>CAVWDK010000013.1:0-209998 GCA_963753715.1 uncultured Acidobacteriaceae bacterium | reverse complement strand
GTAAGCTCAATCCATGACTTCCACGCTTAATGCTCTTCGGAGGCCACGCTCTTTACGGATTGCCCTGCTTACGCTCAGCGTCCTCGTCACCAACCGCTCTCTATACTTCTCAGGCGCAAGTCCCCGCGTCGGTTGTCCCGGCCCAGCGCTACCGAGCGGACTCTCCCCGGTAAGCCAACTGGTGGTGGAAGGTTCCCAGCTAGCGCTCGACAGCAATGGCGCGCTCTTTCGCTCCGACGATCACGGCAGGCGCTGGCGTCAGGTCCGTCAGCAATGGGACGGCAAGGCCGTTGAGCTCTTGGGAATACCTGCATTAACTTCTGCGCCGGGAAGCGGCCAGCCGCCGAGATCGGAAGAGCAGCAAACCTATGCCGCCGTGCTTCTCAAGAGCACGACCGCACTGCACTGGGTGAGCGTGGACCGCGGAAAGACCTGGAAGCCCTCGACCCTCGACGATGTGAGGCGCAACGACGTTAAATGGTCCGCTCAGTAACAGTGAGCTCTCCTGACGCATCATGGCCCTCAGAAAGGCGTCCAGATGAGCCGTATGGTACTCTTTCGTACATTCGCAACCAAACTGGGACGAAAACAGGCAATGCAGGTCCCGCCTTCGCGGCGGACACTGGGATAGACGATGCCCAGCGAGCCAAGCTCCATCAGTTCCACCGCCAGCTGTTGCGATCGCACGTAGCTGACGGGCTGAGGGCCTCGTTCTCCATCCCACGAAGTCGTGGAAGCTGCGGTGAAGTCCGCCAGATAGTCGTCGTACGGAATCTCTTCGCGCTCCTTCCAGTCGATTTCCGCGAACTCGATGCTCTTGTGAAACAGCACTTCCGCCTTTGCCGTCGCCAACTCGAAGGCGGCATACCAGGCGCCGCGTTCAGGAGTGGAGAAACGCGCCCCGAGCGGATTGGCGTGGGTAAAGGCGGCGTTGATGACGCGATAATTGGGCACGTGGAAGACGAGTTCACGCGGGCTGATGCCGGGGCTGAGGTTTTCTTCCGCCTGGAGCCGGGCATTGGTCGCATTGTCGAGCTCGAAAATGAGCTGCAGGTCCTCGTCATCGGCGATGCGGGTGAGAACCGAATCGTAGTTAAGGGAGTATTTCGCCGGCAACAAGCGGTGGGTATCGAAGCGGCGGATGTCCGAAACGGAATGTGGCCATGGCTCACCGCCGCGGCGCGCATCAGCAAGCGGCGCACGATGTCCATCGCCGGCGTGCCTCCGCGCAAGATGTAGTCGAGCGGCGTGCGCCCGGCAAAATCGGGTTGGTGTTGGGGAGCTGCATCCATTGGTCAGCGAGCCGCTGGCTATAGAGGATGTTGAGCGACTTGAAGATCCCGATCAGGTACGAAATACGCACCAGCCTGTCCTGATCCAGGCTTTTCCCTGGTTTGCGTGGGGTTCTCTTGAGCTGATAGTAAGCGCCATTGGAGATGCCGCCGAGCAGCTGACGCGCATCTTCGTCCCGGACCTGCCAGCGATCCACGATATTGAACAAGGCTTTCAGGGCGGCAGGGATAGGCGGCGACGCTCCTCAGGACGAGAAAGATCAGGCAGCCAGCCGCGGAGTAACGGGTTTCGGGATAGGCGAGAGTGCCGGGCGCGTTTGGGCATGGATGATAACTCTCCAATTATGGAGAATTATAACTCCATTATTCCTTTGACCAGGAAATAGACCAGACCGGTAATCGCGGCGGTGAGGAATACCCACGCAAACTGATACCAGTAGAAGAAGGGAAGCCAAACAGTGCCGGGGTCGCGCGGGCGTAGATCGCGGGAAAGAGAAGCCCGATGGCAGGAAGGACGAGAAGCCAATTCCAGTGGACGCTCCGCTTTTTGCTGCCGGTATCGGCCATGGGAACGATTATAGACTGAAAGCATGAAGCGCCGACTCATCGAGCACTATGAAGTGGTTCGCAAGCTGGGCGCCGGCGGCAGCGGAGTCGTGTACCTGGCCAACGACACCCTGCTGATGCGGCCGGTTGTGTTGAAGATATTGAAGCGGGGCGCATTGTCGATCGAACAGATGCGGAGTACGGTGCTGCGCGAGGCACGGCTGGCCTCCGCCATCGAACACCCCAACGTTTGCGCTATTTATGAAGTGGGAGATTCAGAAGACGAAGCCTACATCGTCATGCAATACGTGCCGGGAGAATCGCTGGACAAGATCATCGCCAACGGTCCGGCGAGCGTGCAGCTTGGGCTCTCCGTGGGCATTCAGATTGCAGACGGCCTGAGCGCGGCGCATCGGCTGGGGATCTTCCATCGCGATCTGAAGCCAGGCAACGTGATGCTGACCGATGGCGGGGTGGTCAAGATTCTCGACTTTGGCTTGGCCAGGAGAATCTCCATCGCCGAGGCCGAGTTCGATCCGGCTAAGCCGCGACGGGCCAAGGATGCATCGAAGCGCAAGTCACGCATGACCTACACCGCGCACGGCGGCACCATCGCCTACATGGCGCCGGAGCAGTTTGTGACCGGCCAGACCAGCGTGCAAAGCGATATCTTCGCCGTGGGGGTCACGCTCTATGAGTTGTTGAGTGGCCGCCATCCGTTTGTGCGGCCGGAGGCGGAAGAGTTTCAGAGTGTGCGCGCGATCCAGTTCGCCGATCCGCAGCCGCTGACCGAGTGCTGTCCCCAGGTCCCTCCCGAGCTGGCCAACGTGATCGCCACCTGCCTGCAAAAGACACCGAGTGGCCGCTACTCCTCTGCCGCCGATTTGCGGGAAGCGTTGCGAACCATCATGAAGACCATGCAGCTGGAAACCGGCATCCTGCCCGGCGATACGGCCACCACCTGCAGGTCCCCGCCGCCGAGCGTGCCCAGCGGGCTACCGGATTTCTTTCCATGCTGGCTGAGCGCTTTCGCGAGTCGGCCGACGTGCAGAAGCAGAATACGATTCTCGTGCTCCCGTTCCAGAACTTTGGACAGTCAGGCGAATCCCCGCTGTACGGCTATGCGCTGGCGGATGCCATTGCCGCGCGGCTGGCCCGCATGTCTTCGCTGGTGGTTCGGCCTTCCAGTTCGCTGATGCAGTTGCCGGTGCCCATGCAGCAGATGGATCCGTTGTCGGTGGGAAAAAAGCTGTTGGTGCAGTGGGTGTTGGCGGGCAACTTCATGCGCTCGGAAAAGGGCTTCGATTTGAACTGGCAACTGCTCGATGTGGCGGGACAGAGCGTGCGTGCCGGCGGCACCATCAGCGTGCCTTCCTTCGACCTGATCGCCGTGCAGACGGAAATTTGCAACGAGGTGTTCGCCACCCTGCAGGGGCTGGGCAAGCTGCAGCAGAACGGCGAGTCGACCCGCAGCGCGCCGATGGCGGAGGAGTTGTCGGAAGAATACCTGCAGGCCCGCGCGCTGCTGTCGTCGTTCATGTCCCGGTCCGGCGCCCGCAGCGACCTGGACAAAGCGAGGGAGATGTTTGAAAGCGTGGTAGCGCGCGATGCGCAGTTCGCTCCGGGGTGGAGCGGCCTGGGCATCACCCAGCTGCAGTATGTGCGCCACGGATTAGGCGGGCAGTTGTACTTGCTGGCAGCGCGGCGCAGCTTCGACCGCGCGCTCGAAATCGATCCCGGGTCGATCGAGGCCAATCTTTATCGCGTCTACATGCTGCTGTCGCGGGGAGAGAAGGAAAGCGCCCGCCATGGCATCGAGCAACTGCTGCTGACCGCGGATAACAACTGGAACGTGCACCTGGTGGCCGGCCAGACTCTGCGCCTGGACGGGATGTATGAGGAAGCGCTGCAGCAGTTCAACCGCTCCCTGCAGCTGAATCCTTCGAACGCGCCCATCATTTATAACCACCGCGCGCGGGTGTACCAGTATCAGAATCAGCTGGAACTGGCGGAGGAAGAGCTGCAGAAGGGATTGACCCTCGAGCCCAGGCATCCTTTGTTGCGCACCTCGGTCGCCTACCAGAGAATGCGCCAGGGCGATATGCAGCAGGCCATCAGCATTCTGGAAGCGGTGATTCACGATGATGAGAGCATGCGCATTGCCTTTCCCACCCTGGCTTTGTGCTATGTACAGGTAGGGGAGCGGGAACGGGCCGCCTCGCTGATCGAAGAAGATTCACTGTCCGCCGCGGAGGCAGACAGCGAGATGGCCTATCGCTTGGCGACCTATTTTGCTGTGGAGGGGGATGAGAGCGAGGCGCTCCACTGGCTGCGCCGTGCTATCTATCTGGGCAATGAAAACTATCCTTGGTTTTCAAAAAATCCGGCCTGGAGCAGGCTGCACGGGCACACGGACTTCGAGCGCATCCTGGAAGATTTAAAGAAGAGCCACAGGGTTAACCAGAAAACCTGGCGGCGCTTGTTGGAGCGGGTGCCTACGGAGAAGCTTGCTTAGATCGCGAGAGTCTTCAAGGACACAGCGCAGCAAGCGGCGCAAAACAGAAACGATGGGCACGGCTTCAGCAGCCGTGCCCATCGTCTAAAAAGTCTGCGGTAGCAACTCTGTCTTCTGGTCCTGCGCCGGATTCAGAAACATAGGATCGGTCAAGCTGAAAACAACCGTCGATTGCGCCGGCAGATTGGCCGACCAGTTGGTCCGCAGCCAATGCGCGGTGACCATGCCTGCGCCCACGGCCGTGCCTACCACGGCGCCGACGCCACCGCCGACGGCTGCACCCATGACAGCTCCACCGCCTGCGCCCATGCCCAACTCAGCGATCGTCCGCTTGCCATGCTCGTTGGCCACGATGTTGCCTTCGCCCTTGGCCTTGGTGTCGGAGCCGAAGGTATCAATGACCTGGGCATGCAAATGGTAGCGGGTGCCGTCCGGCAGAACAAATTCATCAGGGCGGAGGTGGATGACAGAGCCTCCGTTCATGCGATTTCCGGCGGAGGCATATACCACCCTGCCGTGCAACTCGGAACCGACCGGGACAATGACTTTGCCGTTGCGCAACACGTCCTCGGTAACCGTTCCCTTGAAAGGAGTGTTCGGCTTGGTGGACCCAGCATCGATATCCTGCAGCATGCGAACCTTGAACACGGTGCCCGCAGGCAGGGCATTCGCGGGCCCGGGAACATAGGTGACGATGCCGTCATCGCGATTGTCGGTCGGAGAATCAAAAGTGCGGCCCTTCAGGGCAGCGGCGCGATGAGGCGCGTAATCCTCGCTGAAGGAGGCAGAGGCGTCTCGATAATCCCCGCATCGGGATTGCTCTGCGCGGCGGCGGGAGCTGACGCAGGCGCAGGCCGAGTTGCAGCGGGAGGCGGCGCGGGTGCCGGCGCAGTGACAGCCGGTGGAGCCGCAGGCGCTTGCTCGGTGGTGTTGATCGTATCGCTCGAAGGCGGCGTGGAGACACCCTCATACGGACTGGGCTTGGCTTGCGCCAGAAGAAACGGGGAACTGAGAACGAGCGTGGCCGCGGCGGCCAAAGAAAAACGTATCTTTTTCATAGCTGTCCCTAACCTGAAACCTAAGCGCAGTGTTACTGCACTTACAGATTAGTCCAAGCTTACATCCGAAGCCTTAACAACGAAAGGAAAGAACCACGGGGGTAACATGCGACGCATCCAAACCCGCTTTCCCGGAAGTGGTTTCTGGCTTTGTTAGAATTTGATTTGAAGCGAAGATGGGAAGTTTCATTCAGCAGCGATTGCCGGGGCAGACGGAAAAGCGATCGCCGTCGATCGCCGGGCCCCCCTCAAAAATCGTTTACGACACCACATTACAAGGAGTGATATGACCGAGATTGTTGCCATTCACGCGCGCGAGATCCTGGATTCCCGAGGGAATCCCACGGTAGAAGCCGATGTGCTTCTCGCGGGCGGAGCCATGGGCCGGGCGGCTGTACCCAGCGGCGCCTCCACCGGAGAGCACGAGGCCGTGGAACTACGCGACGGCGACAAGGCGCATTACCTGGGCAAGGGAGTGCTGCAGGCAGTAGAAAACGTGGAGAGCGTGATAGCCCCCGAACTGGCCGGCATGGATGCCGCCAACCAGCGGCTCATCGATGCCACCATGATCGCGTTGGATGGCACGGAAAACAAAGGGAAACTGGGCGCAAACGCGATCCTGGCCGTCTCCATGGCCTGCTCCCGCGCTGCCGCCAACGCACTGCAGATCCCGCTCTACCGCTACCTGGGCGGGGTGAATGCATCGGTGCTGCCGGTGCCGATGATGAACATCATCAACGGCGGAGCGCACGCCGATAACAACGTGGACTTTCAGGAGTTTATGGTGATGCCCGTAGGTGCGGAGCGCTTTGGCGACGCGCTGCGCTGGGGGGTCGAGGTCTTCCACCACCTTGAAGGGCGTATTGAAGAAGAGGGGCTACAGCACTGCGGTAGGCGACGAGGGCGGCTTTGCTCCCTCCCTGAAATCCAACGTGGAAGCCATTGAAGTGATCCTCGAAGCCATTCAGCTGGCCGGATACAAGGCGGGGGAAGAGATAGCCATTGCGTTGGATCCCGCGGCGAGCGAGTTCTTCGACAAGGAAAAGGGCAAGTACGTCTTCAAGAAAAGCGACAAGAGCGAGAAAACCAGCGAAGAGATGACTCGTTTCTGGGAGAGTTGGGTACGGCAGTACCCCATCATTTCGCTCGAAGACGGGCTGGCTGAAGACGACTGGGCCGGTTGGCAATTCCTGACCAAAGAGCTGGGCGAGAAGATACAGCTGGTGGGCGACGATCTGTTCGTGACCAACACGGAACGGCTGCAGAAGGGCATTGAAGAGGGTGTGGGCAACTCCATCCTGATCAAGGTGAACCAGATCGGCACCATCAGCGAGACCTTTGAGGCCATCGCGCTGGCACGCCGCTATGGCTACACCTCTGTCATTTCGCATCGCAGCGGCGAAACTGAGGACAGCTTCATCGCCGACCTGGCGGTGGCCACGGGTGCGGGACAGATCAAGACTGGCTCTGCGTCGCGCACCGACCGCATTGCGAAGTACAACCAGTTGCTGCGCATCGAGGAAGAACTCGGCCAAGGGGCGGAGTTTCTCGGCCGCGCAGCAGTCAACGCCGGGGAGTAAACGGTGGCGCTGAAAAAACCGGTTGTACTCACGATTCTGGATGGCTGGGGTTATCGCGCGGAGAGCTTCGCCAATGCCGTCGCACTGGCGCGTAAGCCTACCTATGACAAGCTCTTGGCGGAATATCCTCATAGTTTGCTTCATGCTTCCGATCACTTCGTTGGTTTGCCCGATGGGCAGATGGGCAACAGTGAAGTGGGCCACCTGAATATTGGCTCAGGCCGCGTGGTGCACATGGACATCACGCGCATTGACGATCTGATTCGCTCCGGCGAATTTTTTCGTCATCCGGTGATCGTGCAGGCGCTGAAGCACGCGGGCGAAAAGGGACGCGCCCTGCATCTGCTGGGCCTCGTCTCCGATGGCGGCGTTCACTCCCAGCAGGAGCATCTGCACGCGCTCTTGCTGGCGGCAAAACAACAAGGGGTGGAGCGGGTCTTTGTCCACGCTTTTCTCGATGGCCGCGACACCTTGCCAACCAGCGGCGTGGGGTATCTCGAAAAGCTGCAACGCAAGATCGATGAAATTGGAGTGGGCAAAATCGCCAGCGTAGCCGGCCGCTACTTTGCCATGGATCGCGACCGGCGATGGGAGCGGGAAAAGAAAGCCTTCGACGCCATGACCGGCCGGAGAGAGGGCGGAGCGTATAGCGATCCCTTTGCTCGAGTCAAAGAGTGTTATCACAACGGCGTGACGGACGAGTTCGTGGAGCCCTTTGTGGTGCTCGATGCCGCGGGGCAGCCGGTGGGCACGGTGAGCGACGGTGACGCCTGCATCTGCTTTAACTACCGTGCTGACCGCGTGCGGCAAATCACGCGGGTGCTGGCACGGAACAGCGGGCTGACGAAGAACGATGGCAGAGAACTACCCGGGGCCGAGGATCTGGACCAGATCATTCCTCGGGCCGAGGTGCCGAAACAATTGCACTACGTGTGCATGACGCAGTACGACAAGCAGTTCTCCCTGCCCATGGTGATCCTGCCGGAGTCCATGGAGAACTTGCTGGCGGACATGTTGGCCCAGGCAAATCTGCGCAATCTGCGCATTGCGGAAACGGAGAAGTACGCACACGTCACCTACTTCTTCAACGGCGGGATTGAAAAACCATTTGCCGGTGAAGACCGGGTGCTGGTGCCTTCGCAGAAGGTGGCGACCTACGATCTGGCGCCGGAGATGAGCGCGGGCGGCATTGCGGATGCAGTGATCAAGGCGATCGGCGATCCGGCCTTCGATTTGGTAGTGGTGAATTTTGCCAATGCCGACATGGTGGGGCATTCGGGCAAACTCGAGCCGACCATTCAAGGAGTGGAGACCATCGATGCTTGCCTGGGGCGCATTTATCAGACTCTGAAACAGCGTGGCGGTTCTATGTTAATTACCGCGGATCACGGCAATGCCGAGTTGATGATCGATCCTGGATCCGGAGGGCCCCACACCTCGCATACCACTAACCCGGTCCCGGTGGTCCTGGTGAGCGACGATGCCAGCAGATACCAGCTGCGTGAGGGCGGCTCATTGCGTGATATCTCTCCCACGCTCTTGGGCATGCTTGGTTTGGAAAAGCCGGGACGCATGTCGGGTGGCGATCTGCGCTTCATTCCCTAAGCCGTAATGAAGAGTCGTTATAATTCACAACCGGGCTCGAACCAATGCAAAGACCAGCAAGCATCAGCCAGGAGGAACGATGGCAGGTATTTTCGAAATAACTAAAGCGAAGGACGGCGATTACCACTTCCATCTCAAGGCCGCCAATGGACAGGTCATTCTGACCAGTCAGATGTACAAAGAGAAATCCTCAGCAGAGGGTGGTATCGAGTCGGTCAAAAAGAACGCACCCAACGACCACAGTTATGAGCGCAAAGAAGCACATAATGGGGCTCAGATGTTCAACCTTAAGGCGGCCAATCACCAGGTAATCGGTACGAGCCAGCTTTATGAGAGCACTGAGGCTCGGGAACACGGCATCGCTTCTGTGAAAGAAAACGCCCCAACAGCTACTGTTCACGACAAAACCACTTAGAGGGTGCCCGGGGCGCTCGGCTCGACGCGGGCCTCAGTCTGCGTGGGCGCCGCTGTGTGTGCCCAATCAAAGTATCGAAAGATAATGGCAACCTTTGCCTCGTCCCTTCCGTCACTTCTGCAAATCAGTCTCTGTAAGCTAGCAAGACCTGTAGAAGGCTGAGTCCCTAAAAAAGCGATTCGTACGTTTGAGGGAGGGCTTCGTCTTGCGCGCACACTATCTTTCCTGGCTTCCAAGTCGGGATGCTCGATGTCTGTCTGTGATAATCTCCACGCTCTCGCAAGATGAAGAGCATTCCGTTTCCTTTTCGTGAGCCGGAAGTTCATCGTACTTCTGTGTCTGCTGTGGCCGGGCGCCTTGCTGTCGCAAACTGGCTCCGCAAGCCCGGAGGGGTGTGCCCGTTGTCATGTGGAGGCGCTGACCCAGCCGAGCACCTACATGGCGCAGGCCCTCGAAGCAGTCGAAAAATCCAAGCTACTCAAAGAGCATCCGCTCCTGGCTGTGACTGTAGGCAAATACTCGTATCGGATTGAACGGCGCGGCAGCGAGAGTGAGTACACGGTTACAGATGGAGTGAACACAGTCACGCTGCCTATTCGATGGGCGATGGGCGCTAGTTCGGCATTGGGCCAGACATACATCCTGGAAAAGGATGGCCAGTTGTATGAGAGCCGCGTGAGTTGGTTCCGGGAATTGAGTGGCCTTGATCAGACGATGGGGTATGAGGGCTCCCCTCCGGCGGACATTAACGAGGCAGCGGGACGATTGCTGCATCAGGACGAGAAGGTGCGCTGCTTCGGTTGCCACGCGACCGATGCGGTGCAGGGAAGACATCTCACGTTCGAAAAAATGACTCCCGGGGTGCAGTGCGAACACTGTCACCAGTCGACGGAGCAGCATCTGGCGGCCCTGCAATTGGGTCAACCCGCACCGAAAGAATTGTCCGCGTTGATGAATATGTCTGCCGAGCAGGCGTCGGAGTTTTGTGGGCAGTGCCACCGCACCTGGGCGGAAATTGCTGCGCAACCTAACCCGGGGATTGCCAATATTCGTTTCCAGCCGTACCGGCTGACGGGCAGCAAATGCTATGACCCTGACGACGCGCGCATCAGTTGTTTGGCGTGCCACAATCCGCACCATGACTTCAACCCCGAGACGGTGAATTTCGATGGCAAGTGTCTGACCTGTCATGCAGGGGCCAAACCCGGCGCCAAGGCGTGTCCGGTTTCTAAAGACAAATGTGTATCCTGCCACATGCCGAAGCTTGAATTACCCGGAGCGCACTACAAGTTCACCGACCACCGCATTCGAATTGTGAAACCGAACGAGCCGTACCCTGGTTGAATTAAAGGTGCTAAGGCGCACTGAAAACTCACTCCACGAAGGGGTAGACTTTAGTCGTGCCACGCAGCATTGCGATTGACGAGGGTTAAAGAGCGTAGGTGAGAACCCGGATTTGCGAATTTGAGTCCCGCAGGGACGGCTGAACTTAGCCCAGGACGTTAGTCCTGGGTTGCGATTTTAAAGGACGACCCAATCCCGCAGGGACGGCTGGAAATGCAATCCTGAACAACCATCAGCCGTCCCTGCGGGACTCAACTTGCAACTACTTGACCGCGGCTGTGGCGGCCGGCTTCTTTTCGCGGAAGTCTTCGATCTTCTTGTCGACTGCCTGTCCCAGGGCGGAATCCACCTTGTACATTCCGTCCACCGCGCTCGACTTAGCAAAGTAATCATCCTTGTTCTTGCGCACTTCGAGTGTCTGCACGCCATTGTCGCCGGTTAGCTTGGCTGTCGCCAACGGGGTTGCGTGGGCAAATGCAGTGGCTGCATCGGCAGTACCAGTCAAATTCATCCGGGCGTTCGTCAAGGCATTGACCAGCGCGTTGACTGCAGCACTATCCGCCGGCGATGAGGAGGGCTTAACGATCTGCCAGCCGTCCTTGGTCCGATCAAACTCCAGATCTTCACCCTTCTTGATCAGTTCAACGCGGCTGACCTTGTCGGCGCTTACCGAAATCAGGCTCTTGTCTCGCAAATCGTTCAGGCTCTTTGCCAGACTGGTTTTGTTATAGCTGGCGACGGTAAAGACCCTGGGGTCTGTAGCGAGCGCTGCGTAAGCGTCTCCACCTGCAACCGTGTCGTCGCCCAACAGCAGCCGCTGCGTCGCGCCGTTCTTGCCGCTAATGTCCAATTCTGTTTCGGCTGGGTCGAGACCGTACTGCTTTCGATCGGAGGTTTTTTCTTCAACGACACGGTCGGCATTCAGCCCCGACAGCGTCGAGAGCACGCCAGCAACCGCCTCCTGATCAGCCGGGTACGGCTTAGGTTCGGTAATCTGCCACTTGCCATTTGTCTTTACCAACGTGACCGGCTCCTTCTGCTTAATAACGAGCTGAGTCACGTCTGCTGGATTGACCTTGAGGATCACCGGCATCGTACTGGTAGACGCACCAGCACTCTCTTCCGCCGGTTTATGGTGCTGCGACCAGTAAAGAACGCCGCCCAGCGTGGCGAGGACAACAACTGCGACGATCAGACCGCGGAAGTTCATAGGCAAACGAAAAAACTCTTATCGTCTCTTCCACCAGACCAGCGTGCCCGCGATGACTACTATCAACGGAAGCACGAATTGAGTGGTCGCACGCACCAGGTTCAACTGTGCCCTGGTCATGGTGATGCGGCGATCTTCCTGCGGCTTGGGCCGGATGGAGATCAAATCCTCGTCGGATGCGAGCCAGTTCACGGCGTTCGATGCCAAATCGCCATTGCCGTTGAACCCGAGGAACCGATTCGCAGCCCATGAAGAACTTCCGGTAACCACGAAGCGGCCTTCTGAATGTGGCTTGCCCGTGCTGTACGTCCCCGCGGCCGCAATGGTGAGCGGTCCTTTGCGATTGTTGGGATCGGCGACGCTTACTTCGGGGGAACTCAGGTTGTTGGTGGCCAGGCTGCTGCTTGAGGAATCGAATAGTTTCTCGACGTTCGTCTTGTCCGTGTTCTTTATTTCGAGCGAGCGGGACAGAGGGAAGCCGACAGCGCTCCCCCGCATCTGTGCCACGATCGGCTGAGAAGTGTAAGTCGTGACGAGCGCGACCTGGGGCCCCAGTCCGGCAAGCTGGCCCACAGGGTTCAGATCGAGGATCATATCCTTGTCCAGGGTCACGCCCCAGCTCTGCAGCAGTCCGGTCAGAGCATCGTTGGCAGCAATCGTCGAACGCCCGAACTGAACCGGTGGATCGAGCATGAAGAATGCCCGGCCGCCATTTTCGACATACTTCTTGATCGCATCCACCTGCGGTTGCTGGTAATCGTGCGTGGGGCCGGCGACAACCACTACGGTGCAGTCGGCCGGGACCTCCGCCTTTTGCAGCAGGTCAATCGCCTTGGACTCGTATTCGTCCTTGGCCAGGAGATCCTTGAACTGTGACAACCCGTCGCGCTCGGTATCGTCAATGGCGTGCTCGCCGCTGCCGGTGACAAAACAAATCGTGCGCGTCGTGTCCTTGAGATCGCGGATGAAGGCCCCTGTGATGCCCTCTTCCGTCATACTCTTTGCCGTATCTTTTTTCGCACCAATCTGGACTACCGCCGTCCCGAACTCGCGGATTCCAGCGGCACGTGCCAGCTGTGGGTTCTTATCCGGATCCACATACTCAACGCGTACCTTAGGGGAAAGGTTCGCATATTGGTCGAGCACATCTTTTCCCTGCTGGAACCGTGTGCTCTGGTTGAAGTAAGTGATGGTGGCATTTTGCTTCAGGCCGCCTATTATTTTTTTCGTCTGATCGGACAGGCTATACCGTTTGTTCGAGGTCGTGTCGTAGGACTTGTTGTAGCGATCGGCGAGCATATTTGCCACTACTACGATGGCAAGCACCACCAGGATATAGATTGCTGCGTAAGCGCCGTACTTCGTCTGCCGGGCCTTTAGCCATTGACTCGCCATCTAGGACCTCCAGCGCAGGGATTCCATGGAGCGTGCAGTGAAAAACAGCCCCAGGAAAATGCCGGTGAGATAAAAGAGGACGTCTTTTGCTTCGATCACTCCCTTGGCGAAGGATTCGAAGTGCGTAATGACCGAGAGGTAGGAGAGCACCTGGGCCCAGGTTGCCGATTCGTAACCGCTGGTCCACTCCAGCACCCAAAGCAACAGGCAAACGCCAAAGGTGGCGGCTCCGGCAATAATCTGATTCTTGGTCAAGGTCGAGATGAATGTTCCCAATGCCAGCAGAGTACCCGCCTGCAACAGCAGGCCCAGGTAGCCAACGGCAAGCGGCTTCCAATCCGGCTTGCCGTAGTGGAAGAGAAACGCAAAATCGAGCGCGGTAAAAAACAGCAGGCAGGCGTAGAGAATTAAGGCCGCCAGCCATTTCCCCAGAATGACTTCAATATCGCGCACTGGAGAAGTGGCCAGCAACTCAATCGTTCCCGAGCGCTTTTCCTCCGCAAACAGGCGCATGGTGATCATGGGGATAAAGAAAAGCCCAACCACGCTGACGTTCGAGAGCAGCGGCCGGATGATCTGCTCATTGACATTCATGGGAAAAGCCTGACCGCTCATTTGCATCTCCATGCCCCTAATCACGAAATAGCCGAGGGCATTCCAGAAGAAGAAGCCGAAGATCAGGGCAAACATGGTCAACAGGAGATAAGCGATGGGGGAGACGAAATAACTTCTCAGCTCTTTGGCGCAGATGGTCCAGATATTTCTCATGACTGCAACTCGGTCGCGGGAATTTTCTCAGCTTCGACCGGAGCCGGGCTGCCGGTGAGCTGCAGGAAGACCTCTTCCAGGCTTTTGGCCGCCGAACGAAGTTCATAGAGATCCCAGCCAGACGCGACGACGGCCCGCGCCAGGTCTCCTCGAACCAGTTGTCCCTTCTGGCTCTGCACCTCGAAGAGCAGGCTTGCGTCCTTATGCTCGGTACATAGCACGCGGCCGACTCCACCGACGGCTTCAAGCACTTGTTGGGCCACGAGCGCGTCCAGCTGTCCATCCCGAGAGGCGATTTCCAGCAGAAGAGATTCGTCGCCGCGTGTCCGGGCCTGCAGGTTGCGCACCGAATCAGTCGCCACCAGCTTGCCCTTGTTGATGATGATCACCTGCTCGCAGGTCTGTTCGACCTCAGGAAGAATGTGGGTACTGAGAATGATGGTGTGGTCGCCGGCGAGGCCCTTGATCAAGTCCCGGGTCTCATTGATCTGTTTGGGGTCGAGGCCGGCCGTGGGCTCGTCAAGAATCAGCACGTCGGGGTTATGAATGATGGCCTGCGCCAGTCCCACCCTTTGCCTGTACCCCTTTGACAGCTTGCCCAGGAGCTTGTTCTTCACGTCGCCTACAAAGCAGCGGTCACATACATAGTCGATGCGCTTTTCAAGCTCAGCCCCCGAAAGACCCTTGAGTTTGCCCACGAACCGCAGATATTCGGCCGTCTCCATCTCAGGATAGAGAGGAGGAGTTTCAGGCAAATACCCGATTCGCTTTTTGACCTCAAACGGTTGTTCCAGAACATCGAAGCCTGCAACTGAGGCCGTGCCCGACGTGGGAGAGAGGAAGCAAGTGAGAATGCGCATGGTCGTTGTCTTCCCCGCGCCATTCGGGCCGAGAAATCCGACGATCTGACCCTTGGCTACGGAGAAGGAGACGTGATCAACAGCAGTTGCGCGAGCGTACCTTTTTGTAACGTCTTTGACTATGATCATCGCTGACAAGAAATTCGACGGTATCCATCAAGAATGGTCATCAACCTGGCGTCGCCACCCTCGACGAGTCCACGCATGTGCGTGAACAACCCACTTACATCGTAAAAAGGACACTCCGCCAATGTCAATTCCGGCTGCTTGTCTTTCCAGGCACGGAGCACGCAGAAACCGCATCAATCTGGCTGCTCTGCGCATCCCCTATTCACCGCAATCAATAAAGTAGGGGAGAAGAATGAGCGCCGCCGCTGCGACCACACTCACTCAGGCAGACCACGACTGGAAGCCCAGGACGAACCCGTGGTTGATCGCCTTTGTGGTTTCGCTGGCGGCATTCATGGAAGTGCTTGACACGAGTATTGCCAACGTAGCCTTGCCCCATATCGCCGGAAACCTCGGCGCCAGCCAGGATCAGAGCACATGGGTACTCACCTCCTATCTGGTTTCGAATGCCATCGTTTTGCCGATCAGCGGCTGGTTGGTAAGCGTGTTCGGGCGCAAGCGGTTCTTCATGGCCTGCATCGTCATCTTCACCGTCAGTTCACTCCTCTGCGGCCTCGCGCCCAGCCTGGGGGTTCTTCTGGTCGCCCGCGTGATCCAGGGTGGAGGCGGAGGCGGCCTGCAGCCGATGGCACAGGCCATTCTGGCGGATACGTTTCCGCCCCGCTTGCGTGGCCTCGCTTTTTCTTTGTATGGAGTGACAGCGATCTTCGCCCCTTCGATTGGACCCACCCTGGGTGGTTGGATCACGGACAACTACTCCTGGCGGTGGATTTTCCTGATGAACCTGCCAGTCGGCATTCTGGCCGTCTTTCTTGTCTACACGCTGGTGGAGGATCCACCGTACCTGACCCGGGCGCGCGCCCTGGGCCGGCGGGTTCAGCTTGATTATGTCGGATTCTCGCTGTTGGCCCTCGGGGTGGGAGCATTGCAGATCCTGCTCGACAAAGGTCAGGAAGACGACTGGTTCGGGTCAAACTTTATTGTCACCCTCATCGTAATTGCCGGGGTTTGTTTGACTGCGCTGGTGGTATGGGAGCTTTATGAAAAGAGTCCCATTGTCGACGTCAGGCTCTTCAAGAATTTCAATTTCGCTACCTCCAGCGTGATGATGTTCGTGGTGGGCGGCATGTCGTTTGCGACCACCGTGCTGGTGCCCCAGTTCCTGCAATTAAACATGGGCTACACCGCAGAGTCAGCGGGCATGGTTCTTTCCGCCGCGGGCTTTGTTTTGTTGGGGGCACTGCCGTTCATCGGCATGCTCGCGGGGCGGTTCCAGGGCCGCTACCTGATTGCGGCCGGGTGGCTTTTGTTGACCGGCAGCATGTTCCTCTCGACGCGGCGCATCGACCTGCTGATTAGTTTCAATTCGGCTACTCTGCTGCGTATTGCGCAGTACGCTCCTTTGGGCCTGGTCTTCATCCCTACCACCGCTGCGGCCTATTACGGCATGCCGAAGGACAAGAACAACGCCGTTGCCGGGTTGGTGAACTTTATGCGCAATATAGGCGCCAGTGTGGGCACCTCAGTGGTGACCACTATGCTTGCCCGGCGCAATCAATTTCACCAGGAAAGACTGGGTAGCAACATCACCGCGGGAAACCCGGCGCTGCGCGGGACCCTTGACGGCCTGACGCAACAACTGCAGCATGGCGGCATGAGTGCCCACGACGCCCTTAACGGTGCCTATGGACGTGTCTATCAAAATCTCCAACTACAGGCCTCCACCTTGTCGTACATCGACACATTCTGGCTGCTGACCGTGGCCGCTGCGGCCATGTTCTGCATGACATTCGTGTTAAAGAAGAATGATCCCCGTGCGGGTGAAAAGGTCGTCGCCCACTAGGTGCCTCACTGGTGGTAGGCTGCGACCATGGAACCCGTGGTTGGATCGACTCTGGATGCACATGGCATGCTGGCGGTCGCATTGGAACAAGCGCGCATCGGCTTCGCCGAGGGAGGAGTTCCCGTAGGCGGAGCGATCTTTCATATCAACGGCACCTTGCTGGGAGCAGGGCACAACCGCCTGGTGCAGGAGGGCAACGGTACGCTGCACGGAGAGACCGACGCCTTTCGCGCTGCCGGGCGCCGTCCGACCTGGCACGACACGATCCTGGTCACTACGCTCGCCCCGTGCTGGTACTGCAGCGGTTTGATTTATCAATTCC
Source organism: uncultured Acidobacteriaceae bacterium (assembly GCA_963753715.1). Classification (GTDB taxonomy): domain Bacteria; phylum Acidobacteriota; class Terriglobia; order Terriglobales; family Acidobacteriaceae; genus PALSA-350. The sequence goes on along the minus strand of CAVWDK010000013.1, from coordinate 193,116 downwards.
GCTTCTGCCAGGTAATCGTCGGTGATAGCGTGAACGCGCAGGGGGGTATGCACTGGCTCAAGGAGCAGGGCATTGACATTGTCGATTTGCATTCACAGGAGTGTATCGACCTGATCGCTAAATTCCAGCGGATGCGGCCGGATCTCTGGAAAGAGTGCATTGGCGAGGCGTGAGTTGGAACCTCTGAAAGAAAGAATGCGTGCCACATGGATGGCCGGCGACTTCGGAAAGATCGCTGAACATACCGCCAAAGATGCGGAGCGATTTGTTGACGGCCTCGGCATAACGCCGGCGATGCAAATCCTGGACGTCGCCTGCGGCACCGGCAACCTGGCCATTCCTGCGGCACGCCAAGGGGCGCACGTCACGGGTGTCGACATCGCCACCAACCTTTTGGAACAGGCGCGCGCGAGGGCCTCCGCAGAAGGTTTGCAGATAGCCTTTAAGGAAGGGGACGCGGAACATCTGCCGTTCCCGGATGCTCAGTTCGATCTGGTGATGACCATGTTTGGAGCGATGTTCGCTCCAGATCCGGAAAAGGTTGCGTCTGAGTTGGCCCGCGTCTGTCGCCCCAGCGGGAAGATCGCCATGGCCAACTGGACTCCGGATGGTTTTGCGGGAAGAATGTTCCGCCTCACCAACCGGTATCTGCCGCCCCCGGTCGAACTCCCCGCTCCGACACTGTGGGGAGATGAAGCCGTAGTCCGGCTAAGACTGACTGCCAACGGCGTGCGGGTAGATACCACTCAGCGTCGCATAATCCTGTTTGACCATCCATTTCCTCCTCGGGATGTCGTCCAGCTTTTCCGCGACCATTTCGGACCTACGAAGGTAGCATTTTCGCGACTGAACGAAGCCGATCAGATCGCATACCGCGACGATCTGGAAAAGCTTTGGTCAGCAAATAACCAGGCTCTTGGCGGAAAAACCCTGATTCAAAATGAATACCTGGAAGTGATCGGTACCCGGTTGTAAGAAACCGTGTGGCTGGAAGTCTCAAGCAGCAATTTCTCCCGCTTCGATCGGAATCCAAATACCGGGAACAGGATTTGTTCTGAGGCGAGGGTCATCACTGCGAAACAGGCTATATCCCCTCACACCTCATCCGGCCGATCATGCCGTCAAGGTAGCCAATGGCTCCTGGCACATTCAAAACTCCGGATCAAAAACGGGGTGTAGGCCCTGTAGGACTGAAAGAAATTCTCACACACCCTCCTACTGGCCGCACTCCGCCAACGGTGCAAGATTGCGGCCGTAGTGACGGAGCGCTGTCTGCAGCGTGGATGCAGTGTGGGCCCAGGTCTCATCGGCTGCATCGACTTGTCCGTGCAAGCCGGTAAAGAGCAACTCCTTGCTCCTGCCACAAACCTCGATCTTCTCCGACGGTCGCGAAGGTCCCGTCTTTTCCAGAATGTCAGGATCGCCATAGAGAGGCTCGCCCCCCACCATCACCAGCATCACCTGGGCAGCGGTTGCGTGGGTCAGCGTCCAATAGGCGTCGTGTTTGGCATCCACTTCCGGCTTAATCACCAGAACGTCGGCGTCATGGCCGGGTTCGAGGGCGCCCAGACGACCGCTTGCCCCGATCAGATCGGCGGGAGTGGTTGTAGCCATCGTCACCAATTCGCGATCCGTAAACGGATGTGGGGTCTGGGTATCGTTCCAGGCTGCCGCATAGTTCAATTCCGCCAATAGGCCGTCGCTCCCGGTAGGGCTCCAGTCAGGCGCCAACGCTATCTTGACGTGTGCGGCTTTTGCGGCGGCGACATCGGCAGTGCTGCCGTAGAGTTCGAGATTGCTGCGTGGCGACCAAACTAGATTGACGTTATGAGCGGCCATCTCCACGAAGTTCTCCGGTTGCAATGCGACGCCATGAATGAGGGTGACCCCCGGCACGACCAAGCCGCGGCCTTTCAGCATAGCGAACTCTCGTGCCGCGGATGCATCCTCGTGACCGCCCTCGTCGAGATGAATCAGAAAGGCATGGAGTTGATGGTTTGCCAGCTTTTGCCGAACCGGGCCGAGGTCGGTTTCGGACATCTCCAAGGGAAAAACGTTGTAAGCAACATGCCACTCGTCCTCGGTGTCGAGATTGTGCGCGAGGCCCATACTGCAGGCGTTGGCCAAGCTACCGACCGTCGCGGTCTCGCCTTCGGAGATTGCCTTCACCTCGGCGTAGCGCTCCATCTCGCATTCCAGGCCGTCGGCCACCATCCCAGCATGCGGGGACTCGAGTAAGGTCTGGTAGATCGGCTTCTGCTGCCAGTCGTAGCGGTTGCCGAACTCTTCAATCGGATGCCAGCGAGGGAAGACATTGTAGGTGAGATGGTTGTGCAGGTCGATCAGTCCGGGCGCGATCACTCCACCAGTGTCGATAACGGTGGAATTCGGCGGCAGCTTCACCTTGGCCCCGACCGCGACGATCTTATTCTGCTGAATAACAACAGTCCCGTTTTCGACGATGCCTCCGGGAGTGACCAGGGTGCCGCGCAAGGCGAACGTGACGGATGGGGTTTGCGCTAGTAAAGGACAGGTGCACAACCCCAGCATGAGCAGCCGGTGGAGATTTGGCATCCATCCATTATGGGGCCTGTTGTGGCGCTTGGATCGCCGCCAATTCCCCTTGCCGGGGAAGAATAAATTTGCGCAAGGGAATGCCGCAAAGGACAATCACCACTCCAATCAACGCCGGCATCGGGTCGTGCATAAGAATCAAGAAGGCAATCAGTGTCGACAGCACAATGAAGCTGATGGGGGCGATGGGAAACCACCATCCCTTTACCCGCTCTCTCAGCCGGAAAAGGGTCGAAGCGGCCACTGCCAGAAAGATGACTGCCGAAAAGATGATGTAGGACAGCACCCGGTCGAACGCGCCGAGGAGAAGCACAGCCAGCGCCAGGCCGGTCTGCAGAAGGACGGCGTTGGCCGGTGTGCCAAAGCGGGGGTGCAGTCGTCCGAATACAGGAAAGAAGGCGCCGGTTTGCGCCATGGCGTAGCACACCCTGGGTGCTGCCATGGTAATAGCGCCAATTCCTCCGCAAACGCAGACCAATACGCAGGCCGATAGGACGCGGGCGCCCGCTGCTCCAAAGAGCACCCCGCCAAACTGGGCAACAAACGCGGTGTTCGAGGTGACTTGATCAAGGGGCAGAACGGCGAGGAACGTAGCGCTGATCAGCAGATAGATAACGGTGACGAGGGTCACTCCACCTATAAACGCCAGCGGTAAGGTGCGCTTCGGATTCCGGATCTCTCCCGCGATCTTGCTTGCCTCCCACCAGCCGCCGAAGCTGAAGAACGCGCTCATCACTCCCCCCGCGATCGCCGGAAACAGTGCGTCCGACCCGGGGCGGCGCACCGTGAAAGGCGCCAGGTTAGCCATATGGGCGTGGCCCGAAACAACCGCCCAGCCAACCAGCGCGAACAGGATAAGAAGTTTGAAACCGTTCACGAGCGACATGATGGCGGCGCTGAAGCGCGTACCGACGAGATTAATGGCGCCGAATAGGCAAAGCAGCGACGCAGGAGCGACGGCCAGTCCTGCCGTGCCCGGCGGCAGCAGCTGCGCTACATACGGCGCGGCGCCCACGGCCAGCGCTGCGGCCACTCCGGGGTACATGACGATGGAACTCATCCAGCCATAAAGGAAGGCCACTTGCTCGCCATAGCCCGCCCGCAGATAGACATATTCGCCTCCAGACTCGGGAAAGCGAATGGCGAGCGCCGAATACGAGAGCGCGCCGCACAGGGCCATCAACGCGACCGCAAGCCATACCAGGCCGAGCAGGAGCGGCGAGCCTAGCGACTTCGCCATCGCTGCAGGGGTAAGAAAAATCCCCAGGGCAATGGCTTCTCCCGTAACTACAGCGATGGCCGCCGCCAGACCGAGCTGACGTTGCTGCTGCTTACTCTGCTGTTGCATGTGGCGACCATCGTACGTTGCCATTTCCCATCGCGCCTCCACCAAGAGGATGGCTTTGCTACCCACCGACAGGTTGAAAACAGCACCCTTTGCTTATTGGCCGGGCACCTCAATAGACGTCGCGAAGCAAGTCCCTCATCTTGCTCCTGGAGATTCCGTTGATATCGATGCGGACGACGGTGTTATAAGGTCGGCGACGATCGCTACGCCCTCTTCGACCGCATCGCGGCCGAGGTGTATCGCGTGGCTCGGCCAAATAATCACGCCCGCTAACTTTGCAGGCGTTCCCGCCGGGCCGCTAACATAGGCAGCGGGACGAATATCCGTCGACAATGAATGGCAAAACGTAGTGCAGGTCTGCTGATGTATCGCTGGCACAATCGTGAGCTGCAGGTTTTCCTGGTGCACCCGGGCGGCCCATTCTGGGCCAAGAAGGATGTGGGCGCGTGGTCCATTTCCAAGGGAGAGTATCTGGAGGGCGAAGTTCCTCTCGAAGCCGCGAAGCGTGAGTTCCATGAGGAGACAGGCTTTGCTGCGCAGGGAACTTTTCTCGAGCTCGGCACTGTTCAGCAATCAGGAGGTAAGGTTGTTTCAGCCTGGGCCTTTGAGGGCGATGGCGACCCCGCCGCGATGGTTAGCAATCGCTGCCAGGTGGAGTGGCCGCCACGCTCCGGCCGCATAATGGAGATTCCCGAGGTGGATCGCGGGGAGTGGTTTTCCATCTCCAAGGGCCGAGAACGTATTTTGAAAAGCCAGGCGCCGTTCCTCGATCGACTCAGCCAGATGTTGCACCGCGCGGACTAGCGTGCGGCTCTTCGTTGGAATTCCACTTGCCCCTGCGGTCATCGAGGAGCTGTCTGCAATCTCGATGCGGTTTCAATCGCAAGCAGATGGCCTGCGCTGGTCGGCTCCGGAATCCTGGCACATCACCTTGCAATTCCTGGGCAGTACTCCGCAATACGAGTGCATAGTCGGCCGGCTTCGCGAGCTGTGCGCGCCGGCTGTTTCCATTCAGCTCGACGGCCTGGGCTTCTTCGAGCGCGCCGGTGTTTTCTTTGCCGGCGTCAACCTCACCTCCGAACTTGAGGCGCTGCAGCAACGCGTCACCGCAGCGACCAGACTTTGCGGATTCATCCCCGAGACTCGCCCTTACCATCCGCACATCACTCTGGCGCGCAGCAAAGCAAAAGGAGGCCGGGGACTCCGCGAACTCAAGAGCAAAATCCATCGCGAGCCTGGATTTAGTGGTTTCGTCGCGGACGAATTCCTTCTCTACGAGAGCGTCCCTGGACCTGGAGGCTCTCGGTATGAAATTCGCGACCGGTTCGCCCTGGGTCGCTCATTCTGATTCTCGCCTTGCAAATGCACCCAGCATGCGGGCTCTCTTCCTCTAATCCGCAGCGAAGTCACTGTTCTGTTGGCCTTTTTTTCGAAATGGATTCCAGTGCCGAGGCCCCTTCGGTTCATCCGCGCGGTAAACAATACCCGCCGGTACCTGCAGATCGATCTGGGTTCCGCCGTCCCTGGTTCGTCCCACGCGTAGCTCGCCGCGCATCTTGCTGGCGCGCTCCCGCATACCTGGCAGGCCCCAGTGACCGCTGCGATAACCTGCCTGCAGTATGCCCTCATCGATACCCCGGCCGTCATCCCTTACGCACACATGCAAAGCCGCGGTTTGGTAGGACAACTCCGCTACGATATTTTGCGCACCCGAATGGCTGAAGGCGTTGGTCAGCGCTTCCCGTCCGATAAGCAAAATCTCCTCCTGCACAATGGCCTCCAGCGGTTGCGGCTGGCCCTTCACCGTAATCTGGAAATTTGCCGGGTGAATCGCCCGCAGCTGATTACCGATTTCTGCCAGCGCGTCTGCCAGGCTGGCACTCTCTGTGTGCCGGATGCGGAGATTCATGACCCGCTCCCGTCCCTCCTGCATCACTCTGTCCGATTGCTGCAACGCGTCGTCGAGGGCTTCCCGCGCAGGGTCGCCAACGGGTAGCTTGTTGGCCGCGGTGTGAAAGCGGAGCGTCAGACCAAATAAACTCTGCAGCAGCGTATCGTGCAGCTCGCGGGCGATACGCTCCCGTTCCGCCATGCGTTCGGCAAGCCGGCCCTGAAGTTGACGCGCGATGTTGGCGATGCGGAGCCGGACCATCCACCACAAGAGTGCGGCCGTCCCGAACCCCACCAGCGCCGTGAACCACCACGTCTGGTAGAAAGCGGGCGTCATGACCACACCCAGATTCGCCCCAGTCTCGTTCCAAACGCCGTCGTTGTTGCAGGCGATCACGCGAAAGCGATAGTTTCCTGGTGGCAGATGAGTGTAGAACGCCTGCCGCCGGGTGCCGGCCTCCTGCCAATCTGCATCGACACCCTCGAGTTTGTAGCGAAACATCACTCGTTCGGGAATCGCAAGGCTCAGGGCGGTGTAGTTAATCTCAAGTCTGTCTGCGTGCGCGGGAAGGGTGATGTCGCGCGAACCCGGATAGGTCTTTCCATTAGAGATGACCGAAGAGATGATAACCGGAGGCGGCAGGCGGTTGCGATTCCTGTGTACTGTCGCCGGATCCAGCCAGGCAATGCCCCGGGTGGTCGCGAAATAGAGCCGCCCGTCGGGTGCCTCAGCCAGCGATGGCTCGGGGATTCTCTCTGCCGAAAGTCCCGGAAGTCCGTCCAGCGCATCAAGATGCTCGGCGGAAACAGCGTAGCCCGGATCGCGCAGCCAATGCGCCAATTCACCCCCGGAGACATGGGTGATGCCGGAAGATCCGTTCATCCACAGGTCGCCCGTCCGCGTCTCCAACACCCCAGAAACTCTTCCCGGCAGATTCTGGTTTTTCCAACGCATGACGTAAAAGTGTCCCCGGGTAAACAGCTCCACGCCGCCCGAGCCACCGAGCCAGACCCGGGCACCCCGTACCGACATGGTCGTTTCCGAAACACCGCGCGTTCCGTTGGGGAATGAGAATCTCTGATAGCCATTTCCATCCCATTCGACCAGGTTGTTGGAGAAGCCAAACCAGACGTTTCCCGCCTCGTCCCCTGTCATTGCCCCCAGGATGCCCGGTTTTTTACCCAATATCTCGTTCTCCCGGTTCCATGCGCCTTTTGCAAAATGGTAGGCACCGCCTGTGGCTGTAGAGATCCATAGATCGTGGTTTCGATCGATCGCCAGGGAAATCACCGGGCCCAGCTCCTTCTCCGGATACTGCACGGGCGACCACCCTGAGCCTGAAGAACGATACAGGCGGGCGTTCACGCCGCCGGCTGACCAGATGGTTCCATCGCGATCGCGTCGAATACAAATCGTCCCGAGCGTCCTGGGAAAGCTGGTGATCCGGCCATCAGCCGCCACATGGGTCAGGGCCAGGCTCATGTTTCCGGTCCAAATCGAACCTTGATCTCCAGCGAGGATGCTGAAGTCGTGCTCCTGGGCCGGGGGAAGCTGCACGGTGGAGAGGGCGGTGTGTCGAAGCCGATCGAGGCCGGAATTGGTCCCGACCCATATCGTGCCCTCGCGATCGATGAACACCTTCCATAATGCGTCGGAGCTGAGTCCCTGGCGGCTGGTGAAGCTCTCACCGGGAGAGCTTTCCGTCGCTTGCGTCGTGCGCCACTGGTCGACATGATCGAACCGCCGCAAGCCCTTGTCGCTGACCGCCCACATAGAACCGTCGGCGGCAAAGGTAAAGTCTCCGAACTGAATATCTTCCTTCTTCCCTTGAGAGGGAGGCGCGGGCAGGAGACGCGCAGCTCCTCTGTTGGTCACCCGGCGCAGACCATGATCGTCTGAAAGCCAGATGGAGCCATCCGGACCCTCGTGGAGAAATGTGTTATGCGTGGCCGTAGCCAAAACGAAGGCGGCAGAGGTGGGACCGGCGTCGTATTCAATCCGTTGAAATTTGGACTGACCTGGGGCGAGAAAGAGAACTGCTCCACCCAGCGTTCTTACCCAGACGTATCCTTCGCGATCCACCAGGATAGCCGCGGGAAAGCCACCGGGATAACCGTGTTCCGGGCCAATCTGTTCACACACAGGACCGCGCATGCGGAATAGGCCGCCCGATGCCTGAATCCATAGCGAACCGTCGTGGTCCTCGGCGATACCCTCCATCTGCAGAGCCGGAGTGCAACGCCGGTCCGCGAACGTGGTCAGTCCTCCGCTTTTCCAGAAAAGCAGGCCGGCAGCCCGCGTCTTGAGCCAGACACCTCCGGAGGCAGAAAGAAAGACAGCATGGATTTCGCTGTTGGGCACAGCCCCGTTGGTGGCTTCTGCTACGGACTGAAAGCGCACTCCATCAAAGCGGAAGACGCCGGTCGACGTAGTGAGCCAGAGATATCCATCGGCCGCCTGCTGGATATCGAAGACAGCTCCGAGGCCATCTTCTGAGGTCCACATCGTGTGATGAAAGTTCGTCAGTTCCGGAGCCGCGGCCCAGGCGCCTGATCCGCGCGCTCCGCCCAGCAAGGCGAGAATCGCGGTGAGTAACCATCCGGCCTTCCGTAATAGGCTCCTCATAGGGCGATCGGGACAGTTCCAATGAACGATTGTCGCAACAGGTGGGCCTGGGTTTGATCGTGCTCCCGATCATCAATTGTAGCTCCAGATGATTACAGGACCGCTTCGCACATTTCCTGTGACATGCCCACATAAGATGTGACATGCTTATGTGGCATTCACACAGGAGCGGTTGATGACAGAATCCAAGCTCGATCTACTGCAAGGCACGCTTGACGTCATGGTGCTGCAAACTTTGTTGACCATGGGTGCGATGCATGGCTACGGCATTGCGCGGCGCATCGAGCAGGTAAGCGGCGATGAAATACTGCTCAACCAGGGCACGATCTACGCCTCGCTGGTCCGGTTGCAGCAACGGGGATGGATCGCTGCGGAGTGGGGCATATCGGACAACAACCGCAAGGCGAAGTTCTATTCGATCACCAGAAGCGGCCGCAAGCAGTTGGCGGAAGATGCGGCATACTGGCAGCGCTTGACTCGGGTCATGGGACGTTTGTTGGCTGTGCCGGGCGCGGGAGAGTTGTAATGGGAACTCTACGCGAAAGCCTGCAGCGGGTACTGTCCTTTTTTCAAAAGCAGAACCGGGACTCACAATTGGATGCTGAGATTGCGGCGCATCTCGAACTCGCGGTGGAAGAAAATATGCGGCACGGTATGCCTGAGGAAGAGGCCACGCGTCGGGCGCTGGTTCGTTTTGGCGGAGTGGCGCAGGCTAAGGAACAGCAACGCGAAGCACGGGGCTTGCCGTGGATGGATGTGCTGCTGCAGGACCTTCGATTCACCTTCCGCACCCTGGGCCGTGACAGTGGATTCACCCTAATCGCTGTGCTCATCCTCGGGCTGGGGATTGGCGCCAACATAGCGGTGTTCAGCGTAGTCAATACGCTCCTGCTGCGGCCGCTCCCGTTGCGCAATCCGCAGCAACTCGTCCGCATACTTTCGAAAAACCCCGCCGGGGGCGAATCCAGCATGACCTACTCCGCCGATGCTACGGAGGAGTTTCAGCGGCGAAACACTACCTTTCAATCCGTGTCAGGCTATTTTGCCTTCTCCGGGCCGGAGAATCTCAAGCTGATGGGCACCGGTCAGCCCATCCCGGTCACTGGGTTGATGGTGGGAGGAAATTTCTTCCAAACCTTGGGAATCGAGCCGTCGCTCGGACGGCTCTTCACCGCCGAGGAGTGTCTACACAACAGTCGTCCTGTGGTGCTGCTCAGTCACGCGTTCTGGAAGCGGCAATATGCCGGCGATCGCGGCATTGTAGGCCAGGCGATCGACGTGAATGGGACGCCCGTCACTGTGATTGGCGTAATGCCGGATGGCTTCGACTTCGGCTCGATTTTCTCGCCCGGCTACAAGGTCGATATGTACGGACCTGTCATTTACGACGATATCCGGGATGAAGGAAATACCATGGCCCTGGTGGGCCGCCTCAAACCGGGAGTCACCCTGGCACAGGCACAGGCCGAGGCGGACCTCCTCTTTCCTACTCTTCATTTCAGCGTGAAGCATCCCGAGTACGGAGGCGGCTACACCGGCAACCTGCTCGGGTTGAAGGATTATGTGAGCGGGAAATTGCGCCGGTCGCTCATCGTACTGTGGTGCGCCGTGGGCTTGATTCTCCTCATCGTGTGCGTGAACCTCTCGAATCTGCTCTTAGCGCGAGCGGCCGCACGCAGCAAGGAATTTGCCATGCGCACGGCGTTGGGGGCTAGCCGCGGCAGATTGGTGCGGCAGTTGCTGACGGAGAGTCTGATGCTCTCCTTTACCGGCGCAGCTCTTGGGCTGGCCATCGCGTTCAGCATCACCCTCTATCTTTCCCACCAGGGCTCGATCGCTTTGCCGTTGTTGAGCAGTGTGGGCATCGATGGGGCGGCGCTGGTCTGGACCCTGTTCGTGGCTATGAGCGCGGCGGTTCTCTTCGGTCTTGTTCCGGCGCTGAAGATTTCCAGCGGTAACTTGCAGGAGTCGCTCAAAGACTCGGGCCATGGTACGAGCGACGGTAAAAAGCATGACGGGTTGCGCTCGGCCTTGATCGTTTCAGAGATTGCTTTGGCTTGCGTGCTGCTGGTGGGGGCCGGACTATTGTTGCGGAGTTTTCTCCGCATCCTCGACGTCGATCTGGGCTTTAAGCCTGGCAGCGCCGCGTCGATCAGCCTGGATTACAACGATGGTGGCAATCCTGCCAAGAGAAGCGTTTTTTGGCAGGAGGCTCTGCGCCGGGTGGAATCCATTCCGGGCGTGGAGACCGCCGGCATCTCTGACAACTTGCCCATGAGCCGAAACCGAAGCTGGGGCATCTCGGCCAAGGGCAAGAGCTATCGCAAAGGGGAATTGGAACCTCCTTTTGTCTACATCGTTTCCCCGGGCTATCTAAACGCCATTGGTATGCGCCTGTTGAAGGGCCGCGACATTCATTGGGATGACAACGACAAGAAAATAGGAGTCGTCATCATCAACGAAACCATCGCGCGCAAGCTCTGGCGTGGGCAAGACCCGATTGGCCAGATTGCTAGCGTGAGCGGCATGGATGCGCGTGTCATCGGGGTGGTGGCCGATGTCCATGAGAGCAGCGTCGAAGGCAAACCGGGTTGGCAGATGTACCTGTCCGGTGTCTCGCCGCAATTTACGCCGGAGGGGGCGCAGTTAGTCGTACGCTCCAAGTTGCCTCCGGAAAACCTTGCTTCCAGCGTGATGAGTACCATCCGGCAAATCAATCCAGAACAGCCGGCGACGGAATTCCGGCCGATCCAGCTGTTGGTGGATCATGCAGTTTCGCCGCGCCGCTTTTTCGTTTTGTTGGTGAGCATCTTTGCCGGGCTCGGTTTGATCCTGGCTTCGCTCGGAATCTATGGCGTGATCTCGTACTCGGTAACCCAACGAACACAGGAGATCGGTATACGCATGGCGTTGGGGGCAACCCAGGGGCGGGTGCAGATGGCAGTCATCGGAAAGACACTGTTGCTGGCACTCATCGGAATCGCAACCGGGACCGTGGCGTCATTTGCGATTTCCAGTTTGATTGCGTCCCTTCTGTTCGGAACGCGGGCCACCGATCAGGCCACCTTTTTGAGCATGATCCTGTTGCTGTTGTTGGTGGCGCTAGTGGCCGGATATATACCAGCTCGCCGGGCATCGCGGATCAACCCGATGGTGGCTCTGCGCAATAACTGAAAGAGAACCGCGGCTCTCTTTCTAGCCTCCTCCATCCTCGCAAACAGCTAGAAGCGCCGATCGAGACGCGGATACCAGGTCAGCTGGAAGGTTGTGCTGGTGTTGGATTGCCGTCCCGGTTTATAGAGTGGAATAAGCCACCGTTCGTATTGCAAATTCGCCTTCAACTCCACGTCGGGCGTGAGCCGCTTGACCACATCGAAGCTGAAGTCAGTCTGCGTAGTGCCACCGGGGATGAAATCTTTCGCTGCCTTGCCAGTCCGGAAGGAAACCTGTAGCCATTCCCGTGGAGAGAGATGGTACGTGAGCCAGGCCTGTCCTCCCTTGCCTTCCCGTCCGATCCAATCGGCCATCAGCAGGCCATTATTGGTGTATCCATTCCTTTGGACCACCTCAATGTACATGTCCTGGCCGCCGGTGCTTTTCCCGGTGGGGGGATCCGTCGATACGGCTTCGGCCCGCAGATCGAGCTTGGGTGCACCGGGAAAATGAGAGAGGTAAAGGCCGGGGCGGATGGCGGCATGCCGCGGTGCCGTGATGGGGAAGACGTCATCGTGTACTTCAGAGTCGTTATAGAAAGTCAGCCACTTTCGCAGGTAGGGCAGCCGGTACGAGAAGTCGACGGAGCTGAAACGAGCCCCGGGATCATTGCGGCTGAATTTCTCCGATCCGTTGGTATCGCTGATGCTGTAGAAGCTGTGCCAGAAAGTACCCAGCGTGATGGGCGCGTGGTCGACGCCGCCCCAGATGACGGTGCGCTCAAATCCGAATTCAAAGTTCGGCGTTGGCTTGAAAGAAATCTTTTCCGCATGGGTCCAGGGGCTGATCGGAACGTTGTGGCCCTTGAGCGGTCCCACGAAAAAGTCGTAACGAATGAGCCCCGCGATACGGGAGATGTAGGGAATATAGAGCGGCTCAACCCGGTTGATGCGAAAACTCCAAACGTTTTCCGCATTGTTGCTCCAGGCCATGCCACCGCCTACCCCCGGTCCATACCAGTTGTCCATTTTCCCGAACGAGATTTCGTGACCAATCACGTGGGCTGAAACGTAACCTTCAAGGACTGTGAGGTTGTTAACCGCGGAAACTGGGCCTAGCGGGATCGTGGTATTCCCGGGCAAGGGAAGAGAGCTGAAAGTATCGAAATCGTCGATGGTAGACAGGGTCTCGGCAAGAGGAAGCGAGTATCCCTCCCAGGAAGGGGCGTGTTGGAATTCTCCGCGAAAGTACGCAGAAAACATGCCGTAGTGAGCGCGCGCGCTGAACCCGCTGTAGTTGTTGAAACCGCTGGCGTAGGGACGCCCAAAATCATTGATGTCGGTCTGGCCAAGATGGAAGCTGTCGCGCAGGGGCGTGCCCCCTATACCCATGATCCGCTCATACACTGAGTCCAAACCGATGCGGCCAAACTTCTGGTCCAGCGGAATCCGCATATCCGGCTGCAGATCCCTTTCGAGTGCAGTGTAAATGTCAATGGCTTCGTCGTTCGTACTGCCGGTGATCCGGTCCGCGCTGGCGTCCAGCATATGGGCCACGCTGAGACGCGTCCATGGGCGCAAACCAAGAAACACCGTGTCGACGAACCCCATTCCATACAGCCGCGTCACGGCAGGGTAGATCCAGCTGTCCAGCGGGATATACGTGGAACTCATGCCCTCGATCGATTTAAGCGGCTCGTAGGGTGCAAAGTGAATGGTATCGCGCGGAGCGGGAAGCTGATCCGGCGCAGGGGCCGCAGCCGGCGCTTGCGTCGTCGGGGTCTGATCTGTAGCAGAGATGGTCGAGGCGGCTGAGATTCCGGTGGTCCATAAGACCAGCAAACACAAAACAGCGGGGAATTCCACTTACACCTCAAATACTGAAGCGGTTGTTGCCGGACCTGACCAGCGGAGCACCGAATCATTCATCTGTTTTCAAGCTAACGAAACCCAGACGGGCGGTCAATCATTTGCAGCCGGCTGTGAAGCGCGAAGATAACGGGTAGGTCAGCTCTCTACTTTTCTTATCACCCCGTCCAGTTCTCGAGAGAACTGTTGTACCAGCCCTTTTTTCCAGCGCGTGGTGAAGAGCTTCTTCGCCTTGAGGTATTGTTCCATGTGAGTCAGAGGGTCGCGCTCGGTGTTCGATAGTACTTGACCATGCTGGCGGCAGGGCTTAGCTTCGATCAGCACCGCCCCGCCGCCCCTGCGCACTCGCTCGAGGCTTTCATAGGCTACCCGGTACACTGCCACGACATCGTTGCCGTCTACGGTGATGCTGGTTACGCCGTCCATCTGAGTTTTCAGGGGGAGTTTCCTCAATCCGTTTCTGGCTCTGGCAGCCGTCTCAACCCACGGATTGTTTTCGACCACGAAGATGATCGGCAAGCTGCGCCTGGCGGCCATTCTGAGCGCTTGATGCCAGTCTTCCAAAGCGGTTGATGCCACACCGGTGAAGACCACCACTACGTTGCCCTTGTCGTCCCGCTTGTTGGCCAAGGCCACCTTGCCGGCTGCCTCGAATAACGTGCCCAAATCCGAAGACGCTGGGCTGATGATGTTGTGAATTAATCCGCCGGTGCTGCTCCGGCGGGCATACATCTGGGCCACCACGTCACTCAGCGCTACTCCTTTTACCAAGCTCGCGATCGACTGGTGGGATGCAACAGCGACGGTGTCCTCAGGTCGCAGATCGATGGCACAACCAGTCGCGATCGCCTCCTGGCCCAGGGAAGCATTCAGCAGCGGTTCCGACCGGCGCACTGCTCGTGCCCGTTCCGTGAGCAGCCGGCATCGCAGCATGGTGGCGTAAAGCTGCTTGAGTTTAGCGTCGTCGATCAGCGAGCCGCCGGTTGAGCTACCAGCCATGCCTATGGAGTTCTCCTTACGGTCAATCGGTTGTGGAAAGCGGCCCGAAGTTTTTCACAGAAGTGTGAAAAAGCCTGTGTATTTCCCGTCTCGGATGCCGCGCAATTCCTGAATTGATGAGGGTTTTAGCAGTCTGCACTGCTTTCGATGCTGCGATTCCCAAAGAGAAATCATGTCGAGTAATCCGAGTTGATGCGGATGTATTCCGTGGTAAGATCCGTTGTCCAAAATCGGCAAGTCCCAGATCCGACACCGAGATCGATATCAATCGTCAGATTACGTTGTTTCAGGTATTCATGGGTCGCGGATTCGTCAAAGCGTAGTGAGAGACAGCCCGCTTCGCAAATCGCATGCTCGCCGAAGGAAATGTTGATGCGCGCAGGATCGATGGCCACACCGGCATAGCCGATAGCCGCCAGAATGCGGCCCCAATTAGGATCGCATCCCGCCCATGCCGTCTTGACCAGCGGCGAGTGGGCAATGGAACGGGCGATGCGCACAGCATCCGCATCGGTGAGCGCCCCGGCGATGTTCAATTCAACCACGTGCTGAATGCCTTCTCCGTCCTCCACGATCTGTTTAGCCAGCGATAAGCAGACACTTTCGAGCGCAGAGCTGAACGCCGTTGTACGCTGATCTGCGACCGTGCGCGCTGTGTCATGGTTGTGACCGCGGATGGCGATGCCGCTGGAACCGCTGGCCAGCAGGAGAACCGTGTCGTTGGTCGATGTATCGCCATCGATGGAGATGCGATTGAACGTGCCTTCAACGGCATGATGCAACAGGTCGGCCGCAACCCCGGCTTCGAGCTCCGCGTCTGTGAACAAATAAACCAGCATAGTGGCATGCAACGCAGTCTTCGCTTGTAGCTGCGGATGGATCATGCCCGCGCCCTTGGCAATCCCGGCCACCCGAACCGTCACCCCCTCTACCTCGAAGTCCGCCGCTGCCATCTTCGGCCGCGTGTCGGTGGTCATGATGGCGCCGGCCATCTGCCCCAGGTGAGCCGCGGAAGAGCCCAGACCAGCACCCAATACCGGCAGAGCTGCCGTCAGCTTGCCAACTGGAAGGGGCACGCCGATGATGCCCGTCGACGAGGGGAACACTTCATGTGGGTCGCAGCCGAAAAGCTCGCCTGCTCCTGCGCAGCACTGCTGGGCAGCCTGGATGCCGGCTTCGCCGGTGGCGCAGTTGGCATTGCCGGCGTTAACCAGCACCGCGCGGATACGATGCTGACTGCGTTCGAGATGACGTTGCCCGACGATCAGCGGCGCGGCGATCACTTTGTTGCTGGTGAACATGGCAGCCGCCACCGCCGGCTGTTCGGCCACCGCGCAAGCCAGATCGGGATTCCCGCTGGCTTTCAAGCCGGCGCGCACGGCCGCGAAGGAGAAGCCGCGAGGTACTTGATCATCACCAATCAGGGGAGCGGGGGACGTTGCAACCATGTGGCCTTTACTCTATCAAGAGAAAGCCAATCATGATGACGACGACGAAACACAGCAGAGAATTTCACGCGCCGCCACAGTTCCTCAGTATGCGCAACGTGGATATTGCGCGCGGCCAGAAGGTGGTGCTACAGGATGTAAACCTCACCATCGCCACGGGCGAGCACATCGCCATCCTGGGACCCAACGGGTGCGGAAAATCCACCCTGATTAAGGCCATGACTTGCGAGTGTTATCCCATCGTTCGCAGCGGGATGGAAATGAAGGTGTACGGCCGGGACCGATGGGATGTGCAGGACCTGCGTCAACATCTCGGGGTGGTCGCCACCGAATTACCCGGCGAACGCACCTCGGTGACCCGAGGGCTCGATGCTGTGGTGAGCGGTTTCTTTTCCAGCTCTACACTATGGCCAAACCTTCAAGTGACCGAGCCCATGCGCGCCAGCGCCATGGATACGCTGGGCCTGCTCGGGGCGGCCTACCTGCGCGACCGCTTTGTCGGCGAGATGTCGGCTGGAGAGAAGCGCCGGGTAATGATCGCGCGTGCCCTGGTCCATCGGCCGGAGATGTTGCTGCTGGACGAACCCAGCAACGCCCTAGACCTGGCGGCGCAGCGTGAACTGCGAGAGATCCTGCGCGCTGTGGCCGTCGGGTCGAAAACTCGTCGCGGAACCGGCATATTGATGGTGACCCACCACCTGGCGGATATTCTGCCCGAGATCGATCGCGTCGTCATGATGCGGGCCGGCCGTATCTTTGCTGATGGACCCAAAACGGAACTGCTACAGGCGGAGAAACTGCAAGAGCTCTTCGGGGTGGAACTTGAACTCACCGAGCGCCACGGCTATTGGCATTCCTGGTGAGGCGTTTGCGATCACACTAAACATTCCGGCTTGACCTTCACCCCGGCGTGGTTTTAATTTATGGCTACACGGGAAAGGAGGATGATCCAGCGAATGAAGACTTCTGATGGTAGTTGTAGATCTATACGTGAGGTGACTGAGGCTTAGAGCGTTCGCTCTAGACCTGGCGGTAAAGTAATTCGTCCGCCGAGGCCCACTTCGTAAGAAGAGCGGACGCCTCAGCCAAACTCAACAGCTTCACCGGTGATCAAGGCCCGCGGCCACTTTGGCGCGGGCCTTTCACGTTGCTGACTTGACTTGCCAACGATCCAGGGTTCGGGGGTGGAGAGAAATTTTGAACGGGCCCGGGGAAGCTTACAATCAACCTATGGAACCACTGGTGATTGCGGGTAAAGCGTTTCAATCCCGGCTGATCGTGGGCACGGGCAAATACAAGGACGGACCAGAGACCCAGGCTGCCATTGAAGCTTCCGGGGCAGAGATGGTGACCGTCGCCGTACGGCGCATCAACCTCGATCGCAGCCGCGAGTCGTTGCTCGACTACATCGATCCCGAACGCTATTTCCTGCTCCCCAATACGGCCGGATGCTACACCGCGGACGAGGCCATCCGCGCCGCCAGGTTGGCTCGCGAGGTCGGCATCTCGGACTGGGTAAAAATCGAAGTCATTGGAGACCAGGCAACCCTCTATCCAGATGTCCAGGCAACCCTCGAAGCAACCCGCGTCCTGGTCAAAGAAGGCTTTACTGTTCTCCCCTACACCTCAGACGACATCGTGTTCGCCCGCCGGCTGATCGAAGCCGGAGCCGCCGCTGTCATGCCCCTGGGCGCGCCCATCGGCAGTGGCATGGGATTGCAGAACCTGGCTACTTTGCGCATCCTCCGCGAGATGATTACCGAAGTTCCGCTGATCGTCGACGCCGGAGTCGGCATGGCTTCCGATGTCTGCCTGGCCATGGACATGGGAGCCGATGCGGTATTGATCAACTCCGCCATCGCCCATGCATCCAAGCCCGTGCTCATGGCCGAGGCCATGCAGCACGCAGTGCTTGCCGGCCGGCAGTCGTTTCTCTCCGGCCGCATGCCCAGGAAGCTCTACGCCACCGCCAGCTCCCCGCTTGAGGGCCTTTCCAAGTAGCACCCACATGACTATTACAAGCGCTGCCTGCTGTGGGATAGACTCGGTTTTATGCGCGTGTTCGGCATCGATTGCGGCAGCAACTGTACCGGCTATGGAGTCGTCGACGTGCAGCCCGGCAGGCATGAAACACGCTTGGTGGCAGTCGCCGCCGGCGGTCTCAAGTTGCTGAAGGATCAGCCATTGCCGGTGCGCCTTGCCTACATTTATGTCGAGCTCTCAACCTTGTTGGAATCGCACCGCCCCGATGTCGTAGCGGTGGAAGAGGTGTTCTACTCCGTGAATGCAAAGTCCGCGCTGAAATTGGGCCATGTGCGGGGAGTCGCTCTGCTGGCCGCCGCAATGCAGGGTCTGCCGGTGGCGGAATATGCTCCGCTCACCATCAAGTCGGCAGTCGTCGGTTACGGGCTGGCGAAAAAAGAGCAAGTACAGTTCATGGTTGCCCGGCTGCTGCGCCTCGACTCCGCGCCGGAACCTGCGGATGCCGCAGACGCCCTGGCCATCGCGATTTGCCACGCGCATACCGCACAGACGCTTTTGTTGCAGGCGGAATCCCGCGCTTGAGGTGGAGTTGATTCCGCTGCGAAACATGGCATGGGCAATCTTGCCCCTTTTCTTTGTGCCCGGTGGGCCGCTCGTCGCCGCGCAAAGCGCAACCCAGGCACAGATCCGCTTTACCTACGAGAACCCCAAGCTGCAACCGCCAAAGTATGTCGTGACTGTTGGAGAAGACGGCAGCGGGCATTTCAGCTCTGAAGGGGGCGGCCCCACTGACGGCCAAACCATGTCCTCAGAGCCCCAGGATCGCCCCATCCACATCTCCAAAGCGCTCCGCGAAGTCATGTTTACCACCGCGCGAAAGAACAAACTCTTCGCCATCTCCTGCGACGACGGGGGAAAGAATATTGCCTTCCAGGGAAACAAGACTTTGGAGTACGAGGGCCCCGAAGGCAAGGGAAGTTGTATGTACAACTGGAGCAAAAACGCTCAGATTGATAAGCTGACGGATCAGTTTGAGGCAATTGCTGCAACCCTGGATGAGGGTGACAAGCTGCAGCGTCAGTATGAGCACGGGCGCCTCAGCCTGGATCCGGAAATCCAGATTTTGGACCAGATGGTGCATGATGGCCGGGCCATGGAACTGGAAAATATCGCCCCCATTCTCCAGACCCTCGCTGGGGATGACGCGGTGTTGCAGCGGGTGCAGCGGCGCGCGCAGGCTCTGCTGCAGGCGGCCAAAAGTGATTAGGAGCCAATGCGCGTCTAACGGCTAGCGAGACTTATTGCCTGAAATGTTGTTTAACTCATTAGGGCAGGGTTCCGCCAGGAAATGGAGGTGCTCCATGAGGAAGCACCTGAGAACAATGAACATCGCCTTAATGTCTCTGCTTTGCCTGCTTTGGATGGCCTTGGCCAACCGCCAGGCTTCCGCACAGGACGCCGCTTTGAATGTTGCCCGGGTGAGCTTTGTGCAGGGCTCCGTGCAGCTGCTTGCCGGGCAGGGAAACGACTTTCAGCAGGCGGTGATGAACATGCCGGTCGTGGATGGCTCCCGCTTGCAGACCGGCGGCGACGGCCAGGCAGAAGTTGAGTTCGGCGACGGCAGTGTCGCTCGTTTAACCCCCAACAGCGGTCTCCAATTCGATCACCTTTCCGCGGATCAGGTACAACTCCAGCAGTTGGGCGGTTTGGGCTATTACGAGTTCAACGTGGGTCAGGGGCATCCTGCCTTTAGCGTGCAATTCGCCAATCTAAATATGCAGCCGGCGACGAATTCGATTGTGCGCGTGGGCCTGGATGCCGGGTGGGATGTTGCGGTGCTCAGCGGTGCGATCAACGTGCAGGGCGAGGGCATTCCCGGCGTAAACGTACCGGAGAATCAGAGCATCCGTGCCGGTGCCGATAATAGTGGCGCGCCCTATACCGTGGCCCAGGGAATCAATGGCGATTCGTGGGACAACTGGAACCAGGATCGGGACCAGGCGATCGCCCAGGAGGCATCTCAGCAGACGCCGGTGCGCGACGACGCGGCGAATCCGCAAAGCGAAAACTGGAATGATCTCGATGCCGATGGTAACTGGTACCCGGTTGAGGGTGAGGGCAACGTGTGGGTTCCCGCTGGCATTGGACCGGGTTGGGATCCTTATGGTTCAGGTTATTGGGCCTACTACCCAACCTTGGGGTACACCTGGATTTCAAGTTATCCCTGGGGTTGGCTGCCTTATCACTGCGGTTCCTGGAACTACTACTCGTTCGGTTGGGGATGGTCCCCGGGTCGTAACCCCGGGCGCACCTGGGCTCCGGTGACCGTGGTACGCATCCATCCGCCAGGCTGGTCGATGCCGCTCTATCCTCCAGGCGGTGCGCGGCCTCTCCCGGGACGGCTGGTAGTAGTGGATCGGGGACCGGTTGCCAAGGGACCATGGGCGTTCAATCACGGAACCGTGCCGAGAGCGGATCACCAGCAAGCTCTTAACTTCAATGGGCGCACGATCACTCCGGTTGGCCGAGTGGACGTTCGCCCACAGGCTTTCACCGCAGCCCGGGGCACGGCGCCGGGAACGCGCGCAGTCTTGAGCGGCACTTTCCCTGGCTCTGGTCAGCGGCCGGGTCCGGGTAGCACGTACACGTCGGGCTACAATTCATCACGCTCAGTGGGGACCCAGAATATGAGGCCGCCTGTGGGCCCGCCGTTGAGCCCGCCCCAGGGCGCCATCCAACGACCGCCGCAGGGGATGAACCCCCGGCCGAACGTGGCTTATCCTCCAGCGCAGTCGTATAACCAGCGCTCGATCTACGAGGCCCGACCGATGCCTACCACCCACTATTCGGCCCCGCCTCCGCCTCATTACTCGGCGCCTCCGCAACAGCAACACTACTCGGCGCCGCCGCAAGCCCAGCACCAGTCGGCTCCCGGGCCGCGGCGCTGAGGGCATGTCCAGCCCCGGCTGGACCCCAGAGTGGCTTTGTATCAGGGCACGACCTCAGTCGGGCCGTACAGCCCTGAAATCATCTGGACTTTAGAGGGTATGTAAGTTCTCACCCTCCGAAGCCCAATTCTCTTTCCATCCGTCATGGCCGGACTAAAGTCCCCGATACAAAGCCAACCTGGAGTAGCGGAGAGAGACTACGCTGTCAGGGCGCGAAAAAAGCAAGCCATTGCCTCCAAAGAAACGGCTTCGGACCGAACCAGAGCATCCACACCGCAACGTCGAAAGGCTGCCTCTACCACAGCAGGGTCATATCCGGATGCACGCAGATTGTTGGCCAGCGTCTTACGTTTCAGAGCGAAGATCTGACGCAAAAAGCGACGGAAACCCGCCGCGTCCACCCTCAACTCCTCGAACCGGGGACGCATGGTCAGTCGAATGACCGTGGAATACACCTCGGGCGGCGGCGCAAACGCTTCGGGAGGCAGAGTGAAAAGCTGTTCGACCGCTGCGTACATCTGCGTAGTAGCCGAGAGCAAACCGTAATCGCGAGAGCCAGGAGGAGCCACGATGCGTTCCGCGACCTCACGCTGGGCCATGAGCACGGCGCGGTCGATGACCTCGCTATGCGCGAACAGGTGCATCATGATGGGGGAAGAGATGTAATACGGCAGGTTCCCGATCACCTGCAGGCGAACCCCACGTTGGGCGGCCAGTTGTGTCAGGTCAATCTCGAGAATATCCTCGCAGATCACTTCCACGGAACTTCCCTGCAGCGACGCCGCCAGGGCACGATCGAGTTCGACCGCGACGACCTGTTTGGCCCGCGCTGCGAGCAGACGGGTAAGGACTCCCTTTCCCGGCCCAATCTCCAGCACGGTAGCCTGACTCAGATCCCCCAGCGCGTCGACGATCGCGCGTGGCGCCGTGGGGCTGATGAGAAAATTCTGACCCAGCTTCGGTTTACGCTGCATGGGGTAGACTACGCATTTGCGACCGTGCCTCCTCTGCATCATACGGAAGCCGGTACGCGTCTAACGGTTCACGATAGCTCTGAACGGGGAAAGTGTTCTGTGCGGGCTTTTTGACAGAAAAAGCTCCACCTCGCTAAAGCTGGACGGGGCATAGTAATCGGGAGACCGTTGCTAAGAATAGGGGTTGGCGATGCATATCGTTTTTGCCGCGTCGGAGTGCGTTCCTTACGCCAAGACGGGCGGAGTTGCAGAAGTAGTCGGCGCTTTACCGAAGGAACTGGTGCGCCAGGGTCACCAGGTGACGGTCTACGTGCCGCTCTACCGGCAAGTGCAAAAGCATTTGAAGGATCGCAAAATTGCTATCCGGAGTCTCACCATCCCTTTCTCCTACTACAACCGTTTTGTGACCGTAGTGAATGGAGGCATTTCGGACGGAGTGCAGTTCTACTTCATCGACTGTCCCGAGCTCTTCGACCGTGAGTTTCTTTATGAAACCCCATCAGGCGACTACGCCGACAACGCGGAGCGCTTCGGGTTGTTCTCCCGCGCCGTGCTGGACAGCGCCAAACTGTTAGGGGTCCCGGACGTCTTTCATATTCACGGCTGGCCGGCCGGTGTCCTGGCGATACTGCTGCGCACAGTCTATTACTTCGACCCTGTACTCAAGAACGTCGCCTGCTTGTTGACTATCCATAACTCCGATCGCCAGGGTTGGTTTCCGCGGGAAACCGTAGAGAAGCTGCTTCTGCCCTGGGATGTGTACACACCCGAGCGGGCGGAGTATTACGGCACATTCGATTTTCTGAAAGGGGGTATTGTCTACTCGGACGCCATCAGCACCGTGAGCCGCAAATACGCACAGGAGATTCAGACCCCGGAGTACGGCAACGGCCTGGACGGCGTTTTGCGCGCCCGAGCGCAGGATCTGCGCGGCATCCTGAATGGGGTTGACTACCAGGTATGGGATCCGGCGAGGGACAGCAAGATTGCCGCCCACTACACCCCCGAACGGCTGGAAGGGAAATTGGCCTGCCGCAAGGACCTGCTGCACGCATTTGGCGTTTCCAACCTGGCCGAGGACACGCCCGTGCTGGGCATGGTTTCGCGCCTGGCGACGCAGAAGGGGCTTGACCTGCTCGCCGAGATCTTCGAACAGCTGGTGCGGGAAAACATGTTCCTGGTGATTTTAGGTACGGGTGAACCATACTACGAGAATCTGCTGCGCAGCTGGCAGGAACGGCTTCCCCAAAAAGTCGCAGTGGCGATTACTTATGACGAAACCCTGGCCCACAAAGTCGAAGCCGGTTCAGACATCATCCTGATGCCCTCGCGCTCGGAGCCGTGCGGATTGAATCAGATCTACGGCATGAAGTACGGCACCGTCCCGGTGGTGCGCGCCACCGGCGGCCTGGATGACACGGTGCAGGAATGGTCGGCAGAGACAGAGACGGGAACAGGTTTTCGCTTTAACGATTACCGCCCCGACGAATTCCTGCGCGCCCTAGGCCGTGCCTTTGCCTTGTTTACCGATAAGAAACAGTGGCAGACGCTGATGCGTAACGGTATGGCCCGCGACTACTCGTGGACCAACCCAGCCAGGGAATACATTCAACTTTACGAAGAGATCGTGCGCCGAAGGTCTTAGCGCGGCAACTTTTCGGGTGAGTCAGCGTTAAGGTTCCTGTTACGGAAGACCAGATACAGCGGCACACCACCAAGGATGATGAGCGATCCCAACAACGAACTGCGCAGATTGCTGACAAACGAGTAATAGAGCAAAACACCCGCAGCCACAATGAAAAGCACCGGCAAGACCGGATACCCCCAACTACGGAACGGCCGCTCCGCTGCAGGAATCCGCCGTCGATAAAAAAATATCGTCGTGGTCGTAAGCAGGTAAAACAACCACTCGGCAAAGATCGCAAGCTCAAACAACTGCTGAAAACGTCCCACCAGCAGCAGCAGAACCGTGCTCAACAAACCCTGCGCTACCAGGGCAGCGGAAGGACTTTGAAAACGCGGATGGATATGCGCCATCCATGCCGGAAAGAGCCGGTCCCGCGCCGCGGCAAACGGTACCCGGGCGCCGGACATGGTGGTGCCATTGAGCCCCACAAGAATGCTGATCGCCATAGCCACTGAGACCAGAGATGCCCCCCAATGTCCGGCTACGACCGACATAGCAACCGCCGCCGGCCGCGGGGAACCGGCAATGCCGGCTGCAGGCAGGATGTACTGAATAGCCGCGTTAGTGGCCATATAGAGCACCCCGACCACCCCCACACCCGCAATCAAGGCAATGGGAAGGCTCCGCTCCGGGCGCCTCACTTCACCCGCCACCATGGTGAGATCATTCCAGCCGTCATACGCCCACAGGGAAGCGATGAGGGCCACCATGAACCCGGCAAATCCGCCTTGAGCTCCAGGAAAAGCGGTAAAGAAATTGCCCACGCTACCGTGAGGACTGGCAAAGCAGAAGCCGGTGATCACCACCACCAGCGCCACCTTAAGCCAGGTGAAGAACAGCTGAAAGTCGCCCGCCTTCTTTATGCCCAGGTAGTTGAGCCCAGTGATCAGCCAGCAAGCGAAAATGGCGAAAATCTGTGACCACGTGATCACCAGCGGGAGCTCGCAATGCCACCCCGTCGAGCCACGCGAACGCAGGGAAGACCCCCATCACACGCGCCAGGCCGGTAGTGATGCTCGCAATGGACGCCGGCTTGGCGACCGCGAACCATGTCCACATGTAGAGGAATGCGGGCAGGTCGCCATAGGCGTTACGGAGAAAGACGTACTCCCCGCCGGCCCGCGGCATCATCGCCCCCAGTTCCGCATAGGTCATCGCGCCGGAGAGCGTGAGCAGGCCACCCACAATCCACGCCAGGTAAACCATCCGGCCGGAGCCGACGGCACTCATCATTTCCTGGGGTACAAGAAAAATGCCACTGCCGATGATGGTGCCCACCACGATGGCCGTGGCATGCCAAACTCCCAGCACCCGGGGAAGGTCCGGTGCCGAGGTCGAGCTCGGTATGGCGTGGGTTTGTTCGTGCACAGGCTGACAAATTGTAATGCCTGTCGCTAGATCGGAGGGGAAGCAACCTTGTCCGCGGGATGGAAATACTCATAGATGGCCGCAGCCAGGTGAGGGGCAACGACCGAGGCCAGCGCTTGCAGGCTGGCATCCTGCACTCCACGCAGGCTGCCGAAGTGCGCAACCAGCCGATTCCTCGTCTGCGGGCCGACCCCTGGAATCGTCAACAGGTTAGACTCGCGATCCCGGATCTCTCTTCGCTTGCGATGGTAAGAGACAGCGAAGCGGTGGGACTCATCGCGAATCCTTTGCACCAGGTGCAATACCGGGGATCGCCGGTCAAGCACGATCGGCTCATCCTCCTGCCCGTACACGTAGATAATCTCCTCCCGCTTGGCAATCGATGCCAGCGGTTGTGTGGTGATCCCCAGCAGTTCCAGCGCTTCCGCTGCGGCATGCAACTGTCCCAATCCTCCATCGATCAGGATCAGGCTGGGCATCGCTTTCTGCTCTGCCTGCACCCGCGTGTAGCGGCGTCCCACAACCTCGCGCATGGCGGCAAAATCATCCACTCCTTCGACCGTCTTGATCTGAAATTTACGGTAATCGGATTTCTTCATCGCGCCATCTTCCCAAACCACCATGGAAGCGACCGTGTCCGCCCCCTGGATGTGAGAAATATCAAAGCACTCTATCCGCCTGGGGAGATCGGGCAGCGTGAGCAAGTCCTGTAGCGACTCCTCGATCACCTTGCGGGAAGGCTGCAGCACCCGGAAACGCTGATCAAAGCTCTGCTTGGCATTTTGTCCAGCGAGATCCACCAGGGAGCGCTTCTCTCCCCGGCGTGGCACGCTCAGCTCAACCTTGTGCTGGGCACGTTCACTCAGCAGTTCCTGGAGAGAATCGCGATCCGCAAAATCGACCGGTATATAAACCGTGCGCGGCACGTACTGCTGATCGATATAAACCTGCTTCAACAGGGCGGAGAAAAAGAGCGAGGCATCAAACGCCGCTCCGAAAGATTGTGATTCCAGGTCGGAGGTGGCCTCAGGAGACTCGGGCTCAGGCGGGAGCTCAGGCAACTCCTCCCAGAAAAACTCCCGGCGGTCGACAATCTTGCCGCCCCGCATATGGAACAGATTCACCGCCAGCATGCCATTCTCGTGATGGTAACCATAGACGTCCGCATCATCGCTATCGGTGGTCGCCATGCGCTGTCTTTCCTGTACCTGGCTCATGGTGATGAGCAGATCGCGGTACTTGGCAGCGAGTTCGAACTGCTCCGAAGCAGCGGCCACCTCCATTCGCTGTTCCAGGGAGTTGCTCAGCTCTGTCTGCCGGCCTTCCAGAAACATCTGTGTGTCGCGCACTGCTTCCTTGTATGCCTCGGGTGTGGTCAGGTTTTCGACGCAGGGACCAAGGCAGCGTTTGATGTAGTACTGCAAACACGGCCGCGGATGATAGCGCGAGAGATCGACCTTGCAACTGGGCAGGAGAAAGCTGCGATGAATCAGGTCGACCACTCGATGGGCAAGGTTCCCGGGGAAGAACGGGCCGTAGTAGGCGCTGCCGTCCTTGCGCAGCCGGCGGGTCACAAACACCTTGGGATAGCGATCTGCCAGGGTCAGCTTCACGTAGGGGTAGGTCTTGTCGTCACGCAGCAGGATGTTGAAGCGTGGCTTACGCTGCTTGATGAGGTTGTTTTCGAGCGCCAGGGCCTCGTGTTCGTTCTCCACCAGGATGTAGTCCACGTCCACGGCTTCGCGCATGAGCGAGCCGGTCTTGGCATTGGCTTGGGCCCCGTCGAGAATATAGGAGCGTACCCGGGAGCGAAGATTTTTGGCTTTGCCGACGTAGATCACCTCGCCGTCAGCATTGCGGTATAGATACACCCCTGGCCGGGCGGGCAGAGTGCGTATCTTCTCGTGCAGATCCATGAAAGTCCCTAGAACTAAAGTTTAGTCGCTACGGGATCGGGGTGGAAGTTTGCCCACCGGCAGGTAAAAGTTTCCTTTTCTTGCAATTTTGCGTCGCACCAAGTTGCGCACTTTGCATCCTAAGTGATTGCAGGGAAACTGGTAATGGGTATGAGGCATTTTGGCGATCTTCGTGCTACATACGTACAGATGGGCAAAAAAGCAGCAAGGACGGGGGCACAGTCTACCTATGAACCGATTCAGTAAGACGTCGCAACACACAGCTATCCTCTTGGGGGCTGTATCACTGTTGTTCACAGCCGGCTGCTCCAGCAAAAACTACGTACGCTCGCAGACCGCTCCCCTGATCACCAAGACCAATGAATTGGACGATGCCACTGCGGCCAATAACCGGGCGATCCAGAGCACCAACGACCGCGCCCAGCAAGGAATCCAGCAAGCGCAGCAATCCGCCAATACGGCTACCCAAAACGCGACTGCTGCCACCCAGGCAGCCAATCAGGCGCAGGGCAGCGCGAAGGAAGCGGTCAACCGTGCGGATTCATTGGCGAGCGTAGTTGCCAACCTGGACAACTACAAGCAGGTAGGGACTGTTTCTGTGACCTTCGGCTTTGACAAGACCGACCTCACCAAGAGCGACAAGGCGCAGTTGGACACTCTCGGCACCCAACTCGGTTCGACCAGGAGCTACATCCTCGAAGTAACCGGTGGTACGGACTCGGTAGGCAACGCCGACTACAACTACCAGTTGAGCCAGCGGCGGGCCGAAACCGTGGTGCAATATCTGGCCTCGAAGTTCAATGTCCCGGCCCACAAGTTTTACCTGATCGGCATTGGCAAGGACCAGGAAGTGGCCACCAACAAGACCGCCGCTGGTCGGGCGCAGAACCGGCGCGTAGAAGTGCAGGTTCTTTCCAACGCCGCTCAACCCGGCGCTCCCGCGGTTTCGGAAGTTCGCTAACAGCAGTTTCGTAAACGAATAGTGCCCCACCAGTAAGGGCGGGGCACTTGTGCGTTGAGCTCAAAGCTTTTTGGCGCGACGTCTTAGCTTTCCAGGCTATGAGCTTCAGCCGTGCCGTAAATTGCTCAACAACAATGTGGGCTCTAGGGGTGGAAAAGAACCGCAGGTCACCCGACGCAATCAGTCCCGAAGGGACGGGACAATCTGGAGCCCGGCACGGGAGTGCCGGGTAGGATTTCACGCAAATCGAGTCCCGAAGGGACGACACAATGGGACTTCTCACGCAATCTCTTTAGCCCCAGTGCTTAATCCGAGGGTCTTCAGGTAAGCAGTTTCGTGCGGGGATGGTCTGCGTTTCCGAAGCGCTACAACGCCAAATGGCTCACGTGTTCGGTGCGCACATCATTCGCACTGAACAACCGGTAAAACGGAGCCCCTTGGGCCGCGGCTTCCACCGCAGGCCGGCCTTTGGCTTCCTCTCTCTCCACTAAACAAACAACCCCCACCACCCGCATCCCCGCCTCGCGCGCAGCCTCGATAGCGGTCACCGTAGATGCGCCGGTGGTACAAACATCATCCACGATGACCACGGGAGCCTCCCTCTGCTGAAAACCTTCAATACGCCGCCCCGTCCCGTGAGCCTTTTCCACCTTCCGCACCAAAAAACCATCCAGAACCGGCGATCCCGGAGCCTCCAGGGCATGCCACGCACTTGCCGCGGCCACATTGCAGACAACCGGATCAGCGCCGAGCGTAAGGCCGCCTATCGCCCGGGGCCGCAGCTCATGCTGCCGAATCAGGTCAAGCACCGCCAGTCCAGTCAGGCGACCTCCCTCACCCGTGAGCGTAGTCGTGCGGCAATCGATGTAGTAATCGCTCGACGCGCCGGAGGAGAGCTTGAAATCACCCAGGCGGAACGAGATGCGGGCCAGCATCTTCAGCAAGGCGTCACGATGAGCAAGCGTCATTAGGTGATTTTATCCAGATGGCGAAAACCGCCGGTGGCGAAAAACAGGATGGTGAAGATAGTTCCGTTATACGTGGCGTGAATAAACGTGCTGGCGGCCAGGGACTGCGTCCACAACCGCACTCCGCAAAGTACCAGACTCACCGCGAACAACACCGACAGAGGCGCCCACGCGTGCGCTAGCTGATCGGCATGAACGAGAGCGAACGCAATACTGGTAACCGTACAGGACGCCACCAATGCCGAAATGCTCCAGCGCGGATCTCCATCTCCACTCGCGCCGCCGTCCGGCTCGCCCGGCTGGCGGCGCAGCCAATCCCAGGTAGAGGCGATCGACGGCAGCAGGAAGCCACGAAAAGCCAATTCTTCAAAGACTGGAGCCATGAAAGTGCCAAACAGCGCGACCATCCAAACATCAGCAGGCGTACGAAAGAAATCGTCGATGGGCAGCGTCTTGGGAATGGGAAGGAAATTCGAGAGCAACTGCACCACCAGGCTTAAAGCAATGCCTCCGGCCAGTAGGCGACCCCACCGCACGCGCACCGCGGCGAAGTTCCAATGCAAGGCTTGGGCGAACGACCGCTGCCACAAGTAAGTAAACATGGCCCACACGATGGTTCCGGCGATCAGGTACCCAACTGCCATGGTGGGGATTAGCAGACGCGGCTCGCGCAGCAGCTGCTCCGGCGTTTCCCTGCCCAGCGGATGCAAGCTCATGGCGAGCGCAAAAACAGAAAAACTGGTCAGCAACAGTACGATAACGGCCACGGTGAAGAACAGAACCGTGTGACCAAAGTTGGGGATCCGGCCGGGCCGCGTGGGCGGCGGCAGCCCATCGGGTACCTCGGGTGTGGACAGGATCTCCAAATCATTCGACAAGGGCAGATTTCCTATTTTGCCGCACGCCTGCGCGGAACATGATTGCCATTGGCTCCGGCGGCGGCAACCACAAAAGGCTTCAGCTCATGCGGAGGAAAATAGCGCCGGAGGAATTCTCCCGTATACGAGCCGAGTGTAGCAGCTACCTCGGCGGGAGTGCCCTTCGCAATCAGGCTGCCGCCTCCCTCACCGCCTTCCGTGCCCAGATCGAGGATCCAGTCCGCGCTCCTGATCACATCAAGATTGTGTTCAATGATGATCACCGTGTTGCCCAGATCCGTCAGGCGGTGCAGCACTTCCAGCAGCCGGCGCACATCGTCGAAATGCAGCCCGGTAGTGGGTTCATCGAGCAGGTAAAGTGTCTTTCCGGTTTGTCGCTTGGAAAGCTCTCGGGCCAGCTTCATACGCTGGGCCTCTCCCCCGGAGAGCGTGGTCGCGGCCTGGCCCAGATGGATATAGCCCAATCCCACATCCACCAGAGTCTCCAGCTTCTGCCGCACCTGGGGAATATCGATCAGTACCGGCAGCGCATCTTCGATGGCCAGTTCGAGCAGGTCCGCAATCGAGTAGCCATTGAATTTGACCGCGAGCGTTTCCTGATTGTAACGGCGGCCATTACACACCTCGCACAGCACGTACACATCGGGCAAAAAGTTCATCTCGATGCGCCTCTGGCCCTCGCCCTGGCACGCCTCGCACCGCCCCCCGGAGACATTAAACGAAAACCGGCCTGGTTTGTACCCGCGTTCCCGTGACTCCGGCAGCCGCGCGAAAAGATCGCGGATGGCCGTGAAGACGCCGGTGTAGGTGGCCGGGTTGGAACGCGGAGTGCGGCCGATAGGGGACTGGTCGATGCGCACCGCCTTATCGAGATTCTCGAAACCCTTGATGGCCTTGTAAGGCTCGGGCAATTCGCGCGAACCGTAAAGCTCCCGGGCCAGGGCGCGATAGAGCGTGTCGTTGACCAGGGTGCTCTTACCCGAACCGGAGACACCCGTTACGACGGTCATTACGTTTAGGGGAAATTGCACCGTCAGATTTTTTAGATTGTGGCCGCTCGCGCCCTCGACCGTAATCCAGGCGCCCTTGAGTGGCCGCGGCGCATCGCGGCTGATCGTCTGCAGCTGGCCGGAGAGGTAGCGCCCGGTGAGCGAGATATCCGTCTCCATGATTTGCTGCGGAGTTCCGGCCGCAACCACATGTCCGCCCAGTTTTCCCGCCCCGGGACCAAGATCGACGACGTAATCGGCATGACGAATGGTGTCCTCGTCGTGCTCCACCACCAGCACCGTATTACCGAGGTCACGCAGTGATTTGAGCGCTTCGATCAACCGCTGGTTGTCACGTTGGTGCAAACCGATGGAAGGTTCATCGAGCACGTAGAGGACTCCTCGCAGACGCGAACCGATTTGCGTAGCCAGGCGAATGCGTTGTCCTTCACCACCGGACAAACTCGCGGCATTCCGGTCCAGCGAGAGATAGCTGAGCCCGACGGAGTCGAGAAATTCCAGCCGCTCCACCACCTCGCGCCGCAGCCGCTCAGCGATCAATCCCTCGCGCTGGGAAAACTCAATCGTCCGTGCCGCGTGCAGCGCCTTGCGCAGCGGCAAGGCCGTGAAATCGGCGATGGACAACGCGCCCACCTTCACCGCAAGTGATTCACGCCGCAACCGTTTACCCTCGCATGCGGGGCATGTGGTAGCGGACATATAGTTCAGCAGCCAATCGCGATAGCTTTCCGACTTGGACTCCTCGAGCGAGTCACGCAAGTAAGCCAGGACACCGTGGAACCCTGTGCGCGGAGCCTCCTCCCGGCCAGGCCCATACAGCAACAGCTTCTGTTGCTTCTCGGTGAGATCCTCGAACGGCTTGCTCAGGTCGATCTTGTACCGTTTCGCTGCCAACTGCAGCAGGCGGCTGAGGTACTGCGATCCACCCCCAGGCCCGAGCGCGCCGTCGGTCAGGGGCTTCGACCAGTCGGTAATTACCTTCGCGGCGTCGAAGTCATAGATGCTTCCCAGGCCGTGGCATTCGGGGCATGCGCCATAAGTGCTATTGAACGAAAAGCTTCGAGGCTCCAACTTGGGGATGTCGAGTCCGCAGTCCGGGCAAGCCATAGAGGACGAATAAAGCTGCTCTTCCTGACCCACAACAGCGGTCAGAACGAGACCGTTGGCCATCTGCAGAGCTTTGGCCACCGAAGTTTCCAGGCGTTTCTCTATACCCGGTTTGAGGACGACGCGATCGATAACGGCTTCAATGGTGTGCTTTTTGTGACGTTCGAGTTGAATGGAGTCGGCGAGATCACGCATCTCACCGTCGATGCGGGCGCGAAAGCCCTGCTGGTCCAGTTCGTCGAGTAGGTCCTTGAACTCACCTTTGCGGCCGCGCACGATCGGCGCATAGATGATGACGCGTTCTCCGGGGGCGAGCGAAAGAATACGCTCCACGATTTGCTCCGCGGATTGGCGCGAAATTGGTTTGCCGCACTTAGGGCAGTGGGGCACTCCGATCGATGCGTAGAGAAGACGAAGGTAGTCGTAGATTTCGGTAATCGTGCCCACAGTGGATCGGGGGCTGCGGCTGGTGGTTTTTTGCTCGATGGAGATGGCTGGACTGAGGCCTTCGATGGAGTCGACATCGGGGCGCTCAATCTGATCCAGGAACTGGCGAGCGTACGCGGAAAGAGTTTCCACGTAGCGTCGTTGGCCTTCGGCATAAATGGTGTCGAACGCCAGCGAAGACTTGCCTGATCCCGAGAGGCCGGTGACCACGGTAAGCGTATTACGGGGAATTCGAATATTGATATCGCGGAGATTGTGCTGACGCGCTCCCCGCACGGTGATATGAGTAATGGGCATGAAGGCTTAGGGCTACAGAGCGAATGGCGCGAGTAACACTACATGTATCTTATTCGGCAATAGAAACAAGGGTCAACGCAACGCTGCGGTCTGTCACAATAACAAACTGGTCGTACAAGCAGTAAAAGTGCGCGCACGACGCACGATGGGTGAGCGAAAAACTTTAAATTGAAGGGCCAATATGGGAATCGACGTAAGTATGCTGATGGTGTTTTGTGCGGCGATCGCCGCCCTCGCTCTTGGTGTGATGCTGGGCTACATGTGTTGCAAGACCCTGTTCGATGTTTTGCGTTTTCATGCGCGACTGTCTCCGGCAGACGGCGCAAAAGCCAAGGCGCAGGTGCTACAGGTTTGACCCGCGAGTCGCACTCGCTGGTCTTTGTCTCGTAAGTTTCCCTCCCCCTTTCCCTCCCCCGTCTTGAGCGCGACCGTTAGTGCGGATGCCTCCGCCTGCGTTTCCTCCTGAGTGAGCATCTTTGAGCGAAGGCCTCGCCTTCACAGTCTGAGGAAAACCTCGGTCTTGTTTCAGGGCACTTTAGTCGGGCCGCAAATCATTGAGAATACGACGGGCTTTAATCGGGAAAGAACCGCACGTCACCCGACGCAAACCAGTCCCGAAGGGACGGCTGACCTTAGCCCATGACGCAGTCCTGGGGCGCCCTGCATCGTTGAAGAGTCCCGCAGGGACGGCACAATGGGAGTTCTCACACACCCTCGAAAGCCCCTGAGGTACGCTCTTCCACCGTCGTTGCCTACTGCAACGGTGGGTCTTGCTGTACGGGTTGCTGTTGCCCCCGCCCTTGGGCCGCGCGCATCTGCTGCAGTTGCTCGAACAATTGTTGCGGTGTTCTCACCCCAGCAGGAGGCTGCTGTGTCGATCCGGCAGGCGGCTCAGGTGGTGGTGGAGGAGCCTCCATGGCTTCGGGTTCGTTGTCGTCGGCATTGGCGTTGGCAATGGCATTTGCTTGAGGCGCAGACGAGGGAACTGTGGCTCCGCTTCGGGTGGGGCTGAGTATCAGTTCTCGCGGCGCGCCGTTGCTCAGGTCTCCGAGCAGAACCTGATTGTATGCAGTTCCCACCAGCAGATCGGCGAGCACATCGCGTGGTGCTCCAGGCCCGAAGTTGCCGAACACCCGCTCGTCACTGCCAAGGCCTTCGATTTTCATGCCGCTATTACTGGCAACCTGGTGCAAAATCGCGGCCAGGCTGGAATTATCGGCGTGGATCGAGAGCAGGCCGTTGACGAAAACAATTTGCGCATCCTGCGCCGGCTGCTGCAGCATGGAGGGTGCAACCCCGGTCGGCTGGGGTGGGGCAGGTTGCGGCGGCGCAGGTTGGGAAGACACTGCCGCATGGGCCGCAGGCGTTGGAGTGGCAGCTGGAGTTGCACCTACACCCCGCAGGCGATCTCTCTGGGCGTTTAGGCTCGATGCACACATCGTCGACAGGAGCAGGAGTGTCCATCCGCCGGTCCTGATCGCTCGAGTCATCCTCTACCACCCTCTGTGTACTAGACTAGCAGTGGTCGCATCAGAGAGCGAGTCTCCATCTCTCTGTAAACTTCGACCAAACGGTCTAACTTCCATGCTTCGGTCCCGCAGATTTTTCGCACTTGTGATTACTATAGTTACGCTGTTGGCGCCTGCGCGGATCTTTGCCGTCTCGTGCACCACCCAGGCCCAGATGAGCGAAAGCGACCGAACCACCCTGGTCCAGGCCGCAAAGACCCTCGCCTCGGCCGTGCAGAGCGGAAACACCTCCGCTGTCCAGGCGCTGACCATCCCCAAGGTAAAAGCCCAGTTTGATCCCATTGCAAGCACCATCGAGCAGACCGCTCCCCTGCTCGCCGGTGCCACCATAACCATAGACGCGCTGTATGGTCTGGACGCTTCCGATTTGAAAACGCCCGTGGAGGACACAGTCTTCTTCTGCGGGGCCGCGAATTCGCCGGTGCACGTGGACGTCACCATCCCACAGCTTCCTCAAGGCAAATATGCCTTAACTCTGGTGCACGCCACGGGAGTCAAGCAGCCCCAGCAGATGGCGTTCCTCTTACAAAAAAATACCGATTGGCAGCTCGCCGGCTTTTTCGTGAAGCCGCTCCTGGTCGGTGGACATGACAGCGTCTGGTATTGGACCAAGGCGCGCGCCTATAACCAGAAGAACCAGAAATGGAACGCGTACTTCTATTACACCACTGCTGCCTACCTGGCCACACCAGCGGATTTCATGACCAGCGCTAACCTGGATAAATTGAACCAGGAAGCAGCAGCCGCCAGGCCCGACGGGCTACCCGGAGCCCAGCCCATGGAAGTTAAGGCCGGCAACCAGGCCTTCTCCGTCAATAACGTGCACACCGATGGATCCCTGGGCGGCCTGGATCTGGTCCTTCGCTACACCACGACGGACACAACCGACCCGGTCGCCACCCGCGCACGGAACCTGGAACTGATGAAGGCTATGCTCACAGCCCATCCTGAGCTTCGCGATGGTTTCCATGGCCTGTGGGTCTTCGCCGAAGCTCCTGCCCAACGTCCTTATGGCAACGAGCTGGCGATGAGCGAGATCCACTGATGTCCCACGAGAACGAGAAGACGCTATCGCGGGCGATTGCCGAGAGAAGGGCATCGCCTAGTTTTGATGAAAGCCCGATTCCGGAAGCAGACTTACAGAAAATCTTGCAAGCTGGTTTGCAGGCGCCCAGTGGTTATAATCTGCAGCCCTGGCGCTTCATCGTCCTGCGCAATCCGGAACAAAAGAAAAAGCTCCGCACAGCCTGCTTTAACCAGGCGAAAGTCGAAGAGGCCTCGGCGATGATCGTGGCTTGCGGCGACGCCGATGGATGGCGCAGCGGAGATCTGGACGAAATGCTGCGCCTGGGCCGCTCGGGCGGTATGCCGGAAAACTACGCGGAGCAGGCTAAAACTACCATCCCCAACTATCTATCCAACCATCCCAATATGCCTCTGTGGCTCAACCGCCAGGTCATGTTGGCCTTCACCCACATGCTGCTCATGGCCGAGGTCCTGGGCTACGACACCGCCCCGATGGAGGGCTTCGAAGAGGAGAAGGTGCGCGAGGTACTCAAGCTTCCTCTCAGCTACTCGGTAGTGGCCTTGTTGGGCATCGGGCACCTGAAAGGCCCGGACAAATTTTACGGTGAGCGTTTCAATATGGCGCGGACCGTTTTTGCCGAAGAATATGGCAAACCGATCAAGTTTTCGGAGTAATATTAATCGGGCTGTAACAAATATCCCTCTGCCAGCTTAAGGAAGAGTTTCGGGGCGTGAGTCCTCAGCAGGAGCGCATCCGTGCGTCGAGAGTATCCCGAGGCGCCAATCATTGGCGTAGGCGCCGTGGTGATCGACGGCACGAAGGTACTGCTGGTGCGCCGCGGCCAGGAACCCTTGAAAGGGGAGTGGTCCCTCCCCGGAGGCGCCCTCGAGCTAGGGGAAACGTTGCAGCAGGGCGTAGTGCGCGAAGTGCTGGAGGAAACCGGCCTGATTGTCGTCCCCGGCGGCATTATCGAGATCCTGGACCGGATCACTCAGGACGAGGCTTCCAAGCGCGTTCGCTACCACTACGTGCTGATTGATTTTGTATGCCACGTCACCGGCGGCACCCTGTGCAGTGCCAGCGACGCGGAAGAAGTGCGATGGGTCGAGCACGGCCAATTGCAGAGCGGCTATCGATTG
Organism: uncultured Acidobacteriaceae bacterium; assembly: GCA_963753715.1. Taxonomy (GTDB): domain Bacteria; phylum Acidobacteriota; class Terriglobia; order Terriglobales; family Acidobacteriaceae; genus PALSA-350. The sequence goes on along the minus strand of CAVWDK010000013.1, from coordinate 156,971 downwards.
CCGCCGGTGACCATGGCGGTGATCGACAAAGCATTTCGGGTGAGCGAGAGTGGGCGATCCGCCCCCGTTTGATTGGTAATGACTGGTGATGACTTTTGTGAGGAAGTACATGACAGTTGGAGAGAAGGCAAGCGCAGGCTCTACCCGCAGAGTCGGCCTGGTTTTCGGTTTTGTTTTGCTGCTCGTGGGCTTGGGTTTTGGCATTCTGGCTTGGCGCAATCCGCTGTGGCTGGTCGACCAGCAGGTCGACGCCCGGCTGCGCTTGCACGGCGTGCATAGCGAATTCGTCACCGTAAATGGTTACAAGATGCATTACCTGGTGGGTGGCGCTGGGCGGCCGCTGTTGCTGGTGCACGGCCTGGGCAGCAGGGCTGCCGACTGGGCCAACCTGATACCCCGGCTCATCGCCGGCGGCCATCGCGTGTATGCCCTGGATCTGTTGGGATACGGACGTTCCGCACAGCCCAGGGATGTCGACTACTCCATCTCCCAGCAGGCGAAGGTCGTCGAGGGCTTTCTCGATACCCAGCACTTGCAGCAGGTGGACCTGGCAGGTTGGTCCATGGGGGGATGGATCTCCATGCAGGTCGCCCTGCAACAGCCTCAACGGGTCCGGCGCTTAGTGTTGCTGGATAGTGCCGGCCTGCGCTTCAAGCTGGGCTTCGATCCCGCTCTGTTTCAACCCGAGTCGCCCAACGACTTGGCGCAGTTGCAGGAGTTGCTCGTCCCCCATCCTCACCCTTTGCCAGGTTTTCTGGCCATGGCCATGCTCCGCCGGGGCGATGACATTGGTTGGGTTGTCCATCGCAGTGTTGAATCCATGATGACCGGAAAAGACCTGGTAGACGGCAAATTGGGTGCGCTCACCATGCCGGTGCTCATTGGTTGGGGCGACCAGGACCGGTTAATTCCGCTTTCGGTCGGCTACCGGCTGCACGCCGAGATACTCCAGTCGGAACTGGATGTCTACGCCAATTGCGGCCACCTGGCGCCGGGGCAGTGCGTCGCCCAGGTTGCCCCGAGTGTCCTGGATTTTCTGAATGCCCAGCCGGCGCGGATGGCGTTGGTTCGGCAGATCCCCGCGACCGCAAGCAACGACAGTGTGTTCCCCGGTCAGTGATCCGTCGCCGGATTCGGTAGGCTCTCGCCCTTCCACACGTATGCGTCCGCCTGGGGTAGCCCGATGTGCCCAAGCACCCGGCAGACGAACTGCTCCGCCATCTCCGCTGCATCCATAGGCCGGTTGTAAAAGGTGGGGATAACGGGAAAGATCACTGCCCCCGCGTCCGCGGCCAGGGTCATGTTGCGCAAGTGGATCTTGTTGAAGGGCGTTTCGCGGACACAGAGAATGAGCGGTCGCCGCTCTTTGAGGCTCACGTCGGCAGCCCGTTCGATCAGGTTCGAGGCCAACCCATTGGCAATGCCCGCGAGCGTGCCCATACTGCAAGGCAGGATAATCATGCCCGCCGACGGATAGCTCCCGCTCGCCGGCCCGGCCCCAATATCGCTCTCCGTGTGCTGCTGAATCTTCCTTGACGGCTTGCCGAGGAGTTTTGCTATCAGTTCGCTGCGTCCCCTCAGCTGCAATTCCTCGGCGATGACCCTTAGCGAGCTTTCTGACGCGATGAAGTTGACGTGACTGACCCGGGAATCGCGCTCCAGAGCCTGGAGCAGGCGCTGGCCAAAGATGGAACCGCTGGCCCCGGTCACGGCTACCGTCAGGTTCACGCCAGAACCCGATCAAAGATAGCGTCCACGTTGGCCAACTGGCGCTCGAATTCAAACGTCCGTTTCAACCGGTCTTCGGGAAGCCGGCTTCTGATCGCCGCATCCTGCTCCACCAGGTCGCGGAACACCAGGTCTTCCTTCCAGGCATTCATGGCATGGCTTTGTACCAGCCGGTAGGCCTCCTCGCGAGACATGCCGGCTTCCGTCAAATCGAGCAGTAGCTGGCCGGAGAAGATAAGGCCGCCGGTGCTCTCCAGGTTTTTGAGCATACGCCCCGGGTAAACCAGGAGCTTCTCCATCAGCGAAGTCGTCTTGGCCAGCAGGTAGTCGGCAAGGATCGTAGAGTCGGGAAAGATGATGCGCTCCACCGATGAGTGGGAGATGTCCCGCTCGTGCCACAACGGCACGTTCTCTAAGGCGGCCTGCGTGTTGCCACGGATGACGCGCGCCAGCCCACTGATCTGTTCTGAGGTGATGGGGTTCCGCTTGTGCGGCATCGCCGAGGAGCCCTTCTGCTTCTCGGAGAAAAACTCCTCCGCCTCCCGCACCTCGGTACGCTGCAGATGGCGGATCTCGACTGCAATCTTATCCAGCGTGGAAGCCAACACCGCGAGCGTGGCTATATAAGCCGCGTGCCGGTCGCGCTGGATCACCTGGGTGGCGATCGGGTCGGCGCGCAATCCCAGCCTGGAGCAGATCGCTGCTTCATGCTCCGGCTTGAGGTGCCCGAACGTTCCCACCGCGCCCGAAAGTTTGCCCACACGCATATCTTCAGCGCTCGCGTCGAAGCGCACCAGGTCCCGCATGATTTCGGCGTACCAATTCAGCAGTTTGAGCCCGAACGTGGTCGGCTCGGCATGGATGCCGTGGGTGCGGCCAATCGTAGGCGTGTATTTGAACTCCAGGGCACGCCGCCTGAGGATCGCAGCCAGCGCCAGAATCCCCTCGCGGATAATCCCCGACGCCGCCTTGATCTGCAGCGCCTGCGCCGTGTCCACCACGTCATTCGACGTGAGTCCATAATGCAGCCAGCGCGATTCGGGCCCGATTTTCTCCGCCATGGCTGTGGTGAAGGCGATCACGTCATGCTTCACCTCCGCCTCGATTTCCTGGATGCGGGCGACGTCCACCTCTCCATAGGCGCGGATAGCCTGTGCGGCCGACTGCGGCACGATCCCGGTGGCGGCCAGGACCTCGGATGCGGTGGCTTCGACCTCCAGCCACATCCGGTACTTATTTTCCTCACTCCAGATCCGGCCCATGGCCGGGCGGGTATAACGAGCAATCAACCAAAGCCTCCGAGCGGGACAACGGCCCAACGTTCTATTCTATCTTTGCTGCATCTCACCAGTTTGGAGGGGTTTGATGGAAGAACAACCGGAACTCGTAACAATCGAACTTTATCGCGACGCTTTGGAGGCCGATCTGGCCAAGACTCGCTTGGACTCAGCAGGGATCACCAGCTTTCTGGTGGGAGAGAACAGCGCCATGCTCTACGGTACCGGCCTGGGAGGGTTACAACTGCAAGTAAGCCCCAGAGACGAAGTGGACGCCCGCAGCATCCTCAACGACCCAGGGCCGCCGGACGGCGAAGTAGACTCGGTCTCGTAAAACTATCGGGAATGGAGCTGGTTGGTACCGGCAACGCCGAAGAGATCGGCCATTTCCCGGTGGAGAAAGCCGTGGCCTGCGCGGTACGGCTGGACCCATTTGCCATCGATCACGAACTGGGGGATGGCCCGTTTGCCCACATGCCGCATGACTTCCTCGGCCGCCCCAGGGTTGGTCTCGATATCGATCTCGGTATACGCGATCTGATGCTTTTCAAGGAACCGTTTGGCTTCGCGGCAATCGCGGCACCACGTAGCGGAATAGACCAAAACCTGCATCCTTCCATCATAACAACCGCTCGGCCCTTCGCCCAATCACACTCCCGTGACAGCAAATCGAGTCCCGTAGGGACGGCTGAACTTCAGACCTGTCCAAATTAGATTTTTAAGTTGACCAATTTGGACAGCACAAGGAGCATCCATTGGCCTTAAGAGACGTAAGGAAGGTTATCGAAGGAAGGACACGGCTTCAGCCGTACGTAAATGGCCTACGAGCTTTACAGCTTTAGAAGCCACTGAGGATGTGGTCTTCTCTCACTGTTCCACTTTTCCGCCGCCTCTTCAGCCCCTGCAGTCCCGCAGGGACGGTACAACCTCTAGCCCGGCACGGGAGTGCCGGGTAGGCTGAGGTTTATGTACGAGTCCCGCAGGGACGACACAATGCGCAGCCCGGTGGGCGCTTGGCTTAAAGTCGTTCATCAGCGCACCTCGAAGGTGATCGATACATGGTTTTGGATTTCAGGGTCCCCGGTTTGGGTCGAAGTCCCGGCGAGAGCACTCTCCGCAAGCAGGTGACTTACCGAATACTTCATGTTGAAGGCTGCTTGCGCTGTGAGCGTCACGCATTAAGCTGATCTCCATGGAAAGCCAAACAAGGCTGGTCGTCGGCATCGCTACTCACCGTCGTCCCGCGATCCTCGCCGAAACCATCGCCTTTTTGGCCAAGCAGACAAGGCACCCCGACGAAATCTTTGTAGCCTACGCGGAGCCGGCCGACGTCAGCAGACGCCCCCACCCTTTTCCCTCACGCGACCTTTATCCAGACCGAAAAAGGGCTCACCCGGCAACGAAATGCAATCCTCACCTTGGCCCGTGACCACGACATCTTGCTCTTTATCGATGATGACTTCTACCCCGATCCGCAATACCTGAAAATCACCGAGCGCTTTTTCCTGGAGCATCCGGAAGTAGTAGCCTCCACGGGCACAGTGCTGGCGGACGATGTCAAAGGACCCGGTCTCACCGTGGCGCAGGCGAAGTCAATCCTCGTCGGTAGCAACCAAGCCCAAACCGAGCAGCAGATCACCCCTACCTTCCTCGCCTATGGCTGCAACATGTGTCTCCGTCTGGCCACGATCCGCGAGCATAATCTTCGCTTCGACGAGACTCTGCCGCTGTACGGATGGTACGAGGACTGGGATTTTTCCCGGCAGATCACTTCGTATGGGTTGCTGGTACACATCTCGAACGCATGCGGAGTGCACCTCAGCACCAAGGTTGGACGCTGCACAGGATTGCGCATGGGATACATGCAGGTAGCCAATCCGATCTATCTTGCGCGAAAGGGAACCTTCCCCTGGTCCTGTGTTTTCAGGTTCATCATCGGCCCGTGCCTGAAAAACCTGGCGCGAAGTTTCGCCCCGGAAGCTCACGTCGATCGGTTGGGAAGATTTTGCGGAAATCTCGCCGCATTCCGCGATCTCCTCACCGGCACTCTCAGCCCGCAACAGATCGTCGACCTTTAATCCACTCCGCATACTGCAGCAGGATGTAGTTGTCCGTCATGCCCGCGATATAGTCGGCAACCACCCGGGCCGCGCCATACTCAGAAATCTGCGACTGGTTGGCAACCGGCAACTGCGACGGATCGTTGACCCACCACGCAAATAGATTCCGGACGACCAATGCCGCCTCCTGCAGGTCCCGTTGCAGTTCTTCCCGGCTATAAAGCGTGGCATATAGATGTTGTTTGGCTTCGCGGCGCAGGTCCTCCATGTGCGGCGAGAACGCCACCAGGCGGTGCGGTGACCGCCGGACATCCTGGAGCGTAACCACACCGCCGGCGTTGACCCGGCGCACTGTTTCCTGGATGAGATCGCCTACCAGGGTATTCAGCATTCTCTTCAAGGCTTCGTTGGCAAGCAGATTTTTGGCCGCAGTCGGGATACTCCCGCTCCGCCGTGCGCAGGGATTCATCGAAAATGCGCACATGCTGCCGCAGCACCTCCGGTTGAAGCATTCCCGCCTCCATCCCGTCATCCATGTCTGCCGTGAGATAGGCGATCTCATCGGCCAGATCGATCAGCTGCGCCTCCAGCGGAGGTTGCTGATCAAGAAAGTAAGGTCCGAGCTCCGGGTGCTCGGCGGCAGAATAATTGCGCGAGTGCTTGATGATGCCTTCACGCACGCCCAGCGTGAGATTCAGCCCGCGAAAGGCCGCATAACGGACCTCGAAGTATTCGACGATCCGCAGCGCGTGCAGATTGTGATCGAAGCGCAGGCCAAATTCCTGCATCGCTTCATCCAGGGCCCGCTCGCCGGCATGCCCAAAAGGCGGATGACCAATGTCATGCACCAGCGCCAACGCTTCGGTCATATCTTCGTTCAGCTTGAGCGCACTGGCGATAGCGCGCGCAATCTGCGCCACCTCCATGGTGTGGGTGAGCCGGCTGCGAAAGTGATCGGAGTAGCGGTGAGTGAAGACCTGGGTTTTGCCCGCCAGGCGGCGAAACGCCCGCGCGTGGATCACCCTCGCCCGGTCACGCTGGAATGGGGTACGGTAGGGATGGGCCGGCTCAGGATGCGCTCGCTGCGCCAGCAGGCTTCCCTCGCCCGTCACCAACCGCGCAGCCGCGTGGCAGCGCCAAAACCTCGCCGGTCGCTCCCCCGGCGGTCACCACCTATTGCTTCGGGCTGGCGCCCGTCGATTCTTCCTTGGCCAGCTTGACCCGCGCGCTATCCAGCTTCTTCTGCACCTTGCTTACGTCGCCGGGTTCCGCGTCGGCCGCCACAGTCCTGGCGTACTCCGGCAGGCTCTGCTCCCATTGCCCGGCGGCCAACCTCAGGCGGCCAGTCTTCTCGTACAACTCTCCCAGGTGGTCATGTACCTGGGGATCCTGTCCAATGCGCTCGCTTGCCTTGCGCAGGTTGGCCTCCGCCAGCGCATACTGGCCCATCTTGAAGTACACCCACCCCAGCGAATCCAGGTAGGCGCCATTCTGGGGATCCAGCTGCACCGCCTTCTGCACCATGGACAGGGCATCGTCCAGCTTGACGCCACGGTCCGCCAGCATGTAGCCGAGGTAGTTGAGCGTCATGCTGTTGTTACTGTCGATTGCCAGGATCTTGCGGAATTGCTCTTCGGCGGAATCGTAGTGCTTCTGCCGCTCGTCCAGCGCCCCGCGGAGAAAGTAAATGTAGATCTTGTCATCGGCATTTGCCGGGACAGTCGGCGCCCTGGGCAGTTGTCCTTCGTGGCCGAGAGAGCGTCGGCTGCATCGATCTCGTCCGCAGCGTCCTTCCAGCGGCGCATCCGGGTGTACATCTGGGCCAAAGCCAGGTGAACCTCGCGGTCCCCTGCGGTGCCCTTCAGTTGTGCCTTGGCCAGCTTGATGCCTTCCTCAGCCTTGCTCGTATCCGCCAGCTGCCCGGCCAACATCAACTGGATCGTCTTGTCTTTCGGCATCGCCGCCGCGGCCTGTTGAGCTACCTGCGTTGCCTTGTCATATTGCTTAGCGTCGCGGTAGGCATCCACCTGCCCCTGGTACCCGCGCTCCGCATAGTCCCCGCCCATGGCGACCATCAGCTGGTAGGTCTGGACCGCCAAGTCCGTCTTGTTCTGCTCGCGGTAAATATTGGCCAGCCGGTCGAGGAATATAGACCGATTGTTCTTCTCCGCCTCGGCGTATTGGCCGTCTGGATGGCTAGTCTGCTTCACCAGCAGCTGCAGCGCCTGCGCGGCCTCGTCATAGTGGCCGAGCGAGTCGTCGATCAACGCCTCATTGAAGCCAATTTCCAGCGAATCCGAAGCCAGCGCCTTGGCCTTCTTCAGCGTGGTCAGCGCCTGCTCATAGTGACCTTGCCGGCGTTCAATCTCGGCCAGTCGCAGATAGGTCTGGGCGTCCTGCGGATCGGCAGCCGAAATAGCTTCAAAGTGCTTAAGGGCTGCACCTAGCTGGTTGTCGTTCAGCAATGCCTGCGCCAGGCCTCGTTCGGCATCCAGGTTGTCCGGCTCCATATCGAACGCCTTGCCGTAGGCGTCGATAGCCTTCTTGTTTTCCTTCAGCTGGTCGTAGCTCATGCCCAGCGCGTAGTCCATTTTGGCCGTGCGGTCGTCCTCAGGAACGGCGCTCAGCACCTGGATCGCGTGCGTCATATCGCCCGAATCGCTGTACAGCCGCGCCAGGTTCAGCACCACATCTTCGGAGTTAGGATCGATGTGCTGAGCCGCTTTGAATTGCTCCTCCGCCTTCGGCGTATCGTGCGCCAGCGTATAGAGTTGCCCCAGAAGCAGCCGGCTCTCGATATCGTTGCTCTTCAACTCCACGATCTTGGTGTATTCGCCGATAGCGAGTTGCAACACCTTCTCGGAAGGACCGCCATTCTGCACATTGCCCAGTGACTGCAGGTAAACCCGGCCCAGCAGCTTGTGGGCCTCCAGGTTGTTAGGCTCGGTCTTGAGAATTTCCTGCGCCGCCAGCACCGCCTCGCGCACTCGTCCGGTCCGCAGGTAGAGTTCGGCCAGCCCGCTGTTCAGGTATTTCGAGTTGGGATCCGCGTCGAGCGCCAGCTTGTATTCCTCGATGGCGCGCGTGGCGTACTCGGGGCGGCCGTAATTGGTGGCCATATCCTCGTACATGTGCGCCAGGCCGAAATGGTAGTAGGCCGCGGAGCGGTCAGGCTTTTGCGCTGCCGTGGTCGCCGCCCGGGGACGCCTTCGTAGCCGGTGGTGGGAGTGAGGCCGGCTGCTGCGGCGAGCCCGCCTGGAGAGGTGACGCCAGGCCTGAGCCCGGGATAGCGATCGCTGCACACGCGAAGAAAGCCGTTTGGCGGATTCTGCGGGAGATTTGCGGCTTAACCTTGATGGTCATTTATGGGAGTTCCTATGCCCGGGATCTGTCACTGAACTGACGCCGGCGGTCCAAACGCGGTGCAGAGGAACCCGCATTTTTTTGTCGTATGCGCTTGCATCTATCTTCAGCGCACCATCTGGTCATCTGGCGAATTGTAACGCCATCCAAAAAGTCCCTGCACTCCCCAATTTGTTTCAGGGGAAAAACCCCGCAGTTACTTTTGTCCTCCGCCTTAAGTTTCCCTGGCAGGAGTTTCGATAATTAGCCATTATCAAGTTTAGACTATTTTCCAGCCCGAAGGACGTGCCACATCAGGCACCAAATTGCCTTTTTCCTATCGGGTTAAAACACCGTTTAGTGCAGGAAGTGTCGCATCCCGGTAAATACCATCGCCAGGCCAAGCCGGTTGGCCGCGTCAATCACTTCCTGATCGCGTACTGAGCCACCCGGCTGAATCACTGCCGTGGCCCCAGCTGCCGCCACTGCTTCCAGACCGTCAGGAAAAGGGAAAAAGGCGTCGGAGGCAGCCACGCTGTTCGCCAGCGGCAGCACCGCTTTCATGGCGCCGAATTTCGCCGCATCCACCCGGCTCATTTGGCCCGCACCCACTCCGATCGTCTGCCCATTACGCGCGTACACGATGGCATTCGACTTGACGTGCTTGGCCACGCGCCAGGCGAAGCGAAGCGACTCCGTCTCCTCCGGTGTCGGTTGCCGCGCGGTCACCACCTTAAGCTCGGCCGCTACGACATCCTCTTCATCCTCATCCTGCAGCAGAAGTCCGCCGGAAATCTGCTTGACTACCTTCCCCGGAGCCGCCTGTTTGACCACCAGCAGCCGCAGGTTCTTCTTGGCACTCAGCCTTGTTTTCGCCGCCTCGTTGAAGGATGGGGCAGCAATCGCCTCCACGAACAGCTTGGCCATCTCCTCCGCCAAACCCTCATCTACCTCCCGGTTGGCCCCAATCACGCTCCCGAACGCAGACACCGGGTCGGTCGACAACGCTTTCTGATAGGCCTCGACCACTGAAGAAGCAATCGCCACGCCGGCTGGATTGCTATGCTTGATGATCGCCACCGCCGGCTGTTCAAACTCTTGCACCAACTCCCATGCGGCATCCAGGTCGACCAGGTTGTTATAGCTAAGCTCTTTGCCCTGCAATTGTTCTGCACCCGCGACGCCGGCGCCGCTCCCGTCCCCATAGAGAGCCGCGGCTTGGTGCGGGTTCTCGCCGTAGCGCAGGTCAGCCGCTTTGGAGTACGCAATCAGCAGCGTCGGCGGAAACTCGGTGCCGCCGACGGGTACTGGTCCGGAATCAGTCTTGGTTTCCGCCGCGATCTTGTTGAAAGTCCTCGAGATGGCCGAGTCGTACCCCGCTGTGACCGTGAACGCCTGCCGCGCCAGTCTCCACCGGGTCTCGAACGAAAGGGCCCCATGGTTGGCCACCATTTCCGCCGCGATTGCCAGATAATCCGCCGGTGTAGTGATCACGGCCACATCGCGGAAGTTTTTGGCTGCCGAACGCACCATGGAGGGCCCACCTATGTCGATGTTCTCCACCAGTTCACCAAAGGAAACGCCGGGTTTCCGCGCCGTCTCTTCAAAAGCGTAAAGATTCACCACCACCATATCGATGGGTTCAATGTCATGTTCCGCCACCGCCGCCAGGTGCTCAATGCTATCCCGCAGATGCAAAATCCCCCCGTGTACCTTCGGATGCAGGGTTTTCACCCGGCCATCCAGCATCTCCGGAAAGCCGGTGAGGTCGGAAACATCCCGCACCGTGAGCCCCGCGTCGCGCAAATTGCGCGACGTACCGCCCGTCGAAATCAACTCCACGTTCATCCCCGCCAGTTGACGGGCGAAATCTACCAGGCCAGTCTTGTCCGTCACGCTCAAAAGAGCCCGCTTCACTTGCTTATTGTCCACTCAAGACCTGCCCCTCATCGCGATTTGTAGGTGCCCCATTCTGCGTCGTTGATAATGAGATGAAGCTGACCAGCATTGCGACCCAGAGGATCGCTCGGTTTGTCAGAGACTCTAGCTCAGGATAGCTTAGCCTTATGGCCTCCAACTGGTCCGGCATCAGAACGTCGCAAAGCTCTGCGGAGATTCTGCCGCCGGAAAGCCGCGCCAACCCCGGCTCCTACGCAGAGGGAAGAATGGCGGGCTATGACGGAGACCCAAGACCACTTCCGCCGAGACGCCCTCGCGGGCAATCGCTGGGCTACCGCGCCGGCTACCTACACTTTGGTGGGCATTAACTGTGCCGTGTATCTCGCCATGGTGTTGCGCGGCGTTTCCCCCTCGAATCCCGGTGTCCAGGACCTGGTGAATTGGGGTGCGAATTTCGGTGGTGACGTCCTGGCCGGGCAATGGTGGCGTCTGCTCACCGCCGCGTTCGTCCACGTCGGCATCCTGCACCTGGCGACGAATATGTGGTGTTTGTGGAATTTGGGACTGCTGGGCGAGCCCTTGCTGGGGCCGGCCGGGTTGGTCGCCGTCTACGTGCTCACTGGAGTCGCGGGAAATTTACTCAGTGTTGCCGTTCACCCGCAGGTGGTCGGAGCCGGTGCTTCAGGGGCCGTCTTTGGCTTGGCTGGCGTCCTCATCCTGCTGCTGAAGGCAAAATTGCTCCCTGTCCCGCCGGCGGAAATTCGCAGGCTGCGCAAGAGTGTCATCTACTTTGCCCTGTTAAATTTTGTCATTGGCGGCACCTCGATGTTCTTCCGTACCGCCATTCAGATCGACAATATGGCTCATTTGGGAGGGTTTCTCTGCGGTCTGGCCTTAGGCTTACCGCTGGTGCCCAGAATCGGCTCAGCCAGGAGCCAATACGCCGTTCGCTCCTGGGCAGCCTACGGCAGCATGACCGTCCTGCTGATGGTCTTCGCCTTCGGCATCGCTTCCTTTTGGCGTTGAAGCGATCTCTACCGTACGGCGGTCGCGGCGAACTTCTTGACCATCGCCAACAGCAGCTTGCGGTCGCTGTCGTTCAGATTTGTCGCATAGCGGCGGATCTGGGTTAAAAACCGCAACTCGTCATCCGTCAGCTTCTGGGTATTCATCTCTCGGCCCAGGGAGTCTTCCGCGAAGAACTGGGCGAGGGGAATATCCAGGGCCTGAGCGATCTTGGCCAGCGTATCCAGCGAGGGAACGGTATGACCGTTTTCGACTCGTGACAGGTAGCAGCGCAGCAGGCCCGTGCGCTTTTCTATATCTCCCTGCGACAGCCCCTTCTGCAACCGGTAGCCCCGGATGGTTATTCCTATCTTCATAATTTCCGACCTTCGTTCACACGTTCACCCTGATGAAGCATGTTGCTGCTGCACTAAGAGGTACTGCTTAATTAGGTGTTGGCAGCATAGTTAACACGCCGAAGAGACGACTAGCAAGAATTTTCTTCAGCCGTTGCGTTCTATTTTTCCATTATTGGGACTGGGTATCCGCAATGGTTCAAATAACAGCCCTAGTTCATGAACAGGCCGCCGTTTATATCCAGCACGTGACCCGTGATATAGCCGGCCTGGGGGGAGGCCAGAAAAGCAACGGCGTTGGCTACCTCTTCCTCGGTACCTGGACGTCCCAGTGGAATATGGTTCAGCATCGCCTCACGTTGCTTATCGTCCAGCACCGCGGTCATCGCAGTTTCGATATAGCCTGGCGCCACTGCATTGACCGTGACTGACCGTGAAGCCAATTCACGAGCCATCGAACGGGTAAATCCGATCAGCCCTGCTTTGCTGGCGGCGTAGTTTGCCTGTCCTGCCTGCCCGACCCGTCCCACCACGCTGCTGACGTTGATGATCCTGCCCCACCGGCCCCGCAACATGGGATTCAACAGCGCCTGGGTCAGCAGAAAGGCACCCGTCAGGTTGGTAGTGATCACCGCATCCCAATCCGCGCGCTTCATGCGTAACAGCAGCGTATCCCTGGTAATCCCGGCATTATTGACCAGGATTTCCACACTGCCGAAGTGAGCAATCGCTGCTTTGGCCGTCGCTTGAATGGAAGTCTCGTCGGACACGTCCATGAGGAACGGCTTGGCCTGACCGCCGCCCGCGGCAATTTCTTCAGCCACTGCTTCCAGCTTGGCCTCATTGCGTGCCGCGAGCGCAACGCGTGCCCCCATTTTTGCCAGCGCGATGGCACAAGCGCGGCCGATCCCCTGGGATGCTCCGGAAACAAACGCTGTTTTGCCCGCAAGATTTTCCATGCTCTCACTCCTCCACAAAAGAGTGAGGTTACCAGCTTCTACCAGCCAACAAAATCCCGGGTGGTCCACAACTCTTCCGTCGGCAACCTTGCGGCCGTCTCCGAAACTCCGGGATATGACGGGTACCCCTTCTTTCCGTGCACAAATTCCCGGGTGCCCCACATCTCGCTCGTTTTTCGCGAGATGTGGGATACCACAGCTCTTGCCCGAAATCTTTTCAAGGCTTTTAAAAACTCAGAGGAAATCGGACGGGTGGGCCCCACGTTCGCCCCACCTGCCCCGGGGCGTACGTGGGCCGAAAACGATGCCGCGTAGCGCCTACGATTGCTTTTACTGAATCGCAACCAAACCCCATCGGGTAGGGAAGAAGGGAATTAAACAATCTCCGCCGTACGTGCCCCAGCCGCTTCGAGCACCGGCAGCTTGCCCCACACCTTATCCAGCGACCAAAGATAAACCACCAGCTCCCGCGAATAGTGCAACAGGGGAGCCGTATGCGGGATCTCTATCCCATACGTCGCCGGAAGTTCGTTCAATTCAATCTCCGCCTCCGCCGCTTCGAGCGGCCAGGGCATGTGGTGAATATCCCCACGCAGCAACTGCCCCCTCCGATTGGTAGTGAAAAGGCAATACCGCTCGGTAAGAAAATGCTCAATCGTCCCCGGGCGGCTTTGATCGATCGCACGTATCTGCCCCAGGCCTCGATAGTGCGCGCGGAACCTGACCGGCTGGGCACTCAGAATCCGTTCGCTCTGGTACGTGAATTCTCGTTCGCTGCGTACTTTAATCGACATGCGGGCCCAATGATAGGGCAAGTGGAAAGCCGCCTTGGCCACCATCACCGCCAGCGGATTCGAAGCCTCCAGGCAAAAGAAATAAACTCCAGCACGATTCGTATTTCTTTCCCGCACATATGTCCTCAAATTCAGCTCAGGGAACCGGCTGGCCCCGGGAATCCGGGGTACTCCGCGCAATTGAACCCGGTCCATCCAGAAAGGAACTACCCCGAGCCAAGCCGATTGGTCAAACGTATCCACTTGCAACCCGGAGGGGAGCAGCGCCTCCAACTTTGCCGCAGGGATCGGCCAATGGGCAAACAGCAGGTCGTTCCAGCGCTGCATCATGGTCCAGGGACGTTTCGGCAACGCGTACGGCCTGTGGTTCACCACCGAAAGGGTTTCCTCGGGCGGGGAACTCCGGCTCAATTTGCGGTTTACGGCCATAGGAGCGAGTCACTTGAAAAAGCTCAATCCGCACCGCGGTTGCAGCTCAATCTTACCGTAGTTCGATCTGCTCGAACATCGAGCATTACTCCCTTGGTAAGCCAAGGTACTATCAGGCCCACACGCCCGGCAGGAATGCTCTATCCTGAATTCCAATCATGGCTCAAACCGAAATCGCAACCCCTCCTCTACCGGCTCCGCCGGAGGAACCCCGAAACCAGACCGAGGTCTACGCCGTCCACGGGGCCGACCCGGAAATCCTGGCCTATGCCATGGCCAAATATTCCCGCTCTGCGCTTTCGATGAAGGAGTCGCTGCGAGAAATCTCCAGTCAGCGAGCCGAACAATTCTTAAACACGTTTTACTTTCAGTACGGCCACCGATCCATTGCAGACCTGGCGCACGTGGCCTTTGCGATTGAGCGCTTGTCGCTGCTAGCCGCCATCATCCTCGTCGACGAGCAACGCTGGGATGGCCAGGAACGTTCCACCCGCTATCAGAACTTTCGCAAAAGCGGCTGGTATTTACCCGACTTTTCCACAAGCCCCACGAGCCGCTCCGTTTTTACCGAAGCCATCGAAGCCCTCTTCGCCGAGTATCACTCCAGCACCGAAACCATGTTGGCCTACCTCAAGGGAAAAACGCCGCGGCCGCCGGAGATGAAGGAGGAAGCCTACAACCGCACCCTAAGAGCGCGTGCTTTTGATGTTTCCCGTTACTTATTGCCGCTGGCGACCAACACCTCTCTGGGCCAGATCGTGAACGCGCGTACGCTCGAATCACAAATTTCCCGCCTGCTCTCCGATCCTCATGCGGAAGTTCGTCAGCTGGGCGAACGGCTACGCGAAGCCGCCGCCGGTTCGGCCTGGAATCTGCAGGGCGACGCGATGAGCAAACTGCAGCGCGAGATTGCAGCCCTGGATCCTCTCCTCGGCGCAGATGCGGAAGTCTTGCTGACCCGTGACGTAAGAATCGCGCCCACGCTGGTGAAGTACGCGGCGCCCAATGACTACGTGCTCACCACGCGCAGCGAGTTAGCCGAGGCCGCCGCCGAGCTGATGAAGCATGCCCCCATCGAGACCCCACCGGGTCCAGTCGACCTGGTGGATGGCCAGCCGCTCGAAATTGATCTCGCCACCACTTTGCTCTACGGCGCCAGCCATTATTCCTATCGTCAGATTGCGCGCCAAGTCGCTTCGCTTGAGGAGGCCCCCCGCAACGAGATCATCGCCCTCGGCGCACGGCACCGCGGCCGCCACGACGAACTGCTGCGCGAATTCTCCGCCGGTCAGGGTTTACGCTTCGACATCCTGATGGACATCGGCGGCTTCCGCGACATGCACCGCCATCGCCGTTGCGTACAGATCCTGCAGCCGTTCACCCATCTTCACGGCTACGAAGTTCCGGAAGGTCTGGCAGAAGCCGGCCTCTTACCGCAATACGACTCTGCCATGACCCAGGCACATGAAGCGTTCGTTCATGTTGAGCAAGCCGGCTTGGCGGAGCAAGCCGGCTACGTTTTACCACTGGGCACGCGCACGCGCGCCCTCTTCAAGATGGATTTCGCCGAAGCCCTCTACATCGCGGAACTGCGCTCTACGCCTGCGGGACACTTCTCTTACCGCCGTGTTGCCTGGGAGATGTATCAGGCCGTCGTGCGCAGGCATCCCGCGCTCGCTCCTTACTTCCGTGTTGCTGACATTCATGAACCGATCGACCTGTTGCAGCGATAGCCGCGTGCGGTGATATGATCCACTAGATTCCGACTGGAGAACTCCCCATGGCAGACGACCGTTCCCGCGCCATTGACCTGGCATTAGCTCAAATTGAAAAGCAGTTTGGTAAGGGCTCCATCATGCGCCTCGGTAACAAAGAGGCGATCGTGCCCATCTCCGTTATTTCCACAGGCTCTATCTCTTTCGACGCGGCTCTCGGTGTGGGCGGTGTTCCCCGCGGCCGCGTGATCGAGATCTTCGGTCCTGAATCCTCGGGCAAAACAACCATCACGCTGCAGATCATCGCCGAAGCGCAGAAGCTGGGCGGCATGGCGGCCTTCGTCGATGCGGAGCACGCGCTCGACCCGCAATACGCCAAGAAGCTGGGCGTCGATGTCGATAATCTCCTCGTCTCGCAGCCGGATTACGGTGAGCAGGCGCTGGAGATCACCGAAGCACTGGTGCGCTCTGGTGCCATTGATGTTCTGGTAGTCGACTCGGTCGCGGCCCTGGTTCCTAAAGCCGAACTGGATGGTGAGATGGGCGATTCGCACATGGGACTGCAGGCGCGTCTCATGTCGCAGGCGCTGCGCAAGTTGACCGGCACCGTCTCGAAATCGCGCACCTCGCTGATTTTCATTAACCAGATCCGCGAGAAGATCGGGGTCATGTTCGGCAACCCGGAAACCACCACCGGCGGCCGCGCGCTCAAGTTCTACTCCTCGGTCCGCATCGACATTCGCCGCATCGCGGCTGTCAAGGAAGGCGATGTCGTCGTCGGCTCGCGCACCAAGGTCAAGGTGGTTAAGAACAAAGTGGCCGCGCCTTTCCGCGAAGCGGAATTCGACATCCTCTACGGAGAAGGCATCTCTCGCGAAGGCGATGTGCTCGATCTTGCCGTGACGCAGAATATCGTGGAGAAGTCAGGCGCCTGGTACAGCTACGCCGGCGAGCGCATTGGCCAGGGCAGGGAAAACGTTCGCGGCTTCCTCAAAGACCATCCTGAGATTTTCACACGCATCGATCAACAGCTACGGCAGAAGCTTGGCCTCACCGGGGTCAAGCCGGCCGAGATCCCCTCAGTTCCGCTCAACGGATCGGCTCAGGCTGCGGAAGCGGTGAAGGCGCCGGTGCGCCGGCAGTAAGACTTGAACACTGTCAAAGCCATCTATCCGGGCACCTTCGATCCATTGACCAACGGTCATCTGGATCTTATTGCTCGTGGCGCGAAGATCTTCGATCACCTCGTGGTCGCCATCTTGAAGAATTCGGAGAAAGCTCCGCTCTTTTCTGTTTCCGACCGGATAGAGATGCTCACCGAATCGGTGCAGGCCTTCGGCAACGTTTCCGTAGCCACCTTCGATGGTCTGCTGGTGGAGTTTGTTCTCGAGCAACGCGCCCAGGCCATCCTGCGCGGCGTCCGCGCCATCAGCGATTACGAGTACGAACTGCAGATGGCTCTGATGAACCGCCGTCTCGCGCCGCAGGTGGAAACCGTATTCCTCATGGCCGACGAAAAATATTCCTACGTAAGCTCGCGTCTCATCAAGAACGTCTTCGAGTTAGGCGGCTCCGTCGAAGGCCTGGTCCCGCAGACAGTAATCAACCGCCTGCAAGCCCGCGTCACGCCCAACAAGCCCCGTTAATCCTCTATTTCCCAACTCAGTCCCGCAGGTGGCCGAACCTAGCTAGCCCAGGACGCTAGTCCTGGGTTCTAGTTGAAAGAACTACCAGTCCCGCAGGGACGGCTGAAAAGAGGCCGCGACGCAATCCTGGACAACCTTCAGCCGTCCCTGCGGGACTAGACTCGTAAAACCCGGTTTTCACACGCGCTCTTTAGCCTCAGAGGTACAGCTTTCTGTTCACGTCGAACCGCATCGGAAAATTATCGACAAACGAAAAATCTGCAACATGGTGCAGCGGCGCCGTGGACCTTGATCCAAGGAAGCAAACTCATTTCCTCTCCACCTCGATGTAATCCACCGGGGCCGGCTCTCCCTGATCAGGCATCCCGCGAAGAGTCAGCGTATCGTTCGGTTTCAACCGAACGTCGGAAACCGTAAACAGCGTGCTCGTGCTCCCATCAAGATGTGGATCCACCGCAGCCGGCGGAAGACTATCATTTGCCGTCCAGTGCGCCAGGGACTTGCCATTAATCAGTAACTCATACTGAGCGTTACCCGTACGCAGATCGAAATACCGCACGCCAATGGAATAAGTTCCGGCCGGCCGGCCGGGTTTAGCGGTCAGCGTGCACCCACCTGGCCGATTGCAAACCACCGCCTTCCCGCCAGAGGCCGTCTCCCAGGGCGACACGTTTACCACTGTGTATCCATCCGCCTGCATGGATTCCGCTTCAATACGGTCAGGATAGTGCCCCACCCGCCCCAGCTTATCGGGAATGCCGGAAATATTCTGGAACCATGCCGTCACCGCATCCCGCCACACCACCGCATGGCCACCCTCGTACGCAAACAGCGCCAGCGTTTCGTTATAACGCTGGTCATCAATCAAGCCACGAAGCATCTTCCATCGCGTCACGTAAGAACCGGCTATAGCAGCGCCCTCATAATGCGAGTCATAGACGTATTGCACCACTGTCTTTCCGCTATGCAGCACGTGGTTGTAAGGCACGTGATGCATGAACAGCAGCAAACTATCAGGGCAGTTGTCCAAAGACTCGTACGTCTTTGCCAGCTCGGGTGGGTACTGCCCAATGAAACCCGTGCCCGTCGCCACCGTCCGGTCCATCCCGATACCTTTCTTGTCGGCGCGGAACCATTGCCCCCACCCGTTCCGCTCCGCTGACTCAATGCCCGGTCCATAGTGAATCCCCAGGATATTGGTGAGCGTCCCCATCCCGAGTGGACCCGTGTATTGCTCGTACACCCGCCACGAATTCTCCTGCAAGCCATTGACGATAAACACGACCTTGGGATCATTGCCGAAAGTAAGCCGGGTCCAGCAATCACTGATTTCCGCCGTGGTCAGCTCAGGATTCCATGCCAGCTTGCCAAAGCCATAAAGGTTGGCCATGGCCATCGGATGGTGCAGCCAATTAGCGTCGAGTCCAACATTGGCCACCCCCACAAAACCACCCAGCGGCTGATGGAAGCTCTTACCCTCGACGATCTCGCTCACCGGCGTATACCGGTTTTCCGCGCGCATGTCGGTATCGAGTGCCACCTTCCACATAGGCACCAGAAACACCATGTGCCGCTGCTGCCCGGTGTACTCCTGCGTGATCTGCAATTCGATCGCCTGGCTGGTGTGACGCAGCGCGGCAAACAGCGGGGACACCGGCTCGCGCACCTGAAAGTCAATCGGTCCATGCTTAATCTGGATCACCACG
The DNA here is from genome assembly GCA_963753715.1 of uncultured Acidobacteriaceae bacterium. Classification (GTDB taxonomy): domain Bacteria; phylum Acidobacteriota; class Terriglobia; order Terriglobales; family Acidobacteriaceae; genus PALSA-350. The sequence goes on along the minus strand of CAVWDK010000013.1, from coordinate 138,055 downwards.
TTGCGATCAAACTTTCCATCGAGCGCGCGAAAATTGTCATAACCGGCCCGCGCGCGATCCGCCTTAAGGTCATTCCAGTCGAGGTGATTGTTATAAACAAACCCGCGATAAAGCACCACGCCACCATGCGGCCGCAGCGCCCGGGCCACCGTATTCGCCGCCTGCGCCGGAGTGCGGCCATATTTCGATGGGCCAACGCGACCTTCCGAATCCGCCTTGATCACGAATCCCGCAAAATCAGGAATGGACTTGTAGATTTCGTCCACCTTCTTTCGCCACCAGGCCGCCACCGCGGGATTCACCGGATCGAACGTATTTAACCGCCCCACCACCTGCGGACTCGAAAGATCGACAGACAACGACATGCGCACGCCCCACGGACGAAAGGCGTCCGCAATGCGCGCCAGCTCGTGGATCATCTCTGGATCCAGCGTATGCAGATTGGCGTTGACATTGTTCACGGTGGCGCCGTTGATGCCCACCGACGCCAGCAGCCGTCCATACTCCGAAACCCGGCTAAGGTCAGCTCGCACGTGTCCGTTGTCGAAAAAAATGCTGCGGCCGCCATAGCCGCGTTCAATGCTGCCGTCGAAATTGTCCCACTGGTTCACCCAACGAATCGGGGAAGAAGGCGCTTCGGCAACGCCCGTGATGAACTTTTGTTGCGCGACCTGTTCCAGAATCCGGAAAACGCCATAAAGCACTCCGCGATCGGACCCGCCGGCGAGCACCCAGTAATTGTGACCTTGTCCCGCGAACTGCGAGAGCGAGAAGCCCTCAGGCGCAATCGGCGTCAGCGGTTTCCACGTAGGAAGCAGATGCCGTACCTCGGCCGGCGTCCCGAGGAGGAATGAGTCGTTCCCAGCTACCGTAGACGAGACGGTGAAGCTGGCGCCCAGCATCGAATGCAGACCCCGCGCCAGCTCACTCGCAGCGCTGTGTGCTACCGCGGACTGGCTGGTAGCGACGATGCGGTGAGGTATTTTGTATTGCTGAGCCAGTTGCGGAGGTAGAGCCGCATAACGAAGCCAACCTTCTCGACCGGTCTCCCCATAAACACCAGGCGCCAGGGCGAGGAAACTCGAAGCCAGAAGAATGACCGCAGGACCAACGCGCATGGCTCCTATCTTAAAATTAATCCATGGCCCAACATATCGGTATCGTCGCCTGTTCCGCGGAAGGAGCCGCTCTTTGTTATCGATCTATATGCGCGGGGGGCGCGGATCTTCTAGGACCCCACGATCACCCCGAGATCTCGATGCACACCCACTCGCTGGCCGACTACATGAAATGCATTTACCGCGATGATTGGCGGGGTGTAGGCGAGCTGATGCTCTCCTCCGCCAACAAGCTGGCCAGGATAGGCGCTGATTTTCTCATCTGTCCCGACAACACCATCCACCAGGCGCTACCCTATATCGAACCGCAACTGCCACTGAAGTGGTTGCACATTGCTGAGGCCGTGGCCGCGCAGGCGGTTGGGCGCCAGTTCCGGCGGCTCGGTCTGACCGGAACCCGTTACCTCGTGGAAAGCGACGTATACCCGCAGAAGCTCAAAGCCCGCGGCCTGGAATTTGTGCGCCCCAAACCCGGCGACCGGGAAGAAATGGACCGCATCATCATGGAGGAACTGGTCTACGGCGTCTTCAAACCGGAAGCCATCGCGACCTTCCAACGGGTGATCGCAAGCATGAAGAACGAAGGCTGCGATGCCGTGGTCCTGGGCTGCACCGAGATCCCGTTGATCATGAATGACTCCAATTCACCACTGCCAACCCTCGATTCGACGCGATTGCTGGCCCGGGTCGCATTGCGGCGCGCGGTGCAGGCCAAGGCCATGCCCGCTCACTGAGACGGGGAGGGCGTGTTCATGGGACTCCGCGCCGGCGTGGTGGTCACTTCAATGCGTGTATCTTTCGGAAAAACCACGTTGTGGCCGCGCGCCAGGCAAAGATCGTAGAACGCCAGCGCAGCTCCATAAAATCCGATCCCCGCGGCAACGTTCCGCGAGCTCGCCACAATCCCGACGATCCGACCAACGATCCCAAAACCGTTGGACGCAATGGCGCTATGAGCTGCTGCGCTGCCATCGTCGTCCAGCCCACGCGCGGCTAAGAAGGTCAGCACCAGCGGAAGCAGTACCCGGTTTTGTGGCTTCGGCCCTACGCCGCCCTCTGGGTCGATTTGCAGGTTTGCTGATTTGGCGGCGTCCACTCCGGCCAGCGTGCCCTCCACCGGCTGTGTAAAGCCGGTCGGCAGTCTCAACTGCCGAAATCGAAAACGGAGCTTTCCCTGGCGCCCGAAAGACCGGGCACGTTTCGTCTGCGTCACCTCGCCCACGAGCACAGAGCCCTGGGGAACAACCACCGCGTGCTCGGCATTGAACACCGGCTCCGAGATCATCGCCTGAAAGGTATCCCCGGGTTTCCGATCGGCGGAACTGACTGTCTCCTGCAGATACGCGCGCAGTCGCCATGTGGATAGGGCGCTTGCTGCCGGCTGCTCTGCCTTTTCGTGGTCCGCAGGCTGCGAGTCCAGGAGCCTGAGATTCAGAGGCCTGGCTAGGTCGACCGTCCAGGCGGTCCCCGTCTCAATCCGTTCCGGGTGATAGGGCAACTGGGAATAGATGAATTGAACCAGCCGGTCCCCTCGGCCGGGCGCTGTGACCTGGGCTGCGGCATCCTTAACCCTCTGCTTTTCCGCCGCAATTTGCCGGGAAATAAGCGACCCCTTTTTCGCCCCCGGGGCAGGGGATAGGCGCAGAATGGGAGCGCCATCCTTGGCGCTATCGCTTGTCATCGACTCACGTTCGCCGTCGGGGAGAACCAACTCGTCGAAGTGCACCACCGGGATGTGAAATGGAGTGAAGTCTCCCCTCAGGCGCGCATGAATCCGGCGGCTCCGATCCGATTCAAGCTCGATCACCGTGCCACGAAGCGTGGCGCCCGCCGGAATCGCGATCCGATTATCCACGTAAACCGGATAGAGTAGGCGGCCCTCCAATCCCTCGCCTGTTTTCATCGGAACGTGATGGATCAGCTCAATCGACAGCGGAGTTTTGGCTGGAATCTCAACAGCTGTAGTCTGCCCGGCCGCCGAACCGCCGACCAACCCGGCCAACCAGGCCAACCCGGCCAAAAGGCACGCCGGCGCAAGGCGTTGCCTCCGGTTGCTTTGTTCTTGGACCCTCATCGCCCTTTTACCATGACATATTGGATCCGCCCGTTGTATAAACCACGATCGCAAACCTGGTCTTCTGCTCTTATCCATGTAAAATCGGCTTTTTCACGTCCCAAACTTGTAAGCCAACATAATCTTAAACTGTTAAGATGTTCTCGCGAGGCACCTATGCGAAACAAACCATCTGGGGTTGCAGGCGGAAAGCAACAACTCACGGTACCGACTTCGGCCGAAATGAGGCTTCTCCAGATCCTGTGGGAGTTGAAAGAGGCCACCGTCGATGAAGTCGTAAACGCTCATCCTGAAAAGGAGCGGCCGCATTACAAGACCACACAGACGCTGCTGCGGATCATGGAAAATAAGAGATTCATCGCCCACGAGGCGCGAGGCCGGGTGTTCGTCTTTCGGCCGCTCGTGTCGCGAAAAGCCATTGATCAGGTCTCCGTGCAGGCACTCGTATCCCGAAATTTCCACGGATCCGCAGCCGGGCTGTTGGTCAATTTGCTGGAATCAAGTTCCATCAAAAAGAAAGAGTTGGATGAGCTTGAATTATTGATGCGAGAGTATCGTAAGAGGTATGAGCTGGGCGATCGCGAATAATCCAGGAAAACCATGAATCCGGATCTCTTGCTTGCCGTGGTCACCGCCCTTACCGGCTTTGTCCTCAAAACAACGCTAGCCTTCGGGGTATGTCTTGTCCTGACTTGGCTGGCTGATTCTCCAGGCAGGAGATTCCTAGTCTGGTTGAGTTTTCTTTACGGGACTGCAGCTTATTGGCTCTTTCTGGCAAAGGGTATCTTTCCCGGTCAGGCGACAGCCGTTCCATCCTCCGTTCCCGCTCAAGCCCTACCGGAGACGGTCCACGCCTGGCAGATTCCGAGTTCCTGGGCCTTGCCCCTGGGCACCGCTCTGCGTGTACTGGGCATCGTTTACCTCCTAGTATTGACCTACCTGCTGGTCACGCATATCAAGAAGCACATTCAGCTCAAATGGGTGCTGCGCTTTACCAGCCAACCACCCAATGAGGTCGTCGCCGCGTTTCGGCCTATAGCCCGGAACTTTGGCGTCGGCCGTTCGAGACTCTTGGTGTTGGCTGGCGTTACCTCGCCGGCAACCTTCGGATGGATTCGGCCAACCATTCTGCTCCCCGATACTTGCCTCCAGGAGAACCCTTCCGGCCTCGAAGATATTTTGCGCCACGAGTTGCATCACGTTCGTCGTTTGGACTTTGTCTGGAACGGCGTGGCCATTGCTTGCCGAGCGCTCCTTTTCTTTCATCCGGCCGCTTGGTATGCGGTCCATCGCATGCAATTCGACCGGGAGCTCGCGTGCGATCTTGCCGCCGTCTCTGACTCACCGCAACGGAGAGCCAGGTACGCTGAGTGTCTCATCCACTTTGCGCGCTTGAATTCCTCACAAAATACCACCAACTGGGGAATCGATTTCGCAGCATCGTCGAAACATCTGAAACTACGCGTTCGCTCCATCCTGGCAGAAACCAAAAAGTCACCCGCGTGGTTGGCCTGGGCCCGTGTCGCGTGTGCACTGGCTTTGCTTGCTGGTTTCGTCGGCATGGAACCGTCCCTGGGGGTCCTGCTGACCTACGCTCAACGGCAAATAGTGCAGCCCTTGGCCCCCGACACGAGCACCATCCCCGGAAAAACAGAGCCGATCGCAAAAACGATCAGGAGAAGCCGTTTGACGAGAGCACTCGCTCCGGCAAACGGAAACTCATCTCTTGTTAATGTGAGCGAGACGCCCGAATTCACTGACTCCGCGGCACCGCAGAACACAGACGTTTCCACATCCCCGCAGAGCGAGGGCGGCCCCAAGCTGCTTCATCGTGGCTCGATTGCTCCCGGCAAAGCTTCCCGGCAACAGACGGTGATTCCCATCGACGATGCCTCCGGGCAAACAGCGAAAGCCGGAGATCACGATCACCAACAAGCCCTGCAGCAAACTGCGACTGCAGCCGCGGTCTTGAAGCGGCTCTCCACCTTCGACCGCCACTAGCGCAACCGGCCTGCTTAGCGGATGAGGAAGAAAAAAGTACTGATCGCCGCAACGGCAATCGCAACCATAACTGCGACGACATAGAGCAGGTACGAAGCCGGAAGGTCTTCATCGTCTGATTCCATCCAATCGCCCACACCCGGGTTCGCATTCTCCGGCGTCTTGCTATAAAGTCTTAACTAGTTAAGACTAGAAGTCAAGGATGTCCAACGTGCTGGGAGTGAACGGGACCGGGCCATCGATGCGTCACCCCGGCGCTTTCCCAATCCGTGCTGTTGCGAGGCTCGGGAAATGCGCGGTTCTTTTTCCGCTGTTGCTGGTGACCTCTTCCGGCAACTCAGGCGCCCAGGTACGGCCATCCCTTTCACCTGCGCTGATTGTGAATCAGATGATTGGGGCTGAAACCGCTGCCCGGGAAAACCGTCAACATTTCCTCTATCGAAGGGAAGAACGATCAGTCCGGACGAAGGGTCACCTTTGGGACGAGCTGGTGGTCGAGACGACGGAGGGCCGTATGCACCGTCTTGTCGCTGTCGACGCTAAGCCTTTATCCGGAGGCGAACGGGCGGCCGAAGATAAACGCATCACCTATCTGGTGAATCACCCGGCAGATTTTCGTCGTGAAGCTCAGGGCCGCAAAGACGACCAGGCGCGCATGGCGGATCTGCTGCGGCAGCTCCCGAAACTCTTCCTTTTCCAAACCGCTGGCACGGATGGAGATTGCACTCGTATCGCCTTCGCGCCGAATCCGCAGTTCCAGGAAGCCAGTTTTCAGGACCGGGTAGTTCACGCCATGTCCGGGGTGCTGCTGATTCATACAACCGACAAGCGCCTCTGCGGCATTGACGCGCATCTGGATCATGTCGTGGAATTCGGCTTTGGCCTTCTCGGCAAAGTGAGTGATCAGAGTCATTTCTCGATCGTGCGCCAGGAGGTCTCGCCGGGCCAATGGAAAACAACCAAAATCCGCATACACGTGGATGGCAGCATCCTGCTCATGAAGAGCGTCTCGCGGGACGAGGACTCCTCGCATTTTGGATTCAAGCTAATTCCCCATGACCTGACCCTCTCTCAGGCAGCAGCCCTGATCAAGTCAACAACCTTTTAAATCCAGCCCTCGCAAGCTTGCGGAAAACTCGCCTCTCTGAAGGGTACGGCCCTTAGGGGAGTGTGAGAACGGCCATCACAGAAATTGAGTCCCGCAGGGACGGCTGAACCTAGCCCAGGACGCAGTCCTGGGTCTGCTTGCACCGTCGAAGAGTCCCGTAGGGACGGCTGGAAATACGCCGCGATTCAATCCTTGATAACCTTCACCCGTCTCTGCGGGACTAAATCCGTAAATCCTCGTCACAACCCTTTTCGCGAATCCCTAGCCTGTCAGGATCCCCGCTTCACCGGTGTGAACTCGAGCTCCAGACCCTCATCCTCACCCAAAATCGTGATCTTCACCCGAGCCAGCGATTCCACAATCCAATCCGCCGCTGCGAGTTGCTCGACACTATGAGAAAACGTCGTCGCCAGAACCTTACATCCAGCAGCGTGCCCGGCCTTCGCGCCCGAGGTCGAATCCTCGATCACGATACAATCCGCCGCCGCGAGCCCGAGAATCTTCGCCCCCTTGAGATAAGGCTCAGGATGAGGCTTCCCATTCGTCACTACATCCGCGGTGACAATATGCTCGGGCACCGGAACCCCGGCAAACGCCAGACGGCTCCGCGCCAGCCGCTCCGTGGCAGAAGTGACAATCGTCCAGAACTTCTGCGGTACCAACTGCAGAATCGACGTAACCCCTTCCAGCACCTCCAGGCCGTCGTTGTCGCCAACCTCGAGATCTTCAATCACCTTTAGTTCTGCAGCGTGGTCGGCATCAGGCTTCAGCGTGCGCACTGTCTCAATCGCCCTCATTCCGTGCGCGGTCTTGATCGTCTCCCGCACGTCGAGGCCATGGCGTTCTGCCCATGTTTGCCAGCTTCGCTCAACCGACCCCAATGAGCTGATCAGCACTCCGTCCATATCAAAGAGCAGGCCCTTTGTTCTTACCTTCATGCCGCATCTCCCATAGCAAATTTTCGTCCTGCCTCAAGCAGGGCCTGAAGCGATTCCGTGGAACCGCTTTCGGCGTATATGCGCAACAAAGGCTCAGTGCCGGAGGCACGCAACAGCAGCCAACTCTCTGCGGCCGGCGGTTTGGTCGCACCACTCGTTCTCCCCGCTGGATTTTCGAGATAAAACTTCATTCCGTCCAGCGTTTCGCGGCGCAAAACGCGCATCCCGGCAAACCCGCTCACCCCAGCTGCTGCGCGGCGTATGGCCGCCTGCTTCATCTCTTCCGGGATATGCAGGTCGAGCCGCCCATAATGATGCTCGCCATATTCTTCCTGCAGCCCGCTCACTAGCGAGCCCAGAGTGCGGCCTTCTTCAGCCATGACATTCGCCAGCAGAAGTGCGTTCAGCAGTCCGTCGCGTTCCGGCAGATGTCGGCCAATGCCGATGCTGCCTGACTCCTCGCCGCCGATGAGGATGTCTTTTGTCAGCATCAATTCGCATACATGCTTGAAGCCGATGCCGTGCTCATAAATTCTTCGCCCGTGCCGGGCCGCGATCCGATCCAGCATCTTGCTCGTGTTGAATGCCCGAGCCACATCTCCCGGCCACTGCTTCCGTTTGAGCAGCCACTCCAGCAGGATGCAGTAGATCTTGTTGGCATCGACAAAGCAGCCTTCCTCATCGACCGCGCCAATGCGATCCGCATCGCCATCCGTCGCAAACCCAGCCTGGCACTGGTGCTCCAGCACTGCAACCTCGAGTGCGCGGATATGCGGCGGGATCGGCTCCGGCTGAATGCCGGGAAAGAGCGGATTCCACTCCGCGCGAATCTCGACGTGGTCAATTCCTACGCCCGCGAAAATCCCCGAGAGTACACCTCGCCCTGCACCGTACATGCAGTCGATGGCGTATTTCTGTCCCGCGGCGGCGATCCGCTTGAGATCTGCGAAGACAGAGATGGCCTCGACATAGGGGCTGAGAAAATCGGTCTCCGTAATGGTGGCATTCACGCCCACTACCGGCGCCCCCTGGCCCAGGTAGCCTTCGATCGCTGCCATGATAGCCGGGCTCCCCGAGCCTCCGTAGCTCGCCTTGTACTTCACTCCGTTCCAGTTGTAAGGATTGTGGCTGGAAGTGATCATCACCCCGCCGGCCGCCCCTGTATGTTTCACCGCGTACGAGAGAGCCGGGGTAGGAGTGATGCGATCGGCCAGCCTCACCGGGATCCCCGCCGCCGCTGCTACTTCGGCGACGATTTGCGCGAAGCGTTGCGATAAAAAACGGGTGTCGTATCCAATACAGATTCCCCGCGCCGAATCTTCCTCCCGGCACACATAGCTGGCAATCGCTCCGGCTGCGATGCGCACATTTCGCTCGGTGAAGTCGTCGGCGAGAACCCCCCGCCAGCCATCCGTCCCGAATTTGATGGGCTTTTCCAGAATCAAATCAATTCGTCGTGGTTACCCGCCGCAAGTTCGCTGACCACGCGGCGTACATCCTGCGAACGTTCCCGCGTGGTGATCAGAATCGCGTCTTCGGTTTCCACCACCACCAGGTCATCGACCCCGACCAGCGCGACAAATTTCTCCGGACTGTACACATAGTTGTTCCGCGCGTCGATGCCCACCATGCCCCGCGCCTCGGTGACGTTGCCATCCTTCGCGTTCCCCTGCGCCAATTGATGTTCGTAGAGGGCATCCCAGGAACCCAGGTCATTCCACCCGAACTCCGTCGGCAGGCAGTAGATATTGGAATGGTGTTCGCCCTTGGCCGAGCGCGGCTCCAGCACAGCGTAATCAATGCTGATGTTCTCGCACGAAGGATAGAGCTCGCGAAACACCTGCTCGAAGCGCGGTGTTCCGTACGCGTCGGCAATCTGCTGCAGATAGGGCGCCGTCTCCGACAGGTGCTCGCGGATCGCGTTGGCCAGCGTGCGCGCCGACCACAGGAAAATACCGCTGTTCCAGTAGTATCTGCCGGCCAGCATGAACTCCTCTGCGCGATCCCGATTGGGCTTCTCGGTGAAGCGGCGCACCCGCTTTACTCCGTCAGCCAGCACCTCTCCCGTCTCGATGTAACCGTATCCCGTCTCTGGCCGGACAGGCTTCACTCCCAGCACCACGATGTTTTCGCCCGCCGCAGCCACGGCGATGCCCTGTTCGATGGTGGCCCGATATTTATCTTCATCGGTGATCACGTGGTCGGCGGGAAAAACGCCCAGCACCGCATCAGGGGCTGTGCGCTCGATCAGGAATGCCGCCAGGCCCGCTGCAGGCGCCGTGTTCCGCGCTGCCGGCTCGCAGATAATCTGCTCCCCCAGCATAGTTTGCAACTGCTCTGAGATGGCCTTGGAAAGCAGATCGTTGGTGATCACCCAAACCTCGTTCGAAGAGGCTAATGTTCCCAGGCGATCCACCGTGCTTTGGATCATCGTGCGCGCGCCGTCCAGCACCAGCAGCTGCTTCGCCCGCCAGCGGCGGCTGCGCGGCCAGAAGCGTGTTCCGCTGCCGCCGGCAAGAATAATGGGGCGAAATTCGACTTTAGATTTCATGGATTCCTAAGCAAGACTGCCGAAAAACTTCTTCATCCTGTCCAGGCCTTCTTCAATGTCGTTTTGTGCGACGGCGTAGGACAGGCGAATGTGTTCCTGGGTGCCAAATGCCTCCCCGGGAACCGAGACCACATGCGCTTCGTTCAGCAAGCGCGAGGCCAATTCCGTCGTGCTCTTCGCACCAGGTTTGCCCAGGAACGAAGACACATTGGGGTAGACATAAAATGCGCCGTCTGGCTTGGTACACGTGATGCCGGGAATGGCCTGCAGGCCTTGCAGAATGCAGTCGCGCAATTTCAGATAGTCCGCGCGCATCTCGGTGACGCATGCCTGTGACCCGCTCAGCGCCGCGATGGCTGCCTTTTGCACGATGGCCGCGGTCGAGGACGTGGACTGGCTCTGCAGTTTACTCATGGCCGCTATGATGGGCTTCGGGCCGAGAGCGAAACCCGCGCGCCAGCCAGTCATGGCATAGGTCTTGGAAAGGGATCCGAGCACAATCACATGCTCCTTCGCTTCTACGAAGGAGCCGCCGGACACAGGTGCACCGGCATAATTGAAATAGACATAACACTCATCCAGCAGCAGGAAGATCCCGCGCGCGTGGGCCAGCTTCACGATGCGCTCCAGGTCGCCGGGAGCAACGACGGAGCCGGTCGGGTTCGACGGTGTATTCAGGATGATGACCTTCGTCCGCGGGGTAATCGCTCGTTCGATGGCATCCGCCGTGACGCGAAAATTCTCCGCCTCTTCGGTAGGAAGATAGACCACTTTTCCGCCCGCATATCGAATGATGTCCTTGAAAGAGACCCAGTAAGGGACCGGCAGAATCACCTCATCGCCGTGGTCCACCAGCACCTGGATGGCGTTAAAGAGCGCCAGCTTTCCGCCCGTAGTGAAAACGGTCTCGTCCTGTGTGTAGTCGGAACCGAAGTCGCAGGCGTGCCGTTGCACGATCGCCTTTCTGAGTTCGGGAATGCCGGCGACCACCGTATACCTGGTGAAATTGCTCTCGATGGCGGCAATGGCGGCGTCTTTAATGTGGCGCGGGGTCGCAAAATGAGGCTCCCCGGCGCCAAAATCGACGAGTTGGGTGCCTTGGGCGCGCAGCCTGGCAGCCTCTGCGGTGACCGCCATGGTGGCGGAAACCTCAATGCGCCCGATACGGTCGGCGAAGATCTTCGTAGCTACTGGTGCAGTCATCCCTACTATCTTGGCAGACTCATACCCATTCGCGAAAGCATCAAAGCGCGATCGCCCACTAACACGACGGATCCCGGTACCGTCAAATCTGTGGAATCAGTCCCGAAGGGACGACACAATCTAGAGCCCGGCACGGGAGTGCCGGGTAGGATTTCACCCAAATCGAGTCCCGAAGGGACGACACAATGGGAGTTTTCACGCCATCTCTGAAGCTCCTGAGGTACGCTTTTCTGATCGAGACCGCTCCCGCAAAACCCGTTCTACGGCCAACAAATCCTCCTCCGTATCCACCCCGATCGTATCGAACGGAGTAGGCGCCACATGGATACTGATCCCTTCCTCCAGCAGCCGCAATTGTTCTAACCGCTCCACGGATTCAAGCGGGCTCGGCGGCAACTCCGCAAACCGCCGCAGCGCAGCTTTGCGGTATGCATAAATCCCGATGTGTTTGCGCGGGGTCAGCGGCGTGCCCCTCTGATAGGGAATCGTGGCCCGGGAAAAGTAAAGCGCACGGCCATCGTTCGCCGTGACCACTTTCACTGCGTTGGGATCGTTGATCTCCTGCGGCGTACAAGGTGTCGAAAGCGTAGTGACCTCAGCATTCGTTCGAGCGAAAGGCCAGAGCAGAGCATCGATATGTTCCGGACGCAACAACGGTTCGTCGCCCTGAATGTTGACGTAGATATCAGCGTCCACAAGGTCAGCCACCGCGTTCACCCGATCCGTGCCGCTGGCCAGCGTAGTCGATGTCATCACGCTGGGCCACCCTTGCGAATCGGCAAATGCAACCACCTCGGCGGAATCTGTGGCTATCAGCACCTGGTCCAGTTGGGGGCACGCGAGCGCCGCCCGGTAAACCCAGCCAAGCATAGGCACCCCGGCGATCGGGCGCAGCACTTTGCCCGGCAACCGGGTGGAAGCCAGACGCGCCGGGATGACAGCCACAATACGTTCGCGTGGGGCTTCACTCATCGGCTGTTCGAGTGGAAGGGATCCGATCCCACTGCGTCCGTCTCGTCCTCCGGGCTCGCCATATCCAGGTTCACAACCACAGCGTCCTGGCCGCTGCGCACGATCACCGCTTCTACCGGTTCGTCTTTCCGTGCGTTCAGCTCCTGGTGCGGCGCAAAAGGAGGTACATAAACAAAGTCTCCCGGCCCCGCCTCGTCGACAAACTCCAGCCGCTCTCCCCAACGGAAACGGGCGCGTCCACGCACAATGTAAATGACCGTCTCCAGCTCCCCATGGTGATGGGGGCCTGTCTTCGCGTTGGGATGAACGACAACCGTCCCGGCCCAAAGCTTCTGCGCTCCCACCCGGGCGTAGGAGATCGCCTCGGCACGGGTCATGCCTGGTGTCTGCGGGGTGTTGCCGTCCAGCTCACCGCTGCGGATAATACGTAGGCCTAACGACTTAGCTGGCCCTTCGGAATCGGACATAAAGGGAACCTTGAGAAGCCACGTCCGCGTTGAGTGCCACCGTCATCGCCGCCAAGTCTCAGCTATCCTTGCGGTACAGAAGTTCGCGCATCGCTTTCCGCCGGGCCTCGTTCATTTCAGGGTCCAGGCGCTCCTGGCCTGAGGAGTCATCCGCTTCAGGCTCACTACACGATGGACACCGATTCGCGAAACCGGGTTTATCCGGCTTCAGCTCGAATTCTTCTGCGCAGATAACACAGGTTTTCAGCGGAAAAGGCATAACCCCCCCATTGTAACGGAAACCCTGCAACTGTTGTAGAATCAACGTAAGGCGGCGTAGCTCAGATGGTTAGAGCGACGGACTCATAACCCGTAGGTCGATGGTTCGATTCCATTCGCCGCCACCACCCAAATTACCGTCTCCTTTCTGGTTCTGCCCCGCGTCTAACCCAGTAGTATTATTTGTTTAAACCATCCTTATGGTCCAAAGTGGTGCTATGTCCCGAACCTTCAAGCGTGCCGTATTTGCTGTCTCAATCCTTTTGGTAGCGTTGGTCTTCCTCGGTGGAATGGGTCCGAGCCGTGTGCGCGCGGATTCGCAGCAGGATGGCGCCTACCCGGAGATGGAAGTCTACAGCGAGGTCCTCAAGAAGGTTCAGACAGACTACGTGGTCGATCCCAACATGACCAAAGTCACCGTCGGCGCCTTGCACGGCCTGCTCGAATCTCTGGATCCTAATTCCAGCTACCTGACCCCCGAAGAGTACAACGCCTACAAGGCACGCGCCAACGAAGGCGTGGCACAAGTCGGCCTGAATATCTCCAAGCGTTACGGATACGCCACCGTAGTCTCGGTCGAGCCGGGTAGCCCGGCAGAAAAAGAACAGATCGAAGACGGCGATATCCTCGAAGCCATCGAGGGACATTCCACCCGCGAGATGTCCCTGGTCATGATCCGTCTGTTGCTGGAAGGCAAGGCTGGAACCAACGTGACCTTTTCCCTGGTCCGTCCCCGCAAGGCCGAACCGGACAAGATCACTCTCACCCGCACCGTATCGCCGGCTCCTCCTCTCGGGCAGACCGAATATGAGAGCAATAGCATTCTCTACCTCAAACCGGTGGTCCTGAACAAAGAGCGCGTAAACGAGATTGCCACCCGTTTGAAGGAAATGAAGAAGAACGGCAACAAGAAGATCCTGCTCGATCTGCGGGACGTCGCGGAAGGGGACGAAGAACAGGGCGTACGCCTGGCCAATTTCTTCCTCGATTCGGGTACGATCGCCACCCTCTCCGGACAGAAATATCCCTATGAGGCCTTCAACGCCGACACTTCCAAATTCATTACCGGGGCTCCTCTGGTGGTCCTGGTAAACCACGGCACTTCTGGACCGGGTGAGATTGTCGCCGCGGCGGTTCTCGATAACAAGCGGGCCGACGTGGTCGGTGACCGTACCTTCGGCGAAGGCTCGGTGCAAAAAACCATGGAGCTTCCAAATGGCGCGGCTCTGATTCTCTCCGTCGCCAAATATGCTTCGCCGTTGGGTAAGAAGATTCAGGACGAAGCCGTGACCCCGAACATCGTGGTCGCCGCCAGTCAGGATACGGAAGACCAGAAGACGCCAAAGCCGGATGATCAACTAACCAAGGCGCTCGATGTTCTGAAACAAAAAAGCGCCTGATACGCGGATCCCTCATTGATTGGGCAAGCTCCATCTTCGGGCGCCGTTAGATTTCGTCCGCCCGGCCACTCCGGGCTGGGACCCATGAAGCTAGCGGGCAGCATTACCTTTTTCGCCCTGCTGGTGCTCAGTATCATCGCCGGGTCATTGACCGGCCTCATGCTGGTCTACTCCGTCGACCTGCCCCAGATCGCTGATCTGGAACGCTACCGGCCCATCACCTCGACGGATCTGCTCGACATCCATGGACGCGTCTTCGGCTCTTTTGCCCTGGAGCGGCGCATCGTCGTTCCCTATGATGCCATTCCGCCCATCCTGCGCCAGGCGGTCATTTCCATTGAGGATAAGAACTTCGAGAGCCATTGGGGAGTCAATATCTTTCGCGTGCTCGGCGCGGCCTATCACGATCTGACCTCGAATGGCCGCGCCCAGGGTGCTTCCACCCTGACCATGCAACTGGCGCGCAATCTTTTCCTCTCCAGCCAGCAAACCTTCGGCCGCAAACTGCAGGAAGTCTTTCTCTCCATTCAAATCGAGCGGGCGTTTACCAAGGAGCAGATATTCACTCTGTATGCCAACCAGATTTATCTCGGCCAGGGCGTCTACGGATTTGAGGCCGGATCGGAATACTACTTCAGCAAGCACGCACGCGATCTGACACTGCCGGAAGCCGCCCTGCTCGCCGCCTTGCCCAAGGGCCCGGTAGCCTATTCGCCCCTGGCGAATCCCGATCGCGCTTTCCGGCGTCGCAACATGGTGATCAACTCCATGCTCGAAGACGGGGTAATCACCAACGCACAAGCCAACGCTGCCAAAGCCGCGCCGCTTGGTTTGCGTATCGAGCCGCCCTCCAACAGCGTCGCTCCGTGGTTCGTCGAAGATGTGCGCCGCGAACTGGAACGTCAATTCGGCAGCGAGCAGGTGCATGAGGAAGGGCTGCGCGTCTACACCACTCTGGACCTGGATCTGCAGCAAACGGCCAATCGCGCCGTACTCGATGGACTGGCGGGTCTTGAACGCCGCGATGGATGGAAGGGAAAGCTGCTGAATGTCGTTTCCGCCGGTAGTTCCCTGGACGACTTTCGTCATCCCGATTGGCGTCAGCCGGTAGGGCCAGGATCGTACGTGCATGCCCTGGTGACCAGTGTTTTGCCCTACCAGGTGACCGCGCGCATTAATCAGCAGCAACTGATTCTCGGCCCTGATGACTTTGCCTGGACAGGCTATCGCGACGCCGAAAAATTCCTGAAGGTTGGCGATATCATCTACGTTCACATCGTTCCCTCAGCCGACTCAAATCTGGTCCTGCACGCAGTACTGGAACAGGATTCCGGCATTCAGGGATCGCTGATGGCGGTGGACAACACTTCCGGCGAGGTTCTCGCCATGGTCGGCGGTCGTGACTTCAACCTGTCCCAGTTCAACCGCGCCACTCAGGCCGAGCGCCAGACAGGATCGTCCTTTAAGCCTTATGTCTACACGGCGGCCGTGGAGAATGGAGCCCGGCCGGACGAAATAATTGTCGACGCGCCGGTTACATTTTCGACCGCCGTCGGGCCCTATACGCCGCACAATTACGACGACACCTTCGAGGGCCCAGTCACGCTGGTGCACGCTTTTGCTGACTCGCGTAACATCCCTGCGGTCAAGCTTGCGGAGCGTGTCGGCATCCGCAAGGTCATCGCCACCGCCCATCAATTTGGCCTGAACAGCACTATTCCGCCCTTTCTGCCTGTAGCGCTGGGTTCCGTCGAGGCGACTCTTGAGGAGCAGGTAGCGGCCTACAGCAGCTTCCCCAACGACGGTGTGCGCATAGGACCGCATCTGATCCGCAAGGTGACCAATGCCGATGGGCTCACGTTGTCGGAGAGCCCCGCGAATGTGGTTGAGTCCACCACCCAGAAGACAGCACGCCTCATGATGGTGATGCTCAAGTCAGTGATAGCGCCGGGTGGTACAGGCGCGGACGCCATGGCGCTTCACCATCCCCTTGGAGGAAAGACCGGCACCACCACCGACTTCAACGATGCCTGGTTCATCGGCTTCTCGCCCTCCGTCACCTGCGGAGTGTGGGTCGGCTACGACAGCCGTGGATCGATCGGCGACAAAGAAAGCGGCGGTCACGCTGCCCTTCCGCTGTGGATGAGCTTCATGAAAGTAGCCATCGCCGACCATCCCAACGAGCATTTCCCAGGAGACACTCGTCCACTGCCGGCCACCAACGTAGCAACCAAAACCGCGCCTGCTCATCCAACCAGCCCACCGCCCCCCATCCCGCAGTAGCCAGCAAGGGAACCGCCGGTCTCTCCTTTGTCATCCCGAGCAGCCGACTCGCTGAAGCGAGTCGGGAGAGAAATGACCGGGTTTCCTGTACCGGCAACAAAGGCCGGGTGCCCCACATCTCGCTCGTTTTTCGCGAGCTGTGGGATACCACGGTCCTCGACCCGCAACTCTATCGATGTCATTGGGAGGAGCCTGTGACTCTTTTGATATTTCTTGTTTTTGGCACACTCAGCCGGAATGTTTTTCAAAACTTCCACAAGCCCGTCATCCTGAGCGAAGCGCCACGCAGATCTATCGTCTAACAGAGGGTTTATCGCGCGTAGTCGAAGGACCCCGGCGGTGCTTATCGTGCCCATGCTGCTCGGAGCTTTTCGATCACCTAAGCCCGAGACAAGGTCTTGCTGCGGTACGTATCTGAGCGAAGCCGAGGGATCTGCAGTTCCGCGGACCTTTCGTGGAACCGTTCCTACGATACGCGCTCAGTCCCGGAGGGACGGCTGAATCTCAGACTTGTCCAAATTAGATTTTTAAGTTGACCAATTTGGTCAGCACAAGGAGCACTCACTGGCCTTAAGAGGCGTAAGGAAGGTTATCGAAGGAAGGACACGGCTTCAGCGTGCAGCGATGCTAGCTGCCGTTCTAGCGGGTGCGAGACCCGCCGGTGGAAATTACCCAGTTGCCACCCGTAGCGATAACCGGCGACGGAGCGGGTGACCAAACCGTTGAAAGCCCGGTAGTAAAAATCCTTGCGGGCTGGGTACATCCCGGTTCGATCCGTCAGGAGGGTGAACCAATCAGCAGGTCGTAGGGTAAGCGAACCGTAGTGAAGCTCCGAAAGGTGTCCCCCACGTGAAACGGATTTGTGGGATGGATGAGAGTGCCGAGTCTGTGCTGAAGAGACGAAGGCCATCGCTGGCGGTGAAGGAACTGGGTGCATACAGCCGCTGGACTCTCCGGAGTCGTAGAGGGCGACATGTTGAGACAGAACGAGCAGTGAAAGCACGGAACCAGTGGTGGGTCGCCTAGGCGGAAACGCACAGCGAAGGCAGGGCGTATAAGCTGCGACGCAGTGAAATCGCGCTGTGCCTGCGAGTGGGGCGGAAGGGGCCGGATAAGTGACGATGGACCGGGACAGCATAACCCGGACCGGAGCGAGGGGCCCTGGGGTAGAGCGGCGTAGCCGCTTGCATGGCGGTGCTTGAGCGCACAGCGTACTCCGACACGGAGCGGAGCACGACACGCTGCAGCGGTGGGCACGAAGGCGGGCAGCAAACCGAGAGGGCACGCCACGTGGGTGCCACTTGAGGGAAGGCGCCCGCCGAGAGCCAGCCTTGAAGCCGTACTCGGGAAAACCCGCCGTACGGAATTTTAGGGGGGATGATGGAAACGTCGGCATCATGCGAAGCCCGGTCCGCGCCATCGTCCTACCCGACCGTTCGGCAAATGGCCTACGAGCTTTACAGCTTTAGAAGCCACTGAGGATGTGGTTTTCCCTCTCCGTTCCACTTTTCCGCCGCCTCTTCAGCCCTGCAGTCCCGCAGGGACGGTACAACCTCTAGCCCAGCACGGGAGTGCCGGGTAGGCTAAGGTTTATGTACGAGTCCCGCAGGGACGACACAATGCGCCTCTCGGGTGGGCGGTTGGCTTAAAGTCGTTCATCCGCGCACCTCGAGAACTCGCCACTTAGACGGCAGCCGATCAACAGCAACCTGAAACTTGTTCGGCCAAGCTCGCGTCAAAGCACTCAACGAGTTACATCGTAAAAAAGCAAGTTCATCCGCTAATTTGCACAAGACTGGCTGAACCTAGCCCAGGACGATAGTCCTGGGCTAGGTTTGACCCATGATTCAGTCCCGGAGGGACGGCTGAAGACAACCCAGGGAACGGCGCGGGCTCCCTTTAGCCCTTCGAACCTACCCTCGCCCCAACACCCGCATCAACCGCAGATACCTCTTCGCCTGGCCAACATCGCGCATGATCTGCTCTTTCAAAGCCTCCGGGGAAGGCCACCGCCGTTCCTCGCGAAGCCGGCGATGAAACAGAAGCCTCAAAGCCGTCTCCTCCTCCAGCGCAATCGGGCGAAAATCCAGCAAATGCGACTCCACCGCAAACGAATCCGCGCCAAACGTAGGCCGGTTGCCGATATTTGTCACCGCATCGAACCACTCCCCGGCCACCCGCAACTGGGTCACATACACACCATGCGGTGGCAGCAATTCCCGGTAAGGAGCCAGGTTGATGGTGGGAACCGTAAGCGTTGACCCGATCCCGCGTCCATGGGCCGGCGTCGAATCGATAAAAAACCCATGCCCCAACAGCGCCCGGGCGGTGCGAATCTCCCCCTTGGAAAGCAACTCCCTGATCTTGCTGCTCGAACAAGTCAGTCCCCGCACCTGGCAAGCATCGTGAATCACCACCTCAAAACCAAGCTCGCCGCCCAGCTGCTTCAATTCCGCCATGCCGCCCTCAGCGCGATGGCCAAAACGAAAATTGGTGCCCTCATGAACCTCAACCGCCCCCAATGCATCGTGAACAATCGCAGTGACGAACTCCGCAGCGCGCATGCGGGAAAGTTCCGCCGTGAAGGGAAGCACTAAAACCGCATCGATGCCCGTATCTCCGAGCAGCTCGAGTTTCGTTTCCAGCGGAGTAATCAGCTTTGGACAAGTCTCCGGTCGCAAAAAACGCAGCGGATGCGGGTCAAACGTCACTGCAACAGACCGCAACGATCGCGCCGCGGCGCTTTGCCGGAGTTTGTCCAGAATGAACTGGTGGCCAACATGGACGCCATCGAAGTTGCCAATGCTCACAACCGAGGGGCCCCGGCTTCGGGGTATCTCGCCGATATTGCGGAACACTTCCATGTCTATATCTCGAACGGGATACGCAACCCGTCGTATGCGAGTTGGATGTTTTCCGGAAGTTCGTTGTTGGTTTCCGCGTGCGGTAGATCGTGGGACATGTGAGTAAAAAACGCGCGTCGCGGCTGCATGCGCCGCACGAAGGCGAGAGCCTGTTCGAGCGTAGCGTGGCTGGGGTGAGGAGTCTTTCGCAAGGCGTCGAGAATCACCACGTCAAGGTCCTTAAGAAGGGCCAGGCTGCTCTCCGGGATATCGTTCATATCCGTCAGGTACGCAGCATTACCAAAGCGGAAACCCGCCACTTCAATCTTGCCGTGGGTCAGCGGGATCCGCTGAAACACCGCGCCCTCCACCTCAACCGATGCTCCCATACGATGCATCTCCACCCGGGCCCGCGTCGGGTAATAGGCAGCCGTATCGAAGGTGTAGTCAAAAATCCGTTCGATCACATCGGCTGCGTCATCATCGGCGTACAGTGGAAGTTTGTTCTTGTGCCTAAAGCTGAGCGGCCGCAAATCGTCCAGTCCGAGAATGTGGTCTGCGTGAGAATGGGTATAGAGCACCGCATCGACGTGATCAATGCCCTCGCGCAGGGCCTGCATGCGAAAGTCCGGCCCGGTGTCGATCACTACCCGGTGTCCCTCCCAGGCCACCGCGATGGACGGCCGTGTCCGGCGATCCCGCGGATCCGTGGAGGTGCACACCCGGCAGGTGCAGCCTAGGGTCGGCACACCCATGGAGGTTCCACTACCCAGAATGGTGATCTCTGCTTTATGGATGAAACACGCTCCCGGCAGGCTGCTGAAAACTCGGTTTTGTATCAGGGCACGACTTTAGTCGGGCCGCAAACGATTCAGAACACGTCGGGCTTTAGCCCCTGAGGTACGTCTTTGCTATCCTGTCCCGAATTTTCAGCAGCTCCCGGGTGAAGATGCGCTAGTGGGGTTTCTTCGACTGGGGCGGCCGCTGGGCAGAATTGGCAATCGCATTCGTGATCTCGAGAAACGACATGCGCAAATCGAACAGGGCATTCTGCAACAGCCGCTTTTCCTGCTCGCTGAGATTGCCCTTGGTCTTTTCATCCAGAACGCTGAGCATGTCAATGCTTTGCCGGGCTCCCAGGATGTCGATGCGGGGCTGCTCATTGGGAGCCGTGCCGGCGCCCATCTGCACCGCGGCCGTCATATAAAGTGACTGCACCAGGCGATCGAAATTCATCACTGCGGGAGCTGGCTGACCCGGATTGGCCTTCAGCAACATATCGTCCAACCGGCTCGCCGAGGCATGGTATTCCGTGCTCTGCTGCGCCGATTCGGCGGCGGTCGGTTCAGGGATGGTCTCGTCACCGTCCATCAACTCCGGCTCCTCCAACTCTACTTGCACTGCCTGTGCAGGAGCAGCAGCAGCAACCGCAACCGGTTCCGGACGTGCGGCTTGTGGGGCAGGCGCAGGAGTACTTTCGCCGCCTTCGCGTAGTTCGCCTTCGGCAGTGAACTTGCGGCGGTCGGTTACGGTGAATTGCGGTTCTTTTTCACGCATGATGTTTTCCAGTCTTCTTGTGTAACGCTGCCTGAAACTGAATGACGAACCACTCGTCTCCCGGCAGGCTAGGTTTCGTTCAGCTGGCGGGTTGAGCCAGCGGCCGGGCGATCGCAGGGGGAGCGGCCAGTGGCGTCGCTACCCCTCCGGCGTAGGCGATTTCCTGATTGCGTTCCAACACTTCCACACGGACAAAGCCGACTCCCAGGACTTCCGCCGCGCCGGCGCTCGGCAGCGACGCAGTACTGGTAATCCGTCCCACCGGCTGGTCCTTGCTGTGCAGCTCGAGAGGAAGCGAATCAGGCCGCGCGCCTTGTAGCGAAAATTGGCGAAACTGCCGGTTGACCTTCCCCCGGGAGCGGATACGCTCCACAATTTCCTGCCCTAGATAGCAACCCTTGCTGAAATTGAGCGCGCGCATCTGGGCGGTCTCCTGCGGCAGGTCGCGATCGTTAAGGTCCACCCCATACAACGGAATACCGTCGAGTACTCGTAGCGCTTCCATCGCTTCCCATCCAACTGGATTAGCCCCAGCGGCTTGCAGCGTCTCCCAGACCGCAAGCACATGTTCGGGTGCGAACCACAATTCGTAGCGTGGCACCGTGACCTGATAAGCCTCGATGATGGTGCAGGGTACTTCGCCGATCTTTGTACTGCTCATACGAGCGTTTTCTACCTTGTCGGCTGAGGGCGAAAACCCCAACGTCGCCAGCACCTGGCCGGCACGCGGGCCAGCCAGCGACAAGGCCGTCCACTGCTGGCTAACATCTTTGAGCTCAACATCGTCCATTATGATGAACTGATCCAGATGGCGCATCAAAGCCGGGACCTGCTCGATACTTGTATCCAGCAGCAAATCGTCGGCGCGGCGATATACGTTGCAGTCGCCCTGAATACGTCCCTGGACGCTGAGTAGAAAACTGTAATTTCCCTGTCCTTCGGGGAGCGATTGGACCGCGTTTGAAACCATGCCGTTTAACCACCGCAGGCGATCGCCACCGGTAACCAGAATCTTCCCCCGCCAACCCAGGTCGCTGACCCCCGCGGAATGGAGAAGGGAATCAATTTCCCCCCCCAAACCGTCAAACACTCTGGCCGTAAATGCACCACAATACAGCCCCAAAGAGGGTCCAGGCGAAAGTCCGGCCCCGAGCGGGGTGGGGCTCGGAGACCGTTCCACCTGTGGCGAACCCGCCGGAGCAGCGGTTGAATCGGGTTGGTTCGTGGCAGAAAGCACAAGAAAATTATAGCCTTGCAGCAGAACGAGTGCTCACGGCCTCAGGGCGGAGCTCGGATGAGGGTTGAACCATGAAGCTTATTTGCAGGAACTCATGCGGTTTAGTCGCGTCGGCGCTCCTGCTGGCCTTTGCCGCATCTACCTTTGCCCAGGACGCCCCTCCGCAGAAGGATACAAAAATCACACCGGAACAGACCAGGGAACTCTTCCGCTCTCTGAATCAGATTCTTACCTTTGCCAGTGATGACACCAAGTTACCCATACAGCACGAGGTAAAGCGCCGGCTCATTACCCGCGAGCAGGTGGAAAAATACATTCTCGATAAGTTCAAGGAAGACAAGGACGCCAAACGCATGCAGAGCGAAGAAATCGTGCTCAAGAAGTTCGGCCTTCTTGATCGGGATTTCCAATTGCAGCCCTTCCTGGTAAGCCTGTTGAAGGAACAGATAGCCGGCTATTACGACAACAAGACCAAGACAGTGAACTTATTGGACTGGGTAGCGCCGGAAGAGCAGAAGCCGGTCATTGCTCATGAACTGACGCATGCCTTGCAGGACCAGCATACGGACCTCGATAAATGGGAGCCGGACCCCCCGGACACGATGTCGAAGAACGTGACCGAAGACAATGAACGTCTGGCCATCGATGAGCGCGACACCGCGCGCGACGCGGTTCTCGAAGGCCAGGCCATGGCTGTTTATCTGGACTACACGCTCAAGCCTGCGGGCAAAAGCCTGCTCACTTCGCCCGATGTGATGCGCACGCCCAAAGAGGATCTGGACCCCTCCGGCAGTTCCCCGATCATGGATCGCGCGCCTCTGTTGCTCCAGCAATCGTTGCTGTTTCCCTATCGCGATGGGTTGGGATTCGAGCAGAGGTTGCTGAAGGACAAGGGAGCCCAATACGCCTTTGCCGGAGTTCTTGACCGGCCACCCTCAACCAGTTACGAGATCATGAACCCGGCCGCCTATGAACACCGAGTGACTGCCCCGTTGCTCCAGATGCCCGATGTGCACGGTCTACTTGACGCTGACTATCAGCCTTACGACATTGGTGTCATGGGTGAGCTCGACGTACGCATCCTCACCGAGCTCTTCGCCGGTCCGGACATGGCTGCGGTCCTCACCCCGCAATGGAGGGGCGGTCTCTACTATGCGGTGCAGAGCCGCAAGGCCGTCACCCCTGCCCAGCAATCCTCCACCGCCTCGGTCGCTCTGCTCTATCTGTCTGCCTGGCGGAGTGAAGGGGCCGCAAGGGAATTCGCCAAACTCTACGCCAGCGAGTTAAGCAAAAAATATTCCGGTGTCGTTCGCGATCCAATCGAAGAAACCTCTTCGGACGAGCAGGTTTACAACGGCAGTGAGGGCCCAGTCCTCATCGTGCGCCAAGGCAAGCAGGTTTTCGTGAGTGAGAGCTTCGACCCGGCGACCGCCCGAAAACTCCAATTCCTCTTCTTCGGAGCCCAACAATCCGGAGAAACCCAGCAAGCCGCCCGCGTCCAGCCACCAACTGACGAACTCAACGCCCACCTGACCCGCCTCATGGCCAGCTGCGGCATGATCAAAGCCTCCCTGCGCCACTAAACGGGATCGGCCTCTCAACCCCTGACTCTCAACCCCAAACCAATCTCAAAGGAAATCGGACGGGTGCCCCTCGCCCCCAGCGTACGTGGGCCGAAAAAGAAGGGCGCAGCCCATCAATCGCTTTCACTCGAACCACCCAACAAACCCATGACTTATGGGTGTCCAGACTCGAGGCTCCCCATCCCCCGCAGGTATACTTAGATCGACATTTATCCCACTCTTCGGAGCCGGTTTGCACCAAGCGGAAATTGGAATCATAGGCGGGAGCGGGCTTTACGCAATGCCCGGTTTGGTCAATCCTCAACAACTTGAGGTCACCACCCCATTTGGCGATCCCTCTGACGCGTTTGTCGCCGGCGAACTGGAAGGCCGTCAGGTAGTCTTCCTGGCCCGCCACGGCCGCGGACACCGTATCCTCCCCAGCGACCTCAACTTCCGCGCCAACATCTTCGCCATGAAAAAGTTGGGTGTGGAACGGATCATCTCCGTCTCCGCCGTAGGCTCGCTCAAACTCGAGCACAAGCCGACCGAATTCGTAGTCCCCGATCAATTCATCGACCGCACCACCCAGCGCCGCTCCACCTTTTTCGGCGAAGGCATCGTGGGCCACGTAGCCTTTGGCGATCCCATCTGTGCCACCGTCGCCAAGGCCATTCAGCACGGAGCCGAGACTGCGGGAGTCGTAGTGAAATCGGGCGGCACTTACGTCTGTATGGAAGGCCCGCAATTCTCCACCCGCGCCGAGTCGAATCTCTATCGCAGCTGGGGTGCCGATATCATCGGCATGACCAACCTGCAGGAAGCCAAGCTCGCGCGTGAAGCAGAAATCTGTTACGCCACTATGGCCATGGTGACGGACTATGATTGCTGGCACGATGGTCACGACGCCGTGACCGTCGATCAGGTGGTCGCCGTCCTGCATCAGAATTCGGCCAACGCTGCCATGGCCGTGAAGGCCGCCGTAGCCGCGATGCCGAAAGAGCGCGCCTGCGCCTGTGCGACGGCGCTGAAATTCGCCATCCTCACCAGTCCCGAAGCCATTCCAGCCGCAACCAAAACCAAGCTGGATTTGCTATTGCGCAAGTACACTTCCTGATCCGGAAAGAAAACCATGTCCATTCTCGTAGTAGGCAGTGTTGCATTTGACACCATCGAGACCCCGAAGGGCAGGCGCGACCGCTGCCTCGGCGGCGCGGCAACCTATTTCGCATTGGCCGCAAGCTACTTCACCGATGTGCGTGTCATCGCTGTGGTCGGAGAAGACTTCACCGCCGAGCACGAAGCCGTCCTCAAGCGTCGCGGAGTGGATACCCAGGGCCTGGAGCACACCGCAGGCAAAAGCTTCCACTGGACCGGGTCGTACGTGAAGAGCTTCAACGAGGCCCAGACCCTCAACACTGAGCTGAACGTCTTCGAGACCTTTGCCCCCAAAGTACCGGCGGTTTACAAAGATAGCGAATTCCTTTTTCTAGCCAATATCGATCCCGTGCTGCAAAGCAACGTTCGCGCGCAAATGCCCAAGGTCCGCATGGTATGCGGCGACACCATGAACTACTGGATAACCGGCCATCGCGAAAATCTGGCCAAAGTGCTCACCGGACTCGATGCGCTCCTGATTAACGATGGAGAAGCCAAGCTGCTGGCCGACAACAGTAACCTCGTTCTGGCCGCGCGCAAAATCCTGGC
Organism: uncultured Acidobacteriaceae bacterium; assembly: GCA_963753715.1. Lineage (GTDB taxonomy): Bacteria > Acidobacteriota > Terriglobia > Terriglobales > Acidobacteriaceae > PALSA-350. Next base: position 112,776 of record CAVWDK010000013.1, on the reverse strand, counting down.
CATGGGGCCAAAGGCGCTGATCGTCAAGCACGGAGAGTATGGCGCTACCGCCTTCTTCGGCCAGCACGCTTTCAATGGTGCATCCCCCAAAAGCATAGCCTTGCCCTTCCGTGCACCAGCTTTACCGTTGGAAGAAGTAGTCGACCCCACCGGAGCAGGTGATTCCTTCGCCGGCGGCTTCTTCGGCTTTCTCGCCTCCCAACCCGAGGTAACCCTCCAAACCTTCAAACAAGCCATGTTCTATGGCGGTGTCATGGGCTCCTTTGCGGTGCAGCGCTTCGGTACGGAACAGATGCAATCGCTCACGCGAGAGGAGATCGATCAGCGCTTCGCTCTCTTCCGCGAGCTTTCTCACCTTGACTGAAGTTAAAACCGACGCGATCCGGCGGGAAACCCTCATCGTAGCCTGGGCGGCCCTGGCGGTCGCTCTCGCGTCCCTCGGCTGGTGCGTCCGCCACGGCACCCTTCTGCTTTACGGCGACGCCGTCGCGCATCTCCATATTGCCCGCCGCGTCTTTGATTCCCTGACCCCCGGCTTTCGCCAGCTAGGGTCTGTCTGGCTGCCTCTCCCCCACATTCTTCTTTTGCCTTTCGTTTTGAATATGGCCTGGTGGCGCAACGGCCTGGCCGGAGCCTGCGTCTCCATACCCAGCTACGTGCTGGGCTGTGCGGGCATCTACCGTCTGGGTCGCATGTGGCTATCCGTGCCCGCGGCGATTGTCGTCGTAGCCTTTTACGGCTTGAATCCAGGTCTGCTATACATGGCCACCACGGCCATGAACGAGCCGCTCTTTTTGGCCGAGATGATCTGGGCGGTCTTGCTGGTTGCAGAGTTCCAGCGTTCGCCCAACGCCAGGCTCCTGCTCGGAGCCGGGTTGGTGTTGGTCTGCGCCATTTTCACCCGCTACGACGGATGGGTCTACGCGGCAGTCGCTTGGTTCTTCGCCACCGCGCCGGTACTCATTCACTACCGCCGGCGTTGGAGAGACCCCGTGGTAGGAGCGTGGGTCTTGTTCACCGTGATGTTGATCGCCGCCCCATCGCTGTGGCTGGCCTACAACGCGAAGCAATTTGGAGATCCACTCGACTTTATCCGTGGCCCCTACTCCGCCCGCGCCATCGAAGCCAGAACCACTCCCCCCGGTTCATCGCCACGTCCCGGCATTCACAACATGCATGACGCGGCACTCTATTTTCTCAAGGCCGCGGAGCTCGGCGCCGCTCCCCTGCCGCTGGGGAAACTGCTCTGTTGGCTCAGTGCCTTGGGCACTCTGGCGGCCTTATGGGCCTTCCGCCGCCGGCAGATCTGGCCCCTGTTGCTGCTATGGCTACCCCTGCCTTTCTACGCCTACTCCGTCGCCTACGGATCGGTGCCCATCTTCATTCCCGTGTGGCGTCCCTTCTCCTGGTACAACACCCGCTACGGCATGGAGCTGTTACCCGCCTTCGCTTTGTTCGCAGGTTGCCTCATTCCGGTGCTGACACAGAACACCCCCAGGCTCCAACGCTATGCGGTACCGGCCACTTTGTTACTGGTGGTGGCCAACAGCGTGGTCCTGTTGCGGGGCCGCCCGCTTGTATTCCAGGAGGCGGTAGTCAACGCGCGCTCCCGTGTCGCTTTTGAGACCGCATTGGCCAAGACACTGGCCGGCCTGCCCGAGCAAGGATTAATCCTCATGCGCGTCTCCAGCGACGTGGGCGCCTTGCAGCAGGCCGGTATCCCCCTGCGCCGCACGGTCAACGAAGGCAACTATCTGATCTGGCAGCATGCCCTCGAAAATCCAGCCCAATCCGTATCCTTCGTGGTCGCCCTCGATGGAGATGCCGTTGCCGGCGCCGTCCAGCGTCATCCGCAAGGCTTGCAGTTGCTCAATGTGGTTTGCTCCACCGGCCAGCCCTGCGCTCGCATCTACCGCTCCCAGCTCGCCAGTCGCCGCTAGCTATCGGCGCAATTTGATTAGCCTCGTCCGACACCAATCGGGATCAATCTGCATCTAAGTGACGAATCCCGATTCTGTTTCGGGTTTCAAGGCCAGGGCAAACTGACTTATCGCTCTTATCTCTCTTATCGCGCATCAATTTCTGCACGCCACCTTGTGTCGGGAGGCGGCGGACCCGGTCTGTTTCCCAGTTCCCGAACAAAACTGGTTACACCGGCCAGCCGTCGCGCGATGGTAGCATCACGCTCAGGCCATGTTCCTGAACGTACGAACATTCCACGGTAGCTACCCCTCCACCTTTCACGAGCCGGAGGACGAGTGATCCCATTCGTGAAAGCGCACGCCTGCGGAAACGACTTCCTGGTGGTCCAGGAAGATTTAGCCGGGGTCGAGGCCAGGGACGCTCTCACCCAGAGACTCTGTCACCGCAACCAGGGCATCGGAGCGGATGGAATCGAGTTCCTCACCTGGGAAGACAAGCGTCAGGCCAGGATACGTCTGCACAACACCGACGGCTCCATTGCTGAGATATCGGGCAACGGGACCAGGTGCGCCGCTGCCTGGATCGCCTACGAGACCGAAGCTGGTCCGGGCGATGAGATCGTCCTCGAGACCGATGCCGGGCGACGTGTCTGCCGCATCGACGATCGCGCCGGGCATGTCTTCCGCATCACCAGCTCCATGGGCATACCCGAGGTAGGCAAGCGCTTCTTGCACATGGCGGGCGGGGTTCCGATCGAGGGCGCCGTGGTCTCAACCGGCAATCCTCACTTCGTCATCTTTGTCGATGAGCCGGATTTCAGCATCCACGGCCACCCCTGGGAAGCCATTGGCGCAGAGATCTGCACCCACCCAAGGTTCCCCCAGCAAACGAATGTGGAATTCGTGCGCATGATTGGTCATGATGAAATCGAAATACGTATTTATGAACGCGGCGTTGGCCCCACCTCCTCGTCTGGTACCGGCACCTGCGCTACCGGGAGCGCAGCCATCGCCCTGCGTGGCGCCCCACCGCTGCTGCGCGTGAACGCCCCGGGAGGACCACAAAACGTGGATTGGCAAGGGGCCGGAAAGGAAATCCTGTTGACCGGGCCCGCTGAACTCATCTGCTTCGGAGAGACCTGGTGAAGCAGCCCAACCTCTGCATTCCGGCTACGCGCCGGGGAGCAAAAGTGGCCGTGCTCTCCCCGGCAAGCTACCCCCAGCCCGAGAGACTGGCGCAGGGAGTCGAAGCCCTCAGTCGCCTGGGTTTTCTCCCCTGGGTCGGGCGCCATGCGCTGAGCAAGGCGCACCATTACTTTGCCGGTACCGCGCAGGCCAGGCTCGAAGACCTGCACGCCGCGTTTCTTGATCCCGCCGTCAGCGCGATCTTTTGTAGCCGTGGAGGTTACGGTTGTAACTATCTGCTCGCTGGCCTTGACCTCGGGCTGGTGCGGGAGCATCCCAAGCCGTTCCTCGCCCATTCCGACATGACCTGTATGCAGACCTGGCTGTTGGACCAGCTGGGACTCATCTCCTTCCACGCGCCCATGGTTGCCGGTGATTTCTCCCAGCCTGAAGGAGTCGATGAAGCCAGTCTGCAGGCTGCGCTGGGCGGAGAGCGCTGGTTCGTCGGCGAGACCTCCGGCCTGCGCGTTCTGCAACCAGGAAAGGCTACCGGAGTCCTCTACGGTGGCTGCATCACCCTGTTGGTCGCATCGCTCGGTACTCCCTACGCACCGCGCACCGAGGGCAAACTGCTCTTTCTCGAAGATCGTGACGTGAAGCCCTATCAACTCGATCGGCTACTCCGGCAAATGGTCCTTGCCGGAAAATTCGAAGGCGTCACCGGTATCATTTTTGGCGAGATGCTCGATTGCATCGCGCCCGGGCAAAAGCCAGGTTTGCTGGACGAGGTGATCCTCCGCGTGTTGGACTGGTTTCCCGGTCCGATTGCCATTGGTCTTCGCTCCGGCCACGTATCACGTCGTAATGTGACCCTCGCCTTTGGTATCGAAGCAGAGTTGCACCTGGAGCGCGCACCGGTGCTGACCTTCCTCGATCGGGCGACGGAGAAATAATCTATGGCCAAACACGTTCACCTGATCGGCATCTGCGGCTCGGCAATGGCATCTCTCGCCGGCATGCTGCAAACCAAGGGCTATCACGTAACAGGATCGGATGCGGCCGCATATCCGCCCATGTCAGACCTGCTGCATTCCCTTGGCATCCCGATCATGGAGCCCTATGCAGAAACCAACCTCTCGCCTAAACCCGACCTGGTGATCGTGGGCAACGCAATCTCCCGCGGGAATCTGGAGTTGGAGGCCGTGCTCGATCAACGCATCCCTTTTCGTTCCCTGGCCGAGACCATCCAGCATGAGTTTCTCCCTGGGAAGGATTCGCTGGTCGTGGCCGGAACCCACGGCAAGACCACCACCACCAGCATGCTGGCCTGGATTTATGAAGTCGCTTCCAAAAAACGGCCAGAGGTCGCGCCATCCTTCCTGATCGGCGGCATCGCCGAAAATTTCGGTACCAGCTTTCACGTCCGCGAAGGCAAGCCCTTCATTCTCGAGGGCGATGAGTACGATACTGCGTTCTTCGATAAAGCGCCCAAGTTCATGCACTACTTTCCCGACGGCTTGATCCTCACTCATGTGGAGTTCGATCACGCCGACATCTACGAGAATCTCGATGCGGTGAAGACCGCGTTCCGCCGGCTCGTCAACCTGGTTCCGCGCCGCGGCCGGCTCGTTGCCTACGATGGCAGCACCAATGTGGACGAGTGCGTTGCGCGAGCGTTTTGTGCCGTCGAACGCTACGGGTTCAAGCCCGGATCCGCGTGGCAGCTGCGCGACTTGACCCACAACAATCGCGGCTCGACTTGGAAGATCGATCGCGGAGGAAAGGAATGGCTGGAGGTGAGCCTGCCGCTGCCCGGCGAGCACAACGCGCTGAACGCCACTGCGGCTGCTGCGTTGGCAGCGGGGCAGGGAATCGAAGCGCCTGCCATCGTGGAGGCCCTGGCTACCTTTCGCAGTGTGAAGCGCAGGCTCGAAGTGCGTGCCGTCGCCGCGGGCGTCACCATCATTGACGACTTTGCCCATCACCCTACCGCCATTCGAGAGACGTTGAAAGCCCTGCGCGCCGCCTACGCGGGGCAGAGACTCTGGGCCGTCCTTGAGCCGCGCTCGAACACGCTGCGCAGAAATGTTTTTGAACGCGAACTGGTGGAGAGCCTCTCGCTGGCGGATGGAATCGTGCTGGCCGGTGTCTTCAAACAAGAAAGCATTCCGGAAGGGGAGCGAATGCATCCCGACAAGGTCGTCGCGGCCCTGGTGCGTGGCGGTCACGACGCCACTCTCTATGCCACCGCGGACGACATCGTGCGCGGGCTTACGCCTCGATTGAAACCGGGCGACGTCGTCGCCATTCTTTCCAATGGTGGCTTTGATGGGATCTACGAGAAGCTGCCCAAACAACTGGAGCACCGGACCTAAGTCAGGGACTCGCTGCGCATGCTTAGTTCGCTCACCATGCTTGTGACGTATGTGGTTCTTGGTTTGCCCGCGGGTGCCGTCGGCATTCCGTGGGCCTTACTCACCGGCGACATCGGCCCGCTCTACCGCTGGAGTATGTGGATTGTCCGCACTGGAGTGACGCTGGCGCGCATCCGTGTCCAGATAACTGGTCGCGAACATATGCTCGCTCAGCCGAGTATCTTCATGGCCAATCACGTTTCCAATCTTGACCCACCGATCATTCTGCCGTTGCTTCCGTTTCGCACTGCCTTTTTCATCAAGCGGTCGCTGCTCAAGATTCCCGTGGTGGGTGTCGGTATGCGCCTGGCTGGATTTATACCCGTGGACCGCGATGGCCGTTTGGACTCCGCCCGGGAGAGCGTGCAAGCGGCGAACAAAGTGTTGGCTTCCGGCGTCAACATATCGACCTTTCCCGAGGGCACGCGCTCGCGCACCGGAAGGTTGCTGCCCTTCAAAAAAGGGCCGTTTTATCTCGCGATGGAATCCGGTGCCCCCATCATCCCCATCTCCATCTGGGGCTCGGAGCACATGATGACCAAAGGCAGTCTGCGCATCAAGCCCGGAACCGCCCACCTGACCTTCCACCCCGCCGTTTACCCGCGCCAATTCGCCACCCGCGAGCAACTGGCAACAGCGGTACGCGCAGCCATTACCTCAGCCCTGCCGCCGTCGATGTGGGGAGAAACAGAACAACCAAGCCAGCCCTAGATGAGACGCAATTGCTGGATCGCAGGAGAACATTGCGCATCGGTCCGTATAAGGAATACCCGACTTTCCAGGAAGTCACGGCTCTGCTGTTTTGTATCAGGGCACGTCTTTAGTCGGCCCATACAAGATCCCGAAAACTCCGGGCTTCAGCCCCTGGGCTGTTTTACCGGGTTTCGGCCGCAGGGCAGAGCTTTAGTAAGCTCTGCTACAGGGGCTGAAGAGGGTGTGTGAGAACCAGGATTTAGGAATTTAGTCCCCGGTGCACAGCCCCATCTGCAGTCCCGCAGGGACGGCTGAAAGTTGTCCAGGATTGCGTTGCAACGTACTTCCAACCGTCCCTGCGGGACTGGTCATCCTTTGCATGCCACCAACTACTTACTGCTTGATAATCGCGTTATACCCATCGGAGAGCAGCTTCTGCTTGATCTCCGCAGCCTGCATGCGGTTGGCAAACGGTCCCACCTGAACATGCAGCAGGTGATCCTGTGGCTCGTTGCGCACCACCACCCCATAACCCCGTTGGCGCAATGCGGCGACCAGTACATCCGCATCCTGTGGCCGCGACACGGCTGCAATTTGAACCATAGCCTGTCCCGTAGCCGTAGGAGGTGCATCCATCGCAGGTTGGTACGCCGGGCCTACCTTACCTGCTGCCGGCTTGCTGGTGACCAGCTGCGCCGGCGTCTCGGCTGCCACCAGCGCGGACGCCTTCTCAGTCTGTGCAACGTCTTCCTTCGGCGTCTCCGCAACTTTAGGACGAGCCGCCGCTGGGGCTATCGCAGTCGCCTCACTATCGTCCGGCTGTTTCGCTGCCGGCTGCGGCGCGCGAGCCGGTGCTGGAGGATTCTCCACAGCGGCCTCATCTGCCTCGGCGCTGTTCCCTGTCGACGAACGCGGCGCCAGGGTCGCTTGGGCTGCTCCCGTGCCTCGGCCCATGGAGTAGCCAAAGCCAAAGAACACGCCGCACACCAACACCAGTCCAAAGAAAATACCTAGCAGGGACGCGGTGCTGAGGGTGATCTCAGACGCCTTGCCTTCCAACTCTTCTTCATCGGTGTCGAACAGCGTTCTCATGGCTATTTCTCCCGTACGTCTCCCATTTTATTAAAGAGCGTCATCATTTCTAACGGCAAAGGGAAGACAATAGTTGTGTTTTTTTCCACGCCAATCTCCGTCAGCGTCTGCAAGTAACGTAATTGCAGTGTCATGGGCTGGGTGGCCAGCAGGGCAGCGGCATCCACCAGGCGCTGCGCCGCGCTGAACTCACCTTCGGCATGGATCACTTTGGCGCGCTTCTCGCGTTCCGCTTCGGCCTGCTTGGCCATGGCGCGCAGCATCGATTCCGGCAAGTCCACCTGCTTCACCTCGACGCTGACCACCTTCACCCCCCACGGGGCCGTGTGCTGATCTATGATGCTCTGGATCCGCTGGTTGAGGGCTTCCCGATGCGAAAGCAGTTCGTCGAGCTCCACTTCGCCCAGCACCGAACGTAAAGTGGTCTGCGCAAACTGAGAGGTCTGGTAAACGTAGTTCATCACCTCGATCACGGCTCGCGACGGATCAATCACCTTCAAGGTAATGACAGCATTCACTTTAAGGGTGACGTTGTCGCGCGTGATGATGTCTTGCGGGGGCACTTCGAGGACTTCCTGGCGCAGGGAGACGCGGACGATCTGATCGAACGGACGAAAAATGAGGATAACTCCGGGTCCCTTGGGTGCGGGCAAAACCCGGCCCAGGCGGAAGACGACCCCGCGCTCATATTCTCTGAGAATCTTGATCGAATTGATCAGATAAATGGCAACAACAAAAATAAGGATCAGGCCGGGAATGCCGATACCCATCATGGTGGGCCTCGCTATTCTTAAATTGTACAGGAGCGCCTCGTTCCAACAACTTAAGGAACTCGCTCCACTAATAACGTCAGGTCGCGCAGCCCGCGCACCCGAACCTTGTCACCCAAAGCCGCGGGCGTAGGGGACTCGGCTTGCCAAAGTTCCCCATTCACCATGACCTGCCCGGTGGGAGCGAGCGGTTGGGTCACCACCGCGATCTGGCCGATCATCGCGTCCCCACCCATGCGCACCTTGCTTCGTCGCGCTCTCAGAGCCAGCCGTAACAGGAAGACCGTAATCAACCCAAACGCCAGCCCGGCGCTCAGGGCTGTCGCCAAATGCACTCTCAGCTCAGGAATAGGCCCGTCCACCAGGGTCAGCGCCCCGACCACCAGCGAAATGATTCCGGCGATAGCCAGAACCCCGTGGGTGGCAAAGTGGGCCTCCAGGATCAACAACGCAAACGCAGCCAGCAGCAACATCACCGAGGTGTAGCGCACCGGCAGCAGGTTCAAGCCAAACAGCGCGAGCAGCACCAGGATGGTTCCCAGGGTTCCAGGAATAATGGTGCCTGGAGTATTGAACTCCACATAGATCAGCAGCCCGCCCACCATCAGCACCAGCACCGCCAGGTTGGGGTCCGTCAGCCGGTCCAGGATCTCTTCCCGCAAAGTCGGATCGACGGCTACCAGCTCGGCGCCACGGGTGTGCAGAACGGTCTTGGAACCATCGAAGCGAGTGATCGTACGGCCGTCGAGGTCATTCAGTAAGGCTGCATCATCGGGGGCAATCAGGTCGATCAGCTTCAGTTGCAGCGCTTCCTGGTCGCTGTAGGACTTGGAAGACCGGACGGCATCTTCCGCCGCCTGCACGTTGCGCCCCCGGCGCTCGACGTAAGAGCGCAGAAACGCAGCCGTGTCGTTCTCCAGCTTCTGCTTCATAGTGTCGTCGAGCTTGGCCCCCATCACCACGGGATGCGCCGCGCCCGCATTACTGCCCGGAGCCATTGCTGCTACATCGGCGGCTTCGAGAAGGAAGAATCCCGCCGATCCGGCCCTGCTACCGGCGGGGGCGACATAGACGATGACCGGGACCGGCGAGGCGATCACCTTGCTGACCATCTGCCGCATCGAATCGAGTAATCCGCCGGGGGTGTTGATCTCGATGAGCACGGCGTTGGCATGCTGGGCCGCGGCGGCGTTAAGCCCCCGTGCCAGATAGTCGGCGCTGATCGGTTGAATCGTGTCGTCCAGGTGGATGACGATGACACGCGGCTGTTGCGCGTGACCGGCGAGCGTCCAGCAGCAGGCCAGAATCAGCACACTCAGCAGGCGGTTCATGGAACCGATTGACCCTTGCTCTCCACCTGTTGTTTCAAGCCACGGGCGGCCGCATTCTGGGGCTCCAGTTTGAGCGCACTGCTCACGTCCGCAGCCGCTGCCGGCTTCTGATTTGCCTGCAGGTCGAGCCGCGCCAGCACCAGGTACGCAGTGACGTTGGGCATGGTTTTGAGCGACTCGGTGGCTTGCACACGGGCTTCCTTCGTGTCACCCTCGTGCTCCCTCACCAGCGCCAGCCCGGCGCGCGCTTCCGCGTTATCACTCTCGGCCGCGAGCGCTGATTGGAACTCCCGTTCCGCTTCCAGAATCAGTCCCTCGTTGAAAAAGCGCATGCCCGCTTCGGTAAGGGCCGCTGCGTGCTTTTGCGGCGGCAGCGAGGCCAGGTGCTGCTCTTCCATCTCCTCCATTTCAAAAGCGGCCTGACGGAAAGAGGCTTCGTTGAACGTCCGCTTGACTCGTTCCAGCGGCCCGGTCTCCGCTGCCGCGGCGGGATCAAACGCCGGACCCCCCCGATAACTGGCAGGTGCGGAGACCGCCGCCGCGTGCGGCGGTTCGGTTTGAAGGGTCGCCTGAAATGCCTGGGCTTCCGTGTCCTGAGGGCGTAGCTTCAACGTTTGCCCAATGGCCCGCAGCGCTCCGGCGACATCCTTCTTGCGATTCAAGGCCAGCGCTAGGTTGAACTGATAATCGGGATCATTGGGGTCTGCCGCGACCGCCTGCAGGAAGAAGGATGTAGCGTCCAGGCCTCGCCGGCTTGCCGCGACGCCCTGGTTGTTCACCACTTCCGGGAGTGGCAGCTGCCGGTTGACAAACGCGAATGCATCTTCCGCTTTGACATAGCTGCCCAGGTAGAAATAAGCCAGTCCCCGATCGAAGTCAGCCTCGCGGGCATTCGGGTCATTGCGCGGCAATCGCCCCAGCGTGTTCGCCGCCAGTTCAAATTGCTGGTTGGCAAAATAAGCCTTGCCCAAGGCCAGCAGCGCCGGCGAGAAGCTGGGGTCCAGCCGCACCGACTCTTTCAGGTGGCGGATCTGCTCTCCCGGATCGGTCTCCACCAACCCGCGGATATAGTTCTCAAAGGCGCCCACCTTTAGGCCCTCGCCGGCGGCAACGAACGTATTCCGGGCTACCGAGAGTTGCGGATCGATCTCCTTGGCCACGCCCCAGGCAAGGCTGTTCAGCACATCCAACAAGTGAGTCATGTCCGCCTCTTCCTGTAAGGGAGCGGACAGGTGGAGCGCATCCATTTTCAGGACCTGGGCCTTGGCCTGAAAGCGTGTACCGCTGGTCGAAAACGAACCCACAATAATGTAATCCGCGTCCAGGTTCTGTGCCAGGCGAATGGCGCTCGCGCGAGATGGTTGAAACGTGGAGGGCAACCCGAGGTGGTCGAGTGCATACAACCGATCATCGCGGCTAATGGGCATAAACCCTGCCGAGGCGAGACGCTGGTTCAGGATCTCGGGGACTGCTTCGCTGATCCAATCCAGGTTTGGCTGGTCGCTACTGTTGGCGAAGGGCAGCACCAGCAACAATCGTCCCGGCACGACCGCCGGGCTTTGCGCCGTCAGCCCGCTGGGCAGAAAAAAGGCGAATACCAGCACCAGGATCCGCGTTGAAGGCCGGGGGAGCACCCCCTCAGTATAGTTCTGCTGGTTACGGTTCCGGAATTATCGTTGCAGGCTCGCCACTTGGGGACGATTAAAGTGGAGGACGGCAGCCCATTCACCCTGTCTTTCCTCCCACCAGACGATTTTGCCCTGCAAAAGGTGCGCGATGGCATTCGGCTCCAGATCCCGATGGAAATCGAAAAAACGCGTATCGAAGGCTTCATTGCGTGAGCCGAGATTGAGCCACAGGTGTGGGGGGTCGTATTTAGTGGAAAAGACGAAGCCCACACTAAAGTCCTGGGCGGACCCAGCAGCTTTCTGGATCTCGGGCAGGGAGAAATTCGCCACGGCTACTACCGGCAGCGGTCTTCTTTACGTAGCCCAGCTCGGGTTTGGTGAGCTCATCGGTCGCTGGCCAAGCCGTTAATACCGTGCTGCCGGGAAAACGGGTCACGATTTGCCGGATCCCCTGTTGGTGCAGACGGATGACGTCGGCATAGTTCAGGTTATCTTCGGGGGCGAACTTATACGGTGGGTTCACGAAGAGTCCGATCACGAAAGCTGCCGCGCTCAGCAGGACCAGGCCCCACCAGTACCGCACCCGGCGGTAAAAAGTGGAGACGCACAACAGCAGAATCAGCGGATAGAGCGGCAGCAGATATCGGGTGAGCAGGGCTCCTCCCAGCACCGAAAAGAAGAGAAGGTTGGCCGCCATGACGACATAAAGAATTGCCTGGTTCGCCGGGGAGATACGCGGCCGCGGAGTTCCATCGCCCTCCGGCACAGGCAGCAGCAGCATGGCTCCCAGCATGCACATCACGGGCACGAACATGTTCATATGCGCGGTGAGCTGCAGAATGCGATGCACCAGTGCCAGAAGGATGCGCAGCGGCGTGAGAGTAGAAGTCGCGTTATAGTGCAGGAATTCAGGGTTGCCGAAGATATATCCTGTGCGGTGCCGGAAGTAGGCATACCAGGCCAGGAGGGTTGCCGGTGGTATGAGCAGTAGCAGCGCGGTGCGGAGATGCCCGCTGCGAGCCTGATCATGGCCGCGCATGCAGACATACATCTCCCATACAGAAATCGCCAGGGGTGTAACAATGGCTGTTTCTTTCGACCAGGCGGCCACGGCAAAGCAGGCTACCGCCGACCACAGAGCAGGGGGACTGCGCCGGCCAGGGAACACGAAGACCAGGCCCCACAGGGTGGCGGCGGCCGCGAACATATCCGCGTGGGCCAGCGTGCTCTGGGCAAACCAGATGGGATAGACCGCGGTCAGCAGAGTCGTCGTCGCTGCCACGCGGATGCGGCCATTGAGCACGATTCCAAGCCGGTATACGGCCAATAGTCCAATGGCCGTTACCAGGCACATGGCGGTACGGGTCACAGCTGGGGTGAACCCCGACTTCCACCACAGCGCCAGGTAAAGCGAAGGAAGTGGGGGGTGAGCATTGGCCAGGGTGGTCGAGGGAATGACGTCGCCGGTCCGAAAGAAATCGTAGGCGGCCGGGATGTAGTATCCGGCTTCGTCCCAGTAATAGGGCAGGCGCAGTAAAGTAAGGTGCGAGAGATAGACCCCTACAAAGAGCAGGGGAAAAATGAGCCTGAGCGGCAGCAGGCGGTCGACCGGTCTCTGCTGTTCGGGTAGTACGGCCACGAGCCTCCGAATCGTCTAGTGGACTGGGCCTTGAGGCATAGCTGCGGGCCGAGGTTCGAGCGCGATGGTGCCAAAGGTGTGCTCATATTGCAGCAGGTTCTGCTCCAGCAGACCACACAACGCTTTAGCCTGTTGTGGGCTCAGATAAACGGTCTGAAACGTATTAATAGTGATCTGTTCGGCTACTTCCTGATACGCGGTGCCGAAAGTGAGACGAAAGTCCCACACGCTCTTTTGCACCTGAACGCTGTTGGCATAGCCCTCGCGATATTCGGGGGTCCGCTCCAGAATCACCTTCGGTTGAGAAGCGTCTTGGCTCATGGGCTATAGACTAGACCATTTCGCCTGCAGGAAAAAAAGAAACCGCAGATGCCTGCACTACTCATGAAACTAAGTCCTGTAGGGACGGCTGAACTTAGCCCATGACGCAAGTCCTGGGTACATCATGCAGCATGATTAAGTCCCGCAGGGACGGCTGAAAGTTGTCCAGGATTGCCTCGTGGCATATTCTCAGCCGTCCCTGCGGGACTGGTCGTCCTTCCAAAGCCAACCCAGGACTGGCGTCCTGGGCTAAGTTCTAGCAAGTTCAGCCGTCCCTACAGGACTTAGTTTCATGCGTAGTGGGGAGATCTGCGGTTTCTTTTCAGGTTCTCAGGCACACTCTAAAGCCCCGACCCGAAATTTGTTGCCGCGGTCAGCCTGCCTGATGGCGGCGGAAGATGAGCGAGGCGTTTGTGCCCCCGAAACCGAAGGAGTTGGTCATGGCATACTCCATCGTGGTGGGCACCCCTTTGTCTCTCACCAGGCAAAAGCCGCAAGCCGCATCAACATCCTGCAGATTGGTCATCGGCGGAGCCACCTGATCGCGCAGCGCCAGTACCGTGATCCCGGCCTCCAGGCTGCCGGCTCCCCCGAGAAGATGGCCGGTCATTGACTTGGTCGAACTGACCAGCAGGCTCTTCGCGGCATCACCAAAAGTCTCGCAGATGGCACGGGCCTCGGCCCGGTCGCCCAGCGGCGTGGAAGTCGCATGCGCGTTCAAATACTTGACGTCCCCGGGGGCAACCCCAGCATCGTCCAGAGCCAGTTGCATCACCCGGCGCACGCCCCGGCCATCCTCAGGAGGAGCGTTGGTGTGGTACGCATCACTGTTGGCGGCATATCCCACGAGCTCGGAAAGAATCGTCGCCCCGCGCTTGACCGCGTGCTCGTACTCTTCCAGAACCAACACGCCCGCGCCTTCCCCCACGACGAAGCCATCCCGCCCGGCGTCCCAGGGTCGCGAGGCGGTCTTGGGATCGTCATTGCGTGTGGAGAGAGCGCGCATGGCCGCGAACCCTGCAACGGACAGCGGGGTAACCGCCGCTTCGCTTCCACCGGCGATCATCACGTCTGCATCGCCGCGTTGAATCACGCGGAGTGACTCCCCTACCGCATGCGCACCCGTGGTGCACGCGGTGGCGGTGGTGAGATTCGGTCCGGTCGCTCCGTAGCGAATAGAGATTTGGCCGGCGGCCAGATTGGCGATAGTGGCCGTGATGAAGAAGGGCGACACCCGGTTTGGGCCCGCGGACAGCAACTTGCTGTGCTCGCGTTCAATCACTTCAAACGCGCCGATGCCGCTGCCTACGTAGACTCCAACCCTGCCTGCATCTTCGTTCTCCATGACCAGGCCGGACTGAGCAACAGCGAACTCCGAGGCCGCCAGAGCAAATTGGATGAAGCGGCCCATCTTCTTGATTTCTTTGCGTTCGATGTAGTCTTCCGGGCCTGAAGTCCTTGACTTCGCCGGCGATTCGGCAACTGAAACCGGTCGGGTCAAATAGAGTGATCGGGCCGATGCCGGATTCTCCCTGGAGCAGAGCCTTCCACGTGACTTCTGTCCCGATACCCACCGGGCTTACCAATCCCACCCCGGTGACTACCACGCGCCGTTCCTGTTTGTTCATCGAGATAAGGACCGGATGAATCTTGTTCCCTGGTCACGGGTTCGCTCATCTCTCCGTTCGCAAACGTTCATCTCTTTAGTCTATTACAGTCAGCAACGGAGACAGCCCGGAGGTCGTTCGATATGGGTTGACACGCCTCGGCCCAGATGCGAGATTACCTTTAATCCATAGCTACTCAGGGTTTGTTCAGCCAAGTCAGGCCGGTTCCCGGCCGCAGTCGTTGCTCACTCAAGTCATTGTTAGTTTCCCTGGGGACCAGGCTGTCTGATCATTGCTTCAAAAAAATATTCGCAAAAAGGGCAATAGTTCACACCATGCCTCAGGCTTTTGATCTGCTGATCACCGGCGTAGATGTAGTCACCTTCGATGATCCCGGCACGGTTGTGCTTGGAGGAGCGATTGCGATCAAGGGAAATACCATCGCCTGGATCGGCCCCGCATCCGGGGCGAACCAGTTTGTCGCAGCGGACACCATCTCGGGCAAAGGCATGATTGCCATGCCCGGGTTGATCGACGGGCACTACCACACCGGCCAACAGCTCCTGCGCGGCAAACTTGCCAGCATTCATGCAAAACACCTCTCCAAGGCCCCTCACTGGAAGCGCTACTACGTGCCGTTTGAAAGCGGCCTGGACCCAGAGGATGTCTACTGCAGCGGCATCGCGGGGTATGTCTCGATGATCAGCGTGGGCACCACCTGCTTTCTTGAAGCGGGAGGGCCACACCCCGACGAGATGGGCAGAGCGGCCAACGACGTAGGCATTCGTGGCCGCATCGCCCTGAACACCATGGATATGGATGATTCGTTGCCCGCCAACTACCGCATGACGACGACTCAGGCGCTCAAGGAAAACGAGGCCCTGGTCAAGCGCTGGAAGAACCACCCCCGGGTCAATGCGTGGCTGTCCCTGCGGCAGATCATCGTCAACTCAGAGGAGCTTCGCATCGGCATGAGCCACCTTGCCGACGAACTCGATACTTACATCCACACACATCTGTCCGAGGGAGCGTACGAGCTCGATTTTACCCAGGACCAGTTCGGTTTGCGGCCCCCGGCGTACATGGACAAGATTGGCGTCTTCAATCATCGTCTGCACTGCGCCCATTCCGTTCTACTCACTCTTCCCGAGCTTGATCTGTATGCCAGGAAGAAGGCCTCGATCTGTCACTGTGCCTTTGGCAACTACAGCATCGGAGAGCACCAGATGGCGCGCATGGTGCAGCGCGGCATCGCAGTGGGCCTGGGAACGGACGGAGCGGGCACTCGCTGCAGCCTGGACCTCTTCGAAGTAGCCCACTATGCTGTGCTGGGCCAATTGATCGTGAACGGAACCCTCTACCATGCCGGGCCGCCGATTGCCTATGAGACCATGCTCAAACTGGCCTGCCGCAACGGGGCGAAGATGGCGCGCCTGGAGAACAAGATCGGCAGTCTCGAAACGGGCAAGCTCGCGGATATCATTCTGCTTCAGTCGACGGACTACGATCAGTTTCCCGTGGTCGATCCCCTGATCACGCTCTCTCAGAACAGTTGTGGACGGGACGTGCGTACGGTCATCGTTGATGGCCGCGTGGTCATGAAAGACCGTGAATTCAAGACCATCGATCTCGATCACATGCGCCACTATGTTGATCAGCGATACACCACCATCATGCACCGCTACGACCTGGCCCTCGATCGAGACGGCACACCCCACTAGGGAGAAAACACCGCGTGAAGACGATATCCAGACGAGACTTCCTGGCCGCCGGAACGATGACGGGAGTCGCAGCCGGCGCTGCATCCTCGCCGGCGCTCGGCTTTATTGGATTTCGGCCTGGCCTGCCGGCGGAGGTAGACCTGCTGATCACCGGTTGCGACATCGTCACCTTCGACAAGGCGGATCGGGTCGTCACCGACGGAGCCATCGCCATCCAGGCCAACACCATTGAGTGGATCGGCGCGGCCAATGATGCCGCCGGGCTCTACCGCGCGAAACAAACCATCAACGCTCGTGGTTTGATCGCGATGCCCGGTTTGACCGACACCCATTACCACACCGCGCAGCAATTCCTGCGCGGGGTACACAAGGTAAGCCATCATGAAGGGCCCGGACTGGAAAACCTATTTGATCCCCTTCGAGACCGGGCTGGAACCGGAAGATGTTTACGCGAGCGGTATAGCGGGCTACACCTCCATGATCAGTTGCGGGACCACCTGTTTTCTCGAGGCCGGCGGACCGCATCCCGACGAAATGGGCCGAGCTGCCGACGAGGTTGGTATCCGCGGCCGCATTGCGTTGAACACCTGCGATATCGACGGGCCCGGCGGCCCGCTGCCCAAAAGCCACATCATGACCACCGGCCAGGCGCTCAAAGAGAACGAAGCGCTGGTGAAACGCTGGCAGAAGAATCCGCGCGTGAATGCGTGGTTATCGTTGCGCCAGATTCTCGTCAACACCGAAGAGCTGCGGGTCTCCATGTCGCATCTTGCGGAAGAGCTCGATACCACCATCCACACCCACCTCTCGGAGGAGACCGACGAGGTGGACTACACCATTGAAAACTACCAACTGCGTCCTCCCGACTACTTCGACAAGATCGGAATTTTCAATAAGCGGCTCCATTGTGCGCACTCCGTATTGCTGACCGACGCAGAGGTGGACCTGTATGCCAAGCGCGATGTTTCCGTGGCCCACTGTGCGTTGTGGAACTACTTTCTTGCTCCCCACCAGATTTATGCCATGGTGCGGCAGAACGTGCGCGTCGGGTTGGGCACCGATGGCCCCGGTTCGCGCGGAACCCTGGACATGTTCCAGGTGATGCACTATGCGGTGATGGGCACGGCGATCGCCAACAGCATGCCGTACCACTCTTTCCAGCTGCCGCTCGACTACGCGCAGATGCTCAAGATCGCCTGTGTGAATGGAGCACGCGTGGCCAACCTGGAAAGCAAAACCGGCTGCTTGGAAAAAGGCAGGCTGGCGGATATTGTTCTGGTGGGGCGCAACGACTTCGACCAATATCCCAGCACCGATCCCCTGGTGACGCTTGCGGAAATGACCACTGGCCGGGATGTACGGACGGTGATCATTGACGGGCGGGTGGTCATGAAGGATCGTGAATTCCTAACCGTTGATATGGAACCCATGCGGCGCCGCATGGCGAAACAGTACAAAGTGATCCTGGATCGTTATGACCAGGCCATCTCCTGATGGGGGAATTCGCCGTATGCGTAATGCTTTTCTGTTCGTCATGCTTCTTTCCGCCACCGTGGCCGTTGCTGGTGCACAGCAGGCGCCGTGGCCGATCCGGGCTGTGATTGTGACCACCTTTGAGGTTGGGAATGATACGGGGGACGTTCCGGGAGAGTTTCAATTGTGGGTGGAGCGCGAGCACCTGAACGAGACGCTTGATTTTCCCGGCGGTGTTCATCCTATCCGCACCAACGCCGACCACACGGTTCTCGGCATCGTCAGCGGCACCACGCTGGTCAACGCTACGGCGTCCCTGATGGCGCTGGGGCTCGATCCCCGTTTCGACCTTACCCACGCCTATTGGCTCATCAACGGCATCGCGGGGGTTGATCCTCACGATGCGTCGATTGGTTCTGCCGCATGGGCGAGCTATGTCGTCTCCGATGTTGCTCGGGAGATCGATGCGCGTGAAATTCCGCCCTCCTGGCCCTACGGTCTTTTTCCTGTGGGCGCGAAGGCTCCCAATCCTCACGCCAATACTGACAACGACTGGTCGCGGTCGAACCTATATCCGCTCAACGCCAGCCTCACGGATTGGGCGTTCGCTCAAACCCGCAATCTTAAACTCACCGACGATCCGAAGGTGGCTGCGTATCGCGCCAAGTGGATAGGCTACCCTCAAGCGCAGAGGCCTCCTTTTGTTCTCAAGGGAGACTCGTTTGCTTCTGACTATTACTGGCATGGAAAAATCATGACCCAGTATGCGAACGACTGGGTGCAGCTCTACACCAAAGGGCAAGGCAATTTTGTAATGACGAATATGGAAGATTCCGGATTCACCGAAGCATTGACGCGTCTGGACAAGATGCATCGCGTCGACTTCGCCCGGGTGATGGTGCTGAGAACTGGAAGCAATGAATGCATGCCGCAACCGGGGGAAACGCCGGTTCAGAGCATCAGCAAGCCGTATATCGGAGGATTGCCTGCGCTGGAGTCGGCATGGCTCGTGGGGAGCACTGTTCTGCATCAGATTCTGGCCAACTGGCCGCAATACGCCACCCATATTCCTGGCAGCTAGAGGGACGTGTTTCCTGCCCGGCCCCGACTTTTCCGCAGCCTATGAAGCCGTGTCCTTCATGCAGTTTGTATAGGGCAGATTCGGTTGGTGCGAAAGGGGGGACTCGAACCCCCATGGGTTGCCCCGCCAGATCCTAAGTCTGGTGCGTCTGCCAATTTCGCCACTTTCGCATTTCGCAGGTCACGAGATTGATGATAATCGAGGGCCCCTGCCTTACACGAGCACTGCCTGGGCTTCGTCCGGAACCCGGGCAAATACATACGGTCCTTCCGGCACCAGCGCCACCCGGGCTCCGGGCGGGAGACCATCGAGAACCGCGGCAACCGCGGCCTTCGGGCTCTGAAAAGCACGGGAGGCCAGATTCCCAAGCTTGTCGTTGGGAATGCCCGGCATGTAGAAGAAGAGCTCATATTTCCGCCCGGCCAGCGCCAGCTTCTCCAGTTGCCACTGGTCGATCTCGACGTCGGCGCTTCCAATCTCATCCAGGAAGCTGTCGTAGCTGGAGAATCGCTCTACCTTTCCGGCGAACTCGGGAGATCCCACACCCTCGGCGCATTCGCCGAGGATCAGGATTCTTCCTCCAGGCTTCACGATGTGCTGGGCAGCAGTGAGGCCCTTGATGGTCTGGTAAAACGTCAGGTCCAGCGGATGGCCGGCGGCGCTGGTGATGACGGCGTCCGCGAGCCCGGTGAGGCGCTCCAGCGAAGTGGTGCGCAGAAACTTAACCCCGGCAGCATGCGCCTCAACCGGATCGCCGGCGAAGATGCCCGAGACTTCGCGGCTCTGGGTCAGGGTTACATCGAGAATGAAGTCGTGGCCCGCCATGCGGGCGATTTCCAACAGCTGCGCGTGCAGAGGGTTGTTGGCAATCGATCCCTCAATGGCGAGCGGCTCACGCATGAACCTGGGGGAGTGGATGACCTTGATCGTTTCCTGCGCCGCCAGGCCTGGAGCCACTAGCTTGCGGCCGCCGGAAAATCCCAGCATCAGGTGCTGCTCGATAAAACCCAGGGTGATGTGTAGTTCGGCCGCCATGAAGCGTTCGTCAATGTAGACCGGTATACCGCGTTGTGTTTCTCCCAGCCAGCGATGTTGGGAAAGCACTCGCGCATCATGATTGACGATGCGGTATCGGGCCGCGATTTCTTCCCCCAGGATGGCTTTGATTTCGGCCGGGGTGGCTTCCCGGTGAAGTCCGGTGGCGATGAGGATCGTGACCCCCTCGACCGGAATGCCGGCATGGTGCAGGCGCCGGAGCAGAGGAGGGAGGGTCAGCCAGTTGGGGGCAGGCCGGGTGATGTCGCAAACCGAGATCGCCGCGGTCTTCTTGCCGGCCGCCAGGACCGACAACGGCTTGCTGCCGATGGGATAGTCAAGGGCCCGGTCGAGCGCCGCTGTTACATCGGGCAAGGCAGATGCGGAGCGGCTCTCAATCAATTCGTAATTGGGCCCGGCGGGTAGTGCGAGGTCCAAACCGTGCTGACCGAAGGCAAAGTGTACCTGCATGACTGTTACTCTACCGGGTCGAGGGGCCGGTTGAGAATCCCGGCTAAGCGAGGGCACACCGAAGAACAGTCCGCGAGAGGGCTTAACGCCGTACGACTCAACAACCCGACATCGGCCGCAGGCAGAGCCAACCAGTCTGTCACGGGCAACCCATGCCTGGCTCTGCTTCTTTTTGGGCAGACCAGCCGTTGCCATTCCCGCTGAAAGCGCGAGCTACTCATAATAAAGGTCTTGTTCATCCGTCTCAGATCCAGCAAAAGGTCTCTTTCTTCGGTTTTTCACGGCAAATTCTTCAGATGTTCATGGGCAACTGAGAATCTCACAGCAGCAAAACGGGTTCCGCGCGGCAATCAGCTTCCCGGTAATCGGGATATCTTCGCGTGTCTTTTGTTAAAGACTTCCGTGCACTCATCGTGGTTTGCGCTGCGATCAAATAGCAAAGAGAGGCCAAATGAAGAACCATCTGACGACGCTGGCCACGCTGGCGCTTGTCTCGGCAATGTCCGCCGGGCTGGCACAGACAACCGCGTCCGGTACAACGAGTTCGACAACTCACAAGCGAACCACCACCCGCAAGGCTCCAGTCCCCAAGAAACCTTCGATCGAGAGCCAAATTCAATCGCTGCGGGAAGACATGCAGACGCAGATCCAGCAGTTGAAGCAACAACTGAGTGATCGCGACACGCAGTTGCAGCAGGCCCAGCAGGCCGCAGCCGCCGCTCAGGCGGCAGCAACCCAGGCGCAGCAACAGGCGGCACAGCAGTCCAGCGTCCTCACCGAGAACACGCAGGCTGTCAGCAATCTGCAGGGTGCCGTGACCGACCTCAAGACCAATAACACCTCTCTGGCCTCCACCATTCAGGAGCAGCAGGCGAAGGTAGAAAAGCAGATTACCAACCCCGACGCGATTTACTTTAAAGGGGTTACGCTCTCCCCATCCGGCAGCTTCCTGGCTGCGGAAACTGTGTATCGCGACCACGCCGATGGCTCCGGCCTCAACACCCCGTTCACGGCTATCCCGCTCAACAATTCTGCGCAGGGTCAATACTCGGAGTTTGAAGGATCAGGCCGCCAGTCTCGCGTGGCTATGTTTGCCACGGGCAAGGTAAGTCCTGACCTCACGTTGAACGGATACTACGAGGCCGACTGGCTGAGCGCCGGCGTAACCTCCAACAACAATCAGAGCAACAGCTACGCCTTGCGGCAGAGGCAACTATGGGCCCAGGCGCATTGGGGCACCCTGACTTTCACCGGCGGCCAGATGTGGTCGTTGGCGACAGAAGACACCAAGCTTACCCAAAATAAATCCGAAATTCTTCCCTCTAGCATCGATCCGCAGTACACCGCCGGTTTCGTGTGGGCACGTCAATACGGGTTCCGCGTCAGTAAGGACTTTGGCAAAACGTTGTCGTTTGCGGCTTCAGCCGAGAACGCCCAGATTCCCAGCGTCGTCGGCCACGGTCTTCCTTCGAACTTCATCGTCGGTCAGGCTGGCACTGGCGGCGGTCTGTACAATTCCACCGCGAACTACGCTTCCAGTGTGGCCCCGGATTTTGTCGCAAAGCTGGCGTTTGAACCCGCCGGTTGGGGCCATTACGAGCTCTTCGGGATTGCTCGCTTCTTCCGGGCACGCGTTTACCCCAACGCCACAGCGGCGACACCTTCAGCGGTGGGTGCCTATAACGATACGACAACGGGTGGAGGCATCGGCGGCAGCCTTCGGGTGCCTACTTTCCAAAAACACCTCGACATCGGTCTAAAGGGATTGTGGGGTGACGGCATTGGCCGCTATGGCAGCAGCCAGGTTGCGGACACGACCGCACGCCCTGACGGTCAGCTGGCGCTCATCCACGGGTTCTCCGCCCTCGGAACGCTGGAATTTCACGCTACCAAGCGGTTGGACGTCTATGCCAACTACGGCGGCGACTATGCAGGCCGCAGGTATTTCCTCACCAGTCCCACCAAGTCTGTCGGCTACGGCTCTTACCTCAACGTCCTAACGGGCTGCAATACTGAACCGCCGCCGCCGACCACCAATACCGGCTTTACACCCGGCTCCCAGACCAATTGCACCGCCGACACCAAGGACGTTCAGGAACTCACTTTCGGCTATTGGTACAACTTTTACAATGGGCCAAAGGGACGGCTCCGCCAGGGACTTCAATACGCCTACTTTCAACGCAACATCTGGTCAGGCATAGGTACAACACCAGAGGGAACAGGTAACATGTTCTGGACATCCTTCCGTTACTACTTGCCGTAGGGCGACAGCCCAAAGGCATGAAAAGGGCACCCGCCACGGGTGCCCTTTTCGCTGCCCCTCAGCCTGCCTTACACTGAGTCATGCCAAAATCCATCGTTGGCCTGCATCACGTAACAGCCATTGCTTCCGACCCGCAGCGCAATCTTGACTTTTACACCGAAGTACTGGGGCTTCGTTTCGTCAAGCGCACCATCAACTTTGACGATCCCGGAACCTACCACTTCTACTTTGGTGATGACGCCGGGTCGCCGGGAACCATCCTCACCTTCTTTCCCTGGCCCCATGCCACCCGCGGCAGCCTGGGCGTAGGAGAAACCTCCGCCACTGCGTTCAGCGTTCCCCACCGGTCGCTCGAGTTCTGGGAGAAGCGTTTGCTCGGCGCTGGTGTTCCCGTGGAGCGCACCGGTGAGCGATTTCAGGAAGAAGTACTCAGCTTTGCCGATCCCGACGGCATGCGGCTGGAGATCGTGGGCCACGCGGACGCGGCCGAGACCGCGGCTCCGCGCACCAGCGACGTTCCGCCCGAACACGCCATTCGCGGCTTCTTCGGAGTCACCCTTTGTGAAGGCGGATACGAAAAGACGGTGGCCGTGCTCAACACCATGGGCTTCCACAAAATCGGGGAGCACGGTACGCGCTTTCGCTTTGCCGCCGATGGCAGCGCGCTGGGCAATCACATCGACGTTCTGGTTCAACCCCAGCTCACCCACGGCCGCATGGGCGCCGGCAGCGTGCACCATATTGCCTTTCGTGCAGCCGACGATGCCTCACAGCTCGAGTGGCGTGCAGTACTGGTGGCGCGTTCGTTGGATGTGACCCCGGTGCTCGACCGCACCTACTTTCACTCGATCTACTTTCGTGAGCCGGGTGGTGTTTTGTTCGAGTTGGCCACCGACCCGCCAGGTTTTGCCCTCGACGAGCCGATTGAATCGCTGGGTGAGACGCTTAAGCTGCCTCCTTGGCTGGAGCATCAGCGTTCACGCGTGGAGCGCATGTTGCCGTCGATTACGCTGCATACCCACAAATAGACTGGAGACTTTCCCGTGGTGAGTGACCCCCATCGCGATCAGCCGGTACGAACCCAGGGTGCCGACCTTACCCGGGCAGCCGCTGCCGTTATTCTCCTTCACGGCCGCGGAGCCTCCGCGGAGGACATACTGGGTTTGGCCAGCGAGTTGTACGACAAGCGCCTTGCCTATCTCGCCCCGCAGGCGGCCGGAAACGCTTGGTATCCCTCTTCCTTCATGGCCCCGATTGAGCAGAACGAGCCCTGGCTTTCCTCCGCGCTGGCCAAGGTGGGGACCATCGTGCAACAGGCAGTGGATGACGGTTTACCGCGCGATCGCATATTCGTGTGTGGCTTTTCCCAGGGCGCCTGCCTGTCGAGCGAGTTCGTGGCCAGAAACCCCGCGCGCTATGGGGGTCTGATTGCCTTCACCGGCGGGTTAATCGGACCGGCCGGTGCAGACCTGCACCATGATGGTGATCTGGGCGGATTGCCTGCGCTGTTTAGTTCGGGAGATCCCGATCCGCACGTGCCCTGGAGCCGCGTGCTCGAGTCCGCGCAGCAATTCACAGCCATGGGCGCGGCGGTACAGACGCGGCGCTATCCCGGTCGTCCGCACACCGTCTTTCCCCAGGAAATCAAGTCCGCGCGCGACCTTATCCTCGGCAGTCTCTGAATTGCCCCCAACACCTCTTTACAAGATGGGGGTGCCCCAGCTTGCCGAGGGGTCTCGCGTTTGAGACCTGGGTTCCTCCTGGTAGTGGCTGATTTCATCCCCTGCCATGTCCCAGGAACTCAACTAGCTCCCGCTCTTCCATTCCGCAGCATGTATAACCAGAAATATCGATTGCCGACCGGAGAAGAAATTTGGCTAAGCCCGAGCTTTCCTTCCTCTTCCTTTTCTTTCCGACACTCATACTTGGCCAGTCCGGCGCGTTACCCGATGTCGCGCCCGTACAGGCGCAACACGCGATGGTGGTCAGCGTTCAGCACGACGCCAGTGATGCCGGACTGAAGATCCTGCAGGCAGGAGGCAACGCCGTGGACGCGGCTGTTGCCGTGGGCTTTGCCTTGGCGGTCGTCTATCCCGATGCAGGCAACCTCGGCGGGGGCGGCTTCATGATGCTGCGCATGGCCAATGGTGAATCACACTTCCTCGACTTCCGCGAGGAGGCGCCCCTGCGTGCTACCGCTAACATGTATCTCGACAGCAGTGGCAAGATCATTCCCGAGGCGTCGACCGTCGGGTACCTGGGAGTCGGCGTCCCGGGCACTGTGGCCGGGCTGATTGAAGCCCAGCGAAAATTCGGCAAGCTTCCGTTGCAGCAGGTCATGGCGCCGGCTATTCATTTTGCCGAGCAAGGCTACGTTCTCAGCGCGGGGGAAGCGGCGATGCTTCACGATCCTCTCCTGACCAAGTTTCCGGAATCGCGAGGCATCTTTCAACGGAATGGAAATTTCTATCAGGCGGGTGACACGTTTCGTCAGCCGGAGCTGGCGCGCACGCTGACCCGGATCGAGAAAGATCCCCGGAGCTTTTATCACGGCGCCCTGGCCAGTGAACTTGCGCAGGCAATCCAGAAACACGGCGGTCTGGTTACCAAAAAAGATCTGGAGACTTACCAGGTAAAAGATCGCACCCCGCTCGTCGGTACCTATCGCCAGTACGAAATCGTAGCCCCGCCCCCGCCCTCCTCCGGCGGCATTGCCTTGCTGGAAATGCTGAACATCCTGGAAGGGTATGATCTGGCTTCGCTCGGGGATCGTACGCCTCAATCCATGCACCTGATCATTGAGGCCTTTCGGCGCGCTTTCAAGGACCGCACCTCGTTTCTGGGCGATCCCGATTTTGAGTCCATGCCCACCGCGCAGCTCATTGACAAGGCCTACGCCGCGGCTTGGCGAAAGACCATCAGCATGACAACCGCGACCCCGTCCAGTGCTCTCACTCGGCCCCCGGGTTTCATTCCCGCGGAATCGAATCAGACCACCCACTATTCCGTTCTCGACCGGGCGGGGGATGCAGTGTCGGTTACCTATACCCTGAATAATTCCTTCGGCTCGGGGGCCACTGCGGATGGGCTGGGGTTCCTGCTCAATGACGAGATGGACGACTTCACCTCGAAGATCGGCGCGCCGAATATGTTCGGGCTGATTCAGGGTCCGGCAAATGCCATTGCTCCCAGGAAGCGTCCCTTATCCAGCATGACGCCCATCATTGTGCTGGAGAATCACAAGGTTCGTTTTGTCATCGGCTCTCCTGGCGGCCCACGCATCATCACGACCGTAGCCAATATTTTTCTCAGCGCTTCCAGCGGAGGCTTGAACATACAACGCGCGGTGGACGCTCCTCGTTTTCACCAGCAGTATCTCCCCGACGTTGTGTATGTCGAGCCAGGCTTCCCGGCTCAGACCCTGAGCGCTCTGCGGAATATGGGTTACACCATCAAAGGTGGCGACGCCGGCGATCGTTACTGGAGCGACGGGGAATGCATCGCCGTTGACCCAAAAACCGGGATGATCGAGGGCGGTCAGGACAAGCGGCACACTTTCGGAAAAGCGTCAGGCTACTGATAAATCAATTGTCAAAAAACAGGGAGCTGGGGGGCTATGGCGCATAAGGCACATATTTCCTTTGCCGGCATCAATCGAAACGGACGGTGACTTCGCCGAAGCGGGGGAAACGAGCCAGGGCGACGGAACCGCTGTCCGCCATAATCTTCCCCGTCCAGCTTCCGGTGGTGATCCATTGCCCGGCCAGCAAGCCTCCGGTACGGCTCTGGGCCTCATTTGCCAGCCACAGAACCAGGCGCAGCAAATCGCCTCCGGCAGCATTTTTGCCGTTGGCAACGCGCACAAAGCCATCCACATTCATTTGCGCGCTCTCGGTGGCGAAGTCGAAGTCCTGCCAGCCCCCTACAGCCGAACCGGAAACGAATCCGCCATTTGACTGCAAATCGGCAATCGCGGTTAACCGGTTAACGCTATCCGGGTTGAGCAGACCCGACTCCAACAGCTCGATCGCGGGATGACAGCTGGCGATGGCATCGACCAGTTCGGCCCGCGAGTACGGAGTCGCGCGTGGCGCCAGATCCTTGCCCATCAGGAAGGCAATCTCCGCTTCGACACCCCGCAACCTGCGGTATTGCTTGGCAATCCGCTCTCCCGTCGTAGCGAAGCCGTCGATGGGCATAGGGGCATAAAAGGGAGTCCCATCCGGGGTCGTCGCGCCCACCTTCCACCCGCCAGCCTTCCCCATGGCCTTGAGCATCACATCCTGCACGTAATAGGCTTCCTCCATGGTTCTGGGGGCCAGCCCGGGCGGCAAATCGTCGATCGGCCGGACGGTGCGCCTTGCTTCCAGCAGCATTTCTGCTGCCTGCTGCAACCGGTCGCGGTCACCTCCGCTCAAAGTTGTGTCTTGGGTGCGATCCATGGGTCTCCTTGAAGCGTTCTCATGATGGGATGTAGTATGCGCTTGGGTTCCGTAAGCCTTTCATTGTATTAAGAAAGACTTTTCCTAGCCGCGTAACCAGTGGGCATGCATAAGCGTCATATTTTCGGGGATTTATGTTAATCAAAAAAATGAAAGAAATTCCATATTCAGAAATCACGCCCAAAAGTGCGTACCTCAACCGCCGGACCTTCATGACCGGCGCGGCTGCTCTTGGGGTGGCCGGATTACTCGACCCGCGTCAAAGCGCGGCGGATGCGACCAAGCTGCAGACGGTCAAGAGCCCGCTCTCCACTACCGGATTGACTCCCACGTCCTACAAAGACATTACCTCCTACAACAACTTCTATGAGTTTGGGGTGGAGAAGGACAATCCAGAGCAGAATGCGGGCAAGATGAGGACTCGCCCCTGGAAGGTCACCATCGATGGCCTGGTGAAGCAGAAGAAGACGGTCAGCATCGAAGACCTGTTGAGTTTTAAACCGATGGAGGAGCGGGTTTATCGGCACCGGTGTGTGGAAGCCTGGAGCATGGTGATCCCGTGGGCCGGATATTCGCTCTCAGAGTTGATCAACTGGGCCGAGCCTCTACCCAAGGCCAAGTATGTGCAGTTCCTTAGCCTCGAAGATGCGAGCGTGATGCCGGGACTAAGGGAGATCAATTTGGACTGGCCCTACTCAGAGGGGCTGCGCATGGATGAGGCCATGCACCCGCTGACGCTGCTAACGTTCGGCTTGTACGGGGAGGTGTTGCCCAACCAGGATGGTGCTCCGGTGCGCGTCGTCATCCCCTGGAAGTACGGTTTCAAATCGGCGAAATCGATCGTAAAGATACACTTCACGTCGGACCAGCCACGCACTGCGTGGAATGAAATGGCGCCCCAGGAATATGGCTTCTATTCCAATGTAAATCCGAACGTCGACCATCCCCGTTGGAGCCAGAAGACGGAACGCCGCATCGGCGCGCCTATCTTTAGCCAGCGCCAGCCTACGCTTATGTTCAACGGTTACGGAGACCAGGTTGCCAGCCTCTACAACGGCATGGATTTGAAGAAAAACTTCTAAAGTTCCGTGGGGCAGCAAAGGTTCTTCGCATGAATAAGCGCGCTATCGTTGCCCTCAAAGTCGCGGTGTGGCCTGTCTGCCTGGCGCCCCTTGCGCTGCTGGTTTATCGCGGATTCACGGATAATCTCGGACCGGATCCCACAGCAACAGTTACCCACGCCACCGGCTTCGCTACGCTTCGCCTGCTGGTTATCTCGCTTGCCATCACGCCGCTGCGCAGACTCTCTCCCAAACTTGCCTGGCTGGTGCGGTTTCGCCGGCTGCTGGGGCTGTTTGCTTTCTTTTATGGCTGCCTGCACCTGCTCACGTATCTGTGGCTTTATTCCGGCTTCAATGTTGCAGCGATGATCGATGACATCGGCAAGCGCCGGTACATTATGGCAGGCATGGCCGCGTGGCTGCTGCTGGTTCCCCTTGCTGCTACCTCTACGAATTGGTCGATTCGGAAATTAGGAGGCAAACGCTGGCAGGCACTGCATCGCCTTGCGTACGTCTCCGCCATTTGCGGGGTCACCCATTATTGGTGGATCGTCAAGAGCGGGGTGCGTACGCCGTTTACCATCACGCTGGTATTGGCGGTACTTCTGCTGGCTCGCGTCGGTTGGTTTGTCCGCCAGCGAGTCAGCAGGCGGGCGGGCGTCGTCACCGCAAGCTAGATTATTCTTCGATGCCGGCAAACATGTCTGTTTCCAAGGGGGATGAGGGCAGGCCCCGGGTTGCGGCCAGCAGGTATTTTTCCTCGTCTCCGGTGCCGTCGAAGGCGAGCTTGACCTTGGCGAACATCCCTGCCTGGGTGTGGTGTTGCATGAAGGCCTCTAGTTTTTTCGCTTTCATATCATCCGATGCGAGGACAAGTGAGGCGGGCATCAGGGTGATTTTGCGTGCCTCTTTCGGGTCTGGGTTTGCCAGGAAAGGGGCGGCTGCGTAGTAGAGTTTTTGCGCCCGGAAGGGAAGTCGCCCTGCTGCCAGTTGTTCTGGAGCGAAGTTGGAGCGGCCTGCCCAGTGAAAGGCGGCGGTGGAGAAGAACGAGACCATGGTGTGGTCAGGGTGCAGGTTTACGTTGCCGTCTCCCCCGAAGGTCAGCACCACGTGAGGGCGAAAGCGGCGGATGCGTTCGACGAGGACGGTGGTGACCGCAGCAAAGTCCTGGCGCAACAGGCCGCCATCGGGGTAATCCAGCACCTCTCCGTGGGTGACGCCCAGTACGCGCAGGGCCGCGGCGAATTCCAGGCGTCGCAGTTGAGCTAATTCATCGTCATTGCGCGCGTTGCCGCGGTGCGATCCGGCGCGCCCTTCGGTAAGGCAGACCACGCTGGTTTCCACGCCCCGCTGCCGGGCCATCATCAACGCGCCGCCAAACGCTCCGCATTCGTCGTCGGGGTGGGCGGTGAAACACATCAGTCGTAGTGACAAGTTGGTCCCTCCTGCGTGGACAGTGTAGCTGGGATGGGTGAAGGGGGTTTTCAGCCCTTAGGAAAAGTGATATGCCCATATCCAATTAAGTCCCGGAGGGACGGCTGAACTTCAGACTTGTCCAAATTGAGATTTGAGAAACGGTCTCGGTCCAGCAACCATAGCCTATGGAACCGCCACCCTTTCCTTTGTCATCCCGAAGCGGAGCTGAGCGGATCTGCAGTTCCACGGACCTTTTCTGGAAACACGGACACCATGCTCAAGCAGAATTGTCATCTCGCCCGCCCCGGGGTGCCGTGGGATCTGCCGTTTTCCTTTAGTCCTCACTCAATCGCTAAACCCCTTGTAGTGCGCGTACTCGCGGTGCCCTGCGTTTATCAGGCAACTCTAAAACTCGCGCCATCTATGCAGCGCCGATCAAACAGGGCGACCTGATTTCGTTCCGCCGAATTCTCCTCAACGCAGTCAACAAGTTACATCGTCAAAAAGTCGATTCTTCCGCTAATTTGGACAGCTCAGGCTGAACTTAGCCCAGGACGCTAGTCCTGGGTACGCCATGCGACATGATTGAGTCCCGGAGGGACGGCTGAAAGTTGTCCAGGATGGCGTCGCGGCCTAAGTTCAGCCGTCCCTGCGGGACTGAGTTTGGATCGGCGTTGGGGGGAATGAGTGGCTAGTCCCAAGGGAGGCAGTTTTCGGCGACGGGGCGAAAGCTGCGGCGATGCAGAGGGGTTGGCCCGTGCGCCAGGAGCGCCTGCTTGTGCTCGGGCGTGCTGTAGCCCTTGTGGGAGGCGAGCCCATAGACCGGGTAGTCGCGGTCCAGTTGACGCATGCGGTTATCTCGATAGACCTTGGCGATCACCGAAGCGGCGGCGATCGAGATGCTCAATGAGTCGCCGTAGATGATGCTGGTCTGGACACAAGGATGATCCAGCCGCAGAGCATCCACCAGCAGATGATCGGGGACTGGGGCCAGCCGGCAGACCGCGGCGGTCATGGCCATACGCGTGGCCTGGTAGATGTTGATGCGATCGATGGTTTCGGAGTCGACTTCCTCAATCGCAATCGCTAAGGCCCTGCGTTCGATGATGCCCGCCAGGCGTTCGCGCTCTTCACGGATGAGTTGCTTGGAGTCACGCAGCCCCGGAATGCGGCAGCCCTCGGGCAGGATGACCGCCGCGGCTACCACGGGCCCGAATAGGGCGCCGCGCCCGACTTCATCGACGCCGGCTACCACCTTCGCTCCATTCGCTCGAGCTGCGCGCTCGTAACGGTTTCCGCAGACCAGCGATTTGAGCATGCGCATCTTACGCGCTGCCGGAGAAAGTTCAGGTTCCAGCGCTTCAGGATCTACGAGTACTTTTTCAGTTGTGCCTGGGGTACGGGTTTTCCTGAGGGAAGTTCTTGCCGGGATGAGTTGTTCCGTAGCCACTCTTGTATCTCTAAAAATCGAGTGTAGATCATTCCGATAAATGGGCGCAGGGTTAGGCCCGCGTTTCCCACAACTCCCGATAAAAAAATCTGCAAAACGAATCGACAAAGCAACGCCCCAGCAGCGTGGCCACCGGGGCGTGTTGGTGATGGTGATCGAAGTCTACTTGCGTTCCACTTCTTTCAAGCGAGCCGCCTTGCCCCGCAGGCCGCGGAGGTAAAACAGCTTGGAGCGGCGGACCCGTGCGGACCGTATCTTCTCCACTTTGTCGACCACCTTGGAGTTGAAGGGGAAGATGCGCTCGACGCCCTGGCCGAAGCTCATCTTACGCACAGTGAAACTCCCCTGGGCTCCATTCTTGAGCGCGATCACAATGCCTTCGAATGCCTGCAGGCGTTCTTTATCGCCTTCTTTGATCTTGACTTGCACCCGTACCGTATCGCCGGGCACGAACTCGGGCAGGTCGGTGCGCCGAAGCTTGTCGGCGAGACGCTGCATAACTGGATGAATAGACATAGTTGCTTCCTGATCGCGATGAAAAAGCGCGGTTACGTCGAAGTTCTTAGTTTACACGGAATCTTTGCTTTGCGCGCCTTCAGCATGCAGTTCGAGGGTGCGCAGATAGCTGCGATCCTCCACGCTCAAGGCCGCGGTTTGCAGCAAATCCGGGCGGTTGCGCAGAGTCTTCTTGAGTGCTTGTTCGCGCCGCCAGCGGCGAATCTGTTCATGGTTACCGCTGCTCAATACCTCGGGGACGGAGAGCCCGCGAAACTCCGCCGGACGGGTGTAATGAGGGTAGTCCAGGAGGCCACCGGCGCCATGGGTGGAGCTCACACCATCCCCAAGCCTGTTTTCGAGCAACCCGTCGGCCAGGCCGAAGCTTTCGTATTCCGAAGAAGCCTGGTTGCCCAGCACTCCCGGCAGCAGGCGCATGGTCGTGTCCAGGACAACCGCGGCAGCGAGTTCTCCGCCGGAGAGCACATAGTCCCCAATCGAAAGCTCCTGGTCTGCGATCAACTCGCTGACGCGCTCGTCGACCCCTTCATATCGCCCGCACAGAAGCACCACGCGGTCATGCTGCGCCAGTTCTCGCGCCATGGCCTGGGAATATCTCTTTCCTTGTGCGGAAAGGAGGATGACGGTTTGTCCCTTTGCCGTTCTCTGCGGTTTAAGGGCAAGCCCCAGGTGCTCGACCGCTTCGGCCAGGGGTTCGGCTTTCAGCACCATGCCCTCGCCGCCGCCAAAGGGGCGGTCATCGACGGTGCGGTGCCGGTCATGGGTGAATTCCCGCAGGTCGTGCACTGCGACCTGGAGCAATCCGCCCTGGATCGCCCGCTTGACCACGCCATGTTCGAAGATGCCGGCGAACAGGCCAGGAAAAATGGTGATGATGTCAAAGCGCATAGCGGTTACTCTGCTTTGTCCTGGGAAGGAGCTTGCACGGCTAGCAGACCCTCCGGTAGATCCATCTCCAGCCGTTTGCCTTCGAGGTCCATTTTCCTCAGGTAGGCGCGGACAAAGGGGATCAGGAACTCCTCTCCAGCTTGACTGCGTACCACCAGCATGGCCGGGCCGGGTCCTTCCGGTTCCACATCGGTGATCTCCCCCGCGTCGGCGCAGCCGCCGCGGCTTACATCGATCACTCTCACCCCCAGCAGGTCGCTTACATAGACAGCATCACCGCTCAGCGGCATGCGCTCTTCGCGGGGGACGACGACATCAAAGCCGCGCAGGTCCTCCGCCTCGGCCATGGAATCCACCAGCGCAAATTTCAGTACCACGCGTCCCTTGTGCAGCCAATGGGACACCACCTTCACTTCCCGCAGAGCATCGGTCTGGCTCTTCGCGGGGCCACGAAGAAACAGCCGCTTGCGCTGGGCGAAGTGTTCCGGAAAGTCGGTAAAGATGTCGGCCAGCACCTCGCCGTGGCGGCCTTGCGGGCGCACGATGTGGGCGAGCATCACCCAGGTTTCAGGGGAAGGCGTCATGCGTTGGCGTGGACCAACCGTGGACCATGGAGCAAGCTAGGAAGCGGCCGGCTTTGCGGCCTCATCTTCTTCGAGGATGTCCAGCGTGTACCGATGGTGCAACTTCATGCTTACCGCGCTCAGGATGGTGCGCATGGAGCGCGCAGTCCGGCCCTGTTTGCCGATGACCTTACCTACGTCGGCGGACGCGACACGCAGGCGGAGTACGGTGTTTTCATCCCTGGCCACAGCCTGCACTTCCACTGCTTGTGGGTCGTCAACCAGGGCCTTGGCGATTTCTGTCACTAGTTGCTGCATGCTGTCATGATTCGTGTCTTGCATCATCGGAACGGCCTCAAAAGAAACACCCAGTGCAGGGTTGTTTCAACAACAACCTGCTGCCAGCCTGAAGTACTTGGGAAACAGGCTAGCTTCGCGTTCCTTCATGACCGAGCATTAAACCGCTTTTCCTGTGGTTGTGTCCAGAGCCGTTTTAGGCAGCGGTCGGCGCCGGGTTATAAGCAGCCAACAGCTTGGCTACGCGTTCGGAGAGCTGTGCCCCGTTGTTGGTCCAGTGATCGATGCGTTCACGCTTCAAATCGACGGTGGCGGGACTGGTGCGTGGGTTATAGGTGCCCACGACCTCGATCGACCGGCCGTTGCGGGCGCGGTCCTTTTCAATCACAACAACGCGGTAATAGGGCTGCTTTCTTGCACCGAAGCGAGCCAGACGAATCATCAACACAGGCGTAAATCCTTTCAGATATCTTCCCTGATGGAATTAAATCCAGATGGGTTTGGGATAGCGAGACGGGCGGAACTGCCGCTATGGGCGCATACTTCCCAACAACTAAGTATCGCTGGATCGGGCTTATTGCGCAAGTTTCCGGCCGCCTAAGGCCGGACGATATTTTAAGCGACTGCGTCGAGATAGCTGGAGAACAGCGGAGTCGAATACTCCTGGATAAATGCCGTGAGGCGGACGAGCATGGCGCTGTAAGTGGCCACCGCACGATGGGCATTCACCGCGGCTCCAACCGACGACGAGGAGAACATATATTGGCCCAGAGCCAATAGCACACAAAGCCGGATTTGAAAAGCGTCGCTGCGCAGGCCTTCGAGCATCTCTACATCAACGTTTTGGCCGTGCTCAGCAGCATAGTCTGCCAACTGAACCAGGATCGGGGAATTTTTATACATGGCCCAAAGACCTTTGCAGCCCTGGATCCGTCCCCACACATCTTTCGGCGTCACCTGAACTTCGCTCTTGTAAAGAAAACGCTCAGTGATGTCTTCAATACCCCAATCATTACCACGCAATTGACTGATGATCCCGTTCCAGCTTTTATCTCGACGCTTCGTCTGTTGCCGGCGCCAGAACGCAGCGTAGGCAATCAACAGGGCAGTAAGGATTACCTGGAGCAGTGGCAAGATCATGTGGTTATTTCACCTGCATCCGTACCAACGCCGTACGCGCGAGCTTTGCCCGCCCAGCAAGTGTAACCAAAAACTGTTCCATTTGTGGACTGAATTCGCGCCGGCGTACCTCTTTAGTTGTAAAGGCCCAGACGAGAAAGCCGATTTCGAGTGTAAAAGCTACCACCCGGATGTCCTCGAGGGTACTGGAGCCCCCAGCATAGCGTTGCACCAGGCTGACCACCAGATCGACCGCGCTATAAAAAGAAAGGGCGGTTGCGAGTTGCAGCACCTTGTTTTTCCAGCCGATACCGAGCAATTGTGCGAAGCCGGCCGTAGCCGCAAAAATCAGCATGCGCAACAAGCCCACAGTGAGGTCCAATGGACCCCGGAACTCCAGGAGTTTATCGCCCTTGTTGTCCAGGTGCCAGGCCAGCAGAACGCCACACAGGAGAGCCAGCGCAACTGCTCCAATAAAGACGCGAAGGCTTCCCTGGGGCAACGACATGTGGACTGGGCGTAGAACATTCCAGGAAATTTCCAGAAGAACACCCAGTTCAATGAGGTATTGCAGCGGTAATAGGGCCAGCGCCAGAGAGCGCCCGGCGGGGGGGGACGATATCATCACCGCGCTCAAGCCAAGGTCGTATAGCAACCCGAAGCCAATGTAAAAGGTAAATACAGGGAAGAGCTTGTACTGACGGCGCGCAATGAGTACCACCAAAAGAGCGATTTGGGCTAGAAAGCCCAAGAGGCTGAACAGTTGGATCAACACCTTCAGACTCATATTTGCACCTTGCAGGATGCAGAATACCTCCGGGCCTCAGCCTGCGCCAAGGTCTCGCCGATTAATAGATGCAAAAATGATCCTGATTGCACATCATCACCCTGCTCATTGCAAGCAGAGTGCCAAACCTGTTTGATGGAAACGCGAGGAACCTACCCTCCGAACCAAAAAGCCCAGAAGCAAGGAGTTGCGTGGGCAGAGGCGGACATGGCAAGCATTCCAGCTACGGTCAATACACGGATCAGAGTTAATTTCACAGGTGGTCTCCTAGCGCGCGGGTCGCGTATGCAAATGTTACTGTTGGGGATGCCTAGCCGCTACAACTTTCGTGTGATTACTACTTAGTATATATGCCAGGGCACAAGTAACGGCAGGAGGCACCGCCCGCAGGTTTCTTCCGTGGACCTGCGACGTCCGATTCTGAAAATTCCTTTAGAAGGGGTGAAACCAAAGGAACTACCAGGTGTAACTTTAGTACTATGAGACCAAGAAGGTGGCCTTTTTAGGGGATTCCCGTCCTAACAGGAACTGATTATTATCAGGGACATGGATATCTCCACCGCAGTGGCAAGTGATCGTCCTCTCGAACTCCGCGCTGCGGTTCGATTTCCACTGAGCGTTCCGATTACTATTTGCACCGAAGCGGGGGAACTTCCGGCGGTTACGGAAAATATTTCCGCTAATGGAGTCCTCTTTGAGCTTGCCACCTCGTTAGTGGTAGGCAGTATAGTGAGCTTCACTATTAAGATGCCGGCCGAGGCAATGGGCACACCCACCGATGTTGTATTGCACTGCACCGGCCGCGTGGTACGCTGCACACCAGATACAAAAAAAGATGTAAAGACGACTCACGTCGCTGCGGTTATCGATAAGTATCACTTTAGTCACTGAAGCTATTTTGGTCTCTGAACCTATGGTATCTGCCAAGCCTGAATTTCCCGATGCCGGTCCTGCCGACGGCGCATTTGAACCCGACGAGGGTGCAGACAACGCTGCGATTCGGATCGTCCTTGCCGACTCGCAGGCGATCTACCGGGTAGGTATCCGGAAGATCTTTGCCCTCGAAGACGATATCCGCGTGATTGCCCAGGTCGACACTCTGGCCGGCCTTCATAGCGCGATCCAACGCTTTCCAACCGACATGATTCTGCTCGAGGGCAACCTGATCGCGGGCACGGTCGATGCGATTCCAGAGCTGGTGCGTCGTGCGCCGCAGCTCAAGATCATCGTCCAGTCTGCCCAGAATGACGAATCCAACACCGTGGAACTCTATCGCCGCGGTGTGCGAGGCATCATTCCCCGGTCGATTTCGCCCGACTTGCTAGTCAAGTGCGTGCGCAAGATTGCTGCCGGGGAGACCTGGATCGACAACCAGTCGATCAATTGGGTCATCGAGGCTTATCGTTCACAGGCAACGGCGTTGACCAGCCCTCGAACCCAGCCGCGCCTTTCGCCCAAGGAACTGGCGATTATCACCTGCATCACGCAGGGCAAGCGCAATAAGGAAATTGCTTATCAGCTCGGTACGACGGAGCAGGTGATCAAGAACTATCTGCGCAAGGTGTATGACAAGCTTGGGGTTTCGGATCGGCTCGAGCTTGCGCTGTATTGCCTGCATCATCAGTTGCACAAGAAGGCAGCAGGCACCGTGCCCGCGACCAACGCGCAGGCTCCTGAGGCGCTCGCGGTCAACAACACCAAGTAGGTTGGCGGTCTCACGTTTTTGAAGCCCGGGGTTCCTCCATCCCGCCGGTTGCCGGCGAGATGTCGGGAACTCTTCGGGTTTTAACCAGCCCTTGACCTTCAGGACTTCCTCGCGCGTTCTAGCGCCGGACGCCGAACAGCATCCAGAGGATCAGGGAGGCCAGCACAACGAAGAAGAGCAGCAGAAATCCGCCCAGCGCCAATGCCACCGTGCGCTGCTGTTCCGGTTTAGGCTTGGTAATGCCAAAGGCTCCGACAAAGCTCTCGACCAGGAAGATCAACAATCTCATAAGCTCACCGGTTAAAGTATCGCTCCCGCGGGTGTGGTAGGCTCAACAATCGCCGACATGGCCAGAGGCAACCGTGGTGTGTGATAAAGAAATGCCGGACCCGGCCCGCGAAGCTCTCGATGAGCCTCATCTTGACGCCGAAGAGCTGGAGCGGGAAATAGGCGATTCTGAAGAGTGGGATGAAGCTTCTCAGGATGATGGTAGCGAGGAGCGTTGATCGGGAAAAAGCCCAGGGCTTTCAGCCGTCTCCGCGGGATTCGATTTCGTGACCGAAAGCCCCTCATCCCACCACCCTGCGGCAGGAAAATAGATCAAACACAGTTACAGGTAGATCACGTCTGCGGCGTTTCCCAGGCGCCCGATTTCCCGGAGCGGAAAACGGCTTCGATTACCGCCATGTTCTTGATCGCGTCGGTCAGCGGAATGGGCACCGGGGTACCTTCGCGCACGGCTTGGGAAAAGACGTCGCCCTGGATCGTGTATTGGTCGCAGGTGGGGAAGGTTTCTACCGTGATGCCGCCGCCAACCAGGTCCCGCCCGTCGTCGATAAAAATTCTGCAAGGGCGGTCATTGGGCGCATTGAAGGGGATTTCAACTTCGATGCGGCCCTTGGTCCCTAACAATTGCATCCGCTGATACGGGACGAGCTGCGTGCTGCAGGTAAACGTGGCGTGCCCGGAGGGGAACTCGAGAAGAGCTGAGGTCAGGCGGTCGGTTTGGAACGTGGGATCCTTCTCCAGCAGGCTCGATACCCGCAACGGTTCTTCTCCGAAAAGAAAACGGCAGGTGTTGATGGGGTAGCAGCCGATGTCCATAAGCGCGCCGCCACCACATTCGGCTATGTTGCGGATGTTTTTCGGATCAGTATTGAAATAGCTGAAGAACCCCTGGATAGAACGCAAAGAGCCGATGCGGCCGGAGGTAACCAGCTCGCGCGCTCGCAGCCACTGCGGATGAGTCCGAACCATGAAAGCTTCGCCGATGACGACGCCGGTGCGCTGCTGTACCGCGAGCAGGCTCCTGGCTTCCGCTACGGTCATGCTGATGGGCTTCTCGCACAGGACATGTTTGCCCGCCTCAGCGGCCTTGATCGACCAGGGAACATGAAGCTGGTTGGGCAAGGGATTGTAGATGGCTTCAATCTGAGGATCGGCGAGCAGCTCTTCATACGAGCCGTAGGCCTTGGCGATGCCCAGCGCGCGGGCCGCTTCCTCGGCTTTGTGGAGGTCGCGCGAGGCAATCGCGCTCAACTCGACCCAATCACCCTTTTGCATGGCCGGCAATACTTTCTTCATGCCGATGCCAGCAGTGCTCAGTACTCCCCAACGGACTTTGTTTGGCATACCCGAGAGTCTACCTGAGTTTGCGGGCCGGCCAGACGGGGTCGCGTTTCTCGAGAAAAGCGCTGAGTCCCTCGTGGAAGTCGGCGCTGTTGCGGATCTTCTCATTCCATCGCATGGCCCGCGCCAAGTCGCGATCGAGGCG
Source organism: uncultured Acidobacteriaceae bacterium (assembly GCA_963753715.1). Classification (GTDB taxonomy): domain Bacteria; phylum Acidobacteriota; class Terriglobia; order Terriglobales; family Acidobacteriaceae; genus PALSA-350. The sequence goes on along the minus strand of CAVWDK010000013.1, from coordinate 74,172 downwards.
CTCCTTGGTAAACGAACACAGCAGTTTCTTGACCGCACTCATGGACTCCGGGCTGTTCCTGAGCAAGAGCGCCGCGAGCTCGCGCACGCGCGTCGTCAGTTGGCCCTCGGCCACCAACTCAGTGACCAGGCCTTGCACCAGGGCCTCCTCGGCGTCCAGGATCCTGCCCGAAAGAAGCAGACTCTTTGCCTTCTTTTCTCCAACCATCTCCAGGAGAAATACGGAGACTATGGCGGGAATGAAACCGATTCTGACTTCGGTGTAGCCGAACTTTGCCTGGGGTGCGGCGAGGGTGAAGTCACAGAGCGTCGCCAAACCGGTTCCACCCGCAATGGCTGGTCCATTGACCGCTGCGATGGTCGGTTTAGTCATCTCGTACAGCCGGCGCATCATCCACATCGTCGCTTCGGCGTCCGCCCGCTGATCTTCCGGCCGCGTATTGGTGAGCGACTTGAGACTATCCAGGTCCATACCCGAGCAGAAAGCACTTCCGGCGCCGGTTAATACCACCACTCCGCAAGCGCAGGCCGATGCTTCGCCAAACGCGTGTGTTAGCTCAGCAATCATTTGCGGATTCAAGGCATTTCTGCGCTCTGGCCGATTCAGGGTGATGGTGTGGATGCTGTCAGCTTCCTTGATTTCCAGCGTTGCGTAATGGATGGCCACGGTTCTCCCTTTATAGCTGCTGGCCGTACCTGCAGGGTGAAAATGCTCTAACCCGTTTGGGTCACGCCGAATCGTTCCGCAATGGAACGGGCCATGGCCAGCATCTCATCCAGCGGCTGCAAGCGAGGCAAGTTCGCACCGAGCCGGTTGAGTTCTGTGAGGGCTGCCTCAGTGGCCACATTGCCTACCAGTGCGTCCTGGGCGAAGGGACAGCCGCCGTGCCCACCCAACGCCATGTCCAGGCGGCGGCAGCCTGCCTGGTAAGCTGCTGCGACCTTTTCCGCTGCCTGGCGTGGGTTGGCGTGCAGGTGCGCCCCTAGCTCTATTCCGGGGACTGCGGTGAGCACGGCGCCCAGCAACGATCGGACCTGCTCCGGGCCGGCCATGCCGACGGTATCGGCCAACGAGATCTCCGTCAGTCCCTGCTCTTTTAACGAATGACAGGCAGTGATCACTTCTTCCTGTCCCCAAGGGTCACCGTAAGGATTGCCGAACGCCATGGAGAGATAGGCCACTACCCCCAAGCCGGCTCGGATGGCCAGCGCGCAGATTTTCTCCAATGTCTGGAGTGCTTGTAGCGGTGTCTGTCTCTGGTTGCGCGCCAGGAAGGTGGCGGAGAGAGAATAAGGAAATCCCAAGGTCCGGACTGCGCCGGTGGCAATGGCCCGTTCTGCGCCCTGCTGGTTGACCACGATGCCGATAATTTCCACGTCGCTTGCCGGGCCGAGGAGAGTCAATACCCGTTCCGAATCGGCCATTTGCGGCACTGCCGTTGGAGATACGAAAGAGACCGCGTCTATGTGACGGAAACCTGCGCCGGCAAGAGCACGCAGGTAATCGGCTTTCACTTCAGCCGGAATGTGCTGCGGCATAGCCTGCCAGGCATCCCGCGGGCACTCGATGATCTTGACCTCTCCGGTGGCCACTGCGCCTTCCTCCGTGCGCCTAGGTGCGCGCCAGTAGCCACAGTGCGCCGAAGCCCAGCAGGTGTATTGCAGCGACCTGTGCAAGGGCAACCCACACTGGCTTCCATTTCATGGCCACCGTTGTGTACAGGCCATAGAGGGCCCATTGCGAGTACAACATGATTTGCGACCAGCTGTTGCTGACCGGTTCGGCGAGGCCCAGCTGGGGCTGCTTGAGCAACAACGCATAGGGGTAGAGCAGCTGCAATCGGAGCAGGCCGTCCGCGCCCATCAGCGGCAGGATCTCTGCCATCTTTACGGCGGCAAAGGTGATTGCGATTCCGAGCAGTAGCGGCCACCAGGCTACCCAGCCAGTTGCGCCGGCCTTCTTTCTTTTTCTTGTTCCGGATCTTTTAGGACGCACCAGGGTCTGCGAGCTCATGATGCGAGCATACCGCCCAGTGTGGGGAAAGATGTTGCAATCCTGCCGCGTGGAGGCCTGGTGCACCTTTCTGATCACATTGAGATGGGGTGGATAAAGCCGCAGGTTTTGTATCAGGGACGACTTCTAGCCGGTCCGCATACGTGTGGGCTGCCGAGGGCTTTTAAGGGGGTTGAAAAGAACCGAGTCACTCCACGCAATCAGTCCCGAAGGGACGGGACAATGGGGTGTTCTTTTCCGCGGCTTGCGACAATCCCTGAATGAACGATGTTACCGGGGGACGAGAAAGCTGTCGGGAATGGGGGCTTCGTCGGATTCCTGGCGCTTGTTCAAGCCGCCGTAGCGGCGCTCGCGGCGCTGGTAGTCGGCGATGGCCTCGAGGAGATGGATGCCGCGAAAGTCAGGCCAGAAGCGGTCGGTGACGTAAATCTCGGAGTAAGCCATTTGCCACAGCAGAAAATTAGAGACGCGAAACTCGCCACTGGTGCGCACGACCAGGTCGGGGTCAGGCATATGGGCGGTGTAGAGGTGGCGGCCGATGTCTTGTTCGCTGATGTTATCGAGCGAAAGATTTTTGGCAGCCGCTTCCCGTGCCAGGGCTTTCATCGCATCCACTATCTCCGAGCGGGCGCCATAGTTCAGCGCGAGCGTGAGCACGGTGCCGTTGTTGCCCGCAGTGGCCTCGGCGGCCCACTGCATCTTCTCCTGCACTTCGGAGGGGAGCTCGTGGGTGCGGCCAATGTAAGCAATGCGCACGTTGTTGTCGTTCATGCGTTCGACGTTATCGACCAGGTAGGAGCGCAGCAGGCGCATGAGGAAGTTGACCTCGGTCTTGGGCCGGCGCAGATTATTTTCGAGGGAGAAGGCGTAGAGCGTAAGCCAGGGGAGGTTGATACGCGAGGCGGTCTCAACCACATATTGAACCGACTCGGCGCCTTGCTGGTGGCCGAGAAAGCGCCTGAGGCTCCGCTTGCCTGCCCAGCGTCCATTCCCATCCATGATGATGGCAACGTGCTGTGGCAGGCGAGCCGGATCCAGTTGGCGGTAGACAGCCTGCTCTTCAGGGGATAGTTCGGCTATGCGGCTCGGTGGCAGGAATCGCAAAAGGATTGCCTTTCCTTACGACCGTAGCACATGGTCCCCTCCCCCCGCAAAACCGCTCAGCGAGTACCGTGGCGGGGGGTTCGTACCATTGACCGCGGGCGTGGAAGGCCGCAGCTCAGGCGCTTCTGCGGCGGCCCAAGGCCAGGTCGCGCACCTGGTTCAGGAACATGGAGCGCTGCAGCGAATCCATCTGAGAGATATACGGAGCGAGTTCGGCCAGGAACGGATCGCCGAGAATCGACGCAGTCTCTTCATGCCGGCGGCTGCGCGCGTCACGAAGTAGATTACATATGTCGATCTCGAGCGCCGCTGCCAAACGAGCCAGCGAAGACAGCGTTGGCATCGCCTTGCCGTTCTCGATTTTGGAAATATAGGTACGTGGTACTTGCATGCGGCCCGCAAGCTGACGTTGACTCAGATTGCGGCCCTTGCGAAGATCACGCACCGCACGCGCCACCTGAAGGCCGTTATCTTCAGCCACGGCCTCTTCCGGCTCGCCGGCGAATTGCGGAACGAGCCGTTCCGGTTCTTCGACTTCGAGCGGTTTGTGGCAGCGCCTACATAGAGAATTCGCGGTGCGAAACTGAACCAGAGTGCAGCGTTCACACCGTAGAACCTCACGCGCCTCGACGGTTGCTAGGGTTGTAGCCATAATTTTTATGACGGAGCGCCAGAGCAGGGCGGTCCTGGTAAGAAGCGTCGTTTTTAGATCACTTGCACACCCTCGTGCCAAGTACTCGTTTAACGACGGTCCCTACCTGATTCATGATTACAGTGATGCAGGGTATTCTCAATGTCAAGTTAAAAAGTAGGGCCAAAGCGGAAAACGTGGTACGAATTTCGGAAGAAAGCCTAAGAAACACGGAGCACGACGGCCTGCCTGTGCAAAAAGATACGAAATGACCGGAACAAAATACACGCGAACCGAAGCCTGGACTCTCCTTAACCAGTACACACAGTCGGCTGGTTTGATCAAACACGCACTCGCTGTCGAGGCCTGCATGAGCGCTCATGGCGAGCAGCAAGCGGCCACACGCGGACTGAGTGGGAACGCCGCTGACAGCCTGCGCGAGACTTATTGCATCACCGGGTTGCTGCACGATTTTGACTACGAAAAATATCCGAGCGCGGAGGAGCATCCCTTCGTGGGAAACAAAATTCTCGCGGAGCAAGGATGGCCGGAGGAGATTCGTGAAGCCATTATGGGTCATGCACAGTACTCCGGTGTCGCGAGAAAAACCCACCTCGCTCAAAGCTCTCTTTGCATGCGATGAACTGGCCGGTTTTCTGACCGCAGTCTCGCTCGTGAAACCGACCAGATCGATCTTCGATGTAGACGTCGCGAGTGTGCGTAAGAAGATGAAAGATAAGGCATTTGCGCGCGGTGTCCATCGCGAGGACATCATCCAGGGAGCGCAGGAACTGGGGCTTGAACTCGACGCCCATATTGCCTTCTGTATCGCCGCCATGCGCGCCTCCGCAGGGGTGTTGGGCCTCGATGGCGCAGCCGCTCGATCCCCCCAGGAGTCATCCTGATTCTGTTCTCTCCGAATGCGCGAGGCCGCTGGATGCGGCGGCCTCAACGAGGCGCGGGAGCCGTCCGACAAATGTAACCATAAATGTGTCTTTATTGGGGCGGCACAGTTTTCTTTCCGCCGCCGCTGGAGATTTTTCCCGACGCTTTGTTTCCCATAAGCGAAGCAGTGATCTTCGCCCATTCGTTTTTGGGAAGAGATTTTCTCTTTCGATGGGCGCAGCCGGAGCCCTGTGAGAAGCGCGATCCCCGCGTTCGCAGGCGCCTCACTCTTAGTTCTTTTTTACCTGCGTTGTAGCGCCGCTGGCAAAGACACGGGTTAACACCTTCGTGTTATTGGCGTGTCTGATTCATTGGGCGCCGCGATACTGCTCCGAGCGGAGAGGATCGGCGTTTTCCGGCGCCGCGGGGTCGATGGCAAAGTCGAAGACCTCGCCGTCGGCAAAGCCGGGACTGGCGGGCAAGGGAACCAGCGCATACTCGCCCGCCGCGAGCACTTGCTGGAGAGACAGCCGATACCAGTCCGTCGTTCCCACACGTTGCTGCTTGATGCTGATGATGTCCGGATATTGCCCGTCCGCATGCTTTGCTTGTTGCTTGAGTTGCGCCATCGTTTCTTTTGTTACCTCGCGGCGCTGCCCTTCTATGTTGAGGCGCACCACCACCAGATCGGAGCGGTCGTTGTCATTGCCGGAGACGCCGCGCAAGAAAAACTGCGGAGCGGGATCATGCACCCGGACAGAGGCCGCCTCGCCCTTGAATTCAATCGTGCGCCTGATTTTGAGGGAGAACCCGGATCATCCGCCGTGGTGTCCGGGGGCCTCAGCCGCACCAACTCGCGCACGCCCTTCCAGGTATCGAGCGCCCATACGTGTCCGTAAGTCGGGAGCTGGAGACCTTCCGCCACGCTGATGTCATCGGAAGAGACGCTCTCCCGGGGTGTTACCTGAGCGGGGCAGAGGAACGGTGCGGTGCAAGCGAGGATCAGAGCCAGAAGCAGGGTGCGATGAGATTGCATGTTTTCGAGTTTTCTCAGGCGATTACCGCGAAACCATCCTAGAGCGCAATTGCCGAGAACCCAAGGAAAACCGCTTGCTACCGGAAAGGTGCGGGCAAGGAAAAAACTCAAGCCATGCGTGGAAAGACACAACAGGAGCAGGCGCGCGCGAGGGATGTGGCGGGGGAGAACTTAGAAGGTGTAAAGCACGTAGCCGGCAAGCAGAGCGAAAACCGTCATCACCAGGATGGCTTCCAGTTTCTCGTAGTTCGAGCCTGCACCACTAAAGTGGTAGCGTGCCGGCTTTTTGGGATCGTACTGGATGGCCAACTGCTCGCCGACCGTATAAGGCGCAATGTGCGGCGTGCCGTGATGACAAAATTCCCCGTGATGTATCTGTCGATCGTCCGTTCGATAGCTGAACTTGATCTGATAGTGGCCGGCAATGCCCCCCAGATGGTCGTGGAGCCGCACCCATTCACACGAATCTACAGTGCCGTCGGTGGTGGGCCAGGTACGTGAAGGAGTCAATTTCCATAGAAAGTTCGACATAACGTTCTCTTTCGATAGGAACATCTTTTAGCCATAGGGGTTGGCCAGAAGATAATCTGGCGCCAGTATGTCACGTTCGGGGGATGTTGAAAAGGGGGAAATTGTGCCATAGGTCACCAAATTGACCAGTTTTGGACTACTTGATTTGCTGGTTGTCCAAGCAGCGTGACGGCTGAGATGCTATGCTGGCGAGTTTCTTATGGCCGGCGCAAACCCAGACCAATCCGAGAGCCCAACCGCGGCTGACCCGCAGTTCTCCAACGCTGCTCGTTTCTACCCTTGACCCGGGTACCCGGAAGAGCCGCGCCCACACGACCGGGATGGAAGCTCTGCTGCTGGCTCTAAGGCAGCAGGAGGACGACATCCGCCAGGGCGGGGGTGCAAAAGCGATCGAGGCGCAGCACGGGAAGAAGCGGTTGACGGCCAGAGAGCGGCTGGCGCTGCTCCTCGATCCGGGGGAGGAGTTCCTGGAACTGAGCCTGTTTGCCGCCTTCGGCATGTATGAGGAGTGGGGTGGCGCGCCCGCTGCCGGGGTAGTGACCGGCCTGGGGTCGGTAGCGGGCCGATTGGTCATGGTGATCGCCAACGATGCCACGGTCAAAGCCGGCGCCTTTTTCCCCACGACCGCGAAGAAGGTCTTGCGGGCCCAGGCCATCGCTCTCGAGAATCGGATTCCGACCATCTACCTGGTCGACTCCGCAGGGGTTTTCTTGCCTTTGCAAGAGGATGTTTTTCCCGACCAGGACGATTTTGGGCGGATTTTCCGCAATAACGCGGTCATGAGCGCGAAGGGGATCCCGCAGATTACGGCGATTATGGGCATGTGCGTGGCCGGCGGCGCCTATTTGCCGGTTATGACCGACCACGTGCTGATGACGGAGGGCAGCGGGCTGTTTCTGGCCGGACCGGCCCTGGTGCAGGCGGCCATCGGTCAGAAGTACTCGGCGGAGGAGCTGGGGGGAGCCACCATGCACGCCGAAATCTCGGGCACGGTGGATTTCAAGGAGCCGAATGACCATCTCTGCCTGGCCCGGCTTCGCTCGCTGGTGTCCCGACTCGGTCAGGGGCCGGTGGCGCCGTTTGATCGCGCGGCCTACGACGCAGGCCGGGACGGGCCGAAGTTTGCTTCCCAGGAGCTCTATGCCTTGCTCGATCCGGACCCGGCCAAAGGTGCGGCCAACAGCTACGACATGCATGAGGTAATTGCGCGCTTGGTGGATCGGTCGGAATTCGACGAGTACAAAGCGGACTACGGCAAAACCGTGCTTTGCGGATATGGACGGATTGGTGGTTTTGCGGTGGGAATCGTCGCCAACCAGAAAACCCATCAGACGCATACCAGCCAGACGGGGGAGAAGAGGGTTGAATTTGGCGGCGTGATTTATGCGGAGAGCGCGGAGAAGGCGGCGCGCTTCATCATGGACTGCAATCAGAACCTGATTCCGCTTATCTTCCTGCACGACGTCAATGGATTCATGGTCGGCCGCGATGCGGAATGGAGCGGGATTATCCGCGCTGGGGCGCAGATGGTCTCGGCGGTCGCCAACTCCACGGTGCCCAAGATCACAATCATTCTCGGCGGTTCCTTTGGCGCCGGCCACTACGCCATGTGCGGCAAGGCCTATGATCCCAGGTTCCTGTTTGCCTGGCCTACGGCCCGTTATGCGGTGATGAGCGGAGCGTCCGCGGCGAGCACCCTGGTGGAGATCAAAATCCGCCAGTTGGAACGGGGCGGCAAGCAGTTGAGCGAAGAAGAAAAGAGCCAGGTCTTCGCATCGATCAAGGCGAGTTATGACGAGCAGACCGATTGCCGTTATGCTGCCGCGCGCTTGTGGGTGGACGCGATCATTGATCCGGCAAAGACGCGCGAGGTGCTGATCACTGCGCTGAGGGCGGTGGCTCTTAATCCCGTGGTGGAGAAATTCAATCCCGGCGTGATTCAGACCTAGCGGGTTTTCAGATGCCGAGCAGTGCCACGCCTTCGGACGTGGCGGCGGCGCGTAAGTCACTATCCAGCGTAGCCAAAGGCAATCTACGGCGTTGCGCCAGCTCTAAATAGGCTGCTTCATAGAGAGTCAACCGATGGCGATGCGCCAATTGTAGAGTGGCACTCCAAGTCCTGCAGCGACCTTATTCACGAGAGATCGGGGGGGCTTCTCCTGTCTGCAAGGGACCAACTGCAGTTGTGGCCGCCGTGTATCCTGCTTTAAATCATGAAAAGGGTCATTACCGCAGCCGTCCTCGTCCCCCTGGTTCTGCTGGTCTTACTCAAGGGATCCTTTCCAGTGCTGGTGGCCGCAACGGCGTTGGTTGCTGAACTCGCTACGTGGGAGTACCTCTTCATCGCCGATTGTCACGGCCCCCGACGGATTCTGGTGCTGATCACGGTCGCCGTTCTCTTCGCGGCCACCTTTTTCAGCCCCACCCTCATGTTGCCGGCGATTGGGTTTTGCAGCCTTATCCTACTGCTGGTTTGCAGCTTTTGTTCGCCGCTCGAACGCGTTCTATCCGATTCCGCTTTCTCGATTTTCCCGCTCCTGTACATCGGTTTAACTCTGGCTACGGTGCCGCTGCTTTGGGTGCAACAGGACGGTCCTTCATTGTTGATTTTTCTGTTTTGTGTTGTGTGGACCGGCGATACTGCGGCCCTCTACGTAGGCCGTAATATAGGACGCCATAAGCTCGCGCCGCAAATCAGCCCAAACAAAAGCTGGGAGGGAAGTGCCGGGTCGCTCGCAGGAAGCCTGCTCATTGCGGTGCTGTTGATCAGCCTGGCGCACTGGTTGGAGAGCCGATCGATTCATAGCCTCCACTTCGCCGGTCCCCTCATTCGGTGGCTGGGACTGGCGGTGGTGTTGAATCTGTTTGCCCAGGTGGGCGATCTGGTCGAGTCCGCAATCAAGCGTGGGGCCGGAGTGAAGGATTCGGGGGCCATGCTGCCTGGGCATGGGGGTATTCTGGACCGCATCGACGCCCTGCTGCTGGCCGCGCCAGCGCTGTGGTACGCTCAATGGATTCAACTGTATTTAGAGCGGACTAGCTTGCGTTGAAGCACCTTTGCATCCTCGGTTCTACCGGTTCCATCGGGACCAGCACCCTTTCCATCATTGAGCGCTACCCGGAGCGGTTCGCGGTTGCTTCGTTGGCCGCCGGCAAAAATGTGGATATGGTTCTCGCCCAATGCCAGCGATGGCGGCCTTTGCTGGTCTCCATGGCCACCGAACAGTTGGCGGACGAATTGGCGTCGCGGCTGAAAGCTGCGGGCGTCACCAAAATTGAAATAGTTTACGGCAGCGCGGGGACAGTAAGCGCCGCCACGCTTCCCCAGGTGGATTTTGTAGTCTCGGCGATCGTCGGCCTGGCCGGCCTGGAAGCCACCTATGCCGCGGTGGCGGCAGGGAAGCCCGTGGGGCTTGCCAACAAGGAGGCTATGGTTGCCGCTGGCGAGATCCTCACCCAGCTAGCACGCCGCGGCAACGTGCCCTTGCTCCCCATTGATTCCGAGCACAACGCCATTCACCAGTGCATGCGGGGAGGGGCGGCACACGAGGTTCGCCGCATCTGGCTGACCGCCTCCGGCGGTCCCTTCCGCCAGCTCCCAGCGGAACAGTTTCAGGACATCACGGTTGAGCAGGCACTCCGCCACCCGACCTGGGTCATGGGCCGGCGGGTCACTATTGATTCGGCCACCCTGCTCAATAAGGGCCTGGAAATCATCGAGGCCTGTCGTTTGTTTGATTTGCCGCCTTCGGCGGTCAGGGTCACCGTACACCCTCAATCCGCCATTCATTCGTTGGTGGAGTTCATCGACGGGAGCATTCTGGCACAGCTTTCCGTCACCGATATGCGGCTGCCTATCCTCTACGCGTTGAGCTACCCCGAACGGGTTCCCAGTGAACTGACCTTCGATATGGCGGCTCTCGGGCAGTTGAGCTTCGAACCGCCTGATTTCGGACGATTTCCGTGTCTTCGCCTGGCCTACCAGGCGGCGGAAGCGGGCGGGGCCGCGTGCATCGCTCTGAATGCGGCGGATGAAATAGCTGTAGGCGCATTCCTCGAAGGCACCATTCCGTTTACCAGCATCCCGCGTACAATTGAGGCAGTTCTCGAGGTTACTCCTCCGACGCATCCTGAGACGATCCAGGAAGTGTTGCATGTGGACGAAGAAGCACGGCGGGTGGCTCAGAACGTGGTATCAGGTTTTTCGCCGGTTCTCCGTTGAACCACTTTCGCTGCGGACGCTTTTAGGCGAGTCAGATGCCTTGCTCACCGCAGATGATTGATTCCAGTCAATACTCCGGATAGTTCGGTGCTCGGCAGACTGGATCCGGCAGAGAGGCAAATGAGCGAATTTCTATGTCATTTTTCTTAACCAGCACATTTTCCATGCTTGTTGTGCTCGGCATTATGGTACTGGTGCACGAGTTTGGCCATTTCGCTGTCGCGAAGTTATGCGGCGTGCGCGTCGAGGTCTTTTCCGTAGGCTTCGGCAAACGTCTTTTTGGCTTTCGCCGGGGTGATACCGATTACCGGCTGAGCCTGCTGCCTCTAGGCGGCTATGTCAAGATGTCCGGGGAATCGCCAGGCGAAGCCTCGACCGGCGATCCGGCGGAGTTCAACGCCCATCCCCGCTGGCAGCGTATTCTCATCGGCCTCGCTGGTCCCGTGTCGAACTTCCTGCTTGCTCTGCTGCTCATGACCGGCTTTTACATGATGCACAACGAAGTGGAAGCTTTCCGCTCCCAGCCGGCCAACATCGATTTTGTGGCGGATCACACGGCGGCCTCTGCTGCCGGACTCAAGCCGGGCGACGTCATTACTCGCTTCGATAGTGTGTACAACCCCAATTGGGAGCAGGTGTCGATCCGCTCCGCCATGAACGTGGGACAAACCATTCCCGTGGACGTGAAGCGCGATGGGCGGAGTATCAGCACGCAATTGACGGTTCCGACTCCTCGGCGGGGGGATGACTTCGACTTTGAGACCGTCGGGTTTGTGCCCCGGATGCAGCAGGGGCCCCTTCGCATCCATCAGATCGAGCCAGGGATGCCGGCAGCCAAAGCGGGCATGAAGGCAGGCGACCAGATTCTCTCTGTCAATGGGCTGGCGCTTCACTCCGTCGATGCGTTGCTGGCCTTTCTACAACAGGACCAGGGCCGCCCGGTTCACGTGGCCGCGATGCGCGACGGCCAGCCTTTCCAGCTCGAACTGCAACCAGTGATGGCGGACCCAGGCGACGGGCATAAACTCTACCGGGTCGGTTTTACGCTAAACGCACCGCCGTTCAAGATCCAGCAACTTCCGCTGCCTGCGGCCATGAAGCAGTCGGTTCATTTCAACCTGCGCTATTCCGGTTTGATCCTGGAAGTGCTTCACCGCATGGTCACCCGGCGCTTCGCTGTGCAGGATCTGAGCGGGCCGATTGGGATTGCCCGGGAAACCGGTCTAGCCGTCGAGCAGCCCGGCTGGCAGCCGATTATCGGTCTCATGTCCATCATCAGTCTCAACCTGGGGATCTTCAATCTTCTGCCCATTCCGATTTTGGATGGCGGGGTGATTGTCCTGCTGCTGATTGAAGGCGTGATGCGGCGCGATTTGAACCAGGAGTTCAAAGAGCGGATTTACCAGGCAGCGTTTGTGGTGCTGCTGATTTTCGCGGCGTTCGTCATGTTTAACGATATTTCAAAACTCCAGGTGTTCAGCAAGCTCAAGCCTTAGGCGCGGGAATCAGTCCTGGGCCTCAGCTGTTAGCAAATGGTCTTGTCAGCCGCCCCTCCGAGACTCTTACAGAGAGTCTTTCGATTCCGAAAACGGCGTCCGTTACACTGAGCTTTATCCATGTCAGTGTCACAAACCCGAATACGCGTCCGCTATGCCGAAACTGACCAGATGGGCGTGGTCTACTACGCCAATTTTTTCATCTGGTTTGAGCTTGGACGGGTTGAGTTGCTCCGCCAGCTTGGCTTCCAATACAAACAGATGGAAATCGACGACGATTGCCACATCCCGGTCGTCGAGGCCAATTGCCGCTACAAATCTCCGGCGCGCTATGACGATGAACTGCTGCTCGAGACCCGCGTGCTGGCTTTGCGCCGGTCGGTGATCAAGTTCGGGTATCGGCTGCTGCGTCCGGAAAACCATACCTCGACGCTGCTCGCGGAAGGGGAGACAACCCACGTCACCGTCAACCGCGCGATGCGCAAGGTGCCGCTGCCTAAAAAATATGTGGCCGTTCTAGAGCGATTCCTTGTCTAGCCGCGTCCGCTCCCTGTCGTTGTTTCTTCCCGCCGTTTGCTTGTGCTTTGCCGTTGTGCTGGGGTTACCAGGCGCCGCGTACGTGCCCGACGCCGGGTACTATCGGCTGCTCGCTATTGGCCAGCGCGCCGCGGTGCCTGCGCCCTTTTCAGCGCGCATCCTGGGTCCGGCTGTTGCCGGCTGGTTGGGCCACTTCACTGGCCTGGGCGTTGATACCGGGTTCTTATGCCTGGGTATCGTCTGCCTGGTCGCGTTTCTTACTCTGATCGCAGGACTGTTGTGGTCATGGGAGGCCCCCACGGCGATCTTCGTGGCCATCTTTCTCATGCCGTTCTGGGTCGACATCTTCCACGACTACTATCTGCCCGATCTGCTGCACGGGGCCATCCTCGCGGCCATTCTCTTATGCCTTTGGTTCGGGTACACGACAGCGGCCCTACTCCTGCTCTTTCCTGCCTACCTGGCGCGGGAATCCACCCTCCTGGTGGGCCTTTGCCTGATTTTTGCCTGCTGGCGACGGGTTCGACTCCAACACGCCATGATTGGGGTGCTGGCGATCGTCTGCGCCGGCCTGGTCAGCCGGCATTACGGCCAGGGAGGTCCCGCCAGCGTGCACGGCTTAGGGGGTGGGGCCTACATTCTGGGCAAACTTGTCTGGAGTTTCTTCAAGAATGTTCTCGGGCTTCCCCTGTGGAGCAATACGCTGCCCGAATGCAGCCCTATTTGGACAAAGGCGCTTCCGGGGGGACATCATATCGGCGCGATCGCGGAAGTCGGGTTGTGCCGGCCATCCCTGTGGGGACCGGCGCGGTTGCTCATTGCCTGGTTTGGCATCTTTGGGATTGGGCCCTCGCTCGCAGTGGCACTGTGGCGGAAGATGATTGCGCCCGCCCCCGCGACGGATAAGCGGCGTCCGGGGCAGCTTATCGTTTTCCGCTTTTGCCTGCTGTACGGCGTGATCAGCATCCTGATGACTCCTCTTCTGGGCGCCAGTGCCGACCGCCTGGTCGAGTACGGATGGCCGTTCTACTTTGTCGTCCTGCCCTGGTTTGTGGCCACTAGCTACGACCTTAGTGGAATCCGTACCGCCGCCATGGTGTTACTCCACCTGCTTACCTGCTGGCTGGCGTGGTTTGGCTTCCGCCAGCAAACCCCCAGCTATCTGTTCGCCGGTTTGGCGGTGTTAGGTTTCAATGGCGTGAATTACGCGCTTTTAAAGCGTTTCGGGGCCATTTTTGGAAGGACGCAACCGCGGTAACTTACTTTGTTATCCACATTGTGGATAACCTGTGGATTGGGGCGCCCATATCAGATCCGCCATTGTGATCTTTCGCCAACCTTCTCGAAGTACTGTAATTGTTATTGTGTCTTAAAGGGCAGATGGCGATGGTCTTCTTTTTCGCGGCGGGATAATTGCCACATTTATGACGACAAATAGAAGCGGTCTATCGAAAATCCTGATTGGTGGCTGATTTAGCCGCATACTCAGGCTGATTACCCGCAAGAGGGCGAAGCGAGCCATCGGTCGAAAGATAGCCTCCGCCTGCGCAGAATCTCACATGTGTAATTGTGCTGGTTTGCGGATTCTCCGGATTATCCGATCCGTGTGGTCAATAAATGGGAAGGCCGCGCGGCTTCACCCGTTCGCGGATGAAAGCGACGGTAGTGGCGAGACTGGTGCCGGGACCGAAGACCTCTGCCACTCCCTGCGCCTTCAGAGCAGCAATATCTTGCGCGGGAATGGTCCCCCCCAACACCACCAGAATGTCGCCGGCGTTCCGCTCCTTGAGCAGGGCCAGGACGCGGGGAACGATCACGTTATGGGCACCGGAGAGGATGCTGAGGCCGATGCAATCGACATCCTCCTGCAGTGCGGCATTGACGATCATTTCCGGGGTTTGCCGCAAGCCGGTATAGATCACTTCCATGCCCGCATCGCGCAGGGCTCGGGCGATGACCTTGGCACCCCGGTCATGACCATCGAGACCTGGCTTGGCAACCAGCACGCGGATGGGGGCGGTGGCTGGAGTGTCCGGCATCGTTATTTGTCGCGGGCGACGACGAAGTCCGGCATCCAGAGGAGAGCCCGTTTGTAGTCGGATTCAGGCAGTTCGGCAAGGGCGGCCCGGGCCACTTCGGCGTATTGAAACGCGGAGTCGAGGGCGTATTGCACCGAGCCGTACCGGTCGAGGATCTTGAGCACTTCCTCGTGGCTGGTGCGCTCGAAGCTGAGATCTTCGAGCACCCGGCGGATTGCCTCGTGCTCGTGGGCGGTGCCGCGCTCCAGCGCATGGACGATGGCCAGGGTGGCCTTGCCCTCGCGCAAATCGCTGGCGACGGGCTTACCCAACACCTGCTCGGTGGCGGTCAGGTCGAGCACGTCGTCCACAATCTGGAAGGCGATTCCCAGGTTGCGGCCGTACTCGCCCAGTTGCTCTTCCGTCTCTTCGGAAGCTCCCGCCAGCACCGCACCCAGGCGCATGGAGACGTCGAACAGGCATGCGGTCTTGCGGTAGATCAGGTCGTAGTATTCGGCTTCGCCCACGGTGTGACCCAGCTTTTCCATCTGGACGAATTCACCTTCGACCATTTGCTGTGTCAGGCCGATCAAAAGGTCGAGGACTTTGAAGTTGCGCTCCTCGAGCGCGATGTGGAAGGCCTGCATATAAAGCCAATCGCCGGCCAGCACACATTTGGAGTTGCCCCAGGTGGTGTTGGCGGAGGGCCTGCCGCGACGGGTGTCGGCACCGTCGATGATGTCGTCGTGTACCAGGGTCGCGGTGTGCACCATTTCCACTACCGCCCCCAGACGTACCATTCCGTGACCCTGGTAGCCGAGCGCTTTCGCTGCCAGCAAGAGCAGGGAAGGGCGGATTCGCTTGCCCCCGCCCTCGCGCAGGTGATCGGCAATGTCGGTGATAGCCCCAACATTCGAAACAGCGTCGCGGACCAGCTCTTTTTCGATGGCGCTCAAGTCGTCGCGTAGCAGATCGAAGACCTCTTTTGCCGTCGCTATCGCTTGTGTGCTCACTCACTCTCCAGGTGCTGGTGAAAACGCTTAGTTCGACCGGTAATTGGTGAACTGCATATCGATGCCGAAGTCATGGCCCTTGAGCAGTGCAATTGTCTCCTGTAGGGTATCGCGATCCTTGCCTGTTATACGGACCGTATCACCCTGAATGGATGCCTGCACCTTTTTCTTGGACTCCTTTATCAGCTTAACGATCTCTTTAGCCTTCTCCCCGGGTATCCCTTGTTGCAAGGTAATCTTCTGGCGCACGCTGGAGCCCGAGGCGGGTTCGATTTTCCCATATTCGAGTGCCTTCAACGAGACCCCGCGCTTAACGAACTTTTGCTGCAGGATCTCGGTAACCGCCTTCAGCTTGTACTGGTCCGAGGAAGCCAGCTCGATGGCCTCGTCCCCCTCCAGCAGCTTGATTTCGGAGTGGGAATCCTTGAGATCGAAGCGTGTGCGCACTTCCTTAATGGCCTGGTCCATCGCATTGCGTACTTCCTGAACATCGACCTTACTGATGACATCGAACGAATTGTCTGCCGCCATGCTGCCTCCTCGATTATGAGCGCAAACCTTGTTGCCTGGCCCGAAGTTAAGAGTTTGCGTCCGGCGCTACACCAAAAAAACGGTAGAAGTTGTTGGCAGTGCTGGAAGCAATCAGCTCTGCCGGAACTCCGCACACTTCCCCCAGCTTGTCCGCCACCCAGCCCACCCATGCCGGCTCGTTGCGCTTGCCGCGGTGAGGCAGCGGGGCAAGAAAGGGGGCATCAGTCTCGATCAGCATCCGGTCCAGGGGCACTTTCGCTGCCACCTGGCGGATGTTTTCCGCCTTTGGGAAAGTGACGTTCCCGGCAAAGGAGATCAGAAATCCCCCGTCCAAGGCTCGCCGGGCATGCTCCCATTCGCCGGTAAAACAGTGCAGGATGCCGCCCAGATGGGTCCCCAGCCAGTTGTTTTCAATCATCGTCAGAGTGTCATCCCACGCGTTGGTGCTGCCGTCGGAAGGCCGGCAATGAATGATGATGGGCCGCCGCCGTGCCGCCGCTATCTCCATTTGCTGCGCGAAAGCTTGCTTCTGTTGCTCCCGCGGTGAGTGGTCATAATAATAATCGAGACCGATCTCACCCACCGCAACCACATCCGGGCTGGCAAGCAGCCCATCCAGCTTTTCGAGCGCTGCCTGGCTGGCGAGCTGGGCCTCGTGGGGATGAATTCCGGCCGTGGCCAAAATCCGCGGGATGCTGCGGGGGATCCCGGGCTTGCCCGCGTAGCGTTTGCTCAGCTCCAGTGCCTGCTGCATGGTATCCGGCCCGTCTCCGATACCGATGGACAGAACGGTCCGTACCCCCTGTTGCCAGGCCCGTTGCAGCAGCTCCTCACGGTCGGCGTCGTACCGGGGGCTGTCAAGATGTGCGTGTGAGTCGACCAGTGCCAAGTCCCTGAACCGTTTC
The DNA here is from genome assembly GCA_963753715.1 of uncultured Acidobacteriaceae bacterium. GTDB lineage: Bacteria > Acidobacteriota > Terriglobia > Terriglobales > Acidobacteriaceae > PALSA-350. The sequence continues at coordinate 57,250 of CAVWDK010000013.1, read as the reverse complement.
TTTGAAGGGTTTTATTTGAGCCGGGCGCCAATTTCGACGTCTTCCAGAAAACCGGCCAGGACAGGCTTGCCTTTTTCCCCTACCGAGGCTGCGACGATCATTCCATTGGATTCCAGGCCACGCAACTTTCTGGGTTGCAGATTGGCGACAATAACCACTTTGCGGCCGATAAGTTTTTCCGGCTCGTAGGCCTCTGCGATGCCGGCAACAATCTGGCGCACTTCATCGCCCAGATTGACTTCGAGGCGCAGGAGCCGGTCCGCACCCTTGACGCGTTCAGCCACCAGCACCTGCGCCACGCGCAGCTCAACTTTGGCGAAATCGTCAATGGTAATGGTGGGCTTGGCCGCCGGTGGGTTTGGATCGGAACTCGCGGTTCCGAGGGACGCAGCTGTGGTCAGTGCCGGCGCCGCTTTGGCGGCGATGGCCTCGGTTGCCTTCGAGGCCGCCACGGCCGCGGATTGGTCCGCGGGGGTGGGTTGGGGCGCTGGGGTTCGGGCTGCCGGCGTGCTGGTCATGACTGCGGCCTCGGAAACTGGCGCCGCTTCTGCTTCCACGCTCTTGCCGCTGTTGTTGTTCTCCAGATCGTGCATGCGCTTGACTGTGTCCTTTTCTGCCCGGGGAAAGATGGGGCCGGTTGGCCCGAGTCTGGTTCCTGCCGCCAATTGACCCCAGTGCACGTTTTTCAGATCTGCGTGGCCGATGTTACCCAGACCGAGTTGGGCCCAGATCCTCGCTGTGGCGTCAGGGAGGACAGGGTAGGCGAGAGCGGTAATGATACGCAGCGCTTCAGCGCACGTATTTAGGATGGATGCTCTGCGGACGGCTCCGTCTTCGGCGGCCCCCAACTTCCAGGGAGCTTTTTCGGTGATGTAGCCGTCGACCACCGCGACCAAACCCCATAAGGATTCGAGCGCGAGCGAGAAATCCAGGGCGTCGAAGTGCCTGGAAAACTCTCGCGAGGCTGTTTCTGCGGCGGCGACAACTCTTGGATCAGAATCCCCGGCCGGCACGACTCCTTCGAAATACTGGTTGATCATGGCCAGAATACGGCTGGTGAGGTTGCCATAGCCGTTGGCCAGATCCGCGTTGTAGCGCTGCACCAGTGCGTCAAAGGAAAAACTGCCGTCCTGGCCGAACACCACCTCGCGCATCAGAAAATAGCGCAGCGCATCCGCTCCCAGGATTTCGATGATGGTTTCCGCGCGCACTACATTTCCCCGCGACTTGGACATCTTGCTTTGCTCGAAGAGCAGCCATCCGTTCGCGGCGACGCTCTTCGGCAGCGACAGCCCGGCCGCCATCAAAAACGCGGGCCAGTAGACGCAGTGAAAGCGGATGATCTCTTTGCCTACCAGCTGCAGGTTAGCCGGCCAATAGTGGGCAAAGCGCTGCTGGTCCTCCGGGGCCTCGCTGCCGTACCCGAGGGCGGTAATGTAGTTGGCCAGCGCGTCCATCCATACATAAATCACATGCTTCGGGTCGCCGGGCACCGGGATGCCCCAGTCGAAACTGGTGCGGCTTACCGACAGGTCCTTCAATCCGCTGCGCACGAAGGAAAGCACTTCGTTCCGGCTCGCTTCGGGACGGATGAACTCGGGATGTTGCTCGTAGTGCTCCAGCAGCTTACGTTCGAACGCGGATAGCTTGAAGAAGTAGTTTTCTTCGCTCACTGTTTCCGTGATCCGGCCGCAGTCCGGGCAGGGAGAGCCGGGCGGCGCGTCGACATAAAGCTCGTCAGAGACGCAGTACTGGCCGGTGTAGCTTCCCTTGTAAATGAAGCCCCGCTCCTGCAGTACGCGAAAGAGCTTTTGCACCCCTTTGCGGTGGCGCTCCTCGGTAGTCCGTATGTAATCGTCGTAGCTCAGCCCCATGCGGTCCCATAGGCTGCGGAACTGGCGGGAGACTGCGGTGGCAAATTCTTGCGGCGATTGTCCGGCCTGCCGGGCCGAGCGCTCGATCTTTTGACCGTGTTCGTCGGTTCCCGTCAGCAGCCAGGTATCAAAACCCAGGGCTCGTTTGCGGCGAGCGATGGCGTCGGCCACCACTGTGGTGTAGGCGTGGCCGATGTGGGGCCGCGCATTCACGTAGTAGATCGGGGTGGTGATGTAAAAGCTGGAAGTATCAGACATGAGTAGGGCGCATGGGTAGGGCGATCGTATTGTGCACCAGGACTGTGCACCCGCCTCAATCTTAACAGGGTGGGGGTTCTGCTAGAATCGGCAAGAAAATCAGGGGTTTTGCGTGTACCGCAAACAGCAGAGACTTCTTCGCGAGCGGATCCGCTCGGTTCTTCAGGCCAAATACCAGGTAGAACTTCCACAAATCGCCATCGAGCAGCCGCCCGATCTGGAGATGGGGGAGTATGCTCTGCCGGTGGCCTTTGATCTGGCCCGGCGGCTCAAGCGCTCGCCGCGCGCCATTGCCGGGGAACTGGTCGCGGACTTGTTGCCCCTGGAGGGCTTCACCTCGTTTACGGTGGCCGGGGCTGGTTATATCAACGGCAAGCTTGATCGCCAGGCGGCGGCACTCGAGATCGCGCGCGATGATACCCCGGAAGAGCAAAGCCACCTTCATTCCCTGGTCGAGCACACCAGCATCAACCCCAACAAGGCTGCCCACATCGGTCATTTGCGCAACGCCATCCTCGGCGATACCTTCGTCCGTCTGCTGCGCGCCGCGGGGCAGCGAGTCGACGTACAGAACTACATTGACAACACCGGGGTCCAGGTAGCGGACGTGGTGGTCGGGTTGACTCATCTCGAAGGCTACGATTTAGCCGGCGTCACACAGTTGCTGGTCGACCTGAAGGCCAGAGGGGAACGTATCGACTACTACTGCTGGGACCTTTATGCGCGGGTTTCGCAGTGGTACAACGCTTCGGAAGCGGAGACTAAGGAGCGAAAGGAAATTCGTCTCGATACGCTGCATGCTATCGAGGCTGGGGGGAATGAGATTGCGCGGATTGCCGATCTGGTTTCGACCGCGGTATTGCGCCGGCATCTGGAGACCATGCTGCGGTTGGGCATTGAATATGATTTTCTCCCTCGGGAAAGTGAGATCCTCCATCTCAAATTTTGGGATCTCGCCTTCGAACAGTTGAAAGCGAAGGGCGTGCTGTATCTGGAGACCGAGGGTAAGAACAAGGGTTGCTGGGTCATGCGGCGTGCTTCGACTGCGGCTGCACCCGCCTCAGGGGAGGTGGATGAGGATGCCAAGGTAATCGTGCGCTCCAACGGGACCGTCACGTATGTAGGGAAGGACATTGCCTATCACCTGTGGAAGTTTGGGTCGCTTGGCCGCGACTTTGGTTATGCGCGGTTTTTTAACTACAACGACCATGTGTGTTGGATCTCGACCGAGGCGGGTGAGCGTGATCATCCCAATTTCGGAGGCGCGCAGGCTATCTATAACGTCATAGACAGCCGTCAGGCGGACCCGCAGGCAAACGTGATTGAAGCTCTGCGTGGTCTCGGCTATACCGGCGCCGCGGAGCATTATGTTCACTTTTCTTACGAGATGGTTGCGTTGACGCCTCGATGCGCGATCGAGCTGGGCTACCAGATTTCGCAAGAGGATCGGGCGCGCCCTTACATTGAGGTTTCCGGACGCAAGGGTTTTGGGGTGAAGGCTGACGCGCTGCTGGACAAGCTTACCGATGCGGCAAAAGAAGAGGTGGACAGCAGGCACCCGCAGCGCAGTCAGGAAGAGAGGCAGGGCATCGCTCACCAGATTGCCGTTGGGGCATTGCGCTACTTCATGCTCAAGTTCACCCGCAATACTGTCATTGCGTTTGATTTCAAGGAAGCGCTCAGCTTTGAAGGTGAGACGGGACCGTACGTGCAATATGCGATCGTGCGTGCTCGCAATATTTTTCGCAAGGCGGGCACGACTCCGGAGGCGTCGCTTGCAGAGGTGAACGTCGCGGGCTACCTGGAGGGCGAGGGTGCAGCTGGTCTCTGGGAGCTCTGGATTATGGCGTCGAGGTTGAGCTTGCTGCTGGAGCAATGCATCGCGGCCGCGGAGCCTGCGTATCTGGCCCGGCATGCTTTCCAGTTGGCGCAGTTGTTCAATAATTTCTATCACCGGCACCACATCCTCACGGAAGAGGATCCGAAGCGCCGGCAGTTTTTGCTGGCAACCGCAGCGGTCGCGGAGCGAGCTTTGCTGCGGTCGCTGGAGTGGCTGGGGATTAGTGTTCCGGAAGTGATGTAGTAGCGAAGAGGAGAACTCTGCGATTCTCCTCTCCTTTCCTCATTGAATCGGACTGCCGTTGACGGTTAGTTGGCTCAGCGTCTTCACATCGAGTTGCTTCACGGCGTCGGGGAGCGGGGCGTAGTTCAGGCCGCTCACGGCCTGCTGACCGTCGGTCACTATGTAGGTGAGGAATTGCTTCAACGCGGTCCGCTTCTGCACGTCTTTGCCGTCTTTGGGAATGATCAGGAAGGTCAACGTGGAAATAGGATAGGCATCCGGCGCTGTCGCTGGTGGATTCGCGATCGGAATACGCGCATCCTGCGCCAACTGGTCCTTGAACGCTTCGATGGCCGCGGTCGTTCCTGAAGTGCTGGGTAAGACGTACTTGCCGCCCTGATTCTTGATCGCAGCTACCGGCAGTTTGTTTTGGGTCGCATAAGTCAGTTCGACATAACTGATAGCGCCCGCGGATTGCTTCACCTGGCCGGTAACTCCCTCACTGCCCTTGGCGCCAAGACCCGTCGGCCACTTAACCGCGGTGCCCTTGCTTACTGTCTGCGCCCATTCCGGGCTAACTGCAGCCAGATAGGTGGTGAACGCAGCAGTAGTGCCGCTGCTTTCCGCGCGGTGAACTACCACGATTTTCGTGTTAGGCAGTTTCTCGTCGGGGTTATCCTTCTTCACCGCCGGATCCTGCCAGCTCGTGATCTTGCCTAAGAAAATCCCCGCCAGAGTGTCCGAAGATAGCTGCAGCGGATGTTGCAGGCCCTCGAGGTTATAGGTAACACATACGGGGCCGGCCGATTCCGGAAATTGCACCACCGGAGCCATCTGCGCCATATCGCTGTCAGACAGGGGAGCGTCCGAAGCACCAAAATCGATGGTGCCCGACTTTACTTGCTGAATCCCTCCGCCGCTACCGATGGACTGATAATTGATCCGCACATTGGGATGTGACTCCTGAAAACTCTGAATCCAACGGCCCATCACGGGATAGACAAAGGTGCTGCCGGCTCCGTTGAGATCGGTAGTGCTCGGTGAGGACTTGCAGGAAGTCAACACGCCGAACGAGGAGAAAATCGCAATGGCGCAAACAGCGGTTCTACAGGTCTTTTCACAGAGCATGGTGCCGTCCTCTCACGTAGGTTCTGTCGAGTAGGATGCCACGAGATGGCATGGCCTGGACCATTGTTCATCTACATTTCACAATTGAGGTTGGGCAACGAGCGAGAACGAGCGGGCCTCTTAATAAGCAAGGGGTTCTAATCATGCATACAAAACTGCAGGGGAAGAAAATTGCAATCGTAGCGACCGACGGCTTTGAGCAAGTGGAACTCACAGAACCCAAGAAGGCTCTAGAAGCAGCGGGAGCAACCGTCGATGTGATTTCTCCCAAACCGGGTCAAATCAAAGGCTGGAACCACACCGATTGGGGCGAAAATGCCAAGGTGGATAAGACACTGGACGAGGCGAAGCCGGCAGACTATGACGGGCTGGTGTTGCCGGGTGGTCAAATCAATCCAGACAAACTGCGCATTGAACCGAAGGCGGTTGCTTTTGTCACCGAATTCTTCAACTCGGGCAAACCAATCGGCGCCATCTGCCACGGACCGTGGCTATTGGTTGAGGCGAACGTGTTGAAGCGCAGGACGCTTACCTCCTGGCCCTCGGTCCGCACTGACATCCGCAACGCAGGGGGTCATTGGGTGGATGAAGAAGTGGTCACTGACCAGAACCTCACCACCAGTCGCAAGCCCGACGACCTCCCCGCGTTCAACGAACGGCTGATACGGGAGTTCAGCCATGCGACGCATGTTGCGGAAAAACACCCAGCCAAGGCCGCATCCTGACGAAGAACGCACCTCCGGGCCTAAGGATCGGGTGATTTTGCTGGATTTAGTTTCGGGCTAAAGAGGGTGTGTGAGAACCAGGATTTACGAACTTAGTCCCGCAGGGACGGCTGAACTTAGCCCGGGCCGACAGTCCTGGGTACATCATGAAACTTGATTAAGTCCCGCAGGGACGGCTGAAAGTTGTCCAGGATTGAATCGCGGCCTATTTCCAGCCGTCCCTACGGGACTCTTCCACGGTGCAAGCTGGCCCAGGACTATCGTCCTGGGCTAAGTTCAGCCGTCCCTGCGGGACTAAACGTAGCTCCTGACCCACTCCGTGATCGTGCGCACGGCAACGCCGGAAGGACCTTTCGCGATCCAGGGTTTCTGCTCTTCGGTCCAGGCCACACCTGCGATGTCCAGATGGATCCAAGGTGTGTCGTCGACAAATTCCTTGAGGAACATGGCTGCGGTGATGGCTCCGCCCCAGCGGCTGCCGCCGGTGTTCATGATGTCGGCAATGCTCGATTTGATCATCTCCTTGTAATCATCCTCGACCGGTAACCGCCAAAAGCGCTCACCCGATGTTTCGACCGCCGCGGTGAAATGCCGATAAGTTTCTTCGTCGTTGGAGAAAACGCCCGCGTTCACCATGCCCAATGCAACTACACAGGCTCCCGTCAGCGTGGCAGCGTCGATCAGGTGAGTGGCGCCGAGCTGTCGCGCATAGGCGAGGCCATCCGCCAGGACCAACCGCCCCTCGGCATCGGTGTTGATAATTTCAATGCTCTTGCCGGACATGGCAATCTGGACATCGCCCGGCTTCATGGCGGATCCCGAGGGCATGTTCTCCGCAGCACAAACCACGCCGATCACCCGCACCGCCGGCTTCAACTGCGCGATCGCCTGCATGGCGCCGATCATCGCCGCACCGCCGGCCATATCGTATTTCATCTTCTCCATACCGTCGGCGGGTTTGATGGAGATGCCCCCGGTGTCGAAAGTAATGCCTTTTCCTACCAGGCCCAGCACCGGGGTCGCAGGAGCATTTTTGGGCTCGTAAGTCATCACGATCAGGGCGGGCGGTTCTTCCGATCCCTTGGTGACCCCCCAGAACGCTCCCATCTTTAATTCCTTCAGCTTGTCTGCCCCGTACACCTCACATTGCACACCGAATTGCTGACACATCTCGGCGGCCTTTTGCCCCAGTACGCTCGGTGTCAAGACATTGCTGGGCTCGTTCACCAGGGAGCGGGCAAAGTTCTGCGCTTCGCCCAAAATGATCCCTTCCCGCACCCCAGTTTCGATGGCAGAGGGTTTAGCCCCGCTGGGGGCGAGCACGCTAAGTTGCTCGATACTCTGGTCTTTACGGTCGGAACGATAGGTATCCGGATCGAAATCACCGATATAGGCGCCTTCGACCAGTGCACGCGTGGCGGCGACGGGGTCAAGACCCTCAGGGACCGCGATACAAAGTTCGCGCACCTTGCGCGGTTTGGCGAAACGGACGGCCGCACCCGCTGCCTTGCGCACCTCAGTTGTGGTGAGCTTGCCCAGGCCTACGAGCAGAATTCGTTCCGCTTTGAACCCATCTGGGGCATGCAGCAGGACCGTCTCGCAGCTTCCGGCACCAAATTCGCCACTCTTCAGGACGGCCGCTGTCGCCTTGGTTAAGACGCCACCTCCAGTCAACAGCTTGACCACAGGTTGGGTCTGCTTTTTCTCTGCCGTCTTCTTCTCTGCGACATCGTGGGCGAAGATAACCAGCAGCCCGCTGCTGACCCGGTCGAGTTTAGCCGATATAAACTTTGTCTGCATCGATGGCGTGTTTCCCTAAAATCCGATAAGTCTTTTTTATCGTTCTATTTATGCTACTTGCGTTGGCCACGGACCATGGCCGCCCGGGCCTCGCGGTCGTCTTCACGGCGCCGCTCGGTTTCGCGTTTGTCCCAGTCCTGTTTGCCCTTTGCCACGGCGAGTTCGCATTTGACCCGTCCATGGCGGAAATAAAGCCGGGTAGGAATGAGCGTTAAACCCTTTAGCTGCGTCTTCCCCATTAGTTTTTGCAATTCCTGGCGGTGTAGCAGCAGTTTGCGAGTGCGTAGCGAGTCGTGGTTGGATGAGTTTCCGTGGGAGTAGGGACCGATATGCGCATTCAACAAATAGGCTTCGCCGTCTTTGACGATGCCATAAGCATCCTTGAGATTGGCCTTGCCCTCACGGATAGACTTCACCTCGGTGCCTCTGAGCGCGATACCGGCTTCGAATTTGTCGAGCAGAAAGTAGTTGTGCCCCGCTGCGCGGTTCACGGCAGCATCCCGTTCGCCGGCAGCGACAGGTTCTCTGGGCTTGGCTTTCTGAGGGGATGGATTCGTGGCTTGCGTGTGTTGCCGGGGCATACGTTTGGTTACGAATCTTCATGCTAGCACGCGACTTGGGAGCAAAGGACTGGGTACGCCGGATGGTATACTCAGGCGACATTAGCAGAGAGAAAAGCTGTTCCGGGCGTTGGTTGACACGTCGATTTCTCCCCAGCGGTTTGGCAATTGGTTTGAGCCGGAGCGGGAACCATTTAGTGGTTTTCTCTCAAACAAGACCGCTCCTCGCGGTCTTTGACGGCCCATATGATTGCAAAATCCCTGTGAACATGCGTCTTGGCTATCTGGAGTGCGATGAAACGCCATCAAAATAACTGGGCTCTGTCCGCTGCGTTTACCCTGGTCCTCTTCCTGAGCATTTGCTGCCTGGCAGCGTCCGGTCCGAAGGCAAAAACGCTCTATCAGCGCGGCCAGGCGGCGGAAACCAAGGACGATCCCATCACCGCCTACGAAAATTACTACCAGGCCTTTGAGAAGGAACCTAAAAACCTTCGCTACAAGACGGCTTATGAGCGTTTACGGTTCCAGGCTGGGACGGCCCACGTACAAAGAGGGGAAAAGCTTCTCACCCAGGGCGATACAGCCGGGGCGCTGACCGAATTCCTGCGCGCGCTCGAAATCGACCCCAGCAACGATTTGGCTCGGCAGGATATCCAGAAGGCCAGAGACAAGCAGGCTGCCGCTCCCAAGGCAAATCAGGAAACGTCGATCCCGGAGAACAAGACTGAAGAACTCAGCGAGGTGGGCAGCCCGATCCAGCTTAAGCCCATTTCCGACGAACCGCTGACCTTGCACATGACCGAAGACAGCAAGGTGGTGTACACGACCGTCGGCAAGGCGGCGGGCATCAATGTTCTCTTCGATCCTGAGTACACCTCCAAGCGCGTCCAGGTCGATATCGCGAATGTGTCGCTGTTGGACGCGTTGCGCATCGTGGCCACACTTTCGGGCACGTTTTGGCACCCTGTCACGGCCAACACCATCTTCGTTGCCCAGAACACACGCGCCAAGCGCCAGGAGCTTGAAGAAGAAGCGGTGCAGACGTTCTACCTGGCGAACACCGCACAGCAGAATGATCTGAACGATATTCAGACGGCTTTGCGCAATCTTCTGGTGAACGCCAAGCTCTACGGTGTTCCGAGCCAGAGCGCCATTGTCATGCGCGCGACCCCCGACGAATTGCTGCTGGCGCAAAAGCTCATCAATGACCTGGATAAGTCGCGCCCGGAAGTAGTGGTCGACGTGGCATTGCTGGAAGTGAATAGGAACAAGACGCGCACCATCGGTATTCAGCTCCCGGGAAGCTTCGGGCTGCAATTGCAGCCACCCAACGCGACCAGTACCACCAGCACGACCAGCACGACGAGTACGACAAGCACCACAAGTACCACCAGCACCACCAGCACCAGCTCGACCAATCTGACGCTGAATAACCTTGCCCACCTGAACGCCACGAATTTCGCCGTGACCGTCGGCCAGGCAACAGCCAACTTTTTGCTTTCGGATTCGGATACCAAGGTTTTGCAGAATCCCAGCATTCGGGCAACCGACGGGCAGAAGGCCGACCTCAAGATTGGTGAACGTATCCCGGTGGCTACCGGGTCTTACCAGACGGGGGCGGCGACCGCGGTCGTCAGTTCGCTGGTGAACACGCAGTTCACCTACCTCGACGTTGGTGTGGAAATCGAGATTACGCCCATCGTTCATTACGACCGGGACGTAACCCTCAAGATCAAGATCGTCTCCTCGCAGGAGAACGGCTCGACCAATATCGGCGGTATTACAGAACCGATTATTAGCCAACGTACGGCCGATCAGGTGGTTCGGCTCAAAGAAGGCGAAGTCAACATCCTGGGCGGATTTCTGCAGAAGCAGGACCTCGTCTCGATCGGCGGAACCCCCTATTTGGGCGAGTTACCGATCCTGAAGTACCTCTTCAGTTCCAACCAGCATCAGGTCTCCGATGACGAAATTATCTTCATGCTGACGCCGCATGTGGTCCGCGCCACCGACATCAGCCCATTGAATCTGCAGGAAATTGACACAGGCACGGGCACCAATGTCGAGTTGCGGCGCATTTCATCGCCGGCAGGCGCACAACCGGGAGGAGCGGATAGTCTCCCGCCGGGATTGCAACCCCACGGGTCGGCGCCGGCTGCGGGAGTCGCGCAAGCGCCGCCCGGCTCGGCAAATGCCGAACCTCTGAATCCGAGCTCCGGGATGGCACGACCCAACATCACTTCGGTTCCAACGTCTAACACGATGGCGCTGCAGATCGCGCCACCCCAGACGGTGCCCAAGGTTGGCGGAACCTTCCAGGTAGCCGTGAAGCTAAGCGGCGGTCAGGACGTATTCTCCGTGCCCATGCAATTGCATTACGACAACAGCAAGCTGGCGCTGATCAACGTCGATACGGGCGATTTTCTTGGCCACGACGGCCAGGCGATTGCCCTCGTTCATCGCGATGATGGGGTTGGCAATGTCGTGATCTCAGCTTCTCGTCCGCCCGGCGTTGCCGGCGTCACCGGGGCGGGAACGGTTTGCGTTTTGACTTTCCAGGCCAACGCCCCCGGAGACGCGGCCATGCAAATCATCCGCGCGTCGGCAAAGAACAGCGCGCAGCAATCTGTAAACATCGCGGGCTCACAAACCGCGATCCACATTCAATAGGGCTCTTTGTATGCGGTACACCTTACGTCCACGCAATGCAGCGGCGTCCAGGCAATCGGGGCTGACGCTGGTCGAGTTGATTGTGACGGTTGCGATCCTTGCCATCCTGGCATCGGCCGTCGTTCCGCTGGCGCGCTTTCGCGCGAAGCGTGAGAAGGAAAGGGAACTGCGCTACGACTTATGGCAGATGCGCGATGCGATCGACCATTACAAAGATGCTGCCGATCGTCACGCGTTCATTCCTAAGGCGGACAGCCAGGGCTATCCCCCGGATCTCGATGCGCTGGTCAAAGGTGTGGATGTCCAAGGCAAGAAGCTCAAATTTCTGCGCCGCATCCCGGTCGACCCGATGACCGGCAAAGCCGAGTGGACGATGCGCTCCATGGAGGATGATCCGAACAGCGACTCCTGGGGCGGTCAGAATCTGTTTGATGTTGCTTCCAAGTCGCAAGCCACTGCGCTCGATGGCACGAAATATTCCGATTGGTAGGCTCTTGAGAAGATCCGGCGTCCGCTCTGATCAATTCGCGCGCGGCTTCACTTTGGTGGAGTTGATGGTGGTGATGCTCATCATCGCCATCCTGGCGGCGATCGCGATTCCCGCCTACGTCGCATCCATCCGCGCTGCGCGGGAAGCTGTGCTCAGGGAAGATCTGCACGTGATGCGCGATGCCATTGATTCATACACCAATGACAAGAACAAGGCGCCGCAGAGTCTGGATGACCTGGTGACTGCTGGTTATCTCAAGAAGATTCCGATCGACCCCGTCACCCACAGTGACTCTACGTGGGTGCCCGCGATGGACGATACGCTGCAAAACGTCGACCAGACCGATCCGGGCATGACGGATGTGCACAGCGGATCAGACCAGGCTGGCAGTGACGGCCAGCCTTATTCGACTTGGTAAGGCAGGCTGACTACGCTGCGCTCTGCGAAAGACATTTCCAGGAAAGGTCCGCAGAACTGCAGATCCCTCGGCTTCGCTCCGGGATGACAAATAGGAGAGGGCTGTTGCAAGGAGAGGGCGGTTGCTAAAGGAAAGAGCAGTTGCATAATGGTTTACCTACCCACCCACCGCACTGTCCCTTGGCAACGGTCCTCTCCTTGCAACAGCCCTCTCCTATTTGTCATCCCGGGCGAAGCGAGGGATCTGCAGTTTTCCCACCTTACGCTGGCGCCTCGGCCCGCCCCAGAATCTCCGTCCACAGCTCTTTGATTCCGTAGCCGGTCTTGGAGGAACAGAGCAGGATCTCGCCTAACTCCAGGCCTTCCTTTAGCTGTTTCAGAGCCTTGGTTCGCTCGTTACCGGATAGCCGGTCTGCCTTCGTCCCGACCACCAGAAAGCTGCGGCCCATGCCTTTGAGCGAGGCGATCAGCTGCTGATCGCTAGCCTGCACCGGAATGTTGCTGTCTACCAGGCAGATGCAGAGGACCAGGTTCGGCCGCTCTTCTAGATAGGGATTGATGAATTTGGGCCATTCCGCGGAGATGGACCGGGAGATCTTCGCGTACCCATAGCCCGGTAGATCGGCAAAGAGCAGACGAGGCAGCCGTGCCGTTGCTGAATCCGATAGGGCAAAAAAATTGATCGACCGGGTGCGGCCTGGCGAAGCCGAAACCTTCGCAGCCTTTTCACCCAGCAGGCCGTTGATCAAGCTGGATTTTCCAACATTGGAGCGGCCCAGGAAGGCAAATTCCGGGGCCGTTGCGGTAGGGAATTGATCCGGCGACATCGCCGAAAGCAGAAACTTCGTCACCAGGTGCACGGACTACTGCGCGCGCGGCTGATCGGCGGCAACCGGTGGTTTCACCGCAGCCAGCGCCTCGGGTGTTTCTTCGCGCAATTCCGGCAAAGGACCTTCCAGCGCAATCTTCAGCACCTCGTCCATTTGGTCGACAAAGTGCAGCTTCATCACGCTGCGCAGGTTCTCCGGGAGATCTGCCAGGTCCTTTTCATTGCCTCGGGGCAGAATGGCTTCGAAGATACCGGCACGATGAGCGGCCAGCAGCTTCTCCTTCAATCCCCCGATGGGAAGGACCTTACCCCGCAGTGTGATTTCGCCCGTCATCGCAATATCGCGCCGTACCCGTACCTTGGCTAAGGCGCTGGCCAAGGCTGTAGCAATGGTGATGCCAGCGGAGGGACCGTCTTTGGGAATAGCCCCCTCCGGAACGTGCACGTGAATGTCCAGGTTGCGATAAAAGTCTTTGGGCAATCCCAGATGCTGCGCCCGGCTGCGGATGTAGGAAAGCGCCGCCTGCGCCGACTCCTGCATCACGTCGCCCAGTTGACCGGTCAGGGTCAACTTACCCTTACCGTCCAATACCTGCACTTCGGTTGAGAGGATGCTGCCGCCCACCTCGGTCCAGGCAAGGCCGGTCACCAGGCCAATTTCGCTGGTCTCGTGCAACTGGGAATCGCGGAACTTGGCCACTCCCAGAAATTCGTTCACGTTCGTATCGGCGATTTCTTCTTTGTGCTTGGCTCCGTTGCGGACGACACGGCGCGCCACCTTACGGCAGACGTTGCCAATCTCGCGCTCCAGGTTGCGGACGCCGGCTTCGCGGGTATAACCGCGAATGATGTCCACCAGGGCGGCATCGCTGAAGACCGCGTTTTTATCGCTGAGCCCGGTGGCCTCACGCTGCTTCTTGACCAGGTATTGCTTGGCGATTTCGAGCTTTTCCGCCTCGGTGTACCCGTGCAGGCGCAGAATCTCCATGCGATCCTGGAGCGGCGCTGGGATGGTGTGCAGCACATTGGCCGTCGCCACGAAGAGCACCTGCGACAGGTCATATTCGACGTCGAGGTAGTGATCCTGGAAGCTCGTGTTCTGCTCCGGATCGAGCACCTCGAGCAACGCCGATGCGGGATCTCCGCGCAGGTCGGAAGCCATCTTGTCCACTTCGTCCAGCATGAAAACCGGGTTTTTGGTTCCCGCCTTCTTCATGGACTGAATAATTTGTCCTGGCAGAGCGCCAATATAGGTCCGCCGATGACCACGGATTTCCGCTTCGTCCCGTACGCCCCCCAGCGACATGCGCACGAATTTGCGGCCGGTGGCCTTGGCGATCGACATGCCGAGCGAGGTCTTACCCACACCTGGAGGCCCGACAAAGCATAGGATCGATCCTTTAGGATTTTTTACCAACTGGCGGACGGCCAGAAACTCGAGAATGCGCTCTTTGATTTTTTCCAGGCCGTAGTGGTCCGCATTCAGCACCTTTTCCGCATGATCGATGCTGCGTGTTTCTTTGCTTCTTTTCTTCCACGGCACGGCCAGAAGCCAGTCCAGGTAGTTTCTGGAAACGGTCGACTCTGCCGACATGGGCGGCATGGCTTCCAGCTTCTTCAGTTCCTGGATCGCTTTATCGAAGACGTCCTTGGGCATGCCGGCGCTCTCGATCTTCTTGCGCAGCTCATCGAACTCACTCTTCTCACCGCGGCCCAGTTCCTTCTGAATAGCCTTGATTTTCTCGTTGAGGTAGTACTCTTTCTGGGCGCGCTCCATCTGCCGTTTGACCCGGCTCTGCACGCTGCGATCCATGTTGAGCTTCTCGATCTCGATGTCCAGAACGTCGGCGACACGAGATAGACGCTCACTGGGATCGAAGATATCGAGCAACTCCTGCTTCTCTTCAATGGAGAGCTGCAGGTTGGCGGCGATGGTGTCGGAAAGCTTCGCCGGCTCATCCATGCGGACGGCGGCGATCATGGTTTCGTAGTTCAGCGATTGCTGCAGCTTGACGTACTGCTCAAAGAGGGAAGTGACGCGCTGCATCACTGTCTCGATTTGCGGATTTACTTCGAGCTGGCGGTTAGCGACCCGCACGGTGGCTACAAAAAAGCCATCCGAGTCATTCATTTCCACAGCCTTGGCTCGCTCTAGTCCTTCCACCAGCACCTTAATGTTGCCGTCCGGCATCTTGACGCTCTGGACGATGTTGCCAATAGTTCCCACCGAATAGATGTCTTCCGGGCGGGGCTCATCGATGCCCGCGTCGTGCTGGGTCGCCAGGAAGATTTTGCGGTCCCCGGTGAGCGCCTCTTCCAGCGCTCGCACGCTGGACTCACGCCCCACAACAAAGGGCGTCATCATGTAAGGAAAGATCACCATGTCCCGAATGGGCATCATGGGGAGCTTGCGAAGATCGCCTTTGTCCCGGGTTTCTTTTGCTTGTGTCACGCGATTTCCTTTCACTTATCTCCCTTATACAGAGGAAACGGAAGTTGCGCCAATTCCCCGGACGTGAGGGGCTTCAACCGGTCAACAAGGTGCTTGACCCCTCAAGAAGAACCAGCGAATAGTCCGGGCTTCCGAGCGTGGGCGGGAACCAGCGATTTACGAATTTAGTCCCGGAGGGACGGCTGACCTTAGCCCAGGACGCAAATCCTGGGTTGAATTTGGAAGGTCGACTAGTCCCGCAGGGACGGCTGAAAATGCGCCGCGACGCCATACTGGACAACCTCCAGCCGCCCCTGCGGGACTTTCATCATGTTGCCTGGTATTCCCAGGACTAGCGTCCTGGGCTAAGTTCACCCGTTCCTGCGGGACTCAGCTCGCGCTCTACCCGGCTTTTTCCAGCAAGGTCACGGAAAGGTCACGTTTCTGTACCATTTCGGCCGTGATATCCAGTTCCTTGATCTTCTTGTTGCTGGGCAGGTGGTACATCAGATCGAGCATCAACTCTTCCAGGATCATGCGCAGTCCGCGCGCACCCACCTTGCGAGCCAGCGCTTCGCGAGCCACAGCACGGGAGGCGTCCTCGGAAAACAAGAGGCGTACGCCCTCGTATTCGAAGAGTCGTTGGTACTGCTTGAGAATGGCGTTTCTGGGCTTGGTGAGAATCTCCACCAGGGCCGCTTCGTCCAGCTCGTCGAGAATGCCGATTACGGGCAGGCGCCCGACAAATTCGGGGATGAGGCCGAATTTAATCAGGTCCTGAGGCTGAGCTTGGCGCAGCAACTCGGTATCGCGCTGGGCCGGCAAAACTCCCACTTCCTGCGCTTCCTTCTCGGATAGGGCCTTGAAACCCAGCGCCTTCTTGCCCACGCGCCGTCCGACAATGCGTTCCAAACCGACGAAAGCACCGCCGCAGATGAACAATATGTTGGTCGTATCGACCGGGGTGAACTCCTGGTGGGGATGCTTGCGTCCGCCCTGGGGCGGAACGTTCGCTACCGTGCCCTCGAGGATCTTCAGCAGGGCCTGCTGCACACCCTCGCCGGAGACATCGCGGGTAATGGAGGGGTTTTCGTCCTTGCGGCCGATCTTATCGATTTCATCAATATAGATAATGCCGGTCTGCGCCCTGGCGACATCGCCATCGGCTGCCTGCAGCAGTTTGAGGATGATGTTTTCCACGTCCTCGCCGACATACCCCGCTTCCGTTAACGTGGTTGCGTCGACGATGGCAAAGGGTACGTCCAGCATCTTGGCCAGAGTGTGCGCCAGCAGGGTCTTGCCGCTACCAGTGGGGCCTACGAGAAGAATGTTGGACTTGGAGAGCTCCACATCATTGCCCCGCGTCCGGTTCATCTGGATGCGTTTGTAGTGGTTATAAACGGCGACCGCTAACTTCTTCTTGGTTTGTTCCTGACCGATCACGTACTCGTCGAGGAAGCCCTTGACCTCTTGCGGTTTGGGCAGGTGAGCCGGAGCAGCCCCGGGCTGGGTTTCGCCCCGGTCGTCTTCAAGGATGGAGTTGCAAACCGCTACACATTCATCACAGATGTATGCCCGCGGGTAATCGCTCGGTGAGGAGATCAATTTAGCAACGGCGTCCTGCGATTTATGACAGAACGAACAACGGAGCGTATCGTCTGTTCCCCTCGGCGTTTTCATACTGCAACTCCTTTGGCCTGACGGCCGATCAGGTACGTGGCCGGTCTATGATTTCGTCAATAATGCCGTACTCTTTGGCTTGCTGCGCGTTCATGATGAAGTCTCTCTCCACATCCCGTTCAATACGTTCCAGCGGCTGTGCGGTGTGTTTGGACATCAACTTGTTGGTGATCTCGCGAATACGCAAAATTTCGCGAGCATGAATATCAATATCGGTCGCCTGACCCGAAAGACCACCCATCGAGGGCTGGTGAATCAGGATGCGCGAGTTGGGTAGGGCAAAACGCTTGCCCTTGTTACCGCTCATCAGTAGAAAGGCCGCCATGCTCGCCGCCTGGCCGATGCAATAGGTGACCACGTCATTGCGGATGAACTGCATGGTGTCGTAAATGGCAAGACCCGCGGTGATCGAGCCGCCCGGCGAATTGATGTAAAGCTGAAGATCTTTCTCCGGGTCTTCGCCGGAGAGAAACAACATTTGGGCGATTACCAGGTTTGCGATCTGATCGTCGATCGGCGTACCCAGAAAGATAATATTGTCGCGAAGCAGACGCGAATAAATGTCGTAGGCGCGCTCGCCTCGACTCGTCTGCTCGACCACCATAGGTACAAGTGCCATGCTCTCCCTTGCTTCTACTTCCTGTGGGCTGCGTGCGCCCCACCCTTTAAGTTGGCCGTTTGCGTTTCATCAGGACGCGAGTCTCTCAAACAGCACCGCGCCCATCTTCTCTCTACGTAAGCGTTCCCGGATTCTAGCGAGGCTACCGTCCTCAGTCAAACGCGTGCGCAGTGCATCCACCGGCTCGCGCATTTGCAAAGAGATAGCTTGCAGTTCATTTTCGACGTCTTCTTCCGGCACGCTGATGTTCTCTGCATCCGCAATGCGGTCGAGCAGCATCGAGCCCTTCACTTCCGCCGTCGCGGAGGGCCGTTGCGCGGCGCGCAGGCGATCGAAGTCAAGATTGCGCATGTCTTCGGTCCGCATCCCCTGCGCAGCCAGCGCCCGCAGACCGCGATCCAGACGAGCGTCTATTTGTTGTTGCACCAGGGATTCGGGAACCGGAAATTCATACCGCGCAACCAGGGCGTCGAGCAGCCGGTTTGTGGTTTCGGCCTGCACCCGCCGCTGCTTATCCCGGGCCAGATGATCGCGCAGTTGCTGCTTGAAATCGTCCAGGGTCTCGTACTGTCCGAGTTCCTTGGCAAACTCGTCGTTCAGTTCCGGCTCGATCTTTTTCTTGATCCCCTTGACTTCAAGATCGTAGGCCACATGTTTGCCAGCTAGTTGCCGCTCACCGAAATCCGGCGGATAGCTCGCCTCGAACTTTAACTGTTGACCGGCGCTGGCTCCGCGCAGTGCGGCGTTAAATGTGTCCAGTGTGTTTGGGCCGCCTACTTCGACCATCACGTCCTGCCCAGAAATTGGTTGATGGGGCGCGGTCTCGGCTTCGCCTTCCACTGGCTGCACATCACCCGTAAAGCTGATTTGGGCGAAGTCACCATCGGCGAGCGGCCGCTCTTCAGTTACCGGCTCCATGGTGGACCGGGAGTCGCGGATGCGCGCGAGTTCAGCATCGAACTCAGCATCTGTGAGCTCGGTGGAAGGCTTCTCCACCTTCACGTCCTGATATCCATCGATCGAGAATTCGGGAAGCACTTCGAAGGCGGCTTTAAACCGCAGCGGCTTGCCTTCTTCCAGATCAATTTTCGTTACCTGGGGCTGAGAGATGGGTCTCAGTTGACGCTCGGAGATGGCGGTGCGGAAGTGTTCCGGTAGAACTGCTTCCATCACATCCTGGCGAATTTGTTCGGCGAAGCGGCCGCGGATCAGCGACTCCGGAACCTTGCCCGCGCGGAAGCCGGGGATGCGCGCCATCTTCTTGTATCGCTTGGTAACTGCTTGATAATTACGGGTGATTTCGTCTGCGGGAACTTCGATTTCGACTTCTCGGGTGCACTCTGGGTTCAGAGTTGCCGCCCCATGAGAGTGCCCCTCGTGTTCATGTCCGGCAGGTTCCTCGGTGGCGGTAGACACTCCGCCAGATTGCGGTGTGGTTTCGATCATTTCAGTTGAGCTCAACGTATGCCTTCCAGGTTCGCTCGCTTCCTACGCCGCTGCAATGGCTAAATCGATGCAAGCGTGGGGGAGCCTGTAAACAGCCTGCTTTCATCGTATGAGGCTTTGCCGGGAGGGTCAAACCCGCAGCGCAAGGAATGCGAAGCCGCTATTAACTACAATACACCCTTTACGGTTACCTCAGGCGCCGCCGGCGATGCCGGCAGCAGCCTAGAGTTCCTCCTGCCGCGGCGTGCGTACGTGCGCTACAAACCGCGGATCGGCAGCCTGATAGTGCTTGTAGTTGCGTCGTCCGTCGCTCAGGGAGAGGTTGCCGTTGACGGTACGGCGGATGATATCGGCGTCGCGGTCATCCTGCCCATCGTCCTGCCACCAGCAAACCTGGCACAGCTCCAGGGCTTCAGGCACAGTCAATGTTCTGTACCCGCAACAGAGGCAGCGGGCGGCATGCGCTGTTCTCATCCTTGACAGTATGCGCCGGGTAGGTGGAGAAGCGGTAGCTGCTGCGTTTTCGTGCCCCTTACTACGGTAACCCTCGACGGCCTTATTGGCCCGGCACAAACAGTCCCAGGCGAACCTTCCAGGTAACCGATTGTCCGGGGCGCAGCGTCACCATGCCCGTGTCCATACCCTTCCACTCCTTCCCGAATGGGTCCACGTAGTTGAACTGATCTTCGATAGCGACAAACGAAGCCGGTTTTGGCGAATAGACCTGGATGGTCCTGATTTCGGGAGAGAGCGCAGAGACCGTCAACCCGTAATGAGCATCAGGGTCGATCAGTTTGACTTCGGCTGCGCCGTCGGTGCGTTGCAGATGAGAGAAGTTGTCGTCGAGGAAGTGATCGTCGAGGGCTACGCCGTCGGGGGCGTTGTAGTCGTAATCCGTGCCTTTGACCGGCTTGAGTTTTCCGGTTGGGAATGCGTCACCGTAGTTGTTCACCGGGGCCATCATCGAGGCGGGGATGTGCAGTCGCGTCTGAGCGCGATGCCCGCTCGGTATCTGAAAGTAGGGATGCCAACCGATGGACATAGGCTCTGCCTCTTTGCCCACGTTCTTGGCGGTGATGGTAGCGTCAACCGCGTCCCCAGTCAGTGTGATGTTCAGCACCAGATCGGTATCTGAGAGCCAGTGGCCGCCGAAATCCCCGGCGCGGATGACGCCCGTCACCGTTTGTCCATCCGCGGTGGTTTGGGTCTGCAGGTCTTCCACCTTAGACTGGGTGATCAATCCATGGATCGCTACCACGGGTCCACCCGGGTTCTTGCTGGGAAAGTTTGCCGGGAGTGTCAGCGTGTGGCCGCGCCATTGGGTGATGACCGACTTCCCGTCCGACGAGCGCTTGCCAATCATGCGGTTGGGGTAGGGAATCAGGAAGGCGCCTCCGAAGCCGAAGGATCCGTTGCCCAGCGCATCTTTACCCGTGCCGGTGAGCTGATTTGCGGCTTCCTGGATGGAGGGTGAGTGGAGCAGTGGTATCTCCCCTTTACCTGGGATGGCAGCTGTAACCTGCAGCATATTCATGCCGCGTCCGGGTAGCAGGGTCACGGAGAGGAACTCTGGCTTGCTGCCGTTGTTGCTGGCTTTCCGCGTAAGGGTGATGACGTCCTCGCCCCCTATTTGCACGGCTGCCGGGGCAGCGGTCGCCGGCTGTTGTGCCTTTTCGGGCGCTGCTGGCTGTTGCTGACAACCGGCAGTGAGCAGAGCGAATGTGGCCAGTGTTACCGTTAAACCCTTGGTCCTGTTGCGCATAGACATCCTCAAGAGCCTTTCTTTTGTGCTTTTCGTCGCCATGGTCCAGGCGTGAAAAAGCAAAAATCATCTTACGCCGTCTTTCCCGTGAGCCTTACAATCGGGTATGAGCTCCATCCCTCGACCAACCCCGGGTTCGCCTGTTGGATCGCCCGTTGGTTCGCCCACTGGAAGCCCTGGTGTGGCTGCGGCGAGCCCTGGGTCGCTTCCGGCCGGTCCTAGTCCCCTGATCCTTTTCAACCAGGATCTTATCCGTTGTCAACGGTGCACCCGCCTGCGGAAGTACTGCGAAGAGATTGCCACCAGCAAGCGCCGAGCCTACCGCGACTGGGTTTACTGGGCCAAGCCGGTTCCATCTTTTGGCGATGAGAAGGCCCGCCTGTTGATTCTGGGGCTGGCTCCGGGCGCGCACGGTTCCAATCGCACGGGCCGGCCGTTTACTGGCGATGGCTCTGGCGACTTCCTGTACCCGGTTCTGTACGAGGTTGGATTTGCTTCCCAACCTACCTCCGTTTCTCGTGGCGACGGGTTAAAGCTTCAGGATTGCTGGATCAGTGCCGTTGTCCGCTGCGCTCCGCCCGATAACAGTCCCAAGCGGTCTGAGCTGGCGAATTGCTCCTCGCATCTGGACGAGGAGGTCCGGCTGCTGAGCAATTTGCGGGTGGTGATCTGTCTTGGGCGCATCGCCTTCGATGGCTATTTGGAGCACCTGGCGCGAACGGGGCAGAGTGAGCGCAAGCCGCGCTTCAAGTTTTCCCACGGCGCGGAATATGCGCTTCCGGGAGGGCGAATCTTGATTTCCAGCTTTCATCCTTCGCTGCAGAACACAAATACGGGAAAGCTCACCCGCAAGATGTTTTTGGACGTCTTCGAGCGGGCGCGGGTTCTCGTCGGTACAGCAGAGACTCCGCACACGCTTCGAAAGTGATGGGCCTGCCTGATGGAGTCGTGATCGCGCTGGTCGCTCCCACAAGGCCGTCATCCTGAGAGCCTGTGACTTTTTCGATCTTTTCGTATTTTCTGCATATCCAATCAGCTGTATTTCGCCCCCCACAAAGCCGTCATCCTGAGCGAAGCACCTCGCGGATCTATCTCCTAACAGAGGGTTTATAGCGCGTAGTCGAAGGACCCCGGGGATGATTGTTGGCCGATGCTCTTTACAGCTTTCCGGCCACCAAAACGACCGGCTTCCTGTACCGGCAAAGAACATCGGGTGGGCCCCATATCCCCGATTTCCTGTGAAGTCTCGTGGGTTCCGCACACTTCATGCGACTTTCCTTAAAAGAAAGGCGCACACGCAGTCTTGTCTAGGGCCGCGTGCTGGAAATTCGGGGCATCTCGCTCGTTTTTCGCGAGATGTGGGATACCACGGTCCCCGACGTGCAACTTTGTCGGTTGTCATTAGGAGCGAAGAGATTTGCGCAGAGAGCAGGGGAAGAACATACCTCAGGGCTTTAAGAGGGTGTGAGATCGGCCGTCCCTGCGGGACTAAATTCGTGCCCTCCGTCGAGAGATGTTCCCGCACCCAGGTTATGACCCGTCTCAAACTTGAGGTTTTGTGCAATTTGTGGAGCGGGAGACGGGGATCGAACCCGCAACCAACGGCTTGGGAAGCCGCTACTCTACCATTGAGCTACTCCCGCCCGCTGCCACCCGATTATTCTAACCCCAAGCCTGTATGATTTCGGGGGATGCCCTCCCTCAGCCGCCGCACAATGCTTTCCATCGTCTGTGCGCTCGCGGCGGGAACTGCTCTCCGCCTGTGGTTCATCCACGCCTTCCCCCAGATCCAGGGTGACTCGCTTCTTTACGCTGACATCGCCAGGAATTGGCTAACCCACGGCATTTATGGCCGATCGATCATTCATCCGGGCGCCCCGCCGACCATTGCCCCCACCCTCGTTCGTTTGCCCGGATACCCCGGCTTCCTCGCCCTCTGCTTTGCGGTTTTTGGAAATCAGAATTATCTCGCGGTTCTCTACCTGCAAGTGGTAATTGACCTGGCAACATGCCTGCTGATCGCGGACTTCGTTCGCCGCATCTGCGGGCACAGAGCCGCCATGGCAGCCCTCTGGCTGGCGGCGCTCTGCCCCTTCACGGCCAACTACGTGGCTATGCCCCTCACCGAGACGCCTTCCATTTTCTGCGTTGCGCTTGGCCTTTGTGCCTTTGCCGCGGTGCTCGAGCGCCCGCAGTTGGTTTGGATGCTGGCCCTCGCCTTTGCCTGGAGCTATGCCGCGCTGTTGCGTCCGGATGGCGCCCTGCTGGCGGTTGTCTTCTTTCCCGCACTGATCTTCTACAGCAGAAACTCGCCTGGCTTCGCACAGGCGCTCCGTGTCGCCTTGTTTTGCGGGTTAGTGGCCGTACTGCCATTCGGGATATGGGCCCTGCGTAACTGGCACACGTTCCATGTCTTTCAGCCGCTGGCTCCCCGATCCGCCACCGACCCCGGTGAACCCAAAGCCCTCGGTTTCCAGCGCTGGACAAAAACCTGGATGGCCGACTTCGCCTCCACCTACGAAATCTATTGGAATGTGCCCGGCGACGACATCGACATTCGCACCCTCCCCTCCCGCGCCCTGGATGGGGACAAGAGCGAGACGATGAGCCTGATCGCGCAGTACAACGCGGGCGATGTGCTTACGCCGCAGATCGACGCCGGGTTTGGCGCGATTGCCGCGGACCGGATCCGCGCTCATCCCGTGCGCTACTATCTGACCCTGCCCCTGCTGCGTCTGGCGGATATGTGGCTGCGGCCGCGGGTCGAGATGCTCGATATAGAACTGCGCTGGTGGCAATATAACCAGCATCGCGCGGAGACCCGCATTGCCTATGCCTACGGCGCACTGAACCTGCTTTACTTGGTGGCCGCGCTGGTTGGAATGTTTTACTGGCCCAGGTTTGTCACCGCGCTGGTGGCCTATATCGTAGTCCGCAGCATGCTGCTTTCCACGCTGGAGGGGCCTGAGCCCCGCTATACACTGGAATGCTTCCCCATGATCATCGCGTTCGCAGCGGCCGCGCTCGCAAACTTAACGGGCCGCCATCGCCTTTCCCGTCCCTTCCGTCACAGTGACGAAATGGTCCACTGACGGCGCGCTAAACGACTCTTTGAGTCCACTGGGCCATTCGACTTCCAGCCGATCCACTTTGGCAGCTGTTCCCAGGCCGAAATGTAAACGCAAGTCGCTGCTGGAAAGATAGCTCGAACCGCTGCGAACTTCCTGCACCAAGTCTCTACCACCGGCGGACACGTGCACGGTTGCGCCGATGCCATCGTAGTTGGACCGTGTGCCTACCGTGGAGACGCCGATCCAGTGATTGTGATTGGCCGCTTCATTCACCAACAACAAAGGCTTTGCGCCGGTGTTGTTGATGATCGCCGACAAGCGGCCTTCGTTCCAGAAATCGGCAATCGCCAAGCCTCGGCTGGACTGCGGTTCCGTACAACCCGGTCCCGCAACATGGCTGATGTCTTTAAATTTGCCGTTCCCCTGATTCCAGTAAACCAGCCGCGGCTCTCTATAGGTCGCTCCCAGGTGTGCCGTATCCACCTCGGGATAGACGTGGCCATTGGCGATGAGAACGTCGGGCCAGCCGTCGTTATCCATATCGAAGAACATGACGCCCCAGCCGAGATATCGGGTGTTCAGTCCAAGCCCTGCATCGAAGACCTTCGAGCTGAAGGTGCCATCTCCATTGTTCTGGTAGAGAGAGGAGGTGTCATCGGAGAAGTTGGTCTTGAAAATGTCAGGTAAGCCATCGCCGTTGTAGTCGGCGATCGCCGCGCCCATACCGGCCTGCTCGCGGCCGTCCTCGTCGAAGGCCACGGTCGCGTCTACCGCCACATCGGTGAACGTTCCGTCCTTATTGTTGCGATACAGAATGCTGGGGGTGCTGTCGCAGGCTACGTAGATGTCGGGCCAGCCGTCGCGGTTGTAGTCCAGGGTCGAGACGCCGAGGCAGTAGTGCCCGTTGGTCTTCTCGATTCCGCTGCTCTTGCTTACGTTCGCAAAGCGGCCTCCACCCAGGTTGTGGTAGAGCACGTTGGGAGTGGAGTCGAGACCGCGCGGCCCGCACATGACGGGCACGCCTTTCCAGATGC
This sequence comes from uncultured Acidobacteriaceae bacterium, assembly GCA_963753715.1. Taxonomy (GTDB): domain Bacteria; phylum Acidobacteriota; class Terriglobia; order Terriglobales; family Acidobacteriaceae; genus PALSA-350. Next base: position 32,394 of record CAVWDK010000013.1, on the reverse strand, counting down.
ACATCTGGCCTTCACCCGGCCGGGGCGCGGTCTTGAGGTCGAAGTGAACATAGTTGGCAACCACCAGGTCGAGCTTGCCGTCGCGGTCGTAGTCCACGAAGGCACAGCCGGAGCCCCATTCGCCGCCGCTTCCGGCAACGCCCGCTGGCCCAGCTACTTCTTTAAACGTCCCGTTTCGTTCGTTGTGGTAAAGGCGATTCTTGCCGTAGTAGGTCACGTACAAGTCGTCGAAGCCGTCGTTGTCGTAATCGCCCACACACGCGCCTTGTCCCCAGCCGCTTGCGATGAGTCCGGCGCTTCGGGTCGTGTCGGTGAAGGTTCCATCGTGGTTGTTGTGATAGAGGTGACCGGTCGGCGGTGATTTTCCCTGGCCTGAGTCCAGGGCATCTCCATTTACCAGGTAGATGTCCGGCCAGCCATCGCGATCATAGTCCAGCACGGCAACGCCACTTCCCGTGGTCTCGATGATGTACTTCTTGGTGTTCGATTCGCCATTGACGTTGTTCATCTGCACGCCCGCTTGCGCGGCTACATCGACAAACCATGCCGGGGGAGGATGAAGCGTACTCGCGGGGTAAGGAGCCTGTGCAACTGCCAGCGCTGCCGCCAGCAATCTATGCCAAACAGCCATTTTGCAAATCCTAGCACCCGGGCGTGAGCCACCCGCGTGCAATCAGGGGCGTATTCTTTTATTTGGGCTATGCTGAAACTCCGCTTCCTCATCTTTGCGTTCCTTCCTGCCTGCTGGTGTGTGGCACAAAGTCCGGCTCCTCCTTTGGCCACCAGCCCGGGAGCGATTGCTACCTTGCAGCAACAAGCAGCCCAACAGCCGCCAGTGAAGGGCGCGAGCCGGCAATTGGGGATCGCCTACTACCGCGCCGGAAAATTGATCGACGCGGAGCGTGCCTTCGCAGCGGCGATGACCCAGGATCCGGCAGACCTGGAATCCGTCCAGATGCGCGGCTTGACGCTCTATCGTTTAGGGCAGCCGGCCGCGGCCATCCCCTACCTGGAACGTGTGCGGCAATGGATGCCCAATGCGAACGCGGATGCGAATCACGTATTGGGACTCGCGTACATGAACGCACGCCGCTATGACGACGCACGGGGCGCGTTTGCGGCGCAATATGGATTGGGCGCTGATTCGGCTGCGGCCTACCTGCTTACGGGGAGTATGCTGCTCGACGCTGACCTCCCGGAGCTTGCCGCCCAGGATGCGCAAAAGGCGCTCGCGATCACACCCAACCTCCCTTTGGCCCACTTCATGCTGGGAGAGGTGTATCTCTACAAGTCTGACGTCGCGCATGCGTTGGAACAGTTTGAACAGGAGCGCGCCATCAATCCTGCGTATCCCGCTGTTTATGACCGTCTTGGAGATGTTTACACCAGGATGGGCCAGTATCAGAAGGCACAGGAATCGTTGACCCGTGCGATCTCGCTCGACTTGTCCAGTACTGGACCGTTCATTCAAATGGGTAAGGTGTTTTTGCGCCGCGGCGACCCCGAAAGCGCGGCCATGTATCTGCAGCATGCGATCAAGATGGACCCTGGGAACTACATCAGCCATACGCTGCTGGGACAAGCGTACCGTGGCATGGGAAAGGAAGACGAGGCGAAAAGAGAGCTCGACGCCGCTTCGCAAATCCATGCTTCCAGCCAGCTCAAATTACAGCCTGTGCAGTGATGACTAATGAACGCGGATTGACACCAGCTTGCTTTGCAGGGGCACGCCACCTTCGAGCGTGACGGCGAGCAGGGCCTCGAACGGCTTTATTTCGCCCGTTGGAGTGGAGACTAGTTTCAGTAATTCTGCCAGGCTCTCTTTGCGCGCGGCGTATTCGACAGCTGCCTGTGTGCCTAGGGTGGTCAGCCCGCTAAACATCAAAGTACGTTTTCCCGATTGCACTCCGGGGACAAGCGCGATCACTGCGTAGTCCATGGTGAGCGGGTGTTCGGGACGGGAGAAAACCGGCGGCTCACCCGGGCGCGGATGATTGTTCACAAAACCCGCATATTGAGGAGTTGCGGTCAGGGTAAAGTCTCTTAACGCGGGCACGGCGCTCAACGAAGGATTTTCCGCCGGCGATCCGATGAATATCAGATTCCTCATCTTCGCTTCATCCCAGGTCACCAGGAGACTTCGTTTCAACACGAAAGTAGCGTGATGCGCATCGAAAAGTCGGGTCAGCTCATAGACCGATGCCAGCTCGCCGATTCCGGTGTAATTATCAACCACCGGTTCGCTGGAAGAAGCGCCCGCTGGCGCATATCGTAGGCCGGTCTTCGAATCACCAAGAAAACGGGCGTTGCTGTAGATGAGCACCGGTGGATCTCCAGACAAAAATGGAGCCCAAAACACATCGGTGGCCGCTTGATCAGCGGCTGCTTTTGGCCGGGCCCGGGTAGCTAGAAGTACGGACCCTGCGGCCACGAGAACCAGAAGAACGCCTAGCGCCAACCCTAGTGGAGTGGACTTCCAATAATCCCGTCTGCGCAGGACCGGCGTCGCGGCAGTTTCCCTTGCCGGGGAAGCAGTATCCGCAGGCAATGGAAAGGGCACGGGAACTGGTTCGGATTGCCGCAGCCGGAAGGTGGGCAGGTAGTGGCCCTTGGGGACCTCAATGATGGTTGGCTCGGCCCCGCCCTCGGTCGAAAAGTACTCTGCTAGCCTTTGCCGCAGCAGCCGCGCGTGGGTTCGGACGATGCTGTCTTCGCTGCTGTTGTACCCCGGCGGACGGTGAAAAACATGAACGCCAATCTGTTGCTCTGTTGCGGCCTCGGGTGTTCCTTTGAGAGCGCACTCAGCAATGTAGAGAAGAAATTCACGCAGCCGTAAAGAGCTGCGGAATTGGCTACTGGCAATGACCCGCTCAATCAAAGACGACCTGAGGTCTGAATTTGACGAGTGTAACGGCTCCGTTAACTCGCCTGTTTTCTGTAGGGCAGAACTACTCCTGCTACTTTTCACCGTCAATTCACCGTAAACAACGTTGGCAGCTCAGTGGTTCAGGAAAGAAGCTTGTGAAGCACTCGGAAAGCAATTATTCCAGGTGCTTTCTGTTTTCGAGCGGGCCAAACGCAGAAATCCCGCACGGCAGAAAACCTTACACAATTGGATGCATTTCTCGAGCAAAGCGGTCCATCAAAGCTGTTTCGCGCCGTAGAAATGACAAACCGAGCCGCCTGCCCACAAGACCAGGAACAGGCCAACGAACCCAGCATTACATTTTGAGGCTCCCCATATGCAAAGTTTCAAACGCAACAGGTTATTGCACTTAACGATTCTTGTGTGGTTGGCGTCGCTGACCCCTTCTGCTCTGGCGCAGGCAGTTTACGGATCGATCTTTGGAACCATCACGGACAACACCGGGGCTGTTGTACCGAACGCGCAAATTACGATTACCGATGTTGCCAAGGGAACCTCTGTCCAGGCTCAGAGTGGCGCGAGCGGTGAATACCGGGTGCAGCACCTGATTCCCGACAGCTATCGCATCGATGTCGAGGCCCCAGGATTCAGCAAAAGTACCGCCAACAACGTCGTTGTCTACGCCGACACCTCACCCAAGGTCGATCTTCAACTTTCCGTTGCGGGCACAACAAATACGGTAACGGTCAGCTCGGGTGCACCCTTGTTGCAGACGGATCGGGCAGAAGTCAGCACCATCCTGAACGCGCGCGCGGTTGAAAATCTTCCCAACTTCAATCGGAATTTCACTGCCTTTGAATTGCTCACACCCGGGACCAGTTACATCGGCTGGAACGTTGGTGAGGCGAACAATCCTCAACGCAGCCAGCAGATCGAAGTCAACGGGCAATTGCCGTTTGCCACCGGCTATGAGTTGGACGGAACCGACAACCAGGATCCCATTATCGGGGTCGCCGTGATTAACCCTAACCTCGACGCGACTTCCGAGATGAAGGTGACTTCGCAGAATTACGACGCAGAGTTCGGGAAGGCCGTGGCTGGCCTGGTTACGGCGCAGACCAAATCCGGTAGCAACGATTTTCACGGTTCGGCCTTCGAGTACCGCCGCTCTGACGCGCAGCAGGCCCGCGACCCGTTTTCGGAGTTCGCCCCCGACCCACTGACCGGCAGGTACCTCGCACCCAATCTACACAATCAGTTCGGCGGTTCGGTGGGTGGGCCCATCCGCAAAGACAAGTTGTTCTTTTTCACCGATTACCAAGGCCTTAGAGAGAAGACAGGGACCGCCACCCTCACCACCGTTCCAACAGCTCTCGCCGAATCCAGCTGTACTTCAGGGGGAGATTGCAATCTGAGCGAGTATCTTCAGGGCGGCCAAGGCCAGATCTTTGATCCGGCAACCAACGAAACAGCACTTACCGGCCGCACTCCGTTTGCCGGCAACATCATTCCCGCGGGGCGGCTTTCCGCGCCAGCAGTGAATTTCTTCAAGCTCTTGCCTGCGCCCAACGTCCCCGGCGCCGGTATCGTCAACAATTACTCCGCTTCCGGGTCGGGGATTTTCAACACCAACCAGGCGGACGGCCGGGTCGACTATCAACTCTCCGACAAGCTTCATCTCTTCGGCCGCTACACCTACTTCGGTTCCAATCTCTCGGGAGCACCCTTCTTTGGCGCGGCCGGAGGCGCGGGTTTCGGTAGCGGCGGGTTTGCAGGCACTGATACCGCTCGCGATCAAAGTGTGGCTGCAGGCGCCGACTACGTGGTAAGTCCGCGGTGGCTCACCGACATCAGGTTTGGTTACCTGCGCCTTCATGTGGACGAGAATGGTCCCAACTTCAACCAGCCGCTCGGCAACGAGTTGGGAATTCCCAACGCAAACGTCGGCGATCTTGCTCTGAACGGGGGCTTGCCGCAATTCAACATTGATAACCCCAGCAACGGGCAAAATGGCAGCAACAACCTGGAGTACGGTACCTCGGCGGCTCAGTTTCTCCAGGATCAAAGCCAGTACCAGATCGTGAATAATTGGTCCCACCAGATCGGCAATCACAATATTCGTTTTGGCGGCGATGCTCGCTATGGTCTGAACCACCTGGTCGGACTCGATAACAACAATGTGCGTTCGGGCAACTTCCACTTTGCACAAACCCGGACGGCCGGCGTGCTCGATCCGGTGGCCGGGACCACGTCGTCTGGTATTGGCTTCGCTACCTTCCTCTTAGGTGACGCGACCGCCTACCAGCGGACACAAACGCAATTCACGGACGCGCAAGAGCGGCAAAAGCGATTCTTCTTTTACGGACAGGATCAATGGCGAATCACGAGCAAGCTGACCGCCAACTATGGCTTGCGCTGGGAGATGTATTTCCCGGAGTCCGTCACCGGCAAGGGGCGCGGTGGTCTGCTTGATCTGAACACCGGGGACATCCGCATCGCCGGTTACGGACCGTGGGGAACGAATCTGAATGTGCAAAAGAGCTGGACCAATCTAGCGCCACGGGTTGGATTCGCCTACCAGGTTCACCCCAATACCGTGGTCCGCGCGGGCTACGGCAGGGTCTATGGGCAAGGCTGGTCCGGGGATACCTTCGGGGAAGTGCTTACCTTCTCCTACCCGACCCAGGTTTCGCAAAATCTGAACCCGTCGTCGAATGCAGCCGCCGTTTTCAATCTGACGCAAGGCCCTCCGGGCTTTACGTTTGCACCGATTCCTGCGAGTGGTAACTATCCGTTGCCGGATGGCGTTGGTGTCCCGACCAGACCACTCTGGGTTCGTCTCCCCACCCTGGACGCATGGAATTTGACCGTGCAACAGCAGTTCAATTCGACCCTGTCTTTCCAGATCGCTTACGTCGGCAGTCATGGCGTGCACAACATGTTTGACTCGTCGAACCAGGCGAGCCCCAATCAGCAGACGATCGCCGGCTTCAACCAGATCAATCCGGAGACCGGACAGACTTACACTCAGAGCGAGCGGCGTCCGTATTTCGACGGCACGGCGCAAAGGGAATTGGGTGTGACCTACGGTCACGCGTTTGGCTGGGAGCAGGATCTTCGGTACAACGCCAACGAAGCGACGACCAGCTACAACGCCATGCAGGTCGTCGTGGAAAAGCGCTTCAGCCAGGGGCTCCAGTTCCTCTCTCACTACACCTGGTCGCGGGCCATGGCGCATGAGTCGTACTACTTCTTTATTGACCCCAAGGTTGGCTACGGTTCCAGCTATTACAACCGGCGCAATGCCTTTGTGTTTGCCGGCAACTATGATCTGCCCTTCGGCAAAGGCAAATGGATTGGCGGCGACGTGAAGGGTTGGGTGAACGAGATCATCGGTGGTTTCACCTTGAATGGCAATGTGGCCATCCAGGGTGGATTGCCTTACACACCGGGGTACGCCCTCAGCTCATCCGACAACGACGTGATCGGTTTTCTGAACAAGACGAACCAACATGGCTTTGGCCTGCACAGCGGCTCCTTGAATCCGCTTACCCACAAGGTGCAGTACTTTACGCCGTCGCCCTACGTACTCACATCCTCGGGACCGCAAAATTCGTTCGGTCCTTACGCGCGTCCTGCGGCGGGCACATTCGGCAACCTCGGGCGAGACACCCTCTTCGGACCGGGATTGTGGAATGCGGATCTCTCTCTGGCGAAGAACTTCAACCTAACGGAAAAAGTGCATTTCCAATTGCGCGCGGAAGCATACAACGCCTTCAACCATGTGAATCTGGGCGGTCCCGATTCGTGTGTTGACTGCCAGGATGGTAACGCGGGCACCATCTCGAGCAGTCTATCGTCTCAGGATGGAACCACGATGCGCCGTCTGCAGTTTTCGGGGCGGTTCTCGTTCTAGCGAATGGGAGGGCGGCTACCATGCCGCCCTCCCGCACTTTTTGACGACGGACGATTGACAACCAAGCTTCTGTTCGTTCATCCTGCGAAGCCTGCGGGGCGGCTCGATGTCGCTTACCGGCGATCTGAAAACTGAGTCGAATTGTCCCTGCCATGGTGAAGCCACGATGAGGTTCTGGGCCTTTGCGCTTTTATTCAGTTTCGCTGGTCCGTTGACTGCTCAGCTTTCCGATGGCCGCAGTTCCGCGGACTTTCGTCCGCTTCAGGAATTCACCACCGGCCAACCCGGTCAACTCAGCATCCGCCAAGACGCGATGGTTGCTAAGCCCTTTACTGTAACCGGTCCGCGTGGGGCATTCCTTGGGCAGCAGGATGGTTCGTTTGAGGCTTGGATTTTTCCCTGGAAAATCCTCAGCCATATGAGGATCACGGCGCAGATGAAGGACTACGCCGTGCCCATCGACGTGAACGAGCAAGTGGCTTCCATCGATGTCCAGCCGGGGCACACAACGATTACTTTTTCGCACGCTAATTTCACTATCCGCGAGACCCTCTTTGCGCCCCAGAACGCGCCCGATGGTGCCGGTGCCCTTGCCTATTATCAAATCGAGGCAGTTCGTCCCATGACGCTTACCTTCAGCTTCACGCCGGAGATGCTGCGCATGTGGCCGGCTCTCTCCGACGACCGTCCATCCCCGGAGTGGGTGAAGCAGGGGCAATCGGGTTTTTATATCCTGCACCTGAATTTTCCCGATCATGCTGCGGCGCTGGCGATGCCCACCGCCCAGTACGGGATCCTCGCGCCGTATCAGGAGCGTCCCAAAAACTATCCGCTACAGTTTGTGCTTCATTTCGATCCAGCCACTGACCACGATAAGGTTTACCCGCTGTTGATGACGACGGCGGACACGGCGGCCACCGCCGCCACACCCGCACTGGCTGGACGGCTCCAGGCGCTCGATAGCGATTTTCATAAGTTGTACACCGATACCCAAAATCACTTTGAAACCTTCTTGAGCAAACACCTGAGTATTGAGACACCGGACGAGAAACTCAACCAGGCGTTCGCCTGGGCAGAAGTGGCCATCGACCAGCTCCGGGTGGAGACTACGCCTTCACATGACGAGACCGCTTTGGTGGCCGGCTTTTATACGTCAGGGGATTCGGCGAGGCCGGGATTCGGCTGGTATTTCGGCCGTGACGCGTTGTGGACCCTCTACGCTGTGAACAGCTACGGCGATTACCAACTGACGAAGGACGAACTCAATTTTCTGATCAAGCGCCAAAGCCCGGAAGGCAAAATGATTCACGAGTGGGCGCAGACGGCTGATCTAGTGGATTGGAAGAGTCTGCCCTACGCCTATGCTTCGGCCGATGCCAATCCACTGTTCCTGATGGCCAGCGAAGATTACCTCAAGATCAGTGGAGACACTCAGTTTATCCAAGCGAACTGGGAAGCGATCCAAAAGACGTGGACATTTGAGACCTCCCACGATTCCGACGGCGATGGAATCTATGAAAACACCGAAGGTTCCGGATGGGTGGAATCCTGGCCTCCCGGCATGCCTCACCAGGAAATCTACCTGGCAGCCCTCGATCAGCAGGCAAGCACCGCGATGGCGGGGCTGGCCCGGGCGACGGGGCATACCGCGATCGCGCAGCAGGCAGAGAGCAGGGCCGCTCGCATTGGCGCGGCCATCGAGAAGGAGTATCTGCTGCCAGGCGGAGGGTTTTATGCTTTCAGCCGCAATGCAGATGGAAGCACGGATCCGAGTCCTACCATCTTTCCTTCGGTGGCTTCGTGGGATGGCAGCTACAAGCTGCAGCATGCCGCGCCTATGTTGGACCGGTGGGCCGCGCAGGAATTCTCGACGGATTGGGGTACGCGCGACCTCAGCCCCACAGTCCCTTTTTTCGATCCGATCAGTTATCACCAGGGCACGGTATGGCCGCTCTATACCGGTTGGGTAGCGGTCTCGGAGTATCGTAACGGCCGTAGTCTCTCCGCCTACGCGCACCTGATGCAAAATGCGGATTTGACCTGGGCACAGGATCCAGGCGCAGTGACAGAATTGCTTTCCGGCCAGTTCTTTGCGCCCCTGGGCCGCAGTACGTCTCATCAGCTCTGGTCGTCGGCCATGGTAATCTCGCCGGTCCTCCGCGGGCTGTTCGGCCTGCGAATGGGATGCGGCTGGGAAGAAGCTTACGGTGACCCCGAGTCTTCCGGCGGAGTGGGATAAGGCCAAGCTGCATCACATCCCTTTCGCCGGCGGCGATATTGATCTGGACATGACCCGCGACGGCGGGACGTTGGTGGTGCGTGCCAGTGGTTCCTCCGCCCAGCCGGTGGTTCTTGCCTCGTTGATCCCCGGGGCAAAGTGGGCCTCCAACGTGCTGCGGATTCCATTACCTGCGGTAGAGGCAGGCATCTCCCACGGGCTCCCTCAAGCTGGCGCGACGACGCAGCAGATGAAAGTGCTCGATCAGCAGTATTCCGCCAACTCGCTGACTCTGAAGTTGGCGGCATTGGGCGGCAGTCACCAGACCATCATGCTTCGTGTGAATGACATGCGCGTCAAACCTCGTGCAGAGGGAGCGCTAATACAACCGGCGGCCAGTTCCTCATTGCGCCCGGTGCAGGTTGATTTCGCTGCGGGCGAAGGCTACGTAGAGAAAACGGTAAAGTTCACCTGGTGAAGCCCTCACGACTACCACCATGCCCGGGTTGTCGGTCACCCAGGTGAGAAATAGGGTGAGAAATAGGACAGGCTCTTAAGAATGAGGCTACGGGCATTTGCGATTGGACTGCTGCTCATCCCGCCGTTAGCGTCCGCACAGCTCTCCTTCGATACCAATTCCGTTGCCCCCGAACGATTCATTGCGGTCCACGGACGCAAAGCCGTCATCATGGGTTACGCCGCGAGTGGGCTGGAAGCCTGGGCCTACCCGCTACAACTGATCAGCGGATATGAGCTGGGTTTTCGCTCCACCGGTGACACCACTGAAATCAACGGGTCCACCCTGCTTCGTCGAGTCACCTACGAGCCTGAGGCGGTTACCCGCACTTATATAGGTCCCGACTTCATCGTCCGGGAAAGGCTCTTTGTCCCGCTCAGCGAATCTGCTGTTCTTCTCACCTATTCCGTGGAATGCCGTCACAACATCGACATCGTTATCCACTTCACGCCCGTGCTCGATCTGATGTGGCCCGCATCGGTGGGTGGCCAGAATACACATTGGGACCCGGCCGCATCTGCCTACATCCTCGCGGATGCGACGCACACCTACTCTGCCATGATCGGCTCTCCGGATGTGGTATCGCATGACCAGGTCCTAAACAGCGCCCAACCAGGAGCGCTGGGCAAACGGCTCGCTTTTGCCCTACGCGCTGGCGGCACCATTCGTTCAGCAACCGTGGTGATTGCTCGGGATGACCACGCCTTGGACCCACCGATGCTCATGAAACGCCTGCTGGGTGCTGAGACTGGCTTGGAGGCGGAGGCCCGCACGCATTATGCGCAGCTGCTCGCCAACACCGTGCGGATCGAAACCCCCGACCACGCCGTGAACCAGCAGCTCGCCTGGGCCCAGATTGCGTTGGATCAGGCCTGGGTATGCAATGACGCCCTGGGCTGTGGTCTGGTTGCTGGATACGGTCCTTCGAGGGATGCCCGCAGGCCTCAATACGATTGGTTCTTTGCCGGCGATGCCCTCATTGCAGTCGACGCTCTCGTCAGTAGCGGCGATTACGAAAGGGCGCAGCAGGCGCTCACCTTAATCGCCAAATATCAGGATCCCCGCACCGGCATGATCTGGCACGAGCTTTCACAGAGCGCCGATCCCGCCAACTGGGCCACCAGGTACCCCTACATGTTTGTCCATGTCGACATCACCTTTCAGTATCTGATCGCCGTGGAACGCTACGTCTCGGCCAGCGGGGACACGCAATTCCTGCGGACGAATTGGCCCGGACTCGAAGCTGCATTTCATGACTGCGCCTCGTTGTTGAGCGCGCAGGATGGCCTCCCCCGCATCCCCTCCAGTAAAGAAGGGGGCGATGAACAGGATAGGATGACCGACGACCTGGGTCTCTCCACCAGCTGGCTTCGAGCGTCCGCGGCTTTTGCCTCTTTGGCCACGCTCAGCGATCATCCGGCGCTGGCGGAAGAAGCAATGCGGCTGAGTGAAAAAGCGCGGAACTCCGTAGCACGTCGTTATTGGGATGATCAACGCGGCACCTGGATAGATGGTTATGACCAGGCAGGCCGTCCGGTATTCCGGGGAAGCGATGATGGAGTCGACCTGGTGGCAAACCACATTCTGGATCAGCGGCGATCACAATTCATCCTCGACCAGCTCGCGTCTTCTGACTTTGAGACCGACTGGGGAACCAGGGGAGTCGCAGCAAGCTCCAGCCGCTTTAATCCCGTCTCCTACGCCAGCGGTAGTGTTTCCCCGGTGGGCACAGCGGGAGTGGCCGCGGCATTTTGGTCAGAGCACCGCCCGCTCACCGCCTTCTCCATTTGGAGTGGACTTGTCCCGTGGGGCACGCTCGATTCCATGGGCCATATACACGAGGTTCTGGCGGGTGACTTTTATCATCAACAAACGGAGTCGGTTCCCGAGCAGACGTGGTCTTCAGCGGCGTTCCTTTCATCGGCGGTACATGGACTGTTGGGACTGGAAAGAGAAGCGCACGCCAATCGTCTCCTATTCTCGCCTCATCTGCCGTCCAACTGGGACCGGATCACAGTAGGAAACATCCAGGTACCCGGCGGCCGATTGACAATGACCTTGAGACGCATTCCAAACGGGCTCGAACTCGAGACAGAAAACTCCGGTGGTCCTATTGAGCTGGCCTTTGCCCCCGAAGTTCCGTTGGGCGCAGAGCTTCATGGTGCAGAGCTGGATGGCAAGCACGTTGACGCGCAAGCGCAAGAAAACGCGCAAGACGAACACGCGAGTCTAAAATTTACGCTGCCCCCGGGTAAGAGTCACTGCCTGCTTCGCTATGAAGGCGGGGTTTCACTGAGTGTGAGCAGCCCAGCGCCCTTGTTAGGCGAAACGAGCAAAGGAATCAAGATAATCTCCGCCGTCTACAAATCCGGAAGCCTGGTGGTGAATGCAGACGTTTCCCAGGATGGATCCGTCATTGAGCTGCGCACAAAGAAGAAACCGCTGCAAGCACGCGGGGCAGAACTCAGGCCGGTTTCCGATGAGAGCTACGAGTTGATCGTCGAACCAAATGCCGTCACCGCGTCTGCCGGCTACAGGCACATCGAGATCATTGTCGACTTCGCCGACAGCCCGGGCAAGCCTGCCAGGATTCGCTAAAACGGCTCTGCCACTTGGCAGATCTTTTTGCCAGCGTCTTAGCCATGGCCATAAAGCATCACTCCTGTTGCTATATGCTTTCGAGGGGCGGCACATGACACCGCACCTCGGGGGAGCATTGTTCGTCTATGCGCAGAGTGGTCAAGGCAATCACTTCTTTTATCGTGCTGTTGGTATCTCTGGCCGCTCCTGCACAGAGCCGGGTTCTCGATCAGTCGTGGCAGTTTAGTCCCGATCCACAGGCGCAGTTCACCGCGAACACCGTCGATGGGCGAGCGAAGTGGCGTCCGGCACAGGCGAGCCTCTCCTGGAACTCCCAATACGACGACCTGCGCGACTACGCCGGTGTCGGGTGGTATCGAGTCAAGGTCATCCTGGCGCAGCCCCAGCCCTCCACCCGGGAACTGATTCATTTTGGCGCAGTCGACTACCTTTCGGAAGTCTGGGTCAACGGCAAACGGCTGGGCGAGCATGAAGGCGGCTACACGCCGTTCACCTTCGATCTCACCGGAAAAGTTCATGCCGGGACCAACGAAATCCTGGTCAGGGTTTTTGATCCCCCGATGCCGCCTCCTGTCCCTACCCCCCTAAAGAACTCCGGCCCGCCCAAGGAGGTCTTGCCACCCCCTCCGGCAAAAAATGAGGCGCTCCTTCCGCTGGAAAAAAGGTTGAACTACAACGAGATTCCCCACGGAAAGCAGAACTGGTATGTGCAAACCAGCGGATTGTGGCAGCCGGTCACGCTGGAAACCGTGCCCATGCGATACGTCGAGTGGGTACACGTCACTCCGCACAACAGCGGCGATGTAACCGTCGAAGCCAAGCTCGGGGGCACCACCAGCCCGGAGCCTCTTCCGGCGACCCTGCTCGATCCCTATGGTGGAACCGCCGCGCAGCTGGAGCTCGCCGTGGACGGAACAACAGCGCGAGGACAGGCGCACGTAGCCCATCCCCTGCTTTGGGATGGTGACCACCCCAACCTGTATTCGCTGGAGCTTAAGAACCAGTCAAAGTCGACCGGGCAAACAGTGCACGCGCGCTTTGGATTTCGCGAGCTCACCAGCGTCGACGGGCGCCTGTATCTGAACGGTAAGCCCTTTTATATGCGTGCCGCTCTCGACCAGGACTTCTACCCCGATGGGATCTACACCCCACCTTCCGCGGAGTTCATCCGCAATGAGATGCTCCTCTCGAAAGCGATGGGATTGAACCTGCTGCGCTGCCACATCAAGGTCCCCGATCCGCGCTACCTGGAAGCTGCTGACGAGACGGGCATGCTGGTGTGGTACGAGATCCCGGTATGGAATGATGCCTACCATTGGACACCCGAGGCGGCCCAGCGAGGAGTCGATACTTTCCGGGCCGAGGTGCAAAGAGATTGGAACCACCCCTCGATCGTCATACAGAGCATCATGAACGAGCAGTGGGGGATGGACGTTACCCAGGCAAACCAGCGTGCCTGGCTGCTCCAGACCTTCCGCGATTTCAAGCAGCTCACCGCTCCCCTGGGGCGCTTGATCACCGACGACAGCGCCTGCTGTAGAGGCTTCCATCTGCAATCGGATTTTGCCGATTGGCATACCTACTATTCCATTCCCGATCACGCGGATCAATGGGCGCAGTGGGTGCAGAACTACGCCAGCCGCCCCAAATGGCTCTTCAGTCCTTATGGCGACGCCATCCCCACCGGCCACGAACCGCTCCTGGTTTCGGAGTTCGGCAACTGGGGGCTACCGCAATTACCGCCGCCGGACCAGCTGCCCTGGTGGTTCCCGCGAGACTTTAATGGACGCGAGCTTACGCGTGCCGCTGGAGTCTTCGACCGCCTGCATCGTTTTGGCTTCGACCGCATCTATCCCAGTTACAGTTCTCTCGCCGAGGCGACGGAGAAACACGAATACCTCGCGTTGAAGTACGAGATCGAACAGATGCGCCAGCAGGATACGATCCAGGGCTACGTGATCACCGAGCTTACCGACGCGAATTGGGAAGCGAATGGATTGATGAGCATGTGGCGCCGGCCCAAAGTCTTTGCCGAGGACCTGGGGAAGCTGCAGCAGGACGATCTCATCATGGCAAACTTCGCAACCCACAACTTCACCGCCGGGTTCCCGGTGGAACTCCCCCTGGTGGTGTCTCATTACTCCACCGCGTCATTGGCAGGAGCGACCGTTCTGTGGCAGACTTCGGACGGACAATCGGGTGTTCTGCCGCTGTCCAAGATACCGGAGCCCAGCGCCGTGGCGACAGAAGGCACTCTGCAGTTCAAAGCGCCGCCGGTAGACGCCCCGGAACCGGAGTATCTCCGCTTGCAACTGGTAACACCCACGGGAAGGACGCTGGCACAGAATAGGTACCGCTATGCCGTTTATCCTCAAAAGCAGGCGGTTCCGGCGGTGACGGTCGTCGTCCACGATCCCCTCAACCAGTTGCCGACTTTGCCCGCGGCGCTGGTGGCCAATGGACTTAAGGTGATAGACCCGGGCGCCGGCAGCGAGAAGGCGGTATGGCTCTCCTCCATGCTGGACAACGAAACCAGCGCGAGATTGAGCCAGGGTGGCACCGTCCTGCTTCTCGCCGCAAACGGGGGGGCCATGCCCATTGGAAAGCCTTTGCGCATTGTGCCCCGGGCAGGGTCGGACCTCTCGGGCGATTGGGTCAGTAACTTCAACTGGGTGCTCTCCTCAAGTCCCCTCTGGAAGCCCCTCGCCCCGGTGATTGAGGATTCGATCCTGGGTTGGGAGGCGGCCTCGGTCATGCCCGACTTCGTCATCGACGGATTACGGGAAGAGGATGCGCAACACGTCCAGGCCGGCGTCTTCTACGGCTGGCTGAACTCCAACCGTGCTTATCTTGCGGAACTTCAAGACGGTCCCGGCCGTATGTTAGTAACTACCTTCCGTTTCGGAGGTTACGGCCGGGATCCGTTTGCCACCATGTTGTTGGATCAAATGCTCAGCACAGCGGCAGCGAAACCGTAGACTGATAAGGTTAGGCGTCAGCAAAACTTGGAATGACACGAAAGCGATTTGGGCCTGGCGGCTGAGGGCCTGCTATTGAGAGAGTGGCAGCAAAGCAAGCGATCGAAGAAAATCACCAATGGCCTCCTCAGACGATGTAGCAGCACATTATTCCGTAGCGGGTGAACCGGCTGTGCGATGCGCGGCGCCGGGCCGCGTGAACCTGATCGGCGAGCACACCGACTACAGTGGCGGCTTCGTCATGCCGGCTGCGATCGATTTCCGCACGATCGCAGAGATCAGCCCTCGGGCCGACGGACGAATTTCGCTCTACTCCAAAAATATGGGCGAAGAGATTTCGTATCCAGCGCAGCCCTTGCCCTCCACCGCGCGCAAGCATTGGAGCGACTACCCCATGGGCGTTGCGTGGAGCCTGGCCCAGCAAGGCGTCCGCGCCGGCGCATTTTCGCTCACGCTCGAGGGCGATGTTCCCCTGGGCGCCGGACTCAGCTCTTCCGCCTCGATTGAAGTGGCCACGGCACTGGCATTGCTGGAGCTTGCCGGCGCCTCGCTGCCCCTCCCCACCATCGCACTCGCCTGCCAGCGCGCGGAAAATGTCTTTGTGGGCGCCCGCAGCGGCATCATGGACCAGTTCATCGCTTGCGCCGGAAAGCAAGACCATGCATTGATGCTCGATTGCCGTTCGCTCGAATATCGCCACTTGCCCATTCCCGCGCATGTGCGCTTAATCATCTGCAATTCGATGGTCAAGCATGAACATGCGGGCGGCCAATACAACGTGCGCCGCGAGGAAGTAGAAGAGGGCACGCGTATCCTGCACGCCCGCTGGCCTTCCATCAAGGCCCTGCGGGATGCCACCGAAGCGCAGCTGAACGAATGCAGGCAGGAAATGCCGCCAAACGTCTTTCGCCGCTGCCGCCACATCATCACTGAGAACAAGCGGGTCGAACTCGCCGCCTCCGCTCTGGAGCGCAGGGACCTGCCGGCATTCGGTACCCTGATGGCCGAAGCACACCGCAGCTTCCGCGACGACTTCGAGGCCAGTTGCAGCGAGTTGGATACGCTGGTCGAAATTGCCGTCGAACTTCCTGGTTGTTATGGAGCGCGCATGACCGGTGGCGGGTTCGGGGGTTGCACCGTGAATCTGGTCGAGGAAAACAAAGCAGATCAATTTCGCGAGCAGATCCACGCGCGTTACCGGGCCGCCACCGGGATCGATGCCGACATTTATCTCTGCCGTGCATCAGCCGGCGCCAGACGCCTCTCCTGACGGGCTGCGGAAAAACCTTTCGCGAGCGTGGCATAAAAAAACGTTAAAAAAGCAGATACGTCCGCCCGCCCGCCGAGCTGTATTTGAGCGGCGGTTCTCCGCGCCACATTTCCCGCCCAAGCATCTAACTGAAGAGATAACAATACTTTGCCGAAGAGGAATCGAAAAGGAGTTGTCCATCTCGATTCCCCCTGTGGAAAATGGGCCGTATCGATGTACAACTTTGGAGCAATGGTACCCCGTAGAAGTAACCTAACGGGAGTATGCTTACCCCAGTAACCCGAGAGGCCCGACATGATATCTCAATGCATGAATCCGGATTGCCGCAAGGAGCTACATTATTTGCGTAGTGGGAGAGTCATCCGCACCACGCGTCGCACGGGGGCTCAAGTTCAGGTTGAACATTTCTGGCTCTGTGGCGAGTGCCATGAGGATTACGACTTCCTTTTTGCCAACGACGGCCGGGTTTCCCTGACTCGGCGTCACAAGTTTGTCGCCACCGCCAAGCCTGATTTCGATCTTCTGCTGGTGTCGTAGCCGCTTTCGCGCAGACCCGCCTGCGCGTCAGTGTGCGATGTCTACCTGGCAGCAATTCCACTCCCGCTTTTTCCTCAAACTGCACCAGTTCTGCAAATCAACTCAACCCCTGGACGGGTGCCCCATGGCCCCGAATTTCCTGTTGCGTTCAATGGGTTCCACAAACTTCATGCGCCTTTCCGTTAAAGAAAGGCGCACACGCGGCCTTGTCCAGGGCAGCTTGCAGGAAATTCGGGGTGTTTGTACCCGCGTAGCCGGGGCACTACATGGGTTGAACAAGATGGGGCGAAGCCCCTTCCGCTGTTTTCTTTCTCATGCAGCAAAGCCAAACAACGAAAGCACCTTAACCCAGCGAGCAGAATCAAGCGAGCCGATCTGCAATTAAGCGGACAAATCGTGGGAACATTTTTCGACCGCAACGTACCCTGATAACCCAACACGACGAACCACCAACCTCCAAGAACCCCACACAGCAATTCCACTCCCCCTTTTCCTCAATCTGCACCAGTTCTGCACATCAGCCCAACCCTAGGGATCCGCTCCGCGGACTAAACTAAAGCTATCTCATGGCTGAATTTACCCACCTGCATCTGCACACTGACTATTCGCTTCTCGATGGTGCCTGCGACGTTGAAAAACTGGTAGCCCACGTCGACAGCATCGGCCAGAAGGCCGTGGCCATCACCGACCACGGGAATATCTACGGAGCGGTGCATTTTTTTGAAGCTGCCAAGGCCAAGGGCATCAAACCCATCCTGGGCTGCGAGCTCTACATTTGCCCTCAAGAGGACCATCGCGCCCCCCCGGAAAAAGATAAGTATCACCATCTGCTGGTGTTAGCCGAAAACGAGGAGGGCTACCGGAACCTGGTGCGCATCACCTCCGAAGCCTCTTTGCATGGCTTTTACCGCAAACCGCGCGTCAGCAAGAACTACCTCGCCAAGCATGCGGAAGGGCTCATCGGCTTCTCCGGCTGTCTCGCCGGAGAAGTCTGCGCCAACCTCATGGCCGGCAAATACGAAGACGCCAAAAAAACCGCCGGCCAATACCAGGAAATCTTCGGCCGCGGAAACTTCTTCCTGGAAATCCAAGACCAGGGCCTCGAGCTGGAAAAGAAAATCCACGCCGACCTCTTCCGCATGGAAAAAGAGCTCGACATCCCCCTCGTCGCCACCAACGACAGCCACTACCTCTGCGAAGACGACCACCACGCCCACGAAGTCCTCCTCTGCGTGCAAACCGCGGACTCCATCCACAACCCCAAGCGCTTCAAATTCGACACCGACCAGTTCTACGTAAAAAGCGCAGCGGAGATGGAAAAGCTTTTCTCCCACGCGCCCGAAGTCGTCAGCCGCACCATGCAATTCGCCGAGCGCTGCTCCTTCAAGCTCAACAAGGTAACCAACCCCTTTCCGGAATTCGCCGTCCCCCCCGGCCACACCATCGACAGCTATTTCGCCGAAGTCTGCCGCCAGGGCTTTCGCAAGCGCCTCGACACCACCATCCGCGTCCTCGGCGAGCGTGGCCTGCGCCGCCAGCCCATCGGAGACTACGAAGCCCGCCTCGAACGCGAAATCGACTGCATCAAGCAGATGAAGTTCTCCGGCTACTTCCTCATCGTGTGGGACTTCATCAAGTACGCCCGCGAAGTCAACATCCCCGTCGGCCCCGGCCGCGGATCCGCCGCCGGCTCCCTCGTCTCCTACGCCATGGAGATCACCGACATCGATCCCCTGCAGAACGCGCTCCTCTTCGAACGCTTCCTGAATCCCGAACGCGTCTCCATGCCCGACATCGATATTGACTTCTGCATGAACCGCCGCACCGAAGTCATCGAATACGTCACCCGCAAATACGGCCGCGAACAAGTCGCCCAGATCATCACCTTCAACACCATGGCCGCCAAGGCCGCCATCAAAGACGTAGGCCGCTCCCTCGACATGCCCTACGGCGAAGTCGACCGCGTCGCCAAGATGGTCCCCGCCACCATCGGCGTCACCATCGACCAGGCCCTCAAAGACTCGCCGCAAATGCAGGAGGCCTACGACAAAGAGCCCCAGGTAAAGGAACTGGTCGACACCGCCCGCAAACTCGAAGGCTTAGTCCGCGGAGCCGGCCTGCACGCCGCCGGCGTAGTGATCGCCCCCCAGCCTCTCACCGAACTGGTCCCGGTCTGCCGCAGCAAAAACGACGAAATCGTCACCGCCTACGACATGAAAGCGGTGGAGAAGCTGGGCCTGCTCAAGATGGACTTTCTTGGGCTCACCACGCTCACCGTCATCGACGACGCGCTCAAGCTCATCGAGCGCAAGCTAGGCAGCAAATTAGATCTGTCGCTGATCCCGCTCGATGATGCCGAGACCTACGAAAAAGTCTTCCACCGCGCGCTCACCTCCGGAGTCTTCCAGTTCGAGTCCGGCGGCATGCGCGATGTGCTGCGCCGCTACAAGCCCGCCTCCGTAGAAGACCTGACCGCCCTCAACGCGCTCTACCGTCCCGGCCCCATCCAGGGCGGCATGATTGACGACTTCATCGAGCGCAAGTGGGGCCGCCGCGTCGTCAGCTACGAGCTGCCCGAACTCGAAGCCCTGCTCAAGGAGACGCTGGGAGTCATCGTCTACCAGGAGCAGGTCATGCAGATCGCCAACGTGCTCGCCGGCTACTCCCTGGGCGAAGCCGATTTGCTGCGCCGCGCCATGGGCAAGAAAAATCCCGAGGAGATGGCCAAGCAGCGCACCCGCTTTGTCGACGGAGCCCTCCAGCGCAAGCACCCCAAAGACAAGGTAGTCCGCATCTTCGATCTGATGGAGCAGTTCGCCGGCTACGGCTTCAACAAGTCGCACTCCGCGGCCTATGCCCTGCTGGCCTATCACACCGCCTATCTCAAGACCCACTACCCGGTAGAGTTCATGGCGGCGCTGTTGAGCTCCGAAATCTCCAAGCCGGAAAACGTAGTCAAGTACATCAAGGAGTGCCGCGAAATGGGCATCGCCGTCGAGCCGCCCGACGTGCAAATTTCCGGCGCCGACTTCACCCCCAGTCCCACAGGCATCCGTTTCGGCCTCACCGCCATCAAGAACGTAGGCCGCAACGCCATCGATTCCATCCTCGCCGCCGCGCGACGCGACACGGAGCCTTCCCAACCTTCTGGGAATTCTGCGAAAAAGTAGATCTCCGCCTGATGAACAAGCGCGTCCTCGAATCGCTCATCAAGGCCGGAGCCCTGGACTGCTTCGGCCGCCGCTCCCAGCTCATGGCCGTCGCCGACCGCGCCATGGAGCGAGCCCAGCAAGCCCAGCGCGACCTGCTCGCCGGCCAGCACGGCCTCTTCGCCGGCCTGGCCGGCCTCTTCGAAAACGGCAACGGCCACAAGAGCCACGACGACCTGCCCAACACTCCGGACTGGGATGAGAACGAGCGCCTGCAGGCCGAGAAAGAAGTCCTGGGCTTCTTCGTCTCCGGCCACCCGCTGGACAAATACGCGGAGAAGCTGCGCAATTTAAATGTCGTCGACACCGCGACCGCGCTGGAGATGAAGGCGCCCGCGCAGCAGCCCCGCCGCCGCGGAGAACCGCCCGACCCCCAAAGCATGATCGCGATCGCCGGCGTGATCGTAGGCCTGAAAGTAGGGAAGTCGAAGCGCTCGGGAGAGCTCTATGCCCAGGCCGCGTTGGAGGACACCGTAGGCAAGATCGACCTCATCTGTTTCCCCAAAGACTACAGCCGTCTCTGCGAAAGCCTGAAGATCGAAGTCCCGGTCCTGATCAAAGGAGTCCTGCGAGCCGACGACGATGAATCCGCGCCCAAGCTTTCCGTCTCCAGCGTGCAGCCCTTGGAAGACATCAAGATCAAGCTCCCGCAAAACGTAAGGATCAAGGTAAGGCTGGAAAGCGCAAGCGAAGCGATGCTGGGATCGTTGAGGGCCATGATCACCGCCGCCCCCGGCCCCGGAAGATTGATGATCAACCTGGAAAGCCGAGGCGAATACTGCGTCATGCTGGAGCCCGAAAACCTAACCGTAGGCGCCGACCGAGGCTTCATCGAACGCGCCGAGCAACTGCTCGGCCAGGGTGCCGTGCAGGCGTTCGAGTAGACTACCTCCTGCTCCTCCACTGCCGGTTGACATTGGGCATGCGGCGTTCAGTGCATGAGAGTGATGCCTGCCCGAGACTCTAGTTAGGTGCCAGATGGTCACAAATAAGAAAAGAAAGGAAATTCTCACGGACCTAATCGAGGATGCGCGGAAGTTTCGTCTCTGCGGTCCGTCCGATGATCCTGACGAGCAGACAGCCGTCACCAGCGGATACCGCTATCTGGTGACCCAATTCAAAAGGCTGGCGACCCCTGTCTTGGCTTCCCCGCCCGCATCCCAACTGAACGCAATCGAAGTAGAGATCGATAACGTGTATTCAACGTATGACGCCAAGGCGGAACTGGATGCGTTGCTGCCGGAGATCGAGGCTGCCTTGGAACGTCTCGATGATGAAGGCAGCCTGCAGATACTCGATGGATCGGCCATCATTGCTGAGAGCCGCTTGGTTGAGCTGCGTACGCTCGTGTCGCCCGATTTCGACTTCCGGAAGCTTGTGAGGTTATGTGAGGAGACCAATCTTTCTTACGGCCAGCAATCCTACTACGCAACCCCGATGCTCATACGCGGAATTCGTCGACCATATCCCCCCGGTCTTTGGGTTCAAGACCTTCAGTGAAGTGGCGAACAACTACGCGGGCGGCGGCAGGTCGTTCAAGCAAACGATGCACCACCTTGAGAATACCTCCCGCAAAGTCGGAGACGCGCATCTACACATGCCGATACGCAAGAGCGAAACGCTGCCCACAGCGCAGCAAGTGAACTGTGGGCAGCAGCTCGACGTACTCCTCTCGGAGATTGTGCGGATTACCCGATGACGGATAGTAGATCGCTCACTGAAATCATCGTTCTCACGAGCTTGCGGCCGCGAGTTTTGTAGAATGGCAGAAGTGGCACAGGACGCAGGTGATTTAATCCTCCATCAACCGGCGGTTAGCGAGGAGCGACCTGAAAATATGCTATGTCCTGCCACGTCCCGTCCCAATCAATGTTGACCTACTACGCCTACGTAGACGCCTTGGCTAGACGCACAGAAGCGCAGTTGATCACGTCGGATCGGGGCAGGATGGAGAGCGAGATGGAAACAGGTGATCAAGGCAACCAGAACCCACAAGTCCACATGACCTCCAGGAGGACCCGCTCAACGTCCCAAAACGAGAGAGTCTTATCAACCATCCATGGAGCGTCATATTGGTCGGACTGGAATTATGCCGGGAAATGAACCGAAGTCGCAGCATTTTGTCCAACGGGCTTATTTAGAAGGCTTTTGCGACCCGGTCCCGAATGAACGGACGGGGTCCCCCTTCTTGTGGATACATTCAGCTACCGGACCCGTTCGTCGGCAGGTCCCGAAAGAGTGCGCGGTCGAAAACTACTTTTATTGCTACGAGCGAGACGGCCAACGCAGCTTCTTGGCTGAGGCCCATTTGTCCCGCCTAGAAGAAGCCTCGAAAGAGGTGTTGGATTCCGCCGGGCACGGCACCCTTCCCATCGCGCTCAAAGACCGTTTCACTCTGACCGGGTATGTTGCTATGTCACTGGTACGCACGCCGCAAGGCAAGAAACTTATTGATAGGGCAGCCATTGATCACGCAACACAGATAATAAGAGATCTTCTGAACGATCCTATACGTCACGCCGCTTTCTGTGAGGAGCTTGAAGAGGAAACCGCCGAGAAATGCGACCCCGAAGAGCAAAAGCGGATATTGAAGGCCGGTCAAATCCGAGGTGTTCAGAGCAGCCGTGCGTGGTCATTGCAAATGATGCTCGAAATGCTCTTGTATTTCCAGGAAATGTTTATGGGAATGAGCCTTTCCCTGCTGCATGCGAACGATAGCCTTTTCCTAACCTGCGATTGCCCGGTTAGAATACACGAGTCAAGCTTTGACCCGCTTGTGCTTAGCCGCTCTCAACGTATAGAAATGCTGTTTCCCCTCAATCGTGATTTCTGTCTTGTCGGATCATATTCGAAAAATAAAGACCGGCTAGAGCTAGCCAAGGATGAGGTGCAGGCCGTGAACACCTCGATTATTCGCCAAGCAGACCGTTGCGTGTACGCACCTTTCGACGCTCTTTACATTCGTGATGAGTTGCGCCGGTCACAATCGGAAAAGGTAACCGGCCAGATGACGGACGTGATCAAATTCTGACTCGCAACGGAAACCTGGGCACAGGACAGGGACTTTGTTCTAGATGTTTCAGACAGACGGGACTGCCACTTTCACGAAACCCCGTCCACGAAACATGGTGACGGACAGGATGATTACCTGGAACTGGTTCACCAACGCAGAAATGTCCCATCTGGACCGGCGTTCTTCTGATGGCTTTGAAGGCCGATCGTCCAGCAATACAAAGAGTAAACGGAGACTTGGTAACCTTCGACGTGCGAGACTTGCTTCCATGCGAATGCTCTACGTTGTTTTGTTAGCTCTTTGCTCTCCTGTGCGGTCTCCGCTCAAGCCACAAGCAACGCACTAGCGGACAGCATCGACACAAGCCGTACCATCATCGCCAAGCTAGATCATGCGACGCAGGATGATCCGCCGCCAAACTTTGCGTCCTCGATCCTCGTCCGCGTGCACCAAGAAGCCACGAGTTTTATCGCTCTGGCGGATGCCGTTTCCACTACAGTACGGCGTGGAGATGCGCCTGGTGGCACGTCAATGTTTTCGCTTTATAGCCAGTTTATCGACCTTTTCGATCAATATGAGCTCTTCACGTCCGTCGAAACACGTCCCTTGGCATTAGACAAGGTCCGCTCCGTAGCGATGTCGAAAGAGTTTTTCGAGACGAAGACGCTCTTGGAGATAGCGACTGACCGTCAAATAGCGACAATGGAGGAGGAGCTAAATCCTGCCTCTCTGCTAGTCCGCGCTAGGTATTTGCGGGGGACGGAGCATTGCGGATAGATCGGTGACAGGGATAGATCGGTGACGGATAGATCGGTGACAGACGGACATGACCCGCCACCGTTCTCCAGGGGGCTGGTGAGCGGTGAAACCTTAAGCGAGCTTAATGCTGCCAACGCGGCTAAATAGAGTCTGCGGCATGGTCACGGTCAAATGGACCGGATTCTGTTATCGTCGCGTGCATGACAAGGCTGCGTCGAGTCGTTGCTGTCAATGTGCCCCACCACCTCACCCAGCGGGGCAATGCGCGACAATATATTTTGAACCGCGACGAAGATCGAGCTGTCTACCTTAAGCTGCTACGAGAGAATATCGAAGCCTACAACGTGTCCTTGCTGGGCTATTGCCTGATGTCAAATCACGTCCACCTAATCGCCATTCCGGCGCTGCCAGATGGACTTGCGCTGGCATGCAGGAATGCTCATGGCAGGTACGCTGCATATTGGAACGCAATTCACGGTGCAAGTGGGCACGCTTGGCAAGGGCGGTTCTATTCCTGTCCTCTAGACGAAGTACATCTGTGGGCGGCATTGCGCTACACGGAACTGAATCCTGTCAGGGTTGGGCTTGTCTCCGAACCGGAGTGCTGGCCTTGGTCCAGCGCAGTGGTGCATTGTGGGAAGACACAAGCCGTCCCGTGGCTGGCTGACAGCCTTTGGCGAAATCGCTGGACGGTTACGGCTTGGCGCGATTATCTAGCCGCATCAGAAGCCGAATCGGACTTGGCCGCCATCCGCCGCTGCACTCACACCGGTCGCCCGCTAGGGGACGCTGCGTTCATCTCGGAGCTCGAACAGACTACTGGCCGGCGATTGAGGCCGCAGAGTAAGGGTCGACGAAAAGAAAGCACCCACGACTAGATCGGTGACAGACACGTGATCGGTGACAGACGGAGAGTGTGTCGGAGAGAAGTCCTGACATCGGCCTAAAAGTAGGAGAGATGAGTACCGCGGTGCCGCGTATTGTCTTGGAACCGCAGCCAGGGGTCTTGTTCTTACCTCTTACCAAGAGGAGACGGAACGGCAAGAGGCTTGCAGAGGCAGAACATTGTCGCGAATCGCTCATGCACAGGCGATGGCAGCACGGAAGCGGAATAGTTTTAAGAGATTGTGGGTGGCGCAAATGAGTTTCCATTCCGAGGTCACCTTGGTCAGGCCTCGTAGGCGAAATCTACGGATGCCGCGAGCTTCTTTGATCTGTCCAAAGACTGGTTCGACCGTGGATTTTCGAAGGGCGTAGCGAGCCTTTCCCTCTTGGCTGGCCAGGACCTCTCTCATGCGGATGGCTTCTTCGTTGCGAGGTGCACTGGGAGGCAGCGGCGCTCCAGGTGGTTGCGGATTGGAGTCAGGCGAAACCAGGATTTCCATTCCCTTCAACGACGGATCCAGAAGGCTGGCCGTGTCCCAATAGCCCGCATCCGCCGTGATGGTCGCTGGAATGGCCTGGCTGGTGCTGCATACACTTTTTACAAGCGGCAACAGTTGCTGCCGATCGATGGTTTGTTGGGTTAACTCGGCGGCCACGATGACTTGAGCGTGTGCGTCCACTGCGATCTGGACATTGTAAGCCTGCACAAAGCATTTCTGCCCGTTGTCTCTCATCACCCGCGAGTCGGGATCGACGAAGTTATACTGACGGCCCGGTGCAGCGGCATTTTTTCTAGCTCGTTGGCGCTGCTTTTTTTCCTTCTCGCGCTGCTTCCGATCCCTTGGCGGTTGGCTGGTTTGCTCCTCTTTGCTGGGGCGACCGCGTTTACGCAGGGGAAGGGCGCCAACGGCTTGCAGCTGCTCTTTTGCTTCCTGTTCTAGTTCCGTCTTAGCCTGCTGGAGCCGCTGCAGGCGCTTTTGCGCATTCGCTAAGTCGTCGGGCATTGGATCGGCTGATTGGCCGGCGCCAAAACGTTGGTCTTCTTCTTGATCTGTTTGCTGCGCTTGGCTCAGTAATCGTTCCACTTCGGATCGCCAATGTTGCTCGCGTTCGCTTATCTTTTGGTAGTCCACTGATCGGTGGGTGCTGGCGTTGGCCTTTATCTTGCTGCCGTCGATGGCTACGTTGCCCAACTTCACCAAACCGGCTTTCTGACATAATCTCAAGGCCTGTACGAACAAGCCAGCCAGTGCCTCCAGATGCTCCTGACGAAACGCGGCCAAGGTATCATGGTCGGGATGCTGGTCGGCCGAGAGATAGCGGAATGCTAAGTTATCGTAGGTCGCCTTCTCGATTTTCCTGGAGCTGGTGATTCCAATGCAGTATCCATATAGCAATAACCGAGTCATCATCAGCGGATGATAAGCCGACAGCCCGCGCCCGTCCTTCCGCTCGTACTCAGCATAGATGGCTGACATATCAAGTTCATTGACTACATCCGCAATGAACCGCGCCAAGTGGTCTTCCGGTAACCAGTCTTGTAGCGAAGGAGGCAACAAAAACTCTTGATCAAGGCTACAAACTCGAAACCGCTTATTCATAAGTGAATCATACGAAATCCCTGCGCGCGACCATACAGGTTTTTCGCAGATTGGCTATCTATCTCCGACACACTCCGGACATGACCCCATCTGCAAACTGGTTAGGCCTAACCTTAAGCGAGCTTAATGCTGGGAATACCGCGGCCGACATAACCACCGAAATTCTGAAGCCGCCGATTGGGGATTTATTTCGTCCGTCCCTCATCTTCCAGCTCGCCGGCCGCTGTTCAAGAAACTTACGTGGGAGTAAGGTTTAGCGATGAATTTTTAGCGAATGGCTCTCAGGCATGGAGTAGGTGGCCCTTCGGAGTGGGGGAATTACCGCGATGCTAGGATTGCCGCAATTACCTATAACGCGGTTCACAAAGTCAACTTAAGAAAGTATCCTCTTGAGGACGCAGAGCAGTTGTGGCGGGAGGCTCGGCTCGCTCCGGCGCAGAAGTTAGCCTGCGTCAGTTTGTTTACAAGATGCGGAAAGGCGATACGATTTACGCTAAAGAAGGGCCCCTGATCGTCGGTAAGGGCACAATCTTGGGCGACTATCGGTACTCCCCGCGTACTGGTTTGGCGTGGCCACAACAATGCTCCGTGGACTGGCAGGATGACTTTAGCCCACTGGCCATTCAGGTCGGTGGCAATCAGCAATATGCGATCAGAGCGCTAGCGAGGGATGACGTAAGGAGAATCCTGCAGGCCGGCAACGATGCGCGGAGGAAAGCCAAGGAAGAGGATGCTTTAGAAGGAGAACTTCAAAAGAGAGAGGCGTCCTGGAGCGCATCGCCGATCTAGATCGGTGACAGACGGACATGACCCGCCACCGTTCTCTAGGGGCTGGTGAGCGGTGAAACCTTAAGCGAGCTTAATGCTGTCAACGCGGCTAAATAGAGTCTGCGGCATGGTCACGGTCAAATGGACCGGATTCTGTTATCGTCGCGTGCATGACAAGGCTGCGTCGAGTCGTTGCTGTCAATGTGCCCCACCACCTCACCCAGCGGGGCAATGCGCGACAATATATTTTGAACCGCGACGAAGATCGAGCTGTCTACCTTAAGCTGCTACGAGAGAACATCGAAGCCTACAACGTGTCCTTGCTGGGCTATTGCCTGATGTCAAATCACGTCCACCTAATCGCCATTCCGGCGCTGCCCGATGGACTTGCGCTGGCATGCAGGAATGCTCACGGCAGGTACGCTGCATATTGGAACGCAATTCACGGTGCAAGTGGGCACGCCTGGCAAGGGCGGTTCTATTCCTGTCCTCTAGACGAAGTACATCTGTGGGCGGCGTTGCGCTACACGGAACTGAATCCTGTCAGGGTTGGGCTTGTCTCCGAACCGGAGTGCTGGCCTTGGTCCAGCGCAGTGGTGCATTGTGGGAAGACACAAGCCGTCCCGTGGCTGGCTGACAGCCTTTGGCGAAATCGCTGGACGGTTACGGCTTGGCGCGATTATCTAGCCGCATCAGAAGCCGAATCGGACTTGGCCGCCATCCGCCGCTGCACTCACACCGGTCGCCCGCTAGGGGACGCTGCATTCATCTCGGAGCTCGAACAGACTACTGGCCGGCGATTGAGGCCGCAGAGTAAGGGTCGACGAAAAGAAAGCACCCAAGATCCACGTCAAGTAAGTCTCTTGTTCGATGCACCGCCAGTATAAGCTGAACCGCCAAGGGGCCCAGACCGATCCATGATGGTCCATGGCAGTCTGTCACCACTCGTCCCTTGAAGAATTGCTTGAATTGCGAGACTTTAGTGTGACGTATTCGAGTTTCCATACAAAAAAAGAATCGCAGCAGGGATACGGCGAGACCAGAACACCGCGCTGTGGTTGGCGCCCGGTTCGATAACTAATTGCACCTGCGGGTGTTTGATGAACGCGTTGTTCAGGTTCGACGCCAATATCTGGTTCATTCTCACAGTGGCGGCTTCCGCCTCCCGCTCGGTCAGGCGAAGTGGCGCGAAGTATGCCTTACTTTGCGGGAAGTTATATTCGCTCGCGCCCACGCCTATCGCCACCCGGTCTGGCGCCCGCAGGAGCAGTGTCGTATCGCGCAGCAGTTGTCCATTACCAAGCCAAAGGTCAGGGCTTTCGACCAACGCCAATCCGAACAGGTCAGGACGGTTGAGAGCGACATACAGGGCCGCGAAAGCTCCTACTGAAGTTCCACCAATGCCGACATGGGCAGCATCATCGGTGACCCTGTAGCGTGAGGAAACATAGGGCATAAGCTCGGTCCCAAAGAACGACGGAAGTTCCTTTCCATCCGGCTCTTTTTGGCTTCCATCGGTGAGCGGGTCCTTCCATACCTCATACTCGTAATCGCGGCCTTCGCCATGCGCGCTGTCAACACCCACCACGATCATGGGCGCCAGCTTGTGTTCCGCGATCAGACGTGTCACCGTTTCGTCGATCTGCAGTTCCTGCTCACCTTTGAACGTAGTGCACTGGTCAAAAGCATTCTGACCATCGAGCATGTACAACGTGGGATATTTCCTGGCGGCCTCCGTTGTGTCGTTGTACCCGGCGGGCAGCCAGATGCGCACCGTCATCGTCCGGTTGAATATCTTGCTCTGGAAGTGCTCGACGTGCAGGTTCCCAACGATGGTCGACGTGCATTGCGGTTCAGCGACAGCCGCTCCCGCAGAGAGTATCGCAGCCGCCAGCATTATGAAGCAGACGACCTCAATTGGTCTTCTGGCTATATACATCGCAACATTTCCCCGCGACCTGCAAAATTTGCGCACATACATCTATACGTGGGGAGTAGAGAGAAGTTCCCATGGCAAAAGGTCAACCTGGAAAATGGCAGGACCAGAATCACATGGGTGGTCTTTTCATTCAAGCTGCACCCCCATCCCATACCCACTCGTCTTGCTCGCCCCGTGGTCTGAATAGCAGTTTCCCATGCGTTGGTTCTGGGCGTGATAGGACTGCGCCGCCTGTTGAACCGGTAATTCGACGCAAAGATCGGAAAGATCGGTGACAGACGGACATGACCCGCACCGTTCTTTAGGGGGCTGGCGAGCGATGAACCTTAAGCGAGCTTAATGCTGCCAACCCGGCTAAATGGAGTCTGCGGCCTGATCACGGTCAAATGGACCGGATTCTGTTATCGTCGCGTGCATGACAAGGCGGTCGAGTCGTTGCTGCCAATGTGCCCCACCACCTCACCCAGCGGGCCAATACGCGACAATATATTTTGAA
Source organism: uncultured Acidobacteriaceae bacterium (assembly GCA_963753715.1). Lineage (GTDB taxonomy): Bacteria > Acidobacteriota > Terriglobia > Terriglobales > Acidobacteriaceae > PALSA-350. The sequence continues at coordinate 2,821 of CAVWDK010000013.1, read as the reverse complement.
CCGCGACGAAGATCGAGCAGTCTATCTTAAGCCGCTACGAGAGAACATCGAAGCCTACAATGTGTCCTTGCTGGGCTATTGCCTGATGTCAAATCACGTCCACCTGATCGCCGTTCCGACGCTTCCAGATGGACTTGTGGAAGCGAACAGGAATGCTCATGGCAGATACGCTGCGTATTGAAACGCGATCCACGGTGCAGACCAGCGCAGCATCTCTGGCAAGGGCGGTTTTATTCCTGCCCTCTGGACAGAGTACATTCTGTCGACGGCGTAACTGCACTACGCAGATCAGATCCTGTAAGGACAAGGCTGCTCTTCCAACCTGGTTCCCTCACCCTGGTCAGGCGCGGTGGTGCCCGTTGGGAAGGGCGGCCCAAGGCCTCATGTGCCATCAAGCCTTAGACTAACAACCTATGCGGTCAAGCTTAAACCGCCCCGCGGTAGCGGCTTGGCGCGATTATCTCAGCTGCGTCGAAGCAGCGGAATCGGATTTGGCCGCGATCGCGCCGCCGTGCCCTCACACAAGGCAACCGCCCCCGCTAGGGGAACGATGCGCTCATCTCGGAGCTAAAAACAAAATATTTCAGGCCGGCGATTGAGGCGGCAGAGAGGGTCGGCGAAAAGAAAATGCCCAAGATCCACGTCAAGCAAGTCTCTCCGTTAGAATGCACCGCCAGTATAAGCTGAACCGCCAAGGGGCCCAGACCGATCCATGATGATCAGCGTTTTCGCGGTTGTCGCTGAGTGCCGATCTGTTGGCAAAGAAATAAAAACAATTACAGCCCCCGCCGAAAAGCGTATGACTGACGGCCATGGATCAACACGCCTTAGTTGCACTCGACCCCTCCTATCGAAATGCAGGAAGGGCCGCAATCACCAGCGGAGTTATCGGTATCGCGGCCTTCGGCCTGCTTATGGGACGCCGTATTGACACGTGTGTCGTGGATTCCACCCGCTCGGATTTATATGCTGTTTGATGCTCACGACATCGGAGTTGCTCTCCAATTTCTCTTACTAATCTCGGTTGCATTTGGGCTCCGAACGCTTTCACGTCAAAGTCCACCAGGTCTTACCAAGGCCACATTCGCTACGGGCGTGGGAGCCGATTATCTTTGTCGTTCTCCTTGTACTGCTCGGAGTCGGCGGCATCAAGATTGTGTCAAACGGCTTTTATGCTGCTTCCGCAAGGGATATTTGGGATATGGCTCATCGTTGCTAATTGGCGCTTGTCCGGATCACTCCCAGGGTGGCTAAGGGGGCTTGGAATGATCGTAGGGGTCGGGTCTCGCACTTGTTGGGACGACCTTCGTTGGACTCTGTTTTATCTATCCGGCCGTGCCTCGGCGATACCCGCGGTGCCCCAGGAGAGTATCAAGGAGGTGAACTCCGTTGCGAATACCTTCATCCATCAACTTCTCTTTTATTCGTCATTTGTGGGTGTCGCCACGCTACCTATCTGGACCGTTCTGACCGGTTTTCAACTGCTCAAGAAAGGGCGCCCTTGCCGCCATCGCATAGCTCGGCTTTCCGCGTTGCACTCGCGCACGAGCACGCCCATGCACCCTTATATCCGGGAAACCGGGACAGACGGCGGGAAACCGGGTAAATTCGGTGCAGCATATACCCGTCCCGCGATGGTCGTCCTTAACCGCGACGAGACTGGTACTTCGGAAAAATCAGCGACCGCTTTACACTTTCTTCAGCAAAGTGCCTGTACCCTCTGACCACGAATCGCCCTCGGATTACCTTGGATCGAAGATAACGAAGCGATCAGAGTGGCTGACGAATACGCGCTGAAAGACCACCGTCGCCAATATTCCGTCCTCCTCACGATCTGGAACATTCTGCGACCCGTTGGCTGGGGTCACGAAGGAAATTGTCCGAACAATGTGGTTACCAAGCCTCATGTCCTGCGGTGGCAGGACAGCGAATGCCCTGCGGGCATCACTTACTTCTGGTCCCTCGGCCAACTGTTTCTCTCCGTCAGGATATAAACCCGGTGACAGACGGAAGCGACCCTAATGGAATCGTTGCTGCTACGAATACTAACGGACGCGCTTCCGTCAAGGGCCATTTACGTCTGCTGCTTTCGCGTCCCCGCGTTTCCAACTGCCTCGGGATGTTGAGCGATACCCGTTACGGGTTCGCTGGGCCAATACTTTCGTAAAGTCCGCGCCGCTCCTTCGCCATCTTGGCTCGCGATTCCGTCGTATCGCCCGTAACCCGATGGTGGCAACGGCGGCATGAATTTTCTGTGTTGATTTCAGTGAGTTCCGCAGCACGACTTGCGGCGCGAAGAGAATATGCTTTCCGAAGCAACAAATGCTTTTACCGGTCGACCAGCGAGAACTTGAAGAGGCCCGTGGAGAGGCGGGACTGCCACTTTCGGATGCGCCCAAATCGCGAAACTGCCAGTTCTGTCTGTCCACGGAAACTCACGAAGCTGTCCTAAACGCATGGAGACCGCGAGCTGCTTTAGCTAGCCTCTACTCGTCGCTGCGGATAAGACAAACGGTTGTTCAGATCAAGCGGCGCTGAATGTGTGACGGGCTTCGAGCAGTGAAGAAGCCCAGCAAATTACAAATCGTGGGGTTTTTACGCTTCTTTAATTGGGAAGGTAAATATCGCCATGACTCCAAAGCAGAATGCGCGCCGAGTTAAGCTGAATCAGAAATTCGCAAAAAGAACGATCACCGCGCGACAGAGAATCGAACGTAGGGATCTCAACCTCAAGGCAAAACAATTCACAGCAACGATTGCCCGGCATCAAGCCCTGGCCTTGTGTCCGCTTAAAACGAGGAAGCCATGATCTAGCCGCCAC
>CAVWDK010000012.1:0-45599 GCA_963753715.1 uncultured Acidobacteriaceae bacterium | reverse complement strand
ATCAGCATCAGGCTCTTGGTTGGGTCGTTGATGTCCACCACGTGCATGGCGTACTTATAGTTGTCTTCGCGGTCCTGGTCGGAGAAGACGCCTTGATCATTCGGTGGGTGCAGCTTGAAGATGACATGGCTGGCACGGCAGAAGACGCAGGCTTTGCCGTCCGCGCCTTGGGTCGCCAGAATGGACTCGATCTTCGTCACAAAGTAATTAAAGTCGAGCACTGAGCCGGGCTGCACGTCCTTCAAGGCTCCACGGCACGCCGGGACAGGTTCGCTGAGCTTCTTGCCTTGCAAGACGCTGGCGGCGATCAGCTTCAGTCTTGGATTGTTGTCGTTCTGCAGCTGCTCCATGGCGGCGCGGAACTCCGGCCGCTGCTCTACCCCTTTCACCTTTCTTAGCGTGTCCAGACCCGCCGCTCGCACGTTGTTGTCTGGGTTGTGCAGGCTGTTCAGTACCGTGGTCAGGACCAGGGGGTTGTCGAGCAGGTCCGCGGGGCGCCCCACGGCACGCCGGCGGGGTTGATGGGTACCAGGCTCTTGTTCAGGAATTAGGCCTGATCCTGCGAGATGGCTCCTCCCGTGACTCCCGCGTGACGGTTCATGAATTTTGGGTCTCCTACTTCTTCCAAGAGGATGCTGGTGGCGGAGGGGTCCAGATGGGCGAAGGAGGTGTTGACCAAGGGCTCGGTTTGCGGGTCGAGGAGGGTGCCGCGGTTGAGTAAAAAGCGGGTGTCTGTCCAAAACGTCCCATCGCAGGCCCGTACAGGTGCGACGACCACCGATAAGGTTCCCCTTCGCGTGCCGCCCACCCGCTCTTCTGTTGCCGGGATAGGTTGCTCCGACGGCGGAGGGGGGGCACCTTTCGGCACCGGCTAGACTAAATAGATAGTGCTCAGGACCGTCAACGCAACCCGCTATGTCCTCGCCCTCCGCGAGGGAGGCTCTCTCCCCGCGATCGCCGAGGCCGACGACCTCGGGCTTTACGTCGTGAAATTTCGGGGCGCCGGCCAGGGACCCCTTGCCCTTGTCGCGGAACTCGTCGCCGGCGAAATCGGACGGGCGTTGGGCCTGCGCATACCCGAACTCGTGTTCCTCCAGATCGATGCGGCCCTAGGCCGCAATGAGCCCGACTACGAAATCCGTAGCCTTCTCAAGGCGTCTCACGGCATCAATATTGGGCTGGATTACCTTCCAGGCTCGACTACGTTCGACCCTGCAGCGAAAGATACTGCTTCCTCGGAAATTGCCTCCCTCGGCGTCTGGTTCGATGCTTTCGTCCAGAATGTGGATCGCACGCCGCGCAACGCAAACCTGCTCGTTTGGCACCGGCAGCTCTACTTTATCGACCACGGCGCGGCGCTGTTTTTCCATCATGATTGGCCCAGCATCGCCGCGAAAGCCACCTCGCCCTTCGCCGAAGTGGCGCAGCATATCCTTCTTCCCTGGGCGGACGACCTCGGCCGCGCTTCCGCTGTAGCCCATGAGCGGCTGAGCCGCGATGTCTTTGCGAGCATCCTCGAGCAGGTTCCCGACGATTGGCTGAGCGGCGACCGTGACGGCATTCCCCCGGCAGAGAAACGAGCCGCGTACCTGGACCACCTGACCCGCCGCCTCGCCTCGTCTACGATCTTTGAAGAGGAGGCCGCCCGTGCCAGAAACCGCGTCGTTTGATTACGCCATTCTCCGCGTCGTGCCGCGGGTCGAGCGGCAGGAGTTTATCAATGCCGGCGTGGTCGTCTTCTGCCGCGAACGGCGCTATCTGGATGCGCGCATCCACCTCGACGAGGCCCGGCTGCGCGCGCTTTGGCCTGCGGCGGATGTGGAGCTTGTCCGGCAACATCTGGAGGCGGTTCCGCTGATTTGCGCCGGGGATCCTTCGGGGGGCCCGATCGCCCGCTCTCCCAGAGTGAACGGTTTCAGTGGTTGATTGCTCCACGAAGCACGATTCTGCAACCGTCTCCGGTACATACCGGAGTTTTAGAAGAGACGGAAGGCTTGCTGGACCGGCTTGCCCGGCAGGTTCTTTATATGAGTTGAGGTCCGGCAATGAGGCACGCTCCCGGCTAAGCTTGAGGGCCGCCCTCTATTTCGCCATGGCCGCCGTCTCCAATCGCCCACCGCGGATCCATTGACCTGCCCCTCCTCACTTGCAGTTTACTGCGGTGGGTCTACGATTACAGAAACCTCCCATCCTTCCATGTCCACAATCCTTCCCGAAAACAAAATTACAACTCGCGCGCCATTTGGCGAACCATCGCCGCCTACGATCCCGCACCGCTCTGGCGGAGCGTTGGCTTCTTACCCTAGCGAAATCACGAGTCTCGGAGACACTTTCGCGCTTACGGCTGCATCAAATCAATGCCATCACCGGCGAGGCCGCAGAGCGATTGGGACGATGGGCAATCAGCAAAAGTGCGCCCAGGCGCCGTCTTACGATGAGCCGGTCTTTGACAACTTGGCACCACAACATGACCGGACACAGACCGGTCGTGCGGGAACATGCCATGGACTACCTGAAAAAGCAGTCGTCCCATCCCTTTCAACCGGAAACGGGGGAATTATGGCGCATAGGGCGCTTAAGGCGCACACTTTCCCCGCAGAAACCTAAATACCAGGAAACTCAGTGCGCATAGTGCGCACATTTTGACATTTCGCCATAAGAACTCGCACCAAGCCACCGGCCTCGCCCGGCTTCGGAGCAGCCTTCCCCCTTTTTTGGGGCGGACCGCCTCGCCTCTCGGGAGTCCTGCCGTACGCTCGGGGTTATAACCCTAATGGCGGACCCACTACTTAGCCGCCGTCTCCAATCGCCCACCGCGAATCCATTCCAAGATCGTGTGATATTGCCAGCTTTCTTCATTCCCATGCCACCGCTGCCCGCCGTTGTGCGTAGCTAGATAATCGCCCACATTGCCCACGCTATCCGTAGGCCTGGTTGGCTTGATCAGCATCAGGCTCTTGGTTGGGTCGTTGATATCCACCACGTGCATGGCGTACTTATAGTTGTCTTCGCTGTCCTGGTCGGAGAATACGCCTTGATCGTTAGGTGGGCGCAGCTTGAAGATGACATGGCTGGCGTGGCAGAAGACGCAGGCTTTGCCGTCCGCTCCTTGCGTCGCCAGTATCGGCTCGATCTTGGCCACAAAGTAATTGAAGTCGAGCACGGAGCCGGGCTGCACGTCCTTCAAGGCTTCGCTGAGCTTCTTGCCTTCGAGGACGCTGGTGGCGATCAGCTTCAGTCTTGGATTGTTGTCGTTCTGCAGCTGCTCCATGGCGGCGCGGAACTCCGGCCGCTGCTCTACGCCTTTCACCTTTCTTAGCGTGTCCAGACCGGCGGCTCGCACGTTGTTGTCGGGGTTGTGCAGGCTGTTCAGTACCGTGGTCAGGACCAGGGGGTTGTCGAGCAGGTCCGCGGGGCGCTTGATGGGTACCAGGCTCTTGTTCAGGAAGTAGGCCTGATCCTGCGAGATGGCTCCTCCCGAGACTCCCGCGTGACGGTTCATGAATTTTGGGTCTCCTACTTCTTCCAAGAGGATGCTGGTGGCGGAGGGGTCCAGATGGGCGAAGGAGGTGTTGACCAAAGGCTCGGTTTGCGGGTCGAGGAGGAAGTGCTCGAGCGAGACTCTTATCGCGGCTCGCTGGACTTCCGGGTTGGGGTCGTTCAGGCCTGAGAGGACTTGCTGTTGTAAGGTGGTGTCCCGCATCAGGGTTTTGAAGGAGGAGGCGGCGTTTAGTACCGCTGCGTAGTTGGCGGGACGGGGTTGTTGCTCTAACAGGGTTCGTAGGGCAGTTAGGACTTCGGGTTGGGTCGTCCAGGGGGAGTCGCTGGGGAGCGCGGCTAACATGGGCAGGACTACGGCTTGGCTGTCGGGGTTTCCGTGGTTGAGGATTTCTACGATTTTGGTGATGAGTTGTGGGTCTGGGGGCGGGGTGGTGGGTACCGCAGGTGTTGATGCCGATGAAGTTTGTCGCGGTGATCCTTCAGTGTTGCTGCTGATCAAGCGAAACCGCAGGTCCCTCGGCTTCGCTCGCTGGGCAGGGGGATGACAACAAGGAGGGTGCCGCGGTGGAGTAAAAGGCGGGTGTCTCTCCGGTAGGTTCCGTCGCAGACCCGTACAGGTGGGATGACAACCGATGGAGTTGCGCTTCGAGTGCCGTGGCATCCCACATCTCGCGAGAAACGAGCGAGATGTGGGGCACCCAAGATTGTGTTGCTGGTTCGGAAAGCCGGTCAGTGTTGGGTTTGGTTAGCTGCGCGGCTGGTTGGTTTGCGGATGCAGCCGGCGGCGGATCCAGATTCAGGGCTCCTCTTTGGCCGTCTTCGTAGACGTAGCGGACGGTTTGGCGGACTTCGGGGTTGGGGTCCTGCGACAGGGTCAGCGCGGCTAGGGTAAAGCGCTCGTCCGCGGCTCCGCTTAAGGTGCTGCCGGCTTTCAGGACTTCGATCTTCATCGTGTCATTCGCATCCTTCAAGCAGGCCAGGAGGGCTTCCTCCAGCTCTGGGCCGCTGGACTTGAAGAAGTGAATGAGGTCGCTGTCGTTGCCGATTCTCGTTTGGAAGAAGCCGTTGTGGACGTCGTACTTGAAGTCGACGGCTTCACGATAAGGCGGGTACTCGTAGCCAGGACGATGGAGGTCGGGAACTCCACTTACATATTTCGTCAGGACTGCGGGGAGCCCAATCGATACCGTGTTTTCTTTGAGCGGGGGCAGGGCGTAGTGGCGGATGTGGAAGTCCCATAGGGCGTTGAGGATGCCTTCGCGGCCTAAGGGCGTCCCCTCACGCAGAACTTTGGCCAGGACCTGCGACTGATCGTGGACTACGGATTCGTAGCCGTCACCGATACGTTTCTTGTCCTCGTCTTCCGCGCTGGCCCGAACCCAGGCGGTGAGGTAGCCGGTGTTTTCGTCGAGCAGGTCGTAGATGCTCTCCTCGAGCCCGCGGCGGACCATGGCGTCGGTCTCTACGTTCATGCGGGTGGCCAGGGTTTCGAGCGTGGTGCGGCGCATGTCCGGCTGGTCGATTTGCCAGTAGTACCAGCGCCATAAGCCGCTCGCGGCTTCAAAGCGGACAAAGGGCACGGGGTCGTTGATGTCTTTTTCGAGCGCGGCTAGCAGAGCCGGATCTCCGGTCAGGTCGCGGAAGTGCTGGTTGAAGACGCGGGCGGCGCCCCACCGTTCACGCGCGTTGGACGAGGATAAGGCGGCGATGAGGAGTTTGCGTCCAGCGGGCGCGGCGTCCTGCCGTCGGGAGAGGATCATGCGGACGGCATAAGCGGCGCTGGATTGCACCATTTTGGTCTGGTCACCCAGGGCTTGCATCAGGGCGGGGAGCGAGCCGGGGTCGGCCATGTGTCCTATGGCGCGGGCGGCGGCTTCTCGCGCCAGTGGCTGATCGCTTTTCACCAGGACTTCGCGGATTTGCTTCAGGACGGACTCGGGGGCCAGATCCCAGTATTGGTCTAATTGTGACAGCAGCAGTGGCAGGTTATTTTTTGCCAGCTTGGTGGGCGGGGCGGGGTAGGCGGCATCCCAGTCCTTGGCTTCGGTGGGTCCCGGGTAGAGGGTGGAGAGAGCCATCACGGCAAATTGGGTGGCGCGGAAGGGAGTGTTGAAGCCCTGGTAGACGGGGTCTCCTTCCCAACTGCCTTCCTGGCGTTGCGCGGCCATCATCGCTTTTACGGCTACGGCTAAGTGCTCGTCGGTTTCCGGGCGGCGGCCGGCCATGGCTACGGCTAAGACAGCGTTGTAGGAGATGAAGTCGGCGGTTTTGGCTTTTTTGTCGAAGGGGTAGGGCCAGCCTCCTTGGGGGGTTTCGTATCCGTAGAGCTGGGCGATGAGTTGGTCGAGTTGGGTTTGGTATTTGGTTTTGTCTATGGTCGTCAGCAGCATGATCTTCCAGTTCAGGTCGATCATGTTTTTCGGTTCGTAGCCCAGGGCCAGGGTTTCTACGTGGTCACGTTCTTTGATCCACTGCTCGTCTTTGGTTTGCTTGTAGAGCATGTCGAAGGTTTGCCAGCTTTGGGTGGCAATCTCGAAGGGGCTTACGTCGGGCTCGCAGCCGTCGGCTTCGTCCCCAGGCATTTCTTTCAGGTTCTTATAGTGGATCTTCAGGTAGTTGGCGTAAGGGATAGAAAAGTGTGGTCTTGGCTTGTCGTGGGTTATGTCTTGCTCGTACTGGTCGACGAGGAGCGGGATACGGCTCGATACGGTGCGCGCGGTGTAGATGACCCGGACCCAGTTGGTGTTGGGTTCTCCATATAAAGGACGGGCGTTGTTGTAGAGGCGGTCGGCCAGGAATTCGAGCTGCGGGCGTTGGGTGGGGGCGTATCCGTTGTGCACCGCGGTCATATAGCCGCGCACGGTGAATTGGGCGGGGTGACAGGCGATGCAGAGCTGGGTTTCGGAATGCTGCATGGTGGTGCGGAGGGCGACGGCTCCCCGGCGCGGGGTGTTGGAGAGCCAGGAGTCTCCCATGTTGACCAGGAAGTCCATGCCGGCGCGGACGGCCTGGTGCGGGTCAGCGTATGGGGGGACAGGGAAGTTGGAGGTGTGGAGTTGGTAGGCGGGGTGGTTTCCGGCGATCCGAATGTAATAGGTCTGGTTGGGCTCCAGGATTCTGGTTCGAAATTTGTAGAGGCCGGGGTAGTTCTGGGTGGCTTCTACCTGGTAGACGAATTCTCCTTTGCTGTAGGGGACTACGTCGTCTTTGCCGGGCTGGAATATGTCGACGTCTAACGGGACATCGCGGTCGGTGACGTTGAGGGTGAAGTAGACCAGGCGGGGCTTCGGTTCCTTAAAGGTGAACTTGAACCATTGGAAGCCTTTGAGCATGGCGGCGTAGCCGTCTTCGCTGCGGGAAGGGGCGTAGGGGCGCTCGTCGTCGGCGCCGTAGATGGTTTGTCCGAATTCGAAGGGCTGAGCGGTTTGCCAGGTTCCGTTGGGAGCGGCGGCGATGACTCCCGGGGTTTCTGTGGGGAGGGTTGGGGATTGGAGAATCTTCTTTAAGGTGGCGGTCGTTTCGGGGGTGGCGGTGGCGGAGGAGGAGAGGGTGACGGTGACGGGTCCTGCGGCTCTGGGACGGAGGGTCAGGTAGAAGTCGAGGTCGGCGGTGTGCAGCCATTTGGAGTCGATGACGCCCTGGGCGTCTTTTACTGTGGCTAAGACGGCGTCGGCTCCCTGGAGTTTCGACGGGTCTTTGATGGCCACGGTCATGGCGTAGAGGGTGCCGGGTTTGGCGTCGCCTAGCTTTAGGGTTTTTAGGGTCGGGGGTGGGGCTTGGTCCGCGTGCACCGGGCGGGTCTTGTGCAGGGCGACTACGGCTAGGGCTACGGTGAGCGGGATAAGTGTCCAACGTAGATGTGTGGGTTTGCCCATGGTTTGTTTCTCCCCCGGCGCTTTCGTGCGGGATTTCGTTAACGTTCCCGGACGCACACAATATACCGATTGGATAGGAGGTTTGGGCAGGGGTTTGTTGAGGTGGATAGTTCCAGAGGGAAAGTAGGATCTGTTCTCACGTGGGCTATGACATGGGAACTGATCGGCCTCTCCTGGGAGGATCCCAGGTCTCAGAAGCAAGACTCCACGGCACGCCGGGACAGGCTGGAGCACCTGTCCCGTTGTTTACCGACAGGATAGAGGTTAGTAGGCTTCGTCGGCGGAGGGTCCGTAGATGGCCGGCACCTTGGTTTCGAGCAGACGGAGATAGACGGTTAGCTGGCCTCGGTGATGCGCCAGGTGAGTGATGGCTCCGTCGGCGATCATGGCGTAACGGGGACCCTCGCTAATCACCTTTCCGTTCATGCGGAAACGCCACATCTTGGTCAGGTTCTCCTCGGTGGTGTCTTCCAGGGCTTTGCGGGATTTGGCGAGTCCCTCGGCGAGCATGTGGCATAACTCGGCTCGGGTCTTCACCGCCTTGGTGCGCATCACCTCGTTGGCTGGATCGGAGAGATCGAGCTCCTTGCGGTTGACCATGAACTCTATCCAGCCCGGCATGGAGGCTACCAGGGCGGCTAAGTAGCCCAGCTCCATGGAGCGGGCGTGCGGCTTCCAGGTGTTTTGCCCTTCGGGGACGCGCTCGATGACTTTGCGCGAGGTGCCGACCTCGTGCTCCAACTGCCACAGGAAAAATTCTCTCAGCCCCATTTTCGTTCTCCCTTCCTCTTGATTTAAGTTAATAGGGCATATATGACAGAGCATGGCATATATAAAGAATTAATTTAAAAGTATGAAATCGGGACGGTTGCTTTCCACCTTGATGCTGCTGCAGGCGCATGGGCGCCTCTCTACCCGCGAACTGGCGGAGCGGCTGGAGGTGTCTCAACGCACCGCGCATCGCGATATGGAGGCGCTGAGCGAGGCCGGGGTTCCTATCGTGGCGCTGCGCGGGGCGCAGGGCGGATGGGAATTGGCTAAGGGGTGGCGCACCAAGGTGCCGGGGTTGGATGAGGCGGAGTTGCAGGCGCTGCTGATGTCACAGCCGAGCGCGCTGGGCAGTCCCAGTTTGGCGGCGGCTTCGGAGCGGGCCTTTGGCAAGCTGCTGGCGGCGATGCCGGAGAAGATGAAGACGCAGGCAGCGTCGATTCGGGCTCGGCTGCATATTGACCCTGAGGGGTGGTACCTGTCTTCCGACGATCTGGGATTGTTACCAATTGTTCAGGATGCGATTGCCCGGGACTGCAAGCTCACGTTTCTTTATTCGCGGGCGGATGGGGAGAGCGGGGTGCGGACAGTGGATCCGTTTGGGATTGTTTGCAAGCAGGCGGTTTGGTATCTGGTGGCGCGGGCTCCGGCGGGGATGCGAACGTATCGGCTTTCGCGGATGCAGAATGCGGTGGCGCTGGCGGTGACGTTCGAACGGCCGGCAAATTTTGATTTGGCGGTGCATTGGAAGAGTTCTACGGCGCAGCTGCGGCAGAAACGGGGGCAGTTTCCCACGACGCTGGCGGTGGCTGCGGACGCTGCGGTTTCGCTCAGACGCTGGTGTAAGGTTTCTCCCGCTCCGGAGGTGCGGTGTTCTCCGGAGCTTCCGGACAAGTGGTCCGTGCTTCATGTGGCGTTTGAGAACGACCATGAGGCACGGTTCATTGTTTTGGGATTGGGTGCGCGCGTTCTCGTTCTGGCGCCGGAAAGTTTGCGCGATCAGGTGAGCGATCAGATGAGGGCGGCTCTGAACCGCCCGACGGTCACAGTTTCATGATTTGAATTGGTTCAAGTCCATGCCTAGCTTGTAGGCTTCTTTGTCGGCCAGTAGCTCGTCCCAGGTGACTTCGCGTTTTTGGTAGCCGGCCATGCGGCCGAGCATGCAGCTGAGGGCGGTTTCCACTCCGGCGGCTATCTGGTTGTGGCATGGGCCGGTGGTGATGCTGTCGATGAAGGTGCGCTCTTTGTCGCGGTCGGCGAAGGCGAGGTTGTCGGAGAAGGCTCCGTTGGCGGCGAATTTTGCAGGGGCGGCGGGGGTTTGCGCATCCGACCAGGCCCAGGGTTGGGAGCCGGTGATAGCGACTGCTCCGGAATAGGGAACTGTCGCTGATCCATTTGCTCCGTAGAGGCTAAGGCCGGCGTTGAAGCCTGGGTTGCCGAATTGGGTGGAGGCGAAGGCGAAGTGGACTTCTCCTGGGTAGGTGAAGTCGACCTGGTAGTTATCCCAGCAGTCGCCGGCGTGGGTGAGAATGTTGCGGCCTCCTGTGGCGGTGGCTTTGAGAGGGTGGGCGCCGAGCATCCAGTTGCAGAGGTCGATGATGTGGATGTTTTGCTCTACCAGGATGTCTCCGGAGAGGGCGCGGTACCAGAGCCAGTTGCGCAAGCGGTACTCATCGGGTGAGGCGCCGGGGTGGACTTTCTCTTCTGAGGCGGGAGCGTTGTAGTAGCCGGCTACGGATCCGATTTTGCCCAGCGCATTGGCTTTGATTTTTTCGTCGATGGCGGCGATGGGCGGCGCGCTGCGGCACTGGAAGCCGACGTCGACGCTTTGCGTGGGCTTGACGCGCTTGGCGATCTCGAGCGCTTGCTTCGCTTGGATCACGTCGACGCCTACTGGTTTTTCGCAGTAGACGTGCTTGCCGGAGGCGACAACGGTTTCCAGATGGTGCACGTGGAAGAAGGGCGGCGTGGAGATCTGGATCAGGTCGACGTCCTTCGCTGCGGCGAGCTGCTCGAAGGCTTGCGGGCCGTGGAAGAGCAGCTTTTCGTCGATGGGGTGCCGGTTGAGCGTGGCGTTGAGCTGGTTGAAGTGATCGCGTCCCAGGGCCAGCTTGTCGGGAAAAATATCGGCGAGGGCTACCACCTGGGCGGTGGTGTTGTTGGAGAAGGATGTGGCGACGGTGGTGCCGCGATTGCCGCAGCCGAGTAGCCCGAGGCGCACGGCAGAGTTGGCTTGATAGCTGAAGGCGGTGCTGGGCTTGAGGAGGAGCAGGCCACAGGCGGTTCCGGTTTGGATGAATTCGCGGCGGTTCATGCGGTCACTTCGCGGAGTACGTGTTCGAGGAAGAGCTTCTCCTGGCGGACGTCGGCGACCTGTTGCGCGCCGGAGGTTTCGCGCTCAATGGCGACGGGTCCTTTGTAGCCAAGGTGATGGAGTTTGGTGAAGACCTTGCGGAAGTCGACGACTCCTTTTCCCATGAGAACTTCTTCGCCGAGTTTGTCGGGGTCGGTGGGCCAGAGGCCGTCTTTGGCGTGGATGTTGCGTACGTGGGGACCGAGGATATCCACCGCGTCGACGGGATTGGCCTTGCCATAGAGAACGAGGTTGGCGGTATCGAGGCCGACGGCCAGGTTGGGCATGTTTACATCGCGGATGGCGCGCAGCATGGTGATGGGGGTCTCCTGACCGGTCTCCATGAGGAAGTCCTGTCCGTTGCCCTGGCAGTGCTTGGCGACGGTGCGGATGGCTTCGACGATTTGTGGGTAGCCGGGGTCGGCGGGGTCTTCGGGGATGAATCCGCAGTGGGTTTGTACCTGGGTGATGCCGACTTGTTTAGCGAAATCGGAAACCTGGCGCAGGGCGTCGATGCGGGCGGCTCGGGTTTTCGGCGGCAGCAGGCCGATGGTGGAAGGACCCTGGGTGAAGTTCCACACCAGCGGGCCGGGGCCGACGACTTCGACGGTGGTTGCGGTGAGCTGGTACTTCGCCAGCAGATCGCGGTATTGCGCGGCCAGGGCCGGGGTGAAATTGCCGATGTACTTATCCAGAGATAAGAAGCAGGTGGCGAAGCCCAGTTCGTGCACGGTTCGGAAATGCTCTTCGGGGGCGCCGAAGGGACTGATGACCCAGCCGAGGGCGAAGGGCTTGAGGGTCGCGAGCGTTGTTGCGGTAAAGGCCGAGGCTGGTTTAAGCGAGTGGGTGAGAACAGTGGCGGCGGCCAGGCCGGCGAAATGTCTTCGATTCACACAGATCACTATAGGGCAAACGGGAGCGGGTGGTCGCCAAAAAATGTTTGCGGGGTAGCGCTCCCTGCAAATATCGCATGGCTCCCTGCAGGGGTGTGGAAGGCGGGCAGGGAAGCGCGGATGCTCGGAAGCATGAGAGTTGCGATGGTGGTTTTCGTGGTCTTGATTCTCGGAAGCGGCGGCAATGCAGCAGTTGTACGATAAATGCCAGCGGTTTCCGGTGAACTGGATGACCAGGAGCTTTAACGCGTACGTAATTATCTTTTCGCTGGCCGCCGTTCTCGCGCTTGCGACTGCCAGCGAGTGTCATTCGATCACTCATCTTCCATCCTTGTTGTATGGGGCCGTGCTTTGGGAATGGTGGGCTTTGATCGCCAGCGTGCTGTGGAAGGTGGGGAAGAAGAGACCGGGTGTTCCTGGTCTTTCCCTGCGGTCCATCTCGGTACATGTTTCCGTGGGTCTTGCGCTTGGCGTGGTTCATCTGCTGCTCCTGGGCAGTCTGGGATTTACCGACGCCGAATGGCGGGGGACGGGAACCGCACTCTCTGTGTGGACGAGCTTGCTCAATATCAATCGGCTGGGCACGGAGCTGTTGCTTTATGGCTTCCTTTTTGGGATCACGGGGGTGATGCAGTCACAGATCCGCGCGCAACGCGAGGCCTTGCAATCGCTCTCGCTGCAGAAGCAACTATCGGCTGCGCATCTGCAGGCTTTGCAGATGCAACTGGAGCCGCATTTTCTCTTCAATACTTTGAACGCGATTACGACACTGGTCGAACTGGGCAGGCAGAAAGCGGCGGTCGAGATGCTGAGTCATCTCAACTTAATCCTGAAGAGTACTTTGGCCAGGAGGACTCCGGAGAAAGTTCCTTTGTCGCAGGAGCTGGAGTTAGTGGGGAACTACCTGGCGATCGAGCAGGTGCGGTTTGCGGATCGGCTGCGCGTTGAGATTCATGTGGACCCGACTGCGGTCGATGGATTGGTGCCTTGCTTTCTGCTGCAGCCGATTGTGGAGAATGCGATCCGGCATGGGATCGCTCAATGCGAGAGCGAAGGGTTGGTGGAGGCGTCGGCGATTCGCGATGGGGATGAGCTGCACGTGCGCGTGCGCGATACAGGGCCGGGGCTGGTTTATACGCAACAGCGCGGGCATGGCATCGGGCTAAGCAATACGCGGGAACGCCTCGACCATTTTTACCAGGACGGTTACAAAATGCGGGCGCATGCACTGAGTACCGGCGGGTTTGAGGTCGCTATTACGATTCCGTACGAACAGGGAGCATGAGAGTGAGAGCTCTTATCGCGGATGACGAGCCGTTGGCGCGGGAGCGTCTGCGGTTTTTGTTGTCTGCCGAGGAAGAGGTGGAGGTGGCCGGCGAATGCCGCAACGGACGAGAGGTCATTGCGGCATTGAAGGAAAGCCGGTTCGATGTGCTGTTTCTTGATATACAAATGCCGGGAAAAGATGGCTTTGATGTGATTGACCAGGTCGGGCCGGCGCAGATGCCGGTAACGGTGTTTGTCACCGCGCACAATGAGTATGCCGTGCAGGCTTTTGCGGTGGACGCTTTGGATTATTTGACCAAGCCTGTGGAACCGGAGCGACTGCGCGCGACGCTGGTTCGGGTGAAGGAAAAGATTGCTTCGCAGGCGGCGCTGATGACGCAGGAGCAGATGCGGGCGGTGCTCCAGAGCCTGGAGCCGCGGCGCGAGTTTCCCCGGCGGTTGCTGGTTCATAACGGGACCCGGGATTGCTTCGTCAACGTGCAGGAGATCGATTGGATCGAGGCGGCGGATTATTATGCGTGCCTGCATGTGGGCGGTAAGTCTTTTATGTTGCGGGAGACGATTAAGGAGTTGGCGGGGACTTTGGACCCTGGGAGGTTCGTGCGGATTCATCGGTCAGTCATCGTGAATGTTGACCAGGTGAGTGAGATTTTTCGCGAGGGACAGAGTGAGGGGTCGGTGGTGCTCAAGGGTGGGCAGAGGCTTCGGATGAGTAAGGCTGGTTGGCAGGGGTTGGTTGCGGTGAGCCGCCGTTAGGGCGGCCCTGCGCCATCTATTCCAGCCCATTGCGGGCCAGCACGATGGGTAAACATGAACATCGCTACTGCTCATTGCGGAAGCAGTAGCGATGGATTCCAGGCAGCTTCTGTTTCAGCGTCCTGTCTGCAGCAGGGCCAGCTCTACTGTTATGGGCGTTGTGGCGGCGGCAACTTGCATTTGATGTTCAGCCTTCGATCTGCCACAGAAAAGGCTATTATTTCCGGCGACCCAGACAGCGCGCAGAAAGTATTTGTCGCCGTAGTGAGTGAATACGGCGTGGCCCTTGGTAGCCGGCAGGCCGTCATCGGCCAGCTGGGTCAGCACTAATCCAGAGGTTTTTGCTCCCCGAATCAGCATGGTTTTTTCGTCGTTCATGCTGATGGTGTAGATGCCAGGAGCGAAATGTTGCCCCATCGCGGTTTCGAATGTAAAGGGCACGTTGATTTTGGCTGCAAATCCTGGAGCCAGGTCCTGTGCCTGGGCTGCCGGCGCCAACGAAGCGACAGCGAGAACAGCGGCGATCAAGCCCGCGGGAACTTTCAACATCGTTAAGGTGCGCATGGTAGTTTCTCCTTGTGGAAGGCGTCTCACTGAGCGCCCTCACTTACTAAGGCGTAAACCCACGAGAGAAACTGTCATGATCCTAACAATTATTATTTCTGGCTCTCCTTGCTACGAGTCAAGGAACAGAAAACACCCGGTACTACCGGTAAAGGAATAACGACCGCTGCATCTTGCCGTCTCTCGCTCACTTCCGCTCTCCCGGGCGCCAGTTCAGAATCACGTTGAGAGAAGATGTTTCCTGCGATTTGTCGCTGATAATCAGGAACCGTTTCCCGTCCGGAGCGTTCGCCGGAGTAGCGGCGATTACCAGCTGGTATTGCGCGCGACAAAGGAGTCAACAGTTCCTGGCGGTCGGGACATGAACCAGTTTGGTACCTTTAGCACCTCAGCCTTCGCGATGACCGTGAAACCAAATCGTTGATAGAAGCCGGTATTCTCGAATTTATCTGTCTCCAGGTAGGAAAGTGTTTGGAGTCGGTCCATGCGCGCGCAGAAGTCGTCAATCATGGCTGCGCCGATACCCTGGCCCTGAAGACGAGACTCGACCGCCACGGGCCCCAGATGCCAGTGCGGCTCGAGTAAGTCGCGGCGCGCCCACTCCCCGGTCCACGTGAACACCCGCGGTATCGTACTAAGAGGGTTGCCAAAGAGAACCGAGGGAGCCACGCCTAGCTTTTCCATCACGGTGGGCTGGCAGAGACCGGGCCGTGCCATTCCGCACACCCCAACGAGCGCACTCTCGCAGAAGGCGCCAAGGACCAGTCCTCGCCGATGCAGGCCATGTAAAACAGGTACGAAAAACCGGGTCAATGCCCGGCACCGACGCTCGCCGTCTTGTTTGCCGAATGCGCGAACCTCGATGGGGTTGTCGCGCATGGCACGGCCAAGGAGTTGGGCTGCTGCTTCAAGTTCAACCCGCTGCAATTCCCGCAGCATCAGGGAAGTTCTTAGGTTCATGGCGAATCTCCTGAATCCAAAACAAGCACAACGGCGTTCGCTCATCCAAAAGTGCATACGCGAGGTCATCGTCTTTCCAGTAGAGAATCGGCTTGAGAGTCTTGGTGAGAACTCCATTTCCAAACTCAGCCCCGCAGGTACGGCTGAACATGGGCCGCGACGCAGTCCTGGACAGCTATCAGCCGTCCCTGCGGGACTCAATCATGTTTCTTGATGAACCCAGGACTATCGTCCTGGGCTAAGTTCAGCCGTCCCTGCGGGACTGAGTTCGTAAATCCTGGTTCTCACGCGGACTCTCAAGTCCCGGTTCCAGGGCGGCGATGGTGGCAAAGCTCTCAGGGTGCTCGGTCCAATGCAGGTCTTGTGAATGAAGCTTCCGTCCTTGAAATCCATGTAGAAGCAGACGGGTCCGGCGGTCGTCGCCGCTACCAGCTTCGGAAGTCGGCCCGACTTCCACTTCAGCATGCACGAAGCTTATATGCAATCGCAAATGTACTCCCCGACATGTCTCGATCTTCTCGAATGGGATGCCAGACCACGATGCATCATCGTCGGAATGCCCACGCCACCATTAGCGGGAACTCTTCGCGCCAGAATGCGCCACCGTGCGATCCGGCTCGCTCATTCATGACGACATCCGCACCTGCCTCGCGCAGCGCGTCCGCCCACCTCCTGGCGTTCGCGAGGAAGAACGGCTCCTCTGTGCCAGCGAGAAGGTAGGTGCGCGGAAGCGGGCTCGGCATAACGCGAGGCGGTTTGTAACCGCCGCCAGGCGAGGCGCAGAAGACCGCACCGTAGACATCTGGATGCCGAAGCCCAAGAGCGAGGGCCAGCTCTCCACCCGCAGAAGCGCCGAACACTGCGGTACGTTCAGCGGGTAGCACCACGCCAAACCAGGACTCCGTCCATCGGCGAACGTCCTTGACGAAGAACTTCTCGTGGGCCGCGAACCGCTCCGGCTCAAAGCCTGGTGAGTACTCATGGAGCCGCAGCATCTCTTCCGCCAGCCCATGTATACCGACGATCATTGTGGACCGTGCGTCTGCATTTTCGAGCAACCGGCCCCACTTCGAGATTCTCTGACCGTCACCGGCGAAGACGATTGCTTCGGGCGGGTCCGGTGGAACGTATACCGTGACCTGCCGTCCACCGTCGTACTCGAACGTCTCGGTGACAAACTCTCCAGAGACTGCCCCGGTGTGTGCTTGCTTCTTCATGGCATTGCCTTCATTTATAGGAAGTGATCCCCAAAACCGGTGTAATGTCCGGGTGGGCGACAACTCGCCCGGGGCTATGAGAATGCTTTTTCCGGGCCGAACGTCAGCCGTAGGCGAGGTCGGTGCTCTGTCCGACCTCGATAATGTATCCGTCAGGATCGCGGATGTAGCAGCGCGTCTCGCCGTACTTGGGGATCGGCTCCGTGATGAATTCCGCTCCTCGACTTTTCCATAATTCATAGCACGCCTGAATATCCGCAACGCGGAAATTCATAAAGCTGTTGATGTGATTCGGGTCGGGGACGCTGAGCGTTACGGTCGGCTTATCCGGGGTTGGCCCCCCTCCAACATTCAGAATCATCCAGATATTCGCAAGCTGAAGGTACCCAGGCGCGTTACCGTCACCCAGACTCAGAATGCGAGCGCCGAAGACCTTTTCGTAGTAGCGAGCCGATCGCTTGATGTCGGCGACGGTGAGAAAATGCGCGATGCTGATCCCTTCTCGCGGGGGCATCTCATAGCTCTTCTGCCCAATTTGTACGCTGCTCATTGACGACTCCTTCTCCGATAAACTGTTCACAATAGGCCCGCGGGAAATCTCTCCGGATTTCGCATGGGCTAGGCCTCCACCCGGAATTGTAGACTCTTCTCGTATCAGCAGTTGATGTGGGTTATGACTGCGGGAATCCGAACATCAACCACGACTGATTGGCTACCCAATGCGGGTATAGGTCCGTCATCTGATCGAACAGCTCCTGGTCGGAGGCCGCGGTTTTCTGCACACGATCGAAGTCCTGCAGGTAACGCTTGGTGTCTTGGATCGTCGAAGGCGAGTCGGGCACGCCGGGCTTCTTGTGCCCGGCGACAACGATCTCCGGGTTCAGGGCCGCTAACCGGTCTAACGCCGCGATCCAATTCTTTCGGCTCTCGGGGGTGGTGTCGCCGACGTACATGCGGCACTGGTTGTACACAACATCGCCAGCGACGATCAGGCCGATCGATGGAACGTGTAGAGACGTCGAATCGGGACAATCGGTGCGGCCCTGCTCGATGATGCGCAATTCGTGGCCCTCAAGCGTGAAGGTGTCGCCCTCATAGGGCTCAGGGGAGACCAATTTCGCCGGCACTTGCCCAGGAAACAATTGGCGGGCGAATTGGCTCAGCGGAGGAACAAACGAAGACTGCATGGCCGCCACCGTCTTCGGCGTTGCTATCGCCCGAGCGCCCGGGAAACGGTCGAGGAGAACGCTCAGACCGTAGAAGTGGTCGAAATGGCCGTGCGTAATATAGATGGTCTGCAGGTTGCGATTGTGCAATGCAACCCAATCGGCGAGAGCCTCCGCCTCAGCCACTGTCCCCATTGCGTCCACGAGTACCGCGTCGTGCTGGCCGAAGATTAACGTCGACGTGATCGGGTCAAAGCCGAGCGGTTCGCCGAAGGGCTTTGGCCGCTCGCCGACCATAGCCTTCCCCGGGGCGGTAAAAATGTTCACGCTAAGCGTGTTCGACGCGACAGGCGCGGTCACGCGTGTAGTCTCTATCAGTCCATTTGTCGCGTCCATTCTGTACTCCCTTCGATGGTCAGAGCGAGCGGCCGTTCAAGACGAAACTAGCAGCAGCGCGACGAGGCATCCATTGGACGAACGTATCGATCGATACCAAAGTATCGGTTGGACGTTGCGGTCAGGAACGGGCATCGTTCAATAGCTTCGGGACATCGATGATAGAGAAGTTTGTGGCGCACCCCAAAAGCGAGACACGGCGGTAGGGAAGAAAATGAAAACTCTGTAGCTCCTCAGAGTGTTTTCTGGAGTTGTCGTCGAAAGAAAGATCACAATTTCCTTTTGCTTTCCAAGAGGAAGCATGTCATTATTCCTGTTGGAAACCTACAGGTCGATTCGCAATGAAGGAAAAACCCGACGTCCTGCAAGGAACGCTGGCGCTGATGGTCCTCAAGACCCTGGATGTCCTGGGACCGCAGCACGGCTGGGGAATCGCGCGGCGCATCGAGCAGATCAGCGGAGATCTTCTGGCTGTCAACCAGGGCACGCTGTATCCCCTGCTGCTCAAGCTCGAGCATGAAGGCTCAATCGCCTCCGAGTGGGGCGCATCGGAAAACAACCGCCGAGCGCGTTTCTATCGCCTTACCGGGGCCGGCCGCAAACAACTCCAGGCAGAGGCCCGCGATTGGGAACAGACCGCGGCGATCATCGCACGCTTTTTCAAAGTCAAGGCGGAGGATTTACCGTGAAATTCCTGCGACGCTTCCTGATTCGCCTTTCCAATATCGCAGCAAAGCGGAGTGCCGACCAGCGCCTGTAGGAAGAGATTGCCGAACATCTTGCGTAATCGCCCGGCTTCAGCAGCCCGCGATCTTTGATCTGCAGCGTCTTCGCAGGCAACGATGTGCTCGACCGCACCGCTGCTTGGAGCGAGAGCACGTGGTTCTCGTAGACATACTCGTGGACCTTGCGCGGGAAGATGCCGTACTTGCGCGGGTGTCCATCGGAGCCGTCCGAGCAGGTCATCACCCATGGTTGCTTCATAAAAGCCTCGATATCGGATTCCTTCATGTTGAACGAAGCGACATCGGAACCGCCGGCCCGGATGATCTGTAGCGCAGCGCCAATGTTGGATGCACCTGATCGCTCATTCCGATGTTGGAGAGGCAATGAATGTTCCCCACCATTGCCTAACCTGCGACATTTTGCGCCAAACAATTCGGAAACCGGCGTTGACCTGAACGTTGCACCGTATCTCAACCGCTTGCACGAACGGCTGCTCCAGGCCATACCGAGCAACTGAGGGCGCTAGACCGTAAATCCTGGTCTGCGGGAGGGTATTTATGCTCAGAGGAGGCTAAACCAAAGCGCGAGCCCCAAGGAACTCAAGGCCAAATTCCAGAAATCTGGCGCCAGTTTTGGGAGTCGTCCCGTATCCACGAAAGTTTCTTGGTCTTAGTGCTTTGCTGCCGCCATACTCGCCATGCGCTCCTCGGCCTGGCGGGTAAGGTGAGGCACAATGCCGAGCTGCCGCTCGATGAGCATCAACTGGCCGCGATGGTGCATCTCGTGCTCCTTGGCCCGAGCAGTTGCTCAAAGCGCGACTTCGTACCTGAGCCGTCGGCTACGAGGATCATTTCTGCGAGAAACTCGGGCGTCAGCGTTCTAACCACCCGGCAAACTTGTCGCCCTCATCGCGTAGCAGATCGAGAATCTCCGCTTTCGTTCGGGACTTTGCTTCCTCAGCCTTCACCTCGGCGCCGAGCCGGACGAAATCAAAGCCGACCAGCGTTTTCACCCGCTGCTTGCCGTGGATCTCATACCACATCCGCGGAGAAACTGCGATGTGCGTCAACAGATCGCCGATCGCACGGCAGCCAGGCGCGGGCACGAAGCGGTACTTCGATTCAGGAATATCCTGTGCAATCTGAATTGCGTACTACGCGAAATTGCCGGGCAAAATCTTCCCGTCGTAAATGCTCAGCGTCATGGCTTGCTCCCTCAAGCTGGAGAATTCTACTCGATGCAAGAACATATATCTGTTAAAGCGGGTTTAAGCAACGGGCAGTGAAAAAGAGAATACAGAGCCAAGGCCACGCTGGCTAGTAACGTCAACCTTACCGTCGTGAGCTTCGACAATGGCTTTTACAATCGCGAGTCCCATGCCGGTGCCTTGCACAAGATAACGCTGATTTTGTCCTCGATAGAACTTGTCGAAGATCATAGATTTGTCGAAATCGTCTATACCTGCTCCACGATCGGCAACGCTGGTCACCAGTTGAGATCCCCGCACTTCGGCGCTAATGAATATTGGCTTGCCCGCTTCGGAATATTTAGCTGCATTTTCCAGCAAGTGATGAAGGACCTTACGGATCCAAATGACGTCCATGCGCACTGCCGGCAGCGCTGAAGGAAGACGCACTTCCACGGGATGCTTCTCCAACAAAGTACCGCACTCCGTGATTGCCCCTTGAACAGCGTCTTTTATCTGCGCCGCTTCCACGTGCAGCTGCACCTGGCGGGCATCCAACTGCGCCATTTCTACCGCCTGGCCGATCAAATGATTCAATCGCGCGCTCTCTTCTTCGATGACAGCCAACATGTCTTCTCTCAAATCTCCGTCCTGGATGGCTCCCGACCTTAAGCTTGTGATGGAAGCGGTTATTGCTGTCAACGGCGTACGTAGCTGATGGGTGACCGAATCAAGCAGCGCTGCCCTCAACCGCTCGCTTTCCTGCGCGGCCTCGGTGCGAGCCAGGCGTTCTGCCGTAATGCTTCGCTCTACGGCAAGTGCGATCAAGCTGCCCAGAGCATCGATCGTCTCACGCGAGGGAAGATTTCCCGCGATTCCGATCGCACCAATGGACCGGAGTCCCAGCAGCAAAGGGGCGACACATAAATCCTTGTCAGAATCACAGCGTGTTTCGCCCCGATCCGCAACCTCGCGCAGTTCCTCTTTTGTGATACTCCGGACGTCCGATGGCGATCGGTAGAGTTGGTCACTCTCCTTGAGATAAATGTTCACTGCCTCATTGTGAAATGTAGAGGCTATATGGATCGGAACGCTGTTCAGGAGATCGGCAAACCGATCCGAGGTGAGGATCTTCTGACTAAAATCGTACAGCCGCTCGACTTCTCGTCTTCGCCGATCCGTTTCTCTGGCTTCTCGCCGCACCTTCTCTGAGAGATGACTCGCCAGGACACCAGCAATCAGAAATGCCAGCAAGGCCACCCAGTTCTGGGTATCTGCGACGGTCAGTTTTCCTATGGGAGGCAGGAAGAAGAGATTGAAGGCAAGGGCCGCGAGAAGCGACATGTACACGGAGTAGCGAAGACCCAGGCGATTGGCAACAAAGAGGATTCCGAGTAAAAATGTGAGAGCAACTGTGGTTGGGTTGACATGTATAAGCCTGAAATAGACGATTACGATACACCCGACCACAGTCGTGACGGATGTATAGCGAACGAGTTGCAATAGCCAGCGTCGACTCACGGCGCTATTGTAAAGCAGATGCCTACAACAGGTGATAGGTCGTCTTCCCACAGAGAGACGCCGGAACAGTGGCTCGAAAAGCTGGGGCCGCATAAACAGAGGGGATTATTGAAGATATTCCTGGGATATGCTCCTGGTGTAGGAAAAACGTACAGCATGCTAAGCGAGGCGATTCGCCGTCATGAGCGCGGTGAAGATGTCGTCATTGGAATCGTCGAAACTCACGGACGCGCTCGGACGGCGGAACTGGCTTCCAAACTTGAGACTATACCACCACGTCGCATCCAATTCCGCGGCACATTCTTTGAGGAAATGGACGTTGATGCGATCATCGCGCGCGGTCCACAAGTCGTGTTGATAGACGAGTTAGCTCACACCAATGTAGAAGGCAGCAAACATCGAAAGCGATATGAAGATGTCCTGGACCTTCTCGACGTGAAGATCGATGTCCTGTCGACGATCAATATCCAACATATCGAGAGCGTCACCCCAATCGTGCAAAATCTCACTGGAATTACAGTACGAGAGACCGTGCCGGATTGGGTTTTGCAAAAGGCCGATGAAATTGTGATGTCGGACTTGACCCCTGAAGCGCTTCAGACGAGGATGCGGCGAGGCGACATTTATCCTCTCGATCGGGCGGAGCTGGCCCTCACGAATTTTTTTCGACGTGGCAACCTAATTGCGCTTAGAGAGTTGGCACTGCAACACGTCACGCGCGCAGTCGATCGTAACCTGGATGAATATGTCCGAAAAAAGAAGCTTGGAGCCCATTGGGCAGTGCACGAGCGTGTGGTCGTTTGCATTAGCTCAAATCCGGCCTCGCAGCAACTCATCGCTCGCGGCGCACGAATGGCTCAAGGTATCAGTGGCGATCTTTATGTGGTTCATGTCGATAGAGGACAGAGCCGGTCCGAAGAGGAGGAACGCATTCTGGCAAGCAACAAGCGATTTGCCCTCAACCTTGACGCGGAAATCGTCGAGTTAAAAGGAACCAGCGTGCCTCTCACTGTAGCGGAATTTGTTCGAGAGAAGAGGGCGACACAGGTGATTTTCGGCCGATCAGCGGTTCGGGGCCTTCGCAAGTATCTATATTACTGGGAAATCCAGCGATTTCTCGAAAACGCTCCATTTGTCGACGTTCACATCATCACGCAAGAATGAGAGATCTCGATGCAAGAGGGTAAACGTTACAAAATACTGATCGTCGACGACGAACCTCAGATCACGCGCGTACTACGCGTGGCTCTTGCCGCCGAAGGATATGAGGTCCAGGTCGCTCATGACGGCATCGCGGCTCTGGAGAAGATCGCCTCCTGGCCTCCGGATATGGTGATTACGGATTTGGCTATGCCCCGCATGGATGGAACAGCCCTATGCGCCGCGATCCGCGCCCATTCCGATATGCCGATTATTATTCTTTCCGTCCGAAATGAAGAGGGGTCGAAGGTGAAAGCGCTTGACGCCGGCGCCGATGATTATGTAACCAAACCCTTCGGCATCCAGGAACTTCTCGCACGCGTCCGGGCTCACATGCGAAGGCAAGGGCCGATCTCTGCCGACTCAGCTACCGCCCCCTTAAAAATCGGGGATTTCTGTATCGATACCCAGAAACACAGAGTTGAGGTTCGTGAACAAGAAGTCCGCCTCACTCCAAAGGAATTTGATCTTCTCTTCTACATGGCGCAGCGCCCCGATCGCGTATTAACCCATCGAACCTTGCTTGCTGCAATCTGGGGAGCCCATGCAATCGAGCAACCGGAATCCCTGCGGGTTCTCGTCGGGCAGCTCCGCAAGAAGATTGAACCTGAAGCGGAGCCGAGGTACATCATCAATGAGCCATGGGTGGGCTACCGTTTTCATCCCGATCAGAACTCATAGGCTGTCTCGCTGATAATCTGCCCGGGAATATGCACTCCGGTGAGGCCCACGGTTACTCTCCCAACCGCTCCTGCGCCCTGCTTTACGGGGTTTTTACTGTTTCCTTACGGAAATATTATTCCCCCCATACGGACTTCTTATGCCATTTAAGGTGAACTAGAAAAGGTCGAAGTCGGTGGACCGTATGATAGCGCTCGATATACTCGCTGCCATCATTTTTCTCGGGATATTGTGGTTGATCTACTGTCTCATCGGCTTCAGCAGAGCGTCACACCGACGCTAGGAAGGCTCCTCCGTGTCTTTTCGCTCGAAGCTTCACTCAACGATCACTGGTTATACCACTCCTCGTACGGGCCGTCGTGGAAGAGAACCCAGAAGCAGCATGTCCAAAGCTGTCATCTTTGGTTTGATCGTGACAACCTCAACGGTACTGACCGCCCAGACGGACCGGGCTGTGCAGAATGAACCGTCTCAGCTACAGAAGCAGGTCGATGACCTGACGATACTGGTGCATCAACTGGAAAGCCGAATCAACCAGCTTGAGGGCCCGGCGGCTGCAGTGCAACCGGTTGAGAGCGCTGCTACACCAGACCGCGCAGCAGCTCTGCAAAACGAAGCCAATGAGCTGCGAGCTGTACCGGCAGATTCTCCCAGACTGACGCAAGAGGACCGTAGTGCCCTCGACTTCCTTCGCGACACTACTTTCAACGTCTCATTTGACGGGTATTACGAGTACAACTTCAATCAGCCGATTGGACGCGTGAACCTGCTGCGCGCTTACGATGTGTCCAGCAACAGCTTCAGCATCAATCAAGCCGGAATTGTCATCGAGAATGCGGCTAACCCAGCGGCTGGCAAGCGGTTTGGTGCGCGCCTGGACCTCCAATATGGTCAGGCAACCGAGACAGTACAAGGCGGCGCTCAGAACGAGTTGCGTCCGCAGGTATATCGCAACCTTTGGCAGGCATATGGAACCTACGTAGCACCGGTGGGAAGCGGGTTAACGTTAGATTTTGGTAAATGGGCTGGTGCATTGGGAGTGGAGGGAAACTATTCCAAGGATCAGATTAACTATTCCCGGTCATATTACTTCAACTATCTGCCCTTCTATCACATGGGTTTCCGCACGACTTACAATCTCAATGACAGGATTGCTGTCACCGGCTGGTTGGTCAATGGCGCTCAACAGACAGAAGATTTCAATGGCTTCAAATCGACGGCTGTACTGCTTACGCTAAAGCCTGTCAAGTCCCTCAGCTGGAATGTGAACTATTACACCGGTCAGGAGCAGCGCGATGTGGTGCCGAATTACGCGCCTGGTCCGCCGGCCGCTCCCACCCAACCGGGGCTGCCGGCTGCGAATGTATCGCCTACACCGAACGGCAGAGAGCACATCCTGGACACCTACGCGACGTGGAATGCAACGCCCAAGTGGACTTTCGTGGGAGAAGCAGATTACGTCATCAACCGGGTCTACGATTACTCGGCGCCGGCGCATGTATCCGGCGGCGCAGCCTATGCCCGCTATCAATGGACGCCCAAGTGGGCCTTCGCCGCGCGTGCAGAGTATCTTTCAGACCGCGGAGGACTCTTCAGCGGTACAACCCAGGCACTCAAAGAGACAACGGGGACGGCGGAGTACAAACTGGCAGATGGTTTTCTGGTACGCGGCGAGTGGCGCCGGGATTTTTCGAATGTCCCCTTCTTCTTAACCGATAAGAGCGGCGTATTGAAGCACGACCAGAACACAAGCACGCTGGGCATGATGTGGTGGTTTGGCCGCAAACAAGGGGCATGGTAGTCCGTTTCGGCAAAGGAGAGAAAACAATGTGGGACATCCTTCTAATTTTGGCAACGATCGCGTTCTTCGCGATCGCGATCGCTTACGCGTATGCCTGCGAAAGACTGAGGTAGGACTATGACGATTGACACGATTCTGCTGCTTGCAGTCACCCTGTTTCTTTTTGTGTACCTGATCTATGCGCTTTTGCGCCCGGAGAAGTTCTAATGACCGTGAATGGATGGTTACAAATTCTTGTCTTCTGCGGCATCCTCCTGGTGGTTACGAAGCCTCTCGGGATTTATATGACCAGGGTGTTTGAGAGAGAGCGGACCTTCGCCGATCCGCTCTTCGGCCCAATCGAACGATTGCTATACCGCATCACCGGGATAGACGAATCCCATGAAATGCGTTGGACCGAGTATGGAATCGCGATGCTGCTATTCAGCGGCGTGACTATGCTGCTGACCTACGGTGTCGAGCGGCTCCAGGGTTTCCTCCCGTGGAATCCTCAGAAAATAGCTGCAGTGGCGCCGGACCTCGCTTTCAATACCGCCGCTTCGTTTACTACGAATACGAATTGGCAATCCTATACTCCGGAATCCACGATGAGTTACCTGACCCAGATGTTTGGTCTAGCCACTCACAATTTCTGGTCGGCAGCCGTGGGTATCGCCCTGGCCGTTGCATTCATCCGTGGCATTGCAAGGAGGGAAAGCAAGACGATCGGGAACTTCTGGGTGGACATGACGCGGGCCACGCTGCGCATCCTGCTTCCCATTTGTATCGTGTACGGATTAGCACTGGTCTCTCAAGGGGTCATTCAAAATTTCAGGCCTTATGACATTGCGAAGGTAGTCGAGGCGCAGAAAGTCACAGCGACCGGGACTGATGGCAAGCCGACTACACAGACCATCACGGATCAGACAATTGCCCAGGGTCCGGTGGCTTCGCAGGAAGCAATCAAGATGCTTGGCACCAATGGTGGAGGTTTCTTCAACGCGAATAGCAGCCATCCATTTGAGAATCCGACGCCTCTTTCGAATCTCCTTCAGATGCTCTCGATCTTCGTTATTCCGGCCGGACTTACCGTGACCCTTGGGAGGATGACAAAGTCTCCAAAACACGGTTGGGCCGTATTCGCCGCCATGGCGATCCTATTCTTTGCTGGAGTTGTGATTGCCTATTGGGCTGAGTCCCAACCGAATCCTCTGCTGCACGGAGTGGACCAGCGGGTGAGCGCGATGCAGGCCGGCGGCAATATGGAAGGCAAGGAAGTCCGCTTCGGTATTGCGAACTCCGCATTGTTTGCCACGATAACCACCGATGCCAGTTGCGGCGCCGTGAATTCCATGCATGACTCGTTTATGCCCCTCGGCGGCCTCGTGCCCCTGACCAACATATTGCTCGGCGAAGTTGTGTTTGGCGGAGTCGGTGCAGGCATGTACGGGATCCTGATCATGGTTGTGTTGACGGTGTTTATTGCGGGTCTGATGGTGGGACGAACGCCAGAATATCTGGGAAAGAAGGTCGAGGCGTATGACGTCAAGATGGCCATGCTCTATGTGCTGATATTCCCGCTGTCCATTCTCGTCTTTACGGCGATTGCAGCCACCTCTCCGGCCTATGGTCTTACCCAATTGACGAATGCCGGCCCGCATGGACTTTCGGAAATGCTCTATGCCTACACTTCCGCCACCGGGAATAATGGCTCGGCATTTGCCGGCCTCAGCGCGAACACGCACTTCTACAACCTGACGATTGGCGCCGCCGTGTTGATCGGGCGCTTTCTGATGATT
The DNA here is from genome assembly GCA_963753715.1 of uncultured Acidobacteriaceae bacterium. GTDB lineage: Bacteria > Acidobacteriota > Terriglobia > Terriglobales > Acidobacteriaceae > PALSA-350. The sequence continues at coordinate 18,970 of CAVWDK010000012.1, read as the reverse complement.
GTGCCCATGTTGGCGGTGGCGGGCAATCTGGCGACAAAGAAAATGGTTCCGTCCTCCTCGGGAACATTTCCAGTGACCACACCTCTGTTCACGGTGTTGCTGGTGAGTGTGGTTCTTATCGTAGGTGCTTTGACGTTTTTCCCGGTCTTAAGCTTAGGCCCAGTTCTCGAGCATTTGCTGCTTCACGCCGGAAAGGTATTTTAAGGAATTGTTATGGCAACTTTACCAGTGACACAAACTACCAAACCTTCGCAATACGTCAGCGGTCGTCCCGGCAGGCATGGGAGGCCGCTCTGGGAGGCCAAGATCGTACGTCAAGCCTTTCTGGACGCGTTCCGGAAGCTTAGCCCACGGACGATGATGCGCAATCCGGTGATGTTTGTCGTTGAGATTGGGAGCGTCATCACGACACTTCTCCTTTTCCGCGATCTCAGGACCCACCAGAGCGCCTTTGCCTTCGATCTTCAAATTGCGCTATGGCTATGGTTCACAGTTCTTTTTGCGAATTTCGCTGAGGCAATGGCTGAAGGCCGAGGCAAGGCACAAGCCGACACATTACGCCGCGCCAAGTCTGAAACGACGGCCCACAGAATCCTGCCCAACGGAAAGAGCGAAGATGTGCCCAGTGCGAAGCTACGTGCTGGCGATGTGATTGCCGTCGTCGCCGGAGAACTAATCCCCGGAGATGGCGAAGTCGTGGATGGCGTAGCTTCGGTCGATGAATCGGCTATCACCGGCGAGTCCGCACCCGTGATCCGTGAATCGGGAGGTGACCGTTCTGCGGTTACTGGAGGAACCCGGGTCCTTTCGGATCATCTGAAGATCAAGATCACGTCCAACCCGGGTGAGACGTTTTTAGATCGAATGATCGCTCTGGTGGAAGGCGCCGAGCGCCAGAAGACGCCGAATGAAATCGCGCTCAATATTCTGCTAGCGGGCTTGACCGTGATCTTTCTCCTTGCTGTCGTTACCCTGCAGCCGTTTGCGATCTACTCGAATGCTCCACAAACCGTATTTGTCTTAGTGTCTCTGTTAGTGTGTTTGATCCCTACCACCATCGGCGGTCTGCTCTCCGCAATTGGTATCGCGGGTATGGACCGGCTGGTACAACACAATGTGCTGGCCATGAGCGGACGCGCGGTAGAAGCTGCCGGTGACGTGAACACCCTTCTGCTGGACAAAACCGGAACGATTACGTTTGGTAACCGTCAAGCTGCTGAATTTGTGGCCGCGCCGGGGATCAGCAATGATCAGTTAGCCGACGCGGCCCAGCTCTCTTCTCTTCCCGACGAGACCCCGGAAGGCCGCTCTATCGTCGTGCTGGCAAAGGAGCGCTATGGACTACGCGGTCGCGATCTTGAGGAACTGAATGCCGAGTTCGTTCCGTTCAGCGCAACCACGCGCATGTCCGGGGTGAATATCGGAGGCCGTGCAATTCGCAAGGGTGCGGCGGATGCTATTGCGAAGTTTGTTGAGGAGCGCGGTGGACAGGTACCCAAAGAGGTCCGGGACGCAGTTGACACGATTGCACGATCTGGCGGTACCCCACTGGTGGTGGCGCGGGATAATCAGATTCTGGGCGTGATTTACCTGAAGGACATTGTGAAGGGCGGTATGCGGGAACGGTTTGCGCAGCTGCGAGCCATGGGCATTCGCACCATCATGATTACCGGCGATAATCCTTTGACGGCTGCAGCCATCGCGCGCGAAGCGGGCGTCGATGATTTTCTCGCGGAAGCGAAGCCCAAGGACAAAATGGATCTGATCAAGCGAGAGCAGGCACAAGGAAAGCTAGTTGCCATGACGGGGGATGGCACGAATGATGCTCCTGCTCTGGCACAGGCCGATGTTGGGGTCGCGATGAATAGCGGGACACAAGCTGCAAAGGAAGCCGGCAATATGGTGGACCTCGATTCAAATCCGACCAAGTTGATTGAGATTGTCGAGATAGGCAAGCAGTTGCTGATGACCCGAGGCGCTTTGACCACGTTCTCGATTGCAAATGACGTGGCCAAGTACTTTGCCATCATCCCGGCCATGTTCGCTGGGACGTTCCCGGTTCTGAATGCTTTGAACATCATGCATCTCAGGACGCCGCAATCCGCGATTCTGTCGGCAGTGATCTTCAATGCTTTGATCATCATTGCGCTCATCCCTCTCGCCTTGCGCGGAGTGACCTATCGGGCAATGGGTGCAGCGGCTCTTTTGCAGCGGAATCTCTGGATTTACGGGGTCGGCGGCATCATCGTGCCGTTCGTCGGAATCAAGATTGTGGATGTAATCATCACAACGCTTCATCTGGTTTAGGAGTTCGTACCATGCGCAAGAATCTCATCATTTCAGTTCTCTATACAATCGTCACCGCCATCTTGCTAGGGGTGTGCTATCCATTACTCATGACCGGTCTCGCGCAAGCCCTCTTCCGCGACAAAGCGAACGGGCAACTGATGATTAAGAATGGCCAGGTTATTGGCTCAAGAATTATAGGCCAGGCGTTTACCGGCGCCGGCTATTTTCATGGCCGGCCTTCAGCGGCGGGAACGAATGGATATGATGCTTCCTCTTCCTCGGGCTCAAATTACGGTCCGACCAACAAGAAGTATGTCGATCAAGTGGCGAGCGATGTAGCGGCCTTACAAGCAGAAAGGCCAGGCACGCCAGTGCCGGTCGATCTTGTGACAAGATCGGCTTCTGGTCTGGATCCGGACATTACGCCTGCGGCGGCTGCCTTTCAGGTTCCTCGAATTGCAAAGGCTCGTGGCATGTCAGAAGAGCAAGTAAATGATCTGGTGGCAAAGCACACGAAACGGCGGCAACTTGGCTTCCTGGGTGAACCTCGCGTGAATGTTCTCGAACTCAATCTTGATTTGGATAATACGACTCAGCAAGTCACGCCGAAGTAGAGGACCATATTGGCCGCTTCCCTATCCGCATCCCGACAGTTGGGCCGCCGTTTGGACCGGCCGAGCGCAGACTGTTGCCTTCGTCACGCTTCACCGGTCTGATCTACGAGTTCAATTCGCTCAGCTTCTTACCCACCGCGCCGGGTCCGAAATTGATATGAGCGTCCTTGATCGAAAGTCCGACTACTTCGATACGCTTCAGGTCCCGTGTTCCGATGCCGGCATGGCCGGTCTCATTCTGCTGTTTGGCGCGGTAGGATTGGTCCCGCTGATCAGTTGTGTTAACGTCGCGAATCTTCTGCTCGCCAGGCCAGTGTGCGAGGTCGTGAGGTCGCGGTTCGCCAGGCTCTGGGAGCGCAAAGAGCGCGCCTCATCCGCCAGTTTCTCACCGAGAGCCTGCTGGTCTTCCAGGTCTTCCTGCTTGGCGGGATCGCGGGTTTTGCGATTCTTTTTTTCACCAGGAAATTCCTGCTCGGGTTGATTCCGGAAAGCCTCCCGCACCTGAACGAAATATCGATCAACTGGGAGGTGCTGGTGTTCGCTCTCGCCGTCTCCGTTGCAGCCGGAACCGTCTTCGGGCTTGCTCCCGCGTGGCTCATGAGCCGCTCCGATTTGATCGGTACGCTCAGACAGGAAGGCCGCGGATCGATTGGTTCCCTTGGACGTGCGCGCGCCCGCCAGATTCTGGTCATCAGTGAATTGGCGCTCTCCCTGGTGCTCATGGTCGCCGCAGGCCTTCTGCTGCGGAGTTTCTGGGACTTGTTCAAGGTGCAGCCCGGTTTCAATCCTGAACGCGTCATGGCCATTCAAACCTGGCTGCCGGGGCCCAACGATCCCAGTGCGGACATCTACCGCACCGCCACCCAGGAAGCGGTCTTGCTGCGTGAAATTCTTCGCCGCGGCCGAACCCTGCCGGGCGTAGAAGAAGCGGCCGTCGGCGACGTGGCCGCTCTTCCCCTGGGGCACAGCCATCCCAGCCAGCTGCCGTTGCTCCGCGAAGGCATCGAGACGATGGACTATGAGGCACCCGTGATCGATGGTCCCATCGTTTCGCCTGAATACTTCCACCTGTTGGGCATGCCGCTGCTGCGGGGACGCCTTTTCAGCGACCAGGACCTTGAGGATACGCCCCAGGTTGCAGTCATCAATCAGGCCGCGGCTCGCACCTGCTGGCCAAACCAGGATCCGCTGGGCAAACGCGTCCGTTTGCACTTGGATACCCGCGCGCCGTTGAGCTCAGCCAAGCCAGCCTGGACCATGATTGTCGGCGTGATTGCGGATGCCCGGAATCGTTGGCGGACTTGGCAATTCCGCAGATCTACCGCAGCGTCTACCAGTGCCCCACCAAAGACGTGGCCATCTTTCTTCGCGGACAACTGGATCCCAGCGCCATATCCGGACAAGTGCGCGGGCTGGTTCAGTCCATCGATCCAGAACTACCGGTCTTCCATGCGGACACCTGGATGACGTGCTCTCCACCTCGCTTTCCGTTCGGCGCTTCTCGATGGAAATGGTGGCGTTTTTTGCGGCTATAGCCCTGCTGCTCGCCGGGCTTGGCATCTACGGACTATTTCGTATGTTGTGAATGAACAAAGACGTGAGATCGCCATTCGGCTCGCGCTGGGAGCGCAAAGAGGCAATATCCTCAAGATGATCCTGCGGCCGGGACTCGGTCTGGCCGCCGCCGGCGCCGGGCTGGGGGTGGCCGGTGCGCTCATCGTCTCTCACCTCATGGCCGGACTGCTCTACGGCGTGTCGCCCACCGATCTTCCTATTTTCGCTGGCGTCACCCTTGCACTTACCGCTGTCGCGCTCGCCGCCAGCTATATCCCGGCGCTGCGGGCCATGCGCCTCGATCCAATCACTACACTCCACTCCGAATGAACAGGTGGCGTGGAAATGAAAAAGGTCGCAACCTCGGAGCGTAGCGCAGGGAGAGATCTGGGTTTCCAGCTTTGATTGGTGGTCGCTCCTGTAAAAGCAAAGGGGAGGATGGCGCTTTCATTTGGGATTGGTTGCCGCGGCGCGGTGAATTTCCTGTAGACGTCCAAGGGACGACACTGTATACATAAAAAAACAGGTCGCCACTCGCTCGTCTTTCTTGCCCGCAGTTCTGCGCGCGTGGCCCCGTCTTAACCTGTTTGCTTCCGTAGTTTGGGCCAATACCGGCGCAGCCCCCGTCCCGCCTACGCCGACCTGAAATCACCGCTATAGCCGTCAACGGCACTAGACATTTTAAAGCAGGAGTCATCCGCGATGAGTTCTCTTTTTCGAGGCCTTCCGTGTGGTTTGTTTTTGAGCGTGTTTGTGCTGAGTTGCCTTAACTGCGCTTATGCCCAGGATCTGGCGGGACAGGGTGCGCTTCGGGGCACGGTGGTCGACCAGGCGGGCGCGCCGGTGCCCAATGCGACCGTTGTTCTGCGCAACGATGCGATCGGATTGGTGCGCAACCTTCAGTCGTCCTCGGATGGGGGTTTCCAGGCGGCGTCCCTGCCGCCCGCTTCCGGCTACACGTTGACGGTGACCGCCAATGGCTTCGCGAACTACACTGCGAAAGAGATCGCTGTCCACGTGGGGGAAATTGCCACTATTCCTATTTCACTTAACGTTTCCGGCACCGCAGAAACGGTGCTGGTGGAGGCGTCGAGTGAGGCATTGGAGACGACACGCTCCGGAGTTTCCGAGCTGGTGGGCCAGCGTGAGATTAACGACCTGCCGATTAACGGGCGGCGGGTTGACCAGTTCGTGCTGCTGACGCCGGGCGTTACCACCGATGGGGCGGGCGGAGAGATTACATTCCGCGGAGTGCCGGGCAACAATGTGTTTCTACAAGACGGCATCGATGTGACCCAGCAATGGGGCCAGGATGACGCAGGGAGCACGAGTGCGTTTTCTCCGCTGTCGCAAGACGCGGTGCAGGAGTTCCAGGTACAGACATCCAACTACAGTGCGGAATTTGGCCATGCTGCGGGCGGTATCGTTAACACGCTGACCAAGAGTGGTACGAACAGCTTCCATGGGTCGGCATTCGATTTTTTCAAGAACCGAACGCTCAACTCGCCTGATCCTTTTTCTTTCGACGCTAACGGCAATCTCTTCAACCCGCCCAACTGGCGGCACCAGGTTGGTGGATCTATTGGCGGCCCGATCAAGCACGACCGTTTGTTCTTCTTCGGCAACACGGAAGAGACGCGGGAGAGCCGGCCGCTGGTCAGCTCCTATAGCGACCCACACCTGAACTCGGATGGAAGTTTTGTGGCCGGGGCGTGCGACACAACGGTCGCTACGGCGGCGCAGTGCGCGGCGGCGCAGACTTATATTCAACGGACCTATGCCACGGTGTCGCGGACGCTCAATGAGAATGTCGGCTTTGCCAAGCTAGACTGGCGGCCGACGGACAAGGATAGTTTTACCGGCAACTTCAACCTGATGCAGTTCTCCTCGCCTGGCGGCACGGTCAGTGCGACAGCGTTGACTGACGGCAGCGGCTACTACCCCAACGGCAACCAGATCGATCTGACCCGCTGGGCGCGGTTTTCCTACACCCGGGTGGTTTCCCCGAGTGCGCTGAACGAGTTCCGCTTCGGCTGGTTCAAAGACACACGCAAGCAGTCGCTCGAGAATGGTCTGCTGCCGAGCGATGGGTTGCGTTCGGGGCTTTCCGTATCGAGCCTGGCCAACCTGGGAGTCTCGGTCAACATTCCCAACTCGCAGCCGTCAGAAGATCGCTTCAGCTTTACCGACAACTATTCCGTTACGCTACGCAACCACCAAGTGAAGTTTGGGGTGGAGACCAACTACTTGCGGGATGTGGAGAACGCTTTGTTTTTCGCCAAGGGGGAATATTTCTACAACACCCTCACCGACTGGGCGCAGGATTTGACTCCGGTGCCCGGCGAGGCAGAAGCGGGGAGGCACTGGAGCGGATTTTTGCAGAGTTACGGCCCACTGCGGACGCGCGCGATCGTCCGCGACTACAACGGTTACGTGCAGGACCAGTGGCAACTGAAGCGGGAGCTGACCCTGAACCTCGGCCTGCGCTATGAATTCAACCGGTTCACGCAACCTCCGGAAAATCCGGCGTATCCGCAAACCGGGCAACTGAATGAGCCTACGAAGAATTTCGCCCCGCGGTTGGGTTTTGCCTACGGCATGAATAACGGAGACACGGTGCTGCGCGGAGGTTTCGGTATGTCGTATGCGCGGTTGCCTTCCGCCAGCGTCATCCGTCTGCAGCAACGCAACGGTACCATCCAGAAGACTATTTTCTTCGTAGGCGGCAGCCAGGCAGGGCCGACCTTTCCGGGGTACCTGCTGCAGGCTCCGGGTCTCTCTGGCGGCGCGAGCAACGTGACCTTTGCCGATCCTCACCTGGCGACTCCTTACACCGAGCAGGCGGATCTTACCGTCGAGCAGAAGATCGATAACAAGACCACGTTCGATGTCGCGTACTTGTGGAACAACGGGGTCAAGTTTCTTACCCGAAGGGACGACAATCTCAAGCCTCCCACCAGCACTTTTACCTATAACATTCTGAACCAGAGTGGAGCGCAGGTGGGCACGTACACGACACCGGTTTACACCGCGAATTACTACGATCCCTCGATTGCTGTGCTCAACCATATCTACAATGGTGGCCGGCTTTACTATGACGCATTGGTAGTTTCGATGAACCGGCGTCAGTCGCGTTATTCGCAGTTCTCGCTCTCCTATACGTTTGCCCATTCCATTGATAACGGCCTGGGGGCAGGAGCGGACAACATCTACTACACCGACCCGCCGATTACGGTTTACAACGGCGATCAGGCGTTCGAGCGAGGAAACTCTCCGCTTGATCAGCGTCAACGCCTGGTGGCGACCGGGATCCTCACGCTGCCCATTCATCATTATGGTTCCTGGTTTGTGAACACAATTGGCAATGGGTGGGCGACCTCTCTTATTGAGACCTACGCCACACCGCAGGGAGTGGATCCGCAGGTGGTCATCAATGGGCAGCCTTTCGCCGATGCTAACTCGACGGCGACGCTGAGCGGTGTCGGCATTGGGTTTGCCGCAACGCAGCGGGTTCCGTTCGAGCCGCGTTCGAGCCTGAAGCTGGGCACCACCGTTCGCTCCGATGCTCGCTTGACGAAGACGTTCCTCATGCCGCGCGAACAGAGCATTACTCTGAACGCGGAGATCTTTAATGCGTTCAACTACACCACGGTCACGTCGGTGAATACCACGGCTTACTATGCGAACGCCGATGGCACATTGACGCCGTATGATCCCACAGCGTCGGGGAATATCCTGGCGACTCCCGGCAAAGGGTATGCTTCGGCTGGGTTCCCGGACGGAACCAATGCGCGTCGCGGGCAGGTGTCTGTCCGCTACACTTTCTAGTACATGCGATGGATCGCGGGTCTTGTTCTTGCTTGCAGTTTGGCCCTTCCGGGTTGGGGTCAGGGGCGGTATGTGATTGCCGACCAGGATGCTTCGAGCCCGGCGGATATGGCAATCATGCTGCTGCTCAAGTCGCCGGAGGTTCGGCTGCTGGGCATTACGGTCGTCACGGGCAATAGCTGGCGCGACGAGGAAGTCGCGCATATGCTGCGGCTGGTCGAGGGTCTCGGCCGAACCGATGTGCCGGTGCTCGCCGGTGCGGTGTTTCCTCTGGTGCGCACGGCGGAGGAGACGCGGCTCTCCGATCAGCTTTACGGCAAGCCTTTCTTCCTGGGGGCGTACACGGCTCCCAATGCGCCGGTGGGTTGGGACAAGATTGATCCGGCGGCGCTACCGGAAGGTCCTCCCAAGATTCGTGCCGGGGATGAGAATGCGGCGCAGTTCATGGTGCGGATGGTGCATGAACATCCTCACCAAGTGACGATCGTGGCGTTGGGGCCGCTTACGAATGTCGCGCTCGCTTGCCGGCTGGATCCGCATTTCGCTGAGTTGGCGCAGGAGTTGGTGCTGATGGGGGGAAGTTTGAATCCTCAGACAAAGGCTGCCGAGTGGGTGAACCGGCCGCGACATGAGTTCAATTTCTGGTTTGATCCGGAGGCGTCGAGTATTACGCTGCGCGAGAAGTGGGCTAAGGTGACTACTACGACGATTGATGTGTCGCTGAAGACCCGGACGGAGCCGGAGGTGCTGGATGGTTTAGCCAAGGCGCATAGTGCCGCCGCGCAGTGGGTGACGCGGTATACGACACGGCCGGTGTTTCCTAATTATCTTTGGGATGAGCTGGCGGTGGCGGCCTGGATGGATCCCTCTTTGATTCGGGGCGAGCGATTCGTGTATATGGATGTGGCAACGGATCATGGTGCTGCTTATGGGGATACGCTGGTTTATACGGATGCGGATAAGCCCAGTCTCGTGCCTAGTAAGGTGCATGCGATTACAGACGTGGATTTGCCCCGGTTGCAGGGGATGATTGTGGAGCGGTTGTCTAAGTAGGGTGGTAAAGGTTCGCGCAGCCCACATTTCGCGAAATGTGGGCTTTGATTTGTTTGCGAGAAGGAGTGGGACATGGCTAAGAATTATCAAAGTGGGGATGTTTGGAGCCGTACGGTTACGGTGAATGGATTTGCGGTAGATGAGTTGCGTTCGGTGTTGCAGAAGTCCATTCGGCGGGGGCTTGTGGAGGAAGCGGCTCTTGCGGCTTATGAGCTTTTTGCGAATGGGCTGGAGACGGAAGAGGTGCTTTGGCGCAGGTTGGAGATTATTGCCACCGAGGATGTTGGGTTGGGGTTGGTGAATGCTCCGGCTATTATCGAATCGCTTTATGCGCAGGCTTCGCGGATGGTGGATCGCGGGGATCGTTGGATTTATTGCGCACATGCGGTTCGCTTGTTGGCGAGCGCTCCCAAGGACAATATGTCAATGGAGTTGGCGGGGTGGACGCGAGCTGTCGTCGAGCGCGGGGAGCGGAAGGTTGTGGTTGAGGATTATATGGTGGATGTGCATACGCGGCGTGGGGCGGAGATGGGACGCGACGTTGCGCATTGGTGGAATGAGGGGGCCAGGTTGAAGGGTCGGATTCCTGGGTATGATCCGAAGTGGGGGAAGTACCTGCGTAAACTGGCTGGGGCGGAGGAAGTTGGGTAGTTCGCAAAGCCCCGGACTGCGTCCTGGCTTGTTGATTGCCTTGAGGAGAGTTTGGCCGAACAGCATCAGGTTGCTTCTGTATGACCGGTTGCTGTCTAACGCGGACTCATGAGAGCCCCAGAATCTGCGCGAGAAGTAAAAGAAAACCGCAGATCTCTCCACTACGCTACGCTCCGGTCCCACGGCAGGCCGGGGCAGGCGAGATGACAATTTTGTTTGAGTATAGGATGCCGCGTTTCCAGCAGAGGTCCGCGAAAACTGCAGATCCCTCCACGGCACGCCGGGACAGGTCGGCTTCGCTCGGGATGACATCGATAGAGTTGCGGGTCCAGGACCGTGGTATCCCACATCTCGCGAAAAACGAGCGAGATGTGGGGCACCCGGCCTTTGTTGCCGGTACAGGAAACCCGGTCATTTCTCTCCCGACTCGTTTCAGCAAGTCGGCTGCTCGGGATGACAAAGGAAAGGGCAACGGTTCCATAAGCAGTGGTTGCTGAACCGAAACGCTTTTCAAATCTAATTTGGACAGGTCTGAGGCTCAGCCGTCCCTACGGGGACTACACGCGGTTTGCTCCAGCTTTTCCGGATTAGGAGTGTAGGTTTGTTCGTTGAAAGCGTTCGTTGGGCACCCGTCCAGTTTCCTTCTCCGATTTCGTGGTTCTCCAGCCGTCCTTTTCCTGCGGCCGTCGTGATACGGGGTGGGTGGTGCTACCGATAATGCGTGAGTACTCTTTGTTCCAGCGCGCGGGTTAGTTCGTAGAGCGCTACCGAGAGGGCCATCGCCAGGAGGCTTGCGCCCAGGGCCCGGGCCAGATGGAATTGCTGCATGGTTACGGCGAAGAGGGTGCCCAGGCCTCCGGTTTGCATCAGATACTCGGCTACCAGCGCTACCAATACACTGTAAGTCGCTCCCACGCGAAGGGCGGTCGCCAGTTGCGGCAGGGCGGCCGGCAGAGCCAATAGACGCAGGGTTTGCCAGCGGGATGATTGCAGCACTTCGAAGACGTTGGTTGCCATGGGGGGTAGGGCCTTCAGGCCCGCGGCACTTAAGACAAAAGAGGGGAAGAAGGTCATTACGGCTACGGCGATCAGTTCCGTTCTGGCCTCGTAGCCAAACAGACGGGCTACGATTGGGATCAGGCAGACAACTGGCGTTGAACTGAGGAGTAAGGCGAAGGGTGTGGTCACGCCGGCTAGAAACTCGGAGAACCAGGCCGCGACCGCCAATATCAATCCGGCGGCCATGCCTATGACAAGGCCTCCCAAGGCGAATGCGAGAGTGCGCAGGGTTGGCGCGAGGTAGGCTTCGGGACTTCGAACGAGATCGCTGAAGACGGTTCCAGGTGAAACCAGCACGATGCTGCTGTAGCCGGCGGTGCTGACCCATAGCTGCCACAAGAGCAGCAGGAGAATCGCGGGCCATAGGTCAAAGAGATGCCTGCGCATCAGCCAATCCTCCGGCGGGCTGCTCGCTCTGCCACCGTCAGTAGGCCGTAGGCGGTGAGTGTAATCGTGGCGATGACAATTACCGTGGCCCAGAGCAGAGGTATCTGGAAGTTTTGCATGCTGTTGAGCACGACGATGCCCAACCCGGTCGGGGCTCCGAACCACTCGCCGACAATGGCCCCAATCATGGCGCTGCCGGCGGCGATCTTCATGCCACTCAGGATTGACGGCAGGGCGGCAACCGTTTCCAACTTAGTGAGCCGCTGCCAGCGAGTGGCGCCGAGTGTCGTGAACATCAGGTCCAGCCTGTGGCTGGTGGCGCGCAGGCCCAGTCCGGTCGAGATGTAGAGCAGGAAGAAGACGGGTACAGCGGCCAGGGCTGCTGGGGTGTCTTCACGGCCGGCGGTGATGATCAGGATCGGTCCTAACGCGATCACGGGCAAAGCATTCACGAGCACGGCCATCCGGTCCAGTCCTCCGCGCAGGATGGGCACCAGGTGCGCAAGCACTGCGACGGCTGCGCCGGTGCATGCTCCTGCTGCGTAGCCTACGGCCGCCGAGCCGAGCGTTGCGGCCGCGGAGCGTAAGAGGAGTGCGCGTTTCGGGGTGTCGAGGTAGACGCTCAGCACCTGGCTCAGCGCGGGCAGGGTCTTGCCCAGGGCTCCGCTACGGCCGAGAAGTTCCCATGCGCCGAGTAAAAGCAGGCAGCCCAGCAGAGCGTAGAGGAGGCTCCGCAGCTTCATGCGGGTTCCAGGCTGGCGGTGAGTTCGTCGGCCAGGCGATGGAATTCCGGAGTGCGCATGAGCGCGGCCGGCCGCGGCCTGGCGAAGGTCACAGGGGTGTCGATGCGCACTCGGCCTGGACGCTCGGTCAGCACCAGGACGCGATCGGCCAAGAGCACTGCTTCTTCCACGCTATGTGTCACCATCACGGTGGTGGGCCGGCTCTCGAGCCAGATGCGCTCGAGTTCGAAATTCATTCTGCGCCGGGTGACGGCATCCAGGGCTCCAAAGGGTTCGTCGAGCAGGAGTAGTTTGGGCTTCAGGGCCAGTGCGCGGGCAATGGCTACGCGTTGGCGCATGCCGCCGGAGAGCTCCGCAGGGCGGGCGTGCTCAAAGCCAGTCAGGCCTACGAGGGCGATCAGCTCGCGGATGCGCTCCTTCGATGGAGGTTGGCCGGCGACTTCAAAGGGGAGACGGAGATTGCCTTCCACGGTTCTCCAGGGCAGCAAGGCATGCTCCTGGAAGGCGATGCCGAGAGCGTGCTGGGCTTGCAGTTCGCGGGGCGGCTGGCCGTTGATCTGGACCTGACCGGTGGTGGGCTCGTCGAGGCCGGCCAGCAGATGCAGCACGGTGCTTTTGCCGCAGCCGGAGGGGCCGATGAGGGCCACGAATTCGCCGTCCGGTACCTGCACGTCGATCGGGCCCAGGGCGACGAAGGATTGCCGGCCGCGCGATCCTGTCCGGTGAAGGAACGATCGTGTCACATCGCGTAAGGCAAGGGTCGCCATGTTTAGCCGATGACCTCATCGTAGCGGGTCATGATCCGGTGGTATTGGTTGCGTAGATGCTCGCGCATGGGCGCGAGATCTACGGTGGTGAACTCACCATCGCGCAGGACAATGCGGCCATCGATGATGACGGTCTGCACATCGCGGCCTACGGTGCTCTCGGCGAGTGTGATCATGGGATCGACGACGGGAAATTGGTCGGGGTCGGTGGTGCCTACCAGCACGATGTCGGCTAGTTTTCCGGTTTCGAGGGAGCCGATGGAGTTGGAAAGACGAGCGGCGGCTGCTCCTCCGCGCAGTGCCTGAGGCAGAAGCTGTTCGTGGGTGGCGGGCAGGTCGACGTGGTATGGAGTGCCTGATACTGCCTGTTGTCCGAGGACTGCTCCGTGCAGCACCTGGAACATATCCAGGCTTGCCCGGGTGGCAGCTCCGTCGGTGCCGAAGCCTATGCGGATGCCGCGGTGCATCATTTCTAAAAGCCTGGGACGGCCCATGCGGTAGTTGTTGAGGGCGCAGTGGCAGGCGGAGACGTCGCGCTGCGCGTAGAGGTCCACTTCGCGGTTGCTAAGGAGAACGGAGTGGGCAGCGTGGACGTAATCATCGAGGCATTGGGTTTGCTCGAGATATTCGGCGGGCCGTACGCCCCAGCGTGCAATGGCGTAGTCCACCTCATAGGTTCCTTCCGCCAGGTGAGTGTGGATGGGGGTCGCGAGAGCGTGGGACAGCTCGCACATGCCTTTACGAAGGGCGTCGGTGTTGACCATGATCTGGCGCAGGGCCAGCCATGCGTTTACGCGGGGATGGTCTTTCCAACGCAACACCAATTCTTCTGACCGGCGCAGCGCTTCGGCGGTGGAGCAGCGCATGTTGGACGGCAGATCTTCTTCCGTATCCATGGTGGAAAGGGCGATGCGGCCGCGAATGCCGATTTCGTCCGCGGCACGGCCCATTTGATCGGCGAAGGGTCCGCCGGCTTCGAGGAAGCAGGTGGTGCCGGAACGGATCATGGCAGCATAGGCAGCCAAGCCGCTGGCGTGGACGTCTTCCTCGGTAAGGCCGCTTTCGAAGGGGACGAGATAACGCTGCCACATGGGGTTGCGCAGTTCGCCACGGCGTTGGATGGCTTGTAGTTTGCCGTGGAGAAATTGCTGCGCCGTGTGGACATGGCAGTCGATCAGGCCAGGCATGGCGATGGTGTCCGGAGCTTCGAGGGTTTCTTTTGCCGTGGGGGCTTCGGCGGATTTTCCCAGCCAGCTGATGGTATTTCCGGTGACGGCGATGGCGCCGTCTTCGATGATGGTTTCGGCCGGGTCAAAGCAGACTACCTGGCAGCCTTTGATGAGGAGGTCAACTGGTGGGTTCATGGTGTGTGCTCTCTTGTTGCCTGGTATGCCTCTTCGAGCAGGCTCATGTCGCGCAGGGTTTCGGGTGGAGGGAGCTTGGGGCGGCCGGTTACGCGGGCGGCTGCGTACATGGGTCCAGCAAAGGCTTCTTCGCTGAACCAGAAGGGGATTTTTGATCCGGGTTCGGTTTCCAGGGGGATTTGTAATCGATTCAGTGTCGTTTGTTGCTGAAGATCGAGGCCGAGGTCTGCTCCATAGCGCTCAACCGCAAGGCGGGCTCCATAGGCCGGGTCGGCGGCGTTGACGTAGTGTCCGCGCAGAAGTGCGGTGAGAAAGCGGATTAGTTCGGTGCGGCGGTTCTCGAGGGTCTTGCGTTCAATGGTAAGGAGTGAGGTAGAGACACGGTAGCCCAGATCGTACAGGCGGGTTACGTAGAAGTCGGTTCCCTGGCGCAGGCCCATTCGTTCCAGGGTTTGCGGTTGATTGGTGACGAAGCAGAAGTAGGCGTCTCCTGCGTGCTGGAGCAAGGGCTCGGGGGAAAAGCCTACGGGGATCATGGTGTAGGTCTCGGGCAGGTTGTTGATGCGGAAGAGGGCCTGCAGCATGGCTCGCTCGTTGGGGCCCTGGACGAGGAAGCGTTTGTGGGGCAGGTCTGCCGGGGTGTGTATAGGGTTTTCCGGGAGGGTGAGAAGACCGATGGGGGTGATAGGGAAGAGAGAGGCCAGGATTACGAAGTCATTTCCCTGGGTGATGGCGTCGCAGAAGGGGAGCCAGTCGGAGTCTCCGAAGTCAGCCTCGCGGGCGGAGATTTCCAGGACGGGTTGGGGGGCGTTGGGCCCTCCGGGCAGGTATTTGAAGTGGAGGCCTTGGTTTGCGATGTAACCGCGGTCGAGAGCTACCCATAGGTCGGCGTATTCTACGTCGGGTACCCAGCCTAACGCCATGGTGAGGTCGCCGGCGTGGCGGCGATGGCAGCCGATGAGGGCGGAGACGGTGGTCAGGGTGCTCAGTTGGATGAATTGGCGGCGGTGCAATCCTTCTCCGTGGTTGGTCGCAGGGTGGGTTTGATTCGAGCGAAAGCGTTTGTTGGGCTGCCCATCTTTTTCGGCCCATTTCCTTGAGGAGAGTTTGGCCGAACAGCATCAGGTTGCTTCTGTTTGACCGGTTGCTGTCTAACGCGGACTCATGAGAGCCTTAGAATCTGCGTGAGAAGTAAAAGAAAACCGCAGATCTCTCCACTACGCTACGCTCCGGTCGAGATGGCAATCTTGTTTGAGTATAGTATTCCGCGTTTCCAGCAGAGGTCCGCGGAAACTGCAGATCCCTCGGCTTCGCTCGGGATGACAAAGGAAAGGGCAACGGTTCCATAAGCGGTGGTTGCTGAACCGAAACGCTTTTCAAATCTAATTTGGACAAGTCTGAAGTTCAGCCCGTCCCTTCGGGACTTTATCGTGTTCTAACATCTACCCAGGACTGCGTCCTGGGCTAAGTTCAGCCGTCGCTTCGGGACTCTTCAGGGTGTTTTGTCTTGGTACCGGTCCCAGTGCTTGAGGAGTTCGGTGGTGACCAGGCTGCCTACCTCGTAGTTCGCTTCTAAGGAGGGTAGATAGCCGGGGGAACTGGCCAGGTTTTCGAAGAGGCTTTTTACCGGGGAGGTTCCCGGCGGCGGCACGGTGAAGTTGCTGGCGGTTCTCAGGATTAAGAGGCGATCCTTATTCGCTCTCCCTAATTGGTTTAGTTTGTCCATCGCCAGGACTATGCCCTGGTCTTCACAGTCTGCGATTTCCAGAGACCCTTTGCCTCTGGTGTAGAGGCGCACCCAGTCTTGGGCCCAGTGGTTCAGGATGGCTCCGTGCCAGAAGTGGTCGGTTCCCAAACTGTCGCCTTCTACTACTTCGGGTGGCTGCAACGCAATGGGATCGCTGGTGAAGCGGGCTCGGCTGGCTTTTAATTCGGGCGAGTCAGCTAGCGGAGTTTGTTTGGTTAACCCGTAGGCCCAGTCGACCAGGGTTGGGTTTAGGTCGTAAACGATTTTTCCTACGCCCCCGGAGCCGTTGTCAGAGACACCGGCCGCCGGTGCGTGGTCGACGTTTGCGGGGACTTTGCCGGGCTCGGTTGCTCCCAGCGCGATGGTTCCGTACGGCCAGTTAGCGGGGATTTCCCGGCTGTCAATTTCGAAGGCTGGATCACCATCGATCACCTGGCGCACCCAGACTGCGCTGCCTACGGTGAGCGTGGCGGGATTGGCGCCTCCAATGCCACTGAGCAGAATGTAGGTGTGACTGAGATCGATGTTGGGATTCATGGCCAGGGCCATCATCTGCACAGCACAGCGCGAGGTGGTGCCGCTGACCATGGCGTAGAGCCCGGTTCCGTTGGTCAGAAGCGCGTGTTCGAGGCCTGGGACCGGGACCGCGGTGTCGAGCTTCTGGCGCTCTACCCAGTATTGAAGTTCGCCCGGGTGTCTCCCCGATCCTGGCCGGTTTCATAGGTGGCGACGACGAGTACTTTGGGACGAATGATTTCGGCGGTGTAGGCCGGACAGGCAGACCCCAGCAGAAGACAGATTATCGGCAACAGGTTGCGGCGCATACCGTAGATATACACGGTCTGTGCGCGGTCAGCGCGTGTTTTCGGTGGCTCCGGTGAAGGTGGCTGCTCCGGCTCGGGCCATGGCTAGAATCCGGCCGGGGAAAATGCCGAGGATGAGGGTGGCGGAGACGGTGAGTAGCAGAGCCAGGGTCAGCGAGCCTTTCAAGCGAGGGATCAATTGCACGGGCGCGTCGTCGGTGGGCTTTCCATAAATAGACATGAGCAGGCGCAGATAGTAGTAAGCCGCGACCCCGCTGTTCACCAGGCCAATCACAGCCAGCCATACCTCACCCGAGTGCAGGGCGGCGGTGAAGACATAGAATTTGCCGAAGAAGCCGCCGGTGAAGGGAATGCCGATGAGCGAAAGCAGAAAGAAGGCCAACGCTCCGCCGAGGAGAGGCGAGCGGTAGGCGAGGCCGCGATAGTCAGCGACCGAGACGAGCCTGTCGTCGTAACCGCCGGCATGGCTGACGACGGCGAAGGCGCCGACGTTCATGGCGGCATAGGTCGCGGTATAGAACATGGCTGCCGCGATGCCTTCGCCCGAGAGCGCGGTGAAGGCTACCAGGGTATAGCCGGCGTGGGCGATGGAGGAATACGCGAGCATGCGCTTGACGCTGTGCTGGCGGAGAGCGCCCAGATTACCGATGGTCATGGAGAGCGCAGCCATGATCCAGACGAGCAGGAGCCAATGGGCCTGCAATTGTGGATAGGCGCCGTAGGTGATGCGCAAGAGCACGGCGAAGGCCGCGATCTTCGGTCCGGTGGACATCAAGGCTACGACCGGGGAAGGGGCGCCCTCGTACACATCTGGCGTCCACACCTGGAAGGGGGCGGCCGATACTTTAAAGCCGATGCCGATCAAAACCATCGCCACGGCGAGCGTGGCAAAGCCAGGGACTGGACTATTGGGCAGGGCGGCGGCTACATCGGAAATATTCGTTGTTCCGGTAGCGCCAAAGGTGAGGGCGATGCCGTAGAGGAAGAAAGCAGTGGCAAAGGAGCCGAGCAGAAAATATTTTAGCCCGGCCTCGGGACTTTTTCCCGCGCGCTTGCGAATGGCGGCCAGGATGTAGGTGGCAATGGAAGAAATTTCCAGGCTGATGAAGACCAGCAGCAACTCCACGGCGCTGGTCATGAGGCACATGCCCATGGCGCCGAATAGGACGAGCGCGTAATACTCGGCCGGCCGTTCCTTGCTGCCGTCGAACACATCAAAGGCGATCAAGAGGGCGACCAACACTACGCTGCAGATGAGTACATGAAAGAAGACGCTGAAGGCATCGGTCTGCACCGTGCCGTAAAACGCGGTGCCCGCGGGCAGGCCCAATTGCCATACGCTGGCTATCAAAGCGGCGACTACGCCTGCCAGAGCCAGGAAGCCGATCGGTTTACGAGACATCCCGGGGGGCATCAGGGGCTCGATGAGCATGGCGAGAATGCCGGTGATGGTGAGCAATAGTTCCGGAAGGATGCGGTAGGCTTGCGGCACTTGGTTCACTGCGTCACCGCCATGTGGACCGGAGCCGAGGGTGAGGCTAACTTCACGGCGGCGCCGTCGATGGCGCGCATCCAGATGGGAGAGGCCACGCCCATCAGCAACATCAGAACCGCAATGGGCCAAATGGCCGCATGCTCGCGAAAGTTCATGTCGGGTGCGGAGACATCGGTAACCATGCCTGATTCAGTACCGTAGAAGACGCGCTGGATCATCCACAGCATGTAAGCGGCACTCAGGATCACGCCGGCGGTGGCCGCGGAGACCCAGGCTACATGGCCGGCGAAGCTGCCGCTGAGGATGAGGAACTCACCCACGAACCCGTTGAGGAGCGGCAGGCCGACGAGGGAAAGCGAAGTGACGACGAAAAGGGTAGCCAGATGGGGCATGCGTTTGGCCAGTCCGCCGTAGGAGGCAATTTCGTAGGTTCCGTAACGTTCGTACATAAAGCCGACCAGCAGGAGGAGCGAGCCCACGGAGATGCCTTCGTTGAGGATCTGGTAGATCGCCCCGTCGAGGCCGGAGACCGTGAAGCAGAAGATGCCGAGGATGCAGAAGCTGAGGGAACTGACGGTGGAGAAGGCAGCCAGCC
>CAVWDK010000011.1:0-903591 GCA_963753715.1 uncultured Acidobacteriaceae bacterium | reverse complement strand
CGCGATCATGGTGGCATCGATGAGCCGCTGGTTGGTGATATCGACGTCCGGCCAGTTCGGGGGCTATCACGCTCTCCACGTTTTCTACTGCCTGCAGACTCCCTGCCCAGGTATGCGCCTTGTCGCCGTCGCGTAGTTCCACGGCCTCGTGCTCTCCGGTGGAGGCGCCGCTGGGTACAGCCGCCCGGCCCATGGCTCCGCCCGCGAGAAGCACATCGGCTTCTACCGTGGGATTCCCTCGGGAATCCAGGATCTCGCGCGCGTGAATGGCAACAATCTCGGTCATATCACTCCTTGTAATGTGGTGGCGTAAACGATTTTGAGGGGGGCCCGGCGATCGACGGCGATCGCTTTTCCGTCTGCCCCGGCAATGCTGTGAATGAAACTTCCCATCTTCGCTTCAAGTCAAATTCTAACAAAGCCAGAAACCACTTCCGGGAAAGCGGGTTTGCATGCGTCGCATGTTACCCCCGTGGTTCTTTCCTTTCGTTGTTAAGGCTTCGGATGTAAGCTTGGACTAATCTGTAAGTGCAGTAACACTGCGCTTAGGTTTCAGGTTAGGGACAGCTATGAAAAAGATACGTTTTTCTTTGGCCGCCGCGGCCACGCTCGTTCTCAGTTCCCCGTTTCTTCTGGCGCAAGCCAAGCCCAGTCCGTATGAGGGTGTCTCCACGCCGCCTTCGAGCGATACGATCAACACCACCGAGCAAGCGCCTGCGGCTCCACCGGCTGTCACTGCGCCGGCACCCGCGCCGCCTCCCGCTGCAACTCGGCCTGCGCCTGCGTCAGCTCCCGCCGCCGCGCAGAGCAATCCCGATGCGGGGATTATCGAGACGCCTCTGCCTCCTTCCAGCGAGGATTACGCGCCTCATCGCGCCGCTGCCCTGAAGGGCCGCACTTTTGATTCTCCGACCGACAATCGCGATGACGGCATCGTGACCTATGTTCCCGGACCCGCGAATGCCCTGCCTGCGGGCACCGTGTTCAAGGTTCGCATGCTGGAGGATATCGATGCCGGCTCCACCAAGCCGAACACTCCTTTTAAGGGAACGGTTACCGAGGACGTGTTGCGCAACGGCAAAGTCATTGTCCCGGTCGGTTCCGAATTGCACGGCAGGGTGGTATATGCCTCCGCCGGAAATCGCATGAACGGAGGCTCTGTCATCCACCTCCGCCCTGATGAATTTGTTCTACCGGACGGTACCCGCTACCACTTGCATGCCCAGGTCATTGATACCTTCGGCTCCGACACCAAGGCCAAGGGCGAGGGCAACATCGTGGCCAACGAGCATGGCAAGCGGACGATCGCTGCGTTGGGGATGGGCGCAGGCGGTGGAGCTGTCCTGGTGCAGCCGTCGGTGGTGGCGTAGGCGCCGTGGTAGGCACTGCTGTGGGTGCCGGCATTGTCACCGCGCATTGGCTGCGGACCAACTGGTCGGCCAATCTGCCGGCGCAATCGACGGTTGTTTTCAGCTTGACCGATCCTATGTTTCTAAATCCGGCGCAGGATCAGAAGACAGAGTTGCTACCGCAGACTTTTTAGACGATGGGCACGGCTGCTGAAGCCGTGCCCATCGTTTCTGTTTTGCGCCGCTTGCTGCGCTGTGTCCTTGAAGACTCTCGCGATCTAAGCAAGCTTCTCCGTAGGCACCCGCTCCAACAAGCGCCGCCAGGTTTTCTGATTAACCCTGTGGCTCTTCTTTAAATCTTCCAGGATGCGCTCAAAGTCTGTGTGCCCGTGCAGCCTGCTCCAGGACGGATTTTTGGAAAACCAAGGGTAATTTTCGTTGCCCAGATAGATAGCACGGCGCAGCCAATGGAGCGCCTCGCTCTCATCTCCCTCCACAGCAAAGTAGGTCGCCAAGCGATAGGCCATCTCGCTGTCTGCCTCCGCGGCAGACAGTGAATCTTCTTCGATCAGCGACGCGGCGGTTCCCGCTCCCCTACCTGTACATAGCACAAAGCCAGGGTGGGAAAGGCAATGCGCATGCTCTCATCATCGTGAATCACCGCTTCCAGAATACTGATGGCTTGCTGCATATCGCCCTGGCGCATTCTCTGGTAGGCCACCGAGGTGCGCAACAAAGGATGCCTGGGCTCGAGTGTCAATCCCTTCTGCAACTCCTCCTCCGCCAGTTCCAACTGATTCTGATACTGGTACACACGCGCGCGGTGGTTATAAATGATCGGCGCGTTCGACGGATTCAGCTGCAGGGACCGGTTGAACTGCTGCAGCGCCTCTTCATACATCCCGTCCAGGCGTAGAGTCTGGCCGGCCACCAGGTGCACGTTCCAGTTGTTATCCGCCGTCCTGCAGGAGTTGCTCGATACCATGCCGGGCGCTTTCCTTTTCGCCTCGCGATAGCAGCATGTAGACGCGATAAAGATTGGCCTCGATCGACCCGGGATCGATTTCGAGCGCGCGGTCGAAGCTGCGCCGCGCCGCCAGCAAATACAACTGTCCGCCTAATCCGTGGCGCACATACTGCAATTGGGTAATCCCCAGGCCGCTCCATCCCGGAGCAAATTGCGCATCACGCGCTACCACGCTTTCGAACATCTCCCTCGCTTTGTCCAGGTCACTCCGGGCGCCGGACCGCGTCATGAACGACGACAGTAGCGCCCGCGCCTGCAAGTACTCCTCCGATAACTCCTCGGCCATCGGTGCGCTGCGAGCCGGCTCGCCGTTCTGCTGCAGCTTGCCCAACCCTTGCAAGGTGGCGAACACCTCGTTGCAAATTTCCGTCTGGACGGCGATCAGGTCGAAGGAAGGCACGCTGATGGTGCCACCGGCGCGCACGCTCTGCCCCGCGACGTCGAGCAGTTGCCAGTTCAAATCGAAGCCTTTCTCCGAACGCATGAAGTTGCCCGCCAACACCCATTGCACCAGCAGCTTTTTTCCCACCGACAACGGATCCATCTGCTGCATGGGCACGGGCAACTGCATCAGCGAACTGGAAGGCCGCACCACCAGCGAAGACATGCGGGCCAGCCGCGCGGCAATCGCGTCCGCCAGCGCATAGCCATATAGGGGAGATTCGCCCGACTGTCCAAAGTTCTGGAATGGGAGGACGAGAATCGTATTCTGCTTCTGCACATCGGCCGACTCGCGAAAGCGCTCCGCCAGCATGGAAAGAAATCCGGTCGCCCGCTGGGCGCGCTCGGCGGCCGGTACCTGCAAGCTATTGGCCGTATCGCCAGGCAGGATGCCGGTTTCAAGCTGCATCGTCTTCATGATGGTTCTCAACGCTTCCCGCAAATCGGCGGCAGAAGAGTAGCGCCCGCTCGGCGTCTTTTGCAGGCAGGTAGCGACCACGTTGGCCAGCTCGGGGGGTACCTGGGGACAGCACTCGGTTAGAGGTTGAGGATCCGCGAACTGAATCGCGCGTACGCTCTGAAACTCTTCCGCCTCCGGCCGCACGAACGGATGGCGGCCGCTCAACAGCTCATAGAGCGTTACGCCCACGGCGAAAATATCGCTTTGCACGCTGGTTTGGCCGGTCACAAACTGCTCCGGCGCCATGTAGGCGATGGTGCCACCATGCGCGGTGTAGGTCATGCGTGACTTGCGCTTCGATACATCCTTGGCCCGGCGCGGTTTGGCCGGATCGAACTCGGCCTCAGCGATAGAGATTCTCCTGGCTAAGCCAAATCGAGAATCTTGACTACCCCGCCATCGGTCAACATTACGTTGCCTGGCTTCAGATCGCGGTGGAAGATGCCCAGCCGATGCGCAGCACTCAAACCGTCTGCGATCTGAATGCCGACGGAGAGCCCCAGTTGCACACTCGCCGGACCGTTGGCGATGATCTTGTCCAGCGATTCACCAGGCACGTATTGCATGACGATGTAGGCTTCGTCTTCTAAATCTCCTACTTCATAGATGGCGCAAACGTTGGGGTGTTCGATGGCGGATGCCAGGCGCGCCTCGCGCAGTACGGTGCTCCGCATCTGTTCAATCGACAGTGCGCCTCGCTTCAAGATCTTCAGCACTACGGGCCGCATAAGCAGCGTGTCGTTGGCCAGGTATACGACTCCGCTGCCACCAGCGCCCAGCTTGCGAACAACCTCATAGTGCTCGATGAGTCGGCGCTTCATGCTTTCAGTCTATAATCCTTCGCATGGCCGACACCGGCAGCAAGAGGCGCAGCGCCCGCTGGAACTGGCTTCTCATCCTTCCTGCCGCCGGGCTTCTTTTTCCCGCAATCTACGCCCGGGCGACTCCTGCACTCTTTGGCTTCCCTTTCTTTTACTGGTATCAGTTTGCGTGGGTGTTCCTGACCGCCGCGATCACCGGTCTGGTCTATTTCCTGGTCAAAGGATAATGGAGTTATAATTCTCCATAATTGGAGAGTTATGATCCATGCCCAAATCACGCCCCGGCACTCTTGCTTACCCCGAAACCCGTTACTCCGCAGCTGTGCTGCCTGATCTTTCCCGTCTCGAGGAGCGTCGCCGCTTATCGCCGGCTGCGCTGAAAGCTTTGTTCAATATCGTTGATCGTTGGAAAATCCGGGACGAGGATGCGCGCGAGTTGCTTGGGGGTATCTCCAATGGAGCCTACTATCAGCACAAGAAAACCCCACGCACCCCAGGGAAAAGCCTGGACCAGGACAAGCTGGTGCGGATTTCGTATCTGATCGGGATCTTCAAGTCGCTTAATATCCTCTACAGCCAGCGGCTCGCGGACCAATGGATGCAACTGCCAAACACCAACCCGATCTTTGCCGGCCGCACGCCGCTCGATTACATCCTGCGTGGCGGAGCGCCGGCCATGGATACGGTGCGCCGCTTGCTCGATGCCCGCCGCGGCGGTTAGCAATGGCCACGATTCCTGTTTCGGACATCCGCTGCTTCGATACCCACCGTTTATTGCCCGCCAAATACTCTCCTAACTACGATTCGGTTCTTACGCGCATCGCCGATGACGAGGACCTGCCGCTTATCTTCGAGCTCGACAATGCCACCAATGCCCGACTGCAAGCCGAAGAAAGTCTAAGCCCTGATATCAGCGCACGGGATCTTGTCTTCGATGTGCCCTACTATCGGGTGATCAACGCCGCCTTCACCCACGCCAATCCGCTGGGAGCTCGCTTCTCCACCCCTCACCGCGGCGCGTGGTATGCCGCGTTTGAGCTGGCGACCGCCAAAGCCGAAGTACTCTTTCACAAGAGCGTCGAATTCGCGGAGATTGACTGGAAGGAGCGCGAAGAGATTCTGTACGACGACTACCTGGCGGACTTTACCGCCGCGTTTCACGACCTGCGTGGGATCGAGGACGGCGCCCTCAGCCCCACCAGCTATGTGCGATCGCAGGAGTTAGCGGTGGAGTTGATGGAGCTTGGGTCGCTGGGCGTTGTCTATCCCAGTGTGCGCCGCGAGGGTGGCACCTGCATCGCCTGTTTTCGCCCCAGCATTGTAGGGAATGTGCGCAGGAGTACATCTTACCGGCTCATTTGGACGCCGTTACGCGCGCGCATGATCCGGCAGGATAGCAAAATTCAGTGAAGGGGCTGTTACTGACCGGACCAGCGAACGTCGTTACGCCGCACGTCGTCGAGAGTGGAGGGCTTCCAGGTCTTCCCCCGGTCCACGCTGACCCAATGTAAGGCGGTTGTACTTTTGAGAAGCACGGCGGCGTAGGTTTCTTGTTCTGCCGATCTCGGAGCCTGGCCGCTGCCCGGAGCTGTGGTCAGAGCGGGTATTCCTAAGAGCTCTACGGCTTTCCCATCCCATTGTTGCTTGACCTGGTGCCAATGTCTTCCCAGATCGTCGGAGCGGAAAAGCGTTCCGTTGCCATCCAGCGACAGTTCAGAACCTTGGACCGCCAACTGGCACACGGGAGAAAGTCCGCTGGGGAGCGCCGGGCTGGGGTGAACCGTGGCGGCAGATACCTGCGCATGGGATAAATAGAGACCACTTGTGCCAAGGACACCAAGCGTCAGCAGGGCGAGCTGGAAAGTGCGCGCCCTCCGGAAAGGACTGAGCAGGGGAGTCATAGGTTGAGCTTACCGGCCAGAAGAAAACCCGCAATGCCCCTTCCGTGGCGGTGAATGACGCCTTAAATCACACAAACGTAAGCAGCGGCCGCACCATCAGCAAGCTGCCGCCCACGTGACTAAGCCCAATGTGCTCCGCTACTTGGATCCGGGCCAGGAGGTCAAAACCCTGACCTTCAAAAAGCCCATGACCAGCAACGTTATCTTCCCATACATTGGCGCTGATGCGGGCGAAACCTCCGGCCCTTGCCTGCTCGATTGCCCACTCCATCAGCCGCTTCCCCATTCCTTGCCGCCGGTATGGTGGGCGAACCGCGATGCCGTTCACCAGGAAGCTCTCCCAATCCTGCGCCTGGTCGATGGGGCCGAGAATCTGGACTTTATCCTGGGGTAGGACGTCTTGTTCCTCATCCCGCAGCCACGCCGCGGGATAGGCATTCACCATCCCAACCACCCCCTTGTCATCGGCCACAAAGCAGTGTCGCCAGCTGAAGCCGCCTGTTTCCTGCTTCATGGTGCGCGCTATCAGCCCGGCCAGCATCTCTTTCGGCGCCATCTCTTCCAGGAGGAATTCGTAGAGGCCGTCGCCGGCCATGATCGATAGTTCTGCGAGCGCAAAGGCGTCGGCAGGCGCCGCTGGGCGAAAGACGACCTTTGAGGACATCATGCGTTCAAGGCCGCCCAATATTGGCCTGCATGTCTTCACCATACATCGGTTTGATGTGCATACTGGAGGGATCATGTCGGTTGCGATGTTGCGGGGGGTCAACGTTGGGGGCTACCAGAAGCTCAGTATGGCGGCGCTGAGAACTCTCTGCACGTCGCTCGGACTGCAGGACGTGCAGAGCTACATCCAGAGCGGCAACCTGGTTTTTCGCGAGGACGGCGAGGATCCCGCAAAGCTGGCACTGAGGTTGGAGAAGGCCGTCGAAGCCGGCTTCGGCTTTCGCCCCGCAGTGATCGTTCGCACGGCTTCTGAGTTGCGCAAGGTGATTGCGAAGAATCCCTTTGCTGGACGGGCAGGCATCGAACCCAATCGGCTGCTCGTCGTTTTCATGGATCGTACCCCGACGAAACAAGCCCGTGACCAGCTATTGGGCCTGCCTTGCGAGCCAGAGGAACTGCGGATCAACGGGCGCGAGGTGTACATCTACTATCCCCAGGGAATGGCTCACCCGAAGGTTCCGCTAGTCAAGATTGAGAAGACGCTGCAATGCGCGTCTACCGGCCGGAACTGGAACACCGTCAACAAGTTGCTGGCTATGGCTGAGGCGCTGGAAGGCTCGAAGTGAGTTTGTGGCGGGCTGAGATTCCTTGTTTCCAGGAAAGGTCCCCGAAACTGCAGATCCCTTCTTGGAAGTGTTTTTCGGCGGTTGCATTAGACTGGAGACGGCATGATACCTACCCTTGAATGGACAGCCGACGGCGTCCGCTTTCTCGATCAGACACGCTTACCGCTGGAAGAAACCTATGTGCTTGCCACCACCAGCGACCAGGTGGCCACCATCATCACGACCATGGTTGTGCGCGGGGCACCGGCCATCGGTGTTGCTGCAGCGATGGGCGTTGCTCTGGGAGTCAAGAACAGCTCAGCGACAACGATCCCAGCATTAACCAGCGAGTTGGAATCCATTTCCAAGACACTGGCCGCGACACGCCCCACCGCAGTCAATCTGTTCTGGGCCATCGAACGCATGCGCCGCCGTTTCTTCGCGCTTGCGGCCCAACCGGGCATCACCATTGCCGCCATTCAAGAAGGCCTGGTCGCTGAAGCCCGCACCATGTACGACGAGGACATCGCAGCCTGCCGGACCATGGGCGCGCACGGCGCCCCACTGATGCCGGTCTCGGGGGGAGTGCTGACCCACTGCAATGCGGGGGCACTTGCTTCCTGTGGCTACGGCATGGCTTTGGGCGTGATTCGCGCCGCCGTAGAACGCGGCCACCAACTCCATGTTTATGCCGATGAAACACGGCCTTTCCTGCAGGGCGCTCGCCTCACCGCCTGGGAGATGATGCACGACGGCATACCCACGACCGTGTTGTGCGACAACATGGCCGCCAGCCTCATGCGCCAGGGAAAGATCCAGGCAGTGATCGTCGGCTCCGACCGGGTCGCCGCCAACGGTGACGTGGCCAATAAGATCGGCACTTACGGTGTTGCCATCCTGGCCAAAGAGCACGGCATCCCGTTTTATGTCGCCTGCCCCTGGTCAACCATCGATATGGCGACTGCCAGCGGTGACGCTATCCCCATTGAACAGCGGGCTGCGAGCGAAGTGACGCATCATGGCGGCAAGCAAATGACGCCCCATGGCGTGGGGATCGAAAACCCGGCTTTCGATGTAACCCCAGCCAAGTATGTCACCGCCATCATTACCGAGCGTGGCATTCTCCGAGCGCCTTACGGAGAGGCATTGCGAGGGTTGGAACCTGCAACCTCCTCGGCACGCTAAACGCAATCGGCTTCGTCAAAGTAAGGCGAAGACTGTCGCCCCATGGTCTTGAGCGCTCTGAACCTCCGCAATCGTTCACTCCCCCGAGGAATCGCGCTGGTCCTCGGCAGCCTGGTTCTCGCCTTCAGGCTGGCTGGTTTCCCGGATGATCGCCCTTCTCTCAAGCTGCTCATTCCGACGTTCGCCGCGGCGCTGGGAACGTGGGACACGATACGCTGCCTTCGCCACCGCTGGAGCTTCTATCACGGCGCAGTGGTGGTGCTGATTTACATGGACATCATGGCCCTATGCATGATCCTGTTTCTGCTCTTGTACCCGTACGGCCGCTGGCTGTTGTAGTTCATTTCATCGCGCGCAAGTGGAATAAGCATAAAGAGTGTGAGGAGTGCCTCACGCTGAAGTAGAATCTTCGGGCAGACTCGGCCAAGTAAAAATCCCTAATCAGGAGAACCAATGCTAAAAGGATTTCGCGATTTTATCCTGCGCGGCAACGTGGTCGATCTAGCCGTAGCGGTTGTCATCGGCGTGGCATTCTCGGCCATTGTGAATGCACTGGTGGCCGATATTATCAACCCGTTGATTGCAGCCATTGTGCACAAGCCGGACTTTTCTGCGCTTCTGCTCAACGTCAACGGCGGCATTATCAAGTACGGCGACTTTCTCAACGCCCTGATCTCTTTTCTTATCATCGCGTCGACCATCTACTTCCTGGTTGTGCTGCCGGTCAACACCTTGCTGAACAGATTTCGGCCCAAGGTCGTCGCGGCGCCCACCACCAAGCCGTGCCCGGAGTGCCTGAGCGACATCCCGATCGGCGCCAAGCGCTGCTCGCATTGCGCTCAGCTAGTGGCGTAGCCGGCCTACCGAGGGACTGCTTTCCAAGGGCGGCAGTCCCTTCGTATAAACTTTGATATCACCTGTTCATTTCCAAGACGGCTTTTGTGCTACTTGCTGGTCCTTGCTCCCTTCCCTGCCGGAGCCCAGGTTTCTCCTTTTCCCGATCACGTTTTGGGCTATCGCGACTTTAGCCCGCAGGCGAAGCTCGATCAGGAGTTCCTGGCAATTCCCGATCCCAAGTTGGCCCAGGAAGAGCTCAAGACCCTTACTGCCGTCCCTCACGTGGCTGCGAGTAAGGAGGACTACGACACGGCCCTATATGTGGCCGGCAAGTTCAAGGCTGCCGGCCTCGACACCCAGATTGTTCCTTATAAAGCCTGGCTGAATCTTCCTCAGGAGGTTTTCCTCGAGGCCACCAATGCTGAGGGGAAGATTCTGATGACCGGACCCACTCGCGAGCATGTTGACAACGATCCGTATCAGGATGATCCGCGGGTGCTGCCTGCCTTCAACGGCTCTTCCCCGAGCTGCGATGTGACCGCCGAGGCTGTATATGCGAATTACGGGCGGCCGGAGGATTTCAAGCGGCTGGAAGACCTGCACATCAGCGTCGCGGGAAAGATCGTTCTGGTTCGGTACGGAATGAATTTTCGCGGAGTCAAGGTCTACCTGGCGCAACAGCGGGGAGCAGCCGGGGTCATCATCTACTCCGATCCTGCGGATGATGGGTACTTCCAGGGCGACAAGTATCCGCACGGACCTTGGCGCCCGGATACCGGGGTGCAGCGCGGCTCAGTGCAGTACATGTTCAAGTATCCAGGTGACGCAACCACGCCGGATGTTGCGTCCACGCCAGGGCTGCCCGCGTCGAAGCGTTTGCCGCTTTCCCAGATAACCAGCCTGCCTACCATCCCGTCGATGCCGCTCTCATACCACGATGCGGCGCCGATCCTGGAAAACCTGGGCGGCCCGGTGGCACCCCGGGAATGGCAGGGCGCCTTGCCGTTCAGCTACCACGTGGGCGGCGGGGGCTTAACGAAAGTGCACCTGCGCCTCAAGATGGACTTCGCGCAACGCACGGTGTGGGACGTGATTGGCAAATTCACCGGCAGCGAACTTCCCGATGAGTGGGTCGTCGCCGGGAATCATCGAGACGCGTGGGTCTATGGCGCCGTCGATCCCGGCAGTGGGACTACGGCCATGCTGGAAGCCGTCCACGGCATCGGCGGTCTGCTGGCGCAAGGATGGAAGCCGCGCCGCACCCTCTACATTTGCAGCTGGGATGCGGAAGAAGAGGGCCTGATCGGTTCTACGGAGTGGGCGGAGGAACACGCCAAACAGCTGGCCCACGCGGTGATCTACATCAACACCGACGCCAGCGTTTCCGGGGTTCACTTTGAGGCTTCCGCCGTGCCGTCACTCAAGCAGTTCATTCGTGAGATCACCATGGAGGTGGCCAGCCCGAAAGGTGGTTCGGTGTACGACGAATGGAAAAAGGACCTGAGTGATGCTGCTGCGCGGCGGCACCCGAGCAAAGAGTTTAATGATGCTCCGATGGTTCCGCTCGTGGGTGGTGGCGAGGTCCGCGTCGGAGATCTGGGCAGCGGTTCGGACTACACACCCTTTATTCAACACCTGGGCGTGCCTTCGACGGATATCGGTTCCACCGGCCCGTATGGGGTCTATCACTCGGTCTTCGACAACTACTCGTGGTTCGTGATGAATGCGGATCCGACCTTCGTTTATGAGCAGCAGATGGCGCGAGTTTTTGGTCTGGAGGTGCTGCACATGGCGGATACCGATGTGCTGCCCTACGATTACGTCACCTATGCCCGGCAGATACAGGCTTACCTGTTCGGGGCACAGGCGCGCGCCAGAGATGCGGGCATGGCAAGCTTGGACTTTGATGCGGCGTTGGGGGCGGCAAGCAGGTTTGCAGGCGAGGCCATGTCGGTCATGGCCAAACAGCTTGCGGCGAAAGGGGAAACCACCGCGCTGAATGCCTCGTTGCGGGCAGTGGAAGCGGATTTGCTCGCGCCGGAGGGTCTTCCGGGGCGGCCGTGGTTCCGACATACTATTTTCGCGCCCGGAGAGTACACGGGTTATGCCGCGGTCGTGATTCCGGGGGTGAATGAGGCCATCGATGCGCGCGATCCGGTTCGCGCGCAAGCACAGATGGCGAATGTGACTGCCGGGCTGGTGAGGGCAACCGAAACCCTGGAATCGGTGCAGTAAGCCAGCTAGCCGCGGCTTGCCAGGGTCTCGGCTTGCAGAGTCACTAGTTCGGTCAGGTCCTTCTTTTCCAGGCCGTGGACTTCCTTGTTGAAGGCATCGACTTTGCTGGACCAGTTCATGGAGCAGAACTTGGGACCGCACATGGAGCAGAAAGCCGCTTCCTTGTAGTAGTCGTCGGGCAGAGTCTCGTCGTGCATCGACCGCGCCGTTTCCGGATCGAGGGCAAGCGCGAACTGCTTATTCCAATCGAAGGTGTAGCGCGCGTAGCTGATCGCGTCGTCCCGGTCCTGCGCTCCCGGCCTGTGCCTGGCGATATCGGCCGCGTGGGCGGCAATCCGGTAGGCAATCATGCCGTCCTTTACATCCTTTTCGTTGGGCAGGCCAAGGTGCTCCTTGGGGGTGACGTAGCAGAGCATGGACGCGCCATGCCAGCCGATCATCGCGGCGCCGATGGCGCTGGTGATGTGGTCGTACCCCGGAGCGAAATCGGTCACCAGGGGTCCCAGGGTGTAGAACGGGGCTCCGTCGCAGAGCTCGACCTCTTTCTCTACCTGCTCTTTGATCTTGTCCAGGGGAACGTGGCCGGGACCTTCGATCATTACCTGAACGTCGCTCTTCCATGCGGATCTGGTCAGCTCGCCCAGGGTCTTCAACTCGGCAAACTGGGCCTCGTCGCTGGCATCGGCAATGCAGCCGGGACGTAAGCCGTCTCCCAGGGAGAAGCTCACGTCATATTTCGCCATGACCTTTACGATGCGGTCAAAGTGTTCGTATAGAAAGTTCTGGCGGTGATGATGAGTCATCCATTGGGCGAGAATGGCGCCGCCGCGGCTGACGATGCCGGTGATCCGCTTGGCTACCATGGGCACGTACTGGATGAGCACGCCGGCGTGGACGGTGAAGTAGTCCACACCCTGCTCGGCCTGCTCTTCGATCACTTCCAGGTAGACATCAATGTTCAGGTCTTCAAGCTTCTTTACCCGGTTCAGCGCCTCGTAGATCGGTACCGTGCCGATGGGCACCGGACTGTGGCGCAGGATGGCCTCGCGGATCTCGGGAATGCTGCCACCGGTGGAGAGGTCCATGACGGTGTCGGCGCCGAAGTTGACGGCCATATGCAGCTTATCCAGCTCTTCGCGGATATTGGAGCTGACCGCGGAGTTGCCAATGTTGGCGTTGATCTTGCACCGGGTGGCGACCCCAATCCCCATGGGCTCCAGCTCGGGGTGATTGATGTTGGCAGGAATGATGAGCCGGCCGGCGGCGATCTCGTCACGGATCAAGCCGACGGGGATTTTCTCCCTTTCAGCGACAAAGGCCATCTCTTCGGTTATGTGCCCTTTACGCGCAAAGTGCATCTGGGACATGTTGGTATCGCCCGCGCGTGCCGCTTCGAGTTTGCGCTTTACGATCCACTCAGCCCGCGGCTTCAAGATCTCATCGGTGCCGTTTCCGTTGCTGCTCATTGTCGAATCGCCTCAGAGGAATTATACGTTCAGATGCGGCGCTTGACGGAAGGGACCACGGGCTCCTACCCTTAGACAGGCTATGAAGATCCCTGGACAGACATTTCGCATCGGCGCCGCAGCCGTCATCATTTTGGCCACCATCATCTATCTTGCTGTTAGCGGCGTCGAAGCGGATAAAAGTTATTACGTGACCATTGGCGAGTTGCAGGCGATGGGGAATAAGGCTTATACCCGTCACCTCCGCGTGGCTGGGGATGTGGCGGCGAATTCCATCGCGCGCAGCGGAACCAACGCCCAGTTTGTCCTGACCGAACAGGGCCACACGCTGCGGGTGAGCTACCAGGGCATCGAGCCTCCGCCGGATACATTCAAGGATGGCTCCCAGGCGCTTGCCATGGGCACCTACGGTCGCGATGGCGTGTTCCATGCCACCGAGCTGCAAGCCAAGTGCGCCTCAAAATACGCGGCTGCCAAGCCCGCGCCGAACACAGCTTCTCTCAAATCTCCAGCAGCGACGGCACCCAGGTAGAGTAAGAGCCTCTGCGCTCTATACTCCAAGGGGATGGTTCTGGTTCAGCTCGACAACGTATCGCGCATGTTTGGCCGTTTCCCTGCCCTGCGCAAGGTGTCTCTCGAACTTAATTGTGGGCCGTTGCTATGTTTTGCTGGGAGAGAATGGCGCCGGCAAATCGACGCTGCTGCGCATCCTCGCAGGACTGCTCGAACCAACCCTGGGCACTGCTCGCATTTTGACCGAGGGCAAGCCGGAAAAGATTGCCGACCAACGAGCGCGCATCGGCTACATGAGCCATGCCCCGATGCTCTACGACGAACTTTCCGCTGAGGAAAACCTGCGTTACTTTGCCGGCCTCTACCGTACCTGTTCCTGTCTGACTCCGTCGGAGGCACTGCTTGCCGTGGGCCTTGATCCGACCCTGAGCCGCCCGGTTGGCCAGTTCTCGCAAGGGATGCGGCAGCGCACGTCTCTGGCACGAGTGCTACTGCCTCAGCCCGAATTGCTGCTGCTCGACGAACCGTTCTCCAACATGGATGCCGCCAGCGCGGGCAAGATGGTGGCTTTGCTGGGGAAGTTTCGCGCCGCGAACCGCACGGTGGTACTCACGACGCATCAGAGATCGCTCGCCGAGCCCCTGGCGGACTACTTCCTGACCATGGAGGGGGGACAATTGATTTCTGTTGCCGAGGGGCCAGCGCGATGAAGACCAATGCAGCGCGCATCCTCGAAGGGCTGGGCATCGCTTACACACTGCAGGAGTACGAAGTCGATCCGGAGGACCTATCCGCCATCAACGTGGCGCGGAAGATTGGGCTGCCGGTGGAACAGGTGTTCAAGACGCTGCTTACGATGATGGGCCCGGACCAATACGCGTTCGCGGTGATTCCCGGCGACGCGGAGCTGGATTTCAAAAAGCTGGCCCGCGCCGCTGGAGCACGCAAGGCGGAGATGGTCTCGCTGAAGGACGTGCAGCCGCTGACCGGCTATGTCCGTGGCGGGGTCACCGTCTTCGGCGCGAAGAAGGATTTCCCGGTGTTTGCGGATGAGACCGTTGAGCTTTTCGATTTCATCTCTGTCTCGGCGGGACAGCGCGGTGTTCAAGTCCTGCTTGCGCCCGCGGATTATCTGCGCGTTGCCCACGCGACGGTCGCGGCCCTGACCAAGGACCAGGCGCGCTCTTGAGCTATCTATTGATTCATCTGGCGAAAGACTTGCGCCTGGAATGGCGGTCGAAAGACGCCATGAACGGGATGCTCTTCTTTGCCTTGATGGTGGTGGTACTTTTCAGTCTGGCGT
Organism: uncultured Acidobacteriaceae bacterium; assembly: GCA_963753715.1. Lineage (GTDB taxonomy): Bacteria > Acidobacteriota > Terriglobia > Terriglobales > Acidobacteriaceae > PALSA-350. Next base: position 888,782 of record CAVWDK010000011.1, on the reverse strand, counting down.
TTGATCCCACCGCGGCGATCTCGCGGCAGATTGCCGGGGGCATTCTTTGCGTTGCGACTTTGTTCGCCGCGGTGACTGCGCTCAACCAGGCGTGGACGCGCGAACTCCGGCACCAGGTGCTGGATGCGCAGCGCATGGCGCCAGCTCCCGCGTCCTCGCTTTTCCTGGCTAAGGTGATTGCCAACTTCATCTTCGTGACGTTGGTGCAGATTGTTCTGGCTCCTCTGTTTGCCATTTTTTACAATCTTCATCCGGTGGGGGAGACGTGGCTGCTGGTTCTGGTTCTTCCGCTAGGCACCTGGGCGCTGGTGGTGAACGGAACCTTCTTTGCGGCGCTATCGGTGCGCACACGAAATCGCGAACTGCTGCTTCCTCTGCTGCTTTTTCCTATTTTTATTCCGGCACTGCTGGGAATGGTCGAGGCCACGACGTCGATTTTGATGGGCGATTCCGAACCTGGACTTTGGATCAAGCTTCTGGCTGGATACGACATCATTTTCACCACGGTAGGCCTGCTGATGTTCTCCACAATCCTCAATGCGGAGTGAAATGTGCGCCTTAATCGTTTGCAGGGACGACTGAAAAAGTTGATCGAGACATGGTCTTGAATTCGTTTGATCGCGGAATAGGTTGAGATGGAGTGCTCCGGGATCGCCTCCGGGAGCTCCGGCGGAGTTGATCTTCCAACTACGCCCCGGTTTAGGACGGGTGCCCCTGTTCGCCCCACCTGCCCCGGCTTGCTGTGGGGCGTACATGGGCCGAAAATGGATTTTTCGAATGCTTTCACTCCATGGACACGGACTTTTGCTCTTCGTCGCAATCTTTTCACTCAGATAGCAAAAGCGTTGGGAGGGGGCTTGCGCCCCATCTTTTTCAGCCCATGTACGCTTGGGCGAGGGGCACCCGTCCAGGGAAGAGGGCTTCGTTCTTTGCTCCCGCGACGGCGACTCCGATGAGCTCCAAACGGTGTCCCGTCCGAAAAATGTGTGCGCCATATGCGCCATAAAGCTCCTTAATTCACGAGGGTTGGTCTCCGTCGGCCCGATCTTTTCAATTTCTCCCAACCCACCCGGCCCATCGGCTGCGATCCCAGCAGCGGGCCTCTCCAGGCACGAAGGACTGGCGTGCTGAACCGTATGCGCCGATAAGTCCGGCATAAGGTAATAGCGTCTCTGGCCCGGGGAAATCGGTGATCACTGGAAAGCGCCGAACGGCATGCCTATAGTGCAAGGCGCAGTCGTCCGCACAGTTGGCGATCCAAGCAGCAGAATGTCTCGTTTTGCCACATCTCTGCGCCGCACAACCGTGGCAGAGAGGTCCTGATGGACGCATTTGTGCGGGGGTGGGCAGTGATCGGCGCGAGGCCGGGTGCAGCCCGCAATCTCTTCGTAGCGGGCTTGATCCTTGTGGCCGCTCACGCGACTCTGCTGGTGTTTGATCCACATGCTGCGCTCCTGTCCAACCTGTTCATTCTCATGCCGCTTGTACTGGGGTTTGCAGCTTGCCTGCTGGGCGCTTATCGCGAATCTCCAGAGACCAGGCCATTGTGGCTCTTAAGCGGGTGCGGCTTGCTGCTGGCCGCGATCGGTCAACTGGTATTTACGTACCACTATTTCGCGACGCACATTTACTTTCAGACCCATGCCATCAACTCCGACTTCTTCTTTTTCGCGTATGGAATTCCTCTCCTGCTGGCTATCTGCTCCAGGAGTTCGGACGCCGGCCTGAAGAGCTTCGCATGGCTTGATGGGGCTCAGGCCCTCATCGCAATGGTGCTCGCATACTTGCAACTGTTCTCGGTATTGCCCTCGCATGCCCGTCCCAAGGCGATCTCCACGACCGATCTCCTTTATCTAAACAATGTGGAGAGCTGGATCCTGGTCGGAGCGGTGACCTTACGCTTCTTTTCCAATCCGAGCCCGGCGAGAAAGCGCCTTTATCGCACGCTCTTTTGCTATCTCTGGGTGAATGGGACAGTGGTTCTTATCCTGGGCTACCTCGAAGTGAAGCGTGGCTGGCATGACGGACTGCAAGACGCCGCGTGGGGGCTCCCTCAACTGGCGCTCCTGGGCTCGTTTGCCTTACAGCGCGAGGTGCATGCAGACAACGGTGGACGGAGCAGCGGCCAGCGGACGGTGGAACTGTTGATCGATAACCTCAGCCCGGTGCTGTTCACGCTGGCTATCACACTGATGGGAGTAAAGATTGCGACGGAGCACCCATGGCTGGGTTTTGTTTGCATTTCGGCAGCGGTCGCGATCTATGGAGTACGAGCAGCGATATTGCAGGTTAGGTATGCCAGGTCGCAAGAGGAGTTGACCAAGGCGATGATTGCGGCCGAGCAGGCGAGCCGTGCCAAGAGTCAGTTCCTGGCAAACATGAGCCACGAAATACGGACGCCGATGAACGGCATTCTCGGCATGACGGAGCTTGCGCTGAGCACAACTTTGAGTGAAGAGCAACGTGATTTTCTGCTGACGGTGAAGTCCTCAGCAGATCGCCTGTTAACCATCATTAATGAAATCCTCGATTACTCGAAGATGGAAGCAGGTAAAACCGTTCTGGATATAGTTGCTTTCCACTTACCGAGCGTGGTCAAGGATGTGACGAGGAGCCTCGCCTTTCTCGCCCGGCAAAAGGGCCTGGAGTTTGGTGTGCACATCGCGCCGGATGTACCCCCGGACGTGATTGGTGATCCCATCCGTCTTGGCCAGGTGCTGATCAACCTGGTCGGGAATGCGATCAAATTTTCGGAGCACGGAGAGGTCCGCGTCGATGTATCTGTGGAATCGGTTACAAACGACCGCGCCTGTCTGCAGTTCTCCATCCGCGACACGGGCATCGGAATCGCACTGGACCAGCAAGAAGGGCTCTTTCAGGAGTTTCAGCAAGCACACACTTCGGGCCGCCGGCTATACGGCGGCACAGGACTGGGACTGGCCGTCTGCAAGAGCATTGTGACGTTGATGGGTGGCACGATCGCCCTCAAGAGCATGCCCGGAGTAGGCACCACCATAACCTTTGTTGCTTACTTTAACCTGTCAACTGGATCGCAGCCAGCGATGCCCATCCCGAGTGCAGAAGATTTGCAGGGGATGCCTACCCTGATCATGCATGACAACGCTACGGAGGGAAGGCCGTCACTATCACTAAGGATCCTGCTGGCCGAAGACAACCTGGTGAATCAAAGAGTCGCCATGAATATGCTGGGCAAGATGGGGCATCGGATCACGCTGGCAACGAATGGCCTGGAAGCACTTGAACAATGGAGACAAGGTGATTTCGATCTGATTTTCATGGATGTGCAGATGCCGGAGATGACCGGCCTGCAGGCCGCCATGCAAATTCGCCGGGAAGAGGCTGCAGGTGCTCGCGTACCCATTGTTGCGATGACCGCCTCTGCGATGACCGAGGAACGGGATCGGTGCCTGGCGGCCGGCATGGATGATTTTATTTCCAAACCAGTGAGTTACAAAGTCATCGAAGATATGATCTCGGTTACGTTTTCCAACAGAAACTAGAGAGCACCCTTCGTAGTCTCGATCCACGGTTTTAACGCATCATGTAACCGCCGTCCACGGAGAGGGATTGCCCGGTCACATAGCTTGCGGCTGGGCTCGAAAGCCACAGAACGGCATCAGCGATCTCTTCAGCCCGACCGACCCGCCCATGGGTACGCTTTTCACCATCGCCTTGAGGGCTTCTGCCTGACCGGTGGCAATCATTTGATCGGACATCGGGGTCTGGATGAGGTCGGGACACGCGGCGTTGACACGAATGCCCCGAGCGGCATATCTCATCGATTACTTTTTCAAGCCAGTCGACAACTTTGCCATGCAAACGCCGTTATCGACCCACGAGTTGTGCGTGGAATGGCGAATAGCGAGCTCCTTCGATCTTGACCTCGGCAGAGGCGTCCTCGAGTGCGCGCACGTCGTGTGGGGTCAGCTCCAAGTTCGCAGCTCCGAGGTTCTCTTCCAGGCGAGCAATCCTGGTTGTTCCCGGGATAGGAACCATCCACGGCTTCTTTGCGAGCAGCCACGCGAGTGCGATCTGTGCGGGGGTTGCTTTCTTTTGTTTTGCGAAGGAGCTGATGACATCGACCAATGCCTGGTTCACTTTGCGGTTCTCCGCGGTAAACCTGGGAACTGTATTGCGGAAGTCTGTGCTATCGAACTTTGTATTCGCATCGATCTTTCCCGTCAGGAAGCCTTTGCCCAGCGGACTGAAAGGGACGAAGCCGATCCCAAGTTCTTCGAGTGTAGGTATTACTGTATCTTCAGGCTCACGCCAGAACAATGAATACTCACTCTGGAGTGCAGCAACGGGCTGCACGGCGTGAGCGCGACGGATCGTGCGCGCGCTCGCTTCAGAAAGACCGAAGTTCTTCACCTTGCCTTCCTGGATTAGCTCCTTCACGGCGCCCGCTACGTCTTCTATTGGTACGTCAAGATCAACACGATGCTGATAGTACAGATCGATGGCATCCACCTTCAGCCTCTTGAGCGACTCTTCTGCAACCTGCTTGATATGCTCCGGCCGGCTGTTGAGGGCGCTCCATTTCCCTCTGTCGTTGGGATTGGCTTGCCATCCGAACTTGGTGGCAATGACGACCTGGCCGCGAAACGGAGCGAGAGCCTGACCGACAAGCTCTTCGTTCAGGAGCGGCCCGTACACCTCGGCGGTGTCGAAGAAGGTTACGCCCCGCTCGACCGCCGCGTGAAGCAGGGAGGTTCGCTTTACCGTCGAACGAGGCCAACAACATGCTTGCTGTCCAAGTACGAACCGATCATCACAGTTTTCGTACAGGGCCGACACCGCGTCAACCTTGGAGGCACTGCTTACGTCTGCGACGAGTCGTCTTTTCTACTTTCCTCGATCGATGTTCCTGCGGAAAGTCAGATTGTCGAAGCCTCGGAAGAGACGCCGATGCTTTCCATGTTCCTCCGGCTCGATATGCCGACAGTGCGGGAGGTCATTAGCTGTGAAGAGTTGCCGGAGATCAAGAGCTCGGTCGAGTCACGCGGGCTTGCGGTTGGTGAAACGACCCCTGGGCTGCTGGGTGCATGCTCGCGGCTGATCGGGCTTCTCGAAGCTCCGGAGGATATTCCGTTTCTCAGCCACATGAACCAACGCGAAATCATCTATCGCGTCCTTCGCACCCCGCAAGGGGAACGGCTGCGCGCGATCGCCACGACGGGCGACTTGAGCAATCGAACGGCAAAAGCCATCGCATGGCTGAAAGCCAACTATGCCAAGCCGTTGCATATGGAGGAGCTTGCTGAGGTGGCGCGGATGGGCGTATCGACGCTACACCACCAGTTCCGTGCATTGACGGCAATGAGCCCGCTGCAATATCAGAAACAGATTCGACTTCATACCGCGCGGCAGCGAATGCTCGTCGACGGACTAGATGCAACGGGTGCGGCGTTCGAGGTTGGATACGAAAGCGTTAGCCAGTTCAACCGCGAGTACAGCCGGATGTTCGGACAGCCCCCGATGCGCGACATAAAGGGCTTGCGTGCGACGAATCCGGGCGCGCTGAGCGTTGCCTGATCCGGCTTACCGTGCTCCACGCCTGCTTTGGCCAGGTTTCATTGACCGAGGTAGTCCGGACCGGAGGGGCTGATCCTAATTGGCCGGCGCCAATTCTACCCTCTGAACGATCGAGCGAAAGCGGCTATCGGTTTGTAGAAAGTCGTAGGCGGGATCTTGCTGGATCCAAAGAGTATCTGTGGCATGCTGCCGGTAACCCTCCTCGAGCAGAGCGATCGTCCGGTCTTTGTCACCAAGCTGTGCGTAATAACTCGCCAGCTCGACAGGAGAGACATAGCTACTCTTTGACTGAAGGAGACGCCGGCCGAGCTGCCAGCGAACTTCGCCACGGACCCCGCCCCGATCCCAGGCACGCCGCAGGTCCACGGCTGCCTGAGAGTCTCCCGTCAGAATGTCCAACCTGGCCCAGGCGTCCACCGCTTCCTTGTACTTGCCCATACGTCGCCACACATCCGCCTCCTGACCGAGGAGATCGAGATTGGTGGGATTTGCTTCCAGCCGCAGCTGAATTTCCTTGAGCGCCGCATCGAATTGCCGCGCGCCCACGTAAAACCCGGCGAGAGCGTAAGGCCGTGAGAACGGATCAATCTCCATCCCCTTCTTCTCCACATCGATGGCTTCTGCATCACGCTTGACTGCCTGCAACATGCAGGCCTGCAGGTAATACAGCTCGCTGTTCTGCGAGTCCAGGCTGAGGGCACGGAGAATCTCCCGGTGGGCGTCTGCCCAATCCCATCGATCGATGAGGTACATGGCAGCCATGGCCTGGTGCGCCTGGGGTAGGTTCGGATCCAGTGCGAGCGCGCGTTCGGCTGCCTGTTCCTCCGGATCGATGCTGGTACGAGGGTCAAGAACATCGCCGGCAATACCCTCCCCGTAATAGTCGGCAAGACCCGCCCAGGCCAGCGCATAATCGGGCTGCAGGTCAATCGCCTTTCGGAACCAGGCTCCCGACTCCACCATGTGGTCGCCGAACCAAAGATAGTTGCCGTGCAGGTAGGCATCATGTGCTGCCGGATTTACATAACGGTCGGCCTTCACGGCCGGGACTGTGCGATGCAGTTGGTTCGCAATGGCTTTAGCCGCCTCGTCCGGCAGTGCAAGATCTTTCGCATCGCGTTCGTAGCTGTCGGCCCAGAGATGTGAGTCAGTATCCGCCCGGATCAGCTGCAGAGTCATATGAACTTGATTGGCGGAACGAGACACCGAGCCTTCCACGATTGCGTCCGCATGGAGCGCCCGTGCGATTTCCGGCAGCGGTCGGCGAGCCCCACGGTACTGCATCACGGAGGTTCTGGAGACGATGCGGAGACTGGATTCTTTCGCGAGCATCGTGATCAGTTCGTCGGTCATGCCATCGGCGAAGTAGTTCTGAGAGGAATCTCCGGACAGGTTGTCGAGGGGAAGCACTGCCAGCGAAGTGATGACGGGGTGCGGGTTGCGATGGAGCAGTCGCTCACCCAGGGGGTGCGCGCCCAGGGTCACGATGGGGATGGTAATGAGTAAGGCGCCCCAGGCGGTAAGGCCAACCCAGGCCGGACGGTGATGCTTCGGAGTGGGCAGAGTTGGGGCGCCGGTAAGCGGCTCTGCCGAAATAGGCTCTTTTGGTTGGACCGGGCCCACCAAAGCGGCTCCGGGTAAAACAGCTTCGGACGACGGCTTCGGAACAGTGGTGATGGGTGCGATGAAGCGGTAGCCCATGCCGACGACGGTCTGGATGAATAGAGGGTGGTCGGGATCGTCGTGGAGCAAGTAGCGGAGCTTACGGATGGCGGTATTGATGCCGTGTTCGGTATCGACGAAGACTTCGCTCGCCCAGAGCCGATCGGCGATCTCGCTGCGAGTGACAAGCTGGCCTTCCCGGGAGACGAGCAGGATGAGCAGTTCCATCGGCTTACGCTCGACGCGCAGGGAGCTGCCGTCACGGAGGAGCTGGAATGCTCCGCAGTCAAGCCGGAAGTCACCGAATTGATAGACCAAGCCGCTCAGGGGATCCTCCTGCGCGGGGGAAGTATGACTCAGTGTCTCAGGAAAAAGCCAGATTTAAAAGGGTTTGGCGGTTCACCAAAACTTCACCTCTGGCTTCACCCCCTGGTCATTGCGCCGACGCGAATCTCGGTTAGTTTCGTGGCCAGCCGGCGATTCCGGCCAAGGAGAAGCAGACATGAGAACAAGTCATCGGAGGTTGGTAACGGCTCTAGGCACGCTGGTATTTGCGTGGGCGATGATTCCGAACGCCCTGGCGCAGTGCGGAATGCTGACGAAACTCGCAAAACCGGCGGTGTGGCATCCACAAATGGGTGGAGCACACGTCCTGCGGACGGCTGGGGATGAAGAGAAAGAGGGTCCATCGATCGTGGGAATGTGGCACGTAGTTTTCACCGCCAAAACCAGCTTTGGGAAAGACATTCCCGACACAGTCGTCGACGATGCCCTGGCGGTGTGGCATGCCGACAAAACGGAAATCATGAATTCCATGCGGCCGCCGCAGGATGGAAACTTCTGCCTGGGCGTCTGGGAACAGGTAGGCAGATCCAAATACTATCTGAATCACTTTCCCTGGTTCGCCAACGGGTTCCCCAATGACACAAATAATGGGATCGGGATGCCGGTAGGTCCGACTCATATCACCGAAACGGTCACACTGGGGTCGGATTGTGATCACTTTTCCGGAACCTTTACGCTGGATGCTTTTGATCCGACGGGCAAAACTACCCTTGCATCGTTTACCGGGGTGGTCACGGCGACACGTGTCACGACGAGTACGAAGCTCCCCGATTTGCTCTGAGGGGGAGTGAACTTAGAGGGAAAGGGCGGCGGCTATGTTTGCCGCCCTACCTTTACGAAGGTAAGCGGTGCTGGAACACAGGCGAGATCCAGAAAACCTCGCCGTCGCATTACTTATTCGCCGTGATCCGGTCGACAAATAGGCGTACAAACCGGTCAGCGTCTGAGGCCACGCACACTCGGGCATTCGATTTTAGAGAAATGACCCCCTCGATCTCATAGTGATCGCCGTGCAGAACGTTGTGCTCGTCGGATCCTCTCCGATTGGCGACGGTTTCCCCGCGGGTAAACTCTCCCTTGGTCTCCACGTCTACATGCATGCTCTGGAGCGTGACGAGCCTCGGATCAATGACCGTAGCGACGGCCAGCGGGTCATACATGGCAGCTCCCGCGTATCCGCTTTTCTCTGAACGGGCTACGTAGAAATCGGCAAGCCTGGCGACGAAGTCGCTTTCGGGCGCGTGGTTCGCCTGCAGCTGAGTCACATCCTTTCGGGTAATCAAGGTGCGCTCGCCAACGTCTGAGCCGATCATGGTCACGACCCAGCCGGCATTGAAAACGATTTGGGCAGCCTCAGGATCGCCGTAGATGTTCGCTTCTGCCGCCCCGTTCACGTTCCCGCCGGTGATGGAGCCGCCCATGATGACAATATCTTTGACCAGAGACACAATGCCGGGATCTTTGGAAATGGCCAATGCAATATTCGTCAAGGGCCCGACGGGAATGAGCGTGATTTGATGCGGGTACTTATGGACCATCTCGATAATCAAGTCGGGCCCAAAGCGTGGATCGGGCTTGCATTTTGGGGCGGGCAAATCGACTCCGGCAAGTCCATTCGGGCCGTGCCAGAATTGGGCCGTGATCAGTTTTTGATTCAACGGGTGCTGGGCTCCGCCCGCCACCAGCACATCACATCGCCCAGCCAGGGACACGATTTTCAGAGCGTTTTCCAGACCCTGTGCGGCCTCAACGTTTCCCGGCACCACGGTCAGGGCCTCGACCTTGAGTTCTGGCGAGTGCAAGGCCAGCAGGATGGCCATCGCGTCGTCCACGCCTGGGTCTGTGTCGATGATCACGCGTTGCGGGGCAGGCTGCGCCGAGACGCTGGCCACAATGAGGAATACGACAGGCAAAACCAGAATGGACGTGATGCGTTGTCTCTTCACTAAACGAGGTCCCTCCTTCAATGCCAGATGCAGTGTAAACCTTGTCTCTTCTTCGATCCGATGCCGGGGCCAAGTCGCCTGATCGAGATGACGATATTGGCAGATGGCGATGCTGGACAGGTGGCCGGTCATTGACGATTTTCGTTCTGCTGGGTGAACCTAAGTGAATGAATGAGCGAGAGAGGCTGCTTGGGCGCATCTATGAAGCGTTCAACCGGCGGGATATCGATATCGTATTGGCCGCGATGCATCCTGCGGTCGATTGGCCGAATGGTTGGGAGGGAGGCCGGGTCAGCGGGCGCGATGAGGTGCGCGCATACTGGACCCGGCAGTGGGCCGCAGTCAATCCCACCGTTATTCCTGTTGCGTTCCAACACGGGGGCGATGGCAGAACCAGCGTTCGCGTTCACCAGACGGTCAGAGATTTGTCAGGCAACCTGCTGGCCGAGGGTGAGGTCGTCCACGTCTATGCGTTTGAAGATGGATTGATCAAAGCGATGGACATCGAGAAATGAAATAGGCTATTGACTCGTAGACCAGACAGCCTGAGGGGAAATGACGGTCCAGAAGACGAACCACGCGGAGAAACCGCACCCGAGCAGGCTGCTTTTGACGCTGGACCTGATGGGGACCTTTGTCTTCGCCCTCGAGGGCGCACTGGCTGCGGTCGACGGCGATCTCGATCTGCTCGGTGTCATGGTGTTGTCTTTCTGCACCGCTCTGGGCGGCGGAATTATTCGCGATCTGCTGATCGGCGCCACACCTCCAGGTTCGATTCGCGACTGGCGTTTGGGCTCGGTTGCCTTCCTCGGAGGCGGCATCGTCTTCCTGTTCCATCATTTCGTCCGGCAAATTCCGGATCCATTGATTCTTAGTCTGGACGCCGCAGGGTTGGCCTTGTTCGCGGTGTCGGGGGCGGGCAAAGCACTGGCCTATGACATCCACCCATTTACTGCTGTTCTTATGGGCGGCATTACCGGTGTCGGCGGCGGAACCATCCGGGATATGCTGCTGACCCAGGTTCCTACTGTTCTTCGCGCAGACGTATACGCTACGGCGGCCCTGGCAGGTGCGGGAATCATGGTTCTTATGGTGCACATGAAGTTCCCAAAAACTCTGGCCGCGGTGTCCGGAGCGACGGTCTGTTTCGCGCTGCGAATGATCAGTTTGTGGCGGCATTGGAGTCTGCCCCATGTGCAGGTGCATTAACACAGAATGATTTCGGGAAAGATGGAAGGGAAAGCGTACCTCAGGGCCTAAAGAGGGTGTGTGAGAACCCCAAAGGCCTAATGATTCTGCTGGATTACCTACCTTGTGCAACTCCACTTGACACACTAGTGAAACAGAGCGATCCTCTCTTAGAGAGACCACTTGAATGCCTAGTAAAGAACAGGAACACATCCAATTACTCCAGGGAACGCTTGATCTCATTGTGCTGCGCACATTGATGAGCATGGGCCCGCAACACGCTTACCAGATTGCTACGCGTCTGCAGCAGATTTCAGACCGCCTCCTCAATCTGAACCAGGGCACTTTGTATCCAGCGCTCGTCCGGCTTGAGCAGTATGGGTGGATCAAAGGGGTCTGGGGAAAGACCGAGAACAACCGGGAAGCCAAATACTACGAAATCACCAAAGCAGGACAGAAGGCGCTGGGCGAAGAGACGCAGAAGTGGCGAACGATGGCGGCCCTGGTGGAGCGAGTCCTGATTGAGGAGTCTTAGCCATGAAGAACCTGAGACGTTTTCTGATGAGGTTTGCCAGGGTTTTTACGAACTCACGGGCGGAAGCTGATCTGGAAAGAGAGATCGCTGCTCATCTCAGGTTGCTGGAAGACGAATATCTGGGCCAGGGCATGCCCCCCGAGGAGGCGCGACTCGCGGCCAGACGCGCCTACGGAGGAGTGGAACAGGCCAAACAACTGCATCGCAACGAGCGCTCCTACCAGGGAGTGACGCAGACGATTCAAGACATCCACTATACGCTCCGGCAACTGCGCAAGTCCCCAGGATTCACAGCTACCGCGATCCTCATGCTGGCTTTGGGAATCGGCGCGACCACGGCGATTTTTTCCATTGTCGCCGGCGTTCTCCTCCGCCCGCTGCCTTTCCCCGCCCCGGAGCGCCTGGTCATCCTGGGAGACACCCTCGAGGGCTCCAACGATATGAGCGCCCGGCCTCGAGCCGGCGCTGCGGATATCCGCAACTACATGCGCGATACCCATAGCTTTACCCACCTCGGCGGCTATCGGCATACGAGCTATAACCTCGGCACCACGGGTGTTCCCGAACTAGTTCATGCCGTTCGCATGAGTGGTGAGGTCTTTCCCGCGCTGCAGGTCGCGCCGCTCCTCGGCCGCACCTTCACCCAGGCCGAAGACGAGACAACAGCAACCGGTCGTCGTGCTCAGTTACAGTTTGTGGCAGAGCGATTACCAGGGCAGGTCCAACGTCCTCGGCACCACCATCCTTCTCGATCGCAAGCCCTACATCGTCATCGGCGTCATGCCGCGCAATTTCGAATTTCCGCTCTTGCCCGGGCACGTGGACGCCAGCCAGCTATGGGTTCCCCTGCGCCTGCAACCGGAAGAATTCCTGGCCGGCGAGGCTGCCTCGTGGGGCTTTCGCATGGTGGGCCGCCTTAAACCCGGCATCACGCCCGAGCAAGCGCAGAGCGACGCCGAGCGAGTAGCCCAGGCAACCGTGCGCGACTACCCGGCCTTCATGCGCAGCCTCCGCATTCATGCAGCCGTCAAACCGCTCCAGCGAGGACACGGTCCAGGAAGCGCGCCCCATGGTACGCACCTTATTCTTTGCCGTGGTCGTGATCCTGCTGATCGCCTGCGCCAACCTGGCCGGCCTCCTGCTGGTGCGCTCCATCCGCAGACGCAGAGAAATCGCCGTCCGCCTCGCCCTCGGCGCGCGCGCCGCAACCTTACTCCGCCAGGCCATCGTAGAAAGCATGGTGCTCAGCTTCGCCGGGGGTCTCGTAGGGTTAGCATTCGCGGCAGCCGCGCTGCGTCTGGGCATAAGCCTGTTACCGGAAACGCTCCCACGCATTCGTGAGATTGGTCTCAACTGGCCGGTGATGGCCTTCGCCCTGGGACTCGCGTTGCTTACCGGCCTGCTCTGCGGCCTGGCCCCCGCCTATGCCGCCATCCACACCAGTGTCAATGGCACGCTGAAAGAAACCGGCCGCACCGGCACCACGGGCAGCGGCCATGCCCGCCTGCGTTCCGTCCTGGTCGCCGCGGAAATCGCCGTCGCTCTCGTGCTGCTCACCGCCTCAGGCTTGCTGCTGCGCAGTTTCGAAAAGATGCGCGCGGTCGACATAGGCTTCCGCCCCGACCATACCCTCACGGCGGTCTATGCTCTACCCAGCTATCAGTACGCAACCCAGGCAAGCGTCGATACGTTCGATGAGCAATTGCTCCGCAACCTCCAGCAGTTACCGGGTGTAGAAGCTGTTGGCATCACCTCGGTCCTGCCTTCCACCGGTGACTGGGAAGGCCCCGCGATCACTATCGAAGGCTCTGTCCGTCCCAAGGGAGCCGGGCTGAACCTGGCCATGGTTTCGCTGCTGCGCGGCGATCCCCTCCAGGCGCTGGGCATCCGTCTGCTCCGCGGGCGAACCTTCACCGAGGCAGATAACGCCCGCTCCCAATTAGTGGCGTTAGTGAACAGCAGAATGGCCGAGCGCTACTGGCCAGGCCAGGATCCTATCGGCAAGAGATTTCGCCGCGGCATGCAGGAGACGAAGACGCCCTGGATGACGGTAGTGGGCGTGGTGGATAGCGTGAAAATGGGATCTCCCGATGAAAGAACACCAGACCAGTTCTATCAGCCGGTCGACCAAACCGCCATCTCCGAAGGAGACTTCGCCAGCGCCGGAGAAGTAAACGCCAACTACGGTTACATTGTGCTGCGCGCCCACGTGGAACCCGAGCAGATGGAGAATGCGCTGCGCGCCACCGTGCACCAGATCGACCCACAGGCGCCGCTCTACCACATGCAAACCATGGAACACGCCATCGCCGGCAGCGAGGCGCCGCGCCGTTTCAACACCATCCTGATCTCGTGCTTTGCCCTCGTCGCCGTCCTGCTCAGTGTGCTTGGCATCTACAGCATCATCGCCTTCTCGGTCGCCTTGCGCGAACAGGAGATGGCCCTCCGGATGGCGTTGGGCTGTCAGCGATCGGGGGTGCTCGCGATCATCCTTACTTCCGGGGTAAAACTGGCAGCGGTCGGCTGCGTCTTCGGCTTGCTTGGGGCCGTAGCCGTATCCCGCCTGCTGCGTTCGTTCTTGTTTGCCGTCAGCCCATTCGATCCCGTGGTGCTTACACTTGCAGCCGTCGCCATGCTGTTGCTGGCTCTCGCAGCCTCGGCACTGCCGGCCAGGCGGGCTTCGCGAACGGATCCTATGGTGGCGTTACGGGGCGAATAGGAAAAGCGATTGTGAGAGCTTCGCCCCATCGTTTTCTGCCTACGTACGCCTGGCGAACGAGGGGCACCCGTCCAGTTTCCTTTTGGATTGGTTAGGGTACAGACCGTGACCCAAAGCTATTGCTTGAGTTTCCAGCAATGGACAAAATCGGTCCGGCTATGGCTGACTCCCATCACGTTGAAGGCGCGGGCTTGTTTGGAGTAGATGACGTGGTGGATTCCACCATGAATGGAATTCGAATTGTTGTAGTGACCGGTACCCGTTCCGCGGTATTCACGGCTCATTCGAATGTAGCTGTGCCACTCCGGATTGCCGCTTGAGTGGAAGGCTGAGGCTTCGAGTAGGCCTTCCCTGGGCTGCCAGGCGATGTCGACCGTGCCGCCGGTGGGCTCATGAGTTCCGTCATCCCGGATGCGGAAATTGACGTACTGGCCTGCCAGAGAACCATATTCTTTGGTGAGCGCACGCCGTTCCGACCACGTGCGCAATCTCATACCAAGCTGCCAATCGGCGATCACACCCAGAAGTGCGCCCAATACGAACCCGATTGCTAGATTCGGCCAGTTGATTGTCATTTCACAGTCCTAGAAAGGAATGGCAACATCCTGGTTGGAGGTACGCTTATACCACCCTTCCGGTTCCCCGCTTTGAGATGGACGGCGCTCAGTGCCGGGTGGGTCCGTGGTGGAGAACGATCCGGCCGACGGCCATGGCCATCAACAGCAGGCCGACTAGAAACAGGAGCAATCGGGTGAACACCCGCCAGATGCGGGTCTTTGGGGGCAGGACGCCCCGCTTGGTCTTAAGACTGTAGGCCTGGCTCAGTACCCCGGACAGCAGCAGGAAGAAACCTACCGCAAGCATCAACCAGGTCATGACTGTTCCTCCATCAAAAGCTTCATTTTCGCCTCTGCGCGACCCCTTCGGAATGATCTAAACTGGTTTTGTTCGCATGAGGAGTTGCGTCATGAAGATCTTCCGCTGGGTCTGGCTTGCACTCACCCTTGGCCTGCTTGGTTATGCTTTTTACCAAGGCATGTATGTCGCGCCCACTGAGGCTACCATGGGCGACATCCAGCGCATCTTTTACTACCATTTTCCGTCGGCGATGATGGCGTTTCTCTTCTTCTTTATCAGTTTTGTGGCTTCGATTGTTTATCTCGCTGCCCGGCGGAATCATCCTCAACGTGCTTTGGGTGCCGATGCGGCGGCCCTGGCCTCGGCGGAAATGGGCATGGTGTTCTGCACCCTGGTGCTGATCCAGGGGCCGCTTTGGGCCCGACCGGTGTGGGGTATCTGGTGGACCTGGGATGCCCGGCTGACCTCAACCCTGGTACTTTGGCTCATCTATGCCAGCTACCTGCTGTTGCGCAAGTTTGCGGAAGGTCCCCAGATGCGAACGCTGGCCGCGGTGCTGGCGATTTTTGGGTATGTTGACGTTCCGATTGTTTACTTCTCCACGCGGTGGTGGCGGACTCAACATCCTGCTCCGGTGATCGGGGGCGATGCCAACTCCGGACTCGATCCAGCCATGTGGCCGGCGGTGTTGTGGAATTTGGGAGCATGGCTAGCGTGGGGGCTTCTCCTTGCGGGCTGGCGATACAGTATTGAACGGCGGCGGCAAGTCGCGGAGCAGCATGCAGCGCTGCATGCTTTGGAAGCCAGCCTCGAAGTGACGCTTTAAGGTTTGGATCCCATCATCAAGGAAAGGAAGTCATGGCGCATCGTCATCTGGTTCTCGCTTACGTCATCACCATCGTGGTGCAAATTGGTTATGCCGGATGGATCGGCTTGAAGTACAGGTCTATGCGGAAGTTGGAACGTGAGTTTCCGCCCTATCCCACGCTGACAAAGTAGGCGTCGCTTCAAGACAGGCGCGAGGCCGGTGGAGCTTCTCTGACTTCCTCCGCCATCAGTTCTCCTGGATGAGTGCCTCCCAGGAGCTCTTCTTCCGGCTCGATGTGGACCAGGACTTCGGCGATTTTTTCTACCTGCTCGCGGACCTGATCGGCCACCGCGTGCGCAATCAGGTGTCCCTGGCGGACGGTGAGATCGCCACGCACGACCACGTGGAGATCCACGTAGTAGCGAAACCCGACTTTGCGTACAAAGCACTTTTCGACTCCGAACACGTCCGGCACTGCCGACGCCACGCGGCGCACCTGCTGCTCGATCTCGGGCGCCGGAGCAGTATCGAGAAGTTCAGCCACTGGCCTGCGAAGCTGTCGCCAACCGCCCAGCAGGATCACAGGCGCGGCACACAGGGCAGCCCAGTCATCCGCCGTGGGGTCGCCCGTCCACAGGGCCGCTGAGATACCGACAAAGGCAAAGGCGGAGATGATGGCATCGCTGAGATGATGCCAGGCGTCCCCTCTCAGCGCGGAGCTTTCTATCTTGCGGCTGACTCCGGAGACGTATCGGGACAGCAGGCCTTTGATAGGCACCACACACAGCAGCACCAAGAGGGTGTAGGGGTGGGGCAGCTTATGCGGGGTGCGAATGAGCTCGATGCTTTCAGCGGCAATGCCAATAGCGGCCAGGATCATGGCTACGCCCACGACCGCTGCTGCGATGGGGTCTGCTTTTCCGTGCCCGTAGGGATGGTCCTTATCCGGCGGCTTGATGGCAAGCCGTAGGCCCCAGTAGACGACCGATGAACTAATCACATCCAGAAAGGATTCGATTCCGTCGGCTAAGAGGGCGAAGGAGTGGCCGACCAACCCAGTGAGGCACTTGACCAGCGCCAGGGCCAGGTTGATGCCGATCCCGAGCAGGGAGGAGCGCAGGCCGCCTTCCACCATCTGTTCGGTTGTCGGCGAAGCCGTCATGGCTTCATTGTCTCTTGTCCAAGGGCAGGGCGCGCAGTAACGGTCCCGAAGGTTTTCTTTTTTTGGAATCCGCCTTGCCCCATCTGGACGATCCTTACTAAACTTAGCTTGGAAAAAGCAATTTCACGATTTCTGTGGCCAAACCGGCCTCAACCGAGGGCGGCTTCCTAGCGGAACGCCTGCCCGGGGATGTTATCGGCTCCGCTGATCGTGAAGGCGGTTCAGGCCCTGGAGGCGTTCGTTGTTGCGCTTTTTGAAGCTCGCTCTCATTTTCGAACTATCGACCATACTGGGGCTCTCGGTATTGACAGGCCAGTTTTTTTACCGGGCCTACAACAACTCGAGTCGCGAGCATCTGCCGGTTAGTTTTCTCGCCGCGCTGGTCATGCTGGTTCTGGGAACCCAGCAGACGGCGATGTCGTTTCGCCGGGAAAAGATCCGGTTGGCTTTTGGCCGCCCCACGGTCAAAGAAAAGCTTCGCCTGAAAGTGGCCTACAGCACGCTGACGCTGTTGTTGTTCATCGCGGCCGGTGTCTTGCTGGTTATTCTCCGGAACCATCTCCGCTAGAAAGAATCTCTATCGACCGCCAACTGCTCTCTTCTGGCGCGGAGCAACGGATTGCGGCTTTTTGGGCTGCGCCACATCGGTTTGGGGTTCCGGCCTACGCGGCTGGGCGCCCTGAGAGGACTGCTGGTCCATCCATTCATCGAGGCGAGAGCGTTTAAAGCGCCAGCGATTGCCCAGCTTGAACGCCGGGACGAAACCTTCTGATGCGTATTTGTAGAGTGTGTCAGGGCTGATGCCGAGATAGTCGGAAGCCAAGCGGATGTCCATGACTTCGCGAACTTCATCCCTCGCCGGTGGGGTTCTCATCGAAGTGCTCTCCTCTGGGAACTGCGGGACCGGGCGAGACTACAAACCCGCCGTTGTGCTTATACCGCGTTTTCACCCTGTAACACAAGAAATTATCGCGTATCGTTCGAGTCTCTCGGGTTTTAAAGCGATCTCACAGTTCCATACCCGAATAGATTCGCGAGGCGTGGTTTTCTTTCTGGGAAAACCGACAGCAAGGCTGTTCTTTTCCGGTTTATACCGACTGTAATACCGCTCTTGGGGCTTTCTTGAGTTCCGGTAGGAGCGTATCAGAATTCGCATCCGCGCGAAGCATTACCTGCGGAGTAAATCCAGTTACCAAGGACATCGTATCCGACCTGATCCCTACAACAGGATGGTTAATCCTCAAGTTTTGATACTTCTATCATCTCGTTCATTCTTCGAGGTTAACCGTCCACAAAAACTCGCATTGAAATACTTTGTCTGATTAAAATTCCGGTTGCAGGCCGGCCGCGAGGGCAATCAAGTCGTCACCTATGGTGCGGGTTTTTGCTATGGCATCCTCAAGCGGGATGTGAGTAATTTCTGTGCCGCGAAGCACAACAAGGCGGCCGAACTTACCTTCATGCACCAAATCGATAGCCGCTGACCCGTAACGAGTCGCGAGCATGCGGTCGTAGGCTGTCGGTGTTCCGCCGCGTTGGGTGTGGCCGAGATTTACCCAGCGAGTTTCATAGCCGGTTTTTTCCTCGATCGCTTCCGCGATGGATTCAGCAATGCCGCTGAGGCGAGCGTGGCCGAAGGCGTCCACCTTTGCTCCCTTCGTCGCCTGCTGGTCTGTGCCAGGCAGCTTGGCGCCCTCGGCAACGACGACGATGGAGAAGAGCTTGCCCCGGTCGTGACGCTCTTTGAGAATCTTGACTGCCAGATCGAGGTCGATGGGTTTCTCGGGAACGAAAATAACGTCGGCGCCTCCGGCGATGCCCGAGGTGATGGCGATCCAACCGGCATCACGACCCATGACCTCGCAGACGATCACTCGATTGTGCGCTTCGGCGGTCGAATGTAAACGGTCGATGGCTTCTGTGGCGATGGAGACGGCGGTATCGAAACCGAAGCAGGCGTCGGTTCCGCTCAGGTCGTTGTCGATGGTCTTGGGAACTCCTACCACCTTGATGCCTTTTTGCACGAGGGCATTGGCCACGCCCTGGGTGTCATCTCCGCCGATGGTAATGAGCGCATCGAGTTGATTGGCCTTGATGGTGGCCATGCATTTTTCGATGCCGCCTTCCATCTTGCGCGGGTTGGTGCGCGAGGTGCGGAGGATGGTTCCGCCGAGATGCAGGATGCCGGACACAGTGTCGATGGTCAGCGGCTTGGTTTTGTTTTCCACTACGCCCCGCCAGCCTTCAATGAAGCCAACGAACTCATCGTTGTGATGGAAAATGCCTTTGCGTACTGCGGCGCGGATGACCGCGTTGAGTCCGGGGCAGTCGCCGCCGCCGGTTAGTATTCCAACTCGCATTTGTTTTTCTCCTAAAGCGTGCAGTGCTACGTCTTCGCGCGTGATGCGCGGAGAGATTTGAATCGTGCCTTGTGCATCATAAATCTTAAAATTGATAGTGATTCAGTAAAAGCAATCGATCGGGGCTACGCCCGGCCGTTTTCGGACCACGCACTCTTGGGCGAACGTGGGGCACTCGTCCGATTTCCTTTCGCCTTGTTTTACAGCACCGATAAGCTTAATGACTAGAGAAGCTTGCTGCCTGGAGTTCTAGTGATGGAAGAACTTATTCAGCACGTTGGCGACGTTGGGTTTGTTGTTGCCGTTGCCCAGTATTTGCTGCTTGAGGATGTTGCCTGCATTCTTTTGCAGCAGCTTGCTCAGGTCAGCCTGGATGACGGGGTCGGAGGTCGTGCCGGTGATGTGTATGGGAATTCCGTCGGCGACTGCGCTGTTGACGGCCTGACCCAAAAAGCCGCCGGCTGCGCTCAAACCACCCAATGCCTGGGCTGCGACGCCGGAGGTGGTGTTGAGCTTGGCCACAACTTGAAAATTGAGTTCCCCGCCGGGGGCAATGGTGCCGGCGCCGGTAGCGGTGCCGAGCAGCGGCACCGAAGCGTAGAGATTATCGATGCGCGTGCCCTGGATGGATGAGTTCACATCGGCGCGAAGAGTCTGGATCTGAGTGCCTCCTTGAGAGCTGGATACGGGCTTCAAGCCGCCGATCTTCGAAGCCAGATCGAACCCGGTGAGCCGTGTGTTGTCCACCTGAACCGGGCCGCTGATGATCGGCGCAGTTGCCGGTCCGTCGATCGAGAGATTGGCGGTAAGCGTACCACCCTCCAGACGTGAGCCGCTGGGAAGACGCACACCGAACGCAGGGAGCAGTGCTTCTACCGAGTCGATTGGTAAATCGGGCGCAGCCAGATGGAGCGCCAAGGTGGTCTGTGGACCCTTGGTTGCATAGGCCCCGGTCACGTGCACGATGACGCCCCCGGTGCGGACGGCCAGATCATCTATCTGGCCGTTTCGAGACTCCAGGTTGTGGTTGAGGGTGTAGGTGATATCGACGGGGGAAGGCGCCGGAGACCCATTGACCGCCAACTGCAGTTGTGCGGCATGGACGGTGCCGTTGCTGGTGAGGATTTGACCGTTGGAAGTAACCTGAGCCGCAATATCCGCCAGCATGGAGATCCCCTGGCTCTTCTGCACGAGGCCGGCCGCGGCTGGGTCGAAGTGCTTCACGGTTATGTTGGCGCCAAGGGGTGTGGCAGAGGCGTCTTTTTCGTTTACCGGGCCGGCGTTGCCTTTGACGTCGAGCACACCGCCGCCAGGAAGACTGGCGGAAAGCACGAAGGGAAAAGCCTTGGCAAACGAGAACTGCTGCACGGATAGATTCAGCTTGCTATAGGTGAACGGAGGTCCGGTGGATGGGACGTCTGAGACCACGGCGGTTCCGTTTTCGACTTTCATCTGGCCCACGGTAAAGTTGGGCAGAGCGGTCTCCTTCAGAGTGTTTTGCGTGCGGCTGGCCGCGGTGCTGCCAAGGTTAGAGAAATTCCACACTCCCTGAGCGTTGTGGACCAGGTTGATCGACGGCGAGTGGGCAACAAAGCTGGTTATCAACAACTTACGATGGAAGAGTAAAGGTGCTACTTCTACTCCGATGTGGAGGGATTGAGCCTGGAAAAATGGCTTGGCGCTGAAGGCGGGATCGTCGGCGATGGAAATATTGTCGGCTACCAGGCTCCCCGAGAACAGGGAGAAGCTAAGGTTGCCAAGAGTTACCTTTCGCCCCAGAGCGGTCGAGAGCTGCGATTCAAGGGTAGGACGAAAGGTATTGGCGTTCACAAACAAGGGTACGAGAAGAGCCGCCAGCAGGAAGAGAACGACGACAGCGACAAGAATGCTTGTCAGTGGATGCTGCTTCATGGAGCCACCAATGCCAGTTAATTAGATGCTTCTGTCCACCGTTTGGGCGGTGGCTTCGTCATGGTAGAGGGCGGCAATCTGGTCGGCATAGCGCGCGACCACTACCCGGCGCCGCAGTTTCATGGTGGGCGTGAACTCACCGGATTCCATCGACCATTCGTCGGGAACCAGGTGGAAGCGCTTGATGGTCTCGAAGTTGGCCAGACCTTCGTTGACGCGATGGATGAGGGCATCATATTGTGCCTTCACGGCTGGATCGCTAAGCAGGCCGGCGCGCGAGGAGAAGGCGATTCCCTGCTTCCGCGCCAGGTCTTCGAGCGCAGGAAAGTTGGGCGCGATCAGCACGCTTAGAAATTTGCGCCGGTCGCCAACCACCACGGCGCTGGCGACCAGCAGGCTGTTGTTGAATTTGCTCTCAATGGGCTGGGGCGCGATCATCTTTCCGCCCGAGGTCTTGAGCAGTTCCTTCTTGCGGTCTGTGATAAATAGAAAACCATCGTCGTCGACCCGCCCGATGTCACCGGTGTGGAACCAGCCATCAGGCTCGATGGCTTCGCGTGTGGCGTCCGGTTTGTGCCAATAACCCGCGAAGACGAATGGGCCTCTGACCAGCAGCTCTCCATCGGGGGCAAAGCGGTATTCCACGGATTCGATCGGCTTGCCGACGGAGCCAATGCGGTGATTTTGTGCATTGTTCAAGGCCAGGACGGGCGAGGTTTCGGTGAGGCCGTAGCCTTCGAAGATGCGAATGCCGATGTCGGCAAACCAGCCCGCGGTGTCGATACCTAACGGGGCTCCGCCAGAGATAAAGTCGTGCACCTGGCCGCCGAATGCCTGGTGGGTGACTTTTTTGAAAACCAGGCGATCGGCTAGTCGCCAGGTCAGGGAGGTGGGAGTTTTTGCCTGGAGAATCTCTTCCCGATGGCGGCGGCCGTTCGCGAGAGCCCAGGCGAATAGCTTTTTGACGATAGCCTTGCTGGCCGAACGCCGCTCGACCACCTCGCGGATCTTCTCGTAGACGCGGGGTACCGCCACGAATACCGTGGGCTTGATGGAGCTGATGGCCGCGGGCAGGCGATCGAAGCTGCCGCAATAAGCAAGGGTTGCGCCGTAACAGAAAAGAGCGTAATCGAGATGACGAGCGGTGATGTGGGAGAGAGGCAAGAATGAGATGCAGGTGGAGTTAGGGTTCCAATCGAAGGTCCGTGTGGAGTGATTGAGATTGGAGGCGATGTTGCCGTGGGTGAGCATCACTCCCTTGGGCTCACCGGTGGTGCCGGAGGTGTAGATGAGAGTGGCTAGATCCTCGGGTTTGACTTGGGAGCTGCTCAGCCACTGTTGCATATCGATTGCTGGCGATGGGGCCCCCTGGAGTAGTGACGAGAGAGTGTTCGCTGGGCTTTCCAGGTTTGCGATTTCGTCCATCACGACGATGTGCTCGAGCTTCGTCTGGCTGCGGATGGAAGCGACTCTGCGGTACTGGGCTTCGGTGGACACCACGGCTATGCGCGCGCCGGAGTCATTTAGAAGGGCGGCGATTTGCTCGGGAGTTAGGGTGGGGTAGATGGGCACGTCGGCGGCGCCGAGCACCAGGGTGGCGAAGTCGACGACTGGCCACTCCCAACGATTCTCCGACAGGATCGCGATGCGGTCGCCTTTGATGATGCCCCAGGTGCGGAAGGCGTTGGCCAGGCTGTAGACACGGGCGACGAGGTCGTCGCTTGATAGGGGAAGCCAGTTGCCGGAGGGGTCCTGCCACAGTACAGCACGCTGACGCTTGCTGGCCGATACCAGGGCGATTACGTCGATTAAGGTATCGAGTTTGAACATGAATGGAGATTGTAACTTGCTGTGTATGGATGGGGAATGAAGGTGGGGTGGCTGGGGAAGGTTGGGTAATTTAGGAAAAAGCGATCGAAGGGCTTCGCCCGTCTTTTTCGGCCCACGTACGCTTTGGCGAACGTGGGCACCCGTCCTTCTCCTTGGACTCCCGCTTGGTTCTCGGGGCCAGCCTTTGTTCCTCTATGGTTCTGCTGTGACGGGCGGGCCGGTTCGGCGCGGTGGTCACCCACATCTCGCGAAAAACGAGCGAGACGCCCCGAATTTCCTGCAAGCTGCCCGCGACAAGACAGCGTGTGCGCCTTTCTTTAAGGAAAGGCGCATGAAGTTCGCGGAACCCAAGACAACTCACAGAAAATCGGGGTGTGGGGCACCCTCCGGTGCTTGCTGGGACGGATGCCTCTAGGCTTGGGGTAGGGGGGTTAGGCGCACGAAGCGCGCGGCTAGGTTGGCCCAGTCGGAGAGAATCCAGTGGGCTCGGGTGCTGGCGGTTTTTTCCGCGTGCAGCTCAATGAGCTGGCGTAGTTCCTCGACTGCTGTCTCGTCGAGCTCAGACAAGGGCTCCGGCGCTAGAAAGCCAGTGTGGTAACGGGTTTGGGAGAGAAAAGTGCCGTCCTCGTCGAAGACCCAGGCCAGACCGCCCGTCATACCCGCACCGAAGTTCTGGCCGGTCGAGCCGAGCACCGCCACCAGTCCACCGGTCATGTACTCGCAGCCGTGGTCGCCGATGCCTTCGACTACCGCTAAAGCTCCTGAGTTGCGCACGGCAAAGCGCTCGCCCGCGCGGCCCCCGGCAAATAGCGAACCACTGGTCGCCCCGTAGAGAGCAACGTTGCCGAGAATGACGTGCAATTCGCTTTCCCTGGCGGCACGGCCCTGGCCGCGGAGAATCAGTTCTCCGCCGCAAAGCCCCTTGCCGACAAAATCGTTGGCCATACCCTCGAGCTCGAGCCGCATGCCGGGCACGGCGAAGGCCCCAAACGATTGACCTGCAACGCCCTTCAGTTTGAAGTTCAGCGGAGTGTCTTTTTCATGGAGCCCATGCCACACCAGTTCGCCAGCCAGGCGCGCTCCGAGTGTTCGGTGCTTGTTGGCGATGGTCTCTTCGACGGCAAAGGGTTGACCGGCCGCACGAGCGGCCAGGGCCGGCTGCACCCAGGCATTGTCAATGTTGGCATGATCGCTGGGCCGGCGGTTGCGCTGGCCCTGCCAGCGCACATGCCCGTCCCGAGCCGGAGCCAACAAGGCACTCAGGTCGAGCCCTCCGGCGGCGCTTACCTGCTCAAGAAGATCGGTGCGACCGATGGCAGCCTCCAGCGAGGGTAGGCCGAGCGAGGCCAGCAAGGTCTGGATGTCGCGCGTGAGCTCCTCGAAGAAGCGGATGACGTTCGCCGGTTTGCCGCGGAATTTGGCGCGGAGGTCGGGCCTTTGGGTCGCAATCCCGGTGGGACAGGTGTTGAGGTGACATTGTCGCGCCATGTCGCAGCCCAATGCGACGAGCACTGCGGTGCCAAAGGCAAATTCGTCCGCGCCCAGCAGGGCGGCGATCAACACGTCGCGGCCGGTGCGCAAGCCACCATCGCAGCGCAGGCGCACGCGGCCGCGCAAGCCGTTCTGCATCAGCACTTGTTGCGCTTCCGCGACGCCGATCTCCCACGGGTTGCCGGCGTACTTGATGCTTGAGAGGGGAGAGGCTCCGGTGCCTCCTGCGTGACCCGCGATGACAATATAGTCCGCGTAGGCCTTGGCAACGCCGGCGGCGACGGTGCCGACGCCGCATTCGGAAACCAGCTTGACGCCAATGGCAGCGCGGGGATTCACCCGCTTTAGGTCGAAGATCAGCTGGGCCAGATCTTCAATGGAGTAAATGTCGTGGTGCGGTGGCGGACTGATGAGCGCGATGCCGGGTTGCGCATGGCGCAGGCGAGCGATCAGCTCTGTGACTTTGTGGCTGGGGAGTTGGCCACCTTCGCCGGGCTTGGAGCCCTGGGCGATTTTGATTTCGATCTCCTCGGCATGGGTGAGGTATTCGGTCGTGACCCCGAAGCGGGCGGAGGCCACTTGCTTCACCTTGTTGTTCAGGATAGCCGGAGCTCCGGGATATTCAGGGTAGACCACCGGGTCTTCCCCGCCCTCGCCGGTATTGGAGCGGCCTCCGAGGCGGTTCATGGCTTCGGTGATGGTCTGGTGCGCTTCCGGGCTGAGTGAGCCCAACGACATGGCGGAAGCGATAAAGCGGCTCACGATGGTAGGAGCGGTTTCTACCTGGTCAAGGGCCAGCGGAGCTGCGGCGGGGCGGATCTCCAACAGATCGCGCAGCACCGTGGGCTTGCTCTCGACGGCCAAGGTGCCGAAGGCATTCCAGGCCTGAAGGGTGGTCAGGCCAGCAGCGGCCGCACCGCGGGCGGTCCCGGTTACTACCTGCAGGGCCTTGACAGTTTGCGGCTGCCAGAGGTGGGGCTCGGCATGCTCGTCTTTGCGGAAGCGGACCCAGCCGTAATCCGGAAGGGTCTTGGCGACTGGCTGCTGCGCGGTAGCCGTGGGCGGCTGCGACTCCTGGTGCGTGGCATTGACCAACGCCGGTTGGCCGGAGTCATCGTCCTGGGCTGCCGACCAGACGTCGCGCAAGGCGGTCTCGAGCTCGGCAAAACCAATTCCAGAGATGGGCGATGGCGTTCCGTAGAAACAGAACTCCACCACTTCCTGGTCGAGGCCAAGGATGTCGAAGAGATGGGCGCTGCGATAGCTATCGAGCACCGAGATACCCATCTTGGACATGATTTTCGCCAAGCCGAGGTCGAAGGCGTGAAGCATGTTGGCTTCGCCCTTTTCCGGGTCGAGATTGCGGGCTGTTTCGAGCGCGAGCCACGGGCATACAGCGCCTGCTCCGTAGCCGAAGAGGACGGCCGCGTGGTGCAGATCGCGACAGTCGCCGGCTTCGACGGCGAGGCCGCAGCACGTGCGCACCCCAGCATTCACCAGGGCGTGATGCACTGCGCCGGTGGCCAGAGCCATGGGGATGGGGAGCAACTCGGCGCGGGCTCCCGGTTGAGCGATGGCGCGGTCGCTGAGCAACAAGATAGCCGCTCCGCCGCGCACGAGTTCAATGGCGCGCGCGCACAAATCGTCAATCGCGCGCTTGAGATTGCAGGATGGCGCAAATACGCAGTCCAGGACCGCCAGCGGCATTTCGTCGGACAACGGGTGCTCTCGATTGCGCAGCGCGTGCTGCTGGCCGAGGGAGAGGAACGGCGATTTCAGCGAAAGCCCGGGGATGCGCGCCTTGGTATCGAGTAAAGGGGGCCAGGGGCCGAGACGGGTGTGCAACTCAATGACGATCGACTCGCGCACCGGATCGATGGCCGGATTCGTGACCTGGGCAAAGCGCTGGCGGAAGAAGGCGTAGACGGGCCGAGGCGCGTGGGCCAAGGGGGCGAGCGGGGTATCGTCGCCCATGGACCAAACGGCGTCCTTACCGTCGTTGGCCATGGGGGCCAGGACCATGCGGACATCTTCCCGGGTATAACCGAACAGCTGTTGCAGCTGGGTCAGGTCCTCCACGGGCGGGGGGAACGCGACCGGCTCCAGTGGAGTATCCGCCACCAGGTTGCCGTAGGCGGTGAAGCGGTCAAATTCCTTCAACAACTGGTCGTCTTCGAGCAACTGGTGCGCATCGAGATCGGCAACCAGCATCTCGCCGGGACCGAGACGGCCGCTGTGGATGATTCTTTCGGGATCAAGGTCAACCAGCCCGGCTTCCGATCCGGCGACTACCAGCGCATCCTCGGTAAGGAAGAAGCGGCAAGGACGCAAGCCGTTGCGATCCAGGGCCACTCCAACCAGGTGCCCGTCAGCGAAGGCCAGGGCGGCAGGTCCGTCCCAAGGCTCGACGCAATCGGCGTGATAGCGGAGAAAAGCGGATTCGCGCTGGCGGCCGGCAGGAGGCAGCAACATTCTGACCGCTTCTGCGACACTGCGCCCGTTGCGCGCTAACAATTCGACAACTTCGTCCAAGCTGGTTGAATCCGAACCGTCCTTGGACAGGATCGGGTGGCATTCCGCGGGGATGGTTGCGGCGCGGGCGTCCATGCGACCGCGATTGCCCCAGACAGTGTTAATTTCCCCGTTGTGTGCCAGGGTGCGTAGAGGTTGCGCACGGTCCCAGGAGGGCAGCACATTGGTGGCGTAGCGCTGGTGGAAGATGGCGAAGGAGGTGGTGTAGCCCGGATCGGCCAAGTCAGGATAAAACTCGGACAGCAGCCGTCCGGCGCACATGGCCTTGTAGACCACAGAACAGGAAGAGAGCGAGCAGACGTAGCCGGTGTTCGCTGTTTCGCGCTCGAACTGCTTGCGCGCCAGGTAGAGGCGGCGCTCAAAAAACTCGGGATTTGTAGCCGTGACGAGTACCTGACGGATCACGGGTATGCTGGACAACGCGATCTCACCCAGAATGTCTTCGCGGGTGGGCACAACTCGCCAGCCGAGCAGGTCGAGATTCTGTGCGGCCAAGGCTTGCTCCAGGGCCTGCTGGCCGGGAGCGGATTCGCCGGGGAAAAACACCACGCCCACGCCCAGGGGTTTGTCGGCTTCGAGCGAAAGGCCGGTCGATGCAAGCAGAAAGTCCCGCGGGATCGCGGTCATGATGCCGACGCCATCGCTGCTTTTGCCGTCCGCGGCAATCGCTCCCCGGTGCGCCAGGCGGGCCAGGGCGGTGAGCGCCTGGGTCAGAATTTCATGGGTGGGCTGATTGCGCAAAGTGGCGACAAAACCGACACCACAGGAGTCGCTGTCAAAGCGAGAATCGAGCAGATTGGGGGTAAGGCTGCGCTCCGGCGTATTTGAGGCAAAGGAACCCATACGTAACTATAATCCCCGTTTCCATGACAAGCAGCTGGAGATGAAAATTTCTTTTGCACCATAATGGGCAACGGCTGACCGGTGACTTTTTAATTTAAAAAAGACATCCAATCGTTGACAAACAGACTCTGTATATTTATACATGCTAATGTATTTTTATGCACACCCAGAACGCATTCTCACGGTGAACATGCACTGGCTAATTGATCTTTCCGCAGCCGTTTCGCCAAAGAACGGCAGCGCATAACCGCGATCACCACATCGCCGTGCCTGTGAGAATGCAAGAGAGCGCGGCCCTGAGCCGCGCTCTGGCTTTGGTGCAAAAAGCTGAGAAAGAGTCGTGAGGACATTATGAAGCAAGATCGGCATACGGCCATCAGAGAACTTGTCGCGGGCGCGCCGATTGGCAGCCAGGACGAGTTGCGCCGCCGGCTGGTCAAGCGCGGTTTCGAAGTGACCCAGGCTACGCTCTCGCGAGATATTCATGAACTTCATCTCTACAAGGGCCCGAATGGCTATGCCGCGCCCAACGGGTTGGCGTTGGAAGAGGACGACGACCTGCCCCAGACCGCGGAGTTGTTGAACAGCTTCGGGCTGCGCGTGAAGCAGGCGATGAACCAGCTGGTGTTGATCACCACCAGCGGAAGCGCGCAACCGGTCGCGCTGGCGATCGATGGCGAAGACTGGCCCGAAGTGGTGGGAACCATTGCCGGCGACGACACGGTCCTGATTATTTGTCCGGACCTGAAGCGGGCGACCCTATTGCGGGATCGCCTGGAAGCGATGATTGGCTGATGGGTAAAGAAGGAATACAAACCGCGGTGGCCGGGGTCAGCGGCTACGCCGGGATGGAGTTGGCGCGGCTGCTGCTGCATCACCCTGCCCTGCAGGGCAAGCCGCCGGTTTTTGTCGGCCGGGACGCGGAAGCGGTTCGGCTGACGGATATGCATCCCCAGCTTGCCGACAACAACGGAAGCTCCGGATTGATGGTAGAGCCTTTTTCCTGGGAATTGCTGAAGAAGCGGGGAGTGGAACTGCTTTTCCTGGCGACCCCGCATGAACAATCGCGGAGTTGGGCGCCGGAGGCGCTGGCCCACGGATTACGAGTGGTGGACCTGAGCGGGGCGTGGCGTTTGCGGGTGCACGAACATCGGGCGATCTACGGCTTTCATGACGAGGATGCCGCTGCGGCAGAGCGAGTGCAAACCGGAAGTGTCTATGGATTGCCGGAACTGCATCGCAAGTGCATTCGTACTGCAGAACTGGTGGCCAACCCGGGATGCTACGCCACCTCAATCATTCTGGCATTGAAACCGCTGGTCGCGGCCGGCTGGGTGGATCTGGACCGGGGGATTATTTGCGACTCGAAATCGGGCGTCTCGGGCGCGGGCAAGGCGCCGACCGCCACCACGCACTTTATGTATGCCGCGGACAACATGTCCGCCTATGCAGTGTTTAGCCACCGGCACATGGGAGAGATGTTGGAACAGCTGAACTTGAAGGAGTCGCAGCTGACGTTCACTCCGCACCTGCTGCCGATCCCGCGGGGCATTCTCTCCACGACGTACGTGACCTTTCGGGAAAAGAAGGAAACGGCCGACGTGGACGCACTTTTTCGTGGATTTTACGCGTCGAGTCCGCTGGTGCGGATATTCAGCCAACTGCCGCAGATACAACACTCGGTGCGTACCAACTACTGCGACATTGGCTTCAAGCTGGCGAAGGATGGACGGCGCTGTATTGTGGTTTCCTGTTTGGACAACCTGCTGAAGGGCGCGGCCGGGCAGGCGGTCGAGAATATGAACCTGATGTGCGGATGGGACGAAGCGGAGGGGCTGGCATGAGATTCGTAGTCAAACTAGGTGGTGCCTCGCTGGAAGATCCAGCCTTGCTTCACGGCTGTGCGCGGGCGATTGCTGTGCTCGCGCAGGACGGCAACCAGGTCGCCGTAGTGCACGGCGGCGGGGCGGCACTGACCCGAACGCTCAAGCAGATGGGCAAGCAGAGCGAATTTATTGCCGGATTGCGCATCACCGACGCGGAGACCCGCGATGCCGCGCTCATGGTTCTGGGCGGGCGCGTGAACAAGGAGCTGGTGGCAGCGCTGGGCGGCCACGGCCAGGCAGGCGTGGGGCTTTCGGGCGGAGATGGGTTGATTTTCCGCGCCCGCAAGAAGCGCACCACACCGGACCTGGGCTTTGTGGGTGAGATCGTGGCCTCGGATACACGGTGGCTCGATGCCATTTGGAAGATGGGGGCGGTGCCGGTGATCTCCAGCCTGGCGCTGGGCTTTGACGGCGAGTACTACAACATCAATGCGGACGAAATGGCAGCGGCGTGCGCGGTTGCATGTAAGGCCGATGCCCTGGTGTTTCTTACCGACGTCCCGGGTGTGCGGGGATCGAACGGTGAGGTGATGCGCTGGCTCAGTGTGGATCAGATTGCCGGACTGACGCAGGATGCGGTCATCAGTGGGGGCATGTTGCCCAAACTGAGCGCCTGCCGTGAGGCCTTGCTGGCCGGGGTCAAACGCGTGCGCATCTTACCGGCGGATGCGGCTGCAGTACTACCCGACTTGTGTTCGACGCGGGTACTTCAAGGGACTGAGGTGATGGTGGCATGAAGCTCGAAGCAATCCAGGCGGCAGAGGCAAAGCTGCTGCTCCCTACTTATGAGCGCAATCCGATCTTGTTTGTCGACGGGTCAGGCATGTACCTGATCGACGACAGCGGAGCGCGGTATCTCGACCTGCTGAGCGGAATCGGCGTGAACGCGTTGGGGTACGGACATCCTGCGGTGGTGGAGACAATCGACCGCCAGAGCCGCAAGCTGGTGCACATCTCGAATCTGTACTTTCATGAAGGCCAGGCGGAGTTGGCGCTGCGGTTGACCGAGCGAGCCGGCATGGACCGCGCTTTTTTCTGCAATAGCGGAACCGAGGCCTGGGAAGCGGCGATGAAGCTGGCGCGGGCCTACTCGGCGATGAAGCGGAGCGAAGGCCACGAACTGGGAACGAAGTTTTTGGCGTTGGAAAACAGCTTCCACGGTCGCACCATGGGTTCGGTCTCGACCACCCACAAGGATAAGTACCGCGAGCCGTTCCAGCCGCTGGTCCCTGGGGTGGAGTTTGTTCGCTTCAATGATGTGGATCATTTGCGGGCAAGCTTTTCGAATGAGGTCTGCGCGATTTTGATCGAGCCGGTGCAAGGCGAGGGCGGTATCCGGCCGGTTTCGCAGGAATTCTTTGCGGCCGCTCGCGAGCTTACGCACGCAACGGGCGCGCTGCTCATCGCCGATGAAATTCAGTCCGGCCTGGGGCGTACCGGCAAATGGTTTGCTTACCAGCAGTTTGGCATCCGGCCGGATATCACGACGTTAGCCAAGCCCCTGGCGGGCGGCTTGCCGCTGGGCGCCATGCTATGCACGGAAGAGGCGTCGCGCGCCATCCATCCCGGGCTACATGGGACCACGTTCGGTGGCGGCCCTCTGTCCTGCGCAGTGGCCATCGCAGTCATCGATGCCATGGAGCAGGAAGGTTCGCTCAAGAACATCCAGGAGACGGGCGCGTACTTCAAGGGCCAACTCCATAACCTGGCGGCGAAGCACGAGAGCGTGGTCGATGTGCGGGGCATGGGGCTGATGTTGGCCATGGATATGAACTCCGCCGACCTGGCAAAGAGGATCGTCGCCAAAATGCTCGAGCGGCGGATTCTTATCAACCGCACCAGCGAGACGGTCCTGCGTTTTCTTCCGCCCTACATCATGGGCAAGGAGCACGTAGACCTGGCGGTCTCTGCACTGAACGAAATTTTGACCGAAGAAGCCTCCGGCGCGCCCAGTTTCGCCGCCGCGCATCAGAATACAGGGGGGTCACGCAATGGCTAGCAAGACTTTATTGATTGATGAGAAAGCAATACACCAGGAGGGCAATACGATTGCTCTAGCCACCGCGAGCCTCTCCGGCCGCGATCTCTGCTCCATTGCCGATCTCTCCCAGCTAGAGATCGCTGCCATCCTGGAACTCGCGCACGCCATCAAGGCTTCGCCGGCGGACTATCGCTTTTCTCTCGATGCCCGGCAGATGGTGATGTTCTTCGAGAAGGCTTCGTTACGCACGCGCCTGACCTTTGAAGCCGGTATGAATACTTTGGGCGGCTCGACGATGTTTGTGGACCAGACGCAGTCGCCGCTGGGCGAACGCGAATCGCTGGCCGATATGGCACGCAACGTGGAACGCTGGGTGAGCTTGATTGTGCTGCGCACGTACGCGCACGAGACCATCACGGAGATGGCAGAATACGCCCGGTGCCCGGTGATCAATGCTCTGAGCGATCTGGAGCATCCGTGCCAGGCTCTGGCCGACTTCATGACCATTGAAGAGCGCTTCGGCACGGCGCGGGGGCTTAAGTTCACGTATGTGGGTGACGGTAACAATGTCTGTCACTCATTAATGCTCACCGCAGCCCTGCTGGGTGCGCACTGCACCGTGGCGTCGCCTAAGGCGTACTACCCCAAGCAGGAGATTGTCGCCAAGGCGCAGGAAATCGGTGCTGATTCCGGGGCCACGCTCACGCTTACCCACGATGTGGTGGGAGCGGTACGCGGAGCGGACGCGGTCTATACCGACGTTTGCACCAGCATGGGATTTGAGCATGAGGTGACCAAGCGGGCACCTATCTTCAAGCCCTACCAGGTGAACGAGGCCTTGATGGCCCACGCTGCGCCTAACGCAGTGTTCATGCACTGCTTGCCGGCGCACCGCAACGCGGAAGTAACGGACGCGGTGCTGGATGGTCCACAGTCCGTCGTCTTTGACCAGGCAGAGAATCGCCTGCATGCTCAGAAGGCACTGATGGTTCTGCTGCTGGGCGGCGGTCTTAGCGGAGTGCGCGCGACAAATTAATCAACAGCCAATATTTAAGCCAGCGCACCTGGTCTCTGATATTCGTAAGGAGTTTCGCATGTCTAAAAAAGTTGTTCTTGCCTATTCAGGTGGTCTCGACACCTCGATCATTATTCCCTGGCTTAACGAGAATTACGGTATGGATGTAATCGCCATGATTGCCGATGTTGGCCAGGGCGAAGATTTGGACGCGGTGGTGGCAAAGGCCTATGCTACCGGCGCGAAGAAGGCGGTGGTGCTCGACCTGCGCGATGAGTTCGTGCGCGACTACGTCTATCCGACGGTGCGTGCCGGCGCCATCTACGAGCACAAGTATCTGCTGGGTACGTCGATTGCGCGGCCGGTGATCGCCAAACATCAGGTGGAAGTGGCGATCAAGGAAGGCGCCGAAGCGGTCGCACACGGCTGCACCGGCAAAGGCAACGACCAGGTCCGTTTCGAGCATGCCTACCAGGCGCTGGCTCCGGATTTGAAGGTGATTGCTCCGTGGCGTGAGTGGAATCTGAAGTCCCGCGAAGACTGCCTGGATTACGCCGAGGCTCATGGCATTCCAGTGGCGGCAAGCCGGGAAAAGATCCATTCCCGCGATCGCAATTTGTGGCACATCAGCCATGAGGGCGGCGAACTGGAGAATGCGGGCAATGCTCCCCTGCCCACTACCTGGGTGATGACCCGCTCGCCCCAGGAAGCGCCCGATCGCGAAGAGGTGGTGGAGATTGGATTCGTCGAAGGCAGGCCCGTGTCGGTGGACGGCATGGCTCTGGAGCCGGTGCAGATTGTGGAATTGCTGAATGAAATCGGCGCGCGCAATGCCATCGGCCGCATAGACCTGGTGGAGAATCGCTTCGTCGGCATCAAGAGCCGCGGACTCTATGAGACTCCTGGAGGCACGCTGATTACGTCTGCGCATCGCGAGCTCGAGGCACTGACTCTGGACCGCGAAGTGATGCACTACAAGCAGCAGGTGGCTCTTAAGTACGCGGAGCTGGTGTATTTCGGCCTGTGGTTTACGCCCTTGCGCGAAGCCCTGGACGCGTTTGTGGACAACACGCAGAAGCTGGTTACCGGGACAGTGAAGCTTTCCCTGTACAAGGGCAACGTCGGTGTGGCTGGACGGCAGTCGCCGTACTCGCTCTACTCCGACGATTTGTCTTCGTTCACCATGGGCGACAGCTACGATCAGAAAGATGCCAAGGGCTTTATCCAGATTCTGGGACTGCCCGCCCGCACCCGGGCGCGCTTGCTGCAGAAGAAAGAGGCGCACCAGTGAAGATGTGGTCTGGCCGCTTTCGCGAGCCACTAGACCACAATTTCGAACAATGGCAACGATCACTGGTGTTTGACTGGCAGCTGCTTCCGCAAGAAGTAGCTGCCAGCAAGGCCCATGCGCGGACGATTGCCGCAGCGGGCATCCTTACGGAAGCGGAGCTCAAAAAGATTGTGGAAGCGCTGGACGCGATTCGCGACGAGTACGCACACCGTCCGGCCAGCGATATTTACGGCCGCACGGAGGCGGAGGACATTCACCACTTCGTCGAGCTCGAGCTGGTGGCGCGGATTGGCGACCTGGGCTTCAAACTGCATACGGGCCGAAGCCG
The DNA here is from genome assembly GCA_963753715.1 of uncultured Acidobacteriaceae bacterium. GTDB lineage: Bacteria > Acidobacteriota > Terriglobia > Terriglobales > Acidobacteriaceae > PALSA-350. Next base: position 854,535 of record CAVWDK010000011.1, on the reverse strand, counting down.
CAACGAGCAGATTGCTACCGACCTGCGGCTCTTTGTGCGGGAAAACTGCGCCTCCATCGCCGGGCGCCTGGCGGATTGGGTGCGCGCGCTCACGGCGCAGGCGCACGCTGCGAGTGACGCGGTTATGCCGGCGTATACGCATCTGCAGCGTGCCGAACCAGTACTGGTGGCGCACTGGCTGCAGGCCTACGGTGAGATGTTGCTGCGAGATATGACACGGCTGGGGGATTTGAGCCGCCGCTTGAATTATTGTCCACTGGGTTCTGGCGCAGTGGCCGGCGCGACCTTGAAACTCGACCGGACCATTGCCGCGCGGGAACTGGGGTTTGATGGGCCAACCGCCAATAGCATGGACGCGACCAGCGACCGCGATTTCGCGCTCGAGTTTTTGCAGGCGCTGACTTTAATCGCTGTGCATGCGAGCCGGTTCGCGGAAGAGATCACGCTCTATGCCACGGCGGAGTTTGGATTTGTCGAGTTACCCGAGGCATTTTCAACAGGATCGAGCGCTATGCCGCAGAAGAAGAATCCTGACCTCACCGAGCTGGTACGGGGCAAGGTGGCACGTATCAATGGCGCTGCGCAAACGGTCACGATGTTGCTGAAGGGGCTTCCACTGGCTTATAACAAGGATCTGCAGGAGAGCCAGGAGCCGCTTTTTTCCGCGTCGGAGACGACGGAGCGGATGATTGCTTTGCTGGCGAGGTTTACCGCGGCTCTTCGCTTCCACACAGATCGCATGCGCAGCGCCTGTGAGAGCGGTTATCTCAATGCGATGGCGGCCGCGACCTACCTCGTGCACAAGGGTGTTCCCTTTCGCAAAGCGCACGAAAAAATTGGGCTGGCAGTGCGTTATGGTTTGGAAAAGAATTGCGAACTCGAGGGCCTCACGTTGGAGGAGTTGCAACAGTTCGGGCCGGAATTTGAAGCGGATTTTTTTTCGAGTATCACCCTCGACGCAACCGTGAACTGCCACGACGTAATTGGCGGCACTGCCGTGGCCCGGGTGCGTGAGGCTTTAACAGCGCAGGAAGCAAGACTTTCTGCTGCGATGGGACAGATGGATGGAAATACGTAAGGCACGATTGCAGGACGCGTCGAACATATATGAGCTAGTGAATAGCCTGTCCTCGGACGGCACCCTGCTGCGGCGCGCTTTTGCGGAAATTTGCGAGAACGTACGCGATTTTACGATTGCCGAGTCGGCCCAGGGAATCTTTCAGGGGTGCGGCGCCTTGCACCTCTACGGTCCGCACCTGGCGGAGGTGCGCTCGATCGTGGTGCGGCCCGAGGCCAAGAGCAAAGGTACGGGCGGCCTGCTGCTGCAGTCGCTGCTGGATGAAGCCGAGGACCACGGAGTCGGTTGCGTCTGTCTCTTTACCCGTATCCCCGACTTCTTTTTCAAGCATGGCTTTCGCGTGGTGGAGGATCGGACGGCTCTGCCCGATAAGATTTACAAAGATTGCCAGAACTGTCCGCGGCTGTACCGTTGCGACGAAGTGGCGATGGCGCGGGGACAGATTCCCAAGGTTTCGATTTTGGGGACGAGGATCGAGGCTGAGCAGTTGGTGCGTCTGACTGGGTGAGACCTGTCCAAATCAGATTGGAGACGGAAGCGGCAGACTATATCTCGTAACCACGGTCATTTGTTCTGGACGAGGGCGTCCGTCTTCCCTCCCACCACGGCGACGCCGACGAACTCACGCAGGTTGCCTAACCTGGTTTCGCAAGCCCGTTTGCAGCTGCAGTTCCTGGTTCTCACACACCCTCTCAAGCCCCTGATTTTCGGCGAGCATTGCGTCCACAATATGCCATGGCAGGGCTGATCTCGGGGCACCATCCTTTTACCATCGTCGCCACTTGACATATTCTTATATGGGAATATACTTCAGTTCATGCCCCGAGCAGCGACCACATCCGACGTATTCAACGCGATTGCAGAGCCCCGGAGGCGAGAGATTATCGACCTGCTGGTCAACGGGAAAGAACATGCAGTGGGAGATATAGTCCTTCGGCTGCGGATACCGCAACCGGCGGTATCGAAGCACCTGGGCGTGCTGCGCAAGGTCGGAGTCGTCTCCGCGAGCAAACGAGGACAGTTACGTTTGTATCGGCTGAACGCGAAGGAGCTGAAGCCTGTGTACGACTGGGTGAAGACGTATGAACGGTACTGGACGCATCAGCTGGACCAGATCAAGCAACGGGCTGAGCTGAAGATGGCCACGCAACGAATGAAACCCGAGGAGGGAGAATGATGGCAGTGAGCACAGAACAGGAAATCCGCACCTTCGAAATTGTGAAGGAAGAGTCGATCGCAGCTTCGATGGAGATTGTCTTTGAAACGCTCCTGGAACAATTGGGACCGTTTAACGAAACCCCCGACGGGAACTCGTTAGCGATGAAGATCGAGGCGTGGCCGGGCGGACGGTGGTATCGGGATTTGGGAAAGGACGCGGGTCATTTCTGGGGACATGTACAGGCGATTAAGCCGCCCACACTATTGGAGATTTGCGGACCGCTCTTCATGTCGTATCCCGCCATGTCGAACTTGCAGTACCGCTTGACGGAAGAGCACGGCGTGACGCGCTTGAAGTTTGTTCATCGCGCGATGGGGCTGATCCCACAAGAACATATCGACGGATCCCGAAGTGTGAACACAGGCTGGAATTATTTGATGGAAAGGGTTCGTAAACACGCGGAAAGCCGCAAAGGTGCTGCCGGCAGGAAGTAAGTGCGCAACCGGATAGCTGGACAAGAGGACGACAACCGAAAAGGAGAGTAGCGATGGAAGTGATGGATGCGGTCAATCACAAAGTTGTGCCGGAAGCGGAGTGGATAGAAACGCATAAGGCGTTCATGGCCAAAGAAAAACAGCTTACCCGCCAACGTGATGAACTGAGCCGCCAACGGCGCGAGCTGCCATGGGTGAAAATTGACAAGGAGTACATATTTGATGGCCCGCACGGCAAGCGCACGCTGGCCGAACTTTTTGACGGCCGCAGCCAGTTGATCGTTTATCACTTCATGTTCGGCCCGGAATGGGCGGAAGGGTGCCCCAGCTGTTCCATGGCAGCCGACCACATGGATTCGAGCCTGGCGCATCTAGTCCAGCGCGATGTGACGCTGGTGGCGGTTTCCCGCGCACCACTCAACAAGATCCAGGTTTTCCAAAAGCGCATGGGGTGGAATTTCCCATGGGTATCGTCCTACGGCAACGACTTCAACCGTCGCTTCCACGTTTCATTCACGAAAGAAGAAATGGCAGGCAGCAAGACCTACTACAACTTCGGCACCGGGGATTTCCCTGCCGACGAAGCCCCTGGGCTGAGTGTTTTCTACAAAGACGCGAACGGAGATGTTTTCCATACCTACTCTTCGTACGCGCGTGGGCCGGAGTGGTTGTTGGGTGCGTACAGCTACCTGGACTTGGTACCGAAAGGCCGCGACGAAGGCACGCTGCCGTTCCCCATGGCTTGGGTTCGCCACCATGACCGATACGACCCGCAGCCCACGGTTACCGCGTCCTGCTGCTCAACGGAGAGCCATTCGTGAACGCCCATCGGTGCTGCCTGAACAAGGCTGGAGAGCGGATCGCCGGAGGTGATCCGCATCCGGCCTCGTTCAGGCGTCGATCTCTTGACTTGTCCGCCAAGGTTATTCCGGTGGCGATTCTCGCGGTATTGCCGAAATGCCCCGCATGCCTGGCCGCATACGTGGCCCTTGGGACGGGCATCGGGGTTTCGCTGACCGCCGCGACTTACCTACGGCTGTCGCTCATCGTCGTGTGCGTGGCGTCATTGACGTTTTTTCTGGCCAAAGCGATACGGCCCAGAGTACGCCGTATGCGGATCTTGCAGTAGCTGGACGCGGGACTCTGACAGGTTCAATCCTGACTTCCGTGCCCTGCAATTCTGATCATGGCCGCGGCACTGCGCTCTACGTCTTCGTCGGTCGTGGCCCAACTGGACACACTGATGCGCATCGCGGCTTGCCCGTGCCAATGAGTACCTCCGCACCAGCAGGTCCCGTCGCTCTGAATATTCGCGATCACGCGCCGCGTCTCCTCATCACTGCCGAACGAAACCAGCACCTGGTTCAACACAACGTTGTTCAGAATATTGAAGCCAGCCGCTTTGAGACGATCGGCAAACAACTTCGCCTGCAGGCAATTTCGTTCGATCAGTTCCGCCAGCCCGCTGCGTCCCAGCGAGCGCATGGCCGCCCACAACTCGACCCCGCGGGCACGCCGTGACGCCTCGGGTGCGAAGTGCCAGGGCTCGCGCCCGGCACCCGGCGTCAGATACGCAGCCGTCATCGCCATGGCAGCCTGTAGATGTTCCGGCGTGCGTACAATGGCAACCGCGGAATCATAGGGGACGTTCAACCATTTATGGCAATCAATTGCCCAGGAGTCCGCCGCGCCGGCACCTGCCAGCAAAGGCGCATACTTTGGCGACACGGCCGCCCAGTATCCGAAGGCGCCATCCACGTGCACCCAGGAACCTGCGTCGTGTGCGCGAGCGCAGATCTCGCCTGCTGGATCAAATGCGCCAGTATTAACGTTGCCTGCTTGTAGGCAGACCAGTGTGCGCTCATCGAGTGTGGGCAGGGCGTCTGCTCTCATCCGCCCTTGATCGTCGACTGGAACCCGCGTGACTCGCGAACGGCCCAGCCCGAGCATGGACAATGCCTTCAATAGAGAAACGTGTACCTCATCGCCCACCACCACCTGGATTGGGGGCGCGCCAAGCAATCCGTCCTCTTCAACATTCCATCCCGCTCGCGTCAGTAGCGCGGTACGCGCGGCAGCCAGGCCGGTGAAGTTCGCCATGGTTGTGCCGGTAACAAACCCTGCGCCTGATGTGGATGGCAGGTCGAACAGATCGAGCATCCACGCGAGCACGACCTCTTCCAGCTTCGCCGCTACGGGCGACATCACCTGCATGGCAGAGTTCTGGTCCCAGGCTCCGGCCAGCCAATTGGCTGCCAGCGCGGCTGGCAGTGACCCCCCGATGACGAATCCGAAATAGCGGCCGCCGGCGGTGGCGACGGTCGCCGGCGAACCGATGTCATCCAGCAAGGCCAAGACCTGGAAGGGATCGGACGGCCCTTGAGGTAACGGCCCTCCGAGCTGCTGCAATCGAGCGACGTCCTCGGGCATGGGTGCAACGTGCCGGTTCTCAAGCTCCGCGAGATATCGTGCCGCACGCTCCGCGGTATTTACCAATAACTTTTTCATCGATAAATACCATAGCAGGAGCGAAGGGACGGTATTCCGGCAGAGCAGAAGCGTTGGAAGGGGCTGCGCCCCATCCTTTTCGGCCCATGTACGCTAAGGCGAATATTGGGCACCTGTCCAGGGAGGCGGGCTTCGTCGTTTCCTCCAGCGTTTATTCGTGGCGAAGAGCTTCGCCCGGGTCAGTCTGCATCGCGGCACGCGCCGGGATGAGCGTCGCAGCGAGAGCGACCAGGCCTAGGAGCGACACGACCGCAATGTAGGTTGCGGGATCTCGCGGACCTACATGAAAGGTGAGACTCTTGAGAAGCTTGGCAGCTGCTAATGCGGCGCCCAGACCCAAAACACCGCCGAGCACGATCAGACGTACGCCCTCCATCGCGATGAGACGCAGAATGTCCGCCCGGGTGGCGCCGAGCGCCATGCGGACGCCAATCTCCTGCGTACGCTGCGTGGCCACGTAGGAAATGACACCGTAAAGGCCGATGATGGCCATGGCCAATCCGCAAGCAGCAAAGAAACTCAGCAGGGCGGTCTCGAAGCGGGGGCGATCCGCCAGTTTCTCTACGTCTCGGCTAAGGGTACCGATCTCGACGGGTGCGTTGGGATCGAGGTGAGCAATTTGCGTTCGGATCCAGGGGGCCATGACGGAGGCCGGAAAGGCGGTTTCGAGTAGGAAAACCTGGTGCCCATCCCAATCTCCGGGATGGCTCGTCTCCAGGGTGTAAAACTCCGGATCGTCCTGGCCTGCGAGTCCAGCATTTTTCACATTCCCTGCAATGCCGACGATGGTATAGACCGGCCCATCCAACGTGAGGTATGGGTTGAAGATTGCTCGCTGTATATGCTGCCCGATGGAGTTCCCTTCAGGAAAGAGGCGGCTTGCGAGAAGCTGGCTAAAGATGACCGGGTGAGCGGTCGATTGTCGGTCCTCTTCGATAAAGCCCGGTCCTTGGAGGATGGGGATCTGCAGGACGCGAAAGTATCCCGGGGTGACGGCGCGGTAGACCACTGTTCCTCCAGTCCCGGGCGGTGTGTGTGGCTTGCCCGCGACCACAATATCGGAGTAGCGCATCCCCTCGTGCCAACTCTTGGCGTCGGGCGGCAACGAATTGGTCATACCCACCGCGGTGACGGCTGGCAAGAGGCGCAAAGCATTTTCGACTCGCAGATAGAAGTCCATATTGGCCTGGCCGGTCGGATAGTGCTCCCCGTTCAGGGGAATTCGCACGGTGAGGACATTACGCGTCTGCATGCCAAGATTTTGGTGTTCAAGGTTGCGGAAGCTCTGCAGCAGCAGGCTGGCGCCGGAAAGCAGAACCACGCTGATGCCGATCTGCGCGGCTACGAGGAACCTCCTTAGCCGGGCATGCGCAATCGACCTGGTTTGTTTGGCAATCAGCCTGGTTACATTTGGCCTCTGCAGCGCGGGCACGATGCCGAAGATGGCGGCACAGAGCATCGCGAGGAGCACCGTGAACAAGATGATGCGCGCATCGAGCTGGGCCTGGGCGAGGAACGGCAGGCCGGTGGGAGCGATGGCGATAAATATTCGCAAAAGCAGCTCTGCCAGGAGACAGCCGGCTGCGGCTCCTGCGATCGCAAGCAGCAAAGCCTCGGTCAGTGTCTGCCGTATGAGCCGGGTACGGCTGGCGCCCAGTGCGGAACGCACCGCCAGTTCTCTTTCCCGGGCAAGGCCGCGCGCGGAAAAGAGGCTGGCAACGTTGGCGCAGGCGATCAGCAACACTGCAAACACTGCGCCAAGCAGCACCCATGCGACTCGATATACCTCCTGCATCTGGCGGTCGCGAATGGAACGAACCTGCAGATGAAAGTCCTGGCGGATTTCTTTGGGGATCCATTGCTGGGTGTGCAGGAACAGGGGCTGCAATTGTTCGTTTGCCTGTTGTACGCTCACGCCGGGCTTGAGCCGAGCAAAAGCCCACATGGGATAGCCGATGCCGCTATTCACCGTGTGTTGCGCCGCGATATCCATTTGGGCGGGGACCACGATATCGGCAGATTGCAGCCTGGGCATCTCAAAGTTCTGGGGCAGAACACCGATAACGCGCACCGGGTGCTCGTCGAGCATGATGGTCTTGTTCAAGACGGCTGGATCGCGGTTGAAGCGGCTTAGCCACAAGCCATCGGAGATGAGCGCGACTTTCGCTGCGTTGGGTTGGTCTTCTTCGGGAACAAAATTTCGCCCCAGGATAGAAGCGATGCCGAGCGTGGGCAGGAAGTTCTGCGCCACCATCGCGCATTGCAAGTGAACGGGGTTAGCTTCCGTGAGATCGCATTCGTTGACACCTCTCTCGAAGGTGAGGGACGCAAACGGCTTCTGGTTGTCTCGCCACTCGTAAAAGAAACCGCCTAGCATGAACTCCTGCCGCTCCAGCGATTGCACGAGTCCGACCGATACCAGCCGATCGTCTTGCGCGTAGGGCAGGCTGCGGAAGAGAATCCGATCCACTACGCTGAAAACGGCAGTGGTGGCGCCGATGCCCAGCGCAAGCGTAGCAATCACAGTAAGCGCAAACACAGGGCTGCGGCGGAAGCCGCGCAGTGCGTAACGTACATCCTGCGCTAAGGTGCCCAGCCACCACCCGGGCTTCTGTTCGTGGCTCTGCTCTCGGGCGGCCTCGACGGCTCCGAATTGAATCCGCGCCTGGCGCCGCGCTTCTTCAGGGGCCATGCCTGCGGCGATGTTAGACTCCGCCGCTTGCTCCAGGTGAAACTGCAGCTCCTCGTCAAGTTCGGCTGGCTTGCGGCGAAAGAAGAAAAAGCGAGCCCGGGTGAAGTACTCTCGCATCATGAGGACGCCTCCGGAATCTGCTTCAACACCAGGGCGACAGCGGTGGAAAGCCTGTCCCAGGTTTCGAGTTCAGCTTTCAATTGCTTCCGGCCGGCAGCCGTCAGCAAGTAGAATTTCGCCCGCCGGTTGTTTTCTGACGTTCCCCACTCTGACTTGATCCACCCCCTGTACTCCAGCCGATGCAGGGCTGGGTATAACGAACCCTGACCAACCTGCAACACCTCCTTCGAGACTTGCTGAATGCGCAGCGCGATGCCCCAGCCGTGCATAGGTTCCAGGGCCAGCGTTTTCAGAATCAGCACGTCCAGTGTTCCTTGCAGAAGATCCGTCGACGGCGGCATGCTCCCCTCGATACTCGACAGTAGAATTACGCCCCCTCTTGTCGATTGTCAAGGGAAGGAGCAAGACGCTTCCTCGTCAGTTGTAGAAGCTCAAGGAGCAAGGGTGTATGGAGCGCTAGCGAGTTGCTGTGTATAAAATGTGCGCAGGCGGAAGGCTCAATGCGTGAGAATGGATCACGGAAGGCAACGGATTAGGCATTCCATCGATCCAATCAATCGAATAGTATGAGGACCTTATGCGATCACCTTTCGCCGTGTGTCTAGCCATCTCGATGCTGCTGGGGTCTGTCTCCACTCCAGATCTGGCGTTGGGACAAGGCGCGTCCACGTCTTCCCCCATTGGCCGGTGGAAGACCGTCGACGATGTCACGGGCAAGGTTAAGTCGGTAGTGACCATCTGGGAGGAAGCAGGCAAGCTGTACGGACGAATCCAGAAGCTGGTGGACCCCGACCCAAAGGATCCAAATCCCCGATGCACTCCGTGCACGGGCGAGCAAAAGGGGCGGCCGGTCGTCGGGCTCCGGATCCTCTGGGATTTGCAAAAGGATGGCGACGCTTGGTCGGGAGGAACGATCCTCGACCCTGAGAGCGGCAAAATGTACAAATGTCTCCTTTCCCTAGAGGATGGAGGTGACAAGCTTAAGGTACGCGGATTCATCGGCTTGTCCCTGCTGGGCCGCACGCAATATTGGCTTCGCGATCAGTAACCAGACTGTTCGTTTGCGGACACGAGATTACAAATTCGAACGACCGGACTAGGCGATCGGAGCGGTCGGCTCCTGTACCCTCATCTAAAGCAGGATTCATTACGCAGTAGTAATGTACGGTCTGAAGGCCGTGGCCTTCAGACAAACCGAGCTTTTCTGAAGCCTGTAAAGCCCGCACGTACCTTCCAAACTCCTCATACCTGGATATTTAGTTTTCCGCAGCTGTCTGGCCGGGAAAATGCTATCAAGGGGCTGGCGGTCTTTGCTGAGGAGCCCTCATGCGCTCGTTTTTGCTCGATTTGAAGTTAGTCTTCAGGCAGTTGAGGCAGTCACCGGGCTTCACGGCCACTGCTGTGCTCATGCTGGCGCTCGGCATTGGAGCGACCACGGCGATCTTCTCCATTGTGGAATGTGTCCTGTTGCGGCCACTTCCCTTTCCGGATTCTGACCGGCTGATGGTATTGGCGGACCGCATTCAAGAGGCGAACATAGGCGGCAACGGAGAGGCGGGCGTGACGGTGCCGGATATCCGCGCCTACACACGTGACAACAAGGCCTTTACGGCCCTGGGGGGATATAAATTCGCCGCTTATGAGCTTGCAGGCAGCGGCGAACCTGCCTATGTGAATGCTTCACGTCTGACCGCAGGAGTGTTTCCCGCTCTGGGAGTGCAACCGCTGCTGGGCCGCGTGTTCACCACCGAGGAAGATGAACAAAGCCAGCAGGTCGCCGTTTTGAGTTATGCGACCTGGCAAAACCGCTTTCACGGAGACCGGCAGATTCTGGGAACCAAGGTCCTGCTGGATCGCAAACCGTATCTCGTAATCGGAGTGATGCCGCGCAACTTTGAATTTCCGCTGGTACCGGGGCAACTGAATCGCGCCGAGTTGTGGGTTCCGATGAGCTTTATTCCTCAAGAACTTTCCACTCCGGCAGCCGCGAACTGGAGCTACCAGATGGTGGGCCGCCTGAAGCCTGGCATTTCCCCGAAGCAAGCGCAAGACGACACGGAACGAGTTGCGCAGGAGATCATGCGCAACTATCCGGCAAATATGGCCAGCCTGCATATCAGCGCCGTGGTGCGGCCGTTGCAAGAGGAAACAGTAGAGCAGTCTCGTCCGTTGTTGCGGACGCTTTTCCTGGCCGTTGCCGTAGTGTTGTTGATCGCCTGCGTGAACCTGGCAGGGCTGATGCTGGTTCGCGCCATTCGCAGGCAAAGGGAATTCGCCGTACGCCTGGCGCTGGGCGCACGCGCGGCGGCGCTGCTGCGTCAGGCGATACTGGAAAGCCTGGTTCTGAGCGCGGCCGGCGGAATGTTGGGGCTTGCGCTTGCCGGGGCCGTACTTCGCGTGGGTAGAACGTTGCTCCCGGAAAGTCTGCCGCGCATCAGCGAAATAGCGCTGAACTGGAACGTGGTGGGGTTTGCTCTGCTGCTCGGGATCCTTACCGGTTTGCTCTGCGGATCGGCTCCAGCCTTTGCCGCCCTGCGCACCAATGTAAATGGCACCTTGAAAGAAGGCGGCCGCAGCGGTACCGCGGGGGGAGGCCACGCGCGTTTGCGCTCCGCCCTGGTGGTGGCGGAGATTGCGATCGCCCTGGTGCTGCTGACCGCCTCGGGGTTGCTGCTGCGCAGCTTTGAAAAGATGCGCTCGGTCGATCTCGGCTTCCAGCCCGAGCATGTAACCACCGCCTCCTATTCGCTGCCCAAGCAGCAATACCCGACACAACCGGCAGTGACCGCCTTTAACAATGAATTGCTGCGTCGTCTGCAGCAGTTGCCGGGGGTCGAGTCGGTGGGGCTTACCAGCTTTCTGCCCGCGTCCGGAAACAACAGCAACGAGGCCATCGTGGCCGAAGGCCACGTTCCCCAGAAGGGTGAAAATTTGAACCTGGGGACCCCGTCGCAAGTGATCGGCGACTATTTCCGCACCCTGGGGATTCCTCTGTTGCGGGGGCGCTCCTTTACCGATGCTGACCGAGCGGGGGCGCAATTGGTGGTGGTGGTGAATCGCAAGCTGGCTGAGCACTTTTGGCCTAACCAGAGCCCAATCGGCAAACGGATGCGCATCGGTACACCGGAAATGCAGACTCCGTGGATGACCATCGTGGGCGAAGTGGCGGACGTAAAGCTGAGTTCCCCGGACGACCCGACCAAAGAGCAGTTTTATCAACCGGTGGACCAAGTGGAAGAGACTCTCGGTTCCCTGGGGCAGCCCGGTGATCTGAATGGCAATGGTGGATACGTTGCCTTGCGTTCGGCACTACCGCCGGAGCAGATGAAAAACGCTCTTCGCACCACGGTGAGGTCCATCGATCCGCAACTGCCTCTCACCCAGGTGCAGACCATGGAGCAGGCGGTGTCTGAAACCGAAGCGCCTCGCCGGTTCAACACGGTGCTTATCACCAGCTTTGCGTTCGCGGCAATATTGCTCGCGGTGCTCGGCATCTACAGCATCATCGCCTTCTCGGTTGCCTCGCGAGTCCAGGAGGTCGCTATCCGGATGGCGCTTGGATCACAGCGCGCGGGCATAGTTCGCCTGATCCTCGAATCGGGAGCAAAGCTCGCGATCATCGGCTGCGCGGTTGGGTTGGCGGGAGCCTTGGCAGCCTCTGGCCTGCTGCGGTCGCTGTTGTTTGGCGTGAGCCCGTTTGACCCCCTGGTACTCGCCCTGGCCGCGGCCGGCGTGTTGGTGTTGGCCGTAGCCGCATCCGCATTCCCAGCATTCAATGCTGCTTCCGTCGATCCGGTACAAGCATTGCGCGGGGAGTAGGCCGGCCTAAAAGATCGCTGCGGTCACTCCCTTCACCAGGGTGATCACAAACCACCAACCCCACACCGCCACGGCTGCGGTGCCCTTCTTCGTTCTACCCACGATGGCGCAGCCAATAGTGAGCAGGATGAGGACCCAGACGGTCAGGATATCGAGTGAGGTGCCGAACGCTACCAGCCACTGCGGCATATCCAGGGGCAGGTAATATCCAACGTTGGTGCCAACGGGGTTTTTCAGATTGAATGAATCGGCATCAAGCCCGGCGAACAGGGTGACGATACCGAGGATGCCCTGAATCAGGAATGGCAGCGTCCCGTACATCCACACCGCGAACATTTGGCTGAATTTCGCTTGGCCGCCCAGCCCGAAATTCAGGGTTGCCATGAGAACGACCGATGCGACCGCCGCAAAAACAAGGCTCAGAACGGGTGTACTCCAAAAAATGTATTTTACGAACGCTGCTCCGATTGCTTTTTGCTTCGCCTGCTGGTCCAGTGGGAGTTGTGCCAGCCGATCCTGCTGCGCCTGCGGGCTGTGCAGCAAGATAGTGGCGTATGCCTTATCCCATCCGACCTTCTGCTGTATCGCCAGGCCAAAGCCCAGCGTGACCAGAACGCCGAGCAGCCAGGGTAGCCACCAGGTCGCGTCTCTCAGAATGTCGGTGAAAGTCTTGGACGGTGCTGTGAAGGTATCGACCACCCGTTCCACTTGACTGAGCGGCTTTGATACTTCGACGTTGGCGACGGTGTCGGACATGAAACCTCCGTGAATGTGCCTCGCGTACTTCGTACCCGGAATATTACTCTCCCGGGTAACAAATCAAAATAGTGGCTTCGATTTGGGGCGGGTGTTCCGAGTCATACCGACGCGTCGTCGGCTCTACGAGGTCAGGAAAATCGCCGTTTACTTCTGCCGTCGCTGCTCGATCCTAACTCGGAGCGAAACAATCTGGGCCGGTGTCTAAGTAAGACATAAGTTGGCACCGCGTGAGGTGATGCGATGTTTGAAGACTCACTCATGGAATCCGGTAACAGGAAAAAGCGGAAGAGTAGGTGGTCGTTCGTTGCCTTCCTGGTCAATTTCGGGGCGCTGTTCGGGCTCGTGATCTGGCCGTTGTTACATCCTGAGGCATTGCCCACGCAGATGATGGCCACACTTATGGTGGCTCCATCGCCGCCTCCGTCTCCTCCACCCGCAGCACCCGCGCCTAAGGTCCAAACCACGGAAATCTTGAGCAGCGGGTTGCAGCCGCCAAGCAGGATACCAAAAGCAATCAAGCAGGTGGATGAAGCAGCAATACCACCCTCGATGACAGGCGTACAGGGAATAGATAGTTCTGGTAATGATATCTCTGGCGGCATGAGCACGATTATCGGCGCCGTCGGTATTGGACAGCCCAGCGTAGTAAAGCCAAGAGCGCCAACCAGCTTGAAGCTTTCCTCAGGCGTGATGGCCGGCCATTTGCTCACCAACACCTTTCCCCAGTACCCGTCGATTGCCAGGGCGGCCCGCGTTCACGGCGTCGTAGTCCTGCAAGCCACGATATCGAAAAGCGGTTCGATCGAGAATCTTAGAGTCATCAGTGGTCCTCCTATGTTGCTGCAGGCGGCTCTCGACGCGGTCCGGTCCTGGCGTTACAAGCCGTATCTACTCAACGGAGAGCCCGTCGAAGTAGAAACTACGATTAACGTGGTTTTTAATCTGGGTGAATGAAGGACACGGCTTCAGCCGTACGGTAAAAGGCCTACGAGCTTTACAGCTTTAGAAGCCACTGAGGATGTGGTCTTCCCTCTCTGTTCCACTTTTCCGCAGCCTCTTCAGCCCTGCAGTCCCGCAGGGACGGTACAACCTCTAGCCCGGCACGGGAGTGCCGGGTAGCCTGAGGTTTATGTACGAGTCCCGCAGGGACGACACAATGCGCAGCCCGGCTGGGCGGTTGGCTTAAAGTCGTTCATCAGCGCACCTCGAGAACTCGCCACTTAGACGGCAGCCGATCAACAGCAACCGTCAAAGGACGGCTGGAAATAGGCCGCGATTCACTCCTGGACAACTTTCAGCCGTCCCTGCGGGACTCAATTTTTTGATGACCAGTTCTCACGAAGACGCCGCAAGCCATCACTACTCCGGTCAGATGACGATTCAGGGGAGGGCCGGGGAGAGTAGGACTGTTCCCCATCCTCTTCCCTTCGTGCTCCGCTGCGTTAACGCAGAGGTAGCCAACGACCAAGGAGAGTCAAAATACGACCCAGCAGGTTGAAATAGAGTACGAATAAGAAAAAAAAAACAACGACCACAACCGCGGTGGAGCGAACCTCATCCCACGTCGGACGATGAACGAGTTTCATTTCCTGCCGCACACTCGTCACGAATTCCGGGGCCTGTTTGATTGACTGCACGATCCCAAGCTCCTTCCTTGCTGGATTCGGACACGGATTCTCCACGTTTTCTTCGGACAAGAGACACTCTTCCTTCCTGGAATTACCAGTTGTCGGCGCTACGCAGATAAGGCCGCCTTCTATAACAGATTCCGGCCTGAAAGATGTCTGCTAAGAAAGCTATGCTGGAGGTCCGCGGGAAAGAGAGGGGGAAAATCGAGGCTTTGATATGAAGACAGAATCTTCAACGTCAGGCCAGTCGCCTACCGCGGTTGGCAAGAACAGGAACAAAAAGAAGATTGGCAACGCGAGCGTCGTTTGGTCGAAACCGTGCGCCGCACCCAGAGTGGTCGCGATGGATAGAACCAGGATCAGAGCGATCGCAACGATCACCACCATCGCCCACGCGAATCGCCCGATCCAACTCTGTTTTGTTGCCCTGGTCATTGGGATTGATTTTATACAGCCACTAAGGACAGATTGAAACTAAAAAGTCGCAGGGATAGAGTTCGGGCGTCAGCGCTTCTTGAGTTCCTTATCTGCAAATTCGATGAAATAGGGCCAGTTAGGCGCGGGTGTGTGGCCATACTGATGCTGGCGGAAGGCGACGTCACCCGAGTCGACGAGAGTGCCCATGGGCGGGAAGGTGGTTGTGCCCAGGCCTTTGGCGCCCAGCAGATCCCAGACCGGACTGGCGGCGACAGCGGCCATGAACATGCCCTGCGCGTCCTGCCAAGCGTCGCCGGGAACATAGACCGGATCGGTGAGCAACGCTCCGCCGCCGATGAAGATGGGACGCGGCGCTACCATCGCGATGAATTCGTGGCTATCCACAGGCATCTCGTTGGCCGAATGACCGGCCGCGGCATACTTCAAGAAGTTGCCCGCAAACCAATGGAACTCCGTTGCCCCAGCAATGTTGCCCATCGTCTCGCCGTAATTGCGGCGATAGAGATCGGCGCCCCCCGCACCGGAAGAGGAAATAAAACCGATCGCAAAGCGCGGGTCATCGACCTGAGCAACTAGCGCCGCCTTACCACCGCGCGAGTGCCCCATGACGCCGATTTTCTTTGCATCGACATCGGGATCGGTCTCGAGATAGTCGAGCAGCTTGCTGTCGCCCCATGCCCAAGCGCGCAGCACACCCCAATCGTCGAGCGAGCGCGGCTGTCCTTTGTTAACCAGGCCGATGATGCCCTGGTTAAGGCCGGCTCCGTTATCGGCCTGCACGTCGCCAGAGTTGCGGCCAACAAACCCCCAGCCACGCTCCAGGAGCAGCTTGGCAGAATCGGGCGCATCGGGCGGTGAGGAGAGCATATGCACCACCTGACCAGGGGCAGCAGGCGGACGAGGAAAATTCGGGTGGGGGCGAATCGACCCGCCGCCGACGATGACCGGTACCTTCTTCCCTTTCGTGATGGCCGGCGTGACCACGTCGGCGTGAATGTCAACGGTGATTGCTGGATAGGATGAATTATCGACATGGCCGGTCACGTGTTTGACGATGGCGGGAATGCCTTGCACTGTCTTGGCTTCGACGCTGTTCACGCTCCAAGTCACCTTGGGAATGTGCGCGGGATATTTGCCGT
Source organism: uncultured Acidobacteriaceae bacterium (assembly GCA_963753715.1). Taxonomy (GTDB): domain Bacteria; phylum Acidobacteriota; class Terriglobia; order Terriglobales; family Acidobacteriaceae; genus PALSA-350. The sequence goes on along the minus strand of CAVWDK010000011.1, from coordinate 838,701 downwards.
AGATATTTTCATCGAACATCGCCTTGAGTTCAGCGCGACGCTTCTTCCATTGCTCCGGAGTCTTGACCCGGGTGCCGTCGTTCATGATCAGGACATCGGGCAGCTTGGGATAAGGATTGGCTTTGGACTCATCGTAATTAGCGTTGCCCGGTTTGCCGATGTCATAGGCTGTCGCGGGAGGCTGCATTTCGCTAATGCCAAGTAACTTGAGCTCCCGATCGCGCTCCGCGCGAGAAGCAGCGGCAATCGCCGCGCGGTCGGATGCAGACTGTGGCGCGGCCGGTGTCTGGGCTTGCGCGACCAGTGAGAGGGAGGCGCAGGATACGAGCAGCACTACGGATAGGGTCAAGGACGTCATATCGGCTCTCAAGTTGATACAGCTCACTTCGGGCTACGCGCAAATACTTGTAGCCCGGATGAACACCCGGCATGAGTACGTGGCGGGCCACAATTCGTTGCAGCAGTCCAGCCAGTGCACGGCGCTCCGCAGGATTCAGCCCGAAGCATATCGCTTCGTTAAGAGCTCGCGCCACCTCGCCGACGAACCGCAACATCTGTTCGCCGGCAGCGCTCAATCAGAGTGAATAAATGCGCGGTCCTGAGGCATTCCCCTCACGGACAACCAGAGCTCTCTCCTCCAAGGCAACGATCACCGCAACCAGCGATAAATAATCATTACTATAGGTAATAATTATATAAAGAAACATACCGGCCTGATCCCCAGGTGGATTCCAATCTTTGGGCTCGCAGTCTGGGGCGAATTAAGCCGGCTGAACCTTGATTTTTCTTCCACCGTGTTGCTCATTCCTCTCACCCGCTCTCCGGGGTTTGTTTGGATGATGGGGGTGGGATTTTGCTTTGTCTGCCACAACGAAGGCCGCTACTGGGGTGAGCACCCAGGCGATTAGTTAATCTCAAAGCGGAGGTCACGGTGATAAGGTTTCTCGCATTCGCGCTATCGTTGACTGGGTTCGTTATCCCCGCGCTATGGTCAGGAGCTGCCCCGTCCGCTGCATCCCCGCTCCGACAAGGAGAGACACTCCCGGAAATTTCCGGACAGGCATTGACCGGAAGATCGATAGAACTGCCGGCGGAAGCAAGCGGCAAACCTGCGGTTGTGATTTTTTCCTTCAGCAAGGCTGCGGGCAACGACGCCCGCTCCTGGAACGAACGGCTGTCCAGGGAATTTCCTAAGGATGTTCCCAGGTTCACGATCATCATGCTGGAATCGGTGCCGAAGCTTTTCCGCGGGATGGCTTTGTCAGGAATCAAGAGCAGTATGCCGATTGCCATGCAGGATCGAACCCTTGTCCTGTATCGCGATGAGACACTCTGGAAACAACGCCTGGCATTCTCTGAGGACAGCCATTCGTATGTGATCTTGCTAGGTCCGGATGGCCGAATTTCCTGGAAGAGCGAAGGAGCGTTTGCAGAAGCAGGTTATGCGCAGCTTAGGAGTCAGTTATCAGCAATGCTCCGGCCGCATTCGTAGGCATGATCTTGTTTCAGACGAAAGGCGTAGTCTGCAACAAAATCCGCTTGCCTGGACGGGTGGGAGAATCAATCGGCCAGCAGGCAGGCTTCACGGTTATTGGTCACGCAGCAGGATCGCGGGGTCGATCGCTAACGCCCGCCGCGCCGGAACGCAGCCGGCGAGCAGGCCCAGCAGAAGCATAGTCAGGATGACTCCGCCGAGGACCGCGGGATCCCGAGGCGAGGCCTGGTAGACGATAAGGCCCAGTACTCGGGTGGCCGCCATGCCCAACAGCAGACCTGCTACCGCGCCTGCTGCCAACAGCCGGAACGTTCTTCCCAATGCCGCCTGCAACACCTCTTTGCGCCGCGCACCCAAAGCCACGCGAATGCCTAGTTCGCGCAGCCGCTTGCTTACCGAATAGGAGGCCATGCCGAAAATGCCCGTAACCGCCAGCATCGCGCCAAGCACGCCCAGCACGCCTAATGACACAGTCGCTGTACGCGCAGCAAAGAGCGCGCTGTCCAGCTCTTTTTGCCAGGTTATCAGGGTCATGGGCAAACCCGCGTCCAGGGCACGTAAAGCATCGTGCAAGGGGACGGTCAGATTCTGAGCATCGCCGTTGGCTCGCACGACTAACCAGGTAGCGGTTGCAGGCGTTTGAAGGAGGGGAAGGAAGTAGGCCGGCCGCTGGTCTTCGGTCAGCGTCTTGTACTTTCCGTCCTCTACCACTCCGGCGACCTGTATCCTGACTCCCTCTTCTGTCTTGAAATATCCGCCGATCGCCTGGGCCACCGAACCAAAGACTTCACGCGCAAATTGTCGATTGACTACTGCCACTTTTGGAGCGTTCTTATCATCACGCCAGTTGAATGTCCTTCCCGCCAGCAGTGTCGTCGCCGACGCCTGGAAGTAGCCAGGCGAAATGCTGTAGGTTGTCGCCTCAGCAATTGAGTGGGACTGCCGCAGGTCCGTGGTGTTGCTGGCATAGATCGCGTTGTCGTTCCAGCCCAGGCCCAGGGGCAGGTAGTCGACCAGCCCTACCGAAGCGACTCCGGGAATACTCGCGGCCGCATCGAGCATTCGCCGCTGCATCACCGGCACTTGATCACCATGGTAGCCAGCCATGTTGAGATCGGTACTCACCACAAAAGCGTTCTGAGGCTGGAAACCGAGGTTGCTATGAAGCGAACGCACCAGGCCGCGCACTGCCACCAATGAAGAAGTGACCAGGACCGCACACAACGCAATCTGCACCACTAGCAGCAGATCGCGGGTGCCAAACCATCGCCCGCCAGCCGCGGTTGTCGAGCCCGTCTTCACCACCTGCCAGGGATCGGCCTTGAGTACCTGCCGCACCGGGACCAACCCAAAAACAAAGCCGCTGGCCAGCGCAAGCAGCAACGCAACCACATAAGTCAGGGCGTCCGGACTTACGGGCAGGTTGATCGGGAAATCCGACAGCGGCTGCCACGCGCTTAGCCCGCGCAACAAAACCACGCTGGCCGCAATGCCCGCAACCCCACCAACAAGTGCAACCAGAATAGCCTCCGTGAGAAGCTGGCGCAGTATGTGGCGGCGGCTCGACCCGAGCGCCAGGCGCAGGGCAATTTCACGGGAACGATCGGCGGCGCGCGCTGCAAACAGGCTGCCCAGGTTGGCACACGCGGCCAGCAGAATCAGTGCGGCCAAGAGCATCAGGCCGCCTACGAACGCTCGGACTGGACGTCCCAATAAGTTGCCTAGGAGCCCTGGCCGTGCCAGAGAGAAACTCATACCGTCGTCATCTTTTGGGATAAGTCCTGGTCAGGAATGTGGCGATGGAATGTAGGTCAGCGGTTGCCTGCGTCTCCGTGACCCCGGGCTTTGCGCGCCCAATGAGCCAGAGACTTCGCCCTGTTCTCTGTCTCAGACCGTCAAAACCCTCAATCTGCTGCTGGTCCACCAGCGGAACCCACAGAGCCGGGGAAAAAAACAATTCTGTGCCGCGGAAGTCCGGGGCGGCAACGCCCAGAACCGTGAAGGGATGCTTGTTCAATTGAACCGTGCGCCCTACCACAGCCGGATCGCCGCGGAAATGACTGCGCCAATATGCATAGCTGAGCACGATGTACGGACTGCTGTTGGGACCGTGCTCGTCGGAGGGGTGAAAGAAGCGGCCAAGGTAAGGCTTGAGGCCTAGCGTGTCGAAATAATTTCCGCTGGCTTCATAGACCCATATCTGGGACGGGTCGCCACCCGTGTCCAGCCCGGCGGCAGAGAAGTTGAACGCGAGGACGCCATCGAAGCTGCGGTTCCGGTCGCGCACATCCTGGTAGTCAGGATAGGAGTTCATGGACTGACCCCGCGCTTCGATGGAGTAGAAGCTTTTCGCGTTGGGCACATTGAGAGTGTGCAGAACCAGCGCATTTAATACGCTGAAGACCACGGCGTTCGCGCTGATTCCGAGCGCCAGGGTGAGAACCGCGGTGATGGCGAAGCTGGGTGATTTCAGCAAGCGCCTCCAGGCGTATTTCAGTTCAACCAGCATATGGGCCACACCTTCTTTGGTTCGCGAGCCGTGACGGTCGACTTATGTTATAAGCATTCGGCACTCCGCATCGAGAATTGGGAGAACATTGAAAAGGCTCGGCTTAGTTGCGCTAGCCGGGGGGCTGGTGTCCAAAATCGGGGCTGCCTGTTCGAAATTGAACAGTGTTCGCGCAGCCGGGATTGGGAGCCTTAGATCAATATCACGATTCTTCCGCCCGCCTTGTTCTCTTCCAATAAACGATGCGCTTCGACGATTTCGTCGAGGTGAAAGATCTTGCCGATCTGGATGTGCAATTTGCCCGCTGCGATCTGGTCGGCCATTGGCTGGTGCTCCTTAGGCGCGACACGGATTGGTGGTTGAGAAGCAGTAGCGAGCGATCTTCCAGGCGTCGCCGATCTTCTGAAACACAAAGAGCTCCTGGTTGGCTTCCGCGCTGCTTTGGCCGGTCGCGTGCACCTTGACCGTGCCTGCTGAATTGGTGCGCGCGAACGCCCAGCCGGCTGCAACTTGGTGTACTTCAGCGACTTTGAATTTGACCGTGAGCGCGATGGCGTTGAACACACCAACGTACGCCGTGCGGATGGCATCGGCTCCGACTTCGAACATGTGGTTTGCTGGCACCTGTCGCTGAGTGAGTTGGCGATTACGCCCCCCGTGGGCAGTGTTCCAGGAAGTGTTAATGGTTTGGGGCTGGGACATATCCGGGGAGAATGCGTGACTCGGCCCGGAACTGGTGATAGTCCGTGAATGTCACATCATTTAACAGGTTGATCTGTGGGGCTTGAGTGAATGGGTCAACGAATCGGTTATCATTGAGTGAAATTGAGACACTCCTTATGGGGCACGTGTAAGTCTTGCCGCCGATCTCTACGGGACCATACTCCACCATAACGTCGCCACGGAGAATGGGCGAGTCAAGCGCCAGATCAGCCTGTACAGTCAGACGCAGAATCGTGCCGGAGGCCGGATCAATCGCAACTTCGCCGAGATATCCCGTGGCCGGGTTCGCATCTGCCTTGTCACTGAAGAGGCCTTGAAACGCTACGGAATAGTGCGATTGATTTTTCAATACACGATATCGAAACACCGCCAGCGTTCCGGCGCTTCCGCGCTCCCAACGAGCCCAGGTCATCCCAGCGCGCGCGGCATCCGAAATCACCGTCGAAAGGATCGGGCCGAAGACACCCCTGGTGATCAGGCCTTCATTTTTCTGATCCGAAGGATGCTTGACCCATTCGCGAGGATCGACAACCTCCTTCCCTTCGCGGTACGCCACGACCACCTTCGATTTGCCCACTATGCGCCATGCTGAATCATCCTGAGATCTTGTCCTCGCACGCTTCTTGCTCGGTCCATCGCTAAAGCGAACGGTGGTTCGTGTAGCGTAAAAGTCTGGGAACTTAGGCAGCGTCTTGCCAAGATATTCCACAGTCAAAGCAACCATGGGCCGCTGTTCGTTCAAATCAGGAGGAGCTTGAGGGAGCACATCCGCAGCGGGTGGACTCAGAAACACCGAGGCATCCGCCAGCGCAACCAGTGCCCACCGGCTCTTCTTGCCTGGGACGCTTTGCTCCAGCGACTTGAGTTTCGTGAAGCTCATTCTTTCTATGAGTTCAACACCAGACAACTGCCGCGCGATCTCCGCATCCGATTTGCCCTTGTCTTCTGCGAGGATGCGCTGCAGGTCCTCCACCACAACACGCTGTGGTGCTGAGCTCTCCCCTGATTCGCCTCTCGGCCACGGTGCTGCGATTGCCAGAGGAGCATTCAGGACACACCCCAGGTATTCGTCGACGGGGAACGGCTCCCGAGTGGCGCACAACCGGTGGAGCAATCGTGGCCGGCGATCGATCGGGCACTCAAGGCCCAGGGAATTCAGCCTCCCCCGGAGACACCAAAACCAGAGGTGCCCGCCGGAAATGCCGCGCACGGACCGTCCTGAGACGAATCGCAGGAATAGGTCAGAGGGCCCCGGGGCCGTCGATCCTGGATCATATGTGCCGGTTTGACGGGTGATTCTGCATAATTTTGGACCCCTCGTCCGTATACACCACGTATGTTCGAATATGGAACGACATTGGCGGCGTCAGTGAACAGCGACACGCAGCAAATTGCCCTCAGCCTGCGCCAAGGGAATGTCATTTTCCTGCAGCAATTGGTAGGGCAATATCAGTATCGCCTGGTGCGCTACCTCATTTACCTGCTGGGCAGCCGCGATGAGGTCGACGATTTGGTGCAGGAAACGTGGCTGCGCGTTCTGGAGCGCGGCTCTTCCTACGACGGGCGCTCTCGTTTTGAGCCCTGGCTGTTCACCATTGCCCGCAACCTGGCAATTGATCACTTGCGCAAAGGGCGAACCTTCAGCCTGGACTCGAACACCGAGGGGGAGCAGGACACTGCTCTGCAAACGCCTGCTTCCAATGCCCCTTCCCCATTCACCCTCGCAGCGCGCACTGAGGATGCCGAGCGCCTTGCCGGCTCGCTGCAGTTACTGGAACCCATCTACCGCGAAGCGCTCGTCCTTCGCTTTCAGGAGGAGCTATCGCTACAGGAAATATCCGGAGTTGTGGGAGTGCCCGTCGCTACGGTCGCTTCAAGGATTTATCGCGGTCTTCGAACGCTGCGGTCGCGATTAGAGGGAGGTACTCATGAGATCTGACGATCACGAGCGTTTCCAGCGCAGGATCGACGAAACTCTGGCGGGCGAGACGGCGGTCGGGGAGGAAGAATCGCTCCGCGAGCATCTCGCGTCTTGCCCGCAATGCCAGGAGTATCTCGCTGCCGGCACCAGAGTCATCGCCGGCCTCGGCGGGTTTTCGTTCGATGTGGACCCTGCCCTGCAGGAGAAAGTTTGCGCCTCGATCAGTTTGCGGGCGCAGCAGATCGAGAGCGGGCAGCCCAGCCGGAGACGGATGGCCTGGATTTGCGTTGCGGCGGTTTTATTCAGTGTCGCCGGTTCGTTCATCGACTTGCAATTTGGCGGCCTGATCGCCTCAGTCCTTGATATGCATCGGACGCAAATGAGGCATGGGCTGCTCACCTTCTGGATCCTACCCTCGTTCTGTTTTTTGCTGTTGTTTCCGATGTTGCCACTGTTGTCGCATCGGAAAGAAAGGGCCATATGAACATTCGTCGATTTCTGGGTGTTGTGCCTAAGGCTGCTCAAATTTGGTCTTTGGTCATTGGCGGCTGTGCAGTGCTGATCGCGGTAGGAATGGGCTTCCATGAAGCTCACCCAGGTACCGCGTTGCGGACAATGTCCATATTTGCCGGCGCCGGCTTACTCAGTGGTGTCGTGGCCGCTGCTTGGGTTCTATGTCTCGGGTTTGTCTTCGCGGACGCGCGCCGGCGGGCCATGCGGCCATTCCTTTGGGTGCTGGTCGCAGCCCTGTTTCCTCACCTGCTGGGATTTCTCCTTTATTTTGTTCTGCGCCAACCGATCGCGTCGACTTGCTCGCACTGCGCGCGAACCATGGCGCTCAACCAGCCATTCTGCTCCTGGTGCGGGAGTCCCCAGCCCGTGCCGGGTTCGGGCAACGCCCCGGGACCGAAGTCTTCGGGGCTCGATTCGATGACCACTGTCTGAGTGAAGGAAGCTAGGGGGCTATGGAGAGTGTGTGAGAGCCCCATCTAAACGCGGGACGTAACTATTCCTCAGGAGGTTGACATGCATGACACAAGGGAGCGGTTGTCTCTATTCTGGATCTTCGCGTTATTGAACTACCTGTATGCGGACGTGCTTGCCCTGTTCGCTTTCGTTGGCTCGCCGAATTCAGCCCCACACCTTCCCCAATGGGCTCTCCTGGGTTCAGCGGTCTTGATGGAAATACCCATCGCCATGATTCCGGCGTGTCGACTGCTTCCGTTTAGAACGAACCGGCTGGCGAATATCATCGCGGGTAGCATTTTGACCCTCGTAAACGGTTTCCTGACCTTCGTTCTGCCTCTGACTAACGGTAACTTTCGGGACCCCGTTTTTCCGGCGTACGTGTTCTTCGCGACGATCGAGACTGTGTGCACCTCGATCATCATCTGGCAGGCGTGGACTTGGTCAGGGGTTGAGACTGTCCGCATGTCGTAACTGGTCGTTAAAATAATGAGGTCAATGTGAAAAGACTCTACGCGGATAAAGTTTCTTCTCGTTCAAAAGAAGTTGGCCGGCCGGTAGCGATGGGTATCAGAGCATAAAGAGCCGTGACTCATGGGTTCTCACATACCCTCGATGGGCGCCCCGATCTGAGTCATCAGCAAGAGGGAATCTGAGCAGGCCCATCGCTCAAAGCAGCGGCCATTTCTGAAGTGCAAAATGCTCATCCCTGGCAATGCGATCTGCTGCCCGGCCGGGGCAACTCCCATAAACTGTTCATGCTGGGTTCCCGTAATGACATAACGTGCAACCAGCGTGCCGGCGTCCTCGAGCACTTCCTCGAGTATCACTTTTGCGTCTGGAAATACCGCCCAGAAAGCGTAGTAGAAGCGCTTCACGCCCTCCAGTCCCGGTTCAACACCCTGATATCCGTGCAGAACTATGTCGTCTGAATAGAGATGGAAATACTCATACCGTCTTTCCGGGTCAGCAAAGCACTCTACGGCGTGGGTGAAGGTTTGCCGGTTGGACATAGGGATTGGAGTTTTCAGGCTCGCCCGGCAAACTGCCGCGTTTCTGTATCTACCCTGATCTTCTCTCCTTCTTTAATAAACACGGGAACCCGAATTTCAATGCCCGTCTCCAGTTTTGCGGGCTTGGTCACGCTTCCGCTCGCGGTATCGCCGCGAACACCCGGCTCGGTATAGGTGACCGCCAATTCCACTTGGGCAGGCAGTTGTAACCCGATGGGATTGCCGTTGAACTTGTCGATGTGAATGATGACCCCCTCCACCAGCAGCTCCAGTGCGTCTCCTACCATCTGGTCGCTGAGTGTCAGGGTCTCGAAGGTATCCTGATCCAGGAAATAAGACCCATCCGCGTCGCTGTAGAGATACGAGGCCTCGACGGTCTGGAGGTCCGGCTCCTTGAACTTGTCGCTGGCCTTGAAGGTCTTGTCGAACACGGCGCGAGTGAGCATGTTACGCATCTTGAGGCGGACCAGCGTTTGGCCGCCCCTGGCGGTGGGGGTAGAGATCTCAGCCTCCAAACAATGAAACGGGACGTTCTCAAACTCAACAAACATTTTGCGTTTTACATCGATCGCGTCGATTAATGCGGCCATTGGTTCCTCAAAGACGGGCGGGTGGGGATATAACTGCAGGTCACCGCTTAGGATACCAAGGTGGCCGATGGTGTGTCGGGCCACCCGGCGCGACATGACTTTTGTGAATCGCGCACAACTTTCCGAGGCAATCCATGATCTAAGCGATTGGTTGGTTAGAGGAGGATTCGATGCGATTTTTGAAGTTCTTTGCCTTTTCTGCGTTCGCTGTGGCCATGCTGAGCGGTTTTTCTGGTGCACCCGCGCAGGTAGCCGTCAGCATTGGGGCGCCCCCGATTTGTCCCTATGGCTATTTCGACTATCCTCCCTACGAGTGTGCGCCGTATGGTTACTATGGGCCTGATTGGTTTATCGGTGGGCTTTTCATCGGGGCTGGCCCCTGGTTCCACGGCCCCCACGGATTTTATGGCCATGTCGACAATCGCTACGATCCTCGCCACGGCTACCACGGACCATTTCCGGTAAGGGGCGAGCAGCCGTTTAATCATTTCCATGCTAACGAGGCCCAGGACGGGCACGGCCATGTAGGCAATGCCGGCCATGACGGGGGTGGCGAACACACCCCCGGCTACTCCGGTGGAGGCCATCCCGGTGGTGGCGGCGGTCACCCCGGGGGTGGTGGACATCGCTAGAGCGCGCTGGTGGGCTGGCAGGAGGGCCCGCTCAAATGAGCGGGCCCTTTTCCCTACCGGGACACCATTACGTCGTGCATGAGGAATCCACGACCAAGACCTTCTTCCTTGGCCGTCAGCCTGGCTCCAAATCGGAACAGCCCAGGGGTTGCGCAAATCTCAATCAGTGCCCAATCGTCAACGTGGCACCTAGCCATCCAGCAATCTCAGCGAGAGCGGCATCACACTGCGGGAACCGCCCCACAGTTCCCGGGTGTACGGGAAAATTGTGGTGCATATCTGGGGAGTGTAGACGGGCCACCGCAACGCCCTCCTCTTCAAGCCTCTGCGCATACGCCAGGCCCTCATCGCGGAGCACGTCGTACTCTGCCGTCGCCAGCAGGGTCGGCGGAAGCGCAGGCATCCTATGTAACTGAAGTGGCGACACATCAGGATCGTCGGGCGAGACGCCGGGCGCATACTGCTGCCAATACCACCGCATCATTTTCGCCTCCAACCCGTAACCGGTGGCGTTCTCGAGGTAGGAGCCGTGACCGGCCTCGGGAGAATCCGTGATGGGATAAAGCAGCAGCAAAGCGCGCAGTGGCTTCTCGCCCGTGGCGCAAAGACGGTTGGCTCCCACGGCGGCCAGGTTGGCGCCCGCGCTATCTCCGCCGAGGGCCACGCGGGTTATATCGCCACCCCATTCCTCACCATGCTGGTGCACCCATTGCACAGCGGTGACCGTGTCCTCCACTGCCGCTGGGTAAGGATGCTCCGGCGCCATGCGGTACTCGATCGAGGCGATGATCACCTCGGCGGCACCGCTCAGCAGACGGCAAAACGGATCATGGGTAGCGACCGAGCCAGCGACCCAACCGCCGCCATGCAGATACACCAGCGAGGGAAGCGGACCTTCGGCTGCGGGCGGTATGTAGAGCCGCGCGAAGAGGCCAGGTGCAATCTCCACCGGGTGCATCTCCACTTGATTGGGCAGCCCTGGGATGGACGTACGGCTCTCCAGCATGCGCACCATCCTTTGCCGCAGCATGCGGGTGCGAGCCTCATCCGTCATCTCCACCGGCGGACCCGAATCCGCGGCCTGTTCATCAAGAAAGCGTCGCAACGCTTGATCGAAAGGCTTCCGTTCCCTCATCGGGCTCTCCTAATGCGCGGCCGCGGCCACACTGTCATTGAACCGCGTGAAGAAGCCGTCGTAATTGCCATCGCACTCGGCGAAGCGTAGCAGCTTAACCCGCTCCACGCATATCTCAGTCGCATCGGGCGAGTTCTTCAGATGCGGAAGCAGCGAAGCTGTCAGCCGCATAGGGCCTAGCAAGTTGGTAGTGATGATCGCTTCCGCATCAGGCAGTCCGCCGGTCTTCAGGTCCTCCAGGCACATGATGCCTGCGTTGTGAATGACGGCATTCAGGCTCGGATAGTCTTTTGCCACTTGGGCCGCAAAGCCGCGGATTGCGTCAGCGTTGTCAATGTCGAATACAGCTGACTTAATACCGGGATTGGCGGCGATGGTTTCCTCCAGTACCTGCTGCCGGCGGCCGGCAATGATCACCTGGTTGCCGAGACCATGAAAGGCCTCCGCCAGCGCTCTCCCGATGCCTGAACCGCCACCCGTAATCAGAATCGTGTTTCCACTCATCTGCATGATTGGTCTCCCTGCTTCCGATCGTATGATGACACGAACCGTTGGGAAGTAGGCAATGCAAAGCTCCATACTTACCAAAAGCAGAGTGAGACCATGGAAAGCCGGAACGGAGCCGATTCATCGGCCAATGGCCCAGCCAAGCGGGTTTGCGGGTGACACAATGGGTGATTACAAGTCCAACGGGAGCGCAAGGAGAGGCCAACATGAAATTTGTGGTGATGGGTATGGTGTTATCGCTATCTACCTTTGCTTTTGCCCAGGAGCAGAAGCCAATGACACTCAAGGCAGTTCTGCTGGAGCAGCTGCATACGACACATAACAAGGCAGAATGGTTTGTGCCCGCGAACACCGCTGTTGCCGGACTGACGCCGGCGCAGGCGAGTTGGACCGACAAGAGTGGGAACCATTCGGTCGGCCAGCTGGCGAATCACCTGGTGTTCTGGGACCGCGAGTCGCTGGCAAAGTTCAAAGGCGAGAAGCCGGCGAAGTTTGACGGGAACAATGACGAGACGTTCAATAACTTTGACGCCAAGAGCTGGAATGAAACTGTCAAGCAGCTGGATCAGGTGATGACCGATTGGGAGCAGGCAGTGGAATCCGCGGATGACGCGAAGATTTCCCTGTGGGCTTCGACCATTGCGCACGTTGGCACGCACAATGCCTATCACATAGGGCAGATGGTTTATGTGCGCAAGCTGCAGGGTGTCTGGGATCCAGATAAGGGAGTCAAGTAGACTCGATAAACCTTTACCAGGAGGATGCCCCGGATCTCAAACTCGGGACCCGGCAAGCCGGGCAGGCTGGGGCAGCCACCGGCTTGACTTAGTAGATTTGCGGCCGAGCCAAGGGAAGCCGCACCTGAAAACAGGTGGAATGCGGCTTTGATTGCACAGCGACCGAGCCAAAATGCTTGCTTAGGATCCTTCGCACCAGGTCGAGCCCAAGTCCGAGCCCTTGCCCCAGCGGCTTGGTGGTGAAGAACGGCTCGAAAATGCGTGAAGAAAGCGCAGGTTCGATGCCAACTCCATCATCCCAAATATCGATAAACGCCATCTCACCCTGCAATCGAGTGACGAGCTTGAGAGTGCCGTGCCCTTTTGTGGCGTCAATGGCGTTCTCGATGAGCGCAGTCCATACCTGGCTCAGTTCCCCACCGTACGCAGTGATGGCAGGCATACCCTGCTCGTAATCGCGTACGATCACCATCTGCTGCAGACGCGGACGGAGCACTGCCAGCGTGTTCTCCAACGATTGGACCAGGTCGACGTCCTGGATGGGAGCCTGGTCCATGTAGGAGTAATCCTTAATCGAGTTAATGATGTGAAAGATGCGGCTTGATGACTCAGAAACCGCAGCCACCATGCTGCGCGCATTGAGAGAATTCGCGAAGCTGGTCACAGCGGCAGGAAGGGCAACAGGATTTACGATCGAGGCTAGTTCGTCGAGCGAACGAACAGGCAGATTTGCTTGCGCCAATGCCGGTGCGACGGCCCACGCGTTTGCAACCTGATGCGCCTCGAGCCACTCGATGAATTGCTGCTCACGGTCACTCACAGACAAGGCATCGGAAGCACTGGCTTCGGGGGCAGACTGGTTCTCTACTGGCTCGATCGATCGCTCGGTCCATCGCGTATAGCCCGCCAGTTCTTCATCGGAGCGAAAGAGACGGCCGAGTCTGCACAATTCGACATCTTTGTCTATTTTCGACGAAAGACTCAGCGCGGCGCGCTGGGCAGAGGATGCCGGGTTATTGAGCTCGTGCGACAGGTTGGCCGCGAGTTGCCCCAAGGCGACAAGTTTCTCCGCCTGCAGATCGGCGCGGGAGAAGTCTCGTACCCGGTCAAGCAACAGCGACACGCAAATCTGGGCCATCGAAGGAATCGCAGCCAGCATCGCCGGAAACAGGTCTTCATGGATATCAAGCACCCACAAATGGCCGGCGCTATAGCCCGTCGCGCCCCAGAACTTCATCCTGGAAAAGGGAAGCTTTCCGGTTACGCGTGCCGTACGGCCGATGAACAACGATACCGAGCCCGAGTTTGCTCGAGAAACATTGACTTCACCTTCCAGGATAATGTTCATGTGGTGCGCAGGTTCGTTTTCGCGCACCACGACCGACCGGTGAGAAGCCTTCCGTTCCGTGCCATGCAACGCGAGCCAACGATATTCTTCTTCCGTAAGCCCTTGTAGAAGTTCAACAGCTCGCAACGCTGCTACGATATCGGGGATTGGCGTCGGACCTGCCGCCAAAGATGCCCCCAGTTGGCCATCGCTGTCCATCACGGCGGCGGCCTGTCGTTGAGGCTCGTTATTGAGTTCGCTTGTCATCCTGTTGCTCTTTCCCGGGGCATTCGCGCTAAAGTGTGCGCCATTCATCATCCCACCCCGTTTGAACTTTTCGATACCCTCATTGGAGCCTACGTCGATCCCCCGAAAATGGGGGATCCTTGGCTCGACCGGAGCATCCAGTTGCTTTTGTCATGAGGAAATGTGTGAAAGACGGAGACCCAGGCGGGCCTGGAGTGGCTTGCGATAACGCCGGCTCATCCGGAGGCTGGTTCCGCCTTCCAGCAATACAGTGTACTCCCCATCTTCATTGAGTTTCAGGCCTCGGATGCGATTAAGGTTCACGATGCTGGAGCGATGAATGCGAAAAAACATGTTCGCATCCAGATCCTGCTCCAGTTCTGTGATGCTGCGCCGCAATAGATGAGTTTTCGGGCCGACGTGCAATGCAACATAGTAATCGGCGGCCTCGATCCAATCGATGGAGGGCAGGCTCACAAACGCCACCTGCCCGGCGCTCTTGACGGTCAGATACTCAAGCGTTCTGGGCCGATCCTTGCCGCGCGTGATCTTTTGCTTGGCGCGGTTGAGTGCCAGATCGAAGCGAGCATCATCGAACGGTTTCAAAAGGTAGTCGAGCGCGCCTGCCTCAAATGCACGCAACGCATACTGATCGTAGGCGGTGACCAAAACCACCGCAGGGGGCACATCTTTGCCCAGTAGCTCGAGCACGTCAAAGCCGTCGCATTCGGGCATCTGCACGTCGAGAAATAGCAGGTCTGGTTTGGTCCTGCGGATCTCATTTGGGGCGTCCACTCCGGACCCACATTCGCTCACCACGGCAATCTCCGGATCAAGCCTCAAAAGCAGAGACAAATTGGTGCGCGCGAGTGGTTCGTCGTCCACGATGACGGTTCGGATTTTGCCGGCACATGTCTCCGCGGTCACCGGTCACTCCTTAAATGGAACGGACACGGTTACTTCCACGCCACCCGGATCCTGATTATGCATGCTTAGCTCGAAGGCCTCTCCATAGAGGCTTTGCAGGCGGGTTCTCATGTTCGAAATGCCTATTCCGGAGCGTATCTTTTCCCAATTCACAGCCGGGCCGTCGTTGTACACACTGACCCTGAGCCGATCGTCGGAACGCGACGCTGCGATCCGGATCAATCCTCCCTGAGCCCGTTTTGCGATGCCATGTTTGATGGCGTTTTCCACCATCAGCTGCAAAATCAGGGTGGGAACCTGGGCCAGCAGCAGCTCTCCAGGGACATCCACACTGAACTGAAGGCGCTCCACAAACCGCACTTTCTGGATGTCAAGATACTTCTGAGCGAACTCCACTTCCTCTCCCAGAGCCACCTGCTGCCGCCCCGAATCCTCCAGAAGCCGGCGGAGAAAGTCGCTCAGCCCGGCGATCATGCTTACCGCAGCGTCGTTCCTTCTCTCCCGTACGAGACCGGAAATCGCATTGAGAGTGTTGAACAAAAAGTGTGGTTCGATCTGCCTGCGCAGGGCGTCGAGCTGGGCTTTGGAAAGCTGCTCGTTCAGATGCGCGGTTTCAGTCTGTTGATAAGCAAGCCTCGATCGCGAATCCACTACATAACTGACTGCGAGGATGGCACTGTACAGAAACAGAGAGGAGATAACTCCGTTATAAAACAGATAGAGCCATTGGTGTACGAAGGGTTTTGGGGGCGAAGAGAGTGCATAGGGATTAAGCACTGCATCCAGCCACGTTGTCCAGGCGGCATAGAGCAGACCAACCGCAGCGCAGGTTGAGAGATGCACACCCCAGGTAACCACGGATTTCAACTTTAATGGAGGAAACTGCCGGCCGAGGCGCATCACCATCCCGGTTGCCAGGGCCCAGGGGAGGAACGAAAGGACACAAGTCACAAACAGCCGCACCCACGCGTGGTGCATGCCTTCCGCGCGCATGACAAAGACGGTCTGCGTCGCACCAATCAGCCCGAAGCCGGACCAGATCGATGCGATCCATACCCAGGGATGGGCTTGCGAACGGGTGTGGCTTATTTCCATAAGTAATATCGTAGTCCAGTGCTCCAACGGCGAAGTTATGATGCAGTGAATCGCCGGAACTGTGCAGCCGCCGATCTGGCCTTAACGACGGCCTGAGGGGATACTGCCAATATGCTCACGATAACCAAAATCGCACTCTCGCTTGCAACGCTTATGTTTTCCCTGGCCGCGCCTACCCAGGAGGCGGCGGGGCCGAGCCAAAGCCAGGCTCCTCAATATACCAGCGATGCCCAACTTCAGTTCCCGGAACACTACCGGGAATGGGTTTACTTAACCTCCGGCTTCGATATGAGTTACGACCCGTCCATGCAGATGGGCGACCATCACATGTTCGACAATGTGTTTGTCAATCCTGCTGCCTACCAGGCATTTACGAAAACAGGCACCTGGCCGGATAAAACCATGCTCGTGCTTGAGCAACGCAGAGCGCAGGGTAAGGGTTCCATCAACCGAAAGGGCAATTACCAGGGCACGGTGATGGAACGCGAGGTACATGTCAAGGACGAGGCGCGTTTTCCGGGTAAATGGGCATTCTTTGGTTTCGGCGACGGCAAGACAGCCAAAATGATTCCGACATCGACGGATTGTTACAGCTGCCATGCCAACCATGCAGCGGTGGACACTACATTCGTCCAATTCTATCCAACGCTGTTGCCAATCGCCACCAGCAAAGGCACGCTCTCCGCCGCATACCAGAAAGAGAGTGCAACACCAGCAAAGAAGTAGGACGCGGCTATTGCGTTACCTCCGATCGCCCTGTGCTTTCCGGAAGGAAATAGAACAGCGCCAGGGCAAGGAAGATGACGACCGCGGTTTTCGGACTAAAGAACGCAATGACTGTTCCCGCAGGATAAGCGAAGGCCCCTATCAGGTTACGGTAGATTTTCGCGCGCACCTTTTGAGGGTCTGCCCGATCCCGGCTCAACTTGCGAAGGGCAATGTGGCGCCCTAAGAGCGTGTAGCTGACTCCCAGCATGCTGAGCGCTGCCCCATACAGCATGGCGCTGCTGCGCAACGGTCCGTAGCGACCCAGCACTGCCGTGGGATAGGGGATGAAGGAAACGACCAGCAGAAGCAATAGGTTCAGGACCAGCGTTCCGCGCTCCACATGCTCCACTTCATGAAACATGGTGTGGTGGTTGAGCCAGATGATCCCGATGGTCGCGAAGGTGGTTATGTAAGGGATCACTTCGGGGAGCTGAGCAAGAAGAGCCTTCCTGAGCAGTGGTTCAGAGGCCGAATCCAGAGTCGGGACCTGAAACCCGAGCACCAGGAGCGTGATCGCGATCGCGAACACTCCGTCGCTGAAGGATTCCACTCTCGCCTTATTCATGCCAACTTCTCATTCTTCATTCGGCGTTGAGGAGCGGTAGAAGCGTTTTACTATCCACAACCATCACCTCGCCGGTATCTGCGAATTCGATCAGAACGCGATCTTTGTTTTGCGCAGTTTTTGCTCCGCAAGCATCGGAGACGACGATCGGAATATAGTTCAGGTCGAGCGCCTGGCGCACCGTTGGTCCGATACCCACCTCGAGCGCGATGCCGGCGATGATAAAGGACTCGAGCTTCGCGTCGCGCAGAGCTATATCGAGAAACGTCGCTTCAAACGCCGACATGGTGATCTTGTCGATCACGCACTCGTCATTCCGGGGCGTGAGTTCGGGTACGACCTCAAAGCCGGGCGACCCCGGGGAAAAGGTCGGAGCGACGCTCATCGGATCATCGGTATGGTGCCAGATCATCGCGCGGCGAAGCTGACCGACCCCGGCCAGGCGATTGGGCAGCCAGCGGTGACGAGTGAAGTAAATGGGGTAGCCCGCTTTCCGCGCAGTTTCCAAAAGATCGACACACCGCGCCGTTATTGCTTGCCCCTCGTCTATCTGCGAAACCACGCCAACCTGCATGTCATAGACGATCAGCGCCGTTCGCGATGGCCGGCAGAGCTCCGCCAGCTGCACTGGTACTGACAGGCCGCGGACGTCAGGCATGAGCGGTATCCTGCTTCTCTTTAGGGCTGCGGTCGAAGGGTGGATTCACGTCAATCTCCCGTCGGAAAAGAGCCTCGATCGGAAGTGGAATCTGTAAGGCAATGAACTCCCATTCAAGCAAACCGGCTTTGCTCAAAGGGAAATCGTCGGTATACGTCTGCGCGGCTTCCACGCTGGGAAGTTCAAAGACAATAACGACTCCGGGCTCGTCTGCGCGAGCGTAGTTTTCGCGGACTATGCCTGCCTTCCATAGCCGCCAGACATTAGAAACCTCGTCCGGCAGGTACGGAGTAATTTGTTCCATGGTCACGCCCGACTTGAACCGGTCGAAGGCGATGATACGCATAGCTCCTCCTAGAATAGTTTTCTCTCGAATACATACATTATCAAGTAGCTTTATTTCAAGCAAATTAATGTTAACGTACTCTGTATCCTGAGAAAGCATGACTGAGCGTGACCACATCGACCGGCTGGTATTGAAATGGGGCAAGGAGCGTCCGGACTATGATTTGGCGCCAGTGCAGATTATTGGCCGGATCGGGCGAATTTATGAATATGTAGACCGTGCCCTGGAGGCGAAGTTTGCCGAGTTTGACATTTCTCGCGCCTCTTTTGATGTCTTGGCAACTCTCAAGCGGAGCGGTCCACCCTATCGGCTCTCGCAGCGGGAGTTGATGAAGAATCTGCTGCGCACATCCGGCAGCATGAGTGTGCGCATCGATGCGATGGAGCGTGGTGGCCTGGTTACGCGGGAAGCCGACGTTGATGACAGGCGAGCCACTCTGGTGGCCGTCACCGGCAAGGGTATCGCGCTGCTGGAAAAGATAGTACCCGAGCATCTGCTCAACGAGGAGCGCATGCTTTCCGGTCTCACAGCGCGTGACCGGGCCGATTTAATTCGGCTGCTCCGCAAATGGAACCTCGCGCTTGAGGCCAATAGCAATGACCAGCGTTATATCCACTACGGCATGGTGGTTTTGCCGCCCCGCGCATCACTGGAACGCCGGCGGGCAGTAGGCCTTCCTGACGTGCCCGGCGTCCTGGTGCACGCGGTTGAGCCTGGAGGCGTCGCGGATGATGCCGGCATTCGCAAGGGGGATCTGATTGTCTCCATCGCAAATGTGGCGATTGATTCTCAATCCACCCTGCGCAAGATGCTGAACAAGCCCGGCCCGGCCATGAAGTCGTTCAACATCCTGAGGGGCGCAGAGGCTCTCGAGATCAAACTCTCTGCAACTTCCACTTGAGTTCAATGAACACGCGAATTGTGCTCCCTGGGGAGAGCGTGCGCATCGAATAGCCTGGATGAAAACCGCTATTGTCACTGCCAACGCATATCAACTCACACGCCTGAGCTTTGTGAATTGTTACCTGGTGCGTGAGGCTGATGGGCTCAGCCTCATCGACACCGGTCTCCCCGGTTCCGCCCATGACATTCTTGCGGCGGCGCAGGAACTGGGCGCTCCGATCCGCCGCATTGTGCTCACCCACGCCCACATGGACCATGTGGGCTCCGTCGATGAGTTGGTCGAAAAGCTCGGCCCCGCCAACGTGGAGCTGGTCACGAATGCACGCAGCGTGCCTCTGCTTCAAAAGCCGCCCAATACTTCCCTCGAGCCCAAAGAGGGCTCAGGGGAAATCAAGGGAGGCGTCCCCGGACTCAAATCCCAGCCCACCCAATTGCTCGCCGAGGGCGACCTTGTCGGCTCTCTGCGCGCTATCGAAACTCCGGGACACATCCCCGGACATCTCTCGTTCCTCGACGAAAGAGACGGTACGCTCTTTGCTGGAGACGCCCTCATCTGCAAAGGAGGTGTCTCTATCAGCGGTTTTGCTCCGTGGTTCTTTCCTTTTCCAAACTTTGGCACATGGGACAAACCCACCGCTCTTGCCAGCGCGCAAAAGCTGCTCGCCTACCCCATCGAGCTCTTTGCCAGCGGACACGGCGCAATCCGATCGGGTGGTCGCGCTGCCCTGACCACGGCTATCGCCAAAGCGACGCTTGGTTAGCGCGCTTCGGTGAATGCGCTTTTGATTGCAGGAAACGTGTTCATGGTCCGGTCAAACAG
This sequence comes from uncultured Acidobacteriaceae bacterium, assembly GCA_963753715.1. Classification (GTDB taxonomy): domain Bacteria; phylum Acidobacteriota; class Terriglobia; order Terriglobales; family Acidobacteriaceae; genus PALSA-350. Next base: position 818,818 of record CAVWDK010000011.1, on the reverse strand, counting down.
TAGCGGCAGGAAATCAAACGCGTGGGAATTCGCGACGCTTGTCTCGGTGAACTCCAGAGCTTTGATTTCGTCATCCATGTCTTCATCCATTGCGACGATATTGGCAGGGGTGAAGCTCGTGCCCCTGTAGCTCTTTGCCCAGAGCATTCGACCTTCAACAATGTCCAGGATTCCACCGTAGGTAACATCCCCCTTGGTAAAGAAAACCGAGGCCAGGCAGGAATTCCGCTTAGCGCTATAGAAAACGGTATCGAATCTTTGCGCACGGATTGACGGATCGGCTCGCTTCAGGGCTTCGAGATTTGCTTGCTCCTGTTGTGCGTAGACCTTGCAATCCATGCTGGGCTGAGAGATTGCAAAAGGGGCAGCATAGGTGGCCCTGGCGCCTAGTGCGGAGAAAGCGAGTAGTGCAACCTTTATTGTGCAACCTGAGAACCGCGCGACTTCCTGCATAGCTAAGCCCCCGTCCACCCGTGGTCACTGATAGGCGAACGGTATCCCCGGGACTCGGCGGGTCACAATCCCACCTTGGTTTGGTGCTGGAAAAAAAACTGCCTACGTTACTTAGGGGTGTTACCTGGACGACTTCGCTGCTGGCAAGGCGACGGTGGAGTGGCGGGCTTTCCGCAGTATCGGGCCAGGAAGACGAAGGGCTCGTCGGGAGCACACCCGAGCACGAGGAATTGTGCGCCGTTTCGATCTCGCTGATTTTTGGCGATAATGAAGGTCTATGTCGAAACGAGAATTTCAAACTGAAGTCAACCAACTGCTGCAACTGATTGTCCACTCCCTCTATTCCCACCCGGAGATCTTCCTCCGCGAGCTCATTTCCAACTCCTCGGATGCGTTGGATAAGCTCCGGCACCTGACCCTTGTGGATGACGCGTACAAGAGCCTTCCCTTTGACCCGCGCATCGAGTTGGAGCTCGATGAGGAGAAGAAGACACTAACGATCGCCGACACCGGCATCGGCATGAGCGAGGAGGAATTAGCCGCGAACCTGGGCACGATTGCCCGCTCGGGCACCAAGAACTTTCTCTCCCAGCTTTCCGGCGATGCCCGGAAAGACTCCAACCTCATCGGTCAGTTTGGCGTGGGCTTCTATAGCGCCTTCATGGTTGCAGACAAAGTCGAGGTGGTATCCCGCAAGGCGGGGGACGACCAGGCCTGGCGCTGGATCAGCGACGGCAAAACCGGCTACGATATCGAACCGGCGGAGCGGGCCGTCGCCGGCACCACTGTGCTTCTTCACTTCAACGAGGAGGGCGCGCAATACGCCAACAGCTGGCGCCTCAAAGAGATCGTCAAGAAGTACTCCAACCACATCGCGTTCCCCATCTTTCTTACCTACGACAAGAGCGACTGGGATGAGGCGGAGAAGAAATCGGTCAAGACGCGAACCACGGAGCAGGTCAACGCCGCCAGTGCTCTCTGGCGCCGCTCCAAGAGTGAGCTGAAAGACGAGGACTACAAGGAGCTCTATAAATCGCTCACCGGCGATTGGGAAGACCCACTCTTCTGGATCCACACCAAGGCGGAAGGAAGTCTCGACTACACCACGCTCTTTTATGTGCCGTCGAAGGCGCCTCTCGATCTCTACCAGGCTGAGTACAAGACCGGAGTGAAACTCTATGTGAAGCGCGTCTTCATCATGGACGACTCCAAAGACCTTCTGCCGCAATACCTGCGCTTCGTGCGTGGAATCATCGACAGCGAAGACCTTCCGCTGAATGTGAGCCGCGAGATCCTGCAGCAGAATCGCGTGCTTACCAGTATCCGAACGGCAAGCGTCAAGAAAATCCTCTCCGAGTTGAAGAACATCGCGGCCAATCAGCCGGAGTTGTATCTCAAGTTCATCTCTCAGTACAACCGGCCGCTGAAGGAAGGTCTCTACAGCGACTACGCCAACCGCGAGACGCTGCTCGACCTGGTTCGCTTCAAGTCCACCAAAGTGGAGGGCCTCACCAGCCTGGCCGACGTAAAGTCGCGCATGAAGGAAGGCCAGAAGAGTATCTATTACCTTACCGGCGGCACCGATTCCCTGCTCCGCACATCGCCTCTGCTCGAAATCTACAAGAAGAAAGATCTCGAGGTGCTCATCCTGGATGACGAGATCGACGAGATTGTCTTCTCCGGCGTGGAGAAGTACGGCGATATCGATCTCAAGGCGGTGAACAAAGCCTCCACCAGCGATGACCTGAAGGACGAAGCGGAACCGGACAAGGCGGACCAGCTGAAGCCGTTGATCGAAAAGTTGAAAGCCACGCTGGGCGACCGGGTGAAGGATGTGCGTGCCTCAGTACGGCTCGCGGATAGCCCATCCTGCATCGTTTCCGATGAGGATGAGCCCTCGATGAAGATGGCGCAGATGCTGCGTGCCATGGGGCAAAAAGATCTGCCCGCACTCAAGCCCACCCTCGAGATCAATCCCGACCACGAGATCGTCAAGAAGCTATTGGCACGTACCGACGACTCCGTCGCTGAGGATGCGGCGTGGCTGCTCTTCGATCAGGCTCTCCTCATGGAAGGTGTGCCGCTGCAGGATCCGGCTATCTTTGTGCAACGGCTCAACCGGATCCTGAACCTCTCCATCTAGCGAAATCCCGGGTCTCGACCGCGAGACCTGGGACGCCCAGATCTCCCCCTCTTCATCGCACTTTTGAAATAACGATATCCATGGCATCGGTTCCGGTTGGGGCCGAAGCGTCATGCGAGCCCGTGAGCAAGCCGGCGGCCGTCTGGGCGAGGATCTCGTGACCCTTGGTGGTGGGGTGCAGGTCATCCCAAAAGAGATAAGTGTCGGGATCGACAGTAAAGGCGCCCTGGGAGCCGGCAGTCACATTTGCCAGCGAATAACTGGAGGGCGACACAATTATTTTGTTGAATAGCGAAAACACGTCCAGCTGGTGGAAACGAAGGCGTTTGCCAAAGTGGAAATCCTTCAGGAGAGTAAGGCCGGCTTCCAGGAACTCGTTGTACACGATGCTCGCTGTAGTCGCAGGAATCGACGTGGCGGGGTTGCCGTTGAACCGGGGAACCAGTCCCAGTGGCGGCAGGTTAGGGATGATGAACTGCGTGGCTCCCGCATCCACAAGCCGCTGAATGTCTTTCGTCTCCTCAATGGATGCCTTGATGACATCGTCGAGCGAGTTGGCGTTGAGTATGTCGTTGGCGCCGCCCCAGACGACGAAGAGCGTTCGGTTGCTGATGACCGGGGAGGTGGCGAGATAGTCGGTAATCTGCTGGCCGATGTTGTTCACAGTGACGGAGAGCGTCGGAGTCAGGGTCAGCAAAGTGGTGCCACCTCCGGTGAGTGCGAAGCCGTATGCGTAGTTGGTTCCACCGTCGAGCGAGTTCGTAATGATTGGCTTCGATGGCAGCGTCGCTGCCAGTTGCTCTATCCACACTCCGAAGTATTTTTGCGCAGCCGGTAGGGTGTCGTCGCCGTCGGTGAAGCGCCCATCGGTGTAGTCGGCGGCGGGACCGGGAACACGCACTCCGTACTTGTCTTGCGTCAGGTGCGCGACATTACCGGAATCTGAGAGGGAGTCTCCAAAGACCACGATCGAGGTGTAGTCCTGGGCATGGGCCAGAACGGCGGTGAACGTGAAAATGAGCGCAGCGAGGAGGGTTGGGAGGTGGCGCGGCTGGATGCGTTTTTGAAGTTGCAGAGACCGTTTCATAGGCGTTTCTCAATCGTGGAGCATTGAAACATGGCCCGGTTTTATCGACAACAGAAAACAACCGGTGCGAATCGAGACCGTAAAATCACGCAAAGCTGGTTGGTGCCCGCTTTTTTGGACGAGAATAAGGGCCAATCTCCGACAAGTCTTGACGCACCGGGTCGATTAGTATCACAATGTAGCTCTAACCATGCTAGGCGAATTTGAGTACCTCTTAATTACGACGGCTGCAAGGTTGGGCAACGAAGCTTACGGCGCTGTGATTCGCGAAGAGCTTGGAGCCACAACGGGGCGGAAGTGCTCCATTGGCGCACTCTACACAACCATCGATCGCCTGGAAACCAAAGGTCTGCTGAAGACCTGGATGGGCGAGGCCACACCCCAACGGGGCGGGCGCGCCAAACGTATGGTTCGTGTGACTCCCAAAGGAGTACAGGCAGCGAAAGACTTCTACGATGCGATCACGCGCGTCAGCCGGGGAGTCTCGTGGGCTGCCAATCGAACTAGGGTGCCGTCATGACTGGCGATCATTTTTTTACCAGGACCGGCTCCCAGCTAGTAGATCTTGCGTCGCGACTGCTGCCGCCTGAGGAGCGAGAGGTGGTACAGGGCGATTTGCTCGAAGGTGGCGAAGACTCCTGGCAATCGCTGCTTGCTGTTGTGGGCCTGGTTATCCGTCGGGAAGCGGCCTTGTGGAGAAATTGGCGGCCCTGGCTGGCGGCGTTTGGCCTCGCCGTCCCCAGCAGTTTTCTTTTGATGGGCTTCTCTCTCTCCGTAAGCCGTGCCTATCAACAGCTCATCGGTGGCTCCATTCTCCACGCCACCGGAGTTACCGTAGGCCCTGGATTTGTGCTTTTCTTATGCAACGTCTTGCTCCTCGCTGCCTGGTCCTGGACCGGCGGCTTCGTGGTGGGATCGGTCTCGCGGCGAACGGTTTGGGTGAGTGCGGCTCTGTCGTTCGCTCCGTGCGTGTTCTGCCTGGAACGGTTTCGGGTGGAGTCTCTTTCGCGGCTCTGTCTTCTTCTCTTTTTGCCGGTTGCCCTTTGGGGAGCTCGTAGAGGCTTGCAAGTCGCAAGGATCAAACGGAACTCAGCCATCGCCCTTGCGATTGTGGTAACAGCATTGACGATCCCGACGTGGAGTAGCGGCGGCGCGTGGATTCCCAATTGGGCGCTCAGTTGGCCGGCGTGGTTTCTGGTAGCGACGGCGCGAAAAACATAGACACAACTAAAACCAATGGCAAACGAACTTACTCTGACCGCAAATGGCGCACAACACGTTGTATCGGCTGCGCCCGAGACGCCACTGCTGTATGTGCTGCGCAATGACCTGAAATTACGTGGTCCGCATTTCGGTTGCGGGCTTGCGCAGTGCGGTGCCTGCGCAGTCCTGGTCGATGGCAAGGAAGTTCGTTCCTGTATCACGCCCCTCTCCTCCGTAGCCGGCAAAGCGGTCGTCACCATCGAGGGGCTGCCAGCTACCTGGGCAACGGAAAAGTCCTTGAGCGCTGAAGTAGCTGCCAGAACGCTGCATCCGGTCCAGCAAGCCTGGATTGACGAGCAGGTTCCGCAATGCGGCTACTGCCAAAGCGGCATGATGATTGCGGCGGTGCAATTGCTGGCGAAGAACCCACATCCCACCGTGGCCGAAATTAAGGACGCGTTCACCAATACGCCGCCATCTCCCCACCTTTGCCGCTGTGGAACTTACACCGCCATCATTGCTGCTGTGCAGCGCGCTGCCAGGATGATGGCAGCCTGAGGGGAGTTTATGCCTCTAAAGCCCAGGACGTTCCCCGGTGCAGTGAACATTGCAACCGGTGTTACGCGCCGCAGTTTTGTGAAAGCGGGCGGTGCGCTTTTTGTTTCCCTCGCGATGCCGCGGGGACTCGCCGCCAAGACCGATAACGGCCACTCCGCTCTTGAGCAGACTCAACTGGATCCCGGCAAACTCGCGTCTTGGCTTGAGATCCGAAGCGACGGTACGATTCTGGCGCGCACCGGCCGGGCAGAAATCGGCACCGGCATGAGCGCCTTCTATCCGCAGATGATTGCAGAGGAATTGAGGGTCCAGCCGGATTCCATCACCCTGGTAATGGGCGATACGGACAAAACGCCCGATGGAGGTTACTCCGCGGGTTTTCTCAGTGGAGCAGCCAACGTTCGCAAAGTTGCCGCGTACACCTATCAGGCGCTGTTGGAGCTTTCCTCGACGCGGCTCGGTGTTCCCGTTTATGCTCTCACCGTCACCAACGGGCTGGTGTCGGGCGAAGGAAAAAGCATCAGTTACGGACAGCTTCTGGAGGGGCACCAACTCGACCTGAAGATCCCGGTCACCGGCTCACCGCTGAAGTTTGTCTCCCCGGGCACCAACAGTGTGACCGGATTGGATTGGGCGGGCATGGATGGACTGGTAGTCGCGGGAGATCCGCCCATGAAACCGGTAAGCGAGTACAAGGTCATCGGCACTTCTTATCCCATGCCGGGTATTCGCGACAAAGTCACTGGGCAGACGCAGTGGAGCTGCGACGTGACCCTGCCCGGGATGCTGCACGCTCGCATGGTGCGGCCACCAACGTTGGGCTCGACGCTGATCTCGGCGGGCGAAGTCGACAAGAAACGGTTCCCGACCGCGGAGGTAGTGAGGAAGGGCAACCTGGTGGCGGTGGTCTCTCCCAATGAGTGGGAAGCCGTGAGCGCGTTGCGGTCAGTCGTCCACAAACACCAAGTGGAGTAGCTGGTCCGGACTTCCAGGCAGCGAGAACCTTACCCAGGCCATGCGCGCGTATCCGTGGGGCGCGCCCGATGCCAGCAAAGGGGATGCTGCGAAAGTACAGTCTGCCCTGGGGAAAGCCGCGAAAACGATCTCGGCAACGTACGAGCAACCGTACATCAAGCACGCTCCGATTGGTCCTTTTCTCGCCGTGGCCGACGTGCGCAGCGATGGAAGTGCCACCATTTGGGCCCAGGCCGGACATCTGCAAGCGTCGCGCCAACGTCTCGCCAATATCCTGGGGACGCCAGCGGAAAAAGTGGTGGTGCATTGGCTGAGCCATGCGGCCCAGTTTGGCCGTAAGACGTTCGGTGGCGACGGCGCCGAAGCTGATGCTGTCATCCTGTCGCAGTTGACGGGCAAACCGGTGCGGGTCCAGTGGACCTTGCAGGAGGATCTGGCTTGGTCCGGAGCTTCGCCGGCATGGTTCTCCGATATCAAGGGCGGACTTGATGCGGATGGCCGCCTGGTTGCGGTGCACAGCGCGTTTTACTCGCCACACATGATGGACGCGCGTCCCGTGGGCGCCATGCTTGCAGGGATGCCCGCCGGCACAACCAAGCCTGGTGGGTTCCTGGCAACAGAATGGCCTTACGACGAAATTGAGAACAGGCTGGAGCAGGTTTATGCCATGCCCAATGTGGGCGCCGAGTCACCCTTCGGTGGGCTGCGCGGTCTGATCATGCGCACACCCGGACAGCGGCAACAGAACTTCGCCCTGGAGTCGCTGATGAATGAGTCCGCGGCAGCCGCACATGCCGACCCCATCCAGTTCCGGCTTCAGCATACTTCGGATCCACGGCTGATCAACATCCTCAAGGCTACAGCCGAAGCAGCGGGATGGGAGTCTCGGCCCTCGCCACATCCAGGCGCGCGCAAAACCGGAAAAGATCCGGTGACGGGGCGCGGCGTGTGCATTGTCGTGCGGGCCAACGCTTACTGGGTGGGAATCGCCGAAGTTGCCGTTACTCCAGCAACCGGAGAAGTACAGGTAACAAAGTTCACCGTCGGTGTCGAATGCGGCAAGATCATCAACCCGCGCCAGCTCGACCGATGCATGCATGGCGGAGTCGTCATGGGCCTGGGTGAGGCACTCAAGGAAGAAGTCACGTTTGACAACGAAAAGGTAACCAGCACTGATTGGAGCCGCTACAAGATTCTGACCATGCAAGAGATGCCCGAGATTAAGGTAGTTCAGATATCGCGCGACGATAAAGGATTTGGCGGCGGCGGAGAAGCTCCGAATGCCGTGGCCCCGCCGGCTGTAGCGGCCGCCTTTTTCGATGCCACCGGTGTCGCACCTCGCAGGATCCCGCTGACCCCGGCCTATATAACCGCACTACTGGGGGCTTAGCCGAGCGGCGAGATCAGCCCTTGTGACGATGCAGTAGCACGGTCACGATCTGGCGCCATTCCTCTTCGCTGGATCCGTCGGGCGGGGGCTGGTGGGCACGCTTGTACCAATATCCGGCATTCTCATCGTCTCTCTCCTTGCGATGCAGGTAGGCATGGACCCAAGCCGCTTCCTGTCCCTGCTCCTCGTCCTGCGCGATTTCGTGCGCGCGATCGAAATTCCCCTTGGCATCCCACCAAAGGGCCTTCAGTAGAGACGGCAGGCTTGGCGGAGGCACCTCCTCGTACAGAGAAGCTCGCAATTCGTCGATGGTCATGGACGCATTCTACGCCGCTGGCAACTTGGAGAGGATCCTAGGCACGTCCTACGTTTCTGACGCCGACTGCATCGCAGCGGGAGACGAGGCAATGGCCGGTGCAACTCTTGCGTTTCGCCGGCTGGGACGCTTCTTGACTGCAACCGGAACCATGGTTTTAGTTGCGATCTGCTCTCCCATCGTGGCCCTGTGCCGCGCCAGCGACGACTGAAGGTGGGTGTGCATGGCGTCGCGAGCCCGATCGGCATCGCGCTTCTGAATGGCCTCCACGATGGCGGCGTGTTCTTTGTAGGTAAGCGGCCGCACGTGGGGAAGTAGAAGCTTGTCAAGCGCCGTGACCAGCTGGTTGCGGATCATGCTGATCAGGTCGAAAAGAAGTGAGTTTCCTGACGCTTTCGCGAGCGTGACGTGGAACTCCAGGTCGAGCGCGGCGAACTGTTTCTTATCCTTGACCGAACTCTTCATTTTCGCCAGCAGAGTTGAAAGCTTGGCGATATCGGCTTGGTTTCCCTCGCGAGCCACGTTGGCAGCCGCGATCCCCTCCAGCGCAACACGAACTTCCAGCAGGTTCTCGATGTCGTGCTTCTCGGTAATGAGCCGCCATTCCATGATCTTGCCCAGGAACTTACCGCCGTCGGCGGCGACGGAAGTTCCCTCGCCCACTCGGGCGGTCAGGACGCCGATCATCGAGAGTCCGCGGAGAGCCTCGCGGAGAGAAGAGCGCGCCGCGCCGAAGTTCTTGCACAATTCCCGCTCGGAGGGGAGCCGCTGGCCCGGCGCCAGCTTCCCACTGGAGATCAGGTCCAGAATCTGCTGTGCAATATCCTCACTGATCGAAACCTTGTTAACGCGGCGGAATTGAGACTCGATTGGTTGCACACGGGATACCCGGGGACTTGCCACCTGAGAGTATTCTCCTTTGCTCCCACCCGGGAGCACCTCTGGGTCTATGGAAACATCGGCGAAGCGGTGCTGAGAACGCTAGGGTACATTGTATCTCCCTACACAAGGTCTGCCCGACCGGCAATCATCGCAGCTGCGGGACCTCTCCCATTGGCATGACCATCAGTCGTTTTTCGGTTGCGAGCCGTATATCCCAGCGTTTACAGTTTGAGCTCGTGAAGGACGGCCATCATGGCGGGCCGTAGTTTGCGACCTATCGGGCACCAGGATCAATTTTGATGAAGATACGAGCGGCTGCTCTGTCTGTTTCTCTCCTCTGGGCAGTCTCCGTTGCTTCCGGCCAAGCCCCTCCAGTAAAGAATCCGCTCGGTAAAGGTCCGGAGGCGGTAGCCGCCGGACATACTCTCTACAACCGCATCTGCACCGCCTGTCACGGTATCGACGGAGGAGAGGGCGAGCGCGCTCCGGCACTCGTCGGCGATCGCCGATTCTTCCGCCTCAGTGAGAATTCCATTTTCGAAACCATCAAGGACGGGATCGGGGGAACCGCGATGCCGCCCTTTGCCGGCAGCCTTGCCGATGACGATATCTGGCGGATCGTTGTGTTTATCCGCGCCATGCGGGGTTCGGCCTCCGAGACCGACGTGGCGGGCAATGTCGAAAACGGCAAAGTTGTCTTCGATGGCAAAGGCGGATGCCTGAAATGCCACATGCTGAATGGAAAGGGTGGAACCATCGGCCCTGATCTGTCTAACATCGGAGCGCAAGTCACGTTGCAGCACCTACGCCATTCGCTCACGCAGGAAGGCCCGATTCCTCCTGGATATCGGCCCATAAAAGTGGTCACGGTCCAAGGCGAAACGGTCGAAGGCATTGCCAAAAACGAGGACGAATTTTCTGTCCAGCTGCTCGATTACCACGACAAGCTTCACCTGTACGACACCATTGAATTGCGCGAGATCACGCACGGCAAGGTATCGCTTATGCCCCACGACTACGATAAGGTGCTCACTGCCGAGGAGTATCACGACCTGTTGGCGATGTTGGCAAAACAGGTCACCACCAGTCTCAACACCAAGCGCGAAGGAGAAGGCGAGGTGGGGCGTTGAAAAAGAGTTTGTGCATTCTGCTGCTGGGCGCGACGGTGCCTCTCTCCGCCCAGGTGACCGATAAGCAATTGCTCGATCAGCCCAACGCAGACTGGCTTACCTACAACGGTAGCTACAATACCGAGCGCCACAGCGAGCTCAAGCAGATCACCATGAAGAACGTGAACTCATTGGTCAGCAAGTGGGTTTATCACGTCCCCGGCGGGGGCGGACTGCAGTGTGTGCCAATCGTGGTGGACGGGGTGATGTATGTAACCCAGCCGAACGAGATCTTCGCCCTGGATAGCCGCAGCGGCCGGCTCATCTGGCACTACCAGCACATTCTGTCGCATGCTCCTGACCGCGAAGGGCCCAACCGCGGCGCGGCGGCTTTTGAAAACAAGGTCTACTTCACCACCACCGACTCGTTCCTGATTGCAATCAATGCCTCCAACGGCAACGTGTTGTGGCAGAGCAAGATCGCGGAATCGAAGGAGGGATACCACTCCCCTGCTGCCCCGTTGGTGGCCAAGGGCAAAGTGATGGTCGGCGTCACCTACGGCGATCGCGGCCTGAATGGCTTCCTGGCAGCCTTCGATGCCAACACCGGAGAGCCACTGTGGCACTTTAACTCGATACCCCAACCCGGAGAGCCACACAATGACAGCTGGGCCCGCGACTCATGGATGCATGCTGGCGGGGCCACATGGCTGACGGGCAGCTACGACCCCAAGCTTGGCTTGCTGTACTGGGGCATCGGCAATCCCTCCCCGGATTTCAATGGCGACGTCAGGGCAGGCGACAACCTCTACACCGATTCCATCGTTGCGATCGACATCGATACAGGAAAATTGAAGTGGTATTTCCAGTTCACCCCGCATGACGTCATGGATTGGGATGGGGCTGAGCTACCGGTTCTGGTGGATGCGCCCTTTGATGGGAAGATGCGTAAGCTCATGGTGCAGGCCGACCGCAACGGCTTTTACTATGTGCTCGATCGCGAGACCGGGCAGTTCCTCCATGGCAACCGCTTTGCGCACCAATTGAACTGGGCCACTGGTTTAACACCAGAGGGTCGCCCCATCCTGGTCCCTGGCGTGGAGCCGACGCTCACGGGGGTGAAGGTTTGCCCATCCTCGATCGGCGCAACCAACTGGATGTCTCCAACTTATGACCCGCAGACCAGGATGATCTATTTCGTAGCCCTCGAGGGCTGCGGGTTTGCGACCAAAAATACAGAGAAGTTTCGTCCCGGTGGTTTTCAGTACCGCGCCGGAGGGGACGTGCTGCTGCGTGACGACACCTGGAAGGTATATGTGCGCGCGCTCGATTTGACTACCGGCAAAGAGGTCTGGAACCAGGAGCGCATCGGTTCCAGCGGACTCGGCGGCGGACTGCTTTCGACAGAGGGCGGGGTTATTTTCTCCGGCGAGATCAACGGTGAATTCGTTGCTCTCGATCCAGCGACAGGAAAGCCCCTTTGGCACTTCAACACTGGCCAAACCATCAACGCGCAGCCGATGACCTACATGGTCCACGGCAAGCAATATGTAGCCATTGCTTCCGGCGCCGACATTTTTGCCTTCACCCTGTTTGAGCCGGAGTTGGTCGCAGCAAAGTAACACATCTAGGAGCCTCCATTGTTCAATCGACGCACATTCTTAAAGACTGGCATGACGGCACTTCCCCTGGCTTCGATCTTGGAAATTCCATCCCTGGCCGAAGCCGCCGGCACGCCGGCTGCAGAGAAGCCCTGGCAGCAAAAAGTTCGCCGGGTTGGCCAACTGAACTTCACCGAGCATGATCCGGTCGCGCTCAACGTGGAAGAGTGGGCCGATTATTTCAAAAGTATCCATGCCGATGCCGTCTTCATCAGCATCACGGGGATCATCGCCTACTATCCAACCAATGTTCCGTTCCACCATCGCAGCAAGTTTCTCGGCGATCGTGACTTCTTTGGCGAATGCGTCGCCGCGGCCAGAAAACGAAACATCCGAGTGGTGGGGCGCATGAGCCCCGACCTGAACTTTGAAGATGCGCTGCAGGCCCATCCCGAGTGGTCCATGCGCGACAAGGAGGGGAAGGCGCGATACAGTGCGGAAGATCCCCGCCTGTTCCGCACCTGCATGTTCTCGACGTACATGACCGACTACATGCCCGCGGTCATGCGCGAGGTAAATGCAAAATACGAGGTCGACTGCCTTTACACCAACGGATGGCCACCGCTCGGTAACCTGCCGGTTTGTTATTGCTCGGTGTGCAAGAACCTGCCGCCGCCGGGTACCCCGGCGTATTGGGAGAAGTTCAATGAGCGGGTCTTTTATCTGTGGAATCTTTACGATGGAATCGCCAAGGAGAAGAAGCCCACCAGTTTCTTTTTCGCCAATCTTGGCGGGGGAGTTCATGGCGGCCCCAACCTGGCAGAACTGGGTGCCTTCTGCTCCTGGTTCCAGGCCGATAATCAGGGGCGAGGTGGAGAGGACGCCCCGATCTGGGGCTGCACGATGCAAGGCCGCGTCTGCAATGCGGTCCTTGATGGAAAGATTGCCGCGAATGTAACCGGCGCGTACTCCACTGGTCCCATCCGCTGGCGCAACGCCTCGAAATCCGCAGCAGAAGCAACCATGTGGCTGTGCGAAACCCAAGCCAGCGGCATGGTGCCCTATTGGCACTTTGTGGGGGGCGAGAAAGGCCTGGGCGAAGATCGGCGTTGGCAGACGATCGGGCGCACCTATTTCGACTGGTCCGCTCAGCACGATCAGCATTTTGAGAACAAGAAAACCATCGCCAACATCGGTGTCGTCTTCGGTCAACGCACACAGTTGTTTTATCAACACGCTGGCGATGTGCAGATGCGCCAGTACATGGACGGCATCTACTATGCCCTGTTGGAAGGCCGGTTCTTCTTTGACTTCATCCACGAAGACCGGCTGCAGCCCGAGCGTCTGAGCAAATACACCGCGATCATCCTGCCCAACACGGCGCTGCTCAGCGACCAGCAATGCGACCAGCTGCGCGCCTATGTCAAGAGCGGTGGGTCGCTGCTGGCAACCTTCGAGACCAGCATGTACGACGAACACAACGTGCGCCGCGCAGACTTCGGGCTTGCCGATGTGTTCGCCATTCATGCCGCCGGCCCGGTGATCGGGACCAGGGGCAATGCATATTACGGACGCATCGAGCGGCAGCATCCGATTCTCGAAGGCTTCCATGACACCAATTGGCTCCCCGGCGCTGAGTACCGATTGCCCGTCGCTCCGGTGGAAAACCCTGTGCTCACGGTAGTTCCGGGCTTTGTCGCCTATCCTCCCGAACTGGCGTATCCGCCCCAGTCACGGACCAACGAGCCGGCTGTTGTCCTTCGTGAACAGGGCAAAAGCCGGCTGGCATATTTCCCCGGCGATATCGAACGCACCATGTGGGCCTCCGGTCACACGGACCTGAGTCACTTGCTGCAGAATACGATCCGATGGGTGTCCGGTGGAGAGACGCCGGTGAGTGTGAGCGGCGATGGCCTGATGGAATGCATTGCGTGGGAAACCGAGGCGGGGTTTGCAGTCCACGTCCTCAACTACACCAATCCCAACACTCACCGCGGATGGATGCGGACCAATTATCCAATAGGCCCGCAAAAAGTTCGCGTCCAGTTACCAGACGGACGCAAGGTGAGCCGGGTTCAGTTGCTTCGATCCGGCCACGACATTCCTTTCAAAGTTTCTCCAGGGCAGATCGAATTCACCCTACCAACTGTTACGGATTACGAGGTTGCGGCTTTGTATTCAGCATAACCTTCGAAAACAGACAGAAGAAAAACGGCTTCGCGAACCTTTCGTGGAAATGTTTTCCTAGAGAGCCTTGCCGGCTAAACTATCGACCATCTTTGTCTCCGTACAGCAAGTAACCCCTATCCGGGACCCGCACGCGATACACGGAAGTTCTTGCCGCAACGTAGATGGTCTGCAAATCACTGTCGCCAAACGTTAGATTGGCCGGCATCTCAGGAAATTCAATCATCCTGATGAACTGGCCCTGGGGTGTGTACACAGCAATGCCGCGGCATGCGATATATACGTTGCCGTTCGCTGCGACGCGTAATCCGTCAGGACCGCCGTCGATGTTCGAGATAAAGATCCGCTCATTGGTTGCGTTTCCTTCAGCATCCAGATCGTACGCCAGGATCTTCCGTTCTAATGTATCTGCGACATAGAGCGTGCGTCCGTCCGGAGTCAGGGTTACGCCATTAGGACGAGACATCTTCGCGACGAGTGAGATCTTTCCAGCCGGGTTTACGTGGTACACACCCGCATACCCAAGCTCAAAATGCTGCAACGAATCTTTAGGGGCTGGATCGCTGAAATAAACCTGCCCGTCCCGCCGCACAACTACGTCGTTCGGATCATTCAGGCGTTTGCCCTCATACTCCGCGGCAATCACCGTGAGGCGCCCATCCTTTTCCATGCGCACGACACGGCGTCCATCGCGCTCGCAGCTGTAGAGGCGTCCCTGCACATCCATCGCATTGCCATTCGCACCGTTGGTGTTGTCCCGATAAATTTCGGGTTGATTCGCGCTGGCCATCTTCAGGATCTTGGAATCGAACATGTCGCTGAAGACAAGAAATCCTTCCCTCGACCACACAGGACCTTCGATATACCCGAAATTGCCGCCGAACCTCTCCACGCCGGCGGATTTCGGCGATTCCGGTGGAGGCCCCGTCGCTTTCACCTGCACCCGCCAGGTCCAGGTTTCTCCCGCTGCGAGGTGCACCAGCGGCTTTCCCAGATTTAATGAATTCTGTAAGCCAAACCAAGGCTCAGGGCTGAAATAACCAACCTTCGGACCGCCGTAGATATTAAAGCGGACGATAGGCTCCTCCAACGAAGAAGTCGCTTGTTGGCTCACGCGTATGGACAGCCCTTGCGGGTCGGTAAGCACAGCATAGGGCGCGCTTTGATATCCAGTAAGAGCGAGGGCCACGTGAGCGTCGAAATCGCCCAGCCGCTCTGGCTTTTCAAAGGAGCGCGCCTCCTCTTCCCCATTGACAAAGCCGAGCGAGTTTCGCAGCAATTGTTTTCTGTTCGGGGACTCGAAGGTCATCGCCGTAGGATCCGTGCCGGGCAAGAACGGAACCTTGAACGCGATGTGATTGCCGATGGCAAAGATCATAGGCGCGCTGTTCGACGAGTCGGACGTGACAGTGTAGTCCACGGTCAGCACACCGCCACTCAACGCAAACGTGGCGTCCAGACGAAAGGCGAACGGATAAAAGGCACGTGTGCGATCAGAATCACGCAGCTCCACGGTCACCCGGGCGCCCTGGTTATCGGCCGACCGGCTTACTTCCGTCCAGGGAAGACTCTTCGCGAAGCCGTGACATGGCATGGGGTAGGACTTAGCGTCCAGCAGGTAGGAACCATCGCCACAAGTGGATTTTGGAAACTGCCCTAACGGGTACTGCACGCCTACCGCAGGCCACAAGACGGGACCTTTACCTTGAAATCCTTTCATGTCGGTGTAATCCCGGGCATGGTATAGCAATTCCACCCACTCGCCTTTGAAATTCACTCGGAAGCTGCTTAGCTCGCCTCCCTGTGAAGGCGCAACTGCCACCTCTACCCCAACAACCGTATCCCGAAGCACCACTACCTTCGGCGTGCCGG
The DNA here is from genome assembly GCA_963753715.1 of uncultured Acidobacteriaceae bacterium. Classification (GTDB taxonomy): domain Bacteria; phylum Acidobacteriota; class Terriglobia; order Terriglobales; family Acidobacteriaceae; genus PALSA-350. Next base: position 803,042 of record CAVWDK010000011.1, on the reverse strand, counting down.
GACCCGCTGCGTCTTCATCGGACACGGTATAGCGTGCCTGGCCGAAACCCACGGAAACGGCCAGGCACAAAAGAATGAGTGGAGAGATGATCGGGGCATTCTTGAACATGGGCACGTCCACCTGCCGGTTCCGGGCCCGTACATGATATTGCGGCGGACGGTAGGTTGGCCGGACCATTGTTTGTCACGTTGGTTTTGAGGTCAACTCTGGTGGTGAAGGGTGTCACTTCCGCTGGACCCGGTGGGAAAGCATCCCGACCCCCGCCGGGCGAGACTCTCCCTTAGACGGCGTTTAAGCCATTGTCATTCTGGGGGGCGGGGTCGTATAGTTAGATATGCGACCTCATCGGTCGCATTTGGTACTCCCCGGATCGCGAGGACGACTTCTTACCGCCATGCCACGCCCGCTTACATCCACTGCTCTGAGCGAGCTCGCCATTGGATCCTGCGCGACCCTGGCGTCTCTGGACCTACCGGAAGAGATTCAGAGTCAGCTTATGCACCTGGGGTTTGTCCCGGAGAGCCGCGTTTTGGCGTTGCGCCGCGCTCCAGCCGGCGACCCTACCGTTTATTGCGTAGACGGGGCCGAGGTGGCGCTGCGCAAAGAGACCGCCCAATACATCTCCATCCATAGCATTTTTGCGGCCGTACGAAAGGCTGCACAATGAGCCATTGCAGTCCTGGAGGCGGTGTTGCCGTCGAGTCCGGCCCTCCCAGGGTCTCAGGCAAGAGTGGTACGGTTGCCCTCATTGGGCCTCCGAATTCGGGCAAATCGACCTTATTCAATCGCTTAACCGGCCTGCGCCAGAAGGTGGCCAATTATCCTGGCGTGACGGTAGAGCAGCACTCCGCCCGGATGAGCGGGATCGGCCACCGGGAGTTAACCCTGATCGACCTGCCCGGTATTTACAGCCTGCAGTCCTCCTCCGAGGATGCCCGGGTCGCGATCGATGTGCTGCAGGGCAACATGCCCGGCACTCCCGCTCCGGACGCTGTCCTGCTGGTGCTTGATGCGCTGCAGTTGAACCGCCAGCTTATGCTGGCCGCCCCTATCCTGGCCATGGGTTTGCCCACCCTGGTGCTGCTGAATATGTCGGACCTGATGACGGCGAGAGGGGGGGAGATCGATCCCCTGGCCCTGGCCCGGGAACTGGGTGCGCCAGTGGCCATGATCAGCGCGACCAAGGGCGCTGGATTCGATGCCATCGACCGCTTTCTGACCCGGCTCTCCGAGCCCGCGGAAGCGCGGCTGCAGCCGATGCAGCTTCCGGTCCTGCAAACAGCCGCCTCCTGCCATCAGTGGGCCACGCAGGTAAGCACCAGGACCAAGTACAAGGCGCCGAATTCGCCGGGCTGGACGCGCAGGCTCGATGCCGTGCTGCTGCACAAGTTCTGGGGACCAGTGATTTTCCTGGCCGTCGTGATTGGCGTGTTCCAAGTGGTGTTCGCCGCCGGTCTTCCCCTGAGCGACTGGCTTACTGAGATTTTTACTAAGGCGGGAGCGGCGGCCGTCAATTTCATACCTTGGCCCTGGCTGCAGATTCTGCTCCGCGATGGTTTATGGAACGGCGTGCAGGCGGTCCTGGTTTTCCTGCCCCAGATCCTGCTGCTCTTCCTGGTGATCGGCGTGCTCGAAGATTCAGGCTACCTGGCGCGGGCAGCTTTGATCGCCGATCGCGTGATGCGGTCTATCGGCTTGAACGGCAAGGCCTTCATTCCATTGCTTTCAGCGTATGCCTGTGCCGTCCCGGCGATCATGGCGACGCGGACGATCGAGAATAAGCGCGACCGTCTGGCGACCATCCTGGTTGCCCCGTTCATGACCTGCGCCGCCCGGCTGCCGATTTATACGTTGATCATTGCCGCGTTTATTCCGAACCGGCCCATCCTGGGCGGTTTCTTTGGCCTGCGCGCAGCGGTCATGCTGAGCCTTTACGTGCTCGGATTTCTGGCCGCACTGATGACAGCCCGGTTACTCAAGTCTTCTATCCTCAAAGCGAGTTCGGCGCCGTTCATTCTGGAATTGCCGCAGTACCGCTGGCCGACGCTGCGCTCGATCGGGCTGAGGTTGCTCGATCGCGGCCGTGTCTTCGTCCAACAGACCGGGACAGTAATCCTGGCGGTTACGTTTGCCCTCTGGTTGCTGAGCATCGTGCCGTTCCACGGCGGCACTATCGCACCCTTGACCGAGAGTTTCATCGGCAGGTTGGGGCATTTTATCGAGCCCGTGTTGCACCCCTTGGGCTTCAATTGGAAAATCGGCATCGGGCTTCTCAGCTCGGTGATCGCCCGAGAAGTGATCGTGGGCACCCTGGGTACGCTTTATGGGGCTGACCCTGCCACCCAGTCCGTCGGCCTGCAGGCAGCTTTGCGGCATGACATGACGATCGGAGGCGCCATCGCGCTGGTCGTCTTCTTCGCCTTCGCGATGCAATGCACGTCGACTTTGGCCGTGGTCCGGCGTGAAACCAACAGCTGGAAATGGCCGGCTGTGCAGTTTTTCTACATGACGGGACTGGCCTACATGGCGGCTTTGGCGGCAAACCAGATTTTGTCGCGCATCTTCTAGCCTATCGGTCCTTCGCTCGCGGCAAATCTGCGAAAATAGAAGTGAATCTAAGAAAACAAGAGACTGAAAAATGATTTCTGTCAGCGATGTCACTATGCGTTACGGGTCCAAGCTTCTGTTCGAGGAGGTCTCGGTCCAGTTTATTGCTGGTCGCCGCTATGGCTTGACCGGCCCGAATGGTGCAGGCAAATCGACCTTTATGAAGATCCTGTCCGGTGAACTGGACCCGCAAAAGGGGACGGTGGTGCGGCCGAGAAAGGTCGGCGTGCTGCGTCAGGATCAGTACGCATTCGACGCCTTCCGGGTGATCGATACCGTCATCATGGGCAACAAGGGATTATGGAAGGCGCTTGCGGAGCGCGATGCGATTTACGAAAAGTCCGAGCTGACCGACGAAGACGGCATGCGGTTAGGCGAACTGGAAGGCATCGTCGGCGAAGAGGACGGCTATACGGCCGAAAGCGACGCTGCCATCCTGCTGCAGGGGCTGGATATACCGGACGAGTTCCACGACCGCAAGATGAGCGAATTGCAGGGCGGCCAAAAGGTGCGCGTGCTGCTGGCGCAGGCTCTGTTCGGCAAACCTCAGGCCCTGCTGCTGGACGAACCTACGAACTCGCTCGATCTTGACTCGGTGCATTGGCTCCAGAACTTCCTGATGGAGTTCGAGGGCACGCTCATCACCATCTCGCACGACCGGCATTTTCTCAATAGTGTTTGTACCCACATCGCCGATATCGATTACGAGACGATCATTACCTACAGCGGGGGGTATGACGAGATGGTTTTGGCTAAGACCCAGATCCGCTCTCGTTTGGAATCGCAGAACGCCCAGCGCGAGAAGAAGATCGCACAGCTCAACGAGTTCATTGCGCGCTTTTCAGCCGGCACCCGTTCGAGCCAGGTCACCTCGCGTAAAAAGGAAGTGGAGCGGCTGCAAACCACCGAGCTGGCGCGATCCAATATTCAACGGCCCTACATCCGCTTCGATCTGTTGCGGCCCTCGGGAAAGCACATCCTCGAGTTCGAGCACCTGAGCAAGTCGTACGGAGAGCAACAGGTTATCCGGGACTTCGGCGCGGCGGTGATGCGCGGCGAGAAGGTTTGTCTCATGGGCCGAAACGGCCTGGGCAAGACGACGCTGCTGAAATCGTTACTGGTGAAGATGGACCAGGCGGATGCGGAGTTCACTCTTGACGGGGGGACGGTCAAGTGGGGGCACGAAGCGCAAATTGGCTACTTCCCTCAGGACCACACGGGTTCGATTGAAAAGGGCATGACGGTATCCGATTGGCTGCATCAATTCGATCCCCGGGTGACCAAGGAAGATATCCGCGGATTGCTGGGACAGATGTTGTTCAGCGGCGAAGAGGGATTGAAAAAGACCGAAGCACTCTCCGGTGGAGAGGCGGCGCGTCTGATCTTCTGCCGGCTTATGTTGCAGAAGCCGAACATCCTCATCCTCGACGAGCCGACGAACCACCTGGACCTGGAAGCCATCAATGCACTGAACGTTGCCATCCAACGGTACGAAGGCACTGTGCTACTGGTAACCCACGACCACGATCTGATTGATGAGGTAGCGACCCGCATTTGGCACTTCGAGCACGGCTCGATCGATGACTTCAAGGGCCCGTATGAGGAATACATGAACGCAACGGCGGCTGCGCGGCGATAGGTTTTAAAGCTCTGTCCTTGCACGGGACCGATGGTTTAGAACTCTGTCCTTACCTTCGATCTTGGGTGCCCGACATCTCGCTCGTTTTTCGCGAGATGTGGGATGCCACTGCTCTAAACCGGCAGTTCTCGGATGTAAGAAAGAAAGTTGAGGTTCGTGGTATCCCACATCTCGGGAAAGACGAGCGAGACGTGGGCACCCGGAATCTGTTACCGATTGAGAAGTTAAAAAAGGAACAGTCTTGCCGCCGATCCTCAATGCTCAGGGAATTTCGAAATCATTTGGGGCAGATCCTCTTTTGCGCGACGTCGCCTTCACCGTGGAAGAGCGCGCACGCATCGGACTGATCGGACCCAATGGCTCGGGCAAGTCCACGCTATTGGGCATTCTCGCCGGCGAGATCGAACCCGACAGTGGTGAGGTTGCCACCCGCAAGCGCACGCGGCTGAGCTACGTTGCACAGCAATCCGAATTTGCTCCGGGCACGAGCGTGCGAGCAGTTCTTGAAGCTTCGCTTAAGCGTATCGCCGCACCGCCGGCCGAGTGGGAAGGGCGCATCGGCGAAACACTTGGACGAACCGGCTTTGAGGATTTTTCCGTCGACGCATCCAGCCTTTCCGGCGGCTGGCGCAAACGCCTGGCGATTGCCGAGGCGCTGGTGCAGCAGCCGGATGTTCTGCTGCTGGATGAGCCAACCAATCATCTGGATCTCAGCGGCATCGAGTGGCTGGAGAGTTTGCTCAATACCGCATTATTCGCCTGCATCGTCGTCAGCCACGACCGGTACTTCCTGGAAAACGTCTGTACCGAAACGGTAGAGCTGAACCGCACCTATCCCGATGGGCTGTTGCGCATCAATGGCAACTACAGCGCGTTTCTGGAGAAGAAAGAAGCCTTCCTCGAGGCCCAGGCCAAGCGGCAGGATGCCCTTGCCAACCGGGTGCGGACGGAAATCGAGTGGCTGCGCCGCGGACCAAAAGCACGCACCACCAAGTCCAAGGCCAGAATCGATCGGGCCCATGAATTGATCGGTGAGTTGGCCGACGTCTCCAGCCGAAACCGTACGGCTACGGCCTCCATCGAATTTTCGGCTACCGATCGGCAGACCAAGCGGCTCGTGGAGTTGGAAGACCTGACCTACGGCTTCGACGCGACGCACGCTTTTCTCGAACCTCAACTTCGTGCTCACGGCTGGGACGCGCATCGGCCTGGTCGGACCCAATGGCAGCGGCAAGACCACGCTGTTGCGGCTGCTGCGCGGCGAGATCGAGCCGCTCGGTGGCTCCATCAAACGCGCGACTTCGCTGCGCACTGTCTACTTCGACCAGAACCGCATTCTGGAACCAGACGTCACCCTGCGCCGCGCCCTCGCTCCCGATAGCGATTCCGTCATCTATCAGGATCGAGTGATTCATGTCGCCTCCTGGGCGTCAAGATTTCTGTTTACCGGCGACCAGCTCAACCAGCCAGTGGGCCGGTTATCCGGAGGAGAGCGCGCCCGCGTACTGATCGCACGGCTGATGCTGGAGCCTGCCGATCTGCTGCTGCTGGACGAGCCTACCAATGATCTCGATATTCCAACTCTCGAGATCCTGGAAGAGAGCCTGCTCGAATTTCGGGGGGTCCTGGTGCTGGTGACCCACGATCGCTACATGCTGGATCGTGTCAGCACCACCGTGCTGGGACTGGATGGACGCGGCGGTGCGGAACGCTTCGCCGACTACTCGCAGTGGGACGCCTGGCAGCGGCAGCCTGAACCGGAGGTCAAGCAGTCCAGCGCACAGGAGAAGCGGACCCCGGCTGCGAAGAAGAAGCTTTCCTATCTGGAAGCGCGCGAGTATGCCGGCATTGAAGACCGTGTGACCGCAGCAGAAGAGTTGGTCGCCCGGAACCGAAGCGTGGTGGAAGACCCCGCCGTGGCCACAAACGCCGCGCGGCTGCAGGAAGCCCTGCAGGCCATGGAACAAGCGCAGCACGCTCTCGATGAGCTCTACACGCGCTGGGCCGAACTTGAAGCCAAGAGCGTGTAGTTAGGGGACAACTTCCGTTGCGCTGGCGAAGCTCAACTGGTGGATCGCCATCCAGGTCTGAGCATAGGAGTTCAGCGCGTTCAAGCTGGTTGACCGGTCATCCTGCAGAGCGCTCAGATAGTCGAGCAGAGCTATGCCACCGTGTTCATAGGCAAATTGCGCAATGGATAGGACATCCTTTGCTTCGGCAAGATAGTGCCCGTTATAGCGATCGGAAAGCACCTTCGACGTTGTGTATTGAATCCAGGCCTGGTCCACGTCGGAGTAGACCTGGTTCTGCGCGGCAACCTGGCCAAATCGGCTAGCCTGCGCCAGGTATTTTGTGGTGTCTTTGTTGCCTTGATTCCGATCGAAAATGCGCAACGGAATGTTGACGCTGAAGCCGGCCGAGCTATCGACACCACTCCGATCGTATTCACCCTCAAGTGTGGGATCCGTCGTTCCGTTCGCATAGGCCAGTTTGACGTTGGCGTCGGCTACGTGGACGGCTGCCTGGGCAGCCTGGTAGTCGGGTCTCGCTGCCAGTGCTTTCTGCTCCAGCTCTATCAGGCTGGTCGTGAGCGGCGGTGGAACAAGGTCCCCGGAAACCTCGAAGCTACGGCTGGGCTGACCTATACCTAACAGTGTTTGTAACTGGTCACCGGCTTGCACCAGGTTGTTTTCCGCACTTGATTCGTCTGATTCAAACTGTGCCAGTTGCAGATCCAGCCGCTCGTAATCGAGCTTGCCGATGTCTCCGGCGCCGTAGCGGTCATGGTTGATCTGGAGTTCATGCCTGAAGCTGCTCAGATTGTCTTGCGCCAGTTTCAAGGCCGCTTTGGCAAGCACCAGGTTGGTGAAGTTTTGCCTCACCAGCAGGGTGGTCTGCCTGATTTGATCGTGATACTGTGCCTCGGTCTGGGCTGTCGTCGCTCGGGCAGCATCCAGACGCCACCGCCGCTTCTGCCCTCGCTCAAACAAACGGGACACTCCGGCGCTGTAGGAATAGGGGTTTCCTGGATTATTTGATGGAAGAGTGATGTCGCTTCCGGTGACGCCGAAGTAGGGATTGGCACGGAGTCCGGCCTCAACTTCCTGCCCTTTCATGGAGAGCAGGTTCTGCTGCGCGGACAGCAGTGCTGGATTGTGCGCCAGCGCCTGTTCCACAGCCTGCTGCATGGTGATCGGCGCGGCCGGGGCTTGGGCATAGCTTATCTGCGCGACAGAAAGCGCCAGGCATATCGAGAGTGCGATGCGCGGGATGGAGTTCAATTCTCAAACTCCGTTTCCGGCGTGGGGAGCACGTCGTGTTCGCCTGCGATCCAAACGTACAGGGTCGGTAACAGAAAGACGCTCATCACCAGGGCAGCGATCAGGCCGCCCACAATCACGATGGCGAAGGGACGCTGCGAGTCCGAACCGATGCCATGGGAAGTGGCCGCCGGCAAAAGACCCAGGGTGGCGACGAGCATGGTCATCATGATGGGACGGAGCCTTAACACCGCTCCTTCTACCGCTGACTCTTCGATCGAATGACCGCGGACGCGCAGTTGGTTGATGTACTCGAGCATGATGACGCCGGTCTGCACCGAAACACCGAAAAGGGCTAGGAAACCAACACCGGAAGAAACGCTGAAGTTGGTGTGGGTCACCAAGAGGGCCAACAATCCGCCCACCGGCGCCATGATGACGTTGCACATGATGAGCAAAGCCCATTTGCCGGAACGGAACATGGTGTAGAGGATGATGTAAATCAGCGTGATGGTGATGGGCAACACCAGCATCAGCCGCTTGTTGGCCCGCTTCTGGCTCTGGTATTCGCCGGCCCAGTCGATGCGGTAGCCGGGGGGAAGCTTGACTTGTTGGTTGACCTTGGCGATCGCCTCTTCCACCGTGCTGCCCAGATCACGTCCGCGAACACTGTACTTGATCGCGACATAGCGCTGGTTCTGTTCCCGGTAAATCTCCTCGGCGCCATCCTGTACCTTGGCCTGGGTCAACTGCGCAAGAGCCACTCTTTCTCCGGAAGGGGCAAGCAGACGAATATCCTCGATAGCTTCCTTCGTGTCGCGGTAGGGCGTCTGGTAGCGGGCCACAAGGTCGTAGCGAGCTTCGCCCCGCAGGACTTGGCTGACGGCGCCGCCGCCCACTGCGGTTTGGATGGCGTCCTGTACATCACTGACATTGATCCCGTAACGCGCGGCGGCCTGGCGATCGACCACGTAGTTGAGGTTGGGCTGGCCGATCACCCGGAAAACTCCGAGGTCCTGGACACCCTTGATCTTACTCATGATGCCGACAATCTGGTCAGCGCGGGTCTCCAGTTCCTTCAGGTCATCGCCATATAGCTTGACCGCCAACTCGCCTTTCACGCCGCTGACTGCTTCCTCGACGTTGTCTGAGATGGGCTGAGAGAAGTTCCAAACCACGCCTGGCATTTTCTCCAACTCGCGGTCCATCGCGCCGATCAGCTCGTCCTTGTTTTTATGGAAGGCAGGGCGCCACTTTTCCTTGGGTAATAGATCCACGAAATATTCAGTGTTGAAAAATCCTGTGGTGTCGGTGCCGTCGTCCGGCCGTCCCACCTGAGAGACCACCTTGGTCACCTCGGGGAACGAGGCGAGAAGGATGCGTGCCTGATCTGGCGGTGGCCACGCTTGCCGTGGGACCGGTGCTTGGCGCGAGCGTACCCCGCACCCAGATGGCTCCTTCATCAAGATGAGGGAGAAACTCTGAACCGATCACTCCGCTTAGTCCGAGAAAACCCGCGAGTATCAGCGCGCACACCGCAACACTCACGGTCACCGCTCTATGTTCGATGGCCCAGGTCGCTGCGTGACGATAGCGATCCGTGATCCATGCCATGACCGGGTTGTGCCATTCCCGCGCGCCCTTCCAAAAGAGAAAACTCGCCAGCACGGGAGCGATCAACATGGAGAAGATCAGGGCACCGAGCAAGGCGAACGCCACCGTCCACGCCATGGGCTTGAATAACCGGCCTTCTACCGCCTGCAAAGTAAAGATAGGCAGGTAGGCGGTTACGATAATGCCGATGGCGTAAAAAACAGGCCGCTGCACTTCGTGAGCGGCCTCACGAATCTGCTCTGTGGGAGTGGTGCTGTCGGCACGCCGGCGGCCGAGATGGCGGACGATGTTCTCCACCATCACCACTGCGCCATCCACCACCATGCCGAAGTCGAGTGCGCCCAGCGACAGTAGGTTAGCGGGAATATGTCGGAGGTCGAGACAAATGGAGGCAAACAGCAGTGCGAACGGGATGGTGAGAGAAACGATCAGCGCGCCGCGAACATTCCCCAGAAACAGAAAGAGAATGATCACTACCAGGATGATGCCCTCGGTCAGATTGTGTAGGACCGTGTGTGTGGTGTAATGCAGCAGGTCGCTTCGATCGAGGAAAGGGACGACCTTCACTCCCGGAGGAAGAATCTGATCATTGAGTTCTTTTACCTTGGCATGAATTCCCAGCAGGGTTGAGTCGGAGTCATCCCCCTTCTGCAGCAGCACGATGCCTTCGACCACGTCATCGTCATTGATCACCTTTCCATCCACACGATGAATGGCCTTGCCTATTTGTCCCAGGCGGATCTTTGCACCCTGCACGACCGTGCCGATATCCCTGACATGGAGTGCGGTTCCATTGGAGGTCTTGAGCAAAGTCTCTTCAATGTCGTGGACATTGTTATACAGGCCGACTTCGCGGACATTGATTTGCTGCTGCCCTTCCTCGATAAAGCTCCCGCCGGCGTTGGTGTTGTTGTTGGCCAGCTGTTGTTCGACCTGTCCGATGCTCAAGCCATAGGCGATGAGTTTGTTGGGATCGATGCGGACCTGGTACTCGCGGGTGATGCCGCCGAAACTGGAAACATCCACTACTCCCGGAACTGATTTGAACTGCTTCTCCAGCGTCCAGTCCTGGATCGATTTCAGCTCCATGTTGTCGTAAGCCGGATTGGTGCTGTGCAGCGTGTACCAGAAGATCTGGCCGACAGGGCTCCAATCGGTGCCCATCTGCGGTGTTAACCCCGCCGGCAGTGTGACCTGAGATAGGCGCTCGAGAACCTTTTCGCGGTTCCAGTCGTTGACGGAGTCATCGTCGAAAATGAGCGTGAGACTGGAGAGCCCGGCCAGCGAGGTGGAGCGGAGATGCTGCATGTGAGGAATGCCGGCCATGACAATTTCCAGTGGGACAGTCACCTGCTGTTCGACCTCTTCGGCCGCGCGGCCGGGCCACTGGGTGATGATGGTGACGTAATTATTGGCAACGTCCGGATAGGCTTCGACGGGCAGATTGTGGAATGAGATGGCGCCCCAAATGAATAGCAAAATGGCAGCCGCCAGGATCATGAAACGGTTATTCAGTGCAAAATCGACGAACCCCCGGATCATTTACTGCTCCACCGAGTTCTGCAGCTCTAGCGCGTTCGTCACCACCTGCTGGCCAGATGCCAGGCCGGATAGGATCTCCTGCTTTCCATCACCGATCATGGCGCCGGCGACTACGCCGACGCGACTGAATTTTCCCTCCCCAGCCGGAACATAAACCCAGTCGCGATCGTGCAGGTGGAGGATGGCGGATGCGGGCACGGCTACGTGTTGCTCCGGCTTGCGGCCATGAAAAGTAGCCGTGGCGAACATACCGATGCGCATCAAGCGATCAGGATTGGGGACCTGAATGCGGACTTTCGCCGTACGAAGGGAGGGGTCAAGCACAGCGTCGATCTCCGCGATGCTGCCGGTGATCACGTGGTCCGGATACGCATTCAGCCGGATATCGGCCGTCTGGCCGACATGGACCATGGGTAGGTCGTTTTCATAGACATCGCAAATAACCCAGACCTGAGAGAGATCGGCGATGGTGAAGGCAGTGGAGGTGCCGGCGTAGGTGACGCCGGTGGCCGCAGCGGCGGTAACATTTTGCGCGATCACCACACCCGTTGCCGGCGAATAGACTTTGGCCGTGAGGGAGGGGTGGTCTTTGTCGACGCCAAGAACGGATAACTGCTGCTCCGCTGCCAGCAGATCGGCCTTCGCATCCTGCTCGCCATCATCGGCGATTTCTACCTGGCTCCTGGCGATCGCTCCCTTGTCGTAAAGAATTTTGGCTCGTTCGTCCTGGGTCCGCGCCAATCTCTCGTCGTTGACCGTTTTTAGATATGCATTGAAAGCGTTGGATATGTCGGTGCTCTGCACCTCCATGAGCAACTGCCCCTTTTTGACGGAGGCACCGATTTGAGTGTGGATCGCAACCACCCTGCCGGAGGCGATGGAAATGACTGGAATCTGCCGCGAAATGTCGGGACTGACAGTTGCCGTGACATTGAGCGTCGAAGTCGACCTGTATCCCGTCGCCGTGGCCAGAGGAAAGCGTCCGGGGCGGTCTACGGTAATGAGGCTGACACCTCCTTCATTCTCGACCTGCACGGGAGGCGGAGCCTGCGCTGCAGGATCGTGCTTTTGGCCGCCGCAACCACTCAACATCCCAAAACTGAGAACCGCTGCGAGGACAACGGTGTGCTTCATCAATAGACCTCACCAGCCAATGCAGATTCCGATCGTTCCCGGGCAAAGCTTTAGTAAAGCGTTTCCCAGTTGCTGCTCCGCATAAAGCGTCGCGAGGTGGGGTTTCTTGTAACTAAGAAACCAGGATGTCCGTCGCCGTAGACCGCACCTGGGGAATTCTGACTAGCCGGCGGGAGCTGTTTGCATGTGCTTTTGTAGTTGGACGGTGCATAGGACAGATTCGGGGCGTACACCATTCAGCGAAGCCTCGGGTTACTGATCGTCAGAACCATCCTTTGGCGGAAATTGGGTTCACACTCTACAGGATAGAGTATCTCTGGCCGGAATGCCTGCCGGCTGATTTGGCCGGACGGGCGTCCAGCAACGCCACCACCAGTCTCGATGTTACTTGAGGTCCAGGGCCGCAATCGGGTAGGACGCCGTTATCTTTCGATTGAGAGCCTACCTGTTAAGTTGCAAACCCTAGATAAACCTTGGTGACGATTGGATAAGAACGAACGACCGATGACATCTCGATCGTAACCGAGATAGATTTCCCGGGTCAGATTGACCCTCGCCCAAGCTGCACTGGAGGCTTGTTTGAGGTTTGTCGTTGGATAAAGTCTTCCGCCCCCCCGAGCAGGTACGTGAATTTTCCGGTCATAGCGACGCTCGGCCGTAGAATGGGATGAGACTGAGACGATCACGGGAAAGCCCAGAAATGCCATTTTTCTCCATGTTCGTGTGGGGCAAGCGCGGGACGTCGCTGCTTATAGCCGCTCTGATGATCGGCCTGATTGCGGTGGTCGATTCGCGTATTACCGCGGAGATCCCATTAGGGTTTTTATACCTCGCTCCCATGCTCGTGGTCGGCGCCTCCTTGACCCGATGGGAAATCGCCGCCGTAGCCAGCATCTGTGCCTGGCTGGCAGAGGCGTACGATGCCTTTCCCTGGGGCCCTAATACCGGTCTGCCACGTGATTTGCTCTACTTCTCCGGCCTTTTCTCCATGGGCCTTTTCATGCACGAGGTGACGCGTAGCAGGAAGCTTTCCGCTCGCCACTTGCGACAAATTGAAACCGAGATGACCGCGCGGAGGGATGCGGAAGAGCAATTGAAAGTGCTGGTGGACAGCAGCCCGGCAGCGATTATCACCACCAGTTCTGCCGGCTGTGTGCTGCTCGCCAACGACGCGGCAGAACGACTTTTCGGGTTGGGACCCGGCACGTTTCCTGGCCGCCCGATTCGCGAGTTCCTGCCATCACTGATCAATGTGCCCGCCCTGGATAGCAGCCGGCAGGCTTTTCGCACGGCCATGCAATGCCGCGGACGCAAAGCAGACGGCGAGGTGTTCCAGGCCGACGTTTGGTTTTCCACCTATAGGACGAGTGCCGGGCCTCGACTGGCGGCGATGGTGTTGGATACATCGGAAGACCTGCGGATCCATGAGGAGTCGAGCTTTCACCAGATGCTGGCCAGCTCGCGCATCATGGTAGCCGCTGTTTCGCATGAGATCCGCAATGTGTGCGGGGCTATTGCGCTGGTTCATGAAAACCTGCTGCGCAGCAAAAAACTGACGGAAAATAAAGACTTTGAGACCCTGGGTACGCTGATTCTGGCGCTCGAGCGCATTGCCGCTATGGACTTGCGGCAAAGCGCGACCCAGGCTGCGCGCGTCGAGGTTCCGTCGTTGATCGATGAACTGCGTATCGTCATCGAATCTTCCCTCCGCGATCAGGGCATCACCAGCCGTTGGGAGATGGAGGACGACTTACCGCCGGTTTGGGCCGACCGCCAGAGTCTCATGCAGGTGTTTCTCAACCTGACCAAGAACAGCGAGCGCGCCTTGGAAAACCAGGAGCGGAAGGAACTGAGTGTGATCGCGCGCAGCGAAGGGTTAGGGGTATCGATTCGCTTTCGCGACACCGGGGGCGGGGTAGCTCACCCGGAACGGCTCTTCCATCCGTTCCAAACGGAAGCCCATTCGACGGGCCTGGGGCTCTACCTATCACGGGCTTTCATGCGTAGTTTCAAGGGCGACCTGCACTACGAACCAGAGGCCGGTGGCTCGACTTTCGTGGTACAGTTGTCAGCCGCTATGAGAGAGAGCAAGAATAATAACTATGAGCAGCAAAATACAGGTACTGCTGATCGACGACCACAGCCTGTTCCGGGAGAGCCTCAGCCGGCTTCTTCAGACAGAGCCTGACTTCGACATCGTGGGTACCTGTGCTTCCGCGAGCGAGGCACTGTCTTTGCCGGAGCTCAAAGATATTGACGTGGTTCTGCTGGATTACGATCTCGGCCACGAGCAGGGCACGCAATTTCTCGACCGAGCGCAGGCTCATGGTTTCAGCGGTCGCGTCTTGATGGTGACTGCCGGGATGAACGACGCAGTAATGCTGCGCACGCTCGAGAATGGTTCGCACGGAGTGTTTCTAAAGCACAGTCCTCCGAGCCGCCTGGTAGAGGCCATCAGAAAGGTGGTTGCCGGAGAGGTGTGGCTCGACCCCGCGGTGACCCGGTCCATCATCGCTGCGGCCACCGGCAATGCGGCAGCGCCCCGCCGTGGGCAAGGGTTGACGCAACGGGAGCACGCAGTGCTCAAGGGAGTATTTGAAGGGCTTACCAATAAGGAAATCGGCGCACAGCTGGCTATCTCCGAAAGCTCTGTCAAGGCGGTGCTGCAGCAGCTTTTCGAGAAGACCGGAGTACGGACCCGCAGCCAACTGGTGCGTATTGCTTTGGAAAAACACTCCGATGAGTGGCTGACGAACCCTACGTAGCCATGGATGCCGCGGGTCAGCTTTGGGACACGATTGTGGTGGGAGCGGGACCGGCAGGCTGCGCGGCAGCTTATGATCTTGCCCGCGCTGGTCAATCTGTACTTCTCGCCGACAAGAGGGACTTTCCCCGAGACAAAGCCTGTGCCGGCGGTCTGACGATCAAAGCCGTCAAGGCACTGAAATACTCCATTGAGCCGGTAGTGAGACAGGTCGTGCGACGTGTCCAGCTGGAGGGTGGAGGTTCGTCATCCTCACTGAAAAGCCGCGATCCCATCTGCGTCATGACGGTGCGGTCTGAGTTCGATGAATATTGCCTGGGCAAGACGATCGAGGCGGGCGCCACCTTCCGCCGGATTGGCGCCCTGCAACAGATTGCGCATGCGAAGGATGCAGTGCAGGTGATCACGAACGGCGAAACCTATCGAGCCCGATTTCTGATTGGCGCCGATGGGGCCAGTGGCCAGGTACGCCGCCTATGCGCGGCGGGATCCTGGTTTTCTCAGGGCTTTGCCCTTGAAGTCAAGACCGCGATGCCACGAGGAGAGGTCAACTTAACGTTTGATTTTGAAGCTGTTCCCGACGGGTACGCATGGATTTTTCCCAAGGGAGATCACCTCAATGTGGGAGTGTATGCTCCATCCTCTGCCACCGGGCTGACGCGGAACCGGCTACTGAGCTACATCTCCCAGCGTGTGAAGACAGAAACGCTGGACCAGGTAGTCGGGCAGTATTTGGGGATTGGAGCAGGCGGCTGCGAGACCGAATATGTTCGGGCGGACTTGCGGGATCGTGTTCTGCTGGTGGGAGACGCGGGTGGGTTTGTGGATCCCCTTACGGGCGAAGGAATATACGGCGCGTTGCTCAGCGGCCAGGCGGCCGCTCGCGCGATCCTCTGCGAAGCGCGGGGCGAAGGCGCTGCGATCGAGGCCTTTGCCGGCTGTCTTAGCGACTATCGCCAGACTCTGCGGTTTTCGTCGCGGGCGGCGACAGCGTTCTATGCGAACCCTGCGCGCGGTTTTCGCGCCATGCGCCTGCCATTTGTGCGCAGGTCGATGGTCAAGACCTATACTCATGGGCTCAACATCAAGAGCCTGTCCATGCGCATCGCACTCTCGCGGTGCTGAAGCGCGAGGATTCTTGCTCGCACCAAGAGCATTGTTGCCCGCAGAACAGAAGCGTTCGAAGGGGGTGCGCCGCGTCGTTTTCGGCCCATGTATGCCCCACGGCAAGCCGGGGCGGGTGGAGTGAACATGGGACACCCGTCCAGGGAAGCGGGTATCATTGTTTGCTCAGAGGCAAATGTATCTTAGACAGTTACGAGCTCAGCGCCGAAAGAAGCCGTAGAGCAGCACGGAGAGAACAATGGTGCTGATCAGGACATAGACCTTGTCCTTCTGGGCCGCAAAACTGTAGACGCAAAAAACAACACGCATGATCGGGGTTGCGACCAGAAGCAGGATACCCAGCCGGATGATGCTGCGACTGTCGAAGTGACGAATACCTTCAAGGACCGGCGCCAACCGGTCGGCGGGACTGGGAACTCCGTGAAAATGATGGTAATCCGGCATCACTCCATGCGCCTGCCACAGGTAGAGGATCCAACCGGCGAGGACCACGCACGCGGCTAGGCTGACACCTGCCAGCAACATCCGGCTAACGGCCATTTCCATCTTCAGATCAGCTTCGGAAGCCATCGATCACAACCTTCCCGTGACTCCGCTGTAGATCATTTCGACGCCCAGCGCGACAATGACCACCGCGAAGACCACCCTGAGGACGGGCACGCGAATCCTGGCCAACAGGCGCGCGCCGAGCAGCGAGCCCGCCAAGACTCCCAACATCACTGGCGCCGCTAGCCCGGGCGCGACATAGCCTCGGCCAAGATAAATACCGGCGCTGGCGGCAGCGGTTACGCCGATCATGAAATTGCTGGTTGTAGTGGACACTTTGAAGGGAAGCTTCATGGCGTGGTCCATAGCCAGGACCTTGACTGCCCCGGAACCGATGCCAAGCAGGCCAGAGAGAATTCCGGCGATGAACATGATGCCGAAACCGGCGGGAACATTTTCCGCGACGTAGGACACGCGGCCGTTATTTGCCGGGTAGTCTCCACTCAGCTTCAGTCTCTCCGCGAGCGCATTGGGCGGATGAGGGGTCTCGTTGGGTATCTCGTGGAAGGAACTCCAGGCCGAGTAAAGGAGGGTGACGCCAAAGATAATGCCGATAGCGGGAGTGGAGACGTGAGCTGCGAGATAGGCGCCCCCGATCGCGCCCAGGGTAGTAGCTACCTCGAGAAACATTCCGATCCGCACATTGGAGAAACCTTCCCGGACGTAGGCGACAGCGGCGCCCGAAGAAGTGGCGATCACGGAGATGAGTGAAGCGCCAATCGCGTAGCGAAGGTCAACATGGAAGAGGAGAGCGAGAGCGGGCACGATCACTACGCCGCCGCCGAGTCCGGTGAGAGCGCCGAGCAGCCCAGCGACGAAAGACGTGAGTAGCACTGCGGAGGAGAATGCGATCAAGAGACTGCGGTCCCACGGTAGACCGAGACGGGCGGGATGACAACCCTTTTTTCGGCACTCAGGTCGAGGACCTGATCATAGATGTTCATCATCTGGACGTAGTTCGTCTCCGCTGTGTATTTCACCTCATACTCCAAACGAACCTGCTGGCGCATCCGAGCAGTTTCATTGGGGTGCGCGCGGAACCAGCGCACGGCTTCCACCAGGCTGGTCGCGTTTCCAGCCTCAAAGTGGAGCCCTGTACGCTGGTGATCGACGATCGTGGACATGCTTCCCAGGTCACTTGCGATCACGGGCAGGCCGACGGCGAAGGCTTCGGCGATGATCATGGGAAAGCCTTCATACCACGTCGACGGCAATATAAGCACCGACGCATCTTTCATCCTTTGCAAGATTTCGGCGCGCGGCAGCCACTTCAACCAGGTCACACCGTGCATCTCGCGGGCGGCCTTCTCGACTTCTGGCGCTAGCGGGCCATCGCCGGCGATTTGCAGAGGGAGCGCGTTGCCAATTTCCCGCCATGCTTCCAGCAGAGCGGCGATGCCTTTTTCCGGGGTTAATCGACCCACGAAAAGCGCATAGTTTCCGCTGCCCTCGCCGATGCCTGGATCGGCGGGCAGGTAATTCGGTTTTATCAGAATTTTCTCAGCCGGAAAGCCGGCCTGGATAAATTTGTCGCGAGCAAACCTGGTGAGCGCGATATAAGCCGAGACGGCCTTGCTCCAAGTTTGCTTATAGTTATGGGTGGCGAGCATCGCGGCTCCGGCAGCGGTCGCGAGCCTGCTGTTGCGGTAGCAACCATGGAGCGGCCCGGGCCAGGGGATGCGCTTGCCTACGCAGTCTTCGCAGACATGTCCGTCGCGGAACAAGGTACCGGCGGGACAAAGCATGCGGAAATTGTGCAGGGTTTGTACAACTGGGATCCCGGCTTCATTGGCAGCGTAGTACACGGATGGAGAGATGACCGGGAAGGTATTGTGGACGTGGACGATGTCCGGCCTTTCCCGCTGCATCAAGTCACTTAGCTCGCCATGAGTTTGCTTGTTCCAGATGGTATTGCCGAGCAAGACCAGTGGATTCTTACCCTTCACCTGCTCGTTGCTGGTGTGGTACAGAAGCACGTTGTGTCCATGCGCGCGCAGCAGATCGGCTTCCTGGGCAAAGACTTGGTCCTCGCCGCCGGGCGTCTGGTAAGAATTGTGCACGGAGAGAATGTTCATCTGGACGGATCGGTTTGTTTGCCGCCGACGGCGCGGGTGATCATCTGCTTCCAGACGCTCTGGGTAAGCAGCAGATCGACGGCTCGCTGGAAGAGTGGCCGGGGAAGACGATTGGAGTATTGCCAGAACCGATCGAGCTTCGAATTCTCCCGGAGACCGTAGCGGCACAGATCTTTGTAGGCTTGCCGCATGGCTGGATCGTTATTCATCCGGTGCCGGATGTAGCACATCTTGAGGTAAAGCGGATTGCGGTCGATAGGGGGGAAGGACCGCGCGAGCGATGCGTCTACGGTCTCCAGGTAGTGCTTCTGTTCCAGCCAGAGCGAGTCCATAATCTTCAGCTCCCGCTCCAGGCGGCGCGGTGTGATGTGGGCGGAATTCTGGTCGTTCCGGCCGTGGAATCGCCAATGCGCTAATGGCGAGCCAACGGCACACAGTTCAGTCATCAGAGGAGCCAGCCGGTGAATCATCTGCTCTGCATAGCCAGTGTATTCCACTGGAATGGGAAAGATACGATTTGCGACTTCGCGGCGGAGCGCGAGATTAGTTGTGGGCGGCAGGCCCATCAAGATACCGCAGTTGTTATAAGTTGCCTCCGTGCAATCTCCAGAAGGAAGATCACTCAGCAGGGGATAGATGCCACGTGGCCGCCCCTGGTTGTCCACCATGCTGGCGCGATGGATGGCAAAGCCGGCCCGCGGATGGGTCTGAAATGCGTTCACGACGGCTTCGATTTTGCCGGCCAGGAATGTGTCGTCAGCATCGAGCAGGCAGATCACATCTCCCGAACAGCTGCGATAGGCGGCGTTGAGGTTAGCCGCCATGCCACCGTGGGGATTGCGCAGCAGCCTGATGCCAAGTCCGCGCTTGATGTAAGACTCCACTACCTCACAGGAGTTGTCTTGGGAACCATCGTCACTGACGATGATCTCCGCTGGTGCGTAGGTCTGCTGGAGCGCGCTGTCGATTGCCCTGCCAACGTAGGCTCCATAGTTGAAGCAGGTGATCAGTACGGAGACAGAGGGCTTGCGACGAAGACTGTTCAGTGCGATGGGGACGAGCCTATTCAGTCCTTGGCCTGGGGTTAGTCCGGTCTCTGCCGCTTCCACTGCTACGCCGATCATTCTGCGGCACCCAGTAGCAGTGTGTGTACAGCGGGAAAGCCCTGGTACAAAAGTACCTGGTGTCCAAGGCAACACAGGGGATCGATCTTGTGAGCAAAGACCTGGTCCTCGATCGCGGGGGTGTGGTACGAGTTGTACAGGGAGGGAATCTTCATTCGGATCAACCCGTTTGCTCACCACAGACGGTGTGCTTGGCCATCTGTTTCGAACCTCAGGGCACAGGCAAATCGACGGCACCCCTGATAGAGCGGCAATGAGTGAGCCGCCTCGCGGCGGGCTGCGCTGTCATGCCCTAACTGACACCTGGTACATCGTCTACCATGATTTCTCTTACATTCAATTCCTCTGATGGGTCAGGTGTAGATAAAAGGCGCGCCAGGCGTCTACGAAATGGTCTTCAGAGCACGCGGAGGCGGCCTGGCGGGCTCGTTGCCCCATGAGGTACCGATCGGCCGGGGTTTGGCTAAGAATGCGCTGCAAGCCGTCTCTGACACCGGCAACAGTGGTCTCAATCAGGAACCCGTTGTCTCCGTCCACCAGCAAATCTTCTACACCATGGAGTTGGGACACGACAATGGGAAGTCCGGCCGCCGCCGCCTCGTAGGTAACCAAAGAAAACGTTTCGTACAGCGACGGAAACACGAACACGTCAGAGCTCCAGAAGTAAGGCCGGACATCGGACTGCATGCCAACGAATTTAACCCGGTTTCCGAGGCTAAGTTTCTCAGCCTGCTCGCGATAGCGCGCGATCAGGTCGGCTTCTCCGCCCACGACGATCAGTTTGACCGGCTCCATGCCGGCGGTGGCGAGCGCCTGCATGACAAGAGGCAATCCCTTGCGCTCGAACTGTCCCAGAGCGACAAACAGGCCCACCAGATCCTGGTCGTCCATACCAAGGCTGTGACGAAAAGCCTGGCGATCGAACTCGCCTGGCTTTTGTAACCGTGCCAGATTAATGGGATTGGGCAGGACCGTCAGCTTGTCCTGGATATACGGGAACTCAGTCCGCAGCTCCCGCGCCAGGCCTTGGGAGGGCACGACGACCTGATTGGCTCGTGGATAGGTGAAGTTTTCCATCCACGCGTGAAGCTGGTGATCGATCCGGCGGAAGCAGCCCCGCAGGCCCTTGGCGCCCGACTTACTCCAATGATGCTTGAGGTACCCGCGATGGCAAAAGTGAGAGTACAGGATGTTGCTGAAGGCGAGATTGCTCTCGAGCGACTGGACCAGATCGGGCTTTGCGCCACCGCGCAAGCGGTAGAGCAAATAGCAGAGCGGCGCCATGAATTGATACACGATAAAGAGGAGTGCCAAGGGGCGCGTGGGCGAAGGCACGCGGACAAACCGGATTTTTTCCGGGCAGGGATTTTCGAACTCTACGGCGAAGACGGTAAAGTTGTGCTCCCCGGCAAGGGCGCGAAGCATTGCCAAATGACAGCTGCCGGCGGGATTATTGCGCGTAATCTTGTAATCGTAAATGGCGATGTGCAAGGGAGAGGTTCCTCGAGCGAGACCTTGCACCTGGCTATGGCTAGGGGTGGCCGATGTCTCACATGTTGTTTGTTCGATAAGCATGGAGAAACCGGGCATACCCTTCCTATCGCCCGTTGGAGTTGAAACTGGAGAGATGAGCGTAATGGAAACCAGGGGTCCGGCAAAAAATGCAGGATCCGGAAATCATCGGCACGCAGTTCCATAAAGGAAGGAACGCGTTAGTCCCGCAGGGACGGGCTGAAGTTGTCCAGGATTGAATCGCGGCCTATTTCCAGCCGTCCCTACGGGACTCTTCAACGGTGCAAGCCCGCCCAGGACTACGTCCTGGGCTAAGTTCAGCCGTCCCTCCGGGACTCAATTTCTGTGTTGGCCGTTCTCCCGCACCCTCTGAAGCCCGTACCTACCGGCCCGCACCTAACTTCCGTTGGCCCCGACATGGAGTTTTTTCGCGAGCCAGTTATGCCATCTTGACCAGCGAAAGGCGGCCGGGACGGGGTACCTTGCTCACGATCCTCTTGGCGATTTCGAGCGACGCGGTGGCTGCCGGGGAAGGGGCATTGCAGACGTGGAGAGAGTTTTTGCCCTCGAGGAGCAGGAAATCGTCGACCAGACTTCCATCGCGCAACAAAGCCTGCGCCCGCACGCCGCTCTTGCTGGGGATGAGGTCGTCCGCCTGGACTTCTGGGACCAGGCGCTGCAGACTGCGGGTGAAGGCAGCCTTGCTCAAGGACCGGTACATCTCCTGGCCGCCCTCACGATAGTACTTTGACGAGAGCTTCCAGAAACCGGGATAAGTCAAAACTTCAGAAAGATCACGCCAACTGAAGTCGGTTTTGTTATAGCCTTCGCGCTTCATGCTCAGCACCGCGTTGGGGCCGGCGTGAATGCTGCCGTCCATCATGCGCGTGAAGTGCACGCCCAGGAAAGGAAAGGCCGGATTGGGAACGGGGTAGATGAGATGACGCACCAGGTGCCGGCGCTCGGGCTTGAGTTCGAAGTACTCCCCACGGAAGGGCACGATCATGGCCTTCGGTTCCATGCCTCCCAGCTTCGCCACGCGATCGCTGTGCAAGCCGGCGCAGTTGATGAGGAAGCGTGTTTCCACCGAGCCCCAAGAAGTCTCAAGCAGATGGCCGAGCGGAGTAGGCACGATGTGGAGCACTTCGGTGCCGACCTTGAGTTCTCCTCCCTGCTGCTGTATTTCGTGCACCAGGGCGTGGCAGACCTGGCGATAATCGACAATGCCCGTGGTGGGCACGCGAATCGCCGCGATGCAGGAGACATGCGGTTCTATTTCTTTGACTTCTTCCGGACGGAGCCGGGTTGCCGGGACTCCGTTCTCCGCAGCACGATCGAAGATTTTATCGAGCTGAGGAATTTCTTCCGGACTGGTGGCGACGATCAGCTTGCCGCAAACATCGAACGGCACGCCGTACTCATAGCAAAAGGCACGCAGGGATTGGTTCCCGGTTTGTGCCAACTCCGCCTTGAGGCTACCGGGTTTGTAGTAGATGCCTGAATGGATAACGCCGCTATTGCGGCCGGTCTGGTGCTGAGCAAAACCAACTTCTTTTTCAACCAGCAGGATGCGTGCAAAAGGATAGCGACGGCCCAGGGCTGCGCCCGTGGCGAGACCGACGATTCCTCCACCAATTATTGCGAAATCATACATAGATTGCCTTTAAAAGCCTCTGCGTATTGGCAAGGCTGGATTTGTAATCAAACGGAGACAACCTCAGTAGACAGGCCCATTTTTTCTAGATCCGCTTTGATCTCGGGTTGATAGATCGGGTTCATGGCAATGGCCAAATCAGGTTTGTACCGCTTGAGAAAGGCCGGCGAAACAATTTCCTGTCCGGTGCCAGCCATGTACTTGCCTTCGCGAAATGGATTGATGTCGACTACGAACTCAATTTCGCAGTCGGGTGTGTGCAGGTTGAGCGCGGTCAGAAAGGCCACACCCTTGGATCCGGAGCCCCATACCACGGCTTTCTTGCCGCTGTTTTTGGTTTCCTCCAACTTGCTTCTCCAGGACGCCATTCTGACAGCCTGGTGCTCGGTGAAATATTGGATGTCTTTGTTCATCGCGTCGGGATCCGGCCTGGCTACCGAAGAAGCCGGGGTGCGCGACGGCTTGGCCGTAATCATCAGGTATTGGTTGTTGTAATCGGTCCAAACATCGAGTACGTCGAATCCCTGCTCCTGGAAGAGCAAGGAGAGCGAGTCGGCGCTGAAATAGGAACAGTGTTCGTAGTAGATATCCCAGAAAGCCAGATCTTTCAACACGCGGGTCATGTCAGGGACCTGGAAAAAGACGACGGTGTCATAACGGTCACCGACCGAGCGCCGCACGGTGCGAACAAAATTGGCCGTGTCGGGTATGTGCTCGAGAGTCATTTTGCAGCAGACGAAGTCGCCCTGCACGTGGGCATACTTTTCCCCGTAGAAGTCGGCAACGAATTCGACCTTGGCGTCGCCGGCGGAAGGATTGCGTTCGCTGACGAAGGCGGGATCGAAACCCACGCCGCTGTTGTTGCCCATTTCGCACAGGAGAGAGAGAAATTCCCCCTTGCCGCAGCCGATCTCGATCATTTTCTTGCCGTGGAGGTCGTACTTGTCGATCATCTCGGCGGCCAGGCGGCGATGAAAGGCCTGGAAAGTCCCAGAAAAGCCCTGCGTCTCCTCGTACTGCGCGGAGTAGTTGTGCACCGTCGGATCGAAGACGGTGTTGGCAATAAAGCCGCAGTGGGAGCAATGGCCGAGAGCAATGTCACCCTTGGGAAAGTTCACCGCAACGTCACGCGTCGGCATCAGCAATACGCTGTGCACCGGCACCCGCGGAACCTGGTAGAAAACGGTCATGTCGCCCTTAAGGCAATTTGGGCAGGTCTTGATCTCAGGCATTTCTTGGTCCCCGTTCAGAAGATTTCGTCACTAGCTAAGGTTTTGAAGGCATATCCCAGCGCTCTCACTCCGTGGAGTGGGCTGGTGCAAAAGTGTACCGACTGTTCGAGATAACGACGTAGTGCGGACGCGGCAGATCTCTCACTCAAATGTTCACAACAGCTGGTGCTCGCTTAGGCTCTGGTGGCCGTTCACGATGAGGGCCCACTTCCTTGGCACAAAAAAGATGCGCGAAAAGAGAGAAAAGAGAGAAAAGGGTACCCAGGACGGAAAAATGAGGTTCTCGCAGACCCTTTGAAAGCGCGCCCCCGCATGCAAGACACAGGAGCTAAAGCATAGATTCTATTGAGCCTTAACGGCCCGACTCACGTCGTGCCCGGACACGAGGCAGACGAAAGCCGGGCCCTATTACGAAGCGTCAGACCGGTGACTTGAGGAAAGTTGACGCTCATTTGGATGGAACTGGTTACCGGGCGCCTACTACCTCGGGCCGGTAAACCTTGACGCCATCGGCAGCGTCGGGGCTGTCATACGCCGCGGCGATATCCTCGGGCATGGGGCTCAGATCGGTTCCCTTCATGAAGTCGCGGAGCGAGGTGCCAATGGGGTGCGAGTCCAGGTTGGGAGCGCCGTTCTTCGCCTTCACGTCGACCAGGCTGACGGTCCGGAAATCGATACTGAACCGGGTCCTGCCAGAGGTGTTGGGGACAGTCGAGTGCATGTTGGCGGCGGAAAAGACTTGAGCTCCACCGGGTTCCGTGATCAACCGGACCTGGGGATCCAGTTCCATGGGCTGCTCGGGCTTGGGCTGTTCGCGGGTGTCGGACTTGATGTGCTTGGCGGCATCGGCGCGGCCGGTGCTGTTCCAGGCATAGTAATTGAACTTGCTGGAGCCGTTCTTGACCGCCTCATTCCAATACTTGGGATGAAAGGCCATGGAGCTCTCGGAAGACATCTCGAAGATGGGCAGCCACCAGTTCAGCTGGCACATCGGCGCGGAGTACCAGGTGTCACGATGAAGGTGATGGGCATAGCCCACACCTGACGTGAGGTAGGCATCCGAGGTGACGGCGCGCAGGCGCGGCACATCGAGATAGGTGGTCTCCATGTCGCAGCCGAAGTCCGTCAGCATGGCCTGGATCAGGCGCTTGGTCTCCGGGTGGTGGATGAAGGCCGGCTTGAGCGGGGCGAAAATGCGGACAAACTCTTCCACCGGCATGTCGAACTGTGCCGTCGTTGGATCTTCCTTGCCGAAGGCGTCCTTGATCATTTGTGCGGCCCAATTGGTAAAGGCGAGCGAGCTGGGCCGTGGGGAGTAGACGAAAAGCTGGCCATCATACAAATACTGACGGCGCTTCTCGTCATTGAATTTGGAATCTATGTAGATGCTGTTCATTCAGTCAATCTCCTTTAGACGACTGCAGGGGTCGGGATCGGAATAATGAACTTTCCGCCGCGAGCCTTGTAGGCGTGTTGTTGCTCCATGATTTCGCCGGCAAAGTTCCAAGCCAGCACCAGGACATAATCCGGTTTGCTTTCCAGCAACTTGTTCGGGGAAAGAATCGGCAGGTGATTTCCGGGCATGAACCGGCCCTGCTTGAATTCGTTCAGGTCGACGACATAGTCGAGCAGCTCCCGATCGATGTTGCAGAAGGCGAGCAGGGTGGTGGCCTTCGCCGCCGCGGCATAGCCGGCGATCGATTTCCCTTTACCCTTGAGGTCCTTCAACAACGCCGTGAGATCGTCACGCACTGCGTGCACCCGGTTGGCAAAGCCGCGGTAGTACTCGATGGTCGAGACGCCCGCGTTCTTTTCATCGGCGAGCAACGCCTTCAAGCGCGCGGTCGGAGTTTCTACCGGCTCAACAAACAGCCGGAGGGATCCGCCGTGGATCTTGGTGCGCTCCACGTCGTTGAGGTACAGACCATGATCGCGGAAAAGCCGCGCCAGCGCTGTCACCGAAAAGTAGCAGAGGTGCTGGTGATAGATGGTATCGAACTCACACTTCTGGATCAGGTCGACAATGTACGGCGCCTCGATGACGGCGACCCCGTTGGGCTTCAGCAAGGCGGCAATACCGTCGACGAAGCCGTTCAGGTCAGCCACGTGCGCGAGCACATTGTTGGCCAGGAAGACATCGGCTTTCTTGCCCTCGGCAGCCAGGTTTTGCGCCAGTTCCTTGGTAAAGAAAGTATTGATGCTGTTGACGCCCCGCTCGTTGGCGGTGCGCACCTGCTCTTCGGCGGGATCGATGCCTAAGACCGGAATTCCGTGGTTGACGAAATTGCGCAACATGTAACCGTCGTTGGACGCAGCTTCGATGACCAGGCTATGGGAATCGAGGTTGCGGGCGGCGATGACCGCTTCAGCACTTTTGGCGAAATGTTCCAGCAGACTCTTTGAGACGGAAGAAAAGTAAGGATAATTGCGGCAAAAGAGGATTTCCGGCGGAACGGTTTCGGTGATCTGCACCAGAGAGCACTCGGGGCAGAAGACCAGGTCCAGGGGCGCCGTGACTTCCGGCGACCCTAGCTGATCGGCTGAGAGCAATGCATCGGCAAGCGGAGTGGTTCCGAAGGAAAGAATCGGAATGCACTTCGTGGAGTTGCATGCGCGGCAATGAAACGTTGCTTCGGTCATACAGTAGCGGCTCCTGCGACAACGGGGGCCGTCGCTTCCTGGTTGGTCCAACGGAGAGATGAATCGAGAATACCTTCCTCGATCAACTTCCGAATGTGGGCGATGCGTTTGAAGCGCGGTCCCTCGAAGTCCTCGAGAACGAGACCAATCTTTTTATAGATTTCGTGCAGTTCGACGGCGCCCTTGCGAGCATCCCAGACGGGCTGGAACTCAGGCAGCACCTTGCGGATCTTGCTGCAATCCACGCGGTAGCAGCGTTTGTCGGGTCCGGCGTCGGCCGCGTACTCAATCACTGTGTTCGGCACCGTCTCCTTGACGATGTCGGCCAGCTCATAAATACGATAGTTGTCTTCGTTGCGCCCGACGTTGAAGGCTTCGTTGTGCACCAGGTCGATCGGCGCATGCATCGCGGCAATAAAGGCCCGCGAGATGTCGGCGATGTGGACGATGGGTCTCCAGGGAGTTCCGTCGCTCTTGATGTACACCCGGCCAGTAGCATAAGCCCAGGCCACGAGGTTGTTCAGCACCAGGTCAAAGCGCAACCGGGGCGAAACACCGAAGGCGGTCGCATTGCGGAGGAACGTGGGGCTGAAGTTGTTATCCGCCAGCTTGGCAACGTCCTGCTCCACCATGACCTTGGAAGTACCGTAGGGGGTCACGGGGTTAAAGGCAGAGTGCTCATCCAGCAGGTCGTCGCCACCGGCGCCGTAGTTGCTGCAGGAAGAAGAGAAGATGAATCTCTGCACGCCGGCCTGCTTGGCCAACTTGGCCAGCTTGACCGATGCCTCATGGTTGATCTCGAAGGTCAGACCCGGATTCAGGTCGCCCAGGGGATCGTTCGAAAGCCCAGCAAGATGAAGAATGGCATCGAAGCCCTTCACATCCTGCAGGGTCGCATCGCGAATGTCTTTGCGGACCTCAGGGATCTGTGCGATCCCGTCACTGAAAGTGCTGCGCTCGAAAAGATCGGTATCGAGCCCAACTACTTCATGCCCTGCCTGCAAGAGCATTGGCACTAAAACCGTTCCGATGTACCCCGCGTGCCCCGTTACTAATACTCGCATTCGATTCCTCCCAAGTTTGCCATGGTGCGTTGCCGGATTCCCAATACGTCTCCAGGATCTTCTTCTCGCGAATAGTATCCATACACTGCCAGAAGCCGGTGTGTCGATACGCCATTAGTTGGCCTTCGGCTGCCAGGCGCTCAAGTGGCTCCTTCTCGAAGTGGGTATTGTCACCGTCGATGAAGTCGAAGATCTCCGGCTCAAGCACAAAGAATGCTCCGTTGATCCAACCTTCCTTGGTCTGCGGCTTCTCAGAGAATTCGGTGATCTGATTGCCATCCATCTCCAGGTGGCCAAAGCGGGCTGTCGGACGGACTGCCGTCAGCGTGGCCAGTTTGCCATGGGAGCGGTGAAACGCGAGCAAGTCGTTCAGGTTGATGTCGGATACGCCATCACCCCAGGTGAGCATGAAGGTTTCGTTGCCCAGGTAAGGGGCGAGCCGTTTGATACGTCCGCCGGTCTGAGTCTTCATGCCGGTGTCGACGAGGTCTACGTTCCAGTCGGGAACGACGCCGCCGTTCATTTTGACCTTGCCGGTCTTGAGCGAGACACTCAGATCCCGGTTCAGCGAGCAATAGTCGAGCATGTACTTCTTGATCACTTCGCCCTTGTAACCGAGCGCGATCGCGAACTGGTCCAAGCCGTAGTGGGCGTAGTGCATCATGATGTGCCAGAGAATTGGCTTGCCGCCAATTTCGACCATCGGTTTCGGCTTAAGTTCTGTCTCTTCTGCGAGACGCGAGCCTAGCCCCCCTGCGAGAATTGCAACCTTCATAGAACCTCACCTCCGTTATTTGTGATTTGGGGGGACATTTCGTTACGAGGCAGCATCGAGCGATGTTGCGCTCTCCATAGAAACCTTCGCGCGCGGCACCTGCAGCCTGAAGAGAACCTGATCAGCCGCGATCAACAAGTCTTTACCCATACGGCGGAAATGCCTGACGAGCCAGGGCAGCAGCAAGAGGTAGCAGTGCAGGCGCTGGCCGGCGGTCACGGGGGCGTGGCGGATGCTTTGGAAGTATTCGCGGAACATGCGCCATTCCGGAAACGTGATGCTGGTGGTCTTGTTCGGGTCCCACCACTCCGGGCCGGGCAAAGTGCCGTGACGGTTGGTCAGGCGCAAGCGTGGAGCTTTGAGACGAACCGGCTTGACCTGAGACGATTGCTTGCTATGGCGGGTGCTGATGAACAGGAACTCTGGTGTTTCATGGAAGCGCCCGATCAAGCCCATCTGTGCGAGCAGAACTCCGTCACTATTGACATAGCTGCCTTGTGGAGGAAGCGCCTGCAGAGCGCTGAGGCGCATCACACCAAATATCTGGTAGCACATGTGATCGTTGAGCAACAGATCTTTGAAGCGGACGACAGGGTCCGGAGATTCCGTCCTGAGCGGCCATTCGTAGTTCTGGACAAACTGTCCATGTTCGTCGATGACCCGGGTCAGCGTGTGGGCAACCACCAGCGAGTCGTCGGCTTCCAAAGCATCGACACACAAGCGGAGGAAGTCCGGCTGAATCATGTCGTCGTGGGCGGCCCATTTGAAGTATTTGCCCGTGGCCTTGAAATAAACATTTCTCAGGTTCCACCCTGCGCCCATGTTGCGGTCGGCACGGTAATAGCGAACGCGATCATCCTGCGCGGCATATTTCCGGCAAATCTCCTCGCTACGATCGGTGGAGCAATTGTCGGAGATGATGAGTTCGAAATCCTGAAATGTCTGGTTCAGGATGGACTCGATGGCGGCAGCAAGGAAACGGTCCCCGTTGTAAAGAAAGAGTCCGATGCTGACAAGAGGATGAGTACTCATGCGTAGTTGCTCCGTTCTGGATGCTGTGGCGGCGCGGGGGGAGCGCTGCGAAAGATGACAGATGGGGTGAAGTGGCAAGGATACAGTCAGGACAAACCTTTGAAACGAGAGATCAACTGTTTGAGCCAGCTTTGCCGGATCAACAGGTTGACGCAAAAGTCGAAAACCGGTCGAGGCAGATAGATCGACAATTTCCAAAACCACACAAACCTGGACTCCGGGGTAAGAGCCGCCATGAATCGCTCGTAATGGCGACGCACGTCCGGGGACTTGGAAAGACGCGCGTGAAGATAAGTAATGTAAGCGATGTACCCGTGGCGGGTCAGCGGCTGAAACTCTTCCGCCAGTCTGGTATCGATGGTTGCGAGAAAGCGCTTTTGCCCGGACCACAAAGCTTGTGCGTACGTCAGCTCACGATTGAACGACTCGGCCGTCACCCGGTCCGGCCCGTAATTGTTGTTGCCGTGCAAGCGGTAAGCCGAGAGGGCTTCCAGGTCCCTGGTCACGTTGGTGAGGAAGGGAGCCAGGCGAACAATGAGTTGATCAGGACAGCTTACCAGCAAATGTTCGAGTGACAAAGGGAAGAGGCGCTCGGCCACATCGCGACGGAGGCTCAATCCCGAGGTCGGAGGGGTGTAGGGCAAAATGCCGCCATCGCTCAGAAGGCGGGTGCCGTACCATCCGTGAGGCAAGGAGTCAGACATCGGCCACACTCCCTGACGGCGAAGGTCGGCGCTCATACGGATCACGCGTTGCAGGCCGAGACCACAGTCGGGGTGGGCTTGAAAATCGGCCACGACCCGCTCCACCTTGCGGGGCAGAAAAAGGTCGTCTGAGTCAAGCAGAGCAATGATTTCGCCCCGGCTGGCGGCGAAAGCTGCATTGAAGCCCGATGCCTGGCCCCCATTCTCCTTACGGATAAAGTGCAGGCGCGCATCCTGGCGCGCAAACTCCTCGATAATCTGGACCGAATCATCGGTCGACCCGTCGTCGCAGACGATGAGTTCAAGATTGGAATAGGTTTGGTCCAGGGCACTCTTGATGGTGTCCCCGATGAAGCGGCCGTAATTGTAATTGGAGACCAGAATCGAGACTAACGGCTGTGCCGGCAATGGGCGCAGCTCGATGGAATGCAATTCAGTCACAGGTTCCGATTGGATAGTGGGCATAGGAAACTCAGATAAAAGGGCTTGCAGTAAAGAAAGGCACAAATGCAATGAGGCGTTTTAGCCGTCCCTGCGGAGTGTGTTTCTTAGCAGGAGCGGAAAGATCCGTCGAATGCTCTAACTATCGGCCATGGATGGCTATTGTTCAGCAAAAAGCGTCGTCGGGGTGCAAGGCGTACCCAGGACTATCGTCCTGGGCTAAGGTCAGCCGTCCCTGCGGGACTTGATTCGTAAATCCTGGTTCTCACACACTCTCTTCAGGCCTGAGGATCCGGGTGGCTTTGTGTACGGGCTAAAGCCCGTACACAAAGCCGCGATGTTCTCAGTAAGCTCCTACGCCTTTGACCACCAAGCCGGGCGTCGCCAGAATGATTTTGATGTCGAGCAGCAGCGACCACTCACGAATGTACTGGAGGTCGAGCCGCACCATTTCTTCAAAGGGGAGCTCACTGCGGCCATTCACCTGCCAGAGTCCGGTGATGCCTGGATAGACGGCAGCCCGGCCCTCGGACCAATCTGCGAATTCGCGGCTCATTCCGTCCGGCCCCATGTCACCTGCCGGCAACGGCCTGGGACCGACTAAGCTCATCTCTCCACGCAGCACGTTGATGAGTTGCGGCAACTCATCCAGGCTGTAGCGGCGAATGAATCGCCCAATCGGGGTGACGCGTGGATCTTCTTTCATTTTGAAGATGTGACCCTTCTTCTCGTTCGCGTGGGCCACATGACTGCGATCCATGTTGGTGTACATGGAGCGAAACTTCAGGAACATGAAGTGACGGCCGCCGCGCCCTACGCGCGGTGCCTTATAAAGAACCGGGCCCACCGAGGTGAGCTTGACCACCGCCGCGATCGCCAGCAAAGTGGGGGCGAGAAGAATGAGAGCGATGACGGAGGCAGCGATGTCAAAGGCTCTCTTAACGAACTCCTGTCCCTTGGTAAAAGACAGCGGCCGTAGTTCGACCAGCGGCAAACCGTATTGGTTCACCACATTGATTCGTCCAGGTTCGGGGGCAACGTCCACGGTGCAATTGACGATGACGCCCATGCGCTTGAACACTTTGTTACATTCGTCCAACTCGTCGCGTGAAATGGAGCCGTTGAGCAGAATGATGCGGTTGAGGTGTTCGCGATTGATGACTTCGGCGAGCTGTGCCGTCGATCCCAGAATGGGCATCGGCAGGGACAAGCCTTCCGCGGTGTGGCCTTCGGGGACAATCAGGCCCTTGATTACATTCGCCACATTGGCTGTGTTCATAAGGGCGACCAGGCGGCCGGCATGGGAACCATCTCCCAGGAGTGCTGCCCGGATGGGTGAAGGCCAGTGCCGCTCGGCGACCATGGCTGCGGCTACGCTGACGCACCGCGCCAAACCCAAGCTGAAGAAGCTGAGAGGCGCGAAAATCATGAAGAACGAACGCGAAACCCCGGTACCGAGCTGGCGGGAGAAGAAAGTGACAATAACAATGATGCAGCTCGCCAGCAGTGCACCTTCGGCTGCGTTGATGATGCTGTTCCAGAGCCGGATACGGCCCTCAACCCGATAGAACCCGAGGCGCCACGCCATGACGATCCACAACACCAGGATCATCATCAGGGATGGTGCCCAAATGGAAGCATAGGTCCAACTGACTCGTTGGCTAGCCAGAGGATTCAGCAGCACCCGCATCTGGATGGTGCAACTCCAGGCAAGCGAGACTGCCAGAAGATCCAGAACGAATTGCATTGTCTGGTAGAAGCGTAAATTGCGGACATGCATGAGAGCGGTTCTCCCCATACGCCGCCCCGGCAGTGCCAGGGAAACGTTCTTATACGAAAGCAGTCAAAGCTTTTCTCCTGGTCGTGCAGAAAGTTCGACAGCGGCATTGGCCGGCCACCGTCCCGGGAGAAACGCAATAGAAGAGGAACGTGGTGAAGACGCTCTATTAAGTCACGAAAGCCTGATGATGTCGGTGTGCTTTCGTCGGCGTCATTGTTCCTGGTCGCGGACAGTTGGTCTGGTAGCCGAGGTGCGGTGGGGGGATCTCCGCGTTTCAGGGCTCCTTACAATGATGATCGTAAGCCAACTTTGGTTGCAGTTCATGATCGTAGTAGTGACTGTTTAGTGACTAGCTGCGCGCGGCACCGGCGTAGCTGTTGTAGTGGTTGACATAGGACGGATCTTCAATGCGAAGATCGCAACCATTCAGGATGGTTCCAATGACCGGGGTGCCGTCATCGGCCAAGCGTTCTTTGGCTTCTCCCAATTGCTCCGGGCTGGTCTCGCCGGCACGGCTGATCAGGATCACACCGTCGGCGTTGCGGCTCAGAAGGCGCGCATCGGCCATGCCCATCATCGGGGGCGAGTCGATGAGCACGAAGTCATACTCTGACCGGGCGAGCTCAATCAAGCGATCGAGATGAGCGGAATGAAGCAGTTTGGAGATGTTGGCCGGCTCCGAGCCACCGGGCAGCACATACAACCCGGGCACGGTGCAGGGCCGGATCACCGAGTCAAGGCTAACGGATCCAGTACCCTCCGCCAGCAGAGCATCGCTCAAACCGGTGGCGAACTGCAAGCCGAACAGCTTACCCAGCCGAGGGCGGCGAAGGTCACCATCGATCAAGAGGACGCGGCGTCCAATTTCCGCCAGGCTGATGCCGAGATTCGCTACCGTGGTAGTTTTTCCTGCCTTGGGCCGCGGGCTGGTGATCAGAATGACCCGGGGACTGACTCCGTTGACCCGGCTCAGAAGGATCGAAGTGATCGCAGACCGATAGGCATCCGCCATCATGGTTTCATCCTGACACCACTGCACCATCTCCTTGTCGACAGCCGCCGAGCTGGCGGATAACAAGCCGTTCTTGGCCTCGAGTGCGGCGCTGTTGGCCCCATTGAGATTGCGCAGGGTAAGCGGGATGCGTTCGCTGTTGCCAATGCGCGCCGACGGGATGACAGCCAACTCGGGGACGTTGAGGTGCTTGACGCTTTGTCCGGGGCTCCGGAGGCTGGCATCATTGCGCTCGCGCAGCAGAGTGTAGCAACCTGCGAAGACGAGGCCGATGAGAGAGCCCAACGCGAGGTTAAGGGGCAGACTCGGGCGGTAGGTTGTTTTGGCCGCGGTCGCGGGGCTGACCACGCGCACGTCGCTCGCCTTCAGAGCGGCGACGATGCTGGCCTGCTTCACGCGCTGCAACATGGATTGGTAAAGATCGCGATTGGCATCCACTTCCTTTTTCAGGATGTTGTAACGAACTTCCTTTACCGATTGATCGGAGACCACGCCCAACTGCTGTTGATAAGCCTTGGTCAGCAACGCCTTGCGGCGGGCTGTTTCCGAGTCCTGGACGCCCAGGCGGCGAATGACGTTGGTGCGGTGTTGGGCAGACTGCTGTTCGAGGTCAGCGATCTGGGCATTCAACTGTTGGATTTTGTAGTTTTGCGGGGTGAGGGTGACGCTCAAATCGGCAAGCTGGCGGCGGAGGTCAGCCAACCTGGCTCGATTGTCGCGCAAGGTCGGATCATCCAGGACCTGGGGCATTGCCTCGGTAGGAGAGCTTTTCGACGTCTCGACCTGCGCCTGGGTCTCTGCCTCGTCGGTTTCGGCTTTGGCCAGATCGGTTTGAATTTGCCGCAATTTGTCGGCCGCGACGCTCTCCTGGTTCTCGTTGGGGATGACGATACCGGTCTGCCGCGCGTATTCCTGCAGAGCGTTTTCAGAATCCTGGAGTTTCTTGCGGGCGTCGGCGAGCTGCGCGGTCAGGAATTTATTGGTGTTGCCTGAGGCATAGCCACGAGCGTCCTGAGCTTGTTGAATAAACTGATCAATCAATGTGTTGGCGGTGTCGGCGGTCAGCTGCGGTTCGGGACCGAGAACGGTCACTGTGATCAGATCCGAAGTTCCATCCACCTTGACCGCGGCATCCTCGAGCATACCGAACACCACACCTTCACCTTCCGCAGGAGTGGCAGCCGGGGCATCACCGACCCATCCGCGGATGGTGCCGATGATTCCCTGATTGGCCGCGATGGCGCCGGGAACCTTGGGCCCCATGACGACAGCGGTCCGTTGGACGACGGGCGGGCTCTTCAAGAGCTTGGTTTGGGTCTCGATGTATTCGTCGCTGGTGGCGGCGCTAGAGGTCGGATCGACCTCTTTGCTATTCATAAAGTCCTGGTTCATCTGGTTGACTTCCAGAATCACCTGCGACTTGTAGACCTTATGCGCGACCAAGGTATAAAGCACGCTCAGCAGAAGCGAGCCACCGAGGATCATGGCGATGGCGCCACGATGGCGGCGAAGCAGGGCAGAGTAGTTCACGGTTGCTTCAGGTTGGGGCCGATTGCTTCCCATGGGCCGCGACAGCTCAATAGCGGTGGAACGTCCGGAGTTCCGGCCTTCGGGCATGCGAGGTCCAGGAATGATCTGCTGGGTCGGAGTCATCTTTTTGAAGTCCTTTCGGATTGATCCAGTTTTCTAGATCGAGTCACAATCACAGCGGCCGGATGAAGGTTCGCAGGGTTTGGTTTTCCCTGGAGAAACCCAGGAGAAAGCTTTCGCTGCGATGGACACTGATTTTGAACCGTTCCACAAACCGATCGCTTACACGGTGCAATACGCTTTGGACAAAGTACGGCCCCCCGTCAAGCCGGGGGTCTCGCATGGGGCCATTCTCAAGAATGTGAGTGTATTCAGGAGTGCTCTATTTCCAGATAAGAAGTCCAGTACCGATACCGATTGCTGCTTCGACGCCGCGGGCGCTGACCTGCTTGGTCAAACTGTTGGGGATATAGAGGATGTCATCGGGCCGCATCTGCAAGTCGGGGGCTTTGTTCTCCATGATCTTCTTGACATTTGCGGGAATCTGTTCCCGTGTAGAGCCGCCATCGGCGCGGAGAATCCTTGCCCCGCTGAGGGCTGCAGAACGGTCCCACCCGCCGGCCAAGGCGATGGCCTGGGTGAGCGACATGGTTTCATTTTCTGTCATGACGTAGCCGCCCGGCCTGGTGACATTGCCTAACACGTAGACTAAGCGTGCGCGGGGAACCGTAATGACGTCATGCGGTTTGATCATGATGTTGCCATTTGGATCTTTGCCGCTCATGACCGCACGTATATCGATATGGGCGACGGAGTACTTGCCGGTCGGATCGGTGAAGGCGCCGTCCACGGGAATAGCGCCTTCGTTGAGGTTGCGAGTGATCAGTACGGTGTCTCCAGCATCGGCGCGCAGACCGCCGGCCTGGCCAATCACTTCCATCAGGTTGCGATTACCGCGCAGCTGGACGACGCCCGGCGTGGTGACATTGCCGGCGACCGACACTGGTTGGCTGCGGAAATCGTTCACCTGGACGGTGACTTGGGGATCCTTGAAGTACTTCTTGTAAGCGGTCACCAGGTTGGCCTGGAACTGCTCGACGGTCAAGCCAGCGGCATGCATCTGCCCGATCATGGGCAGGGTCACGGAACCATCATTGTCGATCTGGACGGGCTTGTCCGGAATGTCATCCGCGGCAAAGACGCGAACGGTGATCTGATCTTCCGGCCCGAGGATGTAGCTGGTCACATTGGTTGGGGCCGGGGACGCGGCCGGGACCGCCGCGGCGTTTGCAGCTGTGGTCATCGGCAAAGGAGCGTTCATCGGAGTACCCACTCGACCGTCGGCTGCGACCACGCTTTGGGCCAACGCCGGGACCAGGATCAGGCCCTGAAAGCACAGGGAAAACAGAATCAGTTTCGCTGGAGACTTATGCATATTCACTCACCATGGTTGAAGCTGGGATCCGCCAAGAAATACCTCCGGCGGGGACATGCTCGGAAAAGAGCGCTTAGAGACAGCTATCGAGTCAAAAAGCATAGGGTGCCAACCAGAGCCGGCAAGGGGGACGTACGAGGGCACTCGCGTACGTTACTTCGGGAGAACCAGGAAACGGGATAGACAGAAAATATTCAGGTATTTAACAGTCGTGCATTTAGGCCATCAACCGCTCGGCGACAGCTGGAGCGTACGGTGAGACCCAATCAGGGTGTACTTCGACCAAGACCGACCGGCGCAAAAGGTTTACAGAGAGGATGAGGCGCTGTGAGCGCCTGACCTCGACCAAGATCCCGGTCAAGCCTGCAAGGGGGCCGCGCAAAATCGAAAACGAACCTGCTTCACCGACTTCTGTATAGGGCCAGGCTTCGAGCGGAACATCGACACTGACGGTCTGTTGCAGCGCCTCAATTTCCGCTTTGTCGGCGGGCAATGGGTTGGTGCCCGCTCGCACTACGTCGATGACACCGCTCGTCATCAGGACGGGCACGATCGACGAGCGAACGGTAGAGCAAAAAATGTAACCAGGAAAGAGCGGCATTTCTACAACTTTGGTTCGGTCCGCCCACTGCCTTTTGGATTTATAAAGGGGCAAGAATTCAACGAACCCTTTTTCGCGTAGGGCAAGGGAAACCTGCTTCTCGTGTCGTGGCCGAACGCGAAAAGCAAACCATTCGTTTCCGTTCGACTCGTTTGACCCTGGATCGCGATACATGAGTATCTCCGTGACAAGAGTGAGTTGCTGACATTCCCGATGGAATTCTCACTTCGCTTCGAGGGGGGACGATGCGAACCGTACATTGTGAATCGAGAGGGGCTCAATTTCCCGGGTGGACGAGCTTCCGCCATCTGGGTTACAGGCCCGAATTCAAGCTTTCGCTTGGCAAAGCAATTCTTAAATCATGCAGGGCAAGAATTTCCTTTGCCCTCAACGTACCGCTTACTTAATTCTCAAATGGTCCTATAGACCCGACCAAGTGTCAATAGAATCCGCACCGTGAAAGACGCCACGTTACGACAAGGTCTAATCGGTACCCATTTTGAAATTACGTTAGTACCCAAGGTAACCAAATTCGTGATCTGCTACATCCGTAGCTTCGCCATCTCAGTCACATGGACCGTAGCGGGTTATTGAGCCGCTAAATTCCTATTCAATTTTATGACCGCCACTGGGGGAATAACGGCTGTTCAACGGGTTTTGTTCAATGCCTAACCTGTTGAGATCTTGCAGTACCTACAACCCGTAATCTAGTGGCAGGAGGCAGTAGTGTCAATGATTCTTGCGCGCGAGGATAACGCCGTTGGGTGTTACTTACGGTTACTCAACGCGACGCACTGCCTACCGCATAACACATCGTCGAATCGCACCGATTAAGGTGCATATTTAGTCGCTCTACAGGAAACAACGCAAGCGACTCGAACGGATGATGATCGGGGAATAAATCCTGCTGGTGGACCCAGCTTCGCCATCTCAGTCACATTGACTGCAAAACGGAAGCCAAATCGGGTGTAGGAAAGCCGCTGCAAGGGGGGATACAGGGCTATTCGATGGTCTGGGCGGTTGACGCCTCAGCCATCACATTTTTCTCATGCCTACTGTTCGTAATCTAGCGGTTACAGCTCCAGGTGTCAACTATTAGGTCAGAGCGAATACGCCAATAGGCTCCCCTGGTGGTTACCTGGGCTGGGTACCTTCGATGCGCGCGGTCGCTGGTTTTGAAGGCATGACTAGATTGCACCGAAACGATGACGGCGCGTCAACTTCGATCTAGCGAACGCATACTCGGAGGCTCAAGTGCGTATCCTCAACAAAGCGGCTAGCGGAGAGAACCTTTTATTGTTCCCGGCGTAGACAGCGACGATGCCTTCGTGAGAGATTCATCGCACTGTCCGGCTCACAAGTATCGCGGCGTTCTTCTACGGGCCCAGCCATCTTTAGCCTGCTGCGGCCAATCCAAAAAGTTTTGCGAACTCGGCCCCGCTCTTGCAATCAAACCACCTTCTATCGAACCCAGGAGACCCTATGAGTTTTCTCGCAGGAATCGGCGATTTGCTCAAACAGTATTCGGCAGGAGGCGCCACTCCTGCCAACAGTCCCGCCGTAGAACAGCATTTCGACCAGGTAGCGCAGGCTGTACCGTCTTCGACGCTCGCGGGCGGTTTGGCGGAAGCTTTTCGCTCTGCTCAAACTGCGCCATTTCCGCAAATGGCTGCGCAGCTATTCGCCAATGGGAATAGCCAGCAACAAGCGGGCGTATTGAACAGCCTGGTTGCGGCTCTCGGACCCGCAGTGATCTCCAAATTTGCCGGCAGCTATCCGAATTCGCCGCTGGCGTCGCTGCTGCAATCCGGTTCGGTCACGCCGGCGCAAGCGGCGAGCGTGAGCCCA
The DNA here is from genome assembly GCA_963753715.1 of uncultured Acidobacteriaceae bacterium. Taxonomy (GTDB): domain Bacteria; phylum Acidobacteriota; class Terriglobia; order Terriglobales; family Acidobacteriaceae; genus PALSA-350. The sequence continues at coordinate 764,351 of CAVWDK010000011.1, read as the reverse complement.
GCGGATGTAGAAGCTCTTACGCGTCATGCGCAAAATCAAGACCCTTCGATCATCGATCGCGTAAGCGCAGTGTATGCTCAACACCCAGTGTTGATAAAGAGCCTGGGCGCGGCTGCATTGACGATCGCCATGAAGAAGATCGCGGATTCGCATGCCGCGTAAGCATTTTCCATCGACTGGTCTTGCGGAAATAAACAATGATCTAAACAGAAGGAGAGAAACGTTATGGCAGATCTTGATCAATTGAAGCAAAAATATTCGCCCGTTATCCAGACGATTCAGGGCTTTAGCGATCTGGGCGCAACACTTGACTCGGTGAGCCTGGATGGCGAGAAGCTATACCTCAAGGGCTCTGTGCCTTCACAAGTGGTGGCGAATCGAGTATGGGACGTCATCAAGCAAGTCGACCCGCAATACTCTGACCTTCACCACGAAATCTCCACCACCGGCGGCCCCAATCAAAGCTACAGCGTGAAGAGCGGGGACAATCTGTCTAAAATAAGCGCCCGGTTCTACGGGTCTCCCAACCACTATTCGAATATTGCTGCAGCGAGCAACATCTCAGACCCGAACAAAATCCAGGTCGGCCAGCAAATTACCGTGCCTGTGCTCGGCTAAGCAGGAAGGGTTCCCCGGAGGGGCGCTGAAGGTTGTCGAGGTTTGCGTCGCGGCCCGATTTTCAGCCGTCCCTGCGGGAGTAGCCGTCCCTTCGGGACTCGATTTGCGTGTAATCCTACCCGGCACTCCCGTGCCGGGCTCTAGATTGTCCCGTCCCTTCGGGACTGATTGCGTCGGGTGACCTGCGGTTCTTTTCCACCCCTTTGAAGCCCTCATCCGCGCGAGTGCTGTGACACGGCTGCTTCAGCCAATCGACAAGTTACACGCTCAGTAAGTAAATCAATCCGCTTATTTGGACAGTTCTGAAGTTCATTAACGTAGCAGACACAGTTACCGAACTAAATCAGCCGGCGTCACCGTTCATCGCCTCGGCATAGAGTTCGTTCATCGTCTCAGCGCGACGTCGCCAGGTCTGGGTTTCGGCGAAGGAAAGTGCCGCTTTGGACATCGACTGCTTTAACTCAGGGTCGGATCCGAGAACATCAAAGGCATCCGCCAAGTCGTGGATGACTTGTTGGGGGGAATTCACGGAGACTTTGAGAGCGGCGTCATCGGGAACAAAGGCTCGAATTCCCTGATGGTTGAGAGCGATGATCGGCAGGCCGTACGACATGGCTTCCAGGACTACAGAACCGAAACTGTCGCGTAAGGAAGTGAATACAAGCGCGTCGCAACTCTGAAAAAGCGCCTCCATGGTTTCATGGGGGACACGGCCGAGGAATTGGACGCGAGTACCCAGTCCAAGGGACTGCGCAAGGGCTTCCATTTGAACCTGTTCACTTCCAGAACCTGCGACTAACAAAGTCCTATCGGGGTATTTGGCTAACGCCATTGCGCGCAAAGCAATGCCCAAGCCTTTTTGAGGCTCCAACCGTCCTGCCCAGAGGAGGGTGAGCCGTTCTCCGGCAACTCTGGGAGCCGGCGGGGCAGAGCGCCCGTCAACCCCGCAGTCGAGAAACAGACCGACGTGATTGGCACCAGCCCGCTCGAGCAAATCCTTGGTTTCAATGTTTGTGGCCAGGACTACGCTGGCGTGGGCCAGGCTTCGCCGCAGAGTGGGCGAGTATGGCAAGAGGAGCAAGTTGATGCTTCGCAAAAGCTCCTTGATCCGGTTGTAGCGAAGGTAGGAGATGAAGGACGGCGGAAAGGATTGCCCCCCGCCAATCGGCCCCCAAACAGCCGAGATGGGGAGCTTCCAAAATGGGGGCGGGACGGCAATCGTAGACCAGCTGACATGATGGACGAGGTCGAGGTGCACCTGGTTATGGAGTGTAACGGCGTGGTCATAGGCCGCTTTCATCCAATGCCAATAGTGGAGGCGAATTCCTCGTTCCTGGTTGGACCCGGGCTTCCAATAATCGAAGCGGGTTTTAGGCACCACCCAAATGAATTGGATACGGTCATTCGGGTTTGAAGCAAGAAAACTGTCGACACGATCTTTGTATTCAGGGTGAGCAATCACCCAGACTTGATGTAGCCGAGACATTTGCCAAGCCCAGTTCCAAGTAAATCCGGGCTCTGACCCTAAACCTGGAGCGCACGCATGGCCAACGATGAGGATCTTCATAAGGCGAGTATTCGCTCCCTGGTCTTCGAACAGAACCAATCCGGCAAGGCCTAGCGTGTCTCCTTTCAGTTTGTCAGGTCTATCGTGAAGCGGCAATTTCGCGACCACTTGTTTTGGACGCGTTTCACGGTGGCGACCAGGCACAACAAGGTCTTTTGATGCTCATAAGGGGAATGACTCTGTGAAACACCCTAGGAATAAACGCTGCAGGGGTACAGGGTGGTTGGCAGGTGGACGGCCAGAGGACCCGCTCACTCAACCTGTAGCTGTGCCATTATATGCGGCCGCTGACCATTGTCAACAGTTTCCGCCGGGCGGAGACAGCACTGCTGCGAGCTTTACCTGGCGGCAGCTGAGCGATTTGACCGCTCAGGCGAGGGGATGTACCGGCCGAACCATGACCTGCCTGGCGCTTGCTATCGCCAGGAATTTGCATAACTACGGGCGGCATGAAAGGTGGCCGCTGCCTCTTACTATCAACCTATGGACTAAGACCAGCTAGAGATAGACCTATAACCCCTATGAGTAGCCGTGGAACACAGAGCGAGGGAGTTGGTAACGCGATAGCGGCAAAGAAGAGCGGCGACGGGCTCGGTCCGAGAAAGCCGAGTTATTCGAAATGCGCGCGGATGGAATCAGAAGCTGTTCTCAGTGAGCCAGGCCTGTGTGGGGGCTTGGCACGTCCCAGCTCTTCGCTGGTACATAATACGGACGTCGATTCAGTTGGTACAACATATAGGTCGCGGCGAGAAGGGGCCAACGGGTCATGGGCAGTGTGCTGAACCGTGCGAAAGCAAGCTTTCGCCGTTTGCTGGGGTGAGACGTCGACAAGGAAAGGCCGCGAACCCGGTACCTGATCAGGGGCTCAGGCAGGCGATATTTGCCCACCGAGTTCCAAGTGCTGAGCCACCATGCGCCATCCTCCGCTTCCCCCAGATCGGGATCAAATGGGTGGCTGGCTATCGTATCGCGGCGGACCATCCATGTGCTTGGCATTGGGATGTGGCGCGCTAAGGCGTAGGCATATACCTGGCCTTTCTCAGTCATCAACATGTGGTCCACGCCCACGAAGTCTCGATGGCCGGATTTCAGAAAGGCCAGTTGCTTTTCTGTCTTTGTAGGCAACCAGACATCGTCACCGTCGAGGAAGGCGACAAACTCCGTGTTGGCAGCTTCAACCCCGCTGTTGCGCGCGGCTCCAGGCCAGCCAGGGGGGCGGCGGAGAATGCGCAGTCCAGGCGACGCTTCCGCTACTTCATCGATCCAGGTATTCGACTCCAGGACGACCACGATGATTTCGCACGGCACCGTCTGATTTTTAATGGACTGTAACGTCTCATCGAGGAATGGCCGCTCAGCATCCGTCATACATGTAACGATCGCTGTGACATCCGGCACCCGGAATCTCCCTTTAAGCAATGGAGTCTGATCATTCGACAGCGAAAGTATACCATGCCAATCTTATGCGAACCCGCAGTAGCGGACGTTCGAGTCGCCGCTGGAACGGCTGAGGGACGGTTCCTTTAGCCGAAATACATTGGGAGTTAGCGGGGTCGTTGTTGACTCGGCACCTTATTGATATAGTGTGCGCTCTTGACCGCACTGGGCACGAAACCAAAACCGGCGGGATAGCTGGTTGGCTGGTTCGCGGCTCCCCACATGCCGACCGCTTTCACTGTAGCCGCAGCGGGTAACACAAAAGTGCCACCACTGGGCAGGTAGCGAGCGGTGCCCGATCCCGGAACTGGCGTAGAGCCATCGATGGTGTACCAAATGCCCGTATTCGCCAGGGGCCTGGGTCCCGACGTATGGCCGGGATCAGTGAGCGTGACAGTGAGGGGAAATGAAGCCGGCCCAGAATCCGGAGAGATTGCCGGTGCGGCACTCGGGATGGTGGAGACCGCCGGGCCAGACACGTTACCAGTCATCGATGCCGGGGTCCTGGAAGTCCCGCAAGGGTAGGAGGCATTTTCATTCATTATGTAGCTGCTATCGTTACTGACAAAGCCGCCCTGCACGGTATTGTTGCTCATACTGGCAACCGGGCCACAACCATAAGCAAGGCCGGCAGCCGCATAAGGCGATTTGACTGCCTGCAACAGGATGTTATTGTAAGTCGCTCCCCTGCCCATGGCTTCCATGCCGTAGCCATAGCGGCCTGACACTCCGGCATTTACGTTAAAAATGATTACATTGTTCGAGCCGTTTAGGTTGGGGGGACTCGTACCGTTGTAGCAGCAGGCCATGGAGAGGCCGAATGATCCGAAATACGGCATAAACCAGTCATGCTCGCTGTTGTATTCGAAATCAAGGCCGCTGCTTTGCTGCGGCTGCTCCTCCCACGTGATTCGATGGATGTTACTAAAATCGTTGTATCGAGCGGTAATGTTATTGGTAATCGCTCCCCCTGGGGGTTCACAGGGATACTGCTGGTGTCCATAATCCGGACAATTGATATGCACGCCTTCCGCCACGTGGTAGAAGTTGTTGTAAGTAATTGTCAGGCCGTCGATGGAGGTAAAAAAGACAATCCCATTGCAGGCTCCCTCGTAGTCTTCCGGGGAGATAGTCCTCGTCATTGCATTCATTGGAGAAGTACAGGAAGTACTGTCTCCAAAGGTGTTGTGGCTGATGGTTGTGTTGGTAAGCATGGAGGCGGTATTGCTGGTGGTTGTGCCGCTTCCAAAATAGATGGCCTGGTCGGTAAAACTGTTACTGCAGCAGGGGAGATTTCCGAATTGGTTGTGGAGGATGTTCAGGTTCGTAAACGACGTTCTTACGAAAATGCCGCCGGAGTTCAAAAAGCTGAGGTACTCAATCGTCGTTGTTTGCGTGCATGGGTTGGTAAGGTCGGGCTTGCTATTCAAGGCGAAGACGGAACCGCGCTCACCCATGGCAGAGGACAAGATCGCCGCGGCCGGAGTCGCTACGGGCCCGGTATAAGTCACGCCGCACTTGAGAGTAAGAGTCTCACGAATGGTATAGGTGCCTGCGGTGAACGCAACGGTATCTCCCGCTGAGGCGCGTGCTATTACAGCCTGGATCCTTGAAGTACTCTGCGCAGGGTTGACGGTGTAGGTGGTGGCACCCGCGAGCGGGCAGCCTGCTAGCAGGAGTAAAGCCAGTCCCTTTGTCATGAGGTAAAAGTGTACAACCCGCAATGGAACGTCGCAACGACATGAACTCTCGCCAGGCTTTTGTGGAGAGAGCAGAATCGTCTGCAGGCGTCATGACCTTTGATTGGGCAAGCATTCCGGATTGGAGAGGCTTCCCGGCCACTCCAGCTTTTGCAACTGTCTGCCGCTCCGAACGGCAATAAATCCCCGCTCTTGGCGTTGCGCGCACGCGATTCCAAAGGATGATCTTCCGAGGTGAGCCCGGTTGGGTGGGAACGCGCTCAAAACCGCGAAAATTCCACACGGCAGGGCCGTGAAATGCCCGATTACCGAGCAAAAAATTCCCTCTCAACCCTTTTACAATCAGCTGTTTACAAACTTACGTAATGCCTAATCGGTGTGATTGCCGCAAGTTGGGACAGCCGCGATAGTAACAACAACAAGACACGAAATATTCGCCGGCGGCACCCCGTATCTCAAGGATGCGAAAGCCCGTTCGCGCCTTTGAAATGGCCATTTTCCCCAGGCCGCGATGCTTTGAATTTTCCAACTGACGAGGCGATTCATGCGTATTTCCCCTACGGCACGGGTCTTTTACGGGCTCCTGTGCGGTTTTTCGGTTTTGATCTTGATGACAGGATGTGGTAGCCCCTCGTCACAGAATCTCGCTTCTCTTACAGTCACGGCAACACCGGCCAAGTTGAGCGTAGGGGGCGCGGCAGTGCTCAAAGCAGTGGCCCATCTGACCGATGGGACGACCCAGGATGTAACGGCCGCAACGCAGTGGATATCGGCCAATACGGCGATGGCAACTGTGAGCAACGGTGCTCTCACGGCGAAGGCAGCTGGTACTGTAACCGTGCAAGCGGCGTATGTGGAAGCCGCTCCAGCCGGCACGTCGCCGGCCTCAGCAACGGTGACGCCTCAGAATCTTAGTGCATCCACGCAAGTTACAATTACGGCGGCTGGTTCGAGCAATGTACCTACCATTACCTGGAATGCACCCGCCGCGATCACCTATGGCACAGCCCTGAGCGGCACGCAATTGAACGCCACGGCTAATGTCGGAGGAACCTTCGCCTACACCCCGGCATCCGGGACGGTACTCAAAGCGGGAAAGCAGACCCTTTCGGTCACCTTCACCCCGAGTGATACGAAGACATATTCTGCGGCCACAGCGTCTGCGCAGCTGACGGTTAACCAAGCGGCGCCGGCGATTACCTGGGCTACGCCCGCCGCCATTTCGTCGGGGGCTGCCCTGAGCGCGACGCAACTGGATGCAACGGCAAATGTACCCGGCAGCTTCATGTACAACCCGGCAGTGGGGACGGTTCTGTCGGCTGGGACGCAGCAACTGACGGCGGTATTCTCGCCCACCGACAACACCAACTATTCCTCTGCCACCGCCCACACCACCCTGGTGGTTGGAGCACCATCCTCTGGACCGACAGGCTCGCCGGCGCCGCCGACACCAGGTCCAGTGCCGGTAGGATGCGGAGGGCCGACCATTAATCTAAACAGCGGCATGAGCACAAGTACGTTGCAGAGCACGATCTCCAGCGCTCCGAGCTGTGCATTGATTATTTTTGGGGCGGGCACATACAACCTGACCGCGCCGATCACGCTGAAATGCGGAATTACATATACGGGACCCGCAGTTGCTCCTGCGACGGCGATCCTGAATGGTTCTGGGGCCGGCACCACACAAGGCAATGGGCTGTTCACGCTCTGGAGCAATCCTGACTTATCGAACCCCTGCACCCAACCTACAGCGATTGAGTACCTCAACTTTTCATCCACAACCACTGGGATTTATGTTCAGACGTCGTATACGAATTTGACGATTGCTTATAACCAGTTCACGAACATCCCCGGGAGCCAGTCGCAAACCGCCGCGATGGTCTTTGCAAGCGGTACCACGAGCAGCAATACCGCGTCGATGTTGACGAATACCACCGTCAGCTACAACCAGATGGGGGATAGTAATTCCTGCGTGTCGCCCACGAACGTGATGGCAGACACGCACTCGCCAGAGGACTATGAGGGCGCCTGCAATGGGATGGTGTTTTTCACATCCATTAAGGGTTTGACGATAACTTATAACAATTTCAACCATCTTGCTGAAGGCGTACATATCAACTGCCCGAATTATGGGCACCAGCAGTATCCCTGTGAGCCTCCAGGCGGTGCGATCACCAGCAACATCACCACTGAGTACAATGATTTTAATAATATTCACCGGATTACTTGGGAGGAACAAGCTCAGCAGGCAAGCGGTATTGTCTTTGAGTACAACTCGGAACACGATTGGGTCAATCCTTATTTTGGTGCATATGGTTTGTCGATGGCGTGTTGCCACAACGGCACCAATCCTCCGGCGCTTAATGGATCAAACAACGTCGTGGTTATGAATACGCCGGGGCACTATGGCTATGGCATGGAAGCCATGGGGTACCTTGCAATCTATGACCATAACCTGGTGCAAACCAACTCGACCGGCAACAGTTCCGGGATGGCCTACGGGTGTGGTCCTGTTGGAAGCATGAGCAATAACACCGTTCAGGGAAGCTTCAGCGGAGCCTACGTTTTCAACGAATCCGGCGATAGCTTCCCCTGCGGAACGGATGTGACACCAGCCCAATTCAGCGGGAACGTGACGGGACCTACGGCGCAGTCATACGCGAGTGCTGCTCCAACTGTTTCCCCGGCTGCGGGTGCACAAACCTATCCTCTAACAGTCACTCTGAGCGATTCTGGATTTACTTCGGGGTCATTGCCTTTAGGGAACACAGGTATTTGGTACACGACCGATGGGTCTACGCCAGTACCGGGATCCGGCACAGCGAAACGTCTAGACAGTGGGGGCACTTTTGTTTTACCCGCCGCGGCTACGGTCAAGGCAGTGGGCATGTGGGGGGCTGCGAACCAGCCAGCCAGCTATGCGTCGGGTTTTGGTTTCACACCCAGCAACGTAGTAACCGTAGCCTACTCCGCAAGCGGAGCGATCAAGCGGCCTGCCGGTGTAGCTAGCTCTTCCCTTAGCCCAACCGGGAAGGTAGCCGGGACCACCGGTGCTGCAGCCGAATTGCCAACGGGCGCTTCCAGCGCAACGTTGGAATCGGTGGCGATCACTCCATCGCAGGCCGTCGTGACGATCGGGAGCTCAACCCAGCTCAAGGCCGTTGCTACCTTCAGCGATGGTTCTGTCAAGGACGTGACCGCGGACTTTGGCTGGCAATCTTCCGACGCACGCACGGTCACCGTCAACGCGTCTGGCGTGTTGGCTGGGGTTGCGAGCGGCCGGGCAACCATTACCGGCAGCTATCAGGGACTGGCAGCAAAAACCACGGCAAACAGCGCAGTGGGTGAGGTGGATTGGCAGGGTCCTCTTGTCATTACCACGGGGGGAACCTACTCCGGAAATTGGCAGAGTACCGATGCAAAGACGCCAGCCGTCATGGTGGCGACAACGGATGCGGTGACTATTGAGAACTCGCATATCCGCGGCACCGGCAACCTGATTGCGACCAACGTACAAGGGAGCAACCTGACGGTTCGCAACAGTCTTGGTGTGGCCTTGAATGCTGCCGTAAAGGGCCAGCCGAACGGCAATTTCGTCGAAGTTTCCTCACCGGCGCGGCTCGATGTGGAGAACAACTACGTTGAGAACGCGCGCGGCGGCGTGATTGTGCATGGGTATGGGGGGACTCGGAACGGAGAACAGACGATCGTTGTCCGTGCTAACCGGGCTCGCAACCTGAACGGCTTGTTGAGCGACGGAAATGGCAGTTATCTCCCCGGGGAAGGCTCGAGCGTGAGCCCGGCCCACTTTATCCAGTTCGATAGCGTGCAATCGGTGCCCAGGATAGACGTGGGTTGGAATGAAGTGGTGAATTATCCCGGCCAAAGCCTGGTCGACGATAATATCGACCTCTATCGTTCCGGTGGGACCGCCAACGGGCCCCTGGAAATCCACGACACCTATATCCAGGGTGCTTACCCCTACAAGGCGCAGGATGCCTATGCCGGCGGCGGGATCGAGACGAAAGGCGCTCCTTCCGACTCCGTACAAGAGGCGCCTGCCTTCAACAGTATTCATGATAACCAGGTGATCGGAACCGTGAACTATGGCATCAAGTTCGGGGCTGGTCACGACAACATAGCAAGCAACAATCGCGTCATCTCCAGCGGACTGCTGGCGGACGGAACAAAAATCGCCGCAGAAGATGTTGGCCTTGTAAACGGCGGAGCCGTGGGTCAAGGGTCGAGCGTGTACAACAACACTATGCGGGATAATGTCGTTGGCTGGAACTGCTGGAAGTCCTCGTGCGCTCAGGAGGGCTACCGCAAGGATCAGTTCTTCCCTGCTTCGCCCGTGGACTACTCCGCGAACTCCGTAATTTCGACTCGCTCGATAACGTTCAACATGGAGGAGAGCGAATACCAGGTGTGGCTAAACAAAGTGTCAGCCGCCGCCGTTTCGGTCGGTCCCGCCTTCTAGCCACAGTCCACAGGGCGGCACCGGGAATGCCGGTGCCGCGCAACCGAGTGGTTCGAGCGGCGTTGTCCCTAACCCGGGATGGCGCCGCTTCTTTCTTGTGCCTCGGGTCCTTCCCCCCGATCGGTTTGCGATCTCGTGGAAAACCCGGACGCACGATCGAGGATGAACGCCTGCGCGCATTATTTGACGGTTGTTCCACAGGCTGACAAGATAGTTACTACGCGGTTCCCTCCGGCGTCCCCGAGTAGGATCGCCAGTGGTGCAAACAACAGATTGCGGGGGGTTTAGTGATGATGCCGTACCTGTTCACAGCAGCTATGAGGCGCCCCACCTTTGGGTTACATCCTGCCCAGAAAATCTCGTCTATCGTGGGTACAAGGGTAACAGGGTGACGGCCGTACCAAAAGCGCGTGCCTCGATCTTAATGTTTCGGCTTTATCTGAATCAGAGCGAACGAATTAGGGCGAACGGGCTTTGAATCGCGAAGTCGAGCGCGTAGGGTAAGAATAAGGTGGCTGCTCGAAGAAGAGGTTAGCCGAAAATATGTTGCGGACCACGGGGACTGTTTTCAAGGCGACCTTGCGACTCGAGCGCACCGGCCACTCTGAGGCGGTGCGCCGGCAGACTCGATTGAAGTCCCTGTACGGGAAGAGCCTATGCTGAAGAAGTTTCTACACCTCGACAACTGGTCGAAGCTGGTTGTCCTTTATTTGTGGAGTTCTCCGTTTCTCGGGAAGGCGTCTGTCTATGTCGGGCTGGCGCTGGGAGCCCTGCTTCTGGTTAATGCGCGAGTGTTATGGGATCGTTGGTATCTTGCGCTGACCCGAGGCACTGATCCCCTGAATCGATTTGCCTGGGCCTTTTTCGTCTCCTTGCTCTACGGCATCGCGCAGGTAATCCGCGGTCTTTTAATCGGCTATTCTCCGTTGACCGCGCTGGAGATTCTGGTTTTCAATTTGTGTCCGGTTTATCTCTTTCTGGGCCTCTCGGTCGGTTTTCGCCATGCGGGGATGATTCGAAAGTACGTCAGGTTTCAGGCATGGCTGGCCGTGGTGTACACCCCTCTCTACTTCATCTTTTTCAAGAACCTGCATATCTCGTTGTCGGGAATACTGCCCGGCACCGGGTTGCAGCTATTGGATAGCCCGGGCTCAGGATCACTGACTCTGTTAAACCTGCTTTGTCTCGAGCCTTCCCTTGGTGAATTCTGGCTTCCCATCGTGGTGCTTGTGTGTTTGACGATCGGCTACCAGGGGAGGGGTGACTGGTTAGGTTTTGGGGTATGCCTGTTCGCATGGACGTGGATCACCAACCGGATGGGCCGTTTTATGACAATTATGGGGTGCGTCGCTGGTGTGCTCCTGATTGCCAGCCTGATTGACCTTAAGCTGCCTCCTCTCCCCGGACGCGGCGGCGAACTTTCCGCTCGAGGGACGCTTGCGCGCATGGCAGGCTCAATCAGTCCAGAATTTGCAACCAAGTTCGGCGTCGACGCCGCCACAGCCCGGTTTGATTATGGAACGGTGTACTGGAGAAAACATTGGTGGGCAAACATCCGCAACGAGGTCTCCAAAGATTACACGTCGGAGATTTTCGGAATGGGCTATGGCTATCCATTGGCTAAGCTTGCGAGCAAGGATGTCGAACATGATGGCACTCGGTCCCCGCACAGTATTTTCTATTTCACGCTGGCGTATTCAGGGATTCTGGGCTTTGGCATATTCTGCTGGCTGCAGATCTGCATGATGCTTCTGTTGTGGCGAACGTTTAAAACAAGTGGGGAGACATTCGGCCTAATTTTTTGGCTTTACACCATAGTTGGGGCATTTTTCGGTAACATGATCGAAACGCCGCAAGCGGCTATCCCGTTGTATCTTCTCTGCGGTATGGCGATGGGTCCGTTTTTCCTGCGGACCGCTCGAGTTTACGTGGACGAACCGGCGTTGCCTGATCATGTCGCGGAGATGGTGTAGTCCACTTGGCTCACCTCGCCTCAGATGGCGGGACTGGAAGCCTGGGATGCGGAGAAGTGAGGCTGGTTCCCGTCCGAGAAAGACCGCGGCGTTACAAGCTGCGGAAAGGAGCGATTTCGAGAAGGGTAGCAGTCCTCAGCGGCTTCTAAAGCCGGATTCATTACACAGCAGTTACGTACGGCCTGAAGGCCGTACCCTGGAGTTTCTAAATTTGTCCCGGCTTTGCCGGGTTGCTGATCCAAGGCAGGATCAAGGTCACACAGTTCGGTACGAGGTGCATTCCTTTCCAGCCCCGGAGTTGCGACAGCTGTTTCGAGCGCAAAGTCCCGCAGGGACGACCTGAGAATAGCCCGGTACGGTTCGGCGCATGCAAGCTGTACAGGATGAGAACGAAGGTACAGCGCCGAACCAGTGCTGGGTACAATGGACCAGGAAGACCAGTCCCGTAAGGGACGGCTGATTCTCATGCCTCATAGTCACGTATCTTGCCTGGTTCACCTGGTGTTCAGCAACAGCGGACGACAACCGACAATCCGCGATCGCCACCATCGCGTTCTCGCGCGCGATCCCGCCCAGGTAAGCATGCATCACGAACGGGTTAGTTAGCTCGGCAGAGGAATTCAGAAAATTTCTGACGGCACACACGATGCTGGATGATTCAGCCGTCCCTTACGGGACTGGTCCACGCACTCTTCGCTAACCCAGCACTGCGTGCTGGGCTATTATCAGGCCGTCCCTGCGGGACTTTGCGCTACAAACAGCTATCGCAGATCATGTCCCGTTATCTCATGATTCCGTCCTGGTGTCCGGCCGCCTCATCAGCACCTTCATCGCCTGGTTTCTTACGCGATCCGTATTGCGTTCGAACATCAAATAGAAGAGATAGCAAATGAGGTACGCCAGGGACGCGATCCCAAAGTACGCCCCGCCGTATTGTTGCCTCATAATACTCGGATAATGGAGGGCGAAAAACACCACGATTAGGACCACTAAGGGATAGTGGAACAAATAAACACTAAAAGACATCTGCGCTATCCGCTCGGTCACGAGCACGTACATGGTCCTGGAATGAACCTCACGTCTATGCAAAATCACATAGACCAGGATCGACACAGAGAGCCCGAGAAGATAATCATCCAACTCCCTGTTCGAAAATGGATGTTTCAAAAGGAATAGAGCCACGCACCCAAACAGGGCAAAAGCGGCTGCTACCGCAGGCCGTTGCGCTCTTTCCGGAATAGCCAGCGGAAGAAGAGTGACGAGAGCACCCATACTCCAAAGTAGAAGGCCGTCGTCCACAGACTTCCAGCAAAACGTCGCCGTAATGAGGAAAAGGAGCAGGAACAGAATCCGCGGCCTGAGCTGCTTGGTAAAGATGACAGCAATCAGTAATGGGAAAAGAACATAGAACCAGAATTCAAATGATAGACTCCACAGCGGGCTATTGGTGCCGAAGGTGGGAACGCCGGTCCTGTCCAGATGTTGGAGGAAGAAAAGATTTCCGAGAAAGGTTTTCAGCCCCAGGTTACACTCCATCGCGCTAATCCGGCCAAACTGAGCGGCCTGCCCGCTAGCGAGGATATGCCTGCTAACAACATCAAAAAAACCACCGATTACCAGAGCTGGAATGAGGACTGTAAGCAGTCGACTTAGTCGCTTGGTGCAGTAACTTACCCAGGAAAATCTCCCTCGCTTTTGGTCACGCAGGACGCTGCCTCCAACCAATGTACCGCTGAGAACGAAAAACAAGAGCACCGCCTGGTGCGGAGGATTCATGTAATGAAAATGCTGCGCGGTTGCCGCCAACTCCGCTTGTTTCTCCAAGAGAGTCTCTCCCGGCGGCTTTCCCCCTAGATCCTCGAACAGGTAACGGAGATGTCCGAACATGACGATAAGGGCGGCCGTTCCCCGAAGTAGATCAAGGTGAGACGAGTAAATAGGCGGTTTCAGCACTGCGTGCCGGACCGAAGCGGGTAAAGGACTGACGCTAACTGTACTCATCTCGTGGTCATCTCCTCATAGCATCTCTCGCGAGCAAGTCCCCGACGTTCCCAAGGGTTGATGATTGTTAAGCCGAGTTGGGCTAAGTCTTTGAGGTTGCGGACAATGTCGAGCCGCGTTAGAGACGCTAGAGTTGTCCCTCTTCAAGGATGCTTTAATTCGTTCAAGAATTGCGGACGCATCGCTGAGCGGTCTTCCTTCTCGCATCGTCGCGGACACGCCAAAGGGCCTCGAAAAATATGCCCAGACTATTGAAACGATCCCTTATGTCTGTTGCGCTCGAATGCGGGTCTTGTTCCGCTGGCAGCAACATCCTTGACGTGCTCATCGCTCCCCCTTCCAATTGGTCCGGCGTTGGGCCCTATGGGTTTGTACCCGTAGGCGAAACCTGCAAACAATGCGGGGGCTGAACTCGGATCTTATGGCTAACACCTTAGCGAAGTCAATACGACATTGGTTTGATTCCCGTCCAGAATGACTTACTTTTCATACAGCAGGAGCAAATATCGGCCTTCTGTACCGCTTCCAAACGGCGCCCCACCTTGGTTCGTAGGTAGGCACCACCCAACTTCCTCATCAGGGGACACTTCAAGAAACGGAACGCAACCTACGTCAAGGCGAAGTCAGTTCACCTAAGCCTTTCGTAATCAGCAAGATATAAGTCGATAATGCGCGCTTCTAAATTTAGTCGTCAGACAACTGCTAGTTTGGGAAAACAGGAGTTTTTGGGCTTGGAGGGGATAGACGTAAAGGACCCCATGATCAGAAATCCGCAACACCGATGATAGTCGGAAAAATGGGGGCTGGTCTCCGTTGACGGGTTGGTTTCCTCTTCGAAACGTCCCGCTATGGAGTGCTAGCGAAGCCGTAACAGTCAAGGATTGCTCCGAGCAAAGCGACGTGTTGATGTTCGAGGAGCGAGCCCTTCGCATGCAATTTGAAGACGGAAGGGAGACATTCGTAGATCGCGCAGGCGTTTCTTGCTGCATCGTGTCGCGCAGGATAGAGGATGCCGTCTGGTTGGATGGGGTGTTCGCGAAAAGCGGCGGACCATCGTTGCGCGACGGCGTGAGAACTGCTGAACAGACGCGAGTCTGCTCCGGCGCGGGCGAGCCCTTCTGAATTGGACAGGTCGATCAGCTTCATCGGTGTGTTTGCTTTTGAACCCGCGCCGAGGAACCTCGCAAACATCAAGAAGCACGTGGCCATGAACCACCTGGCCAACGTCGCGGTGGTTGAGGCGGCAGTGTCGAACGTCGACGGCGTCTCGCATTTCGATTTCGGAATCAGCGCTGTTGCCGGACACCTCGCCACAAGTGGCGAATTCGTCGTGCGCACCCCTACACTCGACCACGAGATTGACTGCGGTGCATTACCGGAGCCGGATTACATCAAGATCGACGCCGAGGGCGCGGAGTTGAGTATTTTAGAAGGTGCGCGCAAAATGCTGGTGCGGCGGCGTCCCACGCTCTCGGTTGAGACCCACCAGTGGATGCCACAGTTCCCTTCCATTCGGCAGGATTGCATTGAATTTCTGTCGAGGCTGGGCTACACCCTGGCGGAGCCGGACCCCCGCAATCCGGATAGCGACACTCACCTGTGCGCGCCCTCTTTGTCTCGTCAGTCCTGAGGACCAGACTCCCGCCTGGAGCCTTCAGGACATCCGTCAATCTCTGCCAGGGATGGAAAATCGCAGGCATTGCCGATGCGCTGGGTCTCAAATGAGCGTGGATTGTGAGTGGTAACCACGCAAATCGTTACCCGGAACATATGTTTGCGAAGAGAAATACACCGCTGTCGGACCCCCGAAGTATACTTTGGATTCGGCCATAAATTGCAGGCCGGGCGGAGGCTCTCGGTTGCGTTCAGCGACGAACCAATACCTGAGTGAAGGTATCGTCCCACCGACTTCCCTGCAGGAGCGGGTGAATATTCTCGGTGTAGGCGTCAGCGCTCTGAATATGGAGATGGCTCTTCGCGAGACCGAATCACTGCTGGACCAGGGGAATCAGGGCTATGTTTGCGTGACCGGCGTGCACGGGATCATGGAGGCACAATCGGACAATGGGTTTCGCGACACGCTGAATCGTTCCTTTCTAACGACACCGGATGGTATGCCCACGGTTTGGCTTGGGCGCATTCATGGGTTCAAGCATATGAGCCGCGTCTACGGGCCAGACTATATGCTCGGCCTGTGTGAACGCTCTGTCACCAAGGGATATCGACACTTCCTGTACGGAGGCAAGCCCGGTGTGGCTGAGGAACTGAGAGCAGAGTTGACCCGGCGGTTTCCCGGACTCCAGATTGTCGGGACCTATACTCCGCCGTTCCGGCCGCTCAACGCGGACGAAGAGGACGATCTTCGCTCACAGCTTGAAAGGTCGCAGGCGGACGTGTTGTGGTGCGGCCTGAGTACACCGAAGCAGGAGCGGTTTATGGCCGCGTATTCGCAGCGCATGCCGGTCAAACTTATGGTCGGGGTAGGTGCCGCGTTCGATCTGTTGAGTGGAAATCTAAGCGAAGCGCCGGATTGGATGAAAAAAGCCGGGTTGCAGTGGCTGTACCGGCTCATCAAAGAACCAAGGCGCCTGTGGCGCCGGTACCTGATTAACAATCCAAAGTTTACCTGGCTTACGTTGTTGCAGCTTACCGGCCTCAGGGGCTTTCGGTTGAATTGAGGCCTTCCCTTCGTCCCCACTCGTGCGGTGCGAGGCCTGGAGTTTGCCTTCTTTTCCGACCTTGGGGTTGCATCGTCCTTGAAAACGAACGGTAAAGAGTGGTGAATCCACATCTCAGCGAAAAACGAGCGAGATCTGGGGCACCCAAGGTTCGCCCGCAATCGGAATTCTTAGTCGAGGCTTTCACTCCCTCGTACGGCTTGCTCTCTACGGAGCAAAGAGCCGAATTTAACGTCTTGTCACTCCCTGATCACGGGTCTTTAACACCTCGCCATTAATGCTGGATGGCGGTCGTAAAGCCGGCCTCGAAGGGAGTACTGATGCAAAAGCTCGTTGCAACGTCGTTAGCCTCGTTGATGTTCGCCGGAACACTTATCAATCCGGTGGCCACGGAGGCACAATCCGGGACCAGCACTCCGATCAAACATCTCGTTGTCATCTTTCAGGAAAACGTATCGTTCGATCATTACTTCGGCACCTATCCGAAGGCTCTGAATCCTCCAGGACAGCCGCGCTTTAACGCCAAGCACGACACGCCGGCGGTGAATGGTTACACAGACGGGTTGCTGTATAACAATCCGAACGCCTTGAATACCGTAAACGGAAACGGGGCGGCCAACCCATTCCGCCTTGATCGTTCGCAGGCGGCAACCGCCGACCAAGATCACGACTACACGCCAGAACAGCAGGCGTTTCACGGCGGGTTGATGGATTTGTTCCCGAAATACACGGGCACACCGGGGCCGCCGCCCAATGGCCTGATGACGAATGGGCTGGTGATGGGCTACTACGACGGCAACACCGTGACCGCACTGTGGAATTATGCGCAGCGTTTTGCCATGAGTGACAACTCCTACGACACAAACTTTGGCCCTTCCACCCCGGGCGCCGTCGACCTGATTTCAGGCCAAACCAACGGCGTGACTGACCAGGTAAACGCGAGCGCAGACATAGTGGCAGACGGGGGAGGAGGCTATTCGCTCGTGAGCGACGCGGACCCAGTCGGAGATGTATGCTCCACCACCACCGGAGCTCTGGTTTCACTCAGCGGGGCCAATGTAGGCGATCTACTGAATGCCGCCGGCGTGAGCTGGGGCTTCTTCGAAGGCGGCTTCGACCTGTCGGTGAAGAATGCGAACGGAACCACCGGTTGCAAGCGGACCACCACCTCCACGGTGACCCAGGTCGCCAAGGCGGATTATATTCCGCATCATCAGCCCTTCCAGTACTACGCTTCCACCGCTAACCTGAAGCACGTCCGGCCGACTTCGCCCAGCACGGTGGGCGTCAACGGTGACCCGGCAAACCATCAGTACGACATGCACGACTTCTACGACGCCGTCAAAGCCGGCAACTTCCCCGCAGTCAGCTTCCTCAAGGCGCCAGGCTACCAGGATGGCCACGCCGGCTACTCCGATCCACTTGACGAGCAGACATTCATCGTCGACGTTATCAATTTTCTGCAGCAGCAGAAAGACTGGGCGAATACCGCTGTGGTCGTCGCCTATGACGACTCCGACGGCTGGTACGACCACCAGATGGGTCCGATCGTGAACCAGTCCGCTACCGCGATGGATGCCCTCAACGCTCCCGGTCAATGCGGGACTGGAGAAGGCGCCCTTGCGGGAGTGACCATCGAAAAAGCCCAGGGACGTTGCGGGTATGGTCCACGTCTTCCTCTGCTGGTGATCTCACCCTTCGCCAAGCAAAACTACGTGGATCACACGGTGACTGACCAGAGCTCGATTCTGCGGTTTGTCGAGGATAACTGGTTGGGTGGTCAACGGATCACCGGGTCCTTTGATAATCTTGCCGGACGTCTGAATTCGATGTTTGATTTCAAGAACGCCGACACCACGCCTTATGTCCTTGACCCTTCCACTGGATTAGTTAAGAAGTAAGGGAGACCGACCAACAGCAATTGCCTTTGATGTTCGATTTAAAGCCGGGCAAAGGGCTTCGTCCCTTTGCCCGCTTGATTTATGTTGCTTCTACGTGAGGCTCTGATTTGATTACTCGCCGCAGGTTCCTGGGGCAGACCGGAATTTTGGCCGCCGGGATGTACGTCAAGAAATTGCCTTCTCCGCAGCAGACAACGCTCGATCCTGACAAGCTGAGCCCGTACGTCGATCCGCTTGCCATTCCGCTGATTGCCCAACCGATCGGAACGCGCCCCAGCCCGGAAGATGCATCGCTCAAACTTCCCTACTACCGCATGGCCATGCGGCAGATAGAAAGCAAGGTCCACCGAGATTTGCCGGCAACGCGTATGTGGGGCTTCGGACCGTCTTCTCCCGGACCGACGTTTGAAACGCGGAGCAACCAGGGGTTGATCGTGGAATGGGTGAACGAGTTGCCAACGCGGCACTTTCTCCCCATTGACCATACTCTGCACGGAGCCGAGGCCAACCTGCCGCAGGTCCGCAGTGTGATTCATCTGCATGGCGGCAAAACGCCGGCAAGCAGCGACGGATATCCGGAGCATTGGTGTGTCCCGGGCAAGTCTCTTCGGTCTCACTATCCCAACCGGCAAGCCGCGGCGATGCTCTTCTATCACGACCACACCATGGGCATCAATCGCTTGAATATCTATGCCGGATTGCAAGGCATGTATTTCATACGAGACGAAGCGGAGGATGCTCTCAATCTTCCTCGGGGAAAATACGAGATACCGCTGCTGGTCTACGACCGCTTTCTTCTTCCTGATGGGCAACTTGAGTATCCGGTCTCTGCCAAGGCAGAGGCGCCCTGGGTTCCCGAAGTGTTCGGGAATGCCATCCTCGTGAACGGCAAGCTGTTTCCTTACCTGGAGGTCGAGCCACGTAAGTATCGTTTCCGGTTGATGAATGGCTCGAATGGGCGGTTCTACCGGTTTTCGCTGGGAAAGTTACTCCCTTTCCAGCTGATCGGCACCGAACAGGGGTTTCTCCCGGCTTCTGTTCAGGCGCAACGCGTGGTGATGGCTCCCGCTGAGCGGGTCGATTTGGTTTTTGATTTCGCGGCTCATGCGGGAGAAAATATTCTGCTGCGCAGCGATGCGTTCGACATCATGCAATTCCGGGTTACGGCCAAAGGAGGGCCCGATACTTCTGCACTTCCTCCGGTGCTGCGGACTTATACAAAAATCCCGGAGAGCCAGGCAGTCAAGACGCGGCGTCTAACCCTGGACGAGCGAATGGATCCGGTACAGCGATCGATGGGGATGCTGTTGAACAATACACCATGGCACATGCCCGTGACCGAGAAGCCGGTGCTGAACACCACGGAGATCTGGGAGCTGGTGAACCTGACCGATGATGCGCACCCGATCCATCTTCACCTGGTCCGGTTTCAAATACTCGACCGCCGGCCTTTCGATACATTTGAATTTCAGGACAAGGGGACGGTCCGCTTTACCGGGCCGGCGATTCCCCCCGCGCCGATTGAGAGCGGATGGAAGGATACCGTACGCGCTGATCCGGGCATGATCACACGCATCATCATTCCCTTTGAAGGGTTCACCGGACGGTACGTGTGGCATTGCCACATCCTGGAGCACGAAGACAATGAGATGATGCGTCCGTTCGAGGTGGTCGAAGGCTAAGATTGGCCGTGCGCCTGCCGGCCGCGCCATGTTCATTTCTTAACCGCTTAAGATCCATGGTATCGTAGGTCGATAACGAGATTCGATCATGAGTGACGAGCGTGACCTCTATTCCGGCATGATTCGCCTCCACATCCTGCATCACGCGGAACAGGAGTTGATCTTTGGCGCGGGGATGGCGGAAGAGCTTGCCCGTCACGGATACAAAATCAGCCCGGGGACGATGTATCCCATTCTTCACGGGCTGGAGAAGCGCGGCTATCTTCGCTCCAGCCAGAAACGAGTGGGTAAGAGCGTCCGCCGCGTTTATGGGATTACGAAATCCGGACGTCGCGCCCTCAAGAACGCCAAGCAGCGTGTGCGAGAACTTTTTGGGGAGTTGATTGAAGGCAAATAGACCAACCCGCAGGGTCGCCCACACGGTGATCGGCGTCGTAATGCTTGCGGCGACGGTGGCGCTGCCGCAGACGCTTTCGATCGTCAGCGTAGTGCAGGATGCAGAACGCGACTACCCGCTGATTCACGTAACGGAAGCGGAGCTGAATGCTTCCATCGCGAACATCCGGCTTTCGCGCACAGCGTACCTGCCGCGTGTGGATGGGATGGCGCAGTTCAACCGGGGTACCCGTAATAATGTTTTTGGAGCGCTTCTGCCCCAAAGCGTTGTACCGTCGATGTCGGGCCCCGTGATTAATAGCAACAATGGCGGCTCTGTTTGGGGGAGCGCGACCGGGCTGCTGGTTAACTGGCAACCATTCGACTTTGGCCTGCGCCGGGCGAATGTACAGTCCGCGGTGGATGCGAGAGACAAGGCGGATGCAACCGTCAGGAGAACGCAGCTAGAAGTCTCTACGGCTGCCGCGGATGCCTACCTGACTGTGCTGGTCGCAGGGCAGACGAAACAAGCGGCGCAAGCAGCCGTGGACAACTGGGAGGCTCTCCGCCGAAGCGTTCACGCACTCACTTCGGCTGAGTTGCGCCCGGGAGCCGATGAATCGCGTATCGACGCTGAAAAAGCGGTAGCCATGACACAGCTTGCGCTGGCTCAGGAGGCTCTGGAGATGAGCCGGGCAACTCTAACCAAATTTCTTACGAAGGCTGATGACAGCAGTTCGGCACTGGAGCCATCGGCAGTTCTCTCACGATTGCCCTCAATCATGAATGAGACGGTTCCTTTTCAGCCGGCGGCGAACCCGATCATGGCGGAGCAGCAGGCATCTGTCGCGCAATCGGCAGCTCAACTGCACGCGATCGAGCGAAGTTGGGTACCGCAGTTCAACCTGGAGGCGGCCGGCTACGGGCGGGGCACCGGTGCGGAAGTCAATGGTCAAAGACTTTCCGGCGCAAACGGCCTAGCACCCAACGTTGGCGACTATGTGGTAGGGCTCAACATCACTTTTGCGTTCATGGACTTCGCCAGCATCCATGCACGCGAGGCCTCTCAGGCTTCCACCGTGACCGCCGCCCAGGCGCATGAACAGCTTGCCAGCCGGGAGTTGCAGGAACAATTTGCGCAGGCCGAAGCGGCTTTGCATGCGGCCCGCGCGGTGGCCGAGAATACCCCGATTGCCTTGTCATCCGCGCAAACAAGTTTTGCGCAAGCGAATGCGCGATATAAGGCCGGCCTCTCCCCGATCGACGATTTGGCACAGGCACAGAGACTCCTGGTGCAGGCGCAAATCGACGATTCGATTGCGCGGCTCAACGTGTGGCGCGCCTTTCTGCATTTGCAGGCGATTCGCGGCGACCTTCAGCCATTTCTGCAGGCGGCCAGCCAATGATGAGCCGGGGGGGCGACTGAGATGCGGTTAGTACTGCTGGCTTTGAGTCGACCTCTCACCCTGATCGTTGCCCTGATCGCGATTCTGGTTGGCTTTTTCATGGCGATTGGGCGTATGCACATGGATATCTTTCCCCAGGTCGGTAACCCGGTGATCTATGTTGCGCAGCCCTATGGCGGAATGAATCCGGCACAGATGGAAGGCTTTCTTACCTATTACTACGAGTATCACTTCCTTTACGTGACTGGCATCGAGTCGGTGGATAGCAAGAGCGTCCAGGGCGCCGCGCTGATGAAGCTTACCTTCCGCGAGGGCACGAACATGGAACAAGCGATGGCGGAGACGGTGGGCTATGTGAATCGCGCGCGCGCTTTTATGCCGCCCGGTACCGTGCCACCTTTCATCACTCGCTTCGATCCGGGGAGCGTCGCTGTTGGGCTGCTGCTCTTCAGCAGCTCAACCCATTCGCAGGGTGAGTTGCAAAACATTGCACTGAATCAAGTGCGACCGTTGTTTGCAACCTTGCCCGGAGTCTCGGCTCCGCCACCTTTTGGCGGGAACCAGAGGACGATTGTGATCACGCTGGACCCGGAGAAGCTACGGCAGTACGGAATATCTCCGGAGCAGGCCATATCGGCTGTGAGCACGGGCACGGTGGTTGTCCCTTCGGGCAATTTGTACGACGGCAAGCTGAACCGGATTGTGCGAACGAATGCGACCCTGGGGCCTGAATTAAATGAATTGATGGCAACGCCTATCCACCCGCATTCGGGCACCAATATCTATTTGCGGGATGTTGCCATGATCGAGAATGGCACCGATATTGTTACTGCTTACGCGCACGTAGATGGGCGGCGCACGGTTTATATTCCCGTAACCAAGCGGTCGGATGCTTCCACGCTGGCCGTGATCAAGGCGGTGCGGGCGGCGATCCCCAGCTTCAAAAAGGCAATCCCAGACGACGTGGATGTGCAACTGGCGTTCGATCAGTCCGGTTATGTTTCCAATGCGATCAACAGCCTGATACGCGAGGCTTTGCTTGGAGCTGTCCTGACAGGCCTGGTGGTATTGCTTTTTCTGCGCGACTGGCGTAGCGCGCTCATTGTAGTAGCCAATATTCCCTTTGCGCTGTTTTGCGCGGTACTTTTGCTCTGGGCGACCGGACAGACGATCAACCTCATGACCCTGGGTGGCCTGGCCCTGGCAGTGGGCATCCTGGTGGATGAAGCGACGGTGGAGATTGAAAATATCCATAGCCGGATGTTGCCGGGGATTTCTCGCGGCCAGGCAGTACTTGAGGCATGTCGCCGCACGGTGGCGGCCCGGCTGCTTTCCATGCTGTGCGTGCTTGCAGTGTTCGTCCCTTCCTTTTTTATGAGCGGTGTTGGACGCCAGCTTTTCGTGCCGCTTTCGCTGGCAGTCGGTTTCGCGATGATCGCGTCGTACCTTCTCTCCAGCAGCCTGGTACCGGTGTTTGCGATCTGGATGATGAAAGAGTCGCACCGTGGCGAGGGCGAGGAAGGCCGATTCGGCACGCTGCGTGACCGATACGATCGCTATCTTCAGCGAGTGCTCGAAAGGGGATGGCCAGTCATCGCCGGCTACCTGGCGTTGACTGGGATCATCCTGCTGGCCGTCACACCGCTCATCGGCTCGGAGATATTTCCGGATCCGAATGGGCCAGTGCTCCGCTTGCGACTGAAAGCACCGGTAGGCACTCGGATCGAAGAGACGGAGCCAATGGTGCTCGCGGCGCTAGACCTTATCCGCAAGACAGTGGGCGCGGGTAACGTTGAGATCACGTCGGACTATATGGGAGTTCAGCCCTCGAGCTACCCGGTCAACCTGATTCATCTTTTTACCAGTGGTCCAGAAGAGGCTTTGGTTCAGGTGCAGTTGCGGCGAGGGCATCCGGAGGACGAGCGGCTGCGGGAATCGCTCCGTTCGGCTTTCAAGCAGCAGATGCCCAATTTGAAGATGTCTTTCGAGGCGGGGGACATCGTTTCACAAGTGATGAGTTTTGGTTCGCCGACGCCGGTACAAATCGACGTTCAGGGTGTCGACCTCGATCAAGACTACGCTTACCTGGCGAAGGTGGAAGGCGCACTGCGTAAGCTGAGTTTCTTGAGAGATATCTCGGTCGTTCAGTCGCAGTCTTACCCGATTGTGGATGTAAAAGTGGATCGGGACTATGCCGGCCAATTTGGATTGACGATGGCGGATGTAAGCACATCCCTCGTACCGGCAACCGGCTCCTCGCGTTTCATTGCTCCCAACTACTGGCGCGATCCGAGGACCGGCAACGCATTTCAGATTCAGGTGCAACTTCCCTCAAACCGGATGCAGGGACTGGATGCGCTGTCTGCACTGCCGGTCATGCGCGAAGGCCAATCGCAGCCGCTGTTAGGGCAGGTGGCTAAGCTGCAGTACGGCACGATGCCAGAGACTATCGAACGCCTCAGCGGGCAACGCATCGTGAGCGTTACCGCGAACCTGCATGAGATGCCGTTGGGAAAGGCACAAAAGCAGATTGAAGCGGCGCTCAAGAATATTGCTCCTCCAGGCAAAGGTTCGATGGTCGCGGTGCGGGGACAGATTCCAGCCTTGGAGGAAACCAGCGCCGGGCTGCGGACAGGGCTGCTGCTCGCGATCGCAGCCATTTTTCTGCTATTGATGGCAAACTTTCAATCTGTGCGCCTCCCGCTGGCCATCCTGGCGACGATTCCGGGCGTCCTCAGCGGAGTGGTTCTCATGCTCTTTTTCACCGGGACCACGCTCAACATTCAAAGTTTTATGGGCGCGATCATGGCGGTCGGGATCTCGGTCGCAAACTCAATTCTTTTGGTGAGCTTTGCCGAGCAAGCGCGGCATCAAGACCAGGATGTATTGGCGGCGACCCGCAGCGGAGCAACGGGACGCGTGCGTGCGATTCTGATGACGGCAACGGCCATGATTTGTGGCATGGTCCCACTCGCGATTGGCTTCGGAGAGGGAGGAGCCCAGTCCTCGCCCCTGGGACGTGCGGTGATCGGTGGTCTCATCTTCTCCACGCTGACTACTTTGCTGGTGCTTCCGGTGTTCTATGCGCTTCTGCAAAAGGGGGCTAGCGCCACGTCCCGCTCACTCAATCCTGAAGACCCTACGAGCCGCTACTATGTTCCGTCATAAACTGGTGTACTTTGTTCTTCCCATGGCGCTCTGCGCAGCCGCACAGAACGCTACGCATGTTGCCTTGGTTAAAGTGGAGAGCCATTCTGCTTCGCGGACGACTCCGCTCACCGCGGAATTGTTGCCGTATCTGCAAACGGACATTGAGGCACGTGTCCCTGGCTACGTGGAACAGGTTCTGGTGGACCGGGGCAGCGTGGTTCACCGGGGAGAAGTGCTGGTGCAGTTGTCTGCGCCGGAGATGCGATCAGAGACAAATGCATCAGAATCGATGATGCGGCAGGCGGAGGCGGAGGAGGCAGAGGCAAGGGCCCAGGCGGCTGCCGCGGCAAGCACGTATGCGCGGCTAGAGGAAGCGGCCAAAACGCCGGGCGCGGTTGCCGGGAACGAACTGGTACAGACAGAAAAACAAAAGGATGCGGCGGACTCACTGCTGCTAAGCCGAACGGCGGCGGTCCGTGCGGCGAAGGCCAGGATGGTGGCGAGTGGTGAGATGGAATCGTATTTGCGCGTGCGGGCTCCGTTTGATGGCACAATCACGGATCGCTTTGTCCATCCGGGGATGATGATAGACGCCAACGGACATACGCCGCTGTTGAGACTTCAGCAGACGACGCGTCTGCGCCTGGTGGTGCCCGTGCCCGAAAGCTACGTAGAATCGGTGGTAAAGGGCGTCTCCGTGACCTTCCACGTGCCGGCTCATCCGGGGAAAAGCTATACGGGCAAGATAGCGCGCATGGCGGACGCGCTCGACCCGCAGAGCCGCACGATGATGGTGGAGTTGGATGTCCCCGGCACCACGCTCGCCCCGGGAATGTATCCGACGGTGGATTGGCCTGTTGGTTCGAAGGACACGGCTCTCTTTGTTCCCAGCACGAGCGTGGTGACAACGACGGAACGGACGTTTGTCATCGCCGCGGTCAATGGGCATGCTCATTGGGTTGATGTGCGCAAGGGACCGGTGGCGGGGGAGCAGGTGGCGATTCGCGGAGAAATTGCGGAAGGTCAGTTGGTGGTCAGGCGCGCGACGGACGAGATTCGTGAGGGGATGCCGCTGGAGTAAGTTGTGCCGCGGATCCTGCGAGTTTCCGCCTAGGTGACATCGATGACAGCATTTCAAGAGGTACCTCGAGGGCTAGAGAGCTTTAGGGGAAACTCTATTTCTAAACCATTCCCCTAGGACCCTGTATCACAGCCGGCCGTCTGCCCTCGGTCGTAGGGCTGCGCCCTTCTTTTTCGGCCCACGTACGCCCCACGGCACGCCGGGGCAGGTGGGGCGAACAGGGGCACCCTTCCGATTTCCTCCAGCCGCTGCTGCGACACCGACTCGGTAGATGAAGGCGAGATTCCGTTTTCCATTTGAAGTACTGGACGGGTTGCTGGACATCGAATATAAGCCTTCTATTGAAGGCCGCTATTGAAGCGAGCTTCAGATCCCTATGCTCCCCCGTGCCCCACGAGCATAGTTTTGGCCACCCAGGGCTGGTTGCCCGCAATCCTGATCTTTTATGGTGCATCGTGCGAACTTGTGTGACATTCCTTGCTTTGTCAGCGGCGGTGCACGGGTTTGCCGCTGCTCCTTCTCCCGATGTCAATCGAACTTCTCAAGCTGATCGGCGTTCCCGGAGGCCAGATCCAGTCCAGCAAGTACAACGATTTCGACCTGCGGGTTTCGAAAACCGTCCAACTGCGCGAGAGCATGAGCGTCGAGGTGATCGGACACGCATTCAACCTGTTTGGCCACTTGAACCTGTTGGGGGCTAACCAGGTTACCAATGCCACGGCTCCGACGTTCGGAGAGATTACCAATGCCAGCAATGCCCAGGAGGGCGAACTGGCCGCAATTTTCCGCTTTTAGAGCGGTTTTGCCCGCACTGGAGGCCACTTTTTTGATGAGATTTTTACCCCAGGTCTATGCGTTGACAGGGGCCGTGAATATGACAGAGACTAGTGCGGTTTGTATACACTCTGTATATCGAGGCCCGGATGACCGAAGCCAAGCGCGTGTAAGCGGAGATGAAAGAGGACGTGGTGATGTGCGTCCTGGCTCCGGGATCTTCCGTTTCCGAGGCCGAACCCTGCAAACGGTATCGAAGCAGCCGGACACCAGTCAGAGAAGCGTGCCGGCGGTTGTGCAACGAGGGCCTGGTCCAGATCGTTCCCTTTCGGGGGTACACCATCACGCCACTCACCATCGAGGAATATCGCAATCTCTACGAGGTTCAGTCGATTCTCGATCCCATGATTGCGGGACTGGCGGCGGAGCGAGCGAACCCGGACCAGATCAAGGAAATGGAGTACTGGGCAAACTATGAATACCACGCCGGGCAAAAGAACAGTTACTACACGTTTCTGGAGTGGAACAAGCATTTTCATATCGCCATAGCCGAGGCCACGGGCAACAGCGCGCTGGTAGAGATGGTCAGCAATATGCAGGCGCGGCTGGTGCGGTATTTTTACCTGGTCATCATTATGGATAGCTATGGCCAGCAGCTGATAACGGAACATCACGAAATCGTTCGGGCGATACGCTCCGGCAACGCGCAGGCTGCGGGTGAGCGTGCCGCAGAGCATGTGACCAAAACTGTAGGCCGGAGTAGTAATGTCGACGTACGATCTGTCAGTATCCAGCCCGGAGTGCTCCCCACGGTAACAATATGGAGTGGCTGTTTGAGACCAGCCGAGGGCGTACCAGGCCGTCGCTTCGCCCGCGAAAGCGGCTTACCCGAAAATAGGGCGGACGTGGGCTTTGCAGTTTTTGCCTCGACTATACCTGAGGCCAACCCTGCGATTGGATCGGTATGCGCATAGCGATCGACACAGGGGGCACGTTTACCGACTGCGTCTACTTTCAAGATGGCAGGCTTCAGGTTCTGAAAACCTTCTCCACGCCCGCCGATCCTGGCCAGGCGGTGCTGGAGGCACTGAGACGCATCGAGGCAAAGGGCGAAGTGCTGGTTCGCCACGGGACTACCGTGGGCACGAACGCCATGATCGAGCGCAAGGGTGCGCAGGTCGCGTTCGTAACCACGGCTGGGTTCGAAGATACGATCGCGATCGGCCGCCAGGCCCGCGCCAGGCTCTACGACTGGTTTCAGCCGGCGCCGGATTGCCTCGCGCCGGCACATCTCCGGTTCGGAGTTGAGGAGCGAGTCAGCGCGGAGGGCGAGGTGCTGCTGGCTCCTGGGGCCAAAAACGTGCAGCAACTGGCGGAGCGAATTCGCGCTTCCGATGCCGGGGCGATTGCTATTTCCCTGCTCTTTTCTTTTGCCAATCCCGTCAATGAGCAAGCGGTTGCAGCGGCTCTTGAAGAGATCGGGATTCCGGTTTCCCTTTCACACCGGGTTCTGCCGGAGTTCCGGGAATATGAGAGGGCATCGACGGTAGTCGCCAACGCGTATCTCTCCCGCATCGTCGGGGACTATATGAGGAAGCTGGCGGGCGATGTTGACCGGGAGTTTCAGGGCCGCCTGGATGTGATGCAATCTTCCGGCGGCACGATACCTGCGCGCCTGGCTGCGGAAGAGCCGGTGCGAACGATGCTTTCAGGACCGGCGGGCGGGGTGATGGGCGCCTACCGCATGGCGCGCCTGGCGGGGTTCGATCGCATCATTGGTTTCGATATGGGGGGCACCTCGACCGACGTTTGCCTGGTCGACGCGGAGCGGGGCGGTCCTCAGCTTACGTCGGAGGCGGTTATCTCGGATGTGCCCATCGGCGTGCCGATGCTGGATATCCATACCGCCGGAGCAGGCGGCGGATCGCTGGCGCGTTTCGATGCTGGGGGCATGCTGCGTGTAGGGCCAGAGTCGGCCGGGGCGTCTCCAGGACCTATCTGCTTTGGGCGCGGAGAACAAGTAACGGTGACGGATGCGAATCTGGTCCTCGGCCGGCTGGATTCCGAGAGCTTTCTGGGCGGAGCGGTCAGCCTTGACCGGGACCGCGCCCTGGCTTACATGGAGAAGGCTCGCGGAACCATTGGCAGCGTAGAGGAGTTTGCGGCGGGCATCCTGCGGTTGGTTGAGACTTCGATGGAGAAGGCAATTCGGGTGATCTCTGTGGAACGCGGATACGACCCGCGTGATTTCACGCTGGTTGCGTTTGGAGGAGGAGGGCCGCTCCATGCTTGTTCCCTGGCGCATGCGCTGCGTATTCCTCGGGTGCTGGTCCCGGCCCTTCCTGGCGCGCTTTCCGCAGTGGGCATCCTGCTCGCGGACGCGGTGCGGGATTATTCGCGCACGGTTATGCTTCCCGCCCATGCCGACCTCGAGGAGGTTTTCGCGGAACTGGAAGAGCGTGGCCGGTCTGAGTTCAAGGCCGAACAACTCTCGGGATTCTGTTTACGGTCGCTGGACCTTCGCTACCAGGGGCAAGGCTACGAGTTAAATGTTCCTTTCGGCGCGAATGTTCTCGATGATTTTCATGATTTACACCGTGTTCGTTATGGGTTTGCTAAGGAAGAGCACGAGGTGGAAGTGGTGAACGTTCGCGTGCGGATGGTCGCCAGCAGCCAACCGTTCGATCCGATCAGGAGGCCGATCGTTTGCGGCGACGGACAGCAGGCAGTTACGGGTCGTCGACCAGTGTTCTTCCACGGCGAACCCCACTACACGCCAGTATATAATCGCGCGGCACTGGTCCCGGGAGACTGCTTTTCCGGCCCCGCAATCATTACGGAATACAGCTCGGCGACGATTCTTCCGCCGGGTGACAGGCTTCGCGTGGATGCGCTGGACAACCTGTTGATTGAGGTGCATTGATGCCGGTCGCGAGCAAAATTTCGGATCCGATCGCGCTGGCGATTTTTCAAAGCTCCATGCATTCGATTGCGGAAGAGATGGGGGCGGCGCTTCGCCGTACTTCGATTTCGCCGAATGTCATCGAGCGGCGCGATTACTCCTGCGCGGTGTTTGATGCGCGGCGAAGAGTGATTGCGATGGGCGACCATATGCCTGTGCATCTCGGTTCCATGCCCATGTCGGTCAAGGCGGCCGTGGACGCGCGCACGCTTGAACGCGGCGATGTGGTTATCCTGAATGATCCTTACGCCGGCGGGACGCATCTTCCCGACATCACGCTGGTGCTCCCGGTGTTTGTCGACCACCTCCCGGATCCGGTGTTTTATGTTGCGGCACGCGCGCATCATGCCGATGTCGGGGGGACCTTTGCCGGGTCGATGGGGCCGGGCAGGGAGATATTTCAAGAGGGCATTCGCATCCCTCCTATTCGCATCGTGCGTGGGGGCAAGATCGATCAGGAAGTTCTTTCTCTTATTCTGCACAACGTGCGGACCCCCGTAGAGCGCGAAGGTGACCTGGTGGCGCAAATCGGGGCATGCAAAGTTGGCGAGCGAAGGTTGCTTGAGGTGCTGCAGAAGTATGGCCTCGATTTAATTTCGGCGCTCACTGAAGAGCTGCTGGATTATTCCGACCGGCTTATGCGCTCGGAGCTGCGCAAGCTGCCTGCAGGCACGTTCACCGCGGAAGATTTTCTCGACGATGACGGAGTTAGTGACAGCCCGATCCGCATTGCCGTTTCCATGCGCATTGAACCTGGCCAGGGCACGGTGACCATCGACTTTGCCGGCTCCGACCCGCAGGTGGGGGGCAGCGTTAATGCTGTCTACGCCATCACGTACTCGGCGTGCTTTTACGTTCTGCGCTGTCTGCTAGCGGAGGATGCGCCGGCAACCGCGGGCCTGATGTATGCGGTGACGGTTCTGGCTCCGGAAGGGACGATCGTGAACGCGCGCATGCCCGCCGCGGTGGCCGGCGGCAATGTGGAGGCATCGCAACGGATCGTCGATGTGCTGCTTCGCGCCCTGGGACAGGCTGTTCCGGAAAGGGTACCCGCGGCGAGCTATGGCACCATGAGCAATCTGACCATCGGCGGTTTCGATCATCGGACAGGGCGGCCCTTCACCTATTACGAAACGACCGCCGGAGGCATGGGCGCTCGTCCCGGACTCGACGGAATTTCTGGCGTCCACTGCCACATGACGAACTCACTGAACACACCGATTGAGGCGTTGGAATATGCGTATCCGTTCCGGGTGCGTTCGTATGGGTACCGGAAATCATCCGGTGGCAGTGGTTCTTTTCGCGGCGGAGATGGGCTGATCCGCGAGATTGAACTGTTGGCTGACTCACAAGTCACGCTGCTTTCGGAACGAAGGAAGTTCCAGCCCTACGGGCTTGCCGGAGGCATGCCGGGCGCTAGCGGAAGTGCATCTTTGATTGACGGCGAAGGGGCGACACAGGTTCTTCCCTCAAAGTGCAGTGTTCAGGTGCGCAAGGGTGACCGAATTCGCATCGAGACGCCGGGCGGCGGCGGTTGGGGCGAACGGGAAAACTCCAAGCTGGTAGACGAGTCTCGCGAATAAGGTAGGCGAGGGTTAGGGTAGCGGTATCCCATATCTCGCGAACAACGAGCGAGATGCCCGAATTTCCTGTACGCGGGCCCCTGACAGAGCCGCTTGTGCGCCTTTCTTTAAGGAAAGGCGCATGAGGTTCTCAGGATCCACGAGACTTCACAGGAAATCGGGGGTATGGGGCACCCTTCGGTTGGTTGCTGGGATAGAGTTCAAAAGCTTTGATGGGGCTCCGCCCGATCGTTCTCGGCCCACGTACGCGGCGAACGTGGGCACCCGTCCCTCTATCGCTCGTCCATTTTGGCCGCCTACGGAGTGCAGTGCAGAAGGATATTTACGGATGGTGTGTTTTTACCTGTCGCTCCAAAGTAGTCGATTGATGACTAGCTGAACGAGTTTGGTTACAAAGGAATTGGATGATTTTGCCGCAAACTCCCGAAGTTGAGGACTTGTCGCCGCCGCGCGGGTTGTGGATCCGTCAGCTTTCGGGCCATGAGCGCTCTGCGTTTGTAGCTACTTTCGGCGGCTGGATGCTCGATGGTATGGACGTGATGGTCTATAGCCTGGTGCTTCCCACTTTGCTGGCCGAGTGGCACATCTCCAAGGGACAAGCTGGGCTGCTGAGTACGGCTACTTTGCTGCTCTCTTCTCTGGGTGGATGGTTGGCAGGGATTCTAGCGGACCGGGTGGGGCGTGTCCGGGTGCTGAAGCTGACCATCTTCTGGTTTGCGTTCTTTACCTTTCTCAGCGGTTTTACCCAGAACTTTGAACAGCTACTTGTGGTCCGAGGTCTACAGGGCCTGGGCTTCGGTGGGGAATGGGCGGTCGGCGCGGCATTGATGGGCGAAAGCATCCGCGGCCGCTTTCGCGGTCGTGCCGTGGGTACTGTTCAGGCAGGGTGGTCCATCGGCTGGGGCCTCAGCGTCATTCTGTTTACCATTCTTTTCTCGCGGCTTCCGCATGCAATCGCCTGGCGGGTCATGTTCTGGATCGGCATTCTGCCCGCCCTGCTCATCGTTTACATACGCAGCAAAGTCGAAGAGCCAGAAATCTACCTCCACCGCAAGCAGAGCACTTCGCTGGTCGTCATATTTTCATCCGGATACCTGCGAACAACACTGCTCGCTTCCCTGCTCGCCCTGGGCGCGCAGGGTGGATACTATGCCGTCACGACTTGGCTGCCGCTGTACTTACGAAGTTCTCGGGGGCTGAACACACTCAATACCGGAGGTTATCTCTTCGTGGTCATCGTGGGAGCCTTCTCTGGCTACCTGACGGCTGCGTATTTGACGGATGTGATTGGGCGAAAGCGGACGCTCATCCTGTTTGCCGGTTGCTCCGTTGCCGCCGTGATCTTCTATTCCGGTTTCCCCATCTCGAACCACCTGATGCTGGCGCTCGGCTTTCCCTTAGGCTTCTTCCCTTCCGGATCGTTCAGTCCCATGGGTGCGTATTTCAGCGAGCTTTTTCCAACGTCTATGCGGGCGTCTGGCGCAGGCTTTGCCTATAACTTCGGCCGCGGTGTGGGAGCTTTGTTTCCCGCACTCGTTGGCTATGTTAGCGGACATACTTCCCTTGGGACGGCAATCTCTATTTTTGGATCGGGCGCGTATCTGGTCATGATCCTCGGCGTTATATTTCTTCCTGAAACCCGCGGTCAGCAACTTGAGGCTTGAGACGCGGCAGACACCTTTCAATGTGGATGCCGGCATCAAACCCCCGGGGACCCAATCCGCTGACGGGGCCTTTCCACATTGAAGGTGCGGGGCCGCGGTTTGAGAACGGCGACTCGATCATGGCCGTGGGGATTTACCGCCCTCTCGACGACTCCCTGCGCATCGCGTTTACCCAGTTGGTGCAATGGATGCATAGCGACTATGGCCTCTCGGAAATGGATGCCTATGAGCTGCTCTCCAAGGTCGCGGAGATCCATCTGGATCAGATGGTTGACCCGAATTACACCGTGGTTGCCAAGATCGACAAGAAGTATCTGCCACCGCTTAAGTCCTCAGCCAAGTAGGCCAGCCGGCCTCCCAGCGACCATGCGAGAATTGCCTGACACCCTGCTCAGGCTGGGGAGGACGGCGGTTTGACCAACGATGTGCGGATGGACAAATGGCTCTGGGCCGCGCGATTCTTCAAGACGCGAGCGCTGGCGGCACGAGCGTGCGAACTGGGTAGAATTACCTCCAATGGCCAGCCGGCCAAAAGCGCCCGCGCGGTTCGGGTGGGCGATCTGTTACAAGTGAAGAACGAGGGCGGCGATTTTCAAGTGGAGGTGCTGCTTTTGAGCGACGTGCGGGGTCCGGCGGCGGTGGCACAAACCCTTTACCGGGAGACCGAGGCAAGCCGCGCTTTGCGCCTGCAGTTGGCCGAAGAGCGTAAGGCGATGCCGCGCTTCGAACCACTGAGTGCCGGCAAGCCCTCGAAGCGAAATCGCCGGGTGCTTAACCGGCTTCGGGGTCGCGCGTAGCATGGGGTCTTCGCCACCGCTTTCGCCTACCGCCGCCGTGCTCGGCGAGATCGGGCTGCCCGCTCCTGTTTCAGAATTGGCTGCGCGGTCGTGGGACGTTATCGTGGTCGGCGCCGGGCACAATGGCCTGGCCTGCGCTGCCTACCTTGCCCGTGCCGGCAAGCGCGTTCTGGTACTCGAGAGCCGCCAGCGCGTGGGTGGCGCCTGCACCATCGAAGAGCCCTTCCCCGGTGTGCGCATGTCTCCTTGCGCGTACCTTGCGGGACTTCTGCATCCGCTGGTGGTGGATGAGTTGGGGCTGGCGGATCGTGGTTTCCATTGGACTCCAGCTTCGAACGGGCTCTTTGTGCCCTTTCTCGACGGGACGAGCGTTCAGTTGTGGGATGACGACGATGCCTGCGAGGACGAGATCAGGCGGTTTGCTCCGCGCGACGTGAACGGGTGGAAGGCCATGAGCGCTGTGATCCGCCGTCTGCGCGATGCGTTGCGGCCCGCGGGCGATTGCGACTTGTGGATTGGCGACGCGCCTTCACCGGAAGTGCTGGACGCTCGCCTGGGCAGCGATGAGGAAGCACGCCAGGTGCTCTTCCACTGGTCGATGGCGGAGTTTGTGGAGCGATATCTCGACGACCCGCGACTGCAGTCCGCGTACCTTGGCCAGGGAGTCATCGGCACCAAGGCCAGTCCGTTCGATCCTGGCACAGCCTCGATCCGGTATCATCACTCGTCCGGGCGGCTGGGCGGCCTCCCTGGCATGTGGGGCTATGTGAAGGGTGGTATGGGCATGGTCTCGTTCTACTTCTGCGATGCGGCGCGTGAGGCTGGAGCGGTCGTGGCTGCAGGAGTGGCGGTGGCGGAGATATTGCCTGGCGACGGCGTGCTGCTGGAGGGTGGGGAACGTATCTCTGCTCCGGTGGTGGTGTCGAATGCCGACCCGGTGGTTACGTTGCGCCTGCTGGGTAAGTCGGCGAGCTCTGACTTTCGGGGGAAGGTCGAGGACCTGGCGATTGAGGGCTGTACCGTCAAGTTGAATGTGTTGTTACGCGAGCTGCCGGACTTTATCTCGCGGCCCGGCCAGTTGCAGCCGCATCACTTCGGCCAGATCAACGCCCCCCTGACCCACGCGGAATGGAAAGCCGGATTCGCTGCAAGCAGCAGGGGCGAACTGCCTGAGCGCCTTTGGTGCGAGATTTATTTTCAGAGCGTGCACGACGCGAGCGTGGTTCCCGCAGGCCAGCACACCATGAGCGTGTTTGCGCAATACGTGCCCCACACCTTCGCCGCCGGCTCGTGGGATGACCATCGCGAGCAGGTGCGCAAACTCGCTTTCGATTCCATCGGCCGCTTCTGCTCCAATCTGCCCGAGGCAGTTCTGGAGGCACAGGTGATGGGTCCTCCCGATATTGAGGAGAAGGTCGGACTTACCGGCGGACATATTTTCCAGGGTGAGTGCCTGCCGGAGAACATGTGGAGCCACCGGTTCGCTGCTCGAACGTCTATGCCTGGGCTTTATCTCTGCGGCGCTTGTACCCATCCCGGCGGAAGCGTGATCGCAATGAACGGTCGTAATGCCGCCATGGCTGTGCTGAAAGATATGAGGTAAGGCGATGGCAGAAGAGAAGCTGAAACGGGAACTTGGTTTTCGCGATGTCATTCTCTTCTATATCGTAAGCGGCCTGAGCCTGCGCTGGATTGCCACTGCGGCGGCGACAGGACAATCAGCGATCACGGTATGGGTGTTGGGCTTTTGCGGATTCTTCCTGCCCCTGGCCGGCTGCGTACTTGAGCTCTCCTCCCGCTACCCGCAAGAGGGCGGCCTATACATTTGGACCCGCGAGGCCTACGGCGAATTTGCCGGGTTTATGGCAGCGTGGTGTTACTGGATGAGCAATCTTCCTTACTTTGCTGCGGTGCTGTATTTCGCCGCCAGCAGCCTGCTGTTTATCACTCCTCGCGCTGCGCATCTGGCCGATGCAAACGCCTATTTCCTGATTTTCACGATCAGCATGCTGACGTTGATTACGGTACTCAACGTCCTCGGCCTGGGGTTGGGCAAGTGGCTGAATAATCTTGGCGCAGTGGGCATGGCAGTGCCGGTGGTGATTCTGATCCTGCTTGGGCTGTTGTCTTTCTCGCGCTTTGGTTCCGCAACCCACTTCACTTGGGCGGGCTTCATTCCCCAGGTTCAGGTGAGAGACCTGATCTTCTGGTCCACGATCTTTTTTGCGTTCACTGGCAGCGAATGCGCTTCGTTCATGGGCGACGAGATCAAGGATGCGCGTCGTGTGGTTCCGCGATCCCTGGTGATCGCCGGTGTCATCATCACTCTGAGTTACATGGCTGGAACAGTCTCCATGTTGGTTGCACTGCCTTCGAGCAGGATCAGCGGGCTCGGTGGCTTTATGACGGCGATTGATTTTCTTTGCCGGCGGTTGGGGTTGGCTGCGCTCATTGTGCCCGTCGCGATCCTCGTGGGCATCAGCAATGTCGGTGCGGCTGCGGCGTATCTATCGTCCACGGCTCGGCTCCCTTTCGTGGTGGGGATTAACCACTACCTGCCTGCGGTCTTTGGGCGTATCCACCCACGATGGAAAACGCCATACGTCGCTGTCATTTCGTACGGTCTTGCGGGGATTGTGTTTGGTTTGTTGAGCCAGGCAGGCACCAGCGTGAAGGGGGCGTATGACTTCCTGGTCACCATGAGTTTAATCGCTTACTTTATTCCTTATTTGTTTGTGTTTGCCTCGATGATCCGCCTGCAATCGCGTCCTGCTACGCCCGGCGCTCTGCGGCTGCCCGGCGGCAAGCGGGTGGCCATCCCGCTCGCGTGCATGGGGTTTTTCTCGACGTTCGCCGCTATCATCCTCTCCATGTTTCCCGCGGAGGATGAACTAAATCCGGCCAGGGCGCTGTTCAAGATTTTGGCTATGACCCTGGTGCTGCTGGCCTCTGGTGTCGCGGTGTACTGGCGTGGGCATCGATCGATTGTCCGGGCTACGGCCATGAGCGAGGGGATTGCGTTATGAACGAGTCTCTCGCTGATGTGCTGGCGCTTTACGATGAGGAGGCGCCGCTGGAATATGCTTCCACGATCCCGGCTGCCTGGTATGTGGATCAGCGGATCGGGCGCCTGGAGCGCGAACGGGCGTTTGGCACCAACTGGATCGCGGTAGGGCGCGTGGACCAGGTCGCCGATGTCGGGCAGTTTTTTACTTTTGACCTGGCCGGCGAGCCGCTGGTCGTTGTTCGCGGGGCCGATCATGAACTGCGCGCGTTTTACAATGTTTGCCGTCATCATGCGGCGGCTGTTATGACGGCGCCGTGCGGTGTCGCGCAGCATCTTCGGTGCCCTTATCACGGGTGGACTTATGGGTTAGACGGTTCGCTCAAAGGCACACCTGACTTTGGCGGTGTTTGTAATTTCGAGCGTGCCGCGAATGGACTGGTTCCGGTTCGCGTGGATAGTTGGGAAGGCTTTGTCTTTGTGAATTTGAATCAGGAAGGGCCTGGGCTCGAGAGTTATCTGGGTGAGCTTCGGGAGCGAATTTCTGTCGCCGGGCTTCGGTTCTATAGCCGCAAGAGTTATACGCTGGCTTGCAACTGGAAGGTGTACGTCGACAACTACCTGGATGGCGGATACCACGTGCCACACCTGCACAAAGCGCTCAATAGCGTGCTTGATTATAGCGAGTACAGCATCGAGAATGGTCCGAATTATGTGGTTCAGTCTAGCCCTATGGTGGCCTCGCAGGATGCGTCGGTGGCGGAGACGCGTACTGGTAGCCGGGCGGATTATTACTGGCTGTACCCGAATTTCATGATCAACGTGTATGAAGGAGTGATGGATACGAATCTCGTGCTTCCTCTGGGGCAGGAGAAGTGCATGGTGGTGTTTGATTTTTTCTTTGGGGATAGTAGCGAGGAGTATAAGGCGGAGAGTGTTGCTGTGAGTGACCGGGTGCAGGATGAGGATGTGGGGATTTGCGAGTCAGTCCAGCGCGGGTTGCATTCTCGGGCGTATGGTGCGGGGAGGCTTTCCGTGCGCAGGGAGGGCGGGGAGCATTTGTTTCATCGACTGCTCGCTCGCGACCTTAAACGCGTTTAAGATTGTGGTTTGATTCGGTGGAAGCGATCGTTGGGCTTCGCCCGTCTTTTTCGGCCCACGTACGCTGGTGCGAACGTGGGGCACCCGTCCGATTTCCCGTGAAGATGCTGCGACGACACTACTGGGCGATCGCTGCGTCGGCTATCGCCAGGGATTGATCGAGTTGGTCTACTGCGAAGTCGATTTCGGGCTTCTCAATGATCAAGGGCGGCGCTATGACGAAGTGGCTGATCCAGGCCTGGATTGACACGCCCCGCTTCATCATCTCGGCAGCTACGCGATCTACGACGGTTGGCTTTCCGTCGACCTTGTCTTGCTTGGTGTTGAAGGGGGTCTTCTTTTCCTGGTCCTTTACCATCTCTAACGCCCAGAAGAGACCTAACCCTCGAACTTCGCCGATCGAGGGATGCTTCGGCTTGAGCGCGTTCAGCTTCTCGCTCATGTACTTACCCATCTCACGCGCGCGGTTCACCAGGTCCAGCCGCTTCAGTTCATTGATGGCCGCCACGGCGGGCGCCAGGGTAATCGGATGTGCCTCGTAGGTATGACCGTGAGCGAAGAAGTGGTCCTCGAAGTACTCGGCTATTTTGCCCGTGGTCGCACAGAGCCCCAACGGGACGTAGGCCGAGGTGATGCCTTTGGCGGTCACCAAAATGTCGGGCTTCACTCCCCAATGATCCATGGCAAACCATTCGCCGGTGCGACCCCAGCCGGACATGACCTCATCCGCAATCAATAAGACTCCGTGACGGTCACAAATTTCGCGCAGCTTCGGCATGTATTCGGGCGGGGGGACAAGCACGCCGTTCGTCCCGACTACCGGCTCCACGATGACCGCAGCTACATCGCTCTCGTTCGAGATCATGTGCTCCAGATAATCTGCGCAGGCGATTCCGCAGCCGGGATACGTGTGCTTGATGGGACACTTGTAACAATTCACTTCCGGCGCAAACAGAAAGCCCTGTCCCTTGCCGCCCGGCTCCATGGCCCAGCGGCGTGGATCGCCGGTGGCGGCAATGGAGGCCATGGTCGAGCCGTGATACGACCGGTAACGCGCGATGATCTTGGTCTTGCCGGTATACATGCGCGCGATCTTGAAGGCGGCCTCATTGGCTTCGGTGCCGGAGGTGGTGAAGAAGAACTTGTTCAGGCCCTCAGGCAATACGTCGAGCAACAGGCGGCTCAGCTCCACCCGGGTGTCGGTCGCGTAGGACGGCATGATATAGGCCAGCTTGCGCGCCTGCTCTTCGATCGCATGAATCACGGCCTGGTTCTTGTGGCCCAGGTTGCAGCACATGAGTTGCGCGGAAAAATCGAGGTAGCGCTTGCCGTTGCCGTCGGTGAAGTAGCAGCCCTCGGCATCGACAATTTGCAATGGGTTCCAGCTCTTCTGGTAACGCCAAGTGCCGTAGTTCAGCTTCTTGGTCCAGTCGGAAATTTCCTGGGTCGTCATCGTTGCTTCGGTTGCGGTCTCGCTCATTGTGGTTTCACCTTAGATCTCTACTTTACAGCGGCTAATTCCCCTAGCTCCAGCGCTACGGCGCTTAAGCCGCCTTCTATTACCTCGAGCGCCTGGTTGAACTCTTCGTCGCTTATGGTCAGGGGCATCAGCAGCCGGACGATGTTGTCGTAAGTGCCTGCGTTCAGTACCAGGACGCCGTGGTGCAGGCAATGGTGAACGAGTTTCTTCACGGCTTTCGCACTGGGCGCGCCAGTTGGGTCGACAAACTCCATGGCCTGCATGGCGCCCACTCCGCGCACGTCGGCTATGAAAGCATGGTGCCGCTGCCAGATCGTCGCTCGACTTTGAAATTGTTCCCCCAACGAGCGGGCGCGTGCCAGTAACTTTCCATCGGCAAATTCTTCCAGCACGGCCAGTGCGGCTGCGCAGCTTGCGGGGTTGCCACCGAAAGTGCCGCCGAGGCCTCCTGGCCCGGGAGTATCCATGATCTCCGCGCGACCGGTGATCGCCGCCAAGGGGAGGCCTCCGCCGAGAGACTTCGCGGTGAGGAGGAGATCGGGCTCGATGCCGAAGTGTTTGCTGGCAAAGAGCTCGCCGGTGCGGCCGAAGCCGGTCTGCACTTCGTCGGCGACGAAGACGATGCCGCGCTCGTGGCAGATCTCCACCAATGAGGGCAGGAAGCCCGGCGGTGGAACCACAAAGCCGCCTTCCCCAAGCACCGGCTCGATCACGATGGCGGCGACGGACTCGGCTGCCACCACGCGGCGAAAGGTCTGATCCAGCAGTTCGTTGACCTGGCCCTTGGTCATCGACCCACGGTTGGAAAGGCGGGCATTGGCGGGCACGCCGTAGGGGATTCGGTAAACATCCGTCAGGAAGGGTCCGAATCCTTCCTTGTAGGGATGAGTCTTGCTGGTGAGCGAGAGACCCATCATGGTTCGGCCGTGAAAACCGTCTTCTACGGAGAGGACAGCCGGCCGGCCGGTAAAGGCGCGCGCGATCTTCACCGCGTTCTCTACCGCTTCCGCACCGCTGTTTACAAAGAAGGTCTTCTTGGCAAAGGTACCCGGGGTGAGTTGATTGAGCTTCTCCGCCAGCGAGACGTAGCTCTCGTAGCCGGTTACCTGGAAGCAGAGATGGAGAAAGGCATCCAGTTGTGAACGCAGCGCGTTGAGCACACGCGGATTGCGGTGGCCGACGTTGGCGCAGCCGATGCCGCCGCCCAGATCGATGAAGCGGTTGCCGTCTACATCTTCGAGGATGGCGCCCTCGGCATGGCGGACAAACAATGGCGTGGAGGCATAGACACCGCGCGGAAGAGCCTGCAACCGGCGAGCCATCAAGGCGCGCGAATTGGGACCGGGAATTTCTGTTTTTAGGCGAATGTTGGACATGGCGTCAGTACCATCCAATCGGCGATTCGTTCAGATTGATGTGCACCTGCTTGGTTTCGAGATATTCGTCGATGCCATGGATCCCCAGTTCCCGACCGAAGCCCGACTGCTTGAAACCGCCCCAGGGCGCTTCCACGTATGTGGGCTGCATGTGATTCACCCAGACGATTCCGGCGCGTATGGCTTTGACCATGCGCAGGGCGCGATAGATGTCACGCGTCCAGACGGCAGCGGCCAGTCCGAAGGAGGTGTCGTTGGCAATCTTGAGCGCGTCACGCTCGTCGTCGAACGGGATGACCGCAGCCACGGGGCCGAAGATTTCTTCGCGCGCGATCCGCGAGGAGTTATCCACGTCGTAAAAGATGGTTGGCTCTACGTAGTAACCGCGGCTCATGGAAGCAGGGCGCCCTCCACCAAGAGCAAGCTTGGC
This sequence comes from uncultured Acidobacteriaceae bacterium, assembly GCA_963753715.1. Lineage (GTDB taxonomy): Bacteria > Acidobacteriota > Terriglobia > Terriglobales > Acidobacteriaceae > PALSA-350. The sequence continues at coordinate 723,131 of CAVWDK010000011.1, read as the reverse complement.
TTCGGACTTGCCCAGTTGCTGGTAAGCAGACACGCGGTCGTATTGTTCGCGGCTTACCAGGGGGCCCATCTTGGTGGAGCGGTCGAGCGGCGGCCCCAGCTTGATGGTGCGTGCTTTTTCGGTCATCGCCTCGAGAAACTTCGGATAGATAGACCGCTGCACCAACACCCGGCTGCCGGCGGAGCAGACCTCGCCCTGGTTGATGAAAATGCCGAAGAGCGCGCCGTCGATGGCGGCTTCGAAATCGGCGTCGGCAAAGAAGATGTTGGGCGACTTGCCCCCTAGTTCAAGGGTCACACGTTTGAGGGTGTCGGCGGCCGACTTCATGATCAGCTTGCCCACTGCGGCCGATCCGGTGAAGGCTACCTTGTCCACGTCAGGATGGGCGACAATCGCGGCTCCAGCCGTTTCGCCAAGCCCGGTTACGACGTTGACTACGCCGGCAGGGACTCCACACTCTGCGAGCCAACCGGCCAGCTTCAACATGGTTAACGGCGTCTGCTCCGCAGGTTTCAGAACGCAGGTACAGCCTGCGGCCAGCGCGGGCGCCAGCTTCCAGGCGGCCATGCCGATGGGGTAGTTCCAGGGGATGATTTGCCCCGCAACGCCGACGGGTTCTTTCAGCGAGAGGCTCAGAGCATTGTCGGGAACAGGATTGACCGAGCCGGAGACTTTGTTGGCCAGGCCTCCGTAATACTCAAAACAAGTCGCGGCATCGGCGATGTCGTATTCCGATTCGACGATGGGCTTGCCGCAGTTGCGTGATTCCAGTTCGGCGAGTTGCGGGGCTTCTTCACGAAGCTTGGCCGCGATACGGAAGAGGATGCGGCCTCGATCCTGGGCTGTGGTTTGCGGCCAGCCGCCCTCGTCAAAGGCGTGGCGCGCCGCGGCTACGGCGGCGTTGATATCGGTAGCGCCGGCGTCGGGGATTTCTGCGATGACCTCTTCGGTCGAAGGGTCGTAGACAGGAATGCGTTTGCCGGAAGAACCTTCCGTCCATTCCCCGTTGATAAACATCGGTTCACAACTGGTCTGCGTGACAGCCATTTTTGCTCCTTTCGAGAGCCAGGCCCTGGGGACTATTGCTGAGTGCGCCGGAAGGCGCACCCAGCGCTAAGCGAGCGTCTCCTGCGGCGCTTTGGTTTCCTGCTGAGCCTGGGCCAGTGCCGGCGCCACCTGTTCAAAAACAGACAGGTGCTTGTCGATGTCCGCCATGGAGTGAGCGACGGAGATGGTCCACTGCTCATCCCACCAGTAAGGCTGCGCCATCACGCCACGATTCAACATGCCAAACCAGTAGAGCTTCCACAGATTCGTATCCACGGCGTGCCACTCGCGGTAGTTACGAATCTTGTGGCGATAGAGCAGCATGGCGCCGTTTGCTCCAGCGCTTTCGACGTAAGCTTCCAGGCCAGTCTTTTGGACAATCTGCTTATACCCGGAGACCAGGGCATCGCTTACCTTGCCGATGTGCGCGTAGCCCGCCGGGGTGAGCACTTCCCGCAAGGTGGCAAGACCGGCCGCCATGACCAGGGGGTTGGTGGCGTAGGTGCCGGCGTGAAAGACCTTGTGCTCCGCGATCACATCCAGCACTTTCTTACTGGCTGCGAAGGCAGCCAAGGGGAAACCGCCGCCTATGGACTTGGCCAGGGTTACGATGTCGGCCTTGATGTTGAAGTACTCACAAGCTCCGCCACGGCCCAGCTTGGCGCCGGTCTTCACCTCGTCGAAAATGAGCAGCGCGCCTTCTCGGGTGCAGATCTCGCGCAGGCCTTCCAGGTAACCCGGTTCCGGCATGCAGATGCCGATGTTCATCATGATGGGTTCCAGGATGACAGCGGCGATCTGACCCGGGTTTTCCTTGAAAAGGCCGTTGACCGCCTTGAGGTCGTTGAACTGGGCCACCAGGGTGTTCTTGATGGTATCGGCGGGCACTCCGCCCGAGGCCGGCACTTGGTTGGGCCGGTCGGGATCGCCAACGAGCGAGAGATTGGGCTTCATGCTCACGAGCACGGAGTCGTGCACACCGTGATAGCCACCTTCCATCTTGATGATTTTGTCGCGCCCGGTGAAGCCGCGCGCGATGCGGATGGCGTGCATGGTCACTTCGGTTCCGCTGCTGCCAAAGCGCACCTGCTCCACGGGAAAGCGCTGGCAAATTTCGTCGGCCAGGTCGTACTCCAGGGTGTGCGGCATGCCGTACATGGTGCCGGTGACCAGCCGCTCTTGCACGGCAGCTACCACGGCAGGGTGGCAGTGGCCGGCCATGAGGGCTCCAAAACAGAGGTTGAAGTCGATGTATTCGTTGCCGTCAAGGTCGTGGATGTGGGTTCCCTTGGCGTCTTTTACAAACAATGGCCAGGGCTCGTAACTGCGGAAGTTGCTGGCGACGCCAAGCGGCATGCGGGGTTGGGCGCGCTTGAGGGCGGCTTTCGAGCCTGGGGTACGTGCTTCAAAAGTGGCGAGTTCCTTCTCCAGAAGGTGGTGCATGGGGGTTCATCCTTTGCCCAAGAGGGCTGTCAATAATGCGGAGGCCGGGTGCAGCCAGGAATAGGCTCTAGCGTGCGAGAGGACTGGGGTCGGGCCGCCGGCACAGCCGGGCTTCGCCGCGGGCGTAGCGGAGAAACCACCGCATCCGGCAAAAGGTGCCGGAAACGCGGGGCGTTGCGATATCGGAGAGTGAAGACATTCGCTTGGGAAACCCTAATTTGCATTATATGACCTGGGAGTGTCTCAGGAAAGACGTTGCCACGTTTAAAACCTTGTAGTAATTTCTGGAAAATAGCCAGTCTGCACCTGACCTCGTCCTGCTTACGATTTGTCATCCTTTCGGCCAAAAAAGCATCGGAGCCATAATTGTTAAGCATGAGCGCGAAGACATTCAGGGTCGTTTTGCTGTGCAGCGTGGCTGCGCTTGCCGCTCTTTCGGGGTGCAAGAAGACGCCCCCAACCCTTAGCCTATTGGTCTGGGAAGGTTACGCCGATCCTTCTTTCATCCAGGGCTTTGAAGCCAAATGCCAATGTAAAGTGACCGCGGCTTACATGGGATCCAGCGATGAGCTGGTGGCCAAGTTGCGTGGGGGTGCTTCTTCTAATTACGACGTGATCTCCCCCTCGAGCGACGTGGCGACCTCACTCAGCCGCTCCGGCCTGGTTGCTCCGCTCGATCTGAGCAAGATCCCGAACTACTCGCAGCTTTCGCCAAACCTCACCTCCCGAACGCTGGTGAAGCAAGGGGGCAAGGTTTACGGAGTGCCTCTCACCTGGGGCCCGAATCCCCTGCTCTACGACACCAGGGCCTTTGCCAAAGCTCCGGCGACCTGGGCGGAACTTTGGGATCCGAAGTTTGCGGACAAGCTGTCGTTCTGGGACGATCTCTCCACCATGTACATGGCGGCGGAGGTGCTCGGCTTCGGCAAGTCTGATCCCACGGCTGTGTACAACCTCGACGATGCGCAGTTGCAGCAGGTGAAGCAAAAGCTGATCGCGTTGAAGCCCAATATCCGCAAGCTTTGGACTACCGGCGGAGAGCTGACCAACCTGTTTCAAAATCATGAAATCATTGCGGGCATGGGCTGGCCGTTGGTGACCAACCAGTTGCACAAGAGCGGACTACCTATTCAGGAGGAGATTCCCGCCGAAGGCACCACGGGGTGGATCGATCACCTGATGATTACTTCCTCGAGCGACAACAAGGAACTGGCTTATCAGTTTTTGAATTACCTTATCTCTGCGCAGGCGCAGAAGCAGCTCAGCGATGTGACGGGATATATCCCGGCCAACCCGCAAGCTGCCGCGCTGATGACGGCGGAACAGCGCCACAGCCTGCACCTGGATGACATCGATGCTTACCAACGCCAGATTGTCTTCTGGCAGGATGTGCCACGCCGCGCGAAATATACCGAGATATGGAACGAAGTGAAGGCCAGCCAGTGAAGGGCTGCGCATGAGCATCCTTCTGCGGCTAGAGAACGTGGGCAAACGCTTCGGCGAGCACATGGTGTTAGCGTCGGTATCGCTAGACGTGGAACAGGGCGAGTTTTTAACCCTGCTGGGTGAAAGTGGCTCCGGCAAGACTACGCTTCTGCGCATTCTGGCGGGATTTGAGGAGGCTACGAGCGGACGCGTTTTGCTCGAGGATACGCGGCTTGATGCGCTGCCTCCCCATCGTCGCCCCATTCATACTGTCTTCCAGAGCTACGCCCTCTTCCCCCACATGAGCGTGTTCGAGAACGTAGCCTACGGCTTGCGGGTACGCGGGTGTGCCCGCGACGAAATGACTGCCCGTGTGGAGGAGGCGCTCCAGAAAGTCCACATGGCGCAATTTACCAAACATTTTCCGCGGCAGATCAGCGGCGGCCAAAAACAGCGGGTGGCGCTGGCTCGTGCCCTGGTCAACCGCCCCCGGCTGTTGTTACTCGATGAGCCTCTCTCGGCTTTGGACGCAAATCTCCGCCTCGAAATGCAGCGCGAGCTGAAGGTGCTGCAGCGCGAGGTCGGGATCACTTTTATTTTTGTGACTCATGACCAGAGTGAGGCGCTGGCGATCTCGGATCGGGTGGTGTTGCTTCGTCACGGCAAGGTAGAACAGTGCGGCACGCCCCGCTCTATCTACTCAGCGCCGCGGACGGCGTATGCGGCGTCGTTTTTGGGCAAGAGCAATCTGGTTCCGGGGACGGTTAGGGAAGGCGTGGCTGACTGCGCCGATTTCTCTGTACCAGTCAAGGTGGCGGACGGTGCGATCACGTTTTCGCTGCGTCCGGAGTGTATTACTCCTGTAACCGAGACTGCGCAGACGGGTGATCAATTGGTTCCATTTGTCGCAGAAGTGGTTGCAGAACAGTTTCACGGTGCTGATTCGCTGCTTACGCTGCGCTGCGCATCCGGGACGGAGCTATCGGCGCGCGTTGCCGGGCCGCGCGGCAACGGCGGCTGGTTTGCCTTCCGGGCACAAGACCTGGTTCCGCTGGAGCAGGAATAACATGGCGCGCTCCCGGCTGTCTGCGTGGCTGGTGACGCTGCCTCCGTTCGCCTGGATTGCGCTGTTTCTGTTCACGCCTTATTGCCTTCTTTTTTGCTACAGCTTTTGGAGCCTGGACGCCGGGCAGCAAGTGGTTCGTCATCTAACCCTCGCGAATTACTTGCATTTGCTCCACACCCCGCTCTACCTCACTGTCATTCTGCGTTCCATGCGTATTGCCTTCTCGGTGGTGCTGCTTTCTTTGATGATCGGTTATCCGCTGGCTTGCTTTCTTGTCTTCCAGGCCGGCAAGTACCGGCAGATACTTTACCAGGCAGTCATTATTCCGCTGTGGATCAGCTACTTGGTCCGCGCTTACGCCTGGAAAGTGATCTTCGGCAACGAGGGGGTGATGAATACCCTGCTGCTGTGGTGTCACGCGACCCGGCATCCTCTTGGTTTTCTTCTGTACAGCCCCTTTGCTGTAATTGTCACGCTCACACACATCTATGTGCCGTTCGTGGTTCTGCCGGTGGTCTCATCGCTCGAAAAGATCCCGCGTGAGCTGCTTGAGTCTTCGAGCGACCTGGGAGCAACGACCTGGCAGACCTTCACCCGGGTGATTCTTCCCCTGTCTCTGCCCGGTGTTTTATCTGGGGTTACGTTCGCATTTTTGCTTAGCTTCGGTGATTTTCTGGCACCGCTGTTGTTAGGTGGACCGAGCAGCGTGATGATCGCCAATATCGTAGCTAACCTCTTTGGGGCGGCCTACAACTGGCCGCTGGGGGCGGCCGTTGCCGTCCTCATCCTGGTCATGGTGCTGGTTATCCTAACTGTTACGCAACGGCTGGAACGGCGCTGGAGGGTGGCATGAAGGCCGGGAATCGAACCCTTCCGGCTTTGTCGATTGTTTGCGCCGCCGCGGGCTATGCCTTCCTTTATTTGCCGATCGTCGTCCTGGTGGTTTATTCCTTCAACCGGGATGGCGTGGGCGGGTTTCCCCCACAACATTGGACGTTCGATTGGTACCGGACTCTGTTCGACGACTCCGCGATGTGGAATTCGGTTGGCAACAGCGCCATTGTTGCGCTGTCGACCGTTGTCTTGTCGATGCTAATTGGCTTCCCCGCGGCCTATGCTCTCGATCGTTATTCTTTTCCAGGTAAAGCGCTTTTTCAACGGCTGGTGCTGCTGCCGCTGATCGTTCCCGGCGTGATCACCGGCATCTCGCTTCTCTTAGTGACAGTGAGCAGTGGATTCCGTCTAAGCCTGGTGACGGTGATTCTGGGTCATTCCACGGCTTTGACTGCAGTGGCCACGACGGAGATCTTTGCCGGGTTGGCGAAGCTGGATCGCTCACTTGAGGAGGCTTCCGCGGACCTGGGAGCCACGCGGATCCAGACCTTGGTGCGAATTGTCCTGCCCGGTTTGCGGACGTCGTTGCTGGGCACGGCGCTTCTCATCTTCACGCTATCGATGGATGAAATTGCCGTTACGTTTTTCCTGATTGGCAGGGAGAACACATTGCCGCTGGAAATCTGGTCACGCCTGCGGCGCGGGGCGACCCCGGAAATGAATGCCATCGCGACCCTGATTTTTTTGTTCTCGGTGGTCACCATCTTCCTGTCGCAGTGGTTGATGAGCCGAGAAAAGACGGAGACAATCAATCGATGAGTTGGACAGACAAAGAGCTGGGTATGGATCGCCGGATTACCCGCCGCGACTTCATGAATGGTGCAGCTATGGCCATTGCCGCGGCGGCCACCCCGCATTTATTCGCTCAAGGGACCACCGAGCCACAAGATCGTCCCGGCTATGATCCGCCGGCGGCGCTTGGATTGCGCGGCAGTCATGTGGGTGCGTTTGAAGTGGCTCACCGGCTACGTGACGGCACTTTCTGGACCACTGCGGGGCAGCCTGAAAGCACGGGCGAACGCTATGACCTCATCGTGGTGGGCGGCGGCATTAGCGGCCTGTCTTCCGCGCGCTTCTTTCATCAGGCTGCCGGAAGGTCCGCACGCGTGCTCATCCTTGAAAACCATGACGACTTCGGTGGCCACGCGAAACGCAATGAGTTCCATATAGACAAGAATTTCATGCTGGGCTTCGGAGGCACGTTTTCGATCGAGAGCCCGGCTCCGTATAGTCCTGTGGCCAAGAGCGTGATCCACGATCTGGGCATCGATGTTTCCTCCTACGCGAAGCATTTGGACAACAGGCCATACGACGCTCTGGGACTGAAGAAGAAGTACTTTTTTGACCAGGAAACCTTCGGCGCCGATCGCCTTGTGGTCCGCCCTTCAAACTGGGAGGACGAGACGATGTGGCAGGAATTCGCCACGCAGGCCCCCCTCTCGAACAAAGCAACAGCAGATCTGAAGCGCCTTTATGCGCTCGATGAGGATCTGATGGCGGGGCTTTCTTCGGAGCAAAAGAAGGCGAAGCTCGCACGTATGAGCTATGCCGACTACCTGACGAACCTGGTCAAAGTGGACCGCCAGGTAGTGACCCTGCTGGACCCGGAACAGAAATCGCTTTACGGTGTCGGCATTGACGCCATCTCGGCGCAGGATGCGTGGGGTTTGGATATGCCCGGATTCGAAGGACTCAAACTCAAGCCTGGCGCGGGCCCGGGGATGGGCCGCGACGCCATCCCGAACGAGGAAGCAGAAAAATACTTCTTTCATTTCCCTGATGGAAACGCGTCGATTGCGCGGCTCATCGTGCGTTCGCTGATTCCCGAGGCTGTACCCGGCAACTCAGCAGACGACGTGGTCACTTCTCAGGTTCGGTATGAGCAGCTTGATCAACCGGCCCACCCGACACGTATCCGTTTGAACAGCACGGTCGTACGCGTAAGGCACGAGGGAGACCCGTCCACCGCGAAGGAAGTGGAAGTGAGCTATGTGCAGGGGGGCCAGTTATACACGGTGAAGGGGGCGCACTGCATTCTGGCTTGCTGGCACCAGGTCATTCCCCTCCTCACGAGCGAGTTGCCCGCAACGCAAGCGGCGGCTTTGCGATCGGCAGAGAAGGTGCCGCTCGTTTACACCAATGTCGCGCTAAACAATTGGGAGAGCTTTGTCCGTTTACAGACGCGAAGCGTCACTGCGCCTGGATCTTATTTCACTGAGTTCGGCCTGGACCGTCGCGTGAGCATTGGTGATTACCATTGCACCAAGCGGCCGGATGAGCCGATCGTGCTCACCATGGAACGTTACCCCTGCTCGCCCGGACACCCGGCGCGGCAACAACATATTGCCGGACGCTACGATTTATATGGCACCTCATTCGAGACCTTCGAAAGAAAGATCAGGGAGTTGCTGGTCCGGAGTTTAGGAGCCGGCGGATTTGATCCGGCGCGGGATATTGCGGCGATTACGGTAAATCGCTGGCCCCATGGTTACGCTTACCAATACAACTCTTTGTGGGATCCATTCTGGTTGAATGGTGGGCCGCTGCCGTGTGTGGAGGCGCGGAAACCTTTTGGACGGATCGCTATTGCCAATGCGGATGCCGACGCTTATGCCTACACCGACTGTGCTATTAATCAGGCGTATCGGGCGGTCAACGACTTGAAGATTGCGGCCGGTTGAGAGTAACCGCGGATCTCGACCGGAGGGCAGCGTAGTGGAGACATCTGCGGTTTCCCTACGTCACCACTGCGGGATGACCGGGCCACGCTTTGCCGCGCGTTGCCAGGCCCGCTAGAAGCAGATAGAGCAGGAGCCCGATAGGCCCAAAGAGGAAAGTCAGCAACAAGCAGGGGAGCACGAGCAGGAACGGCACGCGGTTGCGCCTGGCGTCGCGTACCTGCCAGCTACCGATGAAAAGATCGAAGGCCAGGTAGTGGACCCATCCGGCGAGAACGAGCCAGTGGTCGGTGAAAAGCAACATGACAGCACTGAGAGAATTGAAACCACCCTTGTGGCCGCTCCAGTGAGTAAGAATGAGCACCAGGTAGAAACCGGATAGCAGGGCCGGCACCAGCAGCCCGGTTATCAGCGAAGACACCACCCGCGAAGTACGGGCCGACCAGCCCGTGACCACCAACAGGAGCCACCCGGCCAACGCAACGCTGTTGCAGAGTCGAAAGAGCGCATCCGCAGTCATGAAATGCCTTTCTCGGTATCGAAAATATGAGTGACTTGCTTGCTGCTGAGCAGGACGACAGCAATCGCTGTTGCCACCAGCCACACGGCAAAGCTTTCCAGCGTTAGCCCATCGGGCTGGGCAATCGACTGCCCTCGGAACGCCTGCCAGAGGAGGAGCCCGAAGAGCGCCAGGTAGCTGATGGCTGCAGCAAAGATCAGGTTACGCTGGGTTCGCTCGCTCGCCGGTGCCCTGCGACGGCCGATCCACCATGCCAGCAGCGGCAACACTTGCAGACCATGCATGCCCACAAAGTGAGCAATACGCAGATCGCCGTGATCAGCGCTCCAACCGGTAACGGGCAATCCGGGGCCGCCATCCGGCGCACCTACGGTGTGCGCGCCCGCAATGGGAAGCCGGCCGGTAGCATGCGCTTCCGCGAGTTGCCGGGAGTTAGGCACTGCCATTAGACCTCCCGAGCCGGTGCCAATCAACGCCAGGACCATGCCCAGCCGCAGCGACCATCCCCAGGCTGCATGAGCAAAGGATTGGCGGAAGAGGACCACCGTGAGCAGCAGCATCGACAACCAGATGCAGACGATACTGACCCCCATGATGGCAAACACCGCGCTATCAAAATGGGTGGCCATGTTGAAATGGCTGCTCGTGCCCCGGGCGGCCTGCATGTCAATCAGCGCGATCTCAATCAACAGGCCTAACGCCAAGACCACGTCGAGCCCACGCTTGATATGGGGCCAGATGCTGGCCGATGCAATGCAAAAGGCAAAGCTCCAGGCAGCGATCATGGTTGAAAGCGCGAACTTTGCCGGCTTAAGCCAAGCCGGGGCTCCGGTAATCACGCGATGGTCGACCACCAGACCTGCGATCGAAAACACGAGGTCGGCTGCCATGATGAACCCCAACACGGTCAAAGCGGGCGAGGCAGCAAGGCCTGCACCGACCAACCTTGTCAACACCCTGGTCCAGGACGAAGCACGATTCTGCATGTGAAATAGATTAACATGCATGTTAATCGGATTCACATCCATGTAGAATAAATTTCAGCGTGACCAAGAAACGTCCCTATCATCACGGAGACCTTCGCTCAGCCCTGATGCGAGCTGCGCTTTTGCTGATAGAGGAACATGGCGTGAAGGGTCTTGCCTTGAGCGACGCCGCCCGCCTGGCCGGTGTAAGCGTAGCCGCGCCTTACCGTCATTTCAAAGACAAGGAAGCTTTGCTGGCAGAGATCGCAGCGGAGGGCTTTGGCCTATTTCGGGATGCCCTCGCGCAGGCTACTCAAAACTATCCGAAAGACCAGGTCAGGCGGATGGTGGAGATGGGCGTTGCCTACGTCGATTTCGCGCTGGAACATCGCTCTCACTTCAAGGTGATGTGGGAAGGCGGGATTTCCAAGGACAAATATCCAGAGGTCGCAAAGACGGCGTATGAAGCCTATTCACTTCTGGAAGGGGCGGCGCGGGACCTGCTGCCCGCAGCGCATCCTGCGCGGCAACAGGCGCTGGTTGCCACTGCGTGGAGCCTGGTTCACGGTTTCGCCACCCTGGCGCTGGAGCGCGAACTCGAAGTAGTGGCGGCGGAGCAAGGGGGAAAGAAACTGTTGCGGCAGTCTCTCCACCTTTTGTTAGACCAGTTCGCTCGTTAGCTAGGGCATGTAGAAGACTTCGTTGAAGATGGGAAAGCGTTCGCCGGGACGCAGCGGGTCGGAGGGGGGCAAAATAGGGCGCCATGGCCTGCTGCCAGCGAGTGTTGACCGGATCGGCCTCGATCGTCGCCCAGGTTTGCTCGAAATTCTCGACGTGCATGGATAAGAAAAGCAGCTGATCGCGCCGGAAGATGGAGTACTCGGAGACGCCGGCGCGCTTAAGCAGCGCCAGCATCTCCGGCCATACTTGTTTATGGGCCTGGTCGTATGCCTCTTCCGTACCGGGGCGCAACCGCAGAAGGAACGCGACTCTTTGCATAGTTACGTGGCGACGGACTACTTCGGCTGAGGAACGAGGCGAAGATAAGGCTTGAGTGATTTCCAGCCGCCGGCATACTTGAGCTTGGCTTCTTCGTCGGAGACGGAGGGCAGGATGATGACATCGTCCCCTTGCTTCCAGTCGGCGGGGGTGGCCACCTTGTGCCTGGCGGTCAGCTGCATGGAATCGATGACGCGAAGCAATTCGGGAAAATTGCGGCCGGTGGTCATGGGGTAACTCAAGTGCAGCTTGATCTTCTTGTCCGGGCCGACGATGAAGACGGTGCGGACGGTGGCATTGGTTGCGGCCGTGCGGCCCTCGGAAGTGTCGCCTGAATCGGCGGGCAGCATGTCATATAGCTTGGCGACCTTGAGCTCGGTGTCTCCGATCATGGGATATTCGACCTTGTAGCCGCCGGTCTCTTCGATATCGATGGCCCATTTTCCGTGACTGCTCACCGGATCTACGCTCAGACCGATGACCTTGACGTTGCGCTTTTTAAATTCGTCATGAAGGCCGGCCACACTGCCCAGCTCGGTGGTGCAAACCGGAGTGAAGTCTTTGGGGTGGGAAAAGAGAATGGCCCAACCATCGCCAATCCACTCGTGAAAGTGGATAGTGCCCTGGGTCGTTTCGGCGGTAAAGTCGGGCGCCGTGTCGTTAATTCTAAGGGACATGGTGCGTTTCCTGCTTTCGCTTATTTTTAATATTTCGCCTCAAAGGCGCCTTCAACCGAGTTTAACAGGATGAAAGTCGTGACCCGGCATGACAAGGGCAATGCGTCCCCAGTGGGTCAGGGGCCAGATTGCACAGATACCGGGTCACAAAAGCGACTTGGCCACCCCGGGGCACCTCGGCCGGGAATGATTTTACTCCCGGATTGGTCTGATTTATCCTAAGACAGCTTTGAAGACGTGCCGGAGCGGAAAGACTGAGCTTAGCTAGTTTGTTCAGAATCCATAACGCCTTGGCTGAAGATCCAGTACTCGAGATACGAAGCGCCAGCTCTTGGCTTGAAAGCTGCGAAAGGACCACCGAAGTCCTTATCGGCGAACGGAAGCTTAGGGCGTATATACCGGCGGTTCGTGAACTCCGCCTGCGCTGCGGTCAGCAGGACGACTACAGCACGGATCTTGAATATTTCATTGCTGCAAACACGCAAAAAAACCGAAGGGTTGCGGCAGTTCTGATTCGCCGAAATCGCGACCTCGAAGCCTGCGTCCTGTTTATCGAACATTGCCGGTATGGCATTGGCCTTGGGCTATGGCGCGGGGGAGACACCGTGGGCGATGGCCTTGTTGCCGGTGACGAAGCATTCCGGGTGCAGTATGTCTACCTGGCTGCGCAGGCCGTCCTAAAGCTTTGGCGAGTATACGGGGTAAGCTTTGCGGTCAGGACCTCCTTAGAACAGTGTATCGAGGTGATGGGACCCAAGAGCAAATACCGTATGTTCTCCGGCGGTCACATACAACGCAAGCTTCCACTGGAAAAGACCTACCAAGCGATGTTAGGCCGCATGGGCCCGCGCACGCGACGGAGCCTGGCCGGTAAGCGCAAGCAGCTGGAAGCCCAGGCGCCTGTCGTCTTCCTGCCTTCGCTCGAACCCGCCGAAGCTCTCGAAGGGATGTTGAGTCTTCAGCCTAAGTCAATGCCGTATCGGATGGACGGGTTTTATCACGCCCGCCACCATCTACTGGATGAGATTCCTGATTTTTTTTGCATGGGTTTGCGTCTATCCGATGGTGCATGGTTGAGCGTCTTGAGCGGATGGCGCCGGAATCGAGTCACTTATATCGACCTGCAGATGAACGACTCATACTTCAAGAAGGAATCTCTCTCCGCCGTGATGCGAGCCTTCATGTTGGAACATGAAATCACAAACCAGCAAGAGGTCGTCCACTTTGTGGGGGGAACATCCTTGCTGTTGTGGAGGTATTGCCAACCGATCGAGCCATGCACGGATGGTTTTCTCTGGCGGCCTTGCCTGCGGGCCGCGATCTTTCACATGATCGTTCCGATGATGAAACCGAGAAGTCTCTACGAACACGTCAAGTCGGGAACGGATGCTGAGAGTTCAGTTGACGCCTAGCTAAACGAAATCAAAGAACTACTCATGCGTACTCACCGCAGCGGATGAAGTATCACGAGGCTGCTCGGCGGCATTTGATTGAGCAGCCAGGACCGGGATACGAATATTCTGACCAGACTCGATGTGGTCCGGGTTGTTCAGCGAAGGGTTCAGATCGTGGATCTGTTGCAAAAGCTGCGACGTGCAAGTGCCATATTTTTCGATACAAATACCGAGCAAGGTCTGGCCTGCCGCTACGCGAACGGTGCCAACAGAATCGATCGGCTGCGGGGTATGAGCTGCGACCAGTAAAGGCGGCGCAGCAGCGACAGGGGCCGGGCGATCCGCGGGTGCGACGTAGGGGGCCGTTGGTGCCGCCGCGGGAGCTGGTGGTGCAGGTGAGGGGATGGCCGCGGGCATCGCCGCATCGTGTTGAGGAGGAGGCGACAAGACAGAAACCACTGGGTCTGAAACGACCTTTTCTGGTTTAGCGGTCACGGTGAGTGGGGGTTGCGCTGCAGCCGAGCGGCCCAGCCATCGCTGGCTCTCGAGAAGTCCCAAGCCGACGGCGAGCAGGACCACGGCGGCAACCGCGATCTTAGGGAACCATCCTCCGAATGTTCTGTTGTCAGCCGGAATAAATTCGAGGATCTCTTCTTTACCTTTCTCCGCCGACTTCGAGGGCACGGTACTTCTCTTGCGGCGCGGGCCAATATCGAGATCACCGATCACCTGGCGAATGACATCGCGGTCGATCGGTTTCTGCTGCAGAGCCGATCCCAGCGATAATGCATTGAAGCAGAGATTGTTGATGTTGCGGGGAAGGCCTTCGCTGCACAGGGCGATGAGGGCCAACGCGTCCTTGGTAAACAACGGCATATCGGAGTTGTATCCGGCGACACGCAGTCTGTGCAGTATGTAGAGAGTGGTCTCTTCGGGCGTGAAGGGTTGGAGACGAGCGAAGATGGAGATCCGCTGGCGCAGCTGTAAGAGTTCCGGCGATCCTATATTGTCGGCGAGTTGCGGCTGTCCGGCGAGAACGATCTGGATGAGCTTGTCGCGTGACGTTTCGAAGTTTGAGAGCATACGCACAAGCTCGAGGACGGAATCGTCAAGATTCTGTGCCTCATCGATGACTACTACCACGCGTTTTCCCAGACGGTATTGTTCGGTGAGCAGATCCCGTAACCTGATTTGCATCTCTACGAGGTTTCCCTGTAAGTCACGCACGCCGAGACCGGAGAGCAGGGATCGCAAGAGATCCGTCGGAGTCGATATGGTTTGAAACAGAAATACAATGCGGGCTTTGTCGCGGAGGATATGCAACATTTCAAAGATCAGCGTGGTCTTTCCCGATCCTGGGGTCGCAATCAAAGCGACAAATCCGCACCCTGCCTCAATGCCGTAGATGAGAGAGTCCAGAGCCTCTTTGTGGGTGGGGGTAAGAAACAAGTAGCGAGGATCGGGGGTGACTCCAAACGGTTGTTCTTCTAGCCTGTAATAATCCAAAACCATCATGGGTTGAGAGTCCTCTGGGATAGCGACCGGAAGTTGCATCAGGGGGAACTGGGCCACTTTAAATTCCTTTGCCGAGCGGTTCTGCCAACATCAGCAAAACCTCGGCCTCAAAATCGAGAATTTGATTTCTCTTCGGAACGCGGCGTGCTGATTTGGGCCCAGGGCGCAGTCGGATCTTGCTCGATGCAACCCATTTAGGAAACGATCGGTCGAACTGCCGTTCAGCTTTCGGTGTGCTCCATGGGTGCGGATCCGCTAGCGGAGGGAGACGGCAACTACCGAGACTACCCGGGATCGCGGCTGCAACACGTTCTTACCGCAACCGAACTGAGCCTTAGGATAGCACGGGGTCGCCGTTGTGGATTTGTTGAAAAGTAGGGTGTTACTGCCCCGGCAGGACAGGTCGAACGATGGGGATTTATTACTTCTGTGCCGTTCTGGGCAAAAGTTTCATTTCTTCCCAGTTATTGACCGTCTATAAAGAATACAGAGCCAAGAACAATCAGCCGCAATCATCGAGTCGATGCAGCGCTGGATCCAGTGTGTCACCCGTGCCACGCCCCGGGTATGCGTACGTGAATCCTGGATAGAGAATGTGACGCTAACCATTCCTTAACCCCGGCTAAAGCAGAGCTATACGAGGTTTCATGACACAGATCCCGACCGCGCCCCCGACGGCCTCGTGTTCGATGCGTAGCGTGACGGGCTTTCAAATACGAGCTGCGCCTGCTCAAATGGGATTTGGGGTACCTTCGGCGTTGGTTTTGCTGCTGTCCATTTTGATGTTGGTGACGGGTTGTGAGAAGCCGGGTTCGATGGCATCGAATCCGCTGTTTATATCACTGCACGGCAGCGTGCAAGGAGGTCAGCATCCCATCAGCGGTTCGAGCCTTCAGCTCTATGCTGCCGGTTCGACTGGGGTTGGCACGGCCGCTCTGCCCTTGCTCAGTCAGCCGGCTCGATCCGATAGCGGTGGCGCCTTTTACTTTAAAGCTCTGTGTCCATCCCCCACCTCGCAGCTCTACCTGACGGCAAAAGAAGGCAACCCCGGCTCCACGCCGGGTGTGATCAATCCCTCCATCGCGCTCATGACGGCACTCGGACCTTGCGGTGAACTTGCGTCGTCCACACCCATCATCGTGAACGAGGTAACGACAGTTGGTTCGGTCTGGCCCCTGGCTCCGTACATGTCTTCCATGTCGGATCTGGGCTCCACCGCAGGGGACCCATCGTTTTCAACCGCGATGTCAACGGTAGAGCAACTTGTTGATAGCCGCCGCGGCGTTTCTCCCGGAACGGATGTGCCCGAAGGCTGGGTGGTGCAAACGTCCAAGCTGTACAGTTTGGCTGACATCCTTGATGCTTGCGTCAATTCGGAAGGCGGTTCGGCGGGGGACGGCAGCGCGTGCGGGCTGCTGTTCTCCCTTGGCACTGCCCGAGGGGGCGTACCCCCCACCGACACACTGAGTGCAGCGCTGGTGATCGCCCAGGCTCCCCAGAACGATGTGAGTAACATTTTTAATCTTGTTCCTCCGGCGTGTAGCTTTTCAGCCGACTGTGAGCGCCTCTCCTGGGGATTGGAGCCTGCCGCTTTTGCCCATCCCTGCCGCGCCGGTGATTGATCCGCCTTCGGGGTCTTATTCTGCCGGGCAACTGGTTAGCGTGACGGATAACATTTCGGGTGCCGTGATTCACTACTCCACAGACGGTAGTACGGCATCGGCAAGCTCTGCAGTCTACCGCGCGCCTTTCACTCTCTCCGCCAGCGCAACGGTTCGAGCGATCGCGATTGAGGAGGGTATTAATAGCGCGGCCTCTTCCGCCAACTACAGCATCACGAGCGCCACCGACCCAACGCCGGCGCCAATCCCGACCCCTGCGCCAACCCCGGCCCCTACGCCAGGCCCCAACGCCGGCGCCAATCCCGGCGCTTTCCTCGCTCGCGCTGTCCCTACCCAGTTCCTCCATCGGTGTTGGCAGCAGCGTCACTGGTGAGCATTACTTTGAGCAAGCCGGCCGGATCTGGGGGAGTATCCGTGAGTGCTCGCCAACTCCTCGGCAAACGATGCAAGTGTCTCGCCTTCGACCGTGGTCATTGCTGCGGGGCAAAGCACGGGCTCATTTACGGTGAAGGGTCTCGCTGCCGGACCTTCGACGATTAGCGCCACCGCTGCCGGCTACGCTTCCGCCAGTGCGCTCATAACGGTGGCCGCGGGTGCGCCGGTTACCGGCACGGGGTCAGTCACGACGGTTGAGGTGCTTGGCGCCATTCCTGCCGCGCAAGCGGTGAACGGATTGGGATTCAATGTATCGCCCGGCAATGATTGGGAACTCAAGATGGCTGCTGCTGCCGGCGCAACCCATGCCCGGTTTCAGTGTGGCTGGTCAGCAATGAAAACCAGACAGCGCCTCCAGAAAATACTCCCGCCGCAGTTCAATTCACCCTGGAACCAGATTGCCAGGCAGGTCTCGCTTCATCGGCTGCGTATGGGATTCATCCCACGCTTCTGGCTGCGTACGGGTCACCCTTTCACGAGATTCTGCGGGTAACTGTGCCCAATGGCGCTGCTGCTGGTTCGACCAGTCTCGCCGTGCAGTTCGCTGCCGGCAGCGGCGGAGATACGCTCTCTTCCATGGCCGCTTTTTACGACACGATTATCAGCTCATCCAAAACGCCCATCACCAATAAGCACTCCTATGCGGGCGGCCTCATCACCGGCATTAGAATCACAGACTCCACCCATGCCACGGTGACGCTCGCTTCCGGGCTTTCTCAATCACTACCCGGAAACACGACCACGGAATATGTGATCAATCAATACCTTTATCCTCCTCCCGCATCGTTCAGCCCAACCGATCCGTCTGTGCTCGCCTATGCGAGGTATGCCGAGTTTCTTGCCAGCAAGATTTCGGCTTCCGGCCTAACCGGAGAAGTCGAGATCTGGAACGAGCCGCCGTGGTCCGATGATCCCTGGGACGATCGTTACGATTTTTACGACAACCAACCCCTCCCAGTCTTCCCCGGACCGCAGACACCTTACCTTCCCAACTGGGGCTTTGCCGTTGCTTTGTACAGCCAGACCTCGCCTGTGGCTGGCGTCACCTACAACTGGGGTGGAACGGAAAAGTCGGGCGGCAATTCGATGCTGAACGCTCAGATGCTTGCCAACACTGGCGTGGCTTTCCTGCAGCCGAACAGCCTGGTAACGACGGAGTCGTTTCATCCTTATGGAAACACTCCGGAGGACCAACTTTGGAGCGCACCCGTGTCTCGCAGCAACGATCCACCTCCTGCCCATCACGCTTCTGCTTTTCAGCCGTGTAATTTGCTTGGAAATGCAGGGGGCAATGCTGCACAAGCGGTGCAATATAGTTTGTTGCAGCAGAGCCGCAATGCGACATGGGGGATTGCGCACAATATCACTGAGACTGGCTTCCCGGGCGCGACGGGTGACGACCTGCACAAGGCGCGGTTCGTGATGCGTCAGTTTCTCGGCTATCAGGCTGCAGGCGTTACACCGATTCAGTTTTACCGGCTCTATGACACCAGCGCGGACAATTTCAGCTTCGTCAACCCGAAAGCAAATGCAGATGGCACTCACAGCCCCCTGCCCGCGTACACAGCGATTGCAGGCCTTATGTCAGACTTGGCCAAAATCAAGCTGTCGCCGGTAACCTCGTACGCGGCGGGGAACCTTCCGACGATCGTGAGCTACCGCGGAACGTATCCGCTCGACACGGTGGCTATGGCCGGCGCCCGTGCGGGCGATAAGGCCAATTCGATTTTGTTCACCATGTGGCAGCGCAGCAACACCACCGGGAAATGGGCAATGCTTGCTTCGCCGGCACCGGGTGTGGTTACCCTCCAAATTCCGAGTGGACTCAGCGTCGTCGCTGTAGTCAATCTGGATACGAGGGCCGCGGTTCCGTACGCGACATCGGGCCAGCAGATTAGTTTGCAGGTCTCCGACGATCCCATCGAGGTGTTGCTAGAGCCGTGAACGGCTGAGAGGATCAACTTACCTGCGAGATCTTGATCGGATGGATCGTGAACCCAGTTCTGGATTGCAAGAGTTTCTCGTAAACCTCAAGATAAGCACGCGCCATCGTCGACCATCGCATCTGAAGAGCACGCTCGCGCCCGGCGAGGGCCATTGACCTTCGTTTTTCGGGAGCCTGCATGCATCCGTTCATCACGCTAGCCAGGGCGGTCACGTCGTTTGGATCCTTCAATATATGACCCCCATCGCCTAGGAATCCTTCCGCACCAAAATTTCCGGAAACGATGGCAGGAAGTCCGGATGCCATGGCCTCGAGTACAACCAGGGGATGTGCCTCGTACCGCGACGGAAAGACAAAGAGATCTACTGACCGCATGAGAGAGGGTATGCGCGAAACCTTATCGAGAAAGAAGACTCGCTCGCTTACGCCAAGCTCGCGCGCCAGAGCCGGATAGGGGCTATCTTTGACACTCCCGGCCACAGCCAGACGAATTTCCGGAGTTTGCTGGAGCGCTCGTAAGACAGTGTCGAGGTTCTTGCGCGGAGTTCGAATGTCCCCGACAAAGAGGGCGAGGGGAACATGCGCAGGCAGCCCAAACGACTCGCGATCAGAGGGGCCTGGGGAGAACTGCTCGGTGTCGACCCCGTTATAGATGACTTCAATCCGGTCTGCCGGCACACCGAGGACTTCAAGCTCTTTGGCGATACCGTGAGCCACGGCGATGACGCGCGAAGCACGGAGAAAGGCGCGTTTTTCCCAACGGGTATTCAGGAAGGTATAGAGCCGCTGATAAAGGGAATAAGGCGACAGCGAGGTAAAGGGATAGTAGGGGCTCTTCCGCCAGCCAGCGTGGATGAAATGTGCGGCTACAATGTCGCAGTCCTCCCAGGTGACAAAGCCGTTCCCCTGAACAAGATCAAGTTCACGCCGATGACGCCGTAACCAACGCGCACTGCTGCGCGCGAACGCAAGATTTCTCAGCAGCTCGGTGGGCAAGGATTCTCGCCCCATGGGAATAAAGCGGGCACGAGGATGATTCGCGATTTCTTCTGCACAATGAGCAGCCAGAATCGTCAGATGGTACCCCTGATCGAGAGCGGCTCGTGCAATCTCGTAATTTACCCGCCCCTGACCATCGTTGCGCTGAAACCGATGAGAGACAAGAGCGAGCCGGGCCTGCTGCGGCTGAATTCCCACGCGCGGTGTCCTTCCTTTCGAACCCAAACTTCTTAGAGGCCCTGATTTCAAGCGACCAACAGCTTGGACATTACTTCATTGAACCGTTCGGCAAAAGCATCCACCGAGAAGCGCCGTGCGCGCAGCGAAGCCTGTTTCTCAATCGCCACGCGTCGCGACGGATCCTCGAGCAGTTGAATGACGGTGGACGCGAGGAGGCCTGGATCTCCGCCACTAATGAGGATGCCGCTTACACCACTCTCGATGACTTCCGCTGGACCGCCTAGATCACTCGCAACCACGACTTTTCCCTGCCCCATCGCTTCCACCACCGACATACCAAAAGGCTCCACCCCGACCACAGGATGAACGATCACATCGGCAGCCACCTGCCAGAGCGGAACCTCGGTCATCGGCCTTTGACCTGCCAGGATGAGCCGCTCTCCATAATTCATTTTCTGAACCATGGCATATATATTTTCGGAGTAGGCAACATCGAGCGGATGTTTGCCGCCCACGATAAACAAGGTGGCTTCAGGATAACGTTTGAGGATTTGAGCCGCAGCGTCAACAAAAATATGAGCACCCTTCCAGTGCTCCAAACGCGCGACCATACCGATGATTGGGGATGTCTTAGGCAAGCCAAGGCTTTCTCGCGCCTCGTCTTTTGATTTGCCGTCCCCGGCTGATAACTCTACCCCGGGATAGCACACGTGGCTTGGCCGCAGGGGGAACATCTGGTCCTGACCACGCTTGGAGGTTTTTGAGCAACAGAGTACTCCGTCGGCGGGAAGCAACGTAATGAGGCGATCGATAGGATGCTTATGGGGAACGCCATGCTGAAACCAAACCGCCCGGACGGGCAGCAACAGAGCTACCGGGCTTACATACATGTGGGCTTTGGGCATCCAGGAGACTACCATGTGAAGCTTCTTCGTCTTGATCCACTTGTGCAGTGATCGCAGCGTCTTCAAATAATTGCTCAGGTGGGACAGGTGCGTAGTGGGAAAAACGGTTGTGTCATAGCCCAACTCGCGCACCTCTGCAACCAGGGGACCATCTTCGAGGAAGGCGCATACGTAGTTGTAACTGTGATCGCTGTGACGCAGAAAATGCTGGAGAAGCGCTTCCGCTCCCCCCTGCTGAGACCCCAGGGGCATGACGAGGCCAATGGCTTGTGGCTCCAGGGCGAGCGACGCCGCTCGTTCGATGGTGGCAAGGGGAGCTTCGGACATCAGATTATTCCTGAGATTTTGTTCACCTGTGTCATTCATGATTCGGTTGATTACCTGGACGCTGGTGCGGGGGTACGGATTCTGCGCAACAGGGTAAACACCTCGTGCGGTTGAATGATGATGTTTGGCGGTTTCACGCCCAATTTAATGGGGAAATTCAGAAAAATAAAGATGAAACGCAGCATCGTCGCGATCATGAGAGCACAACCGGCGCCGCGCACACCAAAGATCGGAATGAGCCAGTAGAGCAGCGGTATCGATGCGATCAATCCACTTCCCTGCAACAGAGTTACAGTCCCGGGAAAGCCTGAGGCGAGGAACGCTTGCGCTAACACTGAAGTAAGACCATCGAAAATCGATTCGACGATCAGAAACGGCAGGACCAGCGCGGCAGCGACGAATTTCGCTCCATACACCAGATTAAGCAGAAACCCGCCAAAGAAAAACAGGGGCAACGATGCCAGAATCATGACCAGGAGTGTCATGCGTGCGGCTCTGCCAGTGAGTGCCGTAATCTCCTCCTTACTGCGGCCTGAGGATCGTGGAAGGCTGACCGGGACCACTGCATTGGGAAGCACGGCCAACACACCGGCGGCGCTCTGCGCGACTACATAGAGCCCCATGGATTCGGGATTGAGCATTCCGACAACCAGAATGCGATCGACTTGATTCGCGATGGTCCCAAGCAAGTCAACTCCCCAGGCACGTACGCCGTATCCGAGCAGGAGTTTTGAGGCTGGCACGATAGCGCGAAAGCGCGGGCGAAAATGTTTCCAGGCCCAGACAGCTATCCAGATGGTGGCGGGTGTTCCCGCGAGAAGATAAGCAAGGGCTGCGCTGTTGGCAGTCAGCCGGCCGGTAAGTTTTTCGACTAACAGGACGGCGAGGACCGACAAGGGAGAAAGAACACGAAACAAGTTGAGGTTGCTGAATGCACTTGCCGCCTGCACCTGCGACATGATGGTGACAGCACAGAGCGCCAGTGGAGTCACGATGACCCAAACTTTTGCAAAGTGAATGATATCGGGCGGATAGGTGTGGAGCGAGTAAGGGATAATCGCGATGCCGACCAGTGCCGCCAGGACGCCGAAAACAGCGCTGAGCAGGAGAGCCGCCGCGCTTAGATCGCGCGAGAGTTCGGGCCGGCGCTTCAGCCAGTAAACTGTGGCTACGGGAATGCCGACAGTCATTCCATAGGCAAGAAACTGCGGCCACATAATGATGGCAGCCAACGATCCGCGGCCGCCTGGGCCCAAGGCTCGAGCCGTAATGATGCCAGACAGAATGTTGCCGGCCTGTACGACAACATTGGCGACGCCGGTCTGCACAATGGCGGATGCCCCGGTCTTCGCGCCAACGAATCGGCGCATGAGCGTCTTCAAATGGGTTCTCCATCTCAGCGATTGCGTGCGCTATAAAACCAGAATGTAATGCCGGTTGAAACTTCTTGAGCTGCGCTTACTCTTTTGCGGATGCGGCCGCTTTATCGGCCGTGAGCACTGACATACGTGCCGCAGGTCCGTTGTTCTCCCAAAAAGAGCAGGCGTCTCATTCGTCGCTGAGAGAGCCGGATTTGGACCGCTTGGTAATATAAAAGAGTGACCATTAGCTTCATGATACAAGGGCGAACCGAAGCGGTCGATCTGGTTCGCTTGCCTATGGCATCGTACTGTGAGCACGATAGGCCCGGCTCCCAGGTAGCAAAGCAAGTTCCCACTCCAGCTTTATCTGTCATCTGACTGCAACATCACTACCCTTATCAACCCTCAAGCGACACCAGCAGGACCTGGACAAGGATTCGATGCAAACACTCCAAATCGGAGACGAGTGGCACACGGAACGTGCCGGTGGTCTCAATTCATACTATTTTGAGTTGCTTCGCCATCTTGGACCAACAGGGACGGTGGCTCACGGCCTGGTGGTCGGCTCTGATAACGTGCGCGTAGCGAGCGAAGGACAAGTAGTCGCGTTTGCGCGACCCGAAGCCGCCCTTCCCACGCGCATGCTTTCGCTTCGCCGCCTGGCGTTGCAACAAATGACTGGCAACAGGATCGATCTCATCGCATCGCATTTCGCACTTTATGCGATGCCGATCCTCGATCGTTTAAAGAAAATTCCTACGGTGGTGCATTTCCATGGTCCGTGGGCTGCCGAGAGTAACGCCGAACGGAGCGAGCAGCTACCAGTCACGGGTGAAGGCCAGCCTGGAACGAAGCGTGTATGCACGGGCAAGGCGCCTGATCGTTCTTTCGGCCGCGTTCAAAGATGTGCTGACCGCCAGCTACGGAATCGCTGCAGATCGGGTTCGGGTTGTGCCTGGGGGCATTGATGTACGACCGTTTCAACACCGCGCTTTCGCGAATCGAAGCAAGACGGCGGCTTGGCTGGCCGACAAACCGGCCAATCATCCTCACGGTGCGGCGGCAGGTACGAAGGATGGGTCTCGAAACCCTGATTGATGCGACAAAACTCATCGTCGAGCAATGCCCGGAGGTCCTGGTCTTGCTGGGTGGAACCGGGCCTATCGCTGATGAATTGCAGAGGCGCATTGTGGAGCTAGGTTTGGCAGACAATGTGCGGCGTTTAGGGCGCATCACGGACGCGGATTTACCGCTAACCTATCGCGGAGCGGATATGACGGTTGTTCCGTCTCAGTCGCTTGAAGGTTTCGGGCTGATCACTCTTGAATCGCTGGCGTCGGGAACACCGGTGTACGTTACGCCCATCGGCGGGCTGCCGGAGATTGTAGAACCGTTTGCGCCACAGTGTATTTTTGCCAATACCAGCGCTGAGGAAATCGCGAAGGTCTTGAATGAGGCTCTTCGCGGGGAGCGGCCCACCCCTTCCGATGAGGCTTGCCGCGCCTTCGCTTTGCAGAACTTCTCCTGGCCGCAGATTGTGCAGCGCGTGCGCACGGTTTACGACGAAGCACTTTCATGAACATTTCATACATCGATCAGACCGGACAACTTGGCGGTGGGGAGCTGTCGCTTCTCGATTGGCTACGCGTCTCTCCCCAGGACGCCAGCGTGGTTCTCTTCGAGGATGGACCGTTCCGCCCTTTGCTGGAGGAGATGGGCATTCCGGTCGAAGTACTGCCATTGGCCGGCCTCAAAGAAGTTCGCCGGGAATCGGGTTCGCTGAAGCTGGTTTCCACCTTGCCGGCCTTGCTAAGCCTGCGCAGGCGCTTGGCAGAGAGGGCTCTCCAGGCTGATGTGCTCTACGCCAACTCTCAGAAAGCCTTCTTCCTGGCTGCGTTTGCCAAGCGCTCCGGCCAGCCGCTTGTTTGGCATCTGCGGGATATATTGACCGGCGACCATTTCAGCCCCATTTTGCGCAGGCTAGCTGTTATTACGGGAAATCGTTTTGCTACTGCGATCATCGTGAATTCAAAGGCGACCGCGGATGCCTTTGTGGCCGCTGGAGGATGCGCGGAAAAGTTAAGGCAAGTGCCGGACGGGGTGAGTGCCCGGCCCTTCGACGACGTGGATCCGGATACAGTGATGCGTCTGCGACAGGCGCTCTGCCCACCTGGGAAAGTTATGGTGGGCGTGTTCGGTCGGCTCGCCGAGTGGAAGGGTCAACACATTTTGCTCGAGGCTGCTGTCGGCCTGCCGGATGTACACATTTGCGTCGTCGGTGATGCCCTGTTCGGCGAGCAGCTCTACGCAAAAACCCTGCAGGAACGGGCTTCCAGACCAGATCTGGCGAACCGGGTTACTTTTCTTGGCTTTCGCCGGGATATACCTGGGCTCATGAAGTGCATGGATATCATTGCCCACACTTCGACCGTAGCCGAGCCACTTGGACGTGTCATCCTCGAAGGCATGCTCGCTCGCAAGCCGGTCATCGCTACGCGGGCGGGGGGCGCAGCCGAGATAGTCACCGATAGGAAGAATGGGATCTTGGTGACTCCGGGATCGGTTAGTGAATTGTTTAACGCGATCGAACTGCTTTGCAACGACACGGAATTGTCGATAGAGCTTGCGTCGGCGGGCCGCCTTCATGCTGAGTCAGCATTCTCGATGGAGATCATGGCAGATCGAGTGAGGCAGGTGCTGCAAAATTTACCTCCAAAGCCTCGATGACAAAAGCGTTTCCTTCGGCTATATAGATCGCAATACAGTTCATCGAGACCTTCGACAAACCATTTGTGGCTCGCAAGAGCGAGCGGCGGAAGTTGTAAAAGTTTGTACCGTACCGGAAGTTGCTATTCAGCCTGCCGCTTACTCGTGAGACAATCGTGAATGGAAATCCTATCGTGCAGTAGTCACTTGCCGGCAGACCCCGTCCGTACGCGACGAACCGCCGGAAGTGGAATACCTAAATATCCATGGGGACGAATGAAGTCATTCGCCATAGATTTTTATACGGCCCGGCACGGTGCTCACCTCGATTTCTGCCCATTGATCTGCCTCCAGACGCTCTGCCAGCTTGACCTGAGAACCTGCTGGTAAGTCGACAGGAGGCGAATGTCAAGCTTCCTAACATCCGGTTTTGAGGGGTCATTTGCGACGATTTGATGAAATTAGCACCACGGCTCGACATTCGATCCATGAGGCTGGTTCTGATTCCGGTCTCTCGATCGGCGATATCTTTGGCATGCTGTGGCTCCATAAGTGGTTCATTGCGGCGTGTGTGCTGCTGTGCACAATTTGCTCGGCGTTGTATATAACTTTCAAAACGCCCGTCTATCAGGCTTCGGCAACGCTGCGCATCGATCCTGCTCGGGCAGGATCACTTGGCCTTGGTGATTTGGCTGCTGCGCCCCTTGAAAACAGCGACGTGATTAAAACCGAGATTGCGATTATCAAAAGCGATGCCGTCGCTATCCGCGCCCTGAATTCTCTGTCTGATGAGCAATTCACTTCCTATACCGGGCTGGAGAGAGAGTCGCGGCCAATTCCGCAAGACTCAGACGCGATATCGCCAAAGGAACAGAAGGCCATCGACCAGCTTGAGCTACAAACCGATGTGAAGCAAGTCGACGGTACGCAGTTGGTGGATATTAGTTTCCGAGATAAGGATCCGAAGGTGGCCTCCCTGATCGTCAACCACCTGGTCAAGGAATACGCGGTACAGAACTTCGCCAGCCGCGACGATTCTGTTTCACAGCTGCGGACATGGCTTACGGCGCAGATGGCGACCCTGCAGGGCCAGGTGGACGATTCGCAAAAGAAGTTGGCTCAGTTCCAGGAGTCGCACAACATCATCGGCACCAATGGCACCAGCAACACCATCACGGATCGATTGCGGTTTCTGAATGACAGACTAGCCTCGGCCCAGGCCGACCGCATCATGAAAGAAGCGCAATTGAGGGCCGCAAAGCAGGGAGATCCTGGTGCGCTCGCCTCACTCTTTCCGAACCCGAGGCTGCAGTCTCTGCAGGGACAACAGGGCGCCTTGTTTACGCAGTACGCCCAATTGTCCGCTAAATTTGGACCCCGATATGGCCCATTGGCTGAGCTGAAAAAGCAAATGGCCGCCGTGGATGCGGAAATCGCGGACGATGTGCAATCAGTGAGAAAGCAGCTGACACAGGAATACGACGCGGCCAACCGCACCCAGAACATGCTGAAGGCGGAGTATGACGATCAGACGCAGACGGCTTACGCGTTTAACCGGAGCGAGGCTGAATATGCGGCATTGCAATCGGAGGTTACTTCCAGCCGGGAACTCTACGACACGTTGCGCCGCAAGTTGCAGCAGGCGAGCATCGATGCAGAAGTGAACGGTGTGAACACCATGTCGGTAGAAAGTGCACGCGTGCCCTCGAAGCCCGTGGAACCGAAGAAAATGCTGGTTATGGTGAGTGGGTTCATCATTGGGCTGTTTGCCGGTATTGCTTCCGCGTTTTTTGTGGAAAGGACGTCGGGCAAACCGCGCACCATCGATCAGATCGAAGAGCAAGCCGGTTATGACATTCTGGCCACCATTCCGCGTGACCGTGCATGGCGATTGAACAACGGGTACGCGAAAAGCAGCATCGGGAGAAGTTCGGTGCAGTCTCTGGTGACCCTCCGCGAGCCGAGGTCACGGGCGGCGGAAGCTTATCGATCGTTGAGAAACTCGATTCTTCTGTCGTCCCACAAGCATGCGGTCAGAACTTTGCTCATCACCAGTGCCCTGCCGGGAGAAGGTGTTGATGAGACTGCCGCCAACTATGCCATCACGCTTGCACAGACCGGCTTCCGGGTCCTGTTGATCGACGCTGATTTGGGGCAGCCAAGTCTTCACCGGCAGTTCGACCTGGAGAATCACAAGGGACTGAGCGACCATCTACTCGGCGCAACGCTCACCGAGGTTTACAGTCAACCGGTCGAAACAATCAAAACGCTTTACCTCCTCACGGCCGGAAACAAGGCTGTGCCGCCCTCCGAGAGTCTCGCTTCAGGCAGGTTTCGGTTTGCGCTCAAACGGTGGGAGTCCGACTTTGATTTCGTGGTCTTGAAATCAGCTCCTCTGCTCTCTGTGAGCGATAGCCTTCCGTTGGCAATCTGGGTGGACGCGGTCCTGCTGGTTGTGTGCTACAACAGCACCCATCTTCGAGCATTGACGAAGGTTCACAACATGCTCAGTCGAACCGACGCGCGCGTGATTGGTGTACTGGTAAACGATGCTCCGCGCACCGCCGAGCAGTACGGACATGGAAGAACCGTATGAGGAGGCCTCCTATGCGTAATTGGCTCTTTGCCGAGTGTATCCGCCGCCGCAGAGACGTTGCTGTGTGGCTCGTAGCTTTTACTCTGGGGCAAGCTGTTCTCTACGCAAACGGGCCCGGTGCGGGGGGCTCGGATGTTCCCGCGTCCGTGCCGGTAAACAGCACCCAAACCCTCATCCGGATTGCAGCCGGAGATCTGATCGACGTACAGGTCTTCAACACTCCGGAACTGTCTGCGAAACTGCGGGTGAGCCAGGATGGCCTCATCACGCTCCCCGATACCGGCGACATTCGCGTGGGGGGACTTACCGCGCGCGAGGCGGGAGCGAAGATCGAAACGAGTCTGCGCGATTCGCAGGTCATGCTTGATCCGCACGTGACTGTACTGGTTACCGAGTATTCAACCCAGGGAGTAAGTGTTCTGGGCGAAGTACGGAAGCCCGGGACCTATCTTTTGCTGGGCCGGCATTCTCTTTACGATGCTCTTTCCGCAGCAGGCGGGGTTACTCCGCAATTGGGCTCCAGCATCCAGATCACACATCAGAGCGACCCCACTCGTCCGGAAACAATACCGGTCAATTCACCGAATTACTCTGATCTGCAGCGGCTTACTGAAGTCAAGGCCGGAGACGTGGTGGTGGTAGCGCGCGCAGAGACCGTCTACGTGGTGGGTGATGTCGCCCACCCGGGAGCGTATTTCATTCAAAATGGGGAGAAACTGAGCGTCCTCAACGCAATCGCACTGGCACAAGGCTTAAATCCGACGGCGCGGGCCAGCAAGGCTTCGATCGTGCGAAAGACCGCCACCGGAGCAGAAACGATTCCCGTCAACCTGAATCGGATTGCCAAAGTGAATGGGGAGAACCTGATATTGCGCCCGGCGGATGTTCTGGTGGTTCCGCGTAGCGGTGCGAAGGCATTCCTTAGTCTCGCCCTGCCCGGGGTCACGGGTGCGGTTGCCGGCTCGGTGGCCGCCGCTCTTATTTTGCATTAAGGATTTCTAGCATCTCGCTGGTCTACCCCGGCGACCCTCTTGTTCTGCCGCTATCCTGGGGCCTTAGTCGAAGCGCCTTTGCACCCAATGCACTGCGCTGCCGAAACTGGATCGCTTAAAACATCATGAGAAGTTCTCTTACCATTGAGCAGCGACGAAACAACTCATCCGAGTTGGCAATGTGGACGCTCGGGTTGTTTGGCTCAGCTGTCCTTTGGATTCTCATGCTCGAGGGACAGTTTAATCTGCTATGCACGCTCATCATCCTTGGCAGCCTGCTACTTGTCTCTTTGCACGATCGAGCCACCGCAATTCTTCTGACGCTCTCCTATCTCGTTCTGATGGGGGATATTCGGAGATTCCTCGCGGCCATGGTGGGACCACCTGAACAGGATCTTCTGCTACTCATCGGACCTGCCATCGCGGTTGTGCTTGCTTTTCCGCTTTTTCTAAGCCTTCGTCTCCGAGACGGTTTATCCAAGGCGATGTTTTTCCTGCTTCTCGTAATGGTGCTGGAGATTTTTAACCCCAAGCAGGGCGGCCTTACCATCGGGCTATCCGGAGCAGTCTTCTACGTTGCTCCCGTGCTCTGGTTTTGGATCGGCCGCCGCTACGGCTCCCCGGAAGTAGTCGAAAAACTGCTCTATCGCGTCATTTTTCCATTAGCACTTTTGGCGGCGTTGTTGGGATTTGCGCAGACGTTTATTGGCTTTCTACCTTATGAGCAAGCGTGGATCGATGTTGCTTCCAAGACTTACACAGCGTTGCATCTTGGGGCGTCGATCCGCGCGTTCGGCTTCTCCGTTTCAGGCGCGGAATATGCGGCCTTGCTGATGATTGGGGCGGTCGGTGTCGCCGCCGCTTATCTCGGATCCGGGTCCAGATGGGTCGTGATCTTCCCCATCCTCGTCGCTGGGATCGTACTTGCGTCCGCGCGGGGCAGTGTCATCAAAATGGTGGTGGCGCTTGCTCTTGTGTGGACTTTGCGCAAAGGCCAAAGAGTGGGGCCCAAAGACGCGTTTCGTTTGATCGTCTTCGCGATAGGTGGGCTGGTTGCCATGGTCCTGGTGGCCTCTCGTTTTACGTCGTCTGAAGTAGCCTTGCCGGCGAAGAGTTCGGCCGTCGACAATGCGTTGGCACACCAGGCAGGCGGATTAGCTCACCCCTTTGACCCACGATATTCCACCGCGGGCATTCACGGAGGCATGTTCTTGTCCGGGGTGGTTGAGGGTCTCACTTATCCAATCGGGCACGGGCTTGGTTCAACGACCGCAGCCGCAAGCAAGTTCGGAGGAGACCCAAACGAGGGGAGCTCGGAGATAGATGTGAGTGACATGTTTATCAGCCTGGGGGTGATCGGAGGACTGCTTTATCTGTACATCGTGGCCACGACGATGCGAAAAGCGATCAGGTATCTTCAGACAGTAAGGCGAGGTATAAGCTTGCCGGTCCTCGCGATCCTTACCTCTACGCTCGGCTCCTGGTTGATTGGCGGCCAATATTCGACCTCTGCACTCATGTTTTTTTTGGTCGGCGCCCTTTTGTACCCGGATTTGATGAATTCAAATGATAAGACTGACTCTCGACGGTGGAGTCAGCAGAAGACTTAGGCACCTGGGGCGCAGCTGTCTAGCTCACGCAGCCATCTTAGTTTGTTTTACGAGCATTCGTCGCTGTTCGAGCCTCGCAAAGAAAGAGCGTAGTTTGTGTCTCGCGGGACCTTCAATGATTTTGAATGAGATTGCCGAGAATGCGATCAGGAACACCACCATGCAGAGCATGCGAACACCCGAGGACTCGATATGAAAGCGATCAGAAATGCTCAACACCATATCCTTGACCGGCGCCTGTAGCAGATAGATCGAGTAACTAATACCCCCGCCAAATATCATCCCTTGAGTTGAGAGCATCCGAGAGATGAGAGTTCTCTCCGATGCCAGGCCGAAAACCAGCGCAGCAAAGGCGATCAATACAACCGACGTCGCGGGGCCACGGGCCCTGCATAGAAGCGCGATTGTGACCAGCACCGCGGGATAGGTACAGCGCCCCTGCGTGTTTGACCATACGCGCTTGAGGCTTGGTCGTTTGCGTGAGACGAACGCCAGGTAGTAATTACCCAGACCAACTCCCACCAGAAATTCAGGAAGACGTATAAGCGGGAGCGGAACTTTATTGAGGACTCCATGGGACGGGTAGCCCAATATATAGACGCCCGAATTGACGGAAACTGCCAAGGCCAGCAGGCCGGCGAGGATTACCAGCTGTATTCGGGAGGAAAGCGTTTCCAGCCATTGCTGATACCACGGAAAGCATACATAGAACAGCGCCTCCACTGATAGTGTCCAGCAGACGTAGTTCCACGCCGCCCACATAGCGTGGTCGAACGGGTTCCAGGCCTGGAGCATTCAAAAGCGTAGCCAGCATGTACGACGGTTTTGGAAACGTCTGGTGCACCGCGGAAGTAAGGAGGAGCGATACTACGTAGACGGGCCAGATGCGAGCGAAGCATGCTTCCCAGAAACGCCGGTAGTCTCCGGGCCCACCGATTTGGCCCGCATATGTGTACGCTAGGATGAAGCCGGAAAGCAGGAAAAACAACGCTACGGCAAGATAGCCACTCATGAAAAAGCTACCTGCCGCAAGGTGGCCATGTTCGACAAGAGAGGGACCGATTTTGGTGTGATAGACAACTACGTATGCAGCGGCCAGGAACCGAACTCCTGTCAGAGCATTCAATGACCTGCGATGACCGGTCAACTCGATTCCGGCCTTTCTTAAGGGCTTGGTTTGCATCATGAGCTCTCTGGGTGATGATATCCCAAGCTAAGTCAGAAATGCAGCGGTAATCTAGTGAGGAATACCTTTGCAGCCGTAGGAGATGCTCACCTAAATGTTGATGTGAGTAACCCTCTACGCCAACAACTCAAGCGAGCGGTAAAGGGGCGCAACGGCAGTCGACGAGTTTGTCGAGTCCCATAGAGGGCTTTTTGAAATGGAAGTCCCGGACTACTGCGCAGATCACTTTGCAATTCTTCGCCGAGTCGCTCTTTAGACGGCCTCGATCAGGTTCGAGAGCCGGCGATACAAAATCCCCGAGGAATACCGCGTCTCGACCGTATGTCGAGCGTTGGCGCCAAGCTGCTCCTGGCGAGCATACGCCGCAAGGATGGCTTGGGCGACCTCGCCTGGTGCTCCCACAGACACGAGTAGTCCATCCTCACCATCGGTGAGGAGATCCTCAAATGAAGGAATTCGCGTGGCGACTACCGGGGCGGCGCAGCTCATGGCCTCTAACATGACAAGCGCAACCGCCTCCCAATTTGATGTTGAAACGAAAACGCCACACTCCTGGTAAAGACGCCGCAATTCCTTTCGGTCGGAGACAAAGCCCGTAAAGCAAACGCGCTCGGACAGACCCAGATCAGCAGCGAGTTTTCTTAGCCTGGTTTCATCGGGACCGCTGCCAACCAGGATGAGATTGAAATCCGGAACAGATCGCATCGCCTGCAACAGGTCCGAAAATCTCTTCTGTTCCTCAACCAGCCGGCCAACGGCTAAAACCGTCTTCTGCCGTACGCCCGCTACTACGGGCGGCACAAAAAAAGTGGTATCCACGCCGTTGTACATGAGTACCGCGTCAACGCCAAAGCTGCGCGCGCGTTCCAGGCCTGTATGGGATTGGCAAATGATCCTGGCGGCCTGCTTGAATGACTTTCGTTTAGCGGGCTCCATCCAATTCAGGAAAACAGCGCCTTGGTCCCCACCGATGACCGGGATACTGCTCTTCTCTGCGACAATGTCGAATCGCGAAGTCCAGATCTCCTGGTGATACAACAGCTCGATGCGGTCTTCCACAATCGCTGCCTGGAGCGCATCCGAATATGCCTTGTACGCAGTGCGATCGCGTAGTGAAGGGCCGTGCCTCAGGTTGCGAAGGCGCCACAAAAGCGAATCGACGGCGCGCAACCATCGCGGAAGAGGGATAAAGCGAACGCTTAACCCTTGATTGATCTTGTGCAACGCGAAGGGGCCATAAGACAGGATATAAATAAATACTTCATGCCCGCATTGGCGCAAGCCCTCAGAGTACTCCCAAACAAAATCGTTGCGATACGATCGGAGGAACGTTTCACGATCAAGCCCAAAGGTTCCTCCGTAGAATCCTTCGAACGAGTCGCAGCTTGTGAAGACGGCTACCCTTCTTAACGAGGCCTTCGGCTCGACGGCTTCGTTAACGATGATTTTTCCATCCAGCTGCTCATTTGTTACGGCCATGGCTGCCTCCTTGATCAGAAGATGAGATCCCGAAAGGCGTCCATCTTGCCTTGTTGCGCGATCAGAAACCGGCGCCACGAGTGGATTCCGAGTTTGGGAGTAAACCGAAGAGCTTGAATGAATCCGGGAAAGACCCCGGTGCCTATCAGCACTGACCAGACAAAGAATGCCGCCCGGCGCAGCGGGTTGAGAGCATGCCAGATGCTGATCACTTGATTGTAAGCAAAGTCGCGAAACTCCAAAGCATCATTTACAGCTGAAACGCCTACATAGTGGCGAACCTCAGCGCGTTGACTGGCGTAATGATCGACTAGAACTAATGGATCATAAGCTAACTTCCAACCCTTATGTTTGACCGCAACCGAAAAGCAGAAATCCTCGCTAGGCTGAGCCCCGTTGCCCTTGAGGCGAGTATCGAAGCGCACATCCGCAATGGCTTTCGAGCGGTAACTCATATTGGCGCCCTTCAAGATATCAACCTCACGCAACCCGCCGAAACCCCGATGATGATTTCCAATTGTCCGGCCGAACCATTGGATCTTACCGACAACAGGCGCCCGATGGTCGTCGAATTCTTTTCCGTCGAAACAACGATCCCGCCCTCCTAGCCCTCCCAAAAGCGGATCGCTTCTGAAATTGTGCATCACCCGGCTTAGCCAGGTGGCATGGGGAGATGTATCGTCATCAATGATAGCGAGGATATCCGTCTTCACAGCATCGAGGGCGACGTTGCGAGCCGCCACGACACCAGGCGCCGAGACTGTGATGACCCGGATTGGGAGTAGATTTCCCGCTAGACCGGATAGGGTCGATCTGGTCTCGGTGTCGTCTTCTCGCACCACCAGGAGAATGTCATCTGCCGGAAGGGTTTGCCTTTCCAAGGCTGTCAGGCATCGCAACAGATCGTTCGCGCGTTGGTATGTCGCAATGAGTACACCAATGGTTTGCGGCAACTCAGTCACAGCTTTTACCCCAGGATTTTTTGATCGAATGGCAAAAAACGGTCGAAGGGCTGCACCCATCTTCTTTGGCCCATGTATCCGGATTTTCTGCACGGGGCACCACCAACACCCCGTGTGCGGCTTTCATTAAGGAAAGCCGGAAATCCGGTGTACGCCCCTCGGCAAGCCGGGGAGGGCGGGGCGAACCTGGGGCACCGTTCGATTTCCTGCGGCTTTTGTTACCAATCAAGCGGGGATACCCTCCCCGGCGGAGATGGGTAAAGTGGCGGAACTGGTGTGCGCTGCCCAGGGCATTGGCACCACGTCACGGATCGGGGCACCAATATGCGCGAGGAAGGCGTGCATGCGAGACTGAAACACCTCGATACTAAAGTTTTCGGCGTGGCGGCGGAGCACGGCCGGAGACCATTCCATCCGCTCAAAGCGTTGGATAGCAACGGCTAAATCTTCGGGCTCCTGCCGATCAAAGAAAACACCAGTGAGACCGTCGACAATCGTCTCGATGGCGCCACCCGCGCGGTAAGCAATGGTAGGGCGGCCGGCAGCAGCAAGTTCAAGAGGGGCCATACCGAAATCTTCTTCGCCGGGGAATAGCAGAGCCCGACAGCGGCCGGCATAATGCTCCACTTCAGCATCGGAAAGGCGGCCGAGAAAACTTATCGTGGGCCCAGCGCCAGCCTGCAGACGATCCCGATCGGGCCCGTCACCAATGACGAGCAGCTTTCTACCCAGTAAATTGCAAGCCTGCACCGCAAGATCGATGTGTTTATAGGAAACCAATCTCGCCAAAACAAGATAGTAGTCTTCTTGTTCTTCTGACACGCGGAACCGATGCAAATCAATGGGAGGGTGAATGACTTCCGCGTGGCGCCCGTAGGCATGCAGGATGCGATCGGCCACGGTACGCGAGTTCGCAATAAAGTGGTCTGGCTGCCGGGAAGCTCCCTCATCCCAGCGGCGCAACCCTCGGATGAGTGCGGGCAGCAGCAGGCGTTTGGCCAGGCCCATCGATTCGCGTGCTGAATAACTATCGAAGCTCCACACCCAGCGCATGGGCGTATGGCAGTAGCAAACATGCATGGCGTCCCGGCTGGCGCGTACACCCTTCACGTACCCGGAGGAACTGGAGATCACCAGGTCATACGGAGAAAGATCGAGCGAGTGCACCGCGAACGGATAGAGAAGAAAAAAGAGGCGGTAGCATTGCCGCATAAAGGGCAGCTGCTGCATCCAGGAAGTGACGACAGGCACCCCGGCGAGGCCAGACGGCATGCAGTCGGCCAAGGCAACGGTTGAGTGTAAAGTCGCTTGCGGAAGCATCCGCATTAATTCCTCGGCGACCTTCTCGGCACCGCCCATCTGGGTGAAATAGTCGTGCACTACAGCAATACGCATGGTTCCCCCGGGGAAGGTTCAGGCCGCGCCTGACCGTTTCAAAACGGCTGGCACGGTGCGAGCAAGGATCTTGAGGTCAAGAGCGAATGACCATTGATCGATGTAGGAGAAGTCGAGAGATATCCACTGGTCGAAGCTAAGTGATCCACGTCCAACCACCTGCCACATACCGGTGATACCGGGACGGACGCTAAAACGACGCATGAGTTGTGCGTGCTCAAAACGGGAGACATCGCGGGTGCTCATTGGTCGTGGACCCACCAAAGACATATCTCCCAGCAAGACGTTCCAGAGTTGCGGCAACTCATCCAGAGAGGTGCGGCGAAGAAACCGGCCGAGCGGCGTGATCCGGGGATCATTCTTGATTTTAAAAATAGGTCCGCTGGCTTCGTTCTGTGCCTCCAGGTGGGTCATCAAATCCGGCGCATTGGAAACCATGCTACGAAACTTCCACATCTGGAAGCGACGGCGCCGGTAGCCATATCGCTCTTGCACGAAAAAGACTGGTCCCGAGCTGGTCGCCTTCACTGCCAAAGCAATGAGAACAAAAACCGGAGCGAGCAGGACGAGTCCGCTGGCGGAAACGAAGATGTCGAGGGCACGTTTGAGGTTTTCGGCGGCAGCATGCTCGTCGTCTTTGGGCACGAGTTCGAGGAAGAGCGCCGATCGCAGACGAAGAGCTTTGCTGTGTATGAGCTGGTAGCTATCGTTCAGACAGACGATGCGAGCGCCTGCGCTTTCAGCAAGAGAGATTGCCCGTTGTGCCGAGTCATAGCAGGAACGATTAGGAACGGCAACCAAAAGCTCGTCTACCACGTTATTGAGAAAAAGGTTGGGAAGCTCATCGATGCGGCCTAGGTACCGGCTCGCGATATCGGGAGCCATTAGAGAGGGATCCCGGTCATCGACGAATCCGAGGAGATGCTTGCGGCCAAAGTGCTGAATGCGCAGCTCACGCCAGGCTTTGGCAGCACGGCGACCACTGCCCACAATGATCACCTGTTCCATGTCGCCGATTTTCCACCGCAGGCGTGGGCTGGAAATGAAGATGCGTATCATTTCATAGGTGAACGCGGTGACAAAGAAAGCCACGACAACGGGCGTCACCGGCCCCTTCGCATGACGGGCCTCAAGATACAGGGCCAATAAGCCGGCCATGATGCCGCATCCGGTGGCTGAGCGCAGAGTTGGGCGGAGGAGCTCGGTAAAATTGTCACGGTACAGACCCAACTTTTCCAGGCATTCTTTCCAAAGAACGGCAAAGACAATGGAAAAGGATGAGTTCAGAAGCGTCACGCGCATCTGCAAAAACTCTCGCAGGCCACCCTCGGGCATTCGGCGCTGGTTCGCCCATGCGACGGCGGCAACTACGATCGCAAGCGCTACCAGACTGTCAATTGCGGCCGCTAGTGTCGTGGAGTTTCTTTGCCTCATGAATAGGTCTCCTGAGCCGGATTGGATCTTTCCGTCGCTCGGGTGACGCACCCGCCTGGGGCGAGGGTCGGCATCGCAGTATTTTCACAATACGTCAATCGCTATCTCCGATTTTTCAGCTGCTCGTACCACTGCTATGGTGTGGCCCGAAATTATTCCCCAATGGGGAGATACTCTCAGCCCGAGATCGTGCCCCGTGCTTGCTTGTTAAACGACTCTCTGGCAGTTTGGGTGAATCAACGGTCGCGGG
Source organism: uncultured Acidobacteriaceae bacterium (assembly GCA_963753715.1). Taxonomy (GTDB): domain Bacteria; phylum Acidobacteriota; class Terriglobia; order Terriglobales; family Acidobacteriaceae; genus PALSA-350. The sequence goes on along the minus strand of CAVWDK010000011.1, from coordinate 686,124 downwards.
AATAACCGTGCTCTGAGTTCGCTAATACCCGGTCAAACTAGAGATTATTTGGTCGCGACCGTAAAGATCATTTTCCGTCGCCGCTCTAAGCCGGAAGGCATTATGGCAGCTACAGGTCTTCGAAGAGCGAAGCTCTCAACGCAACGTTTTGGCAGACGGACAGAGCCTGTAGGCTCTTCGGTCTGGAACGTGAACGCTGAGGATCTGTTCAATTCGAGCCGCATGAAAATCGGGTAAAAATTCCACTTCAACACATCACATATTTTGGTGGAGAGGGGGCCGAACTCGACCTTAGTTCGTTGTTAGTTAATAGAAATATTGCTAATGCGAAGATAGCTTGTGCCGATAGACACTGTCAACCGATAAACCCTGTTTGTAGTCTCAAGTTCGGCAACTCAATAGATTTTTAATCATCAGCAGCGCTGTTGATGCGGACTTGAGGTGGTTTACCCATTGGCCGTATTGGATGCATGAATGTTGCGACAATTCACGAAATGTATCTGATCTCTAAATGCAGTGGCCGATCCTCACACTTGCTTACGTCCCCTTATTGAGTACGGCACCTAGAATCTGAATTCGGGAGGACCGCACGTATTGCACCGCGGTAAGAGCAGCGTCCTGGCGGGTTGACCCGGCTTCGAGGACCAACACCATTCCGTCTGATAGCTGTGCCAGTGCGATTGCATCCGCGTACCGCGATAGGGGCGGCGCATCGACGATGACAAAGTCGAACTCCGCTCGCAGTTCAGCAAACCGGGCGCGCATGCGTTCTGCAGCCAACAGATGCGGCGAATCGGCCGCCACGGGGCCGGACGATAGTAGCCACAAGCATCCGTTTCCCATTGGCTTCATAAAAGACCGGATGCTGCCTTGCCGCAGCAGAGCGTCGGTAAAGCCCTGGTAATTGGTCGTCCCTAACATCCTGGGTAGCGCAGGAGAGCGAAAGTTCGCCTCCACGATGCATACCGCCCCGGGCGCGCTCGCGGTCAGAGCCCGGGCGACCGAAGCAGCGATTTGGCTGCATCCGTTGCCATGATCGACGGCAGCGAACACCACCAGGCGCGGCGGCTTCTGCTGGGGTTGCAGGAAAACCCGCTGCACCAAACCCGCCATCAGGTCACTCGCCAATGGGCGCGGAAAACCCGGTTGGCTGCTCATCCCTGCAGTCAGCGCCGGTTCCATGGAGTAGTTCGATAGGAGAGCCTGCGTCTGTTCAATCTCGCGCATTAACTCGTAATTTCTACTCATGGTTGCCCTCCGAGACGGAAAGCTCACCAGCCTGCCCCAAGTTGGCGACGGCAAGCGGTAGTTGAATCGTCTGACCGGGCTCGATGTGATCGAGATTATTCATTTGAGGATTGAGACGGCGAATCTCCTGCAAAAGTTCTGGATTGCATCGTCCGAAACTTGCGACACATATCTCGAGCAGCGTCTCTCCCGGTTTAACGCTCACGGTGCTCGCATGCGGCGCCGCCCGGGATAATTCCTCAGTAACCGGCACAGGGGAATCGGAAGGCGCAGGCGGCAGCAGCGCCGAATCTGAAGAAGTTGGAGCAACGGGCAGCGGAGCAGTCTGCGCATGTATTGCGACCTTGTCGACCGGCCACCAACGGCTGGCGATCAAGCCCCCACCCAGAGTGACAGTAGCCGCAAGGGCTAACGCGAATTTCTGCGTCCGTCCCCGGGATCGGAGAGATGATCGGGAAGATGCGCGCTTCGCTGGACGATGTGCAGTCACCGCTTGCCGCCCACTCACCCCTGAATGCAAAGCATGAGTGGTTCTCTTGCAAAACCGGACAAGATCACGATCAGCAATCACCGCACGAATGATTTCGCTATCGATTGGTTTTCGCCGCAACGCGTATGCCAGCGACAGTGCGTTGAAACAAAGGTTGTTGATATTACGCGGAATGCCCTGGCTTGACTCAACGATGAGCGACAGCGCATCCCGGGTGAACAGAGGTCCGGCAAATGTATATCCTGCTATCCGGAGGCGGTGGTCGATGTAAAGCTGCGTGTCTTCGCGGGAGAATGGTGTCAGTTCGCTGAAGATCGAGACTCGCTGCCGCAGCTGTTCAAGATCAGGCGACGCAATCTTCTCCGCCAGCTCCAGCTGCCCGGAAAGAATAATCTGGATCAGTTTTTCCTGGGGCGTCTCGAAGTTTGACAACATGCGAATCAGCTCGAGCACTGAATCATCCAGATTTTGCGCTTCATCAATGACCACGACGACACGCTTTCCTAATCGGGCCTGGGTGAGCAGAACTTCCGTCAATCTCGATTGCAGCTGGACAATGCTCGCCTGAGTTTCCTGGACGCCGAGGCCAGCGAGAAGCGCGCGCAGAAGATCGACGGAAGTGCAAACTGTTTGGAAAAGAAATACGGTCAGGGCTTTCTCCCGGAGCTGATGCAAAGCATGGAACAGCAGCGTGGTTTTTCCCATCCCCGGGCTTGCCATCAGGGCAAGGAACCCGCATCCCTCGCCGATGCCATAGAGAAGAGAGCCAAGCGCTTCTTTGTGCGTGGAACTTAAAAACAAATACCGCGCATCGGGTGTGACGCCAAAGGGTTGTTCCCGCAGCTTGAAATAATCCAGAACCATAATTTGCCTAAGCAGTCATTTTGGGCACGGCCAATACAACAGAAATTCCAAGGGTCTCGATCACCTGGGTGGAGGTGTGGAAACACGGATCAAGGGAGTCGAGGATCAACGCCGTTGGAAAACTGACCGCCGTGGCCAGTCCGAGAGCGACGAGGAAAATCACCCCTCGACCATGCACCGGTGATGCAGGGACGGTGGGCGGCGTAGCGAGCAAGGCACTCACGGTGCGGGGTCTGATCGAGCGCGCGTTCGTGCTCTCGCCTGGAGAGATACTGCAAATAGCTCTGTTCGTCAGCCTTGACTTCGCGTTCGAGGTCAGCATCATTGAAAGAGTGTCCGCCCGGCTTGACCATTTTCGCCTTCATTTGCTCGATGACATGCCGAACGGCGCTAAGACTGGCGCGTTGCGTTGCCAGGTCGGCCTGGTCTTGCGCCAATCTGTCGCGCAGGAAGGCATCTTCGGGCGGCCGAGCCGGCGTTTGTTTCCCAACAGGGGTTCTCTTCGCAGCGGCAATGGCCGCCTTGGCTTCAGACACCTCCTTATCGGCATCCTGCACCAGCGCATAGTTCGAGGGATACTTTTGCAGGAACTGCTTACGCTTAGTTTCGGCGGCCTGAAGACGGGCGCCAAGATTCAGCGGCAGCAGGTTCGTTGCTTCGATGTTCTGTTGTGGTGCCAGTGGCGGCGAATTCCCCTTCATCTGCACCTGGTCCGTCCGTATCTTTTGCTCGTCGGAGGCGATCGCGTGCTCTATGGTGCGCGACTGGCCAACAGCCGCGGTCAGTTGCCGAGCAAAACCGCGACCCGCATCCGATCGACCCTGGGCGCGTTGGAATTCCTGCAGACCCGATTCGGCGTCCTCTATCGCCGCTTCGTAACCCTGTGATTGCGGATTTGACGCCGAGTCAGAGACTGGAGCCGGGCGAACGGCGTGCTGCGTCAGGTAAAGGTTGGCGAGGCTGTTCAGGACTGCATAGGCTCGAACCGGATCTGTTGCGCGATAGGCCACCTCGATAAGGTGCGCACTTGGACGGGGGTGAACCCGTATCTGCCCGTCGAGTTGGCGCACGGCACGCGCTACTCGAACCGCTTCTGTTTGCCGGGGGAGAAGGAAGTTGAGAAACCGGCTGTCCTGCCCGTTCTGGAGGTTATTGGTACGGACCACGCGTTCGAGGAGGTCCTGCCTTTTGAGCGATGCAGCCTCCTGGTTCATCTCCTGGTCTGTCGGGGGCGGAGCGGAGGCGTCCGTCTGGGTTTTCGCTTCGGTGGCTTGCGCGAGGCGGCTGACCAGGATGGACATATGCGACTCGTAAGTTTGCCGACGGAGTAGACCGATCGACGCGACTAGGGCAAAGACGGAAAGAAACGTAAGCGTCCATACGCGCCTACGACGGAATAGAGGCACCGTCAGATCACGGAGAGTGAGATTTACGTCTTCTCCGATTAATAACGTCGGACTCATCTCAGCACCACCTTTCCGCTCATGATCGCTCCGCAGACCTGAGCGACGGGCAATCGGCCGTTTCTTAGATATGTGCTGTTTGCTCCTCAACTAATTGACAAAGATCTGCGCGCAGTAGAAAGCGTCGCGTCGCGGGGGAAGGGTAAAAAGGCGCGAAGATAGGTGCTCGCCGACTGGTGGTTCAGTCTCGCACTATCGAAACATATTTTCCAATCAATGCCAGGTGAGGCAGCGCGCAGACAGTTCTCCTGGCTTACTAAAACAGCGATTGTTTTATCAGAAAGTCAGCCATTGAAAGGGTTAAGGGGCACCTGGCTGCGATGTCTTCCTGTCTGCGGGGAGCCTGATTTGGTGCGAGAGAAATTAAAAACTTTTTAGACTAGCAGGTCAGTATTGTGGGCGTTGCGGGCTGCGATCTATGTCCAGGCGTATAAGTTGGAGAGCTTAGCCGGGCCTAAGTGCGCCTGGCTACACTTATCGGAAGAATGCCTTCGGCTCGCGTAGCTCTCCGCTGCTGCTAGAGCGGCATCAGATTGCCGGATGCGTCGAATTGCATGTCGCGTACCGTACCATTTGTCGTCACTCCCGCTCTCCCGTTGATTGCCTTTACGCAGGATTCAGAAACCAGGAAGCGTTCGAGGTTGAGGGTATCGGCAATGCGCACCACGCGCAACTTCTCCGGGCTTGGCTCTGCTAAAGAAGCTAAGGCTGCCTGAATAGCCTCGCGGTCATTGTCGAAGTAGATGGGAATTTTCGCCGGCGAGCACGCCGAGCGAGGTGAGCGCATTCATATAGGTGTATTGCAGATTGAGAGCCTTCACGAAACGGGACGGTGGTGAAGTCAGCCATGCCGATTCCGGTACCGTTGCCACTGCTGGCCGGGGTCAGATCGCGGACAAAGATGCGCGATACGCGCGGGGTGACCGGGCTCTCGGAGCGAAGTGAAGACGTATACCCGGTAATGTCGCGGCCGATCACGTTGGTGTCCATGCCCGAGCCACTGATGTCTTTGCCCATTCGATCAACGATCAGTAGATCGATCTCCTCAAAGGGCAGGCGCGCCAACAGTGACTGCGACTTCTGAAAAAGCCTGTTCTCTTCGCGAACGATGTTCTCCGGCGGGATTACTTCGATCACTGCGGTCTGATGATGCTGATCCTCCACCAGGGCAATGCCGCAGAAAATCGGCGCGGCGCCGAGGATGGTCTTGGCAAACTCGCGCAGCACGACCTCGTAGCCTAAATGCGCAGCAGCACAGTGCGCATTGTTGGCGCCTACTTGCTTGCCGAAGCCAATCACCAGCATTTTTTGGATGCCGCTGCCCAACGTGCCACGAAAATCGGTGTGCGGCTTGACGCGGTTGAGGACTACGACCCCATCGGCGGCAAACGCCGGAACACTGAAGACTACGTCGAGGCCGTCGAAAGCCGTGCCGATCTTTCTCACTTCCATGCTGGCTTCGATGGGGACGCCCATGCTCTCGGTAGTGACCCCGTAGCCTGCCAGCATCTCGATCTGGCCCGCCGCGGTGGCGCCGCCGTGGCTCCCCATGGCAGGCACGATGAAGGGACGCGCGCCTGCTTGGATCAAGGACACCCAGGGCGGCCTGCACAATCTCCTTGAGGTTGGTGATGCCGCGGCTGCCGACGCCAAGAGCGATTCTCATGCCCGGCTTGATCTTTTCGCGCAGCCCGGTTTGCGCGAACTGCTCTTCGATGAAGGCTGGAAAAATCCAGTTTCTGCGAGGGTGGAAAGCTCTGCTCCATCTCTAGCATTTTGGGAAAGTGATTGGACATTTTCATCGCGGAAAAACCCCTTGAGTCGCACTCAGTCAACAATATACGCGAGGGGCTGCGGGCATTCGGATTGCGGGGGTGGCTCCTTCTTAGTACACTTTCCGTTTGTCCTCCAGCAAACAAAACGGAGCCTCGCTGATTCTCACCGCCGCCGGGCTGGCGCTCATCGCCGGGCCTTGTTTCGCAGACAAGTTGCGAGAGCCTGGCGACGCTTCAACTACCGCACACGACCATCACCAACGGCAGAGATTGTCTCAACGGGCATCTTTGCGCCATCCACGGGAAAACCGCTGACAGACCTTCCGGCGTTCTGCCGGGTCACGGCCACGTAAAGCCAAGCGCCGACTCCGACATCCTGGTCGAGATCTGGATGCCGCAGGCGGACTGGAACCAGCGCCTGGAAGGTACGGGCAACGGCGGCTTTGCCGGCAAGATCAGCTATGGCGCCCTGGCGGAAGGTTTGAGAAGCGGCTACGCCGTGACAAACACGGATATGGGCATGGCGACTCCCGCCGGCGCCACCGCCAGCATTTTTGCCAATCGTCCCGGAGCGGTGGATCGACTGGGGATACCGGGCCACGCACGAAATGACTTTGGTGGCCAAACAGGTGGTGCACGCCTACTACGCGCAAGATGCCAGGCGGGCCTACTTCGTCGGTTGTTCCACCGGGGGCGAGCAGGCGCTGATGGAGTCTCAACGATACCCGGATGATTACGACGGCATCGTGGGCGGGGCCGCCGCGAATAACCGCACCGGGGTCCACCTCAGCATCCTATGGAATTTTGCAGTCAACGAAAGAACGCCGGCATCTTACCTGCCCGCCGCCGCACGATCGCTGCTTTCCCAAGCAGTCGTGGATAAGTGCGATGCTCTGGACGGGGTGAAGGACGGAGTGATCACCGATCCTCGCCAAGTGCCATTTCGACCCCTCATCTCTGCAGTGCAAGAGCGCCGGCCAGGACAACTGCCTGACCGCGGCGCAGGTGGAGACCGCGAAACAAATCTATGCGGGACCAGTCGATCCGCGAACGGGCCAGAGCCTCTATCCCGGGCTCCCCAAGGGTAGCGAGTTTGGCTGGGACGGTCTGGATCCGACCCATGGCGGTGTGCCCCCGTACGCTCCGATTTTTCAATGGGTGTTTGGGCCGCAATGGGATTGGCGGCAATTCGATTTCGATCATGACTACACTGTCTATACGCAAAAGCTCGCGGAGATGGTGAATGCAACCAGCCCCGACATTGATACCTTTCGCGACGCACGGCCACAAGCTGCTCATGTACCACGGCTGGAGCGACTGGCTCGTCGCGCCTGGAGAATCAATCAACTACTACGACGCTGTGGTAGCGCGAGACAGCTCCGCCCATTCCAGCAAGCAGAATGCTCGACGAGAGGCGCCGCCGGAGTCGGAAGCCTTAAATCAGTCGTTCCGTTTGTTCATGGTGCCAGGCATGGCGCATTGCGGAGGCGGTCCCGGTGAGACGCATTTCGATGTCCTCGGAGCGATGGTCGATTGGGTCGAGCATGGCGTCGCGCCGGAAAGAATCATCGCCAGCAAGTTGCCGATTGCGGAGATGGGGGCGGCAACGAACGTGCGGCGGCCCCTTTGTCCCTATCCTCGGGTGGCCCAGTATCGGGGCTCCGGTAGTACCGATGACGCATCCAGTTTTGTGTGCAGGTGAGGCGAGTGCGCTTACAGGGAAAAACAGCGATCGTCACCGGCGCGGCTTCCGGTATCGGCCTCGGCATCGCACAACGTTTTGCTGCAGAGGGTGCAAACGTGGTGATCGCTGATCTGGACCGGGCAGGTCCGGAGGCGGCCGCGGCTGAAGTCGCTGGAACCACACGCGGCCAGGTACTTGGAATTGGCATGGACGTGACCGATGAACATGCCGTCGACTCTGCCGTGGCTAGAACCGTCGAGGAGTTTGGCGGCGTCGATATCCTCTGCAGCAACGCCGGAATCCAGATCATTGGCGGTATTCACGAGCTGACGTATAGCGATTGGAAGAAAGTACTCGGTGTGCACCTTGATGGAGCTTTTCTGACCACGCGAGCCTGTCTGCGGCACATGTACCAGTCCGGCCGGGGCGGCTGCATTCTCTATACCGGATCCGTTCATTCGAAACTGGCGTCTGTGCTCAAGGCGCCGTACGTGACTGCGAAGCACGGAATGCTCGGGCTCTGCCGTGCTGTGGCCAAGGAGGGAGCCCCTTATGGTGTGCGCGCTCATGTGATTTGCCCAGGCTTTGTCCGCACTCCATTGGTCGAGAAGCAAATCCCTGAGCAGGCGAAAATACTCAAGCTCGATCCCCAAGAAGTGGTGGAGAAAGTGATGCTGAAGGATACGGTCGATCATCAGTTCACCTCGATGGAGGAGATCGCAGCCACCGCGGTGTTCCTGGCGGAACAAAAGACACTGGCGTTGACAGGACAGTCGATCATGGTGAGCCATGGCTGGTTCATGGAGTAGTACTATTAGCCCTGTTGCAGGAGGAACGAATTGTCAATTACCAGACGCACCTTTTTAAGCACGGGCTCCGCGGCCGCTGCCCTCATGGTGACCGGCGTGGGCCGGGCTGCATCGCTCGGGCTCCCCATCGGCTTGCAGCTCTACTCCGTGCGCACTTTATTACCAACCGACTATGCCGGTACCCTCAAGCAGATCGGTGCGCTTGGCTATAAGGAAGTCGAGGCTGCGGGGTTCTTCAACCTGCCGGTCGAGCGGGTGAAGGCCGCAATGCACGCCGCCGGCCTGCGCTGCGTGAGCGCGCATTACCCGCTGCCACTGCTCAGGCAGCATCTCGATGAGATCCTGCCGTTCTGCAAATCGCTCGGCGCAGGATTTGTGGTTTGCTCCTCGCCTATGCATCAAAAGGAGGGCGTGAAGGGTCCGCTCACGATAGATGACTGGCGCTGGAGCGCTGAGCAGTTCAACCAGATAGCTACCAAGGTACAGACCGCCGGTATGCGTTTCGCTTATCACAACCATATCGCCGAGTTCGGCGCGCTTGGAGGCGTGCTGCCGTATGAGGAGTTGCTAAAGAACACTGACCCGGCGAAGGTCAGCTTCGAACTTGATTGTGGCTGGGTGATCGTGGGCGGTCAGGACCCGGTGCACTATTTGAAACAGTATCCGACACGTATTGTGATGCTGCATATTAAGGATTTTAAGGACAACAAACCGCCGTCGGTCGAGCTTGGGACCGGGTCGATCGATTACAAACCTATCTTCGCCGCTGCGGCAGCAACCGGACACATACGCCACGCCTTCGTGGAGCAAGAGGAGTTCCAGGGACCGATCATGGAAGCGCTCAAGGTCGATGCGGAGTACATGAAGCGCCATGGCGCCTGATTGGGGTTGATGGAACAGCGGGTGCTACCGGGCAACCACATTCTGCTCCACTAGCGGTTGCAGAAGAGGTATGGGCAGCGGCCCTTCATCCAGGACGATATCGTTGAAACGTTTGAGGGGGAAGGTACTTCCCTGCTGTTGTTGGATCCGGTTGCGAAGATCGATCCACTATGGAAGGTGGCGTAGTAAGTAGTCAGCTGACCGATCACGCCCGTACTTAGCTTGTAAGCCGGTCTTTGGAGATGGTCGTGATGCCTGATACTTCCAGGCTGCTGAGCGCATCCGGCGCCCCGGTCCACACTAGTGGCGTGTACTAGACACTTGTAAATGATAGTGTGGCGCATGCCACACTCGACGGTGACGATTGAGTTGACGCCCGAGGAACGCGAGGCGTCCAGCATTCAACTTTACGTTTAGTACTGGCCCTTGTTGGAAAGGCGTCGGCCGTTGCTGTCACGCCAAGGCCAAGAAACATGGCCCCGGACGATCGCGGCACACTGCCCACCTTGATGCTCACCGATTTGCTGCCGCTACCGGATCCCCGGCCCCACTATGCCTGGTACGTGCTGGGGATTGTTACACTTGTGTACCTGTTCTCGTTTCTCAATCGCCGGGTTGAATCCCCGATCAGAGAAGCGGTCCATAGGAGAATGTCGGATGCCTGGGAGCGTTCTGGTGTCAGGAGCTGGGGTGGCAGGCTCTTGTCTGGCTTGGTGGCTCGATCGATACGGATATGCGGTGACCCTGGTGGAACAGGCGCCCGAACCGCGCACCGGCGGCTACGTCATCGACTTTTGGGGCCTCGGCTACGACGTGGCCGAAAAGATGGGCGTGCTGGACGAACTCCGCCGGCATGACCTCAAGGTTCAGGAATTCCGGATCGTCAATCGCGTGGGCCGGCGGATCAGCGGCTTCAACCAGGGCGCGGTGCAAAAGCTCATCAAGGGCCGGGGCATGAGCCTTCCGCGTTCGGCGCTGGCTTCTGCGCTCTACGAAGCGGTCCAGGACCGAGTCGACGTGCGGTTCGGGAACAGCGTGACCAGCCTCGAAGACAGCCCGCGCGGCGTGGAGGTGACGCTTCGCGAAGGTGAGGCTCAGACGTTCGATCTGGTCATCGGTGCCGACGGCCTCCACTCCGCCGTGCGACGACTCTGCTTTGGTGAAGAAACGCGATTCGAGCACTTTCTCGGATACTACGTTGCTGCGTTCACCGCCCAAGGCTACCGGTTCCGTGATCCGGACGCATACGTGACTTACGGCGAACCTGGCCGGCAGATCTGGCGAATCACTGTCGACGAGGACACGACGGTCTTCATGCTGGTGTTCGCCGAATCCGATTCCCACGCAGCTCCCGTCCACGATGCCTCGCGTCAGAAAGAGGTCCTGACCCGGCTCTACGCTGGCGGTGGCTGGGAAACCGACGAGATGCTCCACGCGCTTCAGGCAAGCACCGATCTCTATTTCGACCGGGTCAGTCAGATCGTCATGCCGAGTTGGACCAAGGGCCGCGTCGCCCTGATCGGCGACGCGTGCGCGTGTCCGAGCCTGCTCGCCGGCGAAGGGTCAGCGATGGCGATGGCCGAAGCCTACACGCTCGCTGGGGAATTGGTTGTCGCGCAGGGAGGCCACGCGTCCGCATTCGAAATCTATGAACAGCGCCTGCGGCCCTATGTGGAGCGCAAGCAGAAGGGGGCGCGCAATTTCGCTGCGAGCTTCGTCCCCAGGAGTGCTTACGGGCTGTGGCTGCGAAACGCGACCATCAACGCCGCGAACCGCCTTGGGCTCATTCAGCTGCTGTTCAGAGCCCAAATGCGCACTGGCATCGAACTGCAGGACTATCGGTGAGACTTCACCGGGCCTACCCATCCCTGGTCTTTGCTCCAAGCGTCACGCACTCGCTCCCGCGCGCGTGTCTCGGACCGCAGTTTCCTACTGCAAAGACAAAATCAGCATCATCGCAAGGATGACGCCCACGACGAGGAGTTCGAGGGCGGCGTCCTTGGGCCGGGCGGCCAATTTGATCCTCAGGCGGGCGTGACCTCGGCGCGGCGAAGACGCTGCCCTGTACCAGGCGCTGCACCGACTCAGTCGCCAGGGCGTGGTCGATGCCGAGTGGCGCGCGTCGGACAACAACCGCCGCGCCCGCTAATACGCGCTCACCACGGCCGGGCGGAAACCGATGTACATCTCTCGTGTACGGTCCACTAGGTGTCGGCAGCCGACGCAGTGTAAGAGCGGGCCGTCATGGGGGCGTCCTGCCGAATGAGGAACTGCTGAAGAACACGGATCCGGCAAAGGTCAGCTTCGAACTTGATTGTGGCTGGGTGATCGTGGACGGTCAAGACCATGTGCACTATTTGAAACAGTATCCGACACGTATCGTGATGCTGCATGTCAAGGACTTTAAGGACAACAAGCCGCCGTCGGTCGAGCTTGGGACCGGGTCCGTCGATTACAAACCTATCTTCGCCGCTGCGGCAGCGAACGGACACATACGCCACGCCTTCTTGGAGCAAGGGGAGTTCCAGGGACCGATTATGGAAGCTCTCAAGGTCGACGCGGAGTACATGAAGCGGTTTCGAGCGTGAAGTCATTTGGCAACGTTGCCAAATAAGTCGTTTGTTTCACGAAGATGCTCAAGGTGCTCAAGTCATTTATTTGACCATCTTGCCTCCTTTACCCGATCGGTTTGGTCCTATGGGTGACAGTAATACGCTGGGGAGCCACCGTCTATGGTTCCGGAGAATAATGATGTGGACGAGCGGGTAGTAAACTCGTGATTACTCCCTGCTGTTCATGAATGACCAAGTAGTTAACCCCCGAGCTCAGTCCCGCAGGGGACGGCTGAGGGTTTGTCCAGGATTGCGTCACGGCTGATTTTCAGCCGTCCCTGCGGGACTGGTCGTCCCTTTAAATCCAACCCAGGACTAGCGTCCTGGGCTTAAGTTCAGCCGTCCCTTCGGGACTAGGTTTGGATTTATCGACTTTATGGTCTTAGACGGTCAGCCGGTCTTTGGAAATAGGCGTGATGTTTGATACTTCCAGGGTGCGGAGGGCATCCGGCGCTCCGGTCCACACAACCTGGATGTCGCTCGCCGACGGTGTGTAACAGCGGGCCGTGATTACTTCTCTACTGTTAACAAACGTCTCGATGATCGAGCCGTCGATAAAGAGATGAACCGACGCGAGTCCATCTCGATCGGGCGAGAGGGGCACGGTCTTTCCGCCTATCGTCGCAGAAGATACACCTCCATACTGAATGGCAAACAATAACGTCGTGCCCGAACGCAATTCGAGGCCACAAGGTTTCTTCCCTACTTTAAATTTGCAAACGATCTCACCGGCGCGACCCTTAATGGATTTCTGCGTGCCGCTTCGGAGCGAGGCAAACTCAGGTGGAACATCCATGCGCAGCGTGTCATCCGGTCCCAGCGACAGCACGCGGGGTAGAGCCATCGCGCCGGCCCAACCCGCAGCCTTACACTCCGCAGGGGTCCGCGTTTCCTGAACCCATCCCCAGAGAATGCGCCGGCCTTTCTCGTCCACCATGCTCTTCATCGCGTAGTACGATCCATGGTCGAGCAGCCCCCTGGTCTCGGTGTGGAAGCGGAGGTCGCGCTTATCGAAGGTTCCTACCTCCCAATAGACCTTACGCTCTGTTGAGTAAAGCAGCACGTGCTTATCCGCAAGGGGAAAGAAGTCGGGGCATTCCCACATTTCGCCCGTGTCTACGGGGTTGACCTTCGTGCCCTGGTTCCATTTGCCTTGCGCCAATGGGTGGAGGTACGTCCAGTTACGACCGTCACGAGAGGTATAGAGCAGCACAGCGCCGCCAACTTTGTTAAAGCCCGAACCCACACCCATGTACCAGGTGTCCCCGTCTTTCCACGGGCACGGATCGCGAAAGCCGGTGATCTTTAAACCAGGCGGAGGCGCCGCCAGTACTGGCTTCGGCAGCTTTGTCCAGCGGCCCAGTTCAGGGTCGGTTGAGGTCGCGAGACACTGGACCTCACGTACTCCTTCACCACGGATGGTCTCCTCCTGGGGTGAACACTTGGTGACGCCAGTGTAGAGAATGCTGGGAACATCAACGCCGGGGAGCACGCTTCCGGTGAAACATCCATAGGCGTCGTACGACCCCGGAGTCGGCGCGAGTGCCACCGGGAGGTGTTTCCAGTAAATGAGATCGGGACTGACAGCATGCGCCCAATGCATGTCTCCCCACACTGCTGCGCCAGGATTGTACTGAAAGAACATGTGGTACTGGCCGCGAAAAAATCGAGGCGCGCATGGATCGTTCATCCAGTTCGCTCGAGGCAGCAAATGAAACTGTGGCCGCAAAGGATCGCGCATGAGCTTTTCCCTTAGCGCAGTTTGCTCGTCCAAAGCGTGCGCGAGCCGGCTCCGCAGTGCGCACATCGCGGAAGAGGCCAACGATGAAGCCAGAAATCTTCGACGGTTCATTCACTTCCCCAAGACGGCGGGTGCTCTTGCGTGCCCAGCAATGCTCCGATGCTCGCGATCAGTTCCGCCGACAATGCCGGCGTCGCTCCTTGCTGACCGGCAACGTAACTGCCACAAAGGTTGCCGATCTTTGCCATCACTGCCGGCGAGGCGCCACGCAGGTAGGCGTGCAGGAGACCAGCAGTAAAGGCATCGCCCGCGCCCACCGTATCGACCAGCTTGACGGGGAAGCCCTGATGTCTGAATGTGCCCTCATGCGTGGTGACCATGCTGCCCTCCGCTCCCAGGGTGGTGGCCACCAACTTACAGTCTGGGAAGTTCTTAAGCAGCGCACGGGACGCAGTTTCTGGGGTTAACTGCTGCGTGGGTAAGCCAAGTCCACCCAGAAACGAAAAGGTCAGCGGCAACTCCTCTTCGCTTACCTTGATGATGTTCGCGTGGGCGACCGACCAGCGGAGCACTTCGGGTGTGCAATCGGGCATCCGTATATTTATGTCGCAAACCCGCACGCATTCTGCAGGGGCGGCCTCCACCAGGCTCCGGATGGTCGACCGCGATACCTCATGGCGCTGGGGAAGCGTTTCAAAACAAATGGCATCGGCCGCGCGTACTGTGGCAAGCAGGCCAGGAGTGAGGTGAATGAAATCCCATGCCACGCCTCGGGAGATAACATAGCTGGGCTGGTTGTCGGCCAAGAATGTAACATTCACGGTTCCCGTGGGGTAGGTCTCGCTCATCTGTAACTGCGTCAGATCCAGGTTCGGCTGCACCAGCTGGGTGCGGGCGGCGTTGCCGTAGTCATCGGCACCCAGGCTTGAGACTAGTACACTGTGATTGCCCAGCCGGGCACAGAACACGGCGAAGTTTGCAGGTGCTCCGCCCAGCCGGGCGCCGTTGGGCAGAAGATCCCATAACAGCTCACCGACTGCGACAATTCGAGGGACCTTGCTTTCAGGCATATGGTTCACAAAGGATGAAATTCAGGGTCTGTCCGTTCCTTCACCACATCTTCGTTGAGAGCTACGCCGATTCCGGGCGTAGTCCGCACCTGCAGAAATCCCTCTCCATCGAGTGAAACTGGTTCAGTGAGCGAAGTGTAGGACTGGTCAACGTAATGGGTGAACTCCAGCAGCATCAGGTTAGGCGTCGTGGCGGCGACATGGGCCGCCGCCATGGTACCCAGCGGAGAAGCTACACCATGGGGTGCGATGGGGATGGAATAAACTTCGGCCATCGCGGCGATCTTACGCGTTTCCAGCAGGCCGCCGGTCTTCGACACGTCGGGCTGAATCACGCTCAGCGCTTCCTTTTCAAGAAATGGGCGAAACCCGTAGCGGCTGTAGATATTCTCGCCTGCCGCGATGGGAACACGCGTGGCATTACGCACCCTTACCATGGCATCCACATCGTCGCTGGGGATTGGCTCCTCAACCCAGATCAGGCGGAAGGGCTCCAACAGGTGGCACAGTTGTATGGCGGTTTCCACGTCGTAACGCGCGTGGCATTCGAGGGCCAAATCGTAGCGGGGGCCGACTGCCTCGCGGATCGATGCGACAAAATTAACAACGTCGTCTAATTGCACGGTGTTCAGATGAAGTCCCCAAAGCTTGTCCGGATCCCAGCCCTTTTTGAGCGTCCAGGCATCGGGACTGTAATCAATGCCGATCTTGAGTGCTTTTACCTTGGTCTTTGCAATCAGACTGGTGGCCTCTGCCGGGTTGGCTGCATGCAGATAAACGGGCAACCGGTTGCGCACGCGGCCACCCAACAGCTGGTAGACCGGCACATTCAGAGCTTTGCCCGCCAGGTCCCATAGCGCCATTTCCACTCCGCTGATGGCGGTCAGATAGGGTCCGCCCACGCCGCGCATAAACAGCGGGGAGGGCGAACCGCCGGCGGAAAGGTGCTTCCAGCCCCATAGGTCGAAGAGAATGCCTTCAATATCCAGCGGATCGCGGCCCGCAAGCGAAGGACCGATGTTGTGATTGACGATATATTCCGCCCCCACGGTATCGAGCATCTCACCCGTGCCGGTCAAACCCTGGTCGGTGTAGACGCGGATAAAGCGGCTATTGAACCCGTCACGCAAACGAACTGCGCGGATCTCGCGGATGGTGAGGGCGGGCGCATGAGATGTTCCCTGGGCTCGCGCGTGGAGGAGGAACGCACCATACGTCATCGCAGCCTGGCCAAGAAACATACGTCGATTCATCGGGCGGAGTGTATCACGTCTTCCCGATGGTCTGATGTTGCGAAACTGTGGCGCAAGTTGCAAGCTGGTAGGCATGCCGGAACTACCGGACATCACCGCTTATATCAGCGCTCTGGAGCCGCGCATTCTCGGCCAGCCGCTGGAACACGTGCGCATCGCGAGCGCCTTTTTGCTGCGAACGGCGCGACCGCCGGTTACGAGCGTGGAAGGCCGCGTCGTGCGCGAACTGCGCCGTATCGGCAAGCGCATTGCTATTGGCGTCGACGGTGATCTGTGGCTGGTGCTCCATCTCATGATCGCAGGCCGGCTGCACTGGAGGCCACCCGGCGCGAAGTTGACGGGGCGAAACAACCTGGCCGCCTTCGACTTCCCTCATGGCTCGCTTGTTCTTACGGAAGCGGGTACCAAACGCCGGGCGTCTTTGCATGTTTTCGAAGGGGAGGAGGGATTGCGCAGCATCGATCCCGGCGGAATCGATGTGCTTGCGAGCGACCTCAAGACTTTTCGAGACGCGCTCATGGTCGAGAACCGAACCCTGAAACGGGCTCTTACTGATCCGCGCATTTTGAGCGGGATTGGAAACGCGTATTCGGATGAAATTCTGCACGCGGCGCAATTGTCCCCGGTCGCGCTCACCCATAAACTGAAGCCAGAAGAATGGGAGAGACTTTACGCCGCTACCCGGAGCAACCTTGAGTTGTGGATCAAACGTTTGGTAGACGAGGCAAAGATCGCCTTTCCGGAAAAAGTGACAGCGTTTCGCCAGGATATGGCGGTGCATGGACGCTATGGGCAGCCCTGCCCGAGATGTGGCGAACCCATCCAGCGAATTCGCTTCGCAGACAACGAAACCAACTACTGTGTGCGGTGCCAGACTGGCGGTAAGCTGCTGGCGGACCGCAGCCTCTCCCGGCTCTTGCGATCCGATTGGCCGCGAACTTTGGATGAGCTGGAGACGCTCAAACGGCGCTGATGAGCTGTCCCAAATTAGCGGATGAACTTGCTTTTTTACGATGTAACTCGTTGAGTGCTTTGACGCGAGCTTGGCCAAACAAGATTCAGGTTGCTGTTGATCGGCTGCCGTCTAAGTGGCGAATTCTCGAGGTGCGCTGTGAACGACTTTAAGCCAACCGCCCACCCGGGCTGCGCATTGTGTCGTCCCTCCGGGACTCGTACATAAACCTCAGCCTACCCGGCACTCCCGTGCCGGGCTATAGGTTGTACCGTCCCTGCGGGACTGCAGAGGCTGAAGAGGCTGCGGAAAACTGGAACAGAGAGAGGGAAGACCATATCCCATCTAAAGCTGTAAAGCTCGTAGGCCATTTACCGTACTTAAAAATTTAATTTGGACAAGTCTGGCTGAAGATAGGCCCCGACCCAATCCTGGACAACTTTCAGCCGTCCCTGCGGGACTTAATCAGGTTGCATCTTGTACCCAGGACTAGCGTCCTGGGCTAAGTTCAGCCGTCCCTCCGGGATTGTGTTTGGAAAGGAGTTCTCATACGGGCTGAAGAGCGTGCTCTTCAAACGATTCCTACAGGACAAGATTCTAGACAGCACTACATACACGACGTTATGAGTGACGCACTACACTAACTGACCGGGACCTTAGTCTCCATGACTTCCTGTTCTGGTTCAAGCAACCCCCGTGACGGGCTCACCGGCAAGCGGATCTCCGCTCCGCAACCTGGACTATCGAGCCGATTGGCAACCTGAAGAACTCCCCCGTGGGCTTCGCATATTTGCCGAGCGAGTGCGAGGCCGATGCCACTGCCTCCCGGCTTGGTGGTATAGAAGGGCACGAATATGTTCGATGGATTGGTAAGGCCGATCCCGTTATCCTCAATCAGAATAACCACGCCAGGGGGCGCCGTTTTCCACGTGATTGTCACCTCGCTATTTGCGGGCGCTTCGGGAAAACGTGCCAAAGCTGCCTCCGCCGCGTTGCGCAACAGGTTAATGATCAGCTGTTCAATCTGGTCGGAATCGAGTTGCAGTACGACGTCGGGTCCTGGCTTGAGCTGGACCGCTACCCTGGTTTCCAGCAGGACCGCACGCTCTATCAGCGGGTGCAACAAAATCGGCTGCAATGCCGGCGGCGGGAGCTGGGCAAGCTGCCGGTAAGCCTGGATAAAACGATTCAGCGACTCCGCTCGATTCTCAATGATTTTCAGACCGCGATCCAGGTTGTACCAATGATCATCCCCGGCAAATGTATCCATGGTCTGGACTCTCTGTGGATCGATATGGACCCACGAACGAAGGCTGCCGGCGATGGACTTGATGGGAGTCAGCGAATTGTTGATTTCATGGCCAATCACCCGAATCAGGCGCTGCCAGGCATCCCGCTCCTGCTCCCGCAGGGCGATGCTTACGTCAGAGAGCACCAGCAGCGTATGCGGGATGCCGTGCTGGCGAAAGGTCGAACGCCTTACCATCCAATGCACCGGATAGCCCTTGCCCGCCAGAATCATGATTCCCCGATCGGGCTGATCGAGCAGGCCGGCAAGACGCACGTCGTCTGCACTGGTGCCCAGGGCCTGCTCTTCGCTGAGATGGAAGATGCGCTCCGCGGCGGAATTGATCAGCCGCAGACGATGCTCAGGATCAAAGGCCAGCACCGGCGCGTCCATGGAAGAAATCACGCAACGCAACAAGGCGCTGGCCTCGAGCTCATCCAGACGCTGGCTCTGGAGCATGTCAGCGAATTCGTTGATCTCCAGAGCAAGCTCCCCCAGCGCATCGAGCTGGCGGCTGCCTCGGGCGCGGAAAGAGTAGTCAGACTCGCGCAGCGCGGAGACAACGTTGGCCAGGGTTTGCAGCGGGCGAGTGATCTCCTCCAGGAGTAAGCTCGCCGCAATGAGCGAGAAAAAAGCAGCGCCACCAAGAAGCGTGGCCGCCATGGTGCCCGACACCTTGGCCTGCCAAAGCAGGATGGCGGCCAACACAAATGCGGGCGCCGCAATCAATAAGCAGAAGAGGCGGATGCGGCGCTCGAATGGGGCGCTGCGGCCAATGTGTTTTGGGGGGCGCAGGTGTGGGTGGGGGGCTGAATCACTTCCGCTATGCGAAGTGGGATCAGATTCCATACTTCTCCATCCGGCGATAGAGCGCTCCACGGCTCAATCCCAGGGCCTCGGCCGCGTGACTGACGTTGCCAGCCGCACGCGCGAGGGCCTTCCGAATGAGGATACTTTCTACGGCTTCGAGACTCAACTCGTCGAGACTTTGGGTGGAGGAGCGGACCTGGCTCAAGCCAAGATCGGCGGTTTGTACACGCGGACCGCGGGCCATGAGCACGGCGCGTTCAATGGCGTGATCGAGTTCCCGCACGTTGCCTGGCCAACTGTGTTGAAACATGGCGTCCAGGGCACTCGGCTCAAAACCGTTCGTGGCCTTGCGATAACGGGAGGTATAGCGGGCGAGAAAGTGCCCGGCAAGCACGGGGATATCTTCGCGGCGGTCACGCAGCGGCGGAAGATGAATCTCTACCGTGTTGAGGCGGAACAGGAGATCTTCACGGAAGCGGCCCTGGGCACACTCCTCCTGCAGGTCAGCGTTGGTAGCCGAGAGCAACCGTACATTCACTCGCCTGGTTTGCGAAGAGCCGACTCGTTCCAGGTCGCCGGTCTCGAGCACTCGCAGCAGCTTCGCCTGCTGGCGCATGGGGACGTTGGCAATCTCATCCAGGAAGAGAGTCCCCCGATCGGCGAGTTCGAAGCGGCCAATGCGATCGGCGCGCGCGTCGGTAAACGCTCCTTTTACGTGGCCGAAGAGCTCGCTCTCGAAAGTACCTTCTGCGAGCCCTCCGGTGTTCACGGCGACCAGGGAACGCGCCGCGCGGGAGGAGAGCGCATGCAGCGTTTGCGCGACGATTTCTTTACCCGTCCCGTGTTCGCCGGTAATGAGCACGTTGGCGTCCGAGGGTCCGATGCGGGCCAACAGTTCCAGGACCGGTTGCATGGAAGAAGCTTTGGCGATCAGTTCCGGCCGGCCTTCGGCGCGCAGGAGGCGGTTTTCCGCTTCCAGGATTTCCGCTTGACGCACCGCTCGCCGCAGTTCGATTTGGGTGCGCACGATGGAAATGAGCCGCGCGTTTTCCCATGGCTTCTGGATAAAGTCGCACGCCCCTCGGCGCATGGATTCGACCGCCAGATCCACGTTGGCCCAGGCGGTCATGACGATGATGCGCAAGCGGCTGTCGTGAGCGCTCAGTTGAGCCAGCAACTCCAGTCCTTCGGCGCCGGAGGTAGTGTCGCGGGTGTAATTGAGGTCGATCAGGAGCGCATCGAAGGTTTCGCTGGCCACGCGGTCTCTGACTTCTCGGGGCGATTGCGCGCGTGTGACCCGGTAGCCTTGCGGCTGCAATAGCAGCTCGATAGCATCCAGAATATGGGGTTGATCATCCGCGGCCAGGATCCTGGGCGCGTCCTTAGAACGGGCGGTTAAGGGTTCTTTCGCGGCTTGCGGGAAGGTTGCCATCAAGTTCATTCGTCACTGCCAAGTATAGTGCTGGTGCAAAACAGGCCCGGCCAAAGCTGCATCCGTTCCGCGATGTTTAATCGATGGCTCAAAAGCCGTCCTACGGGCTCTACAGGCTGCGGAAAAGCCTGTACCCCTCCTGAGGGAAGCGCTCCTAAGGCCCGGCGTGGGTGACGACGCCACTTCTTGCGTCGTCTATCGAGACGCCCGTGCGGTCCAACGTCGTCCCAGTAGCGCGGTCAATGTCCGCCTTGGCCTTTTCATAGGCAGTCTGCGCGGTAAAAAACGAGGATTCAGCGACCGCGAGGCCTTCTTCCGCAATCAGGGTGTCATACCTCGACATCGCTCCTATGTTTTGCTCCTTCTTGGCGATATCAAAGGTGTTCTGGGCAAGATCGCGTGCCTTTTGGGCGGCCGCCACGCGGGCTTGCGCCTGCACGAGAGCGAACTGCGAGTCGCGAATGTCGAAGCGCAGGCTCTTCTGCTGCTGCTCCTGGGCAATCTGGCTCTGGCGGTAGGCGAGCACGGCGCGGAACTGGTCGGCTTTGACGATACGGTTGCGGAGGTTGATGGTGAGATTGACGCCGACCTCGTACTGGGGCGCCGAGTAGTTGAAGGTGTTCACGAACATGCTGGAAAAGTCGGTGGGCAAGCTGGTGGCGCATTGCGTCGCGCCGAGACTGCAATTCGGGTTTTTGGGGCCGGCGGCGCCCGTGCCTCCGTAGTAGCCGTACAAATTAAGTTGAGGCAGCAGCTCGCTGTTAATGTCCTTGAGGCTCTGGCGCTGGACCTCCGCCGCATTACGGAAAATCGCGACTTCCGGCCGGTTCTTCATGGCCTCGTCGATCAACTGGGTGATGGTTTGCGATTCGTTGGGATCGGGACCGCCCTGGAGGTCGAGGGGGACGACGGGGACTTCGTCGATGGACGGGTCGTCGGTTCGGGTGAGATCGTCTTTAATGAGCAGCTCGTTGTGCCTCAGCGTTGCCTTGGCGATGGTAAGGTCACCCTCGCTGGTGGCAACCGCAGACTGGTCCTTCGTGACCTGCATCGCAGGAATGTTCTGCAGCTCTAATTGTTTCTGGTCGTCGGTCAGAGTCTGATTGGCGTAGTCCAATGACCGGGTCTTCACCTGCACGTCCTGATAAGCGTTGACCAGATCCCAATAAAGCTTCTCAATGTCGGTGACGGTGGCGATGACCTGCTGCTGAAAGGCAAGATCGGTGGTCTGCAGGTTTCTTTTGGCGATGTGGATGAACCGCTCGTTGCTGGCAAGGCCGAATCCGTACAGCAGCGGCTGTTGAAGGTAGAGTATGAAATTGGAATTCAGTTCGGGATTGACTGCGAAATAAGGACTATTGTTGGCGGCGCGGAAGCCGGTGTAGTTGACCTGCAGGTAGGTGCCGAGAGGAAAGTACTGTTGGTATTGCGTTTGGACCTCGATGTTGTTCACCTTATAGAGTTCGACTCCGACCTGGGAAAGGTTGGGCTCCGGGGTGACGGTGTGTTGCACATAGCCGCTGAAGATGAGCAAGGGGTCGAACGGGGGAACGGCCGCGCCGGCGCCGAGCGTGGAGGTGACGAGGCCGCCGTTGCCCGCGGTCGCACTCGAGGCTGCGCCACCACCCCCCGAGTTGCCAAAGCCGCTCGCCGTGGTCGAGACGACGCTGGTGTTGACGCCGAGGGCGTTGCCGCCAGCCTTGGTGCGCTGAAGATCGGCTCGCGCGATGGGGAAGTTGTAGCGGAAGGAGGCGAGCGTGAGATTATTTTCGAGCGCCATAGCGATCGCGTCGCGCAGGGAGATGCGGAGCTTGCCGTCTTGAATCAGGGTGTAGAGGCGCTGTGAGTTTTGCAGGTTGAGTTCCGGCACAGTGCTGGGCATATACGGCGCCAAGGGGGTTGTGTGAGTGCGGCGGTTCAATGTGGAAGGGTCCCTGGTAGACAGCCGGCTGCGGCTGCGCCGCCGCTTGCGCCTGCTGTGCGATGGTCTGGGGCGGATTTTGCTGCGGACGGGCAGGCGCGGAAGGCAAGGGCCCCGCGGGGTTTGTTTGGGCAAAGCTAGTCGAGGCCAGAAGGCCGGCTGCACACAACACAGACAACATTTTCTGCACCGTGCTGCCCCCACCGGAGCGATCCCTCATGCCTTCACCTCAGCACTCTGTCCTAGTCCCGGGTTGGCCGTATCCCGCACCATCCAACCATCGCGAACCTCGAGGATGCGACTGCCAAACGAGGCATTGACCTCGGAGTGGGTAACCTGAACGATGGTGGTTCCCTCGCGGTTGAGGTTTTGGAAGAGTTCCATGATCTCCTTGGCCTGGCTAGAGTGCAGATTTCCGGTGGGCTCGTCAGCCAGCAGCAGAGCTGGACGATGAATGACGGCGCGCGCGATCCCTACGAGTTGCTGCTGGCCACCAGACAATTGATTGGGATAAAGGTCTTTCTTGCCCACGATGTTGAAGCGATCAAGAGTGTCTGCCACCATCGCCTGACGTTCGGAGCGCGAGATATTTTTGTAGGAGAGCGGGAGATCGATGTTCTCTGCAACGGTGAGGTCATCGAGCAGGTGGTAGCTCTGGAAAACCATGCCGATGTTGCGCCGGGCCAGGTCTGATCTCTGCTTACGGTTCATGGAGTGCACTGCCTCGCCATTGAACCAGTACGCACCCGCCCATTGATCGTCGAGCAGCGCCAGTACATTCAAGAGCGACGACTTCCCTGCCCCGGACGGCCCCATGATGGTGATAAATTCACCCGCATCGATTTTCAGATGGATGCGCCTGAGGACCCACGTCTGGCCGGCGCCAGTCTTATAACTTCTTTCGACATTTTCGAGCGAGATCATTGCAGCCCTCGTTGGCTAACTGATAGGCGTGAATTTTAGACAAAAAAAGGGTATCTCCCCATCAGGATCCAATCCTGAACGGATGCACCCCACTCCCCTTTGTCGGGCCTTTTTCCTTTATTGAAACTCTAGAATCTGATCGAGCGCCTCGCCTTCGGCGACAATCTTTCCATCAAACAGATGGATATTCCGGTCCGCATGGCGGGCAAAGCGCGGGTCGTGGGTCACCATGCAAATCGTCGCTCCTTCGCGATGCAGGTTCTTGAGCAACTCCATGACCGCTTCCCCATTCTTCGAGTCCAGGTTTCCCGTAGGTTCGTCAGCCAGCAGGATCGAGGGTGAACCTGCGAGTGCGCGGGCGACTGCGACACGTTGCTGCTGACCGCCGGAGAGCTGCGAGGGATAGTGGCGCATGCGGTGGGCCATGCCGACGCGCTCAAGCGATTCCTGCACCCGGCTCTTGCGGTCGCTCGAGGCCATTCCTGACCGGTAGGTCAGTGGCAGTTCCACATTCTCAGCGACCGTAAGATCGCCGATCAGATTGAAGCTCTGAAAGATGAACCCGATTTCCTGGTTGCGAATACGCGACCGCTCGGCGAATTTAAGATTCTCCACCGGCCGGCCGTTTAGCTCATACTTGCCTGCCGTCGGAGTATCGAGCAGGCCGATAATCGACAGCAGGGTCGACTTTCCGCAACCGGAAGGGCCGGACATGGCCACATATTCCCCCCTTGCTATGGAGAGGTGAACGCCGGAGAGCGCGTGGGTCTCGATCTCCTCGGTATAGAAAACCTTGGTCATCGCTTCAATCTCTATCAGTGGCTGCATGCTTTCGCTCCTCATTTGCTCGTAGTGGATGGTGTGCTTCTGTTAATCCAGCCTGATTCGGTCTGTTGTGTCATACCGTGACATGTCGCTCAAAATCACCGTGTCGCCTTCGTGGAGCCCTTGCAGAACCTGGATTGCATTGACCGATGCACGGCCGACCTTCACCGGAACGCGAACCGCCCCTTTACCGTCAGGATCCAATTTGAAGAGAGTAATGGTGCTCTCCTCGTTGCCAAACGCCGGCCGCCCCACGTAGAGAACATCTTTCAATCTTTCCAGGTCGATCACGCCGTCTACGCTCAAGTCCTTCCGCGCCCCATCGGGTATCTTGCCAACCAGCTTTACGTCGACAGTGACGGTTCCATTCACCACGGCAGGATCAATCCTCGTTACTATGCCGTCGGCCAGGCCGTTATGGGTATCGATGGACGCCGGTTGCCCGATCTGTATATCGCGTGCCTGGGTCTCAGCGATCTTCAGCTGTGCTTTTAGCTGGTTGGGTTGCACCACCTCCGCCAGCATCGTACCCATGGTGACATGCTGGCCCACTGCCAGCGGCATGCTGGTCAACACACCCGCAATCCCCGCGCGCACTTTGAGCGCATCCAGTTGTTGCCGCTTCAAATCGTAGATCGCCTGAGCCTGGGCCACCTTGGCTTGCTGTACCGCAAGCTGTGACACGATGGCCTTCTCATTGATATCTACGGTCTGCTCTTCGAGTTTGTTCCGCGTACTTAATTCATTCGCCTTGCCCTGCGAACTGTTGTATGCCAGGCCGGAGATGACACCCAGGCTGTAGAGCGACTTGTCTGTCTTCGCCTGCCGCTGCGCCTGGTTGTAATCCGCATTGACCGTGGCCGCGGCGGATTTTTGCGCCATCAAGTCGCTCTGTACTTTCACTTGCACGTTGCTCAGATCCGCGCGCGCCTCTTTGAGCGAGAGCTCCGCATCCAGCGCTTGTTGGGTAGCTTGCGGATCGGCCAATTCCAATAGGATGGTGTCAGGCTTGACGACCGTGCCGGGCAGAGTAAGGATGCGCACGACGGTGGCTTCCGTTTGTGCCGGGATCTGGCGAATCGCATCTTCACGAGGAACCAGGGTCCCCAGTCCGCGCACCTGGCGTATCATCGGCCCGCGCTTCACAGTGTCCGTCCACACAGCGGAACGATCTTGCGTGGGGGCGGCCGGCTTCAACCGCATTACGAGAAAAGTTACGGCAGCAAGAACGACGACGCCAATGGCGCCCATCAATACTTGGCGCTTCCGCTTTTTGGCCTTCAGGTCTGGGCGAGAGATATCCATCGTCATTTGCTAATGCATGCTGGTGACCAAAGCCAGTCAACCGCGCTTCTCCACGAATTTAGGCACTTTGCCATCATGCATATCTACGCACGACGCATTCTGTTTGTTCAATTTTGATCTGGACTGTCCACTTTCGGACATTTATGTCCGGAGCATCCGGAGGGAGACTCGCCGAATGGGGTTTCGACCATTTAGTCTTTGGCACGGCAGTTGCTGATTCCGAGTCGGGCCCGATTCGCTTCTTCCGGAGGCGTTATGCTCACATTCCTGCAGGACGTTCGCTTCGCCTTTCGTCAATTCGCCAATCATCCCGGGTTCGCGTTGACAGCGATTCTTTCCCTCGCACTCGGTATCGGCGCCACTGTTTCGGTTTTCAGCATTGTGTATGCCGTGCTCATGAACCCCTGGCCCTATGCCGGGGCCGATCGCATTTCTACTGTTTCCCTTCTTGATAAGGCAGGCAATGAAAATAACTGGGCCGGCCTGACGGGCCCGCAGATTCGCCAGTTACGGCAAGCCCATTCGCTGGAAGACGTGATGGGGATCAACGAATGGAGCCTGACGGTCACGGGCGGCGATGTTCCCGAAGATGTTCAGGGAATCTACCTGACCCCGAGCGGCTTTCAGTTTCTTGGTTTACCGGCCATGTTGGGGCGTTACTTTCTTCCCTCGGATGCGCCTGATGGACAAGAGCCACAGCAGGTTGTGGTGTTGAGCCACAAGTTCTGGCAACGGCACTTTAACGGGGATCCGTCTGTGGTGGGTAAGCCCATTCAGATGGTCCACAAGACCTACACCATCCTCGGGGTCATGCCGCCGCGTTTTACCTGGTCGGATGGCGACGTCTACCTGCCGCTCAAGCTGCCGTCTGAACCGACCAAGACTTACGGTGCGTTTCTCAAGCTCAAGCCGGGCGTGACGCAGGCGGCAGCCGCCGCTGAATTAACTCCCCTCTTCCAGCAATTCGCAAAAGAAACGCCGAATCACTTTCCAAAGCAGTACGTGCTGATGGTGCGCAGTCTTAGTTACTACTATATGCACCAATTAGGCGGCACGCTCGCCTTGTTGTTCGGAGCTGTAGGACTGCTGTTAGCGATCGGATGCGGCAATGTTTCGATTCTCCTGCTGGCCCGTGGCACTGCGCGGCAACACGAGTTCGCGGTACGCACTGCTGTCGGGGCCAGCGGTTTTCGGCTTGTCCGCCAACTTCTGACCGAATCTCTCCTACTGGCGATTTCCGGCGCGGGACTGGGGGTCCTGTTTGCCTATCAAAGTCTGGGGTGGATTGTGGCCGGCTTGCCGGAATACTCTTTTCCCCACGAGGCGGACTTCCATATCAATATGCCTGTGCTGCTCTTTAGTGTCGGCCTCGCTGTACTTACCGGCGTTTTCTTTGGGCTGTTCCCGGCCTTGCAGATGGCTCGGCCCGAGATCAGCCAGGTGATGCAGTCGAATACACGCAAAGTGGCTGGTACGGTGCGCGGAAAGCATTTTCATGCTGTTCTGATCGCCGGCCAAATTGCCCTGACGCTGCTGTTGATGACCGCAGCGGGCGCGGCTATCCAGGGCTTTGTGCACATGATGCGGATTCCGCTTGGCTACGACCCGCACCACGTTATGTCGGTAGGCATTCCCATTCATGAGAACACCTATACGACGATCCGTGAACGAACCAACTACTATGAGCAACTTCAGGGCGCCATCGGCGCACTACCCGACGTCGTGGCCACGGGAATTTCCACCAATGCGACCCCGCCCAACAACGGCTGGAACCAGCCGTTCGAGTTGCTGGGTAAGCCTTCCCCCGAGGAACAGCAGGCGAGGCTGAACTTCGTCGATCCGGGCTACTTCACCACTTTGCATATGCCCCTCCGGCAAGGACGAGTGTGGGACCACACGGAGCTGGTGCACGGTGCGCCATTGGTACTCGTCAATGAGTCTTTTGTGAAACACTACTACAGTGGCAGCGATGTCCTGGGGCGGTCTCTGAAGATCCCCACTTTGAAGGATGAGCCGCCCTATACTCTGGCTGCGCCGGGCAGCGACCGGTCCGCTACAGATTATCGGTGTGGTCGCCGATGCACTGGACGACGGCCTCGACAAACCGGTAAAGCCGGCGATCTTTCTGCCCTATTCGCTTTACATGTGGATGCATACACAGATACTGGTAGAAAGCCGTGGCAACCCGCAGGCAATTCTTCACAGCGTCCGGCGGCAAATCGTTTCTGTCGATGCCGATCAGCAGGCCTACGGCCGGGTGGACGATCTGGAAACATGGATCAGGCGGGAACCGGAAATGGCCAGGGGACGGTTGGTTTCGATTCTTTTTGGCGCCTTTTCTGTGCTGGCCCTGGTATTGGCGGCCGTAGGCCTGTACAGTGTGGTTTCCTACTCGGTCGCCCAGCGGACCAATGAATTCGGCATTCGCATGGCATTGGGCGCCCAGAAGAAGGATGTTTTATGGAATGTGCTGGCATCGGCCGGGGCCAGCGTCGGTTCTGGATTATTGCTGGGGTTGGTCATCAGCTTTGGCTTGAACCGGCTGATCTCCCGGTGGGTAGAGAACGGTGCTCATGATCCGTGGCTGATTCTGGGAGTATCGTGTGTGCTTCTCGCCGTGGCCGGTCTGGCCTGCCTGCTTCCTTCCTGGAGAGCGTCGTCGGTCGATCCGATGACGGCTTTGCGGTGCGAGTAAACGAGTAAAACTAAAAAGGAATTACTGCATGAATTGTCGATGGGCCCTGGTTGCGGCCGGAACGCTATTGAGTGCTGGATTTGTGCACCCCTCCACTTGGGCCGATCAAGCCCGAAAGCAACTCAAACCAGCCGAGAGTCACGGCTACGACTACGCCCATGCGGAGCCGCAACCTTCCACCGAGTCGCTCGACCTCGGCATGTATGCGCGCATCCGCGAAGAGGGTCTCAATCATTCGCACATCATGGAATATGCGAGCGCTTTGTTTGATGACATCGGCCCGCGGCTGACCGGCTCACCAAATCTAGCCAAGGCGAATGCATGGACGCGTGACCAGCTCACCGCCATGGGCTGCAGCCATGCGCACCTGGAAAGCTGGGGTGATTTTGGCATGGGCTGGCGCCAGATCAGCACCTCGATTGACATGGTCACACCGGATACCGCGGTGTTTATCGGCCAGGCCACGCCATGGTCGCCCCCCACCCCTGGATCGCTCAACGCCGAAGTAATCGCTGTGCCCCCACTAAAGGAAGAGAAAGATTTCGATGCCTGGAAGGGAAAGCTGGCGGGGAAAATCATTCTCTATGGCAAGGCTCCTGAAATTCTCCCTGATCCAGCTCCGCTGCTGCAGCACTACGACGAAAATAAGCTGAGGCAGATTTATCAATATCCGCTCGACGGCAACATGGAGGAACAGCATGTTTTTTCCGGTGGGCCGAAGTTCTGGGAAGACGTCTTTAAGAAAATCAACTTCAAAGCGCAGGTGGCAAAATTCTTTGCTGAGCAACACGCGGTTGCGCTGTTGGTCGCTGGGTGGGGCGCCGCGGATGGTGGCATCCTGCACGACGACAACTCAGAGCAGATGGGCGCCGACGTTTACTTACCCGACCATAAGCAGCCGATTCCATCCGCGGTGCTTTCCAGCGAAAACTTCGGCCGGGTAAGCCGGTTGCTGGAAAAAAGGGTACCGGTCACCGTCTCCGTTACGATCCATACGGAATTCACGGGCGATCACGAACAAGGCTATAACACCATCGCAGAGATCCCTGGTGCTGACCCTAACTTGAAAGACCAGGTGGTGATGGTTGGGGGGCATTTGGACAGCTGGATCGCTGGTACCGGCGCTACCGATGACGGCGCAGGCGCAATTATCGCGATGGAAGCGATGCGCATACTCACCGCGCTGCATGTGCAACCGCGGCGGACCATCCGCATCGGATTATGGTCGGGTGAGGAACAAGGCGAGTTCGGCTCACTCGGCTATGTGCACGAGCATCTCGGGACTATCGGATTATCGACAAAACCTGAGGAGCTGGCCGTGCCTGCTTTCCTGCGGGAACGAGTGGGACCGCTCAAGGTCAAGCCCGAGCATGCGCTGATTTCCGGCTATTTCAATCTCGACAATGGTGGAGGAAAGCTGCTGGGTATCTACGCCGAGAACAATGCCGCCATGGTTCCGATTTTTAACCAATGGATGGCGCCGCTCAAAGACCTCGGGGTCACAACGGTCAGCATGCGTAACAGTGGATCTACAGATCACGAATCCTTCGACGAGGTCGGGATCCCGGGATTTCAATTCATCCAGGATCCGCGTGACTATGAGACGCGAAGCCTGCACAGCAACCAGGATGTTTACGAGCGGCTATCCCCTTCCGACCTGAAGCAGGCGGCTGTGGTCGAAGCGATATTCGTCTACAACACCGCCATGCGCGATCAGATGCTGCCCCGAATGCCGCTGCCGGTTCCGGAACTGTATGAGAAGCAGGACCAACCGCTCAAGAACGTCTTTCCCGGAGCAAAGCCCGAGGAGACGAAGAAGCCATAGGACTTTCAGGCCTGAGAAAGAATTCGGGACCGGGCAGCCCAGGACGCTAGTCCTGGGTAAATCATGCAACCGATTAAGTCCCGCATGTACGGCTGAAGGTCGTTCAGGATTGCTTCGCGACGTACTTCCAGCCGTCCCTGCGGGACTGGTCGTCCTTTCATATCTAACCCAGGACTGGCGTCCTGGGCTAGGTTCAACCAGAGCTGTCCAAATTGGTGGAGCAACTGGCTTTTTGAGGATGTAACTTGTTGATTGCTTTGAAGCGCGCTTGGCGGAATAAATTCTGGTTGCATGTAGATCGTCTGCTGCCCAAATTGGATTTAAACAATTCCTTGGCTCCGCAACCGCCCTTTCATCCAGCAACCGCCCTTTCCTTGCCACGGTCCTCTCCTTTTTGTCATCCCGAGCGCAGCCGAGCGGATCTGCGGTGCGCCATTCGTGGGCCCCGCTCCTACCGGTCTACAACCTAGTCATCCACCGAACCCTCCTGGAAACATCACTCTCCCCTCTGTTATTCCGGGTTTCCAGGAGTACCCCGTAGAACCGCAGATCCGCTCGGCTGCGCTCCTAATGAACAAAATGTGTCCGGAGATAGAAACAGTGGTGTCGGGGGACAAATAGGCTCGGTTTGAATTGGCGGTATGTTTGCCCTTGGGAATCGGGGAGGGATCGAGGCGCACCGCAGGTTCCTCGCTTCGCTCGGAATGACAAATAGGAGAGGGTTGTTGAAAGGGAGAGGGCTGTTGCCGAGGGAGAGGGCACTCGTGTGTCGAAGGGACCCGATGTCTCCCAGTTCATTCCTCTCTTAACTTGCCTGTGGCTTGCCACAGGCAAGTCGCATGCTCGGGATGACAAAAAGGAGAGCATCGTGGCAAGGAAAGGGCGGTTCCTAAACCGAGGCATTTTAAAAATCTAATTTGGACACGTCTGAGGTTCAACCGTCCCTGCGGGACTCAAACGAAGTTCTCGCAGACCATCTACGGACGGCCCGTACAAACGGGGTTTTTTCTGGAGCCTCTTTTTCCCTACCGCACGCCCGACGTCCGTCACAGCGAAGGATCACTGAATCCTTAACGCCTGCATCGGTTCGATCTTCGACGCACGAATCGCCGGCAAGACACAGGCAATCACCGCGGTCAGCAGCAGACATGCCACCATGATCGAAAGCACAATCGGATCCAGCGGGCTTGTCCCATACAAAATCGACTGAATAGACGAAGCCGCCGCGCCTCCGCCTACCAACCCAATCACCAATCCAATCAACACCGGCCGCAGCCCGTCGAACAGCACCAGCCGCAACACCTCGCTTCTCTGCGCCCCGAGCGCCATGCGAATCCCGATCTCCGTATTCCGCTGGGCCACCAAATAGGAAAGCACTCCATAGAGACCGATCGCCGCCAGCACCAAAGACAGGGTGGCAAACGCCAGCACCAGCGTTGCGCTAAAGCTCTGTGTCGCGGTGGACTTACCCACCACCTGCTGCATGGTCAAGATGTCGTAAACCGGCAGAGCCGGATCGAGCGCAGCCACCTGCTGTTGAATCGGAATCGAAAGCGAAAGCGGATCGCCGGCAGCCCGCACAACCAGCGTCGCCGCGCTGGTCTGCGCCGGGATCCCAGACAAAATAGGAAAATACATCATAGGCATAATCGGCTGCGTGACATCGTACATCGTGTCGCCGACCACGCCGATGATTTGATATGTCTTGTGCAGCGATTTTACGGTCACCCGCCGCCCAAGTGGATTTTCCGCCGGAAAGAACTTATCCGCAAATTTCTTGCTGACCACCGTGTACTGGTCGCGATCGAGGCGCTCCTGCTCAGTGAAAACATGCCCACTGATCAACGGTATCTGCAAAGCGCTGAAGTAGCCTGGATCTGCCGACCGGACAAGCGCGTCGTTCTGAAGCTGAAAACTATTCGACGGGTGCTCCGGAATCGTGAACACGTAGTCGTTGTCCCAACCGCCTCCCGGCGCGACGGAAACCAGGCCCGCGGCTTGCACGCCCGGCAGCCGGCGCACCCGCTCCAGAAGTCCCTCATGGAAAGCAATCACCTTTTCCCGGGTGTCATATTGTTTTTCCGGCAAACCATACTTCATTGTCAGTACGTGATCCGTAACGCAGCCCAGATTCGAAGTACGCAAATGCAAAAAGCTCTTGAACAGCAAACCGGCCGACACCAGCAAAATCACCGTGAGGGCAATCTCCACCGTCAGCAGCGTTTTGCGCAGCGAAGCCCGTGACAAACTACCTCCGATCGATCGCGACGATTCCTGCAGCGCGGCGAATAGGCCCGCACCGGTGGAAGAAATCGCGGGCAGCAAACCAGCCGTCAAAGCCGTGACCAACACCATGCCAAGGGCAAACGCCAGCACCGTTCCATCCAGGTGAATCGCGTCGGCGCGAGGCAGATCGCTCCAGTGCTCCGCAAGCCAGCGGGTCGCCCCGAACGAAAGCAGAACTCCCAGTGCGCCCCCCGCGAGCGAGATCAACAGGCTCTCCGCCATCTGCTCCCCTATCAACATCAACCGGCTGCCCCCTAAAGCCCCGCGGACAGCAAGTTCCTTGCGCCGCGCCGCGCTCCGTGCCACCAGCAAATTCGAAACGTTGAGACAGGCAATCAACAGCATGCATCCTACGGCGCACAACAGCACCACCAGCGGTGTCTTCACATCCTGGGTCACATCCTCCAGGATCGGCCGCAGGCGAACCTCTTCCGCGACCGGCTCCGATGCATGCGCAAGATGGATCTGATACTGCAACGCGCCCACTTCATTCACTGCGGCCGATGCGCTTACCCCTGGTTTGAGTCGCGCAACCACATGGGTCTGATGCATGTCATGCCGGGCAAACGACTTCGCATCGAACGTCGAGGCATATGGCACCCAGAGCTGTACCCGCGCGTCAGGGTACGTAAACCAACGAGGCAAAACACCGATGATCTCGTACGGCGCGCTATCCAGCCTGATCTGTTTGCCAATAACCGAAGGGTCTCCCGCGAAGCGTCTTTGAAAAAGACTCCACGACAGGAGAACCACCTGGTTCGCACCCAGTTTGTCCTCCTCCGGACGAAAGTCACGACCCAAAGCCGGCTGGATGCCCAGAACGGAAAAAAGGTTCCACGATCCGCCGGCAGCCTGCACCACTTCCGGCAGTTCCTGGTGCTCTCCCGTGACATCGAAGCCATAGTTGCGCCACGCCGCCATATCCTGGAATCCATGCGTCTGGTTACGCCAGTCGTTGAAATCGGCGGGTGAGACCACGTTGAAGCCGTCCCCGCCATTTGCTTCGCGAAAGTGCTCATAGACCATGACCAGCTTGTCAGGGGCGCGGAAGGGCAACGGTTTGAGCAATACCGAGCGCACGATGGTGAACAACGACGTGGTCGCGCCGATGCCGAGCGCCATCACCAAAATCGCAGTAAGGGCAAAACCAGGTGAACGAGCAAGGGTGCGTACACCATAGCGGAGGTCGCGCAGAAATTTCTCCAGCCAGTTCCAGCTCCAACTGGAGCGCGCTTGCTCGCGCATCTGCGTAGGGTTGCCGAACGTACGCAAAGCCGCATACCGCGCTTCGTCCGGAGCGGCGCCACGAGCGATATTCTCTTTGACCTGCTGGGCTAAGTGGAACGCGAGTTCGTCGTTGAGCCGCGCGGTTTCGGCCTTGCGATGGAACAACATCAACATCGCCATGCGGAATTGTTCGATCCAGCGCATCATGCCTCCTGTGTTATTACGCGCCCTCAACCACCAGGTTGATCGCGGTGGAGAGCCTGCTCCAGCTTTCCCGCTCCCGTTCCAGCTGTGCACGGCCCGCGGCGGTAAGTGAATAGAACTTGGCCTGACGGCCACTGTCGCTCTCAGCCCACTTGGCGCGTATCCACCCTTGCTGTTCCAGCCGATGGAGCGCGGGATAGAGCGATCCCTGCTGCACCTGGAGGACCTCATTCGAGATCTGCTGAATACGCTTAGCAATCGCCCAGCCATGTTGCGGCTCGAGCGAAATTGTTTTAAGGATGAGCAGGTCGAGAGTGCCTTGTACCAGATCGCTTGGTTTTCCCATACTATGACTATCTACACACTTCTTTTGTAGATAGTCAACACGACGGATTCGTTGGCCGCCCCGCCCGATGCCGGCTTTCTTTCCCTGAGTGTCCATTTCCGAACGGAGATGGATGAATCCGGACACGATATGCGTGCGCCCCTCTGCGAGGTCAGCAATTTACTCGACGGCCGCATTGGACTCGCGCGTGCTTTAAACTTCACCTGGGAAAGGAATTCCATGGCACGTCTTACGAGTGATCTTCGCTTTGCCCTCCGCCAAATCCTGCGCTCGCCCGGTTTTGCCATCACGGCTGTGGTCACCCTCGCCCTCGCCATTGGCGCGAACACGGCCATCTTTACCCTGCTGAACCAGGCGTTGCTGCGCGCGCTCCCAGTGAAAAACCCAAACCAGCTCGTGGTGCTGAGTTTTGCGGGCAGCAGAGAGGGGCACAAGGAATCCCAGGGCGGAGACAGCCCCGGTCGCGATCATTATTTTTCTTACCCGATGTACCAGGATTTGCGCGATAACAACAAGGTTTTCAGCGGACTTGCCGCTGCCGCGCCGGCGAATGTCGGCGTCTCCTGGAACAACCGCGCCGAACAGGTGCCAGTGGAAATGGTCAGCGGCAATTACTTTCAGACGCTGGGTGTGCAACCGGCGGCCGGCCGGCTGTTACTGCCCAGTGACGAAACCACCGATAAGGCCAACCCCGTGGTCGTGCTCTCTTTCGATTACTGGACGAGCCGTCTCGCGCAAGCGGCAGTGGTCGGCAAGACGCTCCTCGTCAATGGCTACCTGTTCAATATCGTAGGCGTGGCAGCGCCAGGTTTTCACTCCATGGTTTGGGGCCGGCATCCGGATCTCTACGTTCCCATCACCATGCAGACAGTGATCGAGCCAGAGTGGACCTATCTCAACGATCACCTTTCCTATTGGCTCACCATCGTGGGCCGTTTGCATCCTGGCGAGACGCCGCAGCAGGCGATGGCCGGCGTAAACCCACTCTGGGTCTCGCTGCGCACCCACGAATTCCCTCTGCAGCACGATCAATCGGCCAAGTCACGAACTGCCTTTATCTCCCAAACACGTTTGAACCTGGACTCGGGAGCAAGAGGTTTCTCTCCCTACCGCGATAATCTTCGCACGCCATTGTTCATCATGATGGGTATGGTGGTGCTGGTCATGGCGATGGCCATCGTCAACGTTGCCAGCCTGCTACTGGTAAGAGCCGCAAGCCGGGTGCGCGAATTCTCCATGCGCTTTGCATTGGGTGCGACCAACGGTCAGATCTTTCGCCAGTTGCTTGCGGAAGGCCTTCTGCTCGGTATATCGAGTGCGGTCCTTGGTCTCTTCCTCGCGCCGCGTGCCCTGAGAGCGCTCATCATCTGGATGGCCGGGCGCAATCAGAATTCAGCCTTTTCCGCCACGCTCGACTGGCGGGTTCTGCTCTACACCGCAGCCGCGGCTCTCATCGCCAGCCTGTTCTTCAGCCTCGCCCCCGCGGTGCAGTTCTGGAATCCGCGCCTCGCCGAGTCCCTCAAACAGCAAACAGGGACGGGTTCCGGAAGCGCAGTGCATTTCCGCCGCACCTGCGTAGCGCTGCAGATCGGGTTCAGCCTGTTGCTGATTGTCGGCGCGGGGCTCTTCGTACGCACCATCCACAATCTGCGCAATGTTGATCCCGGCTTTGCCACGGATCATCTGCTCACCTTCCGCATCGCACCGGAGTACGCGGGCTACCCGGCTAACCAGGTCGCACCCGTGGAACAGCGTGTCCTCGAAGCGCTTGCGGCATTGCCTGGAGTGCGCAGTGTGGGAGCCACCAACGATCCAGATCTCGCCAACGACAACATTGACGGCGATGTCACGGTATCTGGATACCAAGCGAGCACGAACGAAGACTACGACGTCGAGCTTCCCTGGGTGAGCGATCGCTACCTGCAAACGCTCGGTATTCCTCTCGTCGCCGGACGTTATTTCTCCCCAGCCGATAGCGCCACAGCCACCAAAGTGACGATCGTCAACGAAACCTTTGCCCGGCACTACTTCGGTAATCCGCAGAGTGCCTTAGGCCACCATGTGGTCCGCCCGAGGCGGCCGGAAACTGACTCCATGATTGTCGGCGTGGTGCGTGATGCGAAGCACGCATCGGTGCGCGACCCTTCGATAGCCATGGCCTATCGCCCCTTTGTTCAGGTAGAGAAGCCGACGGCTCTTACTTTCTACGTCCGTAGCTGGCAAGCCACAGGATTCGGCGGCAGCGAGCATCCGCTCCGCCGTCGCCAACGTCGACAGCAAACTCATCGTGCATGATCTCACCACCCTGAGCATCCAGATCGACGACACCCTGTCCAATGAGCGTACCGTCGCCTTGCTTGCCTCGGCGTTCGGCATCCTGGCCACGTTCCTAGCGGGACTTGGCTTGTATGGAATCCTCGCCTACTCGACTGCCCAACGCACTCGTGAAATTGGCATTCGCATGGCGCTGGGCGCGCAGCGGTGGACGGTAGTGCGGCTCATTCTGCAGGAGATCCTCGTTCTTGCCGGCGTGGCTATCGCGGTGACAATTCCGATTTCTATCGCGGCCACGCGGGCATTGCGCAACCAGCTCTTTCATGTGTCTCCGACCGATGCGATGGTCTACGCGGTTGCTGTCACGACGATTGTTATCGTTTCTGTCCTCGCGGGTTTGATTCCCGCCCGACGGGCAGCCTCGGTTGATCCCATGCGTGCGTTGCGAACCGAGTAGGACCAGACCAGCGCCCGTTAAGGGGAAAAAACTTCAGATTCCTCGGCTGCGCGGAATGACAACCGGCAGAGCTGCATATCGAATACCGTGGTATCCCACATCTCGCGAAAAACGAGCGAGATGTGGGGCACCCGATCGTCTGTTGCCGCTACAGGAAGGCGGTTATTTGATCTTCCAACTCGCAATGGCGAGTCGCCTGCTCGGAATGACAAAGGGGAAATCCACTCCCTCCTTTGTCATTCCGAGCGTAGCCGAGGAATCTGCAGTCTTTTCCCATTAACGGATCTCCGATGGAAGCACCAGCGGGACTTTTATCCTTCCTAGCAGAGCACATCGGTGAATCAACAATAATCTCGGGAACCTAACTGATCCGTCGCACGTAGATATGTCTCATGGAAACGCTGCGGCAAGATATCTCCTACGCGCTTCGGCAGATGCGGCTATCCCCTGTCTTCACCCTGACAGCCATGCTCACGCTGGCCCTGGGCATTGGCGCCACGACTGCCATCTTCTCCCTCATCTACTCAGTCATGCTCAAGTCGCTACCGGTGGTGGATCCGTCGACCCTCTATCGCATCGGCGCCGGCACCGACTGCTGCGTGCAGGGCGGGCCGCAAGACGATTGGGGCATGTACTCTTATCCCCTCTTTCTGCGCCTCAAGGCAGCGGCCCCGGAGTTCGATCAGATGGCCGCCTTTCAGGCTGCTGGAGTCCAGTTCAGCGTGCGCCGCGGACAACAGGACACCATGGCCAAGCCGCTGCGCGGCGAATTCGTTACTGGCAACTACTTCTCGACCTTCGGCATTCGCGCGTTCGCCGGCCGCACCATCGCTCCGAGTGACGATCAAGCCTCCGCGCCGCCAGTGGCCATGCTAAGTTATCGTGCCTGGCAGCAACAGTATGACTCCGATCCTTCGCTCGTAGGATCGACCTTCATCGTCGAGGGGCATCCCTTCACCATTGCCGGTATTGCCCCTCCTGGTTTTTTCGGGGAAACACTGCGCAGCAATCCTCCTGAACTCTGGCTGCCCCTGCAACAGGAACCCCTCGTCAATGGAGAGAATTCACTGCTAAAGCAATCGATCTCGGCGTGGCTTCGTGTGATTGGAAGGGCCAAGCCAGGTGCCAGCATCGAAGGGGTAGCCCCGCGGCTCACCGGCATTATGCGTCAGTGGATGCTTCATGACAGCGGATGGCCGGCGGAATTTATGCCGCTGATCCAGAAGTCGATCCCCAAACAGCAAATCAGAATCGTTCCCGGCGGTGCCGGCGTCGGCGCCATGAAAGCAGACTACGGAGATAGCCTGCGCATCCTGCTCACCGTCTGCTGCCTGGTGCTGTTGATTGCCTGCGCCAACATTGCCAACCTGCTGCTGGCCCGCGGCGCGGCACGGCGCGCGCAAACCTCCGTGCGGTTGGCGCTGGGGGCATCGCGCAAGCGGCTCATTCGCCAATCGTTCACTGAGAGCGTCGTGCTTTCGATCATCGGCGGGGTCGCCGGCGTGGCGGTCGCTTACCTCGGCGTCAAGCTTATCGTTGCCCTGGCCTTTCACAGCGCGCACTTCGTGCCCATCAACGCCTCGCCCTCCTTACCCGTGTTGGCATTTGCCTTTGGCTTGTCTCTGATCACGGGAATGCTCTTCGGTACCGCACCCGCCTGGTTCGCCTCGCACGGCAACCCGGTCGAGGCGCTGCGCGGCGCCAATCGCAGCACTCGCGACAGCGCCACCCTGCCGCAGAAAATCCTGGTGGTCGTGCAGGCTACGCTTTCCATCGTATTGCTCGCCGGCGCAGGTCTGCTCACCCGCAGCCTGCGCAACCTGGAGCATCAGAGCTTCGGATTCGAGACCGATCACCGCCTCAGCATCGTGATGAACGGCCCGCCGGCCACTTATAGCGAGCCCCAACTCGATGCTCTCTACCATGAGTTGCAAGGCCGCCTCGCTGCCATTCCCGGAGTAGCCAGCGCCGCGCTTGCTCTCTATACCCCCTACATCGATAACTGGGGCGAACTGATCATCCCCGAGGGCCACGGCGTTCCCCAGTTGGATGACAATAGCGGATCCTCATGGGATCGCGTCAGCACCGGCTATCTGGAAACCATGGGCCAGCCGATCGTGCGCGGCCGCAGCATCACCGAGCAGGACACAGCCACCACCCGCACCATCGCCGTAGTCAGCGAAGCCTTCGCCAAGCGCTTCTTCCCCAACCAGGACCCCATCGGGAAGCACTTCGGCCTGGATCTGCCGAAGTACAACACCACCTTCGAAATCGTGGGCGTCGTACGGGACGCCAAGTATAGAGACCCGGGCGGCGTTCCGCGGCCCATGTTCTACGCCCCGCTCGCTCAGCACGTCGTCTATGATCAGCCCGTCTTGGCGTTGATCGACCACCGCACCCACTACATTGGCGGCGCCGTGCTCCAATTGCGCGGGAGCGCCATGGGCATGGAGGCGCTCATCCGCAAGGCGTTCAGCGAAGTCGATCCCAATCTGACGCTTATCAATGTCCAACCCATGAAGGAGCAGGTGGACAGCACGTTCGATCAGAGGCGCGCGGTCGCGCAGATGACGGGACTCTTCGGTCTGCTCGCGTTGGTCCTAGCGGCCGTGGGTCTCTACGGCGTCACCGCATACACGGTGGAGCGGCGCACCAGCGAGATAGGTGTGCGCATGGCGCTGGGAGCCAATCGCAGCAACGTCGTTCGCCTGGTGCTGCGCGGAGCTTTTCGGCAAGTCGTGATCGGCTTGGCCATCGGGATACCGATTTCGATCGCCTGCGGGCATCTGATTGCCGCGCAGTTGTACCAGGTCAAGAGTTGGGACCCGCTGGTACTCGCCGCATCTATCGCAGCACTGGGATTCTGCGCGCTTGTCGCCAGCGTAATCCCTGCGCAGCGGGCTGCGTCGATTAATCCGGTGGAAGCTTTGCGTACCGAGTAACGATCTGCCAATTACTCAGCGCGAAGCGTTTCGGCCGGATCGATCTTTGCGATTCTGAAGGTTGGCAAGACGGCCGCCAGCACCGCCACCAGGGCGAGCAATGCCGACACTGCGCCCAATGTAAGCGGATCGTACAAAGCCACGCCGAATAGTTGGCTCCGCAGTACCTTCACTGCCGCCGACGAGAAGAACAGTCCACAGGCCAATCCGGCGCCGGTGGCTGCCAGCCCCGAACGCGAAACCTCGAACATGGCCCCCTGCAAGGTGCAACCGAGAGCCATGCGGATGCCGAGTTCGCGGGTGCGCTGATTCACCAGGTTCGAGACCAATCCATAAATGCCCACCGACGAGAGCAGCAGGGCCAGCGCGGCAAGCGTTGCCAGCAGTCCCACCTCCACATGCTGCAAGAGCAATGCTTCGGAAAGTACGTCGCGCATCGCGTCGAAGCCGGAGATGGGCAAATCAGGATCCACCTGGGTAAGTGCCTGCTGCATCTGCTGGTTTATACCCGCAACGTTGCCTCGGGTACGAACGATCCAGCTGGGTTGAAACCAGACGTGCGCAAGGTTGACCAGCTGCATCGGCATCTGGGTCGCAGGCACATAGACAGTTGGTTCCGCAACAATGGGACCCCCGGCGGTAAAGCCAGGCGGTGTGACCACGTTCGCGCTGATGCCAACGATCTCAATTGCGTTTCCATCGCTGAGCAGATGGCGTCCCACACTATTTTCCCTGCCGAGGTATCTCTTGGCAAAAGCCGCATTCACGACCGCGACATACTGACTGTTCGCTGTGTCACTCGCGGCAAGAAGCCGTCCCGTGCGGAGAGGTATCTGCAGCGCCTCGAAATAGGATGGTGTCACATAGACCAGGTTGGTCATGTCCTGGTCGCCCGACTGCGGGCCATCAGCAATTTTCACTGCGTAATTGAGTGCGCGTTCGTAGGGAACGGTTAAGCCAACGGCAGCAGACTGGACTCCGGGAATGTTTCGCATGGCCGCAGTACTTTCATCGAGCAGCTTTAGGAACGAAGCCCGGTCGTTGTAGCGCGCGTCGTCGAGCGACGCTTTGGCCACCACGACGTTTTCCGGGTTGAACCCAGGCGGCAGTGTGCTGAGGTAGACGAGAGTCCTGATGAGGAGACCGGCCACTGTCAGCAAGACGACCGTCAACGCCACTTCCCCGATGATCAGCGCATACCGTGTGCGTGTACCACTCGACTGGGCAACTGAGCGGCTGCCGAAATTGACCAGTGCCGATCCCACATTGATCCGGCCGGCGCTCAGCGCAGGCAAAAGACCGAAGAAGACGCTGGCTCCGATCCCGGCAGCGGCGGTGAACAACAAGACCCGCGCATCCACGGAGACTCCGCCGAGAGGCAGGAAATTCTCCGGAATTCTCCGGTTCATGACCTCCAAGGTCAGCCCGCCAACCATCAGGGCTGCTATGCCGCCGGCGGTCGTGAGGAGCAGGCTCTCCATCCAGAACTGGCGGAGGATCGCCCATTTCATGGCCCCGAGCGCAAGGCGAGTCGCAATCTCTGCTTCTCTGCGGCCCACCCGCACCAATGCCAGGCCAGCCAGGTTGGCACAGGCCACCAACAAGACAAATCCCACCGCTGCCATCAGGATCATGGCCGGTGTTCGTGTTTCGACCGCCAGCGTCTGCTGCAACGGTACCGCGTAGTACGAGACCTGTGCGCCTGGGTACTTCTTCTGTACAAAGCGGCTCGTCAGTGACTCGAGCCGGCTCAACTGAGCATTTGCCTGCGCCCAGGTGGCGCCAGCCTTGAGCCGTAGAATCGGTTCGAAGTTGTCTCCCCCTCCCTCTTCCGACGTATCCGGACGAAGCGAAGTCCACAGATCTACGGTCGATGGCGTCTGCGCGCGCGCCGGGAGAACACCAATGACGGTGTAAGGGACACTCTTCAACCGTATGGACTGGCCGACGATGTTGGGATCGCCGCCAAACGTGTTCTTCCACAATCCGTAGCTCAGAACAACGGCCCTCGGACCTCCCGTCGTGTCTTCGCTCGTGGTAAAACTGCGCCCGATCATGGAGCGAAGGCCAAGCACATCAAAGTAGCTCGCCGAGACCCGCTGGCCATGAACGAACTGAGCCCGTCCCGCCGCCTCCAGATTCACGCCACCCGTCTTGCTGGCAACGGCAGCCGTTACAGCGGGAACGTTGTCCCGGACGAAGCGCCAGGTATCGCGATCAATGTCTACGGGATATACGGCGTTGGAAGGCCCGGAGATTCTCTGCATCAGCGACCCCAGCCGTTGCGGCTCCGGATAAGGTAGGGGCCGCAGGAGGAGGGCGTCGACGACACTGAAGATCGCAGTGTTGGCGCCGATGCACAATGCCAGCGTCAGGATGACAACGAGGGAATAGCCGGGGTTCTTGCTCAACTGCTTCAGCGCGTAGCGTAGCTCGTAGAAAATTGTCTGCATCTTCCCTCACCCTCACAACAA
This sequence comes from uncultured Acidobacteriaceae bacterium, assembly GCA_963753715.1. GTDB lineage: Bacteria > Acidobacteriota > Terriglobia > Terriglobales > Acidobacteriaceae > PALSA-350. The sequence goes on along the minus strand of CAVWDK010000011.1, from coordinate 644,046 downwards.
ACTGTAGTGCATTTCAATTGCCAAAGGCGCAACGGGTCGATCCGGCTACGCTGGGCCACATAGCCCCGCGGTTGGTTTGAAAGCAAAACAGGGATGTTCGGAGGTGATCTTCGCTATACCGATACTTACTAGGGATGAGCCGGCGGCGTTGGAGTCACGCTGCGCGGAGAATTCGGAAGTGCCGCCGGGCCGGCAGAGGACCGCGCGTCGTAGGCCTTGATGAGCTCGTCAGTGATATCCAGATTGCCCGCAGCGTACCAGACGACCGGGGCAGCATCGGAACCGCGTTCGATGACCGCGGAGTATGCGTGCTGCTGGGAATAGGTCTGCAAAAAGGCGTAAACCTTCTGCGCCACTTTTTGAAACACTTGCTGCGACTCGCTCTGTGAATCGTTCCTGAAGTCTTCTGCCTGGCGCTGCAGGTCTTTCTCTTTTGTCTCCAGTAAGCGCTCGCGCGTTTCTCTTTCCGCATCGCTGAGTTTGTCGCCGGCCATCTCTTTGCGCAAAGCCTCAACCTCATTGTTCAGCGACTGGAGTTGTGCCTGGCGCGGTGCGAGCTTCGCTTGCAGTACACCCAATTCCCTCTGCGCTTCAGCGGTTTGAAGGACCGCGGCGTTGAAGCTGAGGGTCACGATATGTTGTGTAGCCGGTTGGTTCGATGTGACCTGGGCCTGAGAAACACTCCCTAACGTTGAGGCCGACAACAAGACTCGCACCGCGATCGATGGCTTCATTGCGACCTCTCCTGACTGGTTGTTCTCGGCACAATGTCGTGAATGAGTTGGAATCCATTGGTTTTGAAATTTGCCTTCAGCGTGTTCCGGTACGTGTCCAGATTTAGGCCTAGCGCAGCGAGGTTCGATCGAAAGTGTGCCGGGGCAGATGTGCCGTACTCAGACTCCCCGAGCAAGTGGGGTGCATTGTGTCTGAAAACTTCGGAGGTTGTATCCAGAAACAGTCCCGGAGCGCGATGGGCAAATGTCAACGACGGAACAACCTCAGGCAGCCTAATTGCTGTCGATGACGGATACGCACGCGCACCGGTGTTTCTCGAAGCAAGCGTGAACCTGAACTGGTGGCCTGACAAAGCAGCTACCTCGATTGGCGGCAGTTCGATTTTGGCCGTAGGTAGGACGGCGGACGACGACCTGGGATCTCTCCGCACCCGGCGCACCCTGGCAGGCACCGGAAGGCTTGTCATGCCATTCGAACTACGCAGGGGCGCTGCCACTTGCACGGACTCGGCTACGCCGATATTGGCAACCGAATTCGCGCTGGGACTATGTTGTAGCGTGGCCGTGACCAACAACAAGACCACGAGAACTACCGTCACTATTCCGAGCGCGCTAAAGCCCACCCCCTGGGATCGGGCACTCAAGGGGATTCCCTCTCGGATCGCCCGCTCTGCAAAGCGTTCCTGCAGGCCCCTTCGCAATTGTTTGCCCGGCGTTTTGAGCTGTTGCGCAAACAACAGGGGGATAGTCAACCGGCGCATCTCCATCAAACAACTTTGGCAGGAGATACATTCTATGAGGTGCTCACGCAGTTCGGCATACTCCGCCCTCGTGAGACCTCCACTTGCCGCAAGGGCGCATAGGACTTCGAACTCGTCGTGGCTTCTACTCATCGTGGCCCCCGGCAGTCCTCAACTCTCCTCCGCCGAGAGCCTTCCTCAGCTTTTCAAGTCCGCGATATAGATTGTGGCGAACGACCCGGACGCTTTCTCCGGTGCGAAGAGAGACTTCCTCTGCGGTAAGTCCTTCGTAGTAGACAAGTTCGATCGTCCGCCGTTGCCGGGGTTGGAGAAGACTCAGTCCCTGCTCAACCAGCACGCTTGCCTCAGCCGGCGAGTACCCTGCGGGGCGCTCGGAACAATACGGCAGATCTGTCAGAAGCTCATCGAATGAACTCGTGTCAAAGAATCGATTCGAGACGAGCCGTCGACGACAGTTCAGGATCCGCTGGTAACCGAACATCAGAAGCCAGGTTTTGAACTCTCCCTTGCTCGGATCAAATTGCTGGATCGACCGAAAGACGTCGAGAAAGACTTGTTGCACCGCATCTTCGGCCTCTGCTCGATTGCGCAAGATGCGTCTTGCAATAGCAAAGAGCAGCGGACTATGCCTTTCAAACAGCACGGTCAAAGCATCGGCTCTGCCACTTTGCAAATGCTCAACCAGGGTTTCATCGGAGAGGAGCTTTTGCCGTAGGTATGTCAGCAGAGGCGGTGTGGCCGCAGGCACTTCGGCCACGCAAACCGTTCCAAAATCCGCTGTCCTGGCTGGCAGCAAACCGAAGACAAGCCGCGCCATCCGCGAGCTCATCGTCTGCCTCCCCCGGACCTTCGTCCGGTCGAGATCCCGAGCTCAATCATACGGTTCGATGGTCTCCCCCTACAAACGTATGCACGCGGAACGCTCAGCGTTCCCCACGGAGGAAACAATTTTGTTTGCCGGAAAGGTTTTCGGCTACAGCATCGCTCAGGCGGCGCGGGCAGACCGCAGAACCACTTCAATTTCGTGACGGAGATCCTGATTGACCCGAGTCGAATTCAGCCAGAACGGCGTCCGGCATTCTACCTCCAACAGTTCCGCACCCGGATCATAATTCCACTGGATGACAACTCCATCCTTCAGAGCTTCCCCTTTCGGGCTGGCGACCCGGATGCCAAACTTGGAAGCTTTACGACGCAACCGCGCAAAAATTGCGCGGGTGATTCCATGAAACGTCTGCTTTGGATTACCCGACATCAAAAGATCCTTTGTTAAAAGCCTAAGTCGCTGGATGGGCCGAAAGATCCATCCCCTAAATATCACTAATCACTGGACGAACCGGATCCGAGAATTGTTCGCCTCTTTTGTAAATTCTCGACGTTGCCAACGTTAAACAAATCTCAGCATTCTTTAGCATTTCGGTGGCCAAACAGTTGCCCGAAAGAGCGCACCCGGTTTAATACTTCGACGAACGGAGCGGGCTCATGAGTGACTACCGGGGCACCATTAAACATGCGTTGCAGGTCTGATGTAAATCCCGGATTCACACTAGTCCTGTTGCTTCAGCGGAGCGAATCGGAACCCACAGCAAATTGAGTCCCGCAGCGGCGGCACTGGGCAAATCAGCGGATGAACTTCTTTTTTACGATGTAACTCGTTGAGTGCCGTGCCGCGAGCTTGGCCGAACAGGCTATACAGGTTGCTGTTGATCGGCTACCGCCTAAGTGGCGAGTTTTCGAGGTGCGCTGATGAACGACTTTAAGCCAATCGCCCACCCGGGCTGCGCATTGTGTCGTCCCTGCGGGACTCGTACATAAACCTCCGCCTACCCGGCACTCCCGTGCCGGGCTATAGGTTGTACCGTCCCTGCGGGACTGCAGGGGCTGAAGAGGCTGCGGAAAAGTGGAACAGTGAGAGGGAAGACCATATCCTCAGTGACTAAAGCGGTAAAGCTCGTAGGCCATTTACCGTACGGCTGAAGCCGTTTGGCAAGTCTGAGTGCAGCTCGTCCCTGCGGAACTCATTTTGCTCACTTCTCGCGCAGACACTAGAGCCTTCATGAGCACGGTGCTGGGGCACAGCTGAAGCCGTACACTTCGTTCGGAATCAGGCTGCGCGGTACCTTGGGCGGCGGCGAACGAACCGCTGAATGATGAGAAGCAAGACCAGCTGAAAGGCAATCGCCCCGCAAACATCAATGCCAACATCGATGGGCGAACTCGTCCGGCTAGGCAGGAAGCTTTGATGGTATTCGTCAAGACTGGCAACCACCAGGGTGCAAAGAACGGCAAGAACCGAGGCGCGCCGCCAGAGTGTCCAGTGTTTGACGGCCATGCGATGAAGCGTCTGCCGCCAGCTATAGAAAAAAGCGAGGCTGACCAATCCGTAACCGACGAAGTGGCCGGTCTTACGGATGACATGATGTATCTGCTCCCAGTGTGCCGGGCTCGGCGTACCAAAGAGATGCACCCACAGAGGATATAGCCATCTGCTGGTGTTCGCTGCTGACATCGTGGCGGTGGACTCGAAGGCGATCATCATAACGCTCAAAAAGGCTGGCACCCAGTCCAATACCCTGTGCACCACTGGATGAAGCCTGAAATGATCCATAGTACTCATTATAAATGTCAGCTGCGCCGACGACAGGCCGCGGAAGCTACTTGAACACCTGTTACAGAATGCGACACAGCTGCGCTTCGCTCCGAACTCCTACGCAGGCATGAAGAGCGCTTTGCTGGCCGCACGCAGCCACAGAGCGATCGCCTTCGCGCCTGGATCAGGATGGCCAAGCACCCGGTCTCCAAGATAACTGGAGCGGCCCAGACTGGGTTTCATTTCGGCGGTGGCGTCAGCGCCGCGCTCTGCGGCTTCTACGCCGGCGAGAACTGCCTCACGCGTTGCTTTCACCGCCCTGGCCTGCTGCAGTGTTTTGACGAAGGGATCGAGAGCGTCCAGCATGGTGCGGTCGCCTGGCTTGGCGCCACCCAATTCACTGATTGCCTGGCAACCCTGTGCCAGCGCTTCGGTCCACGGCGCCAGCCCGGTTGCGCCCTGGCTTTCGAGGACGCTGCCGCAACGCAGAAAAAGCACTCCGTACAGAGGCCCCGATGATCCTCCTAATTCTCGCCGTAGTGTGTGACCGAGCGCTTTGAGCGTGGCAGGAACATTGTTGAGTGGATAAGAGCTCAGCCCGTCCAACACTGCCTTGGCCGCACGCTCCATGCTTACACCCAGGTCGCCATCGCCGGTAATCCGGTCCATCTCCGTCAGTTCGCCTTCCGCAGCGATCAATGCTTTGCAAGCGGCCTCAATCGCTTTTCTTGTTTTTGCCCCTGCTTCCGTCTGCGCACCGCAGTCCGCGGGAACTGTGGCGCCGCTGCTGGCCTCTGTCTCCAGGCTCACTGCCGGTTTGCCGGGGCGTTGTCTCGGCACATTGGGCCACCCAGGAGCAGAGGTCGACGCATCGAGCCAGCGCAGCCGCTCGTCGTTCAGGCCAAGAACGGAAATTGAGATTCCCGCCATATCGAGTGAGGAAAGAAATGTTCCGGCGAATATTCTCTCCACCGTGAAGCCCTTGCTTTCGAGAAAGCTCAGTACATGACGGGCCACCACGGCTAGTTCCATGGTGGTGGTGGCTCCCAAATTGTTGACCATGACTGCCACCTGCTTCGAGAATTTTCCGTGTTGCAGAATCGTGTTGAGCAGCGTCTCTGTAAGTTGGTCCGCGGGCTGGATCGGCGTCCTCTTGACGCCAGGTTCCCCATGGATGCCGAGGCCAAGCTCCATCTCCTGCTCCCCCAACTCGAAGCTTGGCCTTCCCACCGCCGGCGAGGTCCCCGCCGAAAACGAAACTCCCATCGTCCCCAGGGAGGCAACCGCCGCTTTACCGATCGTCACCAGCTCATCCAAAGTCCCGCCCTCGGCGGCCGCAGCCCCCAGCAGCTTGTGAATGAAGACCGTGCCCGCAAGCCCGCGCGCCCCCGTTGCCTGCGCCGTCCCTCTCAAGGCCACATCGTCATCCACAATGACCATCTCGACAGGAATGCCTTCTCCGCGCGCCATCTCCGCCGCCAATCCGAAGTTCAGGCGGTCGCCGGTGTAGTTCTTGACCACCAGCAATGCCCCAGGCTTGCCAGCAACCGCTTTGATGGCAGCAAAAACGGTGTCGCTGCTGGGTGAAGTAAAGACTTCTCCCGCCACGGCAGCACTCAGCATACCCGCACCGATGTAGCCGCCATGCGCCGGTTCGTGGCCGCTCCCTCCACCGGAGAGCACGGCAACCTGCTTCTCGCGCGCCTGCTCCGCATCCGCGCGGATAAGAGCTTTATGTCCAGGTAAGCGGGCGCAGCCTGGCTGCAACACTGCCAGGCCCAGCACCATTTCTTCGACCACGTCTTCCGGGCGATTGATAAGCTTCTTCATGATGCAGCCAATGTACCTCGCCGAACGGTGAGCCTGGGGAAAGGGACCTACCAAATATGGTAAGATTCGGCCAATTGGAGGAAGTCCATGGCTCATTACTCCAGACGTGATTTCCTGAAGACCGGCCTCGCTGCGGGCGCCCTCGCCACCGCCGGAACCCTTTCGCTGAAAGCCGAGCCACAAACTGCTACAGACTGGGTATCCCTGGGAAAGACAAACGTTAAGGTTACGCGGCTCGCATTTGGCACGGGAAGCTTCTCCGGCCAGGTCCAGCGCGACCTGGGGCAGGATCAATTCACCCGGCTGGTGCGCCATGCTCATGAACGCGGCGTCCGCTTCTTTGAAACTGCGGAGTCCTACCGTGGCATGCACGAGATGCTGGGCATAGCTTTGCAGGGTGTTCCCCGCGATAGTTATCGGCTGATGACCAAGGTGACGACCCATGACGGGGTCGATCCGCAAGCTAAGATCGACCAGTTGCGCCGGGCGGCGAAGACCGACTACTTCGACATCGTGTTGCTGCACTGGCAGCACACTGGGACTTGGCCCACCGACAGTCTCCGGTGGCAAGACGGGATTTCCGAAGCCCAGCTGAAGCAGGCTGTCTTATGCCACGGCGCCTCGGTGCATGGGCTACCAGCGTTGCGCCAGGTTCCCGACATGAAGTGGCTCGAAGTGGCGATGATCCGCATGAATCACAAGGGCGTGCGGATGGACGCTGAGGATTACAACACCGAAGGCCTGGGGAATGTAAGCGAAGTGGTTACACACGTGAAAAAGATTCGCAAAGACGGAACGGGCGTCATCAGCATGAAGCTGGTGGGCGAGGGCCAATTCACCAACCGCGAAGACCGCAAGGCCGCCATGAAGTTCGCTTTCAGGCATGCAGGGGTTACCGCCGTCACCGTCGGCTACAAAAACACCGGGGAAATCGACGAGGCCATCGAGAACCTCAATCTGGCGCTCGCGTAGCAGCTCCAGAACATGATTGAAATCAATTCGGATCGGCTGTGGAGTCGCTTAGAGGCTCTCAGCCGCATCACCGATCCGGCGAAACCCTGGACGCGCCGCGCTTTTGATCCTCGATTTTCCGAGGGCAGGGCGTGGCTGGAGCGGGAGTTTAAATCCGCCGGTCTCTCCGTAACCATCGACGCAGGCGGAAATCTGTTGGGCCGGCTCCCTGGAACCGTACCTGGTCTGGGCGCACTGGTCGCAGGCTCACATTCAGACACCGTGCCGGCGGGCGGCCGCTTCGACGGCGCACTCGGCTTGCTCGCGGCCCTTGAGGCCGCTCAGTCCATCCGGGAGCAGCAGATTCCGCTGTTACATCCCCTCGAAGTTGTCGACTTTCTCGCCGAAGAACCTAGTGAGTTTGGGCTATCCTGCATCGGCAGTCGAAGTTGGGCGGGCGTATTAACGGAATCGGACCTGACGCGCCGCCTGCCTTCCAATCTAAGTCTTGCCTCCGCCATCAACAGCGTCGGCGGCAGTTCGCAACAGCTGACACAGCCGATTCGCGGCCATGACTCTGTGGCGGCCTATATCGAGCTGCACATCGAACAGGGGCTCGTCATCGCGGAACGAAACGCCGAGATCGGCATCGTGACTGCGATCGTCGGCATCCGCCGGCATGAGATTACGGTGGAAGGCCGCGCCGATCATGCCGGAACGACGCCCATGTCACTTCGCCGCGACGCTTTGGTGGGAGCAGCGGAGTTTATCCGTGTGGTCGACCAACTGGCGCGATCGAGACCCGCTGACAGTCCTTACCTGGTGGCAACAGTAGGAAAAATCTCCGTACAACCCAATGCCATCAATGCTGTGCCTGGTTCGGTTTCCATGATCCTTGAGGCACGCAGCACCGATGCGCCCACACTGCTTCACTTCGAGCAGGAATTGTGGAAGCGCGCCGAAGGCGAATTGAAAGAGAGACAGTTGCGGCTGAACATCTCCCTGCTGAGCCAAACGTTGCCCACTGAATGTTCGCCGCTGGTTCAGGCGACGATCGAGAGAGCGTCTTCGGCTGCCGGGGTTCGCAGCACTCGCCTGCCAAGCGGCGCCGGGCATGACGGCGTATTTGTCGCGCGCATTGCGCCGATGGGGATGATCTTTGTGCCCTGCAAAGACGGTCGAAGCCATACTCCCGAAGAGTGGGCAGAACCTGCCGATTGTGCGCAGGGCACGCGGGTCCTTGCGGAGACCCTGCTTTTGCTGGATCAAAACCTCCCTTGAGGTTCTCACACACCCTCTGAACACGATGTTCAGAGACCTTTTTCCACCATCAGCAGCACGCGCTCAGACATGGAACGGATTTCCTTATCCGTGGCACTACTCAGCGGGCCCTCGATGATCAGAATCGCCAGGCCATGGACGGCAGACCAAGCGAGATACTCCGCACCCGGCCTTCTTTCCCGCGGAAGGACGCGGGCCTCCACCAACAGATCGAGTGCCGAGCTAAGTAGTTGAAACGGATTCAACCCGCTCTTTCCCGTCTTTGAGACGTCCACATCGTCTTCCACCGAATCAGAGGTCGAGAACGCAGTTCGGAAAAGTCCTCTCTCGGTCAAGGCAAATTTTAGATAACCCGTCCCGACCGCACGAAGGGTTGCACGCGCTGCTTCCACCGGCGAACCTTTGCGCCGTCGCACTCTGACAATTTCCGCTTCAATCGCAAGCGCTAGCGATGAGAGCGCCGCCGATCTGACCGCTTGTAACAGGTCGCGATGGCTGGAAAAATGCCGGTAAGCAGCATTCGGCGCCACCCCTGCCCGGCGGGTCGCTTCGCGCAAGACCACCGCCTGCGGACCGCCATCGCGCGCCAATTCAATGCCGGCTTGCAACAGGGCTCTCCGTAAATCTCCGTGACGAAAGGTCGTCCTCACCGGTGGCCGGTTTTTTTTTGCTGCCTTCATGATGCGTTGTGGACAGTGTACATTTCTTCTAGTATTTTTCTTGTGGACGGCGTACACATCTTCTCGTTCGATCATCCAACAATGAAAAGGAGACTTCATGGGTGCTCTCGAAAATTTTCCACGCATCACGCCGTTTCTGTGGTTTGACAACCAGGCGGAAGATGCGGTGAACTTCTATCTCTCGATATTCAAGAACTCCCGGCGACTCGACACGGTGAAGAACAACGGTAATCGCCCGGCGCCGGCAACCATTCTCACCATTGCCTTTGAACTCGACGGCCAGAAATTCACAGCACTCAACGGCGGCCCGATGTTCAAATTCACCGAAGCGGTCTCATTCGTTGTTCGTTGCGACTCGCAGGAGGAAGTCGATCACTACTGGACGAAATTATCCGCCGGCGGCAGCGAGAGCCAGTGCGGCTGGGTCAAGGACAAGTTCGGCTTATCCTGGCAGATCGTGCCTGCGCGCCTGCCAGACCTGATCAAGAAACCAAACGCTATGCAGGCTATGTTGAAAATGAAGAAGTTGGATATTGCCGAATTGGAACGGGCCGGAGAAAGTTGAAGAGTGATCCCAAAGGAGGGAGCAAAACATGAGCACAACTGCACAGCAGGAATTGAACACGCCGGCAAGCGTTACCACTGGCGACTTTGTATGGCATGAGTTGCGTACCACCGACGCCAAGGGCGCCGAGGCCTTCTACACCCACGTGATCGGCTGGAAAGCCAAAGACTCAGGCGACCCCGGAGGTATTCCCTACAAACTGTTCTCGGTCGGCGGTCTGGACGTCGCCGGAATGTTGGAGCTGAATCAGCCGATGCTCGATGCCGGCATGCGGCCCGCGTGGGTCGGATTCATCGGGGTCAAGGACGTGGATGCCGACGCCAAACGCGTCGAACAGGCAGGCGGCAAGTTACACTGCGCGCCGCAGGACATCCCGGGGGTCGGGCGCTGGGCCTTTGTGGAAGATCCACAGGGCGCCGCTTTCCTCCTGTTCAAAGGCTCTTTGAACTATGCCCCGCCGCGTCCGCCGATGGGCACTCCCGGCATCGTGGGATGGAATGAGCTCTCGGCCAATGATGAAAAGACCGCGTGGCCCTTCTACTCCAGCATGTTCGGCTGGAACGAGGATCGGTCGATGGACATGGGCCCTATGGGAACGTACCGGATATTTAACAACGGTGGGGCGGCGATCGGCGCCGTCATGACGCGCGATCCCAAGAATTCTCCGGTACCTTTCTGGCTCTACTACTTCAACGTGGAAGATATCGATGCCGCAGACGGACGCATCAAGGAGAAGAACGGCCAGGTGCTCATGGGACCCCACGAGGTGCCCGGTGACCTGTGGATCATCCTAGGCATGGATCCCCAGGGAGCCATGTTCGCCCTCGTAGGACCCAAAAAGTAGTAGCCCACCTCTTGGCTGCGCATGTCCATTCGACATGCGCAGCTACATTCCTACTCTGCGGTCCGGATGTTATTGCTAGTCGTGCCCATGGCCATGTTCGTGGCCTTCCCCTCCATCTCTATCATGCCCGTATGCGTGCCCGTGGCCGTGCTCATGGTCCTCGCGGTCCCAGTGCCCTTCATCGTAGTGCCAGCCATCCGAGTACCGGTCGTAGTGGGGATGACTCCAGTAAGCGCCGGGATAGGGTGGTTGTTCGTAGCGGCCGGCAACCCACCGATAATGATGTCCTTGAGGCGCCCAGAAGCCGCCTACCCACACCATCATGGGCGCGGGGGGCGGCGGCGGCGGGGGTTCATAGGGAATAGGCGGTGGCGCAATCCCAATGGAGATGGAAACCTGGCCGGTGGCCGGCAAGGCGAGCGCGACGGTGAGCAAAAGCCCGTAAGCGGATCTAATTTTCATTGGTTATCTCCGTTTGTGTGAACCGCGCTCAGGTCTGCGGGAGAGGGGAGGCGTATAGGTCGGCATTCACACGTACCACTACACTACGTAAATCGCGGTCGAGGTCTATGCCGCTCAAGTGGGATACTCCTGGGGCCCCTCATGGGTGAGGGGAGGTTGGGCGGCAACGCATTGCGCGGGGGTGCGTACGTCTAGCGGATAGCCTTCGCAGACCGCTTCCTGGCAGTATTCTTGCCGATGCTCTTACGCAGGCGTTCGTCGGCCTCTGACTGGCGGGCCTGGAGCAGAAGTGCGCGTGCGTCGATCAAGTGATCGCGCATGTGACGCTCGGCCTCCGGCCCATCACGCCGCTGGATCGCCTCGAAGATCGCCTGGTGGAAGGCGAGAGTGTGATCCCGATCCACAAGCTGCGAGGTCAACATCATCATGTTCATCATCGAGCGATGGATCACCTGGAAGAGCCGCCCGCACAGCCGGTTGCCGGAGCTCTGCAGAATGGTGCGGTGAAACAGCAGATCGGCTTCGATGATCCTGAACTGGTCGGTCCCGGCGGCCTCAATCTCCGCAATCGTCTGCCGCAACACCAGGACTTGCTCGCGAGACGCGAGCTCAGCCGCTTTTGCCGCAAGCGTCGGTTCGACCATCAACCGCGTTTCGACCAGTTCTTGAGACGATGTTTCATCCAGTAGGAAAAGGAATTCCATCGGTTCAGCGAGAACTGAGGAGGCATCACCGTTGAGGTAGGTGCCATCGCCAACCCGCTGCGAGACAACGCCCATCATTTTGAGGATCTTCATCACCGGGCGCAGAGAAGTCCGGCTGACCCCGAAGTGCAGCGACAGTTCCCGCTCGGAAGGTAGCTTGTAGCCGGGCGTAAGTGTGCCTTCGCTGATGAGCTGCTTAAATCGCAGGATCAACCAGTCCGTGAGATCGCCCTTGTCTGTACCGGATGAAGAATTGGCGCCCATGGATCGAACCATCGAAGTCCCAGATTGGGACAATCCAATGTAACGTATTCCGTATACTGCCAGGTCTCGTTACTTGCCCGTAATCGTCCGACCCACTCCCCACCATTACGTCCACTGAGGCTCAGACTTGTCATGGCGCTCCTCCGAACAATTTCTTGCGGTGCCCTTGTCGTTGTTTTCAAAAGCGGGACGAATGGTAGTACCTCTAGCAGAAAACAATCAACCCGAAGCTATTTTTTACCCCACATGCGCTGGAGGCTTTCTTTAATCACTGTTGACAGCTCGTTTTCGGTGGTACTACCATTCGTGGGGCCCAAGGCGTGGCCAATCAACTATGATCGAGGCAGAACACTGATGCGCCGATATCTCTTCTTGTTTAGCCTTTTGCTTGTGGCGTCGTTCTGCCCGGCGCAAACTGCCGTTCGTATCGACGTTGACCTGGCGAAGTCCCTGGGTAAGTTCACGCCCATCTATAGCTGGTTTGGCTACGACGAATCCGGCTATACGGCCACAAAAAATGGCCAGGCTCTGCTTGCCCAACTGCACGATTTGAGCCCAGTTCCAGTCTATGTTCGCGCGCATTTCCTGCTCGCCACCGGCGACGGAAAGCCCGACCTCAAATGGAGTTCGTCGAACGTCTACACCGAGGATGCGAACGGAAACCCAATCTATAGTTGGACGATTCTCGACCAGATATTTGACGCGTATGCGGCGGCGCATGTGCGCCCCATGGTGGAGCTGGGCTTTATGCCCAAGGCGCTCTCTACCCATCCCGATCCTTACCACATCGGTTGGCCGCTCAAGCCAGGAGAGGAGGAGGGCTGGTCGTTTCCACCGAAGGACTACAAGCGCTGGCAGGAGCTGAATCGGCAAGTGGCCGCGCACATGGCCGAGCGCTACGGCAAGGAGACGGTTGCCACCTGGTATTGGGAAGTCTGGAACGAACCCGATGGCAAGTACTACTGGAAAGGAACCGAGGACGAATACAACAAGCTGTACGACTATGCGGTGGCGGGCGTAAGGCAAGCGATCCCCAATGCGCGCGTAGGCGGACCCGCGACTACCGGACCCGGCACCGGCACGCAGAACAAAGCCTCTGAGTATCTACGATCGTTTCTCGCTCATTGCACCGCAAACAAAAGCCTGGCAACCGGAGGCCCCATACCGCTGGACTTTATTTCCTTCCACGTGAAGGGGCGTCCGAATGTAGTCGACGGTCACGTGCAAATGGGCCTCGACCACGAACTCAACAATGCCGCCGACGGCTTTGCCATCGTGCGCCAGTTCCCAAAGTTCCAGAGGCTCCCTATCATCTTGAGCGAAGCGGATCCCGAGGGCTGCGCTGCTTGCTCCGCGCGTCTCTATCCGCCGAATGCATATCGCAACGGGCCACTTTATCCCAGCTATACGGCGACCGCCATGAAGGGCCTGCTGGAGCTTGCAGATCGCGAGCAGGTGAATTTACTGGGAATGCTGACCTGGGCTTTTGAGTTCGAGGGCAAGCCCTACTTCGATGGGTATCGCACGCTCGCGACCAATGGGGTAGACAAGCCGGTGCTGAACTTTTTCCGCATGGCTGGATTGATGAGGGGCAACCGCGTTGCCGCGGTAAGCAATGGAGCCGCCGCGCTCGACAGTATCCTCGCCCACAGCGTGCGGCAGGCGCCGGATATCGACGCGCTGGCAACCAGTTCGAATGGCGAGGCTGCTGTGCTGCTGTGGAACTATCACGACGACGATGTGGCCGCAGCAGGTGCTCCCGTCACCGTGTCGATCAAGTCAATTCCTCTCTCAGTTCATCGCGTGTTGCTGCAGCAGTACCGGATCGACGATCATCACAGCAATGCCTACACCGTGTGGAAGGACATGGGGTCGCCGCAAAATCCGACCCCGGAACAATATGCTCAGCTGCGGGCTGCCGGACAATTGCAGCTGTTCGATTCTCCCAGGTGGATGACCCCGGAAAATGGAGAGATCAAACTGGATGTGCAACTGCCCCGGATGGGCCTCTCGCTCTTGCGGGTAACCTGGCCGGCTAACTGAAACAGACCTCGGGGAAAGGAAGAACATGCGGTTAGATTCCAAGCCATGGTTCTTCATTGCCCTGGTTACGGTAGCCATCGGTATCAGCTATTTTGACCGACAGGCGTTACCTGTCGCTATCTCCGCCATCCAGCGGACTATTCCTATCTCTAACGCGCAGTTTGCCTTGCTGCAGGCCGCATTCCTGGCCACCTATGCCCTGCTCTATGCGGGCGGGGGAAAACTTCTGGACACCATCGGCACCAAGTTGGGGTTCGCCCTCAGCATGGCCTGGTGGTCTGTGGCCTGCGCTCTGCATGGGGTTGCGCGTGGGCTGCCTCTGCTGGTGCTGGCACGCCTGCTGCTCGGCATGGGCGAGGGCGCAGGCTTCCCTGCGGCCACGCGCGTCGTTGCAGAGTGGCTGCCTGCAAACCAACGCGCTACGGCGATGGGCATCATCAACGCCGGGACGGCCCTCGGTTCCGTGCTCGCCCCTCCGCTCATTGGGCTCATCCTCTTGTTTGGGAGTTGGCGCTATATTTTCTTCTTCGCTGCCACACTCGGGCTCACCTGGGCGGCAGGGTGGTTCATGGTTTACCGGCAACCAGCAGGGGTTGCCTTGCTGCATCCGGTTATCGAAGCAGCGCGGATTCCCTGGCTGCGCTTGTTATCGTCCCGCCGTGTTCTTGGCATGGTGAGCGCCAAATTTTTGAGCGACTCCGCATGGTTCTTCTGCCTGTTCTGGCTGCCTAAGTACCTCTACGATGCGCGGGGATTTGATATCAAGCAAGTCAGCTACTTCGCCTGGATTCCGTACGCTGCCTCCGGTCTCGGCAGCTTTGCCGGAGGCTGGTTTTCGAGTTATCTGCTACGCTCTGGCCGTTCTCTCGACTTCTCGCGCAAGCTGCCTTTGGGTTTGAGCGCTGCGTTGATGCCGGCTGTGATTCTCGTGCCTCACGTTTCCGTGAGCTTTGCCTTGTTGCTTTTCAGCATTGCTTTCTTTGGGCAGCAGTCGTGGTCCGGACTGATCATGACGCTGCCTACCGATGTTTTCCCCCTGAGCTCGGTTGGCTCAGTCGCGGGACTGATCGGCTTTGGAGGCGCCATGGGCGGCGCGATTTTCAACTTGGCGGCCGGTCAGTTGCTTACTTATGGAGCCGGATATGGAACTTTGTTTGCAGTCGTAGGCAGCCTTCATGCAATAGCATTTGCCATCCTTCTTTCAACTTCAGGCGTTCTGCATCCACCAGGAACCAACATATTCCACCAACGGGAGAAACTCGTTTCATCATGAAGATCCGCGAGGTCCGCACCAGAGTTGCGCAGTGGTCAGGTAAGACAACACCGTTGTCACCGCATTTTTGCACCAACCCGATGGACTTGCTCTCGCTGCCTGAGTCGTCCTCCATGAGCACGTTCACCTTCCATAGCTGGCTGGTGGTTGAGGTGATGAGCGATGACGGGCTGGTGGGAATCGGCAATGCCGCCTTGACGCCGCTCATCACCAAGCAGGTGATCGATCACCATCTCAGGCCCCTGCTCATAGGCGCGGACCCATGGGATATCGAATTTCTGTGGCAGCACATGTATCGCAAGACCATGGCGTTTGGGCGCAAGGGCATCGGTATGACGGCGATCAGCGCCGTGGACATTGCCCTTTGGGACCTGCTGGGGAAGTCCGCGAAGCAACCCGTTTTTCGCCTGCTTGGCGGCAGAACCAAGGCGCGCATTCCGGTATATGCCAGCCGGCTCTACTCGTGCCCATTGGAACAGTTGGCGTTCGAAGCGCAACGATACAAAAGTGAAGGGTATAAGGCAATGAAGTTGCGCTTCGGCTGGGGTCCGGTCGATGGAGCCGAGGGGATGCAGCGCAACCTGGATCTTGTCCGCACGGTACGCAAGACCGTAGGAGACGAGATCGACGTGATGGCGGATGCCTACATGGGCTGGACCCTGGACTATGCCAAACGCATGCTCCCCTTACTCGAACCCTTCAACCTGCGCTGGTTGGAAGAGCCGGTGATTCCCGATGATGTTCGCGGGTACGCCGAGCTGAAGTCTTACGGGAGAGTGCCGATCGCCGGCGGCGAGCATGAGTTCACTGCCTATGGCGTGCGCGACATGCTCGAAGCGCGTGCCGTCGACATACTCCAGGTTGATACCAACCGGGTGGGTGGTATCAGCCAGGCAAGAAAAATCTCGGCGATGGCCGAAGCCTTTTCTGTTCCTGTGATTCCGCACGCTGGACAGATGCACAACTACCACGTGGTGATGGCCAGCCTTAATTCGCCCATGGCGGAATTCTTCCCGCCGGTCGATGTTGAGGTGGGCAATGAACTGTTCTGGTATATCTTCGATGGCGAACCAAGAGCCACGGACGGCTTCATAGACCTCGATGACAATGTGCCCGGGTTCGGATTGACCATCAACGAAGAACGAATGAAGCAGTTCCAAGTCATCGAGTAGAAGCCTCGGGTGGCATCTAGAAGAGCAACACGGCCAGTCGATAGGTGGTGAAGCCGGGCTGGCCGTTACCTGTATCGCAGGCTCCAACCGCTGCGGTGCGGAAGCGCCCGGTACTGATCTGCTGCTCGAGAACACCGGGCAGGCGGCTTAGATCTGAACCTTGCCAGCGCATGATGAACTTCGGTCGCGCTGCTCCGGCCGAGCCGTGCTCCATGGCGCAGGTTTCCCGTGCGGCGGCAACATCGCCTCCCGGGCGAATACCACGCTCGCTCAGCAGCTGGCCAATGGTGTGTTCAATCTGCGAAGAGCCCATCGCGGTGACGCCGGCGGAGAAGTCTTCCACGGCCCACAGGTTGCCCCCTTGCCGAATGAGCCCAATGCCAACTTCGTTCAGCCGGGCATCCAGGATATTTCTGCGGTGCGGTGGGGAGTGCATCCACTCCACTTCGACAGCATTGGGGTTTGGGGCAACCGCCAGGTTTTCCGCGACCACGCGAAAGTGCGCACCCTCCTGCCCAACGCGGGCAACCAGATCAGCCTCTCCCGAATATTGATGGGACAGCGCGCCTTGCCGGATCATCCACTCGGCGTGCCTTTGCGCAGCCCGCGCCAGGGCCGGGTCCCACTTCAGCGGGCCAAGGCCCTGCTGAGCACGGTCCTCATTGGTGGCGCGCATCAACTCCCTTGCTTCGCTTGACTGAGCGTAGCCTATCGAAGCGACGGTCCATATAGTCCCAAGTAAACAAGCGCCGATGAGTCTTCTCATGGACCCTCCCGGAGTTCATTTGAACCCGGAACCTCGATCCATTCCTCTCACACGAAAGATGTATCTCAAGAAGAATCAAAACCCTCGCGCATGTAGATAGTAGACAAACGCCGCAGCCACCAGGCAGTAGATGCCGAACAAGTACCAGCGACCACTCTCGAGCCAGTTGCTGAGCCACTTGAGGGCGAGGAGTCCCGCGAGGAAGGAGAAGACGGCACCGAACGCGCTCGACACCAGCGCAGCTTTTAGATCGATCGCACTGCCCCCGGCAATGGCTGCGTGCGAAGCTCGCTGCAGCCGCAGTGCTTCTAAGCCCACTACTGCCGGCGTCAGCACCACCGCCATGGCAAAACTGAAGTCCTCTGCGCGCCTCTTGGTCACACCGGCAAGCATGCCAGTGGAGATGGTCGACCCGGACCGAGAAAAGCCCCGGAACGGAAGCGCCAAGCCTTGCACGACTCCCATCCAGCCCGCCTGCTTGAGGTTCATCGCCCTATCGAGAGTTGCGGTCGCCGCGTGCCGCCTCTCCAACAGACCGGCGATGAGGATCACCAAACCCGCTGCGGCCAGAGCGGGCGCGATTAGCTCGAGATGGTTAAACAACTGCTCGATTTCAGCCTTCTCGGCTCCGTGGAAGAGAGTTTTCTCGATGAGCTTTTTAAGTAATTCGCCTACGATCCCGGTCAGCAACGTGGCCCAAATAACGAGAACTGCAAAACGCTTAAAAGCTTCGGGGCTTGAAAAATAGGCACTTTTCCAGGAGTTGCGAAAGTACAGGATGACCGCGAACATCGTCCCCGTGTGCAGCATGACCAGGAGCAATGTCATCTGTGGAGACGAGGGATCGAGGCCCATGAGCTTTTCGGCTACGATGACGTGAGCGGAGCTTGAAACTGGCAGTAGTTCAGCAAGACCTTGCACGACGGCAAGAATGATGACCTTGAGGATGGACATGGCGTCAGTGTAAAGGGCCAAGTTCGATCACAGGTAAATTCCTCACTTCGAACTGATCAGCCGTATCCGCGCTGTCAGCGCTCTGCCGGGAAACTCGCTGAAGGTTCGGAAATCGGGTGATTCCACGACGTTGTTCACCACCGCAGGGTTCCTGCTATCGGTGGCGTTTTCAAGAACACCCCGCAGACCGAAATAAGATCCGCGGAAATGGAACCGCCATTCGAGGCCCGGACTGAAGGAGAGATAGTCAGGAAACCGGAGCGAACCGGCCGCGCCGACGACCTGCTGGTTAGCGTTCACTGCATCAAACGGAAAACCGGTATGCCAATCAAGCGTGTAGACGAAGTCCCAACTCTTCTTCAGTTTCGGCAGCAGTAAGGGCAACCATCCCCAGGAAATGACGCGGTTGGGCACATCCCAGGCCAGCGGGCCGCTCTGCTGGGGACCAAGCAGGGAGACAGTGGGTACATAATCAAGAGCCGCGTTGGTGCGAGCCGAGGAGTGAGTATAAGCCGCAAACAGCCTGTATCCATTAACAAACGTGCGACTCAGGTCAAACTCCTCGGAGACATAGTGATCCTGGCGGGTATTGGTTAGGAGATAGTTTCCAGACAGCGCTTCCGGTCCCTGTTGATTGGCATACACGAAACCGTCATTGGTTCGCTTCTGAAGAAAATTCAGCCCGGCGTACATGGATCCGGGAAGCTTCCTCTCGACGCCGACACTCCAGTTGATGGCGCGGGATTCTTTCAGAGAGGCGTTGTTGGCGATGAACGTCGTCTCCCGTGGGCCGCTTAGTGGAGTGACACCATCGGCGGCATAGTAGGTGTCATAGCGTGCGCCAGCGAGAGCGCGCTCCAGGTATTCCAATTGTGTGTGTTCGTAGTAGAGACCAATGCCGGCCGACACCTTGGTCGTCGCTTCTGCACCGGGTGGCGACCAGGTGGCAGCGATCCGCGGCGAAAAAAGCGGACGCCTGATGATCTCGTCCCAGTCAAAGCGCAGACCCGGCTCGATGAGCAGGCCCGGGTGAGCGAGCCAGCGATCTTGAAAATATGAGGTGGTCTCGAAGTTATGGCGCGTAAACGGAGCCTGGTTAGGAAAGGTGCTGCGCCGTAAGAGTGTTCCGTCCTCGCGCAGATAGCTCACCGGCAAACGCGAAACATTTTCGTCGAAGCCGATGTGGTCGAGGTCGATACCCGCTTCGAGATCATGGCGGCCTTCCCAATGGCGCGGGGGCAAGTATAGGGTGGCGGTTCCCTGCTCGCGCTGGGAGTGCGCAGTCAAATTTTCGAAGTAACTGCCCTGTGTCGCTTCGGGAGTAATCTGGTACGGACTCTCTCCATGCGGCTCGTAGCCGTCGCGGAAGCGCGCGACTCCCGCGCCAACCTGCAATAGGCCTCCGTTCGCGGAACTGTATTGGTTACGTATATACGGGAGCCATGCGATGGTGTCCCTTTTGGTGGTGCTCTGCTGCGGTACCAGCGAAGAGATGCCGTCGTAGGGAGAATGGTAGTCATTAAAGAGCAGTCCAACGGAAAGGATGTTCGCGGGCGTTAGGTTCACCTGGGCTTTGAGAAGGTTGCTACCGCGCAGCAAGTGGTTGGTATCAGCGTTGGACGGCAGCTCTTGTATGTAGATATTGTCGTACTCCATTTCGAGGCCGTCGAAGAACCAGGCGCGGTTACGAACAATAGGTCCGGAAAGGGTTACGCGGGGGACGAATTTGTCGAAGCGCAGCCCGTTGGCCTGGCGGAACGAGGGAAAGAAGTCAGTGGTGTTGAAGCGACGCTTGTTATCGCCCATGCCGGTATAGAAGGCGACGATACCGCCCGTGGCTTTGCCGTATGGAACCGGGTATCGGGTTGTTTCGGTATCGATGGATCGAACTGCATCCGGGCTAACGCGCATAGCAAGTTGACCGCTGACCGGGGAGCGGATGTCGAAGCCATCCAACAAGTCGAGGGTTGCGTAGGTCTCCGAGCCGGCAACATGAATCTGACCGGTCCCGTCCTGCACTACGCCGGGCGTGAAAGGAAGCAGGTTGCGGATATCACGCGAAGTCTGATAGGGGATGTTGACGATCTCCGGGGTGTAAAAGGTGCTTTTGTCTGAGGTTTGTTTTGTATCGATGCCGACCACGGAGGAAAGAACATTCACCTCCTGACGCACCATCTGTTCATGAGCGAGTTTCACTTCGATGGTCTGGCGAGAGGCATCTGTCTGGTTTTCGAAGGCCTGGTAAAAGCCGGGCTTCTGCACACGAAGCGAGTAAGGCAAATTGTTTTCGAGCGGGTAGGCACAGCGGCCAGCGTAATCGGTTTGCAGATGAACAGGGCTGCGTCCCGGCTCGAGAAGGGTGACCTGAGCGCCGGAGAGAGGCAGCCCGTCTTCGTCAACGACCGTGATTGTGACCGAGGAGGTGTGCGCAGGCACTTGCCCGATTGCAAGCACCGCACTCAAAAAGAGAACGAAGCCCAAAATCATGCCACAAGCAGGACCACGCATCATGACTTAGTGTAGCCAAGCTGGTCTCGCGGGCGAGGCTATCGTTGCGTCCCGGAAGTTGCCAGAGCCGATCCTATACTCCATAACTTCGGGTGAATCATCACTTCTTGATTTCGACAGTGACAGCTTCAAATGGCTGGGCGCTGATATTTTGTTCCGTCTGCGTTGCCGGTGTCTCCCAGATAACGTCCCCGGCCTTGTGCTGCGCGTTTTCCGTCTTGCCGGCAGAGTCTTTGGTGCGAAAATTCTGATCGGTGAGGAAGACGGTCACGTGATCTGTGGCATAGGTATGTAGCGGAACGGCTCCGTGCGGCGGAATCCTGATTCTCAGAACCCGTACCTGAGGGTTTTCAAACTCAAGTCTGGTAGTGGCTGGGATCTACTTTGAGCGGATCGTGATCGCTAGTGATCGGCTTATCTGTGCCTGGAGTTTTCAGCTCGACCTCGATGATGTTGAAGTCATGATCGAGGACCGTTCCCGCATGCATCCCCGTCGGCGGACTCCAGAGTACCTCGCCCGCTTTGAAGACAGAAACGGCCGTTGGCCTTCCGTCCTGATACTCGAACCGTTGCTGTCCCGGTTGGATGTAGATCATCACGCGGCTCATCTCGTGCTGGTGGAACTTTCCCTGCACGTGGGCTTTCTCGAAGGCCCGGGCGACCTTTACCTCACCATTGTCGTAAAGCACCGCTGACGGTTGTATTGGGATAGGGGCCAAGGCAGCGCCGATGAACAGCAGTGCTGGATACAGGGCTATTTTCATGTGGCGGAGGATATCTCATCATTTGCCTATTCGCAAATGGCGGCATTTGTCGCTGCGGTTCAGTCTTGTTTTATTTGTGGCGGTTCCGTGGGCCGTCTTTTTCTTGCCCGCCTCAGTTCCTGCTCGCGCTTCTGTTGCTGGAGTTGGCTCAGGCTGATGCCGAGCTTATCGGCTTGAATGCGAAGCTCGGCCCAGTCGGTCGGAGCTTTTTCGGAATCTTCGGTTGTCTCGTCTTTCATCGCAATCCAGCACTTACCACGCTCACGCTTGAACACCCAGGATCAATGTACCACTCGACAGATCTCAGTTCGCCAACGGATCCGGTCGAATCTGGAAGTGGACGACTTTGGGGTTGGTCCCTTTTCCCGTTTCACTATGGAAGGGGGTCCGAGTACCCCAGGTGGTCCACACTCCTTTGCCTTGCCATCCTGCCTTAGGGTCGTCGAAGCGCCCATCCATTCCTTTGGCGTAGAAGCCGAGGGGATAGGGCACGCGGAGTATGGTGGACTTGCCGTTGACCAAAGCGACCAATGAATCGGAGGAATTGCCGGTGATGATAGGCGTGTTTTTGCCCAAGCCCAGGGTGTCGAACTGATCGACCCAGACGTAGTAATGGGAATCAGCGCTGCCGGAACTGGTGACGTTCTTGAACTTGGGGCCGGGCGTTTGATAGAGCGTCCACCCTTCGGGACAATGCCGCCCGGTCGCCGTTGGCCCATTGAGCGGGCCTTTGCATTTGCTTCGGTCAAAGCTTGCCAGATGTCCGCTGGCCAAGGCCACCCAGACAACGCCATTGCGGTCGATGTCCATTCCCCGCGGGGAGAACCCCCACACCGGAGCCCTGGGATCTTTCCATGGGACTTCGTAATATTCGGCCAAAGCTGTTTCCGGAGGATTCGATCCTGGGTTCAGGCGCACGATCCCACCCGGGAAACCCAGGACTGAGCCCCAGATCATGCCGTCCGTGCCAATCCCAAGGCCGTAAAAGGCGGCGTTGAGGCGGGTATCATGGTTGGGGTCAGCTGCTGCATTGAGTGCGGAGGCGGTTCCCAGGCTCTCACCGCTGGGCGCGGTCGCGACCTTCTGCTCGCCTTCCACATAGGGATCGCGCTTGCCGTTCCCGTTGGTGTCCAGGACCAAGGCAGTCCAGCCTTGTGACTTCTCCTCGTCGTGTGTCTGGTCCCACACTTTCGTATTCAACCAGCCCACAACCCCTCCGCCACCTCCGCTGGTGGTCCAGAGTGTGTTGTCGGCATCCTCTGCAAAGAGCAAGTGGTGGGTGCCGAAGCAGGTGTCGATCATGGTGAGCTGCCTGGTCGCGGGATCGTACATTTCCAATTGGCGGCCGGAGGTTTTGACCGGAGTGAGTTGGGCCGAGATCAGGCTGGAACCTGCTTTGCAAAACGCGGGATTGTCACTGCCACGGATACGAGCAGTGAACCACAGGCGCCCCCGCTCGTCGAACATCGGATTGTGAACGGTGGTGTGGCTGTCCCAGATGGCCTCATCGCCCCAGACCGGCGAGGAATTCAGAGGCTTGAGCTGGCCGGGCGTATCCGGATCGCGATACTGAACCTTAAGTCTGCCTATGGTGTTGTGGACCGGATCGAGCACGGGCAAATAATCGCGGCTTTCTTCAGGCGAGCCGTAGATGAGTCCCTTGGCGTTTACTTTAGGATCGCGCTTATCGGTAGAGATTGAGTCGTGGAGGTAGGCTGTGGGATCAGCCCAGTCCCACTGGGTTATTACCACATTGCGCTCAATTCCCTGGGGCCGCGGAGGCGTCTCGGCCGGTAATTCCCCATTCTTGATACGGGTGGTCCAATCGCCAAAGAGCTCGGTTGCGCGTTTGGGGCCGAGTTGGGCGAGGCCGCCCATCATCGCGGGGCCGGCTTGCCCCGACTGAAGGCGCCGCATCCATGCTTGCGGCGGAGTGAGACTGCCAAACATGGCAGGGATGGTCCGCGTGTATTGGTTACCGAGTTGGTGGCAGGACTCACAGCTGTCGGTCTTGATGAGATGGATCCACTGCGCCTGGCTTTTGATGTTGGGGGAAATGCCAGTCTTCGCGGGGGCCGCGAATTCCGCTTCTGCGGGCACCTCGAGCAAGGAGTACCAGTAGTTGGCCGGGTAGTAGTACGCCGCAGCCTTTCTATCCGGGGCAATGACTGGTTGCAGATTCACTCGCTTGCCTGGATCGGCTTCCACTTTAGGCGAATCGAGGAGTCCGTAACCGCGAGCCCATATGGTGTACTTCGCTTTGGGCAGAGCGGGTATCAGGTAGCGGCCGTGGTCGTCGGTCACCACTTCCTTTATGTAGCGGGTGTGCAGGTCCGTGGTTTCCGCGATGACCCACACGCCGGCTTCTGGCCCTGCGGAGCTAGTGACGGTTCCACTGATGGAATCCTTTTTTAGCGACGTTGCGTGGGTGGTGCCCAGAGAGAAGACGAGCCAGGTGAAGATGCCGATGGCAGCTATTCCGAGGGGAAAGATCCTGGTCAATCTCATTTGACCTCACTACGCCTGGAACGGTGACCAAGAGCCGGAGTTCGCCATCGGAAGCTCGCGCAAGCAGGCGGCAATGCGCAGCTTAGCCGATTGGCGGCCAATATACGCCTGACCGGATTGGCGCGCAATACAGGCGGTCCGGGTTCCTCGGGACCCTGCAGTTGGTCACAATTCTGGGTTTTCCCGCCCCGCCTTAGTGAACCCCACGCTTTAAGGCGTGGGAAGAAAGGGCGGGTGCTAGCTGAGCCTATTTCTTGCCGCAGAAAATTTGGGTGGCTCACTTTGGTGTGTTACCACCACTACCACTATGTCCAGAGGGGAAAGCCTGCCTCAGGGAAGCCGCGCGAGACCGGCGGCAAACATAACCGGAGTATCGAGTGCCTGTTAAGGCTTCAGAACGTCGCGCTGGTCGACCCAGCCACCTCGAAAGAAGCGGTGGCGCACCATCTGCTGGCCAAGCAGAAAAATGAGACCGATCAGGATGGCCACCAGAAGGAATTTTACGATTCCCACCCAGGGCGATTGCCCGGCCTCTGGGGCGGTGGGGTCTGAAATTGGCGCCATCTGACTGGGTCTCCTCGCAGCCCGAATGAAGGATGGGGCAAGCCGGTTTCGTGCCGATCAAAGATAACACTTCGGCGACCGTTACTCCAGCCGCCGCCCGCAACCCTTTTTGCGGCTTGTG
Organism: uncultured Acidobacteriaceae bacterium; assembly: GCA_963753715.1. Lineage (GTDB taxonomy): Bacteria > Acidobacteriota > Terriglobia > Terriglobales > Acidobacteriaceae > PALSA-350. Next base: position 619,707 of record CAVWDK010000011.1, on the reverse strand, counting down.
GGTGCCCGCTAAGTCCTTTGTTTTATTAAGATGGTTAAATTTGCGAATGATTACTTGGCAATCTTGCCTTTCGCTATGCATGGCGGGAGTTTGGAAAAACGTGCGCACTAAGCGCACTAAGCGCACTAAGTCGGCTGCACAAAATAGTGCGCGGTAAGGTAGAGGGCCCGCGCTTAAGCTCAGTTGGAATTGCACACTTTATAGATGCAGATTGTCTATATTTTCCAGCAAACAAAATCATTGGCAGGCTTTTTTTTCTTTAACCGGTGACCGTCGGCTTTTGAGGCGGCCTCGTCCGGGGCTTGTCCAGATGCAGGCTTACAGGCCTGCAGTCTGGGGTTGTCGCCCCTCCGCGGGCACATCGCCATCCTGACGAGTAATTCCTACCCGGTATCTTTCGCCATTCGCAGGCCGAATCAACAACACGAGCAAGCTGACGCGCGGCATAAAACAACACTTCCGGATCAGCCAGCAAAGCCGTCTCCGGACGCACGATGGCCTGGAGGCATTCTTCCGTGTTGCCTTCGAGGTATGCCCGCAGAGAACGCATGACGGCAACCGCCTTAACACTCGTGGAAGAACTATTCGTATCGGAGCGCGACGATCGGATCAACCCTCATGGCGCGCCGGGATGGCAGGTACGTCGCGAACAAGGCGATAGCGAGAAACAAGAACGAGACGCCGACGAACGAGATGCCGTCGACGATGTTGACCCCATAGAGAATGCCGCGGAGGAGGTAAGACGCTCCGACAGAGAGAATCACGCCGACGAGCAAGCCGGCGAGCACGGGCTGCGTGCTCTCGCGCAGCATGAGTTCGAGGATGTCTCGTTTCTTTGCGCCAAGCGCGATGCGGATGCCGACCTCGCGTGTGCGGAGCACGACGATATAGCTGACGGTGCCGAAGATGCCCATCAATGCAAGCAGGAGCCCGAGCATGCCGATGATGGAAGCGATGGCCGCGGCAAGACCGGAGATGAGAAAGGGTGGCGTTTGATGAAGCATCTGGTCGAGCGTGGAGGTAGTTGCCACGAGGTTGGGATCGAGGGATGCGATAACCGGACCGATTACATCCATGACCTGCGACGGGTCTGACTCAGTCCGGATGAGGATCGGGTAGTCCTGAATGCGACCTTCGGGCAATGGCACGTAAATCTGTCGGGAGTCGCTGCCATCCAGCTCAATGCCGCGTATATCGCGGGCGACGCCGATGACCTGATAAGCGGGTCCATCGGGAACAAGCTCGCTCTTGCGGTGAAACTGATTGTCTGTGTCCAAACGCAGGCTGCGGCCGAGCGGGTTCTGATTGGGCCAGAGCTGATTCGCGGCTGATTGGCTGAGGATGACGAAGGACTCAGGCTGGCCAGATTGGGAATGAAAGCCGTGGCCAGAGAGCAGAGGAATGCCGAGGGTTGCGAAATAGTTAGGCTGCACGAAGGTGTAGTAGAGGATGGCTTGCGTGGTGTCAGGCGAGGGCTTTTCTCCATTGAGCGATACGGCGGCTGTTCGTATGCCGCCGCTGTCGGGCGGCCGAGCGCTGGTGATTGCCGTGACTTCCGGCAAGCCGGCGAGGCGATTGCGCAACTCGCGGACGAGGGCGTGGCGGCTGTCCGCGTTGTATTTCGGACCTTCGGGGAACTGGAGGTCGAGATCGACGACGTGTTTGGTGTCGTATCCGGTGTCCATCCTGAGGGCGTGGATGGAGCTCCGGATCAACATGCTTCCAGCGATCAAGAGCACGAGGGAGACGGCAACCTGGGCGGCGATGAGGATGCCGCGCAGCCTGCTCCGTTGCATGGGCGAAGCCGCGGCGTTGGGGTTTACGGCAGAGGAGAGCGCGGAGCGGGAGCTTTCGAGCGCGGGGGCGAGGCCGAAGAGAACGCCAGCGATGAGGGAGATGGCGAAGACGTAGGCAAAGATCCCGGGGTCGGGGGTGACATGCAAGACCAGGGAGCCATATTCGGCGGGAATGGCTTCTGCCGCCATCGTCACCGACACCTTGAGCAACGCCCAGGTGAAGAGGAGCGCAACAACGCCGGCGATGAGGCCCATCAGGGCGCTCTCCGTCAACAATTGACGGACAAGGCGCTGGCGGCTGGCACCAAGCGAGAGGCGCAGGCAGAGTTCACTCTGGCGGGAGGCAGCACGCGCGAGTTGCAAGCTGGCAACGTTGGCGCAGGCGATGACCAGCACCATCCCGACGGCGACCATGATAAAGAGAATGGAGAGCTTCAATCCGCTGTCCAAGGTGCGAGGGAACGGAGAGCCCGGCCAGAGGAGCGCGGAAACGGGTTTGCTCAACTCAGAGCGAGGGTCGTGCAGGGTGCGTAGATGGTTGGCCAGGAGGGTCATCTCGGCCTGCGCCTGGCCCATTGTGACGCCAGGAGCGAGACGAGCAAAGAGCCGGCAACACTGGTTTTCGCGATCACGGAGCCAGTTGCCGTCGGGGTGAACCAGAGGCACAAGGCTGAGGGGAAACCAAAAATCCGGGGTCGAGGCGTTGGCGCCTACGAAGTCGTGCGGCGTGATGCCGATGATGGTGAAGGGGGCGCCATTGAGCCAAACAACCTTGCCGAGTATCGAGGGATCTCCAGCGAAGCGCCTTTGCCAGTAGTTCTCGCTGATGAGTACGGAGGGCGATGCGGCGAGCTCCGAAGTGCTCATCGCGTCGAAGGTACGGCCACGCAGGGCGTTGACCCCAAGAACGGAGAAATAGTTTTCGGAGACCTCGATCGTGGAGGCGAACTCTGCGTCCATGGGGCTGGGTGGAAGCAGTCCCAATCTTCCCAACAAAGAGCCGGCGTAGGAACTGCGATGGGCACCGCCGGTTCCGGAGACGATCAGACTGTCACTGCTGTGCGCGATCACGCCACGGAAGGAGTGAAGACTGTTTCGATAAGCTTGGTAGTCGGGATAGCTGAAATCGTATTCGGCGTGGCCGGATTGTCGAACGAGGGAGATATCGACCATGCTGCCGGGATCGCGAGCGTCGAGCGAGCGGGTAAACATCGCTTTATAACAGGTGAAGGCCGCGGTGTTAACCCCGATGCCGATCGCCAGAGCAAGAATCGCGACGGTGGTGAACCCGGCATTGCGGAAGAGCGCGCGGGCTCCGTAGCGCAGGTCCTGCAGGATGGTCTGGGGCAGGATCATGAGGTCGATCTCGCTCATGCGTTCCTGCCATACGGAGGGATTGCCGAAGCGGCGGCGGGCGTCGTGATGCGCTTCCGCGCGGGACATGCCCTGCTCGACATTCCACTGCTCACGCATGGAGAGGTGGAATGCGAGTTCCTCGTCCAGCTCTAGAGCGAGTTTATCCCTGCGAAGGAGTGCGCGAAGACGAGAGATCCATGCCATGAAGAGCTCCTGAGCTTATGCCGGCTCGAAATCCAACACCAGCGCAACCGCTTGCGTGACCTTCTGCCAGTTCTCGCGCTCGGCTCGTAGCTGCCGGCGGCCCTGGGCAGTGAGCCGATAGAAGCGCGCGCGACGATTATTTTCGCTAAGACCCCACTCGGAGGCGATCCAACCTTCCTGTTCCATGCGATGGAGCGCGGGATAGAGCGAGCCTTCTTCCACGCGCAGAATTTCGTTGGAGATGCGCTGGATGTGCAGCGTGATTCCCCAACCATGCATGCGGCCTAGCTCCAGGCTCTTGAGAACGAGCAGATCCAGGGTTCCCTGCAGATTGTCACTCTTTGTTCTAGTCATCGCCGGCCGTTCCTATAGATGTCTATAGAAGAGTGCCGCCTTTTCGCTGTTGTGTCAAGGTAACTATTCTTAGCTTTTTCGCAAAGACTTGCTTAGGATCTGCGTGCTTCCCGCGAACAGCGATGACCAGAGAGCATGGCTGATGACCACGACATTGTTGTGGCCAGGGCAACGAACGAATGAGAATAGCGTTCACAATACTAGAAAATGACGGTGCAAGCGCCCACGACCAGGGCGAGTGTAAGGGCTGTAACGATGGTGAAGCTGGGGCTGCTGCCGAGAGTCCGTAAACTATAACGCAGATCCTGGATCAATTCGTCCACCAGCATCGTGCTCGCGCGTCTCGCGGCATCGACCTCATAGCCGGAACCCTTTGGCCGTGTCGAGAACATCACCTAGCCTTCAGCCAATCATTCATATCGGAGGGTGCGCATGGGATCTACTTTCGCAGCTCGTCTCGCCGGCACCAAACAGGCCGCGATCGTAACCAGCAACAACAGCGCGGGCACCGCGGCAAACGTAATCGGATCGAGAGCACTCACGCCGAACAGCGACGAGGCCAGTACGCGAGTTAGCACCACTGCACCCGCCAGTCCGAACAGTAGGCCGACGAGCGCGAGCTGGATCCCCTGGCGAAGAATCATACGAAGGACGTGTCCTTGCGATGCTCCCAAGGCGATGCGCACGCCTATCTCGGCCGTGCGTTGCTTTACCGTATAGGCGAGCAGAGCATAGATACCCACCATCCCGAGCAGCATCGCCATCAGCGCAAACGCGGTCAGCAGGTTCATCTGAAAGCGGCGCCGCGCGGCTGCTTCTGAGACTAGTTCGCCCATCGTGTGAAAATCAGAAATAACCACATTGGGATCTTCCGTCCGCAATATAGTCCGTACCGCTGCAGCGACCTTTCCGGGTGGAAGCTCCGAACGAATGGCAATGTAAGCGGTGGATTCTCCCGCAAATGGGTGGTAAGCCTGGGGAACTGCATTTTCCTCCAGATTCGAACGTTGATTCGCCACCACTCCTACAACCGTGTACTGCGATGTATGAGGAAAATGTAGGCTGATCTGCTGGTCGATGGGATTGCGGCCTGCGAAATAAGTATTGGCAAAAGCCTGATTGACAATGATCGGTTGATTTCCGCTCGTGCTCTCATCGTCGGTAAAAAAGCGGCCTTTGATCAGTGGGGTGTTCATGGCCGAGAAGTAATGCGAACTGGCCTCGAGAACTGAGACCAGTTGATCCTTCCGGTTGGCATAGCCATCGACCCGGAATACCGTGAAATTCTCAAATGGAGTGAGCGGCAGGCCGTCGATGGCTCCAACTGCCTTGACGCCCGGGAGGGAGCCGATCTTGGCGATAAAATCCCGAAAGAATGGGGTGCGCTGCTGCGGCGTGTACCGGGCATTGAGATCGATGCGCAAACTGATCGTGGACTGAGCGAAGCCAGTATCTACAGACATGACGTTCACATAACTTCTCAGTAGTAGCCCGGCTCCGGCTAACAAGATAACGACCAAGCCGATTTCCGCCACAATCAACCCGTCGTGCAAGCGAGTGTGCGAACCTGCAGCGCCACGGCTGCCCCCGGACTTCAGAAACTCTGCGAGATTCAATCTTGCGGCTGCCAGTGCAGGCAGAGATCCGAACAGCAGGCTGGTGAGAACGGACAACGCCAAGCAAAAGAGCAGGGCACGCAAATCCAGCGATGCATCCGCGAGTCGTGGGATGTTCCCGGGATTCATGCGCAAGAGAAGGTGCAGCAGGAGGCTGGCCAAGGCAATGCCGGCGCTTCCCCCCGCGAGACCAAGCAGCAGGGACTCGGTCAGCATCTGCCTGATGATTCGGCTTCGTCCTGCTCCCAGGGTTGCCCGCATACCCAGTTCGTGAGTCCTGCTGGCGGCGCGGGCAAGCAGAAGATTTGCTGCGTTTCCGCAGGCAATCATGAGCACCAGAGAGACGGCTCCCAGCAACAGCCACATGAGCGGTCTGACGGGCCAAACTGAGATTGCGAGGAACGGCTTGAGGAGAGCCTGCGACCCTTGCGTGAAAGGGTCATGCAGTCGATCCAGGTGGATCATGCTGGTACTCAGTTCCGCCTGCGCCTGTTCCACCGACACGCCCTGCTTCAGGCGTGCAATCGCCCATCCGCCCGAGTCATCTCGATTCGCTTTCTGCTGCGGCGAAAGAGCGAGCGGTACCCAAAGCTGCGTAGCGGTGACGCGCGGATCCAGATAGGGAATATCAGTAACATGCGGATATTGGAAAGTCGCGGGCATCACTCCGATGATGCGGTAGGACTTGCCATCCAGCCGCAGCGACTTTGTCAAGACATCCATATCGCATGCGAACATCGACTGCCAAAGACCGTGACTGATGATGGTGACGTTATCGTGCCCGGGAAGATTGTCGGTCGCATCGATGGTGCGCCCTAAATCCGGGGAAGACTGAAGCGTGGAGAAGAAATCCTCATCCACGCGCGCCGCTCCGACTTGTGTGTTCCCGTCCCCTGTTGTGACGGTGTAGACCGACTGATCGAAATCAGTTATTGCCGCGAAGGAGTGGCTCTGTTTTTTCAAGTCGAAGAAGTCGGCATAACTGGGTGTCATGCTTTCAGCCGGAACCTTGAGTCGAGGAATCGGCGCGAACAGATAGACGAGCTGTCGCGCATCCCCGTAAGGCAAGGAGCGAATCAGAACGGCGTTCACGACGCTAAAGATCGCGGTACATGCTCCGATACCAAGAGCGAGCGTAAGAACCACAAGGATGGCGAAGCCTGGGCTGTTGCGGAGTGTCCGTAGACTATAACGTAGATCCTGGATCAAGTCGTCAACCAGCATTGTGCCTCGCATCTCGCGGCAGCGTTGCTGCACTTGTTCCGGGCCTCCAAGAGCCAGCCGCGCGCGGCGTATGGCCTCTTCTTGTTGCGCGCCCGCTTTGTGGTATTTCTCCGCCTCACGCTCCAGGTGATATTGCAATTCCTCTTGCAGTTCCTGCTCCACGCTTTGACGCGCGAAGAGTGCCCGCAGGCGATAGATAAGGTCATTCAGCATACGGACCCTTTAGGCCATGTCGAGGATATGATCGACGGCGCTGGTCAACTTTCGCCAGGCTGCAGTCTCAGCTTCCAGTTGCTTTCGCCCTTGGGCAGTAAGCGCGTAATACCTGGCGCGGCGGTTATTCTCGCTGATGGCCCACTTTGCCTTGACCCATCCGCGGCGTTCCAGGCGGTGCAGGGCGGGGTAGAGTGAACCCTGCAACACCTGCACGGCGTCGTGCGAAACCTGCTGCAGCCGTTCTGAGATGGCCCAGCCATGAAGAGGCTCCAACGCGATCGCTTTCAGAATGAGCAGATCGAGCGTACCCTGCGGTAATTCAAGCCGTTTGTCAGCCATCGACCTTCTCCCCTATTGCTTCGACACCACGAGCCTACAATAGCTGCTGCCGAAGCGCAAGGTGTAGACCATTCCGGCACGCCGGGTGGGGACAATCTCAAGAAATGTTCAGCTCCCGTCGTATTGCCTTGAACCGGCTGCATCTTCTCCAACGTCCGCCGCAGAACACGCGCCACTGCTCACCCTGCTCAGGCAACAATGGAAAATTCCAGACCAAATCGATCCGCCTCCCATCCGTCTCCAGTAGCGATCGGTCACAATTGCCTGGTTGAAGCAGTCGCTCTCGTTGCCGGAATGCGTGAACGGCTGCCCCAATCGCAGGGGGACGCCCAGCGTACCCAGAAAGTTCTGCGACACCAGCAGCGCATTGGCGTGCCCTACGCCCGCGGACGATTCGATACGAGGCGCCCATCCGGTGTACGCCGCGATCGACTCGAAGACCGGGCTGCCTTTCTGCCAGTCCTCCATCGTCGGCAGGCTAAAGGATCGCCAGGGTTTGGAACCGACGGCGAACAGCCGGTCGGGTTGCGCAAAGGGCAGCGGCTTCAGGATGACGGCATACACGATGCTGTACATCGCCGTCGTTATGCCAAGTCCCGTCGCGATGATGAGCAGTCCCGTGACGGCGAAGCCCGGCGAACGGCGCAGTTGCCGCAATCCAAACCGCACGTCCTGGCACAATTCCTCCACGCCGGATCCCGCCCGCTCGTCTCGCACCGCCTGCTTTACCTGTTCCGCGCCGCCGAGTTCCGCCAGCGCCCTACGTCGAGCCTCCTCCGCCGGCATTCCACCCGCCATCTCCTCGTCCGCCAGCATCTCCGCGCAGGCGCGCACCTCCGCGTCCAGATCAGCTTCCACCCTCCGCCTGTGCGCCAGATTTCTCAGCGCTGCCCGCATGCGCGACCATCCGCTCATCGTCGCTCCCTTACGTCGCCTTCAGTGCGTTCCCAATCGCGCGCGCAATCGTCGTCCATTCCTTGGTTTCGATGTCCAGCTGGCGATCGCCGGCTTTCGTCCGGCGGTAGAACTTGGCTCGCCGGTTGTTTTCCGAATCGCCCCAGAACGATGTCAGCCATCCCGCTTCTTCCATCCGGTGCAGCGCCGGGAACAACGATCCCGGCTTCACCCGGAAAGTCCTGTGCGTAATCTGCTCGATCCTCCTCGAGACTCCCAGCCCATGAAACTCGCCGTCCCCGATCGCCTTCAAAATCAACAGATCGAGCGTGCCCTGCAGCAGATTCGTCTGGCCTTCTCCCAATTGCTCACTCCTATTGAATGACGATATGAATATGCTCTTCCTTCCTGCAGAGTGTCAATAGGAGCGAGCCACCAAGTTCCGGCTCCCCCCGGCCGTTACGCCTGTGTTTTCGGACAGCACTCGCACGCCCCAACCTTTCCGCCGCCCAATTATTCAAGCTCAGTTGATGCCATCAAGCCAAAGCGCGTATTCCTCGAAAACGCCGGTTGCTGCGCCTGAGCGCAAACAACTCGCTGGTTGTGATTAAGAGAGGCATATTGGCGCATTTCGCCGGGCGAGTTGCTCGCCAACGGCTTAAGCTGGAAATATCGGAACTCGGTGTTCCGGACAGGCACTGTGAAGTTGTGGCTCGGAGGAGCAGCATGCAGAAACGAAAATTGGGCAGGAGCAATCTTGAGGTATCGGCACTCGGGTTTGGATGCATGGGACTAAGTTTCGGCTTCGGCCCTGCGACGGAAAAGAATGAGGCTATCAAGGTAATCCGCGCCGCTTATGACGGCGGCGTGACCTTCTTTGATACCGCCGAAGCATACGGTCCGTTTACGAACGAAGAGCTCGTCGGCGAGGCGCTAGGCCCTGTTCGCGACCAGGTAGTCATCGCAACAAAGTTCGGCTTCGAGAACGGAGTACCAAGTCAGGGTACGAACAGCAAGCCGGAACGGATTAGGGCTGTGGCCGAAGCGGCTTTGAAGCGGCTCAAGACCGACGTGATCGATCTGTTCTATCAACATCGCGTTGACGCAAACGTGCCGATCGAAGACGTGGCGGGTACCGTCAGGGACCTCATCCAGGAGGGGAAGGTCAAACATTTCGGTATGTCGGAGGCTGGTGCAGCGAACATTCGCCGCGCTCATGCGGTGCAGCCGGTCACGGCACTCCAGAGTGAGTATTCGCTGTGGTGGCGAGAGCCGGAGAAAGAGATTCTTCCAACGCTGGAGGAACTCGGTATCGGGTTCGTGCCGTTCAGCCCGCTGGGTAAGGGCTTCCTGACGGGAGCAATCTCCGACAAGACGGAGTTCGACAAGACTGACTTCCGCAACATTGTTCCGCGCTTTTCCGCGGAGGCCCGAAAAGCGAACCAGGCACTGGTGGATGCACTCGGGCGGATTGCAGACCAGAAGAAGGCGACCAAGGCGCAGATTGCGCTGGCGTGGCTGCTCGCGCAAAAGCCGTGGATCGTACCGATTCCTGGAACCACGAAGCTGCACCGCCTCGAAGAGAATCTTGGAGGAGCCAGCGTGGAACTGGGACCGGAAGACCTGAATGACATCCACGATGCCATTTCCGCAATCGATGTTCAGGGTGACCGATATCCCGCTCAACTTCAGAGCCTTGTCGATCGCTAGGAGGGAAGGGCGCACACGGCGCAAAGGAGAGGCAAGGCAAAAGCGTCTCGGACGGAATCTCGACGTCTCAGCTCTCCTCAATGACATGCGTGCCTTCGATGTAATCGTGCCTTCGATGTAATATCGAGACGAGATGAGTGGTGAAAACAGAACCGGCGTCCTGGTGACCCGATGCCGGTAGACGTTCTCTTGTTTGGTGCGCATCCTGACGATGTGGAGTGGGGTGCAGGCGGAAGTGCGCTGATATTAAAGGCCAAGGGTTCTTCCTTCGGTGTCGTGGATCTCACGCGCGGTGAGATGGGATCTCGAGGTACGAGCGAAGAACGCGATAAAGAGGGGCAGGAAGCCGCATCCTCGATGGGTGCACAGTTTCGTGAGAATCTCGGCATGCCTGACTGCGGAATCATAGATTCCGTAGAGAACCGTAAGCAAATTGCGAGCGTCATTCGGCGACACCGTCCGAAGCTGGTCCTAGCGCCCTATTGGAGGGACCGGCACCCCGACCATGCAGCGACTGGGCGTCTCATTCGGAATTCGGCCGTGCATTGCGCGCTGAGAAAGTCGAACGACCCGAATCCACCGCATAAGCCTACAGCTTACCTGTATTACCTTTTGCACCATTTCACGCGTCCTAGCTTTGTCGTCGATATCTCCAGCGTATACGACCGTAAACTCGAACTGCTTCGGATGCATGTTTCGCAATTTTCGAAGACCGCTGAAGGCTTCGGAGTTCTGCCGCTCGGGATGAATGACTACCTTTTCGGGATGGAGTCTCGCGACCGGTTCTTCGGCTCACTGGTCGGCGCGCATCATGGAGAGGCGCTCGTCAGTGAGGTCCCGTTGAAGCTTGGCAGTCTTAGCGATTTTCCAGCAATCGGGTAGCCGATCACTTTAGGTTCGAGTGCCACAATCGAGCTTACTCGTGATTCCGCTCTAAAAATTTACGCCAAAAAGCATGTAAAGAAATGAGGGCGGCTGAACCCTTCAGGACGTGCGCTGCATCTGTTTTTATGAGACACACCTTTGACCATGCGAATCGGCCAACTGTTGAGTGCTTTTATCCTGAGTATGGTTGCGATCACGGCGCGCGGGCAGCAGATCGACGCGCCCCAGCCGCAGCGCGGAAGCATCCGAGGTACCGTGACTGATGTCGACGACGCCGTAATTCCCGGGGCAACCGTTACGGTGGATGGACCCGCTTTGAGCGAACATCGCACGCTCACGACAGATGAGACAGGATCGTTCGAGGTCAAGGACCTCGATCCGGGAGTTCCTTATAAGATTACTGTCAGTGCAAAGGGATTCGCAGATTGGACTTCAGCCGCAACCACGCTCACGCCTGGCCAAGCGCTGGAGATGACCGATGTCAAGCTCAAGATATCAGTGGTGGAGACTACGGTGGTCGCCCTCACGGTCCAGCAACTCGCTACGCAACAGGTAAAGGCAGAAGAGAAACAGCGAGTTCTGGGCATTATTCCCAACTTTTTTGTTGTCTACGACAAGGACGCGGTGCCGCTGACGACGAAGCTGAAGTACGAGCTGGCTTTTAGATCTGCCACCGATGTAGTCAGCATCGCGGGCGACGTTGTTCTCGCAGGGGTTAATCAGGCGGCTGACACGCCCAACTATCAACAGGGTGCAAAGGGCTTTGGTCAGCGGTTCGGGGCTGCCTATGCCGATAGCTTCTCCAATGTTATGATCGGCGGCGCGGTGCTACCTTCACTTCTGCATCAGGATCCGCGCTACTTCTACCAAGGCACGGGATCGTGGAAGTCGCGCGCGCTGCACGCGGTGTCATACGCAGTTATCTGCAAAGGCGACAACGGCCGTTGGCAGTTTAACTATTCGGGCATCGGCGGCAATCTGATCGCGGGCTCGCTTACCAACCTCTACTATCCACCAAGTAATCGGGGGCCAGGACTGGTCTTCTCCAGCACGGCCATCAACGCCGGAGGCCGACTCGCCAACGCCCTGGTACAGGAGTTTGTCCTGCATAAGTTTACGACCAATGCGAGCAAATAACATGCCTGCTAGAGCTACGCAAACGCCGCAAATCCAAGAATCTGACTACGTGTTTCCTCTCGGAGCCGGCTTGAGAGTGGTGTGAACGCACGGGCCGGTGGCTGGGAAAGAGTCGAAGCGGGGCATCCTGACTGAGCCTTCTCTGGCGAGAGCAGCGGTGTCCGACGAAGGTTGCCGCGAGGGTGAGTTGCATTGATTTGGCTCGACACCCACGGGGGCTATTCGATGAGTTGTGGTGCGAAGATCGTTGCGGGTACGCGCCAGGCCGAAACCCACTTCGCCATATCACCGATGAACAATTGTCCTGTCCCGCGATCTTGCCCAGGACCAGCGTGGAATTCGCGCTTTGCATCCGCAACAGCAAGAGTTGCCGGGTTGGACTGCGGTTTGTCGGTGTTGAAGTATCTCTTGTATGCCGAGATCCAGTCGGTGGCGATCTCATTCTGCGCAGTCGTGAGTTGGACCCTGCGCTGGCACACTAACTCGTGGAGATGGTCTTCGAGTTGATCTTTGACACGAGCGTTCCAGGTGGACGAGTAGGGTTGGGGCCAAAGATTTTTGATGTCATCGGACCCTCCCAGCGCCGGCGAAATCAGATAGTCGAGTGCGTAGCTAATCCGGGACGAATTCGGCAAACCATATTCTTTGAAGACCGCCTGCTGCAAAGTCGGATTCACTGGCGGATCGTTAACAACGGCGCGAATTCCACATAGCTCATCCAGGGCAACCGGGAAGACAGCTCCCGGCGTCAATGTCCTTCGCGGCAGGGCGAATGGCTGATACTCGATGAATTGCGCGCGCCGACCGTTCCATTTGAACTCGTGAGTGATCCAATAACCCGCGCTTACGATGATGAGAGCGATCGCGGCGCAGGCCAACTGCCGCGACAGCGAGCCCACCCGAAGCAGGCGGAAAGCCCATTCACGATTGCTTGGCAAAGCGGTTTCCGCAAGCCGGGCCTTCAGCAGAGAGCGGGAACGGAACAGGTTTGAATCCAGCGAGCTGACTGTCTGTTCATGAATACGGGAGAAATCTGATAATGTGCCCTCAAGCTCGGTTCTCCGCCTGGTACACGATTCGCATTCAGCGAGATGGAAGCGAGCACGCACGTGACGCCGTGAAGGCAATTCGCGGTCAATGAAGAGCAGAATTTCCTCATCGGAGAGATGTGAACGCTTCGTTCGCATGGTTCATTCACTCCTCGTGACACGCGTCATCCGTGCCAATGCTCGAGACAATGAAGTGGAAACAGAGCCCAGCGAGATGCCGAGCACTCGGGCGATATCCCGATATTTTAGACCCTCGGCGCGGAGATGAAGGCACCGCTGTTCCTGTTCGGGCAGCGCTGCAAAGACCGCGCGCAAGCGTTGATGCATCTGGTTAAACGCGAAGTGTGCCTCAGGGTTTGAGTCAGGCGCTGCCTGTTGCGCCAGAATGCGCTGTTGATCGCGGTGAACCCCTGACCCCAGACTCGACTTTCGTCTCTTGAGCGCCAGGTTATGAGCTACGCGAAAAATCCAGCCGGTAAGGTTGGAGCGAGAGCGGCCTAGCTCTAAATGACGGAAAAGAGAGAGGAACGTTTCCTGGACAACGTCTTCCGCATCGGGAAGGGGCAAGCCATACGTCACCACATAGCGGACAACCCGTTGCTGAAATTGATCAAACAGACCAACGACGACGGATTCCAGTTCGGCCCGCGTTTTCGGTGGAAACTCGGCCGCACCGGAACCCTGGCAAATTCTTCCTTTACCGTCTTCGGATGGCAGTGCCGGCAATCCCTGGGTGGTTTCCATCATGTTTGGCCAACTTATCCAAATGCTACCACTGGGCTCCGGCCGGGTCCCCCATCGAACTCTTTAAAAAAAAGACTGAACAAAAACAGCCCACAAAGAATTTCTCAGTATGCGCCGGATTTTGCTCTTCCTGGCTTGTCTGTCACTTTGGGCCAGGCCCGCCATTGGCCAGGTGAACACTGGAGAACTTCGATTGAAAGTGACCGATCCGACCGGCGCGGGCGTCGCGGCTTCGGTCACCGTTGTGAGCGAGGGTAACCAATACAGCGTTTCCATCGCGACCAATGCCCAGGGAACAGCCGATATACACCGGGTACCCTATGGGATGTACCTGGTTACGGTCCGGCGGCAGGGTTTTACGATCGTCTCGAATAGCGTACAGGTTGAGTCAGCGATTCCGATCGATTATGCGGTCAAGCTCGAAGTTGCGCCCGTGAATACCAGTGTTGATGTGAACGCTCAACAGACCTTGATTGATCCAAGCCTGCCTTCATCGATCATGCGGATTGGCTCGAAGCAGATCGAAGATCGAGTGCAGTCATTGCCGGGCAGATCGGTGCAGGATCTGGTGAACAGCCAGCCAGGATGGCTCTACGAGGGTAATGCGACGCTGCATCCGCGCGGGTCTGAGTACCAGACGCAGTTCGTGATTGACGGAATTCCCCTCACCGACAATCGGTCCCCCAGCTTTGGGCCGGAGATTGGCGCCGACGACCTGGAGTCGATGAGTATCTACACCGCGGGCTTTCCCGCGGAGTACGGGCGGAAAATGGGCGGAGTGGTGGAACTCAATACCAAACGCAATCTCAATGACGGCCTGCATGGGCAGTTAATCCTGTCGGGGGGAACCTATGACACGCTCGGAGGGTATGGTCAACTGCAGGATACCTGGGGCAAGAACACGCTTGGTGGAACCGCTTCCGGGGGCAGGTCTTCCCATTACCTGAACCCGGTTGTGCCGGAAAACTATACCAACAACGGCACTACGGGAGACTTTTCCATGAGGTACGAGCGCGATTTCGACGAGCAGAACCGTCTGATCACGAGCGTCCGCCATGAGCTTTCGCGCTTTGAGATTCCCAACGAACTGGTGCAGCAAGATGCGGGGCAGTTGCAAACCGGCGACAACTTCGAAACCATGGGCACGGTCAATTACCAGCACATTTTTTCCACGGAGAGCCTGGGGTCGCTCGAGGGGATGGTGCGGGATAATGCCAACGATTTGTATTCCAATGACCTGTCAACTCCCATCATCGCCTTTCAGAAAAACGATATTCGCGAAGGCTATTTCAAGGGAACCTACTCCCATCACTATCGCAACCAGGAATTCAAAGCTGGGATCGAGGTCGATACCACGCTTTTGCACGAAAACTTCCACTACCTTATTACCGATCCTGATCAGTTCGATCCCGACACGCCCCAAACGCTGACCTTCCTCGATAGCCGTCCGGACCTGGAGCAGTCAGCCTTTGTTGAGGACCTGATTCGCCTGGGCAAATGGACGGTCAGCGCCGGTTTGCGTTGGGACCACTATCAGCTTCTGCTGAATCAGAATGCCTTCAGCCCACGGCTCTCCATTGGCCGGTATTTCCCTTCGGCAAAGATGGTGTTGCATGCTTCCTACGACCGTGTGTTTCAGACGCCTTCGTTTGAAAACATTTTGATTTCCAGTTCGCCTCAGATCGATGCGTTAAGCACCAATTTCCTGAGGCTGCCGGTACAGCCCTCGAAAGGAAACTACTATGAAGGCGGGATGACGGAGGCGTTTGGCGACAGGATGCGAGCCGACATCAACGTCTACCGAAGGGACGCCAGGAATTTTGCGGATGATGACCAGTTGCTCAACACCGGCGTGAGTTATCCGATCTCCTTCGACAAATCAGTTATCTACGGCGCCGAGGGAAAGCTGGAATTGGTTCGGCTGCAAAATCTTACGGGCTACGTGAGCTACTCTTATATGTTGGGGAATGTCTGGTTCCCGGTAACTGGGGGACTTTTTCTGGGTGCGGACGCGAGCAACGCTTTATCACAGGTCAACGGACATTTTCCCGATACACAGGACCAGCGCAACACGCTGCGGACGCGATTTCAATACCAGGCTATGCGACGCGTCTGGTTGGCGACCGGCGCCTCTTATGGATCGGGCTTGCCTTTCGAGTATGAAGGCGATGAGGCCGATGCGCTGGCTTTGTACGGGCCTGCGGTCATCAGCCGGATCAACTTCGACCGTGGCCGCATTCGTCCGATGCTGGCCGTCAGTGCATCCTTAGGTCTGGATGTATACAAGAGCGAAAGACTGAACGCGCGGCTCCAACTCGACGGAGACAATCTGAATAACCGTCTCAATGTGATTGACTTTGGCGGCCTTTTCTCAGGAAACGCGATCGCGCCTGGCCGTAGCTGGGGGCTTCGCCTGACGACCAGTTTCTAGATTCAACCGAGGCTGGCCCCGTTCAGAGCTGTCCAAGTTGGCGGATCAACTTGCTTTTTTACGATGTAGCTCGTTGAGTGCTTGGCCGAACAAGATTCAGGTTGCTGTCGATCGGCTGCCGTCTAAGTGGCGAGTTCTCGAGATGCGCGGATGAACGACTTTAGGCCAACCGCCCACCCGGGCTGCGCATTGTGTCGTCCCTGCGGGACTCGTACATAAACCTCAGCCTACCCGGCACTCCCGTGCCGGGCTCCAGGTTGTACCGTCCCTGCAGGGACTGCAGGGGCTGCGGAAAAGTGGAACAGAGAGGGAAGACCACATCCTCATCTGCGTGAGAAGTGAAAGAAAACAGCAGATCTCTCCACTACGCTACGGTCCGGTCCCACGGCACGCCGGGGCAGGCGAGATGACAATTTTGTTTGAGTATAGTATTCCGCGTTTCCAGCAGAGGTCCGCGAAAACTGCAGATCCCTCCACGGCACGCCGGGACAGGTCGGCTCCCCCGGATTTCCTGTCGAGAGTTGCGGGTCGAGGAGGGTGGTATCCCACATCTCGCGAAAAACGAGCCAGATGTGGGGCACCCGGCCTTTGTTGCCGGTACAGGAAACCCGGTCATTTCTCTCCCGACTGGCTTCAGCGAGTCGGCTGCTCGGGATGACAAAGGAAAGAGCAACGGTTGCATAAGCAGTGGTTGCTGAAGCGAAACGCTTTTCAAATCCAATGTGGACAGGTCTGGCCCCCGTTGCTCATGCGCAAGGCAGGAAGAAGGCCATCCATTTCGCTCTTCTTCGGAGCGAACTCGCTGCCAGGAGCCTAGAATAGAGGTTGTGCGCGCACTGGTGTTAACGCGACGGCCGTCCCCGGGCACACTCGCTGACGTTCTTCAGATGGTGGAAGTCGCTGAACCTGTACCTGGTCCCCGGGAGGTGCTCGTAAAAGTACTTGCTTCCACCATCAACATCGACGACATCCACGTTGCCGAGGGGACATTCTACGGAGGCATCCCCATAGGCAAACGTCCCCGACGCGATCGGCCGGTGACACCGGGTAGCGATCTCGCTGGAGTCGTCGTCGCCGTCGGAAGGGACGTGCGCTCGACCCCGATCGGTGAACCCGTATTCGGCGTGCAGATGGCGTTCCACGCCAAAGGGGCATGGGCCGAGTTCTGTGCTGTTGACCAGCACTGGATTACGAAGAAGCCCGATACCCTTTCGTTCGGAACCGCTGCGGCGTGCGGAGTTTCGGGTCTCGTGGCCCTCTCGGCGATGGATGCGTTGAAACTCCATGCAAAACAGCGGATCGTCATCGTCGGCGCATCTGGCGGAATCGGCGCAATGGCAGTGCAGCTTGCACATCGCGCCGGAGCTGAAGTGATCGGGGTCTGCGGTTCGGCAAACCTAGAGCGCGCCTACCAACTCGGCTGCTCGGGCGTGATCGATTACAAACTTGGCCCATGGGATCGTGCTCTGCTGGCGGAAGGGGATGTGCCCATTGATCGCGTTCTTGATGTTGTGGGCGGTCGTGAAACCGCGCAGATGGGAGAGCGAGTTCTCCGGAAAGACGGCGTCTTTGTGACTGTCGTTGGCCCGGAGCGGTTTATCGGCGATCGACCTCTCGGTTGGAGCCAAATCTTACCCCTTCTTCTACACATCGGATTTCGGATCGTGAGCTCTCGTCTTCGTGGACCACGCTACGTTTTGGCGGGACCAGGACCGGGCGGAGGTAAAGCGCTCAACAACGTCGCGAAAGCAGCGGCGGCAGGCGTGCTACCGCCCATCGACTGCACGGTGCCTTTCAAATTGGAACCGATGCGTCAAGCCATAAGGCGAGCCGCGGCCCATCAAAACAATGGCCGTATCGTGATCCAAATGGAACACGTGAATTGAAATCAACATCACGCTAGCGTGCCAGACCACTTGTATGAGCGGCTGCCATGCTCCGAACCGACGCGCGGCGCTCGGCAGCCCTTGTCCAAAAGGTCGTCAATCACGCTCCCAGAAGGGCGGCGGCTCGATGCCGAGCACCCGCAGATACACGTATCCCTGGCCGCGATGATGTATCTCATTATCGATGGCGTACTGGATCGTCACCAGTCCGGGGGCCTCCCACTTGCCGAACGCCTTGTCGACTTCGGTGAAGCGGTGCGGTGGAATTTTTGGGAACTTCTTGTTCAGCTCAGCGGTCTGCTCATCCCACAGGCGGAGAAGCTCGCTCTTGGTGGTTGGCTTCTCCGCTTGAAACTCTTCCCACTTCCCGGTCGACACGCCCTCTACGATCGGGACAGCCATGCGAATGAACTCCCAAGCCATCTCGGCAAAAGGCCGCATGCCGCCGACCGAAAACTGAAAGAGCTTGTCTTCCGGAAAAGCCTCGATCGTCCTGCGCGTCAGCCGCCTGTGTCCTTGCCAGTTGTTCACGAGAGCGTCTGCTGTCAGCACGTTCATTGCTGTCGTCTCAGTTGCCATTTCCATCCTCCGTGTGGCCCTCTGGGCCTCGACTTGAGACTAGGGATTCCCGACAGATCTGTCGTAAATTAGAGGAGGATCTCTTTATGTACGACCCCATCATGCGCGTGCTCATGGTGCTCGAAATTCGCAGGCCCGTGACCATGTGACCGGAGCGAACTGGCAGAGCGCCTGGAAGTAGATCTGCGCACGTGCAGCGCTACATCGTTCGCCTCAAGATCTGAGCATTCCGATTGACTCCTCACGCGGGGTCGGCGGGGCCTATCGTCTGCGCGCGGGCTTTCGGCTGCCACCACTGCTGCTGACCAATGAATAGGCGTTCGCGCTTTCCCTCGGACTGCGGGCGCCGCGGCAGATCGGCTTAGCGGCGTTTGCACCCGCCACAGAAGGGGCGCTGGCCAAGCTGGGACGGGTTCTACCCGAAGCTTTGCGCGAGAGCATCCGGACGGTGGAAGATGTGGTCGCCATCGAGCCCGGTCCTTGGGTGGTTTCAACCTGTGGAACAGCTGATCCGCGCCGCCTCCGCAATCCGCGCGGGCAAACGAATCCGCTTTGAGTATCGCTCCCATGACGGAACGGCCTCACGCCGCCAGATTGAACCCTATGCGGTGATGCACACCGACGGGCGCTGGTACCTGATCGGCCATTGCTTGTCGCGACGAGCGCTGCGCACCTCCCGGCCTCGATCGTGTGACGGACCTGGAGCTTTGCCGCGCCACCTTCCGCCGTCCCACCCACTTCGATCCGCGGTCCTATCTCCGGGGCCGCATGGCGTTCCTCCAGTCGGACTACGAGATCGATGTCTGGATCGACATGGCCATCGAGGAGGCCGAACAGACATTTGCGCCCTGGAGGGTGGCCACTGAGGCGCAGGACGGCGGTACGCGTCTGCGCTATCCTGGAGAGAGACGGATTCGTCACCAAGGAGTCGGGGCGGAGCGCTCGCGTCGTCAACCTCACGGAGAAAGACGTCGTGGAGTTCTATCAGATGCGGAACGCGGTGGAAGGACTGGCAGCAAATCTAGCCGCGCTGGCACAGCCTGATTTTTCCCACTTGCAGTCCAAGGTGGACGGCATGCGCAAGGCCGCCAAAGGCAAAAACGCCGGCGGGATGCTCGACTGCGATCTGCAGTTCCATCTTGAATTGTGCAGACTGTCCGGGAACAAACATCTGTTTGATTACGCTCAGAGGATGCTGACCCCATTTTTTGCATTTGTCCGATTGCGAATGACGGCGGGCGGCCGCGGTACGTCTGTTTGGGACAAGGACCTTGAATCCCATCAACGGATCGTCGATCTCCTGCGGGAAGGCGAAGGAGATCTTGCAGAGCAATACGTCAAGAAAGCGATGGCCCGTTTCGCCAAGACCGCATACGACAACTGGGTTGCCCATGGCAAGAGAGCCTAAGGGCAACGCGGGCTCAGGTTACAGACGATAACTGGAATGGGGACCATGCCTGATTACACAATTCGTTCCGTCGCAACCTATGATGCCCGGTTTCCGCTGCCGGCGGGTGCTGGTACCGATTCTGTTCATGCCACGTCTGAGTACTGCCTGGCGGTGACACTGCTATCGACCACTCATGGGCCTCGCGGCTCCGGATTTGTCCTTACGCTCGGCGACGGCAACATGCTGGTCTGCAAAGCCATCGAGTTGCTGGCGAAGCCCCTTGAGGGGATGTCCATCGAGACACTGATGTCTGATTTCGGAAGTTTCTCCCGGCAGGTAGCAGATCATCCTGCTCTCCGTTGGCTTGGGCCGCATAAAGGCGTCGTTCAACTTGCACTGGCGTCGATCACGAATGCCTGTTTCGATCTTTGGGCGAAGAGCCGTGGCCTGCCGTTGTGGAAGTTGCTGCTCGATCTTTCCCCCGAAGAGCTTGTGAGTGTTCTCGATCTCAGCTACCTGGATGACACTCTGAACAAACATAAAGCCTTATCCATCCTGCATGAGCAAATGCCCAGCCGGGCAGAGCGCGAGGGCATCCTGCAAAGTGGCTACCCTGGCTACGACACGTCTGTTGGCTGGATGGACTATGACGACGACAAGGTAACTGAATTGACGAAGAGTGCGCTCGACCAGGGTTTCTCAGCGTTTAAGCTGAAGGTCGGTTCACAGGATGAAAGCCGGGACCTGCGCCGCGCAGCTATGCTCCGCAAGCTCATTGGCGATTCGAGCACTCTCATGTTCGATGCCAATCAGCGATGGAACCTTCCCGATGCGCTTCGTATATGCAGGGAGTTGGTTCCATTTCACCCGCATTGGATCGAAGAGCCAACGCATCCCGATGATATACAAGCGCATGTGGAACTCTCCCGTGCCATAAGTCCAATCAAGATCGCAGCTGGAGAGCATATCTCAAATCGCGTCTTGTTCAAGAACTTCATGCAGACCCGGGCGATTTCCTTCATACAAGTCGATTGCACGCGGGTGGCGGGGGTGAGCGAGTTTTTGAGTGTGAGTTTCCTGGCGAAACTTTTCGACCTTCCTGTAGTGCCACATGTGGGCGACATGGGACAGATGCATCAGCACCTGGTTTTGTTCAACCGGATTGGACTAGGGCTCAAAAGCGCCTTCCTTGAGCACATCCCCCATCTGAAGGACCACTTCGTTCATCCGGCTCAAGTTCAGGGCGGCGTTTACCAGACACCACAAGAACCTGGCGCGTCTACTGACCTGAAGGTGAATGCGGGAGCTTAGAGGAACCGCGATGTTTCTGCTACTCAGTTCCATCGAGCGCAGAGCGGATTTGAGCAGCAAGCCCAACCCGTCCGGATGCTCACGAACGATTTGCTTATAAGCGTTGGTGGGAGACCGTTCGCGTCACAGTTGCTCAGTTATCTCCATCCGAGCAGGAATGGATCCTTTCCAGAACAGCTGTCGAATCGTATGGGCTTACGCCACTGGCCGGTGTCAAGGCAAAAAACAGCAGCGAAATTTGACTGCAGGCTTTGCGGGAAGCTGCGGCTCCGGTAGTCTGGTCGAGACTTTGGAGTAGCCGGCCTTCCATGCGAAGCACTATCTGCGCTTAGAGCCAAAGTATCAGGACTTGATATCAGAGAGTACGACCGCGAGGAGAGACTCCGCAAAAATGAGGACGGGGAGGAAAGCTCGAGTGGCTTTGTGG
The DNA here is from genome assembly GCA_963753715.1 of uncultured Acidobacteriaceae bacterium. Taxonomy (GTDB): domain Bacteria; phylum Acidobacteriota; class Terriglobia; order Terriglobales; family Acidobacteriaceae; genus PALSA-350. The sequence continues at coordinate 598,159 of CAVWDK010000011.1, read as the reverse complement.
ATAATGCAGGGCGGGTTCCTACTTGCAGCAACATTGCTTTCAGCTTCGTCCCCTGCACAGCAAGGTTCCGCGGCCAACCCCGAAGCTGCTGCCACGACCGCACCCGTGCAACCCCTCCCGTTCAGCCATAAGACACATTCGAGCTTTCAACTCTCCTGCAAGTTTTGTCATACCAACCCAGAGCCGGGTAACCGGATGACACTGCCGGTTGCACAGACCTGCATGGGCTGCCACGCTGCCGTAGCAACTGACAAGCCCGCTATCCAGCAACTGGCTGCATTCGCTAAGTCCGGACAGCCAATTCCCTGGAAGCCGGTCTATTCCGTTCCCGGTTTTGTCTATTGGAGCCATCGAACGCATCTCGAAGCCGGCCTTGCCTGCGAGATGTGCCATGGCAACGTGGCGCAGATGGAAGTGATGAACCGGACGACGAACGTCACCACGATGGCCGGTTGCGTTGCCTGCCATCGAAAGAAGGAAGCTCCTACGGGATGCGAAACTTGCCACGAGAGCCAGAGTTCACTGCTTGCCAGACCTTCTGTTCCCAACCCGGTCTACCGAACCGCTTCCGGTTCGCAATATGCTGAGCTCCCAGGACAATGAGGGATGGCTAAAAGCAAACGATCTGATATCGAGAGTGCTTACCATGACGATGGGGTCCAATTCAGGATTTCAGAGGTCTCTTCGCTGCTAAACGTGAGTGCCTCCACACTCCGTCAATGGGAGAATTTGGGCCTTACCGCTCCCTCGCGCACAAGGGGTGGCTATCGCGTCTATTCTGCCCGGCAGGTTGAGCAGCTGAAGCGGATTCAAAGTCTTCGCGTCAAAAGCGGTTTGAATATCGGCGCCATCCGGCAGTCGCTTGGTCCTCTGGAAAAGCCTGCTGCTGCGAAGCAAAGCGCCAAAGCGCAGGAGGTGTCGATTGGACAAAGGTTGCGCCAGCTGAGGCGCAGCCGCAGGCTCACACTCGCACAGGCGGCGGCAGCCACAGAAGTATCCGCCGGCTTTCTAAGCTGCCTCGAACGAGGACAAGTGCACGCTTCTATCTCTACGCTGCAGAAGCTGGCGGTGTTCTATGAAACGACGGTGCTTGCCTTCTTCGGTAGTTCCACCAAGCCGCGCAAGCTGGTCCGCCCAACAGAACGGAAGAAACTGTCGAATGAACCGGGCATCTGCATCGAGCTGCTGGCGCACGGGAGTACAGCCATGGAGCCACATCTGTTCCGCCTGGCCCCGGGTACATCGAGCGGCGAATCTTACTATCACGACGGAGAAGAATTCATCTACGTCATTCGTGGCTCCTGTGAAATATGGCTGGATGAAGTGGAGTACTACCGGTTACGGCCCGGCGATTGCCTCTATTTCTCTAGTTCGCAGACGCATCGTTGGAACAACCCCTTCGCTCACGAAGCCATTTTGCTCTGGGTGAACACTCCACCCACATTCTAAGGCCTGTTCACCCTAAGCCTGATACGTGATGGATCCGCCCACTACCGTGCGGAAGACCTCAATGTCCTTGATCTTTTCCTGGTCGACGGTATGCAGATCCTCCGTCAGAACAACAAAGTCGGCGACCTTCGCGGTAGCAATTGACCCTTTGATGGTTTCTTCAAACGAGTTGTAGGCGCCGTGTAGCGTATTGACGCGCAACGCCTCATCTACAGTAATGCGCTGGTTTGCACCCCAGGTCTCGCCGTTCCATCCACGGCGTGTCACCATTCCCTGAATGCCCATGCGCGGATCGAATGGTCCTGGGCTGAAGTCAGAGCCCGCCGCCGCGGGTATGCCGGCATCGAGGAGAGTTCGGAATGCCATCGCGCGTTCCATGAAGTTTTCTCCATAGAAATGAAACTTGTCGGAATTGTAATAGGCGTAGGTGGTAAACAGCGCCGGCGTCACGCCCAGCGCCTTGATGCGACGCACCAGATCATCGTTGATCAACGTGCAGTGGGTGATCTTGGGACGTGCGTCGGCCCGGGGAAATATCTTCTGCGCGCGCTCGTACGCCGTCAGCACACGGTCAATGCCCACATCGCCGTTGGCGTGGCAGTTTACCTGGATGCCCGCTCGATGGACCCGCTCGACCCATGCATTCAGAACCTCCTGGCTTTCCGTGAGATTCCCATGGTACGGAGGACTAATCCCGGCATAGGGGCGGCTAATCGCCATCGTGCGCTCAGAGAATGATCCATCGACCGTGTGTTCAGCCGTCGCGCTGAAGCGAATCCACTCATCGCCGAAACCGGTCGTGATTCCGCTATCGATCATCGCCTCCAGAACCTTGCCCTCTGCTTCATAGCTCACGCGGTGCTTGAGGTCTCCGCCCGCTCTTACCTTGTGCAACGCGAACAGATCACCACAATTATGATGCACGCTGGTGAGGCCGTAGCGTGCAAATTGCTTCGAAATGTGCGCGATACCGTTACATTCCCGATCAAGGCTCTCCGCTTCACTGAAGACAGGCCGCGTGCCGGCGTTCTGAAACACGGCCATCGCGCGATCGGTCACACGGCCATTGAGGCTCCCACTCGCATCCCTGTCAAATGTTCCTCCCGCAGGATCGGGCGTGCTCTTCGTCACCTTCGCCAGCTCGAAAGCCTTGCCGTTGCAGTACATGGTATGGCCGCCGCGATGATGCACGGCGACTGGATGCAACTGTGATACCTGGTCCAGATCCTGGATGTTGAGTGGCCGTTTGTCCTTCACCTTGGTATCGTCGTAGAAGAAACCTTCGACCCAGTTGCCCGGCGGCGTCTGCTGCGCCCGCGCCCGCAGTTTGCCAACGATACTGTCAATGCTGACAAACTCAACCACGAATGGGTTGCCAACCAGCACCTCGTATACGAGCGTTTCCCCCGGCGCGTGATTGTGGCAATCTATGAATCCGGGCACGATTGTCATCTGCCTGGCGTCGAAGCTCTCGGTGCCCTTGCCTATGAGGCCCTTGATATCTTCGTTGCCGCCAACTGCCGTGAAGCGGCCGTTCTTGACCGCGAAGGCTTCCGCCTTTGGCTGATTCGCATTCACCGTATAAACTTTGGCGTTAAACACGACGAGATCTGCCGTCGCCGGCCCGATTGGTGCAGCAGCGTTGGCCGCGTGCGCCGGCGCCACAGCCAAGCCGGCAAAACCGGCGCTGGCCCGCTTAAGAAAATCTCTGCGGTCATGCACGTTATTCCTCTTTCTGTGATCCCGGCTGTTTTGGCCCCTGCAACTTCAGAACGTCTCGCAGATTTCGGATCCTCGATGGCCTTTCCTCCCGCGGGCAGGCTTTGTCATTCTCTTCGCCAGACTTCTTTCCCGCCTACGAGGGTGAGCAGGACCTTGGTCTGTCCGATCGACGAGGGAGGTATTTTCGACAGATCCTGGGAAAGGACGATCAGGTCGGCCAGCTTGCCCGGCTCGAGCGTTCCCAGCCGATTCTCCATGAACTCAGCATAGGCGCTATTACGGGTGTAGCCATCCAGGACCTGCTCCAGGGTAAAGGCCTGATCGAGCTGGAATGGTGGATGCGAGCTGCCCCTACCCCCCTGGCGCGTAATGGAGAGCTCCATCGTGGGAAAGGGATTGATCGGTGTCACCGGCCAGTCGCTGCCGAGGGCTACGACTGCTTTCGCCGCTTCGATGTCATGCCAGCGCAGGCCTTCGGTATTTGCGATATGCGGTCCCACGTTGTCGGCCCAGGGCCTGTCTTCATGGGGACAGCACCAGGGCTGAATGCTGGCGATCACATGCTGCTGGGCAAACCGGGGAACGTCGCTGGGATTGATGGTTTCGATATGCTCCACCCTCCACCGGCGGTCGCGCGGACCATCGATCTTCTCGACATACTGATACGCATCGAGCACCGTGCGCACCGCGCCGTCGCCGATGGAGTGGGTCATGACCTGGAATCCGCGCTTGTCGAGTTCCAGAAAGTATTTGCGGAATTGCTCCGGAGTATAGAGCGTTGTGCCGCTATCACCCGGCTTATTGGCGTAGGGCTGCAGCATGGCCGCGGTGTGGGTCTCGATGACGCCGTCGGAAAAGAACTTGATCACGCCGGCACGCACCCAGTCTCCGGTAAAGCGCTTACGCGCCTCCTCGAAGTCTGCCAATTCCTGCGGCGACAGGGTGTGCTTCACTCCCACATCCACGCCGAAAGCCGTCGTCATGCGCACGGTCAGGGCGTTTTGCCGGTGCAGTTCCTGATAGAGTTCCATTTCAGCAATGTCGCCCGTGGCATTGACCACGCTGGTCACACCGTGGTTGTTGGCCTCGCGCATGCCCACTTTCAGAAAGGTGACCTTCTGCTCGTGACTGAAGGGCAGCCGCGCCATGATGAGCTGCTTGGCAGCTTCTTCCAGTACGCCGGTGGGCTCCCCCTTCGCATCGTGAATGATGATGCCGTGCGAATCACCGCTCGGGTCCGGCGTGTTGCGCGTAATCCCGGCCATGGTCAGGGCTTTCGTGTTGACCCACAGGCTGTGGCCATCGCCCGACATGATTTCGACCGGCCGGTTGGGATAGTACTGGTCGAGGAGCTCTTTCGTCGGAAGACCCGTCGGTGGGAAGAATCCGTACTCCCATCCGGCGCCATAGACAAATGTGTCGTTGGGATGGGACCTGGCATATGCGCTTAATCGCTGTTTCACTTCGTCGACGGTCCGCGCCCCTGCGAGCTGCACCCCAACCAGGCCGGCCGAACCCCAGATAAAATGCGTATGGTCGTCGATAATGCCGGGCATCACCATGCGGCCTGCGAGGTCGATGATCCTGGTTGAGGGCGCACGCAGCTTCGCCACCTCGGCCGTGGTGCCGACGGCAACAATGGTGTCACCGCGAATGGCCAGTGCTTCTACCCAGCGCTGCTGCGGATTGGCGGTATAGATGTGGCCATGCAGCAGCAGCGTATCCGCAGGGGGGGCAGCGGCCCTGCAAAAGGCCGTAGCGGCGCATAGCAGGATGGCTGCGGTGATGCGGGGTTTCTGCGACATGGTTACCTTGCGTGTCGCGCGCTGTGTTTGATTCATCGCCGTCCTTCGCGTCCGCGGTGATGGTAACATCCGGTTGCCGAAGCGCTTCTAGAACGCGTAACGCAGCGAGAACTGCTGTACACGAGGCGCTGTGAGTGTGCGGCTGTAGACGCCCATGGTGGCATCGGTCGACAGCACATCGAGCGAGTTGTTGGGATTGGTATCGAACCGCACCGAATTCGTCGTGTTGAAGACATCCCAGGCAAAACGCAACTGATTCTCTCTCCAAAGATGCCAGGTCTTGGCGATCGAGCTGTCGATGCCGAAGAAACCGTCGCCGCGGAAGTTGTTGCGGGTGCCGGCTTCTCCTGCATAAGGTTGGCGCCAGGGGTAGCCGGTGGCGATGGCATTTTGCAGAGCGGCCGGATCGGCAAAGGCGGTCGGCGCGCCGTTCGCGTTGAGGTGCCGGTGCATTTTGATAGGTCCCGTCTGCACCATGTTGCTGCGGAAATCCCAGTTGGTGGTCCACCCTACCCCATCCTGAATACTGAAGGGAAGACCGCTGGTCCAGCGCGCCAGGCCGGAGAGTTGCCAGCCGCCGATCAAGGCATCCACCACTCGGCCCGAACCGCTACCGAAATAGCTACCGCGTCCAAAGGGCAACAGATAAGTCCAGTTGGAGGTGATGAGGTGACGCACGTCGAAATCCGATGGGCCGTAGTTTTTCTGCGGATTCCAGGGATCGATGATCTCGCTGAAGGTGCTGCTGTAGTTCGCGGAGGTGGTCCGTTCCGCGTCGGAACCGAGATCCATCGACTTGGAGAACGTGTAGCTGAAATCCATCTGCAGCCCGTGGCTGAGTGCATGCCGTAGCATGAACTGACCGGCGTTGTAGTTGCTGGTGCCGTTGCTGGTCCAGGCATAGAGAGACGAATACTGATAAGGCCAGAAGCGCTGTGTCTGCGTCCCGCAGGGATTCGCTAGGCCGGGCACCGAGCAGATAACGTCGAGCAGGAAAGGAACCACGACCTCATTCCCACGCTGGCTCTGGAAGATGTAGGTGTAGATGTTCTGGGTCGCGGTGGCGCCGTCCTGGGCCGCCGCCGGAAACATGTTCTCCCAGTAAGGGATGGGGTTCACCGTGGTGGCGCCCATATCCACCTGCTTGTCGAGCAGGGTGGCAGCGGTGTAGTAGTCCATGCCCGAGCCCTTGTCGACCAGGTCGAGCGGAGCTGCCAGGTCGGTCTGTTGGAGCAGGTGCCGGCCCAGGCGGCCGACATAGACCGCCTCGAAGGTGAATCCCCTGGGCAGCTCGCGCTGGATGGAGAAATCCATGGCGATAGAGTAAGGCGACTTGAGGTGATCGTCGATGCCGTAAGCGATGGCGAAGCCTGATCCATTCACATCGGACGACGGGGTAACCGGGTAGCTCAGTTGCGCCGGAGGAGGGGTGACGACGTTAGGAATGGAATTGAGTCCTGTGAACCGTGGAGCTGTACCCACTGTGTAGACGTTCTGCGGGCTGGAGACCTGACTGGTCAGGCCAAACGCGCCGTACTGGCTGAACGAATCCACGATGCCTTCACCGAAGTGATCGTAGTACATGCCGAAGCCGGCGCGGATGGAGCTCTTACCTGCGGAACCGATCAGCTTACCCAGCCAGCCCGACCCGCCGTCTGGCGCATAGGCAATGGCGAGACGTGGCGCGAAGTTCAGTTTGTCCATTGGCCAGTAGGGCTTGCCGCCGCGTGACTGGCCGGATGGCGCAAAGGAGAAATTAGGCTGCACACTGTTGCCCAGCGCTGCCTGCTGGCCGCGCGTAAGGAACCACTGGTGCATGTCGATGTTGGGTTGCACCTGCTGGCCGTTCACCTCGTAGGGGGTCTGCAGCAGGGTGTAGCGCAGTCCATAGGTAATGGTCAGGTTGGGCCGAGCGCGCCAGGCATCTTGAACGTAAAACTCCACCTCATTGGCCTTGAACTTGCGCGAGACCAGGGCGCCGGTTGCCTGCGAGGAGGCGGAGGCGCCGTCAGCCGAGACCTTGTAGTTGTAGTTGTTGGTGACATAACTGATCAGCCCGGCCAGATCCATTGCTGTGTTGTTGTAGTTGGTGGTAAACGAATCGGCTACTGCGGGAAAGCCGTAGGCAGAGGGATCGAGATCGACGATGCGGCTGGGCGTGCTGGCGTTGGCAATCGCCGCGGGAGACATGAGTCCGATGCCCATGGACGCGCTGTCATACGACGTGCCATTCGAGTCGGAGTTGTTGTCGATGAGCCGGTAGTTGCCGCCAAACTCAATGGTGTGCTGCCCCTTGACGACGGTAAAGTCATCGACGAAGTTGTGCATAGGCACGTTCTGCAAATTGGTGCGGTTCTGCGACACCGGCGAGCTGAGTGCGGAGAAACTCACAAACGATGCATTGCCTGCACCGATGGTGGAAAGCCCCTGCCAAACGTAACCGTAGCGAAAGTTATTGATGAGGTTGTTGCTGATAGTCCATACATGGCCGACAGCAATGCCTTTGGAGTTATTCACGATTTGCGTGCTCGCGGGCTGGCCGGGAAACTGGGGGACGCCGAGCGAGCGATCGCCCAGCAGGTTCCCGCGCACGAAAAGGCGCTGCCGGTCGTTGGGTGTGTAGTCAAGCTTGGCGATATAGGTGTTGAGCGTGGCGGGATCGGTAGCGGAGAAGGTGAAGGAGCCGGAATTCAGGCCGTCGCCGGTGCTGAAGCCGTTGGCTGTGGGGTACTGGTTGAGCACTGTAAGTACGTTGGGATCGACACCGGCACCCCACGGGCAGGTGCCGTTGGCCCCGCAATGCGGATCCATGCCGGCGAATTGGCTCGATGTCAGCGTCGTATTGGTGCCGGCTGCATTCGCATAGGAAATCAAGCCTGCCCGCATGCTGGCGGTGGGCACCGTCATGGTCTCCTGCTGGTTTTCTGAGGTTCGCTGGCCCTCATAGTTCATGAAAAAAAAGAGCTTGTTGGTTTTGATCGGGCCGCCCGCCGTCGCTCCGTAGGTGTTGCGGTTGAGTGTTCCCGGCTTGTTGGGGGCGCCGGAGGCCACCTCGGCCTGCTTGTTGAACCAGTCGTTGGCGGCGAAATAAGTGTTGCGGAAGTATTCGTAGAGGCTGCCGTGGAAGGAATTCGTGCCGCTCTTCGTGACCACGTTGACCTGCGCGCCCGAGGAGCGGCCACTGTCCGCATTGGAGCTGGTCGTGGTGACGCGGAACTCTTCCACGGAATCAAGCGTCGAACGCAGAATGCCGGTAAAAGCGTAGCCCTTGGTCTGGTCGTTGTTGTCGACGCCGTCCAGCGTTACATTACTCTGGTCGGAGCGTGCTCCGGCAACAGCGCCGCTGCGGCTATCCTGATCCTGGTTGAGCTGGCGGCCGAGGTACACGACCCCGGGCTGCAGGCTCAGCAGGTCAGGCACATTGCGGCCTTCGCTGGGCAGCGCCTCGATCGTTGCGCTGTTCAACGCATTGCCCAGGCTGGCGTCGGAAGTGTTGAGCGTCTCCGACGTGGCATTTACTTCCACTTCCTGCTGCGCGCTCACCGACAGCTTGAAGTCGATGGTCGCCGGTTGGTTGACTAGGAGCTCCGCTTGTTTCACTAGATTGGCGAAGCCGGAAGCGCTGACAGTAAGGTTGTAGCTGCCCGGCGGGATCTGCGCGAAAGAGTACTCACCGTTGGCCGACGTGGTGTGCTCTGCGTGGAAGCCGGTCGAAGACTGGAGAAGAGAAACCTGGGCTCCGCCCACCACAGCGCCGGACGGGTCGACAACGGTTCCGCGCAGTGAGGTCGTGGCAATCTGTGCCAGGGTCGGACATCCTAGCAGGGATAGGACGAGGAGCAACCGGGTGAATGGCTTCATGAGATCCCTTATGCAATGAGTTAGTTTGTCGTGCAGGCCCGGCACATCCCAGGTGCTGTGATTACAGGACCGTCCCCTTAGGAAAGGACGAACGGACGCTGTGGTAAACGAGACACCGCGTCGCAATCATGCATTGGCATACGCGTCCCAAAGAACGCAAGCTAAGTGGGCAGGGCCCTGCTGTTGCGGCGCAGGGTAACGCCTGGCCTCGGATAAGCACGTCGTGGTGTCGACGAAAGCAGCGACCTGGCTGCCATGTGAGAGAATCGACCCGGCAAACTAACTACAGGCACGCCACGGAAGGAACGTGCTTCCGATGGCAGGTTCCGAACTCAGTCTGAAGCGCTGTTGGTGGTGCGCTAGCGCGGCGCAAGCGATAGAAGGAATGATCGAACACTAACGCGTTTTATTTTCGATGTCTACTATTTTTTTGTAACCCTATATGTTCTTGTGTAGACTCATTCAACGCGGTATCCCTGAAACACTCTGATCGTTGGAACGGCCTTCATGCTGTAGTGGTAGTCCTGCTGCCTGGCGGGCAACGAGCCGAACGATGCTGTGCCGGTGAGTTTGCGCGCGGCGAATCAACCGTGTTGTGTAACCACGGCGGTAGGTCCGCCAAGGGAGAGCTGATTGAGCGACGGCGAATACAAGCCCGAATTTTCCGACCGCACGTTGGGCATGAACCGGAAGATCGACCGGCGCGATTTTATTTATGGCGCTGGCGTTGGACTCGCCGCATCCCTCATCCCCGGGTCTGCCCATGGCATGATGGGCGGAGGTGCGCCAGAAACAGAAGAGGCCGCCCCAACCCAGAACCCGTACCCTCCGCAGCGCACAGGCATGCGCGGCGACCACCCTGGATCCTTTGAAGCGGCCCACCAGATGCGCGACCAGCGCTCGTGGAATCTCGACGGCGCGTTGAAGCCTGATGAGCCCTACGACCTGATCGTGGTGGGCGGCGGCATCAGCGGCCTCTCGGCTGCTCATTTCTTCATCAAGGATGTGGGCCCCAAGGCCAGGGTGCTCATCCTTGATAACCACGATGACTTTGGCGGCCATGCCAAGCGCAATGAGTTTGTCTACAACGGCCGCACCCTTGCCATCAATGGCGGCACACTGAATATTGAATCGCCGCAGCGCTACAACCAGGCGGCCATGCAGGTGCTGCTGGATATCGGCATCGATCTCGATCACTACAAGGCCGAGAACGCAAAGAACCATGACCTCTACACCTCATTGGGGCTTAAGCCTTCGTATTTTTTCGATAAGGAGACGTGGGGCAAAGACCAACTCGTTGTCGGCGGACTGGACTACGAGGAAGGGATAGGGCGTGTCTTCTCTCCCCAGTTTCTGGCGAAGACCCCACTTTCCGAAACCGCGCAGAAAGACATGCTGCGCCTGTTCGATCCGAAGCAGCCCGATTATCTGCCTGGACTGCCTTCAGCCGAGAAGAAGCTTCGCCTGGCGAAGATCAGCTACAACGACTACCTGCTGCAATACGCCAAGGTCGATAAGCAGGTGATCTGGTTCTTCCAGAATGTGCCGGCGGGCGTGTTCGCCGTGGGCACCGACGCTACCCCTGCGCTCTTTGCCTGGGAGATGGGGTTGCCCGGTTTCCTTGGGCTCAAGCTTGATCCCACTCCGAATGGCGTACTCGCCGACTTACCGGGTGGCCAGCATGGGCGGCAGAAAGAAGGCGGCGCCGCGGTTCACTTCCCCGATGGGAACGCGACCGTTGCGCGCCTCCTGGTGCGCAAGCTCATTCCCGATGCCGTTCCGGGCACGACTATGGACGACGTAGGGATGGCCAAGGTGCGCTATGACTGTCTCGACCGTGCAGGCCAGAGTACGCGCATCCGGCTCAGCAGCACGGTGGTGAATGTTACGCAGGAAGGTCCGGAGGCGAACCCCACCGGCGTGGTTGTGAGCTATGTCAACGGCGGGAAGACCTGCCAGGTGAAGGGCGCCGCGGTGGTGATGGCCTGCTGGAACATGTTCATCCCCTATCTGATACCGTCACTGCCCGAGGCACAAAAGAAGGCGCTGGCCTACAACATCAAGGCCCCGCTGGTCTACACCAGCGTTGCGCTGAAGAACTGGAAGGCTTTTCAAAAGCTTGGCATCCGCAGCGTGACTACGCCGACCATGTATCACACCAGTGTTGCGCTGACCGAGGCTGCGAGCCTGGGTGATCTGCGCCACGCGCAAACGCCGGAGGAGCCAATTGTGCTGCACCTGGTGCGTACGCCCTGCAAGCCGGGTTTGCCGCGCAAAGACCAGCACCGCGCCGGCCGCTATGATCTGCTAAACACCAGCATCGAGACCTTCGAGCGCAACATCCGCGATCAACTGGCGCGCACCCTGGGCGGAGGCGGCTTCGATCCGGCGGAAGATATCATTGCGATCACGGTAAACCGCTGGCCGCACGGCTACTCCTATACGTACAACAGCCTTTACGATCCCTTGGAATGGGTTTACACCTCATCGCCGGAGCGGCCTTGTGTGATTGCGCGGCAGCCGTTCGGTCGGATTACGATCGCGAATGCCGATGCGGCGGCCAGCCCGCACACCGACGCAGCGATTGGGGAAGCGTATCGCGCGGTCACCGAGGTAGTGGACCGACGATCGATGCCACTGCTCTCCTGAGCGCGGCATTTTGCTGCGAACGTTGAACGCCGGCCAGGTTGTTTAGAACCAGAGGAGCCGCATGGACGCTCTTTTTCGCAAACTCGGTATGGATCGCCCCATTACCCGGCGTGATTTTCTCAACGGCATGGCGGTCACGGTCGCTTCCACACAGGTTCCCGCTCATGGGTTGATGGCACAAGCAACGGCGGGTACGGTGCCGGCTGACAGTGGGCTCACGGCAGAAAACTATCCGCCCCTGCGCTCCGGTCTGCGCGGCAACTATCCCGCCTCTCTCTCAGAGTTTGAAAATCTGCGCACGGGCAAGTACCAGGCATTTCCTGTGCCCGCGGCGGAGATCACCGAGTCGTACGACCTGGTGATCGTTGGCGGCGGGATCTCCGGTCTTTCTGCAGCGCACTTTTACCGCAAGGCATTGGGCGAGGATCAGAGCATCCTCATTCTCGATAACCAGGACGATATCGGCGGCCACGCCAAACGCAACCAGTTTGAGCACGCGGGCAAAACCTATCTCGGCTTCGGGGGCACCATGGCGGTCGCGACGCCTTACCCCTACAGCTATGGCGCCAAGGCATTGCTTAAGGAACTCGGCATCGAGGTGTCGCGCTATCCCGAGTTCATCAATCACGACCTGGAGACGAAATACAACCTGGGCTCGGCCATGTTTTTCGACAAGGAGCATTTCGGGGAAGACCGCATAGTGCCGGGGCTCGGGCGCACGCCGTGGAAAGACTTTTTTGCCCAGGCCCCGCTCTCTGAGGCGGCACAGCGCGACCTGGCGCGTCTGCATGGTAAGAATCCCGACTACATGGCGGGTATGACGGTCGAGGAGAAAAAGGCCAAGCTTGCCAAAATGAGCTACCAGGATTACCTGCTGCACGTGGCCAAGATGGACCCGGGCGCTCTTCCGGTATTCCTCGGGGACGGGGAGCGCAACAACAAACGAGTAGACACGCTGCCCGCGCTGGAAGCGGCGGCGCACGGGTCGATTGGTTTCAATGGCCTCGGACTCAAGCTCGAAGAGACCTACAACGAGGGCTCGTTCTTTTTCCATTTTCCTGATGGCAATGCCTCCGTGGCGCGCCTGCTGGTTTCGCGGCTGGTGCCGGCATCGTTGCCGGGCGACCAGACGATGAACACCATCGTCGGATCAAAGCTCGATTACAGCAAGCTCGATGTGGATGGGTCGTCCATGCGCATCCGCCTCAGCTCGCCGGTGGTCCGGGTCAAGCATGAGGGTTCCCCTGAAAGCGCAACCTGGGTGGACATTGCCTATCGGCAGAACGGAAAGCTGCATGCGGTGCGCGCGCATAATTGTATCCTTGCCTGTTACAACCGGCTCATTCCTTACCTGGTACCCGAGATTCCCGAGAAGCAGAAGGCTGCGCTCTTCTATCCGGCCAAAGTGCCGATGGTCTACACCAATGTCCTGCTCAAGCGGTGGACCCCGTTTATGAAGCTGGGTGTCTCTCGTTTCAGTTCGCCGGGCATGTTCTATCCGCATGCGCAGCTTGACCCTGGTACCACGGTGGGCGGTTACTCGGGGGTTGGTACGCCGGAGGAGCCGATCCTGGTGCACATGGTGGCGAATCCCAATAAGCCTGGTTTGCCGCGCAAGGAGCAAAACCGCATAGGCCAACAGTGGCTGCTGAATGCAAGCTTCGAGAAGTTCGAGCTGGACGTGCGCCAGCAACTGTCCCGCATGCTGACGGGTACAGACTTTGAACCTGCTGAGGATATCCTCGCCATCACGGTGAACCGCTGGCCCTACGGCTATGCATACACCTACGACTCGCTGGGAGATCCAGAGGTGCCGCTGGAAGAGCGGCCGCACATACTCGGACGGCATCGCTTCGGGCTGATCTCGATCGCCAACTCAGACGCAGGCGCCGCAGCCTTTACAAACCAGGCGATGGATGAAGCAAACCGTGCCGTTGAGGAACTGCTGGTTCGCCTGGGGCTCACGTAGGGAGCGCCGATTCGCGCCGCGTCAAAAATTTTCGATCATCCACACGTTGGTGCCGCTTGTCATGCCGGCGATGGCGAGTTCGCGGCCATTCGGCGCGGCAATCGCCCAGGTTCGCCAGGCTCCGCGCTGGTCCCAAAGGGGCGTGGCGTTACCGTCCAGGTCCACGCTGAGCAGGGTCGAACTGGTGGGTTACTGACTCGAAACCAAGAGCGACGCACCATCCGCAGCCCAGTCCACGGAATTGAATCCAGCCCATGCCTTGACGATGAAATCGCGTTCCGGATCGCCCCGGAGAGAGAGCAGCTGGATGCGGCCTTCCAGACAGCAGGACCACTGCCCCGGCGGCGATCCACGTGCGCCTTTCGCCGGCCACGGTCTTTGGAGTCGCCACTTCGGCCCACGCCGTACCGGATCCGGTGGCCGCCGCAGTCACCTCAACGCTCATAGCGGCCGAACGTCCCGAGTCCCTATCGCGCCTGAGACGCTTCAGATCAGAACGCATTTCGGCCGCACTTTGATAGCGCAGCTCGCGATCTTTCTCCAGAGCCTTGTGAATGATGTCTTCCAGCCTGGGCGGAGTTCCGGGATTCAGCCGCACGGGCGCGACCGGTGTGCGATTCAAAATTGCTTCCGCAACCACGCCTATGCTCTCGCCGCGGAAGGGGACGAACCCCGTGACCATCTCATAGAGCACGACTCCAAAGGAAAACAGGTCCGCGCGGGCATCCATCTCTTCGCAGCGTACCTGTTCGGGCGACATGTAGACGACGGTGCCCATCGGCGCGCCCGGTTGCGTGAGCCGTTCTTGATTCGACGGCTGTCGGCATCGGCGAAAGACTTGCCGCCCCGGAGGGCATCAACTTCGCCAGACCAAAATCTAAAACCTTGACGTGGCCGCGGTCGGTCACAAAGATGTTCGCAGGCTTAATGTCGCGGTGAACGATCCCCTTACTGTGGGCGGCACAGAGTGCATCCGCAATCTCGGACCCCCATTCAAGCACGTCGTCGAGCGGCAGCGGCTTGGCGGCAATGCGGTGTTTCAGCGTGGCGCCTTCCATGAATTCCATGGCAATGAACGTTTGACCGTTCTGCTCGCCAATCTCATAGATCGTGCAAATGTGAGGATGGTTGAGCGCAGACGCCGCGCGCGCCTCTCTGCGAAATCGTTCCAGAGCCTGTGGAACCTGGGCCAGGTGGTCGGGAAGAAATTTGAGGGCGACAAACCGGCCGAGGGAAGAATCCTGGGCCTTGTAGACAATACCCATGCCGCCGCCACCCAACGTTTCCAGGATGCGATAGTGCGAGATAGTTTGGCCGATCATGGGGCGAATGCCAGCCCCGCCGAGGGCAAGCTTTCCCGCCTGAAGTGGAGCGCCGTTGTCATCCAGGAAATTGTCGATGTGGGCGAACGGGGCGTCTAGCGAATCGGCGCTTTGCTGATCGGCATCGAGAAGCCGTTTGAGGTGCATCTTGAGTTCGAGATCGTCGCCACAAGCAGCCTCGATGAATGCAGCGCGGTCCTGTTTGCTCTCTTCCCGAGCGGCATGGAACAACGGCTTCAGACGCTGCCAGAGTTCAGGAGTCATGTTCGATTCGGTGACAATTCCTGGCGCAGCCATGCACGGGCCACCGTCCAGTCGCGCTTTACGGTACGTGCCGAAACATCCAGTTGCAGAGCGACATATCCTGCCCGGCTTCTGGCATCGACGGCGATGACGGTAACCTCGGCGGGTCCTGTCGTCTCGTAGCCATACTTCCTCGTGGGTGTAGGAAGCCAGTATAGCCCTATGGTCTTGCAGTAGGATGCTATTCGTATCGAAGGGCGTCCACCGGATTGATCGCCGCCGCGCGGCGGGCGGGCAGCCAGGTGGACAGTATGACCACACTGCCGACCACGAAGAGGGCGCCGGCGTAAGTCAAAGGATCGTCCGCTTTGAGGCCGAAAAGCTGCTGGCGGAGAAACCTGGCGGCGGCCAGGCTGAGCGGCAACCCCAGCACCACCCCGGCGGACAACAAAAGCAACGCCTCGCGCAGAATGATCCAAAGCACGTTCTCTCTTTGTGCGCCCAGTGCAAGTCGGACGCCAATCTCATTCGTCCGCCGTGCGACGTTGTAACTCATGACGCCGTAGAGTCCGATGGCCGCAAGCAGCAGCGCGAGAAGGGCGAAAATGCCGGTCAGCGAAGCGCTCAGTTGGTCGTTCCCCATCATGCGCGAGACTTCCTCACGAATCGTGCTCACGGTCAGGAGGGGCAGGTTCGGATCGACAGACGCCACAGCGGCGCGGAGGTCAGCCATCCTGGCAGAAGGGTCGCCACTGGTGCGCAACAGAATGTATCCAGCAAAGCGATCCTGATTCTCTTCTCGAGCGCTGGAGCCTGCGCCCGCAGCAGCGGGAGCATAGGGCTCGATTTGAGTCAGCGGAACATACGTCATCATCGCTGTATCCGGACTCCGTGGATTGCCTGCTCTCGTGTCCCGTGCGATGCCCACAATCTGCCAGGGCCCTTTTACTGAATCGATACCAATGTCCAGAGAGTGACCAAGCGCGTTGCCCCTGGGGAAGAAGTGGCGGGCCAAGGTCTGGTTCACAACGGCAACCTTGAGACTGGTTGCCGTGTCAGACGGCGAGATGGGACGTCCTGCGACAATCGAGATGCCTACGGTCTCAAAGTAGCGGCCAGATACGCGGTTGAGGACGGAGTTCATGTTTTCTTTGGGGGCGGGCGTATAGCCGGCAATCGAGATGTTGGATCGCCAATTGCCGGAGCTGATCGGCGGCGTAGCCGAAAGAGCGGCGGACTGAACCCCGGGAATGGCTGAAAGCCGGTCGAGCAGACGCTGGTGGAGTTCCGTAGTCTGCAGCGGGGTGTAACCGGCAAGCTTCGCATCGAACTGGGCCAGCAGTAGGAACGTGCGCTCAAATCCGTAGTCCTGCTGCTGCAGGTTGCGCAGGGTCTGGAGGAAAAGGCCGGCAGCCACAAGCAGCAGGAGGGACAACATGACCTGGGCAACGACCAGAGATTTCGGCCACCATCGCGACGAACGGCCGCCGAAAGCGCGGTTGGTGGAACCTAACGAATCATGTGCCGCAACCCGCGCGGCGGCAATGGCGGGGGCGAACCCGAACAGAATTCCCGTGAGAAGAGAAACGCCGAGGGTGAACAGTAACACACGAGGATTGGGCGCGGGGCTCACGGCAATCCACGCGCTACCCTGGCTCACAAATGCAATCAGAACGCGAGTTGCCGCGAAAGCAATGGCGAGGCCCAGAAGGCCACCGCCCATCGACAGTAAAAGAGTTTCGATCAGGCTTTGACGGGCGATCCGCGACCGGCTTGATCCAAGCGCCAGGCGTGTCGCGATCTCCCGTTGGCGCGTGGCTGCCCTCGCCAACAGGAAATTCGCGAGATTGGCGCAGGCAATCAACAGCACCAGCACAACCACAGCCATGAGAACCCATAAGGATTCTCTGTACACATCCTGCAGATACGAGACACCGCGTATGGCCGAAATCAGCGGCACATCTTCGTGCTCGATCTCCTGCTGCCGCGCGAGAGCAAGTACGGTGCCTGCATTGGCGCGAATCGCAGCGTGAACCTGCTCATTGATCCAGTTTTGGGACCGTGCACGAACGTGGGGGCCGACCATCGCTTCAGGCGTGAGACGTCCAAAGACGTTCATGAAGTAGAGGCCCGACGCCGGGGTGAGCATGGAAGGCTGCTGCAGAATGACCGGCTGCATCGTCGTTGGCACCCACAGGTCGGCCAGCTCGAGTCCTTGCTTGAGGCCTTCGAACCCTCGCGGCATGACGCCGATCACCTCAAACGGCGTGCCATTGATGGTGACAGTCTTATTGAGAATTGCGGGATCGGAGGAAAGAGCCTGCTGCCAGAAATGAAAGCTTGCCACTGCTACTGCGCCGGTTCCGGGAGTTGCATCATCCGCCGGTGTGATGGTGCGGCCCATCAGCACATGAGCACCGAGAACACTGAAGTAGTTGCCGGAAACAAGACTGGCGGTTGCGAGCCGTGCGGGGGATTCGGATGGCGATCCCGATTCCTGGGCGGTACGCACCGAGACCTTGGGCGAAAAACTGCCGATCGCAGCAATCCCCTGAAATGGGCCGGGATTCGCCTGCAACTGCCGGGCAAAGTACCAGGGGAACATGCCGTACTGCCCGATGTCGATGCCGCCCGCAATACCGGCGTTGGTCGCATCGCCGAAGGTGACGAGTTGTTCGGGGGCAGGCACGGGCAGGTCGCGGAGCAGCAGTTGTTGGATAAGGGTGAAGATGGCAGTGTTGGCGCCGATTCCCAATGCGAGGGAGAGCAGGGCGACCGCGGTGAAGACCGGCCGTTTGCAAAGTGCGCGCAGGCTTACGCGTGTGTCCTGAAGCAGATTGTCCAGCGCAGATTCCCAACGCGACGACCAGACCCGATGCTTGATGGCATGGCGGCTGCCGAGTTCAACCAGAGCGGCCCGGCGGGCCAGCTCCGGACTCATTCCAGACCGCAGTTTTTGTTCTACAGAGGCTTCAAAAAAGCCGTCAATCTCTTCGTCGATTTCGCGGTCGGTGCGCTGCCTGTCGAATAGTAACCGTAACCCTTGCGATAAGTTCCTGAGCTGATGCATGGTGCGCTCCTTCATGGGATCAGGCACCGGCTTTGGCTTCGAGAATGCGAGCGATGGCAGCGGTTTGATTGGCCCACCGTTCGGTTTCCTCCGAGAGAGCTCGTCTGCCTTTTGCAGTCAGGGTGTAGTACTTGGCACGGCGATTGTTTTCCGTAGCGCGCCATTCCGACCGAATGCGGCCTGCCCGTTCCATTCGGCTCAGGGCCGGTAGCAGCGATCCCGGGTTCACGCGGAACACGCCACGGCTAATTTGCTCGATCCGCAATGCGACACCATACCCGTGCATTGGTTCGAGCGCCAGAGTCTTGAGAACGAGCATCTCCAGCGTTCCCTGCACGAGATCGCCTGAAGACGTGGAGGCCAGTTCTGAGTTTTGATCTGCTGCCCGCATCTTTCTCCTCTTGATGGTCTAGACGAGGAGGATAGATCGTCTTCCTTTCGACTGTCAAGAGGAAGACACTCCGTGCCGCGGAGAACGCTGCCAAAATTGGTCAACTGAAACAATTAAATTTAAGTGTCAGCGTTAACCCGGCAGCTCGACGGGTTTTCCGTGCGGTGTATGTCGATAGGCGTCTGCCCAGGCTTCTTTGCGAGCAAGCATCTCGTTTAGATTGGAGAGTCCTTTCGCAGTCACGAGACGTTCGAGCGCAGCGAGCCAGTATTCATAGTAGGAGGAACCGTCGTCGGGGTGGCCACGATCGGCCGCAGACTTGAGTTCATCGGCGAGCACGGCAGCCCACTCTTTCCAGGTGAAGTAGCCTTGAGCGGAAAGGCGCACGGCCAGGGCAAAGGCCTGGGCTTGCCAGGGCTCAGCAAAGACAGGACCGCCCTGGTCGCGAGGAAGCGAGGGCAAAGCAGCGAGGCGGTCGTGATCGGATGGCAATTCAGGCATGATCGAGATAGCTATCCCACAAATCGATGAAAACAGAATCGCGCGGCGCGGCGTCCTCACCCCACAACTCCCGCGCCGTAAAACGAACCGAATACAGGTGCTGCGGTTGTTCGCCCAAAAAATGCGCGTTGGTATCGGGGAATACGAAGATGCCATGATGGCGGACGATAGAGCCTTTTTTGCCTCTCGAATATCGGGGCAGTCGAGTGTGACCCACCGGGTTCATATTCCGGGCGCGGACCTGCTGTCCGACTTCGAAGCGAGCCTTGGCCTCCGCGCCGGGCCGCATAAAATTGCCGCGGAGCCCGGCCACGGCAGATACAGCGGTGGCGGGAAGAGGCGGAGTTGCCTTCTGCGATCCGGGCGCGGGCTCGCCGGTTTCCATCTCCTGCCGCGTCACCAAGCCGGACTTCACCAACAACTCCAGATTTCGGGTTAGCCATTTCTCGTAATAGCTCATGCGCAGATAATCAGCGGGAGGAAGCAGCTCGATAGCGTAACGGCCCGCGTCGATATTCCACTTGCCCCAAGCAGCAAGCGCGCGGTTCATGGCAAACACACGGCTTTCCCAGGGCTGGTGAAATACAGGTTCGTTCTCTTCTCTCTGGATCGGACCCATATCCTGCATGCCGCCCATGTCGTGGATTCCGTTCATGCCCGGCCTGCTGTAGGCGGTGCGATCTTCGCGACCCCGATCATGGCATCCCGTGTGACCAGAGCCGCAAGTTCCTCTTCGGTCATTTTTTCCGTGCCAGCCGGTCTTTCCGGCAAGACGAGGTAGCGGACTTCCGCGGTACTGTCGGAGACCCGAACCTCTACGTCCTGGGGTAGCTCCAGGCCAAATTCGCGCAAAACGCCGCGTGGATCGATCACGGAGCGAGATCGATAGGGCGCCGATTTGTACCAGACGGGTGGCAAACCGAGGATTGGCCAGGGATAACAGGAGCAAAGCGTGCACACCACCAGGTTATGCACGCTGGGGCTGTTTTCGAGCACTACCATGTGTTCGCCCTGCGCCCCTCCGTAGCCCAATTCGGCGATTGCCGCTGAGGCATTGTCGAGCAGGCGTTCCTTATAGGCCGGATCCACCCAAGCGCGCGCCACCACGCGAGCACCGTTGCGTGGTCCAATCTTGTTTTCGTAAGCGTCTACCAACGCGTCCAATGCGGCCCGATCCACCAGACCTTTTTCTACCAGCAACGATTCCAGTGCCTTGGTTCGCAGCGCCGGGTCTGAGGGAACGACCTGGTGGTCATGATGATGGTCGTGATCATGCGCGGGCATAAGTTTGGAACAGCCATTACCGCATTCGGTCTCAACCGAGTTTCCGGTTTGGCATCCTCGATGGCCAACATCTTAACACCCAGCCACCTTCTCGTAGTACTGGCGCTCAAAACTCCTTCCATCGCCTACGGTCACCACCACGGGTGGCGAGCTTTCGAAGAGGCTTCCCAAAGGGGTCTGACGCTATCCGCAAAGCATAGGTAACAATCATCACGAAGAGAGCAAGCAATCAATTTTCTCACATCTTCCCTTCCCCGAAGCCTGCCGTGCAGTTCCAGAAAGGTCACAGATGGGCATTGCATTTTTTGATGTATAGGCAATATGCGCGGTCTGACAGCGCGACATAGTCCGGGCCTCGCCAATCTTCCCACTTTGGTTCCATCGTTCCCGTTTTGGACTGTCCCTTCCATTTTTTCAAACACAGTAACGGACCACGACGGCCGTATCTCCGATACTACCTCTGTTGACGCGACTGTCTCCGCTTTGCCGAACAGTCCCCCTCAGAGCGAGAAAGGCCGCGCCGGTTCTTCTATTCTTCCGGTGCCTGTTCGTATCGCTCTGTTGCGCGGCTGAACAGGACGAAGATTGTAGATGGCGCGGGGAGGGGCATCCCGTCGCATGAACGCATCCAGCCGTTCGATCCGCTCACTTTTCGGCTCCGCGTACAACCAGAGTCAATCGACCTCAAAGCAGGTCGCAGGGCTGTTTCTTCTTTGGGCCTGGTTGAGCAGCATGGGGTTTGCCCAGAGCACAACGACGATAAGTGGCACGGTATACATGCCAAACGGAACGGTGCCCCTGCCCAACGTGCTGGTTTATGTAACCAACGGTTCGGTGACGCTACCCGCCTCGGGAGCCACCTGTACCTCGCAGTCGGTAACAGCCGCTGAGGGATGCATCACGTCGGCGAACATCACGCCGACGGTGGTCACTTCCGGCACCGGCGTCTACGCCTATACAACCACCGCCGTCGATGGCACCTTTACGCTGAGCGGCGTGCCAGAGGGCAACTCCTACACGCTGGTGATTCAGTCCGGCAAGTGGCTCAACGAGTTTACCGAGCCGAGTTCTGGCACGCTTTCCAGTCCTATCTCCGGCTTGCAGCTGAACATGCCCACCGCGCACTCGGCGACCGCCAACATCCCGCTGATCGCCATTCAGACCGGCAGCGCCGACGCGCTGGAGTGCGTGTTTCGCGATATCGGCGTGGCCTCCACGGAGTTCACCGACGATTCGGTCTCGAGCGGCCCCTCCCTCGGCGGGCGCATTCATCTCTATAAGGGTAACGGCGCCGAGATGAGCTCGAACACGCCGTCCTACACCTCGTTGCAGACTCAAGCCAAACTGAACAGCTACGACATGGTGATGTTCCCCTGCGAGGGTGGTGGAACCACGGGAGCGAGCTCCACCACGATCCCTTACCTCATCAACTACACGAGCCTCGGCGGCCGGGTGTTTACCACGCACAACAGCGATGCCTGGCTCGATACCACCAACACGGGAACCAATGGCTACTACTTTTACAGTGCGGGAGGCTCGTCGCCCATGACCTGGGGGAGTGCGGCCAATTCGGTCACGCCCGACCCCGGCTACGCCCAAATCAACACCAGCTTCAGCGATGGCAACACACTCGCCTCGTGGCTCTATGAGAACGGCTATTCCTATGGAGCCAGCGGGAATAATACCGGCACCGAAAACGAAGTGGAGATCAGCACGCTGCGCTTCAATGTAGATACAATCAACGCGCCGGCACAATCGTGGCTCACCTTCCCCCCGCAGGCTAGCCAGACCTACAACGTGGCCTACAACGGCGGCAGCCCGATCATGCAGTTCAGCTTTAACACTCCATGGGGCGCAAGCGCAGCCAACCAGTTCGGGCGCGTGCTCTACAACGAGTATCACGTAGAGAACGTTTCCGAATCGGGCAGCCCCATTTTCCCCGCCGAGTGCCCCACGCTGAGCGGCGCCAGCCAGGTGCCACAGGAGAAAATGCTGGAATTTGCCATCTTCGATCTGTCGGCCGCCGTGACCCCGGTGGTTCTGCCCACGGCGTCGATCGCAATCACGACCAATCCAGGTAATTCCATCTTCAACGAAGGCGATACCGACGACACCATCACGGTGGACGTGACCAACACCAGCTCTACCGTCGCGCTACCTAACAACCTCACGCTCAGCGTGACCCTTCCGGCGGGGCTCACGGCCACCGCCATGGCGGACTCGAGCAGCGGCAACTGGGTTTGCACGGTGGGCACGCTGACCTGCACCAATGCCAGCGGCATCGCGGCCAGCGCGGACGATGCGGTAACCATCACAGTGACCGTATCGGGCAGCGCTGCGGGGAGCAACGCGTCCGTTACTGGTTCTGTTTCCGCTACGGCCTCCAGCCCGAACTTCTCCTCGAACGTTACCAGTCCGCTCACCATCACATTGGACCGTCACGCCGCCGTTACCTGGGCGACGCCGGCGGCCATCACCGCGGGCACTCCGCTCAGCGGGACTCAGCTCGATGCGGTGGGCAACACCGAGGGTGCCTACGTCTACACTTTGAACTCAACCTCAGGGACCGTCGTCACCAACGGTACGGTGCTCCCGGCCGGCTCGAACACCATTTGGGTTACGTTTACCCCCGCCGACCAGGACTCCTATCCGGGGACGGCCACGGCCAGCGTTATCCTCACCGTCAACTCGACCGCCGCCACCGCCGCCAATCCGGCTCCGGTCAACATTGGGAACGAGCCGGTGGGCAGTTCCACCATTCAGAATGTCACATTTACCTTCACCGGAGCCGGCTCTATCGGAACGCCGCTGGTAGTTACCCAGGGAGCTACCGGACTCGACTTCACCGACGCCGGCACCGGTACCTGCGACACCAACGGGACCACCTACGCCTACAGCATTGGCAACACGTGCACGATAGCCGTGACCTTCGCGCCCCTGCATCCGGGGCTGCGCTACGGCGCCGTTCTGCTGGAGGACGCCTCGGGCAACGTGCTGGCCACCGCTTATTTGACCGGTACCGGAACCGGGGCACAGGTTCTATTTCCTCCCGGCACACAAACCATGCTCACGCCGGACACGTTCACCTACTGGCCGGAGGGCCTGGCGGTCGACTCGCAATCCAATTTGTTCTTCGTGGATGGTAACTCCAACAACTACACCGGCGCCGTGATCGAGCTGCCCTGGCAGGGGAGTTCCTACGGGGCCGCGCTATCCCCCGCCAGCCTCTATCTTCCCGGCGCGTCCAACTTTGCATCCGGGGCAATGGCCGAGGACGGGGCGGGCAATCTCTATGTCGGCTTAACCAATTACGTATCGTCCACGGGCAGTATTCTCAAGTTTCCCTGGAACGGAACCGGCTATGGCGCGGGCATTTCGCTCGGTTCCGGCTTGATCCTCCCCACCGGCATCACCGTGGACGGAGTTGGGAACCTATTCTTTGCCGACGGGACCGCACAGCTTATCGGCGAACTACCCTGGACCGGCTCGTCGGGGAACAACGGGTACGGTTCGCAGACCACACTAGCCGACGCCGCCGCTCTCGGCGGCAGCGTACTCCCGCACGGGATCGCTGTCGACAGCGCGGAGAATGTCTTCTTTCTCGCCGCAACTTCAGGCTCCGCCGCCGAGCTGATGAAGATTCCCTTTGTCAGCGGGAGTTACAGCGCATCCTTTGTCACCGTCGACAGCACGTTGTATTCCCCCTACGGGATCGCCATCGATACCAACGGCAACATCTACGTAGCGGATTCCAACAATACCGGAACCTCGACCCCCGTTTATGAATACGTACTGAGCAGCGGAACCTACGCCGCGCGGACGCAGCTGTTTACCACCCCCTATGGCGGTGGAGCGCCCATGGCACTGGATGGGGCCGGCAATCTCTACCTGAATTGGAACAGTGGAGATGGCAGCGGCGCACTCTATAAGCAGAACCGGAATGTGCTGCCTGCCATCGTCTTCCCCACGGCAACCGCGCATGGCGCGGCGGATACGACCGACAATCCCTTGTCCTTCTCCGTGCTCAACTATGGCAACTCGAATCTGAGCATTGCATCGGCGGCGTTCTCTACCGGCAGCGCCAGCTATGCCTTCGATGCGTCGACATCCTGCGCAGAGAATGGAGGTGGTAGCCTGGCCGTCAACGTGTCCTGCTCCTATGTCCTGGACTTTACGCCGGCGTCGACGGGTTCGATTCCAGGGACTCTGTTGTTAACCGACAACAACCTCAATGTTTCCGCGGCAACACAACCGATCTCCCTCAGCGGAACTGGAATCGGAACCACTACCATATCCTTCACCCTGCCCGCGAGCACCACGCTGACCGCGGCCACCGTCGGAGTTGCTTATGGCCCGGTTATCTTCCAGGCCACGGGCGGCACCGCGCCGTATCAATACACCATCAGCGCGGGAGCTCTGCCCGCGGGTATGTCGCTGAGCAACGCGGGTTCACTCACCGGCACGCCCACTGCGAGCGGCGCATTCTCAATCACCGTGCTCGCCACCGATGCGGATTCGGTGACCGGCTTGCAAACCTACTCGCTCACCGTCGGCAAGGCTACGGCGACGATCACGCTCGGCGATCTGGCTCAGACGTATACCGGATCGCCGCTCTCGGCCACAGCGGCCACTGTGCCGGCCGGGCTGACCGTGAGCTTCACGTATAACGGCAGCGAGACCCCACCCACTGAGCCAGGAAGCTACATCGTCGTTGCCACCATCAACGAGCCGAACTACCAGGGTTCGGCCACCGGAACACTGGTTATCTCCAAACGTACAGTGACGGTGACGCTGGGGAATCTGACCCAGACGTATACCGGCTTTCCGCTCTCCGCCACGGCGACCACCGTACCCAGCGGACTGACCGTCACCTTCACCTACAACGGCAGCGCGACTGCACCCACCGCCGGGGGAAGTTATACGGTCGTCGCTACGGTCAGCAATAGCGGCTTCGCCGGCTCCGCTACCGGAACCATGACGATCGCGCCGATAACACCGGCCGTCCGTTTGTCCTCAAGCAATAACCCTGCGGTTGCGCAGACGGCAGTAACATTCACGGCCAGCGTGAGCTCGACGGTGGGCACACCAACAGGTACGGTAAGTTTCCTGGACGGCACGACCGCGCTTGGCCAGGGGATGGTCTCCGCGGGCGTGGCCACACTGGCGACTCCGTCCCTCAGCGATGGCCCCCATTCGATGACTGCGGTGTACAACGGAGACACGAACTTCGTCGCGGTCACCAGTGCCGCATTGTCGCAATCGATCGTCGACTTCAGCCTGACTCCCGGATCGGGCGGCGGCGGCGGTGGATCGGGAGGCGGGTCTGGCAGCAGTGTCACTACCCAAACAGCAGAGCCCGGAGGGTCGGCCACTTATCCGCTGGACATCCTGCCTACAGCCGGTGTCAGCTTCCCAACCCCGGTTCTATTGACGGTTACCGGCATGCCGGCAGGCGCTACGGCAGTCATCACGCCCTCTTCGTGGACTCAGCTCAGCGGCAACTCGTGGACATTCCCGGCAAACACTCCGCTAACCACGATCACGCTGACCATCCAGTTGCCGCCCGCTTCGGTGGGTAAGAACAACGAGTATCCGGCCTCAGGGATGCTTCCACCCATGTTATGGGGACTGCTGCTGTTACCTTTTGCAGTCCGGATGCGCAGTGCGGGCAAGCGACTGCGCGGGCTCCTGTTCACGCTGTTACTGACGGCTACCGGCTTAGCAGCCCTGATTTCCCTGAGCGGATGCGCTAAGGGCAACGGCTTCTTCGGCCATCAGCAATCGTCCTATACGGTAACTGTGACTGCGACGTCCGGGCCCCTTATACGCTCCACCAACCTGACGCTCAACGTCGAGTAACAAGGAGAACTTGAGATGCGCAGTACGACTCGCGGAAGGCTACTCCTTGCGGGCGCTGCCCTGATATTTGGGCGGCACCTTTGGGGGCAACAGTATGATCCTGAATCCCAGACCTTGCCCAGACTCGAAGTTGCCGTTCTCTATAACTCTCTCCTGTCCAACGTGGTGCGCGCCGACAGGTTCTGGATGCAGGGCGGCAGCATCCAGGTCGCCGGACAAGTCTGGCACGGCCTGGGCGCGGAGGCGGACATCTCCGGCTTCCACGCGCAGAATGCCAACAACGCAGGGGTGGGGCTGGATATGGTGACCACCACCTTCGGACCGTGCTATCGCTGGTCGCCTGCCCGTCACCGCTATTTCTTCTTCGGCCATGCTCTGGTGGGAGAGGCCAATGGATTTGACAGTGTCTTTCCCGGCGCTGGTGCGGCTTCCAGCAGTGCAAATGGCTTGGCGCTGCAGCTTGGCGGAGGGATGGACCTGGCACTCAAGCATCGGCTTTTGATGCGTGTTTTCGAGGCCGACTGGCTGCGCACAGAACTGCCCAACGCGGACACCAACGTCCAGAACAATATTCGTCTGACTGCCGGAGTGGCCGTCCGATTCCCATGAACTCGTACTCCTTTTCGAAAGGGTTGTGAAATCCGAACCGGCGCAAAAACTCAGCCATTCCTCGTTCGCTTCATGGACCACGAAGGAGCCTTGCATGCCGTTCCGAGCAGATGTCAGCTTCACCCATGTCATCTTTGGTTCCCCACCCGCTCCGTAGCCGCTGGTATTTGGCAATCTTGAAGTTCTCGTTGGAATTGCCGATGATCCCGCCGAGGAGTTCGTGACCGTGACACTTCTCTTGCAGCTTACTTTTTCCCGAAGCTTATTGCTGTCGACGCTGAACCTTCGAGTGGATGCGAATTGCCTGTCTATAGAAGATCGACTCTTAATACTTTTCGAAGGGATCTGCGGATCGCGCTCGAAATGCTTTTGCTCCGGTTCGATTCGAGATCTGTAAGATACACGCCGCTATGAACTGGCGAATGAGCTCTTGTGTCCGCCTTAAAAGTTGACTCGTCTCCGACGGAGGTACTCTCATGATTTTTACTGGGCGGTCTCGTCGATGGAAGGCTGCTCTTGTTTTGTCACTACTGCTCTCTATCGTGCAACATGCGCACGCATTGCAAAGCTGGATGTTTGGTGGTTTGGTGCAAACACTTAACACCGGGGGTAGCATCACTCTCAATTCCCCCTCCGCCATGGTTGTGGATCCGGCGGGCGATGTTTTCGTCGCCGACACTGGTAATCACCAGATCGTGGAAGTGAACGCGTACGGCACGGCGTCGGTGCTCGCCATCAGCGGTTTGAGCCCGGCATTGGTGTCTCCGACGGGAATCGCAATCGACGGCTCGGGCAATGTCTATGTTACGGATGCCGATCCGTCCAACAGCCGCGTCGTGAGAGTAACTTCCTCCGGAGCCGGCTCCGTGATCAGTACGGGCGCTGTGATCCTGGGTTCTCCGAAGGGCGTCGCGCTCGATCAGTCAGGAAATATTTTTATTGCGGATACGGGCAACAATCAAATTGTGGAAGTGACATCCGGTGGGTCGGCCTCGGTCTTGGCAATCTCGGGTCTAACCAGCCCGGCCACGCTCAACAACCCCATGGGCTTGGCGGTGGACACAGCAGGGAATCTCTACATCGCCGACTCGGTGAACAATCGTGTCGTAAAGCTCGCTGCGGGAGGTACAGCCGGTACGGTAGTCAGCACCGGCGACTTGAACCCCGCGCTGTATGTGCCGAGCGGCGTTGCCGTAGACCGCATGGGGAACATCTATATTGCCTCCACAGGCAATAACAACATCGCCGAGGTAGACACATCGGGCTCCGGCACCTGGCTGCTCTCTTCTTCCCTCTACATGGAGAATTTTTCACTCAGCGGCCCCCTCGGCGTTGCACTCGACGTTTTCGGAACCGTTTATGTTGCGGATAGCGGCGCCGCTGGCGGCCATGATCGAGTCTTGATTGTCGATCGAGCCACCAATTGGTCCTCAGACTCGCCGGCACAATATGCATCGTCGTTGAATAGTTCGGCAGTCGGGTTTGGTCATGTCCAGCTAGGCGCCTCCACTGGCGTGACTCTGACGCTGCCCTTTACCCCAGAGGTCAATTTCAGTGCGACGACGCCGTTCCAGGTGTTCACCTCCGGCGTGCAGGGTCAAGACTTCACCGTGGTGACGGGCGGCAATACGAATTGCAGCAGTACGACTGATTACCTCGGCTGCACGATCGAGGTCCAGTTTCTGCCGACGGCTCCCGGTCTGCGACACGGCGCTGTCGTGCTTTATGACTCGAGCAATCATCCGATCATCACCGTTCCGCTGTATGGGTTCGGCGACGCCCCGGTAGCGGCGTTCGCTCCGAATACGGGAACCGTGGTGAGCACGGAGCGCGTGGCCCTGAATTTTCCCTTCCAAATTGCTCTGGACGGCGCGGGAAACATCTATGACGCCAACGACGGAGGCAATCTGGTCAAGATTCCCGCTGGTGGAGGCACTGCATCCGTGGTATCCCCCAGCGGTTACACCTTCGGTAGCGAGGTCACCGGCGTCGCTCTCGATGGCGCCGGCAATCTGTTCATTAGCGACCATCTGCATAGCCGCATCATCGTGATCACGCCGGGCGGTGTCGCATCCGTATTGAGCATCAGTGGCCTGGCCACCGCATTGGGCTATCCTACGGCGCTCGCCTTCGATGGTGCAGGCAATCTGTATATCTCCGACTACACGAATGGCCGTGTCGTCGAAGTCTCGTGCCTCTTGGTGGCCGGATCGACTTCCATGGGCATTGGCACGGTGATTGCGACCGGAAGTTACACCACCAGTTCAGATGGGAATTACAGGGGTAGCGGTCGACTCGATGGGAAACATCTATATCCCGGACGGGTACGCCGCGCCGATCCCAGCCGCGTGATTAAAGTGACCGCAGCCGGAGCGGCTTCGCTGCTGAGTCCGACCGGGATTACCTTCAGCAGCCCGCAGGCGTCACTGCCGACGGCATGGGCAATCTCTACATTGCCGATGGAGGCCACAACCGCATCGTGGAAATCACCACGGCAGGCGTGGCCTCGGTGTTGGCATTGAACAGCCTTCCCAGTCCGACTACGTTGGGCGCCCCCTTTGGAATCACGGTGGATCCGCTTGGGAACCTGTATATTCCGGACTCGGGTAACAATCGCGTCTTGTTCTCCAACGTTTCCGGCAGCGCGCTGACGTTTCCAAGCACCGCGACAGGGGCAACCAGTGCGGCAAAGACAGCAACTGTAACCAACCTGGGAAATCAGCCTCTGGGTTTTTCCACCAATCCCGCTTACACGGCGAACTTCTCCAACTATTCCAGCGACCAGAATCCATGCACGTCCTCGACTTCTCTCTTGGCAGGCACGGCATGCGACGTAGCGGTGGTATTTACTCCGCAATCGGTGGGCAGCCTGAGCGCCGGCATCACGTTGACCGACAATACCCTCAACGTCGCCGGCAGCACCCAACAGGTCACTGTCAGTGGCACAGCGTTTAGCGGGGCCGATGCGACCTCGACGACAGTGACGGTAACTCCAACCGCTCTGACGAACGGTCAAGCGGCTGGCATTACGGCAACAGTGGCCGATCAAGCCCACAGCGGCACCCATCCGACAGGCTCAGTAACATTCAACGATACGCTGGGCACAACAACAACGACGTTAAGCAGTGCGAGCCTGAGTTCCGGCGCAGCGACGTTGAGCAGTGTTGTGCTGCGCGGCATCGGCATGCACACGCTCTCGGCAAACTACGCCGGGGTTAGCGGGGCCTATGCGGCCAGCAGCGGAACCGTTACCGTGGTCCTAAGTAAAGCCGCCGTTACGGTCAGTGGTCCAACGGTAGTGGTGGCCCATGGACAATCGGGCTCGGTTACCATCACGGTTGCCGGACCGTACACTACGATCGCCGCGCCTACCGGCACCATCAGCTACAGCATTCTCAATTCGTCTGGCGCCGGTGTTGCCTCGGGAGCACCGGCCTTGACCGCGGGCAGCACAAGTTCAACGGCCACCATTCCCATTCCGAATACGCTGGCCAACGGCAGCTATACGATCAGCGTGACCTATGGCGGAGACGGTAACTACAGTGTCACTTCCACGGCAACCACGATTCCGTTCACCATCGGGCCGGCAACGCCCACGATCGGCCTAACCAGTGCGGCGAACCCTGCCATGGTAACAAACGCCGTTACGTTTACGGCGAGTGTTGCGTCTTCCTATGGTACCCCGACCGGGACGGTGAGCTTCTTCGACGGCACTACGCTATTGGGGGCGGTGACTCTGTCTGGAGGGGCGGCCGTGTTCACGACTTCGTCCCTCGCAGCGGGTACGCACACGATTACCGCCGTCTACGCCGGGGATGCAAATTTTGCCTCGGTTACCAGCAGCCCTGTCACCGAGGTGATTCAGGACTTCAGCCTGTCCCCTCCCGGCAGCGGAGCCGGTACCCCGACGCAGACCGTGCTTCCCGGCGGAACAGCCACCTACCCACTGGTCTTTGGTCCCTTAAGCGGAACCACTTTCCCGAACCCGGTGACCCTGAGCGTGAGCGGCCTGCCGCCGGGCGCCACAGCCACCCTTACCCCAAGCACGATTCCCGCTGGCTCTCCTCTGACGAATGTGACTTTGAGCATCCAGTTGCCACAGTCGACAGCGAAGCTGCTTAACCAGCGCATACCTCTCGTTGTCTGGAGTGTTCTGTTGTTGCCCTTTGCAGGAAGACTGCGCCGCGCAGGCAAACGAATGCGTCGAACATTGCCGGTGTTGTTGTTGGCTGCGGCAGCGCTCGCGGTTGGGGCGGGAGTGAGCGGTTGCGGCTCGACCAGCAGCGGATTTTTTGGTCACCCCCAACAGACTTATTCCGTAGTCATCACCGCGACCTCGGGTTCCATATCGCACTCGACCACTGTAGCCCTCATCGTTCAGTAACCGAAGGAATGACTATGCCCGGAACGTTTCGCCATATCGTGCTCTGCCTGGGAGCGTTGACCAGCCTGACGGGGCTGGCGCAGCAACGCCCCGTCAAACCAACCCCGACGGAAATCGATGTCGCCATCACCTACGTGGCGGAGCGGGCCAAGATCGCCTCTATCGATTGCGGCTGTTTCTGGCTAGAAGGTGGCGGCATGAATGCTGCGATTACCTTCCATCGCGGCCTGGGAGTGGCTGCCAATCTGACGGGCGGTCACGCTTCTAACATCGCGCCTGGAGTGGACCTGGACAAGGTCTCTTTCATGATGGGACCCCGCTATACCTTTGCATTCAAAAGTTGGTTTGGCCACGACTTTGGCCAATCTGGCGGAGGTCGCATTTTTGGAGAAGGGCTGATCGGGGGCGTTCACAGCTTCAACACAGTGGTTCCGACTTCGGCTGGTGTTGCAGGCGCCGCAAGCTCCTTGGTGTTCCAGCTGGGAGGCGGCGCGGATTTGCCTCTTCGAAAAGGCATCGGCATTCGTCTTTTCGAAGCTGACTACGTCCGCTCAACCTTGCCCAACGCCGGCAACAGTACCCAACATGATCTGCGCCTCGCAGCGGGCATTTCTTTTCATTTTAAGAACTAGGCAGTGGCAAGAAGCTCCCGCCCGACTGCAAAGAAGCTTTGCCCGTCTGGCCTGTCGTGCAGAGCGGATGAAATGACTTCATGCGACCATCTGTTTATGCGGGTTTAATCGACTGTGGTTGGAAACTAGTGCTACCCTGCTTAGCGTATCAGGTTGGCGCGCATGACCACCCTCAACCGGATGAGCGAACATCCCGCCAGGGCAATTACTTTCTCAGTGCATCGGCTCAGCCCTGGTACGCCGGGTCTGCCAATCGAATGCGATCGCCGGTGCAGTTCCATAGCCCTCAGCCAAGCGCGGTGAACTCGGCTCTCGATGTCGCATACCCCACTACCTTTTATCCCAACGCGATCGACTCCGACGATGCGATCCCGGTTCCCATCAGAGGGGGCGAGCGGATCGAGGCCAACATGACACTCAACGCGCAGCACGCCATGCGCCTTCAACTACAACTTGCCAGCAGCCGGGACGGGGGCATCGGCGTTTCCATGGCTCAGAACGTCTTTGGGCAGCTGGAGCAGATACCCATGAGCATCGAGCCGAACAGTGAAGGTGGCGTTGAAATCAGCGGCGTGCTTCCGGGGCAATATGAGGTGACGGTGACCCGCTCTGAGGGGCCGACTCCACCGCAGTCTACCCATTTCACGGCAGACGTCGCGGATGGGGCAACACAATTAATTGCTGACGGTGGTGCGGGCGAAGTCACGGTGTCAGGCAAGGTGAGTTCGCTTGATAGCAAGATACGGTTTGCCGGACTTTTCCTGGCCGCCTCGCATCCGCAGCGGAACTATTTCGCCCCGGTGAACGATGCCGGGGAGTTCAGCTTGCAGATACCGCCCGGTGAATACCAGGTCGTCAGTCAGATTCCGCATATGTACGTTGCCCGCGTTACCTCCGCCGACACGCCGGTGAAGGGCCGCAACATAGAAGTAAAGGCGGGCGCGGCTCCAAAGCTTGAGATCGTAGCCGGCAACGGGTACGGTCAAGTCGAAGGTGCGGCGGAACGCGATGGCCGTCCGGCGAGTGGAGTGATGGTCCTGCTCGCACCCGAGGATGCAAAAGACAACCAGATTCTCTCCCAGCGCGACCAAAGCGATTCCGACGGCACCTTTTTATTGTCCGACATCATTCCAGGGCGTTACCGGCTGCTGGCTATCGATGAAGGCTGGGACCTGGACTGGGCCGATCCGAACGTGCTTGCTGCGTACGTCAGGAAGAGTATTCCGGTCCAGGTTCATGCCCACGACAAGCTCCGGCAAGCTGTGGAAGTGCAGGCCCGTTAGAGTTCCGCGGCAGAAAGATAACTCAGAGTGGCGGCCATCATTCCGGTTGGGCATTTATCGACGGAATCATCGTTCCCTTCCGAATTCGGCCAAGGGTTTACTCACAACGCCGTGGAGAGCCTGTGGCCCGAAGTGTTTGGTCGCGGGTCCCCCGAACACCAGGGTAATGTTCGAGTTCTGAAGCGAGTACGGGACTTCGCTTCCCCCGCTGACACAGACTTGCAGCGTGGATGATGGCGGATCCGTCTCGAAGGGGGCAATGCTTCCGTTCCCCGTCAGCAGGCTGACCGTGCCGTTCAACTGAAAGCCAGTTGTCGTAGCGGGGGGCATGTAGGCGGGGCAGCCGGTAATGTCCCAGGTGATTTTGACGTTCGTCAACCTAATATGGTGGGTGTGGGGGTTCACGAGGGGCTGCGCTGGGTCTACGGCACCTGTCGTGGTGGTCCCGAAGCCGGACATTGTCATATCCGCCAGGAAGTCTGCCGTGCCCCATTCCGGATGGAGGTCCATGGACCATTGACCATGCATCTCCCACGGGCTACCTTTCACGCTCGTACTCGAGGGTGAGTAATCGTTGATCAGGCCAGTAAAGTGGGTTGACCTGAATTCCTGTGCGAATGCGCAGCCTCCTTCAACCACCAAAAGCAGTGAGAGAACGCGGGCGGCCGAAGTCAATATTTTGCTTTTCATAGAAGGACCTCCTATTTGCGGCTTGAGCCGCACCGACACAATGGAACAAATCCGTTGTGCCCCCAAGCTGTAAAGGGCCGGATTGCCGCTGTTTCCTCGGCTTGCCGTCAAATGCAGTCCTTTACCGTGCCTCTACCAGGGGCGGGAGGATAGAGTTTGGGCGCCGGCGAGGCTCCACGGTGTGGGGCAGGCTCGGACGAGCCGTTCGGCGGGCTCAGTGCGGACGCTCGTTGTCGTTCGACCAACAGTGATCGGATTAATCTATAGCTCATGATGCGCACCGTCGCTGTCCAGGGTTACCGATCGCTTCGCGAGTTGGTTCTTCCCCTTGGGCAACTGAGCGTCATTACCGGCGCTAATGGGAGTGGCAAATCGAGCGTGTACCGCTCCTTGCGCTTGCTAGCGGACATAGCTCAAAACGCCGTCGTCGCATCGCTCGCGCGTGAAGGCGGTTTGCCCTCTACCTTTTGGGCCGGTCCTGAGACGGTCGCGCGCAGTGTACGCCAAGGCACTCACGCCGTCGAGGGTCTTGCCAAGCGCCACATCGCCAGTCTCAAGCTCGGCTTTGGCGGCGACACCTATGGGTACAGCATCGATCTGGGCTACCCTCCTGGACCGCCTCCAGCAACTATGTTTGAGCTGGACCCGCGCGTAAAGCGGGAGTGCATCTGGCACGGGCCGGTGTATCGAAAAGCGTCTGCACTGGTGGACAGGAGAAACAATTTTGTCTGGCTCTCGACCACGCGGGATGAAGAGCCGGTGATGCTGACACAGCATCTCTCGGACACGGACAGCATGCTTGCTAGCGTTGCCGACCCGCAGCGGGCACCCGAGATGCTGGCCGTCCGGGAAGCCGTCCGGGGATGGCGTTTCTACGATCACTTCCGCACCGACTCGGATTCGCCTGCGAGAATAGCCCAGATCGGCACCTTCACTCCGGTCCTGCACCACGACGGCAGCAACCTTGCCGCCGCACTTCAAACCATAATGGAGATCCGGTCGGATGATGCGCTCGCGACCACATTAGAAGATGCCTTTCCGAAGAGCCGCCTCTACGTGGAGGACCGGAACGGTCGCTTCGAGTTGCAATTGCAGCAGCATGGTCTCTTGCGTCCCCTGAGCGCAGCCGAACTTTCCGACGGAACGCTGCGCTACCTGCTTTGGACAGCGGCTCTGCTCACACCGCGCCCGCCAGAATTGATGGTGCTGAACGAACCCGAGACCAGCTTGCATCCGGATTTGCTGCCCGCACTCGCCAGACTCATTCTCGCTGCGGCGTTACCGACACAAATTGTTGTGGTGTCGCACGCTCAGGCACTCATCGAAGCGTTAACCGTTGCGCCGCACTGTACCCGCCTGCACCTTGAAAAGGAATTTGGAGAGACTATCCTTGGAGGGGCAACACTGTTCAACAAACCGAAGTGGCATTGGCCAACTCGATAGGCATTGGGCAGGTCCCTTCAGATAAAGGACTGGACATGTTCCACCAATCAAGACCCCATCGGGCTCGCTGACTTGGAGCGGTGCCATGGGTAACGCAAATCGCCTCGACAGTCAACGGGGCGGAGCGTAATAACCGGAGCGAACATTGACAGCGCGGACCCGGTCCGGAGTTTCCACAATGATGCTGTGGTACTTGCCATCATGCTTCAACGCTGTCGGCTTGTAGACAAGGTAATACTCATTGCGCAGATCCGCCTCTATGGTTAGCAAATCCTTGTAAATTGCGACATCCGACTCATCGTTGTAAAACACTCGACCGCCCGTCTCGGAGGCAAGGTCCTCCAATGTCCTCCGCCCGGAGGAAAGAGCGTATTGGGACTTGACACGGAAAGAGTAAACCGCAGTGTTAGCCCTCTGGCATATATCTATCGCCTGTCTTAAATCGGTCTTGCTGGCATTGTCTTCGCCGTCCGAGAAGAGCAGGATGAAGTTTCCAGTCGTTGCGTTGTCGATCCGGCCGAACTGGTTGAGACACGCCTGATAGACAGCGTTGACAATAGCCGTGCCCCCGACGCGGCCTGCTCCATAGCCGACGAACTTTCTTATTCCCTCTGAAAGGGTAATAGGGCTGCCCGTCCAGGGCTGGGCGATTTTGGAGACATAGTTGAAATCCATCACGAACGCTTGGTCAGTTTTCTGCCTAAGGAGCGATTCAGCGTATTCAACTGCGATTGCCCGATTCCGGGGAAGATAGCCCTCCATCGACTCGCTTGTATCAATCAAAATACCAGCTCGAATTGGACGGTCACGCAGAATTTGAAGGTCGAGGATCCCGCGCGGTGGTTTTCCGTCATCGACAACGCTCAGCTCGTCAGGTCGCAGGTCGTTTATCGGGTGACCATGGGCATCGGCAGCATGGAACGTGAGACCGACCTCATCGACTGTGACGCTGAGTCCGTAAGGTTTCGAACCTTGTACGGTTGCGGAGGTCTGAGCACCAAGAACGATCGTCAACATAAACGGGACGAAAGCCGTCAAGGGCTGCCTGATTGCGCGTTTAGCGTCAAGCACGATCCTTTGCGCCTCATAAAAAGCGAAGTCGGCAAATTGGTTCATTGAAGCCACCCCGCGACAAAAGATTCGACAGCCCTCGCTTGAACACCGACCCCAGGAACCTTATCTTACAGAATGTAAAGCGGATATCGTTACGGTCCAAAACCGTTCGGATTTCAAACATCCGTAGACATCCCTGGATTCTACAAACCTGCAGCCAAGGAGCAGATTGCGCACGGGTCCTCCAGTCGTGCCGGAAGAGTGGGCTCTTCGGTATGTTGCCGGTCGGGCCAGGGAGGGTCGAACTTACCGACTTTCCTTCACTGTGACGCGGTTGCTCCAATTGCTGCCGAGTATGAGCCGGGCCCAGATGCTGAAGGCAACACCTATCAGCACGACTAGAAGGCCCCCGAGCACGATGGGTACAGTCATCGAGAATAACTGACGGTCATGCCACGGAATCCCATTCTGGTTGGCAAAGATCATCCGTCCAGGTTGTAAAGGGGCGACCAACGGTCGCCCCCCACATCTCGCGAAAAACGAGCGAGATATGGGGCACCCAGGGTTCTTAGTAGGTCAAGGTTCTTAACGCCATTGCGCGATCAAGGCTCGAGCCGCCATACCACATACACGATGTTATGAGTGGCGCACTAAACTAGGGCGCAATTGCTCACTCGACGACGGAGGGATGCCCAGTTATCTCGACCTGGCGGAAAGATACCAGAAACAGCGGCGAGTACGAACGCGCAATCTCAACACGCTTTCCGAATATGCTTTTGTCCGAGTGAGGTCAGCGGGATATTTTGTAAAATTCGATAAAATTTGACCTTTTATCGACTTCAGCGGCGCCGCCCAGAGAAACGGTTATCCCGGGAAAAGGGCCGTCTGAGGGAGTTGGCCTTGTCCAGAATGGCATCAAAGACGTGGCCGGTCGCGTCGGGAAACCAGTTCATGCTCGCAGGGTTGATGACGACGTCTTTTCCCTAACGGCGGCGCGGTGCTCGATCATGTAGGCGCAGACGCGGGGCTTGGATTTGGTGTAGGCGGCGGTGTCTGGATCGAGACCGACGGCTTCTGCGGCACGGCGGTCATTCATGGTTCCGGACAGGATCAGGTGAGCAAAGGCCATTTCCTGATCGGTGATGGGATCGCTGACCCGCGGCACGCCGGGGAAGGCAGTATTTTTAGGCATGGGTAGTCTCGTTCCTCGGTTTGTTGGAGATTGAACGGGCCTGTTTCTGCTCCCTTGCTCCCTTAGTGACAGAAGGAGGGGCGGAAGCCGCGGTAGGCCAGCCGTGGCTGTTTTTGGTGATTTTGCGACAGGGATAGGGTGCGGTACCGGACAGCGGTGACGCTATCCTTCGCTCGCGCAAAAGGCCGAAACTACCGGCAACTGCCGCCAGGGCGCGGTCGCGTGAGAGCCCGTCGCCTGCCGATATCGTCTACTCTAAGAGATAAGACCTTTTCGTGTTTGCATGTAAGTGGCGCGATGCGTTTTCCGGCACGGGAGTACTAACCCTAAGGTTACTTGGGTTCGATTGTGCGATTTTCTGGCGGGAGGCATCGATTCCCCCTGTTCCGACGGCTTGGGTGCTTTCTTCTGCGACGTGGGTCTATTGCGACTCGAAATCAGGCCTAGAACTCCACCGCCGCCACACGAGATAAGGGAGGGCGACCAGAACAAACAGCAACAGCGCGTGCCCTGCGGCATCGGGGAACTGCCATGCCGCGGGAAAGAACTGAATCCCTACTCTGCCGGTGTCGCCAGGGGCTAGAGGGGGATGGACATCGACGCCCCCAGTCGCCCCCACAAGAGCCACAGCGAGCGAGCCAAGGATCACTGGCCAGACGGTCTGCAGCCGTTGCCGCCCGGCCACTACGATCATCCCCCAACCACTTAAAAGCGGGGCGCTGTAATACAGCATCCGGCCCACGCCGAAATAGGCGATTGCGAAACCATGGACGGGAACGAAGGGCGTCCGCGATCCATGCAGAAACCACGTCCACCCCGACCACAAAATCAGCAGCGCGATGCCCCACCCGGCTACCAATCCGAGGACGGGACCGGCGCCGAGCACCGCCCATGGAGCCTGAGCCGTCCACGAGCGCAGTTCCGGCCGCTCGATCATGGTGCGCGCCAGCTCATCTACCCGTCCTAGCCGAGTGAGCGCCAAGGTCTCTGCTTCCGCTGGATTCCGTCCGCCGCGTTCCTCTTCGGCAGTCAGATCCGCCCAGTGTTCACGCAGTTCGGTCAGGTATCGACGCACATGCCGTGGCGCTATACCGGCACGTAGCAAGCGCTCCCGCAGTTCATGCACCCACATCGCCATAGTGTCCTCCCGCCAGGGTCTTTTGAATGGCTCCTGTCAAACTCATCCACTGCGCCGCCAGGCCGGCGAGCCTCCGAGATCCCGCCTTCGTCAGCGAGTAGTAGATCCGGCTGCGCCCAGCGACTGTTTTGCGTCGCGACTTTAATGCCCCAGCACGCTCAAGCGCATGCAGCACCGGGTAGACGACTCCTTCGCCGACTACGATCACGGAATCGGTGCGCTCGCGGATCGCCTGCACGATTTCATAACCGTACATCTCCGCGTCCACAAGCAACCGCAGGATCAACAACTCGGGCACGCCATTCATGAAATTCGGGTTGGATTCCCGCGACGTCATTATGCGGCCATAATACCTCGCGGTTCAAGGTATGGCAAGAAGAATGCGGACGGGTGGTTCCGGCAAGTTATCTAATGTTTTCGGGAAGGACGCATTGGTATGCGGAAATCCTGCAGGAACGCGCCTCTCACTGCGAGTGATGAGCTCTTCTGAGATGGCGGGCCCTCACACTAATGGACTGTAACAAATGATTTGGCAGGGACGCAGGGGCTAAAGAGTCGCGTGAGAACTCCCCATTGTGTCGTCCCTTCGGGACTCGATTTGCGTGAAATCCTACCCGGCACTCCCGTGCCGGGCTCCAGATTGTCCCGTCCCTGCGGGACTGATTGTGTTGGTGACCTGCGGTTCTTTTCTACCCACTCAAAGCCTATACGCTTCCGGGAAAAAGTACCTCAGGGGTTAAAGCCCAAATTTTTCTCAGCCCCTTTGCGGCCCGACTAAAGTCAGGCCCTGATACAAAGCATGAGAGCGGTGACGCCTACAAGGATCGTGCATTTTCGCAGATTTGGTTCTACTACTGCGTCAGCTGTCACAGTCCACTAGACGGCCCATCCCCGGCCGGAAATCATCTGCCCCTGCGTGGACGACAGGAAATTTATTGAAAATACACTCGTCTTCGAGTGAAACGTTCCACATTCAGACTTCACCATCTAAAAACAAGTGCAATCAGCCTCCCAAATGTAGACGGAGATCGTCTTGGCCACGCGAAGGCTGAAGGGACGAAAACGACAACAGTGCATTTCGTGAATGGAGCATTCCATGACAAATGGAACAACACCAGGACTCGATGGCCTACAGCATATCGTAGTGGTGATGATGGAGAACCGGTCGTTTGACCACATGCTGGGATCGCTGCAAGCCGACGACCCGCGCATTGACGGAATTGACGGCACGTTTAAAAACCTGGATACGACGGGGGAGCCGGTAAGGCAGCAACCGCTGGCAGAGTTTCAAAGCCAGCTCGATCCAGACCCAGACCACCATTTTCCTGCAGTGGACCTGCAGATCTTCGGAGGCGATACCAGTCCGGATCGCACGGCGAACATGCAGGGGTTCGTGAAGAGTTACTTCAACCAAAGAAGAGACGTCAGCCACTCCCAGAAGATCATGTACAACTTCCCGAAGGATAAGCTGCCGGTGCTAACGACTCTCGCACGGGAGTTCGCGGTTTTCAATCGCTGGTTCGCGTCGATTCCGGGACCGACAATCTGCAACCGGGCGTTTGTGCACTACGGCACATCATTCGGGCGTGTCGATATGAATCTGGTGTATATCAATGAGCCGTTCAAGAGCATCTACAGCCGCTTGATCAATGCGTCGCCGAAGCACACGTCGAAACTCTACTACTACGATGTTGCCAGCTCGACGATGGAGATTGTGAACCTACTGCAGCACGAACCGGAGTTGTTCGGGACTTTCGAGCAATTTATGGACGACTGCAGGAGGGGACAGCTTCCTGATTACGCTTTCGTCGAGCCCAA
Source organism: uncultured Acidobacteriaceae bacterium (assembly GCA_963753715.1). Classification (GTDB taxonomy): domain Bacteria; phylum Acidobacteriota; class Terriglobia; order Terriglobales; family Acidobacteriaceae; genus PALSA-350. The sequence goes on along the minus strand of CAVWDK010000011.1, from coordinate 557,792 downwards.
CTACACCGACCACGATACCGACACCGGAGAGGAGCTGGCGAGCGATCAGCACCCAGATCACAATGTGCAAGCGGGCGAGCTGTTCATCGCGCAGGTATATATGGCGATCAAGCGGAATCCGACGCTGTGGGCCAGCACCGCGATCCTCGTCGTCTACGACGAACATGGCGGGATCGCTGACCACGTCCCGCCACCCTCGTGCCCCCCGGATCAGTTCACGGCTTCGCCGAATGATACAGGGACGGGGAGAGAATTCAAGTTCGACCGGCTCGGCGTGCGGGTGCCTGCGGTGCTCATCTCACCGTGGATTGCAAAGAACACAGTGGTGGATCGCACGTTCGATCATGCTTCGATCCCGGGGACGGTGACGAAGTTTTTTCTGGGCGAGTATGATCCGCGCTCGCCGCGCGAGAAGAATGCGGATGTATTTATCGAACCGAAGACCAACCCGGTCGATCCCGAGAGGAACATGCTTTCACTCACGACGATGCGGAGCGATTGTCCGGAGTTCGATGTCTAGAGCAGAGAGGAAGGCAATTCGATGACGATGATTCATGTCCCACGGCCGCCAAAGAACTCGCTGAATCTGAACCGTCCGGTCTCGTCACTGATACTGGCGCAGGTGGACCATATGCATACGGCGGAGAAGCGTCTCCCCCTGCGCTATCGCACAGAAATCTATGTGAACGCCATCAAGACCGAGGGAGAGGCCGCCAGGTACATCTCCCAGGTGACGACAGCAATTCACCGGGCCCACGCCGACGCGGCCAAACTGCGTACAAAACGCGCGCCCATACGGAAGGCCGCGCTTACGGCGGTTGGCAAGGAGAGGGCTGCACCGAAGCGCACCCTCAAAGCCACAGCGAAGAAGGCCACGGGACGGGTTCGAGCCAAAAAGAAGTTGAAATAGTCGACAGAGGTTTTCGGGGGTTGGCGATATGCGATGGACGATAGCGGCAATGATGGGGCTCGCGTCTACGCTGGCATTCGCACAGGAAGGCGCGTTGAAATCGGACTTCCGGCGTGAAGGCGAGCATATGTCTGAAGCTTGCAGATTCAACGGGCTAAAGGGAATTCCCGGATGCGGCATTGAGTTGTTCACCGATCATCCATTGCATATTGCGGCTGGCAGCATGCCTCCGCAAAACGGCTTCGGGCTGGGGCTGGCCTTCGTGGCAGGCAAGAGCACGGCGAACTGGCGCATCACGTGGGACGTGGACGCTGTGGGTTCGCCCAACGCATCGTTTCGCGCAGGCGGATATATGAAGATGGTCCACACCCCGCCGGAGTCCATCAAGGTGCTGACCCCGGTATCGCCGGGGACAGGCACGGCGGCCGCTCCGTCGTCGACGAGTCCATCGAAGCCGCCAAGTTTCGTTCATCCCTACAGTTTGTTCAATCTATATGCACAGACAATTTCTCTGAATCAAGTGTTTTACTTTGGGCTGGGCAACAATTCTCAACCGTCAGGGCAGACGGTTTTCGGCATGACGGAGACCATCACGGGCGTGAGCGTCATCAAGCCCGTATTTGAATGGAGGGCAATCCGTGGGTTCAACGTTGCGCTGCTCGGAGAGATGAATGGCCGCTTTGTGAGTGTGCGCGGGAACCACGGTGAGTCGGAGCCGTCGATCGAAAGCCTCTATACGGATGCGACCGCACCCGGCCTGACGTCGCAACCGTCGATGGCACAGTTTGGCGAGGGTTTGCGCATCAAGCCCACGATCGTTCACCGCCTGCAGTTGAACTATCTCGGGAGCTTTCAGCAGTTTGCCGCGTCTTCGGACTCGCATCACTCTTTTCTGCGCTGGACGGCCGACCTCAACCACACCTTCAATCTCTACGGGTCCACGCAATCGGCTGCAGTGAGCAACGACAACCACGGGCCGGACGAATGCGCTCCGCTTACCGAGAGGTGCCCGTCTGTCTCGCGCTCGCGCAATCTGAGCGGCTCTATAGGCGTTCGGCTGCTGCTTTCGGAGTCATTTGCGTCGTCGGTCAATACGGTGCCGTTTTATTTTCAGCCTACGCTCGGCGGATCGGATCTCAACGGCGCAACGGCGTTGGCGTCTTACACGGATTATCGCTTCCGCGGGCCGAACGTTCTGCTAGTGCACGAGAGCTTCGAGCACTCGATTTGGGGTCCTTTCGGCTTCACCTTCGGGGCGGACCAAGGCAAGGTAACAGTCTTGCGGAGTGACGTCGCATTCGATCACCTGAAGCACAGCTTCGCCGCGGGACTTACGCTGCGGGCCGGAGGCTTCCCGATGGTCTCATTGCTGTTTGCCTGGGGAGGAAGCGAAGGGAGTCACAACATCTTCACGATGAACCCTTCGCTTCTAGGCGGATCAACACGGCCTTCGCTGTTCTAATTGCAAAAGACGACTTTCCCAGTGGCGATACAATCATTTGCGTGCTGGCAGGCGCGGCACCAAAATGAAACCTGCAAACCTTGGAGATCGATCACGCGGTGAAGCACGATCGGGTGGGGGGATGCATATTTCGCATCGGCCGTTTCTGGGCATCGGTTTACTCCTGTGCTCCGTCTTGTATACGCAACACAGCAGCGGAGGGTCCAAACGGTCGCCCCCGACATCTTCCCCTCAAGTTCAGGCGACCGGGCCAACCATTCCTATGCTCGATGAAGGCAAGGGGCTCATTCACCTCGACGTCTCCGTGACGAAAGCAGATGGAGAGCCAGTATCCGGTTTGAGTCGCGAGGATTTTGAGTTGCTGGATGAAGGTCTCCCGCAAAAGATTATGTCGTTTCACGGGTTCAGTGGACAGTCCGCCGGCCCCGAGCCGCCGGTGCAGATCATCTTGTTCCTTGACACGTTATGCAGGATCTATCCGCACTGCATGTCGCAAGCGGAAGCGTTGGGTGCGCAAGGTGCAATTGAAGCATTCGTGGCACAGGATAACGGTCATCTATATCAACCGGTTTCCGTATTCGGAATATCAGACGATGGTTTGTGGACCCTACCCCATCACGATTCGACAGATGGAAATTCGCTTGCCTCGGATCTGTCTTCCAGCAAAAGGATCTTCTTGAATCGCCGGCCTGACGCGCTGCGCGCGCTCGCCTTCATTGCGGCTGCACAGAGGCGAAAACGCGGCCGTAAGGTGATGCTTTGGATAGGCCCGGGTTGCGGCAAGGGAACCGGCATATTTCCGGCGGATCGTGATGAAGGACGGAGAACATTCGATCCGATTTACTGGTTCACCACGCTGTTCCGCGAGGCTCGCATGTCCATTGATGAGCTCCCAGTGGATCAAGAGGGTACTTGCGCGCCCGGTTATCAGATCTATCTGAACCGGCCACGAACGGTACACGATGCAAACGACCGGTTTCTGTACAAGAAGGTTCTGGCGATTCAAAGCGGCGGGAGTGTCGCGAATGACACCAATGACCTTGTAGCGGAGATGAATCGCTGCCTGAGGAGATCTCTGAATTTCTATACCCTATCTTTCGATCCGCCCGTCGCTGTTCAACTTCACGCGTACCACAGTCTGCAAGTGCGAGTGGACACGCCCGGATCGGTCGCGCACACGAACACCGGTTATTACGACGAGCCCTTTTACTCCGACCAGCCGAATCCCGCTGTTCAACGCGTGACGGTGGCCCAGCTGGATCAGCTCCTGAGCGGAACAAACATCCGCGAAATAGACGGACGCGCAGAAAGGCTTTCCAAGCTCGAATTGACCGAGCGCCTCAGTCTTGCCCATCTCTCCGCTTTGACTGTGGATTTCCGAAACAGGACCTTTCAGCAGACCCTGGATGCGGTGGCGGATTTGTCCGCGTTTCTCGGGCCGCCGCCGGGTGAAATCCCGAAGGAGGCTGCCCCGGACGCAGCTGCGAAGCAACACATGCTGGTTCTGGTGAAGGACTATCTCGAAAGGACGATTTCGAAGTTGCCGGACTTCTATGCGACGAGGACGGCGGTTCGTTATGAAGAGATGCCGGAGCTCGACAATGGCAAGAGCAGCGCCGGAAGCCAGCCCTTGCGGGTAGTGGAACTGTCAAAAGCGAGAGTCCTTTACCGCGACGGAGACGAAGTTGTTGAATCGCAGGGCTCTGAGCCCAACGTTTCAAGCGACCGAGGCCTGACAACCCACGGCACATTCGGTCCCATCCTGGGCGACGTGCGGCGCGCCGTTGAAGCCCCGGACCGCATGAAGTGGGTGCGCTGGGAGAGTGGTCCGGAGGGGAGGCGCGGGGTTTTTGAGTTCGAGATTCCGGCAGCGGAGTCGACGTATTTCGAAGGCGGCTGTTGTCTTCCCGATGCGGACGGAGAGAATTCGTTTCGAATCCAAGCCGGATACCGTGGAGAGATTGCGATCAATCCCGAGGACGGCACAATTTTTCGCCTGCAACAGCAGTTCGATATGCAGGGATATGTGCCCATGGACCGAGATGAGGTTCTGATCGACTACGGTCCGGTCACAATCGGCGGGAAGACGTATTTCTGCCCCGTAAGAAGTGTGTCACTCGCGAGAGGGCGATCGATCATCTCCCTGAAAGAGTGGGATCAAAGCTTCCTGAGCTACGGCCCCTATTCCACGAAGATGAATGACATGCGTTTTTCGAACTACCATGTGTTCCGGGCGGAGTCTCGCATGTTGCCCGGTTTCAAAACAGATAAATGACCGAGTCCACAGAGCTGCTGGCGTGAACGTGTATATACAATCGTCAGTGGCCGGCCAAACTGTAGCGGCCAAAGGTTATAAGCTTCACGACACCGAAGGCAGCGTCACTTCCCGACTGCCGACAAACTACAAGGCATGTGGCCCGAGAAGCTTGGCGGCCAGAGCCTATCCGCGCAAAAGCTTGTGTTGCTCTACCCTGTTTTCGAGGATTCCGATGAAGTCGTCGATTTTTGCTTTTTTTATTGCGTTTGGATTTTGCAGTCTAAGCGCACAGCAGCATGTGTGGCAGCCATCGCCGGGACATACGCAGATACCGATATGGCCGGGAGCGGCTCCGGATCCGCAGCCTGTACGGGGGCCAGAGAACATGAAGACGTCGGGAAACGATTTTCTTCCTGGCGGTCGACCGGCAGTGGGCGTGAACAATGTGACACGGCCCACGATCACCGTCTATTCGCCAGTGGGCAAGAATACCGGCGTCGCAGTGTTGGTGTTTCCGGGCGGGGGCTATCAGACGCTTGCCATTGATCTTGAAGGGTCCGAGGTTTGTGACTGGCTGACCCCGAGAGGAATCACGTGTGTCCTCTTGAAGTACCGCGTGACGGATGTGGGTCCGTATCCGAAATCGGGACCGTATCCCGAATCACCGATGGCATTGGAGGATGCACAGAGGGCTATGGGGCTGGTGCGCTTTCACGCCGCCGAGTGGCACATCGATCCGCACAAAATTGGCGTGCTTGGATTTTCTTCAGGGGGGCATTTGTCGGCAGCAATCAGTACGCACTACGCCAAGCGTTTGTATCCGGCGGTCGATGCCGCGGACAAAGAGAGCTGCCGCCCGGATTTTGCGGTGCCTATTTATCCGGGTCATCTGTCGTTGGCTGCAGCTGAATGGGACGCTACCCGAGGTACCAGAAAGTTCGCGGTCCCTCATCCGGCGAACGCCGACAGACGGCTTTCGCTCAATCCCGAAATCCCTGTGACTCCCCGGACGCCGCCGACATTCCTACTGCAGAACGAGGATGACCACGTAGACAACGTAGACGACGCGCTCGCCTACTACATTGCGCTGAAGAACGCCGGTGTTCCCGTGGAGATGCATTTGTATGCTCAGGGAGGGCACGCGTTCGGATTACGGCGAACGAAGTTTCCAGTGACGGCCTGGCCTGATTTGGTGGAAACATGGCTCAAGACGATTGGGATGGTTTCGGAGTAGTCGCGATCGAGGAACGAAAACTACAGACAAAGCCCACCGTCATGCTTTGCCAAGAGGATCCATCCGGGTCTGCAAATCAATGTGCCTGAAAAGTCTTAGGGCTGTCTCGACGGTCCGGATGTAGCAGCGAATCTTTCCTGGAGCATAGTTCCGACGCTCCAGTTCCTCAAGCATGATCTGCCGTAAATGGGGTCACGGAGAGTTCCTCCTCTGCACGAAAGCTAGTGTAGTGTCCCAATGATTCAATCCATTTTCAGCGCCCGCAAAGGGTGAAGCCAACCAGCCGGTATGCCCTCAGGGGCTTTAGCGGGTGGGTGAGAACGGCCATCACAGAAGTTAGTCCCGCAGGGACGGTTGAAGTTCGGAGCTGTTCAAATTAGCGGAACAATTGATGTTGTGACGATGTAACTTGTTGATTGGCTTGAGGAGAGTTTGGCCGAACAGCATCAGGTTGCTTCTGTTTGACCGGTTGCTGTCTAACGCAGACTCATGAGAGCTTTAGAATCTGCGTGAGAAATAAAAGAAAACCGCAGATCTCTCCACTACGCTACGCTCCGGTCGAGATGACACTTTGTTGAGTATGGTATTCCGCGTTTCCAGCAGAGGCCCGCGAACACTGCAGACCCCTCCACGGCACGCCGGGACAGGTCGGCTTCGCTCCTAATGACATCGATCGAGTTGCGGGTCGAGGACCGTGGTATCCCACATCTCGCGAAAAACGAGCGAGATGTGGGGCACCCGGCCTTTGTTGCCGGTACAGGAAGGCGGTCATTTGATCTTCCAACTCGCAACCGCGAGTCGCTCGCTTGATTGGATGACAAAGGAAAGGGCAACGGTTCCATAAGCAGTGGATGCTGAACCGAAACGCTTTTCAAATCTAATTTGGACAGGTCTGGTTGAACTTAGCCCAGGACTATCGTCCTGGGCTAGGTTCAGCCGTCCCTACGGGACTCAATTCGTAAATCCTGGTTCTCAGGCAGACTCTAAAGCCCCGTGATTTTGCGAGGCTTCCGTACGGGCCGGCGATGGCGAGCTGTTCCCCGGCTGTGAGTTGATTTGTCGAGACTACAGCGGGCCGTCTTGATCTCTCCGAAAGCCCCGTCATGGTGGACACGCGGCTGGTCGTTCACGTTCTTTCCTCGACGACGAAACTCATTCGTAGCGTAATGCCTCCAGCGGGTCGACCTTTGCAGCTCGCCTCACCGGCACCCAGCAGGCAAGCAGCGCGACACCCGCGAATAATATGCCCACAACCACCAACGTCGTCGGGTCATCTGGCTGCAGTTCAAACAGAAAGGTCCTCAGTACTCTGGACAAAACCATCGCCAGCGCCACTCCCGCAAAGACTCCGCCGGCAATCAAACGAAATCCTTCGCCGAAGATGAGGTTCCGAATGTCCTTTTGTTGAGCACCCACCGCCACGCGAATCCCCAGCTCACGGCGTCTCGATGCGACCGACAGCGCAAGGACGCCGTAGATGCCCACCAGAGTCAGCAGGCTCCCCACAACCGCAAAGCCGACAAGCAACTGCATGGCGAAGGTTCGCGAGGCCAGAGAATCGTCGCGAATCTGTGTCAGGGTCTTGGGGTTTTCGATGGCGGCGGTTGGATCCACTTTGCGCAGTTCACGTTCTACCGCAACCATGACTGTCCGAGGGTCGGCCGCCGTGCGAACCACCAGGTGCTTGGAAAACGCGGTTGCCTGCCACAACGACAAATAGATCTCCGGGGAGGCCGCTTGCGTCAAATCATCGGTTCGGCCATTGGAGACCTCGCCGACGATTTCCATAGCCGGCTTGTCGCGGCCGTTCAGCCAGATCTTTCGCCCAATTGCATCGGCATGAGGAAAGTAGCGATCGGCAAATGCCTGGTTGACGATGGCTACGCTCGGCGCCTTGTGATCATCGCTTGAACGAAACTCCCGCCCCCCGAGCATGGGCAGGCCCATCAGCTTGAAATAGTCCTCGGTGACCGCACGCAGGGGCAGCGCGGTCTTGTCGCTCTCCTTGACTGCCGGAGGCTGCCCTTCGATTTCCATCGTGGCCGGCCAATTGTTTCCGGTCAGCGGCACTCCCCAGGCGAATGCCGCGTATTGCACGCCGGGTATGGCCGCGACCTGTTGCAAGGCTCGCTTGTGAAAATTTGCCCACTCTGAAAAACCTCGAACCTCGGTAACACTCATGGTTAAGATGTGGCTTGTGTTGTAGCCCGACGGAACTCTCGCAATATTCATCATGGTGCGAATGAGTAAGCCGGCCCCGACCAGCAGTGCCAGAGTGAGGGCCGTTTGGGCGACGGTCACGCCGCGGAGAAGGCGGCGTTCCCCGAGTCCCGCCGTTCCCTTCGGGCCGGCATCCTTCAACACTTCCATCGGATCCAGCCGAAGAGCGCGCAACGCTGGGAAGATAGCCGCCAATATCGACGCAACCACCGCTGCACCCAAGCCGAATGCCAGCACCGACCATCCGGCCGTCACATTATCAAGGCGCGGAATGGCGTGCCCCGCAATCAGCTTGAACAGCTTTACAGTGCCAAGCGCGAGCCCTACACCGACAACGCCACCCAGGAGCGCTAGCAACAGGCTTTCGATGGAAACCTGGCGTAAGAGAGCGATGCGTCCCATGCCCATCGCGGTGCGCACGGCATACTCCTGCTGGCGCTGCAGCCCTCGCACCAGGAGCAAAGCCGCAGCGTTGCCGCAACCAATCAGGAGCACGAGCGCGGCCGCACCCAGGAGCGGGAACAAAATGCCCCGGCCATCTTGATTCATTTCGTCCGTCAGCGATTGCAGTTGGGGCCGGAAACCTTGAAACTGTTTCTCCGTTTGTGCCTGCCTCGCCGTCAGCACCGCCAGCTCGCCTTGCGCTTGCTGAAGCGACACTCGATCCTTGAGTCGCGCGACTAGATTCCAATCCGGATCCTTCATGTATTTCGGGTTGGGGTCGGCAGGGCTCCAGAAATCCACCAGCGCGTTCACGTTGTAATTCGGCTCCTTTGCGGCGCCTGGCGAAGGCAGAAAGCGGACTCCCGGCGGCATCACGCCGATGATCGTCGGGGGCACGTCCCAGCGGCTGATACGAACGGTTTTGCCTATGATTTGCGGATCGCCATTGAATGTCCGCTGCCAGAACTCGTACCCCAGAAGGATCACCTTCACCGGACCCTGAGCGAAATCGTGCTCATCGAAGCCTCGCCCCAGCACGGGGCGCAATCCCATGATCCGGAGATAGTCCGTGGTCACCGCCATGCCCTGGATCGATTGACTCCCGTCGTTGCGAATCAGGAAATTGAACTGCCAATCATAGCCGGCAATACCCGCAAACGATTTTGCATCTTTCTGCCATGCCAACCATTGCTGGGAGGGCCAGCCGCGCGGGCTTTCCTCTTTTTGGCCGTCCGTCCGCGCTGTTGGCACAAGCACGAGTTGCTGCGGCTTCTTGTAGGGTGGCGGCGTCAGGAGCACGCCCTGAATCAAACTGAACACCGCGGAAGTGACCCCTATCCCGAGCGCCAGGGTGAGCACTGCTATCAGGCTGAAGCCGGGTTGCTTCAAAAGCATCCGAATGGCAAATCGCAGGTCTCGTTTCATCTTTCCCTCACCTCGGTTCCGGGAATCACCATTTCAGGACAATTTATACCTGAAACGTTCCTGACCCGGCGGTGGTTCCCACAATCCTAATGGCTTTAACGAGTAGACCCACACGAGTTAGAGGTGCTTTGGCAGCACCCTGGGCAAAACCGAGCGAATCGACCAGATGAGGAGCAGAAACGCTGTGATCACCAAGGCTCAGTAGCGTACCGAGCCGACCCGGCTGAAGGGCGTGCGCTTCGCGGGTTCGCGGATCGATTCAGCCAAAACGATCGTTGGGCTGCGCCCGTCGTTTCGGCCCAGGTACGCCGAGGCGAACGAGGGGCACCCGTCCGATTCCCTCCGCCTTTGCTGTGACACATACTCCTGCGGGAATGCAACCACTTGCCGTACTAAGGTCGAATTACCAGGGAACCTGGCGTGCCGACAATACTATGTGCATAAGCGATACGCCTTGCCGTGCCAAATCTGGTGCCGTGGTGTAGAACTCTGAATAGCCCAGTGCGCGATTTTGAGAAAACCCGGACGGAATTCCAGGAGATCCTCGCCAAGCCCATTCGCGAACTGGGGCTCAAACTCGAGGGTTCTCCGCTGGAACGATTCGTTCAGCAGCTCTACCGCGAACTGGAAGCCAAGGGCATCCACAAATTCCGTCCGCCTTGTTACCTCACCGATGAGTGGGGATGCCCCTCTGGCGAGCCCGTCATCGGCATTCCGTTCTATCTGGCCAACCCGGACCTGGCACAGCTTGAGCGCGATATGAACGATCTGGAAGACGCTCGCGAGATCATGATGTACATGCGTCATGAGGCGGGACACGCATTCAACTACGCCTACAAGCTATATAAGTCCGCTGAGTGGCGGGACATCTTCGGCCCGTTTCGCCGCGCATACCGGGATAACTACCGTCCCATACCTTTCTCGCGGAAGTTTGTTCGCCACATGGCGGGGTGGTACGCGCAGAAGCATCCGGATGAAGATTTTGCAGAAACGTTCGCGGTGTGGCTCACGCCTCGCGCGCAATGGCGAAAGCGCTATGAAGGCTGGGGGGCACTGGCGAAGCTCGAATACGTCGATCGCGTTGCGCACAAAGTCGGCGATGTCGAACCGGTGCGGCGCCGCGGCCGCACCGACATCACGGTCGAGGAGATGGACGCGACGGTGGGCGAGTTCTATCGACTGAGCCTGCCGGAGGAAATTCCGGTGGAGGAACTCGCGCTGGATACAGACCTGGCGGACATCTTCAATGTCTCAAGCAAGCGAAGTAAAGGAGTACGGCCCGCACAGGAGATGCTGCACCAGCACCGCAAGGCCGTTGTCGACAAGGTTGCGTATTGGAGCGGCGTGCAACGTCCGATTGTCAAGCGGCTCGTGGAGGCCATCTGCAAGCGTGTCGAGGACCTGGGTCTGCGCGTCGACGTTCGACGGGAGTCCGATTACCTCACGGAGTTCACGGTGTACACCACCGCACTCTCGATGAATTACCTGATCCGTGGGAAGTTCATTCATCCCTGAGGCGGCGCCCGGATTTCCTGTTGAGATTGGTGGCGCCGAGGTACTTCCTGCGGCTTTCCTTAGTGAAAGCCGCGCACGTGGTCGAATCCTGTGCTGCATGGCAGGAAATCCGGTGGCGGCAGGCGCCGTCACTCCGAGTGGAGGTCGCATGACTGGAACGAAGCTAAAAGTCACCGTGCTATACGACTTGTGGGAAGAAGAGCCCACGGAAGTGCAGGAAGAAGTTCCCGCACCGCGCAAGCGCAAGGGGCAGAAGGCGCGCAAGAAGAAGCCGGTAAAACACGACCGCGAAGAGATCTTCGACGCCCTGGAGAAGCTCGGTCATGAGCCGTCGTATTATGTTCTCAATGGGCGCTCACAATCACTGGTCGGACTGGCCAAATGCGGCGCCGATCTTATTTTCAACCTTACGGAATCCTATGCGGGCGATAACACCAAGGAGATGCAGGTCACGGCGTTCCTGGATATGCTCGACATTCCTTACACCGGCGCGGGGCCGCACGCGAACGTTCTTGCGCAGGACAAATCGATTGCCAAGAAGATGTTCGCTTTTCACGGGATCCAGTCGCCCTACTTCGCGACAGCCTATCGCGGCACCATCGACCACGCACATGACATCTCGTTCCCCCTCATCGTGAAGCCCACGTCCGAAGACGGATCCATCGGCATCGATGCCGCTGCAGTGGTTACCAGCGTGAAGGAGTTAATGGAGCGTCTCTCCTATATTCAGACGGAATTCGATTCTCCTGCTTTGATCGAAGAGTACATCGAGGGACGCGAGATCTATGCCGCCATCCTCGGCAATTACGAGAACCCGTATCCACTTCCGCTGGTGGAGCTCGATCTTTCGAAGCTTCCCAAGGGCATGCCCAAGATCGCCAGCTCGGATGTGAAATTCGAGAAAGACTCGGAAGCCTATAAGCTGACCAAATCGGGGATCGCCGAAGACCTTGATGAAGGAACCGTAAGCAAGCTTACTGAGATCGCGATCAAAGCCTATCGGGCGGTTAGACTTCGCGATTATGGACGCATTGACATGCGCATATCGAGCAAGGGCGAGGTTTATGTCATCGAAGCAAATCCGAACCCATGGCTCTCGAGCGGGCAGGAGTTTTTCATGGCCGCGAAGAAATCCGGGCTTTCCTATACCCAAATGATCGGGGAGATCGTGGACCTGGCAATGGCCCGGCAAGCGTGAACGATGGAACCGCGGGGGCCTGTGGGTTTTGATGATCGCTGGACCACGCGCTTCTCGGAGGGCAAGATTATGGCGCTCGCGCGGGCCTATGAACTGGAGACGAAGTGGAACCTGCACCGGCCGCCCCTGGCGCCGGACACGCCGGTCCCGCGGATCCGACCTTCCTAGGGTGTTGGGCTACCGAGATACCAACGAGCGCTACCACGTTCGTGCTAGGTGGTGGTATATCCAGTGCGCCGCAGACAAAGAACCAACAAAGGTACCACCGGGTTGGCGTTGGTTGAGGCCTGCAGTTCCCAACGAACGCACTGGTGTCTGATCCTATACACACAAGAGGTGGACGAGTCACCGAAAAGCACCGATACCTGACCCTAATGGTGATTGCAGTTGGCTTTAAATTTGACGGAAGATGACCGTTAAGAACTAAAGGGGAGGGTACGAGGATGAATGATCAGGCATGGTTAGACGGTCAAAAGAGCGGGCGGGGTGACAGGCTTCGCGGGGCCAAGAATGAACACGCCTGGATCGTTCTGCTCAACGAGGGATATTCTCGCAGCTACTCCCTCGGGTACCGCCAGGGTTGGACACGTCCGAATGAAGGGCCTCTGTGAGCGAGGCAACCTGGACACCGGGAGCACCCTACTGACAAGGCGAGTTTTCTTCAGGCTTCCGGCGGGCGTTGGAGCGGAATTGCCTCGTTAGCCAGACGGACAGAGACATCGAGCGAGCCCGGCTCACACCACTCGACGCGATCGTGGATGCGGATGGCCCCTCCCACGACGACTCTACAGTTGAGACCGGAACGGTTCAGGAGCGCCTTGAACACCTTCTTGGCCAGTAGATTTTCGAGATAGAGGCACGGCACGTTCAGCCGCCCGCCGTATAACACACAGTCGCCGATACGAAAGTATTGCCCCACAAGATGGTTGAGCGGCACCCCGCGCGTCGTCAGATTTCGCCTATGCTCATGGGGCGCAAGCTCGATGTCGCGGTCGCGAGCAAGCGCTTCCAGCACCTCGACCTCAATCAGCGTCACCTGGCGGTCGATGTGGTGTTTCTTCGAGTAGGCCCCGAGCCCGGTCGCGTAACGGTCGCCTTCCAGCCCGATGCCGGCGACCAAACGCACCTCGGAGAGGGGGACCATCGATGCCGACGCTTTCGGCGCGATGTGGATGTTTAACAATTCACCTAGCCAATACATGCGGTCATCATCGCATTGGTAGATAACCCGCACAATTCTTAATTCTATTCGAACTGATTCAGATCGGTGTCGGGGGCGGGATAGCCCAGGGTCCGGCACATAGAAACGACCTGGCCTTTGTGATGGAAGGCGTGGGTCAGGACATGATGAAGGACGAGCGCAGGCGTGCGGACCGCGGTGTCTCCATCCGGGAAATGCAGTTCAATCTGATCATTCAGGCGTTGATCGCTGAGGTCTGACAGATAATTCAGTGTCTTCCGGCTGACCTCGCGCTGCAGAACTCGGGCGTCGGAGACGGTTGGGCAGCGGGCAGGATCCTGGTTGACGAAGGGAACCGCCTGCAGCGTGTGGATCCAAAATCCTTCGCAGTTGAGGATATGAACCACCTGTGCGCGTATGGTGGGAAAGCCGAAGCCGGGAACTTCTTTCGCATAGTCGGTGGCGGGGATTGTGGACAGGTGGTCGAGCAGGAGAGTGAGGCTCGCGTGGGTCCAGTCGTGGAATTTGCGGATAGCGGCGAGCGTGAACAGGGTAAGTCTCCTTTGAACTCTCACTCAGCTTTGATTCATGGTAGGGCCGAGTGGGGGGCTTGCGGCAAATGTTATTTGGCTCGGGGGTCTCCAGGGGGAGCGAGATTCAGTCGTAGAAAGTCAGCTACCGACTCGGTCAATTTGCGTGGGTACTCCGTCCTGACCATGGCAAGAGCTACGGATCTGTTCAGGCGATGGCCTTCGACGCGGAACAGTTCGAAAAAGCATGACTGCTCCCGTAAGGCGTGCACAGGCAAAATTGAGCAGCCAAACCCGGATTCGACCAGCCGCTTGATCGCCTCGGTATCATCAGCTTCCATGGTGACTCGTGGCGACACATTGAGTTCTGTGAAGAACTGATCGATCACACGGCGGATATTGCTGCGTTTGGGATAAAGCAGGAAAGAAGCGTCGGCGAGTTCGGAAACCTGCATAGAACGAATGCGGCTGCCACGAACCTTCTTGGCTGACGGCCGAAGCACGAGAAGCTCTTCATCAAAGAGTGGCATGATTTTGAGCTCTTCTTCTGTAACCGGGAGAGAGATCAAACCCAGATCAAATCGACGATCCAACAGACCGGCAACGATCTGTTCTGTCACGCCGACAGTTACTCCTATGTCGGCGTTGGGATATTCCTTACGCAACTGGCGCAGGGGGGCGCCGAGCTGATAGATCAGCGTGGTCACACCAGTGGCAAATTGAAAGGGGCGCGTGTCTTTTGAGCTGTCGAGTTCAAACTCCTGGCCGATCTGGTTCATCAGCTTGACCACCGCCCGGGCGTGCTCGGCCAGGCGGATTGCGGCAGGAGTAGGAATGAGCCGTTTGCCTTTGTGGACAAAGAGCTCGGCATGTACCTCGTTGGCAAGGTTGTGAAGCTGGACACTGACAGCGCCCGGGGATAGATGGATGGTTTCGGCTGCACGGGTCATGCTGGAAGAATTCATCACCGCCAGGAACATTTCCAACTGATGCACATCCATCTTGCCCTCCCATGCTGGGCTGATTGGGATTTTACTGATGCTTTAGTTCTGTTGAACGAAATCTTTAATTTTTATCGTTTGACAGTGGTATCGCCGATCGTCCAATGTCCATCGCTAGACGGCTATCTTTTTGATTAATAGCTGCCCAAAAACTCGATCCGTAGCCCATGTGCTCTAACCGGGGAAAGCCGGGGGAGCATAGGGAGCAAGAAGCGCGGTTGACGGAGCCGCGGGGTGCACGAACCGGAGTGTCCGGCGCCCGGAAGGACAATTATGAAGGCCAGGTTACTTTTAATCTCTATCGCTCTCTTGCTGTCCCCCGTGTTTGCTCACGCCCAGGGCCTGGGCAGCATCGTCGGCACATTGACGGATTCAACCGGCGCCGCGGTTGCGTCGGCCAAGGTGACGGCGACCCAAACGGCCACCGGCTTGTCGCGCGAGGCAATCTCCAATAGCGACGGCTATTTTGTCCTGTCGTCGCTCAGCCCCACAGACTACAGCCTGACGATCGAAGCCCAGGGATTCCGTGGCGAACGACAAGCGGTCACATTGCTTGCGGATCAGAGCTTGACTGTCAATCTCAAGCTGCAGCCGGGAGCCACGACTCAGACGGTGGTGGTAGAAGGTTATGCTGCTCAAGTAGACACATCGACTTCCACCCTTGGGCAGGTGGTGGAAAGGCAACGCATCTCCGGTTTGCCCCTTAACGGCCGCAATGTAGCCCAACTGGTCCTGACAGTGCCCGGCGCAGTGAATGCCCCGAATGGGGGAGCCGATCAAGGCGCGACCAAAACGTTCCCCTCGGCAGTGACGTACTCGGCCAACGGCTCACGGCAAGCGCAGATAAGCTACCAGCTTGACGGCGGGAACTATGTGGACGAATACACGAATGTGAACCAGCCGTTTCCCTTCCCCGACGCGCTGGAGGAATTCAGCGTGCAGACCAGCAACTACTCGGCCCAATACGGACAGAATGCCGGGGCTGTGGTCAATGTCATTACCAAGTCTGGGACCAACAGTTTCCACGGAGACGCATTCTGGTTTGTGCGTAATCCGGCTTTCAACGCACAGAATTTCTTCGCCACCCCGACCACACGAGACCAGATCAAGCGGAATCAATTTGGGGGCACGATGGGAGGGCCGATCGTCCGCGAAAAGATCTTCTTTTTTGGGGGGTATCAACGGACCACATTCCGCAACGTGGTGCTGGGCAGCTCGAAGGTGGTAGGACTGTCGGACATTACCAACTTTCTGGCGGCGCCCAGTGCCAGCTGTTCAACCTGCGGGGGGCCATCCGGAGGTGCCGGCACCATCGATCCGTCTATCGCAACCATGATGGGTATCAATCCGACAACCGGGACCTATCTTGGTTCCTCGGCAAAGTTCAGTCTGGATGGTCCGACTCCCGCGGGCTCGAATCCGACTGCCGCGTTCACCAAGCCGGATATCGAGAACTACGATTCCGGGATGGGGCGGCTGGATTATTCGATCACGCACAATGACCGGGCAACAGCACGGTACGAATATGACCGGTTCACCAAAGCACCGGTTTTTAACCCTCTGTCGCTGGTTTCGTACACGGACGCGACTTTTTCCATCGTGGCGCAGAACGCTTTGCTACACGAGACGCATATCTTCTCAGCCAAACTGGTGAACGACGCCCGGTTCAGTTATTCGCGTGAAGTTTCGCACCGGGGCCCTGGATCGAATGCGGTGAGTGTAGCGGCTTTTGGGGTGCCGCTGCCGTTTCAGCCGAAGCCCGGCGCCATTCAGGGAATTGGAGTCGCGGGTGGATTCACGTTTGGTGACAACCCGACCGGCTTGTTTACCCGCAACAACTTCTCCTGGAGCGATGACGTGAGCTGGCTCAAAGGAAACCACGACCTCCATATCGGGGGATCGATCGAGCGCGCCCAGATGGATTTGAACAATCAGTTCAATCAACCAGGGATCTTTGGGTTCGGCACCCAGGATGATTACCTTTTTCCGGGGAAGAAATTTTCTACTTATCAGCTGTTTCTTGCCGGCATTCTGACAGACGGCAGCAGCGCGGGTAATGGTTACGCCCTGCAACAGGGAGCGGGGGAATTCAAGAACAACCGCGACACGTTTATGGGGATCTACTTCCAGGACAACTACCATGCGACGCGGCGGTTGACGATCAATCTGGGCCTGCGATATGAACCCGCACTCGCGTGGCGCGACACTGGGGACCGCTGGGCACAGGTAAACCTGGCCGGGATGGCAGCGAATACCACATCGAGAGTCTATCCGAACGCCCCTCCCGGGATATTTTTTTCGAGTGCGAATAACATTGCAAGCGATCCCGGGATGCCTAAGAATGCTCTGAATGCCAGCCTGAAGGGCTTTGCGCCGCGTGTGGGTTTTGCCTACGACGTGCAAGGCAATGGGCAAACCAGTGTGCGCGGCGGAGCAGGTATTTTCTATGACTCCCGGGTGATGGGCATGCTGAGCAACCGGTTTGTCGATGAATGGCCCTTCAGCCCACAGTTCATACTTTCGACCGCCGGGAACAGCGCTCCGAGCGCCGCCTCAACGGCCGGGTCATTCAGCGATCCTCTCTGCACGCAGGCAGCCACGCAAGTGACACTCAAGTGCAATGGAGCCCAGGCAAGCAGTTATCCCACGTTCCCCAGTCCTTTTCCCGCTCCGACAGCTTTTCCCTATTCTCCGCCATTTAATGAGATCGCGGTCACCTACGACCCGAGCGGGACGTACCACGTGCCGACAGAATATGAGTGGAACCTGACGGTCGAGCGGCAGCTTGCTGCACAGATGGTTGGGAGGCTCACCTATGTGGGGTCACACAGCATTAACATTCTGGAAACGCAGGACTATAACCCGGGCGCCGCGAACACGACTGGTAAGGCGAGCACCGGCTCAACCAACCTACTGGTGCACTCGGCCAGCGGCGGCAAGTTCGGCACCAACACCTTCTCCACCGTGCAGGCTGATATTAACGATATTCAGGCTAATTACAATTCGCTGCAGGCATCACTGGAGAGACGGATCTCTCATGGCATCACTGCGCTGGTGAACTATACCTACTCCAGAAATCTTGACGATCTACCGTTCGGGGAGGGTGTGACCGGTTTCGACACGGGTTATTCGGCGCTTCCGGTGGGCAATCCAGCAAGGCATCAGTTCGACTACGGACCGTCGAGCTTTGACCACACCCATGTGTTCACTGCGTCGTATGTCTGGCAAACGCCTTCACTTAAGAATGCGAGCGGGTGGATGCGCCATCTGCTTGGCGATTACGAGTTTGCCGGGATCGTTTCCGCGGCGAGCGGCCGTCCCATTACTGTTCTGCAGGGTACGGAGATCTCCGGGACAGGGATTGGGAATGATCGCGGAACGCTGATTCCGGGCAGCCATCCTTATAGCAAGAGTTCCTGCGCGGGTGTGACCGCGAGCTGCGTCAGCTGGATGAACCCGAGCGCTTTTCAGCCCACCAAGACAGCAAGCGGGGCCAACAACCCAGCCATCTTTGGCACCTTTGGGAACATAAGCAAAAATTCCTTTCGTTTGCCGAAGACATCCGATTGGGACGTGCAGGTTTCGAAGAATTTCCTGGTAACCGAGCGCTGGAGAGTGCAGCTCCGAGGCGAGTATTTCAATGTTTTGAACCATCCGAACTTTGCGCCGGAGAGCGTCAGCACGGGAACCGTCAACGGTACAGATCAGATCAGCGCTTTCGACAAACTGAATAACAATTCTTCCTTTGGAACATTCAGGGCGGGCCAAGCCGGGGACCCACGTATCGCCCAACTGGCGGTAAAGGTTTTGTTCTGAAGGCCTCTGGTCTGCAAAATGAGTTTCAGCGTATCGTGCGGGAAATGCTTGTCCGGAGAGAAAGCCGGCCCCAGGACTGCCGTCCTGGGCTAAGTTCAGCCAGACGTGTCCAAATTAGATTTTTAAAATGCCTCGGTTTAGGAACCGCCCTTTCCTTGCCACGATGCTCTCCTTTTTGTCATCCCGAGCATGCGACTTGCCTGTGGCAAGCCACAGGCAAGTTAAGAGAGGAATGAACTGGGAGACATCGGGTCCCTTCGACACACGAGTGCCCTCTCCCTTTCAACAACCCTCTCCTATTTGTCATTCCGAGCGAAGCGAGGAACCTGCGGTGCGCCTCGATCCCTCCCCGATTCCCAAGGGCAAACATACCGCCAATTCAAACCGAGCCTATTTGTCCCCCGACACCACTGTTTCTATCTCCGGACACATTTTGTTCATTAGGAGCGCAGCCGAGCGGATCTGCGGTTCTACGGGGTACTCCTGGAAACCCGGAATAACAGAGGGGAGAGTGATGTTTCCAGGAGGGTTCGGTGGATGACTAGGTTGTAGACCGGTAGGAGCGGGGCCCACGAATGGCGCACCGCAGATCCGCTCGGCTGCGCTCGGGATGACAAAAAGGAGAGGACCGTGGCAAGGAAAGGGCGGTTGCTGGATGAAAGGGCGGTTGCGGAGCCAAGGAATTGTTTAAATCCAATTTGGGCAGCAGACGATCTACATGCAACCAGAATTTATTCCGCCAAGCGCGCTTCAAAGCAATCAACAAGTTACATCCTCAAAAAGCCAGTTGCTCCACCAATTTGGACAGCTCTGAAGTTCAGCCGTCCCTGCGGGACTCAATTCGTAAATCCTGGTTCTCACACACCCTCTGAAGGCCGTACCCTTCAGAGAGGCTCTTGCGGACAGCCCCGCATGTGGCTCAGTCGTAGAGAAGTTTCAACATTGCCTGGATGCCCCGGACTCCGAGCCTTTGTAGCCAAGCGCCGGGTCGTGAACGTGGCGGGCGGCGTTTTGCGATGGACGTCGCGCGCCGCGATGGCAATCGATGCTTTCCAATGTGTTTCTTCCACAGCCCGAGAACACAAGCGTTGGGGTGAGGCTGCGCCCCGTGTTTTTCGGCCCATGTACGCCAGGGCGAGGGGCACCCGTCCAGGGAACCCCGAACGGATTGCAAGAGAGGCGGCGCGACTCGACGACTTCGGTACTCAGACGGAGGGTTACGCGTAGTAACTTTTCGGCAAAATGGTGTGGCGTTGGAGGCGTTGCTCAGCTACATTCGGTAAAGCGAAGTCGAGAGCCAAACCAGATGGTTGGCACTTCGGTTCACTTAAAGATGGCGCGGAACCCAAAACGAAAAGGGAAGGGTCTGCAAAGCCTTATTTGGTGGTTCAATTCCATCCCGCGCCTCCACCTCCCTTTAGTCATCCTGCGATCTGCTTGCGCATAAAGACCGTGGCCTGCGGATTGTCGTTATATCGCTCGCACCGGGCATAACGCCGTTTTTCATAGAGCGCTATCGCCGCTTTCAAGTCGTCGTAGCTGTCCAGGTAAATCCATTCAAGGCCTTCGTTCCGGGCACGCATTTCCTGTGCGTCCAGAAGTTTGTTCGCAATGCCACGTCCACGGGCCCACGGTTTCACGTAGAGGCGCTTGCACTCGCTACTTTTCGGCATGGAGTCCAAGCGGCGCAAGACGACGCAACCTACGACCTCTTTCCCGAGATAGGCTAGCCACACGCCCGATGCCGGAGTGTCAATGATCGCCTGAATGGCTCCGGGCTTGTCGCGGACCAGGACGTTGACGGTTTCGTAATACTCGCACAGAATGGCCTGCGCATCCTGAGTTTCTTTCTCCAACTGGACAATCTGGACGGGCGTTGGCTGCGCGCGGGTAAGAATGATTCGAACCTGGGAGAGAGACGATACAACTGTCTCGCGATCCGCTTCGCTCAAATGGTCGAGCACACCGTGTATCTGCAAGGCGGACTGCTTGTTCAACTGGTCGAGCTTCCGCTCTCCCAGGGAGGAAAGGCTAAGCAGCTTCTCACGGCCGTCTGCTCGCGAACTCTTGTGTCTCACCAGCTTGCGGCGCATCATCATGGCCAGAAGACGGCTCAGGTATCCCGGATCAAGGTCAAGGGTGTGGTGCAGTACCGATGCCGTGACATTGGGTGCGGCGCCGATTTCATACAGGACCCGGGCTTCGGTAAGGGAGAACTCGCCGTCGAGATGGCGCTTGCGCAGTAAGCCCAATCGCGCCGTATAGAAGCGGTTGAACTCCCGCACAGCAGAGATTTGTTGAGGGCGGCTCCCGGGGAACATGGCTACCACCATATACGGAGATAGTTGCTAAAAGCAACTATCTCCGCTCGAACACCGGTCGCCGCCTGTTCTCCAGGGCCTTGACCAGAGGATCCAGGTCTCAGAAGCAAGACCCGGGTATATTCGGAGCGGGTGGCGTCGATTGACCGATCGTTCTAGGGAGTTTTGAGGGTAAAGCTTGTTGCCTTTACGGTGAAGCCTTCGACCACCTGAGCGTTGCCGTCCCGACGCATGAGCACATGATCCATGCCGACGCCGGGGGCGACCGTCGCAGGAACTGAAATCTTCTGCCCATGCCCGGCAAGGGTCACCTGGACGTCGCTGGAGCCTTCTTGCCAAAGGACC
The DNA here is from genome assembly GCA_963753715.1 of uncultured Acidobacteriaceae bacterium. GTDB lineage: Bacteria > Acidobacteriota > Terriglobia > Terriglobales > Acidobacteriaceae > PALSA-350. The sequence continues at coordinate 536,435 of CAVWDK010000011.1, read as the reverse complement.
GCGTAGGTTCCCGCGGGCAGATTGTTTGCGCCGACCCGGACCGCGCTCGGAAAGCTTACCGAGCCAGACCCAGGTAGCGAGCGGTATGATACTGCGGCCGGCGCGGCAGTCTTACCAGGAAGTGGCGGCAAGAACCGTGGGCGGGCCAGGCTTTCCCTGAATAACCTCAGTCCCAATCACTAGTTGTATGTTTCCCTTTTCGAAGTTGAAGCCAGTTCGATTGGCGTAGTCCTGGATATACTTCGGGTCGGTGAGGAACCGCCCTGCGGCCAGCGCGCACCGGGTCGGCAGCGGGATCGTAGGATGGGTCCCTGCCGAAAACATCGATGGCGAGGGTGCGCTCCTTCAACTCCGAAGACGCGCCATTCAGCTCCTGTTCCACCACATAACGAAGGAGCGCGGGATACCGTTTGCTGTTGCGAAAGGGGGTGCTTAGGAGGATTCGTTCGAGGTGCGCCCGAACAGTAGCCGGATCCACCCGGTGAGCGGTGAGACCCTCGCCGTTCGAATTTGGGGTTAATTGCGGTTCGTCTGCATCCCGAGCGTGGCTTTCGGATGTCCGCAATCTGTTCCTCTCCCCTGCAATGCTTCTGATGGAGGTGATGATACTCCGCGCCTGCCGTTTCTTCACTCCGCGCTTATCCTGCTGATTCTAAAAACGTTAAAAGGTGCAAAACGAGCAACAAGGGTAACGAAGCGCACGCTACTCAACTACCTTGCCGAGGCGACCTGGGCGGGCATGTAATCCACGACGATAAAAGGTCCAAGCTCACCGCACCTTTCAAGAAGAGTTCGAAGTAGTTTGAAGTAGTTTAAGGATGCTCGACAAATGATCGACAGAACGTCTGTTTTCCTCTGTATTTGCGGGCGGCGACGAATGCTCTGGCGTCGCGCAGCGGCGTGGCCATCACGGGCAACGTTCTTACTCGTGGAAGCCCCTCTACGCGATGGCAAGGTCACGGAACATCCGCTTGACCCGGCCGTGCGAGATGCGCTCGAACGCGTGATGGACAGCGAGGGGGTGCTCCTCGGGGAGGAAGTGATTCGGGTGATGACCAACGCAACGCGCATGGAATCCGATCCTATGATTTCGGCCGGCCAGGATGTAGCCACTTGCCCAGGACGCCATCGGCTGGACAAGACGCGTGAAGGATCTCCGGGGAGTTATGAGGACGGCGATCCGGTACACCTTCGGCTTGGGGTGCTGCGGATAGGCGACGTGGCACTCGCGTCAGTGGACGCGGAATTGTACAGTGCTATCGGGAAACGCTTGAAGGAACAATCGCCGATGGCCAATACGGTCATGGTGACGCTGGCGAATGGAACGGCGAACTCAGGTTATATTCCTGACGATGCGTCGTTCGGGGCCTATACCTTCCAGGTGCTAAGCTCGCATCTGAAACCGGGATGCGCAGAAACGGCCATCGACGGCGGTCTTATGGATTTATTGGTGGCGAACGACAAGTAGTCACGACGAATTCGATCGTGCGCTCAGCGCGCGGGGAATAGGGGTACGACAATGGGAATCAATCGAAGAGCATTTGTTACATCCATGATCGCGGTTGCAGCGGGGCGCGTGGTGAAGGCACAGCTACCACCGGAGACGGCGAATCTTTGGGGTGCGCCGGTGATTGACTGTCACTTTCATCCCCGGCCTACGCTGGAGGCGAATCTTGCTCACTTGAACGGCTCGGGCTGCCAGGCAGCGTACCTGCTGGCACGGCTTACCGCGGCCGACGACGCCAAGCGCTTTATGGCGCGGGAACCGACTCGTTTTGGAGGCTACTCGGTGAGCACGAACGTTTCCGCACCCGATGCGGTCAAGCTGCTCACGGAAGCAGTGAAGGCGGGAGCGCACGGATTTGGCGAGGTGAAATTTCATGTGGAAGCCGATGGGCCGGAAATGCGGCGGCTCTACGCGGCCGCGGCCGAGCTCGATGTGCCTGTGACGATCCACTTTCAGGAAGTGCCGCACACGCCGACCGAAGGTGTATTCAATACCGGGTTTAAACGCTTCGATGGCATTTTGAAGCAGTTTCCGAAAACTACCTTCGTCGGACACTGCGATGCATTCTGGGCCAATGTCAGCGCGGATTATGCCAACGACAAGGACTACCCGAGAACGCCCATCGTGCGCGGCGGGATCACGGACAAATGGCTCTCCGATTATCCGAACCTGTTCGCTGACCTGTCGGCGAACTCGGGCAACAACGCGCTCACACGGGATCCATCCTTTACTGCTGATTTCCTCAAGCGGCACAAAGACAAGTTGTTCTTTGGCAGCGACTGTTCATGCAAGGATGGGCATGGGGCAGGGATCTCGCAGGGAGGCAACCCGGGCGCGGCGAGACTCGCGGGCAAATGCGTGGCTCGTGAGACGCTCACGGTGTTGAAGGCGAATACCACAGCAAAACTTTTTCGTACGCTGGTTTGGGAAAATGGGCACCGTGTCTATAAGCTGAAGATGACGACCGCGTAAGTGACGGAGCTGAGCGCCTGTTACGCGATTCATGTTGGACGTTCGTAGGGTCGTCGACAATCCCCAGAAAAGCGCGGCGAGCTTTCGTAGCGAACATGACTACAGCGGCTCCGCAATCGCCGCGAACGGCACCGCAGGCCGCAGGTCCGACACAAGCGCCCGGGCCGCGGGGGAATCGCTTGAGTCAACTGCAAGAGTTTGCGATCCGAAACCAGCGGACGTAGCATGATTTGAGATCGGCTTGACGTTTTATGCTGATGTCGAATTGAGACCAACGCAGTGACCAATCACATACCAGAACCCCGACCTGGAACTCCTTCGCTGTCCTCCAACGAGGAGCGAACGCTGTCGCCTGTAAGCACGGCGGCAAACCATGAATCGACTTCTTCCAACCATTACCCTGCGCCGGCAAATAACGGTGATCCGGCTACGATTGGCAAGAGCCTGCAGATCAAGGGCGAAGTGATCGGCTCCGAATCGTTGTACATCGACGGCAATGTCGAGGGCATCATCAACCTACCAGACTGCCGGGTGACCGTTAGCCGGGAGGCACTGGTGTCGGCAAACATTACTGCGCGTGAAGTGGTGGTTCTGGGCAAGGTGAGCGGGAATGTCTATGCCAGCGACCGGGTGGACATCCGCAGCGAAGGTTCGTTGACCGGAGATGTAACTACCGGGCGCATCACCATCGGCGAAGGCGCGTACTTCAAGGGCGGGATCGATATTCGCAAATCGAGCCAGGGAAAAAATAAGGTGGTGATTGCCGGTCACTCCGGCGATCATGACACGGTTGAGGCGACGTCGAGCACGTTGAAGGCCTCGTAGACAGTCCGTTGCCATGATGGTTGCAGCCTGGCAACGGAAACTGTGACTAAGGGGATCAACGCCGGTGGCGAATAGCGCCGGCGTAGGATTTTTTTGCCCTCGAGGACCAGGGGTTAAAACGGCCACCACGGAAATTTAGTCCCGAGGGGACGGTTGGAAATAGGCCGCGATTCGAACCTGGACAACTTTCAGCCGTCCCTGCGGGACTTAATCATGTTGCATGATGTACCCAGGACTATCGTCCTGGGCTAAGCTCAGCCAGGGTTGTCCAAAATAGCGGAACAATTGATTTTTTGACGATGTAAACTTGTTGATTGCCTTGAGGAGAGTTTGGCCGAACAGCATCAGGTTGCTTCTGCTTGACCGGTTGCTGTCTCACGCAGACTCATGAGAGCCTAGGTCTGCGTGAGAAGTAAAAGAAAACCGCAGATCTCTCCACTACGCTACGCTCCGGTCGAGATGACAATTTTGTTTGGGTATAGTATTTCGCGTTTCCAGCAGAGGTCCGCGAACACTGCAGATCCCTCGGCTTCGCTCGGGATGACAAAGGAAAAGGGCAACGGTTCCATAAGAAGTGGTTGCTGAACCGAAACGCTTTTCAAATCTAATTTGGACAGGTCTGGTTGGAAATAGGCCGCGATTCAATCCTGAACAACTTTCAGCCGTCCCTGCGGGACTTAATCTGTTGCATGATGTACCCAGGACTATCGTCCTGGGCTAAGTTCAGCCGTCCCTGCGGGACTCAATTCTTAAATCATGGTTCTCATAGACCCTCTTTAGCCCGGATGTGACTCACCGAGATTTGCGTTCGGCAGGGCGTACTATGACGACATGCGACGAAGGGCTTTCCTCAAGAGGGCGTCTGCGGCTGCTGCCTTCACTTCGTTCTTGCAGCGCGGTTTCGCGGGCGAGAAGCAGCCGCGCGTAGCATACGGTGGAATGGGCATCGAATGCAGCACGTATAGCCGAATCCGGGCTGGCATGGAAGACTTTACGATTCTCAAGGGTCAAGCGCTCACGGAGTCAAAGCGTTTTGCCTTTCTCAAGAACTATCCCGTCGCGTTTATGCCGACACTGGTTGCGACGGCTGTCCCGGGCGGGCCGGTCGAGAAGATTACCTACGCGACCATCAAAGCCGACTTTCTGGGTCGACTCAGTGCCCTGCAGCCGCTCGATGGGTTGTTTCTTCCCATGCATGGTGCGATGTTCGTGGAAGGAATGCAGGATGCGGAGGGCGACTGGATGGAGTCCGCGCGCAAGGTCGTCGGCCCCGATTGCCTGATGTCGGCGTCCTACGACCTTCACGGGAACGTGAGCCAACGCGTGATCGACAATATCGACATGCTTTCGGCGTTCCGCACTGCGCCGCATGTCGACCAGGAACAAACCATGCAGCGTTCGTGCGGGATGCTTTTGCATTGCCTCCAAATGCACATCCGTCCCACGCTTGTGTGGGCACCTATCCCTGTGCTGATGCCGGGGGAAAGGAGCAGCACGGACTGGGAACCAGGTAAGCGGCTCTGGGCGCAGTTGCCGAAACTAAATGAAGAGCCAGGAATCCTCGACGTGTCGCTGCTGGTAGGGTATGTCTGGGCAGATGAACCACGATCGACGGCGAGTGCCGTGGTGACGGGCACTGCTCCCGCTACGGAGAAGACGATTGCTGTCGATCTGGCGCAGCAATACTGGGACGCGCGGAAGGAATTTCAGTTCGGTACCGAGACCGGGACCGTCGACGAGTGTATCGAGAAGGCCATGAAGGCGAAGACACACCCTGCCATTCTCGCTGATTCGGGCGACAACCCTACAGGCGGCGGCAATAGCGATCAAGCTGAGGTGCTGGAGAGGCTGCTTCACTTCAAGGCGCAGAATGTGGTTTTTGCGGGAATTACCGACAAGCCGGCTACCGATGCTTGTTACCAAGCCGGGGTTGGCGCGACGCTTCCGCTTTCGATCGGCGCTACACTTGACCCGCTGGGAAGCAAACCGGTCAAGGTCACGGCGAAGGTAGTGTTTCTTCTTCCCGCGGCTACGGAACCGCTGCGCGAAGCGGTGGTGCAGATCGAAGGCGTCACGCTGGTGCTATGTGCCCAGAGAAGACCGTACCACGACATTGTTGATTTCACTCGTCTGGGGCTTCAGCCGTCGTCGTACAAGATCATCGTCGTGAAATCGGGATATCTCTCTCCGGAGCTGGCGCCGTTGGCGAATCCGAGTTTGATGGCGCTTTCAGACGGAGCGATCAACCAGGACATCGTTCACCTGCCGAAGAACCGGTTTCGCAAACCGTCTTATCCTTTCGTAGACGACCTCACGTTCCAACCCAAGGCGATCACTTCGGCGCGCGCACCAGCTTAGTTCCGGTTGGATTCAAAGAGCGTGGCCGGGACCGCGAGGTGACCCGCAGTCTTTCCATAGTTTTTGCCAATTCCAGATGCCATACGCTATCTCTTTCGGCAAGGGGAATCCGAGCTGATGCGCGAGCATGCACACTTGTCCGCGATGGTGGGCTTCGTGAGAAAGCATGTAGCAGAGCATTTCCAGGCCAACGGGCATAGGCCGCGCCCAGCCGTCGCTGTGAAAATTATCAATGCGGCGACGACCGCCGCCAAGCGCCTCATCGAGCATTTCCATGCAGCGAGCCGCGCTCTCGGCCAGTGCCGCACGGGCCTGCGGCGGCGTGCAGTGGGCACGGTTGAGCTGTGTTGGCACTTTCAGGTGCGGTGCTGTTAGCCTGACCCACTTAGTGCGGACATTGTGCATGTGGGTGAAGATCGCCGCAATCGTGCGGGCGTTGCCGAGCGGTTTGGCTCGCCACGCGGCAGGGTCAAGATTTTCGATAAGAAGCTGGTTGATACGATCGTTGGCGGCAAAAGTCTGGACGGCGGGCCGGCCGAGTTGAGTGTGAACCTTGGGTTGACGCGTGGTCACGGCTCCTACTCCCTTCCCTATCATGGGTATTCGGAGGTTCTATACTGCTCACGATGCCCAACCATAGCTTACCTATATCGGTGATGAAGGATCCTGTCACATGGCTCTACCCTGCGATCGAACCCTACCACACGGGACGGCTCCAGGTTTCGGCGGTCCACGAGCTCTACTTTGAAGAGAGCGGCAACCCTTCTGGTAAGCCGGTAGTGTTTCTGCACGGCGGTCCAGGTGGAGGCTCGGATGCGAAACAGCGCCGCTACTTTCACCCGGCAAAGTACCACATCGTGAACTTCGACCAGCGTGGCTGCGGCAGGAGCACACCGTACGCGTCACTCGAAGCGAACACGACGTGGGACCTGGTGGCGGATATCGAGAAGATCCGCGAGCACCTGGGCATTGCGCGATGGCAGGTTTTTGGAGGATCGTGGGGTTCCACGCTGGCCCTGGCGTATTCCGAGACCCATCCTGGGCGCGTTACCGAGCTCATCTTGCGCGGCATCTTTCTCCTGCGCAAGCAGGAGATCGACTGGTTCTATCAGCGCGGGGCTTCTGTTCTGTTTCCCGATGCGTGGGAACCGTACTTCGCCCATATTCCGGAGAGCGAGCGCGGCGATCTGCTGGCGGCGTACTACCGGCGCCTGACCAGCGAGGACCCCGGGGTGCGCCTGGCTGCGGCGAAGATCTGGAGCGGTTGGGAGGGCGCCACCTCGAAGCTGCTACCAGACGCTGCATTCAGCAGTCACTACGAGGAGGATGAGTTCGCGCTGGCCTTCGCGCGGATCGAGGCGCACTACTTTACCAACAAGGGTTTTCTGGAGACGGACGGGCAGTTGTTACACGATGCGTCGCGGATTCGGCATATCCCCGGGGTGATTGTTCAGGGCCGTTACGATGTTGTGTGTCCGATGGAAAGTGCGTGGGCACTGCACCGTGCGTGGCCAGAGGCCGAGATGACGATTACGCCCGACGGGGGTCATAGCGCTTCAGAACCGGCGAACAGCCGCGCATTGGTCGCAGCGACTGATAAATTTTCGGGTTAGCGCTCCGGGCGCAGCGGTTAGGCAAACGGTCGAGCGGCAGCGAGTTTCGGTTGCATTTGGCGGGCGATGCGGCTTTTTGCGTCTCGCCGCCAGAGCGTTGAGGCTCACAAAATCTTCAAAGTGGACAACTCTCGATCGTCTGGCGCAGGAAGTTCGCCGTAGCCGGTTTCCCGTGATTCGAGAAAGGCTTCGAAAAGGGTCGCGTAAAGGCCTTGCCGGCTGGTCAATCGTTCATGGCGTGCGCGAAGAAACGCAAAGCGAAACGGTGACCAGCGCTCCGCTTGCTCGAGAAAGGCCGGGGAGAAAAATTCGTGTGAGTTGGCTACAGCCCCTATGATGAGCGACCGCCAGCTCATCCGCAGTAGCCTCTTGAACATCGGTGTTCCGTTGGGTAAGCCGTCCATCCGGGCTCCTACTTTCTCGCTGAAGTTCAGAAGCTGGATTACGAGGGAGTCCAGCGGGCTACCCTGCAAGGCAGCGCGAGAAAACAGGGTGAGTGAACCACGGCGCAAATCCTCACCCACATCCTGCAAATCGTCTCCCAATTGAAGGAGCACACCCCACTCAAAGGAGAATCGGCTTTCCTCACCGCTGAGCCGACCATGTGCGAGGCACGCGTCAGCCAGCACAGAAGTGCCGCCCTTCGCACAGCTCACTCTCAACAGGCCATGGGAATGGTTACCTGTCCTCTGCTGCGCGAGACTCTCTTCCTGCGCCTGGTGAATCGCCAGCAGACAGTCAAAAACCTGGGGATAGCGCACCCTTGGATATTGTTCTTCGATCAACTTGACCAGCGTCCAGAGTGCTGCCTCACGATCATCCTGCGCAGGGATCCCGTCGCCACGCAACCTAATCCGAAAGCGTTCACTGAAGCGAAGCTTTTCTTCAGCGGAGATGTCCTCACGATCAAGATAGTTGTCGCTATAGGGATACAGGAGACTGTATCCGAGGACGGATGGCGTCATTCCCATGCGGACGCCGAGAAGGGGCTGTAGTCCGCAAGCGGTCCAGGCGTTGCGGCATGCCTGAATGATATCGGCCATGCCGAGGTTTGGGTCGAACTGCCTCGCCCAGCGAGCGAGCTTCGTGCCCACCGGTAAGAAGCCGTCGGTGAGGAGATGGACAGTCACTTGCTCGAGGTCTAACGCAGCCGCAGAAAATTGAGCGAATGCAGTCACGATACGGTCCTGGGTCTGGATGCGGTCCGCTTTGGTCCGTGGCGCCCTCTTGACTTCTCGTTCGACGGACCGCAAGGCCCGGTCATAGGCTTTTTCCCGCTCCTGTTGCTGTTTCCGGGTGTACTGCGCTCCGTCCAGCGTGGAGTTTGCGGCGACGCTGTCCCACACCGCGATGGTTTGCGTAACCTGTGCCTCAACCCATGACCAGCTGTAGATTGGCTGCATTCTCTTGTTGGTACGGAAAGGTGAGGCAGATGGTTCCACTACGGGAGATAGCGAAGTTCCTGACTATTGGATATAGTCAGGGGCTTTGTTAAGGCGATGGAATGTCCTGGGATCGTGCTCGATCCAGAGTTGGGCGCTGCTCTGTTTAAGGTACGTTTCCATGGCCGCACGGCTGGCAAGGGTTTGTTGCCCATTGGCCTCACCTTCTGGTGCCCGGGAGGCCTTCCGCTCTGCCGCATAGTGCCATAGATCGCCCGCGATCAGAACGGGTCCAGTCTTAGGCAACCTGAGCGCCAGAACCTGGTGGCCGGGAGTGTGACCGGGGGCGTATTTTATGACGACGGTTCCGTCGCCGAAGACGTCGTAGTCGCTGTTGGGGAGGATCACGGTCTTGCTGTGGCGAAGCTGATTGTAAGCAGATTGTTGTTTTGGATTGGCCGCGAACATAGCGTCCCGTTCGGCGGCGTGTACCAGCCACGTCGACCCGGCAAAGGCGTTTGCGTTCGCGATGTGATCGAAATGATAGTGGGAAAAAGCAATGTAGGTAATGGTCTTTGGTGGATAGCCAAGCGCGGATAGTTGCGGCAGCAAAGGCTTGGGAGAGGTCACCTTGTCGGTATCGTACGACATAGTCGCCGGCTGGTTCGATTTGAATGCACGATCTGGAATCGCACCGACATCCCACATGAGAGTTCCTTTGGGATGAACGATTAAATAGCACGGCACTACCATGTCGGGGTCTTTCACTTCGTCTTTCTTTAATCCGTAGGTGGCCGGGTCTTCTCCTTTGATGAGGCCGCAGTCGAAGAGGTACACGCGTAGCGAGGTTACCGGGGCAGCGATTTTCTGGGCAAACGACGATTGCACTGCCAGCGTTAACGCGATCAGCGAGACAATCGATGCGCTCATTCTTCGGTGTTTGATCATTGCTTGTTAGGCTCTTTGGGGTAGCTCTCCCCGTTTGGCAAGGATACACTCGATGAGTTCGGGACAAGGACGCATGCAGTGGTGGCTCTTCTCATCGATTGGAGCGATTTCCCTTGCGAGTTGTGGGCTTCTGCTTATTGGGCCGAGGCAGATGCCAGGCCGGGCTGGTGTTCGCGGACCGGGATTGGCTGGAGACCGAGTTGGGATCTGCCGAGTGGCGTTAGAACGGCCTCCGTGCCGCGTCCTTTGAAGTCCACTTCGAAATCGTCAGGGGCGAAGTCAGGCGGAGTTTTTCCTGTGAGGAAGGCGGGCGCCTGCTTTGCCAGGTAGGCAGTGTTCTTGGCACAGCCAGGCGCGGATGCGATGTACATTACGTTGCTGTAGCCACTGCCGCGGTGTTCGTTCTCAACGGCATGCACGACGTCGGAATGCCAGAAGACTGTGTCTCCAGGCTCCATCCGTGGAATCGACGACAAAGCCTCGATCAAGAGACTGTGGTACTGCGGGTTGACAGAGAGCGCACGGCCCGGCGCAGCTCCGCAGAGTTCATCTTCCGGGACGTCATCCTGCAGGGCGCGGAGCAGCACGTAGATCATGGCGTTGGCGATCGGTATGAGTTGCAGGGTGCCGTCGCCTTTGCCCTGGCGAGTCAAGGCCGTCCAACCCAGGAAAGTACGAAACATAGAACACACGGCCGGAGACGCAACTTCGCGAGCATCGGGACGGTAGGCTGCGTCAAACGCGTTGTATTCATGCCAATTGCCGGAGAACACGTGACGATAGACCTGGCGAAAGTTTTCATCAAGCCAGCGTTCGACCGAGCCGCCATCCACATGCGGCGAAAGACCCAGCGAAGCAGACCCTGGCGGACGGCGACGGATGCGATCTGCGTAAGCAGGCGTCTCGTCTGGATCGAAGTGCCTTTGGCCTTCGCTCTCGGCCAGCCAGAGGCGGTTAAGAAAGATGCGAACGCGGGCTAACGACTCCGCCTGTCTGGCTTGCACCTGCGGGCGCGACCAATAGATACCGTAGATCTGAGGCTTGGCGGAAGCGAGGGTTCCGAAGTATTTATCCTCGGCGGCGTTTGCGAGCTTTGCGCCAAGGCCGTTCTCGTCGACATAGGCGGCGATTTCTCTGTCCCACACGTCAGCCTGGGCGGGCGCGAACGTCCTGCGAATGACGCAAGCGCCGCGCTCTTTGATCAGTTTTGGTCGCTATTGTAAAGTTCGCGGGAAACATCGCCTGCGTCGTAGGCATGAAGCACCGCCAGCTTCTCGGGGATGACTTCCCAGGACCTGGTGCTGATTGTCCAGACGATCCCGTCTCGATCGGTTTGCACGACATCATCACTCCCAGGGTGATACTGGCCCATGTGGTCGCGATCCACAACGAAGAGGTTGCCATCTTTACCGCCCACGATTGCCAGGTGAGGATGCGTTCCGATCTGATCAGGAAGGAGTACGGGACCACCCGAGCCCAGGTCCTGGTCTCGCGTTTGCGCTACCGCTGAATGGTTATGTTCGTGGGATCCGGGTCGTAGCCCTCGTCCTGTACGGTTTTCAACACGGCCGAGCGGAGTGTCTGCTCGTCGGAACCTTTCGGAATCGTGCAGTGGCGCCGGATTACTTCTTCGCCAGCTGCAATGCGAACGAGCCAGTACGACTTGGCTTCATCCCAGGTGACTTCTACTCGATCTGCACGCATGGCCGCTTCCCTCTCAAGATTCCTATCTTAGCAACTGGCACGAAAAGGAGGCGAGCTTGGTTCGGATGGGCCTCGAGACCTGGAGCTGACGGTGCAACAACCACTCAACATGGCTTTCCGCAAAAGACTCATCGGGGTGTGGTAATTGGTTGGTAGCCGGTTACGTTAGACTACCCTCCAACTTTCAACGAGCTCCAGCAGCAACAGAGCAGCCAATTGGCCGTTGGAGTTCAACAGAGCGATGTGATCTCCGTGAATCTCAGCGCTCGAAGCAAAAACTACCTGTACACCCATTTGCGGTGGTTTGAATCGCACTATGTATGTTTTGTCCGACATCCCCAACACCCACACAGCCCGTTATGCAATGCATCAGGCCAGGATCGCACGCATGCAGAGGCCTGATACAGGAAAGCCAACAACACGTGATACTTGAGGAACTCGCGGTGCTGCTGGACGGGTTATCCGCTTGTGCGAGTTGCTCACTGCCCAAAAGGCGCCGTCGCACCCTAATTATGTCCTGAGCCCCTTACAAAATTGCTTTTGGAAGGAGGGTTAAAGTGCGTCATATTATGCCATTGCACCAGAGCTTTAACCATGTGAATCTACTGCGCAGGAGTGACGCCAAGCCATTCTTTCCTCTTTCAGAATTTGGTATTCATGATGGTGGCAGATGAATCCAACGGCGCCCGAGCCGCATGGCAGTCAACTGTTTTTAATTTCTCCGTTCGTTCGCGGCGATGGCTGGTCGTGCGGTTCGGTTGTCCATCCACCCAGATTGTCCTTTAGGGCGTAGAGGTTACGCTTACCGCACACGGCACAGGTATAGAGGCGCAGTTCGGGTTCCTCTCCGAGCCCCTCAATCTCTCTTGGCGTTAATCCGCCTGTGCATCTTTTTGGCTTCATGTTCACTCGGGAATAGCTCATTCAGAAACTTGTAGGATGCGCGTTGCGTAACCAATGCAGTTTACTTTTTAGTAATCAGACCATTTAGTTTAGAACGCGGAACCATGCCCTCACTGCTTATCGGAGGAAGCCGGGTAAAGGTTACCTGTTCCCAGGGCAAATCAGGAACTTTTCGGTGTCTCGGATAGGCATCCGATCAAAGCGAGATGGCCGCGGACAGGCGAATACAAGGCGAAGCAGCCGGTTCGAGCGAAACATCTCGCCAAAAACTAACGGGAGTGGCCTTTCTCTCTTTCGGTCAAAGCGTGATAATTGCGACAGCGTCCGGGTCCCTTGCTTTCCGTTTTCGAAGGAGTTCTGATGGCACGCCCTTTGTGGTCAGGAACGATTCAGATTTCGCTGGTTGGATTTGCGGTGGAGATCTACCCCGCGACCAGCACCACTCGCCCTATCTCCTTCCATGAGATCGACAGAAATACTCTCAGCCGGGTACGCAGGGAAAACGTGTCGGCAGGGCCATCCGCGGCTGCAGAACTAGCAGAGCCGGAAACATCGGAAGAAGGCGAAGCGACTACAGCGAAACATAGCTTGTCGTTACACCTTGCTCCGCAAGCCAGAGACATGGGAACGGCCCGGGAGGTGGAGGAGTCTCCAGTCCAGCACACGGTGGAGCGGGCCGATATTGTGAAGGGCTATGAATACGAGAAAGGCAAATACGCGATCGTGGAACCGGCAGAGCTGAAAAATCTGCGGCTCGCGGGCAAGAAGACCATTGAAATTGCACAATTCTCGAAGGCGAGCGAGATCGATCCCACGCTTTTTGAAAAACCTTACTTTGTGATGCCCAAGGCAGGGCCACAAGCAATCGCATTTGCGGTGATGCGGCAAGGCATGATCGATAGCGGGATGGTAGGCGTGGGAGAGATCGTATTTAGCGGCCGACAGCACCTCATGACACTAGCCCCGCCCCACGACCCCCAGCAGCCCGGAATGATGCTCTACACGCTGCGCTTCGCAACTGAATTGCGGGAGGCGCGAGATTATGCCATCGATACCGGGACCAAGCAGGCGGACGCTGCCCAGCTTGGCTTAGCCAAACAGTTGATTGACGCCTACACACAACCTTTTGAAGTGAGCAAGTTTAAAGATCACTACGAGGAAGCCCTGCGGGAGCTAGTGGAGGCTAAGATGAAGAACCTCCCTGCGCCGGCACCCGAGGTGGAAAAGAAGTCACCCAAGGTGGTGGATCTGATGGAAGCCCTGCGCAAAAGCCTGGCGCAGGCTTCTCCGGCGGCTCAAGGGACCGAGGCAAGGTCGGCGGGCGGAAAGACGAGCGGGTCGAGCGAGAAACCGGCCGCGACCGGCGCCCCAAAGGCGAAGACGAGCGGAGTTTTGGCTCGCACTGCGGCAGCCAAGAAATCAAAATCTGCGTAGACCACGCTTTTTTGCCATCGACAGAGTCCCAGCAGATAGCAGATGGCTCGACTCGTTGGCAAATTGCGCTTCTCAGGTCAGCTTGCGGAGTGAGACTGCGTCGGGCCCAGGAAAATTGGCCGGTATGGGAATCGTAACTGCTCCTGTAGCAGCCCACTGGACGCCCCTTGCCAGCAGGGTTTGAAAGCCGACGCAATCAAGATTCACTGTTGATTCACCGACCCAGGTGTGACCAAGCATGGTGGTATAGACGCGGCCTTTTCCGTAGCTCCGAACCCAATCCATCGGCTCATTTTTGTTGGAGACGGGTGAATGAGCATAGGTGAGGATCGTCAAGCCTTCCGCGGGCCCATGCTGACCATGGGTCAATTGCTCCGAAGGATGCAACCACACCTTTGGCATCCCGGCGGTAATGGGATGGTGGGTATCTCTTACGTGGATTTGAAATTCCAAACGCTGCGGATGACCCGGTTCCAGGCCTGTTCCCGTGGGAATGACCACGATCTTGTCATCATCGGATACGGCCAATCCGGGGCCGAATGATTTCGAACGCCAGCCTAACCCGATCATGTCGTTGTACGCTTTCCAATGGAGAAAAGCGTTGTTAGCGGCATGGTAGACGACCAGTCCGCCTCCACCCCGGACAAAGGTTTCCAGAGATTGTTGAACGGTGAGCGGCCACTCGATTCCATCTTCCTGGTGACCGCCATTGAAGTTATTGACGATCACGTCGTAGCGAGAAAAGTCGGGGTGCCAGGAACTCCAGGCCTCCTGGGGAGCTCCACGTGGGGGGGTGGTGGACACATCGACGGAGAATAGAGCGGTGGCCATCAGAATTTCAGTGATCGCGTGCGTGGCTGTCATCCAGTCATGGTTGTTGATCCCATCCACGATCAGGACTCGCATCGGAGCGGGTTGGGAATATCCATCTCGAGGCGATAGAGCGAGGAGCGCGAGAGAGGATAGCGTAAATTGCCTTCGAGAAATCGGCATGAGCGGTAAGAGTAAGCTTACTCCTTGACGATTTGTGCGGGTGAACGCACCCGCTATGCTACCTAATATTCGATTCGCACCCGGTCCATTGTTTCTGCTTCGGTACTCCTATAAGAGGCTAACGCAAGAGAGGAAATTGTCATGTCCGTCTGGCCTCGATATCCGACATTGTACGAGATCAATACGTGGGTCTGGCTTTCTGAGCTCAGCTTGAAAAGTGGCGCATCGGTTGACCTGGGCTCGGTGCCTGCAACCGAGTGGGATGCTATCGCCCGGTTCGGTTTCGATGCAGTATGGTTCATGGGGGTTTGGGAACGAAGCCCTGCCGGCATCGCGATCGCCAATCAGAACATGAACCTGGTCGCGGATTTCCGTCGTGCGTTACCCGACTTTACACCGGCGGACAATGTTGGATCTCCCTATTGCATACGACGCTACGTGGTAGACGCACACCTTGGAGGCGCAGAAGGTCTTGCCATTGCCAGGCAAGAGCTCGCCGAACGAGGGATGAGGTTGCTGCTGGATTTCGTGCCCAACCATGTCGCGCCGGATCACCCGTGGGTCCTCGACCACGAAGAGTATTTCATTCAGGGGTGCGATGAGGAAGCTAGAAACGAACCGTCCTCCTACATTGAGGTACAAGGAAGGTTCTACGCCTGCGGAAAGGACCCTAATTTTCCGGCGTGGCCGGATGTTCTGCAACTGAATGCGTTTGCGCCGGGCCTTCGGCAAGCGGCGAGGGAAATGGTCTCCGGCATTGCGGCGCAATGCGATGGAGTCCGTTGTGACATGGCCATGCTGGTGTTAAACCAGATCTTCGAACGGACCTGGGGCATCCGTGCAGGAAAACCGCCGGCAACCGACTACTGGTATGACGTGATCCCTGCGGTTAAGCGTGTGCATCCGGACTTTTGCTTTATTGCCGAGGCCTACTGGGATCTGGAGTGGGAGCTGCAACGCCAGGGGTTCGATTTCTGCTACGACAAGCGGCTCTACGACCGCGTGGAACATGGCGACGCCGCCGGTATTAAGCTGCATCTTGGTGCTGACCTGGCCTACCAGGATAAGCTGCTTCGCTTCCTGGAGAACCACGATGAGCCTCGGGCGGGAGCAATCTTTTCGCGCGCCGAACAGGAGGCCGCCGCAGTGATCGTGTCTTCTCTTCCGGGGGCCAGACTTTTCCACGAAGGACAACTCGATGGTCGAAAGCGCAGGTTACCGGTTTTTCTGGGCAGACGGCCGGCAGAGCCCGTTGACCAGGGATTACGGGCGTTTTACGAAAAGCTTCTCGCAGCGATCCATGCTCCGATACTTCATGAGGGTGGGTGGAGGCTTTGCGGGTGCAGCGGGTGGCCGGACAACCAAAGCTGTCAAAATCTGGTGGCGTGGAGCTGGGTAAAAGATAATGATCGACGCCTCATCGTGGTGAATCTCAGCGAGCGTGCTGCTCAAGGCCGGGTCCGGGTCCCGTGGGAAGAGGTACGAGGAGCGAGCTGGCATTTGACCGATGTTTTTTCAGGTTGGAGTTGCGACCGCGATGGGGATGAGATGGTGGCCGCGGGGCTCTACGTCGAGTTAGACGCCTGGAGTTTTTATTTTTTTGAGTTTCTTCGGGCCGAGGATGTTGTTCGCACGGAGACAGGAGCGCAGCCCCTGCTCTAAATGTATCGCCAGCGGGTGATGGTTGATTCCGGAACTACGTAGACATTAAAGAATCTTCCATAGAGCCAATCGCCGTTGGCTTGTCTTCCGTTAGCAAACATTACCTGCACAGACGATATGTCACTGGGGTGTGTACGGTGATCGTCCGGGTTGAATGGATGCCATTCCTGGTCCCTGTTCATGGAAACAGTCTAAAGCGAATACGAGGCGGGCCGCCTTCGGAAAACCTGTGGCAAGCTGTGCAAAAGTGGGTTTAGTACTGACCACGGCTTGGGAAATAAATGTAACGCAGTCGTTTCCGTTTTAATTGAGGACTGTTTTGGTGGTGACAATGGATTCGCGAAAGCGGTCGTCCGAGTTGCAATCACAGTGCGACTTCATCGTGTGCGGATCCGGTTGTTGCGGATCGGCGATTGCGCGCCGCCTCGCAGAGAGCCCTGAGTATGTACCCAGCGTGATGAACGCGGACGAATGGCGGCTCAATTTAGGTAGCGAGTCAATGCCTCCACGAACGAATCTTACTTCACCTACGCCGCATTCCAGGTTTAGGGAATTGATACCGCAACTTCGTTCGATGGGAGACTTTCCGCCCCGGAGGAAGCGACGCTTTCTACGATGTAGTTATATGTCGAACCAACCTGAACCACGCTGTCCACGTACGTCGTCTGAGTGTCAACCGTTGAGTTCAGTAGTTGATATGAGGGACTGCCGCCGGTTGACCGATATATGTAATAGCCCATGATCGGAACAGGAGAACTACTGGGCGCGCTCCACTTCAGATTGACTTGAGATTGCGCCGCCTCCCCGGTGCCGCTCAGACTGATCGCCGCCGTACTATTGGCCGACGAATTGCTCTGGATGGTCAGCCGGCCCGCCACCGCCCCTGCAGTGGTTGGATCGAACAGCACCTCAAGTGTCAGCGCCAAGTTCGGATTCAAGGTAACCGGGAACGTTGCTCCCGAAATCGCGAACCCAATACCAGTCAATGTGGCCGAGTTGATGGTCACCGGGCCCGTTCCGGTGGAGCTCAATGTGACAGGCTGGGTTGTTGGTGTGTTCACAGTCACATTGCCAAACGCCACACTGCTCGGACTGGCCGATAACATGGGTACCGTCGCCGCTGGTGCATTTAAGTGCAGAACAAAGCTTTTGGAAGAAGTGCCGGATGTACTCGCTGTGAGTGTCACCGTCTGCGCCGACGTGACAGACGACACACGCGCGGTGAAGCCCGCGCTCGTCGCCTTCGCTGGAATCGCCAGCGTGGCGGGCACGTTAACCGCCACATTGTTGCTCGCCAACCGGACAGTCACACCGACGCTACCAGCCGCCGCGACGAGGGTCACAGTGCAATTATCACTGCCTGATCCAATGATGGACGCGCTGCTGCAGGAGAGTGAACCCACGGAGATGCCACGTCTCCGAGTCACCTGAGGAATGGGCTCTGCTGCCTGATTCGCTGCAATAAATTCGATAGAGTCGCTGACACCGTCACCAGCACGGAAGCTACTGCCGGAGTCATTTTCGCGAGCAATGTCGATAGGTAAAGGGCCGCCGTTCCGGCGGTACACAATCGACTTCTGCCGGAAGAAATCGAGCTCCGAAAGCGTCCATCGTTTCGCAGCTCTCGTAGCGAAGATAGACTACCTTGCTCGAAGCGGTTTGCCCGACTGGCGCAACGCCGCACGTGTTTGTGTCAGTTACAACGCCGACTGAATCAGTGGTTGATGCATTCGCAGCGCACCCGCGGGACAGCGCGGCTACACCCAGGCAAGATGCGAATACGGCTAACCGCAATGTGCCAAAAGCGGAGAGTGTATGGCTTTGACTCTGCGACGAGAACAAATTTGAACTGAACACCAGCTTCACCCCTGTGTATGTGTGTTGCACCAGAGGCAGATAAAACGGCAAAACGCAAGTCGTGCACCGCATTGTGAACTTCCGGGAGTTGCATGAACTTGGTCGACGCCGGAAAGGCACTTGTTATGGTATCGACGAATTGCGGCACTGCTTTAGTCGAAGCGGAGCCCAGAACTCAGCGAGCAGAGACTTCCCGAACTCAACCTCCACCATCATTCGCCTGGCGCGAGCAAGCATGGCGCACACCACAGCTCCGACGTTTAGTCGCTTTAAAAACGCTCTTGGTTGGTCATCAAAGGCACTTTGCCAGCATGCAACTGACTAACCAAAGCGCGACAGCAAGCTGCCAGGCGACTCCATGTTATTCATTTACAATAGCCTTCGCTGCAAGCTGACAGAGCCGTCTCGTGCTTCCACTGACAAAATGTGCAGCCTTTTTTTCTTGTGGCCGTTGAAAAAAGTGCTCCAATATAGAACACCCACCTGACTAAAGTAACGGATCAGGAGGAGATCCAAAGACGTGAATTTTATTGGGGGTGGCGCAGGAGGGCGAACTGGATTGCAGGATGGGAAACACTGAGGCCGGCCGAGCCGCTTGAATCAGAAAGCACTCGGTGGCACTCTTCACCAGATGCCGGGAGGCGCTGGCGGATTCATGCCGAAGTGGAAAACTTCGCAGGTCGATAGCAGAGCGCTATGGGACGGACGCGTGGAGGGGCGAAAGCCAGCGCTTTTTTCCGTGGCGGAGCTTTCGGCTGTCCACGCCGTTTACCGGGATTACCGAAGCTGATCCCGAACGGGGAAAATCAATTGACAAGCCTGCCGGTGGCTGATGTGCAACGGCACTACAGATCTCGTGACCACGATGAAGTGCAATTCGAGCCAGATGGCGTCCCACGCCGCAGGGCTACCGTCGTACTCCATGCGCCTGATTCGCGGGCCATGCCAGCCGGCGCGCTGTGCAAGGCGTATGACTACGGGCGCGATCGCTGTGGTTTACCACGACCGAGCGCGAAGTCATGACCCGCCGTCATGACTCCGTGCCCGATCCAGCTCACAAGCTGCGACGTTTATATCAACGCACTCCGCCAACGCCCAACCCATCCAATGCAGTTAATGCACCCCTAAAGTGAGCCATTATTCATCGGGATTCCTCGTTATCGCAGTCGAATGCCGGTATGCGCAGAAACACTCCTGCAGCGGTGTCTCCGCTGTACACTCCAGTGATCACACCAAGATCGTTGATGCCCACCACAGATGTTACGAGGGATCCTGGGGGATCAATTATGGTCATCGCCCCATCCGGCGAGCGCAGAAAACCGTGCTCGGTGGTACCAGAAGGAGTGAGGTAGGAGCCGGCGACGAAACCTGCCCGGTTGATGCTGATATACAGGGTGTCAATTTGGCCTGGAAATTCAAAGGGGGTGATCACTCCCTTTGCAGATCGCACAAGACCCTGGAAGCTTGTTCTCCCCCCGTACCATCCTGCGACCGTCCCAGCCTGGTTAATGGCTGTCGGGATGATTCCCTCAGCGTAATCGAAGGTGGTGATTTGTCCATCAGGGTAGCGCACAAATCCACCGACCTGGGTGTTTCCATCGTAGTAATACGATCCTGTGATCTCCCCTGCAGCGTTGATGCTCTCCGGAATCACATAAGTGCCGCCCGTGATACCAAATGTAACGATGCTCCCATCCCGGTAACGTATAAAAGCGAACCCCGGAGCACTGTTCGAGGGGGAGTAATTCCCTACGACGATACCGCTCGCGTTGATGGCTCTGGGCTGGGTTGAACCGCCGAGTCCCCCGGGATTAAAGGTCTTAATCTTGCCGTCTGGTGAGCGTACAAAGCCGCGCGCGACTCCGGAAACATCTTCGTAGTATCCGGCAATTTCGCCAGCATTATTGATGCCAACGGGTTGGGTATAGAAACTACCCGGAACAGCGAAAGTAGCAACCTCTCCGAAGGTGTAACGTACAAAGCCGCGCGTATTTTGAGCTGCATCGCTGTAATAGCCGGTCACGGTCAGAGAGTCATTGATGCTGACCGGAAGGGCACCAAAGCCATTGGGCACCTCGAAGGTAATGTAGAAAGCATTGTGATGGATGGTGGCCGCCCTTGCAGAGCAGAAAAGCGGCGCGAGCAGGCAAACTATAGCAGTCAAGCAGAACCGGATTCTTGCAGAAAAAGTCATTTGCGATTCCTTTTATGTGCGCTCCTGCGTTTTTACGTCCAACTGGCTGATATTTCCTTTTCCCAAGGGTTGGAGAGAGGGCTTGCTCGCTGAGTCCCAGGATCAACTTCGTTCCAAACTTTAGAGCACACCTCGGCCTGACGCAGTTGCTTGGACAGCAGCGCGACAAAACCACGCATAGACGCGTAGGCAGCTAAAGGACTGGCGGTGACGTTTAAGATTGGTGCGAACAATCTGTTCGGGGGGCACCAAAACAAAAGCAGTATGACCGTCACACAATACAGCAAGGCAAAGGTGAGACATACTCACCAACGGTTCCTTGATGGTCGCAGAGAGCATACACCGGACCGCTTCTCTAGAAGTCACATATTTTTTGGCATTCACCGGACGATATCCGGTTTGGACAGATCTCGTGAATTGATTTATGCAGGAACGAAATAGAGCTGTTCCTGATTTGTTCGCAGGGAGAGAAGCCGCCGGCTAAAAAGGAAGGGAGGGATTTAGCGCGAGGAAGGGCGGAAGAATGGGAAGGAAGCCGATTTGCGGCAGCGGAAAGGCGGGTACGATGGGCGCTTTGCTGCAGTTGCGGTCGTTTTTGCCGTTGGGATGGGTTTAACAATCGCGGCTTACTTCAACCATGAGAGTAAGTTGCATAGAAGACGATCAGGGAGCGGTTTCATCCTGGCCCCCTCGTTTAGCCCCGTGGCGGTGTGGAGGTCTCGTGGCAGGGCCAGTCTTACGGTGGCTGGAGCTGATTGAATCGCAGCACCGGCGCTCCCGCGGGCATTGATGGTCAAGTTATAGACATGAAGGCCAGGCTTCGGCAACGGAGTCAGGGTGTATGTTGATGCGTCCTGGGCAATGCTGGAGTTGACGATCACGGGAGCCGAGGGCTTGGTGACATCTGTCAAAGCGTAACCAGTGCGGCACCTTTTAGCAACCATCTGACTACAAGGTGGCCAACTGGCTGTATTTTCGGGATTTGATTGCCAGGCAAAGACCAGCCGCGACTGCGCCCATGCGGGCGCAGTGAAAAGAAACAGCAGTAGTAACACTTTGGTCATTTTGGCACACCTCCCAGGCCCCCAGGCTGGGTACGACGACCTTGACCCTAGCAAATCGGGAGCGATCACCAGGCAGCTTTTCCCGGCACAACTCGCGGTAAACCTCGGTGATCTGGCCGGCAGTGCCCATAGCCAACATTTACGAAAGAACCTTTTCTGTGGACAAGGTACAGATCCAGCGCAGGCCTTCTCATGGGAGGAAAATGCCCTCAAGCCGCCCATATCCGCAGGATAGCCGGCGGAGCCAGTCATAAGAGGGCTAGGATGTGAACCTGCAGGCAATGGGCATCGCGAGACACTATCAACCACGACTCTGCTCATGGAAGGTCCTGGTAACTGTCAAACGTCACGGCCAATCCAGATCTCGCCAGGCATCTACTTCCGGCAGATTCAACGGATCGAGCTTTCACCGGGTCGAGCTACTGCTGTTGAACCGGATCAAGCGCGACAGGTAGACTTCTTCGCCTTGCATCTGTCATAGGTTCTGACTACGGTAAATTTCAAAATTTGGCCGGCAGTCGCCCAAACCCAGCACTTACGAAAGAAACCGCCGCTGCGGATTCAGGATTACAGCCCATCGAAGGACTTCCCAGGGCAGCGAAGCCCCACTAAGTTTGAGGAGGGTGAAGCGGCGTCGTGAGATCCCCAAAATATCGGGACCGGACCCCCATTCGCGGACCATAGCTCGGCCGTAGTCGAAATGCCACCTCAGAAAAAAGTTTTTTTGCATGCGATTCTCGTGAACCGGGTGATAGGCAATAGCGGACGGCTCGTAAAGCAGCTTCTCGCCCGCAGCCATCAACCGCCGGCCGAACTCGGTGTCCTCGGAGCGGATCTCACTACCAGGCTGAGGGCCTAGATCGGTCCGAAAAAAACCGTGCTTCTCAAACATTTCCCTCCGGAACGCCATATTCGCTCCATACGGAGGCCGGTCGAGTTCGCGTTGCTCGGGCCCGAGATCAAAGAGTGCTGCAAGGATACCTCCAAGGCTATTCGGGCCCTCCATCGTCAGCCAGCGAGGAGATGAAAAAGTCTTTGCAAGAAGCGTTCTCCCCCCAACACCGGCCCATTCCGCGCGTTCGAGAGCCACGGTCAAATTCCGGACCACGTCGGCTCAACTGTTACGTCGTCATCCATGAAGGCTAAGACATCACCTTGAGCGTTCCGAATGCCCGCATTAAGCGCAAAGGATTTCCCCTGTTTTGGCTCGAATAAGTAGCGAAAACGATCGGGTCCGAAAGCAGAAGGCCTTTACGACGTCAAGCGTTCTATCGCCGGAGTTGTTGTCTCGACCAACACCTCCCATGCAACTGACCTGGGAAGCTCAGAAGCAGCAAGGCTTTCTAATGCCTCCCGGAGTTTTTCACAGCGATTATATGTGCACAAAATTACGGTGATGTTCATCATGATATAGGCAGCCTTAGTGGAATACTCCCTTCGCTATCCCAAGGGACGCTTGTTTACCTCAATTTCTTTACGGCGTTCCGAATCCTACTGCTTGAGCTCTACCCGATCCTTGGGAATTCCGAGCTTAACTTCGGCTCCACTCTGTGTCGAAACGCTTCTTATGATGAGGAGGTTGGTGCGTGCGCATGTCGTTCAATTGAACCTGCGCTGTCTTCCGCTTTGCATCGCGGAAGATAAGTGCGCAAAGCGGGGGATATGTCTAAACCAGACTATCGAACGGTCGTCGCTGTTCCTGAAAATGTCGTGACACTCGAGGGGGGAGTTTGTAGGTGAAGGATGCGCCGTTTACTTGGACGGGCTGCTGAGGCTTCAAGGACAAATGGCTGGACGTAATCCACGGAGTTACGGTATTGGTGGAGAACCCACTTAAGGCGAAGGTCTGATCCACTGGCTTATGGGTGGGATTTATGGCTACGATGGCGAAGTCCTGGCTTTTTGCATCCTTGAAGGCGGTGACTTTCACCGGCCCCAAGTCGTCGGTCCCGATCCTGAACCAGCCCGGGCGCACAAACCGGCTAAACTGCCCGGTAATATAAGTGCGTTTCGGAATATTGCCGTGGAAGTCTGTCAATGCCGCGTTGTCCATTCCCTCCCCCTGCTGCGGCATATCGGTGAGGAACCACCAGACCCATGCGTTTATCGCCAGCATGCACAAGATAGCTGTGGATTTTGAGCGCCCAGGTCAGGCCGTCGTCCATACTGCCGTCATAGGTCTGAGACTGGCTGCTGTCCTCTGTTTGCCACAGCCTTGCGCGTCCCGTGGAATAGGCCTGAGGCGCGCTATTGTAACTGTGCGCGGCAATGATCCCTATTTCGGGCATGACCTTGGGATCCGTCATCGATGGGATCGTCAGGTCGATCTCCCAATGGGCTTGCTCTGCAATCATGATTTTTGTCGCTCCAACTCCGGCAGAGTTGAGCGCCGTATACAGGTAGGGCACGAAAGCATGTATTTCGTTGCCGGTATATTTGCAGGACCCATAGTTTGTGGACAGGTCCGGCTCATTCTGGACGCTCACGGCATAGAGAGGCACGCCGTTTTTCGCCATCATGGTAACGTACGACGCAATTTCCGCGGCCCAGTCAGCATAGTGGGAAGGCAGTAAGGTTCCTCCGTTCTTGAAGGAGCTGTTACTTTTGAATGCCCCTGGCGGGCTCCAAGGCGAACTGAAGACGGTTGCTCCGCGAGCTACGGCCAACTGGGCCGTGCCCAATTCCCCGTTCAAGATTTGGCCATTCGAGTTGCTGCAAGCGCCCTTCTTGAACTCCGCATCGCAGGTTGCTGTATCGGGAATGATCTGCGTGCGTAAGATGGACAGTCCGATGCCGTTCTGGCTGAAGAAAAAATCGGCCTGAACCGGTGTAAGCGCCTTGGCGAAGTCCGTGGACGACGCTCCAAAGCCATCTATTTCCTGATGAACGTCATTCCAGTACACGGTAACAGGCTGAGTATCCGCGGTCAACATACACTAAGCCCGCAACGCCAATCAGCAATACGACGGTTGCAAGCCATCGGGCCACTCGCCGGTACTGAAAATGTTCGTTCATCCTTCGGTTCGGATCGCAGCATTAGACGTAAGGGCTTGACCTTGCGACGACCTGAAACCCGGTTACCTTTTGACTGCCCGCTTGCTTTCGATGAAGGCGGCTATATCTTCAATCCGGTCGAAATTCTCTACGCTTGCTTCGTAGGCTTCTACTTCGATGCCGAATCGTTCTTCAACGAAGCTGACCATTTGTAACATGCCCATTGAGTCTACGATCCCACTCGTACGTAGCGGAGTGTCGTTGTGCAGGTTGGATGGCTTTTCACCCGGAAGGAATTGGGTGAGAATGTACTGGCGAAGCTCATCTTCTATGCTGTTCAGATCCATGACACCCCTGTTCGCGAGCGCTACGCAAAGGAAACAGTATCGGCGGCAGTAGCCTATTGCTTACAAACATCGGCATTCTCCCCCGCCAAAGCTGCGCATGCCTTCGGATGCAACCGAAGCTTTGCGTATAAATTCCTTGCGATCATAGCATGGCCCAACGCGTTGGGATGGACGTCCTCCCGGCTGTTGCGAAGTGGCAATACATCCGGAATGCCGTCAAATGTATCCAATAAATTGACCGTGGTTATGCCGAGCGATTGCAGTAGCGGCGGAATATCTTCAAATCTCCTGTGGATCAGGTCGGCATCCTCCAGTGAAGGCACCAGAAGCACGACGAACTGCGCATGATGCCGCTCGGCGTTTGACTTCATCAACAACAATATTTGCTGTAGTGCAGTCATCCGGAAAGGAGCCAGCTTGGCATGCAGGGTGTTGTCGTCATCCGCCGGCGAGGTATTCGCCTCGGGCTGCGATCCGGCGCAAAATGCCGTACTTCAGATCGGAATCCAATGCCAAGAGATCGACAAGGTGGGCATCCCAACCTCTAAAAATGGACAGCTCGGTAAGGGCAAGGACGTAAGTGTCAGGCTGGAAACGAGGAGCGTCTTCCTCAGCCACGTCAAGAATCTGCGACAAGCGTAGCCAGCAACGGAAAAATTCATGAACTTCAACCCGTCGCGATCCGTTCGGAGAAACTGCGTTCACATGGTTCTCTAACAAGTTGCCGAACCTTTGGGTTGGGGATTCAGGCCAAAACCCTTCCGTCACTGAATCACCCAAGAGCGCCACCCGCCGGTGCTGTGCGGCTTTTGGAAGGACCAGGTGCGATCGACATAACCGAATTGTTCGTCGGAATAGCAGGGCCTTCCCATTCGCTCAGATTCTTCACATTGAGTTTTGGACGATAGACTCGAAAGCTGTCGTAGACACGGGCCGCACTCAACCACTTTGACCGGCGTTGGTCGATGTCGCGGCCTTCTGCGTTGAAAATTGCTCGTAGTATCCGTTGACTCCGGGATTGAACAGGATGGCACGGCTGGCCATAAGCTCGATCATCATCGCGGGATAACGCCCGCCGGTCAGCGTGTAGATCTTAGGAGCTGCGGCCTGGAGAGCCAGGAGTCCTGACGACGGTAATTCCGGTTAGCACCGCACTACGCCAGAAAGCATCCGACAATCGATATTGGTTTGTATTAAGCATGGTGGGCCCAATGAGTGACCAGATATATCCATGAAGTCAGGGTAGGTGACGACCACAGCGACCACAAGGTGGTGATCACAGCGAACGTGCCCAGGACCTTGGCAGTGTGCACCGCACGACCTGTCCATGAGGGATCACTGCGGCGTCGCGGATGGCGGAGATCATAGAGCGTATTAGCAACGACGAGGATCCCAATGCCTCCCCAGAATATGGCGTCGGGCCAAGTCAAGTTGAACGTGCCCTGCAGCCAAAACAGCTGGTAAGAATGGAGGGCCCAGGTGACCAGGAACACAGCGACTGTAGCAATTACCTGGGCGCGAGCCTCTCCTTTGCGGCGCAATTTGAAGTACACAGGAAAATAGACGACCTTGACCATGAAGTCTTTCCAGTAGATGTTGATCCGGCGCCAAAAATCGAGGAAGCTGCGGCCAGGTAGTAGCGGCGGTGGGTCTCGGGAAGGTCGTATCCGAACAGATGCAACATGCCGATGATCAAGTGGAAGGTTCCTGACACATTCAAATAGAGCAGAAAGGTCAGGCCATCGTGGTAACCAGCGCACTGGAGGCTAACTACGCGATCCGGCAGGTAGGGATCGTTGAAATAGAGCACCAGCCGATAGAGCATGAGTTGTATGGCGCCGCGCGCTATCCAGTGAATGCCCTGCTGGGCGATCTCGTGGATGTCGCGCTGGTAGTAGGTGCGGCGCATGGTCGGAAAATCGATGACCGGAAATAACAGGAAGTAGAAGTTAGGCAAAAGGAAAAAATAGCTCAGGAAAGGCAAAAGACGAGGTCGGACTTTTGCATGAGCACAATCGTAAACATAGCCGATGAGCCGAAACATGAAGATGGCGCCAAAGACCGGATAGAAGGCGGTGGGGATCGGAAAGCACCTGGTAGCGCAACCGTAGGCCAGGATGGCGAAAATCGCCGTGAGCAACAGGACCCGCAAGCGATAGGAGACCGGGCTGCGAAGAATCAAGAAGAATAGCAGGCCAAAAGCTAGTACCAATGCAGCGACGCGCGGCTCCACCAACCAGAAGGACCCCAGAATGGAGACTGCCACCCAGAAACACTCCTTGAAGCGGAAAGGCAGCCAGTAGTGGACAGCGAACGCTGTGAAGATTCCGGCCGACATCAATACGAATTCGGGTTTCTCCAGATGGTACTGGTGAAAGACGAACAGAAGACCCAGTAGCTGAGCCATCAGGGTCAAGAAGCCCTGAAGACGCGGGGTCGCGTGCCTTTCCCTCGGATCGCGGGCGCTTTCAGTGTGCGACGGAGCGGTCCTTGGGGAAGGCGGGGCCGGGAGGATCAAGGCCGGCATATCGAGGCTAACGTTGCTCATAGTCCCAGGCATCTGGCAATTAGGTTCCTTTGAATTTCCGATGTGCCGGAATACAGCGTGCTTCCCAGTGCATCCCGCACTTCCCTTTCAATCTCCTGGTCCACCATGTAACCGTATCCCCCGAAGACTTGCATAGCATCCTGAGAATTTGCGACGAGGGCCTCGGAGACATATAGCTTCGCCACTGCCGCCTCCATCTCCGCGGGGAGACCACGCTCCTTCAACCATCCGATCCGGTAGACCAACGGCCGGCTGGTATCCAGGCGCATCTTCATGTTGACGATCAAATTAGCGACAGACTGGAATTTTCCAATGGGTTTGCCGAATTGCCTGCGGGTACGGGCATGGACAATGGATCGCTCAAGCTGTCTTCTCATAACCCCGAGATAGTTGGCAAGGATGCAGCCACGCTCCCATTCCATCGAGGATTCGAATATGGTGACTCCGCGGCCCTCGCGGCCCAGACGGCACGAGACCGGAACTTCGCAGTTCTCGAAGATCACTTCGCCCATTGGGGAGGTGCGGAGACCCATCTTCTCGAGCTTCTTACTTACAGACACTCCAGGGGTATTTCGATCCACCAGGAAGGCAGTGATACCCATGGGCCCCAAAGCCGGGTCAAGTGTGGCGTAAGTAACGATCAAGTCGGCGACCTGCGCATTGGTTACGAAGGTTTTTGTCCCATTCAGCACATACACATCGCCCTTGCGGGTAGCGCGTGTACGCATGGCGAATATGTCTGAGCCTGCTTCGGGTTCGGAAGCGGCGTTTGCGCCAATCCATTCGCCGTTGGAGAGCCTCGGGAGATAGCGTTGCTTCTGCTCCTCTGTGCCGTAAAGCAAGATGGGCATAGTGTTCGTCCAGAGGTGCGCATTGAGGGAAAAAAGAAGGCCTTGGTCGGTTGCACCATACCCGAGGCCTTCCATTACGGCGATGACGTCTGTGATGCCAAGCCCCATCCCCCCGTAGGCAAAGGGTACTGGCATTCCGAGGACGCCGAAGCCGGCGCACTTCTTCCAGGCATCGCGGCTGAATTCACTGTGGCGATCGCGTTGAACGAGATTGCCGGCCAGTTCCGCGCGAGCGAAGTCAATAGCCCCCGCCTGAAACATCTGCTGCTCCTGCGAAAGTTCCGGGTCGAGTCTTAGATCGCTAGAAGTGACAGAGAGTTCCATGGAATGCCGCCGCAATTATGCCGTGGTAACCGGACTTGCGAAGCTCTGCTCGAACTGGTGCTTCAATGACTGGTAGTCCACTTTATTGGTCGAAGTCCTGGGCAGCCGGTCGAGGAAAACGAACACGTCGGGATTCATATAGGCCGGAAGGTGGCTTGCGCAAAACATTTTCATTTGAATGATGCCGGGTGGAGGTTCGTGCGCGGCGACTAGGTAGGCTGCTATCTTCACTTCCGCATCGCAGGTGATGGTTGCGATTACACCCACCTCGGCCAAGTGCTCATGACGATAGAGCGCAGACTCAATTTCGTCGAGCTCGATGCGGTATCCACGCCGTTTTACCATGCGATCGCGCCGGCCGACGTAGATGAAACCGTGCTCGGGGTCTTCGCGAACTACGTCACCGGTTGAATACCAGCGGCTGGCCGTCGCGCAGCGGAACGCCGCAGCGGTTTCCTTGGGCGGTTCCAGTAACCCTGAGAAACACAGACTCGCCCGCGATATGCAGCACTCCCTCGTCTCCAGGTGGAACGGGCTCCCCCTCTGAGTCGAGAACCGCCGCTAGACAGTGCGCACAAGCGGAGCCGATCGGATAGGGTTCAACTCTCTCCTCTGGAATGTTTGAAGGAACCGGAAAGTAGGTGCAGACATTGGTTTCCGTTGGCCCATAAAGGTTGTAGTATCGCGGCGATGGCCATAGCGGGTTAGCTTGCGGAGATGCTTGACAGGAAATACCTCGCCGGCAAACAGCACCAGACGAAGACTGGAGAAATCGTAACGTGGCAGATTGCCGAATGACGCCAGCAAATGCAATACAGATGGCGTCGAGTACCACACAGTAAGCTGACGTTGGGCGATGAAGGCCGCCAGGTCTTTAGGGTTCTTCCCAGTCTGGTCGTCGATCAAATGCACCGCGGAGCCCGTGCTTCAGGGGCAAATAAATATCGAGGACCGACAGGTCGAAATGGAATGGCGCGTGGCTGCTGAAACGGTCTTCTTCGGCTGACGCGGAAGATCGACGAGCACCACTCCACGAAACTCAGGGCGTTTCCCTGGGTCAACATCACGCCCTTGGGAATACCCGTAGAACCGGAGGTATACAGAATGTAGGCCAGGTCTTCGCGGCTTCGGTCTTCGCGGGAAGGCGCCGGGAGGTCGTGTTCGAGCACATCTTGCCACGGATGTAGCGCCGGCGAATTCCGCGGTAGCATGCTGGGCCGGGTCACCTACAAGAATGACGTTTTCCTGGGGCGGCTGCATCCCTTTCAAGCCGGCTGCGCAGCGCAGGTCTACGAACGCGGCCTTGGTGCGGCAATCCTGCAGGATGGTTCGCGCTCTTGCCGCCGGGGCCGTCCAGTCTATTGGGCACGTAGGCGGCACGGGCTTTCAGGATTCCGAAAATCGCAACCAGCGTGTTGACGGATTTGGGCATCCATATCGCAATGCGGTCGCCGGCGTTGACGCCGCGCGCAGACAAAAAGGCAGCTACGCGCTCTGAACGATTGTCCAGTTCACGATAATTGAGGGCAGTACCATCGGGGTTTACCACTGCCGGCCGCTGGGGAAATCGCACCGCACTGGCTTCAAGGTAGTCGGCCACGCTAGATGTGCCGGTCTCGGCGATCAAAGGCATAGTGTACCGCCTGCCGTGAGATTTGCGTACCAGAAACTGTTTCGCCCGGGATGTTACTTGTGGGCCGGAGTGAGATCCAATGCTCCGTCGCATCGATAACTAGAACGGACGCTTGCTTGTGATCTGCGCTAGTCTTGGTAGGCTGCTACGATTTCCTCGTTGCAAACCCGAGCCGGCGTGTAAACTGCGCGCTTGAGCCAGCTCTCACGCCAGTAAGGATAGATTTCCCTCGGGCAGAGTCGATGGAAGTTGGATTTGCACACCACGCCCTCGAGGACGATGCAGGGATTTTTCAGAGTCAACATCCTGCCGGTTTTCTCGTCGACAATCCGGTTGACGCGCCGTAAGACACGATAGATTCCTCCGCAGTAGGGCAGCATCTCCGAATCGAACCAAAGACCGCGATTTCTCTGGTTCGCATCCAGCGATGCCATGATCTCTTCCTTGCTGCGAATCTCGACCAGTTCGCCAGGCTGCAAGTTCAGCCGCTCTACCGAGGGCTTTTCGGCCATGCCTTCAATGAACGGATAACGCTTCCCTCTGCGTCTCTCCTGCACTTCGTTGAAGCCGCCGATGATAGTTGCCTGGAGGATTCGCAGTAACATCGAGGACGAATTGGAGCAGGCGATGATCCCGGGAATTCGCGGCGAGACCGTCCTTCAGGTTTCCGGAGCGGAGGTCGCGGATATGCTGACGCGGATCCCAAAAGCTCATGTAAGAGGTGAACTTGCGAACGTCCGTCACCTGGCAGGCGAAGACAGTTTCGGCTTGCGCCGTTCTGTACCTGGGTAGCGACCAAAAGGCTCTCAACCGTGCACAGTGCCCGCAGCCGGTTCGCGGCGCCTGATACTTCTGCAGATCCGTGGCGGACACGAATTCATTGACCAATGGTTGAGCGCTTGAGCCATGCTTCTTTCCAGAAGATCAAGCAACCTGCCTGGCAGCCATCGTGCCCGGAGCCATCACACCGAACACCCTGCAAATGAACTGCGTTCGTCAACCGGCGGATGCTCCAGACCTGAGTGTAGTCGCATGTTTTGTCGGCGCGCTTAGAAACGCGCAACTTCCGTCCACAGTACTGAAGCATCTCCGGCATGAATGGCAGATGGTCCAAACGGCCATGCTGATCCAGGGTCGCGAGTATTTCAT
This sequence comes from uncultured Acidobacteriaceae bacterium, assembly GCA_963753715.1. GTDB lineage: Bacteria > Acidobacteriota > Terriglobia > Terriglobales > Acidobacteriaceae > PALSA-350. Next base: position 505,173 of record CAVWDK010000011.1, on the reverse strand, counting down.
TACGGCTGCGGACTTCGACCCAGTCCCCCGCCTTAAGATTCAGCACGTGACGCGTATCGGTTGCCTTTTTGAGCTTTACGAGTCTTCACAATAACCAGCCTCGAATCACAGATCTTTATCTTGCTTCGTAACCGGTATAGGGAGGGTGATACCAGTCCTATTTATAGGGCTGCCCCGCAGCGGCGTCCCTACGTTCGCTAGAGTCCCCAGAGCTGCTGGCTTTGCCGGCTGCCAATACGCAGCCGGCTGGCCACCTTACGACTTACTGCACGTGCGATCGATAACCTGCTGAAGGCGACCCCGTGCTCGTTTAGTTTTCCCTTGTGGTAGTCGCGAACGGCTTTGCCGCGCGGGCGCAGAAGACTGGTTGCGAGAAAATCATAATACTTCGACAGTGTCACCTTCAGGCTGGCCTTGTACTCTTGCGGAGTGAGATAGTAAGGCCCGAAAACGAGCAATTGATGCACTATGTCAGCGGCCGATGCATTGAGTTGTCTCGAGGACTGCAGCATCGACCCTTCGCGTTCCGGGGAGAGCGTCAGGATCTGATGAACGAAGCCGAAGTCAGAGGTTTTCAACAGTTCGAAGCAGGTTTCGCTATCGTTGCCGTGCGGATTTGACTCGTCGTAAAACGGATCACGGCCGCGAACAAGTCGGATCGAAACAAGACCGAGGTTGCCGAACCAAAGACATAAGGCCCACCTAGGAGCCGTTGCCGGCAAATCTGGTGCCCGGAGACGACGCTGTTCCCATAAGGCACACCCTGCCAAAGAACCCATGTCCCCTGCAAGCCATAGGCCCCTACGATTCCTACCGATGGGTTAGCTTCCGCCAGAGCTACCATACGTTCCAGGCATTCCGGAAACAACCGGTCGTCAGCGAAGAGGATCTTGCAGTATTTGCTGCGAAGGGAGATTTGACGGAGGCCGTGATTGAAATTGGCAATCGCGGGCAGGAGAGCATTGTTGCTGATCACCCTGATGCGAGGGTCGCGGCCCGCATATTTTTGAACAATTTCCAGCGTATCGTCTGTGCTGCCATTGTTGACGATGAGATAGTCCCAATGCGTGTAGCTCTGCGCCAGTACGCTTTCGATGCACTGAGCGATGCGCCTTTGCTCGTTGTAGGCCGGGGTTACAACACTGACCAGGGGCTGGGATGATGTGTCGGATGCCATCAGGATCGGTCGGGCAGACTTAGAGGAACCGCTGCGCATATTCGTCTGCTTGTTGAGCAGATTCCTCAGCGGCGCACTGAGTTCTGGACAAGTTCCATTTTTGAGGGAAGAATACGATGCCACAACGGCTATCGAGAGACTTGCCTCCGTTGTAGATGTTCGCGGTTTCGACTTCGAGAGTTAAGCCGTGTTCGACGTTATCATAGACAATCCCTCCGCTATCATCGGTCGCCCACAAAGAAACCGCGTACTTCGCGGGCATGAGATTCAAGTAGTCGATCTCAAGGTCAAGATACGTATCGCCAGTTTCCAGCAAAGGCACGTGAAGCCCATGGTGCCATGTGCTCGTCTCGGTTACCAGAGTCCCCATGTCGGTGTACATCCGGAAGCCGAGGCTGGAACTTGGAACCTGCTCATTGACGGTAAAGTGAAAGCGGATCACGACTGGATCGCCGGCTCGAATTACCCGCTGCGCGGTTCCCTCCGGGGAAAGAAACTCTACGCTGCGAAAGCGGATCTTGCCGTTGCCGCGGCGGGTTTCTGTGTTATCTAGATCGACTTGACCCGCTTCCCCACCGGCCATCATCTCCATATAGCTTTTGATGACCTGGCGGGCCTCTCCATCCATACGGACTTCGCCGCCGTCGATCCAGATGCACCTTTGGCACAGGTTTTCGACCGCAGCGAGATTATGGGAGACGAACAGAACCGTGCGGGCGCGAGCACGAAGGTTTCCCATCGTCGCCAGGCATTTCTTCTGAAAAGCGGCATCGCCAACAGCAAGTACTTCATCCACGACCAGAATTTCGGAATCGAGGTGCGCTGCGACGGCAAACCCCAATCTCAATCGCATGCCTGAGGAGTATCGCTTGATCGGGGTATTGATATGCTTCTCTACTCCGGAGAATTGGATAATTGCGTCGAGCTTGCTGTCGACTTCCTTCTTCGACATTCCCAGAATCGAACCATTGAGGTAGATGTTCTCGATTCCTGTGAGCTCAGGGTGAAATCCTGTACCAACCTCCAACATTGCTGCCACGCGCCCCGCGACCTTGACTTCCCCAGAGGTGGGAAAAGTAATTTTGGAAAGGATCTTGAGCAGTGTACTTTTTCCAGCTCCATTTCTCCCAATGATACCGACGGTCTCGCCCGGCTGGATCGCAAAGGAGACGTCACGGAGGGCCCATAGTGTCTCCTCCTGCACAGGGTGGCGGAATCGGGCAAAAGTCATGGCGCTAACGAGTGCCTCGCGCAACGAGGTTGGCGGCGCTCCTCCAATTCGATATTTTTTGGACAATTTTTCTACGGAGATGACAGCACTCATAACCAGGGGCACTCTTCTCTAGATGACGTCGGCGAAGCTTTTCTCAGCACTGCGGAAGTAAACGGCTCCAAATACACAGCAGAGCACCCCGACGGCAAGCGAGGCCCCCATCAACCTGAAATCGAACCGCTGTCCCTGGAATATACAGGCTCGCAGTCCATCCACAATCCCCCAATATGGGTTGAGCCCGAGGATCGGGCGAAATCGCGCACTAATCGCCGTGATGGGATAAACGATGGGCGTAGCATACATCCACACCTGAATCAAAAATGGAAGCGCGTAGCGTACGTCGCGGTAGCGCACGTTCAGGGCTGCAGTCACCATGCTTACTCCGGCAGTCAGAAGGACCATGGCTACGACAACCAAAGGGATCAGCAGAAGCGCCCACGTAGCCCGCACATGGTAATAAAACATCAATCCGACGAGCAGGATCGAGCCGATGAAGAAATCGAGCAGTCCGGCAAGGACCGCTCCGCCTGGAAGAAGAGCCCGGGGGAAATACACTTTCGTGATCAAGTGGGTCATTATTGACGAGGCTCGCACTCGCTACCGTCAAAACGCCAGAAAAATAGGTCCAGGGAAGCAGCCCGCAATAGACAAAGATCGGATACGGAATGCCCCCGGTCTGGATGTGGCCCACCCTGCTGAATAAGAAGGTAAATATGAGCATGTTGAGTAGAGGCTGGAACACCGCCCAGGCGGCCCCGAACGCCGCCTGACGATAGCGTACCTTGATATCGCGCCAGGCAAAGAAGTAAAGAAGCTCGCGATACTGCCAGAACTCAGTAAACCTTGAGATCTTCGTTTTAGTGCTTGAGGTTAGAACTGTCATAGATAGCATAGATAGCTCGTGCGGGCCTCGGATGGGTTTACTCCAATGCTGGTTCAAGAACGAATTGCTATTGCGCCACCGCGTCAAGCTGCTCGCGATACCAGTCGACAGTGGCTTTAAGACCAGAATGAAGAGAGGTTCTGGGCTGGTATCCCAGTCTGTTTGAGAGGAAGCTGGTGTCTGCGGCGTGCTCCTGCTCGAACAGGCGATCGGGCAGGGCGCCAAACGCGGGCTGAACCCCGCCGCCTACAATCTCGACCAATTGCTCGACGATTCCACGGACAGATGTGAGTGAGCCCGATCCAAGATCGAAGGTGCAGCCCTCGAGGCCGGGAACCAGTGCTGCCCTCAACAAGCCCTCAATCACGTCATCCACATAGATCCAGTCGGCCAGCCGTTTGCCGCTGCTGAGCTGCGGCGACTCGCCACGCAGCAGTTGGCACACCACAAACGGGACAAGCTTCATAAGGTCCTTCTGATCAGGCCCGTAGGCCATAAAGATGCGAGGCATGACAACCGGAGTCTGGAACAGCTGATGAAACATGCGTCCGTACATGCTGCCGGCCCATTTGGCTGCAGCGTAAGGGGAACCAGGAAACGTGCGTTCATCGCACACCTGCGGCTCCTGTGAGGAGTTGGCCAGGACGATGCGCTGGCAGCCTGCATCCGTTGCAGCGGTCAATAAATGGACAGTACTGGCAAGATTGTCATGGAAGGTCGGTATAACTACTTCGAGCTTACGGGACCCGACCACACAACTGGACATATGGAAAACAACAACAGGCTTCGTGTATCCTTCACCAGCCTGCGAACCGCGTCCACATCTCTCAGGCTGGTCTGCCACCACTGAAGATTCTTCTTGTCGGAGCGGCGAGCCTGGCGCGAAACGGCGTGAACTTCTGCGCCATAAGCCAAAAGGCGATTGCACAGATGTGCACCAATGAATCCGCTTGCACCCGTCACCAGGACTGCCCTTCCCGCGACCTGGGTCGCCAATGCCTCCATATCTATCTTGCTCGACACCGTTCAGATCACCAGCTTCCGGCAGTAGAAAGCCTCTGCGTAACCGCTGGGAGCGTTGCACTCCATTCCCCGTAAACGCATGAGGGAACGAAACGTCTCAGGTTCAAACCAGCGCTTCTGCTGTTGCGACTGGAAGGCCTCCATGAGGTGAGCGACCTTCTTCTCGACAAACCACCTTCTCGAGCGGAACGAAGACATTGGGTTGTCCCATGTCTCCGTCGTATTTCGGAATCTCATACTCGAGAATGAAATGATCCCGAAAGGTACTCCAGGTCAATTCGGCAATCAGACGGTGGTCCTGATGAGCGTCTCTTCGGTTGTGGGTGAAGATCAGGTCGGGCGAAATCGTCCGCTTTCAGCTCTTCGAATACAGCCTTTACATCGGCCCCGACGAAGGGCATAAAGCCGTCGGGGAAAGCTCTTCAACAAAGGTCCCTTGAGTGCGCCGGGCCGCGACAAATAGATTCGGCAGCGCGCCTCGCCTCCGCCTCGCGGACTCCGATTGCGCTGAACACCACCCAGTGAAACTCACAGCCCGGGTATTGCTCCGCCAACCGGAGAATCGTGCCGCCGCAGCCGATTTCGATGTCGTCCGAGTGGCAGCCCAGGCATAGAACTCTGCAGCCCTGCCTCTTCCCTGCTGCCAGCTTCAGGGGGATCATACGGCGGCTGAAACAAGCTTCCGGGATGCGCAGGCCGTTCGAGCCCGGCCCAGACTTTCCAGGGGGCCTGCGCCCTGGTTCAATTCCTCGAGGCGCTGTTTGTCTTTGAAAGTATCCATGCACTGCCAGAAACCGTTGCACTTGTGGGCCAGCAAGGCCTTCTTTTCAATCAGGCGCTGGAAGGGCTCCCGGACCAGTTCTTCTCCAGGATAGATATAGTCGGAAGATTTCATTGCGGATCACGAAGAACCCACCGTTGATCCAAATGTCGGTCTGATTCAGCGCCGGAAATCCTCGACCATGCCATCGGCGCCCATATGGACGATGTCGAAACTGGCCGTGGGCTGCACCAGAAGAAAAGACGCGACCGCGTTGCTCTGCTGGAATGTCTTCGATCATCTCCGGAAGTGGCAAGTCGCTCAAGCCGTCTCCATAGTTGGCCAGAAACATCTCTTCGCCATCGTAGGTACGGTTCGACTGGCTTTCAACCGTTCACCGATGTTCGCATTTGCGCCCGTCTCCACGAAAGTGATAGTCCAGTCGTCGATGTCCCGGTTCAGGTACTGGATCTTCTTGCCTCCCTGCGACCAGACGAAATCGTTGGAGACCGCTCGTCGTAGTGCAGGAAATAGTCTTTAATGGAGTTGCCCTTGTAACCGAGGCAAAGGATGAAGTCCGTGTGACCGAAATGGGCATAGTATTTCATCGATGTGCCAGAGAATCGGACGCGTGCCGATCGTCACCATGGGCTTGGGGATCTCGTCAGCGTATCCGCGAAGCCGCATACCGGCTCCGCCGCAGAATAACACTACTTTCATAAGCTCACCTCCAATGCTGATCAATCAGCAAGTTTCTGAAGACTCGGCCCAAATCGTTCTTGTGACTAAATCTGCTGAGCAACCTCAAATAGCACACGTGCTCAGGCTGTGTGCAACTCCGCATAAAGCGCGATTGCTTCTTCCGGAAGGTGCGCTAAATCAGCCCCACGGAGGTAATCTCCCATTGTCGTCCCAGTGCACGCGGAGTCAATGTTGCGAGCCCCACCGTGGCCAAGCACATCATCGAGATGCACTGTCCGAAAGTCGATACTGTAGCGGGTGGCGTTCGATGTATTTGGCACCGTCGAATGCAGTTGTGCTGCGGAAAACAGGTATGCTCCGCCCATTGAGCAGATCAATCGGATTTGCGGATCCAATGCGATCGGTTCTTCCGCGTGCGGCTGCACCCGCATGTCGGTTTTAACATGCTTGGCTGCATTGTACCGGCTCTCCTGATTCCACCTCTGATAGTTGTAATGACTCGATCCATTCCGTATAGGGCGGTCAAAGTAATCAGGATGCAAGGCCATGCAGTTCTCGCTATTCAAGTCATAAATCGGCATCCACCAATTGATTTGGCAGAATGGCGCTGAATACCACGTGTCACGATGGGGATGAAACGCGTAGGCAATGCCAGACTTCAGATAGTCTCCCGGAAATGCAGTTCGCATGCGCGGTACGTCAAAATAGGTCTTATCGAGATTGCAACCGGCCTCTCGGAGGACTCCTTGGATATATTGCTTGGACTGTGGGTGATGAATGAACTTCGGTTTTAACACAGCGAGAATCTCAGCGCATTTCTGGGCGGGCAGGTTCTCGTGCACCTTCAGAGGGTCGAACGGGTGGAATGCCTCTTCGATCAATTCTTGTGCCAGGTTGCAAAGCTTCAAAGTACTCTCGGAAGGCGAACGACAAAAAATCGCCCCTTGATACAACTCCTGCAGTCGCCCATCGTCATTCATGTTGGAATCCACAAATATATTCATATACGGCTCTCTTTCTCGTTCACTCGGTACCGAGATTGCGATCGCACAGGCCCCTTTTCTTGCCCCACGGCGATTACTCAGTTCAATAGACCGTCACCTTCGGGATCGGTACTACTAAACGGCCATCCCACTCCCGAATGAACTGCAACTGCTCTATGATTTCGTCCTTCAGGTTCCACGGCAGGATGACGACATAATCGGGCTTGGTCTCGCGGATCCGGTCCGGGTGATAAATGGGAATACGGCTGCCCGGCAGGAATCGCCCTTGCTTGTACGGACTGCGATCCACCGTGTACTCAATCAGGTCCTTACCGATGCCGCAATAGTGCAAGAGGGTGGCGCTCTTACCGGGCGCACCATAGCCGGCTACCTTCTTGCCTTCCCTGGCTGCAGAGAGCAAGAACTCCATCAGAGCGAACTTGGTTTCTCTCACCTGGCGGGCGAAGCTCTCGTAACCCTCCACCCTGTCGAGCCGGGCGTTGATTTCATCCGCTAAGACTTTCTGCCCACGCGGGCTCGGTGGAATGCGTCTGGCTTTCCACCCGGCAGGCATAGACACGGAGAGATCCACCGTGCGATTTCAATTCCTCGACGTCGAACACCTTCAGACCGTGGGCCTCAAGAATCCTGATTGTGGTGTACAGGGAGAAGTAGGAGAAGTGTTCGTGGTAGATGGTATCGAACTCATGGAGCTGGATCAGCTTGAGCAGGTGGGGAAACTCGAGCGTCAGGACACCTTCGGGCTTCAGGATGATCTTGAGGCCTTCGACAAAGTCGTTCAGGTCGGGCACCTGCGCCAGCACGTTATTGCCCAGCGCCAGGTCGGCACAGCGGCCTTCGGCTGCGAGCTGGCGGGCGAGTTCGTGCCGAAGAAGCGCACCACGGTGGGAACACCTTTTTCGACGGCCACCTTGGCCACATTCGCAGCCGGTTCTATCCCCATCACGGGCACACCGCGTTTGACAAAGTGCTGCAGGAGATAACCGTCGTTGCTCGCGACTTCGACGACGAAGCTGTCACTCCCGAGCCTAAGGCGGGCCTTCATGGCCTCACAATACCTATCGCAATGCTTGAGCCATGAGTCAGAAAAAGAGGAGAAATACGGATAGTCGCTGAAGATGCTTTCCGCAGTCTGATATTCCCCCAACTGCACCAGCCAACAGTTCTCGCAGACGCTTACGTGAAGCGGATAGTAGGTTTCGCCGCGGTTCAGGTCTGCGGCCGAGGGATACGTCTCGCAGAGCGGCGACATGCCAAGATCGATAAATGTCCGCTGCAGGCTGGTGCCGCAAAAGCGGCATGCTTTCGTTCCTGCATCCAGATCAACTTCCTGTACAACCGTCATTGTGCTCATTGATTTATCTGTAATCCCTTCAGACCCCTACCGTCGTCTCTGCTTCCTTACCAGTCCACTGGAGGGCATCATTCAGCAATCCGGCCTCTTGTAGACGCCGAATCTCGCTGATTCGGGTGTAACGTCCATGTGCAATGTCGGCGGCGGTGAGGCCGACCGAGCGATAGGCTTCGTAAAGCTCCTGCGCGCCCTTACCGCGCAGTCCATTGCGGGCGAAAGGCGGGAACAAGACGTGTGATCTTGTCGAAGTTGACCCGATAGCAGCGCTGATCCGGTCCGCCCCCGGGAGCGTACTCGACTCGACAGCCGGGAACTACTTCGGCGACGATTTCCGCTAGTTCGCGGATGCGGAAGTTTTCATCGTTGCGGCCCACATTAAAGGTCTGGTTATGAACTACGTCACGGGGGGCGTCAAGAACCGCGACGACTGCAGCGATGATGTCACGGATGTGGACGATGGGGCGCCAGGGCGTGCCGTCGCTCTTGATGAAAACCCTGCCGGTGGTAAACGCGGAAGCCACCAGGTCGTTCAGCACGATATCCAGACGCAGCCGCCCGGAAACGCCATATGCGGTCGCGTTCCGCATGAACACCGGAGTGAAACCGCCGCTCGCCAGCTGTGAGATGTCCTGTTCCGCAAGGACCTTGGATTCACCATAGGGAGTGACAGGGTTCAAGGCTGAAGTCTCGTCCAGAAAGTCGTCGCCCGCCGCGCCGTAGGTGCTGCAGGAGGATGAGAAGACAAATCGCGATACACCGGCTTCCTTTGCCAGGGCAGCCAGCCGCACGGACGCGTGGTGGTTGATGTCGTAGGTCAGCGGAGGAGCCAGATTGCCCGACCGGGTCATTCGACAGCGCGGCGAAATGCACCACGGCTTCGAAATCCAGCGAGATCTTCAATGGTGAGGTCGCGGAGGTCTTTGCGAATCTTCGGGGATGCGCGAGACGAACGGGCCGAAATCGCAGCCTGCAAATAGGTCAGAGTCGAGACCTACCACCTCATGACCGCTGGCTTCGAGAATGGGCCCGGCCACCGCACCGATATATCCTTTATGTCCAGTAAGTAATATTTTCATCTACCCTCATTTCCGCTGCTTTTTCGACGAAAGCCTCAGACTAACTCGGGACCTCAACCAACAAGCCGCTTTCGTGCAGCAGCGCAGCCGCCTGGTGAATTTCGGCGAACGCTACTCCGGAACGTTCCGCAATGTCCAACAGCGAGTGCTCCCCGTCTGAAAGATTCAAAACCCACAGACGGGCGTTAATTTCGGCGCCGATCGACTTTGCCGCCCATCGATCGATAAAGGTTTCGTCTTGCCGAGCTGCGGTTCGCAATATGGATTCTGGTTGATATATTTGCGGTTATTTTCGAGCAAATCTACGGTCTCCGTGCATACGCGGAGAGCGGCGGCCAGTGACTGAGGCTTGATGAAGTCGAGATCGTCAGCAGACGTGTGGTATTCCGGGAACGTGCCCCATACACTCCGCATCAAGCACCCAACCGGCAGATTGAACCCGGGCGAACAATATTGCCTCTCATCGTATCCGTAGGGTGAGAACCCGAGAATCTCGTGTGGTTCATCCTGATGCCGGAGAACGTGCGTGACCGCGCGATCGACTTCGGCATCACCGCGCCTGCTCTTCTTGTAATGAAACCCGCCGGCATTTCCGATTCCGGTCAGCACGAGCCCGTGGCGAATCCGGTCCGCATGATGGCGGTTTTCCGACAGCCAAGTGATCGCCCCGATGGTCCCAGGAATAAAAACGAAGCGGTATGAATAGCGAAGATCGCGGCCGAGGAGAGACTCAGCCAGTGCGGTCGCCACCGTCAATCCGGAAAGATTGTCGTTCGCCAAAGAAGGATGACAAGCGTGACAGGAAATCAGAACCTCTTCGGTGGACCTGCCGGGCAGATAGCACTCTCCGTATGTCAAAGATCCATCTTCGAGAGAAGAGTCGATGCATACCTCGTACTCGCCATCCTCGAGAGCGAGCATATCTGTATGGGAGAGACAGAACCCCCAGGTTTCCTTGTAGTAGGAGGTACGGTAAGGGATCCAGTCGGGATATTCGGGGATCGTATGCAGGTGCGGCCGCAACTCGGTGAGACGAAAGGTGCCGGATACGGGCACGCTGTAATTGACGACATGAAGATTGTGCCGCTGAAAATCGACAACCCGGGCACCACGCGAGTCCTTTATGTATGCGTCGCGGATGTTCCACTCTTTAGGAACAGTCCAGTCGAAGACCGCCGTACCGGTCGGCACTTCGAAGAGCTTGAGCGGAATTCGTCGCGGATCAAGTTCAGTGTTTGCCGGATGCCGTTGCCGGTGATGCTACGGCATATGGGGTAAAGCTGGCTGGCGAAGCTGTGCAGTTGGCCGCCGAGCTCCGTGCCACCTTGCGCTTCGAACTGATTTAGTAAATTAGCGCACATTGGAAATCCGGATAGGTGCGATCACGTTCGGAGATGAGTTCCGGCGTCGCTGGCCACTGAATCCCGAATGCCGGATCATCCCAACGCACTCCGCGCGCCGAATCGGCATGGTAGAACTCCGACATCTGATAGAGCACTTCTGTCTGGTCTTCCAGGGTCAGAAAACCGTGGGCGCATCCTTCGGGGATGTAGAGCATTTGGCGGTTTGCGGCAGTCAGCGTCAAACCCGTCCATTGCTTGAAGGTGGGCGATTCCGGGCGAAGGTCGATGACAACGTCATAAATCGAGCCCTTAACGCAGCGCACCACCTTCGCTTCAGCGAACGGCTCTACCTGATAGTGCATGCCGCGCATCGTGTGCTTTTTGGGATTATAGGAAATATTGCATTGAACCAGGTGTGAATTCAAACCCTGCTGAACAAATTCGCGCTGACACCAGGAGCGTGCGAAAAAGCCGCGCTCGTCAAATCTGGGTCGATGCTGATTTCGAAAGCTCCAGCCACCTTGCTTTCCTGAAATATCATTCGGTTATCTCCTGTGATTCGTGATTCCGAAGTTAGCTTCGGGCTGGAACTTCCTGTCTTTCAAAACCTGCTCTGACTATTGCCGCGCGAGCGCTCACCAGCAATTTCTGCCCCATGCCACTTCGGCAAATCATGACCCCGAGCGCCGTGCCGAGTGTATTTGTCATAAGGTCGGTCATCCCGGAGCTGCGCGTGGGAAGAAAGACCTGTAGAAGTTCGATGGTCAGGCTTGTGAGCAGTCCCAGGAGCACCGTCGCCATTGCGGGCCGACTAGTCCATCGCACGAGGGAGAGATAGGCGCAGACGCAAAAGCCGAATGGGATCAACCCCGTGATGTTTATCAAGACATCTTCCCAGTAGCCCCAGGTAGCGTGGTACTCCCTCCAGGGAGTGCGCAGGAACTGCGGATGCAACACGAAATAACGGGAAGGAACCACTAAATCTGTCGCGGAGTCCACGCTGTTACGCGCTACATGGCCTTCATGCTCGTTCAAAAGATAGAGCGCAACGAGCGCTTCGCTGGTTCCGCGTGCCGGTTTTCTTTTTTCTTTCCACCTTGAGTAGTCGTCAGCAATCTGTTCGGCAGTGAGTTCCTGGTCGTGGATTGCTAACCTGGTAATTTCACCTTGCCAACTATTATGAGCGGCTGGAGAGTTCGCCAGGACTAACCGGCCTGTCAAATCGTTCCATGTCCCAGAGAGTGGGAAAACACCGGCCGACACTCCGTTGACGTAAATCGACATATCCCGGGAATTCAACGCAATGGTTAGGAGAAGCGGCTGCGGACTTTCCTCAAAGAGGCGTGGCACCGATATGAGTGCCGTTCTGGAGATGCCGTTGGCATCGACATTGTTCCGACGAACCACTAGAGAGTTTCCAAACTGATGCAGCGAGAAAGGCTCTCCGGGATGGGCCGACTCAGCAAACGAAAGAATAGTGCCACTGTTCTGGATGCGTGCCGCTCTCAGAGCTATCTCGAGGGTGCTGGACGAACTGTTTTCATTTCTCTTTTCGAAAGCGTGCGCACTTACCACCGCGCCGTGTTTCCCGAACTCGAGCCCGTCCCCTGCCTGTAGCCAGTGCACATTATTCCTGGGCGCCGAGAAGGGCCACAAACCGGCGGTCAAAGTCACGCAGACGATGCAAACGCAGAGTGCGCCCAGCGTTTTCCGGTACTGTCCAAAAACCTGATCCATCGAGCTCAGAATTGCGGTGATATGTCGTTCAAGGCCGGCACAGAACGGGCGAGGGTTTCTACCCTTAATTGTCCTGTAAGGTCCCAAGCATTACAGGGGCCTTTTTGTTGAGCGCTCGATCATAGGCTTGAAGCAGATACCCGACAGAGTGCTGCCAAGCCAGCTCGCGGGCTATTCGTTGCATTCCAACCTCGCCCATGTACTTCCGTTCTTCCGGGTGCTCGAGGAGCCAGAGAATCTTCGCCGCGAAATCTGGCACTTGGTTCTGATTGTCGCTGTAAAGGGATGCTTCGCCTGCGCTGAAGCGGCCCTCTTTCAAATCAAACTGCACGATCGGCTTGCCGAGCGCCATGTACTCCATGATCTTGATCATGGTGGAAATGTCATTCATCTCGCACGGCTTGTCGGGATTCACGCATACGTCGGCAGTGGAAAGAATATCTAATAGGTCCTGGTCAGGGATCCTACCGGTGAAGTTCACCATATCGGCGAGACCCTTCTCTTCCAACATCTTTCGCAGCCCAACGAGGCCTGGCCCTCCGCCGACGCAGGTAAAGTGAATGTCCTTCCGGCCCATCTTCTTGACATGAAGGGCCACATCCAGAAGTATGTCCAGGCCTTCCTGAATGCTCATGGTGCCAACATAACCCACAAGAAACGGCTTTCCGTATTTCAACTCCGGCTTGGGGGGAACGGGTTTGAACGTTTCCAGGTCGGGACCGTTGCGAACAACGAAGACATCGGCCGGATCGCAGTTTCCCCTGGTGATCGCTAGCTGACGATAGCTGTTGTTGGTGGCGATAACGACATCGCTAAAGTGATAAGTAAGGCGCTCCAGGTAAACCTGTGCTTTGTAAGCGGCGTCCTTCCTGTTGTACTTGGAAAGATAGAGCTCAGGGTTCGCATCGTGATGATCAAAGATGTATTTGACGCCCAGACACTTAAAAGGAAGGGCAACGAGGAAGATATCGTCAGGAGGATTGCAGCCCTGAATGACATGGAATCCACGCCGAAGATAGATCCACCAGGAGAAGAAAAACTCCCACATGAGAGCGCAACTGAACTCCCACACATACCCGAGAACGCTGTTCCCTTCCTTTGTAGCAGGGTGGCGATAGATATGTATGCCATTTATGCGTTCGTAGCCCTTGGTGTACTTCTTTCCCTTTGGGCACAGGACGGTTACCTGGTAGCCGTGCTCGCGCAGCGAGCAGGCCTCTTTCCATACGCGGGGGTCAAATGGGACGGGTAGATTCTCGACAATGATGAGGACTTTCTTCACACTTGCCCCTTGCTTACTGCAGTAGTTGATATAGGCCGGCCAAGGCGCATATGGTTGTCGCCTGCCCCCAGTGGAGTGTGGGGGTCTTATTCACCAGGCGCCGGGAATAGCGGCGATAGTAGAAGTAGCCAGACGGATCCTGCATGTTGGCTATGGTCCACTGTGCAATCTTCAGCGCGAGCGGCAAGCTTTGCGGGTCGTGCCCGGCGAAGAACACCAGCGTATCGATGGCCTGAGAACAGCATTGAATATCGATGGGGAGAGTCTTGTGGTTGTAGTACCTGGGGGTCCCATCGGGGAGAAAGAAGGTCCGTTTCCAGTACTCGTATCCACGCGCCAAGTTCCCCTCAAAGCGGCGATCTGCGGTGCTGTCGGTATAGTGCTTGAAGCAGTCCAAAACATAGGCGGTATGAAAGTTATCAACCCAGTGAAGGTTCTGCTTCTCACCGTAGTACCAGGATCCATCCGGCCGCTGGTACTGCGCCGTGTACTGCATCGCCTTCAGCGCCAATTCACGATAGGGCTCATTCCTCGTGTGGGCATAGGTACGGGCAAGGAGACTGCCGCCTAGCGTATTTGCGTTATGAACTTGGTTGCTTTGAATCGGGATATAGCTAATGCATGCTCCGTCGCCATCGGGGACGGCATCGAGATCGCGCAAAATATGCTCGCATGCACTGACAGCGGTCCGAAGGTACAGTTCGTTGCGGAAGTGGTCGTATCCGTCAAGAAAAGCATGGCCGATGAGGGAAGTCCACACAATGGTGGGCATGCCTGCGGGCAGATAGAAGGTACGGGATTGATAATCAAAGTGATTGCCCCAGCATGCTCCTGAATAGCCTTGGGATTGGTTGGCAATCAGCCATTGCAAAGCATATTCCGCCTTCTCTGCCCAGAGCTGTTCGCCGGTAGACTTATGAAGGCGGATGAAACCGCGAGCCAAAAAGCCCATTCCCTTGGTGGAATGACCCTTGGCGACGCCGAGGAAAGGCCTTAGGTTCAGCGGAAAGCGGCGCACCCCCTGCTGTAGGGCCGTGCGGAGAAACTTGTTCCCGAAAGTGAGCGGACGCACCAGTCTCGCGTTGAGCCCATCGAATGTGTCGTAGCCGCGATAACCGTTCCTTTCGAGCCACTCAAAAAGACGCAGGATTGATTCGTGAACCTGCGATTTTTCCGAGGTGCCGGTGCTCTCGCTCCGCATTTGCCTGCTGACAGCTGTTGCCATTAGTCCTTCTCTCACCTATTGGTCACTTACGACTATGTGACCGTCTTCATCTCTCCTGAGAAACGTCGAACAACATTTCCTCGGCGATCTCGCAGATGATGTGCCCGGTCAGGAGGTGGCACTCCTGGATACGGGGCGTTTGTTGGGAAGGGATACAGATCGTGCAGTCAGCCACATGTCTCATCAGGCCGCCGGAGCACCCGGTCAGAGCAATCGTGTAGATGGATCCTGCCTTGGCCACTTCAAGTGCTTGCACGACATTGCGCGAATTCCCGCTGGTGGAAATGCCGACGGCCACGTCCCCGGGTTTTCCTAGGGCTTCCACCTGACGGGCAAAGACTAAATCGAATCCATAGTCGTTGCCGATGGCGGTCAACGAAGAAGTGTTCGTATGGAGTGCCAGAGCCGGAAGCGCACGGCGTTCTTTGAGATAACGTCCGGTGAATTCCGCTGCCAGATGCTGCGCATCGGCTGCGCTGCCTCCGTTGCCAAAGAACATCACCTTGCCGCCGGCCTGCATCGATTTCACGATTTCGATCGCCGCCTGCGCCACCAACCCGTGAAATTCAGCATCCCGCAACAAGAGCTGCTTGACGTCTATGTTGCTCTGAATTCGTTCCTGCACCAGATCGGTCAAAGAGATCACATCTGACTCTAGTTTCATAGTTTTTGCGTCCCCGCCAATGAAAAGCCCGTTTCCGCTTCGGACAGGATGTACTGTGCGTTCTGGTATCGCTCCGGAGTGCCAATGTCGATGCACCTGCCCGAGTGGCGGTCGGCGCTGAACCGCTTTCCTTGCTGTAACCACTGCGGGAACAGTTCCGATTCCAGCGACACCGGCAACCCAGTCGGCACTTCACAAAGTAGGACCTTGGTCGCCATGTAAATTCCGGCATTGACGAACTGCTCGCCCTTGGCAGCCTGCTTTTCCCTGAACCCGAGGATGCGGCCTGAAGGATCCACGGAAACCAGACCGCAGTCGACCCGTCCATCAGTCGGCGTTACCAACATTGAGATGTCCACCTCGGCGTTGTGGAAGCCGACGGCAAAGGCTGCCAGATCTGCGTCCGTATAGCTGTCGCCATTCATGATCAGGACAGAGTCGGATTCGACCAGCCCGACCGCGTTGCGCAACGGCGCCGCCGGTCCCCAGCGGGGCCGATTCGATCGAGTACTCCAGCTCGACACCGAGGACTTGATCGGCGAAGTGTGCGCGAATCATATCCCTCTGGTATCCGACGGCCAGGATCACGCGCTGGAATCCGTGCCGTCGAAGCTGGCTGACGCAGGATCTCCAGGAATGGGCCGACCGCCGATCCGCGCCAGTGACTTGGGAGCATCGCCCGTGACGCTTCGCAGACGAAGGCCGGCGCCTCCGCAGAGAACTATGGCGTCAGCCGGTGTGGGCATATATTTCGCTCCGGTCACTCGCCAGCGATTTGTCGTATGCCACTTCCGGCTCATAGACGACGACGTCGCTCCCGCGGTTGGAGAAGGAAATGGAACACACAAAAGATTCTTCAATCGCCGTCTCAATGCTTCCTTCCGCTCCGGTGGAACAAAGAAGAGCATAAAGCCGCCGCCGCCCGCACCGAGGAGCTTTCCTCCCAACGCCCCGGCACTGCAGTCCGGCTTCGTAAATTTCGTCGATGTTGCTGTTCGATATTCTGTGCGTCAGGGTTCTCTTGATTCGCCAGCCTTCGTGTAACAGCCTGCCGAATTCGTCTCAGCGAACGGTTAGGGACCGGTAACGATGGCCTCAGCCTCGTCCACCATCTGCAGCATTTCCATCAATTCCTGTTGCCGGTGCGGCGTGGCTTTGAGTTGTTCCTTGGCGATCTCGGATGCGGTGCGCGAAAATCCTGTGAAGTACAGCGCCAGGTGGTCCTCCAGTTCTTGCAACCTGCTGGGGGATGCCAGGATCCGCTTTACCTCGATGGCATCATTGGTGTGGAAATTGATGCGATTGAAACCGCCATGCGCGCAGCTCGCTTGGTCCTGCGCCCCGACCGCCTCTTGCAGCAAATCCCGCTCGACGTGGATGGCGTCGGCGGTGAGGGCATGCTTGTCGCGCATCTGATCCTTCAGAGCGTAGAGCCCCAGAAGAAAGCCGACGGTAAACGCCGAACTTGTGCCCAGACCTGTGCGCGCGGGCAAGTCGGCGACGTGATGAACTTCTACTCCGTCTTCGATGCCCATGAATTGCAGGCACGCGCGCACGGAGGGTGCTCAATTTGGCTGTTTCTGGCGACGTTCTCCACCTTCGAATAGGAAATGCGGCTGTGGTACTCGAAAAACGGCGGCAGCCAACGAGAGGTGATGTAACAGGACTTGTCGATGGTGGTCGACAGCACGGCCCCACCGTGCTCGCGGTACCAAACGGGTAATCGGTGCCGCCGCCAAAAAAGGAGATGCGGAGTGGGGTGCGCGTAATGATCAAGAATTTCTCCAAAGGCTGTGCAGTTCAGTTCAGCAGCCGCGGGGCAGAACCAGGTAGTCCTCTCATTGCGAAGTCATCCGCGAATGCTCGACTTTCGACGCGAAATAAGATGCCTGTCCCAATGCCTGATCAAAGACCATTTCAGCCGTGGCAGCATGACCTGAGCCTGCTTGGCCAGGGGCCAGCCGAAGATGGCTCGGATCCACGAGTACTTCCATGACATATGGGGCGGCTGCAAGTTGCCCGCCGAGTTCCTGGGCCATCTGCTCCGCCTGCGCGACAATGTCCATTCGTTCGGGATAGAAGAAGATCATCCAGTTCTGAAGATATTTCACGCAGGCGGCGCGGGTTCTCTCGCTGTCCTCCAGCGAACGCAGATAGCTGATATGCAGTTTCATGGAGCGCATCTGCGCCACGCGCTTTCTGTCGGAGTTTCCTATGTAGCTCAAGCTGCTGGTGCCGGAGGAGCGATAGTACACCCGGGCCTCGGGCACGAATCGCACGCCGTCGCTGGCCAGGAGCACGCGGCAGAAGAATTCGCCGTCATCGTCCCCGAAGAGCCGGGTGTCCCACGGGCCGGCGGCTTCGACCAACTCACGGCTGACCAGCCACGAGGCGGTCTGCATATAGGTATTGTGTTCCATCTTGCGCACCAGCCACTCGACAGGGGATAGATCGCACCAGAGGGCGCTGGGAACGAACTTTGTCTGATGGTAGCGGTACATAAAAGTGCCCCAGCCACCGGATAGTAAAACGCGCTTGCTCGAGGATGGCTCCAACGCACTCATCTGGCGTGCGATCTTTGTCTGGCGCCAACAGATCATCGGCATCCAGGTACTGGATGTAATCCCCCTTGCTTAGCAGGAAGAGCGTTGTTCCGGGTTGCCGCAGCGCCCTGATTTTTCTGGCTTACGACCCTGAGCTGCTCCGACTCAAACTGCCGGGCTACCGCCAACGTCTGATCTGTCGAGCCATCGTCGAGGACGATGATCTCCTTGCGGTCCCATGTTTGCGCGATCGCCGAGCGTAGTGTGTCGGAGATCCACTTCTCGGCGTTGTACGCCGGGATGAGAATGGATACCAGGGGCTTCATGCGTGCTATGCCTCCCGAGCATGCTGACATATGCATTCCTGGTTAATTCAGCGACCGCATCCCAGGAATGATGGACATTGGCATAGTCCTTGATCTCCTGCCGCCGCGTGGCCAATTGCCGTATACAACTCGCTTGCGAAATAAGTCTCGATCGCCGTACGCCAGATCATCCGGATCGGCCGGACGGCACAAGTAGCCTGTCTTCCCTTCGACAATCTCCTCGCGGAAAGAACCCACGTCGGTCGCGACCACGGGCAAACCAAAGCTATAAGCCAAGAAAAGAACGCCGCTCTGGAAGATTTCGTTATAGGGCAATACAAGCACGTCCGCCGCCTTGAGGTATATTTCTGCCTCTTCCTCGGGAATGAACTGAGCTTTCAGAATGATCTGTTTGCAGTCCAGCTCTGGCCCGGCTTTCTGACGTAATTCTTCCAGGTATTGTTCATTGCCTTTTTGCACTTCGCCGGCAATGATCAGCCTATAGCCCGGATCGCGGTTACCAAGCTGGCGAAATGCCGAAAGCAAGTGTTCGATACCCTTGTAGGGCTTGATCTTGCCGAAGAACAGGATGGTCTTTTCTGTCTCCTGGAGGCCAAGCTGGCGCTTTGCTTCGGCCGGGGAGAGATCTGTATCCGGAAACGCATTGTTAATCGGATGGCGGATCACGGTTACGTAGTGTTCATGTACACCGAAATCTGCGAGGAGCTCATCCTTCATTTTGCGGGTGTGCACGAAAATGTGGTCTGCGAGCCGGTACTGAATTGTGAGTGTCAGTCGATTCCAAAGAGAGTCGCTCTCATCTCTCCTGGCTTTATTGACATTGTGCGCCGTGAGGGCGACTTTCTTTCCCAGAGTCTTGTAATACAGCATCAGCGCAGTTCGGTCGATGAGCTCGATCTTGCTGTTCCATAGGATGTGGAAGATCCGGGGCTCAGCACCAGCTGCGTATTTGATGAGAGATACGTAGTGACGTAACGTTCTGAACAGCTTTGAGGCCAAGGTTGGCTTTAGTTGTCGAGCGGGCCATAAATTGAAAAACGTCAGGCTGGGGGTGGTATGCATTTCAGGACTATCGACGATATCGCTGCCGATAACGTCAAGGCGCACGTTTTGTGAAGTAAGCGCCATAGCCAAACCGTATGCGTAGGGCCGGTCACACCCGCCCGTCAACAGCGCGGCACCCAACACAGCCGGCGGCGCGGTGCAGATTGGAGGAGTAATATTTTCAGCGAGGGTAGACACAGCCTGAGGCGGACTTAGGACGTTTCCAAATCGATATTGCGAACCAGGTCTTGCCGATTCGAATCGAGCGATTGACGATGCGACTCATACGCCTGACCGGCGTAGGTCCAGATTTTGAGTATGCAGACGAATCGCGTGCAAGAGTCATCGGCGATTACCCATCTCACTGCCTCGACTGCGGCGTAGCGCAATAATCGGATCGGGACCCCGAAGAGGCTGAAGCGATGCGGAGCGACGCCACATTCCCGAACGTCGGATCTGCCCTTGTTAAACCACCATAAGAGAAAATATTTCTTCCTGACACGGGAGCTTTCCACTGGGTGGTTCGTGATCGCATGCGGTTCGTAACGCAGGCACGCTCCAGCGGCCATCACGCGGCGACCAAACTCGGTGTCTTCACCGCTCAATAAGCCTTTCCCACTGCGGCCCAAATCGGTTCGGAAACCACCGTACCGCTCAAACACTTCCCTGCGAAAGGCCATGTTGGCGCCGAAAGGAGGTTCGTTCAGCTGACCTCCCTCGGTGTCGGGATCGAACATCGCGAGAGGCCCGCAGATAAAAGAATTTTTCGACGACACCCAGCGCGGAGGGGGGCTGTTCCACTGGGGCACAACACGTCCACCGGAACCGCTCCAATCACCGCTGAACAGATGAGCAGTAAGACTCTGGAGCCATTTCGGATCAGCGGTTTCATCATCGTCGATGAAAGCTATAATCTCCCCCCCGGCAGACCGGACACCCGTGTTGCGAGCGAAAGATATTCCTTGCTGCGGCTCGAATGCATAGCGAACTCGCTGCGGAAATCGGCGTTGAAGGTCCTTCACGACCTCATGGGTGTCGTCGGTTGAATTATTGTCCACAACCAGGAGTTCCCAATCGATCGATGGAGGCATTATTTGCGCGACAACGCTCTCGAGCGTCTTGCCCAAGCTCTGTGCCCGGTTGTATGTACATAAGATTACGGTTATCTGTGGCCGCTTAACTTTCATTCAAAGCCTGGCATTTCCGGAATTGGGCATGGTTCTCCTCATCATTTTCATCATCGCAATGCTGACAATTAAGGCGCAGAGCATCAGGATCGAATAGACAATCAGTGTGCGGAAAGCACGCAAGCGCCCTTCGTAGGTATGTAGAGGGCTATCCAGGAGTGGATGAGTTAAGAAAGGCAATTGGCGACCGCTCACACCCGCCAAGTCAAACGCAACGATCTCGTTTCTACCCTTTTTCAACCATGGGCCGGGCACGTAGAGGGTAAACTGGGGCCCAATGTTCCAAAATCGGCCCAGCGGTTGACCGTTCAACCATACTTCGCCCTTTACCAGCGGCCTGGTGTCGAGAAATGTGTCTGCCGCCTGTTCCACCTGAAATGTTGCACGGTAGAAGCAGGCGCCCGTACATTGCCTGGACTTGTAATCGAGGGCATCCACGTCCTGCATTGGCAGCGAGTAGATGGACCATCCTGTAATTGGCTTGCCACCCAGCGTGACCTGTTGGGTTATACCCACTTGTTCGTGCTGTATCTGGTGGCCAAAATTCACCCGGCCGGTGTCTTCTACGAGAATGTCGAGACGCGTATTTTCGTGGCTGACGTCCAGGGGGAGAACCGAATGATCCAGGCGGCGATCGAGATGTCCGGCCAACACTCCGTCGAGGTACACCTGCGCATAACTATGAAGCTCCTCGAGCTTAAGATCTCCTTTCACGGCGTGCGCAATCGACGTTCGATACAGGATATATCCATAGTTTTGCCCGACAGCCTCCATCGTCAGGAGTTGCTGGGAGAAAATCGGCTTCGGTAGCGAGTCCCAGAGCGGTGCAGCCTGCGTGAGAGGGATCGGGGGTAGTACTTGGACAGGTAGAGCAGCCGGCGGTGGAGGTGGCATCTTACCAGTAGCGCGCGTGATCACGTCGCGGAAGAGAAGGAACTTCGGTGTCAACTCGCCGCTCTCACTGACAGGGGCGTCGTAGTCGTAGCTGGTCGTGTCCGGTTGATAATCCTTGCCATTGCTGTTCGCGCCGTTCATCCAGCCAAAATTCGTTCCTCCGTGAAACATATAAAGGTTCACCGAGTAGCCCTTCTCGAGCATCCATCGCAGCTCGGCGGCCTCCTGCTTTGCATCCGTGAGATGGTGTTTTTCGCCCCAGTGATCGAACCAGCCGTCCCAATACTCGGCGCACATCCTGGGTCCAGCGGGGCGTGCTTTCTCAAGGAGCGAGAAAGCAGATTGTGCGTCCCCGCGGCCGAAATCGACTGCCGCCGGCAGCTCGGGCAGAGAGCCCTGAGCCAGGGAGGACGGCTGGTCCGCGGTATAGAGCATGGCGCGATCAAAGCCGGAACTCAGGAGCAGATGATGGACTTGCTCCAGATAGGCAGGGTCTGATCCGAATGCGCCGTACTCGTTTTCGACCTGCACCGCGATGATGGGACCGCCGTTCCCGATCTGCAGCGGAGCAAGTTCCTGGCCCAGACGCTTCAGCCAGCTACCTGCTGCTGCGATATATGCCGGGTTAGAGCTACGAAGGACCATCCCCGGTTCGCGCAACAGCCATGCCGGAAAGCCACCGAACTCCCATTCCGCGCAGACATACGGCCCCGGCCGCAAGATGACATAGAGTCCCTCTTGCTGGGCTTCGCGGACGAACTCGGCAACATCACGTCGTCCTGAAAAGTCGAATTGGCCTGGTGAGCTCTCATGCTCATTCCAAAAGACGTAAGTCTCCACAGTATTTAGACCCATGGCTCGCGCCTTACGGAGACGGTCGCGCCAATAGGCGCGCGGCACGCGCGCGTAGTGGATGGCGCCAGAGATGATTTGGAATGGCTTCCCGTCCAATGCAAAGTGATCTCCGCTAACCTGAAACGTTTGGCGAACCGGCAGCGACGTATTCTCAGCATCAAGCTGCCCCGGAACCAGTGTGAAGGCTATCCATAACATAGCAATTGCGAGAGCTTGTGTACGCAAGGTTAAGTTCTCCGTAATTGCTGCCTGCGGTCGAGAGGAAGATAAGATCGTCCCCTATTCGACCCCTTCTATGCCGGCTTCTATCATGCGCGACGGCAAAACTTTAGCCCGGTACCGCAGCAAGAAAGGCAGTTGCGTTTCTGCGCTTGCGAGATCGAAGCGATCGAAAAAGCGGGTGACGGTAAGTCCGGCGAGGTAAATGACACTGAAGACCACCGCTTCTGCCAGAAGGCCCTTCCCATTGCGCAACCCTAGGAGACGAATCGCAGGAACCGCAGAAACTGCTGCAATCGAGCTCAAGAGCGGCTTGAAATAGGCACGGCGAATTGTGTGCCACAGGGATGTCTGGAAGTATTCCCTGCACACCACGAAGAAGTAGATGGTGTTGATGATCATTGGCAGCGCAGTTCCCAGAGCGGCGCCCGCGAACCCCCACAGCTTGATAAAAATGTAGCTCAGCGCAATGTTTAGGACGATCGCCAGCAAAGCCGCGTAGACCGCCGGGCGAAGGATGCCACGACCTACCATGATGAAGTACGTAGGCGACCCAGCCTGAGGAAACAAGTTACCGATCACCAAAATGGCGAAGGTGAGAGCAACGACTTGCAGGCTGTTTCCAACCCAAAGACGCATCAGAGCGTTCGCACAAACCACGGCAAAAACCACCATGGGTACCGCAGTAAGGGCAAGATACTTATGTGCCCTGAAGTGCAGCTCCTCCAATTTCTGCCGTTGCTGTCCGGCATCCAATTCAGAGGCTGCCGCCAGAACCGGGCCTAACAGCAGATCAGGAACGCGCCGTACTTTCGCCGCTCCCTGGCTGGCGACACTATACCAGCCCACCGGTACGATCCCGACCATCCGCGCCAGATAGAGCCTTTCCAGTTGACCCTGCAGAGTTGTCATCACGTATCCCGCATAGAGCGGGAGGCTGAATGTCACGATCCTTCGCACCACAGACAGCTCGCAACGGAATGGGTTCACCACTCTAGCGGGAAAAAGACGGCGAACAACGACAAATGCTCCGATGAGAAGAAATAGTGAAGATGAGAGCTGTGCGATCAGTAGTCCAACTACCTTCAGACCGGCGAGGAGCAGGACCACTGTCACGACGGCACTGATGATCTCTGCTGAGACCATCAGTACATTGGTCAGATCCATGCGCTGCATACCGTTGATCAGCGCCAAAAAGGGTGCCGTCATCAGGAAACTTGACATACACACAAGGACCAGTGGCCAAAGTGGCAATATAGAAGCGGCGGTCGGAGCCGCGGGGCCACGAAATAGCTCCTTGATAATTAAGTGCGAGCAGGACCAAACAATAACCGAGGCGAGAACACACATGAAGAGGCAAATGGCGCAGCTGGCGTCGAGCACGCGTTGAATTTCATGGGTCTCCTTCGTTCCGCGGAGTTCTGCAACGAACTTGGTGACCGTCGGACCGAGGCCCGGATCCATCAGCCAGACAAAGCTGATGATCGTGGAAAGTATAGCCCAGATTCCGTACCCGGTGACTCCGACCTTATGCAAGGTAAAGGGCACCAAGAGCAAAGAGATCGGCGCCACGAGGAGTTTTCGCAATACCGAGAAGACAACGCCGCGAGCGACCTTGAACCCGATGGGCTTATTCCCAATGCGCAGGGTACGGGATAACAGGCTCGGGTCCGCATTGTTCGGTTCAGACGCCGGCATCTATCAGCTCCTGGAGGTCCAAAGCGGCAAACTCATCGCTCAAATACTTATTAAACTGAGGGGGACGGATTTCAGGTCCTGCATGCGAGGAAGTAAGCGCGCGTGTCGCGGGGGAGCCAGTTGCCCGGTGCAAATACTGGGCGTTTTGTTTAGCGGGGGCTACTTCGGGGAGAGCCAGGCGGTCCCGGGCAACATACGGCGTGGGTTAGTACTGATTGAGTTGCAGCCAGCTCAACGCCAAAGGCGAACTGGCTGCACCAATCTGAGATTGCCTACTGCACTGTTACGGTCAGATTCGTCGGAGGGGCCGGAGCCTGGCTGGTAGAGGAGGAGTCGGCCGCGTAACAGCTCGCCCGGTTAAACGACAGCATGCCACCCGTACCGTCCGGAGGTCCACTCATCTGGTTCAAGTAGCAACGCATGGCCGGGTTGGAACTGCCATAGCCACCGTCAGCCGAAGCGCTGAAACTGCCTCCAACGCATTCGCTGCCGGAGAGCGCGAGCGACCACTTATAGGTTCCACTGGTACAGATCCCGATATCGCCACTGGTCACATCTGGGCCGACAGATGGGTAAGGCGGACAAGTTCCTGTGGTTGGGTTCTTCCAGAATGACAGCCCTGTTCCGCAGTTAGCAAAGTCTGCCGTGACCCCGTTGTAAAAAGACGACGGAAACGTGTTGCTGCCGGGCACAGAATTCGGGAAGTTTGGATCGCCCGTCGGGACCTCAGAACTATTGTACTGAACAGAACCGTGCACGACGTCATAGTTCCCGTAGCGATAGAAGGAGCTTGCTGTGAGCGTGTCGTTGGGCTCCGACGGACTGTTGTTGTAGTCGATCTGCGCGACGTGAGAAAACCCGATGTCCCAGATATGAACGTTGCCTGCCCCGCCACCGTTGTCGGTGGAGCAGTAATGCTGCGTGGCTGAGGATGGAATGCACTGATATACCGTGTGGTATCCCGCCGTGCCCAGCACATTCGCCAGATAATTGTTGTAACGCGAGAACGCTCCCACGATGACCGGAATGGTGAGCATGCTGGTCATTGTTCCATTGTTTGACTCAAGACCGGTGAAGTAGTTGCGAAAAAAGGTGTCGGCTAGATGTGGCCCATGAATCGTGTCCTGGTTCGATCCCGCCCCGACATTTCCTTCCTCAAGGATGTAGTCTGTTGCCGCTGAGTGCATGGGCGAGGAGGGGAACATGAAGGTGGAAGCCGTATCGTATTGATTCACAGTGAAGTTATAAGCAAATACGCAGCCGGTGCAGGTTCCGTTTACGTTCAGCGGGTCCACGACGCCCTGAATAATATTGTTTTCAAAAAGCGCATTTCCAACCTGCCCACCGGACCCGATTCCGTAGCTGGTTGTGCTGGCATTCTTGGTCCAATAAAAGTAGCTGTCACGCACCACAAAATTCGCCGCCACCCATGCATAGACATGGAAGAAGTTAGCCGTATTGCAAGCTACGCCTTTCACCCATACCGCGTAGGCGGAATTGATGGATACGCAGGAGGCACTGACTGCACTGACATCCATCAGCAAATCTTCGACGCCCGCCTTGGTGATCGTTGAACTACCCCACCAGGCTTGTGGAGCCTGGCCCGAGGTCCAGTTCGGGTGCATCACAGGATGATTTAAGGTGACGGTATAGGGACCGGTTCCGCTAATAGCCGTAGCAATCACAACCTCAGATTGCGAACGTGCAGGGCGGGCCGTACCTGAATCCGACTCATCTTCACAGATCATCGAGATCGCGCAGATGAAGAAAGCACCGTTGTCGTAGCCGGTGACGCCAGTGATGTTAACTTGCAACCCTGAACCGCTGCCGCTCGTGGCCGTGGTGGGTGTAGGACTTCCAAAATATGAGTTGGTATTCGTGTAGGTGTATCCGCCACTGCCGTTCGTGACCTTGATACCAGTGACAGAACCAGCAGCTGACGCCGGTGACCTGGTAAGTCGCTGTGCCCGAACCGTAGCACCGGCCGAAGTCAGTCGAACAACTGATGGTTCCTGTATCTCCGACGCTGTATCCACCGCCGCCACTGGATACAGCGGCCGAGGTGATGGCACCGCTAGTTCCCGCGCAATTTTCAACGCCCGAACTTCCAGTTAAGGCCTGTGTCGCATTGATCGAGGACGATCGGGGTAAGATTGGGGACGATTCCACTTACATTGTCAAGGGTGATCGTCGAAGACCCCTGCGAATATCCCCCCGTCCAATTGCCCATGTTTTGAAAGCCATTGGTTACCGTCCCGGGCGGGCAAGTCCACATCCCATTGCCCCCGCCCACGACGCAGCTTCCGCCATAAGTATTGCTGCCGACCAGGCAAACCACGGACCCGGAACCGTTACATGACACAGTACCGTTCACATGGATGCGAGTCTGGTTTGCCCCGGAGCCGCGCAAAACTACATTGCTTTTCAGGCTGACCCCTCCGGAGAGATAGAAGTCTCCAGGACCGAGGAGCACGTACTGATTTGCTCCGCAGGCATTGATGGCGTTCTGGATTGTTGACGGCGAAGCATAAGAGCCGCTCGATCCGTAGGCCGCGATGGTTGACCCACACTGCGTCCAACTACCGTCTGGAATGCCGCCAGGAATACCGACATGTGTCCAGTCTGCCGCTCGACTCGGGCTAATGATGCCCGACCAGGATTGCTGCGCCATTTGAACTCTGCGGAAGTAAAAGCGCTGTCCCGAAAATGAGAGACAGAAACAGAACGGAAAACCTCATTCAGTGCTCTCTTCCCAAGTCTCAAATTCGCCGTGATCGTAAGCGCAGTCTAGCAAAGAGGCCCCGATTAGTAACGCCGATTTAGTACCAGAGTAATTGAGCTCGCGATAACCGAAAGTAACCATGTCGTAATTCCTAACGGTCTGAGTAACCGGCTGAATGGAATTTCGAACATAGTCGTGGTTGCCGCGATTCTGAACGACCCCGTTGCATGCAGGACGTTCCAAAGATTAATTGTTTGTTTACAACGATTTAACGAAACTAGCAGGATTTTCGGAGAGGTAATTTGTGCTCGCACTGCAAGGCTCGCACCGAAAAATGTGCGACTTGACCTCCGATGGCCGAAGGTACATAGGAGTAACCCGGATTGTTCATTACGCCCATTCTGTGGTGCAAGCCGTTACTTCGTGCAGCTCGCGGGCGGTTAATCTTTATGTAGAAATGGCTCATGGCCGGAAAACCAAGATGTTTGGCAGATGCCGGCAAGTCAAATTGCTTTGACTCGATGATGTTGTACTTGCGCTTTGATCAAATCGATCTTTGCTGTTACGCGCGGCTTGATCACACCTGGCCGGTGGTCTCCGGCGTAGAGCCGCACGATATACACGCCCGTGCTTTTAAGGTTTTTGGAGAATTTGTGAGGATCGGCAACACCTGCCCGTAAGGGATGTGGTACATGGATTCACGAAATAAGATGATGTCGAATTGCTGCGCTGGGGTGGTAATTCAGGAAGTCAGAGTTGACGAACGAATTTTTTCCTGCCCGACCATTCGTCCCCGAGCGCTTTATAGCCTTAGCGAGAGCAGCTTCGGAAATATCGACACCGATATATTTTTGATAGACGCTGGCGCTTAACTCATTTGCCGTGTTGCCAGGCCCGCAACCCAGATCGAGGATATTGCCCCTGTTCGCGTACTTCTCGAGGTACGGATACACACAGTCGCCGGCCGTATTGTCGAGAAAATTCCATTTTGTTCCAGAAAACTCTTTATCCCACAGCCGCTTCTTCATGCTCGAGGGGCCGTAGCTGCAGATAAATCCTCGAACAAAAGTCGACGTTCGGTTCACGATATACATTTCTCAATCTCCAATCAGAGTTCGCCCGCTCTGGGCCAGGTTTTCGAAGTGCACTCTTGTCCGTCAGCTAAACTGCGGCCTGCGGGAATGGTCCAGTTGCGGATCGTTGTTGGGGATCAACACCGGCAGCCAAAAACTGTGGTGGCGGAAGGTTTGGTTTCGGACCACGCCAACCACCCAATACAGGACTTGAGTCACGACTTGGGCCTTTGCGTCCCAGGTCAGGCAATCGCGTGCGTAGGACATACCCTGCCGACGTAACCGCTCAAGGAGTCTCCGGTCGTGTATCAACTGTCCAGAGATCTTTCGAGTTGGGACACAACGTCGGCTTCGTTGGTAAGAGAAACCTTGAACCCGACGTCGGGACGAACTGTGTCACCCGGCCCGCCGAAGTCTGCGACGAATGGTACGGCGCCGGCCGCCAGGGCCTCCACCACGACGGCGCCGCCGAATTCGCGAACAGATGGATACATCATCACGTCGGCTGCATGTAAGCGTTGCATAGCCTCAGCATGAGCCAACATGCCGCAAAAAGAGACCGAGTTCTCGATTCCAAGGGACTTTGCGAGTTGCTCGAGGCGGCTCCGCTCGGGGCCATCGCCGACCACGGTAAAGTGGGCCAGATTGCTTCGCAAGGAAGAAGCCGCGGCGCGCAAAGCCAGGTCGCAAGCTTTATAAGGAACCAGCGCACCCAGGAAAATCACCTCGAGTTTGCCATTGCTCTCGGAACGGCGTGCTGTGCCTGAGAATTTTGAAGGGGTGATCCCATTCTCTGGAATGAAGAACAGCTTGTCTCCGTACCCGGCAAATTCGGCGTACGTTTGCGAGGAACCTGCGATGATCGCGGCCGCCCTGCGATAGGTAGATCGAGCAAACGGAAGAAATCGATAGACATTCCTCAGATTGTCAATCCAAGACTTTTGCTGTGCCGCCTGACTGAAACCCTGCGGCCACGGCAGACCGCCATTGATTGGCCCGATCACGAACGGTACGGAAGTATTACGTAACAGGAACGGGAATGCGCTGGACAAGACGGGATTGGCCGGCAACAAGCGAAAAACGATATCGAACTCACCGGCCAGAATGCGGGTCTGCAAGCGCCGCCAAGCATACCATTCGAAGGCAAGAGAGAAGGGATAAAGGACGGGTGTCAGCGCGCGGCTGTGGAAGTTTCCTTTGAAAATTGTGCGCAAACTCCAGCCGAAGATGTGATCGAGCCATGGCATGCTTATCGATTCAATGGCATGAAAGGGCGCCTGACTCCTGCGCAAAGCGTCTTCGTTGCAGGAACGGGCAACCAGAGTCACATCGTGAAGTTGCGCAAGGGCTTCACCGTGGGAATAGCCTTCCAAAGCGAGGCTGATCGACTCGGGGTTGGCATCCGGCGCCAACAGCAATATTCGTAGCCGGCTCACCTGTCAGTTCCCTTTTTGATATCGTCTGTCTTCAATTCTGCCTTTTTAGGTAACTAACGCGAGCTGGTGGTTCGTCTGAGAGTTGATTGCGTGACTACCCGCGCCCCGGCCGGACTTCCTGATCCCGTAGCCGGCACTGGAAGCGATGCTTCGGGCGCCAACAATTGTTAGCACCAAAAAGAGCCAGGTGGGCGTCAGGATCCTGAAGCCGGCCTCGGTAATGCTATAGATAGCCGCGGTGGCGACATAGGCCAGCATCAGGCTGCCAACCTCAGGATTGCGGCGAAATGCCGCGCAGGCCCGCCGGTAGCCGCTAATCAAGAGCGTGGCGGTCAAACCCACGCCGATCCACCCTAAATTGAGATAAACCTCGATATAGCCATCGTGGGCTGAATTGAGTCCCTGTTCGTACTTTGAGAGACCTGCCGTAACGTATTTGCCGTAGCCATTCCAAAAGCTTTCAAAGCCGGCGCCCACGAGTGGGTTGGGGCAAATTGGGATGACGGCTTTCCAAATATCGGTGCGGCTGCTGAGGGACGGATCTCTCCCCAATGCACTCGCAACGGTTGCTTCCCCGCCGAAAAGCATGGAGATGCCTCCCATTAGTAGGATTGTTACCACGAGTGCATGAACACCAGCGGGACGGTGCCTGAAGACCGACAATTGTGTTGCCAGGATCAGGAATGCGCCTAGAGTGAAACAGGCAACACTAGTGGCGGAGTGCGCCTGTTGCAGAACCGCCAAACCAAACGCGAGCAGCGTCGTACGAGCTATGAGCTGCCGTTTCCGGCTGGGACTTCGTTTGCTGCGGAGCAGGCTAATCAAGCTCCACAGTGCCCCTAGCGAAATGGTGAACGTGATGAGGCCGAGCGTATTTTTGTTGGTCGTGACCCCAGTGTTCATGGGACCACCACTTGGGTCATAAGCGCGGCCTATTGCGGAGTATCGGATTAACAAAATCGAAGCCGGCAGCAAAATGAACCCGACGCGGGCGAACACCCGGCGAAGCGCTGCGATCGGCTCTGGATCTGTCGCGATCACGAGCATCATGGCGAGGTCGCCAACGTCCTTTATCCACCGCTTGAACGCTACGTCGGGAAAAGGCGACCACAAGCAGCTCAGCAACGTGTAGAGAAAGAAAATCAGGATAGGGCCGCTGGTCTTCAACAACGCCGTCGCATGGCGCTTACGCTGAATCAGAACAAAAATGGCGCCAGCGGTAAGAGCCATAAACACAATCGCGTCCATCGGGCTGCCATCGAGCTGGGCGTCCAGTCCTTGTCCTGCGGCTGCGCCTATCCCAAACCAGATCGCAAGCCACGCAGACACAGGCCTTGATCCTACAAGCCAGAGCCACATGACCGGCAGCCACAGAGCTCTCGTGTTCCGGACAGATCGATCCCGATCCAGATAAAAGAGACCCGCTGTTCCAATGGCGAAGAGAAGAAATGCCGGCCAAAAACCCATTTCACCCTATCCCGAATGTTCGTTAGGCCTGCCCGTGGTCATCCAGGAGGTCTGTGGGTTTTGGCGCGGAAATTCGTGGCGGGAACATGCAGAATTTCGAACCAACTAAGCGAATACTACCTTGTAAGCACCGTCTATGGTCTTTGACACGGCCCTGCCCCAATCCACTGCTTCAACGGACAGCATCGTGAGAACGAAACCCGCGACCAGGGAACCGTCGAGCATTGTCCAACTAAGGGCGGCGTGACGCAGAGCCCCGTGTAATAGCTGAAGGATCGCGATCTGGGTGATGTATCCGAACAAGGAATACCTGCCGAGAAGTATCAGATGTTCCTTCAGCCGGCCCGTGCCAGTTGCATGCACACCGATCACATAGATGAGGGCCGTCGTCAGAGCCGCCCCGACCATTTGGACGTAGATTGAGACGTCCCACATGGTTATGGCGATCAGGTAAGCACAATACGCCAACAGGATCAGCCAGGGGCTGCTTGCCACCTTGTCGAGGTTTTCCCTCGAGATGTACCCGAAGACCACGCCGAGCAGACCAATCGTGACCAGCTCGAGGTTTCCACTTTGAATATGGTGCAAGCCCAGACTAACCATGGCGAGCAGCAAAATAGCGGAGCCCACGTGGAACGTATATTTAAATAAACCGCAGGCCAGTGATAACAACGCCGCCAGCATCAGGAGATAACTGATGGGCACCAGGATCCCGAACGCTGCAAGTTTGCCCGTTCCAGCGGGAGAAATTCTTGCTGTGAAGAACACCGCGTCCAGGCTTAGGAGTGTTGATCGAGACGTGATGAGGTTTCTCACGAACGAATCCGGTTCCAACAGGCTGATGGCAAGGTTCAAGCCAATAAATACAGCCAAGAGCTTCAGCCCGCGAAAGAACAACCGTTTCGAGAGTTTGGCGCTTGCGACCCCATATTTCGAGAAATGCACGTGCGAAATCAGGAATCCGGTGATGAAGATGAACGACGGAGTTAGAAATCTCAAATATTTGTAAATCTCTCCCTGGGGTCCGTAAAAGTAATTCAGCCAGTGGTACAGCACCATGAACAGGACCAGTACCCCTTTGGTGAAATCGAAGGCAGGAATCCGATTCGACGAAGCGCCGCGTTCGACCGTCATGCGTTTTACGGCAACTATGGAATCTGTGACCATCTCAGAAGCTTCGGCGCATTGACTGCACGCGGGTTAGCCATCGACAAACAGCCGGTGCACCAGTTCGAGCGAGAGGAGCCGATGAATTTCGGTGGTGTAATTGCAGTCGCCCTTCAAATGCCCTCTGACGATCGCCTCGACCGCACTCCGATTCAGGTAAGGACGCGCTAGCGAACGGGGGTCCAGCAACATCTCTTGCACATATTTGGCAAGGACGGTGCGATACCACCAGCGAAAGTGAAACAGCTTGTGCCGGCCCATCCACAGGCGCTCCAAGTGGAGCGGTGCAAACGCGTGATCCAATCGGGCGACCCATTGCGGCATGCCGTAGTCGTAGGCATATTCTGCCTTGAATGTGAACTCCAGATAACTCGCTGCTGATGGCCGCGGCGAGGCGGTTCGAGCCACCCAGCCCGCGATCCGTGCGCAAACGGGCCAGCGCCGGGCTACCGTCGCGAATGAGCCGCAACCGCACATCCTCGCCTTGCTCGACACGCGGAGCCCGGAACACTGTTCGAACGATTCCATTATCTAAGTAAGGAGAACGAAGTGTCAGTTGCGTCTGCTCCAGCATGAGTACGCCGAAGTGATAGGCAGCCGTTTGCCCGAAAGCCACCATGCTGGTGCGATGGCCGCGCAACAGATCGCGGTAGGTTTCAGCCGCGCGCGACATCTGAGTTGCGATTTCCGGCCGGAAGATATCCCCCTTGGGCATGACAGCTTTGAACATGACCGCCTTGCGAATGATCTCGCTGCCGAAGGTTCCAACCATTCGCACCGGAGCGATCTGACGCGCCATCTGGTTGTTGTAGAGATCTGGCGAGCGGCTGATATCCACGCAACCATCGGTCAAATAGAGTGTGCGTTCCGCATAATGGGGGAACCGCGCCAGGCATGCCCCATCGACAGTGACGACCTGGTACGGCTGCTTGCATATTGCCGCCACGCGGCGCGCCAGGTGGACATCCTGATTCTCGCGGTACATGCTGCCGAAGGTGTAGCAGGGCAGCGAACCGGGTTCGAGCCTTGCGCCAGGCCATGATGATGCGGGTATCAAGACCACCTGTAAGCGAGACCCCGATATTTTCCTGGCCATTGAAATAACGTGGCAGGCTGGTCGGTGAAGGCTTCGCGCAGGCTGTTCATAGTAGCTTTCCGTATCCAGCGGTTCCTGTTGTTCCCATTCCCGGGGATCAAAGTAGGCAGCCTTTTGCTCCAGGTTCCCGTTGCGAAAACTCCATGCTGAAGCCGGGCGGCAAGGCATAGATGCCCTGAAACAGCGTGCGGTTTTCCAGCACGCAGCCGCAGGCGATATATTCGCCAAGGCCCCGCGGATCGATCCTGCGTAATTCGGGCCGCACCGCCAGGATTGCCTTGGCCTCGGCGGAAAAATAGAAAGCGTCGGCGGCCTCATGAACATATACTCGCTGCAGGCCAAAGCGATCGTTGAAGAGGGTCGCTGTACCGCGTGCGGAGTCTGCCAGCAAACCCTGGAAGCGTCCGTTTAAATTCCCAAAGAAGCTGCGGTTGATCTTCTTCGTAAAGGTGGACCAGATAGGATGGACCGCAGTCTTCGCAGCGATGTCCTTTTTCTTTAAGGCGGCGAGCGGTGCCAGGTTCAGGATAGTCCTCACCGGCGAATACAAGCACCACGTCATCCTTTTCATTGCGAATGGGCATCGCATCCGAGAAAGAGTTCTCGCGCGCGACCCAACCAACGTAAACCCCCAGGGACTCGTCGGTCCAGGTGCCGGTGGTATAGAAAGGCTCGTGAAGCAGGGACTTGACCATGCGGGCAAGCTGCTCCTCCGCCCACAGGCGGGGCCTCTTTGTAACCAATCCTACGATCCCTGGCATGTCTAGCTATCCTGCTCCAAGGCCGGGAATCTGTATTTGTACCAGGAGTAGCGGACATCGCGGGCCTTGGCTAGCAGCGGCTCAGGAAGACGGTCAATGAACTTGCGGTGCAAGCCGAGGTCATACCAAACTCTTCGTAGGTCCCGGATCTTCGTTGCTACCGACTCCGGAATCCTCTCGCAAAGCGACGTCCAGCCGAAACGCAGCGCAACGTAATAGCGGAGGTAAGGATTGACATCGTGGGAGTCCACATCGACGGATTCCGTTCCTTCCTTAAGTCGCTCAGGCTGCTGCGCTCCTTCTTCCTCCATAGGCAAAATTCGAATACACCAGATGAGAAATTCCGCGGTCCGCACAGGATCGGACCGCCTGCGCCACCAGTGCATTGGTAGGCGCCTTGTCCCGGTGCCGGATCATGGAGACAATATGCATCATTCCCGCCTGCGTGCCAGCCTTCGTCGAGTCGTCAGTTTGATGAAGCCTATTAGCTTCTCGCTCGAGATAAGCGCCAATGAAAATGCTGGAGTCTGAAATGTTGAACTCATCTGGCGCACCTGTTCGAAGCTCTTGCCGTAATGTGGGAATCGCCTTCCCTGGCGCACCGGGCTCTCGTTGTAGATTTCCCAAATCCCGTGCGCGAAGGAATCGTCAAAGTGTGCCTCCCTGACGATAACTCCCTTCTTCGAGGCCTGTTTGCCTTGTTGCGGGCCTTGAAACCGAGCGTCTCCGTCCACCAGTGGTCGAACGTCGTAACTTCGAGGACTGCCAGATTATCCCATTCCATTGGGTAGTTGTACTTCGGGGAGGTCTCTGGGAGCTTCTGCATGAAGGTAAAGATGTCAACCGACTTCTTTAATCCAGCGACGACACGCTCGGGATCATTCAGAAACTTATACTTGTCTCCTTCGAGCCGGGCCATGCGAAGAAGCCGGCCTTGCACCCGAATATCCTGATCGCAAACGATCATAATGAGTCTCCCACGAGACTAAGCCGGCGTTTAAGCACCGCTTTCAGCCGTTTCATCTGGTCATTTCGGCGGATTGCCATCAGTTCCTGAGGCATCGTTCTTTTCACACCGCGAACTGAAGTCCAGAAGTAAGAAACAAGCACCGCCAGGCCGCCGATGAAGTACGGTTTACGCGTCATTTGATAGCCACCACGGAAGATTTCCCACAGCGGATGATTCCCCATCAAATAGTCTTTTCGGCCAGTATAGGAACGACCGCGTAGGCCGCCATGCAATGCGCCGCCCTGGATTCGATGATGGACAAACTGCTTTTCAACAAAGGTCCGTGTCTCCCACCCCTTGGCCCGCGCACTGAGCACGGCAATCAGATCGATTCCGCCGGACTTGATGGCCGAGTAGCCGTTGATCGCCTTGAAGCATTCGCGCCGAAACATCTGACACATTCCTGAGACGTGCTCGAGACCCACATACTCATAGTTGTAAGCTAGGCCACCTTCACGAAAGGCCGTACCGGCAACCCCCAATTTGGGATTCTCTGCAAACTTATCTATGAGAAAGCTGCAGTAGTCAGTGTCAAAGGAGACGTCGGCGTCCAGATTGGCAACTACGTCTGGCTTCAGCTCTCTGACATGCTCATAACCTGCATTAAAGGCGTGCACCTTTCCGGCAAAGTGTCTTTCCGCCCGCTCAGGCATGCGCAGCAACTGAATCCAGGGATGATCCGCGGAGTACTTGCCTACGATTTCGTCGGTTGTGTCGGTGGAACCGTCGCTCACGATCACCCACTTGAGAGGCGGCATCGTCTGCGCGATCACGGAGCGGATCGTCAATTCGATAAACTCGGCCTCGTTCCTTGCCGGGGTGATCAATACGTAGCTCTCAGGGTTTCCCATTGGTTCTGGACAACGTGCTGTTGACAAATGAAGAAGGTCGATCAGGCCCGGTTTATGCTATCTGCTCTGCCGCGATCAACGACTCATCCTTGATTTCCGCGCGCTCGACCGGCGCCTTGGAAGTAAAGGCGGCAATTTCATTGGCCACTCTCGCTTGTTGTTCCCGCGTGAGTTGGGGGTACATGGGCAAGGAAACGATCTCGGCCGCGACGCGGCTGGCAACAGGAAAGTCTTCTGGAGTGTAGCTCAGCGAGGCATATGCCTTTTGCAGGTGAAGCGGAACTGGATAGTGAATCCCCGTACCGATGGAGGCATTGTTCAGGCAATTCATCAGGCCGTCGCGGTCGCCGGTGCGAACAACATAAAGGTGATAAACGGCGTTAGACCAGGAGGGTTCATAGGGCAGACTCAACGACGGATTCCTCGCGAGAAGTCGACTGTACTCGGCTGCCCGCTCGCGCCGCTGTTCATTCCACTTCGCAAGATGGGAAAGCTTCGCCAGAAGTAACCCGGCCTGAATCGCGTCCAACCGGGCGTTGTAGCCTTCTATGTCGTGGTAGTATTTTTTGCTTTGGCCATGATCGCGCAGCATCTTGATCTTGGCTGAGATGCCCGCGTCGTTGGTGACCACCGCACCAGCCTCGCCGCACGCACCCAGATTCTTGCCGGGATAAAAGCTGAACGCTGCCGCGCGGCCCATGGATCCGGCCTTTATCCAGCGACCGAGTTTCCTGGAAAAGTATTGCGCGCCGTGGGCCTGGCACGCGTCTTCAATCACGGTCAGGTTATATTCGGCTGCCAGTTCAAGGATAGGATCCATATCGGCCATTTGACCGTACAGGTGTACGGGCACTACGGCTGTCACGGGGCGCCCGCTACGACGGCTGCAGAGTTTTCCTGACTGGTCGCGCACGCACTGCCTTTCGAGGAACTGCTGTAGCATCCGGACCGACATGTTGTATGTATATTCATCGATGTCGACAAATTCCGGTATGGCGCCAGCCTGGGAGACGGCCTCCGTCGTCGCAATGAAGGTGTGGGGCACGGTCACAACTACGTCTCCTGGTTCCACGCCGGAAGCCATGATGGCGAATCGCAATGCGTCGGTACCACTGCTGAGAGCTATCGAATGACTCGTGTCGCAGAAGGCCGCGAACGCGCGCTCAAACTCCTCGACCACGGGGCCGCCAATGAAGCCCGCGGTAAGCAGCGCGCGGCGAAATACGGCCGTCAGTTCCTGCTCGAGTTCCAGGTGCGGAGTGACCAAGTCGAGAAAGGGAATGCTGTCATGGATTCGGGATGAGACGCTCATCTGGTTCTTTTCTTAGCCTCGTCTGTGGAGCGAAGAATTCTGGCTGGGTTTCCTGCCACAATTGAGTTCGGTGGGACATCTTTGGTGACGACACTCCCCGCGCCGACGATCACGTTTTCGCCGATGCTGGTATTTGCCAGGATGGTGACGCCCGACCCGATGGAGGCGCCCTTCCTGATGACCGTGCGTTCAACTGTCCAGTCCGCTTCGGTTTGCAGCTGCCCTTCTGCCGTCGTGGCGCGAGGATAAGTGTCGTTTATGAATGTCACCCCGTGGCCTATGAATACGTTGTCTTCGATGACCACGCCTTCGCAGATGAAGCTGTGACTGGAAATCTTGCAACGCTTGCCCACAGTGACGTTCTTTTGGATCTCGACGAACGCGCCGATTTTTGTTTCGTCTCCGATCTCGCACCCGTAGAGATTGATGAATTTCGAGAGGCGAACGTCCTTCCCGAGTTTTACATCGTCGGCAATGCAGTTAAACGAGCTCATAAATTGATGAGGGCCCCTCTTTCCTTGAGCGAGTCGCTGGCGGCCTCCAGCATCCTGACCACCCGCAACCCGGCACAGCCGTCATTGAATGGCTCTTCACCGGTTAAGATGCAGTCGACGAAGTAGGAAAGCTCCTTGCGGAGAGCTTCGACCTGCTCCAGTTGGGGCGCCCACATATCGCCGGAACGATAATTGACCAGCAGCTCATACAGGCCTTCGCGGTTGGTGATGTCCACGCCCTTGTCGTAGACTTTTACCTTTTCATCGGCCTCGAGATCATTCCAGACCAGCATTCGTTTCTCTCCGCCAATTAGCGTGGTCCTGACCTTAACCGGCGAGAGCCAATTGACGTTGATATGCGCGATGATCTTGTCTGGGAAGTACAGAGTCATGAAGGCGACGTCTTCATGGCCGTTGAGATGCGTTTGTCCCGGTCGCGATGATCGCCTCAGGGCTCGCTTTAATCAGGTGATCCATGATCGAGAGGTCATGCACTGCAAGGTCCCAAAGAACATTGATGTCGTGCTGGAAAAGGCCCAGATTAACGCGGGTGGAGTCGTAGTAATAGAGCTTGCCGAGGGTTCCTTCGTCGAGCAGTTGCCTGATCTTCTTCACTGCTCCCGTAAAGAGAAAGGTATGGTCCACCATAATCTTGAGATTTTTCCGCCGGGCCAGGTTGATCAGTTCCTCCCCCTGGGCGGCATTGCTGGTGAAGGGCTTTTCAACGAATACGTGTTTACCATTTTCCAGCGCAGCTTTTGCCAGGGAGTAGTGCGTCCAGACCGGTGTAACGACCGCGACGGCGTCAATTTGAGGCGACGACATGACTGCCGCGACGTCAGCAGTTACATCGATGGTGGGATAAGCCTTTTGTGCGCGCTTCCGCGCCGCCGGGCTTGTTTCCGCGATGGCCACGACCTGGGAATTCTCCAAACTCGCAAGATTTCTTACGACGTTCGGTCCCCAGTAGCCGTATCCGATTACTGCAAAATTTACGATATGTCACCGCCCTCGGACATGGCTGACTGCGCCAGGATGTATGTCATTCCTATGGAAGGAAGGAGTGACTATGTGATGGATGAAGAGGAAAGTCCGGTGGGGGTCCAAGACTAGTGAGCGCCGTCGCCGCCAAAAACGGCGCGTGGCGTGCGCATGAGAATTTCGATGTCCATCCAGGGAGACCAGGATCTCGCGTATTGCAAATCAAGTCTGACCATTTCGTCAAACTTCACGCGGCTTCGTCCGTTAACCTGCCACGCTCCTGTAATACCTGGCTTGACGTCCAGAAGGCGGCGCCGATGCCAGGTCTCGTAAGCCGCTACTTCATAGGGAATGGCCGGCCGAGGACCCACCAGAGACATGTTTCCTTCGAGAACATTCAGGAGCTGCGGCAGTTCGTCCAGACTGGTCTTGCGGAGGAACTTGCCTACTTTGGTAACGCGGCGGTCATTGGTGAGCTTGTAAACGCCTGCACCGCTGCCATTCGAGGCATCCGGCTTAGCGTCGCCCGCGATCAATCGCGTTACATAGTCTCTGTGTATGCTTGGATCATTGTCGATGTACATCGATCGGAATTTCAAAAAGGTGAAGCAGCGGCCATACTGACCAACCCGCTGCTGGCGGAAGAAGACTGGGCCCCTCGATGATATCTTCACGACGATTGCCGTAACGACAAACACCGGGATGCACAAGATCAGCGCGAGCGAGCTTCCGGCTATGTCCATTGCCCGCTTGATTCCCAGCAGAGCCCGCCTCCCACTATCATGGTTTAAGAGGTCAGGATACAAAGTGGGGTTACTCGGTCGGCCCGATAGGTCGTGGTCCCAGTCATCGGGGAAGAAGTGGAACGAGATGCCAATATGGTTGAATTGTTCAAAGGTCAGCTTGTCTCTCAGAGTGATACTGACCCTGCTGAGTATAGTGGCCAGAATTGTGTTTTTATCATCGGCGAGGAGTCCCGGTAAAGATCACGCCCACCATAGACCCGTCTTTGTACCAGCCAACTACGTCGGTTTCGCGCGTCGTAGAAAGCAAGACTGGTACGATGCTGGTAAGCGCTTTACTCGAGTGGGCATGATCGCCCGCATCCAGGAGCATGAGCAGGAAAGGCTTCCTGGAACGCTCCGTTCTTTTCCGTTCAATCGCGATCATCCTCTGAAACGCTTCCTCATTCAGGACGCCACGTTCTTCAGCCGTTGATAACTTTCCCTGAGGGATCGCTAGGCTTGATTCATTACCCGAGCGTCGCAACGCCACGGCTGCCTCCTTATTTCTCGGACACTCGCCCGCGGAACAAAGCCAGCTGCTCTTCCCAGGGTGACTTCGAGCTCACTGCTTCGGTTAAAGTGGGTGGATCGATGGCGGGAACTCCGCAAACAGTCCTTTATGGTCTTCCGTAGTAATAGTCGCTCTGCGCTGCTCTATTCGACCCGTTCATCAGCGCACCGATCAACTTGGCGTGCTCAATCGCTTCGAGTCCGCTCTTTAAATGTTTCTTTTGCGTAACTCCCTGACGGAGCACGAGAAGAATTCCGTCCGCTACCCGCATCCATACGCTCGTGTCGGCCAGGGGCATTACTGGCGGGGAGTCGATAATGATCCAATCGAACAATGCGGCAAGCTGATCCATCATCTCGGAAAGTTTTCCGGATTGAAGGATCTGCAAAGGATCCTTCGGGGCCTCACCTGCGGGCAGAAACCAGAAGCCTGGACCCTGTAGGTGGTAAACGGCGCCGAGAAGATTACATTCGCCCTGCAGGTACTCACAGAGCCCTGGTACCTTTACCACGCCGAACATTTTAGAAAGAGACGGCCGCCGGATGTCTCCCTCCAGCAACAAGGTTCTTTGCTGTTTCTTTTTGGCAAGGGTGCAAGCCAGGTTAGCAGAGACTGTACTCTTGCCCTCTTGCGGGATAGTGCTCGTAATGAGTAGTCTTTTGAGCGGCCGCTCCCGACGGAAATTTTGCAAGCTGATTCCGAGGAAGCGAAACTTCTCCGCCGCCAGACTTTCGCCGTCAGTGAGGCAAACCAGATTGTTGTGGAGTGGAGCGGAAACAGCCAAGGAGCGGAATTGACCGAATACCTCCTCTTGGCGCCTTTCGGTTACGGCGTCACCTAGTTGGGCCGCCTCGAGTGACGCAGGAATTGGAACCGTCATGAGAGCTAGTGGGGACGAGTTTGGATATTGAGCGTTGTCCGGGTCCACTTGGTCAAGCTGAACCGATGCTGCCCGCTCTGAAAGAGCACGATCTTCCGCTTGCCGCAACACGTCAGTTGCCGCTGCGAGAGTCGAGGGTACTACGCCAGTCTGTTCCGCTTCCGATCTTAGTAACGCGTCAAAAATAAGGCTCATGTCTCCTCACCTGGGCGCTCAAAGGCGCACCTACCGCTGATTCGCCCGAAACCTCTCCCTGCAGCAGTGAATACAGGTCCGGTGCGGCTTTGAGGGCCTGCTGGATACCCGTCCGGTTGTGTTTTGCCGGCGGATTGATGAGGGGTGTCGCGACGACATCGAGACGGAATTCCTTCGCCACATCCGCAATAATGTCGGGGGTGACCGTTTTTGTTTGTCTGGCGTAAGCAACAATGAGCGCGTTCTCGCAGATGGTATTGATCAGGCGCGGGAATCCTTGTGAGTGTCGATGCACGGCCATCATTGTTTGTTCGGGAAACGGCGAATCTGCCTGAGGATCCGCGCCCGCGATCTGAAGCCGCCGTTCGATATATCCTCTAGTCTCCATCAAATCCAGTGGTTCGAGCCGCGCACGAAGGGCAATTCTCTGTTTGAGCTGCCGCAATCCGACTGAATCCAGCTTGTCCTCGAGCTCCGGCTGGCCAACTAACACAATTTGCAGCAGCTTGTCGTCGACTGTCTCCAGGTTGGTCAGGAGCCGAACCTCTTCCAGTATCTCTGGAGTCAGATGGTGGGCTTCGTCCAGGATAAGGACGGTGGTCAATTTTTTAGATCCTCGAGAAACGAGGTAATGACCTAACGCCAGCAGTAGCTCGCCCTTATTCTTTCCGGTAGCCGAAAGCCCAAAGTCGGACACGATGTATTGCAGGAACTCTGTCGCAGGGAGTCTGCTGTTAAACAGATACGCATACGTTATGTCTTTGCTTTGCTGCAGCAAATGCAGCAAGCAGCGCAGTAACAAGGTTTTGCCGGTGCCAACTTCTCCGGTAACCACGACGAAGCCCTTATGCCGGCGAACACCATAGTAGAGCGCGGCCAGAGCCTCGTTGTGGCGGTTAGTCGAGAAAAGGAAACTCGGATCTGGTGTCAGGTCGAAGGGATTCCGGGAGAGATGAAAGTAAGCCTTGTACATTATGGACTTAGCCTTTAACTATGGATGTAACTGAAAGCCGAACCGGCTAGGATGACGACTCCCACAACAACGGTCATCGCCCACCTTAGCCACAACACCCTCTTGCTCCTCTGTTCATCTGCCGGGGTTACAATCTGCGGGATCTCGGAGATTACCCTTGTCGGCAGCAAGGCCTTAATCTGCTGTTCGGTATGCAACCGGCCGTCGATAAGTTCAAAGGCTGCTGCCAGCAGGATGCCCAATGCCAGGCCCACACCGACTCCCACAGCGCACAATTTAAGGCGATTGGGGAAATCTGGTTTCAGCGGCAAGCTGGGAGGATCGATCATTCGGAATCGTTCCCCTTTCTCCATCTCTTCCATGCTTGTCGCCATTTCTGACTCCTTTTCCTTCTTCAAAAGGTCGTCGTAATTCGCTTTTGACTGATCATAGCCGCGTGTCAGATCTGCCAATTGTTGCTCGCGAATCGGTTCAGCATTCAGACGGGACTGGTATTCGCCGACTTTCGCGTCTAAGCTGGCAATCGCATGCTCCCGATTTGCAATTTCGATCTTGTTAGCCTGCAGTTGACCTTGTAACTGCAACAACGGAGTCGCCGTTGACGCGTCGGCCATATCGCGCGCCGTAGAGGTATTACCCTCCTGATTCGAGCTCTTCGATCGCTTTTTCACATCAGCAAGCAAGTCGTCTCTCATCTTCTCCGTTTTTGCGATTTGGATCTTCACTTTCTGGACGTCCGGATAACGATCCGTGTACCGCGAGCTGAGATCGGCCAATTGCGTTCTCAATCTGTCGAGTTCTTTCTCGATCGCCGGAAGGCCTCCCGGTATGCTTGCTGAAGCACCATCGGATAAATGGGAGGATGTCTGCAAAGTCCGATACTGTTCGATCAGTGTCTGTAAGTAGACTTGCTGCTGCCGTGCCGTATTGAGGGCGTCCTGCTCGTTTCCGAACTGCGATTGCATGCCCGCCAGGATTTGAAGATTGCTCGCCTGTTGCGATGGCAAATCGCCCACATGCTCTCCCTTGAATACGCGGATCTTAGCATCCTGCTCGGCAAGACTTTCCCGCGCCGCTTCCACTTGCGACCGGAGAAACTTGGTTGTGTCTTCTGATTGCCGCTGGCGCACTTGCAGGTTTTCGTTGATGAACAGGTTGGTTAACTCACCGGTGACCTTCTGCGCGATACGTGGGTCCGGAGCCGAGTATTCGATCTTAAATGCAGTCACTTTAAGGTTGATAGGATCGTGTACTAGCTCGATCGTTATATCCTTACGCATCTGTGCCACTTTTTCGTCGGGTGTTAGCTGCCTGCCTCTCCCCGCGTAAAGATTGAACCTATCGATGATTTGAATTAGGCGCGTGCGGCTTAGGATCTGCTCGGTAATGTTCTGGACTCGGTCCTGCAAATCATCGTTAATATTCGATAGGACGTAATCTTTCGGCATCGCAGGTGCTTCGACCAGAATCTGAGTGCTCGATTTATAACTCACCGGCAGCACCCAGCTCGCTCCCCAGACCACGAGCCATCCAAGGAAGAGTGCTATCAGGAAAATCGGGTAGCGGCGCCGAGCCGCATCCACAAAGCGCTCAATATCGATCGATTCTTGCTCCGGTTCCTGGATCATTTCAGGCATGATTACTCTCCCAACGGGCGTCGCAATTGATAAGCGATGGTGAAAAATACGCGGTCGGTACTCGGAGTGCTCGATATCACCTGGACGCTGCTGTATTTTTGCTGCCATCTGGTGTATCCAAAAGCCATGATGAAATGCTCGCTGACTTCGTGCTGAAAGGTCACGGCTCCGGTTGCACTGTGCCCACCCTGCGCCGTGGATAGGAGGTAGGCAGGGGTCACATTGACGTTGTCTAAGTAGCTCAGAGCCAGACCTGTGCTCCAGGTGCGTCCCAGTTGCCGGCGCGCAGATACGGTTGCGCTGGTCGATTCGAAAGCTCCGAGCAGGCCCCCGCCTCCGCTGACGATTCGCGAGTAGCTGCCCGCGATGTTAGTGTGGCGGACTTGCCAACCGACGCCTGCCGCGAAGGTAGGTTGCCACGAACTGTAAACCGGTAAGGGGGCCTGTGAGACAGCGAAGTGCTGCGGCCCGCCACTGAAAGATACCGATATCGAAGGGGTAACGTAGAACGTGTAAAAAAGCGATACGCTGTTGGCGGTGATCTCGCTCAGTGCATCATTGGGATAGACCAGAATCTTTGAATACCTGTAGGTCGCTCCCATGTATTGTTTTTTGGAGAGGCGAAGTTGTAAAACCCCGATCCTCCACGGGAGCTCGAATCGTAAAGGCCTTGGGCTTCCTTTTGGTTGAGATAATTCTGGTTCCCAAAGCTTCCTTCGACTCCGACCATACCGTCCCTTCGAAACTGATCCCTCAATTG
The DNA here is from genome assembly GCA_963753715.1 of uncultured Acidobacteriaceae bacterium. Taxonomy (GTDB): domain Bacteria; phylum Acidobacteriota; class Terriglobia; order Terriglobales; family Acidobacteriaceae; genus PALSA-350. Next base: position 460,794 of record CAVWDK010000011.1, on the reverse strand, counting down.
CACGCTTGCAACATTGCCCAATACGTCTGCCACAGGAGAGATCGAGTCAATAAGCGGCGGGGCCGAGCCGGATACCGGTCCTCCGGAGACGAGATACGGTTGACTTAAGACGCTGGATGACTTGAGAAGCCCATCCTGCGCGGTGAACGTAACGTGTGGGCTCAACCGATACAGAAAGTTAACACCAAGATCCTGCGTCAGCTGGTTATAGGAGCTGGTGTGTTTATAGACTGTGAATCCTGGGTTGTAATTCAGGGTCAGATGAATCCGGGCTGTAGACTTGTCGATGCTTAAGTTGGAGTACATCGTCCAGAACACGTCGTTGACCGGATAGACATTGTATCCCAGAACGTTGTCACTGAAGCCGGTCGTGAGGTTGAATGAGGCGCGCAGAAAGTTGGAGTGTGCTCTCGGCGCCGACGGCACTCGGGTAAGCCTGTCCGCTCACCGGGGGTGGTGTCTGCATCTGATCGGTCGTCGTCAGACCGACACCCCCATATGTCGTCGAGACCTGCGACCACGCCGGTACCGCAGCGCAGAGAGCAAGGCTAAAAACAATTCGTTTCAACATGGAATACTCTTAGGGCACAACGATAGTGTCGCGCGGCTCAAGTTTGATGTTCTGCTGCGGACTCTTTCCCTTGATTACGTTTTTGTAGTTGAACGCGATACGGGACTCACCGCCACCAGGATCCTGACGAAGGATGTATATATGCTTCTGGTTGGCGAAGTCCCGAAAACCGCCTGCCGCTGCAATTGCGTCCAGGACGGTGGACGCCGATTCCAAAGAATACGATCCTGGCTTCATGATCTGTCCCAGGATGTTGAACTTCTGGCTATGGATCTCCTGAACCATAACCGTGACTTCCGGCTCCGCTATGTAGCTGCGCAGTTTCCCCGCAATATCTTGTTCCAGCTGCAATGGAGTTCGTCCCGTCGCTTGCAGTTCTCCCACTAGAGGGAGCGAAATCTTCCCGTCGGAGCGGACGGGAACGGAACGGGAAATATCCGGCTCTTTCCAAACATTGATTGCCAGTAGATCGTCGTTTCCGATGAAAAAGCTGGCATCGTGGGGTCTCTGCGCTCCTTGTACAAGTGAGGTCATGCCGGCCTGAGGTGGAACTTCTGCGACCTGTGCCCATAACGAACCGGAAAGGGCGATCAGGACGACCCCTAGTCCTGGCAGATAATCGGTTCTGTTTCTCATAACGACTCTCCCGTTAGATTGTTTCGAAGAGTACTCTTTATCCGGTTCAATCCGGCCGGCCGGCGCTTTTGGGGCCGTTCCTTCCGGGAACCATGGTAGTAGTGGCGGCCCTCAGCTGATACTGCTCGATCTTGTACAGCAGCGTCCGGTAACTCACTTTAAGCAAGCTGGCGGCAGCCTTCCGATTTCCGCCTGTCTTTTGCAGGGCCTCGATGATCGCGTTTCTTTCGGCCTCAAACTTCGCATTCTGGGCGAGGGATCTAAGCGAATCAGGACTCCCAACGGGCCCATGAGATGGAGAGGGCGATGGCTGCCGGCTGTGGAAAGCGCGCGGGGGGGACCAGGCCCAGTTGCCGCTGATCCCATCCCAATCTGCCTGGTTCTCTTCTAAGACCTGATCTTCATCGCCAGTGAGTAGATGGCGCTTGACAAACAGTTCCAATTCTCGCAAATTCCCGGGCCAGGAATAGGCTTGGCATGCCTCCAGCGTAGCCGCTGAAAGGTCACGTGGAGATACTCCATACCGTCTGGCCAGCCGGTGCATAAAGTGAAGAGAAAGAGGGCGGATATCAGCTTTACGGTCGCGGAGGGGCGGCACATGAATAGTGTGAGCACTCAAAACATGGTAGAGATCTTCGTGAAAGCGCTTGTCGGAAACGGCGTGCTCCAGATTTCTCGTACTGGAGGCTATGACACGAACGTCCACTTCCACTGACACGCAGGTTCCTGGCCGTATAAATTGCTTGTGCTCCAGCACACGCATCAAATTGGCCTGAACGCTCATGGGCATCTCGGTGATTTCATCGAGCAGGATCGTTCCCTTTCGCCCGAGCTCCAGTTTGCCGGCTTTCCTCTCTGCCGCCGCACCCGTGCCATTCCTCTCATAACCGAAAAGTTCTCGTTCCAGCAAATCACCAGGCAGTGCTGCACAATTAATCTCGGTGAATTCGAACCGGGAGCGGAGCGATAACTCGTGTACCAGGCGGGCTGTGGTCTCCTTGCCGCTTCCCCCTTCCCCGAGAATCAAGACTGGATGGTTGGCCTGCGCCAGCAAGGCGGCCAGAGAGCGAAGCTTCCGCATGACCGGACTGACCCCAACGAAGAGACTATCCCGGTCAATCAACTCAACCCCTTCGGTAGCCATGCGCTCGAGCGGCTCCCACACCATGGAGAGGTGGTTCCGGATAGCAGCTGCCAGTTGAGCCTCATCGAGAGGCCTCACGAGGCAATCTCGAGCACCCAGGCGCATAACATCCTGGGGCTGGCGAAAATCTCCAGGATGTCCAATCAAGATGACGGGTAATCCGGACCGAAAGCGACGCAGCCAACGCAATATATGCAAGCCATCGACGTCGCCACGGGGAAGATCGAGCAGAAGCAAGTGCGGGCCTGCCCCGGATTGGACACGCTCCATCGCTTCCCACGCAGTCGCAACCATCTCCAGTTGCCAGGAGCTCGATTCACCCATGGACCAGATTGCGCGAACTAAGGCAGTGTCGCGGCTGACAAAGAGCACTCTTGCCGTCTCCATGGCTTTTTCTACGGGGGGACGATTCATGAAGGGTAGCTACAGACGAACGGAGCTGCTAGGGCCAAGATCAGGTCAGAGAGAACAGGCAAAGACCGAGTACTAACCTCTGGCAATGAGCTCACATAGGCTCATAGGCCATGGGCGGATCATTCCAAGGACAGAACACACGAACTAGATATAGCTGAAGCGTCTTGCTCCGTAATAATTGATCAACTAGATCTTAACTAATCGGCTCTACGTCGTATCCTTCTACTTGAATCGCCAGAGATCGCTGCATCGCATCCACGGATATAATTAGCCGCCGTTCACCATGCCGAGACAGAAAAATTCCCTCTAATCCCTCCAACGCACCTCCGCGTATGCGCACGCGTTGGCCGGCCTTGAGAAACGGATGTGAGCAACAAGGAAGCCGTTCACTGACGAGAATGCGAATCGGGTCGATTTGTTCGTTGGGGATTGGTGTACCCATGCCCTGAGTTCCGACCAGACCCAGCACACTGTCAGTCCGAAGCACCCGCTGACGGTCCTCGTTTCGAGGCATCAGCTTGACAAACAGATAACAGCTGAACAAAGGCAACTCTATGATTTTTTTGCGGTCGTTCCAGCGATGAACTTCCCTAAACGTGGGCAAAAAGGTTGTCACCCCTCTCTCGCGGAGGCGGTGAGCTACGGCTTTTTCATGCTGCGCCCGGGTATGCACTGCATACCAGCTTTCGTCAGTCTGTTCGGCGAATACGGCTGAATTCGGCAGATACGATGTTTGAATGCTGACGTCCAAGACCTACCTCCGGAACAGCTGGCGGCGTCTCATGATCTCGCCGCGCGTTTGCTGTCGTACGCACCTAGCTTCGCCCTACGAGTCACATTCTGGAGTGACCCTAAAATCTGGATTGAAGGCGTAAACTGTGAAAATCCCACTTACACAATAGCTAAACCCAAGGTAGCCGTGGCACTAATCAATCCTGGAACTTTACCGCGCGTGGCTTAGTTGAGCCGAGCGAGATGGCCTTTCATTCCAGCTTTAAACAATACCGTCGTCTGCGGTGATTTGATCCCCTAGACCATGGCAGTCAATTGCATCGTTATTGTTGTAGACACGCCGCATTTAGGCCCTGCGGGCCATGGAAATCACAACCAGATTTTGGCCTGGGGGAAAGGCATAGCTTGGTTGATCAATATGGAACGAAAATCAGCGTACAGCCCAATGCAAAATGCTGCAAGAGGTACACCGTCTCTGCGAAACATTTCTCCTACTGGGTCACGTCCGCGAAGGCTATTCACTCGGAGGAGGAGTTCTCATCCCGTCACCGGGCTTCATCCATCCGATTCTTGTGCACGCGAGTTCTTGCACCCTTTCCCGGGAAAGGTAGTTACCCGGCCTGGCTCACATAAATGCGGTAGAATCAGTTGTGAATAGAAAAATGAACAAGGCAAGCTTGGCCTCAGGTTGTTACTGAATTGGCAAAGGTAAGCGTTTACCGGTTACTAAATATCCCATTGACATCGCAAAATAATCTCTCTACCGTTCTCATCAACAGCTCACCAGCTCAATGCCCCCTTGAGCATCGACTGAGCAAAGCCATTAGTTAAAACAAACAACTGACCCAGACCCGCTGTGTCCGTCGATTTCTAAGCAAACCTACGGTGAATCATATAAATTAGCAGCCGGTACCGATCCGCTTTCCGAAATTGAGGTATAGCTTGAACTTTTTACTTGTGGCGAGCAGAAGGCCGCTCTCTTCTTCTATGACTACCAGCGCGAAATAACATATCTCGAGATCGCTCAGAAATGCACAATCGTGGCCTTGTGAATAGTTCGTTACAAGGCCAATGGACACAGCACCTCGACTCCCCCGAGGCAATGGTCATGGGCTCATGGAAGTAACGTGTAGTTTTTGAAACTGGTAACGCTGCCGGTAGTTACGTGCCCCTGGAACTTTCTTAGGTATCCTGGAATAAAGGGAAAATCCAAGCCTGGGTATTGGCTCGTTCTTCCCTTTGCGAGACATCGGAATATTTGTGCTGGGAGTATAGAAATGCTCGATGAAATTCCGGAGTCAGCCATTCGCGTCTTGGTTGCGGACGACACGCGGCTTCATACCACTCTGCTGGCAGATGCAATGAGACGCGATGGCGCGTTCGAAGTGATCGGATCTGATTCGCATGAATTGATTGCGCATCCGCATCTCCACGACATCGATGTTCTTCTGCTCAGTTCCGAACTCGACGGGCAGCTTGGCCGCGGATTTGAGGTCTTGCGAAAGCTGCGCGAGCAGCATCCAGACTGCCGTGCCGTGATGCTTTTGGATTCTTCCAAATCTGAATCTGTAGTGGAGGCGTTTCGGGCTGGCGCCCGCGGCGTACTAAGCCGGCAGGAGTCGGTTGAGGTCCTGAGCAAATGCGTGAGAAGTGTGCATCATGGGGAAATCTGGGCCGACAGTCAACAGATGGTACTGTTGCTGCAGGCATTGGCTTCTTCACGCAGCGCTCCTACGGCGCATACTCAAGGCATGGGGCAATTATCCAAGCGAGAACTTGAAATTGTAGACAGCGTCGCCCAAGGTTGGTCAAATCGGAAAATCGCAGAGCGCCTAGGGTTGAGCCAACATACCGTAAAGAACTACCTTTTCAAGGTCTTCGAGAAGCTTGGCGTATCGAGTCGGGTTGAGCTCTTGTCGATGACGTTCAATTGGAATGGCCAATCGCAATCGACGGTCAGATCCAGCGAGAAAAACTTCACGCGTTATGAGTTGCCCAACGAATCGAGTCTGATCGAATGCCTGGAAGCTGCCGAACAGGGCGTCCCGATGGCCCAACTCGACGTGGCTCGCTTTTATTGGGCGCGGAGAGCCGATGACAAAGATCTCACGCAAGCTTACAAGTGGTATCTGATTGCCAGTCAGCAAATAACGAGGGGCACCAATAATGTTCGCCATGAGATGACGATCGAACAAAGGCTCGAGGCACAAGAGATGGCTGCCGCCTGGTTGAAGAGGCCAGATAGACAGTCTGCGCCTCCGATGAGAGAGCGATTGACCGTTGCGCCCCGAAATGGCCCGCAATCTGAGCTTGCCGGCCCCGTGAATCGACGCATCCGCACCTAGCGCCAGACATTCGACTCACGGACCAACAAGTCGGTTAAGGTATGGTTGCCGTGGCCTCGTTGGACGCCGTGCTTTCGACGCCGGAAGCGTCGACACTCTTCACGATGTAGTCATAGGTCAAGCCAGTCTGAACATTGCTATCCACATAGCTGGTTTGCGTGTCAACTGAGGAGTTCACCAGAGTATAGGGTGAGCTGCCGCCGGTTGATCGATAGATGTGGTAGCCCGCGACCGGATCGCTGGAACTACTTGGCGCATCCCAGGTCAGGGTTACCTGGTGTGAAGCGCTTTCCCCTGTACCGCTGAGGCCAACGGTCACCGTGCCGTTGGTCGACGAGTTGCTCTGGATGGTCAGCTGACCCGTCACCGCTCCCGTAGCCGTCGGATCAAACTGCACCTCCAACGTTATCGCCAGGCTCGGATTCAAGGTGACTGGGAAGGTAGCTCCCGACATCGTGAATCCGGTTCCCGTCAACTTCGCCGAGTTGATGGTCACTGGCGCCGTGCCGCTGGAGGTCAGCGTCACAGGCAGTGTCGAAGGCGTGTTCAGCGTTACGTTGCCAAATGCCACACTCGCCGGACTGATGGTCAACGTGGGTACTGCGGCGTTCAACTGCAGAGCGAAGGTCTTTGCTACTCCGCCCGTGCTCGCTGTCAGAGTTACCGATTGCGCCGTAGTAACCGCCGTCACCGTCGCCGTAAAGCCCGTACTGGTTGCATTCGCTGGCACCACCACCGTGGCCGGAACCGTGACCGTTGTGCTGCTGCTGCTCAAAGCCACACTCACTCCACCACTGCCCGCGGCCGAGCTCAGCGTCACCGTGCACGTATCGCTCCCGGCTCCCGTCAGCGATGCGCTGCTGCAGGAAAGAGAACTTAACGTTCCAGGCGCCGCCGTTCCCGTCCCGCTTAGCCCAACCAGCGCCGTGCCGTTGGTCGACGAGTTGCTCTGGATGGTCAGCTGACCCGTCACCGCTCCCGTAGCCGTCGGATCAAACTGCACCTGCAGCGTCACCGACTGGGTCGGGTTCAAGGTCGCCGGGAAGGTGGCTCCCGACATGGTGAAGCCAGTTCCCGTCAACGCCGCCGAATTGATCGTCACTGGCGCCGTGCCGCTGGAGGTCAGCGTCACAGGCAGCGTCGAAGGCGTGTTCAGCGTTACATTGCCAAATGCCACACTCGCCGGACTGATGGTCAACGTCGGTACTGCGGCGTTCAGTTGCAGAGCAAAGGTCTTTGATACTCCGCCCGTGCTCGCTGTCAGAGTTACCGATTGCGCCGTAGTAACCGCCGTCACCGTCGCCGTAAAGCCCGTACTGGTTGCATTCGCTGGCACCACCACCGTGGCCGGTACCGTGACCGCCGTGCTGCTGCTGCTCAAACCCACACTCACGCCACCACTGCCCGCCGCCGAGCTCAGCGTCACCGTGCACGTATCGCTCCCGGCTCCCGTCAGCGCTGCGCTGCTGCAGGAAAGAGAACTCAACGTTCCAGGAACCGCCGTTCCCGTCCCGCTTAGCCCAACCAACGCCGTGCCGTTGGTCGACGAGTTGCTCTGGATGGTCAGCTGACCCGTCACCGCTCCCGTAGCCGTCGGATCAAACTGCACCTGCAGCGTCACTGACTGGCTTGGGTTCAAAGTGACTGGGAAGGTAGCTCCCGACATGGTGAAGCCAGTTCCCGTCAACGCCGCCGAATTGATCGTCACCGGTGACGTCCCGCTGGAGGCAATCGTCATGGGCAGCGTCGAGGGCGTGTTCAGCGTTATGCTGCCAAATGCCAGGCTCGCTGGACTGATGGTCAACGTGGGCACTGCGGCGTTCAACTGCAGAGCGAAGGTCTTCGATACTCCGCCCGTGCTCGCTGTCAAGGTCACTGATTGTGCCGTCGTCACCGCGGTCACCGTCGCGGTGAACCCGGCGCTGGTCGCGTTGGCCGGCACCACCACCGTGGCTGGTACCGTGACCGCCGTGCTGCTGCTGCTCAAACCCACACTCACTCCACCGCTGCCAGCGGCCGAGCTCAGCGTCACCGTGCAGCTATCGCTCCCGGCTCCCGTCAGCGATGCGCTGCCGCAGGCCAAGGAACTCAACGTTCCAGGAACCGCCGTCCCGGTGCCGCTCAGCCCGATCACTACTGTGCCGTTGGTCGACGAGTTGCTCTGGATGGTCAGCTGACCCGTCACCGCTCCTGTGGCCGTCGGATCAAACTGCACCTGCAGCGTCACCGACTGGGTCGGGTTCAAGGTAACCGGGAAAGTAGCTCCCGACATCGTGAAGCCCGTTCCTGTCAACGCCGCCGAGTTGATGGTTACCGGCGCCGTCCCGCTGGAGCTTAGCGTCACCGGCAACGTCGTTGGCGTGTTCACCATCACATTGCCGAATGCCAGACTCGCCGGACTGATGGTCAACTGCGGATTCGGCACCACTGTGGCCGTACCGGTTCCGCTCAGATTTACAACTGCCGTGCTATTGGTGGACGAATCACTTTGGATCGTTAGTTGTCCAGAAGCTGCCCCTGCGGTGGTGGGATCGAACTGCACATTCAGGGTCACGGACTGCCCCGGATTCAAGGTGACCGGGAAAGTGGCTCCCGACACCGTAAAGCCCGTACCCGTCAATGCTGCCGAGTTGATCGTCACCGGGGCCGTCCCAGTAGAGTTCAGCGTGACCGGTTGTGTCGATGCCGTGTTCAGCGTTACGTCGCCGAATATCAGGCTGACCGCACTGAGCGTCAACTGGGGACTTGTGGCCGCCGTGCCCGTTCCGCCTAGACTGACAACCGCCGTGCTGTTGGTAGACGAGTCGCTCTGGATCGTAAGCTGGTCTGTCGTCGGTCCGGTGGCGCTGGGTTCGAATTTCACATTCAGGGTCACCGATTGACCGGGGTTCAAGGTAACCGGGAACGTGGCACCCGACACCGTAAACTCCGCTCCACTGGTTGCGGCCGAATCGATCGTCACCGGCGCCGTTCCGGTAGAGGACAGCGTCACAGGCTGCGTCGACGCCGTGTTTACCGTCACATCGCCGAATGTCAGGCTGGCCGCGCTCAGTGTCAGTTGTGGACTGCTCGCTGCCGTGCCCGTTCCGCTCAGATTGACTACAGCAGTGCTGTTTGTAGACGAGTCACTTTGAATCGTCAACTGCCCGGACGCTCCCCCCGTGGTGGTGGGATCAAATTGAACATTCAACGTGACTGATTGGTTTGGATTCAACGTGACTGGAAATGTGGCTCCCGACATGGTGAAGCCCGTGCCCGTCAATGCAGCCGAGTTTATCGTCACTGGCGCCGTTCCACTGGAGGTCAACGTCACGGGTTGGGTCGATGCAGTGTTCACCGTAACGTTGCCGAACATCAGGGTGGCCGCACTGAGCGCCAACTGCGGACTCGTGGCCGTCGTGCCCGTACCGCTAAGATTCACCACTGTCGTAGCGTTGGTCGACGAGTTGCTCGCGATCGTGAGCTGGCCAGAACCCGCTCCCGCTCCGCTCGGATCGAATTGCACTTTCAAGGTGATTGACTGACCGGGGTTCAATGTAACCGGGAACGTGGTTCCGGACACCGTAAAGCCGGTACCACTCGGCGTTGCCGAGTTGATCGTGACTGGCGCCGTCCCGGTAGAAGTCAACGTCTCGGGGAGGGTCGAGGCTGTATTCACGGTCACATTGCCAAACGTCAAACTCGCAGCGCTCAGCGTCAACTGCGGACTTGTGGTCTCACTTCCTGCGCCACTCAGATTTACCACCGCAGTGCCATTGCTAGAAGAGTTACTCAGGATCGTCAACTGCCCAGACGCTGGCCCGGTAGCGATAGGATCGAACTGCACATTTAGGGTTACCGACTGGCTCGGATTCAAGGTGACCGGGAACGTGGCGCCCGACACGGTGAAGCCATTGCCTGTCAGTGTTCCTGAATTGATGGTGACCGGCGCTGTCCCAGTGGAGGTCAGGGTCACGGGCTGTTTCGATGAAGTCTTAATCGTCACATTGCCGAACGTCAGATTGGCGGTGCTCACCATCAGTTGCGGACTGGCGACCGGCGCCCCCGTGCCGCTCAGGTTGACCACCGCAGTGCTGTTGCTAACTGAGTCGCTGAGAATCGTCAACTTTCCCGACGCCGCTCCGGCGGTGGTGGGATCGAACTGCACATTCAACTCCAACGACTGGCCGGGATTCAATCGGTCGGGAAATGTACCTCCCGATAGCGTGAAGCCGGTACCGCTCAAAGTGGCCGAGCTAATCGTAACCGCAGCTGTCCCCGTAGAAGCCAACGTCACAGATTGCGTGGATGCGGAGCCAACCGTCAAATTGCCAAATGCCAGATTGGCGGTACTGACGGTAAGTGTGGATGTCGCACTGTTGGCACTGTTACCGCGCCCTTGGCCGCTGATCGTGCCCACATAGATCGGCTTGCCTCCTGGACCCATCACGGTAAATTGGCCGGAATAGCTGGAACTGGTGCCGGGCTTGAACCCAATCTGGAAGTTGGCAGCGGAGCCGCCGCTGATGGTAACGGGGAGATTGCTCTGACTGTTAAGGAAAAAATTTTGTCCGGAAACGTTCACCTGTGAGATGACGACGGGGTCCGGAGTCACATTCAGAAGCAGGACTTTCGTTGTAGCGGTTTGGCCAACTTGCACGGCGCCAAAACTGATGGAGCCAGGCGAGACGCTAAGTGGCCCGGCACCCGTAGAATTCGACGAAAATCCGCAACCTGCCAATCCAATTACGATGCAACTTGCCAGCGCGACAAAAAGCTTTGCACACGAAACGTTGAGTGTGCGGATCGTATCGCTGACTCCGACACTAAAGGAACTGAACACTCGTCACCCCTCTGTAAACGCTCTCTTGTTTTCCAGAGGCAGACAAAAAGAAGAATTTGTAAGAGTCTACTGATCACATCTAAAGGCTGCGGAGCTCTCCGGCTACGTGAACCTGAATCATCGTTTATGTCTGAGACGTCCTCACACAGGTTGATCGAAACCCGAATAGTTCGAACGTATTGTGACAGGCTGACGAGGTAGATCGTACTGGGGGTGTCGCCATTGAATTGCCACTCCGCGATGATCCTCTTTCATCACACTACTCAGTAATGCTGGTGGAGCGAACCAGTACAGAAGTAACCAAAGGTTCCTTAAGTAACGTTGAGGACAGTTATTCAATCTACATGAGGGCTCAACTGGGCAGAAATGACTGCACAAGCGGAAAAATCCACACTCGCCCCATGATTCAGCTTCTGCGTACGGTCTAGGGGATCGTCGCGGTAACCAGATTGGACGATGGGCTCTGGACACTGGAAGAATCGACACTGGTTACGTAGTAGACGTAGGTCGCGTTCGCCTGGACGTTGGTATCGATATATGTTGTCTGGGTGCCGGTCAATGAGTTGAGGAACTGATATGTAGAGCTACCACCTGTCGCGCGATAGATGTCATAGCCGACAACCGGGTCAGATGAACTGTTGGGCGCATCCCAAATAAGAGTCACCTGATGAGAACCGCTTCCGCTCGCGCTCACCCCAGTGCCACTGAGGCCGACTATACCTATACTGTTAGTTGACGCATTGCTATAGACGATCAGCTGACCGGATACCGGTCCTGCAGTTTGCGGATCGAACTTCACATCCAGAGTTAGCGCCAAGGTTGGATTTAAGGTAACCGGGAAGGTTGCTCCGGACACGGTGAATCCAGTCCCACTTAACGTGGCCGAATTGATCGTAACCGGCGCAGTCCCCGTTGATGCCAGAATCACAGGCAGTGTCGATGCTGTATTCTCCGTCACATTTCCGAACGCCAAACTGGCTGTGCTGGTGCTTAACGCGGCGCCGTTCGCCGCGGAAGCACTTAGCTGTATCACGAAGCTCTTGGAAACCCCGCCAACGCTCGCTGTCAACGTTACTGCTTGCGCCGTCGTCACCGCCGGCAAAGTCGCAGCGAACCCCGCACTCGTTGTATTCGCTGGAACCGTTACCGTAGCCGGAACTGCAACGGCAGCGATGTTGCTGCTAAGGCCGACGCTCACACCACTACTTCCTGCGGCCGAACTCAGGGTCACTGTGCAGGCATCGGTCCCGGCTCCTGTCAGGGATGCGGTACCACAGGAAATCGCGCTCAACAGTGCCGGGGCTGCAGTACTTGTACCCGCGCTAGCCGTATTAGCCGCGCTACTACCCGATGTGCTACCGCACCCGGATATTGCAACGGTGACCAACGCACATGCCAATAACGCAAACGGTTTGGCCGGCAAACCGTCGAGCAGTAGATGCGCAATGCGCCGACATCGGAAACATGAACTGAACAACGTTCTCACCTCTGTAGATGCGCATACCCTTCTCGAGCTGACAGAGAAACGTTTCGAGTGAGGGAGACTAGAAATCTCGAGGTTGCAGTCTCGCGCCCGTTTAATAGCCTGACGCAAATCGAGAGTGAAAGTCACCAGCTCCAATCATGCAAAGTATCGCGTCTGAAAATTGTCACTCCTTCTTCGGTCGTCCTCAATGACACAAATTAGTCACTTGAACGTCGACGCAAGGACCCAATAGTTACCAGATCCTCGGTGATCACCTTAAAACCGGCCACTTGAGCAGGTTCAGACTTGATTGTTTTACTCCTCGGCGTCGGATGTCAGCAAGGTGGGCGAGGAGTGCTGGTGTGTCTAAGTTGTGAAACACCCTGATTGGCATGCTATGGTGGTACTCGCTTTGCCGGGGTCGCGCCCTGTGAAGTGATCCAGAGCCGAGGACACCGGGCTGGCTCCGAAGGAATCGGTATTCGAAACCCTCTGCGATTGGCTTGATGAGCTGGTCAGCAGAGGGTTTCGTGTTTTTGGCTAGATTTCTTGGGTGAGGCTTCGTTGTTTGATGCTTCTGGTTCTCATCCAGAACGACGATCCGCGTGGGTCCACCCAGCCGCCGAAAAGCCTGCTCATGCAACTTTGCCCACACCAGCGCGCATGATTGGAACGCCAGCAGGCGAACCGACTTGCGACTGTAACCGAGCGTCAGGACGAACAACCGCGTGCGCCAATACTTGCCGCTGTCGTTCTCGCATTTGAGACATCGTTCTCTCGGCCGGCGCGCTCACTTCCTCGGATTTGTCCCGCGATTTGAGCAGCGCGACAGCCCCCTTGGTTTATCGAGCACAGCAACCGAAGCCGCGCGAGAGGGGTAGTCGTAATGTTTCATGCCGGTAAATAGACGCGCTGGGCCGTGTTCCAGAATATGTCGGCAGCAGCCTCGGGGCCGTGCGGATTCACGGCGGCACGGTAAGCGCCTAGCAATGAAGCATGATCGGTCCAGAGTTTCTCGATGGGAAAGTTCGAACCGAAGGTGAGATGGTCGCTTCCCAGGATTCCGAACGCATGATCGACGACGTAGGCGATGAGCGCCGGATCGTTCATGTGAGAGAAGGTGCCCAAGCCTGAAAGCTTGGCGAAGAAGTTCGGCTTGCCGGCGAAGTGACGGAGGCCGGCCTTCCATGCTTCCGTGGTCTCGGCGGAAAGGTCAATGAGCATGCCGGCATGCGTAAGGATGAAGTTCGTCTCCGCATGCTCTTCGACCAGGCGCGCGCCGTCCTTCATCTGACCGGGGAAGAGTTGGAGGTCGAAGGAGAGACCATAGTCCTTGAGATGGCCTATATTCTCTCTGACCTTGGAGTCCACGACTTGGTCGGCTGAAGGCGCAAACTGGAACTCCGGTGTCTCATGCCAGTGCAGTTGCATCCGTACTCCGCGAAGCAGAGGATATCGCTTTAACCGATCGAGTTGCGGGCGGACATCGTCAACCGTCATGTCGGCGAAGCCCACGATCGCATGGGGCCATCCGGTCTCGTCCGCCGTTTTCTGAACCCATGCAACCTCCTCTTCAAAGCGGTCTTTGGCCCAGTTAGTCTGGACATAAATGGCTTTCTCCACGCCAGAACCTCTCTGATCGGCGAGAAATTCTTCGATCGGATAATCGCGCTTGATCGGCTCGTAGGGTCCGAATATGCGCGGAACCATAGGCCCGACCAGCCAGGGCAGGTCTTGTTGACGCCAGATGTGGAAATGCGAATCGATGACTCTTTGCATGCTCTACCCCCTGCGCCCGACCGCTTCGGCGCGTGGCACCGGTCTCCCCAACGACAGGATGAATTTAGTCAACCCAATGATTGAGGAGCCGTCTACAAGGTCGTCGAGCACAGGCAGAATCGCACGAAGCGCAGCGGTCTCCGGGCGGAAGCGCGGATCTCCAGCAAGGGGAGTACACAGGGATAGCCGGAAAGACCGGGCGCCGAGCCGTCGTATAGCTGTTTCCATTTCGACATGGTCGCCGCGCTCAAGGGCATCGGAAAAAATGACGATCGCAGCCCCACGCGCGAAAGCCGCGAAGCGAGGTACTGCGAGGAATGCAAGCAGTGTCGGCCCGATCCGCGTCCCGCCATCCCAATCGTCGACCCGGCTTGCGGCGCTCGAAAGTGCCTGATCGAGATCGCGGATGCGAAGCGATGGCGTGATTCTTGTGAGTCGCGTGCCGAAGGTGAATACCTCAGCTGATTTTGCAGTCTGAACGACAGCATGGGCGATCTTGAGATGGTCCGTCGTGTGAAGCTTCATGGAGCCGGAAACGTCGATCAGCAACAGCAGCTTTCGCGCGACCGATTGCCGGCGCCGGAGCGGCGGCTCGGGTATATCGCCGTCTGTGCGTACGATTTGCCGCAAGGAACGGCGGAGGTCGACGCTGCCGTGCGAGTTGGTTCTTACGGTCCGAAACGAACGTCGCATCGGAAGCGCGTTAGCAAGCGCGCGGCGGAACCGCAGGAGTTCTTCATTTTCGCTTTCCGCATCGAACCTCCGAATCGTAAGACGCTCGGTTGAAGACGAAAGCGCGCCGCCTTCTTCCACGCGCAGACCTTCCGTCTGGTCTCTCCGCTCCTTGCCAGTGTCTTTGACATGTGTCTTGTCTTGGTCGTGGCCTTCATACTCGCCCTTCGCGGGCGTTCCGGCGTCGCCGTAGAAATAGTTGCGAAAGAGCGTCTCGAATTCGTGGCGCCTGTCCGGGGACGGGGCGAGCGTGGCCAGAGCGGCCTGGCGAATATCCTCCATTGACCCTTGGCCCAAGCAGGTTCACCGCTACCAGGAATGCCGTCGTCTGTTCCAGCGCAACTGTATATCCGGAGCGGCGCAACAACCGGCTAAAGCCAACCAGGAACTCCGCCGCCTGGGGAAGGGTCAGGATGCCGCGTGTCCTTTGACCGGCCATAAGCGGAATTGGATCTGTACTCACCTCAGCGCCTCTTCCACGATGCCGCCGATCTCGGCAGCAAGGTAGGACAGGTCTTCCTGGTCCTTGATCAGCACGCCTATGGCGCGTCGGAAGGCCTCCGGCCACGGGCTTCCGCCCTTCTCGAGAACCGTAGCGGCATTAGCCCATTCGACCGCCTCTGCGATGCCCGGAGGCTTGGCGAGCGGACGCTGACGGATGTTCCGAACCGCGTTGGCGACGGCCCGCGCAGTAGATTCCGCGACCTCCGGTGCCCGCAACCGGATGATCGCTGCCTCGCGCGCAGGCTCCGGATATGCGATCCAGTGATATACGCAGCGACGACGCAGCGCCTCGGCAAGATCGCGTGTCCGATTCGAAGTTAAGATCACGAGTGGCTGCGCGGCGGCTCGGACCGTGCCACGTTCCGGAATCGAGATCTGGAAATCCGACAGGAATTCGAGGAGCACCGCCTCGAATTCGTGATCCGATCGATCGATCTCGTCGACAAGAAGCAAGCTGTCGTTTGGCGCCCTGAGAACCTGCAACAGGGGACGTGCAATCAAAAATCTATCTTCATAAATGTCGATCTCGCGCTCGCCCGCTTGGCGGATCGCGAGCAGCTGACGCTGGTAGTTCCATTCATAGAGAGCATGCGCGGCGTCGATGCCCTCGTAGCATTGCAGGCGCACAAGACTGCGGCCAAGCGCTACAGCAACCGCTTTCGCAGCCTCCGTCTTGCCGACGCCCGGCGTTCCTTCAAGAAGCAGCGGCTTCCCCAGGCGGATGGCCAGAAAGATGGCTGTCGCAAGGCCCTCATCGGCGACATAGCTGGCCGAGGCGAGCTGTGAAGCGATGGCCTCTGGTGAGGCTGCGAAGCTTGCGGAGTGACTACTAACGTCTTTCGCCATGGTGCGTTTAATTACGCCTCCGGCCGTTTATCGGCCTTTTGTTCCTTCAAGGCGCGCAGGATGCGCTCGGGCGTGATCGGAAGGGTGTCGACGCGGACCCCCACGGCGTCGAAGACGGCGTTGGCGACAGCAGGAATCAACGGATTTGCACACATCTCGCCCGGCCCTTTGGCCCCATAGGGCCCATCCGCCGCGGGTCGTTCGAGCACGATGATCTCGGTCTCAGCTAGATCGCCCGGACCGGGCATCAAATACTCATTAAAATCGACGCCTCCAAAGTCTCGGCTGGGATAATACGGTTCGGTCGTCTCGTAGAGGGCGTGGCTGATCCCCATCCACGATCCGCCTACGAGTTGCTGCTCGACCATCTTCGGATTGAGGGCGCGGCCGATTTCGAATATGTTCTTGATGGCAAGTACGGTCACTTCGCCGGTCTCATCGTCGACCTCGACATCGGCGACCGTGCAGGCGTGCGCGTAACATGTGGCCGGCTTCATCGCGCCGGTCGCTGTATCCGGATAGGAGCGCGGGACCAGGAACATACCGCGTCCAGAGATCGAGCGGCCTTGTTTGAAATGCGCCGCCAACGCCGTGTCGAAGATCGAGATCGAGCGCTGCGGCGCTCCCTTGATATTGATATTGCCTACGCCATCGGTCTCCAGGTCACTGGCGTTCACCTCCAGTTCTTCTGCCGCCACTTCCAGCATGACCTGCCTCGCCTCCTTCGCCGCCTGAATGACGGCGTTACCGGCGCGATGCGTGCCGCGTGAGGCGAAGGTGCCCATGCAATGAGGTCCAGTGTCGGTATCGGCGGTGTCGACGATGATTCTTTCGGTCGGCACGCCAATCGTCTCCGCGCAGATCTGCGCCATGATTTGCCTCATACCCTGGCCCAGATCGACGCTTGACAGCGTCACTACAAAATTCCCGGTTGGCGTCGAATGGACCAAAGCCTGGGTCGGGTCTCCGCCGAGATTCATGCCGGTCGGATAATTGATCGCCGCAACGCCGCGGCCGTGCAGGATCGCCATGGTCAAGCCTCCCTCTTGTACGACGACATCGCGTAGAATTCTTCGCCTACAGGCCAATTTGCGGCGCGTGAGGCCTCCTGCATGACTTCGATGAGAGCGGCGCCTTCGGTCGCCTGACGGTGCGCCTTGATATCGCCGTCGCGATAGGCGTTCACGAAGCGAAATTCGAACGGATCCATGCCGATCAGGCGCGCCAGCTTGTCCATCTGCACTTCAAGCGCGAAATCGGCGATCGTCACACCGAAGCCGCGCATGGCGCTCGATGGCGTCCGGTTCGTATACACGCAATAGCAGTCGGCCCAGACATTCGGGATGGTGTAGGGTCCCGGGAAATGCCCCGCCCCCTTCTGAGCACCGTAGGGCGAATGGCGGGAATAAGCCCCCGCGTCCGTATAGCAGCTGACCTGACGGGCTACGATCCGCCCGTCCTTCATCACGCCATCTTTGATCACCACTTTTTCTGCCGCCCGGGTCGAGGAGACCTGCATCTCCTCGTGGCGGCTATAGATGAAGGAGACGGGGCGTCCCGTCAGCTTGGCGGAAAGGATCGCGATCGGCTCGACGATGACGTCGACCTTGCCTCCAAAACCGCCCCCCACAGTGCCGCCGACGAAGTGCAGCTTGTGGCCTGGCATCTGCAGGATGATCGAGGTGTTGTCGAGGGTGAAGAACATCGCCTGCGTGTTGGTATAGCAGGTGAAACGCTCATTTCCCTCCGGCACGACCATACAGCCGGTAGTCTCTGTTGCCGCATGTTCGATAGGGGACGACGAATAAGTCTGTTCGAGGACGTGATCCGCCTGACGGAAACCTTCCGCGACATCGCCGTAGCGAACCTTACGGCATTCGCCGCTGTCATAGTGGTAGTAGTTGCCCGGATGATATTCATTGACCAGCGGCGCGCCTGGCTTCAACGCGTCCTCAATGCTGAAGACTGCAGGTAGCACTTCATAATCGATGTGGACCTTGGCAGCGGCCTCCTGCGCGGCACGCTCGGTCTCCGCCAGCACGGCGACAATCGCCTCGCCTTTCCAGCGAACCTTGCCGGTAGCGAGCACAGGCTCATCTTCCGGCCCAATCTGGATCAGTGTCAGGATCGTATAGATGTTGTGTGGCACATCCGTGGCCGTCACTATCCGCGCTACGCCCGGATGCTTGACAGCCTCCGATGTATCGACGCTGAGAATCCGCGCATGGTGATGAGGACTGCGCACCATTTTCAGATGGAGAAGGCCGGGAATGTTTCGATCCGCAAAGAAGGTTGTGCTGCCCGTGACGTGTCCGAGCGCATCGGAGCGCGGCCGCGGTTGCCCGACCTCGTGCAAATCCTCCTTGCGCTCGTCGGCGAAATAGCTCTTTCGCAGTTCCATGGCGTCCCTTTCAAGCCACGTTGACAGTATTGGCGCGTGCGGCGATGAGCACTGCCTGGATAATCGGCTCGTAGCCCGTGCAACGGCAGATATTGCCCGAGATCGCTTCTACAACTTCTTCACGAGTCGGGTTGGGATTGTGATCGAGTAGCACTTTGGACGCCATGATCATGCCGGGTGTGCAGAAGCCACATTGCGTCGCGAAAGCATCCGCAAAAGCGCGTTGCAGTGGATGCAGTACGCCATTCTTGGCGAGACCGCTTGTCGTCTTTATATCCGCCCCGCTGCAGGTCTCGGCAAGCGTGAGACATGAGAGGCGCAGTTCGCCGTTAATGATCACCGAGCAGGCGCCGCAAGTGCCCTGATGGCACCCGCCCTTGGGTGACAGGTCGCCAATCTTATCTCTAAGCGCAGACAACAACGTGGCGCCGCTCTCCACGAATTCGCTCATCTCGCTGCCATTGAGCGTGAAGTGAATTGCAACCTTTGACATCGCGAAATTCCTCTCTGCACTTTCTCTCTCGATCAGCGGATGCGCATTCGTTCAGCGTTTCTTCAGGCCAGGAGCAGGCGGCCCAAATGGACCGGCAAAACTTCGGCGCGATACCATGCGCTCGCAATCGCGTCAGTAATAGGAGACATTCCCTCCAGTGCCACTGCCAAGGCGGGCTCAATGCCTTCCTTCGTGCGCTGGCGGCCGGCCAGGGCTGCCTCAACTGCCTTAGCCCGCACCGGACGATCGGCCATGCAACCGAAAGCGATCCGCGCGGACGAAATGACGTTGCGATACTCTTTAAGAACCGCGGCGATACTTACGACAGCGACACCTCTCGGCTTGACCCGGCTCACCTTCAAAAAGCGAAACTCATCCTTCTCCGGCATTTCGAAAGTCACTGCTGTGGCGATCTTGCCGGCATGACAGCTGGCGCGTTCCGCAAGGAAGACCCCTAGTGGCAACTCGACGCCCGGCGTCCCGGCGTCGGCAACGCTTACTCTGGCGTCGAGCGCCAATAACGCCACGGTGAAATCGCCATATGGAGACCCGGCGAAGAGATTTCCGCCCACCGTCGCCATGTTACGGATCGCTGGGGCTCCGATGGCGTTCGCTACCTTAGCCAGGAATCCGAGGTCGCGATGACGCGCAACGGCGGCCATGGTCGCGGATGCGCCAATCCTCACTTCGCTCCCCGACACCGCAATTGCGGAAAGTGACGGGTCGGTCGCACGAACGAAGGTGGAAAATGACAAATCTCCATCATGGGCATCACGGACCAGGAGCGTTCCACCTCCGAGATACCGTGCACCTGCACCTTTCAGCGCTGCACTCGCTTCAGCGACAGTCGAGAATGTTTGAAGCGTAAGGGACATGACGAAACTCCAGCCGGAATGAGCTTAGCTTTGTCCGGAGAAGTGAGTCTTCAGCGCATTAAAGCCACCCTGGAAGACATTTTCGGCCATGCCTTTGGCGATGCCGTCGACCTGCTCGGGCGGGGCGTCAAACTTCGCGCTCCATTGCGCAAAAGTGCGATTGCCATCGGTTACCCGGGTGAGCTTCAACGTCGCCTTATGATCGGTAATCGGCTGCGGGGTCTCAACCATCGAGTAGGAGCACAGAAAATTGTCGTCTGAAAAATCGACCAGCCTTTCGCGAATTTTCGCGCCCGAGGCGAGCGTGAAGTTTCGCACGGCCCCGATCTTGTCGGAAGCAAACCCATCTTCGATGTGGCTCTCAACCATGCGCGGATGCCAGCTTGGCAATCCGTTGAAATCCCGAATGCGAGCCCAGACCTTCTCGACGGGCGCATCGATGACGCTGGAAACTATGATTTCAGCCATGAGGATCCCCTCCAATGATGCATTGGTAAACATACGCTCCGCACGCATAGTGGCGCTAGCCAGGCCCGGCCTCGTTTCTTGTCAATCAGTCTGAAAATATTCGGAGCGCGCCTGCCGGGCTGCAAACCGAAGTCGCCGCCCGTACGCAGATTACTCAGCGGATCGTGCCGCCAACCGATATACAGTCGGTGGGACACCGATATGGTCGCGGAAGAAACGCGAGAAATTGCCTTGGGAGGTGAATCCCATATGCAACGCGACGGAGACGAGAGATTCTTCGGAGAACTGGACCCGGCGCGCCGCTTCGGTCATCCGCAGGGTATTCCAGTAGACGTTGGGAGTGAGGTTCATCTGCTCTTTGAACAGGGCGAAGAAGTGTGGGCGCGATAGGCCCACGCTACGAGCCACCTTGTCGAAACAAATCCGCTCGCATACATGGGATTTCATCAACTCAATTGCTTTGCGGACACGGAAATCACTGGTACTGCAAACACTGGCAATACGCGCGCCTTCCGGGGTTGTCGCATCGGCAACGTCGATGAATGTGTCGATAAAGCGTTCTACTTCAAAACTTGACGGGTCATCGACCCCAGTGCTCCTGCTCAGGCTATCGAGCAGGCAGGCGGCGGCCCCTCGAATCCACGAATGGATCGGAATGAAAGGCCTCGCGAAAACAGAAGCACCGATAGCGAGGCCGCGGCGGCGGCGAATCCAATCTGGATCGATGTAGAAAGCCAGGAATGAACCGGGTACTCCGTCCTGTGCCAAAGCATGGCTGTGAGGCTCGAAAGAATTGATCCCAGCGGCAATCTCCGGACCAAGCTGCATGGTCTGGCGACCGATCGTCATCTCGCCGCCGGCACCCTCCAACCAGAGGATAATATGTACTTCGTCATGAGCGTGGGTAACGAAGTCGGTTGCGACATTGAGTACCGAGATGTGTCCAAATCTACCGCGATAAAGCTTGATGGATTCCATCATCACAACTTCCTCGATGCAATATGTTGCAGTCCAGGAGGATTCTGATCCTCAGGGGATCTCCAGGATTCGATTTTGATCCCACGCGTGACCCGCTGTCGCTGTCGAAGCTCATCTTGCCAGCGTATCCCCTATTGTCAGACCATCCTTCGATTTTGCCAAAATTACCAACACCAAGTCGCTTTCAACCAGGCCCCTTTCGGCGGTGCAGAAACATGTCTTCCACTATCTGGCTCCCTACACTCATCGTGTGAGCAGAGTAGTTCAAACCTACCGCTTGCCTGGATCCAAGCCGAGCGTCGCGACCCAATGTTCCAGCACGCTCGCCGCGTCGCTGTGATCAGCCTTAGAGCGCCGACACCGACCACGATGCGCATTGAAAAGAGGATCGCTTTGAACGGTTCATCATTTCGTCTCGGGTATCTGAAACAGTCGCTTGTCGTACTTGATCCACCGGCACCACTCGATCTCCACCCCTCTCGCATCTGGGTGAAGAGGATTAAACAGATAGTTCATGGATTCCGGCGAAGGAACAGAAGGGACTGCCAACAAAGCAGAATTGCCACCTGCGAGCCAGGAATCTCCTATGGATTTCGTTTGGTTCACATCGGCGCGCCAATTGCCTATGAGACTATTGAGCTCTAACGCGCCGGCTGCCATGTGCTCGGCGACGGTGATCTTCATGAGCTGATAGCTGTCTGGAAAGAGCCTCGGATTGCCTTTCAGGTTGGCAAGCACTTCGATCAAAGCAATGGCAGGATGGTCAGAGAGGTATACGACACGTTTGCCTCGTTTGGCTGTATGCCACCTACCATCTGATTTTTCGCCGCCCATTCCTTGAAGATCGCAGTGGTTGCTGATACGCCACAGCAACCTCATGAATAAATGCCTTCATCTATTTGCCACAGCAAGTTTTCTACCAGGCGTCCCCCTGATTCGGTGTGAAGCATGCTCAGAGGCGTCCGATCGTTGAGACGTTCATCGACTTGCCGCAACCACGTCAGCGCTTTTTCGTGATTTCCAAAAACCTGATCCGCAAGAACGATGATTCGCGCGACGCGCAGCATACGGCCGGTTTCTTCGACGGAGAGCTGTTCTCCGCGCGCTTTTCGGTGTTTCAAGGTTCGCGGAGAGATGATGATCTCGGAAATTTCCGAGAACGTAAGGCCCCTCTCTTTCAAATAGGCGATGCTGTCAGTGGGAAGTCCTTTTTCGGCAATCTCTGCCAGATCGAGCGCAGAATTTGGGGAAACGCCGATGTACTGCTCGAAGGTGAGGTCGCTAGTAGCCATCGCGCAAAGCCCTCTGTAGACATTATGCCACACGCTGACATGGCAAAGTGCCCACATAGGTGGCCCAGCGGTTTTCGCGCTGGGCGATGGCGCCGACCATCACCTCAGGGACCAGCTCCTGAAGTTCAACGGCTGTGCGGCCATGCTCATTTCGCCTCCAATAACAGGACGTGTTCCCTGTGTTCATCTCCTGCGAGGTGGACAACTGCCTTATCCAGCGTGACGAGCGCCAAGTCCTCGCGCACGGCCAAGCCCAGCAGGTAAGCATCGGTCACCTGCTTTGTTCCGTACAGTCGCCGAAAGAACCGGCTGCACAACGTATTCCAGTCGGCAGAGATGGGCAGGTAGTGATAGCTCGGATGCTGCGCCATCCTCGCCAGGAGTGCCGTGGCTTCGCTCATTGTGATCTGACCCGGACGCGGTGCGGTCGCGTTGCGGAGAAAGCCAGCTTCAGTGAACGCGCAGATGGCCCACTGGAGACTCGGAGAAGCGTTGAACCACTCCGTTACGAGCTGATGGTGAAGGTGATTCTCAGTTAGCAGCGCAACAAACACATTTACGTCGAGCAAGTATCGAGGAGGCTTAGACAAGATCATCTTCCGAGGCTTCTTTCACCATCTCCGAAGTGAGGGTGTCGCCCGTTCCAGCGATCACGAGATACCCGTGCGGGCTTATTTTCAGGCGCGGCGAATCGGCCCCCGGCTCCCGCACCACCTCCGCTTTGCGCACTAGCTCGCCGATGGCCTTACTGAGCGAAATACCTTTCGCATGCGCATACGTTGAGGCGTAGCGATGGACGTCGTCATCAAGGTTGAGAGTGGTTCTCATTCTATGATTATGCATCACTCTATTAAATGATGCAATACTTGCGAATGATGCTCGTAGTGAGTTGGGGGCCACTTCGCGGAGAAGACTGCCCCGAGACCGCAAAGCAAAGCTATAGAGATAGTGCGCACCCTTTTGGTGGTGAAACAAGTCGCCGAGCTCTCGATTGCACAGCGGCTCGACTTGCGTCAGAGCCAGTCGGTGCCGGTCTTAGCCGACCTGCGGCAGAACGTCCTCAGCTGGAAGGAGTAGCTCTTGCCCAATACACTCTATGGCCGAGGCAGTGAACTACGCTCTGGGAGAGTGGACGGAGCTCGAACGCCTTCTGCTCCGATGGCGCTGTGCCCATCTCGACAACAACATCAGTGAGCGCGAAATGAAGCGCGTGGTGCTGAACCGCAAGAATCCTTTGTTCGTCGACAACCCGCGTGGAGGGCGAACCGCTGCCATACTGGCCAGCACCTGGCGGTAGACATGATGTGGACCCGCAACTCTACCTCACACGGCTGTTGATCGACTCGCCGGCAATTATATTGGTGCCCGGAGGGGGACTTGAACCCCCACGGCCTTGCGGCCTGCGGATTTTAAGTCCGCTGCGTCTGCCGATTTCGCCATCCGGGCCTGCTTGTCCAAGCATATCAAAATAAAAGGCTTAACTTGACTACGTCCGGTTGTCCTGGATCTGCAGTGGGGTGGCTGCCTGCCCCTTGCTGAGCCAGTATTGCATGGCCGTCAAATAGCTGCGAGGACACGAAATCCGGCCAAGCAGGTTTTCGTAGGATCAACATTACGAAAATTCATGGACGGTGACGAATCTATTCCGCGCGGCAATCGTTAATCTGTATCTGTGGAGATCACACTTTCTCTGCAGCCGTTTGTAGCGCACCGTGAGCTGGTCGCTATCACGGTGACAATAAGGATGGTGCCCAATGACGCTCACCCCGTGGGACATGTTCGTGATCCAGACAGCCATCGACCGATATGAGAAGGCGTTTCCAGACAAGCCGTCTCCATCGCTTGCGGAAGCTCTGGAGTGGAATACAAAGCAGAGCAGACGTGAATCGCTTTCAAAGCCACCAGGCGGGGGCAGGGAGCGTAGTCAGAGTCTATGGTCAAGGGCATCTGAATTCATCCAGACCTGGCGGCACACCAGCGCGCCCCACAGGGCCAGGGATTTTTGAGGCCACGGTTTGCAGGCGGCTACCTTGAACGAAGCATACGATTGCCCCTCTTCAGGAAGCCGCCTGTTCTCAGAACCACCCCGTGGGCCCAATTACCGCCAGGCTTACGGAGCCTATCCTGCGCGGCTTAATCTGAGCCGATCTTGTATGAGGGGTCGGTGGCGTGCTGCTCTGCGGCAAAGGCTGCGCAGGTTTCGTTGTAAATGCCACCGCTATAATCCCGCAAACTGACGAAGCTCTCAGGATTTTGCTTGCAGTACGCTTTCGCGTTCGCAATCGACTCCTGAACATCGACTTTCGGCTTAGATGGTGCGTCAATGGAACTCACCTCTCTCTTTGCGCAGTGGCGCGCTTTGAGGTCCCAGAGAGGCACATGGACACGGTCCGGTCAACGCGGCACGAGCCTCAACACCCTGTAGCCCCTACCTTGCAGACGCAGCAGGCCAGGTCCGTCAGCAAGAAATATACGCTCGCTTCCACAGCGCGTCATCTCCACGGCCTTGATCCCATCGAATGGACTGTCTACCCTTCCATCACTGCGACAAGTTCTCGGTCAATCGTTCCCACGATGGTCGAAGCACAAAAAAAAAGGAGGCCACCGCGGTTTTCCGCAAGTGGCCTCCCTTTCTGCATGGTTCTGTCTCTAGTGCGGCTTTCGATACTCGATTCCTTCATCGTTCAAGTAGTACTCGGACGAACAGTAATCGGAACCGCAGATCATCGACTCCATACCGATATATTGCATCTTCGTGATCAAACCTAGCGCACCACAATGAGGACAAGCCAGCACGGCAACGTAAGGGTTGCTCGCCTCGCCCATCGCTCCCGTGTTCTCCAGCACAAACAAGGTTCCAGGTTCCATCTGCTCTGGAATCCACTCTCCAAGCAATTCAAGATCCGTCAACATGCTTATTCCTCCTGTGCGATCCTGTTACCTGTGATCACCGTACATATGTAACGTGCAGGGTTTTGGCCTGCATTCCTTGCTTGCAACTGCAGAAATGCTCTCGCTATCCTCTGCCTCCCTCCTGAGGTGCTGCTTCACGATCGTTATTCCAACGAACGCTCCCGCTGGCTTTCTTGGTGACAAATGCTTCTTTTGCCGCCACCCGGCGGAAAGACAAAACCACCGCCCCGCGCTTCCGCTCGACCGGAGGGGCAAAATAACTGCGCACAAAATTCCAAATCCAGGCCAACGCTTCCCGCCACATGCCGCGGGAAAGCGTCGGCATTACCGCCATGCGGAGGGATCTGAATTGCGCCTGGGTAGTCTGCGATTCCTGATTAATCCCTACGACCCCGGGGCGCTGCGGCCCCCACCAACGAGGCCCACTGGAGTGTGGGCGTTTTTTTTTGTCCGTCGGGCCCACAATCACTAGCCTGCGAACTCTGTTCTGCGGATGCTTACTCATTTGGCCGAGTCACCTACCGAGGTGAAGTTTCGTTTGCAAGCCGAACATTGAACTCATTCTTTCCGCGAGCCTTGTTTTCGTCAATGCACGATTCGTTCGCACGAATCAATTCCCTTTATTTATGCACCAAGATGCACATACCCATTACTGTTGCGCGGGCATCATCTTCTGCCCCATGCCCGACGGCTTCTCCTGTGCGATGGCGCCCGACGGCTTCTGTTGGGCAATGGTGCTCGACGGCGCAGGCGGCGTCTCATGCAACGCGCGATAGATCGACTCATTGCGGAGAATCGCCTGCACGTAATCGCGAGTCTCGGTGAAAGGAATCGATTCCACAAATTCGTCCATGCCGTGATATTTGCCGATCGACTGCCAATCCGTTACCCGGCTGTCGCCCGCATTGTAGGCGGCAAAGGCGTACGCAGGCTGGCCGTCAAATTTATCCAATGTCTGCTTGAGGTAGCGCGAACCAAGGCGGATATTGGTCTCCGGATTCAGCAATTCGATCTCGTTGAAATGACGAATGCCCTCTTCCCTGGCCATGGAGCGGCCGACGGAAGGCAACAACTGCATCAACCCGAACGCGTTGGCGGAGCTGATTGCCGCCGGGTTGAACTCCGACTCCTGGCGAATCAGCGAGGCCACCATATACGGATCCAAGCCGTTCTTCGAGGCTTGCTGCTCAATGGCACCCCAATATTGCTGGGGAAAAAGAATTTTCCAGTAGCCCATGGGAATGGTGTCGATGGGCGCCGAGGTATAGAAGGGTAGAGCCCGCTTCAAAACACGCATGGCGCGGAAGGTTTCGCCGTCGGAGGAGTAGATTTCCGCCTCGGCAAAGGCTCCCCACTGTTCGCTGCCATCGGCTGCCTGGATCTCGGCGGGAATATATTCATTCAATCCGGCGTTGGCCAATAGGCGCGCCTTGATCACGTGCTCGTCGTCTTCGGGCACGTCGTCGGTGAGCGGGGGAATTTCCTCGCGATGAATGTCGCTGAGCATGGCAACGTCGGCCGGGGTGACAGAGCCAAGCTCCGCCAACCGGTCGCGTGACAACTGGGCATAGTAGTAATGCTCAAAGACCCGGGAAACGGTCTGGTAGTAGGCCGCGGCGATGGCGGGCTGATGCTCCTGATCGGCATACAATCGCCCACGCCAGTAGAGGGCTGCGGGAATCTCTTTACCCCCGGCGTAGAGAGCGATCTGCTTGTCGAACAGCACCGCCGCTGCAGAATAATTACCCAAGCGGTAGTTCAGCCAAGCCGCCTTCCAATGGCTGCTGGGCGCATAGCGGTGAGTGGGAAAACGCGTTGCCAGGTCGCCGTAATAGGTAATGGCCTGGGGATAGTCCTTACGCAGCAGGT
The DNA here is from genome assembly GCA_963753715.1 of uncultured Acidobacteriaceae bacterium. Classification (GTDB taxonomy): domain Bacteria; phylum Acidobacteriota; class Terriglobia; order Terriglobales; family Acidobacteriaceae; genus PALSA-350. Next base: position 433,515 of record CAVWDK010000011.1, on the reverse strand, counting down.
ACATATTGGCCGAACTGTAGAGCGCTTCGGCCAACCACGGGCTTTCGGGAAAGCGCTGCTCCATCTCCGTGATCAGAGACTGCACCGTGCCGCTATCGTCCTTATTGCGGGCCAATTCGACGGCCAGATACGATCGCCGGGCGCCGCTCTCATCCTGACTGTCGGGCAGTGATTCCACTTCTTCTTTGCTGAGCCGCCTGGTTTTCAGGTCGCAGGATGCGGCGGCCACCAGCAGGGCGGTTTTCGCCTGTGAATCCGTTGTAGGATCATTGGCCAAGGCGCGGTACTCCTCGCCCGCATCGGCGAATTTCCCGCCGGCATACAGCGCGTCCGCATGGGCTCTGCGCTCGGCCATGGTGAGCGGCGGGTTGGCGCCCACCACGGCGAGCTGGGCCTTGGCTTGCTGCCCTTCGTTGCTCAAAGGAAATCCGAGAAAGATATGGCGATAGAGCTTGGCCGCTTCGTCCAGACCTCCCGTCATCTGGTTAGCCCGGGCCAGGGCCAGCTGAAAGTCTGCATGGCCAGCGATGGGGTCGGCTGCGTGTTCGCGGAGCACCTTCAGGGCCGTCTGAGGATCGTTTTGATCGAGCGAGAGGTTGGCGATCATCACGGGCAAACGGCCGACGAAAATGCTCTCAGGATATTTTGCGGCAAAACCGGTGAGCAGGGTCTCTGCGTCCGAGAGCTTGCCCGATTCCATCAGCGCCTGGGCCGCGAGAAAATCGGCGTAGTCGTCCATGGTCTTGCCTAAAGCATTGGCTTTCTGGAAGCTGGCGGCTGCGTCCGGGTAGCGATGGTCCAACAGGTAGGCGTGTCCCAGGGCCAGGTACGCAGCGGAGGCGGCTTCTCCCGTGTGGGCGTGGGCATAGGCGCTAACGCCGGCGTAGGCAGCGGGCGACCGCATGGTGGTCAGTTCCTGGGCCATCGGCCGCAGCTGGGAGGAGGCGACGAAGGCGCGCTGGAGTTTGCGGCTGCGGGCAATACTCCTGGCACTGCGCGGTTTCCGCCGGGTTTTGGCATGGCGAACGCGTGACGTGGCCCGGCCGGCCTTGGGATGATGGGTTTTGGCCGTATGCGCCGGGTGATGAGGCGCAGGATGCTTCTTCGCCGGCGCGGTCTGCGACGCGGCTCCTCCCCAGCTCACGGCAAGCAGTAACAGCCAGGGAAATAGGGTTCGTACCGTCATCACTCGTTTTACTGCTTCCCTTTCCACTTGCCTGCCCCGGGCAGATACAACGATAGCCATCTCAAAACCTGCCCTTATTAAAGACTCTAAGCGGAAAATTTGGTTGCGCGCAGGCTTTCGTTCGACTACCAGCCCGATTGGGAACCCAGTCAAATACCGCTACCAGCCCACATCGGGAGCTGTGATGCGTGGTAGATATTGGTGCGTTTTGAGTCACCAGGCCGCTGCGGTTTTCTCAGCCGGCCCTTGTGAATCAACCTGAGCGCTTCCCTTCTCAACGGCAAATGGTGCCTATTTCGCAGGTTACGCATTTTGCGGTGTGCCGCCATGCCCATTTAGTATGAGGAAGACGCGCAGCGCCTGCAGGCGGCCCACCCCATGCGCGCAAGCATCGATGCCCCTTCTCCCTCGAGCACATCCGGAAACGTGCACCAGGGTGGAGAACGGTCTGGAAAGGTCGAATTTCTGAACCCGTCACACATGCCTATCATCCAAGCACAAGGGACTGAAGAAGTTCACCCTGACATTTTGCTGGTTAACCGGGCGCGGGAAGGCGATGTACAGGCCTTCGAACAGCTGGTTAAGCAGTACGATCGGCAGGTGTTCCGCATCGCGCAGCACATCACGCAGAACCGGGAGGATGCGGAGGATGTGGTCCAGGATGCGTTTTTAAAGGCTTACGAGAAGCTGGAGCAGTTCCAGGGGAACTCGAAGTTTTATACCTGGCTGGTACGCATTGCGGTGAACGAGTCGCTGATGCGGCTGCGCAAACGGCGTACCGGGCGTATGGTATCGATCGACGAGGACGTGGAGACGGAAGAAGGCTCTATGCCGCGCGACCTCGCCGAATGGAGGCCCGACCCCGAGATGATGTACGGGCAGTCGGAGCTGGCAGAGATTCTGCGCAAGACGATTCAGGGTTTACCGCCCGGTTTCCGGGTGGTTTTCGTGTTGCGCGACGTGGAAGGGTTATCGACGGAAGAAACCGCGGAGACACTGGGGTTGAGCGTGCCCGCGGTCAAGTCGCGGCTGCTACGAGCGCGGCTGCAGTTGCGGGAGCGGTTGAGCCGCTACTTCCGTAAGAATGAGGACGGGACGAAATGAACTGCTCAGAGTTTTTGGCGCAACTCGGTGATTTTCTGGACAACCAGGTACCTACCGGCCTGGTCGCCGAACTGCAGGCCCACCTCGAGGGATGCGAACACTGCTTGATCACCATGCAGACGACGCGAAAGACGATCCAGATTTATCGGAATCATGAGGTTTATGAGTTGCCGGCTGGGCTGCGCGAGCGGCTGCAGGCGGCGATTCTGGCAAAGTGCAAGAAGGGCTGCTGACGCCGGAGAAGCTGTTCGGATGCTGGGTCTTGTTTTGTATCAGGGCACGACTTTGGTAGCGTGACTCACCGAAAAAGGCCACCCGAAATGGGTGGCCTTTTCTTGATGCTTGAACACGCGGTTAGTTGTCGTCCCGGCGCTGCAGGGTTGGGCGGTCGTTGCCGGGCTGCTTGTCGGAGTCGGAGGCATTGGGATCGCTGTTTGTGGAGCTGGCGCGGCGCAGAGTTGGCGCGTTGCCCTTGCCACCGTCGTTCAGCTTGCGCTTGTTCTCGATGCGCGCCAAGCGAGCCTTGACGTCGTCAAACTCAGAGGTGGTCACCACGTACTCCGCACGCGGCGGCAGGATCGTGGCAATCTCCTTTTGCGTTGCCTCGATGCGATCAGGGGTCTGCGGGTGGCTCGAGAAGGCCTTGGCAATCAGGTGCGGCTTGGTTTTCTCCAGGTTCTCAAGCTTTTCAAAGATGGTTACGAAAGCCTGCGGATCGTAGCCTGCACGGTACATGTACTGCACACCGAGGAAATCGGCCTGCGACTCAAAGCCACGAGAGAACTGCAGGAAGGTCAGCGGAATGCCGATCTGGGCCGCTTCGTAAATGCCATAACCTGTCCAACCGCCGATGAAAATCAGCGGAATCGTGCCCAACTGAGCGTAGTTCATGCGGGTTTGCTCACGGACAGCATGGTGAGCCGCTACGTGGGATATCTCATGCGCAATCACACCCGCCATTTCAGCTTCGTCGTCCGCGGTCAGAATGAGGCCGCTGTTCACATACATAAAGCCGCCGGGCAACGCCATGGCGTTGACTTCATCAGAATCGATGACCTTGATGGTGAATGGAACCTTGGCGTCAGAATTCTTGACCAGATTTTGCGCGACCCGGTTTACGTATTCATTCACCACCGGGTCGTTGACGAACTTAACGCTCTTTTCCAGCTGCATGGCGTAAGACTTGCCCATGCGAATTTCAGTTTCGGTCGAATACCAGTTGCCCATGCCGCGGCCGCCAATGTCGCGGGTACCCACCGCGTTCACGTCGTCCACGCTGCCTGGCTTTACTCCCGGCATTTTCGGCATCGGCCGTGCGACGTCGGAGTCTGAAGCAGGCGGAGTGTCTGCCGGCTGACTGGCCGCGCGGTTGAGCGTTGCGCGGGGGCTGGCGTAGTTTGCGGATTGTTCTGTCCGTACCCCGTCAGGGTGAAGCCGGGCGCCAGCAGCAAGCTGCTCGCAACCATTAATTCTGCCGGTATCAGCCTCTTCGCAGCATATTGCTCATGACGACCTCTTTGTTGCACCTGGATATAACCGTAGGCCCACTTCGCTATGGCTATTAGACCAAGTATGCGCGCTTTGGCTAGCCGATGGCCCGGAATTTCGCCGAAAAGTGTTTGCATGGGATGGTCCGCTCCGGCAGGGCTGCAGAAAAAGGATGATTTGTTCGAAGAGACTGCTTCAGGGCACTGAATGATTTTGGTGCATTTATGTAAGGGCTGACGTGGATGTGTACCGGCTTGCACCTGAAGAGTCCCGTCAGTGGACGCTAGGCCGAATTTCCGCTTCGCATCCAGCGCTGTTGGCACCAACCTCAGCGATCTCAGCCCTAGCGCGTGGGCTCTGCGACACCAGACGGGGACCGGTCTCGCTTTGCCGCATTCTTGTCAAAAGAGTTTGCGAGCCGGGTCAGATCTCTGGGCATTCTTCGTAGGGCAGATGCCCGGTGCCGGGCAGAACCTCGAACTCCACCCGATCAAAGCAGTGGCGCAGCTTCTGGCCCGACTCCAGAGATACGGCCCGATCACGGTCGCCCCAGAGCAAAAGCGCCGGGAATGTGGCGCACATGCTCCAGCTCTGCGCTTCAATTTCGCCATGTCCTCAAACCAGGTTCTCAGGATGCTGAGGACATAGTCGACCGTTCCCGGCACGCGCAAAGAACCGATGTATTTGCCGGGAACCGTCCCGCACCTGAGAGGGATCTCCGTACATGCGGCCCAACGCGAGGGCTTGCATGGGCTGCGGGCAGACTGGCAATGCGGTGGGCAAACCAAGTCCCCAATCCGGTGAGGTAGAAGTTGATGAGGGGGTCGCCGAGATGGGAATAGGGATTTGCCGGAGCGTGGAGCAAGAGGTTCTTGACCCGGCCTGGGTATTTTGCGGCCAGCGTCAAAGCCACCGCGCCACCATGGGACGTGGCCAGAAAGTCCGCGGACCGGATGCCAGACTCATCCATGAACGTAACCATCCGGTCGGCTTGGGCCTCCAGCGTGGCGTCGATGCCCGGCACGCGGTCAGACTCGCCAATGCCCAGAGCATCCACGGCGTACACGGTGGATTCTTCTGCCAGGCCAGGAATCGCCAGCTCCCAGGCCGAGGCGGTGCCGAGAAGGCCGTGCACCAGAATGAGCTCAGGTCCGAGGCCCGCCTGGAGGCAGTGCATCCGGTGCCCGTCCACCTGGACCCAATGCTTTTCGATCTGGATACGCCCGAAAGCGTCCAACATCCAACGGCCAATGCCATGATTCCATGACGTCCCTTACCTTTCGCCCTACCGAGAATTAAAGCTCGGAATTCACATTCTATTCAAAATAAGTGGGAACACAATGGGGCAGCAAAAGATGCCCAAATGAAAGCCTACCGAGGCATCTGTATAAGTTACTGAAAATAAGATTACTCGATATGTCGCGTCATATTCAGGTAGTGGAAATCCGCAGATCTTTGTCACGGGACATTACCAGGCGATAGCGCTCCCGATCTGATCGTTGTATATCTCTTCTCGAATCAAGGGTATACTGTGGCCTGCAAATGAGGCTATCCCATGTCAAGTAGGCCGGGCGGCCGGCTTTGCTGTTGGTCCACAGCGTGCTCTGTGTCCTGGGGATCCTCTGTTCTTCTTCGCGCGGACGCGATGCTTAAGGTGTTTCAAATTCGGGTGGCCGTGGTTCTTCTCGCTGGGTTTACCTTGGCGGCCGCCGTTCTTGCGTCTCTAAATTTTACCAAAGAGGGCTCCTTTTCTCTAGCCGACCGATCTGGTGATTCCTGGGTAGGAAGCGCCGGGCGGTTTCAAGGCGCAGCGGGTCACGAGAACGGGCCGGGGATCGAGCGGGGATCAAAGCCGGGGACCTGCTGGACTTTCGGCCGATCAACGTCCCCACTCCACGCATGTCGTCCCTGACGCGGCAATGGTTTGCCGCCGGGGTCTGGCGACATGTGGACTACCTGCCTGGTCCGGTCGGGCGTTCCGATCCATGCATCGGTGATCCTGGAGCCAGCCGACCGAAGCCGAAAACCAGGGCTCTGCGGCTGATTGCGCTGGTTTATCTATCCATTGGGCTCTACGTCCTCTTCCGGCGGTGGACGGCGCCCCGCGCGACTCACTTTTACATCTTTTGCCTAGCTTCGTTTGTCCTCTATTCGTTCAATTACACGGGCAAATTCAACGGCTTTGACTGGACCATCTACTGGGGCAGGATCCTGGCCGGAGCTTTGCAGCCGGCGCTGTTTCTGCATTTGCCTTAGCGTTTCCGGAAGAGCGGCCGGCCTCGCGGCGACACTGGATCAACTCGCTGATCTATCTTCCCGGCCTGGGCTAATCGGCCTGCAAGTGGTGGCGCATGCTGGCGGTGGCAGGCTACCGGGCTGCTGAAAACGCGTCTTGACCAGCTCGCGATGGGCTACCTGGCGCTCTACTATGTGCTGGCTGCGCTGGTTTTCCTGCGCAACTACCTGCGGCAGACGAACCCGCTTCGCCGGCAGCAATTGAAGTGGCTGACCCGGGGAACATTGCTCACCGTCATTCCCTTCACGGTGTTGGATGTCATCCCTTTTCTTACCGGCATTCCGGTTCCCAGCGTGTCTGGCCAAGCTGGGGGGGATTTGCCTGATCTTTTTGCCGCTGACCTTTAGCTGGGCGATCGTCCGCTACCGCCTGATGGATGTCGACCTGATCTTCAAGCGCGGAGTCACCTATACCCTGGCGACGGCGGCGCTGGTTGGGCTGTACTTCGGTGCAGTGGCAGTAGCGGCGGAGCTGGTACATACCCGCCTGCCCAGCGCGGGTGCCTGGGGCCTGATCGCTGCCATCATCATCACCGCCCAGCTTTTCGAGCCACTCAAACGGGCAATTCAAGACCGGGTCGACCGGGTTTTCGACCATAAGCGTTATGACTACCGGCAGACCCTGATCACCTTCGGGCGAGGCTTGAGTTCGCAGACCGATTTGAACAGATTGCTCACATCCATCGTGGATCGCTTGTCGCAAACGCTGCTGGTGGCACGGGTGGCCATCTTTTTCCCTGATCGGGACGGAGGCTACCGGCTAATGGCGGCTCACGGCCTGCCGGCGCAGCTACTCTCACGCGAAAACTATCCGGGACTGGACTTTCTTAACTTCGATCAGCCGGATGCGGGCACCCACATCTTCCTCGAGAACCCGCAGCAGGCGCTGCACCTGACGGCCGAAGAGCGCCAGTCCGCTGCCTCGCTGGATCTGAACTATTACCTTCCCTGCCGCCTGCAGGAGAAAACCATCGCCATTATCGGGCTTGGGCGCACCACCCACGGAGACTTCCTCTCGAGCGAGGACGTGGAGTTGCTGGAGTCCATGGCCAGCTATATCGGGATCGCGATCCAGAACGCGCGTTTGTACGCCAGCCTGGAGCAGAAGATCTCCGAATACGAGCGATTGAAGGAGTTCAACGAGAACATCGTTGAATCGATCAACGTCGGCGTGTTCGCGGTTGACCTTGAAGAACGGGTCGAGAGCTGGAATGCGCAGATGGAAGTGATGTATGCCATGTCGCGCCAGGAGGCGGTGGGGCAATATCTGCGCGACATTCTGCCGGCAAATTTTGTGGCCGAATTCCTGCGCTTGAAAGATGAGCCCGGCGTGCATAACCTGTATCGCTTCCGGGTGCAGACGCGCAGCGGCGAGAACCGTTGCGCCAACGTGGCCATCGCGCCCCTGGTCTCTCGCAACTTTGAGGTGGTCGGGCGCATCATCATTGTGGATGACATAACCGAGCGCATGGAGCTGGAGGCCCAGCTGACCCAGGCCGACAAACTCTCCTCCATTGGATTACTCGCAGCCGGTGTGGCGCATGAGGTCAACACTCCCTTGGCCGTGATTTCGTCGTATACCCAGATGCTCGCCAAACAGGTGCGGGGAGATCAACGAGTAGCGCCCCTTTTGGACAAGATCACGCAACAGACGTTCCGGGCCTCGGAAATCGTCAATGGCCTGCTGAACTTTTCGCGAACGGGTGCGGCGGAGTTTACGGCTCTGGATCTCAACCACGTGATCGAAGAAACGCTGAAGCTGCTGGAACACCAGTTCCGTGTTTCGCAGGTACAGCTGGAAACTTCGTTCGAACATAATCTTCCGCCGATTCTGGGCAACTCCGGCAAACTCCAGCAAGTCTTTCTCAACCTGTTTCTCAATGCCAAGGACGCGATGGCGGCCGGCGGTACACTGCGGGTAGCCACGCAAGCGAACGGGCATGTGGCAGTCGACGTTTCCGACACCGGCTCAGGCATTGCGCTGGAACACGTGCAGCGCATCTACGACCCCTTCTTTACCACCAAGCTGACGGTAGGCGAGGGGCAGCGCAGGGGCACAGGACTGGGATTAGCAGTGAGCTACGGCATTATCCAGGAACATGCGGGCAAGATCCAGGTAGAGAGCCAGCTTGGCAGCGGCACTACTTTCCACCTCGAATTTCCCATGGCAAGGAAACCCGCGCATGTCTGAGGCCGGCATTCTCGTTCCACAAGGCAAAACTAACGTTTCAAACCCCGAACCGGCAGCCCGCATTCTTATCATTGATGACGAAGCAGCCATTCGTGAATCACTGGAGACGCTGCTGGTGCTGGAAGGCTACGTTGTCGATCTGGCCCCTGAGGGCCAGGCTGGTCTGAGAGCGATCGATAGCCGGAACTATGACCTGGTTCTGCTGGACCTGGCACTGCCGGGACTGAACGGCCTGGAGGTTTTGGCGCGGATCCGGGAGCGCCAGCCAAACCTGCCGGTGATCATGATCACCGCTTATGGAACGGTCGGCAACGTAGTCGACGCCATGAATGGCGGGGCGCAGAATTTTGTTCAAAAGCCCTGGGACAATGAAAAGCTTCTGGCCGATATCCGTGCCGCGACCGCCCGGCAACGGGCGGAAGAAGAGAATGTCCAGCTCAAGCGGGCGCTGAAGCAGCGCTACAACTTCGAAAACATCGTGGGCAAGAGCGAGCCGATGCTGCGCATCTTCGACCTGGTGGCGCAGGTAGCTCCCACCCGCTCCACGATTCTGATCCAGGGTGAGAGCGGAACCGGCAAGGAGCTGATCGCCAAGGCGATCCACGCTAATTCTCCTCGCCGGGACAAGCCCTTTGTGCCGGTGAACACCGGGGCCATGCCCACCGATCTGCTCGAGTCCACACTTTTTGGCCACGTCAAGGGGGCGTTCACCTCCGCTGTTTCCGCCAAAAAGGGGCTCTTTGAGATGGCGAATTTTGGCACCCTCTTCCTGGACGAAATCGGCACCATGGGGATGGACACCCAGGCCAAGGTGCTGCGCGTGCTGCAGGACCGCCGCTTTATGCACCTGGGCGGGGTGCACGAGATCCAGGTAGACGTGCGCATCCTGGCTGCCACCAACGTCGATCTGCGGCAGGCGGTGCGTGACGGCAAGTTTCGCGAAGATTTGTACTACCGGCTGAATGTGATCACCATCGATCTGCCGCCGCTGCGTACCCGCCGGGAAGATATTCCGCTGCTGGCGGCGAGCTTTCTCAAGCGCTATGCGGAGGAAAATGATTTGCCGCCACGCACGCTGGCGCCGGAAGCGATGCGGGTGCTGATGGACTACGACTGGCCGGGCAATGTGCGCGAGCTGGAAAACGTCATTGAGCGGGGAGTGGTTCTCTCCTCCACGCCTACGTATTGGATTCGACCTTCTTCCCGGCCACCTCACGGGCCGCAGCTACTCCTCCAGCCTGCTGGAGCATAATCCTGACGCCTCGTTGTTCGACATTCTGGAAGATATAGAGCGGCGAATCATTATCGACAAGCTGGAGCGCTGCAAGTGGAACCAGACGGATGCGGCGGAGCAATTCCGCATTCCGCTTTCCACGCTCAACCAGAAGATCAAGCGGCTCTCGATCGAGATCAAGAAGCGGATGAAAGACTAGGGACCGCGCGTGTGGTACCCTCGGCTTGGGTATGCCATTCGACTCGATTGAAAGCTTGGCCAAGAAGCTCGTGGTCATCGGTGCAGGACTACGCCATCCTCACCGGCCGGGCAATCGGCAATATCTTTCAGCGTCCCGCGCTACTTCGCCGATCTGATCGCCCAGGCGGACTCCATCGGGATTGGGTCCGTGCCCATCGTCCTGCTCACCGGCTTTTTCACCGGCGGCGTGCTCGCCTTGCAATCGGCGTCCTCGCTGGCGCAGTTCGGCGCTACCGCCATTACCGGGGAGCTGGTCAGCCTTTCGATGATCAAGGAACTCGGCCCGGTGCTCACCAGCCTCATGGTGTCTGGCCGGAACGCCTCGGGAATGGCCAGTGAGTTGGGCTCGATGATGGTGACCGAACAGATCGATGCCATGCGTGCGCTGGGCACCGATCCGCTGAAGAAGCTGGTAACGCCGCGCCTTTACGCTACGGTTTTCATGCTTTTTTTTCTGACCATCCTTTCCGACACCGTGGGAACACTGGGGGGAGCCTTCATCTCGGTGGTTATGCTGGGACAGAACGGTTCGCAGTATTTCCACACGGCTTACCAGACGCTGCGATTTCCCGATATTCTTCAGGGCCTGGTCAAACCGTGGTTTTCGGCTTCATCATCGCCAGCGTTGGCTGCTATTACGGGATGACGACGCGCGGCGGCACCCAGGGTGTTGGCCGATCCACCACGCAGGCGGTGGTCGTCTCGTCGGTGCTCATCATCTGCGTCGACCTGGTCATCAGCCAGTTCATGATCGGTGTTTTCGGCCGCTAACCTATGGTGACCGCGCCCCAGACCGCACCCCCGGCAACACAGGACGATCCGTCGCAGCCGGTCGTGGTCTTCGATGACGTCTCGATCGGCTTTGAAGGCAAGCAGGTCTGGAAAATATCTCGCTGACCGTATCCCCGGGGGAAACGAGAATCTTGTTGGGGCCGGCGGGCAGCGGCAAGAGTGTGCTGCTCAAGCTGGCAAATGGATTGATACGGCCTGACTCGGGGACCATTACGGTTTTCGGCGAACGAATCGATAACATGCCGGAAGAGCAACTCTTCCAGTTGCGGGGGCGCATTGGCATGGTGTTTCAAGAGGGAGCCCTGTTCGATTCGCTTACGGTGCGGGACAATGTGGCCTACCGCCTGATGGAGCAGAAAATTCCCGAGGCGGAAGTGACGGAACGGGTGCGTGAGGCGCTTCGCTTCGTGGAACTTGGAGCAGACGCTGGACAAGTTTCCGTCCCAGCTTTCTGGCGGTATGCGCCGCCGGGTGGCAATTGCCCGGGCGATTGTGAACCGGCCAGACCTGATCCTCTACGACTCCCCAACGGGGGGGTTGGATCCGATTACTTCGACTACGATCGTTGAACTGGTTATGAAACAGCGCGACGTCTATCGCACCAGTTCCCTGCTGGTGACGCATCGTTTGCAGGATGCCTTCATGCTGGCCACGCACACGTTTGATCGCGAACAGAACCACATGGTTCCCATTCCTGATGGGGGGCTGGATTCGAAGACAACTTTCCTGGTACTGCATGACGGGCACATCGTTTTCGATGGCTCTACGCATGACCTGGTGCACAGCGACGATCCGTTCCTGAAGGAATATTTGTCGTAAGCAGGGAGTCTGCGCCATCTCAAAGTCAGAGGGAATCAGAAGCTCTGTGGGAATCGGACGGGTGCCCCGTTCGGCCAACCTGCCCCGGCGTGCCGCGGGGCGTACGTTGGCCGAAAACGATAGGGCGCAGCCCTACGAACGCTTTTATTTGAATCTCTGGGGAATCCTACGAAATGTAACTCTGACTTTTTCGTCCTCACTCTTCTGACTTTTCGTCCTGCTCCCTCTAACTTCTTGTCATTCTCCTGGAGTTTTGTTGGTTGGGTTAAGTCGCTGACGGGGTGTTCGATCTCTGCTACTCTTAGAGGTTTGCTACCAGCTTTCTGAGGTGCCTACCGGCATGGCGTTCAAATTTAAAGGTGTTGATTTTATGCAGTTTGATGGGCTGCTCTCCGGCGACGAGCTGCTTTCGCGAGATACCACGCGCCAGTTCGTGGAAGACAACGTGATCCCCATCATCGAGCAGTGCAACCGCGACGGGCGGTTTCCTCGAGAGTTGATCCAACCGATGGGACAGCTTGGCTTCTTTGGCGCCAGCCTCGAGGGCTATGGATGCGCCGGCATGTCCAATGTCGAGTATGGGCTGGTGATGCAGGAGCTGGAGCGCGGAGACTCGGGCCTGCGCAGCTTCGTCAGCGTGCAGTCGGCGCTGGTCATGTATCCCATTTACACATTCGGCAGCGAGGCGCAAAAGAATACCTGGCTACCCCTGCTGGCAACAGGCGAGAAGCTGGGTTGCTTCGGGCTTACCGAACCCGACTACGGGTCTAACCCCGGGGGGATGCGTACCCGCGCCCGCAAAGAAGGCGATGATTACGTTCTCAACGGGGAAAAAATGTGGATCACCTCGGGCTCCATTGCCGACGTGGCCGTGATTTGGGCAAAGGTGGACGACGAGGATGGCAAGGTCAGGGGGTTTCTGGTGGAAACCAATCGACCCGGCTTCTCGGCCTACGATGTGCATGGGAAGTGGTCGTTGCGTGCCTCGGTGACGTCCGGTCTTTCCCTGCAGGATGTGCGCATCCCGGCATGCAATCTGATGCCCGGCACGGGCGGCCTCAAGTCGCCCCTCATGTGCCTCAACCAAGCCCGCTACGGCATCAGCTGGGGTGGCCTGGGAGCCGCAATGTCCTGCTATGACACCGCACTTCAGTATGCTCTGGTGAGAAAGCAGTTTCGCGAGGAACCCATCGCCAGCCACCAATTGGTGCAGGAAAAATTGACCTGGATGATCTCGGAGATCACCAAAGGCCAGCTGCTCGCGCTCCAGGTGGGGCGGCTCAAAGACGCGGGCAAAGTGAGCTTCGAACACATCTCCATGGCTAAGCGAAACAACGTTTGGATGGCACTGGAGTGCGCACGGATGGCGCGCGACATTCTGGGGGGTAACGGCATCACCGACGACTACCCGGTCATGCGGCATATGATGAACCTCGAATCAGTGAAAACCTATGAGGGCACGCACGACATCCATGCACTCATTATCGGACAGAGCATTACTGGTATTCCCGCGTACTAGGGGCCATCGATCATTACCGCTGTTGACCCGGCGGTTCATTCTGTAGAATCACATTTGGAGGGCGGCAGGCGAGCGCAGCCGTTTCCCTTCCCCCTATTTCGCAACCTCTGGCTGCAAACTGCGTCTCTAGTAGAGAGCGGATAAATCGGCCCCGACAGGTGTGTTGCACATGGATGTGAAGTCCGCTTCGCGGAGAGTATTGCAGCTGGGCAAGATACAGCGCCGTCCGGAGCTGGACGCCCTGCGCGGACTTTTCCTGGTTTGGATGACGCTGACGCACCTGCCTACGCGTCTAAGCCAGTTGGTGAATCAACCTTTCGGCTTTGTGTCATCAGCTGAGGGTTTCGTGTTTCTATCCGGCATGCTGGTGGCGACCTTATACATCCACCGGGCAGAAGAAGACAGCGACGACGTGCGCAGCAAACTGTGGAAGCGCGCACTCAGAATCTATGGCTACCACCTCATTATGTTGGCCATGGTGTTCACCGTGGTGGCGGCGTTCGCCGTGCACACACATCGCGCGGCCATCTACAACCTCCTCAATTTTTATCTTGCTCATCCGGCAACGGCAATCATCGGGTCATTGCTGCTGATCTACTGCCCGCCGCTGCTCGACATTTTGCCCATGTATGTGACCTTTCTCCTACTCACGCCGTACGTCCTCGGGGTGGCGGTCCGCAAGGGTTGGAACAGCATTCTAATGGTGAGTGGCATCATCTGGATTTTTGCCCAGTTCGGTTTGCGCAGCTGGATGCACGACCTGGTGGTGCACGCCACGGGCTTACATATACCTTTGCAGGAAACAGGAGCCTTCAACCTTTTTGCCTGGCAAGCGATCTGGGTTCTGGCTTTATGGCTGGGGGCGAAGTCGACGCAGCATGAGAACCCTTTAGGCCGGTTGCCCGGTTATGTGTTTCCGTTGAGTGGGGCCATTTGCCTGTTCTTTCTGGGCGTGCGCCACGACTGGCTTGGGCCTCATCTCACACAGGAAGCGCTGGGCTTGTCGCTGGACAAATGGCAGATCGGTCCGCTGCGCATGCTGAACCTTTTCGCCTTTTCATGCATGATCTACTGGTCGCGGAAATATTTGACCAAGCTGGTCCTGATCGAGCCTCTTCTGACCCTGGGCAAAGCTTCGCTGGAAGTGTTCTGTGCCCACGTGTTTTTTGTTTTTGTAGGTTTGGCGCTGCTGTACGGTGAAGTGACAGAACTGCACGGCCGTTATGCACTGAGCCTGTTAGTCATCACGTTTAGCGCGCTGATCCTGGTGGCTATCCGGGAGGTTCGGCGCAAGCAGAAGGCTCGCCTCATTCCACCGCCAGGCGCGGCAAATCGAGAATCGTTTCGACAGGTATCGAGTTTGAATCCTCCGCCTGCGGAGAGCCGGGCGGAAGTTTAAACCGCAACCGTGAACGTATCTTCGTGGCGAACGACGTTGCGATAGAGCGTGTCGCGCTCCACCGGCTCGCGGCCGGCCTCTCGGATCAATCGCATGAGATCAGCGCGCCGCATCCCTTGCGGCGTAGTCGCGCCGGCGTCATGGTAGATCTTTTCCTCGACCACCGTGCCGTCAATATCGTCGGCTCCGAAACGCAGCGAGATCTGCGCGATCTTGGCGGTCATCATCTGCCAGTAGGCCTTGATGTGAGAAAAGTTATCCAGCAATAAACGGCTCACTGCGATCTGGCGAATATCAGTGAGGCCGGTGGTCGTGGGCAGATGATCGAGGGCCGTGTGGGCGGGATGGAAGGCGAGTGGAATAAAGGTTTGGAATCCCCCGGTATCATCCTGCACGGCACGGAGGCGCAGCATGTGATCGACGCGATCCTCGTCGTTTTCGACGTGCCCGTAGAGCATGGTGGCATTGGAACGCAGCCCTAGCTTGTGCGCCGTGCGTGCTGTCTCCAGCCATTCGTCGCCGTCGATTTTGTGATCGCAGATGATGTGCCGTACCCGGTCGGAGAAGATCTCAGCGCCCCCGCCCGGCATGGAATCGACGCCGGACTCCTTCATTTTGGTCAAGGTCTCGGCGATAGTCAGCTTGGCGCGTTTCGCCAGGTAAGCCACCTCGACCATGGTGAAGGCTTTGATGTGTACCTGGGGAAAGCGCTCCTTGAGGCCAGCCACCAGGTCGAGGAAATATTGGAACGGAAGATCGGGATGCAAACCGCCGACGATGTGGAATTCGGTCACGGCCTCACTGTAGCCGGAGGCAGCGGTCTGCCACGCTTCTTCCAGGGCCATGGTGTAGGCCCCGGCGCCATCTTTTTTGCGGCCAAAAGCACACAGCCTGCAGGCGGCCACACAAACGTTGGTCGGGTTAATGTGGCGGTTGACGTTGAAATAAGCAACGTTGCCGTGCAAGCGTTCGCGCACAAAGTTCGCAAGCCAGCCTACGGCCAGAATATCGCCCGACCGGTAAAGCGCGACACCATCGTTGAAATCGAGACGCTGGTTTGCCAAAACCTTTTCCGCGATCGGGCGCAGACGGGCGTCGTCGGTTTGAAAGCTGTGGCGCTCAGGCGCAAAAGTAATGGGGCTGCTCACTTCTTTATGATACTCGACCGGCCCAGTGGCTTCGGTGTTTCATCCCGCCACATCAAAGCAGGGGTCTCCGAAATCCTGGGTTAAGATTTGTAAGACAGAATGCGACTGCTTAGGACCCTGGCCTTCACCGTCTTCGCGTTACCCTGCGCGCTAGCAGCTCCGCAAAATCAGACTACCCGGACGGCAGTTTTACCGCCGGTTACGGCTTACGCGCTCGATCGGGCGAAAGTCACGCTGCCGGCGGACTTTACCGCGCCGCTGAATCTGCTGATTCTTTCCTTTCAGCGGGATCAGCAGTCTGTGGTCGATGGCTGGTTGCCGGCGCTGACTCCCGGCGCCCCCTCGGTGCAAACCTGGTTGTTGCCCATCTCGCCACGCGCGAATGGCCTGTACCGATGGTGGTTGAACGCGTCCCTGCGCACCAGCTTGCCGCCCACCCAGCCGCGGCGCTATACGGTCCCTCTGTACGTGGACAAGACGCGCTTTCTGCCTGCTCTGCAGGTCTCTTCCGAAAAGGACGTGGTGTTGCTGCTGACCGATAAGACAGGGCATATTCTCTGGCGTACGACGGGGCCAGTGAGCGACAGCAAGAAGGCCGCACTCAGTGGTTTTGTCAGCAGGTTTGGGCGGTAGGAACAGCGGCTCTGAACGAGTCCCGCAGGGACGGCTACCTAGGTCTTTGCCACGCGAGCCGCGATCATGTCGAGCGCGCGGTGCGCCGAAAGGGCAGCACCTTCCTGCCAGCCGACGATGTGGCTGGTATGATCTCCGGCCAGGAAGACGCGGCCCTGAGGCTTG
This sequence comes from uncultured Acidobacteriaceae bacterium, assembly GCA_963753715.1. GTDB lineage: Bacteria > Acidobacteriota > Terriglobia > Terriglobales > Acidobacteriaceae > PALSA-350. Next base: position 417,302 of record CAVWDK010000011.1, on the reverse strand, counting down.
ATCCATACCTCATATCCGGGCGGGGCGCCGGCATCAGCGCCGCTGACCCAGGAACCCAGGTTGTACGGAATGTGCCCCCAGCTGATGTAGATGGGGTTCTTCAGCTCCTGCGAGCAACCAGGATGCAGGAGCTCGATCGAGTTGCGGGAGGCAGCCAGCTTGGCTGCTGGGCTGGGCAAACTGCCAAACTCTGTGCCGTTTTCAATTCCGTACCCACCCAGAATGATGCCGGTTTCGGAGAACATTTTGGCGCTCGGATACCAGACCGTGTCCACGGGCCGCCGTAGAAACGAAATGCCGCCGTAGATGTTGCTCTCCTGCTCCCAGAAACGGCGTGACTCCCAGGCGATCTTGTAGGCAGAGTCATAGGAACAGCCGTCGATGGCCGCCTTCAACTCCGGAGAAAAATCAGTGTCCATGGTTTTGAGGATGGTCAGGGGTAACGCGCAAACGCAGTAGTCCGCACTCACCGTCTCATGCTTGCCGGTCAAGCCGTCACGGTAAACGGCCTTTACGCCGGATTCGTTCTGGCGGATCTGGATCACTTCCGCCGGTTGCCGGATCACGCTGCCCAGCTTCTTCTTGAAAGCCATGGGAATCTGGTCCATCCCGCCCACCGGTTGAAACATGGTCGCCTGCCAGTCGATTTCGTCCTCTTCCATCAACTCCCGCCAAAGATGAGCCGACAGCAAGGCGCGCATGTCCAGGGGGTCATTGGGAACGCCCACCCTGTCGCCCGCTCCGGGGCTGATCTTCCATCCGGCGCGCGACGATCCTTTGTAGAACAGATCGGGAGAGAGAGCCCCGAATTCCTTCAGGAATTCAATCATCTGCTCTTTGTCGTCGTGGCTCAGTTCCTGATCGAGGGCGCCGCGTTGGATACACTTGGCCAGTAGCTCGGAGACGTGCCCGCGGGTATCGTATTCCACCTGCCGGTTTTGCACGGATTTGCCGCCATCGAGCGTGCTCGCCTCCAAGTAGGCGCTGCGCGAAGCGTTGACTTCCACCTCCAGCGGAACCCCCAGCTCGCGGCAATAGCCAAGCATGGTCCGATGCACCGACGGCAAACGAGCAGGGCCTACATTTTGGTAAAGATCTTCGCCAAACACGCAGTTCTGGGTGAAGCCATCGGTGAACTCAACCTTGGTCCCGTTGCGAACGGTCCAGTTCCTGCCGCCGATACGCTCCCGGGCCTCCAGCAGGGTGCAGGTATAGCCCAGTTTGCCCAGTTCAAAGGCGGACACCAAGCCGGCAATGCCACCACCGAGAATGACCACACTGGTCCCTTTGCCGGAGCCTGCCGGGTGCTCGACGGTGGCGGCGGCCGAGGCCATGACAGGCAACAGCCCCAGGGACTGCATCATGGTGAAGGCGGCGCTATACCCGCCTGCCTGGCCTACCCTCATTAGAAAATCACGCCTGCTCAGACTCATTTTGAACCACCTTCCATCTTTCCAAATAGCCATGTCCGGCGAATTTGGATGGTAGAATTGGAATTTTCCGGATTGCTGTCGATGTGGGAACACGCCGTCTTGGCAGCGCCGGGCGCCTTGTGCGCTGCGCTCTATGAGGAAACAGCTTGCATCAACACTTCCTTACCTCAACGCATGAACCAGCCCCCTGGAAACCAGGGGGGAGAAATGGAGAACGGTCAGTCTTCAACTTGGAAGCTGGACGACAGAGAAAACAACGAAGGAAGACGTTGGTGAAGGGTTACGTTTCGACAGGGAGAACGTCACCACCCGTAACCCGGCAGGAAGCTGCACTGGGACGGAAACCAACTTAGCGTAAACGGTACCAACGCACGAAGCAACAGTAAAATGGCGCTTGATTTTTCTTCACCTTTAACCAGACATGGGATGTGGTAATGACCGAAGAAGGCCCTAGGGCCGAAGAAGTAAGGGATATCGAGTTCCTGCATGAGATTGGCAGCCGCATGGCAGCGGCGGATCCGTTTCATGCTGTGCTCGAACGGGTAGTCGATTTTGTCTCCACGGTGGTGATGTGCGATTCCTGCTTCGTTTACGTTCTCGAAGGCGAGAAGGTGGTGTTGCGGGCCTCCAAGAATCCCCACGCCGACCTCGTGGACGAACTTGACTTGCAGTTAGGTCAGGGCATTACCGGCTGGGTGGCTATGCATCAACGGCCTGTGGCGATTGCCTCGCAGGCCTGGAGTGATCCCCGCTTCAAGATGTTCAACGATTTGCCCGAGGATCATTTCGAGGCGTTTCTTTCCGTGCCTATTCTCTGCCGCGGCAAGCTGGTAGGGGTCATCAATGTGCAGCATCGCAAGCCCCACCACCACAGCCCGCGCCAGGTGCGGCTGATCTCCATGATTGGTTTCCTGGTGGGCGCGGAGTTGGAGATGGCACGCCTCGAGAGCGAACGCGTGCTGCTCGCCGATCGGCTCGAGGTGAGAAAGCTGATGGATCGCGCTAAGGGGATTCTGCAGAGGGAATTGCACCTGGATGAAGAGGGCGCATATCTGGCGTTGCAAAAGCAAAGCCGGCAGAAGCGGAAGGCGATCCGCGAGATCGCTGAGGCGATTATTCTCACCGAAGAGATTCGGCGGTCTCGCAGGTAAAACTGCTGTCCTGGGAAACCGCTGCGCACCGTACCGCGAGTCTGCTGTTTCTTTTCTCCTAAATTGGGGAACGTTATAGCATCTTGGCAGTGAACCCTGTCGCCAAACCTACTCGTGAAGAGCGGGAGGAGATCCAGGAGCAACGCAGGCCCAAACGGGCGCTGGGGCTCTTTGACTCCACCATGATCGTAATCGGCGTCATGATCGGGTCTGGGATTTTTATCGTCCCGGCCGATATGGCGCGCATCCTGGGCGGTCCGGGATGGTTTCTGGCCGCCTGGGTCTTTGCCGCGGTGCTCACCATTGCGGCTGCGTTCTCTTTTGGCGAACTGGCCTCGATGATGCCTGGCGGGGGCGGCATGTACCTCTACCTGCGCGAGGCGTACTCACCCCTTTGGGGCTTCCTCTACGGATGGACGCTTTTTACCGTGATTCAGACAGGGACAATTGCCGCAGTTGCGGTTGCGTTTGCCCGGTTCCTGGGGGTTCTGGCCCCATCGATTTCCGAATCGCGTTACCTGATTCCGCCCATACACCTCTCTGCCCACTATGCGCTCACGCTGTCCACCGCCCAGTTGGTTGGCCTCCTGGTGATCGCTTTGTTGACCGCGACGAATGCCCTGGGCATCGAGTATGGAAAGATCATCCAGAATTCATTTACGGTAGCCAAACTCGGCGCTCTTGGAGCACTGATTGTGCTTGGTCTAAGCGTGGGTTGGAATGCCTCGTCCGTACACGCGAACCTGGCCACCTTCTGGCAACGGCCGGCTACTCTGCATTCGGGCGGTTCTCTCGTCGCCATCCTGAGCCTGGTGACGGTGTTTTGCGTTTCTCAGTCGGGATCGCTGTTCGCGGCGGATTCGTGGCACGATATCACGTTTGCGTCTGAAGAAGTTAAGGATCCAAGGACGACGCTTCCCCGCTCCCTGGCCATCGGAACCGTGATCGTGATGCTTTTGTACCTGGCGGCTAACCTCGCCTATCTGGCGGTACTGGACTTCCCCTCCATACAGCATGCGCCCCATGATCGCGTAGCGACTGCGATGCTGCAGGCAATTTTCCCCTCGTGGGGAGGACAGGCGTTGGCCGCTGTCATCATGGTGTCGACCTTTGGTTGTATCAATAGCCTGGTGCTTGCTGGTCCGCGCGCGTATTACGCTATGGCGCGGGACAAGCTGTTTTTTCCCGCGGCGGGGCGGTTGAATCGTGCTCGCGTTCCCGGATGGTCTCTCTTGTTTCAGGGGATATGGGCCGGCATTCTCGTGCTGCTCACTACGTATTCGCCCGCTAAAGGCTACGGCAATCTTTATAGCGATTTGCTCGACTACATTATTTCCGCGGCGTTGTTGTTTTATATCCTTACGATTGCCGCGGTGGTGGTGCTGCGGTATAAGCGGCCGGATGCGGAGCGTTTGTATCGCACGCCCGGGTATCCAGTGGTGCCGGCGATTTATGTTCTTGGGGCTAGCACGGTCGTTCTTTGCCTTTTCATTGATCGCCCAGCGACGACATGGCCTGGATTGGTGCTGGTGATCGCTGGACTTCCGGTGTATTGGTTGATCCGGCGTAAGGCTTGACTGCACCTCCACAGCACGGGTAGGTCGATCGGCAATGGAAGAACCGCCTATTCATACACCTTGTCCCCGGCCATCACGCGCTCTGACTTGTCGTCAAAGGTGACGCGCTGGCCGGTCTGAATAGCGGCAATGTTCATGCACAGCGCCACGGAATGGCTGTACCCCGCGTCGATGCTGGCGTTGGGCAGCTTACGCGAGCGAACACACTCCATCCAGTTGCGCATGTTGGCTGAAGTCATGGGGTCGTTGCCGGTGTTGGCCGAGGTCTCCGCCTTCATGACTGTATCGCTCAGAGAGTAGTCGCCCAGCAGGTTCTGCTTCATGCCCATCTCGGCGGCCGACTTCGCAGTCAACCCGCCTTCGGAATTCACGCACTGCTTATCCATGTCGAGCATGCCGCCATTGGAGTAGTAAATCTCTTTGATGCCGCCGGCGGAGTTGGTCATGCGCGACGAATAGATCACCTGGAAACCTTTGCTCGGATCGTCCAGCGGACCGTAATCGAAGACGGCGGTCATGGTGTCCCAGTTCTTGCGGCCATCCTTCCAGAGATAGACGCCACCGTTGGCCACAACACTGCGCGGATGCGGATAGCCGGTAAACCAGTGGACAGTGTCGATCTGGTGCACCAGCCATTGATCGGGAATACCCGAGGAATAGGGCCAGAAAAGGCGGAACTCAAGATACTTGCGGGCATCGAACGGCTCGTACGGCCGGTTGAGCAGATAGCGCTTCCAGTCCGTATCCTGCTCCTTCAGCAGAGGCACTACCCCCGGACGGCGCCAGCGGCCTGGTTGATTGACGTTCCAGGTCATCTCGACGGCGACGATGTCACCGAATTTGCCCGACTGAATGTATTCGCAGGCCTTTTGATAGCTTGGCGTGCTGCGGCGCTGGGTGCCGACGGCTACGACTTTTCCTGTCTGCTTCACCGCGGCGCGAAACGCCCGCGCATCCTCCATGGTGTGAGCGGTCGGCTTTTCCACGTAGGCATCGCGTCCTGCCTGCACCGCTTCTACGCCGTGCAAGGCATGCTGAAAATCGGCAGTGGCGACAATGACGGCATCGACATCCTTGCGGGCATAGAGCTCGTCATTGTTGCGGATGCTGGCAATGGGGGCGCCGCCACACTGCTTCTGAATGAACGCCGCACCTTCGTCACGGCGACGGTTCCAGATATCGGAGACGGCGACGAACTCGAAATTGAGCTCCTTGGCGTGATCCTGAAAGGCGGGGACCAGGGACTGCTTGGCTCGATCGCCCGCACCAATCAACGCCACCCGTACGCGATCATTGGCGCCAACGATGGCCGCGTAGCTGGTTGCGGTCCACGGCACAGTGGTGCTGGCGAGCACGGCGCCACCCATTTTCAGGAAGTCCCTGCGATTCTGGTCCTTGAGTTCCACGGCCAACCCTCCCTCTGAGTGTCGCAGAGAGTTTACAGGGATGGCCGGGGGGTCGTCACGCGGACCGCATAGCGGGATGCTAGGCGGAGGGCTTGCGGGTTCTGTCTCCGTCCACCAGGCGCATGATTCCCAGCGGGTTATTGCTTTTCAGCTCGTCAGGAAGCGCGCCATCGGGAAAAGATTGATAGCAGACCAGACGGGTGAAGCGGAAGATGGCCTGGCTGCCCACCGACGTGGAGCGGCCGTCGCTGGTGGCCGGGAACGGGCCCCCGTGCACCATGGCGTGACAGACCTCTACCCCGGTTGGGTAAGCGTTGAGGATCAGGCGGCCCACCTTGCGGGATAGGATATCGATCAGATCGGCATAGTCTCCCAGTTCACTCTCGTCGGCCTGCAGGGTCGCGGTAAGATGACCTTCCAATTGCTCGGCAACAGCCAACAGTTGCTTGCGATCCTGGTAGCCAACCACGACAGTCGTGGGACCGAAAATCTCCTGCGCCAACTCCTCGTGCTCCATCAGGTCTTTGTAATCGGCGACAAAGAGCGAGGCCTGTACGGTCGCGGCATCAGTGCTGGTATCGGCTTTTGCCCCTTCCGCAAGGACGTTGGCATCGGACAAGCGGCCCTTGACGGCCAACCGGTAACGATCGGCAATGGCCTTAGTCAGGAGCGTTTGCGTGGGGGTACCGCTGACCTTGTCACCCAATTCCTTCATAAATCCCGGTGTGCCGTCTTGCTGCGGTACCAGCATCAGACCCGGCTTGGTGCAGAATTGACCCGCTCCTAAAGTAAAGGAGGCCTGCAGACCGGTGGCTACCGCGCTTCCCCGTTGCTTCAAGGCGCCGGGTAGAACGAATACGGGGTTGACGCTGCCCATCTCGGAGTAGCAAGGGATGGGCTCCGGACGGGCTGCAGCCAGCTTCATCAGGGCCGTGCCGCCGGCAAAGGATCCAGTGAATGCTACGGCCTTGATCGCCGGGTGTTTCACCAGCTGAACACCCACATCGACCCCGGAGTCGAAGAGCATGGAGAAAACGCCTTCCGGCAGGCCGCTCGTCTTCACGCTCTCGCGGATGGCCTGCCCGACGAGCGCACTGGTTCCCGGATGGGCCGGATGCGCCTTGACGATGACCGGATTACCGGCTGCAAGCGCGGAAGCGGTGTCCCCGCCGGCTACGGAAAAGGCCAACGGGAAATTGCTGGCGCCGAAAACAGCCACCGGGCCCAACGGCTTGTGCATGGAGCGGATGGAAGGCTTGGGCAGCGGCTTACTCTCCGGATCGGCGTTATCGATGTGCGCGTCCACCCAGGAACCCTCTTCCACTACTTGCGCGAAAAATCTCAGCTGGCCGCAGGTTCGCCCCACCTCGCCCTTGAGGCGAGCCTCAGGCAGCGCAGTTTCCAGATGGGCCCTTTGGATGATTGCCGGAGCGGCGGCCTCGATGGAGGCAGCGATGTTCCTGAGAAAGGCGCCCTTCTTCTTGCCGGAGAGATTGCTGTAGATGGGGAAGGCGTTTTGCGCCAAGGCAGCGGCCCGCTCCAGGTCCTCGGCGCTTGCGGAGAAAAACTTCGGTTCCAGCGCCACCCCGGTCGCCGGGTTAACGCCGGTGAAGGATGCTCCTTCCGCGCCATCTCCAAAACCGATGAGCGATACGGGTTTCAATTCCAGTGCCAGCTCCACGGTGTGCTCCTTTGCCTCAACCAGTCTACCAACGGAGCAGGAGTGGCTAAGCGGGAAAGGCCTCCACGATGCTGGCTGCGGATTCGGTGGGCACAACTCGCTCCAGCTTGAATCCACCTTTTTTGAGCAGCTGGCTATACTCCAACTCCGTCCGCTCCTGGCCGCCGGGGACGGTCAACATGACGACGTCGGTCATCTTGCCGGGGTGGGGAGTGTCACCGGACGGGAGAACCATCTCGATGATCAGCAAGCGACTGGCTGGCTTCATGGCCATGCGGCAGTTGCGCAATATGGTCAGACACTGGTCTTCATTCCAGTCGTGGATGATGTGGGACATCAGGTATGCGTCGCCACCGGAGGGAACCGCCTCGAAGAAACTACCGGCAACAAACCCGATGCGATCCGCCAAGCCGCGCGTTTCGATAAATGTAGTGGCGCCGGCCCGGTTGTGAGGAAGGTCGAAGACCACTCCGCGCGGCCCAGGGTGGCTGGCGAGGATGGTGGTGAGCATGTTTCCCGTGGCGCCACCCACATCCACCAGGGTGTCGAATCCGCTGAAATCATAGGCGGCGGCCACAGCAGCCGTTTCCGGGCCGTGGAAACCGACCATCAGATCGCTGAACATCGCCGCTTCTTCTGGATGATGGGGAAGCCAGTCAAAGATCTCCGCGCCAAATGCCTTGCCGAATCCGGTCTTACCCGTCTGCACCGAGTAGTGCAGGTTAGCCATCGGCCTGCAGAACATGTCGCCGGTCATCGTCAGAACCGAGTTGCGGACGGACCCTGGCGTTCCCGATCTGAGCGGCTCTCCCAGTGGGGTGAGAGCAAAGAGCTGCCTTTCGTCTTCGGTGAAAACTCCGAGGCTGGCAAGAGTCCGCATGACCCGGTAGAGCGATGGAGCGTGGGTTGCCGTTACTTGCGCCAACTCCCCGGCGCTCTTGGGTCCGTCAGCGAGATGATCCGCGAGCTTCAATTCGGCGGCGACGCGGATCATGCTGGAAATCTGATGCGCCCAGGCCATCTGGATGAGTTGAGCCTGCGGCGATAGGGCCGCGGGCTGAGTGGGAGTCACTTCCGGCATGTCGGCTTTCTCCTTGCGATAGCCCGATCAATGTACACGACAAGCCAAACGCTACGCCAACATAGTCCGCGAAGGCGAGTAGGGGCCAATCGGGATGGCCGGTGTTCTTGCTGCGATGGAGTCCGCCAAAAGCTGCGCCGTCGCGAGCGAGGTGGTGATGCCCAGACCTTCATGTCCGGTGGCTAGAAAGACAGTCTCATCTTCTGCCCAAGGACCGATCAACGGCAGCTTGTCCGGGGTGGCCGAGCGAAAGCCGGTCCAGGTTCGTTCGATGGAGAGTGATGGTAACGCCGGGAGGTATTCCGTGGCTCGGGTGTACATACGAGCCAGCATTGCGTCATCCACTTCCCTGCTTCTGACGCCAAACTGACGGGAGGAACCGACGAGCAGTTGTCCGTTCTGTCTCGGCTGTACGTTGAAAGCAACAGTATCCGTGGTGGTGACGTGAGCGCTCTTGAGGTAACCGAGTTCGACTACCTGGTAGCGCAGAAAACCCGGGTAGGGATGAGTGATTGCCAGGTGGCCTTTGCGCATGGCCACGGGTAATCCCGGAGTCAACGCGGGAGCTCCCTCACCCGCCGCATTGACAAGAATGGGCGCGCGGAGTTGGTCGCCGTTACTAAGCACAACGACACCCGAATTCATGGAAACCGCCGCTTCTCGGACCAGGATAGCGCCGCGGGCAAGCGCCTGCCGCGTCATCGCTTGCGCAGCTAACTGCGGGCATACGACTACATCCTCACTTACCAGGAGTCCGCCGGCGAGGCCGGGGCGCAGGGCAGGCTCGAGGGAAACGAGTGCGTCTCCGGCGACTATCTCAGAGGGAATTCCCTTTGCGCTATAGACACCGTGCTTGCGGCAGATCTCCCGCATTTCCTCGTCATCGACAGCCACCCATAGCGTGCCACGCTGCGTGTATTCCACCGCCGGTGGCAGTTCGCCTGATATCTCTCGCCAGAGCAGCTGGGAGTAGCGAGTCAATGCCAACTGAGCCGGCGAGTCGTCGAGAACGACAATGTGGCCCATGGCCGCAGCGGTGGCGCCTCCGCCGATCTCCCCCGGCTCCACCAGAGCGAGGCGCATCCCCTGCCGGGAAAAAGCCAGCGCACAGGCGGCGCCTACAATTCCACCACCGACAATCACTGTGTCAAATGTTCCGATCATGCCGGGATGCCCCAGCAAAAAGCATCGCGGGGGTCAAGGAAGAGGGTCGATTCTGCAGTGATAAATGCCGCCCCGGTGATGGTCGGCAGGAGTTGGCCGTCTCGCAGGACGATCTGGCCTTCGAAAATGCTCCCAATCACGCTCTCCTGCCGCCAGACCTGGCCGGGAGCCAGGAGACCTTCGGCATACAGGCAGGCCAACTTGGCGCTGGTACCGGTGCCGCAGGGGGACCGGTCGTACTCCTTGCCCGGGCAGAGTACGAAATTGCGGCTATTCACGGCTGGAGATGTGCCTGGGCTATGAAGTTCGATGTGATCGATTTCGGCGCCCTCCGCACCGCGAATACCGGCGCCGGTGAGCGCCTGCCGGACAGCCCAAGTGAAATGGATGAGCTGGTCGAGGTTCGCTTTCGCAATGGTGTAGGGATGATGTTTGATCAGAAAAAACCAGTTGCCGCCCCAGGCAACGTCACCGGTCACTGTACCGAATCCCGGGACTTCGACGTTGATAGCAGCGGCCCAGCGGTAGCTGGCTACGTTTTCGAAGGTCACGGCGCCGTCTTCGTTCAGCGTGACTCCGACGACGCCTACCGGCGTCTCTATGCGGTGAGCACCGGGCTGGATTCTGCCCAGATATGCAAGCGTGGCTACAACGCCGATGGTCCCGTGACCGCACATGCCCAGGCATCCGCTGTTGTTGAAGAAAATGACGCCCGTAACGCAGTCCGGACGAGTGGGCTGGCAGAGCAATGCGCCCACCACCGCCTCGGAAGCACGGGGTTCGGTGACAAGGGCCCGGCGGAAGGGTTCGTGATCCTTCTGAAACAGAAGACGACGCTGCCGCAGGTCCCCGTTCCCAAGGTCAGGGCCACCTTCGATGACGGTGCGAGTAGGCTCGCCGCCGGTGTGCGAATCGACAACACGGACTTGTTCCAGAAAATTCTCCTCTGCTCTGTCTATGCAAATTGTAAGCGCGCAAGCCGGGTGAAAAAGGAGAGCCCATAGCAACTGATTTTTGCCGTGATTTCCACTACGCCCTATGCCTGCTGCCGCCAGAGGTTCACTAGAATGATTAAGTGAATCATTTAGGCAATGGCTTGCGAGGCCAACTTTCTGCGGTTCTGGCAAAGAGGTTCAGTGCTTCCTCCAGGGATCGCGGCGAAAGATACTTCATGGGACATCGCGTGGAGATTGACGAGGCCTCGCCTACCGAAGTAGGCGCAACGGTGCAAGGGTCGGAGCTGTACGATGTCTCGCTCAAATGGTCGAATGGCAAGTTGGCCATCCGTTGCGACTGTCCCTTTTTCGAGGAGCACGGCAATAACTGCAAGCATATATGGGCCACGATCCTGGAAGCAGAGGAGCAAGGACTTCTCGACGAGGTAACGGGTGGCGCGCCGGGACTGGAAGGCAGCGGAGCTCCCACCGCTACGGGAGGCGGGAGCGGTCTATCCGTACTGCTCGAAAGAGACACGAGCGATCGAGGCGAAACATTTGACCGAGTGGAGCAACTCCGCAAAATCCACCAGGTCACGCGGGCCTCTTCATCGATGCGGCTGCCGGCATGGAGGGAGCAGCTGGGCTGGATTGCCCATGACGCGACGCCTGCTCAAACCAGCGCGCAAACGTGGCCCGCCCGATCGGAACTTGTCTACATTCTCGACATCTCCAGGAGCAAGGTCACAGGCTCGCTCGAGCTCGGCATTGCTTCTCGAGGACGCACGAAAGAGGGTGAGTTAAGGGAAATCCCCAAACCGTGCTCGATCTCTCAGAGCCGGATTCGGGCCCTGCCTCTTCAAGAGGACCGCGAGATTTTGACGCTTCTGATTGGTGCTGATTCCTATGGACTTTACGGTGGATATGATCGCGGCTCCTCCGCCTTCTCATTCTCGTCGCTGATGGCGCAAACGCTGCTGCCCAGGGTGGTACGAACCGGACGCTGCTTTCTTCCCTTCGCCAAGGACGAAATCGAGAAATCGCCGCTCGAGTGGGACGAAGGTGAGCCCTGGAGATTTGTTCTGGAGGTGTGCGGAAGCCAACAGAACGGATGGCAATTGACCGGATACTTTCGCCGCGGTGAGCGGCGGATCGCGGTGAATGAGCCTTTGCTGGTGATACCTGGCGCGATTTTAATTTTGACGGACTGCGTGGCGCGCCTGGCTGACGATGACACGACTGCCTGGACCGCAGCACTGCGCAAGAACGGCTCTATCGTTGTTCCGGAGGAGGAACGTGAGGAGTTTCTTGGCACTTTGTTGTGCTCGGCAACTCTGCCCGAAATCGATCTGCCTGAGGAATGGGGCTATCAGGAAGTGCTAGCCCCTCCACGGCCATGCCTGAAGATTTCAGCGCCTGAAAAGAGCTATGGCAGGATCAACCCACGCATGACAGCGGAGTTGTCCTTTGAGTATGAAGGACACTCTGTGATGGAAGGGTCTCCATCGCGGGGGATCTACGACTCACCCACGCGGCAATTCATACGGCGCGACGGCGCGCTGGAGAAAGCCGCTGTAGAGCAAATGCAGGAAGCCGGCGTACGGTCGGTCGCCGGAACATGGGGCAGAGACAGAGAGTGGACCCTGACGCCTGGCAAGCTGCCGCAGGTCGCGCGCACGCTGGCGGATGCAGGCTGGAAGGTCACTGCGTCCGGCAAGCTGTTTCGTCAACCAGGAAAAAGCAGCGCCTCCGTAGCCAGCGGAGTGGACTGGTTCGAACTTCACGGCGCGGTTGACTATGGGGAAACAACGGCTCAGCTGCCAAGGTTGCTGGCAGCCCTCAGACGGGGCGAGACGATGGTGCTCCTCGATGACGGCTCCTACGGTTTGCTGCCGGAAGAGTGGCTGCGCCGGTTCGGCCATGTAGCGACCATGGGCGAAGCAGACGGCGAAGCCATTCGTTTCCGCCCGAGCCAGGCCGGAGTTCTCGACGCCCTGCTCGCGACACAGCCTACGGTCGATTGCGACGAAGCCTTCCGGCGTGTGCGCACGGAGTTGGCACAGTTTGGATCGATCGGTCCCGCCGCACAGCCCGCCGGTTTTAACGGGTACCTGCGCGACTATCAGCGAGAAGGCCTGGGGTGGATGCATTTCCTGCGCCAGTTTTCCTTTGGCGGGTGCCTGGCGGATGATATGGGCGTCGGTAAGACCGCGCAGGTCCTTGCCTTGCTGGAGAGCCGCCGCGAGTTGCGGACGCTGGCGCAGGTCGAAGCACCATCGCTGGTGGTGGTTCCCAAATCGCTGATTTTCAACTGGAAGCAGGAGGTTCAGCGATTCACTCCACAGCTTCGCGTGTTGGACTACACCGGCACGGCTCGCAGCCAGACACGCGAGAAAGATGAGTTTTCCCTTTACGACGTCATTCTCACAACCTACGGAACGCTGCGCCGTGACGCTCTGCACTTTAAAGACAAGGTTTTTGACTATGTGATCCTCGACGAGGCACAAGCCATCAAGAACGGAAACACGGAGTCGGCAAAGGCGGCCCGTTTGCTGCGCGCCCATCATCGACTGGCGCTGAGTGGAACGCCGATCGAGAATCATCTGGGCGAGCTTTGGTCGCTCTTCGAATTCCTAAACCCCGGCATGCTGGGCACATCCGGGGCGTTTCCGCTCGCGGTTGCGTCCAGGCGGGACCCTGACGGGGACACGCGCAAGTTGCTCTCACGTGCGCTCCGCCCATTCCTCTTGCGTCGCACGAAAGAGCAGGTGGCCAGGGAACTTCCGCCTAAGATCGAGCAAACCGTCTACTGCGAGATGGAACTCCGCCAGCGCGCTCTGTACAACGAACTGCGCGACCACTACCGCGAAGCGCTCCTGCACAAGATCGGCGCGCAAGGTATCGCGAAGTCAAAGATCCAGGTGTTGGAAGCGTTGCTGCGATTGCGCCAGGCAGCCTGCCACCCGGGTCTGGTGGACCGCAAACTGGTGAAAGACCCGAGTGCAAAGCTGGTTGTTCTGATGGAGCAATTGCATGCCGTTATTGCAGAAGGTCATAAGGCGCTGGTATTTTCGCAATTCACCAGCCTGCTCGCGATCGTTCGCGCGAGTCTTGGGAGCGACGGTATTGAACACGAGTATCTCGATGGTAAGACGGTCGACCGCCAGGCACGGGTCGAGCGTTTCCAGCAGGATCCGGGTTGCTCTCTGTTCCTTATCAGCCTGAAGGCCGGCGGGGTAGGTTTGAACCTCACCGCTGCCGACTATGTCTTTATTCTCGACCCGTGGTGGAACCCCGCTGTCGAGGCCCAGGCTGTCGACCGCACGCATCGCATCGGTCAGGAGCGCCAGGTCTTTGCCTATCGCTTGATAGCCCGCGACACGGTCGAAGAGAAAGTACTGCAACTGCAGGAAACCAAGCGAAACCTTGCGGACGCGATCATCGGCGCGGAGAACAGCCTTATCCGCGACCTGACTCGGGAGGATATTGAATTGCTGCTTTCTTAGCGGGGAATCCTTGCATTCGCTAAACCCTTCAGCTAATACACAGACTCAGAAGCAGGAACGGTTATTTAGCCATGACGCGCCCAGAATGTGGCCGGTGTAACGATCGGGTACTTGTTGGCAAGGACTAATAAGTCCTTATCTCCAGTAATCAGGTAGTCGGCACGCGATGCGCGTAAAGTTCCGAGCACTTGCTGATCTGCAGGATCGCGCAAGGCCGGCTCCTGTTCCGCATCCGGCGCTACGTCAGCAAGGAACATAAGGCTGTCAACTAAGTCCCTAATTTCGCTGGAACTCAGTTGTATTCGGGAAAGACGTGGTAGCACGCCGGCAATCTCATCGAGAATGTAGCGCGACAACACCACATCGATTCCCCCCTGACGCCAGATGCTGACGATATGTCCAGGAATGCTTCCCGGATATGCCAATCCAGAAACCAAAACGTTGGTATCCAAAACGACTCGCAGACGAGCCATTAACTCGCTCGAATCTTCGCCACCATAGCGTCAATCTCCGCCAGGCCATCTTCCAAAGGCACCTCGGCATACGCCTTCACTATTCGATCGGTCAGCGCATCGAAACGGTCACGCATGCGACGAATACGGGCAAACAATTCGGCATCAACCAGAGCCGCTACCGGCTTGCCGTCTTTGTTGATGACAATGCTGTCATTGCGATATTGCACCTGGTTGAGCATCTCACCCAAATTCTGACGAAAACTAACAGCACTTACCTCTTTGATCATCACAACCCCCACGACCAGCATGATCACTATGATCATTATGGCTTACATTAGGTGAGCTGTCTATTCAGGAGTTCTGGCACACGGACGCAAAAAGGCCGGGGCTTTCGCCCCGGCCCGTTGCTTAACATACGTTAGTTGCTGAAGAGCAGGATACCCGTCGATTTGTCTTCTCCCACTTCGCTTACTGGGCGGTAGAAAAGCTGGTTGTTTTCAAGGTAGACCTCGAGGAACGCAGGACGCTCCGCGATCCCGCCGGCGATCAATGCCTCGGACAATGGATCCTCGACATAGCGCTGCAGGGCTCGGCGCAACGGTCTTGCACCATACGTGCGGTCGACTAATGTCTTTTCAAGAATCCACTTCTTGGCATCTTCAGTCACCGAAAGCGTGATTGCTTTCTGAATCAAATTGGAATTCAGTTGCTGTACCAGCAACTCGAGAATCTGGATCAGATCGGAATCCGACAGCGACATGAAGATGATGACTTCATCCAGCCGGTTCAGGAACTCCGGATTGAAGGTCCTCTTCACCTCGTTCTTGACCAGTTCCTCCATCTTGTCCATCAGCAGGTCTTCCCTGTCTGACTGGAAGCCAAGCCCCTGCTTCCTCTGCAGGTGCCGCGCCCCAATATTGGAGGTCATGATGATGATCGAGTTCTTGAAGTCCACCGTGTTGCCCAAACCGTCGGTGAGCTGACCGTCTTCAAAAACCTGCAACAGAATGTTGAACACATCCGGATGCGCCTTCTCGATTTCATCCAACAGGACCACCGAGTAGGGCGAACGCTTCACTCGCTCGGTGAGCTGGCCGCCTTCCTCGTAGCCCACGTAGCCCGGAGGCGATCCGATGAGCTTCGAGACCGAGTGCTTCTCCATGAACTCCGACATGTCAAAGCGGATCAGAGCCTTCTCACTGCCGAAGAGGAACTGGGCCAGGGTGCGCGCCATTTCCGTCTTGCCCACACCGGTCGGCCCCAGGAACAGGAACGAACCGATCGGACGATTGGGCGACTTGAGACCCGCACGGGAGCGGCGAATGGCGCGAGACAGGGCAGAGATCGCCTTGTCTTGCGAAATCACACGCTTGTGCAGCTCTTCTTCGACCCGGAGCAGTTTTTGCGTTTCCTCTTCTTTAATTGAGGTGATCGGAACCCCGGTCCAGCGGCTGACGACATCCTCAATGTCTTCGCGGCCGACAATGCCTGCGGTCGAATCGTCGAGGTGATACTTGTCGCGCAGAGCGCGCAGATTCTCACGCTCCTTACGCTCCTCGTCGGAGTAGAAGCGCGCCTTTTCAAACTCATGGTTGGCAATCGCATTCTCCATGCGATGAACG
The DNA here is from genome assembly GCA_963753715.1 of uncultured Acidobacteriaceae bacterium. Lineage (GTDB taxonomy): Bacteria > Acidobacteriota > Terriglobia > Terriglobales > Acidobacteriaceae > PALSA-350. The sequence continues at coordinate 401,291 of CAVWDK010000011.1, read as the reverse complement.
ATGAACTTGATGCGCTTCTGCACCTCGGTAATTTCTTCCGGCAGCGAGGTCTGGCGCAGTTTTACGCGTGCTCCCGCTTCGTCGATGAGGTCGATCGCCTTATCCGGAAGAAACCGATCCGGGATGTAGCGATTGGAGTGCGAAACCGCGAAGTGAATGGAATCATCGGTATAGCTGACCGCATGGAACTTCTCGTAGCGGTCCTTGATTCCCATAATGATCTTGATTGCATCTTCCTCGTTCGGAGGCGGTACCTTTACTGCCTGGAAACGACGCTCCAGGGAGCGGTCCTTCTCGATCGACTTGCGATATTCCGCCGGTGTGGTTGCACCGATGCATTGAATCTCACCGCGCGAGAGAGCCGGTTTCAGGATGTTGGCCGCGTCCAGCGAACCCTCAGCCGAGCCTGCGCCTACGAGGGTGTGAAGCTCATCGATAAAGATGATGGAGTTTTGATTCTCCATCAACTCCTTCATGATGGTCTTGAGCCGCTCTTCAAACTGGCCGCGGTATTTGGTTCCGGCAACGATGAGCGAAAGATCGAGAGCCAGTACGCGCTTGTCAGCCAGGAAGCTGGGCACTTCGCCATCAGAGATGCGTTGCGCCAGTCCTTCCACGATGGCCGTCTTCCCTACTCCTGGCTCGCCGATCAGCACCGGGTTGTTCTTGGTGCGGCGGCACAGGATCTGTACGACACGCTCGAGTTCCTGATCGCGGCCGACCAGCGGATCGAGTTGGTTGTCCATCGCGGCCTGGGTCAGGTCGCGGGAAAATTCCACCAGCAGGCTGGACTCTCGATTCCGCTGGGAAGGCGGAGCCTTCTCCTGCGTAGCCCGCGCAAGTTCTTCACGAATGGCGAGCAGACGCAGCCCACGCTCGTGCAATATCTCCGCCGCGAAGCACTTCTCTTCACGCAGCAGTCCCAACAATAAATGTTCCGTACCGATATGTTTGTGCGAGAGACGCTCTGCTTCCTCAGCCGCGTAAGCCAGCACCCGCTTGCATTCGTTTGACAAAGGTAGATCGACAGAAGTGGAAACCTTCTCCCGAATCGTAGTGTGACCTTCAATCTGTTTCCGGATGGATTCAACCGAAGCATGGGAGCGGAGAAAGCGATTTGTCAGCGCCTTATCCTCACGCAAGAGACCAAGCAGCAAGTGCTCTGTCTCAATATATGGGGAACCAAACTGGCTGGCCTCATACCGTGCAAAGAAGATGACGCGCCGCGCCTTTTCTGTATACCGTTCGAACATGTTCCCCCTTAAAAGTTGTCCCCGAAGGCGTCACCTTTCGACACAACCGGCAACTTTCGTCCTGTTCCATCTTCCCGGGGCTCTTAGCTCCGGGAAAACCACTCGGCTGGGCGGATAGAAGCTCATACCAATCTTATATCGATCCAGCCACTGTCACGACTCACCCTTTTGGGGTAAACCGTTCGTACCATGTCCCGCTTAAACCTCCTGCGAAGACACTTCCTCCACTCTTCCATGGGCCAACCGCAATACCCGGTCACAACGCCTGGCAAGGGGCATATTGTGGGTTACCAGGATTGAGGTAAGACCATAGCTTGCGTGCAGGCTTTCTAACAGGCTGAACAGGGCTTCCGCTGTCTGGTTATCCAGATCTCCTGTAGGCTCATCGGCCAGCAAAAGTTTGGGCTTGGTGACCAGCGCGCGCGCAATCGAGACTCGCTGCTGTTCCCCGCCGGAAAGCTGACCTGCGCGATGAGTGGACCGGTCTGCCAGTCCGACTTCGTCGAGCCAGTGAATGGCTTCCTGCATTGCCTCTTTTTTTGACTTACCTCGCGCCAGAAGGGGAAGCGCGACGTTTTCAGCGGCCGTAAACTCGGGCAGAAGGTAATGAAACTGCCAGACGTAGCCGATCTCGCGATTGCGAAAGTCCGCTGCCTCAACGGGGGTTAAGGATCGCAAGAGTGTTGTACCAAAGTATACTTCACCCTCGGATGCCGTATCAAGCGCCCCGAGTATGTGCAGCAAGGTGCTCTTGCCCGCCCCTGACTGGCCCACAATGGCCAGCATCTCCTGTTCTCTCACGCGAAAGTTGATTGCCTCAAAAAGAATCAACTTTCCGTATGCTTTGCGCAATCCACGTACGTCCACCAGAAGGGAAGGCAGCGCGGGGGCCGGCTGACCGCCGAGCGTCCCCGGGCGGCCTGCGGTGACATCGTCTGCGGCGGCGCCCAGTTCCATTCCTCTGCCTCTGAGGTCGCTTATCACAATCGCGACCTATCTTCATGTATCACTAATTCACCCCTCTACGGAAGAGGGTTTGTGATCGGGTTGCTTCGAAATACATTAGTACCCTTGCTCGATACTCCTCCCGGGTGGTTACTCGGACGAGATATCCACAGGTTTTGGATGCGGGAGATGCCATCTGCGATTCTGGCGCTGCTTCACTCGTATCGCAAAGCCTCAGCGGGCAGCACCCTGGCGGCAGAGCTGGACGGATAAAGAGTAGCCAGAAGCGACACCGCAAGGGCGACAGCAGCCACAATCAGCCCGTCCGTCCAGCGGGCAGCGAAGGGAAGATAGTCGATGGAGTACACCTCGGCGGAGAGGTGAATGAAGTGGTAGTGGCCGCCGAGCCAGGAAAGGCCATAACCGGCGATCAAGCCCAAAAAGGTCCCGGTGACCCCGATGAGGAGACCCTGGAGCAAAAATATGGTCCTTACCTGGCGCGGTTTGACGCCAAACGACATCAGGACCGCGATGTCTCGCGTTTTTTCCATCACCATCATGGTCAGCGCGGTGAGGATGTTGAGGGCAGCGACACACACGATCAGGCCAATCACGATGAAGGTAACGATCTGTTCCAACTGGAGCGCGCGGAAGAGGGGACGATTCTGTTCCATCCAGTTGGTGGTCAGAAACCCCGGTCCCGCGGCCTGCTCGATGGCGCGTCCGATCCGATCGGCGCGATTAAGATCGTCCACCTTGAAAGAAATGATCGACACGACGTCGGGTTCACCGAAGAGGCGTTGCGCATCGGCCAAGCTGGTGAACGCCATGCTCGAGTCGTACTGGTAAAAGCCCGTATGAAAGATGCCGGCGACGCGAAAATACTGGAATTTCGGAATGAGCCCAAGAGGTGTGAGCTCGCCTTGCGGGCTGGTGAGCAATACAGTACTACCCACTTTGGCATCGATGGTGTCCGCGAGGTCGTGTCCGATCACGATGGGCGGAGGGCCCTGATCCGATTTGCCCATTGGCTGCGGATTGAGCGGCGCAACGCTGCCCAGGGTCACGTTGGACAGCAGATCGCTGACGCGGCGTTCCTCTTGCGGGATGATGCCCTCAATCAGCGCACCGCTGGAACGAGCACCGCGCGAGATGAGGACCTGTTCGTACAGCCCTGGCGCAGCCGCCTTGACGTGGGGTAGCTGTTGCAGCCGTGCAGTCAGCGAGCGCCAGTCGCGAATGCCATCACTGGCAACCCGCATCAACTGCACGTGAGCCGTGGAGCCCAGGAGCCGGTCCTGCAAATCGCGGCGCATGCCGTTGGTAATGGCGAGGGCGATGATCAGCGATGCGACACCCGCCGCCACACCGGCGATGGAAATCACGGTGATCACGCCCACCACGGCCTGGCGGCGCTTCGCCCTTAGGTAGCGCACGGCGACAAAAAGTTCGAAGCGCATCGTGCCTAGCGGAGGACGGTCTTTGCCGCGCTCACATTGTCGTACCGGTCGTAAACGCGAACGGTAAGAATATGCTCCTGCGGGTCGGTAATTGGCGGCGGGGAGCCTTGCGGCTCATCTGGAGTGGACCGCACAGGGACAGACGCGAGGGGGATGTTGAAGTCGTAATGCTCGCTCAAAGAGTCAGAGAGCTTTCCCACCGGCTCGAGAAACTGCCATGGACCGGCATCGAGTGAATACTCTGCGCGGGCAATGGGCGAGGTGGCATCGGTAGCTACAAAGCTGCCATGGAGCACGCCGGACTGCAAACTTCCCTGTAGCCCGGTCAGCACCGGTGGAGTGGTATCGATGATGAAGTGCTCGCTCTCCCGGTCACCCGAAAGCGCATCACCCAAGATGTGTGAGGGAGCATCACTGGCCACCACGCGCACGCGGTAACCGCCATCGGGAATGCGGATGGAATCGAAGGAATAGAAACGTTCGCTCACGCGTGACCGGAGCAAGCGCCAGTTCTTTTCCCCGTCACCGCGGACGTACACGTCGAAAACCAGCTCATCGCCATTCTCGTCATGCGCTGACCAGCGCACGGTAACGGCTGTGCGGTCGCGGACGCCGGATAAAGGCCCTGTGGAGGAATCCTGGGTGTAGCTGAGAGCGTTCTGCGTGGAGGGCAGATTGATGGTGACCTGCTGCGGCTGGCCGCTCGGCTGGGCTGGTGGGTTAGCTCTCGCTCCCGGCTCGACCGCAACCTCATCCACCACCGGAGCAATGTTCACCGGCAGGTAATTGACGCCGACAGAATCGATTCGAGAGCGCGGCGCGAGGACTGCTTTCCACTGCACAAACCGGGCGGACGGGACCCCGGAAGAACCCGTGTTCGGCGTGATCTTGCGCCACTCACTCCAGTTTCGTTCCGGATTTTCGACGTTGCCGGAGCGGGCGAAGATCTCGTAACTTCCCGCGCTGCCATCGGCGTTCACTTCCATCCGTCCGAACCGGGAAAATACGCCTGAATCCAGCACGTCGCTCAAGTAGGTGGCCTCTGGGGCAGGTTGATTTGACAGTTTGTACAGCCTGCCGGTGTTGCTGGTAGCGACGTAGAGCCCATCCGGAGCAGCGGCAAACGCGGTTGCCTGTCCGGTTGCGGCGTGAGCCAAGTCCCAATAGGAGCCGTCCTCCTGAACTCGATAGATTCGGCCTCGATTGCCGGTGGCAGCCAGAAGCCCCTCCGGGGTGGAGTGCAGAGCATAAATCACATCATCGCGGGTAGCCCAGAGCTTGCGCGGCGCTCCCTGGGGGCTGATTTCGTCCACTTCGGAACCGTCGGGAATAAGGCCATTGCTGCTGGAAGCCTGAACCGAGCCGGGGGTAACGATGGTGATGGTGGCGGTGGCCACTGCAATTCCCTGCACCGGCAATGGGGGCAAAGTGCTCTTGGTTTTCTCACCCACGGCGGCCACGTACAACCTGCCATCTGCGGATTCGGCCAGGGCCGTCACCTCACGCTTGGGCGTGTCGAAAATCACCAGTCCTTTGCGATCCTTGCCAATGCGGTAGACCAGGCCGCCGCCATCGCTGCCCGCGATGAGATCTCCGTTGGGTTCGAAGAGGAGGCAGCGAATGTGTTGCTCGTCGCTCTTGAAAAAGAGCTCTGGATGCGGTGTGGCTGAGGACACATCCACGCGATAGATCGCGGCAGGTCCACCGGTGGCGATGTACAACATACCCTGAGCATCAAAAGCCAGATCCCAGATGTAGTGAGCCTGATCACCCGGCTTGGCTGAAGTCGCGCTTGGGGTTATGGTTGCAGCGTCAAACACCACCTGGGCGGTACTCTCATCGAGGCCGGATTGACCAGGCTTGATGCGATATACCTTGCCTCCTGGCACCGTTGCGGCATACACCGAACCATCCCGGCCCACCCGGACGGCCTGCACGGTGAGTTCCTTGGTCGAAAACAATTTAGTCGAAACGCCCGCGGCCGTGACCTTGAGCACGGTTGCCGGCGAGCCGGTGGCCAGATAGGCGTTGCCCTGGCTGTCCGACGCGACATCCCAGATATAAGTAGAAGGCGTCAGCAAGACCGATTTCAGCTCGGGACCGGCTTCCAGGTATCCCCGGCTGGAAATCGCAATGTTTTCCGGTTGACCCTTTTCAAATTCTTCGTAGCGGGATTGAACCCAGAGACGGGTTCCCTGGGCCAAAACAACATGTGGATAAATAACCAGAGCCAATAGACTTGCTGTTACGACGCGAGGCATCATTCTGAACCGAGTCTACTAGGCTGCATTTCTCACCACAAATGCAGGGCTGCGCCCGTCGTTTTCGGTGCACGGGCACCCCAACAGTCGAGGTCCTGTTCCCTGCGCCCCGGTTTTGGAAAAACGTGCGCACTAAGCGCACTATGCGCACTAAGTGGGGTCGGCAACGAACAAGAAGTTTTGGGTCATAGTGGTTTAGATCCGATTTGAGCCAAAAAATGTCGATGTTTTACGAAAATAGTCTTTAGGGGGCCTTGGCCTTTAAGAGGGACGGCCGGAAAGAGGCCGCGATTCAATCCTGGACAAATTTCAGCCGTCCCTGCGGGACTTAATCATGTTGCACGATGTACCCAGGACTAGCGTCCTGGGCTAAGTTCAGCCAGAGCTGTCCAAATTAGCGGAAGAATCGACTTTTTGACGATGTAACTTGTTGACTGCGTTGAGGAGAATTCGGCGGAACAAAATCAGGTCGCCCTGTTTGATCGGCGCTGCATAGATGGCGCGAGTTTTAGAGTTGCCTGATAAACGCAGGGCACCGCGAGTACGCGCACTACAAGGGGTTTAGCGATTGAGTGAGGACTAAAGGAAAACGGCAGATCCCACGGCACCCCGGGGCGGGCGAGATGACAATTCTGCTTGAGCATGGTGTCCGTGTTTCCAGAAAAGGTCCGTGGAACTGCAGATCCGCTCAGCTCCGCTTCGGGATGACAAAGGAAAGGGTGGCGGTTCCATAGGCTATGGTTGCTGGACCGAGACCGTTTCTCAAATCTCAATTTGGACAAGTCTGAAGTTCAGCCGTCCCTGCGGGACTGCAGGGGCTGAAGAGGCGGCGGAAAAGTGGAACAGAGGGAGGAAGACCATATCCTCAGTCGCTAAAGCTGTAAAGCTCGCCGGCCATTTACCGTACAGCTGAAGCCATCTGCTTCCTTCGATAACCTTCCTTACGCCTCTTAAGGCCAGTGAATGGTCCTTGTGCTGACCAAATTGGCCAACTCAAAAATCTGATTTGAACAAGTCTGAAGGTCAGCTGTCCCTGCGGGACTGAATTTTGTACTTGCTCTTTAAAGGATCTAGGTCGCCAGCACGGCCCGGTAACGTACCTTGTTTTTCTTTACTTTGTTCATGGCGTCGTTTGCTTTGGACATGGCAAAGCGCTCGGTAATCGCCTGGACTTTGTGGCGCTCAGCCACACGCAGCATTTCACGGATCATCAGCGGACTCCCGTGCGGACTGCCCGTGACCACCTTCTGCCCGGAAACCAGGGGAAAGGCCGGGAGCCCCAGCACGCCGGGCGGAACCCCGACGAAACACAGTTTGCCGTGCGGCCGCAAAGCCGAGACATACGCGTTCCAGTCCTGGTCGGCCTCAATCGTCGAGAGGATGAAGTCAAAGTGTCCGGCAAGATTCTTGAGCGTCTTGGTTTCCCGCGTATTGACAAAGTTGTCCGCCCCCAACGAGCGAGCATCAGCCTCTTTGGCCGGGGAAGTGGAAAACGCCGTGACTTCGGCTCCAAACGCGTGGGCAAACTGCACCGCCATGTGGCCCAGCCCACCAATGCCGACAATCCCAACGCGTGAAGCGGGATTGACACCATGGTTGCGAATCGGCGTGTAAACAGTGATGCCGCCACAGAGGAGTGGGGCAGCCCGCTCGCTGTCCAGGCCGTCGGGAATGGGCACGACGAACCGTGCGGGGACCCGCACCCGGTCGGCGTATCCGCCGTGACGATGAACGCAGGTACCCTGACTGTCGGCACAGAGATTTTCCTCCCCTTGCAGGCACCACTCACAGTGCCCACAGGAGTTGGCCTGCCAGCCTACCCCCACCCGGTCGCCGGAGTTCAGTCCCAGCACCGCGCTTCCGGTGGTCGTGACTTTCCCGACAATCTCGTGGCCGGGGATAAGGGGATAGTGGCTAATGCTCCAGTCGTTGTCGACCATATGGACATCGCTGCGGCAAATGCCGCAATGGGAGATAGCGATCTCCACCTCATTCGGCTTGATTTCCCCAGGATCGTATTTGTAAGGCAGGAGTTCAGCGCCGGCCGCATGTGCCGCGAATCCTTGAAAGAGAGGCATAAAGGCGTTTGCCCTTGGCAGTGGAATTAGGAACCAGGGCCCGCGTAAGTCTACCTTATTCGATTTCTACGGACACAACCTGCATACCACTTAGCATGGCTTCCACGGGGATGGAGGTCACGGGTACCACCGATTCGCCGTTGAGCGAGATGCCGCGATTGGTGCGCAGCGGCTCCAGCACGTTGGCCATCGAGATGGGAATCGACGCCAGGGTTCGGCCGTCGACCACCGCTTGTGCATTGGGCAGCAGCAGGGTTACATACAAGCGGTCGTCCTGATGCGCCGCGTTCATCTGGTGAATGATGCTGCTCAATTCCAGGGGAGCCTCGGTCGAAGAAGAAGGTGCGGTCAGCCGATCGAGGGTGGGCCCATCGCTGAGCAGGATCCGCAACGGTCCGGGATTTAACGTCAAGGGCAGCGGGATGGGAATGCGCAGATTCTTGGTTTCTCCGCGATAGGGCCGCAGCGTGGCCTCTACCATGACGGTGTCCCCGGGATGAGCGGCCGGTTGGGTCGCCTGCGCGCGCTCCAACTGGATGCTGCGCCGGCCGGGAAGCGAATCGATGTTCAGATCGATGCGCTGGATGTTCCGCACGCGAGCGGAATTGCCGTAGACGGTCTGGAAGCGCTGGCCCACCATAAGCGCCGCCCGCAATGCGGAGGGCAACTGCTCGGTAGGTGCGATGAGCGAATCCAGATGCAGGAGCGGATAACCATCGATGGCGACCGTGCCCCGCAGCTCATAGGTAAGCTCTGCGCTGTAGCTGTTGGTCTCAAGCAGAGATTCGTAGAGCGAAACCATGATCGCGCCGGGAGTGATATCGGGGTTGTCAATGACCTCCATATGCAAGGTCCGGTCGCGCAGGCCGCCGTGGGTATGAATGACCACGGGGATCATACGGGCGGCTTCGCCCGGCACCCCGCGGATCGCCGAGGAACGATCTTCGGTAAAGGCGCCGATGGTCTTGGTGGTGTTGACGATTTTGAAGGAGTTCAGGGGCGAGGCGAGCGTGGCGACAACGTCCGCCTTGGTCATGGGAATGGAGACATTGCCATAGCGGGTGATGGGGTGTCCGCACGCCAGCACCTGGTGGGGATCCACGTAGGTCACAGTACAGGTGGCAGCGATCTCCAGATCGCCGCGGACGAGCAGGGCGCTCACGGCCGACCCGGGAAGCAGCGGAGGAGAGTCCGCTTTGCCATCGTCAGGAGCGCTGCCGCCGAGGCCGGCAACGGGGGTAAGCCCCATGACCGAAACGTGCTCCTGGAAAAACTTGACGGCTTCCGGGCTGAAGCCGGAGAGGATAAGCGGAGTTTCGATGGGATGGATGTCTGTGAGGTCTCCGGTGGCGGTTACCGGGTTGGAGGAGGAGTCGGGCTTCCACATGGGGCCGCTCCCCGCGCGCAGGACCTCAGGATCCGCGGTGCCGTTGACCGCCAGCATCTCGGCGATGGGAGTGATGCCAGCGATGGGCTCCTTACTGAACTGGCCGATCCTATAGGAAAGCGCGCCCAGCAACTTCCCGTCGATGTAGACCGGGCTTCCGCTCATGCCCGCGACCACTCCGGTGTACTCTGGTTTGGAGCCGTGGAGGCGCGCCAGGATCATATCCTGATCGGGGCCAAGGACATTTTTGAGGACCCCGAGTATTTCCACATCCATGGCCTCCGGCTGGGTGCCTTCAAAAACTGTGTAGGCCACGCCATGGAGGCCGCGGTGTACGTCGGATAGGGGATAAATTCCAGCGCTGGCAGACGAAGGCGGAGTAACCGGGTTAACCTGGGCAACCAGGCTTCCCGCAATGACAAAAACTGCGGTTAAAACAAAAAAATGGGTTGATATACGGCTGGTAGACACGTCTACAGATTAGACGTTCCCATCGTCGGAGCATAGGGCCTACTTAGCGCCGAACCTGTATTTTGTAGCAAACGAGGAATTAGATGAAGTGGAACTGCCAAAACCTATCCGTCGCGTCCCTGGCGCTGCTGCTGGCCGCTGCAACCTGGGTCCGTTCCGCCGAGGGCCAATCGTCAACGAGCACGCCGGCTGCGAATACCCCCCAGCAACAACAGCAGCAGCCGGACCAGTCGGGGCCTGACTCCGGGGGCCCGGGAGGCGACAATGGCGCAATTGCCATCCCCAAGAAGGCAGAAAAGCCGGATGTGCCCCCGCCGCCACCCGAGCCGAAGGTCAAGAATCCTCCTGGTTTAGCGAATTTTTCGCTGCGCGTCGATGTTCCCGAAGTAACCCTGGACGTGGGCGTCATCCTGCAGAAAACGCATGACTTTGTGCCCAATCTGCAACCGGCCAACTTCCGCGTCTATGAAGATGGAGTACCGCAAAAGGTGATTGGTTTTCAGCGCATCAAGGCGCCCATCACAGCGGTTCTGCTCTGCGAATTTGCGTCCACCAACTATTGGTTCGTTTACGACATGCGGAACGCCGCGTACGCCTTTGCTCAGCAATTGCAGCCGGACGACTATGTCGCGGTGGTGACTTATGACCTTAAGACTCAGATCCTGACTGATTTTACCCAGGACAAACGGCTGGTCTACGAATCCTTGAATACGTTGGTCATACCTGGTTTTAGCGAAACGGACATGTTCGACGCGGTTTATTCGACGCTCGATAGGCTCAGCCGCATTGAAGGTCGCAAGTATCTCATCCTGATCGGGTCAGGCTACGATTCCTTCAGCAAGATCAATCTGGACAAGGTGCTGGCTAAAATTAAAGCGACTCCCAATGTGACCATTTTCAGCGTTGGGACGGGCCAGGCGGCAAGGATCACCGGCAACGCCCGCAGCGGCATGTTCGGCCCCAAGGAGATCGACTACTTGCAGGCCGACAACCAGATGTCCACCTTTGCGCGCATGACGGGGGGCAAGTCGTATTTCCCTCGCTTCGCCGGCGAGATGCCCGACATCTTTCACTCGATCAATGATTCCATTCGCAACCAATACGTACTGTCGTACACCCCCACCAACGCCAAGCAGGACGGCAGCTATCGGAAGATCAGGGTGGAGCTGGTGGATAACGAAGGCCAGCCGTTGAAGATGCAGGATGAAAAACACCACCCGTTGAAGTATGACGTGATCACGCGCGACGGGTATAAGGCCAAACAGCAGGTCGACTAGCTAGGGGAGTTGCTCGTTCTGATCTGTTTGTGATCGAGAGCACTGCAGATCGCTCGGTTTCCCCGGATTTCCCAGGGCTCTCATGGTTTTGGTGGCCGGAAAGCTGGGAAGAGCATCGGCCAGCGATCATCGCCGGGGTCCTTCGACTACGCGCTAGAAAACCGCTGTTAGGCGATAGATCTGCGAGGCGCTTCGCTCAGGATGACGGCCTTGTGGGGGTTTTGAAAAACAGTCCGGATGTGTGCTGGGTCCTTTTCTGCCGCTTCCGTGGCCTATCCCAATACCCTGAAGCTTCGTACAATCGAAAAAACAACTTCAGTGGGTTCCGGGACAAGCATTGGTCACAGCGACAGTACAGCCGCAGCGAAAGCCTGCCGCCAAGCCGGTGCACCACTCTTCCGTGGAAGGCTGGCATCCTAAGCACAATCCATGGTTGATTGCGCTCACGGTTACCCTGGCGACATTTATGGAGGTGCTGGATACCTCCATAGCTAACGTCGCCCTACCGCACATGGCCGGGACGTTGGGCGCCAGCCAGGAAGAAGCTACCTGGGTCCTGACCAGCTACCTGGTGTCGAGCGCCATCGTTCTGCCTATCTCCGGGTGGCTTTCGAATCGCTTTGGCCGCAAGCGTTTCTACATGACATGCGTGGCACTGTTTACGGTCTGTTCGCTGCTTTGCGGCCTCTCCCCCACCTTGCCGATTTTGATCCTGGCCCGCATTCTGCAAGGGCTCGGCGGCGGCGGGCTGGCCCCCAGCGAACAAGCCATCTTGGCAGATACATTTCCCGTGGAACAGAGAGGACAGGCCTTCGCCCTTTACGGCATGGCGGTGGTGGCTGCACCGGCGATTGGACCCACGCTGGGCGGCTGGATCACCGACAACTTCAACTGGCACTGGATCTTCTTCATCAACCTGCCGATCGGCATCATTTCCTTACTACTCAGCAACCGGATGGTCGAAGACCCACCCTACCTGGTAAAAGAGAGAGCCAAAGCCAATCCCATCGACAAAATGGGCTTGGGCCTGGTAGCAGTGGGCGTTGGCTGCCTGGAGTTCGTGCTTGATAAAGGCCAAGAGAAAGACTGGTTCGGTGACCGTACCATTACGCTTACGTTTCTGCTGTCCATGGCCACGCTCGCGTTTTTCGTATGGTGGGAGTGGAGACACCCCGATCCCATTGTCGATTTGAAACTGCTCAAGAATCGCAATTTCGGGACGGCAGTCGGTTTCCAATTCATCCTGGGTTCGGTTCTATTTAGTACGACGGTTCTGATCCCGCAATTTCTTCAAGGGTTGATGGGATACACCGCCGAGCGCGCAGGCATGGCGCTTTCCGCAGGGGCCCTGGTGTTGATGCTCATGATGCCTGTGGCGGGTAAGCTGGTGTCGCAGATGGACGCCCGGCTCATGGTTTCGATCGGGTTCCTGGCAACATCCCTCGCCCTGTTCAACATGACGCGATTGGATTTGAACGTGAGCTTTGGCCACATTGTGCTGTGGCGCGTGTTCCAGGTGCTGGGATTGTCGTTCATCTTTATCCCGATCAGTACGCTCAACTATGTGGGCGTGCCGCAGGGCAAGAACAACCAGATCTCCAGCTTCTCAAACTTCGCCCGCAACTTTGGCGGCAGCATGGGCACAGCGCTGCTGACGACGTTTCTCATCCGGACCCAGCAGACCCACCAGTCGGCGTTGTCTGCCAACTTTATCCCTGGCAGTGTCGGTTACGAGAATTTTGTGGCTCAGATAAGGAATGCCCTGATCGCTGCGGGACAAAGCGCCGCCCAGGCTAAGGCTGGAGCCACCGGGTATGCCTACCAGCAGTTGCTGCGGCAGTCATCGATGCTGAGCTATCAAAATGCCTTTTGGGTGCTGAGTGTGGTTGCGGCCATTCTCGTTCCCTTGCCATTCATCATGCGCCGCCCACCGAAGCGGAAGAAGCAGGCCGCCGAAGCCATGGGACATTAAACCTCAATCGCCTCCCGACCCGATGTAAGGGCCCTGGCGATGGAAGCGCGGATCGGTGAGTTGCAGCAGCATGAAGTCGGCCACATCGGCACGGTTGATGCGCAGCGCGCCGGGTGGGAGCGCGTCGGGCAGAACGCGGTAAGTGCCGGTGAGAGGGCCATCCATGAGCCGGGGAGCGCGGACAATGGTGTAATCCACGTCGCTGGCGGCGATCAGACGTTCCTGTGCAGCCTGATCGACGAAAGGATGTTTCAGCACCGTCTTCTTCGCGATCCATAGTCCCGTCACGGTGAGCGCGTTCTGATACTTGCCCCAATCCGGGTGGTTTCCCGCTGAGCCCAGGACGATGAGCCGGTTCACGTACTCCTGGCGCATCCCCTCAAGGATGTGGGGGAGGGCCCGGGCAAGCACGTCAGATTTTTTCCGGCTGCGGGCGCCCAGCGCGGAGAGGACAGCACGGTGGCCGCGGACGGCGTCCACGACCGCGCCGAAATCGAAGATGTCTCCCTGAATGACACGCAGGTGCGGATCCTGCGGCAGCCCTTCGATGCTGCGGGCAAAAGCCGTGACGGTGTGTCCCTTAGCCAGCGCCTGGGTAACAATCAGCTTGCCGGTCCCTCCCGTAGCGCCGAAGACGATGATCTTCATGTGAGCCCAGTGAATCCTTCCTACAAGGGGTGCAACCACCACACTATACATGGCACAACCCTTCTCAAAGACAGACATCTGAGGAGGGAGAGGGAACGTTAACAATGTCAGAAAATCTGGAAAAGACAGAAAAAAACCTACGCGAGCTGATAGAGACCCTGCGGGACGGGCACCAGGGGTTTATCGAACTGGAAAAGAACCTGAAGGATCCGGAAGCACGCAAGCTGTTCCGGGAAGAGACGCTGGCGCGCGCGGGATTTGCCGCTGAACTGGAAAATGAGCTTCACCACTTCGGGGTGAAGGATGTGAAGGTAGCCAGCTCGACCGCGGGTAAAGTGCATCGCGCCTGGGGTGAGCTGAAGGCCCGGCTAGGCGGTGGTGACCACGCATTGCTGGCTACGGCTGAGAAGGGTGAGGACGAGGCCAAGCATGCTTATGAGGAAGCACTCGCCAGCGAGGATTTCCCCCTGCCGCTACGGGAGATCCTGCTAAGGCAGCAGAGGCACATCGTGATGTCTCATGACCGCGTGAAAGCTTTGCGGGACCGCCTGGCAGCGTAAGGAACCTGCGTGACCGCTCCACAATTCTGCTTGAGCATGGTGTCCGTGTTTCCAGAAAAGGTCCGTGGAACTGCAGATCCGCTCAGCTCCGCTTCGGGATGACAAAGGAAAGGGTGGCGGTTCCATAGGCTATGGTTGCTGGACCGAGACCGTTTCTCAAATCTCAATTTGGACAAGTCTGGCTAAACTTAGCCCAGGACGCCAGTCCTGGGCTGGATTTAAAAGGACGACCAGTCCCCGCAGGGACGGCTGGAAAAAGTCAATCGAGGCATGGTCCTGATTCGGGCTCTACCCAGGACTAGCGTCCTGGGCTAAGTTCAGCCGTCCCTTCGGGACTTTAATCCGTTGCGGGAACAAAAGGTCTAACGGAGAATTCCGTCGGCCAGGATCTTGCAGATCAGGAAGGCCACGACGCCGGCAAAGAAGACAAGTGCCATGCGGATTCCGGGCTCTCGATTCACTTCGGGCACCAAGTCCGTAGCCGTCACGTAGATGGCGACACCAGCCGCCACGGGTAATCCAGCCCGCACCCATCCAGGAAAGAAATTGATCACCAGGACCCCGGCTAAGGTCGCAGCGGCCACGATCGCCGCCGAGGTGAGCGCTGCGCTGCGGCTATGCCCGCTCGCCAGCATTACCGAGGCAACGGTAAAGCCCTCGGGCAATTTGTGCAGCAGGATGGCGATGAAGATGATCCAACCCAGCCAGGTCGACAGCACGAAACCGGAAGCAATGGCTACACCATCGAATAGCGAATGAGCCGCCAGGCCGGCGACCACGGAATTGCTGGTGTAGACCGAGAGCAGCTCTTCATCACACTTCTCTTCGCCGAAATGAAAATGCGGCGTGATGGTGTGCTCCAGCAGGTGGATGAGGCAGTAGCCGCCTAAGACCAACGCCGGAGTCCAGCGAAAAGAAAGACGAAAGCTCTCAGGAATCATCTCCAGCAGCGCCGCGGCGAGCATGAAACCTGCGCCCAGGGCGACGAAGTACCGAAGGTACCGTTTCTCCCAGCTGGTGCGAACCAGGATCAGCGCACCCAAAACATCGGCGAGCGCGGCTACCAGGCCCAGCACCAGCGAGAGTGAAAAGTTGGACATGGTGTCTTACAGACTAGCCGCTATGCCGGATGTGCATGACATCCCCATCCTCAACCCGGTATTCCTTGCCCTCAAGCCTTAGCGTTCCCTGAGAGCGCGCCGCGGCTTCAGACCCTGCGCTGAGCAGAGTATCCCAGTGAATAGTTTCCGCGCGAATGAAGTGCTTTTCGAGATCCGAATGGATGGCTCCGGCCGCCTCCTGAGCGCGCGAATTGACCGGGATGGTCCAGGCACGGCACTCATCTTCACCCACGGTGAAGAAGGCCACCAGGCCCAGCAGCTCGTAGCTCTTGCGGATCAGACGGCGCAGACCGCTCTCCACCAATCCGTAAGACGATAGAAACTCCGCCGCTTCCTCATCGCTCATTTCGGCGAGTTCCGCCTCAACCTTGCCGCAAATCGCAGTGGCCCCCGCGTTGGGCCGCGAGGCCACCTCTTCCAGCTTGTAGCGTGCGACCGCCGATTCCAGATCGGCGCCGAGGGTGGGGCTCTCCGCGATATTCAACACGAACAGCATGGGTTTCTGCGACAGGAACATGAAGCCACGGATCAGCTTCTTCTCCTCCGCCGACATTTCCATCTCGCGTAGAGGCTTCTCCTGCTCCAGTTGTTGCTTGCAGCGCAAAAGCAGAGCGTGCTCCTTCTCGAGCTCAGAAGTGCGCATTTTCTTGAGATCTTTTTCCAGGCGCTCCAGGCGTTTTTCCACCTGGGTGAGGTCGGAAAAGATGAGGTCGAAGTCGACGTTCTTGATATCGCGCAGGGGATCGATGCCGCCCACGCGAGGAATGGAGTCGTCTTCAAACGCGCACAGCACGTGAATCAACGCGTCATTGTCGCGCAGATGGGTGAGAAAGGCGCTCTCCTTGAGGGCCTCCTGGCCGACAGCCGCGACGTCGGCGTACTCCACCGTGGCATAGACAATTTTTTTGGGCTTATACAACGCCGCGAGCTTGTCCAGGCGGTCATCGGGAACTTTGGCCACGCCGAGATGAGCCTCGCGCGGATTGGAGTATGCGGGGGTTTCCACCTTCGCCTTGGTGAGGATTTTGAACAGGGAGGTCTTACCTACTTGAGGCAGACCAATGATGCCAGTTTTCATGGGACTCGCCGTCCAGCCAAACGGCGCTTACGCGCCAGAGATTTTTTACTGCATTCGGGCCTTGCGGCGCTATAGACCCAGTATATCGTCCTTATATCTCCCGCCGGGACCAGTGAGCCGTGGCCACCAGGGCGGCGATGCCGCACAACAGGACCAGGGCCTCCACGTGGGTTGAGGTCCGGTGCAGACTATCGAAGATCTGGCGCCCAGGGTTATTGGCGGCCACCGCGTCCACATTGCCGCCAATCGAGTCGCGTGCTGTATCCATACGCGGAATGATGGAGAATTGCGAATACGCAGTGAGGACCATCATCAACAGAACCAGCACCGACTGCGGAATAATGCTGCGGTAGTGGGCGCGGCCCACCAGCATCACAAGCAGAAAGACGACTCCGCAGAACAGGCCCATCCAATGAAGGCGGACCAGCGATCCCCCGACAATCAGGCCGGCGGCGTGCACCCCTTGAGCGCCAAACAATGGCGGAAGTTGACTAAACGCCATGGGAGCAAGAATCGCGCCAAAAAAGATCAGGGCGCCGAGCCAGACGCCGAGCGCGAGATATACCAGCGAGTGAAAAAGGGTTCTCATAGTGGCGTATCGATGCTACACGGGGGCCCGGCCGGTGAGCCGCTCAATCCGGCTCGCCATCGGCGGATGGGTAGAAAAGAGGTTGCCCAGGCTGGCCCCGCTCAGCAAGGGCGCGACGATAAACAGATGGGCAGTCGACGGCGAAGCCGGCATGGGCAGGCGCCGGGAATAGGCGTCGAGCTTTTGCAAGGCGCTGGCCAGGGCATAAGGATTTCCCGTGACGTGGGCACCGGTAGCATCAGCCTCGTATTCCCGCGAACGGGAAACGGCGAGCTGGATGAGGGTAGCCGCAAGCGGGGCGAGGAACATCATCAGAATGCCGCCGCCGCCGAATCCGCGGCGGTCGTCACGGCCGCCGCCGAACATGCCACCAAAGTGCGCCAGCAGCGTGATCGCGCCGGCGAGCGTCGCGGCGATCGAACTGGTGAGGATATCGCGGTTCCTCACATGTCCCAGCTCGTGAGCCAGTACACCTTCCAGCTCTTCGTCATTGAGGAGATCGAGAATACCCTGGGTCACCGCAACTGCGGCATGCTTAGGGTTGCGCCCGGTGGCAAACGCGTTGGGAGACTCGGTCGGAATGACATAGATTCTCGGCATAGGGAGAGCCATGCGAGGCAATATGCGCTCTACGATCTGGTACACGCGGGGTAGCTGTTCGCGGGTGACGGGCTGAGCGCGATACATCGACAACGCCATCTTGTCGGAATAGAAATAGCTGAAAAAATTCATCCCGGCGGCGATAAAGAAAGCCAGGATCATGCCATTGCGGCCGCCGAAATAGGCGCCGATAAACATCAGGAAGAGGGTAAGAGCAGTCAGCAGAAAAGCAGTCTTTAAGGTATTCATAGCGCGGCACCTCCCGCACCTAAACCATGCTTACTCTATTGTGTCATGTTGTTCGTCGGGGCGCTTGACCGGGAGGTCCGTAGAACTGCAGATCCCCTCGGCTGCGCTCGGGATGACAAAAGGAAAGGGTGGTGGCAGAGAAAGGGCCGTTGCTGAGAGAGATGTTGGTCGTTAGGGCAGGGAGTGATGCCATTTTCTTTAGCAAATGCCTTTTCTTTAGCAAATGCCTTCTTCTTTAGCAAATGCCTTCTTCTTTAGCAAATGCCTTCTTCTTTAGCAAATGCCTTCTCCCTCCCACCACCCTTTCCTTTTGTCATCCCGAGCGCAGTCGACCTGTCCCGGCGTGCCGTGGAGGGATCTGCAGTTCTACGGACCTCTCCTGGAAATGTTTTGACGCTTCAGGTTGGCTGGATCCATCCCTGCTTCACGTTCGGATTGCCCGCAGTGTTGAGGCGCTGCATCTGATCGCTGCTGAGGGTGATATCCAAGGCCGCGATATTCTCCCGCAGTTGCTCCGTCTTGCTGCCGGCGATGATGGGCAGGATCGCCGGTTCACTCTGCCGCATCCAGGCAATGATCGCCTGCGAAGGGCTGCACCCGGCCTCGCTGGCCACCGCCCTGATGGCGGCCAATCGCTCATCGGAATCCGGACCCGCAAATTGTGTCGGCACTTCACGATCGGAGCGGGTATAGGCCCCTTGCAGCAGGATCGAATAACCGATCAAGGCGGTCCCATGCACCCGCGCATAATCCTTCAATCCTTCACTGATAAATATCTGCGGCCCAAAATCGGCTCCGTGACGGGGACGCAGATAGGTATACCTCTGCTCCACCACGGAATACTCTGTCCAATGGTTCGTCCGGCTGACGAGATTCGCTTCTGCGATGCGCCACGGAGCAAGATTGCTGGCGCCAATGGCACGCACTTTCCCGGCTTTCACCAGGCCATCAAAGGCCTTCATGGTTTCTTCGAGAGGGATCGCGCGATCGTCGCGATGGGCATAGTACAAGTCGATCCTGTCGGTCCCCAGCCGCTTCAGACTCTTCTCGCATTCGCGCTGAATCTCAGCCCCGCTGAGCCCACCTTCACATCCCGGATAGTCGAAGGCCATCTTGGAGGAAATGACCATTTTGTCCCGGTTGCCGCGTTCCTTCATCCAGGCGCCAATGGTGCTCTCGCTCTCCCCACCTACGCAGCCGGGCAGCCAGCACGCATACATATTTGCCGTATCAATGAACGTGCCGCCATTCTCGCTGTAAAAATCGAACAGCTTGAATGCCGTGCCGCGATCGATCTTGCTTCCGATCAAGTCGCTGCCCATGGCAAGCGCGCTCACTTCAAGATGGGACTTCCCCAGTTTTACCTTTTTCACGACTAGGCAACCACCTTGACATACGTCGCGAGGACCACGCCGCATATCATGACCGCGGCTCCCAATATATTGACGGGGGAGATGCGTTGCACCGGGGAGCCGAGCCAGCCGAAGTGAGACAGAATCATGCCCCCGAGCACTTGCCCTGCAATCAGCGTAATGAACATGGCTCGAGCTCCAACCTGGGGTAGCAACCAGGCGATCGCGAATACCAGGCAGGCACCCAGAGCGCCGGCAGTCAGCAACAGTGGATGAACGTCTTTCAGTCCGCTCAGGGCACCCTGGTGCCAACCCGAAAGGCCGATGAGAACAGCCGTCACTGCACCGATGCACCAGAAGAGCGCATTGCCCACGCGCGGGTTAGCCAACGCGCTGCCGACTCTGCCGTTCATGGAAAGGTGGACCGCAAGGATGATTCCAAGGAAAATGGTGAAGAAGTAAAAAGGGACTTTCATGTTCTGTCTCCAAGCTTCAGGGACTTAGCGCGCGAGCAAAATGATCCCCCCGCTCGAGTGGTTCCCTTATGAACTTTTGCCTCTCGTCAGCTGCTAGCGACACGACAGTACACCGAGCTTTGGCCGTCTGTCAAAGCGCTTTTGTCTTGAATGGGCCGAACTCTTGACAGCGCGCAAACACCGGGTATAGTGTCCGTTTCAGCTTAGCTGCGGAATTAGTTCATATGGGAACCAGAGCTGAGCATGATGCTTTCTTACTTACCGTTGGCAAACTATCAAGAGGGAGAGTGCTATCTCGGTCGCCCGCAGCTCTGATAAGTCAGAGTTAAATCGGATAAGTTGCCGAGGTTGGTCCATGAAGAAGAGATCAAAGCTCATTACCGCGCTAACCTTCGCGTGTCTTGGAATTTTTTCGACGGCGCCACTGGTAGCTGCAACCGCTCAAGCCGCCGCAGCCACCCCGGCAACACCGGATGATAAGGCCGCCGCCGACCGAGGCCAGGGCATTTTCTCTTCCAGCTGTTCGTTCTGTCACGGATCGCAAGCCACGGGAACGGAACAAGCGCCTAATCTGCTACGCAGCCCACTGGTCTTTCAGGACCACGGCGGGAACACTCTTGGGCCTTTCCTGAAGCAGGGACGGCCCACGCTCGGTATGCCTGCGTTTCCCTCTCTGGGGCCGCAGCAAGTGCAGGACATCGCCGCGTTTCTGCATGCCCGTATCCAACAGGTTCGCGGCAAAAGGCTCCCCGAGACCGCGTTGCTGGTCGGTGATCCCAAAGCCGGGCTCGCTTATTTCAATGGCGCGGGAAAATGCAGCACCTGTCATTCGGCCACCGGCGACCTGGCGCATATCGGATCGAAAGAGCAGCCGCTCGCGCTGACGACATTATTTCTGACACCGCCGGCGAAACCCTCGGAGGTGACGGTGGTGCTGCCCTCCGGCCAAACCGTGAAGGGCAAGCTCGAGTATCTTGACGAGTTCACCGTGTCTCTCGTGGACACCGCGGGCGTTTATCACACCTGGCCCCGAGACCGGACAAAATCAGTAGACGTGGTCGACCCGCTCGCCGCACATAAGGCAATGCTACCCATTTACACCGACAAAGACATTCACGACCTACTGGCGTACCTGGTGACACTGAAATGAAGTACCGGCCGATCTTATGTATGGCTCCGCTCCTGTTGCTGCCCCTCTGTCTCCGTGCGCAGACGTTGGATCCGGAAGCATTCCACCGTCCACCGACAGATACCTGGCCTACCTATAATGGTGATTATTCCGGACGCCGCTACAGTACCCTCTCCCAAATCAACGCTTCCAACGTCGCTTCGCTTGGATTGGTGTGGACGCACCATGTGGATTTTGGCAGCGAGTCCTATGCACAACAGGCAAGCGAAGGGCGAAGGATCAAGGCCACTCCGCTGCTGGTCGACGGGGTGTTGTATTTCACCATCACCGACAATGTCTGGGCCATGGATGCGCTCACCGGCCGCGAGCTGTGGCACTATGCGTGGCCGAACAACCGGGCCATCCACGTAGCCAACCGGGGCGTGGGCATGTATGGCAGCTGGCTATACTTCATGTCTCCTGACAACTACCTGGTCTCCTTGAATGCCAAGGATGGGAGCGAGCGGTGGCGAGTCCAGGTCGCAGACGTAAAGCAGGATTTCTTTTCCGCCACCTCGCCGCTGATCATTGGCAATCACGTCATCGTCGGGCCGGGCAACAACGACAACATTCGCGCGTGGCTGGAATCGCGCGATCCTGAGACCGGCAAGCTGCAATGGAAATGGTGGGTAGATCCCGATCCAGGTGCGCCCGGCTCAGAAACCTGGGTCGATAACGCCACCATGGCGAAAGGCGGCGGTTTTCCCTGGTTGACCGGCACGTATGACCCCGAACTGAATCTCTACTATCTGGGAACCGGCAACGGTGTTCCCATGGACCGTGCGCCGCACCCAACGCCTGAAGGAGACAGCTTATACACGGCATCCATCGTGGCCCTGAACCCGGATACCGGAAAGCTGGTATGGGCCTACCAGGTGACTCCGCACGATACACACGACTACGATGCCGGCCAAACCCCCATCATTTTCGATGGAGAGTTCAAGGGCAAGCAACGAAAGCTATTGGCGCAGGTTTCGCGCAATGGCTATTTCTTTCTTCTCGACCGGACCACCGGGGAGCACTTACTAACGACGAAGTACATGCCCGAAACCAACTGGGCGAAAGGTATCGACGCGGAAGGCCGGCCTATTCCGGACTACACCAAGGACGCCAACCCTCCGGGAGCGCTGGTTTCTCCGTATCCGATTGGGGCCACGAATTGGTGGTCGCCCTCCTATGATCCCCAGCAGGGTCTTATCTACGTCAATGCGGCTCGCACCTGGGCTTACTTCACCACTTCGGGTTATGGCCGCTTTCGTTCTCCCCCGGATTACGTAACCATGGCCATTGATTACAAAACCGGAAAAGTAGTCTGGAGCCACGAATTGGGCGATAAGAGCGGAGTCCTGATTTCCGGCTTATTGTCGACCGCCGGCGGTCTGTTGTTTGGAGGAGATTCGTTCGGAAACTTTCTGGCCATGGATCCGGCCACAGGCAAGACTCTTTGGCACGTCGACCTGGGCCAGTTTGTAACCAATGCTCCCATGACTTACGAGCTTTATGGCCGGCAGTATCTGCTGGTCGCCGCCAACGACCAATGGTTCGCCTTCGCAGTGCCCGAATCTGAGGATAAGAAGATCGCAAAAGGCCATTAGCCGTCCCTGCGGGACTGAAACGAAGTTCTCACACACCCTCTTTAGAGCCTGAGGTACGTCTTTATGGCGACACTGAACCACAGACCAAAAAGGAAACCGCAGAGAGAAATTGAGGAGGAGTATGGAGCGACGTGATTTTCTAAAAGGATTGGCGGCGGCCTCGGGAGCAATCTCTGCTCCAGCGCTGTATGCCGCACAGGCCAACCGCCCTGCTCCGCAATTGTTGGCACAGGATTCGGCCCCCGCCCGGCCGCCGGACGATCCCTGGCCAGGGAAAAAGAGAATTCTGGCCATCGCCGATCCGCAGGAATGGTACGCCTCACCGGGCTATCATCACGACTCGGCCTCGCATACTCTGGCCACGGTCGAGCGGCTAGGGCGTGAGTCCGGTGCCTGGATCACGGTGATCCGCACCGACATGCATCTGCTCACCAAGCAACCGATCGCCGGCTACAACGTAAGAAACCTGAACAACTTCGACGCCGTTTTCTTTATGGGCGAGGGCCCCTGGAACATTACCGATCAGCAGAAGGCCGACCTGCTGTCTTTTGTCCACGAGGACGGCAAGGGTTTCATCGCCGGACACGCGGGCAATGGAGGACATCTTCTTCTCTGGCCCGAATACGCCGAAATGATCGGGGGAAACCTGGTGGGTGAGTTCCCTTCCGCGGATATGCACATTGTGGTTGAAGATCCCAATTTCCCCGGAGTACAGGGGTTCCCGAAGGAATTCACGTTCCGCGATCAATACACCATCGTGGGCCCTAATTATTCACGCGATGTCGATCACGTGATCATGCGAATGAATCCGAAGAAATTTCCCGAAGTATTTGCTTCGTTGCAGTCCGAGCCGAATCCAAACCGCCACCCGTCGCCAGAACAGTTTCAAGCCAATCTCAAGAAGCTCGCCGACTTGCGCACCGATGGAGACTATCCCATCGTGTGGTGCAAGAAGTACGGCAAGGGCCGCGTATGGTACTCAACCTTCGGCCATCTGGAAGCAACGCTGGATGATGCGCGCATCCAGCAAATGTACATTGGAGCCATCAAGTGGGCCCTGGGGCTCACGGATGCCGACATCACACCTCGCCCTTTCCCAGGCAATCCTTAAGAGGTACGAAATGAAAAAACTACTGATCGTGTGCTGCTTAGCTCTCTTCACCCTGGCTGCACGGCCATCTCTCGCGCAAGCGCCCACAGCGGCGCCTGCTCACAAGATCCGCGTGCTGATTCTGACCGGCAGCTCGGATTGGTCTCACCCCTGGCAAGGGACGGCCCCGTTCATGCAGGGGATCCTGAACAACACCGGGCGTTTCGACGCGAAGCTGGAGGAAGAGGTAGCCGGCATCACCTCGGCCACACTGGCCAATTACGACGTGCTGGTAGATTACTACTATGGCCCTCGGTGGCCCGAAGTCACAGAAAAGGCGGTCGAAGATTTTATTCACTCAGGCAAAGGAATGGTCGGAGTCCACGGGATCACCTACGGTCCCTTCTTCGGTCAGGCCGGAGGAAGCGCGACGGAGCCTCGGCGCCTGGAAGGGGAACCGTGGGCTGCGTTCGCTGACATGATCGGAATGACCTGGAAACTCGACAATATCGGTCACGCGACGCGCCACGTATTTGCCGTGGACTGGGTCGATAAAGATCACCCCATCAGCCGCGGCTTACCGCCGACATTTGTAGCCAACGATGAGCTCTATCACAAGATAGACCTGAAACCTAACGTTCATGTGCTGGCCACTGCCTTCGATGATCCCAACGTAAAGGGTGGGACGGGCAAGGTAGAGCCCGTCATCTGGACTGTTCCTTATGGCCAGGGCCGCGTGGTGATGATGGTTCTCGGTCACGATCTTCTGGCCATGAGTCAACCCGGCTTTATGGATGCGTTCGACCGCAGCGTGGAGTGGGCCGCAACGGGAGATGTAGCGCCGGGCGCGCCGACGTTGTCTCCACCCGCCAGCATGCCCACACCTGCAGAGCATCACTGATCCCATGAAAGCGATCGCCTATACCATCATGTCCCTACTCACAGCATTGCCCGCACTGGCAGAAGCAAGCCCTGCTGCTCCGCATGCGGAGATCGCAAATTCGGTAATGCGGGTAAAACTTTACCTGCCGGATGCAACCAGTGGTTTCTACCGCGGCACCAGGTTCGACTGGTCAGGCGTGGTGGGAGATCTGCAATACGCGGGGCACAGCTACTATGGCCCATGGTTCACGCAAACGGATCCCACCGTCCCTGACTTCGTTTATCGCGGAGCTGACATTGTCGCCGGCCCCTGCAGCGCGATCACCGGCCCAGTGGAGGAGTTCACCGTGCTGGGATACGACGAGGCCAAGCCCGGGGGAACGTTTCTCAAAATCGGTGTGGGCATACTGCGCAAGCCTGACGAAGCACATTACAGCGCTTACCGGCTCTATGAAATCGTGAACGGGGGTAAGTGGAGCGTCAAGAAAAGCAACGACGCGGTGGAATTTATCCAGGAGCTGCACGACGCGTCTTCAGGCTATGGCTACGTCTATCACAAGAAGTTAAGCCTCGTCGCCGGCCAGCCGCAGATGTTGATCGAGCATAGTCTGAAGAATGTAGGTACGCACGCAATCCACACCAGCGTTTACGATCATAACTTCCTGGTATTGGATAAACAGCCGACCGGTGCAGGTTTCACCATAACCCTGCCATTCACTGTCGCAAGCGATCCTCCAGTCCAAAAAGATCTCGCGGAAACCCGTAAGAATCAAATTGTGTACCTCAAAACTCTCCAAGGTGAGGACCGCGTTTACACGTCCATCAAGGGCTTTGGAAACAGCCCGGAAGACTACAAAGTTCGCATCGAAAACTCGACGGTCAAGGCGGGGATGTTGATCACCGCGGATCGTCCGGTGGCGAAGATGGCGCTCTGGTCCATTCGCTCAGTCATCGCGATGGAGCCTTTTATCGACATATCTGTCGAACCCGGAAGCCAGTTGACTTGGCAGTACCATTATGAGTACTACACACTTCCCCGTTGAAACAGTCAGTGAAAACAGACGGTTAAGCGGTAAAGCGTGCGCGTGCCCCTATCTCGGCCATCGAGTAAAGTCCACCTTGGTTACCGGAGCCAGTCTTGCTAATTCGACGGGCTCGGCCTTATATTGCGACAAGATACTAACTATGAAGGAGTTCCAACAGGAACTCTGGATGATGATTCGCCTAACACGGAGTCTGGTGAGCTTTGAGGCCCTTGCTACTCTCTGAAACCTGCGATAGCCCCGCTCGCGTCTACATCCTACGGTTAAAGCGGTGATAAGTTGCACGCATTTAGCTCATAGCGGTTAAGGACCCGCCAACATGAAAGCTCTGGTCAAGTACGCGAGTGGCGAAGGGAACGTCGATATACGCGAAGTGGAAGAACCTCGCTGCGGCGACGAGCAGGTAAAGCTGGAGATCGCTTATTGTGGAATTTGCGGCACGGATATCCACGTTCTTCACGATACGTTTCGCAATTATCCCCCCGTCATTCTGGGGCATGAGTTTTCCGGCACTGTGGTTGAGGTGGGGCGGAACGTCAACCACCACGCCGCTCTGGGAGAACGAGTTACAGGCCTGGGCGCCACCGCGGTTACGTGCGGTCAATGCGAGTACTGCCTCTCTGGATACTTCATCTTTTGCTCCAATCGCCGGGGCATGGGCCATGGGGTCAATGGCGCATTTACCCGCTACGTGGTCATGCGGCCCGATCAGCTGTACCGCATTCCTGAAAACTTTTCTCTCGATGAAGCCGCGATGAGCGAACCGTTCGCGGCGGTAGTGCAGGCAGTCACCGAAATCACGAATGTGCGCATCGGAGACACGGCACTCGTTTCCGGGCCCGGGCCTATGGGGCTGCTCTGCCTCAAACTGCTGGTTGCGGAAGGTATACGAACCATCGTCGCTGGTGCTCCGGGGGACATGGAACGCTTGAACGCGGCGCTCCGCATTGGCGCGGCGGCGGTAATCAACATCGGCGAAGTCAGCCTCAACGAGGCGATTCAGGAACACACCAGCGGAGTGGGCGTGGATGTGGCCTTCGAATGTGCCGGGCATCCCAGTTCGGTTCGCGGATGCCTGGAATCCCTCCGTCCCATGGGACGCTACACGCAGGTCGCTATCTGCGGACAAGATATCCAATTCCCGATCGATCTGATCTTTTACAAGCAGCTGACGATGTCCGGCTCCGTCTGTTATACCGCCCGTACCTGGGAGCGCATGATGAAGATCTATGCTGAGGGCCGTATTCGTTTGAACGATCTGATCTCCACCAGGCTTCCCATATCCGACTGGCAAACCGCTTTTCGCCTATGCGACGAGAAGAAGGCGATTAAAGTATTGATGTATCCGGAGAAATAGCGAGGAGAGCATGAGTAAGACCCTGGAAAACCCGGTCGCCTACAAGAGCCCTTTGTACGAGATGACGCAGACGACGCCCACCTGCCTGTGGAACGACTCGGCGACCCTATCTGAGTTGACCTATTCGATTGAGCATGGCGCGGTGGGTGCTACCTGCAACCCGGTCATCGTGCTTGACGCTCTTAAAAAAGAGGCGCATCTCTGGAACGATCGCATCCGGGCCATCGCCAAAGAACTCCCCACCGCAACGGAAGAAGAGGTTGGTTGGAAACTGGTGGAAGAGATTTCCGCTAAGCGGTCCGAATTGCTACTGCCGATTTTCGCTCAGCACCAGGGCAGAAACGGCCGGCTCTCGATCCAGACCGATCCGCACTACTATCGCAGTGCCGGCGCCCTGCTGCAGCAGGCGCTGCACTTCAATGCCCTGGCGCCGAACATGATCGTCAAAATTCCCGCGACCGAGGCAGGGATCACCGCAATCGAGGAGGCGACGTACCACGGCATCAGCATCAATGCGACGGTTTCCTTTGCGCTGCCCCAATGTATTGCCGTGGCCGAGGCCATGGAGCGTGGCTTCAACCGGCGGCAAAAGGAAGGTCTGGACATATCCCGGATGGGTCCGGTTTGCACCATCATGGCTGGCAGGCTGGACGATTGGCTGAAGGTAGTCGCCGAGAAGCAGGATATTATCCTCGAGCCCGGTTACCTGGAATGGGCTGGGGTCGCGGTATTCAAGAAGGCTTACACGATCTTCAAAGAACGGGGTTATCGTGTCCGCCTGCTTTCCGCGGCATTCCGCAATCACATGCAGTGGAGTGAACTGGTAGGTGGCGATGTGGTGATTTCGCCCCCCTACAAATGGCAGGTTCGCTTCAACGGAAGCGATGTCCGTGTCTCCTCACGGATTGAAAATCCGGTAGATCCGGAAATTGTCGCCGAGCTGTTGTGCAAGTTCCCTGACTTCCGGCGCGCTTACAACGAAGATGGGCTCTCTCTGGCGGAATTTGACACCTACGGACCTAGTGTCCGTACGCTGCGTCAGTTCCTCGAGGCAACCCACGAACTAGCCGTTCGTGTCCGGGATTTGCTGTTGCCCAATCCCGACGGATCCGCCTCGTAAGAGCCAGGGGACGCGAGGTCACGTTCCTGTCCAGCTTAGCTCCGGTCGAAAACATTTCCACGAGACGTCCGCAGAACTGCAGATCCCTCGGCTTCCCCCGGATTTCCTCTCGAGAGTTGCGGCTTCGGTCAACTGCATGTGGTTCTCTTTAAGGAGAACCACATAAGTAGTTGCCGGTGAAAGCGGTGAGGTAGGAAATCCGGGTTCGCTCCTAATGAACAAAATGTGTCCGGAGATAGAAACAGTGGTGTCGGGGGACAAATAGGCTCGGTTTGAATTGGCGGTATGTTTGCCCTTGGGAATCGGGGAGGGATCGAGGCGCACCGCAGGTTCCTCGCTTCGCTCGGAATGACAAATAGGAGAGGGTTGTTGAAAGGGAGAGGGCTGTTGCCAAGGGAGAGGGCACTCGTGTGTCGAAGGGACCCGATGTCTCCCAGTTCATTCCTCTCTTAACTTGCCTGTGGCTTGCCACAGGCAAGTCGCTTGCTCGGGATGACAAAAAGGAAAGGGTTGTTATAGAGCAATGGCGGTTTCTAAAGACAATGGCGGTTTCTAAAGTCTGCTTCCGGGAAGAAGTTGCCCAAATCTGGACACTACGCGCTGGGCACGAATCTCGCCTCCTGGATAGTACGTGGGAGCCACCTATCCTGGCAGTCAACACCACAAATCAGCCTAGAGGCTAAGGCCTTAGTGAGTGGTTGCGTCACAGCCCCGGTTACAAGAGTTCAATACGGAACTGGTTTTAGAAATAGTTCTTGACACTCGTCTGACGCCAACTATATGACATTACCGCGCACTAATGCCGAGCAATCTGCGTACGTAATTAGTTCTATACGGAACTAATGATTTACACGATGTGCAGCCGACATAGAGAGGCCATCGTCAGGCCCATCCACAGTACTTAGACGGACCAACAGAGTTGTAACTTGAGGAGAAGATCTGTGATCAAGACCAATAAATTGAAGAAGGCTCTACAGCATTTATTGCCAGTGTTCGCGGTAATTTTAGCAACGTCTACAGCGATGTGGGCGCAGGCCGGCGGCGGATCCATGGTGGGGACGGTTCACGACCCGGCGGGCGCGGTTGTTCCTAATGCCACTGTCACGATCACTAATACCGACACCAACACTACTTATCCGGTAGCTACCAACGGTGACGGTCGCTTCCTCTATCCCCAGTTGCCAGTCGGCACCTACAAAGTCTCTGTGGCTGCGCCAGGCTTCAAGGAAGCCGTTCAGGAAGGCATCACGGTTTCGATCGGCACGATGAGCACACTCGACATCGCCCTCCAGGTAGGCCAGACGTCGCAATCGGTCACCGTGACGGCGAACGCCCAACAGATCCAGACAGAGAGCTCCGATGTAGGGACCACCGTCCCAAGCGCCCTGGTGGCGCAGTTGCCTTTGAACTTCAGCGGTGTCGTTCGCAGCCCGCTGCAATTCATGACGCTGACGCCGGGCTTTCAGGGAGATGCAACGGGCAACGCCCAATCGCAGGCTAGCTTCAAGCTCAACGGCGCGGGAACGGGCAGCGCGGACGTGGTCCTGGACGGTGTCGTCGATCCAGCTGGCTTCCCCGAACTACCAGTGGAACTTCGGCATCAGCGTCGACGCGGTCTCTGAGTTCAAAGTACAAACCAGCACCTTCGCGGCGGAATTCGGACGTACCGGTGGCGGCTTCGTCAACGTCGCCTCCAAGTCGGGAACCAATGATTTCCACGGCGCCATTTATGACCTAATGAAGAATAAGGTATTTGACGCGAACAGCTGGCAAAACAACCACACCGGACTGGGCAAGCAGAACGATACGCAAAACGACTTTGGCGGATTTGGCGGGGGCCCGGTATTTATCCCGAAAATCTATGACGGCCGAGGAAAGAGCTTCTGGTTTTTCAGCTATGAAGGCTTTCGCTTCAAGTCCGGTGGCCCGAACCTTACGTCAACGGCAACACCTGCCATGTGGAATGGTGACTTTTCGCAGGTTCTGAACCCGCAGACCATCAACGGCGTCAGCTACCCGGGACAGAAAATTTACGATTACACGACCTGTTCCGGAGCAAACCTGGGCAAAACTTGCCAAGCCGTTCCCCAATAACCAGATTCCGCTGTCGAGGCTCGACCCGTACGCCAAGGCATTCATTCCTTATCTGCCTGTGGCCACGAATCCCAACCAGGCCTTCCAGAATCTGTCTTATACGCTACTGGCACCCATCAACAATGATCTCTACTCCACCCGGATCGACCAGAATATCGGTCAAAAGCACAAGCTCTTCGGCAGCTATGCGCAAGCCAACCTGCCGATTATCAACATTTATTCATACGGGCCGAAGGGGCTTTACGACCAGAGCTTTGGCAGCACAACCACCCACTATGTGCGCATCGGTGAAGACTATGCCATCACGCCGACGCTTTTAAACCACTTCAATGCAGGTTATACCCGCCGGTTCCGTATCGAGCAGGGTGAAGGCGGGGTTGGCTCATGGGCAGATAAGATCGATTTTCACGGCTACTACCAGGACATCCTCATTCCGAATAACGGCATTCAGTACATCCCCGCCACCAACGCCAACATGCCCACACCTCCAGGAGACAACAGCTTCTTCAAAGACAATAGCTTTCAATATGACGACTCAGTGTCATGGGTGAAAGGGAGGCACAACTGGAAATTTGGCGGCGTATATAGACGGCAGGGCTTTAATGCTACTTACAACAGCAATGCCGCTCCGCAGTTCGGCTTCACAAACGCTTTGACCTCCGCCGGCAACCTGCCCAACGGCAGCCCCATCGATTCGAACTCCGGGTCAGGCGCGGCCTCCTTCTTTCTCGGCGCAGCATACACCGGGAACGTTGGCGGCGGTCAAAACGCCGCCATGCGCGTCCACGGTTGGGGCTTCTACGCCCAGGATGATTGGAAAGCCACACCGAAGCTCACGATGAACCTCGGGCTGCGCTACGAGATACCGCAGCCCGTCTTCGAGGAAAAGTGCAGGACCTCTCAGGTGAATCCGACCCTCCCAAATCCGGGAGCGGACGGACTACCCGGCGCTTATGAATTTCAAGGAACAGGTCCGGGCAGAGACGGCAGATGCTCCCCGATGAACCAATATTGGGGATCGTGGGGACCCCGTGTCGGCCTGGCTTACCAGCTCTCCGCGCAGACTGTCTTGCGCGCTGCTTACGGCCTCTACTACACCCCGGTGAAGATATCCAACTTCGCAAATACCGACAGTTTGGGTTTCTTCGCAGTCGGCTATAAGTGGCCTACCCCGGTCAATCAACAGACACCGGCGGTCATCCCCAGTTCCGTGACTAGTTATCCTGGGTCCATACCGCCAACGATCACCCCAACTGCTCTGAACGGTAACGGTGGCGGCGGTGGTGCGGCAAGTGGTGGGCCGGTGATGCTGCCCAGCAGGCTCGCACGCCCCGGCGCGATACATAACTGGACACTCGATCTCCAGCGCGAGCTGCCAGGTCAGTGGTTGGTGGATATGGCCTACGTCGGAAGCCATGGATCTCATTTGCAGGCACTTCTGAAGGATCCGAACGTAGCTCCCGCGTCGGCCCTGGTATACGGCAACTGCCTGGCGGTTCAGGTAACAGCCCAAGCGAGCAGCCCTTCATGCGCGGGGCTGCCGCAGGTCAAGATCCCTTACACCAACTTCCTCAACGACTTTGGCTCTGGTGCTACAGTTGCCCAGGCTCTCCGGCCGTTCCCTCAGTACCAGACCGAAGACCTGGACACCTCGTTCAGCGCCAATCCGTGGGGCAACTACAGCTACGAAGCTCTACAGATACAGGTAACCAAGCGCTACGGCTCCGGATTAACTGTGTTAAGCAATTACACCTGGGCGAAAAATCTCACCGATGCGGATTCAGACTATGCCCCGCAGGAAGCCTGGAATGGCGGCGTCGGGGGAATGTTTGATCCCTATGATCCCAAGAGGGAAAAAACATACAGCGAATTCGATCAACCGCAGCAGTTCAAAATTGCTTACACCTATGAGCTTCCCTTCGGAAAAGGAAAGAAGTGGGGGGGCAATGTCAACAAATTGACCGATGCGGCGATCGGCGGCTGGACGTTAGGCGGCGTGGATTCCTACGCCACCGGCTTCCCGCTCTTCGTGCAAGAAAACAATTGGACCGCAGGTACGTTTGCGGGCCAGGCAACCGGCGGCAACGCACGACCCAATGTGGTTTCAGGGATGAATCCCAGTGCTTTCTTTGGCAAACTCGGAAAGTACAGATTTGGAACGGACAGAAAGCTCAACCCTGCTGCTTTCACCCAGGCGCCGAACTATACTTTTGGAGACGCTCCCAAGACGCTGGGCAATGTACGCAACTTCACCCACAAGGAAGAAGACTTGCAAGCTTCCAAACGAATCCCGTTGTTTACGGAGCGGGTCAACTTCCTCTTCCGATTCGACGCCTTCAACATATTCAACCGGCACAGCTTTGGTTGCATGGATTATCACGTAGGCGATCCAGCCTTCGGGCAGTTCCAATGCGGTACCGGTCCTAACGCGGAAACCAACAATAACCAGTCGGGCATCGTCTCGTCGGCTCGAACATTACAGGCTAACTTCCGAATAACGTTTTGATATAAACGCGATGCGGCAGGGCCGGCAACCTGCGGCCTTCCCCATCGCGAAGTATGATATATAGATTGGCAACACCAAAGGGGGAGCGCGCTGAGCGGTCCCCCCTTATTCTTTTCGACCGTCGTCGGCAGGCAGGTTCATGCTGAGTTGCAGCAGCCATCGTTTTTTGGTCATCGGGTACACCGCTCTTTGGGCCTTCTCTACCCTGCTTCATGGGACCACGCTCTGGGGTCAGGATGCCGACGCTGAAGCAGCGCAACACTTCGCTGCCGCCCACCAGGCACAGGACGCAGGCAACCTCGATCTCGCGGCCACCGAGTACCTGGCAGTCATCCGTCTGCATCCCGAAGTTGCCGAAGTCTACGCAAGCCTGGGGCTGGTCTACAACGCGCAGGGAAAATTTGCGGAATCAGCGCGAACCCTGGCCAAGGCCGAGAAGTTGAAACGCGGATTGCCCGGCGTCAGCCTCTACCTGGGTATCGACTACGAAAAGCAGAGACAGACGGCTCTCGCTATTCCACAACTCACAGAAGCAGTGCGACTGGAACCAGGCAATAAGCAGGCGCATACCTGGCTTGCCAGAGCGTTGTGGGACGACGGACGAATCCAGCCGGCGATCGAGCAGGCGCGCAAGACCAGTCTGCTTTTTCCCTCGGATCCAGCGCTGCTGCTGGATCTGGGAGAAGCCTATCGTAAGGCAGCCGATCTCGGCATTCAGCGCGTGCTCACTGCCGCCAGGGGAGAGCCCCTTGCGCATCAGGTCTACGGAGATATCTACAAAGACGAGCGCTCCTGGGAAAACGCGGCGGCCCACTATTATCGAGCGATCGAACAAGATCCTCACTGGCAGGGCGCCCATTACGGCTTGGGTGACATTGCCGTGCGCAGAGAGAAGCTGGAAATTGCAACTCAGGAGTATCAACGTGAACTGGATGCGAATCCAGGCTCTGCCCCAGCCCTGGCAAGGCTGGGCGAGATAGCCCTGCTCGAAAGCAAGCCTGACGCCGCATTGGCCTCATTCGGCAAAGCTGTTCACGCCGGAGCATACCAGGCTGCAAATGCTCTGGGCTTGCCTCGTCCCTATCCGGCCGGAGCTGAGGACCTATCTCCACATGCTCAGGAACAACTTCGCTCCTGCCTTCCCGCACTGCAAGCAGCTCCGCCGAGTGCTTCTCGAAATCTGGCCCTGGCATATGCCAATGCTCGCCTCGGCAACGATGATGCATCTGTCTCTGCCTGGAAAGACTTCACCAGTAATATCACTCATCCCACTGCGCCAAACGGGCGCGAGCGCGGCTTTGACAGTTTCTATCGTCAGGATTTCGAAGCCGCTGCGGCCGATTTGAGTAGTTGGCTCAAGCTGCATCCAAACGACTTGCAATCCGATTATCTGTTGGCTAGAACCTATCGCAACCTATCTCTCTCCACCCTCGAGCATCTACTTGCCGTGGCCCCGGATTCCTATCCGGCACATCAGCTCCTGGCCGAGACTTACCAGAATGCAGAGCAGGACGAAAAAGCCGTGGCTGAATACAGGGTGGTTGAGGGAATGGTCCCGAACTTGCCCGGAGTACACTTCTCGATCGGTCATCTGCTCTTGAAGATGAGTCAGCAAGAACCGGCACGAGAGGAGCTGGCAGCCGAGCTTCGCTTGAACCCTGACCACGCGGAAGCAAATGCTGAAATGGGCACCATCCTCCTGGATCGGCTGGACGCCGCCAATGCCATCCCCTATCTGGAGAAAGCAGTAAAATTGGACCCCGATGAATGGGTCACTTACCGCCAACTGGGCAAGGCCTATTACATGCAAAAAGACTATGCCAAGGCGGAGACTGCATTGCAACAGGCGGTTCGCCACGATCCCCGGGGTCTGGCCCATTATCAGCTGGGACTGGTGTACCGCTCCACGGGCCAGAAAGAGGCGGCCAACGCACAGTTCGAAATCTCCCGTAAGCTCAAGCTCGAAGCCCTGGCTCATGACGAAACGCAAATGACAACGTTAAAATCCGTAGAGCAATGAATCTCCGTGTCCTCGCGCTGGCGCCCCTACTTCTGTCCTTCATCGCATTAGGACAGGGTGATTCGTTGCAAAGCGGAGTGGCTCTCTTTCAGCAGGGAAAATATGAGGCCGCCCTGGAACAGTTTGACGCTGCGAGGCGCTTGCGGCCTGCGGATGCCTCGCTCGAGAACTTTATCGGCATCACGGAAACCAAACTTGGCCGCATAGACGAGGCCAACAAGGATTACGAAACTGCCATCCGCCTGAATCCCCGGCTCCCGGATCCGCATAAGAACCTCGCATTTAATTACCTTGGGAAGGGACAGTATGAGCTGGCGGAAAAGCAGCTCAAAGCGGCCCTTGCCCTCGACAGCGCTGACCCGTTCGTTCACTACTACTCCGCGATCCTGTATCTGGATACTTCGAGAGATCAGGAAGCGATGCTTCATATCAAGCCGGCGGAGTCCCTGCTCGCCAATGACCAGATCGCCGCATTGCTGGCGATCAAGGCATGCCTCCGATCGAATGCTCCTGAGGAAGCGTTAAAACTTATCCAGCTTCTCGAACGGAACTCCACTCTCACCGTGGAGCAGGAATACGAGATCGCGGAACTACTCACCCAAAAGCAAATGTATGCCGAGTCGGTAGCGCGGTTCCAGCGTATCGTCGACATGCAACCAGGGTCGTGGCAGAACAAGTACAACCTTGCCATTGCTCTGCTGAGGGCAAAGCAGCCGAAGCAGGCTGTTCCCTTGCTGGACGAAATTACTGCCGAGCATGCGACCGATGCCAACCTGCTGACGCAAATCGCCTCTGCCTACGAGTCCGCGGGTGAAACCCAACCGGCTCTTGACTCTTACCAGAAGGCAATTGCCGCGGACCCGATTAATCCTGATCGTTACCTTGACTGTACCCGCTTGCTGATCGATCTGGATCGCTATAGCGAAGCGACCAGCATTATTGAGCGCGGCATGCCGCTCGTTCCCGATGACTACCCCTTGACGATCCGCCTGGGGGCCATCGCGATGATGCAGGGGAACCGGGAAAAGGCACGCGAGGCTTACCGCAAAGCGATAGCGGAGCATCCGACATTAGCGTTGGGATATGTGGCTCTGGCTCAGACTTATATGAAGGAGGGAAACGATCAGGAGTCGCTCAAGATCTTGACCGAAGCACGTAGCATCGTCCCGCGCGACTTCGCGCTCGAATATGTGTTTGGCCTGGTTTCCCTGCAACTGGGTCAACAGCAGCAGGCACTGGAAGCACTGAAGAGTGCGGAGGCGCTGGGGCCGGCAGTGGTCGAACCGCATTTCCAGTTGGGCGTCCTTTACATGAAGTTGCAACAATGGAAAGGAGCGCGGGAAGAATTCGAGCAGGTGCTTAAGCTTGATCCCCGCAACGCCGCAACCTACTACCAGCTAAGCCGGACTTATCAACGGCTGGGAGAGACCGCAAAGGCCCAGGAGATGGCGAAACAAGCCAGCCTGCTTACAAAAACACAGCGTGAGGATGCCATCAAATCCCAGGAGCTTCGCTTCGGCATTCCAATCCAGAATTAAAAAAACATTTCCACGAACGGGCCGCTGAACCGCAGATCCCTCCACGGCACAGTTCAATACGGAACTGCAGCAATAAAAAGCCCTTGACACCTTTAGAAGCGGAAATATATGAACTTAGTGCGCAGTTAACTAGCCCACAGTTCATTACGGAAAACATGGCTGAAACCCCGATCATCCTCAACGTTCATTTCCAGGCAGCACCGGGTCACGAAGAAAAACTCGGAGCCCAGTTGCGTGCACTCGTTGCGCCCACGCACGAAGAGCCGGGCTGTCTGATCTACGAACTTCACTTTGATCCTGAGGATCCTTCGAAGTTTATGTTCTATGAAAAATTCCAGAACCAGTCCGCCATCGACTATCACTTGAATACGCCCCACTTTCGACAATTTCAGAACTACCTTAAAGCGAACGAACCGATCGCTGCTCAATCGGTGACTCGCTGGCGCAGTTTTCTTTGATCGCGCAGTCATTCGACGACGCCCAGGCGCCTCCGCCCCCCGAGAGGAAATCAGTGAACCCCGAAAACAAATACACTCCCCCAAACGAAATGCCGCAAGTCCCCATACACCAGGTGCTGGTGGGGCAAAAGGCGTTAGTGACCGGTGCGAGCAAGGGGCTAGGCCAGGCTATGGCGATCGGCTTTGCGCAAGCGGGCGCCGATGTGCTGGTGAACTACAGCTCAGATGAGGCAGGGGCCCTCCAAACCGTAAAAACGATCGAGGCTCTGGGTAGAAAGGCCGTGGCTTTCAAGGCCAACCAGTCCCGCGAAAGCGAAGTCAGGGCGATGTTCGAATGCATGTTCGAGACGTTCGGCAGGCTCGACATTTGCGTCCCCAACGGGGCTATTCAACTCAACGCAAAGGTAGATGAGATGACTCTGGCGCAATGGCAGGGAGTCATCGACGTAAACCTGACCGGCATGTTTCTCTGTGCCCGCGAAGCCATTCGAGCCTTTAAGCGCCAGGGCATCGATCGCTCCATCTCCTACGCCTGCGGCAAGCTCATCTTCATGAGCTCGGTGCATGACATTATCCCCTGGGAAGGCCACTCCAATTACGCCGCAGCGAAGGGCGGTCTCATGCTTTTCATGAAGAGCCTGGCACAGGAAGTCGCGCACCTGCGCATCCGGGTCAATGCCCTTTCGCCGGGCGCGATCCGCACGCCCATGAATGTGGAGAAGCTGACGACGCCGGAACTTTTCGAGTCCACCCTGCTCAAGCTGATACCCGCGAAACGAATCGGCGAACCCGAAGACGTCGCTCGTGCGGCCGTATGGCTGGCGTCTGACCAGTCGGACTATGTATACGGCACCACCATCTACCTTGATGGTGGGATGACCCTTTATCCGGGTTTTATTGGAGCCGGCTAACGCAGGAGCATCTGTGAAGTTGACCGCGTTACTCACAATAGCAGTGGCCTTTTCGGCGATGGCACGGGCCGAAACCGTAACGGTGACGATTACCGGGACCACCGGCGAGATCCGGGTCGGCGAAGGACCCATCTTTGGGCATAGGTCCTACACGCTCATCCCGGCGGGCGATCCGTTTGCACTGACCTATACCTTTGACGAGGAGAGAGGAAAGCAAACGATCGCGGAAGTGAGTAACGGTCTTATCAGCCAATCGGAGATAGAGAATTCCAGGCTCTCTTCTCCTGGAACCAGCGCTACGCTCCAGATCGGTCGCGCCGTTTGGGAGTTCGGATCGTCCGCCCGGTCGCAAGTAGTCATGAAGACTTCCGCAACCAGCAAAAGCGAACAGTTCGTTTACGTCGCCCAGGCGGCCGGCAACCGGATCTCCGCCCAGATCGTCCCCGGCAAAGGCGGTTATTGGCCGAAGAATGGCGATTGGCGGGCGAGTTTCACGTCCGGTCCGCTCGACGGCAGCACCGCTTCTTTTGCCGCCGACAACGATCGAGTCTCCGCGTCCGGAAGCCTCACACCTTTGACCATCGAGGTCGCCGGCGTGGACATCGACGGCCAGTGGCTACGATATGCAGCCAATCCTGGTGGCGAGGGCAAGTGGCAACTGGCTCATGCCTCGCCCCGAGGCGGCTATATCGTGGAACAAGTCACGCGCACCATCATGGGAACGAAGGCGGACGGTTCTCCTGTCACTCCTTCCTCCGTGGAGTACTGGCAAGCTTGGCAGATTCCTGCGGGAACCGACGCTCCAGCCGATGCAACTGACCGCTTCCCGAATGCAGCCTTTGCCGGAAGCACGGGCGATGAAAGCGTATCTGCCGTGGCGCGCTTTTATGAAGGCCTAACCCTGCCCCCGGTCTTCGCCGTGGGAAACAGCCCGTATGCGGGTGCGCGCCTATCATCAATAACCGATCCAAAGCTATCCACCAAGAACGCAACCCTGCCCGTCGCCACCAGCAGCACGCAGAAGCTTTAAATCTCGGCCCGCTACGCCACGAAAGAGGTTCCGATTGATTTCGCAAATGATCTCACTCGCATCGACGGGACTGACGCTCGGCCTGCTATTGGCCGCCAGTTCTGTTCCTGCTTCCGCGGCCTTGAACCAGCCTGTACGAACCAATAGCGGCATGCTTCAGGCCATTCAGAATAACGGGTCGGCCTTTGGCACAAGTCCCGCGCGCGGCATCGAGCTGGGCACGCAAGTAAAGCCTGGCTCTCTGCCCCCATCGGAACGGTTGGACGCACTAAAAAAGAACGGCCTCGGCTCAATGTTTTGAGCCTCAGATTCCATCGATAGTTCCCAATAGAACTCTTTTCAAGATATGCGAATTTAGTGCTAGTATTGCCGCCGACGTACTGCAGGGATGAACTATGAAAGCCAAACCAGAGAGACAGGAAATTTCCCGGAAGGTCGACAAGTACTGGGTTCCGATCATCGCCAAAACCATCGAACTGCTCGACTGCTTCGGCTCCGCTACCGAATCGTTGACGCTCGAAGAAGTTGTCAAAAGAACCGGGATTCCCCATACCACTGCCTACCGTATTCTGCACACGTTGGTATTGCGGGATTACCTCAACCAGACCGGACGCCAGTACCGACTCAACCGGTTACGCAGGAGGCTCCGCTTCGGCTTCGCCAACCTTTCCAAGCACATTTGCATAGCCGTCGAGATCCAGCGCAGTCTGGAGAAAGCGACCGCAGCAGCCGGCATCGATCTGGTGGTTTGGGATAATGATCGCAATGCAGACACGGCCATCCGCAACGCGGAAGAGATGGCCGAAAGCAAGGTGGACCTGGCCATCGAGTTTCAATTATTCGAGCACGTCGCGCCCGTCATCTCGGATATTCTTTCGCGTTCGGAAATTCCTCTCATTTCCCTGGTAAATCCACACCACGGAACGGTGTATTTCGGCGTCAACAATTACCGTGCAGGCTTCTCAGCCGGGGTCGCACTGGCAGACTACGCGACCAGACACTGGAACTCTCATGTGGACACGCTTCTGCTTCTGGAGTCGCCGCGCGCCGGCAGAACCATCCAGAGCCGGCTGGTTGGCGCCCTGCAAGGCGTTCAGGAGCGGCTGGGGCCGTTGCCGGAGAAAGCCATTGTCCATCTCGATGGTGGAGGTGATAAAGCGACCTCCCAGGCTGCAGCAGTCGCCGCCTTCAAATCACGATCGAGAAAGAAAGTCCTGGTGGTTGGGATCAATGATGAAAGCGCTATCGGGGCGGTGGAAGCTGCAAAGCAGGCAGCGAACGGCACGGATATTGCCATCGTCGGCCATGGCGGTAGCATGGAGATCATGGACGTGGTCGCCAATCCCGATAGTCCGTGCATCGGGACTGTATTCTTTCACGCGGAACGTTACGGAACCGATCTGCTGAGCTTCGCCCTGCCGATCGTACGGGGAAGATCGGCGCCGGTGGTGCATTACGTCCCCCATGAGTTCATGGGGAAAGACGCTTTGGTGCGAACCCGTCGCGAGGCCCTCGCCCGCACTTCATAAGCTATGAAAAAACTCAAGGTCGCCATCTTTGGAATCGGTTTCATGGGGCGGGTCCACACCGAAGCGTTGCGCCGTCTCGGCAATGTGGAGGTTGTCGGTGTCGCCGGACGGACCGCCGCGGCAGCGCGTAAATTCGCCGACGCCCTGAGCATCGAGCACGCTACCGGCAACTACCAGGATTTGCTCGCCGATCCAGAGCTCAACGCCGTCCATATATGCACTCCCAACGAGCTTCACTTCCCCATGGCGCAAGCCGCCATGCAAGCGGGTAAGCATGTACTCTGCGAGAAGCCCCTGGCCTCGACCAAAGCGGAAGCAAACGCGATGATCGCTCTGGCAAAGGAAAAAGGCCTCGCCCATTGCACCCTGTACAACGTGCGCGCATATCCCCAGATACAGAACATGCGCCGCATGCGCGAAGCCGGCGAATTGGGCGACGTGCAAGTCGTCCAGGGCACCTATTCGCAGGATTGGCTGCTCTACGATACTGACTGGAACTGGCGCATCGAATCCGGCCCCTCGCGCACCTTCGCCGACATTGGGACCCATTGGTGCGACCTGGCGGAGCACATCACCGGCAGGCGAATCACTGCCCTTTGCGCC
Organism: uncultured Acidobacteriaceae bacterium; assembly: GCA_963753715.1. GTDB lineage: Bacteria > Acidobacteriota > Terriglobia > Terriglobales > Acidobacteriaceae > PALSA-350. The sequence continues at coordinate 360,570 of CAVWDK010000011.1, read as the reverse complement.
GATCTCACCACCTTCCTTGACACCCGCAAGAAGCCTAAGGGGTCAGTCGAAACATTTACCGGCAAGACACTGCAGCCCAGCGAGTACGACGAAGTGGCCATCAAAACCGAAGACTTCGGCGCGATGATCTTTGCCATGGGGGAGAAGACGAAGGGTTCGCTGACGGTGAGCCAGGTCTCGGTAGGACGCAAGAACCGCCTCTTCATCGAGATCTTTGGCACCAGGGCATCGGTAGCCTGGAATTCCGAATGCCCCGACGAGCTGTGGATAGGCCACCGTAATTCTCCCAACCAGATCGTGGTCAAGGATCCTTCTCTGTTGACCAATGGGGCGACCAGTTGGGCTGACCTGCCGGGCGGTCACAGTGAAGGTTACGATGACACCTTCAAGCAAATCTTCCGCCGTTTCTACAGGAGAGTTGCCGATGAGAAGGCGCCCGTCGAATATCCCACCTTCGAGGATGGGATTCGCCAGATGAGGGTTCTCGACGCAGTGCTCGAGAGTTCACGGAAGAGAGCCTGGGTACCCGCGCAGGACTGAACAGGCTGCGGAAGAAGCCTCCGCACGAAGGGCACGACTTTAGCCGTGTCGCATAAGGCTGGGCCAATGAAAGCTAAGGAGTGTGTGTGACAACCAGGCGTTACGAATTCAGTCCCGCCGGGATGGCTGAACTTCAGAGCTGTCCAAATTCGCGGAAGAATTTGCTTTTGAGGATGTAACTCGTTGATTGCTTTGAGGAGAGTGCGGCCGAACAAAAACAGGTTGTGTTTGACCGGCTGCTGTCAAACAGGGACTCATGCTTGAGAAGTAAAAGGAAACCGCAGATCTCTCCACTACGCTGCGCTCCGGTCGAGATGACAATATTGTTTGAGTATAAAATTTGGCGCTTCCAGGAGAGGTCCGCGGAACTGCAGATCCCTCGGCTTCGCTCGGGATGACAAAGGAAAGGGCAGCGGTTCCATAAAGAGTGGCTGCGGAACCGAGGCGCTTTTTAAAGCTAATTTGGACAAGTCTGACTGAACTTAGCCCAGGACTAGCGTCCTGGGCTAAGTTCAGGCCGTCCCTGCGGGACTGAGTTTGGAAATGGCATTGCGCATGGCATTGCTCGTGGCACTACTAACCCTTCTCGGCGCGGCACTCCAGGCCGCGACCCAGGCGACGCCCGCACCTGCTCACAAAAAATTTGTGGGAGACACTGCCTGCCTGTCCTGTCATCGGGACCAGGGCACTTCTTATCTGCATACTTCGCACCACCTTACGTCCCAGCCGGCCAACAAAGATTCGATTCTTGGCTCATTCTCTGAGGGGGCAAACGTGCTGATGATCGCCGATCCGGCGACCGCGACCGACAACCCGGGCCTGTATTTCAAAATGGAGGCAAAACCGAACGGCTTCTTCCAAACGGCGGTCGCCGGTTGGCCGGGCCAGCTCAAGACGAGAACCGAACGGATGGATATCGTAATCGGATCGGGCGTGCGCGGCCAGAGCTATCTCTACTGGCACGGGGACCGCCTGTACGAGCTGCCCGTAAGCTACTGGGCAGACGGCAACCGCTGGATCAACAGCCCGGGCTTTAAGGACGGCACAATGATTTTTTCCCGGGCCGTCATCCCACGGTGTATGGAGTGCCACGCCACGTCCATACAAGCGCGCTCCCCGGACCCGCTTGGCAATCAGTATGACCCGGCGAGCCTGGTGACAGGGATCGCCTGCGAGCGCTGCCACGGTCCGGGCGAAGCCCACATTGCACTGCACCAGGCAGGGAAGACCGCCACCCCGGGCAACTCATTGACAGAGGCGATTTTCAACCCTGCTAAATTTTCTCGAGACCGCCAGGTTGATCTGTGTGCACTGTGCCACAACGGTATTCGCAGTGAAGAGTTGGTCCCAGCATTCTCCTACGTCCCGGGAAAATCGTTGGATGCCTATCTGCACCCCAACGAAGGCGATTTAGCGGCGCATCCAAACGTGCATGGAAACCAAGTCGGCCTGCTGGAGAAAAGTCGTTGTTACGTATCTTCCCCGAACATGAGTTGCTCGACCTGCCACGACGTCCACCAGCCGGAGCGCGCGCCGGCAGCGTACTCGAGCCGCTGCCTCAGCTGCCACCAGGTGGAAAGCTGTGGCATGTCGAAAACCATGGGGCGCAAAATTGCCGAGAACTGCATTGACTGCCACATGCCTCTTGAATCGACCAACGCCATCGCTTCAGAAACAGCAGGCCAGGTCATCCGGCCAAAGATGCGCAATCACTGGATCAAGGTTTACCGGTAGCGCTCTGGGTTCCGGCCACAGCTACAGCGCCCTCTCTCTTCGCGACTCTGTTTGCCTTTGCTTTCTGCAGCGCGTTATCCGCTCCGAGACGCAGGAGTTCCGGCATTCTCGCGGTTGCGCCCGGGCGAGCGGCCACTGTGGCAACGCCGACATTCACGGTGAGCCGGCCTTCGTCTTTCCCATTCTCACTAGGAGCAGAGCGGAGAAACCCGGTCGCAGACTGCACCTTTGCGGCAACTCTGGCTGCGCCACCCGCGTCGGTGGAGGGGAGAATGATTGCAATGTCCTCTGCCCCGTAGTGTGCTGCAAAATCGGTGATGCGCAGAGCGCTCATCACAGAAGCGGCGGCTTTGGCCAGACACGAATCACCTTCCCGATGTTGCCGCCAATCGTGGAACCGGCGAAAGTGATCAAAATCCAGCAGCAGCAGCGAGATCGGCGAGCCTTCGCGCTGGGTGCGGTTCCACTCACGCTCCAGCGCCTCCTCAAAAGCGCGATGGGTGGCGAGCCCCGTGCGCGAGTCTGTGAGCTCCAATAGCAAGAGCTGCTCCTCCAAAGTCTTACGCTCTGTGATGTCCCGCATGACGATGATCGTTTCCCTGGACTCGCCGGTGGCCGAGTCGGACATCACGCGATGTTTGACTTCAATCCACGCTACCGTTTCATCTTTCCTGCGCATGCGTACGGTGAGCGGAGAATCCTCGGGACCGGAAATCAGCCGGTCTGGAATATAAGAAGCGTCTTCGGAAAGAATGAAGTCGTCGGGTCTCTTGCCGGTCATCTCCTCCGGCTTCCAGCCCAGGACGCGAAAGCACGAGGGGGAAACGTAATGCAGCACCGCGTCGGCACCTGCGCGGCAAATCACATCTGTGCTGTTCTCGGCGAGGAACCGAAAGCTGGCCCGGTCTTCAGCTGACATAAGCGCCATCCGGCTGGGCGGGCATAAGCGGCGCTTGCAGAGCTTCCAGCGTGTACCGCGCGATGGCCTGGCTAAGTTGCGAATCAATCTCATCGGCTATGGTCATCACGCCTACCAGCAACACGCTGTAGTCAATGATGCCCAGGTTTTTCTGCAAGGTGTGAAAGATGCTGATCTGCAACATCCGGGCCTCTTCGACCAACATCGCAGCCGAATAGCCCTGCCGGAAGCGGCTGGCACCGTGTTCGGCGGCATTGGACGAAGCCAGCTCCTTGGCCCCTATAGGCTGGCCGTCCCGGAGACGGGCTGTCAATTCCTGAAGCAGCAGCGGCAGATGGCGGCAGCGCTGCTCGCAGGTCATCGGAATCGACATCACCGACGGGTCCGTTTCTATCCGCGCAAACCAGTCCAGAATGATGCTTTCGGTGGCGCGTTCCAGCATCGACGCAACCGTCTCGGTCTGCCTCTTTCCCTGTGGACCGCCGTTCACCCGCTCTTTGATGATGTCGATGAGCGACGCCAAGTCGACCGGCTTCACCAGGATCTCATCGGCCTGCTGCAGGATAGCCGCGACCGCGGCTGTCATCTCCGGAAATGCGCTCAAGAGCAACGTCACTGCCGTAGGATTGGCGTGCCGCATAGCGCTTACTACCGTGAGCCCGTCCCCTGCTCCCGGCATGTGCAGATCGCTCAGCAGCACGTCGAAGGGTTCCGGGCCGCTGATCAATTTCAGCGCCTCCGGCACACCGGCCGCGCAGGTGACCACAAAGCCAGACTGTTCCAGCGCTCCAGTCAAAGCCATGCGGACGATTTCATCATCGTCGACGAGAAGTACCCTAATATAGTCCACCATGTGTCTCTTATTGGGGCTATCGGCGGGGACTGGCGAATGCTTTAGCGCGCGGTAAGACGGTTGGAAAAAAAATCGGAAATGCAGTTACCCCACCCCGAAGCAGTCACCAGGGATGCGCACGTGCAGGGCTGGAGGGGTGGAGGCGCGGGATGGAATCGAACCACCAAACAAAGGCTTTGCAGACCTTTCCCTGACCGTTTGGGTTCCGCGCCACTGGGAGAAAACAGTTTCGTTCTACCTAAGAAATATATCCGTAACAGGACTCGGCAGGCTACTTCCTGCCCGGTTAAAAATTCACCCGTCTCCGGGAGTCAAACCGAAGTAAGCCGATGTTTCTCATTTGCCCCGGTTCTGCGTGGAATGGTTTGTCGCACGCGTCGCGCTTGAGGCAAATGAGAACATCGATTCCCTTCAGCAGGGCCTTACCGCATGGTTGTCGACCAGAACAGATACTTAACCTTGTAACCCTTGACCATGGCCGGCGGCTGCGCGGTACCCCAGGCCTGGTGGTCCCAGGAGATGGCCTGCAGTTTACCGTGTATCGGCTCGAACACCATGGGAGCCGGCAACGGCTCGCCTTCCGAAGCATTGAACGTCACCTTGATCTGGTGTCCGTCATCCTGCCAACGACCGAAGAGGGTAGTGGATCCTTGACCCGGGTCCTGGGTAACCGTCGCTGTTCCATCTGCGCCCAGGCTTACACTCATGGACGGAGCTGTTTTAGGCGCGCGGGTCACATAAATCCCGGCAAAGCCCGGATGAAAGTTTGTGTTGGCGGCAAGTGCGGCCACGGGCGAGATCGACAACATAGCGCCCGCCAGCAAAACACGCAGGCCGGCAGCGGCTGATTTTTCAAGTATTCTCATTGCAACGCAAGGCATAGCGAACGCTCCAGAACTGCAGGGTTTGTAACTTTGCTAATAGGAATGTAACCCGGCTACATCCTTCGGGGAATAGGCTTATGCAAAAGTCGCAGCCCGGGGTAACACAGTCTGGATGACCATCGATTTTTCGGCGTTATCGTCCGCGCCGGCACCCCATAAACGACCAGCGACCCCGAGCAATCTTTTGCCGGCGTGTTCCTGCTGATTCGAAGGACCTTTCGCCTGTCTTGGCTGTAACGGAAAGAACCTGGAGCGCACTACTCATGACAGAACCATCGCGGCAGCGATGGTTCTGAACACGATGCAGACCCTGTCTTCAAGGCCCAAGGAGGGCTCGTGTCATGAGGTCTATTTCAGTGACCGCGGTGGTGATTCTTGTGCTCGTATCGATTGCGGCCTTTGCCCAGAAGCCCGAGAATTTGTTCCGCAAAACCGCCATCAGGCCCAGCGGGTACATCGGTTTCTACGGGATGCCCACTCCGCCGGACGCCCCCGCACAAAAGGCAACCCTCCGTTCCATACCATCGGCCGAACAGTAACGGTGACAAATCCGCGGCTTTCGGGCGAGGGAGGCACCCATCCCTGAACCTTGTACGTGGGTTCAAGGATGGGATTCGGACTATGCTCCGAAAATCTTGCTCGCCAAGCCGGCCAAACCCGCTTGTTGTGTGGGCTGCCCACTATTGCCGGACAGGTGCGAGACGACGAGGGGAAGAACGACGGCGATCACGCCACTGGCAACGGCTGGAGAAATACCAGCGCGCTGAGCAATATTTTCCATCATCGACTGACCGAAGCCCTGCTGGACCTGGTCCGGACTGATGGCTTTATTTTCGCCGGGGCTGACCCAGGATTGAACCTGTTCGCCGAGGCCGTTTTGCTTTAGCTGATTAAGGATACCGTCCATTCCCCCGGGGTGCTCCTGCATCACCTGGCTGAGGGCATCCGCCACGCCATGGTGTTCGGGGGAAGCTCCGCCGGCAATAGACGTCAAAGCATCGAGTAAGCCCATAATTGCTCCTTTATCGTTGTGGGTCCTATGTGCCGTGCGGCGGTTTCGATTAGCCGTCGCCATCAAGTTGCGGATAGAGTACGCCGTTTGATACGTCTCTTCAACGTCCCCAGACGCCCTCTGCAGTATATGCATCCAACTGCCATGGAGATTTGTTAAATGAAAGCTCTTACTTGGGTTGTCGCGGGTGTTGGGGTGGGTGTCGCGGCCTACATAGTGCTCAATCAACCGGGTCCACGGTATGCGACCGGTGACGAGGACGTAGAGTACGCAGCAGACCGAACCGCGTTATGGGGATCGAAACAGCGCCTTTCCGGGACCGGCAGCAGTCTTGCCGGCAAGTTCAAAGAGGGCATTGGCAGGGTAACCGGGGATGACCAGCTAGCAGGCGAAGGTGTGGCTGATCAGGTGGCCGGTGCGGTCACAGACACCGCGGGTAGAGCCGCGCAGGCAGTGGGTCAGACGATCCACGAACTGAATCACTAACACGGACATAACTCAACTAAAAGCAAAAAAACTCTCTCGCCGACGTGGCGCGGTGGTTGAAGGAGTCCAAGCCTCCTGAATGAGCTCCGGGCTACTCCCCTTTCTTCTTCGGGTCGATGGGGGATATGCCCGGACCTTCTTCGTCCATGGCTTCGACCACGCTGTCATCGGTAGCAGGACGGCCATCGCGAACGCTCTGCGCTCCTAGAGAATTGTGGCTCCCGGCAGGTGCTGTGCGATCGATCTTAACGTCCCGAGGCCCGGATTCATCGGTCGTGTCGTCGATGGGTATCCTGCTTATCTTTTCCTGGTTAGCGGCCATAGTTGCTACCCTCCTTGGCTCCAGGCAATAGGATGCAGGGAATCAGCGGCGAGGTAAGCAAGAGGGCTAAATCGGTTGGTAGCGTCATCGGGGATCGAACCCGAACTCTCCGCCTTGAGAGGGCGGCGTGTTAACCAATTACACCATGACGCCACGGTGAAATCAGGCAGGAAACTTAGTATACCAAAGCAACGGCCGGCGAAAAGCCGCCACCTGCCTCCTGCTCACAGGCCCAATTTCCTTACCTCATCGTTGTAATACTTGCGGTAAAGAATGTCCCATTCCTGGCTGCCCTCGACAATAATCTTGCGCTGGGAGGCGATCTTCTGGCGTGCCGCCTGGTCGATCTTCATCTCTTCGGTCAGCACCTTCTCCAGCGCCTTGCGCGCCTCCTGGCGGATGGTGTTGCGGTCATCCAGAAACTCGCACTCGTCGGTCTCGGCAAGCGTGTCGGCGACCACGTGTGCCAGCTTGTTGAGCTTGTCTCGAGAAAGTCTCACAAGACCGCCTTGTATTTCTTCGCCAGCTCCTGCTTGACCTTCTTGAACATCTCTGCATAACTGGCGCCAGTGCGGCGCATGTCTTCCTGATAGGCGTCAAGAATGACCCGCACTTCTTCGTTGATGCGATCCTCGAGGGATAGCTCTTCCAGAATGGCGGCATTCACCCGCTCAGCGACAACACCAACTTTGCCTGCCCGGATCATCTTGGCTTCGATCAACTGATTGACCGTCTGGCGCGCCAGATAATTCACGTACTCCCGCGAAAAAATCATGTGATCTGACTCGGACTATAGCATATTTGATACTCTTTCCCGGTCGCGGACGGCCCCTGCGGCTGCACGATACACGGTGCCATCCTGCGCCATTCTCAACCAGCCGCCCGGCTACCCTCCCGGCCTGAAGTTGGCTAACCGCATTGAGCCTTGCGGCAAATCGGAAGACATCTGCGACAATAGGAGGCGCGAACATGCAGCCTGACGACTTGATCTCTCTGAAAGATGACATGGTGGCTTTTGTTGAAGGGCACGCCATGCGCCGCTTCCCTGGCTTTATCACCGAAGACCTGCCCACCGTTTTGTGGGAAGACGACGACAACCCCGACAGTTGGAAAGACTTCGTTGAGATGGCCAAGACGGCGTCCGCGCCGTTCGTGACCATGAGCGAAGTCAAGCTGGAGAAAGAAGACATCGCGATGCTGCTGGAACAGATCCGCGACGACAACTTTCCCGACGAAGCGGCGGCTGAAGTCCACGAGGCGCAGTACCTGGTGAACTACGTAGGCAAGATCGGCTACATCCAGCTCGGCTTTGCCCATCAAGGTGTCCTCTTCGTGCACGAGAACGCGACCCCGTGGTACGAGCGGTACCAGCAACTGCTGGAGTTTGTCGAAGACTTCGGAGACGTGGTTTTCGAAGACGACGAGGACGAAGAAGAAGGGTGAACGCAGCCGGCTCCCCTGCAGTAAGCCCCCGGACCGTGCGCCTCAACCGTTGGGTTCTACCCCAGGCCAATTCCGGCGCCGCCATCCTGGCGCAGAGTGCCGGGCTACCGCTGATCGTGGCCGAGCTGCTGGCGGAACGCGGCGTGCGCAGCGCTCAGGAAGCCGATCTCTTTCTTCATCCCCGCATCGAGCACCTGCTGGATCCTTACGCAATGCGAGGCATGGCCGCGGCGGTCACCCGGGTGCAATCTGCGATCGCATCGAGGGAAGCCATCCTCATCTATGGCGACTATGACGTAGATGGCACGACTGCCATTGTTCTGCTCAAGACGGCGCTCGAGATGCTGGGCGGGCTGGTGGATTTCCATGTGCCGCACCGCCTGCGCGAGGGCTACGGCATGCAGGAAGAGGTGCTGGCGGCGGCAGCTGGGCGAGGCGTGCGCCTGGTGATCAGCGTCGACACCGGCATACGCGCGTTCGGCGCAGCAGAGGCCGCCGCGCGCCTGGGCGTGGACCTCATCATCACCGATCATCATCTGGCGCAGGATGCGCCGGACCTTCCCGGCCTGCCCACTGCGCTCGCGATCCTTAACCCGAATCAGCCGGGTTGCGGCTACGTCTGCAAGCATCTGTGCGGAGCCGGAGTCGCATTCAAGCTGGCCCAGGCACTGCTTGAGGCGTGGGATGCAGACCGGGCGCGGGGCAAGATTCTGCCTTCCTTCCTGAAGATGCTGGCCATCGCCACCGTAGCCGACGCGGTTCCGCTTCTGGGAGAAAATCGCGTTTTCGCGAGCGTCGGCCTGGAGCAGTTGCGCCGCCCCGCAAGCGCCGGGCTGCGCTCGCTGATGCAGGTGGCCAAGCTTGACCCTAAACAACGAGCCCTGACCGCAACCGACCTGGCATTCCGCATCGCGCCCCGCATCAACGCTGCCGGCCGCATGGACGTAGCCTCCGAGGTGGTCGAACTGTTCACCACCCGCGACGCGGTCCGGGCCGGGGAGCTGGCGGCCAAACTCGACCGCCTGAACAGTGAGCGGCAACAGGCAGAAGCCGGCATGCTGGAGGAGATAGAACGCCGCCTGCGCGACGAACCAGCCTTCGCTGCGAACCGCTGCATCGTCATCGAGGGAGAAGGCTGGCATCGCGGGATCATCGGCATACTCGCCTCGCGGGTGGTCGACCGGGTAGGGCGTCCGGCGATCGTGATCGCGCTTGAGAACGGCGAAGCTTACGGGTCCGGCCGCTCTGTTTCCGGGTTTCATTTGCTGCAGGCCATCGAAAGCTGCAAGGAGCTGTTTACCCGCTTCGGGGGCCACGCACACGCGGTCGGATTCTCCTTGCCGGCGGCACGGCTTGAAGAGTTGAAGAGCCACCTCGAGACCTGGGCCACGCTCAACGTGGAGGAGACGGCGCCCATCCTGCGCTGCCACGCGGTTCTGCCGCTCGATCAAATTAGCGACGCACTGTACGGTTGGCTGCGCCGCCTGGAGCCGGTGGGCAACGGCAATGAGGAACCCATCTTCGTTGCCTACAACGTGCGTCTGGCAGCTCCGGTTCGCGCCATCAAGGACCGCCACGTGTGCCTGCAACTGGCCCAGGGGGCCCGGGGCGCCAGCTGGTCTGCCCTGGGTTGGGATTGGGCCACGCGCGTGCAGGCGCTCGGCCTGGAACAGGGCTCCGTCCTCCACGTCGCTTACAAGCTGCGGCAAAACCAGCATCCGGAATACGGCGGCCTGGAATTAGAGATTGCCGATCTTGCCCCGGCGGGCTAGGGTTGCCGGTAGCGAGATCTCTATTTCTAACGGATGACGGTTACCCAACAGGCCGTTGTAAACTCCGTTCATGCCACGAGGCCTGTTTGTGACCTTCGAGGGCCTGGATGGCTCCGGTAAAAGTACCCAGCTTCGCCACCTGAAAGAGTGGTTGCATGCAGAAGGACATCCCGTAACGACGACCCGTCAGCCAGGGGGAACGCGGGTCGGCGATCGCATCCGCGGCCTGTTGCTTGACACGCGTACCGAGAGCGTGGCCCCGCTTGCCGAGTTAGGCCTGATGTTTTCCGATCGCGCGCAAGCCATTGCGGAGGTGATCGAACCTGCGCTCCAGAGCGGGCACGTCGTGCTGTGTGACCGCTTTACGGACTCCAGCGAAGCCTACCAGGGGGGCGGCCGGCAACTGGGCAGCCAAGTGGTGCGCGATCTCCATGCCGCCCTGTGCGGTGGGCTGCAGCCGGATCTGACCCTGCTACTGTTGCCGGATTTCGATCTCTCGCTCGAGCGTGCGCGGCGCCGCAATCAGCGTGCTGTCGCGGCCACTGGAAAAGACGAAAACCGGTTTGAAACCGAGAGCTCCGCTTTCTATCGCCGGGTATTCGACAAATATCAGGAGATTGCCGCCCGAGAGCCTTTGCGTGTGGTCGCAATCGATAGCAACGGCTCCATTGATGAGGTCCACCAGCGCGTCGTACAAGTAGTACGAGGACGTTTGTAGGCTGCAGCATGGGCACAACTTGTTCACCAGCATCGCCGCCGCCGTGGACCGTGCTGGAGCGCGACGGCTACCGCTATCCCCCGGGGCTGCAACTCAATTTGCCCTTCTATCTGTTGCGCCGCTTCTTCAAACCGGGAAATCCGATTGCACTGTTTCAGCACCTCGCACAGACGTATGGCCGGATGGCCCACTACCGTCTCGGGCTCTCGCACATCGTCTTCGTGAATCAACCGGATTTTATCCACGAGATCCTGATTAATCAGCCGCAGAACTTCATCAAGGAGCGGACCCAGCGGCGCATGAAGATTCTGCTGGGCGAGGGCCTGATCACCAGCGACGGGGAGATACACCGGCGGCAACGGCGCATTGCCGCTCCGGCCTTCCATCGCCAGCGCATTCAAGCCTATGGCGCGATCATGGTCGATCGCGCTGCCCACATGCGCGCCCAGTGGCAGCCGCACCAGCCCATCGACATTGCATCGCAGATGATGCAACTGGCACTGCAGGTCGTGGCCCGGACGCTCTTCAACACCGACGTGACCGGCGACGTGCTGCAGATCAACGACCAAGTCAACGTGATCATGGAGCTTTACAACTACCTGATTGCCCTTCCCCGCGCGGAAGCCTATATGAACTGGCCCCTTCCTGGCCTGATCCGCTTTCGCCAGGCTCGCGCCAAGCTGGATAAGGTGGTGCAGCGCATGATCGCCGACCATCGCGCAGATGGGGTGGACCGGGGCGACCTGCTCTCCATGTTGCTGGCCTCTCGAGACGTGGAATCTGATCACTCGGGTATGACCGACGAACAACTACGGGATGAGGTGCTCACTATTTTCCTGGCTGGCTATGAAACGGTGGCCAATGCCCTTACCTGGACCTGGTACCTGCTCTCACAAAATCCTGAGGCTGAGACCCGCTTGCACGCGGAGATCGACTCGGTTTTGCGGGGGCGCCTGCCGACCCTGGAGGACCTGCCTCGTCTGAGTTACACCGAGATGGTATTTGCTGAATCCATGCGCTTATACCCGCCGGCATGGGCCATGGGCCGGCAGTCGATCACAGATGTAGAACTGGGGCCGTACCGTTTTCCCACGGGCACTTATTTCTTTTTCAGCCAGTACATCATTCAGCGCAGCCCCGAATATTTTCCTGATCCGTTGCGTTTCGATCCCGACCGTTTTCTTCCCGAGAACAAGTCGGGCCGGCCACGCTTTGCCTATTTCCCCTTCGGTGCCGGCGGACGGCAATGTATTGGAGAGGCTTTTGCCTGGATGGAAGGGGTTCTGATGCTGGCCACAATGGCTCAGAAATGGAGGCTGCGGTTTGTCCCTGGACAAACTGTCGATGTGCAACCCAAGATCACGCTCCGCCCCAAATATCCAATGATGTTTGTGCCCGAACCGCGCTAGACCAACACGATGCTTCATCCCTGGACGGGTGCCCCGTCCAGAACCATGACCGTGGTTGAAGATCAAAATTTTGCTAGTCTCGATACGTGGGCTTCAACCAGTTTGCCGGGAATCAAACGACCGTCCGCCACCTGCGCGAGGCGATCGCGGCTGAGCGCATGCCGCCCGCGCTCATCCTTGCCGGCCCTCGCGGAGCGGGCAAATATACCCTGTCCATCATGCTGGCGCAGACCATGGCCTGCCTGCAACATCCAGTCACCGATGGACTGCCCGATTTCTGCGGGGTCTGCAGCAACTGCACCCGCATCGCTCTCTCCATGCCGCTCGCGGAGCGAGTCAGCGAAGCCATTGCCGCGCGGGAAGAGTTGCGGGAAGTAGATAAAAAAGACACCCGCATCCTCATCCAGACGCACCCGGATGTCGTCGTCATTCCTCCCGACCCACCTCAGTTGCTGATCAAGTTGGGCCAGGTGCGCAGCGTGGTACAACGCATCTACCGGCTGCCCGCCGATGCGCCGAGAGCGGTCTACATCTTTACCAGCACCGCCTTCATGAAGGAAGCGGCCAATTCCCTGCTCAAGATTCTCGAGGAGCCACCCGCCTACGCACATATTTTTTTGCTGGCGGAAAATCCAGGCGAACTTCTGCCGACCATTCGATCCCGCTCCAGTATCTTTCGGCTAGGCGCCCTTCCACCGGAACAGATCGAGGCAGTCCTTGCCGAGCAGCGCAAAGACTGGAAACCAAACCAGCGCGCCCTGGTCGCACGGCTGGCCCAAGGCGCGATCGGCCAGGCATTGGGTTTCGATCTGGAAGGGTATCTCGCCAGCCGTCAGGATGCACTGGTGATGCTCTCAAACGCCACCAGCGGGGGTACCTCGCGAGCGCAGGAGGCTGACTATGGAGCCCTCTTCCGTGTAACCGAGACCTATCGCGCGGGCGCTGATGGGCAACAAAAGACCAGTGCCCTGTTGCATGCTTTCGCCAGCCTGCTCGAAGACCTTCTACTGCTGCAGGCGGGAACCGGCCATCTCATGCGCAACATCGATTTGAAGGCCGAGCTGACCCGCATCTCGCAAACTGTCGATGTGGGATGGATTGAGCAAGCTGTCCGCGGGCATGGACCAGGTCGAGCAAGGCATGCGACGCAACCTGCTGCGCTCGCTTGCGCTGGATTCCTTCGCCGTCGGGCTGGGCCAGCCTTGATACACGCCATTTGCCGCCTATGCTTTGACAGTTAAACCCAAAGGGCCGCATTCTGCATCCTAGCCCACAGAGCTTCAAAACAAGACGATGGCCGACTCTTCTGCAATTCCAGTGCGCCGCATTTATGACGCGCGTCAGGCAAAAGCGAAGAGCAAAATCGATGGAGCTACTCCGTCGATTTTGCCTTCCATAAGCCCGACGGGTCCACGCAAGCTTGTACGTCCACCGGTGCCGCTGGGCACCGGGCGATATCCCGCGCGGGTGGCCGCGATTTCTTCGGCCTTCACCAGCCACAAACGGTTGGATTCCGCAGCCGTGCGCGGGGAGAGCTCGCACGCAGAGGCGTTCTACTTTCAGAAGCAGATTCACAGCCGAACCGTGATGATCTTTGTTTTGGAAGATGGAGAGCAAATCGAGGGCACGATCGAGTGGTACGACCGCAATGCGATCAAAGTGCGGCACGGCGCACTGCGCACGCTTATCTATAAGGCGGGCATTAAATATCTGTACAAAGCGACGGATACCAACGAGGTCAACGGGCGGCCTTAAGCAGGCGGTCGCGAATGGCAACGCCGAGGCCATGGTTGCTCCGGCATTGGGCAAACGATGACGGTCGCCCCGGCCGCATCCAATTCCCGCAATCCCGCAAACAGGCGCCGCGCCAGTCTTCTCCTGATCTTCCAGATCGCCCCATTCATAAACCAGGTAGGGCCCTTCGTTGGCCAGCACGGTCGGCAACATCACGCCGACCATCTCCCCCGCAGCCTGCAGGTCGGTAGCGAGACTTAATAACTTTTGCCTGTCAGCGTTCTCCAACAGCAAAAGCCGTGCGCGGGGAGAGTAGTGCTTTATTCCTATGCCCGGCGAGGCTTGAGGCCGCGATATACCATCCTGCAGTTCACGATAGGCAATCAACGAAGGGCATAAGGACTGCAGCTGTTGCAAGGTCACCATTCCCGGACGATAGAGAATGGGCGGCTCCTCACACACATCGACGACGGTGGATTCGAGTCCCAGGGTCGTGTCCCCGGAATCGATTACGGCGTCGATACGGCCATCGAGATCCTCGAGAACAAATTCCGCGCGCGTGGGGCTTGTCCTGCCGAAAGAATTTGCGCTGGGCGCTGCGACCGGCACCCCTGCGAGTTCGATCAATCTGCGCGCGACTGGATGACGCGGCATTCTCACTCCGACTCGGGGCCGCCCGGCGGTCACGATGGCCGGCACCTGCGGGCCTTTCGGCAACAATAATGTTAAAGGCCCGGGCCAGAAGGCTTCCATCAACAAGCGGCCGTTGTCGGGAATGTCCACTGCCACCATCGCCAACTGCTCGTGATTGACGATGTGGACGATCAGCGGATCCCATGAAGGCCTCTGCTTGGCCTCGAAGATAGCTTGCACCGCCGCCTGGTTGAGAGCATTCGCGCCCAGTCCGTAGACGGTTTCGGTTGGGAACGCTACCGTGCCTCCTTGGCGCAACAGTCCGGCCGCCTGAGACAAGGACGCCATGGAATCCGGCGAGTCGATGGCGTTGGCATCGACAGCGAGCCGTAGTGTTTTATTAACGATCACGGTGTCATTTTCCCATGGGGTGCCAGCGTGGTATAGACTCCGGCCTATGCAGGCCATGGAAACAGAAGTAAAAATTCGGGTGGCGGACCGCGGAGCGTTGGAGGAAAAGCTGCCGGCGCTTGGCTTTGCGCGCGTCACCGAGCGTACGCTGGAACGAAATACGCTCTATGACACACCCGATCGCAAGCTGCGCAACTCGCGCCAGATTTTGCGCATTCGTCAATATGGAAGCAAATGGGTGGTCACCCACAAGTGTGTCCCCGCGGGTCTTACAGAAGAGGGGCCGCACAAAAATCGGGTGGAAACCGAGACCCTGGTTGAGGATGGTCCGGTGATGGGAAAAGTCTTCGAGGCTTTGGGCTTTGGTCCGGTATTCGTCTATGAAAAATGGCGCACGGAATGGGCGGACCAGCAGGGCCATTGTGTGATCGACGAAACCCCGCTGGGGGTTTATGCGGAGCTCGAGGGTCCAGGCGAATGGATCGACGCGACCGCAGACCGGCTCGGCATCAGCGGGAGCGAATTTATCACGCTCAGTTATGGTCGCATTTTCGAGCTGTGGCGGGATCAGACTGGTTCGAACGCTTCGAACTTTACGTTCGATGAGATACCGGAGAGTGTTCGGGGGGAAGTGTAGGCAAGGGGATCGCAGAAGATTTCCACACGTTTTTGCCGACCGCAGGACCCTTCTGGAAATGCTTTCTACCGTGCCTAAGCGTCCACTCCGTGGCACTTCTTGTATTTCTTGCCTGAGCCGCAGGGGCAGAGGTCGTTCCGGCCTACCTTCTCCCCGGCTCGCCTTTGTGCCGGAGCGTCGGAGCTTCCATTCGCGCCCGTCATCCTCGCTTGTTCGAGTTCGCGCTTCTTCTTGCGCTGGAACTCCTGCTCGAGAGCATCGATGGTCGTCGAGGGCGCGCGCACCGGCATGGCTATCGGACGCGACGGCGGCGCAGCGTGCGTGCCGTTACCCTCCACCGTCACCGGGGTATTTTGCGGAAGCGCACGGGCCGGCTCCGGAACAGATTCGCTGCTAATTTCGGGCGCCTGGCGACGAGGCAGCTCAGTCACCGGCTGGCCATCGGGCCCGACAATCTGCATCAGGAACAGGAACCGAACCGTGTCCTCCTGAAAGCGTCCCATCATGGCTTCGAACATGTCGAAGGACTCTTTCTTGTAGGCCACCAGCGGATCCTGCTGACCATATCCGCGCAGACCGATGCCTTCCTTGAGGTGGTCCATGCTCAGCAGATGGTCTTTCCACAAGCCGTCGAGCACGCTGAGCATCACCATGCGCTCATGCAACCGCATGGTAGGGCCGCCCAGGATGGCTTCCTTCATCTCGTACTTTTCTTTCAAACGGTCAAAGATCGCTTCCCCTAGCTCATGCCGGTTCAGCGTATCGATGCGGATGCCTTCCTTCTCAAGATCAATGCCGAATTGCGAAGCCAGTTGCCCCTTCAGACCGTTCACGTCCCATTGATCAGGGTGCATCGCTTCCGGAGCATGCTGGTCCATGAACGCACTGAGAATCGTGGCGACGTAGTCCTCAAGAATCAACTCTTTCTGATCGAGCCCTTCGAGTAGTTGTCCGCGCAGGCCATACACGGCCGTACGCTGCTTGTTCATGACGTCGTCATATTCAAGCAGGTGTTTACGAGCCTCGAAGTTCTGCCCTTCCACCGCCTTCTGCGCGGCCTCGATGCGGCTGCTGATCATCTTTGACTCAATGGGCACTCCTTCTTCCATACCCAACCGCTGGAGCAGGTTCGAGACCCACTCCTTGGCGAAGATGCGCATCAGGTCGTCTTCGAGGGAGAGATAAAAGCGCGAGGCACCGGGATCGCCCTGGCGGCCGGCGCGTCCACGAAGCTGGTTGTCGATGCGGCGCGATTCATGGCGCTCGGTGCCGACGATGTGCAGTCCGCCCGCGGCGATGACCTCGTCGTGCTCCGTTTCGGCTGCTGCGGCGAACTGGGCAAACGCCTTATCCCAGGTTTCCTGCCGGGTTTCGAATTCCTGCCCCTGGTAGTAGAAGCGCACCATGCCCGGGCCAGCCATGGGATTGATGGCTCCCTGCGCTGCGTTGACCGCTTGCGCCAAGCCCTTTTTCAACAACTCCTGTTTGGCGGCAAACTCCGCGTTCCCACCGAGCACGATATCCGTACCGCGGCCAGCCATGTTGGTCGCGATCGTGACCATGGCAAGCCGGCCTGCCTGAGCCACAATCTCAGCTTCACGCTCGTGGAACTTGGCGTTGAGCACGACGTGTTTCACGCCTTTACGCTGCAGGATCGACGAAAGCAGCTCGGATTTCTCGATCGAAGTGGTGCCCACCAGCACCGGCTGCTTCAGTTCGTTTAGCCGCGCAATCTCGTCAGCTACGGCGAGGTATTTTTCCTTGGCGGTGCGAAACACCACATCAGGATTTTCCTGGCGCCGCATCGGCTTGTTGGTGGGAATGACCACGATCTCGAGTTTGTAAATATTCTCGAATTCCGTGGCTTCCGTTTCCGCCGTGCCGGTCATGCCGGAGAGTTTTTTGTACAGGCGGAAGTAATTCTGGAAAGTGATGGTGGCCAGTGTCTGGTCTTCGCGGCGAATGTTCACCTGCTCCTTGGCCTCGATCGCCTGGTGCAGTCCATCGCTCCAGCGGCGGCCAGGCATGAGGCGGCCAGTGAACTCATCGACGATGATCACTTCACCGTCCTTCACCACGTACTGCACATCGCGGCGATACAGCGAATGGGCCTTGATCGCAACTTCTACGTGATGTTTTAGATCCCAGTTCTCGGGATCAGCAATGTTGCCGATACCGAGTAACTGCTCGATCTTTTCCCAACCCTCATCGGAGACGCTGATGGTCTTGTGCTTTTCATCGACCACGTAATCGCCGGTGAGGATTTTCTCTTCGCCGCGCTCGATCTCTTCTCCCAGTTCGAGTGACGGCAGGATGCGATTCACGCGCGCATATTTGTCTGTCGTCTGGTCGGTAGGGCCGCTGATAATCAGCGGGGTGCGGGCTTCATCGATCAGGATGGAGTCTACTTCGTCCACGATTGCAAAGTAGTGTCCACGCTGCACGCAATCGGCGTTGTCGAACTTCATGTTGTCGCGCAGGTAGTCAAAACCGAATTCGTTGTTGGTGCCGTAGGTGATGTCGGATCCGTACGCAGCGCGGCGCTGCGAGTCATCGAGATCGTGCACAATCACACCGACGGTCAGCCCGAGAAACTCGTAGATCTTGCCCATCCACTCAGCGTCGCGTTTGGCCAGGTAGTCGTTGACCGTCACCACGTGCACGCCATGGCCTGCCAACGCGTTCAGATAGCAGGGGAGTGTGGCGACCAGGGTCTTGCCTTCACCGGTCTTCATTTCGGCGATCTTGCCCTGGTGCAGCACCATGCCGCCTATCAGCTGCACGTCAAAATGGCGCATCTGCAGTACCCGGCGGCCGGCCTCGCGCACTACGGCAAAGGCTTCGGGCAGAATCTCGTTCATGACAACCTTTTCTTCCGCGGTGCGTTCTTCGGCGTCGTCGATGCCTTCCAGTCGAGCTGCGATGCGGGCGCGAAATTCCAGGGTTTTGGCACGTAGCTCGTCGTCCGACAGAGCCTCGATAGCAGGCTCAAGGGACCCGGTCTGTTCGACCATGGGCCCCATCCGCTTGATCACGCGCTCGTTGCTGGTTCCGAAAATCTTGGTTAAAGTGCTTGCGATCAATGGATAATTCCTTTACTGCCCCCAGGGCCACGTTTACTACTCTAGTTTAGTTCACCCCGGGTATTTGGTGCAGAATACCGGGCTCGCGGAAGGTCAGAAGATACCCTATGCCTAAACGATTTTTCCTGTTGTTGGTGGTGCTGCAAGCCGGAGCCGCCCTGGGGCAGATGAATATGCCCATGGCGGACAGTGGAGATCCGGTACCTCCGGAGCAGCTGCCAACGCCGCAACATATTGAGGGCGTAGGCAATGTGCGCTTTCCGATTACCGCCAATGCCCAGGCCCAGAGGTGGTTCGAGCAGGGCTATAACCTGCTTTACGATTTTTGGGACTACGAGGCGGATCGGGCTTTTGAAGAGTCCATCCGCGCCGATGCCAACTGCGCCATGTGCTATTGGGGTCTGTACCAGGCAGAAAGCTTTAACCATAGCGAAACCAAGACCTACGCGGAGGCGTCGCTGGCAAAAGCCGTCGCGTTGGAAGGGCATGCTACGGCACGCGAGAAGCTCTACATTCAAGCCTCCGAGGCGCACGAGGCCGCCATTCGCGAGGCCGGCACTGGGGACCCAAAATTCGATCATGAAATCGAGATTCTGCGCACCCTGGTGAAAGACAACCCCAGCGATACCAACGCCCGTATCGCTCTCTCCGAAGCTGTCGACGATGGTTTCGACGATGCGGGAGAACCGCGCAAGGGCAAGAAGGAAGAGCTGTCCCTTCTCCAGGGTGTGCTGAAGGAGGAACCGCAGAATTCCGCCGCGAACCATTTGTGGATTCACGCGGTCGAAGCCAGCCCGCATCCCGAGCAGGCTCTGCACAGCGCGGAGATTCTGGGCTCGCTTGCACCGGCGTCGGGGCACATGGTGCACATGCCTGGCCATATCTTTTACCGCACCGGCGATTACGTCCGCGCGCAGGTTGCCTTCGACGCTTCTGCGCAGACCGATGAAAGCTACATGCGTGCGCAGCACATCGCACCGGACAACGACTGGAACTACGTCCATAACTTGATGTACTCCATCGCTAATCTGCTGGAGGCTGGACAAATGCAGGAGGCAGCCCAGGTTTCCGCCAAACTGAGCAAAGCACGCGGCCACCTGGAAGACACGCTGTATCCGTGGTCGCCCCGGGATTCCATCGCACGGCTTAATCCTGAGCTGCCGCCCGCTTTGCGTACCGCAGACTGGGCGCGCGTGGTGCAGCTGGTCAATGCCGCGAATCTCTCCCAGAACATGCCGCACATGGAGTTTCTCGCCGGCGGTCTTTCCCAGTTTGCTCTGGGGATGCAGTCGGTGGAGGCTCACGAACCCGATATTGCTGAGCGCCATTCCGTGTTGCTGGATTCGACTTTGTGGCGGATGTCGCAACAGATTAAAGATCAGGAGGCGAAGGACAAGAAGGCTGCCCCGCCAGCGGGAAACCAATTCATGTCTCCCGATCCTTTGCCCAAACCGCTGCTGCAGATGCTCTCGATCATGTCGCTCGAGCTGCGCGGCTCCATGCTGGCCACTCAGGACAATGTCCCCGAGGCAGAGAAGCTGTTCGCCGCTGCGCGCCGGGAAGAGAAAGAGCTCGGCTATCACGAGCCTCCGTTTTATATCCGGCCAGCGGCGGAAAGTGAGGCTGCGGCCATGATGACGGCGGGGAAATGGGCGGAGGCGGAAGCGGCCTTCCAAAAGGCACTGGTGGATCGCCCCAACTCAGGTTTTGCGCTCTATGGGCTTGCCCAGGTGAAGGAGAAGAAGGGAGAGGTTGATGCTACTACGGCATCTTACCGGCAGTTTCTCAGCGCGTGGAAGACAGCGGACCCTGGATTGCCGGAGATGCAACATGCTCAGCAATGGGTGAGGCGGCATGATGGGGTTGGAAATTCCGGGTCCTACTGAAGAAACCGCAGATCTCTCGACACATTTCCAGGAAGGGTCCGCGGAAATGTTTTTCTACAGTGCTTAGGGAGATCTACGGTTTCCATTCGGACATCGGGTCTACGTAATATGATGGGACACCTTCAGGAGGCATCTTGGACGAGGATATTGTGCAGACCGAGGCTTTGCCGCCAGTGAGTCAGGAGCCGCCAAAGCGCGGCTTGCGCTGGGTTTTCATGGGCGCCAACGGGCTTCGAGCGGGCTGGGGTGTGGTGCTGTTCATCGCGCTTTATGTCATATTTTTGTTGGTCATGGGCCGGGTACTGCGGCCGTTTCTTCGCGAGGCTCGCCATGTGAGCGTCCTGTCCATACGACTCGCCTTGATCACCGAGTTCGCACAATTTCTCCCTACTGTTCTGGCCACCGCCGTCCTGGCATTTATCGAACGCCGATCCATTCTTGCCTACGGATATCAAGCCACAGCCAAAATGGCGCGCTTCTTCTCAGGCTTGGTCTGGGGATTCATTGCTCTTTCGGTATTCGTACTTACTTTGTGGAAGGCCCACTTGCTGGCCTTCGATGGCGAGTTGCTGCACGGCGTCGACATCATGAAGTACGCGCTCGGCTGGGGTCTCGTGTTCCTGCTGGTCGCGTTTTTCGAGGAATCAACCTTACGGGGTTATCTGCAATTTACGCTGACCCGCGGCATTGGGTTCTGGTGGGGCGCGCTGCTGCTTTCGCTGCTGTTCGGGTTTTCTCACGGCACAAATTCTGGGGAGACACCGGTAGGCTTATTTGCCGCCGCAGGCGTTGGACTGATTTTCTGCCTCAGCCTTTGGTACACCGGATCGCTGTGGTGGGCGGTTGGTTTCCACGCCAGCTGGGATTGGGCGGAGTCGTACTTCTATGGCACGTCGGATAGCGGGCTGGCGGTGCGAGGACACTTTTTAGGCGAGCACCCCATCGGCCCACGGCTGTGGAGCGGCGGTACAACCGGCCCCGAAGGCAGCCTGCTGGTTTTGTTCCTGCTGGTCATCGCGGCCATCCTGATGCGGCTGTGGTGGGGACCCCGCGTCGAGTCCCCTTTCCGCAACAGTGGCTGGAAGCCATCCTGGTTCAGGAAGCCGGTAGAAACCCTGCCGCTATAAGTAGGCCGGATCTGCTGTTTCGGGATCGACGGTCAGTTCGGCAAATGCTTCCTGGGCCTTGGCTTGGTCGAATTTGCCCTCGCGCGCCAGGCGGGAGAGCGTGGCGGCGACTACCGACTCCGCATTCACCTCGAAATGGCGGCGCAGGTATTCACGATTGTCGCTGCGGCCAAAGCCGTCCGTGCCCAGTGACACCAGCCTGGACGACAGCCAGGGCGCAAGTTGATCAGGCACCACTTTCATGTAGTCGCTGGCCGCAATGATCGGACCCTCCGCCCCCTGCAGCGTTTGCAGTATGTAGGGAACCTTTTCCGGCTGCGTGGGATGGAGGCGATTCCAGCGCTCCACACCCAGCGCTTCGCGGCGCAGTTCGTTGTAGCTGGTCACGCTCCAGACATCCGTCTGCACGCCGTACTTCTCAGCTAGAATGCCTTGCGCCCGGACCACTTCGTTCAGGATCGGTCCGCTGCCAAACAGCTGCGCTGTTGCCTTGCCGGAGGGCGCGGCCTGGAAGCGGTAGATGCCGCGCACGATGCCTTCACGGACACCTTCCGGCATCGCGGGCATGGCATAGTCCTCGTTGTACATGGTGATGTAGTAGAAGACGTTCTCGTTTTCCTGGTACATGCGGCGGATGCCATCCTGCACGATCACGGCCAACTCATACACATAGGCCGGGTCGTAGCTGAGGCAGGTGGGAACGGTGCTGGCCAGTACGTGACTGTGCCCGTCCTGGTGCTGCAGTCCTTCTCCCAGCATGGTGGTGCGGCCGGCGGTGCCTCCCATGAGGAAACCCTTGCCGCGCGAATCCGCGAAAGCCCAGATCATGTCCCCGACGCGCTGAAAACCAAACATCGAGTAGTACATGTAGAACGGGATCATGGGGATGTGGTAATTGGAGTAGGCGGTGCCCGCCGCGGTAAAGGAGGCCATGGAACCGGCTTCAGTAATGCCTTCCTCGAGGATCTGGCCGTCCTGCTCTTCGCGGTAGTAGAGCAGCATGTCGTTGTCGTGGGGGGTGTACTTCTGTCCCTCTGGGGCGTAGATGGCCACCTGGCGGATGGCCGACTCCAAGCCGAAGGTCCGGGCCTCATCGGGCACGATGGGCACGATCAGCTTGCCGATCGTCGCATCCTTCAACAGATGACGCAGGATGCTGACAAATCCCATGGTGGTGGAGACTGCCCGGCCCTTGGAGCCGGCGGTCCACTCGCTGAACTCCTTGAGCGGTGGGGCCTTGAACACCAGCTTGGGCGCGTCCCGGCGCGGAAGATAACCACCGAGCGATTTGCGGCGTTCCTGCAGGTAGACGATCTCCGGGCTGTCCGGCGGCGGTCGATAAGGTTTGCCCAGTTTCGCCTGCTGTTCCGGTACCGGGATCTTGAAACGCTTCACGAACTGGGCCAGGCCGCTGTCGGTGAGTTTCTTTTCCTGGTGGGAAGCGTTGCGGGCCTGGTTGGCGCCCATGCCATAGCCCTTGACTGTTTTGGCCAGGATCACGGTAGGCGAACCGTGATGATTCACCGCTCTGCGGTAAGCGTTGAAAACCTTGACCCGGTCATGGCCGCCGCGGTGCAGATTCTCCAATTGCTCGTCGGTTTTGTCGCTGACCAGCTCGAGCAGTTCGGGATACTTGCCGAAAAACTCCTGCCGCAGATAGGCCCCGCCTTTCGCCTTGAACGCCTGGTAATCGCCGTCGACACACTCCTCCATCCGTTTGAGCAACAGGCCGGAAGAATCGCGTTCGAAGAGTTCGTCCCAATCGCCGCCCCAGACGACCTTGATGACTAGCCAACCGGCGCCGCGGAAGGTACCTTCGAGCTCATCGATGATGCGCTTATTGCCGCGCACCGGCCCGTCCAGGCGCTGCAGGTTGCAGTTAACGACAAAGATCAGGTTGTCGAGTTTCTCCCGGGAGGCTACGTTGAGCGCGCCCAGTGTATCGACTTCGTCGGTCTCGCCATCTCCTACAAAGGCCCAGATCTTGCGGTCGGTTTTTTGAATGAGCTTGCGGTTCTCCAGGTAGCGCATGAAGCGGGCCTGGTAGATCGCGTTGAGCGGCCCAATGCCCATGGAGACGGTGGGAAAGCGCCAGAAATCGGGCATCAGCCAGGGATGGGGATAGGAAGACAGTCCAGGCTTGCCGCGCAATTCGTGGCGGAAGTTCAGCAGGCGTTCGTCATCAAACCGGCCTTCGAGGTAGGCGCGCGCATAGACACCCGGGGACGCGTGTCCCTGAAAGTAGATAAAGTCGCCCGGCTGGTCTCCATAGGTGGCGTGGAAGAAATGCTCATAGCCGACTTCGAGCAGGGTGGCCAGCGAGGAGTAGGTGGAGAGATGGCCGCCGATGCCCGCGTCCTTTTTATTCTGGCCGTGCACCATGGCCATTGCGTTCCAGCGGATAAGGGCTTCCAGCCGCAGCTCAAGCTTGCGGTCGCCGGGGTAGGGTACTTCCTCATGTCTGGGGATGGTGTTGATGTAGGGGGTAGTCAGCGCGCTGGGGGTGGAGATGCCGGCCTCGCGCGCCCGTTGCCGCAATGCGGCAATCAGTTCCGCGGCTTGCTCATGGCCTTCGCCGACCACCAGGTCGTCAAACGCCTCAATCCACTCTGCTACCTCATCAGAAAACTTCGATTGCGCCGGAATTGCGACTTTGGTTTCCATAGAAATTAGACCGTTTCTGCCTCTTGTAGTATATCCGTCAGCAGAGAATCCTGAGAAAGCGCGCGCCAGCCGGCTGACCAATGTCTACGTCTTCTTTTCATGAAAGCCACGCCGACATCATTGACCTGCAGCAGCAGGTAGCCCGCCTGCAGGCTTTGCTGGAGATTTCGCGGCAGGTGCACGCGGCCGTCGGAGCGGAAGAGGTGCTGCAATCGGTTCTGCGCATCGTGGTTCGGGAGCTGGAAATGGCCGGCGCTCAGGTCACCGAGCCTTCGCTCACCGTGGGGGATATGCCCCCGGAGCCCTGGCCGGGATGTGCCCGCTTTGCCCTGCTGAACAAAGACGGGGTTCAGCTGACCGAGCTGGTCGTCAATCCGGGTCCGGGCAAGACGCTTTCGATTTATGAACAGGATTTTCTCGAAGGGCTGGTCCTGCAGGCAGGGGTGGCGGTGGAGAACGCGCAATACCATGAGCGCGCGGTGGAATGGGCACGCGTGCAGCAGGATCTGGATGCCGCACGGGCCATTCAGCGCAGCCTGCTGCCGCAGCAGATGACGGAGATTTCCGGCTATTCCGTGGCCGTGCAGTCCAGTACTTGCTATGAGGTGGGAGGCGACTACGTGGACCTGGTCAGTCTTCCCGACGGGAGCGAACTGATGGTGGTGGCCGATGTTGCGGGCAAGGGGTTGGCTTCCGCTATTGTCGCGACCTCGTTCCGATCCGCCTTTCGGGCTATGGCGCTTGCCGGGCTGCCGCTGGCGGAACTGACCGCACGCATGAACCAGCAGCATTATGGCGAGGGCCAGGAAGCGCGCCGGCGCTACGTGACCGCGATTTTCCTCAAGCTGGACCCGGCGAATCATACGGTCGAGGTTGTGAATGCCGGCCACAACCCTGGTTTCCTGCTTTCCGCAGACAAAACGGTGCATGAGATTGAGGCCAGCGGTACGCCGATCGGGCTGGTCCCGATGATGCAATACAGCTCGGAAACGCTCGTATTCCACCCTGGATCGCGGCTGCTCTTCTATACCGACGGGCTCACCGAAGTGTTTCAGGGCGATGATGAATTCGGTCCAGAGCGGTTGCTGGCGACATTTCGCGAGTGCAAGTCGGAGGATTGTACTGCTATCCTCAAGGTCCTGTGGCAACAATTGGCTGAATTTTCCAGGGGAGAGCCGCAGCAAGACGACATGACGGCACTGGCATTGGTGCGCATGCAGGCGTAGAACGCAGTTTCACAGTTGCGGGGCGTGGTTTTCTTTGGCGGAAAACCACGTGAAGCTTGTTGGCTTCGGTGTATAGCTACTGTGAACTGCGTAGCTCGGAGAGCAAAAATGGTTGAAACCAGGGGCACGGCGGTGGAAGTCAAGCTCCCATCGCGGCTGGGCTTCGAAAAAGTTGCCATGGGCACGGCGGCCAGTGTGGCCAAGCTTATGGGCTTTCCCGATGATCGCATCGAAGACTTGAAAACCGCTTTGGCTGAAGCATGCATCAACGCCATCGAGCACGGAAATCGCCTGGATGGCAACTTATGCGTCGGAGTGATCCTTTCCGCCAGCGATGAAGCCCTCGAAGTGAAAGTGATGGACACCGGCTCTGGCATCGCCAAGGCGCCTTCCAAACCAGATATTGACCGCAAGATGCATGGCGAAGAGGATCCGCGAGGCATGGGCATGTTCCTGATTCAGTCGCTGGTGGATGAGGCGGAGTGGGTGAAAGGAAGCCCGGGCAAAGGAAGCTACGTGCGATTGGTCATCAAGCTGGCCAAGGAGAGTGAGTAAGGTGCAGACGGAGACGAAAGCTAAAGTTGATGAAGTTCTGGGTGCCAAAGGGCAGCCGGTCACCGTTCTTCGCTTCACGGGCGACATATCCAGCAGTTCCAGGGATACGGTATTGGGTACGTACGAGGGCGTGACCAAGAGCCGTCCCGTACTGATCGATTTCTCTAAGGTGGAGTACATCAATTCGAGTGGGATCGCCTTGGTGATCCAGATGCTGATGGAAGCCAGCAAGGCTGATCAGACGATTGCCGCGTTTGGGCTAACGCCGCATTTTCAGAAGGTTTTCACCATGGTAGGGATTACCAAGTACGCGGCTTTGCATCGGGATGAGGCTTCAGCGATCGCTTCGCTGTAGGGTTTTTTAGAACT
This sequence comes from uncultured Acidobacteriaceae bacterium, assembly GCA_963753715.1. Classification (GTDB taxonomy): domain Bacteria; phylum Acidobacteriota; class Terriglobia; order Terriglobales; family Acidobacteriaceae; genus PALSA-350. The sequence goes on along the minus strand of CAVWDK010000011.1, from coordinate 334,153 downwards.
ATGAGCCGGGAATCGTGGCTCGCTCTGAATGACAAAAGCAGAGAGTGGGTTTCCAGTAGGAATTGTTTTGAGGGATCCTAGGTCTCAAAAGCGAGACCTGGGGCACCCATCGGTTCTTACCGATCCTAGGAGTTAGGTCCGAGATAACCGCAGGTCCCTCCACTCCGCTTCGCTCCGGTCGGGATGACAAGGAAAGGGAACGGTTCCATAAATCGTGGATGCCGGACCGAGGCGTTTTCATTATCTTGGGTGAGCCGCAGGCCCATGACTCCTACCTCGTTTCCAGGCAGAGTTGCTGTCGAGCTTCTATTTTGCCCGCGGGTGGGTGCGGTCGTAGACCTGGGTGACTTGGCCGACGGTTAGCTGGGTGTAGCGCTGGGTGGTCGACAGGCGCTCGTGGCCGAGGAGTTCCTGGATGGCCCGCAGGTCGGCCCCTTCCTCCAGCATGTGGGTGCCGAAGGCGTGGCGTAGGGTGTGGGGGTGGATCTCTGCCGGCAATCCTTTGGCGAGCGAGATCTGCTTGACGATCCTGCCTACGCTTCTCGTCGTTAGCCTTCCGGTTCCCCTCAGGCGCAGATTCAAGAGCAGGGCTTCATTTGCTTTCCCGGCAAGCTTGAGGGTCCGCGATGGGAGATAGGCGCGGATTGCGTCCGCCGCTGCGTCCCCTAATGGCACATAGCGCTGCTTTCGTCCTTTGCCCCGGACCAGGATCACTTCCCTCGCCCAGTGGACATCCACCAGGTTCAACCCCACCAGTTCCGCGTTGCGGATGCCGCAGCCGTAAAGCAGCTCGAAGATCACGCGATCGCGTTCCGGCCACGCAGCAGCTTCATCCGAAGCCGCGGTTTCCACCAGGTGGTTCATCTGCTCGATCGATGGGACCCGGGGCAAATGCTTGGGCAACTTCGGAGTCGCGACCAGCGCCGCCGGATTACTCGTTACGTGGCCGGCTCGGGCCATCCACTGGAACCAGGACCGGACGGCTGCCAGCGATCTAGCTACCGACGCCTTGGCCAATCCACGTTCGTAGAGCTCGCCCAGGTAGCCGCGAATCTGGAGGTGGTCAATGCTATGCATTTCAACGTCTGCCCCGCGCTGCTCGACCAGGTAAGCTGCGAAATTGCCGACTTCCCGCTGATAGGCGCGTAGGGTGTGCGGGGACGCAGCTCTCTCATGCGCCAGCATGGCCAGAAATTCCTCCGCCAGAAGCACCGGTTGCGGTTTCACTTGGCAACCCTTCGTGTCGCGCGCGGATGATGGGCACGATGCACTGCTTTGAGCCTGCCCAGGGCCAGGTGAGTGTAGACCTGCGTGGTCGAGATATCCGCGTGCCCCAGAAGGGTTTGTACGGTTCTCAAATCAGCTCCGTTCTCCACCATGTGGGTGGCACAACTGTGGCGCATGACGTGAGGGCTGGCGCGGGAATCCAACCGCTTCACCAGCCGCCACACCCATTGCCGGGTGAGCCCTGCACCGCGCACGGAGAGAAAGAGCCGGTGTTCGCGGGGGCGAATAGCCAGCCCGGGCCGTCCCAAGGTCAAATAAGCCTCCAGAGCCTCGACGGCCATTCGTCCCAAAGGCACAATGCGCTCCTTGTCCCCTTTGCCGCGGACCAGCATCCGTCCCTCTGCCAGCGATAGGTCTTCGACCCCAAGGCCGGTAAGCTCGGAAACGCGGACTCCGCCGGCATAGAGCATCTCCACGATGGCGCGATCGCGCAGGGCTACCGCATCCGCCTGGGGGTGATTGGCGGCGGTTCCCGCCTGCTCCATCATGTGCTCTACCTCGGATTGCGCTAGCGCCTTGGGGAGAACCTTCCAGGAGGCGGGGGATTCCAGGTTCACGGTTGGGTCGTGCCCGATTCGCTTGTCCAACAGCAGCCATTTGTAGAAACCGCGCAGGCAGGAAAGCTTGCGCGCTACCGAACGAGACTGCACCCCGTGCTTCTGTAGGTCTTCCAGGAACCCGGCGACCTGCGCCTGCCCGGCAGTGAGGGGCAAGGCGTGGGAGCCCTCCAGATATTCGCCGAATAAGGAGAGGTCCCGCTGGTAGGCTTCACAGGTCAGCGGGCGTAGGCCTTTTTCGACCCGCAGGTAGGTAAGGTATCGACGCGTGATGCCGGATTGGTTCTCGGCGGGCACAAATTCGATTATCCGCTTGCTGCGGGCAGGATCGAGAGGCGGCCGAAGGTGGGAATCAAGAGAGGCAGCCGTGGGTGAAGTGTGCGCCTTAAGCGCCCTATGCGCCATAAGGGTCCCGATTTCATCGCTTCTTCATGCCGGAAGTGCAAAATTGCAGCAGATCGCCGACAATAGACAGTAGGGGCAGGTGCCCCGCCAGGAGCGACCTCCGGTTTGACTAGCGGCAAGTCCACATATATCACGCCTCTTTCCCCCCAGGAATTTAGCGATTCTGTTCTCTCCCGAGAGCCCGCAGTGGCCGTGTTCGACTGCGACGGAACGTTGTGGGATGGTGACTCGGGCTATGACTTCATGGTGTGGTCGATCGAGGAAGGCATCGTCTCTCGTAACGCCAGCGATTGGATCGATTCCCGCTACCGCCTTTATCGTGCCGGCACGGTTTCCGAGCTTGCCATGTGCGGGGAAATGGTCCAGATCTACGACGGACTGAGTGAAACGGAAGTCCGCCGGGCCGCTGCCGCATTTTTTCAATCGCGCTTCACGGGCAGGATCTTCCCTGAAATGTACTCGCTGGTCGCCGCGTTGATCGAGCGCGGGACCGAGATATGGGTCGTGAGCTCGACCAACAACTGGGTGATCGAAGAGGGCGTGCGCGGCCTCCATGTGCCTCCTTCGCGGGTGATTGCCGCCCGAGCCCAGGTACTCAACGGCGTGATTACCAGCAAGTTGGTCGATGTTCCTACGGGTGTGGGTAAAGCCAGCTCGTTGGTCGCAGCCGGCGTCGCGGCTCCTGACGTGGTGTTTGGGAATTCCATCCACGACTCTGCCATGCTGGAGATCGCGCGACAGGCCTATCCCGTAAACCCCACGCCTGCGTTGCTGCAAATAGCCAGCACACACGGGTGGCCCATTTTTTATCCGGAAGGCACTCTACCCACCTATGCATGATGGCTCAGCGGTTCGGCCGTAACCCTGCGGGTGGCCGCTCTGCAGCCCGGCGTACGCATTACTTTCGAACACCGGGGCTGCCCTGGATTCGCTGGTCGCGATTCATCCGGAAATCTTTGGGGCCGCGCAAGGCGTACGTTGCCTGCAACCAGACGGTCTTGCGGCAGCAACGTCTAAAATGACATGAGCGTGCAGAAAGATTCCCGGCGGCCCAGGACGGACGCCAAAGCAGTTCGACTGGTGGTAGCCGCACTGATCCTGCGGGAGCAGAAGGTACTGATTTGTCAACGGCGGCCGGATCAGCCGATGGCTTTGAAATGGGAGTTTCCCGGAGGAAAGGTAGAGGACGGGGAAAGCGCGGAACAAGCTTTGCGGCGGGAGCTGGATGAGGAATTAGGCATCGCCGCGGATATCGGCACCAGGGTCGCACACACACGCCACACATACCGCAGCGGAAGCGCGATTGATCTGCAGTTTTTTGCGGTTTACCAGTTTGCCGGTGAGATGACGAATCGGATCTTTAATGACCTTCGCTGGTGCCCGCTACGGGAGTTGACGCGGTACGATTTTTTGGCTGCGGATCGGATTTTGATTCGCGAGTTGGCAGCGGGCAGGCTGCTTTAGACGGATCGATTCAGTTAAAGCGTTTGTTCGGCTGCGCCCATCGTTTTTGGCCTACGTACGCTTTCCCTTCTGCTGGATTTTCAGAATTGGAAGTAGATGAAGTCGCGGTGGCCGAAGAAGCCGAAGAAGACGATGGCGTAGAGGCAGGCGTTGTAGGCCAGGGCGCGAAAGGCGGACCGGGCCCAGATCCGGGGTACAGTTGATGGATGGGCTATCCACCACTCGACCACGAACATGGCGACAATCGACAGGACCAGGTAGGGAGCGGTGGCGCGGCTGAATCCGCCTACCTTGAGCAGCAGTGGATCCAGTCTTCCCGGAGTTAGAAGATGAGTGGCGATAAACCAGGCGTCTCCTACCGTGTTGGCTCGAAAAAATATCCAAGCATAGGTCACCAGGCTGAAGGTCACGACCGTCTCGCAGAAGGCGGTCAGCCGGGGTAGGCGATGGAAAAGGCCCAGCCGCGCGGTGAGTGGGGCGACCGATTGGGCAACAATCAGGTAGAGACCGTGCAGGAAGCCCCAGAGGACAAAGGTCCAATTGGCTCCATGCCACAGGCCGCTGATGACAAAGGTGATCATCAGGTTGACATAGTGACGCGGTAGCTTGACGCGGTTCCCACCCAGCGGAATGTAGACATAGTCGCGGAACCAGGTGGAGAGCGAGATATGCCATCGCCTCCAGAACTCGCCCACCGAACGGCTGAAGTACGGCTGCATGAAATTGATGCGCAACTCGTAGCCCATCATGCGCGCCAGGCCTAACGCTATATCCGTATAGCCGGAAAAGTCGCAGTAGATCTGAATGGAAAACAACAAGGTTGCCAGTATGAGCGCGGCGCCGTTGTAATGCCGGGGCGTGTCGTAGATGAGCTTTACAAAATCGGCTACATTGTCGGCCAACACCATCTTTTTGAACAGACCCCATAGGGCCTGTGCCATTCCCGCTCGAACACCTTCCAAAGTGACCCTTGGCTCGCGATGGAATTGGGGCAGCAACTCGTAAGGCCGCTCAATGGGCCCTGCCACCATCTGCGGGAAGAAGGCTACGTAGAGCGCGTATTCCAGCAGATTCTTTTCTGCCGGCACTCTGCGCCGGTACACCTCGATGGTGTAACTCATCGCCTGGAAGGTGTGGAAGGAAAGGCCGACGGGCAGAATGATCGCCAGCAATGGCGGGTCATAGTGGAGGCCAAAGAGGTGCGATGCGCTGCGAAAGGAGCCGGTCAAGAAGTTGAAATATTTGAACAGGACCAAGAGGCCGAGATTGCAGAAGAGGCTCAATCCCAGATACAAACGTCGCCGCGCGGGCTGCTCGGCTTTTTCTATCTGTAGACCGGCCACATAGTCAATGAGCGTGATGCCCCAGATCACCCAGATGTAGCGAGTGCTCCAGCACATGTAGAAGTAGTAGCTGGCGAGGAGCAGAATGACTTTGCGCGCCGTCCCACGGGTGACCAGAAACAGCAGCCACACGACGATGAAAAAGAACAGAAACTGAAAGCTATTGAAGAGCATGGGGCCTGTCCTTCAGCAGCTGAAACAACGCTTCCGTATATATGCGCGCGCCGGCCTGGTTGAGGTGGGTCTGATCAGAAAACAGCCGATTGGGGTAGAGATAGTAATCCGGACCGAGCAGCTTGCAGGGAGTGGCCTGCTCGACCTGGGCGGCGAAGTGGTCGTCCCTGGGTTCCGCCGGCGCGGCTTCTCCCTGGCGGAGGTAGAACGGTACAAAGTAACAATCGATGTGATATTGCCGGATCAATTGATTCAGCTGGGCAATCTGCGCGCTTGGCGATGGCGCATTGCGCGGAAGTTTCTGCAAGGGCCGGTCTGAATCGAGATGGAAATCGTCGGGCAGGCGGCCTGCGGCAAAGCGGCTCTGCTCGGTGATGAGATGATAGCCGCGCTCGGCGATCACCTGACGCTCGTTTTCTTCCGACTCGCGATAATAGCTCATCACGCCGCCGTGACTGGGCGCGGCGAGCAGAAAGGCAGTCAGGTCGCGCAGAAAATTGCGAAAGGGGAAGAGCGCATCGATGACCGCGTGGTCGTCGGGAATGAAATGAAAGAGGCCGCGGGGCCGTGGGTCACGGGTCCAGGGCAGCGTCATGAGCAGGACGTTGGGAGCCTGCCCGCGCGCACACATAGCCTGGAGAGGCGGGAGAAATAAATCGCTCCCGGGAAAGCCTGAATTGAAAGACGAAACATGCAGATGGTCCGCCGCACTCATCTGGTCGAACCAGGCGGGAATAAAGCCGGCCAGGACCTTGCTGTTGCCGAAAATCAATACCCTGGTCACAGCGGGGCTGGCGGGAAACACCTGTCCTTTGTGTTCCCATTGCAGCTTGGCGCTAAAGACTACGTCAGAGCCGTTCTTCAGGTAGGGCAACCCGCTCCAGAGTCCATACAAAATTGCCCAAGCCACCGCAAAGAAGAAAACCGTCCAGCCAAGAGCCGACGGAATATTTCGCTTCGCCAGCGGCTCGTGCTGAGCGGCGTCGGGGTTGGGAGCGGTTTGGACGTCCAAAATAGACCCTGGACTTTTATCGTATTACAGCCATCAAGCAGAACCAGGATAAGGTACCCAGCCTACAACTGAGAGGTTGGATTTTTCCTGACAAAAAATCCAGTCCGCATCTCTGCCGCTGGGTACGGTTGTTCTGCTTCAGGCGGAGCCGCCAGTAAACATCATGACCAATGACAACACAATAACCACCACCGCGGTCAGCCAGGCCACGGCGTTGAACCAGCGCGAGTTTGTATTTTCACCCATGAGGTCTTTGCGATTGATGAGCAGCAGCATGAAGACAATTACCAGGGGCAGGAGGACGCCGTTCAACACCTGGGACAGGATGACCATGCTGATGAGTTTGCCGTTGGGAACAAAGAGGACGGCAATGGCTCCGCCGACGATCAACAACGTATAAAGCCAGTAGAACACGGGCGCATCTTTGAAGCCCCCGTCCAGGCCGGACTGCAGGCCCAGTCCTTCGCAAATCGTGTAGGCGGTGGAGAGGGGCAGGATGGAGGCGGCAAACAGCGAAGCATTGAAGAGTCCGACGGAGAACAACAAGAAAGCATACTGGCCGGCCAGGGGCTTCATGGCCTCGGCGGCATCGGCCGCTTCGCGGATGGCTCCCATCCCGTGGGCATACAGAGTGGCGGCACAGGCGACGACGATGAACCAGGCCACGATGTTGGTAAAGAACGATCCGATGATGACGTCGAGACGCGACGCGGGATAACTCTTCGCCGTGACTCCCTTCTCTACGATGGAGGACTGCAAGTAGAACTGCATCCAGGGTGAGATGGTGGTGCCGATCACGCCCACGATCATGTAAATGTAACTTTTAGAGTGCCAGATGGAGCCCTTCGGCAGCTCCACCGTGGCCACCATGGCATCGTGCCAGCTGGGCTGGGAAAGGACGCCGGTGACGATATAGGCGATATAGAAAACCGACGCCGCCAGGAAGACCTTTTCGACGCGCTTGTAATCACCCTTGACGACCAGGAGCCAGATCGTCAAGGCGCTGGCCGGCACGGAGACGTATTTGCTGACGTGGAATAGCTGCATGCTGCCGGCAATGCCGACGAATTCGGCCATAACGTTGCCGAAGTTCACGATCAGCAGCAGCAACATCAACAGGAAGGTCATGCGCAGCCGAACTCTTCGCGGATGAGATCGCTCAGGCCCTTGCCGGTGACTGCCCCCATGCGGGCGCACATTTCCTGCACCACCACCAAAGCGATGGTGATAGGGATCATGGTCCACAGCAGGGTGTAACCGAATTGGGCTCCGGCATTGGAGTAGGTGAGAATGCCGCCCGAGTCGTTGTCGATGTTGGCAGTGATGAAACCCGGCCCCAACACGGCGAGGAATAGCAGGATCCGGATTCGCCAGCGCTTGAGCATCGGTCAGGGTGAAGAGTTCAATTGAATTTGTTAACGAACTACAGCAAAGCAGCAATGAATCATTGCTTCGAACGCAAGAATGCAATTACGTGGTCCGCCTGCACTACGCCTACCAACCGGTTGGCACTATCCACCACGGGGAGCGCATGCAGATTGTACTTGTCGAAGAGTTCGGCGACTTCATCCTGGTGAGCTTCGGCTGGACTCGAGATGATGCGTGGCTCGGATAAGACGGCCACTCGCGTTTCCGGCAGCGCCAGGATCAGACGGGCCAGAGGGACCACCCCTTTGAGCACGTCATCTTTCCCGGTGAGATAGATTTCGGTTACGCCCTCCGGATCTCCATCGAACTCGCGCAGTGCGCGGATGGCGTCTCCTACAGTGGCGCTGGAGGAGACTTGCACGCAGTTGGTGGTCATTCTGCCGGCGGCGGAGTTCTCGCGGAATTCGAGCAGGTCCTCGACTTCCTGGCGCTCTTCCGGCTCCATTTCCTCGAGAATGGCCTCGGAGCGCTCGTCGGAGAGCTCGGCTAGTAGATCGGCGGCTGCGCCCGGATCCATCTCTTCCACGATATCGGCGACGCGGCCGGAGTCGAGCGATTCGAGCAGGGATTTCTGCAGACGAGGGTCGACTTCCTCCAGAGCGTCGGCCGCTACTTCTTCATCGAGGGAAACAAAGACAGCTTCGCGCTCAGGCGGGGGCAGATCTTCGAGGATGTCCGCGAGATCGGAGGGGTGCATGTGAGAAAGGCGCTCATGTTCGATCTTCAGCTTCACCCGTCGCGCCGGGTCAACTTCGATCAGGTCGACGAATTCCCAGGGGATGACGCTGGCACGGAAGCGCATGGCGAAGTTTGCCAGGGTTTGCCTTGGCATCGTGCCTTTGAGCAGCCGGCGCAGGGCTCCCCGGAGGCCGATGGCGACCTCAGCCACGCGCAGCCCCTCGCGGCCACTTTGCGGATACCACTGCAGGTCGATGTCGTTCACCCGGACCACTTTCCTGCCGTGCACATCGATGATTTGGCGGTCGAGGACGTCCTGTTGCAAGAGGAGCAGGTTTCCGTCGCCGGGCAGGGGTTGCAGGACGGCATCCTCGCGAAGTTCAATGGTTCCAGCCGGGGTTTGGAGTACATCTTTCACGGCTACCAGCCTGGTTCCCTCGCGCGTCTTGAGGAGTAGTCCTACGACGTTTCCCGCGGCGGATCCGGTGGCCACAGCGACATCTTTGAGCCGGCCCTGGACGCGCCCCTGCCGGTCCGTGATCAGCGTGCCGAGCAGGAGGGTGAGACTGGCGTGCTTCGTGTGTCTGTCGTGCATCGATTGCCGGTTGCAGTCTAACAGTCGCGGAGGGAGGGTTGGTGCAGGTTAGTGAGAGAGATGGGATGGGGTCGATTTGGTTACCCTGCGACGGTCGATGGTGAAGGCGTCCCGGGCTGATTCGGGAAAAGCGATCGAGGGCTTCGCCCGTCTTTTTCGGCCCGCGTAGGCCAGCGCGAACGAGGGGCACCCGTCACAGAAATTGAGCACAGCCAGGACGGTTGAACTTAAATTCAGCCGGCCCTGCGGGACTTTTTTTGCTTTAGTTGGGTCTTTCGGGGCGGCTTTTTTGGAAGCGTTCGTCGAGGGGTTGTCGACCCTGGAAGCCGCCTTCTACGGTGTGCCAGTAGTCTATTTTTGCTTCTCCGAGTTGCCAGCAGAGGAGGACGATCTGCTCCCCGATTTGGCATGGGAAATCGAGCAGGCCCTTGTCGAGGTCTTTTACCTGGACGCCGATGGAATCAATTTCCTGGATTGCGTCCTGGGCCTGCTGGACAGAGGTGCGCTGCGACATGCGCTGATGGGCCACCGCAGCAACATCCACCAGCATCCCCCCGGAAAGGAAGATGTTCTGACTGAGCATCTGCAAATCGGCTTCTACCAGACTGGCACTCGCCTTGGCATCAATCGCCCGCCGAAGCAGCGATTCCAGGATGGGCAAGAGAGATTGCGCCTCGTCAAGGGAGAATGTTTTCATTCGTGCGACCTTCCGCTAACCCCTATGGTAATACACCCCAAACATCCTAAAGTAAGCCTGAAACGTAGATCCTATGAGACGACGGCTATTTGTGGCCGCTTGGCGGGGAAGGTATCATGACAGAGCGATGAGTTTGCCGGACACTATCTTCATCTTCGGACTGGCCCTGGTTGTCTTCGGCCCCAAAAAACTGCCGGAAATCGGCCGGCAACTGGGCAAGCTGGTGCTCGAGTTCCGACGCGCCAGCAATGAGTTCAAGATGCAGATCGAGGAAGAGTTGCGTGCCGCGGATGTGGCGGACCGCCAAAAGCAGATTGCCGCCCCTCCAGTCACCCCTGCCGCAGCGCCGGAACCCACCTCAGAGGCGTTGACGATCCGGCCCCCGAGCAACGGAACGACGGTCAGCACGGAAAGCCCATCCGCGCGGGTGATCCCAGTTGAGGAAGAAGTCGCGGAATTGAAAGCAGTCGCGGGAGACCACCCGGAACTGACGAGCAACGGCCTCGAGCGCGAGCCGGAGCAGGCAGTCACCCATCATGACTGACATTGTGGACCGGGCCCGAACGGCAGTGACCGAAAGAGCCGAATTGCCGGGCATGAGCCTCTTGGAGCACCTGGAGGAATTGCGCAAGCGCATTATTCATTCCGGCATTTACCTAATTGTCGCTTTCTTTGTGGCTTACGCCATCCGCGAAAAGCTTTCTGCGTTCATGGTGAAGCCCATCACCGCGGCGCTCAAGGCGCACAACCTAGACTCCCACCTGGTCTATCTGAACCCGGTAGACCCGTTCAACTTCTACATTAAAATCAGCCTGGTGTGCGGGGCGATCATCGCCTCGCCATTCATCCTGTTTCAGGTGTGGTTGTTCATCGCTCCTGGTCTTTACCGGCAGGAGAAGCGCTACATTCTGCCCTTTATGACGGCCACGGTGAGTCTATTTCTGGCCGGTGCGTTTTTTGGGTACCACTACGTCTATCCGGGTGCTCTTACTTTTCTCATAGGCTACGGCTCTCAGTTCAGACCCATGGTGACGGTGAGCGAATACACCGAACTGTTCATGACCGTGATTCTGGGCCTGGGGGTCACGTTTGAGTTGCCGATTCTGGTGTTTTTTCTGGCGCTGTTTGGCATCGTGAGCGCCGGATGGTTGTGGAAGAATATTCGCTACGCCATCCTGGTGATTTTCATCATCTCCGCAATTATCACTCCCACCCCCGACGTGCTCACCATGTGCGTGTTTGCCGCGCCGATGCTGGTGCTTTACGTTTTGAGTATCGGGGTCGCTTATATGGTCCATCCGACGCGGAGAAACCGGCTCAAAGAGAAAACATGAGGGTTGTTGCTGCACTTCTCTGCTTGCTCACGTGTGGTGTAGCCAGAGGCCAGGGGCCGCTGCCTCACTTTAACGGTGATCGTGCGCTCGCCTATACCCGGGAGTTCGTCGCAACCGGACCGCGATGGGTGGGCAGCAAGGGACACGCCAAGGCACAGGCTTTCCTGGAAAAGCAGTTTGCCAAAGATGAGCTGGTGAAGGATAGCTTCACAGCGTCCACCCCTGCGGGACCGCTGGCGATGACGAATTACATCGTTAAATTTCCGGGGAGCAAGGATGGCGTTATTGTCGTGGCCAGCCATTACGACACCAACTACCCGCTCAAAGATACGGGGTATGTGGGGGCGAATGATGGTGGGTCCAGTACGGGTTTGTTGCTGGAATTGGCGAATAGTTTTCGCGGCAAAAAATTGGATGGATACAGCGTTTGGTTGGTGTTCTTTGATGGGGAAGAGGCGGTTAAGGAGTGGACCGACGCAGATTCTGCTTATGGCAGCCGGCATCTCGCGGAGAAATGGCAGGCAGATGGGACGCTTAAACGCATCAAGGCGTTCTTGCTGGCGGACATGATTGGGGACCGCGATCTGGATGTGGTGCGGGATTTGAGTTCGACTCCTTGGCTGCTGGATGTGGTGGGGCAGGCGGCGGCCAAGTTCGGGGACCAATCTTATTTTTTTCAGGAGCGGAATTCAGTGGGGGATGACCACACTCCTTTTATGCAGCGGCATGTGCCTTGCGCGGACATTATCGATTTCGATTATGGGTATCAGAATGCGTTTTGGCACACTCCGCAGGACACCATGGATAAGCTGAGCGCCAAGAGTCTCACGATTGTGGGGGATGTGTTTTTGGAGACGATTCAGTTGTTGAATCAGCGATAGGTTGGCCTGGGAATCGGGGAGGGGTCGAGGCCACCGCAGGTCCCTCTGCTCCGCTTCGGGATGACAAAGGAAAGGGCAACGGTTTGACAGACAGTAGTTGCTGGACCGTGGCATCTTTCCATGTCTTCCCGGTCGGGTCCATGTCTCCCCGATCGGGATGGCAAAGGGAGAGCGCTTTTATCGGCGGGCGTACGCTAGCATTGGGTAATGCTCGATGGCGCTCCGATCGCATATTGGATAGGCTTTCACGTCGTAGTGCTGGTTTTGATTGCGGTCGACCTCGCCGTTCTCGGCCGCGGGGAAGCGTCTTCACAAACACGCCATAATTTTCTATTTGTTCTGTTTTTACTGACCCTTGCTGCGTGTTTCGGGATTTGGATTAGTCATACTCAGGGACGCCAAACGGGGCTTGAATTTGCCTCCGGCTACCTGATCGAGCTGTCGCTCAGCATCGACAATCTGTTCGTCTTCCTGCTGATGTTTCGTTCCTTCGGCCTTAGCCCTGCAGCACAAAGAAAGGCATTGCTGCTGGGCATCATAGGCGCCATTGTCATGCGCGGGGTGTTCATTTTTGCCGGGATCGCGCTGCTGGAACGATTTGCCTGGGTTCAGTACTTCTTCGGCGCCCTGCTGGTCGTTGCCGCATTGCGGCTGCTGCGAACAAAGAAGAAGACCGACGCCGCGCCTGCCCCAGCCAGCTGGATTACGGATTGGACCATGCGTTGGCGTAGGAACCCCAAGGCAGGCTTCCTGCTTGCGGTGGTGGCCATCGAACTGGTCGACCTGGTATTCGCGATTGACTCCGTGCCCGCAGTACTGGCCATCTCCCACCACCCCTTCGTGGTGTACACCTCAAATATCTGCGCCATTCTGGGACTACGGGCTTTGTACTTCCTATTGGCCGGCCTGCTCGACCGGCTGCACTTTCTTCACTTCGGGCTGGCCGCCATTCTAGGGTTCGTGGGCGCCAAGATGCTGTTGGCGAAATGGGTGGAGGTGCCGGTTGCTCTTTCCCTCGGCATCATCGTGGTGATCGTGGGGACGGCCACGGCGGCTTCCCTGATCTACACGCGCACGAGCCATGCCTGAGGATTGCGATACGATGGACCAAGCCGTGCGCAAGATTTCCGTCACGACCAAGTTCGGGCAATACACCGTTTCGGTGGGAAGCGGCATCCTGGATTCCTTATCGACGCGCATTCCGGCGCTCGCCGGAAACCCGCGCAAGCTCGTTTTTCTGCTCACCTCACCGGAGATCTGGGCTCTGTGGGGCGAACGGGTGCAGGCTTCGCTCGCTCCCCGGGAGCCGGTTGTGCTGTTTCTGCCGCCGGGTGAGCGTCACAAGCGCATGAGCCAGGTGGAACGGCTGACCACGGAGATGACCAAAGCAGGGGCTGACCGCTCCTCGCTGCTGATCGCTTTTGGCGGTGGCGTTACCGGAGATGTGGGCGGGTTTGTCAGCGCGATTTATATGCGGGGCATCGACTACGTCCAGGTTCCGACGACCCTGCTGTCGCAGGTGGATTCGTCGGTGGGCGGCAAGACCGGGGTCAACCTGCAAACGGGCAAGAACCTGGTGGGCAGTTTCTATCCTCCGCAGGCAGTGGTGGCGGATATCTCATTGCTCCACACCCTGCCCCAACGGGAGCTGCGGGCAGGGATTTATGAAAGCATCAAGGCTGGGCTGATCCGCGATGTGGGGCTTTTCCGGTTTATCGAGAGCCATCGCGAAGCAATCGACGGGGGCGACCCAGCTGCGCTCGAGAAAATGGTCGCCTCTTCCATCCGCATCAAGGCCGATGTGGTGTGCCAGGATGAGCGTGAGTTGGGGGTGCGCATGTTTCTCAATTTCGGCCACACCCTGGGCCATGCCATTGAAGCAGCCAGCGGCTACCGCGCGCTGCTGCACGGCGAAGCCATCGCCTGGGGGATGATCGCGGCCCTCGAAATCAGCCGTCAACGCAAGCTGATGACGGACGGGGACGCTCGCCGCAGTGAGACCCTGATTCGCTACTTTCAGCCTCCGCCCTTGCCTCTTATAAGCTCCAAGCGGTTGATTCAGGCAGCAGCCGGCGACAAGAAGAATCGGGCCGGTGTGCGCCGCTTCGTGCTGCTGCAGGGTCTGGGGAATGCGGTGACGGTCGAGGATGTCACCGACGCCGAATTGCTGTCGGGGATCGCTTATGTTCGACAGCTGTCGGAAAGCAGCAAGTAGCCGTGGCGGCTGGAGCCCAACCCGAAGGGACCGGGGATGAAGCCAGCGCGGCCGCGGCGGTGCGCTCGATGTTCGACCAGATCGCCCCGCGGTATGACCTGTTGAACCATGTCCTTTCCTGCAATATTGACCGGGTTTGGTGGTGGCGGGCGGCACGGACCTTTCGCCGGGTGCTGGCCCGGCCGGATGCGCAGATTCTGGACCTGTGCTGCGGGACCGGAGATATGACGATGGCTTTGCTCCGGCTGCGGCCAAAGGATGGCCGTCCGGTGCTGGCCGCGGACTTCGCCCACCAGATGCTGCTGCGCGGGGCGGCGAAATTCGTTCCCCACGGAGCCGTTGCCGTGGAGGCAGATGCGTTGCATCTTCCCCTCCCCGCCGGGTCGATTGATTTGCTGATCACTGCGTTTGGTTTTCGTAACCTGGCCAACTACCGGGCGGGTCTGGAGGAGTTCTACCGCACGCTGAAGCCGGGGGGAGAGGTTGGCATACTCGATTTCAGCGAGCCGGGGGGCCTCATGGGCAAGTTGTATGCGCTTTACTTCCGGCGGGTTTTGCCTGCGGTGGGGTCTTTGATCTCGGGAGTTTCCGGACCGTACCGGTACCTTCCCAATTCCGTGCAGCGGTTCCCTGCCCCGGCGGAATTGTTGCAAACGATGAAGTCTGTGGGTTTTGGACAGGTCTCATGGACCTCCTACAACTTTGGTATCGCGGGCTTGTATCGCGGGGTCAAAAGTTAACCATGTAATGTCGCCCGCGGCCGCTGGATTTCCGGGTGGGTGGGTAACTCGATAAACTTAGGGCATGCAAGCAACGGTTACCTGGCTGCATGACCAGCAGTACGATGCGGTATCCCATAGCGGTCATCACGTCACGATGGATGGGGAGGCCGCGCACAAGGCAGGCGCCAGCCCCATGGAGTTGGTGCTGATGGCTCTGTGCGGCTGCACGTCCGTGGACGTGGTTTCTATTTTGCGCAAGAAGCGGGAACCGCTCACCTCGCTGACGGTTTCTGCGGTGGCTGAGCAGGCTGCGGAACCTCCCCGGGTCTTCACCCATATTCAGCTCACGTACCACATCGGCGGAGGGGTCTCTCCCAAGGCTGCGGAAGACGCAGTTGCGCTGTCGAAAAACAAGTACTGCTCGGTCTCGAAGATGCTGGAGAAGTCCGCAACGATTGAAACCAGCATTACCTATGGCGAGCCCGTATGATCAATTTTTTTCGGCTGGCATTGGCATTTTTGGCGATAGCCATGGCGGGCCTGGTTTCGGCTGTGGTGACCATGCGTTTTGCGATTCATGGGGCGGAAGTGAAGGTTCCGGATCTGCAGGGACTTACTGTGTCCGAAGCGGTGCACAAGACAGCTAATTTGGGACTGAACCTGGGCATCGATAACAAGTACTACAGCGCGGATGTGCCTGCGGGCCGGGTGCTGGCACAGTCACCGCTGCCGGGGGCGATTGTCCGGCGGGAATGGCGTATGCGAGTGACCGAGAGCCTTGGTCCTCAGCGGGTGGCTATTCCCAAGGTTGTGGGCCAGCAGGAGCGGGTAGCGGCAATTGAAGTACGCCGCGTTGGGCTGGAGTTGGAAGAGACGGCGCAGATGCCCTATAACGGCGCGCAACCGGGCACGGTGATTGCGCAAAATCCGCAGCAAGGGGCGGGCGGGGTGGAGCGGCCGAGTGTGAGTTTGCTGGTGAGTATTCCGGCGCCGAACCCCGTGCCCGCGATGGTTTTGCCTGCGTTGACGGGTATGCCGCTGGCGGCGGCAACGGCGTTGGTGGTGCACGCGGGGTTGAAGGTGGGACCGGTGCAGAATACGTATTCGAGCGCGGCTCCTCCCGCCGATGCGGATGCTGGGATGGCTCCGGCGGATACCGTGGATCCGGCGGGGACGGTCTTGAGCCAGACTCCTGTTGCGGGGCATAAGGTAGAACCCGGGATGACGGTTACGTTTCGGGTGGCCCAGTAGGCGGGTCGGTTTGGTTCTTTGGCGAACATCGAGTAGCCGTCCGATTTCCGATTCATTTGTGACGAGTCCACTCGGCTGTTGTTAGGAAGAAAGGCGCACCGCAGGTCCCTCCGCTCCGCTTCGCTCCGGTCCCACGGCGTGCCGGGGCAGGCGGGATGACAAGGAAAGAGTTGTGGCGGTTCCACGGCTGTTACGGTCCGAAATCTCCCTATGTTCTTACGAGGCAGGCGGCGAAGAAGCCGTCGCCAGGGTAGAGGCCAGGGAAGGTGCGCAGGTAGTGGTCCGGGGTGTTGCTGGGAAAGAGGCGGTCCGCGGTTCCGTGGTGGAGCGTGCCTTCGTTTTCTAAGGCTTTGATTTGGTCTCTCCAGGGTTGTCGTTGAATGCTTTTGTCTTGCTCCAATAGCTCATCCATTACTGACTCGTTTTCTTCCGGTTCCAGGGAGCAGGTGGAGTAGATGAGCCTGCCTCCCTGACGCAGTGCACGCATGGCCGAACGGAGAAGACGTAGCTGGCGATCGTGGTGCCGCTGAAAATCGTCCGCTGTGATCCGGTGTTTGATTTCAGGGTTGCGGGCCAGCGTTCCGGTTCCGCTGCAAGGAGCATCGCAGAGCACCAGGTCGAATTGCTTCTGAAATGGGAGTTCGGTGGCATCGAGAACGCGGAAATGAATGTTGGGCTGCCCCTTCAGAAGGGCTTGCATGGCCTTCAGACGGGCCGGGCTGATGTCACAGGCCGTGATTGATGCGGTTGGATTGCGCTCCGCGAGGATGGCGGTCTTGCCTCCAGGCGCAGCACAGCAATCCAATATTTCAGTGCCTCGACCCGCCAGCTCCGCGATTAGTTGCGATCCCTCATCCTGAATTCGCTGCCGGGCCCGGACCACAAAGGCGCCTGGCTCCTCCTCCCGCGCCGGAGGAAGCTGATCGTATCGGCAGATCGCCGTCGCCGTATCCAGGCCGAAGGCCGCGATCCATCGGTCAACCATCCATACGGGATGGGCGGCGAAGGCGTCCGTCTCGTTCAGCTTTGGCGTTTGCGCCAGCTTGCGCAGCACAGCGTTGACTAGTCCTACGGCGTATTCATTTCCCGACTGCCGGGCCAGCTCGACGCTTTCAAAAATAGCGGCACGGGCTGGGATGCGATCAAGCAACAGAAGCTGCAACGCACCGAGCTCTAATGAGACTTGCACCGGGTCGGCTAAATGACCTTTGCTCTTGGTGAGGGCATCACGGATGCGCTGCTGCAGGACCAGTTGCCAGCGCAGGACGCCCATCACCAGCGTGGTGGCGAGGTTCTTGTCCAGATCTGAGAGCGCTTCCACTGGTTTAGAACGCAGCAGGTGATCACTGTGCAGGTCCGGCTTCCGCCTCAGTTCGAGTAAAAGATCGAAGGCGGTTTTGCGGGCGGGAGAGATACGGCCGGCCAAACTACGCGCCCAGCCTCTCTTGTGCGTGGGGAGGCGTGCCGCGCAGGAAATCCGCGACCGGCAGTCTCTTCTTCCCTTCCATCTGGACCTCTAGCAATTCGAGCCGCGTGGATGAACCAGCAGCCACGAAGAGACGGCCTCCTTCCACCGTCATCTCCCCTGGAGCAGCAGCGGTCGACCCGGCCGGTATCAGGCGATGCAGTGTCAGCTTTCTGCCTCGAAAGAGTGTGTAGGCTCCGGGCCAGGGTTGAAAACCACGCCAGCGGTTGTAGATCTCGGCGGCAGAACGAGTGAAGTCGACCAGGGCATCTTCGCGCTCCAGGATCGGCGCCAGGGATGCTCCGGCGTTGTCCTGCGGAATGGGTTGGATCGTACCCGCTTCCAGCCCTTCGAGAGTCTGGCGCATGAGGTTCGCGCCACTCTCGGCCAGTAGCGGGAAAAGCTGCTCGGCGGTTTGATCAGGTTCGATGGAGAGTGATCGCTGGAGCAGGGTGGCGCCGGTGTCGAGCCCCTGGTCGAGGCGCATGGTGGTGGCGCCGGTGACCGTCTCCCCATTGGCCACCGCCCACTGGATCGGAGCGGCGCCGCGGTATTTGGGCAGCAGTGAGGCGTGCAGGTTGATGTTGCCCCATCGCGGCAGGTTCAGCATCCATTCGGGAATGATGCGGCCGTAGGCGACCACGATGATGGCATCGGGTTTGATCGCCTCCAGGCGCGCGCGAAGGTCTGGATTGTTCTTGATTTTTTCCGGTTGCACTACCGGCAAGCCTTCTTGCTGGGCCAGGATTTTGACTGGCGGCGGTGTGGGATCCTGATCCCGTCCGCGCACGCGATCGGGCTGGGTGACGACCAGCTCGATCCGGTGGCCGGCGGCAAGCAGCTGTTGCAGGGTGGGAATGGCGAACTGCGGGGTGCCGCAAAAGACGAGCCTCATTGCTCGTCTACCATTCCCCGGCACGCTGCAGCTTGCGGATCTTGCGCAGCACAAAGTCGCGCTTGAGGGCGCTGATGCGAAAGATGAAGAGTACGCCGTCCAGGTGGTCGATTTCGTGCTGGAAGGCGCGAGCCAGCAAGTCGTCGGCGTCCCGCTCAAACCAGTTGCCCTGTAAATCCTGGGCACGTATTTTCACTTTCGCGGCGCGGGCGACCTTCTCCCGGATGTCGGGCAGGCTGAGACAGCCTTCCTCCTCGTAGATCTTTCCCTCCTTGGTAACGACCTCCGGATTAATCAGGGCAATCTTGTCTTCGGGGGTCTTCTGGAAGCTGAGATCGATCACCGTTATGCGTTTCGGAATCCCGATCTGGGGTGCAGCGAGGCCAATGCCGTGGGCAACATACATCGACTCGAACATATCGTCGACCAGCCTGCGTAAATCGTCATCGAATGCACTGACGGGCTCTGCCGGCCGCTGCAGGATGGGGTCAGGAAATTTGACGATTGGGTAAACCATCTAAAGAGGGTAGCTTTCCTAAAATCGGCGAATCTGCTCCAGGTATCCCTGGTAGTTTCTGGTGAGTTCTCCCGCTGAGTCGCCACCGAATTTTTCCAGCACCAGCTTCGCGATCACGAAAGCGACCATCGCTTCGGCAGCCACGCCGGCGGCAGGCACAACACAAACATCGGAACGCTCGTAGGCAGCTTTGGTCGTTTCGCGGGTGCTGTAGGACACGGAACTGAGAGGCCGGCGCAGGGTGGAGATTGGCTTCAAGTATCCACGAACGACAATGTCTTCCCCGTTGGAGATGCCGCCTTCAATGCCACCGGCATTGTTGTGTTCGCGGGTAAACCTGGTTTTGGCGCCGTTTATCTCTTCTGCACTGTAGCCAATCGGGTCGTGGACGGCGGAGCCGAACGATTCCGCCGCAGTGACGCCCTGGCCCAATTCGACGGCTTTCACCGCCTGCAGAGACATCACCGCCCAGGCGAGGAGGCCGTCCAGGCGCTCATCCCAATTGGCGTAGGTACCAAGCCCGGCGGGTGCGCCGTGAACCAGCACCTCAAAGACCCCACCGATGGAGTCGCCGGTGCGCAGGACGAGATCGACTTCGGCCTTCATTTTTGCTTCGGTCTCGGGATCGACGCAGTTCAACAGGATTTCATCGCGTTCGCGTAAGGCGGCAACCTGTTCCCAGGTGGCAAGCGAAGGCAGCTCCGCATGACCGACACGAACGACGTGACTGCTCACTTCGATGCCCAACGGCTTGAGCAGCAACTTGGCCATGGCGCCTGCGGCGACACGAGCGGTGGACTCGCGCGCGGAGGCACGCTCCAGCACATAGCGGGCGTCGGGAAAATCGTATTTCAGCGATCCGGCAAGATCCGCGTGGCCGGGCCTGGGCGAGGCTACTGCTTTATGCTTAGCCGGATCGCCCGTGCCTACGGGAAGAACCTCGGTCCAATTTTTCCAGTCGCGATTTTCTATCTGGATGGAGACCGGGGAGCCGATGGTTTTGCCATGGCGGACGCCGGAAAGGATGTGTGCCCGATCCTGCTCAATGCGCATGCGGCCGCCGCGGCCGTAGCCCTGCTGGCGCCGCCACAGCTCGCGATCGATAAATTCCGAATCGATGTCGAGGCCCGCAGGCAGTCCGGAAATAAGGGCGATGAGACACTCGCCGTGTGATTCACCAGCCGTGGAAAAACGTAGCATCTTGTTTGGCGAGGAGACCCAAGGTTCGATTGTAACTTAGTTGTGCGCAATCCAGTCGTACTGCGCTTCGTCGAGTGGCACCACGGAGAGGCGTGACTGGCGGACCAGGGGGGACGCCTGAAACAGTGCTTGCTGCTTGATTTCCGCCAACGTTTTTGGGCGCTTGATTGCCGGACCGGCGGTGATGTTGACCAAGGGGACTTTGGGATCGGATAAATCGACTGACTTGACCTGTGCCAATCCGACTGCCGTCTTTTCGTCGCCGGTGTGATAGATGATCAGCTTGTCGCCTTTCTTCATGCCGGCCAGGTTTTTGACCGCTTGCGGGTTGGTCACGCCGGTCCAGTCCGTTTCCTTTTCCCGCAGGAGATCGGCGAACGAGTAGGCGGTGGGTTCGGTCTTCAGCAGATAGCGCATGCTCTACTCCTTTGGCTTGAGGAAGGTTGCGGTGTTCAGCAAGGGCCTGTCCATGGAACGTACCCAATCGGTCATCTCTCCGGCTTCCCCGCCCTGCGCCTCGTGACGCTCAAATTCGCCGCGCATGGTGTGCATCTTGGCGTCGAGATCATCGAGGTAATGGAAGAGCACAGCTTCGGGAATCATAGGTAGCTTGGGCGATCCAAATTCCAGTTTGCCATGATGACTCAGAACCATGTGTTCCACCAACATGCGGAGCTGGGGAGGAAACCCGGGCAGAGTGGCCAGTTTTTTTTCGATCATGACGATGCCAATGGTAATGTGCCCTACGAGCTGGCCCTCGAGGGTGTAATCGAAGGTGGTGCCCCAGCGCAGCTCCTCCAGCTTGCCGATGTCATGCAGGATGGCGCCGGTCAGGAGCAGGTCGCGGTTGATCTCGGGATAATGATGGGCCGCCAGGTCGCAGATGCCTACCAGCGACACCACGTGCTCGAGCAGGCCGCCGATCCACGCATGGTGCAGGGATTTCGCCGCCGGTGCTTCGCGGAAGGCTGTCGCTATGAGGGGATCGTCGAGAAAAGAGCGCACCAGCGACTGCAGCCAGGGATCGGTAAAACTATCGACGCTGCCGACCAGGGCCAACCAGAGTTCGTCTACGTCTTTGCGGGTTTGGGGAACGTAGTCCGCGAGTTCGAACTCGTCTGCGTTGGCCCGGCGCAGCTTTTCAAGGTTTAGCTGGAGGCGGTCGTTAAAGCGGCAGACCTCGGCGCGGACCTTGACCACGTCTCCGGTCTCAAACCCGGGAGCGGCCTCGGCAAAGTTTTCCCACATCCGGGATTCGATCTGGCCGGTGCGGTCAGCCAGGGTGACGGCCAGGTACTGGCCGCCGTCCTTGCGGCTGCGCAATTGCTTGGACTTGACGGCGAAAAAAGCGACGACTGCCTGATTTTCGAACTTGCCTACATCCGCAACGTAAATGTCCTTCATTTCGCCTTACTGATTCGGAGGGCCGGCGGCCGGGGTGCCCGGGACTGCGGGCTGGCTGGCGGCCGGGGCAGCCTGCGGAGCGGACTCAGGCTTGCCGAGATAAGGCTGAGTGTTGTCCTCTTCCTTTGGCTTAGCGGAGTAGCGGGTCTTCTCGGGCTTCGGCTTAGGCTTTTTGTCCGCGTTTGGGTCAGTCAGACCCATGGGGGCGTTCTGCACCTTCTGCGCTGCCAGTTCTTCGGGGGTAGGCTGGTTGGACGTGTCCGGCGTCTTGTGGGTCTTTGGCTTGTGGACCACCGGCCGGTTGCTCAGACGGGTCTTGCGTTCGGGCGCCGCTGTCTGTTCGCCGCTTATGGTGCCGTCGGGGTTTACATAGCGCGTCTCAGGAGCGGTGACCGCGGGGTTACCGGCATCCGGAGCTGCCGCGGCGGCCACCTGCGAAGTAGGGAGAGACTCGCGAGGAGCCTGGCCAAAACGAATCTTCTCCCGCTTGCCTGGCTTCTCGGTACCCTGATTGTTGTTGCTGGCCTGTTGGGTGGGCGCGGGCCTGGTTGCAGTTGGGGCCGGTGCGGCGGCGGCTGTTGCTGCAGCCGTGGTATTCGTGGTTGCAGGGGTCGTGGCGGCGGGAGCAGGTGCCTTTGCCGTCTCGACCCGTGCGGATTTGGAGCGGTCTCTCCCGCGGAAGCGGGCGCGTTGGAACTTTTTCGGTTTCTTGGGGGCGGGAGGGGTGTAGGCGCTGTAGGACAACTTCATTTCGTTGCCGCTGGAGCCGGAGTCCACCATTCCCGGTTTGATATCGATCGCGGCTTCTTCTCTGAGCTTGGTAAGGTATTCCCGCAGCTTGGGTTGCATACGCTCCAGGAAGAGGGCCTCTTCCACCTGCGGCTCCACTTGCTTGAAGCTGGCTTCCCCGCCGGCATTATGCTGCGTAACCTGCAGAATGATGAATCCCTGCTTGGTCCGAATCGGCTGGGTATGCTGGCCGGCATTCAAGGCGAAGGCCTTGTCTTCAAATTCCTTCCCCAACATTCCGCGGCGATATTCGCCCAGCACGACGCTCTTGGGCGCGTTGGGGTCGGTGGGAGAGGGCTTGGCCAAGTCTTCGAATTTCGCCCCGGCTGCCAGTTTCTTTTCAATTTCGTCGGCCTGGGCCTCTGCGGCTGCTACCGCTGGCGCATCCGCCCCTTCCGCAGCCGCTTTCGCGGGGGTAGGGATCAAAATCTCGTTCAGGGTGACTGACTCGGGCTGAGCAAACTCGCTCTCGTGGGCTTTGAAATAGGCCTGCACTTCGCCCGGCGACATACTTATTCTGCGCCCGACCTCATCCCGCACAACCTGCTGGGTGATGATGCTGTTGCGGATGTTGGCTTTGAAGTCTTCATAGGAGACGCCCTGCTGCTGGGCGGCCTTCTCCAGATCTTCCATCGATTCGAGATGATTCTGTTTTCTGATTTCATCCAGCCGCTTGATGAGCTCGGTTTCGCCGGTGATGCCCAGTTCCTTACCCTTGGACAGCAGGAGCTGCTGATCAATCAAGTCGCGCAGCAAGTCGGCTTTCTTTTGCTCCAGCTGCTGGGCGGGAATAGCCTGCTGTCCGGCTTCGGCGGTGAGCTGTTCCGCGGCTCGATCGTAGTCCGAGCTGGTGATGATCTGGTCGTTCACGCGGGCGACGATATCTTCCACCACCTTGCCTTGCACCGGCGGGGCGTCAGCAGTGGTTTTCGCATTGGTGGTCTTTTCATTGGCATTTTGCGCCAGGGAAGGGACGGAGCCGAGGCTCACGCTCAGGATGCATATCGCCGTGGATTGCCGGAACCGGGAAAAGGTCATGTGTCTGGACATCTCTAAATTGCTGAGTGATGGCTCGTGGAGCATTTAACTTCCGGGGTTACGAGCGAGGAGACCCGATGCGTCACCCTCTATACATCAGAAGTAAAAAGCTCTGGCCCTTACGTGGTAGTTTGCCTGGTTTGCCCTGGTGCGGCTGTGAAACAGGCCGGATTTGCTGATGTTTCGTTGGCTGAGTACCTATCAAACCAGCTTACGTCCAATGATATACTTCGATCAAGAAGACCCCGGGCCGCGCGGCAGGGCCTCCCTCTCCCCTGCGCTACCGGACCCAGAGGATTACCGCACAATGGCCTCCCGCACACGACGGTTTTTGTTTTCCCTTCTCCTCTTCTTTGTAGTTTGTGGCTTTCTCGGCACGGTGGTGAGCCAGAAGTTGGGCGCGCAATCCAGCACCGACGAATCCGCACTGCGCGACGACCTGCGCTCCTTCACCAACGTGTACGACCTGGTGGAACAGAACTATGCGGAACCGTTGACCGGCGAAAAGGCAGAGAAGGCCGTTTACGACGGAGCTATTCCCGGTATGCTGCGGGTGCTCGATCCGCACTCCAGTTTCTACGATCCGAAGGCCTACGCCAAGATGCGGGAAGACCAGCATGGCAAGTACTACGGCGTGGGGATGCTGATTCAGCCGCAGAGCAACAAGATTGTGGTGGTGAGTCCATTTGAAGGCACACCTTCGTTCAAGGCGGGGATACGGCCGGGCGACGTGATTGTGGCCGTGGATGGCAAGTCCACGGAGAACATGAACTCGGAAGATGTCGCCAATGTGCTGAAGGGACCCAAAGGGACCCATGTGCAGATCACGATCGCGCGCGAGGGCGCAGCCAAGCCGCTGGTGTTCGACCTGATCCGGGACGAGATTCCGCATAACAGCATCGATCTTTCGTACATGATCCGGCCCAATGTCGGGTATGTGCACATCACCAATTTCCAGGAGACTACGGGCCGGGAGCTTTCGGACGCTCTGGATCACTTCGGCAACATAGATGGGTTGGTTCTGGATCTGCGCGGTAATCCTGGTGGATTGTTGAGTGAGGCGGTTGCGGTGTGTGACAAGTTTCTGGAAAAGGGCCAGGTGATTGTTTCGCAGCGTGGCCGCGCATTTCCCGAACAGACCTACCGCGCGACCCACGGCAACGGGGGCCGCGAATATCCCATCGTGGTATTGGTGAATCACGGCACGGCTTCAGCCGCGGAAATTGTTTCCGGCGCGCTGCAGGATCACGATCGCGCAATCATCGCCGGCGAGACGACCTTCGGCAAGGGATTAGTGCAAACGGTTTATCCGTTGTCTGAGAACACCGGGCTGGCGCTGACTACGTACCACTACTACACTCCCAGCGGCCGGCTGATTCAGCGCAATTACAACGGCGTTTCGCTTTACGACTATTACTACAATCACGACCAGCCACAGGATACAAAGAGCCGCGAGGTCAAGGCCACAGACTCCGGAAGAACGGTGTTTGGCGGGGGCGGTATAACGCCGGACGACAAAATCGATACGCCGAAGTCGGTTCCCGTGCAGGATGTACTTCTGGAACACTACGCGTTCTTCAATTTCGCCAAGCACTACATGGCGAACCGGACGGTGGGCAAGGATTTCCAGGTAGACGACGGGGTGATGGATGCCTTCAAGCAGTTCTTGACCAGCCAGGAGATTCCTTATTCCGATGCAGATCTGCTTCCAGTGATGGATTGGGTCAAGGCGAATATCAAGGCTGAGGTCTTCACCACGCAGTTTGGCCAGGAAGAGGGCTTGAAGGTGCGGGCTACGTGGGATCCGATGATCAATAAGGCGCTGGATTATTTGCCCCAGGCAAAGGCGCTCGAGACTGCAGCTAAGCATGCGGAAACGCAGCGGGCTAGTGTAAGGTCCAGCCAGCCGTAATTAAGTAGCAGGAAAAAAGCCCAGGATTTGATCCTGGGCTTTTTTTTGTGGGCGTCTGATTTCGAATTAGAAAAACCACGGATCTCTCCACTGCGCTACGCTCCGGTCGAGATGACAATTACCAGAATGTTTTTCAAAACTCCTACCAGGCCGTCCCACGTACGCTGGGGCGAACGTGGAGCAGCCGTCCTGTTCCTTTGGGTTTGCTACTGCGAGGGGATGTTCTTCGAGGCCAGGGCTGTGGCCAACTCTACCGTAGTGGCGGGGGCGCTCATAAGCGAGTCCGGGAGGCTGCTGCCGTAACGGATCATCAGTGAGAGTAACTTGCGCGCGTCCCAATAGCGGGGCATGTAGCGGCGCGGATCGGATAGACAGCGAAAAAGCCATCCCAGATACATGCGGTCTGCCCATCGCGGGATAAGCACCTGGTCGCCGCTCAAAAAGGCGATGGCCGCTCCCACGCAGTGGATCGATGGCTTGCAGTTGAGCTCACTCCTTAGATAGAGACCTAACCGTTCCTGGGTGCCCCCACCAAGGGTCACCACGATGTGACGGGGCCGACGCTCGTCAATCCGCTTTAACAGTGCAGGGTCGGAGATGGTCTTGCCGTAGAGGGGCGCGATGTAGCAGTCCGAGGGAGCAAGCTCGATTCCGCGGCGGAGCAGCCAGGCGGAGTTTCTGCGTGCACTTGCTTCGCTGGCCATGATCCAGAAGCTTCCACCTGGTTGGTAGAAATCAGGCTGCCTGAGGAGAGAAGAAAGATACTTGAGACCGGAAACACGGCGGATGGAATCACGCTTGAGGCGGTTCCAGATCATGACCATGAAGGCGCTGTCAGTAATGACCAGGTCAGCCCCCTGGAGCGCTTCACGATAGGCCAAATCATGGGCCAGATTTTTTAGCGCTGGAGCAGCAGGGACGACCAACAAACCACCGCTGCTCATGCGGGCGACAGCTTCATCAGCGTCCCCTACAAAGAAGCGGATACCCAGAATCTGCCGGAACTGAGCGCTTGCTGTCACCACTGATGACACTCCCACGAGTTCCCGTAGCCCTAGTTGACTATCAGAGCTGCCTTATCAAACTGTAAATACCATTCACGGGTATTTTGATTACGTTCTGGATACCGCCATCATTTCACTCTCGATCCAGGCGTATGTCTTGGCCAGTCCTTCTCTCAAACGGATCGAGGGTTCCCATCCCAAATATTCCTTGATCTTGGTGTTATCGCTGTTGCGGCCGTTCACACCCTTGGGCGCACCCAGATCGTACTTGCGCTTCAGTTTGATACCGGCAATGTCTTCGGCAATGCTTACCAGTTGGTTGATGGTAACCAGTTCATTGCTGCCAAGATTGATGGGTTCGTGAATTTCGCTCTCCAGGATGGCCTGGGTACCCCGAGTGCAATCATCTATGTACATGAAACTGCGGGTCTGTTTGCCGTCGCCCCAGATTTCGATTTCGTGTTTACCCGAGGCCTTGGCCTCGATGACCTTGCGGCAGATGGCTGCAGGAGCCTTTTCCCGTCCTCCCGTCCAGGTGCCGAGGGGGCCGTAGACATTGTGGTAGCGGGCTACACGGCACTGCAGGCCAAAATCCTCTTCAAAGTGTCGGCACATGCGCTCGCTGAAGAGCTTTTCCCATCCATAGCCATCTTCAGGCAGCGCAGGGTAAGCGTCCTCTTCCTTGAGAGCAACGACGTCGGGAGTTTTTTGTTTGTCACCGTTGTAGACACAAGCTGAGGAGGAGTAGAAAAATCGCTCGACTCCCTTTTCCCGGGCCGCCATGAGCATGTGCGTATTCGCCAGGACGCTCAACATGCAGAGGGCCTTGTTGTTTTCGATGAAGCCCATGCCGCCCATGTCGGCGGCAAGCTGGAAGACAACCTGTGCGCCCTGGGCAGTCTTCATGCAGCTATCCTTATCTTTCAGGTCCAGCGCCAGATTTTCCACTCCGGGCGAAGACTGGTACCATTCCGCCAGCGGCTTTACATCCACCGCCCGGATGACGTTTGCTCCATTCTCGAGCAAACTTTTGACCAGATGTCCGCCGATGAACCCGCCGGCGCCGCAGACGACTACTTTGGCGTTTTTCAGCTTCATGTACCAGGCCCCCAAATGCGTTCTTCGACCAATTTAATTAAAGGCTTCGATGCAAGCCGCAGCAACGGTTAGTTTCTCACACTCGACCCATGCGGGTCAGAGCTCGGAACATCATCGGTAACCATGGTTGGCGCCTTCAACAGAGAGCGCCCTGCGCCTCGCTGTCCATGGCCCGAAGAAAAGATTCGAGCAGATCAATTTTCGGCTGGGCCAACGCTTTCGCGCTGTCCAGGTGCAGCTTGCCGGGCAAATCTGCCAGGGCTTTGCGCAAGGTTGCGGCGGCCGCCGTAAAGGTGGGATATCGGGTATCCCGGCCAACTTTGGCTACTACCCTTAGGATGCCGATGGCGCCAAGTTGTTCAAGAATATCCGCATCGCGCAGGATTGTGGCCTCCACCGAGGTGGGACTGAGATGAGGTTGATGGGTTCGGATGGCTTCCACGACTGGTGCAACTTTCGTCGCAGGGAAGCCACAGCGGGCGAGCGCGGCCGGGGCTTGGTTCATGGCGTAACTGACATTGTCCCAGCCGGAGAGTGCCTCCGGATCTTCGGGCCGATGTCCGATGAACACGCCGAGGTCATGGAGCCATGCGGCGGCATAGACTACGTCGTCATCGTAAGACATCCCCTGGCCTACAAATTGCGTCAACGCATATAGCCGGGGTTGGTGACCCAGTTTGTCTATCGGCAATGCCTGGCCGGTCACATATTCGGCCAACCGCGAACGAAAGTCGTAGTCCTCTTGTGTATCGGTTTCTGTTTCGAACGGAGTTGCGTTCATCGCCGGTTGCCTTTAACTTGTCTGAGCAACCTGTCTTAGGATGGGTGCGTGGATGCTCAGCGCTTACACCGGATTATATTTCCCTCCCCAAGCCACGGCCTACGGGAAAGCGCAGCTCTCTGGTAGATGATTTCGACCATTTCGTGTCACACTTTAATACCCATGATCAAACTGGATGCTCATGAACGACTCCGCCGTGCGGCGTCTCTGCTGGCGCACGAAGGAGCAAACGCAGGTGACCGGACACTCCTTCTTCAGGCGTGGGAAGTTCTGCGCGGACTACGCAGCGATGACTTCCCGGTGGAGATGCGGCCGGCGTTTAACTTTTTGCAACACGAGATTGCACGCGCGGAATCGGAAGACGTCAGCGCCCGTGACGTGGCATTTCTAACCAACAAACTTCGCCAATTGGAATTGATGTGGATTGAGAACTCCGAGAAAAGCGCCTCGCAGGAGAGCGCGGACGGCAGTTCGTAGCAGGGGGCAGTGATGTCCCGGCTGAGGTGGCCCACTTCCGGAGTGCGCGGGAGCATCGCTCCCGATGAGGTCCATCTGTGGGCCTGGGCTCTCGAGCCCACCGCAGCGGATCTTTCGGCGCACATCGAAATACTCGACCAGCAGGAACGGGAACGGATGCAACGTTTTTATTTTGCGCCGGATCGCGCCCGCTACGCTGTCGCCCATGGGAACCTGCGCACGATTCTGGGCGGCTATCTTTGCCAGCCGGCGGCCAGCCTCCGCTTCCACAACAATGAGTTCGGCAAACCCGAACTGGACCACAGAGATGCAACGTCTTCATTCCATTTCAACCTGAGTCATAGCCGGAGTGTGGCCGTGTTGGCGGTGGCCAACGGACGACCAGTGGGCGCGGATGTGGAGGATGTGCGGCCCATTGAACCAGAGGTGGCGGATACACATTTTTCCGCGCGCGAGCGTTCGCAGTTGAGTAAGCTGCAGGGCGATGCGTGGCTGACCGGCTTCTACCGATGCTGGACGCGCAAGGAGGCGATCCTCAAAGCTGAGGGAGTGGGGCTCTCCCTTGCACTCGATAGTTTTGATGTGTCGCTATTACCCGCGGCGGAGTTGCTGGAGACGCGGAGACCTTTCAGCTATCCGTGGACGCTGCACGATTTGTCACCGTCCGAAGGCACGATCGGGGCGGTGGCCACCGCACATTCCAATGCCAGGCTGGCATGTTTCAGTTTTGTTACTGACGCTTTCTCGTGACCGGGTACTCTGGCTACTGCGCCGTCTGCTGATGACTGCACATTTCGCGCCAACCTCTGCCTGATCTCGCGGGCTAGTGAGATTACCTGTGGCCGGGCCAGCATTGTTTGATGATTTCCGGGAATCGTTTGGGTCTCAAACACCCCGAGAATCCTGCCGGCCCATGCTCGCTCGGGCTGAGGATCGGAGCGGGGCTCTCCGTGGGCAAGGAAGAGGGTTGCATTCCCTGGGTAAGGTCTGATTTGGTAGTCGCGTATGGCGAGCAGGAGAAAGCCTTCCACTCCCAGCAGCGAAGTAGCAAGCGAATCACGAACCGAATCAGGGAGCCAGCCGCGGCCTATCTCCAGATGGCGTGATCGTTCCGCGAGCCAACTTTTGATTTTTATCTTGTGGTGCATGATCCTCCGGGCAAGAAATTCGCGCATTTTGCCGGCAAGCACGCGGCGCACGGAAGTCTTGAACGTCTCCCAATCTTTGAAAGGCCGATGGGCAACTTTTCCTATATTGGGATCGGAATCTAAAAGCGCCAATAGGCCCACGGTTTCCCCTTGCTCCATGATCTGGCAGGCCATCTCGAAAACGAGCAGCCCACCAGAGGAGTGTCCGGCAAGGTTGTAGGGGCCGGCCGGCTGAATCGCGCGCACCCGCTTCACAAAGTTGGCTGCGAGTATTCTTAGATCCGCTTGATGCTCGTCGAGAAATGCGGGGAGTTGGAGACCGTACACCGGCTGCTCGGGACCCAGAGCGTTCGCCAACTCGACAAAGCTCAGCAGACTTCCTCCAAGTCCATGCGCGATAAACAAGGGCAGAAGAAGACTGCCGCCCTGGATGGTTACGAGCGCCGGCCATTTGCGCGCCGGACTCTGGCGGAGATAGGTTGCCAGCCCCTGAATGGTCGGATGTTCCACCAGCACGGAGTGGGGGAGCTTGGCGCCGAACCACTGCTCGACCTCTATTAACATGCGGGCCGCCAGCAAGGAGTGACCACCCAGAGCAAAAAAGTCCTGGTCGAGCCCGACGGTGTTGACCTTGAGAAGTTTCTGCCAAATTTCGCTGAGCCGCGCCTCGACCGGGTCTGCCGGAGATGAGTCTGACACGGGACGAAGACGTGCAGCGTTGAGACGCATGGTGTCCAGAGCCTGTAGGTCCACTTTCCCGCTTGGGGTAGTAGGAAAAGAGCGTAGTGGGACGAACTCCGCCGGGACCATGTAATGGGGCAGCCAGCGCCGCAGCGACTGCTTCCATTGGCCGAGGAAAGTCTCACGGCCCACCACAAACGCGACCAGGCGGCGATCGCCCTCTTCCAAATCAATGGCTCGCACCACCGCGGCCTGCACCCCATCGCATCGCCTCAGTGCGGATTCGATTTCTCCCAGCTCGATGCGAAAGCCGCGTACCTTGACTTGATCGTCATAGCGGCCCAGAAAGTCAAAGCGGCCGTCGGCGAGTTGGATGGCCAGGTCGCCGCTGCGGAAGAGCCTGCCGGCGGAGAAGGGATCCGGAAGGAAGCGTGCCTGGTTAAGAGCAGGCCGGTGGAGATAACCGGGAGCCACACCCGCTCCACCGATGTAGATTTCTCCCATCGAACCCCTGGCGACCGGCTGAAGATGATGATCGAGCAGGTGGATGCTTACATTGGGCAAGGGATGGCCGATGGTGATCTTGTCGACATCGGCATCGATTTTTGCCCTGGTGGCGCAAATAGCTGTTTCGCTTGGCCCATATTGATTCCATACTGCGCGGCAAATTCCGGCTAAGCGGATTCCCAGGTTCAGAGGAAGAACCTCGCCACCCACAACGACCTGCATCCTGGCATCGCCCTGCCACCCAGCTTCGAGCAGGAGCCGGTACATGGTTGGTGTGCCCATCATCACAGTTGCCGACGAGGCACGAACCTGGCCCAGCCTGAAGCCGGCATCTCCGGCAAGCTCCCTCTCAAGCAGGTACATACTGGCGCCGAAAGCCAGAGGTAGATGAAGTTCAAGACAGGCCACATCAAACGCAATGGCGGAGCCAGCGAACACAATGTCTTCCGGCCCCAGCTTCAAGTCCTCACCAACGGCAAGCACTGTATTGGCGAGACCTCTGTGGCTGATCCCTACCCCTTTGGGTTTCCCGGTCGAACCGGAGGTGTAGATCACGTAAGCCATGCCATCTTTGGAAACTGTGGCTGTTTCATTACGCACAGGATTGCCCGGCCGGGCGCGGAGGTCATCCAGATCGAGTAGCCGCGGGCCGGGGACCCGGGGGAAGTATTTTTTGCGGGTGAGAACCACCGCAGGTGCGGCGTCCTCCAACATGAAGGCGATCTGTTCCAGGGGAGCCGCTGGATCGAGCGGAAGGTATGCGGCACCCGCTTTCCATATGCCGAGCAGCCCTGCAACCATCTCCGGGGATCGCTCGAGAAGCACCCCGACCAGGCAGCCCTCCCCTACGCCAGCTTCCCGCAATCCGTCTGCGATGTGTTCGGAGGTGTCATGCAGGTCGCGGTAAGTGATCCGCCGTCCTTCAGAGATGATCGCTAAAGCATCCGGAGAGGCGCACGCGTTTCGCTCGAACAACTGCGGGAGGTACATGGCCGCTCCACCCACTCCAAAATTGCGGAGAGGTACACCAGGTGTCGGCGCATTTTCAGGGGGAACGCCTGTCTTAGGTTAGATCGGAATGGTACCCCAGAATGTCATTAGATTGTCACCCTTGGTTCCTGCTCTTCCCTATTTGGTTTCTTCGCGCAGGGCAAGGCTGATGAGCGTCTTTTGTTCGAGGTCATGCGCCTTGGCCGAGCCGGTCGCGGGGCTCGCAGCTGCAGACCGCTTGATGCTGAGCACCTTTCGATCAGGAAAGAGGCGGCGCAAGCGGGGCACGACAAACGACAGTGCGCCCATGTTGTCCGGTTCTTCCTGTACCCAGACCACTTCGCGCGCCTCCGGGTGACGAGCGACTTCCGCGGTTAATTCTGCTTCCGGCCAGGGATAGAGTTGTTCCAAAAAGACGATGCCCGTGGTGCTGTCTTTGCGCTTGGCTCGCTCAATGCGCAGCTCGTGGCCGATTTTTCCTGTACAGAGCAGCAGACGATTGACCTTGGGTATCCCGGTTTCGGGCAGCACGTTCTGAAAGCGAGGAGACTCGAAGCTCGCAACGGGTGAGCTGGCGTCGGGATTGCGCAGCATGCTTTTGGGGGTGAAGACGATCAGCGGCTTGCGCCATTTCCGCATTGCCTGGCGGCGCAGCAGGTGGAAATATTGACCTGCGGTGGAGGGCTGGCAGATTTGAATATTGTCGTGTGCCGCCAATTGCAGGTAACGCTCCAGGCGGGCGCTGGAATGCTCCGGCCCCTGGCCTTCATAGCCATGGGGCAGCAGCAAAACCACTCCGCTGAGCAGTCCCCACTTGTCTTCACCCGAGGCGATGAACTGATCGATGATGATCTGCGCGCCGTTAGCAAAGTCGCCGAATTGGGCCTCCCACAAAACCAGCGTCTCGGGATAATCCCGGCTGTAGCCATACTCGAACCCGAGCACGCCGGCTTCCGAGAGGATGGAGTTGTAGACCTCAAAACGTGCCTGGTTCGGGGATAGATTGGCCAGGGAAAAATAGAGCTGCTCGTTCACGATATCCACCAGCACGCTATGACGCTGGTTGAAGGTGCCGCGCTGGCTATCCTGGCCACTGAGACGGACCGGCGTGCCTTGCTGCAACAGCGACCCAAAGGCCACAGCTTCCGCCATCCCGTAGTCAAACAGCCGCTCGCCGCGACCCATCTCCCGGCGCTGCTCGAGCAGTTTCTTGATCTTGGGGTGGATATGGAAATCGCGCGGGTAGTTGGTGAGGGTGTCACTGATTTCTTTTACCGCCGCCGCGGTGATTCCGGTGTCTACCTCGTATTCAGGCTTGTAGGGTCCGCCGATGTAGTTCGACCAATAGCCCGGCAGCGTGGCCAGCGAGGCACTCTTCTTCATCTGGGTGGCTTGCTTCTGCGCTTCCGCGAGCTCGGCTTGCAGCTCCTTGACCCGCGCGGAGGGATCCGCGCCGATTTGCTGGGCGTAGAGCTCATACAAAGCCGGGTGATTTTTGATTTTGGCGTAGCGCAGCGGTTGGGTGATGGTGGGGTCGTCGACCTCACTGTGCCCGTGGCGGCGGTAACCGATCAGGTCGATGATGACGTCGGTGTGGAAGGTGTAGCGGTATTCAACCGCCAGTGAAGCGACACGCATGGCAGCGTCGGCATCCTCCGCATTCACGTGAAATATGGGGATGGGGAGGCGCTTACCGATGTCGGAGGCGAAGCGGGACGAATAGCACTCGTCCGGGTCGGCGGTAAAGCCGATGAGGTTGTTGACAATGATCTGGATGGTGCCGCCTACGGTGAAGCCGGGGATGGTGCCCAGGTTCAGCGTTTCTGCCCAGATGCCCTGGCCGGCAAAGGCTGCGTCGCCGTGAATCAACACGGGTAGGACTTTGGCTTGGCCGGTTTCTCCCAGGCGCACTTGCTGGGCGCGGGCGCGGCCCATGGCGACGGGGTCTACAGCTTCCAGGTGACTGGGATTCGATACCAGGTGGAGGCTGATTTGTCCGCCGCTTCGGGTGTGGAATTGACCCGTAGCGCCGACGTGGTATTTCACGTCGCCTCCGCCGAGGATGCTGCGTGGGTTGGCGTCTTCGAACTTGGAAAAGATGTCGGCGGGCGATTTGCCGATGGTGTTCGCCATCACGTTCAAACGTCCGCGGTGGCTCATTCCCATGACGGCCCTCTCGGCGCCAAAGCCGGAGGCGTGGTTCAGTACTTCGTCCAGAAATGGAATCAGTACCGTGACACCTTCGAGCGAGAAGCGCTTGGTGCCGAGATAACGAGACTGAATTACCTGCTCGAAGAGGTCGGCCTTGATGAGGCGTTCCAGAACCTGCTTTTGGTCCGGTACCGGTACGGGTTGTTCCATGCGCTCCTGGATCCATTCGCGCTTGGCGGCGTCGGGGAGGTGCATGAACTCCACGGCAATGCTTCCGCAGTAGTAGGCCTTGGCTTCTTCGGCTTCCTCACCTTCGAAATTCAATTCGGGAATGGGTTCGGGCAGGAGGTATTGCCCGAGGGGGTCTAGTTTGGCTTGTAAATGACCCCAACGGCGAAAGGCATCGAAGATCTGATCGCGCTGTGAAATCAACAGGTTGGCAGGGTGCTCTAGGGGAAGATTTTTGCTGACCATACGGGTTTATTATAGCTTCCGGTTTCGAGCTGGGGTTGGGGCGGCGAAGCGGTGCCACGTGGTGGAAAAGAGGCCCGAACCTTGAGAGTCTTGGAGGGACTGGGTAAAAGCAATCGTTGGGCTGCGCCCGTCTTTTTCGCCCCACGTACGCTTAGGCGAACGTGGGGCAACCGTCCGATTTCCTTCGACTGGGGCTCTATCTACTCCTGCAGGACGGCTTTGGTCAGGTTCCTTGGATGGTCGACGTCGATCCCGTTTTGAATTGCCAGTTGGTAGGCGAGGAGTTGCAAAGGCACCACCTCCAGCATGGTGGCTAACATGTCTTCGGTTTTGGGAACCTCAATGCAGTGGTTGGCCAGGACGGCGGCTTGCTCGTCTCCTTCGGTCGCTACAGCCAGGATGGTCGCGCCCTGCGCTCTCATGTCTTTCATCAACTGCAGCACTTTGCGATAACGGAGCATGGCGTCGGGATCAGATGGGTCATGTGTGGCAAGCACCACCAAGGGCGCGTCGGGGCTTACGAGAGCGTTCGGACCATGTTTCAACTCACCCGCCGGATACCCTTCCGCCTGAAGATAGGCCGACTCCTTCAGCTTGAGCGCTCCTTCACGGGCAATGGCATAGTGGACGCCGCGGCCCAGATAAAGAAAGGCGCGCGCATCCTTCAACGACGGCGCGAGACGGGCAATCTGCTGCTGCCATTTTTCCAACGCAGGTTCCAGAAGACCGGGCAACTGACGCAGATCCTCGGTGTGGCTCTCGACCGTGGGCGTGGTCATTCTTCCCCGAATGCGGGCCAGGTAAAGAGCCAGCGAGTAGAGAACCACGAGTTGCGTGGTAAAGCTCTTGGTTGCCGGAATGGCCTTCTCCGGCCCGGCACACGTCGGCAAGGATGCGTCCGCTTCCGTAGCCATGCTGGAGCGAGGATTGTTGGTGATAGCCAGGGTAGGCAAACCGCGCGACCTGGCTTCTCGCAGCCCCGCCAGCGTGTCGGCCGTCTCACCGGATTGAGAGATGACCAGGACTCCCGGATCCTGAATGGTGTGGGTTGAGCGATAGACGTACTCGCTGGCATATTCAACATCTACGATCAAGCCGGCCAGATCTTCCAGCATGATCTCCGCGGCAAGGCCGGCATGGCGGCTGGAACCGCTGGCGGCGATCACCAGGCGCGATCTGGAACCCAGCGCGTCAGCCACTGGTTGAAAGACGTCCGTCGCCAGTTTGCCATTGGGGGCATAGCGCTCGATGGTATCGGCGAGCGCCTTCGGCTGCTGGTAAATCTCGCGCAGCATCTCATGCTCGAAAACGGTGGCTGTGGTCATTATGGGCAATCGTATACCAGATAGAATCGTTGAGCGTGAGGTCTCATTTGCTTCGGATTGTATCGATGACTCTATTGCTCAGCTGCCTGGTTGCGGGAGGGGTTCAGGCCCAGGCTCCGCTGCGTTTGATGCCATTGCCAGCCCAGGTAAAGCCAGCTGAGGGCGAGTTCCTGATTACCAACGGGTTCGGCGTCACCCTGCAGGGCTTTCAGGAGCCGAGGCTGGATCGGGCCAGGCAACGCTTCCTGAATATGCTATCGAAGCAAACGGGGATCCCGCTGTGGCGCGAGGCGGTACTCAACCAGCCGTCGTTCTTCATCGACACCAAGGGACCGAGCGCACCGGTACAACAAGTGGATGAGGACGAGTCATACCATCTGCAGATTACGGCCGCCGAAGTTCACCTCGAAGCGGCCAACCCGCTGGGCGTGCTGCACGGGCTGCAAACTTTTTTGCAGTTGGTCCGCATCACGCCCCGAGGCTTTGCTGTTCCGGCGATGACGATCGACGATCAGCCGCGATTTCCCTGGCGAGGGTTGATGCTGGATGCGGGCCGGCATTTTCAGCCGCTCGATGTGGTCTATCGCACCCTGGACGGCATGGAAGCGGTAAAGATGAACGTCTTCCACTGGCACCTCTCGGAAGATCAGGGGTTCCGAGTAGAGAGCAAGGTGTATCCCTTGCTGCAGGAGAAAGGCTCTGACGGCCTTTTCTATACCCAGGATGAAATTCGCAAGGTGATCGAATACGCACGCGACCGGGGCATCCGCGTGGTGCCGGAATTTGATATGCCGGGACATGCCACATCGTGGTTTGTAGGGTACCCAGAGCTGGCCAGCGGTTCTGGCCCGTATCAAATCCAACGCAAGTGGGGGGTGTTCAATCCGGCGATGGACCCCACCCGGGACAGCACCTACACCTTTCTCGACGCGTTCATCGGCGAAATGACGGCGCTGTTCCCCGATGCGTACTTCCACGTGGGCGGGGATGAGTGCAACGGCAAGGAATGGGACAGGAACCCGCGCATCCAGCAGTTCATGAAGGACCACGCGATCAAGGACAATGCGGCCCTGCAGGCTTATTTCAGCGCCAAGGTGCAGAAGATTGTCGCAGCGCACGGCAAGATCATGGTGGGATGGGACGAGGTGCTTCAGCCGGGCACTCCGAAGGATGTGGTGATTCAGTCGTGGCGTGGTCCGCAGTTCGTTGGCCAGGCAGTGAAGGGTGGTAACCGCGCCCTGTTGTCAGCCGGCTACTATATCGATTTGAACCAGTCCGCGGCGGAGCACTATGCGGCTGATCCTGAGGGTAATGGGCCCACGACACTCAGTGATGATGAAAGTAAAAGAATTCTTGGCGGCGAAGCGACCATGTGGTCGGAGTTCGTGACCCCGGAGAATATCGATAGCCGCATTTGGCCGCGCACGGCGGCCATTGCCGAACGCTTCTGGTCACCGCGCAGCACCCGCGATGTGGAATCGATGTACGCGCGGCTGGCGATCATCTCGCAGAAGCTCAACTACTACGGCCTGGAGCATAATTCCAGCTATCCCGCGATGCTGAGCCGCATGACGGGCGAGGCGGACCCGCTGCCGCTGCGGGTGTTCGGGGATGTGATGCAGCCCCCTCGCAATTACGCCCGCGAACAGCTGCACGAGTACGACGCCTTTTCGCCGTTGAACCATATGACCGATGCTGTTTCTCCGGAAAGCGACACGGCGCGTCTGTTCCTCGATATGGTCGACCGTATCGTCGCAGGCAAGGCGGCTCGGGAAGATTGGGAGCAGGCACAGGAGTGGCTGGTCCTATGGCGCGACAACGATGTGCAGCTTCAGCCTCTGCTGCCGAAGTCAGAATTGACGAAGGAGCTGGTGCCGGTTTCGACCAATTTGCATCTTGTCTCACAGGCCGGCCTGGACGCAATCGGCTATCTGCGCGAACATCACAAAGCGCCACCCGCCTGGAAGACCCGGGAAGTGGCCTTTCTGAAACAGTCTGAAAAACCCCAAGCCGTGCTGCTGAACATGGTTGCACCCGCGGTCTTGAAGTTGGTGCAAGCCACCACTACCCCGTAAAGGATTGAAACATGTCAGTAACACGATTGGTCGAGACTCCCAGCTATGAGTGATGGCCGTTGGGTACTTTTGATTGCCAGTGAATTGGGTGGCACGAACTCGGTATCCGACCGGGCCATGGATCGCCTCTGTGGAGCGATCACTGAAGAAGGCTACGAGGTCATCCGAACATCTACGCCGGAAGATGGACTCTCGATGGTTCAATCGGATCCGTCGTACAGTGCCATCCTGCTGGACTGGGATCTGGAGCAGGAGCACCAGTTCGATGAACGCGCGGCGCTGAAGATTATTCGCGCGGTCCGCCGCCGGAACAAGAAAGTACCGATTTTCCTGATCGCGGATCGGACGCTGGTCAGCGAACTGCCCTTGGAAGTGGTCAAGCAGGTTCACGAGTACATCCACTTGTTCGGCGATACGCCTGCGTTCATCGCCAATCGGGTGGACTTCGCCGTCAAGCGATACGACGAGCAGCTGTTGCCGCCGTATTTCCGCGAGTTGAAAAAGTACACCGACCAAGGCGCCTACTCGTGGGACGCGCCGGGACACATGGGAGGAGTGGCTTTCCTGAAGCATCCGGTGGGCATGCAGTTCCATCGTTACTTCGGCGAGAATTTGCTGCGGGCCGACCTGGGAATCTCCACCTCGTCACTCGGTTCTTGGCTTGATCATATTGGGCCTCCGGCTGAATCGGAGCGCAATGCGGCGCGCATCTTCGGCGCGGACTGGACCTTCTATGTGTTGAGCGGTTCTTCGACTTCGAACCAGATTGTTGGCCATGGGGTCATTGGTAACAATGACATGGTGCTGATCGACGCCAATTGCCACAAGTCGATCTGCCACTCGCTGACCGTCACCGGCGGGCGGCCGGTGTATTTCAAGCCCACGCGGAATGGCTATGGCATGATCGGCCTGGTGCCGCTGCGCCGCTTCTCCCCGGAGTACATCAAACAGCTGATCGCCAATAGCCCTTTCAGCGCGGGGGCGGCGTCGCCGGAACCCACGTATGCGGTGGTGACGAATTCCACCTATGACGGCTTTTGTTACGACGTCCAGCGGGTTACCAGCGAATTGGCGCGGAGTGTGCCTCGCATCCACTTCGATGAGGCGTGGTACGCGTACGCCAAGTTCCACGCCATTTATCGTGGTCGCTTCGCCATGGATGTGCCCGAGGATATGCCCAATCGGCCGCTGCTGTTCGCGGTGCAGTCCACGCATAAGATGCTGGCTGCGTTTTCCATGGCATCGATGATCCACGTGAAGCTAAGCGACCGCGCTCCGCTCGATTTCGATCAGTTCAACGAGTCGTTCATGATGCACGGCACGACGTCTCCGTTTTATCCCATGATTGCTTCGCTCGATGTAGCCACATCGATGATGGATGAACCCGCAGGCCCGACGCTGATGTACGAGACGATTCAGGACGCTATCAGCTTCAGGAAAGCGATGTCTTCGATCGCGCACCGGCTACGCTCCACCAATGGGGATGAATGGTTCTTCAGAATTTACCAGCCGGATACGGTGACGGATCCGACGACGGGAGCGACATCTCTGTTCGAAGAGACGCCCGACTCACTGTTGATCCACTCGCCAAACTGCTGGACGCTCAAGGGGGACGACGACTGGCACGGTTTCAAGAACGAGGACATTGCCGAAGACTATTGCATGCTTGACCCAACCAAGGTCACGATCCTCATGCCCGGTATCAATTCACGGGGAGAGCTGGCGGATTGGGGAATTCCAGCGGCGATCCTAACCGAATTTCTCGATGCGCGGCTGGTGGAGATTGCCCGGACCGGCGACTACACGGCGTTGATCCTGTTTTCCGTCGGAACCAGCAAGGGCAAATGGGGCAGCCTGCTGGAAACGCTGTTCGAGTTCAAGCGGCTCTACGATAACGACGGTACGTTGTACGAAGCCTTGCCGGACCTGGTGGCGGAACATCCGCTGCGTTACCGGGACATGACGCTGAAAGAGCTGAGCGATGAGATGCATGCGGCCATGGGGCAGTTGAACCTGACCAACCTGCTCCACCAGGCATGCGATGTGGATCCCGATCCTGTGCTGACCCCGGCGCAAACGTATCAGAAGTTGATACGTAACGGGACGGAGAAGGTCCGCATTGCTGAGATGGCCGGGCGGTTGGCCGGCGTGATGCTGGTTCCCTACCCTCCGGGTATTCCGGTTCGCATGCCGGGCGAGCGCATGGGCGACGCGGACAGTCCCATTATTCGTCTTCTGCTGGCGCTGGAAAAGTTCGGCAAGCAATTTCCCGGGTTCGAGCGTGAGGTTCATGGCATTGAGTTGGGGGCGGACGGCGAATACTGGATGCGGAGCGTTATTGAATCGGCTGCACCAGCAAACGGGAGGAAAGCGGCCTCACCGGCAAGAAATACGAAACGCCGGGCCAAGAAGCCGGTGACTCCTGCTCCGGTCCCTAAGGAAGCGACATGAACAAGCCAGACGCATAGGTTAGTCTTGGCAGTACGTTTCCTATGCCCAGTCTCGAAATTCCCAGGCGCCGTTGGCGCATCGCTTTTCTGCTCGGCATCGGGGTGCTGGTCAACTACTTCGACCGGGTCAATTTGTCGGTAGCCCATGCAGCCCTGATCACCACCTTCGCCATCACCAACGTCCAGTTCGGCTATCTTTCTGCCGCCTATAACTGGACCTATGCGCTGTGCCAGCTTCCTGTCGGGGTGGTGCTGGATAAATTCGGCGTGCGACGGGTAGGACGAGTCGGCACTTTTATCTGGAGTGCCGCCTCCTTTGCTGCCGCCATTACGCCCAACCTGGGCGGCTTCTTCGCGGCACGCCTGCTGCTAGGCGTAGGCGAAGCTCCCACGTTTCCGTCGAATGCGAAAGCCATCGGCTATTGGTTTCCTGCGAAGGAGCGGAGTTCTGCGACTTCCATCTTCGATGGCTCAGCAAAATTTGCATCTGCGATTGGCGTGCCGCTCATTGGCATGCTTTTGCTGAAGGTGGGCTGGCGCTGGAGCTTTGCCGCAACGGGCATGATCAGCTTCCTCTACTTCCTGCTCTTTTACCGTGTGTATCGCGACCCAGTGGATGACCCGGAACTCACCGCGCAGGAACGCGACTACATCCTGGAGGAAGATGCCGCTGCGCCAGTTTTGCCCGCGGAGACCGCATCGCTCGGCTACCTGATTCGCCAGCCCAAAGTGATCGGCGTTACGCTGGGTTTCGGGGCCTACAACTACGTCTTCTACCTGCTGCTCACTTGGCTACCGAGCTATCTTTCTTCTTCGCTCCATATTGATCTGTTGCACTCGTTCCTCTACACCGGCGTGCCGTGGTTGATTGGCACCGCCAGCGAATGGTTGATTGGCGGATGGCTGGTGGACCGGCTGCTGGAGCGAGGATGGAATGCCAGCCGGGTGCAGCGCACAGTGCTGATCGGCGGCACGTCGATGGGGCTCGGCATCGTTGGCGCTGCCTACTCTCATACGGCCGGCAGCGCTTTGATCTGGATCAGCATTTCCCTGGCTGGGCTCTCGGCTGCATCGGCCGTCGGATGGTCGGTGCCTTCCCTGATTGGCCCCCGAGGCAGCGTAGGCACATTGGCCGGTATTCAGAATTTTTCCAGCCAGGTGTCAGGAATTGTGGCGCCCATCGTGACCGGATACCTGGTCACGGCCCGGCACTCCTTTGGTTGGGCCTTTGGCGTGGCCGGCATTTACCTGTCGATTGGGATATCGGCGTACATCTTCCTGCTCGGCCGGCTGGAAAAAATTCCCAGCCAGCCTCAACGGGCTGGATAAGACTTGGTCTCCCGAGTACGCGGGTTGAACATCGTGAAGCTGCCGCTGGGACTGACCGTCAGCTTCAGATAGTTGGCTGCATCGGGCCCGCTGGGGTTGGCGATGTATTCCGCTGCGGTATTGTGGGTTCCTGCTTCGTCTGAGAAATGAAGTTGCCAGAGGGTCTCCAGACCAGGTGCTTTGG
This sequence comes from uncultured Acidobacteriaceae bacterium, assembly GCA_963753715.1. Taxonomy (GTDB): domain Bacteria; phylum Acidobacteriota; class Terriglobia; order Terriglobales; family Acidobacteriaceae; genus PALSA-350. The sequence goes on along the minus strand of CAVWDK010000011.1, from coordinate 292,216 downwards.
CCAGCGTCTCGAAGGTCGGCGTGGAACCGCCCTTCTTGGCTCCGTTGTTCATGATCGCTATGCGCGGGGCAATCGCATCCACCAACGCTGGGCTCGAGCTCTGGAACAATCCATGGTGCGAGACCACCAGGATGTCGACTTTGCCCAACTTGTTTACCGGGCACATCAACTGCATTTCCTTGTCCCAGGTTAGATCGCCCAAATCAAGAATCCTGGTCTTGCCGAAGGTGAACAGGGTTCCGAGCGAACGGGAATTGTCGGTCTTGTCTTCCGGCCTGGTCTCAGAGACCTTGCAGTAGGTATTGGGCTGGCCGGCGCCGGGTAGGGCATGGTTGAGCAACTCGCCGTTGGAGCTGATCACGACTGCCTTGATTCCGGGAATGGGTAAGGCATCTCCGGGCTTGGGCGTAATGTGGCCGTAATGGCCGTTGGCCAGGATTTGCTGATAGGCCGGATACGCTTTCTTGGTCGAGGGATCCGTCGGGCTGTCGGGGCCGTGATCGATGAACGTCCCTACCGGCATACGCTGCAGAAGCTCAGGAAGACCCCCAACGTGATCGGCATGGTAGTGGGTCAACAGCAGATAATCGATCTTGCTGACGCCTGCATCTTTGGCCGCGGCGGCAATACGTCCGGCGTCCAATCCGTTGTTTCCTGCCCACCCGGTGTCGATCAGCAATGACTTTCCTGCGGGAGTGACAAAGAGCGTCGATTGTCCGCCGTCGACGTCGATAAAGTAAACCCGCAAATCGTGGCTCGCGGCGCTTGCGAGGTGGGCGCTCAAAAACATGAGCCCGGCCAGAATGACCGTCAGCAGATATTGCACTCTTGATTTACGCACTGGGATCGAGCACCACCTTCATAAGATTTGGCTCGCCTGCGTGCAGCCGCTCAAACCAGCGCGGACCGTCCTTCAGGGGAGCAACCGCGGTGATCAACGACTTCACTTTGATCTTTCCGTTGGCCAGCAATTCCATTGCCTGAGGATACTCGCCGGAGGAAGCGCATGAGCCCTGGAGTCGAATCTGCCGCGAGACCACTGCCTGCAGAGGGATCTTTACTTCGGGAGAGATATTGCCGATGAGCGTGACGGTCCCGCCCTTGCGTACGCTGGCAATCGAGGCGGCAATGGTTTCCTGTCGACCCACGGCTTCGAGGACCAGGTCGACACCCCGGCCATCGGTCTGACGGAGAATTTCCTTCACCAGGTCGTTTCCGGAAAGCAGCAGTGTCTCGTCGGCGCCCACGCTTTTGGCGGTTTCGAGGCGGGTGCGATCGATATCCGCCACCAGCACCTTTGCGGCTCCCGCGGCCTTGGCCGCCTGCAGCGTGAGCAGACCGATCATGCCGGCCCCGATGACGAGAGCCGTCTCGCCACCCTTCATCTCTGAGACGCGCACCGCGTGCAGCGCCACCGAGACCGCTTCGAGCATGGCTGCTTCTTTAAATTCGAGCGCTTCGGGCAGATGGTAGGCGATGCGTTGGGGCACCACGACATACTCGGCGAAGGCCCCGGCGCGGCGGTAGTCTCCGCAGGAAACCCCAACTACCTGGCGGTTGTTGCACAGGTTGATCTCGCCCTGACGGCAGAACTCGCACTCGCCGCAATAGACCGTGGAGTCGAAGGTCACTCGATCGCCGGCTTTGAATTTCTTCACGCCAGCACCCGCCGAGGCTACCACCCCGGCCGCTTCATGCCCCATGACAATGGGTGGAATTCGCCTGCCGGAGGTGCCGTCGTAGCCGTGAACGTCACTGCCGCAGATGCCACAGGCGGCAACACGCACCAGGATCTCGTCCGGACCAGCCTCAGGTGCGGGAAGATCGGCAAGGTCGAGCTGGTTATATTGCGAAAGGAGCAGAGCTTTCATAGAAGGTAAGGGTACATGGTTGGTAGCCGCATCCTCAAGCAAGGGCTGCGCAAGCGATGTACGATAGTTCTACCGCCGGTCCCCCATGAGCACACGCAGTCTTAAACGCAGACTGATTGCAGGATTTGGCGCCAATACCTTCAGCCGCCTCTCCACTACACTCACCCAGATTTTTTCGGTCCCCGTGTTCCTCAGCCACTGGGGCGTGCACCTGTACGGCGAGTGGATCCTGCTGAATACCATTCCGAGTTATCTCGGCCTTAGCGACGTGGGCTTCGGCAGCGTTGCCGGCAACGAGATGACGATGCTGGCGGCGGCACAGGATTTCGACCAGGCGCTGGTGGTTTTTCAGAGTGTATGGGTGCTCACGACCGTCATTACCAGCTTGCTGGGGTTGCTGCTGATTGCCACGGTGTGGTCGCTTCCGTTGGGCGCGTGGCTGCACATGCATGCTATCAGCGGACCGGATGCCAGGCTGATTGTGTTGTTGCTCGGACTGGCGGTCCTGTTGGGCATGCAGGAGACCTTGTTTCAGGCGGCTTTTCGTTGCGTGGGCAAATATCCGCTGGGGACCATGGCCAAGAGCGTCGTGGTGCTGGCGGCGTTCTTAAGCACCATGGTGGGCGTGGGGCTGCACCTGGGGCCTGTGCCGGTTGCGGCGCTGTATGTGGCCGTCAATGCGGTGGGCGTCTTTGCGTTGTGGGTCTTGCTCAGGCGCGAAGTGCCGTGGATTCGTTTTGGCATCCGGCACGCGCAGTGGGCGGTCATTCGCCGTCTCACCGGACCCGCGCTTTCCTTTATGAGTTTCCCGCTCGTGAACGCTCTGAACCTGCAAGGGATCCTGGTGGTGATTGGTTATGTGATGGGTCCGATCGCGGTGGTGACGTTCAATACGGCGCGGACCATCTCCCGCAGCGCGGCGCAAGGGATGAACCTGATCAACAACTCGATCTGGCCGGAGATGTCCGCGGCCTTCGGCATAGGAGCTATGGATGTCGCCCGGATGCTCCACCGGCGGGCGTGCCAGATTTCCCTGTTGCTGTGCCTGAGTATCACCCTTGGGGTCGCGTTTCTAGGCGATTGGATTTGGAAGATCTGGACGGTGGGGAAGGTCCCGACGGACCCGGTGCTGCTGAACATCATGCTATTACAAATGGTGGTTTCGGCTTTTTGGTTCACGAGTTCGGTGGTGCCCATGGCGATCAACCAGCACCAGAGAATGGCGCGGGCCATGTTGACTGCCACGTGCATGGCTTTGGCGCTCGCCTGGGTGTTGATGCATGTACCGTCGCTCGGCTTGCGGGGGGCAGCGATCGCATTGGTGGCCGGTGATTTGTTTACGGCAGTTTATGTGTTGCGAGAGAGCCTCCGATTGCTGAATGACAACATGGTTGACTTTACCCGGAGCATGCTGGATTTATCGCTGCTGCAGCGGTTGTGGAGAAGGCCCAAGTTGCCGCTCGGTAATGAGGAATCGTGAGAAAAAGGGATCCGCTTTCCGAATCCAGAACCAGGTCCCGATAACTTTTCAGTCGTCTCCGCGGGACTCGATTTCGCGACGGCGCAGGAAGCAAATTCTGTCGGTCCAATCCCAGTCGCCGGCATGTTTCATCAATAGGCTCATGGATTGCACCAAGCCTCCGATGTCTGCAGGGGAAATAGTCTTTTCATCGACAAAAATCACGCCCGCGTGCTGATGCTCCTCTTCCGCCCAATCCTTCAGCAGCGGCGGAATGGTTCTGCGGTCATAGGTAACCAGGGTCAGCTTCTGAATAGCGGCTTCCTGAAGGCACGCTGCATCTTCCTGACCGAGGAAGTTTCCTTCTTCCCAGTCGACCATGGCAGCGACGACGATCTTTCGGTCGCGGCGCCGCATAGCCCGCGCGACTCTCGGCGAGATGTGCTCATCGAGAAGGAGCTTGAGCATCTCAGCGTTTCTTGCCTTTTCCTGTCGTGAATTCAGCAGCCTGAGGCAACATGCGCTTCAACGCAGTAAAATCCACAGCACTGTTTTCCGTCAGTGCCTGATCAATTTCGTCCAGAAACGCCTCTGCGTAGTTGACGGCTGTCTGCACTTTGGCTACCGGCCAGCCAAGATGTCTGGCTGTCGCTGTCAGGTCTTGCTTATAGCTGCGAACGAGAAGCATGACCTCCCAAACAGCAAGACTGCTGCCCTGGATGCAAGCTTGCCGCCCGGCGGCGGAATCGCGGAAGTCGATGAAGGCGAACTCCGACCGGCGGAGGCCTTCCTCCACCAAACGCGCGCTTGCATCGCTTGGCGTCCAGCCATAACGATTCGCCATGCGTTTCAGTCGATTCCCGCTGGCTGCGGGAAGACGCATGCTGATGACGGTGGAATGAGGCGAATTCACCTGGCCCTCCCTGTGTAACTCTTGTAAGCATTGTAGCTCTACGCGGGGAGGGCCGTCCGTTAGACCTTTTCGGCAGACTCCGGGACGGCCGCGGCAGCAGCCTGGAAGCCTATTTTGGAATGGGTTCCGTCGCAAAATGGCTTGTTGATCGATGCGCCGCAGCGACAGAGAGAAATAGCGGGTTTGCCGGCAAGATCAATTTGTGTTCCGTCAGTGTTAATCAGCTTGATGGGACCTTCTACGCGAAATGGTCCGTTTGGTCGCACCGTGATGGTTACTTCACCCTCAGCCATGAGCACCCCAGTTCAGAGATTATGAGTTCGATTCGAGTCTAGCAGCCAGCAACGCAGAATTTAGTCGCTGTCGAGGTTCTGAGTGGCTTTGGGTTCGTCGTTCGGGGGTTTTGGTTGCGGTTCCTGAATGTTTCCCTGGGTACCGGTGGTAGAAGTGGGAACAGGTCCTGCCACGTTCGAACTCTGGCCAGCCTTCTGGCCTTTCCAGCCGGTTGAACTGACATTTTGCGCAGTACTACCGGTTTCGCAACCCAGCACCAATCCGCAAGAGATAAGCAGCAAGAGGACACTCGCTCTGAGCATGGTTTCTCCTTAGAAGGCGATTTTATATGGATATGGAGAAGCGCAGGAGGGGTTTCCAGAACGGACCGTGATTTTACAGAGCCAAGATCCATACCGTGAAGCTGAGGTCAAAGGCGGCAGAAACCGCCCTTAACCTCATATAGCTAATTAACTTGCTGCTGGCTAAAAATTACAGAACCTGAACGTTCTCAGCCTGCCAACCCTTAGGGCCTTTGGTGACGTTGAACTGAACCGCCTGGCCTTCTTGAAGAGTGCGGAAGCCGTTTGCTTGAATTGCTGTGTGGTGCACGAAAACATCCTCACCATTTGCACGGCTCAAAAAGCCGAACCCCTTGGCATCGTTGAACCATTTCACTGTACCTTGTTCCATTGTGTTTCTTCCTTAGTAACGAGATGACGCTGAATTCAATCGGGGTATCTTCAGGCGGTGCGGACTCCTAAAGCAGAACGAACTGAGAACCAAAATCGTATTCGACGCTCTTTTAGGATATACCGCTGACGCGACAAGTGCAATGAAAAATTTGCCCGACGACGCAAAAAAATGCTCGATTACCTACTCGTACTTCAATGATTCTACAGGATTCATGCGCGCTGCCCGCACCGCTGGTACCGTGCCAAAAGCTACCCCAACGGCACAGGAAACCAGGATCGCGATTACCGCTGATGGCCAGGAAACCTGTAGCCGGTAATCGGTAAAGAATTCGATCGCCAGCGGCAGTAGCATCGCCAGCACGGTTCCCACCACTCCTCCGCTGAGCGAGATCAAAACCGCCTCCGCCAAAAACTGCATCTGGATTTCCCGGAAGGTCGCTCCCAAGGCCTTTCGGATCCCAATCTCACGGATCCTCGAACGCACCGTCGCCAGCATGATGTTCATGATGCCCACCCCGCTGACCATCAGCGTGACCATGGAAAACATGAGCAGGAGAATGCCGAACGCGGTAGCCGTCTTTGCCGCCATGGAAAGGACCTCGGCGAGATTGCCCACGTCGTACACGGACTCGGAGCGATGCCGGGACTTGATCACTCTTTTGATGGCCTCGGTCGCCTCGGGCACACTGCTCGAGTCGGCCATGGAGAAATAGATCTGGTTGACCGCATCGGTGCCGGTGAAATAGCGCCCGACGGTGTAGGGGATGAGCACGGTTTCATCGACAATTTCCGACTGGCCAAAGGTTTCTGTGCGCTCGCGAAAGACACCGATAATCGTGAACGGAACACCGGAAATGGCCAGCGTCTTCCCGATCGCTTCTCCCGGACTCCCAAATTGAATCGCGGCAAACTTCTGCGTGACCAGTGCAGCGTGGCTATGGGTCAATGAGTCCTGCTCGATCGAAAAAGCGCCCTGCGATCAGGTAGAGCCGGCGAATGTCGGCGTAGGCCGGATCCACCCCCAGGATCAGAACATCTCGTTCCTTGCCTCCGCCCGATGTAAAGAACTGGTGCAGGTTGAGTACCGGAGATGCGGCCTGAATGCCGGGAACCTGTTGTTCGACCGCGCGCATATCGTCGACCGTCAGGTAATCGCGCTGCGACGCGACGCTGGCATCCGATAGCCCCGCGTACTCCGCCCAGATAAGGTTGGTACCGATATTCTGAATGGAAGTGAGCACATACTTCCTGCCCGAGAGCCCAATGGTGACCACCAGGATCAAAGAGGCAGTTCCGATCACCATGCCCAGCGCGGTCAAGGCAAAGCGAATCTGGTTCAGGCGAAACGAGTCGATGGCCAGCATCACGATCTCGCGAAAGGCGATGCTCTTGGTACTACGAACTCCTGGCATGGTGCTCATCGATTACCCAGGAACACCAGGGTGACCCCAACGGTCACCAGACAAAGACCTGCCCAACGCTGCGGGCTCACGCGCTCGCCCAAAAAGAATACTGCCCCACACGCTCCGGCCACGTAGCTGAGCGCGGTGACCGGAACCACGAAACTTACATTGAGAAAGGAGAGGGCGCCCAGCAGGGAGAAAAAGCCCAAAGCCATCATGCCAATGCCAACCCACAGCCATCCCACGCGCATGGCACGAAAAATAACGCGAGCGATCGAGAGGGGACGAAAATCCTTCACTTCTCCCACCACTTTCATGGCCCGGGAAACGCAGAGCTCACCGCCAGTGCCGGCCACGACGATGAGAAAAAAAAGGATCGCCTCGAGCAAACTAGCTTTGCTCCAAACTCATAGGCTTGTGTTCCGGGCTAATAACGCCGTGCTCAGGACTGCGCGGGCTGGTCTGCCCAACGACAAAGACGCCCAGGCAGATGATGGCTATCCCCGCCCAACGCAAGGGAGAAACCGGCTCGCCCAGCATGAAATATCCCAGCAACGCGACTACACCGTAACCCATTGAAGACGCGGGGAGCACGAAGCTGTAATCCGCCCAGGTTAAAACCAGCAGGTTGGCGAGGAAATAGGTAAGCAGGGAGGCCACACCAAGCCAGATGTAGCCGGTGCCGAAAACACGAAACGCCGTGTGCAGTGCGTCGGAAGGTGGCCAAATTGACAGCTTGCCCGCATGCTTCATCCCTTTGCTCAGCAAGGCATTCCCCAGAGGGCCCGCGATGACCATCACCAGGATCGACAAAAACGTTTTAAGATGTAGCGGTTTTTGAGACGTCATGCGTTCCCGGGGAGTCAAATAAATGCCGGCCAGCCTTGCTAAAGATTGTACTCGCTGCATTGCATGTCACCCGAGCCCCGGGCATGCATGAGTTATAACTATAAATTGGTGAATTCTTCACCTTTCCCGAGGTGTTAGCGCTTTGTGTGGCATTGTTGGCTTTACTCAGAAAGGCTGGAGTTGCGATCCTGATCGGATTCGTGCAGCCACTGCGACCCTCACTCATCGCGGACCAGACCAGCAGGGAGTTTTCTCCTCCCGCTTGTGCTCCCTCGGCGCAACCCGGCTGAAGATCCTCGATTTAGCTGCAGGCGATCAGCCGATTACCTCGAACGATGGCGACACGGTCATCGTATTCAATGGCGAAATCTATAACCACATGGAATTGCGGCCTGAGTTGGAAGCCCTCGGCTACAAATTTCATTCCCTTTGCGATACCGAAACAGTTTTGTACGCCTTCCTGGCATGGGACACTGCGTGTTTTACCCGCTTGCGCGGTATGTTTGCTGTCGCTCTGTGGCGCAAGTCGACCAAGCGTCTGGTTCTCGCTCGAGACCGCATGGGTATCAAGCCACTCTATCTGGCACAGTACGGAACCGACCTGCTCTTCGGTTCTGAACTGAAGGCGATCCTCATCCATCCAGAAGTAGAGCGGCGCTTGAGCATGGAAGGGCTGGATTGCTATCTCACTCTTAACTATGTGCCCTGCCCGTGGACCTTGGTGAACGGGGTAGAAAAGTTGCCGCCGGGCCATTGGTATGAATGGCGCGACGGCCAGGTGCGCACTGAATCTTATTGGCAGCTTCCCGCCTCTGCGCCGCGTGTATGTGACCTCGAGAGCGCCAAACAGGAGCTGGACTTTCTATTGCAGCAATCAGTTCGCGAGCACTTGCTTTCTGATGTACCGCTGGGTGTCTGGCTGAGCGGAGGCATTGATTCTTCGACCATCCTGCATTACGCGGCCAGCACCAACCATGCGCGCCTCAAGACCTTTTCTATTTCGTTCAACGGCCGCAGCTTTGACGAGACCGAACATATCGAGCGAGTGGTATCGCACTATGGAACGGACCATGAACAGCTGGACCTGAACCCGCAAGAGGACCTGCAGGGTGCTATCGAGCAGTTCGCATATTACTCCGATGAGCCAAGCGCCGATGCAGGAGCGTTGCCGGTGTGGTTTCTCTCCCGCATGTGCAAGACGCATGCCACCGTGGCTCTGAGCGGAGAGGGTGCGGATGAGATTTTTGGCGGATACCTTACCTATCGCGCCAACCAGCTGGCGGAGACGGCGCGGAGATTGCCGGGATCCGCAATCAAGCTGGCTATCGAGGCACTGCGCTTGTGGCCCGTCTCCGACGAAAAGATCAGCCTGGAGTACAAACTCAAGCGCTTTCTCGAGGGCAGCCTGCTGTCGCCGGAACGGGCGCATGTCCACTGGAATGGAACCTTCTCCGAGCCCGCCAAAGCGGCGTTGCTGCGGCGACCGTTGCCTGGGGCGATGGGGGATATCCTCGACGTGCTGGCCAGTTCGCGTACGGCCCAGGATGGACTGTACCCGTATCTCGCCTTCGATCAGCAGTACTACCTGGCCGATGACATTCTGGTGAAGTCGGATCGCATGAGCATGGCCCATGCGGTGGAGGTGCGTCCTCCCTTTCTTGATCATCGGATCGTTGAGTTTGCCGCCACCTTGCCGGACTCTCTCAAGATTCGTGGTTCGCGGCAGAAACTGCTGCTCAAGGAATTGATGAAAGACAAATTGCCGCCATCGATTCTCAATCGGAAAAAAGTCGGCTTCGATATTCCTGCGCACGAGTGGCTCCGCGGTTCTCTTCGTCCACTCCTGCTGAACACTTTGAACGAAGGCCTTGCCGAGCACGCTGATCTGTTCCGCGCAGATACCATCCAAAGCTATTTACAACTGCACCTGGAAAGACGAGCCAACCTGGGATACCACTTGTGGGGCTTGATGATCCTGTTTCTCTGGATGAAGCAATGGCGCATTCAGTCGACGCCTGCGTCGACACCAAAACTGCCAGTCTTAGTCGCCGAGGGCGCTGGCACACCCCTGCTAGACTTGGCATAGGGCAACGTTAGCAGGCGCAATCAAAGAACCTGTACTTCAGGAGAAGCACTATGAAAATTGCTGTACTTGGAGGCGATGGCTATTGTGGTTGGGCCACCGCACTCTACCTATCGAATCGTGGCCATTCCGTTGCCATTATCGACAACTTTGTGCGTCGTCTTTGGGACCACGAACTTGGCGTGCAATCACTCACACCCATTCGCCCTCTGGCTGATCGTTTGCGGGTATGGCATGAGCTCACCGGCAAGTCGATTGAGTTGTTCGTTGGCGATGTGACGGATTATGAGTTTCTCGCTTCGACCATCAAAACGTTTGAGCCAGAAGCTGTGATTCACTTTGCGGAACAGCGCTCGGCGCCGTATTCGATGATCGATCGCAACCACGCTGTCGGCACCCAGGTGAACAATGTCGTAGGCACACTGAATTTGCTGTTCGCGCTGCGCGAATTCCAGCCAGACTGTCACCTGGTCAAGCTTGGCACCATGGGTGAGTACGGCACCCCGAACATCGATATTGAAGAGGGATACATCACCATTGAGCATAATGGCCGCAAAGATGTGCTTCCGTATCCCAAGCAGCCGGGGTCGTTCTATCACCTCTCGAAAGTGCATGACAGCCACAACATGATGTTCGCGTGCAGGATCTGGGGCACCCGCGCTACTGACCTGAACCAGGGTGTGGTGTATGGAACTATGACGGATGAGGTCGCCCTGGATGAAGCGCTGATCAACCGGTTCGATTACGACGAGGTTTTCGGCACAGTGCTGAATCGGTTCTGCGCCCAAGCTGCTCTTGGTCACCCGCTCACGGTCTACGGTAAGGGCGGCCAGACACGGGGATTCCTGGATATTCGCGATACGGTTCGCTGCGTGGAGCTTGCCTGTCTGAACCCGGCAGCCAAGGGAGAATTTCGCGTTTTCAATCAATTCACTGAGCAGTTTTCTGTGCTGGATTTAGCTCACCTGGTGCAGAAGGCCGGCAAGCAAACGGGCTTGAAGGTAGAGATCGATTATTTACCCGATCCCCGGGTGGAAGCGGAGCACCATTACTACAATGCGAAGCATTCCAAGCTGATTGATCTTGGTTTGGCTCCGCACTTTTTGTCGGATTCGCTGTTGGATTCGCTGATTGATATTGCTGTTAGGTACAAGGATCGGATCGACACGGCATTGTTTTTACCCCGGGTTAATTGGCGCCACACAAGAAATGACAGGCGTGTGGAAAAACCTGTGCTTGCCAAGACGGCTCCGTAAGGTCCAATAACAATCCGGGCTTTAGTGTCGGGTGAGAACCAATTGAAAATGAGTCCCGCAGGGACGGCTGAAACTAGCCCAGGACGATAGTCCTGGGTACATCATGAAACAAGATTTAGTCCCGCAGGGACGGCTGAAAGTTGTCCAGGATTGAATAGCGGCCTATTTCCTGCCGTCCCTACGGGACTCTTCAACGGTGCTAGTCAGCCCAGGACTACGTCCTGGGCTAAGTTCAACCGTCCCTGCGGGACTCAATTTCTGTGATGGCCGTTCTCACACACCTCTAAAAACCCCTGAGGTACGCTTTTCTGACCGGTCCAGCTTTTTTTCCGCCAGGAATTAAACCCGTTCCGGGGCTTTTTCTGCTGCACGAATCGCAGCTGTGGGGTCTACGGGCACTAATTCGCCGTCGCGGATGTAGTAGTAGCCATCTCTCCAGCGGATGCTGTTGCGGGTAAAACTCGCCAGCCATATGCACGCTGACAACAAATCCCAGACTGGTAGCAGCCACAGTTTCTTGTAGATATCTGGCTGCTTCAAACCCCACCTTCCAATCACTTCCATCATGGCGATGCGGCAGGCAAAGTACGCGCTTAGATAGGCGAAAGTTATTTCGGGTGTGGGCTGGACGAAAATTGCCGCCAAGGCCCAAGGCAGCCCGAGGGTAAAAATCAGGCCCAGGTGTCCCCAGGGACGCATAATGCGCATGACCACTGTCCAGCGCAGACGCTTGAGGAAAAGATCGCGCAGAGAATGAAAGTCGGACACGGTCTGGATGGTGTAGTTCAGCAGTTCAACTTCATAGCCTTGCTCAGCGATCAAGCGTCCTACCAGCAAGTCATCCGCGGGACGATTTTCAATCGCAGCATAACCGCCAAAACCGGCAAGGCGCGTACGCGTGGTGGCAATCGTCGGCCCGAGGGCGAATTTAACCCCGTCCAATTGCCTGGCAACCAGGATCCCGGCGTAAAAATCGGAGAGCATCCCCACGGATTGAACACGCTGGACAAAGGTTTTTTCTTCACTGGGAACAGGCGCGTAAAAGCAGGTGACGGCTCCTACCTTTGGATCCGCAAGCCCGGCAACGATGGTGCGCAGGTAATCCGGTTGCACGCGAACATCGCTGTCGCTCATCACCACGGTTTCGTATTTTGCTTCCGCGGTGAGTCGCGCCAGTTTGGCAACTTTGTCGTTGGTAGCCACCCGGCCGGAGCCGATCAGTACACGGATCTGACATTGCGGGAAGTCGCGGATGAGTCTTTGAATCGTGGGCAACGCGGGCTCAGAAGCATCGCCAACGCAAAATACTATTTCGTATTCCGGATAGTCCTGGCGGCAGAAACTGGCAAAGTTTTCGTAGGCATCAGGATCGAGACCCCGGATGGGCTTTAGGTTGCTGACGGGAGGGGTGTAACCGACCAACGGGCGCGTCTTAGGGGAAGTACGAAAAAACCGCCATGCGCTAAAAAGAGCAAGGGCGTAATAAATCAAAGGGATAGCAGCCATCCCCAAGATGATGAAATGCACAAAACTCAGAATCATTCAGCCCCTAATTTCCATATACAACAATTATCCTCCAAGCCCGAGATGCGGCCGGATTTCGCCATGTAGTTCATAAGACGTACTCAAGACGCATGCTGTTTCAACAGCTTTGGCAAACCACGAAACCGGGTACCTGATTCCTATCTACAGACTTGATGCAGCAAAGGCAAGTCTGGGACTGCAGAAAGTACCGCCGCGAACGAATTTATAAGTATTTTACTTTCATTCTTTTAAAGGTCATTCCTGGACTTTTCCCACAGGTGGGATTGGCGCAGGCGGTCCCCCATGGGCGAAAATAAGGCGAAGATTCGTCCATGCCGACTGCCCAACATCTCCGAGCACAAATTGAAGCCAACCTGGCGGAAAGAATCCCTTCGGCGCTGACCCCGCTGCCGCGAATTCCCTACCGGGTTGCTCCCACCGGTATTCGCGAAATCGATGCCCTGCTGCATGGTGGATTTCCTGTCGGCGCGCTCAGCGAGATCGTTGGACCGGAATGCTCTGGACGTACCTCACTGGCACTCGCATTTGTGGCCGGCATGACCCAGGAAGGAAAAGTATGTGCCTGGGTAGATGTTTCCGATACGCTGCACCCTGAGTCGGCAGCGGCCATGGGAGTGGACCTCACGCGGCTTCTGTGGATACGGTGCGGTGTAGCTCCTGGCATTGCGCCTTTGCGTAAGTTGTGGTCGCGCCTGGAACAAGGATTAAAGGTAAGCGATCTGTTGCTGCAGGCGGGTGGATTCTGTTGCATCGTGCTGGATATGGGCAGCCTGCCTGCGGAATATGCCTTGCGGGTACCCCTGGCAACATGGTTCCGGTTTCGTAACGCTGCTGAGCGTTTGCAAGCGAATGTATTGTTACTGACCCAACACGCGTGCTCCCGGAACAGCGCCGGCCTGGTGGTTCGTCTTCAGCCGGGAGGCGTGGTCAACCGTGACTCGACCCTCTTCACTGGTCTCGAGCATAAGGCGGAGTTGACCCGGCAGCGGTTTCCCCAGGACAAAGTACTTCCCCTGCGCAAACAGCCACAAAATGTGCAAATAGCAGAATGGCAGGCCAGAACGGTTTGGGCAGGACCCAGATGACGACCGCGCGCTACGCATGCCTCGATGCAAGAGAATTTCCGCTGCAGGCTTTGTTGCGCTTACGGCCAGAATTGAAGAGCAAGCCGGTGGCCGTGTTCGATGGCGAACCGCCATTTGAACAAGTGTGCTCGGTCAATGATCATGCACTGGCCATGGGAATCACCCCCGGCATGACAAAACTGGAAATGGAGATGTTTCCCGGCACGGTTGTATTGCAACGCTCGCATACAGAGGAAGCAGCGGCGCGCGCAGCGTTGCTGGAGTGCGCCGGAGCCTTCTCCCCACGGGTGGAAGATCAGAGCAGTGATAGTTGCTTTACCAGCGTCATCGATATTGCTGGAACAGAAACGCTATTCGGCTCTCCTGAGGCGCTGGGCGAAAGCCTGCTTAAAAAGACAAAGGCTCTCGGTATACAAGCGACGATCGCGATCAGCAGCAATTTTCATACCGCCCGGTGCCTGGCTCGGGGCCACTCCGGCACAGGCGTTCGCGTGGTTCCACGGGGAATGGAATGCGCTGCACTCGCCCCCTTACCACTCACGGTGCTTGAACTTTCCCCGGACCATATGGAAACGTTCTCAATGTGGGGCATTGCTACTCTCGGGGCACTCGGCAACCTGGCGGAAACTGAGCTGATAGCGCGGCTGGGACAAGCGGGCAAAGAGCTACGCCTGCTGGCACGCGGTGCATCGCCGCATTTGTTTACCGCGCTCGAGGCCCACTTCGCCCTGGAAGAACGAATGGACCTGGATGCGCCAGTCGAGCTGCTCGATTCCCTGCTTTTCATCATGGGCGTGATGCTCGATCAGCTGATTGTGCGGGCGCAGTCGCGCATCCTGGCGCTCTCCTCCGTTACTCTCCACCTGGGCCTGGAGGGGGGTACAAAGCATTCCCGAACGGTCCAACCCGCGCTTCCCAACACGGATCGAAAACTATGGCTGAAGCTTATCCACCTGGACCTGCAGGCGCATCCACCGCAGGCAGCTATCCTGTCACTCACCTTGAGCGCAGAACCAGGCAGCACCAGCAAAGTGCAACTGGGATTGTTTTCTCCCCAGGTGCCGGAGCCCATGCGGCTGGATGTAACCCTGGCCAGGATTCGCAGTATCGTGGGCGAGGGCTGCGTGGGCCAGGCGGTGCTCAAAGACACCCATCGCCCAGACGCTTTTCGTATCGAGCCCTTCTTTGTGCCCTCTACGACAGCAAGCGACAAGAAAGTGGGAACCAGGCGCCTGGCCATGCGCCAAGTACGTCCGCCGGAAATCGTCCTGGTGAAGGTTCATGACCGGCAACCGGATTCATTTGTTTTCCGGGAGAAGCAATACACCGTCGAGCGTGCTTACGGGCCCTGGGCTTCGGCTGGAGATTGGTGGAATCCTACGCTCTGGTCGCTCGAACAGTGGGACCTGGTGGCCCGAGGCCATGACTCGGCCTCGCTTTGTTGCTGCCTGATCCGCGATGTTATGCGGGATCGTTGGCAGGTAGAGGCTCTGTATGACTGAGCACTATATAGAAATGCATGCGGCCAGTGCATTCAGCTTTCTTGAAGGCGCCTCTCTGCCCGAAGATCTTATTCAGCGCGCTGCTGAACTCGACATGCCGGCTATGGCCCTGCTGGATAGGAATGGGGTTTACGGTGCGGCCCGATTTCATACCCTCGCCCATAAGCACGGGGTGCGCGCCCATGTCGGAGCGGAAATTGCTGTATCGAATCTGGGCAGGCGGCTCACGCCTCCGGGATGGTTGCCGCATCAGCATGCTCCTGAACCAGCGCGGTTGCCCCTGTTGTGTACATCACGCATTGGGTATCAGAATCTCTGTCAACTGATTACCCGGTTCAAGATGCGCGAGACTACCAAGTGCGAGGGGGCGGCTACGCTCGAGGACCTGGAAGAGTATTCTCCCGGGCTGGTCTGCCTGACGGGCGGAGAGGAAGGCCCGCTGGCGGCGGCACTGATGCGCGGGGGCGAATCGGAAGCAGTAAAAGTTACAGAAAAGCTTGTCCGGCTCTTTGGGCGGCAAAATGTGTATATCGAACTGCAGCGCCATGGCGAGCGGGAGGAAGAGTGGCGAAACCAGGCTGCTCTGCGTATTGCCAATCGCTTAAGCTTGCCGCTGCTGGCAACCAACGGGGTTCGTTATGCGGCGGCGTACGACCGGGAAATCCTCGATGTTTTTACTACCATTCGTCACCATACCAACCTGGAGCAGGCGGGACGGCTGCTGAGCGTTAACCAGCAACGCCACCTACGCAATGCGCGGGAGATGACCGGCAGATTCTGCGATCTTCCCCTGGCGATTGCAAACTCCGTTGCCTTGTCGGAGCGGTTGGCATTTGAACTGAATGATCTGGGCTATGAATTTCCTCGCTACCCGGTTCCAGCGGGCGAAACCATGGATAGTTTTCTTCGCCGGATTACCGCGGAAGGCGTGTGGAAGCGATACGGCTCCATGCACAAACGGAAGCTATTGGAAAGAGCACAAAAGCAGGTTCAGCATGAGCTCGCCTTGATTGAGAGACTGGGCTTTGCCGGCTATTTTCTGATCGTGTGGGACCTGATCGATTTCTGCAGAAAGAACGACATACTGGTGCAAGGCCGGGGGAGTGCTGCGAATTCCGCTGTCTGTTATGCGCTCGAAATCACGGCGGTGGATCCAGTCGGCATGGATTTGCTGTTTGAACGCTTCCTGAGCGAAAACCGCGGCGAATGGCCGGATATCGATCTGGATCTGCCCTCCGGAGATAAGCGCGAGCAGGCGATTCAGTACATCTATACCCGCTATGGAGAGCTTGGCGCCGCCATCACGGCCAACGTGATTACCTATCGCGGCAAGTCGGCCGCGCGGGAAGTGGGCAAGGCGATGGGCTTCGATCCTGAAACCCTGGGGCGCCTGTCCAGCCTGGTGTCGCAGTGGGAGTGGAAAGGCAAGAACGACACCCTGGAACATTCTTTTCTGCATGCCGGCTTTGATGTGAAGCATGCCCACATCCACAAGTATCTCGAGCTTTGCATGCGTATGCAGGATCTGCCGCGGCATCTCGGCCAACATTCCGGAGGGATGGTGATCTGCCAGGGCCAGTTGGATCACGTGGTGCCGTTGGAACGATCCTCCATGCCTGGGCGAACTGTAGTGCAGTGGGATAAAGAAGACTGTGCCGACCTGGGCATCATCAAGGTGGACCTGTTGGGTCTGGGCATGATGGCAGTCATCCAGGATTGTCTGAACCTGGTTTCGCAGCATTACGATGAACCGGTCGACCTGGCACAGCTACCACAGGATCCGGTGGTTTACGAAACCTTGCAGCGAGCAGATACCGTGGGCATGTTTCAGGTGGAGAGCCGGGCACAAATGGCTTCTTTGCCTCGCAACAAGCCTGACAAGTTCTATGACCTCGTGGTGCAGGTGGCCATCATCCGGCCCGGACCTATCGTAGGTAAAATGATGCACCCGTACATGCGCCGGCGGCAGAAAAAAGAGGCAGTGACTTATCCTCATCCCTCGCTGGAGCCGGTGCTGAAAAGGACGCTGGGCGTTCCTCTTTTTCAGGAACAGCTGTTGCGCATGGCGATGACGGTGGCTGATTTTTCCGGGTCGGAAGCAGAAGAATTGCGCCGCGCCGTCGGCATGCGCCGGTCATGGCAGCGCATGGAGCAACTGGAAGTGAAGCTGCGGACTGGCATGACCAAGAATGGACTGAACACTACCACCCAGGACACCATTATTCAGAACATTACCTCTTTCGCGCTCTACGGGTTCCCTGAATCACACGCCGCCAGCTTTGCCTTGATTGCTTATGCTTCCGCTTATTTCAAGGTGCGTTACCTGGCTGCGTTCACCTGCGCCATTCTCAACAATCAACCGATGGGTTTTTATGCGCCTGCGGTGTTGGTGAAAGATGCGCAGCGTCATGGTCTGCGGATACGGCCTATCGACGTGCAGGTTTCGCAATGGCTATGCACGGTTGAGCATGAAGACAACGGCGAACGCTCGCTGCGCCTGGGTTTGTTGTATGGCAAGGGCTTCCGACAGGAGGTAGGAGAGGCGATTGTCGAGACGCGCAATCGGACGGGATGGTTTCGTTCCGCAGAAGATCTCACCCGGCGTGTGCCCCTGCTGCAGCGCAAAGAACTCACGCTGCTGGCCCGCATCGGCGCTCTGAATTCCCTGGATGGCATTGATCATCGGCGCGACGCTGTTTGGCAGGTGGAAGAAGCGGTCCGGCCGGTGGGTCCTTTGCTGAAGCCGCATCATGGGCAACAGCAGGTCTCTTCGCCCCTGCGGCAAATGACGACAGAGGAGCGGTTGAGTGCGGACTACTCCGGCACTGGCCTGACCGTGGGGAAGCATCCACTGTACTATCGCCGGCGAGAGCTACAGGCTATGAACGTGCTGACCTCAGCGGAATTGCGGAATTACCAGGATGGACAGTATGTGCGCTCTGCCGGGTGTGTGATCGCACGGCAACGCCCCGGCACGGCGAAGGGCTTTATTTTTATCTCCATGGAAGATGAGACCGGCATTGCGAATGTCATCGTGACTCCCGATCTTTATGACCGGGAGCGTGTGGTCGTCACCCGCAGCAAATTTGTTCTGGTCGAGGGGGCTCTACAGAATCAGGATGGGGTTATCCATATCAAGGCAAAACGGATAAAGCCTTTGGCCTTCAGCAACCTGGAGGTACGGTCACATGACTTTCATTGAAAGAGTGTAATCTCCCGGTGGAAGTTCTTGCTTTGCTTCATTGCGCGCGCCGCTGGCCCATACAGCTTTAGCCTGATTGCTCAATTGAGTTTTTAGGCTAGCCTTGGAGACCAATCACGCATCATAAGTTAACTGAGGTGAAAAAATGGCCGAAGTTAAGAAATGCGCACACCCTGCCTGTAGCTGTATTCCCGCCGAGAAGCAAAAATATTGTAGCGAGGTATGTGAAGACGCTAAGGGTATGACAGAACTTGCCTGCCAATGCGACCATCCATCTTGCCGTGGAGAGGCCCTGAAAGCCTAAGGGCCTACTTGCTGAAAATCAGCTCTCTTGCTGGAACATTTGCTTGATGCCCCGGAGCGCTTGCCGGGTTCGCTCCTCGTTCTCAATCAGAGAGAAACGGATATGCTCGTCTCCGTGTTCCCCGAAGCCGACACCCGGACTGACCGCGACCTTGGCCTCGGTCAGCAGCTTCTTGGCAAATTCGAGCGAGCCCATGGCTTTGTATCTTTCTGGGATCGAGGCCCATACGAACATCGTCGCCTTAGGCATCGGTACTTGCCAGTTCAGTTGGTTGAGTCCTTTGACTAAGACGTCTCGCCTCTTACGGTAGTTGTCGCAAATTTCCTGTACGCACTCCTGCGGTCCCTCGAGCGCCAGGATCGAAGCCACCTGGATAGGAGTAAAGGTGCCGTAGTCGAAGTAGCTCTTGAGCCTTCCCAACGCTGCCACCAACACCGGGTTGCCCACCATAAAGCCAACCCGCCATCCGGGCATGTTGTAGCTCTTGGACAGGGTGAAAAACTCGACAGCAATATCCTTCGCTCCCGGCACCTGCAGAATCGAGGGCGCCTTGTACCCATCGAAAACAATATCCGCGTACGCTAAATCGTGCACCAGGTAGATCTGGAATTCCTTGCATAGAGCTACCACTCGCTCGAAGAATCGCAGGTCCACACATTGCGTGGTGGGGTTCGCAGGGAAATTCAGGATCAACATCTTGGGCCGCGGATACATCAGCGGCACAGAATGCTCCAGTTCGGCCAGAAATTCATCGGTGCTGTGTACCGGAATGGCACGAACGTTGGCCCCGGAGATCACAGGGCCATAAATGTGAATCGGATAGCTGGGGCTGGGTACCGCGACCACGTCCCCACGATCGAGGGTGGCCAGGCACAGATGAGCAATGCCCTCCTTGGAGCCAATGGTGACGATCGCCTCGGTTAAGGGGTCGAGCTGCACGTCATAACGTTTCTGGTACCAATTGCAAATCGCCTTACGCAGGCGCGGGATACCCTTGGACAACGAGTAGCGATGAGTCGCCGTCTTTCCCGCCGCTTCAATCATCTTGTCCACGATGTGCTTCGGTGTAGCCCCATCCGGGTTGCCCATGCCGAAGTCGATGATGTCTTCTCCCCGCGCACGAGCCGCCGCCTTCATCTCGCCGGTGATGTTGAAGACATACGGCGGAAGGCGTTTCAACCTCAAGAATTCCTGCATGGGCCTTGTTCCTATGGTGTTACTGGATACGCTCATACCGATAGCCCTCAACTTCCAGCGCCTGGCCGATCGCGGTGATATGCGTAGCGCCTCGCGTTTCGAGTGTGATGTCTATGACTGTATCGCCCAAACTGACGCCGTAATAAGCACGGCTGTGTAACGTCTCCACGATGTTTGCCCGCTGATCGGAGAGGATTTTCGTCAACTGATGAAGCGCTCCCGGACGATCAGCGAGATGGACGCGAATGCGTACACGCCGGCTATCTTTGGCCAAACCGCGTTCGATAATCCTGGCCAGGAGGCTTACATCGATATTGCCGCCGCATACCAGCACCGCAGTCCGTTGCCCTTTGAGCGAGGTTTTTTTCTGCAGCAGAGACGCCAGCGCCACGGCACCAGCCCCTTCCGCCAGCGTTTTCTCCCGTTCGAGCAGGACCATGATGGCATTGGCGATTTCCTCTTCATCCACGGTGACAATCTCGTCGACAAACCGTTCGACCAGGGGCAAGGTGAGATCACCGGCACGCCGGACCGCAATCCCATCCGCGATGGTTGCTTCGGCTGTGACCGTGATGGGGCTCCCATGCTCGATGGCGCGCAACATGGAGGGGAGACGCTCGGTTTGTACGCCCACCACACGAATGGCGGGGTTGCTCTCTTTTAAAGCGCAGGCGACGCCGCTGATCAGTCCCCCTCCGCCGATGGGCACGACGACTGCCTCCAGGCCCTGCACCTGCTCCAGCAGTTCGAGGCCGATCGTCCCCTGACCATTGATCACGGCGGCATCATCGAAAGGATGCAGAAATGTCATCCCTTCCAGTTGGCAGATTCTGAGCGCCTCATCACACGCCTCGTCGTAGTTCGCGCCATGCAGGATGACTTCGGCTCCGAATCCACGGGTGGCGGAGATTTTCACCAGCGGCGTCATCAAGGGCATGACAATACGGGCAAAAACTCCGCGCTGGGTGGCGTGATAGGCCACGGCCTGGGCGTGGTTTCCGGCGCTGGCGGCGATCACGCCGCGCCGCTTCTCATCGTCGCTCAGCAGCAAAATGCGGTTGAGCGCACCACGTTCTTTGAAGGCGCCGGTCCGCTGTAGATTATCCAGCTTGAGAAAGACCTGTTGACCGGTAACCTCGGAGAGCGCGGCCGAGAGCTGGCAAGGAGAGAAATAAATGAAATCGCGAATTCTCTGTTCTGCTTTTTTTATCTGATCGAGAGAAACGTCCACAGTTGATTAAAACATTTCTCATCTTGCTCTCAAAGGGGAGGGACTGCGAATGCCACCCCTTGCGCCTGTCTTGTGCAGGAGATGGCGCGGTAGACTGAGAAGCAGAATGACCGCATCTGAATCCGGAACTATCGCGGTTCTGGCTGAAAAACCTTCGGTCGCGCGTGACATCGCCCGCGTGCTCGGAGCCGACAAACGGGGTACCGGCTACCTGCAAGGAAACGGCTACGTCGTGACTTGGGCCATCGGGCACCTGGTGTCGCTCGCGGAGCCGCACCAGATCAATCCCCAGTGGCGGCAGTGGCGCCTGGAGTCACTACCCATACTGCCCGACCAGTGGCCGCTGGTGGTCTACGAGCGGAGCAAAGAGCAGTTCGAAGTCGTGCAAAAAATACTCCAGTCTCCGCGAGTGTCGAGCATAGTGTGCGCGACGGATGCCGGACGTGAAGGAGAATTGATTTTCCGTTACATCTACGAGGCGGCTAAAAGTACAAAACCTTTCAGCCGGCTGTGGATTTCCTCGCTGACACCGGATGCCATCCGCAAAGGGTTCTCGAGCCTGCGCCCAGGGAGCGACTACGACCGGCTGGCGGATGCCGCCTGCGGCCGCAGCCGGGCCGATTGGCTGGTGGGCATGAATCTGTCTCGCGCCTACTCGATCGTCTACAACGAAGAGCTTTCCGTTGGCCGCGTGCAGACCCCGACCCTGGCCATGATCGTCGAGCGGGAGCTCGCCCTGCGCAGCTTCGTGCCCGAGGATTACCTGCACGTGGTCGCGACTTTCCAGGCGGCGGAGGCTGTGGAAACGTATGACGGCACTTGGTTCCGTCCTGAAATCAAGAGCAGCGAAAGCAGCCGCTTGGCCGCCGACGGCCTCGAAGCCGAGCAAATCATGGCGCGGGCGCGCGCCGGCCAGGCCGCTATCGAGTCGCTCACCGCGGAAACCGTGCGTACGCCACCGCCCCTGCTGTACGACCTGACCGATCTGCAACGGCATGGCAACCGCCTTTACGGCTTCAGCGCGCAAAGAACGCTGGACCTGGCCCAGGCACTGTATGAGCAACACAAGCTCATCAGCTATCCACGGACCGACAGCCGCTACCTTTCGACCGATATCGCGGCCACCATTCCCAGGATCGTTGAGGTCATTTCCAACCGCTACAAAGAGCACCTGGCTCCAGGAAGCGGGGAGCGGCCCCTGGGAAAACGCTATGTGGACGACAGCAAGGTCAGCGACCACCACGCGATTATTCCTACCGCGGTCGCCATGCAGCCAGACAAGCTTTCAGACGAGGAAAGCAAGATCTACGACCTGATCTGCCGGCGCCTGCTGATGTTGTGGCATGCAGACCACCTGCAGGAAGTGACCACGGTGATCACCGCAATCCGTACCGCCACACAACCCCCCGTAGACAGGTATCGCACCACGGGCACAGTCGTGCGGCAAGCCGGCTGGAAGATTCTTGACCCCGGAGCAGACGCCCGCCGGCGGGATCCGAAGAGTGAAATAGCCGACCAGGCGTTGCCGGCAACGCTCGCCCAGGGTCAGCCAAAGAACGTAACCAGGGTTGAAGCGCAAAAGAAGAAAACCCGGCCGCCGCAACGATTTACGGATGCGACCATCCTGACCGCGATGCAGACGGCGGGCAAGAGTCTGGATGAGAAAGAGCTATCCGACGCGATGAAGGAAACCGGGCTGGGCACTCCGGCCACCCGGGCGGCCATCATCGAAGTGCTCTTGAAACGCGCTTACGTCACGCGAAACGGCAAAAGCCTCGAGGCCACCGACAAAGGAATACACCTGATTGAGGTGGTGCATCCGGAAGTGAAAAGCCCAGCGATGACTGGCCAATGGGAAGCTTTTCTCAACCGTATCCAGCACGGTGAGGCGCAGCTGGATCCCTTTTTGGAACGCATCAGCGACTACGTCCGCTCGGTGGTAGGCCGGGTGAGCCAAACGACGCCCGTAGCGAGGCCTGCCGCTGTCCGGGTTTTGGAATCGGCTGTGGAAATTGCCCCGGCAAAGCCGATCCCCAGCAACGCCAGCCTCAGCCAACTGCTGGAAAGCGTCTTCGGTTTTTCGAGCTTCCGCCCCAACCAGGAGGCGGTCTGCCGGTCGGTGACTGCGGGAGAAGATGCGCTGCTGGTGATGCCGACGGGCTCGGGCAAATCGCTTTGCTATCAGTTGCCGGGACTGGCCCGGGGAGGAACGACGCTGGTCATCAGTCCGTTGATCGCCTTGATGGATGACCAAGTGGGGAAGCTGAAGCGTCTCGGCCTGGCTGCCGAGTGCATACACTCCGGGCGCGATCGGGAGAGTTCCCGGCAGGCTTGCGTGGATTACGTGAAGGGAAACCTTCAGTTTCTATTTATCGCTCCCGAGCGGCTGCGGGTGCCGGGTTTTCCGGAGTTGCTGGCCAAACGCAAGCCGTCGCTGATTGCCATCGACGAAGCGCACTGCATTTCGCAATGGGGTCACGACTTTCGCCCGGACTACCGCATGCTGGGCCAGTACCTGCCCAGTTTTCGGCCCGCTCCTGCGCTGGCGCTTACGGCGACCGCGACCCCGCTGGTACAGAAGGACATCGCGACCCAACTCGGGCTGTCCACGGTGAAGCACTTCATCCATGGCTTCCGCAGAGAAAATATCGGCATCGAGATTGTGGAGGCGCTGCCCTCCAATCGGCCCGGGCTGGCGAAGGCAATCCTGCTTGAGGCGGGCAATCGCCCGGCGATTGTATACACCCCAACCCGCAAACAGGCGGAAGCCTTGTCCACGCTGTGGGCCCGCGAGTTTCGGGTGGCGGGCTACCATGCCGGCCTTGATGCGCACCGCCGGCGGCGAGTGCAGGAAGAGTTCATGTCGGGGAAGCTGGACGTCATGGTCGCCACCACGGCTTTTGGGATGGGCATCGACAAAGCCGATGTCCGCACCGTGATTCACACCGCCGTTCCCGGCAGCCTGGAAGGCTACTACCAGGAGATCGGCCGCGCGGGACGTGATGGAAAGCCCAGCCGCGCGATTCTCATGTATTCCTATGCAGACCGTCATACCCACGACTTTTTTATCGGCCGGGATTATCCTCCCGTTGCGTTGCTCGATCGAATTTTTTCGAAGCTGGGGGAACAACCGCAAAGCAAGGACACGGTGCGCAAGCTGGTCAAGATGGACGAGGATGTCTTCGATAAGGCGCTTGAAAAACTGTGGATACACAAAGGCGCGGTGGTCGATTTTGCGGAGAATGTGAGTCTTGGGGTGGATAACTGGCGAGCTTCCTACACCCTGCAGGCGGACCAGAAGAAAGACCAGCTGGAAGAAATCATCCGCTACGCAGAGGGCCATCATTGCCGCATGAAGTCGCTGGTTCATCACTTTGGGGATACTTCCGACAGCGGTGCGGGCTGCGGGATCTGCGACTTTTGCGCGCCGGTCGATTGTATTGCGCAGAGATTCCGGTCGCCGACGCGTGCCGAGCGAATCGCCTGCGATCAAGTTCTCAAAAGGCTGCGTGGAGTTTCTGCCAGGTCCACGGGGAAGCTGCATACTGACCTTTACCCTGACGGCGAAATGAGCCGGGACAATTTTGAAGAGGTTCTGGGGGCGATGGCCCGGGCGGAGTTGATCGCGTTTACCGACGCGGTGTTTGAGACGCAGGGCAAGCGGATTCCTTACCGCAACGTCAGCATTTTGCCCGGGGGTCTCAGCTTCAATGAGAGTGAAGCTCACCGGTTCGTGATGCGCGATGCGGTGGCTCCTTCGGCGGCTGACAAACGCGGGAAAAGGCTTAAGTTCGCGGAGTCGCCTCCGCCGGCGCGAGGCAGGTTGGCGAAGTCATCTCCGGCCGAGCCCGCGCCGCCTCCGGAGCGGCAGGCTCGGCTGGAACAGGCATTGCGCGCCTGGCGCTTGACCGAGGCCAAGCGGAGAAAGATGCCGGCGTTTCGCATCTTTGGTGATCGCACGTTGCGGAATATCGCCAGTTCCTGCCCCAGGACGGACTCCGACCTGCTGGCGGTGCCTGGCATTGGCATGGGCACCGTAGAAAAATATGGAGCCCAAATCTACCACTTGATCGAGAGCGCCGGGTAGGCGGTCTTACGGAGTTAGGACAGGTCTTAGGTGATGAAAACCGTCTCGGTTCATCAACCACGCTTTACAGCCCGCAGCCCTCTCCTTTGTCATCCCGAAGCGGAGCGGAGGGATCTGCAGTTCCGCGGACCCCTCGTGGGAATGTGTTTCCGACAGTGGAGTTACGGGCCGCGGTCCACCGGAGGCGATGAAAACCGTCTCGGTTCATCAACCGCGCTTTACAGCCCGCAGCCCTCTCCTTTGTCATCCTGAAGCGGAGCGGAGGGATCTGCAGTTCCGCGGACCCCTCGTGGGAATGTGTTTCCGACAGAGAGCCTAGCGCAGTGGAAAGATCTGCGGTTTTCTTTCGGCGCAATGACCCCGATAGTGTCAGCCGGGACGGCTCAATCCAACGGAGATTCGTATACCCCTGCATCTGTTGCCCAGAGACGCGGGATACCGTTTAAAGTGGTGTCAACCGTTCACAGCCTTGTAACAAGAGGTATTCGCAGTGGTTGAGGCCGCGCAGCTGGAGCATGACGAAAAGGGGCCGGGCATGATGGGCCTCATCCAGGAGTTGCTTCGTCCCTACCGGGGCAGCCTGATCATCGTCCTGGTGGCGATGCTGGTTCAGAGCACCATGACTCTGGCCGCACCCTGGCCACTCAAGATCGTCATCGACAATGTGGTGGTCGGACGAAAGCTCGATCCCTGGCTGGCCCACCTGATTGAGCCGGTGCTTGCGCATGCTCATCGGGCACATCTCGCCGAGATAGCGGCGTTAGCAGTCATCCTGATCGCCGTCTTTAACGCGGTCGCGTCGTACACGGCCAACTACTTTACCGAGAGCGTCGGACAGTGGGTGGCCAACGATCTGCGCATGCGCACCTATCACCATCTCCAGTATTTGTCGCTGCGCTATTACGACAGCCACCAATCCGGCATCCTGCTCAGCACGATTACCGCCGACGTGCTCACCATTCAAAATTTCGCCTCGTCGGCGACGCTCGGCATCGTGGTGGACATGTTCACCATCCTGGGCATGCTGGTGGTGATGTTCTTTCTCAACTGGGACTTCACCCTGATTGCGGTCGCGATCACTCCCTTGCTGCTCTTGCTGGCCACCAGATTCAAGAAGGCGGTCAAGAGCTCCACCCACGAGGTGCGCAAGCAGCAGAGCAACATCGTGGCGGTGGTGCAGCAGGATCTCGAGTCTATCCGCGTGGTCACGGCCTTCGGCAGGCAGGAACTGGAACAACAAGCACTTGCGGCCGTGAGCGCGGCGACCGTAGCTGCCGCGCTCAAAGCCCGCCAGGTCAAAGCGCTGCTTTCGCCCATCGTTTCCGTCATCGTCTCCTTCTGCGTGGCGTTCGTCCTCTGGCGCGGCTCGCTGCTCATCCTTTCCGGAGGGATGACGGCCGGGGAGTTAACCGTTTTTCTTTCCTACCTGGCCTCATTTTTCAAGCCGGTGAAAGACCTTGCCACGATGAACAACTCCATTGCCCAGACAGCGGTGGCTGTGGAGCGTATCCGGACCATTCTCGACGCCGACGCCATACTTCCCGAGAAACCGGATGCCAACGAGAAGACCATCAAGGGTGAGATCGTCTTCGATCACGTGGCCTTCGCTTATGACGCCAGCTGTCCTGTGTTGCGCGATGTAAGCTTCACCGTTAAGCCTGGCCAGATGATCGGGGTGGTGGGACCGACGGGAGGGGGCAAATCGACCATCATGAGCCTGATTCCCCGGTTTTACGATCCCAGCGCAGGCGCTGTTCTGGTGGACGGTGTGGATGTTCGCGACTATCGGCTCCAGGCATTGCGGGATCAGATTGGCTACGTGCTGCAGGAGACCGTGCTGTTTCGCGGAACCGTGCGCGACAACATTGCTTACGGCCGCGCGGACGCGACGGAGGACGAGATTGTCGAGGCCGCCAAGCTGGCCAACGCGGACGAATTTATCGCCCGCATGCCCAACGGCTATCAGACTTTTGTCGGCGATCGAGGAGATACTCTCTCCGGCGGCCAGCGGCAGCGGATTGGGATCGCGCGCGCGATCATACGCAACAACCCCATCCTGATTCTTGACGAACCGACCGCCGCTCTCGATACCGAGTCGGAAAGGCTGGTGATCGAAGCCCTGGAACGACTGATGAAGGGGCGAACGGTGCTCACCATTGCCCACCGGCTGAGTACCATCCGCGATGCGGATAAAATCATTGTGCTGAAAGACGGTGTAGTGGCCGAGCAGGGCACGCACGACCAGCTACTGGCGCTGAAGGGAACCTACGCCGAGTTGTATAGTGTACAGTTCGATACAACACCGGCGAAATCCGCTCTTTAGCGGCTTGCGCAGGCGGGAGAGCGCCGATGTCCCGTAACCTGGTTGTTTTACCTGACGACTCCGCAAAGCCGATTCTGGACGCCATCAAGCAGGCGGCCAAATCCCTGCGCATCAAGATGTTCGTCTTCACCGATCCGTCGTTGATCGCGGCTGTGGTGGCAGCACACCGCCGCGGTGTCGTCGTACGCGTCATGCTCAATCCCAAGCGTCGCAATGGGGTCTCCGAAAACGACGAAAGCCGCGCCACGTTGTCGGCCGCAGGGGTTGACGTGCTGGATAGTAATCCGGCCTTCGACCTTACGCACGAAAAATCCATGGTCGTGGATGATAAGACGGCGTTTGTGAAGTCGCTGAACTGGCAGAGCGAAAACCTGACCGAAACCCGCGACTATGCCGTCATCACCTCGGAGCCGCACGAGGTTGCGGAGATCATCAACTGCTTCGAAGCAGACTGGAGCCGCCAGGATTTTGCTTCAGGAAAACAAGCGCAGTTAATTTGGTGCCGCGGAAATGGCCGGGAGCGGATTACCGAGTTCATTGACGCCGCTAAGCACTCGCTATGGTTACAAAACGAACGATACCAGGATCAGATGATCATCGAGCACCTGGTACGGGCCAAGGAGCGCGGAGTCAAGATTCACGTGATGGCGCGGCCACCGCATACGCTCAAGAAAGAGAAACTGCTGGAAGGGGTTGGGGGGCTGCGCATCCTGAATGATGTCGGGGTTGAGGTGCGCAAGCTGAAGGGCCTCAAGCTGCACGCAAAGATGTTGCTTGCGGATGGAGAACGGGCAATCATCGGATCCATCAACCTGGCGCCTGGCAGTTTCGACAGCCGGCGCGAATTAGCCATCGAGGTCCGCGACAAACATATCGTCGATCGTCTGCATGATGTTGTCCGCCATGACTGGAAGCACTCCCACGCGCTTGACCTGTCGGACAAAGGGTTGCTGGCGGATCTGGAAAAACACGGCGGAAAAGGTATCGAAGAGCTCGGATTGGATATGTAGGATGATCACCTGACGGAATCAGTCCCGAAGGGACGGGACAATCTGGAGCCCGGCACGGGAGTGCCGGGTAGGGTTCACTCAAATCGAGTCCCGAAGGGACGACACAATGGAAATTCTCACGCAATCTCTAAAGCCTGGATTTTGGTCGTCACACAGCCTCTAAAGCCCTCTTTCAGCCCCGTCGTCAGCAGACCTTCCCTAGATCTGGGAAAAGGACGCCGGCCTGAGCACCAGACTATCGATGTTGCTCACGATTGCCTCTGAGCTGTACTTCGGCTGAGCCGCCAGCTTTTTCCATTGGGGATCATTGCGAAAAGCATCCCACTTCACATCGATCTCAGATATGTCAGGGAAACTGACCATATAGGTCAACTGCGGCAAACGGGGACCGATCAAGGTGTCGCCGAAGAATACTTGCCAGAAACCTGCGCGTTGAAAAATCTCAAATTCGCCGTTGTGGAACATGTCCACTTTACGCAGGTGGTCCTGATTGGTGGGGCTCTCGTAGGTGCGCAATTGGAATACTCTCTTCCCGTGCTGTGCGGTGACGGGCGGAACGACCAAACGCGGCCAACCTTCAAACGCAATCATGAGCGAGCTTTCAATGCGCAGGAAACCGGGAGCGGTCGCCGGCGCATTCCAAAATGGTCCGGCGGACTTCATGAACTCCTCGTCTTTCGCCAGATGCAGCTCGGCAGTCACCAGGGACTCCAGGGTTGTCGACGGGATCAGCAAATAGAGCGCGGGCGTTTGCGGGCCGAGGTCGAGATTGAAAGCGCCGATAGGCGAGAAACCAAGCCGATTGAGCGCGGGAATCAGCGCATCCGCCAGGTAGCTTTGGAGCAACTTTGGTTCCGGGCCTGCCTGCAACTGATACTTGCGCAGCTCGTAGTACTCGCGGCCTTTGCCTGCAGCTGCCTGGGCAAGTGTGTCGCTGGGGGCCAAAGCCGCAGCCGCGGCCGCCAGGGACGAGGTCAGGAAATGTCGTCTTTGCAAAACTCCTCCAAACCAACCAGAATTCTAAAGCATTTCATCTGTTACTGTTTCTGGCTGGACATTGAGGAGACGTACATGAAGAGGCGCAAGTTTCTCACGCTCGCGGCTTCGGCCGCCGGAGGCGCGGCAACGGGGCGAATAGCCGCAGCCCTTCCGGCGGCAATACCCATCATCGACACCCACATCCACCTCTTTGATCCTGGCCGTCCTGGGGGCGTGCCCTGGCCCGCGAAGACCGACACCGCGCTCTACAAAGCAGCCCTGCCCGACCGCTATGCCAGCATTGCGCGGCCCTTCGGCGTGGTCGGCGCCATCGTGATCGAAGCCAGCCCGCTGGCCAGCGATAACGACTGGGTGCTACGCCAGGCGGCGAACCACCCCATCATCGTGGGCATGGTGGGCGACCTGATTCCAGGAACGTCCGGGTATCCGAAGGACCTTGATCGGCTCCACGCCAATCCGCTGTTCCTGGGCATACGGTACGGCAATCTTTGGGATCGGGATCTGGCCGTCGACGCGCAGAAACCGGAGTTTTTGGCGGGGCTGAAGATGTTGGCCGAGCGCGGCCTGGTCCTGGATAGTGCGAATCCCGATCTCAAGCTTGTCCGGGCTATCGCCGGCGTGTCGGACCGCGTTCCCGAGTTGAGGATCGTCGTCGATCATCTGCCCACTGCGCGGGTTCCAGCGGAAGCGCCCGCCAGAGACGAGTATTTTTCACTGCTGCGACAACTGGCAAAAAATCGGAATGTATTCGTCAAGCTTTCTGAAGTGATCGCCGCGCGCATCGAAGAGTCGGGCGGTTCCACGTTTTCCCGGGAACGGCTCGATGCTCTGTGGGATATCTTCGGGGAGGACCACGTTCTTTACGCCAGCGATTGGCCTAATAGTGACCATCATGCAACCTACCAGGAGACCATCTCAATCGTGCGCAGCTATGTCGAGACCAAGGGCCGTGTCGCTGCAGAGAAGTTTTTCTGGAAGAATTCAGTCGCTGCCTACCGCTGGCATCCGCGGGAGGCAGATCAACCGGGATCACCATTTTAGGCCCGGTTAAACCGCAAATCTCTCCACCGCGCTACCCCAGCTTTCCTGTCGAGGACTGCCGCAGGATGACCGAGCGCGACAGCTGCCTTACTTCTCGCTAGTGGGCGGCACCAACCCTTTCAAGCGCAGATACAACGACAGGATTGCGTATTGCTCATTGTCATGAGCGATGTTGCCCCACAGCATACTTAGCCGTGTCCGCTTGCCCAGCGGCCCAACCTGGAGCATGTCTGCCAGGTTGGCATCGGTCACGCCGGCATAAGCCTTGTCGCACTCGGCAAAGGAAGCCTTGAGTGCCTCGACGATGACCGCCTTATCGGCCGTTTCCGCCGGTACTTTCGGCAGCGCGGCGGCGTCCGTATTATTTGCTGCACCGCAAATATGTAGCTGCGCCTCGGTCACATGGTTCACGACCCGAGCGAAAGTCCGAATGTCCGGCGTGGGCTTAAAGCTATAGTCCGCGGGTGGCATCTTATCGGCGGCTTTGAGTATGTTTGGCTTGAGCCGCGCGTAGCTTCCCTGAACTTCACTTGGCAGCGGGTTTCCCTGCGCCAGAGCTACTCCCGAAATCATCAGTCCCGCCATTGCACACGCCGTCCAGATCCGTTGCATTCTCTTTCCTCCAGGTGTGAACCAGCCTACCTAGGGATTGGGCGCTGCACAAGGGGGAAACTGTCCAGGATTGGGCCGCGGTTTATTTCCAGCCGTCCCTGTGGGACTGGGTTTGAAAGTGGACGCTCTCACACCCTTCAACCCGTTAGAGCAGATCCCCGCACGAAATGCCCGTCATGGGAAACGAGTCGTGCCCGATACAACAACAACCAGTTAAGGTTACATATGCTGGGGGAGGGCCCAGGCAAACATCACTCCACCGCTGCTGGTCAACAGATATTGGCGGCCGCCGAGTTCGTAGCTGACGGGCGATGTAGACATCCTTCCCCCGGAGCCGGCATGCCAGAGTGTTTTCCCTGTGCTGGTCTCAAGAGCAAGAACGTTGCCTCGCGTGTCGCCGGTAAAGGTGAGCCCTGACGCGGTGGTCAACACACCCGCTGTTGGAGTTCCCGGGCCAAGCTCATGTGTCCAGCGAACCTTGCCCGTCTGGTAATCAATGGCCTCGAGCACCCCCTTGCTCCACAGGTCATAGTCGGCACCCGCCCAACCGTACGTGCCATCGGCTGCTTTCGTAAAGTACAGGCTATAGCTGGGATGAGAAGACACGATGAACAATCCCGTCTTGGGATCAAAACTCGGGGAGCGAAAGTTGGTCATCCCGTTTTCGTCTGGTGCGATTAAACGCCCATCAGGCGCCGGGTCTTTGGCTGGATTCGGGATAGGACGCCCCTGCTTGTCGACCCCGGTTGCCCAGTTCACCGGGCCAAACGGAACCGTAAGTAAACTGCTGCCATCCGTCCTGTCGAGCACGAAAAAATAACCGTTGCGCGAACTCTGCAACAGCATCTTCCGCGGTTTACCCTCAAACATTCCATCTACCAGCACCGGAGTTTCCGCAGCATCCCAATCATGCGTATCGTGGGGCGACGGCTGAAACGCCCAGGTCATTTTTCCCGTGTCGGGATTGAGGGCCACAATGCTGCAGGTGTAGAGATCGTCTCCCGGCCGGGTGGACGCGGCCAGGACCGGCGTGGGGTTTCCGGTGCCCCAATACACCAGGTTGAGATCGGGGTCGTAGGTGCCCGTCATCCAGGAATTACCACCCGTCGGCGCCCCGGGTGTCCCCACTGGGGGAGTAGCATTCCATTGCCACTGCGTCTCGCCCGTCTCCGGATCGACCGAGCGCACATATCCGACCAGGTTGTCGAAATCGCCCGACGTGCCCACCAGCACGTGATTGCCCACCACCAGGGGGGCCATGCTGGTCCAATATCCCTTGGTAACATCGGCCACTTGCACTTTCCAGTGCACGGTGCCGTCGTTGGCGTTGAGCGATATCAGATGGCCATCCGGAACCAGGAAGTACAGCCAATTCTTGTACATCCCTACGCCGCGGCTACCAATATGCAAACCAGGGTTCGGCGGATAGGTGTAGTGCCATAGCTGGTGACCGGAAAGCGCATCGATGGCCCATACATTGTCCGGCACCGAGAAATAGATCACCCCGTCGACCAATAGTGGAGAGGATTTGATATCCGCCTTCTGATGGGTTTGAAAAGCCCATGCCATCGAAAGCGCGCGCACGTTCTGCGGTGTAATTTGTTCCAGCTTGCTGTGACGCTGCCCATCGTAAGTGCCGTGGTACGACGGCCAGCTATCCGCCGGCGGCTTGAGAAGCATGGAGCGGTCAACTCCCTGAGCCCCGGCCGTCGCACCAGCAAGCAGGAAAATACTCATCAGCAACTTGATTCGCATGCAGTCCTTTCAGGCGAGGGTAACTTTGAACGTGACGCCGATGTCAGACAGGTTTGCTGCCGGCATGCGTATCTGCAAGCCCTGCTTTTCCTGCTTCCAACGCAGCTTGTCATGGAACCCGAGCAGTTGCACATCGAGAATCTTGCCCGGCTCCTGGGGACTGTTCGTAGCCAACGATGGGATGGTGAAATCTCCCGCCGGTGTACCCATCACGTAGGCATAGAGGAATTTGCCCTTGGTGGTAAAGCGCACATCCTGAGCTGTCAAACCGGGCTGCTTGCTCTCGTTGAAGCCGGTTTTGGGAACCACCACTTCGGTCGATGGTCCGGCGCCATAGATCTTCCACGGACGAGACCCATAAATCCCTTCGCTGTTGATCTTCATCCACGCGGTGATACCCTCCAGCACCTTCATCTCTTCGGCATCCAGTTCCCCGCTGTTCGGCAGCGGGAAATTCAGCAGCAGATTGCCGTTCTTACTGACGATGTCCACCAGCAGATCAATCACCTTCTTGGGTGTCTTGTATACCTGTCCACGCTTGTAGTGCCAGTCCCCAATGCAGGTGTCGGTCTGCCACGGGGCCGTGGAAATGGCGTCGGAAACGCCGCGCTCATGGTCGACAATACATGTGCCCACGGAACAGTCGCCGGCGACCTTGCTACAATACACGGCTTCGACCTTGCCGTTATGCTGGGCGGCGCTCACGTTATAAACCTCAGCCACGGTGGCTAATCCGTATTCCTCAAAGGGAATGCCGCCATCGGTGTAAAGCAGATCGGGCTGATGTTGGTCGATCAGATCTTTGATGCGGTTAAAGTACTGCAACTTCCAATCGTCAGGAGCGACGCGCCCCATAGCCTTTGCGGTTAGGGCAAAGTCGTGCGGCATCTGGGTGTAGCTGTGATAGAGGTCGGCAAATAACGGATTGGTGCCGTCGTAGGAGATTCCGGCCAGAGGACCTTTGGTATCGCTGGTGTGCGCCGGGGCGAGCCAGTCAAAGCTATTGGAAAGGTGTTCGCTGACTCCGAAACGCAATCCGCGCTTGCGCGCCGCCTGCTTATAGAGGCCGACAATGTCGCGCATCGGCCCCACCGCCGTCGCATTCCAGCGTGGCTGGTACTTCGAGTTCCACATATCGTAATTGTCATGGTGCACCCCCATGCTCACGAAGTACTTTGCCCCCGCGTTCACATACAGATCCATCAAATGATCGGGATCCCACTTGTCCCCTTTGAACAGCGGGATCAGGTCTTTGTAGCCTGTTTTGGATGGATGCCCGTAGGTCTTGAGGTGGTACTCGTACTGCGGAGTGCCCTGGATATACATATTCCGCGCGAACCAATCGCCATCCTCGACGCCAGACTGCGGCCCCCAGTGCGACCAGATACCGAATTTTGCCTCGCGGAACCAATCAGGGACGATGTAGGCATCGAGCGACGCGCGCGTCGCCTTGAATGGTCCCGAAGTAATGGGGAGCGTGGCAGTCTGTCCAAAAGCGCCCCTGGTTTGTGTCCAGGCCGCCGAATAGCCGAGCAATTTAAGTGTGTCGCGCCGGGTAAACCGCATGCAGAGTTGCCACCCCATTCCTGCTGATAAATAAATTTGCTTCAAGAACGAAGCAACAATCTGTTCCGTCCCATGGTTATATCTATGCCAGGCACCATTATCAACCCGGGCCCCAGGCACTCCTAAATTCAAATCTTGAGAGGACACGATGGCAGTCAGCAGAAGAGAGTTTTTACATCGCGTAGGGCGGGCCGGTGGATACAGCGCAGCATTCCTGGTCATGCAGGGCATGGGCCTCATGGAAGCGCACGCCGGGAAGCCCGAACAGGCCGTGCCCGCAGACCCCGGAGTGGGCAAGGGAGTGAAGGTAGTCGTCCTGGGAGCAGGCATTGCAGGCTTGGTCGCCGCATACGAACTGCGCGCACTGGGATACGAATGCACGCTTCTGGAATGCCGGCAGAGACCGGGGGGACGAAATTGGACGGTGCGCGGCGGGGACCAGGTCACCTTCCTCGACGGCACCAGGCAGACCTGCACCTGGGACCAGGGAAACTACCAGAATTTTGGGCCAGCCCGCCTTCCCTCGGTTCATAAAACCATGCTGGGCTACTGCGAGAAGCTGGGTGTGCCCCTGCAGGTCGAAGTGAATATGACCCGCTCCGCCTTCCTGCAAAACGATAAGGCCAACGGAGGAAAACCTGTCGTCCTGCGGCAAGCGGAAAACGACACCCGGGGACACGTGAGCGAACTGTTGGAAAAGGCCGTCAACCAAGGACTTCTCGATCAGAACCTGTCGAAAGAAGACCGGCAGCGCATGCTGGATTTTCTGCGCACCTACGGCCCCCTGGACGAAGCCGGAAAATACGTGGGCAGCGATCGTGCGGGATATTCTCAGATGGCAGGAGCGGGCGACCAGACCGGCGTGTTGAGCCAGCCCATCGACATGCACACCCTGCTGGACGAGAACTTCTGGCAGGCCATGCTCTTCGACGAGCAGTTCGATATGCAGGCGACCATGTTCCAGCCGGTGGGCGGCATGGACCGCATTCCCTATGCCTTCTCCAAAGCACTCGGCGATGTGGTGAAGTACAACGCGCCGGTCACCGAGATTCGCAAAACCGCCAATGGCGTCAAAATCGGCTATACCAGCCATGGTTCAGCGAAAACCATCGAGGCCGACTACTGCATTTGCGCCATGCCCCTCACCATTTTGAAAAGGACGCCCAACGACTTCAGCGCGCCTTACAAAAAAGTAATCGACGAATGCACCTATGCCAGCGCCTACAAGATCGCCTGGGAGAGCCGGCGATTCTGGGAGCAGGACTACAACATCTACGGCGGCCTGGAGTTCGTCAGCGAAGGCTGTAGCCCTATCTGGTTTCCCTCCGCCGGAATGTTTACCCAACGGGGCGTGCTGGTCAGCGGATATACGGATGAGGGACGCTCCAACATCAAAGGTCTCCCCCTGGCACAGAAATTTGAGGAAAGCCGCAAGTCGGTCGAGCGGCTGCATCCCGGGCACGGCAAGGAACTGGAAAAGCCAATGTACGTGACCTGGGGCCAGATACCCGACAACGAAGGTTCGTGGATACGAACCTATGGACCGGGCCAGGAGCGGTGGTCAAGCTTTTCCCAGACCGCCCCACATACCAATCCCGGTTACGAAACCCTGATCGAGCCGGATGGGCCCATTGTCTTCGCCGGCGATCACGTAAGCCACATCGTTGCCTGGCAAGAGGGAGCGGCGCTGAGCGCCCTGCGGGCCGTCAACCAGATCAACGACAAGGCCAAGGCCGCTAAATCAGCCCAGGGTTAGCCACTAAGGGCTCAGGAAAGCGGAAGCGCCTTCGGGTCCACACCAGTGATAGCGCCATTCCGCTTTCCCGCCGGCATGCCAATGCTCGGGGGTGCTGGCATCCATCCAGTCGACCGGTCTCGCTCCAAGGCCGCCGGCCGCTGCCACTTTGAATGCGTCACGCAACGCCGCCCGCTGCTGTGCGCCGCGTGCCGGCGGTCCCGGGGAGACGATCGTAGCCGCTCCGCTACGGGCCAGCACCTCGAGCCACTGCTGGTTAAGCTCCCACGGCACTGCGTCGGTAATGCCCACCAAGTCCGCATCCACGGTATAGAAAGTTCCGTTCTGCGGCAGCCGGAAGCTAAGAGTATTCACGCCCATGCGCCGGGTGCGTTCCCATTGCCGGCCGCTGGTGTCATCTCCCGTGCGCTGTAGATCAAAGATGCCCTGGCCAAGATGGCCTACTGTGTTACAGCCATCCAGCAGCACTCGCTCGCCGGCGGCCTGGCGCAACATTGCGTAGAACTCGGCGATCGCCTCTGCATTTGTCTTACTCTTGTCATGGAGTGACCACCCGGGTAGCGTTGGTTGCGGCCCCATCTCGAAGCCCCACTGCCCCAGCAAATCGTAGGTGGAGAAATCATGCTTGACCATCTCGTAGCCCCAGCCGGCCGCCTGGAGCATCTTGGCCCGAATCTTCTCCACCGCCTCCGGGATCGTGGGATCGTAGGCAAACTCGCGAGCCCGTTCCTTCTTGTCCCCGAACCGCGCCCCGGGCAACAACAGACCAGGCGCAGCATCCCGTGGCGCTTCGAGTGGGCGGATCCAGATCCCCGGCCGCGCCGTGCGCTGCTTGATTCCGTCCGCGAGCTTGCCCATGTCTGGCCACGCGGTTGTACCGTCGGTCCAGCCGCCGTCGATGACCGAAAACGGCCGCACGCTTCCGCTGGGCGAGACCTCGACGATGAACTCGGTATCCCGCAGAATCGTCTCCGCTGTGCTTTGCCCATAGCTGTAGTTCCAGTCGTTGGCTCCGTAGATAGGCACTTTGAGCCGCGAGGGACGGGTACACATGGTCCGGCACAACCCGGAAACCGCTTCCACTGCGTTCTCGTCTTCGCTGCCGCGGCGGGTGACTACCGTCGCCATGGTCAGGTTTCGGGACCCCAGTTCGACCCCGTCGCCGCCGTTGGTCACGTTCAGCCACAGCGACACACCTTCAGGATCAAGCTGCCAGAAGCACAGCGCCGCCGCGCCGGTTTTTACTCCGTAACCGTGGCAGGTCGTTCCATCGTAGGTGGCGAAGTACCAGGGCATCACCCGTTCGGGTATCAGGTCGCGCCAGCCCAGCTCTCCATAGCTACGCTCCCATGCGTCGCCCAAAGCGCGGAGTCCGGGCAGCACCTGCGACCACCAGCGCACATGCACCACGGCGATCGGGCTGGACGGCGCTGCCAGGGTCAGCAGCAGCGCATCCTCTTTTACGGCACACTCCACTGTCACCGGACCGCCGCGCGCCGGACCGCCACGCCATTGCACGCCAGACCGTTGAAACGCAATCCTCCCCGTGGGCAGCGTCTTCGCGAAACTGCTATAGGCAGTTACGCTATCCGGAGCACGCAGCAGTTCGATGAATGTTGACGCCCCTGGAGTCCGCTGGCCGGCCGCCGATTGCACTGCCATGCCACCCAGCGAAGCGGCTC
Source organism: uncultured Acidobacteriaceae bacterium (assembly GCA_963753715.1). Classification (GTDB taxonomy): domain Bacteria; phylum Acidobacteriota; class Terriglobia; order Terriglobales; family Acidobacteriaceae; genus PALSA-350. The sequence goes on along the minus strand of CAVWDK010000011.1, from coordinate 254,517 downwards.
CCGCCCGCAGCAACGACCGCCGTGTGATCCCTGCACTCTTATGCTCCATGTCGTTCCTCAAGATCCAACCTCATCTTGCGAAGCATACAACTCCCGGCACCGTAAGCACTCGCTGAGGAAGTTGGACTGGAACAGAAGCTGCTAAGACTGCAGCGCGAACGTGATGATGAGGGCTCTCGCCGCTTTGTCTTCGTGGCAACGGTACGTGCGCTTGGTGCTGCGATCGATCCAGACACTATCCTCGGTCTCGAGCAGCTCGGTCCGGTTCTCTGTCCACACGACCAGCGGACCTTGAATTACGTAAACCAGCTCCAGGCCGGGCGACGGCGGAGGATGAAAGGCCCCGTCTTCGACCCCGGGCAAAAAGTGCGCAATACACGGAACAACACTGCGATCGGGAACCAGCACACTCATGCTTTCGGAAAGGAGGAAGGGATCCGCCTTTTCACCCACAGGCAGGCGTATGCGATCCTTTGCTCGCGAAACACGAAAGACGGCGTCTGTCTCCTCGCTCACGAAGTAGGAGAAATCCTTCTTGAACACCAGTGCGATACGCGCAAGATTCCGGAGGGTGGGAACCACCCGGCCTGTTTCCAGCTGGGAGAGAAAACTCGCGGAGAGACCGACCTCTTGTCCAAGCTCGACCAGCCCCATGGAACGCTTTAATCGGAGCCGGCGGATTTTTTCTCCGATTTTTTTCGCTTCAATGGAAGCCTCTGCCGTCGCTTCGTCTACCGTGTCGATGGGGGGATTGGTCTTGTTCGCCTTGACCATCGTCTTTTAGGCGACCGAAATAGATTCGAGCGTTGCCATAGCTAACTTGTCATGGCGGCCAGGATCAATCTCTAACTCCAGGGACGAAACAGCGGGCAGGTTGACCGAATAGTCCTCCACTTCGCTTGCCGAGCCGCCGGGGCTGAAGGTCCATTGCTGGCGAACGATCTCTCTCCTCGGAGACGCGGCTGAACTCGCGAATACGGCAAACTCCTGTGCCCTCTCCCTGTGTTCCTCTCGAAATTCGAGGCGAATCCGCCGGATGGACTGTGGCTCATCGAAGGTCAGGCGAATCACTTGCGGTCCGGGATCGGCAGCCCGCCATCCCCCGCCACCCCGCAAGGCGTTTTCAAAGGGATGCTGCGGGTCTTCAGAGGAGATTTCTGCACTCGCAATCTGTTGTAAATCGAGCCAGCCATCGGGAGACGGGGAAACCGGAGAAGCTTTAGATAGAGGGACAATGGACTTGCGCATGGAAAACCTCTCCTCCTTGTGATGCACATTCTGCGCGGCTGGACAACGATGGTAACCTTAACACGATGAAGGTGCTTATCACGGGTGGCGCGGGATTTCTCGGAACCAGGCTGGCGCGCACTCTCCTTTCCCGCGGGCATCTTTCAGGCCACCCTCTCGCCCAGCTTGTGCTGGCCGATCTGATTCCGCCGGCGGCGGACGTGACTGGCGATCCACGGGTCAGCGCCAGGACCGGCGCTTTGCTCGATCAATGCAAGACCCTGGGCGGCGAGGCCTTTGACACGGTCTTCCACCTCGCATCTGCGGTCTCAGCGGAATGCGAAGCCGACCTCGATCTCGGCCTGCGCTCCAATGTCGACACCACGCGTGCGCTGCTCGACGGCTTACGCGCGGGGAGCAAGCCGCGACTTGTTTTCTCCAGCTCGGTCGCTGTTTTCGGCGGCGATGACGACTTCCCTCTGCCCCGGATAATCCACGACGACACCTTGCCGGTTCCACAGACCTCGTACGGCATTCAAAAGTTTATTTGCGAGCAATTGATTGCGGACTACTCCCGCCGCGGGTTGATCGACGGCCGCAGCACGCGATTGATGACGGTGACGGTCCGCCCGGGCCGCCCTAACGCCGCCGCGTCTGGCTTTCTCTCCTCCATCATCCGCGAGCCCTTGAACGGCCTGGACGCGGTGTGCCCGGTGCCAACCAATACCCTGGTAGCCCTGGCCTCACCCCAGCGCACCATCGAGGGCCTGCTGATGGCGGCGGAGGCTACGCCCGATGCGTGGGGCAGCCGGACCGCGCTGAACCTGCCCGCGCTTACCGTTCGGGTGAGCGAAATGCTCGATGCGCTGGAAGTCGCAGCCGGCCGTGCCACCAGGGATCGGGTGCTCTTCCAGCAGGATCCAACCATCTCCAGGATGATGTTGGGATGGCCCGCGACCTTCGAAAGCGCGCGAGCACGACGGCTCGGTCTTTCCCCTGATCCCGATTTCCTTTCCATCGTCCGGCAGTTTCAGAAAGAGCAGGCGGTCTAGCGTTGACTGTCCTGGGCTGCATCGCCGATGACTTTACCGGCGCGACGGACCTGGCAAACAACCTGGTCCGCGCGGGGATGCGCGTGGTATTAACCGTGGACGTTCCCACCCAGGCCGAACCGATCGACGCGGATGCTGTCGTGGTTGCACTTAAGTCACGGACCGTACCTGCCGCCACAGCCGTGGAGCAGTCGCTGCGTGCCTGCCGCTGGTTGCGGCGCCAAGGTGCCCGCCAGATCTACTTCAAAATCTGCTCTACCTTCGACTCCACCTCGGCCGGCAATATAGGCCCCGTGATCGAAGCGTTGATGGACGAGTTGAATTGCGGCTTCAGCATCGCGACCCCTGCTTTTCCAGAGACCGGGCGAACCGTGGTCCATGGACATTTGTTTCTTGCCGATACGCTGCTCTCCGACAGCGGCATGCGGCATCATCCCCTCACCCCCATGACCGATGCCAACCTGGTGCGCGTGCTGCAGGCACAACTCAACCCTGCCAAAGGGCGCAAAGTCGGGCTGATCGACTACCGCACGGTTTCCCAATCCGGCCAGGCGATCCAACAACGGATGCACGAACTGCAGGACAAAGGCTTCGCCATCGCTATTGTCGACGCGCTCAGCGACGAGGATCTGGGCCGGCTAGGCGAAGCGCTGCGCGGCGCGTCCTTTCTCACCGCCGGCTCGGGGCTAGGCACCAGTTTGCCGCGCAATTGGGGTTTCAGCCCGGCGAACCGGGCCGATCTGCCACCAGCGCGGGGACGAAAGGCCATTCTTGCCGGCAGCTGTTCGGTGGCCACCAATGCCCAGGTGCAGCGATTCATTCGCGACGGAGGCGAAGCGTACGCCTTACAGCCGGCCCCAGACGCGGATCTCGAATTGCAAATTGCCCAGGTGCTCTCCTGGGCCGATGCCTGCTGGCGAAGCGAGGCCGGGCAGCCCCTGCTCGTCTACTCGACTGCGGAGCCGGAACATGTGAGCGCGGCCAACGCACCCATGGTCGAGCAGGCTATGGCGGCGCTGGCCCGCGCCTTCGTGCACCGCGGCGTAGGCTGCCTGGTGGTCGCGGGAGGAGAAACCTCCGGTATTTGCGTGCAGGCTCTGAACATCCGGCAAATGCAGATCGGGCCCCAGATTGATCCCGGAGTCCCGTGGTGTTACGCCATGTCGGCAGAGGGTGGACTGCACCTTGCCTTGAAATCCGGTAACTTCGGATCGCCGGACTTTTTCTGTAAAGCATTTGCCTTTGTGGCGTGACGATGAACGAGTCAGAACTGAGGCAGGAGATTTGTCGTGTAGGCCGCTCCCTCTTCGAGCGCGGCTACATTCACTCCACCGCGGGGAACATCAGCGTTCGCCTGGCGGATGGCTTTCTCATTACCCCCACGGAAGCGTGCCTGGGTTTCCTGAAGCCGGAGGCTCTCTCCAAGGTCGGCACAGATGGCGTCCAGGTAAGCGGTGACCGGGCCAGCAAGACGTTGACGCTGCATCGCCGCATCTACGACGCGGATCCGGATGCCGGCTGCGTGATTCATTCCCACTCCACACACTTGGTGGCGCTTACCTTAGCCGGGGTGTGGAAGCCGGAGGATATCCTGCCTCCGCTTACGCCCTATTACGTAATGAAGGTTGGTCACGTGCCGCTGATCGAGTATCACCGTCCCGGCGACGCAACCGTAGGCGACCTGGTGGCCCGGACAATCGAGCGGATGCGCGCCCAGGCAACGCCCATTCGTGCTGTCATGCTGGACCGCCTGGGACCCAATGTTTGGCACACTACGCCGGCAGCAGCCATGGCCGCTCTCGAAGAGCTGGAAGAAACCGCGCGGCTGTGGCTGCTGGCGCAGCGAAAGCCGGAGCCGCTCACACCCAAACAGATTGATCAACTACGCGAGCAATTTGGCGCTTCCTGGTAGGGGATTCTATGCTGCGTTTCGCCGCCAACCTCAGTTTCCTGTACGGGGAATATGCTTTCCCCGACCGCTTTGCGGCCGCCGCGAAAGACGGCTTCACGGCGGTTGAGTACCTGTTCCCTTACGAGTACCCCGCGCAGCAAGTGGCATCGTGGCTGCAAACCCATGGCTTGGCGCAGGTATTGTTCAACGCACCGCCGGGAAATTGGGCAGCTGGCGACCGCGGCATCGCAAGCCTGCCGGGCAGAGAGGCGGAGTTTCGCGCGGCTATCCAAACAGCCATTGAATACGCGCAGACACTTAGCTGCCCGCGCGTGCACGTAATGGCGGGCCTGCAGCCTCGCGGAGTAGACCGTGCAGCTATGCATAGCGTCTATATCGCCAACCTGTCGTGGGCCGCTCAACAAGCAGCCGCTGCAGGCATCGAACTGCTGATCGAGCCCATCAACACCCGGGACATGCCCGGCTATTTTCTAAATCGTCAGGATGAGGCTCACGCCATTGTCGACGGGATAGGAAGCCCCGCGCTCAAAGTGCAGATGGATCTTTATCACTGTCAGATCGTGGAGGGCGACGTAAGCATGAAGCTGCGAAAGTATCTTGGGAACAATGTAGGCCACTTGCAAGTCGCCAGTGTGCCCGATCGCAACGAACCTGACCTCGGCGAGCTCAATTACGATTACGTGTTTGGGGTAATTGAAGAGCTTCGGTACAGCGGCTGGATCGGCTGCGAGTACCGGCCAAAAGCGGGAACATCCGAGGGTTTAGGATGGCTGAAGAGCGCGCAAAACAAGTCCCGCGGGAACAGCTGAACATCTAGGGTACGGTGTGAAAACCAGCCGATTGCAAAATGAGTCCCGCAGGGACGGCTGAACTTGCTGAACTTAGCCCAGGACGCAGTCCTGGCTAGCGATTCAAGCGACGACTGGAAGTTACCCGCGGGCCCATCTCAAAATATTCCGGGACTGAGAATTGCCGATCCGCCGCCCGAATTCAGGACCCTTTAAACCCCTGGGACCGGCGGGCATCCGGGAAACTCCGCCAGATACCCATTCCCGATATAACCCAAATACTGAATCCCAATCTTGCTGGTAAAAAATCCGTCCGCAGCCAGATTTCGCAAGAACGCAAAAAACTCTACACCCTGGCTCACGCTCGCATCCTCCTCCGCACTCTTGCGATAAGCAATGCAATCCAGCATTTCGGTCTTCTGCTGCGGCGTGCACTCCAGATACGCTTTGCCATACTTATCGATGCACGTGGAGTCGAGCCACATCATCCCGCCGCCGAGTGTCAACTGGTAGTGCGGATTCTCGCTCGTCAGCAAATCGATAAACTCCGGAGCCCCCGCTTCGACCGCACCGCCAGAATCCGCGTCTGCGGGAAAAATCGATTCGCATAATGCCTGCAACGTCTTGTATTGCGGCGGTGAAAAATACTTGGGCGTGTACACACCCGTCTTACTCGCGGCCTTTTCTGTGCTGATCATATGATGCGCGTACTCCGCAGCCTGCAGCGGAATCACACGCAGCACCGAGCTAACCGCCGCACCCACAGTCAAAGACTTCAAAACATCACGCCGGGATACAGACATGCTAGATCTCCCCTTTTTTAGCCTGATCAAGGATGTATTCCGAAGTTCGCCACGAGAGCGCCGTGATCGTAAGCGTCGGATTCTTGTCCGGACCCGTCACAAAACAAGCCCCGTCACCCACGAACAAATTCTTCACATCGTGCGCCTGGCAATTCTTGTTCAGCACCGAGGTTTTGGGATCATCACCCATCCGCACCGTTCCCAATTCGTGAATGATCTCTCCCCCTTCGGAGATGCCATACGGTAACTTCTCTTGTGGCTGGTTGCCCGCGTTTTTCATGCCCGTGTCCGCGCGCCGCGCGCCATCGACCACCGTGCCCCCGGCCGCTTCGACGATGGACCGAAACGTCTCCTGCATATCCTTCGCCATCTTGAGCTCGTGGTCGCTCCACTTGAAGTGAAAGCGCAGCACCGGAATTCCCCACTTATCGACCACCACCGGATCGATCTCGCAGTACGTGTCAGGATTGGGAATCATCTCTCCCCTTCCCGAAAAGCCAATGTAGTTGCCGTATTTGCTGCGGACATTCTGCTTAAGCGATGCGCCGTAGCCCTCATGTTCATTGCAAACTCCGTCGAACGAGCCCACGCCCGGCATATGGCGTCCCCCACCGAACTCGATGTGGTAGCCACGCGGAAATTCATTCTTGCGGTCGCCCCTCCACCACGGCATATACATATGCATGCCGCCGACACCATCATGGTTGTGCGGAGCCACTCCAGCCAGCTGCGGAAAATATCCGGTCACATTGCTGCCCACGGAATCCGTCAGATACCGCCCGACCACCCCGGATGAATTTGCCACCCCATTGGGAAATTGCGTGGAACGTGAATTGAGCAGCAGCCGCGCGGTCTCGCACGCGCTTGCTGCCAACACAAACGCCTTGGCGTGCACCCGCATTTCCGTGCGCGTCGCCTTATCGATGTAGGAAACGGCCTGCGCCTTTCCATCCTTGCCGACAATTACTTCCCGGGCCATGGCGTTGGGAATCAACGTGAATCGTCCCGTGGCCTGCGCAGGTGGAATCATCACCTGGCTGGAACTGAAATTCGATGCACTGATGCACCCTCGTCCGCACTGCGCGCAATAGTGGCAAGGCGCCCGCCCATTCACTGGCTTGGTCAGGATCGCCATCCGCGAAGGGATGCACGTGATGTTCAGGTGATCGCAGGCCTTCTTGACCAGCGTCTCCGTGCAGCGCGGCTTGGGCGGTGGCAGAAATACACCATCCGGCGCATCGGCAAGATTTTCTTTGGATCCAAAAACCCCGATATACCCTTCGACCTTATCGTAATAAGGTGAAAGCTCTTCATACGTAATCGGCCAGTCGTCGCCCAGGCCGTCCCGGGAGCGAGCCTTCAAATCCGCAGGGGAAACGCGCAGCGAAATGCGCCCGTAATGATTGGTGCGTCCCCCTTCGATGCGTGAACGGAACCAGCGGAAGTTCGATCCCGGAGCCGTGGTGTACGGCTCGCCGTCAATCTCCCAAAATCCATTGGGAGCGAGGAACTCACCATTCAATTCGTGGCGGGCCCGCCCCCCGATGTCCGCGCCGCGATGGGCCAGTTGGTACGGCCACACATGCTCTTTGTAATCGACGCGGGGATTGAGCAGCGGCCCCGCCTCCAGCATGACTACATTCAAGCCGCCTTCAGTCAACACCTTGGCGGCGGTACCGCCCCCCGCACCAGAGCCGATGATGCAGACGTCGTATACCTTGGGTGAGCGGATTACCTGGGCCATTCAGAATCTCCGATAGAACAGGGCTCGCGGTGCAAAATCGCTCCCCCCTCGCAAATATAGATCAAATAGGCGTCGATTGGTGAGCAACCGATATATCAGGTCGGGAGGTAGGACCAACGAACCAGCTAGTGGACCTGGACCGAGGTTGGACTGAGGACGCTTTTCTTGAGAAACTTCACTCCTTCGAAGGCGATCGACTCCGGGGTGCGTTCGATGTCGCGCCAGATGGCCGCGGCGGCGCTCAGATCCTTGAGCGCAAAACCGAAGCCTTCGATGGTCAGCCAAGCGTCATACTTCAGGGATTGGAGCGCCTCAAATACTTCCTTCCACTCCACGTGCCCCGATCCGGGTATGCCGCGATCGTTTTCGCACGTGTGCACATGCTTCAGCTGACGCCCGACTGTCCGGTAACCCGCGGCAATATTCTTCTCTTCGATATTGGCGTGAAAAGTATCAAAGAGAATACCGATGTTCGGATGGCCAATTTCCTCCGAGAGCCGCGCGGCATCGGCGGCGGTGTTCAGAAAATAAGTTTCAAATCGATTGATCGGTTCAATAGCAAACGTTACATCGTGGGCAACCAGCGTATCACCGAGGGACTGAAATCCCTCCACCGCCCACTTCCATTCATCGCTGGTGCGCCGCCGGCCCGGCAAGTAGCCCACCGGGCTGTAGAGCGGCCCGGCCACAATGCCCACCCCCGCCTCTGCTGCCGCCTTAACCACTTCTTCAAGATGCCGGCGAGTACGCCGGCGAATGTCTGCACTGTCGCTGATCAGGCTCAGGCCGTCCACCAGAACCGTACACGCATTGCATTCCAGCCCATTGGCCTTAACCGCCTTGCGAATGCCGGAGGCCTGAAACTGATCCGGCCGTAAGAGTGGAACTTCGACCCCATCGAACCCTGCCTCCTTGATGGTGGGCAGCAAGTCGAAATTCGATTGATCGAACGTTGCCGACCAGATGAATGTGTTCACTCCAAATTTCATGTTCGCCTCGTTTTCTGTCGCAGTCCATTATGCCAAGTGAGGGAGGTGAGCGGCCTGCTTGCATAAGACCACGGCGGAGAGTTACGATACGTCGTATACGATACGTCGTGTACGACGTATCCGAGGAGGACACACCCATGCACCTCAATTACTACGATCTCGCCTGTGATTGCTGGTTCCTGCTGGCGGCCGTTTGGCTGTTCGGCCTGCTAACGGCCAAGCCGGAGATCCGAACTCAATCCCTCGGCTCCCGCTTGCTCGAGATGGGGCTCAGCCTGCTTGCCTTCTGCCTGGTGTTTACCCACTACTTCCGGTCCGGCTGGCGCTCATGGTCTTTTGTTCCGGCCACGGATGTCAGCGGCGCGCTGGGCCTACTCCTCGTATTGCTCGGCGTAGCTTTTGCAATTTGGGCTCGCCTCCAATTGGGTGGAAACTGGAGCGCCGCGGTTACCGTCAAGGAGGGGCATACCCTCATTTGCCGTGGTCCTTACACCATTGTTCGCCATCCCATCTACAGCGGCCTTCTTCTGGCGCTGCTGGGTGTAGCGCTCATCATCGGTGAAATACGCGGGCTTTTAGGCGTCGGAGTCCTATTCCTGTCGTACTGGCTCAAATCCAGAATGGAGGAGCGGTTTATGCTGGAGCAGTTCGGCGCCGGCTACCGGCAATACCAACAGCGAGTCAAAGCGCTGATCCCTCATGTCTTCTAAACGAAACGCGGGTAAATGAAAGCGACGCGGGCATCCACGCCAGACGAATCTTTGCTCAAGTTAGCCCAAGAAGTGGACCAGCATCTCAGCGTAATTCGCCAGAGGTTGCGCGAGCCATTGGAAACCGAGTTTGCGCGGGGCGGCCTCACTGGCCCCCAGCGCATGGTGATGCAGGCGCTGGTCCAATCAGAGGGTCTGAGTCTGAAACAGCTAAGTGCGCAGGTAAGCCTGGCGCACAGCACGGTTTCCGGCATTGTCGACCGGCTGGTGGCCCGCGGGATGGCCGTCCGCAACAAGGATCAATCCGACGGCCGCGCAACCGTCATCGCTCCATCCAGTCCTGTGCGCGACTTCATGTCGAAGCGCATGCCCGTGCTCGCAATCAGTCCTCTCACCGAAGCATTGGGCAATGCCAGCGACAGTGAAAAGGCAACCGTCCTCCGCGGCCTCAAAAAGCTGCGGGCTCTGGTCGAGCGCAGTCGCAGCCCTAGAGCGGGATCTTGAGCACGTCCTCGATGTACTTCGCCGTAATTCTCGCGCTCTCCTGCGGAGGACGCCAGGGGGACGTGTCCAGCTCGACGTTGAGGAACCCTCTCCACCCAATACTGTCGAGGTAGGCCTTCAGGCCGGGAAAATCAACCCCTCCCGTCCCCATAGGGAAGAAGTAGGGGTCCTTCATCTGATCCACTTGCGGCCCTGGAACATTCTTTGTTCCCCCTCGATCTTCCGGCTTGGTGTCTTTCAGGTGGTACTCCAGCACCCGCTTACCGTACTGCTTGCCCATCGCCACTGGATCCATGCCCGCCATGGTGAAATGACCGGTATCGATAACCAGGCCAACATACTTCGGATCGGTCTTGGTCATGATGTACTCCAGCTCGTGGCGGCTCTGCAGCTGGCTGCCCAGGTGAGGGTGAACCCCAAGCTGCATTCCCAGCTCTTCACTCATACGCTTCCCCAGAGCATCGAGGGTGCCGGCCATCACCTGGAGATCCGCGTCCGTCGTGCCCCCGGGCCGCCGGCGCCCGGTATTCGTCTTTTGCACCTGGCAGCCGAACCGCCGGCTGAAGCGGGCCATGGCGAAGTGATTCTCGATCACTGCCTCGCGTGATTCGAGATCCTCGAAACGCGTGTTGCCCGTCGCCGACCCGCCGGTGATGCTGACAAAATTCACCCCCATCTGGAAAATGCGACGCATAAGACCTTCCGCGTCTTCCGGGTAGTACAACGTATCCGGGCGGCAGAAAGAAGCACCGAAGATCTCCATATAGCGAAATCCGACCTCCCGCCCTTCTCGCATCCCCTTGAATGGATCGCCTTCCCAGCCGCCCCGGGTATTGGTCGTGTAGCCGATGCGGTATGGCTGCTGCGGGGTGTACTGGGGCTCCGGCCGTGGTGGCTTTTCGGCGCAGCCCTCGGATGGCTGCGCCATGGCCGCGGTGGTGACAGCTCCGGCTGCCAACAACATTCCGGAGCTGGTCAGAAATTGTCTTCGATCCATGGCTGGTTTCCCCCTAGGCCGATAGATGATAAGTCAGCGCGGCCATAAGGGTACCAAAATCAGGAGTTGTCTGCCCAAAGTGCACTCGAATCGACCGTGGTACCATCTACGATAGATCATCGCACGATCACCGACTTCTGCGTGGCAGGAGGAAACATGAAGATCAATCCAGAAAAATGTGTGGCCTGCGGAAACTGCACTTACGTTTGCCCCATGGGCGCCATCTACATCGACCCCGTTCTAAAGCGCGCCACCATCAACAGCGATGAATGCGTCGAGTGCTATGCCTGCTACAACGGCCTAAGCCAGGAACACCTCAACCCCACCATGGTACGCACCATACGCCGCGTGTTCGCAGCGTTGCGCATTCGCTTCGAGCCCGAACCCGACGTTTGCCCCACCGCCGCATTCGAACCGGACCAACTCACGTGGCCGCGCGTGGTGCGTCGCGCATTCTCCGACCCCAGCGTGCCCCACGAATCGACCGGCGTAGAGGGACGCGGCACCGAAGAAGTGAAAACCAACGATGTGACCGGCAGAGTCAAGGTGGGAGACGTCGGTTTCACCATCGAATTTGGCCGCCCCGGTATCGGTGTCCGCTTCCACGAAATCCAGAAAATGTGTTCCGCCCTGGCGAAGGCCAATGTCAGTTTTGAAAAGAAGAACCCGATTACTTCGTTGATGTCCGATGTGAGCACCGGCACTTTGCGCGAAGACATTCTGAACGAAAAAGTGATGTCGGCCATCGTCGAAATCAAAGTCCCGGTTGCGCGCACTGAAGAGATTATCCGCCTGGTGTGGGAACTGGAAAAACAGCTGGACACGGTCGTCGCGTTGGGGGTCGCCACGCGCTGTGGCGAGCACGGGGAAGAAGTGGTGGTAGCTCCCATCCTGGAACGGTTGGGATACAAGCTCCAGCGCGCGAAAACAAATATCGGTTTGGGCCGGGTGGTGGAACCCACAAACGAGCCCGCCAGGGAGACGGCAAACGTATGACCAATACCCTCCATCGCTTCGGTGATGCCGCAAGCTTCAGCGACGACTACATCGTGTTTGCGATCCCCAGCAAGAGCAATAAGGACCCAAACGCGCTGCCGAAACTTCACCGCTTTCTGGAAATTGCCATGGAGTACAAGCCCGTGAACCTGGGTGACGCCCGGCACGGAGGCGCCTTGCGCTCCTCAAAGAACCTCGCTCCTACGGCGCATTGGAACCGGGATATGAAGCCCGACTTTCAGGCTGTGATCAAGGGACTGACGGTCCCCACCACCTGCGCCGCGGTCTTTGACAATGCTGATGCTGCGGAGCAGTTCGTCAAGCGCATCAAAGAAGAAAATCTGGGCATGAGCGTCAACATTTCCACCTCCATCGAGGGGGCGGAGCGATGCTGTAACTATGCCTGTATCGACCGCCACAGCGTCGGCTATTCCCTGGGGTTTGAGGGCAAGACGGAAAAGATTCCCAATTCGCAGGTCGCCACTCTCTCCACTATGTGTGGGCATGGGATGATCAGCCATTCGCTGGCCAAGAAAATGATCGACTTCGTCAAGGAAAACCGGCGCAGCCCGGAGCAGGCCGCGACCTATCTCTCGCGTTTCTGCTCTTGTGGTATCTTCAATCCGTCGCGCGCCAAGAGGATTCTCGAAGATGCCCGGACGAGTTCGAAATAGCTTCGTAGTCTGCCTGCTGCTGTTGTTTGCAACAGCCCTGGTTGCACAGGTCAAAGTTCTCAAGAACTTCACCCTCATCGATGGCACCGGCCACGCCCCGTTGCCCCATGCGGCGATGATCATCGAGAACGGGCGCATCGCATGGGTGGGGCCGGAGGCAAAACTGAAGCCGCCTCCATCGGCTCCGGTGACAGATTTGCAGGGCAAGTACATCATGCCCGGCATCATCAATTTGCATGTCCACCTCGGCGACACCGTTGGGCTGGATCAAAACGAAAAATACTTCACCCCCGAGAATGTAGAGAAGGACCTCAAGACCTATGCGTCCTATGGGGTCACAACCGTGCTCAGTATGGGCACCGATAAAGACTCCATCTTCAAGATCCGCGATGAGCAGCGTGCCGGGCGTCCTACGGAAGCACGCGTTTACACCGCGGGGCAAGGTTTTGTCTTCAAGGGCGGTTACGGTGGGCTCGAAGGGGTGAACCATGGCGTCGCTACAGTAGCGGAAGTAGAGCCGGCCGTGGCCGCGCAGGCAGCCAAGCATGTTGACTTTATCAAGCTGTGGATGGATGACCACCTGGGCACCAAGAAGAAGATGCCTTACGACATTGCCCAGGCGATTATCGAGAGCGCGCACCGTCATCATCTCCGCGTGATCGCCCACATTTTTTATCTACAGGATGCCAAACAGCTGATCGACTACGGAGTGGACGGTCTGGCTCATAGTGTCCGCGACAAACCGATCGACTCGGCGTTTATTGCCGACATGAAGCGGCACGGAACGTGGCAGGAGGCAGCTACGCTTTCGCGGGAAGCTTCCATGTTCGTGTACGGGCAGATGCCTCCTTTTGCCAACGATCCATTCTTCACTCGCAGCGTTTCCGCGGACGTGGTTGCTAAATTGAAGAGCCCTGCCTATCAGCAGAAGATGCGGTCAGATCCTGATTTCGCCATGTACCCGGGGTTTCTGCGCACTGCCGAACGCAATCTAAAGGCCCTGGCGGATGCAGGCGTTCCGTACGCCTTTGGCACGGATAGCGGGCCCCCGGGGCGTTTCCCCGGTTACTTCGCTCACTGGGAGATGGAGTTGATGGTGCAGGCCGGTTTGACGCCCATGCAGGTAATCACCGCCGCCACGGGGAGTGCGGCCCGTTTTCTGCACGCAGACGATTTGGGCACCCTGGAAAAAAACAAGTGGGCAGATCTGGTGGTGCTCGATCACGACCCGCTGAGCGACATCAAGAACACCCGCACCATCACCGCCGTCTACATCGCCGGCAAACGAGTGGCCGGGCCCGCCCCGCGCTAAAGCGCGAGGGAAAAAACCCGCAGATCTCGACGGGAGAAGTATGGGCCTGCGGTCCCCGAAGGTAATAAAAAAAGCCTCGGTCCGCCATTCACTCGCTATGGTACCGTTGCCTTTTCCTTTGTCATCCCGAGCGACGCCGACCTGTCCCGGCGTGCCGTGGAGGGATCGGCAGTTCCGCGGACCCGTCCTGGAAATGTTTTCCAAACTCCCGCAAGACCGTCATCCTGAGCGAAGCGCCTCGCGGATCTATCGCCTAACAGAGGGTTTATAGCGCGTAGTCGAAGGACCCCGGCGATGCTTGCTGGCCGATGCTCTTCACAGCTTTCCGGCCACCAAAACCATGAGAGAAATCAAAAAAGTCACAACCTCCGAGCGTACCCAGATTATCTGCTTCACCACTCTCACCAGCGACCACTTATGTGGTTCTCCCAAGAGAACCACATGCGGTTGATCGTAGCCGCAACTCTCGACAGGAAATCCGGGGAAGCCGACCTGCCCCGGCGTGCGGTGGGACCAGAGCGAAGCGCAGTGGAGAGATCTGCGGTTTTCTTTTGTGCTCAACGAGTCAACAACCGCCGGCCGGCATCGATCCGCAAACAAAGCACCATAGCGACCACCGACATCCCAGCCATCACCAGAAACGGCGCATTCCATCCACGCAGCATAACCAGATACGCTGAGAGAGCAGAAGCAATCGCGCCCCCGGTATTACCCCACGTGTTCATCAACGCCGAAACCGCACCCGCGGAATCAGCCCCAATATCCAACGTAATCGCCCATGAAACCCCAACCGTCGACTCCAACCCAAACATCGCCACACACGAAAGCCACACAGAAGTAAGCGAATTCGTCGTGAGACACGCGGGCACGATGGATAGAGCCGAAAGCAGAAATCCGCCAGCCCCCACACTCCGCCGTGCCATCTTCAAATTGCCGGTCCACTTTGCCAACCGGTCAGAAAACCATCCCCCAAAAACATCCCCCACCACTCCCGCAAGCAACGGCAAGCTGGCGTAGAACCCCATCTGCTTAAGATTGAACCCGCGATGGTCGTTCAAATATTTAGGAAACCAAACCAGGTAAACCGACAGGTTATAGGCGTAGCAAAAATACATCGCGGAGAGAATCCACATCTGCGAACTCGATAGGATGCACTTCCAGGAAACACTCTGCAAGCTCTTAGCCCCACGCGCGTGTTCGAGAGAAGAACGGATCAACGCGCGTTCCTCCGTATTGACCGAAGGATGTTCATCCGGCGTATCGCGGTAATACCAGAACCACACGGCAGCCCATATCAATCCCAGCGCACCACAACAGACAAACGCCGCCCTCCAGCCGTAGCGCACGATAATCAGCACCACCAGTGCCGGCGTGATCGCCCCTCCCAACCGCGACCCGGCGTGCGTGGCCCCCTGGGCAAACCCGCGTTCCGTGGGCAGCATCCATCGCGACAGCGACCGGGTAGCAATTGGAAAAGCCCCGGCCTCGCCCATCCCAAACAGGAAACGAATCAACGCCATCGATGCCGCGCTCCAGGCAAAGACCGTTAGGCAGGTAAACACCGACCACCAGGTCACGATCAGCGTCATGGCGCGCCGGGGACCGATCCGGTCACCCAGCCAACCACCAGGAATTTGAAACAGAGCGTAGGCCCACTGAAAGGAGCTCAAAATCCATCCCATGGTGACGATGGAGAACCCAAACTCTTTCTGGATGGAGGGCACCGCTGAGGAGATGACGACCCGATCAATGTAGGTGATCATGTACGCTGCAATCGTCAGTCCGAGCACGATGTAGCGAACACGGGTTGGACGCGCCACTCCGGACCTCTTTTCCCGCTGGGCAACGACAGCTTGATAATTGATCTATCATCGTCCATGTTGGCGCGACGGGAGAAGTGTACACAAAGCCGCTCCGGGTGGCTAGATAAGGTTGCGAGCCCCCCGGCGTGCTGCGATGATAAATGAACGAGCAGCCGCAAACTTGAGGGAATATGCCCACCTTTGCCGAAATCGAGCCACTTTCTCTCAGCGATCGGGTGATCAACGCCCTCAAGGACGCTTTTTTCGCCGGCGAACTCAAGCCCGGCGATGCCATCGTGGAGCGGGAGTTGGCGCGGCAGATGAAAGTGGGCACACCGGTCGTTCGGGAAGCGCTCATTGCTCTCCAGGGACAAGGATTCGTCCGCCGCGTGACCAACACGGGCACATTTGTCACCCAATTTACAACCGACGAGGTCCGGCATCTTTACACCTTGCGCGTGGAACTGGAACTGTTGGCCTACCAGTGGGCGAAGCCGCGGGTGACGGAAAACGATCTCAGGGAGCTCAGCCGCCAGATTGCGAAAGTGGTGGACGCTGGGGAAAGAGGCGATCGCCGGCAATTTCTGGAGCTCGACTATGCCTTTCACCGGCACTGCTGGGCGCTTTCGGGAAACCCCTACCTGGCAGAGACTCTGGACCGTCTAATGGCGCCCCTCTTTATCTTCGTCGTGCTCGCCAGCGGCGCTCCCCTCACCGGGTCGATGGGCCGCGAGCACTATGAACTCGTCAACGCGCTCCAGAATACGGAGGAGCCGGAATTTACCGAGGTGGTCCGCAAGAGGCTCACCGGGTTTACCTCCCGCTGGCTCGCCGCTTTCAGCAAGGCAGACGATCCAGTCAAGCTGGCCTAGCTGGCCTCGATAGCAACGTGTGCCGTAGCCAGCGCCGGAGCGGAAGCCGATAGGGTTAACCTGCCGGGAACTCCGGTCGATTGCACAACCACCAGGGCCAATCCATGGAATGCTCTGCGGCTGGAGCCCTGGTAGCTCTCATGACTGTCCGGTTGGCCATTGTCCACTCCAAGGATGCGGCCTGCACCGGTCAGCGTAAATGTGATTTCGTCGTTCGCCGTGGGAACGATCCTTTCCTCTTGATCTAAAACCTTGACGGTGATGTGGGCCACGTCGCTGGGTTCGCGGGAGATACGCGGCCGGTCCACCACCAGAGCGAGCTTAACCGGGTTGCCCGTGGTCTCAATTTCCACCGTCCGAATCACCTTGCCATCCCTCACTCCTTTGGCGGTCAGCGTGCCGGCAGTAAAAGGAACATCCCATGACAGGTGGAGGTCGGCTGTGGTCTGCACCGCCTTTGCCCGCTCAGGATAATTTCCATAGGTTCCCACCATCCCCGGTCGAGGAAAGGCATAGCCCTTCACCCCGAAGCTCTTGCCATTCAGGAATAGTTCGACCGTGTCGCAGTTGGTGTAGCAGGTCACTGTGATGACCTTGCCTTCTCGTCCAGTCCAGTTCCAGTGGGGAAAGAGATGAAGCACGGGTTCCGTTGTCCACCTGCTTTGATAGAAGTAGTAGGCATCCTTGGGAAACCCGCACGTGTCCAGCGCCCCACTGGAGGCTATCTTCGCTGGCCAGCGGGCTTCCCCCAAATAGTCGATGCCGGTCCAGATAAAGTCTCCGCTGACATAGTCGTAGGTCTGGATAAATTTCTGCAGCTGCTCCACTTCAATGGCCGTGTTCGCCGCCCTGCCAAAAAAAGGATCATCCGGAGTTTCGACCGCGTAGGCCCCACGCGGCCCAAAAATCGAAGTGGTCTCGGTGCCGATAAAGCGCCGGGTTGGATAAGCATGCCGGTCGATCGCGTAAAACTTCTCCCTGCGGTCTCGCCACCGATCCACGTAGTTATAGCCGACGACATCCAGTTTCTCCAGGAACTCCGGCAAAGCGGCCTTGGGTTCCGCCGCGATCTGGTCGCATGCCACGGTCACCAATCGCGTCGGATCCTTACTACGCATGAGATCCAGAAGCGCCTGCAACGTCGCCGGCCCCTGGGGATCGCTCTGATCGGGCACTTCGTTACCCGCACTCCACAACACGATCGACGGATGATTGCGGTCCCGCTCGATCATCGCCGCCATATCCCGGGCTGACCACGCGTCGAAATATTTGTGATAGCCATAGAGGGGCGTCTGCAACTTTGGCTGTTTCCATTCGTCGAAGGCCTCGGCCATGACCAGGAAGCCGACTTTGTCCAGCAGATCGAGCAGCTCGGGTGCAGGAGGATTGTGGCTCAGCCGGATGGAATTGCACCCCATTTGCTTCAGCAGTTCCAGCCGCCTCTCCCACATGCGCTCCGGCACCGCCGTTCCCACGGAACCGCAATCGCCGTGGATACAGACACCGTTCATTTTTACGTGTTCTCCATTGAGCAGAAAGCCTCGGTCCACATCAAACTTGATCTCCCGTATGCCGAAGGTCGTCGAGTCCTGATCGAGCTGCTGCCCGCGAGACATCAGTTTGCTGCGCAACGTGTAGAGATGGGGGGTGATTATTGACCATAAGGCCGGCGTAGTAACCTGCAAACGTTGATGGAAGCTTCCGTCGCTCCTGGCTTGAATCGACATCGTGCTGCTGCCCTGCTGCACGATGGATCCCTTCTCGTCCACAATTTCTGTTTGCAGCTCACACGCTGCGTCCCTACCGGTCTCGTTGACCACCCGCGTTGCAATTTCAATGACCGCGCTCTGCGGGGAAACAGTAGGCGTGCTGACGAAGGTTCCCCATTGGGCGAAGTAAATGGGGTCGGTGATGATCAGCCAGGTGTGGCGGTAAATGCCGGACCCCGTATACCAACGGCAGTTCGGCTGCAGAGAGTTGTCGACTCTCACCGCTATCTGGTTTGGCTTTCCGGCAGGCTTGAGATGGGGCGTAACGTCATAGGAAAACGTGGTGAACCCATAAGGCCGCATCCCCAGCGAAGTGCCGTTGATCCACACTTCGCTCCGCTGGTACACTCCGTCGAATTGCAGCACCACGCGTTTCCCCAGCGTGCTAGCCGGCAGCGTGAGTTGCTTCCGATACCAGCCAATGCCGGTGGGCAGGTAAGCTCCCTCGCCCGCAGCCGGGGCAGCCTCGTCGAACGGGCCTTCTATGCTCCAATCGTGCGGTAGATCAAGGGTTCTCCAGCTACCGTCGTTGAATTCCGGAGTTTGTGCGCCCTGCGGATCGCCCGTGACAAACCTCCATTGCGCATCAAAATTCGAGCTTCGCTGCGGCTGTGCAGGCGCACCGGATTCAGGGAGTGCGGAGAGGTCGAGCTTCCATGCGGAAGCGACTCCAGCCTTGGCGGCATCCCCTAGAAAATCACGGCGCGTGGGACGATAGGACATGAAATGGGCCTTTCGGTGAACGGTAACGAAGCATATATGCGCGCCAAGGCCTGCGATACCGACTTTAGTAGGATCGGCAAATTTTCTACTTTCGACGGATGCAAGCAGCCGGTCAGACGTGTAAGCTTGCTGCGCTTATGAATCCGGAGGACAGTTTGCGCACCGCTAAAACGATTCGACCCCTGCTTGCCATGATGTTGCTTTGTTCTTTGTTCGCGTCCGCGCAGCAAACCACGATAAAGCTTTGGCCAAAGGGCGCGCCGGGCACGGAAGGAAAGATCACGCCGGAAACTGTGCGCCTCAATCCCGATGGAGAGCACATCATCTCTAATATCCAGGAGCCTTCCCTCCTGCCCTATCTTCCAGCAGCCGGTACGGCAACGGGAGCGGCCGTCATCGTCGCGCCGGGCGGCGGTCATCGCGAATTATGGATGGATCACGAGGGCTATGCTGTGGGCGAATGGCTCAGCGGTCACGGCGTGGCGGCCTTCGTCTTGAAATATCGCCTGGCCAAAGAAGCCAACTCGAAGTACACCGTCGAAGGAACCGAACTAGCCGACATGCAGCGTGCTATCCGCACCGTGCGTACCCGCAGCAAGGAGTGGGGCATCGATCCGGCGCGCATCGGTGTGATGGGGTTCTCCGCCGGCGGCGAACTAGCTGCCCTGGCAAGCACGCGCTATGACGCGGGATCGCCCTCCTCAGAAGATCCTATCGAGCGTGCGAGTTCCAAGCCGGATTTTCAGGCGCTTCTGTACCCGGCCATTCCCCATGACCCCCGGCTCACGGCAGAGACGCCGCGCGCGTTCCTGGCCTGCGGAGGCAACGACCGGCCTGACATCTCTCAAGGCCTGGCCGAACTCTATCTTGCTCTGAGCCGTCTCCATGTATCGACCGAGCTTCATATTTACGCGGGGATAGGCCATGGCTTTGGTATTCGCAAGACGAATTCACCTCCAGTCTCCGAATGGCCATCGCTCTTTCTGGAGTGGATGAATGCCCAGGGCCTGCTAAAACACTAGCGGACCGTAACAGCGGATTCAGGAGTAGAACGAAATCTGCAAAATGCGCGCCCGTCCTGGTTGTCGCGGCTCTCATGCTTTGTATCGGGGCTCGACTTGAAGTCGGGCCCCAAAGCGCGGAAAAAATGGTTTTAGAGCGCGCGTAAGAACTCAAAATTTGGCGAGTCTAGTCCCGCAGGGACGGCTGAATATGTCCAGGATGGCGTTGCGGCCGATTTCCAGCCGGTCTTTGAAATGTGCAGCCAAACTTGTCCAAATTAGATTTGAAAAACGCCTCGGTTCAGCACCTACTCTCTACGGAACCGTTGCCCAATCCTTTTTGTCATCCCGAGCATGCGACTTGCCTGCGGCAAGTTAAGAGAGGAATGAACTGGGAGACATCGGGTCCCTTCGACACACGAGTGCCCTCTCCCTTGGCAACAGCCCTCTCCCTTTCAACAACCCTCTCCTATTTGTCATTCCGAGCGAAGCGAGGAACCTGCGGTGCGCCTCGATCCCTCCCCGATTCCCAAGGGCAAACATACCGCCAATTCAAACCGAGCCTATTTGTCCCCCGACACCACTGTTTCTATCTCCGGACACATTTTGTTCACTAGGAGCGAGCCCGGATTTCCTACCTCACCGCTCTCACCGGCAACTACTTATGTGGTTCTCCTTAAAGAGAACCACATGCAGTTGACCGAAGCCGCAGCTCTCGACAGGAAATCCGGGGAAGCCGACCTGTCCCGGCGTGCCGTGGGACCGGAGCGTAGCGCAGTGGAGAGATCTGCGGTTTTCTTTTCGTCCGCACACAAACGCTAAACCCCTTGTAGTGTGCATACTCGCGTGCTACTGAGCGCCGACTCGCTGAAGCGAGCCGGGAGAGAAATGACCGGTTTCCTGTACCGGCAACAAAGGCCGGGTGCCCCACATCTCGCTCGTTTTTCGCGAGATGTGGGATACCACGAATCTCGACCCGCAACTCTATCGATGTCATTAGGAGGAAGTCGTGCCCTGCGTTTATCATCTCTCCGCTACGCTGCGCTCTCATGGATGCTTTTTACTGTAACATTCACTATTTCCTTTATCTCATCGGGACAGGTTTTGCCCTTAGATTGGAGCCTGAATGACACCACTTCCCGTCAAACCCCCACCCCCAGGCTAAGTGCATTTTCATGAACGTATTTTAAGTATTTTCCGACACCAGCCGGCTGTAGACTTGTGCGCCAGAGACGTAACTAATTCCGAGTCCTCCGTCTCCTACAAGTAGGTGAGATGTTGTCACTCCAGGATCTGCTGAGTGAAGCGCTTGCACACCGTCTGCTGGCCCTCATTATCTTCGTGCTATGCGCACTGGCGCTTCATTTTCTGTTTCGCTTCTGCCTTCCCGCGTTGGCTGTGCTTCGGTCTCTCACACGGATGTCCCAATCGCTCCGCGCCCCGGGAACACGGGCCTCGCAGCAAAGGGGCAGCGATCTGCCGGCCATGATTGGGGCAGCCGCCGAGGAACCAGCATTTGCCACATTGTGGAAGCAATACGCGAAGACGCTTCATCCTCGACGAGTAGTCGACGACCAGGGACAGCAGAAAATTGTCGGCTGGCGAGCCACCGCGCTGGCTGAAACCGTCTTCACCGAGCAGGCCCTCGTCGATTCGCCACTGCGGACGGAATATTTCAAGCACCTCCCGGGGATTCTTACCGGCGTCGGCATCATCGGTACCTTCCGGGGGTTGATCCAGGGGTTGAAGGACTTCCTTCCCTCCTTAGACCCCACCCAAATGCAGGAGGCTCTCAAAGCCTTGATAAGAGTGGTGGGAGACGCCTTTCTAACTTCCGCGGCGGCGATCATCCTGGCCATCCTTTTCACCTTGATTGAAAAGCTCTTGCTGAACGCCTGCTACCGCAGGGTCGAGGCAATCCAGCGGTCCATCGATCGCCTGTTCGATTTCGGGGTGGGCGAGGAATATCTGGAAAGGCTGGTGAGGGCGTCAGAAACGTCCGCAACCCAGGCCATACAAATCAAAGATGCGCTGGTGGCCGATCTCAAGCAGATCCTGACCGAGGTGACGACCCGGCAGGTGGAGGCTTCGGCGCGCGACAGCAAGGAAATTTCCAACCGGGTGGCGCAGGTAATTGTCGAGCGCCTTGGCGGCCCGATTGACACCATATCGGAAGCCGTACGCTACGTAGGAGCCAGCCAGGGAGAAGCGATCCACAGCATGCTGGCCGATGTGCTGGTGCGATTTTCAGATCAGATCCATGCCATGTTCGGCGGAAAGATGGTTGGCATCAGCGAACTGCTCGCCCAGACAACCAGTGCCATGGAGCAGACTGCGGCGCGATTCGATGCACTCGCGACGAGTGTGGAGGCCGCCGGCAGAAACACCACCGACGCCATGACGGGCAAGATAGAGGGTTCTCTTGCGGCGATGGAGCAAAGACAACAAGACCTGAGACGGCAAACGTCTGAATTTGCCGAGCAATTGACAGCCTTTGTCTCGCACTCCCAAAGTGAGATCTCGGAAAAGGTGCGGCAGACATTATCCACAGTCGGAGAGCAGGTAGCAGGTGTGGTTGGCCAGCTCCACGACCAGGCCCGCATTTCCGGAGAACGCCAGCGGGATGAGGGGACAAGGTTTCTCGATCAGACGGGGACGATCGTGGGCGGGCTATCGCGGGAAATCGAGAACCTCCTCCGTCAATCGAGCGAAACGACGCTCGGTCTTCGGGACAGCGTTGCCGCACTTGCCGAAGCGACGCGCGACTCAGTCGCGCGGATGAACGCCGGCGCCGAACTGCTGTACGGCGCGTCGAGCGACTTTGCCAAAGCGGGGCAGAGTGTCGCCGCAACGATCCAGGGAGCCGGCGGAGCGATGGAGAGGATCCAGAGCGCTACCCAATCCCTCACTAGCGCGATGAATGGGACCATCGAGGTTCTGGATGAATACAAGAAGAGCCGTGAGGCATTTGCCATGATGGTGGCGGATTTGAAAGCCACCATCCAAAACGCGAGGAAAGAGGCCGCAATCACTTCGGAGCTGGTGGCGAAGCTGGAAGCCGCCGCATTGCAGTTAGGAAAGGCGGAGAAGCTATCGCAGGATTACCTCGCGGGCGTGAACGAAGTACTCAGCAGAACGCATGAAGCTTTCGCCGCCAGCATGGAGCGGACCTTGAACCATGGGAATGCTCGCTTCCATGTTGAGCTTTCGAAGGCCGTGGATCTGCTCGCAACCGGCATACGAGATCTCGAGAATGTCATCGAACTCGTGCCGGCGAGGGGGTAACGGAACATGCTTGGCGTCAAGTCCTCCAACCGGAGAGCCCACAAAGAGGAAGCGGAAAAGCCGTTCTGGATCTCGTTTTCAGATCTAATGACGGCGCTGATGGTTCTCTTTCTGGTCGTCATGGCCGCGGCCTTGCTGTCGGTGACCGCGGGTATACGAGACGATAAAGCCCGTGAGAATAACCGGGCGGCCCAGATCGGCTCTTGTATGGCGCAGGTCAAGACATATACCGACAGCATTCGAGGGGTGCAACTCAGAGACCATTCGGTTGACTTTGGAACACTGGCCAAATTTCAGAACAACAGTAGTCAGCTGGACCAGGCGCAGCAGGAATTTCTGCGTCGATTCGTTCCTCGTGTCTTGGACGTCGCCAGGGGGCCGTTATGTCAGGAGTGGTTGAAGCAAATCGTAGTGGAAGGCTTCGCCAGCCAGGGTGGAACGTACCTGCACAACCTTTCACTCAGCACCCAACGCTCGGAGCGGGTATTGTGTGCGTTGTTGGCTGCCGGCGGGACTCCCGCACTGAACGAGGCTGACCGCACCCTGGTCCAGAACCTGTTTTTCGCCGGTGGCTACTCTTTCAACGCAACCAGGGAGACGGACGAGGAGAGCCGACGCATTGAGTTGAAGCTGGAGTTCTACGCTCTGAAAGAGAAGCAGGACGTTTTACGGCAAGGGAAGCAAAGGCCCGTGGCTTTTCGCGCCAATCCAGCCCGCGACATGACCTGTCCCATTGATGCGCGATGAACAAATCTCTCGGTGAATTGAGTAGCCGCCTGGAGCAGGTGATGGTTTTCCCGCGCCTTGCCGCAACTGCGGAAACGTGGGGGAACGCTGACGCGATGTCGCAGGCGCTGGCCAGGACCCGGAGACATTTCGATGCTCCCTATGTGAGTGGCGCGAAGGACGCGCGGTCCGTAGCCGACGCAGTGCTGCGCTTTCGAAGATCGCGAGAACTGAATGACTCCCGGGAAACCAAGTATGTGTGTATCGGCGCCTCAGAGGAGTTTTCTGGATGGCGGGTCCTGGAGGACACTGCGTTGCTGGAATTGCTTCTGCGCCGGGCAGCTTCGGGTTCAGATCGCCAGCGCCTCCGCCATTTCACTTGTCTGTTGTGCAGCTACTGGTCATTTCCCCGGTTCGAAAACGAAACCTCTGCCGCATCTGGTATTGGATGGGCGAGGCTTCGCGGGTGGCTTGCCGCGCAGCGCGCTTACCTTGACCAGGCGATCCATCCCAAACCGCCCTGGTTTACGGTTCTGACCGAGCACGCAAATTTGCTCACGGATCAGCCTTGCAAACGCTATGCCAGCAAGTTGCTGGAAGACGGGAGTACGGATTCAACAGCCGGCATAAGTGACGCGCTCGAGACGCTTGGCGTGGGTTCGGATTGCTGGCTTCGCCAGGAAGCGGTCTACGCGCAGATGCAGGCCTGCGTAGAACTCCCGGATGCGCAATTCCAATCGCACCTCGGGCGCATGGTGGAGCTTGCCGCCGGTAAAACCGGGTTCAGGCTTTCTCGCAGCATCTCCATACGCTGCCTGGCTGTGCTGGTTTCAAGGTATGCCGTTTGCGCGAACACGCCGGAACACATACCCCTGAGGGATGCCTGCATCGCGTTCGTCGGCAATCCATGGTTGCACCGTGCCGCCTGGGATAGCTATGTACTGGACAAAAACCGCCGCCCTGACGCCAATGCCCGCGAAATGGTGAATGGCTGGCTGAAGGTACGTCTGATCAAGGACTTCTTCGGTCTGCTAAGCGAGGACCGGTCGGCAGATGGCCGCCGCCTCAACTACTGGTTGGGTTTTGAACCCATGATCCAGGACATGTGGTTTGCTCTCGGCGCCGATGCCCTGAGCGATCCACGAAAGGAATACGGGGAATTCCGGCAAAGAGCGAATGGGCGTCTTCTGGACCTGGCAGGCGCCACCTCGACTTCCAACAACGCCTTTCTCATGCATTTTGGCGAATACCTGGTAGTCGAGTTTGGCGTTACCGACAATGCGTGCTTTGTGTATCGGTACGATCGGCTCCCCCCACGCATCAAGGCAGGTTTGGCCAATGCGAGTTCCAGGGCCATGCTCGACATTGCGGACTTGAAGGCGCGCGGCCGGGAAGCCCGGCTGCTGCACAACGGAAGCTGGGAGCCCAACTTTGACGCGGTGATATGCCCTCTTTTGGGATACACCCCGTCAGCCCAAGCCGCGCGGCCGCGCAAGACGGTCCACTGGAACAGCGGTCCTGCTCCGGCGGTTCCTGCTGCAGCCTACGGAGAGTACCGGCCGGAAGCTAAATACATGCCCACGTTTAGCCATTTGCAGTTTGAGAAGTTCCGGTCCAAGCACGGTTTAAACGTCGACGATTTGAGATCCAGGGGCGGTTGCCTTTGGGTGCGGACCGACGCGGTAGATACCCCGGTCAGCCTGCGCCTGCAAAGCTGGGGATTTGCGTACCGGCCCAGCATGGGTTGGTGGAAGGAGTAAAGGATGGCCCGCCGATGGTTTCCTACACGTGAGGAACGCGCCAGGGAGATATCTCTGTCACCACACACCGACCAGCTGATTCCTTCCTATCAATCGTCTGGGTTGCTGTTCGCGGCGAAGTCTCAGCGCGTGACCTGGTTAACGGAGTCATTTGAAATGTTCGCCTGCGCGGAGCTGGCGTCGTTCTTATCCCAATTGGAGGAGCAGGGATTGGCCGCAGCCATTGGCAGCGAGGTGCTCGTGGCCTGGGAACAGGTTTATGAAATCAAAGACTCGGCGGAGTATGGCGGCAGTTATCCCCTGCTAATGCTTCCGCGTACCGGCGGATATCGGCCCTGCCTGGGGAGCCAGGGATCCTTCTCGGATACGGACTTCTCTGTTTATATTTCCGGTTGGACCGCAGCCGATGGCGCACCGCTCACAGAGGATCCGGGTATTCGTGGGGCGGTCATCCAGACCCGGCAGGAGGAAGCGCTGCTTGAGCGCGAGGCCTGGGAAACCCTGAAGACGGTGGCCGCCTTCCACCAGCGGAAGCCCGAGGAGCACAGCGCTGATGCGCATCGGATCTGGTGGTCCAGGATCCGTCAGCACGCGAAGGCGGCCCATGCCGGGCTATCTCATTTTCTTGAGTCGACAGTGGTCCTCACCCCGGAAAAGTTGACCATCGGCTTGCGCAAAGCGGATTACGGGAGCGGCAAAGTGGTCGAGGTCTTGCCCAATTTTCAAGGTCAGCCGCCGGGTTGGCTGGCAACGTTCGATCGATTCTCTCAAGTGCAGCAACGCTATGAAGTGGCCCACGGCGAGGCGCTGACGCATGTCGTGATCACCCCGGAGGTGCAAACGGTTTTGATGGAAATCAAGCGCATGCCGGCCCGGCGTGTCACCGGCGAGCGCGCCGAAGCCTTTCTGCGCAACCCGTTTGCGAGCCTGGGCCCGGATGCGGCCAAGGTGATGGATGCGGCCCAATTCGAGCAGGCCAGGGCCAGGGCCGGCATTACGTTTGCCAGGTTTACCGCCCAGCTCAGACAGGAAAGCTCGGAGGGAGGGCTGCAGGTGTCACTACAGATTGAAGAAGGAGACGCCTCGCACACGCTGCCTTTTACCGGCGCGGACGAGCTGGAAAAATTTATTGCCAAGCTGAAAGAACGTATCGACCGCGAGGCCCAGTGTTGTCCCTGGCATGGTTACGAATTGGAAATCCTCGGAGACACGCCAGACCAGTTGGCAACTCTCGCCGAAGCCCTCCGGAAATGGCGCGCGGAGAAGGAATACAAGCCTTCCGAAATCTTCGATCTCTCTTTCTACTCCGAGAGGATCAAGGGCTTTGGGGTCGAAAAGCCCTATTACCGTCCCTTCCTCCGCAGGAGAACGGACGGCTGGTTTCCTGACAGTGTTGTGTTCGGCGTTCAATATGTGCCGGAGGGATCGAAAACCGCGGTTGCCTTAGCCTTGTCGGACGAGAATATCGAGCAATTCGAGCGCGCGCTCAAGGCCGCAAAGCAAGAGAACCGGACTGAGTTTGAATCGGTAGGATTCCCGAAGCCCGTTCGCGTAGCCGAAGCCGAAGTCCTGGTGGCCACCTTCAAGGAAAGCAAACGAGACCTCGCCGCGCGAGCGCTCGACCCCGAGCAGACCACCCGCCGGCCGCCGATCAGCAGGCTCATCCTCAAGCGCAACGACGAAACCGTGGACTATGCGGAGCTCGGGGGCGATCTCACGCCCCCGCCGGAGAATAAACCTCTTCTGCCCAGGACGCTGAAGAGCGACGTCACTTTATTGCAACATCAACTGAGCGGTATTGCCTGGCTGCAGCATTTGTGGCGTCGCTCACCGGGGGCCTGTCGAGGCGCGCTGCTCGCCGATGATATGGGCCTGGGTAAGACTCTCCAGCTGCTTACCTTGATCGCCTGGTGCCTGGAACAGGACTCCACCATCGATCCTTTTCTTATTGTGGCTCCCGTCGCCCTGCTGGAAAACTGGAAGCTGGAGATCGACAAGTTCTTTGTCTCAGGAGCATTTTCGGTGCTGACCCTCTATGGTCCTGCATTGCGCGAGAAACGGCTGGCTCGAACCGCTATTCAGCAAGAGCTCTTACACGCTGGAGTTGCCCGGCTACTTATCCGCGATTGGCTGGGGGACGCGAAGGTAGTACTTACGACTTATGAAACGCTACGCGACCTTGAGTTTTCGCTGGCCAGGCAGAAGTGGTCCGTGATGGTCTGCGATGAGGCACAAAAGATCAAGACCCCAAGCGCGATGATGTCGCGAGCCGCAAAGAAGCAAAATGCGCGCTTCAAGATCGCCTGCACCGGCACGCCCGTAGAAAACTCTTTGACCGACCTGTGGTGCCTGTTTGATTTTATTCAGCCCGGCATGCTCCGGTCCATGAGGGAATTCGGAGAACGATATCGAAGACCCATTGAGGTGGAAACCGAGGAGGAAAATGAGCGGCTGGAGGAATTACGACGCCGGATTGCCCCCCAGACGCTGCGGAGAACCAAAGCAGAAGTGGCCAGGGACTTACCGCGCAAGGTGATCGATAGTGGCTGCCGCTCGCTCGCTATCTCAGAAAAACAACGTGCTTATTACGGCAGCGCTCTGGAGCAATGTAGAAGGGGTGAGGAGGGAACGTCCTCGGCCGGGTTGAACAATCATTTAGGGCTGCTTCTGTACCTCAGGACGGTTTGCTCCGATCCCAGGCCACCGGGGCCTCCTTCCCTCAAGCCGCAACCGCTGGACGAGTTGGAGCGATACTCCCCGAAAATGCGATGGATGCTTGCAGAGCTGGTCCGTATCCAATCCAGAGGAGAGAAGGTTATCGTCTTTTGCGAGTTCAAGCACTTGCAACGCACCATCCAGCGCGCCATCGTTGAGCGATTCGGTATCGTTGCGGACATCATCAACGGCGATACCTCCGCCGGCGGGGCAAGGGGGGATATACGACAGAAGCGGATTGGATTGTTTCAGCAAAAGCCCGGGTTTGGGGTGATCCTGCTTTCCCCGCTGGCGGTCGGTTTTGGGGTGAATATTCAAGCAGCGAACCACGTCATCCACTTCACCCGCACCTGGAATCCGGCACGGGAGGATCAGGCGACCGACCGCAGCTACCGGATCGGCCAGACCCGGGATGTTTTTGTCTACTATCCGGTCGTGGTGGCGAACAACTTTGTCACCTTCGATGAAAAACTGGACCAACTGCTCGACAGCAAGCGGAAGCTCTCCCAAGACATGCTGAACGGCTGCGGTGACGTTGGGCCGGGTGATTTCGCCGGCATCGAGCGAGGCGCGGGCTCTGCGTCTTTGGGTGAGCTTGTTGATGGTGAGATCTCCGGCGGCGTGACTCACGTTTGAGACCTGGTCCCCCTGTGCCGTCCTTGCTCAATAAGAGTTCATGCTCCAATTGAATATTTTAGTCGTGTTAGCCAGGCCTGATCCGGTGGCTGCGGTAAATCCAGCGTAAGCCGTGTCGCCTCCCACCGCCAGGGGGATGTTCACCGGGTAGGTCCCGGTAAACACCGCATACTGCGTCAGGTCGGTGATGCTCACCTTAAGGTTGGTTCCGTCGTAGCTCAGCCGGGCGTGGAAAAAATGCCCACCGTGCAGGTTGATGCCGCTGCTCAGAACGTTGGTCGCGGGAACCGTCGGCAACGCGCCCCCGACGTAGACTCCAGTGGAATTGGAGCCCTCCCCGGCGTTGCTGTATTCGTCGAACTTGACCGCGACGCTGTGCCCGATGCCCGCGTACCCCAGTCCGGCCCCTGAGGAACCGAGCGCGTTCAGCCCTGCCGACTGCACGACAAAAGTAAATCCCTCGCCCATCAAGCCGGGTACGGGGGCCATGA
Organism: uncultured Acidobacteriaceae bacterium; assembly: GCA_963753715.1. Taxonomy (GTDB): domain Bacteria; phylum Acidobacteriota; class Terriglobia; order Terriglobales; family Acidobacteriaceae; genus PALSA-350. The sequence continues at coordinate 225,029 of CAVWDK010000011.1, read as the reverse complement.
CAAAATCGAAATCGGTGCTGAACTTACCAATCGGCACCGCAGTGGAAAAATAGGCACTGCTCCTTTCAATTCCGATATCGGTAACCAATTGCAAGTTTCCGCTGGCAAGGGTCGCCTCGCCATTCAGCGTGAGCATGGATGGGTTGATGAACCCGGGGAAGTTCGGTTCTCCGGCGGTGCAACACTCCGACGAGGTCATTTGCCAGTCAAGGATGTTCTCTACCGTTGCCTTCTCACCCGTGGCGCCGGTAAAGCCCGCGAACGCGGTAGGGCCGCCGAGAATACTGGCAATATCCACCGTAAACGGATGGCTCGCTGCCACTTTGCTCGATTTATCGGTGATGGTGAGCGTCAAAACCGATCCGTCATAGACCAGCTCCACGTGAAAAATGTGCCCACTGTGCAGATTGATACCCGCCCGCAAAAGGTCGATCGACGGTGTCGTCGGCGCCGCTCCGTTTATGTAGAGCCCGGTAGAATTGCTCCCCTCCCCGTCGTTGCTGTGCAAGTCGAACTTGACCGCAATGCTATTCGTGATGGAGGGACCGGACTGCCCTATCCCTGGCAACCCGTAACCGAGTCCGCCGCCCGGGGAACCAAGGGCATTCGGCCCATTCGACTGCAACACAAAAGCGGCTCCGTCCGCTTCCGTCCCGGCGAAGTCTTTGCCTCCCAGCTGTAAATCGAACTGTGTGGTGAAGGAAGTTAAACCGATGGGAGTGGGGTAAAACGCGCTACGCGCTTCATACGGTCCGCCGTCGGTAAGCTGCAGGTTGCTACCCTGGATGGTCGCTCCTCCGTTCAGCGTCACCCCCGGAGCAGTACTCGTGAACCCTCTGGAGAAATCAATGGCTGGGCCTCCGGCCGTTCCAGCCCCCTCAAATGAGGGTATCTGCGTCGCCAGGGGAGCGTTCAGATTATTGTCATTCAGCACCACCGTGCTGCTGAGCACACCGTCTTGGGTAGGCGTGAAGCTTATGCTCAGGTCACAAATCGCGCCGGGCGCCAGGGATAAACCGGAGGCGCAATCGGGGGGCGTCCCATCACCAGTTTCATGGGTGAAGTTCGCGTCAGGCTCCCACAGAACCCGGGTGAGCGACAGTGGCGTATTGCCGCCGTTGCCGATGATCACCGTTCGCGGGCTATCGCTGATTACGCTGCCCACGCTCGTGGGTGCGAACTTTGTGATGGGAACCGCGGCGCGGTAAATTGCGCTGATCCCATCGTTGCTGCCGGATTGGGAAAAGAATACATTGCCCGCATGATCCAGTGTGATTCCCTGAGGCTGATCAAGGCCGCTGGCGATCGTTCTTTGCGCTCCGCCTCCAGCGGGCACTTCGAATATCCGCGCCTTGCCAAAGTCGGAGACGAACAGGTCGCCTGCTGCGTCGACCGCGATCCCAGCGGAGAATGGCAAATCGCTCACGACGGTGGTCTGTCCGGCGGCCCCCGCCGCCACCCGCTCCACGCGTTGGTGGCCCTGATCCACAACGAACACATTCCCGGCGCTATCCAGGGCAACTGCGTTGGGGTCGTTCCATCCGCTGCCAATGGGAATTTCGCAGGCGCTGCTGGTGCAGCCGAGCGGCAGCTCCAGCACACGATCGATACCTGCGTCCGTCACGTACAGGTTGCCCGCGCCGTCCACCGCGATGCCATAGGGCGCAGCGAAACCGCCGTCCAATGTCCGCTGACAGCTGCTGGCCGCGCAGCCCTCAGGGATCTCGATCACCGTCCTCGTACCCGTGTCGGTGACATAAAGAGTCCCCGCCCCATCGATGGCCACCTGCTGCGGAGTATTAAATCCAGAACCTACTGTGAACAGCTGGCCGTTCCATAACTCGTACACTGCGGGCGCCACAGCTTCGTGGGGGCCTGCTCCGTTGGTAAAGAACAAACGGCCGTATCCATCGACCGCTACTCCGCCCCAAGGAATATTGGCGTTATGGTTGGCAACTAAGTGCGCGGGCAGTCCTCCGTCGAAGGTCATTTGCGGCCCGATACCCACTCCGCGGATAAACGTCGTCGTCACCACGTTCCCGCTCCCGTCGACGATGTTGACTGCGCCGAGGCGCAGTCCGGGAGACCTGGGCTCGAATTTCACCTGCACAACGCACGTCGCTCCCGCCGTCAAATTGCCGGTGCAGGTGCTGTTCCCAGGGTGGAAATCGCCGCCGAACGCACCCAACGTCACCACCGCGGCTGTGCCGAATTGGCCGCCCTCGGTGATCTTGTAGTTCACACTGATGATTTTGCTGCAGGGCGCCGGCGTGGTACCGGTTCCCGCGCAAACGTTGATATTGCCGAAATTAACCGCTGAGCCGGTGTAGGTGGCCGCCTGCCCGTGCAGCAAATGTACGGTGGAGAGCAGAACGCCCATCCAAAAGAAACAAAAGAAAGCAAATCGAGTCAATTTGTTCACCGGATCGTCTCAACGAGACACACGACCGGTATCGGCAGCACTCTGAGCCGCGATGACTGATGTCCGAGTATGAAACAATGCGACGAAAAGCCGACGAAAAGTGACAGACGAAACCGACTCCTGGTCCAACTGGCGATAGAGGTGTGGATCCCTGGGTGAGAAGATTGCTTATGGCGCCCACCCGGGAACTCTGGACTTCCAATCTCGTTGATGCTGCCAGAGCCCTCGGTGACACAGAGCATCAACGCAACAGATGGCTTGCTCCAGACGCTTTCGCTTGGGAGCGGCCTGAAGAACTTATCAATACAATTTGGAATGATTCGTTGCTCGAACTCTTTATCGAAGAGTATGGTACGGTCCTTCCCCGAGTGCAAGCCGAAGCCGCAATCGCGTTACGCGATGAGTTGAATAAGTACTGCGAGGCAACACCGAAAAATCTTGATCCCGAGCAGGTGCTTGCTGATCCTCGTTGGGAAGCTGTTCGGGGCAAAGCCCGCTCCTTCGTTGCCGCCTTCGAGTCCCACCCGTCCGAGTGTCCGAGTAACGGGCAACTTGGAAGATAAGGGGACATGATACCTATGCCCGTCCGCTTTTCATCCGAAATCCTGGCAGGAGAGATCACGTTGGCGGTAAGCACGAAACTCAGTGCCACCGGCAGCTACATTCAATGTTTGGGGTCCAAGGGCACCGCGAATTCGATCATTTTGCGAAATGTAGAATATCGAGGAGAGTTTTTATTTTTCAAGGCGTCTCCCTCATCAAAGCCGTATGTCCTATTGATGATCCGCCTGCCGTCGTACGTGTAGAGGGTGTAGGCGATTGCCTTCGTAAATCCTCTGACTTTCACACCAAATAGCTTGGATAGTTTTTCGATATAGGCCGGGTTGAGCCCAAAGTGGCAGGCAAAGATGACGATTTGGGCGTCCTTCTGGAAGGCGTCTCGGACACGAGCAAGTGTGATGTCCTCCGCGAAACCCTGTGCCTGTGTCATGTTTTTCGTCCTAAACGATTTGTTATCTTCTTTCGCCTCGAAAATGTCGTCATCTGTTATCCCTTGCCCGGTGAAATAAGGGCTGTCCAGTTTAACAGTACCGCTCAGGCCGAGATATGTTTCATCGGCATGCGTAAAAAGATATACGCGATTCACGGTCCCGGGTTTGCGCTTTCCAATCTTATAAAGCAGACCCGACAGATCTGTCACGGTTTCGGGTTGTGGATCTTCACTTCTGTGACCGGTTTTTGCGAACCGCAGAAAATCATTTGTGCTGGGCGACCATTCGTTGGGACCTCTTCGGTCCTCTCCGTTTGCACCCACCGAATCTAGTATTTCAGTGTCGGACTTCTTCTGTTTTTCCCATTCGCTGGGCCAATCTCCGACAAATGACAGTTCTATATCCTTGTTTGTCGATGGCTTTGTCTTTGTCGATGACTTTTTCCCCGCCGAGGACAACCTCTTTTTTCGCACTGAAAACAATTCGAAAAACGGTACAGCGTGGCGTAAAGCCGGAGCCTCGTGAACGAAATCCGAAGTATCGCCTCCATTTCCGATGTTGCCGGGTCTCCGGGCTACCCCTGGACCACCCCCGCCAACATGCGAATAGGGGTGCGCGATCAATCCATTTGCGTTCTGCCGCGAAGTGTGAGGGACAGGAAATTTTTCTTTACTCATGTTTCATCCAAATTTCGTGCGGCTAAGGAAGCCGACCCGATCTGAGAAATGACATTAGCAGAACTGCGTAAGAAAGAGGATCTTCGGTTGGACGCCAATCAGGCCAATGCACTCATCGAGCTATCTGAATCGATCTAGGTCCTCGAGAAGTGGCCATACAACCGGCTGTTCGGACAGATAGTTACCCAAAAGCGGGGCTAACTAGTTAGTTATTCTTGAACAGTAGGAAGTAATCAGGAGTTTACTACCCGCTCTTCCACACAAATTCCCCAGGACCATGGACGGCGGCTCCCGAGCGTATTACTGTCGGCCATAAGACAAGATTTTTATGTCAAACCGGCCGCAAGGAGGCAACCGTTGTTGAGTTGCGCTCGGCCACGCGCGGCATAACTGTCAATGAAAGCGGAGGCTGCCCCACAGAATGGTGACTAGATGGCCATCAACCGGCCCAACGACCGTTTCTGCAATCGAGCCTTCCGGCTCCAGGCCTCAACTCCGCCGGCGCATCGCGCTTCGCAAACGCGCCCTCTTCTCGATCGTCTCGCCCGCCTGGCGGAGCTTCACCGCTGCTGCATTCTCCTCATTCGCCACCTCGCCAAACCTCCCGTCGGCAGGCCTGTCCATCGAGGTCGGGCATCCATTGACTGCTCCGCCGCTCTCCGCACCGAGTTTCTCGTCGGCAGCTCCCCCGACGCACCCGCCCAAACCGCTCTGCTGCACGTCAAATCAAACCTCGGGCCGCTGGCTCCGCCGCTCGATTACTGGATTGGAGAACGCGGCAATTTCCACTGGACGGGGCTCAGCAACCTCACCCCGGAGGATCTCTTCGCGGCCCGTCCGACTGGCGCCGGTCTGCCCAAGCGCAAGTTTGCCGCCCAATGGCTGCGCGACTGCCTGCAAACTGGCAGCCAGACCCAGGGCTCCATCGAGATAGCCGCAGAGCGCGATGGTGTCTGCATCGCCACCCTGCGCCGCGCCAAATTCGATATCGGCGTTCGTAGCTCCAAAGACGGAAAATCTGGTGCCTGGTGGTGGACTTTGCCGCCTCCGGAGGATTAGTACCCTCCGGTCAACGAGGCAAGATGCTCAAATTAATTACTTGAGCACCTTGAGCATCTTCATGAAACAAACAACTTATTTGGCAACGTTGCCAAATAAGGTTCGGAAGCTCGGCAAGAGTCACCGCATCGTCGCGATGGCTTCGTATGGGGCTGCCAGAACGTGCTTTCCGGCACGGGAGGATCAGGCGACCGACCGCAGCTACCGGATCGGCCAGACCCGGGACGTTTTTGTCTACTATCCGGTCGTGGTGGCGGAGAACTTCGTCACCTTGGATGAAAAACTGGACCAACTGCTCGACAGCAAGCGGAAGCTCTCATAAGACCTGCTGAACGGCTGCGGTGACGTCGGGCCGGGTGAGTTCGCCGGCATCGGGCGGGCCGCGGCTCCTGCGGCAGAATTAGGCCGGCGAGCTCTGGCGGATTTGATCCACTAACCAGGGTCTTCAAATCCTTTCACCCCAGGCGCAAGGAACTCTTGTTCCTGGCCACACCCTGTCTGGCTAAAAAAAAGTTCCTACGATCGCGACGAAACACTGGCAATCCGAATCAAAGTCTGCGATGGGATACGCAAATCTCAGCCGGAGGTTGAAAAGGGGACTTATCTCTCTTTTCGCGCTTATCGCGCATATTTGCGCACACGATACGAAGGAGATAGGGTTTCAGGAGGGCGGCAAGCGCTGCAAATTGGTTCGCGCTTGCGCATGATTGGGCACGAGTTGCAAAGCCCGGAGGAAATCCTCCCGCGCTTCCGCAATCCTGCCCGCCCTCGCCTCGAGCACACCCAGGTTGTTCCAGTCATCGGCGTCATTTGCCCGCAGATGAAGAGCTGTCTTTCGTTCCGCAATCGCCGGTTCGAGTTGCCCCATGCTGGCCAGCGCCTGCGATAACTGCGCATGCAGGTCAGGATTGGCCGGCGACAACGCGAGAGCCGCGCGCAGCTCCACCACCGCATCGCTCATGCGTCCCGACAATGCATAAGCGGCAGCGAGTTGTTGGTGAGCATCCACATCCTTGGGTCGCTGCTCCACGGCGCCTTGCAACAGGTCCGCGGCCTGTTGGGGTTGACCGGCTTGAAGGGCCAAACCTCCCAGGTTATAGAGAGCGGTGAAATCGTGGGGATCGATCTGCAGGGCAGCGCGAAATTCGGCTTCCGCGGCCTCCGAGTGGCCTTCACTGTCCAGAGCCGCGCCCAGCCCGCTGTGTATGGTCGCGTCGGCCGGACACTGCGCCAGCATGGTGCGAAACTGCTGCTCCGCTTCGCTCGCCTGATCGTGCTTCAGGTCAGAACGCGCCAGGTTGAAGCGAGCGTTACATGTCCCCGGATGGGCCACAATATCCTGCAAAAACATCTTCTGCGCCTGCTGCCAGTCTCCGGAGTTCTCGAGCGTGGCGCCGAGTTCATTCAGCGTCCTTTCCTCCCCAGGATGCAACACCAGCGCATGCCGGTAGATCGCGATAGCCTCCGGATATTTGCCTTCGGCTGCCAGAGCCGAGGCAAGGTTATAGAGCGGGATGATATCGCCGGGATCTTTAGTCAGCCAGTTCCGCATCCACGCTTCCTCAAGCAACAGTCTCGGATCGGGCGAGCCTGCAGGCACATTGACCGGCAACACCTGCAGCCAAAGATGCGCCATCTCGTCCTCAGAGCGATTCCCTGCTTTCACCCGCACCGGAGGCGAATGCGGGTTGTGCTCGTTAGCGGAGGAGTTGTCGTAGACGTAGCGCATGTGCACCACCGAGCCCTTGGGCAAAAACATCGGGCGCCGATAGCGGTAAACAGATTGCCGGTCAATATCCCAACTGGGAATAAGGATCAGCCATTTCTTCTGTTGATCGGGCAGCGTCGCCCAAGCCTCCATCCGCTTGGCCAGGTAATGCGCATGCGGATAGATCCCGAGAACCTCTACATCGACCGGGAGCCGGAGAGAATCCTCCACCACAAAGCTGCGGTCGCCAGCCGGAATGTCCAGCGCAGCGTCGTGCTCCAGCTGCAACAACATGGGTTGTTTCGACGGCGGTTGATCGGTGAAGTAAAGGCCGATTTCCGCCGACGCTGTCTCCGGCTTGCCCGATGGCTTGAGGTGCATATTGAGAATCACGTCATTGCCCGGATCGAGTCTCCACGGCATGCCCTCCGGTTCCACCAGCACCGGCGTGTCCGGCTTCCAGAACAGAAAATTACTATCGGGATCAAAGTCGTTGCCCGTATCCACCTCGAGCTCCATCCCGGGAACACCGTCTTTCCACTGCGCCGGGTGCGCGCGGCGAAAAGAAGCGGTGCGATCGATGAGGATGTTTGCGTGGTGGACGATGCGCGGCACGGCTGGGCGGATCTCCATAGCGCGAATGTAGTGCGTCTGCTTGAGCGGATAAGGCAACACGAAGTTGCGAAACACATCCGTTCCCGAGGCCGGCAAGGTAAACGGGCGTTCCACTGTCAGGATCAGATCGGGTTTGCCGTACTGCCAGGTCTCGCTGTATTTAGGCGCCGGGGGCGCCGCGGACGCATCGCCTTGCGGCATGCCGGCCTGCACCCACTTGGCGATCAGCGCTATCTCGTCGCTGGTGAGTCTTCGCTCGTCGGCGAAATCTCCATAGCCCTGCTCAGGGAGCCAGGGCGGCATATAACGAGACGAGGTCACCACAGCCATCTGCTTACCCCAGCGCTTTGCATCCTCATAGGTGAGAAGGCTGAACGGGCCCGCACCGCCAGGATGGTGACAAGTGGTGCAGTTGTTGTAAACCAGCGGCGCAATCTGGTGCGACCAGGTGACGGTGGAGTTTTGCGCTGTCGCGGCAACCTCGCCTGCCAGGATCAACCACAGGACCCAACGCCACACTCTTCATGGTTGCAGCGTCACAATCGAGCAGCCAACGGGCGGACCCCCAGGCTGCGGTACAGGCTTTCCAGCAAGCACGGCGCGGATGGCCTCTTCGAGGTCATGGCGCGTGGCCTGTGGCCGCTCCGTTCCCAGGGCCAGGTACCGGTCATCGATCCGCCCCCGGTATACCTCGCGCAGTCCCCCACCCTCGGGGAACAAACACCGCGGCCTCCGGGGTGGTGGTGGCATGCGCCATCTGCGTCAGACTCTGCTTGTTGTCTAATGCCGTCTGCGCGGTGATGGAAAACTCCTGGTCGTGAGCGCGAACAACCTTGGCGGTATCACCCGGATTCGGATAGACAAACCAGACCCGAACCCCGCCCGGTTCGAACTCCCTGGTCAATCGCTGTATCTCGGGGATGTAGCGATTAGAGACGGGGCAATCCGATGCCGCGAAGAAAAGAACGACGGCCCGCGACCCCGGGGGCGCCAGTTGCGTTACCGGACGTCCATCAAGATCGACTGCTAGGGTGGTGGTCGTCGCCAGCGCTAGCAAACCTACACGCAGGAGGGCGATCATCGGCATACCTCCCTTACAAGCCGGGGCTGCTCTGCATCATACCGCCGTCCGTGATGATGGTGGTTGCGGTGATATAGCTGGCCCCGTCTCCAGCGAGGAAAGCAACGACGCTGGCTATTTCTTCCGGCTTCGCCATGCGGCCCAGCGGAATGGCGGCATTCAACTTCTGCAGTAGCGCCGGATCGGTCATGGTGGAGAGATTGATGGGGGTCGCAACCGCCCCCGGCGCCACACCTACGACAAGAATGTTGTGGGCGGCGAGTTCCGTTGCCGCCGTGCGCGTCAACATGCGCATGCCGCCTTTGGAGAGGCAATAAGCGGTGTTACCCGGCATGGGCCAATCTTCGTGGATCGAAGTCATGTTGATGATTCGGCCCCCTCCGCCCTGCTTGATCATCTGCTTGGCCGCCAGCTGCGTGCCAAAAAATGCGCTCTTCAGGTTAATGTCCAACACCTTATCGTACTGGGCTTCGGTGGTGTCCAGTATCGAAGTGCGCGTCTCCACCCCGGCATTGTTCACCAGGATGTCGACGTGACCGAACTTATCGACGGCCGCGGCAAAAAGACGCTGCAGATCGTCCAGCTTGCTGACGTCCGCCTGCACACCAATCACCTGTGCGCCTAAAGCGGTGATCTGTGCTTCGACGGCTTCCGCCGCATCAGGATGGGAGACGTAATCGATCACCAGGTTCGCACCCTGTTTTGCGAGCTCGAGGGCAACGGCTTTGCCGATACCGCTGTTGCCGCCAGTAACGATGGCTACTTTGTTGGCGAGAGACATGTGAGCCATCGTACACCGGCTTGGTAAACCAGAGATGAGCCAGGCCGCGCTGCAAAGCCGCGACCACGGCCTGGGTACGGTCGGTCACGTTCAGGCGCATGAGGATTACGCTCACATGCGACTTGACGGTCGCCTCCTTGATCGACAACTCGTCCGCGATCTCCCGGTTGCTTTTACCGCGCACCAGCAGCGAGAGCACTTCGCGCTCGCGGGTACTGAGCTCGCCATCGGGCATACGTGAGGCCAGAGCGCGCGCGACCGGTGGAGGCAGGAAATTCCGGCCTGCGTGCACCTTCCGTAAAGCTTCCATTAATACTTCATGCGGCATGCCCTTGATGAGATATCCCATGGCGCCGGCTTCCAGGGCCTGGTGGATATCCTCATCACCCTCGTAGGTCGTGAGCACGATGAACCGCGCCTGCGGAGCAGACCTGCGGACGGAGCGGATCACATCCACTCCACTCTTATCCGGGAGCCTGAGATCCATGAGAGTGATGTCCGGCCTGATGCTCCCAGAACAGGCGTATCGCTTCCTCTGCAGTTCCCGCTTGCCCGGCTACCGTCATATTAGGCTGAGACTGAATGATGGCGGCAATGCCGAAGCGCATGATCGGGTGATCGTCGCAAATGAGAATTTTAATCTTCTGTTCATCACTCATATCGGAATGCTGTCCTCGGCAGCCGGGGATTGGAGATGAGCTCGCCGTACGCTGAACGAGACCGTCGTCCCTCGCTCCGGAGTGCTGACGATGCTCATGCGCCCGCCCATGCGTTCCACCCGTTCACGCATCCCTTCGATTCCGTAGTGTTGCGCCCCCTCGGCCTTTCGCGCCGCTGGGATCAAACCCGCACCCATCGTCGTGGACACTACTGTCGAGCTCATCCCGGGTGTAGACCAATTTGATCTGTATGCGTCGCGGATGCCCGTGCAATGCGCCGTTGTAGACCGCCTCTCGTATGACCATCAGCAGCTCGCGGGCCAGCGAGCCGCGCACGCTAAAGGGCCGGCCCTCCTCCGTGCAGTGAACCGCGATCCCAAATTCCTCACTGGTGCGTGCGGCAATGGCAGCGGCCGAGCTCCCCAGGTCAGCCACCGAATCCTCTTTGTGGCGCAGGTTCCACACTGCCTGCCGCGCCTCGTCGATGGTGGAGCGAACCTGCATGCGCGCATGGTCGAGAAGATTTTCCTGCAAGGCGAGATTTTCACGCCGCAAACTGGAGATCGCCTCCAGCAGCGCCGAGATGCTGGTGCACCCCTGGATCACGGTGTCATGCATTTCTCGCGCCAGGCGGTTGCGCTCTTCGAGAACCGCTTTGAAGCGCAGCCGTAAGGAGCGGATACGCGACTGGTAAATGGCCAGGATCAGCAGCGCCCGCCGCCAGCAGGCAGAGGCTCACGAACCACCACGTGTCATAGAAGTGCGGTTTCTTCTGCAAAACGAATGACAGCTTCTGACACCGACGCCGGATTGTTTACTTCAAACGCCACCACGCGGAATTGATACTTGCCCTGCGGGCAGGTTGGTATAGCTGGCGACCCGGTTGGTTCCGGCGTAAATCCAATCCTGGTCAAAATCTTCCAGCCGGTAGCGGAAGCGCACGTCTTCCTGCGACCGCAGCAGCAGTGGCGCAAAGGAGATTTCCAGGCGCGATAGCGATGCCGGAAAAACCAGTGAGGAAGCGAGCGGCAACTCCCGGCCATCCGCCTTGATTCCCGTGAGCAGCGCCCGTGGCGGCGCCACATGGGGCGCTGCGGTTGAGGCAGAACGCGCACTGCTCCGCGGCTGCTGGCGAACCACAGGCCGCCGTCGAGGCCTACGCAGCCGGCGGGTTGACGGCCGCCGTACATCTGCGCTGGGATCGGTGTCATACGGAAGCTCGTAGACATTCACCTTAAGGTGCATCTCCCCCACGTCCGGCTCTTGCGTGGGGAACGGAAAAGAAGAAATGGTCGTAGGACCACTTAACCACAAAGATCCGTGATGATCGTCGAGCAGTTGATAGATGCTGTTCGTCGCCAGGCCCTGGGCGGTCGTAAACGTCGTGATCTTTCCGTCCTGGTAGCGAAATAATCCATGGCTTCGAGTGCCAAACCACAGAGCGCCCTCGCTGTCTTCAAGGATCGACCAGACTTTCTCCTCTGCCAGCGCCTCCGTGGCCGCGTCATGCACAAAGGCGCCCGCATGCAGGTGGCTGAGACCGTGATCCGTGCCGATCCAAATATCGCCGTGCTCCTGTCCTCGACCAACGCGCGCGTGCTGAAGTAGGCCAGTCCATTGCCGTACCTGGTAGTTCTGCGTATCCGTCGCCCGCGATGCGGCTCACTCCCTCATCGGTAGCTATCCACATCGCGCCGTCCCGGCTTTGCAGGAAGGCGCGCGCAAAGTTATTGGTCAATCTTGAAGGCGCGGTGTAATGAATGACGCTGCCGTGGTAAGACGGTAGACTCCGCTGCCGTCAGTGCCGATCCAAAGATCGCCTGAGCGATCGCGGAAGACATTCCGGATAGGCACGTCGGGTAAGTTAGGAAACTTGTAGGGCCGAGCCACGCCGTCGCGAATGACGAAGACACCTGACGATACCGCCCATATGGTTCCGTTGGTGTCGGCGGAAATAGTGCCGACGTCAGAATCGGAATCTCCAGGCAACGGCAGCACGCTCACCGGTGTCTTGCTCAAGCGCACCATGCCTTCCTGGGTGCCGACCCAGACTTGCTGCTCTGCGTCTTCAAAAATGCTGAGGATCGTATTGCTGGGCAGCAGGTCGACGCTGGTCAGGCGAGAAAACCGCCGTTCGACGTAGCGATAAAGGCCATGCCCGATAGTGCCAATCCAGAGTGTCCCGTCGCTTGTCTGGCGGAGAGTGCGCACGGTTCCTTTGATCTGGGGTACCGGCTCAAACTTCCTTCGACCAGCCGGTCGAGACCGCCTACCGTCCCACCCAGATTTTCCATTCTCCGCTCTCACCATCGACTTCACCCGGTTCTCGCTGTCTCTGCCCGGCAACTGCTTCTCGCTTACACCGGCCTGGTCAAACACCAGCAGGTCCGAGCCGCCCACCCATATCCGGTGCTCCCGGTCCTCGATGATCGAATGCACGGCAAAAGCAGGAAGCATAGTGAGAGGTGTCCACCTGCCGCAATTTGTCCTCGATTCATCTGGAAGAGACCGTTGTCGGTGCCGATCCAGATGCGGCCCTGATCATCCTCCATCAGGCTGCGTACGAAGCCGTTGGTTAAACCCGCGGTTTGGGTATAGGCGCGGAAGATCTCCATCCTTGAAATGGACCAGGCCCCCGCCATCGGTGCCGATCCACAAGCTCCCATCGCGAGCGCTCAGTATGCAAAAGACGCTGTTGTCGGCCAGAGCCGGAGTTGTGGCGTGGTCGTAAAGAAGGAAGTGCGACCCGTCGAACCGCACCAATCCGCCGGTCGTACCTATCCAGAGATATCCATCCGGCGATTGCTGAATCGCCTGCACCGTATCTTCCGGAAAACCATCCTGCACGCGCCAGATGCGCCGTGTGTATTGCTCAACCGCAGCAGCTGCAGCCTTCGCGGTCGCGGCGTCGTGAACGCAACAAGTCGGGTTGCGCGGCAAACAAAGCAGCCAGAAACAACCAACACCGGATTTCCAACCGCCGGCTCCGATAGCAACAGGATTTTCTGTGATTGCTTCGGATAACCAGACATTACATCGCCCTAACCAGACGCCCAAGATTCTTGAGGAAGGAGTGTACCATCCTGGCAACGCGCGACGAGACCTGCCGCTGGCGGCAACTCCTTCGCCTGTAACTTTTTTGTGCAGAGTCATACTTTAGGCGGATTCGCGTCGTGCATCCAGTGCCTAGAGTTCTACCCGATTACAACTCCCGTCTGCAGACGCTGTGTATCTGACTCGAACGATAGGTCCAGATCGAAGGTTGTTCCATTCGGGGACTGACAGCATGTGCCCAAGATGCTGCAGAGAAGCCGATTCGGAGGAGTATCTTCATGACGCTCGTTTCTGTTTCATCGATAACCGCCAAGCCTGCTGCTAGAAGCCACGTGGTACGTACTGTCGCTGTTACTGAGTGCCCTTATGGCGCTGGTTCCCTCGCGCACGCTGGCGCAAGCTATCTTTGGCTCGGTCAATGGTGTGATTACCGACTCCAGTGGAGCGGCTGTGCCTGGCGCTTCCATCACCATCACTGACACAGATAAAGGCACAACCAGGATTGTCACAAGCACAGCTTCGGGCGAGTACCTGGTCCACGACCTCATTCCAGATCACTACAAGTTCAAGATTGAGGCCCCTGGGTTTGCCACGGTTGAGTCGGATGTCATCGCGGTTTTTGCCGATAGTTCCGCGCAGGTAAATTTCCAGTTGAAGCCGGGAACAGCTTCGCAGACAGTCGAGGTCACGGCTGAGGCTCCGCAGTTAAAAACGGACCGCGCCGATGTCTCCACCACGCTCGATACGCTTACGCTGGAGGAAACACCGAACCTGATACGAAATACGACCAGCCTGGTCTTGCTGGCGCCGGCTACCACTGCTTCTACATTTTCGAATGCCAACGCTGAGGATCCGCAGCGGTCCATTCCCATTTCCTCGAATGGCCAATCACCTTTTTCCGCCGGCTTTGTGCTGGATGGAGCCAACGACAAAGATGGGTTTATTGGGGAAATCGTCGTTAACCCGCCGCTGGACTCGATTCAGGAACTGAAGTTCATCAATCAGAACTATGACGCCGAGTTCGGCGCCGCCGTCGCGGGCGTGACGGTGATGCAGACGAAATCGGGCACGAATATCTTCCATGGTTCTGTTTACGATTACCGGCACAGCGACGCGCAACAGGCGCGCGACCCATTTACCCAGTATCCTGGCAACAACCCGGTCGGTCCAGATATACCGAACACTCTATCCAACGTCTTCGGAGGAACGGTGGCGGTCCTATCAAGCGGGACAAGCTCTTCTTTTTCGCGGACTACCAGGGGACGCGCCAGAAGGTCGGAAACTCCTTCAAGCTCACCGTGCCCACGGCTGAAGTACATAGCACCTGCACGGGAACGGCAGGAAGTAATTGCGACCTGAGCGAATACCTACCAGAACGGCCAGGGGCAGGCTTATGATCCGGCGAGCGGAGCAGTGAATGCTGATGGCGCCGCGACCGGCGTAGACCGGATACCTTTTGTTAATAACCAGATTCCGAAACGCACGTGTCTCGCCCCAAGCTATCAACCTACTCAAGATCATCCCTGCTCCGAGTTTGCCGGGGGTGCAAAACAACTTTGTCGCCAGCGGTTTCGGAGTCGTACAACTTCAACCAGGCCGACACGCGCATAGACTATCAATTAAGGCCAACCATACACATCTTCGGGCGCTACGGATATCTGGGTTCCAGATCAGAGTTCTCCCGCTGTCTTTTGGCGCGGCCGGCGGCTACGGTTTCGGTGTGGGTGGCTGGGCAGGTAGTGAGACTGGGGGCAACCACAGCCTGGCAGCCGGCACCGATATTGTCGTATCTCCTAAGCTGGTTACCGATGTTCGATTCTCCTACTTTCGCTACGCCTTCGTAGAGGCAAAGTACGACGGCACGACGCCGCTTATGACAAACCTTGGATGGGTGGGCTTGAATACCGGTGCGCCTGGATCAGGGGGCGCATCCGCGGTTGAGATTGGCGACGGTGGAGGCAAAGTCGGTGAAACTTCCCAACTTTGGCTCTTGAAATAATGGCACCAATCATTGCAACTGTCCGCTTAACCAAACCGAGCAGGAGTACGCCGTCGTCAATGACTGGACACGCGACATTGGCCGCCACTCAGTCAAATTCGGGGCCGAGATTCGTCGTCTGCAGGAATTGCGCATTCCCAGCGATGTGAACCGCACCGGCCAACTGCAGTTTGCCGATGAGCGCACTGCGACGGCCTCGGGTTCAACCCCGGGCGGCTTGGGCATAGCGTCTTTCCTCTTCGGAGATGTCTCGACCATATCGCGCTATTTCAGCACATCCACGACCGCGACTGAGCACCAATACCGCCCCTTCTTCTATGTTCAGGACAACTGGAAGGTTTCTCCTAAACTTACACTCAATCTTGGAGCGCGCTGGGAGATCTACTTTCCTGAGGCTGTCAACGGCAAAGGAATGGGCGGATTCTACGACTCGAACACCAACACCATTCGCGTCGCCGGCTATGGAAACATCGGGCTCAACCTCAACATTCAAAATAACTGGACCTTTATCGCACCGCGGGTCGGGTTTGCTTACCAGGTGATGCCCAGGACAGTGATTCGCGGCGGGTACGGGCGCGCGTTCGATCCAGGATTTTTCGGAGACATCTTCGGCCAGTTAGTAACCCAGACGATTCCGGTTCTGCAGAACCAGGGATTGGGCCAGCTTGATGGCGAAATCTATGACGCTGCCCGCAACCTGGATGGAAGCGTCTACAACATCGCCACCGGACCTACGGCTCCGAACAATCAGTACAACATTCCCGCGAATGGTCAACTACCACTCCCTGCCGGCAATCTATCCGACTTCGCGGCCGGATAAGGATGAGAATTCCGGAAGTCGACGGATGGAACCTCACTCTTCAGCAGCAGCTCGAGCGCAACGACAGCTTCAGCCTCGCTTACGTTGGCAACAAATCGACTCACTCCATCCCTAACTCTACCTGGGGCGGCATCAACTGGAACGACTACACCATCACCGGCTTTGCCGAAGGCCTTGAGCCAATGCCAGCGCTCCGTCTTCTTCGCCAAGTTGGTTACGTGCGGTCCCGGTCTACATCGGTTACTACGCAAATGAGGCCAATGCCCACTACAACTCGTTGCAGGCCACGTTCGAAAAACGCTTCTCGCGTGGACTGCAGATGAATTCAAGCTACGTGTTCTCAAACGCTATCGGAGTAGCGAATGGCGGCTACTTTCAAATCGACCCACACGCAAACTGGGGGCCACTTCGACTTTAACCGCACCAACGACTTTAAGCTCTTTGGAAACTATGCCATTCCGATCGGGCGCGGGCAACAGTTCGGCTCCAGCCTTCCTGGATGGGCAAATGAGGTCATCGGTGGCCTGGCGTTGAATGCGAAACCTCCACTTAGCCAGCGGACTTCCTTTCACTCCTTCCTACGGAGAGTGCGGATCGGATAGGGACAACGGGCCCTGCCGGCCGAATCTGCTTCACAGCCTCAGACGCTGAGCGCCAGCTCCCTGAATACCGCGACTCACTCCGCAACTTATGTTTACTCCGGTTGCGCCTCTAACGGCGAATGGGCAAATCAGCGGTCCCTACCAACGGCCCCAGATTGAACAATTCGGCAATATCCCCTACAACGGCTTCTGGGGACCTGGGCTCTTTACCACGGACCTCGCCCTCAGCAAGGTGTTTAACCTGTACGAGAGTTTATCGATGAAGCTTGAAGTGCAGGCACAGAATGCTTTCAACCATGTCAACCTGGCCAATCCCAGCAACACCTGCGTCGATTGCGCGGGGAACGGCCAGATCAACCGATATCCTCGGCGGTACCTTTGCGGGTATGCGACAGCTCCAATTTGTAGCGAGGTTCTCGTTCTAGGAGCGTCCGACGGGCGGTCTTCACCAAGGGCGCGGTTTAACTGGTGCAGCCAACAGGACTATTTCCAAACTAAGTCCCGCAGGGACGGCTGGAAACAGGCCGCGGACGCAATCCTGGACAACTTCAGCCGTCCCTGCGGGACTCAATCATGTTGCATGATGTACCCAGGACTAACGTCCTGGGCTAAGTTCAGCCGTCCCTACGGGACTAGCTAGCCTTCCTTCGTCCTCTACCGCCTTCACGGGGTGGCGGAGAATCTGCTCCAGGCTTTTTGGGGCTGGGCTGAAGGCCTTGCCGTAGTACTTGTCGATTTCGTAGCGATAACTCATGCGCGGTCCCGGAAAGCCAATCATTTTCCAACCAACCATCCCGATGTTGCCGCCATGCAGCGGATCGCAAAACATGCCCTCTATCGTGTGGGCTCGCAGCAGCAGAAAAAAGTGCGAGTCCTGAATTTTTTCAAGACGCAGATCCTGCTGGTCTGGCGGCACGGCAGCAAAATCATTCCCTAACAAACCGATCCCGGCGCGATAAATTTGCTGCGGCGTTTCCTTGCCCTGATAGCCATGCTCGGGTACCGATTCTATCCACGGGCCTTTGGTGTAGCGACACTTATCTTTACCGTAAGGGCTCGCGAGTTGACGATCAATATAAATGACCACGCCCGCTTCGCTTGCCCCCGGACCATTTTCGTCACTGGGGAAAATACGCTCACAAGCCGCCTGAACCACCTTCGCTTCCGCCGCCGTGAAGAATCGCAGACCCACCTTAACCGTGTCTTGCGCAGCCGCGGGAATCAACTCTCCCAGAAGCGAAGACAGCACCACACCACTCAATGCCTTTGCCGGAACGAGAATGAATTCGCGCCTTCTCACAGTTCCCTCCTAAGCTAACGGACCCGGCTTTTTCAGATAACGATCGATCAATCCATCCGCTGCCCGGTGACTGACGGCAACGATCGTCAGCGTTGGATTGGCAGAAGAATTTTGCGGAAAAGACGACGAACCAACCACAAAAAGATTCGGCACCTTCCAATGTTGAAGCCAGGAGTTGACGACGCTTTGCTCGGCAGACGCTCCCATGATCGCTCCGCCCTGAATATGCGTTGTGGAGTATTGGGCGGCGTTGTAATGATGAAAAGCGGCCGGACGCTCTACCTTGACCACGGTGGCCCCGGAAACCTGCGCGATCGTCTCCAGGATTTGCGTGGCCACGCGTGCTCCAAAAGCCATCTGGCGCATCTCGTAGCCGGTCCAATCCAGAGTCATTCTTAAAAGCGGATCCCCCCACTTGTCGGTATACGTGGGATCCAGATCCATGAAGTTCTGCCGGTAGGCAAAGTGGTCGCCTCTCATCTCCACGCCCGGCCCGATTCTGTCCCAATGGTCAATCGAAGCTTTCTTCCAAGCCGCCCCCCAATTGCGCGGGGCTGCGCCCTTCGGTATCCGGCCGAACGACCCGGCGGGGCCTTCGCCAGTTGCTGCGCCTCGCAGGAAGGCTCCTCCACGCAGAATGTTCTCGGGAACCTCCTGCTTGAGATCTCCATCCAGATCGGCAATGCCATAGCCCACGGCCCCCGATCCCATGAACAGGTTCAGGCGTTCCTTGAATACGAGCATTCCCATTGCCCCGCTGGTTACCTGGTGGGTGAGGTTCTTGCCTAACGTACCTTTGGCTGTTACCGGATCGTATGGATCGCCGATGCCAGACAGAAGCAGGAGCCGCACGCTGTTCGGGGTCCATGCAGAAAGCACGACTACCTCGGCGGGTTGAAACGTCTCCTCGCCGTTCTCATCCATGTACATCACGCCTTCGGCTCTTCCATTGCGATGTACAATCTTCCGCACCCAGCAGTTGTTGCGGAGGACAAAGTTATTCCGCGTGCTCAGCACCGGCATGATGGTGTTTGTCGGTTGCGCCTTGGCGCCGATCATGCAGCCATGGGTCGGGCAGTAGCCACAGAAGACACACCCAGGCCGAGATACGTTGTCGGGATTGGTGTAGCCCTGGCTCAGGTTAGCAGCAGGCAAAGGAAAAGGATGATAGCCCAGTTGCGTGGCTGCCTTGTGGAAGAACCCCATGGTGTAAGTCGGAGTTAAGGGCGGGGTGGGGTACTCATGCTGGCGAGGCCCCTCAAAGAGGTTGCCGCCTTCCTGCGGTTGGCCGCGCAAGTTACCGGCTTTGCCGCTGATGCCCATCAATTGCTCGGCACGCCAGTAGTCATTCTCAAACTCGTCGTAGGTGATGCCCCAATCCTGAATCGTCCAATCTGGCGACATGCGAGACGGACCAAACTTTTCTCGTAGATGTGAAGAAAGAGTAAAAACATCGGGAAGATAACGGTCGGCAATACCGCCCCAGTGTTCGGAGGTGCCTCCGGTTCCGGTGCCGGGCGTAAAGGAGCCGTATTGCCGTATGGGCGCGGCACGATCCTTGAGAGAGTGCCGATGGGTGATGGTTTGTTCGGCTGGATTTTGCAGCAGGCCGACACGGCGGGTGTTGATTTCGTCCATGCCGTCCGCGTACTGAGAAATGTTGCGCGCCGGACCACGCTCCAGAACGATCACCTGCAAAGCGGTGCGCCTGGTCACTTCTTTCGCCATGACCAGACCGCTCCAACCGCTACCGATGACGACTACATCCGTGGCTTTAAGCCGCTTCAAGGTTATCTCCAGCGAAAGAGACGTAGGGCGATGGCAAACGACATCACCAGCCAGGCGAGCAATATCGCCATCTGCGTTGTCAGTTGGCCAAGGTTCATCCCCTGCAGCATATTCCCGCGCAGTGCGTCGATCGCCGCTGTCAGGGGAAGAGCTCGTACCACGGGTTGAATCACCGCCGGAAAGCGGGTGGCCGAAAAGAACACACCGGACAAGATCCACATCGGAAGCATGACCAGGTTCATCAGTCCCGAAGCGCTCTCCATCGTCCTGGCACGTGAGGCGACGAGAAGGCCTAATGCGGAAAAGGCCAAAGAAGTGAGCACGCACAACCAGCCTAACTGCCAAAAAGAGCCGCGGAACGGCACTCCAAATACGAGCCTCGCAAATCCCAGGAAGCCTATCACTTCGATGACCAGCATAGAAAGCCGCGACAACAGGTAGGATGCCAGGTACTGCCAGCGCGGCATGGGTGATGCCACCAGGCGCTTGAGCAGTTTCTTTTGCCGGGACTCTACAATTGAAAACCCGATTCCCCAGATCCCGGATCCCATCAGATTCATGCCCAGCAGGCCGGGAACCAGGAAATCGATGTACCGCGACCCGGTCTCACGCACGAGCTGATTCCGGACGGGAACGGCCTCGCGTCGCCCGGCTGCTGTTTGTATCGCGCGGTCACCTATCATGCGTGCCGTCCGCGCATCGGGATTCGTCTCGTCGAATTTGTACGATACCCCGTCCGGCATCTGGATGGCGAGCAGCAGAATGTTGCCCGTCGCCAACGCCCGAGTCCCTTGCGCCTCGCTCATCGTGGTTACCGTCAGCCCCTTATCGGCGGCCAGTGCCTGTGTGAGCTGTACCGTGGTCGCCCCTACCGGCAACACATCTGGTGAGCGATTGCGAAAGGCAATCCCGAGCCCCGCCGCCAGCAGGACGGGGAAAACGAAGATCCAGAAGATCGCCTCCGGCTCGCGCAGGAGTAGCCGAAAGCGCACCATCGTCAATTGATAGAGACTGCTCTGCTCGAGCTTACTCATCGCGCAAATTCCTTCCCGTAAGCCCTACGAACACGTCTTCCAGCGTGGCTGAGTGAGTGCGAAACTCACTCAGGTGCAACCCCTGGGCGGCAAGCGCGTCGAAAATGCGCGGCACCGTAGAATGCAATTCGCGCACCGAAAGCTGGTGTACCCCCGCATCCACGCGGTGCGATCGGACGCCGGCGATCCCGGTCAGGGTCTCATCCACCACGCTGTCGTTGCCGGTGATGGCGAACTCCACGATGTGCTCTCCGCCGATCGAGGCGATCAGCCGTTCCGGACTGTCGAGAGCGATGATCCGTCCTTGATCCATAATCGCTACCCGATCGCACAGCCGCTCAGCCTCATCCATGTAGTGCGTGGTGAGGATGATGGTGCGCCCGGCCTGCTTCAGGCCATCCACCAAGTCCCACAGGTGACGGCGGGCCTGCGGATCCAGCCCGGTGGTCGGCTCGTCGAGGAACAGCAGCTCAGGATCGCCCACCAGTGCGCAGGCCATGGCCAGCCGTTGCTTCTGGCCGCCGGAGAGCGTTCCCACGCGTGCGTGGCGCTTCTCCTCCAGCTGCGCAGTCCGGATCGACTCCTCTATGGAAATGCCCTGACGAAAGAAGCTTCGGAACAGGCGCAATGTCTCGTCTACTGTCAGCTTTTCGGGAAACTGCGTCTCCTGCAGCTGAATGCCGATCCGCTGGCGCAGCCGGTCTTCGCCGGTGGCCCAATAAAGACCCAGCAGCTCGACGGTCCCTTCATCGGGTGCGGTTAGCCCCTCGCAGATCTCCATGGTCGTGGTCTTCCCCGCCCCGTTCGGTCCCAACAACCCGAAACATTCTCCACGAGTAACTTCAAGGTCGAGACCATCCACTGCCACTACATCTGCAAAGGATTTGCGCAGGCCGCGCAGTAGAAGCGAGGGGCCGCTATTCGATTTACCTGGTGCGGTCGACGGCGCGTCAGCGGCAACTGAGTCCTGGTTCTGCATCCCGACAAAAGTATATGCTGCGCACTCATGATTCGAGTGAGTTTCCATCGCGCAGTTTGCGTGAGAGCACAGCAAGCGCGCTATGGAGGCCGTCCGCATCTATGGAACAGCCCTGGAAGTGGCTGGCTCCGATGGAGTGGCTATGAAGGATGCGGCTGTTGTCGAAGAGCACAAGATCGCCCGGCTGCAGGCGGCAGGCCACCGATCGCGCTGGTTCGTGGAGCAGCTCGGCAAGCTGACGATAGGCCGCGTAATACTTTTTGAGGTGCGGGCCTTTGTAGGTAAGCGGCGCAATCGAGCGATCGTCGTAGCAGATGGCGCGGAACTGTCCCTGAGGATCGACTTCGAGCATGGTGCGTTCGGTGACGAGTTCTACCCCGGCGTCTTCAAAATGATAGGGAACGGGAATCTGCGACAGCGTGGTGAAGGCGTCGGGACCGCGGGCGCGCAGGCCCTCGGCAATGGCCATTCCATCGACAAAGATGGTTTCGCCTCCCTGGCCGGCTGCGGAGAGACAACGCAGCAACTGGAAACCGGGTACAGGATTACGATAAGGCTGGTCTGTGTAAACCGTCGGCGGTGAGGTTATGTAACCGTTATTGCTCGTTTCGGGAAGGCTGCGGATATCGAAGAGGCGGTTGTCATTGATTTCGCTCGCAAGGCTGAGGGATGCGGCAATGCGCAAAAGGGCCGCTTTTCCGGCGCCCTCTTCGATCGGTACGTCGCGCAAGAAAGCCAATCCGTCGCGGCCTACGTAGTAGAGCCAGCCTTCGCGACTTGCCGCGTTTGCGATCCATTCCGAGTAATCGCACCAGGCAAAGGCCTCGGCAGGCTGCCCCATCCAGGGCAGGCGAGTGGGCCGTGCGCCGATACGCAGGCTGCGGTCAAACGCTTGCAACCAGGTAACTGGAAAAACGCTGGTTTTGCCGTCGTCCCAGCGCAGAGTGATGTGGCCGGCCGGCTGCGGCTCCGCGGTCTGGAGTTCCGGGGTACGTGGGAAATCAAGCAAGCTCACCCGGCGCTGTCCAGTAAGAGGATCGCGGTGAACGGGGTCGTTGTCCCGCAGCCATACCGAACTGTAGACGCTATAAGACGAATTCTGCCAGGTGATCTCGAGCTCGCCGGGCGTGCATTTCAGTGCGGCGACAGCGATTTCCGACGCATTCACAATCAAACCTCAAGCCTATCCAGTACGTGTTAATTGCAAATAAATTCGCCGGGTCAGCCGAATGCCAATGCTGCCACGCCGCCGACAATGCAAGCCGAGCCGATCAGCCGGCGGCGCAATTGCCCCTCGTTGAGGAACCTGGCTCCGAAGTACATGCCAATCAGCATCGACATCTCGCGCATGGGTGCCACATGGCTAACCGGGGCGAGCCGCATGGCGAACAGTACCATGATGTATCCAAGCGGCGTAAGCAACGCGATCGCGGATGCTTCTTCCCAGTACTCTGCATACTCCAGCCGTAGAGAAGCACGACGGTGGTAAGCCCCGCTCGATAGAACCACCGCGCGAAACAGATTGCCGGCGTATTCCACCAGGATCGGCGAAATCAGGAGCGCCTTGATCGAATAGCCATCCACCAGGGTGTAGCATGCGATCGTACAACCGGTCGCAATCCCCCAGAACACACCTGCATAGCTATTCTTATGGCGCCGAGCGGTGAGGCCACCGGAGGAGAGCAGGATACCAAGAGTGACGAGTAAAGCTCCCGCTCCCGCCAACACCGATGGATGCTCGTGCAGAAAGAAGACCGCTCCACAGAACGAGAGCAGGGGCCCGGTTCCACGTGCCAGGGGATATACCACGGTGAGCTCACCCGCCCTGTAGCCGCGGAGAAGGCTCTCCGTATATAGGACATGCAGGACACCTGTGGCCAGCAGGAACAGGGCAGCCCGCAGACCCAGCTTCGGCCAGGCGTCCTTTAAGATCCAGACCGCGAAGGGCGCAAACACCAGGGCCTCGGTCACGGAGGAAAACCAGATAAGGTGCTTGCTATGGGCTGCCCGCTTGGCCAGGAAATTCCACGTGGCGTGAGCCAGCGCGGCGAGAGTGACAAGAAGAATCGCTGAAAGTGGCAAGGTCCGCTCCCCGGAGACACGAAGTCGTTGTCGACTTTTCCCTCTGGGATTTTTGCCCTTGGGTGCGGACCGCCCAGGTCCTTTGTGGCGCTCGGACCGGATTTCGAACCGGAGCCCTAGCCACCTCATTCCATCGAATAAGACTAGTTTAGGCAACTCTCCACAGGCGCGCAACCGACACTTCTTTACCTGTGGCCGTAGAACTCCACGGGTACGTTGTAGTCAGCGAATGCAAACAACGACTGAGCCACAAGGGATGGGGATGGCCACAAATTACTCTCAGGCCGCGACGTTCCATCTATTTCGAGCTCGAAGAAGCGCAAGCGTGACTCACCCTGAACCCGCATCCCACATTTGTGTTACCGGCAAATGTAAGGAAGTGTCCGGAACCCTTGCATCGCGCTGCCGGCCCTTCGACAATGACATCAACACCCCCATAACGCGCAAGCGTAGAAACACTGAACAACCAGGTGACGTTATGAAGAAGAACTCAGTGTCGATGGCAATTGCTCTGTCGTTAGCACTTTCTACAGCAGTGGCACAGAAAACGGTGACTGGCCGCCACGGAAGTACCGCCAGCGGTACGGTCACGCAAAAGGGCACAACCGTTTCCGGCAGCGGAACCGCAACCGGCGCAGGCGGCAACACCGCGAGTGCCCAGGGCAGCGTCACCAAGACCCGCATAGGAGCCACGGAGACGGGATCGGTCACCGGACCGAAGGGCGGCACGACCACTGCGAGCGGTACAACCACCAACAACGGAAACGGGACCGCCACCACGAGTGGAACGGTGACCGGACCAAAAGGTTCTTCCAAGAGCGGCTCGGGCACCCACGCGACACCCCAGAAATAGCTGGCCCAAGCAGCATGGTGGCGCTGGCGTCCTGCCCAGGGAGCGTCAGGCCACCGGTTCTCCGATCGATCCGTGCGTACCTTTCCTGGCGTAGACTTATCTTAGAGAGTCGTACCCTGGCCGCCCGGCGGCCCGAGTGAGGAGAGGCAATGGCACAACTGATGAGGACGTCAAATCCAGTACTAAGCGAAAAGCGTTTCGAGGGTCTAGCAATAGGCGAGGAAAGGATGACCCTCCAGGGTACGGTCAATAAAACTGGCCTGCTTTTGCTTTTCGCGATTGCCTCGGCGGCGTGGACCTGGCGTCTTTTCATGCAGTCGCATTCCGCGGCCGCTGTTCTCCCATATCTGTGGATCGGGACCATCGGCGGACTCGTCTGCGCGTTGGTAACCGTGTTCAAGAAAGAGTGGTCTCCGGTCACCGCCCCCGCGTACGCACTGCTGGAGGGCTTGGCCCTGGGCGGCATCTCGGCGGTTTTCGAGCTTCGCTTTCCCGGGATTGCGATCCAAGCGGTAAGCCTTACGTTTGGCACATTGTTGGTTTTGTTGCTGGCGTATCGTTCCGGGCTGATCCCGGTAACACAGAATTTTCGGCTGGGGATTGTTGCTGCGACCGGCGGCATCATGGTGTTTTATCTTCTGCAATTTGCGCTTGGTTTCTTCGGCGTTCACTTTACTTCGATCAACGGATCAGGGCCGATCGGGATTGGCTTCAGCTTGATCGTGGTGGGGATCGCGGCGTTGAACCTGGTTCTGGATTTCGATTTTATCGAGAATGGAGCGCGCATGGGCGCCCCGAAATATATGGAATGGTACGGCGCATTTGGCATCATGGTCACGCTGGTGTGGCTATACCTCGAAATGCTGAGGCTGCTTACGAAGATTCGCGGACGCGACTAGGCAAATCCAAGTAACGAGGAGTCACTGCTCTGATGCTTTGTATCAGGGCACAACTTTAATCGGGCCGCACAGAAGCCACAATGAATTGGTCTTTAGATCGTCTGTGAAAACCAGGATTTACGAATCTAGTCCCGCAGGGACGGCTGAACTTACCCAGGACGATAGTCCTGGGTACATCGTGCGACATGATCAAGTCCCGTAGGGACGACTGAAGGTTTTCTAGGATTGCTTCGCGGCCTATTTCCAACCGTCCCTGCGGGACTTGGTCATCTTTCAAATCCAACCCAGGACTAGCGTCCTGGGCTAAGTTCAGCCGTCCCTGCGGGACTGAGTTTACAAACTCCAGACGCACGCATGCCCATCTTCTAAGAGCGCGCATCCTGCCTTGATTTACCTAGGTTTTGTCGAGGTTGGTATAGATTTCTGCAATATTTCCATTCACCCCGTTCTGCAGCGGAGACTCCCGGGCATAGCGTGAATGGCTCTGCTCGCTCATGCGCGCCAGGTATCCCTCGTAGCCGTTGGAGTGCAATGACTTCAGCGAAGCAACCGTGATGCGCTGCTGCATCTCGGCCACGGTCAGCCCGGCCTTCCTGCCTTGCTCCACCTTGCCCGTCAATTCCTCTATGTAGTTTCGCAGGTTGATCATCGTTACCCGGTCGGTTTGCAGGGCGGCATGTCCGGGCATGATTTTGCTGAAATCGGCCTGGCCGATCGAGTCGATGGTGCCCGGCCAGATGCGAGGAAAGCCATCCGCGATGAAGGGCAGAAAGCCGTGAATCACATCTCCGGTGGCGATCGCGCGCTCCTGCGGGCAAAAGACGACGACGTCTCCCGCGGTATGGGCATGGCCACGAAAGTCGATGTGCAAATCGTACGCCGGATCCTTAAGTAGATACGATTTGTCGAAGGTAATCGTGGGCAGCTCTGGAGTGTAGTTTTGAAGTTCTGCCTGGTAGGCCTGCAGTTGCCGGATCTGGTCGGCGCAGAAAGCTTTTTCGCCGGCCGAGGTTGCGCGCGCAGCCCGATCGCGAAGCGCGTCGACCTGTTTCGGGACCTCTCCCACCGAGGCCTTCATCCGGGCCACCGACAGCTTTGCCATCAGATCCCTGGTGGCTGCACTGGCGATGAACTCAACCTTTTCGTTAGCTACGCGATAGGCATGGCTGCCCTGGGTGTGATCCCAGTGGAAATGGGTGTTAATGACGTAGCGCACCGGCTTGGTGGTGACTTCCCGCTTCATTTGCGCAATCAGACCAGCCGCGGCCGAGGGCTTGGAGTGGGTGTCGACCACCACCACGTCCTTCGATCGGACGAAGATGGCCGCATTGCAATTCAACATCGCCTGCGGACGCGCCTGAGCAAAGTAAATGCCGTTGGCAACCTTTTGTATCTCAAACAGGTTGGACTCGGAGCTGGGAGCAGCTGCACGAGCCCAAGCGGCGCGATGGTAGGCAAGCTCGAGAATCGATGCCCCTGCCAGAGCGCTCCCCATCATGACGCGAAGGAAGTCACGGCGCGAGGTGTGACCAGTATGGTTATGCGTGTGATTGTGCCCCGAGTGGCTGTGATGGTCTGCGTGTTGGTTCACCCTTGATCTCCTTGTGCTATCCAAGTTAGTCGAAGATTGACAATGGCGGAAACATTATGAAAGTATCCCGGACGTCCCGTAGTGGTGGTGTTGGGAGAACGCGAAATATTGGTCACAAGGAGAACCATCCCATGAAGAAGCTAGCGATCTGCGCGGTCTCTCTGCTCGCGTCACTGAGTATGTTTGCCCAGGCGCCGCAAACGTACAAGGGGGAAATCATCGACAGCCAGTGCGCTGCCCTGGGTGGACACCAGGTCATGGCGAAGCCGGGCGAGAGCGAAAAGGATTGCACCAACCGCTGCGTGAGCATGGGCGGCAGATACACGCTCTATGATCCCGCTACCAAGACCGCCTATCAGCTCGACGACGCCAAGAAGGCCGCAGCTTTTGCCGGCGCAAAGGTGTCCGTTACCGGGACCCTCAATGCCACGACCAAGACGATCCACGTGGCGAGCATCAAGGGCGGAGCGTAACTAGAGCGTCCCGGTGGATTGCTTAACCTGCGAGGCGCCTGCCAGCCGGAGGCGCCTTTCCAGTTCCGGCTGCGAGCTTTCCGGCGGATCGACCACCCCTACCAATATCTTTCCCTTCCCGATCTCGGGATCCGTAATCTCGCCCTTGAAATTTGGCAGCCCAGCCCCGATCAGCAACACCACCAGCGTGGTGAGAATGGCGCCGAGCATGATCATCTCGTAGATGATGATGCCGTTGGTCCACGCCGGTGTAAGGGACATGCCTCCGGTGTGAATGGGATACGACTTCTGCGAAAGCGTAGTGAGCAAATAGCCGGCCGTGCCGCCTACAACAGCACCGAGCACTGCCCAGCGATAGGGACTCGACCTGTATTGCGAGTCAGTGAACTCGTAGCCTTCGTGGGGCTCGCCGGAGACGATCACGATCTGCTGCGCTTTGAACTTGAGTTCGGAGCTGGCGGCGCGCAACGCATCGAATGCGCGCTGGGCGCCTTCCGCATCGGGATAAAGACCGTAGAGGGCTTTCATTGCGGGCCCTCCAATACCACGTGACCATCCGCCGGCGCGACCACAGGCACGCCTCTGTGGGACTGAAGCCCGACCTTCATCTCCCAGATGGAGATCATGGGCACGAATTTTGAAAACAGCAGGTAGAGCAGCGCCATCATGCCGAAGCTCGAGGCCATCAGCGTGTCTTCCACCCAGGTGGGCCGGTAGGTTCCCCAGGAGTAAGGCAGGAACTTATGCTCCAGCGCGGGGACGACGATCAGGAAGCGCTCCAGCCACATGCCGACAACCACGGTGGCGGACGCGATCGCGGTTCCGGTGATCGTACGCAGGCGCTTGATGGCCAGGATGGGCACCGGGATGATGAAGTTGCAGACCACCATGGTCCAAAACAGCGGCGCGAATTGTTTGCGAATGCTCTCCCAGAAAACGGCCATCTCCGGCGGGGAGTTGCCGTACCACGCGGTGAGCCGCTCGGCGAAGGTGAAGTAGAACCAGAGCAGGCTCATGGTCAGCAGCAGCTTACCCAGATTTTCGAAATGGATGGGGCGTAGATATTCCTCCAGGTGCAGGAACTTGCGCAGCAGCGCCATGGCAAGGATCAGAGCGGCGATACCACTGAAGATCGCACCGGCCACGAAGTAGGGGCCGAAGATGCTGGAGTGCCACATGGGCACCGGGGTCATGGCGAAATCCCAGGAGACGATGGTGTGCACGGAAACCGCGACGGGCACGATCACCACGGCCATGATGTGCATCGCCGTTTCAAGGCGCATCCATTGCCGGGGAGTGCCCTGCCAGCCCAATGCCAGGATGCGATAGACCTTTTTGCGAAAGCCAGTGGCAGCATCGCGCACGGCGGCGAAATCCGGAATCGTGGGCAGATACAGGAAGGTGGTGCTGCCCGTGAGATAGGTGGTAATGGCGAAGAAATCCCAGGCGAGCGGGGAGCGGAAGTTCGGCCAGATATGGCGTTCGCTGGGATAAGGGATCATCCAAAAGGCGAGCCATGGGCGCCCTATGTGGCAAAGCGGAATGATGGCTCCGATCAGAACGGAGAAGACGGTGATGGCCTCGGCGCAGCGAGTGACGGGGCGGCGCCAGGTGGCATTGGTGAGACGCAGAATGGCGGAGATCAGCGTGCCGGCGTGGCTGATGCCGATCCAGAAGACGAAGTTGGTGATGTCGAAGGCCCAGAACACCGGGGAGTTCAGGCCCCACACACCGATCCCGGCATAGAGCTGGTAGCCGAACGCGGCGACGCCGGCGAGCAGCAGACTGGTCGCGAGCGCCACGGCGACCCAGTACTTCTTGCTGCTGTGGAAGAGCGGCCGCAGCAGATCCTGCTCGATTTGTTCAGCCGTGCGTTCCATCTTCCCAGGTGCCTCGTTCCAGATAGGTCACGTTTGGTTTGGTGCCCAGTTCGCCCAACAGTTTGGTGCCGCGATTGGAGTCGGAAAGCCGTGCGACTTCACTGTTGGGATCGTTCAGGTCGCCGAAGACCAGCGCCTTCGACGCGCAGGACTGCGCGCAGGCGGTGGTGAATTCGCCGTCCTTCAGCTCGCGCTTTTCCGCCTCCGCCTGAATTTCGGCGGCCTTGATGCGCTGCACACAGAAGGTACATTTCTCCATGATGCCGACGCTGCGCACAGAGACGTCAGGATTGAGTTGCAGGTGCAGCGGCTTGTCCCACTGCGGGTTGTAAAAGTTGAAGAAGCGCACGGTGTAGGGGCAGGCATTGGCGCAAAAGCGGGTGCCGATGCAACGGTTGTAGACCTGCGAATTGAGCCCTTCGGGCGTGTGATAGCTGGCGTAAGTCGGGCAGACGGGCTCGCAGGGAGCTTCGTCGCATTGCTGACAGAGGACCGGTTGAAAGCGGATTTTGGGATTGGGGAAATCTCCTTCCCAGTAGCGTTCGACACGAATCCAGTGCTTCGCCCGGCCTCGCGCAGCCTGGTCCTCGCCGGCCGTAGGGATGTTGTTTTCCGCATGGCACGCGACTACACAGGCTTCGCAGCCGGTGCAGCGATCGAGGTCCACTACCAGTCCCCACTTATGGGCCATAGGTTCTACCTGCCTTCTGCTCGTACATGCGAATTGCTGGAAACTGCAGATCTCTCCACTCCGCTACGCTCCGGTCGAGATGAAAAATTTGCGGCAGGACGAGGTTCCATCCTTCCACGAAGAGTTGGCGGAACTGCAGATCCCTCCACGGCACGCCGGGACAGGTCGGGTGCGCTCGGGATGACAAAGGAAAGGGCAACGGTTTCATAAAGAGTGGTTGCTGGACCGAGACGTTTTGCGGTTCAAAAACCACCTTCAATAGAAGGTCGCCCTCTCCTTTGTCATCCCGAGCGCACCCGACCTGTCCCGGCGTGCCGTGGAGGGATCTGCAGTTCCGCCAACTCTTCCTGGAAATGTTTTTCGACTTTGTCAACGCGGTTGCTCCTGGTGCGGGAAGCCGCTCATTCCTCCGGCAAACAACACGAGCTTGGCTTGCTCGGGACCGCCGGCGCGCATCAGCTTAACCCGCGTCGCGGCCCAGGCCAGCGACCCGGTTTCGTGTTCCGCGAGCGGCGCCAGAATGGAGAGTGGGTTTGCGCCACGGCCGCTGGCAAAGCGACTGAAATTTTCGTGTCCCTGCCCGACCGGCATGGCCACCATGTCAGGTGCGATTCCGGGGGAAAGAATGGCGGGAGCACGCACGCTCCCCTGTGGCGATGCGATTTCGACCAGGTCGCCTTGCCCGATGCCCAGGCGCTCGCCGGTTTTGGGATTGATCTCAACCCAACTCGACCACATGGCCGAGGTGAGCACGTCGGGCAGCTCCTGCAACCAGGGAAGATGCGCTAGCGAACCATCGCCAAACGACTGCGAGACATAGGGCAGGAAATAAAACGGAAAATCATTGGCCGCACCGGCAAATTCCGGCGCCACCGGGGACACGGGTGGGTGCTTCGCAGCTTCGGGATGATCAGGATTGTGCGCTGTGGAGGGTGCGCTCCACCAGCCGCCCTGGGTCTGCGCAGCGTCCCAGAAATCGTCATCCGTTTTCGCATCGACAGAGCCGGCGCGGGTCCGGAGAGGAACATACGCCGCGCGCAGCATGGCGTCGTAAGTGGCCGCGGGCAGAATCTTGGCGACCTCGCCGCCAAGCTGGTGGGCCACGCCGAGCAACACATCAGGCATCGAACGCGTGTCGTGCAACGGAAGAACAGCGGGCGGCGCGAGATTGACGACCGTTTGCAGGGAACCCGACTCGGGCGTGCTGTCGAGCCAGCTCTCAAGCGGAGAGTGGTCGGGCAAGATCAGGTCAGCCTGGGCACTGGTCTCGTCAATAAAACTGCCGAAGCTGACGATGGTTGGGATTTTTGCCAGGGCCTCACGGATGCGCAGGCCTGGTGGGGCGGAGAAAATGGGATTGGCCTCATAGAGCAGCAGCAGCTGCGGCTGACCCGAA
Organism: uncultured Acidobacteriaceae bacterium; assembly: GCA_963753715.1. Classification (GTDB taxonomy): domain Bacteria; phylum Acidobacteriota; class Terriglobia; order Terriglobales; family Acidobacteriaceae; genus PALSA-350. The sequence goes on along the minus strand of CAVWDK010000011.1, from coordinate 193,594 downwards.
AGGGCCGATTGCGCAAAGGCGCTCAGGCTGGCGAGGCTCGCCTGCGCAGGGGGCGCGGGCTGCAACGCGGGCGTAAAGCCAAGTATCTGTCCCTGATCGCGGCCGGTATCCACCAACGACTCCAGGGCATTGACCGCCAGCGCGTTGAACAAGCCGTTGGTATGGGCGAGCGGTGCGCCGCCGATCATGGCGACCGCCGAACCGCTTTGGGTGAGCTCGTGGGCGAGACGCTTGATGACGGCGGCGCTCACGCCAGTCTGCTTTTCGACCGCCTCGGGCGTGAAATCAGGCAAGCCCGCGGACCATCCCGCGATGAGCGAACCCGCGTGTGATCCTGCACCCTGGGGCGCGAGCTTTTCGCCCAGGATGACGTGCGCTATGCCCAGCGCGAGCGCGCCTTCCATCCCCGGCGGGCATGGAATCCATTCGTCGGTATTGGCGCCTGTCTGGGACATACGCGATTCCACCTGTACGAATTTTGCTCGCCGTCCGGGGCGGCCCTGGCGCATCTCGCCGTAGCCGATGGATTGCGCCACGGCGGAGTTCCACGTACCCAGAAAATCGGCGCCGAAGGAGATGACATAGTCAGCGCGGCCCAAATCAAACGTGGGCATAGCGGCGTGGCCAAAGCTGAGCAGGTTTGCCTGGCGCAGTACCGCCTCGTCAAAAGGCTGGTACCAGACCGCCGGCGGCGCACCATAAGCTTTCAGGAAGTGCTCGACTAATTCGCGACGCTGGCCAGACATGGGCCGGCCCAAAAACGCGAGCGAGCGGGTGGAATTGGACGTTTGCAGAGCGGCCAGGTGTGCGGTCAATTCCTTGAGCGCCTGGTCCCAGCTTATTTCCTGAAATTCGCCGGAGCCGCGTGCACCGGTGCGTTTGATGGGATGAGTGATACGGTCGGGATGATAAAGCACCTGCAGCCCCGCCTGGCCGCGGGCGCAAAGCTTCCCCCGATTGACCGGATGTTGCGGGTTGCCCTCGAGCTTTTTTGCCAGGCCCATCTTTATCAGGCCTTGCTGGCCGCGGCGCACGACTTCGGCTTCGCCTTGCATAACGCGCACCAGCAGGCCACAGCCCGCGGAGCAAAGCGAGCAGACACTCGGCTTCCAGGTCGCAATGCCGGGAACCAGCTCTTCTTCCGGAATGAAACGGATCAGCTGTTTCTCGGCGCTGCGACAACCTTCGAGCGTCGCCATGACGCCCGAGAGAGCCGAGATCTTGATAAAGTCGCGCCGTTCCATAATGTGCCTTAGTAGTGGCAGGTCTCGCAATCGATCGAGACTTTCTTTTGTGTGTGGCAATTAATACAAAAACCCATGTTCAAGTTCACTTTGCGTTCCGCTGTGGTCTGCTTGGTCATATCGCTATGGCACATGGCGCAGTCGACGCCGGCGCGGATGTGTGGAGCATGATTGAAGCGCACGTGCGCCGATTCGCTGTAGTTGTAAACGCGCACCCAGGGAATCTCCTCCCCGCGTGCCTGGTAGGCGGCAATCTTCTTGATCTCGGGACGGTCGGTGGCAATTGACTGGTGGCAGCTCATGCAGACGGTGACCCCGGGGATTCGGGCCTCGGGGCCTTGATCCACGCCTACGTGGCAGAACGTACAGGGCAGGCCCTTCGCCAGGTGCACGATATGCGTGTAAGCGATGGGCTGTACCGGATGTTCGGGATGGATGTCCAGAAAGTCTTTGACAGCTGCGGATGCGGTGGGGTGGGCAGGGGTGAAAACGCCCGTGGTCACATAGGCAGAGGGCCCCGATGCCCGCGTTGCTTTCCCGGGTAGCACGATTTCCAGCAGTGCGCATACGGAAGCGCCGGCCAGAATTATCAGCAACCATTTGTGCCAACCCATCGGGATGCGCATAGAGAGCCAGGAACGTGCAACTGCGGATCGGCCGTTAAGAAGGCCGATGCTACACGACGGAATGCGCTGTTGTAAATAATGAAGAAGGAAGGAGAGATATAGGGCCGCGCGGCCTTATCGAGCAGTTCGACGAGGAACTAGTTTTTGGTCTCTATGCCTTTCCCAGGTCATACACCACCGGTCTCTCCCGCTGCTGGGGTTCGGCCAGGTTTTGCCGGATGACGGCCAGCAGGTCGGCATTGTTGACGGGTTTTTGCAGAAAGGCCCGGGCTCCGGCCTCAATCGCGCGCTTATGGTTGGCGCGATGGTCGCGGCCAGAGATCACGATGACCGGGATCGAGGCGAGAGAGGGCACTGCTTTGAACCGCTCCATGACCAGGAAACCATCACCGGCAGGCAAGCCCAGGTCGAGCAGGATCAAGTCCGGCTCGTTCTTCCGCGCCTCGGCCATGCAGGAGATCGCGTCCGCGGCAAAGAACGTGTCATAGTGATTGGCTTTAAGGCGCACGTGCATACTTTGGAGCACATCCGGGTCGTCATCCACAATAAGAATCTTCTTGTTGCCCATTGCTCACAAACCTCCTTACCACTTCCTTCTGGCAACAAACACTGTTGCAGAACATTGATCAGGACTCGCCTCTCCATGGGAGCCCATCCGCATCGGGCTTGCCTGCTCGCGTTGAGATCGTGGCCCGGTTCCTATAAGCTGTCTCTTGCCCGGAGAAAACCGAGTTTTTCCCATTTTGGGAAGGGGCCCGGTGCCTCAAAGTGGCTAACGCGCCTGCAACCTCTTTATCGGCTTTAACTATGAAGACCGTGAGCGGCCCTACTGACTCGAGGCGCGACCGATGAATCACACGATGCGGGGCACGTTAAACCTTTGCTTGTTGGTGGTGATTTCCGCGATCGGCTGCCAGAACCCCAACCAACCGCCAGCTGCTCAGCGGAGCGAACCAGCCGCCCGTGCAAGGACAGCTCAGGCTCAGCCGCAAGACACCTCGAGTGATGCCGGCGACCATGCGGAAATGGGCAGGCGCCGGCCGCGCCGCGGGCGTCCGCAGGAACAGGCGCCACCGGGGCAATTCGACTTCTACCTGTTGAACCTTTCCTGGTCACCGGAATTCTGCGCAACACACTCTGACAGTCCGGAATGCGGGCGTCACCTGGGCTTCGTGGTGCATGGGCTTTGGCCGCAGAATACGAACGGTGACTTTCCGGAGGATTGCAGTAGCGCGCCCGGCCCGGCCAATCCCCAGGCCGACACGGACATTATCCCCACCGTCAGCCTGGTCGAGCACGAGTGGCAGACGCACGGTACCTGTTCAGGTCTGGGGGCGGACGATTACTTCGCCGAGATTCACAAGGCATTCGCAGAAGTGAAGGTGCCGGCAAACATTGGCACCGGGAGTGATCCCGATGGGGTGACTCCAGACGCCCTGCTGGCTCGATTTGCGACGGCAAATCCGAGCTTCCCGCCCGGGAGTTTCGCGCTGAGTTGCGGCAATAACCGGCTAACGGCGGTGGAGATTTGCCTGACCAAAGATCTGCGCCCCGAAACCTGCCAGGGAGTGCGGTCCTGCCGGGCCAACGTAGTCAAGGTGACGCCGCGATAGAAGGCCCTGGGGCCGTGAAACCAATGGCGGAGTCCCGTAGGGACGGCTGAACTTAGCCCAGTACGCAGTCCTGGGTAAAAATTCGAGGTACGAAAGTCCCGTAGGGACGACTGGAAGTTACTTGGAGGCGATCTCCAGAGCACTTCCATCCAGCAAAATTCCGCGATTGAGAATTCCGATCAGATAAATTTTTCAGTCGTCCCCACGGGACTCATTTTGCCGTCGGATCTCACACGCTCTTTAGTCAAGGCTGCGGTGCAGGGGGCGGAGGGGTGGTTCCAGGGGCAGTCGCCGGGGCAGTAGGGCTTGGCAGCCCCTGCCGGGCCAGCTTCTCGGCTTGTTTTCGCCTGTGGTGGCGCACCATGTCCGGCCAGAATTCGATCACTTCACTCCCTATGATTGCCTGGGCGGTGACGGTAAAACCACGTTCGAGCGTCTCACCGACCGTACGATCCGAAGCGGGGTAGTACAGATTGGAAACAGCTGCACCCATCAAATTGCCCAGGACGTTGGCGTAGTTCGGTCCCCAGGTGCCGTTATCGCGCTTGCACCACACTGTTGAGCCAGCCGCCCACAGAGCACGGCCGGTGAAGCTGCCAGTGCCCTTCTGGAAGTAACGCGGATCTTCGCGAAACAAGCTTGCCAGCACAGCGTTGCCCAGGAGATTACCGGTAAAGTAGTCGGTGTAACCCGCACCCCAACGTTTGGCGTACCCTTCCACACCCTGGCCGTATTGGGGAAAGCTGTTTTGGGCCTGATCGATGCCCGCCCCAACAGCCGTGAGCAAGAAGGGCCACGGGTCGCTGGCGCTCTTGAAAAAGAGCTGGTATTTCTGGCCGGGAGTCAGCGGCAGTGCGTCTTTATTCCTAGTGGTATTGAAGGTTGCCATCACCCCAAACACCCGCTGATGCTCCTGCTTTTCCAGTTGCTCCTGCGCCTTCTGCCGTTCGCTTTCCCCCGGTGTGGAACTCCCGGGAGTTGGGGCCGCTGAGGTCTGGGAGTCGGAATGGGGAGCCGGCGCGGTCGTTGGGCTAGCAGGATCTGTTTGCTGGGCACCGGCAGCCGGATTGTCCGGCAAATTGGCCGCGGCATCCGCCGGCTGCGCTCTGGCCACTGGATTTGCTAAAAGCACGAAAAAGGCTATGGATGTTGCCGCGAACCATCGAGTTAGAGCCAATCGGTCGACCTCAATCCTGCTGCGTGAACCTATCGCTCAACCGGCCAACGCGGGGCAATTCTTTAGCTGCCGGGCCAGAGCGGACTCAAACCCACCACCCCGGCAGACGTGATGGAGCACGAAACGGACATGCTTCCGGCAAGGGGAGGGCTGATCTCCAAGGCGCTCCGAACCCTGTTTCGACGTTCGAATCGTGCGCGTGTAAATCGGTGGCCCGCACAAAGGAGGATGTTGGTAAAATCCCTCAAATTCCCGAGGGTCGTACGGGGGACAGTGCCTCCATCATTCTATGGCAAAATCGCCCATCAGGACCGGAAATACAAGAAATGCTCATGGCATGAACACCGATGTACCTTGCGCGCCCTCATTTGGCTATGGGCAGCGGCTATGCTCAAAGAGAGGTAGTACCACAGGGAGGAGTCAACACGATGGCGAAGTTTGCGTTGTACGTCGCATTAAAGGCCAAGCCCGGGAAAGCATCCGACGTGGAAGCGTTTCTCAAGCAGGGTGCCGAGATGGCGAAAGCGGAGCATGGAACCGTGACCTGGTATGGCATCAAGGAAGGTGAGGGGTCGTATGCAGTCTTCGACACCTTCCACGATGAAGCGGGGCGAGATGCTCACCTGAGTGGGGACATCGCCAAGGCTCTCATGGCCAAAGCCGACGAACTGTTCTCAAATAAGCTGGAAATTCACAAGATTCAAATCATAGCTGACAAGTAACGACTAACCGCTCCACCCGTTCATGCTCTCCGCCGGCACGCCTCTGCTGAATGCCTCGCCCCAGCACTTCTAGTGCGCCTTTGCATTTAGAAGGCGTGCCGGCTCAGGATCTCCCGCGTAATCGTCAGCACCATGATTCGTAGATCAAGCCAGATCGACCAATTCTGGATGTACGCCAAGTCGCACGCGACTCTGTTCTCAATCTGCTCGACAGTCTTGGTTTCGCCTCGCCATCCGTTGACTTGCGCCCACCCTGTGATCCCGGGCTTCACCCGGTGACGGAAAGCATACTTTGCGACCACGTCGCTAAATAGCTTGTCGTCCGCCTTGGTGTTGGGTGGGTGCGGCCGCGGTCCAACGAGGGACATGTTGCCCTTGAGGACGTTCAGCAATTGCGGCAACTCGTCGAGGCTCAGGGCACGCAGCCACTTACCCAGACGCGTGACTCGTGGGTCCCCTCGAGTCGCCTGACGGTCACCCAACAGGTCTGTCATTCCATGATGCATGGTGCGAAATTTGTAGCAGGTAAAAAGTCGATTATTAAACCCGAGACGGGGCTGCCGGAATAATACCGGTCCTGGGCTGTCGAGACGGATCGCCAACGCAATGAGCGCGAGGAGCGGCGAGAGGATGAGGAGCACCAGGGAGCCGACGACGAGATCGAAGGCTGCCTTTTTGGCGGCTCGCCAGTCTTTCAGCGGCCGCTCCTCGATCAACACCACGGGGTTCGAACCAACTGAAGAGATCTGGCTACTGCGATAGCGAAAGCCTACGAAATCAGTCGTCAGGCAGAGGTCGGCCACGGCGCTGCCGACCTGGTCGAGAATCATCGATATGCGAGAAACGGCGCTAAGCGGGAGGGCAACAACAATCTGGTCGACTTGTTCTTCACGGCTACGCTCCAGAAGGTCTCGCACGCTGCCCCGAACTTTCACCCCATCCTGGACCGTTGGGATGCGCGAAAGGCGATCGTCATACAGACCCACCACGGTATAAAGACTTGGCTCCGAACGCAGGCGCTGAATGAACTCGCGGCTAAACTCGCCCGCGCCAATGACTGCTACCCTGCGGGCCAGCCGGCCGGCACGGCTCCACCGGCTTAGCAGGTGTGATAAATACCATCGCGATACGATGAGCAGAATGGCACTCGAGAATAACCACAGAAATGGCCATGTACGAAAAACGGGACCGTTATCACCCAGGAAAAAGAGGCAGGCGATCATGCTTCCAGCGCCGGCCAGCATCGGCAAAGGCAGAAGCTTTAGCTGCTTGGCCAGCGAACAGAGCGAACTAAGAAGGTACGTATCCGCTCGGGAAAGGAAGGCAGCGGAAACGAAGCTCGCGGTTACCGTAGCGAGGAAAAGTGAGCGGCCGGAGGGCAGCCCAAGCAGCACTAACATCGTCTTGGCAAGTAACCCGCCAAACAGCAACAGAAGCAGGTCGCAAACCTGCACAATATTTACGATGACGGCCGGCGACATTCTATATTTGTCGCCCCGCGATCTACTTCGAGCGGGCGACCGCCGTTCCATCGAAGTCACGGATGTGGCCTGGGAAGGCAAGGCCACGGGATCCATGGGCTGTGCCCTTCCCTGAGCGGAAAGCATGGCGCGATTCACCTTCATTTCAAGCCAGCCGTAATACAGGAATCGCCTTGCAGATCGCACCCGGGATGGCTCGTCCTCATCATCGCTCTCACTTGGTCTTTTCTCAGGGGTTACCGCTCAGTACACTCCATGACAGCCTCACTCACAATCGAGAGTTGGCTGGAGCAACGTTTGCAGGTAATGGTTGTGCCGGTTTTCGACAAGGAGCACGGGAAACGCTACCGGGCGAAGAGATGAAGCTTCCAATAAATCAAGGCGGCGACAACCAACCCTGCTTCGAAGACCAACGCCCAAATCACACCGCGAGCGCATCCAAGCTTGTCTTCCCGGTAAAGTTGCTTTGCGTCTACAGAACAACCATCGATGACGTGAAGAGCCGGTTTCGATCGTGTTGCCGCGCCGGCATCGCGGGATGATTCGAGGCTTTTGTAAACTCGTTCACTCATCGACGCTTCATACATCTGAATCCACTCTTCGAAATTCTTTAACGACCCGGCTGATACCCGCATCTCGAATTCTCCTCTGGCTGCTTGGATTGTCGCTAGGCAAAACATCGGCGCATTTCTAATCCCGTACGTAGCACCTTGGACGTATCGATAGCTACTGACAGGGGCAGAAGCGGATCCCCCAATTTGACTTTCCTTCGATTACAAACCATTGACATTGTGATGACAGAGCACTGACACGCCTCGTGGCGGGCGTTGTTACGTTGGGGATGCGAGACGAGTTTCCCCTATGCGACGAATCAAGTCAGCCAGGTTTAAGCGAACGCAGCTGCCGCGCTTAGCCATCGCATTGCGATGGGCCGCCTTTCTGCTGCTGCTTCCCGGGCATCTGCTGTCAGCACAGAATGTCCCCATCGTTTCTGGCGCCGTCGGCTTCTTTGACAGCAAGAACACCGGGATTAATTTCTTTCAACCGGTGTTTGCCCCGGTGGTCGTTGCCCCGCTGGGCAAGCATTTTCTTGCGGAATCCCGATTCGATTTGCGTGGATTCTATGAACGGAAGAATGGCAATAGCGGACCCTACCAGGGCACTTTCATTGGGTCGACCCAATATCTCCAGCTGGATTATTTTGCTACCGACAAATTAACCGTCACGGCTGGGCGCTTCCTCACTCCGTTTGGGACCTACAACGAACGTCTCACGGCCATCTGGATCCAGAAGCTCCAGGATGCTCCGCTCATTTTTCCCATTGGCACGCGGACGACAGGGTCGAGTAATGGCGCGATGGTACGAGGAGCCCTGATCGCCAAGCCGGGCTTCCACTTGAACTACATAGGGTACTTTTCCGCCTCAAGCAATGCCCCCCAATTCCAGGCGGGGCGAGCGGCAGGCTATCGTTTCGATGCTTACTTTCCTAACAAGCGGGTTGAAGTAGGAACTTCCTACGGGCGATTCCTACAGGGAACGCACAACAATTCCAGCGGAGCGCACTTCTGGTGGCTGCCCTATCGGTTCCCTTTGGAAGTGCGTTCGGAATATGCACACGGAGCACATGCGCAGGGGTACTGGATAGAGAGTGCCTACCGTCTCTCGCAATGGAGAGGTCCTGACAGCCTGATCGGGCGTCTCGAGCCGGTGTTTCGCATGCAACAGACCTTTCGCAACAGCCCGGGCCCGGGTGATGGTCTTCCCGCTGCCGATACCAAGCAGGCTGACTTTGGACTCGACTATCACCTGCCGCACGAGGTGCGGCTGAATGGCAGCTATTCGCGAAAGCTCTCCGCGACCGGCAACGCCAATATCTGGGACGTATCACTGACCTACCGGTTCCTCTTTCCCATGTGGCGAGGTCACCCATGAAGAACATCCGCTCCTGCGCGAAATATACTGCGCTGCCACTCGCAGTCTTTCTGCTCGGCAGCTTACTGACGTGGGCGCAGGTGGCCAAATCTGCGCAGAGTGCCGGGCGAGCACCGTCCGCTCAACACGCAAAGCCTGCTTCCACCAACCCGGGAGAGCGTGCGTTTCAAGCCAACTGCGGCCGCTGCCACAATCCACCCGAACAGCTCTCACCGCGAATCACTGGAACGGTGCTCCGCCATATGCGGGAACGAGCTTTGCTCAGCCCGCAGGACGAGCGCGACATCCTGAAATATCTGAACCCTTGACGTTATGAAACCGAGAAGAGAAAAGCTGATGAAACTCAAGTTGACCTTCCCCATTTTGATGGCTGCCCTGATCGCCACCATTGCGTGTGCGCGGCTGATGTCACGTGCCCAGGAATCGCCACGCCGTATCGAAATCGTTGCCAAGCGTTTCGAGTTCACCCCGAGCGAGATCACGCTCAAGAAAGGAGAACCCGTCATCCTGGTGTTGACCAGCAAAGACGTGCAGCACGGGTTGAAGCTGGATGCATTCAACAAGGTCGTCATCGCCAAAAAAGACCAGAGCAACCAGGTGGAATTCACCCCGAACGAGGTCGGCACATTTATCGCCCAATGCGCGAGCTTTTGCGGTGCGGGGCACGGGTCCATGAAGCTGACCGTGCACGTTACGGAGTAAGCATGCCCCGGGCGCTCCACGTTGGTTTCCTTGGCCTGTCTCTCTTGCTTTGTGGGTGCAAAGTGAGCGAGCCCAGCCCGTTGGAGCGCAAGGTTGTTGTCGCCGCGGAGCACGACTTTACCGTAGGGAACCGTTCGCAAAGGAACCCGTTGCCGCTGACGAAAGAAACTCTGGCGGCGGGCAAGGAAGCGTTTGGTCACTATTGCGTCGTTTGCCATGGACTCGACGGCCAGGCCACCGGCATCCCGTTCGCAGACCGCATGTCTCCGCCCATCCCGTCACTGGCTTCGAAGCAAGTACAGGATTACAGCGACGGGCAGTTGAAGTGGGTAATCGACAACGGGCTGGCGCCTTCCGGCATGCCTGCTTCAAAAGGCACGCTGAACGACGAGGAGATCTGGTCGATCGTTCATTTTATTCGTCACTTGCCACCGGCGGGCAGCCTGGGCGAACCCGACGTCTACAGCCACTAAGCAGATTGATGAGCCGGAGAAAGTTATGAAATGGAGCGGACGCGCAAATAAGCAGGTGGTCGAGGCGGTGGTTGCCGCCTTCCATGATTCGGCGGAGCAGTCTGCTCATCGTTTGTCGGGGCTGACTGCTCGCGACTGGCAGCGGTCTTATCACTGGCTCGATGCAAGTGGGATGGGACTGTACTTTCTCGACCGGGTTGAGTCGTTGCATATCGAGGACGCTCTGCCCGCGGCAACTCTGGCACGGCTCCGCGGCAACCTGGCAGACAACCGGCAAAGAAGCTCGGCCATGTTGGTGGAGTTTGCTTCTCTGAACCAATCGTTCCAGAGGGCCGGCCTGGTATACGCGAATCTCAAAGGCTTCTCACTTTCACCGGAGTCGTGCCCGCGGCCGGAACTGCGCTGCCAGCAGGACTTCGACTTTCTGATCGATGGAACGCAATTGGATCTCTGTCAAAGGATTCTCGGCAAAACGGGCTACGAGTTAATGGCCGCAACCCCGGACGTGTGGGAGTTCAAAGCCGCATCGGATGAGTTGACAAGTATCACAGACCATTACAAATGGAGACCGCAGCGCTCGGTCGAGATCCACTTCGCGACGTCAGGACCGCCCACCCATCTACCTTTCCGCGACGCGCGGCTGGAAAGACGGACTCGCCATTCCTGGGGTGGCGTTACCTTCCCTGCGCTTTCACCCGCCGACCAATTTATCGCCCAGGCGTTGCATATTTTCAAGCACCTTTGCAGCGCGTGTACACGCCTCTCGTGGCTGCTTGAATACCAACGTCACGTTGCTGTTCGTTATGAGGATCAGTCCTTTTGGGAGGAAGTGCGAACGCATGCAGGGGGCGACCCTCGTACATCCATCGCCATCGGTCTCACCACGCTGCTCTCTTCCCGAATCTTTGGTGGGAAAGCTCCGGCTCAACTGGAGGAGTGGACTTCTGCCCGTCTTCCTGCCGCCGTCACGCTCTGGGCCGACCACTACGGAAGAGAGGCAGTCCTGGCGGACTTTCCCGGTACGAAGCTGTACCTGCTACTGCAGGAAGAGTTGAGAGGCAACGATGACTCGTGGAAACAGACGAAACGCAGCCGGCTGATGCCGTTACGACTGGCGCCACGGATCGTAAGCGTAAGTACCGATGACAAGGTGTGGAAGCGCATGCGGAGCGAGCTATTCCAGCTACGGTTCCTCCTGTTTCGTTTGCGTTTCCACATTGTCGAAGGACTGCATTACCTGGTCGAGGCTTCGCGCTGGAAACGCAGGCTCGCTGCTTTGCCGAGCTACAGGCCCAACCTGATTGTTGATTGAAAATGACTATGAAGACACGACTCACAACCCGATTCACCCACCTTTCCTTGAGAGTTGTGGCTCTGCTTGCAATGTGTGGCTCCCTTTTGGCCCAGCAGGTGGCGGCTCCGGTGACCTCGCCTGCGTCCAGCGCCACGGATACAACCTCTTCGGCCCCTGATACGACCACCTCTTTTACTTCGCCATTCAATCAGCGAAGTTCGCTGACAGCATCGCAGATTATTGCAATTCTGCAGCAGAGACCGGAGTTGGTGGTGGAGCTCAAGTCCGTGGTAGCCGATCAACTGCAACAGCAGGGAATCCAAACGCAGGCTGACTCGATCTCGGATGAGATGCTGCTGGGCCAGATATCGACCAGCGCCCAATTGCGCGCCAGCATCACGGTTTGGCTTCGCGCGCGCGGCTATGTTTCCGCAGCCGAAATGGATCACCTACTCTCGAGCGACGGCTCCGGTGAGGACAGTGGACTATCGCCCTTCGCATCATCCTCCTCGTCGCTGACAGCAACGTTCCCAAACGGGACGCCTCTCGACGGCTCTTCCCTACTGGCTGGTGACCGTACTCAAGGTGGATTGGTTTCTGCCGGCCAGTTGACTCCAGGCGACAACGGCGTCGCGGCCATGCGCACCAGGGGACTCACTCCCTCGACTCAGCGCCCGGGCACTAGCCCCGACAAGCCACGCAGCACTACGGACGAGCCTGAATCCCTCCACCTGCCAGCGCCCTACAATCTGCGCTCCTTGCGTGACCTCTACACCCAGGTCCCTCCAGATAGCGCTAACCTCAAGCGCTTCGGTTCCGAGGTCTTCGTCAACCGCGATGATCCCACACACGGAGGACTGGGAAACCGTGTCCTGCCGGTCGATCTACCCATCGGTCCCGACTATGTACTGGGCACGGGTGACGGCCTCACCATTAATCTTTGGGGAGGCATCTCACAGAACTTCGCCCGCGTCATTGACCGCGAGGGCAAGATCGCGCTGCCGGAAGCGGGATCTCTCGTAGTAGCGGGACTCACCCTGCAGCAGGCCCGGTCCACCATCGAAAGCGCGCTCAAGCAGCAATATCATAACGCCCAGGTCGATGTGACCATTGCCCGCCTGCGCACGGTGCGGGTATATGTCGTCGGCGACGTGCAGCGTCCTGGCGCTTACGACGTCAGTTCCCTCTCCACACCGCTCAACGCCATTTATCAGGCCGGTGGACCTACCAGCGTCGGGTCGCTGCGCATCGTGCGCCATTATCGCGGACAGCAACTGATACGAGAAGTAGACCTGTACAGCTTTTTGCTGAACGGTGTGCGCATGGATGACGAGCGCCTGCAGGCCGGCGACACGCTGTTGATCCCGCCTGCCGGTCCGCAGGTAGCCATTTTCGGCATGGTCAAGCGGCCTGCTATTTATGAACTCAAAGGTAGCTCGACACTGAAAGACGTGCTGAAGGACGCCGGCGGAGCCACCGTCGCCGCGGCCCTGGACCACATCACGATTGACCGCATCGACCCCAACAAGCAACGCGAGACGGTAACCCTGGAGTCCAAGCCATCTGACACAACCCAGTCTGTCGAGGCCCAGATTGCCACCTTCGATGTGAGGGATGGCGATCGCATCCACGTCGCCCCGATTCTTCCCTATAGCGAGCGCGCTATCTATGTGGAGGGCCACGTCGTGCGGCCGGGCAAGTTGCCGTTCCGCGACGGCATGCAGTTGAGCGATGTTCTTCGCTCCTACAAAGACCTGTTGCCGGAGCCTGCTGCTAAAGGCGACCTCGTGCGCCTGGTCGCCCCCGACTTTCATCCGGAGACGATTCAGTTCGATGTGGCCGACGCCCTGATCGGTAATGCAAACCTGCCCCTCCAACCGTTTGACACCATTCGCATACTCGGCCGCTATGAAGTGGACGCGCCGCAGGTAATGATTCGTGGGGAAATCCTGCGCCCCGGCACGTACGCACTTACTTTCGATATGACCCCGATGAAGCTGGTGAACATGGCGGGTGGCTTCAAGCGGGATGCTCTGCTCACCAGCGCCGACCTGGCGAGCTACACCGTCCAGGACGGCAAAAAGGTTATCAGCCAGCGCGCGTCGATTCACATTCGTTCGGACGAATTTGACACAGTTCCGCTCAAGACAGGTGACATCCTCACCATTCATCAGCTGTCTGGATGGAACGATATCGGCGCATCTGTCGTTCTCGAAGGCGAGGTAACCTACCCCGGCAGCTATGGTCTGCAAGAGGGTGAGCGCCTTAGCTCGGTACTCCGGCGCGCCGGCGGACTGCGGGACACCGCATACCCAGCGGGAGCGATTTTAATCCGCAATCAGGTAAAGGATTTAGAGGAGAAAACCAGGGTTGAACTCATCCACCAGATTGAGACTTCCTCGGCCTCCGCGCGCCTTGCACCTAACTTAAGCGGACAGGATTCGAGTGCGCTGCTCCAGGCAGCATCGCAGCAGCAGGCTGAAGTTCTTCAGCGTCTGAAGAGCCAGCCCGCCAGCGGACGTCTCGTGATTCATATCAGCGCGGATATCAACAGCTGGGCCAACACACCTGCCGACATCGAAATGCATACCGGCGATGTGTTAACAGTTCCTAAGCGCCCCGGATTCGTGTTGGTCAGCGGCCAGGTCTATAACGCCTCCGCGATCACCTACGTTCCTGGTAAAGAAGCAAGCTGGTACCTCCGCCGGGCGGGGGGAACCAACGATGTTGCGAATCGCAAAGAGATCTTTATCGTCCGTGCCAACGGTTCGGTCATTGGAAGACGATCCGGAGAATGGTACGGGGCGAACGTCCTCTCCACTCGCCTCGATCCTGGCGATGTGATCGTCGTTCCGCAAAAGATTATCGGTGGATCCCTCTTCTGGAGAAATCTGCTCACCGTTGCCCAAATATCTTCTTCCATTGCCATCACGGCCGCGGTAGCCGGGGTCATATAGGTTCGCTATGCGAAGGTCAGCGATGCTCTTGTCGGTGTCACTCATGCTCGCGCATAGGTATGCCCAGGCACGGCCTCATCCGCCGGTGGATGGAGACGCAGGCTGCCAGACCGCCAACATGGCATCCACGTATGTTCCGATCGAAAGCTGGATCTATCCCGCGATCGAGAGGCTCGCAATGGCTGGTTACATTCAGACTGCGTTCGCGGGCCTGCGCCCCTGGACGCGGATGGAAAGCGCGCGGCTCGTCGCCGAGGCCCAGGATGCAAAGGACGATCAGCAAATCGATCATGAGAATGTTGCCGACTCCGGCAAAGCAGTCGACGAGCAAATGAACTCCTTGATCAAGGACCTGGCTGGCGAGTTCGCCTTGGAGCTTCGTCAGCGGGACGGAGAATGCAATCGCCAGGCGGCGATCGACTCCATTGACTGGCGCAGCACAGCGATTTCGGGTGCACCGCTTACCGACGGCTACCACTTTGCGCAAACCATCACCAACGACTATGGGCGGCCCTACGGCCGCGGAGCCAACATCTACACCGGCATATCCAGTCGCGCGGCCTTTGGTTCCTTTGCGTCTTACTTGCGGGTGGATTTCGAGCGAACGGCGCCGGCGGTAGTGACTCCCTCATCCGCGGATGCCGCCATCGCGGCAGCCGACTTTACTCCCACTGCCGCGGCGGACCCAGTCTCTGGTTTCACCCGCGGACGCGTGCTCGAAGCTTATGCCTCATACACCTTTCACAACAACCAACTCTCATTTGGGAAGCAGGCGTTATGGTGGGGTCCCGGCAAAGGCGGCCCGCTCCTCTTCAGCAACAATGCGGAGCCTATCAGCATGCTCCGCTACGATCGGGTCTCCCCGTTCGAACTGCCTGGGTTTGGCCGGTTGCTCGGCCCGATTCGCGTTCAGCTTTTTCTGGGCCGCCTCTCCGGACAGCAGTTCGTGCATGTTGGGGATCGGACCCTGGGGCAGGCTGGAGTTGCGCTCAACAACCAGCCGTTCATCAACGGTCAGAAGTTTTCGTTCAAGCCCACTCCCAATCTTGAATTCAGCATTTCGCGCTCGGCGATTTTCGCGGGCGCGGGCGTTGGCTTCACTACAAATAGCTTTCTGCGAAGCTTATTTTCTACCGGCAACTCCGCCGGCACCAACGATCCGGGCGATCGCCGGTCTGACGTTGATGTCCAATACACAGTTCCAAAGCTTCGCAATCTGCTGAAGCTCTACGTGGACACGTTCACCGACGACGAACTCTTTCCCCTTGCCTACCCCACACATAGCGCGTGGTCGCCAGGATTTTATGTTGCTCGCCTGCCGCATCTCCCACACATGGACTTTCGCGCGGAGGGATTTCTTACGCCCCGTCGATCCTTTCCGGGGTTCTATTACTTCAATGTCCATTACCTCAGCGGTTATACGAATGACCGGCAACTCCTGGGCAACTGGATAGGACGCGAGTCGAACGGATATCAGCTATGGAGTCACTGGTGGTTCTCGTCCCGGAGCTCCGTTCAGGTGAGCGCGCGCCATCAAACGGCCAGTGATGTCTTTCTTCGTGGCGGCTCTCTCCGCGACGTGAATATCGGCGCGGATGTCGCTCTGAGCCCGCACTGGCAGCTCGCTACCGCAGTGCAACAGGAACGGTGGAGCTTTCCGCTCCTTTCCACTACGACGAAAAATAATTTGACCACTACCATCCAGCTCTCCTTCCACCCGAAAGCAGGAGAATTCTAATGGCCACTGCCGAGTTCATCTCCAAAGCGCAGCCCATGGCGAATTGGCTCCGGAATGCCAACCTGCTTTGGGATCGTCGCCGCCTGTTAGCTAAGGTGGCCACTGTGGCTTTCGTTCTGAGCGCCACCCTTGCTTTTCTTACGCCGAAGCGCTACGAGTCTGTCGCGCGGCTGATGCCCCCGGAACAGCCCTCTTCGGGTGCTGCGATGCTTGCGGCACTCGCTGGCCATTCTTTGGGAGGATTGGCTGGATTTGGCAATCTCGCCGGACTGTTGGGCGGAAGAACTTCGAGTGCCCTGTTTATCGATCTTCTCCGCAGCCGCACCATCAGTGACCACATCATTGATCGCTTCAACCTGCAACACGTTTACAAGAAGCGCTACCGCATCGACACCGTTAAGTACCTTGGCCGCCATACCACCGTCGTGGATGACAAGAAGAGCGGAGTCATCACGATTACATTCAGCGATACCGACCGTTGGCGCGCGCAGGCAATCACGCAGGCCTATCTTGATGAGTTGAATAAGCATGGTGACCCACGCCAACACCTCCTCGGCACGGCGGGAACGCGAGTTCATTGAGAAGCGGCTGATCAGCGTGCAAGCCGAACTGCAGGGTGCGGAGAAGGCGCTCGGTCAGTTTTCCAGCACCAACGTCACGCTCGACATCAAGGAGCAAACCCACGCGATGGTGGACGCGGCCGCCAGGTTGCAGGGCGAACTGATTGTGGGCCAGTCAGAGCTCGATTCGTTGCAACAGATTTACGGCGACGGCAATGTGCGCGTGCGTGCTGCCCGGGCGCGCATCGGCGTCTTGAAGAGCGAGTTGGCGAAGATGAGCGGTAGTGCTTCCCCGGAAGAATCCAACCAGAGCGGCGAAGCAAGCTCTGAGTTATACCCATCCCTGCGCCAGCTACCACGGCTTGCCGTTCCGTATGCCGACCTCTACCGGCGCGTGCGCATTCAGGAAACTGTTTTCGAACTGTTGTCGCAGCAATATGAGATGGCACGGATCGAAGAAGCAAAAGACACTCCGGTGGTCGCGGTGATCGACCGGCCGCTGGTCGCAGAGAAGAAGTCCTTTCCTCCACGTTTGATCGCCACTGTTCTTCTGACCATGATGGCCCTGGGATCGACGTGCTTCTACATCGTTCTTCGTTCCCTGTGGGAGCAGGTAGCGGCAGGCGATCCAAGGAAAGTACTCGCGCAGGAGATTGGCGAAACCGTACGCAGGCAGCTGGAGCACCGCCTTCGGCGAAGGGTTGGTGTCGCATGAGAGCTCATCTCTCGAACGCCGCCTACGGGGTGCTGGACTACGCCGCCTATCCCATCGCCATGGTCCTCTCTGCTCCGACACTGCTGAAGCACCTGGGGGTCGAACAGTACGGCATTTGGATCGTAACCACCGCAGCGCTGAATACCGGCGCGATCATCGCATCGGGCTTTGGCGACGCCAATATTCAATACATCGCCAGCGCCCGAAGTCAGGACGACACCGATCTATTGCTGCGGGCGGTGCGGAGCATGCTCGGCATCAACCTCCTGCTCGGCGGAGTGCTTGCGTTCCTATCGTGGATGCTGGCGCCGCTCGCGGTCGGCCACCTGGTCGGCTCCGCGGAGGAACTGCGAGCAGCCTGTCTTCTGGGGCTGCGGATTGCCAGCGTTCTCATGCTGGTACGGGCCATCGAAACGGTCTGCGTCAGCACGCAAAGAGCATTCGAACGATATGGGGCCGCGATCCGCATCAGCCTCTTTACCAGGGTGATCACCGTAGCAGCGGCCGTGGTACTGGGCACCCACGGATTTGGCGTCGGCGGCATTATGGAAGCGACCGCTTGCTTCCTGGTTCTGGGAACCCTGGCCCAGCTGATTCGCCTGCAGCAATACCTGGGAGCGGCGTCGCTCTTTCCGTCGTTCGACCGTCACGCCACCACCGCCCTATTTCAATTCGGGGCGTTTAGTTGGCTACTTGCAGTCTCTGGTGTCATCTTTACTCAGGCGGACCGGTTGCTTCTGGGCGTCTCTCTGGGCGCGACGACGGTCACTGCATACTCATTGTGTGTGCAGATGGCCCAGCCGATCTATGGCATCGCGTCCTCCGGGCTCCATTTTCTTTTTCCCTATCTTGCGGCGCGCAATGCAGTCTCCCAGCCGGCAGCCATCAGGAAAGCCATCCTGGCAGCCTTCTCCGTCAACCTTCTGATCGTCACTATCGGAGCCGGCATCCTTCTGCTCTTCGGCCGTGCAGTCCTGAATGCCTGGGTTGGCCCATCGGTGGCTCAAAGCGCGGCCGGAATATTGGCTCCGATCACCTTGAGTTTCGCGTTCCTGGGGCTGAGTGTCACCGGCTACTACGCATTGCTCGCGCTGGGCCGTGTGCATATGGTCACTGCCCTGAATATCACGGGAGGTGTGGCCATGCTGCTGCTCATGGCCTGCCTTCTACCCTTGCAGGGCGTTCATGGAATCGCGATGGCCCGTCTATCCTACGGGCTCATCGCCTTACTGATGTACGTCCCGCTTGCCCGTGCGCTGGGGGGCGCACGGGCGCCTTCTTTGTGCGCGGCGGATATTCGCCCAGTCTGTGAGGACGTATGAGCAGCCTGGCCATCACCCGCGTCCAAACGCTGACCGAGTCCGGCAGCCTCATGGCCGCGACCGTGGGCTTCTATTTTGCTGTTCGCTATTGCTTCGAATACCTGTTCTTTCAGTCAAGCCCACGCGCCGGAGCCGCGTTCAGCGTTGGGCTTAATCTTCTGCTACTCGCCGTCGTTCTATTCCATTCGCTGGGCCCGGCGCCGAATACCTTGCGGTCGACGGTGCGCGTGCCTTGCTTCCGCCCGGCGATCGCCTTCCTTCTGTTCGCTCTTCTTAGCCTTCTTTGGAGCGCAACGATCTCGGTCGCTGTCGCGTTTGCATACTGGTGCTGCGTGGCCGCCGACCTGACGATCGTGGTGTTGCTGCTTCGCACCGGACCGGTGGACCTTAATTCGTTCTCCCTTATGCGGGGTTATGTATGGGGCGCCTGCCTCATCGCAGTCATTACCTGGGCTTCTCCGACGATGCAGGATCTCCGTCCGGGGAATGACGACTTCTTTAGCCCGAACGCGATCGCACTCATCTGCGCCTTCGGCGTATTTCTGGCCCAGCTTCTCGGCCGTTCCAAACGGTTCTGGAACCTGGCCGCTATTTTCCTCGCCATTACCTTATTGCGCACTCTGAGCAAAACCACCATCGTTGCCTTTGTTTCAGGGGAAGCACTTTTGCTTATGCGCGATGCTGCGATCACCCGCCGCAAACTACTCATGATCCTGCTGAGTGCAGGCCTCGTCGTCGCTGCATTCTGGAGGCTGATCCAGGCCTATTTTGTGGTATACACCACCACCGGCAATGAGGCGGAGACACTCACAGGGCGCGTCGGCGTCTGGGACTATGTTTTCGAAAGGTCCCTCGAACAGCCGTGGTTTGGGCACGGCTTTCACTCCTTCCGCAATGTCATACCGAACTTCGGCCCCTTCGAACCCTGGCACGCTCACAATGAATTGCTGCAGCTCTTTTATGCCTACGGAGCCATGGGGATACTTCTTTTCTTTATGGTTTACGGCAGTCTCTTCCTGCAGATCCGCCGCCTTCGCCTGTCCTCGCATAAAGCGCTCTTTTACGGACTCCTTCTCTTCATCGTTATACGGGGCCTCGGCGATACCGATCGATTCGAGCTTACGCTGCCGTTTTGGTTTGTTTTTCTGATCAGCTCGCTAATGATGCACCTTAACCCGCATCCACTCGAATCGCTCGAGTTGAGTACGCCGATAAAGGACGGCCAATCATGAAGATCGTCATCGTAGTTGCCGGCTCCTCCGGGCACCTCTCGGGAGTCACTCGCCATGCGGCTAATCTCGCCCGATGCCTGCTGTCGCGCAGTGGCGTGACTGCAATTCATCTGGTCGCTGCTGAATGTCAGTGGGATGCGCTGGATTCAGCCCTGCCGCACAATCACGCCAGGCTCCATCTTCACGAGATATCGATAGGCAGCAATGCCATCAGCCGCAATCTCTGGTACTACAACCATCTGCCCGCCATTGTCCGACGCCTCAAGGCTGATGTCGTGCACTTCGCGTATCCGGCTCCGATTAATCGGCGAGCGCTCGGGTGCCCCGCGGTCGTTACCCTTCACGACCTCTACCCCTACGATATTCCGTCGAATTTTGGCTTCCCCAAGGTTCTTTTTAACCGCGTGATATTGCAACAGTGTCTGCGCGCGGCGGACAAGATCACGTGTGTTTCCGAGACCACATACCGCCGTCTCGCCTTTTACGCTCCCCGGCTTGCAGCTCGCCGCGCAGTCACCATCTACAACTGCGTCGATCCCGGGCCGGCGGCCGCCGCGACCAGCCCTATCCCGGCATGGTTTGGGCAACCCTTTCTCCTCTCCGTCGCCCAGCACCGCCGGAACAAGAACATCGTGCTGGCTCTGCAGGTGTTTCGGCGCCTGCTGCTCGAAAAGGAGATCAATCCGGCGGCCCTGCTGGTGGTAATTGGAATCGAAGGTCCGGAGACAGAAAACATTCATCGAACCATCAGGGAACTCAACCTTGATCGCCAGGTCGTCTTCCTTCGCGGAATTTCTGACGCTGAGCTGGAATGGTGCTATAAGAATTGCGAGCTACTGCTGGCGCCTTCTCTGATCGAAGGCTTTGGCCTGCCCATCGTCGAGGCCATGTTTCACCATTGCCGGGTAGTCTGCTCCGACATTCCCGCATTTCGTGAAGTAGGCGGATCTTATTGCCACTATGTTCCTCTGGAACCATCCGCGGAGGACGCGTTCGTCCGTGCAACGCGGGAAGCCCTCGCAACTCTGAGATTCCGCACACCGACCATCGATCGTTATTCCAGCGATCGCATTGCAAAGCAGTACTTCGAGCTCTACAGGGAGTTGTGTCATAGAGGCGCCACAGTAGAAACCATCGGCCATCGTGGCTTAGCCCGTAGTTTGGAAGGAAGTGGATCATGAAAAACCAGAGCGCAGCTGTGCCGTCAGTTGAGAAGCAATTGTTACTGGATTGTCTCCTCCAGGACTCTAAACGTTCGTGGCTGCCCTACCTCGACGGACGCCAGGCTCTCCGTGTAGGTGTCCTGCTGCATCTGGGCAAGCTCAGTCTTCCTCCACACGGGAAAGCATAGTGCATAGGCGCGTGATCGCAGGTACGGTCCTCGTACTGCTGGGCTGTTACCTCTTCGGGCACACCCTGCCACGCGCCTGGCGCTCATTAAACACCGACTTCCCTAACTACTATCTGGCAGCGAGACTTACCCGTGAGGGTGTCGATCCTTCGCGCGCCTACGAGTGGATCTGGCTGCAGCGTGAAAAGGACCACCGCAATATCGATCAGCGAGTGATTGGGCTGGTGCCCATTACACCCTTTTCCACTCTGGCCATGTGGCCCTTGGCCGGTTTGCCTCCGCTGGTGGCGAAACACGCGTGGCTCCTCTTCAATCTCGCCCTTCTTTTTCCCATTGCGTGGCTAATGAGCGGCGTCAGCGGTCTATCCCTGCTGCAAGTAGGGTGTCTCCTCGGACTCTCCTTCCCCTTGCATCGGAATCTTCTCTATGGCCAGTACTACATCGTTCTGCTTGGTATTCTGACCGCTGCGTGTTGGGCAATCCAACGGCAACGGAATCGCGTGGCCGGATCTCTGATTGCCCTGGGCGTGGCAGTCAAGATTTTTCCCGTCATCCTGACGCTGCACTTTGTCCGGAAAAAGAATTGGGAAGCACTTCTGGCGTGTCTGTTCACCGGCATTCTTTGCCTGCTGCTTTCCACCTCGGTCTTTGGCTGGAGTCTTCACCGCACGTATTTGCTCCAGGTCCTACCCTGGACTCTGCGGGGTGAGGTGCTCGATCCCTACAACCTTGGCAGCTCTTCCCTCTCCACCTTGCTTCACCGGCTCTTTATCTTCGAGCCACAGCTGAACGCGCATCCCGCGTTGCATGCGCCCTGGCTCTTCGCCGTTCTGCATCCGACATTTCAATTGGCTTTGCTGTTGCCGGCGCTGCTTTGGATCGACACCGGTAAGTCTTCACCTGTTCGTATTTCACTCGAATGGGCGGCGCTCCTGCTAGCGACCCTCACGCTCACGCCATTGCCCGCCTCCTATCACTTCACGGTTCTCATTCTGCCTGTGGCCGTTCTTTGCGGACGCCTCATGCAAGAGCGGCGTAGAGCTCTGCTCGTGCTCGTCATTGCGCTTTATCTCGCCGTGGGGTATCCGGGATGGAACACGGCCCCCGCGGATGGCTGGCAAGCCCTTCTGCATGTGAAGCGTCTGTATGCGCTGATCCTCTTAACTACGGTAGCCATCTACTTGATCAAGAATGCCAGCCGGGTGCCACCGTCAAAGTGGTGGCTCGCTGGGGCGCGCTCTCGTCTTCAGTATTGCCAGTGGCCTGAAACATCAGCACGGCCTGTTTGATGACTATTCCTACCGGCTCCCCATCCGACAACAAATGCTTCTGGCGGCGCAGCCAGTTTCGCGAGAAAACGAAGTAGATGCCATCACGTTGCTACCGGATGGATACCGAAGGGCGACGATGGAAGGCAATTCTATTGTCACCAAGGCAGACGACGGAGCGAAGGATGAGCTGTCACTTACCGCAACCGGGGATCAGCTTTGGACCGAGACAGTGGGGCTCCACTCCGTCCTCGCGCCCTCCTCTGGACCGACGATTCTCGACGCCGAATCGCCGGCCTCACTCGAGAACGGGAATAAACTCGCCTTCCTCCGCGAGATAGGCGGCCGAAAACGCCTCTTCGTGCGCGATCTCGGTCGTCCAGGCGAACCGGACCAGCAACTCACGACGGCAACTTCTCCCTGGAACGTGGAAGAAATCGCTATTTCGCCCGGCCAATTGCTGGTTGTTTCCGCAACAAAAGGCGAAGCCAGTTCCAGGCTCTACGAAGTACACGGTGTCGACAAATTGGAGCTGATCCCTGCCGGCGAAGCCCGCTATCCGGCAATTTCCCCCGATGGCCGCTGGCTTGCCTACAGCATTTTCCGGTCAGGCTACTGGAACCTCTCCCTGCGCGACTTGAGAACTGGTGCGACCCGCCGTCTCACCAACGTAAGTTGCGATCAAACGACGCCCACCTGGTTGCCCGACTCCAAAACGCTCCTCTACAGCAGCGATTGTGGCCGAGCCCTTGGCTTTACCGCCATTACCAGGCGACGCTTTCTTCCCTGACCACGAAGCCTACCCCCCTGGACGGGTGCCCCTAGCCGTGGATTAGGAGATGAACAGCTTCCCGCGCAAGGGGAAATACTGACGAAACGCCGACAATTCGGTGACAACCGGCCTTCGCACTTTACCTAGACTCGGCGGTAATGGAACGAAATCTGCAGGTAGCGTCGTGAGCAAAGCCCTTCAGCCATGGACAAATTGATCAACTTTCCCCCGCCGCGCGCGTTTCGCAGCTATCCGGCGCTACTGCGAGAGCTGCAGCCGTCATCGATAGCCGGCAATGCAGGAAAAGCCGCAGCGCCCCAGGCTTCGCAGAAAGAAACCTGCTCGATCGAAGATCCTCTTCTGTGCAACGTGGAACTGCCGTTGCGAGCGGTCTTTCATCCGCTCGGCTTCGCCTTCGAGATCGTCACCAACAGCCACGCAGTGTTGGACGCTGCCGGCGAAAGTTGGCGTCATTGCCAACCACGCGATGCCGGTCCGGCACTCCAACTCCGTATCGGCATTACCCCCGGTATCTCTGGAACCTGTCCGCCCACGCCGGTGGCCCGCGGTCAACAGCATTTGATCTCCCTTGTTGCGGATGCGCAAAACCATGCGATCTGCGATCTCAACGCTGGTTTCGCGTTCGCCTGGCTCACTGAAGACGCACTACGGAACCGGAGTTATGCCCGCTACCACTTCCTTGAGGCGGTCGCTCTTCTCCTCATCTCGACTACCTATGCAACTCCCATCCACGCGGCCTGCGTAAGCCGCCACGGCCGCGGCATGTTGCTTTGCGGTCCATCCGGCACCGGCAAATCGACACTGGCTTACGCGTGTGCGCGCCGCGGATGGGTCTTTACCTCCGACGACGCCTCCTACCTTCGCCACCATGCCAGTGATCTTCGCGTGGTCGGCAACTCCCACCAGGTACGTTTTCGACCTTCCGCCAAGGATCTTTTTCCCGAGCTGCGAGGCCGCAGCATCACTCCTCGCGCCGAAGGCAAACCGTCCATCGAAGTCCCCACGGCCGAGCTTCCTGGAATCATCACCGCGGACGAGGCACTGGTTCATCACATCATTCTTCTTACCCGGCTGCCGACGGCTTACGCTGAACTGCGGCCGCTTCCCAGGGAAGCCGCCCAGCAGTACTTTCGACAGTATCTGCAACTCCCTGACAAGATCCAGAAGATGCAGGCAGAAGCAGCCAGGAGCATCGCTACCGCCGACGTGTATGAACTTCGCTATCAGGATCTGGAGCAGGCGATTGAGTGTCTCGATCTGCTGGCCCGCGATTCAGCCAAGCCCAGATGACCCGGCCGTCCCTGCTGTGCCTTGCGCTTCCTACGGGCTAAAGCGAGTCCGGGACAACGCTCGCAGGATGTCACTTCTTTGTCATTTCGCCTTTTCAGTGTTCATTTTGCACCTTCCTGAGGGACACTGTAAGGAGCGACTTTTGCGGGATGATCGGCCCAGGACAGGTCCTTGAACGAGGAGTGAGTATGAGTTTGATTCTAGTTATCGAAGACGATCCGAGAATACAACGCGCGCTGCGACGACAATTCAGCGCAGAAGGGTATGACGTTCATATCGAAGGTGAGGGTCCCTCCGGTCTGGCAGCGTGCAAGAGCCTGCGTCCCGCAACCGTGGTGCTGGACCTGATGTTACCCGGACTTTCCGGGCGCACAGTTTGCAAGGAAATAAAGGCCTGGTGCTCAGACATCCCGGTCATCGTGCTCAGCGCCGTCTCTGAAGTGGCTGACAAAGTCCTGCTGCTCGAGACCGGCGCCGATGATTACATGACCAAGCCCTTTAGCCCCCGCGAACTCCTGGCGCGTGTTCAGGCTGCAATCCGGCGCACGCAAAAAAAGGTCAAGGAGTTGCCCGCTGGTTTCGGCGACGTTTCTGTCGACTTCCTAAAAATGGAGATCTACCGGTCGGGAATGCTCGTGCCCTTGACTGCGCATGAGTTCAAGCTGCTCCGCTACTTCCTCGACAATCCAGGCCGCGCCATTGCGCGTGAGGAACTACTGAGCGATGTCTGGGGCATGAGTTTCCACCTCACCACCCGCACCGTCGACAACCAGATTCTCAAGCTTCGTCAGAAGCTCGAGGCGGATCCCGCGAACCCGGTTCATTTCCGCACTGTGCACGGAATCGGATACAAATTCGTCCCCCAGGGATAAGCCAATTTGTGCCATGAAAGAGATAGTTGATTCATGAAACAGTGGCGGATGCGGACGACCTTGATGTTTTCGCTCCTGGCGGTTTCGCTGGGGCTTACGGTCACCTGTCTCTTCATCATCCGGGTCACCGTCCAGCAGGAAATCAGCAAGAGTCTCCAGGCCGACCTGGATCATTCGCTCAGCACATTTCGCAACCTGGCCAATCAACGCAATCGCATGCTGGACCGGGAAGCAGCGCTGCTGGCCGATCTGCCCAGCCTGAAAGCCCTGATGTCCACCCAGGATGCGCACACGATCCAGGATGCCAGCCAGGAGTTCTGGGCCACCAGTGGAAGTGACTTCTTCGCCCTCACCACCCCCAACGGCACACTCCTCACCTATTCCAACCGCGGACCCAAGCTGAATAGTGCTTCGGTCACCGGCGGCCTGCAGGCATGCATGACCTCTGTCGAAGGAGCCTGCATGATCGCCTTCGGGCAAAACCTCTACGAGCTTTCGATTCAGCCGCTGTACTTTGGACCGCCGGAAAACGGATCTTATCTTGGCTATGTGATCATCGGCTACGCCATCGACCGCCAGGTGGCCGGCGAGGTCAGTGAGGCCGCTGCCGCGGACGTCATCTTTCTGGTCAACGGTGATGTCGCGGCCACCACACTGCCCACTACCCGGCTGAATGATCTTCGACAGCACAGTCCGATTCTTGCGGATGTGGGCGCCGCCCCGCGCAAAATGCAGTTAGGTGGAGAAGCCTACATTGCGGCGGCCGCCGCTCTCCCTGCTGCCGGCCAGGAGAAGATTCAAATCGTGGTACTCAAGTCCTATGACCGGGCGAGCGAATATCTGGGGCGCGTCCATCGATGGGTTCTGGCCCTGGGCGTGGCCACCGTGCTTCTAGGGCTGGTGCTGGCCGTTGCCATTTCCCGCACCGTGACGCGTCCACTGGAAACCCTGGTCGCCGGCACCCGCGCACTAGGCCAGGGGGATTTCGATTATCGAATTGAGGGTGGATGGCGCCGCGGAAGTCCGTGAGCTCGCCCTGGCCTTTGACCGAATGCGCGGTGAGCTCAAACGCACGCATCGCGAGCTGCTCGAGTCTGATCGCCTGGCCACCATCGGCAGAATGGCCAGCTCGGTATCGCACGATCTTCGCCACCACCTCTCTGCTATTTACGCCAACGCCGAATTCATGAGCCTGCCTAATACCGGCGCTGACGAACGAGCGGAATTGCATCTTGAAGTGCAGGAAGCCGTGCAGAGCATGACCGACCTCATCGAGTCGCTGCTCCTTTTCAGCCAGACCGGTCAGATGCTCCATCTGCGCCGGGAGCAGATCGATGCGTTGATCGAGCGCACCGCCCAGTCCGTGCGCCAGCATCCCGAATGCCGCGAGGTTCAACTCTCGACGGAAATTCCCGGGCCCATCTATGCCTGGATAGATAGCAAGAAGCTTGCACGCGCCGTTTACAACCTGCTCCTCAATGCATGCCAATCGGCTAAAAATGGCACGGGCGTGCACAAAGTGGTCGTAAGACTCTCCGAAGACGATCGACAAAATTGAAATCAGAATTCGCGATACCGGACCGGGTGTAGCCGAATCCATTCGAGAGACCCTCTTCCAGCCTTTTGTAAGTGCCGGCAAGGAGAATGGGGTAGGGCTTGGGCTAACTCTTGCACAACACGTCGCGCAAGAGCATGGTGGTGAGGTACGGCTGGAGAAATCCGTGCCTGGAGAAACTGTATTCACCATATTGCTGTATAAGCAGGCGCTGGAGGCCTTTGGCCACACCAAGGCCGAATCCGTCAAGGTCAACACGTTCCAGGAGTAGGACCGAAATACCGCCGCTATCCCGAAACCAGGCGTGGCAGGAGCCGCTATGAGACGATCGTCAGGTCAGCTGTCCACGGGTCCGAGATGTCGTCGTAAGGTAATCATCTTGGCCTTTCCATTAGTGTGGCTGGCATCGTTTGCGCCCGTATCCTTCGCCCAGGCAGCTGACGACGCAACCGCCGCGGAACAACAACGGGTGGCCGCCATCGAAACCAAGCTGAATGAACTGAACGACGCCCTCAGCCAAACAGAGAAGATGCTGGAGAAGTCGCGTGCTGAAATCCAGGCCCTGCATGCACAGCTGGATGCTCTTCGCGCCCAAAATGCCGGCACTTCTGCCAGTGTCCCGCCCCTGCGTCTCCGCCGAATGCGGACGCCAATCACTCGCAAGAGCTGGAGGCCATGCGAGAGCAGCAAGACGCCATGCAGGCCGAAATCAAACAACATGATCAAAGCAAAGTGGAGACGTTTTCAAAATATCCTTTGCGGCTCAGTGGGCTGATTCTGTTCAACGCGTTTTCCAATGCGGGCGTCGTGGACGACACCCAACTGCCCACGATCGCACTGGCCCGTTTTCCTGGAGCCTCCCATGGCAGCTCGGGTGCGACCCTGAAGCAGACCCTGCTGACTCTTGATGCCACTGGGCCGCGCATCGCGGGAGCCCGCAGTTCCGCAAATGTAAGCATCGATTTCTTTGGCGGTGTCTCCAGCAACAACTACGGCTACAGTGCTTCCACTGGCGTGGTGCGTATGCGGCAAAGCTGGGTTAGTCTCGATTGGTACAAGACTACGGCGCAGGCCGGCTACACCGTGCCGCTCATCTCTCCCCTGTCGCCCACCTCCTACGCCACCGTCGCCCAACCTGGATTGGCAGGCTCCGGCAATCTTTGGACTTGGTCGCCTCAACTTCAAGTCGAGCAGCGTATTCCGTTCAGCGAGCAACGCAGGATTGGCCTCGAGGGTGGTCTTATCGATCCGCCGGCTTCTGGCTATACGGCCACTCAGCTCGACAGCCCAGTGGAGGCATCGCGTCATCCGGGTTACGAAGGCAGGATTTCTTACAGCGCAGACGGGACGCGGAAGGGTGTTCCACGGCCGTTTGCGCTGGGCGTAAGCGGATATTCGGCACATCAGTTTTACTCGAGTACCACTCAGATCCATTCCTGGGCAGTAGCTGGAGATTGGCAAGTTCCGATTTTCCGATGGTTTGCGCTTACCGGCGAAGCCTATCGTGGTCGCGCGCTGGGAGGCTTGGGCGGAGGAACCTACAAGGACATCCTGACCGGACCTGATTCGATCACCGGCATCACCCGAACCACGGGCGTGGAAACCGCGGGAGGATGGAGCCAGCTGAAGTTTATCCCCAGCTCGACCTTCCAGCTCAACGCCGCCTATGGGCTCGATGATGCTTTCAGCAGCAACTTTGACGGGTTCAATTTCTCCGTCCGCGACCGAAGCCCTGATTTCCAGCACGCGAAACGGTTCCGTCGTTGCGAACTTGATCTACCGCCCTAAAACCTATCTCATCCTTTCTCCAGAATATCGGCGGATCAAGACCTGGCCCTACACCGGCTCCGCCAACACCGCCAACATTTTCACCATAACGGCAGGATACGAATTCTGACCTGCGACAGCCAACGAGCGGGGTGACTAGCGAACGTGGATACCAGCAGAACATGAAGCCAGCCCTTCCCATGTGCCGTCTTGCGACGTTGCTATGCACTGTTGCTCTTACTCTCTCCTTGAGAGCAGAAGACTTGTCCGCTCACGTCAAACTAACTAAGGGTCGAGGCGCAAACCATTCCGCGCGGCACTCGTCGGGTGACGTCGTCGTCTGGCTTACGCCCATCCGCGAGACCGAAAACATCTCGGCACCTCGCGCCCCGCAACACTACGTGCTTGAGCAAAAAGATAAGCAGTTCATCCCGCATATTCTTGTCGTGCCCACCGGCAGCAGCGTAGACTTCCCCAACCTTGACCCCTTCTACCACAATGTTTTTTCTCTCTTTAATGGAAAACGCTTTGACCTTGGTCTCTACGAAGCTCATACGAAACGAGCGGTCCGGTTTGATCGCGATGGCGTTTCCTACATCTTCTGCAATATTCACCCCGAGATGGGGGCAGTAGTTATTTCGCTTAGCACGCCCTACTTCGGGGTTTCCACGCCAGACGGTAATCTTGCGATTCATAATGTGCCACCGGGAAGTTATCGACTCAACATTTGGGCTGAAAACGTGCCCGCCGACCGGCTCAACGCTTTGAGCCGCGTAGTCGAAATCTCGCCCTCGAACACTCAGCTCGGCAACTTTGAGCTCCAGGCCAGCGGAGACATCATGACTCATCATCAGAACAAGTTCGGTGAGAACTACACGCCAGAGCCGAAAAACCCGTACTAGTGTAGTGCATCACACAGATGCACGCCTGGAGAAGTGGGATTAGGGAGACACCGGCATCCTCGAGCTGCTCGCGCCTACCGGTACCTGGTCAGCATGTTAGATTGGGATGCCAACGTGAACCCGGAATTTGCCAAGTCGAACAAGACGAAGCCGCGACCGGTCAAAACCCTCGAGGAAATGGAGAGCGAGGGTTACCGCGAACTCTGGATCATCTATGGCACGCCCCATTACTCCGCAAAGGAGCTCACGGTGCTTCCCAGGCAAAGCGTGACCATCAAGGACAAAGCAGCATACGGGGCGATTTTGACCCAGGGTCACGGACTGACCGCCAGGCGATCGATAAGCGCGCCCTCGATGCATTTTGGCCCGGGGAATCCCGATGCGCAACCACTCGTAAAGGTTGAGGAACAAGCATGGCCGGAAAAGATCTAAACGTCGGAATGGTTGGATATGGCTTTATGGGGCGCACCCACTCGAACGCATTTCTCCAGGCGCCTCGCTTTTTCGATTTGCCGTATCGCCCGGTCTTGAAAGCAGTCTGCGCGCGGAATGCGGACCGCGTGAAAGGCTTCGCCGAGAACTGGGGTTACCAGTCGATCGAAACCGATTGGCGAGCGCTGATGCAGCGCAGCGACATCGACCTGATCGACATCGCGAGCCCCAACGATACCCATGCGGAAATTGCCATCGCGGCGGCAAAGGCGGGAAAGATGGTTTTGTGCGAGAAGCCGCTGGGACGAACCGCCGCGGAAGGAAAGACCATGCTTGACGCCGTCGAGGCCGCCAAAGTGCCCAACATGGTCTGGTATAACTACCGCCGTGTTCCGGCGCTGGCGCTGCTAAAGGAACTTCTGGACCAGGGAATCTTCGGCCGTATCTTTCACTACCGCTCGCAATTCTTACAGGACTGGACCATCTCTCAGGACCTGCCGCAGGGCGGCGAAGGACTTTGGCGTTTGGATGCATCCGTATCCGGCAGCGGCGTGACCGGTGATCTGTTGGCGCATAACATCGATATGGCGCTTTGGCTGAATGGCCCCATCACCGAAGTCACGGCGATGACGGAAACATTCATCAAGGAGCGCAAGCACAATCTCACCGGCAAAGTGGAGCCCGTTACCATCGACGATGCCAGCGCCTTCCTCGGCCGATTCACGAATGGATCGATGGCCTTGTTCGAAGCCACCCGCTATGCGCGCGGACACAAGGCCCTCTTCACGCTGGAGATCAATGGTGAACGCGCATCCGCCAGGTGGGACCTGCATGACCTCCATCGTTTGGAGTTCTTCGATCATCGCGACGAAGGGCGTTTGCGCGGATGGAAGAGCATTCACATTACCGACGGCGATCATCCGTACATGAAGAATTGGTGGGTTCCCGGCCTGCAAATAGGCTACGAGCACACCTTCATTCACCAAGTGGCTGACTTTCTCACGGCAACCGGCGAGGGCAGCAGATTTTCTCCGGACTTCCGGGACGGCCTGGCAACTGATTACGTAACCGATACAGTCCTGAAGTCCGCCGCCAGCATGAAATGGGAAACGGTACCGCTTGTTTAGGAGCACCTATGGCAAATAGATCTTCGATTCTGTCGCGCCTGAAGGCAGGAGCCTGCCTCGCAACGGCAACGCTATCA
Source organism: uncultured Acidobacteriaceae bacterium (assembly GCA_963753715.1). Lineage (GTDB taxonomy): Bacteria > Acidobacteriota > Terriglobia > Terriglobales > Acidobacteriaceae > PALSA-350. The sequence continues at coordinate 162,372 of CAVWDK010000011.1, read as the reverse complement.
GTGGCCCTGGTCGCTGCATTCCCTGTGCCCCATATGTCTGCGCAGCAGAAGCCCGTGGCGCCCAGCCGGTTTGTTCAGCCTGAACCTATCGACTTCAACGACCATGACGGATGGACCCAGATCTTCGATGGCAAGACGTTGAACGGCTGGGACGGTCCGCCTGATGTTTGGCACGTGGAAGATGGCGCCATCGTTGGCGAATCCAGCCCGGAGCATCCCTCGGGGACCACCAACATCATCTGGCGCGGTGGCGAGCCGGGGAACTTCATGCTCAAGGTAGAGATGAAGCTCGAAGGTTCCGGAGCCAACGGCGGCATCCAGTATCGCAGTCTCAATGTGCCACCCAGGCACCGGGAGGTTCCTGCGGAGTTCCTCGCCCGAATGACGGATGACCAAAAACAGCGTATGCAACAGAACGAGCAACTGTTACAAAAACATGCCAAGTGGAACCTCAAAGGCTACCAGGCGGACTTCGACTACAACAACCGATACACAGGCCAGCTCTACGAACAGGACAGTGACCGTGGCATCATCGCCTGGCGCGGCCAGATGGTGGCAACCGAACCGGGGAAGAAGCCCCGCCTGCTGGCCACGCTGGGCAACCCCGACGATCTCAAGTCCTTCATTAAACCGGGGGAATGGAATCAGGTCGAAATCATCGCCGATGGCCATACGCTCATTCACATTGTGAATGGTCACGTCATGGCGACGCTGGTCGATACCGATCCTAAGTACTATCAGGCCAAGGGGCTGATCGCCTTTGAGATCGAGGGCCCTGGTAACCTGAAAATCTCGCACCGGAATGTCTGGCTTAAAGCGCTGCCCTAAGAAACGAAGACATGGCTTTGCACGACGAACCATACACTCGTGAGTTTTTGCTGGAACGCATCGGACGGCTTTCCCAAGCCGGCGGGATCTCCCACTTTACGCATGCAGAAGGTCAAGCCAAGGGAGTTTCTACCCTACGCGTCCGCACCGCAGAGGGGCTTGAATTCTGGGTTGTACCCGACCGCGGAATGGATATTTTTGAGGCCAGCTTTCAGGGAAAGTCTCTCTGCTGGCACTCTCCCAATGGGATGGTCCATCCTGCCTATTACTCGAAGCACGGCAGCGAATGGCTCAGGTCTTTCCCTGGGGGACTACTGGCCACGTGTGGGCTGACAACGGCAGGCGCAGCCTCAGAGGATGGCGGAGAGAGTCTGGGAGTGCACGGGCCGATATCGAATACTCCCGCTGAAACCGTAAATTGGTCGGAACGCTGGGAGGGCGAAGACTGTTTGCTGAGCATATCCGGCAAAGTGCGGGAGACATCGGTGCATGGTCCCAACCTGCTTCTGGAACGCACGATTTCGACATCCCTCAAGAGCAAATCTTTCTCCGTGCACGACATTGTCGAGAATCAAGGTGTGCGCGAATCTCCCTTGATGGTTCTTTATCACTTTAACTTTGGCTTCCCGTTGCTGACGGAACGCAGCCGGATCTACGCTCCATCGCAGGCCGTCGAAGCTGCGACTGATTTTGCAGCTCGCAGCCAGGACGCATGGAATCGGTTTGAAGCACCCGTTCAGGGGTTGGCCGAACGCGCCTATTTTCACCAAATGAAGCCGGATGCGGCCGGGAACGTGACCGTGGTTCTGGTGAGTGACACCGACCGGCCGGAGCTCGGCGTAGCGTTGAGCTACGACAGCAGGACACTACCCCGATTTGTGCAATGGAAGATGACCGGCACGAATCATTTCGTCCTCGGGCTCGAACCTGCAAACTGCTGGACCCTGGGCCGGAAGGCAGAACGTGATCGCGGTACGTTGCAGACGCTGTCTCCGGGGGAACGACGCGAATTTCGTCTCCAGTTAAGCGTGCTCCATGGAGCAGAAGAAGTTGCGAACGCGACTCGCGGCCAGGTTGATTGCAAAGAGTAGCCTATGCAGGAGCGCTCGTGCTACATCTCTTCATTTGATTTCCTCCTTTGCAAGACGCAACACTCTGGGGAGAACATCCTTCTCCACGGCGAGAGCGCTTACTCCTGGCAAGTTCTCTTTGGCCAGATCGGTGAGAACGTGGCCGGGCGGCATTTCAAGAAACAGGTGGCAGCTGAGTTCTTTGGCAACGGTGGTTGCATCGTGCCAGCGGACGCCATGGGCGATATTGTTTGCGAGGTCGCTTGCGATGAGCTCCGAGGTCCGCATGGCTCGCGCGTTCACGTTGCCGACATAGGTCATCTCTGGCTTTCTCAATCGCAGCGTAGAGAAACGGTGTCTCAATAAGTCAGCCACTGGCTGGAGTAAGGGACAGTGGGATGGAACCGAAACGTCCAGTCGCTCTGCCTTTCTGGCACCCTGGCGGCGAGCCCGACCGAGCACACGCTCCATGCCCGCCTCAGAACCTGCAATCACCATCTGGAGCGGCGCGTTGATGTTGGCGAGAAATACCGGCTCATGATCTGTTGAGGCGGCCTGAATGATGGTCAGGATCTGCGATTCGCTTAACCCGATGATCGCGGCGAGGCCATAGCCGTTTGGGTAAAGCTCGATCATCTTTTCCGCCCGCAGCTTTACCAAGCGGACGGCGTCTTCCAAGGACAACACTTCTGCAACCACAGCGGCGGCAAATGCTCCCACTGACAGGCCACAGACCACGGCAGGCTGCACACCTTGCTCGATGAGAGCCCTGGCTGTCGCCACACCAGAGGCCAGGAGCGCCAGCTGAACGGAAACGCTCGATTTGAGCGCCTGCTCAGAGTCGAGGCCTCGGACATCGGAACCCACCACCGAGCTTATTTCCTCGAGTGTGCGCTCGACCTCAGGATGGTCGAGCAGCTGATGCAGCATGCCGGGAAACTGCGAGCCCTGCCCAGGAAAGAGGAACGCGATGCTCATGCTTCCTCCCGCCATGGATCTTCTCCCAGTTTTACATCATCCGGGTAACGCAACAGAATCTTTGCAGAGGAAGCTAACACGTATTCCTCAAGAGCAAAGCCGCACACCGATGTTTCCACGCGAACATCAACCATTGCTTCGAGTCCAAGAGTGCGATCCAGCAGAGACCGGGCTTGCTCGTGTGCGATGGGTTGCCTCGCTCGTATGACCAAATCAAGATCGCTCGCTTCTGTTGTGACCTTGCGTCCGCTCGCCAGCTCGAAGCCGACGCTGCCACCCGGTCCCCAGGGCAAGGTCAGGTCCGCCCATCGCTCGTACATTTCTTCTAGAGCTCTGAGTGCCGGCATTCGCCGTGCGTCGTTTGTGGTGCGGTCACGTAGGAGTAGATCCTCGGGTCGCAGGATCTTGCATACCAGGCGTTCCTCCCAGAACATAGCCCATCGTTCGCTTCTGGCGTTGCCTCGTACCCCTACTGCAATCAGGCCTGGCGCAGCCTGTGCGCGGCGAACCACAATCCATGGGCATTCCAGGAGCGTCTGTTTTACCCAGGATGGTCCGCCTGTGCACAGGAGAGACGGTCGATCGATGTGCAACAAATCGTGTACCTGCGGGTGGGTGGGCATTCCTCTTTCAACCTAGGTGGTTCACAATTACGATCCATACCGGCAGTGTTGCCACGCTGACGATGTAGGACGCGATCAGGCCAGAGCTTGCGAGCTCGGGACTTGAGCCGAAGGCCTTTCCGAAAACGAGTCCGAAGAAGCCGCAAGGAATGGCACAAATGAGAGTGACGTAACGTGTTTGATCCATCGACAAGTGAAGCAGGATCGCGAGGCCGAGGGCGAGCGCCGGCTGCAAGGCATTCTTCAGAAAAACCGGTATCAGCGTCTTTGCTCCGAGTACAAACTTCTGAGCGGAGACGACAAGGCCAGTAAGCACCAGGGCAGATCCAGCCGCGGCCGAGGCCAGCACGGTGAGAAACCGATCCAGGTAAGAAGGCCAATGCAGGGCTGCGCAAGAGAAGACAAATCCCAGCAGCGGCGCCCACACAATCGGCTTCTTCACGGTACGAACCAGAGAAGGGCCGGCTTGCCGAAAGGAGAATGTATCGCCGGAACCAGTCCTATCGCCCTCAAGAAATGCCAACGTGACCACGGAGATAGTGACGGAGCCGAGGGCAATTGAGGTCGCGACCGTGACCAGCGATTTCACCCCAAAGACATCCGCGAGCAATGGCAAGCCTATGGCCGCGATGTTGGGAAAACTGATGGTCAGCGCAAGTACCGAACTATCCGAAGCGCGCAACTTCTCGCCCGAACGAGCCCAGAAGAAGCTCAACACGTACAGAACGGAATAGGCGATGAACAGCACGAGAATCGTTCCAGCTTGTTCGCGCAACGCCGCCCTGGGTGTGCGCGCAATGGCCAGGAACAGGGAACAAGGAACGGCGAAGCTCATCACAAAGACGACGAGATTATGAACGTTCTGATTGTCCATGAAACGCCGACGCCCAGCGATGTATCCGAGCAGCAGACCGGCGAAGATGGGTACGAGTGCGTCCGCGAGGACTTTAATCATGGCGCCACTGCTCTTGCATCCGTGCACGAGCGGCAAGCCCGGCCTTGCGCATTTCGCGCGCACCTTGGGAAGTGAGCCGGTTACCCAGGTCCGTCGATCCTGCCCTCGCATCGGCTACCGCGTCGATCAGCGATTTTTGGACCTGCGCCACCGTGGCCGTTGAGGGGTGATCGGGGTCTGCGACGTGGAGCAATTCATGCAGCAGGCCCAACTTGGCAAAATCGCGAATGTCATAGGACATGGGTGCTATCTGATGCCCAAGACGATCCAGGTCAGCCACGGATCGAAGAGTAATCCGGGCCGCAGCATCCTTATGCATGGCATGGATCACTACGCCGGTGTCGTCGAAGGCAAGAATGCGATTCGCCTGGTAACCGTGGGTCAGGAAGCCGCCGGAAATAGCCTGGCCCACCACCAGCGCGATCACCGGATGTCCTTTCATGCGCGCGAAGGCATACGCATCCGCCGCTGTTGCGGTAGCGAGGAAGATGGCTGCGGTCTCCTCGCGGCGGCCGTAGGCCTGGCTCTTCAGGTCGACGATCGCGATCAGGGGGCGCTTGTTGCCGTTGGCGTCCTGCTGCATCGCTTCGCGCACGCGCACAGCCAGCGTGTAGGCTTCCTCCAGACCCACTTCTCCGTGCCTCGCACAGGGAAAGCGAGATGCCGGGTTGGGCACCACGCAAAGAAAGCGCGCGGTCTCGTTTCCCAAGCCGGTATCCGCGGTGAGGACCGAACCCGGATCGCCTCCCAGGGGCAAGTTCCGGCCGGTTAAGGCCTCGAACCATGTCTTGCCGCGCAGACCGCTCATGGCTTTTCCCCTCCGCTGTTTTTGCTGTTCCAGCTTTGTCTGAAGGTAAGGGGATCGATTTGCCTCGAAGTATCAAGCGCGGCAATGCGCCGGCGATAAAGCTCGACCTGCTGGCTGCGATGGACTCGCGGTAATCCCGCCTTGACGTAGCTCCGGACGGCCGCGGCGATTTTTTGCGCATCGTCCAGAACCAGCTGATCGGCGACGCCCATGGCCACGCGTTGTTCTCCGCCGTTGATCGCCCAGATGAGTGCGCGGTCGGAAGCATCAAACTCCTCGATGCCGGACTCCTGCTCTATCACCTCAGGACCGTTCATGCCCAGCCGCGCTTCCCGGGTCATGACGATGTAGCTTGAGAGGCCCGCTGCCAATGCCAGGCCACCGAAACAACCAACGGTTCCCGCGATCACGGTGATGATCGGCGCATGTTCACGGAGAGCAATCATCGATGCCATCACCTCGGCAATCGCGGCCAGGCCGAGATTCGCTTCCTGCAGACGGACTCCACCTGTTTCAAGCAGCAGGACCGCGGCGGTCTTGTTGCCGTTCTGAGAATCCTCTGTTGCCAGGTCGAGAGCCGCGGACATCTTGGCACCTGAAACTTCGCCCACGCTGCCGGCCTGGAAGCCTCCCTCCAACGCAATCACGACGCTGGACGCGCCGGCGATGGCGCCCTTCAGCACTACGCAGCCATCATCGGATTGCGGAGCGATCCCTTGGAGCGACAGCCACGGGGATTCCATGCGATCAAACGGCCCAACGAGTTCTCTCCAGGCACCAGGGTCCATCAGGCTCTGCGCTCTCGCCCGGGCATCGAGCTCGATGAAGCTATGGCGATTCACAAATGCCGGCGCAGCAATGGTAGCGCTCATTTTTCGATGACCTCCGCTGCCTGTTCGAGCCGCAACATCACACTGCCGGGCGTGGCCCCCGCGTCGTTGATATGGATGCGGACCGCGCCGTCAAACCTCGAGAAAAAGCGGTCCAACACAGCCTTCCAGGTACGGCTAAATCCGCTTACGCTGGTTCGGATCGAGACATGGGCTCCGTCTTCTTGTGCGGGTTCCATCAGTACTTCCATGTCTCCGGATCCCACAATGCCCACGTGTGCCTTCCGGTTGACCCGCCTGGTCGCTGCCGGGTAGTCAAATTCAAGCAGCTCCATTTCTCTCCTCCGCTTTGCTCTGGTCCTGCGACGCTTCCAGCGCATCCAGAAAGATGGATGCAGCCAACAGATCGGCACTTCCGCCGGGTGAGACATGCCTGGCGATGAGTTCACGATCGAGTTCGTGCATCCGTCGACGGCCGATTGTGGTGCTGGATCCGCCTGCGTTCAATACGGCCTGCGCGCCCGATTGGACAACGTGCAAAGCGTCGACACCACCCCGATAGAGCACGCAGGTATCGTCAAGTTCAGCCATCAAACTTAGCAAGGCATCGAGGCGGCAGACTTCCTCCGGATGTTTGTTGGCTCGCCGGCTTCGGAGCATGGCAAGACCGTAGTTTATGACGTGGGGGAAGTTATTCGATGCCTCCATGCGCGCGCCACCAACACCATAACGGTTGCGGACGATGTCGCCGTGGGTAATGAGTTTGGGCTGCACATGATCGGGAATCCGCGCGATGGTCCCCGCCGCCGCGGCTATCTCTCGAGGGCTCCCACTCGGCACGCGTATCGCCGCAGCGACCAGAAGGCCAAGAATCCAGATGGCACCCTTGTGGGAGTTGCTCCCCTGCGTGGCCTGGAACATGGCGCGTTCCGCATCGCGGCCGATCGCAGCCAGCTGCGATCGCAAATTGCAGTTGATGTCCTGCGCTTGAGAGCACCGCGCCATTGCGGCAAAATAGGGCTCAATCGCAGTGGCGGATTGGCGCATCTGTGCCAGTGAAAGATCGTGGTGGGCTCCGGAGCCGCGCCGATCAACGAGCCCCGGCTTCGGGGTAAGCTCAGCCTCCGCGATCAGCGCTTCACGCGCGAGGGATGCGAGCCACTTTGAGGTCAAGCCCGGTAGGTGCAACAGGGTCGAGGTTTGCGGTATCCCACATCTCGCGAAAAACGAGCGAGATATGGGGCACCCGGGAGTCGTGGAAGGGAGAGAGTCGCAGGAGTTAACAGCACGGGAGAAATCAGCCATTTGCGTGCCGGGCTGCACCATGTCTTGCAGATGGATATTCGTCATATTTGTCGGCATCTACCAGCTCCTGAACCGTGCCGGTGGCTTATAGAGATCGCCGGACCACGCAACCAGATCTTCCATGCTGCGAGCAGCGAGAAGAGAGCGGCCGGCTTGCGTACGCTGCACTCCAATGTCCTCCGGATACGCGACGATGCCTCTGCGCCGTAGCTCCGCTGTTTCTTGAGGCTTCGCCCGCAGGCCGATCGGGGAAACCCCGGCTACGGCGGCGAGGGCCTTTCGGCGCTCTTCGATTCCCTGCGTTTTGTAAAGGTAGGCGACCCCTTCCTCAGTCACTACATGACTCACATCGTCTCCGTAAATCATGACGGGTGCAATGGGCATGCCTGCTTTCCTGCCGACTTCCACCGCATCAAGGGTCTCGACAAACGCAGGCACTCCGCCCTTCTGGAATGTCTCCACGGTTTGCACGACCAGTTTCCTTCCCCGGACGGTGGGGCTCGCGTCTGACTTCAGGTCGAGCCATGCATGGCTGGCATGCCGGCGTCCGTGAGGATCATGTCCCATGTTGGGCGCGCCGCCAAAACCGGCAAGCCGTCCAGCAGTCACCGTGGACGAGTTTGCGTCGCCATCCATCTGCAGTGTGGATCCAATGAATGCGTCCACCGCATATTGACCCGCGAGCTGGCAGAGAACGCGATTGGAGCGCAGGCTGCCATCGTGGCCAGTGAAGAAAATATCGGGGCGAGCGCGAACATAGCCGTCCATGCCGACCTCACTGCCAAAACAGTGGACGCTCTTTACCCATCCGCTCTCGATCGCGGGAATCAGCGTGGGATGGGGGTTTAGAACCCAGTGTTCACAGATTTTTCCCCGTAACCCGAGCGACTCACCGTAAGTCGGAAGCAAAAGTTCGATCGCCGCCGTGTCGAACCCGATTCCGTGATTGAGCGAGCGGACCCGGTGGCGCTCGTAAACGCCGCGAATGACCATCATGCCGGTAAGGATCTGCAGATCGGTGATGTGCCGGGGATCGCGGGTGAAGAGCGGTTCGACGGCAAAGGGGCGATCCGCCTGCACCACCACGTCCACCCAGGAACCGGGAATATCCACACGTGGTAATTTGTCAACGATTTGGTTTACCTGCACGATCACGATTCCGTCGTGGAACGCGGCAGCCTCGACGATCACTGGCGTGTCTTCCGTATTCGGCCCGGTATACAAGTTGCCTTCCCGATCTGCCAGCTCGGCGCAGACCAACACTACGTTCGGCGCCAGGTCGACGAGCAGGCGGGCATACAGCTCCACATAAGTATGAATGGCCCCGATTTCCAGGAGACCGTCTTCGAGCAGCTGCGCTAACCGGAGGCTCTGCGGACCTGCAAACGCGAAATCTACCTTCTTCGCGATGCCCAGCTCAAAAAGAGTCAGATGCTCGGGCCTGCTGATACTGGAGATGATCAGATGCAGATGGTGTAGCTTACCCGGATCGGCCTTGACCAAGGAACGGGAAAGAAAGTCAGCCTGCTTCTGGTTATCGCCTTCCAGCACAATTCGATCCGCCGGTGCGATGAGGACGTGTAAAGCATCGACCATCTTCTCCTGCGCGAGCACCGGACCGTTCATCCAGGAAGAGGCCAATTGCATGCGCCTCTTCTTCTCGTCGCGGCGGGTTGTCCAGGAGCGGGCCGATTGTTGTCGCGGTTCGAATACCATCGTGCTCTCCTCATGCAGCTTACACACTTCGAAGCCGTTAGCCGCTCGCCCTATGCAGCAATGCCGCAGCTTTCTGACTCTGCGATCGAAGAAAATGTAGAACCAAAGTTTCCGGACAGCATCAAAGATCCGAATGTGAGTTGAAATTCGATCGTTTTCACATTCACCGGCGCGGCGGTGTTGCTGGTGTTTTCTTTCAACCGCCTGCCCATGATCCATTGCAGTTTTGGCGGAATGAGGAGCGGCGAGTATGCGATTTTTGATCGGCAACGCGGTCTTTTTGTTGGCACTTTTGCCGGCGATGGCGCAAGACCAGGCCGGTTTGACCTCGTCTGCCCGCCTCCAGCAAAGCGAAGTGGCTGTCGCCGCAATGCCGGACGCACCGACGCCACCCCCCACGGCGAGTGCGGCATCCACCACCAATGCCGCAAATCCGGAAGAGGGGCAACAGACCAAGCGGATCCTATGGATCGTGCCCAACTTTCGGGCGGTCAGCGCTGGGGCCAACCTACCTCCACAATCGGTAAAGGAGAAATTCAAGACGGGCGCCCTGGATAGCTTCGACTATTCTTCGTTCATCTTTGTCGGCATCCAGGCAGGTATCGCTCAGGGATCGAACGCCTATCCGGCATTTCGCCAGGGCGCCGCCGGATACGGTCGATATTATTGGCACACCTTCGCGGACCAAACGGATGAAAACCTCTGGGTCGAAGGCATTTTGCCCACGGTTTTGCGACAAGACACGCGCTACTACACACTGGGCCACGGCGGCATTATCAAGCGCGGACTTTACGCGGTGTCGCGAACGGTCATCACGCGCACAGATTCGGGCAGGGAAACCTTCAACGCTTCCGAGATCCTGGGAGCCGGCACAGCCGCAGGAATTTCCTCGGCCTACTATCCAACCCAGTACCGCACCTGGACGAAGATTGGCCAGCGCTGGCTGACGAATGTCCTGCTGGATTTTGGTACTTTTGCCGCAAAGGAGTTTTGGCCGGATGTCAACCGCGCGGTCTTTCATGAATCCGACTGACGTCCCATAAAGGTGTCCTTTCATGGGGGAAAGCCCCACTCGCACAGTCATCTCGATCCTCCGATCCCGCGCTGCTAAAGGTCACCGAGACAATCACGGGTGGCCTGCGCCCTCCGCTTTTGAGTTGGGTTGTAGGTCACCCAGGACTTGCGTCCTGGGAAACGTTCAGCTGTCCCTGCGGGACTGGTTCCAGTATTCCCCTGGCTTGCCGCTGGTCCCCTACGGGCTGTCCATAGCAGCAGTTCGAGAGAGCAAGTTGGACGAGACAAGTTCAGCGGTCCCCGTTCGACAAGATCAGGGCGGCGCACATTCTGGATCTCACACTTCCTGACCGTTCGCGTTTGGAAAAACGTGCGCACTAAGCGCACTAAGCGCACTAAGTCGCATCCTCTGCCGGTTCGGAGTCTTCTTTTCCCGACCAAAGAGTGGCAGGGCGGCCTCGTCCAGAGGCGCTCTGACTGGTGGCCAAGCCCTGGGCAGTCAGTTTTTCCAGTGCAGTGTCGATGCGTTCACTGCTGACGTGGCCGTGGAAGAGAGCTCTGATTTCTTTTCTGGTCAGGCCTTCCGGAGCATCGTCAAGAGCCCGGCGGATACGATCCAGAACAGCGTCGCCGGTGGAGGCGTGGAAGATCAAGGCGGCGCTGGCCGAGCAGTAATCCCATACGGCAAGAGCAGCCTGGAGATGGGGCGGTTCAATGACCGTGCTGCAGTCAAGAGCCGCGTATATGGCACTCAAGCGAAGGACCTGGGCTTCGGCGCGGCTGGTGGCGGCGCCGTAGAGGCCGGGGCGGAGGTGGCTCAAGGCCTCATAGCCACGATTCCACAGTTCGCGCGCGGCTTGATCGCGGAGAAGGGGTTTGTCTCCTGTCATCGAAACCCAATCGACGGTGCGCCGCAGCTCGCGAGCGATTGCGGATAGGTCGTCCGGCCTGGGGCTGCTGCCTTCGGGGAGGCACTGGCTCCGTTGCACACAGGTCCAGAGGCAGCGGTTGACAAAGCCGTTGTGCGCGTCTGTCCGATGCAGATGTTGAGCAAGTTCACGCCGGGTGATGTGTCCGACCAAGGTAATGTGGGTGCCGGTCGCCTGCAGAGGCTGGTGCCGGTCCAAGGTCCGAAGATGACCGTTGTCCCAAGCGCAGCGAAGCAGGGGTGAGAGGTGACTTTTCTCGCGTCCGAGGACGTGGAGGACGGAGGCGAACTCTTCGGAAAGCAGCAGGAGGCGCCGGTCGGTGGGAGGCTGTTCATCGCGCAGAGCATGGATGAGGCCGCTCGAGGCCAGGCGTGCGGTGGTGACGCGGCGGCTGACCCAGAGGCCGTCCACTTCAGAGAAGAGCCGGCAGATCTGGCGCCAGCTGGTTCCCTTGCGGGCTTTACTGGATTCGCCTACCAGGACGACGAAGAGGTTAAGACCGTGACGAGTGGACTCCACCATACAGTGCGGAGCAGGCCCTACAAGGTTGCCGAAGGCGGCGAGGAACTGCAGGAGAATGGCAGCGGGATCGGCTTCAGTGTGCGGCGTGATGGTGCGGACCACCGCCCCGGCGATACCGTGGAGGGCCTCCGCGGCAAGGCTGGGCCAAGCGGAATCTGTCCGCGGGGGCTTGGTTGGAGAAGCCGGATAGGGTTGCTCGCAAGCAGGAGTGGGCTCCTCCTCTTCCGGTGGGTAAGGCAGGCCCAACAGCTCAGCCCTGCGGCGCTCTATATCCGCAAGAGTAGGCAGGGGGCGGCGCGGGATCACGGTGGTGTGAGGTGTCATACTACGAAACTATTACGGTTCCAATTGGCTGTCGAAAATCATTAGTCACCGAGATAAGTGTGACCATAGAGGTTTGGTTTCCAAAAAAAACCCGACACTTTTCCTGGAGGTGGCAAAAATTGTTAACTATGAAGTTAAGAGAAGGGGCAGGTTTCGCCGGATGTCAAGCGGGTGTTTGTTGATTATTTTCGTGTGGGGGCAGTGGTCAGGGTTCCGTTGGCGCGGTAAGTACCCAATTCGTGGTTTCAAGAGGTTCAAAAAAAAGCTAAGGGTACGGCATTCTCCGAGGCCGCCCAGGTTTGGCTACAATACATCTCCATATCTGCTCGTGGCGGAGACCTGGCAGAAACGTGCATCCCTCCGTCACGAAATGGTGATCGATGAAAAGCTGGATTGGCATTGGGATTTTGCTGGCAAGCGGCGCATTCTTGTGGTCGCAGCCTGGAACGGCGCCGGCTCAGGGTGACCGGAGCACGTTTTTAGAGCAGTACAAGGGCAAGCCGTTTCAGGATAGCCACCACGAGACGGCTCCGCAGCGGATCCCCGGGCGCGTGGAATGTGCGGCATACGATGTGGGGGGCGAAGGGGTAGCGTATCACGACACGGACGCCGTCAACCACGGCAGCGGCCAGTTGAACCCCGCCGACGGAAGCTATCTGAACGAATTCCGCATGCACGATGGCGTGGATATTTCGTATACGAAGTTCCCGACGGCCGCGGGCAAGGACGCGATCGACAACAACCACTATGAAGCGGTCACGCCGCCGAAGGATGAGCTCTACGTGGGTTGGACGGAGCCGGGCGAGTGGTTCAACGTGACCATCGATGTCGCGAAGGCCGGCAAGTACAGGGCGGACCTGCTCTACACGTCGAATCGTGGCGGAACCATATCGCTCGATGTAGATGGACGGGATGCAACCGGGCCGGTGATGATTCCCACTACGTACAACGACGCAGACCCGATTGCGTGGCGCCAGTGGCACCATTGGAATATCCTGCGGAATGCTGTCGTGTTGTATCTACCTGCCGGCCGGAACGTGCTTACCGTGCATATCGTGACTGGCGGGAATATGAATCTGGCTTATTTCGACTTTCACCCCGCTGCTTGACGCGATCATTCAAGGGTGGCATTCTTCTATAGACATCTAGGGGTGACTGCCGCCCTGATGAAAGGGAAGAACGACGGCCAACCCCCCTGGGCCGCAAACAGCTAAGCGCTGAGCGAGAGAACTGGAAGAAGATCACCAGTGCGGTGGCCCTGGTGCTGGAATTCAAGCCGGCGTAGATTGACGAGGCCCTCCATGGCATGGATCACTCGTATACGTGCACTCTTCGGAAGAGAAAAACTGGCACGGGAGCAAGAAGAAGAGCTTGAGTTCCACCTTTCGATGCGGGAGCAATTGAACGTTGAAGAAGGAATGACGCAGGCGGAGGCTCGTCGTGATGCGCGGCGCCGTTTCGGAAATCCGAGCGTGTGGCGAGAGCGGATGAATGAGATCGATCTCATGATCCTGCCTCAGACCGTTCTTCAGGATTTGCGCTTTGGGGTCCGCATGTTGATGCGCAACATCGGATTCACGATGGCGGCGGTTCTCGCACTGGCGATTGGCATTGGTGTGAATACAGCCGCTTTTACCGCCTACAAGGCGTTCTTCAAGCGATCTCTCGATGCTCGCGTATCCGGACGGATGGTTAACCTGGCGCTGATGGTGCACTCGGGCTCAGGCGATCAGGCGGTCAATCCGAATGCCTTCTTCAGCATCCCCGACTACGAAGCGTATCGGGACCACGTTCATTCTTTCAACGGAGTGATTGCCGCCGCCAATCCGCAGTACCTTACGCTTACCGGAGCGGGAGGAGTGGTGAGCCAGCGCAGTTCGTTGACTGGGTCGCTCGCGGGAATGCTGAGGCTGCTTCCGAACGGCGGCAACACGGAAACGGCGAGCACATTTCTGGTCTCGGACAATTACTTTTCGGTTCTCGGGGTTGGGGCAGTTCGCGGCCGGGTCTTTGTGGCTGGAGAATCTTCAAGCTTTTCCGCATCTGCGCCGGCGCTGATTAGCGAGAACTATTGGCAGAAGCGGTTTGGCGGAGATCCGACGGTACTCGGCAAGACCATTCGTCTGAATGGGATCGCCGTTACGATCGTGGGGATCACACCGCACAACTTTGTGGGTACGAACGTGGAAGCGCCCGATTTTTGGCTTCCGCTGGATCTTGAGCCATTGGTTCATCCTGACGACAATTGGCTGCGTGATCGGGAAAACCTGTGTTGCAGGATGCTCGCCCGACTGGCACCTGGAGTCGACATCGATCAAGCACAGGCCGAGATGACCCTGCTCGCCGGCCAACTTAGCAAGTTACACGACCCTCACTCCGATTTGGGCAAAGCGGTGAAGGCGGTGATCTGGCCGGGCTCTCCATTTCCCTACCCTATGAAGCTGTACGGCGGGCTGGAATACGCGATTCTATTGATTATGGCCGCAGTTGGCATGGTGTTGGTGATCGCCTGCGCGAATGTGGCCAGCCTGCAACTGGCGCGAGCGGCCTCACGCCAGAATGAATTGGGCATGCGGATGTCGCTTGGAGCCAGCCGACTGCGGATCATCCGGCAGTTGTTGACGGAAAGCGCATTGCTGGGTCTGGTAGCCGGAGCGGTTGCATTATTTTTCAGTTGGGCCTTCCTCCAGGCAGTGGTGGTCATGATCGCGGATGCATTTCCGGCCGAGTACGGCACGTTTATCTTCCATGTGACGCCGGACCTGGGGATCTTTGCGTACGTGTTTTGCCTCAGCCTGATGGCGGGTATCTTGTTTGGATTAGCGCCTGCTCTGGAAAGCTCCGGGGCCGCGCTTTCGTCCGCACTGAAGGCCAGTTCGGGAACTGCGAGGGTACGCAGTCGCCGGATGCGCAACTTCCTGATGGCGACCCAGGTTGCGATCTCGCTGATGCTCTTGATCGCTGGAAGCATGTTGGTTCGAAGCTCGATTCGCGCGCTCAAGATGGACACCGGCTATGACAGCAAACACGTCGTGAGTCTCGAGCTCCGATTTCCAGAGGGTCAGAAATACAGACCCGACCGTCAGGGTACCCTGGTCCGTGAGCTTCGCACCCGGCTGGCCGCTCTGCCTGGCGTGGCGGCGATTACCAGCGCACGGGCGCCGGACGGCGGCGGGTTTCGAACAGCGGCGGTTTCGCTGAATGGAGATAAACCCTCGCCGCAAAATACACGAGCGATCCTGTATTACACATACGTTCAGCCGAACTACTTTCAAACGCTGGGCATTCCGCTGCTGTACGGGCGCGGATTCCAAGCGCAAGCCGGCCAGGCTGAGAGCGCTGTCATTCTGAGCGAGTCGGCTGCGCGACTGCTCTGGCCGAGGCAGAACCCGATTGGCCGCAGCCTGCGTTTGGCGCCCGGGGGGCAGTTCCAATGGAAGGGCGAGGTTCCTCCCGATGGCCCCGCGTACGAGGTAATCGGCGTGGCTCGCGATACGCGTGGAGTTTTGTTGAATGGAACCGATTCCGAGCAGATCTATGTCCCGATGCCCGAAGGCGGGCTGCAGCAAGTCCCGATTCTGATTCGGACCCAGGGTGCCCCGACGCAGATTATGAATGCGATCGGGCCGACGATCTCGTCCATCGATCCAAACGTGGCGGCATACTCTTTCACTCTTGACGAGATGCTTCGCCAGACGGAAACTTTCCTCGCTTCGAGCTTATCGGCGGCAATTGCTTCGAGCGTCGGTATGCTGGGGCTACTGCTGGCTTCGATGGGCATCTACGGCACAGTCAGCTACATCGTTGTGCTGCGTACACGCGAAGTGGGCATCCGCATGGCTCTGGGCGCAAAGAAAAGTGATGTTCTGATCCTGATGCTGCGAGAAAGTACTCGCCCTGTGGTGGCGGGACTGATTGCCGGAATATGTCTCGCGGAGGGAGCGTCCTATTTGCTGCGGTCAGTGCTTTATGGACTCCACACGGTCGACTTCATCTCATTCGCGGGGGTCTCGTTCATGTTTCTGGCGATCGCGCTGCTCGCGTCTTACGTACCGTCCCGGAAAGCCATGCGTGTGGATCCCATTGTGGCTCTCCGATACGAATAGCCGGATCGGTGCTCTTCGAAAAGCAAACAGCTCTCCAGGGTTTCCAACACCGCCTGCGAGCTTTCGGTCGCCTATGTTCTATGAGGAGATTGACATGTTCAATTTCTTCTCTATTATGGAATTAATGACGAGAAGAAGCTATCTCGGGGAGTTCGAACTGATGCTTCTCCTTACTGTGATTCATCTCGGCGATGGAGCCTATGGTGTGCCGATCGCGTGCGAGCTTGAATCACACCGCGGCCGTAGCGTCTCCGTTAGCAGCGTGTATGCGGCGCTGGAACGCCTCGAAACCAAAGGCTCGATTACATCCGAACTCGGCGATCCCACTCCCGAGCGCGGCGGGAAGGCAAAGCGCTATTTTCGCGTTACTAAGGAAGGGTTGCACCAGGTGCGTGAGACGCGGCGTGTGCTGACGGGTCTCTGGCGGGCAATCCCCGACTACAAACTTCAACCTTAACGGGAGCGGAAATGAGTTCGAAGAATCCTCCACGAATCGCCACATGGATGATGGAGCACCTGACTCCCTCAGGCTCCGATGACGCAATCGCCGGCGATCTGCTCGAGCACTTCCGCGCCGGCCGCTCCACGGGTTGGTACTGGCGTCAGGTCATCACCGCAATCGCAGCAGAGTTGAGCCGGAGAGTATGGCTGCATCGAGTGCCACTGCTCTTCGCAGCGATGTGGTCTTTCCTCGCTCCAGCGTGGGTGCTCCTCAACGGCCGCCTGCACTGGGACAGATCTGTCGCCATGGCGCGGATTCCGTGGCCGTGGTCTATGATTTTGCCTATTTTCCTGGGGTCGGCGGTCGGCTTGCTGTTTGTCTGGCTTGGGGTTCTTGTTTACGTAGTGCTTTGTCGAATCGCTCTTGGGAGACTGCACTTCGGTCGACCTGGGATCGCAATTCTTTCGAGTATCATCGCCTTCGCGGCTGCGCAAATCTGCGCGCTCTTAATTACCCTATACGCGAGTTCGCATACACCAGGGTATGCCATCGATGAGCGGACGCTCACGTTCATCGGGGAGGTGCGAGATTTCAGGCTCTGGACTATGCTTCTGCGATTACGGTATTTCCCCGCCACGGCTTGCGCAATGTGGTTTATCGATTCCGAAGCGGAAAACCTTGCAAGACTCGCGCCTTAGTTCCGCGACCTCAAGTGCAGTCTGTTCGCCGGAAACCTAATGGGCCACAGGAGGCCATTTGCCACTTGGATACTTGGAGCATCTCGCGTCCGGCGAGCGGGATGAAGGGCTTGCCGCAGTTCTGAGTGCATTGTCGCCAACCCCGACATTATCCCCACAGCAGCGATCTCAACGTATAGAACCGTCTTGCCCGAAAAGCGGCGTTTCCGGTAAATTGCCATCGCCTTCCCTGCGTGTAGGGGAACTTACCGATAACGAGACTTCACGGCCACGGGCAGACGGGGTTGGCTATGTTGTATGCTATATAGCAAGCAAGAAAGCTCCTTTGAGGTGACAGCGTATTGCGTAGGATCTGGATCGTGATTCTTACCATGGTAGTTCTTCCACGTGCGGGTCAACCCCAGGATGTTTTGCCGTCTGCGATCTCCTCCTTGTACGACGCGGCCTTGTCGGCGATGCAAACTTCGAAGTCCCCGCAGGACATCAACCGCATGGTAGAGGCCATGGATTCTCCAGACTGGGTTGGCGTAGCCCCCACGGGAGAGAAGATGGCCCGCGAACAAGCTGAGAAGCAGCTTCTGGGAATTTTGTCGATACCCGTTGGACAGAGACCGATTCCTGAGCAAAGGATTGTCTTTGTGAGCCAGGCGAAGTCGATCGCTATTATCGTCTACTGGGTATATCGAAATACAGATAAAGGACCCGTTGGCTCAATGGCACGAGACAAATGGATGCAAACCGGGGTCGGATGGCGTCGATTCATGCATGAGAAGCTATTTCCGGACCGCCTGCTAAAACTTCCGTGATAACGCATAGACCGACAGTTTTCAGTTGGCTAGAACCCCTGTTTGCTTCGCAGTTCCTTGAAAACGGGATCATGTGTAACTTGCCCGCCCGGGTGCCAGCGCTGAGGGGAAGTTACCGACAACCCGACTTTGCAGGCTCTTGTTTGAGAAGGCGGTGAATCATCGACTCATAACAGCGAGCGCCGTGAGTGATTTCGGCCTAAGCCGCCTATTAAGATGGGATCATCGGGTATCGAGAAGTGGAACCAGCGAGCTTTCGCTTCCGTATCTTACTCCGGGTACAGCACCGCCTTCAAAGGCAAAACTGTTGCCCGTGAAGCGCTTTCCGGGAGCGATGGCGTGAAACAACGGATGAGAGGATCGTCCCCCTTGCTCAAAGCCAGGCTCGCGGGAGGCTTCTATCTGCTTGCCGTGGTATCGGCGGTGCTCGCCGAGGCCCTCCTCCGAGGGAGATTGCTGCGTGCGGTCGGGGTCATTCCAATCGCCTCGTTCGCGATTGTCACGCTGCTGCTTTATTGGTTGCTCCGTCCGGTAAACAGACGCGTTATGTTGCTCGCAGCGATCTTGAATTTCATTTCCCTTACGCTAGAAGCTTTAGAACTTCATCTCCGGGGTGCGAACATCGCGCTGTGCTTCCATGGGCTCTATTGCTTAGTGGTCGGTTTTTTGGTTTTCCGATCAGATTTCCTGCCGCGAATCTTGGGCACGACGATGGCCGTAGCCGGGTTAGCCTGGTTAACCGATTTGTCCATTCCCCTCACCAACCACCTGTCCCCGTACAACGTGATCGCGGGTTTCGCGGGGGAAGGAATGCTCATGCTCTGGCTACTGCTGGTCGGGCTCGACGGTCAGAAGTGGGAAGTGCGGGCCAGCAAAGTGGCGACCTCTCACGGGTTCAAATTGCCATGAAACGGGGTTCACGGTAACTACAGTGCGGGTACCGCGGCCGATCATTTCCGGGCCGATCATGTCGGGGCGGTTAGGGAGACCGCCCCCACGCCCCAAAAACCTAAATTCAAACGGCGCTCAGCCAGGACATCGCTGCGGCTGCCTGACCTTGATCACTCCAAGGCATCCGTTTTGCAAAGCCTTGGTTCGATCGCCTCGAAACGGACCTACGCTTTCGCCATGAATGACTTCATCTCCTGGTACTGCTCCGAACCCAGACTGGCGTTCGGCCGGACGGTCGTTCTGCGATACCGCTACGACCTGGAAGCCAGGAGGCTCGCCCCTGCAACCATTAACTTGAGGCTGGCGGCTGTGCGCCGCTTGGCCTACGAGGCTGCCGACAATGGCTTGCTCAGTCCCGATCTTGCAGCAAGCGTCAGGCGGGTTAAAGGTGCGAAAAAGCTTGGTACTCGTCTCGGCAATTGGCTCACCTGCGCTCAAGGGCGCAGGCTTCTCGACGCGCACGACAGGGCCGAAACGAAGGGCAAAAGAGACTATGCCATTCTGGCAATCCTGTTAGGCTGCGGCCTGCGGCGTGCCGAGCTGGTCAGCTTGAAGATGGCGCACCTTCAGCAGCGAGACGACCACTGGGCCATTGTTGACCTGTTCGGTAAAGGCGGACATGTGCGCACGGTGCCGGTGCCCTGCTGGGTAAAAACTGCCGTGGATGAATGGGCGGCGGTTGCCTGCATTGAGGCCGGGCTGATCTTCCGCTGTGTCACCCACAGCGGCTCCGTGTGGGGCTCGGGTATTAGCGAGAAGGTGGTCTGGTGGGTGGTGCGCCAAGCTGCCAAAAAGGCCGCTATCGAGAAGGTGGCTCCTCACGACCTTCGCCGCACCTGCGCAAGGCTTTGTCATTCAGCCGGTGGCGAACTTGAGCAAATCCAGTTCCTGCTTGGGCACAGATCGGTCGAGACCACGGAGCGTTACCTTGGCTCCCGGCAGCGGATCCTGCACGCCGTGAATGACAAGCTCGGCATCGAGCCAGACGCTGCCCCGGGCTGAGGAAGTTACCGCAAACCAGACTTTACGGGCACTTCTATGCTTAGCCATGTCCGGTATACCTCTCACGGCGAATATAATTTACGCCATCAAGCAAGAGGTGGAGTTGGAACTCTTATGTGCAGCTTTCCACTTCACAAGCGTTGAACTAAGGTCCAGGAGCTCCGAAGCATGGCTGACCGCGTTTTGCGCGAACTGGATTCCATCAGGAAACTCTCGCTGAATATGGGCGGATGGTTGATCCTGGCCGCAATTGCGTGGTTCGGTTTGATCGACACCGCACAGAGCCAGTGTCAGTCTCTAACAGGAGATAGCAGCCAAGGGATCACCGGCACCTGGCAAGGCACGCTGCACGTCGGCAGAGATCTGCGCAACGTGGTCAAGATCTCAAAAGCAGACGACGGATACAAAGCTGTCTTCTATTTCATCGATCAAAGTGGTGGAGAAGGCTTCACTGCGAGCAAAGTCACGCTAGACGGCCCTATCTTGAAGATGACCCTGCTCGGTGCCACGTATGAGGGCAAGCTGAGTCTGGATGCGAAGAACGTCACCGGTGACTGGACCCAGGGATCCAGTTCAAGACCTATGATCTTTACTCGCGCCACCCCGGAGACGGAATGGACAATTCCACCGCCAGCACCCAAGCTACCTCAGATGGCCGCGAATGCCAACCCCAGCTTTGAAGTCGCCACTATCAAGCCGAGCCTTCCTAACCGGCCCGGCAAGAACGCGGGTTTCAGCGGCGGATATTATAGGAGCCGCAACACGAACGTGAACGATCTCATCGCCCTTGCGTATGGACTCCACGCCAAGCAAATCGTCGGTGCGCCGGACTGGTTCGGCACCGATCTTTACGACATCCAAGGCAAGCCCGATGCAGAAGGCCTTCCCAACGTCGAACAGATCAAGACCATGTTGCAAAAGCTGCTGGCAGAGCGCTTCAAACTCACCTTTCATCATGACAAACGGGAGCTTTCCGTCTACGTAATCAGTGTCGCCGGCGGTGGACCGAAGATAACCAAAAGCACTTCCGATCCGAATGCTCTCCCTACCTTCGGTTTCCGGGGGCTTGGAAAGCTGATAGTAACAAACATGACTATGACAGACTTTGCCACCTGGATGCAGGCGGGCGTCATGGACAGGCCGGTGGTCGATCAAACCGAGCTTTCCGGTAGATACGATTTCCAATTGAATTGGACTCCAGACGAATCCCAATTCGCCCAGTTCCGAGGGACCGGCAGGGTGGTGCCCCCGCCAACCAATGACCCCAATGCCCCACCAAGCCTTTATACCGCGATGCAGGAGCAACTCGGTTTAAAGATGGGAACGGCAAAGTTCCCCGATGACGTAATCGTCATCGATCATGTCGAGAAGCCTTCCGAAAATTAGTTGTGGCCCGACGAGCGAGCCAGCACAGGCCTTATTCCCAAAGTTCCTTGAAAACGGGATTATAGGTAACTTGCGTAGCTTCGAAGGCACGGCTTCAGCCTTGCCCTAAGGCCAGAGTGGAGCAGGTTGGCGCCTAGTCGTACCATTGTGATACTCTTTCGGCGATTCCGAAACGAGAACAACCCAATGAACGCTGCCTCTACACAAAACCGGCTCGCAAGCGTAGATCTTGAATACCTTTTTTCCTACTGGGCAACGCTCGCTCCACCAGAAGTGATCGGACCCATTGCCGAGGGTATCCGCGTAAATTTCTACGTCACAGCTGGCGAGGTTTCCGGGCCAAAAACGCGAGGTCGGCTTAGGACCGTAGGCGGCGACTGGCTACTGCTTCGTCCCGACGGTGTCGGCATGCTTGACGTTCGCGCAACTATGGAGTTGGACGACGGGGCTCTGATTTTTACGACGTATGGCGGTGTAGTGGATTTGGGACCAGAGGGCTACAACCTCTTTTTGAAGGGAATCCTGCCGCCGCGCCTGGACCTGCGAATCGTTCCAAGGTATTACACGGGCCATCCGGAATATCTGTGGCTCAACCGCCTGCAATGTGTCGGTGTTGGCGTATTTGATGTCGCGCAGTCGAGGGTGAGCTACGACATCTATGCTATGCGATAGAGCATGTGGGCAAAAAATAACAATTGCATCTCGTCTGCCCACGTTTTTGATTTCTTAGGTGCGCGTAACATCGCCGAGTCGCTCATCGACAATTGATAGCACCTGCCCGTGTAGTTGTCTGTACAGACAGTAGGCGTTTCGGCACTGACGTCGAGTTCCCATGAAACGGGGTTACAGGTAACTTCCTCAGCCCTGACCCATTGGGGCACAGACATACCGAAAACCCGACTTTTCAAGCATTGTCTGAGAAGTCGAGCTTTCGCCTGAACGAAAAGCCTCATTTATTGCCAACTTCCTGAGACGTGCGCAGGGTTTTCATAAGAGCACTCAGTTGATCTTCGATGCCGTCGTATGCATCTTGGGCCTTTCGAAGCGTGGCTTCGGCTTCTTGCTGATTTGACACTCGATCCTGCTCCAGCCTCTTCATTGAAGCGAGCCCGTCCTTCAATCGATTGATCTCGCTCGAAACCTTGTTCTTATCGGCTTCAGTGGCTGTCGTATTTTGTGCCTCCTCGGCTTTGGTCAAATTCGCCGTCATACCCCGGACGCCTTCCTGCACCTCACTCGTCCTCGATCGCGCTGTGTCGACCCGTTGCACTGCCCGCGCCACAGTCTCTGACTGTATCTGTAGCTCGGCAAGCAAAAGTTGCATGCTCTGACTGCGCACGGTCTCCGCTCGCATATCCGCATGAATCGAACGCAACTCGCTCAGAATTGCTTGCAGTGACGGTTCCGATGGCGAAGAAGCTTGGCCGATACAGATGCCAGGCGTTACGAGACCAAGCGCCACACAAAGCAGTAATTTCATTCGGCCTCCGTGCTACTAGGGTTGCTAATATTAAACGGTCCCTGGCGAGTAGTCGGCAACTCGGGCTTCCGATTTGGCCCTTAAAGGGCCGATCAAACGCGGCTCCGGTGCCGTTCCCGTGAAACGGGATTGTCGGTAAGTTGCCAGCCCGGTGGTCCGGCTGCGGGGAAGTTACCGAAAACCCGACTTCGTAGGCAGGTCACTGAAGATGCGATCACGGCCTTCCTCGTCTGAAGGTACCGAGGCTGCTGGACAGGCCCTGCATACCACGGCGAAACTAATGCGGAAGATCCTGCCCGTTTAGTTTTTCGAGGCCCGGCTGGAGTTGTGACCAATCATTCACCTGTCGGTACCCAGCGGGCACTTTATAGATCGCAGCGTCCGGTTCTTTGCGGGTTAGCTCAACAACCGTAACAGTCTGCTTTACAGCCATCGGATTGTCCACATTGGAAGCGAGGCTCATTCGCAGATCGTCGGAATACCAGTACTCCCTGGTCACGACCATCTGAGGTGTGCTGCCTTTGATCGGGTCGGTCTCTTGCACGTGATGTACGGGCACGCCTTGCATCTCCTCGATGCCGACGTCTTTGCCGTTATCGAATTGACTTTTCGGGGTGCCGTCGTCGTGCGGATCGTAGAAAAAGCCGTCACCCTGAACTTCGACTTGACGACTGAGCTTTCCCGCCCAGTACGTTTTGGATCCGGGATACATGATGGTGTAGATCGAAGTGGTGGGATCGAACAGCTCAGCGACGATAAACGCGGTCGGTTTGTTCGTGGCAAGATCCCAATACCACCGGTCATGATACACGCGTCCATGCCCGTCTCTGGCGATGGTCTCTTCGATCGCAATGCTTACCTTTGACCCATCTCGCCGTATCCGCGTCTGATTGATTCTGGACACAGCCGTGAGTGGATTATTCGGAACCGGGGCGATGTAGATGGCTTTGTCCATCTGGGCGAACGCGGTTGGGGATGCGGCGAAGAAGCTTACCAGAAGAACTCGCGAAGCAACCGAAAACGATTTAGAAGACGGCATACGCGACCCCCGGTGCAAAGATAACTCTCTCTCCTGATCGGCGACAACAGCAAACTTCATGAGGTCCGGCACGTGCAGAGGAGGCAGACTGCCCTGCCCGGCGTCATGCCCGCGAAACGGGATTGTCGGTAACTTGCCCCGGCCCGGCTGGGAACTTACCGAGAACCCGACTTCGCAGGTGTTTTGGCGAAAACCAAGCGTTAGCCTCTCAATCCATTTCCTTGCTCCCCTCCTGAGTCTCTGAGAGCATGGGTGGCATGGTTCCGACAGGAATTGACCACTATTCCACTATTCCTATCTCATCGATGAGCGACATAGACCTCTACTTATGGGGATCCTTTTATTGCTTTTTGCGATAGCTGCCACCCTAACGGGACAGAGCCTGGAGCGCGGCGGTGGGATGGTCACGCGTGCAGAAAGTCCCAGAGGTTCTGGAGAAATGTCGGATTCTTCTATGCCGCTGGGCTGTTATTTATAGCAATTTATCTGTATCGGGATTCACACTGACCCACTACCGATGGCCAGGATGGTAGACGGGATGTGCATGACATTTGACGCTTTTGGGCTGGTGCGAGCCGGGAATTTACCGGCACGACTTCGGGCACAAGAAGGAGCAGTGTGTGCGGTTTTGGAGACAAGTGCTTCATCGCTTACGCGGCGGAGATGTGTCCGCCATCCCGATTCCAGCACCGAGCAGCATCAGGAGCACTCCTCCGATAATGCCCTCCGCTTCAGCGTTCGCGAAGTTCACATGCTTGATCTCATATAGAAACTTGCCCCCGGCTAAGAACACTGCAGCGCCCACCCACAGCAGGAGACGTGAGCAGCCTCGAATGATTCTGATCCAATTTTGATCCACTCGGCTCCTGCATGGGTTCAGCCTAGCACTTCGTCCTGCTCGAAAAACGGGGTTCTCGGTAAATTGCAGCTGCCTGGGCCTCCGAATGGGGAACTTACCGAAAATTCGACTTTCCAGGCAGTACAATCGCAAGAGTCGAAATGGCTCACCCGCTCCAATCCCACTATGATCGCATTTCGGCCCTGCTGAGAGAGTTGAGAGCGGCGCTTGAAGACCACGCGATATTCCGGAGTCGTCGAGAGTGGTTCGATGAATATCTCGAGGCCAACGAGCTGGAACTGGCGCTTCACTCGGCTTGTGACGCTCTCCTGGAGGACCCATTCGATAAGCCTTCAGCCGAAGTTCTGAAAAAGATCGAGGACTTGCATAAAGCGATGGAATTGCGAGACGACTGTGTCGAAAGACTTCTCGCATTTTGATTTAAGAGCTGGCAAGACTTTGCTCCGGCTCACCAGCGTTGGAAGTTATCGAAAATCCGACTTTTCAGGAGACTACGCCGATATACTGGCACGCATGCGATTAGTCATTGGGTTGGCGGGAATAGTTCCTCTCCTTTTGGCTCTTCAGCAGGGGCGGGCGCAGACTCCAGAGAAACCAGTCGCAGTCTCTCTTTGTGAGGTCAAGGCTCACCCTGAAAACTTCCTGCACAAGCTCATAGAGGTCACCGCGACGGCCTCGCACGGCTTTGAAGACTCGATGGTTGAGGACCCTCGGTGTCAGTGGCCGAACGGTGGCCCGGGTGTCTGGATGGAGTATGGCGGCACGCGATCAACGAACACCATGTACTGCTGTGGTTTTTCCCCAAAGCCAGATCGAGCAAAAACCCTTGTTGTTGATGGGATTTCGCTGGATTTGGCAGATGATGAGACCTTCAGAGAGTTTGACAAGCGACTGCATCCAACGCACTCGGAGCCACAACGAGGGTCCGACACTGTCCGGGCTACTATGCGCGGCCGGATATTTGCAAGATACGAAGGCATTGGGGGAACACAGCAAAATCCTGGCTGGAGAGGGTATGGCCACATGGGCTGCTGCATGCTGTTTGTCGTCACGCAGGTGGTTTCACTTGACCCATCTCGATGAGCTTATGGGGCGGCAGCCTAGGTACGACCTTCCCGAAAAACGGGATTTTCGGTAAATTGCTCGTACTCCACCCCTCCAGGTGGGCAATCTACCGATAATCCGACTTAAGAGGCATTTCGGAATTGGCGGCAATCCTACCGGAGCGCAGTCACTAGATTCCGGGAAACGCATAGGCCCTGGATTGTAGGTCACTCTTGGCAGTAACGGATTCAGTACATCGCCCACAATCCGCAGTCCGGAATCGACAGAATAGCGACCTCAATGGGATTGAGCGTATGCTTTCTTGATTGCCGGTTTCGTCCAGGCACGCGCAGCGCAGTGGGACATGGGGTTGTGGTATGCGTTGGATCCTGATTACGGCTTTGCTGCCCATAATGGCAATCCCATCCTGGGCAGCAAAGCGAATGACGGTTGCACAGCTTGAGCAAATGGTGGGCACGGAGAAGGCCGCGCACAAGTCTGATGTTGAGATCGCGCGAAAAATCAGTGATGTAGAACTCTCAGAGCGGCTTACCGATCTAGCGCTGGGCGAATTGAGCAAACAATTCGCGGGCGGCTCGCAACCAGCAATGGCACTGCTTCTGCTGGCAGATAGGTCGTCGTTTCTTGATCCGCCTGCGAAGGAATTACCGGCCACGCCCGCACCCGACGCCGCCACGCAACAGCATTTGCAGGAGGCGGCGAAAAGGTTTGCGGTCAAGACACTCCCGAATCTGCCCAACCTGCTCGCCACGCGAACTACCTTCAGCTTCGACGACAGTCCCCAGCAAGTGACGAACGCGGAGTATCCCCAGCGCATCGGGCTGCATGCCGTGGTCTCTTCGAAGGCAGAGGTTTCCGTTTGGAACGAGAAAGAAAGTCCATTGACACGCACTGGGGTAGCTTCCTCGCTGGCGCCCGGTGGGCTTACGACCTGGGGCGAGTTTGGATCTCTACTCCTGATCATTCTGAGTGATTCCAGTGAAGGAAAAATCGAATGGAGTCACTGGGAAAACACTGCCGCGGGTGTGGTAGCCGTATTTCAATATGAGGTTCCCAAGGCAGCATCTCACTATGAGATCAATACTCCGGTTGAACAAATTCAGCTTAGCACCGCTTCCAGCCGGTGGGCTTCCGACGGGGGGACGTCTGCAAGGTTCTCGACCTCGATCGTTCACAACAAACCCGGCTATAAAGGATCTTTGTGGGTCGATCCAGCGACGGGGACAATCGTTCGTGTAACGCTGGTCGCCGATTTGAAAGGGGATTCAGCATTTCAACGCATTGCGATTCTCGTGGACTACGGCCCGGTTCGCATTGCAAACAAAACGGTGATATGCCCGGTGCGGAGCGTGGCGTTCGCGTCTGCGCCGGCCACCGTCAATGCAACTCTCAAAGGCAATGCGACCGAGTGGCTCAATGAGAACCTTTTCACCGACTACCACATGTTCGCTTCTACGTCGCGAATCATCACCGAGCAGTCTGCGGCAGCAGTCGTGCCGGCGCCATCAAGTACGGAAAGCGCACCTAAAGTCCAGGCTTCCCCTGACGCCAGCGAGAAGCCGCCTCTCGGAGCGGCGTCAACCCAATCTCTGCCGCAGCAGGCGGCAACCCCATCCGTCTCGGCGCCCTCAGGCGCCCTCGCGACTGTTCCTCCACCGCCCAGTGCGGAGGCAGAACCTGCGAGAACGGAATCGAAACAGGAGAGCGCGTTGCAGTCTGAGACACCAGGGGCGCCGGAAATACCGGCACAGGGTCCGGCGGAAGGCCAGCCGCTTCCGCCGGCTGGGGAGCCCACCTCCTTGCCTGCTGCGAACATGCAGGCCCCCCAGGCCGGTGCTTCCTTGGCGGAAAGTGGAAGGAGCGGCAAACCACCCGTTGAAGCCGAGCCGGTGCCGGAACAGGCCACTAAGACTGTTGCAGTTAACAATCCGCTGCCCTTTCACGTTGCGCCTCCGGGGAAGGTTCCCGCCGGCGGAGTCACGCTGCATGTCGAGGTGCCGGAACTGCTGATTCCAGCGGTGGTTCGTGATAAGCATGGACGCGCGGTCGGCAAACTGAGCCAGAGCGACTTCACGGTGTACGACCAGGGCAAGATAAAAGCTATTACGGGGTTCACCGTGATCCAGTCGGCCGGAGCTGAGACAGGCGCGGCCGCCAGTCCGGGTGTTGCCGTTTCCGGACCTTCGGCCACTCCGGCGTCTGCGCAACACAGATTCATTCTTTTCCTGTTTGACGATCGGCACCTCAACTCTACCGACCTTGCGATTACCCAAATGGCAGCAATCAAAATGCTTGACGAGCCCCTCGCCGCAACCGATTACGCGGCTGTCGTATCGTTCTCTGGCGTCAATTCCGGGATAACGCGCGACCGGGCCGTGCTGCAGGCGGCAGTCAAGAATCTGAAGGTTCACCGGACTTTTCAGCACGATACACGGGATTGTCCCGATATCGACTATTACGCCGCCGACAAGATTCTCAACCAACACGACACCACGGAATTCGCAGTAGCGGTCACAAAGGCGCAAGCCTGTGGTGGGCGTGGCGGGTTTTACACGCCCGGCCCCGCTGGTGGGATTGACGATCCGACGACTTTGCCCGAAAAAATTGCGCATTCTGCGGCAACGCGGGCTCTTGCCATAGGCGACGAAGATGCCCGCACATCACTGCTCTTGATCGAAGCCGTGGTAAGCGCCATGGCGAAACTACCAGGGCAACGAACGCTAATCCTGGTGTCTCCCGGTTTTCAGACGCCTTCGCAGGAAGCGATGTCTTTCAAATCGGAGCTACTCGACCGGGCTGCTGGGTCGAATGTCGTTATCAGCGCGTTGGACGCGCGCGGACTTTACTCGGGAAGTGCAGACGCGAGCCAGGGTAGCAATGCCACCATGGGTGATACGTTTGGACAAACGTCGGGGGATCGCCTGGCAGCTATGGAGTCGAGCGAGAATGTGATGGCAGAACTGGCCAACGGAACCGGCGGAACTTTCTTTCACAACAACAACGATCTTGAGAACGGGCTGAAGGGCCTGGCGGCCGCGCCGGAGTACCTGTATCTGCTCCAAGTCTCGCTCAAAGATGTGAAGTCCACAGGGACCTATCATCGCTTGCAAGTGAAGGTCGACCAACATGACGTGGCTGTGCAGGCCCGCCGAGGGTATTTTGCGCCCAAGGCGACGAAAGGCAGACAGCCGAGAGCTACGGCAGAAGGTCAGAAGAATTAGAATTGCGAATTGTCGCCGATGAATTCCACGAATTTATACGCCAAGCGGGAATGGTAGTTACAAAAGCCCCAATTTCGTCTGACGTGGAATCCTCCGATTTAAGGATGCGATCCAACTTCCCATGAAACGGTGCGAGTAAGTTCCCCTCTCCCGGCCCGCGCCATCGGCAATTTACCGAAAACGAGACTTCGCAGGAGACTGGCGACGGTCTGCCACGAAGCTCTGGAAGACCGCCAAGCAAGCGGCCAGACGCAACGGTCTTCTATCCGCCCGCCCAGGGTCGGGCTAGAGGGCGGATTTCATAGACGACAGATTCATATTTTGGATTTGTGCGTGATCCTACGATTTCGCCGTTAAGCTTTTCGGCGATACGCCTGCTGGCGACATTTTCTGCTGCTACGGGGTAAAGGAGGCTCTCCTTCGCGAGGGTTTTCGTCGCCCATCCAGCAACCGCTTTAATGGCTTCCGTTCCGTAGCCGTGACCATGAGCTGTTTCCTTGAGCCAGATGCCAATCTCCGGGGTCGGTTGATCCGCCTCATCCAATCCGGCAATGCCTAGACATTCCATTGTGTCACTGCGCCTTACAACGAAAGAGAAAACCGATGGATCGTTCGCCTGTAATCTGGCTTCTCGGTGTGCTTTGTACTCGGTGAGCGATTTTGGCGGCTCCCAGCGCATGAAACGCGCGATCGCAGGCGTGATGCACTCGAATACCTCCTCGGCATCAGCCATTTTGAACGGGCTTAGTTGCAGCCTGGCGGATCGGATCAAAACCTGCATCATGCTCGCTCTTCAAACATTCTTGTTTTACGGTCGCAGGCGGTGCCCCGGAGAATTTCTATTCCCTCCAGCATAGCAATCCGTCCACCTGCAAAACGGGGTGATAGCTAAATTCCCTGGCCCCGGTGCCCTGGCTGGAGGGGAACTTACCGATAATGAGACTTTTCAGGCGCTCACGAACGATAGACGCTTTTGGGCACTGTTGCTCAGCTAGCACCTGCATTAGTAATCAGCTCCAAGATGGACGCGAGCCTATTCTCGGGTAGACCGGACGCGACTTTAACCCATTCTCTCAGGCAATGTCCGTGAGGGCGGCAATCTGTCGATGCGCCGTTCTGGAGCAATAGTCGAATAAACGGAGCGTGACCTCCGTGGGCAGCGAGCGAAAGCGCAGTTTCCCGAAAGTTGTTGGCCCTATTCAGGGCTGCACCCCGTGAGATGAGGAGTTCGCCGATGGGCGTATTGCCTTCAAGAGCAGCGAGCATCAGCAGAGTCCAAGAGAATCGGTTCGAGAGGTCGGGACTGGCCCCCTCATCTAAGCTCCTACGCAACGAGGTGATGTCACCCCTTTTGATGAACCTGTGCGCGTCGTCGAATGTCATAACCCTCGCATAGCTCAATCTTACCGGGGACGCGCGCGGGGGTTTCGAAGGGTTCCTTGAAAACGGGATTTTAGGTAAATTGCTCGTACTCCACCCCTCCAGGTGGGCAATTTACCGACAACCCGATTTCGCAGGCATGCCGTCGGCTCCCCCGGGCTTCCACGACCGAATACGTCACATCCCAGGTACGTCGCGCCGTGCCCTCAGTCGACCCCTAGGTCCTCCGCTATTCGAGCACCAAAGCGAACCCGATCAGGCTTTAGCCCCTGCTGGTCCACGAAGATGGCGACCAGACAACTCCAAACACTTTCAGGAGACCAAGGCATCACTTCTGCGGGTGGTGGGAGATGAACTGCTCTTCGGAAGAACACGGCAGACTTCTTCCATTCCGTGATGATCGGTAGGTTGTTGGGTGTGACCGGATCCTTCAACGGCACAACGCCCAATAGCCCGCAAATCAACACATAGAAGTCGCCAACGGTCCGGACCTGCGCCGCCCCAACGTCGCTGATCGCGATGCTAAAGAACTCTTCTGCGCGGAGAACTATTTCGACTGAGTCGAGTCCCATCGATCCAAGATAGTTGATCAGTGAGGGTCGAGCGAAGTTCCTTCAAAGCCGTGGGTTATGGCCAGATGAAGCCCGCGCCCGTCCTTCTTCTCTGCCGGGGAGGAGGCAACTTAATGGAAACCCGACTTTTCAGGGCGCTCACTAGAAAATCCGAAGCAGACTAGTGCGAACTCACCTGGTAATCGTGCGGTGGGAGGGCAAAAGGGCCCGGACGACAGCGCCCCCAACGCCACCAATCACCGCGCCGACTCGGGCCTTGAAGCGAGGCCGGAAGTTTAAGTTCTCCGGGCCGGGCGTGCACTATCGCCGTTCTACAGTTTCATTTCCTTGTCCAGGACGAACGTCTTCACGGTTTCGCGCTTGACGCCGTCAGAGGCCATGGCTTCTACCGTCGCCTGCGACTCCATGGCTTGCTCAAACGACGTCAGGTTCTCCGGTTCCATGCAGATCACGACTTCGTTTCCTGTGATCGTGTAATGGACCGAGCGGAGGGAATACGTCTTCCGGAACAGGTCGCCATGCGTCCGGAAGCCCGCTTCCCACTTCACGGGGTCTTGAACCTGCGCTGTGACGATTACCATAGGCATATTTGTCTCCTTTGCACATGGGGCGTTCGAACTTGCAAACAGGCTGACAACTATAGCACCCGAGCACCATCGCATACGAGCATTCGTTGACGAAGGGTCGGCTCCGCGGAATTGTGGACGGGGTGGTCGTTACTCGGAATAATGAGCGCGGGGAATTTACCGGAAACGCGACTTTGCGGGATGCATGCAGAGTGATTTCAGGAGAGCTGAGCAAACAGTAAGCATCCTTAGGATGCGATCGAGCGAGCCATTGCGAATTCATTCGCCGCGTCGGTGCCGGCCCATCGGATCTCCGCAAGCCTCATCTTATCGGTAACCGCAGTGGTTTTTGCCCATTGCTGCAATTGGGCATACTGGGTGTCACGTCCCTGCCAGAAAGCATTTCGGCCTGTGGTGCCCTTACGGGCGACCGCACTGGTCAGAAGAAACGAAGAGAGCGCTAAACATGCGGAGAGCCTCTCATCCTCTATCCATCTGTGGAGGTATCGGTCGAGGTCCTCCTCGCATTGGGCGATTGAACACAACCAGCTTTCAACATCGGTGACACTGCCATCCTCCGGCGTTTGGCAGAGTACTTCCTCCCAGACTTGCCGCAGGAAAGCTTCGACCGCCGATTGCTCCTCCGTCGGCCAAGTTCGCCAGGCCGCATGGCGAAACTTGCTGAACATTATTTCAGGATCAGCGAACAGTATCACGGCATCTGGTGTTGAAACAAAAAGCTCGAAGATCCTTGGAAGAAAATGCTTGAACGCAGGTACGTCACCCCACACCAGCAAAGCATCAACAGCGTACTCGCGTAGATGATCAAAATCGATTTCACGCAAGGGAGCTGAGTGAAGCTTAGCTTCATCCTCTAAAGAATGACAATGGAGGCAAGGGTCTGTGTACTTAGGAAGTAGGTAATTGGAAAACGCCGTATAAAGCCCCTCGATGGCGTTCCGTAGGTTCGCACTGCATTCCATAGCAAACATTATCCCGGCGCAAGGAAGGTAGCGCAATGTTACCTGACCTTGGCTTTCGCAGTCCGTGAGCCGTGCCGCACGAAAAACGGGATTTTGGGTAACTTGCCTTAGTACCCACCGGGCAACTTACCGAAAATGCGACTTGACGGGCACTTCGCTTTGAGGCGGGCCATATGGCTCGGCGGGGCGGAGCCGACTTGAGGGGCAGCCACCTTTACAGTATCGAAGGTTTAGGCCGCCCTGACTTTGGCCCCCGAGCGGGGCTCGCCCGTTGATGCGGGCCGCTCAGGGAAAGCTAAGTACTTATGGGACGCTCGGAGCGGGTGTAAACTTGGTTCGATTACAAGGTAGCGTGGGGGGCTATTTATGAGACACCTGATACTGACTGTTGCAATCGCATGTCAGCTTTCGCCATTAGCTTCTAGGGCAGTATGCCAGGAGAACGGATCTCAGCCGGAGCGGCTTCACTTCGCGTTCTCTTTTCCCCAAGGCCACAAAGTTGATTTCGAGTTGACGGCGTTGAGTGCGGAGCGCGCGCTATCGAGCCCTGTCCTCCACTTAACAGGGAATGTTGAAGTGAGAATGACCACTTGCCCGCCTCAGGGTCACGTGTGTATAGCAAGTCCGATGGTTTTACACGCTGACGCAGTGGACTATAACGAGGCTACCGGTCAGATCGATGCACACGGCGACGTGCATACTACCTTCGTTAAGCTCTCTCCAAAAGGGCATCGTCCGCAGGGCTACGAACCAGAGCCATTACAACGCCCTGTGCTTGCGAGGGCGGGTTCTGCAGCTACACAATAGCCGCTAGCTGGGAATTCAAATTTGACGAGCGCCTCTGAAACGGGATTATAGGTAACTTTCCCGGGGCCGGTGCCCTGGCTGCCAGGACGTTACTGGAAACCCGACTTTAAGGGAGCGGCGGCCTCCAGAGCGATAAACTACAACTCCCCTGAGTTTAGTAAACTTGGCGGCAATGCTTCCGACGATCTACGAAGACGCTCTAGCGCACCCCTTGCTGTTCCGCTGGTTTGGCGTCTCTGAACCTGAGTTTGGAGCTTGGCTAACGGCGCTTCCACTTCGCATTCACCCCGGACTGGTGGAGTTCTGGCGACGCACCGGTGGGGGAGATTTGTTCGAAAGCGAAACGATCCTCGGACCGTTGGTTGCAGACAAAAGCAGCGACGTCCTGGCACAGAACAAATATCACTGGAGCAAAGGCTTGTCCCGAACGATGCTCATCTTCCATATTGGTCTGAATGTGTCCGCATCGTTTGTCGATCAACGACGGCACCGCAATCGCCTCGTTTTGTTGAAGCCTGACTCATACGACGTTGAGAAATCTTTCGATACGTTTAGTGCTTGGTATCGAGAGAACCTGCGTTCAGAATATGCAGCACGCTACGGCCTTGAGCCCTCTTAGGACCCCGCACAGGATGAAGCCCGCCATTATTCGAGGTCGCCGCCGTTCCAGAAAAACGGGATTTTCGGTAACTTGCTCGTGCTCCACCTCTCCAGTTACCGAAAACCCGACTTGAACGGTAACTATCCCTCTGCTCGAAGCAACGGCCAGATGCGACGGAACGCGTCGAGAAGGAACGCCCCCTGAACCAGCAGAAACAAGACGGGGGAGAAGCTGAACGCGGCCAAGACGGGCATCGCCAAGCTTGATGATCCTTCCAGCAGTTTGAAACGATCGGCTGCAAAGGAAGCGGCGCAGAACAGTCCTACCAGTAGAACGCTGAGTCCGAAATGCCAGTTCGCTGCCTGAACGCTCCACGGCACCATCCAGAGCGAATAGAGGACTGCAAACAGACAAAAGGAAAGGGCGACACCGTAGCACAGCACGCTGTACGGCAGAGCATATCCTCTGTGGCGCAATGCGACCACCATTAAGGTTCCTGGCTTCAACCGCGAGGTCAGCAGGCCAAAAAGAAGGACTCCAACGGCGGCACTTGCAAAAAGAGTTTGGATGCGCGGCATGTAGCTCCTTCTCTTGATCTGCTCGGTTCGGGTACAAGTGCGGAAGCTTCCGCATAGAGTAAACCAGTGAAGGATCAAGCTCCAGCAAAACGGGGTTTGCGGTAAGTCGCTCCTGCCTGAACCTCTCGAGTTGGGATTTTACCGAAAATCCGACTTCAATCAATCCGGCATAACGGCCTCGTTGGGCGGCGGAACCGATCACTGCGACAAGCCGACTTGCCAGGATTCATCTCTTACTGGGATCGCGGGTTACATTTGTTGCAGATAGCTCATCCAAGATATCTATGCAAACCAAAACCGTAACGCGATCCGCCGAATCTGATTTAGAGCCTGGCACGCTTTACAACGTTCTCGCCGAGGTCAGCAACATTCCAAAGTGGGCTCCTGTCTTCGCCGACGCCATCGAGCGCGTCGACGACATGCACTGTCGCGTCACCAAGAATGGCGAGGTCTTCAGTCTTGAAGTCTCCCTGCATCCGTCTGCTGGTGCCGTCGACTATATACGCGAAATGCCCAACGGCAAACGGGGCGGTGCTTACATCCGCGTAACGCCCCGTCCGCTGGGTGGCTGCACTATCACCATGACTGTGCCGATCGGAACGAATGCGACTGAATCCGACGTTGCGAAAGTCCTTGAACGGGAACTCGCCGACCTTGTCCAACTCTCTCAATTCTGATCACACATGGATGATTTCGCGAAAGGCTCAAAGAACCATCGTTACTGACTGGCGAGAAGACGACTTTGTCATCACCTATGAACAGTACCGGTCGACCGTCTTGCTTCTGCCTTGAGGGCCGCGAGAGAGTGCACACAACAAGGCAACGGCAATTCAGCGCCGGGCGTAAAAAGCCAAGCGCGGAATGGGTTTTGGGTAATTCGACTCTTCCGTCGGGCGCACCGGCAAGTTACCGATAATCCTATTTGCAGGCATTTCGGAAATGTTCCGCGAGTCCTTCCCGCCCAGCCCGCGAGTGGTCTCTGATATTTCTGAATTGCGATGCGCGTACTATGTCGTCTACCATATAAGTTAGCATACTACATAGGTGCTACATGCCGTCATTCGGATTCAAGCTTCCTATCTTCATCTTCGCCGCCGTCTCGACTCTCGCCCAGACTGCTCCGGGCCCGCCCGCGCCACCTAAGCACATGCCCGCCAACGCGAACCCCGCGTTCGATTTCGCCGCCATCGAACACGGCGATTCCTGGACCAAACAATGGAAGTTCGCTGTGGTTTCCATAAGGAAAAATAACTCCGACGGTCCCCGGCATATCGGAGTTGCGACGGCTGACGGATATCAAATGAAAAACTTGTTTTTGGGGTATCTGATCCGCATTGCCTATGTGCCGCAAACCGGCGAGCAAAGCAGCCGGAGATTATTCGTTTGTTACAGACGGCCAGGCTAGGCATTCAACGGCGCCGATCAGAGAGTTGTCGCTAGTGCTTTCGAGAGGGCGCTTTCGTTGTCAAGAAGCATTTCACCCGGCTTACCCTCGGCGATGATTCTGCCTTCGTCGATACAGATAACGTGTGCGGAGTTCAATACCGTTTCGAGCCTGTGAGTAATGAGTAGATGTGAGTAATGAGTAGAATGGTGCAACCTTCAAAGTGAGTGTCAATGGCGCGGCGAACGCGTTGTTCCAGGGCTAGATCCATGGCACTCATGGCCTCATCCAGGATGAGGAACTTTGGATTGTGCAGCGCCGCTCGGGCCAACCCGATACGCTGTCGCTGACCGCCCGGAAAGAGCATGCCCTGCTGACCTACCCAGGTGTTGTAACCCTCGGGCAAGGATTCCATCAGCTCCGAGATCCCCACAATCTCCAGCGCGGTTGCAATCGCTGCGTCGGAAGCATGAACGTCGGCCATTTTTATGTTTTCAAGCACGGTGCCATCAACCAGGTCAACGTCCTGACCGGCGACCGCAATCAGTTTTAACCAGTCAGTGCGACTCACTTCGTCAAGGGGAGTGTCATCAACATAGGTCACACCGGAGTCCGGAACATAGAGACGTAGTAGCAGGTTGACGATCGTAGTTTTTCCCGATCCGCTGGCGCCCAAAAGTGCAGTTGTGACGCCAGCCGGGATCTCGAACGTGGCGGCCTGTCGAGCGCTCGTAATTTAGGCCTTCAGAGGGCTCGCTGCCGATACATCACGTTCCTTGAGAAACAGCGACTGAAACCAGCAGCAAAACGCCTAGGGCTTCCGGGCATGAGATGGCACGCACTTCGCCACGCCTACCGGAGTTTCCTCGATGAAACAGGAGCACCGACCGGCGTTCAACAGAAACTGATGCGTCATGCCAACGTGGCTGCGACCATGAACATTTACGGCAGTCCGGGCCGAAAGGCCAAGCAGGCTGCGAACTCTAAGGTCGTCCAAATGGTGCTGACGCCAGTCGCCGTGGAGTGCTACATACTGTGGGGTTTTGTGGGGTTTGAGGTTTTCTGGAAGGAGCTAAGTTATTCATTATTTGGCTCCTCAGGTAGGACTCGAACCTACAACCCTTCGGTTAACAGCCGAATGCTCTGCCATTGAGCTACTGAGGAGTGTCTTGGCGGGACTTTCTGAACTCCATTGATTTTACCGCAAACCTGATCCCCTACGTCAAAAGCCTACCCATTTCGCTGGCCGGCAATGTCGTGGAGCACCGCCTCCGCAGCCCTCCTCCCGGAGGCTAGAGCCCCCTGGATGGAGGCCGTCTCGCGATAGTCGCCACACATGTAAACACCTCCCGAGCCCCCGAGCCGCACCGGGGCCTGCTCCCATTCCGCATGCCTTTGCTGCGGGAGCGCCCGGGAGAGCGGGTACGCTCTGAGCATTTTCCATGAATCGACGACCGCGCCAAACCAGTTTCTCAAATGAGTGCGTACCCCATCGCCCAGGCGCAGCAACGCCGCGTCCCCCCGTGGCGCTTCCCCCACCACGCTGGCCACCACCAGGTGCGCGCCCGGGGGTGCGTACCCCGGCGAAACGGCACTCATCACCACTACGTTGTTTACCGGACCAGCCCCGGCCCCTTCCCCGTTCAATAGGATGATGGGCTCATCCACCGGCGCCTGCTCCGCGGCATAACAAAAGGCCGTGGTCTGGTTCCAGGCTCGCACCTCGGGCACACTCCAGCCACCCACTCCCGCCAATAATGCGTTGCTTTCGTGGCCCGCTACCGCAAGCACCACGGCGCGCGCCTCCATTTTCTCCCTGCCTTCGATTTCCATCTCAAAGGATTGGGCGTTTCGCGTCACTTTGCCCACCCGCGCATCCGTCACCAGCGTGCCCGCCGGGAGCTTCGCCGCCAATTGCAACGGTATCTGTTGCATGCCCTCCGCCGGGACGGCGGTGTCGCCTGAGGAGAACATGCGGAACAGGAATTCAAAGAGGCGGCTGGAGGTGACCAGGTCGCGCTCCAGAAAAACGCCACCGAAGAACGGCGCAAAGAAGCGCTCGATGATAGCGGCGCTAAAGGGAACCTCCTGCAAGTAGTCTCGGGTTGTTTTCTCCGGCCGGGCAAACATCTCCTCCCACGTGCCTGCCTGCACGCGGGCACGCAGCTTGGCTACGTTGAGCTTGTCCGCCAACGGCACGATGTTGTCGAAGAGGAACTGGGCCGCACCCGCGGGGTTGCGCACAGGATCCGCGAAGCGATGGAATTTTCCGCTGTGCCACACCAGCGCACCGGGTTCGAAGTTTTTCAGTTGGAGGGCGTCGTAATCCAGCAGGCGCTTCGCTTCGGGATAGGCCGTCAGCAACACCTGGAAACCGCGGTCCAGTCGAAAGCCTTCCACCAGGTCTGTGGTCACTCGCCCCCCTGGCTGGTCGGTGGCCTCGAGCAGGGTCACGGGAATTCCCGCGGCCTCGAGTGATAAAGCGCAGCTTAGCCCAGCTAGCCCCGCACCGATAATTACGACTTCGATCATAGGTTCCTCGTTCGCAAAAGCGTTCGTGGGCTCCGCCCTTCGTTTTCGGCCCACGTATCCGGATTTCCTGCACGGGGCGCCACCAACACCCGCGTCCGATTGCCTTTTGCCTTGTTGTCCTTTTACGGTTAACGGTGAAGGTCTTTGGTGCCCCCACCCTTCGTTGGGTCAGTAGAGCAGTACGGCTACTTTGTAGGTGGTAAAGCCCTGGCTGGGATTCCCGGAGTCACAGGCTCCCACCGCAGCCTTGTGGTATTGGTGGGTCGCGATTTTCTGCTCCAGCACATCCGGCAGGCGCGTCAAATCTGTTCCCTCCCAGCGCATGATGAAGCTGGGCGCGGAACCGCCCGCGGAGCCGTGTTCCATTTCGCAGGTCTGGCGTGCGTCCCGGGTAAATGGCGCGGGCTGCAACCCTCGTTGCTGCAGTAACTGCGCGATCTTTTGCTCGATCTGTGCCGGTCCCAACTCGGCGACTCCGTCGGCGAAGTCTTCCACGGCAAAGTAGTTCCCTCCCTTTTTGACCAGGCCGATCCCAACCGTATTCATCGCCGGGTTCAGGATATTTGCGCGGTGAGGTGCCGAATTCATCCACTCCTTTTCGATCGCCTGCGGGCTCGGCGCCAAGGCGACGTTCTCGGCAATCGAGCGGAAGTGCGCACCCGCCGCGCCACACCGAGTGACCAAGTCAGGTTCGCCGGGATATTGATGGGACAGCGCAGGCTGTTGCGCCATTAATTGCGCATGATCTTCAGCTGCCTGGGCGAGTGCCGGATCCCACTTGAGTGGCGCCAGGCCTTGCTGCGCGCGGTCGGCGTTCGCCAGGTCCATCACCTGCCGCTCCACCGTTTGCTGGGCCCATGCCTGCATCGCCAACAGGGTGGCTGCCAGCGCGATCATGCAGAGTTGTTTACGCATCGGGTTGTCCCTCATCTTCTCAGCCTAACAATATGCGATCATTGGCCATCGATGGCCTTCGCTCGCACTCTTCGCCACCAGCCCCTGGGAGTCATCGGCATCCTGCTCCTGGTGCTCTTCGTGACCATCGCGGTGCTGGCGCCGGCCATTAGCCCTTACGATCCCGCAGCCATCGACCTGTATCACCGCCTCGCGCCGCCGTCGCATAGCCACTGGTTCGGCACCGACGAACTAGGCCGCGACATCTTCTCCCGCATTCTTTCGGGTGCACGGCTTTCGCTAATGGTTGCCGTGAGCGTGGTGGGGCTCTCGCTTTCTCTGGGAATGGTGCTCGGCGGCCTTGCAGGCTTCTATGGAGGCCGTGTCGATACGTTGCTCAATGTCTTCGTGATGAACGCCTTTCTTTCTTTCCCTGGGATTCTGCTGGCCATCGCGTTTGTAGCGTTTCTCGGGCCCGGACTGCTTAACCTGGTGCTGGCGCTGGCCATCGGCGGATGGGTAGGCTACGCTCGCCTGGTGCGGGCCCAGGTGCTCGCGGTGAAGGAGCGGGAGTTCGTGGAAGCGGCGCGCGCCCTGGGCGCCTCTGACCTGCGCATCTTTACCCGCCACATCCTGCCCAACATCCTGCAGCCCATCATCGTGCAAGCGGCCATCGGCATGGCAGGCGCCGTGCTCGCTGAGGCTACTCTCAGTTTCCTCGGACTAGGCCTTCCGCCCCCTACGGCCAGCTGGGGCGGAATGCTCAACGACGCGCGCTCTCACTTGTTCGACTCGCCCCACATGGTTGTCTTTCCCGCCATTGCCGTCATGCTGTGCGTGCTGTCATTCAACTTTATCGGCGATGCGTTGCGCGATTACCTTGACCCGCGCACCAAGCTGCTCATCGGCTTATGATCGGCGTTATTTCCGACACCCATGGTCTGCTTCGCCCAGCGGCGATCGAAGCTCTGCGCGGCGTCGAGCACATCCTGCATGCGGGGGATGTCGGCGATGCTTCCATCCTGGATTCGCTACGCAACCTGGCTCCGGTCACAGCCATCCGCGGCAATATCGATGTGGGGGGTCCCTGCTCTCACCTGCAGGCTAGCGAAGTGGTGACCCTGGACGGCCACACCTTCTATATGTTGCACGACCGGCAGACGCTCGATCTCGACCCAGTGGCGGCAGGGTTTTCGGCCATCATCAGCGGGCACTCGCACAAGCCGCTCATTGAGTGGCGCCACGGCGTTCTCTACATGAACCCGGGCAGCGCGGGACCGCGCCGTT
Source organism: uncultured Acidobacteriaceae bacterium (assembly GCA_963753715.1). Classification (GTDB taxonomy): domain Bacteria; phylum Acidobacteriota; class Terriglobia; order Terriglobales; family Acidobacteriaceae; genus PALSA-350. The sequence continues at coordinate 121,831 of CAVWDK010000011.1, read as the reverse complement.
TCTCCTTGCCGGTTTCGATTGGCTTGCTGACTATTGGTGCGGATGGGCTGCAGCCGCGACTGGTGACTCTGGCTTAGAGCCTGCTTCCAGCACGGGCAGAATCAGTTGCTGCAGCTGGGCTACAAGAGCTTTCACCGATGGGGGGTCCGGCATGGAGAACCATTGTTTCACTCCGGCACAGATGGCCGCACTGGCAGAGGCGGCAATCAGCTCCGGCGCGATGGACGACAGGCTTTTCTCCCGCTTCAACCCCTCCATCAGGAGGCGCTGAATTGCTTTCGCGATAGCGGCATCCATCAGGGGCGCGAACGCGGTCTGGCGGTCACACTCCCCTTTGGAGTGGACCTGGATGAGGTAATCGCAGGTGGCCTGAATGATCGACTGTAGCGCGGCAGGGCACCCAGTTTGGTACTGTAGCTGGCGCTCATATAGCAATTCATGGAAGCCGCCCGCGATCATCGCCTCCATGAGAGCGAACTTGTCCGTGTAGTGGTCGTAGAAGGTCGCCCGGTTCACGGTGGCAGCATCCGTGATGTCTTGCACCGATATTTCGTCAAAACTCTTTGTATGCAAGAGATTACCCAGAGCCCCCTGGAGGAGCTTTCGGGTGCGCCGGATTCGCGGATCGCGAACTTCACAGTCAGAAATTGGCATATCGCTCTATTAGAGCCTACCAAGACAGAAAAAGAATCGACAAAACAACGAGTGTCGTCTATAGCTCTAACAACAAGCGAGGCATACCCGACGCATGTTGTTTTGAGGTGATTTATGCCGACACTCCTACAAATCGATTCAAGCCCCCTCTCAAGCTCAGTCAGCCGCGAATTAACCCGCGAGTTCGTCTCTAACTGGCAAATTGCCCACCCTTCAGGACAGGTGATCGTGCGCGATCTGGCCGCTCTTCCCCCAAAGCCCCTCGACCAAGCCTGGATCTACGCGGCCCATACCCCCGCCGAAGGACTCCAACCGGAGCAAAAGGCCCTGCTTGCCTACTCAGAAGAATGCCTCGCCGAACTGGAGCGGGCCGATGAGTACGTAATTGGCGTGGCGATGCACAATTTCAGCATTCCCTCAGTCGTTAAGTTGTGGATTGACCAGGTCGTCCGTGGCGGACGCACCTTCGCTTACGGGGCCGAGGGACCCAAGGGCCTGCTTACGGGCAAAAAGGCCACCATTTTGGCCGCCACCGGAGGCGTCTACCAGGCAGGAACGCCGATGGCTGCATTCAATTTCGTCGAGCCCTACCTCAACACGATCCTGGGATTTATCGGCGTCACCGACGTGACATTTGTTACAGCCGGCGGCACGGCGCAGCTTATGTCGGGAAAGGTCGATCGCGGCCTGTTCCTGCAGCCCCATCTGGAGCAGGTGAGAAGCATCGTTGTCTAAAAGGAGAAACCATGAAAATTGCAGTTCTGGTTGCACGTATCTTACTGGGCCTGACGTTTCTGGTCTTCGGACTTAACGGTTTTCTAAACTTCCTGCACATGCCGATGCCGCCCGGCCCGGCCGGTCAGTACATGGGCGTGCTCTTCATGTCGCACTATCTGAACGCGGTTTTTCTGGCGGAAGTGATCGGAGGAGTGTTGCTGCTCTCGGGGCGATTCATCCCGCTGGGGCTCGTTCTATTGGGGCCGGTCATCTTCAACATCCTGCTCTTTCACACTTTTCTTTTCCCCGCGGGTTTTCCGCCGGCGCTGTTTGCCACGCTCTTGTGGTTCATTGTGTTTTTTGGCGTACGGAAGGCATTCGCCGGCATCTTCGCTCGAAAGGTGGCAGTTTCCTAAGAGACGGGCTAGCTAGCTTCGAATTCTGGGATTGGCCACGGTATACAACAGATCGGTCAGGAGGTTGACCAGGACATAGGTCAACCCGACGGCCAGGATGCAGCCCTGCACCAATGCGTAGTCGCGATTGGAAATGGCTGAGACGGTGAGGCGGCCAATCCCGGGCCAGGAGAAGATAGTCTCGGTGACGATGGCGCCGGCCAGCAGGGCGCCAAATTGCAAACCAACCAAGGTCATCACCGGGATGATCGCGTTGCGCAGCGCGTGGCGGTAAACGACCACGTGTTCCGGCAGCCCTTTGGCGCGCGCGGTGCGAATATAGTCCTGGTTCAACTCCTCCAACATCGCGGTCCGCACCATGCGGGTGAGAATCGCGGCCAAGCTGCCGCCCATGGTGATTGCGGGGAGGATCAGGTGCGCCGGAGAACCTGCACCGGAGACCGGCAGCCAGCCGAGCTTGATCGAGAACAAAAGGATCAGGATGGGACCGAGTGCGAAGCTGGGAAAGGACAGCCCGAGCAGGCTGACGACGCCGACGACACTATCCTGCCAACGAGCCCGGCGCAGGGCCGCCAACACCCCTGCCGGAATGGCCAGCAGCAGGGCCAAAACCAGCGCGGCCACCGTCAGCTCCAGCGTGTAAGGGTAGCGGGTGAGCACCAGGTGGGAGACGGAATCGTTCAGGCGCAATGAGCGGCCCAGATCGCCGTGCAGCACTCCACGCCAATAGTGCACATACTGGACGCCCAACGGCGCATCCAGTCCGTATTGATGACGGAGCGCCGACAGGTCGGAAGCGGTCGCGCCCTCGCCCAGCATCTGCTGCACCGGATCGCCCGGCACCAGGTGGATGAGCAAGAACACCATCGACACGACCAGCCAGATGACCGGCAGAATATAGAGCAGCCGCTTCAGCAACGCTACCAAGTCAACCGCCTAACCCTCGCTCTTACCGGAATGAATGGGTGCGACTGCTCCGGCTTTTTGGTTGTCCTGCTCATCTATCGCCGTCGGGCTGTCGAGCCGTTCCACGCGTACCTGGCTGATGCGATGATCTTTCATTTCCACTACCGTAAACCTTCTTCCCTCAAAGTCCACGGTCTCTTCGCCGGTGGGAATTTTTCCCAAACGGGTCAGCAGGAACCCTGCCAGTGTCTCCACTCCGCCGCTGCGGGGCAAGTGCCAGTTCATCTGCGTCTCCAGGTCGCGGAGGTTGATCCCGCCATCGAGCAGCACCGCGCCGGAGGTGGTGTGCACGGCAGCTCGGGGACCAATGTCGAACTCGTCCTCCACTTCGCCGATGATCTGCTCAATGGCATCTTCTACGGTAACCAGCCCAACGGTCGAGCCATACTCATCGACCACGATGGCGATATGCCGCCGGCGCTGCTGAAATTCGGCGAGCAGGTCGAGTACCGGCTTGGTTTCGGGTACTACCAACACATCGCGCATGACCTGGCCCAGCCGCAATTCGGTAAAGGGCGCGCGGGCAAAGCGGGTCTGCGCCGTCATGCGGAAGTGCATCAACCGCGAGAGGTCTTTGGAGTACACCACACCGACGATGTGCTCCGGGCCGTGCTTCGGGTCGTAGACCGGCACCCTGGAATGCTGCTCCTCGACGACGCGCGCGTTCGCATCTTCAATGAGCATGTCCTGGGGCAGGGAGAAGATGCGCTGCCGCGGGGTCATCACCTCTCGGGTGGGCACGCTGTTCAGCTCCACCGCGCGGTGGATGAGCGCCTCCTGAAAAGCGGGAAGCATACCCATTCTGCGGGAGGCGGTCGCGATCAACTTCAGCTCTTCCGGTGAATGGACTTCGCCGCCCTGCATCATTTCCATGCCAAAGAGGCGCATGACTACCCGCGCCGACCACTTCATCAGCCGCACCACGGGCCGGGTCAGCCGGATAAATACATCCATGGGCCCGGCGACCGCGACCGCCAGCACCTCGGCTTTGCGCAGGGCCAGGGATTTCGGCACCAGTTCCCCCAGCAGCACGTGGAGATAGGTAATCAGTGCGAAGGCAATCGGCACCGCAAGTAGGTGCGCGTAGACCCTGGCATGCGCCATGCCATTGAACCAGCTCTCGAAGAGGGCGGCCACCGCTGGCTCGCCGATCCAGCCGAGGGCCAGGCTGCACAGGGTCACGCCCAGCTGGACGGCGGGCAGGAAGTCTTCCATGTTTTCCTGCAGGCGGCGGACTGCCCTTGCTCCCGGCCGCCGCAGTGCAATCAACCGCTCAATGCGGGTCTCACGCATGCTCACCAGGGCGAATTCAGCGGCCACAAAGAAGCCGTTCGCCAGGATGAGCAACGCTACGGAAACCATTCGAAAGAGCATCAGTTCAATCATTTCGCGCGAAAATCGGGTATTACGCCATGATACCGGGGGTGGGTTGCGCCCAGGGGGAATGGAACCTTCGCCAGCCCGGTTACGTATCAAATGGCATCGGGGGGATTTGTGGCGGCGCAGCGAAAAAGCAAACGCATTTGGGTTTGGGGTGGTCTCCTCGCCGTTGTCGCGGTTGCGGGCCTGGTATTTCTGGGCATGCACCGCGGAGGACCCCACTTCGAGGCCAGCCGCCTGGACAAAGTCACCCGGGGAGAGATTGATCAGAGCGTTGTCGCCACCGGTAAAGTCCAGCCCATCACCAAGATCGAGTTGAAATCGAAGGCTAGCGGGATCGTGCAGAACCTGTACGTGGATATCAACCAGCATGTCCACAAAGGCCAGCTGCTGGCCCAGCTCGACCGGCAGGAGATCACGGCCGAGGTCGAAGCCCAACGCGCGAGCCTGCAGGCCGCGGAGGCGAACGTTAATAGCGCCTCGGCCAGCATTGAACACGACAAGGTCGATGCCGCCGCGCCCGACCTGCCGATGTACTATGCGACCCTGGAACGCAATAAGGAGATGATTAGGGAAGGCATCGTGTCCCAGCAAAGCATGGATAATGCCAACCGGGATTACCTCTCCGCGCTCAACAAGAAGAATGTTGCCGTGGCGCAGATCGATGTCGACCGTGCCAAGCTGCACCAGGCGCAGGCGCAGGTGGCGCAGAACCAGGCTAGTCTCAAATCGCTGGAGGAGCAGCTCAGCTACACCACCCTCACATCACCGATCGACGGCGAGGTGCTGTCGCGGGACGTAGAAGTCGGCGACGCGGTCAGTTCCATCCTCGTCCTGGGGTCTACTGCCACGCTGGTCATGACCATTGGAGACACGCGCCAGGTATATGTGAACGGCAAGGTCGACGAGGCGGACATCGCGTCGGTCTACATGGGCCAGCCAGCACGGATTCGCATAGAGTCGTTTAAGAACAAGGTATTCGCCGGCAAGGTGACGCGCATTGCGCCACTGGGCGTCGAAAAAGACAATGTGACCACGTTTGAAGTTCGGGTTTCGATCGACAATCCCAATCATGAGATCAAAGCGAATATGACGGCGAATGCGGAGATTCTGAACCAGGAACATAAGAATGCACTTTCTGTTCCCGAGCAGGCCCTGGTCTATGACAGCCAGAAGCATGCCTTCGTCGACGTACCCGATAGCCACGCGAAGAATGGTTTGCGCAGAGTGGCGGTGAAGACGGGAATCGCGAATGGCAGCCGCACCGAAATTCTTTCCGGCCTCAGCGAAGGCCAGACAGTCTATCTACAACCGTAACGGGCCCTAAGGAGGACGACGATGCAATCCCAAACGAATTTAAACCGCAGAGCGGCAGCCGCCATGCTGGTTGCCATGACCCTATGCCTCCCGGCTGCCTTTGCCGCGGAGAAGTCTTTCGACCGTACGCTATCGGTGAATGGTCCGGTGACGCTGCGCGTCTCCACCGGCTCCGGCTACATCAAGGTGTCTCCGGGATCGGATAACCAGGTGCATATTATGGGCCACGTGAAGAGCAACAACAGCTGGTTTGGTGGATCGTCTGACGACGCAGTAGCAAGGGTGGCCGCCAATCCGCCGATTGATCAGGCCGGCAACATCATTCGCGTGGGCGACGATCATGGAAGTGACTGGACTCACCATGTTTCGATCGACTACGAGATCACGACCCCGGCTCATACCATGCTGGTGGCGGAGAGCGGATCCGGGGATCTGCAGATCTCCAATATCGACGGGACGGTGAAGGGGCACACGGGGTCCGGCTCTATCCACGCGGACAAACTGGGCGCCGGTTCCAGGCTCGAGACGGGTTCGGGAACCATCGAAGCGAACAACTTGATGGGGTCTACCACGCTACAGACGGGGTCGGGCGAAATCCATGCTCAGCTCGGGTCAGCGGGTGACGTGGTCGCGGGCACGGGTTCCGGCGACATCAAACTGGAAAACGTACAAGGTGCGGTGAAGGCCGAGACGGGTTCGGGCTCGCTGGAGATCAGCGGGCAGCCCACTGCTCCTTGGAAGCTGGAGACGGGTTCGGGCGAAATCAATTTGCGCTTGGGCAACAACGCTCATTTCACGCTGGATGCGGAGACGGGTTCAGGGTCGGTCAAGTCAGATCCTCCGCTCACCATAACGACGCATGGTTCCATCGACAAACACCACGTGAGCGGGACCGTCAACGGTGGCGGACCGACGATTAAGGCGGAAACGGGCTCGGGAGATATTCACATTCAGTGATCCGATAGGAACTGGATGGAGCGATCATTTTTTACGATGCAATGATCTGTCAATTTTCCGATCCCCTCAGGAGCTTCTAAAGAGGGTGTGTGTGAACGGCCAACACAGGGATTGAGTCCCGCAGAGCCTGCCCTGAGCTTGTCGAACGGGGACGGCTGACCTTAGCCCAGGACGCCAGTCCTGGGTTAAGTTTGGAAGGACGACCAGTCCCGCAGGGACGGCTGAAAGTTTGTCCAGGATTGAATCGCGGCCTCTTTCCAGCCGTCCCTGCGGGACTGAAAAGGAGTTCTCACAAACCCCCTAAGGCCCATCTGTTTTGTTGGCCTGTGCGACTAAAGTCGCGCCTTGATTCAAAGCATCGATCGTGGTTCGCGGAGATGATCCGGAGGCTACTTGCCCAACCCGAAGTAGGTGCGCATGCTGTACTCCGTGACGCTGTACGGCAACAGCCGCTTTAGCCACACGGCGGCACGCTGCGTGGCGGGCCCGATGGTGTAGCGCAATCGAGGATCGCGGGTGTTCACGATACGGTACAACAAGCGCGCAACCTGCTCCGGCCCAGGACCACTCTGCTCATCGTGCACCGTCCGCGCCAAGGCGGCCTGGAATGACTCCTGATAAGCATCCGGGCCTCCAGACATTTCCGTGCGATTCTCAGTAAGGGCCGTCTTGTGATCGCCAGGCTCGATGATCACCACCTTTACCCCAAACGGCCTCACCTCCATGCGCAGGGATTCGCTCAACCCTTCCAGGGCAAACTTTGAGGCGCTGTACATCGCCTGGTAGGGAATCGCAATCAGTCCCCCGATGGACCCGATATTCACGATATAGCCGCCCCGCTGGCTCCGCATGGCCGGCAACACGGCGCGACAGACCCGGAAAGCGCCGAAGAAATTGACGTCGAGTTGCCTCTTTGCTTCCGCGATTGAGGTGTTTTCGACCGGACCAGCAGTGCCCATCCCGGCATTGTTCACCACAATATCCAGCCGCCCCTCGCGATCGAGCACCGCCGCAACCGCCCGCTCCACCGACAGATCGTCGGTAACATCCGCGACCAACATGACGACACCGCCGGCCTGGCCGGTACCCGCCCGCCGAGAAGTGCCGTAAACACGGTAGCCACGCCCCGCCAGATGCGTGGCACAAGCCAACCCAATGCCGGAAGAAGCACCCGTAACCAGGACAATCCGCTTATTTTCTTTATCCATATCGAACTAAACCGTATCACCTGTGCATCGAACCAGCTTGCTTCGCTCTTCCGCAGGTGGCGAAAAAGAAGTACCCTTTACATTCGCGAGGACACGACATGGCACGTCAACAATGGATCGACCGAACTGCGAGCGCGCTTGCTTTGGGGCTCATACTGACCGGATGCAATGGATTCAAGGAGCCAACCCCGAAGAATTTCACCGGAGCACTGAACACGTACTTCAGTAACCACGACGATTGCCTGTTTGCCAGCGCGCTCCGTTTTCCTTATGAGGCCAGCACAGCGGGGACCGATGTGGACAAGAACAAGGCCGGTCTGGATGCCCTGACTGCGGCAGGTTTGATGAAGTCGCTCGAAGACCGGGACATCCATGTCAAGCGATATGAGCTGACCACCTTCGGCAAGCGTGTACCGCCTCGCTTCTGCTACGGACACCGGGTGGTGACGAGCATCGACAGCTTTGCGCCGCCCGCCACCGTCGACGGGCAGCAAACCACCCGGGTGAGCTACCACTACAAGCTGAGGGACGTTCCTGGCTGGGCGGACTCCGACTCTATGCGCAAGGCCTTCCCTGCTCTCACCAAAGAGACGGCCCCCGACGCACAGGGCCAGACAACGGTCGTGTTGACGATGAACGGTTGGCGTGTGCCGGAGTAGGACGCAGCGGGTGCATCGACTATCTTAGAAAGATGTTCAGGATTTTTCGCCCCTTTCCAGCAGCCTCGCTCCGACTGCTGGTGTTTGACCTCGATGGCACCCTGATTGATTCGGGAGCCGACCTCTGCGCGTCGGTCAATGCCATGCTGCACCATTTCGGCCGGCCTTCGCTGTCCCAGGAGGTCATCTCCACTTATATCGGGGATGGCGCGGCACGGCTGGTGAGCCGCGCGCTGGGTGAACCGATAGACGCTGCGTTCCTCGAATCGGCCGTTGGCTACTTCCTGGATTACTATCGCGAACACAAACTTGACCACACTTACGTTTATCCGGGCGTATTTGCATCGCTCGACAGCTTGCGATTCGAGCCAGCCGGCGTACCGCGCTCGATGGCGGTGCTCACCAATAAGCCGATTGGTCCCTCGCTGGCGATCTGCGAAGCGCTGGGGCTGAGCCCATATTTTTTCCGCATTTATGGTGGCAACAGCTTCGCCAGCAAAAAGCCTGACCCCGAAGGACTGCTTGCCCTGATCGGAGAGGCGGGTGTGAGCCCGGAAGAGACGCTGATGGTTGGCGATTCTGATGTGGACATCATGACTGCCCGTAATGCGGGAGTCTGGAGTATTGGCTGCACGTATGGCCTCTCTCCACACACGCTGGCCGCGGTTCCACCGGATTGCCTGGTGGATTCGCCCGCTGAGTGGCCCCTGGCCCTGGCAGATGACTCGATCTTTACCTCTCCCTCCAGGCCGATCGAGTTGCGTGTTGCCGATTCCCCGGGGAATACTCCTCGGCGCTAAAGAGCTAGAAGCGCCAGAAGTTACTTTGGTAATGAGTGGAAATTCTGCGTTGACGATAACATACACGTGTAGTAGTAATTATTACGCGCGTAGGAGAAAGCATTGCCCGAACCCAAATTATCCAAGCTCGAATTTCAGATCATGGAGGCGCTGTGGTCGCAGGGCGAACTCTCCATCCGCGAGATGCAAGAGACCTTCGCGGCGAAACGCCGGCCGGCTTACACAACCGTCCAGACGACCGTTTACCGGCTTGAAGCAAAGGGCATCGTTCGCCGGGTACGGAAAGTCGGGAACTTCCACATCTTCGCGGCCGCGGTTTCCCGCGATGCTGCTCAGCGAAGACTTATCGACGATTTGCTGGCCCTGTTCGGTGGACGATCACAGCCAGTGATGGCTCACTTAATCGAGTCCGGCAAACTCACCATGGAAGACGTGAAAGAAGCAGAGAAGGCTCTCCGCAAGCTGGAAAGAAAGGATAAGTCATGATCCAGGGAAATTTTTCGGCAATCGGCACGGCAGTCGCCAATCATCTTTGGCAATCAACGCTTTTCGCGATAGTGGCAGCTGTCTCCACCCTGGCTTTGCGCAAGAATCAGGCAAGCCTTCGCCATGATCTGTGGCTGGCAGCGTCGCTCAAGTTTCTCGTCCCGTTTTCCCTGCTGGTGAGTCTGGGAAGCCGCCTGACACCGCTGCATGGCTCCGCGGATTCGCAACCGGTTTTCTATTTTGTGCTGCAAACGATGAGCCAACCGTTCCACCAGGCTCAGGATGCTCACAGTCTGTTGCGATGGTGGCCGGCAATGGTAGCGGTCCTATGGCTAGCCGGATTTGTCACTGTGACGGGTCGCTGGTGGTTACGTTGGCGGAACGTCGCTGTTGCGATCCGGCAGGCTGCGCCCGTTACTCACGGGCGCGCCGTGGAGATTCTTCGCCGCGTAGAAAAGTCTGCAGGAATTCGATGGCCGATTTCGTTACGGTCATCGCGGACTACGCTTGAACCGGGTATTTTCGGGGTCGTTCAGCCGCTCCTGCTTTGGCCGGAGGGAATCTCCCCACACCTGCAAGATGCGCACGTGGAGGCTATCCTCGCCCATGAAGTGCAGCATGTACGCAGGCGCGACAACCTCGCCGCCGCGATGCACATGGTCGTGGAGGCCATCTTCTGGTTTCATCCGCTGGTGTGGTGGTTGGGAGCGCGGTTGGTCGAGGAACGTGAGCGGGCTTGCGATGAGGCAGTGTTACTGCTCGGCAATCCGCCGGAGATCTACGCTGAAAGTATTCTCAAGACCTGCGAGTTTTGTGTAGCCTCACCGTTGGTTTGTGTCTCCGGGGTTACGGGCGCCGATCTTAAGCAGCGGATTGTTCGTATCATGACGCAACGTTCTGCGGATAAGCTTGGCTTTCTCAAAAAGTTACTCCTGGTGACGATAGGAACGGGAGCAGTGGCCGGGCCTATCGTTGCAGGATTGATCAAGGTCCCAGCGGCCACCGCCCAATCAACACGGGCGATGATGGAGAGCGCCTCCAACCACGTGGCGGCCCCACAGCAGATCTACCACGTAGGTGGGGATGTAACCGCGCCTCAGCTGGTCTTCGCGCCTGACCCCCAATACACTGAAAAGGCTCGGCTGGCAAAGTATCAGGGTGTCTGCGTTATCTCCTTAATTATCGACGCCCAGGGAAACCCTACCCAGGTGCAGGTGGTGCGCCGCTTGGGGATGGGTCTGGACCAGAAGGCGGTCGAGGCGGTGAAGTCGTATCGCTTCAAACCGGCGATGCGCCTTGGAAAACCGGTTGCAGTCGCGGTAAACATCGAGGTCAACTTCAGGCTCAATTGAGGCACCACAGTCTGACCTGGGCTGAGATAGAAACAAAAAAATAATTTGCTCATTCTGCGCACGTTCTTTGAAAACGAACGTCTTATATTCATCTTTTCCGCTTCATGCACGTTGTCTGGGGTTACAGGGGCCTATATTGAGAAAGGATTGCCTGTATCGTGACCGAACGTGTTGCGTTCATGCTGGCCTTTGTTAAGAATATGTTGCCGGTAGTGTGCGAAGTGGTCGGCCTGGCCGTGGCGCTCATCTTCGGCCTTCTCTACGCAACAGAAAGCCAGGGGCAGACACAGGTAGACGACGCCGCAGTCAAAGTGCCGGCGTTTGAAGTGACCTCGATCAAGCCAGACAAATCTGGAACTCCCATGATCATGTATCGCTTGACCCCGGATGGGATAAATATTGCCAATACACCTTTGAAGATGTTGATCCAACAGGCTTATGGGGTCGAAGAAAACCAGGTAATCGGTCTTCCCAACGGGCTTAGCTCGGAACGATATGATATCGAGGCAAAGGTCGATGGCCCGGACGTCGCGAAACTGCACGACCTTGATCCCCACCAGCGCATGCGTATGCTTCAGCCGGTCCTGGCAGAGCGATTTCAATTGAAGGTTCATCGGGAAACAAGAGACCTGCCCGTTTATGAGCTGGTGCTCTCGAAGGGTGGTCCTAAATTTCATGAGGCAAAGCCTGGGGACACTTACCCCAACGGCATCAAAGGGCCTGACGGCCACAGTGGTCCGGGGCTGGTGTGGATTCAAGACGGACAGCTGACCTGCCAGGCGGTTGCCATGCTCGAGTTAACGCGCATATTGTCGCAGCGACTGGGGCATAACGTTCTGGATAAGACCGGGCTCACGGGCAAGTATGATCTCGCGATGCAATGGCCTCGAGAGGAGGGACCAGGATCGATGTTGGGCGGAGGTGAGAATGCAGCCGGGTCTGCAGAACCTTCAATCTTCACCGTGATCCGGGAACAGCTGGGGTTAAAACTCGAATCGCATAAAGCCCCGGTCGAGGTTTTGGTCATTGATCATGTGGAGGCGCCTTCTGCGAATTAGCGTGGCCAAGAGCGAAGAATTCGTCGCACATGGAGTTGAAAATTGCGTTTTCGGCCCATGGTCCGGTCCAGAATCACAGACTTAGTTGATGGTCAGAAAAACTGACCACGGATGGACAGTGAACTTGTCAGGAACTTTAACGACAAGCGAGCGTGCTAACTACTATAATTCTGCCGCTGAGCAAATGAAACGATTCGAAACGTCTTATATGCAGCTTTTGCCTTACGTGCGTTAACTGACCGTCCGGTTTGCCAGGGGCCGATTTCAAGTGAGGATTCCCGGATCATGACTAACTGTATGCGCAGACTGCATTTCACGACAAAGCTCTTGCTGAGTGTGGCCGGATGGTTGACCGTTGGCGCGGTTGCCTTGTTCGTTCTGGTGGACGCGGCACAAAGCCGGGCTCAGTCTCCTACAAACAATAAAACCCAGACTATCGCCGATACCTGGCAGGGCACCTTGCATGCGGGGAGAGACCTGCGCGTCGTCTTCAAGATCACCACGACAGATGACGGCGGGTACAAAGCGGTTACCTACAGCATCGACCAGGGCGGCAACGGCATCCCCGTCGATAAAGTCACTCTGGATGGCACCACGGTCACGATGTCGGTCAAGATGATCGGCGGTACGTATGAGGGCAAGCTAAGTGGAGATGCCAAGACGATCACCGGCACCTGGACCCAGGGAGCACCGCTGCCTCTTACCCTGACCCGCGCCACGCCGGAGACGGAATGGACGATCCCTCCGCCGGCACCCCCGGTTCCGCCGATGGACGTGAATGCCAACCCCAGTTTCGAAGTTGCCACCATCAAGCCGAGCGCTCCCGATCAGCGTGGCAAGGGGTTTGGCTTCCAAGGGGATCGTTTTCGAACCCGCAATACCAATCTGAACGATCTGGTTGCCTTTGCTTATGGGCTGCATGCCAAACAACTGATCGATGCGCCAGCCTGGTTCGGCACCGACCTCTATGACATCGAGGCCAAGCCCGACGCACCCGGCCGCCCAAACCAAAAACAAATGCAGACCATGGTGCAAAAGCTGCTGACAGATCGCTTCCAACTGAAGTTTCATCACGATAAGAGGGAGCTTTCGGTTTACGTAATCCGGGTAGCGAGCGGCGGACCCAAAATGGCCAAGAGCACCTCCGCCGAGAATGATCCCACTGCCTTCTTCTTCCGGGCTCTGGGTGATCTGACGGTGAGGAACCAGACGATGACGGATTTCGCCACCTGGATGCAATCCGGAGTGATGGACAAACCGGTGGTGAATGAAACCGAGCTCAAGGACCGATACGACTTCGAGCTGAAATGGACTCCGGATGAATCGCAGTTCGGACAATTCCGAGGGACGGGAGCGGTGGTGCCACCACCGCCCGACGACCCGAAGGCCCCACCCAACCTGTACACCGCAATGCAGGAACAACTCGGCTTGAAAATGGCCCCCGGAAAGTTCCCGGATGACGTGATCGTCATCGATCATGTCGAGAAGCCTTCGGAAAACTGACGCCCCCGGGGAACCGCAAATGATCTGGCGGCAAGCGCGAAGAGTCCTGGTTTGCCTGTTTGCCGCAATTGCATTCCCCTGCATAGCCGCCGCCTCGGAGTATCGTGGCCGAGTCACCTTTGGCGGATTGCCTCTTCCTGGCGCGACCGTGACGGTTACACAAGGGGCGAAAAAGGTGACTGCCGTCACTGACCAGGGCGGCCTCTACACTTTTCCTGACCTGGCCGATGGACCGGGGAAGATTGAGATTGAGATGCTGTGTTTCTCGACCGTGACCGCGGATGTTACTATCTCCCCGGCCACAGCCCCCGGCAAGTGGGAGCTGACACTGCTTCCACTCGACCAGATCACGAAGCTCACCAAGCTTCCGCCTGCTCCGGTGCCCTCGCTCAGCGCCAGGCCTAAAGCGCCTGCCTCCCCCGCCGCTCCAAATGAAAACGCCGCGGAGCTGCCGAAGCCGGCGGAGGAGGCAAACCAGCAGTCCTCGGACGGGTTCCTGGTGAACGGCAGCGTCAACAATGCGGCAACGTCGCGGTTCTCGCTCGACCAGGCTTTTGGCAATCGGAGGAATAACAGCAAGAGTCTTTACACCGGCGGACTGGCCGCGGTCTACGATAACTCCGCCCTGGATGCCCGCCCCTATTCGCTCAGCGGGCTGAACACGCCCAAGGCTGCTTACAACCGCATCACCGGCATCTTCACACTCGGTGGACCTTTGAAGATTCCGCATCTCATGCCACGTGGGCCGACTTTCTTCGTGGCCTACGCGTGGACGCGCAACCGGACGGCCGAGACGGAGTCGGGCCTTGTCCCTACGGATGCTGAGCGGACGGGTGACCTTTCGAACCTGGTCAATCCGCTCGGCCAACCGGTGATCGTCTACGATCCCAAGACCGGGTTGCCGTACCCGGGCAATGCGGTCCCGGTCAGCACGCAGGCACAGGCGCTGCTGCAGCTGTACCCGTTGGCGCAACCTACCGGGACTTCGCTTTATAACTACCAGATACCGGTTCTGAACAGCAGCCACCAGGATTCGCTCTTTTTGCGCCTGGACAAGACACTCGGCCGGCGAGACGAGCTCTATGGGAGCTTCAATCTTCAGAGCACCAGGGCCAGTGATGGCGACTTGTTCGGTTTCGTGGATAAGACCGATACTTTGGGCCTCAACACCAATATCAACTGGTCGCATCGCTTTAACCAGCGCCTCTTCTTTTTTGGAGGCTATCGTTTCAGCCGGCTCAGAACCACCATTTCGCCTTATTTTGAAAACCGGCAGAACATTTCCGGAGAGGCCGGCATTTCGGGCAACAATCAGGATCCGGCCAACTGGGGCCCGCCGGCGCTTACTTTCTCCAGCGGCATTACGCCGCTGTCGGACAAGCAGAGCGCGTTTAATCGTAACCGTACCGATGGCTTTTCCGGATCGGCCGGTATTTATCGTGGCCGCCACAACATTACCGTAGGCGGCGATCTGCGCAAGCAACAATACAATGATTTTTTTCAGCAGGACCCGCGGGGCACGTTCGCTTTTACCGGCGCCGCCACGCAGAGTATGGCGAATGGCGCTACGAATGGGGGCTCTGACCTCGCCGACTTCCTCATTGGTGTACCGGATACCAGCTCCATCGCCTACGGCAATGCGGACAAGTATCTCCGCCAGACTGTCTACGACCTGTATATAGCAGACGACTGGCGCTTCCAATCCAATCTCACCATCAATGCCGGCATGCGGTGGGATTATGGTGCGCCGCTCACTGAGATTTATGGGCGGCTGGTGAATCTGGATGTTGCCCCCGGATTTACTGACGTGCGCCCCGTACTGGGCAGCGACCCCATCGGCTCACTTACGGGCAGCCACTATCCCAGTTCGCTCATCCGGCCGGACAAGCGCGGTTTCGAGCCGCGTGTCGGGATCTCGTGGCGGCCGATTCCGGCTTCGACCATCGTGGTGCGCGCCGGGTATGGGATCTATGACGATACGTCGGTTTATTTGACATCCGTCCTACAACTTGCCCAACAGTCACCGCTCTCGACGAGTTTGAGCGTTCAGAATAGCCCCAAGTGCCAGCTTACCCTGGCGAATGGGTTTACCTCTTGCCCCTCGATCACTGAAAACACGTTCGCCGTCGATCCCAACTTCCGGGTTGGGTATGCGCAGACGTGGCAGTTGTCGATCCAACGCGACCTAGCTGGGGCGTTGCAGCTCACGGCAAGTTACCTCGGCGTCAAAGGGACGCGCGGGGTGCAGCAGTTCCTCCCTAATACGTACCCGATTGGAGCGGAAAACCCTTGCACGAGGTGCCCATCAGGCTTTGTTTACCAAGGTTCGGGCGGCGATTCCACGCGGCAAGCGGGGCAGGTGCAGCTGCGGCGCAGACTGCGTGGCGGATTCACCGCTTCGCTGCTTTATACGTTTTCGAAGTCGATGGACGATGATGCGTTCCTGGGCGGCCAGGGTCACGTGCTTACGGGCAACCAGACCGCTGCACCTCCAGGCGGGCAAGGGCAGGGTTCGGGACAAGGATCGGGTGGAGGATCTTCAGGAACCACGGCGACCACCACGCAAAGCGCGTCGACGACGCCGGCCATCGCGCAAGACTGGCTCAACCTGCATGCCGAGCGTTCGCTTTCCAGTTTCGATCAACGTCACTTGCTCAACCTGACGGCCCAATACACGAGCGGTGAAGGGCTCAGGGGTGGAACCCTCCTGGGCGGTTGGCCCGGCCGGCTGCTCAAGGAGTGGACGTTCGTGGCTACGAGTGTGGTCGGGAGTGGTTTGCCGCAGACGCCGGTTTATTTAGCGGCTGTCCCGGGGACAGGTTATACGGGCACGATTCGACCGAACCCTACCGGTGCGCCGATTACTATGTCCAACGCGGGTCAGCACCTTAATCCGGGCGCTTATAGCGCGCCGCTTGCGGGAGAATGGGGAACCGCAGGCAGGAATTCCATCACCGGTCCAAGCCAATTCACGCTGGACAGCTCAGTCGCCCGGACTTTCCGTCCCAGCGGCCGGTTTTATCTTGATTTGAAGGTGGCGACGACAAATATGCTCAATCACGCCGTGTTTACTGGGTGGAATACGACGGTGAATAGTACGCAGTTTGGTTTACCGCTGGAGCCTAACCCGATGCGCAGCGTGGAGACTTCGCTGCGGCTGAGGTTCTGAGATGGCTAAAAACGATGCCAGAGGAAGAAGCAGGAGTGGAAACCGCAGATCTCTCCACCACGCCACGCTCTCTACAAAAACGTTTCCACGAAAGGTCCGCGGAAACTGCAGATCCCTCGGCTTCGCTCGGGATGACAAAGGAAAGTGCAACGGTTCCATAGGGAGTGGGTGCTGGCCCGAGGCGTTTTTCATCACCTTGGTGAGCCGCGCTCCCATGACGTCCCCGGTCGAAATGACAACCGACAAAGTTGCACGTCGAATACCGCCCAACCGACCTTCTGTTGCCGGTACAGGAAACCGGCCATGTGATCTTCCAACTCGCAACCTCGAGTCGTCTGCTCGAGATGACAAATTTATTGCAGACGAAGACCTGTCACCTCGACCAGAAGAGTCATGGGCCTGCGGCCCACCCAAGGTTATGAAAAACACCTCGGACCAGCACCCACTCCCTATGGAACCATTGCACTTTCCTTTGTCATCCCGAGCGAAGCCGAGGGATCTGCAGTTTCACTGTCGGCCTAGGCGTCCAATACAGGTAATGACGAGATGAAACTTCTGCTGATTCTTCTAATCCTCATCGGTGCTCAGGCACGTGCGCAGCAGATTGGACAGAACACGTCCGCGAACGCTTCGGGAACCTATACGCTCACGGCCAAGGCGCAGTTGGTGGTCGAGACCGTAGTGGTAAAAGACAAGCAGGGGAAATTCATTTCCGGATTGGGCGCCAAGGACTTCACCGTTACCGAAGACGGCGCTCCCCAGACAATCCGCTTCTGCGAGCACCAGGATCTGGCGGCCGAGGAGACGCCGGTGGCGGCCGCGGCGCCGGGCACGGAACAAATAAAACTCTACAAACAACTCACCCGGACACAGATCGCGCCCGAGGCGCCGGAAAATAGCCGTTACAAGAATCGGCGCCTGCTCGCGCTCTACTTTGATATGACGGCCATGCGCCCAGCCGACCAACTTCGCGCCCTCACGGCCGCCGAGAAGTTCCTGCGCACACAAATGACGACCGTCGACCTGGTCGCCATCCTTCGCTACCAGGGCGGTTCGGTCGACATTCTTCAGGACTTCACAGCCGATCGCAATAAGCTGCTCAGCATTCTCGAGACCATGATCGTCGGCGAAGGCCAGGGCTCCGCCGAGGCGGTCGACGACGCAAGCAGCGCCGATACCGGCGCCGCGTTTGGCCAGGATGATACCGAGTTCAACGTCTTCAACACCGATCGACAACTCTCAGCACTGCAGACCGCAGCCAAGATGCTGAGCCAGCTGAACGAGAAAAAGTCGCTCATCTACTTCGCCAGCGGGCTTCGGCTCAACGGTATCGATAACCAGGCTCAGCTTCATGCCACCGTCGACGCCGCCATTCGCGCTGGCGTTTCGTTCTGGCCGGTCG
Source organism: uncultured Acidobacteriaceae bacterium (assembly GCA_963753715.1). Taxonomy (GTDB): domain Bacteria; phylum Acidobacteriota; class Terriglobia; order Terriglobales; family Acidobacteriaceae; genus PALSA-350. Next base: position 103,787 of record CAVWDK010000011.1, on the reverse strand, counting down.
ATGCACGCGGCCTGGTCGCCGAGGCTCCGCTTGGCGATGCGACCCAGGGCTCGCCCGGCAATTCCGGCGTGTACTCGGGTGGCGCAGCCCAGGCCAACACCAGCAACTTCCAGCAGTCGCAAGACACGCTCTACGCCCTCGCCGGCGACACCGGCGGGAAAGCGCTGTTCGACAACAACGACCTGACGCGCGGTATTGTGCAGGCGCAGGAATCTGTCTCCGATTACTACGTGATCGGCTACTACACCAGCAATACTGCGAGGAACGGTCACTTCCGCCGGGTGAAGATTTCCCTCAACCAGGACGCCACCGCCAAACTCGACTACCGCCAGGGCTACTACGCTGATAAGGAGTTCAGCCACTTTACTATCGTCGACAAGGAGCGCCAGCTGGAAGACGCGCTCATGCTTGAGGATCCCATCACTGATCTTTCGATCGCCATGGAGATCGACCACTTCCAGCTCAACCGAGCTGAATATTTCGTGCCTATCATTGTAAAGATTCCCGGCCGCGAGCTCGCGCTGGCCAAGCGCGGCGGCGCCGAGCATACGCTGATCGACTTCGTCGGCGAGATCAAAGACCTGGTCGGCGGCACCACCGTCTCCAATGTACGCGACAACGTGAACATCAAGCTCAGCGATGCAACTGCCGCCGAGCTGGCCCGGCGGCCCATTGAGTACGACACTGGCTTCACTCTTCTGCCGGGCAAATACATGATCAAGTTTCTGGCACGCGACGACGAGACAGGCAGGATCGGCACTTATCAAACCAACTTTGTCATTCCTAATCTGAACAAGGAAGTCGCGCACATCCCAATCAGCTCCGTGGTGCTGAGCAGCCAGCGAGTGGACCTTAAAGATGCTCTCTTTAACGCGGAAAAGAGCAAGGATCGGGCGAAAGAGGAGGACGTTAATCCGCTGGTGCAGAACGGGCAGAAGTTGATCCCCAGCGTGACGAGGGTGTTTCGCCAGAACCAGCACATGTATGTGTATTTGCAGGCGTACGAGCAGGGAGTCACGGCTCCTCAGCCGTTAGTCGCCTTCGTGAGTTTGTATCGGGAGCAGGCAAAAACGTTTGAATCGCAGCCGATGGAGTTGACGAGCGGGTTGAATACTCGCCTGCAAACGATGCCTTTCAGCTTCAGCATTCCTCTTAACCAAGTCCCGCCGGGAGAGTACGACTGCCAGATATCGGTGCTGGATCCAACGGGAAAGAAGGCGGCCTTTTGGCAGGCCCAGGTCAAAGTGATTCCCTGAGTGGTTACGATTTCTATTGTCAGCGGATCCCGGACCTTCGCCTCCAAGGACAACTCGAACTCGAGAGTTACAAGGAAACAGCCGTGTCAGATGATGTACGAGTGCCCTTTTTAAGAAGACACATATCGCTCGTGTTGGTGGCTACGGTGGCGGTTGCGGTGGTTTTGTTGTGGATCACTTCGGCGTACCGCGCCAAGAGACACGCCAAGCCAATTACCGATTTAGGGGTGACGATGCCGCTCAACCAACCGGGCGGCGGGTCCGCTCCTGCGGAAGCATACGAGGTTTATTCCACGCTTTATCGGGCTCCGATGGAGGAGGTGCTCGCATTTGCGGAGGACTCGGTAACCGATGTGCCGCAGGTGAATGGCAATTGCCTGAGGCCAGCTACACCGCAGGAGCGACAGATGACCGTCGCCTTTGTTGCGGCCAATCGACAGAGCCATCGTTGGGAGCGGAAATTCTCCATCCCTCAGGGTTATCGATTGCTACCTGGGAGCACGCTTGCGCAAGCGCAGGCGTGCCTGGCGACGCACGACCGTGGCGGAACATGCACACCGTTTCAGCAGCTCCGGTATGTGCGGCTCCTGGGGAATCCCGGATTCAACCGTGAGCACACACGCGCCCTGGTATCGGTGATCAAAAGCTGCGGCCACCTTTGCGGAAGCGGCGGTATCTTTGCGGTAGAGAAAGCGGGCGGCATATGGCAGCGATCGCCCAACAGCGATTTCACCCGCGACTGCAGCTGGATGTATTAAGCAACCGTCACTCCGACAGGATGGGTTCCGTCACGTCCTCGGTCGCCGGCTTCAGGGATTTGTGGCGGTCGAGGAAACGAACGCAGGCGTTCCAGCGCAAAATGGAGTCGTCATTACCGGCGGCCCGCAGGCGCTCTGCTTCCTCGAACAGCCCTAACGCCTTGACGATCCACTCGTAAACCCGCCCGCTGGAGCCGGGCCTGCCAGCATCGTGGCAGGCTTTGGCCCGCCGTTCCCAGGCGATCCCGGCATAGTAAGCACGATCGTAGGCGGATTCCAGGCTGGCCGTCTCCGCCATCGAGCTCGCAAAGGCCCGATCGTCGCGCGGGAACTCGTCGGTCAACGCCAGAATCAGGCTGATGCGCGCATCGCGGTTCGCCGGAGCCACCTCGAGAATATCGCGGCAGATGCTCTCGGCTTCGCTGGGCTCGTTCAGCAGGCGGTACCGTTCGGCCTTAGCTAACGCGCCGTCGAGGCTATCACGGGAAATGGGTTTGAGTGCGAACATGGGGCCCCCTTTCGTTGGTTAGAGGATGTTAAACAGCTGCTTCAAAGGATCGAAAAACCGGTCCACCACTCGCTCCTTGAGCGGAATAATCGCGTTCTCGGTAATGGTGATCGATTCCGGACACACCTTGCGGCAGCAGGTCGTGATGTTGCAGTAACCGATACTGTGCTTTTTCTTCAGATCGTCCACCCGGTCCTCAGTATCGAGCGGATGCATTTCGAGGGCCGCCGCGTAGACCAGCAGGCGCGGACCGATGAACTCGGCTTCTTTGTGGTGCTCGCGCAGGACGTGACATACATCCTGGCAGAGGAAACACTCGATGCACTTGCGAAACTCCTGCACGCGCTCGACATCCGCCTGTTGCATGCGCCAGGATCCATCCGGGAAGTCGGGAGAACGCGGCCGGAATGGCTTGACCGTCATCTTGGCGCGGAAGTTCCAGGAGACATCGGTTACCAGGTCGCGAACGACAGGAAAGGTGTGCATCGGCTCGAGGATGACCGGCATATTGAGGTCGAGATTGCTTAGCCGGGTCATACACATCAGCTTGGGCATGCCGTTGATTTCCGCTGAACAGGAGCCGCACTTGCCTGCTTTGCAGTTCCATCGCAACGCCAGGTCGGGCGCCTGCTGAGCCTGGATGCGGTGCACGGCGTCTAACACCACCATGCCCTCCTCCACCGGCGTCAAGTAGTCTTCAAAGCGGCCGGCCGCCGCGTCTCCGCGCCAGATGCGAAACATCGCCTGCTTGGCCATTCTTTCCCCCTTACGTCATTCCCTATTTCATCTCCTGAATCACGGCTTGCAACTCACCCGGCATTGCCGGGAGAGCACGCTTCTCCACCAGCATCCCGCCATCGGGGCCGCGTTTAACGACGATGTTGTGCTTGCCCCACTCCGGATCTTTGTTGGGAAAATCTTCACGAAATTGTGCGCCCCGGCTCTCTTTGCGCATGAGCGCAGCGCGGGTGATGGCCTCGGACACCAATAACAGGCTGCCGAGATCGATGGCGGTGTGCCATCCGTTGTTGTATTGGCGGTGGCCGGTGATGCCGACGTTTTCTGCCCGGGCCTGCAACTCGGCGATTTTGGTCAGCGCCTGTTGCATTTCGCCTTCGGTGCGGACGATGCCGACCAGGTCCTGCATCGCCTCCTGCAGATCGTACTGAATCTGATAAGGGTTCTCGCCCGAAGCGCCGTGATCGAAAGGCTGGAGCGCGGTTTTGGCGATGGTCTGGAGTTGCTCGTTATCGACGGTGATCGCGCCCGCCTTATTGGCCTTGGCGAATTCCGCCGCATAGCGGCCGGCGCGCCTTCCGAATACCACCAAATCGGAGAGCGAGTTGCCGCCCAGCCGGTTGGCGCCGTGCAGTCCCGCGGCTGCTTCCCCAGCAGCAAACAATCCGGGCACATTCGACATCTGTGAATCGCCATCCACCCGGATGCCGCCCATCATGTAGTGCGTGGTGGGACCAACCTCCATGGCTTCTTTGGTGATATCCAGATCGGCCAGCTGCTTGAACTGGTGATACATGCTGGGCAGCTTGCGTTTGATATGCTCCTCGGCTTTGGGGAGGTGCTGCTTGATCCAGGCTATGTCGAGAAAAACGCCGCCGTGGGGAGTGCCCCGCCCTGCTTTCACTTCGCGATTGATGCAGCGGGCGACGTGGTCGCGGGTGAGCAGTTCCGGCGGGCGGCGGGCATCTCGGTCGCCTTGCGTGTAGCGCCATCCTTCGTGTTCGTTGTCTGCTGTCTGTTCTTTGTAGAGATCGGGGATTTCGTCGAACATGAAGCGGCGGCCTTCGCTGTTGCGGAGAACTCCGCCCTCGCCGCGTACGCCCTCGGTTACCAGGATGCCGCGCACACTGATCGGCCAGACCATGCCGGTGGGATGGAATTGAACAAACTCCATCTCCTGAAGTTCGGCGCCCGCACGATATGCCAGGGCAAGACCATCGCCCGTGTATTCCCAGCTATTGCTGGTGATCTTGAAGGCGCGTCCGATGCCGCCGGTGGCGATCACAACCGCCTTTGCCTGCCACACATGGAAGTGGCCCTTCTCGCGGTCGTATCCGCAGGCGCCGATAATGCGTCCCGAGTCCAGCAGGAGGCTGAGCACGGTGCACTCCATGTGAACCTCCATGCCGCAGTGAATGCCGTGGTCCTGCAAGGTGCGAATCATCTCCAGGCCGGTGCGATCGCCGACGTGCGCTAACCGCGGATATTTGTGACCGCCAAAGTTCCGTTGCAGAATCCGGCCGTCCTTGGTGCGGTCGAAGAGTGCGCCCCACGCTTCGAGTTCGCGCACGCAATCCGGCGCTTCTTTGGCATGCAGCTCCGCCATGCGCCAATTGTTGAGGTATTGCCCACCGCGCATGGTATCGGCGAAATGAACCCGCCAGTTATCGCGATCGTCGACATTGGCCAGAGCGGCGGCAATGCCGCCCTCGGCCATCACGGTATGGGCTTTGCCGAGCAACGATTTGCACACCACGCCGACCTTGGCGCCGTTGGCCGCGGCCTCGATGGCGGCGCGCAGACCGGCCCCACCTGCACCAATGACCAGAACGTCATAGGAGAAGAGTTGGAATTCCGGCATCTACAGGATTCTCCAGTCATGCCAGATCCCCATGGAGCAGAGGCGGACGTAGATATCGGAAAATCCCACCCAGAACAGACTTGCCCAGGCCCATTTCTGGTGTCTTGCGTTCAGGCAGCTCACGCAGTCGTAGAGCTTGTGGCGCACGGGGTGTTCTGAGATGCGATCGAACGTGCCTCCGATCAGGTGGCGGAAGGCGTGGCAGCCGAAGACGTACCCGCCGAGAAGGATCACATTGACCACCAGGACGAGGGTACCGACCCCGATGCCAAAGCCGTTGGCGAAACGGAAGGACATGACTGCGTCATAAACCAGAAAGGCCCATACCAGGTAGGAAAGGCGCAGGAAGTAGCGATGAAAATTCTGCATGATGAGGGGAAAGCTTCGTTCGCCGAGATAGGTTTTGCGCGGCTCACTGACGGCACAAGCGGGAGGATCGGCCCAGAACGACTTGTAATACGCACCGCGGTAGTAGTAACACGTGACCCGGAAGAGGCCAGGGATCCATAGGATGAGAAGAGCGGGAGAGAAGCGCAGAAAGCCGGGATACCAGGAAGGCTTGGGGCCGAAGAGGGCGTGGGGCGAAGAGCCGAACAGTTCGGGAGAATAGAAAGGTGAGATATAAGGGCCAAAGGTGTAGTGGTTGCCCTGCCACGCGGCCCAGGTGGAGTACACAAGAAATGCGCTTAAGCCCAGAAGAACGGCCGAGGGGGAAAGCCACCACGGGTCCCGCCGGGACGTCCGGCCGAACCTGCCCCCCTTCCAGACAATGTCGGGAGCTGCCATTTTGCCTCCACGCCAGAGGATTCGCGGAACCCCCTGACCGCCCACGGCACGGGATTATATGCCGCAAAGAACAGAGCCGCCAAGTGTTTCGGGGAAACAGCTCCGATGGAGGATGATGGCAGCGAGGTAAAATCATCGATACCGTCGCTCCATTTCGAGCCATCGCTAACTCTCTGCACGGAGACTCACATGACCTTTTTACCTTCCTCGAACGACCTCCTTCTCTTCGTCTCAGCGGCAGTGATCTTGCTGATCATTCCGGGACCCGCGGTGCTATACGTCTTGACGCGCAGCATCGATCAAGGACGGAAAGCAGGAATGGCCTCGTGTTCCGGCATCGCTACCGGCTCCTTGATCCATGTCATGGGCGCCACGCTGGGGCTCTCGGCGTTGCTGCTTTCTTCGGCAGTCGCCTATTCCCTGGTGAAGTATGCAGGGGCTGCTTACCTGATTTATCTAGGCATCAAGAAATTGCGTGAACGCTCCGGCATGGATGTCGAAGCGAATCACGTCGCCCCGCTGCCGCTGCGGCGGGTCTATGCGCAAGGGGTTCTGGTCGAGGCTCTCAATCCCAAGGTGGCCATTTTCTTCTTTGCCTTCCTGCCGCAGTTCGTCGACCCGGCACGCGGACACGTGGGCTTGCAGTTCTTCACGCTGGGAATGCTATTTACATTCATGGGATTCACGACCGACAGTGTTTGGGCACTCACCGCAGGGTCAGCGGCGGGATGGCTCCGGCGCAACCGGACGTTTATCCGCAACGAGCGCTACGTCTCAGGGACGATGTATGTAGGCCTGGGTATGGCGACAGCAATTACCGGGTCGAGGCACAAATGATGGTGATACTTGGGGCAAGACGATGAAGCGCCGTCATTTCCTATCTGGGCTGGTGTCCGCCGGGACGTTACATTCCGCCGTCGGCAGCAAACTCTCTGCGCTTGCCGTGCAGGCGGATGCTGCGGCGGTCACGCGTGTGCTGGTGATGTTCAAGTGCCACCTGGACGTCGGGTTTGTCGATACGCAAGCCGCGATCATGCGCCTGTACTTCGATCATTATTTTCCCAAGGCGATCGAGATTGGCCAGCAGATGAGCCAGACCGGCGGCGACCGCTATGTGTGGACCACGGGATCGTGGTTGTTGTACGAGTATCTGGAACAGGCCGCCGCGGAACAGCGTAAGCGGGCGGAGAAGGCCATCGCCGCAGGACACCTGGCGTGGCATGCCCTGCCGTTCACCTGGGAGACCGAGCTGCTGGACCGGACGATGATTGCCGGGGCGATCGGCTTTTCCAAAACGCTCGATCAGCGGTACGGACGGACAACCAGCGGGGCTAAGATGACCGACGTCCCCGGCCACACCCGCGGAATCATTGCTCCGCTCCAGGAAAATGGGGTTACGTTTCTTCACATCGGGATTAATTCGGCGAGTACACCGGCGGAAGTGCCGCGTTTGTTTTTGTGGAGGGATGCAAGAGGCGGCGAATTGAGCGTGATGTACCACCCGAATTACGGGGGAACGTTCGCGTTGCCGGGATCCGGGCTGGCGGTCGCCATTGAAGTGAAAGACGACAATGGGGGGCCGCACACGCCTGAAGAAATTGCGGATATTTACAAAAAACTTCGGGCGACCTTTCCCCATGCGACGATCAGCGCCTCTTCGCTGACGGATATCGCGGTGGCCATCGCTCCCTTTCGTGCGCAGTTACCGGTGGTGACCCAGGAGATAGGGGATACCTGGATCCACGGGGTGCCCAGCGATCCGATCAAGGTGAGCCGCTACCGGGAGGTTGCCCGCTTCCGGCGGGAATTGGTGGATCAGGGAAAGCTGCGCCCGGGCGATGCGGTGGACCTCGCTTTGCTTCGCCGTTTTTCGCTTGCGGTCGAACACACATGGGGCGTGGACACCAAGAAGTGGATCGATTATGACCACTACAAACCCAGCGACCTGGCACAGGTACTGAATCTGCCGGGATACCGGACCATGACCAGCAGTTGGGAGGAGAAGCGCGAGGACATTGATGAGGGCGTAGCCAGCCTGCTGCAACCGTTGCGTTCGCAGGTGCTGGAGCGGTTGCAGGGGCTTCGTGCCACTCCGCCGCTGGTTGCCGGGTTGCAACCTCATGCTGCGGATTCTGTGATCGAGACGCAGCACTTTACGGTCAGCATCGATCCGCGTACCGGGGCCATCAGCGGACTTCGTGAAAAGGCCAAGGAGCGGAACTGGGCGAGCGCGCAGAATCCGCTGGGGATTTATTCGTACCAGACGTATTCCAAACAGGATTTCGATCGATTTATTGCGAGCTATATCCACTCGACGGAGGATTGGGCGTTTAAGGATTTCGGTAAGCCTGGGATTGACCGGTTTGGCGCGAAAAGCCGGGAGTGGGCGCCGTCGCTGGTGCATCTCTGGTCGGGCGCGGACAGTCACGGTTACCGGGTGCTGGCGGAACTGCGGGTAGACGATCCGGAGAGCGAGAAGTTGGGCACGGTGGCCTGGCCACGGACGATGTTTCTTGAGTTGAAGCTGCCGAATGATGCGCCGGTGGTCGAGATGGATTTCTATTGGTTTGGGAAGGTTGCCAACCGGCTTCCCGAAGCGGCGTGGCTGAGCTTCCATCCGACTGTGCCTGGCGATGGAAAGTGGCTGATGGGAAAAACCGACGAGTGGGTTTCACCTTTTGATGTTGTTCCCGGGGGAAACCGGCATATGCACGCTATTGGCAGGGAGATGCGTTGTCCTGATTTCACAATTGAGTCTCTGGATGCGCCTGTGGTGGCGCTGGGAGTGAAGTCCGCGGTTTATTTCACCAGAGAGCAACCGGATCTTGCGAAAGGATTGCATTTCTGTTTGCACAACAACACGTGGGGGACGAACTACGTTCAGTGGTTCGGCGGGGATATGCGGTTCCGGTTTGTTTTGCGGCCTAACGCGGTTTGATGAAACCGCAGATCTCACCACTACGCTGCGCTCTCTAGAAAAACATTTCCACGAAAGGTCCGTTGAACTGCAGATCCCTCGGCTTCGCTCAGGATGACAAAGGAAAGGACGACGGCGCCCTGGAGAGTGGTTGCAGGAGGGGTCCGTTGAACTGCACATCCCTCGGCTGCTCGGGATGACAAAGGAGAGGACGACAGCGCCCCGGAGAGTGGGTCCGCGAAACGGCGGTCCTCGGCTGAGGTCGGATTTCCCCTCGAGAGTGTTCAGTCCCGCAGGGACGGCTGAAGGTTTTCGAGGATTGCGTCGCGGCCTACTTCCAGCCGTCCTTTCAAATCCAACCCAGGACTACGTCCTGGGCTAAGTTCAATAAAGTTCAATCGTCCCTTCGAGACTGAGTTTGGATCCGCTTAAGCCGCCCCTTCCCTGGCTTCTTTCCAGAGATCGATCTCGCCTTCCTTCGCGTGCCGATCGATGTCCTGCAATTCCGCATCCGAGAAGTGGAGATTCTTTACCGCATCCAGCGAATCGTCGAGCTGCTTCACATCGCGAGCTCCAATCAATGCCGACGTGACACGCTTGTCTCGCAATACCCAGGCGATTGCCATCTGCGCCAGCGTCTGGCCGCGGCCCTCTGCTATTTCGTTGAGCGCCCGCACACGGTTGAGATTTTCTTCGCTCAAAAAGCCCTTCAGCAAAGAAGAACCTTCCGCTTTGGCGCGTGAGTTTGCAGGAACTCCCTTGAGATATTTGCTGGTCAACAATCCCTGGGCTAACGGCGAGAACCCAATGCAGCCCACCCCCAGCTCATCCAACGTGCTTAGCAGCTCCTTTTCCACCCAGCGGTTCAGCATCGAGTACGACGGCTGATGGATGAGCAGCGGTACACCTTCACCCTGCAAAATCTTTGCCGCCTCACGGGTCCGCTCCGGACTGTACGACGAGATGCCCACATACAACGCCTTGCCTTGACGAACGGCCTGCACCAGGGCGCCCATGGTTTCTTCCAGCGGCACATCCATGGTCGGCCGGTGAGAATAGAAAATGTCTACATACTCAAGGCCCATGCGGCCCAGGCTCTCGTCGAGCGACGCGAGCAGATATTTGCGCGAGCCACCCACACCATAGGGCCCTGGCCACATGTCCCAGCCCGCCTTGGTGGAGATCAACAACTCGTTGCGATGCTCGCGAAAATCCTTGCGCAGAATCTCGCCGAAGTTCTCTTCGGCGGACCCGTAGGGCGGTCCATAGTTGTTCGCCAAGTCGAAGTGGGTCACGCCTCGATCAAATGCCCGCCGAACGACCGCCCTGCCAGTCTCAAAGACATCGGCGCCGCCAAAGTTCTGCCACAAACCGAGGGATACCGGCGGCAACACGATCCCCGATCGCCCACACCGCCGAAACTGCGCTCCGTCATACCGCTTTGCGTTGGGTACGTAACTCATCCGTCTTGAATCTCCTTCTCTCTTCAGATGATGTCACAGCTGATTTCGCTTCATGCGTGGTACCGTGGTACATTGGTACACATGGCCGACATAAAGGTCGAGGTGGAACGGGTTCAGACCGGCGTCCGGATGGAAAAGCGACTGGTCAAGGTATTGAAGGCGGTCGCCGAACTGAAAGACATGACTCTGGGCGATTTGCTGGAAGGGATTGTGCTGCATGCGTTTGAAGGTAAGTCTGCGTTTTCCGCACCGACCCTGAAGGAGATTGAGCAGTTCAGGAATATTTATGGCCTGACGCTGCATGCCTCCGATAGCCATCGATTAAAGGAGCGCAAGTGAAAAGTGGGTTATTTCTTTTGCTGGGATTGAGTTCTATGACACAACCATCACACGTGAGTAATAGCTTTCATCTGCTCGTTCGGGCGCCGTTGGCCCGCGCCGCGACTCTGTTCGGCCCGGAGGGAGAACGGTGCTGGGCGGGTCCACATTGGAATCCTGAATTTCTGTATCCACAGCCCGCCAAGGATGTGCAAGGTGCGGTGTTCACCATTCAGCACGGCCCCCACAAGAGTGTGTGGGTGAACACGCTCTTCGATCCGGCGGCAGGGCGCATGCGTTATGTGGCGTTCATACCCGAGACGGTGGTGTCTACCGTGGATGTTCGACTGACCGCGGTCGATGTGTCCAGCACGAGCGTAGAAGTCACCTATGCGCGCACTGCGCTGGACGCCGCCTTGAATGATCAGGTGGAAGCCATGGGAAAACGCGATCGTGAGAGCGGCCCGGAATGGCAGCGAGCGATTGAAGGATGTCTCGCCGGCGGCTAATTAGTAATCGTATATGTGCTCGATCCTCAGCCCCTGGTTCTCCAGCAGAGGGAGAAGCTGAAGTGCAGAAACCGGGCACAGCAATACAGCGCGGGCCTTCGCTCGATCGGTCAACAGAGGCTGCGCCAGAAGCAACTGCAGGTTGGGCGACGTGTTGGTCCAGTTCGCGGGAGCGATGGCGGAGAATACAACCAGCTGGTTGCCGGCGATCTGATGGAAGCGGACACCCGCCTCAAGAAGCTTCAGGGCCTCCGGGGTAAACGCCTGGTAGCGAGTGAGCTCTACGACCGCTTCACCAGGCCCGAGTTCGCGGACGAACTTCAGGGCGGGCAGATCCGCCGTCTTCTCTACTGGAAACTCGATCCAAGCCGAGGTGGTGGTGTCCTCGTAGCCGTAGGTGGCATGGGTTCCGAGTTCGATGAGTTGGCAATAGGCCGCTTCCACGGAGTAGTCCAAGGATAACCACGCTCGCCGTTCGAGAGTACGCAGAAGGTGCCCGGAACGGAGCGGCGTGCCGGCCCACAAACCGTGGAGAGCGTGCGCAAAAGAGTACTCGCAGGACAGTGTTGTGGGGCAGGATTTTCACGTTTGGGGGACCGAAGGCCTGTATGTCGTCGACGGGAGTATTCTCCCGACATCCGTGGGCGCGAACCCGATGCAGAGTATCTATACGATCGCGAAGATTTTCGCGGACCATTGGAACTCTCAGTGACGGTCTGATCACCGCCCAATCGACTTCGCTGGAGCGAGAGGGACCACTTTGATTTCAAATACCGTGGGCCACTGCTTACCGGTGACGAACAGGCGGTCCCGCTTTGCATCGTAGGCGATGCCGTTGAGCACTGATTCGCCATTGACCTTTTGGTCGGGCGGCAGCAGCCCCGTCAGGTCGATCCAGGCGATCACGTGTCCGTCGCGTGGACTGATGCGCGCAATCCTGTCCGAGTGCCAGACGTTGGCGTAGATCTCGCCCTTGATAAACTCCAGCTCGTTGAGCTCGTCGATGACCTTGGCACCGTCTTTCACTACGATGTGATGTGTTTCCTGGAAGGTTTCAGGATTGCGGAAGCGCAGGGTGGCACTCCCGTCGCTGGTGATGATTTCTTTCGCCGTGCGGGTCATGCCCCAACCTTCACCGGTGTACGTCAGCTGCTTGATGGGCCGCAGGCTGAAGCGGTCGTAGACAAAGCAGATTTGCGACTTCCACGTCCACTGGTAGATGTTCGGGCCCCAATCGACGATACCCTCGCCGAAATATTGCGGCGCCATTGCGCGTTTCTGCACCGGGTTCCCCGTTTCCGGCTGGATGGCGTACACTGCCGAGTGCCCGGCAATGCCCGTGCCTTCATAAAACAATCCATCCAGATAAAAAAATCCCTCGGTGTAATTCTCGGTCGAGTGCGGGTACTTCGCCACTACCTTGTACCCGAGGATTGGCGCGGCCGCCGCGCAATCCGCACCCAGGAAACATAGGCCGAGCGAAACCATCAGGATCAAGCTGCGAAAGCGGAGAAGGAAGTGGACCATCTTGTTTTACATTAGCGCAATTCGACCGGATAAGAAGGCAGCGCTAAACTGGAACGCATCGTGATCTCGGGTGCACATGTCATCGTCTATAGCAAGGATGCCGAAGCAGACCGCATCTTCTTTCGCGAGGTGCTGGGATTCGCTTCCGTCGATGCCGGCCACGGCTGGTTGATCTTCGCGCTGCCGCCGGCAGAGGCAGCCTTTCATCCGGCAGAAGAGAATGATCGCCATGAGCTCTATTTCCTGTGCTCCGACCTGAAAGTCGAGATGAGCGCGCTGGCGAAGAAAAGCGTCGTTTGTTCGACCGTTCAGGAAGAAAGGTGGGGATCGATTACCCGGATCAGCCTTCCTGGAGGCGGCCACGTCGGCCTGTACCAACCGAAACATCCCACCGCATTCGCCCTCCCCTGATCCCACCAGAAGCTGTCTTGTCACTTCTCTGGTGCAGGGTTTTGATGATCGAATACCGTATGAACGCCGCCATGCTTTCACGGTGCTTGATTTTTTGCACTCTGATCCTGGCGCCAAACGTACGCCACTTTGGCCGGAATATTATGGTTGCGGCGGACGAGACGGTTCACAATGTGGGCTGCTTTCTGTGCTCCGCCGAGGTGGATGGGCACGCCACCGGCAGCGTTCGGGCGTTCGCCGGCAACGTTTTCCTCAATGGCTATGTGGGCGGCAACGTTCTGGTCTTCGGCGGCAACCTCACCCTCACCAGCCACGCTACCATCGGCGGCCACGTGTTGATCTTCGGCGGGCATTTCCGCCAGGACTCCACCGCGCCCAACCGTCCGCATACCGTGTTCTCCCCCATCATTTTCCTGCCCGTCATTCTGGTCATCTGCGCGATCATCGGCGGCCTGATTGTGCTCGCCCGGCGCATGGTGCGCGACCCGGTAGCGTACCCTCCTCTGCCCCGGCTCTAGATTTGCCCCAACGGCTATAATTGGAACAGCCCCAACGCTTCCCAGCACCCGCCCACGGCGGGTCGGCGCACGGCCCACTCATCACAGGTATTCATGGACTTCCAGTTAGTAAGCGATTACCGTCCGCGCGGCGACCAGGGCCGCGCCATTCAGGACCTCACGTCCGGCCTGGCGGCCGGTGAGCAGCACCAGACCCTGCTCGGGGTCACCGGCTCGGGCAAGACGTTCACCATGGCCAAGATCATCGAGCAGTCCAATCGCCCGGCGTTGATCCTGGCGCACAATAAGACGCTCGCCGCCCAGCTGTTCCACGAGTTCAAGCAGTTTTTCCCCGGGAATGCGGTCGAGTATTTCGTCTCCTACTACGACTACTACCAGCCCGAAGCCTATATCCCTTCCGGTGACCTGTACATCGAGAAGGAAGCGACCATCAACGAGGAGTTGGACAAGCTTCGCCTCTCCGCGACTCGTTCGTTGTTCGAGCGCCGGGACGCGATCATTGTTTCCTCGGTCAGCTGCATCTACGGACTGGGTTCGCCCGAGGCGTACTACGGCATGCTGCTGTTGCTGGAAAAGGGGCAGAAGATCCGGCGGGAGGACATTACCCGCCGGCTGGTGGAGATTCTCTACGAGCGCAACGACAGCGATTTTCGCCGCGGGACGTTCCGCGTGCGGGGTGACGTGATCGAGGTTTACCCCACCTACGACGAGATGGCGTATCGCATCGAGCTTTTCGGCAATGAGATCGAGGCGCTGTCGCAGATTGATCCGCTCTTTGGCACCGTGCGGCAGAAATATGCCCGCCTGCCCATCTATCCCAAATCCCATTACGTGGTTCAGCCGGAGCGCAAGAGGACGGCGATTGATTCCATCCTCGAAGAGCTTGGGATCTGGGAAAAGCAGTTGGAGTCGGAGGGGCGGCTGGTCGAGTCGCAGCGCATCCACCAGCGCACCCGCTTTGACCTGGAGATGATCAAGTCCATGGGCTACTGCCATGGCATCGAGAATTACTCGCGGCACTTTTCCGGCAGGCTGCCAGGCGAACCGCCGCCCACGTTGCTGGACTATTTTCCCCGCGATTACCTGGTGTTTATCGACGAGTCCCACGTGACCGTACCTCAGCTGCATGGCATGTGGCATGGCGATCGCTCGCGTAAGCAAAACCTGGTGGATTATGGTTTCCGTCTGCCTTCGGCGATGGACAATCGACCGCTAAAGTTTGAGGAGTTTGAAACCCGTACCCACCAGACCATTTATGTCTCCGCGACTCCCGGGCCTTATGAGTTGACCAAGTCCGCGGGCGTAGTGGTGGAACAGATCATCCGGCCGACGGGCCTGGTCGATCCGGAAGTGGAGATTCGGCCGATCCGCGGGCAGATTGACGATTTGCTGGCAGAGATTCGGCTTCGGGTGGAACGCAACGAGCGGGTTCTGGTGACGGTACTCACCAAGAGGATGGCGGAAGATTTGTCGGGCTACTACTCCGAAGTCGGGGTGAAGTGCCGGTACATGCACTCGGAAATCGAAACCCTGGAGCGAGTCCGCCTGTTGCGCGATTTGCGGCGTGGAGAATACGACGTGCTGATCGGCATCAACCTTTTGCGGGAAGGGCTGGATTTGCCCGAGGTCTCCTTGGTGGCGATTCTCGACGCCGATAAGGAGGGTTTTTTGCGCTCCTCCGGCTCACTGATCCAGACCATCGGTCGCGCCGCCCGTCACTTGAGCGGCCGGGCAATTCTTTACGCCGACGTGATGACGGACTCTATCCGCCGCGCACTGGATGAAACAGATCGCCGGCGCACAGTGCAGCGGGCGCATAACGAGGAGCACGGCATTACGCCGACCTCCATCAGCCGTTCACTCGACATGTCCCTGGTGCATATCCTCAAGGCAGAATATGCAGACCTTACCAGCCAGGACGAAAGCCTGCCGGAATTCAATACGCAGCAGGAATTGGACGCTTATATCGGCAAGCTGGAGTCGGATATGCGCGAGGCGGCCAAGAAGTTTGAGTTTGAAAAGGCGGCCAAGCTGCGCGACAACATCAAGGATCTAAGGACTAAGGAATTCCTCTTTTCCTGAGTTAAAGTGGCGTATGCACTGGTCAGGCGAAGTGATCCTGCTGGTATTCATTGCGGTGGTAACGGCGGTCATGCTGTTGCTGCTGCACCTCACCGAGCTCGGTCATATCATCCGGCAAACGATCCCTGACCGTCCGCACCGGCGGATGTTCCTGGCGTCGATCAGCTTCTTTATCACGTTTCTGGCGGTCCGCTTGCTGGTCGCCTCCATTCAGCACCACATCGGCCCTTTCCAATACGTCACCATGGGTGGCCGCCACATTCACCACCTGGTCTGGGGCATTCTGATCCTGCTTGGCGTGGGCTACGGCTACATCAATGAGGTCGGGTCCGGCACCACCCCGGCTTCGATCTTTGCCAGCCGTCTCCTGTCCATCCTGTATGGCGTGGGCGCCGCGCTGACGCTGGATGAGTTTGCGCTGTGGCTGAACCTCGCCAACGTTTACTGGTCGCCCGAGGGGCGGGAAAGTATCGACGCCGTGGTGCTGTTTGGCAGCCTGCTGGCGATCGGCACCTGGGGCGCGCCGCTCTATACCGCTCTATTGCGCAAGAAATAAACTCCGGCGGTTACCTTCTACGGTTCCGAATGCTCCAATAGGCTTGCATCCATCCGTGTGCATCTAGTATGCAAACTGTAGTGTATTGTGGCCGAATTGGACCGTCCTGCACTGGAATTCACGGAATTAACCAAAAGGAAGTGCTATGGCATCCCACACCGCCGTCCCGCCGCCAGAGAAGTATTTTGTGGCCTTCGTCATTCAGGGCGAAGATGTTTTTAAAATAACCTCGGAAAGCATTGTTCATACCTGCGGAAATTCAGGGGAGCAGGCTTTTCAGGGCATCGCCAAGCTGCGCGCTGCGGCGGCCCTGGAGCAGTTGACTGCGATCCACAACGAGCGGCCTGACGAATTGCGTAAGATGGCTCGGGAGATGGCCCGCGAGGGCATGGCCATGCTGGCGCGTACCGGCAACAACGCACGGACCAATATCGAGAGAATCGCGTAAGCTGTCTTCATGAAGTCGCGGTCGCCTTTTTAATTCTGTAAGACATGCGGAGGCAGCTCGGTCTTGCGCCGGGCTGCCCTTTTGAGCGTCAGTTGGTTAAACTGTCAGCATTTTGAGGTCAAGAGCCCGCTCTGACCTGGCAGAGCCTATCTTCACGTTACCCTCATATCTATCCTCACTTTTCGGGAAACAAGGACGCTATGCAGTTCTGGAATGAGTTGGAAGGGCAAACAATCGATGGGATCTATCCCTTGCGGCGCCTGGTGCGTTCCGAAGGCCGTACCGCCTGGTTTGAGACCGAAACGTCAGATCCTCGACCGGTCCCAGCTACCATCAGCCTTACCGAGGCGCTGACCGACGGGGATGAGATCGTCGCGCGCCTGGAGGCGGCGCAACACCTGAATCATGCCAACCTGGTCAGCATCACCAAGGTTGGGCAAGTGAAGGTGGACAACACCTTGGTGGTCTATGCGCTCATGGAGCCCATCGAGCAAAGCCTTTCCGATGTCCTGCAGGGCCAGGCCCTCACCCCGGAAGAAGGCCGAGAAGTCGCGGAAGCCCTGGTGGGCGGACTCACGGCGATCCATCAAAACGGAATGTCCCACGGCCGGGTGGAAGCCGCCAGCGTGCTGGCCACCCAGGAGACGGTAAAGTTGCGCAGCGATTGCCTGCACCTGTCCGCCGCCGGCCAGGGGGACGACGTGGCAGGGATTGGCACCACCCTCTTTCACGCCTTCACCCAGCGGAAGGGGCTCACCGCCACGGATGCACAGATCAACCGTATCCCGGCGCCGTTCGCGGAGATCATTCGCAATTCGTTTGCCCGCCGGTGGACGTTAGCCCAGGTCAGCAACGCGTTGAAGCCGGTTCTGCCGGTGGCGAGCGTACCGCCGCCTCCGCCTCCCGTACCTGCTCCGCCACCTCGGGTTGCAGCGCCCGCGGCTCCGCCGCCGCCACCTCCTCCGCCCCGCGTTGCAGCCGCGCCGCCTCCGCCGGTGACGAGACCCGAGCCTCCAGCCCCCAGGCCACCCGTTAGCAAACCACCGATAGCCGAGCGGCTGACGACTCCGCCTATCCCGTCGGCCAGAGCGGCTCTACTCGAAGAGGATGACGAGTTGGAAACCAAGCGGCGGCCGCTTGTCTTGTACGGCGCGATCGCTGTGGTGGTGCTGGCGATTCTCGGATGGCTGCTGATGCGTCCGCACTCCGAGCCTGCAACTGCAACGGCTCCGCAAACTGCGGCGCAGCCCGCGGCTCCTCCGCCTCCAGTGGTGGAGGAAGCACCAGTTCCCAAGCCATCCGCGGCCAAGGGTCCGGCCACGAAATCCTCAGCCGTGAAACCATCGTCGACTCCGGCAACTTCGGCTTCTGGTCCGGAGGGCCGTTCCATCTGGCGAGTCGTGGCCTACACCTACAAAGGGCAAACCAAGGCTGACGACATGGTGTCGAAGATCAATGAAAAACATTCAAACCTCGGTGCTGAAGTCTTCAGTCCCAAAAGCGGCGATTACCTGGTCACCATCGGCGGCCCCATGGATCACGACCAGGCGATAAAGATGCTGGACAAAGCCCGGCGCGCGGGGCTGCCCGAAGACAGCTACCTGCAGAATTTCTCCAGGTAATCTGCGCCGTCGGCGGTCTGGGTTACAGAAGTCATCCGATGGATGGGACGGGTGCTCCACGTACGCTGGGGCCCCCGTGGGGGCACCCGTCCGAATTCCGATTCCTCAAGTGTTCTCGCTGCTTCCTGGATAGTATTAATGGTTTCCAAATAGTTGTGCTGCCCGACAGAGGGAAAACATAGCTCTTTCGCTAAGCGGTTATTTTGCCTATGATGCAAAAGGCGTTCAAGAGCACTTTTAAGGGAGACCGCGGTATGCGCAAGCTGGGGATGGGAGTACTGGGCGTGGGGGAGATGGGCAAGCAACACGCCACGAATCTGCGGCACCTAATCCCGCAGGCGCGGCTGGTCGCGGTCGCCGATGTGGATGGCGCCCGCGCCGGCAAGGTCGCCGAAGAGTTGGAGATCGAACACTCCTACGCCAGCCTCGAGGCAATGCTTGAACGCAAAGATATTCAGGCCGTGCTGATCGCGACCCCGGATAACTTTCATGCCGGCGCAGTCGAAGCATCCGCCCGGGCGGGCAAGGACATCCTGTGCGAGAAACCCCTCGGCGTCAACGTCGAGAGTGCGCAGAGCGCCTTAAACGCGGTCGCCACAGCAGGCGTTCGTCTGCAGGTCGGCTTCATGCGCCACTATGACCCCGCTCATGTGGCCGCCAGCAAGCGCATCGAAGCAGGTGAAATCGGGGAGCCCGTGATCTTCAAGTCCCTTGGCCGCGACAAGGATATGCCTCCGCTTAGGGCTTATCAGGCCAGGATCAATGGAATGCTTTTCTACACCAACACCATCCACGACTTCGACGCGGCGCGCTGGCTCACCCATGACGAAGTTGCCGAAGTGCACGCCTACGGCACGGTCGCGATCCGCCCGGAGATTGCGGAGTTCGGAGATCTAGTGGCCAGCACGGTGAACCTTCGCTTCCGCCGGGGTGCGATCGGGAATGTCGAATCCTACGCGCAGTCACTGTACGGCTACGACGTCCGCACCGAGATCGTCGGCTCGAAAGGATCGATCCTGATCGGTGGCCTGCGGCAAAACTCCGCCACCTTCCTGAAGGCAAGTCACGGTTCCTACGAGCTGCAGGATCACTTCCTTACCCGCTTCCGCGAAGCCTACCTGGCCGAGGTCACCGACTTTGTCGACACCATCCTCAGCGACCGCGCGCCGCGGGTCACCGGGGAAGACGGTTTGCGTGCGGTAGAGATCGCGGTCGCAGCCGAGAAGTCCTATCAAACAGCAGTTCCGTGCGCTGTGGGATATTCTGCTTAACCGCCCTGTTGGGGCTACTCATCAGTCCTGTTTCTGCCTCAAACCTGGGTACCAGAGGAGCCTTGGGGCACCCCCATTTTCCGTCGACAGCACTCTTCCGCAATGGTAGAGTGAAAGGCCAATCAGAGGGCGTGTGAGAACCACGACTTACGATTTAATCCCGCAGAGCCTGCTTTGATCTTGTCGAACGGGGACGGCTGAACTTATCCCAGGACGTTAGTCCTGGGTACATCATGCAACACGATTGAGTCCCGCGGGGAACAGCTGAAGGTTGTCCAGGCGTGGCTCGATGCTCATTTCCAGCGGTCCCTTCGGAACTAAGTTTCGAGATGGAGTTCTCACCCACACTCAATCAGGCCCCCGATTTCGCCTCGTTCCCCCTGTTTTACTTGGCTGTCGCTGGTAACCGATGCACACAACCACGCGCCAAATCTCTCCAGGGAACCAGTCTCAAAATCAACTGCGGCTAGGAGAAAGATGTATGGCTAAGCGACCCGGTGGAGTCATGGTGCAAGGCACCGAGGCGACACGCTCGCAGCTGATCCCGGTCATCACCAAATGGCATGAACTGGGAAAGACCGCTCAGCTTGGACCGGTGCTCTTCTGCATCGTAGTCTTCTTCGGCATGGTGACGTTCGGTTCCACCACCACCATCGTGTATGGCATTGTGGCCGCGGACGGCAAGCACTACATCGATCCTCGCTATTGGATTTACACCTCGAACTTCCTGATTATGCTGGCTGTCTTCCTGACCATGGTCAGCATGTGGTTTATCTACCGCATGATCGGGAAGGATAAGTCCTGGTACATCCTCTTAGGCGCCGCGGGCTTTAGTGCTTACTATCTTTGGCTCATGCAGGTGGATCACGACTTTCTCTGGATGTACGAGTTCTTCCATCAACACCTGGCGGGCGGAGAACCCGATGCGAGTGCCCCGTTCATTCAGTTGTTTATTCAGCATTTCCTGGGAACCGGGTTCTTCGAGGAAATCGTCAAAGCGCTGCCCATCCTCGCCCTGGTAGCCGCCGCCCGCTTTATGACCCCTGAAGTACGGGCCAAGATCGGGGTAGAGGAACCCCTGGATGGCATCCTCATCGGCGCCGCTTCCGGCGGCGGCTTCGCCATCATGGAAACCCTCATCCAGTACACGCCCCGGGACCTAGTGAATACATGGACGACCACTGTTTTGGCCTTCCGCGGAGTTCCCTTCCAGAACGCCGACGCGGTGATGAACAACATGAACGGCGAGCAGCTAAGAAACCTGATTAGTCAGGGTAGCAACCTGCTCAATACCGCGCCGGGGATCAAGGGGCTCATTATCCGGTCGATCGATTTGTCCTTTGGACACATGGCCTACGCTGGTTACTTCGGATATTTCATCGGTCTTTCTGTAATCAAGCCAGAGCAGCGGTGGAAGATACTGCTGATCGGGCTGGTCTCGGCCTCCCTTCCCCATGCGTTATGGGACACGGTGGCGAGCATGGAGACCGTCCCTCTGCAGGCTGCGATCGCGCTGTTGTCATACGCAGTGCTGGCTGCCGCGGTGCTCAAGGCGCGCGAAATTTCGCCCAATCGAAGCCTGCTGCAACCGAGCGTGATTTTCGGCGCGAGCAGGGCAGTGCCGGCCTATCCTGCCCAAGCGCCGAGCACGCCGCCAGTCACCTATCCACCCCCGGTAGCGAGCGCTCCGCCCGTCACCCGGCCGGGCCCGGCAGATCCCCTGATTTCTCCCTCCGTTGGCCCAGCGGGCCGCATTGCCAACCGGCTGCGTGTAGGCACCAAGTTCCTGATCATTGTCCCCGGGTTACGCCTGCTCGAACACCAGGTGCCGGGATTGCTGGCCCAGTCACCTGGAGGCCCGGTCGCTGAGGTGACCCGGAACCCCAACGATCCAACCATCCTCGGCCTAACCAACCTTTCCAGTTCCGCCTGGGAAGCAGTCTCCAACGGCTCCCGGCGCCAGATCGCGCCCGGGCAGACGATCAAACTGGCTCCGGGCGCCAAAATCGACTTCGGCTCTACGGACGGCGAAGTTGGCTGACAGAGTGCGGAGTTCGGACACGAACACAACCTAAGGGATGGGCAACATGGCAACCGAATCGCCTCGCGAAAAGTTGAAAGAGCTGATGGAAAAGAACGGAGACGGTCTTCTCCAGGACCGTGACCGCTGTGAGGGCCTGTTGAAGGACTATTGTGGCGGGCATCGCCGCGAGATCTCCGCCCTGGTCGGCGCGCTCGAGGAGAGAGTGCCACTGGAGCTCAAGTCTTCGTGGCAAACGGCCATGACTCCCGAGGCCATGCGGGCTAGGCTGGTGCAACGGCTCGAAGACAACCGGGGACTGGCCCCCGAGATTGCCAACTACGCCGTCGATACCTGGTCGTACGCGCTCGGCGTAGGTCTGGGACGCAGCTCCGAACGGATACAGGATGTGCCTGTCGCCTACGTCAACGGCGTTGCGACGGGAGCGTCGGCTGCAGAACGAGCAGCGGCGGATCGCCCGACGGGCTCGATACCGGCCGCAGCCCCGGTGGTTCCACCCGTGGTGGTGAAAGCCGCCATGAGCAATCAGAACAAGGCAGTCGTGGGTGGAGTTGGTTTGCTGGCGGCCGCCGCCATCGCTCTCGCCCTGCTGCACCACCCTGCGCCCACGCTTCCGGCGGGCGGCAATACTCCGGAGGTGCAGCATGGGCAGAACCCACAAAATCCGACGCCCCGGGGGCCCAACGGGCAAAACCCACCAACCGGACAGAACAATCCGCCCCCCGCACCGGACGGGCAAACCAAACCTAACCCCGGGCATTCCAGCGCCGGCCCCTCTCAGCCGGCAAAGTTATCCACTGCAACTTCGGGCGCGTCCGTGGCGGTACGCCTGGATAGGGACTTTAACTCCGATCACTCCACCGTCGGGGAACTGCTTCCGGCTACGGTGGTTACTCCGCTGACGAGTGAAGGCAATGTAGTGGTGCAACGAGGCTCGAGCGCGCAATTAAAAGTCCTGAGGATCGACAAGAGCGGCAAAATTTCGGGTAAGTCGCACGTGGAGTTTGCCTTGGTCGGCCTGACTGCGCATGGCAAACTCATGCACATCTCCGGCTCTTCCAAAGGCGTCGACGGGCCATCGCAAGGAGTGAGGACGGCGGAGAGAACGGGCATCGGCGGTGCCGCGGGTGCTGCCATCGGCGCCCTCGCGGGTCATCTGTTTCATCATGCAGGCACAGGCGCGGCAGCGGGAGCGGGTGCCGGCGGTGCCACCGGCGCGCTCACCTCGCATCCTGCGCCAGTTAAGATTGGTGCCGAGACTGTGCTTCAGTTTCGTCTGACGAAGGGGATTCCAACGGGGTCTTAGCAGGGACCAGGTCCCAACTAAAATGAGCTGCGTCGTTGGCACGGCTGAAGCCGTGGCCCTTGGTAAGAGTGTTTTCTGCTTTTGTATGGGTGTCGGTTACTAAAGCCATGCCTTTCGCCTTCTCTTTTGCATGCGCGGAAAGCCATTGGCTTAATTTCCTGCGAAACTAACGGGAGAACAAACACTATGGCGGTGCGACCCGGTGGAGAATATGCAGGCAGACCCCTCCACGTAATCTGGCTGCTCGATTGTTCCGGATCCATGGCCATCAGCGGAAAGATCGAGGCGCTGAACAATGCAATTCGCGAGGTTGTGCCCGCCATGCGCAAGGCTGCGGAAGGTAATCCCGAGGTTCAGTTTTACGTGCGGGTGATTCGCTTCTCCAGCGGAGCCGCGTGGCATATCGCCGAACCTACCTTGCTCGGTGACTTCAAGTGGGTCGATCTGCATGCGGAAGGAGAGACCGACCTGGGCCAGGCGTTTGCGCTGCTGGCGGAAGAAATGAACAAATTGCCCCCGGAAGCGCGTATGCTGCCGCCACAGATCGTGCTCATCTCCGACGGCAAGCCTACGGATGACTGGAAGGGAGCACTGCAGGCCCTGCTCAACATCCCCTGGGGCCGGCGCGCAGTACGGCAGGCGATCGCCATCGGGCAGGACGCTGACCAGGAGACGCTGCGCAAGTTTGTCGACAATCCGGAGAAGCCGGTGCTGCGGGTGGATAACGCGGAGCAACTGGTGCGCTATTTCCGCTATGTTTCCACTTCGGTAACGGCAACGCACCCAGGCAAAGACCCGGCAGCGGTCCCCGCAGTGGCAACCCCACCCACCGACGACGATACGTGGTGAAGATTTTGTCAGCCGCGAGCACAAATACTCTGTCGTGGCTGAGGTGAAACGATGAGCTGGAAAGTAGCCCACGCGTGCGTACGAGGCAGCTCCCATCAACGCACCGGACTCCCCAATCAGGATGCGGTGCAGTGCGCCGTCACGCCAGCAGGGCAAGGAACCGTGGCGGTGGCAGTTGTGTCGGACGGCCACGGAAGCCCGCGGCACTTCCGCAGCCAGATCGGCTCCTCGCTTGCGGTGAGCACGGTAGCCGCCACCCTGCAGGCCTTTCTTCGCGATTCCGTGGCCACTAACGGCCAAGTGCCCTTTGTCCCCGAACAGGTGCATGAACTGGAACGAAAGATTGTGAGTGGGTGGCTAGCTGCGGTTCAGTCTGATCTCAAAAACAACCCGTTTACCGAAGCGGAACTGGTCACACTAGGACAGGAAGAGGGAGCCGAGGGCCGGGCAGAGGTCGCGAGTTCTCCGGAGCTGGCTTATGGCGCGACTCTTCTGGCCGCGGCTGCAACCGACAGAGTGCTGCTGTATTTACAGCTCGGCGACGGTGAGATCCTGAGCGTCACCGCGCAGGGAACCACCACGCGACCGCTGCCCCCGGATGACCGGCTGATTGCAAACCAGACGACATCCTTGTGCCAGCCCGAAGCGTGGAAGGACTTTCGTTCCGCCTGGGTCACCAATGGGGCGCTCCCGTCACTGGTCCTGCTCTCGACCGATGGTTATGCCAACTCCTTCCGCTCCGACGAGGACTTCTTAAAAATCGGACAGGACTATCTGGACATCCTCCGGGAACAAGGCATCTCCTCGCTGGCCGAAGAACTACCCGCCATCTTGACCGAAGCGACGCAGCAGGGAAGCGGCGACGACATTACCCTCGCCATATTGCAGGATGATGTGAGCGCTGCAGGAGCCGCCAAAGTGCCGCGGCCGCTCATGACCCCGGCGTCAAAATCCGCGTTGATTGAACAACTCAAAGCCCGCCACAGCAGCCAGCAGCATAAGCTGCAGGAATTAGCGGTCAGCGTGGAACAAACACGCAGGGACAACCGGCGCCTGCGCAATGCTCTTCTCCTCCTGGTGACTGCTGTGATCGCAATTGTGGTCGCGGTCTTTCACAGCAGAATTTTTGCGCCGTCGCCGGCACGGCCGCCGCTGCCCCCGGTCACGGAGCCGGCGCCCGCGAGCCAGAAGCCCGTGGCTACGCCGGCCCGCAAACCGCTGACGGAAACATGGAAGTTGCAGTTGAATGGTAAGGAGATCCCGCTCAGCAAGGGAGCGAACATCTCCTCCAAGATTGTTCATCCGGAAGCAAAAGCCGGCGAATATCCCAAAGACTATGCCGAGGTGGTATGGGATCCGGACAAGCACGCAATGGTGCTGATCAACGGTTCGAAGGATACGTGGACCGCGGCCAACGGACAAAAGGCCAACCTCAACGAAGAAATCAAACTGGGCCAAAAACCTCTTACCATTTCCTTTACCCCGAAGATCAAGGGAATCCTGGTCCCCACCGCCGAGACAGCGCCAGGATCGGATTCGCAGTAGTGAGGCGCCCCTGACCATGGAGGGAATGTTGAAGCCGGGGCAGGTGCTGATCGCCCGCAGCATGCAATCCGCCGCGGTGATCGAAGATGTGCTGGGCGAGGGCGCCCAGGCTGAGGTCTACCGCGCGCGCATTGGCGACGCCCACTACGCCTTGAAATGGTATCGGCCAGAGTACGTCGCCGGAGACCAGCGGCTGTGGGAGCGTTTGAAGGTCGCCATCAATAGTGGAACCCCCACGGAGCAGTTTTTGTGGCCGTTTGACCTGGTCTCGTATCCCCGCACCGAAGCTTACGGCGGGTACGTGATGCCTATCAAAACCCCCGACTTCGTCAGCATGGTCGACCTGTTGAGGCGCCAGGCCGAGCCCTCTTTCCGTGCGCTCACTATTGTGGGTTTCCGGCTGGCGCACAGCTTTCTCAAGCTGCATGCTGCCGGCCTGTGCTACCGCGACATCAACTTTGGCAATGTGTTTTTCAACCCGGACACAGGAGATATCCGTATTGCCGATACAGACAATGTGGATGTGAACCTGAAGCCGGGCAGCATCAAGGGAACGCCGGGTTTCATGGCTCCGGAAGTGGCCACTGACCTGGTGGAACCAAACGCCGCCAGCGACCGCTTCTCGCTTGCGGTTCTGCTCTTCTTCATTTTCGTGATTGGTCATCCTCTGAAGGGCAAACGCGAGCTGACGTTGCCCTACGACGGATCGGATCCCGATCATTCGCGCCGGCTTTGCGCGCTGGATCCGGTGTTCATCTTCGATCCCGACAACGACTCCAATCGCCCTCAGCCCGGAGTGCATGACAACCCGCTGAGCTTCTGGCCGATTTATCCCGGCTCGCTGCGCAAGCTTTTCATTCGCGCCTTTACCGCGGGCCTGCGCGACCCGGATGCGCGGGTGATGGAAAACGAGTGGCGTAAAGAGATGTGCGGGTTGCGCGACGCCATCTTTCACTGCCCGCATTGTGGCGCGGAAAACTTCTTTGACCTCGAGCTTCTGCGGCAAAAGAAGGCGCTCGATCCCTGCTGGGGTTGCCAATCGCTGCTCAGCAATCCTCCACGCATGCGCATAGGCGCAGCCTACGGCTCACAATTGGTCATGCTGAGTTCGGGTGCGCAACTCTTTGCGCATCACCTGGAGGGGGACACCTACAACTTCAGTACGCCCTTGGCTGAAGTGGTTACCAAACCTCTGGGATTGAGAAATCTTTCTTCCGACCGATGGAGCACGCGCACCGAGAGCGGTTCAACGATGGCCGTAAAGTTCAACGAGGTGCTGCCACTTACCGCTGATTGCCACATCCATTTTGGAAAGACCGAGGCGGATGTACGTATCAGTTAGGAACCATATACGCCATATCGCGCCAGTATTTATACACAAAACTGGTATTAGGGAATAGTCTTAGCACGTTGCCAAACGTGATCTCTTCTGCTCCTTCCCGGAAGCTCTAGCGACCCATTGTCATCGTAACTTGCTCTTTTTGTGTTACTTCGCATCGATGGCGAGTTAACTCGGGAGTGCTTGCTTCTCGAAAGGAAGTGTCCGTATGGCCGTTTTCCTCATCAATCCCAGCGATCATTCTTTCGGTACCGCGGTTATCACCCCGCGCTGGCTGTATGTCCTGGCGGCAGCCACGCCGTTCCCGTTTGGCGATCCGGTCATCGTCGACGAGACGCTCGAAGCGCTGGTGCCCTCGACCATCCAGAGTGGAGACTTCGTCGGCATCGGCATTCACACCGGCAACGCCTTGCGCGGCTACGAGGTGGGCCGCCTGGCGCGGGAGCGCGGCGCTTGGGTGATCTATGGCGGTATTCACGCTACGTTGTATCCCGAGGAAGCATTGGAGCGCGGCCACGCTCATTCGGTCGTCAAGGGCGACGGCGACGTGATCTGGTCCAAGGTATTGCAAGCATGCCTGCAAGGGGCGCCGGACAAGGTTTACGAGGGCGGCAGGATCGATGCGGATCAGTTCGTTCCTGCCCGCTGGGATCTGCTGCCCCCCGATAAATACATGTGGGCCTCCGTGCAGACAGTTCGCGGTTGCCCCAAGCATTGCTCTTTCTGCTCCGTCTGGCGCACCGACGGCCAGCGTCCGAGACAGAGGAGTTTCGAGGGCGTCATTGAGGAGATCGTCCAGTTGCGGCGCAAGGGCTTCCGCTATATCGCTCTGGCGGACGACAACTTCTATCCCGTGACGTTGACCGATCTGCGGCTTGCCCGGGAACAGAAAAACTACACAAAGCTAGCCGAGTTGGAGCAGATCCGCAGCGACAAATTCGCACTCATGGCGGAGCTGGCCAAGCTGCCGAAAAATATGGTCTTTTTCACCCAGATCACCATGGAATCGGCGGAAGATCCGGATTATCTCGATGCCATGCGGAAGGCGAACATCAAAGGCGCGCTGGTTGGGGTTGAGGCCGTGACCCCCGAAGGCTTGAAGTCGGTCTTCAAGGAATTCAACTTGTCGGGCGAAGGCCTGGTCAAGCAGCTGCAGACATTCCGCGAGCATGGGCTGCACATGTTAGGGTCCTTCATCTTCGGACTACCCTCGGATAAGCCGGATACCTTCAAAGCCACGGCCGATCTAGCCGGCCGCGCCGGACTTGCCTTCGCCCAGTTCGTGATGTTGACACCTTTTCCGGGAACGGTCGATTTTCTGCGTTGGGAAAAGGAGCAGGAGAAGGCGCCGGTCTACGTCGAGGGCATTCCGGTAACCCGCTTCTGGCTGATTCCGGCGGCCACCCGGCCGAAGATGTTCATGCCCCATCCCCTGATGAGTTCGCAGGAGATCAGCAACCGAACCCAGGGTGTTTGGGACCGTTTTTACAGCTTTTCTTCTATCTGGAAGCGTTCCGAGTGCACGCCGACACTGCGCTCCCGGATTGCCTTCGTGTTCCTCTCCAAGCTTTATCGCAAGATGTATGCCGGCACCGGGATCAGCACCGACAGCGCGCGGCGCAAAAAAGCAAATTCAGGCGCTCGCTGGCTGTCCCGGTATACGAGGAAGTTTTTTACTTCCGAGCCCATGCCTGAGCTAGCCATGCCGGTCTGGGCGGCGCGGCCTCCAGCTGCCGGGATAAGTCCGTTTCCGGTGCTGGAGTAGAGCGTCCCTTGCAAATTGAGTCCCGCAGGGACGGCTGAACTTAGCCCCAGGACGCTAGTCCTGGGTTGGATTTGAAGGACGGCCAAGTCCCGAAGGGACGGCTGAAAATAGGCCGCTTCTGAAGCCTGGACAACCCTCAGCCGTCCCTGCGGGACTGGGATCGAAAATCCAGTACAGCATAGGCTGCCAAATTGCGCCGTCACGTGGGCTGGGTGCATCTTAAACAACAGGTAAAATAAGTTATGCGGCGCAGGCTGGTTCCTTTCGTTCAAGTCGCGTTCGGTCTTCTGGCATGCAGCCTTTTGCCTCCGCCTGTTTTGCTGGCCCAGCATATCGGCTTGGGGGCATCGAGTTCAACCTCTCACATCGGGTTAGGCGCACCAAACTCCCCTTCACACATCGGCTTGGGTAGTCCCTCGCGCAGTTCCGGTCTCCCTTCGGGCCCGATGGCTTTGCGCCCGGGGGTGCGCTTCCCATCGTCACCCATTCACGAAGGACAGTACCGGCCTCCTGCGGGCCCGTCCCACCGCCCTGATCGTGACCGTCACGGCGTGGGATATCGTACCCATGACCCTTACATCTACGCCGGATACGCCTGGCTGAACTCGTCTGGCTATGGCTTCCCGGTCGCATACGGAGGGCTCCCTTACGATAGCGGTCAGGACGACACAGGCGGCGGACCCCAACCCGGCCCTCAGCAGGCCGATTATGGTGACCAACCGCCGGCGGATTACGCACCCGAACCTCCAGCCCCACAAGTGGCCGACAATGCTCCGCCGGCCTTCCGGCCCGCGTATCAAGGGCAGACCGACAATGCTCCGGTCAGCGCTCAGCCCGCCACCACTTTGATTTTTAAAGATGGCCGCACACCCGTACAGGTTCATAACTACGCGCTGACCGCCAACATGCTCTACGCCTTGGACGGTGACTCTCACAAGGAGATACCGCTCTCGCTGGTCAACGTGCAGGCGACGATCGAAGCCAACCGTGCCGCCGGTGTGGATTTCGCCCTGCCCACCAGCCGTTAAGAAGATACGTAGCCGTTGCTGTGTCTTTCTACAACTTTCGTAAGTACGCGGACTGTCCCAATCTGCAACCTTTGTGCGATCATATTGAGCTCTCGCAGATGCTAGCCTTGCTCTGCCATGAAGCAACAAATTCGTCTTATCGCATGCTCGTTGCTCCTCCTCAGCCCGGCCGTAAGCCTGGCTGGCAAGAAGCCTGCACCCCCACCGCAGAACAGTCCGACGAAGATAACGCCGGACGCGGCAGCTTTCCTGGACAATGCCCTCGATACCATGCGGCAACACGCCTTGCATGGACAGAGCGTTGATTGGACTGCGGTGAGGACGGAAGCCTTCAAACGTGCGGGCGGCGCTTTCAATCCCATCGACACGTACCCGGCGATCTATTGGGCGCTGGTACAACTCGGTGATCCCGGGGCTCACCTTCGCTTGCCTCCGGGCCTGTACCCTGACCAGATCGCACTGCTGCAACAGGCCGAGCGCGATGCGGTCAACAGCGCGCCTGCTGCTGCGCGCGAGCAAACATCCATTCCCACGCCCTTTGCCAGCCGCCGTTTGCCCGAAGGGCATATCGTAACTGTGCAAGGTAGAAATTTTGGTTACGTCGTACTGCCCCGTTGTTCGGCCAAGGATAACGACGGCCTCCTGCTGTACGCAGCCGATGTGCGCCGCATCCTGACGGATCTCACGGCGCAGAATCCCAAGGGGTGGATCGTTGACTTGCGCGGCAACACCGGCGGCAACATGTGGCCGATGCTGGCCGGCATTGGACCGATTCTCGGCGATGGCAGCGTGGGCTCATTCGTTGCCAATGACGGAAACGTCAGCTGGTTTTATCAGGACGGCAAGACCGGTACCCGCAATCCCGCCGGCCTCGAAACAGTTTCCCTGACGCTGCAAGAGGAGCCCGTGCTCCAGACTCCATCGGTTGCTCCAGTAGCCGTTCTGGTGGACAGCAGCACAGCAAGTTCCGCCGAAGCGATCACCATCGCTTTCCACGGCCGCCCCGCAAGCCGTTCTTTTGGAAGCCGTACGGCGGGCAAATCCACCGCCGTGCAGCCCTTTAAGCTGGATGACGGAGCCGAACTCTACCTCACGACCGCAATTGACGCCGACCGCAGCGGCAAAGCCTACCCGGATGGGTTTACCCCTGACCAGGTAGTTGCGTTCAACGGCGGAACCATGCCGCAGGAGAGCAATGATCAGGCCTTGTTGGCGGCACAGACGTGGCTGGTCGCAAGCACCACCACCGTTGCGCCGCAGGCGCCTGCAGTACTCAAGACAAAGACCCGGGGTAGGAAAGCCAGGGTAGTGCATAAGGAACTGGCTTCTACTCCAGCGCCCGCGCAGCAACCGGCCAGTGCCCCAGTCGTAGCTGCGGCACCTGCCCCGAGCGCTCCAGCACCGGTGGCCGTGCAGACCGTTGCTCCGGTAGCAGTGGCAGAGACACCGAGTAGCGCTCCAGCGCCAGTGCCGGTACAGGCTATAACTCCAGCGGCAGTGGCAGAGGCTCCGAGCAGCGGCCCAGCGCCAGTGCCGGTGCAGGCTATAGCTCCAGCGGCAGTGGCAGAGGCGCCGAGCAACGGCCCAGCGCCAGTGCCGGTGCAGGCTATAGCTCCAGCAGTGGTGGCAGAGGCTCCGACCAGTGCTCCGGCGGCGGCACCAGTTGCCCCAATCCCAAACAGTGCTGACGTCGCAACCCCCATCCGGGCCATAGGCAACGCTCCGATGCCGGCGCAAGGTGCGGCCCCGGACACGGCAGCCGCATCAGCCCAGACCAGCTCTCCGGCGGCCGCCCCCGCACCACCCCAAATGGTGGCCAGCACCACCCCGGCGGCTCCGCCTGCACCACCGGCGCCGAAGCACAAAGTCCAGCACAAAAAGGTGGTAGTGCACGAGGGCAGCTAACGAATTAGGCTAACTACATCGACGTTCTCCCCGTTTGGGGAAAGGTGCTGGAAAGTGCACCTCGAACGGAAGGCGCACCCATCTGAGGTGCGCCTTCTTATTTGCATTGGGATTTATATTGGGGCATGGTGAAGGTGGTGGCCCTGTTCAGCTCCGAGCAGGGAGCGGCGGACCGGCTGATCCCACGCTGGATCGTGCTGCGCGCGCTGGGCCTGATTTACTGCTCGGCCTTCATCTCACTCCTGTTTCAGATTCGCGGGTTGATCGGTCCTGCGGGCATCCTGCCTGCAAACCGGTACTTGGCAGCGGTTGCGCAATCGTTTGGGGTTGGCACCCGCTTTTGGTTCGCACCGACTGTGCTTTGGCTTTCCAGTGGCTCACACATGCTGATGGCGATGTGCTGGCTGGGGCTCGCTGCTTCCCTACTGGTGACGGCCAATTTCTGGCCGCGGGCCATGCTCCCGATCTGCTTTGTCTGCTTTCTATCCTTCGTCAGCGCGGCCCAGGATTTTTCCGGATACCAATCGGACGGCATGCTGCTCGAAGCAGGCTTTCTGGCGCTGTTTTTTGCTCCGCCGGGCTTACGGCCCGGGCTTGGCTACGATCATCCGCCGTCGCGGGCCAGCTTGTTCCTGCTGCAGTGGGAATGGTTCCGCATCTACTTTGAATCGGGCCTGGTGAAGCTGTTGAGCGGCGACCCAGAATGGCGCCACCTGACCGCCATGGACGAGTACTACCAGAACGGTCCCCTGCCCACCTGGATCGGTTGGTACATCCAGCATTTGCCGCACTGGTTCCATTGGACGACGGCGCTGGCCACGCTGGTGATGGAACTGGCCATCGTCTGGATGATCCTGCTTCCCCGCCGTTGGCGCATCCTCTGTTTTTTAATCGTCACTCCGTGGGAAATCGGAGTAATCTTCACCGCCAACTACACCTTTCTGAACTACTTGGTTCTGACCCTGGGATTTCTTTTGTTAGACGACCGCTTCTTCAGCCGCTGGGTGAAAGTCAAACCAGAAGATGAGAGAATTCCACCACCGCACCGGACCCTTGAGCATTTCGGGCTCGCGGTCAGCGCCGTGTTGCTCAGCCTGGTTGCCTATGTAACCACCGTAGAACTCTTCTCCATGGTCTTCGGCCGGTTGCCATTGCCGATGCAGCCGGTGACCATGCTCGAGCCTTTCCGGATCGCCAACCAATATGGATTGTTCGCGGTCATGACCCGAGGCCGTTACGAAATCGAGTTTCAGGGCTCTCGTGATGGCCAGGAGTGGGTGCCCTATCCTTTCCGCTTCAAGCCACAGGCGCTCAACCAGGCGCCCGGAATCTATGCCCCGTATCAGCCTCGCTTTGAGTGGAATCTCTGGTTCGCTTCGCTTGGTTCCTGGCAGCAAAACCCCCTCGTACCGCGCACCGAAGAGCGCCTGCTGACCAACGACCCTGACGTGCTGGCTCTCTTTGCCCGCAATCCCTTCGCCGGCGCCCCACCCCGCCAGGTACGCGCCGTGCTTTGGCAATACTGGTTTACCTCGCTGTCGGAAAAACGCGCGACCGGCGACTGGTGGAGGCGAAAGCTGCTAGGGGTCTACGCCCCGGTGCTGGAGCTTAATGCTGCGGGCGAGGCCACCATTGTTGCGATGCCGGATGCCCTGCCCGCCCACGACTAGCCCGCATTTCTCACGGGCCGTGGTTTTTGGGTGAGTAGGTGGATTTTTTCTGCTGGAGTAGCAGCTTTGTGGGTTGCAGGCTTGTGTCTGGGCGGTTTTTGAGGTCATTGGCAGGAGAGCTGAGCATCGATCTGGTGTGGTTTGCGCATGGCGGTGCGAGGCCGATGGGTTGGACCAGGGTGGAGGGTTCTAGTCGGTGAGGTTGCGGCTGAGGATCAGCATCGCAGTGCCTGGAAGGCGCGAGCATAGAGGTCTTTCCAGGGATAGGTCGAGCTCATCTGGAGCACGATACGGCGTGTGCTGATGCGCACCAGGGTGCCGATTTTGAACAACTTGAGGCGAATGGTGTCGACTTGGGATTGGGCCCATTCGGTGCCTTTCAACGCCAGCCGCCGCAAAGCTTCGACCAGAGTGTAGGCCAACGCGGAGAAGTACAGACGCAGTTGGTTGCCTTTCATCTCGTCGGTGGAGAGCCTATCGGCGAACAGACACATTTGCTCCTTGATGCGATTCTCCATCTCGCCACGGGCACAGTAAAATTTCTCGTACAACTGCTGCGCTGGCCATGGGTCGGCGGCCAGCGAAGTGACCACGAAGCGCGGGTTCTCGCCCTTATCCAGATATTCTGCCTTGGCTACAACGCGGCGTACGTTGGACCAGCTTTTGTGTGTCTTGTATTGGAATTCGGTAAAGACACGCGCCGCTTTAGCGGTGTCCTGGTGACGGAGTTGCGCCTCGTGCATCTGTTTGCCGATGAGCCGGCGCAGTCGCTGGTTGCGCGCCAAGCCGAACAGATAATCGGCCCGATTGGCTTCACACCAGGCCATCAATTCCTCGCGGCAGAAGCCGGAGTCAGCGCGCAACACGATCTTTACCTGGGGCCAGCGCGCACGTAACTGTGCGACGATGCGGGCCACTTCTTTCACCGAACCGGCCGCCGCATCCTGGTTGGCCGCCCTGAGCCGTGCACACAGCAGCTGATCACCGGCGAAGATGTACAAGGGCAGATAGCAGTAGCCGTTGTAATAGCCGTGGAAGAATCTCTCCGGCTGATGGCCGTACAGTGGGAATCCGTGGCATCCAGATCGAGCACGATCTCGGCCGGTGGCGCGGCATGCGATTCCAGGTAGAGATCGACCAATAGCTGGTCTAAGGCCTCATTGGAGTAACTGATCTTGTGATAGCGCTTGCTGCGTCCGTTCAGCTCCAGTCGGTTCAGCGTACTCTTACCGGCCAGCGGCTGGTCCAGTTCCTGCTTGCCGCTGAGCACTCCCATTAACGGATCCCAGCGCAGTTGTTCCTGGTCGTTCAAGTCTTCATAGCCAAGCGCCAGCCCGTAAATTCGCTGCGCCAGCATCTCCGACAGCTCATGTTCGATCCGTTCCGGGTTGCGTCCATCGCTGAAGCAGCCCACCAGTCGGCCCAGCAGGTTGATCCGGACATCCACCTCTCGCAACAACAACCCTCCCCCATCTGTGGACACGTGACCAGCTGTGAACTCCGCTTCCACACGACGTGAAAAATGGGCTGCAAATGAGAACGTCTTTTGGCTACACTCTGTTGGCAAAGGCCGCTCCTTCTCAGCTCTTCAACTACGCTTCGACAACGCAGTTATGACTGAAAATAGCGGCCTTTTGCTAGTCTTTTCGCCCCTGACGACTCTCCTCTGCACACACCTCGTGAGAAATGCGGGCTAGGCGAGCGAAAAGACCAGGCAAGTTAAAATAGGCGGCAAGGTAAGTATGTTTTCTCCGCTCCCAACCCGGCGCAGATTCTTGAACTCAACCTTGCTGTCAGTGACCGCGCATGCAGTCGTGGCGGGAGTGGTGGTCTTAAGCCTGCGCATGCATCCAGTAAAGGTTTTTAGTCTACCGGGCACGGACCTGGGCACGCGGGTGGAACTCAGCTACATGCCAGGGCGTGCGCCTGTGCCGGCACCCCATCCGCAACGCAAGGTGAAGCCGAAGGCCGTTTCCGGGCCACCCATTGCCCCCGCATCCACGGTGGCGGAGGTGACGCCGGATAGCGTCCATCTCCCGCCGTTGCCGCACCTTACGGTGACCGAAGCGGCCCCCTCCCCCAATGTTTCCTCCCCCGCATCCGCTGTGCCGGATTCCAGCAGCGGCTCCGACTCCTATGGCTCAGGTTCGATCCAGATAGCCCTTACAACCTACTCCCCCAGCCCGGCGCCCGACCTCTCGGTCCTTCCCCATGGGATCCAGGGCGACGTGGTGGTCGACGTTACCATCGATCCCACGGGAAAGGTCGCCGATCTTGCCGTTCTTCATACCCTTGGATACGGCATCGAATCCAGTGTGATCGGGACCCTGAAGACCTGGACCTTTCGTCCCGCGACCAGGGACGGCAGCCCCATCGCCAGCGTGCAAGAGCTGCACTTTCACTTTGGTCCGGTTTAGCGGTACACCGTAAGTAAACACCTGTTAAAAAGCACCGGTTACGAAAGCAACCGTTTTCATGCCCTATTCATCCACGTATCTATTAGTCATATCGAAAGGATAACCGGGCCATTGGGAACAACTGCGCGCATTCTGCTGGTGGATGATAACCATATTCAGTCGGCCACCCGCCGGGCGATTCTCGAAGGGGATGGCCGGGAAGTTTGCATAGCGCAGCAAGGTCAGCAGGCACTGGAACGGCTGAACGAGCCAGGAGTAACACCTCCCATTAGCTTGGTGATCACTGACCACTTAATGCCGGTCATGAGCGGACCGGAATTTGTGGGCGAGCTACGGCGGCGCGGTTTTACGCTGCCCGTCATCGTGCTGAGCGGCCTTCCTGATGCCGAAACCGCCTACCAGGGGCTGAATGTCGTTTTCCGCCTTAAGCCATTCGATCCCGACAGCCTCATAAGGTTGGTCCAGGATCTGCTTGGCGAATGCATGCGCCGGTCCGCATAAGCGGCTCAGAAAAATCCAAAACTCATCAGGACCCACCGGGCACCGGGACGCTTTCTATTTGTCTCTAAAAGCGGTCATTAAGGCCCGGCTAACAGTCGTGCCCTGATACAAAACATGAGAGCGGCAGCTATCAGGAAAGCGCGCATTGCCGCAGATTTGGATCTACAAAGAACTGTCCTCACGCAGACTCTTTAAGGGTGTGGGAAAGAACCGCAGGTCACCCGGCGGAATTAGTCCCGACAGTCTGTAGCCCGGCACGGGAGGGCCGGGCTACAGATTTCACGCAAATCGAGTCCCGGCGGGACGACACAATGGGAGTTCTCGCGCAATCTCTGTGACCCCTGAGGTACGTCTTTCCTGGCCCATTCCGAATTTTTCCGCTGCCCGTTTAGTCCCGCAGGGACGGCTGAACTTCGCCCAGGACGATAGTCCTGGGTACATCATGAAACATGATTAAGTCCCGCAGGGACGGCTGAAAATTGTCCAGGATTAAATCGAGGCCTATTTCCAGCCGTCCCTGCGGGACTCAATTTCTGTGATGGCCGTTCTCACAAACCCTCTCTCGATTTGTCCGGATCCACATCCGTGCGGAAAACAGCCGTGTCAAAATTGAAAGCTTTGCGCTGGCATTGCCGTCAGCGGTCCGCCTCTGCGACAATCGGGGAGGGTTTGTGACCCCTACCATGCCGGAATTTGGAAGCTTTTCTCTTCTTCTCGCTCTAGTCCTGAGCGGCTACACTCTGATGGCCGGCGGGATTGCGTTGCGGCAATTGGCCACTGGATACCGCGGCCGGATTTCCGCTGACAGGCTGGCTGAAACCGCCCGCAGAGCCGGTATCGGCAGCTTTATTGCCGTCACCTGCGCGGCCGTCGCCCTGGTCTACGCCGCCTTTACCAACGACTTCTCCGTGTCCTACATCCTGCATCATTCGAATCGCGCGCTGCCCGGACCCTACAAGTTCGCCGCCCTATGGTCTGGCCAGGAGGGGTCGCTGCTGCTGTGGGCGTGGTTGCTCACCGCCTACGGGTTTGTCCTCCGCATGCGCCATAAGGTCGACGTTACCCTCACGGCCTACGCGTCCACTATTCTGGCCGGTATCCAGATCTTCTTCCTGCTCCTGCTCAACTTTGCTGCGCCTCCGTTTGCGCTGGTGCAGGGCCAACTGCCAGCCGATGGATTCGGCCTCAATCCTCTGTTGCAATATCCGGAGATGGTGATCCATCCCCCGATGCTCTACCTGGGCTACGTGGGCTTCAGCGTACCGTTCGCCTTCGCCCTTGGCGCGCTGATGATGCGCTATCCGGGCGAGAAGTGGATTCACATCACCCGCCGCTGGACCATGGTGACTTGGCTCTTCCTCACCTGCGGCATCTTCCTGGGCGCACACTGGGCTTACTCAGTATTGGGTTGGGGCGGATACTGGGGCTGGGACCCGGTCGAAAATGCCTCGCTCATGCCGTGGCTCACTGGTACTGCCTTTCTGCACTCGGTGATGATGCAGGAAAAACGCGGCATGATGAAGACCTGGAACGTCTGGCTGATCTTCAGCACCTTCATGCTGTGCATCCTGGGAACCGACCTGACTCGTTCCGGCCTGGTAAGCTCCGTCCACGCGTTCGCTCAGTCCTCCATCGGCAGCTGGTTTACCGGCTTCCTGGTGGTCGTACTCTCCATTTGCCTGTTCACTTTCCTCAGGCAGCGGGATCATCTCAAGTCAGAGCACAAACTGGAATCGCTGGTCTCCCGCGAGTCGAGCTTCCTGTTCAACAACCTGGTCCTGCTGGCAGCCTGCTTCACCATCCTGTGGGGCACCTTGTTCCCCATCATTTCGGAGTATGTGCAGGGCAATAAGGTCACCGTGGGCGCACCCTTCTTTAACCGCGTCGCGCTGCCCATCGGGCTCTTTCTTCTTTTCCTTACCGGCATCGGCCCGTTACTGGCCTGGCGGAGCGCATCCTTCAAGAGCGTCCGGCGCAACTTTATCTTGCCCACTGCCGTGATCGTAGTCACGGCGATCGTGTTGATGGCGGTAGGACTTCGCCCCTGGAACGATCAGGCTACCTTCTACTCACTCGTCGCCTTCTCCCTTGGCGCCGGTGTGGTCACTGCCATCTCGTCTGAATTTCTTCGCGGCGCTTCGGTCATTCGCAAGCACACCGGGCAAAACCTGTTCGCCTCCATGGTCCAGCTCACCCGCCGCAATACACGTCGCTATGGCGGTTACTTGGTGCACTTCGGCGTGGTGGTGATCTTTATCGGTATTGCCGGCGGCGCTTTCAAGCAAAGCCACGAGCAGGAAATGAACGATGGTCAAAGCATGACCATTGGGCCCTACAGGATCGTAGAGGAGAGCTTCACCCAGGATTCGAACCCGAATTACGACACCGAGTTTGCCCTGCTGGATGTTTATCGCGGCAACAAGAAGATTACCCAGCTTGCCCCGGAGAAGCGCTTCTATGCCTCCTCGCAACAGCCGGAGACCCGGGTCGCGAATCACTCCACGCTGGCATGGGACTTGTATGTCATTTACGCGGGCAAGAACCCTGATAGCGGCTTGCCGATTATCAAGGTCTACTTGAACCCGCTCATGGCCTGGATCTGGATTGGCGTCATCATCGTAGCCATCGGCACGCTGGTCGCGCTGGCGCCCAACCTGAGCGCGGCGCTGGCTTCGGGCCGCACCCGCAGCGACACTACCGAGGGCGTGAAACCGCCCGCACCGCGGTTGGTGGATGAACCGGAAGTTGCCATCGCCGGGAGAGGTCACGATTGATCAAGCGCAGTATGCTCGTCCGTCTCTCCCAGATCGCTCTGGTGTGCGTACTGATCGCGGTAACCGCCGGGGCCACTGACGCCGACTCGCGATTCAAAAAAGACAGCCACGAGCTGATGTGCGGCTGCGGCTGCAATCAGCTGCTGGGCGAATGCAACCATGTGGGCTGTCCGTCTTCGCCGGTGATGCTCTCGCAGCTGTCGGCGAGCATTGCTCGCGGCGATAGTGACGACGCGATCTTCCACCAGTTCGAAGCGCAATACGGGCCGGTCATCCTCGCCTCGCCCATGTTCACCCGCTTTAACCATTTCGCGTGGGTTATGCCGCCTCTGGTGCTGTTTCTCGGAATCGGCGGCGTTCTGGTCATTGTTCGCAGCTGGAAGATGCGCACCGTGGCCACTCCGCCGGAACCGAATACGCCCGGCTTTGCCGCCACCCGCGACCGCATTCGCCGTGAGACCCAAATATGAGCACCATTGCTTGTGGCGTTCTTCTGCTCGCCATCTTTACCTTCGTCTTTTATCCCCAGCGGCATACTGCGCGCCAGATTCCGAAAACGCGCCTCGACTTCCTGCGCGAACAGAAAGACGTGCTGTACGACAATCTTCGCGACTTGAATTTCGAATACAGTGCGGGAAAGTATACGCCGGAAGATTACACGGCCCAGCGCGCTGGTCTGGAGAACGAGACCGCCGCGGTGCTGGCGGAGATTGAGCAGTTGGAGCTGCACGTCACGCGTTCCTAAGCCCTGCCGCTTGTAGAAAGATGAGAATGAGACCGAATCCCCTTCCGCGCAAGAGATTTGCGATTGCGATCGCGCTCTGCGCCGTGTTTGCCGCTGCAGCGTCCGCAGCCACCATTACGGGTACCGTCACCAACGGTACAACGAAGACCCCCGCTGCCGGAGACACGGTCACGCTGATTGCGCTGGACCAGAGCATGCGTGAGATCACCCATACGACGACCGACGCCCAAGGCCACTTTTCGATCGATGCCCCTGATCCGGGGATGCACCTGATACGCATCGATCACCAGGGCGCCGCGTATTTCCAGCCTGCTCCCCCGAATACGCCGAACGTGAATGTCCAGGTCTATGATGTGGCCGCTACGGTCGCCGGCGTGAGCACGGTGGCCAATGTAATGCGGGTCGAGACTGACCAGCAGGGGCTTCGCATAACGCAGAGCTTTTTCATCAAAAACGATTCCAACCCGCCGCGCACGCAATTCAGCAAGCGTTCTTACGATTTCTATTTGCCGCCGGACGCGGTGATTGAAGGTTCGGCTGCCATGGCTCCGGGGGGCATGCCGGTGCAGTCATCGCCTGTGCCTTTGGGGGAGAAGGGCCACTATGCATTTCTCTTTCCCTTGCGCCCCGGAGTAACCCAGTTTCAGCTCAGCTATCACCTGCCCTACTCCGGCAGCCTTGCGTTTGACCAGCATTTCGCCAGCCCGACCGACAGCTTCGTGGTGATGATGCCCAAGAGCATGAGCTTCAAAGCAGGCGAAGGCATTTCGTTTCAACAACTGAATGAGACCCCGGGCGCGCTCACGTATCTGGCGCGCAACGGCACCCCCTCCCATCCGTTTGCGTTCACGGTCTCCGGTTCCGGCGCCATGCCCCGGGACACGCAGGCCGAAAGCCAGAGCAACGACAACGCAGGGAATGCCGCGGCGAACGATACCCGTCCTGGCGGCGGCCTTGGCGTACCCATCGATACGCCCGATCCTCTGAACAAATACAAGTGGTGGATCCTGGGGGGCATCACGCTGGTATTCGCAGTGGGCGCGGGATTTTTGCTGCGCCGTCCGGGCGATGATTCTGCCCCAGAGGTTGCTACTGCTGTTCCGAGTCTGCCCCATCTCTCGGGAGGTGGGTTGCTGGCGGCGCTCAAGGACGAACTCTTTGCCCTCGAGACGGACCGTCTTCAAGGGCGGCTTACCGACTCAGAGTACGAGCAGCACAAGCAAGCGCTGGAACTGGTTCTACGCCGGGCGCTCGCAAAAAAACCCGCCTGACGATGTCAGCTTCCAATCTCAGATTGGAAACATCCGTGGCCGGTACAGTATCAGCCAGACTCCAAAATGATGTTGGCGTACTGCGTCGTGTCGCCCGTGCGGATCAGGCCGATCGCTTGCGGCACTCTCCTCTTGAATATCACGTGAGGCTCGTAAATAATCGGCGTCCCGTGCAGCGCCGCGGTAAACGCATCCTTG
This sequence comes from uncultured Acidobacteriaceae bacterium, assembly GCA_963753715.1. GTDB lineage: Bacteria > Acidobacteriota > Terriglobia > Terriglobales > Acidobacteriaceae > PALSA-350. The sequence goes on along the minus strand of CAVWDK010000011.1, from coordinate 62,884 downwards.
ATCTCGGGCTGGTTTTCCGAAAGAAACTCCTCAGCCATGAACGCCTGCACAATGACGAAGTTCCGGGTCAGTGCGTGCAATACGTCCAACACCTTAGGGATGTCGTCCACTAAAGAAATATCTACCGTTTCAATCTGCGGCCAATAAGGGAAACCCCGGTCGGAAATGACCAGGGTATTCGTATGCCGGATCCGGCACAGAAGAGAATTCACGGCGGGATTGAGAATGCCTGTTTTAAGCATACGGCGAAGACTTACTTTAGTAACTACAGCGAGACGCCACGCTTCCACGGAATAAAGTCGTTCTGATCCAGCTTCTCCGCCTTAGTCCGCACCTTGCCGCTGGCCACGTCCACAATCAAGTCGAGCATCGCCTCACCTACGCGTTCGATCGTGGTCTCGCCGCGGATCACAGCGCCGGTGTCGATATCAATGATGTCTGACATACGTTCCGCAAGCCGGGTGTTGGTGGATACCTTGACCACCGGGGCAATTGGATTACCCGTCGGGGTACCCAATCCGGTGGTGAAGACAACCACATTGGCCCCCGCCCCTACCTGCGCGGTCACACACTCAACATCATTCCCCGGAGTACACAAGAGTGCCAGGCCGGGCGTGACATCATATTCGGGGTAGTCAAGCACCGCACAAACCGGCGATGTTCCACCCTTCCTGGCCGCCCCAGCAGACTTCATCGCGTCGGTAATCAATCCATCTTTGATATTTCCGGGCGAGGGATTCATCTCGAAACCAGAGTGGACCGCCTTCGCCCGGGCAGCGTAATCACGCATGAGTTGGATGAAACGATCACCCTCGCTTGCGCCCACACAGCGATTGATAAGGTTCTGCTCCATTCCGCACAGCTCAGGAAACTCTGACAGGATTGACTTCCCGCCCAGCGCAGCTAGCATGTCCGAAACGTGCCCCAGCGCGGGATTGGCCGATATGCCGGAAAATCCATCCGAGCCACCACACTTCAAAGCAACGGTGAGCTTGCTCAGAGGAGCGGGTTTCCGGGTAAGCCGGTTAGCCTCCACCAGGCCCTCGAAGGTCGTGCGAATGGCTTCGGAGAGCATGTCGGATTCAAGCCCGGACTGCTGTTGCTCGAACATCAGTACCGGCTTGCGCAAGGCCGGATCCCTTTGGCGAAGCGCATCCATCAGGATCGAAGGCTGCGCGTTCTGGCAACCGAGACTCAGCACCGTGGCGCCGGCAACGTTGGGATGATGAATATACCCGGCAAGCAGCCCGCAGAGCGCCTTCGCATCCTGCCGGGTACCACCGCAGCCGCCCTCGTGTACCAGGAACCTGACCCCATCGACATTGGGAAAAACCCGTTCTGTCGAGGCGAGATCCGTACGCTCAGTAGCGTGCGACCCCTGATGGTGCTGCTCGATGAGTTGCCGCACTTGCTGCCGGTAAAGTTTCGGCCGTCCGTAGCCAAGCTCTTCCTCGAAGGCATCGCGGAGCGCTTCGACATTCCGGTTTTCGCAAAACACCAGCGGAATCACCAGCCAATAATTGCGCGTGCCCACCTGGCCGTCCGCACGATGGTAACCGTCGAAGGTACGCGAAGACCAGGCGGAGACATCGGGCGCCGTCCACGAATATTCGCCCACCTTGGGGCCAAAGCCGGAAGCGTCGTGCTGCACGTTGCGCGTGCTGAGCAGGCCAGCGCGCGGGATCGCCTGACGGACCAGTCCCACAATCCCGCCATACATGATGACTTCATCGCCGATGGCAAGATCGCGGATGGCAAACTTGTGCTTAGCGGGTATGTCGGAGACCGGAATATACTGCTCTCCGGCGAACGTGACAGCTTCCCCGGCCGGCAGGTCGGTGAGGGCTACAAGGACATTGTCTTGGGGGTCGATCCTGAGGATTTTTTCGGCAGCCATTTCTTTCCGCCGGCACTCTGCCGTAGATATAGACTCAATGTAGCTCTTAATGTATCGACGGTCAAACCAACGGCCGCTCGATCTATCCTGAAAGAACACAGTCCCGCATGAGTTCTTCTATTTTCGATTTGCAGGGAAAGACCGCCGTAGTTGTCGGCGGCACCACCGGCATAGGCCACGCTCTAGCTCTTGGATTGGCAGACGCGGGCGCGGATGTAGTCGCCTCTTCCAGAAGGCCGGAACAGGTGGAGCAAACCGCTGCCCAGATCGAAGCCAAGGGGCGTAAGACGCTGCGCCAAACCTCGGATGTGCATGATCGCGCCACATTAGAAACGCTGCGCGATGCAGTCCTCGGGGCCTTCGGCAAAGTGGATATTCTAATCAACTGCGCCGGCATCACCAAGCGCGCACCCACGATCGACTTTCCGGAAGAAGATTGGGACCGGATCATCGACACCAATCTGAGCGGCACGATGCGGGGTTGCCAGGTTTTCGGCAAGCCGATGCTCAGCCGCGGTTACGGACGCATCATCAACATTGCCTCGCTCTCCACCTACGTTGGACTTTTTGAGGTTGCCGCCTACAGTGCCAGCAAGGCCGCGGTCGGCGCGCTGACCAAAGTCCTGGCCGTGGAGTGGTCCCGCCAGGGAGTGCTGGTGAATGCCATAGCCCCCGGGGTGTTCCGCACGGACCTGAACGCAAATTTGCTGGACAGTACAGAGCGCGGGCGGGAATTCAAGATGCGAACCCCCATCGGCCGTTTTGGAAAAACAGAAGAATTGGTGGGTGCAGCGGTGTACCTAGCTTCGGATGCGGCCTCGTTCGTGTCGGGCGAGATACTCGTGGTCGACGGCGGCTTTCTGGCCAGCGGAGTCAACCAATAACGATGGAATACAGGAAGCTCGGGCAGACAGACCTTAACCTCTCGCTGGTTGGCTTTGGCAGCGCTACCCTGGGGGGCGTATTCGGCAACATCGACCGCGCTGACGGGATCAGGGCCGTTCACCTGGCGGTGGACAGCGGCATCAACTTCTTCGATTCTTCCCCTTACTACGGGATTACGCTGTCAGAAACGCGGCTGGGCGAAGCCCTGGCGGGAAGGCGCGAGCGCGTCATGGTGTCGACCAAGTGCGGACGCTATGGCTTAGACCAGTTCGATTTTTCCGCCAAGCGCGTGACTGCCAGCATCGATGAGTCACTGCGACGGTTGCAGACAGACTACATCGATCTGTTTCAGGTGCATGATGTCGAGTTCGGCGACGTAGAGCAGATTCTTCACGAGACCCTGCCTGCGCTGCGGCAGCTGCAGCAGCAAGGAAAGGCCCGCTATATCGGCATCACAGGATACCCCCCGAAACTCCTGAGGCGCATGGCCGAGGCGGCTCCGGTCGATAGCATCCTTACCTATTGCCACTACAACCTGATCAATACAGATATGGACGGCGTGCTGGCCGGCTTCGCAAAAGAACGCGGAATCGGGCTGATCAATGCGTCCGGTCTGTGCATGGGTCTCTTGACTGACCACGGCCCGCCGGATTGGCATCCCGCGCCTCAGGAAGTACGGGATGCCGGCAAAAAGGCTGCGGCATTCTGTCACGAGCATGGAGCGGATCTATCAAAACTGGCCCTGCGCTTCTGCCTCGATCATCCCCTCGTCGCCAGCACGCTCATCGGGATGTCCTCCACCCGTGAAGTGGAGACCAGCCTGGAGTTACTGCAAACTACGACTGACAAAGAGCTCCTGGCCGAGGTGGAAGCCATTTTGGCGCCCGTGTTCAATTACGTTTGGCCTTCGGGGCGTCCGGAGAACCAGGCGTAATGTGCTTGATCGACTAAGTACGAGCAAGACCGGTTTCAGTCCCGAGGGGACGGCTGACCTTAGCCCAGGACGCAGTCCTGGGTGGATTGTGAAGCACGACCAGTCCCGCAGGGACGGCTGAAAACTGCGCAGGACGCAGCCCAGGGATATCCTGACGATTCCCTTACGTCCAACAATCTTCAGCCGTCCCTTCGGGACTACGTCGGTTCGTGCGTGATACCCAGGACTGCGTCCTGGGCTAAGCTCAGTCGTCGCTGCGGGACTTGGTTTGCTATGACGCCCTCGCGCAGAGACCAAACACATACCTTCCAAGTTCGGTACAAGTCGTATGGGAGCAACCATGAAAGCCTTTGTAATGAAAGAACCCGGCAACGTAGCAATCGAAACAGTAGCAGATGCAATCGCTACCAACGACGACGTGTTGCTGAAGGTTCGCATGATCGGCCTTTGCGGAACCGACCTGAGTTCCTATCGCGGCAAAAACCCGCTGATCACCTTCCCCCGCATCCCCGGACACGAGGTGGCCGCGACCATCGCCGAACCCAGCAAATCCCATCCAGAACTACCCGCAGGCATGGACGTGACCCTTTCTCCGTACTTCGGCTGCGACCGCTGCCCCGCCTGCCTGAGGGCTAGGCCTAACGCCTGCCAATTCAACGAAACCCTGGGCGTACAACGCAACGGGGCCATGACGGAATACATCGCCGTTCCGGCAGCAAAACTCTACCCCGCCCGGCTCAGCATCAAGGAACTATGCCTGGTAGAACCGTTGACCGTTGGTTTCCACGCAGTAGACCGGGGACGCGTCACAGCGCAGGATGCAGTCGCCATCTTCGGCTGCGGCGGAGTAGGGCTCGGAGCCATCGCCGCCTCCGGCTTTCGCGGAGCGAAGACCATCGCCATCGATCTCGATGACGCCAAACTGGCCCTCGCCCTGCGCGCCGGCGCAACCCACAGCGTCAACACCAGCAAGGAACCCCTGCACGAGCGGCTGCTCGAACTCACAGCAGGCCGAGGGCCGGACGTCTGTATCGAAGCGATCGGGCTGCCACAAACTTTCCGCAGTGCCGTCGAGGAAGTAGCCTTCACTGGCCGCGTGGTCTACATCGGCTACGCCAAGGAGCCGGTGGCCTACGAAACCAAACTCTTCGTCCAGAAGGAGCTCGACATCCTGGGCTCGCGCAACGCCCTGCCGGAAAACTTCCGCGAAGTGATTCGGATGCTCGAAGAGCATCGGTTTCCAGTAGACGATGCTGTGAGCGCCATTGTGCCGCTGGAACAGGCGCCGGCCATGATCAAGGCCTGGAGCGAGCATCCCAACGACTATTCCAAGATCATGGTCCGCTTCGACTAAGCTGTTTCGCAATGGATGTAGACCGAACCCGGATTTCCTGTAGATGTTGGTGTAGCCATCGAACAGCATGCGACCTTTCCGCGGAGAAAGTCGCACATAATTGCTCTCGGCCAGCGCTGCGTTGCAGGAAATCGGGGGAGCGATAGGCCTTTTCGTGGTTTTCTCCTAGGAAAACCACTCCTCGCGATCCTCATCAGAACACAGTAATTGCGAAACTGCTCTAAGCTACCCGAAACGCCCGAGGTAAGCCGCACAAAGCGCAACCGTCTGCTCGGTGAAGGGAACTCCTAAGGATCTCGCGAGGGCCGTTTCCGAGTGGGAGCCAACCCAAGCGACCAGCAGCAAGCGCCGCAGCATGACGAAGGTGGGAATTTCCTCTTCTTCCGCGCGGCTCACTGCGGAGATCGTTCGATAGCCTTCAAGCCAACATTCGATCAAGCCGGGAACCTGGGGCAAATGCTCATAGAACGACACCGTTGTCGCAGCGTCATACATATACCAACTGAAACCGCAGTCATCGAAATCGATCACCTTGATTTCGCCTCGGTCCACCAGCAAATTGTCCAGGCGCAAGTCGCAATGTGCCAGGCCAAAGCGATCGGGGCCACTGCCATACGACGCCAGGCGCTCCCGGATCAACTCCGCCGTGCGGCCAAATAAATCGAGATGGCCGGCGTTCATCCCCAGCGCATCGCGCCACCGGCCCCAACGAGGTGTCTCCCCGAGAGCAGTCTCGAAGTCCCACGTGAACCGGTCGAAACCATCCGGCCGTTGCCATGTTCTGCTGTGCGCATGCATCTGCGCGGTGATCACCCCCAGGCTCTGAAAACACTGCCGGAGATCCACATCGATCCGAGGATGGCCGCCCTTCTCCCATTCAAAAAGTACAACGTTCCGCGGATCACCATCGCTCCCTCGCGCCACTTGGACCCACTCCCCATTGAGCCCGGCTACGGGCACAGGAGTGGCGACCACGCCCTCCTGCCGCAAAGCCACCAGCCACGCCATCTCAGAAGCAAGCGCCGTGTGCGACTGATATCCGGGCCGCTGGAGACGCAACGCCCAGCCTCTGCCATAGGGCGCTTCCACTTTGTAAATCTCATTCTCGGAAAGGCTGACGAGGTGGACGCGCGCGTTTCGCGGAAGATCGTAAAGGCCAAGCGCCTGCTCGGCCAGCTGAGTTGCTACCACTGTGCCCTCTCCTTGCTCACTCTACACGGTCGATAAAATCCTTTGACTTCCCCGCGGACTTCCCCGCAAACTAAGGACATCGCTCTTCAGGCCTTTCCCGGATTCATCGTTCGCTTGCAAATTCAGTCGCCTTGAACCAGTTTGCTGGAGACGCACCACTGCCGCCTGAGACCACAGCTGTACTTGCATCCGGCCTTCCCGCGAGCCAGACGGAATATGGCCTACGCCATAACATTCTGACGCCCTGGGAAACGCTGGCCCAGTCCGTGGCTGCCATCGCGCCCACCACCTCGCCGGTGCTCACCATTCCCCTGGTGTTTGCCCTGGCCGGGAATGGCACCTGGATCGCGTATGCGCTGGCCACCGTGCAGGTCACGCTCATCGCCCTGCTGATTGGTGCCCTCGCGCGCCGTTCCGCCTCTCCCGGCTCTCTCTATAGCTATGCCACAGATTCGCTGCCGCCCGTGTGTGCCAGCATCGCAGCCTGGGCCTTGCTTCTTGGCTACATCGCCACCGGCTCCTCGATCGCCGCAGGCTTCGCGTTATATGCCGACGTGCTGCTAAAGGCATCGACAGGCCACGTGGTGCCCCCTGTCCTGCTGGTCCTCGCGGCTGTGGTCGGCGCCGCAACCATGGCCTATCGCGACGTAAAGCTTTCCGCACGAGCCATGCTCTGGCTCGAAGGCGTGTCGGTAGCTTGCATCGTGCTGGTGTTGCTGCTGGTGTTATGGAAGAACGGTCTGCACCTCGATTGGCCTCAATTGCAACTGAAAGGCAGTTCCATCTCAGGTATCCGCCTGGGACTGGTACTGGCAATTTTCAGCTTCGTTGGCTTTGAGAGTGCGACCGCGCTCGGCCACGAGGCCAAAGAACCGCTGCGCACCATACCCCGCGCAGTTTTGCAGTGTGCGCTGGGTGCGGGTGCTTTCTTTATCCTGGCAGCGTACGCCGAAGTACTTGGCTTTCGCGGCACGGGCCTTGCGCTGAATAAGGCCGATGCGCCCTTGCACGTGCTCGCCAACCAGGCTTCAGTACCGGTGCTTGGCGTCCTCATTGACGCGGGCGCCATGGTCAGTATGTTTGCCTGCGGCCTGGCTTGTATCACCGCGGGTGCGCGCATTTTGCTGCTCATGGCCCACAATGGGCTGGTACCGATTCAGTTTTGCAAGACTCATCATCGCAACGAGACTCCACATCTCGCAGTGCTGCTGACTGCCATTGTCATTGCTCTCCCGACACTGGCGCTCACTCTCGTGGGCTACTCGGGTTCAGATATCTATGGATGGCTGGGCTCCTTTGCGGTCTACGGCTTCCTCACCATCTATGGGCTCACCTGCATCGCGCTGCCGCTGCAATTAAAGAGACAGGGCGCTCTGTCGTCGGCGCTGCTGGTGACGGCGATTCTGGCCGGCATCTCGATGGTGATGGCTCTGGCGGGAACTCTGTATCCTGTTCCCGCCGCGCCCTACTCCTGGCTGCCCTACCTCTACTTTGTTTACCTGATCATCACGCTGGTCTTCTTTTTTCGCACCCGGCGAAAGCGCGGCGCGGCGGTGAACGGGATGAGCAATCTCTCGTAACGGGATTGGTTCATCGCGCCACGGGTGTGACCCAAAAGAGTGATCGAAGCGGTACCTCCGCCCGACCGGATGTTGCTATCATGAGGCCCATGAAAAAGATTTTTCTGTTCAGCATGATTCTGCTCATAACGGGCTCAGCGTTCGCGCAGCCACATCATCACCATCGTCATCGCCACCACCATCATGCGCACACCCGGTAGACCGGGAACGATCAGAAGGTTGTTGCCTGCGGGGCAAGCGTCGCCAACCAGCGAAGAACGGCTCCCGAGAGGGGGCCGCGCTGATCTGAGTACACGTGATCAGTGGGCAGGTGCAGTGTTGACACACGGGTATTTCCCGCGAGCCGCAATGCGCTGGCAAATGCCTCGTTCCCACGGCCGTATGCATCCTCTGAGGAAACGATGAGCACGGGCCGCACCTTGAGTGCTTCTATCTTCCCCATGAAGCTCCATTGCCGTGCGTTGGCCAGCAATTCCCGCGCCAACCCCTCGCCCGTGCACCCTGCCAAAGGCTCCATACCATCTCGGTCATAAGCGGCGCTCAACGCCTTGATTTCTGCCTGTTCCCCATCTCTGGACAAAGGCTGAGGGATACGTCCTCCAAAATCTGCAGCGGAAATGAGCGCAACCCCCATAATGCCCACATCCGCAGCCGCAGCTTGTACTGCCATGAAGCCACCCATGCTGTGCCCGAGAAGCACGATGCGCGATGGATCAAGGCGCAGGATTCTCGCCATTTCCGCTGAGCGGACATAGTCGATCGCTGCGGACGTGTCCTCAATTCCATGAGAAAACGAGAAGTCTCCAGGAGAACCCCAGGAGCCCCGGTAGTCGAAATAGAGAACATCCCATCCGGCACTGCGAATGTCCTGGGCCAGATCGAGATTGCGCTCGTTCCCGGGAAACCCATGCAGTAGCACCACCATTGGATGCGGGCCCGGGCCCGCAGCCTCGTATACGAAGGCGTTCAGCAGCCCGCCGTGACTGGGAATTTGAAAACTCTGCATGGAAGCGCGCTGCCCCCTGCTCAGCGGGGAGGCCACGCACATCACCAGGAGAGTAGCAACCGCTATCCGTTGACGAAGCCCCGCCCTGAAGGATTGCTCAATACGGCGATCGATAGCCCCTACGCACGGATCACAAACGAGCCTATGGTTGTGCAGAGCTACCTCCCAGGGCCTGTAACTTTTGTAACGGGTGCGCTTCTATCCTACCGGAACAGGCTCCGGGAAGCCTCTCCGAAAAGGGGGCACCATGGTTACGGCAGAGACTGTTACGTTTGATGGATTACTAGCCCAAACCCTATCAGAATTCGGGTTAGGGTCGACTCCATCCCGCGGGGGCGGCTGGAACCAGCCCGCGACCCGATCCCGGGCAACCTTCAGGCATGCACCTCTTTAGCGTCTAAGCCCTTTGCCATCGTTTTCGTCCCCGGGAACAAAATCCGTGCGCTGATCAGCATGCTGGCTGCCCTCGTCCGGGTAGGATGCGGTGAAACAGGACTTGATTCGATGCGAATACGTCTCCAAGTCTGACTCTGCCCGAATGCGATTCCAAACCTCCTCGGGAATAGTAAGAAAAGCCCGAACTACATCAGGGTCAAACTGAGATCCCGAGCAACGCCTGATTTCATCTCGCGCGACCGGGTACGGGAGAGCGGCACGATAGGGCCGATCCGATGTCATCGCATCCAGGGTGTCCGCAACCGCAAAGACCCTCGCTCCTAGCGGGATCTCATTCCCAACCAACCCCTGGGGATAGCCGCTGCCATCGTAGAATTCGTGATGCGTGAGCACAATTTGAGCAGCGTGAGAAAGAAACAAATGCTGACTCACGAGGTCGTAGCTGATGTTCACGTGCCTGCGCATGATCTCAGTCTCCTCGGGTGTCAGTTTCGCCGGCTTAAGCAAAATCGCATCCGGGATACCAATTTTGCCGATATCGTGCAGTGCGGCGCCCAGGGCAAGCTCTCCCAGTTCTTCCTCGTCGCATTGCATCGCCTGGCCGATCTCTAACGAGTAACGAGTGACACGCTGGGAATGCCCGGCGGTTTCGTTATCCCGCAAATCGAGCGCCCCGCCTAACGCGCGCAGAGTTTGATCGTACATCGACTTAATGCGGGTGACGGCAACCTGGAGCTGCTTCGTTCTTTGGAACACCAGATCCTCTAAGACATCGTTCTGCTGCCTCAACGTTTGCTGAAGTTCGTGGAGTTTGAGATGAGTCTGGATACGCGCCTGAACCTCTTCCAGTTGGAACGGCTTGGTTATGTAATCCGCGCCGCCAGTCCGAAACGCCTTGATCTTGTCTTCCTTTGCGTTGAGAGCGCTGAGAAAGATAACGGGAGCGTCGGAAAGCTCCGGGTTGGATTTCAACCGCTCGCACACCTCGTAGCCATTCATTTCCGGCATGTTGATATCCAGCAGAAACAGATCTGGAGGATGCTGGGCTGCCGCCGCCAGTGCCAGCCTGCCCCTGGGAAACGACCGTATCTTATAACCGTCCACCTTCAGCATTTCTTCCAATAGCTTTAGATTGGCGGGCTGATCATCCACCACGATGATGTTCGCAGTTTCAGTCGTTGTCATTGGTTGTGGGTCATTATTCTTTGCTGCGCTTCTGTGAACAGAACGGTCAGAGCATCGTACGCATAATTTTCCGCATGACTCTTCAGCCCAGCCGCCGCGTCCTTGTCATACGCCTGAACACTTTGAATCAACGCATCCAAACGGTCCTTCTCCCCATCCTGTACTGCCTCTTGCAACTGGTTGATCAACTCCAGGGGCAGCCGCGCAAGCTGTTCCGAGCTCACGCTCCCGGCCGCAGCCATTTCGCGATCGAGGCCAATGAGGTTGTGGGGTGCAATTTGTTCGATTCCGGCTGAGACGTCGCCCGGTTCTACGGGTATCTCGAAGCGGAATATTGAGCCCTGGCCCAGGCTGCTGGTCACCCCAATATCTCCTCCCATCAAGCGCGCGTAACTACGGCCGATCGCCAGCCCCAAACCCGTCCCTTCCTGGGCGTTCTGGCCGCGCTTCATCTGATTGAACGGCTGGAACAGCTTCTCTTGTTCCTCGGCAGAGATGCCCGGACCGGTGTCCTGCACCTGGACCGACAACCAAAGCTGAACCGCGGCCCTTCGCTGCAGGGTTACCTGCAGCCTGACCCGGCCTCCGTGGGTAAATTTGATCGCATTGCCCAGAAGATTAATCAGTACCTGGCGTATCTTACCCTCATCTGCCACAACGTAAGCTACATATTCCCCATCGATCAATACGTCGAATTGAAGCGCCTTGGCCTGTGCCGCAAAGCGAAACATCGAGGTGAGACTTTCCACTAAGTGGGTGACATTGAAAGTTGTGGGGTTGAGCTCGGTGCGGCCGGCCTCGATCTTGGACATGTCCAGTATGTCGGTGATGAGCCCAATCAGGTGCTCCCCGCTCTGGCAAATAGTCTTGAGATTGGCTTTCGCGTTGCCGCCTAACTCAGGATCCCGCGACATCAACTGTGCGCAGCCAAGAATGGCATTCATCGGGGTACGTATTTCATGGGATACTGTCGATAGAAACACGCTCTTAGCCTCGCTGGCAGCTTCGGCCTCCGCCGCCGCAGCTTCAAGCTGGCGGTCAAACCGCTTACGTTCCGTAATGTCACGCACGGCAGACACCACAAGGATTCCCTCATCGGTCTGCAATGGGCTGAGACTTATCTCAATAGGAAACTCGGCACCGTCCTGGCGCAAACCATAGAGCTCGGCGCCGGCCCCCATCGGCCGCACTCGCGGATCGTCAAAAAAGTTCACGCGGTGCCTTGAATGCCCGGCGCGGAAGCGTTCCGGCACCAGCATCTCCATATATTGCCCGATCAGTTCGTCTCGTCCGTACCCGAACAAGCTCTTCATCTGGGCATTGACCAAAACAATCTTTCCCTCGTGATCCACCACCAGCATTGCGTCCGGCGCGGCTTCGAGCAGCTCTCGAAACTTGCCTTCCGTCGCCAGCCGCTTGGTCCGGTCCGCAACCTGGACCAGCTGATTTCCGACCACCGCCATCATTTCGAAAAGCGCATCATCCTGATCTGCAAAATCAACCGCAAAAAACTCGAAGAGCGCGATCACCTCCCCTCCGCTGAGCACAGGAAACGCGAATGCGGACTTGATCCCAGCTTGTTGGGCAGCTGACCGGCGAGTGAAGTGCGGATCATTCGCGACGTCTCTCACCCAAATCGGCCGAGCCACCGGCAATGACTTTACCGAGCAGATCCGCTTCTATCGAAAATTCGCTCGCCTCAGAAGCGGCACGGAAATCATCGAAGGGACGGCCCTGCGCTGATTTCCAAAAAGAGGCCAGATGCTTCTGGCCGGCGCGGGCTATAAAGGCATGCCCCAGCGGCCAGCCAGTAAACTCACACACCCGCTCTACCGCGAATTGCATTGCCTCGGCAACGCTGGTCGCCTGGTTAGCGGTTGGTAGCAATGTCTCTTAGTAACTCGAGCTGCTTATTCTTCTCCGATAAAGCCCGTTCGCTTTCCTTCAAGTTCGTGATGTCAAAACCTACTCCATGAATCGCATAAGGCCGCGCCGTCTTCCCTTCGGAACAGGCTGGCTTCGCATTGAAACCACACTACCCTGCCATCACGTGCGATCACCCGGTAAACAGATTTCAGGGGTGTCCCCAGGGAAAACATCTCAGCCGCTTCGACGCTCCATCTCTCCTTGTCGTCGGGATGGATGTGCTGGTACCAGCGTATCGGGTCTTCCAGCCATTCGTCTTGCGTGTATCCAAGCGTTGCTTCGACCTGGGGACTCACGTAGGCATCGCCTATGCCGCCGTCCAGAGAAGCCATGAAAACCACCGCAGGCAGACGGTCGACCAGTGAGCGATACTTGAATTCCTCGCTCAGTGGATCCGAAGCGTTTAGCTTGGCCGGCGGAGGGGGCTGGACTTGATGGATCGCTCGGGCACGACACCTCGGCCAGCGCTTGGAGCGTGGCCTCGATACTCGCCAGTTCGAGAGCCGATGGATCCGACTGCGAGAGTGAATTTAATTCTTGCTGCAAGCCGAGCCCTCGTGGACTTTCACGCTCCGAAATTTCACAGCTCACAACTTCGCCGGGATACTACGTTGCGTTTGTTCCGCCGCTCATCGATGCCGCCAACTCGGCTCTTTATTGAGTGAGCCCTGGGTAAACTTGCGAAGAGCGTGAATGGCTTTTCCGTAGGTGGCCACTGCGCTGGCGGAAAGCAATGAGCCAGGAGGCTGGTTCATGAAGGGCATAAATTTATCGGGAAACCCGGGCATGGTGCAACCAATACAAATGCCACCGACATTCGGGCACCCGCCTATACCCGCCATCCAACCACGTTTCCCTACGTTGCACTGAACAACCGGTCCCCAGCAGCCCAACTTTACGATGCATTGAATTTCGCCATACCTGGTGGCGAATTCGGCCTGTTCATAGTAGCCACCCCGGTCACACCCTTCATGGACCGTTTGACCAAACAGCCAGGTGGGACGAAGACATTCGTCCAGTGGGATCATGGGCGCTTTCCCGGTCGCCATGTGAAGCAAATAGAGCAAGGTCTCCATAAAATTATCGGGCTGAACCGGACACCCGGGAACGCAGACGATGGGAATATCCGCCTTCGATCTCCACTGCCAGCCCAGATAATCGGGGAGGCCCATGCATCCGGTCGGATTTCCCTCCATCGCATGAATGCCGCCATAGGTGGCACAGGTGCCGGCAGCCATGACGGCCCACGCCTTGGGCGCCAGGCGATCGATCCAATCGCAGGTAAGGATAGGCTGGCCGGTTTTCTGATCCGTGCCAAACGACGCCCAGTAGCCCTCAGCTTTATTGTTTTCGTTGGGAATGGATCCTTCGATCACCAGGATGAACGGCGACAGCTCGCCGGCGGCGGCCCGATGAAATGGCTTCAAGAAGTCTTCGCCGTTTTGATACGCCAGACATGGATTGTGGAGATTTACTTTGGGAATCCAGGGTATGCCGCCCAGAAGAATATCCTCGAGGCTGGGCTGGGTAGCAGCAGTCATCGAGATCGTATCGCCATCGCAGCCAAGACCCGCCGTAATCCATAGCACATCGATTTCGGCGAAAGGCGGAGTGTCGCCAAGAGGCGGCCAATGGGCCGCTCCGGGTGAATCGAGGTTTCCAAATGTATCCAATGCAGGCTTAACCCAATAAGATATGGATGTTATCGGTCAAAAAGAAACATCCTTTAGCGGGCAATTCTGACGCGCGCCGCCGCTGCGCAAAGTCTCTTGGATACTGATGTACAAACCTGCGACACCCTCGTCAGCTCCTGCGCGTGTTGGAACTTTTTAATCGCCTTCTCCGTAGAGAACGGCATGAGTTCAAACCCGGTAAGTGGGGCCCGCTGGATACGGGTATCGATTCTTACAGGAGTTGGGGTCTTCCTTTTAGCGCTGACGGTTTCCGCCGCGTTTGTTCCACAACTTCGCCTTCTACACTCGTTCCAGGCGCTGATTTATGTGGCTGTCATCGTGCTCACCCGGCGAAACAGCGCGTGGGGATATGGCGCTGGGGTCATCGTGTCGGCAGCTTGGAACTGCCTTAGTTTGTTCGTAACCCATCTCATGCAGGCAGGGGCAGGACTGTTTTGGTCTCTCGTGCACACGGGCCGTGTGAGCCGACCCGAGACCCTGATGGTGCTGGTTGGCGGCGTGGGGCATTTCCTGCTTATCCTTGCTTGCATGGCTGGCTTCCTTCAGTCGCGCCCTGCCATGAAGGACTGGGGGAAGTTCCTTGCAGGAGGCTTGCTGGCTTTAGCCTACATGGCGCTGATTATCGTCACCACAGCTCCGCACTAGCCGCTCCGGTATACGCGATCAATATTGAGGTTCGCTGGTCAAAAGAAATATCCGTCGGCGGCCGCGGATTTACACTAAAAGCATCAATCATGGACGCATTCTGCTCACAGTGCAACTCACCCATATCCTGCAATCCAGGGCATGACTGCTGGTGCTCCGACCTTCCGCACACAATGCCGGTCCCCGGCTCAGGAACGAGCGGGTGTCTGTGCCGGACCTGCCTGACAAAGAATCAGGGTCTTCACGAGACCGCGGCCAAGTTCATCCAAGACTGAATTCATCGGGCGGCTTCCAGAATCACATCCACGATGAGCTCCGGCGCCGTGTACATAGGCGTGTGGTCTACCCTGTGTGAGCGAATGTCGGCGCCCATCCGACCAGCCATGAAACGCTGGGTCTCCGGGTGAATCATGCGATCCTCTTCGGCGACGAAATACCACGAGGGGGTCGTTTTCCAAGCAGGCGTGGGAGCTTTTTCCTGAATACATTGCACCGCGATGGGCCGCTGCACCGCGGCCATAATCGCGACTTGATCCGGCGATGCCTGGTGAGCGACGGCACAGCCGAAACCCTCCTCCGGCATCCAAATCAGTCCATCCTCATCCGGGGCAAGCTTGGGAGCTTTAGGATGCGGAGCAGTCCGATAGAAAACATCTGCCACCGTTTCCCCTTCGTCGGGCGCTAGGGCCGCAATGTACACCAGCGACTTCACCCGATCGTCATGGGCCGCGGCGATCACCGCGCCCGCATACGCGTGTCCTACCAGGATGACCGGGCCGGTGGTCCTTTCGATCACCCGTCGAAGCGCGACCGCGTCTTCGATGAGAGAGGTGAGCGGGATGGGCGCGGCGGTGACGCTGAGCCCATGGCGTCGTAACGGCAGAATCACGTTACTCCAACAAGACCCATCGGCCCAGGCTCCGTGCACCAGAACGACCGTACCATTGCGCGGAGAGGCATTCACCGCGGAGCCGCCTTACCTGCCCGGCGCCCCGCACCGGCCGACTCAAGAAACTCTCTCATAGCAGCGGCAATCTCTACGAAGTGGGTCTCCGTAGCAAAATGTCCCGTATCCAGAAACTGGACCTTCGCCTTCGGCAGGTCATTCCGATATGCCTCCGCTCCTGCGGGAATAAAGAAGGGATCGTTCTTACCCCAGATCGCCAGCAACGGCGGCTTCCACTTGCGGAAATACTCCTGAAATTTGGGATAGAGCTTCACATTGGACGCGTAATCCAAAAACAAATCGAGCTGAATGTCTCTGTTCCCCGGGCGTTCCAGCAGCGCGGCATCTAACGTGTAGGACTCTGGCGCAACACTTTCCGGATGCGCCACACCATGCGTGTATTGCCAGCGCGTTCCTTCGAGGTTCAGGATATTCTTCCCAATCACTTCGCGGTTTTCTGCGTTCGGCTCTGACCAATATTTGCGAATCGGCGCCCACGCATCGGCCAGACCTTCTTCGTAGGCGTTACCGTTCTGCGAAACGATAGCCGTCACCCGTTCCGGATGAGCCATCGCCAGGCGGAAGCCCGTGGGCGCCCCGTAGTCGAAAACATAGATCGCGTAGCGGTTGAGGCCGAGCGCATTTGTGAAGGCCTCAAGCGTGTGCGCCAGCCCGTCGAAAGAATAGGCATATTTTCGCTTCTCTGGTACTTCGGTAAATCCAAAGCCGGGCAGGTCCGGCGCGATCACACGAAACTGGTCCGCCAGGCGCGGAATGAGTTCGCGGAACATGAACGACGACGTAGGAAATCCGTGCAGCAAGAGCACCACTGGCGCACTCGGGTCGCCTGCCTCACGGTAGAACATCTCGACTCCATCGGCTTCGATCTTATGCACGGATGTCACAGGTACAGCCAACTGGGAAAGAACAGAACTCATAAAACCCCTCACTTTGTATAGTTTGCTAGCCCGGGCTTTGCGAAGAAAATCCTTTAGTCAACGATCTGATACTGAAGACGATCAGCAAATTGTGCATCGACACCTGCCGACAGCAAAGGCGCGGACGAGAACAACGGGCTTAGCCCCTCGACAAGCGTAGGGTGTGCCCAAATCGCGTCGCGGAGTGCGATATACGGCAATCCGGCGATCATCGCAGTCTGTACCGAAGCCATGATCTCTCCACCATCGACAGCAAAAACGGTGAAGCCAAGAATGCGATCGCCGTTTACTTCTACCAGCGCCTTCAGGAATCCGCGTGTTTCAGAGACGGTGCGGGCTCGAAGCACCTGTGTCATGGGGATCTTGAACAAGCGGTAGTGGATTCCTCGGGCGTTGGCTTCCTTCTCATTCAGGCCTACGCGTGCAAGTTCCGGATCGGTAAAGAGGGTATAAGGGATGAGCCTGCCCGTCGTCACGAGGTTGCCGCCAGCGAGGTTGTCACGAACCACGCGGAAATCGTCAACGCTCACGTGAGTGAACTGAGGGCTTCCCGCTACCTCGCCGATCGCCCAAACGCCGGGCGCAGTCGTCTGCAGCCGTTCGTTGACCTTGAGATAACCACGATCGGTCAGTTCAATGCCAGCCAACTCCAGTCCGAGGTTCTCCGTGTTTGGCTGCCGTCCTGTCGCGACCAGCAAATGGGTGCCCACGAGAACCTTTTCTCGCCCCTTTTGTTCAAAAGCAACCGCCACGGAATCGCCTGATTTCCCGGAAATCCGTTTCACCTGTGCGTTCAAGACCGTATCGATGCCCTCGTCCTTGAATAAGCTGCCGAGAGCTTCTGACACGTCATCGTCCTCCTTATTCAGCAAACGGTCATGGCGATGGATGACGGTAACCTTGCTGCCGAACCGGCGCATCGCCTGCGAAAATTCCAGGCCGACGTAGCCGCCGCCGAGCACAATAAGGTGCTCCGGAAGCCGATCCAATTCAAGTGCCTCGATATGCGTGAGTGGCTGCGCATCCGCCAGGCCAGGCACTGCATCCAATGCCGCCCGCGTACCCGTGCTGACGATCACATTGGTTCCGCGGAAGCGCCGAATCCTGCCCCCGGGGAGTGCGGCTTCCAGAGTCTTCGGGCCGATGAAGCGTCCGGTTCCGAAAATCAATTCCGCACCCGTCTGCTTGTAGTTCTCCAGGTACATCTCGTTCAAGCCCGCTACCATCGCGCGCTTGCGGGCGCGCACTGCCGCCATGTCCACGCGCAGGCCGTCCACGGCCATGCCGAACTCTTCGCCTCGACGAAAATAAGACGCTACCCTCGCGCTGTGAAGAACGTTCTTACTCGGCAGGCAGGCGATGTTCGGGCAGGATCCACCGATGTACTTGCGCTCGATCACCACAACGCGCTGTCCCTGGCCCGCAAATGTCCAGGCGGCAACCGTCGATCCCGTACCTCCTCCGAGGATCACCATGTCGTAGTCTTCCACCCTGCCGGCGTCGTTGGTATGGGCTGAAGAAAGTGTTTCGTTACCATTCGTCTGCATATCCAAACCCCAATGCACGCCACCTGCCATCGATGGAAAGATCTCGTTGGAACAAGAAACCTTTGGCCTAAGAGCCTCTGCCGCCGAACGTTGGGTCATGCTGGGAGTCTGGCGGCGGTGCCTGGTCAGTGACGGACTTGTGACCGGGGACCGTCACTGACGGGCCGCGGTCGCGAGATTGTCGCCGTAAGCCGGGCATCCGAGCCGGGCTTAGCGCACACGGCTCTCGACCGTCCCCCGTTCCTGGACGGAGACGGGACGGTTTATCCGAAGCTTCCGCATCTTGTAAAGCAACGATGTCCGCTTCATGCCCAGGCGCTCTGCGGCGCCATTGCGGCCGCCCACGATCCAATTGCTCGCTTCCAGCGCAAGGACAATATGGTCTCGCTCCACTTCCTCGAGCCCAGTGATGGGCATGGTTGTTCCCTTGTGAGCGCTGAAGGGCTCCAATTCGGAAGTCGGCGCTCGTAATACCGTGTGAGGAGAAAGAATGACAGCCCGTTCGATAAAATTCTGCAATTCCCGAACATTCCCAGGCCAGCCATATCGCACCAGCGCATCCATGGTCTCGGCAGGGATCTCGTCGATCTTCTTGTTCATTCGTCGCGCGTAAAGCTCTGTGAAATGGTGGACCAGTTTCGGAATATCTTCCCTGCGTTGCCGTAAGGGCGGAACGTTGATCGGAAAGACTTTCAGCCGATAGTACAGATCTTCACGAAATATTCCCTGCTTTACCATCGCGGCTAAATCACGATGAGTCGCCGCGATCATGCGCACGTCTACCTTGTGCGTCCGGTTGCTGCCGAGTCTCTCGAATTCCTGTTCCTGCAGCACCCGCAGTAGTTTTGCCTGAAGTTCCAGAGGGATGTCTCCGACTTCATCCAGGAAGAGGGTGCCTTTGTGCGCAAGTTCGAAGCGTCCCGTTTTCTGCGCAATGGCTCCGGTGAATGCTCCCCTTTCGTGCCCAAACAACTCGCTCTCGAGCAGCCCAAGCGGGATCGCCGCGCAATTCAATTTAACGAAAGCCCGTTCCCGCCGGCTGCTGAGATTGTGGATGGCGCGCGCAATCAGTTCCTTACCGGTCCCCGTCTCGCCCAGGATCAGCACGCTCGAATCCGTAGGCGAAACAACCGACACCATGTGCAAGGCCGAGTTCAAAGCCGGGCTGTCGCCGACAATGGCTCCGAACTCGGCACGAATTTCTTCCTCCAGGTAGAGTCTCCGTTTCGTTTCTCCAACCCGGTCTTCCGTTGCCTTTCCAAAGTCCAAAGCATTCTCAACCGCAATGGCGACCTGTAAGGCCACTTGTTCCAGAAACACAAACTCATCCTCGCGGAAAGCCCTCTCCGAGCGGCTGAACGCAACTAAAACACCGATTACGCCTTTTCGGCCGATCAGCGGTAGTTCGCAGCCGGAGATCAACCCCTCGGCCAGCGCTCGATCAAAGAATGGCCGCGCTTCGGGATTGCCGAAGGTCTCAGGGTCGTGCCTCAGGTCTTCGAGCCTATCGATACGCTGATTCTTGCCCGACCGGAAAGCTTTACCACAAGCCGTTCCCTTGATCGGAACCGTTGTGCCATCGCGAATGGCGCCTCGACCCTCCGGGTTGTACAGGACCGTCATGCGCAAATGATTCCCATCCGCATGGGGCAGGAGCAACGCGCAAAAATCACACCGCGTGACGCTCAGCAAATTCGTGGAGAGGGTCTCCAGCAGATGGCCAAGGTCCAGCTTAGATGTCATGCTGTTGGTGATTTTGAGCAGCAAGCTCAGCCGGTCGCGTTCCTGCCGCAGCTTTTGTTCGCTCATGTGGCGTTCAATCGCGATGCCAGCAATGTGGCTGGCGCTCTCGATCAACTGAAGGTCCGCTGCACCCGGGCCTCGGACCTCGCGATACAGAATGGCGAATGTGCCCAGCACTTTCCCTTCGCCCGAGAACAAGGGTCGCGACCACACGGCACGGATGCCATACGGTGACATGGAGTCCCGGTAATCATCCCAGAGCGCGTCGCTCAGGATGTCGGTCACATACACCGGCTCCCGCCGATAGACAGCGGTGCCGCACGATGCGCCTTTAGGACTTACGAACATCGGTCCTACGTGAGCGCTGAACCCCGGCAGGCTGGGAGCGGCTATGCAATGGATCTGCCTTTCATCTCCATCCGGAAGCCAAATCGTGCACAACATGCCTTCGCCCTGGGATTCGACCAATTGAGCAATGATCGCGAGCACTTCCGGCAACGGAGATCCGGCAAGAATCAACTTGAGAACGTCGAGCACAGATTCGCTGGAAAAGAGGCCCGGCTCGTTCTGTGCCCGTTCTGCACGGGCAACGAGTTGCAGCAGCGATCCTCTTGCTTGCTCCATCAGCTTTCCCTTCCTGATCCTGAGTCGTGAAGGAGAACATCCCGAGTGATGGTCCCCATGCTCTGGTGTTGATCTAGCGGCCGGGCTTGCCCAACCCAGAAAGCCTTCTCATGTCAGATTACCAACGAGTTGCCCTGCAACTCCACCTGGGAGCACGCGAACCAGCCGTTGTGTGGTGGATGCACCCAACGGAACGCTGGTCGCAGCCGTAGGTTGCAAGTCACTGATTAGACAACGAGTGGCAGCCTATCTTTCGATAAAAGCAGCTTCCAGGAGCCGGGACAAGGTGGGAAACAGGTGTTCCCGGTCAACCCGGCGTGCCGGAGTTTGCAGAAAAAGCGACGTTCCCCTGAACGCTTTCTGCCCCGCTGCCGATAGAACCTTGACCTGCAAGAATTCAAGATCGCCCAGGTTGTGGAAGGCTACCTTGTCCATCGCCGATATTTCCTTTCCCTTAAACTTCGATAACTCGCTCACATCGGAATTGACGGGTGTCACTCCGATTGCCGCAGTCACGACCGATCGAGACCGCGACACATCTGGCGACTCGCGTGACACCCCCAAGGAGGCGCACACGCCAGAAGACGATTCCGGAGCAAAGAGCGGCCCTGGTGGGTCCAACGCAGATCTGAAGGCGCAGGCTGATCCTGCTTTATCGAACGGCCTGGGCAACGACTTGGCCTCCCTGCTCAAAGACTTGGCTTCTGGAGATACCTCCGCAGCCAAGGCAGACGTCAGCAAGGTTCAGGGAGATTTGCAGACGAAGGACACCTCCTCCGGCGCCGCCCCCCAGGCTGGAAGCGCCCTCGATTCCCTGATTGGGAAAATATCCGACTCGCTCAACGCCGGCGGTGTCCAGGGCGCGCCGCAGGATAGCGCACAGCACGATCTAGCCAACTTCCTGGTGGAGAACGGACAAGGTAAGGGGAGTCTCATCAATACCTCTGCCTAGGCGGCTCTCGGAGGCGTAAAGAACGCAAACCTGCTGAGAAACCGACCTCGAAGAATGAGGGACTTGCAACTTGGCCGTCGAAGGCCTATTGGAACCTACAAGGATTTGTTCGTGAACGGGAGACCGGTATTGGAGTAGATTGATCACTAAACCGTGAATGGCAACGTGATGCGGCCGGCAGACAGAAATATTATCCGTCAGCGCGCTGCTTTTGGCGGCCTGATCGGGACCGTGTTTTTATTTACGTCCTGTTTCGCGCAATCGGTTCAAACGCATGCCCAACCGTATACGTTTCGCGTTCCTGTTGATGAAATATCTCTTCGATTTCACGCTTCGGATCAATCTGGCAAGCCCCTTACCCAACTGACCATTGGTGATCTGCAACTCTCCGACAACGGCAAAGTCCAAACCAACATCATGACACTGCAGGCTCTTCACGACCTTCCAATCCGTGCGGGCTTCCTTTTCGACATTAGCGACTCTGTGCTCAAAGAAGTGGAGTTTGACCGGTCAATCATTGAGACATACGCTTCGCAGCTCCTTCGCAAAGGTGTTGATCAGGCTTTTGTCATGCAATTTGACACCGAGACGTTACTGACACAGAGTTGGACCGACCTCGATCCGGCCATCGCGGCCGGATCGGCCGCGGTTGGACCACGGCCAAATCGCTACGCCCCGCTCACGGCGATATTTGATTCGCTCTACACTACCTGCCGCGATCAGTGGATCAACCAGTCGGAATCCACCGGTAACTTCATCCTTCTCTTTACTGATGGTGAGGACAATGCTAGTCACGCGTACCTCCGTGAAGCCGTAGACATGTGCCAGCGTGGGCATGTTGCCATTTACATTTTCGACAGCAGCCGGAGTTTTCATAGTTCTGAGGGGTACAAGACGATGACCGATTTGGCCCATCAAACGGGTGGTCGCCTGTTCATTCATCCGCGCCGTGAAGAGATTAGGAACGATCTTAAGATGATGGAAGCAGAGCAGCGCAACCAGTACTTCCTCGTCTATAAGCCATCCGGGCTTACGCCGGATGGGTCCTTCCATCGAATTGCTCTTCGATGTCAAGTTCCTCGAGCCCGCATTGCGAGTCGCTCCGGCTACTACGCGTTCGCGCACCCATGACCGAAGCGTAACCCTCGACAGGAAATCCCGGGAAGAGCGATCTGCAGTATTTCTCAAACCCGCACCAAACCCGAAGGAACAGGACGGGTGCCCCTCGCCTCAGCGTACGTGGGCCGAAAATGAAGGGCGCAGCCCAACATCAGCTTTTAAAGGATGGACCAAGAATCAAAGCTGGAAACCGTCTTCTCCCGCAATTTGCCGATTCGCCTTTTGGCGAATAGGCTGAAGGCCATGCGCGTCCTGTCCATCCTAGTTTCTTTCGCGCTTTCGAGTTCCGCCGCCTTCGGCCAAGCCTCAACAACGGCACCGGCGTTTGACGTCTCTTCCGTCAAGCAGAGCCAACACCTCGTCGGGCCGGACTTTAACAATCAACTTTCATACTCGCCTACCGGGGTCATAGCCAGAAATGTCACCCTGCAGCGTTTGATAGCAGAGGCTTACCAGCTGCAACTGAATCAGGTATTGGGCCCAAGCTGGCTTGGCAAGAACGAATACGATATCGACGCAAGATCAGCAGGAGTCGGCACCAGGGAGCAACATGCCCTGATGCTGCGAAGCCTGGTTGCCGAGCGATTCAAACTGACAGAGCACCGCGAGATGCGAGAGATGCGTGTGTACGAGTTGGTGATCGGCAAGTCGGGCCCCAAAATTCATCCGATCAGCGATGGAGAAACCCCGACGGCAGGAGCCGGATTTCATTTTCACGGTGATTTGCGCCAGTTCGCGGACCTGCTCGCCGTACAGTTATCCATACCGGCTCCAGAGAATCCAGCCGAACCCGTTAGAGCAAGTGCGTCCCCGATTTCCGTGCTGGATAAGACAGGGCTTCCCGGTATCTTTGACTTCAATGTGGACACCCGCCCTGAGCTGGGCACTGATATGTTCACGTCGTGGCAGAGGGTTCTGGAAGATCAGTTGGGGCTGAGAATCGAAAGTCGTAAAGAGAACGTAACCGTACTAGTTGTGGATGAGGCGGCAAGAATCCCGACTGAAAACTGACCACACGCGCCATGCGGATCGATCCGATAGGCGGCGTTGCGATACGAGTAAACGGAACGAAATTGCTGGAAGGGGGCTCTACTATCAGCAACTCCAATAGTAGCCACCGACGCAAGCCCGGCCTGCTTACAACCGACCAAGGAGGATGCTATGAATCGAGCAGCTCTGATTGAACAGCTTCGTCAGTCGGCATCGTTTCTAGGTTGGTTCTTGTCCTCGTGTGGGTAGTGAGCGCCCTGCGTACCAAGCGAACCGTTCAGAGCCAATCCAGTGCCTTGCAGCTTCTCTACACTGCCATCCTCTTGGTCGGCGTGTATATGATCTTTGCCAACAGAGTGCGATTCCGTGGCTCGACCGTCAGTTATTCTCGATGACTCTACCCATCGTGCTCTCGGGCCTTCTGGTCGTGCTGATAGGTGTTGCCTTCAGCATCTGGGCCCGGCTCATACTCGGCAGCAATTGGAGCAACCGTGTCACAGTAAAGGAAAATCACACCCTCGTGCGGACGGGTCCCTATCGCATCGTCCGGCACCCCATTTACAGCGGCATCCTGTTGGGGATGCTCGGCTCGGCGCTCCAGCGAGGCGGGATGCGTTGTTTTGTCGGCGTTCTGATTTGCGGGCTTTCCTTTTGGCTAAAGACCCGGGCTGAAGAGCGGTTTATGGTGCAGAGCTTCGGCGAGGAATACCTGCAGTATTGCCAAAAAGTTAAAGCGCTTGCCCCGTTCATTTTCTAGCAATGTATGGCGTCTCGATAGACAGGGCACAGATAGAACCGGTCGAACCGATACGCCTTACCACTGCACGCCTGCCATGTGGTTAGCAATTCCACCACACGACTCGCTGAGAGATTTATGAGTCGAGGGGTCGATCGGCCCATCTGGCCACGGTCATCTGCAACTCGTTTAGACTGTCGAATGCCCTCCATAGCCCAGCTGCCTCAGACACTTCCTTGGGAAGGCCGGTAACCATGTACTGAATACGATCCTTTAAGCAATTTGCCGCATGGCGCATGCGCCGGCAAGTAGCTGCGGACGGGGTCTATTACCGATTCTGCGCCGTCTATCGAGCATGTGGCAGGAAATCGGCCATGAAACGGTTCGTGCCGTTCGTCGTAGCCTCGTTTAGCCTAACAGGAACGTTGTGCCTTCCGGATATTTCGGCGAGCAAGCTTCGGCGAAGCTTCCTGCGGACTAAGCTGGAACTTGATTAGGCCGAGTATCCGTAGCTGCCTTCGACCAACGACTGCCGCTACGCCCCCACGGCGTATCATGGCGGTCGCACACTGGAGCGGGCTCGATGCCATGCCCGAATGAAGCAGGATGAATACGGGACCGCGATTGCTTCACCCATTCGTCATAAGTTGCCTCGTAGTCTTTGCCTGCATCCGCTGCGCGGTCGGGCAGCCACAGCAAACTCAGGAAAAAACCTCCAGGGTGCAAGTGAATGTTAACCGGGTACTGGTCCCGGTCGTGGTTCGCGACACCCAGGGTCGCGCAGTCGGCAACCTGACAAAGGAAGACTTTGAGGTCTTTGACGATGGCAAGCCACGTCCCGTCTCTGGATTTACTCTCTAACACCAGTTCCCAAGATGCGAACGCTGGTAATCAGGCAAGGAACGCCACTCGTCCACTCCGGAACGGCCTCGTCTCCCGTGCCGGAGCGCTTCATGGTCTTCCTCTTCGATGACCTGCACCTCAGCGCTGAAGAGCTGGGGCTAGCGAAGAAGGCTGCCTCCGGTGTGCTGGCCGAGGCCCTTACGGGGTCCGGCATGGCCGCAGTCATTTCAGTCTCTGGCATAACCAACAGCGGCCTGACCAGGGAGGCCGGCGAGTTAAAGAGCGCGATGCTCAGTATTCAGCCGCATAGGATCAATCAACCCGATACCAAGGCATGTGGGGAGATTGACTACTACCAGGCCGAGCTAATCGAAGATAAACATGACAGCGCCGCCATACAGGACGCCGTTAAACGGATGACTAATTGCAACCCGGCCATTCAGATGGCAGGCAATGCCGGTTTTACGATTGCAGTGAACCAGGTGGAATCTTCGGCCCGGCATGCTATGGCTCTTGGCCATACGGACACGCAGCAGACTTATGCTGTCATTGCCGAGATTGTGCGTAGAATGGCCAAGCTTCCTGGGCAGCGGACGCTGGTCCTTGTCTCGCCTGGATTTCTATTTCGAGCCGGACTCGTTAAGGGCGGGTTCGCAGATTGTGGAACTCGCAGCGCAATCGAACGTGGTCGTGAGCGCCATCGATGCGCGCGGCTTGTTCACAAGCCAGCTGAGCGCCAGCGATCTCAGCCCAGGCGCGGGTGGTCTCAACCAGGAATATCGTCGTGCAGAGATGAGGCTAGCGGCGGATCCGATGGCGGAACTCTCCAATGGCACCGGGGGAACGTTCTTTCACAATAACAACGATCTGGACGCGGGATTCAGGCTTCTCATCGAATCGCCCGCATATGTCTATGTGCTGGAGTTGCCCGTCAACGGCGTGAAGCCGGATGGCTCCTGGCATCGACTCATGGTAAAAGTGGATCGCCAGGGTCTCGAAGTGCAGGCGCGGCGCGGCTATACGGTGCCGCGTGCGGAGAAAGACAAAGTTGCGATCCCTGTTCAAGCGCACGTTGCCCAGAAACAATTGACGCCAGCCGATGTCAAGGCATCCGCTGTTCCGGTCTCCAATGCTCCGCCATCCAATCTTCCCGCCTCAAGTGTTCCCACCCTTCGGGTGACGTCGCGTCTGGTCTTTCTCGATGTCACGGTGCTCGACAAGGATGGCCGTCCGGTTGTGAGCGGACTCACAAAGAGTGACTTCACCATTACCGACGATAAGCAACCACAGCGTATCTTTTCCTTCGAGCCTCCAGAGGCGCACACGGTGGCAAATCACGCAAGCGCTGATGTGCAACCCACGGCTCCCCTGACCATCTTCGTGCTCGATCTACTGAACTCGAACTTTCAGGAGTTTGCGTTTATTCGTTACTCAATGGAGAAGTACCTGGAGACACAGCCCGCACGGTTGACATCTCCAGCGGAAATGATCGTGATCGGCAATCAATCTCTGGACCTGGTTCAGAGCTATACACAAAACAAAGAAGATCTTCTATTCGCTTTAAAGCATGTGTCTGCGGTCTTGCCCTACAAAGAGATGAGTGGCTCCTCCCTTGGAGAACGGTTTGGCCAATCGATCGATGCACTGCAGCAGATCGCTCTGCAAAACAAGGGTGTGCCCGGGCGGAAGAATATCGTTTGGGTAGGAGCTGGAGGTCCCAGCCTGAATACAAGCTCCTTGCCGCTTTCTGCCAAGGACCAGATCCATCGGTATGTCCACGCAACCACCAACATGCTCGTGGATGCGAGGATCAGCCTTTTTGTGATTTATCAGGGCCTGAAAGCTCAAGGTTTGAATTCGATAAGCACCATAGATGCGAACTCTGAGATCGGCAACGATGGCCCTTTCGCTGGGGAGTGAGCTTCGGCGTGTTCGCAAATGAAACCGGTGGACATATTGATACCAAGATCGACCGTTCGCTGCAACTGGGGTCGGAATACTACACCTTGACTTACACACCCCACGACGACGATATGAGTGGTAGGTTCCGTCGGATTCGAGTGACGCTTGGCAACCCTGATTTCCGGGTGGTCACGAAGGCCGGGTACTTCGCACCGGATGAGAGTGTGCCCAGCGACCCTAGACAAAAGACGATTACGAATATGGCGGAGGCGGCCCGATCTGTGATCGCTTTCGCCGCATTGGACGTAGAAGTATCCAGCGTCGTCCGGCACCCCGATTCCCTGACGGCAGGTTTGACGTTACTCCTGAAGGGGAAGAACCTCGATTGGGAGCCGATGCAGGACGGCAAGAGCACGACTCAGCTTCATCTGGCGACAGCCAGCCTGAGAGCGAATGGCGACATTCTCTCGTCGAAGGTGGAACGACTGGCTTGGACCGCCGGTACTCAGGATCCGGCTCAACTTGCTAAGGATGAGACTACGTTGGCTGTCACCATCCGCGTTCCACGCGAAACCAAGCGGGTGCGGGTGGTGATAGCAACCGACGATGGAGCGCGGATCGGGGCCGCTGATCTGGATCGTAAGATGATCGACGCCGCTCCTTCGACGCCTTCGTCTGACCCAGAGTTGATTCGGCGCCAAACCAATTAGGAAACCTCTCAGACCGTTCGCTTCTACCTTGGCAAGCTATCGTCAAACACTGATCCGCACCTCGCGGTATTAATCCAGAGCTTTCCTCTAAAACGAGATTCTTGGTACCGCGAGTCCATTGACACAAAGAGCGCTACCTATAAGTGAAAAGAACGCTATTCAGTGAAACCCCAAATCCGCCGATGAATCGCTGTCCTTTCCTTGAATGAACTTGATCCCGGACATACCGGCAAAACACCATAGCGCCTCGGTAAAGGCTTCGCGAAATACAAGCCGGCGACGGCGATTCCCTGCGACAAGTCGCTTCCGTCCCCAGCAGCCGTGTTTAGTACGTAACCGCTGAAATCCTCGGCCAGAGTCTGCCCTCCAACTCCGGCCTCCCTTTTCATTCGGCGTCCTTCACACACCGGAAGCCCAGTGCGCCGGAACGATCGTAGCTGGGCGCCATCATCAATAGCTTGCCGTGTTGATCGTTACGGTAAGCCTGGGGAAAATACCAGACCGACCCCATAGGCTGATAATAGCTTCCGCCGCGCAGGATGCCGCCGCGGGTATGCTCGTCGACATACTCATCCGTCCACTGCCATACATTGCCGACCATGTCCATGACTCCGTCTGGACTGGCTCCGGTTGGATGGGCGCTCACGACATCGGGGCCGCGCATCGTGCGGCCGTGATCGGCAACCGGAACGCGGCTTGCATCCCAGCTATCGCCCCACGGGTAGAGACGGCCATCCTTTCCTTTGCCGGAGCCCTGGGCGGCGTATTGCCATTCCCACTCATGCGGCAGCCGTTTGCCGGCCCATTTGGCAAAGGCGCGCGCATCTTCGATCGACACCCAGGTGACGGGTTTGTCTGCCCAGCCGTCGGGATAGTTACCGCCCGTCCAGTCCTTGAGAAAGTTCAGATCGTCCGCCGGATGATAATGCGCATCGTCAACGAACTTTTTGAACTCTGCATTGGTTACCGGGTAGGTATCCATGTAAAACGACTCGATGTGCATCGGGTGCTCATGATAGCGGCGCGGTGTGTCTTCCCAGGGATACTGCACATCCACGCCTGCTTCGTTAAAGCCCTCGATTTCTATGCCTTCCACCTTGAACACAAAGTCTCCCGCGGAGATGCTGGTCATGCCGTCCGGTGCCGCCTTGGCCGGCTTCGACCTTCGGGATATCGACCAATTGCTGTAGAAGCGGCATCCACTCATGCGAGTAGCTGGCCAGAGGCTTCGCGGTCATTGGCTTCATTTTCTCCATGAGGCGAGCGAATTCAGGGCCGGGCTCGCCGGCAGTGGCCAGCAATGCACCGTATCCATGCGCTTCGATGGGAAAACTCAGGACTGCGTGATCCCCGTCATGCTCAGGGGTTAACTCGACACCGTGATAGAGATCGTAATACCGGGTTCCGGCGGCGTACAGAACCGAGAGCTGCCGCCCGGCTACGTCGTATTCATTTCGATTGACGATCGTCCATACCGTCTGCGAGCCCTGGGGCCATTGGCTGGCGAAAATGCCATAGCGGTGCGTCGGGTAGAGCGGGCGCCATTGCTTGCTGCTGAAAAACGGAGCCGCGGCACGTTCGATGGTGGCCACCCGCCGCGTTGCTTCACTATCGCGGGGAGTGATGCCGTTCCAAATGCCCCAGATATTTTCCCAGCTCTCCCATCCCTCGCCGTTGAAGAACGCGAACTGCAAGTCGTCGGTCTTGTCACGATTCCAGCGGTCGGAGATATTGACCTGGTGCAGCGGCTCCAGCCAGCGGTACTTGTCGACCAGGGGCACGAAGCCGAATTTGTATTGACCCCAGGTGAGCACATTCCAGGCCAGTGCCTCATCGCTGGGGCTCCCCTCGGGCTCGAAAACCAGCGGATGACCAGTCGCATCCGCCGCCTCCGAAAACGCCAGCGGTACTCCATCTTGTGTATCGCCATTGACGCCGTCGGCGCCAATCTCTTTCATCGTCTCGGCGATGGCCTGGGGCCACGGCATACCTGGATCGCGCGTCCCCTGGTCCCACATCATCATGGGAAACAGGACGTGCACACCGCGCCGATGGAAATCCTCCACCATTTTGCGCACCCCGGGAATGCCGCCGGGCATGGAACGGATCATGTCGTGCTGGTTGCGATTGTCGATGCCCATGTTGGGATAGGTCGGCCAGATCAGCACGGCATCGATGCCGCCGTATCGTTTCTCCAGATCATCAAGGTAGCGGTCGACGGTGTATTTGCCCGCTACCGGATCATAGAAGTATCGGTCGTGAACCATCATCTGCGGCTGCATAAACGCGGATTGCGTCCATTTGAAGGCAGGTAATTGATACCGTTGCGAATTGTAGCCAATACGTATTCTCCGCTCGGTGCGCCAATGCTCGAGATCCTTGAGCCAGTCATCGATGTTCTTCCCTGTACAGGGCTGGGACCCCCCTTCCCAGGCGCCGCGCTCGGTGTAGCAGTCGGGTGCGGAAAACTGCTGGGACGCTCCCCGCGGGGCGTAGCGGGAGTCCTGCGCCTTCGCGGGCGCAATGAAACAACAAACAGCCAGGGGCAGGACGGCCCCTGCCAAACTAAAACGTGCTCGAATCATGGTTGCTCTCTTTTGAAACCTTCAATGTGCTTCGACGACGCCGCCCGGCGAGACGCAAGCAGTCGCGTCACTTCATCCCTCGCCGGCAAAGTCTGTGCGGGCGCAGGATCGAGCGTAAGCGGAATCCCTTCACGCCGGCACAAGTCCGCCAGATGCTGGACAGTGCCGATCGGGATTTCCAATTGCGCCAGCACCATTCCCGTGCCGCGAATCGTATCCGGGTGCGCTTCGACAAACCCGGGCGACACCTGTGCGTTGGCCCCAGGCACGACCAGGATGCAGTTATCACCTTCCGGGGAGACGGTGATCAAAGCCACTGGTGCTGGACGCGGATGACACAAGACTGAAAGCCAGGGTACGCAACCATGACATTGCCATTTACCCCCAACCGACGATCCCAAAGAAGTAGGTTTCCTGCCCCGCGTGCAGATCACTCTTCTGGTTTTCGCAGCCAGGTGATCAGGAAACAGTTTGCAACGCCTTGCCCTTGGACTCGATCGCACCGAGTAGGTTTTGCCACGATTCATCGAAGGATTGGGCGCCGTGCGATTGCAGTTCGGCTGCCAGCTGTTCGAGATCAATGCCGGCCTTTCGAAAATCGCTGAGAACCGTCTCGCAGTCTCCGCCGTCTCGCGGAATAGTTCCGGCCACCTTGCCATGATCGCCGAATGCCAGCAGAGTTTTCTCCGGTATGGTGTCGATCGTGTTTGGCGCAGCCAGAGCGCCGATATAGAGAACGTCGGATGCCTTTGGATCTTTCGTGCCCGTACTCGCAAACAGAAGTCTCTGGGGCCGGGCTCCAAAGTTAGCCAAACGCTGCCAGCGGTCCGACTCCAGGAGGTCGCGATACGCTTTGTATATCTGCTGTCCGATGGCAATGCCGAGCTTGTCGCGTAGCCGGTCAGGTACTTTGTCCATGGTTGCCCCGTCCCAACGGCTCAGGAAAACCGAAGCTACCGATCGAACATCGGGGCTGAGCCCCGCGGCAACACGCCGCTCGATCCCACGCATGTACGCCTCTGCCGAGGCCAGATAGTGCTCACGCGAAAAAAGAAGCGTGACATTGATGGCGACACCAGCCGCAATCGACTCCTCAATCGCCGGATTCCCTTCCTTCGTCCCGGGAATCTTGATGAAGAGGTTCCGACGGTTTGCCTTCTTGTGCAAGGAAGCCGCGGCAGCCACCGATCCCTGGGTGTCATTGGCGAGAAGAGGCGACAACTCGAGAGAAACAAAACCATCATTGCCTGCCGTACGCTGGTGAATGGGGGCGAAGAGGTCGGCCGCTCGAGTCAGATCCTGCACCGCCAGTTCAAAGAACAACGCCTCACCGGAAAGACCGGTGGACAGAAGACGGCCAATCTCCGCGTCATACGAATTGCTCTTTGAGATGGCATGCTCAAAAATGGTTGGGTTCGAAGTCAAGCCGGTGACAGACAACTCATCGATATAGCGCTGGAGTATGCCCTTGTCCAGCAGGTCGCGCGTAATGTTGTCGAGCCACAAGCTTTGCCCGAGATCATGGAGTTCCTTCGTCGCCTTCATCGCTCCCCCTCACATTTGCCGTACAGAGCGTAGTTTCCTTACGCCTACCGCCTCTGGCAACAATTCTGCTCCCAAAGCCCCTGATTCGTCATCCTCCGGAGATGAAAAACCACCACGCGGGGGAAGTGCATCTGTACGGGAACAACCAAACGCGCCGTCAGCCTATTGCCAAAAGCCTTCGATCGCTTCCAGAGTGCGTCCTTTGGTCTCCGGCACCCACTTATAGATCACAGCGAAACCGATCAGGCAGATAAAGGCGTAGAGCCAGAAGATCCTGGCGGAACCGAGGCTTTGGTTGAGTATGGGAAACGTGTAGGTCAATAAAAAGCAGGCGCTCCACAGAAACGTAGTGGCGACGGACATCCCCACTGAGCGAATCTTGTTGGGAAAGATTTCAGAAAGAAGTACCCAGGTGACCGGCGCGAGGGTCATGGAATAACAAGCGATGGCGGCCGCGACCAGGAGCAGGATGACGAATCCGTGTACATGGAAATAGTAGGCTGACCCTACACATACGTACAGAAGGGCCAATCCACTGCATCCTGCAAGCATAAGCAGGCGCCGGCCCAGCCTGTCCACCGTGGCGATGGCGGCCACGGTAAAGATCAGGGTCACAAATCCCGTCACCATGATGTTGAACAGCATGCTCGAGAGGTTGTATCCGGCTGCAGTAAAGATCTCTTGTGCATAGTTGAAAATGACATTGATTCCACACCACTGTTGCAGAACCGCGAGCGCGATCCCAAGCAGGACCGGCCGCATGTAGCGCCTGTTCAGCAGCTCGCGCAGACCGGGCTCGGGCACTCCCCGTGTAAGTGTCTCCTCAATCTCCGCAAAGACTCGAGTGCTGTAGGTTTCTCCGCCGATATTGGCCAGGATCCTTTCGGAACGCGCCCGTTGTCCCTTGCTGGCCAGCCATCGCGGGCTCTCGGGCGCGAAGAACATAGCCACGATAAACAGCGTTGCCGGTATCGCGGTGACGGCAAACATCCAGCGCCAGCCAAGCTGGCCGTCCCAGGACTGGCGTATCTCTATCCATGTCGCGTTCGCCGCCAGTGGTTTTCCAATCAGCCAATTCATCACCTGGGCCATCACAATCCCGATGACAATCGCCAGCTGATTCATCGCCACCAGCTTGCCCCGCAATTCCGCGGGAGCTACCTCAGCGATGTACATCGGAGAGAGAATCGATGCCAGCCCAATACCCAGCCCACCGGCGATGCGCCAGGCAACAAACTCCGGAAAGCTATGCGCCAGCCCGGTCCCCAGAGATGAGATCGCGAAGGTAAATCCGGCAAGGATGAGCATCCGCTTGCGGCCAAAGCGGTCGCTGAGAACCCCTGACGCGATGCTTCCCAACAGGCAGCCCACCAACGCGCAGCTCATCGCCCAGCCCTGGCTCGCTGGACTCTGGATATGGAAGTAGGGCTCATAGAAAGGCTTCGCGCCGCCGATCACCACCCAGTCGTAGCCGAATAACAACGCACCTAATGCAGCGGCCAGCGAAATACCCCAAACGTACGTCCGGCTAAATGCTTCGACGGGGGTGGGAGTGCTGGGGGAAGATGATGCGGTGTGCATCGGCATCATAGAAGTGCCTTTGTGAGCCTGCCGAAGACACTTGCCGCGTGACGGTGGATAAGGAGGGCGATCACTTTGTCAGGCAGGCCTTTCGAGGCTCACCGCGCTGCGATCGGCTTCCGGCTGCAGCCATGCCGCTTCCTCTGACTCCTGGAAGCGCTTCAATCCGGCCTCCAGGATCGCGGTATCGGGAACCTTGGCCAAAGGCGTGTATCGCGGATGATGCGATTCCATATAAGGATCATTCCGCGCCGCGTTGTAGCAACAGATCATCGACCAGCGTGGTTGATCGGACTTGTTCTGGTCGGATCGATGCAACAGGTTTGCGTGGAAGAACAGAAGGTCCCCTGGCTCCATCTCCACGTGAACGAGTTCCAGCCGTTCGAGGATGTGATCGACACGCGCCTGATCCGCTCCCGCCTGTGCGCCTTTCAGGGTGTGGTCGATTCGGCCGAGATGGTGCGAGCCGCGAATCACTTGCAGGCAGCCATTCTGCCTCGTGGCCCGA
Organism: uncultured Acidobacteriaceae bacterium; assembly: GCA_963753715.1. Taxonomy (GTDB): domain Bacteria; phylum Acidobacteriota; class Terriglobia; order Terriglobales; family Acidobacteriaceae; genus PALSA-350. The sequence continues at coordinate 28,922 of CAVWDK010000011.1, read as the reverse complement.
TCCACCGCGATCGAGGCGCTCGTGAGCAGTGGGTAGAGAACACCGTTTTGATACCAGTAGCCGTAGTCCTGGTGCCAGGCCCATGCTCCGCCAACCAGGGGATCCTTCATGATCATCTTGGAGTGATAGTGGTATACCTCGCCGCCCAGTAGCTGCTCCGCGCACGAGACCAGGGAGTTGCTGCGCGCTACCATGCCGTAAATCGTGTCTGTGGGGTGGTTCCATAAGGAGAGCCGGACCGTTCCCCCTTCTCCGTCGGCCTTCTGGTAAGAATGCTGGTCGAGAATGCGATCTTCGCGCGCTGCCTTGCCCAGCAGTTCAATCTCTTCCCTCCTGAGCATTTCCTTTATCAGCAAATAGCCGTCCTTCGCATAACTGGCGCGTTCCTCTTCGGTGAGTGAGTCTTTTCTCATAGCTGGGTTCCCCGGATTTGCCTGGTCTGTCTCCAGGCGGACGCTCGTGTTCGTTAACGTTATCCCTCCCAAATTCCGCTTGTCAACGCCGCTTTTGCCCAAGGGCCGGAATTCCACCCAAATCTTTCTAACCGTTAGAGCAGCCCAACGGTTGCGCTTCTTCGCTCAGGACATTCCGGGCCAGTCGTAGAGCCCTTGCAGGCAATTTCCGGTGACCTTAACGAAATTACACTTGACAATCGTTTTAAGCGATACCTATAGTTGCGATCCTTCAGGCAATTGAGCACTTTTCTGGCCTGAGTATCGTACACGGTGATTTACCAGACCAAAATAGGAAAAACCCGGCCGAGTTTGCGATTTTTAGGATGGAGGCGCACCATGAGGAAATTTCAGAACAAGCGATGGGCTGGCCAGCTACTGGCAATTTGCGCGCTGATTTTCGGCGTTTCCGTGGGATTCGCTCAAGTGGATACCGGCACCATCCTGGGAACGGTCAAGGATCAGACCGGTGCGGTCCTTCCTGATGCGAAAGTGACGATCACCAACCAGGGAACGGCAGAGCAAATCACCACCACTGACCCGATCGGACGGCACCTATATCGTGACGCCGCTCAAGATCGGCACCTATCGAATCAGCGTCGAGCATGCGGGTTTTAAAACCGAGGAAAATGCCGCCTTCGACCTCAATATCCAACAACAGGCTGTCGTGGATTTCGTGTTGCAAACCGGAGCCACCAACGAAACGGTGCAGGTGACCGCGCAGGCCCCGCTGCTGCAGACGCAAAGCGCAGCAGTGGGCCAGGTGATCGGCGCGCAAACGGTGGAGAACATGCCACTCAACGGCCGCGACTGGACCATGCTGGCCACGCTTACTCCCGGCGTGACGCAACCGCAGCAAGGCGCCCGGGCGGGCAACCAGTTTGCCGCCAATGGCACCCGCCCTGCCCAGAACGATTACCTGCTCGATGGCATCGACAACAACAGCAACGATGTCGACTTTCTTGAGCGGTGAGGCCGACGTGGTTAAGCCCCCGGTCGACGCCATCCAGGAATTCAACATTCAGACCAACAACTTCAGCGCCGAATTTGGACGCGCAGGCGGCGCCATCGTGAATGCCACCATCAAGTCCGGCACCAACGGCTTCCATGGCGCAGCTTGGGAGTTCTTCCGCAATGATGCCCTGGATGCCAACGCCTATTTTTCAGACCCTGCAACCCAACGCAAGCCGGAACTGCGGCAAAACCAGTTCGGCGCCGTCGCCGGCGGCCGAATCATCAGGGACAGGACCTTCTGGTTCGCAGACTACGAAGGCACGCAGATCCACCAGGGAGTGCTGCAGAGCGGCATCTGGGTTCCTACCGCACCGCAGGTAAGCAGTGGCTTCACCAACTTCGCCGATCTGTTGAACGCAACCGGAACCTTTACCCGCACAGACGCGCTGGGGCGCTCTTTCAGCAATGGGCAGATTTTCGATCCGGCAACGACGCGCGCGGTGACTGCCGGTCAAGTGGATCCGGTGACCGGAATCATGGCCACCACCGACGGCTATGTCAGGGAGGCTTTTCCCAACAATCAGCTCCCCGCCGGGCGTCTGGATGCCAATGCGATCAAACTTCTCCAGCTCTTTCCGGCGGCAAAACCTGAGCGGGGTGGAAAACAACTATCAGACCACTACCGTAAACACCACCGGCCAAAACACCTTCGATGTGCGCATCGACCAGCATTTCAACGATCATAACCAGATGTTCGGGCGCTACAGCTAGATTCACAATACACAACAGTGCACCCCTCCTTTTGCAGGAGTCGCTGATGGCGGCGGCTACGGCGACGGCACACAGACGTGGGACTGTGTATGGCGTGGCTGTCAGCTACACTCACGTCTTCACGCCCACCCTCATCAACGAGGTGCGTTTTGGGTATGGGCAGGAACACACCACCCGCACGCCGACCACAGCAAACACCTTGGGCATTCCGGCCCAGTTATGGCATCGGTGGAGTTCCCCAGTTTGCCGGCAACGGTGGACTGCCTTATATGAGTCTTGGCAATGTGCACAATCTCGGCGGCTCCGAGTGGCTCCCTGGCGATCGCTATAGCGATACCACCCAACTTACCGAGAACCTGACCAAGGTCTATAAGTCACACACCTTCAAAGGTGGCGTAGAGTTTCAGTACCTGTACTTTCCCGTGGCTTGCACCGCCGGAATCAAAGGGCGCCTTCGACTTCGACGGCAGGTATGCCTCGATTCCAAATCAAACCGACAACCTCACCGGCACTGCCCAATTTCTGCTCACGCCCATGGCAGCCACTGTCCCCAACGGAGTGAACTACTCCGGCGGATCCGACCAGGTACAGGCCTCCAACTATGGCTACCTGCACAGCAATCGAAACTACTACGGAGTCTATTTCCAGGATGATTGGAAAGTGACGCCTCGGCTGACCTTCAATCTCGGCTTGCGCTGGGAATATTTCGGGCAAGTGGGTGATACCAACGGAGCCCAAGCCAACTTCGTGCCTGGAATTCCAGGCTCAACAGCGCAATTCATCATGACTTCAGCGAACAAGACCAAGACCCCGCTGTCCACCAGCTTCACGCAGGACCTGGCGAAAGACGGAATCCAGTTGGTCTACACCAATCAATATGGCACTGGCCTCGGCATATCGCAAAAAACCAATTTTGGCCCGAGACTGGGAGTTGTCCTACCAGGTGACGCCGAAACTCGTTGCGCGCGCGGCTTTGGCATCTTCTACGGGGCATTCGAAAACCGGGGCGGCGATCCCAGTCTTGGTTATAACTATCCCTTTGAATATGTGCTTGCCTTTCAGGACTCTTCGAATGGAGGAGTCGGCAGCGTGACCCCCACGATCTTCCCTGATGGCTCTTATGGCACCCTGGAAAACGGATTGCAGGGCATCAGCCTTACTCCATCCAGCGTAAGCGGTAATGGATTGCAATTCCGCGGCGTGCAACTCCACTACCAGACGCCCTACACCGAGGGATTCAATCTGATGGTGCAATATTCGTTGACTCCCGCAGGACTCGATCCAAGCGGGCTACGTCGGCTCTGTTGGCCGCCATATTGAGGCCTTTGCCGGCACCAACAACCCGTCGAAAATTCTACCGCCAGGCACACCCATCACTCCCTACATCGCGTTTCCTGACTTTGCCAACGGTGCTTCTTACGACATTACCGCAGGATCCAGCAGCTACAACTCCCTGCAAACCAAGTATGAACACCGTTTCAGTCAGGGACTTTAACTCCTGGCCGGTTACACCTGGGCCAGGACGCTGTCCGATGCCGGCGACTTATTGAGTGATGCGGGTGTGGGAGGCTATCGTGCCCCACAATCACGGGGATCTCGTATGACCGGGGTTTGGCGTCCTTCAACATCAATCATTCGTTTGTGGCCAGCGGCACCTATCAACTACCGGTTGGCCGGGTAAGGCGTTTCTGGGCGATCTTCACGGACCCGCGCAAATGCTGCTTGGAGGCTGGGTACCAACGGGTCCTGACCCTGAATAGTGGTCCTCCCCAGTCTATTCCTTGCCAAATCACCACCACAGCCACTTCTGGGTGCTTGCTATGCCGACGTAGTCCCTGGGGTCGAGCAAGTATCGTTCCGGTGGGCCCGCGCACTACTACAACCCTGCAGCCTTCACCGATCCGCCGGTGGCGACGGCCATCGGCACAGCGATCTTGCCCCGCTCGGTGGATCGAACACCCAGGTCAATGGTCCTGGCTTCCGCGATCTCGATTTTTCCGTCTTCAAGGAATTCGGCGTTACGGAAACCACGCGCATCCAGTTCCGCGCCGAGGCCTTCAACCTTACCAATACCCCGAGCTTCAACCTGCCCACCAATACCAACTTTCAGGACACGGCGAATTTTGGGCAATCGACCGGCACCCGCAGCAACGCACGTGAAATTCAATTTGCTTTGAAATATTACTGGTGATATTGCCGGTCGGATTGGAGCGCAGGTAAATTCCAGGGAGTTATACTCGTCCCGATGTGGAAAAAGGCTTTATGTTGTTGGGCTGTCGTGGGGGTCGTGTCTCTGATCATTCCCCTCGCCCAGCCGGCGGCTGCAGCCTTGCAGTCCAACTCTGGAACCAATCAGCAGGAGGAAGGGGCCTTACTCGAAGCAGCAAAGCAACGCCCTAGCGATTTTGCGGCCCAGCAAAGTGTGGGAGAATTTTACCTCCACCACAACCGGTGGCCCGAGGGCATTCTCTATCTGCAAAAGGCCCAACAACTCAATCCCGAGGACTACAACACCGGCTACGATTTGTCCCTGGCCTATCTGAATTCCGGAGACCCGGCGAGCGCGTCCACCCTGCTGCGCAAGATGATTGCGCAACGCGAAACTGGAGAACTGGATAACCTGCTCGCGGAGGCAAACGAAGGAGCGGGAGATTACAAGACGGCCGCTCTTGAGTATCATCGCGCGGCCGAACTGGACCCGAGTGAAAATAACATTTTCGATCTCGCGTCATTTCTGCTCCAACATGCAAACTACGAAGGCTTCCTGGACAACTCGCTTACGTTCTTTCAATATGGCGTGCAAAAATATCCTCGATCCCCAAAGATGACCGTTGGGCTGGGGGTGGCTCTGTACGCGGAAGGCAGATATGACGATGCTGTGCGCACCCTCTGCGCTGCGGTCGACCTCGATCCAACCGATCCCAAGCCGTTTCAGTTCCTGGGTAAAGTGAGTACCGTTTCCCCGGCATGGATCCCGGAAATACGCAAACGCCTCGAAAAGTTTGTAGCACTTTATCCCAACAATGGGCCGGCCATTTACTACTACGCGATGGGTCTGTGGCGGCGTTCCGAAGGCGAATCGGCTGCGGATCTGCCCAAAGTTGAGGCTCTGCTGAAGAGAGCGATTGCGGCAGCTCCCACCTTCTATGAAGCCCACTACGAACTCGGCATTCTCTACCAGGACCAGCAAAAATACCCGGATGCTATCCGGGAGCTGAACCAGACGGTCGCCCTTCGCCCGGACTTCAATCGCGCGCACTATCGCCTGTTTCTCCTCTACAGCCGCACCCATCAGAAGCAGCTGGCCCAGGAACACCTCGCTATCCTCAAGCAGCTAAAGCAAGAGGACGCAGAGGCTGAAGAAAAGGAAGACGATCCGATGAGCACCCAGGCAAAGCAAACCCAGGGCGCCAAGCCGCTGGTTTCCAGCTCACAAAAATGAACTCTTTCGATCGACATAACGATCTCCGATTCGAAAAGCTGGCTGAGTTTTCGCGTGCCTGTGATTTCGAATCCAGCAAAGGCATCGAGCGGGCGATCTCATGGAGCCGAAGGGAATTCATTCGTGCCGCCACAGGGGCGACCGCGGCAACCATGCTCTCGGCGTTCGCCCCTATGCGCGCCATGGCCATGCGCACGGGTCAGAAAGCAGTGGTAGTTACCTTTGGCGGAGGTACACGCGATGAAGAGACCTTCATGCCCGATGGGCAGGAGAACATCCCTCATCTTTTGAAAGAGTTCATTCCCCAGGGAACCTTGTTCACCCAGGTAGTGAACCGGGGGATCCTCGGCCACTATGTTGCCACTGCAAGCCTGGTCACCGGGGTCTACGAGACTTTCAATAATTTCGCCGCGGTTACGCCGGACAATCCGACCGTTTTTGAGTATTTTCGCAAGGACTTACATCGGCCCGCATCCGATGCGTGGGTGATCGCTCCCAGTAACGGGTTTAGTCTCATCGGGGAGAGCAGCCGCTCCTCGCATGGCGCCGGGATGGGCGCAGGAGTCATTCTGCCCAAGCGTCTGCTGGCCGCTGCCATGGCCACCAAGGATCCTGCGGGATACGACCACCTGCTCCGTGATAACTACGAGAGCCCCGTCTATGCTCCATCCTTAGCTGTGAGTGACGAGCATCTGCACCAGATGTCCGAGATGCTCAAGGTCTCCGTCGCCGATTTTGCTGCCCACGCGCGCAGCCTCCGCAGTCCCGACGAGCTTTCTGTCTACGTTGCCAGGCAGCTTATGCGCCAGCTTGCGCCCAGCCTGCTCTGGATCACACTCCATGACATTGATGTGGCGCACGCCGGCACTTACTCACTTTACATTGACGCCATAAAGCGCTCAGATCGCCTTTGCAGCGAGATCTGGCAGATGATTCAAAGCGAGCCGGAATATGCCGGAAAGACTACTATGTTCATCCTCCCGGACTTCGGCCGCGACTCCGATGAAGCGTCCGGCGGGAACGGCTTTCAACATCACCGCACCGGCGATGCCTTTTCGAGGACGACCTGGATGATGGTGAGAGGCCCCGGCATACGGGAAAATGTGATTGTCGATCGCGCAGTAGAGTCGACTGACCTGGTTCCCACATTAGGTTCGCTCTTCGGTTTCTCGCCCGATCGTTCTCGGGGCAAAGCCTTGCCGGAGGTCTTGTAGCTCATGCTTGTTCAGCAGATCCATAGCGAACAGTTCAGCAGCTATCCTCCCCAGGCGAAACGCATCGCAACCGGCAACATCGCCTTACTACAGCAGCTCCCACTGGCATTCCTGCCGCTGCTGCTGCGAGAGGTCATCGTCTATGACTGGAAATTCCCTGCGGAACGGGATGAGATCGACCGTCAGATGCGCTACCTCGGGAGTTTGACCGCGGATCAGCTGTCAAACACCATGAGTTCTTTTGCCCGGTTGAAGCTGTCGGCCGACCTCGAAGGCATGAATTGGATAAACGCTCCGGAGCGCTTCTCGGAGAAACTGTCTGCTTATTTGTGGGCGACTCACCAGATTGACGACTTCGGCAGAGCAGCAGAAGAGTACATAAGAGTCTTTAATGCCGCGCTGCCCGAGGCGCCTGTTCCCGCACCACGGCTCGGCATTGCGGTGATCGCACAAGAGATCAGCCGAAGTAGCAATTACCCGCTCTTTCGCAAGCTGCGGCGCAAAGGTGTCTACTTCGGGCAGGTAGACACTGGCGGTAGCTACAGGCTTCTCCTCGAAACTGTCGCCGCCCGAGCCCAGGCGCATCCTTCCCCGTACGCTCACTGGTGTATCGAAGGCAGCCAGCCGGCGACTCCACAGGGGAGCCCGGTCGCTTCCCTGGCCTACGATTCGCTGAAGCCGGTCCGCCAGCAGCTCATCCACAAAATGCAGCAGGTCTCGGCATCCCAGTCTGGACCGGAAATCCTCCGTACCCGTATGGCGGAAACAGAGCCTTCGGAGCTGGGGATGCAGCGTCTTACCAACGATGCCGTTTTGAGCCGATTTGCCATCAGCGTACTTACGGAGGGTTCCGGGACGCAGATCTACAGCACAACGTTTGTGCAGTGGACGGCTCGGGAGGCGCTTCGGCGGGCACGGCCCCTCACCATACTGGCGAAATTCACAGCGCGGCAAACCGAAGAATCTGCGGACGAGGAACTCTCCGGCTTGCAGCAACAGGCGGTTCTCGATCCCGCAGGCTCGCTGGTTGATGCGGATATGGGCGCTTACTACACCTGGATTAATCTGCAACGGCTCTCGGGCGCCGATCAATCCTCGTTTCTCGCCTGGGCGGAGGGCCGCCGGGAAGCAGTCGCGATTGGGCCCTCGTTTGCCCCCGGCACCCAGTCGCAAGCCATTGTGAGCCTGGCGGAAATTCTCCGTCAGGCCCAAACCAAAAGCTGAACCAAACCTCCCCTCTGGAAACGAAGGGGGCCTTGTCCTGTTAAGCAAGATGATCGTGTACGACAACGGAGCCGTAGAGCTAAAAACAAAAAGGGAGCACATGATCCAATGACCAGACCTGGAAACTTCATCAAATTCGCTTTGAGCAGCGCGGCTGCATGCGTCCTCATTTTGCCTGTTGGCCTCTCAGGCTGCGCGTCGGGTACGGCAATTGTGCTCGATGGCGCAGGCCAGGGACGCATCTTCGAAGGAATTGGCGCCGCCAGCGCCGGCGCTTCCTCTCGTCTTCTGTATGACTACAAGGAGCCCTATCGCAGTCAGATTCTCGACTATCTGTTCAAGCCAGGCTACGGTGCGGCGCTGCAGCATTTAAAAGTGGAGATTGGAGCTGACGTAAACTCCACCGACGGCTCTGAGCCAAGCTCCATGCGCTCCCGCGACGATCATGATTACACCCGCGGTTACGAGTGGTGGCTGATGGAAGAGGCGCGCAAGCGAAACCCGCATATCATCCTCGACACTCTACCGTGGGGAGCACCAGGTTGGGTCGGGCAGTTCTACTCGCAAGACATGGCCAACTATGTGGCTGACTTTTTGCAGGGTGCGCAAACGCATCATCAACTGGCCATCGCCTATACCGGCGTCTGGAATGAAAAGCAGTTTGACGGTACTTACGTTAAGGAACTCTATCGCACGCTGGCCACGCAGCACATCCCGGCAAAGATCGTCTGCTGCGACGAATACCCCGGAGAAGGTCTCGGACAGTGGAGCATTTTAGATGCAATGCTCAAGGATGCAGAGCTGAAGACAGCGGTCAGCGCTGTCGGTGTTCACTATCCAATCGTAGATGGAAAGTACACCACGCCGCCCAACGCCCAAAGCGCCGGTAAGCCTTTATGGTCGAGCGAAGATCAGCCGAACAGCGGCGGTGGTCCCATCGTCTCCCGCGAGTGGCCCATTGGAGGGCGCATTCTGGCCCGTCTGTACAACCGCAACTATCTGCAGGGCGGTTTTACCAAGACGGAGATATGGAGTCCGGTCACTTCGTACTACGACATCCTGGCGGCGCCGAATTCGGGCCTGATGTACGCCAATACCCCATGGTCCGGCTACTACAATGTGCAGGGCGCCATCTGGGCCACAGCCCACACCACCCAGTTCGCGCAGCCTGGCTGGCAGTACCTCGATGCGGCCTCCGGTCTGCTGCCGGAGCAAGGGAGCTATGTGAGTTTGAAATCTCCCAATGGCAAGGACTGGAGCGTTATAGTCGAGACCATCAACGCCAAACAACCGCAAAAGATCACGCTTGATGTGAAGGGTGGGCTAACGCTGGCATCCATCCATGTATGGGAGACCAATAACCAGCACACCTTTGAACATGTTGCAGACGTTGAACCTGTGGACGGCAGGTTCAGTTATACGCTGGATCCTGATTCTCTATACACCTTCACGACCACGACCGGTCAAGGCCGAGGCACGGCCACTCCTCCTGCCGATCGTCCCTTCCCTCTGCCCTATGCGGATAATTTCGAAGACACAGCCATCGCGCGCGCACCTCGTTTTCTTTCCGACCAGGACGGAGCCTTTGAAGCGCATCCCTGCCTGCATCGCAAAGGCCGTTGCCTGGAGCAAGTCATCACCGTCAAGCCAATTCCCTGGGGACCATTGCCTGACCCATTCACGCTCGCCGGCGATAGTAAGTGGTCCGACTATCGTATCGCCCTCGACTTTCTGCTCAGCGGGGATGGACCGATCACGCTGATGGGTCGTGTCGATAGCGCGGATGTCTTTCGCGACGGGAAAGCCCGCTGGCCGAGCGGGTATGTTCTGAACATCGAGCCCGGCGGAAAGTGGTCGCTCTCGACCTCCGCATACAAGATCCCGACACGTGAGCTGGCCTCGGGATCAGTGCCGCTGTCAGCGGGGAGGTGGCACCATGCGGAGCTTGCATTCAAAGCCAACCAGGTAACCACTTCACTCGATGGCAAGACGCTCGCTACTGCCACCGATGCATCGCACGTTCACGGCATGTTTGCCATTGGAACCGGCTGGAATCGGGCCCAATTCGACAACATTTCTATTACTCCTCAGTAGGCGGGCATTGAGGATTTTCGCGGGACAGAGGCTGGCGATTAGCGCTCTAACAGCGCGCACCAGAGGGTGCATGAGAATCTACCAATTGCAAAATGAGTCCCGCAGGGACGACTGAACGTAGCCCAGCACGCAGTCCTGGGTAGACCTTCGAGTGAAGAAAAGTCCCGCAGGGACGGCTGAACTTAGCCCAGGACGCGGTCCTGGGTAGAGCTTCGAGTGAAGAAAAGTCCCGTAGGGACGACTGGAAGCTGCCAGCGGCGCTCCCTGAGCACTCCATCTCGACATACTCCCCGATTAAGTTCAGCCAGCTTGGTGAAGTTCCTCGGCGTGGCTGTGGTGAAGCAAAAAACGAAGCCTTCTTCTCTAGGACCAAATTGACTTGGTTAGGAGACCAAATCCGACCAGAGCTCGTCGGCCTAATTTGGGCAAGTCTGAAGTTCAACCGTCCCTACGGGACTCAATCTCCTGATGGTCGGTTCTCACGCACACTCTCCAGCCCCGCTTGAGTTCTTCCATCAGATCGGCGGCTCCCGCATGGTTGCTGTCCATCTCCAGGACTTCGCCCAGCAAGGCGCTTGCTTCGTTCTCCCGCTCCATGCCGAGAAGAGCCTGAGACCGCAGGAATTTCGCTTCGATTTGATTCTGCTTTCGCAGGTCATTCTCAAACAGCAGCATAGCGGGGAGTGAGGTGGCAAAGTAATCGATCCTGGGGCTCTGTTGTTCCAGCTCCAGCGAATAGTCATAGATCTTTTGAAACAGTTGTTGAGCCTGGTTATCTTGCCCGAGGCGCGCATAGGCCATGCCGGCCCAGAACGTCTTATCGGAGACAGAACGCACACTCATCTCCCGGAAATCGCCCTGCTGCCTGGTAGCCTGCTGCCATGCACGAATTGCTGGTCCCGGTTGCCCTTCCTCCGCATAAGACATTCCTATCCAGAAGAAAACGTCGCACCAGTTAGCCAGCAGGTGTTTCGCTTCACCCAGATTCTGCGGGGGCGAAAGCACTGTCTCGAAGAATCGTCTCGCCTGCGTTGGATCTCCGCGCACAAGAGCTTGCTGCCCCAGCAGCAGATTGGAGCGCAAAAACTGTTCGAGTACCAGCCCCTCTCCGCCCTCCCAGGGCTGGAATATCCGTGAAGTGAGTACCTGGAGCGCCCTTTCCGGCTCACCGGTCCGGTTCAGCAGGGTCGCCATTTCCACCGTGAGGTCATACCGTAGTGAGACCAGGTCAGCATGACTCTGCAGGCTGGCCAGACGCTCTTCTGGAGATTTACCAACTCTCTTCCAAAGTTGATCGCGTTCATAAAAAATACGGGCATCCTGTGGATCAACAGCATGAGCACGGTCGAAGGCATCCAGCGCTTTCTCGCGGTCGCCACGAACGTTGAAGTATGCGATACCCAGGTTTCGCCAAACCGTAGGAAACTCCGGATCCCGCTGTGCTGCTGCTTTCCATTGGCGAATCGCTTCCTCGTGGCGTCGCCTGTCGTAGAGCATGTTGCCCAGCAAATACGGCGCCCGCGCATCGTCAGGATTGGCCGAGATAGCCTGCTCAAGCGTGACCATCTCCTCCAGCCTGCTGGGAAAACAATAGAGCGGGTCCGCTGCCGAGGCTTGCCGGTACGTATCGACGCTTCGGCCCGGATCGCCGAGCTTCGCGTACAGGTTCGCTTTCGCGTACAGCATCACGGGCACCGATCCGTCTTTGCGCGTAAGGTCTGCATGGCAGAGGACATCCAGTGCGTCCATATTGAATCCGGAACGGGCCAGATCGAAACTCAGGTCGAGGATCTGCTGTCCGTCCGCCGGAGGTTCCCCACTCTCCAGATAGCGAGACCACGTATCGAGACGGTCGAGTGCGCGGGTCTCCTTGAGGAGTGTCCCCGCCTCTTCCGATCTTCCCAACTTTCGCAGGATCATCACCTTCAGGTTCCGCGAGTTCAGATTGTCCGCATCGGCGCGCAGTGCTCGCTCCAGGTGATCGAGGGCCGTGGTCCAGTCACCGTGGCTTGCCGCTGACTCAGCCAGCGCGTGGTAAGCCGGCCCGCGCCAGGCCGCATTCCACGTTGCCTTGTAGAACGCGGAATAGGCCTCGCGCCCCTTCCCTTGCAGGCGCAGAGCAAGACCCAGATTGTAGTAAGGTTCTCCGTCGTAAGGATTGGGATTGAGTTGGGTAAGTCGAGCGATGGAGGCGCGGAAATGTCCCTCGGCGCTGCTGAACTCGCCCCTCCGCAGCCGCCAACGACCCAGCGCATTGTTCACCCTGCTATCCTGCGCATCCCTCCGCAACGCCTCCAGCCAATAGGTCTCGGGATTCCGGGTGGCATGCCGATACTGTTCCAAATGAACGCCCGTGAGATAAAGCTCTTCGTTGGTAGCAATTTCTTCCGGCGCCTTCGGCTCGCAGGCGACTTCCTGCACTCCCGCGGGAACCATCGCAGCCGGGCTGTATTGAATCACGGCTTTACCGGCCACCTCGACGGATAGGGAAAGCTGTTCAAAACAGCTCGGGTCAGAGAGCAAATGCGTCATATGCCAGGGCTGGTTGACCGACAGATCTTCTCTCCACTCGGCGCAAAGACCGGCCGGCGACCAGAGCAAAATGCGCGCCCGCGGAATCGCTTTGGTCACACATACGCCGATCGAGACTGCCCGCCCTTCCAGGCGCATGCTGAGTACCGCGTCCATATTCGCTGCCTGCGGAGGGCCTATTTCCCGGAAGGGATACCAGTATTGACTGAAGCTTTTTGTTTCACCAGGAGCCAGAAATGAGAAATCGGGTTGATTATCCGAATAAACCCCCGCCATCAATTCGACATAGGGTCCATCGGCATCGGTAAGGCTCCGATCCCAGGCGTATCCAAACTCATGGTTTCCCCAGGTCCACTGCTTCTTTCCAGGTGCGATATGGTGATTGGCTACGTGGACGACGCCGGCGCGGGCCGCATGATCGTAACCCCCGAAAAAATCCTGCGTAGTCCCGGTCACCATGTAGCTCGTCGGTACGGGGATGTTGGCGTACCAGCTCAGGTCGTTGGCCGGATACGATCCATCCGGTACAAACATTCCGGGCTGGTCTTCTTCGGCAACGCCGGAGTGCGCCCGCTCAGCATAATCAATCCCGTAGTAAACACCATTGCTCTGCGGAAAGCTGCTGACCGCGCGTTTCGCATGATCGGCAACGAAACCAACATCACCAGGGAAAAAAGATTGATATTTCTCGTGGACACGTGCCGCCATGTTCGCCCACCACAGAAATGTTTGTACTTCCGGCGTCCGATTGTAGAGCCGCACCTTTACCTCGAGGCAGGCCTTGCCCGGATGAAGACAGACACCATGCATCCCCTTCATCCTGAGCATGGGATCGTGATCGCCGCACCACACGATGACCGATCCATCGGGACAACGCTCAATCTCCACTTCGACCGGCATGAACGTGGCGGGACGATGATGCTGCGGCCAGTTGAATTCCACGCCTCCGGAAATCCAGGGGCCGGCCAGACCCACCAATGCTGGCTTGATCACATTCTGCCGGTAAAAGAAATCGTAACTGTTCCGTTTATCGTGGCCCAAGTGAATCCGCCCCCCGATCTCGGGCAGGATCATCAGCCGCAGGTACTCGTTTTCCAGATGGACGGCCTGCCACAAACGCTCCTTCGCTTGGGTCGCAATGCGGTCGATGAAGGGAAGTGGGTAGACGCGTCCGCTACTGCCCTGGTAGACGCGCTTCTCCAGAAACATGGGATTGGGGTCAGGAGATCCAGGTTCGTAGGTGGGGATGGCAATGGCCTGCTTCCAGGCCTTCACCGGACCGGCTTCGCTTCTGGGCGCTCGGGGCAGGTCTAGGTCGAAGGGGGATCCGGCACCATTGGGAGACTTTTTCTCTGCGCTCATGGATCAGACCCCGGCCGTTAACCTCAAAGCTGGTGGAATATGCTTACCGTTAACGTTACCGACTTTAGCCCGTCTCACCCGCAAAGTCAAGCAGCTCCTACTCAGTCCGAAGCACTCTAATCGGTTAAGATAGGGCTCGCTCATGAATGAGAAGCCGACCAGGTCGCCCGGCATTAAACAGATCGCTGCGGCCCTCAAGATCTCTATCGGGACCGTCGACCGCGCGCTCCACGCAAGGTCGGGGGTAAGCCCCAAGACCCGCGCCCAGGTTTTGAAAATGGCCGAGAAGCTCAACTACCGGCCGAACGTCGCGGCCCGCAGCTTGAAACTCAATCGCCGGTTGTACATCGGAGCCTACGTCCCGCTGCAGATTGCCTCTTTCTTCGCCCCTCTCCGTGCGGGCATAAGCGCTGCGGGGATGGCGGCGCACGGCCTGAACCTGGATATAGAATTTCGCACCTATCCAACTTTGGGTGATGGCGATTCGGAGTTGATGCAGATTGATTTGGACCGCGGCTACGACGGCGTCATTATTACTCCGGGGGATCCGGCTCGGATTGACCCGATCATCCGGCGCCTGACGCAACAGGGAACGGCTGTTGTGTGCGTCGCCACCGATGCACCCAGAAGTGACCGTGTGGCCGCCATCTCGGTGGACGCCGGCGCGAGCGGAGGCGTTGCCGCTGAATTATTAGGAAGGACCGTGAAGCAACCGGGTACCGTAGCCATCCTCACCGGTCAGTTGGGAACCCAGGACCACGCGGAGAAATTACGAGGCTTCGCCGCCACACTTGCCACGCTCGCTCCCCATCTATCCTTGCTGCCGGCTATTGAGAGTCACGAACATCCCGAGGAGGCGTATCAATCCACACTCCAGTTGCTGCGCCGCAAGCCGCACCCCGTTGGGATTTACGTCAGCACAGCCAACAGTATGCCGGTGCTGCGCGCCCTTGAGGAACGAAAGCTGATTGGCCAAATCGAGGTGATCACCACCGATCTTTTTCCGGAGCTCGTTCCCTTCATCGAATCCGGAAAAATCCTCGCAACTCTCTATCAACGTCCATTTACTCAGGGCAAAGTAGCTATCGAAACCCTGACCAAATACCTGGCGGAAGGTGTCCGGCCCGAACCGATCACGCGACTGGCGCCACACATCATCCTCCGTAGTAACCTTCCGCTCTTTCTCAACCGGCTTGTACTGGAAACCGAAAACGAAGCTGACGAACGCTAGACATGAGCGCCAGATCTAACGCAAATGATGCGTTACTTTGGAATGCGACCAGCATCAGCGAGATCGCGCGCCTATAGACTGCAAAACAGACGGAGTAACCCCCAATCGCATTTAGGGGCTACTCCGTCTCCAACTCTTGATTTTCAAGTTTGTCCGGCAGATTTTAGTTGTGGTTCGAAGGCAGCTCCTTGCTGCTCAATCCTGTTTTGGAGTCGCGAGATAGCCGTGAAACGCCCCGGCACCGTCGACGGCCAAGCCCGTGATCTCCTTACGGGAGTTGATAGAAGCCCCGGACAGCAGATATAGCTTCGCTGGATTCGACGTGACTAGGGTATTAACGTCGATCATGCTGCCGTTCAGCCAGAGGAATGCTCGAAACATACTAAAGTCCGGGCTTATTGACTGGCCTACCACCTGTCCTTCATCGTTAATACCAAGGGCGAAGCTCGCCAAATCTCCGGCAAGCGTGCCCAGACCCTTCAGGCCCTTCTCCCTGGACCAAATGAAGGCGACGGTGCTCGCCTTGGACGTCACATGACCCACTGCCTCACCCCGATTGTTGATGGCGCACGCGTGGTTCCCGGCACCAGGCAGGCCGTTGGGGCCGAGGTTGCCTAGATCCGTCCCCTTGCCGTTTTCCCAGACCATGGCGTGATTTTCGGTCAGATAGAGTCCACTGTTTGGATTGAATGGTGAGCATGTGCCAGAGGCGCCGGCAGCCTGACCCTTATCGTTGATGGACGCGGCGACTCCGTCGGTATCGCCAGAAAATGTAGGCAGCGCATAAATTTTTCCATTCGACCAGACCACCGGCTCAAACCGATGCACGGGACAGCCGGCGGCCGGATCTTTCACGGCAGTTTCAGCAAGCCCTGCCACTTGGCCGCGATTGTTGATCATGTTGGCAAAGCCATTCTCGCCGCCGAGCGTCGCCAGTTTGGTCATCACGCCGTCTTGCCACAAAAAGGGGACGCATGCGGTGGATGAGGGAAACCCATAGGCGTTGAAGCCGCAAAAGTCTTCGGCATCGATCAGCGAAGTCTCCGCCCCACCCACAGTCTGGCCGAAGTGATTTACACCAAACGCCTCACTATTCGGTCCTCCCAGCCCAATGGTGCCGATATCAAACTTCGCTCCCTCAAACCACAGAACTGCATGCAGGCCGCCGTCGGAGGCGGTGGCCGCCCCGCTGATCAAACCATTGTTCCGGATGAAGTAGGGCTGCGCGGGTGGCTGGCCAACTTGGCCAAGATCAACCACGGTATAGCGAACAGGCGCTGCTTGCTTCGCCTGTGTGGCTGACGGTTCCTGTGCCGAGGCTAACCCCGCCAATAATGCGACTGGCAGCCCGAAGATTGCAATACGAGATGACTTGTTTCTCAAACAGTTAAACTTCATGTTCCTTCTCCTCGATTGATCTGGTGTTTCTTGTGGAAACGGCAAAGGGTTCGAAAACTTTTACCCAAAGCACTGCAACAGGGAGTTCACGCAGATCTGGGCCGAGCCATTCCCCAGGTCCGAAAGGTGCAGCTTGCCAGTTGCCTGCCACTGACGGATCTGAGCCGCCGTCCCTTGTTCCACCAGGCTGTCAGCGTCGAGGGTGACAACGTCCACTACGTCGCGACAGCCCGGGCACCAGGACACGGCGGCCTTTGCACGGCGAACGATGACTAATGTGTCGGTCTCTACCGTGATCCTGGTTGTTTTGAATGCCACAGTTCGCTCCGTCCGGTCGTTCATTGGTACATTCCGTTTCCAATAGGCGCATCGTGCTCCGGCCGCGAATCAAAAGTCTTCAAAGCACGCCTCAAAATTTCTCAAAAGAGTCTCATGGCCGCCTTCTGAAGAAATGACAGGACTTAGAGCGCAGCGCGGATTGCTCCGGGGCTATCATCGGTGCTGACAGGCAATCTGAGATGGCGGTCGAAGGTAAGATTCGCCTACGAATTGCAGTGCAAATCCATTGGGAGTACCTTCCTCCTGACAGGAAGAGCACACACGGCTATGCATGATTGCCGAACCTAACGTTCTTTACGAGTTCGGGCCCTTTCGGGTGGACCCGCAGAGGCGGGTATTGCTGCGCGAGGACCATCCTGTCGCTATTTCGCCCAAGGTCTTCGAAACACTTCTGATCCTGGTTCGCCATAGCCGGGAGGTGGTTTCTAAGGAAGACCTGATGAAGGCCTTATGGCCGGGTGCCTTCGTCGAAGAAGCCAATCTGAGCCAGAACATTTTCATGCTCCGGAAGGCCCTGGGGGATGCCGCGGAAGACCGCCGCTACATCGTGACCCTGCCCGGCAGAGGCTATCGTTTCGCAGAGCAGGTACGCACCGTCACCCAGGATGGCGATGACGTCGTAATCGCGAGCCTGTCTCGCACGCAGATGGTGCTGGACCAGGCACACAGCATTCCCAGTCAAGCCTTGCCGGCTCTGCCGGAAAGGATCGATCGCAGAGAAAAGTCGAAATACCTCCGGCCGCTCGGCATCGCTTTCACCCTTCTGGCCGTGCTGATTGCGGGCACGGTCTTCTACCTTCATCGGCGTCACCCTGTGGTCCTCCGGGGGAAGAGTTCAGTACTGATCGGCGACTTCGCAAACACCACAGGCGACGCGGTGTTTGACGGGACGCTACGGCAAGGGTTGGCGGTGCAGCTCGAACAGTCGCCGGTTCTCAGCCTGCTCTCTGACGATCGGGTGCAACAAGCGCTGCAACTGATGGGGGAGCCGGCCAACGCGCGACTTACCCCCGAGATCGCCCGGCAAATCTGTGAGCGCACCGCGAGCGCCGCCGTGCTGCAAGGTTCGATTTCCAGCCTGGGAAGCCGGTACGTCCTGGGACTACGCGCGACTGACTGCCGCAGCGGAGACACTCTCGCTGAAGAGCAGGCGCAATCCTCAAGAAAGGAAGACGTACTGAATGCACTGAGCGAAATTGCCACAAGCTTCCGCACCCGGGTCGGCGAATCCTTGACGACTTTGCAGAAGTACGACACTCCACTGGCCGAAGCCACGACACCTTCACTTGAAGCCCTGAAGGCATACAGCACGGCCTGGCAGGTTCACGTCTCAAAGGGCGCGGAGGCGTCCATGCCCTTTTTCAAAAAGGCCATTGAGATTGACCCTAAATTTGCCATGGCTTACGCGTCGCTCGGGCTCATGTACGGCACGACCGGCGAGTCGGCGCTGGCCACTGAGAACATCAGCCAAGCCTATCGGTTGCGGAATCGCGCAAGTGACAATGAGCGGTTCTTTATTACCGCTTACTATGATGGACGGGCCACAGGAAACCAGGAAAAAGCACAGAAGACCTGCGAGGCGTGGGCGCAGGCATATCCTCACGCTTTTGTTCCGCACGCGATGTTGGCTGGCTTCATTTACCCGGCGACCGGCAGATATCAACAAGCGGCCGAAGAGGCGGAAAAAGCGATCCAACTTAGCCCAGACGCGGCGATTGGGTATGTGCAGCGTGGTTATGACGGTCTTTACCTTGACCGCGTCGCTGAATCCGATGAAGCCCTGCGGAGAGCGTCCAAGCGGAACATAGAAGACCCTTTCCTCTCAACACTGCGTTTCGACATTGCATTTTTGAAGGACGACAAAGCGGAGATGGAGCGGCAAATGACCCTAGCTCAGGGGAAATCTGGGACGGCAGACTGGATCTCTGACCGGGACGCTTTTGTACTGGGAAATTCCGGTCACTTGCGTGAGGCCAGGAAGATGTCACAACATGCGGCGGACTTTGCACAGGAGGCAGGTCATCAAGAAAGGGCGGCTCTTTTCGAAACCAGGACAGCTTTACGGGAAGCATTCTTTGGGAACGCAATGGCGGCAAAGCAGAATGCTGAGGCCGCTCTTAAGCTAGCCAGGAACCGCGAGGTGCAGTATGGTGCGGCAGTTGCACTGGCCCTCTCTGGAGAGTCGACACGGGCGCTCATACTGATGAATGATTTGGAACGGACCTTCCCCGAGGACACCGCTGTCCGCTTCAGTTACATGCCGACAGTGAGGGCGCTGGTTGCGCTCAACAGTGGCGACAACTCCAGGGCAAGAGATCTCCTGCAAACCGCGGTACCCAACGAGTTGGGCCAACCGCGTTCAGCCATCAATGGTTTCTTCGGCGCCCTCTATCCGGTCTACATGCGGGGTCAAGCCTATCTGGCGGCGCGGCAGGGCACCGAAGCTGCCACTGAGTTCCAGAAAATTCTTGATCACCGCGGAGCCCTGGTCAGCGATCCTGTTCAAACCTTGGCACGCTTGCAATTGGGGAGAGCCTACTTGCAGTCGGGAGATAAAGCCAGAGCACGGCTTGCTTACCAGGATTTTCTTAATCTCTGGAAAGACGCCGACCCAGACATTCCTATACTGCGGCAAGCTAAGGCAGAGTACGCGAGGCTGAACTAACACCCAGGGTGAGAGACGCGAGATATGGCTTGTCACCACCGGTTTGCGAATAATGGAATGGGTTGTTGCAAAATTGTCTGGTTCAGGAGAACACTGATTTGGGTTCAATTTAGGTCAGAGGTTGGATCCTCAAGCGAAACGGAAGGAACAGCAACTTGAACCGTCGCACTTTTTTGCAAGCTGCGGCCACGTTTTCGGCCATGATCGCCACGCCACCCCTGACTTGGGCTCAGGAAAAATCGAAGCTCACAATCACCGCGATTCGTCTCGTCAAGACGAAACCGAAACGTCCCTATCCCAACTACAAGCCGGATCCGAACAGCTGGTCGACACAGGGTGTGGAGGTATCGGCACCGCTGAACATCTACCCGGAATATAAGCCGACGCGCAGCCTGTTTGCAGCTAAAGGCGTCGACAGCTTCACCGTCGAAGTCACCACAGACAAGGGCATCGTTGGTTATGGGGATGGCGGTCCAGGCGGTGGTCCGATCGTGATGGGCCACTTGGCGCAATTGATGATGGGCCGGGACCCCTTCGACACCGAGCGCAACTGGGACATCAACTGGCGTGCCACGGAGTCTTATGGCCAGGAAGGGGTCACTATGAATGCCATCAGTGGTTTCGACAATGCTTTGTGGGACATTGTCGGCAAGGCCCTGGATGTGCCCATCTATGAGCTTCTCGGCGGCGAAACCAAGCCGCGTGTCCCAGCCTATTGCACCGGGAACGATATCGAACAGCATGTTGCCCATGGTTTCAAGCGGGTCAAGGTGGCCATGCCCTATGGTCCCCCGAGCGGGAGTGAAGGCATGCGCGGCAATGTTGCGTTGGTGGAGCGTGCGCGCAAGGCAGTTGGCCCCGACGGCGACGTGATGTGCGATTGCTGGATGTCCTGGGATGAGCCCTACACCATCGAAATGTGCAGGCTGTTGGAGCCTTACCATGTGAAATGGGTTGAGGAGGTCCTTCCGCCCTACGACATGCAAGGCTTCGGCCGTCTGAAGAAGGAAATAAAAACTACCTTGATCGCCACCGGCGAACATATCTACGGCCGTTACGGTTTTCGCCGCCTGCTGGAAGCCGATGGCGCATCGATTTGGCAGCCTGACGTCACCTGGTGCGGCGGCATGAGTGAGCTTCGGCGCATCGGCGCACTTGCAGAGGCTTATGACATTCCCGTGATCCCGCATGGCGGCGGCCTCAATGGCGCCGTCCAATGGTCCATTTCGCACGTGAACGGACCTTGGGCAGAGTTGTTCATGCCTCCGCCTGGTGGACCGAAGGAAGTGTATGACCTCTTCGATGAAAATTACGAGATCAGCAGAGGACCGGAAGGCCTTTACATGCACCCTCCGCGAAAACCTGGCTGGGGTCTGGATCTGGAAGTGGTGGGTCTAGCCTGAATGCCCACTCGGTCCGGCTTTCGACAGGCGATGAAAGAAGTCAGAGTTGTTGCTTTGGCCGCCAGCCTCGTGGCACCCATCCTATTCTTCCCGGCCCACGCCCAGCAGGAGCCCACTGCGGCAAGGCAGATATTCGAAACCAACTGCGCCGCCTGTCACGGGCCCGGCGGAGCCGGCGGGGAGCGAGCGCCTGCTTTGAACGACAATCCAGATTTGCGCAAGCTGTCTGCGGCGGACATCGAGAACATTATTCGACAGGGCACCTCGGGTGGCATGCCTGCCTTTTCATCGTTGCCGGCAAGCGATGTGGCCGGGCTCGCGGGATGGATTCATTCGATGAACCTTCCCGCTCTTGCCCAGGCTCCGTTGGAACAAGTGCGGGCGGGCGAACGATTTTTCTTTGGCGAAGGCGGCTGCTCGAACTGCCATATGGTGCATGGCCGCGGCGCCTTCAATGGGCCAGATCTTACCAACATAGCGGCACGATCCACCCTGGCTGAAATGGAGAAGGTACTGGACGATCCGACGTCCCAGATGGGAATCCATTCCCTCGCCCTTTGCCCGCCCTGGGCCTTTTGCCCCGACTTCTCCTGGGCAATGCGTGGACGTGACGCTCAAGAACGGCGGCCTGCTCCGCGGCTACGCGCGCAAACGCACGGAGCATGAGCTGCAGTTTCAATCTTTCGACGGCAAGCTCCGGTTGCTGGATGCGGGCGAATACACGCTTGTTCGGCAGGAAAAAGCATCTTCTATGCCGCCGCTGAAGGCCACTCCGGCGCAGCGTCAGAACCTGCTCGCCTATCTCTCCAGCCTTGGCGGCATCGAAGCAGGTCCGGTGAGCGGACCCGTTCCATCGGTGTCACAGGCCGACATGGATACGGTGATGAAGCCCGGGAGCGACGAATGGCCCACCTACAACGGCCTGCTCAATGGTAACCGTTACAGTTCCCTCGATCAGGTAAACACCTCGAATGTGCAACAGCTGCGACCTCAATTCCTCTTCTCGCCGGGTGGGACCGGTCTGGAAGTCACCCCCGTAGTGGTGGGCGGCGTGATGTATGTGACCGGCGCCTCGGAAACCTGTGCCATCAACGCACGCACCGGCAGTTCCATATGGTGCACCCCGCGCACCAATGGGCTCGGATCAGGAGTGTCTGGCGATCAGAAGAGCCAATCGAGAACGCCCCGAAGGGGCCTAATCGGGGGGTGGCGCTGCTGGGAGACCGCGTCTTTTATGTATCGGACGACGCGTTCATGGTCTGTCTGAACCGTCTCACCGGTGCGGTGATGTGGTCCCAACCATTGCCGGAAGCGGGCGCGACCGGCAATTTCTCCAACACCAGCGCACCGCTGGTGGCCGGCGATCTGGTGATCTCTGGGGTCGCGGGGGGAGACACGCCGATGCGCGGTTTCATCGCGGCTTATCATGCCACAACCGGCGAGCTTGCCTGGCGCTTTTACACCATCCCTAAACCCGGCGAGCATCCAGCCGAAACCTGGACAGGCCGGGCTTTGCCCACTGGCGGCGGCGCCACCTGGACCACTGGTTCTTATGATGTTGAGACCCACACGCTTTATTGGGCGGTTGGCAATCCCTATCCCGACACCGATCCTGACCAGCGCGAGGGCTCCAATCTGTACACCAATTCAGTCCTGGCGTTAGACGGAACGACCGGCAAACTCAAATGGTATTTCCAGTTCACTCCTCAGGATACGCATGACTGGGATGCGACCGAGCCTCTCCTGCTTGGTGGATACGACCTGGCATGGCAAGCAGCGCAAGCTGCTGCTTTCGGCCCAGCGCAGCGGCATCTTCTATGTGTTGGACCGAACCAACGGTCAGTTCCTGCTCGCTAAACCGTTCGTAAAGAAGATGACTTGGGCGAGCGGGTTTAATCCAGACGGCTCGCCTATCTTGATCCCCGGCCAAACCCCCACCATCAACGGGACCAAGACCTGCCCCGGGGTGCGCGGCGCCACCAACTGGTACTCCACTGCATTCGACCCAAACACCAGGCTGTTCTATTTGATGGCTGCAGAGGATTGTGGCATCTATCGCAAGACCGGCCGCATCTGGGATAAGAATCCTGACCCCAGCGATCTCGGTACCCGTCATGTGCGCGCCCTCAACATCGAGACGGGCGATATTGTCTGGGACAAGCTCCTAACCGGTCCGCAGGAGACCAACTATTCCGGCGTGCTCGCCACCGCGGGCGGACTGGTCTTCCATGGCGAGACTGGCGGAGATTTCGCCGCAGTCGATGCGAAGACAGGCAAGACCCTGTGGACATTCCGCGCAACGATTCGTGGCGTGCATCGCCCATGACCTACATGGTCGATGGACGGCAGTATGTCGCCGGAGCAGATGGCTTCAATGTTATCTCCTTCGCCCTTGGCTACAAGTAAACATGGGCCCCTCGGTCGAGACGCGAGAAAGAGGGACAGTTGCGGTTGGCTTTATGCCTTTTACTTGCTGTTGACCTGCTTCGCCCGGCCGCGCCGCCAGTGGCGTCCTTCTTATTGCGCCGGTTGCATAATCCTCAGTATTGGGCGCCCACCGACGTTCTCTAATGGGAAGTAGACCAGGTGGGTCTTCGGATCAACGGACACCGTGTGTGCGTGAGGCATCTCAAGAGAGCCAAGCAACGTAAGGCTCTCTCCATTGTTTTGGAAGATCGTGACGGTGCCGGACTCGGCAGAAACATACAGGCGCTTTAATCCCGGATCGTAGGCGAGCACATCGGGATCTTTACCAACCTGATAGGTGGACAAAATCTTCATCGCCCTAAGATCGACCATGGCGAGTGAATGATTCTCTTCGCCGGCGACGAACGCCTTGCGCTCAACCGTATCCACTGATATTCCATGCGGGTTTTGGATGCCGGCAAGAAGTAAGCGGTTGATGATCTGGTTTGTCGCCGGGTCGATCACAGCAAGTAGATTGAGACCGTGAACCGCGACCAGGATGTGACCGGAGACGGCGTCATAGACGGTGTTCCCCGCACCGCCGCCCAGAGGAATAGCCGTGATGAGCTTGTTGGTCGCGGCATCGATGACTGCATCTACTCCGCCGTGCTCATCAGAGACGAAAACCTTATTCTGCTTTGGAGCGTAGGCGAGGCCATCGGGGTAGTTGATCGGGCCTGCGGCCCCCACAATCTTTAGTGATTCGGTATCCACGGCTGTGACCTGATGATTGCCCGTCACAGATGCGTAGAGGCGATGGATCTCGGGCGCTAAGGTGACGCCGTGCACACGCCGGAACCCATCAAGGTTGGCAATAACCTGCCGCTTTGACGTGTCGAAGACCACGAGCTGGTCGGCATTCATGTGCGCGATATATAGCCGGCCACTCGATGGATCAAACGTTTGGTAGTCGAATCGCACGGCAGGACCCGGCAACGCAAGATCTGCGATCGTGACGAGTGCCTTTTTGCCCTGCAGGGATGACTGTGCACTGGAGACGAAGGGTGAAAACAAGACGAATAAACAAAGGCAATGCGCTTTCATTTGAGGCCCTCGCAAGTTCTTGAGATCGAGTGATAGAAGCCCCGAATGAGATCCATTCCAAGTCGAAACAACTCATCGCCCGGAACATTTTGCGCGGCCCATCCACGGATATTTGGTTCATCCGATGTCCTTCGGGGCGAGGTCATCGGATGATCTTTTACTCCGCTGGCGCCTGGCTCTGCTGGTGTTTTTCGCTGTACGGCAGTTCAGCGATAGAGAGCGGTCTCCTCATGCGCTTCCAGCTCCCCATGAGGACACTTCCTGCCGTTTGGTTTCCGTGCCCCACGGGTCACCGGGTACAGGAAGGAAATGTGCCCGAGCCAATAGCCTGTTTGGCTGCCAAGGTCATCCGGGATTGAAACCAGCATGGCTCCCCGGGGCATTCGCCGATGCTGGTCCTGGAAACCGCTCATTTTGCGATGTTTATTGGTGGGCGCTGCAGGATTCGAACCTGCGACTTCCACCGTGTGAAAGAAACCTAAACATGTAACTAACTGATTCTAGGAGCATCGGTGGCACCGCTAAGCATCCTAGAGCACCCGTAAACCATGTTGAGCACCCCCGCCAGCACCCTCATATTTGGCCGGTGAAACGTCCGACCATAAGTCTCAGGAAACTGGTCAGGCTTATATCGCCAGCCACGATATTCAGGAGCATAGGGAGAACATAAAGACCCGTTCGGTAGAGTGTATTTCCGGCCCAAGGTCGAATCCACTGGGTTCCCCCAGCCATGCTCTGAGGCTCAGCTATGTGGAAGGTCCAGAACACGACTTTGCTGCCATCGGCATTAGTGTGCTCGTTTTTCATCCAAACGGAACCACCCGACCTGACCCGAATGAAGATCGGCACCATTGCAAACATCGGGGCTAACCAAACCAATAGGACCAGACCGCCAACAATGTCGAGAAGCCGCTTCAGAACTGCGTTCGGAGACAGAACTTGCTTCATTCGGGGCACTGCACAAAAGCATCCGATTGCATGTCCCAATCTTGCAACCTCGCCAGGCAACTCAGCGTCGTGGCTCAGCCATTCCTCCGTAAATCGCTCACGCTGACCTATCGGCAACAGTGCTGCAGCGCGTCCTATGAGCCACACGGCTAGGCGCGGCGTCCAAGCCCTGAATTCATCGACCAGTTGCCTGGAGACGGCGGCGGCAAGGATGCCCTCTAGCCAACGCATGCCAGCCCCCCAATTGCAGCGGTCAAGTCTCCGCAAGCCGTTCGAGCGCTCTTTCCCCTAAGCCAGTCATTCGATAGAGGCGGCGGCGCGGTCTCCCCAATACTTGCGGGTCACCCTGTTCCCACTGGCTCTTCAACCAACCCGCCTGTTCCAACCGTAAGAGAATTGGATACAACGTGCCTGACAGAAGCCCTGTGAGCTTGGCTATCTCCGCTCCCGAAAGGCCGTCTTCTGTTGCAGAGCTAAAAGCGGCCAGTACCTTGAGCGTCTGAATGGTCAGTCGTGGTGGTTTAATACCCATAGTTGAAAGTCTACATAGGGTCAGCCTAGCGGTCAAGAAACTTCCGAGCCGGGCTTTATCTTCCTTTGTCGCTCCCGGATCATTAGCACTCAAAGCTCATCTCACGCCGCCTATCTCACAGCCGCATACCCAGGTCGCAGAGCCTGACAGAGTCTCACGGCTGATTTTGTACTCCCTGGCAAGAGTAGTAGCCTTACGTTCGCCCTGGTCGGCCCGCTGGCGTATCGTTCGTGAGCGCCTCGTTCCTGCCCGATCTAAGGTCCTCGTACTACGAGCGCTTCCACGGCGTTCTGAGCGCAGAAATGAACCTTGCGCCGCAACAGTGACTCTTTTTTTCGCTTGGCTTTCGTATTGGTGTCGATCTAGCCTGATCTATGCAGATGAATCGTTGTCTACAGTGCGGCTCAAAGAGTCAGTCAACTCCGTGTAAGGGTGTCACTGGTGAATGCCCGCACGGCAACGTGGTTTGCGGTCATTGCCGCATGAATCATGAGACGCAGCCCGCCCTATGCAGCCAGTGTCACTATGTTTTCGCCGGTGGCGTCCGCTTGATGCCGGACTTCTTCGACAACTTGTGAGCGACAACAGACGGCTGGATCACGAATACAACCCGTACAGAGTCTGAGCGGCGCTCCGGGGTCAGTCGTGCGTCTGGCGGTCAAAACGCTCCGGCATGAAGTACTTGGTGTCGATTTTGTCTTTATATTTCTCATGCCACGCCAGCCACTCCTCGTTGGTAGCGCCTGCATGATCGGGACGCCTTGCTTAAGATCCAGTGCTCGCGGCCTGTCGTCGGCAACCCGTGAGCGGGTGCGCCACGCGTAGCAATGGCGTGCACGTTCGTTCCGATCCAATAGAGCAGGAACAAAACGATGGCGGCGAACACCATAAACCCTGTGGACATAACTGAACTCCAAACAGCCTCTCGAACCCGCTTCGGCAGTAACTACCGAGTGTCTGGCGGCGTCCTGCAAACCATTCCGTCAGAAGTTCGGGAGCAATGCCATAGTTTCTGGCCCGGCTGATTCATCCTCCCCAAAAACTCTACTCTGAACAGGTGTGTCTTTCCGGCCTTAGCGCTTACACCCCCGTCCAACTCACAATCAAGCATTTTCTGATCCATTCCAGGGCTACCTGTGACGCACTCCTTTGTCTCGCCGTCCACCCAGCTGGTTGCCATAACAACCCTCGTAGCGGCGAAGTGTGAAACGCGGCCATGCCTATCGGCCCATTGGTACGCCGCAAAGGCCAGTATCCAGAACGCGGCAGTAAGTATACCGATGACGATGCCCCGCTTGCCCGCTGACCACATCGACTGATCCCCAGCTTTTGCCATAGGCCAATACTGTACTGAATACGATGTCTTTGCGCTGACCGTTTCCGTACTCCTCAGGGCCGTCTCAACCGCGCATACTGTTCATCCGCGAGCGGTGCGCACGTTTGAGGTGACACTACGGCGCTTGAGATCGCAGTGTAGAGCGTCTGCCGGGAGACACCGTACTCGCCGCCAGTGACGTCTTCCTCTCACCGGCCCCACCCACCTGCGTATCTCCTTTCACCTGCTCCGTCGTCAACGATGGCTTCCGGCCCTTGTAGACGCCGGCCTTTTTGCGAGGGCTATTCCCTCCCGCTGCCGTTCCCGGATCATGGCTCGCTTTCAAACTCCGCTACTGCCCCCAGCAGGTCGAGGAGCAGGTTCGACATCGGCGAGTCTTCGCCGGTAAAGGTCAGATTCTACTTTTGAACCGTACGTGCACGCCTTTCTTGGTCAGGTCGAGGACCATCCTCCTGCAGATCATCCAGGTTCCTGGCCAGCCGGTCCATGCAGAGTGCACGACCAGTAGATCGCCCTCCCGGATGTAGTCCAGTGCCGCCTGCAAATCTGGCCGCTTGGTGTCTTTGCCGCTTGCCTTGTCGGTGAACACCTTGTCCAGGTCCTGGCCATCAAGCTGACGGTCTGTGTTTTGGTCTAGGCTGCTTACCCTTAGGTATCCGACCGTCTTGTCGTGTCTTTTGCTGGCGTCATCATCGTCTATCCTCCAACTGTCCAACTAGAGTCTAGACCTTGCTGGCAGAATGTCAAGTAAATAAGAATACTACCCTATCTAGACACTTTTCAGGCGTATCTGATACGTCAAGATAGGCTATACCCTAAATAGATATGCGTGGTTTGGTTCGGATGGCCGCGACGCTCCACCATCAGCGAGGTTCGTGCCGACTCGGCGGCGTATCCCTTGGAACCTGTTGATGTTCAACATTTTGCAGTGTAGTTGCCCCGGCCATCGAAGACCAGCCAGTTCTCCTGGGCGGTTCCCGCTCATCTTCAGCTTCTGCGGGAAAGTAGGTGTTCCTGACGCGCTCGGAGTGAGCTAGGTATACGAGCCACAGTACGCAAGCAACGAGATATCCAGATGGCTTGAACCATGGCGGCAGGTCGCCGCTTAACTGAGCAGCACCACCGAGCATCCAATCAAGGAGAGCTAGGATGTAGTAGAGGCCATCGGCAACCAAATAGACTTTGGCAACCATCACGCCCTTCGCGCTTTTGCGCCCAAGCAAATAGGCCGCTAGGCCCGAAAGAGCAGCAGACCCTAAGCTAAATATCCCTAGCAGGGAGAGTCCCGCCGCTAGTCCTCCAAATACTCGTATCCCAGTGCCAATCCACAGCCGAATGATTAGCAGAAGCAGCAACCGCCAACGCCGCTAGGAGCATCTGCGCTTGTGGGGCTAGCTGGTAGGGTGCTGCTGGCATCTGCTCTAGGCTTGTAATCCGGCTGAATAGGACGAATAAAGGTATTCTCAGTCCGGGCATATGGGGGAATATCTGTTCGCACGAGTTCTGGGGACTGGC
>CAVWDK010000010.1:0-256062 GCA_963753715.1 uncultured Acidobacteriaceae bacterium | reverse complement strand
TTCCTGGCGGTGAACGTCAAGGGCGTCCTTCTTGGAATCAAGCACGCCGCGCCGACCATGCTTCAGCAGCAGTCCGGCAGCATCGTGAACGTCAGCAGCATGGCCGGGCATCGCGGCGGTGTTTCCGGCCACATCTATAGCGCGTCGAAGGGAGCGGTGAGCGCGTTGACGCGTTCGGCCGCAGCGGAACTGGGTGAGAAGGCATCCGCGTCAACACCATCTCGCCGGGCGCCATTGTGACCGGCATTTTTGGGAAGAACGCGGGCCTCGAGGGCTCCAAGGCAGACCAGGTCGCCGGGGTGGTGAAAGAGGCCTTCGCCAAAATCCAGCCGATTCCGCGGGCGGGAATGCCCCGGGATATTGCGCAAGCCGCGGTGTTTCTTGCGAGCGACGGCTCCGGGTTCATCAACGGCCAGGATATCGTGGTTGATGGCGGACATACGGCCATAACGCGGGGGTGGTCGTTCACCGTCGCCGCTCGTGGCGAAATGTCGAAGCGCTTGAAAGAGGCGGCTGCCGCGCTTTAACGGCCTCGCCGGATCGCGCCCGGCGGAGGTGGGTTGCGCTTGTCCGCCTGTTCCGCCACATGAGGCGGCATGAATTACGACTTCGTCCTCATCGTCGACTTCGGCAGCCAGGTCACGCAGCTGATCGCGCGGCGCGTGCGCGAGGCGGGCGTCTATTGCGAAATCGCGCCGTTCCAGAGCGCCGAGCGCGCCTTCGCGCGAGATGAAGCCCAAGGCGGTGATCCTCTCCGGCGGCCCCGCCTCCGTGCCCGACGCGGGCAGTCCGCGCGCGCCGCAGGCGATCTTCGCTTCGGGCGTGCCGGTGCTCGGCATCTGCTACGGCCAGATGACGATGGCCGAGCAGCTCGGCGGCGAAGTGGAGAGCGGCCATCATCGCGAATTCGGCCGGGCGGAAGTCACCGTCGGCGCAACCAGCCCGCTGCTCGAGGGCCTCTGGCAAACCCGGCGAGCGCCATGTCGTCTGGATGAGCCATGGCGACCGCATCACCAGGCTGCCGCCGGGATTCGCGCGCATGCGGCGTCCGAGAACGCGCCGTTCGCGCTGATCGCCGACGAGGCGCGCCGCTATTACGGCCTGATGTTCCATCCCGAGGTCGCGCATACGCCCGACGGCGCGCGATCTGATCCGCAATTTCGTCCACGAGGTCGCGGGTCTGAAGAGCGACTGGACGATGGCCGCGTTCCGCGCCGAGGCGCGCGCGGCATCCGCGCCCGCGTCGGCAAGGGCCGGGTGATCTGCGGCCTGTCGGGCGGCGTCGATTCGGCGGTCGCCGCGGTGCTGATCCACGAGGCGATCGGCGACCAGCTCACCTGCGTCTTCGTCGATCACGGCCTGCTCCGGGCGGGCGAGGGCGAAGAGGTGGTGCGGCTGTTCCGCGGCCAGTTCAACATCCCGCTGGTTCACGTCCAGGCGGGCGAAGCCTTCCTCGGCGCGCTCGCAGGCGTCGCCGAGCCGGAAGCCAAGCGGCAAGACGATCGGCCGGCTGTTCATCGAGACTTTCGAGGCCGAGGCGAAGCGCATCGCCGCGGACGGCACGCGGTCCCGTGGAATTTCTCGCGCAGGGGACGCTCTATCCCGACGTGATCGAATTCGGTCTCGTTCACCGGCGGCCCGTCGGTGACGATCAAGTCGCACCACAATGTCGGCGGCCTGCCCGAGCGCATGAACATGAAGCTCGTCGAACCGTTGCGCGAATTGTTCAAGGACGAGGTGCGCGCTCTGGGGCGCGAACTCGGCCTGCCCGCCGCATTTCGTCGGCCGCCATCCGTTCCCGGGTCCCGGCCTCGCGATCCGCATCCCCGGCGAGATCACGCCGCGAAAAACTCGAAATTCTGCGCAAGGCCGACGCGATCTACCTCGAGGAAATCCGCGCCGCCGGCCTCTACGACACGATCTGGCAGGCCTTCGCGGTGCTGTTGCCGGTGCGCACCGTCGGCGTGATGGGCGACGGCCGCACCTACGACCACGTCTGCGCCCTGCGCGCCGTGACCTCGAGCGACGGCATGACGGCCGACTTTTTCCCGTTCGACATGGCGTTTTTGGGCAGGGCGGCGACGCGCATCATCAACGAGGTTCGGGGGGTGAACCGGGTCGTATACGACGTGACCAGCAAGCCGCCGGGGACGATCGAGTGGGAGTGAGGTGGAGTAAAAAAGGCGGCTATCGGCGGTCCTGGAATCCTCAACCGTAATGTGCGTGCTCGATAGCCACGGATAGCCACCGACGCATGGTCGTGAGCCAGGTAGCGACCCATACTGCTTCAATCCTGGATCCCCGAAGAGGTGGAAAGGAGTTCGTTATGACGAAAGTGCGCGTTGCAGGCTTTTCAATCTCGCTCGACGGTTTCGGAGCAGGGCCTGACCAAAGTCTTGAAAACCCGCTCGGCAAGCGCGGGCGGGAACTGCACCAGTGGATGTTCGGTACGCGCATGTTCCGGGCAATGATCGGTAAGGACGGCGGCTCGGACGGCGTCGATCAGGCCTATGCACACCGTTCGATGGATGGGTTCGGCGCGTTCATCCTCGGCCGCAATATGTTCGGGCCGATCCGCGGTCCCTGGCCGGACGAGAGCTGGAAGGGCTGGTGGGGTGACAATCCGCCCTATCACGCGCCGACCTTCGTGCTGACGCACCATCCGCGCGATCTGATCGAGATGGACGGCGGCACCACCTTCATCTTCGTGACCGACGGTATCGAGGCGGCGTTGGATCAGGCGAAGCAAGCCGCCAATGGTCGCGACGTGAAGATCGGTGGTGGCGTCGAGGCGGTGCGTCAATATCTTCGCGTACGTCACCGGCCTTATCTCTGGTCGTCTTATAGACCTTGGTGGCGTGTTTGCTGAGATCGTCGCTGGCGTCCTTGATGTAATCACTTGCGTCTTCCAGGTGACGCCTCAGTTGCTTGCGGGTTTTTTCACCGGTCTGGGGAGCATAAATGAGAGCTGCGGCCGCGCCGGCTGCCACTCCGAGGGAGAAAACTGCCCAGTAACGAACTGCGTTCATTGACCATCCACCTTTCAAGATTGCTGGGTAAGTCATGCATTTGGAGTGCACCGGCAACGGATAGGTTGCCGCAGGTTGTTGATGCCGTTGCGGGAAGCGCGCATCGGCTAGCTCGAATTTGCTATTGATTTTTGGAGAAAAAATCCTTAGAATAAGAACCTTTGACATGTCCCGGCGGGCCCGATTGTCTGGAAATTCACTAGCCGCCGGGCGGTATTTGTTGCTCATCTCCCTAGAGGATAACGGATCAAATGGCAAAACGACGTGGTAATCCTAACTGGGGCAAACCGGAGCCAATTAGCAGGTGGTCCCGACTGTCACTTCTTTCGAGCAGGTTGTGAAAGAGTTTAAACTGACCCCCGATCAGTATGTGCGTTCCACACGGTTGCGCGAGTGGGCTCGCCGCAACAAGAACTCGAAGTATATCCCGGAAGCGCTTCTCGAGGCTTGGGGCTTTGAGATCGAATCCACTTTGTAAACCAAAAGGGAAACGCAGAAAAGAGAACGCCGCCACGAGCAGCATTTTTTGAGTCTGGCATCTAACTGGCGGAGGATCTCGCCCATGCAGTCGAAAACGCCGTTTACCGATGTGCCTGGCGCCCTTGAAGAGTTCAAGGCTGGGCGCATGATCGTCGTCGTGGACGACGAGGACCGCGAGAACGAGGGCGACCTGACGTTGGCGGCGGAGTTTGTCACTCCGGAGGCGATCAACTTCATGTCCAGATATGGACGGGGCCTGATCTGTCTCAGCCTGACCGAGGAGCGCGCCGATTATCTTCGCCTGGGCCCGATGACGCAACAGAACTCGTCTCGCTTCGGCACCGCGTTCACCGAGAGTATTGAGGCCCGGGAAGGGGTAACCACGGGCATCTCCGCTTACGATCGTCGCATACTATCCAGGTTGCGATCGACCCGCGCATGACGGCGGCGGATCTGGCCCGCCCGGGGCACGTTTTTCCTTTGCGTGCCCGGCGCGGGGGTGTTCTGGTGCGAGCAGGACAAACAGAGGCCTCGGTCGATCTGGCACGAATGGCGGGCTGATTCCGGCAGGAGTGATCTGCGAAATCATGAACGATGATGGAACCATGGCGCGGGTTCCCGATCTGGTGGAGTTTTGCAACCAGTATCAGTTGAAAATGCTGACCGTCGCGGAATTGATCCGCTTCCGGCTGCAGAATGAGCGCTATATATTCCGTGTTGCGGAATCGATCATGCCAACCCGGTTTGGCGACTTTCGCATGATCGCCTTCGAGAGCGAAGTGGATGGAGGAGAGAGCCATCTGGCGCTGGTGCGCGGAGATGTCAACTCGGAACACAACCAGGAGCCGGTTCTGGTTCGGGTCCACTCCCACTGCTTGGCGGGCGATGTTTTCGGGACTACGTTGTGCGATTGTCACCAGGTGGTGCAGCGGTCGCTGGAGATGATCGCGAAGGCCGAACGTGGCGCCCTGATCTACCTGCACAATTCAAGTAAAGGTTTCGAAATTGATCGTAGTTCCATGCCTCATCGCCTCTTCCTGCACCGCAGCGGGGAGCACAGGGAGGACCGCCATCAGCGCATTTTGCGCCAGGTTGGCCTGGGTGGGCAGATCCTTTCCGACTTGAATATCCGGAAGATTCGTTTGCTTTCCAATACACCGACGCATGTTCCAGCGTTGCAGGGATTCAATTTGGAGATTGTGGAACAAGTTCCTCTGGCTTTAGCCATACCGGGCTCACGTTAGGTTAAAGGTGGTAAGGGAAAGCCTCGCCGAGCCAAGTCGTTCTGCAGCTGTTCCGGACTTTCAAAGAGGGCGGCATGAAGGCCGATGGCTTCAGCGCCGACGATGTTTTTTTGCAGGTTGTCAATAAACAGCGCCCGGTCCGGAGAGACGTTGAGCTTCTTCACTGTGTGCAGATAAATGGCCGGATCGGGTTTGACCACGCCTAGCTCGCAGGACCAGGTCAGGTGGTCGAACTGAGCCAGCCAGGGAAAACGTGGCCGCAGGTAATCCAGGACTCCGTCCCCCATGTTGGAGAGGATCCCGAGGCGGAAACCCGCTTGCTTGATCCTGGGAATCCAGGCCAGCATGGCTGGGTTCAGGTTCATCCACATGATGGCATCCTGCTCCAGCAAGCGGCTGATCTGTTCCGCCGTGAAGAGTGCCCCCGTGTCACGGGCGACGGTTTGCCAGTAAGTCTGGCCATTCAGGATGTCAGCATCGTAATCCAGGCGGTGAGCCCAGTAGGCCTTTTCGAAAGGCTCCTCTGCAATTCCGGCGATCTTCAGCAGGTTGTGATGCGCTTGGGGGTCGGGCGGACCGCTGAGGACCTCACCATAGTCGAAGATAACGGCTTCTAAATCCATGCGTTGCAGGCTCCTGCGGGTTCTGCTCTATTACAACATGCGGCTTGTGAGGGGACTGTGACGGACGGTGGCTCAAGAAGATACCCCTGGTCGGCGCGGACCGCGTGGGATTTGGCCGAGACGCCTTGGGCCCGGCAGCTTGCCCGGTTGCGCGCAGCCGGCGCGCAGCTCTGTGACCTCACCGCCGCCAATCCTACCCACTGCGGATTTACTTACGATGCCGCCGCGATTCTGGCTCCCCTGAGCGATCCTGGAGCCCTGTACTACGATCCGGATCCGCGGGGGCTGCGCCCGGCGCGCGAGGCGGTATGCCGCTACTACCAGGATCATGGAGCGCTTGTAGCGCCGGAGCAGATCTTTCTCACCACTGGCACCAGCGAGGCCTACAGCTTCCTCTTCCGGCTACTCTGCGATCCGGGTGACGAGGTGCTGATTGGCCAACCGGGCTATCCGTTGTTCGACTTTCTCGCCCGCCTGGACGATGTGGGGCTGGTTCCCTACGAGTTGTTCTACGATCATGGCTGGCACCTGGACCTGGAGGCATTGCGCCGACGGGTAACCCCGCATACTCGGGCCATCATGGTCGTCAATCCCAATAATCCAACCGGTCACTTCACCGGGCGCGCGGAGAGGGAAGCGCTCGAAGCGTTATGCCGGGAGCAGGGGCTGGCGTTGATTGTGGATGAGGTCTTTCTCGATTACGGCCTGACCCACAGAGGTGCAGAGCTTCGCTATAGGGAACCATCCGGTACCCACCTTTGTATTGAGCGGCCTCAGCAAAGTGGCTGGGCTGCCACAGATGAAGGCCGCCTGGATCGCATGCTTCGGTGCAGGGGAGGCCATGGATCGCCTGGAAGTGATCTCCGACACTTTCCTTTCCTTGAGCGCCCCCATTCAGTGGGCACTGCCTGGATGGCTGAGCCAGCGTGCAACGCTGCAGGAGCAAATCAGGGAGCGTCTCAAGGCGAACCTTGTCATTCTGGACGCCATTCTTTTGCGGCAGAATCTGGTGACCCGGCTGGTTGTAGAGGCAGGGTGGTATGCCGTGCTTCGGGTTCCCGGGCTGCAGCCTGAGGAAAAGATGGCACTTGACCTATTGTTGGAGCGGGGAGTGGTGGTGCATTCAGGGGGGTTCTTCGGTTTTTCTGGCCAGGGATGGCTGGTAGTGAGTTTACTGACGCCGCTGGAGGAATTCCGAAGGGGCATCGAGGCGATCTGCAAGCAATTCAATAGCCATTAGAAGATATCGCCTGTGCAAAGGAGGACTCAAGTTCGTTACTAATACTTTTGGGTCATTCACTTAAAGGTTTATAGAGCGCGTGCAAGTATATGATTTTAATAATATTAAGTTTTATTAAATTACCTTAATTCCGGCTGATCTGACCCAATAATGATCATATTGTTGCATGTGTCTGAAACAGCTTAACGTGTCACATTCGGAAATTTGGCTGAAGGAACGGATTCGATTGCTTTTCCTCGCCAATCGTCGTTTCCCGACCGTGGCCTGGCAACACTCGTGTTGTCTCCGGTAATACCATCAGTCGATCACGCAGCGAGCGCAGGATCTGGCGTCCATCGCCTCCGGGAAGGTCGGTTCTGCCGATGGAACCGGCGAAGAGCGTATCTCCGGCCAGCAGCAGGTGCTGTTGAGGGAAGAGGAGACAGATGCTGCCGGGGGTATGTCCCGGGGTGTGTATTACTTCGCCCGGTAGAGTCGCGAGACCGACGGCCAGTCCATCGTCGGCACTCGCGTCCGGAGACGCGATCTCCGGGGTGGGAACCCCGAGCCATCCGGCTTGCATTTCCATCGCACCCAGCAGACCCAGATCGTTTCGATTGAGAAAAACCGGCGCGCCGGTTGCTTTTTTAAGTAGGACCGCTCCGCCTACGTGGTCGATATGGGCATGGGTGATGACGATCTGGCGCAGGGTGAGGCCATGCCGATGCAGGCGGGACAGGATCTCCGGGATGTTGTCTCCTGGATCGACGACGACAGCTTCATGGGTAACCTCGTCACCCAGGATGGTGCAATTGCAACGCAGCGGGCCAACGGGAAAGGTTTCAAGAATCATGCGTTGATTCTAGGGGATTGATCCAGTTGACTGGCGGGTCTGGTTACAATGCGCCATGCGCATTTATGCGGCGGTAGGGGCATTGTCGGGTTGGTTTGCGCTGGCCCTGCAGCTCTATCTAATGCTCGTCCAGGCTCCCGGTCCGGAGAGACTGGGGGCGGTGATCACTTTCTTCAGCTTCTTCACCATCCTGACCAACATTTTGACCGCGTTGGTTTTTACCGCGGTTGCCTTGCCGCCGAAGGGGGGATGGGGGCAGTGGCTCCGGCGGCCGTCGGTACAGGCCGCCGCCGCTGTTTACATTGCCATTGTCGGGATGGTTTACCAGTTATTGCTACGGCAGTTATGGAATCCGCAGGGCGCTCAATGGGTTGCAGACGTGTTGCTACACAGCATCATTCCGGTGGGATACGTGCTCTACTGGCTGCTGTTTGGGCCGCGCGCCGGGTTGAGCTGGAGGGATGCTATTACCTGGCTCGCCTTTCCCGCCGTGTACCTGGTCTACATACTGGCGCGGGGTGCGGTGAGCGGGCTTTACCCCTATCCATTTGTCGATGTGAAGGTGCTGGGATACGGCGGCGTTCTCGCCCGTGCGGCGGGATTTCTGCTGGTGTTTCTGGGCATGGGCCTACTGGTAGTGGCGGTGGGCCGCTGGATGCGAGCGCGCTCTTGAAGCTTGGATCTGTCCCGACCTCGGACCCCGGAGTCCGCTGAAACCGGGAAGATCTGGTCGATAAAGCGCGAGCTTACTTGGCGGGAGTTGCGGGCTTGGCCGGCGTGGTATGCGTGGCCTTGATCCCGGAGAGCACGGAGTGCGATCCACTGGTTCGCTGGATCAGGACCGTAAGTCCGATCGAGGTAAACATGAACACGATGGCAGCCCAGGTGGTCACCTTGGTGAGCAGATTCGCGGCTCCCCTGGGACCGAATGCAGTCTGTGATCCCTGGCCGCCAAAGGCGCCCGCGAGGTCGGCACTCTTACCCTGCTGCAGAAGAACGACACCAATCAGGACGAGGCAAACAATAACGTGAATAGTACCGACTAGCCAGATCATTTGAACGAGAACCTCAATCGATGGTGCGGAAGGGGGGACTTGAACCCCCATGCCTCTCGGCGCCACCCCCTCAAGATGGTGTGTCTGCCAATTTCACCACTTCCGCGCTGAGAACAAAAATATAGGCGGGGTCCCACCGTGAGGATAGGCGCGACAATCCGTCATGCTGATGTTATCGCGCCCGGCTATCGACTGCAAACTAGGTAAACTGAATTCTCGTCTAAGCGGGTGAAAGGTAACAAGACGGACGCTCTACCGTCTAAGGTGGGCATGGTTTTCACGCGTATCCCCCGGCTGTTCTGTTTTCTGCTTCTGGCACCGGCGCTTCAGTCCCAAAACTCGGGTGCCCGGCCCGCCGCCACCCCGCCTGCGGCACAGGCCCCCTCGGCGCCCGTGACCACGATCCCCATCGACGTGAAAGTCGTCACTTTACCGGTGACGGTGCGCGACAAGAAGGGCAAGATCGTACGCGACTTGACCAAAGACGATTTTGAGTTGGAAGAGGACGGCAAGCCACAGAACATCCGCTATTTCAGCCAGGAAACGAACCTTCCGTTGACGGTGGGCCTGTTGGTCGATACCAGCATGAGCGAGCGCGACAACATCGATCGCGAGCGTAGCGCCAGCCGGAGTTTTCTTGACCAGATGATCAACCGGCCGGTGGACCGGGCGTTTGTCATCCACTTCGATCGCGAGATCGAACTGCTGCAGGACCTGACCTCCGACCACGCCAAGCTGGAGAAGGCGGTGGGGCTCATTGATGTTCAGCAGTCGGTGGAGAGCATCCCAACCGGCGACCAGGGTTCCGGGTCGCACCGGGGTGGGCGAGGCGCGGGCACGAAACTCTACGACGCCATTTTTCTGGCGTGCGACGAAATAACGAAAAAGCAGACCGGCCGCAAGGCGATTGTCGTCCTGACCGATGGAGAGGACCGCGGCAGCCAGGAGACCGTGAACAGCGCGATCGAGTCGGCGCAGAAGGCAGAAACGGTGGTCTACACCATATATATCGGGGGACACGAGGACCGGGATAGTGGATTTAACGGCCCCATGGACGACGACCCCATGGACAGGCGCTACCCGGGGGGCGGATATCCAGGGGGAAGATATCCTGGCGGGTACCCGGGGGGCGGTTATCCGGGGGGAAGCCGATACCCACGGCAGCAGGAAAACCGCCCCAACGGCAAGAAGACGCTCCAGCGTATCGCCGAGGAGACTGGGGGAAGATATTTCGAGGCCAAAAAGAAGGACTCGGTAGACGACATCTATGCCCAAATCGCCGAGGAACTGCGGACCCAATTCATGTTGGGCTATACCCCACCCAAAGACCAGCAAAGCGGCTATCACTCCATACACTTAACCGCGAAGAAGAAGGACCTCGCGGTACAGACCCGCGCCGGCTATTACTCGGGACAGTGAAATCTCCGCCCTTGCTAGTATCGGTGCATGAGCGAGATTGGCATAGCGGTCGATCCTACTCCGGCGCCTCGTCCGCAGCCCACAGTGCTGCCCGGGCGAGTGGTTACCCTTCGCCCTTTTGACCGGACGATTCACGCCCGGGCTCTCTACCAGGCCACGCACGGGCCGGAAATGGAGGCCCAGTGGCGGTACATGAGCGAAGGCCCGTTCGCCGGCCGTGCCGATTTTGACGCGGCTTTTGACAGAAATGCCGAATCGACCGACCCGCTTTTTTTCGCCATTGTGGATAACGCCACCGGCGTCCCGGTGGGCCAGGCTTCGTATTTGCGGATTGAGCCTCGTCATCGGGTCATCGAGGTGGGCAACATCATCTTCACCCCCGCATTGCAACGCAGCAGCGGTGCGACTGAGGCCATGTACCTCATGGCGCGGCATGCCTTTGAGGATCTGGGCTACCGCCGCTACGAATGGAAGTGTAATGCGTTGAACGAGCCCTCCCGACGCGCTGCGCTGCGCCTCGGCTTTGTCTTCGAGGGCATTTTTCGCCAACACATGATTATCAAGGGCCGCAACCGCGACACCGCTTGGTTTGCCATGTTGGATTCGGAATGGCCCGTGCGCCGGGCGAACTTCGAGCGCTGGCTCGCACCGTCCAATTTTGATTCGGCGGGGGGGCAGATACTTTCCCTTTCGGGCTTGAATGAAAATGTGTCACCAAAGGTATCATCTGCCCCGTTTCGGTGATTGCGACCCCCTCTTCCGGCCCATAGAGTTGTGGCAATCGGAGGGCACCACCAATGATGAATAGTTCGGGGACCGTGGTTGGGAAGGGTATTTGTATTCGCGGGGAAGTGTCAGGTGAGGAAGACTTTTTCCTCGATGGAGTATTGGAAGGCAACATTACTTTGACCGGCAAGCGGCTCACCGTAGGAGCCAACGGCGTTATCCATGCGGACATCGTCGCCGGAGACATGGTAGTCTTTGGGCGCGTCGAGGGCAGTGTCAAGGCCAGCGGCCGTGCAGAATTGAAGCACTCCGCGGTTTTCATCGGAGACATTGCAGCTACGCGCTTGTCGATCGAAGACAACGCCACGCTACAAGGCTACGTCGACCTCACTGAAGCGGCCCAACCGGCGAAAAAAGAGCCCGTGGCCCACAAGGAAGCCGAGCCCGAGGAAGCCAACGAGTATGTCGAGCAGTACAGCGAAGCCGTTTAAGCTGCTCGAACCGACCGGCATCCGCCTCTAAACGTCCCCGTCTCCGACTGCCCCAGGCCCTGCTACGCAAGGCCTGGGGCAGTCGCGTTTGCGGGTTGCTCCCAACAATTTTCCAGGATTGACGTCGCGGCCTTTTTCCAGCCGTCCCTGCGGGACTGGATTCGTAACCTCACACACTCCCTTACGTCAGGCTGAAGCCATGATGTAACAGCTCTAGACGAACGGCAGGCCTTTAGCCGTGCCGGAAGAGGCGAGGCGAGGGCTTTAGAGATTGCGTGAGCACTCCCATTGTGCCGTCCCTTCGGGACTTGATTGGGGTGAAATCCTACCCGGCACGAAGTACGCCGTCGCTTTTCCCAGTATGTCGCGCTCCATCGTCACCCGCGCCAACTCCGCTCGCAGACGATTGTTCTCCATCTGCTCGGCGGTCACCTCAGGCCTGCTGCTGGCTCCTCGCAAGCTCCCGATCGATGCTTGCTCACCCAGTTAAACAACGTCTGCTCCACCACTCCCAGGCTGCGCGCTACTGCCGCTTGGCTCTGGCCCGACTCAACCAGTCGCACCGCCTCTTGCTTAAACTCCAGCGTGTAACGTCCCCGCTTCGATTTCGTCATCTTCTCCATCCCTTCGCATTCTAAACAGCTCGCTTAAGGGATACGTTTTTCGAGGGCAAGGTCAAAAAGCGATAACCCACCCACGGTTCCGTCTGAATATATTGGCGCGGGCCTTCGGCTTCGAGTTTGCGGCGGAGCTGACCGATAAAGACGCGGAGATACTCCGGCTGATGAGCGGATTGCCCTCCCCACACGGCCGTGAGCAGAGCGCGATGGGTAAGGGCTTTGCCCGCATTGCGCGCCATGAAGAGCA
Source organism: uncultured Acidobacteriaceae bacterium (assembly GCA_963753715.1). Taxonomy (GTDB): domain Bacteria; phylum Acidobacteriota; class Terriglobia; order Terriglobales; family Acidobacteriaceae; genus PALSA-350. The sequence goes on along the minus strand of CAVWDK010000010.1, from coordinate 244,056 downwards.
GCAGATCAAACTCCGTTGGCGTCAGGTGCAGGCTCTTGCCGCCTACCGTGACCGTATGCGCCCCGGCATCAATCGAAAAGTCGCCAATGTCGATAGGCGCGTCCACCGTCCGTTCCGGCGCGCGCCGCAAGTGCGCCCGTACGCGAGCCAGGAGCTCCTGAATGCTGAAAGGCTTGGTGACGTAGTCGTCGGCACCCGCATCGAGCGCCTCCACCTTGGAACGCTCCTGATCGCGCACCGACAACACGATGATGGGTGTCTTGGATTTGCTGCGTATCCGCCGGCAAAGGTCTATGCCGCTCATCCCCGGCATCATCAAATCGGTCACCATCAGATCCGGACTCCACTCCTCGAATAAACGAAGGGCTTCTTCAGGATCATTCGCGGCGCGAACATCGTACCCCTGCGCCGAAAGCGCGGCGCAGGACACGCGTGATCTGAGCCTCGTCGTCTACCACCAGAACCCGTTCTGCCATCTCCATCCTTTGCGCAGGCCAGGCTACGATATGATCCCGACTGATGCTCTTTCCCGGTATCGGCCGCCGTGACCCACGAACTGTGGACCCCGCTCACCGCCATACGGCAGCGGCGGCGACCAGCCTGCTGTCGCAGCCGGCGCTCGAAGAAAGCCAGCGGCGCGAGATGTTTGCCATTCTCGATGAGGAGAGCGCGCGTCTCGACCGCCTGATCGGACAAGCCGTGGAGATGGCCCAGCTCGATACCGACGGCATCGAGGTGCGGTGGAAACCGCAACGCTTGCAGGAGGTGATTGAATTAGCGCTGGAAGATTGCCGGGCACTCCTGCGCGGGCGCCCGGTAACGGTCGAGTTGCCGCCGGACATGCCCGCAATCTCGCTCGATAGGGAACTGATCCGCCGCGTGCTCCGCCATCTGCTCGAGAATGCCGCTCGCTACTCCCCCGGCGGCTCGCCGGTGCGCATTGGAGCTGCGCTCGAACCAGACCGGCTGCTGGTAAGCATCACCGACCAGGGGCAGGGAATCGATGACGCTGAACAGGTCTACATCTTCGACAAGTTCTACCGCGGCAGCCGGCACCGCCTTTTGCATGGTACGGGAATGGGCCTGGCGATTGCCAAGGCAATTCTCCGTGCGCATAGCGGGGGCATCGAAGTGGTCAGTCATCGCGGACAGGGAGCGACCTTTACCTTTTGGGTGCCCCTCACGCCGGCGCAGCCTGCCCCAACTCCCTGATTCAGAGCCCTCTCCAGGCAAGCATTTTCGGGAATAGACCGTAAACCCAGGGTTCCCTTTTAGCGTCTGTTGGGTGCGGGGAGTGACAAGTAACTTGCATAGCGACATAGCCGCGGGAGACACTGCTCCTCGATGAATTGTGGGGGTTGATGGCCTCCATGACCTTTTCGTGTGGATGCGTCTAACGGATAGCCGATAATGTCGGTTGGATCTTGACAGTGTGACCATGAGCTCCGTTGATCGAGCTCCGACCCCTAGGAGAAAGCCTTTTGCGCAAAATCAGTAGTTTCCTCTCGGTGCCCTTTTGTCTGCTGCTTGGTGTGAGTGGGCTCTTTCAGGTATCCCAGGCCCAGGTGGTTCTTCAGGATCGGATTACCCAACCGGTCGATAACGCGAGTATGTCGCCCCTGACGGGGAGTGTACATCCCATGGCGAAAGCCGAATTTGACCAGGGATTGGCGGACAATTCCAAGGTCATTCAAGGGATGAGCATCCAATTCAAGCGGTCCGCAGCGCAGGAAGCCAGCCTCACCGCGCTGCTGAAGGCGCAACAGGATCGGAGTTCCCCTTCCTATCACAAATGGCTAACCCCGGCGGACTTCGGCCAGCTGTTTGGGATGAGCTCGGCCGATCTGGATAAGGTGAGCGGGTGGTTGCAGGAAGAGGGATTCACCGTCACCTCGGTTGCCACAAGCAGGAACTCAATCAGCTTTAGCGGTAACATTGCGGCCGTTGAAAAGGCGTTTCAGACGCAAATTCATAATTACAGCCTGAACGGCGAAACTCATTATGCCAACGCGACGCAGATATCAATTCCCAGCAGCCTAGCCGCCGCCGTGAGCGGCGTTCGCGGTCTCAATGACTTTCGGCTGAAGCCCCGAATACAGTTTCCAAAAAGCAGGGAAGTGGCCGCCAATCCGCATTTTACTTCGGGCATCTCAGGAGCACACTACGTGGCGCCTGGGGATTTCGCGGTGATTTATGACGTGAACCCCCTCTACCAGGCGGGAAACACGGGTAAAGGAGTAACGATAGCAGTGATCGGTCAGACCGATATTGTCCCGGCTGACATCACGGACTTTCGCGGGGCGGCCGGTCTCACTGCGAACGATCCAACCGTGGTTACCGTCCCAGGTACCACTCCCTTAACTGTGGCCCTGGGTTCGGCCTCCGATGACCTGGCAGAAACCGATCTGGATCTGGAGTGGTCGGGTGGAGTGGCGACCGGAGCCTCGATTGTTTTGGTGAACTCCGGCGACATCTTTACCTCGTTGCAATATGCCATTCAGAATCCAATCGGTGGCATCACCATTCCCATCATCAGCCAGAGCTATGGCGTGTGTGAGTCGGGCATCAGCACGCAGGACACAAACATCATCGAGGGCTGGCTGAAGCAGGCAAACAGCCAGGGACAAACTGTGGTGCTGGCTTCCGGTGATTCCGGCGCAGCGGACTGCGATGGCGGCGCCGCCTCGGCAACGAACGGATTGGCCGTCGATTATCCGGGAAGCAGCGTCTACGTCACCGCCGCAGGCGGCAGCGAATTCATGGGTGACGGAACTGCTCAGACTCCTCAAACGGGTGCGGGTACCTATTGGAGCGCTAACGGCTCCGGCGGCGTCTCGAACGATGTCATCACTTCGGCTAAGTCTTATATTCCGGAGATGGCGTGGAACGACACAACGTTTGCACTTAGCCAGCCGGGGGGCACGCTTTCCGCCGGCGGCGGCGGCGTGAGTGCCCGGTGGCCAAAGCCGACGTGGCAGACTGGCGTGCCGGGCATTCCGGCCGATGGGCAACGCGATGTGCCGGATATCTCCCTGAATGCTTCCCCGAATCACGACGCTTACCTTTACTGTACGCAGGTACAGACCCAGACAAGTGGGAACGCTTATGTTTCCAGCTGTCAGGCGACGAGTTTTCGGATAAACGATGGAACCAACGATCTCAACGCGGCCGGAGGAACATCGTTTGCTGCGCCTGCCTTCGCCGGCCTGGTGGCGATCCTGGAGCAGAAATTGGCTAGCGGTGGCGGCCTGGGAAACCTCAATCCAGCGCTCTATCAGTTAGCCGCGAACTCAACCACCTATGCGTCCGCCTTTCACGACATCACCACCGGGAACAACCAGGTACCCTGCACGCCCCAGTCGACCAATTGCCCCACTGGTTCCAACCCGGTAATTGGTTATATGGCCGCTACCGGGTATGACCTTGCGACTGGACTCGGATCGGTCGACGCCAACAACCTGGCGACGGCATTAGGCGCCTTAGTCCAGGCGACCGGAACCAAGACGGCACTCACCGCCACGCCGGGGAACTCGCTGGTGCTTAACGAACAGGTCGTCTTTACCGCGACCGTCGCGCCGAACACCCTGACCACGCCGCCCACGGGAACGGTCACATTTACGATGGACGGGGTGGCGCAAACGCCAGTCGCCATCTCCACGACCGCGCCTTACATCGCTACCCTTACCACCGGTTTCGCCTCTTCCGGTACCCACTCCGTTTCGGCTACGTTCAACTCGGGAAATAGCACGTATATGGGGTCGACCAGCTCCAGCGTCACGGTGATGGTGTCAGCCCAAGGGACAGCTCCGACCACGACCACGGTCAGCGCCAACCCCACATCCTTCCCTTTGGGCAGCAGCGTTACTCTGTCGGCGACCGTGACCGGCCAAACGGCGGGAACGCTTACCGGACCGGTTACGTTTACCACGGGTACGCCCGCAGTGACGATCGGCACCGTCAAGCAGGTCACGATCGGCCCCAACAACACCGCGACAGCGACTCTCACAGTTAACGCTGCTGCGTCCCTTGGCTTTGCCGCGGGTACAGACACCATCACGGCTAGCTATGGGGGTGACACCTATAACGCGACTTCTTCAGGCACCACACCGGTCACGGTAAGCAACCCGGGTATTACGCTATCCGCTACCAACGTCACCATCTCCTCACCGTCGCCAGGCAACAGCGCCACGTCGACCATCACACTTACGTCTACCGGCGGGTACGCAGGCACAGCAACCGTGTCAGCAGCCGGCACGGTCAATGTGAACTACGGATTTGGCAGCGCGGGCTCGCAAACGGCCAGCGTCGTATTGTCTTCGGGGGGCACCGGAACCACGACCATCACCCTTACCACCGTCCAAGCAAGCGGAAATCTCCAGAAGAGCCCCGCGGGCAACCTCCGCAAGAGCGCAGCTCGCATTGCAGCGGCGGGGGGAACGGCAGCAGGTTGCATCCTCTTGCTTCTCATTCCGGGAATCCGCCGAAAGAGATGGCCCGTGGCGCTCGCGATGCTGGTCTTCCTGAGCGTGGGGGCGGGGATGGGTTGCGGTGGTGGAGGCCCTGCTGGTGGGGCTCCGGCTGGGACCTATACCATTACGATCTCCGCCGCGGACAGCAGCAACGCAAACATCACTGGTTCCACCACGTTCACTCTGACGATTCAGTAAGCGCTTTTGCCGTGAGGGGCTGCCTCTTGAAAGAGGCAGCCCATTTTTTGTTGTCGATCTTCATTCATCGGCCGGCGAATGTTCCATTGGGTTTCTGGCTTGTGGTGAGATAGCAACAGGTGGAGTGTGATGAATAGACGGAGCTTCAGCAAACTGCTGGCGGGAGCGGTGACAGGGGTTCATGGGATGAGTGAGGCGGAGCGCAAACCGGCTGCGCGGGAAATGCCGGTATCCGGCACCCCGCCCAGTGGTGGGAGTGATTCGTGGGAATTGGTGATCCTCGATGCGGCCCCGGCTCATACGACCGAGACAGGAGGCACGGGGGCCGCGGATATCGATGGTGACGGCAAAACCGAGCTCATTATTGCCGGCAACGGGGCGCTCCTCTGGTATCGGCCCTCTACCTCCGAAAGAGGGGTCGTGGCCCGTGGCTACTTCAATGTGGGCCTGGCGCTCGAGGATATCGACCACGACGGACATAAAGAAATCGTGATCGGCAAGAAGTTCAATGAGACCTGGGGTCTGTGCTGGTACAAATTTGGCGCCACGCTCCACGATCCTTGGAAGGAATACATCCTGGACCCTGCGTGCACCGGCGATCCGCATGACCTGGTCTTCGCCGATCTGGATGGCGATGGTCAGCAGGAACTGGTAGCCAACGCGATGTATGTGAATCATCCAGGGCTCTTTGCTTATAAGATTCCTCGCGATCCGGCCACAACCTGGAAGAAGCAAGCGGTGCAATTGGGCCTAGCTGCGGAGGGAACGGCAACAGGCGATCTGAACGGAGACGGCAAAGCCGAAATCGTATCCGGCCCTTACTGGTATTCCGCGCCTCCGGGCGGCGCTTTCTCCGGGGAATTGTGGAAGACGCATTCATTGGCGCCCGACTACCGCGAGTATTGCCGCGCCGCCGTGATCGACGTGAATGGGAACGGCCGTTTGGATGTGATTCTGGTGGAGGATGAGTACCCTGATGGACGCCTTGCGTGGTTCGAGAATAAGCTCGCCGCGGGTCCGCAACATCCTGCAGAAACTTCCTGGGTAGAGCATCCCATCGACGGGCCGCTTAATTTTTGTCATTCCCTCCAGGCCTGGCATGATCCAAAGACCAAACAAGTACACATCCTGGCCGGTGAAATGAATGAGGGAGGCTGGGAAGCTCCTTACAACTGGAATGCGCGGTTGATGCGTTACATCGCAGTGGAAGGTGGCAAGTCCTGGCACAATGAGGTCCTTTATCGTGGAGAGGGAACGCATGAAGCGGTCTACACAGAACTGGACGGTTCCGGCAACCACGTTATCTTTGGGCACTCGGCGCAGATCCTCACCGAGAAAAAGGGTGTCTACGCGGGATGGGTGCAAATGTTCCGGCCGCGCACAGCCGCGCCCATCTTCTCGCAATATAAGCACACCTTTGTCGATCGCCAGAAACCTTACACCGGCATAGATATTCACGCCGTCGATGTCGATGGCGACGGGGCCATGGACATCGTTTGTGGAGCGTGGTGGTACAAGGGCCCTGCGTGGGAACGGCATACGATCCCCGGTGTGGCGCAGATCATCGCTGCCTACGACGTAGACAAAGATGGTCGAAAAGAACTGATTGGGATCAAGGGCAAGGCCGGAGAGAACAATTTTTACAACGCGCTTTCGAGCGATCTGGTGTGGCTGAAGCCTACGGATCTAAGCCGCGACCAGTGGGAAGAACACGTGATCGGCAGTGGAGACGGAGACTGGCCGCACGGCAACACGATCGCACCGTTGCTGCCGGGCGGCCGGGCCGCGCTGATCTGTGGATACCATGATGGCAAAAATCCACCCCAGTTATTTGAAGTTCCCCAGGACCCAAAACAACCCTGGCCGAAGCGGGTGGTCGCTGACGTCCTCTACGGCGAGGAGATGATCGCGTACGATCTGGATGGGGATGGGAAGCTGGATATTGTGGCCGGACCCTATTGGCTGGAGAACCTGGGAGACGGCCAGTTTCGCCCCCACCTGTTGATTGATCCTGAGTATTTGCAGTCCGAGAATCTACATGCTATTTGCCGCATAGCCATCGCTGATGTCAATGGGGATGGCCGTCCGGATATTCTCTTCACCGTCGAAAACGTTGACTACAACGTGCACAAGGCGTTCTTTGCTCCGGTAGGCTGGCTGGAGAATACCGGCAGTCCGCGCGATCGAAAGTTCAACGTGCACATCATCGACAAGATCCGTTCCCCGCATTCCATTTCCGTTGCCGACCTCGATGGCGATGGGAAGCTGGAAGTGGTCGTGGGTGAGCATGACCCATTTAAACCCTACCGCAGTGAAAGCCGCTTACTCGTCTACAAGCAAGCTGATCCCCAGGGGATTACCTGGAGCCGGTTCCCCATCGACAACCGGTTTGAACACCATGACGGTGCTAAAAGCGTTGAACTGAGTCCCGGTAAGCTTTCCATCATCAGTCACGCCTGGAACGAGCCAGGTTACGTTCATATCTGGAGTCGTTCGTAGCGATCCAATCCCCGCCCGCCAAGACAAATGAATTTTTTTCGCCACTGAAGACCCCTGAATTGGAGCTAACAGCCACCACTCGACTGTCGAACGAAGGGCATGGCTCCAGAGCGTGTGTGAGCATTGGTTTGTGAGTTTAGTCCCGCAGGGACGGCTTTAACTTAGCCCAGGACGCTAGTTCTGGGTGCACCATGAAACATGATCAAGTCCCGCAGGGACGGCTGAAGGTTGTCCAGGATGGAATCGCGGCCCATTTTCAGCCGTCCCTTCGGGACTGATCGTCCTTTCAAATCCAACCCAGGAATATCGTCCTGGGCTAAGTTCAGCCGTCCCTCCGGGACTGAGTTTGGATCGGAGTTCTCACACACGGCTTCGGCCGTGTCGTAAAAGGTCTGCCGCTCCATCTTGTTCCCTATCGTTGTGCGGCATATTGAACCCTCTGCGCATACCACGCGCATGCCAGCAGAAACCCTGCCGCGCCCGCGTAGGCGAGCGTAAACTGCGGCGCAACCCACCAGCCAATCAGGCTTTCCACCCCATTGGGAGAGAGCTTGTAGGCATGAATGATGCCGACGGCAGAAAGCCCCGCGGCGGCTGCCAGCCATGCTGCGGCGGGGGCAAAGCGGCGCTGCACGATGTACGCCAACGCCGCCGCCCACAGCATCGAGGTCAGGAGCGATCCCTGTCCCAACGCGATCAGACCTCCCATCGCCAGGTCGCCGCCCATGCGCGGCGCTACCTCCATCAGGCTGCTGCCTGCCTTGCGCGCGACCGTATCCGCAATGCCCGTAACCCACTGCGCAAGCGCGGGGATAATCCCCATGACCACGGCGATCGCCTGGTTCGCAGGCACTTCGGTGACCGCTTGGCCGACGGTGATGAGCCCGAACCAAATGATTACGGGCGCCGCCACTTCCAGGGGCACAAAGCGCAGAACCACCGGCAAGATTCCCGTGGTGCACAGAACAAGCGTGACCAGGCCATTGAGTACGGAATAACCGGAGCGCGCGCCATTGGCCTTGTGCGCAGCATGGCCCAGGTAAAGGGTTGTGGGAAAGGGGCTCCCCAGGCAGGCAGCGGCGATCGTGCCCACTCCATTCATCAGCAAAGACGGCCTGGTCGCGTAGTCATCGCCGGCAATCTTGACGCTTTCCAGGATCATCAGCGAGGCCAGCGTGTCGAGCGCGGCGAGAGGCACGATGATCGTCAAGTAAGGCCAAAAGACTGGTTGGCGGAACAAGGCAAATATATTCACCGCATGGGGCAGGTATAGTTTCACCGCCGGTACCGCGGGCATGGGCACGGTGTAGATATGCAACCAGCGCAGCACCGCAACCAGGATCGCGCCAACGCCGATGGCCAGCAGAGCCGGGGGCAAACGAAACGGCAACTTGAGATGCGAACCATAAAGCGTAAGCAGGATGAGCATGGGCAAGAGGGCAATGGCCGGTTGCTGAAAGACGCCGAAGACGAAGCCCAGGCAAAGATAGGCTAAGCCGAGCCCGGCCAAAGGGGAGAGGAGCGCGGCGCGCGGCGTGTTGCGGCGTAGCCAATCGGTACAGAAGGCTCCTGCGGTTTGCACGATGCCGCTAAACAGGCTGGCGAAAACGCCCGCGTGCCAGGCCAGGTTTGCATCGTGTGTCCTGACATAGATCGGGCCCATGATGAGGAACACATAGGCAAAGATGGTGGGCGCATTCACGCCGAAGGGGAGAGCGGTTACATCGCTGCGGCCTTCTCTCAGTGCCAGACGGCGGGCTTGCCAGGCATAAAAGAAATTGCCAGCCAGTACGGATATCGCTACCCCGGGCAGGATGCGGCTGGCGACAAAGCTCAGGGGAAAGCCGCACATCGGCGCCAGACCCACGATGAGTAAAAGATCAGGAAAGCCGCTGAAGAACAGGCCGAAGAAGCCGTCTACGTCTCCGGCGGTGAACCACTCAGGCCGTTCCATAGGAAAAGCCAACCTCGTGCGGCCGCTTGTGATGCATGCTAAGACGCTAATTCGCATTTGCCCTTTGGGCAAGCTATGCAATTTCGAGACGAATGTTATCCTGCACCATGTCTGCCCAGCCACTCCCCATAGACCATGCGGTCGGTCGCGCTGCCATGCGCAAGGCCAGTTTGCGGCTGATTCCCCTGTTCGCCCTCGGCTACGGCATCGCTTACATGGACCGGGTGAACATCAGCTTTGCCTCCTTGCAGATGAATCGGGATCTCCATTTCAGCGCTTCCATTTATGGTCTGGGCGCCGGGTTGTTCTTTCTCAGTTACGCCGCGTGCGAGATTCCATCGAATCTGCTGCTCTATCGTTTCGGCGCCCGGCGGTGGTTTGCGCGCATTATGTTTACCTGGGGCCTGCTGGCGATGGGCATGATGTTCGTCAAGACACCGGTGCAGTTCTATGTCATGCGGTTTTTGCTGGGGATGGCGGAGGCGGGTTTTTTCCCGGGGGTGATCTTCTATCTCAGCCAGTGGTTTCCCACGCAGATGCGGGCTCGTGCGATTAGCCGCTTCTATATTTCCTTTCCCATTAGCTCGGTGCTCATGGGGGCGATCGCGGGGTTTCTTCTCGATTTGCAGGGGAAAGCGGGACTGGCCGGGTGGCAATGGTTGTTCCTGATCGAGGGTATGCCCGCGGTTGTGTTGAGCATGGTTTTCTGGTTCTTCCTGCCGGCCGGTCCTGCAGCAGCGAGTTGGCTCACCGAGGAGGAACGCGTCTGGATTCTCCATCACAACAACCAACCGGGTGCAGTCCATAGTGTGAAATTAGGACGGGCCATGCTCGATGTGCGCGTGTGGCAGATAAGTCTTGTCTTCCTCTGCATGCTTGGCTCCAGCTACGCCTACATCTTTTCTGCGCCGGCGATTTTGCAGGGGATCACGCATTTTGGCAATCGCAATATCGGGTTTTTGTTCGCGACGATGAGCCTGTTGGGTGCGCCCGCGATGATTCTCAATGCCATGCACTCTGATCGGACGAAGGAGCGCTACTTGCATGTTGTCATCCCTTTTTTGCTGATGACCGTGGCCTTCGTGATCGGTGGACTTTCCACCGCTCCTTTCCTCGCGGTTCCCGCGCTGGCGGTTGCCTCGCTCAGTTACTTTTCTTTGCAAGGTCCGCTCCTGGCGCTCGCGACCAGTTTTCTCCACGGCAAATCTGCCGCTGCCGGCATCGCCACGATGAATACGATCGGCATTCTGGGCGGCTTTCTCGGTCCCTATTACATGGGTCTGGCAAAAGACTTTAACGGGACTTATCAGCCTGGCCTGCTCACGCTGGCCCTACCCTGCATGGTCGCCGCGGCGACCGTTTTCATGATGCGCATGAGGACCCAACAGATCACGCTCTTCGCAGCAGGGAAGCTGGAAGTGAGTTGAGGGCTCCGAACTATTTCCTCAACCAATGTCTCTGGTTCTGGACCCGTCCGGGCAAGAGGGACTGGGTTCTTTGCTCCGGTCACAGCGTCCGAATAGGGTATGCTCCGTAAACCCTCATTTACACTGACCAAACATATGAAGAAGAGCTTCGGTCTGCTGCTGATCGTAGTTGTAGGGTTTATTACGCCTTGCCACGCACAGCGCACGGCTACTGAGCAAAAACGCTGGGCCGCAGAGGCGTCCCACGTGAAGATCGTGCGCGATGACTGGGGGATCGCGCACGTTTACGGAAAGACAGATGCCGATGCCGTGTTTGGCATGATCTACGCGCAGTGCGAAGACGACTTCAATCGGGTAGAGACCAACTACCTGAATGCCATGGGGCGGTTGGCAGAGGCAGAAGGGGAAGACAAGGTCTATCAGGATCTGCGCATGAAGCTGTTCATCGATCCCGACGACTTGAAGAAAGAGTACGCGGCCAGCCCGGCATGGCTGCGCAGACTCATGAACGCCTTCGCGGATGGAGCTAACTTCTACCTGGCGAAACACCCTGAGGTGAAGCCACGCGTGATTCAACACTTCGAGCCCTGGATGGCGCTCTCGTTTACCGAGGGCAGCATCGGGGGCGACATCGAGCGGGTCGACCTGAAAAAACTGCAAGCCTTCTACGGAAGCCGCGATCAGGCAACAATATCGCCCCCGACGCAGGAAGTGGAACCAGGTGGATCCAACGGAATCGCCATTGCTCCGTCGAATACCACGGATCATCACGCGCTCCTGCTGATCAATCCGCACACCTCATTCTTCTTCCGTTCGGAGCTGCAGATGGCCAGCGGAGAAGGGCTCGATGCGTATGGAGCCGTCACCTGGGGGCAGTTCTTCATCTACCAGGGATTCAACCCGCGGGTTGGATGGATGCATACTTCCAGCGGCGTGGACGCCGTCGATGAGTATCTGGAAACAGTGCTCAGCAAGAACGGACACTATTCCTACAAGTACGGAGACGGCGAGCGGCCGGTGGTCGAGAAACAGATCACCGTGCCGTATAGGACTGGGCAGGGAATGGCAGCGAAAAAATTCACCGTGTACTACACCCATCACGGGCCTGTGATTCGTGAGCAGGATGGTAAGTGGGTGACCATCCGGCTGATGCAGCAACCGATCAAAGCGTTGATGCAGTCTTACTTGCGAACCAAGGCGAAAGACTACAAGCAATATCTCCAGACCATGGAGCTGCAAGCCAACTCATCGAACAACACTGTCTATGCGGATGCGGATGGGCACATCGCCTACTTTCAAGGCAACTACATTCCACGCAGAGACACGCGTTTCGACTTCACCAAGCCAGTGGACGGCAGTGACCCGGCAACGGATTGGAAGGGTTTGTTGACCGTCGAGGAGTCACCACACCTGCTGGATCCGAAGAGCGGATATCTGTTCAACGTGAACGACTCGCCCTGGAACGGCGCGGGCGAGAGCAGCCTGCACCGGAAGGATTATCCGGCTTATGTGGAGACCGGTACGGAGTCGGCCCGGGGCGTGCATGCGATGGAGCTGTTGCGGGGCAGAACCGACTTCACGCTCGATGGGCTGGTGACCGCGGCTTACGACAGCTATTTGCCCTGGTTCAGCAAGCCACTCCCGGCGCTCGTGCAAGCGTGGGATCAGTTGCCGGCCGAGTCGGAAACCAAGGCTGCGCTCGCGGGTCAAATCGCGGTCCTGCGTAAGTGGGATATGCGCTGGGGCGTGGACTCGGTGGCCACTTCGTTGGCCATCTTCTGGGGGCAGGAGATTGCAAATGTCGGCCGAGCCGCCTCCGATGAGGAAGAGTTTTCCGCGCCGGTGGTGCCGGGAGACGTGGCGTTGAAGGCCCTGGCTACGGCCTCCGCCAGGTTGACCGCGGACTTCGGCACCTGGCAGACGCCCTGGGGACAGATCAACCGGTATCAGCGCCTGACCGGGGACATCGTACAGCCCTTCGACGACGCGGAGCCGAGCACGCCGGTGGGGTTCACGGCTTCCAGCTGGGGCTCGCTGGCCGCGTTCACCGCCCGCCCTTACACGGCAAAGGAGACTGGCCGCGCCACCGGGACAAAGAAATGGTACGGCACCCGCGGCAACAGCTTCGTTGCCGTGGTGGAGTTTGGGAACAAAGTGCGCGCCCGGGCCGTAACTGCTGGTGGGGAAAGCGGGCATCCTTCGTCGCCCCACTTCAACGATGAGGTGGAGCGGTACAGCAGCGGCAACCTGCGCGAAGTGTACTTCTATCCTGAACAATTAAAGGGGCACACGGAGCGGGAATATCGTCCCGGAGGCTTGTGAGGTGCTGCTTTTCCTAATACGTTGGAATGAGTGAGGTTGCATGACCGCTCGCATTACGTTTTCGTTTTGGCTTCTATGGGTTGTGGCGGCGCTGCTGCCTGCTTCGGCGCAGAAGACGCTCAAAGCATTCGACCCGAGCTTCATGGATACCAGCGTCGACCCGTGCGTGAATTTCTACCAGTACTCGTGCGGCGGCTATCTCAAGCACACACCGATTCCCGCGGACGAATCCTCCTATGGACAATTCAATGAATTGAACGACCAGAACCAGCTGGTATTGAAAGCAATTCTTGAGAAGGCCGCGGCGGGGGGCGCCGGCCGCACGGAAAACGAACAGAAAATCGGCGACTATTACGCCACCTGCATGAATATTGAAGCGGTGAACCAGGCAGGTCTGAAGCCGTTGCAGCCGCTATTGGATCGTATCGATGCGCTCAAATCAAAGGATCAGTTACCGGAACTGGCGGCCTATTTGGACAGCATCGGAGTGAACACTCTATTCGCCTTTGGCTCAGACCAGGATTACAAAGACGCCACGCAACAGATAGCCGTTTTCGATCAGCTTGAGCTTGGCTTGCCGGAGAAGGGGTACTATCAGCGCACAGACGAGAAGTCCGTCAAGCTTCGCCAGCAGTACCAGGCGCACGTCGCGCGCACCTTCGAGCTGTTGGGCGAATCGCAATCGCAGGCAGCGAAGGACGCGGAAACGGTGATAAAGCTGGAGACGGCGCTTGCCGGTTTTTCGCTCAGCAACGTGGAGCGGCGGGATCCTGCCAGCCTGTACCACAAGATGGATCTGGCAAAATTGGACAGCACGACGCCGTCGTTCAGCTTCGTTCGCTTTCTGCGTGCTGCGCACACGCCGGCGGTGGAATCGCTCAACGTAACCTCACCGGCATATTTTGCCGGGCTGAACAAACTGCTGGCGAGCGATAGTCTTGATGGCTGGAAAGCGTATTTGCGCTGGGCTCTCGTCCGTAACCTGCCAACGACGGCTCTGCCCCAGGCGCTCGATCGAGAATCGTTCGACTTCTACGGCAAAGTGCTCGAAGGCCAGCCGGAGCAGAAGCCGAGATGGAAACGGTGCGTTGCCGCGACCGACGATGCACTCGGTGAGGCGCTGGGCCAGGTTTATGTGGAGCAGCGGTTCAGCCCGAAAGACAAAGCACGGACCCTGGAGCTGACTCACGACGTCGAGGCCGCGATGGGCCGGGATATCGAGCAACTCCCCTGGATGAGCGCGACCACCAAAGCACGCGCAGAAGAGAAGCTGCATGCGGTTGCCGATAAGATCGGGTACCCGGACAAATGGCGTGACTACTCCACCTTGACTGTTACCCGGGGCGATGCGCTGGGCAATGCCATGCAAGCGGCATCGTTTGAAGAACGCCGCGAGATCGCGAAAATTGGCAAGCCGGTGGATCGCGGCGAGTGGGGCATGAGCCCGCCTACTGTGAATGCTTACTACAATCCGCAGATGAACGACATCAACTTTCCTGCCGGCATTCTGCAGCCGCCGTTCTTCGATGGAAGCCGGGACAATGCAGTGAACTATGGTGCGGCAGGAGCCATCATCGGCCATGAGTTGACCCACGGCTTTGACGATGAGGGGCGCCAGTTTGACGGCAAAGGCAATCTTGAAGATTGGTGGACGCCTGCAGACGGCAAGCAATTCACCGAACGCGCCGATTGCGTAGTAAAGGAGTACGACGGCTTTGTCGGGGTAGGCGATCTGCACGTAAACGGCAAGCTTACCCTGGGCGAAAATATCGCCGACCTTGGCGGGCTCAAGCTGGCTTTTCTCGCCTACCTTGATCGTGCCCAGAAAAGCGGCGTCGATCTCGAGAAGAAGGGACGTGCGGAGTACGGAGACTTAAACCCCGAGCAGCAGTTCTTCGTTTCCTTTGGGCAGAACTGGTGCCAGAACAATCGTCCCGAAGATTTGCGGTTGCGCATGCAGACCGATCCTCACTCTCCCGAGGAGTTCCGCGCCAACGGGGTGGTGAGGAATCTTCCCGAGTTTCAGCGGGCTTTTGCCTGCAAGACGGGGCAGCCGATGGCTCCAGTCAATCGCTGCACTATTTGGTAAAGGCCGGGACCTCGGGCACAGCCGCGCCATCTGCGCGCGGCTCCGATGCTCCATAGTTGATATTTGTGTCGCTGTCATGGAGAACGGCCTGTCCGCGCCCCATGGTGGTGGAATACTCCTTGCGGACGTCCAGCACGTGACCCATGGCTCTGAGTTTTTCGAGCGAGGCCGGGGGCACCCGCGACTCGATGAGGATGTTGCATCCGAGTTTTGCGCTCACCGTGAAGCGCGCCTCTTCCATGGCGGCCTGGATGTTCATGTGGTAGTCGACGACATTAGAAACGAACTGCGCATGTGCCAGCGGTTGATTCATGCCGCCCATGATGCCGAAGCCAATGTGCTGGTCGCCATGCTCCATGAAAGCGGGAATGATGGTGTGGAAGGGACGTTTGTGACCGGCAAGCGCATCGGGTGATTTGCGGTCGACGGAGAAGAGTCCGCCGCGATCCTGAAGGACGAAGCCCATGCCCTTGACCGTGACATCGGAGCCGAAGGCTTCATAGTTGCTCTGGATAAGTGAGAGGATGTTTCCTTCGCGGTCGACTACCGAGAGATAGGTGGTGTCGCTTTTCGGGAGGGCACCGGGAGCGACTTCACAATTTGCTTTGCCGGGGTTGATCAGCGCGGCCCGCTTGGCAGCCCATGGCTTGGAGATCAACTCAGTGACTGGGATGGGGCCGAACTTTGGATCTCCATCGTAAGCCTTCACGTCAGCGTAGGCTAACTTCATCGCTTCGATCCTAGTGTGCAACTCCGCCGCGCTCAGAGGCCCGTCGGTTGAAGGCTTGAAGTGCTCCATGATGTTGAGCATTTCGAGCGCCGCCATGCCATCGCCATTCGGCGGGAGCTCATACACTGTCCAGTCACGGTACTTGGTGGAGATGGGTTCGACCCACTCCGCGGAGTATTGGCTCAGATCATCGGCGGTCATGGTACCGCCCAATTTCGACGAAGTCTTCAGGATGGCCTGGGCGATACTCCCTTTATAAAAGGCGGCCTCGCCTTGCTCGGCGATGATGGTCAGTGCGTGCGCCAAATCCGGATTGCGAAAGAGCTGGCCGGTGGCAGGTGCTTTGCCGCCGGGCAGGTACACGCGCCGGCTCTCGGCATAGGGCGCCAGGTCGGGCGCGGCGCCTTGCCAGTAGTCGCTAATCACTTCAGGCACAGCGTACCCATGGCCGGCATAGAAGATCGCCGGCTGAAACAACTCGCTCCAGGCAAGCTTGCCGAACTTGTCGTGGAGCTTGGTCCATCCGTCGACTGCGCCGGGGACAGTCACGGAGTCAATTCCCGATTGTGGCATGGCGTGCATGCCTTTCGCTTCCAGGTGATCGATCGTCAGGCCTTGAGGAGCCCAGCCACTGGCGTTCAGGCCGTATAACTTGCCCGTCTTCGCGTCCCAGTAGATGGCAAACAGGTCGCCACCGATCCCATTCATCATCGGCTCGGCCACACCGAGGACAGCGTTCGCAGCGATGCCTGCGTCAATGGCCGAACCGCCCTGCTGCAGGATGCGCGCGCCGGCCTGTGAAGCCTGCACGTAGCTGGTGGCCACGATTCCGTAGGGGGTAACCACCATGGAGCGGCCATAGGAGCGATCCTCGGCCGATATGGACAGAGCCGTAATTGCCACCACTGTAGAGACGAGAACTGTTCTTAGCATCTTTCCTTGCCTTAATCGCTGTTGAGGAACTGGACCAATCCAAACGGAAACGCAAACCTCTCCTTTGTCATCCCTCGGCTTCGCTCGGGATGACAAAGGAAAGAGCAACCACTGAAATGGCATCTGTCGCCGGAGTCTATCTTAAGTCTGCGCCCCAACCGGTTTGAACCGCAGCATCAGTACGTAGTAAATAGCTGCCGATAGAAAGAAGCCGACGAACCAGGCGTAGTCATACAGGAAACGCACCGGCGGAACTGCGAGCCCGATAAGCGCGACAAACACGCCCACAACCAAAGCCACCACCGCACGCGGATTGAAACCTCGGGAGTACTCATAAGGACCACCCCGATGATAGAGCGACGCCACGTCCAGATGCGTTCCGCGGATGAGGAAATAGTCCGCTACCATGATCCCGGCTACCGGACCAAGCAATCCGGAATAGCCCACGAGCCAGCCGAAGATGTACGTACCGAAGGTGCTCATCAGCTTCCACGGCATCATGGCCAGACCCAAGAATCCGGTGATGAGCCCACCCGTGCGGAAGCTGATCAGGCGCGGCGCGAGGTTCGAGAAATCATTCGAAGGCGAGACCACATTGGCGCCAATATTCACGTTGAGCGTTGCCACCAGCACGGCAACCAGGGCCAGTACCGCCGCCACCGGTTGGTGGAACCGGCCGAGGAGAGTAATCGGCGACCAAATCGCCTCGCCGAAAATCTTTTCCGATGCCGAGGTGCAAGCAATGCCTACAAACGAGTACAGCGTCATCGCCACCGGCAGACCAAAGGCCTGCCCGACGATCTGCGAATCCTGCGACTTGGCATAGCGCGTAAAGTCAGGAATATTCAGCGAAAGCGTCGCCCAGTAGCCCACCATCGCTGTCAACGACGGGAAGAAGAAATGAAGAAAGCTGCCCGTGCTATGAAATCGGCTGGGCGCAGAAAGCATAGGTCCGAAGCCGCCTGCCTGGTGTAGCATCCAGAAGAGCAGTGTCAGCGACATCACCAGCATGAACGGCGCCGAAAAGCTTTGCAGGAAGCGGATCGACTCCACCCCACACCAAACAACGAACATGTTCAGCAGCCAAAAGCCGAGAAAGCTTGACCACAAAACGGCGGGGTTATGCGCCGTCGCCGGCCATACCACCGCGATCATCGCGGCGATCGCCTGGCCGCCCAACCAGGACTGAATGCCGAACCATCCGCATGCCACCAGGGCACGCAGCATCGCGGGAATATTTGCGCCCAGGGCGCCGAAGCTGGCGCGCACAAACACGGGGAACGGGATGCCGTACTTGGCGCCGGCGTGTGCGTTCAACAACATGGGTACGAGCACGATCAGATTACCCAGCAGGATGGTGAACAGCGCCTGCTTCCAATTCATTCCCCCAGCGATCAGGGAAGAGGCCAGCATGTAGGTGGTGACCTCCATCGACATGGAGAACCACAGGGCGATGTAATTGTAAGTGTTCCAGGTACGATTGGCGGCCGTAGTCGGCGCGAGGTCCGCGTTACAGAGGTGCGGGTCTACGTCGGTAAGCACCGCCATCAGGCGAATCCCCCGGCATTGGCTTCGCGCTTGAGGAAGCGCCCGCGTCCGGCCTGCCCGATCCACTGGCCGTCTTTAACCACCAACTCTCCCCGAGAGAAGACGTGCCGGGCGTTGCCTGTCACCTTCCAGCCTTCGAACATGGAGTAGTCCGTTGCCATGGCTTGCGTAGAGGCAGTAATGGTGTAGGAGACTTTGGGGTCCCAGAGCATAACGTCCGCATCTTTGCCTGGTGCCAGGACGCCCTTTTGGGCCATGCCGAAGATGCGTGCCGGCGCCGTGCAGCAAAGCTCGACAAACCGTTCCGGTGTCAGTTGGCCTGCATTCACTCCAAACTGCCACAGGATCTGCAAGCGGTTCTCGATCCCGGGGCCGCCGTTGGGAATTTTTGTGAAGTCATCTTTGCCCAGCGACTTCTGGTCCGCAAAGCGGAAAGGGCAGTGGTCGGTGGAGACGACGGAAAGCGTGCCGTCTCCCAGAGCTTTCCAGAGCGGGGCCTGGTTATGCTTCGCGCGCAGCGGGGGTGTGAAGACGTACTTGGCTTCATCCCAGCTCTTGCCGGGCATGTGCTCTTCGAGCGAAAGCACCAGGTACTGGGGGCAAGTCTCCGCCAGGGCACGCAGGCCGCGGTGCTGTGCGTGCTTCAACTCGCGCAACGCGTCTGCGTTGGAGAGGTGCACGATATACACCGCGCAACCGGCCATGTCACCAATATGGATAGCCCGGTGGGTGGCCTCTGCCTCGGCCTTGGCTGAACGGCTGTGCGCGTGAAAGTGCGGCGCGGTTTTGCCCTCGGCGATCATGCGCGCTACGACCACGTCGATGACGTGGCCGTTCTCCGCGTGCACGCAGCAGAGCGCGTTCAACGTGCCGGCCTTGTGCATGACCTTATACATCAGGCCATCGTCGATCATCAGCACGTTGGGGTAGGCCATGAAGAGCTTGAACGACGAGATGCCTTTGGCTACCATCGTTTCCATCTCTGCCAGGCCGTGCGAACCGTCGCCTGGTCCGAGGTCAGTGACAGCCATGTGCAGCCCGAAGTCGACGCACGCCTTACTGTCGCTCTTGGCCAGCCAGGTCTCGAGCGCCTCCGCCATGGTGTGGCCGCGTGACTGCAAGACAAAGTCAATGACCGTGGTGGTTCCACCGACAGCCGCGGCGATGGTGCCGGTGCGGTAATCATCGGCCGATACAGTGCCGCCGAAGGGCATATCCAGATGAGTGTGAACGTCCACGCCGCCGGGCATGACCAGGAGGCCAGTGGCGTCGATCACCGTGTGGCCCTCGGCGGGAAGATCGGGGCCGACCTTCTGGATGGTTTCGCCGGCGAAGAGCACGTCGGCCTTGCTCTGGCCATCTGCGTTGACGACGGTGCCATGCTTGATCAGGGTAGCCATAGAAATCCAGTTACGACCTCACCGGCGCTGCTGTACTGCGCTCGGCCCAACTTTGCGGGGCCAGACCGTTCTCCACCCGCTCCATGGTGATGCAGCCCTCAACCGGGCACACCAGCGAGCAGAGATTGCAACCAACACAGTGATGTTCATCCACCCGCGGAATGCGCTCCAGCGGGGTCACCGCATTGGAGTGAATCGCGCCGGCGTCGAGTTTGGGAATCGGCGTGGTCGAAATGCGCCGGGACGCCTCGGCCTCGACCATGGCCGGGGTACGAGTGGTATCAGGTGCGGGCGAGGTGCGGTCGAGATGAATGCACTGGTGGGCGCCATCCCAACAGGCGGTGTAGCAAAGTTGGCAGCCGATACACAGGTCTTCGTGGATGCGCGCGACTATCTGGTAATTCAGGTTGAGCTGATTCCAGTCGACGACGGTGGGGAGCGAAAGCCCGCGGAAATCGGCGATCGTGGCAAAGCCCTTGTCCGCCATCCATGCCAGAAGTCCATCTTGCATATCTTCGACGATGCGGTAGCCGTAATGCATCGCGGCGGTACATACCTGCACCGTGCCACAGCCGAGCAGGATAAATTCGGCAGCATCCTGCCAGTTGGCGATTCCGCCGATACCGGAGACGGGCAATGCACCCTGCGGGTCAGACAGCACCTCGTGCACCAGGTTGAGCGCGATGGGTTTCACCGCCGGGCCGCAATAGCCGCCATGAGAGCTTTTACCATCGACATTGGGGTTGGGCTGCAAGGTGTTGAGGTCAATGCCGGTGATGGAATTGATGGTGTTGATCGCGGAAAGGGCATCTGCTCCTCCGCGCTTGGCCGCGCGCGCCGGCATGCGGATGTCGGAGATGTTCGGCGTGAGCTTTACGATCACCGGCGTGCGCGCTTTTTCTTTCACCCAGCCAGTGATCTGCTGGCAGTATTCCGGCACCTGTCCGACGGCAGACCCCATGCCCCGCTCACTCATGCCGTGAGGACAACCGAAGTTGAGTTCGAGCCCATCGGCTCCAGCATCTTCCGCGCGCTGTACGATGTCGTGCCAGGTCTCGCGTTTGCTTTCCACCATCAGCGAAGCAATGACGACATGCTGCGGGTACCGGCGCTTTACTTCGGCCATCTCCTGCAGGTTGATCTCGATGGAGCGGTCGGAGATGAGCTCGATGTTATTGAAGCCCATCATGCGGCGGCCATCCCAATCGATGGAGGAATAGCGGGAGCTGACATTGGTGATCGGCTCGCCTATGGTCTTCCATACAGCACCGCCCCATCCCGCATCGAAGGCGCGCATGATTTGCTCTCCGCAGTTGGTCGGCGGAGCGGACGCGAGCCAGAACGGATTGGGGCACTGGATGCCGCAGAAGGTCGTTGCGAGTGTTGGTTTAGGCATGATTGACCCCCAGCCACGCGGCAATGCCGATCCCTGCGCGCTTTCCGTCGGCCACTGCGTCTACCACTTCACGGCCGCCGTTGGTGCAGTCTCCGCCCGAAAAGTATTTAGGAACCGAGGTCTGGCCCGTGGCTCGATCGACCACAATTCGGCCGCGTTGGAGTTGAAGCTTGTCGGAAAGGCTGGTCTGGTTTGCTTGCCCGATGGCGAGCACTACCAGATCTGTCGGGAGGGTAAATTCCGAACCCGGCTGTGGGACAATCGATCCATCCGCAGTGGCCGCCAACGCGATCAACTCGAGACCTTCCACGGCGGCGGCGCCCAGAACTCGCGTGGGCTGCACGTGCCAAAGGAATTTAACTCCCTCTAACCGCGCGTGCTCGTATTCAAAGGCGAATGCGGACATCTGTTCTGAACCGCGGCGGTAGACGATGTGCACATCGCTCGAGCCCAACCGGGCCGCGGCAACGGCGGCGTCGATGGCAGTGTTGCCGGCGCCGATGACCACCACACGCGGGGGCGTCGATGTGCATGTGCCGGACTTATAGCCGGCGATGAGATCGAGCGCGTTGGTCACGCCGGGCAAGTGTTCGCCGGGTACACCAAGCTGATGGATCGCGCCCAGCCCGATGCCTAGGAAGACGGCATCGTGATCGCGTTCGAGTTCAGCCAGGCCGTTCGCGTCGATGAGGGTATCGAAGTGAAATTCAACTCCGAGCTGCGAGAGCATTTCAATCTCGCGCAGGCTTTCGACCAGCGGGAGCTTGTATTCAGCGACGCCATAGGTATTCAGGCCCCCGGGTAAGGACCGCGCGTCGTAGAGGAGGGCCCGGATGCCGCGACGGCGCAGTTCAGCCGCGCAGGCAAGCGAGGCGGGGCCGGCGCCGATGAGCGCTACGGAGCGGCCTGTATCGGCTGCCGGAGTAAAGGGAAGGGGAGCACCGCTTGCGTGGAGCGAGTCCATGGCAAACCGCTGCAGCCGGGCGATTTGAATGGGCTGCTTGTTGTAGCGGTGCATCACGCAAGCGCCTTCGCACAGGACCTCAACCGGGCAGGCGCGGGCGCAGCTGGCGCCCAGGATGTTGGCGTCCAGAATAGTGCGGGCCGATCCGGCCAGGTTGCCGCTCGCAATCTTCTTGATAAAACGCGGGACATCGATGTGCGTGGGGCAAGCGGCGGTGCAGGGTGCATCGAAGCAGTACAGGCAACGATTGGATTCGGGAATCGCGGCCTGCCGGTCCAGTGGCGGGTGCAGATCACTGAAGCGCGCAGAGGTTTCCGGATGCACCGGCGCCTGCTGGACAAAAGAAGTTTGGCCGCTCATTCGGGCGATACCCTCTCCGTGCGTCGTTAGTCGGGAACCATCATTATGCACTAGCCATTAGCCGATCGTGATCAGATATCGGTTTCGGACATGTCTCGAAAAGCGTACCTCAGCAGCTAAAGCGCGTGTGTGAGAACCCGAATTTACGAATTTTAGTCCCGCAGGGACGGCTGAAGCTTCTCCGGGATTGCTTTGCGGCCTATTCCAGCCGTCCCTGCGGGACTGGCCGTCGTTGCCAATCCAACCCAGGACTAACGTCCTGGGCTAAGGTCACCCGTCCCTGCGGGACTGAGCATGGAAATGGTTTTTCTGGCCAGCCGGTCAAAGGCTTCTACGGCCAGCTCCAGATGCTCGACTCTGGTGTTTTCTGCCGGGTTGTGGCTGAGGCCGGCGAGCGACTGGGTAAACATCATCACCACCGGAATCCCGGCCCGCGCCACCTCGGCGGCATCGTGCAGCGGTCCTGACGGTAGCCGGTGAGAAGTGCCTGCGGTCTCACGAACCGCCTGATCGCACAGCTCGATCAACCCCGGATCAAATGGGATAGGTTCGATGCTCCAGATCCTGGACCACTCCACCGTACACCCTTCTTCCGCCGCGAACCGGCGGCTGGCTTGCCTGGGCTTCGGCCAACATCGACGCCAGCACTCCCGCGTCCAGATCGCGCATGTCCAGAGTGGTTTCGCAGCGGCCGACAACCGCGGTCACGATGCCGGGAAACGTCTTAACACTGCCCATGGTCGCGACCGCGTCAGGATGTTTGCGTGCAATGGGTCGAATCTCGAGCGCGAGCTTGGCGGCGGCGGCGAGCGCATCGCGGCGCACCGCCATCGGGGTTGATCCGGAATGCGCCTCCTGACCACGGAAAGTAATCGCGTGGCGCTCCACGCCCTTGGTCCCGAGAACCACGCCCAGAGGCAGCTTCATGCCTTCCAGAACCGGTCCCTGCTCAATATGCAGCTCCAGGTAGGCGGCAGCGTGCGCCGCTCCACGGCTGCGTCTCCGATGCGTTCGACGTCCACGTGGCACTGGCGCAACGCATCTTCCAGGCGAATGCCGTCGCGGTCTGTTCGGCCCCGGTCGGCTTGTATGGTGTGGGTCCCGGCAAACGCAGAGGAGCCGAAGAGGCTGCGGCCGAAGCGCGCCCCTTCCTCGTCGGCCCAATCCACCAGGCGAATGGTGACTGGGGGTTTGCCGTGGAAGTCCTCTGCCAAGCTGCGCAAGACCTCGAAGCTGGCGAGGACCCCAAGGCAGCCATCCAGCCAACCGCCGTTGGGGACGGAGTCCAGATGACTGCCAAGAATGAGGGTGCGATCGGAGTCGCCGCGCAGCGTGGTCCAGGAATTCCCCGCGGCATCCAGGTGGTGATCCACCGGCAGCTGGGCCAGCTTGCTCTGAAACCAGGCGCGCGCCTTGAGCCAGGTTTCGCTCCAGGCAATACGTTGCGCCCCGTGATCGTCCGCGGTGAGCGCGCGAAGCTCCTCTAGATCGGAAACGGTTCTGCGTGGGTCGAGTGCCATCCCGATTTCTAGAATAGCGCGTCCAGGGCAAGCGATACCATGGGGCATGCAGCTTCCCGTAAACCCTCCGGTCCTGCCCATGCTGGCCAAGAGAGTCGGCGAACTACCCGCAGGTGATACGTGGGTCTTTGAACCCAAGTGGGATGGGTTTCGAGCCTTGGTCTTCCGCGATGGAGACGACATCCTGCTACAGAGCCGAGACCAGAAATCGCTCAACCGCTATTTCCCCGAGCTGGTCGAGACGTTACGCACGCGATTGCCGGAACGATGTGTGCTCGATGGCGAAATTGTGATCGCGACCGAACGTGGTCTGGACTTTGATTTACTCCAGCTCCGCATTCATCCCGCTGCGTCTCGGGTGAAGATGTTGTCGCAGCAAACGCCGGCAGCGATCGTGTTCTTCGACCTGCTTTGCGAGGGGGACCGCAATTTCTGTGGCGAACCTTTTCAAGCACGGCGAAAGGAGTTGGAACGTGTTCTGGGCGCAGCGCCGCCGCCGATCCACATTACCCCCGCAACCAACGAGGCGAGTGTTGCTTCGGATTGGTTTCGCCGCTTCGAGGGCGCCGGACTCGATGGCGTCATCGCCAAGCAAATGAGCGGAACCTATGAGCCCGATAAGCGAGTGATGCTCAAGATCAAGCACGAGCGTGATTGTGACTGCGTCGTTGCCGGGTTTCGCTGGCACAAGACCGGCGAGGGCCATGTCGGCTCACTGTTGCTTGGCTTGTTCGATGATTCCGGATCACTGCAGCATGTCGGCGTGTGCGCAAGCTTTACCCAGGCGAAGCGTCGTGAGCTGGCAGAATTCCTCTTGCCTTACCGGCGAGATGCATTGGCCAATCACCCTTGGGGAGGCTGGGCGCAGCCCGGCGAGGGTGAGCAGCGCATGCCCGGTGGTCAAAGCCGCTGGAGTCAGGGCAAAGATCTTTCGTGGGAACCGCTGCGTCCCGAGTTGGTGGTGGAAGTTGCTTACGAGCATATGCAGGGCAGCCGATTTCGGCACATGGCACAATTCCGCAGGTGGCGCACAGACAAGCAACCGAAGGATTGTACCTACGCCCAACTGGAAGTGGTTCCGCCACAAGAGCTAGCGGAAATTTTCGCCAGTGGCCGCTGATCTGGCGACAAAGCCTTTGCAAAACCTCCGATTTCGATCAGATCTTCCGCTTTGGCGGCTTCCCGGCCCGCCATTCGCGGGTGGGATCATCGTCCGGGTCGGGAGTTTCCTGAGCCGGCCTTTGCTCTTCCGGGACGTGGCGCAGGTTGACTCTTATGCGGGTCCAGGTCGACGACGTGCCTCGCATGGAATCAACCAAAACATCATCCACGGCCAGAAGCGCGGCTACCTCCGGGTATTTTCCCTTCCATCTCTCCAGCCCTGCCAGGGCATCTTCTTTGCTTCGAGAGTTCGCGACCACGATTAAAGGCATCTTCGTCCGCGGCGGCGCCTTTTTTGCGGCGGACTTGGCTCGCGACGGAGCCACTCGGGGCGCTTCGCCTTCCATCTTGCGAAAGTGCGGCGGCCATGGCGCATCGCCCAATCCGGCGGACTCATCTCTTGCCGCCAGCTCCAGCAACGATTCGAGCGAACCCGGCGCGGCATCCATGTCCGCGTGTGGGTCGCCGATCTCCGCGAAGCGGCCTGGCATGGTGAGCACGGTAAAATCCGCCGGCTCGCAATCAGGAACCTCGTGCCAATGAAGGGGTGCGGACACGCGGGCGTCAGGCAGCGGCCGCACAGAATACGCGGAGCACGTCGTCCGATCCTTGGCGTTCTGGTTGTAGTCAAGGAACACGCCGTGACGTTCCTCTTTCCACCATTTCGAACTGGCCAGCGCAGGAACACGCCGCTCCACCGCACGCGAAAACGCCAGCGCCGCGCGGCGCACTTCGCTAAAACTCCAGCGCGGTTCGATGCGCACGTTCACATGCATTCCGCGGGAGCCGCTGGTCTTGGGCCAGCCACGAAGACCAAGTTCCTCAAGCAGCCCCTTCACCTCGAGCGCGACCTGGCGCACATCTGTCCAGCCGACGCCTGGGCCTGGATCGAGATCCACTCGCAACTCGTCAGGGTGGTCAAGATCGGCGGAACGTACCGGATGCGGATGCAACTCGAGGCAGCCCAGGTTAACGATCCAGGCCAGTCCGGCCGCATTATCGACAACGATCTCCTCAGCCGTGCGGCCCGAAGGGAAGGACAGCGTGACCGTCCGCATCCACAAGGGTCGATCACCGGGAGCGCGCTTCTGATAAAACGCTTCCGCCTCTGCGCCGTTCACAAACCGCTTCAGAACGATGGGGCGATCCCGGATTCCTGCCAGGGCGCCCGGTGCGACCGACAAGTAATAGTGCACCAGGTCGATCTTCGACAGCTTCGTCTGCCGGGAAAAATAAGGCTTGTCCGGGTGCGTTACGCGGACCTCTTGTCCCTCGATCGAGAGCACTTCAGCGTCGTCTTTACTCACGCAAACAGCCTATCCCTTTGGCCACATTCTCACCAGATCGTCACTCGATCCTGTGGGGTGAGATAGAGTGCCTGTCCGGGTTTAACGTCGAATGCCTGATACCACGCGTCCACATTGCGTACCGTGTCTGCGCGATACTCGCCTGGGGCATGCGAGTCGTTCAAGACCTGTTCGCGGAGTGCTGCGGGGCGCGTCCTCGATGCGTAGTTCTGCCCGAAGGCGATGAAGAATTGCTGGTCTCCGTTGAATCCGTGCACGGAAGGGGCGGGTTTCCCTTGAAGTGAAGATCGGTAACCGTCGTAGGCTGCAGAGATGCCGGCAATATCAGCGATGTCCTCCGCCAGCGTCTGTTTGCCGTTTACGGAAAGGTCCGGAAATGGTTTGTAGGTGTCGTACTGCGCGGCCAGTTTGGCAGTCGAGGCTCGAAAGTGGGCGAAGTCTGAAGGGGTCCACCAATTGCGCATGCGGCCCTGGGCGTCGAACGCGCTGCCCTCGGTATCGAAAGTGTGGCTGATCTCATGGCCGATCACCGAGCCGATGGCGCCGTAATTGGCGGCGTTGGGTGCCGCGGGATCGAAAAATGGAGGCTGCAAAATGGCTGCAGGGAAGCTGAGCGCGTTCTGCAAAGGAAGGTTCACCGCATTCACCGTCTGCGGCGTCATCGACCATTCCTTCCGATTCACCTGCTTTCCGATCCGCGCCACGTTGAAGTGGTAGTAGAAGAGGCGGCCGCGGCGAAGGTTGCCGACGATGTCATCCGGCTTTACCTCGTAGCCGGAATAATCATGCCAGCTTTCCGGGTAGCCGATGCCAACGTAGAGAGCGTTGAGCTTGGCGATTGCCTCTGCTTTGGTCGCCGGCGCCATCCACGACAGCGCGTGCAACCGATCGCGGTAAACGGCAATGATGTGGGCGACTAAAGCTTCTGCTTCCGCCTTGTCCTGGGCGGGAAAATACCGTTGCGCGTACATCTTGCCCACAGCGTCGCCCAGTTCGCCGTTGACCACCGCAACGCCACGCTGCCAGCGGGGGCGCTCCTGCAGCCTGCCGGAAAGTACCGGACCCTTAAACGCGAAATCCTCGTCAGCGAGTGGCTTGGGCAAGACCTCCGCATAGGATTCGATCAGATGGTAAGCGAGCCAGTCTTTCCACGCATCGAGCGGAGTGGAGTTGACCAGGGCCGCTTCCCCGGTAAACGCGGAAGGCTGCCAGACGATAAACGCTGGTTGCTGGCTCAGCCCAGCGCCGCGAAAGTATTCGCCCCAGTTAAGCCCCGGGGCCTTTACCGGGAAATCGCTCCGCTTCCAGGGGTTGTTCGCCTTTGCTATTTCCTGGTTGTCCGCCAGGCTCCAGTGAGTCTGTGCAATGGCATGATCGAGCGAAAAGATGCGCGCTGCACGAACCTCCACATCGGTGAAGCCGGCAAGCTTCAGCATGGCCGCAATGTGAGCCTGGTATTTGGTCCGTATCGTGCGCATGCTGTCCGTGTCGGAGAGGTAGTAGTCGCGATTCGGTAGTTCAAGCCCACCCTGCAATAAATAGGGGGCGTAATGAGCGGAATCGGAGAAACCCGGCGCAATCCATAATCCAAATAGATTGTGGGTGTGAAAGTTGGTGTTGTTGAGCGCGTCTACATCGGCGCGCAGGCTTTCGCCCAGGGCACGCGCCAGCTGGGTCTTGTCGGCAATAGCGGCCACTGCTTTGAGGGATGGCTCAATGGGCGCCAAGCCACGAGACTCGATGCCCGTCTCATCCATATAGGAGTGATAGAGGTCGGCGATTTTCTGTGTATCCGAGCCCCGGGATGCATTGGCTTTGCCCGCGTCTTCGATCAGGATTCGCGTGCGTTTGTTGCTCAAATCGCTCAGCGTACTGAAGACGCTAATGTGGCTGCGATCCGGCGGGATGACGGTGCGCTTCAGCCAGCCGCCATTGGCGTAAAGGTAAAAATTGTCACCCGGTTTGACATCAGGGTCCATGTTGGCGATGGAAATGCCATGATTCGCCGGCCTATCGGCCGGTTGAGCATGAGCGAGAAATGCGAGAGCAAGAGCTCCCAGGGCGGCGCGAATCGGGAGAGAGGAAAAGATCTGCATAGCGGCGTCGCCTGTTAGACGAGAGAAACCGCCTCAACTGCCGCATCTTTCTCGTGAATTACCGTTACCGGATTACGCAATGGACGCCCGAAGCCGTTAAAGTGGATCTCCATCACGTCGCCATCCTGAAGCTCGATCCCCTGTCCAAAGCTCAGCGAATGAGCGCCGAGGAAATGAATATGCACATCCCCGGGGCGCCGGTGCAGTTCGAACTTGAAGTGGTGGTGCTCCAGGTTGCGCAGGCTGTGAGACATTTCCTCTTCGCCGCTCGAGATTGGCTGGGACCAGAAGTCCCTGCCGCTGCGGGTAATGGTCACCGTACCGGGCACGGTTCGAAAATCCGGATGGATGACCAGTTCGGGTCCGATGGAACAGGTGCGCAATTTTGATCCTGCGAGGTTAAGGTAGTTCTTCTTTTCGAAGCGATGGTCGGAGAATTCGTTGCCCTGGGCCATGCCCACTCGATAGGGCCGGCCATCAGGACCAATCACGTACGCCACCGCGATCTCAGCTTCCTCGCCGCCGTCCTCCGCGTAGGCGGGGACGACCAGCGGCTCACCGTGTGCGCGCACCGTTGAGCCATAACCTTTGTGGAACCACTCGGGGGCAATCCCGATCTCGCCGTCACCAGGCCGGCCGCCTTCCACCCCCCAGCGAAATATCTTCATGCTGTCGGTGAGTTCCTCCTCCTTGGCCATGTGCATCGACGCTCGATCGCGGGCGCTGCCGAGGTGGGTCAGGCCGGTGCCCGACACCAGGCAGCGGGCAATCTCCTGCGGGTGATCGATGGGTGGCAGCAGCTTCCAGGGGGCACGTCCTTCATAAACCTGGTCATACTCGAGAGACTCGTCCGAAAGATGATCGGTGGCCACGCTGGTCAGGTTGCCGCCGTTCGCGATCGCCGCCTGGGCCAAGCTATAGACGGAATCGAAGTCGCGTAACAGACGTAGTTTCGGCTCTTCGACCACGGCGATGCGGCGCGCCGCGGCTGCTTTCAATTGCACGATTCGCATGGATCCTCAGCTAATGAACTTCATCCGTTCTGCCTCTGTCGGTAATGGGCAAACTTCATATCGGCCGGTCAACCGATAGCGGTTCCGCGCGAACAGACTATAAGCTGCGTTGCGCACAACCGCCGGCACCGCCCGTAGCAAATATCCCAATACCCGCCAGCGTCCACCCAGGAGCAGCAGCATGTTGACGGTTACGTTCGACTTCGTCAACAATCTTTCGCGCTCCGTGCCGGCGTCGAGCACCAGGTAGACAGTGTTCCCTTTGAGCACCGCTTCCCGGTCAATGCCATGGCGGCGGAGAATGGCCGCTGTGAGTTCGGATTGGAGGGGTGCAAAACGAAACAGGTCGGCGTGATCACGTTGGGTCACCCAGCGCACAGCGCTATTGCATAGGCCACACAGCCCGTCGAAGAGCATCAACGCGCGAGTGCCCACTTGTTCGCTGAGTTCGACTTCGTTTGCCGTTGCGCCTTGGCTCATAGATGGCCCGCACCATCTTACCTTGTCCAGAGGGTCGGCAAAGACCCGTAAGGGTGTGGCGATAGTGATCTCCGCGGTTACCTTTGTCATCGACCGAAAGGATGATGGGGAACTCAGGAACGTTGCTTCTCCCGCTCAAAAATACTGGCATAGACGCGCTCATACGCCGCCACCATGGTTGCGATCGAGAACCGTTGTTCCACCCTGTTTCTGCATTCGCTGTCTTGTATGGCAGGCACGGCATCGAGCGCTCTCACCGCTTCGGCGACATCGTTCACCAGAAATCCCGTTATCCCGTGCTCGATCACTTCGCGGCACGAGCCAAGATCCATTGCGATCACCGGAACCCCTGCTGCATTCGCCTCGGCCAGCACCAATCCGAAGCGTTCCGGGATGGTGTTCAGATGAACCAGGGCGTACGCCTGCGCGAACAGGGCATTCTTTTCCTCTATCCCCACCGGCCCCACATAGCGGATTTGCTTTTCGTCCAGGTGCGGCTCAATCTCATCCCGGAAGTAGGCCGTGTCCTGCACAATACCGGCTATCAGTAAGCGGCGGCCACTCAGGAGTGCGGCCTGGATCGCCAGGTGGACGCCCTTATCCGGATGGATGCGGCCGATGAAGATCAGATGCTCTCCCCTGGCTTTGCGCTGGGGGTAAAGCGCGAGGTCGATTCCGTTGTAGACCGTTGCCAGGTAATTGAGCCCTGGCGCGCGATCGGAATCGCTGATGGAAACGAAATATCCGTCACGGTATTTCTCATAGACCGGCATGATGCGCGGCGAGGAGAAGCCGTGGATAGTGGTCAATACCGGCGTCTTCACCAGCCTCGTGTAGGCCAACGCCATAAAGTCATAATGGCTGTGGATCAGGTCAAACTCCGCCGCGTGCTCAAAAACCTCAGCGATATGCAGGTATTCAGCTACCTTGGGATCGATCGAGCGATCCTCTTCGTAGCCCCGTTCTACCACGGCATGCAGACGGGCGCGGGTGAGCGAGTCGCCGGTGGCGAAGAGCGTCACATCCCATCCCCGGTCCACCAGGCCTTCGGCGATGTTGCCGGCCACGGTTTCCCAGGCGCCATATTGGCGCGGCGGCGTTCGCCAAGCGACCGGCGAAAGGATAGCCACCCTCCGTTTTGAGGTCATTCTCTAAGACATTGCCGCCAGCACATCGTCCACGGCAACGGTGGCAAAACCAGTCGCATGATCGGCCAGCCCATAAGGAATGATCAGTTCGCCCTGGTGCAACAATGCGCCGCAGGAATAAACCACGTTGGGCACATAGCCTTCGCGCTCGCTCGGCTCCGGCGTCATCATCGGCTCGCGCAGCCGGCCGATCACTCTGGAGGGCTGCTTCAGGTCGAGCAGGAAGGCGCCAATGCAGTACTGGCGCATCGGCCCTACTCCGTGGCTTAGCACCAGCCATCCCGCTTCGGTCTCAATGGGCGAGCCGCAGTTCCCAATCTGCACCAGCTCCCACGGGAACTCAGGCTTCAGCAGTAAGTGGCGTTCGTTCCAGAAATGCACGTTATCCGAACACATGAGAAAGATGTTCTCGTTGTCCTGCCGGGAAATCATGGCGTAGGAGCCGTTCACCTTCCGCGGAAACAGTGCCATGCCCTTGTTCTCCGCTTCCGGACCGTTCAGCGAAATAAATCGAAAGCGAAGAAAGTCAGAGGTCTCGAGGAGCTCCGGCATAATCACCCTGCCGTCGTAGGCGGTAAAGGTGGCAAAGTACACGTGCTCGCCATTGTCCTTGCGGAAGCGCACGAACCGGGCATCCTCGATACCGTTGCGTTGCGAGGGCGTGGAAGGGAAGATGATCCGCTCAGAAAGATCCTGCTCCGGATCAAACTGCACCTCATAGTTGGAGCGGGCCAGCATCCAGATACTCTGCGCTCTTAGCTCATCTTCCCCAACTTCTCCCTGGGCGTGGCCGGAGCTTCTGCAACTCTGCGGCGAGGGCATCCTTGCAGCTGTGCCAGTCCAAAAGCGCGTCCCAGTCTTTTCAATACCCGACGGGTAAAGTCACTCTCCAAGCCGAGCTCCCAGAGTTTTCGCTGGAACAGCGGGCCTTCATAGACGGTGTTGGCGATCTGGCGTGGCTCAGTGAGCAAGCTGCCCGCGGGATCCACTTCAATACGAAGATCGCTGTGCACGATTCCGCTGCGAAAGGTGATCGACGAGATGTGTCCTTCTCCAGTCGCGCGCAGGCTAAGAATGAAGCGCACGGCGCCGGGCGGCAAGTGTGTCTGGTCCGGGTGCGGGACCATCGATGGACTGAACAAGGCAGCTGATTCCAACGAGTATTCCGCCAAAAAGTAGGAGCCGATCAGCAGCCGCCGTTGCTGGGTGATCGCGGCACCTTCCGGCAGCAGCTCCTCCAGATCTTCAAAGCGATCCAGGAATCGTTGCGGCAGATTAAGATGGCGCTGTGCGAAATCAGCCGAAACCTGCTTCAGCAGTGTGCCGACCTCCGCCTCCGGCAATGCCATAATTCTCTTTACGATTCCACGCATGCGCTGGGCATTGCCGGGATCGAATTGCCGCAAAAGGACGCGTGACGGATCGGGCCTCAGCACGGTCTTTGAACGCTTCAGAGGAATCGCCAGTGCAGTCCCATTTCCCATTGGGGTCCCATTTCTTATCGCGCATATACAAGAGCAGGTATCAGTGGATCACAGGCTCTGCGAGCATTTCCTCGCTTTGGCCGTTTCTTTACAGAACAAGGCCGCGTAAACGTGCTCTTCCGGTACATAGCGCCTAGAGTCTTTGCGAGATGCGTTTCTCACGCGGACGCTTCAAACCACGGAGATAGGCAAGGGAGGGTAGTCCTCCGCGGTGATGGGTTGCTTAAAGCTGGTCAGCATGTTCTGCGCCTGGCGCATCTCCACCAGCGACAGCAGAAACGCCAGCGTGGACTCGGCTCCCTGGTTACCGTTCACCCGGTCCATATGCAATCCATCGCGGCATCCGCCGGTCTCGGGCACGTAGAGTTCGAGGCCGAGATCGTTGCCCCCGATGAACCAGTCGAAGGCGTGTTCCGCCTGCTCGTACCAGCGAATATCCCCCGTCGCCCGATAGGCTTCCAGACAGGCCGCGACGGTTGCCTGGGCCTCAATCGGCTGCTGGTCGAAGTTGGCCCGTGCTCCGCCCCGGTGATAGAACCCGTTGCTGCCGATCGGCCGCAGGTGGCCCTTTTCCGTCGTCTGCTGCTCTGTCAGCCAGCGCAGGGTTTTGAGGCCGCGGTTTAAAACAGCTTCCTGCCCGGTGGCCCGTCCACTCACAATCAACGCATGGGAGAGCCTTGCATTGTCATACGAGAGCTCTTCCTCAAACCAGTGCCAATCGGCATGCGCATGCCGGTCGTAGAGCTCCATCAATCGCGGCGGTCAATGTCTCGCGCGCCTGGTTCACCTGGCTATCGCCGCCCAACCGCCGCAGGTATTCATGGATGCCCAGAAGACCGAAGGCCCACGCTCGAGGCGAGCTGAAGTCGGTCAACGCTGGTAAAGCGCGCGCGAAGAGCTGGCCGGCCATCATTTGGAAATTGCGCAACTGCGACCGTCCTACGCCCACGCCGAGCGCCCACAGCGCCCGGCCGTGGCTGTCCTCTGATCCCTGTTCGTCCAGCCAGCGGCGCTCGAAACTCATGTGGTTATGGAATCGCCCACTCGCGGCGTCGAATGCATGATGCAGAAAGGCGGCGCTGGTGCTGGCCAGGCTCCGCTCAATTTCCGCATCGTCGGCAAGTTCCGCCATCAGCACCGCAAGAATAAAGGCACGGGCATTGTCGTCGGTGCAGTAACCCTCGCTGAAATTGGGCACGCTGAAAATCGCATGCTGAAACACGCCGGTGGAATCCGTCATCCGGGAAAGGTGCGTCAGCTTCAGCTCCGGCAGTTCTCGATGTTTCTGGTCGAGGGTTTTGATCGCCAGAGACTTGCGCGACAAAGGCGCGGCTTCGAGGCGAGCCAGTTCGAAGCTGTGCATATAGAGCTGGGCCACATTGGACCAGATCATTTCCCGCCCTAGCCGGTAAGCATTTTTACGCATGGCATTGCGCCGCGTGTCATCGCGCAGCAGGCCAAGGATCTGCTCCGCCATGGCAGACGAATCAGCAAACGGCACCAGCGTGCCGCGGCCGTCGGCCAGCAGATCTGCTGCATGCCAGTATGGTGTCGAGACCACCGCTTTGCCTGAGCCGAAGGCAAACGAGAGCGTGCCGGAGGTGATCTGCGCTGCATTCAGGTACGGTGTGATGTACAGATCGGCGGCGCCCATGAAGTCGGTCAGGTTTTCCGGATCCACGAACTGGTTGCAGAAAATAACGTGCTTTTCCAGTTTGTTCTTGGTCGCCAGAATTTCCAGGCTCAGGCGGTAGGCTTCTCCATACTTGCGCAATTCATTGGGATGGGTGGCGCCCAGCACGATGTACACCACATCGGGAAACTCCGCCAGAACGGCCGGCAGCGCATTGAGCACGTATTCGATGCCTTTATTCGGGGAGAGCAAGCCGAAGGTAAGCAATACGGTGCGGCCTTCCACCTGGAACTGATCCTTGAAATAGGTGGGGTCCACGAACGCGACATCGAGAATGCCGTGAGGAATGAGATCGATCTTGCTCAGCGGCGCATGGTATATCTCGTGCAGCATCTGTCGTCCGCGATCGGCCATCACCACCAGCCGGGTAGAAAGAGCAATCAGCTCTTCGATCACGCGGCGCTGGTCTGGCTTGGGTTCGCGCAGGATGGTATGCAGAGTCGTGACCACCGGCATTTTTAATTCTCGCAGCATGGCCAGAATATGGCCGCCCACCGGGCCGCCGAATATGCCGAACTCATGCTGCAGGCATACGATGTCCACGTCGCTGATGTTGAGAAAATCAGCAGCCCGCAGGTAAGACGGCAGGTCCTGTTCTTCGATCTCGAACCGAACCACTTCCGGATAGTCGTACCCGCCCTCTATGTCGTTGACGGAAACGCAAAGGCACTGGCTTTGCGGATACTGGTTTTGGACAGCTGACAATAAATCCGTGGTAAACGTCGCGATACCGCACTTACGCGGCAAGTGATCGCCCACGAAGGCAATCTTGCGGATCTTTCCTGTCTCTTTTGAGAGGTTTCCATTGGTCGCCATGCTTGTGGACCCCTTCCGTCATTCGGTTGCAGGTACGCTGAACTGCGCGCAGGGTAAGCAGGGAGAGAACGGTGCTCACGATCGTAGACCGTCGGAACGTATCTCTATGATATCAGGCGACCATGTGGAACGATGGATTCTAGTACCTTGGAAACGATCGGAGTTTTCTTGCCATGAAATTAGCTGTCGTTACAGGAGCGGCCCAGGGTATTGGCCGCCGTACTGCTGAGATCCTTGCCGGCGCTGGTTATTCTCTGGCCTTACTGGACCTGCAATCGTGTGCTTCCACGCTTGCCGCCGTCCGGCCAACCGGCTGCGAAGCCGCGGACTTTCCCGGTGACCTATCCGATGAATCGGTGGTGGAAGCCACGGCTGAAGCGATCCGCACACGATGGAACCGCGTCGACGTGTTGGTCAACAACGCCGGCATCAGCTCGATCGCGCCGGCGGAAACAATTGAAGCGCGGACCTTTCGCCGGGTGCTCGAAGTGAACCTGGTCGCGCCGTTTTTATTGGCACGCGCGTTCGGGAAGATGATGCTGCGGGAGCGTTCTGGCAGCATCGTGAATGTGGCCTCGATTGCCGGGCTCGCCGGCATCGCCGACCGCGCCGCCTACAACGCATCCAAGCACGGGCTGATCGGGCTTACGCGCACATTGGCTGCGGAGTGGGGAGGGCGCGGCGTGCGCTGCAACGCTGTTTGTCCCGGATGGGTCAAGACAGAAATGGATGCTGCCGACCAGGCAAACGGGACCTACACCGATGAGGACATCGTTGGTGTGAACCCGATGGGCCGCTTTGCCTCACCGGACGACATTGCTCGGGCCATCCTCTTTCTGGCCGACCCGGTGCAGAGCGGATTTGTGAATGGGCATGCCCTGGTCGTTGATGGCGGCTGGACCACCGACGCCAGCTGGCAGAGCCTGCGCTTGAGTCATCGCTAAGCCTGAAAAGCGGTCTGAGGTTCTCACTCCACCAGCCGCAGCACTCTCTCGACTTGCTCCCTAAGTTGCGCAACTTCCTGTCGCAGTGCGGCGACCTCGGCTTCTAGGTGGGACGTACCTCGTCCGGGCATCGGTGTCTCTATAGGGGTGGCCTCGATCACTTCGCCCGACAACAGATGGGCGTACCGAGCTTCCTTGGTGCCGGGCTGGCGGGGCAGCACCATGGCGAGCGGAGGTTCGCGCTGCATCAACCGCTGCAGTGTCGATTGCACATCACTCAGCTCCTCAAAGCGATGCATGCGTTCCGCCCTTCCCCGCAATTCTCCGGGTGTTTGCGGCCCGCGCAACAACAGCACGCACATCACTGCAATTTCGCCACGGGTAAGGTTGAACACCTCCTGCATATGGTGCTCGTATTTAGCCACGCGGCTTTCCGTGCCCCGCGCCGCGCCAGCCAGGCCGTCGTCTTCCAGCCGGTGCAGTGCCTGCCGGATCTCATCCTCGTCCAGGGTGGTCACCGGCTCGCGGTTGTTCTTCTGGTTGCAGGCATTCGCCAAGGAGTTCAGAGAAAGAGGGTAATACTCCGGCGTGGTGATTTCTTTTTCCACCAACGAGCCGAGCACGCGAGCAGCAACAGGAGAAAGTTCGATCGTCACGGCATCCAGTCTACCTTGATGTAGAACAGGTCGGTCGCTACCTGGAATTGGTCTTTCGAGAGTGGCGTCTGCATCGTTTGCCATTCCGTCCTGGGCTGAATCTTCTGCCAATGCTGCTTGGTGCCCACCAGCACCGGCATTGCGAAGGCCTTCTCATCCGCAAGCCAGCGGTAGCGGACGTTTCCTCCCGGACTCCACTGCAAATCCAGGACTGGCAGCGCCGCGTGTCGTAAATATTCATTGAAGATGGGCGTTAGGTTCATCCCCGTTTGTTGGTTGAAGTACTGCACCACATCCTCGGTCATGATGTTCTGATACTTGAAGTGCTGGTAGAGGCCGTGCAGCAGTGTCCACCAGCGCGGGTCGTCATCGATCACGCTACGCAGCGTATTGAGAAAGAGCGCGCCCTTGAAGTATTGGTCTATCGGCGGTGTGCTGTTGACACCCCGCGCGGAGACGATGGGCTCCAGGTTCTTCACCTTCGGCTTCAATCCATTCAGGTACTTCAACGCGTCGGCTCGCCCCCAGCGCGATTCGACGTAAAGGCTCTCCATATAGGTCGCAAAGCCCTCGTGAATCCACATATCCGACCGGTCTGCGGCAGTGACGCTGTTGCCAAACCACTCATGCGCGCTCTCGTGGATGATGATGAAATCGAAACGAAGGCTGATGCCGGAGCCGGCCCAGTCCCGCCCCAGGTACCCGTTGGTGAAGTGATTGCCATACGTCACCGCTGTTTGGTGTTCCATCCCTGAGTACGGCACCTCGATCAACTTGTATCCATCTTCGGGGAAAGGATAGTCGCCGAAATAGTGGCCAAAGATCTGCAGCATGCCTTTGGCCTGGGTGAATTGCTTTTCCGCTTTCGGCTTGTCCTCGGGCAGTACATAGAAATCGAGTGGGAGGTCGCCCAGGCGATCGGAGAAATGCACATAGTTGCCGATATTCAAAGAGACATCGTAGTTGTTAATGGGGTAATGGACCAGCCAATCCCAGCGCGTGTAGCCGTCGCCCAGGTCGGTCTTGCCTATGAATTTTCCATTGGAGACATCGACCAGGCCGTTGGGAATCGCCACGCTGATCTCCATCCCTTCCACCTCATCGCGCCACTGGTCTTTGTTGGGCCACCACACGCTGGCGCCTGTCTCCTCGCACGCGGTGTTGATCCAGGGATGCCCGGCGGGGTCTTTGCGGAAAGTGATCGCGCCAAAGCGCCCTGTCTCTACGGGGTGGCCAGAGTAGTAGAAGTCGATGCTGTACTCGCGACCCGCTTTCAGGGTATGGGGAAAGTTAATGAAGACCGCGCCTGAGTCGCGCGTATACCCGAGTCGAACTCCATTCAAAAGAATCTTGTCGATCTGAAGCGCGGGGTGCAGATCGAGTTGGATGCGTTTGCCGTCCTTGAGCATCCTGAAGCGGATCGTGTTCTTCCCTTGGAGGAACTTGTGGTCTGGATCAACACGTATGTCGAGGTGGTAAAAGAGCAGATCGTTATTTGCACGATAAGGTCCGTACGCCCCGCGTAAAAGGTCGGCGCGTGTTGCCCCGTGCATGGTAATAACGGTTGCGGCAAATACCAGGAGTACGGTGAAACGGCACAAAAAATATAGTTTCAAACGCGGATAACCGTCCCAGCCAAGAGTAACTTACCGTCCGGACGGCGGTTGAACAAGGCCACGAACGCCGGCCAGGCGGGCATGATCGGCGAGCTTTGCCGGTTTCCGTAAGTTAGCCAGACACACAAACGCGCTAGCCCGTCTGAGCCGGGCCAGCGCGCGGGTGAACCCTAAAGCCGCTGACCGGCGGCTGGTCCAATCCCGGCCTGGGAAGCCGCCAGGGCGCCAATAACCGGTAATTGAAAAGTCTTGCCCTGGTAAGCGGAATACATCAAGTAGATCCAGACGCAGAACCCGCCCACCGTCACCAGCAAGTTGATGGGCAGCTGGATGATGAAGAACAATCCATGTGAGACGGCGCCCAGCACCAGCCCCACGATCATCCACACGATCCAGAAAGCGATCCACGCCAGATTAAAGAAGATCGACTGGAAGGCATGAAAGCGAACAAATCGATCAGTCTTGAAGGGATCGATCACCAAAAACAGGATCCCCGTAATGGCACCCACCAGGTAGGCGAGCGCGCCGGCGACATTAGGGGTAAGACCGGCTCCAGCTGCGGGCACCGGTGTGGACATGGCGCCGGGGACCGGACCGGGCATGGGACCAGGGCCGGGCATGGGACCAGGGCCGGGCATGGCTCCCGGTGCTGCACTGGATGCAGCCACCCCCTGGCTAGCTCCACAAGCTGGGCAGGTCGGACTCCCGTCGGGCAAGCTGCTTCCGCAGGTTTGGCAAAAGCTCATCGTCTTCTCTCCTTGACACGTCTATGGCAGGGGGCTGGCAACACGTTCTCTCGCCATGGGCAAGCAGTGTACACAATGGCGCCGTCACTGTCTCGCTTTTTGTGCAAAATCCCGGCGGTTAACTCACCAGTCAACCCGTTTACTTCTAAGCGCTCTGATCCAAATACCCAAGACCCCACAGAAGCCTTTTCAGGCCGAACCCCCGGAAATCCGGGAAGCACGATAGCATTCGTCTTGGATGACCCGTTTAGATCGGATGATTGTCGCGCAACTCAGTCCAGCCGTCCAAGCCTTTTTCGTTCGGCTCGTAATCCTGCAGATACTGCTGCCCTCGCTCGCTGGACTTGGTTTTGTCCAACCGCTGCAGGCCCAGAGTGAAAACGCGGGCTGGAGGGGAGAACTCCACAACGCCGCGGGCAAAGAACTTAGCGGCGCCGTGATCGAACTAATGGCGGCCGGCCACGCGGCGAAGGCGATGACTCAAGCGGACGGCAGCTTCTCCTTCCACCAGCTCCAGCCTCTTCATTACCAGCTTTTTGTAACCGTGGATGGCCACCGCTTCGCCTCCAGCCAATCCATCGATCTAAGCATCGCGCAGGCGGATGCGTTGCTCACCCTAACCGCCAAGGGTGGGATCTCGTGGCAGCCGCTGGCAAGCCAACAGGAGACGACCGGCGGCGTGGATCTCTCCAGCAAGTCCGTCAGCCAGCTCCCCCTGAACAAGCGTGACTTCAGCCAGTTGTTGCTGCTGGCGGCCGGCACCATGACCGACGCCAATGGGGCCACCAACTTCACCCAGCAGTTCGCCATTAACGGCCAGCGCGGCGTCGAAGCGACCTTTGCCATGGACGGGGCCGACATAAGCGATCCGGAGATGGGCGGCTCCACGTTCAGCAACTTCAACGTGGATGCAGTACAGGAGATTCAATCCCAATCCGGGTGGATGCCGGCTGAGATCGGCCGCGGCGCCTCCGGCTTCACCAATATCGTCACCCGGTCGGGAAGCAGCGGCTTTCACGGCTCCTTCTTTGAATTCGTGCGCAACTCGGCCTTCGATGCCAGAAACTACTTTGACCACTCCTCCATCGCGAATCCAGGCCGGCTTCCGCCTTTCCGCCGCAACGAGTTTGGCTTCACCAATGGCGGCCCTGTCATCCTTCACGGCATCTACAACGGGGCGGGCAAGACCTTTTACTTTGGTCAGTACCAGGGTTTTCGCCAGGTGCTCGGAACGACCCAGGTATTTCCTGTGCCTACCGAACAGGAGCGAGCCGGCCTCGACACCACCGCTTTTCCCGGCGATGTCCTGACGGTGCCGGTCGATCCGGGCATCGCCCGGGTGCTGGCGCGTTACCCCTTGCCCAACAATCCTCTCGGCTCCTATGGAGTGCATACCTACGCCAGTTCGTCGCCGGTAAGGACCGATGCAGACCAGTTTTCCGTGCGCCTCGACCATCGAATTTCTGATAAGTCCCAGCTGTTCGCCCGCTTTAACTTCAACAACCTGGATGGGCCCACCACCAACCCCGATCAGACCGTGCTCGATCCCGCTTTTGCCATTCGCTATATCGATCGCCAGCGCAACCTGGTCGTCACCTACACCCGCACCATTTCCCCGCGCCTGATATCGGAATCCTCCGTCTCCGCCACCCGCGCCACCCCGTCCTTTCCTACCACTGACCTGACCGACCCCGCGGTCAAGTTCAACGATGGCCTGTACGAACCCTTCAATCAGCCGGCCGGAACCGTTATCAGCGTCTACGGCAATCTCTTTGAGGGCCGTCAGAATTTTTCCTTCACCACCGCCAGCCACGCCTTCAAAGTGGGGGCCGACGTGCGCCTGAACCGCGACACCACGTATTTCGGTATCAGTCCCGATGGCGAATATGACTTCGGCGGCGGTACGGCGTACTCACCGGTGAATATCTCCTCCCAAAGCGGCCAGCACAACGTCCGCATTGGCGATCCGTTGCCCGATACTCTCTCCGGGCTGCTCAGCGGGAGCCCGTTCTTCTACACCGTCGTGGTCGCGCCCACGTACTTCTCCGGGGGAGAACACATCGGAGCCGCGGCTATTAACCGCAATGCCTTCGGGTTCTACGCCCAGGACACCTGGAAAATCTCACCTCGGTTGGTGCTCGATTACGGTTTGCGCTACGAGCTGTACACACCCGTTTCCGAGCGCGCGAAAAGGACTTCAGGCATTGCATTTTCCACGACGCCCACCGGCGTTGCGCAGCAGTTCGTCATCAATCCGCAGCCTGGCTATCGCTTCAACCTCAACGGTCTGGGACCACGTGTGCAACTGGATTGGCTGGCCGGCCGCCAAGTTCATGTCCGCGCCGGGGGTGCCATCACCACCATCCCGCCCAATCTTTACCAGGACAATTCGCTCACCGGGTCGACTCCATTCGCCATCTATCCCCGCCTTACCTCGGCTCCCACGGGGCCAATTCCTTACGGATTTCAGATCACATCGAACGAGTTGCCGCGCGTCTATACCCCAGAGGGGCAAGACATTTTTGCCAACGGCACCAAGGCGGTTCACGGCAACACGGTCATGGACCTCAATCGCTATCAGCAGGATCTGGCAGCACTTTCGCCGAGCCATCGGATCACCCTGCTGAACATCAACTCTATCTATCCCGGCTTTGGCAACGCGTACCTTCAGACCTGGACTCTCGGCCTGGAACGCCATTTCGGTGCCCTGGTTGGTGACGCGACTTACATCGGGACCGCCGCTGTCAAGCTACCCCGCATGGGTTTTTTCAATGGCTATCCCGGCGCGGGTCCCGCCTTTGCTCCTTACACCCAATTCGATTCCGCAGGCAACATCACCGGGGGTTTCGGCACCGAGGGCGTGGTTACCAGCACGGCTCACTCGTCGTACCACGCCTTGCAGACTTCGCTACAGGGAACGGTGGCCCACGGCGGTCCGGGTGTCCAGGCCAGTTACACGTGGTCCAAGTCGCTCGACGAAACCAGTTCTGTAGTGGGGGGATTCATCAGCGGCGGCACCGGCGCCGTTTCCCAAACCTCCCCGCAGAATCCGTTTGATACTCATCCGGAGAAAGGGCCCTCTACCTTCGACATTGCCCACACCTTCACCCTGAGCCTGGCCCAGGATCTTCACGGGGAGGATGTCGCCCTGCTCCACCCACTGGGCAGGGTCGTGACGGACGGTTGGGAGCTGTTAAGCATCTCCAGCATCACCAGCGGTGCACCTTTTACCGTCTACTCCGGTGTACAGCAGACGGATGCCGGCACCAACGGAGCCGACCGCCCGGACCAAGTCGGTATTCCGCACCTCTCGACCAGCCGGAAAGTTCGCGAGGACTATTTCGGGTTAGGGGCCAACAACGCGACGTACTTCTCGATCCCGATCAATGTGGATGGAGGAACGGGTCCAAACCATGGGCGGTTCGGAACGCTGGGGCGCAACACGTTTCGCGGGCCGGCTTACTATGACTTTGACTTCGCCTTGATCAAGAGCACGCCGCTCGCCCGGCGTTCCAGCGGTATTGAGTTGATGGATTTGCAGTTTCGCGCCGAGTTCTTCAACATTTTCAACATCGTCAATATGGGCTTGCCGGCGAACACGCTGGTGGGCGCGGGTTTCGGCGAAAT
Source organism: uncultured Acidobacteriaceae bacterium (assembly GCA_963753715.1). Classification (GTDB taxonomy): domain Bacteria; phylum Acidobacteriota; class Terriglobia; order Terriglobales; family Acidobacteriaceae; genus PALSA-350. The sequence continues at coordinate 201,460 of CAVWDK010000010.1, read as the reverse complement.
CAGCCACACCGCCGGCACCTCACGCCAGATTCAATTCTCGTTGAAGCTTATCTACTAGCGTCGCCTATCCCGAGGGCAATTCGCGGATCATCACAGTCAAGGAACAATCACCGCCGAACCACGCTCCGTTTCTTCCTTGACCGCTAACAGAGCCTTATTGGCCTCCTGCAAAGAAAACGCAACCACCTGCGGGCGAATCTTAAGTTCCTGGGCGATAGCCAGAAAATCGCGTGCGTCCTGGCGCGTCATGTTAGCCACACTGCGGATCTGCCGTTCGCCCCAAAGCAGCTTGTCGTAGTCAAAGGCAGGCATCTGGTCGAGGTGGATGGCATTGATCGCCACCACTCCCCCCTTGCGCAAGGATGACAAAGCGCTGACTACCACCTTGCCACTGGGCGCAAACGTAACCGCACGATCCAGCTTGACCGGCGGCGTCTCATCTTCTTTGCCCACCCACGTCGCACCCAGTGCGGACGCCATTTGGCGATGGCTCTCGCCCCTGGTGGAGACATAGACTTCGCACTTCCACGACCGCAGAACGGTGATGGCTAAGCTAGCGGAGCTGCCGAAGCCATAAAGCCCCACTCGCTCACCTGGTGCCACTCCGGCCACACGCAGGCTACGGAAGCCGATAATGCCGGCGCACAGCAAGGGAGCGACGTGCACGTTATCCAATCCTTCGGGCAAGGGAAACGCAAAATCAGCGCGAACCAGGGCATACTCGGCGTAGCCTCCATTCACCGTGTATCCGGTAAACGTAGGCTGGTCGCAAAGATTCTCCATGCCGTGGAGACAGTACCAGCAGCTCCCATCCACGCCGCCGATCCAGGAGACCCCGGCCCGGCTTCCCAACGGCAGCTCTGCGGTCGCGCCGCCGGCCACTTCGCCCACGATCTGGTGACCGGGAATGAGCTGCGGGCGAACCGGCGGCAAATCGCCTTCAGCAATGTGCAGGTCGGTTCGGCAAACTCCACAGGCGAGGACCCGCAGCAGCACATAGCCGGGTTGGGGCTCCGGACGGGGGACCTCCTCAATTTGAAGGAATGGTTCGGGTGCCTTGCGGCCCGGGATAAGGACGGCAGCCTTCATGGTGTCTCCTTACTCCTTGCCGTGGGCCGCCGCAAGTTCCTGGCTCAGCTTATGGGCGTTTAGCGAGTGCTCGTGCGCCTGTTTCGACAGTTCATGAGCCGTGAGATGATCCCCTTTGTCGTGGGCGGCGGCAGCGGCGGAATGAGCGTGCGCTGCAAGATTATGGAGTTCTACGAGGCGATACGAAGAGCTCGGCGTCATGACGTGTACTCCTGCCTACTTTGGGATGCGGACGGCCAAGCAACAGTACCATCGCGCCTCTTCATCATAGGCTGGGTGGCCCGGCCCAAAAGGCGCCAGAACACTGGAGTGTTAAGAAAGCGCACTGAGTACTGACGGACGCAGAGCTTTGCGAGACAATCGGTACTGCGTCCACAGCTGGTACGAGAGATGCATGAGGAAGTAGAGCCTTGAACAAGATCAATCCCAGGGCCGGGCAACTGGCCGCAGCCGCCGACCTCGTTGATGTACAAAAGCTAATCGCCGCTTACTTTGCGGAGCAGCCGGACCCTAAGGTGCCCGAGCAGCGCGTCGCCTTTGGCACTTCGGGGCATCGGGGCTCATCGTTCGACCGGTCTTTCAATGAGTGGCACATCCTGGCGATTACCCAGGCCATCTGCCTGTATCGCAAACAGCAGAAGATCGATGGGCCGCTTTTCCTTGGTATCGATACCCATGCGCTTTCCCGCCCGGCCATGAACAGCGCTGTCGAAGTCCTGGCTGCGAATCAGGTCGACCTGATGCTGGCGGCAAAGGACGAGTACACCCCCACTCCTGCGGTCTCGCATGCCATCCTCACCTACAACCGCGGCCGTAAAACAGGCCTGGCCGACGGCATTGTGGTCACCCCATCGCACAACCCTCCTGACTCGGGGGGATTCAAATACAACCCTCCTCACGGGGGTCCTGCGGGCAGCGACGCAACTTCCTGGATTCAGAACAAGGCAAACGAATTTCTCGCCGCGAAGCTTGCGAGCGTCCAACGCTGGCCACTGGAGAAGGCTCTCGCTGCTCCTACGACGCATGCGCATGACTACCTCACCGCATACGTAGAGGACCTTGGAAACATCATCGACATGGAGGCCATTCGCGGCTCTGGGATTCGTTTCGGTGTCCATCCCCTGGGCGGTGCCGGCGTGCACTACTGGGGACCGATTGCCGAACGTTACAAGCTGAATCTCAACCTCGTGAGTGACGTGGTCGATCCCACGTTTCGTTTCATGACTCTGGATTGGGATGGCAAGATTCGCATGGACCCCTCTTCAAAGTATGCGATGCAATCGCTGATCGCTTTGAAGGATAAATTCGATGTTGCCATGGCCTGCGACACGGATCATGACCGTCACGGTATCGTGACCCGCAACAGGGGATTGATGCCTGCCAATCACTATCTTGCAACCAGCATCTACTACCTCTTCGGGCATCGTCCCCAGTGGGGCGCGAAGGTTGCGGTCGGCAAGACCGCGGTCAGCAGCAGCATGATCGATCGCGTCACCGCGGGGCTGAGCAGAGAACTCTTCGAGGTGCCGGTAGGCTTCAAGTACTTTGTAGACGGCTTGCTGGAGGGTAAGTTAGGCTTTGTAGGCGAGGAGAGCGCCGGCGCTTCTTTCCTGCGTCGTGATGGCACAGTATGGACGACCGATAAGGACGGTATCATTGCGGCGTTATTGGCAGCGGAGATGACGGCCACGGTAAAGAAAGATCCGGGCGAAATCTATCACGACCTCACGCAGAAATACGGTGACCCGTTCTATGACCGGACGGACGCTCACGCAACCACGCAGCAGAAAGCGATGCTGGCGAAGATGAGCAAAGACAGCATCCAGAGCCCGACGCTGGCGGGGGAGAAGATCAAGACAATCCTGACCCACGCACCCGGAGATGGCCAACCCATCGGCGGGGTGAAAGTGATTGCCGAGAGCGGCTGGTTTGCGGCGCGGCCTTCGGGAACGGAAGAAATCTACAAGATCTACGCCGAGAGCTTTCTCGGCCAACAGCACCTGGAACAAATCGAAGAAGAAGCGGAAGTTATCGTGGGCCACGCGCTGAACGCGGCGGTGGTTGGAAAGGCCTGAAGACTGCTGGAAAAAGCAAGGACCGATTGCAAAATAAGTCCCCCAGGGACGACCGACAAAGCGCAGCGTAGTGGAGAGATCTGCGGTTTCTCTCATTCACGAGAACGCAAAAAGTTTTTTCGCGTTGAGGCCCTGTATCCTCGCGCGTTCGGATGCCGGCGCGAACTCAAACATCAAATCAAACAACTCCATGGCCTGCCGAAACTCCGTCAGGTTTCCCCCTAACTCGCCCAGGATGATCTTGTCAGCACCAAATGCATCGTAAACGCGCTTAACGAGTGGTTTTGCATCCGGGTGAGGGAACGATTGTTTTGACGCAGAGGCCACACCGGTAGAAGTGTATTTCATGTAGACGCGCGGTATCCGGGCGAGCTTGAGAACCTGGTCATACTCTTCTGTGGTCCCCTGACCGGGGCGAGCCAGATGATCCAAAATTACGGGCGTTTCCTGAAACTTGCTTGCCAGCTCACCGATGGCCACCGCGTAGTGCGGAATGCAATGGATCTGAATCGCCAAACCCATTTCGTGTGCGGCGCGCCAGGTCACGGCCATCTGCGGATTCTTTAGATCCCGGTCGCGGATGAGCCCACTGGTCGTGGAAGGGGTTCCGGCCTCGTGAGTCTCGTGAATTCTTAACGCGACAATCCGCCCCGGATTTCTCTTGACCAAAGCCTGCATTCGGCTCGGCGTTTCCGGGTCGATGGGATCGAACAGACAGGTTCCCTTAAAGAAGCCCGGCGAAGGTTCGTGCGCAAAACAATATTCCAGATAGCGGTGATCATCCTGGTATGGCTCGGGATGGACAATGACCGCATGATCGATGTGCGCGTCAAGGGCAAACTTCACATACTCTTCCACCGGCAGCTTGTGGGGCGCGTACGATCCGCTATTGTAGGGAAATCTGGGATCGCCGGCGAACAGATGGATATGGGTTTCGATCAATATCCCCTGGTGACCGGAATACCCACTCACCAGTGCGTCTGCCATCCCTTCAATCTCCTTTGCGCGCGCAGTCCATCCGTGCACAGCCGCGAACGCCCCCAGCATCCACTCTCGTCGAGAAATCATAGAGCCTCATTAGAACCCCAATCGCATGCCGGCGCAAAACGATCAGACACTGACATGCGGCCCATCGTTGCAACCAGCACGGCGTCAGGGCGCGATCGCAAAGTGCCGTAGGGCCAAATCCCGAAACGCCGGCAACGCCGGGTTGTCATTCTCACTCAACCAAACCAGGAACAATTGCGCATGCACCGGCGGGCTAGACAATTCCCGCAGCACGGCCCCTTCAAAGTGGAGTTTCCTGGCGGTCTCCGGCACCAGCGCTATCCCAATCCCTGCGCTGACCAGCGCCAGAATGGAGTGCACCTGGCTGACGTGTTGCACATACCTGACCGACGTACCTGCCTTGCGAAACATCCGCTCAATCAGTTCGTAAAAGTAGCGGCCGTCGACCGGGGAAAAGGTAATGAACGACTCCCCAGCTAAGTCTTTCATGGCCGGAGCCGGCCCTTTCGCGAAACGGTGAGCGGCGGAGACAGCCAGCAGCAGCGGTTCTTTGGCGACACACACCATGCCTAGATCCCGTTTGTCGATGGGAGGACGCACCAGTCCAAAATCAATCCGGTTGGCGTGCAGTGCCTCCATCTGTTGCATGGTCACCATCTCGTTGAGCACCACCCCAATGCCTTTGAGCGACGAGTTTGCCAGTGCCAGCAGCCGGGGCAGAAAGTCGTAGCTTGAGCTGGCTGTGAAGCCTATGCGGATAAGCCCCGATTCGCCCTTGGCAATGCGGCGTGCCGCGATCGCTGCGCTTTCCGAGAGGGCAAGGATTCCCCGCGCCTCAGAGAGAAAGGCGCGCCCTGCGGGAGTGAGCCGCACCATGCGGCTGGTCCTGGTCAGTAGCTTGATTTTGAGCTCCCGCTCCAGCATCTGGATCTGCCGGCTCAGCGGAGGCTGCGTCATGTGGAGGTGTTTGGCGGCGCGGCCGAAGTGTAATTCCTCGCCCACGGCGACGAAGCAGCGAAGCTGTTTCAGTTCATACATTGATGCAATCCAGGTATCAATCCATGCTGACTATAGGTTGTTTTGGGATCAATCTTCCACTATATTCCTCGGCGGCAAGCAATTCACAAGTTGGCCGCGCTCAAAATAGGGCGATGGACTACCGTCGTCCGGGTTGATCGAGGATTGAATATGAACCGTCGAAAATTTATCACTTCTACAGGGGCAGCCGGACTACTGGCAGCGAATGGAATTGCCTCCGCTGCCGCGCCCAACGTCACCCTTGCAAAACCCGTCCTCATGAAGTTGGGTGACCAGACGGCGCCCACGAATGAGACTCATCTCAAGTACCTGGCACGCTACAGTGTGCGCAATATCTGCGGGTATCCGGAGATTGAAGGGGATCGTTTGTACGCTACCGTGGAAGAGCTCAATCGCATGGTGGACCTGGCCGGCAAAAGCGGCATCAGCGTCGATTGCACCGCGCCTCCATTTCTGGCGTCGAGTCACATCGATAAAGAAAAGCATCCGGCAATCATGCTGGCGCAAAGTCCGGAGCGAGACCGTGACATCGAAGCCCTGCAGACCATGATCAAGAACTGCGCCCAGGCAGGTATTCCCTCCATTAAATACAACATGAGCATCCTGGGTGTGGTGCGGACCGGTCGCACGCCCGGCCGGGGCGATGCCATGTACAGCACCTGGAAACTCTCCGAAGGCCATCCGAACCCGCCGCTCACGCGGGCTGGCCACGTGGATGCGGATATGTTCTGGGAACGCATTACCTACTTCCTCGACCGGGTGATTCCGGTGGCCAATGAATACAAGATCCGCATGGCCTGTCATCCGCATGATCCTGGTATGCCGCCCGAGGGCTACCAGGGCGTCGACCGCGTACTTGGCACTGTCGACGGCCTCAAGAAGTTCATCACCATCCGCGAGAGTCCGTATCACGGATTGAATTTCTGCCAGGGAACCGTCTCAGAAATGCTCACGGACCCCAGCACGCAAATTTACGACGTCATCCGTTACTTCGGTTCCCGCAACAAGATCTTCAATGTCCACTTCCGCAATATTCGCGGCCATCGGAATGATTTCCTGGAGGTCTATCCCGATGAGGGGGACGTGAATTTTGTAAAAGCCATCCAGGTTTACAGAGAGGTCGGCTATCCCTACATGCTCATGCCGGATCATGTTCCACTGGCGCCCAACGACCCCAACGGCCTGCAGTCCTTTGCTTTCTGTTATGGCTACATTCGAGCGTTGCTTCAGTCACTGAATTCGATGTGCTGAGTCGAAGAGGGGATACACAGTGCGGCCGATCCACTATGCTTTGCTCTTTCTATTCATGCTTATGTTTGCCCCCGGCTTGCATGGAGCCGCATCTGTGAAGGATGGTTCCTTCATCACCAGTGACGGCGTCAAGCTTCACTACCTCGAGAGTGGCACAGGTCCCACCATCCTGTTCGTTCCCGGCTGGACCATGCCGGAAGAAATCTGGCAGCCCCAGATCGACCGTGCTTGATACCTTTCTCAAGAAAGCCAGGAAGTAGGAGTGTGTTGATGATGACGATGGATCCGGGGGAGATGGCGAAGCGGGTCGGAGCAGGCCTGCTTTCCTTTCCAGTTACCCATTTTGGCGAAAATTTTGAGTTCCAACCCAAGCCATACCAGGAGCACGTGGCGTGGCTGTTGTCGCACAAACCTGCGGGCCTGTTTGCTGCCGGTGGGACAGGGGAGTTCTTTTCGCTCACGCTGTCCGAGTTTTCGAGCGTGGTGCGGGCTGCTGTGGCCCAGACAGCGAAGCAAGTGCCGCTGGTTGCCGGTTGCGGATATGGCACCGCGATGGCTAAAGAATTTGCCCGGGCCGCGGAGGAAGCGGGTGCGGACGGTATCCTGCTGCTGCCGCCGTACCTCGTGGGCTCGGAGCAGCCGGGGTTGGCGGCCCACGTGGAAGCAGTCTGTGCCTCCACCAGGTTGGGCGTCATTATGTACAACCGCGACAATGCCGTGCTGGACGAAGCGAGCCTGGAACAGCTGTGTCACCGATGCCCGAACCTGGTGGGCTTCAAGGATGGTGTCGGCGATATCGAGCGCATGACCCGGATCTACGCCAGGTTAGGGGACCGGCTCACCTACATCGGCGGGCTGCCGACCGCAGAGACGTTTGCTCTTCCGTATCTGGAACTGGGGGTCACCACCTATTCCTCGGCGATCTTCAATTTCCTGCCTGATTTCGCGCTTGAATTTTATGCCGCTGTGCGCCGACGCGATCATGCAACGGTATTTGCCGGCTTGCGGGAGTTGGTCCTGCCGTATATCCAGATCCGGAATCGCCGCAAAGGGTACGCCGTCTCGATTGTGAAAGCAGGGATGAAAGCCGTAGGCCGGGCGGCGGGCCCGGTGCGGTCACCGCTCACCGATCTTACCGAAGCGGAGTATCAGGAACTGACCCAGTTGATCGCGGGGCGGTCCTGATCTTGGCAGAAGCCAAAAAAACTCACATCCGGTATTTGATTATTTCCATCCTGTTCGCCGTAAGCTGTTTCAGTTACGGCGACCGGGTGGCGCTCTCCATCGCCGGAACCGCGATGGGCAAAGATGTCCTTCTCGACCCAGTCAGGCTGGGGTACCTATTCTCGGGGTTCAGCTGGGCCTACGTACTGGGACAGTTGCCTTCCGGGGCGTTGCTCGATCGCTTTGGGTCGAAGCGAGTCTACGGCATCGGCATTGTCACATGGTCCGTCTGCGCATTGCTTACGGGCTTTGCCGGATACCTTGCCGCCTCGGCAGCCTTCACCGTGATGTTCATTTTGCGGCTGATCGCCGGCTTTGCGCAGGCTCCCGTCTTTCCCGGAAACGGCCGTATCGTGGCCTCATGGTTTCCCGCCAACGAACGCGGACGGGCCTCTGCGATTTTCAATGCTTCGCAGTATTTTGCGTTGATGATTTTCGCCCCGATTCTCGGGTGGATCACCCATGCGGCGGGCTGGAGAAGCTGCTTCTGGTTCATGGGCGTGCTGGGCTTCGTCTTCGCCGTGATCTGGGTTGAGAGTATTTATGAGGTCAAGAACCACCCTCGTATTTCCCCTGCGGAGATTGAGTACATTGAGCGGGGCGGGGGATTGGTGAATGCTGATCGCGTAGACAAGGCGAAGGGAAGTCTGCTTACCTGGGCTGCGGTCAAGGAGTTGTTGAGCCATCGCATGCTGGTTGGTATTTACCTGGGGCAATACTGCATTACCACATTGACCTGGTTTTTCCTGACATGGTTTCCGGTGTATCTGGCCCAGGCGCGGCATCTTTCGATCATGAAGGTTGGCTTCGCAGCTGCGTTGCCGGCGCTTTGCGGCGGGACGGGTGGAATACTAGGTGGCGTAGTTTCTGACAAGCTCCTGCGTGCGGGTTGCTCGCTGAGTTTCGCTCGCAAGGCGCCGATCATTGCCGGCATGTTGCTCTCGGTGACCATGATTGGCTGTAACTATGCTCCGGCGCAGGCGGTCATGCTCTTTCTGATGTCTTTATCCTTCTTTGGCAAAGGCTTTGGATCTCTAGGCTGGACAGTCATCTCTGACACCTCACCGAAAGGCATGGTAGGGCTGAACGGAGCCCTCTTCAACCTCGTCGGAAATCTAGCTGGTATCACGACGCCCATCGTCATCGGCTACCTGGTGAAGAAGACCGGCTCCTTTGATGACGTGCTCATCTTCGTCGGCTTAACCGCTTTATGCGCCATCGTGAGCTACGGACCAATCGTGGGCAAAATCAAGCGGTTAGAAATCTCGATTCCGGTAGCGGCTGCCGAAGCTCGATCCCGCTAGAAATTCGAAGGAACGAACGTCTTTGCTGAGTGATCAGCAATGCGTACTTACTCACCGCTGGTGGTTGTACAAAACTTCAAGCCACAGCCTCTTCTCAGGCTTGTGCGGAGTCCCGCAAGGGACGGCTGGCCTTAGCCCAGGACGCAGTCCTGGGCTAAGCATCCGCATTGAAAAGTCCCGGAGGGACGACTGAAAAAGTTATCGGATCGGGAACCGTGCCCTTCGTTTTCGCAACCTCTGCCCAACCTCCGAAATAACCTCCGCTAAAACTTATTCCAAAGGTACTGGTTGTAAACATCGTGGTGGTACTGAACTTCAGGGGATTTGACAAACGTACCCAACAACCGGGGGCACCGGTCCGCGGACGCCTTCTTCAAATCCGCATACCGCTCTTTCACGTCAGCTCCCAGCAGGGTATCCGTCCACTTGGCAGCGTTGAAGTTTTCGAGCGCGGTGTAGATGTTGTCAGGCAAAAAACGCTTGGCTTGGCGAAGGTTTTCGATCTTCGCCGTCTCCCCCTCGATACCCGTCTTGAATACCGAATAAAGCACAAGGTAGGGATTAGCGTCGGGGCTGACCGACCGAACCTCCACCCGCATGCTCTTCGCGTTGCCAATGGGAATCCGCACCATAGACCCGCGATCGGTGGCCGACGCCATCAGCTGGTTGGGCGCTTCGAAGTGGGGATCAAGACGGCGATAGGAATTAACGCTGGCGTTCAGCAGCGCGCAGATGTCATTGCCGTGGGTCAATATACGATCCACGAATTCCCAACCCATCTTGCTGAGCTGTTCTTCCCCTTGGGCGTCCCAGAAAAGGTTCGTACCTTTTTCACTGATGGAGACATTGGTGTGCATGCCGCTGCCATTCACCCCGACGACCGGCTTGGGCAGGAAGGACGCAGTGAACCCCATGGTGGTTGCTACCTGACGGCAAACAAGCTTGTAAAGCTGGATCTGATCGGCGGCGGTCACCACGTCGCTATAGCTGTAGTTGATCTCAAACTGGGAAGGCGCAACCTCCGGGTGGTCCTTCTCGTTTTCAAATCCCATGGCCCGCTGCACTTCAGCGCAGGTGTCGATGAAAGTGCGTAGCGGGTCGCCGGGGAGCGAGTGATAGTAGCCCCCGGTGTTGACGTACTCGAAACGTTGCGTCTCGTGATAGTGCCGCTCCGCATCGGTGCCCTTGAAGAGAAATCCCTCAATTTCGTTGGCCGCATTCAGGGTGTAGCCCTTCTGGTCGTAAAGGTCATTGGCATAGTTCTTGAGCACTCCGCGAATGTCGGCAGGGAAGGGTTTGCCGTCCTTCGCAATCACGTTGCCAAAGACCAGCGTCTTACCCGGGCCGAACACGTCGGAGGGCACCCAATAGAACGATCCCCAGTCGATGCCCAGGCGAAGGTCGCTCTCTCTCTGGGCGGTAAAGCCGCGGATCGAGCTGCCATCGAAGGTGAGATTGTCGTCGCTCTTGATGATGAACTTCTTGTCGTAATCCAGCATGTGCAGCCGGCCTTCGAGGTCGCTGAAGAGCACGGTGACTGCCTTGACGTGCTTCTCGTCGGCGAGATACTTCAGCCGCTCTTCGCGGATCTGCTCGGCTGGGACGTGACGTTTGCGCTGGTCTTTCGCCGCCAGGTTCCGTTCTTCCAGTTCGGCGTACGGGATTTCAATGAAACTGCGAAGTGCGTCTGACATGGTTCTCCTCAGGGAATCGTGTTCCCGGCAGAATGTTGTATCGAAACGGGGCCGGAGAGAAAGAAGGGCCGCGCAACGCTAGAGAACGATATCGCCGCGTTCGTCGTTGCGTATTCTGACGGCCTCGTCAACCCGGGTCACAAAGATCTTGCCGTCGCCAATCTTGCCTGTTTGTGCAGCCTTAACGATGGTCCGCACTGCCTTGTCGAGCAATTCGTCCAATACCACTAACTCCAATTTGATCTTCGGCAATAAATCCACCGCATACTCCCGGCCCCGGTAGATCTCAGTATGACCCTTCTGCCGGCCATGGCCGCGAACGTCGGAAATCGTCATGCCAGAGACGCCGATCTCGAGCAGTGCATCTTTCACAGCGTCCAGCTTCGATGGCTGTATCACTGCTTCTATCTTCTGCATTCCTTTGTCCTTCCTCATCGCTCGAAGGTGGTCTAGTTCGCGAAGTCGTAACCTTCTTCGCCATGTTGTGACAAGTCCAGCCCGGTGCGCTCATCCTCTTCACTCACCCTGAGTCCGACGACCTTATCCACAACGAACAAGATCAACAGTGTTCCCACAATAGACAAAGTCCACGCAATCGCTACGGCAATCAGCTGGTTCAATATCTGACCCTTGTTGCCTTCCAGCAAGCCAGTGGCTTTTCCCGAACCCAGGATGGGGTTGATAGCACTGCTGGCAAAGACGCCGGTCAACAGCGCCCCGATGGTCCCCCCGGCTCCGTGCACACCGAACGCATCGAGCGAGTCGTCATAGCCGAAAATAGACTTAACTTTCACTACCATGAAGTAGCAGAATACGCCTGCGATCAGGCCGATCCACAAAGCGGACATGGGGGTTACGAAGCCGGAAGCGGGGGTGATCGCCACCAGGCCTGCCACCGCCCCCGAGATCGCACCCAGGGCGGTAGCCCGGCCACTTCGTATCCACTCCGCCGCGCTCCAGCCGATGGCCGCAGCCGCCGCCCCGAAGTGGGTGGCGATGAATGCAGAGGTTGCGAGCGTGCCGGCGTTTAGAGCCGAACCGGCGTTAAATCCAAACCACCCTACCCACAGCAAACAGGCCCCAATAAAGCTTAGAACCACGGAGTGCGGCGGCATCGGTTCGCGCGGGTACTCGAGCCGTTTGCCCAGGTACAACGCGGTGACCAGCGCCGACACACCCGAGGTCACGTGGACCACCGTGCCACCGGCGAAATCCAGGCAGGGAAACCGTCCGCCCAGGGAAGCGTTGAGCAATCCGCCTTTGCCCCAGACCATGTGGGCCATCGGGCTATACACAAAAATCGCCCACAACACCATGAACACCAGCATGGCCGAGAATTTCATGCGCTCGGCGAAGGCTCCGGTAATTAATGCCGGGGTAATAATGGCAAACATCAACTGGAAGACCATGAACGTCTGCAGCGGGATGGTAGCGGCGTACTTGGGATCCGGCGCCAGACCTACCCCACGGAGAAAGACGTTGTGCAGGCCGCCAATGAACGCATTACCTTCGCCAAACGCCAGCGAGTAAGTCACCAACGCCCAGAGCACGGTGATTACCGCCATCATGGCGAAGGTCTGCATCATGGTGCCCAGAACGTTCTTCCTGCGCACCAGGCCGCCGTAAAACAAGGCCAAGCCAGGTCCGCTCATGAGCAGGACCAGGGCCGAGCTCACCAGCATCCAGCTGTTATCCCCGGCCGATTGCGCCGCGGCAATCGCGGCTGCCTGATCCGCAGAACTCTTTTCCAGCGCAGCCAGGCGGTCCGCCTGGGACGTAGTTGCTGGAGCCGCGGCCCCCGGCATCTGCGCCGTGGCAACGCTCACGCTGACCCATACCATCAGCCCCAGCGCAAGCGCGCGAACCAGCACAGAAATCGAACCAAATCGCTTGATCAATCTGTCATCCTCCGTTGAGCGCTTCAGAGAGAACCGATCCATCCAGTAACAGCCCGTTCACGTCCCTGTTTTGCTTACTTTACACAAGACCCGCTCGCATCCCAAACCCAATCATGCTCAATCACCTCCGCAGGCGGACTATCTTTCGCCCAAGCCGGCGCCCGAATCCACGAGGAGGTCTCTAAAAGTGCCAGATGACATCGCCGGCCAGGGTAAGCTGGCTCTTCTTGGTCGGAGCGCCGCTGACGCCATCGACGGAGGGCGAGTCATACGCCGGCACGTCGTACGCATGCTCGAAACGCAGCTCGGGACGGAAAGTGACCGAACTCCCCAACCAGAAGTTGAACCCCACCAGGTGTTCGCTGTAACGGGTCTCGTTGCCCGTTCGCTGCCCTCTCAGGTCGTCAAAGAACTCATTACGGATATTTAGCGAGCTGTGATGGTGGTTGAACTCATGTTCCAGATAGTTGACGATCGCGAAATCTGGTGCATAGCAATGGGTCGCCAGCGGATTGCACTGGGCGCCATTGGCGCCCGCGATCAGTGAAGGGCCGGTGATGTCACCGGCGTTGGCGCCAATATTCGCGTTGGAGCCGTAGCTGATACATGGATTCAGGCCATAACATAAGTTGGGAACATCTCTTTCGTACTGGTACCAGGCCTCCGTGTCTTCGTGCCAGGTGGCATTGATCTTGTGGTAGTGGGTCAGATAGTAGGCCGACAGATTGTTGTAAGCGTATTTGCCCGAGTTGATGGAGTTCGCGCAGGCGTAGAGGTTATCTCCGCCGTCGTGCCAGGTGTAGGCTGCACAGGCATTGCCGGTGAGCTTGGCGTTGGGTATCCAGGGTGCGGATTCGCATCCCCCCGAAACGCCCCCCTGCACTGTCCAATGATCGCTCAACTTGGTCGTAACGTTCACCCCGTGCTGGGTATAGCAATCGTAGGTATAGAGAATGGAGTGACTATAAGTGTAGTTATTGGGGGCAAACTGCGCTTCAATATCCGGCAGGGAGATATATCTACCGATGCGGATGTCGGTTCCCTGGCCTATGTGGGGAACATAAAAATCCGCATAGTACATGACCGGGTCATAGCCGTAGGTATTGTTACTTTTCAGCAGTTGCTGGCTGAAGATCCCTTTGGCAGTTGTGTAGCGATAGTCCAGGCCATACAGGTTAGTGAATCGGAATCCCCAATCGAAGTGATCCGTCTGTACGGTATCCGGCAAGCGCTCGATGTAGAGGGCAACCTGGTTGAGTTGGAAGGAGTTCGGGATCACGTCATAAGAGGTTTCGTTGTTAGCGTATCTTCCCTTGTTCAAGGTGCTGGCGTTACCACCGATATCGAACCAGCCGTAGATCTTGACGCGGCTTTTGTTTTGGTTGATCGCCTGCATCAGGATGTAGGTGTTGTAGTCTGGCGCACCGATCACAACTGTCCCGCCCATCGGCCAGTCTGCAGCGGGAAAAGGGGGCGAGTTCAGGGGCCGTGGGGTTCCCCGCCGGGCCGGCTCGGGAGCAGCCGGAGAACCGTTGGAGTCGACTATCCAATCGTCCAGATAGGCGGATGTAATGCGGACGAGTTGTTTCTCTCGAGTTGTTTCTCGATGGACCGATGGCTTAAGAGGTTATTTCCTTACGCATTCTTTATGGAGGCCGCGCTAGGCTAGCAAGGGTGCGTCTGTGGTTAGTGGCTTTGGCCGTTGCCGTATTTCTCCAGCCACTGCAGCTCTTCTCGTACCTTTATGTAGCCGTGCCAGGGATTTTTATCGAGGGAGTGTCCTTCACCCGGAAAGACCAACAGGCTGTGCGGCACTTTTAGCTGCTGCAGCGCCCGCTCCAGCAGCACGTCTTCCAGGTAACTCACGCGCACATCGGCGTTGCCGCCTACGATGTGCGTAGGCGTTGTGACTTTGTTCATCTGGAACAGGGCGGCTTCGCTCTGGTAGATGGCGGGATTTTCCCAGGGCCGCGCACCGCCGAGATACCAGGCATCGTCATAGGTGAGATCGTCGTTGCCCCAGTTGGCCGCATGCTCCACCGCCCCGGCGCCGGTGACCGCTGCTTTGAATCGCGTGGTCTGGGTGATGAGCCAATTCGTCATATAGCCACCGTAACTGTATCCACCAACGGTAAGGTGGTCAGGATCGGCGATGCCATCCTTTACCAGTGCGTCGATGCCTTCCAGTATGTCCTTGCCTGGACGGGAGACCAGGTGAGGAGCAATCTGCAGCATGAAATCGTCGCCATAGCCGCTCGATCCGCGATAGTTCGGGCGGAAGACCAGCCAGCCATTGGCAGCAGCCAGATTTGCCCAGTCGTACCAATCGGCTTCGAAGGAATCGCCATCCGCGTCCGCTGGGCCGCCGTGGATGAGGGTCAGCATGCGCAGGTGCTTCTCCCCCAGGTGGTGAGGGGGATATATGAGCACTCCTTCCACCTTAGTTCCGTCATCTGCCTTCCATTGGTAAGGCTTCCATTCCGGCTGAGCTCGCTCGGTAAAAATCGGATTGAAACTGCTGATAGCCTTCGCTTGTTCGGGATGCGCCGCGTCGGCAGCGAGAAAGACCTGGGTCGGAGTGGCCAGCGTCGAGTGCTTTACCAGGAATCCGGAAGAATGCAGACCTGCATTTACCCCGGTGTAGGAGCCCGGTAGCCCTGGCAACGGAACCGCCTTCGAGCCCTCCACTGCCCAAAGCTGTCGCTGGGTGCCTTTGAGTCCGCAGGCGATAACCCGGCCGTCGGCCGTCACGGTGAAATCTTCGAAGGATCCGTCAAATGTTTCGCCCAGCCTCTTGACCGCTGCGCTCGCGGGATCGATCGCATACAACCTTCCCTGCACATCGCGGTAAGGTCCGTCCGTTGCGCCCGAACCCACATGAAACAAAAGCTTGCTGCCGTCGGGGCTCCAATCAAGCTGGTCTTCGAGAGCCTGGTTGTCGGTGAGCCGTCGCGCTTCTCCTCCCGCAGTGCTCACCAGGTAGATCTCATTGTGCCTTGGATCTTCCAGGCGATGAGAGATGGACCTGGTGACCCACGCGATTTGCGTTCCCTCGGGTTTGGGAACGATCTCCTTGATCTCATCGTCACTGTGGCTGATCGTCTTCGCCAGAGGCGGCAGGGGTACAGCATTGCCGGCAATTGCGGCCGCATGAACCGGCGGGGTCTTCTGCGCCGCGGCAATCGCGTCCTCAGTGGGCAAAGCGAGCAGCACATCGCCGCGCTCGTGCTCGCGCCAGCGGATCACATCTTTCCATCGAGCTTTCTCCGCTTCTTCTGCGTCTTTCGAGAGAGGCAGGGTGCAGGAGAAAAAGATCTGCGATCCATCGGCGGACCAGGCGAGCGCATGCGCGTCCAGCTTTTCCTTGTAGAGTGGAAACGACTCTCCTGAATCCGCGGAAATCAGCCACAGGCGTTCGGGAACATCGTCGCTGTCTTTGTCTGTGCCGTCGGGCAGCGGGAGATCGGAGAGGAAGGCGATATACCTGCCGTCAGGAGACCATTGCGGAGTCCCCGCGTGCCCGGACCGGGTTAAGGGGATGGTCGCCCCTGTCTTCTGCTTCCATATCCACAGATCGCTGCGAAAGCGGTTGTGCTGCCAGTCAGGAGACTCGGTCGCGATGATCGCGGCCGACCCGTCGGGAGACAATCTTGCCTCTTTGACGTCTGTGGCGTTCATAAATTCGTCCAACGTGATCAGGTCTTTGGCGGGCTGTGCCACGGTGGAGGTGGGGGCGAGCAGGGCCCCGGCAAGAAGGAATACGGCACGAGAATTTCCCCGCAAATGTTTGGTCCTTTCCATGTGGCCGGAGATCTGAAAGCGTCGAAGTTCTATACTACCTTGCGTGT
This sequence comes from uncultured Acidobacteriaceae bacterium, assembly GCA_963753715.1. Classification (GTDB taxonomy): domain Bacteria; phylum Acidobacteriota; class Terriglobia; order Terriglobales; family Acidobacteriaceae; genus PALSA-350. The sequence goes on along the minus strand of CAVWDK010000010.1, from coordinate 185,031 downwards.
TTATCATGGCTCATTGTGAGGAATTCGATGCCCTTGGTTGTCGCTGGAGCTGGAAGGCTCCGCTTTCTTGCTTCTTGTCTGCTGCTCTCGTTCGCAACCCTGCCCGCCCTGGCCCAGCTTGACCCCCAGACCAAACAGCTCTCCCGGGATATTTTTCAGCAGCTGATTGAGATCAACACCACCGATTCGGTGGGCAGCACGACAGTCGCCGCCAATGCGATGGCGAAGCGCCTGCTCGACGCTGGTTTCCCGAAAGCCGATGTGGTTGTTCTCGGCCCTAACGATCGCAAGGGCAACCTGGTGGCGCGCATCCATGGCACGGGCGCGGCGAAGCCCATTCTCTTTATCGGCCACCTCGATGTGGTGGAAGCCCTACGCTCCGACTGGACGACCGACCCGTTCAAGTTTGTCGAGAAGGATGGTTACTTCTACGGCCGCGGCACCCAGGACATGAAGGAAAGCGACGCCGTTCTGGTGACCACCTTCATCCGCCTCAAGAAATCAGGATTCAAGCCCGATCGCGACCTGATCCTGGCGCTTACTGCGGACGAGGAGGGTGGCAAATCGAATGGTGTGGACTGGCTGCTGAAGAACCACCGCGACCTCATCAATGCAGCGTTCGTGCTCAACTCCGATTCCGGAGGGGTGGACCTGCAAAACGGCAAACCTATCACCTTCAATGTTGAGGCGACGGAGAAGCTTTACGGCGACTACCAGCTGACTGCCACGAGTCCTGGCGGCCACAGCTCTCTGCCTACACCCGACAATGCCATCTATCACATAGCCGATGCGCTCACCCGTTTGCAGGCTTACACCTTCCCATTTGAGCTGAACCCGGTGACGCGGGCCTATTTTTTGCGCATGAGCACGCTCGAGTCTGGTCAGACCGCTGCCGATATGAAAGGTATTCTGAAGAACCCGCCTTCGCTGCTGGCCATCAAGCAACTGTCTGAGGTCCCCAAATACAACGCGACCATGCGGACCACCTGTGTGGCCACTCGTCTCGCCGCCGGACATGCCAACAACGCCTTACCGCAAACCGCCTCTGCCAACGTGAATTGCAGAATCCTTCCCAGCGTTTCGCGCGAAGAGATTCGCCAGCAGCTGATTCGCATCTTCCATGACCCCAAGGTCAGCGTGCACTATGTCAACGACGCGGGTGAAGTCATGGATGCAGCTCCAACCGCCAAGGCCGTGCCTCCCACCGACTTGAAGCCCGAGGTGATGAAGCCTTTAACCAAGGTCGTGGCAGAGATGTGGCCGGGGGTTCCGGTGGTGCCGGTGATGGAAACCGGGGCATCCGACGGCAAATACACCTCCGAGGCTGGTCTCCCTACCTACGGGATCAACGGAATTGCGATCGATATTAACGACGTGCGCGCGCACGGCAAAGATGAGCGCGTAGGAATAGACTCCTATTACCGCGGAGTGGAGTTCTATGACCGCTTTATCAAAATGTTAGCCGGCGGCAAGTAATAATCGGGAAATGGGTGGCGGCAAGTTGAACGAATCCGAGATGAATACCTTCCGCAGCGTCTTTTTTGCTGCAATTCTGGGCCTTTTCGTAGCACTTGGCGCCGCATCCGCGGCCAATCCTGATCGGCCCCCAGAACGGCCCCCAGAACGGCCTTGGATGAACAAGCAGCTCTCCTTCGACCAGCGAGCCGACCTGGTGCTGAAACAGATGACCCTGGACGAGAAAATCCAGCTTATGCACGGCCAAGGTATGCCCGGGTGGAAGCGGCCCATGCCCAGGACCTACCTTGGCAATCAGGGAGCCGGCTTCATTCTCGGGATTCCCCGCCTCGGCATTCCGCAGGTGGAGATGAGCGACGCAGCCTACGGGGTCAGAATGAGCGCCCAGAACGGGCGCTACTCCACCGCGTTACCTTCCAACATTGCCGCCGCTGCCACCTGGGATCCTGAGGGAGCCTGTGAATACGGCGCGCTGATCGGAAGGGAACTGCGTGCCCAGGGCTACAACATGACGCTGGGCGGTGGGGTCAACCTCACCCGCGAGCCGCGCAATGGAAGAACCTTTGAGTACCAGGGCGAAGATCCGCTCCTCGCCGGCACCATGGTGGGCAACCGCATCAAGTGCGAGCAGGCCCAGCATGTGATTGGCGACATCAAGCACTACGTCATGAATGATCAGGAAAATGGCCGCGACGAAGTCGATGTAATCATTGGCAAGCGGGCCATGCAGGAGACAGACCTGCTCGCCTTCCATATCGGCATCAGCATTGGCGATCCGGCTGCTGTCATGTGCTCCTACAACGCCATCAACGGCGATTACGCCTGCCAGAACAAATACACCCTGACCGATGTGCTCAAGCAGGATTGGCAGTTCAAAGGCTTTGTGCTTTCCGATTGGGGCGGAACCCACAGCACGGTCAAGGCATCCGCTGCGGGGCTGGACCACGAGGAGCCCATGGATGACTTCTTCGGCCCTAAGTTGAAGGAGGCGGTTGAGGCTGGCAAGGTGCCCATGGCGCAAATAGACGATCACGCGCACCGCATTTTGCGCTCCATGTTTCAGGCTGGGCTCTTCGATTACCCCACCCAGAAGAGCGTAGTCGATGTCGAGGGTGGTTTTGCCACGGCGCGCCGTATTGCTGAGCAGAGTATGGTCCTGCTCAAGAACACCAGTGGTCTGCTGCCCCTCGATGCCAACACGGTACACTCCATCGCTGTGATTGGACCGCATGCCGACACAGGCATGATCTCGGGCGGTGGATCGGCGCAGGTGGACCCTCCTGGTGAACCGGCACATCCCTGGCAGTCGCAAGTGTGGTTTCCCACTTCGCCGCTCAAGGCTGTGCGGGCCGCAGCTCCTGCTGCCAGGGTTGAATTCGATTCAGGTGCAGACCCCGCCTCCGCCGCGGCGCTCGCGGCAAAGTCGGATGTCGCCATCGTGTTTGCCTATGAGTGGATGAGTGAAGGAACCGATCTGCCCAATCTCTCTCTGCCCGAAAATCAGGACGCGTTGATTGCCCAGGTGGCCGCGGCCAATCCGCGGACGGTGGTAGTGCTCGAGACCGGGACCGCGGTCCTGATGCCATGGCTGGATAAAGTAGGCGGCGTGATCGAGGCCTGGTATGCCGGCAGCAAAGGCCAAGACGCCGTGGCGAACGTCCTCTTCGGCAAGGTGAATCCAAGCGCGAAGCTGCCGATGACGTTTCCTCGCAGTGAGGCTGATTTGCCCCATCCTGAATTGGTGAAGCCACCCAAGGAAGCAGAAGGCGCCGGCCAAACCTTGAAACCGGAAGATGCCAAGCCCACCTTCAGCGTGCATTACACCGAGGGACTCAAGGTCGGATACAAGTGGTATGACGCGGAGAACAAACCGGTGCTCTTTCCCTTCGGCTTTGGTCTTTCCTATACCACCTACGAATATTCCCACCTGATGGTCGAGGGCGGCAAGGAACCCATGGTGAGCTTTACTCTGAAAAACACGGGTCCGCGCGCAGGGGCAGAAGTGGCGCAAGTCTACGTGGCTCTTCCGGCCGCCGCCGGTGAACCCCCCAAGCGGCTCGCGGCCTTCAGCAAGGTACAGCTAAACCCTGGAGAGAGCAGGGAAGTGAGCCTTCCGATCAATCCGCGGGAACTATCCATCTACGATGAGGCCACCAACACCTGGAAGCAGTTGCCGGGTGGATACACCTTCATGGTCGGCGGCTCGTCGAAGGATCTGCCGCTCCACCAGGAAATCAATCTTCCCTAGGTCGTCCCTCCGGCGAACATTTGGCCCCGTCTGATTGCCTCCGACGCTAATGTCAACCGTCCCTGCGGGACTAAAAAGAAATGATCCAGGCCTCTATGCCCCAAGAGCAATCGTTGAGGGAGCCACAAACGGACCGCGCGTCCCATTCCCCACCAGATCCTCGGTAGCAGCAAAACATCGCACGGCTATCCGACGGAAAATCTCCAAAGCAGGAGACTTATTCGATTCCATCGAAACAATTCCCAGTTGCCGTTCGGGCAGCTTCTCCGTGAAGGGAATGGCGACAACATCCGGGAAAGAGCACCTCATCATGGAAGATGTCGCAAACACGATACCCTCGCCCGCACCAGCATACGCAAGTTGCACCGCGCAAGAATACGGCACTTCGAAAATGCGCGGCACAATGCCAAAAGGAGCCAGTAACTGATGCAAAAAAGGCTGGTGAAAGCGGCAATCCTCGGCTCGGGACGCAATGATCTTCTTGTCTCTCAAATCGTAGACCGAGATGGTCCGGCTACGCGCCAGGTGGGAGTGGCGCGACACCATCGCCACCAGCGTATCCTTGCAGATTGGCTCAAAGCGTATCCCGGGAATAGGAAGCGCCCTGACCATGAACAGGGCATCCACGCCGCCGCTCGGTAATTTGGCCATCTGTTCTTCTGTTGTCAGCTCGCACAGCTCGAGTTGGAAATCAGGATCGTAAGCAGCCAGCTCTCGCAGCACGGCGGGGAGAAGCACATATTGTCCAACGGGTCCGCAGGCGACGCGGAGATGCAAGCGGTTTTCGAGCGCGCCAAGACGTATCTTCGCCTCAGCAGCAGTCTTCAGAATGGTCTCTGCGTACTGAGCGAACGCTATACCCGCATCGGTAAGCGCAACGCTATGCCGGCTACGTTCGAACAGCTTGGCGCCCAATGCGTCTTCGAGCGACTTGATCTGAAAGGTCAGCGTAGGTTGGCTGACGTACAGGGCCTGCGACGCCTTGCCATAGTTCAGCAATTCCGCAAGCGTCAGAAAAGACTGCAACTGCTTGAGACGGAAGTCCATTCGTTGCCTCGCAAACCACGGCGACACATACGCCCATCAGCGGGAGATTTTGACCCGAGCTTATATAGTGTTTATGCGGTGAAGCGACGTAACTCTAGCTAAAATCTTCATGCCGTTTTAACCCAGTGTCAACCCAAAAAGACCCTGGTTGCTGCCCGTTGCTAAAAAAATCCTATTACAAGCGAAATTCTTTCAATTAGACACTTCAGGCGAAAGACCTTACGCTCCTTGCAGACGAGGCCGAAAAGCTCGGGCAATGTTCCCTGTCGACAGTGTCCCATTCTTTTCGAATCCACACCTGCACGGCGATCGCTCGCCCTCCCTCGTTCCTGGTAGTTGGTAGTAGTGCCCATCGCCGGGCTGCCGCATAGGCAGGCTCTGGCGATTCTCTTGCCCACGTCGGCATGTATTTCCGATTTCCAACCAGGTTGCCAGGCGGCCCTACCGCCTGCTTTCCCGTTGCTTGCATACGCAACACGAGTGGATACATGGAGTACCTGACTGATTTCAGCGAGGTTATGACGCTAGATGAAGTTTCTCCGCAATCCCCGATTCCTCTCCGCAATCCTCTTCACCCTGATTTCAACAGCAGCCTATCCTCAACAGACCGGGATCGCCGGCAGGGTCACCGACCTGTCGGGAGCAGTTCTCCCCGGAGCGGATGTCAAGGTAAACGCGTTGAGCGGGGCATCTTTCTCCACGAAAACCAACTCCGCCGGAGCTTACGAGTTCCCGGCTCTCAGTGCCGGCGATTATGTAGTGACGGTCACCCAGCCAGGCTTTACCACGGTAAAGCGAAGCGTCAGCATGCTGGTGGGGCAACTGGTGGAGGCGGACATCGCGATGGGGGTCGCGAGCACGAGCCAGTCTGTTCTGGTCGAGGCGGTAGGTCCCGCCCTGGACACCACCTCGTCGCAGGTCGGAGGCAACATCACGCCACAGGATGTCGCCACCATCCCCATCAACGGTAGAAACTATATGGAATACGCCACCCTGGTGCCGGGTGTCCGCGTGAATGCGATCACCAACGACACCCCGCTGGGCAGCGCGAACTCGGGCAAGTTCCAGATCGATCTTGATGGGCTGCAGGTAACGCAAGATACGGCCGACGCAAGCTTTGGCCAACCGCGCTTTAGCCCCGACGCCATTTCCCAGTTTGAGATCATCACCAATCGCTTCGATGCGACCGTCGGCCGTTCCTCCGGCGTGTACACCAACGTACAGACCAAGTCGGGGACCAACCGGGTCCACGGATCCGCCTTCGGGTACTTCCGCAACGATGCGTTCAACGCCGCCGATCCCGTTGCGCACAAGGTGTTGCCGCTTTCGGACCAACAATACGGGGGCACCTTTGGTGGCCCGATTCGCAAAGACAAATTATGGTATTTCGCCTCGTACGAGGGAGAGCATCAGGGCAGCAACATCAACACCACTTCGCTTTTGCCGGGCAGCAGCCTCATCCAGTTTCCGCAGACGATCAGCACCAAAGAGTACCTGGGTCGAGGCGACTACCAGATCAATAGCAACAACCACATTTTTGTCCGCGGCAACGGCTTCACGTTTGATAACGATCACGTGCTCACCAGCGGTAGCACCGATCCCAGCGCCGCTTACCTGGCAACGCGGATGTACTACAGCATCATGGGTGATTGGAACAAGGTGGTGAACGACAAGATCGTGAATGACGTCCACGCCGGCTTTAGCCATTTCGAGTGGCAGAACCTGCCCATGTATCCCACCATTCAGCTTAGTTTCGGCAGCGTGACCGTGGGCGGCCCGTACAACTATCCGCAGATCTTTTATCAGAATGTGCAGCAGTACCGCGATGACCTCTATTACCTTGCCGGCAAGCATGCCTTCAAGATGGGCGGCGAGTATATATTTACCAAGCACAGCGGGTTCTTCCAGCAGAATGTTCGCGGCACCGCCAGTGCCTGCTCGGGCGTCACGACCGCGGCTGAGGTGGCGGAGCTGTTTCCCAACGGCACCACCGATCCCACTACCTGGAATTACAACAACGGTAGTTACAACCTGAACTCCGTCTGCTCCTTGGGTACGTTCATACTCGGCTCGGGCAATTTTAACGTCAACATTCCGCGCAATCAGATCGGATTCTGGATCCAGGACGACTGGAAGATCTTTAAACGGCTCACCCTGAACCTGGGTTTGCGCTACGACAATGATTTGGGAGTCTTCGATTCAGGCTTGAAACTCACCAACGGCTTGTTGACGCCGAAGGGCAACGACAACCATCAATGGGCGCCGCGCCTGGGATTCGCGTATGATCCGACGGGGTCCGGCAAAACCGTGGTGCGCGGAGGCGCCGGCCTGTATTTCGCCGACATCGCCGCCAACCAGGTGATCGACGAGCAGATTTTCAATGGGGTCACTTCGGTCCAGGATTCGGTAACCGGTTCGGCAGCCAGCCCGCTCAACCTACAAAATCCGTTTCCCAATTCGACCATCGTGCCACGCCAGGCGGTGCAGCCCCTTGGACCCGATGTGTCGACTCCCTACGCCCTGCAGCTTTCCGCGGGCGTGCAGCGCCAGTTTCCGATGCACGTCGACGTTACGGCGGACTATGTGCATACCCGGGTCTATCATGACTGGATCCGTCTCAATTCAAACCTGCTCGCCAATCCAGGAAATCCCGAGTTCAACCTAAGCCCGAGCACGAAGTATGTTCCGGGCACGCAGGTGATCTGCCCAAGCGGCGGGGTGGCCCCCGATGCCACCCAAGGCAGTTACAACGTGTGCGCCCAGGCCTTCACCAATATCAACCAGTTCTTCACCCCCAATTCCGCCGGCTCGATCTATGACGCCCTGCAGCTGGGAGTGCACCAGAGGGTTCTGCATGGGGCTTCGAGTGGAGTAGCCTACACCTACTCCCGTTACAAAGACTCGACAGAATCGCCTTTCTATTACCCCAACAAGCCCTTCGTGAACGGCATCCATGACGAGTGGGCCAATGCTCAGGACGACCAGCGCCACACGCTTACTATCAATGGGGATTACCAATGGCGGTACGGCTTGTCACTTTCCGGCCTCTATCATTTTGGGTCCGGCAACGCCTTTCCAACGTACCTAGGCACGACCCAGCCCACGGGGTATGCGCCCAGTTACAACCGTACGTTTGCTTCGCAGCCAGTTCCGTACCAGGCCAGTTATGGAACCGCTACCTGTCCCAAAGCTACCGGTGATGCCGCCTGCACCTATGTCTACAATCAGGCGGCGCACAACTATCTTGATAACACCACTGGCTATTACCTAACCAACCGCGATGCTCTTTACGGAAGAAACATTCATCGTGTGGATAGCCGTCTGCAGGAAGCTCACAAGATCACGGAGCGTTTCCGGGTGGTAGTGGCGGTGGAAGCATTCAATCTCTTCAACCACTCCAACTTCGGCAATTACAATGGCATTGTAACGTCGCCAACTTATGGAGCGCCTTTGGCAACGACTGCGGCAGCCACTGGCATTCCCGTCGAATTTCGCTCCCGGTCGTTGCAGTTCGTCGGGCGCTTCGAGTTTTAATCTGTCCGGGAGAAGGTTGTAATGCTGAGGCTGTTATCCGGGTTGCGTTCCACATCGCTGTCAATCTCCGCAGGCATTGCGCTTCTTCTGCCGGCGTCCTTTTCCGCGATCGCCCAACAGAAATGGATTACGGTCCATGAAGGCACGGATTTCTCCGTGACCGTTTCTCCCAACCATCAGACCATCATCATGGATTTACAGGGTCTGCTCTGGTCGCTGCCCATCGGCGGTGGCAAGGCCACGCAGCTCACCGACGCTCTCACCGAAGCATCGCACCCGAGCTGGTCGCCGAAGGGGGATCTCGTCGCTTTCCAGTCCTACGCGGGGGGAACATTCCACATCTGGACCATGAAGCCTGACGGCAGCGGCCTGCGCCAGATCACCACCGGCCATGGAGATGATCGCGAGCCCAGCTTCTCGCCCGACGGAACGAAAATTGCCTTCTCCTCCGACCGGGCATTCAAAGGCAGCTACGACATCTGGACAGTCGATCTCGCCACCGGTGCACTCAAACAGTGGACGACCGGCGAAGCTGATGAATTCGAACCCACCTGGGCTCCTTCGGGCTCCGAGCTGGCTTTTGTCAGTGGCACGGGAATCACCGGTAAGACCATCGAAGCGCTTACCAGCGATGGCAAACAGCATACGGTCGCAACCCTTGGCGGTCAGGAAGGCAGGCTTGAGTCGCCCTCCTATTCACCCGACGGGAAATGTATCAGTTACATACAATTTAGCGGCGTGGGCCTATTCATGAACTCCGCCCACCTGATGGTTTCAGGTGAGCAGGTCAGCAAAGAGGACGACGCCTTTCCTTTCCCTACGGCGTGGCTTTCTCCCAACGAACTGCTTTACACCGCCAACGGCAAGCTGCTCAAGATAGATGTAGAGACCAAGGCAGAGACACAGATTCCCTTCGCGGCGGCGATCAAGAGCATTCGCCCGCGTTACGCGCCCAAGCGTTACAGCTTTGACCCTGCGACGGCACACCAGGTTAAGGGCATTTACGCACCCGCGCTCGCCCCAGACGGCAAGCATGTTGCATTCATCGCGCTGAATCAGCTCTGGGTCATGGAGATTGGTAAGACCCCGCGCGCCATCACCCACGATGCCTTTTACAAGCAGGGACCGCAATGGTCGCCGGACGGCAAATCCCTCGCCTATGTTTCCGACAAAAACGGTGTGGAGAACATCTATGTCGTCGATGTTGCCACGGGAAGCGTGAAGCAGGTGGCGCCCACGACAGCTTCGGCACAAATCTTTCCCGCCTGGTCGCCCGATGGCACCCGCCTCGCATTTCAAGACAACACCGAGGCCACGCGGATTGTCGACATCGCCACCGGCAAGGTGACTCCCCTTGCGGCTCCTACCTACTTTCCCGGCCGGCCGGCCTGGTCCCCCGATGGCAAGACGATCGCGATGGCCGCGGTCAAACCCTATACAAAACGCTATCGCGAAGGCACCACCCAAATCCTGACCGTGGACGTTGCCACGGGGGCGCAGCGCTATACGCAACCTGCTCCGTTCGAGTCCGTCACCACGCGCGGGGAAGATGGGCCTGTTTACTCGCCCAATGGCAAGGAGATGGCCTTCATCATGGACGATCTACTCTACGTGATGCCGGTCGACGCCAACGGCCTGCCGAGCGGAAAAGCCACTCCGCTGAACAACGAAACCAGCGACGCGCCCACCTGGAGTGCGGACTCGAATCACTTGCTCTATCTTTCCGATGGAAAACTGCGCCTGATAGATCGCGACACGCAAAAGATCTCCCCGGTCCCGGTCGATCTCACCTATCACGATGTTGCTCCACATCAGCGGGTCCTGATTCATGCCGGCCGCTTCTGGAAAGGGCAGGGCCCTGAGGAACAAAAAGACGTCGACATCCTGATCGTGGACAATCGCGTCGAGCGTGTCAGCCCGCATAGCAACACAGCGCCAGACTCCTCGGTGAAGGTCATAGACGCGTCACACGCAACCGTCCTGCCCGGTCTATGGGAGAATCATGTACACCCCAACTCGATCGCCTCCATCTACGACGGCGATCGTGACTCGAGGCTGTGGTTGGCTTACGGTGTCACCGAACTTCGCGATCTGGCCGACATGGCGTATCGCGCCAAAGAACGGCAGGAAGGCTACGACTCGGGCGAAGAGGTGGGGCCGCGCCTTTTTCCCACGGGAGAAGCCATCGATGGGGAGCGCGTCTACTACAGCATGATGATCCCCACCACCAGCGAAGCCCAACTCTACCGTGAGCTCAACCGTCTCAAGGCTCTGGACTTCGATCTGGTGAAGCTCTACGTCCGCCTGGCGTACGCCTGGCAAGTGAAGGCCGATCATTTCGCCCACGAGCAGATGGGCGTGGAAACCGCCTCCCACTACCTGCTTCCCGCTGTTTCTCTGGGCAACGACGGTATGAGCCACATCAGCGCCACCGCGCGCACCGGCTATGCCTACTCCCGTTCCTTTACCGGCACCAGCTATGAGGACGTGCGCAAACTTCTGCTCGAATCCGGTATGTGGACCATCTCCACTACCTTCAGCCCCGCGCTCTATGCCCAGGACCCCGGCATGGCGAGCGACCCGCGCCACCTGGTCGCGCCCCCATGGGATCAGAAGCGGCTCTCGCTCGTGGTCGCTACCGTCACCAGGGAAGATCAACAAAACGCATTAAGGCGATTGGGCGACGAAGAATCGACCGTGGCCAGTGTCCTGCGCGGCGGTGGTACGATGCTCGCAGGGACTGACTCCCCACTCGACATTCCCGCAACGTCGCTGCACCTAAACCTCCGAGCGCAGGTCAAGTTCGGCTTGCAACCCTGGCAGGCGCTCGAAACCGCGACCTGGCTGCCGGCCAAGGCCTACGCTCTCGACAAGGATCTCGGTACCCTCGAGCCGGGCAAACTGGCTGACCTGATCATTGTCGACGGCGATCCACTTACCGACATCAGCGCCGCCGCGAATGTGCAATGCGTGATGAAAAACGGCGTGATTCACTCCGTGGGCGAAATTATCGATCCCTTCGTTCCCGGGAACTCTATCGGCAAATCGATCTGCGGAACGCAGTGATCTCAAAAAGGAGACAACAAACATGGGCATAACCAGGCGTGAGTTGTTAATGCGTGTAGGCCAGGCCGGCGGATACGCCGCAGCATTTACCACCATGCAGACGCTCGGGCTTCTGCCTATACCTCAAGCCGAGGCCGTCGCGTGGAATCCTTCGCCGGTTGTCGGCAAAGGGATCAACGTAGTGATTCTAGGCGGCGGCATCGCCGGGTTGGTCTCAGCCTACGAGATGGGCAAACTCGGCTACTCCTGTACCGTGCTCGAGGCGCGAACGCGCCCGGGCGGCCGCAACTGGACTGTGCGTAACGGCACAACCATCGAATTTACCGATGGCACGAAGCAGACGGCAGCGTGGCAACCGGACAGCTACTTCAACGCCGGCCCAGCGAGGCTCCCCTCCACCCACCACACCATGCTCGGCTACTGCAAAGAGTTAGGTGTCCCGCTGGAAGTCGAAGTGAATACCTCGCGCAGTGCCCTGATGGTGAACGACAAGGCCTTCGGCGGAAAAGCCATTCAACAGCGCGAAGCGATCAATGACACCCGCGGCCACGTATCGGAGCTGCTCGCCAAGTGCATCCAGCAGAACGCGCTCAATCAGGAACTGAGCGCGCAGGACAAGGAGCGCATGCTGACCTTTCTGCGCACCTACGGCGACCTCAAAAGCGACTGCACCTACAAAGGTTCCGACCGCGCAGGCGCGCTGCGCCTACCCGGCGCCGGCAATGTGACCGAGGAAATAAAGCCCCCCCTCGACATGGACTCCTTGCTCGACGCCAACTTCTGGGGCGGCATGATGTTTGAAGAGATGTTGGATATGCAGGCCACCATGATGCAGCCTGTCGGTGGCATGGACCGCATCCCGTATGCGTTTGCCGGCAAACTCGAAAAGGTGATCCATTTCGATTCCCAGGTCAAGGAAATACGCAAGACCGCCAAGGGAGTCCGCATAAGCTACGCGCAACACGGCGAACCAAAAATGATCGAAGCCGACTACTGTATCTGCGCCTTGCCCATCAGCATCCTCAAGACCATCCCCAACGACTTCTCGCCGCGCATAACTCAGGCGATTGCCGACACCAACTACGACCACGCCTACAAGGTGGCCTGGGAAGCCGATCGTTTCTGGGAGACTGACTTCAATATCTACGGAGGCATCTCCTGGGTCTTTAGCGGGCCCGTAGCTACCGTCTGGTATCCGAGTGCCAAGCTATTCAGCGATAGGGGAGTCGTCATCTCTGGTTACGGAGTGGAAAACGGCAGTGATTTTGGCAAGCTGCCCAATATGCAGGCAAAATTCGACGCTTCCCAGGCGGCGATTGAACGGCTTCATCCGGGGTTTGGCAAGTCACTCAGCCGCCCCATGTATATGAACTGGGGAAGAATTCCCTACAACCTCGGCTCCTGGGTGACCCGAGCTATCACCGATCCCGAAGACAAGAGCCCCGGATACTACGATGGCCCCTACAAGCAATTCATTGAACCGGATGGTCCCATCTTCTTCGCCGGCGATCACTGCAGCCACATCATCGGTTGGCAGGAGGGTGCAGCCCTCTCTGCGCATCGTGCGCTCAAGCTGATTTGCGAAAAGGTGACCGCAGAGAAAGCGTGACCGGGGGCCCAGCTTGCAAGCTGTAGCTGCCATTGGTTATCGTGGTCGCAGCTGATGAAAGGGCCCGCACATGTCTCCAACCCGCCGCGCATTCGTGGCATCGCTCACCGCCGCTGGCGCGATGACGCAATTCGGCAAAGCCGCGCAAGCATTTGCCGGCAGCTGTCCATTCAAGCTTTCCGTCATTAACGACGAGATAACGCCCGATTTTGAACGCGCCTGCGACATCGCCAGCAAGGACTTTGGCTTGCACTGGATTGAGCTGCGCTCCATGTGGAACAAAAACGTCACCGACCTCGACGCCAAAGAGATCGCCGAATCGCAGCGCATTTTGCAGAAATATCAACTCCGCGTCACCGATATTGCCAGCCCGCTCTTTAAAGTCGACTGGCCCGGCGCCCCGCTGTCCAAAGAAAGTCCAAAGCGCGACCAGTTCCACGCCGGCTTCGACTTCAAGCAACAGGATCAATTGCTGGAACACTGCATTGAGCTGTCAAAGCAATTCAAAACCGATCGCGTTCGTTGCTTCGACTTCTGGCGGCTGGAGAATCAGGCGCCCTACCGCGCCGCAATCAATGAAAAGCTGCGCGCGGCTGCTGAAACCTGTGCGAAAAGCAACCTGATCCTGTTGCTGGAAAATGAAATGGCGTGCAACACGGCTACGGGCGAGGAGTCGGCCGCCGTCCTGAAAGCCATCCCCAACAAAAACCTCATGCTCAACTGGGATCCGGGGAATGCCGCCGCTCTTGGCAGCACGCCCTATCCAAACGGCTACCGCCTGTTACCTTTCGAGCGCATCGGGCATTGCCATGCAAAAGATGTGGTGCGGCCGCCGGGCAAGCATTATGAGTGGGCGCCGGTGGGTGCGGGGGTCGTCGACTGGGTAGGTCAATTCCGCGCATTTGCCAAAGATGGCTATCACTACGCCGTAAGCCTCGAAACCCATTGGCGTGGTGCGGGCACGCCGGAGGCTTCCACCCGGATCAGCATGAAAGGCCTAAAGGACACGCTGAGCAAAGCCGGCCTAAACTGCTGAAAAGGATGAAGAACGCACTCCGAGTTCCTCACAAACTCTGAACCAGGGGCAGGCTTCAGTCGTGCCGCGGGATCACCCAACACAATCAGTCCCGCAGGGACGGGACAATCTGGAGCCCGGCACGGGAGTGCCGGGTAGGATTTCAACGCAAATCGAGTCCCGAAGGGACGACACAATGGGGAGTTCCCACGCAAACTCTAAAGCCCTTGAGGTACGTCTTTTCGTTCGTGGCGAAATTCCGCGGCAAGAGATGTTCAATCCGTCGACTGCGGATCACCGACTTCCTTCGCATAGAACATATGCGAAATTCGAGGCGGCTCTCCCCCGCGATGGAAGCTCCATACCCGCTCCAGAATCTCCCGATCAGAAGCGGTGAACCGCTCCCTCTGGCGCAAGTATTCAAGCCACGACTCGGTCACAAACGTCTCGTTGATATGTCCCGGGTCCGAGGCGTCCTGGTACACGCCCCATCGAATAGCGCCGTCACGCAGGCGCACATCTCGCAGCTGATGCACCGCTTTGGTGAAGCCGGCATAGTCCTGCGGGTCAATATGGTAATCGATAGAAACCCGGACCGGGCCCTCGCTGTCCTCGCGCTCTGCAGTTAGTTTCGGTGCGGGCAGTTTGTGCCGGTAGGGGCTCAGGTCGGGCTGCACTCCGCGCAACACATGAAAGCGAAGCGACAGAGGCAGCGTGACCGCCAGCCCGGCGGACGCGCACAGCAGCGACTTCGAAGTAGAAACGTGCTCTGCGATAAAGCCCCAGATCACCCCGCCCAAAGCCATCCCGCCGGCAAAGATCATCTGGTAAGCGCCCAGCGCCCGAGCCTGCACCCATGCCGGCACGGATACCTGCACGGCAAGGTTTAGGGTAGACATGGCGCTGGTCCAGGCAAACCCACCCGCGACCAGCATCGGGATAATGAACCAGGGGCTCTTGACCAGCCCCAGAACCGCCAGGGTAGCTACAAATACGCCACTGGCTGTGGCGATGATGGCGTCCGCGTTCAGCACCCTGCGCACCCGGGGCAGGCTGGTTGCGCCAATCACCGCGCCCAGCCCCATGCTGCCATTCAGGATCCCGTACCCCATCGCACCCTGCCGCATAACGTTACGGGCCACGAGGGCCAGCAGGGCCCACACGGCGCTCACAAAAAGGGTGAAGATGAGTGTCCGCACAAAAGCCGCCTGCAGCATGGGAGCATACCGGAGGTAGCGAATCCCTGATCGCACCGATCCCTGGATACGCTCCGACGGCAGCGCGCTCTTGAACGCCGGCTTGCGTTGCCAGCGATACAAAACCCAAATGACCCCGACAAATGAGAGGGAATTGAGCAGAAACACCGACGCAGCACCCGTCGTGGCGCTGATGAAAAGCGCCACCATCAGGCCGCCCAGGGCGGGCCCCAGGGCGCGGGCCAGGTTGAACCCGGCCGAATTGAGCGAGACGGCATCCGGTAGCTGCGCCCGCGGAATCACTTCCGGCACGATGGCCTGCCAAGCCGGGCTGTTCATGGCCGCGCCAATATTCAGCAGGAAGGTGAGAATCAGCAGAATCCAGGGCGAAATCATATCAAAGAACGTGAGCACGCTGAGGATGGCGACCGCCGTCAGCATCCAGGCCTGCCAGAAAATCAGCAGCCGCCGGCGATCGAAAATATCGGCCGTTGCCCCCGCCAGCAGGCCCAGGATGACCACCGGCAGGCTGGCTGCGGTCTGCATCAGCGCAATCAGCAGGGGCGACGTCGTGAGCACCGTCATCAGCCACGTGCCCGCCGTATCCTGCATCCAGCCGCCCAGGTTGGAAACGATCGACGCGAGCCACAAATCCCGAAAAAGCGGCACTCCAAGCGGTTCAAACCCGTGAAGCTTGGGCGGGGTTTCCAACTGGTCTGTATTTAAGGTGGTCATGGGGCGGGTAGGCAGAGGATCCCTGCTTTGCATTATCCCAGAGTGTTATGAAACGCCGGTCAGGATGTGCCGATGAACGCAACACTGATTCTTCAAAAAAGACTCGGAAGACTTTCCCCGAATCTTTCAGTCTCAGTCATCAGGCATCAGGGAGGGAAAGAAATGGCCGGCACCGCACTGCGAAGCGAGGGATGGAAGACAGTTGTGGCCGTCCTGCTGACCTCCGTTCCGTTGGCGGAGCGAATGTTGCTCTATCACTTGGCCATGACCGCCTTGATCCTGCTGCCGGTAAGACCCTTCACCGACCGATAAACCCGGCTGGGTGGATACCACAACCCTCAACATCAAACCCTCAACCTAAAACGAACCCCGTAGGAAACTGGACGGGTGCCCCTCGTTCGCACCAGCGTACGTGTGCCGAAAAAGACGGGGCGACCCGGATTTCTTGCCGCGGGGCGCCACCGACACCCACGTGTGCGGCTTTCATCGAGGAAAGCCGCATAGAGTTCATCAACGCCAATAAGGTCTCCAGGAAATCCGGGGGAAGCCCCTCCACAGCTTTTTATTAAGGCGTATCCTGAACCTGTGGTGATCCTCCTTCTGCGATCAGTGGCCCGACGGATTCCCCCTACAACCACTGTGGCGCTGATGTTTGCCCTGCTTCTAGCCCAGGTCGCCTCTTTCGTCTGCGGGGCGCAGTGTCTTCAACATCAGCAAGCCGGCCGCACCGTGGCAATGACCCAATGCCACGCGATGCACCCATCACCAAACCACCCCGCAGCACAAACCTGTCCCCCCACCGCCACTTCCTTCTGTGTGACCGATCTACAGGCCAACAACCAACAAAAAGCCCCGCCAACAATCCAGGCAGAAGCACCTTCAACTGCCCTCCTCCCAGTTCTGACAATCACCGCCCGCGCTCGCGTTTTCCCCCAGCTCCGAAGTACCATAGGCGACTCGCCACTCCTCACTCCTCTCCGCATCTAGTCCCCCTCGCTTTCCCCCGCTGACGGAGATCTGCGTCCCGCCGATCCCACCCTGCCATCCATTCACGAGGAGTTTCTATGAGTACTCGACGTACCTTCCTGGGCCGCGCCTTGGGCGCCGGCTCGGCTCTTTTCGCCGCGCGCACCCTACCAGCTCAAACCATGCAAATGCAGATGCCCACGCCTCCATCGAACCCGCCCCGCCCGCAAACATCCGCCACCCACGCAGTGCCCCCATCCGGACAACAAATCCCCGTAGTAACCACCGACGTTGGCGATCTCGCCTACACCATGGACGGCTCCACCAAGGTCTATAACCTGGTCGCGGAAGTCCTCCGCCAAAAAATCCACCCAGACAAAACCATCGACGTCTGGGGATTCAACGGCACCGCTCCAGGCCCGACCATCCAGGTCAACCAGGGTGACCACGTCCGCGTAATCTTCGACAACCACTTACCTGAGCCGAGCTCCATTCACTGGCATGGTTTCGAAGACAAGATCGGCAACGACGGCATGCCCGGCATCAGCCAGGAGCCCGTGAAACCCGGCGGCCGCTTTGTCTATGAATTCAACATCCACCAGACAGGCACCTACTTCTACCACTCCCACATGGCCATGCAGGAAATGGCAGGCATGCTCGGCGGCTTCATCATGCATCCCCGCACCCCGTACCACCCGCGCTGCGATAAGGACTTCCTACTCCACCTGCAGGAGTACGCCATCCTGCCCAACAACACCGTCCCCAACACCATGAACATGGAATACAACTGGCTCCTGCTCAACGGCAAGGCGGGTCCGGCATCCACTCCGCTGATCGTTCGCCAGGGCGACCGGGTCCGCGTTCGCTTTGTGAACCTGGGCATGGACCACCACCCCATGCATCATTCACGGGTACACCTTCCAGGTCACGGGCACCGAAGGAGGCCGCATTCCAGAAACCGCCTGGTGGCCCGGAACCACGGTCCTGGTCGGCGTGGCGCAGGCGCGGGACATAGAAATCACCGCCGACCGTATCGGCGACTGGATGCTGCATTGCCACCTGCCGCACCACATGATGAACCAGATGTCTTCCAACGTGGGCACGCATGACGCGCCGGCCCGGTCAGCCCGCCGGCGTGGATATGAACACCGGCATGGGCATGCTGCAAGGCACCCCGGGCGCGCCCACCGGCGACGACTATGGAACCAGCCTCGGCCGCGGCATGGGTTTCGGAAGCACTGCGGACATGGCCACGACCAACGGACCGCTCCGGGCAAAGGCATGGGCTATGCCGGGAATGACCAGACATGGCCGTCGACATCGCGGCCAACGCAAACTCAGTGCCAGGCTTTCCCCCAGGACGCTTACATGGAAGGTCCCGCCATGGCCATGGACCAGATGGTCGACAAGCCTGAGAACTACGGCCTTCGTCCCGGCTGGAGCGGCTACATGATGGGCATGATGACCTTCCTGCGCGTGCTGCCGCCGGACAAATACGAAGAAGTGGTGGCGCGCATGAAGCAGGCGCAAAGGCCCAACGATCCCTACGCATCGCTATTGCAGAGACATTTCTTAACCACAGGGAGAAGACGATGTACAAGAGATTCGCGCCCGTACTGTGGCTGTGCGCCGCGCCACTTTTCGCCGCAGAACGGGCAGCAGCCGCGATGCAGATGCGCCGGGAATGCCGATGGAAAACGCCCCTGCACCAGTGCCCCAGCTGCTGCAGGGTGTCGCCTCGCGCCCGCCGCTCAAGCTGGAAGACTTTCTGGCTCTGGCCGATAGAAACAATCCGACCTTGCAGCAAGCCGCGGCGATTGTCCGCCGCTCCGAAGCCGAGGCCAAACAGGCCGCACTCTACCCCAATCCCACAGTCGGCTATGAAGGCGACCAGATTCGCGGCGGCTCCTACGGGGGCGGGGAACAAGGCGGCTTTGTTGCCCAAACCATCGTGCTGGGAGGCAAGCTTGGCCTGCGCCGCAACATTTATGAGCAGCAGAAGCAGTCCGATCAAATCGCAGCCGAGGCTCAGCTCGCGCGCGTGCACAACGACGTAGCGCAGCAGTTTTACGACACTCTCAGCGCTCAGCAAATGGTGGCTAGTACGCGGCCGCCTCCTCGGCTTAGCTACCGACGCCGTCGAAACCGCGCATCAGTTGGCGAATGTGGGCCAGGCGGATGCACCCGACGTGCTGCAGGCCGAAGTCGAGGCGGAGCAGGCAGCCATCGACTACACCATGGCGCAGCGCATGTTTCTGCAAAGGTTCAGAGTCACTCGCCGCGCTTGCCGGCAGCCCCACAACTGAAGTCGCCCCATTGGACGCTGACCTCGACGCGCCGCCCGAAGATCGATCCCGCCCGGATGGTCGACACGATCGTCCAGCAGGCGCCCGACCGTAAAGCAGGCACAACAGCAGGTCGCCGTTGCCGAAGCCAGATTAAAGGACGCCCAGCGGGAAGTCGTGCCCGATCTTCAATTGCGCGCCGGGGAGCAACAGAATCTGGAGTCGCTTCCCGAAGCCCCAGGCAAAAAAACGGGGGCGCAAAGCTTTGCCAGCGTCGGCATCGAGCTGCCGCTGTGGAACCGCAACCAGGGCAACAAGCAGGCTGCGGAAGCGGAACTGAATGAGGCCCGGCAAGAGATCACCCGCACCCAATTATCTCTGCGCCAACGGGCCGAGATCCTGGCACAAAACTACCTTTCCGCCAAGGAAGAAGCCGAGCGCTATCGCACCGCCCTGCTGCCGCGCGCGCGTCGGGCCTATGAGCTTTACTTGAGTAAGTACCGGAGCATGGCGCAGGCGTATCCTCAGGTCATCGTCTCGCAGCGCACCTTGTTCGAGCTCGAAGTCCATTACATCGACTCTCTCGATCGCATCTGGCAGAATGCAATTGCGCTCCAGAATTTCGCCCTGCAGGGCGGGCTCGAAAAACCGCCCGCAGCGGCAAGATGAAAGGAACATGAATTGAATCCGCCCAGCAACGAAAATATGCAACTGTGGTTGATACGTCACGGTGAGACCGAGTGGAGCCTCTCCGGCGCCCATACCAGCAAAACCGACATCCCCCTCACCGCAGCGAGGAAAAGAGCGGGCAGCGAAAATTCGCGACTACCTCGCTCAGCGTAAATTCAGCCTGGTGTTGACCAGCCCGCTGCAGCGTGCGCGGGAGACCTGCCGCATCGCGGGCTACGCGGATGTGGCGCAGATTGACGAGAACCTGCGGGAATGGGACTACGGTATCTTCGAAGGCCGCACCACCGCCGACATTCGAAAAGACCAGCCTGACTGGTCTATTTGGGACTCTCCCGTGCCTGAGGGGGAACCCGTGGAGCAGGTCGCTGCTCGAGCCCAGAAGGTGATCGACCGCGCTCTCCAGGCCGGCGGCGACGTCGCTTTATTTGCCCACGCCCACGTCTTGAGGATTCTGGCCGCCACCTGGTTAGGTCTCGAGCCACGCGGGGGCCGTCTGTTTGCCCTGGGAACAGGATCGGTAAGTACCCTGGGCTTCGAGCGGGAGACCCGCGTGATCTCTACCTGGAACCGGTCATTGGAAGAGTAAGAGGAGGAGTAAGAAATCAGAACGCAAGCCGCGCCAGCACGACCCCAAGCCACACCGCGACCAGGCCAAGCAGAACACTCAGCGACACATAGAGGGCGGCAATGAGGAAATCGCCAGTTTGCAAATGGACAAAGGTCTCCCATTCAAAGGTGGAGAACGTGCTATAGGCGCCTAAGAACCCGATCGGGATCAGAAATCGCCACGCGGGGTTGACCTCTGTGCGCTGCCCGACCGCAGCCAGGAAGAAGCCGATGATCAGGCAAGCCGTGATGTTGATCACCAATGTGCCGTAAGGAAATCGGGTTCCCATTCGGTTGACTACGGTGGAACCGACAACATACCGGGTCACCGAGCCCAGAGCACCCCCGATTGCGATAAGAAGGTATTTCTGCAAGTTCACCTCCACAAGGCAACTGCCCGCGAGCGGAATTTTTGTGACAGGAACGGCGTCGTCGGACATGACTCCGCGACGGCTTCCCGTCAGGAGTCATCATCTGTCGAGCCTGGGAGGCAGAACAGCGGTTGCAAGCGATTTTCACCAAACCGCTCAGGGTGAACTCCTTCACCCCCACCAGTTAGATAAATGGGTGCGCCGCTCTTGTCAATGTCTTTGTCGGCGGGGGAACCAGTTAAGGATTGTGAAATACCTCCTGCATTTTGGTCCAGGACTTTTCGCCTGCGAACGGAATTTGCATGGCATCCGTCTTGCTGAGCCACTGGATATTACGAGGTTCCCTGGCCAGTGTATCCATATCCTGTTTGTAGTTGTCGCCGGTGTATTCGTAGTAGGCAAACAGGTAGTAGTGACTCTCATCCATCTTGTGGATGTAGATGGAGAAGTTGTGCATATGGTACTTGTCTAGCAAATCCCGGACGCCATGGTTTGACGCCGCATGAAGCGCTTCATAGGCCGAGATCTTGTCCGGCTTGATCCCAATAATCATCCCAACCCGAGTGGGCTGACTTTGTTGGCTGTAAAGCGCAATCGAAAGCACGCCGAGCAATGCAAAAACAAAAACCTTCATCTCATCTCCCTTTCAAATCGTCCCAATCATACCCAAGGCACCGGACGGGGACTGGACGGAATCAGTGAAACCAAAAGGGAATGGACGGGGACTGGACGGAATCAGTGAAACCAAAAAGGGAATGGACGGGTGACCCGACGGAATCAGATAACCAGAAGGGAACTGGACGGGTGCTCCATGTTCGCCAAGGCGTACATGGGCCGAAAGCAATAGGCGAAGCCTTCGACCGCCTTTCGCTGAATCCTCAGCAAATCCCGGGGGCACCTTGCCAACCCCCACCTATTCGTTGATCATTTGAGAGCCATCCAAACTCATGCGACTTGATTCCCACCAGCACTTCTGGCGCTACAGCCCCACCGAGCACACCTGGATGACGGAACAGATGCAAGCTCTGAAGCAAGACTTCCTCCCCGCCGACCTGAAGCCGTTGCTGGACACCATGCATTTCGACGGCTGCATTGCCGTACAGGCCCGGCAAAACCTTGAAGAAACCCGCTGGCTCCTGGAGCTCGCAGAACAATACCCATTCATCAAGGGTGTCGTCGGCTGGGTGGATCTGCGCTCGGACAGGCTAAGCGAACAATTGCAAAGATTCGCCCAGCATCCCAAACTGGTCGGCGTCCGCCATATAGTCCACGACGAGCCCGACGACCACTTCATGCTGCGGCCGGACTTTCGCCGCGGCATCGCTCAGCTGCTTGACTTCAATTTGACCTACGATCTTTTGCTCTTTCCCAAGCACCTCGAAGTAGCGCTGCAACTGGTGAAAGAATTCCCGCAGCAACCCTTCGTCCTCGATCACATCGCCAAGCCAAAAATCGCCGAGCGATCGCTCTCTCCCTGGAAAGAAGACCTACGCCAGCTAGCAACATTCCCCAATGTCTTCTGCAAGCTTTCCGGCATGGTGACGGAGACGAATTGGAAGCAATGGCAGCCTGCCGATTTTCATCCCTACCTCGACGTGGTCCTCGAAGCATTCGGCCCCACCCGTCTCATGATCGGCTCCGACTGGCCCGTCTGCACCCTGTCGGCGGAATACGAGCCCATGATGAAGATCGTGATCGACCACCTGCCAAAAGATTCGCAAAGCGCAATTCTGGGCGACAACTGCGCCCGCTTCTACCAGATCCCTGCTGAGGAACAACGATGAAAGCCGCCGTCCTCTATGGTGCACGAGACATCCGCATCGAGCCCTATCGTCAACCCGAATTACATCCCGGCATGGTGCTGTTGCGTCCCCGCCGCGTGGGTATCTGCGGCACTGACCTGCATTACTACGAACACGGACGCAACGCCACCTTTGTACCCGACCGGCCCTTCATTCTCGGCCACGAATTTACCGCCGAAGTGGCCGCGGTTGCGCCCGGCGTTGACGCCGTCAAAATAGGCCAGCGGGTGACCGTAAACCCCGCCCGTGCCTGCGGCTTTTGCGCCTACTGCAAAGGCGGCCAGATCAATCTCTGCCGCAAAACCATCATGCTGGGGAGCGCCAGCACCACTCCACCCACTGATGGAGCCCTGGCGGAATTCGTCACTGTTCGCGCCGACCAATGTCATCTGCTGCCGGACGACATGGACGATGGCATCGGCGCCATGATGGAGCCTCTCTCCGTCGCCCTGCACGCAGTCAAGCGCGCCGGAACGGTCTCGGGCAAGCGGGTGCTCGTGACCGGCGGAGGAACCATAGGCCTGCTGGTAGCCATGACGGCGCGCGCCTTCGGCGCGGTTCCGGTCGCGGTCACCGATATTGTTGCCGCCCGTCGCCACAAGGCAATCGAACTGGGCGTAGATGTGGCCCTGGATCCCACTGCGCACGATTTGCACCACCAGGTTCAGGAGTTGACCGGCCTGGGCTTCGACATGGTCTTTGAAGCATCGGGAGCGCCGCCTGCGTCTGCGTGCAGCCTTTGACCTGGTGCGCCCTGGCGGCACCATCGTGCAAATCGGCACTGTCGGCACCGCCGACATTCCCATACCCGGTGAACCAGCTCATGGTGCGCGAAATCAACTTCCGTGGATCGATGCGCTACGGTGACACGTTCGATGAAGCGATTAGTTTGGTGGCTGCTGGACGCATCGATGTGAGCTCTTTGATCAACAACGTCTTTGCTCTCGAGGATTCGGTGAAAGCCTTGCACCTTGCCGCTGACAAATCCGCGGCGCTGAAAGTGCAGATCCAACCCTAGAGCATGACCATCGCTCCGATCGACGCCATCGTCATTGCTGTTTACCTCGTGGGCATCACCGCCTTCGGTATCAAAGTTGGCTATCGCCGGAATGCGTCTTCCCAGCAATACTTCCTGGCCAACAAATCCCTCGGCTGGTTCACCGTCGGTGCAGCCGTGTTTACTTCGAATATTTCGACCATCCACCTCGTAGGCTACGCGGCTGGTGGTGCAAGAGACGGTTTAGTCATCGGCAACTTTGAGTGGATGGCGTGCTTCATCCTCATCCTGTTGGCGCTGATGTTTGCTCCGTTCTATATCAACTCCGGCGTGGCCACGCTGCCGGAGTTCATGGAGCGCCGCTATTGTCCCGCGGCCCGTACTTTCCTGGCAGTCATTGGCATACTCGGCGCGCTGCTCATTCACATCGGTATCAGTTTATTTGCGGCCGCCAAGGTCTTTGAGTCTCTGCTCGGCGTGCCGATGTTTGCCACCATCCTTGTACTCTCGCTGTTCACGGTTACCTATGCTGCCCTCGGCGGTCTCAAAGCCGTGGTGATGACGGAGAGTATCCAGGTTGTGCTGTTGCTGGGCGGAGCCATGCTTATCACCGTCATGGGCGTGCTCGCGCTGCCAAGGGTAGGCGTGCATGACCTGGTAACCCTGCGGCAAGCCGTCGCTCCGGGACAACTGCACATGCTGCAGCCAGTGATCGATGGCCACGGACATCTCAACGAATTCTCGTGGCTCGCGGTTCTGCTTGGCTATCCCATCTTAGGGATCTGGTACTGGTGTGCCGACCAAACCCACGTACAGCGAGTGCTGGGCGCCCGCACCTTGAAGGACGGCCAGAACGGAGCCCTGTTTGCCGGCTTTCTCAAGCTCTCACCCGTTTTCCTGATGGTGTTCCCGGGAGTCATTGGATATGTGCTTTGGCAGAAAGGGGCGATCCATCTGGCGGACGTGCCCGGCACCGGTCGTCCGGACTACAACACCATGCTGCCGCAGCTGATTTCTTATCTCATCCCGGTAGGAGTGCGCGGGTTGATCGCTGCCAGCCTGGCCGCCGCGCTCATGAGTTGTATGGCAGCGGCGCTCAACAGCTGCGCAACCTTGATCTCCATCGATGTAGTTAAGCGGCTCAGGCCGGAGGAAACCGATGCGCAGGTGGTGCGCGTGGGGCGCATCACCACCGGAGCGATTATGGTGTTGGCCATGTTGTGGTCGACGCAGGGCGACCAGTTCGGAACCATCTTCGAAGCCGTGAACAAGATCCCCATGACCTTTGCCCCAGCGGTGACCACGGTCTTTGTGCTCGGCGTACTGTGGAAGCGAGGAACAAAGCAGGCAGCCATGGCGACCCTCTATATTGGCTCCCTGATCGGAGTCATCTATTTTCTCGTCGATCTGCCGAGTACCGGCAAATGGTTCCTGCCCTCGAGCCGGCTCACCGATTTCGGTGGATTTGTTACTGATCCCGTGCAAGGCCTGGGCATCCCATTTATGCTCGCCGGGCCGATCATCGCCGCAGCCTGCGTCGCGATCTATGTACTGACCAGCCTGCTAACGCCTGCCATGGACGAGGCCGAAGTATCCAAAGTCTGTTGGGATCACCCGCTAGCCTTTCTCAAAGGCCCCTTCACTACCCTCAGCGACCCACGCATCATCTCCCTGCTTCTCCTCGCAACCGTCGCAGTCTCTTACTACCTGCTAAGGTAGGGAAACCGCAGATCTCTCCGCTTCGGTCGAGATCTGTGGTTGACCCATCAAAACATGACACATCCGTGACAACTCCCTTTCCCGCCCAGGATATGCTGAGTCCTGAAATGCAATGCCGGCCAAACGAAACAATCCGACCATACCCAGCTGGACTCACGATCAACTCGACTCCTCATCCCCACCCGAGGTGGAACCCGCCTATTTCGATTCGGTCCTAAACGCCTGGGTGCTCAGCAAGCACGCGGACATTCTGGCAGCGTTTCGAGCCTCGAGTCTCGTTCCCACCGGCCCTCATGACAACAACGACGGCCTTCGCTCAAAAATTCGGACGGAAACCATAGAAGCTCTCTCCCCAACGCAACTACGCGTCTGGCGGGAAAGGATAACCCCCGAGGTCCAAGTGCTCGCCGGCACTTTACCCAACACCGAACCCGTGGACCTGATGGACGAATACGCGCGGCCAATTTGTCTCTCATTGGCGGCAATCGTGACCGGAATCTCCCGGGAAGACGGCACCCGTCTCTATGAAAACGCCCAACGCGTTTCGGCCGCTGCCGCTGAACCTCACGACCCAGTTCTGCGCGCCGGCGCGAAAGCCGCGAACGCTGAGCTGCGGAGTTGCTTTCACGCCGGACCCGAGACCCTGCGCGATGCCGGCTTCGTTGCTCTCTCGCAAACCCTCCCCTGTTTATTGGGAAATGCCTGGTTCGCCCTCCTGCAACATCCCCAGCAATGGAGCCTCTTGCACCAGCAGCCTGGACTGACGGAGCAAGCTATCGACGAGCTGCTGCGATACACCGGCCTTGCACGCACTCTCACCAGAACGGCTACCGCGGATATCAATCTGAATGGTTCGTCGATTCGCAGCGGCGAGCAAATCATCCTCAGGATCATTGCCGGAAACCGCGATCCGGAGCGCTTTTCCCATCCCCATCAAGTCGATGTCACTCGGGGCGACGCAGGACATTTCACCCTCGGGGCAGGCCCACACTCATGTGTAGCCGCCGGCCTGATTCGCATGGCGGCCATTACCATCACCCGCCCCTTGCTCCAACGCTTCGCGCCGCCTACCTCAGCGCGGCCAATCGAGTGGCAGGGCGGGGCGGGCTTTCGTTTCCCCAGATCTTTATGGGTATGTCTGCATCCGGCCAACCCCTCTGCTCATCGCTTGAAATAAGCGATGAGGTCCCGCCGTTCTGCGGCCTTGGGCACATAGAAGTCCATCTTGGCATCCGGGATCATCGTGTCCGGGCCGCTTAACCACTTCTCCAGCGTCGCATCATTCCAGGTCAGCCCTGAATTCTTCAATCCCTGGGAGTAATCAAACCCCTCCACGCTCCCCGCCTTTCTTCCATAAACTCCCGACAGCCTTGGCCCCTCACCATTGATTTCCATGGAGTGGCAACCTGTGCAGCGCTTATCGAATACCAGTTTGCCCCGCGCAGCATCGCCGGCGCCGGCCACCGTGGCCTCACTGGCGCCCGTATTCTTGCTTAGCATCGAGAGCCTTTGCACATCTGTCTGTGAAAGCTTCGCTCCCCAATGGAGTGCCACGTACTGAAGCGGTGGCATGTCCCCACGCTTTGCCTCATGGCTGATCTTGGCCAACAGCACTTGCTGCTGCTCCATCGACAACAGCTCCCATCGCGACAGGTCCATATGCTTGCGCGCCTCGACAATATCCCGTTCGATCAGCCAGGACCCTGGAGCCACGCGGGCGTAGGCTGGCCACCGCGTCTCGCTCGAGTGGCAGTCCGCGCACTTGGTAACCAGGACCGCTTTTGCATCCGGCGGCAGGTTGGCGCCCTTGAGCAGCGTGCCGATTCCTCGTGCGGGCTCGATCACGCGGATTGCCAAACGGGTGCACATACCCCAACCCCGTCACCGAAGCTACGGTCAGCACCGCCAGGATCCAGGCCCGCTTCACACCGCCTCCAGGGAAGAGTCGACCACAGCGAGGTGATTGTGCCCACGAACGACCTTGACGTTAGTCACCCCCAGCACGCTCTCCAGTTTGCCGGCGGGAACCGCCATCGGGCCCGGTCCCGGCGCAGACCCTGGCGCAGGCTGCGGGAACGCCGTTGACATGGCCGTATGAAAGCTGACATTGCCCTCAACCTTCTGCACGATCTGATGGATGTGGCCGTTTAACACCGTGACCGATCCGAACCGCTTCATATAGCTCAGCGCGGTCGCGCCATCCTGCGTGCCCCAACCCCACTTCTCATAAACCATCCACAGCGGAATGTGCGCGAACACCACCACCGGCGTCGAAGCACTCAGGCCGCCTAAATCAGTTTTGAGCCACGCCAGTTGATCCGCACCCAGGTTGCCCATGGCATCCACCTGCACGCAGTTGTTGAGGCCTACGAAGTGAACGCCCTTGTAGTCATGGCTGTACCAGCCGCTTCCCAGCGTCCCTTTGCCAAAGCGCTGCTTGTACTGCTCGCCGTCGTCGAGCGAAAAATCATGCTCGCCGGGAACATAAAACACCTGCCCCGCCTTGGCGCCCTTGATCACCTCTACAGCTGTGTCGAACTCGGCCGGCTTGGAGCTCTGGGTGATATCGCCGGTATGAATCATGAACTCCGGGTGCTTCATCCCCGCGCGTCCCGCATTGATCTTGTCGATGGCGATCTTTAGTGTGCCGGTCACATTCTGGTTGGCAGCCTTGTTGAAGCCGATATGGCTGTCGCTGATCTGTACGAATGAGAAGTCCTCCACCAGCATCTTCTTCCCAGAATGCGTCGTATCCGCCAGCAGCTTCGAAGTCGGTATGCCGGCGACCATCGACCAGACAAGCCCCGTCCCCGCCCATGCCATGCACTGCAGGAAATTGCGCCGGTCGATGCCATCTCCGGCAACCTTCGACCCGTTTGCCTCCTGCGCCGTTTCCTCCTCATTTTTATGTTTCATAACGTTCTCCCGCTTCATCGTGACCACCTCTGCAGCAGAAAACTGGTTTCGCGGGGTTTTATTCTGAGCGCGGGGAAAATAATTCGTGGAATAATCTCCCTGCTATTCGGTTTAGGGTAGTGATGTCCGGTAGTGAAGCATTGCTCGGCGTGCCCATGCATGTCCGTGAACCCAGCCGGCGCGAGGCATCTGATTACGTGGCGTCCGTCAATCGCAGCGCAGAGTTCGAACGGCTTGCGCTTCCACTTTTGCCGTCGCTCTACAATCACGCGTCCTGGCTCACTCGCAATCACGCGGAGGCGGAAGACTTGGTACAGGAAACTTTCACGAAAGCATTCCGCGCCTTCGATTCGTTTGAGGCAGAGCACCAACTTCAAAGCCTGGATCATCCGCATCCTGCGCAATA
Organism: uncultured Acidobacteriaceae bacterium; assembly: GCA_963753715.1. Classification (GTDB taxonomy): domain Bacteria; phylum Acidobacteriota; class Terriglobia; order Terriglobales; family Acidobacteriaceae; genus PALSA-350. Next base: position 156,347 of record CAVWDK010000010.1, on the reverse strand, counting down.
CCTTCCTTACTTCCCGCACCGGCATCGCCACGTCCCGGACCGTCTTCCTCGAAGATCATTCCCACGCGCTCGACCTCACGGATGCCGGCCCTACCCCGGAAGACAATCTGATTCGTCTGGACAACCAGGCCGCGCTGCACAGGGCACTCGAACAGTTGGAGGCGCCGTTGCGCGAAGCGCTGCTTTTGTGTGACGTGGAAGAGGTGAAGTACAAAGACATCGCCCTCATCCTCGACATCCCCATTGGAACCGTAATGTCACGTATATCTCGTGCCCGCCGTGCCCTGCGCCAACTGTTGCAGCCGCAGCTCGGAGAATCCCTATGACTCAGGCCATCGAACATCCAAGCTCGGACACGCTCAGTGCGTTCAGTGATGGCGAGTTGCCAGACAGGGAGCAAAGGGCGATTGAGCAACATCTCGCCGGCTGCCATGCGTGCGCGCTGCGCGTTCTCTCGGCCACGCAACTGAAGGCTGCCACTGCGCGCGCCGGTCGTCGCTTCGCGCCATCCCCTGAGGCCCTTGCTCGCCTCACCGCCCAGCTTCGTCAGCAGCCGCAGCCGTCCACTCGCATTCACTCCGTGCGTCGCTTAACCTGGGTAGGCCTTGCCGCGGCCTTCCTGCTGGCCGTGTCGCTCATTGGCTGGCAACAGATCCGCAAGACCAACAGCCTCTCTGCCGAACTACTCGATCAACACCTCAGCACACTCTCCAGCGGTGCGACGCCGCAGGTCATCTCGACCGATCGCCACACCGTCAAACCCTGGTTCCAGGGCCGCCTTCCGTTCAGCTTCAACCTTCCCGATGCCCAGGCCCTTCCGCCGGATACGACACTACGAGGCGCAAATCTGACTTATCTCAAGGGGCAGCCTGCGGCCTTGCTGCTGTTCACGATTCACAAGCATCAAGTCTCAGTCTTTGTTACCCAACGATCCGGCGGTCCCAACCTGGCCGCGCTGCCCGGCATCCGCTCCGGATTCACCCTCCATTCCGCGACCACGCGCGACCTGCAGATAGTCGCTGTGAGTGACGTGAACCCCGCTGATCTTGCTGCCCTTGTTGCTGTCCTGGTCAAGGCACAGGCTGCTTCTTAGCCAAGCAACCGACCAGCCAAATGAGCTGCCAAAATCGCATACCGGGTGCAAATGCCCGTTTAAACTGCAGAGATGACGAGATTCGCAGGGATGGCTGAACCTCAGACTTCTCCAAACTAGATTTCCCTGGGCGATGATTCGCAGACTAGACTCTCTGATAGCCACCGCTCTCATGCTTTAGTCGGGCCGTAAAGGACCCAACAAAGACCTGGGCTTTAGAGGGGGTGTGAGAGAACCAGAATTTACGAATTAAGTCCCGCAGGGACGGCTGAAAGTTTTCCAGGATCGAATCGCACTCTATTTCCAGCCGTCCCTACGGGACTCTTCAACTTGCACGCCAACCCAGGACGGCGTCCTGGGCTAAGTTCAACCAGACTTGTCCAAATTAGATTTGAAAAGCGTTTCGGTTCAGCAACCGCCCTTTCCTTGGAACGACCCTCTCCTTGTTTGTCATCCCGAGCAAGCGACTTGCCTGTGGCAAGCCACAGGCAAGTTAAGAGAGGAATGAACTGGGAGACATCGGGTCCCTTCGACACACGAGTGCCCTCTCCCTTGGCAACATGACCTCTCCCTTTCAACAACCCTCTCCTATTTGTCATTCCGAGCGAAGCGAGGAACCTGCGGTGCGCCTCGATCCCTCCCCGATTCCCAAGGGCAAACATACCGCCAATTCAAACCGAGCCTATTTGTCCCCCGACACCACTGTTTCTATCTCCGGACACATTTTGTTCATTAGGAGCGTACCCGGATTTCCTCCATCACGGCCCTTACCAGCGACCACGTATGTGGTTCTCCTTAAAGAGAACCACATGCAGCCGACCGAAGCTGCAACCTTCGACAGGAAATCCGGGGGAGCCGACCTGTCCCGGCGTGCCGTGGAGGGATCTGCAGTTTTCGCGGACCTCTGCTGGAAACGCGGAAATACTATACTCAACAAAATTGTCATCTCGCCCGCCCCGGCGTGCCGTGGGACCGGAGCGTTTGAATCTCCTGTCCCGAATCTCCCGGCATAGGCGAAGACGATGTCCAACTTGCCGAAATCCTTAGCAAGATCCGCGAAGAGCCGCCTCCGGTTGTCCGTCACGGTAACGTCGGCGCGATAGCCGCGCGCGTTGGGTTCCAGTTCGGCGACTGCTTCATACAACATCTTCTGGCATCTTCTAGTCCCGGCCAGTAATCGCGACTTCAGCGCCTTCCGCAACGAAAAAGGCGGCCAGTGGCCAGGCGGATGCCGCTGTTTAGAGCCTTCTCGCCTGTGCGTTTCACTATTCCTCCGTGATGACTGGCGCATCAACTGTGATGACCGTCATACATGTGATAGGGGCTGTCCTCAATTTTGCTTGATCAAAAGAGGAGAGCTCCGAAGATCGGAGCCCTCCTGTTGCACTGCGAGCATTTGCGCTATGAATCGTGTCTTTCAGATCAGGCTGCCAATTTTCGCGTCTATGATCGCAGCGATCTGAACCCCGCGCGAACTTCCTCTGAAAAGATTTGCGGCTGCTCCCACGCGGCGAAATGTCCGCCCTTAGGCAGCTTGTTGTAGTGGATCAGCTTGGGATATGCCTGCTCCGCCCAGCTTTGCGGGGCCGGATAAAGTTCGTCAGGGAAGACGCTCACGGCCACCGGGATCTTGACGCCCTTGGCATTGAAGTACCCTTTACCCCAATACTCCCAATAGAGACGGGCGCCGGACTGCGCCGTGTTCGTCAACCAGGTGATCGTGATGTTGTCGAGGATGTCATCGCGCGTGAGGCCCTCGGTTGCTCCCCCGAAGACGCGCGAGATCAGCGCGTAGCTGCGTGCGTCGTGGTCAAGGAAATAGGCCGCTAAGCCGACCGGGGAATCCGAGATTCCATACAATGTCTGCGGGCGCAGGCCCATCTGGAACCCGTAAGCGATTCCCTTTTGATACACGAACTGCAAGCGCTCGTACGCGGCCTTCTCATCGGCCGACAGACCTGATGGCGCCGGCGCCCCGGAGAATGCCGCCTGGTCTATCTCGTTTGGAAAGATGCCTGGCATGTTGCTGTGAATGCCGAGTAACTCCGGAGGCGCTTGCACGCCCATCAGATCCACGATGACTGCGCCCCAATCGCCGCCTTGTGCCACAAATTTCGTGTAACCGAGTCGCTTCATCAGCGTGACCCAGGCGCGCGCGATGCGATCCGGACCCCAACCGGACGTCGTCGGTTTGCCTGAGTATCCGTAGCCTGGCATCGACGGAATCACCACATCGAAGGCGTCGGATGCGCTCCCGCCATGGGCCGTGGGATTGGTGAGCGGATCGATGATCTTCAGCTGCTCGACGACCGAGCCGGGCCAGCCGTGCGTGACGATGAGCGGCAACGCATTTTCATGTTTCGAACGAACGTGAATGAAATGGATATCCAGCCCATCGATTTCCGTGATGAATTGGGGCAACGCGTTCAATCTTGCCTCGCACTTGCGCCAATCGTATTCCGTGCCCCAATAGCGCGCGAGCGCTTGAGTCGTCGCGAGTTGCACGCCTTGGGTTGCATCTGTGACCGTCTCCCGGTCCGGCCACTTTGTGTTGTTGATGCGCCTGCGCAATTCGCTGAGGTCTGCCTCCGGGACCTGGACCTTAAACGGACGAATTGCCGCGGCGTCAGCTGACTGCGTGGTTTCCTTATGTAAAGCAACTGCTGTGGTCATGGGTTCCTCCTCTTTGGTGGTTTCAGATTGTGTGGTTTCTGCGTTTGCAGAGCTGAAGATGCCCAAGTGGGCTGAGATGACGGTCACGGAAATTATAGAGATTCTGGGAGACTCTGGGCGCACGAAGTTACCCCACATCATCAAAAGCGTGCGGAGTTCCGAGGGTTATTTCGTCCCGAATCTCGCGAATCTCCGTAGTTTTCCTTCCCCATTTCTGCTTGACACATTCCGTGCGCGAATGTAATTTACCAATTAGCTAATTAGCCGAATGGTGAAATACGTGCCGGACCATCTTAGTGGAACCTTCGCAGCGCTCTCTGACCCTACACGGCGCGCCATCCTGGCACGGCTATCGCAAGGACAACTATCCGTAAAGGAACTCGCGGAGCCCTTTCCGATCACTGCGCCTTCAATGACGAAACACCTCAAGGTTCTGGAACGCGCCGGGTTGATCAGCCGCAGCCGCGACGCTCAGAGGAGGCCGTGTCGCCTCGAGAGTGCTCCTTTGCGGGAGGTTGCTACCTGGCTTGAGCAATACCGCCTCTCTTGGGAGCACAGTATGGAGCGGCTGGATGATTACCTGGGACAGTTAGAAGGAGAGAAAGGACCGAAGCATGCTCGCCGGAAAAAGCGTTGAAGTCAGCGTCACCCTTCCGTCAGAACGGGAGATTGCATTCACTTGCCGTTTCCAAAGAAGTGCGCGGCTGCTATTCGAGGCGTGGACGAAGCCGGAGCACCTCAGACACTGGTGGGGTTGCGAGGGATCGAGCATCACCTATTGCGCGATTGATCTCCGCGTCGGTGGTTCCTGGAGCCTGGTCATGCGCATGGCGGATGGATCCGATCATCCGTTTCACGGCATCTATCGTGAGGTCATGCGTCCCTATCGGCTGGTGTACACCGAGTGTTACGACATGCCCCAATTTGGCAGTCCCGAGTGGTTGACCACGGTAACTTTCGAGGAGATCCAGGCAGCAACACTGGTCACGCACACCATCCAGCACAAGTCACACCAAGCCCGCGACGGTCACCTGCGGGCAGGGATGCAAGCGGGAACGATTCAGACTCTGAATCGTTTGAATGAGCATACTGCCGCGATGGAGCAAATGTTGTAACCGGGCGATCCCAACGACTGCGGTACTGAAACCAACATCAACCTCGAATGGAGCTGACATGAAACTCTTCACCCATCTGAACTTTCCCGGCAACTGTGCCCAGGCATTCCACTACTATGAGCAGAATCTTGGGGGAACGATACTCACGCTGATGAAGCAGAGCGAGGCGCCTGGAGCCAGCCGGAACCCCGAAGGACAGGACCCGGTTCTGCACGCGCGCATAGAAATCGGCGGGACTGTCTTGATCGGAAACGACGTACCGGCGGATCGTTTCCAACCGATGCGCAGCGTATATTGCTTCCTTGGTGTCGATTCCACTGAAGATGCCGAGCGTATTTATAAATTGTTGGTGGACGGCGGCGAAGCATATATGCCGCTCCAGGAAACCTTCTTTGCATCGCGCTTCAGCCAACTGCGGGATCGGTTCGGCATACTTTGGACTTTGATCCACCAACGGCCGATGGCCTGACCTGTAGAGACTCAAAAGTTGACTTTCGGACGATGAAGAAGAGAGCGCAGCCGTGTTACCAAATAAATCTTCTTCCGCTATCGACGCGGCCCGAAAACCGTACTATTGTGGGAGTAAGTTCTCATATATCAGCGCCGTCTTATCGCGACGGCCCTGCTTGGCCTTGCATCGGCGCGCTCCGCCCGTGCATCTGCCGCCAACACCGCGAAAGCATCAGCTCTTATAGAGATGATGTCCCGGTGTTGCCAACCGTAATCTGACTCAAAAGCGACGGATGAAGCCTTTCCGCAGTATTGCTATGCTCCGCGACGAGGCCTGCGGAGAGCAGGAATCACCGCGTAAGCAGGGTGCGCTCAGTGCGTTCTCTTGATGGAGCAGCTTTGACAACCTGGAAAACACCGCACCACCGGTCACACGGCCCCGAGAACCGATAACAAGGGCCCCAATGACATACGGGACTTTCGCCAATCGTAGCGCGTAGACGAAGATATCGCCCCGTTTGCTACTGGACTGACCAGGTGAAGACGGATGAGACCCGCCGGCGAAGCGGGGCTCATCCTTATGATCGAAACCTCGGGTCCATACATGAGACCGGTTCGAGCCATGGGCAAGCTACCGTTCTGCCGGTCGAATCGTTGGAGCAGAGGAACACTACCGCGCCCTGTACATCGACTTAGTGCGCTCGTTTTTCCAAATTGCCACTCTGTCAACCACCATGCACCCATGAACTTTCGACCGGAGAAGTCCTGGGCCTGCAGCCAACCCAAGGTGATGAAAAAACTCCTCCGTCCGCCAACCACTCTCTATCGAACCGTTGCCTTTTCCTTTGTCATCCCGAGCAAGCGACTTGCCTGTGGCAAGCCACGGGCAAGTTAAGAGAGGAATGAACTGGGAGACATCGGGTCCCTTCGACACACGAGTGCCCTCTCCCTTGGCAACAGCCCTCTCCCTTTCAACGACCCTCTCCTATTTGTCATTCCGAGCGAAGCGAGGAACCTGCGGTGCGCCTCGATCCCTCCCCGATTCCCAAGGGCAAACATACCGCCAATTCAAACCGAGCCTATTTGTCCCCCGACACCACTGTTTCTATCTCCGGACACATTTTGTTCATTAGGAGCAGCCGATTCGCTGAAGCGAGTCGGGAGAAAAATGACCGGGTTTCCTGTACCGGCAACAAAGGCCGGGTGCCCAACATCCCCGATTTCCTGTGAAGTCTCGTGGGTTCCGCGCACTTCATGCGCCTTTCCTTAAAAGAAAGGCGCACACGCAGTCTTGTCTAGGGCCGCGTGCAGGAAATTCGGGGCATCTCGCTCGTTTTTCGCGAGATGTGGGATACCACCCTCCTCGATCCGCAACTCTATCAATGTCATTAGGAGGAGACGACCGGCGCGCGCCCAAAAGCCCAGGCACCCAGGGGGCTTATGGCGCTTAAGGCGCTTTAGGCGCACATTTCACCCCAAGCTTTCGCTGCGCGCACCAAATGCCCCGGCAACGCGACGGGTACTTTAGCGCATTTTGTTTTTGGGCCGTGCTCTCACGAGCTCCAAGCGGTTCTCGGCACTCAAGACGCCCGCCAATACCTTATTCCAAGGCCCGCTTTCCTTTCCCCACCGGAGGCCCTATTCTTCTGGGGACGCTCTCCGCGGCTGATTGGGCGGCTCCGGCGATCACGCACAACGCAGTAGAATCTGAGGTCATGCCGCGAGACGCTAACCAATACGCAGAGGGCGCTACCCTGGGCCAAAGAATCCCCGCCAATTCCCGCCGGTGGACGATCGTATGGCTTGTTGTTCGCAGCCTCTCTGATCAATTACCTTGACCGCTCCAGCATCTCGCTGGCCTTGCCCCTGCTGTCCAAAGACCTGGGACTGGGCCCGGAGAGCAAAGGCTTGTTGCTTTCGGCTTTCTTCTGGTTGTATGCCCTGATGCAAATCCCGGTCGGCTGGGCCGCCGACCGCGTCAACCTGCGCTGGCTCTACTTTGCGGCGTTTCGTGTTGTGGTCCCTGGGCCAGGGCTTGACTGGCTTTGCCGACAGCCTGGGCGTGCTGATCATGTTTCGCATGCTGCTCGGTGTTGGGCGAGTCCATCTACCTGCCCGGCGGAACCAAGATTGTGAGCATGTTGTTTGGGCCCACGGAGCGCGGACTGCCTTGCGGTCTCTTCGATTTCGGCACGCGCATGGGCCTGGTGCATGGGCGGGCTGATCATTCCCTGGCTGCTGGTCCGGTTGGGTTGGCGCTCCACCTTTCGCTGATCGGTTTTGCCGGCGCTGTTGTGGGTCATCCCCTGGCTCTGGGCCACCAAAGGGCAGCTGGGCCAGCGCCCCCGGCCGGCCGTCTCCACCCGCAACCGGAAACAGGAACTTCGATGGTTGCTTACCAACCGAAACCTTATTGGTATCTGTCTCGGTTTCTTTTGCTTCGACTACTACTGGTATTTGTTTGTCACCTGGCTCCCGGACTACCTGGTGACGGTGCGCCACTTCACCATCCTGCGCGCCGGCTTTTTCTCCTCGTTGCCCTATTTCGTATTTGGAGCCAGCGAGCCTTTGGGCGGCTGGATCGCTGACCGCTTGACCGCCTTCGGTTGGAACGAAACCCGAACCCGGAAGGGAATCGTAACCATCGCCTTCCTCAGCGGTTTACTGCTCATTCCCGCATCCCGCGTGCAAAATGCCACTGCCGCCGTGGCGCTCATCGCCGGCGCTTCGCTGGTAGGGCTCGCCACCGGGAATCTGCTGGTGATCCTGCAATGCTGCGCGCCCCCGGAGGATGTGGGTTTGTGGACTGGTTTCGAGAACTTCGCCGGCAACCTGGCCGGTGTCGCTAGCGCCGCTTGCTCACCGGCTTGCTGATCAGCCGGACCGGCTCCTATGCCCCCGGCTTCGCGCTGGCCGCGGTCGTGCTGTTCGCAGGCATTTTCTGCTACTGGTTTATCGTTGGAGACCTGCGTTCAGACCGGGCGGAATCGCCGCATTAGTCTGATGGCGAACACAAGACTCTGTCCTGCCACTGAACCCTGGGTCCCTGTCCGTCCGCCTGCAAGGGCGAAGACGCACTTGAAACGTCGACCAAGCTAAACGACAACCGGCCGTCGCTGCCCGATATGTGTCGCCTGTTCAAACGCATACCCCAGTTGCAGCACACCCCAATCATCGTGATGGCGCCCAACGATTTGCATGCCGATCGGGAGCCCACCCGATGAGAAAGAGCAGGGAACGGACATCGCCGGATTTCCTGCCGCCGAGATGTAATAGGCCGACTTCATCCACGCAAGATAGTTTTCCATCTTGACCCCGGCAATCTCTGTCGGATAGTGGGTGGTCACGTCAAAGGGAAGTACCTGGTTCACCGGCAGAACGAAGTACTCATACTTCCCTTCGAAGTTGCACAAACGCTGGTAAAGAGCAGTGCGCCTCGCCTCTATCCGTGACAACTGAGGGCCCGTCAGTTTGCGGCCTTCCTCAACATGCCAGTGGATGTATTCGTTGAGCTGGTCGCCATGCGCGGCCAGCAAATCACCAAAGGCCAATTCCGTCGACCAGTGCCGCCAGGCCAGGAAAGATTCATTCGCGTCAGAGAAATCAGGTTCGGCATCCTCGACCAGGCACCCTAGCGATTCAAACACTTTGCGCTGCGCCTGCACTGCGTCTTTCACTTCGGGCTCCCATGGCAATCCCATATCTTGGAACATGGCCACCCGTACTCCTTTAAAGCTTCGATTTCCCAGTGGCTGGGCAAATTGACTGCCACGTTGCTCAATCGAGATGGGCGAGTGATGGTCGTACCCGGCCAGCACGCTCAGGAAGTACGCGCAATCCGTGACGTTACGAGCCACCGGCCCGGGAACCGCAAGCGTAAACCACCCTAAGTTGGTAGGCACGTTCGAAACTCTTCCGGGAGAAGTGCGAATGCCCACCGCGTTGCAGAAGTTCGGAGGATTGCGGAGGGATCCGCCCATATCGCTGCCATCTGCCAGCGGAGCCATGCCGCATACCACCGCCACAGCGCCTCCGCCCGTGCTTCCACCGCAGGTCTTGGTCGTGTCGTAAGGATTGTGCGTAGGGCCGAAGACGGGATTGAAGGTCTGCGAGCCAAGGCCGAATTCAGGCACATTCGTCTTGCCCAGCACGATCGCTCCCGCCTCTTTCTCCCTCTGCACGACGCGGCAATCAAAATCCGGCACGTTGTTTTTGTGCAGTGGAGACCCATAGGTAGTGCGGATGCCGTGGGTCTCGTGCAGGTCCTTGACGGCGACTGGGAGACCATGCAAAGGGCCGAGCCACTTCCCCTTAGCGAGTGCCTCATCCGCCTCCGCGGCCTGAGCCATTAACTGCTCTTCGGGAACCATCGTGACCATCGCATTCACGCCGGCATTCACACGGGCAATCTGCTTCAGGTGCGCCTGCATGACTTCACGCGAAGAGAGCTTCTTGGTGCGGATCGCGTCCACCATGTCCACCGCGCGCATGTAACAGATTTCGTCTGCGGGCGAAGGCGCAACCCCGGCGGCCTCGGAGATCGATGACGACAGCAAGGGACCTGCCGCGGCCGAGATAGCAGTGCTTGTTCCTAGTTTGAGTGCCTCTCTGCGTGTCATGTGTCCTCTCACCGATTTCTCTCCCGATAACCAAGACTATATCCGGGCCAAACGGCTGTCGATTCATTTGAGCCTTCAGCAGACTCTCCCCCGACCAGCCGGTGAAGGAATAGCGCCGAGGGAGATGCAATTTTGCTCGAAGTATTACTTCTGATGGATCTAACTGAGAGACAGCCGTACTATTGACAAGGGAGTCTGCATTGCCCACCAATCGACGCGAGTTTATGTTGGGAACAACAGCGGCGGCGGCCGCCGCGCTCACGGCCAAAGCCCAGGGTCCGGCCGGGCCCTCCGCGCAAACGAAGAAGCCGAATATCATTCTCTATTTGGCCGACCAATTCCGTTGGGACTTTGTCGGAGCCAACCGGCTGAACAACTCGACCAATACTCCTAATCTGGATGCCATGGCAGAGCAAGGCACTCTGTTCACACACGCGGTCACCAATCAGCCGGTATGCTCCCCCTCGCGTTCGGTCATGCTGACCGGCCGGTATGCAACCGAGACGGGTGTCTGGCATAACTCGCTCCCGATCGATCCCTCGTTGCCGACGCTGGCCGGCGAACTGCGTAAAGCCGGATACACCGCGAACCTGCTAGGCAAGTGGCATCTTGCCCCTGCCTCAGAGGGACCCGGCTATACCAAGCCTGAGTATCGCGCCGGCTTTCTCGATTTGTGGGAGGGTGCCAATGAATTTGAATTCACCACCCATCCCTACGAAGGCACGATCTACGATCGAGACGGCAAGGAGATCACGTTCAAAGATGAGTTTCGCGTCGACTTCGTGACCGATCGCGCGGAGATGTTTCTTCGCCAGCCTCACGACAAACCGTTCCTGCTCTACATCTCGCAGTTGGAGCCGCATTTCCAGAACGATGCCAAGCGGTTTATCGCGCCCAAGGGCGCAGCGGACCGCTTTCAGGATGCGTTTGTGCCGCCCGACCTGCGTCCGTTTCCAGGAAACTGGCAATCGCAGTTGCCCGACTATTACGGCTGCTGCGAGTCGATCGATACTTCCATAGGAAGAATCCGGAAGATTCTCGAAGAGGAGCATCTGGCCGATAACACCATCTTCGTTTTCATCAGCGATCATGGCTGCCAGTTCATGACCCGCAACGAGGAATACAAACGCAGCCCGCATAACGGCTCGATTCGGATTCCCTTGATCATCGAAGGCCCTGGCTTCAACATATCGCAGCGCCTGGATGAGATTGTCGGCAATCTCCACATCACGCCCACTTTGCTCGACGCAGTGGGTGTCGAGGTTCCCTCGTCGATGAAGGGAAGAAGCCTGCTTCCGCTGCTCACTGATAAGAAGGCGCGCGACGAATGGCCGAACCAGGAGTTAATTCAGATCAGCGAGGCAATGACCGCGCGAGCGATTCGCACCCAGGATTGGGTTTATTGTGTGGCCGATCCGGATGCAAATACGCGAACCGACAAAGCCGGCACCAGGTACCACGAATATCTTTTCTACGATGAGCGCGGTGACCCAAACGAGATTATCAACCTCGCCGCCCGTAAAGAATTCCGAAAGCAGGCAGATATGCTGCGCGATGAGTTGAAGAAGCTGATCGTAGCTGCCGGTGAACCGGAGCCGGAAATCGTACCGGCCAAACTTTATACTTAGCATGAATAGCGGCGGCACTCCCGATTCCTGTTGTGCTCCTGCCAGGGAGCCATCAAAGGCTACTCGCGTCGGTGCTGCGTTGGCCACGCCCCGCGACGTTGCTCCCGATTCGCAACCCGCCATGGTCCGCCTACCCGCGGGGACATTCCTTATGGGGACGGACTACGAGCGCGGCTTTCCCGCCGATGGCGAAGGACCGGTCCGGCCAGTTTCCCTATCGGCGTTCGACATTGATATCTGCCCAGTGACGAACGCTGACTTCGCCGCCTTTATCGCGGCCACAAAGTTTCGCACTGAGGCTGAAGTATTTGGATGGTCCTTTGTTTTCTGGTCGCACATTCCGCCGGAGCGTTTCGAAGAGCTTGTGGAAGATACAGCTGCGCCGACGCCATGGTGGTGCAAGGTTCCGGGGGCTACCTGGGCGCAGCCACTGGGCCCCGGCTCTGATGTCGAGGCGACGCTCAATCATCCAGTCGTTCATGTCTCGTGGAATGATGCTGCAGCCTACGCAGCATGGGCCTCGAAGGCGCTTCCGGCCGAGGCGCAATGGGAGTACGCTGCGCGTGGCGGCATCGAGCAGAAGCTCTATCCCTGGGGAGATGAACTGACTCCCGGAGGGAAGCACCTATGCAATATCTGGCAGGGCCAGTTTCCCCGTCACGACACGGGGGAGGATGGCTACCGGGGAAGCTGTCCCGTCGATTGCTTCCCGCCCAATGGGTACGGGCTATACTCGGTCACTGGAAACGTGTGGGAGTGGTGTGCCGATTGGTTTCACACTGGCTTCTCCGCCAAGTCTGCATTCCATGATCCGCTGGGACCGTCGACCGGAGAGGCTAAGGTGATGAAGGGTGGATCGTTTCTTTGCCACGCATCGTATTGCAATCGCTATCGCGTCGCCGCGCGGACCTGCAACACTCCCGACAGCTCGGCCTCGAATATCGGATTCCGCTGCGTAAGAAATCTTACCCAAAAGGACAGGATCTGATGCAAATGGTTTCGACCACCTTTTTGTGGGCGGTCTGTGGCGCAATGCTGTCTCTGGGCGGCACCGTGGCGGCAAATGCGGTCACCGTCTGCGATGTTCGGACCTACGGCGCGAAGGCCGATGGAACCACCATGAATACCCATGCGATCCAGGCGGCGATCGATGCGTGTGCAAAGGAAGGCGGCGGCAAGGTCACGTTGGACGGTGGTACCTTCCTGAGTGGTCCGATCGTACTGAAAAGCAATATCAATCTGGATATTGCCGAGGGTACCACCCTACAAGGTTCCAGCAAGCATGCGGATTATCCCGGGAAGATGGAGTTCCGAAACCCTGGGCTGCAGTCGCTGGTGAGCGCAACCAATGCGAGCAACGTCTCCATCACCGGGGGCGGGGTGATCGACGGCGCCGGGGAATCCTGGTGGAAAGAAGCAAGGTCCCAGGGCGACCACGGCATTATGGGCCAGGGTTTGCTGCGGCCCCGTTTGATTGTTTTTGATCATTCCCACAAGATTCTTATTGACGGCGTGACGGTGCAGAACTCTCCGTTTTGGCAGATAGTTGTTTATTACTCAGACGACGTTACGATTCGCAACATCAGGGTGCTGGCCGATCCCGCCTCTCCGAATACCGATGCGATTGATCCTTTCTCCTCCAGCAACGTCAGAATCGAGCACGTCTATGCCGATGTTGGAGACGATGATGTGGCGATCAAGTCCGGGCAAGCAGGCTCAACCGGACCGGATGCGCCGAGCAAAGATATCTCCATCTCGGACTGCACTTTTATGCATGGGCATGGTCTTTCGATTGGCAGTGAAATCTCCGGCGGCGTGCAAAACATTCGTGTAGCTCGGGTGCAGTTCAAGGGGACGGACAACGGGGTACGGATCAAGTCGAATCGCGATCGCGGAGGCGACATCGGCGATTTTGATTTTCGTGACCTAACCATGGAAAACGTCGGGACGCCTATTCTTATTACCGAGTATTACCCGAAAATCCCGGAACGAGATTTCGCACAACCGGTCACTCGGCTGACGCCGCACTTCCACGACATCAGCATTACGAACTTGACGGCGAACGGCGCCAAAACTGCTGGGTTCGTTGTTGGCTTACCCGAAAGCCCCATTACATCGGTCACATTGACGAATGTGCATATCACTGCGGAGAAGGGGATGACGATCAGTCATGCGACCATCACCAGACATAACTTTGACGTCAAAGTCGCCAGCGGGCCGCCCTTCATCATGCTGGAGCATGCGAAGATGCAGGACAAGTGAGCTATATTGCTGGAGAAGCGGAAGAATTACATGTCGAGCAACGGTAGATCGCGGCCTTTGTGCATCCAGGTCCACGCGCAGGACAATGTAGCCATCATTGCCAACGAAGGCGGGCTCCCCGCCGGGACGCAACTCGACAACGGCCTGGCGCTGATCGATACGGTCCCGGAAGCTCACAAGGTGGCTCTTTGCGGCATCGCACCAGGCGAGCCGATTCTGCGCTACGGCGTCGTTATCGGCTATGCCGAGGCGCCGATCGCACAAGGAAGTTGGGTGCACGAGGGGGTTATGAGATTGCCGGCGCCTCCCCCCCTCGATAAGCTCGCACTCGCAACCGCAGTACCCGATCCGCTGCCGCCGCTTGAGGGATATACCTTCGAGGGCTATGTCAACCATGATGGGTCAGTGGGAACCAGGAACATCCTCGGCATTTCCACTACGGTGCAATGCGTTTCCGCCACGGTAGAGTATGCGGTCAAGCGCATCCGCTCCGAGATCCTCCCGCGCTATCCGAACGTGGACGATGTGATCGCGATTACCCATCCCTATGGATGCGGAGTCGCGATCAATGCGCCGGGATCAGAAATTCCCATTCGTACTTTGCGCAATCTCAGTTTGAATCCAAACCTTGGCGGGGCTCCCATGGTGGTTAGCCTGGGTTGCGAAAAACTGCAGCCGTTGCAGATGCTGCCTGCCAGCAGTCTTCCTATTCTGTCCAGTGTGCCCTATATCGTCCGCTTGCAGGACGAGCAGCATCGTAGCTTCGGTGACATGATTACCGCCATTATGGAAATGGCGGAGAAGCGGCTGGTCCAGCTGCATGCTCGGACCCGTGTAACCCGGCCGGCAGCCGACCTGGTAGTGGGGTTGCAATGCGGGGGGAGCGATGCATTCTCGGGAGTCACTGCCAATCCGGCGGTCGGTCATGCTGCGGACCTTCTGGTACGCGCGGGCGCTACCGTCATGTTTTCAGAAGTCACCGAGGTTCGTGACGTCGTTCATTTACTGACGGCCCGTGCAGCGAACCAGGATGTCGCTCGCGCGCTGATTCGCGAAATGGCCTGGTACGATGCTTATCTTCAACTCGGAGGCGCGGATCGCAGTGCCAATCCAACTCCCGGAAACAAGACCGGAGGACTAACGAATATCGTGGAAAAAGCCCTGGGCTCGACGGCAAAGGCCGGCAGCAGCGCACTGGCTGGGGTTTTCGGTCCCGGAGAACGCGTCACGACCAAAGGACTGATCTTTGCGGCTACGCCCGCCAGTGACTTTGTCTGTGGAACTCTGCAATTAGCCGCCGGGATGAACATGCATGTCTTCACCACCGGACGCGGAACTCCTTATGGTCTCGCCATGGCTCCCGTGATCAAGGTCGCTTCCCGCAGTGCGCTTGGCGGATCGCTGGTCCGACCTGATCGATATCAATGCGGGTCGCATCGCCACCGGTGAAGCAACGATTCAGGAAGTGGGTGAGCAGATCTTCCATATGATTCTCGAGGTGGCGAGCGGCCGCAAACAAACGTGGGCCGACCACTGGGGTCTGCACAACGAGTTCGCTTTGTTTAACCCCGCGCCTATCACCTGAGCGAGAGGCCAAGCCTCACTTTGACGTGAGGTGTTTAAAAGGATTAACGACTCGAATGCCGGCAATCTTCTGACCTGGGTTCAGATCCTCAGAGAGAATTCGGTCTGCGCCTGTTTTGATAGAGAGCGGGCTAGCTTATGCAATACCGAGCTTTCGTTGTAATTGCTCGAGCGTGATCCCTTTCGTTTCCGGGTAGACGAAGAGAACAACAAAAAACTGCAGCGTCGTCATGGCCGCAAAAAATGCAAAGGGCAACCCGCCCGAATATTTTGCGAGCACGGGGAAAAGCAGCGAGATGATGGCGTTCATGATCCAGTGTGAGGAGGATCCCAGGCTCTGCCCCTTGGAGCGGACGCGATTGGGGAACACCTCGGCGATGTACACCCAGATCACTGCGCCCTGGGAAACGGAGAAGAACGCAATATAGGAGACCAGCAGCCAAACCAGTGTCTCAGCGTGGGTATGGGTGAAAAAGACCGCGGCGACGCCGGAGAGACAGAGGGTCATGCCAACACTGCCGATCAGCAGCAGCGTTTTTCGCCCGAGCTTATCGATCAGCGACATTCCCACGAGCGTCGCCAACAGATTCATCAATCCGATAAGCACAGTCTGCAGCGAGCTGGATAGCTGGCTGAAGCCGGCCGAGGCAAAGATGTAGTTTGAGTAATACAGGATGGCGTTGATGCCGGCGAGTTGGTTGAAGAGCCCTATGCTGACGGCGAGGAAGATGGGCAAACGGTATTCGCGCTTGAACAACGGCTCAGCCGCCATGCCGCGCTCCAGATGTACAGAATCAATGATCTCGCGCAACTCGGCTTCAGAGTCTGGAGAGCCCATCATCTTGAGGATCTGCAGCGCTTCGTCGGTTTTGTTCTTGGTGACCAGCCAGCGTGAGCTGCGTGGGATTCCGTACAACATGATCAAAAAGAGCAGAGAGGGGAGTGCCGCGACCCCGAGTTGCCAGCGCCACTGCAGCTCACCCAGGTTCAGCAGGGAGATGAGGTAATTGGAGAGGTAGGCAAGCAGGATACCGACGACGACATTAATTTGAAACAGGCCCACCATCCTGCCCCGCCACTTGGCCGGCGCCAGTTCGGCGATGTAGACGGGACCGAGCACGGAAGAGCCGCCGATGCCAATTCCGCCGATGAATCGAAACACCATCAACGCCGGCCAGTTCCAGGCAAAGGCGCATCCGAGGGCTGAGACGGTATACAGAATCGCCATGATACGCAGTGCCTCGCGGCCGCCGATTCGCTGGCCGAGAACCCCTGCGGTCATGGCCCCGATCACGGTGCCCACCAGACCGATAAAGACGGTCAGGCCGAGGGTGAAGGGAGTCAGATGGTATACCACCGTCAACTGCTGGGTGGTACCGGCTATGACAGCCGTGTCAAAGCCAAACAAGAGGCCGCCCAGGGCCCCGACAATCGTACTTTTCAAAAGATATGAGGTCATCGCCATGCGTTGGATCTTCCGTTTCGCAGTGTCATAGCAGCGGACAATTAAAACACACGCCCTGCCCCCAGTTGTACGGCTTTTTGAAGACCAGGGCTTGGGCCGTGCCAGAGCAGCGCTTGACAATCATAACTGAACGGTACAGTATTGTTATTTGTAAGGGTCGTTACCTGCAAAGGGAGGTATCTCCTGGATGATTTCCGTCAGCCATCTGGTCAAAAAGTTCGGAGATTTCACAGCCGTCAACGACATCAGCTTCGATGTCGCACAGGGGGAGATATTCGCCTTTCTCGGACCGAACGGAGCCGGGAAAACCACCACCATCAAGATGCTCACCACGCTATTGCGCCCCACCAGCGGGCGCATCGAACTCGACGGTCTTGATCCCACGGTAAAGCAGAAGCTGGCGCGCCAGCGCTTCGGCATCGTGTTTCAGGACCCGAGCCTCGATAACGAACAGACCGCCTGGGAAAACATGGATCTACATGGCGTCCTCTACCACGTTCCGCGCAAGGTCCGGGCGCAGCGCACCGAGGAACTGCTGAAGCTGTTCGAACTATGGGACCGCAAAGACGCGTACGTCAAGACTTTCTCCGGCGGCATGAAGCGGCGGCTTGAAATCGCCCGCGGCTTTCTGCACACGCCCAAAATTCTGTTTCTCGACGAGCCGACGCTCGGTCTCGACCCGCAGAGCCGCAACCAGCTCTGGACCCACGTCAAGCGCCTCAACGAGACGGAGAAGACGACCGTCTTTCTCACCACGCACTACATGGATGAGGCGGACCGCGTCGCCCATCGCATTGCCATCATGGACCATGGAGAGATCGTGGCCCAGGGCACCTCGGCGGAGTTGAAAGAGCAAACCAAGAGCGAATCGCTGGAAGCGGCGTTTCTCGCGCTCACCGGCTCCTCGCTGCGCGATGAAGGCGCCGATTCGAAAGACCGGTTGCGCCAGATGGCACAGATGTTCCAACGCCGCTAACCCGAATCAGGAGGAATCTACATGGGCGCGATTTATATTTTGTGGTTGCGAGAGCTGAAGCGCTACGTGCGCTCGCGGGTACAGATCGTGGTGTCGCTCGGCCAGCCATGCCTCTACCTATTGGCGCTGGGATTCGGCCTCGGTCCCGTCTTCAGGCAGGCCGGACATGGCAGCTATCTGCAGTTTATGGCCCCGGGGGTGGTCGGCATGACGGTCCTCTTCAGTTCCGTCTTCTCCGGCATTGCCATGCTTTGGGATCGGCAATTCGGCTTTCTCAAAGAAACGCTGGTAGCTCCCGTATCCCGCATGCAGATCATGATCGGGCGCACGTTGGGTGGCGCGACGGTCGCCATCATTCAGGGCACCCTCATCCTTGTCATCTGCCTCATCGCCGGGTTCCGCCCTCACAGCTGGTTCGCTATCCCTGCTCGCATTTCTCTTCGTGGTCATGATTGCCATCGTCTTCGCCGCGCTGGGCACGGCGATTGGATCGGTCATTAAGGATATGCAGGGGTTTCAATTGGTCATGAACTTCCTGGTGATGCCCATCTTCTTTTTATCGGGGGCGCTTTTTCCGTTAGCAAATTTGCCGCTGGCGATGAGCATCATTACCAAACTCGATCCGCTGGCGTATGGAGTAGATGGCCTGCGCGGCGCGCTGATCAACACCTGGCACTTCAACATGGCGTTCGACGTCACACTGCTCGCGGGTATCGCCGCAGTGTTTCTCAGCGCCGGTGCCTATCTGTTCACGCAAGATTGAAGTCTGAAGATACAACAGATGGCGAGACCCAGAAGCGCGGAGGCACATAAGAAGGTTTTGGATGCGGCCGTGCAGTTGTTTTCAGAACGGGGCATCGATGCTACCAGCATGGATTCCATCGCTGAAGCGTCTGGTGTCAGCAAGGCGACCATCTACAAACACTGGCAGGATAAGGACGCCCTTTTCCTGGAAGTGATGGGCCATCTCCACGGTCTCGATGAGGAGGCGCCGGTCTTTGACTCCGGCGACTTGCGCGCGGACCTCATTGCCCAGTTGCAGTATCAGCCGGCTGCGGACCGCCAGGCGCTTAGGGAAAAGATGACGCCGCACATGATTGCTTATGCTTCACGCAATCGGGCGATCGGCTCCATATGGCGGGCACGGATTGTCGAGCCGGCCCGCGTGGCCCTCTCCAACATGATCAAGCGTGGAGAGAAGCGCGGCGTTCTGCGCCGCGGTCTTGATCCCGAGATTGCTATCGCCCTGCTGCTCGGGCCGATGATATATCGCCATGTGTTCATCAGTAAGGGCGGTGGTAAGGGTCCGAAGGACCTTGAAATCCATGTGGTGGATGCGTTCCTTGCGGCTTTCGGGACAGAACGGCGGGAAGTAACTCGCCGGTGACTCGTGGAGAAAAAGCGTAGCTCGGGGCTAAGTTCAGCCGTCCCTACGGGGCTCAATTTTCAATCAGTTCTCCCCCACACACTAAGACGCTCATCGGTGCAGCCCAATTGCGGCACGCCAACGGCGTCTAGCTCATAACCCAGCCGCCGTTGGCGTTGATGGTTTGACCCGTGATGTAACCATTCGTCGCCAGTAGTAGCGCGATATCCGAGACTTCTTCCACCGTCCCGAACCGGCCCATTGGAATATTCGAGGTGCTGGCTTTCACGTTCGAGCGGGTCATATCGGTTTCAATGAGAGCAGGAGCGATGGCATTTACGGTGATCCCGTCTGCAGCTAAATATCGAGCGTAGTAGTAGGTCAAGCCAAGCATGCCCGCCTTGGAGGCCGCATAGTGTGGGCCAACAACGCCTCCGATTTGCGCGGCTACTGAGGAGACGTTGATGATGCGGCCCCACTTCCGCGTACGCATCGCGGGCAGGAAAGCCTGGGTGACCAGGAAACAGGACTTCAGGTTGACGTCAATTAACTCATCCCAGTCGCGCTCAGTAATCTGCTCCAGGGGCTGCTGGCGAGCAATGCCGGCATTGTTTACCAGGACGTCGATTGCCCCCATTGACTTTTGCGCTTCAGCAGCAAGACGCTCGACCTCGCTGGCCACCGACACGTCCGCCTGAATGCAGACACACCGCCGCCCCAACTGCAGAATTTTCGACTCGACTGCCTGGGCTTCGGCCGCGTGAGTCAAGAAGTTTACAACGACATCCGCACCGGCGTCGGCCAATGACAATGCGATGGCGCTACCAATACCACGGCTTCCCCCCGTAACCAGCGCAGTTCGTCCTTTTAGGTCATGCATTCTCTCAATGGTACATGCTCGGCGGTCACTTGCTGCTTAGCATCGCGCTGGGCGTGGTGTCTGCCGGCAGATCTCCGAGGACGAATTGGATCGCACCCAGCATCATTTGCGCCAGGGCTGGAGTTTCAAAGAGCGTCGGCGTATGCCCCATTGCGCAATTAAAAACGCGGCCTTTGCCATAGCTCTTGATCCAAACCAATCCATAATCCTTGTCAGGACGGACGTGCCAGTGGCTGAGGTCTGTCTTCTCTGCATCAATGCTGATCAAGACATGGAGTTTGTCACGCGAATAGGGACCGTTGGGGAGGAAATGATAAAACTCATCGGTGTAGACGAAGCCCTTTCCGGCCAGATCCGCGGTGAGGGGACTGCCGGCAAATTGTTTCGTAAGTGGGCTGTTGGGATCGTCAATCTTTAGCGTCGCGGTCTCGACATGATGAGGCCCACTCTGCGCACCGATCAGCTCGCCAAACTCCGGCACATCCATCGACGCGTAGCTGGCGCCGTGGAGACCAGCCAGTCCGCCGCCCTCGCGCACAAAACGGATGAGGCCGCTGAGCACTTGGGGATCGGAGAAGACCTCGCCATCGCCGCTGTTCATAAACACCGCGTCGTAGTCGAGAATCTTGGGATACTTCAGATTGTTTAGATCGTTGCTGAAGATCGCCTGGTAGGCGCCTGTCGTCTCTGCCATCTTCTGGATGGCGAAGTTGGCGTGTGCCGCGGTGTCGTGATAGTAAGCGCCTGCCGGCGCGACATCAATGATGAGAAGCTTCCTGGGCACTTTCGGTGTCACCAACGCCTGTTTGGGTAAGGCCGCTTCGATTTTCTGCTTGACGTCTGCCGGGATGCGGTCCGTAGGCGTAATGGGAATTAATTTTGCGTCCTGCTCAACGCGGTATCCCATCGCTGGACGAACTACTTTTTCAAATTGGTCGGCCTGCTGCCACAGCTCGGCGAAGGCTCCGCGGGATGTTCCGGGCTGCGGCGCGGCGGCGATGACGACCTGCCATGGATCCACGTCTAAGGCGATAAACAGCGGCTTTGTGCCTCCATAGGGGCGGCTGCAATTGACGCACTTGCCCGGATCTTCCTGTGGCGGGGGCTCCTGTTTGGCGACCTCCATGAAAAACTTCTGCGCTTCGGCAACGCCTGTTCCCAGCGGGACGTCGCGACCATTCATTCCAAGAACGTTGCGATCGCGTAACCGCACTGCCATGAGACGGTCCTTAATCAGTGCCAAGCCATCGACCGGTTTGATGCCTTGTTCGATCCAATTGCCGAAATCGACGGCGACACCCACATGCGGACCGGCATTTTCAATCGCGCTCATCACGGTCTTTGGATCACCATCGATGGCGATGGCCACCCGCACACCGTTTTCGCCGGCGAGCTTGTCAATCGTAGAAAGCGAGCCCGGCACGGCGCTGGTAATGATCGTCTGTACGCCCAACTCTTTGGCGAAGGCGAAGAGCTTCGCGGCGGAACTCTCGTCCGAGGGAATGCTCTCTACCCGGTAGGCGACCATTTTGAGACGCAACTCCTCCAGCCTTGCTTTGACCGCGGCGATGCCGTCCGGCTGCAGTTGAAAGTCCAGGGTCTTGTCGATCTGGGGGCTGACCTTTTGCCTGCTGTCCCCTTCAATGGTTGCCAATCCTAAAGCGTCGGCCAAGCCGGCGGCCTCAGAGAAAGTGAGCGGTCCAAATACAGTGGAGGAGATACCCACCTGCCAGCCGAGCAGGGGACCGACGGAGGTGCGAATTGCAGCAGAGTTCGGCCTGACGGATTTGTTCGGTCCCAGATCGGGTGGGGGTGCTGGTGCCGCGACGGCAAGCTGAGCGAAGAGACTAGTCACCGCCATGGTTGCAACTGCCAAAAGACTCATATTTCTATTCATACGTTTCCACCTCTTGCACCACATAAGAGCGCTGTTTGCGCATTGGAAGTTCGTTCTGCCCTACTTAAAAATCCAACCACCATCGACGTGGATCGACTGACCGGTGACGTAGTCCGCTTCGTCGGAGGCGAAAAACGCCGCTACCTTTCCGATGTCCCGTGGTTCTCCGGCGCGGCCGACCGAGATCTGGGCCACCACACCCGACAAGATGGCCGGGTCTTTCTGAATCCATGCGGTCATATCGGTAGCGATAAAGCCGGGATGCACGCAGTTCACACGTATCCCCAAGGGCGTCATCTCGGCGGAAATATTTCGGGTGAGTGCCTCGATGGCTAACTTTGCCGGGGCGTAATGCGTTCGCCCGGGAAGAATCTTGGCGGCCTGGATGGAACCGATATTGACGATGTTGGCCTTACGGCCTGCCGCAATCACCCGCCGGCAGAAGACCTGCGAACAAAGCCAGGGTGCGCGGAGATCCACGTCGGTGACGCGCGCCCACTGCTCGTCGGTGATTTCGAGGAAAGGAATGATGGTCTCAATGCCGGCGTTGTTCACCAGGATGTCGATGGGCCCAAGTTCGTTCCAGATCGTCTCGAACATGGATTCCACCCCAGCGCGGTCGGACACATCAGCCTGCACTGCCATCGACCGGCGCCCCCGGGAGCGGATCCAACTCACCAGATCGCTGGTGGCCCCGCACGTAATGTTGATATCGTTGACAGCTACATCAGCACCCTGTTCCGCAAACACTTCTGCTATTCCTCGGCCGATTCCTCGCGCGGCTCCCGTCACCAGGGCGGTCTTGCCTTCGAGCTTCATTCAGTGGGCTCCATGAACGGTGAAAATGCTCTGCGATCGAACAATTAATGCGTGTGGGTGGCAGTCTCCGGCAAAGCGAACACATAGTAGCCTTGTGCTCCTGGTTTTCCAGGTTTATAGGCGATGGTTTCCGGAGCGCCACTGACCGCTCCGTAAAATGCGATGTACTCGCGGCCGGCTACTTCATAAATGGCGGGAATTCCATCGGGGTTTGCATCGAGCTCCGTCTCCCACAACGTCTCGCCCGTGTCCTTGTCTAGCGCGTGGATCATCCGGTCCGGACCTGATCCAATCATCAGCAGCCCGCCGGCCGTGACCACGGGGCCGTTTCTGATAAAGGCTGAGCTTCCGGTGTCTTTAATGCCTTTCGCTGCCAGGCCGGGCGTGGTTCCAATAGGCCTGCGCCACTTGATCGTGCCGGAATTAAGATCGTAGGCGACGAGAGACGACCAGGGAGGACTAAAAGCCGACAAACCGTTCTTGGCACGGAAGGTAAATCCAAACTGGCCATAAAAGCGTGTCTGGCCCGGGGGCGGGGCCGGTGCAGCAGCGTTCACCTGCGGGTTCTCAGGATTACCCTCACCGGCAACCGGGTCTTTCAGGTAAGCAGCCAGCGAGAGTATATCTTCCGGCTTGAGTGTTGTTTCAGAAAAGGCCGGCATCACTCCGTTGCCCGCTCTGAGGACCGAAGTAAATTTGTCGAAGCTGATGGTCTTGGGGTAAGTAATGCGCTCCCGGTTCGCACCGTGACAGGCGATACAATTTTTCGAGTAGAGCGCGTAGCCTCGTTGTTCAAACGTGCCCTGCGTTGTGCTCATTCGCCGCACGGGAGGGGCTTCGGTCATGTTATGGATGGTCGGAGCGTCATACGTTTTGACGTACATCAGTCCGGTGGTGGGATCGGCAGCGGTGCTGCCCTGGTTGGCACCGCCATTTTCTCCCGGTATTTCAATCGTCTGCCGGTTGAAAGCGGGCGGAGTAAAGATGCCATCGTTGCTGGCTTTCTGAAGTATGTCGCGGATGCGCGCCTTATCTTCCGGGTCGATATAGGGATTGATGTCATCGACGGTGAACTTCTGCCTGGCAAACGGAGGCGGAGCAGAAGGAAAGGGTTGCGTGGGCCAGGAGTGCTCGTTGGGCATATCGCTTTGCGGCACCGGCCGCTCTTCTACCGGCCACAACGGTTTCCCGGTAACGCGATCGAAGACATAGAGGAAGCCAAACTTGGTGGCCTGAGCAACGATGTCTACCTTCTTGCCGTCGTGCATCACGGTCAAAAGCTTGGGAGCTGCAGTCGGGTCATAGTCCCAGAGGTCATGGTGCACAAGCTGGAAATACCAGAGACGCTTACCCGTTCTTGCATCGAGCGCTAAAAGGCAATTGCCGTAGAGGTTGGCTCCCGTGCGATCGGCCCCATATAAATCATAGGTGGGGGAACCGAGAGGAAAGTAAGCAATGCCGCGCTTCTCGTCGAGGGAAATTTCTCCCCACGCATTGTTTCCACCCTCATGTTTCCATTGACCCGGAGGAAAGGTGTCATATCCAAATTCCCCCGGACGCGGAACGGTATGAAAAATCCAGGCCATCTTTCCGCTTTGTACATCGTAGGCGCGTATATCCCCGGGGGGTGATGCGTAGGCTTCTCCCGGCGCTGACCCGAGAATCAGCAGGTTTCCAAAGACGCGCCCGGGCGTACCGCTTTGTACTTCTGTAACTGTGGCAGGATCTCTATCCAGCCCGACGCGGAGATTGACTCGTCCCTGGTCACCAAAGGAGGTGATCAGCTCTCCGGTCTTCATATTCAGTTCCTGGAGGTAACCGTCGACGGAAAAGATCAGCCGCTGGTCCTTTCCGTCTTTCGAGATCCAATGGTTGAAGCCGCGATTGGTTGGCTGTCCTCCTTGTACCGGATGAGCCCAGATTTGCTTACCGGTCGTGGCATCGAGCGCATAGATTCCATCGTCTTTGCCAACAACGTACATCACGCCGTCAATCACAAGTGGGTTGAATGAGAATCTGCCGGCGGGCCCGGGCGCCGGGACGAACCATGCCAACTTGAGTTGGCTGACGTTGCTCTTATTGATCTGTTTGATGGTCGAATATCCCATGGAGTCGGGCGAGCCCCCATAATCGCTCCAGGAGGAATAAGGGGTGTTCTTCGATCCGGCAGAGATGGATTTGGGCAGATAGATGATCGCCAACGCCAGCAATCCCGCGGCCGCAGCGGCGATTCTAAACCGTAGACCTGTCAATCGTAATTTCATAAAACGTCTTCCCCCTGGCTCCCAAGCTGTTGACAAATGCCTCACACACTCAGGGGGTCAGGTGCGAAACGTATATCCGAGTTTCTGCAGATAAGCCTTGGTGGTTTGTACCGTCTGCAGGGGCGTCATAGGACCGTCTGGGGAGGGATCCAACTCGACCATGACATCACCAATCAGACCGACGCTCTCTACCATGTCCAGAATCGCCGGGATATCGACCGTGCCCATGCCTAGAGGGCAATAGCCGGAGTAGTACTGCCAGCCCTTGTAGTCCTTCAAATGCATGTGCTTCACCAGGGGCAGGAAGTCTTTGACTACTTTCGCTGCGTCGGCCCCGCCTTTTTGTAGCTGGCCTACGTCGGGAGCGAACTTCAGGTTCTTGGTGTTGACGGCATCCATCACGGTGTAGACCTCGTCCCGCGACTCAATGCAGGTGCCGGTATGTTGATGGAGTCCGGTTGCCAGGCCCAGATCGGTTACGGCGGCCGCATAATCGTTCAGAGCCGAGATGATGTCGGCCTTGTGCTCCTGAAAATTGTAAGCATCGCGTTTGACGCTATTGGGAGCGAGAACCACAAACGTTCCGTTGAACTTCTGCACGACTTTCGACAAGCGAACGATACGGTCGATTTCGTCCTTTCTCTTCGAAGGATCGATGAGGTTACCCGTGATATAGCCGGAGCGCAGCGGCACTCCGTACTTTGCGATCATGGGAGCCAGCAGACCTCTCTTATCCCAGTTATCCAGGACCTCGGGAAATGTCTCAAACGTCCAGAAGCCTTCGGCCGAGATGTCTTTTAGCGCCGGTTCCAGCGTGGCATCGTCTCCCGGACGGGGAAAGGTTCCCCAGGTAATGCAGGTGTGGCCAATTTTCAGCTTCTTAGCCGGCTTCTTTTTGGCGAAGGCTGAGGGCAACGCCATCGTGCCCAGCCCGACGGCCATGGTTTTCAGAATGCTACGACGTTCCAACCTGGTCATGGTTGACTCCTTGATCTTTCTTCACACGGGTAGAGGTTGATTCTTGGTTTCGACACCAAACGGGATACACAACAGCCCGAAGACAAAGGCCAGGGAAGTCAAAGCGACTGGTACACCGATGCTTCCGTAGTGCGCGATACCTGCGCCTACGATGAGTGTGCCTGCGGCAGCGACAAACCGGCCGATGCAGGTGGCAAAGGCGAGGGCGCTACCCCGGCATTCGCTGCGGTACTGTTCTGGTAGCCATAGGAGCTGCACCGCAAAACTGCCTCCGCCCACGCCAACGGCAAACAGACACGCGATGAATGCGCGCAATCCACCGTGTCCGGGATAGAAGGTGTAGCCAAAGGCGAGTGAGATCGACGCCGCCATGAGGGCGAAGTAAAAGGCCAACGCCCCGCGGCGGCCAAGCCAGCCGGCGATCGGCGCCATGATCAGGCAGCCAAGAATAGTACCGGTGGCCAACAGCATGGTGGCCCATGATGCTATCCGGGCTGCGTCCGCACTGCCATATCCTTCGCGAAGGGCGACCTGGGTGGCGGCGCCGGGCACATACACCGATCCTGCCCAGAGACCAATCATCGAGACCAGCAGAAAAATGCAATTCAGCGTAGTCCTTCTGCGGTACTCGGGTGAGAAGAGGGCAAAGAAAGAATCGCGCGCCGTCCACGCCCCCAGGCTTTCGAGTCGTTTGGTCCAGCGCTCCGGTTCGCGCACGTGATAGCGGATATAGGCAACGAACAGGGCGGGTGCGAGTCCGACGGCAAACATAACCCGCCATCCCAGGCGCGCGCCAATCAGGTAGTTGAGCGCCGCGGCAAGAAAGATACCGACATAGTAGCCGGCATTCAGATAGCCGGCGCCAGATACGCGACGGCCTCCCGGCAGTTCTTCGGCTACGAAGACCGCTGCACCGACAAACTCTCCACCAACGCCGAAACCGGCAAGAAAGCGAAACAGGCCGAGCTGCCAGATGTTTTGCGCGATGCACCCCAGGAAAGTAAACACTGAGTAGCAAAGGATGGCGAACATGAGAGCGCGCACGCGTCCGAAGCGATCGGCGATCGGTCCCCACAAGAAAGCACAACCCCAACCGACCAGGAAGACGGAGAACAAAATGCTGCCGTAGAATCCCAGGTTCCCGATGGTGGGCTCGATACCGGAACGAGGCAGAAGATCACGCATTGCGGGTAGGAGCACCAGCGCATAGATAAACGAATCCATTCCGTCCAGAACCAGGCCGCCCCACGCCGCCCAGAACCCACGTACCTGGTTGGCCGTGAGAGGGACTGGAAGCGCGGGTTCGTCGATCGTTTTCAACACGGGAATACCAATTACGTCCTGGTCTTCGGAGGGGTTGCTGGTCGAAACCCTCCGTAGGGCTTGAGTGGAATCAGCGACATCTCCGTCATGCCGGCTTGGGCAAAGGGAAATGTATTCCATCTTTCGTGAATCTGCTCTTCGCCATCGGCTTCCCAGAGCAGGCACGCGCCGGGCGTGTCGGCCCGGTGCCAGATCTGGCGAATCCATCCTTCTGAATACAACTCGCGGGCCCGCTCCATCTCCTGCTCTGCCAGGGTGGCGTACTCTGCTTCCGCGAAACCTTTCCGGCGCTGCGATATGGATAGAAACTGCATTCTGGATTAATCCTTTAGAATTGCGACCGCTCGTACCGGCGCTCCGGTTGTGTTGACCCACTTGATGGGGAACAGGGAGAGCTTGAATCCGTGGCCTGGAAGCTGGTCGAGATTGGTAAGGTTTTCCAGGTGGTAGTACTCGCGCGTAAGCATGACACGGTGGGCTTCCCAGAATTTCTTGCGCTCGAACATTGCCCAGATCGGCGGGTCATACGTAACCGCGTCGATGCCAGTCATCTTGACGCCCTGATCGAGCAGCCAATTCGTTGCCTCACCGGTCATGCCCACGTGGTCGGTCAGATATTTGTCACTGTCCTGGATCTTCCCTGCGCCCGTATGGATCAACACGATGTCCAGGGGCTTTAAGGTGTATTCGATTTTGGCCAGGGCTTTCTGTACATCCTCGACGCTGATGCCTGTGCCCTTGGGGAGGTGCCGAAAATCGAGGCATACGCCATCTCCGTAGCAGTATTCCAGCGGAATACCTTCCGGCCCTGGGGCATCCTCGCGCATGTGGCGCAGCGAATCCATGTGAGTGCCGATATGATCGCCCAACACCACCATGCAATGGGCAGTCAGGGATTTAACGCCGTATTGTGCCGCTCCGATCCGCTCTGCAAACCCCTGCCAGGTTTCGAACATGAGCAGAGCAGGGCGCACAACACGAGGAAACGTGACCATTTCGTTGTGTACGGGCATGCTCAAATCGACTAACTTTTCAGCCACAGTGCTCACTCCTCCCGGGTTCTCGATGCGTCATAGTTATTGGGTAACGGTCAGGCCGCCGTCCAGATAAATGGTCTGCCCGGTGATGAAACTAGAGGCAGGTGTGACCAGGAACAACACGGCGCTCATCACATCCGCGGGCTCGCCGATCCTTCCTAATGGAATGCGTGCCACCAGGTTCGCGTAAAAGTTCTTGTCTGCGAGCATCTTGCTGACCTGCTCCGTCCGGATGAAGGTGGGAGCGACCACGTTGACATTGATGGAGTTGGGCGCCCACTCGGCGGAAAGCTGCCGGCACAAGGTAATCAGGCCGCCCTTAGCCGCGCAGTAGGCGGCATAGCCTCGCCCACGCAGCCCGAGCATGGAGCGCACTGAGCCGAGGTGGACCTGCTTTCCCCCTTCACCCTGACGGATCATGTGGCGGGCAGCGGCCTGCGCCTGAAACATGGCGCTCTTCAGATTTACATCGCAAACATAGTCGAACATCTCTTCCGTGACTTCTTCTGCTTTTTCCTCGCGGTTCAGCCCGATGCAGTTGACCAGGATGTCGAGACGGCCATAGTGCGCGGCCACATCATCGACCATCCGTTGGGTATCGGAAACCGAGGTTGCTTCGAATGCCGTGGCCCAGGCGTTGTTGCCTTCGGACTGCAAAGTCTTCGCGCAAGCGGCGCCACGATCGGCGTTGTGCCCGGCAATCGCGATTCTGGCTCCCATAGAGCCCAAACCGCGGCAGACGGCTTCGCCAATGCCACCGTATCCTCCGGTTACCAGGGCTACTTTGCCATCAAGCCTGAATAATTCATCGATGGTCGTCATGCCAGACTCAAGTCCTCGCTTGTCATACGCTCCTTATGTGCGCTCATCGTGGCTATCCGTTGGAAGTGTGTAGCATCATGGGATCGTTGGGGTGGGATGCCAGGGGATGAACGGTAATCTTCAAATAGGCGAAGAGCGGTAAGGAGACAAACGCAGCGTGCAGTTGGTCGGCGTCGGCGGCTTTCCAGATGCCCCAGTTCTCCCGTCTTCCTGGTACACGCCAAAGACGCACCAGCAGGCCTTGCGTGGCCAACTCACGACTGCGTGCTGCTTCCTGTTTACGCAACTGCTTTTCTCTTTCCTCGCCGCCTTCTATGCGTGCGACTTCCATGTGCACAAGGAACTCCATACTGATTTCTTCCACTCCGCAATCAGTTGATCACTTACCCGCAAGCAACCGACGAGTTTCATCCATAACCTTGGCGGCCGTGGGAAGCAGAGCTCGCAGGAGAACCGGGGAAGCAGGAATTCTCATGTCGGGGGTCGCTACCCGCGCAATGCTGAGAGCCAGATCGTTATCAAAAAATTCATGCAGGCGCGCAACCACTTCGGCGCCGAACCCACCCGTACGATTTGCCTCATGCAGAACGATTACTTTCCCCCACGCGCTCTTAACCGCGGCCCGTAAGCCATCGTTGTCGAGGGGGCAGAGCCAGCGCAAGTCAAGTACTCCCACGTCGACTTTCTCTTCCGCCAACTGCGTGGCTGCATCCAGGGCCACCTGCAGCATGCTACCCCAGGTAACAATCACTGCATCCCGCCCCGGTTTGTGCAGCCGCGACTTTCCGATCGGCTCGATCACGTCGGTGAAATTCACCGGGCCGCTGGTCTGATACAGCCCTCTGGCTTCGAAGAGGACGCAGGGATCTGGGGAAGCCGTGGCGGTACGCAGAATACTGTAGGCATCCTGCGGTGTTGCCGGTACGGCGATTCTCAGGCCGGGGATATGGGCGAGGAGCGCTTCGAGACATTGCGAATGCTGGGCGCAGGATCCCGGAGTGGCCCCCTGCTGGGTGCGGACAACGATGGGTGCTCCGGACCGGCCGGCGGTAACGTAGCGGACGTTGGCGGCTTGATTGATGATTTGATCGAGCGCCACCAGCATGAAATCGCCCCACATGATTTCGACGATAGGCTTCATGCCCATCAAGGCCGCGCCCACCGCGGAGCCCAGGATGGCACTCTCGGATATCGGAGTGTCGAAGACTCGATCCGCGCCATAGATCTTTTGCAAACCACGCGAGGCGCCAAAGATGCCTCCTGCCTGCCCAACGTCTTCTCCATAGACGAGCACGTCCGGGCGCGTGGCCAACTCGCGCGATAACGCTTCGTTGACTGCCTGAATGTAACTGACCGTTTTTGTCTCTTCTTTTTGAGGCGCCGAGGAAGAAGCCGGTTGAAGTGGAGCCTCAGACCAGACGTGCGTGGTCGCGGTGGAGGGATCTGGACGCGGTGCGCTGAGGACGGCTTTTTGCACGTCGTCCACCTCGGACTTTACGTCGGCCTCGAGATCGCGGAAGGTGTTGGCGGTGAGCACCCCGGCAGCGATCAGTTTGCTGGAAAAAGTGGCGATCGGATCGCGCGCGCGCGCCTGGTCTCGATCTTCCTTGGGACGGTAGTGCTCGATGTCGCGGTTGTAGTGGCCCCACAAGCGGGGCACGCGGCACTCGATCAGCACCGGTCCTCGGCCCTCTCGGGCGCGTTTCGCGGCTTCTTTTACCGTGTCGCGCACGATGAGCGGGTCGGCTCCGTCAATGGTCACTCCAGGAATGCCGTAACCGCTCGCCCTTTGCGCAATGCGTTCTACTTTGAAGGTCAGGGAAGTGGGAGTAAGTTCCGACCAGCCATTGTTCTCGCAGATGATAAGAACAGGCAGGCTGCGAGCGGCCGCGAAGGCCAACCCCTCGTGGGTCGAGCCCTGGTTGAAGGCTCCGTCGCCGATGGAGACGGTGACAACTTTTCCGTTTTGGGCAGCCACGTTGGCCATGGCAACGCCGCACGCGATGGGAACGCCGGCCCCAACGATGGAGTTTTCGCCAATGAAGCGGCGGTCGGGCGCCATCATGTAGGCGGAGCCACCGCGCCCACCATTGACGCCAATACTGCGTTGGCAAATCTCTCCAAACACTTCGGTCAGGGAGAGGCCGGAGGCTAAGGCCCATCCGTGCCCGCGATACGTCGCAACGAGCTGATCGTCCTTGGCGAGACCGGCAACGGCGCCGACGGGAACTGCTTCCTGGCCGGCGCAGAAATGAGCGGAGCCAACTACTTCAGGAGGCGTGGTTGTGCTCAACTCAAGCGAGCGTTGCTCAAGCTCTCGGATACGCAGCATTTCCCTGAGGAGCGCAACGGAGATAGCGTGATCATCTTTGGCCACATGGGTCGCAACACCTGAGACGGAAGCAGTCATTAGTCAGTCCTCAGCCATTCATTCCAGCTCTCATAGGCACTGAATGGTTTGTTACGCCGACCAACGACCATAGGGAGGGTCCTGGTTCGCGTTTTGTTATCTGCCTCAATTATTGTTGTTAAGACGATGCTAGGCAATAGTCGAACGTTACCTTCCTTTCTTGTTAAGAAGTTAAGAAGAAGGTCGCATCTGGAGACTTGGAAAACTCCGGATGCGACCTGGAGGCAATAGACAGCAAATTCATTGAAGTCGGTTAGAAGTGAATCCTTCCAGCGAACTGTATTTGCCGCGGCGTAGCTCCAGAAGCCAGCGAGCTGATGACGCCGAAGCCAGTTCCTCCGTAAGTCACCCCCGGTGTGTTGTAGTTCTGGATATTGAAGACATTGAAGAATTCCGCCCGGAACTGGAAGCTAATTTCTTCACGGATGGGTATGTTTTTAATCAGTGAAAAGTCGAAGTTGTCGTAATTCGGGCCTGTGATGACACCGCGTCCGGAGGTGCCGTATTGATTGACCGGGTGAGCGAACACCGCGGTGTTGAAATACTTACTCTTTGTCGGATGGCCAAGTTTGGGATTACCGGTTAAATTGGCACGGCCATAATTGTACGTGCCCGTGTTACCGATGCCCGCTGGGTCTTTTCCAGAGTCAGGGAAGCCGAGCGGAACTCCGGAGCGCGCGGAGGCGATGAGGTTGGTCTGCCAGCCGCCTAGAATTGCTCCGCCGATACCGTGGTTGAGGTAGGGCTTTCCGGGTCCAAAGGGCAATTCGTAAAGGCCATAGCCGTACCAGAGCAACTTGATGCTATTCCCGGAGATACCGTAGTCAGCCTGCAGATCGTTGTAGTTTTGATAGGCCGAGTAGCCCTGCGGGCCGTTCTCCACGCCGTAGAAACCGCTTCCACCGGCATCCATTGCCTTGGACCAGGTAAAGCCGGTTCCGAAGTTAAGTCCATTGCTGGCGCGCTTGTCGACCTTTACCTGCAGAGAGTTGTAATTAGCATAGCCGCGCGAGGTACCTTCCAATGCCGTTCCCGACCAGGGGAACGGACGATCCAGTCCCTGACCGCCGGGCTCAGGAGAGTTGTTGGCCAAGCCCGTGATCGGCTGGTCTCTGTCGATGGCCCCCACGTATCCGACCGTCGCCACCAGGCTGGCATTCACCTGCCGTTGGACTTCGACGTTGAACGTGTGGGAATAAGGATTTTTCAAATGCGGATCGTAATACCAGCCAAATTGATTAAATGGCGTCGCCACTGTGGGCAAAGCCTTGGTTTGCGAAATGGTTGGGGTGATCTGGTCAATCGTCTGGATCGGCTGCCCGATGACGTTGAACACCAGGGGAAGCGAAGCATTGGAAGGCCACGCTAACAGCCGGTCTCTCACCGTCTGGATGGTGCTGATCGAATTATCGAACACCAGGGCATAGCCACCTCGAACGACGGTGTTGTTATCGACCTTGTACGCAACGCCGATGTGCGGTCCCACGTCTGTGTAGCTGGCGTCAGGCCCAAGATTCGGATTGGCGGCTACGGTGACGTGGGCGGCAATGATTGCGTTATTTGCTGGGGTAGTCGACGGGATGCAGGGAGCGTAGACGCCCTTGGTGACGTCGCAGGGTGGCGGCAATTTGCCGCCCGAAACAACCCAGTTTCCGGTGTTCGGATCAAGCATGGCTGCGGTCGTTCCGTTCAGCAGGTGCGGGGAAGACTCGCCGTCCCAGCGCAATCCGAGATTGAGGGTTAACCGCGGTGTGACTTTCCAGGCATCCTGGATGTAAGCCGAGGGAGCAACTACCCGGACGGCATTCACTTCTGCTTGAAAGCGCCCATTGTCCGGCACGCCAATCAGGGCGCTCGCCATGGAATTCCCTGTTGCCGAAGCATTTAGCGGGTCGGCTGTTTCCGCAGGGTTGAAAGTGAACGTTGCGCCCCCAAAGTGCCCGCCGGAAAGCCCCTGGGTCATCTCAGGTATCTGTTCCTGGAATCCAAAGCGCACTTGGTGGTTCCCGTGAATCCAGGTCATATTTACCGCGAAGTTCAATTCGTGGCTTTCCGACCCCGCTGGTCCGCTGCCGCCGATCCCGCCGTACCCGGTTGCAGCTGTCGGTGCAGAGTAACCGAAGTTCTGAAAACCGTAGACCTTTTGCACATCCGTGAAGATGTCGTTGGCGCCGCTGGGAACACTGTTAAAAACCGTAGACGTCACCGCGCTGAATCTTCCCGAATACCCAAGCGCCGCGTCAAGAAGGAGATTCGGTCGGAAAGTATGGGTATACCCCCCGCCAAAGTTTCTGTTATCCGCGGTTGAGGAACTCGCTGCATGACTCGAGTTCGGGTTGACGGCGGTTCCATCGAGAAAGCTGTAGCGGAAGAAAACCGTGTTGGTGCCTCTGAAATTGTGATCGACTCGTCCCGTGAACTCATTGGCATTGTTTGTACCGACAGCGTTCAAAATCGTGTTCGGTCCGCCCGGCGTGGCTGGCGTAAAGTTCGGCGCGTCGCTGTAACCCTTCAAAAATGTCAGCACACCCTGGTTGATCATGCTCTGGGGAATAACATGCCCGTTGCCAAGCAAATTACGATGGTAATTTCCGGGCGTACCGGTGGTGGTGAAAGGGTCGTAGAGAAGGGCAGGAGCGCCGGTGCTGGTGACAACGGACGAATTCGTGAAATCGCCGGATAACTCCGCGGGCGTCGGCGAGATGTAGGTAGATGCGACTGCTTTCTGGTATCGCCAGCCTTCATAGGCCACGAAGAAGAACGTCTTATTCTTCCCGTTGTAGAGCTTGGGGATCCAGACTGGACCACCGAAGTCGCCGCCATACTCGTTTTGCCGGAACGACGCCGGTGGGGCCGGCTTGTTCGACTTGAAATCAGTGAAGGGATTCCGCGAGTCAAACGCGTTATTCCGCAGGTACTCCCAAAGCGCGCCGTGAAAGTTATTGGTTCCGGATTTGCTGACAACGTTAACCACTCCGCCGAGAACGCTGCCATATTCGGCTTGGTCGTTATGCGATTGAACCTTGAATTCCTGGATCGTGTCCGCGATTGGCGGCAGGTCATAAGTGCTGGCAAACGCCGCCGTGTTGATGATCCCGTCCAGATAATAGAGATTTTCGCGATTCCATTGACCCTGGGTTGAGGGAAAAACGAAGGTCGAGCCCGGAATGCCTGGAGGTCCAAAGCCGGTACCGTAGCCGACCGTGCTGTTTTGCGATTGGTTGACCGGATTCGATCCCGGAGTCAGGGTCAGCAGGGCAGAGAAACTTCTGCCATTGAGCGGCAATTCGTTCACTGTCTTCTGCTCGACCACGGCGCCAAGGTTAGCCGTGGAAGCCTGGAGCATCTCGGCGGTCGCCGTCACGTTGACCGTCTGGGATGTGGCGCCCACTGCGAGCTTGAAATCCTGCGTGAGGATCTGGTTCACATCTAGTTTGAGACCGGCGCTCGTGGCTGTATCGAAACCCGTTTGAGTGACCGTGAGGTTATACGTTCCGGGCGGGACCAGGGGAAACTGGTACAGGCCTTCGCCATTCGTCTTGGTCGTGCGGGTCTGGTGCGTCGCCGTATCTTCCAGGGAGACATTGGCATCGGCCACGATCGCGCCATTCTGATCGTAGACATGGCCGTTGAATTGGCCGTCGACAGTCTGCGCGTGCGCGAGGGCGCAGAACGTAATGAACATCACGAGGCACACCAGAATGGGCATGCTGATTCGTGTGTAACTGGCTTTGAATGGATAGCACCGGGAATGCGTGTTCCCGACTGTAATGGCTTTCGATAGAAAATTTCCCACAACTGCCTCCTAGGCTTTAAGCCCAAAACAGGTGACCCTGAAAATCTTTGTGCACACTACATTCTTTGGAGAGCGTGGCAGCGGGATCATCATTGCTCTCATGTTGCATTCGCCACCTGCCTCTCCTGCCAGCCGGGAACAGGCGGTCTGAACGGAGAAAACCTGTGGTTTGCGACGCTGTCCTGTATAGGTGTCCCAGGAGAGGATTGTCAAGAAAAAATATCTTACTCTGAGCAAACGACAACTATATGATGAAATGGCACTTCCCCACCAGTGAGGTAGGGTTAGGCCGGGACTTCGCCTTATCTCTATCCCCACAATGGTTTAGCCAGTGGGCCGCTCTATCCTGTCGCGGTCTTCTTCGGAAGCGCCTTGCCCAAAGCAGCCAGTTGATCGAGGAAGGGTTGTGTGATGGTTCCGTCAAGTTCGACCGGAACGTCCCACGTCACAGATCCGCCGAGGTCTGTCATTTCCTTCGTGAAGGCGATAATTTGCTCCGTGGTGAAGCGCGGCTTGCCCATGCCCCAGGTTTCCCCGAGAAAACTAAGCATGTGAATTTGCGTACCGTCCATGCGGCCCGTAAGCTCACGGCGCACCGTGAGCAATGCCGGGTTGTTAATTTCTCCAGCGGTAAAGTCTTCGTCTGGGCTCATGGAGATGATGCGCAGGACTACCCCGGGGTTGAACGCGACACTGGATTCCGGGTTGCCGGCACGGGCGGCGGCAGCGAAGCTGGCGAAATTGGGCGCATCGGCCGAGCGATACATCGAGTTAGGGAAGTAGCAACCGTCGAACCACCAGCCAACTACTTTTTGCCCCCACCGGCCGGACCACTCCGCGATCACGCGTTCCCATTTGCGTTGAAAATTTTTGTTGGGGTAAGGGCCGTTTATCCACTCGAGCGCCGCGATGGCGGTTTTGTCCTGACCCGGTGCACCGGACGGCAGATAAACCATGAGCTTGATATCGCGCTGCCGTAGGGGCTCGTAGAAATCCGCCACCAGGTCCCGATGGGAACACTTGGTCGGTTGGATGCCCGTGATTTTGTCGTACGCGGCGTTCGGAGAAAGGTAGTAGCCGGAGTTCTGGCCGATGCTGATCTGATAATGGCCGGCGCCGACGGATTCCAGGCGTTTGGCCATACCCTCAACATCGAAACCGTCCACGAGTTTGTTCCAGAGACCTGGGTTCATCTCGAGCTGGTGAGAGCGCGCTTGCCAATCCGCGAGATAGTGCGTCATGACGCCCCAGCGGTAACGCGGATCCTGCATCCAGCTAGCCCGGGTTGAGCCGGGATAAGGCTGCTGTGTGGGCGGCGCGCCATCGGCAGGAGCCGGAGTTTGAAATGCCTTCAGAGGCAGAGCGCTTGCCGCCACCGTAGAGGCGGCCCCAAACATCAAATCCCGGCGCGATACTTTCCTAAGGTTCATGGGAACAGTCTTTTCCTCTCAGCTTTTCAGCGAAAACGTATAACTTGCGGCCAGCATCAGCCCGTGGGTGCGCAACCATTCTCTATAAAGCCATTCACCTTTCCTTTGTCATCCCGAGTGTTGGTGGGCCGTAGTTGATGAAAAAAATTATCGGTCCGGCAACCACACTTTTTGGAACCCATCGCCCTCTCCTTGTCATCCCGCCTGCCCCGGCGTGCCGTGGGACCGAAGCGAAGCGGAGGGGAGGGATCTGCAGTTCACTCCACCAGCAGCCACTGTGGGATGGAAACGCCACCCCTCTCCTTGTCATCAAGCGAAGCCGAGGGATCTGCGGTTCTACAGGCCTTTCCTGGAAACATGTTTCTAGACCGTAAACCCCACTGCACAACTCTCAACGACCCACAAGCCTGGAACACTTTAAAAACTAGCCCGAAGGCTGAACTGAATCTGCCGCGGAGTTGCACCCGCAGTGAGATTCGTAATAACCCCAAACCCGCTCCCCCCAAATGTAGTGTTCGGTAAGCCATAGTTTTGGATGTTGAACACATTGAAAAACTCCGCCCGAAATTGCAGCGCCGCTCTTTCCGTAATCGGCAATTGCTTCATCAGTGAAAAGTCGAAATTGTCATACGGCATGCCATGTACGATGCCTCTGCCGGAATTGCCATATTGGTTCACCGGATGCGCAAATGCCGCTGTGTTAAATGCCATCTTCTTGGTGGGGTGGCTGACCTTGGGGTTTCCGATCAGATTGGCGCGGTCATAGTTATAAGTACCCGTATTGCCAATGTTGGCTGGATCGCGCCCTGCGTCAGGAAAGCCCAGGGGAGGTCCGGAGTGAGCCGATAAGTTGATGTTCGCCTGCCAACCACCGACGATATAAGAAGCAAAACCCTGGTTCAAATACGGCTTGTCTTTGCCAAAGGGCAGCTCATACAGACCCCAGCCATAGACGATATTGGTGATGCTGTTTCCTGATATCCCATAGTCGGCTTTCAGATCGTTGTAGTTCTGCATCGTCGAATAACTTTGTGGACCGTTCTCGACGCCATAGAAGCCGCTCCCGCCATTGTCCATCGACTTCGACCATGTATAACCAGTCCCAAAGGCCAGCCCCGAGGACATGCGCTTGTCCACCCTCACTTGCATTGCGTTGTAGTTGGAGGTGCCCCGAGCCGTTGCTTCGAGCGCCGTGCCCGACCAGGGAAATGGACGGTTAGCACCGGCCTCGCCCGGAACTGGCGAATTGTTGTCCAGGCCCGTTAGCTGCAACCGCCGGTTGATGCTGCCCACATACGAAATCGAGGCCACCAGGCTGTTGCTGATCTGTCGCTGTATGTCCACATTGAACTGATGAGAATAGGCAGTCTTCATATGCGGATCGTAATACCATCCAAACTGCTGGAAGGGCGTCGTAACAGCAGGCAATGCCTTGGCGTTCGCCAGCGTAGGAGTAATCTGCGCCATGGTGTCGACCGGCTGTCCGATCACGTTAAAGACCAACGGGAGAGAAAAGTTGGAAGGCCACGCATTGAGGCGGTCATTCACCGTCTGCACCGAACCTTGTGTCGTGTCAAAGATCAAACCGTAACCACCCCTGATCACCGTCGAGTTATCCAGCTTGAAAGCGACACCGAGGCGGGGCCCGAAGTTGGTGTACACCGGGTCCGGGCCCAGGTTCGGATTCGCAGCAGGAACCACATGCGCAGCAAGGATCGCGTTGGTGGCAGGGTCCGCCGATGGGATGCAAGGCGCATAGACTCCCGCGGTTGGATCGCAGGGAGGAGGCAGCTTTCCCCCCGAGATAATCCAGTTACCGGTGTTCGGGTCAAGCATTCCTGCGGTCGTTCCGTTCAACAAATGGGGCGAGGACTGCCCATCCCAACGCAACCCCCCATTGATCGTCAGGCGCGGTGTCACCTTCCAGGAATCCTGGATATATGCTCCGCTCGCTTCAAATCGAGTGGCGGAGAAGGAAGGCCGGTTAAAGCGGCCATTGTCCGGAACGCCTAAAAGAGCGCCGGCCAGCGGATTTCCTGTGCTACCGGCATTTTGCGGGTCCGCTGTTTCCGGAGTAGCGTAGTTAAAAGTTCCGGTCCCGTAGTTCTTTGACAGCGGCCCGGTTTGCTGGCCGAAAATGATCTGTTCAAATCCGAAGCGTATCTGGTGATTCCCATGGAGCCACGTGATATTCGCGGCGTAGTTCGTATCCGCCTGGGACCCTCCAACAGACGTGGGACCCGCATCGGCGACGTTGTTGTACGCTGACGCCAAACCCGATTGGCCGACAGCCGATGACGAGGTGTAGGCAAAGGTCACGTTTCCATAGTTCGGCTCGATTGCGGGAAAGCCCTGGCGTGGTACGCCACCGAGAGGAACTCCGCCAGATGTTGCGCCGAATCTCCCTGAACGTCCCACTCGGCCGTCGAGGATGACAGTCGGGGAGAACACATGGGTGTAACCACCACCAAAATTTCGATTCGTCGTGGTTGTAAGGGAAGTCAGATGGAACGATTGAGGGCTTGAAATGCTCACGCTGATCAGGCTATAGCGAAAGAAAATCGTGTTCTTTGCGCCGAAGTTCTGATCGATTCGCCCGTTGTACTGGTCGGCGTTGTTCACACCCACTGAATTCAGAATCGTATTGGGGCCGCCTGGTGTGCTAGGAGTGAAGTTAGGGGTATCGCTATAGGTTTTTAGAAAGGTCTGATTCCCTTGATCGATCATATTTGCAGGGATGTGGTGGCCATCGCCGCCTAGCAGCGGCCGCGTATAGTTTCCCGGGGTTCCGCTGGTCTCAAACGGATTGTAAAGAAGCGCCGGCACATTCAAGTTGTTCACGATGGAGGCATCGCTGAAATCGCCGGCTAACTCCGCCGTCGTGGGCGAGACGTAGCTGAGTCCGGCCGCTTTCGAATATCTCCAGCTTTCCCACGCGAAATAAAAGAACGTCTTGTTCATTCCGTTGTAGAGTTTCGGGATCCGGACGGGACCGCCAAGATCCGCTCCGAATTCGTTCTGGCGAAATGCGGCGGGCGCCGCGGGCGTGTTGCCGTGGAAGTCTGTAAAGGGATTACGGGAATCGAAAGCATTGTTGCGCAAATATTCCCACGCTGCCCCATGGTAGGAATTCGTGCCTGACTTGGTGACGATATTGACCACCCCACCAAGGACGCCCCCAAACTCGGCCACATCGTTATGCGATTGAATCTTGAATTCCTGCACCGCGTCGACAATCGGCGGAACGTCGTACGAGCTGCGGTTGACGGCCGTGTTGCTGAGGCCATCCTGAAAATAAAGGCTCTCACGATTCCACTGGCCCTGTATCGAAGGGAAAACAAAAGTGGACCCGGGAATACCGGGCGGGGCCGCCGCGGCGTTGAGAGTATTGTTTTGCGAGTAGTTCACCGTGTTGACACCAGGTGCCAGGGTGAGCAGCGCGGTGAAGTTTCTCCCGTTCAGCGGAAGCTCATTCACCGAACGCTGTTCGATCACAGCGCCCAGTTCGCTCGAGGACGCTTGCAGCAATTCAGCCGACGCCGTGACATTGACCGTCTGCGACGCGGCTCCCACTTGGAGGTGAAAGTCCTGGGTGGAAGTCTGGTTGACGTCGAGTTTCAGATCAGGGCTAACAGCCTCTTGAAAGCCGGTCTCCGCCGCGGTGATTTTGTAATTTCCTGGCGGCAGAAGCGGGAATTCGTATAAACCTTCGCCATTCGTCTGCGTGCTTCGGCTCAGGTTTGTTTGGACGTCGACCAAGGTTACCTTGGCGCCCGGAACCACGGCCCCGTTCTGGTCGAATACGTGGCCGTTGAACTGCCCCGTTGCCGTCTGCGAGTGACCGGCAGCGCAGAAGGCAATGAGCATCACGATGCAGGCGGAGACCCGCATCGTGATTCGACGATAGTGGCCGGCTTTGGGTGAATAGCGCGGCGAAAGCAAACTCTCAACCTCAGTGGCCCTGAATAGATTTCCCACAACGCCTCCTGGGCAACGGCTACGACTTAAACTCCGGGATTGTGACGCCGTCCTGTATAGGTGCCTGGAAAAGAGTTTGTCAACACAAAAATATCTTACTCTGAGCAATATATAACTATATGATACTTATCGTCCCGCTAGGCGGGATTTGCCATCAAGTTGGGTTAGCGAGGTAGCGTTGGAGCGCAACAGGGCGAGGGCCCTTTGAGGGCGTTTGGTCGCTAAAATGGTCAAGTCATCTGCATGCAAAACGGGGCCCACCACTGCACTGCTCTGTTGCTTGCTGCCCTCGCAGCGGGCCAAATCCTTTTGCCCGCGACTGGCTCTGCGCAAAATCCGCCGAAGGCGCGGTTTGTAAGCGGCGCTTCCTCGAGTCAATCGGCGCTTCTGGATCAAGCGAAGAAACTTGTTCAGGGTGGCGATCCACAAAGCGCCCTCACTGTTCTTCAGCAGGCCGATCCTCACGGAGCCAACGCGAGTGACATTCACGCATTGAAAGGAATTTGTCTGGCGCTGTTGTCCAAGCCAATCGAATCCGCGGTCGAGTTTGAACAGGCCATTGCGTTGCGCCCAAAGTATGCCCCGTATTACTTATCTTCGGGCTTGGCATACGCCAGTTTTGACAATTTGGATCGGGCGTTGGAGCGCCTTTCTGCCGCGCTCAAGCTTGATCCCAACCTGCCGGGAGCTCGATATAACTACGCGCTCGTGCTGGCGCGAGCGAAGAGGTACGGCGAATCGGAAAAGCAGGTAAATCTGGAACTGGAGAGCAAGGGTCCACAGAGCGCCTCTCCTCTCGACCTTTGGCGGCTGAAAGCCCGTGACGCCTACTACCAGAAAAAGTGGCAGGACACCATCGATTCCTACCGTAAAACGCTGGAGCTCGAGCCAGATTGGGCCGAGGCATACGCGGCCATTGGAGAGGCTCTGTTCTCGCTTAACCGCTCCGAGGAAAGCAGGACGACGCTCGAGAAAGCGGTGAGTTTAGATTCGGAAAATGAAATTTCGCATGCGCTTCTCGGAAAGCTGTATCAGGATTCCGGCAACCAGGATAAGGCCATCAGCGAGTTTGAAACGGCCCATCGCCTGATGCCGAGCGATCGGGAAGTTACCTACCGGCTGTACCGGATTTACAGCCTCAAGGGCGACGCGGTCAACGCACCGCGTCTGCAAAAAGATTTGGAGGATTTGCTCGCCAGCACCCACGCCGAAGCGGACAGCGAGACGAAAGCAATGGTCTTAAACAACACCGGCGTTGAGTTGGAAAAGAAAGGCGACCTTGCCGGCGCGCTGGACCATTTCGACCAGGCCGCGAAGACAGATGTTTCCAATCTGGTGTTCCAGCGTAACGCGGCTCTTATTCTCTGCAAGACGGGAAAGGCAGAAGAGGCTATTCGCCGCCTGCGCGATATTCTTTCGCTCGACGCGGATGATGCGGAGACACTACAAATTCTCGCGGTAGCGAATGAGTTAGCCGCGGGCAACGCGGGTGTGAAGAGAACTCTGCCCGCGGCACAGACTTCCCACTGAAGCCCGGGCATAACTTGCTCAAC
The DNA here is from genome assembly GCA_963753715.1 of uncultured Acidobacteriaceae bacterium. Taxonomy (GTDB): domain Bacteria; phylum Acidobacteriota; class Terriglobia; order Terriglobales; family Acidobacteriaceae; genus PALSA-350. Next base: position 113,929 of record CAVWDK010000010.1, on the reverse strand, counting down.
TTTCGCTAATCACAGCGTTCCTTCGTGACAGTTTCTCGACTCTACTCCAATCGATGGAGATACCGATGCCCGGCTCTTCGCTTGGGCTCATCTGTCCGCGCTCGATAGATGGGATGTTTTGTAGGAACTGATCCAAGGGGTCGGCGCCGCTCTCCTGCGTGATCCATTCGACTGCTTCGACATTGGGGAATGCGCAGGCAAGATGAACATGCAGCGGCGCAAAGACGTGGGGGAATACAGTCCTGCCGGCCGCCGCGGCGAGATGGATGGCTTCGATGGCGCCGGTAATTCCCCCCACCGTCGTGGCATCCACACGCAGCAGGTCGATACCGCTCACCAGGTCGGCGACGACTCCTGCTCCAAACACATCCTCGCCGGCCGCGATGGGAGTGGTCAGTTCATTGCGTATCTGGTGCGTCAGCCGTATGTCGGAAGCGGCAAAAGGATCTTCGAGGAAGTTCAGACCCAATTCATCGATGTCAAGGCAGGCTCTCTTGGCCTCGGTCAATGTGCTCCAGGTCCAATGAGCGTCCGCTGCCACTCTTCCCGGCATTTTCTCTGCTACCGCCGAAGCATATTTCTTATCGAAGTCGCGGTCGTCGCCCTTCAGCATGATCTTTACCCGTTTGCAGCCGGCATCCTCAAGCAGACCCACCTCTTTCACGACGTCCCCAATCCCGCGTTGATCAACGTAGTAGCCGGCCACGGTGGTCACGTCAGCCGCTGTACGCAGACCGCCGAGAAACTGGAACAGTGGCTGTCCTGCCCGCTTCGTGGCGATATCCCACAACGCAATATCGATCAGGCTAAGGCCGCGCGTCAGTCCTGCGCGCGCGGGAACATTGGAGTACTCGAGGTTAAACATCATCTGCCGCCGCATGCGAACGTCTTTGCCCAGGATGCGGCGCGCCATGCTGCTCAAGGTATCGAACAGAGGGGTCCCTCGCGGATAGCCCACTGCTTCGCCGCATACACCTGCGTCGGTTTCCAAGCGAAGAAGCACATAGTCCCGTGTGCGAATCTCAACCGGACCTAAACGCAGAATGTAGGGAAGGGGTATACCGCACTCCGCGATTTGCACTTTTGTGATCTGCAAGCTCTTGCTACCTCGATGACCGATGCATTGTTGTCTGAAAGAACATTATGATATAAACGACCTTCCATCAAGGCTTGCGCCAAACATCTTCGCGGAACAGGACACACACCGGAGGTCACTTTGTCATCCAAACCCAGTATCCAGCCTGCTTCAGGCATTCCTGGCCTGCGAGGAACAGAGCATGTAGGCTTCACCGTGCCCGACCTGGAAGCAGCGACCAGATTTTTTGTCGACGTCATCGGGTGCGAATACATGTTTGAGCTGGGCCCCTTTGTTGCGGAAGATGACTGGATGGAAAAACATCTCAACGTTCACCCCAGAACGGTGATGCGCAGGCTGCGTTTCTTCCGCTGCAAGTTCGGTCCGAACTTTGAGATTTTTCAGTACGAGGCACCCGATCAAAATCTAACTCCGCCCAAAAACAGCGATGTCGGTGGCCATCATCTGGCTTTCTACGTGGATGATTTCGACGCTGCAGTGGCTTATCTTTCCGCCAAAGGTGTTCAGCTTCTGGGCAAGCCAACCGTCAGAACCGCCGGGCCCAATGCGGGGCAGACGTGGATTTATTTCCTTTCGCCGTGGGGCATGCAGTTTGAACTGGTCAGCTTTCCCAACGGCAAAGGATACGAAAAAGACACCACCTCACGCTTGTGGCATCCAGCAAAGCCCGCGCTCTGACGAGCGCGCTGCCGATCCTCACGTTGTGGTGGGAACAAAGCACGAGACCCTCTCCCAGATCCAAAGACCTTGGTTGACAAGGTCGATTTCGCGGGCGATCAGAAGAGCGCGCCAGCTACTTGCTCCGCTACGTTTCTGGTTTTCTCCTTGAGCGCGTCACCAGACATGGAGGGATCGTTCCGAACGCTGGTGGTGATGGCGACGGTAAAGATCTGGTCGCGCACGCGGCCAATCACTTGCTCTGTCTCGGCTTGGCCTTGGATGGCCGCTGCACACATCACCGCCTCATTGCCAATCGCCCTTAAAGGCAACACTTTGCCGCTGCAACGGGCCTTGTAGCGCGTCATGGCCTGCTTTGGGTCCTGCACCTCTTCCGTGGTGATGCGCAGCTCACGCGATGTGGTTGCGTCGTGGTAGAGGAACGTGCAGACCTCCTTGCTGCCCTGGGACAAGGTCGCCATACTTCCGTTCTCGCTGCTCCTGAGAACTCCGGAGGCGGTGGCGAGGTTGAGCCAGGGACAGCCAGGGCTCGCCTGGCAGAGTGCGGGCCTTGGAGCCAGAAGCGCAAAGAGAGCTAGCGTGAGATATCTCATTCGGGCAGTGAATCGCGCTACTGAGCTCCCGCGTGGGATGGCTTAGCTTCGTAAGGAAGATCGGTATGCACATGCTGGGGAATACTCTCGATCGATATCTCCGGGTGCTGGCGCAGGAAGTCGAAGGAGTACGTGGGGGCTCCAGGGTCGAACTTCTTGGTAATGAACTCGGCTTGTTGCTCCGCGGCCTTCTGTTCCATGTCCATACGCCGGTAGATGATCGACAGGTTGTAGTGGGCACTCAGATCGTCCGGGTCGATCTGCTGCACCGCTTCAAACTGTATTCTGGCCGCCGGATAGTCGCGCCGCCGGTAATAGGCGAGGCCAAGATCGCGCCGGGCATCGCGCGAAGCAGGGAATTGCTCGGCCACTTTTTTCAAGTTGGCGATCTCGGCGTCGTACTCACCGGCCCGTCTTTGTAACTGGGCAAGGTAGTAGAGGGCGCGCGGGTTATCCGGGCTCACAGCCAGGGCGCGTGTAATGCTGGCGCGGGCAGAATCGTATTTCTCCCACTGAATTTCTGCCAAAGCGACGTTGGTATAGGCATCGGCGTAGTCCGGTCTTAGTTTGGCTACTTCAGTAAACGCGCGCACCGCGTCGTAGTATTGCGCCTGGTCGAGATACGCAATGCCCAGATTGTTCCAGCGCATCCAGTCGGGGTTGTCGCCGGCTTCAGGCGGGCAAGGACGATTCTCGCCGGAATGCAAAACACGGCTCCGCGATGCAATCTCCACGATTGGATAGGCCGGATGATCGGGGCCAAAAATGTTGTTCAGATAGCTCTGGCGAAGATGCCGGTAGTTCACTTTCGCGGTAATGGTGATGGGGCCCTTCAAGTCAGACGGCAGCCGGAACTGGTAGCGCACTAACACCGATCTGCCTGCCTGGACAGAGTTGTCGTAGGCTACCGAGTGGATAGTCCAGACTTTGTGATTATCGACGAATCCGCCGTCGACGTTGACAGGCCGGTTGGTGAAACTGTGTGCCCGTTCGTCCAGCGCGCCATCGGGCTTGATAAAGCCACTGTGATAGATCTCCTTACCTGTAGCGTCCCTGGCGGTGAACTCGACCCAGGCCTCGTAGAGATCGCGCACTTCCGGAATCAGTGAGTGGCCGATGTTTTTGTTCTGGATCACCACCAGGGCTTGCACCACTTCATTCGGGTCGAGGTTAAAAGGGACGGAACCGAGCGGTCCAATGATCTTGTCATCGTTGGCCTTCTGGAGCGCAAAAATGTCCACGTTCAGATAGTTTCCAGCTTTCAGGAAATCGGTTGTCTTTTTTAGTTGTTCATCAAACCCGTAATAGAAGGGAACAGCCGTGTTTCCCGCCGGCCAGCTATGCGAAGCAAAGGTGCCGTTTTTTGCACCCGGCTCAGGAAGGGTATTGGCCGCTCGTTTCATGTGGCAGCCCTGGCAGGTAGTGAAGTCGGCGGTGTAAAAGGTCAGCGGATTTTGCTGCGAGAACTTGGATTGCTGCCATTCGTCGTAGGTGGTAAAGGCGCGGATAAATTTGTAGTCGTTCAGCGTGTCGGGCAAATTGGCCTTGTGGCAAGCGGCGCAGAATTCGGGTGTCCGGTAGAAGGGCTTCATGATGGCCATATCGTGGCGCTTGGGGTACTTCATGATCTCGTCATACGGAACTTCGCCCGGAATGCGATGGCCGTTTTCGTCCACCATCACTGCGGGAATCGCCATGACAAAGCCGCCATTACCATTGGTCGACTTCAAGCTCTCAATGGAGTGACACGTGGTGCAGGTGAGACCGTCTTTATCGAAGCTGCGGTCCACTTGCGAGTCCTGGGTCAGGGCGCCGGACAATACGGCAATCGGGTTGTGGCAGCTATCGCAGTGGCGGGAGAACTCAATGCCTTTCGTTCGAATCAGGATATTTACACTGGTGCGGTAAAACGGCGTGCGGAAGGAATTCGAATGCAGGGCCTGCCGCCATTGGTGGAGCGCTTCCTGATGACAATGCCCGCAGTACTTTGCGTCCGGGAAGGCGCCCGGTTGAACAAAGTCGTCGTCTTCCATCGTCGCATTGCCAGGCGTGGAAGGGTGGTCTTTGCCAAACCGGTAATTGTAGGTAGCACGAATCTTATCGGCGTATTCCTTGCGGGCAGGGTCCTCGTTGGAGGCGGCCTTGATGGTGGCCTTTGCAAAACAAAGGGCCGCGGCGACGACGGATACCATCAGAAGCCCGCGCAGGAATAAGGTCTTCACTCTCTATTCCTCCAGAGGATGACAGGCGCGGGGAGGCCTGGGAACTGGTATACACCCATCCAGCCCGTTTGTGAATGCAAAGCGGTCATTTGGGGCTCGTACTGGCCCCCCGCGCCGGGGACGAATTCTTCGCCATGGCATCGTAGACGCTGGGCACAACTCCTTTGCCTTCTTCAATCATGAAGAATCGATCGACCGCCGGCAAACTAACCTTTTCGACGGAGCCGCTGGGCCAGTGAATCTCGACAGCCTCGACCTTGGCCGCTTGCCCCAACCCAAAGTGAAGGCGCTGGTCGTTCGAGGATTCGTAACTGCCGCCGCTCATCACATCCGCACGTTGACGGATGCCGCCGGCAGTGAGATACACGACAGCTCCGATGGCATCGCGAGGTCCCTTGGGTCCGCCAATCAGGGAAAGGCCTACCCAGTGGTTGGTATCCCCATTCACGTTACGAAGCAGGACCGGGGTGTGGTCGATGCAGTTGACGACCACGTCGACCTTTCCGTCGTTGAACAGATCACCGAAGGCTGCTCCACGGCCCGGAATGACATCGGCGAGCCCGGTACCTTCCACCGCGGGTACCAGCTCGAAGCGTTTGCCTTTGTCGAGGTTGTGAAACAGCAAAGGACGCTCCGCAAACGTCATGCCCCAATCGAGGTGATGCTTGTCCACCTGGGGGTAGACGTGACCGCTGACCGACATGATGTCCTTCCATCCGTCATTGTCGTAGTCGATGAATTCGGTGCCCCAGCTCAGGAAGGGATAGGTCACCTGGGCGATGCCCATCTGCTCGGTGATCTCGGAGAAGTTGCCTCCTCCTTCGTTACGGAAGAGGGTTTTGTAATCGTCGGAAAAGGTGGTCGTGTAGAGATCGACCAGGCCATTGTTCAGGTAATCCCCCACGGCCAATCCCATCGAGGCAGTCTCGCGAGCTTCCTGGTTCAGAGCGAAGCCGGAGAAGAAGCTCGCATCCTGGAATGTGCCATCGCCTTTGTTGATGTAGAGATAATTGGGCGTCGAGTCATTGGCCACAATCAGGTCAAGTTTGCCGTCGTTATTGATGTCGACGAAAGTCGAGGAGAAACCGAAATAGTGGCGTTTGTCACTCACGCCGGCTTTTTCGCTTACGTCGGTGAAGGTGCCATCGCCGTTGTTGTGGAACAGGTGATCGGGCTCGCCGGGCAGGCCGCGAGGGCCGCACATGACGGTGGCTCCGCGGTATTGGCAGAACGAATGGGCTGCGTCGCCGGCTCCGGAAGGAGGAGGGTTCTTCAAGTCGTAATGGACGTAGCCGGGGACAAACAGGTCCAGCTTACCGTCACCGTCATAGTCACCAAAGGTGGCTCCATTCGACCAGTTGCCGAGGGTCACTCCGGCTTGTTCCGCAACGTCGGTGAACGTCCCATCATGGTTATTGTGAAAGAGACGGTTCTTGCCGAAATTGCTCACATACAGATCCGGCCAGCCGTCGTTGTCATAGTCTCCCACAGCCACGCCGTAGCCCCAGCGGCCGTTGGTTACCCCAGCCTTCTCGGCAACATTGGTAAAAGTGCCGTCGTGATTGTTATGGAAGAGGGCAGCATGTGGAGGCTCAGCCTTGCCATCCATTGCTTCGTAGGTCGAGCCGTTCACCAGGTAGATATCGATCCAGCCATCGTGGTCGTAGTCCAGCAAGGCCACGCCGGAACCGGTTGTTTCCAGGATGTAATTCTTCTCCGGGTTTCCCATCCTGTGGCGCCAGACGGTCAAGCCCCCTTTTTTTGAGACATCCTGGAAGACGATGGGCCCGGTCTTGACGAAGCCACCCGCAGTGATCGGCCTCTTCTCCGAGTCGAGTACGGGCGCGAACACGCCGCCCGTCGCCGAACCCGACTCCTGGGACTGTGGGTTACCGCCGTAGATGGGAGGAGTGGGCTGTGTCTGCTGCGCATGGGCGCCTGAGCTCGCGGTGAGGGAAGACACGGTCAGCAGACCAACCAGCAACGAGTTCCTTCGCGAGCCATGCGCAAGTAGATACATGAATCCCCGGTCCTGCATTTCTAAGTTGATAAACAATGGATTATCGGCGTTCGAAATTGGTGATGTCAATTGAGAGGTGTCCGGGGTGGATCAGGTTGGGGTGGCCGCTTCGACAGGCTCTCAGGAGTCCGCGCGGACAGCAGATGCCTCACTCTCGCTTTCCAATGACAACCGACAGAGTTGCACGTGAAGTGCTGTGGTATCCCACATCTCGCGAAAAACGAGCGAGATGTGGGGCACCCGGTCGATTGTTGCCTGATCAAGGAAGCAGGTCGTTTGACTCTCCTTCTATCCTTTCCCTGGGTTGTGTTTCCAGGCCCGCAATTGGCCCTGAACCCACTCCGGAGTCTTCTCCGAGTGGCAGAGCAAACATGCGTTCGGGCTGTCTTGCTGGCCGAAGCGCATCGTCATTTCTGCGTTCGGGATATCGTCGATCTGGTGCGAACGCACGCGCAACAGCATGCCATCCACAATGCGGGGCATGTGGCAGGAGACACAGCGGCTGGCCTCGCTCTCGATCAAATGATGGGAGTGTGCAGCAGCCTGCGTTTTATCTTCAAACTGAGTGTGGCAGCCGGTACACATCCGGTCGGGTTGGTCTTTGAATTTGAGCGAAGTAAGGTTGGAGGACTCGTCGTGTCCGTGCGGATCGTGGCAGGTTCCGCAACTGGCCTGGCCCTTGCGAAAGCATTGAGAACGCTCCAGTGCTTCGACCATGAACGTAGCCTGCGTAAAACGGCCATCGCGGAAGAAGGCGCCGCGGGTAAATTCGCCCAACGGCAACGCGGCATTCTTGAGAAAAAACGTGCCGTTGCTGGAATAGTTCAACTCTCCCTGGGCGTTGCCCAGGTGCACATTGGACTGCATGTGGCACTGCGCGCAGATGGCGACAAATTGGCGATTGGTGAGGCGGCGGAAATCGACCGGTGGATCGAAAGGCTGTTTGGCATAGAACTTGCCGGTGGTCATTGCCTCCACGTGGGCGCCGGCCGGCCCGTGGCACATCTCGCAGTTGATTCCCGGTTCGCGAAAGACAACATCGTCCATAGCCATGCCGCCGCCCAATGTATTACGCAGTTGGCTGGTATGGCACCCGGCACAATTCAATTGGTAGCTGGTGGCGCCATCGAGCTTCTCCCAGTTAAGCGGGTTGGCACGCTCACTGCCTGGGGCGTCGATAATCTTCCAGTAGTTGAGCCATTGCTTCGCCACCGCACTGTACTGGATGGGAAAGACGTGGATCTGTCCATTGGGCAGTGTGGTGGCATAAGCCTGCTGCCACTTGGACCCGATGGTGTAGTCGACGGGATAGGAGTGCCACCGGCCGTCTGATTCCTTGATGTCGAAGTAGTGACGGCCACCGCGGATGACCATGCGCGCAAACAGAGCGCGATTGTCATGGGGAGTGATCTCCAGCTTGCCGTCGCGGTAGCGGATATCGTCGCCGGTGAAGAACTCGTTCTTCTTCTCGAAATCACCGATCACGTTTTGTGGCAAATAGGGCCGCAGCATCTTCGCCATGCCGCTCTGCGACCATTGGCGGTAAATATCGACATGGCATCGGCTGCAAGCTTGAGAGCCCGCGTAACCGGGTTGTTTGGTCGTGGAGGCCTCAGTCTCGGCTGGCGGTGACGGCGAAAGGCTTGCTTGTTTCTCCAGGTTGCCGGCAAAGTCGTCAAAGCTTTGTCCTGCGGGTTTGGCTGCCTGATAGATGGCCGTCAATTGTTCCCGCGCTTTCGCGGCGAGTTCTGTATTTTGCCGGTACACCGTAGCAAACGCCAGCGCTGCCTGCGAAGATTCATTTGCTGATGCGTGGGCGACGCCGAGCAGGTAGACGATCTCCATATCGCCAGGCTCCAGAGCGCGGCCGTGGTTGAGCGCGGAGATTGCCTGGTTCAGGAGTGATTTTCGATTCAGACTCGGTGCTTCCTGAAGGGCTTCGTTGACCAGTGCGCGCCCGATCACGAACCACGCCGTCGCCTGCTGCTGCTTCTTTGTATCCGGCCAATCCTTCGCCGAAATCTTGAGTGGGCGATCAAAGCGTTCCAGGTAATCGAGCGCACCGCGAGCGCTGGCTATCGCTGCTTCGTTCTCATGGAGAACAGCCTGGACATCGGCAACCGCAACCAACAGCAGTGGATTCTCAGGCAGCAACGAGAGCGAGAACCGGGCATAGTCCAAGCCTGATTGCAAATGCCCAAGGTCGAAGCTTGCACGGGCTGCTCCCTCGGCCACCGGCGCGAGGAATGCAGACCGCGGATAGCTATCGAGAAACGACCGCGTGAGGGCGAGCAGCTTTTGCGGGTCAGTGGTCTTCGCGATGTTGATAAACGCGGCGCGCTCGGCAGGATCTTTGATCCCGTCGGCGATGGTCGCGGAGCTGCGGCTTGCCGAGGTGACGATGGAGTCGATATCCTGCGCTGCCAACCGAACGTTAGCGGCGAGAAGCATCCCGGTAAAAGCAGGTAGCAGCAGGAAACGCATCACGGTTGAACATCATTTCTTGGTGAGCTGCGCGCTCGGTGTGGTATCGGCTTTCAGGTCGCCCAGGACAAACTGGGTTGCCGCCAGAAGCAACTGCATCATGTTGGCATTCTCATAGAATTCCGGCCGGTGTCCTAAAGCGCAAGTGAAGACTCGCCCTTTGCCATAGCTTTTGATCCATACCATCCCATAGTCGTTGTCAGGCCGCGTCGTGTAACGGTTGGCGGACTGCTCAGTTTTTGCCGGATCGAGGCTCAACAGGATATGTTGCTTTTCTCGCGAGTATGGCCCGGTGGGCAGAAAATGGTAGAACTCGTCGAAGTAGTCGAAATCTTTGCCTTCAAACTGTTTGGTGAGAGGGCTGTCCGGATCGTCAATCCGCAGTGTGCCCATCTCTCCGTTGTATTTGTGCGCCCCTGTCTGCGCGCCGATGAGCTCTCCGTATGCCGGTACATCGACGCTGGCAAATGTTGCGGCATGCAGTGCGGCCACGCCACCTCCTTCCGAGACGAATCGCGTCAGGCCGCCGATCACCTCCGGGTCAATGAACAGCTCGCCCTCCACGCTGTTCAGGAAGACCGCATCGTATTCTTTGATCTTCGGGTATTTCAGATTGTCGAGGTCGTTGCTGAAGGTAGGTACATAGGCGCCGGTGTACTTGCCGATGAGTTCGAGAGCGAGGTTTCCGTCTGGAATGGAAGCGTGATAGTAACCGCCATCGACACATAAATCCAGAACCAGAAGTTTGCGTGGCCGCTCTGGCTTTACCAGGGCTTCCCTGGGAATAGCCGCATCGATTTTCTTCCTGACATCGGCAGGGAGCTTGTCAGGCGTGGAGATGGTCTGCATGCGGGAGAGCGTATCGATGCGCCAGGCAATTGCGGGAAGAACGGCTTGATCATAAGCTGCTGCTGCTTGCGCAAGGCCGGGCTGCTTACGATCAAGCGAGAAAAATAAAGGCTTGCCTTCCGACCGTTTGGCGCCGCCGTCGTGTGCCGGCGGCCAATCCGCTTGAATGGCGGGCGGTTGGAGACGGCTCAATTGCAGAAGGAAGGGTGACGCATCCGCGACGTTGTGCAGGGTAACGGCAAGCACCCGGTCCTTTGCCTGCGGTACTTCCTCGACAGGCACACGCAATCCAATGTGGCTGCTGAGATGTTCGAGTGCGTTCATGGCGGCGGCTGTGTTTTGGCTAACGACGGCCACGTTCATGCCCGTGTCGTTCGCCAGCTTGTCGAGTGCAGCGAACGATGGTGGATCGGCCGGAACAATGATCATGTCCGCGCCGAGCTCCTTGGCAAACTCGAATGCCTTGCGTTGAGAGCTGTCGTCGCCCGGGAGCGCAGCGAGGAAGTACGCCGGCATGCGCAGGCGCAATTCATCGAGCCTGTTTTTCACCTTCGCGACTTCGTCGTCAGTCAGGTGGTAGTCAAGGGGTTTGGGAATGTCCGCGCTGACATTCTGCGTGTTCACACCTTCGACTGCGGAAAGGCCGGCAGCGTCGGCTTTCTGCACGCCATCCCAGAAGGTGAGGGAAGCATCCGTTCGTACTCCGAGGCGCCAGCCTAATATCGTGGCCGCACTGGTGCGCAGCCTGCCTCGATCCGCGGGCCGCACGGACATAGACGGCTGCGTGAAGCTGCCAGGGCCTGCCTTCTCGCCTCCGCTGGGGTTCTTGTTCGGATCGCTTGATTGTGTTTGCGCGAATATTCCGGGGCCAATGAGGACAATGACGAACAGAACGAGGAGGCTTGTCCCCACTCGCACCGTTGATGGGTGACTACGAGCCAATTCCTGCATTCTGCAGCGCATTGCAATCCTCTCGATGTTTCTTACTGCTTAGGTAACGCAAAGACGTAGTAGCCTTGCGCCTCGGCTTTGCCTGCTTTCCATGCGAATCCCTCGGCGAGCGCGGTTTCCGGCGGATGCCCCGATGCACAGAAGACGATGTATTGGCGGCCGTCGACTTCATAGACTGACGGCAGCCCTTCGGGATTTGCTGCAAGCTCCTTCTCCCAAAGCAGTTTGCCAGTGTCTTTGTCGAAGGCATGAATCGTGCGGTCGGCCCAGCTGGCCACGAAAACCAAGCCGCCGGCTGTCACCAGGGGCGCGGTTCTGTTTGACGCCAGCGTCACCTTCGCCGAGCCAGTGTCTTTGATGCCTCTGGCTGCGAGTCCGGGCACAACACCCAGTGGAACCCTCCATCGAATCTCTCCGTCGTTCAGATCGATGGCCACCAGCGAGGTCCATGGCGGGCTGATGGCGGGAAGACCGTCCTTGGAGAGAATTCGGTTTTCGTAATTGCCAAAGTAGCGTGTAATGCCTGGCGGCGGTGGCAGCCGTTCCATACCGCCGCCGGCGCCGGCTCTTCGCGGCGTCGTCGGGGCAGCCGCAGATGGATTCGATATGTATGCGGCCAGCGCATCCAGATAGTGCGCGGGCAGGTCGGAGAAGCCGGGCATCTCGCCTTCGCCGCCGGTGACAATCTTCTTGAACTTGTCGATCCCAATGTCTTTGGGAGACATCACACCAGAGCGGTTTGGGCCATGACATCCCTGGCATAGCTGAGAAAAGATCACATGGCCTTGGGTCTCGGGAGTCGCCCCTGGGGGAACCATCAGCGGAAGTTTCTGCGTCAGTTTATATTTCCGCTCGGGTGAATCCGCGGTGCGCAAATACACCACGCCCGTCTTCGGATCCGCTGCGCTGTTGCCCCAGTTGGCGCCGCCGTCGTCGGCTGGGATCTGAATGGAATCGCTGTTGGCGCTTCCGGGAGTAAAGATGCCGTGGTTATTGGTGTTCCGTAGTATCTCCAGGAAGCGTGCCTTATCTTCGTCGCTGACGTAGGGATTGATGTCCACTGCGGAAAAGCTTTGGCGCGCGAACGGCGGCGGCTTGGTGGGAACGGGTTGCGTCGGCCACGACTCTTCTCCCGGCGCATCGCTCTTGGGAACAGGCCGTTCTTCAATCGGCCAAAGAGGCTTTCCCGACACCCGGTCAAACACAAACAGAAAGCCTGATTTCGTCGCCTGGGCAACCACATCGACCTTCTTGCCATTGTGCTGCACGGTCAAAAGCTTTGGTGCGGTCGTCGGATCGTAGTCCCACAAATCATGATGCACGGTCTGGAAATGCCACAGCCGCTTGCCCGTGCGCAAATCCAGCGCCAGGAGGCAATCTCCAAACAAGCCCTTGCCGATGCGGTCACCGCCCCAGTAGTCATAGGTAGGCGATCCCAGAGGAAAATATCCGATCCGTCGTTTTGCGTCGATCGCGAATTCGCCCCACGTGTTCACTCCGCCCACGTACTTCCACGCGTCCTTGGGCCAGGTGTCGTAACCGAACTCGCCTGGATGCGGAATCGTGTGGAAGCTCCAAATCAACTTGCCCGTGAGCACGTCAAAAGCACGAATGTCGCCGGGAGGAGAACCATAGGCCTCGCTGGTCGCCGAGCCGAGGATGATCATCTTCTTGAAAACATGCCCGGGTGTGCCGGTTTGAATTTGTGGAATGGTTTTGGGATCCCGGCCCAGACCCTCGCGCAAATTAACCCGCCCGTCCGTGCCAAAAGTAGTGATGCTCTCGCCAGTCCGGGCGTCGATTTCCTGCAGATAACTGTCGGCCGAGAAGATGAGGCGGCGATCCGAGCGATCTTTGCTTTCCCAGTAGTTGATGCCTCGGTCGGTGGGTGTGCCTTGGGTAGGGTGAGACCAAATCTCTTTACCGGTGACCGCATCGAGCGAAACAATCTCGTCGCCTTTTCCGAGCACGTACATCTTGCCGTCCACGATCAACGGGCTAAAGCTGAATCTGGCGCTTGTTCCCGGCACAGGAAAAAACCAGGCCTGGGTCAGTTGGTCCACGTTGCTTTTGTTGATCTGTTGCAGAGGAGAGTAGGACATCGAATCCAGGCCTCCGCCATAATCGCTCCAATTCACATATGCAGGATCCTTCGCAGTCTGCCCTTGAAAGATGGCGACGATGCACAGCGACATGAAAGAGCAGACGTAGATATTTCGAGTCTTCGATCTCATACGAAGCGGAGCCCTCAACCAACTAACCGACGAAATAACTCTCGGATTTGAGCCGCATCCTTATATATGTGTGATATCTGGGCTTGTCAAGGAAAACATCTACATCTGACACGATGCAAACTATATGATGATTTAGTGTCCAATCCTTGCGTTGACAGGGTGGTGCGAGGCTCCTATAGTGAGGCTCTTGCCGAGAGGGATTCGAGAGTGCAGACGGAAGTCGAGTTGTTTCGCATCATTACCGAGAATCTCTACACCGCGGTCCTCGGTGATGTATTAGACGTCCTGGGCCATACTCACCAATTCCTGCCTCAACCAATACAACCGATGAAGGAGAGCATGCGTGTGGTCGGCCGGGCGATGCCGGTCCAGATTGCCGACACATGGAGCCAGCAAAAAGATCCATTCGGTCTCATGACGGAAGCCCTCGACCAACTGCTTCCGGGCGAGGTCTACGTTGCGACGGGGGGCTCGCAGAACTGCGCCGCCTGGGGTGAGATCCTTACCGCAACGGCGCGTGTTCGTGGCGCTGCCGGCGCAGTCATTGATGGGTACCATCGCGACACCGTGCGCATACTGGAGCAGAACTGGCCGGTATTCAGCCGCGGCCGCTATGCGCAGGACGCAGGCGTCCGTTCGAAGATCATGGCATACCGGTGTCCGGTTGAGATTGGGGGAGTGCACATCGAACCGGGAGACCTGATTTTTGGAGACATGGACGGCGTCGTTACTGTGCCTCGCGCCATCGAAGAAGAAGCCGTCGCACGCGCGCTCGAAAAGGCCCGTGGAGAGAAGGTTGTACGGAAAGCAATCGAGGCTGGTTCTTCGAGCACCGATGCTTTTCGCAAATATGGGATTCTTTGACATATGTTAGACGTGCCAATCACCGACCGGCGTCTTCTGTTTCTCAACCCGAAGGACAATGTCTGCACTGCGGTAACTTCCATCGCGCGCGGCACAGCGCTGCAGATTTGTGGGAATACGGTGGTAATCGAGCATAACATTCCGCTCGGTTTCAAGATAGCTGGATGCAGCATACCTACTAACGAATCCATAATAAAATATGGGGTTTCGATAGGTTCGGCCACGCGAGATATAGTGTTAGGCGAGCTTGTGCATCTCCATAACATGAAGAGCAATTACCTGGCGACTTATTCTCTCCGAAAGGAAGATAGCCATGCCCGGCGACCATAAGCTCTATGGGTATCTTCGCCAAGACGGCCGCAAGGGTATCCGCAATTATCTTGTTGTATGTTATCTGGTGGAATGTGCTCATCACGTCGCCCGGTCAATGGTGAACCAGTTTCCCGGCCGCGGAGTACAGCTGATTGGTTTTGGAGGCTGTTACCCCAATGCCTATGCCTCGCGCATGCTGGCAAGTCTCTGTACACATCCGAATGTGGGGGCGGTGTTGCTGGTGTCTTTGGGCTGCGAAAGCTTTGATCGGGCGAACCTCGAAGAAGCTATCCGGCAAAGTGGGAGACCCGTTGATACGCTGGTGATACAGCAGGTGGGCGGAACGCGCAAGACCATTGAAGAAGGGCGCGCGTGGATCGAGTCCACCCTGGCAGTCATGGAGCCGGCTCCCATCACTGCGATGGATGTGGGCGAGCTGGTGATCGGCACAGTCTGTGGAGGCTCGGATTCTACCAGTGGCATTACCGCGAACCCGGCAATTGGCCGTGCGTTTGACTTGCTGACTACGCAAAACGCAGCCGCCATCTTTGAAGAGACGGGGGAGCTGATTGGCTGTGAGCACATTATGGCGCAACGCGCGGTAACGGGTGCGTTGGCTGATGAGCTGATTGGGGTGGTGGCCAAGGCGGCGAGGTACTATGCGGTCCTGGAACACGGCAGTTTTGCATTGGGGAATGCCGAGGGTGGCCTCACTACGCAGGAAGAAAAATCCATGGGTGCTTACAGCAAGAGCGGCAGCTCGAAAATTTCCGGCATCCTCAAGCCGGGTGATATTCCTCCCAGTGGCGGCCTCTATCTACTCGACATCGTCCCGGACGGGCCGGTTCGTTTCGGCTTTCCCAATATCAACGACAATGCGGAGATCGCGGAACTGATCGCGTGTGGCTCGCACCTGATTTTGTTTTCCACGGGGAGGGGAAGTGTCGTAGGCTCGGCCATCTCACCGGTGATCAAAATCTGCGCCAACCCACAGACTTATCGACGCATGGCGGACGACATGGACATCAATGCCGGCCGCATTCTTGAGGGTTTAGCCACGCTCGATGAATTGGGCCATGAGATCTATTGTTCGTTGTTGGCGACGGCTCAAGGCAGGCAAACCGCCTCGGAAGCTTTAGGGCACGAGGAGTTCGTTTTGACCTACAAATATTTCGAGCCAGCCGGTCCGAGCTGTTTGCCGTTGGCGTGAATAGATGCTGGCGAAAATGAGTCCCCGAGGGACCCATTTTGCAATCGGTTTTAGGGCAATCGGTGGGGCCCAATCAACCATTGATCTTTGCGACATTGAGCAAGGCCGCTAAATATCGCTCAAAATTTGCCTCAAAGCGTTGCTTTGGGACGGAAATTCCCAGCACAAACCTGCCCCCCAGCCCTTCCACCGGCACGGCGAGACACTGCAGACCCTCATGAAACTCCTCATGGTCGATCGAATACCCTTGCGATCGAATTTGTTCGAACTCCCTCTTGAGCTCGTCGAGGTCCGTGATCGTCTTGCTGGTCCTGGCGTCCAGAGGATGCTTTGCCAGATACGCTTCGCGCGTCGCAGGGTCGACCATGGCCAGAAGCACCTTTCCCGCCGCTCGCGCATGGGCGTATCCGCTGTAACCCTGGGGCACCTGGGCCGCTCCTACTGGAGATTCTCCGCGCGCGGTGGCGAGGGCAACAATTTCGCCATCCAGCCAGCCACCTGCGTAGGCGGTTTCTCCCGTCGCGGCGACAATGGATCGCACCCGGCGAGCAAGATGTTCAGGGGGAGCCAACTGCCGGCTAAAACCTTCGGCGATAGAAACTGTGGCCAGGCCCAGCACGTACCGGTTGCTGTCATTCTTCCTGATAATGCCGGTACCATGCATGGTATGGATCAGGTGGTAGGTCACCTGGCGTGACAGCCCCAGCTTTTCCATGATCTCCTTGGCCTTCAGGCCATTGGGACTGTCGGCGACCGCAAGCAAAATCGAGATCGTCCGGACCGCGGACTGTATGCGCGGCTTCGCTTGACCATCCTCCGCAGCCGGCGCAGAAGATTCATTCGCATTCCGGGCTTTGATTGCATCTGCCTTCACCGGTTGTTCTTCAGGGAAATTGTTGGCCTCAGCGACTCGGACATCAGGTTGTTGCATAGGCTCCCTCGCCAGAACGGGTTTTGCCGGGTTGCCACCATGATCGAGGCCCAGCATACAGTATGAGGTTAGGCTAAAATGGGGTCGCTTAGCCGGGCTGTCGGGGCGGCTGCTCGCCTATTGGTTCAGATGAAAGGCCGAAGTCCCTGTAATAAATAAGGTTAGCTGCCGCACCGCAATTCTGAAGAGACGCGAATGTGGGCAAAAAAGTCTCGCTATCTGAATAAAGTAACGTGCTGACTGGCCGATCCTCATTGGCGGGTCTTGGGTCGCCGGTGTTGGTCCTTCGGTGAAAGGAATTTTTGGATGGATTTGGAGCTGGGTGGAGGAGTCGCGATCGTCACCGGCGGAGCTGGCGGCATCGGATGGGCGTGTGCCCGCGGCTTGTTGCGTGAGGGGTGCCGCGTCGCGTTGTGGGACCAGTCCGCACGGGTCAAGGATGCGGCAACCGAGCTTACTGAAGAATTTGGGGGGTCATCGTTGGGCTTGTCCGTGGACGTTTCCGACTTCGCTGCGATGCAGGACGCAGTCCGCCAGACCGAAGCCGTACTAGGACCGATTGCCCACGTCGTCCATGCCGCAGCCCTAGGTTCGGGAAAATTTGGCTATCCATTTACCAATCTCACGCCCAGCGATTGGCCCCGCGTGCTGGAGGTCAACGTGATGGGAATGGTGCACGCGGCGCATGCGATTACGCCCGGAATGGTCTCGCGTAAGGTGGGCACTCTCGTTTTTCTCGCCTCCGTCGCTGGGCAAATCGGTTCCCAGACAGACCCGCCTTACAGCGCAAGCAAAGCGGCAAACATCAACTTTGCGCAATGCCTGGCGAAGGACCTTGCCCCCCATGGAGTTCGCGTCAACGTTGTTTGTCCGGGTATGGTGCGCACGCTGTTAAACGAACGTATCTGGAAAGCGTGGAACGATCAGCAGCTGCCGGCCCAGCGACGATCATACGATGACTGGGCAGACG
Organism: uncultured Acidobacteriaceae bacterium; assembly: GCA_963753715.1. GTDB lineage: Bacteria > Acidobacteriota > Terriglobia > Terriglobales > Acidobacteriaceae > PALSA-350. The sequence goes on along the minus strand of CAVWDK010000010.1, from coordinate 96,515 downwards.
ATAAAGTGAGGGCAGTCGCGCCTCTCGCGCGGTGGCAGGAGCCCGAGGATGTGGCCGACATGGTGGTGTTCCTATCCTCGGCGAGGAGCCGTCAAATCACGGGCCAAACCATCAACGTTGATGGCGGCCAGGTGATGCACTGTTAGGGATCAAACAAATCCGCCTATCAAATCTTCTGATTGCCTGGCTGGAAGTTGGCGCGTTGGCCACCCTTACATTGGTCTCTTGAGTATGGCGGAGAGGGAGGGATTTGAACCCCCGATACCCGTGAAGGTATGCCTGATTTCGAGTCAGGTGCATTCAACCGCTCTGCCACCTCTCCGTACGTGCTTGCGGCAACTCGCATGACAATCATAAACGAGCAGCTTGCCGGCGGCCATTTTGCCCCCCGGGGGTGAGCCCCAAATTCCTGGAAATCGCAAATATCTACCAATCGTGGGCCCGGCGGGAGGTACACTCCGGATTTGCGATTCCCTGCTTTTGTGGAGACTCGATCTTGCTGAAGCTCTTTCAGAGCATGCGGCCGTTCCGGCTTGCAACCACCGCGCGCGATACGGTTGCCGGCTTGACGCTCGCGGCTATGAATATCCCCCAAGCCCTGGGATATACCAAGATCGCCGGCATGCCCGTGGTGACCGGTCTCTATTCGTTGTTGCTGCCGGCGGTAGCATTTGGCGCCTTCGGGTCCTCTCGCTACCTGGTGGTATCCGCTGATTCCGCAACCGCAGCCATCTTCGCCAGCGGAGCCTCTCCTCTGGCGCCTGCAGCCAGCGCACGATACGTCGCTCTCGCGGGGGCAGTCGCCTTGCTTACGGCTGGGTTCCTGCTGTTGGCGCGCCTGCTTAAGCTCGGCTTCATCGCCGACTTTCTCTCCCAGACCGTGCTTAGCGGCTTTCTCACCGGGGTCGGATTTCAGGTCGGCATTGCGGTGCTGGGAGAGATGCTGGGAGTTCCGGTCTCAGCTCGAAGAACGCTCCTGCAATTTGCTCAAGTTCTGAAAAGACTGCCGCAAGTGCATCCGGCGACCGTAGCCGTTTCCGTCGTGGTTGTGGTGACTATGCTTCTCCTTCACCGCTTTGCGCCCAACGTCCCGGGTGCGCTGATCGCGGTTGCCGGAGCCATGACGGCGAGCGCCATGTGGGACTTTAGCGGCCATGGGATTGCGATCATTGGGCCGGTTGCAGGCGGTCTGCCTCAGTTCAAGCTTCCCTCAGTCAGTTGGGGAGATCTTCCCCCTCTGCTTTCCGTAGCCGCATCGTGTTCAGTGATGATCATCACCCAGAGTGCGGCAACGGCCCGGGTCTACGCGGCGCGCCATGAGCAGGAATTGGACGAAAACGCCGACCTGGCCGGTCTTGCGGCAGCTAACGCTGCGGCGGGATTGAGCGGGACCTTCGTCGTCAACGGAAGCCCGACGCAGACGGCAATGGTGGAAGGTGCTGGCGCCCAAAGCCAGGTGGCGCAGCTCGCAACCGCGGCCATCGTAGCCGTAGTACTACTGTTTCTCACCCGGCCGCTCCAATACCTCCCGCGTTGTGTGCTCGGCGCCCTGGTCTTCGTCATCGCCATCCGGCTGATCAAGCTGCGCACCATCCTGGCGCTCCGCCGCGAAAGCCCGGGGGAGTTTGGCCTGGCTCTCATCGCGGCAGGCGTGGTCGTTGCCGCGGGGGTCGAACAAGGGATTGTGCTGGCCATGATCCTATCGCTATTGCGCATCGTTCAGCATAGCTACGATCCACACACGGGGGTGATGGCTCTCAACCAGGACGGAATCTGGCAGCTGAATCCGGCGACGCCGGGCGCGATGACAGAACCCGGATTGGTGATGTACCGCTTTGAAGCCGAGCTTTTCTACGCCAACGCCAACCGTTTTTCAGAGGAAGTGCGCCTACTCGTGGGACGACCGCCGACGCCCATCCGCTGGCTGATTGTGGACGCGGAGTCCATCACTCACCTGGATTACTCGGCTGCGCGCGTCATCGAGCAATTGCAGCAAAAGCTCAAGAGTTTAGGAACGCAACTGGGCTTTGCCCGGATGCCCTTTGGGCTAAGAGCGGACTTTGCCCGCCATCGCTTGACCGAGGTCATCGACCCAACGCTCATCTTCAATCGGCTGCACGAGGCGTTAGCCGCTTTCGAGAAACGCCCGAACCTTTAAAGGGCAAGCATGCTAAGACAAGTCGCAGAGTGGGGTCGCGCGAGAATCTCCGGACGACGGAATGAGTCCCGCAGGGACGGCTGAAAAGAGTCAATCGATAGATGGTCCTGAATTCCGGCTACTCATTTTCAGTCGTCCCTGCGGGACTTTTCAAATGGTGCCTCCAAACCCAGGACTGCGTCCTGGGCTAAGTTCAGCCTGAGCTGTCCAAATTAGCGGAAGAATCGACTTTTTGACGATGTAACTTGTTGACTGCGTTGAGGAGAATTCGGCGGAACAAAATCAGGTCGCCCTGTTTGATCGGCGCTGCATAGATGGCGCGAGTTTTAGAGTTGCCTGATAAACGCAGGGCACCGCGAGTACGCGCACTACAAGGGGTTTAGCGATTGAGTGAGGACTAAAGGAAAACGGCAGATCCCACGGCACCCCGGGGCGGGCGAGATGACAATTCTGCTTGAGCATGGTGTCCGTGTTTCCAGAAAAGGTCCGTGGAACTGCAGATCCGCTCAGCTCCGCTTCGGGATGACAAAGGAAAGGGTGGCGGTTCCATAGGCTATGGTTGCTGGACCGAGACCGTTTCTCAAATCTCAATTTGGACAAGTCTGAAGTTCAGCCGTCCCTGCGGGACTCGATTTCGTCACGGTCGTTCTCACGCAGACTTTCCCCCGCTGTTTCGAATTCCCCCCCATTACCAGCCGGTGTTACTATTGACCTCCGCCGTATTACGCAAGGACTGTAGTAAATTCTGGCCGAAACGGTATGCTCATTTTCAAGCGGCGATTCCCCAACTCTGTGATCGATTCTTTCGGGGGAGGGACTCGGTAGTGGAAAGAAGGGAGTCGCCGCTATTTACATCCTCTGTCCTCCCCGGCCTTGATACCCACTCAATAGAAAAGATGGCTATGCCGACAAAAACCTCTTGTAAAGTATTGCAGTTTGCCACGCCCCAGACTTCCGTCGAGGGAGAGCTCGAGACATGGTTCCGTGGTGTCATGAAGAGCAACCACGATCTGGTCTTTGCCTTGGAACGTTTACGCGATTCCTATAGACAACTCTTAGGTGAGAGGCCCCCCACCGAAGCCAATCAGGCTGTCCTGCTGGCAGTCGAAATTACTCTCAGGGAGGCCAGAAACGCGCGAGCTTTGTAACTTCCTTTACCGACATTACTACCCCGCATTACTACAATCCCTCCCGATATTACCCATGAGTTGTAGCATCGGCCGGTTCAATCGGTATGCTCTCCAACAAGCGGTGATTCCCAAACCCTATGATCGATTCTTTCGGGGGAGGGACTCGATAGCAGGAAATAACGGGAATCGCCGTAAATCAGCTTTTCCTGAATTAGATACACCAAGACAAAGCCGGTAAATGTAACCCTTACCGTGAGAGAGCTGCCCGATGGTCAATGATGTTTTCTGCTCGATCTGCTTTGCGTTACCAGGGGAAGAGTGTCGATCGAAATTTCTCGTATACGGCCGAGATCAAGTGATGCCGATCATTTGCAGACCGCACAGCGCTCGCTTGGTTGCCAGCCATAGGCATGCGATCCGTCAAACGTTTGCCGCACAACTGTTGTCTATGGCCCGCAAGACCCTCGGTAACATCTAGCCGTCCCCTTTACGAACCTATAAACGCACACCGGAGCAGCGGAACGGGAACGGTTCCACGCTGCTACTTCTGAAATAGTAGCGGAGCAAAGTGTATGAGGTTGTCGCGCCAGACCGGCCATTGGTGATGACCTGGGGTTTCGATAGCCGTCACCGGCAGGCCTTCGCCTTTGAGCGTGACGATTACGGCCCGGTTGGGCTTGAGCAGCGCGTCGTCTAACCCGCAGGCCATCCAGAGCAGACGGAGATTAGCCTTTTGTGGGGTGGTGGACGGCAGTTGTGCAATGCTGGTGGGATTCAGGCCGGCGGAAAATGTGCCAATCCAGGCGAAAAGCTCAGGGTGCGTAAGACCGATGAACAGGCTCTCATGGCCGCCCATGGAAAGCCCGGCGATCGCGCGGTCCTCGCGCTTCCTGGATACGCGATAGTTCGCCTCAATCTGCGGAATCACCTCGGTGAGCAGCGCCTTTTCGAAAAGATCGACACTCTGCGTACTCAAAGCGGGGGTGCGTCCGGGCTTAAGCACCGCCATGTTTCCATAGCCAAGCGTCATAACCACAATCATCGGCTTTGCTTTACCCGAGGCGATGAGGCTGTCGAGGATGAAATTAGCCTTGCCGACGGAAGACCAACCGTCAGCCGCGTCGCTGAAACCGTGCAGCAGGTAGAGCACGGGATAACTGCGCCGGTCTTTTGCGTTATAACCGGGCGGCGTGTAGACATAGTAGTCGCTTTGGTTATTGGGCAGACCCAGCACCACCTGCGAGGTGTAGAAATGATGCTCGACGATGCCGTGCGGGATGGACTGCAGTTCCCATGGCTCCGGCGGCGTGCCGGGGATAGTGAGGTTGCTCCACAGGCTCAGGAGGTTATCGCGCACATCGGTGTTCCTGGGATCTAGTATCGGGGTGCCGTCGACAACGAAGCGGTACCCGTATATTTCGGGCGCGAGTACAGATGTCGTAGTTGCCCACAGACCATCGGTATCCTGCTGCATAGGTGTCACCGCGCCTTCGAGCACCAGGTCAACCTTCTGCGCGTTCGGCGCGCGGAGCCGCAGGGTCACCGTATGGTCGGGGTGGATCTCAGGGGAGAGGTAGGGTGGCGGCGCAGGGGTGGCCGCCGGGCTCGGCGTTGCGGGAGCGGCCGGAACCTGTGCCGCCGCGAAAAGCGGCAGGCAGACAGCGAGAAGCGATACTTTGAGGCCAGCGTAGAAGGGTAGTTGTTTCACCGCGAAAGTCTATCAAACCAAGACTACGCCGCCTATGTGTTACCGATCGCATGGCGATCATTGCGGGGCAGGATGGAGGTGATCCAGTCCACCATGTCGGAAGCCATCTGCGGATCGCGGTTAACCAGAGCCACAAGCACGTAGCCGTTCTGGGGCAGGATGTGCAGTTCGCCGTTAATCCCCGGCGCTCCTCCGCCATGTCCAAAGCCCCCGCCGCTCAGTACATAAAAACCAAGGCCGTACCGCGGGTGCATTGTATCTCCCGTGGTGGCCATCCGCAGAAGGTCACGATTTAGCAGCTTACCTGTTTGCAGCGCGTCCGCGAACCGCAGCAGATCATGAACCGTGGAGTACCCTCCACCGGCTGAGGTTCCGCTCCAGGGCATCGTAGCTGTGTTCGGCACGAGTCCGTTCCGCCCGTGGGTGTAGCCAATGGCCCGCCCTGCTACTCGATCGATCTCCGGGCGGGAGTCCGTGTGCAGCATGCCGGCTGGCATAAAAACGTGCTCTCGCACATAGCTCTCATATGACTCGCCGCTCACCAGCTCGATCAGGCGCCCCAGCAGGATGAAACCGTAATTGGAATACTCCATGCGCGTGCCAGGTTCGAAGCGAACTGGGCGAGTTCCGAACAGCTTGACGTAGTCCGCGAGCGTTCGAGTCTCCAGGCGATGCGCGTCATATTCCGGGGTGAAGATGTCTCCCGTGCCTCCGCTATGACTTAGCAACTCGCGAATGGTCACCCGGGAAGCAAGGTCCCGGTTGGGGTAATCGGGCCAGTAGGTTGCAATCGGCTTATCGAGCGCGAGCTTCCCCTGGCCTACAAGTTGCAAAATCGCAATCGAGGTGAACATCTTATTCATGGAGCCCAGGCAGAACTGGGTGTCAGTAGTGTTACCGATCTGCCGCTCGCGATCGGCCATACCCCAGGCTTGATCGAGAACAACCTTGCCGTAATGCGCGATGAGGACCGCTCCCGAGAACGTTCCGCCCGTTTCTGCGATATGCTCCTGCACTCTCGTTGCCAGGTCCTCATCGCTCGAAGCTGGATGACCTGTGCTTTGCGGCGCTGGGACTGGATGACCACCGATGCGTGCCACTACCGGAGGATTTGCAGTTTCCAATTCCAGGGTCGATTCGGAATAACTGCCGCGGCCTTCCTTCATAAGCACCACGACGTGCATCGCAGTGTCCTCTTCGACCTTGGAGATCGTCATCCCTCCCGTCATCTCCCGCAGGCGCAGGTCATCCGCGGAACGGTCTTCCCCGGCATGGCCATACTTACGCCAGAAAGCAGAAGTCCTGGCGGCGTCTCCGGAGTTGAACGCCTCCAGCCATTGCCTGAAGACCTGAAGGGCGGCACTGTCGGGAGCGGCTGCGCCAGGGAAAGCAACCGCGGAGAGGAACAGGAGCGTGATGGCGACGCACTTGAGCATGATCCTGGTATAGCCCACCCTATATACATTTGAGAAATGGATATAGGTAATGTGTATTATTTGCTGTGTGAATATCAGCGGGATTGATCTGAATCTCCTGCTCGCCTTCGAGGCGCTGGTGGACGAGCGGCATGTTGGCCGGGCGGCCAAAAGAGTTGGGTTGAGTCAACCGGCCTTCAGTAACGCGATCGCGCGGCTGCGCGCTCGCCTGGAAGATCCTCTGTTTGTACGCACCGCGCAGGGCATGGTACCGACCCCGCAGGCGGAGAGGCTTGCGGGTCCGATACGATCGGCCCTGGCTCAGCTTCGGCGGACCTTTGAAGCTCCCCAAAGCTTTGATCCGTCGACCGCCGCGCAACAATTCCGCATCGGGCTCAGTGACGATGTGGAACTGCGACTGGTTCCGCTATTTGCCCGTGCCATGACTTCGGGAGACCTGCAAATGCAGACCCGTCGCCTCGATTGGCTTTTTACTGTTCCCGAAGGTGAACTCCGTAACGGGACAATTGATCTTGCGATCGGCTACTTCCCGGATGCGCGGTATCTTTCGTCGAGCTTCATCGTGGAGACGCTCTCTGAAGAGAACAACGTGGTGATCGCACGACGCGGACACCCAGTGTGGAAGCGCAGGCTAACGCTCGAAAGGTTTACACGGCTGGACCATGCGGCGGTGATCTATCGCAATCAGCCCTGGGGACTCATCGACAACGAACTGGCGGCGAGAGGGCTTCGGCGACGCCTCAGGCTGGCGCTTCCACATTGTCTTTCGGTATTGCACGCTGTGGCGTCGAGTGATCTGGTGGCGTGTATACAGGAATCGGTGGTTCAAAGTTTTGGCGCAGGACTCGATTTGCTCTCCACCGCGGAACCGCTCAGATTGCCGCCTTTCGCCTTGAGAATGGTGTGGCATCGCCAAAGAAACGACGATCCATCCCAGGTGTGGCTTCGCAAGCTGATCGCGGCCGAACTTGGCCCACGTGTCAGCTGCTAGCCAGACCGGTCCGGCAACACAAGGGCACTTGACAATCAATATTGCACGATGCAACATGTCACTATGCGACATGTCGTAACGGATGCCAAGCCGCTCAGTGAGCCTGTCGTGCTGATGTTGACCAGTCTCGCATCCGCACCCAAGCACGGCTATGCTCTCCTCAAAGACGTAGAGGAACTTAGCGATGGACGCGTTCAACTCAGCACCGGCACCCTTTACGGGGCAATTCGCCGGCTTCTCGACGATCGATGGATCGAGCGTTTCGAGCAGGAGGATACATCGCGGGAGAAGCAGGCCTATCGTCTGACAGCCAGGGGCCGCGCGCAGCTTAACGCTGAGATCGTCCGGCTCCGCCTTCTGCTCCACTCAGCAACTACGCGGCTGGGCCTCAAGGGGGCCTGAATGAGAGTGGTCGATTTATATCGCGGCTTACTGTTCCTCTATCCCGGGGACTTTCGCAACCAGTTTTCGGAGGAAATGATTTCCGTCTTTCAGCAAAGAGCGGGCGAACGCCCCGAACCTTTGAAATTCTTCCTGGGGGAGTTCTTCAGCATCGCAAAAGGAGCGTGCATGATGTGGCTAGCGAAGATCATGACCCGCAACCGTAATCCCTCGACACCGGAAGCAGAGGGCGAGACTTATACTCCCGTGACTGTCGCAGAGCTAAATAGCCAACGCCAAACCGCAATCAAGAAGATGGCCGCTTCGATAGCAAAGCACGACTTCCTCAACGCCCGTCAGTACTCCTTTGAAGAGACTCGTCTCAAGCGCATTCTGCTCGAGCTGGACGACGGAACTCCGGCGCCACGGAGCAACACAGGATAGGGAACGGCTTCTGCCCGGCATCCCGTCGATGGGTGGGAGCGGGCAATTGCGACGCCACCCTTTGCGGCAATCACCACCATGTTTCGGCTCGATGGGAGAACCAGGGATACTTCGCCCTATGCCTACTCGCATAACCGCGCAACCTGCGTTAGAAGGTAATTCCGTTCCGGAAGACTCGTGGTCCGTTCAGCAGCCAATCGGTAGTGTGCAATTGCGCCCGAATGGTCACCAGCCGTTTCCAGCAGGTAAGCACGAACTGCATCGAGACGATGATGGCCTTTTAGACGGCCATCCTCATCCAGCACGGTCAAAAGTCTCAGGCCCTCCGATGGGCCCCTGACCATAGCCGTTGCGATTGCATGATTCAGCATCACCATGGGATTGTTGGACATGTGCTTTAGCAGTTCATACAGCGCCAGGATCTGTGGCCAGTCAGTGTCCTCAGCCTTCGCCGCTTCGCTATGAACCGCGGCAATCGCAGCCTGTAACTGGTAAGCGCTGATCGACCCTTTGGAGAGCGTCGCGGTGATGAGTGCAAGGCCTTGGGAGATTTCCCCTTGGTCCCACAAGGCTCGATCTTGCTTGTCGAGCGGGATCAATTCCTCGTTTGCTCCTGTTCGTGCCTTACGGCGCGCGTTTGTCAACAACATGAGCGCCAGCAATCCGCCGACCTCGCCGTCGTTGGGAAGCAAATGGTGAAGGGCCCGTGTCAGCCGTATCGCCTCGCCCGATAACTCGAGTCGTTGCGCATGCGGTCCGGCACTGGCGACATATCCCTCGTTGAAAATCAGATACAGCACATGCAGAACGGAGCCCAGCCGGTGTGTCCGCTCTTGATCGGTCGGTAAGCGGAAGGGTATTCCGGAAGACTTGATGCTTTGTTTCGCCCGGCTGATGCGCTGCGCCATGGTTGCCTCGGGCACCAGGAACGCGTTGGCGATTTCTGACGTGGTTAAGCCACCTACGGCCCGCAGGGTAAGAGCAATTGCCGACGGCGGGCTAAGAGCTGGATGGCAGCACATGAAGAGGAGAATGAGCGTGTCATCCTGCTCGACCTGACTGTCGATTTCGGCTACAGGCGCCAGGTAGTCAACCTCAGCGGCCAGGGCAGTTTCCCTGCGTCGGCGAGCCATTTCGCTTCTCAGGTGATCGGTCATGCGGCGCAGAGCGACCTGGATAAGCCAGGCACGCGGATTGTCAGGCATGCCTTCCTTCGGCCACTGAGTCGCTGCCGCGATCAGCGCCTCCTGGACGGCATCCTCGGCGTTGGCGAAATCGTGGAAACGGCGAACGACCACCCCGAGCACCTGCGGCGCCAGTTCACGCAACAGATGCTCGGTGCTGTAATCCAACAACTCACCGCTCACGGTAATTCTCCGGAACCTCTACTCATGATCTGCCGCACTTCGATGGGCATGTTCAACCGTGTCCCTCCGGGGCCAGGTCCCCCCGAAAGCAGCGCGGCAATCTCATAGGCTCTTTCCGCAGTCTCGACGTCGACAATCCAGTAGCCTAAAACAAATTCCTTGGCCTCGGGAAAGACCCCATCGGTGATCGGCGCGTAGTCCTTTCCCGCCCGCACCACCTTGGCCTGTTGCGGCATGCCCAGGCCTTCGGTAGCCACGAACTCGCCGGATTTGCTCAAATCGTTCCGAAACTTGGTCAAATGGGCAAAGTGTGTCTGGATGTCCTTCTCCGACCACGCCTTATACGCGTTGACACCCTCTGTCGTGCCGGTCATCAGCAAGATGTACTTCATTTATTTTGCTCCTCTCGTTTTAGCGCCAATTTTATTGCGCTTTTGTAAGAGAGTCGGAGCCAGTGCCGGTTTCTCGACATGGAGATCACGCATTTTAAAAAAAATCGGCGATGTCGAAATTCCACCTTGTGGATCGACAAGAATACAGAGGTGGAGAGATGGCGACAGATGCGGTCGTATTGGAGCCCGCCGGTGACTGGTTAGCTGCCTTCGAGGTGCAACAGCGATTCCTGCAGCATGCGGGGCCATGCATCGATTCGCTGGACTACAGCGGACAGTGCAGGCAGATGGGCGAAGTAGGCGGCGATTTTTATAACTTCGTTACCCTCCCCGGGAATGGGTTGGCGGTGGCCATTGGGGATGCGTCCGGCAAGGGCTTCGCTGCGGCGTTGATGATCTCGAATGTTCAATCGTCCCTGCGCACGGCAACTTTGTTTGCTGGCAGCAACCTGGCTATGGCGCTCGAGGCGGTGAATCGTCAGGTCTATGGCTCCTCACTGGCATCCCGGTATGCGACCCTCTTTTATGGCGTTGTTGACGAAGCAACACGCACGTTCCACTACGTCAATGCCGGGCACAATCCTCCCATGGTGATTCGACCAGATGGTTCCATTGTTTGGCTCAAGACGGGGGGTGCGCCTGTCGGGTTGTTTCCTGATTCGGTCTATGAGGAGGGTTCGGTTCAGCTTGGTTCTGGCGACCTGATCGTTGCCTATACAGATGGAGTGATCGAGTCCCTGAACCCGTCTCATTGCGAATGGGGTACCGAGGGGCTCCGGATTGCAGCCACCGGGAGCGATGCGAAGTCCGCTGACGACACGGTCGAGGCCATCATCCGGTCGATGGATACGTTTTCCCACGCAAACCAGACCGACGACGCGACGGTAGCTGTCATCCGAGTCAACCAGGGTTGAGTAATACTAAGCGCTTAGTTGCGAGCCGTCAATACGCACCAGCGGGAGCCGTTCGTCCGTCTGTTTCCATCTTGATCGAAGCCAGGCATGCTCCGGATCCTCCGTGACCATCATCGACCGCGAAGTCCCAGCTAGAACCCCGCCTTTCCTGGAGCGCGGGTGCAAAGCTTCTTCCGGACCCTCGGCTATCCGGAGCCGGTGGCCGACCTGCTCGGCGGGATCGCGACCAATTGCGTGCCTCGCGCTACTTGGAGCGAGATGATCGAGCAACCAGGCTTTGCGCTCGATCCGCAGGAGCTATGGCACATACGAGCCATGTACGCTCGCCCTCACCTGCCGCAAGGCGCGCCGACATCCCCCTCACTCGCGAATCTCTGCAGCTATCGTCTCGACTGCCGCCTGAGCGGGCTCGCTCGATCCGCTGGGGCTGCTTACACCCGCTATGCGGACGACCTGGCGTTCTCCGGCGGAGAGAAATTCGATCGTGTTGTGGATCGTTTCGCCACCCAGGTTGCGGTGATCTTGCAGGAGGAAGGCTTTTCCGTTCACCACCGCAAGACGCGCATCATGCGTCAATCCGTGCGCCAGCATCTTGCAGGACTGGTGACCAACCAGCGGCTCAATGTACGACGGTCCGATTTCGATTTGCTCAAGGCGATACTCACCAATTGTGTCCGCCACGGTCCGGAGTCTCAGAATCGCGAAGCCCATCCTCATTTCCGGGAACATCTGGTGGGCCGCATAGGCTTCATGGAAAGTATCCATAAAGAGAAGGGAAGACGCCTGCGCGCCATCTTCGACCAGATAAAGTGGGAGTGAGGTTCAGCCTCTACACTTCACTCTTCACGCAGCAGCATCATCGGATCCACCGACAATGCGCGCTGCGCTGGAATCCATGTGGCCAGCAGCCCCAACAGCGCCATCGCGAGCACAGCACCAGCCAATACGAGCGGGTCGCGGGGAGTTGCCTGATACACGATGGAAGCCAGCACCCGCGTCGCCAGAAGTCCGAGGACCAACCCTGTCGCCGAACCAATCGCCAGCAATTTGATGGCGCGTCCCAAGCGCCGCCTGCAGGACCTCCGTCCGTTGTGCGCCGAGCGCCACGCGGATGCCAAACTCCCGCAGCCGCTTGCTGACCGAGTACGCCGCCATGCCAAAGATGCCGGTGATCGACAGCATCGCGCCCATCATGCCCATTACTCCCAACGACATCGTCGCCACACGCGAGGGAAATAGAACCACGGCCAGCAAAGTGCTCCACGTCTTGGTGTCAACGGGTAGTCCTGAATCAAGCTCGCGTAGTCTGCTTCTCATGGCCGCAGCGAGTTGTTGCGGATCGCGGTGGGAACGCACCATGAGATACGCCTGACTCGATGGCGATTGCAGAAATGGGAGAAACATCGCCGGCTGTTGATCTTCGGTAATGACCGAATATTTTCCGTTTTCGACCACGCCCACCACCTGAACCCGCGTTCCGTCCAGCAGCTTGTAATAACGGCCGATCGCGTTGCTGACCGAGCCGAACATCTTGCCGGCAAAGTCGCGATTCACGACCGCAACCGGAGGCGCGCTTTTGTCGTCATGCCAGGTAGAAACTCCTGCCTGCCAATAAGGTTGTAGCCGGCGGCAGCGAAGTATCCAGGAGAAACGTTGTATCTGAACGGCATGGCCGCGACATTCGACAATCGCAGATCCGCGGTTTCATCCTTGAAGATGTTTGCCTTACTGCCGGCGGTATAGACCAACGGAGGGTAGTCATTCACCAATCCCGCATGCTCGACGCCGGGGATCGTCTCCATAGCTTCGATCATGCGCTTCTGCATGGCGGGCACCTGGTCAATGCTGTAACCCGCCATGGTCAGGTTTGTACTGACCAGCATCGTGTTCCGCGGATCAAAACCGAAATTGCTGTGCAGCGAGCGCACAAGCCCACGCACGGCGACCAAAGAAGAGGTAACCAGCACGGCACAGATCGCAATCTGCAGGACCAGCAGCATGTCGCGGACGGTGATCCGGCGCCCAAGCCTGCTGCCGCTCGATCCCGCTTTGACAATCTCGTACGGATTGGCCCGCAGCACCTGGCGCACCGGAACAATGCCGAAGAGGAATCCGCTCACCAAAGCCAGAACCAGTGCCACCACGTAGAGTCTTGCGTCCGGGCTTACCGGCATATGGACTAGGAGCCCCGGCAAAGGGTTGCCATGTGCTCAGCCGGCGCAACAGCACGACGCTGCCCAGCAGTCCCAGAGCGCCCCCGGCGATCGAAATCAGCACCGCTTCCGTCAACAATTGCCGCAGGATGCGATTGCGGCTTGATCCAAGCGCGAGCCGAAGTGCCACTTCGCGCGAGCGATCGGCAGCGTGAGCCGCAAACAGGCTGCCCAGGTTGGCGCACGCCGCCAGCAGAATCAAGCCGGACAGCAGCATCAATCCCGCAACGAATGCGCTCGCCGCGGACCGGTGAAAGAAGTGAGGCCTTCGTGAGCCAGGGAAGAATTTTGATGAGCGAATTCTTTCGGGTAGGTTTTTTCGAGATACGCCCCGACCGCGTTCATGTCGGCAGTCGGCCTGGGCTGGAGTGACGCCCGGCTTTAGATGTCCCATCACCTCAAAAACGCCGCGGTCGCTGCCGCGGGCGTTCAGGCAGATCCTCCCCATCCACCTGTGCCTGGTTGACGATGGGCATAAAGAAGTCGGGAGAGAGGAACAGCAACGTTCCCTGGAAGTCCGGCGGTGCTACACCAATGATAGTGAAAGGATGTTTGTTCAACTGGACCACCCGGCCGATCACGCCTCGATCGTCCTGGAAATGGGTGTGCCAATAGGCGTAGGTAAGCACGATATAGGGGGCGCTATTGGGTCCGTGCTCATCGGAGGCGTGGAAGACCTGGCCGAGATACGGGTGAATCCGCAGCACGTCGAAGTAGTTTCCGCTGGTCGCAAAGCCGTTAGCGATGGCGAGATCCTTGCCTGTTTCCATCGCTGTAAAGGCGAAGTTGAAGGCGGCCAGATCCTCGAAGCTGCGATTGCGATCGCGCAGATCGACATAGTTGGGGTATGACTGCCAACCGGGACTGGTCCCGTACATCGGTTCCCCAAAGGGTCTCCCACTGAGGCACGTTCAGCGGTCGCAGGAGCAGTCCATCCATAATGCCAAAGACCACGGCGTTGGCGCCGATGGCCAGCGCCAACGTCACCACGGCGGCGAAAGTGAAACCCCGTGGATTTGCGCAGCACGCGGACAGCGAACCGCACATCCTGCACCAGCGTTTCAAAGAAATGACCACCCATGGCCTGGTGGCATTCCTCTTTGAATCGCTCACGGGCTCCAAACTCGATGCGAGCCTGTCGCTCTGCTTGAGCGCGGTCAATGCCGGAGCGTTCCAGATCGTCTGCCCGATATTGGATGTGAGAGCGAAGCTCCTCTTCCATATCTTCGGCAACCTCGGAACGATGAAGGAATCTGGCGGCAAGGGAGCGAAGGTAGGAGGGGAAATTCATATCTCCTCCGGCCGTGCGGCAAGGGCAGCAGTCATGGCTGTGGACAGCCGATTCCAGCCTTCGGTCTCTTCACGGAATCGCTTACGGCCCGCGGCGGTGAGCTCATAGAACTTCGCCCGGCGATTATTATCCGAGACTCCCCAACTGGCTTTCAGAAGTCCCTGCCGCACCAGGCGAAACAAAGCCGGGTAAAGTGCCCCTTGCTCTACCAGCAACGCGCTGTCCGTGATTTGCGCGATGCGCAGCAGTACGCCGTAGCCATGAAGAGGACCGAGCGAAACCGCCTTCAGAATCAGCAGATCGAGGGTCCCGGGGAGGAGTTGGGCTTGATACATCGCGCCCTCCTAAGATGATAAGGAGAGTACGCCGGTTACTCCTAAGCTGTCAAGGAGAGAGGCTGGAGGAAGGGCCGGGTGTACGCCCGACTATCGTCATCCGCGAGCAGTTTTGTTTGTTCAATGGGTATCCCCTCGATTGGAGATTTTCGTAAAATTCGATGTTTTTTGGCTGTTTTGGCGCGTTTGGATTGAGTGGGTGGGTTTCCCAATGAACAGAATGCGCTGCGAGATCGAAGCGGGGGAGAAGCTGTCCAGCTTCTTAGGCAGACTCTAAGCCCTCATCGGTTCGCTCATTGCCGGGCCCGACTCAAAGTCGTGCCCTGACACAAAGTCTAAATACGTCCTCCAAAGGAGCTTTGCTCGTTATAGGGGTATCCTCTCAGTTGAAATTTCATAAAATTCGATAAAATTCGATGTTTTTTTGCTGTTTTGGCGCGTTGGGGATGAGTGAGGTCAGCGGCGCCGGGCAAAGGGGTTCTTTTTTATAGAGAAGGGGACCCTGGTGTCTGGAGCAGAAGGCGCCGATGGCGTTGGTTCCGAGGAGCTAGGGCGGTTCGCGAAGCTGCTGGGTTCAGCCGAGCCGTGAGCGGTTTCGGGGTCGACGAGGTTAGACTTATCTTCTTCGTCAACAAGTGCAGGACCTGGCTGGGGGTCGATAGTTTTTCGCTGCTGCCCGGCCAGCCATGCGGCGGGATAGATATCGGGGTCGGACGGCGGAGGGGCGGGTTGGTTGTTCTTGGAGCCGGAGCGCCGGTCAGGGATCAGGCCTTCGATGGCCACGATCATGGAGATGGCTTTGACTTGGCCGGAAATGCTGCCGCGGGTAACTTCGGCGGGCAGGTTGGCGATTTCCCAGAGGCGGTCCAGGACTTGTTGGCGCCACTGGTTTTTCCGAGGGAGTCCCTCGGTTTCCTGTTCGACGAGCTGTTGGCTGAACGGCAGCGCGGTGCACGTCCATGTAGGCGCGGACACAGGGTTTGGCTTTGGTGTAGGCGGCAGCGTCGGGGTTGAGGCCGACAGCTTGGGCGGCAGCACGGTCGGTCATGCTTCCAGAGAGGGTCAGGTGGACAAAGGCTATTTCCTGATCGGTGATGAGGTCGCTGACTTGATTTTTGGGCATCGGTGGCTCCTTGGCGTTGAGAAAGAGAAGATAGGGACAGGTTTTTCGAGCGGTTGATAAGTAACTGTGGTCTGGCGGGGGTCTGCCGAGGTCGTGCGGTTTTCCTGCTGGGGGAAGCAATAAAAAATCCCGCCGCGGCGGGATGGTTGTGAACGCTTGATTTGAGACAGGGACCAAGTGAGACACCGGACAGTTATCACACTGTCCTTCGCTCGCGTGTAGGCCGAAGCTACCGGCAACTGCCGGCCAGGGAGCGGAGATGCGAGAACCCGCTGCCTGCCGATATCGTCTACTTACAGGCTATAACGCTTCGGGATAACGGGTAAGTGCCGGGACTTATTTTTGAGCTGGCGGCTACCCTTTCGGGGGTTACTTTTGGTTTGATCGAGATGAGGCGGGCGTGGCCACGGGAAAGCGCAGGTTCGCACGGCTGGAAGTTACCCGCAGGCAATCCCATATCGCTTCGCGAATCCATGACCATGTATCAACAAATGCTTCAGCCGTCCCTCCGGGACTTTTCCGATGGTGGCTGGTTACCCAGGACTGCGTCCTGGGCTAAGTTCAGCCAGAGCTGTCCAAATTAGCGGAAGAATCGACTTTTTGACGATGTAACTTGTTGACTGCGTTGAGGAGAATTCGGCGGAACAAAATCAGGTCGCCCTGTTGATCGGCGCTGCATAGATGGCGCGAATTTTAGAGTTGCCTGATAAACGCAGGGCACCGCGAGTACGCGCACTACAAGGGGTTTAGCGATTGAGCGAGGACTAAAGGAAAACGGCAGATCCCACGGCACCCCCGGGGCGGGCGAGATGACAATTCTGCTTGAGCATGGTGTCCGTGTTTCCAGAAAAGGTCCGTGGAACTGCAGATCCGCTCAGCTCCGCTTCGGGATGACAAAGGAAAAGGTGGCGGTTCCATAGGCTATGGTTGCTGGACCGAGACCGTTTCTCAAATCTCAATTTGGACAAGTCTGAAGTTCAGCCGTCCCTCCGGGACCAGATTTGCATCGGTTCGTTCTAACGCCCTTTTGTCATCCCGCGACCTTAAGGAGAATAGCTCGGTTCCTCCTGATCTTCAAGAAGAGGGCGGGGAAAGAGTGGATGCGCTTAAGGACAGTCCCGGGGAGCACAGGTTGCGAATAAATTCCGGCGAAGGGCACGGATTCAGCTGAAGCCGTGCCCTTCGCCCGAAGACTTTTCCCTAACCGGCCGAGGGTCCTCGTGGTTAGAAGATCAATCTTCCCGGAGAGCGAGAGAACACGGGCGCCGCTTAAAGTGCCGGGAATCTGCTACACACTCGTCACCGTGCCGAAGTCGCAGTAGACAGGTTGGGAGACGGCGGCGGAGCTCGTCCCGATCACCGCATTTGGAGTGCCGGCGCTGGGGTGGTTGAAGACGTTAAACGCCTCGGCGCGGAATTGAAACCTCATCCGCTCGTAGATATCAAAGTTCTTGAAAAGGGAAATGTTCTGGTAGGAGAATCCAGGACCGTAGCCAACGATTTCTCGCGAGTTGCCAAAGGCATATTGGTTGCCACTGATGTTCGCCGGCAGCGTGTACGCGGTGGGGTCGATGCAGGGAGTCGCGTTGTTATGAATGTAGTTTTTCAGGCCGCAATTGGCATGAGTCGCATGGACAAAGTTTGGCCGTTGGGTCCCCTGGCTAGCCCCGGCACTTTGATAGCTCAACGTAACATTGAACGGCAAGACCGGATTGCACATTGACGATCCCGTTGACCGCCCATCCACCGAGGGTTTCACGAACCAGAAGATTGGACCCATTGAATGTGGGAAGAGAATAGGTGATGACCCCAACCACGCGGTTGCGAATGTCCCAGTTGGCATTGCCATAGTCCGCGGTGGGATTGAATTGCTGCGAAGTTGTTCCGCCATTGTTGGAGTCGGCGGTGACATCCAGGTCGTGGGCCAGGTGTAGCTGACCTGCCCGGCTACCTGGTGGTAGGTGCGTTGGCGCAGGACCACTGTCAGCGCGTTGTAGTTGGAGTACATGTCATTCTGAATTTTGCGAATTTCGCCGAAGAGTTGATTCGGACGCCGGGCGTTGAGCGTTCCCGGAGGTCCCGGAGTAAGAGGCTGATTGTCGTAGAAGCTACGATCCAGGTGAATCGAATGCGAGCCCAGGTATTCCACGTCCAGCCGGCGCCGGTCCAGAGGCCATAGCCTGCGTCGACATTCCATTGATAGCTGCGCGCTGTCTTGTTATTGGGGTTGTCGGTGAAGGTGCTCACATAAGTTCCCGGGATACCCGGCCACGGGAGCCGCCTAGCCGGCACCTGGCGTCGGGTTGGTGAAGGTAAGCAAATTAGTCGGCGAGGTGGTGTAGTTCACGGTAGCGGCAAAGGGATAGTTGCCGGTTGCCAACGTATAGCTGTTCAACTGGTTCGCATTGTAATAAGCGCCGAATCCGCCGCGGAGAACCAGCTTCTCGGTCGCACGATAGGCGAGACCGATGCGCGGTCCCCAGTTATCGTGCTGAGGATTTTGAAATTTGAAGCCCGGCGTGGGGACAAAGGTCGCGCCTGAAGTCGCGCTCGATGGAGGGATCAGAGCTGTCTCGTCGGCATTCAGAATGCGCGCGAAACCGTTCAGGCTGTAGGGCACGGTGGGTAGATCGTAGCGAAGGCCGTAATTGATGGTAAGTCTCTGCGTCGCTTGCCAGTTATCCAGGGCAAAGAAGCCATCGCGCCACTGCCCAACAGAACCCTTGATGGTGGCGATCGGCGTCTGATCGTTCGCTGCCAGTCCGAGAACAAAGTCCGCGGTCGCGTAGCCGGTGGAATTGGATCCGGCGGTGCCGGCAGCGAAATTGAACAGTCCCAGCGGATTGTTCGAGGCCTCGCGGCCGAGCGTCAGACTTGCGGAATTCCACTCCACCCATGATGGTGTGCCTGCCGTGGGTCCAGCTGAGCTCATCGTAGAAATCATAGGTTCCGGTCGTCCTGGTACCAGTTGCTGCCGGCATTGCCCAGCGTCTGGTAGTTACCGGAAACCCCGCCGCCCGAGCTGCCAAAGGTGATGACGGGAATTCCAGGATTGCCATATTGCGTGTCGAAGTTGAACCCGGGAATCCCAAGGCTGGTTCCCGCATTCTTCAGACTGTTTTCCGCCCAATAGTTCAGATTGTTGGAGATGAGTTTGTTGACTCCGAAGTGGAAATCGTTGACCAAGGTCGGGCGTGAGGACGTGGGTGTATCCGAACGCGTAGTTGCGGCTGTTGGTTGGGCCGAAGGAGGAGCCGGTGGGAAGCAGCGTTCCGCCGACGATCTTCAGGTTCTGCCAGTGGAGGCGCCCAAACAGCCGGATATGCTCGCCGATATTTTCATCGATACGATCCAGAGACTGGGTGATCGACACGTCGGTCGGGATAGGAAGCATTGAGATTGTTGACGGTTCCGTTCTGCGTGCCGGCTACATTGGGGGCGACGGAATAGGCCTCAAGCTTTTGCGCAATCAGGGCACTGGCACTGCCCAATTCACTGGCGGGTATCTGATTCCCGGGATAGTAGGTCCCGGTGCTTGGATCCTTCAGGCAAATGGCAACTCCGTTGTTCGGAACGCAGGTGTTGCTGGTGACGTTAAATCCGCCGAGCGCAGAAAAATCTCCCTTCTCCATCGCCGGCGTGAGTACAGAACCGACGTTCGTGTTTGAACCCACCTGAGACAGTTTTTCCCAGGAGCCAAAAACGAAGGTCTTGTCGCGCCCGTTATAAAGCTTGGGTATAACGACGGGACCACCCAGCGCGAAACCGTATTGGTTGTAGTGAAGAGGAGGTTTCTTGCTGGTGGGTGTGGCCAGAAACGGCTTGGCATTGAAGATAGTGTTCTCGACGTAGTCGTACAGGGAGCCATGGATTTCGTTGGTGCCGCTCTTGCTGACGAGGTTGATGTGTATCCCCAGATACGCTCCATACTGAGCCGGGTAGTTACCACTTTGCATTTGTACTTCAGAGATGACATCGCTGCTGGGACGCGCCGGTGCGGTGGTGATCAGATTGTTCATGATCGAAACGCCATCGAGCGTAAGGCTGTTTTGGATCTCGCGCTGGCCCGCGCCCTGGAAATCTTCTCCTGGAGGTACGCCGGTGTACGACGTCTTCGACCCGATGACTACATTCGAGGAGAGAGCTGCAATTTCGAGAGCGTTATGTCCATTGATCGGCAGGCTCTCGACCATTTTTGTGCTGAAGGTCTCGCCCAGCGTCGCGTCGTCCGTCGCGAGCGGTGGTGTGGAAGCCGAAACGCTCACCGTGTCGGTGGTCGCACCGACTGCCAGCGCGAAATCAGTACGCACAGCCTGGTCATTGGGGAGGGGTATGCCTGTCTTCGTCGCGGTCTTAAACCCCGTTTGGCGAACGGTGATGTCGTAGGTGCCCGCCTTGATAAAGGTAATGGCATAGTAGCCGCTGGAGTTGGTGGTCGCGGTGTAGCTAAACTTTGTTCCCTCTTCGACCGCTTCCACATTGACCCCGGCCAAGGCGGCACCGCTCGAATCAAGCACGGTTCCCACCAGCGAAGTATTGTTGGCAATTTGCGCCGGCGCTCCGGCGGCAAATAGTCCAACTATCAAACAAATGAAAAGATCCCTGATTTTCACGGCACATCCTCCTCAAAGAAAATCTCGTATGTTCTTATCGCCCCATTTACTTTTCCAATCGCGAACGGGCCCAATGGAAATAAGCTGTGAACGACTTGCGGAACAACGACCTGCAGACCTCAAACTTATCTTCAGACTGCCGAATATTCAACTAAAAAGCATGGAAGGCTGGGTTCTCCTTTTGGTGGATAGGGCAAATGTCCTAGGGCGGGTCATACGCCTGAGGCAGGGCGTCATCTCAGTGGGACAGCCTACGCTGCATCGAGTCGAGATTCTCGCGCGCCCTGGGTTGGGTCGACGCGTTCGTAATATGTAACTGCGATGTGGCGAAGGCAGTCCAACACGGCAATTGCCTGGCGGAGTGCCGTCGCAGATGAAAGTGACAGTTGTCCTGGAAGATTTGGCGCACAAGCAACGTAGCGATCAAGAATCTCCATCGCTAAGGCGTTCCAACTGTCGGAGCTACCCCGGATAAGCACCCGTGATGTAGCCCTCCAATGCCTGGATGGTTTGTGCCTGACCCGAGATGACCCATTTCACCAGGTCGCCGATCGAGACCAGTCCCACCACCGCTTCATCCAGCAGGACGGGAAGATGGCGAAAACGGTGTTGGGTCATAATCGTCATGCACTCGTCTACGGTGTGTTGGGGACTGACGAAAAAGACCGGGCTGGTCATGATCTGGTGAACCCGGGTTTCCCGGGCAGACTGGCCGATCAGAATTCCTTTGCGCGCATAGTCACGCTCCGAAAGAATTCCGACCAGGTGGCGGTTCGAAAGCACCAATAAAGCGCCAACATCGTACTCGGCCATTTTTTCGAGTGCTTCGTAGACCGTTTGGTCGGGTTCTATCGAAAGAACCCTGTTTTTCTCTTTGCTCTTCAGCACCAGTCCAATTGTGTCGGAGATTCTCATGACTGCCTCCTGACCTCTTTAATGCGTCCCGGTTGCGTGGCAAAACCCGCGGTATTCCGCAGAATCTGCGCACCGAACCGGGGGGAGATCTCTCCTCCCGGTTTGGCGTGTGGACAATATAGTCCATCTAGATTGGGAAAGAATAGGGCAAGGTGCTTTATGCCTTTCCAAAGAGGGAAAAAGGCCAGATTTGGCGTCTGGCAGGGCAAGCTTGACCCTCTTCGGTTCCGTTCCCTAAGCGCAGTTGCCCTGGAACACCTGCTGACGCTGGTCGTTACACCTTTCGCTCCGCGGTGAACCACCGGGAGCGGTTACGAAATCAAATCCGCCGGCATCCGCGGCCAATCTAATTTGGACAAGTCTGATGGCTACTCGGTTCTGAGTGCTTCCATAGGTTCGACCGTCGCCGCGCGGCGGGACGGCAAATAGCAGGCAAGATACGCAACCGCAACTACGCCAATGGTGATGGTGATGTAGGTGATCGGGTCGACAGGGCTCACATTGAACAGAATCGACGACATAAGGCGCATGCTGACAAAGGCAGTGACCAGACCGCACGCCGCACCCATGAGGGTGAGCCGCAATCCCTGGCGCACAAACATCGCCGTCAGCGTCTCCCGCTGAGCACCCAGTGCCATGCGAATGCCGATCTCGCGTGTGCGCTGCGACACCGCATACGAAATGACTCCGTAGATTCCCACGATCCCGAGCAGCAGGGCCATGCTTCCCGCGACGCAGAGCATCACCAGGGTAAAGGAAGTTCGCGCCATGGATTTCGTGTAGAGCGTGCCGAGTGTGGAAACATCGGCCACGGGTACATCGGCATCGACGGACCAGACTCGCTCCTGTACCTCGTTCATGAAGCTGCGAGAGCCGGCGCGCGGGCTACGCACTGCGAATGCAAGATCACGCCGCAGTGTCTGTTTTTCCCCCTCGAAACGGTCCATCATGACTGGCCAGTACACCGAGCTGGGCGCGGCCTGGTCCACACCGTCATCGTGCACGTCCTGAACCACCCCAACAATCTCCCGCCAGTCGTCGGTGTTCCCCGCTCGAATCCTCTTGCCCAGTGCGTTCTGCGGGTCATGCCAATACTGGCGGGCAAAATCCTCCGAGATAATCGCGACCGGTCGTTTCTGATAGGTGTCTGTCCAAGTAAGATCCCGCCCGGCAAGGATCTGCGTGCCCAGTGTCGCGAAGAACCCAGGCGAGACGAATTTGAACCGGCGTATCGGCGGTAGCTCACCCTCGCCATACACATGGTCCTGCGCAAACACGAGATCGTTCGAACTTCGTCCTTCCATAGGAACCGCAGTCGAGAAACTGACCGAAGAAACTCCCGGAATCGTTGCGAGCTTATGCAAAATCTCTTCATCCATCCGTACGACGCGCTCCGGTTGAGCGTCCGGTATCTGCGTTTCCGGAATGTAAAAGCGGAATATTTGTACTGCATCGGGTGCCACGAAACCAGGAGACACGTGCATCAAGGCGCGGAACGTACGGATCATCAGCCCGGAGCAGATCAGCAGGACCAGGGCAAGCGCCACCTGGACAACGACCAGCGTCTTGCGAGCGCGATGCCGTTCGCGGCTTTGGCTCAGCGCGCGTCCGCCCTCGCGCAGGCCACTGGTCGCAGTCGCCCCCGCATACTTGAGGACGGGGATGAAACCGATGAGAAGACTGGTAAACAGGCTAAGCGCGAGGGTAAAGAGCAGCACCGGGATATCAATGCCAATTTCATGGACCCGCGGTAAGCCGGTAGGGGCCATCGCAACCAGAAGGCGCAACCCGCCGTAGGCTAACACCAGACCGAGCAGACTGCCGGCAAAGCCGAGGACCAAGCTCTCGAACAGCAACTCGCCTGCGATCCGTCCCCAGCCGGCGCCCAGGGCAGAGCGAATCGCAAGCTCCTGCCGGCGCCCTTCGACCCGCACCAGCAATAAGTTGGCGACGTTTGCGCAGGCGACCAGCAGAACCAGGACGATCGAGCCCATGAGAACCCACAACACATTGCCCACGTTCCCGACAACGTCCTGCTTGAGCGGACGGAGGCTGGGTGAGATCCGGGCTTTTTCAAAAATGCTGCTGCTGAATCCTTCCGGGGCCGGGAAACTCCGCATGACCACAGGAAGCAGCCGCGCCATGTCGGCGCTGGCCTGTTCCATCGTGACTCCAGGCTTTAATCGGGCAAGCGCGTTCTCACTGAAATTGCCGAGTTTCGTCTTATTGCGATCCCATTGGAAAGGCAGGAACAAAGCGGCATCATCCGGTCCATCGAGAAAGCGAAACCCCTGGGGCAGCACGCCAATGATTTCTCTTGGCTTTCCATCGACGGTGATGGAGCGCCCAACGATGGAAGATGCACCGCCAAACTTCCGTTGCCAATACCCGTAGGACAACACAACGGTCTGCGGCGCACCTGCCGAATCGTCCCTGCGGTTGAACAATCGTCCCACCGCCGGGGTCACCCCCAGGATCGGCAGCACGCCGTCGGTGACATCGAGCCCTTGCACATGTTCCGGTTTTCCAGCGCCGGTCACATTCAGCGAGTCGCCGCTGTACGCGCCTATATCCTCGAACGTCCTATTTTGCTCGCGATCGATAAAATAGATAGAGGGCGACATGTTCAGTTCCTTGATGCCGATCCCCGGCGCTGTATGCCACACGCCGATCAACTGCTCAGCATGGGGGTAGGGCAGCGGCTT
The DNA here is from genome assembly GCA_963753715.1 of uncultured Acidobacteriaceae bacterium. Taxonomy (GTDB): domain Bacteria; phylum Acidobacteriota; class Terriglobia; order Terriglobales; family Acidobacteriaceae; genus PALSA-350. The sequence continues at coordinate 72,399 of CAVWDK010000010.1, read as the reverse complement.
CAATAGCACGCCTTCCACTACGCTAAAAATCACTGTGTTCGCACCCACACCCACGGCCAGCGTAATCAGCGTAATCGCGGTAAACAGCGGCGCCCGGCTCAGCCTGCGTAGAACCTGCTTGAGTTGGTCATCGAACCTTGCCATGCGTAGGCCTCCGAGCAGACCTGCCATCGGTCACACAGGGATGAGCACCTGGGTCTGTCAGTGCCTACTACGTTAGGAAGCACCGGATGGTTCCACGTTTGGAACGGGCGCTTCACTTCCATCCCAGAAGCGGACCTGACCGCAGAAATGCTAAGAATGCGGACCGCGGCTCTTTACCCTTACAGGGATCTGCTCTTTAGTACTCCGGCCGTATCACCCAATGGCTCATCGCTCACTGCGTGAGTCAGGCTTGCGCGCAAAGATATACGCCCTTCGACTCTGATGCTCTACCTCTGGCGCGTAGGGTCCTCGCTCGATAACTTCTTCGATCCATAACCCGGCACTTTCTATCTGGTGCTGGATTATGGCTGGGTCGAAGAAGTAGAAATCCAACGCGATGGGTTGATCCCATAATTCTTTTACCTGGACGATCTCATTGCCCATATGAAACGAAAGCAACAGCCTCGCGCCTGGCTGCAACACGCGCTCCATTTCCCGAAAGACTTGAGGCAGTAATTCTGGCGCGAGATTCACGATGGCATAAAAGGCCGTAATCCCGGCCAGGGTTCTATCCGCCAGATCAAGCGCCAACATATTTCCTTCGGTGAAGCGAATGTCAGGGCTGAGTTTTCGCGCCTGTTCCAACATCGCGCTGGAAAGGTCCAATCCAAAGACGGTGACGCCTGCGTCGTGCAGATAGCGGGCTATGTGACCGGGGCCGCATCCCATATCGCAAACCTGGCCACTTCCTACTTCAGCAGCGAATCGAGTCAGAAGCTCCCGATCGAGCGGCTTATTCAGGAGTTCATCAAAGAGATGGCGGGTGTACGCATCGGCGAGCCGGTCATAGCTTTCCTGTATTGAGTGCGTGGCGTTGTTCATGCGAGCCATCCGATCCTTCTTTCACTACGGCATCTGGAGAGAGCTTGTCCGCAGCATATTTGCCGCCCATTCCGCACCCGGTAGTCCACAATTGGAAAGAGCCTTCAGTTCCTTCTCAACGTTGTACGCGACTCTACGAATCGACGGTGTAGTTCCATCGAGCAGCAAATAAGAGGCGCGGGGATCGCCGTCATAAGGCAGCCCAACACTCCCTGTATTGATCAGCAGTTCAGGATGCCGGGCGAGGCTACGAATGGCGGGGCGATGGGTATGCCCATAGCAACAATAGGCTGGCCGAGTGGGCCATAAATGTTTTCCAGTTCTGCATCAGTTGCTTCTGCCGCAGGCGCTCGCCAGCAACTCCCGGGTTCAGCATGTACGAGTGCGAAACCCGGTAAAGTCCTCACCAGAGGCAGCTCGCTCAGCCACGCCAATCTTTCGCCTCCAAGTTTACCGCGGGTACTCGACGCGATAAGGCGTATCGCGGACCACAGATTGGGCGGAGCCGAAGATTGGCTCGCGAAATCCTCCAGCGAGCTTGGCCGGACAAGCATTTCATCCGTGTTGCCCATAACCCCGGGCCAGCCTAGATCGCGAATGCGGTCCACCACGTCGATGGGGCTCGATCCTGGATCGGCCAGGTCGCCTCCGTGAAGCACGAGATCTGGAGACATCCGGCGAATATCCGCCAGCACGGCCTCGAATGCGGTTAGGTTTCCGTGAATATCGGTGACGATGGCAACGAGCAAATTTGCTACTCCCTGCGCAAGTTTTCGAGTTGCGCTGATGAACGAAAGCACAGCTTCCGCCGTGCCATAACACTCGCGCGGATGAGAACTTTAGAGGTTGCGGAAAAACTCAACGCCGATGTCCCGCAGGGACGGCTGGAAATAGGCCGCGATTCAATCCTGGACAACTCTCAGCCGTCTTGCGGGACTTATCATGTTCATGATGTACCCAGGAGTCGAACGGGGACGGCTGAACTTTATTCTGTCCCGTATGAACAGTCTGAGGCCGGGTTGCACATTCCAAACCGTTTAGATACCAAGAATGCGCTCTGCAACCCCCAGAGGGTTACCACCTACCAAGGTAGTATGGCTAGCTCCCTACGCGCATGGCATTCTTTGCTCACGATGCGAGTCAACATCAAAGCCCGTATCCCGATGCATTTGTATCAGGAGTTCCACACTCTGCCCCTTGTGCTGACCATTGAAACGGCACACGGCCTGGCCGCTCGTTGTGAACATCGCACCACTGCTGCTCAATTGATGTGGACCCTGGACCAGAAGACGGATATCAACTCCGGTCTACTAGACCGCTTTCGTCAAAAACTAAGGCTCATTGAAGAAGCCAACTTAACCGACGTTGAGGTAAGCGACGAAGTACTCGATATGTTCGGCTTCTTTCTCTAAATTCACGACTTCGCAGAGCCCCCCAGTTCTTCATTAAGTATCCGCGCCAGGCGTAAGCCGGCGAGGGCCATTTGCCGGTCAACCACCGGCCGCTCGCGCAGGTAGTAGGCCTCGTCGATCTCAGTATGCGGTTGCACCCAGGCGTGCCTGGCGAGTTGCAAGGAGTCGTTTGCCCACGCCACTGGGTCAGTAGACCCCGGTTGCAGATGATCGGCCGCAATCATCTGCTCCAGGTCGCGCGCATAATGGTGTTCGCGTAAGCCCGTGTGCCGGATCAGTTCGCTATCCCAGACGCTATGCAGGTTACACGCATAGTCGCCACACTGAGTCGAGCCAAAGACCGTAACGGGAATGTCATTGCCTCCGCGCGCGTCTGCCATGGCGTGGAACGGCTGGCTAAGATCGCCGACGAAATGGACTAGAAACCTGAGCGCCTCGCTCCGAGCCGCGAACGGCTGGTCCGGATCACCCAGGATCCGGGCAAACCTATTGATTTGCGCCACCACGCAGTTGTCATCCGGGCAATCCTTCGGTTCGTACCCGGCCGAATCCGGAGAGATATCGACGTAATGCCAGGGTCCGGTTTCTGGGCGCGTGTTGCGGATGTCGTCCGCCCAGGTGGAGATGGATGCCAAATCGTTATCGCCCAGATATGGCCGCAGTTGTTGCACCGTCGTCTCGTTCAGGTGCTTCCAGGCGATATCGGCAATGATCCGATGACCCTCGTTTCCCCACGCCAACGCCTGGGGATGGGGCAGTAAAAGTGTGAACGTGGCCACTGCGGACAGCCAACCTCTAATGAAGGGGAACCCCATAACATTTGATGATAGCGTGGCGGGCAGAAACCCGGGCCCGCTCCCAAAGGTGTGTGCCCATAACAAAGGCAAAGCCAATCGGACGGGTGCCCCTCGTTCGCCACAGCGTACGTGGGGCGAAAAAGATGGGCGAAGTCCGACGATTGCCTTTCCTGAGATCCTCGAACCCCGTTGTCGAGTTCAGGCCCACCCGGATTGCTGATCGCCTTCCTATAGGAACAGCGGCGCGAGCACCAGCGTAACGGTAGCCAGCAGCTTGATCAGCACGTGGAGGGAAGGGCCGGCCGTGTCCTTAAACGGATCCCCCACGGTATCGCCGACTACCGCCGCCTTGTGTGCCTCTGATCGTTTGCCTCCATGAGCCCCGGTCTCAATGTATTTCTTGGCGTTATCCCACGCGCCACCGCTGTTGTTCATCAGCATGGCCATCAGGATGCCAACGATCGTCCCCACCATAAGCAGGGCAGCGACCGCCTCCGCACCGGCAAGGTCGATCGAATGACCGTTGAGGATGGGCGTGTACTCTCCCGGTATACGAATATGGAAGCTGCCACTTAAATTCCTGAAGACCAATCCCACGGCTAAAGGAGTAAGTACCGCAAGCGCCCCGGGCAGAACCATTTGCTTGAGCGCCGCGCCGGTAACGATGCGCACGCAACGGCCATAATCCGGCTTTGACGTGCCTGCCATGATGCCGGGGTTCTCGCGGAACTGCGCCCGTACATCTTCAATAATGTATTGCGCCGTGCGGCCCACGGCCTTGATTGCGAACGAAGAGAAAAGGAAGATCAGCATCGCGCCCAGCAGCGCCCCGACGAAAACCGGCAGGCTTGCCAGGTTGATGTTGGTAAAACTCCAGTTGGGGTTGAGCGCCTGGTGCGCATCGGCGAAGCGTTGCGCCACGATCCCGTGGACCGTTTCCAGGTATGCAGAAAAAAGTAGAAACGCAGCCAGGGCCGCGGAGCCAATGGCATACCCCTTGGTGAGCGCCTTGGTGGTGTTGCCGGCAGCATCCAGCTTGTCGGTCTTTTCCCGCACCGAATCTGGCTGATCCGACATTTCAATAATTCCGCCGGCATTGTCGGTAATCGGGCCAAAGGTGTCCATGGCGAGAATATAAGCGGCGGAAGACAACATCCCCATGGTCGCGATGGCCGTACCGTAAATACCCTTGGCGTAGTCTGGAACGTTCGCATCCGCCAGCCCGCGCACCCCGAAGTAGTAACTGAACAGCAATGCGGCGCTGATCACGACCACCGGCATGGCAGGCGTCTCCATTCCCACGGCGAGACCGCTGATAATGTTGGTTGCCGGACCGGTGAGCGATGCATTGGCGATCGACTGCACCGGCCGGTAGCGGGTCTCGGTGTAGTACTCCGTAATGCGGACAAAGAGAAACGAAGTCACCATCCCGACCACGCCGCAGCCCAGCAGCCACCAGCGGCCTTGCAGCATGTAGTACACCGCCCCGGCAAAACCGGCCAGCGCCAGTAGCGTGGTGACATAGTAGCCGCGGTTCAGCGCATCCATCGGGTCCTGATCTTCGCGGCTGTGGACCACGAGTACACCAATAAAGCTGGCCACCAGGTTGATGGCGTGCACCATCAGAGGAAATAGGATCCCCTTGATGCCGAACACCGGGTAGAGAGCCGTGCCCAGGATCATGGCGCCGACGTTTTCGGCAGCGGTCGACTCGAAAATGTCAGCCCCGCGGCCGGCGCAATCGCCCACGTTGTCGCCCACCAGGTCAGCAATCACGGCAGGATTGCGCGGATCGTCTTCCGGAATCCCTGCTTCCACCTTGCCCACCAAGTCGGCCCCCACGTCCGCCGCCTTGGTATAAATACCGCCGCCGAGCTGGGCGAACAGTGCCACCAGCGACGCGCCGAAGCCGAAGCCCACCAGTTGATAGGGAACGTGCTGCGGATCCTTTAATCCGCCAAAAAGAAAGAAGAGGGCGCCTACACCGAGCAAGGATAGGCTGATGACCACCATACCGGTGACCGCTCCGCCATGGAGAGCAATCTTCAAGGCCTGACCCAGACTCGAACGGGCAGCACTCGCGGCGCGGATATTGGTGCGGATAGAAACGAACATCCCGGTAAAGCCGGCAAACCCGGAGCAGATCGCGCCGATCAGGAAGCTGATGACGACTTTTCCCGCCAACGGCGCGGTAAAGTCGGAAAACTTGTAGCCCACAAATAAAGCCACAGCGAGCACGACAGCCAGCGCGCCGATGGTGGTGTACTGGCGCGACATGAACGCCTCCGCACCCTCGCGAATGGCGTTTGAAATCATCCGCATTTCCGGCGTTCCGGTATCGTATGCCAGCACTGAGCGGGCCAAAAACAGGGCAAAAACCAGCCCGAGTACGCCGGCGACCATAGCAATCCAGAGAAACGTGCTGCCACTGGTGTCGATGGCAGCGGTCGAGCCCTGCCAGAAGACAGTGGCCGATAGTGAGAAGAAAACCATTCAAACGCCTCCAGAAATTACCTGCTACTGGGGATACCGGGGGGCCGCCGCAGCTGCTCCGTCGACCGCGACCGCAAACACCTGCAAAACGGTTGATTAAAGCACGCTGGGAAAAAGAAGGTCAACGCCGCTCCGTCATCATACCGGCAGGAAACGTCCCCACGACCACGATAGGATGCAATTGGTTACAGAACGTTAACCATCACGAGCAAGAGCGGGAACAAACCATTACAATCTGGGGTTGTACTCGATAAGAGGTGGGCATGGCAAAGACAGCCATTACTGAGCAAGCCACTGCCGCGGCTTACGCTGGTTTGGAGCCGGAGCAGCTGATCCGCATGTATCGGTTGATGTACCTGTCCCGCCGTACCGACGATCGTGAAATTCTTCTTAAACGGCAACAGAAGATATTTTTCCAGGTTTCCGGAGCAGGCCACGAAGCACTGCTGGTAGCAGCTGGAATGGCTCTGAAGCCCGGCTACGACTGGTTCTACCCCTATTATCGCGATCGTGCCCTCAGCCTGACCTTGGGACATACGGTCGAAGAGCAGTTGCTGCAGTCCGTCGGAGCGGCGGCAGACCCATCGAGCGGCGGCCGCCAGATGCCTTCCCACTGGAGCAATACTCGCCTGAACATCGTCAGCTCGTCTAGCTCGGTAACCACGCAATGTCTCCAGGCCGTAGGTTGTGCCGAGGCGGGCAGGTATCTGGCTAGTCATCCCGCTGCCGCTGGGCAGCGCCAGGGGGATTACAGTGCGTTTAAGGCGACCCATTTTCATGGCGATGAGGTGGTCTACGTCTCGCTAGGCGAAGGCGCCACCAGCGAAGGGGAGTTCTGGGAGGCGATGAGCTCGGCCTCCGCCCTGCGTTTACCTGTCTTATTTGTGGTCGAAGACAATGGCTACGCCATCTCCGTGCCGGTAGAGGTGAACACGCCGGGAGGAAATATCTCCCGGCTGGTGGCGAATTTCCCCAACTTCTACTTCGCCGAGGTGGATGGCACGGATCCCGTGGAAAGCTATGCTGCCTTTACCCAGGCAGTGGAGCATTGCCGCTCGGGCGCCGGTCCGGCGTTTGTCCACGGCCATGTGATCCGCCAGTACTCACACTCTTTTTCCGACGACGAGGGGCTCTACCGTTCGGATGCAGAGCGCAAGCGGGAAGCGGCTCTCGATCCTTTGCCCAAGCTGCAGATGCGTCTCCTCCGTGACGGAATTCTTGACCCAACGGCCATCAACCGCCTGGAACAGGAGGTGGATGAAGAGGTGAGGAGCGCTGCCGACCGGGTGCTCCGCGCGCCGCTACCAGAGATCAGTTCCATCAAGCGGCATGTATATTCCGAAGACCTTGACCCGACGAGCGAGACCCTGGCCCGGCCGGCTGTGCAGACACCGGATGCGCAGGAGCGGACCATGGCCGACCTGATCAACGCCTGCCTGAAGGACGAAATGCAGCGTGATCCCCGCATGGTGATCTTCGGTCAGGACGTAGCCGATACCAGCTACGATCAGGAACTCCGGGACGGCCTGGTGAAAGGCAAGGGCGGCGTCTTCAAGCTCACCGCCGGGCTGCAGCGGGAGTTCGGTCCGGATCGTGTTTACAACGCGCGCCTGGCCGAGGCCGATATCGTGGGTCGTGCCCTCGGCATGGCCACCCGCGGACTCAAACCCGTGGTCGAGATCCAGTTCTTCGACTACATCTGGCCCGCAATGCATCAATTGCGTAACGAACTCAGCCTGCTGCGTTGGCGCTCCAACGGTGGTTATTCGGCGCCTGCGGTTGTCCGCGTTGCCATTGGTGGGTATTTGACCGGTGGGTCGGTCTACCATTCCCAGTGCGGAGAGAGCATCTTTACCCACACCCCGGGGATTCGCGTGGTTTTTCCCTCCAACGCCCTCGACGCCAATGGATTGTTGCGCACGGCGATCCGCTGCGACGATCCGGTGCTCTTTTTTGAGCATAAGCGCCTTTACCGTGAAACCTTCGGGCGAGCCGCGTACCCCGGACCCGATTTCGCTATCCCCTTCGGCAAGGCCAATGTATTGCGGAAGGGAAATGACATGACGCTGGTTACCTATGGCGCCGTGGTCCCGCGTGCCCTGCGTGCTGCGCAACAGGCGAGCAGTGAACTGGGAGTGGAGGTCGAACTCATCGATCTGCGTACCCTCAACCCTTACGACTGGGACGCGATTGCAACCTCGGTGCAAAAGACCGGGCGGGTCATCATTGCCCACGAAGATATGTTGAGCTGGGGATACGGAGCAGAAATCGCAGCCAGGATTGCGGACGAGCTTTTCGAGTACCTCGATGCCCCAGTCAAGCGTGTAGCCGCCATGGATACATTCGTGGCATACCAGCCCATCCTGGAAGACGTCATTTTGCCTCAACCGGAAGACCTGTACCGCGCCATAGCCGAGCTGCACAAATACTAGGCAACTGAAGGAAGGTTTTCCACGAAAGGTCCGTGGAACTGCAGATCCCTCGGCTTCGGGATGACAAAAAGGAGGTAGCAACGGTTCATAGAGGGCGGATACGGAACCGATGCGTTTTTCGCTACCTTGGGTTGGCCGCAGGCCTTGTCTGATGGGATGAGAAAACCTGGTTCAGCAATCCCGCTCTAAAGAACCGTTGCCCTTTCCTTTTTGTCATCCCGTCGTACCCTTATTTCCTACTTCGCCGCTCTCACCAACGACCACGCGGCTGATCGAAGCCGCAATTCTCGACAGGAAATCCGGGGGAGCCGAGGGATCTGCAGTTCAGCGGACCTTTCGTGGAAATGTTTGGGAGAGAGATTAACTTCCAGCGGGAAGCTAATCATTCTACAAGGTTTACTGACCGTCAGAACGTTGCCCGGCAACCCCTTTCAACCCAATTCCACGAACAGGGAAAAACACCCACAAGCCTCATTTTCAACCACAACTTTCCTGCCATCCTCGCGTTCGAATGGATGTGCCCGCGACGGCGGGCCAGGTAGGAGTCGAGCATGGCGACGCGTCGGGCCTTCATGAAGGGTGGGGCGATGGCCCTGGTAGGGACCTCAGTGGTACCGGCGTTCCTCAGGCAGTCGGTGCTCGCTCAGACCACGACTGCCCAGGCTCAGGGAAAAAAGCTGGTGGTGATCTTCCAACGTGGGGCTGCCGATGGGCTCAACATCGTGGTGCCGCACGCCGAGACCAATTACTACCAGCTGCGCCCGACGATCGCGATCCCGCAAAACCAACTCATCGACCTGGATGGATTCTTCGGTTTGCACCCGGCCATGCAATCCTTCAAACCCCTCTTTGATCAGGGTCACCTGGCGATGGTCCAGGCAGCCGGCTCACCCGACACCACCCGCTCCCACTTCGACGCGCAGGATTTCATGGAAAGCGGCACTCCGGGCGTAAAAGCCACGCCCGACGGCTGGTTGAATCGCGCTCTGCAAGCAGAAGATCTTCGCCGCCCGGCAGCGCACACCGCTTTTCGCGCAGTCGCCCTGGGATCCCAGGTGCCTCGCACCTTGCAAGGGAAAATCTCCGCAGTCGCGGTCAACCAGTTGCAGGATTTCTCCGTGGCAGGGAAGAATCCTAACGCCGCACCGATCAGCTCCGCCTTCGAAGCCATGTATGCCGATTCTGTCGACTCCGTGCTCCACGGCACCGGACAGGAAACCTTCGCGGCGGTTAAAATGTTGAAAGCAACGGACCCGGCACACTACCAGCCCGGGCCGGGAGCAAACTATCCCAACGGGCCATTCGGCAACAACATGAAGCAGATTGCGCAGTTGCTGAAGGCGAACCTGGGCGTGGAAGCCGCGTTCACTGACATCGGCGGCTGGGATACACATCAGAATCAGGGTAGCGTGAACGGACAGCTGGCTAATTGTCTGCGTGACTTCAGCCAGGGCATCTCGGCTTTCTGGACCGATATGGGCAGCGACGCGGAGAATGTGGTCCTTGTGACCATGTCCGAGTTCGGGCGTACGGCGCAACAGAACGGTACCGGTGGCACCGATCACGGGCACGCGAATGTCATGTTCGTGCTCGGCGGCGCCGTTAAAGGTGGCAAAGTCTACGGAAAGTGGCCAGGCATGGCGACCGAGCAGTTGTATCAGAACCGCGATCTGGCAATCACTACAGATTTCCGCCAGGTTCTGGGTGAAGCAGCTTACAAAACTCTGGGAGCACGCAACATGGAGTTGGTTTTCCCCGGGTCGGAATTGAAGACGACCCAATTTCTCAATATGGTGTCGAGTTAACCGGGCCCACATTCAACGGAAAGATCCGCCAGATCCGGCACGTTCGCTGTGTCAGATGGGGAGCCGCGATTCTCGGATTTTGAACCTTGTAGGCCGAATCGAAGTCGGGGGGCTTGCGACGATGCCGAGGGTTTCTGGGAACGTGGATTCCCTTATCTGACACAGCGAAGGTGTCGAAAAGGGCGGTGCCCAGGAAAGGCCACCTTTCCTGGGCAGCCGATTCAGCGGCCGACCAACTTTGTGCGGGCGCTTTTGTTTCTTCCCACAAAATCATCCAGCCCCAGCCAGCCACAGCCGGTGAACACCAGCATAAGGGCGATGGAGAGCAGCGCCCACGGGAGAGCAAATGAATTGGGCCCCAGCAGGCCACCGTGGAGGTGCACCTTGATGATGGCCACCGCCATATCAATGGCCGTCATGAACGCGGCCACCCGCGTCAATAACCCAACAATCAAAAGCATGCCGCCAAAGAATTCCGTAAAGGCGGAGACATAGCCCAGCCAGAGCGGCAGGTGCATGCGGGTGAAGACCATATGGCTGAAGGTATACAGCGCGCCCGTGGGAATGATCTTCGTATATCCATGAGCCACCATGATGACGCCTAAAGCTATCCGCATCACGAAAGCGCCTAAACCCTGAAAGCGATCAAGCCAGCTGAACAATCGAAAACTCCTTTGGTGTCAGTATCGTGAGCAAAGCTTAGCAGGGAACTGTTCAGGCGCCGGGTAGATATTTCTCCAGAAAATCCCGCAGGCTGTTCAGATAATCCCGACCGTTGGCAACAATCGAGCGCTGCTTGGGCTCCGCGGCCACATCGTAGTAGCGCCCGGCCGCCTCGTGCGTGGAGTAAAGGAACAGCTTGGATGTCCGCAGCCGGGCGAGTGTTTCAGTCGGGTCGAAGCGATCATGGAAGAGCAAATGAATTGGCAATATATGCGTGCGCGCGTCGAACTGTAGCGAGTCGAGTGTGGGTAGCGCGGGATCCTCGAGAATCACCGCTGGTGCCTGCGGATGGCGAAGAGCCGTCTCCGCTGCGATCGCCGCGCCCAGTCCCACTCCATCGAGGACGATGCGCGAAGCGGGCAGATGGCGCGTGTCCGTTAGATAGCTCCAGGCCGCATCTGCATCCTCGTAGGTCTTTGCTTCCGAGGGATGGACGTTCAGGCTTTTTCCGAAGCCGCGATAGTCAAACGCGAACACATTGATTCCCAGGGTGTGCAAGGCTTGCAACTGCGGCAGCGTGTCCGAGAGCGAGCCCGATCCGTTATGTAACAGAAGCAGGGTGTCGGTCGCGTAGGGCGCGTTGCGTTCAGCGGGAATCCACCATCCGTTGAGTTGGAGAATCCCGGTTTCGGTTGCGTCAAACGAGATCTCGTCAAACTTCATGCCGGCGGTGGCCGGAGTGGCCGTAATGGTGCGGGATGGTTTAAACACCAATTGCCACTGACCCTGCCAGAAGAGCAGGCAAAAGGTGATGTATACGCAGAGCGCTGCGAGACCGACAGTGGCCGCCAAGCCGCCAAGCAGCCAGCGCGCGCTGGCTAGCGGTTGCTGGGGAGCGAGGGGATTTTTCCACCCGGGTGGAGGCGTGTGCTTCTTGAGTTTCGCCATGGCTCAGCCGAAGGCGAGTTCGTCAGCCGATTCGAGCGGAGTTCCGCACACACGGCAGAGCACAGCGGAGCAATCGCCGCAAACCAGAGGGTCATCCACGGCCTTGGCGCACCTGGGACACCACAAGTCCGTCGTTGGGGGTACTGCGGGTTGGGTCGGGGGGTTAAAGCTGGCCATTCCAATCCGAGGATAGCGTATGCTCGGCTGTATGAGCGACAAAACTCAGCAAAGTCCCACCGTGCCTGTCTACATCAAGGCCTTGCGCAAGTGGACGTTCTATATCTTTCCCGAAGGAGTGGAACAGGAGGCGGGCGATTTTCCCGACGAAGAGACGGCCCGGGTGGCATCCTGGAAGACCTATCGCATCTGGCAGGCCAACGGCTGCAAATATTAATTACCCATGAGTGCATTGGTGAAAATCTGCGCTAAGGGCGAACTTCCGCCCCCTGGAGAGGCCAGGGAATTCAGTGCCGGCCCAAGGACCCTGTGTATTGCCAACTTCGACGGCGTGATCCGGGCCCTGGACAGCGAATGCCCCCACCGGGGAGGCCCGCTGGCCGAGGGGATGATCGAAGACGGCAAGTTGATATGCCCCTGGCATGCCTGGGCATTCGATCCCGCGACCGGGGCCACCGACAGCTCTCAGGAAAGAGTTGCAGTTTATCCTGTAAGTGTTGAAGGCGAAGAAGTTTTCGTAAAGATCTGATCCATCGAGAAGCGCGCGTCGCCCTCCAGCAAAGAAGCTTCTATCCGCGGCGAGTCACCTGCCTTCCAAAGCTCCGTTCGGCAACGCACCCGATAACGAAGCGGTCCCCCATCCGCACTCGTGCTGCGTTCCAATGGCCTCGGAATGCACACAAACTCGGTCTCGAAGCTGGTGCTCGAAGCGCGCACGACCGAGTAGCCGTGACCTCCCATGTCAACAAAGGAAAGGTGCGGCGAGAGCATCGGGTTGGAAGCAGCAACGGCCTTTTTGATATCGCCAGTCTGCGCATATTCGAGGCACGAACGCACCCCGTGTCTCAGCATCAGGTTGAGAGTGGGCTGGGGCGAACTGTCGCCTGCCGCCTGACCAAGAAACAGGGGCCGCAGGGGATGCGTTTTGGGAAACACGTGTTCGATGGCTTCGATCTCACCCGGAGCCGAAATCGATCCGGTAACGAACGCAATCCCCACAGGCTCGAAGGGCTTGGGTGGCAGGGCCTTTGCCGCGAGTCCTGCCCAAAAGCTGTGCCGATCGCCGGCGACGGTGGCAAACCCGGTAATCCCGTGCTCGCGAACGAAGTCGTAGATCTCCCCCCGTTCGACGTAGGCGCTGCTGTGATCGCCACCGCCGAACCCGGCATAGGCCGCTCCCGGCCATGGCTTGGTCAAGCGCTCAGGCAAGTTCTGGGGATCGGCTCTCATGTCGAGTGTAGCGGTAGTGTTGCCCCAGACCTTCCATGTAGCACTTGAAGTCTTCAGCCGTTCAAGGAACCACTGCTTTTGCGCAAACCCAAGAATTTCCTGGGGCGGGGCTGCTCTTTGGAAGTTGGCAATGTCGGTGTTGCCGTAGCGAATGGTTGGGGGCGGATGGCCACCGTTGTAGGTCCGGCCTGCGTCGAGAATCTCCATAGCCTCTTCGGGAACGAATTCCGGGAAGTCTGGAGTCGAAAAGGCATCGGCCTCTGCGCGTCCCAGTGGATCTTCCGATCGGTAACTGCGCTGGTCGGTGACGATCAATTCCACATTTCGCCCCCAGCGAAGTGCCCGGTACCCCTTGAGGCTGTTAATCGCGAGCAGGTTATTGCGTTCGTTACCCAGCCCGTGCTCATCGAAACTTGTTACCGGCGTGTCGACTACCTGCGGCGGATGAAAGCTGTCGAGCGAGTCACTGCCGGGCCTCGCCATACGAGCCGGTTGAAACTCGAAGAACGCCTGGTTTGCCGCGACCTTGCGCGTTTGCGCAGGCCTCGTCACCCCTTCGAACTTCTGCAGGGACTGCCAGCCCAGCCAGCTGAACTCGTGATTGTCCCACATGTTGACGAACGGCCAGCGGGCGCGTGCGTCCTGCAGGTCCGGATCGTGCAGGTAGGCACGATAGACGGCCCGGTAGTCATCCACGGTCGTGGGTATATGGAAATCACGAATCTTTTCCCCTGTGCGGTAGCGCACGATGTCGCGTATGCGGCGATCGTACATGCCTTGCGGGCGATCTTCCGGATACCAGACGATCTCATAAATGAAATCGCCCAGATGCAGCACGAACTGCAGTTGTTCCTGCTCGGGCGCCCGCTCATCTTCAAAAATCATGCGCCGGTAAGCATTCTGTGCGCCCTGATTAGCATTCTGGCAAGAGACGAAAGCAAACCGCACCGGGTTGGAGTCGTGCGCGTGCGGAGCAGTCATGGTGCGGCCGATGCGACTGCCGTGTCCTTTCGGATCCGTAAAGCGGTACCAATAAACCGTAGAAGGGCGCAGGCCGCCAACCAGTACACGGCAGGTCCAGTCGGAAGTTGCCGAGATGGGTGCGTTCGCTGTCGTAACTACCTTACCGAAAGCCGGATCCTCGGCAACCTCCGCGGTGACTTGTTGGGTACCGGGCGTGTGGCGCGTCCAGAGCAGGACGCTGGAAGAATCAGGATCACCAGAGGCAACGCCTTCTGGGTAGAATTCTCGCTGCTCCCGCCAGGGGACCGTCGTTGTCTTAGGACTCGCGAAGCGCCAAGCCGCAGTGGCGCCGATCGCAACCGCGCTCTCCAGGAAGGAACGCCGACTGATTTTCCCCATCACCTACCTCTTCAGGAGTCCGGGCAAGTCTGAGCGAAGGGCACGGAGCCAGCTTCGCCCGTGCGGCCACGAATTTAAATCGATGAGGGCTCCAGTGTCTACGTGAACTCCTTAACCCGCAACACCTGCTTTGACGATGGTAGCGAACGATTGGGGATCAAGGCTGGCGCCCCCCACCAGGGCACCGTCAATCTCTGGCTGGCTGAGCAGCGCCTCTGCATTGTCCGGCTTTACGCTGCCCCCGTACAGGATGCGCATGGTATCAGCGATCGGCTTGCCGACCAGGCGCGCAATTTCGCTACGGATGATGAAATGAGCTTCCGCGGCCATCGCCGGCGATGCAGTCTGACCAGTACCTATTGCCCAGATCGGCTCATACGCCACCACTACGGGAGCCAACTTTGCCGGATCGATCTGATAGATCGCGCGGCTGATCTGGCGGCACAAGACCTCTCGCGTCTTGCCGCCGTCTCGTTCATGCTCGTGCTCGCCAATACACACAATCGGAATCAAATTGTGCCTGAGCGCAGTCACCAGCTTCCTATTGACCGATTCGTCCGTCTCGCAAAAGTATTGGCGACGCTCGGAGTGTCCTAGGATCACGTGCGTGACCCCCAGGGAAAGCAGCATGGGAGCGCAAATTTCTCCAGTAAAAGCGCCGGCATCCTCGTAGTGCATGTTCTGCGCGCCAACGGCCACTTGCGATCCCTTTACCAACTCCACCACTGGCGCCAGATCAATAGACGGCGGGCAAATCACAATCTCATTTTCGGTCTGACCTTTCACTAAAGGAAGAAAGGTGTGGAGGAAGCTCTGCGCCTCCGGGGGCGTTTTATACATTTTCCAGTTGGCGGCAATCAGGAGCTTACGCATGCGTGAGGGTTCTCAATGGTTATCGCGTTCCTTGTGTTCCTTCACCAGATTGTAGAGCACGGCAAGAGTTTGTCTTCGGTCCACCCGGCCCGCCAAACGCACCACCGTCCAACAGCCGAGAAAGCCGAAAACCAAGTAGCCCAGATAAGCGAGGATCAACACGAACGACATCGGCTTGCCCGCCAGCCAATCGCCCAGCATGCTGGCTGCGTTGAGGGTAGAAATAAAGCCCATCAAGCCGCCCAACGGAAAAGCAATCAGCCCCAGGCTGACACGATAGCGGTAGCCGCGAAGAAACTGGGTGAATGTCGCCAACAGCCACGCGCCCAACGCCAACACCATCCCTGCGATGACGACCAGTATCGGCAGTTCGAGGTTGACGACAGCCATGACCTATGAGTGGGGAGCTGCGGAGAGTGCATCGACTCCAGGAAGCCGTTTGCCTTCAAGAAACTCGAGCGATGCACCGCCGCCTGTGGATATGTGCTTGATCTTGTCCGCCACTCCGGCTTGCTTCACAGCAGATACGGAATCGCCGCCGCCAACAATGGTCATGGCGCCGGCATTCTCTGCCAATGCCTCAGCGACCCCGGTGGTGCCGCGGGCGAAGGCGGGCATCTCAAACACGCCCATAGGTCCGTTCCATACGATGGTGCGAGCCTTGGCAATTTCGGTCGTAAATAGCTCCACGGTAGCCGGGCCTATGTCGAGCGCCATCCATCCGGCAGGGAAGGGGCCGTCCCCTTCAAAGATCTGGGTGGCGGCGTCGGCTGCAAACTTGTCTGCCAGCACGTGATCGATGGGCAAGAGAAAACGCACGCCTTTCTTTTCCGCTTCCTTGAGCGCTTCCCGCGCTACATCCAGCTTGTCGGCTTCTAGCATAGACTTGCCCACATCCTGTCCCCTGGCCTTGAGGAAGGTGTAGGCCATGCCGCCGCCCACGAGCAATGCATCGACCTTGCTCAACAGGTTGTGAATGACCTCGATCTTGTCGGACACTTTCGCGCCGCCGAGGATAGCCACAAACGGCTTCTCCGGCGCTTCCAGCGCCTTGCCCAGGTAATTCAACTCCTTTTCGAGGAGCAGCCCGGCCGCGGACTGCGACACGAAATGGGTAATGCCCTCGGTCGAAGCATGCGCCCGGTGAGCGCTGCCAAAGGCGTCATTCACATAGACGTTGCAAAGGCTGGCGAGTTGACGCGCGAATTGGGGGTCGTTGGCTTCTTCGCCGGCGTGGAACCGTAGATTCTCCAGCAGCAGTACCTGCCTGGATTCCAGCTGCCGCGCCAGCTCGGTGGCCACGTCGCCCACGCAGTCAGGCGAAAAGGCAACATTGACCGATTCACCCAATGCGTGATCGAGAAGGGTGCGCAGCCGGTCAACGACCGGCCGCAGGCTGTATTTGGGATTGGGCTTGCCCTTGGGCCGCCCGAGGTGCGAAGCCACAATCACCTTGGCGTGGTGCCGCAGCGCGTACTCGAGCGTAGGCAAGGTTTCTTTTATCCGCGTATCGTCGAGGATCTGCAGGCCGCTATCCGAAAGCGGCACATTGAAGTCAACCCGCACGAAGACGTACTTGTTGTTCAACTCCAGGTTGCGGATGGATAGTTTTGCCATGGCAGTTCCTCAGCAGTCCCTGGGACCGTTCTAGAGCCCCGCTTTTTCGAGAAACACCACCAGGTCCTTCACCCGGTTGGAGTAGCCCCATTCGTTGTCGTACCAGCTGATGACCTTGGCCATGTTGGTGCCCACGGTTTTGGTGAGCGGGCTGTCGACGATCGAAGAAAGCGGGTTGCCCTTGAAATCGCTCGACACCAGCTCGTTGGTTTCGTAACCCATGATGCCCTTCATCGGCCCCTCGGACGCGGCCTTCAAAGCCTCGTTGACCGATTCTTTCGTCACCGGCTTTTCCGAAGTGAACGTCAGATCGACCACGGAGACGTTCGGCGTCGGAACGCGGATGGCGAAACCATCAAGCTTGCCCTTGAGTTCGGGCACGACCAGGTGCAGAGCCTTGGCCGCACCCGTCGAAGTGGGGATCATGGAAAGCGCAGCCGCTCGTCCGCGGCGCAAATCCTTATGCGGGAAGTCGAGGATCACCTGATCGTTGGTGTAGCTGTGAATCGTGGTCATGATGCCGGAACTTATGCCGAAGGTGTCGTTGAGCACCTTGGCCAAAGGAGCAAGGCAATTGGTGGTGCAGGATGCATTCGAGATGACGTGGTGCGCCTTGGGGTCATACTTCTTCTCGTTCACGCCCAGCACGATGGTTAGATCCTCGTTGGTCGCGGGTGCGGAGATGATGACCTTCTTGACCGTGCCCTGCAGGTGCGCCTTCGCCTTGGTTGCATCGGTGAAGTGACCGGTGGACTCGATCACTATCTGGGCGCCGACAGAAGACCAGTCCAGCTTGGCGGGGTCACGCTCGGCGTAAACCTTGAGCTTCTTGCCATCGACGGAGATAAAATCGTCGCCCGCGGTGATGGTGTGGTGCAGGTTTCCCAGAATGGAATCGTACTTGAGCAGATGCGCCAGGGTTGCTGGACTGGTCAAGTCATTGACCGCGACAAATTCGATTTCTGGATTGCCGAGCGCGGCGCGGAACACGTTGCGGCCTATACGGCCAAAGCCATTGATGCCAACCTTTACAGCCATATACTTTGGGATCTCCTTGAAGGTGGGTAAGGTTTCGAGTGCGTGGGTGTAGACAAAATTTGGCGAGCCACCTGGGCGTGTGCGCGAAACTTGAGTGTACCAAAGACCGCGTCCGGGAAATGGGGCGGGACATTTGCTGCGGTGGTCGAAATTGTGTTACATCCTCAACATGCGCCTATGGATGCGCGCCCGAATGAGAAGACGTGGTAAGCGCGGAGCGAATGACTCGGAATCGACAGGCAAAATCGGACAGGAGATTCCAGCTAACCAGCCGACTCCTTTGCAGCCCACGTACCCGGAAGATAAACGCCGGAAGGCAGAACCTGATGGAGCAGGGGACCAGGACAAGAAGCCGGCCAGGGCGCCCGAGCCTTCTGTGGTCAGCCCTCCCGTCAGCAGCCCTGCGGCAATGAAAGAGGCGGAAGCAGTGCCTCCTGAGGTCACACCGTTGCCGGAAGTTCCGGTGGCAACTGCGGCGGAGGGAAAGCTGGTGGTAGAAACCCAGCCAGAATCGCCATCCGTGCCCCCTCCAGAGCTGCCGTCGGCCAGCCAAAAAGATCTCAAAGGCTACGTGGTGCTGGCTATCGGCTTGCCCGGGTCGGGCAAGACCACGTGGTTCAAGCGCCGCGGGGTCACCCCACTTTCGAGCGACATGCTGCGCAGCATCCTGTTTGACGACATCACCGAACAGCGGTACCAGGGGCTTGTATTTTCGACCCTCCGCTCGTTGCTGCGAGCACGCCTGATCGCGAAAATGCCGTGGAACTATGTCGACGCGACCAATCTTTCGGCCCACGAGCGGCGCCAATGGATCAAGATGGCGAAGAGTTTCGGCTACGAGGCCCAGGCAGTCTTCTTCGACGTTCCGCTGGAAGTCTGCATGGAGAGAAACAGCCGCCGCGAGCGCACGGTGAGCGATGACATCATGCGCAAGATGGCAGAGCGCCTGCGTCCGCCGAGCTTCAAAGAAGGTTTCAGCAAGATCACCATGGTGCGGGTCAAGGGGGCTCCGCCACTAAAAATGGATGGGGTCGTCGTGGAACCGCCACCAGGCTCCTGAAGATCGGCGAGAGCTTCATTTCTAAACCCAATCCCGCGGGGACGGCTGAAAATAGGCCGCGAGGGAATCCTGGACAAGCCCCAGCCGCCCCTACGGGACTGAATCATGTTGCATGATGTACCCAGGACTAACGTCCTGGGCTATGTCGAGCCGTCCCTTCGGGACTGGGTTCGGAGATGGAGTTCTCACAGGCTCTTTAGGCCATACCCTTCAGAGACGCGAGTTTTTCCGCCGCCTGTTAGCCTCTGGGGTACTCGATCCACTCAAGGAGTGGCCGATTGACCGGAATCGACGAGTCAGCCATAGCCTTCGATCAAGTCGGGCTGACCACGCCTGACGGCCGTGCCATCCTCGACCACATATCCCTCCAGATCCCAACCGGTTCCACGACAGCGCTGCTGGGCCGCAGTGGGTCGGGAAAGACCACTCTGCTGCGCACCGTGAATCGCCTCGTCGAACCCACTTCGGGACGTGTACTGGTAGAAGCCAAAGCCACTACGGACTGGGATCCGATCAGCCTGCGCCGTTCGATCGGATATGTCATCCAGGAAACCGGCCTCTTTCCCCACTTTGACGCCGAGCGCAACATCGGAACCGTGCTCGAAATCGAAGGCCGCCCCAAGCAGGAGATCGCCGAGCGCTCCCGCCAACTGTTCGGCCAGGTGGGCTTGGATTACGCAACCTTTGCCCGCCGTTTGCCCTATCAGTTATCCGGTGGACAGCGCCAGCGAGTCGGCCTGGCGCGAGCGCTCGCGGCCGAACCCAAACTGTTGCTGATGGACGAACCCTTCGGAGCGCTGGACCCGCTGACGCGGGCGGAAATGCAGGACATGCTGCGAGAGCTGCTCCAGCGCCTCAACAAAACCGTGTTGCTCGTCACCCACGATTTGGACGAAGCCCTATACCTTGCCTCACGCATCGTCTTATTGGAAGCCGGCAAAGTGGTGGCCAATCTCCCCACCGGCGAATTTCCCGGTTCACAGATTCCGGCGGTGCAGAGCTATGTGCGCGCTGTCCATCGCGGTACGCCGCAGGAGAATCAATGCCCGGCTTCTTAGCCCAGCACGCTTCGGAGATTGCTGAACTCACCCTGGAACATCTGTGGCTGACTGGATCCGCCATGTTGTTGGCTACGGCCGTCGGGGTGCCGACAGGCATATGGCTGACGCGGCATCCGCGCTGGGCTAAGCCGGTGCTGGGAGTGGTGAACATCATCCAAACCATACCCAGCCTGGCATTGTTCGGGTTCCTGTTGCCCCTGCCGTGGATAGGAGACCGCGCGGCGCGTATTGCCATCGCGGCGCTGACCGCGTATGCGCTGCTGCCTATCGTGCGCAATACGTACGCCGGCATTGAGGGGGTGGATCCCACGGTGCTGGAGGTAGCCAAGGCGCTGGGCATGACCAGTGGACAGAGGCTGCGCAAGGTGGAACTTCCGCTGGCGGCCGGTTTCATTCTGGCCGGTTTACGCACGGCGACGGTGCTGGCCGTGGGCATTGCCACCATTGCCGCAGCGGTAGGGGCGGGTGGGCTGGGCGAGTTCATTTTCCGCGGCGTGGCATCGGTCGACAACCGGCTGGTCCTGGCCGGAGCCATTCCCGCGGCCCTGCTTGCGATCGCCGCCGACACCGGACTGGGCTGGATAGAGAACCGGCTGAAAGTGCCCGCTCCGGGGCGCACGTGATCCTGCGCATCGTCGCCACCCTTCTGCTCGTATCGATAGCCGCGTGTGCGCCGCCCCGTCCCGACTACCCGGTGATCGGCGCCAAAAATTTTACCGAGCAGGTCGTTCTGGGTGAGTTGCTCGCCCAGCATATTGAGGCCAAGACCGGCATGAAGGTGGAACGCCGGTTCTATCTCGCCGGCAGCTACATCTGCAACCAGGCGTTGATTGCCGGCCGCATCGATTCCTACGTCGAGTACACCGGAACGGCGTTGACGGCCATTCTCAAGCAGCCCATAGACAAGAACCCACAACAAGTGCTGGATACGGTGAGGCGCCTCTACCAGCAACGCTACCAGGTAGCGGTCACGGAGCCGCTGGGATTTGAGAACACCTTCGCCATGGTGATTCGCGGCCAGGATGCCCAACGACTTCACCTCGCAACCCTGAGCCAAGCCGTGCCGTACAGCCCGCAATGGAAACTAGGAGTCGGCTACGAATTCGAGCAGCGCCCGGACGGCCTGCCTGGGCTGCAGCAAGCCTACGGCCTGAAGTTCAACGGCTCGCCCCGGCTCATGGATTTGGGATTGCTCTACCGTGCGCTGAACGGGCGCCAGGTAGACATCATTGCCGGCAACTCGACGGACGGTCCAATCAAAGCCTTCGGCCTGGCGGTCCTGCAGGATGACAAACATTACTTTCCCCCCTATCAGGCGGTTCCGCTGGTGCGGCAGGAAGCGCTCGACCGCTGGCCCAAGCTGCGCGCAGCCTTCGCCGATCTGGCGGGCAAGATAACCGCCGAAGAAATGCAGACCATGAACGAGGCAGTCGATGGACAGCATCGCGACCCCGCGCAAGTGGTGAAGGAATTTCGGCAGGCGCACGGCCTCTAAATCCGATTGGGACTGCACAAATTAATGCGCGATAAGCGCGATAAGAGAGATAAGTTGGTCAGGTAACGCAAAAGGAACAACTTTTGCTTATGCGTGCTTAGATACGGATCCGACACACTTCGTCGCGCTTTGAGCTGAAATAAACCGAGAGAACCGAACCTGGGGCACCCGTCCTGTTATTGAGGAGGTTCGAGAGGGTAGTTTATGTCATCACCACCGGAACCATGGCTGCAAGGTACGCTTACTGACCTGCCGGTGCTGCAGAGGGCAGTACTGCACTCGCTCCAGATGGCACAGGAGGACACTGCCAAATGGTGTAGCGGCCTGGATGACCATGAAATACACGCGCGCCCGTTTGGACTACCGCCGGTGGCGTTTCAGTTGAGGCACATAGCCCGCAGCCTGGATCGCTTTTGCAGCTATGCGGAAGCTGCTTCGCTCACCCAGGAACAATTAGCTGCGCTGGCGGCCGAAATGGAAAACAGCGGAACCCGCGCCTCGATCATCGGAGAACTGGAAGCTAGTCTCGACAACACCCGCAAGCGTTTAGACAAGATCATCCGCCGGCCGCTCGACACCCCGGTAGAGATCGGGCGCAAGCGTCTTCCCACGACCTTGGCAGGGCTGCTGGTGCACGCCGCGGAACATACCCAGCGGCACGTAGGCCAAGCCATCACCACCGCCAAGGTGATCGTGGCGCAGCGAACCTAAGTCAGCTCCGGGAAGGCGCGGTCGATAATATGACCCATTTTTTCCTGTTTGACCTGCACATACCGCTCGAAGCTTTCCAGCGGCTCGACCTCAGCAGAGATGCGCTCGACCACGCGAATCCCTACCGCTTCCAGAGCCTCGACCTTATCCGGGTTATTGGTGATCAAGCGCACGGAGTTCACGTGCAGTAACTTCAGAATCTGAGCCGGCAATTCAAACTCGCGGCAATCCGGTTTGAACCCCAGCCTGAGATTGGCCTCGACCGTATCCAGGCCCTGGTCCTGCAGTTCGTAAGCGCGCAACTTGGCCATGAGGCCAATGCCGCGGCCCTCCTGCTGCTCGTAGAGCAGGATACCTGTCCCGGCCTGGGCGATCGTCCGCATGGCCAGCTCCAACTGCAGCCGGCAATCGCAGCGGAGGGAGCCGAAAACATCCCCCGTAAGGCACTGCGAGTGAATGCGCACCACGGGCGGTCCGCTATGGATATCGCCCAATACCAGCGCAATCGCCCCTTCGATCTTTGCGTTTACCGGAGCGGTTCCCGGCTTGCAGGGCTCCGGGTCGATCCGCGTACCCTCAAAACCGAGGATACGGAAATGGCCCCAGCGGGTGGGGAAATCTGCATCCGCCACCTTCTTCACACCTTCCAATGGCATAACTCAATTAGAGCCTGTTACCTGCCTCATGTCCAGCCGGGCGAACTGGGGTAAAGTAAGAGCGTGTATGAGCCTAAGCTCGTCCTCATATCACTGCTGATCAAGCTGGGCGTGGCCGCCGCAGTGGCGGCGGTAACCGCCAGAGCTCTGACCTTCCAGCGCCTTTTGTTCGCCGAGCGCCGTACCACCAGCCAGACCCTGGGACTCCTGGCCTTCCTCTGTATCCCGCTTACCCTGGGGGTTTGGATTCGCTTCATCGTGTCCAACTTCTACGCGGCGGATATCGGTTTCGAAACGGTGATCATCCTCGGGGTCCTCCTGGGCCCGTGGTCAGCGCTCCTCGGGGGAACAGTCCTCTCCCTCCCCGCGATGCTGCACCGCGAGTACCTGACACTGCCTTTCTTTCTCGCGGTGGCTGTGGTTTCCGGATTGTACGGACGGGCGGTGGAACCGGAGGAGGTATGGTCCTTTTCCCCCTTCGTCGACCTTAGCATCTACCGCTGGGTGCGGCGCAACCTGCGCAAACCGCGCATCGATCGCCAGGTCCTGTTGCTGATGCTGATTGTCGGCATGCAGGCGGTGCGCATGTGGCTGGCACAGCTTTATCCCGGCCGTTTGTTTACCTTGAACGCTCACGGTTTCGCGATCAAGACAGCCATCTGTGTCGGCTCCGCTGTGGTGGTAGCCATCCCACTGAAAATCTGGAATGCCAGCCGCATCGAGATCAAACTGAAGGAGCAACAACGGTTGGTGCTGGAAGCGCGGTTCGACGCGCTGCAGCGGCAGATCAATCCGCATTTTCTGTTCAACACCCTCAATTCCATCGCTTCGCTGGTCCGCTTCCGGCCGGAGATGGCGCGGGAGATGATCGTACAGCTAGGCAACATCCTGCGCGCGTTGCTCAAGGATCACGATGCCTACGTGCCGTTCCGCGAAGAACTGAGCTTCACCGACGACTACCTGGGCATTGAGGTGGTGCGTTTTGGAGCAGAGAAGCTGCGGGTGGTGAAGGAGATCGAAACCGATACGCTGGAACTGCTGGTGCCCTGCATGCTGCTGCAGCCCCTGATCGAAAACAGCATCAAGCATGGTCTGGAGCCCCGCCTGCAGGGAGGCACCATCGTGCTGCGCAGCCGCATCCTGGGCACCAAGCTGATCGTCGAGGTAGAAGATGACGGCGTGGGTATGCCCGAAGGGCGGGCGCGGGAAGTGGGCTTCGTCAGCCGGGGAGCCGGCATCGGCATGCGCAATGTGCGCGAACGGCTAGAGGTGCTGTACGGTAACAACGCCCGATTCGAAGTATTCAGCCGTCCGGGGCGGGGAACTCGCGTCACCCTGGAAATTCCCATGGCGCCTAACGTGCTGGTGCTGGCGGATCAGACTTCGGCGCGCGCCAGTACCCTTTCGTAGTACTGCTCGTAAATTGGAATGATGCGCGAAGCACAGTAGCGGTCCTGTGCCGCTCGCCGGCCGGCGTCCCCCATCGCCGTGAGGCGGGCTTCGTCGCTTAACAATTCGATAGCGCCGGCGGCCATGGCAGCCACATCGCCGACGGCAAAGAGCCGGCCGGTGACGCCGTCTTCGATTAATTCCGATACCCCTCCGACCCGGGTGGCGATGGTGGGGACCTTGCAGGCCATAGCCTCGAGCGCAGCCAGCCCGAACGACTCCAGCTCGCTGGGCATGATCATCAGGTCGGCCACCGGCAAAAGCTCGTGGACTCGCTCCTGTTTGCCTAGAAATTGGACACGGTTCTGGAGACCTTTGCTATTCACCAGCCATTCTGCCGAGGAACGGTCGGGTCCATCGCCGACCATAAGCAGCTGGGCGGGCATCTCTTGCGCGACCCGGGAGAAGACCTCGATCACATCGAGGATGCGCTTGACGGGGCGGAAATTCGAAAGGTGAAGCAGGATTTTCTCTTCTGGATCGGCGTAGCGGGCCCGTGCATCGGGGCGCCGTTCGCCCAGCGGTTTGTACTCGTCACAGTTCACAAAATTGGGAATGACTTCGATGGGCCGCAAAATGCCAAAGTCATGCACGGTTTTTTCCCGCAGGTAGTTCGAGATGGAAGTAACCCCGTCGCTTTCTTCGATGGCGAAGCGGGTAATGGGCAGGTAGGAGCGGTCGAGGCCCACCAGGGTAATGTCAGTTCCATGCAGGGTGGTGACAAAGGGCAGATGCTTGCGCTTGGCCAACATCTGGCGGGCCAGGAGCGCGCACACCGAGTGGGGAATGGCGTAGTGGACGTGGAGCAGATCGAGTTCGTAATATTCGGCCACCTCAGACATACGGGTGGCGAGCGCGAGATCGTAAGGCGGGTACTCGAAGAGGGGGTAATTGGAGACGGGGACCTCGTGATAAAAAATGCCTTCTTCGCGGCCGGTAAGCCGAAACGGTTGCGAGTAGGTGATGAAGTGCACCTGGTGACCGCGTGCCGCCAGCTCAATGCCCAATTCCGTTGCAACGACCCCGCTCCCGCCGTAGGTCGGATAACACGTAATGCCGATTTTCATTTAAGCCCCTTGATTCGATAGAGAAACTGCAGATCCGCTCGGCTTCGCTCCTAATGAACAAAATGTGTCCGGAGATAGAAACAGCGGTGTCGGGGGACAAATAGGCCCGGTTTGAATTGGCGGTATGTTTGCCCTTGGGAATCGGGGAGGGATCGAGGCGCACCGCAGGTTCCTCGCTTCGCTCGGAATGACAAATAGGAGAGGGTTGTTGAAAGGGAGAGGGCTGTTGCCAAGGGAGAGGGCACTCGTGTGTCGAAGGGACCCGATGTCTCCCAGTTCATTCCTCTCTTAACTTGCCGCAGGCAAGTCGCATGCTCGGGATGACAAAGGAAAGGGCAACGGTTCATAGAAAGTGGTTGCTGGACCGAGGCGCTTTTCATCACCTTGGGTCCAGCCATCACTTTCCATGTAACCACAACCCTCTCCTTTGTCATCCCGAGCGAAGCCGAGGGATCTGCAGTTCCGCGGACCCTTCGTGGAAATGTTTTTCGACCGAAAGTAGGGATCTGGGGTTCCATTTTAGGGTGCAACTAAAATTTCCTTAATCTCTCAGCTGATGAAAATCTATCAGCGCCAGCCCGGAATCGTTCTTAATGGCTTCGGGAATGACCGCGAGCAAGGCGCTGCGTTCCACCTCCCGGGACGCCCGTAATCGCGTCCGTGCCTCGTCGAGAGCGCGATCACTGTAACCCGGATGACACACCAGTTCCCAGGTACCCGGCGGCATGGCTCGCAACAGAGCACGCAAGACCGAATCATCGAGGATCCCCGTAGCCAGCAGTCCCATGGATCCGTCGGCGGTCATCATATCGTGCTCTTTGGTCAGCCTGGTAAATGCCCGGCCCTGGGTTCGCATGACGTGGACTTGCATACGGCGCACGGTGCCGGCAGGCCGGGTGGCTTTGAGGCTCCACCAGGGTTCAAATGGATTACGGACGCAGCGCACCCCACATTGCCGCGCAGCGCGGAGCAGCGGCGCAAGCACCCGGGGAAAAGCGTGCACGTGTTTGTGGGAGTCGATGTGGCTTACGGTGATGCCGCTTGATTGAAGGCGCCGTATCTGAGCTGCGGCCTCGGCCTCAATTTCCTCCTCGCGGACGCGGCCGCGCAGCAGATCGGCAAAGAAGTTTCCCACGGTGGTGCGGAAGGATGAGGGGTTTCGGGGGTCGAGCAGCGAAGGCACGTCCGCGGGGCGCAGGCACGGCGAACCATCGACCAGAACCACGTGACATCCGACGGCGAGGGACGGTTGGGCAAAGGCCATATAGACTGCAGGGGAGAAAAACGGGCCATTGGCCATCAGCGTCGCCGAGCTGAGGGCGCCTGCCTGCTGCAGCTCGATGATGGCACGGTTGACGCCCGGCGCGAGACCAAAGTCATCCGCGTTGATGATCAGGCGTTTCATTTTCGCAAGTGTACCAAGCGACCAAGTTCGATTTCGGAGCATCGAAGGTCTGAACCCAGGCAACCCATGTTGAGGAACTATTCATAGGGTGTGCAGGGAGAGAGCGCTACAATGAGTTTTCTTTTCGGCGGAGGAGGATCCGCGACAATGTTCTGCCGATGGCTGCAGCGCAATGGGCCCGGGCCAGCAGCTTATGTGCTGCTGTTCCTGTTGAGTAGCGCCGCCGTGGCTTGGGGCGCTCCCGCGGATAGCATCGTCCACCAGACGCCGAGCACCTTCGATCCCCACTCGGGACCGGCGCTGATGATTCACCATTTGTCGCTTTTCGTGATTCAAATCACGGCCACTATTTTTATCGTGGTTGCCTCGCTCTTGGCCTATGTGGTGGTCCGTTTCCGGCAGCGCGATCCCAATGATGATAGTGAGCCGCCCCAGATCTATGGCAGCACCCAGATTGAATTGGCCTGGACGGTGATCCCCGTCCTGATCGTGTTGGTCCTGTTTCTCACCACGGCGCGCATTCTTTTTGCCATCCAGGACCAGAAAATGCCGACATCGGCGCTCGATGTCGATGCTGTCGGCCATCAGTTCTGGTGGGAGTTTCGCTACTCAAAATTGGGCTTTACCGCGGCCAATGAGCTGCACGTACCGCTCAGCACCGCGCAGGTCCCCGAGATCACTTCGCTCAACTTGCTCTCCGCCGATGTGGTTCACAGCTTCTGGGTCCCCGCGTTGTTCGGTAAGATCGACATGTTTCCAAACCAGGTCAACCACATGTGGTTCAATCCGGATAAAACCGGCATGTACGTGGGCCAATGTGCCCAGTTCTGCGGGGTGGAACATGCCAAGATGCTGCTGCGAGTCTACGTGCAGACCCCGGAAGATTTCGCGGCCTGGGTGAAAAATCAGCAGCAGCCGGCGGTTCAGGATCCGGCAGTTGCCGACGGCAGGCAGATATTCGAGTCCCAGTCCTGCATCAGTTGCCACGTCATTCGCGGCACCCCAGCTCAGGGAAAGTTCGGGCCCGATCTTACCCACTTCGGGAGCCGGGATACGCTTGCTTCCGGTGCGGCTGACAATACCCCTGCCAATCTCAAGCTTTGGATTAAAGACCCGGCCTCCTTCAAGCCAGGAAGCCTGATGCCGGCAATGCAGCTAAGTGATGATCAGATCGACAAGGTCGTCGCCTATCTCGACACCCTGAAGTAACTAAGTCACGGGCCTTTGCAAAACAGGAGTTTTTCGGTTATGGCTGATTCAACTCTACCGATCGGGAGCGCCATCGACCTCACCCCTTCCAGTGAGGTGCGCGGGACTTGGCTCGATCAGGTGACCGATTGGGTGGTCACGGTCGATCACAAAAAGATTGGACTCATGTACATCGGCTACGCCCTGATCTTTTTGCTGGTCGGGGGCTTTGAGGCGATCTTACTGCGCATTCAGCTGATGGTGCCGCATAACAATTTTCTCTCCCCTGCTGTCTTCAACCGGCTCTTCACCATGCATGGCACCACCATGGTGTTTTTTATGGGGATGCCGTTGGTCATCGGCTTTGCCAACTACCTGGTTCCCCTGATGATCGGCGCCCGGGATATGGCGTTTCCCCGGATGAATGCCTTTTCCTTCTGGATGACCGCGCTGGGCGGCTTGATGATGTACTACAGCTTCATCGGTGGCGTGGGCCTGCAGGGGGCGGGGAGCGCGCCCGATGTGACCTGGTGGGCGTACGCGCCGCTGACCGAGCGCGCATTCTCGCGCGGGCACAGCACGGACTACTGGGCGTTGTCGCTGATCGTCTCTGGATTTGGCACCATCGGCGCCGCGGTGAACATCATCGCCACCACCATCTGCATGCGCTGCAAGGGCATGACGATGGGTCGCATGCCGCTGCTGGCATGGCTCTACCTGGTGGTCTCGGGAATGATCCTGCTAGCCATCAGCCCTTTGACGGCAGCGCAGATTATGCTGTGCATCGACCGCTATCTCGGCGGCCACTTCTTCGACTCTCAGGCTGGGGGCTCGCCCGTTGTTTGGGCGCACTTTTTCTGGGTCTTCGGGCACCCCGAGGTCTATGTGCTGGTCTTGCCAGCGTTCGCCGTCGCCAACGAAATCATTCCCGTCTTCTCCCGCAAGGCAATTTTTGGCTACCCGGCTATGGTGGCGGCATCAGCGGGTATAGGTTTGATCAGTCTCAGCGTGTGGGCGCACCACATGTTTACAGTCGGCATGACCTCGGCGCAGAATGCCTTCTTCGTCCTCTCCACAGGGCTGGTGGGGGTTCCGACCGGGATTAAGATCTTCAACTGGATCGCGACCATGTGGGGAGGCAAGATACGCTTCGCCACCCCTATGCTCTTCTGCACTGCTTTCCTGGTTCAGTTCCTGTTCGCGGGTCTGACCGGAATCATGCTATCCACGGCTCCCTGGAACTGGCAACTACACAACTCCTATTTCGTCGTCGCCCACTTCCACTATGTGCTGGTGGGAGCCATTGTCTTCTGTTTTTTCGGAGGCTTCTACTACTGGTTCCCGAAAATGACCGGCAAGATGCTCAATGAGCGGCTGGGCAAGTGGCATTTCTGGCTCTTCGTGCTCGGCTTCCACATGACTTTTGACCTCATGCACATTCCCGGCCTGCTGGGTATGCCGAGGAGTATCTACACCTATGAGCCCGGCCGCGGATGGGAAACCTGGAACATGCTCGTATCCATCGGCGGCATGATTCAGGGAGTTGCCACGCTCATTTTTGTTTACAACATGGTGTACTCGTACTTCAAAGGTCCAGACGCCGGACCGGACCCCTGGGACGCCTGGACATTAGAGTGGGCAACCACATCGCCTCCGCCCGCTTATAACTTTGCCACCGAACCGGTGGTGAACAGCCGCAGACCGTTATGGGATTTGAAGCATCCGGAAGATCCGGACTCCCGCTACGAATGATGTTGAGGATAGACAGAGCATGAGCACCAGCGCCATCCCAATGGCTCACGGAGTAGCCAGCGAAGAGTGGTCGCAGCCCTATCACGGCACGGTCGCGATGTTGTCCCTAATCGTCGCCGAGACCGCGATCTTCGCTATTTTTGTGGTTGCCTATATCTATTACATAGGCAAGAGCATCTCCGGGCCCCAGCCGCGCCAGGTGCTGGAACTTCCCATCTTCAATACAGTCTGCCTGCTGTCCAGCAGTTTCACCATCTGGCTCGCGGAACGTGCCCTGAAAAAAAGTTCGATGGGAGCCTTCAACTTGTGGTGGGCGCTCACCGTTGTATTGGGTGCAATCTTTCTCGGGGGCACCGCGCTCGAGTGGAAGAAGCTGATCTATCACGATGGGCTTACCATCAGCACCAACCTGTTTGGCACTACGTTCTACTCACTGGTCGGCTTGCATGCGAGCCACGTCATCATCGGCCTGACCATGCTTTCGATCGTGTTGATTTTTTCCTTGGCAGGGAAGATCAAGAAGGAGCACTCGCGGCAACTTGAGGTGCTCTCTCTCTATTGGCACTTTGTCGATGCGGTCTGGGTGGTGGTTTTTACGGTCGTCTACATTATTGGCCGCTGACAGAAAGAGATAAAGCTATGGAAGACCAACAGGGACACAACGGCATATCCGAGGAAGTGGTGCACTTGCCGGCGCCGACCGCATTTCCGATCGTGCTGGCCCTGGGCCTGACGTTTGCGTTTGCCGGCCTCGTGACCAACATGGGAATAAGCATCCTTGGGGGAGTTCTGATTGTCGCCGGCTGCGTGGGATGGTTTCGCCAGGTTTGGCCACATGCCCAGCACATTGCTGTGCCGGTCAAAGTGCAGAAGTTTCACTTCGCAACCGTGCGCACCAAGGTTGCTCATATCCAGATTGACGAAAGCCATCGCGCACGCCTGCCCGTACACACTCCCTCGGTGATGGCTGGGGTGAAGGGCGGCATTGCAGGCGGCGTGGCGATGATTGTGCCCGCAACTCTTTACAGCCTGATCGCGTACCACAGCCTCTGGTACGCCACGAATCTGTTGGGCGGAGCGGGGGTCGCGGGCTGGAGCAACCCCACTCTCAGCGAGATCACCCACTTCCGCCTGAGCGCTCTGATCACCGCTATCATCATCCATGCCGCAGGCTCGCTGCTGATCGGTCTTCTGTATGGGGCTATGTTGCCCATGCTGCCCCGGCATCCCATTCTTCTGGGCGGCATCATCGCCCCGGTTTTATGGACGGGCGTACTGCATTCGGCGCTGCCCCTGATCAATCCCTTTCTTGCGGATCGCATCGACTGGCGTTGGTTTGTGGTTTCGCAGGTGACCTTTGGGCTGGTAGCCGGCTGGGTGGTCTCGAAGCAGATCGACATCCGTACCGAGCAATTCATGCCTTTCGCCGTCCGCATGGGGTTGGAAACCCCAGGGATGATGGAAGAACACCATGGGGAGGACGGACCGAAGTGAGCGCGCGCCTCCTTTGCACCCGCTTGATGCTGGTTTCCTGTTTCGCTGTGCTGGGCTGCGACCAGCTTCCCGGGCGCCCCAAGCCCGGGCCGGAGGTGCCGCGGCCCGATTCGGTAACAAACTTTGCGACACTTTACCGCCAGAACTGCTCCGGCTGCCACGGGGCCCAGGGAATGAACGGACCGTCGTATCCGCTGGCCAATCCTGAATACCAGGCGCTGGTCGATGAGCAGGTGCTTCACCAGGTGGTTGCCAATGGGGAACCGGGCACGCACATGCCTGCCTTTGCCATCAGCGCCGGGGGAAGCTTAACCGATCAGCAGATAGACGCGTTAGTGCACGGTATGCGCGGGGCGTGGGACAAGCCAGGGACTCTTGAAGGAGCAACCCCGCCGCCGTACCGCGCCACGGCAACGCCTGACAATGCTCGCGGGGAGCAGGTGTACGCAACCCATTGCGCCAGCTGTCACGGTGTTGCCGGCCAACCAGGCAAAAGCAAGGCCGGATCGATTACCGACCCCGCATTCCTGTCGTTGGTCAGTGACCAGTCGCTGCGTACGGTTGTGATTGCCGGACGCCCCGATATCGGCCAGCCGGATTGGCGCAACGCCATGCCCGGCCAGCCGATGAGCGATCAGCAGGTAACCGACGTGGTGGGATGGCTTTCCAGCCAGCGTCCGGGCGCTGCACAAAAAATGACCGCGGGAGGCGGGCGATGAGCGAGGAGAAAGAAGTAAGCAGACGATGGGTATTGGTGGGGATTGGGGTCCTCCTGAATGGCGCGGTGGCTCTGCTGATCGCGACCCCGATCGTCGGTTACCTGCTGGGGCCGGTTCGTAAGAATGGTGGTTACGATTCCTGGATCGATTTGGGTGACCTTGAGCAATTTCCCGTGGGAGAGACGCGGCTGGCCAGCTTCGTCAACCCCAAGAGCGTGCCGTGGGACGGCGCTACCGCGAAGGCCGCGTGCTGGGTTCGCCGAACGCAGGAGCAGAAGTTCCAGATTTTCGCCATCAACTGCGCCCACCTGGGTTGCCCGGTGCGCTGGTTTCCGCAATCGGAATTGTTTATGTGCCCCTGCCACGGCGGAGTGTATTACAGCGACGGCTCGCGCGCCGCTGGACCTCCGCCGCGAGGTCTTTTTGAATATCCGTGGAAAGTGCAGGATGGCAAATTGCTGATCGACGGCGGCCAGATGCCCACGCTCGCAACCAGCGCCTCGGTGCGGAAAGAGAGTTCCGAATGCACTGGTTGAAACGCACGTACGAGTGGTTGGATTTTCGCCTGAAGCTGGGAGGGCCGATCACGGAAGCGGTGACCCACCCAATTCCACGCAACACAGCCAGTTGGTGGTATGTCTTCGGCAGCGCCAGTTTCGTACTGTTAATGCTACAAATTGTCACCGGGGTCCTGCTCGCGATCGTCTACGTCCCCTCCGCGGGCGAGGCTTGGAACAGTCTGCAGGTATTGAATCAGCAGCTCCCGCTGGGATGGTTTCTGCGCGCCATGCACGGTTGGGGATCGAACTTCATGGTGGCTGTGGTGCTGATCCACATGGTGCAGGTATTCCTGTTTGGCGCTTATAAATTCCCTCGCGAGCTGACCTGGATCCTGGGCGTGTTTCTCTTGCTGATGACTTTGGGTATGGCATTCACCGGCCAGGTGATGCGCTTCGATCAGGATGCTTACTGGGGTCTGGGGATTGGCGCCTCGATCGTAGCCCGGGTGCCGCTCATCGGCGGCCCTCTGGTCGATCTGTTATTGGGCGGACCGATCATTGCCGGTCAAACCCTGACCCGCTTTTTCGCCCTGCATGTCTTTGTCATTCCTGGAATGATGCTGGCGTTTGCCGGACTGCATGTCTGGATGGTGATCGCTCTGGGTATCAACGACTGGCCCATGCCGGGACGGATCGTCCGGCGCAGCACTTATATCCAGGAGTACCACGAGCTGACCAAAAAGGACGGTGACCCTTTCGTACCCGGGGGGTTGTGGAGGGACATGATCTTTTCCGCAGCGATCCTGTTTGCCGTGGCAGCGTGCGCGGCGATCTTCGGCCCCTTTGGGCCGACGGGTTTTCCTGATCCCACGATCATTCAAACCGTGCCCAAGCCCGACTTCTTCTTCTTGTGGATTTACACCATTCTTTCGTTCCTTCCCGAGAACCTGGAGACGCCGTTCATCTTGATTGCTCCCATCGTGGGGATTGCGTTCCTGCTGGCGCTCCCGTTCTTTGCCGGGGAGGGAGAGAAGAGCTGGCACCGCAGGCCGATCGCGGTGCTTTCAGTGACCGTCCTGGCGGTGGGCTTTGCGGTCTGCCAACACCTGGGGACCTATACCCCGTGGAGTCCGCAGATGCAGGCGTGGAGCGGCGATGCGGTGCCTGTACGTTATGTGCACAACGCCACGCCGTTGGGCAGGCAAGGTCAGATTGTTTTCCAGGAGAAGCAGTGCCGCAACTGCCATATGCTCGGCGGAGTGGGTGGTGAGCGTGGCCCGGCGCTGGATGGAGTGGCCACACGGCTGACCTATGATCAACTCGTGCGCCAGGTGCTGCAGGGCGGCGGAAACATGCCCGCTTATGGGAAGAATCTGTCTCCCGCAGAAGTAACGGCGTTGGTCAGCTTCCTTGAAACACTGCATCCTGAGGGTCAACTTCCAGCGCATGACGCTTCACAGCAATACATCAGCACGGGTGAGCTCCAGGCTGCGCGCTGAGGCTCTCTCCGTACCATCAAACGCCGGGTGCCCCATATCTCGCTCGTTTTTCGCGAGATGTGGGAGACCACTGCGTTCAACCCGGACGCATTCGGCTCACTATCAATACTTGAGGTTTAGACCTGTGGTCTCCCACATCTCGCGAAAAACGAGCGAGATGTGGGGCAGCCAGGATTCGTTTGCACTGGAAGTTCTAAAGACAACCAACAACGCCCACCCGTTGGTTTATTCCAGGGTGAAGATCCCAAAGGCAACAGCGCACTATAGTAGGTCTTATGTCGGAAGGCATATCACAGGCCGCATGGAGTTCCTGGTCGTTTCCTTTCTGGGCCACGGCGGGATTCTGGCGACGGCTCTGCTTTATCTCCGCGGTTGGAGCAAAATCCGCCGGACCCGTCCGCAGATCTTCCCTCCGTGGCGCGCATACTGCTTTCTCGGCGGCCTCTTCGCTCTCTGGCTAGCGATCGCCTCGCCGCTCGACACACTGGACGGCCTGCTGCTGGTCGCCCATATGACACAGCATCTGATACTCATGTCGGTGGTTCCGCCTCTCCTGCTTCTCGGAGCGCCGGCCGTCCCCCTATTACGCTCATTGCCGCGCTCGGTACTCCGCGATGGCCTTGGCCCTTTCTTCCGCGCCCAATCCCTTCACGGGGTCTTCCGCCTGATTACCCATCCGGTATTCGCATGGCTGGCCATGAATATCGCCTACATCGGATGGCATATCCCGCCAAGCCTATGAATTAGCTTTACGTTCCCCGGGTTGGCACGAGGTGGAGCACGCCTGCTTTCTGGGTACTTCTTTGCTCTTCTGGCTTCCCATCATCCAGCCCTGGCCGAGGTGAGCCGCGGGTCGCGCTGGGCCATGTTGCCCTATCTTGTAGGCGCGGATCTGGTGAATACCGTGCTGTCCGCCGTGCTGTCGTTTTCCGATAGGGTCATCTATCCCAGCTATGCCGCGGGACCGAGAGTCTTCGGTATATCCGCACTGCGCGACCAGGCTGCGGCCGGGGCGCTGATGTGGGTGATTGGTTCTATCTTCTATCTTGTACCGTTGGCGGCGATCGCGACCCGCCTGCTCTCGCCGCAATCACGGCGTGCTGCTGCCGGCGCGTTGCGGCAGGGAAGCATCGCTGTCCCGCACGCAGGCCGGCGGTTCGATCTGCTGAACCTGCCCTTGATTGGCCGTTTGTTGCGTTGGCGCTACGGCCGGATGGCATTGCAGAGCATAGCCTTTGCCGCCGCGCTGCTGGTGATCGCTGGACGGCTTTCTCGGCCATGCCATGGGCGCGATGAACCTGGCTGGAGTATTGCCCTGGACCTACGTCCGTGCCTTCGGTGTGATCGCGTTGCTGGTGCTGGGCAATATCTTCTGCCTGTCGTGCCCCTTCATGCTGCCGCGGGAGTTGGGCCACCGGCTCGGCCTGGCGCGGTTCAGGTGGCCGCGCTGGCTGCGCAGCAAATGGATCGCGATCGCATTGATGATCCTGTTCTTCTGGTCGTACGAAGCCTTTGCCATCTGGGATCATCCCCAGCGCACCGCGTGGCTACTGATTGCTTATTTCGCCGCCGCTTTCCTCGTCGACACCTTCTTCCGCGGGGCAAACTTTTGCAAATACATTTGCCCGCTGGGGCAATTCAATTTTGCTGGTTCGCTGCTGTCTCCCTTCACCCTCGAGCGAAAGAGCCACTCCACCTGCGAACATTGCACCACCCATGATTGCATCGCCGGAAATGCGCGACAGCGCGGGTGCGAACTGCAACTTTATATGCCGCAAAAGGCCGGGAACATGGACTGCACGCTGTGCATGGACTGCGTCAAGGCTTGCCCCCACGACAACATCGGCCTCTTCGCCATCGCTCCCGTGCACGATATTCTGCGCGATCCAGTGCGGTCGTCGATCGGGAAATATTCGGCGCGCATCGACATCGCCGCTCTCGTTCTGGTGTTGGTGCTGGCGGCCTTTGTGAATGCCTGGTGGATGGTGGCGCCGGGCGCCTTGGGAAATTACCTTGCGCTGGCAGTCCTGATCACAGCAGCAGCGACCGCCCTGTCTTTCGCCGGACGCTCGACCAGGAAGGAACTCTTTTGCCGCTTCTCTCAGGCGCTGCTGCCTTTGGGGCTGGCGATGTGGGCCGCCCATCTGCTCTTTCACCTCATCACCGGCTGGGCCACCCTCGACCCCGCACTCCACCAGGCCGCGGCGGACTTAGGCTTACATCTTCTCGCGCCGGCCCAATGGGGAATGGAGCAGCCGCTCCTGCCCGCCAATACTTTGCTGTCGATGCAACTCCTGCTGCTCGATGGCGGTTTTCTGTTGACCCTGTACCTGGGCTGGAGACTAGCGCGGCAGTGGGCCACAACGGCCGGCCGGGCCATCCTGCTGCTGTTGCCGTGGGCAACCATGGTTGCGGCAGGCTATGCCATAGGCGTCTGGATCATGCTGCAACCGATGCAAATGCGCGGCGTGATAATGAACCCATGAAGGCGCTGTATCCGCTGGCTGCATTCGTAATGTTGACGATAGGAGCGACTGCGGCACGTGCCGATGGCGGCGCTATGCTTCTTCATCAGGATGCGGGCGCATTCACCATCACCCTGTTCGCCGCGCCACAACCGCTGCGCACCGGAGACGCAGACCTCAGCGTGATGGTGCAGGATCGAACGAGCGGAGAAGTCCTGCTCGATCCGGTGATTGATCTGACCGTCGCAGCAGAAGCTGCAAGCACAACCAAGCAGACCGTTCGGCTCGCAAAAGGGCAGGCGAGCAACCGGCTCTTGCAGGCAGCCACGGTGCATTTCTCCAGCTCCGGCAAATGGCGCGTAACGCTCGCCGTTCGCCGGGACAACGACACAGCGCAGCTGAGTACGGAGTGTACGGTCGAGCCCAATCACTCCCGCGCCACGTTGGTGTGGTTTTATATTCTGCTGCCCGTGGGCATCATCTTGTTATTCGTCATTCACCAGGTTTTGAAGCTTCGGTCAGAGGGGAAGGTTCCATGATCCATGCGCCAAATCCGCTCATTGCGATGGGAGTGATCGCTTCCACCGCCGCCACAGACGCGGTCTACGTCCTCTTCACCGCGGCGGTCGCCGCGCGCCGCAGAACCGTCGCCGCAAGCTGGAGCAGCGTCTGGTACCTGCTCTCCGCCTTCGCCGTGATCAGCTACACCGGCAATCCCATCTATGTGGTCTTCGCTGGGGTGGGCTCGTGGCTGGGAGCCTTCGGCGCCGTCACCTGGCTAGGCACAGCGGCAAAGCCACACACCTAACCGGGAGTGTGGTAACTTTTGCAGGGGAAACGACATGGCAGAAACACTTCCAACCGCAAAGCACATCAAGTGGAACGATATCGAGGTAGAACCGCTGAGCCCGCAGATAGGCCGGCAGATGATTGTGGGCACCAACGTGATGGCCGCGCGCGTCCTGCTCAAGAAGGGCGCCAGAGTGCCTCTGCATAGCCATCACAATGAGCAGGTCACGTATGTTCTGGAAGGCGCGTTGCACTTCTACATCGACAACCGGGAACTGACGGTTTCCGCGGGCGAGGTGCTGTGCATTCCGCCCAACATGCCACATGAGGCAATCGCACTTGAGGACACAGTCGACCTGGACATCTTTAACCCGCCCCGTCAGGATTGGCTGGATAAAGACGATGCCTACCTGCGCCAGGAAGCAAAGACCTAGAGGAGAGGGACAGCATTGGATCTTGGACTGAAGAACCGCAGTGTCATTGTCGCTGCGTCGAGCGACGGGATCGCGCGAGCGGCGGCTGAGGGGTTCGCCGCTGAGGGCGCAAATGTGGCCATGTGCTCGCGTGACCAAAAGAAGCTCAATGCGGCCGCGGCCCAGATTCGTGAACGCCACCAAGGCCGGGTGGTCGCCGAAGTACTCGATGTAACCGATGAAGTTGCCGTCGAGGCATTTGTAAAGCACGTCGCTCAGGAGTTCGGCGGCGTTGACGTTTGCGTGACCAATGCCGGGGGACCACCGCCGAAGATGTTTCTTGCCACCACCACGGAAGAGTGGCATCGCGCCGTGGAGCTGAACTTCATGAGCGTGATCCACTTTGCCCGCGCAGTATTGCCCGGGATGCAGAAAAAGCATTGGGGCAGGCTGGTGACCATCACATCCATGACTGTTCGTCAGCCGGTCACTGATCTGATCTACTCCAACGCAGTGCGCGCCGGTGTTCTCGGCCTGGTCAAAAGCCTTGCCAACGAGTTTGGCAAAGACGGCATCACGGTCAACAATGTTGGGCCCGGCTACACCGCGACCGAACGGCTGAAGCAGTTGATCGCCAAACGCTCGCAGGAGCTTGGCATCACGCCCGCCGAATTCGAAGCACGCTTGGGCGTGGAAGTACCTCTCAAACGCATTGGGCAGCCGGAAGAAGTGGCCGACGCGATCGTGTGGCTCGCCTCGGATCGCGCATCGTTCATCACCGGCCAGACGTTGTTAGTGGACGGCGGCTGGTTCAAGGGGCTTTAGATGAGGGTCGTGGTTTTAGCGATTACCCTCCTGTTCGCGGGCGCCACCACGCTGCGTGCGCAAGCCAGCCCCAACATGGCGCCAGGCTACCAGCAAACCTACGAGCGCCTGCTGCAGCAGATACGCCAGATCGCGATCTTCGATGATCACGGCCATCCTGGCTTTGCCGAGGACACGGACGTGGACGCGATGGCCTCCTCACCTTCACACCCTCCCCTGCGGCTGCAAAGCGATAACCCCGAACTCGTCGACGCTTCCAAGGCGCTGTTCGGCTATCCCTACAGCGACAACACCCCGGACCACCTCAAATGGCTGGTCACCAAAAAAGCCGAGCTGCGCCAAAGCTACCCGGGTTACCAATACTTCGATCGAATCCTCGATCAGCTGAACGTGCAGACCATGATGGCCAACCGCGTCGCCATGGGCGGTTACCTCGACCCCAAACGTTTCCACTGGGTATTCTTTGTCGATTCATTTCTGTTCCCGCTGGACAATAGCGACCTGACGGCGCGCAACATTGACCTGGGCGTTTATGTCCCATTGCAGGAAAAGCTGTTGAAGCGAGAACTGAGCCAGGCTGGACTCAGCGCGTTGCCGAAGACATTTCCCGCCTATCTTTCATTCGTGAGCAAAATACTGGAGCAGAATCGCGCCCACGGCGGAGTCTCGATCAAGTTCGAGATTGCGTACTTCCGCACGCTGCACTTCGAGGATCCGCCAGAGGGGGCGGCCGCGAGTATCTATAACCGGTACAACGGCGGAGGCAAGCCCTCTGCCTCAGACCGCGCGATGTTCGAAGACTTCATGTTCCGGTATTTGTTGCGGGAAGCGGGGCGTCTGCACCTGGCGGTGCAGATACACACTGCCGTCGGGACCGGCGACTTTTTCAGCGTAACCGGCGGCAACGTCTTGAACCTCGAGAATGTGTTGCGCGACCCGCGCTACAGCAATGTGAACTTCGTTCTGTTGCATGGTGGGTATCCATTTCAGGACCAGGCCATTTGGCTCGCCGCGCGAGAGAATGTCTACCTTGACTCCTCGTTGATGGGACTGTACCTGTATCCCGCGGACCTGGCGGAGGTGCTAAGGCACTGGCTGTTGCTCTACCCTGACAAAGTGGTCTTCGGCTCCGATGCTTTCCCCTTTAGCGAAGCCATCGGGGCGGAAGAAAGCGATTGGCTGGCGATTGAGTCGGCGCGAAAGGCGCTTGCCGCGGCGCTCTCACGGATGATCCTCAACGGCGAGGTGAGCGAACAGCGGGCGATGCAATTTGCGCATGGTTACCTGCATGACAATGCAGCGCGCATTTATCCAGCGCCGATGCCGTGAGTTAATCTGCCGCAGTCTCGACCGCGGGCAGCTGCTCAGCTACCTTTGCGCTGGTCACCAGGATTACCGAAAGCACCACCACCGCGCTTCCGGCGAGGATAAAGCCGCTTACCCGCTCATGCAGCACCAGCCATCCCAGGAACACGGCTACCACAGGATTCACATAAGCATAGGTCGACACTTTCGACGTGGGCACATGCTCCAGCAACCAGGTGTAAGCCGTGTAGCCGATCCACGACCCGCAGACGACCAGGTACGCGATGGCGCCGATACCGCGCCCGGTCCAAACTACGCGGGAGAAATCTCCCGCAAACAGGGCAAAAATAAAATTCGCGACCGCTGCCGCGGTGATCTGCCAGCCAGTTGCGCTGAAAGGATCCATCCCAGACTGCCATCGTTTCGACAATACGGAACCAAGAGCCCAGCTAAACGATCCGCCCAGCAAACTAACAGAAGCCCAGAGCTCCTTGCGTCCCATGGCTGTTGTGGACGTGAGCTCGGGGTAGAACAGGACAAGCAGCCCCACGACGCCAAGGGCGAGGCCAGCCTTGCCGCGCCCTGAAATGCGATGCTGACCCAGCAGTATAGAGTCGAGGACCAGGAACCATAGTGGTGTGACCGCAATGATGAGGGCGGCGAGGCCAGTGGAGACGGAAAGCTCGGCATAGGAAAGAGTGAGATTGCCACCCATCAGCAATAAAACACCCACCATGCCGGCCAGCGCAATTTGCCGCGGCGAATAGAACACCCTTCGCCCGGTCAGGGCACACACCGCCAACATGATCACGCCCGCAATTGCAAACCGCACCGCGCACATCAACGCCGGCGGAATGGACTGCACCGCGATGTCGATGCCAAGATAGGTCGAGCCCCAGAATAGATAGACCAGGCCGAACGCGAGAACGATCTTCCATCGGCTCGCCTCGGCTGCGCTTTTACCCATATCGCCACAGGGTGAAGAAACTCGTGTTTAATCCGAGTCTAACCAACGCATTCACGTAGAAAGGTACTTCATGGGAAGTGGGCAAGAATCTCTTCAACTTCTTTGCGGCTGAGAACGGGCGCAAATAGCCGGCCGGCGGCGATTTGTACCGGGAAGGATGATCTGTCCTTTAGCGGAAAGCCTCGTCTGCATGGCAAGACGATCTTACCTCACACGGCCCTCAATCCAGGTCAGAGCCAGGGGTGGCGCGTGGTAGACCCCGGAGGTCATATTTTGTAGCCGGCTGCAGTTTGGGCTGTGCCAGCCCCGGACTTTCAGTCCGGGGAAGCGGGTTTTCAAACCCGCGAGAATGCTTCATCTTCCAACGACGGGGCTTTAGCCCTGGTGAGAATGCCGCAAGCTGCCCAATCAACGCGTACATTTTTCGTATCCTCGACAGATGTAACGGAGCGTTTCCGCGGGTTTGAAAACCCGCTCCCCCGGACTTGAAGTCCGGGGCTGGCACAGCTTATCAAACTGGGCTAAGTTCAGCCGTCCCTCCGGGACTGAGCCTGGAAATGGTGCGGCCAAGCAATCAACAGATCGCGATTGTTCGACGAGTTTTTCGTCGCAAAAAGACTAACGGAATAGCGAACTGTTTTTCGTTAAAGCCTGGTGAACTCTACGCAATTTTCCAGTGGCCCTACACATTCCGGGAGAAACCTCGGATCGATCCACTTCACCCGTTAAATCCCCCGGTGTAAACACCGGGTAGACCCCTTCCAAACCATATAGGAGAGGCGCATAACATGGCCCCACTGCAGTCTTTTGTTTGGGAGAGGCCTCATATGTCTGGAATCGGAAATTTTGCCGTTGCTGATGCGCGCCGTTCAACCATCTCACGGGTCATTTATCTGTTTACAGCCGCCGTTCTGTTCTTTTCGGTTGCCGCTTTTTCTCAATCCGACGTGGGAACCATCGTCGGATTTGTAAAAGATCAGACGGGAGCCGTCGTGCCCAACGCGACCGTGACCATCCGGAACGAGGGAACCGGCGAAGTCCACACTGTTTCCGCGGACTCTGCAGGGCATTTCGCGGCCCCCAGCCTGCCACCCGCCTACTACAGCCTGACGGCCGAAGCGAAAGGCTTCAAAAATTTTACCAGCAGTCACAACAAGCTGGACTCCAATAGCACCATCGAAATCGACGCCGATCTCTCGGTTGGCGAAGCAACGCAGACTGTAGAAGTGACGGGAACTGCATCTGTGTTACAAACCCAGTCGGGTGCGGTGCAGAGCGAGATAACCGGGCAGCAGATTCAAAACCAGGAGCTGAACGGGCGCAATCCGCTCTACATGGCCCAGCTTCTTCCTGGCGCTCGTAGCAACGCCACGCTCGGGGACTTCAACTTCGCGGTCGGCGGCGGCCAGCCCTTTCAGGTCAACGGAGCTCGCACGCAGGATACGCTGGTCACCTTTGACGGAGCCCCGGCAGTGCGTACCCGGGGTAACGGCGCCATCATCGGCGTGGCCAGCGTCGATTCCACCCAGGAATTGCAGGTCATTACGGCAAATTACGCACCGGAATACGGCAGCGCCGCCGGCGGCCAAATCCGCGTCGTGACCAAGAGCGGAACCTCCGAGTTCCACGGTAGTGCGTACGAGTACCTCCGCAATTCGGCCATGAATGCCAACACCTGGACGCGGAACCTGACCCCTTCGACCAGGTTCGCGGCTCCCTTTGTCTACAACAACTTTGGATTTGCCGCCGGTGGACCGGTTTGGGTTCCCGGCTTGGCGTTCACTGAGCCGCTCAGAAAGAGGTTTTTCTGGTTCGTGAACGAGGATTGGATCCGCTACCGCTTCACCGACACCCAGCAACAGGCGGTACCGACAGCGCTGATGCGCCAGGGCAACTTCAGCGAACTGCTGAGTCCCTCCAACCCCTGGTATACACCCGCGAAAGGCGTCATCTACGACCCAGCGACGTGTCCCGTCGCGGGCGCCAAGAGTTGCGTGCCGTACCCGAACAACACCATCCCGGCGAGCAAGTTGAGCCCCAACGGCCTCGCTATCCTGAACGCCTATCCCACCCCCACCAGCCCGGGGATTTCATCAAACGCCAACAATTGGATCGCCCAAGCGCGGCACCCGATCAATCAGCGTAAGGAAGTCATCAACGTAGACTACCTTGTCAACGAGAACCACCACATCGAGTTCCGGCGCTCGGATGCGACTTATTTTGAGTATCAACCGTTCGATCAAGGGTCAGGCCTGACGGGCAAGTATTTCAATCGGCCCAATCAGACCAATTCCCTGGGTTGGACGTGGACGGCCAGTCAATCGCTGATCAATGAGGCGCGGGCGACCATCAGCATCGACGACGTCTATATTCCGGTAAACACGGCCCTGCCCGGGTTCAATCGGCAGACGCTGGGGATCGACTTCCCGTTCATTTTTCCCAGCGGCAAAGCCGCGCCGAACAAGATTCCCACCGCCAGCGTACCGACGTTCTACAGCCTGGCGGGCGGTCCTTACCCGTCGCATTCTTCCGGGATGATTTACACCGCCTCCGATAGCGTGACCAAGGTGTGGAGAAATCACACCATCAAAGGGGGCTTTTTCTTTGAGTATTCCGGCGAAAACGACAACGACCAGATCAATGTTGCCACGGTTCCGGGCGGCGCCAGCAACCAGAACGGTACCTTCGTCTTTACCGACCCGCGAACCGGATTCGGGGCCACTTCGGGTGTGGGCTTAGCCAACCTCGCGCTCGGCCTGGCTGACAGCTATACCGAGATCGGTCAAAAATCCTACACCCCATGGCGC
Organism: uncultured Acidobacteriaceae bacterium; assembly: GCA_963753715.1. Lineage (GTDB taxonomy): Bacteria > Acidobacteriota > Terriglobia > Terriglobales > Acidobacteriaceae > PALSA-350. The sequence goes on along the minus strand of CAVWDK010000010.1, from coordinate 28,899 downwards.
GGCCAGATGTACGAGGAGTTCCTCCAGGATGCGTGGCAGGTTAACGCAAAGCTGCACCTGGATTATGGCTTCCGCATAACCTCCACGATTCCTATGTATTCTTTGTGGGGCAACTCCGATTTCTTTGATCCCGCCTCTTACAATCCTGCGGCGGCTCCGCAGATCAATCCAACCACCGGCAACGTCACCCTGGGAACGGGTAACCCCTACAACGGCATGGTGAATCCGGGTATCAGCAAGTTTCCCAGTGCGGCGCTGCAAGGGAACCGTGTCCCGGCCGCTAACCCGGCCAACAACGCCTGCGCCGGCCAGCCGTGCACCGGCCTGTTCGCCCCGCAATTTTCGAAAGGGTATGTCAATACGACACACCAGTTTCAACCCCGCCTGGGCATTGCATACCAGCTCGACGATAAGACCGTCATCAGGGCGGCAGGTGGCGAGTTTGTAACCCGGATGGGGCTGTTGGATAATATTTTCCCCGGAGGCAATTCCCCGTTCCAGCCTTTCGTCACGGTGAGCAACGTCTCGGTAGACAATCCGGGCGCCTCATTGAACGCGAATGTCAACGCCCCTCTCACCGTCACCACCCTGGCCAAGAACCTGTCGCCTCCGACGCGGTGGAACTGGAACTTCACCATCGAACGGGAGCTACCACTCAACTCAGTGTTGTCCATTGGCTATGTGGGGGCTCGCGGTCTGCGCAATTTCAGGGTGTTTGATATTAATCAACCTACCGTTGGCGCTCTGCAGGCGAACCCCGGTAAGAATGTGAACTATCTCCGCCCTTATAAAGGCTACGCCGCGATTCAGCAGGAGCAAAGCAATGGGAGTTCCGAATACAGTTCCCTGCAGGTTGCCTGGAACCGGCGTTTCACGCGCGGCTCGTTGGTCGGCGTCAGCTACACCTGGTCCAAGAGCCTTGATAACAGCTCCAATTATCGTGACATCATGCCTGACACCGCCTATTCGAACAATCTCTGGGGACCTTCGGAGTACGATGCCAAACACATGCTGCTGGTGAACTACCTCTACGATCTGCCGTTCTTCAAATCGCAAGCGACGCTGGCTGGTGAACTGCTTGGTGGTTGGGAGCTTAGCGGCAGCGCTCAATTCCAAACCGGCCAACCCTGCGGAGTCGGGGGAGGCAACAACGACTATGCCGGAGTAGGAGAAGTTGGCAGCTTCGGTTGTGGAACCAATACATCCGAGGGGCAGTTCTGGGTGAGAAACGGAACACCCCAAGTTCTGAAGCACTTCAACCCCAACGGCAAAGGCTCGGCCAAGTATATTTCCACGACGAACGGAGATGGATCTCCGATCTTTACCGCGCCTCCTGCCGGCACCTTCAATTTGCAATCGGGAATACGCGACGAAATCTACGGGCCCGGTTTCCAGAATTGGAATCTTGCTATGCGCAAACAGTTCCCCGTGTTTCGAGAAACCTTGTTCGAGTTTCGCGCCGAAGCCTATAACTTTATCAATCATTCCAACTGGGCCAATATCTCGCAGACAGGAGGCCTGCAACTCAACCCCACGTCATCCCAGTTCGGCGAAGTGACCCAGAAGTCGACCACCAATCCGCGAACGCTTCAGCTCTCGCTGCGGTACATTTTCTAGACCGCCGCTCCCGCGCAGAACACCGCGCGGGAGTAGTTGTGTTGCCGGAGAGAGTACCAGGCTGCACAATATCCAGTGAACGGAATCCCGGGCTGCATGACGCCGCGATCGATCGGCTTCCGTTGCCGGCGGAAGTGGAGACAATATGCAATCGGTATCTGACTCGCGTTTATTCAGCACTCGCCGGTTTGTGTCCGGATTAGCAACTGTCATCGTTTCCACCGCCCTTCATGCCCAAACCATGAAGGCGCCGGACATCACCAAGGACCCGACCCTGTATGTCGTGCCGTACGCGCACCTCGACACCCAATGGCGATGGGAGTTGCCGCAAACCATCAGCGAATATCTGCTGAAGACGATGCGGGTGAACTTCGACTACATCGACAAGTATCCGCACTACGTCTTCAACTGGACCGGCTCCAACCGCTACCGCCTGATGAAGGAGTACTTCCCGGACGACTACGCCAGACTGACGCAGTATGTCAGCGCGGGCCGCTGGTATCCCGCCGGCTCGTCGGTCGAGGAAGGCGACGTCAATCTCCCCAGCGCCGAAGGCATCTTCCGCCAGATCCTCTACGGCAACGATTACTTCCGAAAAGATTTCGGCAAGGCCAGCACCGAGTACATGCTGCCCGACTGCTTTGGATTTCCCGCCTCGTTGCCCAGCATCCTCGCTCATGCCGGCGTGAAGGGGTTCTCCACCCAGAAGCTCAGTGCGGCGTGGCAGCCGGCGCCGCAAATCGGCGGCCCCGATTCGCCCGAGCAGACCCCCGAAGGCATCCCCTTCAACGTTGGCCTTTGGATCGGCCCGGACGGCAAGAGCGTGATCGCGGCCTTGAATCCCGGCGGCTATGGCAGCAGCGTCTACACCGACCTCAGCAAGGATCCCGGACCGCCACCACCGCAACCCTCTCTGTCCGATGAGCAGAAAGCCAAGCTTACGCCGGGCCAGCTGCGTGCTCTGGCACGGCCACGCGAGTGGGAACAGGACTGGGTCAAGCGTATCGATCTGGATGGCCACGTCACCGGCGTCTTCGCCGACTATCACTACGTCGGCACCGGCGACGTGGGCGGAGCCGCCCGGGAGTCGACGGTCAAACTATTGGAAGCGATCGTCGACAAGAGCGAGACCGTACTTCCACCCCCTCCTCGCGGCTTTGGCCAGCAGGATCAGCCCGGCTCTGAACCGCAGGGGCCCACCGTGCGCGTAGGCGATGGCCCGGTCCACGTAATCGAGGCGACTGCCGACCAGATGTTCAACGACATCAAACCGGATATGACCTCGCGCATGCCACAGTACAAAGGCGACCTGGAGCTGATCAACCATTCCGCCGGATCGCTGACGTCCGAGGCGTATCACAAGCGCATGATCCTCAGGAACGAAGTCCTGGCCGACGCTGCAGAAAAAGCCTCGGTGGCGGCTGCATGGATGGGCGGGCGGTCCTATCCCCAGCAACGGCTGAACGATGCCTGGACGCTGGAGCTCGCCGGGCATTTTCACGACCTCGCCGCCGGCACGGCGACCCCGCGCGCTTATCAGTATTCCTGGAACGACGACAACATTGCGGCCAACCAGTTTGCCGGTGTGCTTACCAGCGCTACGGAGGCGATCGCCTCCGGACTGGATACCCAGGCGAAGGGAACTGCGATTGTGGTCTACAACCCGCTCGATATCGCGCGGGAAGATGTGGTGGAAGCCCACGTCGCGTTTCCCGGCGGCGTGCCTAAGGCGGTTCGGGTGATTGGTCCTGATGGCAAGGAGGCCCCGGCCCAAATGGAAGACGGGAAGGTGCTTTTCCTCGCCCAGGCGCCGTCGGTGGGATATGCCGTCTATCACCTGGTGCCGGCGGAAAAGCCCGCTAGTAATGCAACTGTCAAGGTAACCGAATCCTCGCTGGAAAATGCTCGCTACCGGGTGCAGCTCAACCACGATGGAGATGTCTCCAGCATCTATGACAAAAGCCTGAACAAGGAGCTGCTCTCCGCGCCCATCCGGCTCGCCCTGTCCACCGATATACCCAACAGTATCCCGCCTGGAATATGGATTTCGATCAGGAGCAGGCGGCGCCGCGTGCGTATGTGAGCGGCCCGGCGCAGATTCGCATCAAGGAAAGTGGGCCGGTTCGGGTATCACTCGAAGTGACGCGCAAGACCGAAAATTCTACCTTCGTTCAGACCATCCGGCTCTCCGCAGGCGATGCCGGCAACCGGGTGGAATTTGGCAACGCCATCGATTGGCGAACCCTGGCTGCCAACCTTAAAGTCGCTTTTCCTTTCAGCGCCGCAAATGAGGATGCCACATACAACTGGGATATTGGCACCATCCAACGGCCCAACGCGCAGGAGCGCCAATTCGAAGTTGCCTCCCATCGCTGGATCGACCTTACCGACAAGAGCGGCGCCTTCGGAGCGACCATCCTGACCGATTTTAAGAACGGCTCCGACAAACCGAATGACAATACCATCCGGCTGACTCTTCTACGCTCGCCGGGAATGCAGGCTTCGCCCAATGGACGGCCGTCCCCGTACAGCGACCAGGCGAACCAGGACTGGGGTCATCACGAATTTCTCTTCGGCCTCGCGGGACATGCCGATGGATGGGCGCAAGCGCAAACCGACTGGCAAGCCTACCGGCTGAGCGATCCGCTCATCGCTTTCCAATCCCCAGAGCATCCCGGCTCACTGGGCAAGAGCATTTCTCTCCTCCATCTCAACAACTCCAGGATTCGCGTGCTCGCGCTTAAGAAAGCCGAAGCAGATGACGAAATCATTCTGCGCATGGTCGAGCTCGATGGTCATCCGGCGCAAGACGTGCGTGTTTCCTTTGCCGGGCCGATCGTTGCCGCGCGCGAGGTGAATGCGCAGGAGCAGGAGCAAGCGGAGCCCGCGAGCGTGAGCAACGGGGAGCTGGTCACGTCCTTTACCGCCTATCAGCCGCGCACGTTTGCGTTGCGCATCGGTCCGGCGACGGCAAACCTGGCGGACATTCACTCGCAGCCGGTTGATCTGCAGTACGACCTGGCCGCAGCCAGCAACGATGACACCAAAACTTCAGGCGGAGGCTTCGACGGCAAAGGCAACGCAATGCCCGCGGAAATGCTGCCCACCGCACTCGCTTATCACGGAGTCGAGTTCAAGTTGGCGCCTGCGAAAACCGGGGTGCCCGATGCGGTGGTAGCCAAGGGGCAAACCGTTGCTTTGCCTTCCGGCCACTTCAACCGGGTTTATCTTCTAGCCGCGTCCGCGGGTGGAGACCAGACGGCAGCTTTCCGGGTTGGCGCCCGGACAGCGAATCTGAATATCGAGGATTGGGGCGGATTCATCGGCCAGTGGGATACACGTATTTTTAAAAACCAGGACGACCGTAACTGGGCTATCTCCGCTCACCACGCACCCTGGCCTCCCGCCGATGAACAAGAGCGGGAGCGGCGTGCGCCGTCGCCTCGCTATCCTCAGGACTACGTGGGTCTCGAACCGGGCTACGTTAAACCCGCCAGCCTTGCGTGGTATGCCTCTCATCATCACACGGCAGACGGGCTCAACGAGCCGTATCAATATTCTTATCTCTTCGCGTATACGATTCCGATGTCTCCGGGCACAAGGACGCTCACTTTACCCAACAACGACAAAATCCGCATTCTCGCTATTTCGGTTGCAGAAGAGAATCCGGAGCTAAGCCAAGCACAGCCGCTCTACGACATGCTAGGTCGCACAGAACCGCCAACGGGGGAACCTTCATCGAGTGGCTCTCGGTGAAAGCTGAGGAAGCTGCAGAAAGAGGGACGGTTTCTTTTTTGGTTCTCACACATCTAAATCCAGCGAAACCATTAGGCATTGAGTGTGTGTGAGAACCAGGACTTACAAATTCAGTCCCGCAGGGACGGCTGAAGATCGTCCATGATTGCGTCGCGGTCGTTATACCATGTGTCGTTTCTCTTTCGCCCCTCGAGTCGCCTCGAAGGGAGGGCGCATAACTGTGAGCTCGTCCGCACAGAACATCTGCTGCTTGCACTCGCGACTGTGGCGAAATCCCATTCTGCGGTGATATTGGAAGAAGCAGGTCTCTCCCTGGATCGGCTCGAGGCTGTACTGTCCGGATTGCCTGTGGCCGAACAGCAAGCAGGGAATTCGTTGGCCCTGGAAGGCTTGCTCTCCGAAATGTTCTAAGCTCGCTATTTGCGAAGCGCGTTGCAGGTCGAGCGCAACGTGAATTCCAACGACTCGCGTGGGATCTTCTCAATGAAGGGCTGAACAATCCAGTTGAGGCCGGTCGGCACTGATCGCGAAAGCGACACCGATTCGATTTGCATGTAGAGACCGCCGTCGCCCTCCTCATAGGTCCAATAGGTATTTTGACGCCATAAGAAACCGTGCTCATCTTCCGCTGAGACGGCATGCTCCGCGGGGGTGCCGGGCGATTCTATTTCTGAAATCTTTGTGCTTCGCGAGAGGCTGTATCCGTGTTGGTCATCAAGACGGCCGAAGGTGATGTCATAGGTTGTGTCCATCACCACCGTGATGACGTGTTGCTGGCGAACGCGCATGAACGCCTGAAGACGGTCACCCTGTTGAGTGAGCAGTTTCGCCTGCATCACCTGGGGTGAGAAGTGTTGAGGATAGGCGCCGATGTTTTTCATCAGCCGCTCAAAGTCAGCGAGCGTGGCCCCCGGGGCAAACGCAGTCCCACGCCAGTCGTGCAGCAAGGCTCCCGGCAAAGCGGATCCTGTCACGGGCGTGATGGGCTCGATGATCAACTCTCCCCGTTGAAGATTCTTTTTATTTTGCGGGGTTAACGGCGGCGCCAGAAAACCGTCTCGGGACTGATGCTGCTGCGCGAGCCTCGACTCAACGGCTTTCACATAGGCGTTGTATGCGGAGACGGCTTCCGGTGTGGGTTCCGCTTTCGCAGATTTGGCTACTGCCACAAAGGTGAAGAGCCCGGTGATGAGGAAGAGAATCCGGAATGTTGAGATTCGCCGTCGAGTCATTAACTTCCACTTTAGCTTGTTCCCCGCGATTTGATGTGATCGTGACCGTATCGATTGGGCTGTCGCGGGCTGTGGTATCCCCATTGATCGTGATAGGGATGGGACCCTGAAGCGCGTTCCCCTTTTCTAAAAACGTGCTTTGTATCTCTAGCCAGGCAAAACTTGCGTTGACTTTCAACCGGCCAGTTCTTACAGTCAAATCACCCCGGGGCAGCCCAGTCGATGCAAAAGCCACCTTAGCGAGTGAGTCGAAAGGGTTTTCAGTAATGAAACAGACAATGGTTGATACCAAGTGTCGGATTTCGGTCGAAGATGCCGATACAAGATTTCATAAGCTACTACTTTCCATAGTTGTTTGCATCGTCGTCCTGATGATGTCTCCGGCCATGCGTGGCCAGGCCACGGGAAGTTTTTCCGGGAATGTCGCCGATAAATCGGGATCGGCGATTCCGGGAGCGGCTGTCATTGCCACCTCCCAGGCAACGGGCCTGGTGCGAGACACGAAGGCAGATGCTAGCGGACACTACCTGATCCCTTTACTTCCCGTCGGAACCTACACCGTGCACGTGGATGCGACGGGCTTTCAAAGCGCTGAATCGAAAGATCTGCGTCTCCAGATTGAAGAAGCCCGCGAACTCGACTTTGCGCTTGTGCCTGCCACCGTAACGACTACAGTGCAAGTTTCCGGTGAAGCCGTAGCCGTCGAGTCAGCCAATCCATCTCTCGGCCAGGTCATTACCTCGCAGGAGGTTTCCCAACTCCCCTTGAACGGCCGGGATTTCGTTCAACTCGCCACCCTCACCTCCGGGGCTACGGCAGAGACCAACCCCAACAGCTTTTTCACCTCCGCTGCCAGCAGTGAGGTGGCCGCACGCGGAGCCTTCTCGCTATCGGTCGGTGGCTCCCGCCCCAACAGCACGGATTGGCTGTTGGATGGTGTCGATAACAACGAGCTGACGGCGGGCGGTATTTCGATTTTCTCCTCCATTGATGACATTCAGGAATTCAAGGTTTTAACCTACAGCTACTCCGCCGAATATGGAACCCGGGCCGGCCCAACCGTGATCGTCACCACAAAATCCGGTTCCAACGACTTTCATGGGACCCTCTACGAATTTCTGCGCAACACCTCTCTCGATGCCAAAAGCTACTTCGCCACCACGTCGCAAAAGTTCAACCTGAACGACTTTGGCGGCTCCGTTGGCGGTCCCATCAAGAAGAACAAGACTTTTTTCTTCATCGATGGCGAACAAAAATTTCAGCTTCAAGATATTCCCTTCACCGGACTGGTGCCTTCGCTGGCCATGCGCTCGGGCGATTTTTCTAACGACCCTTTCGGCAATCCTGCTCCCCTTATCGTGAACCCGAATATGGTTGGGGCGAATACCAGACCCGCTGGTTTTTCCCAATGTTTATTTCCACTGCGATGGCGCCGGGAATGCTCTCCCTGCCAACCCCGATGGAAGCCAGGCCCCTGGCACTGCCTGTAACAAGCTACCAGGCAACCTGATCAATCCCATTGGCCAGGCCATGATTAATCTGTACCCCGATCCCAACGCCAGCAATGCCAGTGCGGGTATCAACTACGTCAGTCAACCGGTGCGCGAGTTGGACAACACCCGGTTCGATACCCGGCTGGACCAGACGTTTAGCGAAAAAGATAACGCGTTTGGCCGTTTCAGCTACGACCAGGCGTACTCCTTTGTGCCCGGCGGCTCACCAGGATTTGCGGAAGCGAACGCTTTCGGCAGCAACCAGCGCATCAGAAACCACGCGCGCAATATCGCCCTGGGCGAGACTCATGTGTTCAATGCCAACATGGTCAACCAGGCCACCTTCGGTTACAACCGGATCTTCGATTACATCCTCTCGCAAGGCACGGGCACCTGCATCTCCACCACGATTGGCGGCGGCATTCCCAACGCCAACCTGGGTTGCGCGGGCACCAAGTGCCTGCCGGGCCAATATAGCTGCGGCCTGGTTTCGACCGAGTTCCAGGGCGGCTATTGGTCCCTCGGCGATCGCGGCTACTCTCCGTTCCAGGGTGGAACCAACATCTTCTCTTTCCGCGACTCGCTCGATTACATCCACAATAAGCACGACTTCCGGTTCGGGATCGACTATCGCGCTAATCAAATGAACGTGGGCACTGAGGCTTTCCAGGATGGCTTCTGGATCGTCGGCGTCGCCGGTAATTTTACCGGCAATAGCACCCTCAACCTGGCCGGCAATTCAGAGGCCGATTTCCTGCTCGGGATGACGGGTCTGGCCATTCACGACCAGACGTATGAGGGCCCGGTCGGCGGGCGCCGCTGGAAGGTCTATCGTCCCTACGCGGAAGATAACTGGCGGATCACCCCCAGCATCGTGCTCAATATCGGCTTCGCGTATGACATGACGACGCCCATCACAGAGGAACACGGACGCCAAGCTGACTACATTCCCACGACCGGGGAGCTTCTGATTTCCAACCAAAATGGTGTGAATAATGCAGGGGGCATCAAGATGGATTGGACCGGCGTCGAACCGCGGATCGGCGGGACCTGGAAGGTGTTGGGCAGCGATAAGACTGTCCTGCGCGCCGGTTACTCCATCTTTCACGACTCCGCGTGGAGCCAGGGGGCCCAGGGTCTATGGCAGAACCCGCCCTTCCTGGGCGAGTACTCCGGCTTCGGTCCCCAGGGCTGCGCATTTGCTACCTCCTACTGCGCTGTTACCCTGGCACAATCGCCCTCCGCTCTTAGTCTCTCCAACGGGTTTGTGCCCGTTCCGACGCCGCCCACTGCCGCGAGCTTTCAGGGAACCTTCGCTTACGAGCCCACGAATGCGAAGCATGGCATGGTGCAGCAATACAACGTGAACGTCGAGCGCCAGTTGGTCGGGAACATCGTATTGACCGCCGGCTATGCCGGTTCGCATGGCTCGCACATCCTGATCGTCGGCAATAGTCTTACTCCTTCCAGTCCGACTGCGTGCGGCACAGTGCAAAACTACACCCTCGGTTGCAACTTCAATGGTTCGCCTTACACGTCCCCGTATATCGCGCCCAACTTCAACCAGATTCTTCTTTACGGGGACTTAGGAAGACAGGCTACAACTCGCTGCAGATCAAAGCAGAGACCAAGACGCCCAAGTACGGCCTCTACGCTCTGTTTGCTTATACCTATTCTCGTACCTATGACAACGGGTTGACCGACGGGTTGGGTTCCGAGGTCAGCGCCCCCTACTTTCCGCTTCCCAACTGGGAGAACCTGGATTGGGGCTTGTCGCAGATCAACCTCGATAACAGCTTCACTGGCAGTGTGATTTACGATTTGCCCTTCGGCCGCGGAAAGCAGTTTGGAAGCGATTGGAATCCGGTGACCAACGCCATTCTTGGCAACTTCCAGGTGACTCTTATCCAAAGAGTCTCTTCCGGATTCCCAGTGCCCTTGATCGACACCATTAACAACTCCGGCACCACGTTCTCGAGCGGAGGCAATGCCTACGATTGGAACCGGCCTAACCGGGTCGCCGGTTGCAACGCCGGCAATGCGGCCCACGGCAAGCTGCAGTGGATTAACTCATCCTGCTTTGTTGCGCCCCCCGCCGGCGAGTTGGGTAACGCGGGGCGCGTCCCAGCCATTGGACCCGATTTCGTCAACACGGACTTCTCGGTCATCAAGCAGATCGGGCTGCCCAGAGAGATGGGTTTGAATTTCCGCGCCGAGTTCTTCAACCTCTTCAATCACCCACAGTTTGGTTCGCCCGTGGCCGATGTGAGCTCGCCTGGATTCGGGTTTGTCCAATCCACCGTGAACAATGGCCGCCTGATACAACTGGCCCTCAAACTGACTTTCTAACCCGAGCCACGGAAACGTCCCCTTTCCATAGAACTTCGAGTGGTATATCCTTGTCTTCCATAGAACTTCGAGGGGAGACGCCGGTGGGGAAGAAGCCTCAGTCCGACGGGGAGATGCTCAAGGGGACGCTGGACATGATGATCCTGCGCACCCTGGTCACGGGAGACGCACACGGGCACACCATTGCCAAGGTGATTGAACGAAGCTCGGAGGATGTGCTCGAGGTAGAGCAGGGGTCGCTCTATCCCGCACTGCATCGGCTGGAGGATCGTGGGTGGGTGTCTTCCTACTGGGGCGCAAGCGAGAACAACCGTAAGGCGAAGTTTTACCGGCTTAGCGCTGCGGGAAAGAAGCAGCTGGTACGGGAGACGAACCGCTGGCGACAGATGGTCCGGGCGATCGCTCTGGTGATGGGAGAGAAAGTGCCGGTGGAAGGAGGCACGGAATGAGCCTGCGCCGATTCTTTCGCCGCCGGCGTGCGGACGCCGAATTACTCCACGAAATCGATACCTATTTGACGCAGGAGATCGCCGAAAACCTGACCCGGGGCATGTCCCCGGAAGAAGCGCGGCGCCAGGCGCACCTCAAGTTCGGTAATCCGCAGCGGGTGCGAGAGAGCCTGTGGCAGCAAAACACCATCACCACGATCGACACCCTCTGGCGTGAACTGAAATATGCCGGCAGAACGCTGGTGCGGACTCCAGGCTTTGCCGCCATCGCAATCCTGGTGATGGCGCTCGGCATTGGCGGCAACGTTGCGCTCTTCACCGTCGTGCGCAGCGTGCTGCTCAAGCCGTTGCCTTATCGCGATGCGGACCGGTTGTTCACGATCTATGAACACAACGCCAATAGCCCGAACTCCGGTTCATTTCTGCCTGTAGATGCGGGCAGCTTCGGGGAGTGGCAACAGGCCGCCCAGAATACTGCGGAGATGGCTATGGTATCTCCCTGGCAGGGCTACAGCGTCTCGGCTGACGGCGGAAAGCTGCCGGAAAAAATCAATGCCGGGTGGTGTTCGTGGAACTTCTTCCCCCTGCTCGGTATCGCGCCCGCGATTGGGCGGAGCTTTACCTCGGACGACGACCGGCCCCAGGCAATGGCAACTGCTGTGCTTACTTATTCGTTCTGGAAGAGGCGATACAGCGGCGACCCCGAAATCGCCGGTAAGACAATCTGGCTCGATGCCCGCCCTTATACCGTCGTGGGAGTCTTGCCCGCATCCTTTACCTTCAGCAGCGCATTTGGCGGCAGCAAGATCCAGGTTTGGACCCCCGTCCATCGCGAGGCGCCGCATGCGATGCTGACCACCTATGAAGATCACGAGTTCCTGGCGCTCGTGCGCCTGCGAAAAGGCGCCACGCTGCCCAGGCTCTTGGATCAATTGAATGCCATCCAGGCGCGGATTCAGGCCACCCACCCTGATCCGGCCGTTCACGGCGCAGTCATCGGCAGAACCATGCTCGATGATGTCGTCAACTCCTACAAAGCTTCGCTCTATGCGCTGCTCGCCGCAACCGGGTGCGTGTTGCTCATCGCCTGCATGAATGTCGCCGGCTTGTTGGTGGCGCGTGCGGCCGCTCGAAGCAAGGACCTGGCCATCCGCGTTGCCCTTGGCGGCAGCCGGTTGCGGCTGCTGCGTGAACGCCTGCTTGAGAGCCTGATTCTTTCCGCGGCAGGCGGCGCCCTGGGGCTTTTGCTTGCCTGGATCGCACTGGGATGGCTGGTCCATGTGCGCGGCGACATGAACCGTGTGGAGGCCATTCACATCGATGGCACTGTTGCGGCCTTCACCGTGGGCGTCATCGCTCTCTGCGCCCTCTTTTCGGGATTGGTCTCCGCGTTGAGCTCGAACGGCACACATGTCATGGTGGCCCTGCAGGAGTCATCACGTTCGCACAGCGGCGGAACCGCCCGGGCGAGACTACGCAAAGTTCTGCTGGTGCTGGAAGTAGGTCTCACCGTTGTGCTGCTGGTGGGAGGGGGATTGCTGCTCAAAAGCTATCAGCGGCTTCGCTCAACCGATATAGGCGTGCCGGTAGAAAACGTGCTTACCATGCACTTGAGCCTGCCCGAGGAGCGTTATAAACAACCCGTCCAGCAGGTCGCTTTTTTTGAGCAACTCATCGGACGGGTTCGTGCGCTGCCCGGCGTACAGGCAGCAGGACTGGTGAGCACGCCTCCGGGTGAGGGCTGGAATGGCGATCGCATGATGCAGGTGGTCGAACATCCGCGATTGCCTAAACGAAGGAAGTGCCCGACGTGCTGGTGCGCGGAGCCGAGCCGGGCTACTTCTCCGCGATTCAGATCCCGCTTCTGCACGGCCGTATCTTTACCTCGGATGAGCGCCTGCAGCGTGCCAATGTCGCGGTCATCAGCCGCACGGCCGCACACACCCTGTTCCCCAACGATGATCCCATTGGAAAGCACCTCAGATCTGAAGAAGGCGGCGATGTCTACGAGGTTGTCGGCATCGTAGGCGATACTCGCTGGGATATCGCGCAGCCCATCAGGCCTACTTTGTATTGGCCGATCTATGGGAATGACAGCACCGCCGCCACGATTGTGATTCGCTCCACGCACGATGTGGAATCCTTTGCGTTGCCGGTGCAGAGAGTGGTTAGCCAACTCGATCCGGATTTACCCGTCTCCGACGTAACCACCCTGCACCAGGCGATCGGCAAATCCACCATCGACTCCGCATTCAGTTCCATTCTTGTGGTGGCATTCTCGGTGATCGCTTTGGCGCTGGCGGCCGCCGGCCTATATGGAGTGCTGGCCTATCTCATTACCCAGCGCACGAACGAGATCGGCGTTCGCATTGCACTCGGCGCGCAACGCGACCAACTCCTGCGCCTGATGCTGGTGGATGGACTGAAACCGGCCCTGTTTGGCCTGGCACTCGGATTGGTAGCCAGTGCCGGCACAGCGCGGCTGATTCGTTCCCTGCTTTACGAGACCCGGCCGCTCGACCCGGCAGTATTTTGCCTGGTCGCCGTTGCGCTGTTGTTGGTAGCCATGGCGGCTTGCGTCGTCCCGGCGTGGCGCGCGTCGCAGCTCGATCCCGCTCAGGCTCTGAGGTCCGAATAGCGGAGTTCCGGAACTGCCCGTGTGGTATGCTGCGCCTGTGTCAGCCGCCGATCCACTGTCGAATCCGGAAATTCCCCGCCACACCGCGCTTGTCCGTGTGACCCACTGGATCACGGCCATCGCCTTCCTTGCGTTGCTTCTCAGCGGCATCGAGATCGTGATTTCTCACCCGCGGTTCTATTGGGGCGAAATCGGCAATGTGCGGACTCGTCCGTTGTTTACGCTGCCGATCCCTTCATCGAGGGACACCGTTCCGACGGGCTACGGCTACGTGCATGCCGGACCAGAACGGCTGGAGCCGGTCTCTCCATTTTCAGTCCGCATGGGTCGCGGTGTTGACCGGCCTGGTCTACGTGGTTGCAAGTCTTTGGACCGGCCACTTCCGCGAGAAACCTCTTTCCGGTGCCGGCGGATCGAACGTGGCGCGCTTTCTGGCGAGTGATTGCGAAGTCCCTTCGCCGCGCGCCGCCCGATGAAGCGGAAGCCCGCTCCTATAACGTAGTGCAGCGCATCGCCTATCTGACGGTGATCTTCGTCTTGTTTCCGCTGGTGATCTGGACTGGGTCTCGCCTTGTCTCCCGCCTTCGATTCCGCGGTTCCGGCCGCCGTCGACTTGCTGGGCGGCCGGCAATCCGCGCGCACGCTGCATTTCTTCGTCTCCGGATTTCTCCTGCTGTTCCTGGTAGTCCATGTCACCATGGTTGCGCTCGCAGGGTTCAGGAGCTCGCATGCGAGGCGATGATCACCGGCCGCGCCCTCCCACAGCCGGAGCGTACACTGAGCACGTAGAGGAACGCCCATGAACCCCATTTCACGCCGCAAGCTCATCACCTACCGGCCTTGCTGCCACGGCGGGCGTCGCGGGACTGGCTGCAGCCGCCCGCCTGGCCCAGCATTATGGGCTGATCCCGCCCGATCACGGCGGACTCTACGGCCCCGGCGAAACGCTCACCTACGCCGCGCAACGGCTTCTGACGCGCGCACTCGCTGGCCCGCGAGTTCCCGCGCAGCATGATTTCGAAACGCCTTTCGCCAACGAAACCGCGCCTCCTAACGATCTCTTCAAGCGCCATCAGGCCGGCGGGTTTTCAGACTGGCGGCTCCCGGTCGACGGCATGGTCGCCCGGCCAACCTCGCTTTCGCTGTCGGACCTGAAGAGCTTGCCGTCGCGCAGCCAGATCACGGAAGTCGTGTGCGAGGAAGGCTGGTCGTATATTGCCGAGTGGATTGGAACGCCTCTGGATGAAGTCCTGAAGGCCGTGGGCGCCTTGCCGCAGGCACGCTATGTCGTCTACTTCTCCACCGACCGCGACTGGTGGGACAGCATCGATATGGCCGACGCTCTGCATCCCCAGACACTTCTGACCTGGGGGATGAATGACGGCGATCTTCCGGTATCCTTCGGCGGTCCGCTGCGCATGCGCGTGCCCCGCCAACTGGGTTACAAGAGCGTGAAGTACGTCACCCATCTGACCGTCACCGACTCGGTCAAACATATCGGCAAAGGTCTGGGCTCTCGCCAACCCGGAAGGCGGTTACGCGTGGTACGCCGGCATCTGAGGACGGCCGCGGCCGTCCCCGTTCGACAAGAGATTGTGTGAGAACTCCCATTGTCCCGTCCCTTCGGGACTGATTGCGTCGGGTGACCTGCGGTTCTTTTCGACCCCCCTTTAGCCCAGTTTTTTCTGGGTTCATTACGGCCCGACTAAAAGTCGTGCCCTGATACAAAACATGAGAGCGGCGCTATCAGAAAAGCGCGCATTTCCGCAGATTGGATTACAAGGAACAGTTCTCACGCAGGGGCTTAAAGATGGTGTGTGAGAACCAGGATTTACGAATCTAGTCCCGCAGGGACGGCTGAAGGTTGTCCAGGATTGAATCGCGGCCTATTTCCAGCCGTCCCCGTTCGACAAGCTCAGGGCAGGCTCTACGGGCCTCATTTTTTATACGGCCGTTCCCACAGACACTCTCCCCCCTTCGAGCAAAGGCATACTTCAGGGACTAATGTCACCGCGTTTCCCATCGTCCGTAGCAAACGCAGACGCCGGGCGGCTCCATCTGATGCATAGAATCGAAAGAAGGAGGGCGATCGAGTGCCTGCGAACGACATTCTCCATCTGACAATTGCCGCATTAGCACCGAGCACGATCAGCGGAATCCAACTCCGCCACGCCTGGTTCTTTGCCATCTTCCTCTTCTGCGGCGTCATCGTTCTTAGCAACGTGGTGCATTACATCGTCTTCCACATTTTGCGGCGCAGGGAAAAAGAAACGAAAGATTTCCGCTGGGGCAGTGTACAGAAATATCTCAGCCATCCAGCCCGAGCCATCTTCTTCATTACTTGCCTGCTGATCGTGCTGCCAACCGTTCCGCAACTACCGCAGGACGTTCAGTCGCTCATCCGCCAGGGCTTCGTCATGGCCCTCGTGGTAGCGCTCGGTTGGTTCGCAGCAGGGTGCGTGTATGTGTTCCAGGGCGTCATCCTGAGAAAGTACGACCTTAGCGCCGAAAACAATTTCCAGGCGCGCCGCATTCACACCCAGTTCCAACTCTTCCGCCGCATCCTGATCACGTTTATCGTCATTGTCGACATTGGCGCTCTCCTCTGGACATTCAACGACCCACGCATCTGGCACTATGGTTCCGGCCTACTCGCCTCGGCCGGTATCGCTTCGATTATCGTCGCGACCGCTGCCAAATCGACCGTCGCCAATCTTCTCGCCGGGTTGCAAATTGCGCTCACCGAGCCGATTCGCATTGACGACGTCGTCGTGGTCCAGGGCGAGTGGGGCCGAGTGGAGGAAATCAATTCGGCGTACGTGGTC
Organism: uncultured Acidobacteriaceae bacterium; assembly: GCA_963753715.1. Lineage (GTDB taxonomy): Bacteria > Acidobacteriota > Terriglobia > Terriglobales > Acidobacteriaceae > PALSA-350. The sequence goes on along the minus strand of CAVWDK010000010.1, from coordinate 12,540 downwards.
ATCAGAATCTGGGACCTGCGCCGGCTCATCGTCCCCTTAAGTTATTTCATCGAGAATTCCATCCAGAACTGGACCCGGCAGTCGGCGGACATCATGGGCACGGCCTTCCTTTATGTCGACTACTCCATCCGAGTGGAGGAGCTGCGGCAGCAACTCAACGCCATCGTTCACCCATCGCGTCTATGGGATAACAAAGTCTGCGGCCTGCAGGTGACCAACCTCACTGAGCGTTCCATGGAACTTCGCTGCCTGGTCAGCTCACGAAACGCCAGCGAAAACTTCGACCTGCGCTGCCTGGTCCGCGAACAAATGACCGCATGGATCCAGCAGAATCACCCCACGGCCTTTCCCATCACCCGCTTCTCCGCTATTTCGGGGTCACTCGACGTCAGCGACCACAGCAGTCCCGCGGGCGAGGTGAGAGCGCCAGGGGCAGACGGACCTGACAGGCTTAAATAAGATACAAAAGGACGATGGGAAGGTCTCAGCGCAAAAACTGGTCCACGTAGCTCTCTCCCAGGCCAACCTCGGTGTAGTGCTTGCGGCAAAGATCTATTTTGGTAAACACATCCTCATAGCCAAGCACACGCCCATCCGGGTCGACATAAATCATCGCGCCGTTCACCTGAAAGAGGGTAATCATCTCCGGAACATCGGGTTCTACCACCAGGGTGTGCGTCTCACCCGGAGTCTCATACACATAAGACCCCTCCGTGGCTGTCCAATCATGTTCCAGATAGTGCCAACTCCCCTTGAGCACAAAGCCGTGGACAGGCTGAGGATGACGATGCCGCGAAAGCACGCCCGACTTACGCACGCGCAAGAGGTTCATCCAGTAGCCCCGGCTGGCCGAGAGGCAGAGCGGACGAAACCAGACATTTTCCTGCTGCGGCACCCACAAGCGCTCATCCTCAGGGATGGCGTTGGGAACCACCAGCTCAGGAAAACATTCCTTCGGCTGCGGGTGCCGGTAGGGAACTCGTGCTTCGGCTGCGCTGCGCTCTAAATCCGCATGGTTAATCGTGGTATTGCTCATAATGGACCCCTCCTGTTTCATCCTGCCGCGTACCCGCCATCGACGGGCAAAATTACGCCGGTGATGAAGCGTGCCGCTTCGGAACACAGAAACACTGCAGCCCCGGCAACGTCTCCGGGATTGCCCCAGCGCTGCATCGGTGTGCGGCCCAGAATAGCAGCGGACCGGCTTTCATCTTCCACCAGGCCGCGAGTCAGCTCGGTTGCAATCCAACCCGGAGCAATGGCATTCACCCTGATGCCTTCCTGCGCCCAGGCAACGGCCAATGCCTTGGTCAATTGTGCCACCCCGCCCTTCGAGGCGGTATAGGCAGGAATCGCCGGGCCACCGAAGAACGAGAGCATCGACCCGGTGTTGACGATGGCGCCGCGGGCAGCGGCAAGCTTAGGACGGGCGCCGACGCACATACGCATGGTCCCGGTTAGATTCACGTCGATTACCTTTTGAAAAGTCTGGATATCGTACTCGGCGAAGTTGCGAAAGATCACCCCCGCGCAATTGATCAACGCGGCTAGCTCGTCGAACGGAGCCAGCACGGCCGCCACCGACGCTTCCGAGGTGACGTCCAGCTTCACCGCCGACAGATGCGGGCCTTGAGGAACAGCCGCAACCTGCTCATCGGTTAACCCGGTCACGGTCACATGGTAACCAGCCTCGACCATCGCGCTGGCGATGCCAAAACCAATCCCTGTTGTACCCCCCGTAATCAGTACCTTCATGGTTGAGCCGGGTGGATCCAGATCGCATTGCCGCCCCCGGAAACCATGTGAACGTCGAGAACCGTGCCGCGGTCTACGGGCCGTTTGCTGAAAGCGATATGCGTCGCATGGGTGGCTGCATCGGCCGCATCGGCATAAATCTCCGCGACATACTTACCGTCGCCGAGAAAGTTGAGCGGGACCTTGGTATTTCGCTCCTCCCAGTTGGTCAGCGAGCCGACATACCAGTCCTTGCCGCTTCTACGCGCCAGACTGATGTACCGCATAGGGAACCCGTCGATCACGTGGACTTCATCCCACGTGGCCGGCACCTGCTTGATGAAGTCAAAGGCTTTCTGACCCCTGTATTGTTCCGGGTAATCGGAAACCATCTCCAACGGGCTTTCGAATACCACGTACAAGGCCAACTCCTGAGCCCGTGTTCCCAACGACATCGGCATTACATTTCGGGCGACAAAGTTTTCCAGGTTGGTGTTGTTGAAAGCGCCGGGGGTGTAATCCATTGGACCAGCGAGCATGCGGGTGAAGGGAAGTGTGGTGTTGTGGACCGGCGTCACCCGGGCTGACCACTTGGAATACTCCTTACCCATCACTCCTTCCCGGGTCACCAAATTAGGATAGGTGCGGCGCAGGCCATCCGGCTTAAAGGCTCCGTGGTAATCGATCATCAGGTGATGCTCGGCTGCTTTCTCCACCACGCGGCGATACCAATCCACCATCCACTGATCGTCGCGGTTCATAAAGTCGATCTTGACCCCGGCGACTCCCCATTTTTCAAACAGCGGAAACGCCTGGTCCATGTATTTGTCGACCGAGGTCCAATGCGACCAAAGCCAGATGCGAACGTTTTTCTCCTTCGCGTACCGCAGCAACTCGGGGATATCGACCTTGGGGTTGAACTGGGTGATGTCTGCCGGATCAGCATAATCCCCTGGCTTGGCACCCGGTGTCGACTTGGCCCAGCCGGCATCGATCAGCATGTACGGAAAGCCCGATTCCGAGGCAAACTCAATGTAATGCTTTAAGGTTTCGGTATTCATGCCCGGGGTGAAATTTACCCCGGTCGCTGTATCGCCCGACCACCAGTCCCAGGCCGATTTTCCTGCCTGAATCCACGAGGTGTCGGCGATCTTCGAAGGCGGATTCAGGTTGAGAATCATATTCGACTCGATCAGACGCCCGGGCACGTCGCCGATCATGAGCACCCGCCACGGGCTGGTGAATGGGGTCTTGGTCTCCACAGCGACACCCGGGAGATCGACGTTAGGCGACAGCTCGGCTTTGAGGGTGTGAAGCTGCTTAATCCCGCGTAGATACATGCCGGCATAATTGTCGATGTTCGCTTCAGTGATCGCCACCCAGCCCGTGCCGGGAACCTGGGCCAGCAGCGGGAGCGCGATGAGCCAGTCGGGATGGAGGCTGCTGACCGTGCGCATCTGGTAGTCGTCTTCATAAGACGACTGGAAACCGTTCACCACCAGAGGGTAGAGCGTCGCATCATCGCTATAGCGGAACTGCGTGCGTTCGCCGCTGACGCGCACGCTGCTGAGCCCGGGCTGTTCGGGGACGACGTAGCGAAAGGCCACGCCGTCGTCAAAGGCTCTGACCTCAATGGATAACTTGCCGCCGGAACTGCCGGAAAAATCCGCGACCAGGGAGTTGTAGTGATCCCGGACTTCTTTCGTTTTGCCCACCGGCAGGGTGTACGTTTCATCCGCGCTGGTGCGCTGAGCGTTCACATACCGCCACCCGGGACCAAGCGGGGATTGGCCCTGTAGATCCAGGCCTAACTCCGATTCATCGATGAGAGGTTTGCCCCGGAAGGTAACGGCGTAGTGAAGAACAGCCTGTTCGGAGAGGGTGAACACAATCTGTCCGTTGGGCGAGGCGACCTGCAGAGGATTCTGGGCAACGGCAACCGAGACCAGCGAAAATGCAAACACGACGCGAAGAATCTGCATACTTTCTCCGGTCGAATATTATTACAAACGATCTCAGCGTGGATTGCAGAAGCGCCCTGAGCTTGTCGAACGGGGACGGCTGACGGTTATCCAAGGTTGCGTCGTGGCCTATTTCCAGCCGTCCCTGCGGGACTTTTCGTCTCTCGAGTCTCTACCCAGGACTCCGTCCTGGGCTGCCTTCAGCCAGAGCTGTCCAAATTGGTGGAGCAACTGGCTTTTTGAGGATGTAACTTGTTGATTGCTTTGAAGCGCGCTTGGCGGAATAAATTCTGGTTGCATGTAGATCGTCTGCTGCCCAAATTGGATTTAAACAATTCCTTGGCTCCGCAACCGCCCTTTCATCCAGCAACCGCCCTTTCCTTGCCACGGTCCTCTCCTTTTTGTCATCCCGAGCGCAGCCGAGCGGATCTGCGGTGCGCCATTCGTGGGCCCCGCTCCTACCGGTCTACAACCTAGCCGCTTTCTCACTAGGTGTGTGCAGAGGAGAGTCGTCAGGCTCGATAAACTAGCAAAAGGCCGCTATTTTCAGTCATAACTGCGTTGTCGAAGCGTAGTTGAAGAGCTGAGAAGGAGCGGCCTTTGCCAACGAGTGTAGCCAAAAGACGTTCTCATTGCAGCTCATTTTTCACGTCGTGTGGAAGCGGAGTTCACAGCTGCTCACGTGTCCACAGATGGGGGAGGGTTGTTGTTGCGAGAGGTGGATGTCCGCATCTTCCTGCTGGGCCGACTGGTGGGCTGCTTCAGCGATGGACGCAACCCGGAACGGATCGAACATGAGCTGTCGGAGATGCTGGCGCAGCGAATTCACGGGCTGGCGCTTGGCTATGAAGACTTGAACGACCAGGAACAACTGCGCTGGATCCGTTATGGAGTGCTCAGCGGCAAGCAGGAACTGGACCAGCCGCTGGCCGGTAAGAGTACTCTTAACCCTGAGCTGAACCAACGCAGCAAGCGCTATCACAAGATCAGTTACTCCAATGAGGCCTTAGACCAGCTATTGGTCGATCTCTACCTGGAATCGCATGCCGCGCCACCGGCCCAGATCGTGCTCGATCTGCATGCCACGTATATCCCACTTACGGCCATCAGCCGGAGAGATTCTTCCACGGCTATCACAACGGCTACCGCTATCTGCCCTCGTACATCTTCGCCGGCGATCAGCTGCTGTGTGCACGGCTCAGGGCGGCCAACCAGGATGCGGCGGCCGGTTCGGTGAAAGAAGTGGCCCGCATCGTCGCACAGTTACGTGCGCGCTGGCCCCAGGTAAAGATCGTGTTGCGCGCTGACTCCGGCTTCTGCCGCGAGGAATTGATGGCCTGGTGAAGCCAATCGGCCGATTATCTGTTCGGCTTGGCGCGCAACCAGCGACTGCGCCGCTCATCGGCAAACAGATGCACGAGGCGCAACTCCGTCACCAGGACACCGCTAAAGCGGCGCGTGTCTTTACCGAATTCCAATACGACACACAAAAGCTGTCCAACGTGCGCCGCGTTGTAGCCAAGGCAGAATATCTGGATAAGGCGAGAACCCGCGCTTCGTGGTCACTTCGCTGGCCGCCGACCCATGGCCAGCGCAGCAGTTGTACGAGATTACTGGCCCGTGGCGAGATGGAGAACCGCATCAAGGAGCAAATGTGTCTGTTCGCCGATAGGCTCTCCACCTACGAGATGAACAACCAACTGCGTCTGTACTTCTCCGCGTTGGCCTACACTCTGGTCGAAGCTTTGCGGCGGCTGGCGTTGAAAGGCACCGAATGGGCCCAATCCCAAGTCGACACCATTCGCCTCAAGTTGTTCAAAATCGGCACCCTGGTGCGCATCAGCACACGCCGTATCGTGCTCCAATGAGCTCGACCTATCCCTGGAAAGACCTCTATGCTCGCGCCTTCCAGGCACTGCGATGCTGATCCTCAGCCGCAACCTCACCGACTAGAACCCTCCACCCTGGTCCAACCCATCGGCCTCGCCCCGCCATACCCAAACCACACCAGATCGATGCTCAGCTCTCCTGCCAATCACCTCAAAAACCCCCAGACACAAGCCTGCAACCCACAAAGCTGCTACTCCAGCAGAAAAAATCCACCTACTCACCCAAAAACCACGGCCCGTGAGAAATGCGGGCTCATCCACCGAACCCTCCTGGAAACATCACTCTCCCCTCTGTTATTCCGGGTTTCCAGGAGTACCCCGTAGAACCGCAGATCCGCTCGGCTTCGCTCCTAATGAACAAAATGTGTCCGGAGATAGAAACAGTGGTGTCGGGGGACAAATAGGCTCGGTTTGAATTGGCGGTATGTTTGCCCTTGGGAATCGGGGAGGGATCGAGGCGCACCGCAGGTTCCTCGCTTCGCTCGGAATGACAAATAGGAGAGGGTTGTTGAAAGGGAGAGGGCTGTTGCCGAGGGAGAGGGCACTCGTGTGTCGAAGGGACCCGATGTCTCCCAGTTCATTCCTCTCTTAACTTGCCTGTGGCTTGCCACAGGCAAGTCGCATGCTCGGGATGACAAAAAGGAGAGCATCGTGGCAAGGAAAGGGCGGTTCCTAAACCGAGGCATTTTAAAAATCTAATTTGGACACGTCTGACCTTCAGCCGTCCCTTCGGGACTAGTTGCGTAGAGTCTTGATTGGGTACGTTCTTCCTTCATCTCGCTACATGCTCGCCATTACCGGTGAGGAACGGAGAAGGTCCCACTCGTCGACACTAAAGTCCGCTTTGCCACTCATTCAATATCCTCCCGCTAGTGCCGGTTTAAAAGGCCGCCCAAGGCGTTGCCCAGGGGAGTGCTCTGGTTCCCATTCTGCTTGCTGTTGCCTTTGCCATTCAGCAATTGCTTTCCCGCACCCGCTCCTGCGCCGGCTGCAACTCCGCGCAAATTGGGGGCGAAGGTTGGGTTGCTCGTCGTTCCCCCGATGGCCACGGGGATTCCATTCTTCAACAGGGCCCCCGCTAGCCCACCGACGGAACCCAGGCCGGCCGCCGCACCACCTGCCCCGCCACCAGGAACCATCCCCATCAGGCCGCCCAACAGCGCAGCCCTACCCCCGGCAGCACCTGCAGCCGGCGCGCTGTTGCCGGATGCTCCACCGACCAGGCCGGTGAGTTTCAATAACACGTTGTAGTTCAGCGCGCCGGCCGGGCTCACGCTGCCTGCGCCGGTAGCCGTTCCAACACCGGCAACGTCTAACGCAATATTGTCGGTCTGTATGCCGCCGCCGGCCTCGCGGATATTCATGCTCAGCGAGCGGATGTTTGTTCCCGAACCAGTAGCGCTGCCAATCTTGCCCCCCGTCAACTGCGAAAGCGTTTGCAACTTCGAACCGAGGTCGAAGCCGGCCAGCTGCGTGTTATTTAGCCGAACGGGTCCGCTGATCACGGGGTTCGCCGTCGACCCTGAGACGGTCAGCGCCGTGGTCAACGTGCCGCCCTTCAGCGCTGATCCCTGCGGCAGCCGTACGCCAAGCGCCGGCAGGAACGCCACCAGCTCATCAATCGGCACGTTATCCCCGTTCACCTTTAAATTGATCGCTGTCGTTGGTCCACTCGCCTGGTAGGTGCCAGAGGTGTTGATCGTCGCCCGGCCCACAGTGAACACCGCTCGCTGGACCTCTCCGGTCATCGCCTGCTCATTCTGGACCAGGGCAAACTGAACCTGCACCGGCTTGGCCGAAGGCTGACCGTCTTTTGCCAGCTTGATCCCCGCAATCTGCGTCGAGCCCGTCGCATTCAACGTCTGCCCGTTGGACTGCACGTGAGCCTGCAGATCGGCCGTACCGGCAATGCCGGCGTCGGGAGGCAAGATGCCTGACGAACCGAGCTCGACGTGCTTCAACGTGACCTGCGCATCGAGAGGAGTGGCCGCGTTGTTCGCCTGGTTGAACGGCCCTACCTTGCCATTGGCGCTCATGCTGCCGCCGCCCGGAAGTTGACCGCTCACACTGAAGGGCGACTGGGTCTTCGGGGTCACGTTCGAAATTTGCGCGTTCAATTGCTGGTAGACCGCCGCGCCGCTCTGTCCCGCGGTTTTCAGCGTCACCGATCCATTCTTGATCTGTGCGCTATCCACCGAAAGATTTTCGAGCATCGTCGTCCCCTCTGGATTGGCCCCCGCGGGTGCCGGCTGCTTCGGCGCATTGCTTCGCACCACGGTGATGTTCGGACTCTCCACCTCCAGCTTGCTCACGTGCATCTGCTGCCCGTTCCAAGCGGCATCGAGAACCATGTCGCCCACCAGGCCCGTGACCCCGTCCGAGGTATCCACGAAGCCGGCCGCCAGTGGATCGATATGCTTCATCTCCAGATGTCCGGAGAAAGGCGTTGCGGATGCATCCTGCTGGTTGATCGGCCCCGCGGTTCCGCCCAGGCTCACTGTCCCGTCATTCGGCAAATGGGCGGACACGGTGAAGGGAAACGAATTCCTGAAACCAAAGTTCTTTACTTCCAGATTTACCTGGTCATAGACCCGGTTAGGTGCAGCGGCCGGCGCACCTGCGGCTGCCTGGGTCCCCACCGTGAACCGCCCGTTCTCCACCGTTACATGGCCCACCGTCAGATCGGGAAACGCCTGCTTCGTGTCCGCATCCTGGGCCGTCGTCGACCCCGATTTCCCGATGGTGGAGTAGTTCCAAGTACCGTTGGCCGCGCGCAGCAACTGAACCTTGGGGGAGACGAGCGAGAATCCGCGAATGTGAAGCTGCTTGCTCAGTATTAAAGGAAGAAGCTCCACCCCGATTTTGACGCTGTCAGCCTGAATAAACGGCTGAGCACTGAACGCCGGGTCATCGGCGACGGTGGCATTGGTCGCGACCAGGCCACCCGACCATACGGAGAGCTCCAGCTTCCCGATGCTCACCTTGCGGCCCAGCGATTTCGTGAGCGTGGATTCGATCCTGGTACGGAAGCTATCCGCATTCAGGAACAGCGGCAGGCAAACTGCCACCAAAACGACGAGCGCCACCACCGCGCCCAACGCAATGAGAACGAACCGGGGCAACCTTCCCATATCAAATAACCTCTGGACTTCGTGTCTTGTTCGATGCTGCGAAAGAACTTCCCGTTGCGCTCCTAGTAGACGCGCCCACTCACTGTATTGACTCGAATCATACTCGTGATTGATGGTTCCGCTTCCCCTGCGGCTCGCACGGCGGAAATCATTCTTCCACCTCACACGCGGCAACGGCCTTGAAACACAATGTCATGGGGGTCAGGACTCCGCCCCTTCCTGCCTGCAGCAGGGCCGGTATCGAGTCAGTGAACATACAAACACTGCTCGGAAGTTGCATTTGCGGGCCGTTAATATGAGATTAAAAAGAACAAAAGCGCTCAACAAAAAGGATTTGGAGATCCACCGGTTCCCCCATGAAGATAAGGCTCAACGCAAATCTGACCGAACAAGTACTGGCCCTTACCAACGAGTACCATTATTCGCCAGATGAAGTGATCAGCATGGGAATCGCGCTGGCCAGCGTCCTGTTGCAGGAGAAAGCGCTTGGGAACCAGGTCGTGGTGGTTGCACCGAACGGTAGCAAGGTAGCGGAATTCAAAGAGGTCGAACCGAAGGCCATCCATGACCTGGCCAAAGAATACATTCAGAGCATTTGCCCCGACATGGCGGAAGCTTCGGCAACTCTTGTGGTAGCGAAACTCGAGCGCGAACGAGATTTCGAACGGCGACAGTTGAAGTAAGCAGACTTCAGAAGATGAGGTCTCTCTCGTAGTTTGTTTTTATAAGTCAACTCCGCCCATGGCTCGATCCCTTTCAATCGTCTCGGCCAAACGACCTTAAAAGTTATCAACAAAGTCCTGATAAGTGAGTGCACTCACTGACTGCGTTCAGGCTTTTTGCTAACCGCATTGTTTTTAACTGTAACCGCAAATGTGTCGCCTCGGCGGTTCGTTACCGGGAAGCCTGTCGAGGCCTCCTGGTCCGGCACGGCCGTCGAGGTTCGAGACTGTGGAGCAGGCAGTCGAGCGAGTCCTCTCATATCGCGGAAGTTGTGGTGGGCGAGACTGGTTCCGATCACGTCGAGACTTTCCACGACACAGTACGTCGCCAACCTGGCCCCCATCTCACTGCCCCCCTGGCATAGGCCTATCGGCTGTTTTCTTCCCAAATCACGTCGACCTGCCGGAAAGAGGGGGTCCCACCAACGCTTTTACCCGGGAGGCTGAGCATGTACTAACAGGACATGGCTCCCTAACCTAAGTTGGCACCCAGGTTACTAGTCATTCTTACCCGTGTGACTCGCCTCTCGACGCGACGTATGTTGCAGGCGTAGAGTGTTGAGCGCATTTCATTTCATCCTGAGGGGGCTCCATGTTGAAGCCTTTTCTAATTCTCTCCGCCCTGGTACTCTATGGCGTTTCCGCGCCACCTCCGCAAACGCCGCAGCAACCCGCCGCTGCCCCGGCCGCCGCTGCCCCGGCCGCTCCGGCCCCGGCCCCGGCCGACGCTAAAATCCCTCTGGAAGCCGTAAATCACGTCAATCCTGTGAAGGCAAACGCCGAATCGCTGTCTCGAGCCAAAAAAGTATACGGCTACGAGTGTTCGGCGTGTCATGGAGACAATGGGGGCGGCGACGGCGACCTGGCCAAGAGCCTGAAATCGAAGATGGCCGATTTCCGCGACCCAACCTCTCTGAAAGGTCTCACCGACGGAGAGCTCTACTACATCATCGAGAAGGGCAAGGGCGAAATGGAAGGGGAAGGTGCGCGTCTCAAGCCGGACGATACCTGGAACCTGGTGAACTATATCCGCTCCATGGCGAAGGGGCAGGCCACAGCCACAGCCCAGGGGCCAGCTTGAACAGTAGCCATCCCGACGAACGCCGCAGCCTGCCCTGGCGTGCCGTGGGGTTTCGCTTTTGAGACCTGGGATCGCCCTGGGAAAGGCTCATGGTGGCCTGACCTAACCCCAAAAGGGAATTTCGCCTTTCCAAAATGCACCCCATGTGGATAAACTAGCCATCAAGATGCAGAGTGCGTCGCGCCAATTTAGCTTTACCTACCGCTACTGGTACCCAGTAGCGGCTCTGGTGGCGTGCGCGCATCTTCGGATTTGATTTTCTAAGCTAAGAGCGCAATCTACACCCAGGGCCGCGACCAAAGTCGCGGCCCTTTTCATTTGCCAACAAGAATCCAAGGAGACCAGGAAAATGCAGAGCCTCACCATAGAAGCCGGAATCCAGCCAGCGGCAGTCAAGGTTCCCATGCCACCGCCGGAGCTGTTCAGCAGCAACAGGGTAGGGAAGCGAACCGTGGTCCAGGTTGGATCCGTGGAGATCGGTGCCGGGCAACCAGTCATGATGGCCGGGCCCTGCTCCGTGGAGTCTTACGGGCAGTTGCTGGCAACCGCCGAAGCAGTAAAGCGCGCCGGCGCCGTGATTTTGCGTGGCGGTGCTTACAAGCCGCGGACCTCGCCCTATGACTTTCAGGGACTCGGAGTCGAGGCCCTGCAAATTCTAAGCCAGGTTCGAGAAGAAACAGGCTTGCCGATCGTCTCCGAAGTTCTGAGCACGGACGATATCGAAATCGTTGCCGAGCACGTGGACATGCTCCAGGTGGGAGCGCGCAACATGCAGAACTTTGCCCTGCTTCGGCGCCTGGGACAGTTACGAAAACCAGTCCTGCTCAAACGCAGCCCAGCGGCGACGGTGAAAGAGTGGTTGCTGGCCGCGGAGTATCTACTTGCCGGCGGCAACGGGCAGGTGGTGTTGTGCGAACGGGGAATCCGTTCCTACGACCCCGATCTGCGCAACACGCTCGACTTGGCCGGCATGGCGCTGGCCCGGCAGTTAAGCCATTTGCCGGTCATTGCGGACCCCTCGCATGCGACCGGGAGACGCGACCTGATCCCTGCGATGTGCCGTGCAGCCTTGGCTGCGGGCGCGGATGGTCTGATTGTCGAGGTACATCCGGATCCCCCCAACGCTGTCTCCGACGGAAAACAATCGCTGGATTTCCCCAGCTTCGCTGCCATGATGGGGGACATGCGCGGCTGGTACCCGGCTGTTTGCGGCTGAGGCGCGGTATTAGATGGCGAGATCGCTCAGATCAACGAGACCCACATCACCCTTCTTGCAATCTCTACACCATCGACGATGGAGGTACAACAGATCCGCAGCCTGATTCCGCGCCAAAAGCGCCTCTTGCTTGCGCCGATCGGCAACTGGCCGGCTTGGCAGCAAGACGGTCAGGGGCGACCGGTATTCCGTCCATGCAAGCACAGCCGCTTCGTATTGAAGCTCCAGTCGGAGATATTCAGGGCAGGCCACTCCCTAATTGGATGCCGGACAGCCAGGCAATCAAAGGAATATTTCGATTCCCGCAACGATGTTTTTCGGTGGAATTGCATAAGGGTAAGGCGCCTGCCGAGCATCGGATCGGAATGGGAGCCTGTTCAAAATCCAGACGCCGGGTGGCATTCAGTTCCTCATTCCATTTAATATGGGTTGCGGGTGCTCAGGTTCATCCGGCCTGCGCAAATCGTAATGATGTTTTCCTAAATCACGCGGAATGAGCGTGATACAGTAGGAAATACGTCGCAGTAGTTGGGGACGTAGCTCAGTTGGTTAGAGCGCTGCCCTGTCACGGCAGAGGTCGCGGGTTCGAGCCCCGTCGTCCCCGCCATGATTCTAAAGATCTTAGAATCATGAGTGACCCCAAAAGACAGAAAGCCTGGGTTGATGTCGGTGCATTGCGCACTCTGCTCCGCAGGCTTATCGCTAGGGCATTTTCCTGAGCGGCCTCCCAATTTACGCTGAGTAGGATGCTTTCCATCGATTTCCAATCGATCTGGGCGGATTCCCTGCGCTGGGCTAGGGCCCGC
>CAVWDK010000009.1:0-170111 GCA_963753715.1 uncultured Acidobacteriaceae bacterium | reverse complement strand
GATCGGTGACAGACGGACATGACCCGCCACCGTTCTCCAGGGGGCTGGTGAGCGGTGAAACCTTAAGCGAGCTTAATGCTGCCAACGCGGCTAAATAGAGTCTGCGGCATGGTCACGGTCAAATGGACCGGATTCTGTTATCGTCGCGTGCATGACAAGGCTGCGTCGAGTCGTTGCTGTCAATGTGCCCCACCACCTCACCCAGCGGGGCAATGCGCGACAATATATTTTGAACCGCGACGAAGATCGAGCTGTCTACCTTAAGCTGCTACGAGAGAATATCGAAGCCTACAACGTGTCCTTGCTGGGCTATTGCCTGATGTCAAATCACGTCCACCTAATCGCCATTCCGGCGCTGCCAGATGGACTTGCGCTGGCATGCAGGAATGCTCATGGCAGGTACGCTGCATATTGGAACGCAATTCACGGTGCAAGTGGGCACGCTTGGCAAGGGCGGTTCTATTCCTGTCCTCTAGACGAAGTACATCTGTGGGCGGCATTGCGCTACACGGAACTGAATCCTGTCAGGGTTGGGCTTGTCTCCGAACCGGAGTGCTGGCCTTGGTCCAGCGCAGTGGTGCATTGTGGGAAGACACAAGCCGTCCCGTGGCTGGCTGACAGCCTTTGGCGAAATCGCTGGACGGTTACGGCTTGGCGCGATTATCTAGCCGCATCAGAAGCCGAATCGGACTTGGCCGCCATCCGCCGCTGCACTCACACCGGTCGCCCGCTAGGGGACGCTGCGTTCATCTCGGAGCTCGAACAGACTACTGGCCGGCGATTGAGGCCGCAGAGTAAGGGTCGACGAAAAGAAAGCACCCAAGATCCACGTCAAGTAAGTCTCTCGTTCGATGCACCGCCAGTATAAGCTGAACCGCCAAGGGGCCCAGACCGACCCATGATGGTCCATGGCAGTCTGTCACCACTCGTCCCTTGAAGAATTGCTTGAATTGCGAGACTTTAGTGTGACCTATTCGAGTTTCCATACAAAAAAAGAATCGCAGCAGGGATACGGCGAGACCAGAACACCGCGCTGTGGTTGGCGCCCGGTTCGATAACTAATTGCACCTGCGGGTGTTTGATGAACGCGTTGTTCAGGTTCGACGCCAATATCTGGTTCATTCTCACAGTGGCGGCTTCCGCCTCCCGCTCGGTCAGGCGAAGTGGCGCGAAGTATGCCTTACTTTGCGGGAAGTTATATTCGCTCGCGCCCACGCCTATCGCCACCCGGTCTGGCGCCCGCAGGAGCAGTGTCGTATCGCGCAGCAGTTGTCCATTACCAAGCCAAAGGTCAGGGCTTTCGACCAACGCCAATCCGAACAGGTCAGGACGGTTGAGAGCGACATACAGGGCCGCGAAAGCTCCTACTGAAGTTCCACCAATGCCGACATGAGCAGCATCATCGGTGACCCTGTAGCGTGAGGAAACATAGGGCATAAGCTCGGTCCCAAAGAACGACGGAAGTTCCTTTCCATCCGGCTCTTTTTGGCTTCATCGGTGAGCGGGTCCTTCCATACCTCATACTCGTAATCGCGGCCTTCGCCATGCGCGCTGTCAACACCCACCACGATCATGGGCGCCAGCTTGTGTTCCGCGATCAGACGTGTCACCGTTTCGTCGATCTGCAGTTCCTGCTCACCTTTGGGTGACAATTAGATCGGTGACAGACGGACATGACCCGCCACCGTTCTCCAGGGGCTGGTGAGCGGTGAAACCTTAAGCGAGCTTAATGCTGTCAACGCGGCTAAATAGAGTCTGCGGCATGGTCACGGTCAAATGGACCGGATTCTGTTATCGTCGCGTGCATGACAAGGCTGCGTCGAGTCGTTGCTGTCAATGTGCCCCACCACCTCACCCAGCGGGGCAATGCGCGACAATATATTTTGAACCGCGACGAAGATCGAGCTGTCTACCTTAAGCTGCTACGAGAGAACATCGAAGCCTACAACGTGTCCTTGCTGGGCTATTGCCTGATGTCAAATCACGTCCACCTAATCGCCATTCCGGCGCTGCCAGATGGACTTGCGCTGGCATGCAGGAATGCTCATGGCAGGTACGCTGCATATTGGAACGCAATTCACGGTGCAAGTGGGCACGCCTGGCAAGGGCGGTTCTATTCCTGTCCTCTAGACGAAGTACATCTGTGGGCGGCGTTGCGCTACACGGAACTGAATCCTGTCAGGGCTGGGCTTGTCTCCGAACCGGAGTGCTGGCCTTGGTCCAGCGCAGTGGTGCATTGTGGGAAGACACAAGCCGTCCCGTGGCTGGCTGACAGCCTTTGGCGAAATCGCTGGACGGTTACGGCTTGGCGCGATTATCTAGCCGCATCAGAAGCCGAATCGGACTTGGCCGCCATCCGCCGCTGCACTCACACCGGTCGCCCGCTAGGGGACGCTGCATTCATCTCGGAGCTCGAACAGACTACTGGCCGGCGATTGAGGCCGCAGAGTAAGGGTCGACGAAAAGAAAGCACCCAAGATCCACGTCAAGTAAGTCTCTCGTTCGATGCACCGCCAGTATAAGCTGAACCGCCAAGGGGCCCAGACCGATCCATGATGGTCCATGGCAGTGTCACCACTCGTCCCTTGAAGAATTGCTTGAATTGCGAGACTTTAGTGTGACGTATTCGAGTTTCCATACAAAAAAAGAATCGCAGCAGGGATACGGCGAGACCAGAACACCGCGCTGTGGTTGGCGCCCGGTTCGATAACTAATTGCACCTGCGGGTGTTTGATGAACGCGTTGTTCAGGTTCGACGCCAATATCTGGTTCATTCTCACAGTGGCGGCTTCCGCCTCCCGCTCGGTCAGGCGAAGTGGCGCGAAGTATGCCTTACTTTGCGGGAAGTTATATTCGCTCGCGCCCACGCCTATCGCCACCCGGTCTGGCGCCCGCAGGAGCAGTGTCGTATCGCGCAGCAGTTGTCCATTACCAAGCCAAAGGTCAGGGCTTTCGACCAACGCCAATCCGAACAGGTCAGGACGGTTGAGAGCGACATACAGGGCCGCGAAAGCTCCTACTGAAGTTCCACCAATGCCGACATGAGCAGCATCATCGGTGACCCTGTAGCGTGAGGAAACATAGGGCATAAGCTCGGTCCCAAAGAACGACGGAAGTTCCTTTCCATCCGGTTCTTTTTGGCTTCCATCGGTGAGCGGGTCCTTCCATACCTCATACTCGTAATCGCGGCCTTCGCCATGCGCGCTGTCAACACCCACCACGATCATGGGCGCCAGCTTGTGTTCCGCGATCAGACGTGTCACCGTTTCGTCGATCTGCAGTTCCTGCTCACCTTTGAACGTAGTGCACTGGTCAAAAGCATTCTGACCATCGAGCATGTACAACGTGGGATATTTCCTGGCGGCCTCCGTTGTGTCGTTGTACCCGGCGGGCAGCCAGATGCGCACCGTCATCGTCCGGTTGAATATCTTGCTCTGGAAGTGCTCGACGTGCAGGTTCCCAACGATGGTCGACGTGCATTGCGGTTCAGCGACAGCCGCTCCCGCAGAGAGTATCGCAGCCGCCAGCATTATGAAGCAGACGACCTCAATTGGTCTTCTGGCTATATACTATCGCAACATTTCCCCGCGACCTGCAAAATTTGCGCACATACATCTATACGTGGGGAGTAGAGAGAAGTTCCCATGGCAAAAGGTCAACCTGGAAAATGGCACGACCAGAATCACATGGGTGGTCTTTTCATTCAAGCTGCACCCCCATCCCATACCCACTCGTCTTGCTCGCCCCGTGGTCTGAATAGCAGTTTCCCATGCGTTGGTTCTGTGCGACAGGACTGCGCCGCCTGTTGAACCGGTAATTCGACGCAAAGAGCGGCACACAGGACAAGATCGGTGACAGACGGACATGACCCGCCACCGTTCTCTAGGGGGCTGGTGAGCGGTGAAACCTTAAGCGAGCTTAATGCTGCCAACCCGGCTAAATGGAGTCTGCGGCATGGTCACGGTCAAATGGACCGGATTCTGTTATCGTCGCGTGCATGACAAGGCTGCGTCGAGTCGTTGCCGCCAATGTGCCCCACCACCTCACCCAGCGGGGCAATGCGCGACAATATATTTTGAACCGCGACGAAGATCGAGCTGTCTACCTTAAGCTGCTCCGAGAGAACATCGAAGCCTACAACGTGTCCTTGCTGGGCTATTGCCTGATGTCAAATCACGTCCATCTAATCGCCATTCCGGCGCTGCCAGATGGACTTGCGCTGGCATGCAGGAATGCTCACGGCAGGTACGCTACATATTGGAACGCAATTCACGGTGCAAGTGGGCACGCCTGGCAAGGGCGGTTCTATTCCTGTCCTCTAGACGAAGTACATCTGTGGGCGGCGTTGCGCTACACGGAACTGAATCCTGTCAGGGCTGGGCTTGTCTCCGAACCGGAGTGCTGGCCTTGGTCCAGCGCAGTGGTGCATTGTGGGAAGACACAAGCCGCCCCGTGGCTGGCTGACAGCCTTTGGCGAAATCGCTGGACGGTTGCGGCTTGGCGCGATTATCTGGCCGCATCAGAAGCCGAATCGGACTTGGCCGCCATCCGCCGCTGCACTCACACCGGTCGCCCGCTAGGGGACGCTGCGTTCATCTCGGAGCTTGAACAGACCACTGGCCGGCGATTGAGGCCGCAGAATAAGGGTCGACGAAAAGAAAGCACCCAAGATCCACGTCAAGTAAGTCTCTCGTTCGATGCACCGCCAGTATAAGCTGAACCGCCAAGGGGCCCAGACCGATCCATGATGATCAGCGTTTTCGCGGTTGTCGCTGAGTGCCGATCTGTTGGCAAAGAAATAAAAACAATTACAGCCCCCGCCGAAAAGCGTAGACTGACGGGCATGGATGAACACGTCTTAGTTGCACTCGACCCTTCCTATCGAAATACAGGAAGGGCGGCAATCACCAGCGGAGTTATCGGTATCGCGGCCTTCGGCCTGCTTATGGATGCCGTATTGACACGTGTGTCGTGGATTCCACCCGCTCGGATTTATATGCTGTTTAATGCTCACGACATCGGAGTTGCTCTCCAATTTCTCTTACTAATCTCGGTTGCATTTGGGCTACGAACGCTTTCACGTCAAAGTCCACCAAGTCTTACCAAGGCCACATTCGGTACGGGCGTGGGAGCGATTATCTTTGTCGTTCTCCTTGTATTGCTCGGAGTCGGTGGCAAGATTGTGTCAAACGGCTTTTATATGCTTCCGCAAGGGATATTTGGAATATGGCTCATCATTGTTAATTGGCGCTTGTCCGGATCACTCCCAGGGTGGCTAAGGGGGCTTGGAATGATTGTAGGGTTGGGTCTCGCACTTGTTGGGACTACCTTCGTTGGACTCTGTTTTATCTATCCGGCCATCCTCGCTATACCCGCGGTGCCCCAGGAGAGTATCAAGGAGGTGAATTCCGTTACTAATACCTTCATCCATCAACTTCTCTTTTATTCGTCATTTGTGGGTGTCGCCACGCTACCTATCTGGACTGTTCTGACCGGTTTTCAACTGCTCAAGAAAAGGCGCGTTGCCGCCATCGCATAGATCGGCTTCCACGTTGCACTCGCGACGACAGAACGCCATGCACCCTTATATCCGGGAAACCGGGACAGACGGCGGGAAACCGGGTAAATTCGGTGCAGCATATACCCGTCCCGCGATGGTCGTCCTTAACCGCGACGAGACTGGTACTTCGGAAAAATCAGCGACCGCTTTACACTTTCTTCAGCAAAGTGCCTGTACCCTCTGACCACGAATCGCCCTCGGATTACCTTGGATCGAAGATAACGAAGCGATCAGAGTGGCTGACGAATACGCGCTGAAAGACCACCGTCGCCAATATTCCGTCCTCCTCACGATCTGGAACATTCTGCGACCCGTTGGCTGGGGTCACGAAGGAAATTGTCCGAACAATGTGGTTACCAAGCCTCATGTCCTGCGGTGGCAGGACAGCGAATGCCCTGCGGGCATCACTTACTTCTGGTCCCTGAAGCTTAGCGTACTTGAGCAGCGACTGTTGCAGTTCCCTTTTGCTCGCATACAGCATGGAGCCGTCGCTGCCGGAATCTAACTGGAGCAGGATCGGCCGGGTTCCTGTGTTGGAGAGGTTGACTGAAACAACGAGGCGCTGAGAGAACGGCAAGTCTGTTTCCGGGTGTTTTGGGAGGACGAGGGGAATCCGTTCTCCGCGAAGGCCTTTTTGCAGAAGCTTCGCGTCGTCGAGGCAGAGTACCCTACGACCATAATCGATCAGTAGATCGAAATGCGCGATAAAGTTTTCACCGAGGACACCGCGAATGCGCGGATCGGCAGCTTTGAATTGAGCCGAGATCATGGACGACGACGAGAGGCTTCAACACCATCCGTGAGCCCGCCTGCAACGAATCCAATATCCCGACTGACGCCTGGAATAGGCGCGGTGGTGACCAGACCCACCGTACCTTGCGATTTCAGATTAAGCTGGGCCGCGAGCCTGGGGTCTATCACGTTGAGCTGGCTGCCGGTGTCGACCATGAAGTCAAACGGGCCGGTGTGGTTGATCATCACTGGGATCACCACTAGGGGAGTTTCAACACCACGGCCAACTGTTTCTCTCCGTCAGGATATAAACCCGGTGACTAGACGGAAGCGACCCTAATGGAATCGTTGCTGCTACGAATACTAACGGACGCGCTTCCGTCAAGGGCCATTTACGTCTGCTGCTTTCGCGTCCCCGCGTTTCCAACTGCCTCGGGATGTTGAGCGATACCCGTTACGGGTTCGCTGGGCCAATACTTTCGTAAAGTCCGCGCCGCTCCTTCGCCATCTTGGCTCGCGATTCCGTCGTATCGCCCGTAACCCGATGGTGGCAACGGCGGCATGAATTTTCTGTGTTGATTTCAGTGAGTTCCGCAGCACGACTTGCGGCGCGAAGAGAATATGCTTTCCGAAGCAACAAATGCTTTTACCGGTCGACCAGCGAGACTTGAAGAGGCCCGTGGAGAGGCGGGACTGCCACTTTCGGATGCGCCCAAATCGCGAAACTGCCAGTTCTGTCTGTCACGGAACTCACGAAGCTGTCCTAAACGCATGGAGACCGCGAGCTGCTTTAGCTAGCCTCTACTCGTCGCTGCGGATAAGACAAACGGTTGTTCAGATCAAGCGGCGCTGAATGTGTGACGGGCTTCGAGCAGTGAAGAAGCCCAGCAAATTACAAATCGTGGGGTTTTTACGCTTCTTTAATTGGGAAGGTAAATATCGCCATGACTCCAAAGCAGAATGCGCGCCGAGTTAAGCTGAATCAGAAATTCGCAAAAAGAACGATCACCGCGCGACAGAGAATCGAACGTAGGGATCTCAACCTCAAGGCAAAACAATTCACAGCAACGATTGCCCGGCATCAAGCCCTGGCCTTGTGTCCGCTTAAAACGAGGAAGCCATGATCTAGCCGCCACGGGAAACCTGGGGACGTTCGCCACGTTTACATGATCAGCGCGGTTGCTTAGTCCTAGCGATCAACCCATCCGGGATCCTGTACAGGTCGCCATCCGGCGAACGCAATTCTAAAAATAAATTCATAATTCGTTCCCGCGAAACTCGGTCTCTGCCCCGGGCTAACCCGGGGACGGTCACCTCGTTTCGAAGGCTAACCCGGGGGTTTCATAGACAGGAAGCGGAGAAAGAATTGGATTTCCCGCGAGAAAGCGACTGCCGGCCTTCGGTCTGTCTGAATAGCCTCTGGAGACCTTTCAAACAGACGGACTAACCCCCATCCTTCTGAGCTCTAATTCCAACATCAGGTTCAGAAAGGACAGCGCTGCCACCTGCAAGGCTGTGTTTCGTCTATTCTTACGCGGTTTAGTCTGCGAGAGGCCCCCCAATTACGGCTGCGGGATAATAACAGTCACGTCACCCTCCAGCAAAGGTCGTCCGGAAGACCCACGGCGCGAAAGTCTACCTCAATCCTAAGTAGGGACGATCGCGGCTGACAAAGACCGAAAGACCCGGCGGGGGCGGTTAAACAAAACAGCCTCCTGGGGGTAAGAACTGCCATTAAGGCCTCTGTCGTCATCCCGGGCCTGATGGTCCCCATTCGGATGGCTACTGGTGGCTTTTCATCAAGATTTCAGATTTCCCGAGCACGGGCTGGCAGGAACGCCGAGCGGAGCAGCCACCAAACGGATGTTGACCGGTGCCAAACCTCGGTGGTAGAAACAGTGTGGGCCAATTCTAAATTTAGCTTCATGTCTGCTTTGCGGCACCACCTGCGATTCCCCCACTCACAGGCGCTGGCAAAATCCCTCCACGGGCCCCAACCGTCCCCGCGCCCGGAGGCGTCGTATCCCCGGCTTGCTGCCTTGGGGGGCAGCCATGAATGAACAAACTGTGTGTACTTGCCTGCCTCTTGGTGGCTGTTGCAGCCAGTGCTCAGACCGCTCCCAAGGTCGTATTCGTCGGAGATCAAGTTACCGCTCTCTGGCAAGCTAGCCCTGAGTTCACCGCTAACAAGAACTGGAGCGCGGTAGTGAGTGGCGGCTTCTACGACAACATCAATTTCCAGAACGTTATCGACCAGCACCCGGCGTTCGTTCACATCATGGTTGGAAATAATTACGGGATGCTGGTGGATGACGCGGTTCCCGTCTCCGAGGCTTTTTCACTAATACCACAGAGCATCACGCAAATGGTGGCTATGGCAAAGGCGGCCAAGATCAAAGTCATCCTCGGGACCACGATATACCTGCCAGCGGGTGGCGAAAATCTAGCCGTGGCCACTTACTTGAACGCATGGCTGGATCAATACGGGCGAGCGAATAACATTCCAGTCGTAAACTACAACGCTGAATTCTGTACCTTCCAGTGTGGCGCTCTGGGTCAGGTGACTCCTGTGTACTTGCCGCAGTATGAAAGCTCAGACCCGGCCACTGGTACTTCTGCCATAAGTGACGCTGGGTTCAAACTCTTAACGCAAATGGCGCAAACAGCAATCGCGACGTACGGTCTGACGATCAAGGGCGGTTACTTGAGCAATGTCGAGCTATGGCAAGAATCTCCGGGGCAGGACCTATGCTGCGTCAATCCATATTCACCGCCGCCAGGGACAACAACGCCACAAGTAAACACCGTCACGGTGGGACACGCATTACTCTTCACTCCGCAGGCGACGTGGAGCGATGGGGTAACCCGTCCGATGCTGAACCCCAACTATGACGGGATGCAGGGCATATGGTCCTCCAGTAACCCCGACGTGATGTATATCAACCAGCAGGGCGTAGCCCTCTCAATTGGACCAGGTACAACTTCAATTAGCTTCACAACGGCCAACGGCAGACACTTCTCGCCCTGGACCATGTATGTCCAAGAGGAGGACGCCACTCACCCGTATGTAATCAGGGGTGCGGCGAGGTAAGGGAACAGCATACGTACCCCACGAGCGACATCAATGAAATAGCAGAACAGCCATCACGATGGGTACCTTTCGTCTGTCCCTTCAAGCCCGTCTGTTCCGCACTTTCTCCTTTTAACGATCGCACTGATCGATAACTTTCCGTCCCGCTCGGCTCCGAGGCTCAGCAACAACAAAACGATCAGTAGCATGAGCAACGTGGATTTCGCAAAGCACCTGCCAAAGCTCGGCCCACAGGCTAACGAGGGCGACGTTGTTTACATTCTCATTGCCGACGCGCACGAACACCTAGGCCAACTCATAGCCTACGCGCGGCAGAATGGCATCGTCCCCCCTTGGACGGCGCAAATGGAGAAAAAGAAGGGAAAAGGCTGACGGGGTATTTCAGGTATTCCAAACAGACGGGAACCTTTCGGACCTTTCGGGGACATGACCTTTCGAGGACAGACGACCCCGCACAAGCTGCGCTTCGACTCTAATGCAGAAGTCGCGCGGTTTCCCCTCGCTTCAGCAAGAGAGTAACAGCCTGCTTATCGAAAGAAACGAAGGTTTCTCCGCCGAGCCACGCACCCTCATGTGCCATGATGCCATCGGCGAAGTCGCCCCCCGCTTCCAGCAGTGCAAGACCCAACTCGACCGCAGTCCGGTTCATGACCACGTTCTCCGTGTCGAATAACGCACGGACGGCCGCCGCTACGTCCTCTTTTGTGAGCTTGGCCCCCTGTCGAAGTATCCAAACCAACTCACACAGACAGGGCAACGATACCGCGATCAACGTTGCTTCCTTGAGTAGCTTTCGGGCTGTGCGGCATTGTGTCGGGTCATCTTGCAGGATGGCCCGCGCAAGCACGTTGGTATCGACAGAAACCTTCACTTCTCACCCAACTCGCCAGCCCAGCCAGCAGAAGCAATTTTGTTCATAGCCTCGATTGTCAGCGGTTTCTTCAGCTTTACCTTACCGTCCAGGACGTGAAAGAACTTATCAATTTTGCCCGTCGGACGCGCCGCCCGTAACCGAAGCTCACCTCCGGGTAGCTTTTCAAGGTCCACCCGCTCCCCAGGTTTGATTCCGAGATGTTGTAGCAGTTCACGCCTCAGCGTAACCTGCCCTTTCGTCGTAACCGCCAGAGATGATCCCATGATTATCGCCTCAGATTCTGCAAGTAACAGGGTAATGTAGAAATACATTACACGCAAGGGCGAGTGTGTCACTTGTCAGTGCCGGGGTGACCGATACTCAAACCTTGGTATTGCCGGGACCGGACGGAATAATCCCCATCAAAAATCCGAGGTAGGCGCACGAATCACACCCGTCTTATCCCCGGGAGGTATTCGGTTCACCGCACCCGGCACGCCGGTCGAAGTGCTTCCCCAGGCTGCATCGGCGCTCAACGGCCATGAGGCACTCATTGTAGTGCGCGACCATGGCCCAGGCGTGCCGCCGGATGAGCTCACTCGCATCTTCAAGCCTTTTTATCGCTTGTTCGGATCGCGTGAAAACAACTCTGATGGTGAAGGGCTGGGCCAGGCGATCGCCGAAAGGATTGTGCGCCTTCATGGAGGTAGAATACGCGCGACGAATACCGACGGAGGCGGATGAAGGGTTGAGATCATATTGCCCGCGAAACAAAGCAGAATATGGGTATGCATCATAGCTACATTTCAACCCCCCTCGAGCGAGGACGCGCCTCCCGAAATAGGAGCAACCGGCGCATCAGGTCCCTTTTCACCGGTCAATCGTTTCCACAGGATGCGCAAAGTAGCCACTGCGGGAACGGAAATCAAAGCACCCACCACCCCGCCAATCTCTCCCCCCGCCAACACCGCAAAGATCTGTACCAGGGGCGAAATCTCAAGAGATTTGCCCAAGATGCGCGGGGCGTTGACATAGTCCTGCACCACACGCCAGATTCCCAAAAAGAGCACAATCCAAATCAGGTGAGGGTAACTCGTCAGCACCGCGATCACGAACACAATGAGCGCGGCGATAGCCGGTCCCACCACCGGAACAAACTCGAAGACCCCCGCGAGAGGGCCCAGAATGAAAGAGTACTTCAGGTGCAGAACGCTCAGCACCACGGTATAGACGAGTAGGGTCAACGAAGCAAGGATGAGCTGCGCGCGGATGTAGCTGCCGAGCATTACATTCACATCGCCCAAGATTCCGCGAATGGTCTTCTTCTCCTCTGGAGAGCGTCCCATGTCGACCAGGTTCCTGCCAATCGATTGCCCGTCTTTGAGGAAGAAGATACCGAGGATGGGGATAAGAATCACCCACCAGATGTGCTGCGCGGGCGCCGCCAGCTTTTGGCCGATAGCCCGGCCATAGCCGAGGATGTCGTCTTTATGCTGTATGAGGAAGTTCTGGATTTGCGCTTGCCGCTCGGCACTCCATCCGTGCTTCTGACCCACCTGCGAGACCAGCTGGCCCGACCCCGCCTGGCCTAGTAGCGAGGGAAGGCTGGTCGCCAGAGCATTGCCTTCACTAGCGACTTTGGGGCCCACCAGAAAGCCCAAGCCAACCAGAAGACCAATCAGGATGACGTAGACCGCACCGATGGCCTGCATGCGGCCACGCAGAGGCTTTTCCAACACAGCCACCAGGGGATCGACGAAGTACGCAAATAAAATCGCGAATAGGAAGAGCGTGAGTGTTTCACGCGCGGCATACAGAAAAGCTAATGCCAAGGCAAAGATGAGCGTCGTACACAGGATCCGGACGGTCTTCGGCTCCCAAACCTTGACACTCATGCGGCTAATTCTAGCTCAGTGGGTAAACGTCTAAGCTGGAAACCTGGGGGAAACCTGGGGACGGCGCCCCGCCTTTTCCGGCGCCTAAAGATCGCGGTGGCTTCTGATCGCCTAGTGTTCTGATTCTCCGGGCTTCTCGGGAATTCCAGGGTCGTCGAGGACTTGAACGGCGGATGCAGGGCCAAAGTGTGTCCAGTCCTGAAGCACCCAAACCACCTTCTTATCGCGCGTAACCTCGACCAACTGCGGACCGTGACGATTGCCGCCTCGCGAGCAGAGGATGGTGTTACCGTTGGCCAGACGTGTCGCAGACTGTGAGTTTTGATAGTCGTATTGCGGGGGAAGATCCTTAGGGGTGATCTGCCATACGATCTTCTTGTCAGGAGTCACTTCCAGAGTCTTCACATCATGCTCGTCGGTGATCAACGTATTGCCGTTCTTGAGGCGAATGGCGGCCCATGGACTTTGAACGTCGTACCTCCAAACTTCTTTGAAATTCTTGTCGTATTCGACCACTTTGCCCATGGTCAGAAACGGGACCAGGTAAGTTCCTTGTGACGTATATCGCACGTGCCGGAATTGCGGATGCACGCTGTGGATATCCGTGGAACTAGGAGCAGGCAATACGTGATCCACTTCAATCGCATTCGTCCTGATATTGACTACCATCAGGTGAGGTGGCAGGCCATTCTCGATGAAGAGCACCTTATCCCGGCCTATGGGCTGACACGCGTGAATTTCTGTGCCAGCCGCAGCATCATATCTCCACACCACCTTCTTGTCCGGAGTGACTTCTGCGATGTATTGCATGCGGGTGAAGAGCACATTGCCGTTGGACAGCATCCATACGTCGTCGTACTCGTTGCCCGGTCCGGTTGAATACGTCCAGACGATCTTGCCCTTGTCGACCAGAAACATCTTGTTGTAACCTTCGCCGATATAGAGCATGGAGTGCTGGGCCATTCCTTTGCCGGGCAGCCCGGGGGGAACAGGCAAAACTACCTTAGGGGGAGGAGCCTCTGTCTCGGACGGACCCATTTTCGGCACATTCGGTGCGGTGAAAAGCGGCAGGACCTTGTGGAACCACCTAGCCCCGTTGTGTCCACCCAAACTACCGGCTTGTCCCGATGTAGCGAGAAAACCCACGATGATTGAGCAAAGCACAGAGATGCGAACGTTAGTTAAACGGATTGCCTTGAACCTCATGCTAGTTTCCTCGCTTATGAATAGATCAATCCATGATCAATCCATGACGATCAATCCATGACGATCAATCCATGACAGACCGAAATGACGGAAAATCAGGACCGATGGAAATGACCCTAACGGAAGAGTTTCGTGGACAAAGAGTTCCGTGACAGAGTTCTCGTGGACAGACGGGGGACTGACACTTTCACCCGCACCCAAATCGCAAAGTGCCAGCCGCTGGCAAAGGCTGCATGTGAATACCTAGGTCAACGCGGTAGGATTTCCCGTGATCTCATAAATCTCCCAACGTGTGCGCTCAAGTATTCCACTGACGTCCGCGGGCCCCACGCGCATCTGCTACTTGCAGTAGCTGATAAAAGCGAGTTACGAATTGTGCTGTAATTTGATCGTTGACCGGACACAAAGCTCCGATATATCCGCTGCCGCCGCGTCCAGTACAGCAGGTCGAATTTCTGTCGAGATGGCGCCGAATATCTCTCAGGCCCACCCAATCTCTTTTAAGGCCAGTTCCGCATTCCAGACCTTGGTCATGTGAGCGATCTTGTCTCCTTGAAAGCTCATAACGTACACGTAATCGGTGCTCATACGGCGGCCTGTCGGTGGGACCGGACCACCCTGACCGGTATGAGTAGCATGAAAAACGGCGTACGCTGCGACGTTCTGCCTTGCCTCATCCGCGGCAAAGGACTTGAGCTCGTAGCGCGCATCTGGAAACACGGTCAGAATCCCCCTCATCCAGTCCGTATACTCCTCCAGCGTCTTAACGTCTTTTAGCGGGGAAGCCTGTGCGGAAAAACTCGCATTCCTTGTACAGTATGCGCTGCAAACAGCCCATCCTTTTCCGGTTTCACATGCGTCAAAAAAAGCTTCAGCTACCTTCGAGATTTGCCCCATGATCCTCTTTCCTCCCTGGCGCAGGATCGTATCCCACCCCGCCCGACACAGACGAAACAACCACTAAATCAGGTCCGGGTAAGCATGTATTCTGTCTCCCCATTGCCCATTGGTCCCCCTTCGCACCCGTCCCAGCTGGCCACAATTATACTTGCTCCCGTGGTGGGAGCAGGGTATGCTCAAAAGGTGAGGGTGATCGCGAGGAGCACGCTGTACGGATTTGTGCGGAACCAAGCACAGGCTAAGGCACAAAAGCTGGTGAAGCAGCACCTCGACTCCTGGTTCGCAGACGCGGCCAAAGCGAACTGGAACAATTCAGCGGAACTAAAAGCTCAGTACACCTCTGCCAGCATCATTTCGGCGGAACGAGTGGTTTTCAACATCAAGGGCAACGAGTACAGGCTAGTTGTGGCCATCAACTATCACTATCAGGTTCTTATGATTAAGTGGCTTGGTACCCATAAGGAGTACGACAAAATCAACGTAGCGGAGGGTGGAATATGACGAACACCGTTATGCAGATCCATCCAATAAGAACCAGAGCTGAACATCTGGCTGCGGTGAAGCGAATCGAGGCATTGATAGACGCGGGTGTTGAGCCGGGTACCCTGGAAGGCGACGAGCTGGACGTATTGGCCACTCTCGTGGATGCTTATGAAGCAAAAGCCTTCCAGATCGACGCACCCGATCCGATTACTGCGATTAAGTTTCGCATGGAGCAGCAGGGTCTGAGCCGTCGAGATATAGAGCCATATATCGGCAGCAGGGCCCGCGTTTCCGAAGTGATGACCGGCAAACGACCCCTGACTCTCGACATGGTGCGTCGCGTCAGGGACGGGCTGGGAATTTCTGCAGACCTGCTGATCGGGCATGCCCCCAGAAATGCGCCAGCCAAAGTTGCCGCAACCCCCAAAGGGGATTCGCGCGCATCCCAGTCACATCCCATGGCTAAAATGAGGCGGGCGAAATAACGCGGTGGGGGCAAGTCCCGCCCGCCATTTCGTGGTTATTTCGTCTGTCTCGCATCTCTTGTCCCGCATCTCTTTGATCCGAGACTGACTCCCGAGCAGTACGCGAGGCTGACACAGATCGCTTACCAGGACGACAGGATTGGTCAGTGGACGGAGCAAACGAGCTGCCCGCGAAGCAAGAGAGAACGATGGCGAATATCTCGCGACCGATGGTGAAACTGTGATGATGGTATCTTTGCTTGGCACCGAAATCATCGGTCTTCCCTGGCCAGCGGCAATTCCAGACGCTAAAGGAGAAAACATGTCCTCATTCTTCGCCAGCTTGTTCGAAAAGCCCGAAAAGCCTACACTTTCCGGGAAATTTGAGCAGCTCATCCTCGAGATGAATGTCAAAGTGCTCACCGCCGTTTTTCAGGGTAAGAACCGGGCACTTGCGGAACTCGCCGCCGAGGTGAATCCCGTTTGGAGGGAAGGCGTTTGCCAGGGGATGGTACTGACTTACATTCGCAGCCATTACTGCGGAGGGCAGGCGCAAGAAAATTGCCGGGCGTGCATGAAGGGACAGAAGTTCATGGAGTTCGGTTTGGTCCAGGATTCCCTGGGCCATCAGAAAAATCTGATCGGACTCGACCACGTAAACGCCGTGAACACGATAAATAAGGAAATGAAGGACCTACAGAGGATGATCGTGAACGATTTCTACTCGCCGTCCACCAGTAGTTCATCGATAACGCAAAGGTCAACGTCGGACGAGTTGGAAGCGAGGCTGGAAGCGAAGCGGGAAGAGCTCGAATCCACGTCCGCCGCCACGATTAAAAAAATGGCTGACCTGGAAGCGAGTTATGTGTACAACTCCAGGAACGAAGACGTGCTGGATATGAGGCAAGAGGTGTTTTCCAGGGTGCCCCTGGCAAATATCGCGGCACGACTCGAGAGTGGGCTGAATGAGCCTGGGTTTTACTACCTTCTGATTCGGGGCGCCGGGGGGAAGTCACACGCTATTGGATTTGCGGTAGGCGGCAAGAGCGGGGTGGTGAAGCCCCGGATGTTGGATCCAAACTCGTGCGAGCTCGAGTTCACTGACTGGTCACAGATGACTCTCTTTTTGCGCAAGTATTTCCCAATTTACAACTCCGACCTAGGCGGTGAGCTCAACGGCGGAACCTGCACCTTGGTACGCTATGACTGAGCTTGGGCACAATGATCCCTATAACTAGCCCCAATGGAGATTGTGGTTAGGGCCGCACAAATCTTTGAATAACCCCCCATCAAAGACGATCGTGGGACAGGCGGGAACTGACCCTGACGGATCGAAAAACCCCAGGATGACGTCCGCCCTAAGAGCAAAAAATAAACCCTGAAAGTCTCTCGACCCATCTGAAAATCCGTACTACTGTGTCAGTAACAGTTCATTTTCCGGCGCCGGCTTTTACTTTGACGGCGCTGCTCGGCCTGGCACCGAACCGCAGGTTCTGTGACGCCGCAACTAACTCACAGAGAACACGAGTTCCCTGAACGCTTTCCACGCTGCCGGCTGCATCGTCTTTCGGCGATCGTAAGCTGTTCATAGTGATTCACAACGGCTTGATAACTCTTTCCACTGTGAGCTCTCACGCATAGGGGCGTGGCCGCACAGTGAGCAGGTGCTACCAGCGATGAGCAGGAGTGCGCCCAGGCGCCCTCTGAAAAGGTCCGTTCTTTGACAACCGGATGCCACACTGACCGGGGACGGCCGGCGGCCCTGGGCGAAGATCCTCACCGAATTGCCTGAAAGAGAGACTTATGGCGCATAGGGCGCTGAGGAGCGCTTATCTCTCTTATCGCTCAATCTTTTTTCCCGCTAAAAGCGCCGCCGGGGGACTTATCTCTCTTTTCTCTCACAAAGTGTATTCTTTTTCGCAATCACCCCGCGCGTGACACAAAGCCGGCGACTGGGCGGATGCCCGTCTAAGTCGCGAGGGGACAAGATAAGGGAAGAAAAGGGGGGAAGAAAAGGGGACAGCATACCTATCCCCACCCTGAAAACACGTATTGCCCACATCCGAACCTCCGGAAGCAGGAAACGCATTTAGTCGCCGCTGCCTACGGCATCATCGCAGAGCCATTCGTAACGTCTTTCATAATCATCCGTGACCAGCACTCGCGCTAAGCCGCCGAGCGGTGGATGGTCTTCCGGATGCTGCTCGCGGATGAGAAATGTGGTACACGTTCGTAGCAGGCTTGTCCGTGCAGATGTTCCAGGAGGAACTATGTTGCCGAAGTTCGTGAGGATTGCAGTGTTGCTTTGCCTGTGCCCCGCCGCCTTGAGCGTGGCGCAGCAGCTGTCTCCAAAATGGGAGGAGCTAACCGCCGAAGATTTTGTAAAAGCGCTGCAGTCGTCTTCCGGGGTTTGCGTTTTGCCGTTTGGCATTATCGAGAAGCACGGACCTTCGGGCCCGTTGGGGACCGATCTGATCAATGTGCGAGCGGCTACGATGCAGGCCGTCAAGACCCAGTATGCCGTGGTTTTTCCGGAATATTATTTCGGCCAGATTGCCGAAGCACGGCATCAACCCGGCACCATTGCCTACCATGCCGATCTGCAGCTGGAGCTGTTGCAGGCAACGACCGATGAGATGGCTCGGAATGGTTGCCGCAAAGTGATGATCGTGAATGGGCATGGCGGCAACACGGCCTTGCTGCAATATTTTGCCCAGGTGCAGTTGGATACGAACCGGGGCTACATCGTTTACGTCTACGGCGGCCTTGGTCCGGCGCCGAATCAGAAAATGCCGGCGGCTGCGGCGCCATCGAGGCCGGGTGTCGATAACCATGCAGGTGAATCGGAGATTGCCGGCATCATGGCGGCGGCGCCTGCACTGGCCCATCCGGAGAGAGCAGGAGAGGAGTCCGGAGCGGATCAAAAGCGTTTGGCGTTTCCTCCGGGGTTGAGCACAGGTATCTGGTGGTATGCCAGCTATCCCAATCACTATGCCGGCGACGCTTCTGGGGCAACCGCCGCCCGGGGCGCAGCCTTGCAGGATGTCCGGGCCGAAGGCATTGCGCAAGCGATTGCCTGGGTGAAAGCAGATACGGTAGCGCCCGAACTGCAGCAGGAGTTCTTCGAGAAATCCGGAAAGCCTCTAGAAACGAAACAGTAAAGGTGACCATCCGGCATAGCGCGGCGTGAGATCATTCTGCCGGCCATTTGCAACGTTTAGCCACACCTCGTCACTATCCCGTCATAGCCAAGCGAATAGCTGGCAGCGATGGAACAACAAACACAGGACCCTTTAGAGACGGGAACACCAAGACCATTCTTCGGTGTGATCGCCGACCTTTTGGCATTGGTGCTGCTCATCGCCAGTGCCACGTTGATCGCGGACTTTACGCATCGCCTCATCGCCGCGGATGTGGACAAGGTAGGCCTGCTGTCGGTTGCCTTGCAAATTGCCACCGCGGTGGTCGCATCCAGCGCCTTCACCAAACGTGGTACGGCACTGATTGATGGGCTCTTCACCACAAGAAAAGCCAGGCGCACCAGGACTTTTATTCGGCTGGCACTCGCAGTCGGAACCTTTGCCTTCACGTTGGCATGCTGGATCTACCTGCCGCCCAGGCTGGCACAGCACTACTATAACGAGGGTCTAGGGGCATACTTGCAGAGTCAAACAACAGGCACCGATACGATTCAGGCCATCTTATTCAACCAGCGAGCCATCGCACTGGATCCCACCCAGCAGGGATTCTACGTACTTCAGGGGACCTTGATGGAGGGCCTTTACCGGTACGATGCCGCCGAGGATCAATACCGCAAGGCAGTCGCCGCCAATCCGCTTGATCCCGTAGGTTATAACGACCTGGCACGCTTGTTGATTTTGGACGGGAAGCCCGCGGCAGCCTTAAAGGCGGCGGAGACGGGGCTCGCCCGGAATCAACCGATTCCGGTCGCAACGGCCGGACTACTCAAGAACAAGGCCTGGGCAGAGTGGCTTCTCGGATTCCCGCAAGCGGCAATCGCGGATGCCAAACAGAGCCAGCTTGAACAAAAGAAAGCCCGCAATCCTAACGCGGCGGCGGCTACCTGCCTGCTAGGCGAGATCTATGGCAAATTACGCGATAACGGGCAAGCACGAGCAGAATGGCAGCTATTTCTCCTGGAATCAAAGCAATCACTCAAAGGCCAACCGGCGATAGAGCCGGATTGCCAACTGAACGCGGAGGTAGACAATGCGAAAAATTAAAAACGCGCTTCTCGTGCTCTCATGCTTGATCCTCGTGGATGGTTGTTCCCGCGAGGGTTCTGTCAACCTGCAGCCAGGAGCCGATCCAGCATCCGGAACCGGCCCCTCCGCTTCGGGCAATGGCCCTGTGAAGCTGGCCCCCGGAGAGGCGGATGAGGTGTATTCCTTGAAAACGAATCTGCCGCCGGGAGGACATATCGACGTCGGCGCAACCAATGGCAAGTTGACGTTCAAGCCAGACACCAGCTCAGCTCACACAGTGAGCGGACAGTCCATTACTACAAAAAGCGTAATCGGATCAGCAGAAAGGACGCCGGCTTTTGTAACTCCGGAGGCCCAGCAAATTCTCAAGCGGCGTCTTCCCGCACGTTAGGGGTCGTGGGGGGCGGAAATGCGCGGGGACAAACCTTTTCCCTGTCCGTCTGTCCGCGAAACTTACCAGCCATTGGCTATTGGCGTTCCTCGAGGTGCCCACGCCTACAGGTATTTTGCTCGATGTGCTACCCTCCTGTGCATTTCGGGAACAACCCGGACAGGAAGCTGTGAAAGAATCCGAGGGATAGTTTTTACCTCGCGGAGCCTGGCACACCAGGCGTGAGGAGGGGCGCATGATCAGGAAACGAGTGTCTGGCGAACGCCTATTCCCATTGGCGCTTTGCTCCCTTTCCCTTATTGCTGCAACCGGCAGAAGCGTGGCCCAGGCTGCTCCACGGAGTGACGCCGCCGTTCAACATTTCGTGGATTCTCTTTTGCAAAAGATGACGACGCAAGAAAAAATCGGACAGCTAAGCCAGCTGTTTGTCTTCGATTCTTCCGATCCAGTCGAAAAACAGGTGGCCCGGGGCGAGGTGGGGTCCCTTTTGTTCATCACCGATCCAGCAGTGATCAACCACCTGCAGCATCTCGCCGTCGAGAAATCTCGTTTGCATATTCCCCTGCTCTTTGGCTACGACGTCATTCATGGTTTTCGTACTATCTTCCCCGTCCCCATCGCCCTGGCTGCTTCCTGGGATCCGTCGCTGGAGACTGAGGTACAGGCGACTGCGGCCAAAGAAGCTCGCTCCGTTGGCATCAACTGGGCGTTTGCACCCATGTTGGACATCGCACGCGATCCTCGCTGGGGTCGGATGGTGGAGGGTGCAGGAGAGGATCCCTACCTCGGATCCGCCATGGCCGCCGCCCAGGTCCGCGGGTTTCAGGGTGAATACATCGGTGCCCCCGATCATGTGCTGGCCTGCATGAAACACTTTGCCGGCTACGGAGCCGCTGAGGGCGGCCGTGACTACGACGGCGCTTACATATCAGACGCGCAGTTACGAAACGTCTATCTTCCACCCTTTCAGGCTGCCGTGAAGGCTGGGGTTGGCTCCGCGATGAGCGCCTACATGGATCTCAATGATGTACCGGCCACCGGCAATCGCTGGCTGCTCAACGACGTCCTGCGCGAGCAATGGGGCTTCAAAGGAATCGTGGTAAGTGACGCCGACGCGGTAAAAAGCTTGGTCAACCACGGATATGCCCGAGACCTGCACGATGCTGCTGTGCGCGCTTTGAATGCCGGCGTAGATATGGAGATGGCGCAGAATGCAACTGCGTATGGGCAAAGCCTGGCCACTGCACTTGAGGCAGGCGCAATCAGTCTGCAGCAGATAGAGACAGCCGATCGGCGCATTCTTGGCGCCAAAGTGCGCCTGGGCTTGTTCGAGCATCCCTACGTCGATCAAGCCCGAATCGCCGGCGTATTGAGCGCTCCCGAGCACCGCACCCAGGAACGGATTGCTGCGGAACGCGCAGCCGTATTGCTGCGCAACGAAAATGGCTTGTTGCCGCTGAAGAAGAATGCGTACAAAACGATTGCGGTCGTCGGTCCGTTGGCGGATTCGAAGTTCGACACCCTTGGACCCTGGGCTTTCCAGCAAGATCTATCCGAAACCGTCACGGTGCTGGATGGACTCAGATCGGAACTAGGCACCAGCGCGCAGCTTTCTTTCGCTCCGGGGGTGCAAATCGTGCGTAAATATTTCTCGTTCTTCGACAAGATAGACCACTCGACCCACCCGGCCGCTTGGTCCGCCGAACAACAAGACCAGGAGATGAAAAAGGCAGTAGATCTCGCCGGCTCATCCGACTTGACCGTTCTTGTGTTGGGGGAGTTGCATGATATGAGCGGCGAGGCTGCCTCCAGGCAATCGCTCGATCTGCCCGGACGGGAGCAGGAGTTGTTGGAAAAAGTGGTTGCGACCGGCAAGCCGGTGGTATTGGTTCTAATCAACGGTCGTCCGCTGAATATTACTTGGGCATCCCAACATGTCCCGGCAATCCTTGAGTCCTGGTACCCCGGAACTCAGGGTGGGAACGCAGTAGCGCGACTTCTGTTCGGCGACGTTGTGCCCGGCGGCAAGCTACCATTCTCGTGGCCACGAGATGTGGGTCAAATCCCAATCAACTATGCCCACAACACCACCCAGGCGCCGCAAGATCAGGGTAAACGGTATTGGGATGTGGAGAGTACTCCGCTTTACCCCTTTGGCTTTGGCCTCAGTTACTCTCAATTCACCTTCTCTGACCTGCGTCTGAGTAAGGCAAAGATCAAGTCAGAAGAAAGTCTTGATGTAACAGTGGTGGTTGAGAACACAGGGTCCGTCAGCGCTGATGAGGTCGCTCAGCTGTATCTTCATCAGCAGTACGGCAGTGTATCTCGTCCGGTCCGCGAGCTCAAAGGCTTCCAGCGAACTGCGCTTAAACCGGCTGAGCGAAAGACGTTGCGGTTCAAAATCACCAAGGACGAACGAACCTACTGGAGTGCGGCGAACCGCAATTGGGTGGTCGATCCTTCGATCTTTGATGTCTGGGTGGGTCCAGACTCGTCGGCGTCACTGCACGCATCGTTCGAGGTGATCGGCCGAGGTGGGACGGCCGAGCAGGGACAGACGAAGTAACCACCATCAGTCGCACCACACTTAGGCCGTTCGAGGTGGCAACGAGGCCGATAGGAACGCCTGTCGTACGGGGCGCGCCGATGGCTTGAGGCCAGGACGGCGCGCGTGGCGCTTATCGCTCGCTGCAAGTTCGTCCACTTCCCGATGGGTCAGCAGCTGTTTGGTGGCTTCATCGAACAAGGACAGACGAAACGTTCACGATCAAGGGGCTTCTGCCGCGTGGCACGTTCTATCCAACAAGATTTCTTCTCGTCCTAAGATCCTCAATCGCCATCAATCGCGCCGAGCCGTGCGATTGCGATTTGGTTGGCGGCCTGCCGTCGATGCGTAATGTTGGTCAAGCCCCTGACGCAGGAGTGTTTTGATCACCGCCTGTCGGCTGATATTCAGCTCTTGAGCCTGACGGTCCAACTCCTCTAGCATCGGCGCCGTGAAGTCCACATTCACGCGTTGTACTGGCGGTACCATTCGTCCGCTGTTGGTGAAAAAACGCGACACATCCCTGCCTTCGTCAGCCATGCGCGCAATGCTCTCCGCTACCGGCGCTGTTCTCTTCGCGCTACGAGTTTTCTTCATAGAGTGTTCGCTCCTCGAGAGTTGCCTTCCACAGAGTCACTAGGTGATAGAACTCGCCCTCGTCGTCCTCGCGTACTTCAAAGATGACGCTGTAAAGCCGCTCACCCACCCAGCCGATCGCGCGATGCTGTTCCGGTAAATCGGAACGATTGTCCTGGTAGTAGGGGCGGGAGAAGAGCTCCAGAACTTCCTCGAACCCAATCCCACGCTTCAGATTGCCCCGCAACCGCTCACTTTTGCGCCGATCAAAGTGAAACCGCACTCAGAAAGTATAACAGTTATACTGGGAACGGGCCGCCTCCCGACCTTGGGGCATTTTTGGGAACAGCATACCTATCTGCGGCGAAGCGCCGCAATCGGTAAGCTGTCCCACATTCGCCATCTTAATAAAGTGCGAGCCCGGCTAAAGAGACCGGGTTAACGGCACCACTTGCATGTGGCTTCGATAATCTCCTGGCTGCCATCGCTGAAGGTCGCCAGGAAGGCAATCACGCCAAAGTCGTTCAGCGCAGGTTGACCCAACGCAGTGATCGTTTTGCCATCAAGGGAATCGCCCACCGCAACAATCACGGCATCCCCCGTAAAGATAGCGAGATCGTTAGGGTAAGTGCCAGCCCCCGTCAGTGCCGTGAAGACCACCTCACCGCGATTGTTCACCGCCGGCAATCCGAGGAAAGGCCCGCCCGCGGTGCTGATCACCTTTCCGCCAATCGTCTGCCCTGACTTCGCCACAAGATGGTCCTTGGTAAATAGCCCAAAATCTTGCGCGCTGGACGGTCCAATCAATCCCTCGAAAGCCAACTTCGAGTCCCTGCTCGCCACTGCCAGCACGAAATCAGTAACGTTCGCACCGTCAATGGTCTTGGGTATTGTCACCAGGGTGTGGTCCTTGGCAAAAATTGCCGAGAAGGAAGGCGACGTGCTCCCAATGGAAAGACGCTCGCGCGAATTTCCGTCCACCAGTTGGAGCCGGGTGAGCGGCTGACCATCGAGCTCAGTGATTGAGATGTTCTTCAGCCCCTTTGCCGACTTGTATTGCTAGAAGCCCCCGGTGTTCAAAAATGTGATTCTCCCAGGATCGTTAAAGGCAAAAATTCCGCCAGTCGAATTCGCCGTGTTGCTGCAGATGTTCCCTGTCTGTTGCACTCCATTGATGGTGGACCCGGGAGCTAGGATCGTCTTCACCGTCCCGCCCGTAAAGCTCGACTCATACACCCCCGAAACCGACGGTTCCGAAGGGCTCAGTTTGCTGTTTTCTACAAAAGCGATCTGGCCCGCATCGTTGATCTGGTAGGGTCCCAGGCAAGCCGGCAGGAAGCCGTTTGTCGGAACCACAAGGGCCGTGGGCGAAAACAAACCGGCGAAATAGGTCGAGCTTCCAATGGGAGCTTTCACATACCCGTTGAAGACAATGTCGTTTGCGTTGTTGAGAGCCGGATCTCCGAATCCAGTCAATTGATAGCCGCCGATGGTTTGACCGGTAGCGGCGATCGTCTTGAATGCATAATCCTGATTCTCGTGGCCGAAGGCAGAAGTGGACGCGATAGCCAAAGCAAGCGCTACCAGGCGGGATTTCATAGGGTAGTCTCCGTTAATTTTCGGCGTGATTCCGTAATGTAAAGCGGCGCCATCCTATCCGATCGAATGGGCCCCTGCCAATATCTCCAAGATACCCAACGGCTTCCAGGAAAAACGGTTACTTGCGGGTCGGTACTCCGGGTAGTTTCGTAGTTTCGGCGTTCCAGTACTAACGATGGTGTTACTTGTTACTGCGATTGGTACTACATGGTTTCTTCGTAAACTCGATCGCGGATCAGAGAGTCGAACACCCTTTTATATTCGAGGCAGCGCATCTGTGCATCCAAAGACGGCTCCGGCCAGTCCTCGGTTTGGTGGGCTACCCACGCCTTCGACCAC
The DNA here is from genome assembly GCA_963753715.1 of uncultured Acidobacteriaceae bacterium. GTDB lineage: Bacteria > Acidobacteriota > Terriglobia > Terriglobales > Acidobacteriaceae > PALSA-350. Next base: position 145,251 of record CAVWDK010000009.1, on the reverse strand, counting down.
TCAAACTTGAGCCCGTGTTCCATGCAGTAGATGAGTCGTGACAGATCGGCAAAGGTCTGGTGGCTGGTTTGATACTTCCTCAGGAACGGCCAGTACGACTTGAAGTCACACAATGTCCACGGGCTCTGCGGCGATAACACGCTACCGTCGTCCTGAGTAAGATTGATGAGACTTTGTAGGCTTGTCGGTTCCATCGAGTTTCCTCCCGCACAGTTCCCACCGCCTCGGATGGCCCGACTCATTGTATCCCGGCATCGCTGTCAGTTCGCGATTGCCATGGATTCTCCTTCCGGCCCCACGGCATTCACTTTTGGGGTCCACTAGGGACGGGACGTTTGCCGAGAACAAGAAAAAGAAATCCTTCCAGCCATCTCGGCTCATTCCAATCGAGGTCCGGACAATGCATAAGATGAGCGAACCAATTCCAGGGTCGCGACGTATACTCTCCCGGTACGGCCCCGATTCCCCGAACCAAAGAATTAAAAGGTGGCGCCACCATGGGTGATTTCCGGCAAGACCTCCGCTACTCCCTCCGCATGCTCGTCGCGAGTCCTGCCTTCACCATCACCGCCATCGCCGCCATCGCCCTCGGTATCGGAGCTAACACCGCTATCTTCACCGTCGTCAACGCCGTGCTCCTAAAGCCACTCACTTATCCCGAGCCCGACCGTATGGTGCAGTTCATGAACACCTTTCCGCAGGGCAACAGCCCCGTCGGCTCGCCGGTTAACTTCAACACCTGGAAAGCCCAGACCGGCGTCTTTCAGGATGTCACTGCCTACGATTTCGGTGGCCCCGGCTTCAACCTCACCGGCACCGTTCCCGAGCAGGTCCACGGCATCCACGTCTCCGAAGCGTACTTCCGCCTCTTCGGCGCGCCTGTCATCCTCGGCCGCACCTTCACTCCCGCGGAAGATTCGCCTAACGGCGGCCACGTCGTGGTCATCAGCTACGGCTTCTGGCAGCGCAAGTTCGGCGGCAACCCCAACATCGTCGGTACCGCCGTCTCCCTCAGCAACGAGCCCTACACCATCATCGGTGTCCTCGGAAGATCCTTCGCCACCGATCCCGAAGCAGACATCTGGGTCCCCTTCCAGATCGATCCCATCAGTACCAATCTCGGCCACTATTTCCTTGTCGCCGGCCGCCTCAAGCCGGGCGTTAGCCTCGCCCAAGCCAACGCCCAGCTCAAACTCGTCGCCAGTCAGTATCGCCGCCTTTATCCCCAAGATATGGACACCAAGGCCAGCTTCGGCGTCCAGCCTCTGCGCGACTCCATCGTCGCCGGCGCTCGTAAGTCCCTCCTCATCCTCCTCGGCGCCGTGGGCTTCGTTCTCCTCATCGCCTGCGCCAACGTCGCCAACCTTCTCCTTGTCCGCGCCACCGGCCGCAAGCGTGAATTCGCCATTCGCGCCGCCATGGGCGCGGGCCGGGCACGCATCATCCGTCAGCTATTGACCGAAAGCATCGTCCTCTCCCTCATCGGCGGCATCCTCGGCCTCATCCTCGGCTACGCCGGGGTTCGCGCCCTGCTCGCCGTCAGCCCCGCCGGCCTTCCCCGGATCGGCGAACATGGAGCCGCCGTCGGTGTCGACTGGCGCGTCCTCGCTTTCACCCTTGGCATCGCCCTCCTCACCGGCATTCTCTTCGGACTCTTCCCCGCCGTCGGCGCCTCACGCCCCGATCTCAACACCACCCTTAAGGAAAGCAGCAACCGTTCCGGCAGCGGCTTCCGCCAAAGCAAGGCCCGCTCCCTGCTTGTCATCATCGAGGTCTCTCTCGCTCTCGTTCTCCTCATCGGAGCCGCGCTCCTCATCCGCACCTTCATTGCTCTCCGCCAGGTCAACCCCGGCTTCGATCCCCGCAACGTCCTCACCCTCGAAATGTCGCTCACCGGCGACCAGTTCAAAAAGACCGCCGGCGTCGCCCTGGTCGCCCACAACGGTCGCGAGCGCCTCAATGCCATCCCGGGCGTCGAAGTCTCCGCCTTCACCTGCTGCCTTCCTCTCCAAGGCGGCTACGGCTTGCCCTTCAACATCATCGGCCGCGCCCCTGAAGGCAAATCTCCATGGAACGGCGGCGCCGGGTGGTTGAGCGCTTCCCCGGGCTACTTCGCCGTCTTCCACATTCCCCTCCGGCGCGGCCGCGTCTTCACCGAGCAGGACACCGGTTCTGCTCCTGGCGTCGTTCTCATCAACGAGACCATGGAGAAAAAATACTGGCCCAAGGGCGATCCCGTTGGCCAGCAGCTCCTTATTGGCAAAGGCGTCGGCCCCCAGTTCACTGAGCCCGCCCGCCAGATTATCGGCGTCGTCGGCGACATCCGCGACGGTGGCCTCAATAACGATCCCCGCCCGCTCATGATCGTCCCCAGCACCCAGGTCCCTGACGGCATGACCGCCCTTAACTCCAACATTGGCCCCATGGTCTGGCTCGTCCGCACCCACGGCGATCCCCACCAGTACATCTCCGCCATCACCAATCAGCTCCGCCAGGCCAGCGGCGGATTCCCCGTCGGCCGCGTGCGTCCCATGACCGAAGTCGTCAGCCAGTCCACCGCGCGCCAGGACTTCAATATGCTCCTCCTCACCGTCTTCGGAGCCTGCGCACTCATCCTCGCCGCCATCGGCATCTACGGCCTCATGGCCTACTCCGTCGAGCAGCGCACCCAGGAGATGGGCATCCGCATGGCTCTCGGCGCCGACCGCTCCCGCATCCGTTCGCTGGTCGTCTGGCATGGCATGCGCCTTGCCCTCGTTGGCGTCGTCCTCGGCATCGGCGCGGCCTTCGGGCTTACCCGCTTCATCGCCAGCTTCCTCTTCGGCGTCAAAACCTGGGATCCCTTGGTATTTGTAACCGTCCCGATTGTGTTAAGCCTGGTCGCGCTCCTCGCCGTGTGGATGCCTGCCACCCGCGCTTCGCGCCTCGACCCCCAGCAGGCCCTCCGCATCGAGTGACCACGCTCACCGCCTTCTAATAACTGGTCTAAAGCGTCAAACAAGGCGAGATCCGGGAGGAGGAATATGGGAGATTCAGGACAGGAGAAATTGCCCCCACATGATCACGTCATCAAGACGAAGCGGTCACCAAGTTCCAACCATCACCGCATCGCCCTGGTTATCATCTTGTTCGGCTCGGGGGCCTGGCAATCCCCACGAAGATGATCGCGCCGTCACCACCGGGATTCTTTAGCGCATCCACGTCGAAGCTGGGCTTCCAATTGTTCAGGGTCCACACGTTTCCGGCTGCGTCCACCAGGCAACTGGTTTGCCGCATGATTGGGGCAAAGCTCGGGGGAGCACCCACACCGTACAGCGGATCGCCATTGTGCAGCAGCACCTGGCTGCCAGCCGACGGAACCGTGTAGCCGGTGATTGGTGACAGTGGTTGTCCCATGCGAGCGCCGGGCGGACACGCAGACGTGTTGGCGCCACACAGTTTCGAAAGTCTCCCCGTGACGAAATTGGTGCCTGCCTGTAAAGGACCGAAGTTGGCTACCCAGACGTTGTCATCTCCATCGATAGACGTCCCCCAAGGACCGAGGATTCCGCCCCCGGTGAACTTGCCCAGGACAGCTCCATCGGGAGACACGGCGTACACCGCATCTTCGCCTTGCGAAGTCACCCATGCATTCCCGCGAGAATCGACGGAAAGCCCTCTAAGTTGCCTCCCAAATCGCGGCAGCAGGAACTTCCGTTGCAGTACCCCATTCTTCAGCTGGAATTTCGCGAGGCTGTTGGGCAGAATCCCTACCAGCCCATTGCTGATCCATACCGTGCCGTCCGGAGCCAGGGCAGCTCCGAATGGTCCGCTCCCGCCTTGCTCCTGGAACTGTTTGACGCGGCTGGGGTCGCCGCCCAGAAACACAAACACGCTGTCATTCCCATAACTCGCAATCCAGATGTTGCCGGACGGGTCGGCGACCATTCCCTGCGCACGAAAGGGGCCGCCTTGATAAGCATCCGACCCCGAGATGGGTACACCGAACGGTGAGAATTCTGAGATGCTGCCGTTCCCGTCCGGCGTCGTTGGATTGAGGCCGCCCCAGCCAAAATTTCCTTCCCAAACAAAGCCGCGCCGATCGATGGTGATTCCGTATCCGCCACCGAGAAGTCCTCCGCCAGTGACAGGCGATATCGGCTTGCCGTTGCTGCCATCGGATGGCTGCCCATTCGGCTTCAGCACCATCATTGTCTTACTCGAACCCGTGGTCATCTGCACAACGTTGTTGGTGATCCAGGCGTATCCCTCGGCGTCAAAGACCAGGTTCCCCGGCCCCCCGATCAAGTTGGTGTCGTCCCCGGAGTCGTTCACCTTCACCGTGACCGTCCACGCATCGGGGGCGGTGAGAAGCGCCGGGGCATAGGAGGAGGACAGCCTCGCCAACAGCGCGATCAGCCTCACGTTCTGCGCGGGATCACGCGCAAGGTTTGCCAGGGCTTCGGCGGTGTTCTGGGGTCCTGAGCCACGCGCAGGCGAGGTGAGGGAAAGGAGCGCGGCGGTGGCGATGTGCGAATTTGCGCAAGCGGCCAGCACATTGGCCAGGGTGCGCGTCATCCGCAAGGAGTTGGTCTGGTCGGCGTTCGGTGACTGCAGAAGAACTTTTGACGAACTCCCGCTGCTCACGTCGGCCAGGTTGTTATTCATCCCCGCGGCGATGCGCAGCGCAAACGAGTCGCCGGAGATCACGCCGGTGCGGTAGAACTGGGCCATCGAGTAGCTGGCAGCTACGGTCGTCAGCTCGTTCATGGTGACAGTCGAGGGCAAGACCGCGCCAAGAACAGCAACGAACTGCACGCCAGAGTCAACCTGGGCACTGAGAAAAAAGATGCTTTCTGAAGAGTCTCTGGATGACGTGATGAGAAAGTGTCCGTGTGAGTCGCTCTTTGCCTGGGCAAGCCGGTTCGGAGTGCCTGTCGTGGCCTCAAACAACGTGACAGTTACATTGCTAAGAGGCACAGAAGATGATGTTCCTCCCGACTGTATGACGCCGCTGATGGTTTCGCCGTAAACCGGAGAGGCCAGGCAGATGACTGCCAGAGATACGGTGACCATCCGCATGCGGACCATCATGAATGGAATGAGGCTCATCTTGAGTCAACTCTTTCTGAGACCGGGTTGGTTAGGTTCGATCGCCGCACGGTAATGCTCATCTTGTAAGTCAGCCTGGAACGAGTTAGATCCGTTAAGAGCCGCGATAGACGAGGCTCGAGCATATGGAAAGTTCCGCCTTCGCTGGCCGGCAAAAGACCTGACGGACCGACCGAAACGGCTGATCGGAGGAGCAACGTATCGGGGGGATACATCTATGGGAGAGGGGCGTAACGGAGGAGAGGCCCATTATACACACATGAGACCAATGAGCAAGCGTCGCAGAAGAATCGTCCCTGCCAGGTTTCAGCTGGGGCTACTTTGCTGTGGACCCTTATCTCTCTTGGAAGTTTTAGATGGGGTAGTGCCTATGCTCCGGAAAAGATCCTTTTCCTGAAGAACCTCGGCGGGCAGCGCTCAATTCTTCCTGGCGTGGGCCGCCAAAATCGCGTCGAGTCACCAGGTTTTTCAAGTATAGGGTCCTACACATTAGTACCTTCCTATATCCGTCGCGCGTTAATGGTCTCGACTTCGATGCTGATGCCGACTGCCTTCAAATCGGTTGCGGTGTAGACGGCAATAACATTAAGTTCGACATTACTCAAGAGTTCTAAGAAGCCAATAGTGAGACGCCCGGGCGTAATTTGCATTTTCTCTGCAAATCCACAGCAATCGTCCATAGTGGCCGTGTCAGGTGGCAGTGTGATTTTGTCGAAAGGTTGTGCCTTCGCAATGCGCGGCTCGCGGCCCACGGGCGAGTCATTGTGAACCAGCAGAAGCGCTCGTTTTTCGATCTTGGCCTCCTCGTCGCGATTAAAGTTGTGAATGTTGATCTCAGTTGCATACGCGCCCTGGCGCACAACCGCGCATGGTTGTTTGTCGGAAGGAGCATTCTGAACTCCGCAAATGAACTTGACGCTGTAGCTGAACATCGCGCTACTTCCTTTCAAAACTGGACTAAAAAGATCTACACTTCTGTTTAAAACAACCTGTTTAACACAACCTGGTGATAACAACCTGGTGACGGACCGTAACAGTTACAACAAAATCACCCGAGCATTGCCTTTTCGCATGCGGTGATGGTTCCGTCTGTCACCAGGTTGGGTTGTCACCAGGTTGGGTTCGAATAACCCGTCTCGACAGGATATGTTTTGTCCGTCCCCAGGAAGTCGAACGGCTCAGCTTGGAACTTCACTTTGTTCGCGCACAAGGGCTTGAACCTGTTGCTGGATCACTTGTCCGGTGCGAACTCGAAGCTCTTCGACACCTGCCACGCCATCGAGCTCTCCCAATAATCGGGCAGAGGCCTGAACGATCCTCCACCCCGGGTCGCCCGGGCCGGGCCCAACGGGAACTTTCTTGAGAAACTGATTGCCGTTCTTGTCAGTAGCGACGATGATGACAAATCCACCGCCATCGCGTACAACTCCTGGCGACATGTAGACGACCGCCACGGTGTTTAACGACTCAGGAGGATCGAATCTGGTAGGTTTGGTGGGGAAAGGCTGTGGTTTAGGCGGCATTGTTCTCTCCTAACGGTAGAAGGTAAGAAAACTCTGGTATCTGGCACGGTTACGGGTGTGCCGGTAGCTGCTTTACGGTTTCAGCGTCCATTTCCCGCTTGACCACATCCTCTACCAACACTGACCTTTCCCATAAACCTTCGGAAAGGATGAAGGCAGTGGGTACATCAGGTCGAAAAACTCCATTACCGCATCCTTGCGCAGCCACGGGTTGATCTCGTGCCGCTTTACTGGGCCATTTGCATCAACAGTGTGGCGCAGCAAGCGTGCGATGTATTCCATCGCCAAAGGATGATTCTGCTTCATGGCCTGTCGAAAAGTACTTGCATCTGAGGCTCCGGCCTGGGTGAGCACGAGGTTCTTGAGCTCCGCGCCCCAACCCATCGAGTTCGCGCTAACCTGCCAGGCCCCGGCTTCCAGTTCGGTTGACGTCACGGCAGCCGTGACGTTCATGTCGCGGCCCTCGTTCCAGTTCCACGAAGACTCAAAGCCAGCGAGCACACGCATGACTTCCAACATAACGGCGCGGCGACGGCGGAGACTCTGCCAAGGGCCGAGAACGCCAAAGACATTCGAGTAGATATCATTCTTCGCAGAGTTGGGAGCAAAGATCTCGTCGGGTGCAACCTTGCCCCACGCAATCAGCTCGTTGAGGAAACTGTCCGGGGGGATACCCCTGTTATAGACGGGATGTTTCGTGGCATGGTAACTCATGGTGAATCCCCGTGCGCCCCGTGCGACATCCAACAGTCGCACTTTCCTTTATAGTGACAACGGTCTTGGTTTCGTTTCACATGGGGAGTTTTTGAGACGGCCAGCTTGGAGGAAACCTGGGGGCCCCGTCCCCGAAGCTTCCTGTCCTGATTCACCGGCATACGTATCTATCGCCGTATCCGCGCTCCCACGAAAGTTGATGCGATGCGATCCCCGGAATCGGCTAATCTATCGACGAGATGCGAAGCCTGACCCTGGCGATTTTGTTGATGAGTTCCCTCGGCTTCGCTCAAGCGCAAGAGACGCCGCCTGACCTCGACGGCTATGTAACCAGCGTCACCTCGGAAACCGATTTCGCGGTGGACGGCATCCATGTGTCCTGTGTTGCGAAGACTCGTTACCCCACCATCAATGACCAGAGGAGTACGGAGATTCCCTGGACAAATGGCCCCTACATAGGACAGCCGCTCAAGGTCTTTGGCAAAAAGGACCACAAAGCCCACACCCTGGTTGCCAAAGAGATCGTGCTTGCGTATGAGACCTATCCGGCAAAAGCAGGCTCTGGGATGATCGACCGGGTGCTGTCCGCGGATTCTGCCCATCACGACCAGATCGTCGTTCGTGCTGATGGATACCCCATCCTGATCAATGGCAAAACAAACATCAACTTTACCCCGCCGCTCAGGTCCCTCGCTGATGTCACCACCAACGTATGGATTGAGTTCAAAGGCAAATATCAGCCGGGCGGGTTGATCGTCGCCGCGCAAGCGGTCTTTACCAAAAATGCTGTGGGCGGAGCCGAGGGGAAGCTGCGCGGCAAAAACGAATACGATCCTGCCCAGGTGGATCCGAAAAAAAAATAGGGCTCGGTCAGTAAGGTCCTGCTCGGCACCAAGGTGAAGAGGATTCCTCCCTATACCGATCCAGTCATGCAGGCACGTATCGATCGTATCGGAGCCAGCCTGGTCCCGGGTTACCAACGGGCCCTCACGGCCACCGACCCCACTAAGATCAATTTCCGCTTCCAGCTAATCGACGAACCATGGAGTGTCACATATGATTTGCCGAGCGGCATCGTTCTGGTGCCCATCCACCTGGTGGACCGGATGCAAAACGATGCCCAAGTCGCCGCGATTCTTGCCGATTCCATCGCCAGCGCCCTCGAGAAGCGAGATTATCGCGATCAGCCTGCGATGCATGCCACGGAAGCTGCAGAATGGGCAACGGAAGCGGGTGGCTTTTTTGTTCCAGGCCTGGGCTTAGCTGGGCTTGGGGGGAACACCATAGCCTACAGCACGATGGAACGACATAACCGGGAGCAAAGCGGAAGAGTCAGCCTTGGGCTGCTGCATGATGCGAAGTACGACATTTATCAAGCCCCGCTCGCATGGTGGATCCTGGCCTCCAAGAAATCAAAAGACCTGTCGGAGATCGCTGTCCCTGAGCGTGCAAAATACCTATATGAGATCTTGGGAACCACGTGGCAGACGGGCCAGATGGCGGTCCAATAGGAAGATCTGTGGTCCAGACGGAACCGGCACTTTCGAACGCACTCAAATCACAAAAGTCCCGGTTTCCGTCTCTTGACTAAATTCCTACGACTTCTAGACCAGGGTTGCGACGGACACCTCGGTGTGCGTTGAGATGGCGTGCAAAATCACCCCGAGCCGGATGATTTTGCACGCGAACTACAAGAGGATATTGGGTGAGTGAACTACTAGCGCGTGGAAGGCTAGTGCAGGCCGTATTTTTGTGCCAGGTAATGCTCCACGGCGGCCGACTCATCTTCAGAGAGAACGCGGTTGTAGACCAGGATTTCGCTGATCTCACCATTGAAAAAAGTATGGTTGATCCCTTCTCCAATTGTGCCCGCACCGCTCACTCCACCCAGCGCGGATAACTTGCCGCTCTGCCTCAACACACGCTGGCCGTTGACATACAGGGTATCGATGCCATCGTCATGCACAGCGCGCGTGGAGGCGAAATCCTGGCCGATTCCAGCGCCAGGGCGGATGTAGGACAGGTTGTTTCCCACTTGCGTGGTGCCGAAGCGTGCGGTCACGTGCGACTGGTATGGGCTTAGGAAGGTATTTCCCCAGAACGCATTTTCCGTCCAAAGGATGGCGCTGTTATCCGAATAATAGCTGCCGGCCGGTGGGTCGGTGTCCGCTCTTCCTACCAGGAATACTGTCATCTGGTGCCATCCGGCGATGGGCAGATTGAAGTTGAAGGAGGAATTGCCCCCAAAGGCATAGGCTTGCTGGCAGTTCCGGCCGGCGACGGTCAATTGGGGCGATCCAGTTCCCACCTGGGCATCATGGCCATTTCCCGACTGGTCTGCCCAGGTGGTGCTGTTGATGGTGCCGGTATCCGCGCGAAGCCACTGCTGGAGCCCGTTAAGCGGCACCGCCTTCGACGGATCGGGGGCAGTGGTTGAACGAACGCGAAGGTTGGAGAGGCTGATGCCTGTGTAGTATTCGTCTCCCGCAAACAAAACCGCTGCTGTCGGGAAGGATGTTTTGAGGCCGACAACCTGCAGGTGTTGCGCCTGCGGCTCATAAACTGCCAGGGTGTAGCCGCTCGCGGTGTTGGCAAAGGTGACCGGCCCCTGGGCTGGCGTGGCGCCCACCTGCAGCGTGTAGTTGTAGGTGAACCGTCCGGTCGACTCCATGTCCAGGCCGACACCGTTGACATCCTGGTTGAAGCTCAGCAGCAGTATCGTCGGAGGGGTAGTGGTGTTGTCATTTGCACCGATATTCAGGAAAAGAGTTCCGCCGTTTACCGAGTAGAGGGGGTGGCTCCCCGGATTCGAACTCGTCGTCAGCGACGGGATCGTCACTGTGACTGTAAGGCCCGGCACGCCGCGCACCGGCAATGTAGCAGTTATGGGTGAAGACGTACTGAAGGCCGGCAAGACCGGCGCCGCTGGCATTGTGATGAAGTCGATATAACCATCGGGCACCAGGCCGGACGTGCAATACAGGCCATCGGTCGAGAACTGTGCAAACGCGGCTCTGGGGGCAAACATCAAAATGCAGGCCACCCACACAACGACGAGAATTTGCTTACGCATGATTCACTCTCAGTAGCTGCTTAACAGCACCATTGATTGCGTGCGTCTTCATGAATAGTGCGATTGGCGAGCAACTCGTTACGGTCATTGCTGAATGCTTCGCGCCCCTGGGGCGCTCGCTAAGAAAGGCATAGGCTCCTGGCTCTGCCTACCCAACATAGACTTTCCTTTGGGGAGGCAAATCAGAAGCCGACCTTAGTCGTGCAACAATTTAATTCCACAAAAAGAGGGCGTCAAGTTACAAGATCGCTAACGTGAGGGAAACGTGTCGAAAAAACAGGAAAAGCAGGACACGCGGACAGTGTGTCCTGCTTTTCCTCCTCCATTTCCGGAATCGCGTGAACACTATCGCATCGACATCCGCTCTCATGACTCTCTCGACGGAACAAACGTAAACCGGCGCTTCAGCTTCAGGAACGGCTTCTCATAGAACTGATCAATGCGCGCACGACGCTCAATGCGGGGTTCACCACAATTCGCGATGTCGGCTCCTTGCCGTTCCTTGCCGTCGATCTGCGCAACAATATCGATGCCGGCTTCATTCCCGGCCCGCGCATCGTGGCTTCGGGCCCCGGCATCTCCATCACCGGCGGACACGGCGACTTGAACAACTACGCTCCCGAAGTTACCAAAACGCTGTTTCCCCAAAAGAATGACTTTAGAATTGCCGACGGTCCAGAGGAAGTGCGCAAGCTCGTTCGCGAGCAGGTCAAATACAGCGTCGACGTCATCAAGATTCTCGCCTCCGGAGGCGTCCTGTCTAAAGGAGACCAGCCGGGTGCGCCCCAGTACAGTCTTGAAGAGCTAAAAGTTGCGGCAGACACCGCACACCAGGCGGGACGGAAAATCGCCGCGCACGCCCACGGCGCACAGTCCATAAAATGGGCAATCGAAGCCGGCATTGACTCCATCGAGCACGCTTCCCTTGTCGACGACGAGGGCATCGCCATGGCAAAGGCCCACGGCACTTACTTCGTCATGGACATCTACGATGACGACTACATCCTGCAGGCGGGACCGAAGATCGGCATGCCCCAGGAACTGCTTGTCAAGGAGCGCGCAGTCGGACAAACCCAGCGCGACAACTTCCGCAAGGCCCACGCCGCAGGGGTCAAAATGGCCTTCGGAACTGATGCCGGCGTGTACCCTCATGGTGACAACGCTCGCCAGTTCCACTACATGGTCCTCTATGGCATGACTCCCGCTGAGGCCATCCAGGCAGCCACTACTTCGGCCGCAGATCTGATCGGACGGTCCGCTGATGTCGGCTCGCTTTCCCCCGGCCATTACGCCGACCTGATCGCGGTTGCTAGCGACCCGTTGCAGCATATCGAGGTTCTTGAACATGCCGATGTGGTAGTCAAAGGCGGAATCCTGATAAAGGGCAAAAGCAAATAAATAAATCCGCAATGCAGGCTATCCTCAGTTGAGGAGGGATCTGCAGTGCGCGGACCTTTCGTGGATATGTTTTCGACGGAGCGTTGCTTTTATCGCAGCGGTGATCCCATCGGACGTTCACCTGGGAACCCGCTCCATTGGACCAAAGTATCGTAGAACGTCAATGAGCCGCCGCGGCTTCCTGTTTATTGAGTGCCTTCCTGAAAGTCTCTTGAGCACCATCGACAAACTTCTTATAACCAGCCGGGTCGATAAAAACGCGGGGACCAGCCTGCGGATACTGCTTAAGTTTGGTGAGCATGTCGAAGTACCCGCCATGGGCTCCCAGAAATACGTCGCAGGGCAAAGCACGCAGTTCCAAAAACGTATGCTCGAAATCCTGAGCGATGTTAGGGTAGCTCACGGGATGGCCAGGTGTGGCGACGAAGTAGTATTCCGACCAAAAACTCACGCCTCCGATGATGACGATATTCCGCATCGTTCCCGCTATCTCCCCAGGAACGTGAGAGCGCATCGTCCATGTGGTACATCCGCGCGTATGGCCGGCGGTTTTGTGAGCGGTCAGAGTCACATCCCCCAGGATCACCGTGTCCCCGTCATGGAGAACGCGATCCACATGTACGGGAGCGTATGGGTAGATGTTAGGCGAAGGCGATAAGAAGTCCGTGCGTGCGCCGGTTTCCACCACGCTCACATCGCCGTCCATCACCATGTTCTTTGCATGGGTCTCGCGAACCACCTCCGCTGCCCCAGCCGTATGATCGTAGTGCGCTTGGCTGTTGAGCAGAATCCTGGTGTCACCCCAGTGAAAGCCCAGCTTCTCCACACTCGCCCGGATTTGCGGCGGCGAGCTATCGAGGTTCGCATTGATGAGAATATTTCCTTTTGGCGTGACGACGAGGTAGCTGGCCAGGTCCTGGCTTCCCACGTAGTACAGGTTGTCAGTAATTTGGAACGGAGCAATCGCAGTAGTCCATGAAGGGTTTAGCTCAGCAAGGATAGGCTGAGGGCTGCAAAACAAAAGCAGGAATAAGCAGGAGAGCACGGTGCGCATTCTGCTTTTGTAGCAGAGTGGGGAGACATAAAGCTGGCCCGCTATGCTTAAGCAGCGAAGCCCCGTTGATTCTATAGATACTCCAGGGTGAAGCCCCTGCGTCGCACTCGTGGGCCGCACACCGGGAGCCCAATAAGAAATCGCTCGCTCTGTCACTCCATTTTCATTTCCCCATCAGATACATGCCGTACCAATCAAGATTGCGCTGGTAACGGTCGCGAATAAAGCTGGGCCGGGTAAAACCGTGGAATTGCCCCGGATACACGATCAGCTCCGTCGGCACCTTGAGGCTGCGCAGTGCCTGATACATTTGTTCCCCGCCGGTCACCGGCACGTTGAAATCCTGATCGCCTCCCATGAACAAAGTCGGCGTTTTGATCCGGTCTGCGTGGAGAAGCGGGTAGCCAAGCTTGAGATAGACCTCAGGATTTTTCCAGGGCGGCCCCAGCTCGTTGTCGTACTGCAGGACATATTGGTCGACTCCATAGAATCCGAGAGGATTGGCATTGCCCGCTCCGCTGATGGCCGCCTTGAATCGTGTGGTGGTGGCTATGGTGTAATCCGTCAGGATGCCGCCATAGCTCCATCCGCCGATACCCAGGCGGTCCGGATCGGCGAACCCCTGCTTCACCGTCTCATCGACACAAGCAAGCAGGTCGACGACCTCTTTTTGTCCCCAATCGGCGAAGATGGCCTGCTGATAAGCTTTACCCCGGCCGTGGCTGCCCCGGTAATTTACGTTCAGCACCGCGTAGCCGCGCCCGGCAAAGAGTTGGCGCTGGGGAACGAAAGCATGCGCGTCCTGGCCGTCGGGACCGCCGTGAATGAGTAATAGCAGCGGATACTTTTTGCCGGCAACGTACCCGGCCGGCAGTGTCAGCAACCCATGGACCTCGGTTCCGTCGGGAGAATGCGCCGCTATATCGCGCGTCTCGCCCAGTTGGAGAGTGGCCACCAGCGCATCATTATGGCTGGTAAGCTTGCGCGTCTTGCCATCTTCGACGGCGAAGATCTCCGCCGGCGCCGCATCGGTAGTCCAGGTCATCGCCAGGTGGTCGAGCTTCTCGTCCTGCGCCGACGCGACACCGGGAGCGTTGACCAATCGCCGGACACTCCCGTCCTTCATCGAAACCGCAGCGGGGTAGCGAGAGCGATCATCGGCCGCCAGCACACCAACCGATTGCCCGTCGGAAGAAAAAACCGGACTATCGAGCGGACGATCAAATTGCGCCGTAAGTATGCGCGGTTCACCCCCGGCCGCAGCCACAACCGCGAGCAGCCGCTGACTGTATTCCTCGTACTTTAGCTCGCTGCCTTGAATATAGGCGATCCACTTACCGTCCGGGCTCCAGGCCGGCTCTCCTCCATCGGGGCCGGGAAAGCTGGTGAGCTTGCGCGCCGTGGAGTTGGGGGCAGCACTCACCACAAAGACGTCGGTATTATTCGTCCGATCCGGTTCGGCATCATGATTGCTGATGTACGCGATTTGCGTACCATCCGGCGACCAGACTGCGTTCCTCTCTCTGAACTTTGTGTCAGTAGTCAGCTTGTCGAGCTTGCCCGTCGCGATATCGTAAATGTAGATCAACTCCGGCCGAGTATTGGTGGAGAGATACCCTTCGATATCCTGTTTGAAATGGTAGCGGTCAATGACAATCGGCTTTGGCTTTTCTTTCTCACTGGCAGTTTTCTCTTTGTCTTTGGCTTCCTGTTCGGGATCCTCGGCTATGACGAGCAGCAGCTTCTTCGCGTCGGGTGACCACTGATAGCCGGAAAGCTTTCCTTTCACGCCGGTCAATTGCCGTGCCTCCCCGCCGCGGCGATCAAGCACCCAAACCTGGTTGCCTTTCACGTCAGGAGCCCCGGTACGGTCGGAAAGAAAAGAAAGATACTTCCCATCCGGACTCCAACGCGGGTCGCTCACGGAATGATCGACTTCGTAGGTGAGTTGCATGTCTTGTGTTCCGTCCCAGCTCACCATCCAGAGGTTAGTGATGTTCTTGTCGGCCTTGGTATCGACGCGGCGGACGGTGTAAGCGATCCATTTGCCATCGGGCGAGAGTTGGGGGCTGCCTACGTCGAGCAAGTGCTCAATGTCGTCGAGCGTCATCGCGTGAGGGTTGGTAGTATTGGCGGCCGCGTTGGTAAACCCAAAGGAGGAGGCAGGGAAGGCAATCGCCACCACGACGACCACGCCCCCGAGAAACGTGCTGAAGCTCGGCATGGTGGCAAGAGTAATTGTCATCGGGGTTCGTCGCCACGATTATTTTCGGGTCGGCGAGAACCTTTCGCTACGTCGCTCGCCGCAACACGCATCGTCTAGTTAGACCAAGGGAGAGAGAGTGCCGCAACGTTTCCTGGTTCCGTAGTCACCCGAACATGGGTCGATGCAATTCCTTCTTGACAAGTGCCATCGTCACCTGTTTACTCTATGCCTATAGCAACAAGGCCTATGGCGATCAGACTGCTCGCGAGTTGTTTCCCCGCGCACTGGAAATGATGATCCTCGCGTTGCTGCGCCGCCAGCCCGTCCATGGATACGCCCGGGTGGAGCGCTTCCAACCGCGCTCGAACCATCTGGTCCAGGGAGGAAGAAGGTTCGCTCTATCCGGCGCTGCAACGCAGGTTCGAAGGCATTACGCTGGTGCTCCGCCCGGGCGGAGAAACGGCAAGATGATGGGAGCCAGACTGGGAGGAGTCTCCGATGAACTGGATGCCGAGTATCTTCCGCCGCCACGAACTGTACGACGATCTCTCTGAAGAAATCCGCCTGCATATTCAGGAACGCACGGAGCAGTTGATCCGTGAAGGCGTGAGCGCAGAGGAAGCCGGGCGGCAGGCGCGGATCGCCTTCGGCAATCGTGTTCTGCTTGAAGAACGCAGCCGTGCTGTGTGGCAGTGGCCCACGCTCGAATCGATTTGGGCCGATGTGCGATTTGCGCTCCGCCAGTCAGCGCGTTCTCCCGGATTCGCTCTGGCCGCGGTTTTGACCCTGGCATTGGCCATCGGCGCCAACGCCATCGTGTTCGGCGTATTGAACGCACTGATCCTGCGCCCCCTGAATGTGCCTCACCCACAGAACCTCTACGCGATCGAGCGCGGGGGTTCCAAGGAACAGGCTGCGTCGTATCCCGACTATCTCGATCTACGCGATCGCAACCGCTCGTTCGATAGCCTTACTGCGTACATCTTGGCGCCGGCAGGGTTGGATCTAGGCAGGAATCCATCCGAGTCCTGGGGCTACGAGGTGACGGGGAACTACTTTGACGCATTGGGCATTCAACCGTATTTGGGCCGATTTTTCCATGCCGCCGACGAGCAAGGCCCAAACAGCGCTCCCTATCTGGTCTTGAGTTATGACTATTGGCACACCCATTTTCAGGACGATCGCACCGTGATAGGACGTGTGATTGGGGTAAACAAACATCCTTTCACGATCCTGGGCGTGGCGCCTCCCGCGTTCGAGGGGACGTTGCTGTTCTTCTTTCCCGATTTCTGGGCACCGATGGTCGAGCAGGAACAGATACAGGGGTTGAAGGTACTGGACGCGCGCGGAGAACGCGACCTATTCATGGTCCTCGGGCATTTGAAGGCGGGTGTAAACCCGGCACTGGCTATCGGTGACCTCAACTCCGTTGGCTCGTATCTCGAGAAGACCTACCCCAAAACGGATGCGTCCATGACCTTTTCTCTGGCCCGTCCAAGCCTCGTCGGCGACGCGCTCGGCCCCGCGGTCAAGGGATTCATGACGGGCATGATGCTGCTGGCGGGGTTGATTCTGCTCGGCGCGTGCGCCAACCTCGGCAGTCTGTTTGGCGCCCGCGCTGCCGACCGCTCGCGCGAACTGGCTCTGCGCCTGGCACTGGGAGCGACCCCCAGGCGCATTCTGCGCGGGGTGTTTATCGAAGCCTTGCTCATCTCGCTCCTCGGCGGCGCTTTGGGACTTATGGCGAGCGTGGCGCTGTTGCGCGGGTTGAGCGCGTGGCAGCCCTTTCCCCAATATCCCATGCATCTACCCTGTCTACGCGGACGCGAAGGTGTATCTGGTCGCCCTGGTGCTGGCTTTGGTGAGCGGGTTCCTCTTTGCCGCGGTGCCGATGAGGCAGATCCTCCGCACCAGTCCGAACGAGGTTGTGAAGGCAGGATCGGCCGGAGTTCTTGCCGGCACTTCCGGGCGGCGGGTTACGCTCCGGGACGTGCTGCTCGTGGTGCAGATTGCCATCTGCGCGGTGGTGGTGACCTCGTCGCTGGTGGCCGTGCGAGGGCTGCTGCGTTCGATGCACAGTAACTTCGGGTTTGAACCTCGGAACGCAATGCTGGCCAGTACGTTTCTTTCCATAGCCGGCTACAGCGGCGACAGCGTGCCGGCGATGGAAAGACGCATGATCGATGCTGTGGAGAGATTGCCCGGCGTAAAGACTGTGGGGCTCATTAGTCAAATCCCGCTGGGCGGGGGCCAATCGACCGAGGATGTCTTTCGCGAACAAACGACGGACCTGCGAACAGCGAATGCCGCAGCCGACGTCCAGGTGTTCAAAATTTCACCCGATTACTTTCATGCGGCTCAGACATCTCTATTGGCCGGCCGGAGTTTCTCATGGCACGACGATAAAGACGCGCCGCGCGTGGCGGTGGTGAACGCGTTGTTTGCGCGGAAGATCTTTGGTTCGGTCAGCAACGCCGTCGGCGGTCATTTCAAGATGGAAGATGGAACGCGGGTGGAGGTGGTGGGTGTGGCGGAAGACGGAAAATACTATCAGCTGACCGAAGACCCGCGGGCGACGATGTTTCTTCCCTTCCTGCAATCTTCCTCGGGCACGATGTGCCTGGTGGTGCGCTCGGGAAAAAACCAGCAGCTGGCGGCGGAGATCCGCAGCACCCTGCGAGAGCTCGATCCCGGTCTTCCACTCTCGATAATGACCTGGACCGAGGGAATGGACATCGCCTTGTTCCCCTCCAATGTGGCCACGGATGCCCTCGGTGTGCTTGGCCTGATGGGCGCGATGCTGTCGATTACCGGGATCTTCGGCATGGCTGCATACTCGGTGAGCAAGCGCCTCAAGGAATTGGGGATTCGCATTGCTCTCGGCGCGCAGAGGAGGGAAGTGTTGCAGGCCGCGCTGGGGCGGGCGGTCAAGTTGCTGTCGATCGGTTCGGCGGCGGGATTGCTTCTCGGAGTTCTGGCCAGTCGGGTGTTGGCGTCCATTGTGTATCAGGCGACGCCGCGCGATCCGCTGGTATTGGCGGGAGTTGTTCTCGCCATGGCGCTGCTGGGGCTCGCGGCTACGTGGATTCCTGCGCAACGCGCCCTGTCGATCGATCCTTTGGTTCTGTTGCACGAAGATTGATCTGGCAACAAAGCGCCCCTTTAAGGCCATGCGCCTGCGCGCCGTTTGCGAGTCCGGGCGCTTCAGATACGGCGCTAGGACTTACCAGACACACCTCCGAGACTTATTCTTCATCCCGCCTCGATGAGTGCGTCGGCGATTTTGGAACAACCATCGCGCCATCAATGCGGCAGATTCGCGCGCTGCCGCAAGGCGGCAAAGCGCGGGTCCTGGCGAATCTTGTCCAGGCGCGGATCGGCTGACAGATCGAAAATCGTCCTGCCACAGCGGTTGTCCATATCGCGATTGAGCCAGCGAAATGTCTCGTCCACATTGCCGAGACGAAGATAGCTCATCGCGATTGGGTTCATGTGGCATTGGCTCATGGACCGGGGCAGCAGGAATTTCACCCGCGCTTCCTGATAGCCTTTCCATCCCCCGGTCTGGAATGCCGCGCGGAAGGAATCGACGTCCTGAGGAGAAAACGCCGACGCCATGTCTTTCAAATCGGCCTCGAGTGCATCGCTATATCTGCCCTGGATTTCGTAAATGCCGGAGTTCCATCCCTCAACAAACTCGAACTTGTCGGGTGCGATCTCAGACGCGCGTTTGAGAGCAACGAGAGATTCGTCGTAGCGGCGGGAGTAATAGAGCGTGGAGCCCAGAAGCCGATTGGCCCAGAATGAAAGCGGGTCCAGCGCGACGGCGCGTTGCGCGGCGTTCACTGCTTCCTCCGGCCGGCCCGCCGATGTGAGATAGATTGCGTACCAGGTTTCCGCGTCAGAGCTGCTGGGACTGAGTTCGACGCCCTTGCGGAGATTCTGCTCCGCCCCGTTCCAGTCGTACAGATATGTTATATCGATAGCGCCCAGGGCTGTGTATGCCTCACCACTATATGGATCAAGTTGGATCGCTCGCTTGGCGGCTGCGATGGCGGACGGAATGATTTCAGCGGCATGCTCGCCGTTGGCCAGCACTTTCGTCACCAGTGCTTCGGCAAGTCCTGCATTCGCCGCTCCGTAATCGGGTTCGAGAGCGATGGCTTTGCGGAAATAAGACACTGCCAGGTCGCCGTCACGACGCTGGATGAAATACAGACCGCGCAAATAGTCGTCATGAGCCTCCGGATCGACGTGCCTGGCGTTCGTCATTCCAGCTCGCGCAGCCGGCGTCAGCACTGAGCTGGTTTGCAGCGCAATCTCGCGCGCCACATTGTCCTGCAGCGTCAATATATCGCCGGCCGGCTCCTCAAAGGTTTGGGCCCATAGATGCTTGTCGCTCTGAGTATCGATCAGTTGGGCTGTGATCCGCACTCGATCGCCCGACCGAACCACGGATCCTTCCACAACCGCATCGACGTTCAGCTCCCGTGCAATTTGCGTCAGCGATTTGCGGTTTCCTTTATCCTGCATGACGGAAGTTCGTGAGACCACGCGCAGGCCCGGGATGCGCGCCAGCTCGGTGATCAACTCATCGGTCATTCCGTCGGCGAAATAATCTTCCCTTGTGCCTGGCGAGAGATCCTCCAGCGGCAGCACCGCCAGCGAGTGAATGGGCGCCTCCGTATGCAGGCGGTAATGCCAGATCCATAAGCAAAGGAATGCCACCAGGCTCAGGCACCCGGCCAGCAGCAGCCATTTTGGTTTCGGCATTCCGGCTCTGCTCGTGGGCAGAGCCTCGCTGATCGCCTTCGCATTGGTCACGGATTCCGCATCGACGGCCGTTTCCGACGGAGCCACCAGGTGCTCGGTCTGCCCCGACGGTGCCGGGGCGGAAGCCGGGGACGGCACGGTTCCGGGCGCCGGCAGGATCTCAACCGCAGCGATGAACCGGTATCCCCGGGTCGGCACGGTCTCAATCAGCTTGGAATCCCGGCTGCTGTCCCCCAGCTGCCGCCTCAAATTCGCGATGGTTCGCGTAAGCGTGTTCTCTTCCACGAAGGTATCCGGCCAGACCGATTCCAGCAGTTCCTGCTTATCCACCAGACGTCCGGCACGGCTTACAAGCAACATCAGAACGCGCAAAGCCTTTGGTTCCAGGGCGATACGCTGGCCTTCGCGGCTGAGGCAGAAATCGGTTTCACTCAGCTCGTAAGCCAGAAAACGGTAATTCATATCAGTTCGCAGAGCCTCAGGAAAACCTCACAAAAGCATAACCGGAAAGCAACGACCTCCAGGTATCGCTCGGCGCAAGCTCGACCGCATTCATGGAGGTTCCGATGCGGTTGAATCGCTCTTCTGCAATCTTCCTGTGGGCCGTGTGCCTGTTAATTGAAGTGAACTCCGGCGCTCAAACCGTTACCCACCTGCACACTACCGGCCAGGGCTTCCTGGTTGTTCAAGTGTCCATCAACGGGTCCGGCCCCTACTCTTTCTTTCTTGACACTGGATCCAACCGGACCTTGGTTCGGAAAGAGCTTCTGGAGGACTTAAATGTTGTCTCCGGAATACCGGTCCCTGCGCACATGACGACGGGAGTCAGCTACGTTCACCAGTCAGTGGTATCAAGCGTAGCCGTCGCAGGCCTGGCTGTCCATGACCTTGAAATCGAAGGGATCGACGCCGGTCAGCTCAGCAGGCTCGGTGAGTCCTTCCAGGGAGTTTTGGGCGAGGACTTTCTGAAACACTTCGACGTCCTTATCGATAATCACGCGAAAACGCTCACCCTGGATGAAACATCGGAACTGGCGGATTCGCTGGCCGGCGATCATCTCCCGCTTTCGTTCTCCGGCACCCAGGGCGGCCACTCCACAACGGATAGGCTGGTGTTCGATCTGAAACTGCCTTCTTCGCGTGAAACGGAGCATTTTCTGATCGACAGCGGAGCCAATCACACATTTTTCTTTCCCGCCAAGCCTCTCCCCTTTCAAAGCCGCACCACGCTCACCGGTACTCTCCAGACTTTCGGTGGAAGTAGTCGCTGCCGTATCGACGTTGTACCGCTTGAGATAGGCAAGGACCCTCTTCCGGCTGTGGAGCTCGCTTTCTGTGAAGGAATACGGCGGAATACTGATGTGGACGGCATACTGCCCACGAATACGTTCAAGCGACTGTTCATCAGCCACTCCGGCGCTTATGTCATTGCGAATCCTCACTTCCGAAAGCCTTTCACTGGCTCTCCATCGAGGTCTTTGTCCGGCAATTAGCAACCGGCGGTCGACATTGCGGCGGTGGTTTGCCTAATCGCGATATTCGGAAACCATCAAGACCTCAAGAAGATCTTTCGAGGTGAAACTCCCTGCAGCCCTGCCTGATCCATCGCTCTTTGGCCTCAAGGCTGCACTCGCACGCCTCCTCTGGCCCGGAGCCACAGCCACCGTCGACTTGTGAGCAACGCCAAACTGCTGGATTCGGTTTGAAGAGACCTGTGACGAACTTGAAGATGTAGATGGTGGCCGCAATGCCAACAAGTGCGGTAATCATGTGATTCCGCCTCCCATGGATCATCATGAGCCACAGCCACCGTCCGATCAAACAATTGCCACATCTCGCCGGACCGGGAAGCGTCAGCTGTCGTTTTCGGTGAATGAGTACATCCCGCACCTGATGAGTCGACAGACATTGGAGGCGGGGGCGGCTGATCGCGACAAAGGTCAGACTGTCCGCGAACGGCTGTTGGCGATGCTGGCTGCCTTCTTCTCTTTCGTAGCGATCTTGCTCGCAGAGATAGGTCTCTACGGAGTGCATAATTCTTCCGTGCAGCAGCGGGAGCACGAATTTTGGATTCGTATCGCAGTAGGTGCTCGGATCGCCGACATCGCCTGGCAGGCTACGTCGCGGATCTTCCCGATGGTGATATAGCGCGCACCGATGCGCTCCCGCGCAGCGCCGGGCGCGATCGCATCGCTGCCGCTATGTTGAGACCCTGCTGTATGGCGTGAGAGGAAGTGACCCTGTCATGCTCACCGGTCCGGCACTGGTTTTATTGGCGATCGCTTTGCTGTTTGCGTTGCCGGTGATAGCACGCGCCTCGCGCATCGATCCGAAGATTATGTCGCGCGCAGAATGACGTCATGCGCTAACTTGTGAAATCGCTCACTCGCGATGAATCGGTAGCCTCAGGCAGCGCACAGTCCGGAAGGCCCAGCGGCTCTGCCCATGGCCATGCTTTCAGGAAACAACCTTTCCTGCGGCCTACGACTGACTGCGGTTCGGCGTATGATCTTCGGCAGCCTAGAGGAAATTCCATGAGAAGTCGAATTACTATGTGGGCAGGAGCGGGCTTTCTCGTTGCGGGCTGCTGGGTGCTTTTTGTCTTCGCAACCCATCCAAACACAAATGAATGGATGCGATACCTATGGCCACTGGCATTCGTGACCTGCCCCGTTACGGCAGTTGGCTCGCGTTTTCCTGTTAGCTTGTATCAGGTCCTTGCTGCGAATACTGCAACCTACACTCTGCTCGGTCTGATTGTGGAACTAACGCGGCGACGATTTCAGACTTAACGCTTTCGTGGAGGTGCCATCTGTCCTGTCCACGAAATTTGCGGGCGGCACAAAACCCAGTCTTATCCAAATTGATCTCTCGAACTGCTGCTATGGACAGCCCGTAGGGGACCAGCGACAACCCAGGGGAATATTGGAACCAGTCCCGCAGGGACGACTGAACTTCCACAAAACCCACTGCCGACGGCTCAGTTGATAAGCGTTTACTGGCTTAAGCGACCTTCAGCCGCCGAGTGCGTGCTTGCCAGGAAGATCCAGCCAAGCGGCGAGGGCGCTCTTCGAGCGCCCCGGCATTGCAAACCTCAAACTGCAGAAGCAGTACCTCGAATGAAATGGAAGACGATTGAAACGATGGCCAATATCAGGAGAATGTGGATAAAGAAAGCGGTGACGTGGAACACGAAGAAGCCTCCAAGCCACAGCAAAAGTAAAACAACTCCAAGAGCTAGAAACATAGTTCGCCTCTCTCTACCAATTGATGTTTAAGACAATTCGGGTCTGAGATTCGATCGACCACCCGCAGGCCACCGGTTCGGATCCTCCTGCGGGGGAAATAAATCTTTTGGCGACGCCGTCAGGCCCGCACTTCGAAAAATTAGGTGCCCACAAAGTACGAAACGTTGCTTCAGCTGCGAATTATCCCGGTGCCGCAAAAGTCATTCTCCTGATCAATAAAATAAGTAGATAACTGCGAACAGATGTACCCGGCAAACGAAGACGGCATCAGAAGTATGGTACGCACACTCGTGTTCGTCTAACCAAAGCACCTAAATTACACCTCACGCAGCAACCCGTACGGCTTGAAGGGCTTCCTAAAGCCCGAGAGGTAGCTATGAAAGCAGTAAGATTTACCGGTCGAACACTCCGGTTCCTCGCAGCCCCAGCACTTGCGTCTATGCTCTTGATTCCAAATTGTTCTTTGGGACAGGATCAGAACGCGACGCCAACTGCCACTAATCCAGATAACTCAGCCAATAACAAGGCACACACGACGACCGCCGATCAACAGTCCAGTGCGTCTTCAGATCGGATGCTGACTCAAAAGATCCGGAAGTCGATCATTGCCGACAAATCACTCTCCATGTATGGGCACAACGTAAAGGTCATCACCAAAAATGGCGACGTGACGTTGAAGGGTCCGGTTCATACTGACGAAGAGAAGCAGAACATTGGTGCCAAGGCTGCGGAAGCGGCCGGCGGCGCGGATAAAGTCACGAATCAACTAACCGTTAAACAGTAGTGTTTGCGCCCTAGACAGAGCGCGAGAGGAGATCTACATGGCAGGGAAGAATACGGCAGCATTTGGAATTTATTCGAACGAAGCGACAGCCGAAACTGGGGTTGACCAGCTGATCGCAGGAGGGTTCTCTAACGACGATGTCTCTGTGCTCATGTCGGACGTGAGGGGATCGAAGGACTTCGCAGCCGAAAAGAACACCAAAGCGCCCGAAGGAACTGCAACTGGTGTCGGCGTCGGGGGGGTTGTTGGCGGAACCTTAGGATTGCTTGCGGGTATCGGCGCGCTGGCGATTCCAGGCGTAGGCCCTCTCATCGCAGCCGGCCCGATTATGGGTGCTCTAGCGGGTCTTGGCGTTGGTGGTACCGTGGGTGGATTGGTCGGGGCTTTGGTCGGAATGGGTATTCCGGAGTATGAGGCGCAGCGCTACGAGGGGCGAGTCAAGGAAGGCGGAATTCTCGTCTCCGTGCATTGCGATTCCTCAGAGGAAGTCTCTAGGGCGAAGGAGATCCTCAAGGCCAGCGGCGCTGATGACATCGCGTCTGCCGGAGAAAGCTCGCACGGAGTGGATTCTAAGGAAAAGGATCCGGCTTACGTAAAGGCGGAGCCTATCGGCACGGTGCGCTCGTACGACAAGGACGTTATCGTTAATAATCCGCGTAGAGTGGGTTAGAACGTTAATTCCTGCACATGCACCCCGTAAAACGGGTGCATGTGTTGTCTTGTCTCGGGGCACTAGCCCTATGTTCATCAACAAGCATCTTAGTTGTAGGGGTGACATATGAACCAGGAACACGTGAAAGGTGTAGCAGATAGACTTGCCGGCAAGACCAAGGAAGCCACTGGACACGTCACCGGCAACAAGAAACTTGAAACCGAAGGAAAAGTCGACCAGGCAAAAGGGACCATACATAATGCAGCCGGCAATGCAAAGGATGCCGGCCAGGAAGCCATCGACAGCGTGAGGAACGCGCCCAGCAACCAGTGAGATCAAGGTGAAATGCGCGAGCCGCTCATTATGACCGGGCGACTTTCCCTCGGTCCGGATTTCACAGATCGCGTAGCCTCTAGGAGGTCCTCTATGAATGAGACCCTTGCATTTGAACCATTCTTGTTGCGCGCTGGCTGGGTCGCCATCCGCACTCAGGGTATTTCCATGCGCGATCAGTCTCTCAATCACCAAAAGACATTGCTAACTGTACGCCTCGAGAGATACATCCCTCTTCATTAGACTTAGGTCGACCGTGAAGCAACGGCGATTCTTAGTCGTTAGAATTTCGCTCACGGGGCAGGCTGCATGCGGTCGACGGCTAAGGCCGGAGTGACCGCTTCATTTGCCGAACACTCTCCGTATGCCTGCGGATTGTTTCGGGACCGTAAGCCAAAGTGCCCTCAGACACACAACCTGGTGACGGAGGCGCCGGGCTAGACCGGCACCCCCGCTTTAACCCCTCGATTGATCGGCGCTCAATCGCGACGCGATCCAGGAACTTTCGGAAATGAGCCCGCGGCGCACTCAGTCAACAAGGGCGAATCCCCTGGGTATACCGTGGCCACCACTCCTGTTTCAACCCTTCAACGGGTCTTCGATTTCTCCAGCTCCTTCGCGCCATCAAGATGCTTTTCCAGCACGGGTATGGCGTTCTCCGCATACGTCTTGACCGCCGGGTTCTCCGCGTCCGCGGCTTCTTTCTTGTAGACGGCGATCGCTTTTGTGTGTCCAGCGACCATCTCCTGAATGTAATGATGATCAAAAGCAGTACCCTTGAGCTTTTGGAAAGGGTCAATCATCTTTTTATTGTTTTCGGCGTCGATTGCGTCCGGCCGCGTGAGTTTGGCCTCATGAGCGACATCGTACAGCTGGCCAAAGTCTTTTGAGTGATCGGTGATCAGCATTTGCCCGTAGTCTTTTACTCCCTGAGACGCAGCCGAATCTTGCGCCAATTTTCCGAGATTGATCTCCACCATGTCGGTTTGCCCAGCAAAATCGACAAATTGCTGGTCGGTCATAGGCGTCGCAGCGGCCTTTTTCTGCGCTGCCAGCGCAGGAGCAGAACCCAGGGCGATACAGCAAACGGTCAAAAGTATACGTTTCATCTTATTTCCTCCCCACCTGCGAAGGTTGGATGCAACTGCAGGCCATAGAGTTAAGGGGCGGGGCGCGAAAACCCTGTGCCCGCATCGCAAAGGTGCCGTTTCCGTCTGTCCATCACCTCGGGCATGAGGATCACGTCCGTTAATTCGATCCCAGGTCGATCTGCGACCGGGTAGGGCGGTTTTCGGTCCGTCCGTTAGAATTGCCTCGGCTTCCGCCACTGAGGAATTTCGTGCCCGGAAAAAGTCTTTGGATCTTCGTGCTTGCGGCCGCAGTTCTTGTTGCTCCTACGTTGGCATATCCCGCTGCCGATATCGTGATCGAGCACGACGTCGCCATGAAGACGCGCGACGGCGTCACCCTCAAAGCCGACGTCTATCGACCCGCGGGTGACGGCAGCTTTCCCGTACTGCTGCAGCGCACTCCCTACAACAAGGACAACGGCGCCGACTTCGCGCGCAAAGCAGTCGCTCGCGGCTTCATGGTCGTGATCCAGGATGTGCGTGGGCGGTACACGTCCGGGGGCGAGTGGTACACCTTCAAGCACGAAATGGACGACGGCTACGACACGGTGGAGTGGGCCGCGGCGCTGCCGCATGCGAACGGCAAAGTGGGCTTGTTTGGCGGATCGTACGTCGGCGCTACGGTGATGCTCGCTGCCATCAGCCATCCGCCCCACCTGGCCGGTATCTGCCCGGTCGTCACCGCGTCGAATTACCACGAAAACTGGACCTATCAGGGCGGCGCCTTCGAACAGTGGTTTGACGAGTCGTGGACCGCAGGCCTGGCGCAGGACACGGCGAATCGTCTGATCCACCAGGACACCAATGCGCTGGTGGGCGACCGCGTGTTGCCGTTGAATGACTTTCCGGTGTTCAATCTCAAGCCAATTACCGGCGGATCGCAGTTGACGCACGAACTGGCGCCTTATTTCCTCGACTGGCTGGCGCATCCGACGTACGACAGCTATTGGAAACAGTGGTCGATCGAGGAGAACTATCCGAACGTCCAGGTTCCGGGGCTCACGATTGCGGCTTGGTACGACCTGTTCCAGGGCGGTTCGCTGCGCAATTACCTCGGGCTGCGGGCGCATGCCGGAAACCAGGCGGCACGCGAAGGGCAACATCTGATCATCGCCATCGGCGGCCACTCGGGCTGGACCCGCAAAGTGGGCGATGTCGATTTCGGCCCCGACGCGGCCTTTGACGAAGCCGGCACCACCCTCGACTGGTTCGATTATTTGTTCATGGGCAAGCAGAACCAGTTTGCCAGCGGCAGCCCGGTGAGGATTTTTGTGATGGGCAGGAACGAGTGGCGTGATGAGCCTGCGTGGCCCCTCGCGCGCGCGATCGAGACCCGCTACTATCTCCAGTCCGGCGGGAAGGCCAACAGCGCTTCGGGCGACGGTTCGCTTTCCACTGCAACGCCCGGCAAGGAGGGCACAAACACATTCGTCTACGACCCGGCCAATCCTGTTCCTACCGTGGGCGGTCCGCTGTGCTGCGATTCCGAACATCTGGCGCCGGGACCACGCGATCAGAAAGATGTGGAAGCCCGCTCCGACGTGCTCGTCTATACCACGCCGCCGCTCGATCAGGATGTAGAAGTCACCGGCCCTGTCACTCTGGATCTCTATGCGAAGTCCTCTGCCGTCGACACCGACTTTACGGGTAAGCTGGTGGACGTTTGGCCAAACGGGTTTGCGCAAAATCTGACCGAGGGAATCCTGCGCGCAAGTTTCCGCGCGTCCACCAACGGAGAGCCGACACCCATCACACCCGGGAAAATTTACGAGTACAAGATCGACCTGTGGTCCACGAGCAACGTCTTTTTGAAGGGACACCGGATCCGGCTGGAAGTGTCGTCGAGCAATTTTCCGCGCTTCGACCGCAATTTGAATACCGGCAAAAGCGGCGCACAGGATGCGCAACTTCGTGAAGGCGACGAACACGATTCTGCTCGGCGGTGCGCATTCGAGCGCGTTGATTTTGCCAGTGGTGCCAGGCAGGTAATGGCAGGCACCACGTCACCGATATCAAATCCGTGGATTTTTCCCCGACTAACCACATCATCGTCTGGACAATCCTCGAATAATCGTCAGCGACTTCATCCCGAGAAACTGGATGGACATTTGCGTCTGCAAGAGACGTTACAATGCTGTGCACGTCCAATCTCCAGATGGTGTACTCGGAGGTTACTCACCAGTAACCGTCCATCGTGGAATCGGTCGGGACGGCAGTCAGGTGATGGAGAGGACTCTAGATGGTGATTTCCGCTGAAATAGGCAGACGGGTAACTATGGTCCTTTACGCGGTAGCGATGGCAGCCGTGATAGTGGGTGTAGATTTAGCGTTCTTCCGAAACCTAATCTGGGAACGGCTGACAGTGAATATCGGCATCGTCCTGGTTTTCGCAGCTTTCTACCTAAGATTCCTCAAGCGTTCATAGACCCAGCCCAGCTTCAGAAATCGGTGAAATGACACCCTTTCACCGCGAAACGGAGTCAGCGGATCCACCAGCGAGTGGTTTTCGCGGACGGTTCTGTCCTGGACGGTTTGGGTACGAGTTGGCCACCGGCAACCAATTCTTGATTGCCGGTGGGATTTAACGCAACTTCCGGTCGGATTCGGCGTTATTATAGGCCAAGAGGAACGAGATATGGCAACACTCCGGTTGCCTTCGCTTACGCTCGCCTTGCTGTTCGCGATTGGTTCGCTGAGCCCTGCTTCGGCAGGCGTTCGCCTCGGAACCATTTCCGTAGGCGCAGGGTACGGCTATTATTCTGGTCCGTTTTGGCCCGGATACTACCCGCCGTTCTTTTACGATCCCTGGATAGGGTATTCGTACTTCGCCTCTCCAATCTATCTGGTTCCCCAACCTGACAAGGGGCAAGTCAGCCTGCAAGGCTCCTATAAGGATGCAGAAGTCTACCTTGACAACGCATATGCAGGCACCGCCGCCACGTTGAAGAAGTTCTGGCTGGCTCCGGGCGTCTATGAACTTGAAGTTCGTCCGAAGGATCAAACCCCCAAGAAGAAGCGCATTTATGTTCTGACCGGCAAGACTCTGAAGGTCAGCCTGGAGTAGAACGCCATGACTCATTTCGGCAAGACTGTACTCATCGTTGGGTTGCTAAATTGTTGCCTGGCCGTCGGGCAAAATCCTCCCGCGCCACGGGCGTCGGCCGCAGCGTACCCAGTGTCCAAGGTTCAGCCGGTATATTCCATAGGCGCCAAGCAGCTCTCAAAGACAGAAGTTCAGAACTCCTTCGCCACGCCTTTGGCAGGCCGGTACATCGTGGTAGAGATTGGCTTCTACCCCGCAGACAGTAAGACCGTCAGCCTCAAGCAGGCTGATTTTGCGCTGCGAACCTCCGATGGCAAGGACCTGGTTAGTCCGGCGAGCCCTGAAACCATTGCCTCCATCTACCAGAAGCGGCCCGAGAGTAGCCGTGATGTAACTCTGTATCCCACCGCAAACGTCGGCTATGTGAGCTATCCCGACTATGATGGAAGCGGCCGCCGCGTAAGTGGTCCCGTTTACGGCGTCGGCATGGGGGTTGGAGTCGACAAGAGTACATCAGCCGCAACGACCGGCTCTGATCGACAGACCATGAAGACCGAACTGCTCGACAAGGAATTGCAAGACGCAGAAGTCTCAAAGCCGGTCGCTGGCTATCTCTACTTTCCCATCGCAACCAAGCAGAAGGTTGCATATCAGTTGGAATATCACGGAACGGACGCGGTGACCAGTTTGCCGCTAAAGGTCCACTGACCCAGTACAGCGTTCATTCGTGCGATGATCTCCCGCTAGCAAAACAAATCGGCCGTCGTTAGACGCCCTGCCAACTTCATCCAAGAGGGAACGGGCAGGCACGGCCCGCAGTCCTCTGAACCAACCCACAATCCTCGAAACCGGCGCGAACACCCAAGAAAATTAACGCTTTAGGACGCTTATGGCGCAGCCAGTCGCGCGCCCGACAACTCGTGCGATGAGAATGGAGACCTGGAACATGAAGCCTAATGAACCCAGCCGCACAGCCCTGATGATCGCACTACAACGAGCTGCTCATCAGGTGCTCGATCATGGCTCAATCCTCTATGACCCATATGCCATGAAGATTCTGCATGACGACGAAAAGGACGTGCTTCAATTTGCGAACAAACACCCCTTGGCCAGCATCGGACGTCTGTTCACCACCGCACGAAGCCGGATTGCGGAAGATGCTTTGTCAAAAGCTGTCGAAAATGGGGTTCGGCAGGTCGTCATTCTTGGCGCCGGACTCGACACTTTCGCTCTCCGGAATCCCCATGGCGCACGACAGATCCGTATCTATGAGGTGGACCACCCTGCGACGCAGGCATCGAAACACCAGCGCTTGGCCGAAGCTCAAATCGCACTTCCGCCATGGCTTATTCTCGTGCCAGTCGATTTCGAGCGGGACGATGTGGGAGAGAAGCTCGTCGCCGCAGGCTTTCAGCAGGACTCGCCCGCGTTCTTCACCTGGCTCGGGGTTGTGCCATATCTGACACAGGACGCAATCGGCCGCACTCTGGGCTACATGTCGTCAATCCAGAACTCGGAGGTGGTGTTCGACTACATGGAACCCCCCGAGGCATTCTCCGAAGAGCTGAGGCAGGTAGAAAGGGAGCGGACCGAACAGCTTAAGAAAATCGATGAACGTTCGGTCAGCCGTTTCGAGCCGGCTGGCATTGCGGCGATTCTTCGCTCCCACGGATTTTGTACCATCGAAGACATCAATTTCCAGGAGATCGCGTCCAGGTTCGGCCGCGCCATTCAAGGACTCGCGCCTGGACATGCTGGCGTTCATGTTGTCCACGCTCAGCACTAATTGCATGCGGTCATCGATCGCCATCGAGGCGACAGAGACAACCACAGTGACAGAAGGGCCGTCACCTACACCTTTGGGCAGATCCCCAACCGCCGCGCCAAATGCACCAGGGTTACATTGTGCTTCGTAACCCGTCCACCGGGCCGGCTTTCGATCCGCCGCCTCATCTCCTCGAAGAGCCACTCCCGCTTGTCCGTCTCCAGCAGGCGATGGTCTGAGGCCGTCCGCATCAACGCGACATGTTCCTCGGCGGTAAAATCTTCCGCCCACAACCTCCGGATCACGCGCACATCCTCAAAGCACCCGCTCTGTTCGATCTCGGCGCGGGCATCCGGAACTGCGTCGGGCGGCGGAGGCGGCCACGCCATCAACCCCATGCCAACCGCTCGATAGCACTCCTGAATCTCTTCGAAGAAAGAATCGTACCCTGGCGGATACGCATGCTCGGTCACGGTGAACGCCAGTGTGCCGCCTGGCCTGAGCGCCGCAGCTGCGCGACCGCACCGCACAGCCGGTTCAAGCCAATGCCACGCTGTGATGGCCAAAACCAAGTCGAACCGTTCTGTCGGCCTCCAGTCTTCAAATCGCGTGCATAGCACTTCGACCTTCGGAAAACCGGCAAGATGATGTTGCGCCAGGCGCCCCAGGTTAGCGCCCATCTCCAGCGCAAGAATCCTTGCCCCACGCCGTGCCATGGGCAGCGTCGACTTACCGGTGCCGCAACCAATCTCCAGCACGAGCGCCGTCGCCATATCCAGCTGCGACTCGGCAAACACCGTATCGTAGAGCCAGCCTGGCGGCTCGCGCCGGCCCCGGTCGTAGAGATCCGCGATCTGGTCGAAGGTCCGTGCGCGTTGCAGGCGAGCCGCCTCGGAGAGCTCCATCACTTCACCGTATCACCACCGAAGCGTCCTCCCTGCGTCACCAATCCACCCTTTCCTTCCGATCGCCACCACGCAAGTTTGCCGGTATCGGACAGGATAGGGTTCTGCGGTTCATCATGAAATGTTTCGGTAGGTTGACAGTCCAGGCATCGAATGCGCGAGCCATGCTCCAGCGGCAAGGACAGAGGGAAGCCCGGAGTGTAGTATGGCGACTCAGACTTGGGGAGGCGCATGCTCTCGCTGATCTGCTCCGTGGAGTAAGTGCGTGCGATGGTTTTGCCCAATCGTTCCGCAATGCGGACTCGCTGCCTGGACTTCTCCGCGCTTAGATGACCGCGTGCGTTCCAGCCTGAAGCGTCACGGCGTTAGGAGGCGTTCCGTAGTTCGGAACCGCTGCCCGATTGCCCAGCGGGAGATTCTTCGAATACGAGAAACGCTCTTGACGAAACGGCGTCCCGTAGCGTGAATTGGCTCATACACGTCTCGTTCAGTTGGCGCTCCACTTTCCGGAAAGGCGAACCTGGCTTTGGCATCCACACTCGCATTGCTGCACACGAGCCCCACACTCACACCGTTGTTCACTTCACTGTGCCGTAAATACCTGCCGCAGACAGAAATCTTTCATATGGTTGACGAGAGCTTGATCCAGCAGACGATAGCGGTGGGCAAGCTGCAGAAGATGACCGTGCGGCGCCTGATCGGCATGATTGAGTCGGCCTCAGCGATCGGCGTCGATGGAGTGCTGGTCACGTGCTCGTCGATCGGGCCGGCCACTACGATCGCTGCCAGGCTGTTTCCTTTTCCTGTCATCCGGGTTGACGATGCAATGGCGGAAAAGGCGGTCAGCCAGGGCCGTCGCATCGGCGTATTGGCGACGCTGCGCACGACGCTTGAGCCCACCACCGCGCTGCTGCGAGAGAAGAGTGCGGCTGCCGGTACTTCCACGCAGATCGAAGAATCGCTGTGCGATGGCGCCTTTGAAGCCGTCCTGGCCGGTGACACAGAAACGCATGATCGCATGGTGAGCCGAGCTCTTACCGAATTGGCGGCCAAGGTAGACCTGGTGGTGCTCGCCCAGGCATCGATGGCGCGCGTGCTCCAGCAAATGCCGGTGCCGGCGGTTCCTGTACTCTCTAGCCCGGAGTTGGCGGTACTGCGAACCCGCGAGCTACTGAACGGTCATTCCCAGGCGTTGTCGTCCTCTGCCCACGCCCTGGAGTTCTGACCAGGTGAAGAAACGTCACGGCGTATTGGCGCTGTTGGGCGCGGTGTCTGTGATTACGTTCATCGATCGGCTGGCCATTGCCGTTGCCGGTCCAGGTTTGCAACGCGATGTCCACCTCACGCCCGTCGAGTGGGGATGGGTGCTGAGTTCCTACGTAATCGCCAACACCGTATTCGAAATCCCTTCGGGCGCTCTCGGCGATCGCTATGGGCAACGTGCCGAGCTCAGCCGCATTGCTGCCTGGTGGTCTGTCTTTACCGCGCTTACGGGCTGGTGCCGCAGTTTTTGGCAGCTGTTCGTGACTCGCTTTCTCTTTGGGGTGGGCGCGGCAGGCGCGTACCCCAATGCGGCCGGTGTCATTCCGCATTGGTTTCCGAAACACGAGCGCGCACGCAGCCAGGGCGTGGTCTGGGCTGCGAGCCGGTTAGGCGCGGCGATGGCGCCGCTGACCCTGGTTCCTTTGCAGATGCGGTTTGGCTGGCGAGCCGTCTTTTGGATCCTCGGCGGAGTGGGCTTGATCTGGACGGTTATTTGGTGGACGTGGTTTCATGACCGTCCGGCCGAGCAGCCGGGGATCACACGCGTGGAGTTGGAAGAAATTGGCGAGAGCAGTGCATCGCTCCACAACAGCGTGCCCTGGCGCAGACTTCTGGCCTTACCGCAGCTTTGGCTCATCACCGCGGCCTATGGCTTCTATGGTTGGGCCAGCTGGTTTTATTTTTCCTGGTTCCCCACCTGGATGGTGAACGGGGCGCACATCTCGATGCAGAGAATGGGCGTGGTTGCTTCGTTCCCGTTTCTGCTCGGGATCGGCGCGCAATCTGGCCGGTGGGTTTTTGAGCGACCGCCTGGTGGAGCGGCACGGTATGGTGACGGCATATCGATGGGTGACGAGCACCTGTCTCACGGTCGCAGCCGCGCTGTTGGTTGTATTGGGTCTGGTGCATGGCGTGACGGCTGTGGTGGCCGTATCCACCCTGTGCTTCGGGGTGATGGACCTGATGCTGCCAGCCGCATGGGCCATGTGCCTCAATCTTGGCGGTAGCTGCGGCGGCACAGCAACAGCGGTCATGAACACAGCAGGCAACCTGGGCGGCCTGCTTTGTACCGTGGTGTTCGGCTATGTGATACGTGCCAGTGGCAACTACAATCTTCCGCTGTTTGGGATTGCCGCGGTTGTGCTGGTAAGCGCGGTTTTGTTTTCGCGTGTGGATTGCAGCCGCGGTTTGAACCAAAGCGCCAAAGAAACCCGCGTCGTCACAGGTTAAAAACCCACAGAGTCAATCGCGCAGCTACAGTTGTTGGTCCAGGGAACAGGCTTGGTTCTCACCTCCAGCCCCGACGCCGCCGACTCTGGTTGCGCCGTAGGGTCAGTTCCCGTCGCGCGCAATCCTGAAAAAGTCTTCCGGGCCGATCTGTCCCCCCTTCAATACCAGCTCCAGACCGTCGGGACCGGTTGCTTCCTCGGCGTGTGCGCGGCACAACGGAGCCCCAGGGGCGAGCGCACCCGCAAAAGTCAGAGCAGTGAGGTCCAGTCGCTGGACGGCGTGGGAGGAGGTGTCCCCGCCACACAAAACAACACGGCGAATGCCGGTCTGCTGCACCAGCGCCAGCAACAAGCGGCCAAGGGCGACGCCGAGTTCCTTATCATGGGTTGACCCTTTGGGCGTACCCAGGGCGGTGAAGAGCACCGTGTCGCGCCCCGATCGCAAGGGTTGCAGAGCGAGCTCCATGGCCGACTCCACCGCTTCGGAACCACCGTTAGCCAGTGCTGCCGCATCCAGCTCGAGGCAAGCGAACCCGTGCCGTTTGGCCCACAGGATCTGACCCGCGGTCACAGCGGAGCAGCTTCCACTGATGACCAGGATTTGATCCGCTTTCTTAGCAGTTACCGAGAGAGGCTGGAAAGCGATCATCCCCGCACTGCGCCAATGGGAGATAAGGCTGGCCGTAACACCGGCGCTGCCAATCGTAAAGAGCGGCTGCGATGTGTTGGTGAGTCCCCAAATCAGTTTGCCTGCCTGATGCAGCATGGCGGCATCGACGCCGTCGAGAAGAACGGCTGCAGCGCCTCCCTCTGCCTGTTGACGAAACTGGTCTTGCGCATGGCCGGCCTGAAAGGCGCGAAGATCCACGAGCCCCACGGCAAGATTCGTTTGCTTCGCCAGGTGCAGGCGGAGATCCGCTTCATGCATGGGGGTGGCAGGATGATGCGCCATCGTCGGATGCCGGTCGATGCGATAGACCTGATTTCCGGCTGCCGCGAAGAGATTGCCGAAAAGCAGGAACCTGCCCAGGTGCGGCGCAGCAACGCCAATGGGAACCGTCTGAGTTGCGAATACTTCGCGGCCAATCTCCAGCGCGCGACCGATGCTGCCCCGATGGGGCGCCGAGTCAAAAGTGGAACAGACTTTGTATTGAACGATCGCGGGACTGAGGCCGCACATGCGGGTGAAGATCGCGGGCAGGTTGGCGGACATCCACTCAGGCGTGCGCGATCGTGCATCGCCGGCGAATCCGATCGCCTGGCAAGCGGAGAAGCGGGCCAGCTGCGCGGTTGTGGGCGTACCAAGAAAAAGCACGCTGGCTACACCGTTGCCCGCGAGTTGCTCGAGCACATCGGTAGATCCGGTAAAGTCGTCGCCGTAGTAACAGTAGAGCAGGGCCATGAGGGGATCAGCCGGAGAATGCGTCCAGTGCTGCGCGCAGCTCCGGATGTGTCAGTGCGAATTCGCTTACTGGTATGCCCTGGATCGCTGCCTCCCAGGCCTGCTGCAGGCTGCGTACGCCGGCTGCCGGCCCGTGGGGGTGGCCCAATATGCCGCCGCCCGCAGCGAAAATCAGATCGGTAGAGCCGAGCGCCCGGTAGGTGCCTGCGGCCTGCCGCGCCGATTGTCCGGAAGAAAAGACAGGCACGATTTCACAACCGGCATGCGGCGATGGGAACATTGGCGTGAGACAGGCGCGCGCCGACGCGATCACGCTGTCATCCTCCTCACAAAATTTGTTGCTCAGGCCGTTGACGTGGGTATGGTCAATCCCGGCCAGGCGCCAGAACTTCTGGTAGGCCACGAAGCTCATGCCGATGGCGGGCGAGCGGCCGTAGATACCCCACCCATTACGGTGACCGTGGATACAAAGCTGCGAGTGCGCCCGCAGTACCTTCATCGCCGGCAGGCCGATGGAGTTCATACTGGCCATGATGCAGATGCCCTCGTTTGCCAACACATGATCGTGGCGGCGCAGCATTTCGTCGATATCGCCGGTAAGATTCACCGCATACATCACCTGCTTGCCAGTCTTGTCAGAATGATCGCGCAGCACGCGCAATACCGCGGTGGCGCGTTGTTCAAAAGGGCAGTGGGGTCCGTCAGATTGCAGTTCGTCGTCCTTGATGAAGTCGATCCCCGCGTCGGCTAACGTGCGCACCTGGGCCGCCGTCTCCTCCGGGTTCATCCCGATGCTCGGTTTGATAATGGTGCCGATGAGCGGCCGATCGTATACATCCGTAAGCCGGCGCGTGCCTGCCACACCGAATTGCGGGCCTTGATAGCGATCGAGAAACGCCGGTGGCAAATCGAGGTCGAGAAGCTTCAAACCTGAGAACGGTTTGAGCTCAAACAGGTTGCCGGCGACCGTGGCCAATAGATTGGGGAGCGATGGGCCTGGATTCTCGAGCGGCCAGGAAAGCGTAACTTCCGCAGTCCGCCGTACGCTGTGAGACGAATTCTTCGGCATCCCTGAGCCGGGCAATGAAGGCCGGTCGACGGTTTCCAGCTCAGTGATTTGTTCCACCCTGGCAGCGAAGCGGGCACGCAGTTCGCTGGTCTCGCCGGGGACGCGGATGAACGTTCCCGTCGACTGTTCCCCGGCCATGATCTCAGCGGCATCTTCGAGAGGGAAGGCAGTTTCGATCCAGTAGCGCGCCTGTATGCGCGCCGCTGCATCCTTTGGGCCGAGTCGGCGTTTGGTCGCCCGCGCTGTACCGGTGATGCCATCCATGGTCCTCGGGCTCCCTCCTGTTGCGGCCACGGATCAGCCGCGGTTGAAGTAGGTAGTGTATCGCTCGTTCTGCACCTGGTGGAAAGGGAGCAACACCACCTGCTGACCACCATCGTTGCGTACCCCATCTTTTCGTACCCAAGCGCCGGAGCTTTGCGCAACCGCGGTAAAACCCTTATCGAACGAAATACTTTTCTTTTCCAGGCCGTCCGGCGGATCGATGGCAACCAGCATCACCGGTCCCCGCATCACCGCGACCACGTTGGGATGCTGATCGTCGATCGATTCTGTCCGGAGAGACTGCGGCAGACGCAGCTGAACCACATCGCCACTCTTCCAGCGGCGGCGCAGAGCGGCGAAGCTGCCGGGTGCGGCTGTCTCGGAGGAAGGGGTTCCATTCACGGTGATCTGCGCGGGTTGTTCCAGCCAACCAGGAATGCGCAGGCGCAGTGTCCACGGCTGCGAGGTGCCGGCGGCGACTCGAATGGAGATCGTATCCTCAGCGGGATACGCAGTGGTTTGCACCAGCCTCACGTTCTCCGGCGTGCGCAATTCGCTGGGCGCATACATGTTCACTGTGATGCCGTCATCGGCACGCAGGTACAAACCGAGCACGTAGTCCGCAACACCCTGAATCAGCGTGCCCGAACAGCAGGGCCACTTTTTCTTGTACCAGACCTTGGTGGCATTCGGGCCATAGGTCGAGTAATACGGGTAGTCGCCATCAGAGTCCGGCTGCTTGACCCCGAGCACGGTGTTGTAGACAACGCGCTCGAGATGGTCGCCATAGCGCGCATCCCCGGTCATGCGCAGCAAATACCGGTCCAGCTTGCACTGGGCGTAAGCACCACAAGGTGTTTCAAAATGGTCGTCGGTAGTGCTGAGGCTCTCATAAAGCTTGCCCTGGTGCGGGGTTACGAATTGCTCGTTGGGTCCCCAGCCGCCGGAGGCAAATTGTTGCTGCGTGATGAGGTAGGTCCACGCGTTGGCCATGGCGCGGCGGTATTTTTCATCGCCCAACACCAGGTAAGCTTTGCCTGCGGATGAGAGCGCAATGGCGTGGGAATAGGCATGACGGCCGGGCAATACATTTTCATTGCCGGCAAGCGGATCGAAATAGTCTCGATCGAGCATGTAATTTAACGCCAGCTCTTGAAATTCGTGCCTGCGAGTGAGCTCATAGGCCGTGAACAGATTCTCCGGCATGACGTAAGTCTCGTCATAGGGCGGATCCTTCTTACCGACACGATCGTGGCCATGTTCCGGCATCAGCGAGCGGGAACCATCCAGCACCCGCGGCAACAGATCGCCCGCTTCGTCCACATGGGCGAGGCGATAAGCGTCGATCAAGCCACCGAAATGCTTATCCAGGGTGTAGCAGATCCATAGATTGGTTTGCGGGCGGATGATGGATTGATTGTCGGCGCCCAGCGTGGCGGCGAAGCCTCGAACCAACTCCTGCACCTTCGTCGCGCACGCCGGATCGCCGGTTGTCGCCGCGATCCGCGCCAGGCCAGAAATATATTGACCAAGCGAGTGGCCGGGGACGAAGCCGTCTGCGTCGTACCAGCCGCCCATATCGCGCCCAGGGGAGGGAAGACCGGCTCGCTGCCGGTAAACCTTGAGCAGACGGTCGTTGTCGAGCGCCAGGTAGCTGGCATGGATGCGATCATACTGCTGCTGCAGCGGACCTCCAGTGAGAGTGACGGCACCGTAAGGGTATTCGCGCAATACCTCGCGCGGAGACGGCCAGGCATCCGCGGAACGGCCTAGCAGGCTGCTGCTCATGAAAGCCGCGGATGTTTGCAGGAACTCGCGCCGCGTGGGGCAGAAAGCCATCTTGCCCAGACTCCTCATCGACATGCCATTGGACTGGACAACCGGATGAGCCGTCAACCCTATCGGCCAGGGGCCCAGGCAGGAAAGCGAAAATTCCGGATTGCGGAATCTTCTAGAAGCCAACTTTGACGTCGCACCGTTTATCCAGGGGATAGATCAGTTCGACATTGCGCGAGGTGATCAGTTGGTGTTTGACGAACACCGCCGCAGGCACCGGTTTCTTCTGCAGGATGCTGACTGCGAGCGGAATCAGTTCATCGCCGTACCGCTCCGGAAAATAGGCAACCGTGCCGATCAGTCGAGTACCGGGTTTGCGCAGTTCCATGCGGGCGTCGCGAATCGCGTTTTGCCCCATGACCGCGCAAAGATGGCTGAGTCCCGCCTCCTCGAAAGCCCGTAGCGCTGCCAGCGCGCAGATATCATTCACGGTGCCGATGAGTGTGCGCCGCGGCGGGGACCGGCGAAGATACTGGCGCAGAATTTCGAGCACCTGTTCCAGACTGCCCCGGCCGTTGAGGTGGGCCTTGGGAACCGCGGCTATCTGCGGCAGCTCAGCCCGCAAGCCATCGACCAGGCCAGTGAGCCGCAACTCCAACAGAGAGCCTGCGATCGGCAACTCCAGTAGTAACAGTTGATCGACCTTGCCGCCCCAGTTCTCCCGTGCCCAGCGGCCCAGTGCCTTGCCTCCGATCAGGCCGGCCTTGTAGTTGTTGGCGCCGAAATAGCTCGCCCCAGGGTGTGGTACTTCAATCGCAATCACGGGTGTATTCGATTCAAGAAACTTTGACGCGAGTACGGGGGCGACGCGTTCGTAGGTCTGAAACTCAAGCACCAGGTCGACCCGTTCTTTGATCAGCAGATCGGCGTTGCGTACTGCCTCCCGCGCGCTGTAACGGTTATTGACCGTGATCAGATGGACATGCTCCCGGGCCGCTGCCTTCTCCATGCTTTTCACCACTTCGCGAGAGAACTCAGAGTCGCCCTGGGCGGCAAAACCTATGCGAAAGGGCCGCGCGGTTACCGGGCCGAACTGATTCCGGTAGACCCCGGCGCGAGGGCGTTCCAGCAGGCCACCATGGATGAGCGTGCGCAACAGGCGGAAGACCGTCGTTTTAGGGAGCTGGGTGCGATGAACGATATCGGCTAGCACCAGCTCTTCGCCGGGATTGCGAAATGCCTTGAGAACCTCGCAGGCGCGCAGCACCGTCTGCGATTCGTTGCGGTCACCCTTGCGCTCTTCAGCTATCCTGCGCCGAGGAGTGGCAGCCATGGACATTCCTCTCCACCCGACATGCCATCCTAAATTCCGCCATACGGAACTGACAAGGCGAACAGGGCAAAGTCGAGGAGAAAGTAAGAGGCAGGGGAGAAATTCCGAATTGCGGAACGCACAATCCCACATCTCACGCCATCGGTCGGGGTCTCTCCTGCAGCGAATCGTTGGGTGCCCCACATCTCGCGAAAAAGAGCGGCCCTATTCTGTGATTGCTTCCAGCTCTTGGCCAGGCGGAATCTTCCGTAGCATCAGCGTCGTCCACATGCCAAGCGACACGCCAGTGGCAATGACAAGCCAGGTGAGCACTGGTTTCCCAAATCCTGCCAAAATGGTCCAGAGAATACTCCCGATCACGAAGCCGATCACCTGGATGGCGCTGAGAAAACCCACGGCAGTGCCACGGATGCGGGTAGGGAAGCTCTCGCCCTGGTACGCATACCCGGCTCCCGACCAGGTGCCATTGGTCGCCTGGAACAGAAAGAAGTAGACAACAACGACCAGCCATCTTTGCTCGACCAGTAAAAACGCCAGACTCAGCGGAGCGACCAGCACACCGGAGACGATAATCACCTCGCGCCGGCCCCAGCGTTCCCCCAACCAACCTCCGAGAATATAGAAAAAGAAACCGATGCCGCCGCAAGCGAGAAGCAGAGCACTGGCAGCCGAGTCGCTGAAGTGCTTGTATTTTGTCAGCCAGTAAACGATATAAAAATTCGTCGCGACAAAACTCGCTCCGTAAAAAATCCAGACGACCGATAGCCAGAAGAGCTGCCGGCGAATCGGTCCCGGCTTCGCAAAAAGCTCTCGAATCGAAGCGCTTCCTTCCAATTCCACTGCGACCTGTTGCTTTTGCAGCAACGCTTCGACCGCCTCCTGGTCTCGCTCGCGCACCGCCTTGCGTACATTCTGCACATGCTCAAAGCGTTCCGACTCGCGCACAAAGAAGCGGCCAAGAATCACGGCCACTATGGGAAGCACGCCAAGCAAGAAGACGAAACGCCATCCAAATCTGCCAAATGCAAGATAGGCGCCCGACGCCAGAAAAACTCCCAGCGGCCACCCACCCTGAACAATCGAGTAGAGCAGCCC
Organism: uncultured Acidobacteriaceae bacterium; assembly: GCA_963753715.1. Classification (GTDB taxonomy): domain Bacteria; phylum Acidobacteriota; class Terriglobia; order Terriglobales; family Acidobacteriaceae; genus PALSA-350. The sequence goes on along the minus strand of CAVWDK010000009.1, from coordinate 104,128 downwards.
GCGGTGTTTCGCTGGTGCCTGTTCGTTGACGATGGTGATGGAAACGGCCAGTTCCGCATAGGCGAGGCCAGAGGCGATCGCCCGCACCAATACCAGCTGCCAGAAGTTCTCGACAAAATAAGTAAAGCCCGTGAACAGCGCGGTCCCGGTCAAGCAGAACATCCATATACGCCGGCGCCCGAATCGATCCATGGCATAGCCGGCCCAGATGGTGATGCAGAACTGCGCGGCGTAAACCGAGAAGCCGAGGATCCCGAGCCCCGCCTCAGAAATATGCAGGCTCCTGGCAATGTCGGGGAGCGCCAGCACCAGTAGGTTGACGTCGTACGACGCGAGCGCCCAACCCGCCAGCGCTACCAGGATGAGATATCGCAGGTAATTGCGCCGAGGCGCCAATCCGGTTACGGGCGCTGGATACAGTTGCTGATCGCTCATGAACTAGGTAATTCGCTGGATGCTGGCCGCAATCTCATCCGCCTCAAAAACGCGCTTCCAGTCAGGCCGCATCAACGCCGGCATGCCAAACTCGATCGCCTTATTGCAAGCGTCGGAAAAGAGGCCTTCGCGCTCCTTGAAGATGACAGATGCGAGCACGTTGATGTGGCCGAGCAGGAAATCCCGTGCTGCTTCGGGAGGAACACCACGCTTCACCACCTCATCCATCGCTTCGCGCATCACCACCAGCAGAGTTGCGCAAACAGTCTCCGAAAGGCCAGGTTCCAGCAAAGCCATCTGCTCCAGCGTCACCCGGTGAGAGCGCATGACCGGGGCCCAAATCACGCGTGCGATCTGCTCACCCAGGGCATAAGCGCTGTCCGGCCCTTGCATCAACGAGCAAACGATATGTTGTTTGGCTGCGATCCCGCCAAAGTAATCACGTTTGGCTTCGAGATCGGTTTCGTCATTGAATACCGGTGGATGGCACGGGTGAGTGACGAAATATACCAGGTCATCCCGTTTGGGCAGGTGCCCAGCGAAGGGAGCCGCAGCGTCGAGCATCACCACCATCGTTCCTGGCTTCAATGACCCCTCGATCGAAGCAGCAACCTTCCCGATCGCTGTATCCGGGACCGCGAGGATGACGACGTCGGCCGTCTCAAGAGCTTCATTGGCAGGAACACAATTCAGGCCGAGGCCAGTCTTCACATGCTCCTGGCCCGCAGGGCTCCGCTCCACGTGGCGAACCTCAAACTCGGAACCCTTGAGATTACTCGCCAGCCGATAGCCCATCTTCCCGCCAGCCCCAAAAAGCGCAATCCTTTTCCCCATCGCGAACACTCCAGAAGCTCTTCAGCAAAGTAACTATACTATCGCCGCTGAGCGCATCCGGAAATCCGCATGTCGGAACAATCACCGCATTCCGCAAAGTGGAACGGATGCAGTCACGCTCGCGGCTCGAGCGAACGTCGATGATCGACCAATGCCAATCGCCGCTCAGAACGATGCAGACCCGTCATTTACAGCATTTTCGCGGTTAACGAACAAGGATGCGGACGCTCGTCCCGCCTTTTGCCGAGGAAATTGATTGCGCACGTTGTTGACAACCAGAAACCCCATTACTAGCCTTCCCGTGATCTCACATCAGCTAGCCCTCCAAGAATGGGCGAGATCGACGATTCGCTGGGTACGACGGAGGTTCTTCATGAAGTCAAAGATCTTTTTGCTCTTGATCTGCGCATGTTTGCTTCTGGATGCGCGCGCCGTGCTTGGTCAAAATACAACCGGCGGCATCACTGGCCGCCTCACCGATCCAACCGGAGCCGTGATTGCGGGAGCGAAGGTCACGGTCAGAAACCTGGGCACCGGAGAAGTCAGGACGCTGACCACTGATAATTCCGGCGACTTCACGGCCACGCTTCTGTTACCCGGGCATTACTCCGTCACAGCGGAGCACACGGGATTCAAGACCTCGATACAAAACAACATCACGCTTGAGGTGGATCAGACCGTCCGCGCCGATCTGCATCTCGATGTCGGCAGCGCGGCACAGAAGGTTGAGGTTGCTGCGAACGCGCTTACCCTCGATACAGACACTCCGGCAGTAGCACAAACCATCAATGAAAAGCAGCTGAGCGAACTACCCTTGAACGGCCGGAGTTTTGTAAGCTTGCTCTTTCTTGAGCCCGGCGCCGTGCAAACAGGAGGCGAGCAATCGACGTATCGCTACTCTGCGGGCGACGCGATCAGTATTGGCGGCGGCATCAGCGCATCGAACGCTTACACTCTCGACGGCACCATGATTACGGATACCGGCTACGCGACACCGGCCTTCGATATCTCTATCGACGCAATACAGGAATTCAAGGAACAGACTAAAAACTACAGCGCGGAGTATGGGTTCGGCGCCAACCAGGTCAACTTGAGCACCAAGTCCGGAACCAACTCTCTGCATGGGAGTGCCTTCGAATTCATTCGTAATACCGCTGTCGATGCTCGCTCCTACTTCAATCGCGTTCCCCAGCCGGTCGCGCCGCTGAAGCAGAATCAATTCGGATATTCTCTCGGCGGTCCGGTCATCCTGCCTAAGATATACAACGGAAGCAACAAGACTTTCTTCTTCGCCAACTACGAAGGACAGCGAATTCGTTCCGCAGTCACCGAGACGGGTAATGTGCCATCGGCGGACGAACTGAGCGGCGTCTTTCAAGTTTCGTCCTTTAACCCCGCACACGCGGCTACGGGAACCATCATCGATCCCTACACCGGCTTGCCTTTTCCGAAGAATTCCTCGGGGGCTTACGTCATACCGCAGAGCCGCTTTTCCCGCCTGGCGCAGCAGGCGATCGCTCGTGGATTTTTCCCCGCCCCAAATGTATCCGGCAACAGCGCCTACAACTACGCAGCAAACCTGCAAAGCAATGTAGATGAAGACCAGCAGACCTACCGCATCGATCAAATCCTCGGCCAAAAAGATTCGGCCTTCTTCCGCGCCACTATCTCAAACGTGAATGTCACCGTTCCTTCCGCGCCGACCATCTACAGCAACACGAATATCCTCCAGGTAGTAAGGAACTACCAACTCACCGAAACCCATGTGTTCACGCCGAACCTCTTGAACCAGCTGCGTCTCGGCTATCTTGAATCGCAGGTATATCGTCAGGGCCCAATCATGCCGGCCGCGGACATCACGCAGTTGGGCTTTCAGAATGTCTTCGGGATGAAGAACGCGAACTACCCGGTCATTTCGCTTGCTTCCGGCGTGAGCAGTACCAATCCGCTGGGCGCAACCCAAGCCCTCTCCTCTACCGGCGGCGCGGCCAACCTGCCGACCGGAAGCCTGCAGCCGACGTGGGACTTCTCCGACTCCGCCTCCTGGACACATGGCAAACATTCCATTGGTTTCGGATTTGTCTACCACTCGCTCCAACTGGATCGCCAAAGCACGGTAAATCCTCAAGGCAACTTCACCTTCGATGGCGAACTCACGCACAACCAGATCGCCGATTTCCTCCTGGGTAGTCCAATCAAAGCCCAGGTCGCGCAGCCGGGACCGGTCTTAAATGGCTCCGTTGCCGACGTTAGTCTGAGGTTGAGATCGGCTTCGGCCCGATTTGCCGCTCGACTCCAAAGGACTCAATCCTGCTCATCAGGATTGAGCGACGGCCGAGAATTCGTACCGCAAGCCCAAATGCCCATCTGAATATTCGCACTGAGTTGAATCAGCCAACGCCGTGCAATGCCACCACCAGTTGCGATCCGGACAGTTCCGCGAACCAGAGCGCGGCCGGCAAGCAATCGCGGCGCCCGTATCCAAACCTTGGCCTCATGGTGTACGAAGGCTGGAATGGTTATTCGAATTACAACGCCCTCAACTCAAGGTGCAGAGGCGGGCAAAAGACGTGACTCTGCTTGCCGCCTATGCGTGGTCGAAGATGATGGACGTCAAGTCGGCGGCAGCGGCGGTGAGTGGAGACGCCTTCGGCGCTTACGGCCCTCAGAACAGCCACTGCATTCCCTGCGACTACGCGCGCTCCAGCTACGATGTGGGCCAGCGTTTTGTTTCCAGCTTTCTCTATAACCTGCCGTTTGGCCAGGGTCAGCGGTTTGGAGGCAACGCGGCGGGCCCGATAAACGCCTTGATTGGTGGTTGGCAGTTGAACGGGATCGCCACGGTTCAGGGCGGCTTTCCTTTTACTGTGACTGCCAGCGACCATGCTTTTGTGAACGAGGCGTATGCCCTGCGGGCAAATGTTGTTTCCGGCGTGTCTTCTGCCGGTTTTCACCAGGGCATTCACCAATGGTTCAATACCGCGGCCTTTGCCCAGCCGCCGGATGGCTACTTCGGTGATTCTCCGCGTAACGCGCTGCGCTCGCCGGGAGTCGCCAATCTTGATCTCTCGTTCTTCAAGAACATTCAGTTCGAGCGTCTGGCTATTCAATTCCGGTTTGAATCGTTCAATGCGCTCAATCATCCGGAATTTGGATTTCCGAATCCGAATGTGAATGCCGGCCCAGGAGCGTACGGAGCCATTACCTCCATCAACACCCATTACCCGCAACGGCAAAACCAAGCGGCTCTCCGGCTGACTTTCTAGTCAAGAATTTCTAAGTATCGATTTGGGGGGAAGCATCAGCCGTGCCCAAAGAACGCGTGTGAGAACCAGGATTTGAGTCCCGGAGGGACGGCTGAACTTAGCCCAGGACGCTAGTCCTGGGTAAACTATGCAACATGATCCAGTCCCGGAGGGACGGCTGAAGGTTCTCTAGGATTGCAATCGCTGCCCATTTCCAGCCGTCCCTGCTGGACTGGGTCGTAGTTTCAAACCGAACCCAGGACTAGCGACATGGGCTAAGTTTTCAGCCGTCCCTGCTGGACTGGTTTTGGAAATGGAGTGCTCACCCAAGCCACAGCCCTGGGGTGCCCCACATCTCACTCGATGTGCCGTTTCTAAGGATCGCTGCAATCCTTGAGGGTTAGAGGTTCAAAATCCCGGTATCCCACATCTCGCGAAAAACGAGCGAGATGTGGGGGCACCCGCAGGCGTAGGCTGCCAGGGTTCATAGATCTTTGACACCCATGGTCGAAATTCCGGGAAACGCTATAATCCATAGAATCGATAGATTCAATGGCCAAGCGGCAGACTTTCGCGCTGGCATAGGCGATCGAAAGTCTCATGAGCGACCAGGCAGCAAATCTTGAGCAGACACAGGTAGTCGCCGAACCGACGAATCCAGCGTGGATTAAGACTGAACTCGCGCGTCACCCCCAACGGCCCTACCCCATGGATTTCATCCAACGCATCTTTACCGACTTTTCGGAGATCCACGGTGACCGCGCTTTTGGCGACGATCTTGCCATGGCTTGCGGTATGGCCCGCTTCCACGGCGAGGAGGTAATGGCCATCGCCAACCTCAAAGGGCGGGGAACCAAGGAAAAGGTACGCCGCAATTTCGGCATGCCCAATCCGGAGGGCTACCGTAAAGCTCTGCGGGCCATGAAGATTGCTGAGAAATTCAATCGGCCCATATTCACCTTCATCGATCTCACCGGGGCCAATCCCGGCATCGCAGCCGAGGAGCGCGGCCAGGCAGAAGCCATCGCTCGCAATTTGCGCGAGATGTCCCGGTTGCGTGTGCCCACCATCGCCACCATCACGGGAGAAGGCGGTTCGGGCGGCGCGTTAGCGCTGGCCGTCGCCGACCGCGTCCTGATGATGGAAAATGCCGTCTACTCCGTCATTGCTCCGGAAGCTTGCGGCTCCATCATGTGGCGCGATGCCGGCAAACGAGCCCAGGCTGCGGCCGCCTTGAAAATCACTTCCGAAGATGTCAGCCGTTTGGGTTGCGTGGACGATGTGGTGCCGGAACCCCCCGGAGGAGCTCAGAACGATCCGGTGGCGGCGGCCACCATGCTCGACCAGAAACTTGCCTGGCATCTCAGTGAATTGAAGGCCATGACGGGCGAGGATCGCATCGCCCGCCGCCTGGCTAAGTTCCGGGAGATTGCCCGGTTCTATACCAACGCCTGACACATCTATGCCGACAGGGGCATGCGCTTGACCCAATTCACACCCGCCGATAGAGTGCGTGCCTTCGGCCACGTCATTATCGCCGGAATTTACTTCTATTTCGCCCAGAGCGTTTCCGTTCACGCGGCCCATGGCCTTGCGAGCGGCGCGTGGACTCCCCTGGTCGAGCGCAGCATTTTGCTCTTTCTGCTGGTGGTGGGCTTCGCCGCGATGGGCCGAATCTTCAACCGGCAGCGCGAGCCCGTCCGCGATATGGGTCTGGTCTTCCGTCTTGGCTGGCAACGCGAGTTTGGCTTGGGCGCCGCGCTCGGCTGGGGAATGTTGCTGGCCAGCATCCTCCCGCTGGTTCTTAGCGGCGGATTGATCATCACCTTCTGGACGATTCCCCGCCAGTTTGGGATTCTCCTCCTCGATCTACTGGTGCTCGCGGTCGCCGCGTTGGCGGAGGAAGTCGCTTTCCGTGGCTATCCCTTTCAGCGCTTGATCGACGCCATGGGGCCGACCACCGCCACCATCGTTTTCTCTTTTGTCTTCGCAGGCTTGCACATGTTCAATCCTGGTGCCAGCAGCGCCAGCTTCCTGGTCACGGTCTTCGGCAGTTGGCTGTTGTCGATCGCGTATCTGCGCACCCGGGCGCTTTGGGTTCCGTGGGGTTGGCACTTTGCGTGGAATGCAAGCATGTGCCTTCTTTTCGGATTACCGGTGAGTGGGATTACCCAGTTTTCACCAGTCATCCAAAGCAATACGGTTGGTCCCCTATGGATGACCGGCGGCGACTATGGACCCGAGGCCAGCACGGTGACGGCAATCGTCCTTCTGATTGGAATGTTCGTCGTGTACCGAGTCACCCGGGCCCTCGCCTATCTTCATACCCAACCGGTGATTGTGGCCGCCGGGATCCCGGTTGACCTCGACGCCATGAGCAGCACGCTCGCTCCTCATCATCCGGTTGCTCCCCAACCAGCGCCGGCAGGGACCACACTGGTTCAAATCGAAGCCGCGCCCGGATCATCCCAGCCTCGGATACAGCCTCCGGAGCCGCCTGAGTAAGGACCTTTCGGGGCCAAGTTTGCTACCCTGAAACTTCCTTCCCAGTACATACGAAAGGTTACTTGCAAATCATCCATGAATGGGCCCATTATTGGCGTCATGAGGGAATTGCCATGGTCGGGCTCACCACCAAAGAATTCTTCCCCGCCGCTGCTTTCCTGGCAGTCACTGCGTTCTGCAGCTGCACTCTAGGCCATGCACAAGTGTTCACCGTGCAACGGGAACATCTGGGTCCAAAAGAAGCGAATCTTACCTCCGTCCAACCCACGAAGGTTGCGCTGGATACCAAGCCGCTGACCGAGCGGACCAGACAGCAGCTGATTCGGACATTTCAAGCCGACGAAGCCTTTGCCGTCCGCCCGCTTCCGCTGGGCACGAAGGGCATCGTGCTCCATGCCAATGGGCAGCTGACGCCCTCTGGAAATGGTTATGCCGAGGAATTGGAGAAGTACGGTATTTCGGCGAAACCTGGTGACCGCGTGGTCATCACCAAATTCGAGGTCAGGCCGGACCGGATCGTATTTGAATTTAATGACGGGCCGGAGAAGCATCATCACCTCCTGCAACATATCGAAATCGGAGGCATGGGCGGGATGGCACCGCTGGCGCAGGATGACGGCCATGTTCCCGTCGGCGCCCGGATGCAGTTGGTCTTCACCAAGTTTGTTCCCGAGATGACGGCATCCGATGTGCGCAAGCTGATTGCTCCCATGATCGACTTTTCGCTCAAGACTCCGGTTGAAGCCTTCGCCGATACCTTACCGCCGAAACTTAAGGGTGCGGTGCTGAACCACGAAGTGTTGGTGGGCATGAATCGCGAGATGGTGCTGAAAGCCGTGGGACAACCGGACCAGAAGGTGCGGGAAATGGATGGCCAAACGCCGTTTGAGGAATGGATCTATGGCCAGCCCCCGCACGAGGTCCAATTTGTACGCTTCAATGGCAATCGCGTAATCCGATTGGAGATCGCCGATGTTGGGCAGCCACCCGTGATTCGTGACAAAGATGAGACCGATGGCTATTTCGCCGGGCAATTTGTCCACCAGGTACGCCTCGGCGATGCGCCTCCTACCGCGCCCAATCAGGAGCATGGCCCGACCGCTGCGCCTTCTCTGCGTCAACCTGGGGAGGACCTTCCGGACGCAGTCGACAAAGATCGTCAGATGAAAAAGGTGCAGTACCCGGATGATGAGAAGCCCAAGCCGATTCCGCCGCCTCCCGGCTCTTCTCCGTCCCAACTGCTAAACGTGTCCGATGCCCGCGGAGTGAACTAGAACGACAAATCGTATAAAATACGTTTAGCAGCGCCTTCTGTTTCGCCCCAGACGAAACCCCGAGTTGGCCAGTGGTTTAGGCGGAAGTGCGGCACGAAGCCTGTTAGAGGAGAGTTAGACCATGGCAAAAGTAGCCAAGACCGCCGACCGTTCGAAAATGATGGATACGACCAAGGGCGTTGAGTGTCCCAAATGCAATAAGGCAACTCGCATTGTCAAACGGGTAAAGGATCGGGAGCGTGGGGTTCCCGGAGGCGTTTACATATCCTGCTCGGCCTGCGATTTCTACGAGAAGCTCTAAGCCGACCCGATTCCGATTCCCGCTTGCATTTCTGAAAGAATGGCTTTCGCTGCTGCTTCGGGGTCTACCGCCCGGGTGATCGGCCGGCCAACCACCAGGTAGCTTGCCCCGGAAGCGATGGCAGCTGCTGGCGTAGCCACCCGCCGCTGATCGCCGGCCTCGGTTCCTTCGGGACGGATCCCCGGGATTACCAGCAAGGGTTTGCTGCCAAACCGGTTCCGCAACTTCGCCACCTCGTTCGGGGAACAGACGAGCCCGTTTACACCACAGCTCAGGGCCATGGCTGCCAGCCGTTCGACCTGCTCGGCCGGCGTTGCCGTCACTCCGGTTGCTTCCAGCTGCGCGGCATCCATGCTGGTCAAGACCGTTACTCCGAGCAGCGCAAGCCGTGATTCCGCGGCTTGCACGGCTGCGGTCAGCATCTCCGGTCCGCCCCCCGCATGCACGGTCAGCATTTCGATGCCCAGCAGCATCGCCGCCTTCACAGCCGAGGCCACGGTGTTGGGAATATCGTGTAGCTTCAGATCAAGGAATATCGAGTACCCGCGCCGTTTCAGTTCGGCGACCAGGGAGTTTCCCTCGGAGATGTAAAGTTCCAGGCCAACTTTGAACCAACGCGTCGCGCCGTGCAACCGATCCACCAGGGCGAGCGCCGCCCTGGTGTCCGGAAAATCCAACGCAACAATCAAGCGATCCGATGGCAGGTGATCCGATGACAGGCGATCAGCCGGCTCTGGCATCATCTTTGGAATTGCGCGGGCCAGCTAAGTTCTGAGATTTGCGTTGGACTGAGTGCTGCTGGATCTACTAGGTCGAGCCGAACGGGGGCGACTCCGCGGAAACCCAAAATCCTCGCCGCCGCGTACGAAAGGTCGATCACCCGGTTTTCTGGTACGGGGCCTCGGTCGTTCACGCGAACCAGGACCGACCGGTGGTTACGCAGATTTGTGACCAGCACCGTAGCACCCAAAGGCAAGCTACGGTGAGCGCAGGTCATGGAGTTCATATCGAAAGGTTCGCCGCTCGCAGTTGCTTGTCCCTGAAACTGGCCACCATACCAGGATGCTCTTCCCAGCTGATGCCAGTGACGATGAGGAGTGGTCGCAGTAGCGGCTTGAGTATTTGCCTGCGGCATGTCGGGTTGGGCTTGAGTGGAACCGGGGCTGATACAGATGGCGGATAACACCGCGCCGGCGAGGATAGCGGGCCCAAAGGGCCAATGAGATTGGGTTGCGATAGTGGACATTGTTCTCCTGTCTTCATTGTATGGAGCGCTTCTGGCCTAAGTCAAAGTTTATCAATTACTTATTGGCTTTTTCCTCCTGGGGAACGGGTCCGTTTTACCCTCGTCCATTAGACGACATTCTGGGATATCGTGTTGCCGAAAAGGAAGAGATTCCCTCACCAAAGTCATCCGGATCCCGGAAAATCCCTATCGGCGGAGCATACACTTGCAAAACGGTTCCTGCCCCGGAAATGAGTCGAAAACTGTGGAAAATAGAAGAAAAAATCAGCTAAATCCCGAAAACTGCACCAGACCTGTTGCAGTTACCATCGCCGGCTTCGATCCCGGGTCGGGCGCAGGGATCACCGCTGACCTGAAAACCTTCGCCGCTCATGGGATTTATGGGGTCGCCTGCATCACGGCCATGACGGTGCAATCGACTCAGGGCGTCCGTGCGGTCGAGCCTTTGTCCCCCGGCCTGGTGCGGTCGACGCTGGAATGCCTGGTCGAGGACGTCGCCTTATCCGGGGTCAAGATCGGGATGCTGGGGTCCTCCAATGTGGCGGCCGAAGTCGCCTCCTTTTTGAGGGCGCAATCCAACAGAATCCCGAGGGAACGGGTTGTGCTCGATCCGGTGCTTCGGTCGACTTCGGGTACTGCTCTGATCGACGCAAATGGCGTGCGCGTTATCCGAGACGAACTGCTCCATTGCGTTGGATGGATCACGCCGAACATTCATGAATTGGCAATTCTTGCTGGCGACGATTCCGAAACGTTGAGTCGCGATCAAGTCCCCGCGGCGGCCGCTCGGATCAGAGAGGGAAATCCGGAATTGAATGTGGTCGTCACTGGTGGCCATTTAGATAAGCCGGATGACTTTCTGCTTACCGAATCGGGAGAACAGATTTGGCTGCCGGGTGAACGTATTGCCACCAACTCGACTCACGGTACTGGCTGCGCCTTCTCGACCGCTATCCTTTGCGGGCTGGTGTCCGGCCTGAATTCGAAAGAGGCTGTCGCATCCGCCAAGGCATACGTCACGGATGCACTCCGCTTAGCGTATCCGGTGGGAAAAGGCAAAGGACCCATGAACCACCTCTTTCGCTTTGACGACTGATGCGGCCAGATTCGAAGTCGTTCGTGGCCTTTCCGTTTAGGCAATGCGCATTGCTGTTTGCCATTCGTATCGAACTGGCGGGTCACCCCCTTGTACGAAATTCGCTGCCTGGGAAAACCGGGAGATTACCGAAGTGAAATGGGGGGATGTCGAAGCTCATTCGCGACTTCCGAAAGGTAACTGCAAATCGACGGGATGACAAAACAGAGAGTAGAGCTCGGGGCAGGGAAGGAGGACAAGGAGGGAGTAGTGGTCCGGGAGTTGCCCGCGGCAAGTTAAGGGAGGAATGAAAATGAGAACGCGATGTTTGCAATCCAGGCCCAGAAGGCCAGCTGCACAAGGCAGGCGGTCGAGCGCCGGAGGTGCGGCGCCACACTCTTCGTTGGTCCGCAGTTACCTTTCGGAAGTTGATCCGGCGAGGGATTTACATCAGCTTTTCTATTTTCGGGGAGAGGGATTTTCTCTTCTGGCCGGTCCGGCCCCAAGCTTGTCTTGAGGCCGGAATGTAGGGTGGGGGGAGGGATCCTGCGGTTGACTGCTTTTAAGCTATTACCTTTGCGCTAATTCAATTTCCAGCCGGGTGTTCTTGGCGAAGACAACTTCGTGTCCCCGGGCGATCCACGTGTCGAAAACCACCTTACCCACTTCATAGTAGGCGAACCCGGAAATCAGACCACCATTCCCAGCCGCGGTTCCAATCACGCGAGTCAGAAGGTCGAGCCCATTGCTGGTCATCGCTTCCTTGATCAAGCCGGCGCCAGTGCTGTCCGACACGGCCGCCAGCGAACCCAGGGTGATGGGCGCCAGGAAGCGGTTAGAGCCGTTGGCCTTGATCTGGCCTTCGTTGTCGATCTGCACCCGGTCGCTGCGGACGGTCTCGGCGGCGATCACACGGCCGTGCACCACCCGCTCGTCACCGGCGGGCAATTCTGCCTTGCGGAAGGTGAAGCGAAGGCTGCCGTTATGACCGAACATGCCGGCAGGCTTGGCCTCGACTACGCTGCCGATCAGGTGCGTTCCTTCGGGCAGTAACAATTTGCGGTGCGCCTGGGGCGCAGCCGGAACCGTCGCGTCAGCCACTTGCACTGTGGCCGCGGGCTCGGTCTCAAACAGAGGTTGGGTCAGCACTGCCTCAACCGGCATTCCGGCCCGGGCGGTGTTTGAATCCACTGGATCCACCAGGCGAGCTTCGATGTTGCCCGTCAACTTCAGCTCGCTGAGGTCGGCCGCGGGAGCCGGCGCCGGTACGTCCTGTCCGGTCAACTCCAATGGCTGCTTCAGTTCGGCGTCATACTGCGTACCTGCCCAAAGCTCCTGGGGATGCACAGGAACCTGGGCATAAAGGGCCTGCTTTGCCGTGTCCCACTTATTCGGCGCCGAGAATGCGGCTGCCGTTTCCCGCTTGGTCCAGCGGAAGGCTGCCGCGATGCGTTGCCCCAGGGAACGCCGGGGAGCCTGCTCAGGGGCGGCCATGCGGACTAGCTTGGATGTGCGCTCGGTGGTATCGGTGTCAATGTTGAAATGGCGTCCATCCGGAGTTTCGAGATCGTTGAACGTGACATCCGCATTCTTAAGCGGCGTGAGGTCGCCGTTAAACATCGCTGCGGTCCGCACCTGGCGGCTGACCGAGTGCTTGCTGGTGATGGTCCCGTACACCTTCGAATTTGCCGGTATCGCTACGTGATCGATCAGAAAAACGGATTCAGTCAGATGGCCCTGGATCCGGGTGCCGACGTGAAGGGGATAGCTCTTGTCCAATTCCACCCGCAACGGAACGCCTGCCGGGACGAGCTCCGCAGGTTGCGGCGCAAGATCCTGAGCAAATGCCGATCCTGTGGTGGTCGCCACAGTTGCCGCGAACAATGCTGCGAGAGCTATTTTCATGGATGGACCCCTCCCGGCGCAGGTGTGCTTTCACTACGCGTCGCATTTCGCTTGACGACACCGAAAGCCATGTCTTCTGATACCGTGACTTGGGGGAGGAAGGAAATGCGGTTGTGTCGGAACGGGCGGCGGAAACTGGGGTTGCGGTGGATTACCGCGACTTGGCTTGCCGGACGACCATTCCTCTACCGATTTCTATGTCCGAGAGTAGGCTGTCCGGAAGCGGGAGTATATCACTCTTAGGTTGCAAAAGTGTCGCAGAAAAAATCACCGGAAGGTAACTAAGAAGCGACACTTTTCGATGATTGTACGTCTCCCTCAATGACGAGAAAACGCCGGATATAGCGGAGCGGCTCATCATGGGCCGCCATTTCACGCAGGTGATATTTCCAGACATCGGCTTTCAGGGTTCGACGGGTGAATGGTTTGCGGGTCACGGTCACAATGCGCCCATCCTTATCTCGTCGCGTATAACTGGCAGCGGGAACGACAAAGCTGATCTGAGAACCCTGCTTCCAAAAAGTCCGGGCAAATTCGTGAGCGAAAAGGAGAGCGTAGTAGCGTCGCCCCTGGGCAAGGAGTTCGACTGCGTCGTCAAAACTGCTCCACGTGGGGTCGACTGCCGCCTGAAACCATCTGCGAAACGGGAAGCCGTTGGTGCGGGCCTGGCGGATGACGATGCGAAGTAGTTCCTGCCTGGTCATAGCGTCTTCACGTTACCCCAGATACCTTAAGGGAGACACGTAGGGTTCGTGCTAAGTGTTCCCCAGAATTCTTCACTCTTTAGTTACCTATTTATGCGCCAAGAGTCACCTGATTGCTACTAGTTAATGAAATTTAATGGAAAAATTCGACGGCTGCGCCCCCAAGGCGTCCGCCCGGATTTGGCTCGGTTGTCCCACGTTAAGGCGTGGGCCCAGATGCGCTTTTGCCGGACCGCGCGTAAGCGGCATTCTGTCATCCATTTAGCGGTGCTGTTCTTATTGCTTCCAGCATGCGGGCGTGGCGCAGTTACCACACCGTCCGGGGTGGATACCAACCCTCTCAATCTCGATCCCTTGGTGCGGCAAGCGTTCGAGCACTTCTATATCCTCGACTACGACGGCGCTCTGTCCCGTTTTGAAAAGGTTCAGGAGAAGAACCCGGACAACCCGATCGCCGTCGATTATGTGCTGGACGCCGTCATCTTCCGCGAGCTCTACCGTCTCGATCTGCTCGACACCACCTTCTACGCCCATGACGGATTTTTGAATGGCAGGCATCCCGTAGTCCCCGCCCCTGGGGTCGCGGAACGAGTTAACTCCTTATTTACTAATGCGGTAGCACTTTCCGAGCAGCAGCTCAACGAGCACCCGGACGACGTGGATGCGCTCTTCGCGCGTGGCTGGGCACGCAGCTTGCGCGCCGTTTACATCGGTCTTGTGCAGCGCAGCTTCATTTCTGCCCTTCACGTTGCCTTACAAGCGCGCAGCGATAATGAGAAGCTTTTGAAGCTCGATCCTCGCTACATCGACGCCAAGCTCGTAGTCGGGGTTCACCAGTACGTGACCGGCAGTTTGCCGTTCGGGATTAAGATACTCGCCGGCGTCGCTGGCATCACTGGGTCTAAGTCCAAGGGAATAGACGACTTACGCGACGCCGGGGCACACGGAGTCATTTCCTCCGTCGAGGCTCGGACGGCATTGGGCCTATTCCTTCGGCGGGAAGCGAGGTATGACGAGGCCATCGCGGTTACGCGGTCCCTGACCGAGCAATATCCACGGGATTTTCTATTCCAGCTGGAGCTGGCCAACCTGACCAAGGACTCCGGTGACGGCAAAACCGCCATCAGGCAATATCAGCAGCTTCTCGAGCAGGCGAAGAAACCGGGTTATTTCCCCTCGGCCCATCTGGAACTTGCCTGGTTCGGTCTAGCCGACACGCTGCAGGGGCAGAGGAACTACGCAGAAGCAGCTGCGGCCTATAACCAGGCGACCACCCAACCGACCATTAGCATAGACCTCAAAAGCCGCTGCGACCTCGACTCGGGCAAGATGTATGACCTTTTAAATGAGCGAGATATGGCTCTGAAACAGTATGAGGCAGTGCTCCGCCAGGACAGTGACTCGGCGCAGGCAGAGTCCGCGCGGAAATACCTGAAATCTCCCTTTACTCTGCACTAGAATGGTGGGGAGAGGTGTCAAATGGCTTCGTATTGTCCCGCCTGTGGCGTCTCGCTCCCCCCGGGAGCACGCTTTTGCTCGGCCTGTGGCAAGCCGGTCACGGCGCCGGGAGTCACCGGTTCAACCTCATCCGACTGGTCCCGGCTCTCGTTCCGGCCACGCGCTGGAAGGAAGCTCGCCGGCGTTTGCCAGGGTCTCGCCAACCAATATGGTTGGGACGTGACTTTGACCCGAGTTATCGCGGTGGTGCTGGCGATCATGGTGTTTCCTATTGGCCTGTTGGCGTATGGCTTGCTCTGGCTCATGATGCCCGAAGAGCAGCTTGTGCTGCCGGCCGCCACTCACCTGGATACGGCCACCTAGAATAGGGATTGCAGCTCTCGGCTTTGGGACCTGCGATCCCCGCAACCTGTCCCGCCAGCCCCGGCTTGCCGTGGGGCGTGCCCGGATAGGCTACGCTCAATTAGCGACTCCCTTTTTACGAGGCCTCTGGCTTTTGAAATACAAGACCGGATTCACCAGCCGTCCCTTCCACTATCCCAAAAGCAAATCAGCATTGCATTGTGAAAAGGTTTCCCTACCTTCGTTAGCGACGAAATATGGGACCCCGCTGTATGTGTATTCAGCTGGACAAGTACTCGACCGTTATCAACTGTTCTCGAATGCATTTGCACATCGGGATCACCTCATTTGCTATTCAGTAAAGGCGAATTCCAATCTATCTATCCTCAAACTGTTGGCGCATTCCGGTTCGGGATTCGATATCGTCTCCGGAGGAGAGCTTCAGCGCATCCTCGAGGTAAATAAGAAGGCCGCTCACCGGGTCGTCTTCTCGGGTGTGGGCAAGACAGCCGCGGAGATCGATCTTGCCCTGGCTGCCGGGATTTTGATTTTCAATGTCGAGAGTGAATCCGAGGTAGCCTTGCTGGCCGAGCGGGCGAGCAAGCGGCGCGTCCGGGCCAGGGTCGCTCTCCGGGTCAACCCCGACGTTTTTGCCGAGACGCATCCTTATATATCTACCGGCCTGCGCGAGCACAAATTCGGTATCGACATAAAGTCCGCCCGCCCGGTCTACCAGGAAATCAAACGATCGCGATACCTCGATCCAGTCGGGATCAGCGTGCACATCGGGTCCCAGATCCAGAGCGCTGAGCCTTTTGGGGCCGCGCTCGCGGGAGTAGCCCAGCTCATCCGCGAACTCGAAGCGGACGGCATTCAGATCAAGTTCGTGGACGCCGGCGGTGGCCTGGGCATCGACTACCGCAGTTCTTCCTCCACCTTTGATCCCGCCGTGGAAATGGCAAAGTACGCAGCTGCGGTCGACCGGGCTCTCGAAGGGCTTCAGGTTCGGCTGCTGCTCGAACCCGGCCGATTCCTGATCGCCCAGGCCGGCGCCTTGCTGACCCGGGTGCTGGTGGTGAAGCGCAATGGGAGTAAGACTTTCGTAATCACAGACGCCGGGATGAACGACCTCATCCGGCCGGCACTCTACCAGGCCCACCACGAGATCCTACCAGTCGCGCAAAATCCGACGGCGCAACCAGCGGTGGTGGACATCGTCGGTCCGGTGTGCGAGACGGGAGACTTCTTTGCCCGGGATCGGGAAATACCCGAGGTAAAAACCGGAGACCTTGTGGCGATTCTGGATGCCGGCGCCTACGGCATGTCCCTGAGCTCCAACTACAACTCCCGGCCCCGCCCCGCGGAAGTCCTGGTCGAGGGGAAGCGAGCCAGGCTGATCCGTCGGCGGGAAACGATACGAGACCTGATACAGCCGGAGAAGCCGTTGGTCTGATCAAGTACAAGCGGTCCTCTGCTTGGCAACCGAACTCAGTCCCTGCGGGACTGAGTTTGGAAATCGAATTCTCGCGGGTGGCTAAAGCCAACATTTTAGGAGGCTTTACGGCCCGACTAAAGTCGTGCCCTGATACCCATGACTCCCAGAAGCAACGACGTTCCGGGGCTGCCTCCCAAAAGCGAACGGCTCGGGCGTTCGCCCGAGCCGTGCTTTACCTGCAGTAATCGATCTACTGCGAAAGGGAGTGAACCGAGGCCAGAGTATTTTCCCCCGGCTCAGACGACTGAGCCTGGGTGGTAAGTTCGCTTTGTTGAGCGGAAGAGCCGGTCCCCGATACGGTGCGGCCAATCGCTGAATCCTGCGGGTGGTTGGGCCCTAGTCCCAAACTAATCAGGGCTCGACTGTCGGGAGTTAATTTGGTCTGCCAGCCGTGGTCGGACTGATATTGCCGCATCGCCACCTGCGTTTGTGAGTCCCATTGTCCTGTGGGTGCGCCTGTCAGGTATTTCTGGCGGATCAATGCGGCTTGAATCTCAGTCGCGCGGCCGGAATCAATGGCACGCTGACCGTGGATACGACTTACTTTCCTCTTGCCCTTTTTAGAGGATGTCACCCTGGAATGACCGGAAGTGGGTGCGCGATGGGTACGGCTGCCAAATGCTGGAGTGATAGCCAGTGTGCACAACAACAGTAAAACCTGGCTTGCTCGGAAAGAGGGCATGCTTACCTCGACTAGGGGAGTTTCTTGCTTCTCGTCACATTATAAGGAGAGCGGCAAGATTGCAATGGCTACCAATCCCGGCGGCGCGATATTTCCCGCCGCCGGTAATGGTTACCATGTAATTTGTCTAACTTTACAGCATCCGGTGTCCCACCACGTTACTTTCGGGTGAGATAAGTTTGACCCATGTGGGCAAAATTTCTACGGCAAAGTTCCTCCAAGGTAGGTTCCGCCACCCGATGGATTGCGCGAGTCCACCACCCGGAAGCCCACATCCTGCCCAGCCTTCAACGCGGAAACCAGGGACTGGAATTGCTCCAGGCTAGTGACGGGCTGCCGGTTGATTTCGGTGATGACCATGCCCGCAGCCAGTCCGGACTCATCGGCAAAAGACCCCGGCTTAACCTGGGTTACCAGGACACCGTGGAGCCCCTTGCTGGCCAGAGGCCCTGGGACCGCTTCCACGGTGACCCCAAGTTTGCCCTCAGACGCATTCGGCGCACTTTCCGGCCCGTTCTCTCCATTTTGAGAAGTGGGCTGTGCCGCATAAAGCTTCGCACGGTCGGCAATAGTAAGGCTGGCGGTTGAAGTCTGCCCGGCGCGAACATAGCCCAGATGGACCGTGGTCCCCGGTTTACGAGCTGCAATGTCCGTCACAAGCGCGTCGCCATCCTTAATAGGCTTGCCGTCCACACTGGTAATAATGTCGCCCGCCTTCAGACCGGCCTGATCAGCCGGCCCGTGCGGAGTCACTTGATTGACCAACACTCCGGTCTTGAACCCATAAACGCGTTGCACCGCCGGGTTCAGGCTCGCCTGGAACTGAACCCCAATAGAGCCCCGGATGACCTTGTGCTCCGGTCCAATCAGGTCGTTGTAAACACCGATCACGGTGTTGGAAGGCATGGCGAAGCCAATTCCCTCATAACCGGCAGATTGCGTCAGAATCGCTGTATTGACCCCGATGACCTGGTCAGCCATATTGACCAGCGGTCCACCCGAATTGCCCGGATTAATGGCCGCGTCTGTCTGGATGAAGTGCTGGAACTGTCCGGCGGCCCCTTTTTCAATGGTGCGATTCCTGGCCGAGACGATCCCCGCTGTGACCGTTTGGGTGAGAGCGAACGGGCTGCCGATGGCAATGACCCAATCACCTACCTGGCTGGAGTCGGAATTGCCCAATTTGACCGTGGGCAGGGGCTCGGTGGTCGTAATCTTCACCACCGCCAGATCCGTATCCTTATCTACACCCACTACCTTGCCGGGCCGACCCTGAAACCCTTCGGGGTCGGTGGAGAGCTTGACGAAAATTTTGTCTGCCTTCTCGACTACGTGGTTATTGGTGATGATGTACCCCCGGGGGTCCACGATGAAGCCGGAGCCGAGGGATTCCCGCACCTGGTCACCCTGGTCGGGCATGCCATTGCCACCTTGGCCGCCGAAAAAGCGGTTGAAGAAATCCTGAAAGTTCTGGTCCGGCTGGCCGCCCTGGTCGCCGTCATCGTCACCGCCACCCGGAGGCACCGCGGGCTGCGCGTGAGGGCTTCGGCGCCGAGAATGCGTGTCTTCCTGAGGAAGCGTTTCGGTATTAATATTCACCACCGCCGGACCGACATCCTTGGCGATCTGGGTGAACGTCGTCGACAGGGTGATCGGATTGGGAATCTTCAGCGGGGTAGCGTCGGTGCTATCGGTCTGCGTTTCGTTTCCGCGAACACCATGGACCGCAACAGACCCAATCAAAATGCCGGCTGAAAGCGTGCCGAGAATTGTAAATGTTGAAGCGAGACGGCTTGCGCGAAGCCGTTCGAGCAGGGGTTTCATCTGGGTCTAACCTCGTCGGTTGGGAAGCATACAAGGGCTGGCGGCTCTATGGAGGATGGCACCACTGTGTGCTATCACCAGTATAGCCAAAACCCGACAGTTGATGCGGCGGCGTGTTGCGGCGATTGGTGCCGCAGCAACATTATTAGTATTAGACGCTGATCTTTCGGGATCGGTCACAGAATGGACTGAAATCCGAAGCGGGTGTCTCGTATTGGTCTCGATTTGAATGCCGTTACTTTGGTAACGTTACCTTAGGTAGTTACTCGCCCTTCCTCACCGGCGCCTGATAAACAGTCCGTCCGTCGACCACGGTCCGCAGCACGCGCGTCTTGAGAATCTCAGGTGCAGGGATTGCCGTGAGATCGCGATCAAGAACGATAAAGTCGGCTAAATATCCCGAAGCCAGCCTACCTTTATATGTTTCGGAGAATTCTGCATAGGCGGATCCCTGGGTATATGCGAAAAGGACCTGACCGATGGTCAGTTTGTCTTGCGGGAAGTAACTGCGGGTCCCGGCCTCGTTGCTGCGGGTCACCCCGGCGTAAATGCCGCGGAAAGGGTTAATGGGTTCCACGGGGTAATCCGTCCCGAACGCGAGCGGTACACCGGCATCCAAGAACGCTTTCCAGGTATAAGCGTTTCGCGCCCGTTGAGGGCCCAGTCGCGCCTGCGCCCAGTTCATATCCGTGAGCAGGTGGCTGGGCTGCATCGACGCCACGACACCCAGACTTTTGTAGCGGGCGATGTCCCGCGGCTCGACGACCTGGGAATGCTCGATCCGTTCGCGTTTGGCGGGAAAATCCGGGGTACCCTTCGCTGCTGCCGCGAAGGCGTTGAGAGCCATCTCCACCGCCCGATCGCCGATGGCATGAAAGCCGATCTGAAATCCGGCGGCAACGCGCTCTTTGGTCATGGCATCCAGCTGAGCCTGTTGGTAACGCGGCAGGCCGCTGTTGCCGGGATCGTCGGCATACGGCGCCAGCAGGGCGGCGGTTCGAGAGCCCAGGGATCCATCCATGAAACCCTTCAACATTCCGGTGTGCAGCATACGGTCGGCGGCCGGCTGCGCTGCGCGGTGTGCCTCGAGCAGTGTGACCGGATCATCGAACCGCAACCACTCCGTAACCCGTACCTTCAGCCTGCCTTGTCGCTCCAGTTCCTGATAGACCAGAAAATCATCCCAGCTGGAATTGTCCTGGACGGAGGTCACACCGTTCGCCGCCGCATCGTCTAGCGCCAACAGGATTGCCTGTCTGCGCATCTCGTGCGTGGGTGGGGGAACATGCTGCTGAATAAGATCCAGGGCCCGGCTCTCGCGGACAATCCCGGTCAGCTCACCCTGGGCATCATGGTCGAACTGGCTGCCCGGAGGATTCGGAGTTTGCTTGGTCACCCCCGACACTGCGAGCGCCGCTGAGTTGGCCACCGCAATATGCCCATCCACCCGGATAAAGAATGCCGGATGACCATGGGAGACGGTATCGAGAGCCTGCCGCGTGGGCAAAGTTGGCCGGGCCCACAAGGTATGGTCCCATCCTCCGCCCAGCAGCCATTGTCCGGGTAGTGCGTGCTCTGCCGCAGCTCTTACCCGGTTGAGCATGTCCGCCAGTGAAGTGGAGCCGGTCAGATCGACCGCGAGCTTGTTTTGGCCCGCATACGCCATGTGCACGTGGGCGTCGTTGATTCCTGGCATGACGAAGGCGCCCTTCAAGTCAAATAGCCGGGTCCCAGGCTGCTTTTGCCGCAGTGTCGTTCCATCGTCTCCCACGGCGATAATTTCATGGGCCCCGACCGCGATCGCGGTGGCCCGCGGTCCATGCATGTTGGGCAAGCCGGTGCCGGTAATCACGTTACCGTGGTAATAGATCGCCATCACCGGCTGGGGCGTGGCTGCCATCAGAGGAGCGGCCGCTAACAACCAGAGGAATGAAAAGCTTCGACGCCAATGGATAAAGAAGCGGATCATGCTTTGCCGGCACCGGGGGATGAAGCCACCTGATCCAAAGCCAGCAGGAGGAGAAGCAGGATACGCTTGAGCGCCAGCTCACGGCCGCTGGCGTCATACCACTCACCCCGGGTGTGGATCCCGCCGCCATCACCGCCGGCACCGATGCTGAGCGCCGGGATACCCAGCGACAAGGGAATATTCGCGTCCGTGGAAGCGACGCGTTGCTCCGTACGAATACCCAGGTGGCGGTCCACGGCATTGAGGGCCTCAAGCAGCGGGGAATTGTCAGCGAGGCTGCCGGCGGGGCGATCCCCAATGCGGTCGATCAGGAACTGCACCGGTCCAATACTCGATGCGGAATTCGGGCCAGCACTCGGACCACGACCAGAAGTGGGACCCGCTCCCTTATTGTTGGTAGTTCGTCCGGACGCATTGGCGAGCAGCACGGCATCTTCGACCGCGCGATGCAGTTCCACTTCCAGGCGGACTAACTGCTCCGCTTCCAAACTGCGCAAGTCGAACCGGGCGGTGGCAAACTCAGGAATGGAGTTGACGGAGCTGCCACCTTCGATCGTCCCGATGTTCAGGGTCGTACGCGGCGAGGCGGGCAATGCAACTTCACTCATGGCCGCAATCGCCCGGCTCAGCACCACAATCGGATTGGGCGTGCCGGCATCTGTCCACGAGTGGCCACCCGGACCCTTCATGGTGACCAGGTAGCGCCGGCTGCCGAGAGCCTGGGTGACCACCACCTCGCACCCCGCGCCATCGAGCACCACATTGGCGCCAATGCGTTCTCGCCATGGAGAAGCTCCATAGAGGTAGCGCATGCCGCGAAGATCGCCTTCGCCTTCTTCGCCTACATTGCCGGCAAAGAGCAAGTCGCCGGGAAGCTCGATCCCGCAGCTTTCGAGTGCGGCGGCCATCGCCAGTAAACCGGCAACCCCCGCCCCGTTATCGCAGGCCCCGGGTGCTTCCAGGCGATTGTGCTCCAGCAACGGAGCAATGGGAGTGTGTAGCGGAAAGACTGTATCAATGTGGGCCGACAACATCACGCAACGCTGTCCCGCTCGCGATGGATTGCCCGGATAACAACCGAGTACGTTGCCGACCGAGTCGATCTCAACCTGCCGCAGCCCGAGCTCGCGGAAACGTTCCGCCAACCACTCCGCGCGTTTGCTCTCGCCGAACGGGGGCGCTGCGATCGATACCAGCTCCTGCTGCCACTGCATCATCCTCCGATCATGCAAGTGGAACCACTGGAACGCCGCATGAACGCGCGGCAGCGAAGCCAGTTGGCCGATGCGGGAAAACGCTGAGTGGGTAATGGCGCCGGGCATACCAGACCCTCAGAGTAGCATTCTCTCTTGCGCTGAATGATCCAGGTAATCCACGTTGACCAGGAACAGCCCTCGTGCCGGAGCCGTGGGCCCGGCTTCCTCGCGCGAGCGCGCGGCAAGGATCGCCGGAAATTCCGCTTCCGCAAGATTTCCTCGACCCACTTCGAGAAAGGTTCCCACCAGGTTCCGCACCATGTGATGGAGGAAACCATTTCCCCGCACCCGATAGAGAAGCAGACCGGCGTCTTCTATCCACTCGGAAGCATCGAGGCAGCGCACATTGCTGTGCGCATCGGAATCGCTGGCCGCAAAGGAGGTGAAGTCGTGCTCGCCCAAAATCATCCGGGAGCAGCGTTGCATCGCATCGACATCCAGTCGCGTATGCAACGCATATACGTAACGTGCCTGCCAGGGAGGACAAATCGTTCCCCGAAAAATTCGATATTCGTAAGTTTTTGCCAGTGCGCTATGGCGCGCGTGGAAATCCTTTGCCGCCCGGGCAGCGCTGAGCACGCGGATGGAGGGCGGCAGAATGCGGTTCAGCGCGCGGGCGAGATTGGCCTCGGGGATCGGCGCCGCCAGCGCAAACGATGCCACCTGGCCCAGGGCGTGCACCCCGGCGTCGGTTCGGCCTGACCCCTGGGGTAGAACGTCTTCGCCGGTGATGCGGGCGAGAGCATCCTGCAGCAGGCCTTGGACGGTCAGGCGGCCCGGTTGCACTTGCCAGCCATGAAAGTTGGTGCCGTCATATGCCAGCACCAGCTTCCACATAAGAGCATCAGTCTGCATGGCAACATTCCCGCCTGCCCGTGCTGGCGGCCAGGGCATTTCGCAACCGGCGCTGCGATATACTCCCCAAGAGCCAGGAAGCGGCCCCAAATCCATGGAACGAATCGCCGCCCAGCAGCGTAATTGGTTTCATGCCAGTCAACTGTGGCTCATCCGGCCCCCAGCGTGCGAAAACTAGAGTCATCGGGCGATCATGCCGCATCTGCCATGCTAGCTCCTAATTATTAGACAGAACGGCGAGGGCCCGAGGCCCGACCCCCGAGATTTTGACCCCACGATGAAAAATTCAGAATCCCGTCGCAATTACTATGGCCTTCCCAAGCTGCTCTCACGGTGGTCTCGCCAGCATGGAAGCCGGTTGTTCAGCAAACTGCAAGCGTCCATAGCCATCGCGTCCATCCTGAGCGCGTATGTACCTCTGCCGGCCATGGCGCAGCAAGCACCGGCGGCTGCCACCGTAGCTGCTCCGCCCGCTCCAGGTCTTCCCCCAGCGCCGGTGCCGAATTTCACCCAGCCGCTGTTCATGCGCCCGAGCGACCGGGACTTCAGCAAGCCGCACCAGATTTTCCCCAACTTCCTCAAGACCTGGGAGCCCACCACGGTCGATGCGCCGGTGACGAGTAATTCCCATCGTCTGGATGCGCTGGTTCACAATGGCAAAATTTATCTGAGCCTGGCGGACGCCATCGTTCTTGGCCTCGAGAATAACTACGATATTGCCATCCAGCGCTACAACCTGGATATTGCCGACACCGATTTGCTGCGGACCCGAGCCGGTTCCAATTTTCTCGGCGTCCCCGCGGGCCTGGTCCAGGGCACACTGGGCGGGTCAGGGAATACTTCGAGCTCACTCACTTCCGGCGGTGGTCCAGGCGGCACGTCGACGGCGTCTGGCGGAGCTGCGACCGGCGCGGGAGGCATCACGATTTCGACCAACGGCACTGGCC
Organism: uncultured Acidobacteriaceae bacterium; assembly: GCA_963753715.1. GTDB lineage: Bacteria > Acidobacteriota > Terriglobia > Terriglobales > Acidobacteriaceae > PALSA-350. The sequence continues at coordinate 79,776 of CAVWDK010000009.1, read as the reverse complement.
CGGCGCCGGAGGTGTTGGATCCAGTGCTCACGGGAACCATGCAATTGGAACGAAACACCTCGCCTCAGGCGACACCCTTCGGCAGTGGTGGCGGCACCCTGAATCAGAACACCGATACTTACAATTTCAGCTACAACCAGGGGTTCATCACCGGTACCCAGCTGCAGGTCGGCTTCAACAATACTCGGATCACGAATAACAGCACATTTAACTTCTATAGTCCTGAGTTGCAGTCGACCTTCCGGGCAACCGTGACCCAACACCTGCTGAATGGCTTTGGTCCGGGGATCAACGGCCGCTTCATTCTCGAGGCCAAGAACGACCGCCGGATTACCGACGCTGCGTTTCGCCAGCAGATTCTTTACACCATTAACCAGATCGAGAATATTTATTGGGTCCTGGTGAGTGACTACGAAGATGTGCAGGCGAGGGAGCGCGCTCTGGAGCAGTCCACGCGGCTGGCTTCGGACAATCGCAAGCAGTTGCAGATCGGGACGCTGGCTCCGTTGGATGTTCTGAATGCCGATAACCAGGTGTCCACCGATACTCAGGCGTTGATCACGTCCCAAACCGGGCTTGAATACCAGCAACTGATCATGAAACAAGCCATCAGCCGCGATTTGAGTGATCCGGTGTTGTCGAGCGCTCCAGTGATTCCCACCGATCGCGTGTCGTTGGTCGAAATGCGGGAAGAACGAACGCCGGTCGAGGAACTGGTGCAGAAAGCGTACGCCAATCGTCCGGAAATCGAGCAGAGCATTCTGGCTCTGCGTAACAACGAAATTACTCTTCGAGCAACGAAGAATAACCTGTTGCCGACGGTAGATGTGTATGGATTCTACGGGGCTTCCGGTCTTGGTGGATCCAAGAGCCCCTATTGCTCGGCTGAATTCTTTGGTCCCGCAGCCTGCGATGTTCCCACTGTAGGCTACGGCACGGTCTTCACCAATTTGTTCAATAGCAGCGGCCCCGATAAGGGAGCCGGTATCAGTGTGAATATTCCCCTGCGCAACCGCACCGCACAATCGCTGCAGGCGCGCGCGCTCCTCGAATATCGCCAAGCGGAGATGCGGCTGCAACAGCTCTATATCCAGGTGAGGATCCAGGTTATCAATGGTCAGTATGCATTGACCAATGACCGGGCCGCCGTACAAGCGTCGCTGGCCGCACGCGAGTACAACTACCAGTCTTACCAGTCGGAAGTGAAGAAGCTGAGGTTGGGCGCATCGACCACAGCGAATGTATTGCAGCAGGAACGCAATCTCGCCACGGCCGAAAACAACGTGATTTCCACCGAGGCAACCTACGCGAAAGATCGCGCCTCATTGGAACAGCTACTGGCTCAGACACTGGACCAGTACGGGATTCAGCTCTCCGACGCGGTCAGCGGTACGGTGACCAGGGACCCGATCATTCCGGGTCTGGAGCCGGCAAAAGCGGCGCCGGAAGCAAATGTCCCCGGCCAGCAACAGCAACTGCAGCATACCGAGCAGATGCCCCCGTTGCCGGTGATGCCGCAGCAGCCAAAGCTGACCCCGCAAGAGGAGCAGAGCCTGCCGCCGGCAACACCGCCACAGTAGCGGTTGCCTATGATTCGATCTGACACCTTCGCGGTGTCAGATCGAATCCGGCAGATTTTGATCTCCCAGGGAAGAGGGCTTCGTTTTTTCCTCCACCTCAAGCGCCGAACGAAAGGCCCAGCCCCCGGGCGACACCCTGGATATATTCGCGGCCCCGGGTGTACTCCCCTTCCGTGTGCAGATGCTCCAGCATCAGCGGCGCATCCGTCCCCAGTTGCGACAGCTCCTGCAGATACGTTTTGTAGTCGATTAGCCCAGTCCCGGGAACGACCTCCTGGATGTACACCTGAACCCCCGGTCCCCACTTGAGATCCTTGGCGTGACAGGATTTTATCCACGGACCCAGCTTGCGAAAGCATTCCCGGATCACTGCGCTGTTGTTGTAAAAGCGAACCGGGCTATTCATGGTGTTGCAAACATCCAGGTGGACCCCAAACGCCTTCCTATCCACCGCCTTGACCAGTTTCACGTATTCATCCGGATCCGTGGGGAAAGTCCAGGGCATCATCTCAATACTGAAAAATGTGCGTCGGGGCTTAACCGCATCGATCAACCTGCGGCAGTTCTCGACCGTGGCGTCGATGAAATCCTGGCTCAGATTTCGTGGGTTTTGCCCGTACCAGACGTTCGCGTCATACGAACCGGCAATGTCCACACAATTGCGCGCGCCGAGCATCTCGGCCAGAGCAAGTTTCCCAGTGACGTAGGTCACGTTATCTTTGCGCTTGACGGGGTCTGGATCGAGCATGTTCTTCCACGCCCCCACCTCCGCAATCACCACGTCGTGCCGGGCGAACTCCTTGACCAGCCCCGCGATTCGATCCTTATCGTTCACCGACAGTTCGCCCGGTGCATACGCCGCCCGATAGCCAAGATCGCGATGAGCTTTGGCCAACACGGCTGGATCATCCGATTTCACAAAAATCGGGCCACCCAATCGCATCGGTTTTCCGGCCGCCGCTAAAGCGCCGGCACGGGTTGCCACCATCCCCGCCGCCACGACGCCGGTTCTCGCCAGAAATGCGCGTCTCGACACGCCCGCCATCGGTAACATGACTAACGTTCCGAGACCTGGTCCAGCAAAGCAAAAAACTCAGGAAAGGAAATCGCCGCGGCATCCGCGCCCTGAATCAAAGTATCGCCCTCGGCCCGCAGGGCCGCCACGGCAAAGGCCATGGCAATGCGATGATCACCATCCGAATCGACCACCCCGCCGTGCAGCTGCTGGCCGCCTGGTACATCGAGGCCGTCCTCAAACTCCTCGACCTCGGCGCCCATGGCGCGCAGGTTTCGAGCCACCAGGGCGATGCGGTCGCTCTCCTTCACCCGCAGTTCGCGCGCATCGCGGATGCGAATACCCCCACGCGTGTACGGCGCAATCGCCGCCAGCACCGGCAGCTCATCGATCAACTGCGCCGCTAGCGATCCACGGATCTCCGTACTACCCAAACCCTGCGAAGGAGCGGTCAACTGCACGCTGCCGATTAACTCACCCTGGTTCTCTTCCAGGTTCAGCACGTGAATCTTTGCCCCCAAAGCAGTCAACACATCAAGCAGAGTGGCCCGGGTAGGATTCATACCCAGCTGATCGAATACCAGGCTCGATTCCGGGAACAGCGCCGCCGCACACAGAAAGAACGCCGCCGAGGATAGGTCGCCCGGCACGGCAGCCTCGATCCCATGGAGCTTCTGGCCCCCCGTGATGGTAACGGTATCCGTGGTTCGCTGAATCCCGGCGCCAAACGCGCGCAACGCCAGTTCACCATGGTCGCGGGTACGCACCGCCTCACTCACCGTGGTTGTACCTTCGGCCTGTAATCCGGCAAAAAGCAGGGCAGTCTTCACCTGGGCGCTGGGTACTGGCGTCCGATAGGCAATCCCGTGGAGCTTTGCGCCCTCAATCTCGACTGGCGCATGACCCTCGCGCAGTTGGATCGACGCTCCCATCTCGAGCAAAGGCTTCCTCACCCGCTCCATGGGTCTGCGGTTGAGAGAAGCGTCGCCTTCCAGGGTGAACTTGCCCGCCTGTGCGGCCAGCAATCCGGTCAACATGCGCATGGTAGAACCGGAATTGCCGCAATCCAGCACCGCACCCGGCGGAGTGAACCTGCCCGCGCACCCCTGGACCTCCACCGAATCTCCCGAACGAGTGACTTTGGCTCCGAGCTGCGCCATGCAGTCGAGACTGCTGGCGCAATCCGCGCCGGTAGAAAAATTATGGAAGCGGCTGGATCCCTCGGCCATCGCCGACAGCATGGCGTATCGATGGGAGATGCTCTTGTCACCAGGCAGGCGCAGGGTACCTAGCAGGTTGCGCACCGGATGGATAGTTCGTTCCGTGCTCTTTTCGATTTTCAGGGTATCGGTCAATGGAAACTCCAAAGTTTATCCTAACCCGGGCCGGGCAGGACCTTCAGCACGATGACCGTTTCGTCGTCGAAGCGTTCGACCCCACCCTGGAAGGCGGAGAGCTCCTCGTAGATCGCGTCCACCATCTCCTGAGCCGTACATTGGATGTGACTGGTCACCAGCTCGGTCAGCCGCTCGTTGCCGAACATCTCTTCCTTGTCATTCACCGCGTCCACGATCCCGTCGCTGAAGAAGATGATTGCGTCGCCGGGGCGTGTCGAGAGCGTGAATTCCTCGTAGCTGACGTCTTTAAACATACCCAGCGGAAAACCCTCCGCCTGCACCGTTTCTACTTGTCCTCCGCGGCAAAACAGGGGCTGCACTGCGCCCGCGTTGGAGATCTGCAGCGTCTGCTTCTCATCGTTCCAGACCGCGAAGACCATGGTTACGTATTGCGCATCCATCTTTCGTTCCTGCAGAGAGTCGTTGAGCTGCTTCAACATGGTCGCAGGAGAAAGCGCCTGGCTGGTAGCCGCGCGCATGATCCCGCTGATCAGCGCTGCATACAGCGCGGCAGGCGCCGCCTTGCCGCTGACATCTCCCATGGCGATGCCGAGGCGTTGGTCATCGTAAGGCAGGAAGTCGTAAAGATCTCCGCCGATGGTTCGTGCAGGCAGAAACCGGGTGGCGAACTCGGCGTGCGCCTTACGCGCAGGAGTAGGAGGCAACAGGCGCAACTGCACCTCGCGCGCCATGTCCAGATCGTGCTCCAGGCGTTGTTCCTGATGCGCCACCCGGCTATACAGCCGCGCGTTTTCGATAGCCACCGCGATCTGCGAGGCGAGGGTTACCAGGGTGCGCTGGTGATCCTCGTTGAAGTAGTTGACCTTCACATGCTCCAGGTCAAGCACGCCGATCACTTTGCCCTTATAGAGCAGAGGCACCGCCATTTCCGAGCGAGTCTCCGGATTGACCATGAAATAGCGCGCATCTTTACGGACGTCTCCCGAGTAGATCAGCCGCCGCTCGCGGACCGCCGTGCCCACCAGTCCCCGATCCAGCGGGACGGTCTCGGAAGGTGGCACCGGGTGTCCAAAGCGCACTGCATATTGAATTTCCAGCACCTGCTCCCGCTCATTCACCAGCAGGATGCTGAACATCTGGTAGTCGATGATCCGCCGCAGGAGTTCTCCGATGCGCTCCAGCAGGGGATCGAGATCGAGGATCGAAGTGACTTCCCGCGAGATTTCATTGAGCACGGCAAGGGTTTGCGCCTGCCGGGCCACGCGGGTGTAGAGGCGGGCATTTTCGATGGCTTGGGCGACGCGCGAGGCGGTGAGTTCCAACAAACGGCGGTGTTCCGGTTGAAAATAGCCCTCCTGCTCGGATTGGAGGTCGATTACGCCGATCACCCGGTTTTTGACGATCAGGGGGACCGCCAATTCGGAGCGAACGTCGGGGTTCGCGCTGATGTAGTTGTCGTCCTGGGTGACATCCTGCAGCAAAACGGATTCGCGGTGTTCGGCGGCCCGGCCCACGACGCCCTTACCCACGCGGATCCGCAAGCGCTCGACCTCGGGCGTATGACCGATTTGAAACCGCATGCGCAGGTCGTTGGTCCGCTCATTGAGCAGCAGGATGGCGAAGATCTTGTAGTCAATGACCGCGCGCACCAGGTCCGCGGTACGGTGCAGCAGGGTTTGGAGATCGAGGGTGGTGTTAAGGGCGTTCGCCAGCCGGATGAGGAACTCCGTCTGCAGCGGATCCACTCGGATCGAGCCGGGCAGGGGCAAAGCTTCCGAGCTGGGACGGTAATCGCCTTCAAACGATTGCGTCGCAAGAGTTTGCGCCGGTTTTTTGCCGGTCTCTGCATCGTCCTGGTCGCGTGGAGGAGTCATACAAATATCGAGTCATCATAGAGCATTTGGTCGCGAAACCGGTTTTAGGTGAATGCTGCTCGGTGAGTCCCGTTAGGGACGGCTGAAGCTTGTCCAGGATTGCGCAGCGGCATATTTTCAGCCGTCCCTAGGGGACTTGTCTTCCTTACAAACCCAACCCAGGACTAGCGTCCCGGGCTAAGTTCAGCCGTCCCTGCGGGACTCAGGCGGGTCTACGCTTCGTCCTGGTACTGGCGAAGAATAGCGACACTCGCGCTGGCTCCAATGCGGTTGGCGCCTGCCTCCAGCATGGCGCGCGCATCGCTGAGGGTGCGGATCCCTCCCGAGGCTTTGACCCCACACCGATTGCCGGCTACGCCGCGCAGGATAGCTACGTCGGCAGGAGTCGCCCCCCCAGTCGAAAACCCCGTGCTGGTCTTAAGGAAGTCAGCCCCGGCCGCCAAGGCAAGCTCGGAGGCCCGCAGCTTCTCTTCCACGCTCAGCAACGACGTCTCCAGAATCACTTTCACCAGTGCACCCGCATCGTGGGCTACCTGCACCACGCCCCGAATATCCTGCTCCACCAGGGCCCTCATGCCGGACTTGAGCAGGCCGAGATTCATGACCATATCCAGCTCGCGCGCCCCCAGTTTGATCAACGCCAGGGCCTCTTCCCGTTTGCTGGTAGCCAGACTGGCGCCCAGCGGAAAACCGACGACCACGCCCACCGGAACACCGCTCCCCACCATCACCGAGTGGGCCAGCGAAACCCACGCGGGGTTCACCATGGCGCAGGCAAAGCGATAGGTCGCCGCCTCCTCACACAGCTTCACCACATGATCGTGCGTCGCCTCCGGCTTAAGCAAAGTGTGATCGAAAACCGCAGCCAGGGTAGTGGCGTTCGCCAAGGCAGCGGAAGCGAATCCAGCAACGTCGAAATATCCAGAGTCGTGCTCGATCTCCGGCTGTAGCACTTTCGTGGTCATGAAACAGGCTCCCTTCGCCCGGTTAGGCTCCGGTGGGACTCTATGCTCTTATCGTGGCAAAGATCAATGTGAATTTGGTGCCTCATCCGGATTAAATATGCGGATGTCGGGCAGGTTACGAAAGCGTTCCTGGTAATCCATCCCATACCCGACCACGAAATGGTTGGGTATGGTGAACGCGACATAATCTGCGTCGATTGGTTCCAGCCGCCGGGCCGGTTTGTCCAGGCAGGTGGCAATTTTCAGAGTCTTGGGTTTGTGTTGCTGCAACAACTTGCGCAGAAAAACCAAGGTCAGGCCGGTATCCAGGATGTCTTCGACCAGGATCACGTTTCGACCCCCGATCGGAGTGTCCAGATCCTTGATCAATCTTACCGCACCGCTGGTCTTGACCCCCTTGTAACTGGAGATGGCCACGAAATCGAACGTGGTCTCGACCGAGATACTTCGGGCCAGGTCGGCGAGAAAAACGGCGGCGCCCTTCAGCACCCCCACCAGCAAGATGGCTTCTCCCGCAAAGTCGTGGCTAATCTGCGCGCCGATTTCCGCCACCCGGACGGCTATCTCCTCGCGCCGGAACAACATGTCGTGCTCGTGCTCTCTCATCGGCTCTGCCATTCTTCCACGGATTCCTGTCAAGAGAAAGCACCCGGCTATACTGTAAGACAGACGCCGGCATGTACCCCTTCATTCACATCGGACACTTTTCCATTGGCACTTTTGGCCTTTGCCTGTGGTTGGCTTCGGTATGTGCCTGCTGGATGCTTTATAGGAATTTTCAACGCAACGGGATCGACGCGGATGCAGTCGGGGTGGCAGCCTACACCACGGTCGGCGGCGTGGTGGGAGCCAAACTCTGGCACGTACTCGAAGACCCCACGTTGCTCATGCATCAGCCGCTGCAGGTCCTTTTTGACCGTGCAGGATTCGCCTGGTTTGGCGGATTGCTGGTTGGGATCGCAGTGCTCCTGTGGCAAGGGCGGCAAGCCAAAATCGGCGGCCTGGCCATGCTCGACCTGGCGGCTCCGGCGGTTGCGATTGGCTACGGCGTTGGGCGCCTGGGATGCCTGATCTCCGGAGATGGTGATTACGGCATTCCCACCCATCTGCCTTGGGGCATGAGCTTTCCCAATGGGCTTGTTCCGACCACCCAGAGGGTTCACCCGACGCCCATCTACGAGTTATTGGTCGCTTTGCTGATTGCGGCTTATTTGTGGCGACGGGGAAAGAAATCCGACGCGTTGGCCGCGGGGCAGATCACGGGCGAATACCTGGTGCTGAGTGGAGTCGCACGCTTCCTGGTCGAGTTCATCCGCATCAATCCTCGCATTTATTGGGGCATGAGTAATGCGCAGGTTGCCAGCCTGGGCTCGATCGTGGCCGGTATTTTGCTCATGCTGTGGGCCAGGCGCCACAGCGCAACCACCGCGGCGAGGGCATCCGAGGTGTTGCCGATCGAAGCTACTTCCCGGCACTAGATCGCTTTCTCCCGTAAGCGCCCCGACATCGCCCGCACAGAAGAAGAGGTAAACCATGGCCCAATCCGATCAACTCCGCGTTCCCGAACCCGTACGAACCGACGCCAAATCCTTCGAATTGCTGCGCGTTTGGATCGCGCACCAGGATCAACACATCAGTATGCGAGTGGGCGTGTGGAAGGAGCCCGAAGCCTGGGGAATGATGCTGGCGGATCTCGCCCGCCACATCGCCGCGGCCTTCGAGCAAGCGGAGAAGCGCGACCCCATGGAGATGCTGACCCGCATCAAAGCGGGCTTTGAGGCGGAAATTGAATCTCCTACGGAGGAGGTCCACGGCGAAGTTGCCGGTTGAGACATTGAACGACCAGATCACCATTCGTGGCGCACGAACCCACAACCTGAAAAACATCGACTGCGATCTGACCCACGGTCTGCTTACCGTGGTCTCCGGCGTTTCAGGTTCGGGCAAATCCTCGCTCGCCTTCGACACGATTTATGCCGAGGGGCAGCGCCGCTATGTCGAATCTCTTTCCGCGTATGCCCGGCAATTTCTGGAGCGGATCGAGAAGCCGGACGTGGACCTGATCGACGGCCTGGCGCCGGCCATCGCGATCAAACAAAAGAACACCACCCGCAACCCGCGCTCCACGGTGGCAACGGCAACCGAGATTTACGACTACCTCCGCCTGCTCTTCGCGCGCTGCGGCACCGCCCACTGCATCGTTTGCGCCGGAGTGGTCAGGCGCGACACGGTGGATGAGATTGCCGCATCCATCCTGGCCCTGGGCGAGGACACCCGCCTCTATGCGCTGTTTCCGGTAAAGCCCGCGGTGATGCCCGAGGCTGAGACCAAAAAGCGAAAGAAGCCAAAGGTCCCCGCCAATCCTGCCCTTCCCAACGATGCGTTTAAAGAACGGCTCAATGAACTGCGCACCCGCGGTTTCAACCGTCTCTACCAGAACGGAAAAATCGTAGAATTCTCCACTCCCGAGTCGCTGCTCGACCTGGACTTCGGTCAGGCACTCTACGCGCTGGTCGATCGCCTGGTGGTTTCCGCGGAGAACCGGGCCCGGATTGTCGATGCCGCGGAGATCGGGTTCCGCGAATCGGGAGAGATCGTTTACGAGACCGTTCCGCGGGATGAAGAAACCGAGCCTCGGCACTTGCGCTTTTCCCAGGCCTTTGAATGCAAACTCTGCCACCGCATCTACCGCGAACCAGAGCCCAGGCTATTCTCATTCAATAATCCCTACGGAGCCTGTGAGCGTTGCCAGGGGTTCGGCAACACCATCGATTTCGATATCAACCTGATCATTCCCGACAAACAGAAGACGCTGAACGACGGCGCCATTGATCCCTGGACTCGGCCCAAGTACCGGCCCTACCAGTCGGAACTGAGAAAAGCCGCGATGCAGCATGGCATTCCGCTGGACACGCCGTGGCGGGAGTTAACCCCGGCCGAGCAGGCCTTCGTGTTGGATGGCCATGGGTCGTTCCTCGGCGTGCACGGCTTCTTCGCCTTCCTGGAGCGCAAGAAATACAAGTTGCACGTGCGCGTGATGCTGAGCAAGTATCGTGGTTACGCGGAGTGCCCGGAATGCAAGGGAACGCGTCTGCGAGCCGAAGCGCGGGCCGTTCGCATCAACGGGCTCAACATCTGCGAGGTTTCCGCCCTCACCATCCGCCAGGCACACCGCCTCTTTGAGAGTCTCACCTTGACCCCGCAGCAGCAGGAGATTGCCGGCGGCATCCTGGTCGAAATACAACAGCGGTTACATTTCCTCGACGCCGTGGGTTTGGAGTACATCACCCTCGACCGGCTTGCTTCCACCCTTTCCGGGGGAGAAGCCCAGCGCATCCAGCTGGCGACTTCGCTGGGCTCGCGGCTGGTGGGAGCGCTCTACGTGCTGGACGAACCCTCCATCGGATTGCACAGCAGGGATACGGCTAAACTGATTCGCATCCTCGAAGAACTGAGAGACCTGGGCAATACCATCCTGGTAGTCGAACACGACCCGGACGTGATTCGCGCCGCCGACTGGCTGGTCGATCTCGGCCCCGGCGCCGGGGAGTTGGGTGGCCGCATTCTGGCCTCGGGCACGGTCGACGAGGTGGAGAGAAATCCGGACTCGTTGACCGGCCGCTATCTGAGTGGCCAGCTCACGATTCCCATTCCTACCCGGCGGCGGGAGCCCATGCGGGAGAAGCTGGTATTGCGCGGGGCGCGGATTCACAACCTGAATGGGCTCGATGTAGAGATTCCCATGGGCATGCTGGTCTGCATTACCGGTGTTTCCGGCTCGGGCAAATCCACCCTGGTGCATGACGTGCTTTACCCCGCGGTGTCGCACGCCTTAGGCAAAAACGAGGGAGGAGACCCCTCGCACCTTTACCGCGAACTCAAGGGAGCGGAGCGGCTGAACGATATCGTTCTCGTCGACCAGGCGCCCATCGGGCGGACTCCACGTTCCAATCCAGTTACCTACATCAAGGCCTTTGACGCCATTCGGGAGCTTTTCGCCTCTCAGCCCGAAGCCCAGCGCAGGGGATACGCGGCGGGGCACTTCTCCTTTAACGTGCCTGGCGGCCGCTGTGATGTGTGCGAGGGCGATGGTACCGTTACCGTGGAGATGCAGTTCCTCGCTGACGTCGAGCTGCCTTGCGAGGAATGCAACGGAACCCGCTATAAAGCCAGCGTGCTCGAAATCAAGTACCGGGGGAAAAACATTCACGAGGTGCTCAACCTGACGGTCAAGGAAGCCCTGCGCTTCTTTACCGGCCAGACCCGGATCCTGGAAAAGCTCGCCGTGCTGGACGAGGTGGGGCTTGGGTACGTTCGCCTGGGCCAATCAGCGACCACCCTTTCCGGCGGGGAAGCGCAAAGGGTCAAGCTGGCGGCGCATCTTTCCCAGGGGCGCAGCGCGATCGGGCGAGCCGCCAACAACGGGGCGGCGAAGGCAGGCAGCCGGGTGCTCTACATCCTCGATGAGCCAACCACAGGCCTGCATTTTGACGACGTGAGCAAGCTCCTGACCGCATTCAAGCGGCTGATTGACGCCGGCGGCTCGCTGGTCGTGATCGAGCACAATCTGGACGTAATCAAGTCGGCGGACTGGGTGATCGATCTGGGTCCGGAGGCGGGTGCAGGGGGCGGCCAGGTGGTCGCGGCGGGAACGCCGGAGCAGGTGGCGCAGACGCCTGGTTCACATACCGGACATTGGCTTGCCCTTGCGCTGGCGGCGCAAGAGGCGCGGGCTGCGCAATGAGGTCGTTATCGTACCTTCTGGCCGCGGCGTTATTGCCGGGGGTGGTGGGGCAAGCTCAGAATCAGCTCCCGCCGGGAACCCGGTCGCCAGACACCGTAAGCCAACCGCAGCGTCCGCCCCTAAGGGACGAGGCGGAAAACAAGATCGACCAGAAGGATTTCGAGGGTGCGCGCCCGCTGCTGGTGAAGTACCTCGGCCAAAATCCCGGCGATGCCCGCGCCCTGTTTGACCTTGGCTATGTCGAGGATGCCGGCAACCACCAGGACGCGGCTGCCGCCGAATATCGCAAAGCCATTGCCGCCAACCCAAAGCAGTTCGAAGCACGCCTGGCGCTGGGCCTCCTGCTGGCCCACCAGGGAAAATACGACCAGGCCCGGGAACAGATTCAGCAGGCGACCTTGCTCACGCCCGGAGCCGCCCAGTCCCATCGCCCAGGCGGAGGCCTATCGGACCCTGGCCAAGCTGGATCGCACCAGCGATCCGACGGCTGCCCGGGATGCCCTGGTGGAGGCACTCAAGCTCAGCCCCGAAACCCCGGCCGACCTGCTGCTCACCGCTCAGATTGCCGAAGCCAATGACGATCCGGAACTGGCCCAGACGGCGTACCAGCGTCTGCTTTCAGGCCACCCCGCGCCCTCAGCCAGCCAAGCAGCAGCGGCAACGGGTGGGTTGGCCCAGCTCATGATCAAGCAGAAGAAGTACTCCGACGCCGAGCCGCTGCTCAAAAGCGCATTGGGGCGCGACCCTCATGATCCAGCGCTGAATGCGCAGTTGGCTACGGCCCTGTTGGCCCAGGGAAAAAATGACGAGGCGCTGCCCGTGCTCGAGACCCTGAGGCAGTTGGAGCCGAATAATGGCGCCGTCGACCACATGCTGGCCGACGCTTATTCCCAATCCGGGCATCCTGACAAGGCAGACCCGATTTACACCAGGCTGGTCTCGAACAACCCTGGCGATGAGGAAATCCTGGCCGCCCAAGGCGAGAATTTGGTTCGGGAAAGGCTTTATCCCCAGGCGCAGGGGGTATTTGAGCGCGCCGTTAAGCTGAAGGCCGACGACGGCGACGCCTGGAGTGGGCTGGCTTTCGCCGCATCCGAGAACAAGCAATATCAAGTCGCATTGAACGCTCTTTCCATGCGATCAAAATATCTTTCAGAGACTCCAGCTACCTACTTCCTTTGGGCAACCTCATACGATAGCCTGCATCTGTCGAAACAAGCGCAGGAGTACTACCGCAAGTTCCTCACCGCTGCCGACGGAAAATTCCCCGACCAGGAATGGCAAGCCAAGCATCGACTCGTTGCTCTTGGTGGAAGTCATTAACGCAAGACGTTCCGTAAGCCCTCCGAGAGGTGCCCTATGCGGTTCGTGGCCACGACCCTCGCCGTCTCTGCTCTAACACTCAGCCTATGTTGTGCCCGCGCCTTCGCAATAGACGACCGCGTCGTCGATGCCCAGACCATGGCGGCGCTCATGGCCAAAGCTGATCAGGCCCAGCCCAAAGAACAATGCTTCCTCTATGCCGAGTTGGTGCACGACATGACTGAGTTGGCGGGGCAGCAATTCAAATCCGGCGACGAAGATCATGCATCGGCCACGCTGCATTTGGTGCAGAAGTATGCGGAGAAGATCCACATGGGCGTCGCCGCAGATGGCAAGAAGATTAAGAACGCTGAAGAGTTGGTGCGGCATACATCGTTTCGCCTGACCGGCATCCTCAATGCCGCGTCTTACGACGACCGGCAGGTCTTGCAGGCTACCTTGAAACAACTGGAGCAGGTACAGACCGAATTGATGATGCAGGTCTTCAAGAAATAAGGTCTTGAACAGAGCCCTAGCCATCGCGGGCGTTTGCATGGTGCTGGCGTGTGTGCCGGCATTCGCCCAGTCCAGGAAAGATCCTCTGACAGAGCAGCAGGCCGAAGCAGTCCGGGAGGCTGGAGACCAGCCCCTGGAGAGGGTCAAGCTGTTCGTGGGCTACGTCGACGATCGCGCCAAGGACATTCATACCATTAACGCGGATCCCATCGCGCAGAACAAGACCGCGCGCATTCACAACCTGCTGGATGAGTTCACGCGCCTCTCCGACGATCTTCAGGACAACATGGACCAGTACAACGAGCAGCAGGCCGATCTGCGCAAGGTGCTGAAAGAGATCATTACGAAGACGGACGAATGGGCGAAAATCCTGGCCGAGCCAAAACCCAGCGCTCAATACGATTTTGTCCGCAAAACAGCCATCGATTCCAACCAGAGCGCGCATGAGGCGGCCGTGCAGATGCTGGCGGACGAAGAGAAATACATCGCTGAGAAGAAAAAAGAGGAAAAGGAACGACAGAAGGAAGAACAAAAAAGGTGACGGCTCAGGTCGTCAAGTCCTGCTAGGCTTGAAGGCGGTGAATTCAGAATTGCACTTGTTGTTTGCAGAAGAGTACCGGGCCCTTCGGCCGCGCGCTCCGGTTCCTTTTCTTGAAGTTCGTTTCCGTCGTTTTACCAGCCTGAACACCACCATCCGATTACGCGAGGGGCGGGTGCATGTGCATTTGTCCGACTTGTTGGAGGGTGCGCCGGAAAGCGTTCTGCGCGCCATCGCGCATATTTTGTTGGCCAAGCTGTACCGTAAGCCGCTCAATTCTGTACACACCAATCGTTATCGCAGGTTTGCCTCCAGTGAAGCGGTGATCCGGCAGACGGAATTAATCCGTCAGTCGCGCGGCCGCAAGAAGATGCTCGGGTCTCAGGGCCAGTATTACAACCTGGACGAGATTTTCGAGAACCTCAACACTCGGTTTTTCCACGGCTTGATGGGCCGGCCGCTTCTGACCTGGAGTGGCCACGTAGCCAAACGCAGCCTGGGTCACTATGATCCTGCGCACAACACGATCGTAGTGAGCAAGGTTTTCGACCGCAAGAACACGCCCCGCTACGCGGTGGAGTACCTGCTCTACCACGAGATGCTGCACTTGAAGCATCCAGTGAAGGTTCGCGGTGGCCGGCGCTGTGTGCACCCGCGTGCGTTTCAAGAAGAAGAGCGGCTCTTTCCGGAGTGGGATAAAGCCAAGGAATACCTCAAGACGCTCTGACCTGAATATACGAGGCCATCGAACGGCGCACCGCAGTCGCTCGGCTTCGCTCCTAATGAACAAAATGTGTCCGGAGATAGAAACAGTGGTGTCGGGGGACAAATAGGCTCGGTTTGAATTGGCGGTATGTTTGCCTTGGGAATCGGGGAGGGATCGAGGCGCACCGCAGGTTCCTCGCTTCGCTCGGAATGACAAATAGGAGAGGGTTGTTGAAAGGGAGAGGGCTGTTGCCAAGGGAGAGGGCACTCGTGTGTCGAAGGGACCCGATGTCTCCCAGTTCATTCCTCTCTTAACTTGCCTGCGGCTTGCCACAGGCAAGTCGCTTGCTCGGGATGACAAATAGGGGAGGGTCGTTGTTAGGAAGGGGCGGTTGCCGAGGGACAAGGCGGCTGTGGGGCAGGGAACCACCATTACACCCTTTCCTTCAGCAACCGCCCGTTCCTAACAACGACCCTCTCCTATTTGTCATCCCGAGCGAAGCCGAGGGACCTGCGGTGCGCCCTTCGGTGGCCTCCCATGCTTAGGACTACCAACTAACCGTGGTGATTACGAATTACCGGCTCACTCACCGGCGCCTCTTCTTTCCCCATAAACAAAGCATCGAAGAAAAGCAAAATCCCGCCAATCACAATCGCCGAATCGGCAACATTAAAATCCGGCCAGTGATAGTGAATGATGTGTACTTCCAGAAAATCGATCACATAGCCAAACCGCAGCCGGTCCCATGCATTCCCCAGCGCACCCCCGAGAATCAGCGCCAGCGCCACTGTTGTCCCCGAGACTCGACGCCCAAGTTTCAGCAAAGCTACCAGAACAGCAATCGCCGCCAACAGGGAAAACGCCAGCAACATCCACCGCACTCGAGCCGGAGAACTCGAATCGTTAAACAAACTGAACGCCGCCCCGGGGTTTTCCACGTGACTGATGGCGAACACGTGAGGGATCACCACCACGTGATCGCCCAGCCCGATCCGCGTCGCCGCCAACCATTTCGTTACCCGATCGGCAACCACCACGATCACCGAAAGTAACAGAAGCCAACCTCTGGAATCTCTAATCGTCATGAGCTTTCTTCCGGAGGCTCACCCATCTCATCGAGTGCCGCCGAACACCGCTCACAAACCGTTGGCCACCGCCAATCCTCACCCACGTGCACAGAGTAATTCCAGCAACGCTCGCATTTCTTGCCCTCGGCCGGCAGCGTAGTCGCGATGACCTCAGCCCCTGGTCCGGAAACTACTTCCACCTGGGAGACATTCAACAGCTCTTTCAAGCTCCCCTGGTAGCGTGCAAGCAGAGCACCCATTTTCTCCGGCACCTCCAACACCAACCGGGCATCAAGCGCTTTACCAATCAGCTTTGCCTTACGCGCTTCCTCCAGGCTCTTGAGAGCCTCGTCGCGCATGGAAAGCAAAGTCGCCCAGTCGCTCATGAACCCCGCATCGATGGTAGCCGCGAGACTCTCAGGCTTGGGGAAAAGCTCCAGATGGACGCTGGGCAGCCGGTTGCTGACCTGCGGCATGTAGTGCCAGATTTCGTCCGCGGTAAAACTAAGCAGCGGAGCGACCAGGCGTACCAGTGCCTCGGCAATCATCCACAGCACAGTCTGCGCAGACCGCCGCGCAGGATTCTCGGTCGCGAAGGTATAAATTCTGTCTTTGACCGCATCGATATACAACTGGCTCAGCTCGGCGACCGCAAATTCATTCAGCGCGTGATAAATGCGGTGGAATTCAAAGTCGTCATACCAGCCCAGGATCTTTTCCGTGAGCTCCCGCGTCCGGGTGAGCATGTACTGGTCGAGCGGAAGCATCTGCTCCCAGGCGACCGCATGCTTCTCCGGCTCAAAGCCGTTGAGGTTGCTCAAAAGGAAGCGAAACGTGTTGCGCAGCTTAACGTAAGTTTGGGAAACCCGCTGCATCAGGTTTTCGCTGGCCGCTACATCCTCACGGAAGTCGACGGAGGCCACCCAGAGACGAACGATCTCCGCCCCCAGCCGCTGCGCGATATCCACCGGATCGACACCATTGCCCAGGCTTTTGGACATCGCCCGTCCCTGCTCATCCAGCGTCCAGCCGCAGGTCGCGGCCATGCGATAAGGCGCTGCGTCACGAGTACCAACCGCGCAAAGCAGGGAAGACTGGAACCATCCGCGATGCTGATCCCCGCCCTCGATATAAAGATCGGCAGGCCAGGGTAGGTCTTTTTCCCGGCCGAGAACAGCCGCCTGGCTGGCGCCGCTCTCGAACCACACATCGAGAATGTCCATCTCCTTCTTGAACTCGGTGGCGCCGCAGGCGCTGCAGGCAGTACCCGGCGACAGGATTTCCGCCGCGTCGCGCACATACCAGGCGTCTGCCCCTTCTTTCGCGAAGAGGTCGACGATGCGTTGATTGACCGCCGCATCGTGCAGCGGCCGGCCGCATTTGACACAAAGAAGTACGGCGATGGGAACACCCCAGATCCGCTGGCGCGAGATGCACCAGTCGGGCCGCGTGGACACCATGTTGGTGATCCGCTCCTTCCCCCAGCCCGGATCCCATTTCACCCGATCGATCTCCTCGATCGCCCGCTCGCGGAACGTGGTCACGGAGCCCCCCCGGTGCGGCGTTGATGGAAGCATGGGCGTTTCCATGTTGATAAACCACTGCTCGGTGGCGCGGAAGATCACCGGCCGGTGGCACCGCCAGCAATGGGGGTAGGAGTGATGGATCTCCTGCCGTGCCATCAACGCGCCACGCTCGGCAAGCAGGGCCATGATAGGAGCGTTGGCCTTGAAGACGAACATCCCGTCGTATTCGGGCAATCCGTTGCGTATGTGCCCACCATCGTCCACGTCGCACAACTGGCTCAGTCCATAGCGAGCACCGGTGGCAAAGTCGTCGACGCCGTGCGCGGGCGCAGTGTGGACAGCTCCGGTTCCCTGGTCGGTGGTGACATACGTGGCCGTCACGCCCAGAATGCTCCGATCGAGAAACGGGTGAGCAAAGCTGACAAGCTCCATTCGCGCACCGGGAAAGCGAGCGATCTCGTGGGCACGCTCCAGCCCGCACGCGGCCTTGGTGGCGGCGGCAAGGGCCTCGGCAACGATGTAGACCTCTCCATCCTGTTCCAGGGCTACGTATTCGAAATCAGGATGGAACGCCACCGCCAGCGAAGCCGGCAGAGTCCAGGGCGTGGTGGTCCAGATGATGGTCGAAACCTGTTTTCCGGCCAACCGGACATCGATTGCTTCAGGAGGGCTGGTAAGCCGGTAGCGCACGTACACGCTGGGGCTGGTGTGCATGTCGTACTCGACTTCCGCTTCAGCCAGTGCCGTTCGGTCATGCATACACCACAAAACAGGCTTCAGCCCCTTGTAGACAAATCCCTTTTCGAGGAACTGGAAAAACGTCTCGATGATCTTGGACTCATACTCCGGAGTCATGGTGGAGTAGGGAAGTTCCCACTGGCCGAAAACGCCCAGGCGCTTAAATTGCGTTCGCTGCAGATCAAGATACTTCTGCGCGTACTCGCGGCAGGCGCGGCGCACTGCGATCGCAGGCATTTCCAGCTTCTTGCGGCCCAGTTGTTCGTCGACCTTGATCTCGATAGGCAGGCCGTGGCAATCCCACCCTGGCACGTAGGGGGCGTTGAAGCCAGCCATGGTCTTTGACTTGACCACGAAGTCCTTCAGGCACTTGTTGAGGGCGTGACCCAGGTGGATGGGTCCGTTGGCGTACGGCGGCCCATCGTGCAGCACATAACTAGGGGCATCCTGGCGTCCGGCGCGGATTTGCTCATAGATCCTCTCCTGCTCCCAGGCAGCCAGCCGTTTCGGCTCGTTCTGGGGCAGATTTGCCTTCATGGGGAAGTCGGAGTGGGGCAGATTGAGTGTCGCCTTGAGTTCGGGCGGGGGTGGCATTGTTTCTCCAGTTGTAAAGGGCAAAACTCTATTGTATCTTTGCCGCAAAAGTTGACACTCTGCTTACCTCCAGGCGAAAAAAGGTGTCTAATACTTTTTAATGGATCCTCAACCGATCCAGGCTACGTATTCTTGGAGAACGACAAGCCCGACGGGACTCGTTCATAATGGGGAGATAGGCGGAGAGAGGCTTACCAGCCCTCTTTTCTCATAAGTTCTATGGCCAATCAGGTTTTGTTACCTCCGGAGCTGGATCAACGCGAGCCGTTAGAGCCCAAGTTGCTCGCCGAAATCATTGATGAGCCGGCGTGGAAGACGATTGCCGGCAATATTTATGACCTCCTGTATCCCAGGAAGCTCCCCCCGCTCGTCCTAACGTCAACACCGA
The DNA here is from genome assembly GCA_963753715.1 of uncultured Acidobacteriaceae bacterium. Taxonomy (GTDB): domain Bacteria; phylum Acidobacteriota; class Terriglobia; order Terriglobales; family Acidobacteriaceae; genus PALSA-350. Next base: position 60,865 of record CAVWDK010000009.1, on the reverse strand, counting down.
TTCCCGTCAAAGACCCGATGAAGGAGGACCGCGGTAAGGCCTCCTCCATTATTTCCATCGGTCTGCACGTCCTCATTATTGGCTTGATCTTGTGGGGCTTCATCGCGGTCAGGAAGGTGGTCAAGAAAAACCAGCAGGTGACCAACATCGACGTGCCGCAATTCATGCCGATTGCCCCCAAGGGGCCGCAGATGGGTGGCGGCGGTGGTGGCGGCTCTCACGATATCTTGCAGACGCCCAAAGGCAAGCTGCCGAAGTTCGAGGAAAAACCGATCGTTCCTCCCATGGTGATCAAGAACGATAAGCCCAAGTTGGCGATGGATCCCTCGATCATGATGCCCAAGGATATTCAACTTCCCAATCCCAATCTGCCCAACCTGGGGGACCCACGCACCAGCGTGGTGGGTCCGGCCTCAAACGGCAGTGGTAGCGGCGCCGGCATGGGCACGGGCTCTGGCGGCGGCATCGGGTCTGGCAAGGGGAACGGATACGGCCCTGGTGAAGGCGGTGGTTACGGTGGAGGCCTCTACCATGTGGGTGGCGGCGTTTCCGCCCCGCAATTGGTATTTGCTCCGGATCCGGAGTTCTCTGACGAAGCCCGACGGGCAAAGTATCAGGGTGTCTGTGTCGTTTCCTTGATCGTAGATGCGCAGGGGAACCCGCAGCGGGTGCAGGTAGTCCGCCATCTGGGTATGGGCCTGGACGAGAAGGCCGTCGAAGCAGTGAGGCAGTATAAGTTCAAGCCCGCCACGCTGCAGGGGAAACCAGTGCCCGTGGAAGTAAACATCGAAGTGAACTTCCGCATTTACTAGCAACGCCGGGGCGTAAACAAACAGCGCCGAAAAAGATCAACTCGCATCTTCCACGCCAGAAGACTAACCGCGCACTATGTTGCGGCAAGCGCCCTCCTGAAACAAAGAACTTAACAAGCTGCAGAAAAGCTGTGATTTGTGGAAAAGAACCGCAGGTTACCCGACGGATCAGTCCCGAAGGGACGACACAATCTCCAGCCCGGCACGGGAGTGCCGGGTAGGATTTCAGCAAATCGAGTCCCGAAGGGACGACACAATGGGAGTTCTCACCCAATCCCTCATTGTGCGGCAAAGAGTGACGCTGGAATCTCCTGTTCACTCGTAAGCATCGCCTTCCACGGATCCTTCCGTACCCGGTCTTTCCACTCATCGAACTGGGCAATTAAAAACTTAGGTGCCTTCGGACCCTTGAGCTCACTCCATTCCAGCGGCAGAGCCGCGGCCATACCCAAGCGAGCCCGGCTGGAGTAAGGAGCCACCGCCGTAGCCTCCCGTTCGTTGCGCAAGTAGTCGACAAAGATCTTGTTTGTCCGCGCTGCCTTCGTCATTTTGCTGATGTAAAGCTTGGGATTATCTTTCTCCATCTGCAACGTGAACTCGTGCGTCAGCGCTTTGATCTGCTCCCACTCGAAGGTGGGCTTGATGGGTGCCACCACATGCAGCCCTTTACCGCCGGTGGTCTTTACAAAGCTCTGCAGACCCAGTTGCTTCAACCGATCCCGCACTTCCTGTGCGGCGTCACAAAGCGTCGGCCACGACACAGCCTCGTCCGGATCGAGGTCGAAGATCATGCGGTCGGGGTGCTCGAGGTCGGCATTGGTCGACTGCCAGGGATGTATCTCGAGCACGTTCATCTGGGCTAATCCAGCCAACGATTGCTCCCCTTCCACGGTGACGTAAGTCTCTGTACCCTTCCCTTTTCTGTCGGGAATCTCAACCCCGCCAATGCCGGGCGGCATACCCGGTCCCAGGTGCTTTTGATAAAAGCATTTCTGGCCCGCGCCGTTGGGGCAGCGGACCAGGGAGAGCGGCCTTTCGGTGACGTGAGGCAGCATGAGCGGTGCGACCGCCAGATAGTAGTCAATCAAAACCTTCTTGGTGACTCCGGTCTGCGGGTCGATCACCTTCTCCGGATGGGTCACCTTGAAGCCAAGCCGCGTGGGCGCCTTCTCCGGTACCGCTGTCTTTTGGGGAGGCACAGTCTTCGGCGAAAGTTTTGCATCCGGCGTCTCCCGATGGACTTCCGTCGCCTTCTTGTCTTCCCGCAGACCTTTGAAGCTGGCTTGGCGCACCAGTTTATCGGCAGTCCAGGTACTGAATTGAACCTCTCCCACCAACTCAGGCAGCACCCAAACAGCACCTTTGGCGGCCGAGGCCGGCACTTCTACGAAGGGCATTTGGGTTTGCCGCATAGCTTCCAGTTGCTTGCGCAACTTACGCGAGTTGACCTGGGTAAAACCGGTGCCTGTCCGCCCCGCATAGATCAATTTCTTGTTTTCGTAATACCCCAACAGCAGCGCACCTATGCCATCGGTTCCATTATTGGGCTTGGTAAAGCCGCCGATGACAAACTCCTGCCGGCGAACGCACTTGATCTTGACCCATGACTTACTACGGCCAGACATATACGCGCTGTCAGCGCGTTTGGAAACAATGCCTTCGGCGCCTAACTTACAGGCTTCGGTGAAGATCGGCATGCCCTCGGTCTCGATATGCTGGCCGTAGCGGACCGTCTCATGCTCCGCCAGGCTATCGAGCATCTGGGCCAGGATTTGCTTGCGCTCAGTGAGCGGCTCCTGGCGAAGATTATGCCCATTGAGGTGCAGCAGATCGAAGACGAAGTAGGTGAGCGGATGTTTCGCTCCCTCCTCAAAGGCTGCCTGCAGCGCGGCAAAGCTGCTCTGTCCGTTTGCTTCGAGCACCACCACTTCCCCGTCCAGGATGGCGCTCTCGACCGAAAGCCGGGCTAACTCGCGCGCCACCGAAGCCATGCGATGCGTCCAGTCCAGCCCGCTGCGTGTGTAAAGGCGTACCTTGCCCGCTTTGTCGAGGTGCGCCTGGATACGGTAACCATCCAGCTTGAGCTCATGAACCCAATGCGTTCCCACCGGCGGCTCAGGCGCTTCGGAGGCTAACTGCGGGGGGATAAACGCCGGCATGGCTTCTTTCCTGCCCGGCAGATCTGGCGGGGAGAACGGTGCGGAATGCGCCGGTTTTGCCGCGGAGCTTTTGTTCCCGCTGGAAGTCTCTGGCCGGTTCGATTGCCAGACGTGGTCCTCGTCCTGGGCAATGGCCTCGATATCCCGTTGGGTGAGGACGCTGTTGGGTTCCTTCTCGGTGATAGGCTCCGCATCCGCACCTTGTTCGTGTTCGTCGTGTTCCTTGATCAACAGCCAATTCGGCTTGGCCTCGTTCGCGGCCTTGCCGCCCATGCGCACCAACACCCATTTGCCGTGCAGCTTCTTGCCATGCAGAATGAATTTCAGATTGCCCTTGGCCAGCCCCTGGTCCGGGTCGCCCACCGGCTCCCACGTGCCTTCATCCCATAGCATCACCGTGCCGCCCCCGTACTGGCCCTTGGGGATGGTCCCTTCGAAGCCCCCGTATTCCATGGGGTGATCCTCGACCTGCACCGCAAGGCGCTTATCGCCGGGCACATAGCTCGGCCCCTTGGTGACCGCCCAACTCTTGAGAACCCCGTGCAAGCCGAGGCGGAAATCGTAGTGCAGGCGGGTGGCGGCATGCTTTTGAATCACGAAGGGCAGAGACTCGGACTTCGCCCCCGGCTCTGCCTGGCCACTTGGTTCGGCCGTCTTGCTGAAGTCACGCATAGAGCGATAACGCTCGAGCTGCTCGTCGACCAGTCCAGAAGACGTTGGAGCCTCCGAACCTCCGCGCACGGCGGATTTTGTCCCGCGAGGTCGCGCTGCTTTCTTTGTCTTGCCCGCCATCCCAAACCTTTCCTGGGAAGAATTTTTACCCCGTCTTACTGCGCTTTGGAGAGCGTTCGCGGCCCTTTCGTTGCCTGCCCAACAGTCTCCTCAGGTACTCTGTACTCTCTCGATAGGAACCTTAACAGACCGAGGAACGAGTTGCTCATGACCACCGACGACCTCACCGTTCCAACCCGCAACGAACTGACCGGCCTACTGGATTTAGACTGGGTGCGCTCCCAATTTCCGTCACTATCGCAAACCCTCAACGATCGCCCTGTCGTTTTTCTCGATGGCCCCGGCGGGACGCAGGTCCCACAAACCGTGATCGACGCCATCTGTGATTATTTGAGCCGCAGCAATGCCAACACCGACGGTGCCTTTGCTACCAGCCGGCGTACGGACGCAATGCTTGCCGGCGCTCGCAGCGCCATGGCGGACTTTCTTGCCTGCGATGCGGAAGAGATCGTCTTCGGCGCGAACATGACATCGCTTACCTTTGCCATGAGCCGGTCGATTGGCCGTGAACTCCGTGCCGGCGATGAAATCGTAGTGACTCGCCTCGATCACGATGCCAATTACTCCCCCTGGTTGGCTCTGGAGGAGCGAGGCGTCGCGGTCCGGGTGGGCGAGATTCATGATCGGGACTGCACTCTGGACATGCACGACCTGGCGCGGAAAATCAACGGCCGGACAAGGCTGGTAGCCGTTGGTTACGCCTCGAACGCGGTGGGAACCATCAACGATGTAAGGGAAGTCGTCCGTATGGCGCACCGGGTCGGAGCCATGGCCTATATTGATGCGGTCCATTACGCGCCGCACGGCCCAATTGATGTGCGCGCGCTCGACTGCGACTTTCTCGTCTGCTCCTCTTACAAATTTTTCGGACCGCACATGGGCGTGCTCTTTGCCAAGCACGAGCACCTGAAGCGGCTGCAACCCTACAAGATCGCGGCCAATACCCACGCGATCCCCCTTTCCTGGGAATGGGGCACCTTGAACCACGAGTGCATTGCCGGGATTACCGCCTGCGTCGACTACCTCGCCGAGCTGGGGCGTCGCATCGACCCAGCCGCGTCCGCCCGGCGCGCGCGCCTGCTTGCGGCCTGGAAGGTGATTCAGAGGCACGAGCGCATTCTCGTCGAACGCCTGATTGCCGGGCTCCTGCAGATGCCGGGACTCACACTCTATGGCGTCCGCGATCCTGAGCAGTTCGACGCACGGTGTCCCACGGTCGCCATCCGCATCGCGGACCATTCGCCACTGCAACTGGCAACCGAGCTGGGCCGGCGGGGCTTCTTTACCTGGGACGGCAACTACTACGCGCTCAATCTCACCGAACACTTCGACGTAGAGAAAGACGGCGGCTTTCTCCGCATCGGGCTAGCGCACTACAACACGGCAGAGGAAGTGGATCGCTTCCTCCAAGCCCTAAGCGAAATAACCGAGCGATAACCAAAACTCCGCACGAAGAGCTTTGCTAATGAGTCCCGCAGAGCCTGCCCTGAGCTTGTCGAGCGGGGACGGCTGAACTTAGCCCAGGACGATAGTCCTGGGTACATCACGCAACATGATTAAGTCCCGCAGGGACGGCTGAAAGTCCTCCAGGATTGCGTCGCCGCCTATTTTCAGCCGTCGTGCAGAGGCTCGCCTAAGCCGTCTTACTCCGCTTGCCGGCCACAACTTTCAATTTGCGTTTAGCCGGCGCGGCCTTTGTTGCCGCCTTAGCAGCCTTTGGCAAATCCTTCGTAGCCAGGCTCTGACGCAGGGCGGACATCAGATCGACAACCTTGCCGCGCGCCTTGGCCGGCTTTTCCTTAGGCAACGGTTTGTTAGCCAGCTTGGCTTCTACCAGCTCGCGCACCGCGGCCTCATAGTGATCGGTAAACTTATCCAGCTCCAGCGGACGGCTATAGGTCTTGATCAATTGTTTAGCCAGGTTGAGTTGACCAGCATCCACCTTCACGGCGGGAACCTTGCCCAAGTATTCAGCGGGATCGCGCAGCTCTTCCGCGAAGCGAAGCACGTACAGCATCATGCCCGATTGCTTACGGTCGGGTGGCGGGGCTAACGCAACCACGTGCTCCCGGCCGGCGAAGGCGATTTCACCCATGCCAACCATGTCTGTGTCCACCATCGCCTGACGCACGACAGCGAAGGCCGTCGCTTGTGGACCTTTCTTGGGGACCACAAAGTAAGGCTTCACATACAACGAGGAAATCAGCTCACTGGCCGGCGTAAACTGAACAACCTCCAGGGTGTCTTTCCCGGGGATACGTAGTCGCTTGAGGTCATCGGGTTCGATGATGGCGTACTTGCCCTTCTCGTATTCGTAACCTTTGACGATGTCCGACTTCTCGACCACGTGTTTATCTTCAACGTGGTCCGCTGCGCCATGTCCTTTGGATGCTATATGCAGACCCCCTCGTTTCCGCTCGGCGCCAGAGTCGTCCTCCTCGTCACCATCGGCGGCAACGTTTTGATAGTGAATGCGCTCCCCTGTCACCCGGTCAATCTGGTGGAATTGGAAAGGGCGGGTAGAGGTAACCGCGGGATAAATTTCAACCGCGAAACTAACCAGCGAGACGGAGATTTGTCCGGTCCAATAAGGGCGTGCCATCGATCAGATTGGATGCAGGAAGAGCCCATGGCAGACGGTAATTTGGCGTTTTCGAACCCGTTTGGTAGTCTATTTTGGTACGCATGCGCGCGTAGCTCAGTTGGATAGAGCGTCTGGCTACGAACCAGAAGGTCGGGAGTTCGAATCTCTCCGCGCGCACCATCCGGATCCAATACGCTAACATCCCATTGTCCTCTCCCCCGTCAACCACTCGAAGGGTGAAACAGAAGGGTGCCCCAGGTGTCGCTTTTGAGACCTGGGATCCCGCGGCCAATCCCAATGGAAACCCCCACCATACCCATACGCTGGTTTGCCTGGACACAGCGGATAGCCGCGTTGGCCATCGTGTTTTTCTGGATTTCGTTCTGGAACGATCATCACGACCTACCCGCCAACGTGGTGGATTTCGAGTGGTGCTTCCTACTCCCCGATCTCTTCTGGATCGTAGGGACATTTTGGCTGGCGAGCCATTGGCTGATGAAGAATGATCCGCGTGCGGCCATCGCGACGGCGGTAGCCGGCAGTTCCATGGTCTACCTGGGCATGCTCGATGCGATTTGCAATTTCCGGCACGGCCAATATGCAGGTTCGAGAGGCGCTCTGAATGTAGTTGTCAATGTGGCCTGCCTGTTGTTTGGGAGCGCAAACATCTGGTACGCGAACGCGCGGAGCAAACGAATTACCTGATTTCGTTGAACACAAAATCGGATAAGACGGTGCGATTGCGCCCGATCTTCTTTGCCCGATACAGCGCGCTATCCGCGGCTGCAAGCATTTCCGTATCCGAGATCAAGCCATGTTGCTCCACCGTAGTGACAGCTGCACCGATACTGACGGTGACGGAGACCGTCGACTCATTCGCGGCGATCGGACTGTCATCCACTGCGGAGCGAATCCTCTCCGCGCCGTGTTCAATCTGTTCCCGCGTGCAACCGGGGAGTACGATCACGAACTCCTCTCCGCCGTAGCGCCCGACTGAGTCATAACCTCGCACCGCATGGATGATGCGTTGGGTCACTTCTTTCAGCACGACATCCCCAGTCAAATGTCCATGGGTGTCGTTGATTTTTTTGAAGTGATCGATATCCAGCATCAAAAGCCCGGTGGCGCTTTTGGAGCGCGCTGCACGTTCCAACTCCCGGCGTAACGTTTCCAGAATCTCGCTCCTGTTCCAGACCCCCGTGAGCGCATCATGGGTCGCCTGAAAACGGAGTTGCAGGTGGGCCTGGATCTGATCGTCCTGCAGGGTGAGGATTCGATTACAGGCTCGCAAACGCGCCTGCAATTCGCTTTTATCGAAGGGTTTGGTGAGATAGTCATCGGCTCCCGCCTCCAGACCCCGCACCAAATCCTGTTTAGCATCTTTAGCGGTTGCGAGAAGTATGTATTGGTAAGGGGTCTGGTTACATTCTCGAACCTTGCGACATAACTCCAGGCCATTCATCGCCGGCATCATCCAATCGAGAATAAGCAGTTGAGGCGGGGGCTCCTGTTGAAGAATGTCCCAGGCTCTTGCCCCGTCTTCCGCAATCGTAACCAGGTAGCCCCAGTTTTCCAGCCAACTCTGCAGGATCCGGCGAAACATTGCGTCGTCTTCCGCAACCAGCACCCGGTTGCAGGAACTACCCGGGCGAAGAAACTCAGTAAGTTTTCCATTCGCTCCCCCGGCCGCGGTCATTCGCTTGGCCCTCGCCCGGCAACCATTGCCACGCCAGGGTTAGCGCCCATCGTGCCGCGCATCGAGGTCAGCAGTTCGGAAAGGTCCGATGCCAATGTCGCGTAGAGGTCTGCGGCGAATCGAAGATCTGCGTTCCTCCCGAACTCCTCCAGTGCACGTGCCTTTTGCGAGACCTCGGATATTCCCAGGTATCCCAATTCTCCTTTCAGCGTGTGGGCCGCTCCTTCTACCGCCTCTGCATCCCCCGCTGCAATGGCCCGCCGTAAGCTGGCCATGTGTTTCGGAACATCGTCCAGAAATATTTCCATGATCTCGTGAAAAAGTTTTTCGTCGCCGCCCAGTCGTTCCAGGGTCTCGCCCATATTCCAGCCAATCCTGCTGGGCGCAGCAGGCGGTGTGGCATGCTCCTGATTTATCGCTAATGGCTTAGCTTCCAGGCCGCTGACCGGCGCGGGTTCCCCCCGCAGATCGAGGACGCCGGCAATGGCTACTTCGACCTCCCGTCTGCTGATTGGTTTGGAGACATATCCGTCCATCCCGGCTTCGATACAACGCTCTCGATCGCCCTTCATCGCGTGAGCCGTCATGGCAATAATTGGCAGGTGCCGTCGCGTCTCTCTCTCGCTCTCGCGAATTATCCTGGTAGCTGACAGTCCATCCATCTCCGGCATCTGAATATCCATCAGGATCAAATCAAAACCATGCGTCGTAAGCAGTGAGATGGCTTCCTTACCGTTGGCCGCGACGGCCACCGTGTGCCCCATCTTCTGCAGCATGCGCGTAGCCACGGTCTGGTTGGTGCGGTTATCTTCGGCGAGAAGGATGTGCAGGCTCGTGGCTCGCGCGGGCCGCGCAGCCGGCATCGCGGCCGGGGGTAACGAGGTCTGGGGATGACCGAGCGCCCGCAGAATCGCAGCCAGCAGTTCCTGCTTTCTGACAGGCTTATAAAGATAGGAGTAAATCCCTAGTTCACGGCAGTGCTCCGCGTCTCCGGAATGACCAGCTGAGGTGAGCATGACGACGGTCACCGGATATACCTCCGGTCTGCGCCGGATTTCTTGCACCAATCCAAATCCGTCCACGCCCGGCATGTGCATGTCGGTCAAAACCAGTTGATAGTGCCGCTCGCCTTTGCACCTCGATTCCAATTCGGATAAAGCCTCCCCTGCGCTTTCGGCGCAGGTTATCTGCGCTCCCCAACGGGTCAGCATCCCGTCCAGAATGCGCCGGTTGGTCTGGTTATCGTCGACCACCAGGATCCGCAGGCCGTTCAGGGTTTCGAGCGGGACCATGACGTCCGCTTCGGCTCTCTTGCTGCTTACCTTTAGCCGCACGGTGAAATGGAATTGAGTGCCCCGTCCGGGCTCGCTTTCCAGCCAGATCCTGCCTCCCATCATCTTTACCAGCCGGGCAGAAATAGTTAACCCAAGTCCCGTGCCCCCATACTGTCGTGTCGTCGATGAATCCGCCTGCGTAAAGGGAGAGAAGATAAATACCTGCTTCTCCTCAGGGATGCCAATGCCCGTGTCGGCTACCGTAAACCTGACCACGCGGCTGTCCTGGTCCTCGGCATCGATCTGCGCCTTCAAGGTTATTTCACCGTGAGCCGTGAACTTGATCGCGTTACTGACCAGGTTGAGAAGAATCTGCCGCAGCCGGCCTGGGTCTCCCGCCGCCAGTTCCGGCAGATCCGGGGCAATGTCGCAAAGAAGTTCCAGACCTTTTTCGTCGGCGGCCGAGGCGAATGTTTTCAAGGCCTCTTCCGCGCAGTTGCGCAGATTAAAGTCGATCTCTTCCAGTTCAATCTTGCCCGCCTCAATCTTTGAGAAGTCAAGAATGTCATTGATAACCACCAGAAGAGAATCCGCCGATAGCTTGACAGTTTCCAGGCAGTCTCGTTGTTCTCCAGTAAGTTCCGTGTCCAGTGCCAGATCAGTCATACCAATGACGCCATTGAGCGGCGTCCGGATTTCATGGCTCATGTTGGCAAGGAATTCGCTCTTGGCCTGGTTAGCCACCTCTGCAGCATCTTTGGCCACGCGCATTTCATGCTCCGCCCGGATGCGCTCCATCACCTCTCGTCGCAGATCGGCGGTGCGCTGTTCCACTCGCTGTTCCAACTCGTCTTTCGCGTTCTGTAAGGCCCGATCCCTCTGCTCAATCCTCTCCAGCATCTGGTTGAAGGACCTTACGAGAATTCCGCTTTCGTCGTTACTTTGGCCGAGTGCCCGCAGCGAGTAGTTCTCCTCAGCAGTAATCCGCCCCGCAATCCTGGCAAGTTGCACAATCGGGTCACTCACGATGCGCAGAAGGCGCGCGGAGATCAGATACGTGGCCAGGATCGAAATGAAAAGGACCAGGATGGCGATTTTGGTATATTCCCAAAATCTGGCGCGAATGCCACTCAGATCGGAAACGATTGCGATAGAGCCGGTCTTGTCGCTGTCGAGATAGACACTTTGAAACTGCGTGAGCGTGGTTGCTTCAAAGTAGGCGCCATCGGGTTTCAACGATGGCATCGTGAGTTTAGCCCGCAGGCCGGCGCGGCGATACTCAGCAAAAATTTGCCCGTGAATGTCGTACAGGCATGCGCCTAATATGTGATTCTCAGCCCGTAGGGCCGCCAACATTTCGCCTGCCGTCTTAGCATCGTTGAAGGCCAGAGAGGCCGCCGTGTTTGCCCCCAGAGTGTCAGCCAAGGTCGCGAGTTCGGCTGCAAGATCGGTATCAAATCTTTGCCGTTCGTAAATAGCGAATCCAACGCAAGCCAGGATCACCGCAAAGACGCTGGAGGTGAGAGTCAACAGAGCAAGTTTTCGCCGAATTGTCAGATCTTTGAAAATCATGCCCTCACTTTCCATGGCTTTCTCCCACCACCCGTTGAGCCAGGACCAGTAACCGCGATCCGATTTTGAGATCTGCCGATTCGGCTGCATCGAGATTGACCTCGAAGCGGAGTTTGTTGTCTTCCAGGAGAAAGTCGATCATTCCACCCGCATCGAGAAAACCGGCGGTCTCGCCAACCGTCAGAATTGGAGCCTTGTGCAAAGTCGCCACCAACATGGGAATGCGCTTGCTTTGTGCCCGCCCGAGAAAGACTATCTGGCATTCCTGCATCTCTTGTGGCTCCCCGAGGTGCCGAATGCGAAGCGTCCGATTCCCGATTGCTTTGCCGGCTACCGTGCCCTCCAGCATTCCCTGAAACGGGTCTTCTCCGAGAGTGCACAGAACCAGCGAATGGTCCGATCCCGGCGGCTTCTCCGGAGGCCAGTCCACGAGTTGAGCAAAATGGAAAATAAAAGCCGCCTTGACCCGGTATTCTTCGCCGGATGTCTGCGCCCCGGTTCTTTTCCCAACCCCTGCCAGCCAGAGGAAAAAAAACGCGAGCAACGCCATCCAGCGAAGGACCAACGAAGTCGATAAGGAACCCGTGGACCGTGCGCCCAGGGCACTGCCGGCGTGATCCGACGACGTCATGCGCATTCAGAACCGCCACGTGAGCCTGGCATAAGCGCTGCGACGGACCAGGCTTGGTGTCACCGTCAAGCCGGTGCCGGAGTACTCCTGGTGAACATCTTGGAGTAAGTTCTGTCCCACCACGCCCAACGACATTTTGTCCGACGGCCGCCATACCAGGTTGACGTCGAGGCGGGTGTACGATGCGATCTTTGGAGCGGCAAGCCGTCCCACAAAATAAGCTGAGGTGGTCCACTGCCAATGCCAGGGAAGGTTCACGTTCGAGCGCAACTGAGCCTGATGGTTTGGAATGCCTCCTTCGGTTTCCGGACCGGTGCCCACATCCAGGCCAGTCGCGTCCCGGTGTAGGTGCATGGTGAGGAATGTGTACCCGGGGCTAACCGTCCATCGATCAGCCAATTTCAGGCTGGCGAAGGCCTCGATACCATGGGTCTCTCCCTGCAACAAGTTGGCGATAGTGATGGGCATCAGCAGATGTACCGGCGGAGGGTCCACCTCCAGGCGCGTGTCTCCTGGTTCCCCCGAGAGGAGGTCCTGATACTGGTTGAAGAAGAGCGCCGAATCGAACGATAGTCTGTCCGTCCACGCCCTGCGAAAACCGGCTTCGGTGGCGATCAAGCGCTCGTTCTTCTGCGCGGGATTTCCAAATACGCTGATCAAAATCGGAAGATTGTCCGGCCCGGGATACACAGCTTCATTTTCACGAAGCGCGGTCTCGCCGCGCGACGGGGTTCGTTGCGCGCCAGAGACCGCCGCCCAAACCATGTCTCGGCCTTCTGGGGCCCACGTGATCCGGGCGGTCGGTTGCAAGTTAAATCCGTTGAAGTAATTGTGCTCGAGCTTAGTTCCTACGCTGACGTAGAGGTGATCGGGGCGGAGTGTGATCTCGTCCTGTACAAAAGCGCTGAAGATCTGATAGGTCAGCGCCTGTGGATTTACCGAGAAGCGAAATTTTTGCGCGGCCATGTCGGCGTTCACACGGTAACCCAGTCCCCACACAAAATCCTGCCGTCGACGCCAGACTCCGTGGTGCTGAAAGTCGACATCGAACGTGTTCAAGCCGTATCCGTAGGTTGTATCGCCACGGTTGCTGCGATCGAAATAGACCTGGAGCGTGGTTTCCGAACCGGGCGACAGCACACGCTTCCATCGCCCGAGCACACTCCAACCGGAAAAACGATCGCGCAGGTCAAGGTTTGCATTTGCAGGCGGCTGCAGGGAGACAATGGTAGTTACCATTTCTCCCGCGTTCCCTCGGACCGCCTCCCCTTCCATGGTCAACGAATCCTTGGCGGAGACGCTCTTCGTCGACCCGGAATCCGCCGTGGAAGCGGTACCAGTCATCCTGAGCATTCTGGTGATCTGGTGTCAGGAATGAACCCATTTCGAACCCATCTGCGAACGCGCGATAGGACCCACGAGCTCCTAGCCTGCCCCCGTAACGGACCATCCCTGATCCATAGTCCAGGGTCCCTCCCTCCGCCGTTGCTATTCCACCTGGCGTTTCCCGGGTGATTTTGGTCATGATGTTGATGACCCCGTTGACCGCATTCGTTCCCCAGACAGTGGCGCCTGGCCCGCGAATGACCTCGATGCGCTCGATCGAGTCGAGGGGCACGTCCTGAGCGTCCCAGTACACTCCAGAGAAAAGTGGTGTGTACACCGCGCGCCCGTCAATCAAAACCAGAAGCTTATTGGAATACTGGCTGTTGAAACCGCGCGCGCTGATCGCCCATATGCTAGCCGTGACCTGGGCCACTTCCAGTCCAGGGACCATCCGCAACAGGTCCGGAATGTTGGTCGCACCAGAGCGGCGGATGTCCTCCTGCGTGATGACGAAGATGGCCGCCGGAACCCTGGACATCTTCTGCTCCTTCTTCGAAGCTGAAGTCACATCGATACTCATGAGGTCTTCAATCCGCAGGGAAGTCAGGTCGGTCTGGGTACTCTGAGTGCTCTGAGCTCGGGCACCCAGTAGGGCTAACACAAAGAGCACCGACTCGCAGGCCGCAGCTCTCATCAGGACTAGCTTCATTGCGCTCCAGGGTCCGGGTTTGCCATGTCCTCCTGGCGAGACCGACTTAGACACTCAATTAGCTCTATCGGCACACTTTCGCGGTCGCATGACGCTGGTGACTCGGAGAACAAGCGGAGGAGAGTGGAACCGCAAATGGAAAAGGCAGTTGGGTGCGACACACAGACTTCAGGCGTCAGTGAGAGTGACGCTTAAAAACTTTTGTACTTGATTCGTCGCTGGCTGCGTCAGCGCGTGGCCGCGGCTGTCTGCCAGCCGATTTACTTCGGCGGCAAGGGTACAGCGGGCTCTGCCGCGGGCACTGGCAGGGCTGCCAGCGGAACTTCTTCGACGATGTCGATACCGGTGCTGCGCAGCAGTTCCATCACCACGCTACGGTTGAGCCGGGTGAAATCGAATTCCACGCGCATCGTTTTCTGCTTTTCGTCGAGCACAATCTTACGAATCCCATAGACGCCCCGAGCCTTGCCCAACGCGATCATGGCAGCTTCTGTCGGGTGCAGTTCGTAGCGATAGAGAACGTCGAGATTGGTCGTCATGACGCCATCATAACAAGACGCACACGCATTACAGGTGGGAAAGGTAGTTCATAATTTCGGGCGATGTCCAGTCCTGGGGGCCGATGAACTTGCGTCGAATCCGGCCCTTGCGATCGATCACGTAGGTCTCCGGAGGGCGAGACGTTCCGTAAAGCCCATTGCTGTGCTCCTGTGCATCGCGGATGGTAAGGAAGGCGACCCGATGTTCAGCGAGAAATTGCCGATAGGCGCCGTCGTCTTCGCCCATATCCACGCCCAGCACGACAATCTGCGGCATTTGCTGCTGTAGCCTGTTGAGATAAGGAAGCTCCTCGATACACGGCGCGCACCACGTCGCCCAAAAATTGAGCACCACGACCTTACCGCGGTAACTGCTCAGCTCCACCCTGCGGGAGCCGTCAACGACTGTAAAATTCGGGGCTGGCGTGCCGATCTGCCGCGGATGGTCTCCCCGGTCGCACCCCGCCGCCATCAGAAGCGAGAGTAAGAACACCAATCCGCCAATCCACCTGGTCACTTTCCTATAATAATGACAACCGCCCGCACCTGGGAAACGTCCCAGGGCTCACTTCTGAAAGGAACATGGATGCGTCTCTCGGTCATCGTGCCCGCCCGCAATGAGGCCGATGTCCTGCGGCCATGCCTCGAGTCGTTGCTCGCCCAGTCAGAACCTGGTTTTGCCGTGGCCGAGGATTGGGAGCTACTGCTGGTGGACGATGGCTCGACCGACGCGACGCGCTCCATCGCGCTCGGCCTGGCAGACGTAACCGTCCTTGATCCTGAGCCCCTCCAGCCAGGTTGGACTGGCAAGGCCAACGCCGTCTGGACCGCAGCCAGAAAATCCCAGGGAGAATGGCTCCTGTTTACGGATGCGGACACCATCCACACCCCTGGCAACCTGCAGAGAGCCATGCACGAAGCACAACACGCAGGGGTAGTGATGCTTTCCTACTCGCCGCGGCAAGTGGTGACGGGTCTTTGGCAACGTGCCCTCATGCCGCTGATTTTTTCCGAGCTGGCGCTCGCCTATCCCCCGGAAAAGGTTTCGGATCCCTCGTCGCGAGTGGCGGCTGCCAACGGGCAGTTCCTCATGGTTCAGCGCGACGCCTACTTTCAGGTGGGCGGCCACTCGGCTGTGTCGGGCTCCTTGCTGGAAGACGTCGATTTGGCGCTCCTGCTGAAACGCAGAAAGTTTCCCATCCGCTTTCGCTACGCGCCCGACGCTCTTAGCACCCGCATGTACCGCACCTTTGGCGCCATGATCGAGGGGTGGACGAAGAATCTCGCCCGGTTATTCGCCTTGCCCGTGATGATGGCCGGCTGGAAGGCCCTCGATCTCCTGCTGATCCTTGGTCTACCGTGGTTGCTCTGGCATTTTTTTTCCCGGCCGATAGCCCCTTACGCCTTGGCCCTGGTCTGGATAAGGGTGCTGTGGAGGTTCTATTCCCGGGTAGCGAAATCTAATTTTTCCGCGCTCGATTGCGCCCTGTCCCTATTTGCTTTGCCCCTGTTCTGCCTGTTGCTGGTGCGGAGCTGGTGGCAACACACGGTGCGCAGCGAAGTGGCATGGAAGGGCCGGGCCTACTCCACCACGAAGCGGTGAACCAAATCCCAATAAATTTTCAAGTGCCAAATAATGAATAAGATAGCCCGTCAACCGCATCCTATATCAAGCCCTTGGGTCGATATAATCGTGGCTAGGCTTACTTATGATTCTGCTCACCCGGAAGGCCGAGTTTTCTTCTTCCCACTACTACTGGTCGGACCACTTGTCGGCCGAGGAAAACCTGCGTCTTTTCGGCAAATGCGCGAATCGAAATGGCCATGGGCACAACTACACCCTGGAAGTGACCGTAGAAGGCGACGTAGACCCCGTTTCCGGCTTTGTTGTTGACCTTAAAGAGCTGAAAGACGTGATCCATCGCCAAGTGGTGGACGTATACGATCACCGCCACCTGAATCTCGAAGTTCCGGAATTCAAACAAGTCATTCCAACCACCGAGAACCTGGCCATTGCCATCTGGAAGCGCCTGGAGAATCAAATCGTGGGCGCTAAGCTGCATCGCGTAAGGGTGTACGAGATGCCCGAGTTGTTCGCCGATTACTACGGGGAAGCATGAGAGCTTACTTGTCGCGTCGATACGTCATGAGTGCCTCGCATCGCCTCTATTCCGAGGCTTACAGCGAGCAACAGAACCGCGAGGTCTACGGCAAGTGCAGCAATCCCCACGGCCACGGTCATAACTATGTCGTGGAAGTAACGGTTGGCGGGCAGGTAGATCCGGTGACCGGGATGGTCTGCAACCTGGCCGACCTGGATCATTGCGTCCAAAGCAACGTGATCGACCGTTTTGACCACACCAATCTAAATTTTGATGAGCGCTTCTCCAATGAGGTACCCACCACCGAGAATCTTTGTATCGCCATTCACGACCTGCTCGCGGAGCACTTTGTTCACGCGGACCTTGAACGAGTGAGGGTGGAAGAGACGCGGAACAATTTTTTCGAATATGCAGGAAAGGGAAAGCATGGCACATCCAGCAGTCGTTCGTAAGCCTCCCGTCGGTAGGGGATTGAGCGGTTATTCCACCGAGGATCTCTATGCCGAGTTGATCACCCGGTTAGGCGAAGACCCCACGCGCGATGGCCTCGTGAAGACACCCGAGCGGACCGCGAAGGCGATGAGCTTTCTGACCAAGGGTTACCAGGAGGACCCGGAGGAAATTCTGCGCGGTGCGCTCTTCGATGTGGATTACGACGAAATGGTGATCGTGCGCGACATCGAGGTCTTTTCCCTGTGCGAGCACCACATGCTGCCTTTCTTCGGCAAGGTCCATGTCGCCTACATCCCCAAGGGGAAGGTGATTGGCCTGAGCAAGATAGCTCGTCTGGTAGAGGTTTTTGCCCGTCGCCTGCAGGTACAGGAGCGGCTCACCCGGCAGATTGCCGACGCCATCCAGGATGCGATTGCCCCCCAGGGTGTCGGCGTCGTCATGGAGGCCCGGCATCTTTGCATGATGATGCGCGGGGTAGAGAAGCAGCACTCCTCGACCGTGACCTCTGCCATGCAGGGCGTCTTCCACCAGCAGAACACGCGTGCGGAATTTCTGTCCCTGGTCCAGTCCCGCCCACAGAACGGCTACTAGCTTTGCGGCTGGCCAGGGCAGAGTCCAGCCCAAAACTCTATAGTAGAGAGTGTGAATGGGCTCTTGGTGATCGATAAACCGAGCGGGATGACTTCGCACGATGTCGTCTCCCGGCTGCGTCGCGCAACCGGCGAATCGGCGATCGGGCATCTGGGTACTCTGGATCCAATGGCGACCGGGGTATTACCGGTTTTGCTGGGGAAGTACACCCGCCTCGCCCAATTCTTCGGCCCTCTGCCCAAGACTTACACCGGATCCATCCGGTTTGGATTTGCCACCGATACCTACGATGCTGAGGGTACCCCGGTTTTGCCGGCGGTGATGGGCGTTCCTTTGCCCTCCAACCAGGCAATCCAGACCGCCGCCGCGGATTTTCGCGGCCAGGTAGAGCAGACTCCTCCACCCTTCTCGGCCAAGAAAATAGATGGCAAGCCCGCCTACAAGTCCGCCCGGCGTGGGGAGACTGTCGTCTTGAAGCCGGTGTCGCTTCTGATTGAGGAGTTCGTCGTCGGCGAACTGCAGGGCGAATGTGCCGAGTTTACGATCCGCATTTCCTCCGGAGGCTATGTGCGCTCGATAGCCCACGACTTGGGCAACGCGCTGGGTTGCGGTGCTCATCTGGCGCGGTTGCGCCGGGTCGCCGCGGGCCCCTTCACCCTTAGCCAGGCACTCTCGCTGGAGGAATTAGCTGCCCAGGCGGCTGCCGGAACGCTGGAGCAAAGTTTGCCTCACCCCCGAACCCTGTTGCCGGAACTGCCTGCGACCACCGCCGACCTTTGGATTGCCGGCCGGCTGCGCAACGGAAATGCGGTGAATCTGCCCGAGTTCTCCACTGCTCCGCTGGCCAAGGTGTTCGCCGGCCAGCGTGACCTGGTGGCGATTGTGCGGCGCGTGGCCGGCACCCTCTTTCAACCCATTGTGGTCCTGGGTTGATGTCTTCATTTCTTGAGTGCGGGCACAATCAGCGGCAGCAGATTTTTTGCCACCTGGGCATTCCCCTGGTCTGTGGCGTGGATGCCGTCCGCCTGCATTCCGCCCGCAACTCCATACACGTTCTTGAGCAGAAATGGCAGCATCGGCACGTGATACTTGGCCGCCAGCAGCGCATACGTCTGGTTGAATTGACGGATGTAGTCGGGGCCGTAGTTCGGCGGCAGCGTGATACCCCCCAGCACCACCTTCGCTCCGGAATCGAGCAGGGTAGACACGATGCGATCGAGATTCTCCCGCGTGCTGGCGATAGGCAATCCACGCAGTCCATCATTTCCGCCAAACGCAACGATCACCAATACCGGCTTCAGCCGCAATGCGTCTGGGAGCCGGTCGACGCCGTCCTTGGTGGTGTTTCCGCTGATCCCCTGATTGATGACCTGGTAGTGGTAGCCCATCGCGTTCAGGTCCTTCTCCAGGTAATCGGGATAGCTATCGCCAGTATCCGCGCCGAAGCCGGCGGTAAGGCTATCGCCGAAAGCAACGATCACCGGCCGCCCATCGGGCACCGCAGCCGTTGTATCCGCGGCGGGTGCAGCAGCATCCGATGCAACAGGCTGAGGACTTGGCGTCTCAGCAGTTTTAGAGCGGCAAGCGGTAATCATCAAACAAGCGGACAGAAGGCCGGCGATGTGTCGGAATCTCACAAGCCCACTCTAAAGCATCCAGCAGAAACCCGAAGGCCATCGGACGGGTGGCCCACGTTCGCCAAACCCGCCCCGGCGCTCCTCGATTTAGCAACTGCTTTTCAAGGAAGCGCCTCCCCTCCCCTTTGTCATCTCGCCTGCCCCGGCATGCCGTGGGACCGGAGCGAAGCGGAGCGGAGGGATCTGCGGTTCCGCGGACCCTTCCTGCAGATGTTTTTTCGACAGGGCGAACGAACCTCCTGTCTGTCAAAAATACGGGACATTACAAATGATTGAAGTCCGCAGACTGAAAAAATCCATCCGAAACGGCAACCGGACCATCGAGATCCTCAAGCGGATTGACCTCTTGATACCAGCCGGCCAATTCGTAGCCATCATGGGTGCCTCGGGAAGCGGCAAAAGCACTTTGCTGGGACTCCTGGCAGGCCTGGATTCTCCCACCGAAGGCGAAGTCCTGATCGACGGCATCGAGATAAGCCGTCTGCCTGAGGACAAGCTGGCAGAAGTGCGCGGCCGAAAACTAGGCTTTGTCTTTCAATCCTTCCAACTCATCCCCACCCTCACTGCCTTGGAGAACGTTCTGTTGCCTCACGAACTGAACGGCGGAGGAGACGGCCGCGCCACGGCAGCCGGCTTGCTGCGCAGTGTCGGCCTCGCAGATCGCATCCATCATTACCCAATCCAGCTCTCCGGCGGTGAACAGCAAAGGGTTGCGTTAGCCCGCGCCTTCGTAATGCAACCCCCCATCATCTTTGCCGACGAACCTACCGGCAATCTCGATTCCGAAAACGGCGCCCACGTCCTCGATCTCTTGCTCGAAAGAAACCGCACCAGCGGCGCGACCCTGGTGCTGGTGACCCACGATGCGCAAGTCTCGTCCCACGCCGATCGCCGCGTCGTTCTGCGTGACGGCATGATCGTCGAAGACACCATGCAAAGGCTGGACTGATATGGGTACCGATCAAAAACCGTCGCTAACCTGGACCTCCGCCGCGAAGATCGCCTGGCGTGAATTAAAAGCCTCGCGAGCGAAATTCTTGTTCGTGATTATCTCCGTCGCCATCGGGGTTGCCGCACTCACGGGAGTACGGGGTTTCAGCGATTCGTTTCAGAAGACGCTCCTGGGCGAGGCGCGCACCATCATGGCGGCAGATCTCTCCGCCCGCATGTTTCGCCAGCCGACCCAGGAAGAAGAACAGCAGCTGAACGTAATGGCCTCGCGTGGCGTCCAACGGACCCAGGTGACGGATACCGTTTCCATGGTGTCCTCGCCAGGTGATCCGGTGCCGCTGCTGGTTTCGCTCAAAGCAGTAGATCCGAACCGGTATCCGTTTTACGGCACAGTCGATCTGCAGCCGGCAGGCGATCTCCGCCAGGTGCTCACGGATTCGACGGTCGTGGTAGCCGACGACCTGCT
This sequence comes from uncultured Acidobacteriaceae bacterium, assembly GCA_963753715.1. Lineage (GTDB taxonomy): Bacteria > Acidobacteriota > Terriglobia > Terriglobales > Acidobacteriaceae > PALSA-350. The sequence goes on along the minus strand of CAVWDK010000009.1, from coordinate 40,571 downwards.
CATTCGCCTGCACACACAAGTAGGGGCAGCCCTTAAGATCGGCGACAATACCTTCCGCATTGCAGCCATCCTGGTCCGCGAACCGGACCGCATGAGCTCGGGCATGGGCCTCGGCCCGCGGGTCATGATGACCCAGAGCGCGCTCCAAAAGAGCGGACTGCTGCAGCAAGGCAGCCGTTCCGGCGAACGCTTCCTCTTCAAACTCTCAGCCGGTAACAGCAACATCGCCCAGGTGCGCGCCCGCCTGGAACAAGTTTTACCCGACGCGCAGGTGACCGACTTTCGAGAGAGCAACCCCGCGTTAACCGACGGCTTGAAGCGTTCGACGGGCCTGCTCAGCCTGATCTGCCTGGTAGCCATGGTGCTCGGTGCGATCGGTGTGGCCATGGCCATGCGCGCGCATCTGCAGCAACGCGTCGAAGTGCTCGCCATCATGAAGTCGATCGGCGCCCGGTCCTCGGACATCTTGCGCATCTATCTCTTCCAAACGGTCCTGCTCGGCTTAGTCGGTGGACTGATTGGCGTTTGCCTGGGCCTGGGCGTGGAGTGGGTTTTCCCCGCCTTATTGGGAAAGTTCTTGCCCTTGCGCCTGGATCTTCGTCTCCCCTGGCATTCCGCGCTCGCGGGACTAGGTACGGGCATTCTGACCACGGTTCTCTTCTGCTTACCTCCGCTGTTACAGATTCGCTCCGTCCGGCCAAATCTGGTATTGCGCAGAATGGTGGAGGAGCCCGGCACAAAGCAGAGCTGGTGGCTCCGTTTGCGTCAGAGCAAGGCGGAATGGATCATCGCTGTCGTCATCCTCTTAGGCTTGGGTGCCATCGCCGCCGCGCTCTCCGATTCGGTCGTAGTCGGGCGCTGGTTCGCAGGCGCTCTGTGCGCGCTGCTCATCGTCATCCTGGCGATGTCGGCACTGACCCTGCGAGTATTGCGCGCATTTCTGTCGCGCACCCGCATCCATCTGCAATCCGCCGTTCGCCATGGGCTCGCAAACCTGTACCGCCCAGGCAATCAATCCGCCGCCGTGCTGGCCGCATTGGGCACCGGCGTGATGCTGATCCTCACCGTCTTTCTCATGCAGCATGGCGTGATCGGGGAGATGAAGCTGACGTCAGGTCCTAACCTGCCCAATGTCTTCCTGGTCGATATCAGCAGCAAGGAACTGAGCGGCGTCAAGCATCTGTTGGCGCAGCAGCCGGCGGTTGAGGGCGATGTGGAGACGCTTCCGTCGGTAGCCGGGAGGATCATCTCTGTGGATGGCACTGCCGCCGAAGGGCTCAAACTGAAAAATTATCCCAAGCGCCTGCTCCAGACCGTGTCCCTCACCTGGTCGAGGGAGCTGCCGGTCGGATCGACCATGGCGCAGGGGGCCTGGTGGGACAGGGACGATGGGCAATCGCTCGCCGTGAGTGAGCATATTGCGCAGCGGCTTCAGTTGCATCTCGGTTCCCGAATTGTCTTTACTTCCAATGGAAGAACCATACCGGCCACGGTCACGGCAGTCATCCGTCACAATGGCCAGCACGTATATGCGCGCAGCGAATTCATCCTTACGCCGCGGGCTCTCTCGGGTCTGCCCGTAGTGTGGTATGGTGCCGTGCACGTCGACCCGCGGCAGGTGGGAGCGGTGCAGCGGGCACTCTTTAACGCCTACCCCACGGTGACGGTGATCAACATAGCCGATGTGATTGAGACCATCCAGGGAGTAGTGCAGCAGATCACCATTGTAGTTCGCTTCCTGGCGGCCTTTTCGATCCTCGCGGGCGCAGTCATTCTTGCGTCGAGCATTGCCAGCACCCAATTTCGCCGGGTGCGCGAGGTTGTCGTGCTGAAGACCCTGGGTGCGAAGCGGAACCACATCGCCGCCGTCTTCAGCGTGGAGTTCATTGTGCTCGGCCTGCTCGCAGGGTTTGTCGGTGTGATTTTCGCCAACCTGCTCTCCCGGGTGCTATTGCATCGATTGGATGTGGCCTTTCATATAGAGTGGCTGGCGACGGCGATCGCACTCGTGGGAACAGCCGTACTGGCCACAGCGACCGGCTGGGTGGCCAGCTTCCGCATGCTGGGCCAAAAGCCGCTGCAAGTCCTCCGCGAGGAATAGAGCAAGCTTCGAAGGCTGAGGCCCCTGTCGAAGTGGAAGCCGAGGATTCTGACCTTTACTGTCCCCCTGGACAAGGACGGGTGCCCCTGGACGGGTGCCCCTCGCGCCGGCATAGCCGGGGCACTACATGGGTTGAACAAGATGGGGCGAAGCCCCTTCCGATGTTGTCTTTCCATCTTTCCCGTGCAGCGAATGCAAAGAACGAGAAGAGCCATCGCCCGGCGAGCTGAACGATGCGAAGGGATCGGCGGTGCTCTTCTTCAGTCTCGACGTAAACCCTGAGTGGCCTTTGATCCTGCTCGGCTGGATTAAGCTCACATCGAGGCGACGATAACTGTTGGGTAGGCTTCGATGTACTCCTCGCCATTGCAGCCTTGGTAGGCCACTGTCCGTGCTTCCAGATCGACATCGTAGCTCACGACACCCGCTCGCCACGAAGCGTTCAGGAACTCTTGGAACGTGCTTTCGCCGGCCTGATCCACGCGAAGCGCTTTGATGAGAGCCTCCTCATCGAAGGCGGGTACATCGACAGCGCCATTGACCAAGGGTGCGCCTTGCATGACGACTGGACCCTCCTGCGTCAGAAAGAGGCTTTGGCAGGATGGCAGCGACCATACATTGGTGGTCACGCCAGCTTTTCGCAGAACTTCTGCCAGGTATGGGAAGCCACCTACGCGGGGACGATTCGTTTCTGCAAATTTCATAGCTTCCATTAGCTTATCGATTGCTTTGCTCATGAGATTGCTCCTTATTCAGTTGGGACATCGTTGATGTGGTTGTGATCTGCAAGTTTGATCAGCAGTTCCCGAAGAACGTTTTTCTCTTGCGCACTCAGACAATCGAAGTAGCGTGCATCGTTGTGATCGGCAATCTCAGCTAGGACGGGGAGATTGCGGCGTCCTGCCCCCGTGAGAGAAAGCAGACGGAAGCGGCTGTCGCCCTTTTTTGCATCCGTTCGGACCCAGCCCTTTGCGTCGAGTTTGTCGACGATTTTAGAAACTGCGCCACGGGTGAATCCCAGACTGTCGGCCAACTCACCTGGCGCAGCTTGTCCGCGCTCATGAAGTTCCCGCAGGAGCACCCATTCCGCAACGGAAGTCTGCTTCTCGTGGAGAGCACGAGAAAACGCCCCTGAGACTGCGTTGGAGACGCGTCTGAGCCAGTACCCAAGGTGGCTCTCTAGCTCGAGTACTGCCTGCGCTCTTGAAGTAGTGTCCATGGAAACTAATATAATATCCATGGAAACTATCTGTCAACACGGCCAGGTGGTTAATGGGGTGACAGCTTACACCCATTATCTGGAGTGAGCGCTCGCCAGGGTGAATAGGTAACCCGCCACCGCATTTCCCCAGCCTCAAGGAATGGTTTCGCGGTTTCGGGGTCTTGATTTTGGCGGACCCAGTACACCGGGCCGCGACCGATACTCAAGCTGGCTAGTGTATTCCCGAAGGTGGTGGCGGTTTTACGTGGACGTCATCCCAACGTTCGCCGAATCCTCATATGCTGAACCGCCAATCTCCGAGGCATCGAAGAACCCAAGATATTCAGGCGGTGATTCACCGAGACCTGCACCCTTGAACGTCAGCACGCCGCCATCTACAAACCCGCGCACCTTACCGTACTGCGTCTTCGCCACCGCCGTTGGCGGCGTCGACACATTCCCTGGCTCCTGGTGCGCGCCTGTCTTCACACTGTCAGAGCCGAAGGGAGGCTTACCCAGCGCTGCCCCCAACCCGGCTGTAGTGGACAGCAGCAGCGCCTCACGCCGCGTGAGAACAATAGACTGCTTCGACTTCGCCATGAATTGCTTCTCCTCTCGTGTTTATGCAATCAGTTGCTTCAAAATTGCGTGACTCACTCTCATCAGTGCAATTCTTGTTATTCCGGCAGCGCGCACCAGGTCAGTGGATTCAGGTAAGGAAGATTTGTGGCTTCTTGAGCACCTGCAGCGTGTAGCGCTGAGGCAAACAGGAGTGCTCCGCTGCAGGCGGCAATGCACTCGATGGTTCTCGTCACGCGAGTTTTCATCCTTCCGCTCCAAAGTGAATTGGCTCTTGCGACTCTTCCAAGAAAAACGAGAATGACTGACACTCACGCTGACGTTGCTGGGTTCGAGGATGCACTCTAGTGCGCCTCAGACGACTTGAAGGCCAACGCCGCGAACTGATGCAGGTAGTCTCTCCAGTTGGGCCATGCGTGAAAGCCGCCGCTCTCGTGCTCCTCCACGTTGATTCCGGCATCTTTCAGGATGGCAACGGTCGCATGGCTGTTCTGAAGCGCGATGTCGTACTTGCCCGCATCCACCCAGAACACGCGAAACGGCTTGCCCGATGCGCGGTACTGCGCCACGTCCGTGTCCTGCTCCTCCTTAATCGAGTTGGGGAACCATCCGGAGCTGAACATGCCTACGTAGGCGAAATCCGCTGAGTTATCGAGCGCGATATTCAGTGCCTGAAGACCACCCATCGAGAGCCCGGCAATAGCACGGTGGTCGCGGTCCGCGGCGGTACGATAGTGCGCGTCGATGTAGGGCAGCACGACCTTTACCAGGTCATCATTAAAGGCGTCGTGGCCCATGCGCACGCCTGGCGTCAGACGGAACTCCGTGGAGACGTGGCCGGCAGGCATCACGATCAGCATCGGAACAGCCTTCCCACTGGCGATCAGGTTGTCGAGAATCGCACCTGCGCGGCCGACCGTAGGCCACGAGTCATCAGAATCCCCTCCCCCGTGAAGCAGGTAAAGCACAGGAAATCTCCCGCTGCCGTTCTCATAGCCCGGCGGTGTGTAGACGTGCATGCGACGTTCGCCGCCTGTGGCAGACGAGTCATAGTAGACCGTTGAGATTGCGCCGTGCGGCACGCCCGCCTTGTACTCCATGAAGTCCGCACCGGGAACTTCGTACATGCTGAACGCGTGGGTCAGCGATTGCGAGGTGAGTGGGTTCCGTGGGTCTGTCGTGCTCACGCCATCTACCGTGAAGGTGTAGCGATAGACTCCAGGTTCGATCGGACCGATCGTCGTTTCCCAGACGCCCTGATCCCCCTTGGTCAGGGGCACACCAGCCATGTACTTGTTGGTCTCTTGCGGAGTTATTCCCGGTGTGGCCTCCGGGCCCTCGGCATGCAGCTTCACGTCGGTGGCGTTCGGCGCCCAGATGCGAAACCGAACATGCCGGTCGGGCTCCACCTCAACCGACTTCAGCGTGTCGTTGGGTCTGGGAGCAGGCATTTGCATCGCGGCCCTCGGCGGCTGTGCTGCGGGTTGCTGCGGTGCTTGCTGCGCGTGAACGCACAGCCCAACACATAGCGCACCAAATGCAGAAACCGGGCGCAGGACTCCAATGCATGACCGCATCATTCGTCTCTCCTGTGAACTTCGAATCTTGTTCTCAAACAACCTCCTCCAGCGTCGTCAATATGGCCGCGCATTATTTGTTTTGCCGGCAAGCCCGCACCGTCGAACACCGCAGGAACAACGCAGTGTTGGGGATTGAAACCTGCGTCGGATGCAAGTCATACGCGAACCTATCGCGGAAGCTGTGGGTCTTCACCGGCACTGGAAGTTTCGGGCCGCTTGGGTGTCTCCGCTTCCGGTGTACTGCGCGTGTTTGGGAAAGGCGCATAGAGGGCGGCTGCGTCCGGGAAACGCCGCGCCGGTAGCAACGACGGACTCGGGCGCTGTGCCCTTCTCAACCCACCCAACGAGTGCACTGAGCATGTCGAAGTGGTCCAGAGATGGGCCCCCTCCGCAGTGAGCCATTCCTGGCACAAGGAACATCCGGCTCCACTCGGCCACCTTGTCCGCTCCGCCGTTTGTCGCCGCCAGCGACTTGTAGTATCCGAGCGTGTCAAGCGGTGAGAACCACGGATCACTGTCGCCGTGGAAGAAGATCAGCTTCCCGCCGTTTTGCGAGAACGTAGAAAGGTTCGTCGACGCCGGCTCAACCAGCGGATCAGACGCGTGCAGCGCTGCGGCATCCACGTCGAGTTCAGTGGCGGCGGTGTACGGACCAAATAGACCATTCTTGCTCAACGCCAGCAAACCGGGTATGCCAGTCTTTGAAGCAATACCCGCATCGTAGAGGAAGCCAGGATAGACCTGCGTTCCGTACGCATTCCTTGGCCCTGCAAACGCTTTCTTGATAGCCGCGATTTTTTCAGGTGCGATGCACGAGTCGGCCTGCCCAGGTTTGCATGCGAGCACCGCAGGATCGAAGTCGCACCCGATTGGATCGAAGATCATGCCGTCCGCCACACCATCGCGCGCGTCGCACTGCTTCATCAGGCCGTCGATAAACACCTTGCGATCCGTATCAGTCAGAAACTTGTCGATCTCCGGCTTCCCGGACGAGTCCTTTGGCGACGCCTGGTTGTAGGCCACTGGAATCCACTGTGCAATCGCGAGGTTTGACAGACCTGTACGCATTGCTGGATCGCCTGACACGATCCCGTTGAACACCGTCGGAAAGCGCTGCGACAGGATCATGCCCTCTCGCCCGCCTGTGGAGCACCCGACGAAATAGGAATAGGCCGCACCCTTCCCGTAATAGCGGTCGATGACTTGCTTGGCCACTCCCGCGACCTCGGCGTTTGCCATGTATGCGAAATCCAGATAAGCCTGCTGGTCGCGCATGAAGGTGAAATCGAAGCCGCCGGTCTTCGCCTTGTGTCCGGAGTCCGTGCTTGCAACAGCGAAGCCGCGAGAGAGCGCCGGCTTGTCTCCTGTGTAGCTTGCACCGGTCGGGTAGGCTACGACACCATTGCCGCCTCCGCCGCCCTGCATCATGAAGTCACCGTTCCAGGCGCTCGGCTCCGGAAGAGCTACAGAAAAACCGATGCCGAACTCCATCGCATCAGCTCCCTTGCGGCGGTTGATCATGCCGTCAACGCGGCAATGCGCGGGGAGGGGTCCGACTGCCGATGCCCCCGGATAGGCAGGCGCAATCGTTTTCCCTGCCGGAACCGGCTCGGCATTCGTGATCTCGACTCCCGTGAGCGTTACGCTCTTCAGGGCGGAGCAGCGGTTAGATGATTTGGATTGTGCCTGTGCTGCAATCGAACATGCCACGAGCACGAGGATCCCGATCTCTGAGTACCTCATTGGAAGTGCCTTTCAGGAGGTCTGCACGCCGCTGATTGTTAAGGTCGGCGGAACTCCCGACTATACCCACTCACCAGCTGCTCAAGCAATGGTAATAAATCGCAACCAGGCGACACGCAACCAGGTGACAGGACGTACCCCAACCCCGCACAACAGCTACAATTGGATCGCCGTCTACTCTGATTTGAAAGTCGAGTGCCTCCTTCCATTCGTGCCGAATCGACCTCCATGTACGAGTTCGACAGCATTTTTGCCCGATCCAACTGTCATTTACCGCACGCACTGTCCATTACCGGCTGAAGGCATCTCCACGAACGTAATGGACAATGGAGGAAAGTTTGTTGCTCCCGGCTTTGACGCGTCTCCTTCGATGGTAGGGACGGTTCCATCGGGCTCTGCCTTCAATTCCCTGCCATTGAGCAATACGGAATGACTGAAGACATCCGGCGACGAGAGATTGTAGCGTTTTCCGGCGACTGGCAGCTTGAGCAATGCTTCGGAAGTCTTGTCCATGTTCAGAACCATGAGAGTCACGCCGCCGCTTGAACCTTTCATGCACTGCGCGTAGACGCGAACATTCTTTGCCGGCATAAACCCAGGGTCCAGAGATCGAGTTCCCATGGTACGCTTCCACAGAAGAGCAGCCCAGTAATTGGGGCGCGGTTCCAGGGTTTCCTCGTCGAGCATGCCATAGTCGCTGCTTGCCAGCGTGTTATACATGATGCTCTTCACGCTCTTTTGCGCGAGGCTACCGAACTGGTCCAGCAGCCGGAAACTGTCGGCGAATTGGGCAGCCCAGGTATCCCCTCCGCACGATCCCTCTCCTGTCTCGGTGAGCCACAGATCCTTGCCTGGAAGATATGTATCACGCTCCTTCGCGTAGAAGTTGTAGACCGTCAGGTCGCGGTCCAGCCACTCAGAGCTGAGCACTTGTTTGGGATCAGCGCCGCTCTCCCCCAGGCAGCGGTGCGACGGCATGGAATAGAAGTGATAAGAGAAGGCATCAAATATCGGGCCCGTGGCCTTCATCAAGTCATCGGTTGAAACAATCTCGAAACGCCGTCCACCCGGCATTGACGGGAGCGGAAGCCCTTCGGCCGCGCTACCCGGTCCCAGGTAGATTGTTGTCGGAGACTCGCGGCGCAGAAAAGCTCCGAAGATCTTTGCGTCTCTACCAAAACTGGCGGCGTCGTAGCCTTTCGGCACACCGCCGAAGCTGAGCAGGGTGGGTTCGTTCATGAACTCTATTGCCGCTATATGACCGCCGATTTGTTGCGTGTAGTCGAGCCATGGCTTGGCTTGCACAGCGGTCCAGACGCCGTTCGCATCGCGCGTTCCCGCGCTTGTAGCGACAGAGGCAACAATTTCGGCATTGACGGCCTTCGCAAAGTCGACCACACCCTTCCACTCCGCGCGCGTGAGGACGCCATTGAAGCCTTCAGGCGCAGTTTTCAGCGGCGGATCGTCATTGTTCTGGAAGTACGTGCCGTTGCGCCAGGTGCCGCTGACGCGAACGTAAGCTGGACCGAGCGCAGCAGCAAGTTTACGGAGCTTCGTGTTCGAGAGGTCGATGGGCGGGCGGTATTGGAAGAGGCTGCTATCCAGACCGGCAGGCTGATTGCCGGAATGCGTGTTGGAGCCGGCGCCAGCAGATTTTTGCGCCGCAGATTTGTATGGTGCCCAAAAGCGGCCGCCGGTTACCTCAACGGCTTCCACATTGTAGGAGACGAAGCGGGGGTCGACCTCGCCCAGTACTTTCATGCTCTGCGGCGACACCGCTGTTTGAGCTGTTGCGGACTGAATGCAAATGATGCTGAGTGCGCCACCTACTACAATGGGCAGGCGGAAGACGATTGAGGGGAATTTCATACTGAGCATCCTCGATCTGGAACACCGTTTAGCGAAACGCGCCACTTGTCGATGGAATCACTGCCGATCCATACATCGAAACCCGGTGGCATCCTGAAGATCCTTTGTATCAGGCTTCTTCAAATTCCCTTCGATTTTGTTTACGGCAGTGCCTGCACAGATGGGCGCCGGTTTGTAGCCAGAATTGCGGGAAAGAGGAAACTTTCATCGATGGCACTGGATCCGGGTTGAAGCTTTCAATTCGTCCTGGAGCGCGCTTTCATTGCTCCGGCGCAGAATGGCGACAAACTTTTGCAACAAGGCGCTTTGCAGCACCGAAGCACGAGCGGCATGGAACTTGCGAAAAAGCCAGAGCAGCCATCAATCCGCACCAATTGAGATCCTGAAGTGATCATAGGACCAGTACCGCGAAACGGGGCCATTCCGCCTGCCCCGGCGTGCCGTGGGAGCGAAGCCACTGCAAGGACAACTATGACGGCGGCGCCGTTGACGATCGCGCGGCCTGTGCGCTGCTTTGCTTTGGCCGGCTTTGGCTCATCGGGTTCGGGAAATGGCTTAAATGTGCGCACTATGCGCACTGAGTTTCCTCCCGGGAGGAAAGGTGGCGAGCCACAGCAGGAGAATAGGCTTGGAGTGGGCCTCGGTATGGTGAGCCAGGTTGCGCACGGCTTCTCCGGCGAGGGCGTAGAGCGCGTGTTGGCCGCATACGGATCGTAGAGAGGGCTGGGGCTCCTTTGGCCGATGGAGTGGTTCCGGGGCGAGCAGCACACCCGTCGGAGGCGCGGCCGGGTCAGCGGCGCTGGTTGCGTGCCGGGAAGGGAGGTGCGTCACAAGCCCTCTTTCTATGCGGGCGGTCGCGTTTGCTACTCCATACCCGATCCTCCCGAGTGCCTGGTTTCGCGAAAGGAGCTTCGCGGGTCTGAAGGGCGCGGCGGACCAAGTGCGGGCCTGAAGCACCCTGAGCCCCCTGCCGCATGAGAGAGATAGGGCGAGGCGGTCTCTTGAGCATGAAGGAGAGTCCTCGCCGCGGGGGCGGGGCCGCCGTTCAGGTCCTCGATGTAACAGGTTGTCAAAGAACAGCAGCCTATGAGGACGCCTGGGCGTACTCCTGATCATCACGCAATGATCTGCTGAGTCTGAGCCCGCACGGGCCGGTGTCCTCGACGGCGGCAGGTGGCGAGCTCATGCGCATGGAGTGATGGTTGTGGTTCGGCGGCGTGTCAGCCTCCGGTGGCGGGAAAGCTTTTGGAAAAACGTGCGCACTCAGCGCACTATGCGCACTAAGCCGGTGGGCAGGTGGGTGATCGGGATAATCGTAAGTAAGGCGCGGCCTGCTTACCGGGTTTGTGAGGGCATAGGGATTCTGTCCGCGGAGGGAAACGCGGCAACGGTTGCCCGTCACGGTGACGGAAGGGGTCGTGAAGGCGATGGTCACGGTATTCAGATCCAGATTATGTGCACTTAGTGTTGCGGGTGGCGGTGTTTTTTTGGGGGTGTGGCGTTTACGGCGGCAGCATGCTGCAAGGAATTCAGGAGTCTCGGGATCCGTGATAGCGAGGTTTCGGGGGAAGCTACCTCGGCCCTCATGCGGGATGCCTTATAGGTCGTCATCCGGGTAACACAAATCTGAAAATAAATTCATAATTCGTTCCCACGAAACTTGGATCAGACCGAGAACCGCGGTTTCGTTGGGGAACAGGCGAGACAAACTGCGGTGACATGAATCCTGTTCACCCGATGGGAGTGGTGTGGATCCCAAATTTGACAAAGTTCCAATCCCGTCTGGCCACGAATCTTCGGCCACGAATCTTCGGGCCACGAATCTTCTGAACCTGAAGGCGATCCTCACGGACCGCCGGGAGAATGTACGAACCTGAGGATCAGGTCCACATGATGCTCGTCGCTGCTGCCAGCGAGATGGCAATATCTTGTTCTCCCGACCCGCCTGATACTCCGACCCCACCCACGACTTCGCCTTCAATCTTGATGGGGACGCCCCCTTGAAGGGCGCACACCTCCGGGTTGTCTCCGAGTTGGCGACAATCCGCTAACGACGGCGTCCACCCAGTTGCTAACTTACGGGAAGCACGCACGGCGCAAAGACCTTTGGCCTGAAGCTGCTTCTATCGTCCGTGCGCCGCTTGGGATGCCGACAATCCGCTGTCATACATCGCCGCGTAATTTAAGTACTGTTGCGCAGGGTCGCGCGGGTAACTTATCTCGACTCTTTGAATCTCCCCATTCGCGCCAAACTGCGCCGTCAGCTCCGAATTCATTCCCGCCCAGTTGGTCGGCAGGCCCAGCCGTTTGTACCGCACCACAACTTCGTCCCTTATTGCCGGATCGAAGTGGACTCCATACTTATTCACCAGCGCCTTGATCGCGTCATAATCACCCTCGGCTTTGATGCGCATCAACTCCGCGAGCAACATTCCCACGCCTTGACGCATCTTCTGGTAATCCGAAACACGAATGTAGGTTTTACCGTCGCGCTTGAGCTGCTCGATTCCGCCGGTTTTGTCCATGATGTAGCGCACGATCAACTGCCCGCCACGTGCATGATCCTCTTCGAGCGTGTCCCCCTTTGGAACCAGTTGCAGTAGAGCCAACGCCTCCTGCGCCTTGAGGTCGTACATCGCCTCCGCCACCTCGTCCTGATCGCCAATCAGTTTCAATTCCTTTAGTTTTGGGTCCCAAACATTCCATAGCGCCATGAGATCGGCACGAGCCTCCTCCAAGGTCGAGAAATATTCCTTCAGCGCTGGCTGAGCCCCGTTCTTCAGTTGCGGGCTCAATTTGCCCGACCCATGCCCGATTACCTCGTGGAGTGCGGTAAGCAAATCTTGCGCTTCATCTCCGTATCTCTCATCCCGCGCGATCTCTCCGGAAGATGAACCGAACTCATCGATCAGCGCATCTCCGAATGCCCGACTGAAGGCCCGCGCGCTGCTGGTGAGCAAGAAGCTTTTAGTCCCGTATTTCTCCGTGACCTGATTCTTGTTGGGCAAATTTTCGCCGACGATCAAGACGTTGAAATCGCCTGTTTCGATCAGTGTTTCAATCGCTTTTATCACCGGCGGCGTGAAGGATGTTTTCTTGTATTTGTCGTCCCATGGGGCCTTCTGTTCGAAATAGGCCGCGTTCGCCGCCAGCACGCCCATCTTGTTGCTCAATTCTTTGTCCGTGACGGAGACAAAACTTTGCGAACTGCCCTTGGCTCCTCGGGCGTCGTGGTACACCTCGATGAACCCGTTGGCAAAATCAACCGTTGCGTTACTGCGTACCCAATCCACATCGAATTGCAGCCAGTCCTTGAAATCGCCCGTCTGATAGTAGCGGACTAGGTCCCCGATCACTTGCGCCTGTGCTGCGTCGGCCAGCGTTTTCGCGTTCGCAAGGTATTCAATGGCCTTCTTTAGATAAACCGAGTACAGGCCCGGGGAAATTTTCCCGTCCGGAGTCCCCGCCCGGTACACAACTTCTTGCATTTGGCCGTTTTCGCCCTTCACTACCCGAGAATTCAACGAGTGCTCCTCGTGAAAGCCTTTCAGGTCATCGAGCGAAAGGCCCGGGTAAAACGTATTCGAACTCGCCTGAATAATATCTTGACCGCCTTGCGGGCTTTTCGCCGTCGTCATTGGCTGAAATTGTGGATCGAAAAGCGGCTTATGCAAGCCCTCGAGTTCTTCTCGGAGCTGCGATGGCGTGGTGATCGGCTGCAGGTCCGCGCACGGCGTTGCCATGGCGCCGTGCCGTTGCGCAATTTCAGCCGCCTTGCTCAATTCATCGAAGGTAAACTCTGGCAAAAATTTCTGCGCCGTGAACGTGTTGTGGTTCCCGCGATTGGCCCAGAAAAGCTCAGTAAAATTGCGGATCTTTTGCATCGTCTCTGGGGGAACACCTTCAGGGTACGCGACGATTTCTTCGAGCAGCCTCTTCTCGCGCAATCCGTATGCCGACAGTTGGTCGTAGATAATCGGATCGATGGCGATGGAAGCCTGCGTCAGCCAGTACGCGAGGGCTTGCTGTTTCGGGTCCAAAGTCTTGAAGGAATCTGCTGTAACTTCGACAAATCCGGTGTCGCCTACATGCGCAACGAGGCTCGTATCTCTGTTTTTCGGCGCCTGGCCTGATGCAAATGCTGCGAGGGTAAGTGTGGCCAGGATCCCGATCTTGGCGTAGTTCATTGGATACTCCCTTCGCCTGTGGGCCAGCTGTTTCGTCTGGCGACGGGCGTGTCGACGTTGATAGGGCTTCAACATGTCAGAAATTCAAAGGCCCGATTCTGCCTCGAGGGGTGTGCGGATCCTGGAGAAGTGCTCTTCGGGGAGGCAGGCCGATCTCGCGAATCATGTGTCACCGATATACTGTCCGCACCTTCGCAGCCAGGTGTTCTATAGCCCGCGATGCAGTCGATATCAAGTCGGCCATCCCCTTGAACGGCGGCAAGAGCGGACGACAAGTATTTGTCGATGCGAGTGGTTCTCCACCCGTTTTCAAATGCCAGGAAACCCGGCCAAAATCGCCTGCCGCGTTGTACCACTTGGGCCGTCGATACAGTTTTCGATTCAGGCAGAGTCGGGTCTCGGGCAGGCGAGTTGCTGCCGCATTCTCGCATCGCCAATCATGATCGAAAACATCTTGGCGAATCTCCGTGGAAGCGGTTGTCGGACGTAGGAGATTCCATGGTCCCGACAGATGCGCTCGATCTCCGGCTGCATCCCTTCCAGCTGCAATAGAGGCAGGTTCGGGCAAAGATGGTGTTCAATCTGGTAATTTACCCAAGCCTGCAGCCACGCGATCAGCGATGAACCATGGGCGTAATTTGCCGTGCCGAGTAACTGATGGAGATACCATTCCCCCCTTCCGTGCGGCACGTGATCAAACCTGTGCAGATCGTCAGCCGTATGTGATGACGCAATAAGCGCCCACGTGTAGACATTTGTTAGAACTTCGGCCGCCAACTGCGTGATGAAAAGGTTCCGAACCGCGGTCAGGCCGAATGGTAGCGCGCACAGCGGAATCAATGCGAAGCGCAGGATACCGTTCGGTATGAGGCATCTCCGCCAGAAGTCCCGGCCTTCTTCCCTCATCGGGTTGAACATCCCCGCGAACATGAGAACGCCAGTAATTTCATATATCGTTGGTTCCTGTCCTTGCTCCTTGCGGCGTAACTGTATCAGTGTGCTGGGCGCATAGTAAGAGAGCCTCCAGGTACACATAATCAGGATCGCAACCAGCGCCTTTTGCCAGCGAGGCATACGGGAGCGGCGAAGAAATTCAACATTCGCCTCAACGATGTCCGGGTCTCGCGGGCCACCCGTATTCACGTGGTGAACGTTGTGCTCGTGCTGCCAGGCGTCGGGGACGATCCAGTCACACCAGTCCCAGTACCGACGCCATCCGCGCGCGAACCTTCCACCCCGCAGCCAGTCCGGACAGCCTCTAATCCGATCGTAGCTGCAGTGGAAAATCTGGTGGGCTAAGCCCCAGCGTCCCACGTGAGCAAGGGCGATCAGGATGGGAGCCAACGGGTTCAAGCGCCAAACCGCGAACCCAAGCCCAAGAAGCTCGGTGACACGACAGAGGAACAAAAAAAACTGAGCATGGCGAATGTCCCGCTCTCCTGCTGCCGCTCTGCGGGCGTTGACCACGGTGTCGATGTCACGCTGTAGCTCCGCCAGGTTCGCAGTCATATTGCCTCTGCAGTTGCCTCTGCCTGAACGGGAAAATGCTGCTGCCCTTCGTTGCGCGTGATCTGAAGCCAGGCCACTCGGCCGGCACTCCGGGTGTAGGTTTCCAGGGTGAAGCGTTCAGGGGCCAGTCCCGCCGCTCGCGCCAGGGCATCCAGCGCATCCGGATCCCGATAATGCATCCACCACTTCATAATTGCCTCCATAAAGGCAATCTCATCATTTTCTGGAGTCAGATTCGCAACTACGACAGTCCCTCCTGGCCGAATGCTGTCACACATCCTGCGGAGAATCATGACGGCAATCTGGTCTTCCAGATAGTCGAACAGGCCGGACGCATAGGCCAAATCCGCCTGCGGCAACGCCAAGGCGCCGGAGAGAATGGCCCGGACTGAGCCGACATCGCAGCGACCAAACGTCGAGCCTATTCGTGCTGATGTATCGAGCACCGTGGTTTTGTCCTGGTCCACGCCCCAGTAGGTGAAACGTTCAGCCAAGTCTGGACGCAAAAAGTCCAGCTCCCGCGCATGTCCGCACGCTATAGAAGTCACGTTGACGTTGCGGCCGGACCTGCTGATCTGCTCAGCAATGATCGTGGCAAGGTGGTGGCAGCGGTCGCGTACCGCCGCGGCAATGGGCACGCCGGTGGTGACTTCGAAGAGGTTTCTGCCTAGCGGGCTTATCTGCTGGTCTCCAAATCGGCGCAGATAAACATAATCCAGAGTTCTCGCATCACCGGGATACCCCGATGGCTTTGTCCGCGCATCCCGGGTGTAGGGATCCTGCAGAAGAATTTCCAAGGCGATGTGGTCTGACACTTGATCACACCATGTCCTCCAATCGTCAGGACCATGCTGGCTTCTCTCCAGAGTCAACCGAGAGCGAAGGGCCTGCAACTCGCGACTCGCGTCCGACGCCCCGACGTTTTCGTAAAAGTCGTCCAGGGCCATGCAAATAGGATTTGCTGTTGTGACCACGTTATGACCTCCTAAGGTGCCATGCGCGCTCCCAACCCGACTCGAAGAATTGGTTAAGGCCCGCGCGACTAAGGTGTGTCTGATAGCGCTCAAACAGCAAATGCACCTTTGCCTCAAGCGCCCGTACATTTAAAGTGTCGAGCAGTGCCGAAGTGCGCCTGCCATGTTCCATATCGGGGATCTCCCTGAGCCTGCGCACCCCGGCCTCGAGAGTTCGTACCGCAGGAAGAGAAAGCGAATCGAGAACGACCTGCACCACGTCCCGGTAGTGAATCTTCTTGCCAAACAGGCCGGCCGCCTGGAGAGCCTCGCCAAAGCGGTCGTAGTCAGGAATGATGTCTCGGCCAGGCATCGTAAACATCCGCAGCACTTCTACGAAAGCGTCGAGCGCTCTTTCAGAGTCGTAATAAAGTACAAGCCGCGCGATTTCGCAGAAAAAGTGATAATGGGCGGCTTGCCGCTGCGATGATATGGCAGATATCGGCGAGTTTGTCGTCGCGAGGAGTCGGCAGGCGCGGCAGCCGACCGCTCGCTCCAAGTCCTAGGTTAAGGTAACTGACCTGGGTCGCACGCTCCTGGATCAACTGGTAGAACACCATATGTAACGGAGATTCCCAGGGTAGGCGCCACTCCTTGGTGCGGAGGATGTCAGTGTAATCTCTTATCCAGCGCTCATTACGCTGCCCAAGGGCCAGTACGGCATTGCGCCACAGATCGGCATGCCGCTCTTCTTCCGCTCCCCAGCGCAAATGCCATTGCGAACGACCATAAGACCTCCGGAGTATCTTGATCAAGGGACTTACGTAGTCCGGCGTATATTGTTCGACGGCGAAGAAACCTTCGACGACGGTGTGGACGGCGGTTGAATGATCACGCCGAATCTGGCGCCAGTCGATACAGGTGTCGGGATGCCAGTTTCGGTGGGCTTGTGAATGAGCGGTGTACCAGCGATACAACGCAAGTACACCGCGCTCGATTGCACCTGCTCGCGCCTCGGGTGACATTAGGTTCGGTGAAGCGGACCGTGGAAACTCGGCCTCAATTTCTGACCTCACCCTGTCCAGTTGTACGAGATCCATGTCCGCAGATTTTAGATTTGAATGATGCACCTTTGTCCTACCATTGGCAGAGCAAGCCCGCCCACGTTGCGCCCGCACCAAATCCAGTCAGGGCGACGATATCGCCGCCTCACAAACCGCCCGTTTTTGCGTATTGCGTCAGCAAGAAAGGCACCGACGCGGAAACTAAGTTGCCCACCAAATCAATATTTAACGGCAGAATCCCACCTGTTCCACCGCCCCGCTATCCCCCAAATGGGAGATATTTTTGTGGGCTTCTCCGCTGGGGACACCGTGGAACCGGAATGAATACGGAATTACTGTAGCCAGCAGCTTTTCGCGGCTACAACTACCAAACGGTATATGCGGATGAAAAATTACTGTGCGGCGACAGGGGCGTTGGGCAATGTCATGAAGAGCCGGACCATTTCGGTCTGTCGGGTGGCGCCGGTCTTATTCAACATGCTCTTGATTTGTTGGCGTACAGTGGCAGCGGAGACGCGGCGTAGACAGGCGATCTCTTCGGCCGAATAGCCCATCAACAGGCCATTGGCAACTTCGGTCTCAGCTGGGGTGAAGTGATAAAGCGCATCGAGCGCGTCATCGGGGAAACTGAATGATCTTTCGGGGTCGGTGACGAGCAGCATCAGATCGCCACCCGATCGACGGAGAGTCTCCGGCAACGGAGTGGCCACTGCCTGAAGTGGCCGCCCGTTCGAAGTACGTTGCAATGCAAGAAACCGACTGGATTGATTGGCGGACAGGGAGAATGAAGGCGTAGCCACATCCAGAAGAAGTTTCGTCAAGGCGATGCTGGCATGGCGATCGCAAGCCGCCAATCGGCCGTTGGCAACTGTGAGCGTATCGCCGCCGCGCACCAGGGACTCCGCCGCTGCGTTGCAATGCAGGATGCCGCCATGCCGGTTGAGCACAAAGCTTGCAGTGGAGCTTGCATTTGCCATGGCCTCGGCGCTCGCCAGGCGCTGCTGAGTAGCACCCAAAACACGACGAACTTCAAGCGCGGTCTGAACATGGGGAATAAGCAACTCAAGCAGACGCCTGCAGTCTGTGGCCATCGGCCCCTCGTCCGGCGTCCGCCAGACGCTAATCGCATCGAAGCGGCGCACAGAGAGTGCGAGAATCGTGAAGGTGCCGTGCCGAAGATTTGCCGGACCAAGTAGATCGCGATAAAGATCCGTGCGCAGCAGACCTTCATGTGGCAAGAGCTCTTCGTCGGTGAATACGCCGACAGGGCTTCCCTTTCGAGAGTGTCGGAACAGGGATCCGCGGAACGGGTCGCGCTGCGCGTACGAGTCGTTGTAGGCCGATATCGTGGTCTCCCCGATCGTCTGCCCGCCCTCGGCCAGAATCGCAAGGCCGCTGCGTGTGTCCGCTGAGAGAAAATAGCCGCTTCTGGAGGCGGTGTACTGGCTCACAAGCGCAAGGAATCGCTGCCATTGCTGTTGCTGGAGTGGCGCCGAATACAGAACATGCAGAAGTTCTGAAAACGCGTCGAGAGTGAGCATGACCAGTATCGTTTCAAAGGAGGATCAATATATCTTACGGCAGGCAACTGATCTGAATTCAGGCTAAGCAGCGCACCGAGGGTTGTCAAAAGAAAAGTGGGAAGCTGAAGGTTACATTGTCGTTTCCGACGCCGCGCAGAGTCTAATACCTGCGAGGGCGATATTTCTCGCCATCCTTTCTGCGCAGCCAATTAGCGTGCTGAGCATAATCCGGGAGCTATCGGACAAGTCGCGTTCGTGTTTTTCAACGTCATGTTCCTTTCTCCAATGTATGCAGTTGGAATTGCACGGTGAATGAGTGCACCCGGGCTACCTGCCTCTCCTGCTCGCGACAAAGATGCGCCGTTACAGCCTCCGTCCACCAAACGGGAGATATTTCTTGCGGAATCGGACCCGGACGATCTAAATTAGCCACATTTCCCCCTCCCCGAGCGCAGAGAACATTGAGAATTTCTGTTAGCGAATGGCCGACGTCTCCAATGCGGAACTGTCTGGTTGCAGAGGGCTAACCTCGGCAATTGGTGAAATCTATGCCGCCGTGGAAGATCCCGCGCTATGGCCCGCCGTCCTGGATGGGATTGCGGATTTGGTCGAGGGTGACGGCGCGTGGCTGGCGGCGAGCTACGTTGATTCATCTGCGAGCGATGTGCGCGCCTTTTCGGGAACGGATCCCGCGATGGTGGCTGAATTTAACGAACACTATGCGTCGGTCAACGTGTGGGCGCAACGGATGGACCAGATATTCCCGGTTGGAGCTGTCGGCTACAGCGATCGGGCAATACCGGACCGGGAACTCCACAAAACGGAGTTCTACGCGGGCTGGTTGAAGCCTTATAACACCGCGTATTGTATTGGGGCGATCCTCGAGGTTCCAGATCAGCCGCCGGCACTTCTGACGTGCATTCGGTCTTCTAAAAGGGGGCCATTCGACGAGCGGCAGGGCCGCGTATACGAAACGCTGCTTCCGCACTTGCGTCGCGCCCTCCGCCAGCACTTTGAGCTTTCGGTGCTTGGGTCCACCATCCACGGCCTGGAGCTTGCGCTGGACGCTTTCGACCGCGCCGTATTCGGTTTGAGCGGAAAGGGCAAGATGCTCTTTTGCAACCAGACGGGGCGTCAGCTTCTTGCAGAGGCCGACGGCCTCAGCGTCAAAGAGAATCGCCTCGTCGCCGACCGGCCCACGCAAGATACCGAATTGCAGTTTCTGCTAGTACAGGCTGCTGCGACCGGGGCGGGATTCTCCACCACGGGCGGATTGCTCATTGATCGACGATCAGGCAAACCAGCCCTTCGCCTGACCTTGATGCCCTTTGCAGGCAATCTGTTGAACCACATTCGAGAGCTTGCTACGCTCGTGTTCATTGACGACCCCGCCAAGAGGCCCATGAGCCGCGTGGTCGCCCTTCGCAAACTGTTCCGGTTGTCTCCGGCTGAAGCCCGCTTGGCGGACCTGCTGGCAGGAGGGGCCGAACTCGCGGCGGCAGCCGAGCAACTGCGAATGACCCAAGGAACCGCACGCTTCCACCTGAAGTCGATATTCCGCAAGACTGACCTCAAGCGACAGGTTGATTTGGTCCGCCTTGTGCTGAGCCTTCCAAGCGAAGTGGGTACGGCGCGGAGGTGAACACACTGCAGGCACCGCCAGATGATGAAGGGAAAATCCTCTGCGTCAGTATGTCGGTGGAAATGCGTCTACAGAAATTCGTCGACATGGAGCTGTGAAGGACTATTGCGGTGACAGCATATCTTTTCGGGGGTTCACAGCAGAAATCCGGAGGCCGACCAAAGTGCGGACCGTCGGTACCGGGACCTGGCATGGCACGGGTCCGAGGAGCTCCAAAGATGATGAAGCATGGCAGGAGGCAGGGGTAGTGCTACAACCGCTGATCGATTGGTCGCACCGTGTAAAGAGCTTCTAACCCCCAGAATTGCGGAGAGTACCGAACTCCGATTCGGTGTGCGGTCAATGATCCTCTAGCCAACCGCCAGACGTCTCCTCCAATCCTGGAGATGCAGCTTGGCAGGAATAAAGGACGGCAAATAGGGGCATGCCTCCCCACCCCGCTGATCTACGACATGCTCCGTCACGGCCACGCAGCCGAGGCCACAGTGCGGACACTAGACTTTCCAGATTTCTGGGTTCTGGGCGAATAAGGAGCAACCCGGAAGTGATCGCGCGTAAGCGCCTGAATGTCACATCTTCGTATGCCTTTGACCGGAGGAGTTGGGCTGGGCGAGTTACTCAAAACCGCGTTTTACGGGCACTTCGTCATGTAGGCCGGCTTCTCAACGAATGTGGTTACCTCCGGATTGCCGACGTCCGGGACTTGGCAGACTGCCAGCGGCAAGTAAATTGACTTGCCGGGAGTTTCGCTCTTACCATCAGTCATCCATCCGTATCCATGTGGTTGCGACATGATTGATACGACTTTCTCGCACTACCGCATTATGGAGAAGCTTGGCGGCGGTGGAATGGGCGTCGTTTACCGGGCGGAGGACATGCGCTTGGGGCGCTTTGTTGCGCTCAAGTTTCTTCCCGAGGACCTGGCCCGGGACCATCAGGCACTCGAACGCTTTCGCCGCGAAGCCCGCGCCGCATCCGCGCTCAATCACCCCAACATCTGCACCATCTATGACATCGGCGAGGAGAATGGCCGTGCCTTCATCGTCATGGAGTTTCTTGAAGGCAAAACCCTTAAACATCGCATCGCGGGGAAACCTATCGAAACCGATTTCCTGCTGGGGTTGGCTATTGAGATTGCCGATGCGCTGGATGCCGCTCACAGGAAAGGCATCGTCCACCGTGATATCAAACCGGCCAATATCTTCGTAACGGAACGCGAGCATGCCAAGATTCTGGATTTCGGTTTAGCGAAGGTCGCACCCAAGCGTACATCTTCAAGCCAGATCGGGGTGACCACCGCCGCGGCGGCCGAGACGATGGAGGAGGAGCATCTGACCAGCCCAGGTGCAGCCTTGGGAACGGTCGCTTACATGTCGCCCGAACAGGCCATGGGGAAGGAACTGGATGCCCGAACCGATCTCTTCTCTTTCGGAGCCGTGCTCTATGAGATGGCCACCGGCACCTTGCCTTTCCGTGGCGAGAGTTCTGCGGTTATCTTCAAGGCTATTCTGGATGGGAAGCCAACGTCGGTGGTGCGCCTGAACCCTGACCTGCCAGTGGAGTTGCAACGGATCATTGACAAGTCACTGGAAAAAGATCGTAATCTGCGCTACCAGAGCGCCGCCGACATGCGGACGGACCTGCAGCGGCTCAAGAGGGACACGGAATCACAGCGCATCGCAGCGCTTGGAGCTGCTGCACCTTCGGTCATCGGCAGGCGGAAACTCTGGTTGGGGGGCGCGGCGCTGCTCATTGTACTGGTGGCAATCTATACCTACACCATGCGTTCGGTTCCGGTTCTGAGGGTCGCAGAGTATACCCAGATCACTCACGACGGCCACTCAGGGGATGTTCTTGGAACGGATGGGAGCAGGCTTTATCTGGTGGGGGGCATCCATCGCCAAATCCGGCAAGTTGCGATTTCAGGCGGAGAGATTGAGCCGGTGACCTCCGTTACCCTGCCAAATCCCATTTTGGATGACGTTTCGCCGGATGGCTCCACTTTTCTCATTACGTCTTATGGAGGGGGAGCCGCTAGACATGCGGCTCCAACGTATAGTGTTCCGATTCTGGGGGGCTCGCAGACTTATCTCGGCAACTTCGGTGTAGGAAACTGGTCTCCGGATGGGAAATCCATCGTGTACGTTGCGGCGAACGGCGACGTCAACCTTATGCAGAGCGATGGGACCGGCACCCACAGGTTGGCGTCCGCGGGAGGCGTTCCAGACTCGCTCTTCAGCTGGTCGCCAGACGGCAGGACCATCCGGTTTTCCAGAGACGGCTCACTTTGGGAGATGTCGTCCAACGGCTCCAATCTTCGGCAGTTGCTCCCGGGTTGGCGTACTTCGGACTACAAGTGCTGCGGGAGATGGTCTCCTGATGGAGAGTACTTTGTCTTCGCTGCCGGACCCCCTGGACCCATATCCCAGCTCTGGGCGATGGATGAGCAACGCAGGCTATTCCGTCGGAGTTCTGCAGAACCGGTTCAATTGACATCTGGTCCCATCGAGTGGAATTCTCCAGTCTTCAGCAAGGATGGAACGAAAATCTTTGCCAGCGGTGCCACCAGCCGCGGCGAGCTGGTCCGTTTCGACTCGAAGTCTAACCAGTTCCAGCCTTTCCTTGGAGGCATCTCCGCCGAATTCCTGACCTTCTCGAAAGACGGCCAATCTGTGGCATATACTTCCTATCCGGATGGCACTGTATGGAAAGCCAGGACGGATGGGAGCCAACGCCTGCAATTGACCAGTGCAACCGTGACTCCGAGATTGCTCGATTGGTCGCCCGACGGCACCCAAATCCTCTTCGTAGACTCATCTCCGGTCCAAGGCCGCCCCCAAATGTGGATTGTCTCCTCACAGGGTGGCGTGCCCCTTCGTCTTCTGCCTAACGATAGTGAGCCGGAGTCGGATCCGACCTGGTCGGCCGACGGACAAAAGATTGCTTTTTCTACAAGCCTAGAAGGGATCGGGAATCCGCACAGCACCGTGAACATCCTCGACCTTGCCAAGAACACGGTTACGCCGCTGCCTGCCTCAGTGGGTATGATGTCCCCACGCTGGTCACCGGACGGCCGATGGATCGTCGCTCTGTCATTCGATGTGATGACCATGAAACTTTTCGACGTCAAGACCCAACAATGGTCCGTCCTGTACAAGGGCGCCGGCACGGTGTCTCCGACCTGGTCAAGCGATAGCCGCTACATCTACTTCATGCCGTTTTTGAACGGCCCGGGTGTTTTCCGAATCCCCATCACGGGCGGGAATGCGGAGCTGGTTGCCGATACGAAGGATGTGCATACCACGGGGTACTTTGGGGAGTGGTTTGGGCTTGACCCCACCGACACACCGCTGTTGCTTCGCGATGCGGGAACCCAGAATATCTACGCGCTCAGTCTGGAACGGAAGTAGTCTGCCAGCCGGCCAGCAGCAGCGGTCTGAGAGGTGACAGCGGTCTGAGAGGTGACAGACAGGCATGATCCCCTGGGTCTGAGAGGTGACATCCATGATAGGTAACAGTCAAGGGGAATCTCCGTTTCCCCTTGACTGTTACCTATCATGGATGTCCTGAATTACCTGAATTACCCCATCGTCAGCCTCGATCAGTGCTGCCACAGCCTCTCAATTACTTCAGTAATATCTCTTGGCTTTAAGTCCTTCAAATTCTGGAGTCGCGGCGAGAGCGGCCCATTGATGCAAGAGCACAGAATTGAAACGAACTCCTCTGCATTTTATTGGTAGTCTCTTGCATTACCCTTCTTGCCTCCAATGTCGCAAAGCTTGAGAACGTCATTGTCGAAACGCAAAACGTTGGAACCTTGCAGGTCGTCATGCCAATAACCTTCTCGCATCATCCGCTGTAATGCTTCGGCTAGCGGTTGGAATGCTTTGCACACAGTAACCTCGTCGCTTTTCCATTTTCCACTCTCGACGTCTTTTTCGGCCTTCTCCAAGATGATGAGCGCGTCGCAATGTTCCACCAATTTTACTATTCCTGGACAGTCGGAAAAGTGCTGCAGAGCCCGCAACTCCGCCTCGTAAGCATCGCCAACGTTCGCCCGCGATGTTTTGAAAATAAAAGATTTGCCGTCCCTCTTTACAAGAAACAAGGCGCCCATCTTGCCGACAGTCTTTGAAAGCATGCTTTCGATCTGGTACTCGCCGCCGGTCGTCATCAAAACTAGATTCTTGCTCTTCACATCGGCCGGAAGAATTTTGCTACCCAGGAACTCGAGCATTTTTTCGCTCGTGGGGGCCTTTGGTCCTCGGTTATAAACACATATGCTTTCGCCACCTCCGCCTACTATCTCGACTTTTTGGTGGCTGAGGGTTGGCGATAACGGACGCAGAAAATTCGCCCACTCATCTGGCAGGGGGCATTCCAGCCTTTGAGTAACAAAGGGCACAAAACTGTCTCTCTGGCCGGTTGATTTGGCGATAGCGGTCGCTAACCTGGCCTGAAGGGCGTCGCCAGGTTGGGTTCGCATGAACTTCAGCATCTCGCCGGCGGCTTTCTGGGCATTCGATGCCTCTATATCAAATTTCTGGCCCTTTATCGTGATCGTTATCTGTGCCATTGAATTTCCTGTCGATTGGGTGGCGATCATTTGAAGATACGAGTGATCTGATCGGACAACCCGCAAGTCCTACGAGCTGAAGATCATTTCGGTCGACGCGGGCAATAAGCCGATTTCCGGAGAGGCACGGAGAGAGAGCACACCATGTCCAGCTCTTCGACGGAGAATACCGGAACATTGACGTAGGTTACATCGTAGAACTCCGGATCGGTCAGATCCGAGGATACATGAACCCCCCTGGAGGGATGGAAGATTGCGCGCAGATCGAGGTTGTTGCGAAGATCCCACTTGCGCACGCTTGCGACGACGTTCCAGCGGGAATCGCCCTTCAACTTTTTGATCAGCGCAAGGATGACCTCGCCGGCCCGTTTCTATCGCGGCTGCGCGTCTCATGGCATCGCTCCTGTACGGCACACCGCCGTGGGACCCAATTATGTATTGTACGATGGCTCTGGCACTGATAGGGGTGTCTGCCATAGCTGGAAAGGCGTTGACAGACGGGATGTTCACCGTTCTTTTGTCGACTACGCCCCTATCGGCAAGCAGAAATTATTCAGTGAACATACTGTCTGTCAACGCCTTTCTGTCGAAGCGTTTTCGTGAAAACTAGTGGCCAGACGGAACTGACACTTTGGCACTGAGAGAACAAGGCCGCGACGTCTCCGGGCGAAAGTGCAAGTCCCGATTTCCCAGGTGCCCGATTCGCGCCTCGGCTATGTAGCGTGAAGCTAGAATTCCTCCCCGCTACATGGCGGTTTAACGTTGCTTATGCACGATCAATGTGGTCTGTGGCGGTGCCTCGTAGCGTGGTGAGACAGCAAAACGTACCGCTAGGCCATAGGGAATGTTTTCCCTAATTTGCAGTAGGTTTCCCGGGTATGACCCTCGACGCGGCCAAGGGATCGTGCGGTCACCAGTGGATCGGTCTGCGGCTCCGGCGGGAAGTGGGTTGTCGCGCTGTTTTCACTCCGGCATCCGCACGGGAATGACCTTATTACCGTGCCTGCGGTAGATTTTGAAATCAGCATCGAGAGTAACTACCTCTGCTGCACGGTGAATCTCGGAAAGCCTAACAAGGCAAGCGTCGGCCAAGGACATAGGCCGGTTTCGGTATCGGCGCATCAGCGCTCGCAGGTCCGCCTGCTCCCGTTCGACGGCGATCGCGATCCGAATCACTCCTCTCTCCAGCAAAGTAAAGAGAGAATCTGTATCGCGCCCCTCGCGGCGCAACAGAAATGCCGCCTCGGTCAGGACCGGCTCACACGTTAGCAGCGGAGGTCGTAGTTCTTTCCATTGACTGACCGTCCATGCATGATACTCGACATCGGCTGCCAGAAAGCTGACCAGCGGTCCGGTATCCAGCAGTCCGACTCGCTCCGTCACTCGCCGAAACCATCCATGTACCTCGGGTTGTGCGCAAGATCACGCGGCAGTCCTTTGATCGAGCCGGCGAGATCCGCTGCCAGGTCGAAACTCGAAGCTGTGCGGCTGCGGGCGCGCGGGCGCAGAGCTGTTTCCAGGCTTTCGCGCACGATTACGGACTTTGCGACCCGCTTCGCTTTGGCCGCACGCTCCAGCTCTGCCAGAAGCTCGTCGGAGATCTTCAGCGAGATCGTCTGCATAGACCTTATGGTAATACCCACCGTTACGGGGCGCAATACCACCAGGCGTGTCCGGGGTACGGATCGCAAGATTCGTGGTCAGACGGGAGTGGTACTTAAGAAAAGGAGTCTGCTATGGGTCGAAGGTGAGCTCGCCTTGGCTTCGATCTGTGACGATCTTTTCGCGTGGTCCTCGTTTCTGGAGCGCGATCCGACGCTGCGTCATCTTCTCCAGATCCTGAATAAATTCCTGAGTGCCCAGCGGCCTGCCGGTATGCGTGCGTTGGCGGATGACAGCCAACCTCGCTTCTGTCTCGCCTGCTCTGAGGTATTCCCGCCAAGTTGTATGAGTCCATTGCTTGTGCCACGTCTCCAGTGTCAGAGAATGGTCTTGTTCTTTAGCGGCGCAGTGACAGGCTGCGCTGGACCAACGCCACAACTCCGCCTCCAATACCAAACCGGCTCTCACGGGATTGAGTTCAGTGTAGCGCAAGGCCTCCCAGAGATGCGACTGGTCCAGCGGGCAGGAGTAGTACCTTCCCTGCCACACGTGGCCGTTCGACTGGTGAATGGCGTTCCAGTAGGCAGCGTAACGCCCGTGGGTCTGCTTCAGGGCTTGTGCTAGTCCGTCTGCTTCGTGAGGAACCGCAATTAGGTGGATATGGTTTGACATGAGGCAATATCCGACAAGGGCGACGCCATAGAGGCTGATGTTCTCGCGTAGCAATTTCAGGTAGACGGTGCGATCAGCATCCGCTTCCAGGACGAAGCGCCTTCCGTTTCCTCGCTGCGTCACATGGTGCGGTATGTCAATGGCAACCACACGATTGAATCGTCCCATGCCAGGAAACGATATCAGGAATTAGTCGGGCATACTGCGGGTGTACAAGGTGAAAATGCCTTCATGATCCGCCGGTGAGGCTGAAGCTTAAGAAGGTGGCGGCCGGTTTACCGCTTCGCGCAAAGTTCCAGTCCCGTCTGACCACAAATCTCTGACCACAAATCTTCACTCACGTTCTGACCACAAATCTCCCAAAATCTCTGACCACAAATCTCTGACCACAAATCTCTGACCACAAATCTCTGGTGTCAGCTTTCCGGTTTGACGGTCACTGGCCCGGAACTTCCAATCAGGTCTGTCCTGCAAGCCCGATGTAAGCAGGCATGAAAAACTCTCGAAGGCAGTGATGCCGCGCACTGACAGCGCATGCGGACCGAAGCTATTACGGTGTGTAGAGGTGTCGCTTTGACCAATCCCGATGTTATTGTGGTGCTCCGGGATCGAATCCCGTACATTCTGTTTGGAACAATTTTCCTTTTTATTGGATTGTGCTCTACTGCTGTCGCGGCAATGCGCCGGGGGAGCGGCGTCAAACTCCTGACCTGGCTCGGAGTATGGAGCGGGATCGAGGGATTTGAATACCTGTTCGGATCGTTGGCTGACCTGGGACTTCTGCCGAGTTGGCTTCTTTCCAGTCTTCCATACGTGGGGAATATCCTGTCGTTCTCCGTCGTAGTGATTGCGCTGCTGGCTTTTCTGCAACTGAGTCGGGGCAAACTCCGGCTCATTCTGCAAGGAGCGATTTTGGTTGGGCTCGCGGTAGCTGTGGCCGGCATTTCACTCTTTTTTGCGACCGGCTCGTCCTTCAAAGCCATGCCCTATAACCATCTCGTGGCCGCCATCTCGCTCGCTGTTCTGGGAATAGTTGTCGCCGTGCCAAAGCTCTCGGCTAAATTCCTGGTTCTGCGCAAGCACTCTGTTCTTTCTGCCGGAATCCTCCTTTTCGCGATGGAAGCAGTTTATGGAAACCTGTCGTTACCGCTGAGGCTCCCGGCCCCGCCGGAGGTACTGGATCCGGTCGGGTTTGCGGTTCTACTGTTTTGCTTTGGATATGCCTTCGTGCAGAGCATGGAGCCGAGCTCGATATCCCGTGCTGGCGGGCTTGAGAGCCGCGAGCTTCCGCAGTTCGATGCGGTGTCCTAACCGATGCTGTAGCAGGGATTTGTTTCCGAGTAGTTGTCAATTTGAAGATTGGATTGATGTCGAAGAGCGCATAATCGCCATAGTCACTCATCGAGCATCGTGGCACGCGGATTCGGACGGTGTGTTACCGTCTATCGGGAAGTAGCTCCAAAACGGCGTCACTTCCGAGTTGGCGACAATACGTCCGGAACTCGCGAGTTACCCTTAGACGGCCTGGATGAGTACTCTGCCCTGGGGTCGCCAGTTAAAACGCCAGGACCGATTCCTTCCGACATTCCGACATAACGTTACTAATCCGTCGATGAGCGCATTGGCGAGTTCGCACTCATCGAGAATCGGCGCAGCCCTAAGTTCCGGGTAACGACGAATCATGGCCTACCGGGAGTATTGTCCTGATTCGCATACTGAATGATAGGATCGCGCCATGAAATCGCCACTCGCCTTGCTCGCGTTCACTCTGCTTGCATTTGGACAGGTCAGGCAGACTCAGACCAGGCAGGATCGTAATCTCATCATCGGAGCCTGGAGCTTAAGCTCTTACGAACTTCGCCTTAAGCCTTCAGGAACGATCACGACACCGTTTGGACCACACCCTGTCGGTCGAATCCTCTATGAGGCGAACGGCCAAATGTCGGCCCAACTGATGCGTCCCGAGACGACGGCCTTCGCGAGTGATGACCCGCTACGCGCGACTGACGAGGAAGCTGCCTTGGCTTGGAGGAACTACATCGGTTATTGGGGCACGTACACAATCGATGCGAGAGCGGGCATTATCACGCATCACATCGAGGGCGCCTGGTTGACCAACTGGGTAGGTCAGAATCAGACGCGCGCGTTCCAGCTTTCTGGAGACATCTTATCGCTTGACGCTGATTCGGCTGCCTGGCACGCGCACCTCACATGGAAACGAATTCGGTGAAGGGTAACCTCCCATAGTCACTATTGCGATCAAGACTCGGACGGAGGACGGGCAATCCGAAAGCTGACTTCCCTTGTTGCCAACAGGCCAATGCACTCTTCCAAGCCTGCCATCGCTGGAAACGCGCATTGGGGATTTGGCCCTGATTTCACAGACCACTACACGGCGATCTTCGGACGCCGTCTGGCGAAGTTGGTGGCCTGTTCGAAGGCATGAGCGAGTTGGAGCACGCTGAAGTCCTGCTTGTCGCGGCCTACGATTTGCAGTCCGACGGGCAGGCCTTCGGGCGTGAAGCCTGCGGGCACGGAAACGGCAGGATTGCCGGTAGCGGAGATGTACCAGCAGCTCTTCATCCAGTCGATGTAGTTGGTGAGGTGAACGCCGTTGATCTCGGTGGGCCATGGCGTGTTGACGTCGAAGGGCGGCAGTTGGGTGGTGGGCAGGATGAAGTACTCGTAGCTTTCCAGGAAGGTTTGAAAGCGGCGCCACATGTCGGTGTGCGCGACCTCGGCGCGGGCGATGTCGGCGGCGGAGAGCGCGAGGCCTTCTTTGATCTCGGCGGTGAGAGTGTCCTTGAAGCCGTCGGGATGTAGCTGAAGGCCCTTGCCATAGGCGGCAGCCGGAGCTCCATGCGCGCAAAATGCGGTAAGAGATTTCGGCGGGGGCGAAGTCTGGCTCGGCCTGCTCGACGATGCAGCCGAGAGACTCGAAAACGTTGCGCTGCGCATCGACGGCGGTGCGGACGCGCGCGTCGATGGGGATGCCGTTGAGGTCTTTAAACCACGCGACGCGCACGCCTTTGAAGTCGCGATCGAGGGGGCGCGCGAAGAGGCTGCCGGGCTCGTTGATAGAGAGCGGTGTGCTGATGTCGGGGCCCGCAATGGTGCTGAGGGCGAGGGAGAGATCGGCGCTGGAGCGGCCGAGGCATCCGTTGGTCGAGAGAGTAGACCAACCGACGCGGAGAGAGGGATTGGGCACGCGGCCGATGGAGGGGCGGAAGCCGACGATATTGCACCAGGCGGCAGGATTGCGGAGGGACCCGCCGGAGTCGGAGCCGCTGGCAACGGGCACCATGCCGCAGGAGAGCGCGACCGCTGCACCGCCGGAGGAGCCGCCACAGGTTTTGGTGAGGTCGTAGGGGTTGTGGGTTGCGCCGAAGACACGGTTGAAGGTCTGCGAGCCGGCACCGAACTCGGGGGCGTTGGTTTTTCCGAGGAAGATGGCGCCGGCGGCGCGCATGCGCGTGACGAGCAGGTTGTCGTGTGTGGGGACGTTGTCTTTGAACAGGGGCGAGCCGAAGGTGGTGCGGACGCCGGCGGTTTCGAGGAGATCCTTGTGGGCGACGGGCAGACCATGCAGGGGGCCGAGCGTTTCGCCACGCGCCTGCATCTCGTCGGCGCGGGCTGCTGCTGCGGTGGCCTGGTCGGCGATCAAGGTGACGATGGCATTGACCTGAGGATTGACGCGATCGATCTGCTTGAGGTGCTCGGCAAGAGCTTCGCGAGCCGAAAGCCTTTTGGCCCGGATCAAGGCCGCCATCTCGACCGCAGAGGTGAAGCAGAGTGAGGGCGCAGGTGGCTGAGCGCTTAGCACACCTGGAAGAGCCGAGGAGATTGAGGCTGCGGCGAGGCCTACGAGGACCTCGCGGCGCGTGGGTTGGCCTTGCTGTGCAGAAGGCATGGAACAACCTTACCATTCGAGAACTCGGTGCCAGACGTAGGTCGACCCTCCACCCATTGGTCGGCCTCGGTGGAAAGCGAACAGGAACAGAACGAGGAATCCATGGCGGAGAGTGACGAACCGGTCGAAGATCGGTAGGGGACTTTTGACGCTTTTTGCGCTTTTTGCGCACTTTTTAGGGGGTTCGCCGATCCGGTATCCCCAAGGCTGCCCGGCGGTCAAATGCCGGCACCATGGTATCGTTATGCCCGGACGCTCCCGCGATCGTCGTGACGGTATAACGCCGGGGCTCCTATGAACCTGCTTACCGAGGCCCCTCCCATGACTGGATGGATTGTCTCCCTTCGCAACTCGCTCGCCTGCTCCGTCGTTTTGGCCGGTTTTGCTCTGCCCGCTTTTGCCCAGACGGCTCCCCCTTTGCTTCTACGCAACCCTTCCCTCAGCGCGGATAAGATTGCCTTTCTCTACGCCGATGATGTGTGGACCGTTTCCCGTGAGGGCGGCGAAGCCAGGAGGCTTACTTCCGTCAATGCCGTAGTGGACGGCCCCTATTTCTCTCCCGATGGTACCCGGATCGCTTACTCCACCCGCGAGCACGAACTGAAGGATGTATACGTTGTGAACGCAGAAGGCGGCGTGCCAAGGAGACTCACCTGGGAGCCGACCGGTAACTCTGCCGTCGGCTGGACTTCGGATGGAAAGGATGTCCTCTTCAACTCGGGGCACGCCAGCTACTCCGACTTTCCCCGGCTATTTCGCACGCATGCCGATGGCACCGGATCGCCCACCCTCCTTCCCCTGCCGAGCGCAATCACAGGTACATACTCTGCCGACGGAACCAGGTTGGCCTATGTGCCTGTGGCGCAATGGGAGCCGGCCTGGAAACACTACCGTGGCGGCCAAACCACACCGGTCTGGTTAGTGAATACGAAGACCCTTGATCTGGAGAAGATACCCCGCGATAACTCCAACGATAGCAACCCGGTGTGGGAAGGCAACGTGGTGTACTTCCTCTCCGATCGCAATGGCCCCGTCTCGCTGTTCAGCTATGACCCCGACACCAAGGCCGTAAAGCAGGTGGTCGAGAACCACGGCTACGATCTGAAGACCCTAAGCGCAGGACCCGGAGCCCTCGTCTACGAGCAGTTCGGCTCGCTGCACCTTTATGATCTCGCCACCCAGAAAGAGCACCCCGTGCCCGTCACTATCCACGGAGACCTGCCCGCTTTGACGCCGAGGCTAACGGAGATTCCCGCGAAAGAGGTACAGAATTTCGCGCTCTCTCCAACCGGCGTGCGCGTGGTTGCGGAAGCACACGGCGACATCTTTACCCTGCCCGCGGAGAAGGGCGATATCCGCAATCTGACCAGGACGCCCGGCACCGCCGAACGCGATCCCTCCTGGTCTCCGGATGGCAAATCCATCGCCTACTTTAGTGACGCCTCGGGCGAGTACCAACTCTACATCCGCGACCAGGATGGCCTGCAGCCGCCCCGGGTCATCGATCTGGGGCCTGACCCATCTTTCTTTTATGGCCCTCGCTGGTCACCGGATTCCAAACACATCGCCTTCTCTGACAAGCATCTGAGACTCTGGTATGTGGATGCGGCCGGGGGCAAGCCGGTAAAAATCGACACCGGGTTACGGGGCGGTTTTGGCTCCTCCACTGAGCTCTCCTGGTCTCCTGACTCGCAATGGATCGCCTACACCCGCGACCTGGAAAATCAACTGCACGCGGTGTTCTTCTATTCGCTGGCCACCCACACGTCCACCCAGATCACCGATGGCATGAGCAACGCCGAGCAGCTGGTCTTTGACCCCAACGGAAAGTATCTCTACTTCACTGCTTCCACCAACAACGGTCCCTCGGATGCCGGTATCGACCTTTCCTCCCTCGACCGCGCCACCACCAGCAATGCATACGTCGTCGTGTTGGCGCGCGACGGCGCCTCGCCCGTGCCACCGGAAAGCGACGACGAGAACAAGAAGAAAGACGACGACAAAAAGGACGCGGACAAGAAAGACGAAAAGAAAGATGCCGGCCAGGATAAAGCCGCAGCCAAAGGAGATGAGAAAAAAGACGACGCCAAGAAGAAAGAAGAAGAAAAGCCGAAGCCAACCGTGATCGATCTACCCGGGATCGGCAATCGCATCCTCTCTCTGCCGATTCCTTCGCGCAACTACGTAGGACTGTCGGTAGGGAAGACCGGGGTGCTTTTCCTGGCCGAGGGAGAGCCGGTCGGGCGCGCCTCCACTGAAGATGGTCCTCCGATCCGCGCGCTGTGGCGCTTTACGACTGAAAAGCGTCAGACAGAAGAGATCCTCAGCGGGCTGAGCAGCTACGACGTTTCCTTCAATGGCGAGAAACTCTTCTACATCCGTGGCGACAATTGGTTTCTTGCGCCGATTGCCGATCTCAAGCCTGGCTCTCCCGAGGCGCCTCAGGGTAAGCCCGTGAACAATGGCGGCATGATGGCCATGCTCGACCCGCGTACGGAGTGGAAGCAAATGTATCGCGAAACCTGGCACATTGAGCGCGACTTCTTCTATGACCCGCACCTGCACGGACTTGACCTGGCGAAAGTCGAAGCAAAGTACGAGCCATACCTGGACGGGCTGGCTTCGCGAGCGGAATTCACTTACCTCTCCAATGAGATGTTGGGAACGATCCAGGTCGGCCACATGTTCGTACGCGGGCCAGAGCCGCCAAAGGGTGGACCGAAACCTGGCTTGCTGGGTGCGGACTACGTCGTGGCCGACAACCGCTACAAATTTGCCAAGATCTACAACGGCCAGAACTGGACACCTTCGCTGACGGCGCCCCTCACTCTACCCGGCATCAATATCGTCGAAGGAGAGTATCTGCTCGCGGTCAACGGCCGCGAGTTGCACGCCACCGATAACCTCGACAGCTTCTTCGATGGCACGGCCGGCAAGCAGACCGTGGTGCGCGTTGGCACCAAGCCAGACGGCAGCGATGGACGCGACGTCACCGTAGTGCCCGTGGACTCTGAGAAAGGTCTGCGTAACATCGACTGGATCGAGGCCAACCGGCGCAAGGTCGATCAGCTTTCAGGCGGCAAGGTCGCTTACATCTACATGCCAAACACCGCCGGAGCCGGCTACTCCAACTTCAACCGCTATTTCTTCGCGCAGCTCGATAAGCAGGCGGTGTTGCTCGATGAGCGTTACAACGAGGGCGGCCTGATTGCCGACTACATAGTGAATGTGCTCGGCCAGAAGTTGCTAAGTGGAGCGATTGAACGCGATGGCAAACCGGTGCACGATCCGGAGGGTGCGATCTTCGGACCCAAGGCGATGATCATCAACCAATCGGCCGGCTCGGGTGGTGATGCGATGCCCTGGTATTTCCGCAAGGCGAACCTCGGCACGCTGGTAGGCGTCCGCACCTGGGGAGGGCTGGTGGGCATTGGCGGCTACCCGGTGCTGATCGATGGTGGAGGGGTCACCGCGCCTCGTTATGCGATCTACGGTTTGAATGGCGAATGGGAAGTGGAAGGCCACGGCATCGCGCCCGACGTCGAGGTGGAAGAGCTGCCCAAGGATGTGGCCGCCGGTCATGACCCGCAGTTGGAGCGGGCGGTTTCTATCCTGCTGCAACAACTCAAGGAGCATCCCGTGCCGGCGCCGGCGATCCCGCCTTATCCCAACTATCACCAGCATGATGATCTCGGGGCACGATGACCTATTCAAATCCTCCTGGGGCTAACAAATTAGGGTCTGCGGTTCGGGACGGGTGTCAGCCTTGCGAGGCCGCCTTCATCTGTCTCAGGAGCCAGATCCTCGCCAATGCCCAGTCTCGCTTAACCGATCGTGGAGAGACCTTCAGGATGTCCGCGATCTCTTCAATGGAAAATCCGCCGAAGTAACGTAACTCCATGACTTTTGCCTTCCGCGGATCCACTGCTTCAAGATGGGTGAGCGCCTCATGCAGCGCCAATACTTCCTCTGATCGCTCGGGGGAAACCACAAAGTGGTCTTCGAACTCAACCCGTTGAAGGCCTCCCGCTCTCATCTCGGCGTTGCGCGCTCGTGCGTGATCGACGAGCAAGCGACGCATGACATTCGCGGCCACTCCGATAAAGTGCTGGCGGCTTTGCCAATCGACGTTATCGCGGGCAAGACGCAAATACGCCTCGTTGATGAGAGCAGTCGGCTGCAAGGTATGGTCTGATCGCTCCCGCTGCATATACGACCTGGCTAACCGGTGAAGTTCGTTGTAGACCAGAGGCAATAGCTTTTCTGCCGCAGATTTGTCCCCACTTTTCATCGCCTTCAACAGTAGCGTGACTTCTCCATGCTCTGCGGACATGATGAACCCACCTGCGGCCAATAAAACAGCTTGCCCTCTACTTGCTATCCCTGCTCTTTGCCCCGGCGCCACCCCGGTGAAATAACTTCGAAAACCTGTCCCCTTTCATCAGTGGAGTTCGCTTAACCAGTTGAAGGCGATCAAAATTCGACGCCTCATGGAAAGGAGACACTGTCATGAAACGGATCAATGCAATCGCACTCCTCGCCATCGCAAATTTTGCCATGGCCGGCACGTCATTCGCGCAGTCCAGCGGGGTACGGTCGAACGTCCCCTTTGACTTCACCGTGGGCGACAAGCTTCTTCCCGCGGGTACCTACACGATCAAAGTTCAATCAGATCACGTAATCGTGATCAAGAACCACGATAAACCTATCGCGGCCGTCAGTCTTGTGTACGGGGATGGCAATAAGTCCCCAGATGGCGGAAAACTGAAGTTTCACCGCTACGGCAGCCAGTACTTTCTGACCGAGATCCTCTGCGACCAGGCGGATATGAACCTGCAACTTCCTCAGTCCAAAACAGAAAAGCGTACAGCTCTTCACGAAGCGAAACTTAGCGCCCGCAACGATACTTTCGTTGCTGCCCGCTAACGGAATGATTTGGGTAAGGCCCGGGGCCAAAATCTCCGGGCCTTCTCGTTGACGCGGGATGGCGGCTGTTGCCCCGGGAGGAGCAGAGGGGGTGCATGGATTGACCGGCACGACTCCTGCTCATAGAATGGAAAAGCCGGGCGGATCCGCCGGTCTTGTTTACCGCATTGCCCCCTCGTTCAATGGTAGGACAGCTGCCTCTGGAGCAGCATATCGGGGTTCGAATCCCTGGGGGGCAACCACTAGCGTACTTCCCCGGACCTTCCCGAACTTCCTCGTTCACGAAATAACTAATTAAATCAATAGCTTAAGGCAGATTTGCGTTCGCGGTGGTTCGCGCAGGTGCGCTTACAGCCCTTCAAAAAGTGGGGTACGGATTGGGGTACAATCCTCCTGAAAGTGGGGTACGGCCCAAATTCACTGTTGGAGCTCGAAAAATGCCGCTCTCGGATGTTGCGGTTAGAGCAATTAGACCGCGCGAAAGGGCGTACAAGGTTCACGACCGCAACGGACTGTTTCTGCTTGTCAATCCTAGCGGGTCCAAACTGTGGCGCTGGCGCTATCGTTTCGATCAGAAGGAAAAACTGATGGCGTTGGGTGAGTATCCGGTTGTGACCCTTGCCCAAGCCCGCGACCATCACCTTACCGCCCGCAAGATCCTGGCGGCGGGTATTGATCCGATGGCGGAACGGAAGGCCGAAGCTGAAGCCAAACGGAGAGAGGTCGAGGCACAGGCGCGAGAAGCTGAAAATAGCTTTGAGAAGGTAGCCCGCAAATGGTGGGACTGGTGGGCCATCAGCAAATCAAAGCGCCATACTGATTGCGTCTTGCGGCGTCTGGAAGCAGACGTTTTTCCGTTGTTCGGCCACAAATCCATCAACGCTGTAACGGCCGCCGATATCCGGAATCTGATGCTTACGATCGAGGGTCGCGGCGCAAGGGACGTTGCGAAACGCGCGCATGAGACGACTGGGCAAGTCTTCCGCTATGCGATTGCCCACGGTATAGCCAACAGAAATCCTGCCGCCGATTTCAAACCCAAAGACATTCTGGGTGAAGCCAAGGAAGCGAATTTTGCCCGCGTGGAGGCCAAGGAACTGCCGCATCTCTTGCTGATGATGGAAAGGTACGACGGCGATGCGCTTACGCGTCTTGCCATGAGGCTGATAAGCTATACGTTCGTTCGGACATCCGAACTCATCGAGTCAGAATGGTCGGAGTTTGACCTAGACACTGGACGCTGGGATATACCAGCCGAGCGGATGAAGATGGATACGCCGCATATCGTTCCCTTGTCTCAACAGTCGATAGCGGTTCTGCATGCTCTCAATCTACTGACAGGGTACGGAAGGTTAGTATTCCCGGGTGCGAACGATAAACAGAAGCCGATGAGCAACAATACGATTCTGTTTGCGCTATATCGCCTGGGTTACAAAGGACGTATGACTGGACACGGCTTTCGTGGGCTGGCATCCACGATATTGCACGAGAACGGCTTTGAAGACGAACACGTCGAGTTGCAACTCGCTCATCAGAAGCGCAACAAGGTGGCCGCTGCCTACAATCATGCAAAGTATCTGAATCAGCGTAAGACGATGATGCAGTGGTGGGCTGATTATCTAGATGCGCAGCTTGCGAAAGGCCGGCAAGACACTATCGGCATTCACGCCGATCGATTTGCGGGTCCAGAAGTAGCTCCTAATCGCAGGAAATCGCCCAACCGCATTAAGCAGCCGATCGCGATGCGCGCACGCGCTGTACAGCCCACTGTCTGATTTCGGACTTGACCCAAGCGACGGCGCGCGGTCCCAACCGGACGGGTGCAGGAAAACTCTTTTCCCTGATCAGCTCATAGATGCTCGTTTTCGAAAGGCCGGTGACCGCTTTCACTTCTGGTAGACGCAAGAAACTCACGTCATCTAGAGTGTCGGAAGTTCCGTTGGAACTTGCAGCCGATGGCTTCTGAGAGTGGGGCATTTTCTTGGCGATTGGCTGTTGTGGTCGAACCGTTCGCCTGCTGTTCTTCGCAGGAAGCTGAACAGAAATCATCGGCTCTTGAATTGGGGCACTAGGCATTTCCACCTCCACCACGTCCGATGCGCCTGGTCGATTTTGAGGGCGCACTGTTCCAGCGTGAATGGTTGTGATCCCCGTGTCCAAGACTTCTTGTCTATGGAGGAATACCCTGCAGCTATGGCAATCATTGATTGTTGCGGTCCTGCTGGCCAGGACCCGTTCGAACGATGGGCACCTGAAAGTGCCCTATTGACGAGAGTCCTACCGCCATCGAGCCTAGACTGCAGATTTGATTACGACATCGGGTCCGTAGGCAATCTGTGACAGAGTCTTTTGAGCGACGGAGTTCAGGCCATGTCAGATCTCGTGGAGTTCAGGCATCTGAAGTACATCGTGGCTGTTGCTGAGACAGCTAACTTCACGCGAGCCGCGGAGCGCCTCTTTCTCGCTCAGCCATCGCTCAGCAAGCAAATCAAAGACCTTGAGGATGAGATCGGATTTCCTATCTTCGTCCGCAACCGAGATGGCGTGCGAATTACGCCGGCAGGACAGATGATTGTTGCCTATGCACAGGAAGCATTGGCAGCACGGAGAGGAAATCATGACAATGGCTCGTGCAGTTCACAAAGGCGAGGTGGCTCCTTTGAGGCTCGGGTTTTCGCCCTTCGTGAATCCAGAACTTCTTGAATTCTTTCGTGGCGCTTATGCCAGCCTCTTTCCGGATTGTCCGATCCATTTGTCAGGCGGCAATTCCTTGCATATGCTTCAGCGGCTTCGAACAGGAGAACCTCGATGCGGCGCTTCTGCCGATGCCAGTCGACGGCCCGGATTGGGTAACCCAGCAATTAGCACGCGATCCACTGGTAGTTTGTATGCGAACAGATGACGCCTTGGCACGAGCACCGGAGGTCTCGGTTTCGGATCTATCGGCAAAGCTGAAGATATTTCGTGATCCTGAAATACACCCGACTGCGCACGACAGGCTGGTTGAAATGCTTATGGAGGTCGGAATCGATCCAGAGGCGTCTTGTTTGGCCGCGACTCCGGCTGATATTCAATGGATGGTTCGAGCTGGATATGGGGTCGCGCTTGTTGACCAAAGAACCATTCTCGATCCGGGTCTTACGACGAGACCAATTGCAGGGATCAACTGGACTGCCGATACTGCTTTTGTTCACCACAAAAAGGCCGATCACTTGGCTCTGCCTTTTCTCATTCGATCCCTTCGAGCGGTCACCCGCAAGTACGCCTGCCAAGAGAACGATCCGCCGAAAGCAAGAAGGCACACTTCAATTAAATCTTCTTGCATGGTTCAGCGATTCCGCTGTTCACGTCTGCCACGAAAGCCATAGTCGAGAACAATCCTGCAGACCTGCCGGGCGATAGACAAAATCTATTGCACCATAGACAGGAAGTCTTGGACAACGAACACGTGGCCGCCTAATTTTCGACATTAAGCAGCTGACTTCTAGGTCCTGCTGGAGGTGTGAATGTCACGTTTTTTGCGAAGTCAATTCTCCTTGCATATCGCGCCCGTCCGCCGGACTAATGGGACGCGCTCGACTGCTACTCTCCTAGCCTTTTTACTCGTCGCTTCTTCGACTGCTCTGGCGCAGGGCGGCTCGCCCTTTGATACCGGGTTCACAGCCTTACAAACTCTCTTCACTGGGACCGTAGCTAAGGTCGCAAGTCTAATCGCAATTGTTATCGGCGGGTATGGTCTTGCGCACGGCGAACCGGGTCACAAGAAAGCGCTGGCCGGCGTCGCCGCCGGCACCGGCATCGCCGTTCTTGCCACGAACGTCCTCACATGGCTCTGGGGTATATAGCCAATAATTTTTGAAATTAAGCATTGACCTTCTCCGCGAGGGCTTATGCCAGAAACCCACGTACAAAGGGCCCGGAGCAAACCGAGTGTTTAAGAGTCTGCATAAGCCTTTGACCTACCTGGGCGTCGACCGCTGGCTGTTCTATTTAGTGTGCGTCGCCGCCGTGGGCAGCCTTCAATCTCTTCAACTCTCTCCTAGCCGGTCTGGCAATCTTTATTGGCGGCTTTGCGTTTGGACACTGGGTTAACGATAGCGACCCTGCGTTTCTGCGGATCCTTGCCAAATCCGAGCGTTACAAGCCTCGCTACGACGCTGCCAAGCAAGAAGTCCCCCGAGTGGAGGTCCGCTGATGTTCCGACTAGACAAGGTAATCAAACCATGGAAAGATTCAGCCGCTTTAAACGACCATATCAACCTCTATGGATTCTGGAACGACACGTTTTTATTACCAAGAGTGGCGATCTGGGCATGGTCCTCCAGGTGTCTGGAGTCGATTACGAATGCTTAGATCGTACAGCGCAGGAATATGCCACCAAGCGATTGGAAGCGGCACTAAAGGCATTCGGACCTGGGTTCCACGTCTACCAATATCTTTTTAAGTCGAACAGGCCCGACATCCCGTTCGCCCACTATGACGATCCGGTTGTGGAGGCTGCCATCGAGCAGCGGCGGCAGTTCTTTGAGGCAAAAAGAGACGATCTATACCAAATCGAGATCTTCTATGCCATCGTGCTCGAGGGATCCCGTTCTAAGACCGGCATCCGGGCTGCTATTGCTCAGCTTCTGCGAGACCCCGCCGGCGCGATTGGTGAGCTAAAGGCGCAATTCACGAACAAGGCGATGAAAGTTTTGCTCCGATCGCACATTGAGCAGGACCTCGGGCGCCTGGATCAGCGGGTCAAGGTGTTCGTCCGTCAGCTCACGGACCTCATGCGCATTGAAGTCCTTGACCAACAGGGACAGCTCAGGTTCCTTCGTCGCCTACTCAACTACGACGCATGGCGGATTGCAGGAACTCCTCAGAGCACGCAATTTCTTGACTACCAGGTCGTGAATTCCAACATCGAGGCCGAACGGGATCACCTACGT
>CAVWDK010000008.1:0-500990 GCA_963753715.1 uncultured Acidobacteriaceae bacterium | reverse complement strand
CAAAAAAGCAGCCTTAGCTTTCCTAGGGCTCGATAATTCCATTTCGGACCGCATAGCGAACAAGATCTGCCGTAGACCCAAGTTCAAGCTTACGCATAATCTCCCGCCGGTGTCCTTCCACCGTGCGGTCGGTAATAAAAAGAATGCTGCCGACCTCCTTATTGCTTTTACCCTCTGCCAATAGCTGAACCACTTCGATTTCCCGAGTCGTCAGCGTCCCGCCGTCTTGTCTTCCGGCGTCACGTCTCGAGAGATACGCATCCACCACCGTCTCGATCACGCTCGAAGTAAAAAATCGCTTGCCTGCGGCGATACTCTGCACGGCGGCAGTCATGTTTTCCCCGACGTCCGATTTCAGAACCACGCCGCGAGCGCCCGCCTCCAGCGCGTCCAGGATGATCCTTTCCGTCTCGTGCATCGTGTAGATCAATATCTTGGTGCGGGGCCGGCTTTTTAAAATCTGGCGCGTTGCTTCCAAGCCATTTAAACCCGGCATGCTGACGTCTAAGATCGCAAAGTCCGGTTGCAGCTTCTCCGCCATCTCAACCGCCAGTCTTCCATTGGACGCTTCGCCACATACTGTCCAGTCAGGCTGCTGCTCCAGAAGGAATCTAAGCCCGGACCGCGTGAGCTCATGGTCATCGGCCAACAGAATGCGCAGCAGCATATCGCTCCTTGTCTATCGGCACCGTTGCTGTTACTTTTGTGCCACGCGAATTCGAGTCTATCCTGAGGGTTCCGGCGAGTTGCCGCAGCCGTTCGCGCATCCCAGCAACACCCACACCTGTAACTGCTGCGCCCTGCGCTTGGGCAAGCTCCTGCGGGCTCATACCGGCGCCGTCATCTTCGATTGCAAGCGTCACCGTATTATCTCGCCCTACAAGGGTCACCACGATCGTTTGCCCGCTCGAGTGGCGCATGACATTGTTCATGCTTTCCTGCACAATCCGGAACAGGGCTCTCTCCGCTTCCGGGGCAAGCTGCATTATTTCTGATGGCGATTCAAACGTAATTCTGAGATTAGTTCGCTTCTGCAATCCATCCAAGTACCAGCGGACGGCGGCAACCAGACCGAGATTATCCAACAAAGGAGGGTGGAGGGCGAAGGAAACCGTCCGCACCTCATCCAGCGCCTGGCGGCTGGCGGAATGCGAGTCCCGCAGGAGCCTGCTCAACGCCGGATGACCTGAGGGAAACCTCGCGAGCACCTGCCCGATGGCCAATGCGATGGCCGACAAGTGCTGCCCAGTTCCATCATGCAGATCGCGGGCAAATCGGCGCCGTTCCTCATCCTGGGCCACGAGCAGCCGCCCGGTCATGTCGCGCAGGGAGTCTTCTGCCAGTTTGCGCTTGGCCTGCGTAAACAACAGGTAAATAATCAGGCAGAGCTGTACCATCAACAGCGTGGTTGCGGCGCTGATACGCCAACAATATTGCTCCCACATCCCGAGCGTTTTGAATCGAACGATGCTTCCGGCAGGAAGATTCTTTTCGGTGAGGCCCCACTGCTTAAGCTGTCTCGAGTCAAAAATGTAAGAAGCGGTCGCTTCAGGCGATAGAGAGATGGACGGCGCGGTGTGGCCGTGCAACATCTGTACGGCGATGGCAGCGAGCAGTTCGCCTGACTTGTCAAAGTCGACTACATATCCGCCCACGGCTCCATAGCCAATCGTGGTGTCGGCTGCCGCATAGATGGGAGCGGCCGATACACGCGACAAGGAATGCACCACATCCCGTGTGGAGTAATAGCGATTTCCCTGGGCGGCGCGTGTATAAGAGATTGGCAAAACAATCGTGTTCTGAGGCAGGTGAGCCACGTACTGCAGGAGACCCTCAACAGAATCTCCAGCACGATAACTTACCGGCAGATCCGACTTCGCAAGTTGTTCGCGGACCTCTTTTAGGAGCAGCTCATCCTCGAGCGCCGTTCCGGAGATCACCACAATACTCCTCGCCTCCGGTTGCAATCGGCGAGCCGCCGCGATCGTACGATTGAGGTCAATCCTGAACCACACCTGGGCGTTGCTCTGAGTGTTGGAGAGGTCGGCCGCCGTTGCGAACGAAGTAAACCGGGCATAGATCGTTGGTACTCCGGGCAGAATAGCGGGACTGTCCGAGCCTACAAAAATGACCACGTCAATGCCGTGCGGTGTATATCGTTCCCGAATCCACGAGAGCACTTTGCCTTGCGTTTCCGGAAGCCGTGTCGATTCCATCTGTTCAGAAAATAGTTCTACATCTTCGCCCAGCTCTCGCCGCAAGTGATTGAGCATCCCTTGCTGAAGTTCCATGGACGCCGGAGAGAAGCCGCCACTCTCATATACGAGCAGAATCCGGATTGGTCTGGAGCTCGCGGCGTGCGCCGTCGTCAGCAGCGCGAGAGCGAGGAGCAGCGCCGCGAGCACCCTTGAGCATCGCCAAGAAGGCATGAAATTACCTTGTAAAAAGCGCGAGTTAAGCCAGATTTTACGGTGGATCGCCGGGACTAGCAAGGATGGCGAACCATCGAGTCCACCCTCAGTCACGTAGTTTCCGCTGGCAAAACAGGTGCTTATCGCTGTTCCGCATCGGCATGGCCTTCCATAGCCTTATCAAAGAGAACGCCGTCGCGCACTCGGGCTGAAGGCAGAAGGTGATGAGTGAACGAGCTGTTGATCATAGGCTTTACCGAAAAACATCGAGCACTCGAGGTGTTACCACAGCTACAGCGCCTGCACTTCGACTGGACCGGTGATCTGCAGAATGCGGTTGCCGTCGAAGTGGAAAGAGACGGCGGCCTAAAGCTGTTCCTGGGGCTATCGCTTGACAGCGAAACCAGCACCGAGTGCACTGCGCAATGGAGGAGTATCCTGGGCGCAATCCTGCCGCCACATTATTGGTCGTACCAGGCGCCGGGCATCGTCCCTGAAGGAAACGGACGCCCTCCACAGCCCAGTCTGGACCAAGAATTCATCCGCGATGCTGCGGCTCTTCTTCAACCGGGGAACTCGATGCTGCTTGCCCTCGTGCGTGACGGAAAAGCAATGCTCCCGGTGGTCTCGGGGTACAGCCGCTTTCCCTTACATACCCGGCTTCAGTGGCTCTGAGACAGGTAATTTCCGCGGAAAAATCAGGTACTTCCCGGGGTAGGCGCAGAGACTTTCCCCTTCTATCTTCGGCTTGTTCCTACGGCGATCGACGCAAACCGGGGAACACCCAGCAAACTTAAGGAGCGACCCATGCGATCTCAGCTTTTTTCCCGAACTCGTGCGCTTGCCGCGGCGGTTCTTACGCCTATCATGTTTTTCGCCGGTAGCGGCATTCCGGCTGGTGCCTGCACGCGCGCTGTCTACCTGGGCACCGACAACGTGGTGATCACTGGCCGATCGATGGATTGGGCCGAAGATGTCTACTCCAACGCCTGGGTATTCCCTAAGGGCATCGCCCGCGATGGAGCCTCTGGACACGGGAGCGTTAAATGGACCTCGAAGTACGGCAGCCTTGCGGTATCCGGCTATGATGCCGGCACGGCTGACGGCATCAACGAGAGGGGGCTGGTTGCCAACGTGCTCTATCTGGCGGAGTCGGATTACGGCACGCCGAAGAACGGCCAACCCACCATCTCAATAATGGCGTGGGCGCAATACGTACTGGACAACTACGCCAGCGTTGCGGAGACCGTGGATGCGTTAAAAGCCGAACCCTTCGAGGTAATTGCGCCGAAACTGCCCAATGGTAAAGGCGCGCAGTTGCACCTGGCGGTTTCCGATCCCACCGGCGATTCGGCGATCTTCGAATACATTGGCGGCAAACTGGTAATTCATCACGACAGAAA
Source organism: uncultured Acidobacteriaceae bacterium (assembly GCA_963753715.1). Lineage (GTDB taxonomy): Bacteria > Acidobacteriota > Terriglobia > Terriglobales > Acidobacteriaceae > PALSA-350. The sequence continues at coordinate 497,176 of CAVWDK010000008.1, read as the reverse complement.
ATACCAGGTGATGACTAACTCTCCCAGCTTCGATCAACAACTCGCGATAGATACCTATTGGACTGGTGTGAATCCTCTGGCGTTTTTGCCTGGATCGATCAGTGCCGCCGATCGCTTCGTCCGCACTTCGTTTCTGATCAAGGCCATCCCGACAGAAGTCGATACAAAAATAATTAAAGCGGTTCCCAATGGAACCTATGAGAACCAGGCAGTGGCTGAGGTTCTCGGCGTCATGAGATCGGTAAGTACGCCATTGGGGATCACGCATCCCGACAAGCCGAATTTGGCGTCCACCTTATGGCGCACCGTTTACGACCAAAAGAACAAGGTTTTCTTCTTCGATTCCGCCACCAGCCCCAACGCGTTTTGGGTTCCACTGGCTGATCTTGATTTGAGCGAGGGCGCGCCTGTGAAGAAGCTCACCATGGCGGGGGGCAAGGTTTATGCCGGAAACGCTGCAAGCAAGTTTGAACCTGCGACAGCCTTTACTTTTGCCGCAGCTCACTAGTCGACAAGAACAAGGGGTACGCTTCGCGTGCTGCATTTAGACGCGCGAGGCGTTCCAGCCCTCCCAGGCAAACCGATAAAAACGTCTACCGCAGCGAGCGACCCACTCGAATAAAAAACGCGAGAGCACCCGCCACGAGCTGTGATCAGCTTCCTTGAAACCCGGATTCTCTAAGGCGCCCCATCCGATGAACCGCGGGGAAATGAAGGCTCGGCGGAAATGGAACTCCGGGTGCGCGTGGTATTGAGTCTGAACCCATAGAAAAGCGCTGTCAGCAGCACTAGCCACAGTGGGCCGATAAGCAAAGCTACCTGGGTATCCGGGAAATAGGCCATCAATACGATGACGAGCGCCAGGAAAGCTAATGCGAGCCACGAACTGTAGGGATAGAAAGGCATGCGGAAAGCCAGCCGATCGCGTTCTGTCGCGCTCAGGCTTTTCCGGAATTTCATTTGCGACAGTAGTATGACGGTCCAGGTCCAGATGGCGGCGAAGGTTGCAATCGACGTGACCCACACAAAGACCTTTGCCGGCACCAGATAGTTGAGCAATACCCCAAACAGCAAGGCGATACTGGATACCTGAATCGCCCGGCGAGGCACACCGCCCGGTGAAGTGTTTTGAAAGAGCCGCGGCGCCTGCCCTTGTTCGGCGAGGTTATATAGCATGCGCCCCGTGCTATAGATACCTCCATTGCACGAAGACAGGGCGGCGGTGAGCACCACGAAATTGATAATCCCTGCCGCAGATTTGATGCCCAGCCGTTCGAACGTCATGACGAATGGGCTGCCATTCGTACCGATCTCGTTCCACGGATAGATCGCCAGGATCACGAAGAGGGCGCCCACATAGAAGATGAGGATGCGCCAGAAGACGGAGTTGATCGCATCGGGAATCGACTTTCTGGGATTGGCAGCTTCGCCGGCGGTCACTCCGATCATCTCCACGCCAAGATAGGCAAACATCACCATCTGCAAAGCCATCAGCATGCCAAACCCGCCGTTGGGGAAAAACCCGCCATGCTTCCAGAGATTGCTGACGCCTGTCGCGACACCGTGATTGCCCAAGCCGAACACAATCATGCAGGCGCCGGCCGCAATCATCAGCACAATCGTGACTACTTTAATCATGGCAAACCAGAATTCGAATTCGCCGTAGGCTTTGACAGCTGCCAGATTGACGGCGCTCATCGCTACGAGCGCCATCAGTGCCCAGATCCATTGCGGCACAGAGGGAAACCAGACGCCCATATAGATACCGACCGCGGTGATTTCCGCGACACAGGTGACCACCCACATGAACCAGTAGTTCCAACCGGTCAGATAACCCGGCAGGGGACCAAGATGGTCTTGCGCATAGCGGCTAAAGGAGCCCGCAACGGGCTGATGTACGGCCATTTCGCCGAGAGCGCGCATGATGATGAAGATCGCGATTCCGCCCAGTACATAGGAGAGCAGGATCGCAGGCCCGGCGAGCTTGATCGCGCTGGCGGATCCGAGGAATAAACCGACACCGATCGTCGAGCCTAATGCCATCAGGCGAATGTGGCGTTCTCGCAAGCCGCGGTTCAATGAATCTTCGTTGGTTTGCATGCTGTGCTTTTCGTTCATCAACGCGCTTTCACCCCGGAACTCATTATCCGACGCCCGGTGAGGATTCGCGTTGGCACTCCTGAATTCCTAGGAATAGTCCTGACAAGTCCGGTCGTGTTTTTCTACCGGTTGCTGACGAAAGCCCCGTTACCCCAGCCACATGTCCGTTCAGGCAGGCATTGCGGCAACCTGCTGCCGAGCTCGCCGATTGCGGCTTCCATCCTCGGGGCTTGTGACTTTTTTGATTTCTCTCATGGTTTTGGTGGCCGGAAAGCGGTGAAGAGCATCGGCCAGCAAGCATCGCCGGGGTCCTTCGACTACGCGCCATAAACCCTCTGTTAGGAGATAGATCCGCGAGGCGCTTCGCTCAGGATGACGGCCTTGTGGGAGTTTTGAAAGACATTCTGGTTGGGTGTGTCAAAGACAAGAAAGATCAAAAAAGTCACAACCTCTCCGGATAGCCGGTTATCTCCGCCAATGCACTCATCGAGCGCTGAAAGGTAATGGGATGTCGGCCAGTGTTTACCGACCGGCTCTTCATGGTGGTTCCAGTCGTCGCCAACAGCGTTTGACGGCGATGGCAATTTCCTCCGTCAGATCACCATCGATGTGCCTTTCGATGAAAATGCCCGTCCGGCCATTGGGCCCAAGCCACCGCAGAGTCCCGCTGCCAACGGGACTCATGCGGGCCGGATCTCCCTGGGCCATTTTGCATTCAGAGGTGTCCAAATTGGCGAAGCAACTGGCTTTTTGAGGATGTGACTTGTTGATTGCTTTGAAGCGCGCTTGGTGGAAAAAATTCTGGTTGCATCTAGATCGCCTGCTGCCCAAATTGGATTTAAACAATTCCTCGGCTCAGCAACCGCCATTTCATCCAGCAACCGCCCTTTCCTTGCCACGGTCCTCTCCTTTTTTGTCATCCCGACCCAGAGCTACGCTGGACACGGTTGCGTGTGCGCCTTTCTCGTAAGGAAAGGCGCATTGAAGTTCACAACGCCACCAATCTCAACAGGAAATCCGGAGGCGCGCAGCCGAGCGGATCTGCGGTTCCGCGGAGTACAGCTGGAAACCCGGAATAACAAAGGGGGACTGATGTTTCCAGGAGGGTTCGGTGGATGACCAGGTTGTAGACCGGTAGGAGCGGGGCCCACGAATGGCGCACCGCAGATCCGCTCGGCTTCGCTCCTAATGAACAAAATGTGTCCGGAGATAGAAACAGTGGTGTCGGGGGACAAATAGGCTCGGTTTGAATTGGCGGTATGTTTGCCCTTGGGAATCGGGGAGGGATCGAGGCGCACCGCAGGTTCCTCGCTTCGCTCGGAATGACAAATAGGAGAGGGTTGTTGAAAGGGAGAGGGCTGTTGCCAAGGGAGAGGGCACTCGTGTGTCGAAGGGACCCGATGTCTCCCAGTTCATTCCTCTCTTAACTTGCCGCAGGCAAGTCGCATGCTCGGGATGACAAAAAGGAGAGGACCGTGGCAAGGAAATGGCGGTTCCTAAACCGAGGCGTTTTAAAAAATCCAATCTGGACAGGTCTGCTCTGCAGTACGCCCGGGACCAAACCAGGTTCTGTACAGCTCCGATGCTTACCTGGGACGCATTTACAAGCTGAGCCTTGATAGTTAGGTGCTCGGCTATCTGGGCGAGTCCGGCAAGCAGCTCAAGCAATTCGGATGGATCCACGAGATCGCTGCGAAATAACCAGCTATAGCGGGATAGGGTCCGGCGGTGCCGTTTGCGGACGCCATCCGAACACCGCGGCGGAGCCGGCAACCAGCAGGATCACGATGACCAGGGCCACACATCCCGGCCAGCCACCGTACTTCCAGAACAGCCCCGGCAGAACGCCGCCCACCGTTCCGCCAATGTAATAGCTACAGATGTACATCCCGGCGGCCGAAACGCGGCTGCCCGCGGGAGCGGCATCGCGCAGAAAGCTGTTGGCGCAGGTCTGCGCCACGAAGACACCCGAGGCTTCGATCGCCAATCCTGCGGCGACGATCACCAGGGATGGCGCGAGCGTCAAGGCTGCCCCGGTTATGCATGCGGCGATGGCGGCAATCATTCCATGCCGCAGACCTACCCGAGCCAGTACCGTACCCGCTACCAGGGTCGTGCCCAGGCCGCATAGATAGACCGCGAACAGGTAGCTGAGTTGCTTGGTGGACAAATCAAACGGCGCCGCCGCCAAGTAAAAAGTGATGTAGCTGAAAGTGGCTACGAGCGTAAAGAGCATGCAAAAGCCGATGCCAAAGGTTGCGAACAGGCGCCGGCTTCTCAGGTTGGCCAAGATCGGCGCGAGCCGGGACGTAGCGGCGATCTTGTGCGGCCGCATGCGCGCCGGCCTCAACAGCCACTGAGCCAGTCCTGCGCCGCCGAGTCCCACCAGCCCTAGCACTACGAACACAGAACGCCACCCATACTGCTCGGCAATCAGCCCGCCCAGCATGCGGCCCATAAAGCCGCCGAAGACGGTGCCGGCAACGTAGAAACTCATCACCCGCGGCACCAGCAATGCAGGCCACTCCTCGGTCACATACGCGATGGTGATGATGAAGATTCCCGGCGTTACCACGCCCTGTAGCAGCCGCCACACGGCCAGCATCGGCAGGCTCGTTGCCGTGGCGGTCAGCAAGGTACAAATCGCGAGCCCCGCCATCGAGCCCACGATGGTTTTCTTGCGGTCCACTCTCTCGGCGAAGATGGCCAGCATGCCGGCTGAGAAGGCGACGCCCAGCGTAGACGCACTGATCGTCCAACTGACCTTGCCCTCGGACGCATGGAAAACTCGGGACAAGAACGGCAACAACGGCTGCGTGCAATAAAGGTCGATAAACGCGAACATGCCGCACAGAAATGGCGCAAACACCTGGCGGTAAGGCCGAAGTTCCACCGTCGATGCTGGTTCCGTGGCCGGTTCAAGCTTCATGAAAGCGTTCCGGCCGGGCTTTCCTTTACCGGATTTCTCCCAATCAGAGGATATTGCTCCACATCGAGCACCGCGCCGTTGATCAGCGCCGCCTCGTCGGACAGGAAGTAAACCGCAGCCCACGCGACATCTTCCGGGGAGAGGAGCCGGCCCGATGGCGCATAGGTTCTGGACACCCGCGCAGGCCAGTCCTCGGGCAGGCCTTCTTTCATCTTCAATGCAAACTCGTTGGGGGTGAGGGTCCAGCCTACGTTCAGCTGGTTCACCCGGATACCTTCCGCACCATAGGCATCGGCGAGGTTGCGGGTCAGGGTCATCAAGCCCCCCTTGCAGATGGAATAGATGAACTGGTTACGCTCGCCGCAATAGGCGTTCATGGAGCCGATGTTCAGTACCCGGCCCGTGCCCTGGCGGCGAAAGTAGGGAAGTGCGGCCTGAATTAAAAGGAAAGGCGCCTTCAAGTCGACGGCGACGGTCCGGTCGAAAAGCTCACTATCGGTTTTTTCGATGCTCCCCCGGGTGATCGCGGCTGCATTATTTACCAGGCCGTCGATGCGCCCAAACTTGTTGACCGTTTCCGTGATGAGATGAGCCGGCACTTGCGGATCTTCCAGCGACCCGATGACGAAGGAAGCCTCATTCCCAATCTCAGCAACCAGTGCTTGCGCCGCGTCGCTCCGTCGTCCATGGATCATGACCTTCGCGCCTTCGCGCGCGAAGACGCGCACCATGCCTTCCCCAATGCCGGTGGTCGAGCCCGTGACCAGGATCACTTTATCTTTCAGGCGCATCGTTGCTCTCCCATTCAGGGCCTCCCCTTCAGCTCTCGAGAACAAACGTCTCTTCCACCAGTCCACCGCGCATGCCGAACATGCGGCGATGGAGATTGACGGTGGCATCGCTGTAGTGGGCCCACAGCTCTAACTGGTCGCCGACCTGCGCGGAGAAACCGGGGTCCAGGATGTCGACGACCGCGTGCTCCGCGTTCAGCTTGCGCACCCGCGCACCCGTGGTGTCCTTCAAGACCGGGAGTCCGCGCTCGCTGCTGATTTCCTTCAGACCGATGTTGAGAACCAGGCGGGTGTTGCCCCTTCTGCTGATGACCGTGCCCAGCACACTCAGCGCCAGCTCGAACTCCGGGCATACAGTCTGGTAATCCGTGTCCATCAGCAGGTATGACCCTCCCTGGATCTCGGTCACTCCAGGGATCCTGCCCGAGACGGCGTGGGTGCCGGTTCCACCGGCACTTACGATTTCTACCGGTAGCCCGTGTGACTGGATCAGCCTGGCGGTATCGACCAGCTTCCCCATCGCCTGTTCGATGGCCTCGGTCTTGGCTGGCCCGGGAGGCAGGCGGACGCAGTGGCCTTCATAGCCAATCAGGCCGCGAAAGCGCAGACCCTGCGCGGTCGCCAGCTGGGCCAGCGCGAGAGCCGGTTCGCCGGGAGGAACACCACAGCGGCCCATCCCCGTGTCGACATCGACCACCACACTCAGCGGCACCTTTGCCTGGGCCGAAGCCGCGGAAAGCGCAGCGACGGCGCGCTCATTGTCGACCCCGACCATGATGTCCGCGATCCGGGAGAGTTGGACAAAGCGCTCGATCTGGGGCGTGCCCGCGATCTCATTGGCGATCAGGACGCCGTGGATTCCATTCCTGGCCAGTGCTTCCGCCTCACCCAGCGTGGCACAAGTGATGCCAATCGCCCCGTGGGCCAACTGCCGCCGGGCGAGCGCCACGCATTTGTGGTTCTTGTAGTGGGGGCGCAGGCGGGTGGGCCCGTCAGCGAAGAAATCAGCCATCCGCTTGAGGTTGGCTTCCATGGCGTCCATGTCGAGCAGGAGCGCCGGCGTGGGTATTTCGGATTTCAGCAAGGGGTGCTTTCTCTTATCCGCGGCCGATGAACGGCATGTTGGTCGCCATGATCGTGATGAACTGGACGTTCGCATCCAGCGGCAGGCTGGCCATGTGAAGGACCGCGTCGCCAACGTGCTTTACGTCCATACGCGGCTCCAGGGTGACATCGCCGTTCGGCTGCAGAGATCCGCTCGGGGTTTTTCCGCCCATGTCCCCGGCGTTGCCGATATCGATCTGGCCGCAGGCGATGTTGGATGCACGGCCGTCGAGCGAGATGGATTTCGTAAGCCCCGTGATCGCATGTTTGGTGGCGGTGTAAGGCGCCGAGTACATGCGCGGAACATGAGCGGAGATGGAGCCGTTGTTGATGATGCGTCCCCCTTGCGGCTTCTGCGCCTTCATGCGCCGGATGGCCTCCTGCGCGCACAGGAACGAGCCCGGTAAGATTCACGGCCACGACGTCGGACCATTGTTCGTAGGTCAGATCTTCCATGGGCAGTGGGGGAGCGTTGATGCCGGCATTGTTGAACAAAACGTCCAGCCGGCCAAACCGCCGATCGGTAGCCGCGAACAAGGCTCGGATCGAGTCGGGCTGCCGAACGTCGGTAGAGACGGGAAGCATGGGGCCGCCTCCCACTTGAGCCATGGCTGCGGTCTGTTCCAGTTCCGGCATGCGGCGTCCGGCCAGCGTCACCGAAAAGCCTGCAGATTGCAAAGCCAGCGCAGCCGCTCGGCCAATCCCGCTGCCTGCTCCGGTAACGATGGCAACTTTACCCTGTCCAATATTATTTGGCATAGAAGCGATAGTGAATATTCCAATGTGCGGTTTGTCCGGGTGCGATCACCAGGTGATGGTAAGCCTCAGGGCAGATGGCGGTGCGCGGGGACCAGAAATTGAACCTCGAAATCGGGTTGTCCCCGGTCTGCTCGACACCGACCCCTGTCCTTGTATCCTCGACCACGATGTCGTAATCCGAAGGGTTATCGGAATAGCCCGTCAGATAGCTTTCCACGTATTGCCCGGGTTGCAATTCTTCGCGGTAGACGATCTGTTTGCCCTCGATGCCGGCAAGGGGTTCCATTGACTTTTCGGCCTTGGGCTCAAAGGGAAAGCGGATCACCATTCCGGGCCCGCTCGGAGCAGCGTCCAGCATGAAGAAGTCGTGGTCGTAGACCTGCGTGTCGATCGTTTTCGTCCCCGTATTTTTCAGGCTGTGCTGCAGAGTAAGGACGGGCTCATGCGGGTCGAGCGACACGGTTTTCTCGTAGTCGTAGGCGATGCCGATGGGCGAGTGGAGCTGTTGCCGGAAAGATACCTGGCGGCGGCCGGCGTGCACCGTCCACTTACCCCCATCCACCAGCGGATAGGTGTACATGAACTTGTACGGGGAGTCGTCGGCCTTCCGCAGTACCCCAACTCCTATCTTGACGAACAGGCCGCCGGGCTTGGCCTGGTCGTAATCCAGGGCGCCGTCGGTCGATCTGAATTCTTCGACCGGGCCGGTGATCGCATCCGCGATCATAGGATCGTAGTGCGAAAACCAGACGCCAAAGTAGGTGTGGCCTTTGTACGCCAGGCACGGAATGACACCTGACCAATCAAATCGCGAGGCGCGATAATAGCCATTTTTTGCGTCCGGTAGATAAAGGACGGCCTGCACGGGTCCATTGGAGATAGAAGCTTTCGGGTAGTTGGCCTGCATCTGAGAGGAGCACCCGGGGGAAGCGGTCTCGGCCACCGCTATGCCTGAGGCCGACCGCCAAAACAAGGGCGGCACACGTGAGCAATGCCACAGAATGTAATTTCAATGCTATCGTCCACCTTCCGCACAAACGGATGCCAGCACGTATTTTAGCCCCGCGTCCTGAATCGGGACTTCTCGACGATTGGCAGACATCCAAACGGAGCCAGATGGAATCTCTTATGCAGAGTTTGTTAAACACAAGTGGGGCTGGGATTGCAAGTTGGCGTATCGTGCTGTTTGCGATCAGCCGTTGACGAAGCGTTTTTTTCACGAGGGGTACGAAGCGGAGCACCCTCGCCGCGAAGGAGAACGTATGCTGATCATCCTCATTATTTTGCTTTTGGTCTTTGGCTTCGGTGGTTACCGGCTGGGACCGGGACTGGGATACTATGGCGGCGGCGGCATCAGCCTGATTATCTTGATTGTGATCATCCTGCTGCTGTTGAGGGTCATCTGAAGGGCACCGCGCCGGGCACCCTAAGAGTGGTTATGTTCAAAACGGTGATTACCCCACGTCGCCCGCCCGGGTCCCTCCCCCGAGGAACCAGACCAGCAAAATGGAGGAAACCACCGTTGGGGCAAAGACTACAGGGTTCGGGGTCTGGCGGGGGAAATCAGTGGTAACCATGCTCGTAATCAGGCTAATGAGACCACAAGGCTCCCCGGGGCATCTGAGCTTTGTGAAGCGCTGCCGGGTACCCGGAACGTGCTTCCTTTAATACGGAGGCATTACATTAAACAGATGGCCGACGCTAGCTTGGTAGAACTCCCCTATTCTGACGCCGTGGTTTTCTTTGGTGCGACCGGCGATCTCGCCTACAAACAGATTTTCCCCTCACTGCAAAAGCTGGCCAAGCGCGGAAAACTGGCCGGGCCGGTCATTGGCGTAGCCAAGGCTGGGTGGAATCTCGACCAATTGCGCCAACGGGCAGAAGACAGTGTTACCAAACATGGAGGGCTTGATCCTGTAGGCTTTCCGATACTCATCAACAAGCTTCGCTACGTGGACGGGGATTATAACGATGCGCAGACGTTCGCTAATGTGCGCAAAGAACTCGGGGATGCAAAGCATCCCATTCACTACCTCGCCATCCCACCCTTCCTGTTTCCCGTCGTTCTCGACCAGCTAAAAGTCTCCGGTTCCTCGCAGGGCGCGCGGGTCGTGATTGAAAAGCCTTTTGGGCATGACCTGCCATCCGCGATGGCACTCAACAAAGTGGTGCACGATGTATTTGCGGAAGAGGACGTCTTTCGCATCGATCACTACCTGGGCAAGAACACGGTCCAGAATGTAATTTTCTTCCGCTTCGCCAACTCCTTTCTGGAGCCGATCTGGAACAGTCTCTACGTGGAGAGCGTCCAGATCACCATGGCGGAGGAGTTCGATGTGCAGGATAGAGGAAGCTTCTACGACGCCGTGGGAACGGTCCGCGATGTGGTGCAAAACCATTTGCTGCAAGTGCTCAGCAATATAGCCATGGAGCCGCCGCCGACGCTGAGCATCGAGAGCCTGCGTGACGAGCGGGTGAAGGTGCTAAGGAGCGTTCAGCCGTTGAACGAGGAGGATGTAGTTCGCGGCCAATACGGGGGATACCTCGATACTCCGGGAGTCAAGAAAGGCTCGAAGACCGAAACCTATGTGGCTTTGCGGCTGGCTATCAATTCCTGGCGCTGGCGAGGGGTTCCGTTTTTCGTGCGCGCGGGTAAATCGCTTCCATTGACCGAAACCGAAGTGGTGGCGAAGCTGCGGCCGCCGTGTCCGATCTTCTCTGCGGAAGCTCCGCCGGCCAACTATGTGCGCTTCCGTATCAGTGGCGAGCCGGTGATCGCGATTGGGGCTTCGATCAAAAGCGCCGGCGACCAGTTGCGGGGATGCCCGATCGAACTGGTAGCCGATCAGGAATGCGGAGAAGACACCATGCTGCCCTACGAGGAACTCCTGGGCGACGCCATGGCCGGGAACCAAACCTGGTTCGCCAGGGAAGACTACGTGGAAGAGGCATGGCGTATTGTGGACCCGATTCTGGACAAGCCGACCGTGTTTCCCTATCAACCGGCTACCTGGGGTCCGAAGGAAGCAGACAAGCTGATCGCGCCGTATGGGGGCTGGTGGGACCCCAAGTAGTTCCCTCAGGCGAGGACGTCCTGCAGGCGGAACAGCGAGCCTACGCGCTGGGAAGGCTGGTTGCTGAGGGTCTGCCAGTCGCCGGACTCTGCGACCGAGCCATTTTCTATCAGGAAGATCATGTCCGCGCGCTGGATGGCGGAGACGCGGTGGGCGATCAACAACACGGTCGCCCGGCCCTTTAGCTGGGCGATGGCGTCGAGGATACGCTTCTCGTTGTCGAAGTCGAGACTGCTGGTGGCTTCATCGAGAATCAGCAGCCCCGGCCTGCGCAGTAGGGCGCGCGCCAGTGCGATGCGCTGCCGCTGGCCGTGGGAGAGGAGCATGCCGCGGTCTCCCACCGTCGTATCCAACCCCTGAGGTAATTCAAAGACGAACTCCGCGGCGGCCAGGCTGAGACTTTCCTTCATCTCCTGCTCAGAGGCATCCGGATTCGCCCAGCGCAGGTTGGCGCGGACCGTGTCGTGAAAGAGGACTGTGTCCTGGGCAACGTAGCCCACGTGGCGGCGCCAGGCCCGCGCGGCTGGTGGAGTCAGCTCGGCGCCATCGATGAGCACCCGGCCTGTCCCGGGGGAGAGCAGGCCATTGACCAGGTCGGCGACGGTGCTCTTGCCCGCCCCCGACGAGCCTACAATGGCGGTCACTTTTCCTGCCGCGATGGTCAGGGACAAATCTTTCAACACCAGGGGACGATCCGCGTCATAGCGGAAGCCGACTCGCTCCAAGCGGATTTCATGAGCTAACGCAGGGCCCGCCCCGTTTGCGCCGGGAACCTCCGCATTGGCCGCGCATTCTCGATAAATCGTCATCAGGTTTTCAAAGGCCGGCAGCTCGCCGAAGAATGCCTGCAATTGACCTTGGGTCGCGGCCAGACTAGGGAAGAGACGGGTAAAGACGGCCAGCAAGAGAAGAATGGATGCGGGGGCGACCCTGAGAATTTGCAGCGAAGCGAAAATGATTATGCCCAGCACGATGAGCGAACCGGCTTCGAACCAGAAGGCGGCGGCTGCCTGGCCCCGGGTGCTTTCCAGAGTCTGCTGCAGGGCCGAGGACTGGAGCGAAGAAAACATTGCCAGATCGCTGGACTGGGCATCGTAGAACTTCATTGCTTTGAGATTCTGCAGGTGTTCGGTGGCGGCTGAGTACACCTCGCTCACGCTCTCTGAGACAGCCGTGCCGCTCCGGTGGACGGCGCGCATCCAGCGCCGGGACAACAACAGCAGCACTGCCCCGGTGGCAAGGACCAGGGATGTCATGCCTGCGGAGAGCTTCAGCGCGATAGCGATATACACCAGGGCGAGGATGCCGTTGGCCAGCGCCCCGATCAGCAGAAAGGTGCAGGCGGACACCCGGGTCAGTTCGCCGGTGAGGGCATGGGTAAAGTCAGAGGAGCGGCGACGTACCAGGAAAAGCCAGTCGGCGTGGATGATGGCCTGGTAGAGGCGTCTGCCCAGGGAGAGCTCGTAGGTGAGGGCGGTGCGCAAGGTAAGCACGGACTGCATGCGGCCGAAGAGCGAGCGCAGGGCCATGAGCAGCATAAAGATCAGCAGCAGTGAGGCAAGCCACAGCGAAGGCCGCAGTCCGCTGCGCACCAGCAGGTCTCGCACCTCACCGGTGTAGTGCCCCACATGACCTTGATTGGCCAGGTTGAAACCGGCTACCTGCAGGATGGGGAAGAGCAAGGCAACGCCGAGGCCTTCTGTGAGCGAGGCGACGGTCATGATGATCACAGCGGCGACCAGCTGCCAGCGGGCAGTCTGGATCAGGCTGGCGATGTATTGCAGGAAGGGGTGTTTGGAAGACGCAGCGAAAGTCCTCTGCCCATGGGGAGCGGATTCGTTGCGGGGGACTGGCATGGTTCAAACGATAGCAGAGGCTCGGTGCGCCGGAGATTGTCAACATGGGCACGCGACCGGGTTGGCTAGCGGGCTAGTCGGGCCGTAGAGCGAACCAAGATGTGGGCTGGGAGTTTGCGTGAGAACTCCCCATTGTGTCGTCCCGATGGGACTCGATTTACGTGCGTTCAACCCGGCTTCCTGCGGGCTCCAAGCCGTCCTTCGGACCGATCAGGCACCTGCGGTTCTCTTCAGCTTCGCTAGCCTGCGAGAGACTGCAAGCGCAGGATTTACAACCTTACATACCCGATGCATCAGTCCCGTAGGACGACACAATGGCTGCCGGAAGACTTGCGTATTCCAGAGGATCGATCCGTGGTCCTGCTAACATTTAATCAGTCATGGCTGATTTGAGTTCCACTTCGATCGTGTGTCATGTTCCGAACCAGGTGGCTGCGGATGTGGCTGGTGAGACAGTCCTCATGAGCCTCGCGCGCAGTCGCTGTTACGGACTCGGCGAGATCGGCAGCGAAATATGGAGCAGGTTGACGTCCCCGGTGCGGGTGTCGGACCTGGTCGACGGGTTGAGCGAGCGCTACGAAGCTCCTCCCGGAGTCATCGAGCGGGATGTGGTGCAATTGCTTTCCCAATTGGCCGAGGAAGGGCTGATCAAAGTCAGCTGAACTCCGCCGCAAACTTGACAAATCAATGGCAGAACGCAAGAATGCCCGCGGTCGTGTTTTTCAGAAAACGGCATGTCATCTCATAATGCGGTACAGGGAAACGGGGTCTACAAGCTACAGGCGCTGGATCGCGCGTTCGCGGTGCTGGATCTTCTCGCCGCCAGCAACACCCCGCTAGGGCTGGCCGAAATAGCCGACGCCCTCGGGTTACATAAAAGCACCGCGCATCGCTTCCTGATGGTGCTGGAACGGCATCGCATGGTGGAGCGCGCCCAGGCCGGGAAATTTCGGCTCGGTTTGCGGCTGTGCGATCTTGGCGGCCGCGCGGTGGAACAGTTTGACCTGCGCGAACGCGCCCAGCTCCATTTGAAAACGCTGGTCGCTGAGGTGGAAGAGACCGCGCACTTGTGCGTCATGGAGAGGACGCACATGGTCTATATCGACAAGCAGGAACCAGAGCGCAGTATCCGGATGATCTCGCGGGTGGGCGCGAGCAGCCCCATCCATTGCACAGCAGTGGGTAAGGCGATCCTGGCAACCATGCCGCGCTCCCGGGTGGAGGAATTGTTACCCGAATTGCAGCTGGAACGGTTTACGCGGCGAACCATGACCAGCCGCGAGGCTTTGCTGAAGGAACTGGAACGAACCAGCCGCCGCGGCTATGCGGTGGACGATGAAGAACGCGAAGAGGGCGTGCGTTGCGCAGGCGTGGCCATTCTGGACGGCCGAGGAGAGGCGGTGGCCGCGGTCAGCATCTCCGGCCCTTCGTTTCGGGTGACCATGCAGAAGATTCCGCGCATCGCCGACCGGCTGATGACTTGCGTGAAGGGAATTCAAAAAGACCTGGGATATACACCGCTGTCACGTTCATAGGAAAGGGACCATGGAAGAGTTATCGATCAAGGGCGCGGAGACCAGCCGCTGGGACTGCGTAAGTTTAGGGGAGGTCATGCTGCGTCTCGATCCGGGCGAAGGCAGGATCCATACCGTTCGGCAATTTCAAGCCTGGGAAGGCGGGGGAGAATACAACGTGGCGCGCGGGTTGCGCCGCTGCTTCGGCATGCGTACCGCGATCGCGACCGCGTTTGCCGATAACCCCATCGGCCGGCTGGTCGAGGATTTCATTTTGCAGGGAGGGGTCGACACCTCCCTGATTCGTTGGGTGCCCTATGACGGGATTGGGCGCACGGTGCGTAATGGCCTCAACTTCACCGAGCGCGGCTACGGCGTGCGCGCGGCTGTGGGGTGCTCGGACCGGGGTAACACGGCCATCTCGCAGACCAAGCTGGGCGACTTCGATTGGGAGTCGATTCTGGGGCCGAAGAATGGGGCTCGCTGGCTGCACACCGGAGGCATCTTTGCCGCGCTGTCGCCGTCGACTCCGGAGGTTGCTGTCGAGGCACTCGATAAGGCCCGCAAGTATGGGACGATTACTTCATTCGACCTGAATTATCGCGATTCGCTGTGGAAGTCCATTGGCGGCAAAGCGAAAGCGCAAGAGGTAAATCGGGAGTTGGTGAAGAAGCTGGATGTGCTCTTCGGCAATGAGGAAGACTTCTCCGCCATGCTGGGAATCAAGCTCGAAGGAGTGAAGGAAGACTTCGATGAGCTGCCGGTCGCCAGCTACGAGAAGATGCTGCGCGAGGTGGCTGCTTCTTACGGCAATCTCAAGCTGGTGGCAACGACGCTGCGCACGGCGCAAACGGCTTCGCGCAATGCGTGGGGCGCGATGGCTATCTATAAGGACGAGATTCTGTATGTGCCGCAACGGGATATCGATATCCTGGACAGGGTTGGGGGCGGAGACTCCTTTGCTTCCGGCCTGGTCTACGGGATGCTGGCAGGTAAGCCCGCTGCGTGGGCCGTCGCTTGCGGAGTGGCTCATGGAGCGCTGGCCATGACCACACCTGGAGATACCAGCACCGCGTCGCGCGCCGAGGTAGAGCGTGTGATGCTGGGCGGATCGGCACGGATCGCCCGCTAGAGTTTATTCACCGAGGAAAGAGACGAATGTCAAAGGAAGTACAAGAGCAACTGGAAGCAGCAGGAATTATTCCTGTCTTGAGGGCCCGCTCCGCGAAGGAAGCCTTAGGCGTAGTTGAGGCGATGGTTGCCGGTGGGGTTACGGTGATTGAAGTCACCATGACGGTGCCGGGCGCGATCGACGTCTTGAAAGAGTTGAAACGCAGCTATGGCAGCAAGCTGCTGTTGGGGTCGGGCACGGTCACCGATGGAGCGGAATGTGCCGCTACTATCGAAGCGGGCGCGGAGTTTGTGGTCAGCCCAAGCCTGCATATGGACGTAATTGCAGAAACCAAGAAGCGGGATAAAGTTTCACTGCCAGGAGCCCTCACACCCACAGAGGTGATTACGGCGTGGCGCGCCGGTGCGGATTTCGTTAAAGTTTTTCCCTGTTCAGCGATGGGAGGAGCCAGCTACCTCAAGTCGTTGAAGGCTCCGTTTCCGTATCTGCGATTGGTGCCGACCGGCGGCGTCACGCTACAGACGGCGGCCAGCTTTCTGGAAGCGGGGGCTTCAGCGTTGGGTGTTGGCGCTGACCTGGTGAACCTGCAGGCGCTCGCGGACGGGAAGCCTGAAGTGATCACCAACACAGCACGCGGGTATATCGAGGTCATCGCGCGCACTCGAGCAGCGAAACGGTAGACTGCTTTTCACCTCAAGGAAAGAGAAGGTATACGGCACATGAAAAGAACTTGCGTAGTTTTGCTGACTGCCGGCCTGATGACGAGTCTGGGGGCGTTCGCGCAGGATGCCGCGCCGACCCCCGATCGATATTCGCCGGCTGAACTGATGGCCATGGAGCAGAAGCTGGAACAGAAGAAGGACGCTTCCGGGATTGGCCACCGAGACGCTCAAGAAGTACTCCACCGACTACAGCATGCTGGCGTTCCGCAGTCAAAGCGGAAAGGCTGAGCTGCATGAGAAGTTCGCCGACTTCTATGTCGTGGTCGATGGGAATGCGACCCTTATTTCCGGCGGGACCATGGTGAATGGTAAGCCTACCGCACCGGGCGAAGTAAGAGGTGATTCGATAACGGGTGGTAAGGAGATGAAGCTTAAGAAGGGCGACATCGTTCATATCCCAGCTGACATTCCTCACCAGCTGACGCTGGCCAAGGGAGATACATTCCAGTACTTCATCATCAAGGTGCAGGAAGTGAATTAGGGGTGGTGAGCCTCAGAGAAACTGCAGATCCCTCCACCGCACGCCGGGACAGGTCGGCTTCGCTCGGAGGTTGTGACTTTTTGATTTCTCTCATGGTTTTAGCGGCCGGAAAGCTGTGAAGAGCATCGGCCAACAAGCATCCTCGGGGTCCTTCGACTGCGCGCGATAAACCCTCCGTTCGGCGATAGATCTGCGAGGCGCTTCGCTCAGGATGACGGTTTTGTGGGAGGTTTGAAAAACATTTCGGTTGGGTATGCCAAAAACACGAAAAATCAAAAAAAGTCACAACCTCTCCTAATGAACAAAATGTGTCCGGAGATAGAAACAGTGGTGTCGAGGGACAAATAGGCTCGGTTTGAATTGGCGGTATGTTTGCCCTTGGGAATCGGGGAGGGATCGAGGCGCACCGCAGGTTCCTCGCTTCGCTCGGAATGACAAATAGGAGAGGGTAGTTGAAAGGGAGAGGGCTGTTGCCAAGGGAGAGGGCACTCGTGTGTCGAAGGGACCCGATGTCTCCCAGTTCATTCCTCTCTTAACTTGCCTGTGGCTTGCCACAGGCAAGTCGCTTGCTCGGGATGACAAAGGAAAAGGCAACGGTTCGATAGAGAGTGGTTACCGACCGGAGCGAACCGGGGCGGCCGTCCAGAACCGAGGATCGTGATTGGGTGTCGATTTCCGCTAGTTAGCGCCGAGCGCGCGTTTGTAGACTTCTATGGTGCGGATGGCCATTTTGCTCGCTGTGAATTGCGCGCTCCATAGTTGATGTCCCGCGTTGCCCATAGCTAGACGTAATGCAGGGTCAGCAATCAGGCGACGCAACGCTTCCCTCAGGGCGTTAGCGTCTCCGTGACGCGTGAGTAATCCAGTCTCGCCGTTGCGGACCGACTCAGAGATACCGCCCACATCGGTGGCCACAACCGGCAGGCCCGCACGCATGGCCTCGAGGATGCTGATGGGGAGGGCCTCGAAGTGGGTCGATAGTACGAAGATCTGAGCTTCCATCAGCAAACGGGTCACGTCGGTTTCCGCCGGTAGTATGCGGACCCGATGGCTAAGGCCGAGCGCTGCCACTTGCGCGCTGACCTGAGGTTCCAATTCACCCGCCCCTACCAGCAGCAGGCGCCACTCCAGGCAGAGAAGGCCGGAAAGCGCTCTCAATAGTGTGGGGTGATCTTTTTGCGGCGCGAAGCGAGCTACCATGACGATCAGTGGTGGTTGCGTATCGATTGACCGCACGCGGGTCATGGAAATCTCCGCGATGCCGTTGGGAACTACTTCCAACTTGTTTGCCGGACAGACTCTCCATTGCTGTGCGAACTGGCGCTCAAACTCGCATACGTTGATGACGCGGGTGCCTAGCCGGCCGGCGAGGCGCTCTGTCCCGCAGAAGAGCGGGTTCCGGTGCAGCGAGTTGCGATCGAACATCGACCAGCCATGAGGGGTAAAGACGCTGGGGATGTTTTGCAGCCGTGCGGCGGCGCGAGCCAGCGAGCCGGCCTTGGCAGTATGCGCACACACCAGATCCGGTTTCAACTGGCGCAGGACGCTTGAGAGCTGGACAAGGGCGGCCAGATCACGGTGTGGACGCAAGGGGCGAACCAGGCTCCGCACCGGCACCCAGGGAATTTCGGCTTGCCGGAGCTGGTCGGTAAAGATGCCGGGTTTTCCGGTGACTACGGTCACTTGATGGCCAAGCCGGCGCAGTTCGAGAGAAAGTTCGCGCACATGACTTTGGGCTCCTCCGAGAACGTCGCCGCGAGTGAGGATGTGAGCAATTTTCATGCGCGGCCTCGCTTGTTTTTTGCGCCCAGTAATAGCGCTGAAGGAACGAAGGTCTCGTCCAACGGCCGTCCGTACCAGGTGGAGAGCAGGTGCCAAACGCTTCGCCACTCCGCCAGTTCGGTTGCCGTGGGCGTTTTGGCAGCCTGATGACCGATACGGCGTTCGAAACCCCCGAGCAGGGCAACGCAGTTGGCTGCCAGCCTGGCCCCGGAAATAGCCAGCAGGTGCACTTTCTGCCAGCCATCGCCCGCAATGCCGGGCTGCCTGGAAACGTATTCGATGTGCAGCAACTTGTAGCGGAAAAGCTTCTTGAGGGTGACCCGCTCACGCCGGTATCCCAGAAGAACTTCGGGTAGGTTGGCAAAGCGGCTAAGCCGGTAGCTGCGCAGCAGCAACTCCTGATCCTGCGCGAGCCAGGCAGTTTCCTCGTAGCGCCAACGGCGAAACCATTCGATGTGCCCCATCCACAGGGGGTGCCATAGGGGAAAGCCACGGAAAGGAGAGCCAGTGATGGCGTCGTGGTGCTGCGCTGGGCTGAAGCGCCACAACGGGCGGCCGTGTTTGCCGAAGACCATGGCGCCCGCACTGCACAGGTCTACCTCGGTGTTAGTCGCGAGAAAAGCCAGCTGACGCGCGAGCCGATCGGGATAGGCGATATCGTCGGCATCCATTCTGGCCAGGTAGCGGCCGCGCGCGCGGTCGATACATTCGTTGAGTCGCGCGGCCAGGCGGAGACGCCGGCCGTCACTCCAGCAGACCAGGCGCGGGTCATCGAAGCTGCGCGCAATGGCGAGGCCCTGATCGTTGGAACCGTCGTCGCACAGCAAGAGCTCGAAGTCGCCGTAGCTTTGATTCAGGAGTGAACGAATGGAGAGCTCCAGCGTGGCCGCGCTGTTGTAAAAGGGCAGAGCGATGGTGATTAACGGGTCTGGCATCGGATCCTAGATGGGGTTGGGAAGGGAGTGACCTCGAGGCAATGTTCCGCCCAGAGAGTGGAACGCGGCCGCATACTGCTGGGCCAACCGCTGCAGACTAAAGCGTTCTTCAACGACGGCACGGCCGGCGGCGCCCATGTTCCGGCGCAGGTTCGGATGGTCGAGGAGCGCGGTGAGTGCGTCGACCCACTCCCGCTCGTTCGCGGCACTTAGGCCCACGTCACCTAAGGCAAGCACCTCGCTATTCATTCCCGCAGCGGTGACGACGACCGGTAGGCCCGCGGCCATGTAGCACAGCATTTTGTAACTGCATTTGCCGTTGCACCAGTCGGTGTCGGCCAGCGGCATCAGGCCGATGGACATGCGGTCGAAGGCGGCTTGCTCGGTGCGCGGGGTCCAGCGTTCGAACTCGACGCGAGATGCAGGAAGCGACTTGAATTGCGGCGGCCGATCGGCGACGACGAGCAGCTTCGCCTGGCCGCAGTGGTCGAAGACTCTGAGGAGGGCGCCCTCGATCGCATAGAGGAAAGGAAAGTTGCCGCTGGTGCCGGTCCATCCCATGACGCCCGTAGCATCCGCTTCGCGAGGGCGGTGCGGCCGATACCATGCCGTGTTCACCGCGGTGGGAATGACCGTGACGTTGCTGTTCCAACGGGAGAAGTGGTTAGCGAGAAAAGTGTTGCCACACACGATCAGATCGCTGGCCCGGGCCAGGTCGCGGGCACGGTGGCCGCCGGTATTGAGCCAGACCGCGTCATCCACGTCCAGGACCATGGGATGCTTCGCCATCGCCTGGAGAGGAGCGAATGCCGGCAGCAACTGGCGAGATATCCAGGTGACGTCGGTCTTCCAGGAGCAGGTGAGGGCGCCCGCGCGTGCCGCAGCCGTGGCCGCTATCCACAAAGGGCGGAGGGCCAAGTGCCGGGGCAAGATGTTTCCCCAGGGCAGGGGGTACTCTCGCACCTCGATGCCAAGGTGGTTGAGAGGGCCGATGTATTGGCGCACGCGGGCCCGGGCGCTGGGCACCATGACGCCGCCGGTGTAGGCTGCTATGCGCACGGTTGGGGCTCCGGTGTATCCGCGTTGGTCCACCGGGCACGAGCGTGCAGAGTGATGCTGGGGGCGAAATAAACCAGGGTCGAGACTCCACCCACTTTGATCCAGAACATGATCTGGGCAAAGAACTCTTCGGAGAATATGGTCATGACCGTGGCATAGACGAAGGCCCCCAGGGTGAACACCGCCCAGCATTTGCCGTGGATGGCGCAGCGGTAAACATAGGTGCTGAGAAAGCCCACCAGGAACATCAACCCGATGACGCCGGGCATACCGCCATGATCCATGTAGTAAGGCAGGAATGCGGTGTAGACGTTGGTTGCCTGGGTGGGGGAGATCTTGGTGTATTCAAGATTGCGGTCGCGCTCGGAATAGGTGGCGCCAAATCGATTGAGGATTCGCTTGGCGAACTTTCCCAGATCCCAACCGTATCGCAGTTCGGGGTTTTGCCGGTTTTGATCGAAGGCGATGATGCCGCCAAGCCAGTAGGTGCCGAAGCCCTCCGCGACGCGGGGAAGGTTATCCCCCAGAGTTGCCTCTGGATCTGCGCCATATTTGCTCATGGAAATCTGACCCACAGAGAAGACCAACAGAAACAGCAGGCTCATGATCCCGAGCAGGCGCATGGGTGGGGCGCCGCGGGTGAGCCAGAGAATGACGATCGAGCTGATCAGCAGGAGTAGCACTTCGGAGCGGGCGCCATTCAGTAGTTGATATCCGCCGGCCAGCAGCACGAGCAAGACGGTGCGGAGCTTCCGCCTGCCGGTGTCGGCGTATTCATAGACTGCGATCAGAGCAATGATGGTCAGGAAGGGCAGAATGAATGACTCAATGGGAAGGGCCCCCTGAGGGGATATGTTGGCTTTACTGGTCGCGATTCGGATTTGCTTCCACAGGCTTTCGCGGGGCGCGATGGTGGTGCTGAGTTGGATATAAAAGAGGTATGAGAACGGTATGTTGAGCAACAAAAGTATTAGGGCCGCGGTCAGCCAGCGGTCGACCTGCATGCGCCGCCGCACACGGACTGCGTTCAGTGTTCTCTTCAAGCGAAAAGGCGCTGCCAGAGCGCAGATGCCCCCGATAGAAAAAGCGAGTACACCAGTCAACACAATCTGATTGGCGGTACTGGTGAGAGGGTAGTAGATATCTCCGCATACCCAGATAGCGAGGAGGGTGAGGGTCCAGACGATGGCCAGCGATGCGGGCGGAAAGAGGACGGAGCGCCCGTAGCGGACCATCGCTACGCTCCATAACGCAAGCAGCACGATCGTAAGTGGCAGGGTCATGTTGTGCTCTCCGGGGTATTAGTTTCGGGCGGCATTGGTCACCGGATGCGAGCAGTTGCAAAAACGAGAAGTTGGCCTTTGCAGAGATACAGACACTAGGCGTTGTAATAACGAGCGAAGGCTTTGGAAGTGACTTCGGTGGCAATCGCGGACTGATTCAACACGATGCCGGCAATGGGTGCATTGACCCGGCGCAGGATGGCTACGGCTCCGCGCAGAGCTTTCATCGGAGTGTGCCCGCTGCGCACCGCCACCACAGTGACGTCGGCCGCGGCGGCCAGTTCCAGGGTCTCGGCACAGCCCAGCAGGGGGGGCGAATCGAGAACGACCAGGTCGAAGTCCTTGGCAGCCTGGGTGAGGATTCCGCGCATTTGCGGCCCGATCAGCGCCAACGCCAGCGGCAGGGGCAAACCGGTGCCGAGAATAGAAAGGTTCGGACGGCCGGGGACCTGGCGGGTCGCGCTGCTCCAATGACTTCTATGCGCGAGCACCTCGGCCAGGCCGGCATCGGGCTCCATGCGCACAAGTTTTTCTATGGTCGGCTGGCGCAGGTCGGCGTCGATCAACAGCGTGCGCTTGCCTTGTTCCGCGTTCACCATCGCGAGCGAGAGGGCGAGCGTCGATTTTCCTTCGCCAGGCAAAGCGCTGGTAAAGAGCACACTTTTGGGCTCGTTGGGCTGGAGGGAGAGCATGAGATAGCCCCGCAGTTGGCGTACGCCTTCATCGAAAAATCCGCCCTGCAAGCCGCGCCAGCGGCTACCTGCAATGCGCAGGCCGTCGGGCCCGAGTGCCAGACGCAGTTGCATATCCGTCACCTGGGGTAGAGAGCAGACGACGGGTACATCGAGCGCCTCCTCCACCGCCTCGGCTTCCCGGGCAGTCACATCGGTCAGCTCCAGTGAGATCACAAAGGCAGCACATGACAACATAAAGAAGGCCAGGGAAAGCGCGACGATGAAGGGCCAATTGGGAAAGACCGGCCGCGATGCCGGACGGGCGGAATCGGCGAGGCGGATGATGTTGTTTTGCAGTTCGGAGTTGATGCCCGACTGCTTGATCTTGGCAAACAGATCTTCGTAGACCCGTTCTGCTGTGTCTGCATCGTGCTTTAGCTGCAGGTAGTCAAAGGACTTTGCCGTCAGGTCGTCGACCTGCTGCTTGGTTTCAGCAACCGCAGCGGAGAGCATTCGCTCGCGCACCAGCGCCTGGCGGTAATCCACGCCAATGCGGGTGGAAACATCCTGGCGGCTTTCGTCAAGGGCGGCACGGGCCTCCTCGACTTGTGCGGCTGCTTTGCGATATTCCGGGTGCTGGTCTCCATAGGTGGCGGCCACCAGGGCCAGGTTTGCTTTGGCGACCTTCAGTTTTTCTACATCCCGGGCGAGATCGGTGGATTGAGCGGAGACCTCCACCTCGGGTAAGGACCCATCTTTTGCTTCGCGAAAGACTGACTCTTTGGCGATACGATCTGCCTGGGCAAGGCTGTCCTCGGTATTGAGTGCCTGGAGCCTGGCCACCAATACGCTGGTCTTCTGCTCCGGGTCGGCAGTTCCGAGTTCTCGCTGGTAGACCATGAGTGCGCGGTGGCTCGACTCCATTTTCTCTTTCAGATCGATCAGCTGGCGCTCCATCGACGTAGTAAGCCGCCCAGCTTCCTTGATGCGGGTTTCGAAAATATTGCGCAGATAGGAATCGGCAATGGCGTTGGCGGCATGGGCCGCCACATAAGGATCCCGATCGCGATAAGTGATCGTTAAGAGGTAAGTATTCGGTTTGCGTTCGATCTTGAGATGCTTCAGGATGATGGGTGCATTCCTGATTGCTTTTTCCCTTGCCGGCGAGTAATGCCAGAACCAGTAGCGTCGCAGCTGGTGCTCCCGCTCGAGGAGGTTGTAGCGTTCGGTGACCGGACGTAGGATGACGTCGGCAAGCAGCAGGTTCTGCTGGGTTGCCATGAACTGGTCGTCGCCAGTCGAGAGAAGGTGACTGTCTCCAATCATCTCCGGTGCCGCCTGCCGATCGATGGCGATGGTTGCGGAGCCTACGCTGACGGGGGGCAGGGTAGCGCATATGAGTACGACCAGGACGGTGAGGGCTACGCTGAGCAGCGTGATCATCACCCACCGGCGGCGCACGGCTCGCACGTAAAAGATCAATGGGCGCTGGGCTTCCGCGGGATCGATCAATCGGAGGTGCGGTTTAGGTACAGCGATTGACCCAGCCATGTGAGTGGCTCCATTCTGAAGTAGCTTGAGCACGTATTAGGAATCGTTTCGGACGCTCCAGGGCAGCGTTCGACAGGCAGGGTGTTTGCAGGTTTAGTGAGCCCAAATAGCCGCCGACACGGCAGTGTTACCCATGCCCGTAACATGGTTCAACACGCTCACACTGGCCTTCAGCTTCCCATTGGTCGGAATGTAGAGAATATCGTTGGCCGCAAGTATCACATCCTTTGCCTTGCGATCCAGAATGCGCCGCAGCGGGATTTCTATTTCTGTTTTTTGCGGGCTGCCTTGGGCCTCGCGATAGATGTAGGCCTTGTTTTGAGTGAAGGAGTCAAGGCCGCCGCTGAGCGCCAGCAATTGGAGCACGGTGGTGTCCTGCAGATTCTGGAAGGGAAAGGCTCCCGGCCGCTTGACATTGCCCACCACATAGACGCGCTCGCATTGCGGTACCCGGATCTGCGCGCCGGCGTGTATGAGGATGTTCAAGCCGGGGTGATATCCGTCAAAGAGTTGGCGGACAGACAGCCGCTGCATGCTTCCGTTGGCCTGCTCCACGATGACTTCAGGGCCGGCCTCAGGCAGCAGGCCACCCGCCTGACTCAGCGCGTCCAGCAGGCGCAGGTTGCCGATTTCCTGAATGGTGATGGGTGTTCTGACGGCGCCGGCGATGGTGACATCACGGCTGCGGTATTCGACGACAGAGACAACGACCACAGGGTTCACCAGCAGATGTTGTGCGCGTAAGGTGGCTGCGATGGTATCGCGCAGGGCGTCGGGCATGACTCCTTCCGCGTGGATTGGAGCTCGCAGCAGAGGCAGATTCAGGTTGCCATACTTGTCGACGCGAAAGGATTGCGAGAGTTCCGGTGAATCATCGACCGTGAGGTGAACAAGGTCGGAGACGCCAATGGGCTGAAAGGGCAGATTGGCGCCTCCGATGGCGACAGGCGTTGCAGGGAAAGCTGGCCCAGGTGGGGGGTACGACAAACGTTGTGCCAGAGTGGCGATAGAGAGTAAGGCCGGGAAAATCGCTATTGCCGCTCTTAGATTTTTCATGGCTTCACGCTTGTTATTGCGTCAGAGTAGAGAGGCGTGATTAAACGAAAGCGCACGCGATGATTAAGTTTTTCTCAGGCCCTGTGTATCGTTTTGGGTGTTCCACCCCTTGGCAGGCTATGTGGATAAGTGACTACGGCCGGTAGCCGATAACCCTTGCAGGAACGCCAGCGCAGATGGACATGGGAGGCAGATCGGAGGTGACCACGGCGCCTGCTCCGACGACTGCGCCTTCTCCAATGGATACTCCTGCAGTTACGACTACGTTGGCGCCGAGCCATACGTCATTGCCGATGCTGATGGGAGCATCCCGTCCTGGCTGATTGCGAATCAGTTCGCCTCGGGCTACTCCATGATTGGACGATATGATCGAGGCGCAAGGGCCGAGGAGCACGTTGTTTCCGATGGTGATCGGGCCACCCGGAGAGGCCCATACGGAGCAGAGATGGTTAATGAAGGAGTGGTCGCCAATCTGGATCATCTCAGGATATTTAAAGAAGACAGTGGGGAGGATCTTTGCACCTTTTCCCAGCCGCTGGAGCTTTGCTTTGCGCAGGTAGTTGCCGCCTGTGACTAAGGCAAACAGGTAGAGCCATCCCTTGATCACTTCTGCGATCGATCGGAACACTTTGCCCCCGGGAGGCAAACATAGCATGTTTGTTGTTTGGGAGGGATTGTCGCTGGTGAAGAGAACTGCAGATCCCTTCACGGCACGCCGGGGGACGGGCCGGTTTCGAGGGCACGAGGCTTCCATGGAAGAAAGTTGCGGGAGAGCAACGCGATGG
Source organism: uncultured Acidobacteriaceae bacterium (assembly GCA_963753715.1). GTDB lineage: Bacteria > Acidobacteriota > Terriglobia > Terriglobales > Acidobacteriaceae > PALSA-350. The sequence continues at coordinate 471,589 of CAVWDK010000008.1, read as the reverse complement.
TTGGACTGCCCCCGATCATTTTCAACCTCCACTGTTTTGATGACGTGGAATTCTCCGCGCTGCGGAGCCTAATGTTCATACTTAGTAAGTAGTTGGCGCGGGCCATTACGGCAGTAATACACAGCCTAGGTAATTGTTGGTTACAGGAGGCGGAAGGATAGTGGGGTCAGCTACATCCCGGCAACTTAGTACTTATATCCGCGGCAGGGGTATTGAATGAATAAGGTACTATTGGCACTTATTGCCTTGAGCATGGGCTCGCGGGCATCGGCTACTACCTTTGTTGTGCCCGCTGGCTCGAGCGCAGCCGCCATACAGGCGATTGTGAATACGGCGGGAAACGCCGCGGGCAATACGGTCATGTTCTCGCCGGGTGCCTACTCACTCTCGGCCACAGTGAGTCTACCGTGCTTTTACGGCACCATTTATACCGGACCCAATGTCGGGATTGTCACCCAGACCAACTTGCCCAGCGTGATCCTGACAAACAGGGTACCGACCAACTATGCCGTATCCACAGTCAGCAACGGTACCAATTTCACCGGAAACCAGGGATGCACCATACAGTACCTGCGTTTCAGCGGCACGCAAGGCGGCATCCTGGTGTACGATCCCGCATCGGGAATCGTTATCCAGGATGACGCTTTCGATAACGACAATCCGCCCGCGGGGGGCGACAGCTCCGAACCGAATATATGGATCGACGGAACGAACGGAGGCTTTACCGCAGCTACCGGTGTGCAGCACATCACCGTGGTGTGGAACACATTTTTCAATAACTGTGCCGCCATTCGAGCCAGCGCCTACCCGGACTCCGGCGGGCGCTGCGCCGCTACCTGGGTGAACGGCTACAACAACTACCTGACGTGGTCGAATAATACGGTCAACTTGACCGAAGAGGGTTTGAAGCTTTCCGAGCAGTCCGCGTTCGGTGTCACCAGCCTCAATGCCGATGTCGAAAACAACAATATGCAAGGTAACTCCCGTATCCTGATTGAGTCACAACAGGATACGAACGGCACCGGCGTCTATAGCCATAATGCTTTTTATCAGCCCTTTAATCCCAGCTATAACACGTTTGAATTGTCGGTACCGGAGTACACGCCGTCTATCTCGCCGACACACGTCATCAGCGACAACGTGTTCATCGGCAATGTGCCGGTAACGTACAACGCTTCCGGGGGACACTATGGCATAGGGCTGGAGCTATGGGGCGCCGGCAGCATCGCGACATACAACCTTTTTCAGGGAGGAAATGGTCCGCCCACCTGCCCTGCCGGCGGCTGGTGTTCGGGGTGGCAGATATGCCTGGGAGGAACCTTCACCAACGGAACTGTCATCCATAACTATTTTTCCGGAAACGACGTTTGGACCGGTACGCCCAACGATATGCGAAACGCGCTGACTTACGAGGAAAGTGCCTCGTCGTCCAATGCCGGATTGACCCAAGCACAGAACACTGTGGTTCAGAACAGCACGACCATCCCGGTGACAGCCCCGGCCATCTCGGCGACGGCAGGGTCCGGCGGGTCCACTATCACGCTCAGTGACAGCGATACGAACCATAGGCTCACGATTTTCTACACGACCGACGGGAGTACGCCCGCGATCTTTCGTCCCGGGAGCTCAGCGGGGACTTCCAAAGTCTATATCGCGCCGTTCACGGTACCGGCGGGGACTGCGGTCAAGGCCATGGCATCCTGGGGGCAGGGAGCCAACCAGGGCATCGTTTTTCCGTCGTTCGGTTACATTCCAAGTAGCGTCACGGCTCTGAGTGTGACGCCCGCAGCGATCGTGGGAAAGACGATGGCGAGTGCGTACCTGCATGCCACGGCGAACACGATGGTCGCGGGGAGAACGCTGCAATTCACAGCCTACGGGGTTTATTCGGATGGCTCGGTGAGTCAGCTGCCCAACTCAGCGATTGCCTGGGGCACGAGCAACCATAAGGTAGCAGCCATCAGCATGGGCGGCCATGTTACGGCGATGAGCGCGGGTGTGGTCAACGTTCAAGCTACGATCGGTAACGTCAAGGCATCGTATTGGACACTGACGGTCAGCCCTAAGGCGCAGCCTACTGCTGTTCAGGCTGCTCTTTCCCCTTCGATTCCGCAAGCCCCTGTCGCAGCTCGGGACGCGGAGCCAGTCCCTGCTCCCAGGGCCGAGGCGTCTCCTGTTGGGAATGAGCCCTCTGCTCCCGCGGCGAATGAACCCTCTGCTCCTGCGTCCCCCGATTCCCCCGACGCGGCACCGCCCGCGGCTAGTCCACTTGCGCCTACAGCGGCTACGCCGGGCGGGTCCTCGCTGGTCGCGTCGGCTCCGCCACCGGCGGCTCCCGGGAAAGCACTGCCAGATGCGTTCCAGGGACCTTTCTGGAGAGTGGTAACGCCGGCCGGTGGGTCTGCCTCGATCTCCAACTCTCACCTGTATATCGGCGTACCGGGAGGAAGCAACCATGACGCGATGCTTTCTTCCAATCAGGCGGTGCGCGTGGTGCAGACCATCAGTAACCGGAATTTCGATGTGGTGATTAAGATCGATTCACCGCTCTTCGCCACGGATGCGAACACCAGTCAGGGTCTTATGGTGATATCGGATGACCGGAATTTTGTTTCCTTCGCGCTGCAGACGGATGGGACCAGGGTTGGTCTCAGCGCGCACACGGTGACGGGTGGGGTCGCAAGCTCGGTTTTGCAGGACAGTGATTTCAGTGAATATCAGAATCCGATGTATCTGCGGCTCACGAGGACCGGGAGTGCGTACGTGGCTTTTTATTCGATTGACGGGATCAATTTTACCCAGGCGACGAGTTTCACTGACGCCGCGCCTACGACGGCCATTGGACCCTTTGCCAGCAATTACAACGACACTCCGGCCAATGCTGTACCGGTGGTGATGTCAGTCAACTGGTTCGATGTTCAGCAGTGAGTGCCGGGCAGTCTTCCTTCAGAACGGATAAGGATTGCGGTAGTCGGGACGGTCTTCCGCCAGATATAGCCATAGCCACGCAAAAGTGCCAAGAATGGGGAGTATGGGCAGGGTAGCCCAGGCGATTAGTTTTCTCGTGATGAGTAGGTTGGACATTCATTCACCTCTGGATTCAGTGAGTGGTGGTTAACCGCAGTGGGAAGTCACCATTCGAGGGTGGCGATCGCATCGCGGGGGAGAGAAAGGGAGACCTGCCGGCTCGAGTGAACGATGCGCAGGTCCATAGCTTCTCCTGAATTGGTGAGGACGAGGGCGAATTTGCCGTCGGGATTGCGGACGGCCAGGTGGCGCAAGGCAGAGGCGTCACTTGCGCTGGCGATACGCACACTGTCCCGCTGCAGGTGCCGGGAAAAGTGGCGCAGCGCGTGGCACTGGCCACTCTGCAATATGCTGCCGTCGTTGTTGAGCGTGACCAGGCCACCACAGGTGTAGGGTCCGACGTTGGGCCTGCCTTTGGGATCGAGCATCAGGTTCCAGGTAATGACGCAGCGGCACCAGTTCTCCAACGCATCGGTGAAGATGCCTCCCCACTTGGCCCAATCGCGGCAGTAGTTGGGATCGTCGATGAAGGGGCCGCCTTCGGTCCAGTGGAAGGGGATGTTGGGTTTTTCGCGGTGCAAAAGGCTCATCTGGTCGGGCGTTCCTGTGTACCCATGCCAGGCCACGCCGTCCACATACCTGGCTAAGTTCTGGTCCTCGAGCTGTGCGGCCACGCGTTGGTAGTAGTTGTAGTTATGGTCAAGCAACCAGATCTGGGTATCGATATGCTGAGCGCGCAGCGACGGGCCCAAATGGTCGCGGACGAACGCCGCTTCTAATCCAGGCGACCAGCGACAGGCGGGCATTTTGCCATTCTGGGTACTCTCGACTTCGTTCTGGCAACTGATCGCCTGGACCGGCACCCCGGCCTGGGCGTAACCCTGCAGGAATTTTTCGATGTAGCGGGAGTACACGCCGAGATGGTGATCCGACATCCATCCGCCCAGCATGGATTCATTGGCCATATCCCAGAGAGCGTGGGTGTACGGGCCGAGAATGTTTTCCGTGGTTCGACCGCCGAAGGTTGACCCATACGTTTTCATCCAGCCCGGAGGGCTCCATGGGGACGCCATCAGAAAGAGCGCGGGGTTGATCTGCCGGATCTCGCGAAGCGCAGGCAGGACACAAGCCTCATCATGCTTCAAAGAGAAGTGATCCAGGTTCGTGTCGTCGGGGACATCGTCGTAACAGTAGATGCTTCGCGAGTAGTCGCTGGCGCCAATGCAACTGCGGCCGACGCTCAGGTTCAAGCCCAGAGGGGAATAGGTCTCGGTCAGGAACTGGTGCCGCGCTTCTGCGGGCATGCTACACAAAAGGAAGCAGGAAGCTTCTGTAAGCGCAGCCCCAAAGCCGAGGATGGGCTGATGTTCGAGCGTGCTATCGATTTCGACGGTGGCCCCGCGCACGCGGGCCGCAGCCCCGCTCCACGGCAGCCCGGGCCGCGCCGCATACTTCTCCATGGCATCCGTAACAAAGAGGGTGGCCGGCTGGTTGGCTGTGAATTGCGATCTCAGCCATTGCGGCGAGAGCGCGAATACCGAGCTGGAAGCTGCGCCGCGAAGAAAGGCGCGGCGGCTGCCGCTGCTGTGGGTGCGGCCTTCCACTTTCAGATCGATAACAGCACGCATAGAGTACGTGAACCTATAGGCTTCTTCGACTTATTGGTGGGATAGGCTACTTATGTATTGAAATGAGACACAATTTAGGAATTGAGTCCGTAGGGACGGCTGAAAGTTGTTCACGATTGAGTCGCGGCCTATTTCCAGCCGTCCCTACGGGACTCTTCAATGGTGCTAGGTAGCCCAGGACTACGTCCTGGGCTAAGTTCAGTCGTCCCTGCGGGACTGGTTCCAATATTCCCCTTGGGTCGCTGGTCCCATACGGGTTGTCCATAGCAGCAGTTCGAGAGACGTATTTTGGACAAGACTGAAGTTCAGCCGTCCCTGCGGGACTGGGTTGGAGTGGAGTGGTCACACACGTTCTGAAACATGCGGAGTGGGTCAGAGGAATTTGCCCAGCACTGTAACTCCAGTAATGCACAGCAATGGTAATTGCCGTAGTGGTCACTCAAGGGCGATCGTGACCAGAGAAGGCGGAGGCCATCGCGATGTATCGAAATAGAAAAGAATGGATTGGCGTTTTTGTTTCCTTGCTCGCCATGATGCTGGCCACACACTCCGCCCATGGTGGAACCGACGCTTCCGAGCCGGGAGCTCCAATGGCAAGTAGCTTCCCGGGGCCATTGTGGGCAGTGGTGGCGCCCAACGGGGGAACGGCCACAGTCGGGAACACGCACCTTACGCTGACGGTTCCCGGCGGCAGCAATCACGATGCACTCCTTCCGTCCAACCAGGCGGTGCGGGTGGTGCAGGCGGTCGGCAACGAGGATTTCGATGTTTCGATCAAAATCGATTCGCCCGTCGTGGCCACTGCTGTCGGCACTCGTCAGGGTCTGATGGCGCTTGCGGATGACCAGAACTTCATCACCTTTGCGCTGATGACGGACGGAACCAACATTTCGCTCACGGCCCACAAAGTCAGCGACGGGGTTGCGTCCACGGTGCTCGACGTTCCCAGTTTCAATGAATATCACAATCCCATGTGTTTACGGCTTGCCCGCGCCGGGAACACCTATACTGCCTATTATTCCGTTGATGGAGTGGTCTGGACCCAGGCGGCCAGCTTCGTCGACAGCAGCGTGCCCACGTTGATCGGGCCCTTCGCCGGCAACTATAGCCGGACGCCTGCGAACGCCGTTCCTGTAGTCATGGCTATTAACTGGTTTAACGTACTGTGATGGATACAGTTAAAAGAGCTGCGACCCCACCTCGCTCCTTTACGATACAAATCACAAGAAAGAGCCTGCTTATGGTTAAGAAGAAAATTCTCATCGTCGATGACGATCCCGATATGCGATTAAGTCTGCAACTGCGTTTGACGGCGAACGAGTACGACGTGATTGCGGCGAGCGACGGAGTGGCGAGTATCGCCGAGGCGCGGAAACACCTACCCGATTTAATGATCCTGGACCTGGGGCTGCCGGCCGGCGACGGTTTCAGTGTTTTAGAAAGGCTGAGAGTCAGCGGGAAACTCTCCTCGATCCCGGTGATTGTGTTGTCGGGGCGCGATCGCGTCGGCAACTGGGATCGCGTGCTGAAGGCGGGAGCGAGGACGTTTCTGCAAAAGCCGGTGACGAACGAGCGGCTGCTGGCGGTGATCCGGTTAGTTCTGTCCGAACAGGACCGCCCCCGGACAGTGGTCTACGATTTGGCCGCGTCCGATCCCGGGGTTGGTGCGCAGGAATGATTCGAAATTATCGAACGTAGGCGCCCCGGCGAGCCGATTCCTTCCCACGCCGCCGGTTCCCCTTGGACCCGGTCTGATTCCCTCTGACCTCGGCGAGATGACCATCTGGTGGGCGCCAGACGCCGGTTGTTCTGTTGTGTTGCATCCTTCCTGATCCTTTTCTTTCCGTAGCGGAAGGTCCAGTGCTTTAATGGTGCTGGCCTTCGGCCCTGTCAGGGCCGTGCCCAGGAAAGGAATCGCAGATACCCATGAAGATCCGAGTATCCGCTCTTTGCACTTTGTTGTTGATGGTAGCGGCGCCGGTGTTGGCGCAACAGGTTTCTGTCAACTACGTGAAGACTCAGAATTTTTCCGGCTACCACACGTATGCGTGGGGAGAAGAGAATACCAACCAGATTCGCAACTCCATCCTGGCGCAGGTGGCCAAGACAGACATTGAAAACGCCATGCAGAGCAAAGGGCTGACCAAGGTTCAGAAGGACGCGAACCCTGACCTGATCCTGGTGGCCAGCGGCGGGTCGAAACAGCAGACGTCCTACAGCGCCTGGGGGGCCGGTCCGCGCTTTGGCGGGATGGGCACCATCACTCCGCAGCAGAGCACGGAGGGCACGCTGATCGTCAACCTGTACGACGCGAAGGCCAAGCAACTGGTCTGGCGGGGCATCGCCCAGGGGACTTTGAGCAACAACGGCGACAAGAATCAAAACCTGGTGCACAAAGCCGTGGCAAAGATGTTCAAACAATATCCAAAAACATAGTTTCGTGGATTGACCTGGAGGTTGGTTTGTCTTCATTGTTTGTGCCATCGATCATCCTGCGCGTGTGCTGTATGACGATGATGTTGCTGTGCGGTGCTGCCGCTGTGGCCCAGGATACCCGGCTGGTCCTGGACCGCGGCGGCAGCACCATCGTTTTTGAGCCGTACGCGCCGAACATCCTGCGGGTGACGCTCAGCCTGCAGCGGCAGCCTGCGCTGGCTCCTCCCGGATATGGGTTTACCGCTACTCCCAACGCTGCCGGGTGGACTCACCAGCACACGGACGATGGGGATACCTACCGCTCCGAACGCATGAGTGTGACCCTCGCAGCCAAGAAGTCCGGCGGGAACGTCCTGCCTACGCAACTGGATATCGCCAAGTACTTCAACGGCTCGACTCCAGGGGCGCACATCACGTTCGACACGGCGGAGGGCACCAGGCTGCTCGATATGCAAGGTTGGGCGATGGCGGTGCCTAACCATAAAGACGGCACGGCGGGCGTGCTTTATGATAAGCGCCCAAGCGATGCTCCGTTTTACCAGGTGGGGGCTACGTTCGCTTCCCCGGATGACGAGCACTACTACGGGCTGGGCCAGAACCAGGAGGGATATCTCGACCATCGCGGGCACACGGTGGAGTGCTGGAATAATTACACCGCGACGGGTGGTCCGACGTTTTGCGTGCCCTTGCTGGTTACGAATAAGGGCTACGGCGTGCTGTGGGACAATCCTTCGCAGACCACCATCCAGCCGGGATTCAATGAGCAGACGCGGTGGACTTCCCAGGTCGGGGACCGGGTTTCATTCTTTGTGATCGCAGGCCGCAAAACGGATGAGATCTATGAGGGCTACCGGCTGCTTACAGGTTCGACTCCGATGCTGCCCAAGGCTGCTTATGGGTTTATTCAGTGCAAGCAGCGGTATAGCACGCAGGCTGAGGTGATGGCGGTGGCCAAAGGCTATCGCGAGCGGCACCTGCCCGCTGACGTGATCGTCGTGGATTGGTTCTACTACTCGAAGATGGGGCAGATGGATTTCGTACCCAGTAAGTGGCCGGATCCGGCAGCCATGAATAAGCAACTGCATGCCATGGGTTTTGAAACCATGATCAGCGTGTGGCCGCGGTTCGAGAAGGGAACGCGGTACTACGACCTGGTACTGAAGAAGGGGTGGTTTGAGCATCTTGCGGATGGCACTCCCATCGATGGTCTGCCTTACGACCGTGCGGGATCGGATATCGATACGACCAATCCTGCGGCAGCTAAGTGGTTTTGGGACGTGATCCGGGACAATATCATCAGCAAGGGTTTTGATTCGATCTGGGCGGATGAGACGGAGCCCGATCTTCCACCCAATGGCGGTTACTTTTCGATTGGACCGGGTACGCGGTATTTCGATGTGTATCCGTTATTTCATACGGCGGCGATCTATGACGGTTTCCGGCGGGATGTTTCGCACCGGGCGTTGATTCTCTCCCGGGACGCGTATCCGGGGGCCCAGCATAACGGGACGATTTTCTGGTCTTCGGATATTTATCCCGATTGGGATACGTTGCGGCGGCAGATTCCGACCGGGCTGGATGTTACGGCTTCGGGAATTGCGTATTGGGGGAATGATATTGGGGGTTGGCAGTATTTGCCGGCGGTACACCATCCGGCGCATCCTCCGCTGCTCGATCCTTCGGATGCTCGGGATAATGTGGGTGGGTACGACGATTATCCCGAGTTGTATACGCGGTGGTTTGAGTACGGGGCGTTTCAGCCTAACTTCCGCACGCATGGAAGCCGCCGGTATAACGAGGTTTGGTCTTATGGGAAACAGGCGGAGCCGATCCTGGAGAAGTATCTCCGGCTGCGGTATCAATTGATGCCATATATATATTCGCTTGGGTACCATACGCACCAGACAGGGGCGCCTTATATGCGGGCGTTGTTTATGGATTTTCCCCAGGATGAGAAGGCGGCGGATATTGGCGATGAGTATATGTTCGGGCCCGCGTTTTTGGTGGCGCCGGTCACGGAGCAGGGGGCTACCAGCCGCATGGTGTATCTGCCGGGCGGGACGGATTGGTATAACTACTGGACTCACGAGAAAGTGAGGGGTGGGCAGTCGGTGCGGGTGGAGGCTCCGATCGATACGATTCCGCTGTTCGTTCGGGCGGGGTCGATTTTGCCGTTGGGGGAGATGGTGGAGAATACCGGCCAAGTACAGAAGTTGGCTAAGATCCGGGTGTATCCCGGGGCTGATAGCGACTTCACCATTTATCAGGATGATGGCAAGACTTACGATTATGAGAAGGGAAAAAGCAGTGTGACGACGCTGCATTGGGATGATGGTGCGGGGAAGTTGACGCAACAAGGTGTTTCCGTGGGGAAGGTGGATGATTTGGTGGAGGTTGTGGGACGGTAGAGGCGGGGCGGCCGAAGGGCGCACCGCAGGTCCCTCGGCTACGCTCGGGATGACAAAAAGGAGAGGGTTGTTGTAAGGAAACGGCGGTTGCCAAAGGAAAGGGCGTCGCGCCACTTCAGGTTTCCCGCTCCAACAACTGCCCTGTCCCTTGGCAACGGTCCTCTCCTTTCAGCAGCCGCCTCCTTTTTGTCATCCCGACCCGAATTTCCTGCCACGCTACACTGGACAAGATCGCGTGTGCGCCTTTCTCTTAAGGAAAGGCGCATGAAGTCCGCCAACGCAATCAAGTTCCACAGGAAATCCGGGGGAGAGCAGCGAGGGATCTGCGGTTTTGCTGATTGTGTAACCATGACTGAGGGAGAGAGATGGCTTCGATTGAAGATCTGAACCGGCGGTTTGCGATTCCCGGGGTGGCGCAGATTACCAGCGGGAATGGTGGCTTGCCCCGGGTCAGCATCGCTACTCCCGTAGCGAGCGCGGAGATCTACCTGCACGGGGCGCAAGTTACGTCTTGGCGCCCGGCGGGGTACGAGGACGTGATCTTCCTGAGCCGGCAGTCGCAGTTTGAGGTGGGAAAGGCGATTCGCGGCGGCATTCCGGTTTGCTTTCCCTGGTTTCGTAATAAGGTGGATGATCCCAAGGCGCCTTCGCACGGAGTGGTGCGCACCAAAGCGTGGCAGCTTGATTCAGTGGTGGTTCACGGCAATGGTGTTCAGGTAAGCCTGTCGACCGTAAGCGATGAGGGGACACGGGCCTGGTGGCCGCATGACTTTCACCTGGTGCATCGGGCTACCATCGGCCCCCAGCTTACGCAGGAATTAATCATGACGAACACTGATCCGGGACCGGTGCGCTTCGAAGAGGCTCTGCATACCTATTACCGCGTGGGTGCGGCGGACGGCGTTCATATCCGCGGTCTCGACGGAGTATCGTATCTCGACAATACCGATGGCAACCGTGAGAAGCGGCAGGAAGGCGATATCGTGTTCACGGCGCAGACCGATCGCGCTTACCTGGACACCACGCACGCGGTTGAAATCCTCGACCCGGTTCGGCGCCGGCAGATACGGCTGGAGAAGGAAAACTCGCGCACGACGGTGGTGTGGAATCCGTGGAGTACGGGCGCAGAGTCACTTTCGGATTTGGGCGACGACGAATGGCAGACCATGGCGTGTGTGGAGGCCAGCAACATGCGCGCTTATGCTGTCGATCTTGCGCCGGGTCAGCAGCACACCATGAAGACTGTGATCCAGGTGGCAGCTATTTAGGACTCGTCGCAGTTGCCGTAGAGCGCCTCAATCAAGGGCGCTTCCCAACGGCGGCGGGAAAACATGTAAGGCTGCTTGCCGGTGAACAGCCGTACTTCCGCGGTGTCTAATTCCTTCTCTGAGGCGAGTCCGAAGACCCGCAAACTGTCGCGCAGAAATCTCCAGGAAGAAAAGGAAAAGATTTGATCTGCCTCGTCGACCAGGGACGGCTGCAGTACCAGCAAGACCCCCGGCCGTGCTCGCGAACTGCCCCGTTCCGAACGTGGTTTGATAATCGCTGTGTATTCTGCGGCGGGGATCCTGACGGGTGTTTGGTTGCTGGGCCGGTTCACGCTAGAGCTATCGGCAGGCCAGGGGGACGGTCTTCTTCGCTGTCTTGAATTCAGACATTTGTCAGACGGGAGATGATGGCGTCGACGTCGTAGACGCATCCTCCCCAGACACCTCCGCTGGCCTGGACGAGCGCGGCCCATAAACGGGTGTCGTCGGGCAGCGCGGGATGGGGCCGGAGATCCGCGCGGGATCGCCTCGCGCTTAACCGGATGGCTCCTTCTTCCGCGCCGAAGTGCTCGCGCGCATCGCCTACCAGGTTGACGGAGCCGGTGAGTTTTTCGCGATCAATGATGATTTCAATTTCGTCTCCATCGAGCAGCTTGCCGATGGCTCCTCCGGCTAGTGCTTCGGGCGAGATGTGGCCGATGCAGGCTCCGGTGGAAACGCCGCTGAACCTCGCGTCGGTGAGCAGGGCCACGTGCTTGCCGGAAGGCAGCCATTTGAGGGCGGAGGTGATCTGGTAGATCTCCTCCATGCCGGCGCCTGCGGGGCCCCCGCAGACCAGCACCATCACATCGTTCTGCTGGATTTCGCCGTTTTTGATGGCGTGGATCGCAGCTTCTTCGGAAACAAAGACCCGGGCTGGTCCGACGTGATGAAAGATGCCATCGGGCCCGATGACCGACGGATCAATCGAGGTGCTCTTGACCACGGAGCCTTCCGGGGCCAGGTTGCCATGGGGGAAACAGACCGTGGGGGTGAGGCCGCGGGCGTGGGCGCGGTCGGGATCCATGATGACGTCGTCGGGATCGATGCCATCGCGGGTCATCAGGTTCTTCCGCAGAGCGTGGCGGCGGGGACTGCTTTCCCACCAGTCGAGGCAGGTGTCGAGGGTTTCTCCGGAGACGGTTTTCGCTTTGGTGTTGAGAAGGCCTGCTCGTCTCAGGTGGAGCATGACTTCGGGGAGTCCTCCGGCGAGGAAGACTTGTACGGTGGCGAAATTGCGCGGACCGTTGGGGAGGGCGTCGACCAGCCGTGGGACCTGGCGGTTCAATTGCGCCCAGTCGTTGGCCACTGGGCGCTTGAGTCCAGCGGAGTAGGCGATGGCTGGGAGATGCAGGAGCAGGTTGGTGGAACCGCCAAAGGCGGCATGGGCCACCATGGCATTTTCGATGGAGGCCTGGGTGAGGATGTCGCGGGTTCCCAGGTGCAGTTCATGCAGGCGGAGGATCGCGCTGGCGGAGCGGCGGGCTGCGTCGAGCCAGATGGGTGCGCCGGATGGAGCGAGCGCGGTGTGGGGCAGGGATAGTCCCAGGGCTTCTCCGATCACTTGTGCGGTGGCGGCGGTGCCCAGGAATTGGCAGCCTCCACCGGGAGTAGCGCAGGCGCGGCAGCCCATTTCGGCTGCGGTTTCCAGGGTGATTTGTTTTTGGGCGTAGCGGGCTCCGATGGTTTGGACTTTGCCGGCGTCTTCTCCGTTTTCGGGTAAGAGGGTGACGCCTCCGGGGATGAGGATGGTGGGCAATGGCCCCGCGGCGGCCAGGGCCATCATCATGGCGGGGAGGCCTTTGTCGCAGGTGGCGATGCCGATGACGCCCATTCTGGTGGGGAGGGACCGCATGAGACGGCGGAGCACGATGGCGGCGTCGTTGCGGAAAGGGAGGGAGTCGAGCATGCCGGTGGTGCCCTGGGTGCGTCCGTCGCAGGGGTCGGTGCAGGCTCCGGCGAAGGGGATGGCGTTGAGGGATTTCAGGGTGATGGCGGCTTCGGCTACGAGTGCGCCCAGTTCCCAATGGCCGGTGTGGAAGCCGAGGGCGATGGGGGTTCCGTCGGGGGCGCGCAGGCCTCCGTGGGTGCTGAGGATGAGGACTTCTGAGCCGATGAGTTTTTGCGGTTCCCAGCCCATGCCTGCGTTTTGGCTCAGGCCGAAGAGATTGCCTGAGGGCGCGTTGAGGAGCATTTCCGGGGTGATGGGGAGAAAGCCGCTGGGCCCGGGGGCGTGCGTGGCCACGTCGTCCAGCCTTAACGTGGTGGTTTCGAGGACGGAGGCTAGGGTGATGGTGGGAATGGGGTTCTCCTGTACAGGTTCATTGTAAGATGCCGGGATGGTTGAGGGGCTGGAACGGCGACAGGGGAATGGGGATGTTCATTTTGTCACGTTCAGTTGCTACCACCAGTGTGGATATCTTAAGACTTCGGCTGCACGAGACCTGTTTGAAGAGGCTCTCGCGAGGATGTGTCACTGCTATGAATGCGACGTTTTCGGTTATGTGGTGATGCCGGAGCACGTTCACCTGTTACTGAGCGAACCAGGCAAGGATTTGCTCGGGGTCGCTTTGCAGGCATTGAAGATCTCGGTGTCAAAGCGAGCTAAGGAACGCCCGTTCTGGCAGGCACGGTACTATGACTTCAACGTCTTCACCATCTCTAAACGGATTGAGAAGCTCGAATACATGCATTGGAATCCGGTGAAACGTGGATTAGTGGAGAAACCGGAGGACTGGCTCTGGTCGAGTTGCCGTTACCACCAGACAGGAGTGCAGGGACGAGTAAAGATCTCCTGGTGAAACCTCGTCGTTAAAAGGAACCCTTGGGTGCCCCACATCTCGCTCGTTTTTCGCGAGATGTGGGAGACCACAGATTTGACCCTCATGTTTTTTGCCGACCGTCAATGAATGCAGGTTGAGAGCAGTGGTCTCCCACATCTCGCGAAAAACGAGCGAGATGTGGGGCACCCGTCATTCTTGGTCAGGAAAGTTCCCTGGGGTTCCTGGTAGGGATACCGGATGTTGTTGACGGAAAGGGATCGGGTTTCGTGGGTGAAATAGAACTCGGGTTTGTCTATAGACGGGGCGGGGTTCGTCAATTGGGAAAGATATCGGGAAGAGGGTTTGTCTGCACAGGACGCATCGATTCATCCGGTGGGCGGCCTATTTCGGCGTTGTGCTTGCCAGCGTTTGGGCGGTGATGGCCCTGGCGATCGATTTGCCATTTCCACGGTTGCGTATCTTTGCCGCGGTCGCCTATGGAGTGGTGATAGTTTTCGTTCTCTTGAAACGGCAGGTCCTCGTTGGGATGCTCTGCTTCGTGGCGGTCCTGGCCTGGTGGATGACGCTTCGGCCCCCGGAGCATAAACAGTGGGCCGCTGACCAGTCGCGGACGGCTTGGGCCGATGTCCATGGCGGCCAGGTTACTATCCATAACCTGCGGAATTGCGATTACCGGGCGGAGTTCGACTACCACTGCCAGTGGCTCACCCGCACCGTCGACCTAAACCAGATCGAAGGCGTGGACTTGTTCATGAACTACTGGGGATCTCCCCTGATTGCCCATACCATCCTCAGCTTCCAGGTTCGCGGGGAAACGCCTATCGCGTTCTCCATCGAGACCCGTCGGCAAGTGGGACAAACGTATTCCGCTCTTTTAGGGTTTTTCCGCCAGTACACGCTCATCTCGATCGTCAGCGACGAGCGGGACCTGGTTCGTGTGCGCACGAACTACCGCCATGGCGAAGACCTCTACCTCTACCACACCAGCGCGACCCCGGCGTTCGCACAGTCGCTCTTTCTCAACTACATCGGGATGACCAATCAGCTGCACGACCATCCCCAGTGGTATAACGCCATCACCCATAACTGCACCACGGAGATCTACACCCTCAAGAGCATGAAAGGACAGCCGTGGGACTGGCGCGTGCTGCTCAACGGCAAGGCCGACAAAATGGCTTACGAAAAAGGTCTCATCGTCACCGGCGGCTTGCCCTTCAAGGAATTGAAACAGCGAGCCTGGATCAATCCCGCCGCACAGGCAGCCGACCATGCGCCGGATTTCTCCGCGCGCATCCGCCAAAACCGCCCGGGGTTCTGAAGGCCGTCTACTACTGAAGCCGCGTATCGGCCTTGCTGGGCTTTGCGGACACTTGCGCCGGCGTGGGGAGTTGCGAGGTATCCCAACCTCCGCCGAGGGCTTCCACCAGCAGCACCGCACTGGTCATCTGGTTGATCTGCAGACTGGTCAGCGTCTGCTGGTTGCTGAACACGGTGTTCTGGAGAGTGACGACATCGATGTAAGGATCAATCCCGGTCTGGTACCTCGCCATTTCCAGATCCAGGGAGGCCTGGGCCGAGGCGACCGCGTTCCGCTGCTGCTGAATCTGCTGGGAAAGGATGCGTGTCTGCGCCAGGTAGTCTTCTACCTGCTGAAAGGCAGTCAGCACCGTCTGCCGGTAGCTTGCGACATCGGCGTTGTAAATCGCCACGTATTGGTGGAGGCCCGCGCTGAGGGCCGCGTTGAAGATGGGCTGGGAAAAACTGGGACCGACCGACCAAAAGCGGCTGGGCCAATCCGCGACGTGTTTGAAGAAGGAACTCTGGAAGCCGCCAGCCACGGAGAGCGTCAGCGAAGGATAGAAAGCGCTGTAGGCCACACCCAGTTGCGCATTCGCCGAAGCCATGTTTCGTTCGGCCGCGGCAACGTCCGGCCGGCGCTGCAGCAGGAGAGACGGCATGCCGATGGGAATCGGCGGCGGCGCGGTGGTAATGGGACGCGCCGGGAGAGAGAACCCTGACGCTTCCTTGCCGATCAGGACAGCAATCGCGTGCTCGTACTGCGCCCGCAAAATCCCCAGGTTAGTCATGGACGCCTGGGCTGACTGTAGAGTCGTCCGCGCTTCCACTACCGAGAGTTGATCGCCCACGCCGGTTTCGTACTGGGCCTGGGTCAAGTCCAGCGACTTCTGATACTGGGCCACCGTTTGGGTGAAGAGCTGGATCAGCGCGTCCTGTCCGCGAATTTCGAAATAGTAGTTGGCCAGGTCCGCTTGTTCGAGGAGGCGTTCGTTCTCCAGATCTGCCGCGCTGACCTGGGCGTTATATTGCGCCTCGTGTACCTGGCTGCGGATTCTGCCAAACAGGTCAGGGGTCCAGGAAATGTCCACTGGCAAGGAGTAGATCTGGGAAATTTTGCCGGTGTTGAAACTGGAACTGCTGCTGAGGTTTCCCGAGGACTTAGCGCGGCTGTAGGACGGGCCAAAGGTCACCGTGGGGAAATACTGCGCACGGGCTTCCCCCACCAGCGCACGGGCTTCCATGTAATTCTCAAAGTATAACTTCAAGTTTTGATTGTTGATATTGAGCTGGCCTTCCAGGTCATTCAGCTCCGGCTCGTTGAAGATCGCCCACCAGTCACCGCGGATTTTCGCGTCGGCCGGCTGCGCTACCGTCCAGGTCTCCGTCGTATTGTCTCGTGGCCCGTTGCTCTGCTGCGCTTGCGGAGGGTTCGAGGTTGGGCCTGGTGGAGGCGCTTCCTTGTAGGCAGGAGGCGGCTGGATGGCGGGCGGATGATATTTCGGGCCCACCGTGCAGCCGGTCAGCATGACGCATAAGAGCAAGCCAAGCTGGCTTCGCCGATTTGTTCCTGTCGTTTTCTCCATAGCCGAGACTCTTTCTAAACTGCTCCTTCGGGGTTCGCGGTGAAGGTATCGTGATGTTTCCCCAACGCGCGCAGCCGCAGCCGATCCATGTACAGATAGATGACCGGGGTGGTGTAGAGGGTAAGCATCTGGCTTACGATCAGGCCCCCCACAATGGTAATGCCCAGGGGCCTTCTCAGCTCGGACCCGGTGCCGGTTCCGAAAGCCAGCGGGAGTGCACCAAACAGCGCGGCCATGGTGGTCATCATGATCGGCCGGAAGCGCAGCATGCAGGCCTCGAAGATGGCGTCGGTGGTGCTCTTGCCGTGCTCGCGCTCGGCCACCAGGGCAAAGTCGATCATCATGATGGCGTTCTTTTTCACCAGGCCAATCAGGAGCACGATGCCGATGATGGAAATGACGTTGAGGTCATTCTTGAACACCAGCAGAGCGAGCATGGCTCCGACGCTGGCGGGAGGCAAGGTGGAGATGATGGTGAGCGGATGGACCAGGCTCTCGTACAGGATGCCGAGCACGATAAAGACCGCGAGCAGGGCGGTGGTGACCAGGATCGGCTCCGTGCTCAGAGACTGTTGGTAGGCCTGCAGGGTGCCGGAAAAGAAACCGCGGATGGTGCTGGGCATGCCGAGCGTAGTCTGCATGCGGTCGATGGCCAGGGTGGCATCGCTCAAAGAAAGGCCGGCAGCGAGATTGAACGACACGGTTACCGAGGGAAACACGCCCGTATGGGCCACCTGCAAGGGCGTGGTGCCGGCCTTGGCGGTGGAGACGGCGCTGAGCGGGGTGACGCCGTTGGTGTTCGCGGAGGGGTAGATGAAGTTGAGTCCCGCGGGAGACTGCCAGTACTGAGGAGCTACCTCAAGGACGACATAGTACTGGTTCAACTGGGTGTAGATCACCGACACTTCCGCCTCGCCGAAGGCGTTATAGAGCGCTGAATCCAAGGAACTGGGGGTCTGGCCGAGGCGGGCGGCTGTGGTCCGGTCGTAGTGCACAACCTCTTCCAGTCCGCCGTTCTGCTGGTCGCTGTTCACATCCTGGAGACCCGGAAGGCGGCGCATGTTGGTCAGCAGGATGGGTCCCCATTTGGCGAGATCCTCCACGTTGTCGGCCTGCAAGGTGTATTGGTAGAGCGCATTGCTGCCCCGGCCGCCGATGCGCAAATCCTGGGCCGCTTGCAGAAAGGCCGCGGCTACGGGCAGGCGATTCATCTTGGGCCGCAAACGATTGATGATTTCCTCCACGCTCACCTTGCGTTCGTTGAGCGGCTTGAGGGCGGCGTAGATGAACCCGCCATTGCCGCCGCCGCGGCCGCCGGTATAGGCGTTTACATTGGCCACACCAGGGTCAGCCTTGATTACATTGACCAGCGCTTTGATGGAAGTGTTCATCACCGAGAACGATGCGTCCTGCGGTCCCTGCACTCCGCCCACCATGGCCCCGGTGTCCTGTTGGGGGAAAAAGCCTTTGGGTATTTTCACAATCAGGACTACGTTCAAGGCGATGGTCAACAACAGCACCACCAGCATCAAACCGGAATTATCCAGTACCCACAATAAGGAGTGGCGGTAGAGATTGAGCATGCCTTCGAAAAACCGCTCGCTCGAGCGATAGAGGCGCCCATGCTTCTCGCCCTGGTGAGATTTGAGCAAGTGGGCGCACATCATGGGAGTGGTGGTTAAGGAAATGACCATGGAAATGAGGATGGCCGTGGACAGGGTCACCGCGAACTCGCGGAAAAGCCGGCCGACGATGCCTCCCATCATCAACAAGGGAATGAACACGGCAATCAGCGACGTGCTCATGGTGAGCACGGTGAAGCCGATCTCTTTGGCGCCCTTCAGCGCCGCCTCCACCGGTGGCATGCCCATCTCCAGATAGCGGGAGATATTTTCCATGACCACAATGGCGTCATCCACCACGAAACCGGTGGAGATGGTGAGCGCCATCAGGGAGAGATTGTCCAGACTGTAGTCGAGCAGATACATGACCGCGAAGGTGGCGATCAACGAGACGGGCACGGCCACGCTCGGGATGAGGGTGGCACGGCCGTTGCGGAGGAAGAGAAAAACCACCAGGATGACCAGGCAGACGGAGATGATGAGCGAGGACTCAACGTCGTGCAGGGAAGCCTTGATGGTGGTGGTGCGATCGAGCACCACCGTAGTATGGATGCCCTGGGGCATCACCGCTTCCAGGAACGGAAGCTGGGCGCGGATGCGGTTGTTGGTCTGGATAATGTTGGCGCCGGGCTGGCGGAAGATAATGACGGTTACCGAGGGAATTCCATTCAGGTAACCCGCGGTG
The DNA here is from genome assembly GCA_963753715.1 of uncultured Acidobacteriaceae bacterium. GTDB lineage: Bacteria > Acidobacteriota > Terriglobia > Terriglobales > Acidobacteriaceae > PALSA-350. Next base: position 452,811 of record CAVWDK010000008.1, on the reverse strand, counting down.
CGAATGCTCTGCGCGGAATCCTGTACGTCGGCGACGTCGGAGAGGTGGACGGCGAGCCCATTGTGATAGCCGACAATCAACGGCCGGTATTGCGCGGCTTTGGAAATCTGGTCGTTGGTGATGATATCCGCGGTCACCAGGTTGTTGGAGATTTGCCCGCGCGCGATGTGAGAGTTCTGCAGGCCCAGTAAACGCTGGATGGTGGCGATCGTAATGCCGTAATGGTTCAGCTGCGGAGGATTCACATCGACCCTTACCGCGGGATACGAGGCGCCGCCGACACTGACCTGCCCCACACCCTGAATCTGCGAAAGCTTTTGCTCCATGATGGTGGAAGCGGAGTCATACATGGCTTCTTTGTCGTACTTATCCGAAGTCAGACCCAGGATCATGATGGGCGAGTCCGCCGGATTGACCTTGCGATAACTGGGATTGGACGGCAAATTGGCGGGCAGATAGGTGCGGGCCGCGTTGATGGCCGCTTCGACATCGCGCGCCGCGGCTTCGATATTGCGGTTCAAGTCGAATTGCAGGGTCACGTTGGTGTTGCCCAGGCCACTGGAGGAGGTCATTTCCGTGACCCCGGCGATATGGCCGAACTGGCGTTCCAGGGGAGTGGCGACCGAAGAGGCCATGATTTGCGCGCTGGCTCCGGGCAGGCCAGCCGAAACCGAAATCGTGGGAAAGTCGACCTGGGGCAGCGGGGAGACCGGCAGCACATTGAAGGCGATGCCCCCGGCGATGGCAAGCGCCGCGGTCAGCAGGGTTGTGGCCACGGGCCGGCGAATAAAGGGTGCGGAGATGTTCACGCTTCACCCGCGGGCTGGGGATGGGGACCACCCGCGCCAGACGTCCCTTGCGTGCGGGAGAAGCGCTGCGACAGATTGTCGAAGAAAATATAGATAACCGGCGTGGTGTACAGGGTGAGCACCTGGCTCAAGAGCAGGCCGCCCACCATGGCGATGCCCAGGGGACGGCGAAGTTCGGAGCCGATGCCCGATCCCACGGCCAGGGGGATGCCACCCAGCAGCGCGGCCATGGTGGTCATCATGATAGGGCGAAAGCGCAGCAGGCTGGCCTCGTAGATCGCATCGGTCGAGTTCAGGCCTCGCTGCCGTTCGCCTTCCAGGGCGAAGTCGACCATCATGATGCCGTTTTTTTTCACGATGCCGATCAACAGGATGATGCCGATGATCGCCACCACACTCAGATTCTGGTGGAACAGGATGAGGGAGAGGAGCGCGCCCACGCCGGCCGAAGGCAGGGTCGAAAGGATGGTGATGGGGTGAACGAAGCTCTCGTAGAGCACTCCCAGAACGATGTACACCGTGACCAGGGCGGCCAGAATCAGCAACGCTTCATTGTCGAGAGAGTTTTCAAACGCGGCGGCAGTGCCCTGGAAACCGGCCTGCACGCTGGGCGGGAAATTGAGGTCCTTGGCCGCTTTATTGATTTCGTCGATAGCTTGCCCGAGTGAGGCATTGGGCGCCAGGTTGAAAGAAACTGTCACGGAAGGGAATTGACCCTGGTGATTGATCGACAACGATTCGGTGCCCGGTTCCATTTTTGTGAACGAGTCCAGGGGGACGGCGTTGCTGAAATTGGAGCTGGTCGTGGTATTGGCGGAGCTCGATCCGGCGGTAGCGCTGGCCCCGAGGGCGATGCCGTTCTGGGGCGGCGTGAGTACTCCGGAGGAGGGAGTGTAGAGGGCGGACGTGGTGGTGGCGTTGGATCCGGCAGTGGCCGAGGCGGAAGCAGAGAAGGAAGTGCTGGCGGCCGCTCCCGAAGCGCCCGACGAGGCATTGCCCTGAATGTAAATCTTGTTCAGCTTGCTTCGGATCGTGGGTGAAGTTGGGCATGGCCTCCAGGATCACGTGGTACTGGTTCAGCTGGGTGTACATGGTGTTGATCTGGCGCTGGCCAAAGGCGTCATACAGGGTTTGGTCGAGCGTCGAAGGGGCGATGCCCAGCCGGGAGGCGGAGACCCGGTCGATGGCCAACGACACGGTCAACCCGCCGGTCTGCTGATCGGTGGCTACATCTTCGAGTGTCGGCAACTGCTTCAGCTTATCGACGAAGCGGCTGGCCCAGGTGTCCAGCTCGGCCACGTCCGGATCTTCCAGCGTGTATTGATATTGCGTGCGGCTCACGCGGTCATCGACGGTGATGTTCTGCACCGGCTGCATGAACAGCCGGATGCCGTTCACCTGGGCGAGGCTGTTGTTGAGGCGGCGAACGACGTCCGAGGCGCTGAGATCGCGCTGGTCGAGGGGTTTGAGGTTGATCGACATGCGTCCGCTGTTCAGCGTTGTGTTGGTGCCATCGGCGCCGATGAAGGACGAAATGCTTTCGACCGCGGGATCCTGCAGGATGACTTTGGCCAGCTCCTGCTGCGCTTTGGTCATCGCAGCAAAGGAGATGGATGCGGGCGCCTGGGAGATGCCCTGGATCACGCCGGTATCCTGCACCGGAAAGAACCCTTTGGGGATGATGATGTAGAGGAAAATCGTCAGGACCAGGGTGGCCACGGCCACCAGCAGGGTGAGTCCCTGGAAGCGTAAGACCACCTTGAGCGTGCGGCCGTAGAAGGCGATCATGCTCTCGAAGACCCGTTCCGATGCCTGGTAGAAGCGTCCCTGCTTCGCCTTCGGGATTGTGGCGCAGAATGCGGGAGCACATCATGGGCGTAAGGGTCAGCGAGACCACGGCGGAAATGATGATGGTGACGGCCAGGGTTACGGCGAACTCGCGGAACAGGCGGCCCACCACATCGCCCATGAAGAGCAAGGGAATGAGCACGGCGATCAGCGAAACGGTCAGCGACACGATGGTGAAGCCGATTTGCTCCGCGCCCTGCAAGCGCCGCCTGCATGGGCGTGTAGCCTTCTTCGAGATAGCGGGAGATGTTCTCGATCATGACGATGGCATCGTCCACCACGAAGCCGGTGGAGATGGTCAAGCGCCATCAGGGAGAGGTTGTCGAGGCTGTAGCCGAGCGCATACATGGCGGCGAAGGTGCCGACAATCGACAACGGCACCGCCACGCTGGGAATGATGGTGGCGTAGAGATTGCGCAGGAAGACGAAGATCACCATCACCACCAGGGCGATGGTTAACATCAATTCAAACTCGACGTCGGCGACCGAGGCCTTGATGGCGGTGGTGAGGTCGGTGAGGGTGGTGACGTCGATGCCGGAGGGCAGATTAGCCTGCAGCTGCGGCATCAGCAACTGGATGCTCTTGACCACGCTGATGGTGTTGGCGCCGGGCTGGCGCTGCACGTTGAGAATGACCGCCGGGGTCAGGTTCATCCAGGCGGCCTGCTTGGTGTTCTCTACCCCGTCGACCACGTTGGCGACGTCGTGCAGAAAGACCGGAGCGTTGTTGCGATAGGCAACGACGACGTTTTTGTAGTCGCTGCTGGTGATGAGCTGATCGTTGGCGTCGATCTGATAGTTCTGGCGGGGCCCGTCGAAGTTGCCCTTGGCCTGGTTGACGCTGGCGGAAACCAGCGCGGTTCGTACTGCTTCCAGATCGATGCCATAGTTCTGCAGCTGCGCCGGATTCACCTGGATGCGCACTGCCGGCTTCTGGCCGCCGCTGATGCTGACCAAACCCACGCCGTTGAGCTGGGAGATTTTGGGCGCCAGGCGAGTGTCGACCAGATCCTCTACCTGTGACAGGGGCAGGGTCTTGGAGGTGATGGCCAGGGTCAGAACCGGTGCGTCGGCGGGGTTGGTCTTGCTGTAGATCGGGGGCGCGGGCAAATTGGCGGGCAGGAGGCTTTGCGCGGCGTTGATGGCCGATTGCACTTCTTCTTCCGCGATGTCGATGCTGAGGCTGAGGTTGAACTGCAGCACCACCACCGAGGTGGCGCCGGAGCTGGTGGAGGTCATCTGGCTCAGGCCCTGCATTTCGCCAAACTGGCGCTCCAGCGGAGCGGTCACGGTGGTGGCCACCACGTCCGGGCTGGCGCCGGGGTAGAACGTGAGCACCTGGATGGTCGGGTAGTCGACCTCAGGCAGCGCAGAGACCGGCAACTGCGTGTAGGCAACAATCCCTACCAGCATGATGGCGGCCATCAGAAGCGAAGTCGCGACCGGCCGGAGAATAAATGGGCGGGACGGACTCACGGGGCATTGCTCTCATGGTTCGAGGGAAGAATCCTGGCTTTGAAGATGATGATCTTGGAGCCGTCCGCAGCTTCTCGAAACTGCTGTCGGCGACCACATCTCCGGGATTGAGTCCTTGTACCTGGGTCATGTTGGACTCGCTGACGCCCGGCTTGACGTCATGAATATGCGCGACGCCGTTTTGAATGAGAAAAACATAGGACTCATCGCCGTTGTGCTGGATGGCGGAAGAAGGGATCAGGACCACGTTTTGCAGCGTGTTCAACAGCAACCGGGCATTCACGAACTGATTGGGAAAGAGCGCGTTGTCTTCGTTTTTGAACAGCGCGCGCAATTTCAAGGTTCCGGTGGTGGTGTCGATCTGGTTATCGGTGGCTTCGAGCGATCCAGATCCCAGCTTGGTCTCATCGGAGCGATCGAGCGCATCCACGGGCAGTGCCTTGCCATGCCGCATCTGCTGTTGCAGCTCGGGGACACTGTCCTCGGGGATGGTGAAGACCACGGTGATGGGCTGTATCTGCGTGACGACCGCCAGGGGGGTGGAGCTGGAAGCGGTGGCCAGGTTACCGGGATCGACCAGGCGGAGACCGACGCGGCCGGTGATGGGGGAGGTGATGTTGGTAAAGCCCAACTGCACCTGGTCATACTGCAGCGTGCCCTGATCGGCCTTGACTGTTCCCTGTGTACTGCAGGACGATCTTCTCCTGATCGTCCAACGTCTGCTTGGGGATGGCGTTGCGCGCCCAGGCATCCTGGTAGCGCTTGAGGTCCATTTGCGCCTGTGCCAGCAGGTTCGTGTCGCGCTCGAGCTGCCCCTGGACGGTGGCTACGTTGGCCTGGAAGGGCCGGGGATCGATCTGGATCAGGGGCTGGCCGCGGTGAACCAGTTGGCCTTCGCGGTAGCGGACCTGGTTGATCACGCCGGTTACCTGGCTGACGATGGTCGTTGTATAGACCGGGGTGACGGTGCCGATGGCGTCCAGGTAAACGCCGATGCTGCCTTGTTTCGCAGTGGCCGTGGTCAGGGTTACGGTCGCTCCGGCAGCGCCCCGCCTGCCGCCGCCGGCAGCTGCTGGGGCCTGGCGGTGGTGCATGACCCACCAGAAGAGCAGGGCAAAGAGGAGCAGGATGACCACCCACACGAGGACGCGGACCCCGGTGGAGCGTTTGGGCGGGGGCAATTGGTGGTCTGGTCCGATGTGTGGTTCGGTGGCGCGCGGCTCTGCGGTTTCGTGCCTGGCTCGGGGATCGCGAATGTCGTCTTGCATCAGTTAACCTGGTGTCCTCTTTCTTGCTGCTGCCGGAATTGCTCGACGGTAGGCGTGGCCTGGTCCCGCCTGACTTCCGTGACATCAGTCCGGGAAGGGCAGGTTCATGGGCGAGGCGACAGCAAGCACAGGCAGACGGTATCAGAAGGCTTTGCATAACCACCCAAGGAAGCTGATCGGTACTAAAAAGGCGGATCTTGACCCCCAGTCACTCGCGGACCGTGTAGGAAAAGTCCAGAAGCCGCCGTTCTACAGGCGGAAAGCACGCTGAAACTCTGGCCCGTAAAAATTCGCTGGCACTGCAATCCATAGACGGTGGATCACGCGTCAGGAGACGCACGCGGTCCGCCTTGGTATTGGATGAGGATAACGCACGCCGGGGTCTGGGGAAAAGGCGCTCACGATCGCTGGGCTGAGGCTTGGCAAGAAATGCCCCGCAGCGTGCGTGGGCTCCGCATCCGAAGGAAGGTTGCCGGATCTCGTGGGGTCATTCCGAGGTCGCTTCCGGGGCGTTCATAGATCGTTACGTTTTACGCGTTCTGGGCCTCCTGGGTGGCGGCGGACTTCTTCTGGGTCTTCACTCTGGCCCAACGCTTGCGCTGCGCTTCTGCGATCGCGCTGCCGTGCCTTAGCGCTTAGCTTGCGGCGCGGTTCAGGCTCAGAGATTGCCCGGGCAGACGTTTTCTTTGCCGTCTTGCGGGTTGGTTCCTTTGGCGGTACCTCCGAGGAGGGCGCGCGCCTGGCGCAACCGCGCAATCTCTTCATCGATGGCGTTCAATATGTGGTCGTTCAAGGGGATCCTTTCAAGCATGGAGGGGGAGAACTCCGTGCCAAGAATAACAGGTTGGGGATTGCGGTTTTCACCTGGGAACTTCGAGATGTCGAGCACGCCGTTGCGGGCGCTTTCGCATGCCTCTGCAATAAGAAACTTGTATTGTTACGTGTTGGCGGTTACCAACCGGGAGGTTACCCTGGTGCGCCCCGGTAATGGCGCTAAAGTGACACCACTCGTTCGCCCCGCTACCCGTTTCGTAAGATTGCGTTCTGCTGAAACTCGATTAGTCTCACTCTTGCAGGAAGTCGCAGTGAAACCAGGGGGAACGATGAAGCGGTATACCAAGTCAATTCAAGTGGCGATGCTCGCGGCGGCGGGGGCCGTGATGGCAGCCGGTTGTGCAGACACGAGAGTGGCGAGCAAGGAGAACCTTGCTGTTGCCCTTAACCACGATTACCAGGTGAATCAGGATTGCCTGTTCGCCAAGCCCATGCCCTTTCCTTATGAAGTGGCCGTGAATGACAAGCTGCTGGGGGAGACGCGGCACCGGCTGGATGCGCTGGCCGAGGCGGGATTGTTGGAGCGGGAACAGAACGTTGACCACGGTCAAACCATCAACCGCTATGTGTTGACGGCTGCGGGCAGCCGGACCGAGGGTAAGGGCCGCTTCTGCTATGGGCGCCGCCAGGTGACGAGCGTGGAGAAGTTCACCCCGCCGGTCGATTATCAAGGTATGCCTTTGACTAAAGTGGAATACCATTTCGTCCTCAAGAATGCGCCGAGCTGGGCCAAGCAGGACGAGGTGCGCAGTGCGTTTCCCTCGGTAGCGAAGGCTACGTCGGAGGAACCGGTCGATGATGCCACCTTGCTGCTGACCCACGATGGGTGGGTTCTCACCTACTAAGCAAGCTCCCCGGCGCCCCAATCTGGCACGTTGCGGATTGGGGCGCCTTTTTGTTTGGGGGGCAAATGCCTTATTGGTTTTGTGCCGGGGCAGGGCTCAGCCGTCCCTTGCGGGACTGAGGCCCGTGAAGATATTAGATGGCAATTTTGGATCGAGGACATCGAAGAAGATCGGGCTGCGGTTTCCTCATCAACACTAGCCGCTCAGCAGGACGCGGAGATCGCGGAGGTTGTTTCCGAGAGGGCCGGTCACGATCGTGTCCTGCAACTGCTCAAACAGAGGATAGGTGTCGAAGCGCAGGAGAGCTTGCGCTGGATCAAGACCCATGCGCTCGGCCCGGTTCCAGGTCTGGGTCTCGGCTACCGCGCCTGCCGCGGGGCTGTTGCCGTCCACACCATCGGAACCTGCACTGAGAAAGATGTAATCCCCGCGTTCGCCCTGTAGCAAGCGGGCAACTTCCAGAACCCATTGTTGGTTGCGTCCTCCGGTACCGGTTTTTCCGGAAACCGAGACCGTCACCTCACCTGCGGAGAGTAGGCAGACGGGGCGCCCAGTGCGTTCCTTGCGGATCCGATCCACCAGATATTCGGCGGCCTCGCGATAATCCCAGTCGTCGCAGGTGTTGTCCACAACGACGCGGTAGCCCTCTTCTGCTGCAATTTTCGATGCCGCTTCGATCAATGATTCGCTGGAGAGAAGCGAGAAACAGGTCGACGGCAACACCCCCGCCGGAATCTGCTTTGGCGTCTCGGGCATCGTGGGCAGGAACTTCCGGATGCTTTCCGGAAGGTCTTGTGCAAACGAAGGAGTGTCGTGAAGAATGCCCCAGACATCTTCAATGGTAGTGGGGTCAGGAAGCGACAGCCCGGACCCAACCACGTCCAGCATGCCTTCCGGGACATCGGAGATGAGCACGGTGGCCTTGGTGGCCTTCTCACCCGCAGCGGCAAGGCGGCCGCCTTTCACCAGGGAAAGATGCTTGCGGAGCACGTTCATCTTGGCGATGGGCAGCCCGGCATGGAGCAGAGAACGATAGAAGGCGATGACATCCTGGCGGGAGATGGTGGAGCTCAGGGGCAGTTCCAGCATGGAGGAAGCCCCGCCGCTAACCAGAAAGATGGCCAGGGTCTTCTCGTCAGCAGACCGCAGGCGATCCAGAAGAAGCTCAGAAGCGGCGAACGAATTTGCATCGGGGAGAGGATGCGCACCTTCGAAGTAGGTCCATCCCGGGACTGGTTTCCACGGGCCGCTGCCCACGACAATGCCCTCCACGTGGTGTTGTGCCTCTCTCCATGGATCGAGGATGCGATGCATGTATGCGGCCATGGGCACGGCGGCCTTACCGACAGCGATGACCAGGATACGGGAGAACAACGCCAGAGGAAGGGAATCAGGCCCAGCGTGCAAGTACCCGTCACGGAGCGAGATCTCGGAGGTCATGCGGGTAGAAAGTTCGACTGCGCGCATGGTTTTTGCAAAGAGTTCGCGGACAAACTGCTTACTCTGCGGCATGGGTGAGTGGTTCAGAGCAACATCATGATACTGCTTCGCCACGGTTCGACCTCATCGGTTGCTGGGCTCTTGAGTCCGTCACAAGGCTGGTGAGCACGACAATCATTATGTTGGCGAGCAAGGCTAAAAATCCTGCATTCATTCCGTACAGGGGATCGTGTTTGGTAATGAGCAGTGCAGCTTCGAGTGCAATGCCCGCGACCAGTCCGGCAGAGACCCCGGTGGCGGTGACCGCCGGCCAGAAGAGCCCGAGCACGACTCCGGGGAAAAACTGCGTCACGCCCGCGTATCCCAGCAGCAGCAGCGACACCAGCGTATGGAAGAGCTGTAAAGCGCGAAATACAGGCTGAGTCAGGCTGAGCACCACCACCATCGCCCTGGCCAGCCGTGCAGCCGCTTGGTCGCTCATGCGCGGCGCGAAGACAGGGCGCACCACATTTTTTGCGAACAGCGTGGAAGCGGCGAGCAGGATGATGGCGGACGGCACCATGGCGGTGAGCGCGCCCGCGCCCCCGATGATGCCGAGAAACCAAGGCGGAAAAGTTTTGCGCGCCAGCAAGAGCAGGGACATGTCGCCATTGGAGAGGCCTGGCAGGAGCAGCAGGGCGGCGAAGCCGGCGAAAAAGATGAACAGCAAGCTCAAGGTATAGAGAGGCGTCATGACGGCGTTGCGGCGCAGGGTTTCGCTGTTCCTGGCGGTGAAGGCAGCAGAGAAGGTATGCGGCCACATGTAAAAGCCGAGCGCGCTCAGCAACACGGTCGAGATAAACCAGCCGTGGCCCATGGTTCTCGTAGCACCGGGCATCACGAGATGCGCGGCATGGGCTTGCACCAGCCGGTCAAACATCGGTGCGACGCCGCCGAAATAGTGAGCGGGTACATAGATGCCGATGGTCAGCGGCGACCAGATCATCAGGAAATCTTTGAGGACGCTCACCCAGGCCACGGCGCGCATGCCTCCGGCGATGCACGAATATGACGATCAGTACCGCGGCCAGCACCATGGCAGTGGCGCGGGGAATGCCGTCGAAGCTGGCGACCTGGACGATGATGCCCAGGCCAGTCAGCTGGAGCTGGAGATACGGAATAAGAAAGACGACGCCGGCCAGGGAAACGGTTAAGGCCAGCGCCTTGCTGCCATAGCGCCAGGCGAAGAAATCCGATTGTGTCTGCAGGCCGTGGCGGCGGCCGAGTTCCCAAACCGGAGGCAGGATGTAGAACGAAACCACGTAGCCCAGGGTTATGTAGGCCAGGATGTATAGAGCCGGGGCTCGCCCGTGAATAAGCCCATCCACTCGCGCCGAGAAAGGCGAAGGTGGTGTAGATCTCGCCCGCCATCAGCAGCCATACGAAGATGGCTCCAAAGCTGCGTCCAGCGACGGACCATTCCTCCAGATTCATTTTGCGGCCCGAGCCGGCCCGGACCCCGAGCAGGGTTCCTGCCAGAACAATGCCGAGGATGAAGCTGATGGCGATGGCGGAGGAGGTCAACGGGTATTCTTCCTTTCCAGCCGGCGAGCCAGTTCCATGCAGGCGCTGCTGAGGACAATCCACAGGGAGAGCCAGAAGAGGTTGAAGGGCAGCCCAAGGATGCGGGGATAAATGCGATCCCAAAGGGGCACGGAGAAGCACATGGCCAGGAAGGGAACAAGCCCGATCAGAACCGCCTTGCCCGATGGCCGTTTCACATGATTGCCTTGCGCCATGCGGTCCTAAGCCAAATCCATGGCAACGACTTCGTAGTCAAGCACGGACGGCACGGTAAAGGTGACGGTATTGCCGTTTTGCTGCACCGCCAGGTCGGACTCCTTGACCAGGGTGCGTGCCCTCGTGATGCGCTTGCCGCGGGGCAGATCGAGTTCTACACGCTGCGGCTGCGAGGGGATCAATTCATGGATGTTGGGCCGCATGGCCATGGGATTGGTCATATTTACCAGGTGAACCGTGATGGAGTCTTTCTGGCGCCATCCGGTTACATCGAAAAACCCCTGACCGCTGGAGCGCAGCGGCGCAGGCTCATTGGCTGCCCACTTAATGGCGTTCTGCAGCAGCAATACATGGTCGAGGGACAGGACATCCCACACCAGCCGATCGAGATCCCAGGGAAAGTACACGACGCGGCCGTTGCCGAATTCCTGCATATAGACTTCGGGCTCGTCGGTTTTTTCAATGGTCCAGAAGGTTTTTTCCATAGGAAGATTGGCAACGGCTGGAATACGCGTCAGTGGCGGATGCGTATCCGTGTTATGCGGCCTGGTGGTCAGCTGCCAGGTGCCTCCCATAAGAAACTCAGCGTCTTCCATGCCTTGCAACAACGGTGAACGCGCGGCATCCTTCTCCACTCTGAGATACGTGTTCTGCACTGCTTTGCCGGTGTTGACGTGGGCCACATAGCTGGCGCCGAACAGCTCGCTGAGGGCGAAATTGCTGCGTTGGTTGCCTTGCTCGTCGTAGAGCGAGGTTTCATAGCTGGCGACCAGGCTGCCTCCGCGCTTCACAAAGTCGCGGATCTGGCCGCATTGCGCATCGGAAAGAGCCGCGATGTTGGGCAACAGAAGCAGCTTGTACTGGTCGATGCCCGTGTCGAGCATCTTGTCGTGCACCATCTCGAAGGGAATGCGGGCCTCGATCAGTGCCTGGTACATGCCGTCGATGGGTTGCTCGACCAGGCGCTGCACGCGCTGTGGTCCGGCGTGGAAGAGCGCTGTCTGCTGCGAATACACCAGCCCCACGCGAGCGATCGGGGCGGTATTGCGGAAGTATGGCTCCCACTTGTAGTGCCACACGTAGAGGTCTTCGATGACCTTGAGCCCGCGCTTGTCATGCACGGTGCCTGACACCATGTTGAACCAGGGGCGCAGCCCATTGGCGACGCCATCCTGGACCCAGAGACGGGTCTCCTGGGGATTCTTGACGCTGTTGAGCCAGCGATAGGGGGAAACGATGCCGACGTTGAAGATGCCGCCGATGGCTTTGTTGCCCAGGGTGGCGCGATATTCCTTGCCGTTTTTGCCGTTGGCCCAGGGAGCCATCTCGCCGGAGCGGCACTGGCGGTCGGCAAAGAGGGTGGGGGCCAGCTCGCCCACTTTCTTCATGTCGAGTCCGCTGGTGGCGCCGCCGCCGGAGTTTGCGATGTAGCGGGCGGCGGGCCTGGCCTGGCGGATGGCTTTATCCCAAACTACCCACAGGTCGAAGAGCCGCTGCTGGTGCCACACTATGTAGTTGCGGTAGACCTCCTCGCGCGGATCGCGCGTGCGTGGAAGCGGCTGGTGATAGGCGTCAAAGAAAAGCCGGGTGCAACTGTCGCAGTAGCACATGCCACTACCGGTCCAGCGGTTGCTGAAGACACCGTTGATGGCAAAGCGAGAGGCGATTTCATGCGTCACCTCGGTCATGAAATCGAAGTTGTAGGGCCCCAGAGCGCAAGTGAGCCACATATTGGGGTAGTCGGGGTGAGGACGCTTCTTTCCTTCTGCATCCACGGCAATCCATTCCGGATGAGCGTCGTAAACATCCTGATAGGTCGCGTGCGGATCGGTGCGGGCCAGCACCACCATACCCTGTTTGCGACAGCTGTCGATCAGGCCGGATAGAAAGGTCTCGTGGCCGGGCAGCCAGCGGCTGCGGTGGTGGAACTGGATATCGGTGGGATAGAAGGCCACCACGCCGCCGGCGGAAAGGCAGGCTCCGTCGGCGTGGATGCGCTTGAAGTAGTCAAGCCAGAAGGGCACATCCATCCGGGCCGGATCATCTTCGGTCATGTTGATCTGCGCCCAGCGCATCGGCCGATCGAACCAGTTATCGTCGCTGGTGGTGGGCTGGGCCAAGCCTTTGCCCAACTCGCCCAGCATTACGGATGCGGCCGCCGTTGATTGTATAAACTCCCTGCGAGTGATCATGCTTCTCCTTCGAGACGATCAGTAGCGGTAACGCAATGCAAACTGGAGGATGCGCGGATCTGCGATCCCGGCAGGGCCGGTTGCCGAGATGACAGCGAAGGTCTTAGCAGAGAAAGTGCCATTCGGTTGGCCGAAGTTGGGATGGTTGAAAAGATTGAAGAACTCCGACCGGAACTCCAGTGTGCCGAAACGCTCCCCCAGCGGGAAGGTGCGCACCAGCGAAAGATTTACGTTGTCCAGTCCGGGTCCGCTCAGAATATTGCGGCCCGTGTTTCCGTAGTGACCCGGGGTGTTGGACACAAAGGCTGCCTTGTTGAAGTAGTTCGAGAGTTCGTCTGCGCGGTTGGCGTACGAAGAACGGTGGGGGTTGGCGATTTCGTTCGGCCGGTCAAACCCTACGCCGGTGAGCGATGCATCTGTGCCGGTGACGATGGGTACCGGGAGTCCACTCGACACCCCGATGATGCTCGAGGCTTGCCAGTTGGAAAATGCGGCATTCAACGCGCGCGGGGTGTTGCGGAAGAAAGGGATGGCATAGACTACCGAGGCATTGAAGACGCTGCGGCGGTCGAAGTCGGAACGCCCATAATCGCCTGCGGGGTTGGATGGGTCCTGCGGGGTCTGGCCGAGGTTGGTGGCGGAATACTCATCGAGCAGCTTGCCATAGGTGTAGGCGAGCATGAACGTAAAGCCGTTCTGGTAACGGCGGCTCAAGGAGGCCTGCAGCGACTCGTAGTTCGCGTCGGAGCAGGTGCAGATGTCACGGAAGCTGCCGTAGATGCCGGGCAGCAACATGCGACGGGAGTTGGTGTTGCCGATGGTGGATTTACCCGGGATATAAACAGCCGGATTGTTTTGCAGCATGCGGATCAGATGGTGTTCCAGTTTGCCCACATAGCCGACGTTCAGCACCAGGCCGTTCTTAATTTCGTGTTGCACACTGAGGCTTATGTCGTGGACCAACGGCGATTGGAACGTCGCTGTCGGCACCGTGAACAGGGTCATGGGGAAGGTGAACTTAGCGGTTGCAGGGGTATAGGTATACGGGAAGGGGTCGACATATCCCTGGTAGGGGTTCTGCAGGCTGGCCGGGGTGTTGATGGTGTTGGAAATCACAAACGGCTGGTTCACCGCGGGGTAAGTCCACACATCGGAACGGAAGTCCTCAAAGAAAAGCCCGTAGGCGCCGCGGATGCTGGTGCGTCCGTTGCCGAACACGTCATAGGCGAAGCCCAGCCGGGGGGCGAAGTTGGCGTAATTGGTGGGAACCAGTCCGCTGGAAATCCCTTTATCTCCCGGGAAGACCATGCCTGGAGGCGCCGTGGGCGTGATGGTGGACTGCTGGCCGGCGCGATAGGTATTGGTGCGATTGCCGGTTATGCCGAACGGTTGGAAGATGGAGTAGCGCAGGCCGGCATTCACGGTCAGCCGCGGTGTCAAATGCACATCATCCTCGACAAACAGGTAGCCATCCCAGGTCTTCGCATTTCGTTGGTAAGGGCTGGCCTGCAGAAGCCCCACGGGTCTGCCGATCAGGAAATCGGCGAAGGCGTTGCCGGTCTGCGAGCCGTCGAAGGTGAATTCGCCGTTGTTGCCGCTGGAACCGAAGTTATAAAGCTCCAGGCGCTCAAACTCCCCACCCAGGCTGATGGAGTGTTGGCCATAGTTCCAGCGTAAGGTGTCGCCTGCCTGGTAGATGTTGTCGTGCTCCACGAAAAGGTCGGTGTTGGCGAGATCGAAGTAGCCGCTCACGTTCAGGTCCGGCAGCTGGGGGTTCTCGACTCCGGGAAAGATAGCGCCCAGGTCGGAGAGCTGGGTGTGATCCAGTTCGCTGACTGTCGAATGAACGCGTTCCATGCCCAGACGACCCTCATTCAGCAGCTTGGCGCCGATGCTCTGTGTGTCCTGTACGGAAAGGCTGCGGGCAATGGTGCCGGTAATGTCCGGGTCATAGGGCGAGACGTTGCCCGCCTGGCTCTGCACGCTACCGTTCTCTTGAAAGAAGCGCGCGAAGAGGTTGTTGGTGTTGCTGACGGTGTAGTCTCCGCGGACCAGGAACTGGTAGTCGTTCGTCGGACTCGATACCAGCTGGGTCAGCTGACCGTTGGAGTTATTGGCCAGCGGGACATACTTGTTCAGGATATTGACGGCCACGGGGTCGAAGTCGGAGCTGGGGATGGTGCCGTCATAAACGCCGCCGGTCCGGGGATTTTTGAGCACGGTGGATCCGAAGTTGCCCGCGCGTTGCGCCTCGGTCGGAGGGAAGGCCGAGCTCAGTACCTGCGACTGGCGGATCCGCATGCCCTGGTAGGAGCCGAAGTAGAAGAGTTTGTTGCGCACTACCGGTCCGCCGGCAGTGAAGCCAAACTGGTTCTGGATCAGCGTTGGCTTCGGCTGCGGCGCGCGAACGAAGTAGTTCCGGCTGTTGAGCGCGGTGTTGCGCAGATACTCCCAAGCTGTTCCGTGGAATTGGTTGGAGCCGGAGCGGGTGACGGCGAGGATGATGCCACCGGAGTAGCGTCCGTACTCGGCGCTGGGGCTGCTGGTGAGAATCTGGAACTCCTGCAGCGCGTCGGGATTGGGCAGGTTGAGGGCGGTGTTCTGGGTAATGTTCTTCCACGAGACGCCGTCGAGGCGAAATTCGTTCTGGGTATCGCGTCCGCCGGAAACCGTAATGCTGGGGCCTGACCGGCTTTGTGTCTGCACGGGAGGCGCGGCGAGGATGTTGGTGACACCAGGAACCACGGCGGCGAGCTGCATGGCGTTGCGTCCGTTCAGAGGCAGCTCCTGGATGCGTTCCCGGTCCACGACCTCGCCCACGGCGGCGGTATGCGTGTCCACGCCGGTGGATTCCGCGGTTACCTGCACGGTCTGGCTGGTACTTCCGGTCTTCAGAGTGGCGTCCACGCGCGCATTTGCGTTCACGTCGAGCGTGATGCCTTTCTGCACATAACTTTCGAAGCCAGGGGCGGCTACGCGCAGCTGGTACTGTCCGACGGGAAGGTTGGTGATGAGATAGGAGCCGGCTCCGTCCGTCTGGGTGGTACGGCTAAGCGTGGTTTGCATATCGGTGGCGGTCACTTCGGCGTTGGGGATCACGGCGCCGGAGGGGTCATGGACGACGCCCAACATCGAGGCGGTGGTGCTTTGGGCAAAAGCGCCGGTAAGCGCGAAAAGGGAACAGGCGAAGACACATAACCCACGCAGAGACATTTCATCCTCCGGTTGCGTTCGAGACACTATGGGCCGGGTTCACGGCATTCGTTACGTTCTGGTGGTGCGGGGCCCGTTCCGTCTAAATGGCACAGTTACGAGTGCACTACGGCACCGGTTCTCACGGCGCAGCCTGCCAGGTCTTCCAGGAGGCGAATGGAACCGCATATATCGTCTTCGCCCCAGCCTTTGGCGACGGCCGCGCGCAGCATCTGGCGGGAAATAGCAGTCAGCGGCAGGGGCACGTCGAGTTCGGCGCCGGCCTCGATGGCCAGGGCCAGGTCCTTCTCCAGCCACTTCACGGAAAATGACGGAGCGAAGTCTCCACGGAACACAAACGGGGCTTTCACCGAGACGAAGGTGGATTGCGCTCCGCTACGGTTGAGGATGTTCAACATGACTTCGGGGTCGACGCCCGCTTTGGTGCTGAGCACCAGGCCCTCGTTGAAGGACTGCAGCAGATTGCCGAGGATGAGGTTCTGCGTGACCTTGGCGTGCAGTCCCATTCCTTGTCCACCGCAGTGATGAATTTCCTTGCCCATGGCCAGCAGCAGAGGCCGCACCCGATCGACAATCTGCGGTGGCCCTCCGACCATGAAGGTGAGGGATCCGGTCTCAGCGCCATTTTTAGAGCCGGTGCAGGGGGCGTCGACCAAGTGCACGCCCTGGGCATTCAACTCCCAGGCCATCTGTTTGCTGGCGGGCGGCGAGATGGTGCTGCAGTCCACAATCACGGAGTCAGAGGCGGCGCCGTGGATCAGTCCTTCGGGACCGAGAATGCACTGCTGCGACATGGCGGTATTGCCGACGCAGAGGAAGACGACTTCGCAGTGCTTCATCAGGGCAGTTGGAGTTTCTGCCGCCGCGGCCGCGTTCTCCCGCACAAAGCGGTCGAGTTTGGGCCGGTGATTTGTCCACACCGAGACCGTATGGCCGGCCTGGATCAGATGCTGCGCCATGGGCCAGCCCATAATTCCAAGTCCTGCGAACCCAATGTTCACCGGGTAAACCTCTAGAGCAAAAGTGATGGATCAAGTACTGTGCTTGCCGAGCGGAATTGGCGCAGGGCCAGGGTAAGTGGCGACTGCGACTAAGAAAATGGTGTCAGATGGTCTGACCAATGTCAACAGTTTTTTAATGTCGCTGGCGTGACCGGTCTTGCAGCGTGTCCGGGTAAGATAAGCCTTGAGCCAGGACCATGACGATCAGCCAAAAGACGAAGCCCGAGAAAATCGCCTTCAAGGCGCGCCCCATTCAGAAGAACTCGATCAGCGACGATATCGTGCAGCAGATCATGAAGCAGATTTCTGCCGGCAACCTGAAGTCCGGGCAGCGGCTCCCGCCGGAACGGGACCTGTGCAAGCAATTCAACACCGGCCGTTCGTCCTTGCGAGAAGCACTGCGATGCCTTTCGATCATGGGCGTTCTCACCTCGCGCGTGGGCGAAGGTACATCGGTTGCGAAGGACGGGGGGAAGTTCCTGGAGACCGTGATGGAGTGGCGCTTCATCACGGAGAAGTACGACATAAGGAACCTGATGGAGCTGCGCATCGCGCTCGAGGGTCTAACGGCGGCGAACTGTGCGGAGCGCGCCGCCGAGGCGGATATTGAGGGCCTGGAACGCTTGATTGCCCGCATGGAGGAACTGGTCGACGACGCGAGGCGCTTCGGAGTATTCGACCTGAACTTTCATCTGGGGATCGCGCGGGCTGCGAATAATCCGGTTCTGTTCGATCTCGTGTCGCTCATCCGCGGCCAGTTGGCGCGCGCCCTGTCGACGGTGCTGGCGTTGCCCGATGCGCGCCCGCGCTCCATCGAGGAACACACGGCCATCCTGATGGCCATCAAGAGACGTAATCCGGAAGCTGCCCGGAAGGCGATGCAGCGTCACTTGGAAGCGGCTATCAAGCGCTACAACAGCTCGCAGACGAATTTGGTGTGAGAGCGAGCGGCGTGTCAGAGAACCGTATTTGTGAGTTTAGTCCCGCAGGGACGGCTGAAAAGTTGTCCAGGATTGCGTCGCGGCCTATTTTCAGCCGTCCCTTCGGGACTGTTTGGATCCTGGACTGAGTCGAGATAGAGTTCTGACGCGTGCTGTTCAGCGCTTCAGAGGGAGACCACCGGAGAGAAGTGGGTCTCGATCCAGCGATCGAGCGCTTCCTGCATGAATTCGAGCTTGCCAACAAAGAAATGGTTGGCACCAGGCACCATCACCAGCTCGGCTGGAGGCATTGCCTCGGCTACCGCGGCTTCGACTTCGGCCTGCGGGCCGAATTCGTCTTCCGTGCCACTGATGAAGAGCTTGGGCTGGGCGCAGTTGGCGAGAAAGCGGTAGCGATAGTCTCGCTCGCCGGCTCGCACCGGTAGCCCCAGGGCTACGATTCCCTTGACGCGCTCGTCGCCGCAGCAGGTTTTCAGCCCCACGAAGGAGCCGAAGGAGAAGCCGGCGAACAGGAGGGGACGTTCATACTCGTGATGCATCCAGTCGAGCGCAGCCCGCAGATCGTCCACCTCTCCGTAGCCGTTGTCATGCGTGCCCTCGCTCAGGCCCGCGCCTCGGAAGTTGAAGCGTAGGACGGGGATGCCGAAGGACTGAAAGCTCTTCATGGCGTGGTACACGACCTTGTTGTGCATCGTGCCCCCGAAGAGGGGGTGGGGATGGGAGACCACGGCCGCGTACCGGGCATCGTCTTTCCCAGTATTTAGCAGTGCCTCAATCCGGCCTGCCGGCCCGCGCAGGTCTATGCTGCGGACGAGGCTGCGGACCAGCGTGGAAGATCCGTTGGTGGGAACGTCACTCATCCCAAATATCGTAGTGCATTTTGTAGTGTGCTTCGTGTGCATGGGCCTCAGGTATGCTGAAAAACGATGAAGCCTCTCGATCCCCTCGACCTGACGCGCCGCCTGGTGGACATTGACTCGCTCACCTATAACGAGGGCGGGGTGGGCGCGTATCTCGATGCATTACTGCAGGAGCGGGGCTTTGCTGTGGAACGGACGGAGGTGGCGCAGCCGCCGCAGAGCCGCTATAGCGGTCCCCGATTCAACCTGTATGCCAGCTATGGCGCCCGGCCGGAGGTGGTGCTTTCCACGCATATGGATACGGTGCCTCCATTCATCCCCAGCCGCGAGGATGATCTTTTCCTCTATGGCCGGGGCGCTTGCGATGCCAAGGGAATTATTGCTGCGCAATTGGCGGCGGCGGAGCGGTTACGGGAGGCCGGTGTGGCGGCCGCGTTGCTGTTCGTGGTGGGTGAGGAGCGGGATTCGGCCGGAGCGCGCGAGGCTAATCTGCATCCTAAGGGCAGCCGGTTTCTCATCAATGGCGAGCCTACCGACAATCGCCTGGCGCTGGCGTCGAAAGGAGCGCTGCGGGCGGAAGTGCGCGCCCGCGGCACCATGGCCCATTCCGCATATCCGGAGTTGGGCGACAGCGCCGTGCACAAACTGGTCAGGGCTCTCGACCGGATTCTGGATCTGGAGCTGCCCCACGTAGAGGGAATTGGCCCCAGCACGCTGAACATCGGCGTCATCGAAGGAGGGCGGGCGCCGAATGTGATTGCGGATGCCGCTTCCGCCGCAGGTGTTGGTGCGGCTGGTGGGCCCTTCGCAGGAGACGCGCCAGGCGATCGAGCAGGCGGTGGCGGGACTGGCCGAGGTGGAATTCACGCTCGAGATTCCCTTCGTGCGCATGCGCCAGGTGGAAGGACTGGACACCATGGTGGCCGCCTTCACCACCGATGTTCCCGCGCTGACCACGTGGGGTGAGCCGCTGTCTGCTGGGGCCGGGCTCCATCCATGTGGCGCATACACCGTTTGAGAAGATCGCCAAGAAGGAGTTGCTGGCGGCGGTCGACTTGTATTTCGAGCTGGCGCAGCGGCTCGCGGGATGACCGGCGATTCGCCGGCGACGTTCGGCTGGGCGACGCGGCTGAAATTCGGGTTGATCGCGGCCGCGGTCGCCTGGTTCGTGGGTTGGATCGTCAGCTTTCCGTTTGAGCTTTCTCTTGCCTGGCGCTATGTGGACGGAAATGCCAGCCGATTGCCCGAAGTCGTGGTCGAAGGGATTGATGGTTTGGGGCGGCTTCAGCCTGTTCATGGCCGCGGCTGGATTCACGCCCCTGGTGCTGCCGGCGGTCCTGGTGGTATCACCGCGCTGGATCGTGCGCTGGCGAGCCTTCCTGTTCCCGCCGCGGGGCTGGCTGCCATCCTGTCCGTCAACCGGCGCATGGGGTTGCTGAATATGTATCATTTCCGTCATCCGCACGCGATTCGGGAGTTCTTCTTCAGCGCGCCCAATTTTTTCGTGATTACCTTCGCCCTGGTGGTGGTGTGGGTGTATAGCGTGCTGGCCCAGCGCCGGCTGCGGTCCGCCTGAGTGTACTTGTTACGGTTTCACTTGTGCGGGTAGTCTCCGCCCCGCGTAATGGGTAGACTGAGCTGAGATGACACAGCCGAAGCAATTCGCTCGCCGAAGCTTCCTCCTCGTATCTGCGATCCGCGATGCACCAGCCGGTGGAGTGGCATGAGTGGGGAACAGAAGCGTTTGCCCGGGCGGCCGGGGAAGATAAGCCCATCCTGCTGGATATTGGCGCGGTGTGGTGCCACTGGTGCCATGTGATGGACCGGGAAAGTTATGAGGATCCCCACCTGGCCGAGGTGATCAATCAGAACTTTATTGCCGTCAAGGTGGATCGGGATGAGCGTCCGGATGTGGATACACGCTACCAGGCCGCGGTGTCCGCGATCAGCGGGCAAAATGGATGGCCGTTGACCGCGGTGCTGACTCCCGCAAGGCCAGCCGTTTTTCGGGGGAACGTATTTTCCCCGCGAAGACCGCTACGGCCGGCCGGGTTTTGAGCGGGTGCTGCGCAGCATGGTGGACGCCTGGAAGACTCGCCGCGACGAGGTGCTGGAGTCGGCGGACAGCGTGGTGGCTGCGATCGAGTACAACGAGAACTTTGCCGGCCGCGCGGGCCACCTCAGTATGGAGATCGTGGACAAGATGGTGACGTCGGCGCTGGAGAAGTTCGATCGCCATCACGGGGGATTTGGGTCGCAGCCCAAGTTTGGCCATCCTTCGGCGATTGATTTGCTGCTCGATGTGGCGGGAAGGACGGGGAATGACGGCGGCTCGCGAGGCGGCTGTGGTGACGCTCGAGAAGATGGCCCGCGGTGGCGTGTACGACCAGTTGGGTGGCGGGTTTCATCGTTACTCCGTGGATGAGCGCTGGGTGGTGCCGCACTTCGAGAAGATGTTGTACGACAATGCCGAGCTGCTGAAGAACTATGTGCATGCGTTCCAGAGTTATGTGGATCCGGAGTTTGCGCGGGTGGCGCGGGATATCATCCGCTGGATGGACGCGTCGCTGACGGATCGGGAGCGGGGCGGGTTTTATGCTTCGCAGGATGCGGATATCGACCTGGACGATGATGGCGATTACTTTACCTGGACCAAAGCGGAAGCTTCTGCCGTGCTGACTCAGGAGGAGATGGAGATTGCCGGGGCGTATTACGACATTGGCGACCTGGGGGATATGCATCACAATCCGGCGAAGAATGTGCTGCATGTGAAGCAGCCGCTCGATGTGGTGGCGGCGCGTGCGGGTAAGTCGCGCGAGGAGGCTACGGGGTTGTTGTCGGCAGCGCAGGCGCGATTGTTGTCGGCGCGTGGGGCGCGTCCCACTCCTTTCATCGATACCACGGTTTACACCAATTGGAATGCGCTGGCGATTTCTTCTTATCTGCAGGCGGCGCAGGTGCTGCGGTTGCCGGAGGTGAAGGCGTTTCGCCCTGCTGACTTTGGACCGGCTGCTGCGCGAGGGGCTGCATGCGGAGCGTGGACTGGCGCATGTGATTTCCTATACCGGCGGCGGTGAGACCAAGTGGGTGGCGGGCGGCCTGGATGACTACGCGTTTCTGACCCATGCGTGCCTGGATGGATGGCTGGCCACCGGGGCAGCTAAGTATTACCAGGCGGCTTTGGAATTGGCGGAGCGCATGGTGACGGAGTTTTATGACTCGACGGGTGGGGGATTTTTTGATGCCACCGCCAAGGGTCCGGAGTTGTTGGGAGTGTTGACGGCGCGGCGTAAACCTTTGCAGGATTCACCGACGCCGGCAGGGAATCCTGCGGCCGCGGCGGCGTTGTTGCGCCTGGAGGCGCTGAACGGAAGAGTAGATTTGCGGGAGAAGGCGGAGGATACGCTGGAGGCATTTGCCGGGGTGGTGAGCGCACTTCGGATTGTATGCGGGGACTTATGGGCTGGCGCTGGAGCGGTTGCTGTTGCCGCCGGTGCAGGTGGTGGTGATTGGCGAAGACGCTGCCGCGGATGAGTTGGAGGCGGCAGGCACAGTGGGGTTTGCGGTGAACAAAAGCGTGATCCGCTTGAGCGGGCGCAGGTGGACGAGGAGTTGCCGCCGTTGCTGGCGGAGACTCTGCCGTTGCTGCCTGATTTGAAGGGAGTCATAGTTTTGCGGTGGTGTGCAAGGGTACGTCGTGCCTGCCGCCGATTGTTGATCCGGATAAGCTACTTAAGCTGTTACAGACATAGGCTGCCGAGGCGTCCGAAAAGAACGCAGATCCCTCGGCTTCGCTCCTAATGAACAAAATGTGTCCGGAGATAGAAACAGTGGTGTCAGGGGACAAATAGGCTCGGTTTGAATTGGCGGTATGTTTGCCCTTGGGAATCGGGGAGGGATCGAGGCGCACCGCAGGTTCCTCGCTTCGCTCGGAATGACAAATAGGAGAGGGTTGTTGAAAGGGAGAGGGCTGTTGCCAAGGGAGAGGGCACTCGTGTGTCGAAGGGACCCGATGTCTCCCAGTTCATTCCTCTCTTAACTTGCCTGTGGCTTGCCACAGGCAAGTCGCTTGCTCGGGATGACAAAAAGGAGAGGGTCGTTGTAAGGAAAAGGCGGTTGCTAAAGGAGAAGGCGGTTGTTGGGGTAGAAAGATGGCCTTTCCTTTAAATAATTGCCTTTCGTTTAACGACTGCCTTTCCTTTAAAGACTGCCTTCTCCTTTAACGACTGCCTTCTCCTTTAACGACTGCCTTCTCCTTTAACGACTGCCTTCTCCTTTAACGACTGCCTCCTCCTTCAGCAAACGCCTTTTCCTTACAACGGCCCTCTCCTTTTTGTCATCCTGAGCGCAGCGAGGGATCTGCAGTTTTCTTTCGGGCTACTCGCCGGTGAAGGGATTCACTTCGTTGGGTTTGGCGGTGGTCGGGTCGGGGGCTTTCGCGGTCTCGGCGGCTTCGCGTGCCGGCCCGGGACCGCTGAGCACACGGTAGGGACTGCCGGGCAGCAGGTTGTGCTCCTCCAGGGCTAAACGGATGCGGCGCTGCATTTCACGCATGGCTTCGAATTGCTTGCGCGGCAACGTTCGGATCTGAATGGGGTAAATGACTTCGGTGCCCTTAATCGAATCCACCCCAAACACTTGCGGATCGGCGACGAAGACGTCCTTAAAGGCCGGCTCGTTGCGCACCTCCAGAGCGATCTTCTTCAATAGCGGGATCACCTGGTCAGGATTGGCAGAGAAGTCTACCGAGACGTTCAGGGTGGATACGGAGAAGTCGCGGCTCTGGTTGGCCACATTCGTGATCTGACTGTTGGGGATGATGTACAGCGTGCCGTCAAATCCGCGGAGCGTGGTTTTGCGCAGGGTCATGGTATCCACCGTGCCTGTCATGCCGGCCAGGGTCACGACGTCGCCTACGTTGTACTGGTCCTCGACCAAGATCAGGATGCCGTTGAGCACATCCTTAACAATGGTCTGGGCGGCCAAGCCGATCGCCACGCCGGCGACCCCCGCGCTGGCCAGCAAGGGACCCAGGTTGAAGTGGAGAACGTTCTCCATGATCTGGAGAAAGGCCACGAACCCGGCAACGCCGATGCCGGTGGCGCGGATGACGGTGGCCAGGGTCCGTACCTGGGCTCCACGGGCCGCTCCCGTCTTGTCGCGGTGCTCGGCGATCCTGATGACCCGGCCGGTAATGAAGTTGACGACCAGGAGGAGAATCCAGAAAGTGAGCCCTATAAACAACAGCTTGGGCAAGCCGGTGTGGAGAAATTCCTGTACGTCGGAGAGCCATTCCTGGTTCAGGCCGCGGAGAAATGAAGACGACGGAACGAAGCAGCCGAGAAGGGAGGCAAAGGGGAAAATGGTGGCGTACACTGGCACCCTATGATCCTACTTGAGCGATGGTTGCTTGGGGCACTGCTGGGCCTGGGACTGGCCACGGCAGTCGGTGCTCTCAGCCAATCGCCCACCGCGAAACCCCAGCAAAAGCAGCGGGCGCAGCCGGCTCCCGAACTGCCGCCCTGGGACTCGGCACAACCTCCGCCACCCATTCGGCCACCTTCTCCTGAAGACTCAAAGCCCCAACCGGACGACTACCCGCCGCTGACTCCTGAAGACTCGACACCGGATGCCAGCCAGCCGGCGCCACCCGCAAACTCGGCGAAGCAACCAGAAGTAACCCCAACGCCTCCCCCTGTACCACCACAAGAGGCAGCCAAACCCGCTCCCCCCGCGGAACCGGCGCCAGAAGAAACGTCGTTGTTGCCCCCCGCAACGGACCCGGCCCAACGACGAATGGAAAAAGACACAGCGCAACTGCTGCGCCTGGTCCGGGAGTTGAAGGCGGAAGTGACGAAGGCCGGAAGCAACACACTATCGGTGATCGCGGTGCAGAAAGCCGACGAAATACAGAGGCTGGTTAAAAGCCTCAAGGAACAGATGAGAGAGCGCGGGTTAACCGTTGTAAACAAACCGTAAAGGGCGGTAGATTTCAAGGGTTGTGAGGCCGAAGTGAGCGTTGCCGGAACAAAATGGGCCCTGCTGGGAGGATTGGCGATGATAGCCAGCCTGGGTATCGCTGCGGCGCAGTTCAATGCACCGAGTCCGGTGAACAATGGGCAATTGCAACAGCTGGATCGTACCCCCGGGACGGACGAACCGCCGTTCGTTGCCCGGGAAATGCAGGAGCGGCAATTGAAGCGGCTGCGCGAAGAACACCAGCAAGAGGTATTCAGTGATACGGACCGGTTGGTGAAGTTGGCAACGGATTTGAAGGCAGAAGTCGAGAAGAGAGACAAGGCGGCGGCTCCTGACGTGCTGAAGGATGTCGATGAGATAGGCAAGCTGGCCAAACGAGTGAGCGAACGGATCAAGATGCAGTGAACCTCGCCGCCTGGACCCCCAAGTCAGTCCTCGCGTTGCGCGACTACAACCGGAGGAAGTTCGGTGCGGATCTGGCTGCGGGCGTCACCGTAGGACTGGTGGCCCTGCCGCTTTCGATGGCATTCGCCATTGCTTCGGGGGCGCCCCCGGAGGCTGGTCTGTACACCGCGGTGGTTGCCGGGTTTGCGATCTCCGCCCTGGGCGGATCCCGCAACCAGATTGGTGGTCCCACGGGCGCGTTTGTGGTGATCATTGCCGGGATCCTGGCGCGGTACGGCTTTAATGGGCTGCTGTTGTGCACCATCATGGCCGGCTGCCTGCTGATCCTTTTGGGGGCGACAGGGCTGGGCGCGGCGGTCAAGTTCATTCCCCGGCCGGTGATTGTCGGCTTCACCAACGGCATCGCCATCCTCATTGCCAGCACCCAGATCAAAGACTTTTTCGGGTTGCATACGGGGCGGGTTCCGGGGGATTTTCTCGGGCGGATGCGGGTGGTGCTGGGGAGCGCGGGAACGGTGTCACTGACCACCACGTTGCTGTCTTGCGCCGGGCTTGTGCTGATCGTGTTGGCGATCCGCTTTCTGCCCCGGATTCCCGGGTACATCGTGGCCCTGGTCGCGGCTACCGTGGTGGCTTACTTCCTTCATTTGCCGGTGGAGACACTGGGAACTCGCTTTGGGGGCATCCCTTCGGGGTTCCCTCGCTTGCATGTGCCGGTGTTTGACTACGCCACGATGAGGAGCCTGATTTCCCCGGCCATCACGGTGGCGATGCTGGGTGCGATTGAGTCATTGATGTCGGCGGTGGTGGCCGATCGGATGAGCGGGGATCAGCACAACCCGAATGTGGAGCTGATGGCGCAGGGGGTGGCGAACATTCTGTCTCCGCTGTGTGGAGGTTTGCCCGCGACCGGCGCGATTGCCCGCACGGCGACCAGCATTCGTTGCGGCGCGGTGTCTCCTGTGGCCGGCATAGTGCATGCCCTCACGGTGCTTGCGGTGCTGCTGTTTGCCGCGCCACTGGCCAGGTTCATCCCTCTGGCAGCCTTGGCTGCGATCCTGATGGTGGTCTGTTACAACATGGGCGAGTGGCACGAGATACCGCAGATATTGCGGCTCTCGAAGCTGGAGATTGGGGTTTGGTTGACGACCCTGCTGTTAACGGTGTTTGCCGATCTGACGGTCGCGGTTGAAGGAGGCATGATTCTGGCGGCGCTGGTGTTCATCCGCAAGGTGACGTTGACCACTACCGTGACCCGGGTGACGGAAGATGATGTCGAAGATGGACGGGCACACGTGCTGCAGGGGAAGGATATTCCGCCGTACGTGGCGATTTTTCGTATTCATGGCCCGTTTTTGTTTGGCGCTACGGAAAAGATCGATGAGATTCGGCAGCAGTTGGCTTCGTTGCCGCCCATCGTGGTGCTGCGGTTGCGAAATATGACGGCGATTGATTCCACCGGGCTGGGTGCTTTGCAGCGCCTGGCAGCGGAGGTGCGCGCCTCGGGGCGGACGCTGCTGCTGTGTGGCGCACGGGAGCAGCCGGCGCGTTTGATTGCCCAGGCGTCGTTTGCGCGGCACGTGGGAGAGGAAAATATTTGCCCCCACGTGAGCGCGGCGATCGAGCGTGCGCGCGCAGTACACGCAGAGGATCTCGCCCGGGAAGTCCTGATCTAAGTCATGGTTGGGGTGATGGGCAAGGTTCTTATCGGCGTGGATGTGGGTGGTACCAAGACGGCGGTGGTGGTTTCCTCCCATCCGCCGGAAACTCTGGGACGCGTGGAGTTCGCTACGCTGCCGGAGCAGGGTCCGGAGCGGGCTCTGCAGGTCATCATCCAATCGGCGCGCAGTTTGCTGGCGGAGCATGGGTTTGCCGGGCAAGCGATCGCCGGCATCGGCGTAAGCTGCGGCAGCCCGCTCGATCGGGTGCGCGGGATCATTCAGGCGCCGCCGAATCTTCCTAGCTGGGTGGATGTGCCTATCCGGAAGCTGCTGGAAGAGGAATTCCACGTGCCGTGCCGGGTGGAGAACGATGCCAATGCGGGCGCGGTGGCGGAGCATCGCTTCGGCGCGGGTATGGGTGCGGAGCACATGATTTTTCTTACCCTCGGAACGGGGCTGGGTGCGGGGATTATCGCTCGAGGTCGTTTGTATCTCGGGGCCAATGGGGATGCGGGGGAGATTGGTCATGTGCGGCTGAGTCCTACGGGGCCGGTTGGTTATCACAAGGCCGGCTCGATCGAAGGATGGGCGAGCGGTGGAGGCATTGCGCAGCTCGCGGTGCGCATGGTGAAGCAGGCTGAACGGCGAGGACGGCTGAGTGTTTTGCGTGAACCGTTGGCGAGTCATGGATTGTTGACGGCGCGGGACGTGGGGGTCGCGGCGCAGGCGGGGGATGCGGTGGCGCTGAGCATTCTGCGCCGCGCCGGAGAACGGCTGGGCCAGGCGCTCGCCATGCTCATCGATGTGCTCAACCCGCAGCGTATCGTGCTGGGGGGATTGGCGTGGCGGATGGGCGATGCGTTGCTCGCGCCCATGCACAAAATGATCGCGCGTGAAGCTCTGCCGCAAACGTTGCGGGCGTGTGAGATTGTTCCCGCCGCGCTGGGGGAGAGGATCGGCGATGTTTCTGCGTTGTGTGTGGCCATGGGGCTTGAAGGGAAATACGAGAAGGTAGAATCGAAGCTTGATTGAAGGGTGAGTGGATGAGTGGAAGGTTGGCGGGGAAGACTGCTGTGGTTACAGCTGCGGGACAGGGGATTGGACGGGCAACGGCGATTGCTTTTGCTGAGGAAGGCGCTACCGTATGGGCAACCGATATCAACGAGACAGCGCTCAAAGCCCTTTGCGGCGGGCAGCCGGGGATCGTGTGCCGTAAGCTCGACGTGCGCAACCCCAAAGAGATTGAAGCACTGGCGCAAGAGCTGCCCCAACCGGATATCTTGTTCAACTGCGCGGGCTACGTGCATCACGGCACCATTCTTGACTGCAAGGAAGAGGATTGGGAGTTTTCCTTTGATCTGAACGTGCGCTCCATGTACCGCACGTGCCGCGCGTTCTTGCCCGGGATGATACGCGCAGGGCGAGGGAGCATCGTCAATATGTCGTCGATTGCCTCGAGTGTCCGGGGGGTGCCAAACCGCTTTGTCTATACCAGCTCCAAGGCGGCCGTAGTGGGGTTGACCAAGGCGATAGCGATTGACTTTGTCCGCCAGGGTATCCGCTGCAACGCCATTTGTCCGGGCACGGTGCAGTCGCCGTCGCTGGAGGGGCGCATCGCCGCGCAGGGCGATGTGGACGAAGTGCGGCGGGAGTTTATCGCGCGCCAACCCATGGGGAGGCTAGGCCGCCCGGAGGAGGTAGCCGCCCTGGCGGTGTATCTCGCATCGGACGAGTCGAGTTTCACCACCGGGCAGACACACGTGATCGATGGCGGCTGGAACATCTGAGTGTCCGCCGGTGCGCCAGGTCTTCTGTTATGAAGGTATGGTTACGACTGAATGAAAGAGCAGTCGTGCTTTGTTGGCCGCGGTGGTTAGACCGCAGCCTTTCTTGCTTTTGCCCAGCGCCTTCTCTGTGCGGCCGCGATCTTCTTCCGCGCTTCCACGCTCAGTACCCGCTTGCCCTTGACCTTAGGCGCCGAACCATTGAAGGAGCCGGTGCTCCGGGTGTGGCCGTTGGTCGAGCCTTGCAACAAAGCCTTCACTTGCTGTAACCGCGCGATTTCACCGTTGATGTGTTCTAAGATCTCTTTAGTATTCAAAACCTATTCTCCCGACGCAAAAAATCGTCACCTATAGAATACCAAATTCGATTTTCGGAGTAGCTGCGGGGGTTCATGGGTGAAGGACTGCGTACTTAAGTCGAACTGGAGTTGTCCCAAGAAGGTACCCGATTGTTCATGAGAACTTCACTTAACCGGCTGCGTGGCCGGTCCATTCTCGACCCCAGGGCCGCCTCGGCGGAGCAGTTATTTCTTGCTCCGCCGTTTACGGAAGAAGTTGTGGGGGCGATTCGCCTGATTTCTACCCGCTTGCCGCTTAAGGCTGATGAAGACTCACGTCTGCTATGGCAACGAGAGAGTAATGCTGCCTCTGAGGCGGAATATGACGCCTTGCTGCCGCTGTTGCAACAAGTGGAGAAACCCAGGCGCATCCTGGAGATTGGTCCGGGCTTTGGCCGCTCGGTTGTCTTCTTCCGCAAGAAGGGACTGTTCGCGGATAGCGAGATCAGCCTCTACGATGCCAATGGAAGCAGTACCAGGTACAAACAAAAATATTATGAACAACCGCCCCGGTGGCCGGACACGTCGTCGTTCTGCGGGAACCTCGCCTTGTTGCGGAGCATGCTCGAGTACAACGGCGTGCAGCAATGTGAAATATTCGATGCGCAGCAACTACCGCTCGCGGCGTTGCCCGGTCCTTATGATTTAATTTACGGATTTTATAGTGTTGGTTTTCACTGGTCGCTCGAGTACTACCTTGACGAGTTGGAAGCTTTAATGCACGAGCGCAGTCTGCTTGTGTGCACGCTGAACAAGAGTTTTCATCGCTTTCCCCGGTTGGCGCAATTCTCGACGCGGGTGCTTGCCTGTCGTGAAGTGAAGAAGGGCGCCACCCCGCTTCGGCTTTTGGTTCTGAGCAAAGGAAAGTTGCCGGCTGTGGGGCAGTCACTCTCTGAGGCTTTTCCCGGCTAGGGGCGAAAAACATTTCCACGAAGGGTCCGTAGAACCGCAGATCTCTCGCTTCGCTCCTAATGAACAAAATGTGTCCGGAGATAGAAACAATGGTGTCGGGGGACAAATAGGCTCGGTTTGAATTGGCGGTATGTTTGCCCTTGGGAATCGGGGAGGGATCGAGGCGCACCGCAGGTTCCTCGCTTCGCTCGGAATGACAAATAGGAGAGGGTAGTTGAAAGGGAGAGGGCACTCGTGTATCGAAGGGACCCGATGTCTCCCAGTTCATTCCTCTCTTAACTTGCCGCAGGCAAGTCGCATGCTCGGGATGACAAACAAGAGAGGGTAGCTTTGAGAGAAAAGACGATGTTGAACCGATTCATCCTCGCGGCTCGACTCTTACCATCGACAGCAGCTTGATAACAGCAACTATCGTTCATCCAACAATTGCCTTCTCCCTTTTTGTCATCCCGAGCAAGCGACTTGCCTGTGGCAAGCCACAGGCAAGTTAAGAGAGGAATGAACTGGGAGACATCGGGTCCCTTCGACACACGAGTGCCCTCTCCCTTGGCAACAGCCCTCTCCCTTTCAACAACCCTCTCCTATTTGTCATTCCGAGCGAAGCGAGGAACCTGCGGTGCGCCTCGATCCCTCCCCGATTCCCAAGGGCAAACATACCGCCAATTCAAACCGAGCCTATTTGTCCCCCGACACCACTGTTTCTATCTCCGGACACATTTTGTTCATTAGGAGCGAAGCCGAGAGATCTGCAGTTCCACAGACCTTTCGTGGAAATGTTTTTCGCGTACATAGTGGTTAGCTTCGGGCAGGTATCATCTATCTATGTGCGGCCGTTATGTGCGGAAGTCAACTCGACGAGAAATTGCTGCCTGGTTTGGGACGGATGCCGGAATCGGGGAGGGGGATAACCTCGACTGGGGCACAAGCTACAACGTTGCTCCGCAGACCTTTCAGCCGGTGGTGCGGCTGAACCGCGATACCGGGAAACGCGAAATCGTTCTCATGCGCTGGGGCTTGATTCCTTACTGGTCGAAAGACGCGAAAATTGGCTACTCGACCATCAATGCCAAGGCGGAGACGGTGGCTACCGCGCCGGCTTTTCGCGAGGCCTTCAAACGCCGCCGGTGCCTGGTCCCCGCAGATGCGTTTTATGAGTGGCAGAAACTGGACCCCAAACACAAGCAGCCATTTGCCATCGCTCTCGCCAGCCGCGAACCCTATGGCTTCGCGGGAGTATGGGAGCGGTGGAAGGATCCGCAAACGCACGAGTGGCTGGAGACATTCTCCATCATCACCACCGATCCTAACCAGGTGGTGGCCCCGCTGCACAATCGCATGCCGGTCATTATTGAGCGGAAGGATTACGCGCGCTGGTTGAGCGGCGGCGACCCGGGGCAGCCGCCGGTCGATCTGCTGCGGCCTTTTCCCGCGGAACAGATGATCGCCTGGAAGGTGGAGAAGGCAGTGGGGAACGTGGGCAACGATAGCGCGCAGTTGCTGGAACCGCGTCCGGAAGAGCCAATGCTGGGATTTGTTGCTGATCCGCAACAGCCATGATGATCGATGTAGGGGTGCTCCCCAGCCTCGGGGAGTGAAACAAGCGCCTTTCTAGCAACAACTTTGGCCGCTTACCCCGGCTGCGCCGTCCCCAATCCGCGACAACAGGGTGAGCCGAGACCGCATAAATACAGCGGTTGCACGAATAGATAACCAGCAAGGTTACATAAAAAGGCCAGCGAGTATTTCTAGCACAAGTTACTTACGATGTAACAAAAATAGTGCTTAAGATTGTTGCCCATATCAGAAAACTGAGGCATACTTGCACCAAGTTAAGTCATAACTATGACGCAAGTAGTTATGTTTTGGAAGGGTCTCCTCCCCCCGGCTGACCCTTCTTTTTGCCTAGGTTCCTCCCCCAGAAAAATCGGAGATTGTATGAGTCCTCTTCGGAGACATAGCGGCGGACGTCCCCGCTCCGCCCAATCCAATCTGGATGTTGCCGAGCGGTGGGGTATATCAGAGAAGGCTGCGCGCCGTTTGGCGGGGCGCAGCCTAAACGACGATGCGATGGCGATTTTGGCGTGCGACTGCAAACGGAACGCTGCAGCGCAACGCCGTGAGATCGCTGCCCAGGGCCGATACACCGGCGGTATGAGAGCACTGGGTATGCGCAGCCGCGTACCTGCAGGCCGTGCATGAGCCGAGGACCCACCATCCTGTTGCCGGCGCGCCGGCAACAGGTAAAGGAGTGTGCCTGGTCGCGTTTGGGTTTGGCCATAGGCAAGCAGATACGGCAAAGCCTGATCCGGCGCGTGTGGAAGGGCGATGTGAAGTATGCCCGGAAACTGACTAACTCACGCACCGTCATTGTGCTTGATCATAACGACCGCGAGATCGCTTTTCTTTACTGCAGCGCGCACAAAGAGATCATCAGCTTCCTGTCTCCCGATGCGCCGGAGACGGCGGAGTGGCGGCGCGGTCAATCGACGGTAAAAGCAGGTCCTGCTCGGCGCCGAGGAGAGGGGGTACGCCGGTGAGCGCACGCAGCAGCGAGGCTGTTCTCCCTGCAAATGTAACCGCGGAGATGGCGATTCTGGGCGCGATCCTGCTCAACAACGCGCACTACCAGGAGGCAGCAGGGCGCATCGAAGCCGTGGACTTCTCGCTCGATGCGCATCGCCGCGTGTTTCGGCGCATGGGCGAGCTGATGACGGAAGGCAAAAGGGTCGACATTGTGACCCTGGCCGAGCAGTTACAACGCAACAAGGAGTTATCGGTCATCGGGGGAGTGGCGTGGCTCGCCTCGCTGACCGAGGGACTGCCGCGGCGGCTCTCCATTGAAGATTACGTGCGCATCGTGAAGGACAAGTCTCTCCTGCGGCAGACCATTGCGGAGAGCGACCGGTTAGGCGTACTGGCGGTCGATCAGTCCGGCTCGGCTGAAGAAGTGCTGGCGGAGGCGGAGTCGGCTTTTCGCAGGATAGCCGGTAAGACGATTACCGCAGGGCTCACTTCGGTGGCGGAGTACATTCGCGGCCAGTATCCCTGTATCGACAAAATCTTTGAGCAGAGCGCGCGGCTGACGGGTATTCCTTCAGGCTTTGGCGGGCTGGATAATCTGACGGCGGGATTTCAGCCGAAGGAGTTGACGATTCTGGGTGCGCGGCCTTCGATTGGCAAGACCGCGGTGGCCGGCAACATCGCGGTGCATGTTGCCAAGTTGGGCAGGACGGTGGCGTTTTTTAGCCTGGAGATGCCCAGCAAAGCGCTGATCGACCGCATGTGCTGTGCGCAGGGCCAGGTGGATTTGCAGGCACACCGTCATGGACGGTTGAACGAGGTGCAGAAGCAGTATTATCTGCGCGCGCTGGCGGAGATTATCGATGTTCCGTTGTATATCGATGACCAACCGGGGCAGACCGCAGCGTCGATTGAAGCGAAGGCAGCGCGGCTGCAAGCGAGTAACGGTCTCGACCTGGTGGTGGTGGACTACCTGGGACTGATGGCAGCGGAGCGCAAAGGGCTGGAGAACCGGGAGCAGGTAGTGGCCGCGATCAGCCGGGCGATGAAGGGGTTGGCCAAGCGGCTGAACGTGCCGGTGATTTTGTTGTCGCAGTTGAATCGCGAACTCTATAAGCGGGTGGATAAGCGGCCGATTCTCTCCGATCTGCGCGAGTCGGGATCCATTGAGCAGGATGCGGACCTGGTGTTGTTTCTGCATCGCGAGGAATATTACAACCGCGACGATCCATCGTTGGCAGGGAAAGGTGAGTTGATTATTGCCAAAGCGCGCAACGGCCCGCTGGGAACAGTACGGCTGCATTATGACGCACGGACTTGCCGTTGGGAAAGTGAGAAGGAGTAAAAGCTGAAAGTGCAACCATTCCCGGTTTGCCGCAGTCCTATAAACAGTACAACAGCACGAGATACACAACACCTGATTGTTTGCATTCCTTGGAGGACCTTTTTCTACCTTAGGAGTCGTATGAGGGCCCATCATCAAGCGCTGGCCGTAGCCACCGCAGTGTTAGCGTTGCCACTTTTTGTCTTCAGTCAAAACTCAACCAGTCCGGGTCAAGCGGGCCAGATGCCGTTAAAAGGACGTCACGAAGCCGCGTTGATGAAACCTGCGTCTGCCACTTTGGTAAAAACCATTGATTCTGCTCATGAACAGCCGGGCGCTACTGTGGATGCCAAACTGCAGGATAAGGTGAATCTGACCAATGGCACCGAGCTGCCGCGAGGCACGATGCTCGTGGGAAAGGTGGCCGAGGATGATATGCAGCAGCCGGGCACGTCGAAACTCGCACTACGCTTCGACGAAGCCCGCTTGAAAGACGGAACCACCGTGCCCATCCGGGCGACGATCGTAGGCTTCTACGGCCCCGGGGCGGCTTATTCGGAGATTGACTCTGGCGATCGCAATGTGATTTCCAATGGCTGGACGGCTAAGACGTTGCAAATGGATCAGGAGGACGTGGCCCCGGGCGTTGACATGCACAGTAAAATCTCCAGCCATAACTCGGGTGTCTTTGTTTCCAGTAAGAAGGACGACATCAAGCTGAGAGTGGGGAGTGAGATTCAGTTCGCCATTGCTCCTGGGAGTAATGCATAGGCGGAGTAGCCGCCATAGCTTATCGACCCCAACTGCGCCGGCCGAGACGCCGGGTAGTTGGGATCGGTGCGTCTTGCTGGTCGAGTTCCTCGGATTTTTGCTGCCAGCGAATCGCGGCTGAGCCTACGTCGAGGCCGCGTACGGCTTGCTGTAGCAATAACTGACGGGGCTGGGTGGCTTGCTGGACAAATGTGTATACGGCATAGCGGGTTTCGTCGGCTACATCGTCCAGCGGATCGCCGGCGATCTTGCGAATATCTCCCGGCCTTTTTTCATCATGCATGCGGGTGCGCAGGGCTTCGAAGGTGCGGGGGCAGACGTCGGTGATTTCGAACTCTCCGGTGCGGAGCAGGCGGTAGAGCAGTTGCCAGCCGCCCAGGCGGTCGTTGGAGGCGCGCTCACAGGTGATCTCCCAGCGGTCCAATACTTCGTTGATTTGATCTGCGATGGTGTGACCGTCGCCGATATCTTTGAAGTTCGCCGGATCAAGATAGGCAGCTACGATGCGCCGGCGCTCCCCGTTTTCTTCCGGCCGGATAAATGTATCGACAATCAACTCGGCGAGCTCGTAGGCGGCCACGTGGGGAACGACTAACTCACCGATCTTGCGGATGCGGCCCTGGGGGAACTGCGGCCTGTCATGGTGCGCCAGGCGTTGCGACTCGACGCCGGGGACCTCGATCTTCTGACTGATCTCCGCCGGGCCGCGAACGTAGAGTCCCACGGAGGACGAGGATTTGCCGTAGCCGTAATCGATGGACAGGAAGTGGTTGTGCCACCACTCCACCCCGGCGTCGGCCAGCGGATGCACCATGCCTGCATGCAGGAAAGGGAAGTAAGCTCCCTCGAGGGTGCACCAGCAGCCCTGTTCCATGGCCGCCGCGGCGCCGCCGGACATCATGTGGAGACGCTTGGCGTAGTTGGCGTCGAGGAGGGTGTGGTCGGAGAGCTTGCCGGGGATAAAGGCGACGGAGAAGGGAATGGCTTCGCCATCCGAGGGCCAGGAGCGATCGCGATAGAGTTGGCCGGGTTGGGCTGCGTCGCGTTGGTTATGGACCGGGCAGTGGCCGCGCAGGAAGAGCGATTGATGCCAGGCGGCGCCTACGTTGCCGGGATTGGAAGTGAGGCGCATGCGCAGGCGCAGGGCGGGATCGGTGGCGCTCAGCCGCCCCAGGATGTTGCGGACTTGCTTTTCTGTGTGCAGGGTCGATTCGTCGAAGCCGATGAAGGAGTAGCGAGGGCCGAGGTATTTCCAGACGTCGTCGTCGGTTTTCATGTAGGCGAAGCGGATGGTGGCTCCGGAGGGAAAGCTCCACGTCCATTTGGGAGAGCCTACGAAGACGCCGCCCATCGGGGCGTAGAGACGGCGGGTCTTGTCGATGATGTCGGTCATCTCGACAAAAGAGGAGCGGAAGACGATGGCGCGCAGGTTGGGGTTCTGGTATTCCTGGACCGCGTCCATGAGCATGGTTTCGGTTTTGAGGGAACCGGCGGAGCCGCCGAAGAGGAGGATGTCGGCGGCGGAATCGAGCGCGGCTCTTTGGGCCTCGGTGGCCGGCTTCCAGCGATAGGTCATGGACAACTTTGTTCTGACACTGGTCCCCGGTTGCGCCAAATCTCGCTCCACTCCAAGGGATCTGCAGTTCTACGGACCTTTCTTGGATATCCGGCCGTCATGCTTCGGGCATCCAGGCGGCGCGGTAGATGTCAGGCTCGGGGAAATGTTTTGCCGGCGACCTTGGTTTGTCGCCCTGGGCTAGTTCTTCGCAGAGGGCATCGAGGGCCTTCAACTGGCCAAGGATGTTGCCCTTGGTCTTGTCGGGGTCGAGGTGGGCGAGATCCCAGTACTTGTCCAGGATGTCATTGCGGTCGAACTTCAGGCCTTTGTTGAGTGAGGGCATTAGATGTATCTCCATTGTGAAAGTCATTCGTGTAATATTTGGCTTCATGGGAAGCAAAGATAAAGGCAAGCGCGAGACGAAGAAGGCACCTAAACCTAAGCCTAAAGTTGAACCCGGACGCAAGCGCGGGGAAGACAGCCGCCTGGGAGGGCCACCCAAGAGCTGAACTCCTTTACGATCGCTTGAGATCTCTGTGACGCACGGTCATGTTCCGGCCGTCTTCGGTGCGCACCCGCGCGATCCGCATGTTCGGATCCACGTAGACGACCCTCGCCACCGCGCCGTCGGCCAACCTTACCCGCGACCCTTTGACGACAGGACCCTTGACCACGGAAGGGTGGGCTCCATTTTTGGAGTTAAAACGCTCCATCGCCCGATCGTTGAGGCTTTGGGCGGCGGCTGTGGCCCTCTCCGTGCTGCGGCCCGCGAGCTCCGCGTTGCGCGCCCGCTTGTAGTCGTGATGCTCCTCCCGGTTGGCCTCGAACACAGGGCGGGGAACGATCTGCAATTCCTCCGAGGCGCCGTTCGGCATCTGTAACTGTAGCGAATAGGCCCGATAATGATATTGCGGATCACCCCAGGCGAAATGATCCTGCTCCCGCAATACCTTGAAGTGCAGTTTCACCGCGTCGACGACGGCCTCTTTTGCCTGCGATGAGTCCACCGCGATCTGCGCCGCGCCGTAATCGCTCACTGTCTCCGCCGGTTGTCCTTCTCGCTTGATCTTTTCCGCCAGGCGCGCCGGATTCTTTCGCGTGCGGCTTGCCGCCAGCGTCGCACCCTTGATTTGGCGGGTGATTTCCTCGAGCGTTGCCTTGTAGGCCTGCATGGCATCGCTTGCCAATGCCTGGTTCATGGCAGGGTTGCGGGTGGGCTGCACGATCTTGCGGCCTGAATGTGGTTCTCTTGCGCCAATCGGCATCGCGGGCTCAAACCCCAGATCGGTGAGCGAAGGAAGCAGCGGCTCGAAGCCGAGCTCGTGGAGTGGATGGGTCACCATAGTTACCTTGGTAAAGGTTGCCTACGAAGGAATCATCCCCTGCAAATAAAGGCCGAAACCTCTCTCTGCATACCGGGTTCGCATCGTATGTGAGGTTGTTGTAAGGGAGAAGGAACGATGAAAACGAAATGGCTTGCTAGTCTGATCCTGGCTTCAGCAGTGACTGCTCCAGCCTTTGCCCAAGTCGGTATCTACATCGGTCGTACTCCGCCGCCGTTGCGCTATGAGGTTCGGCCAGCAATTCCGGGTCCGGGCTACGCCTGGGTCGATGGATATTGGAACTGGTCCGGGGCAAGGTATGTGTGGATTCCTGGAGCATGGCGCCGGCCTCCGTATGCGGGGGCGTATTGGAGCCATCCTCATTACGACCACTATGACCGCGGTTGGGAATACAACCAGGGTCACTGGGACCACGATGATCACCGCGATCACCACGATTGGGACCACGACCACGATCACGACCACCACTAGACTTTACCCGGGGCTCGGCCGCAAGGCCGGGCCCTGCCTACCTTCCACCCATCCCCCGGTGTTCATCTAACACTTTAAGGTTGCCGTCGATCTGCATGGCTTCGAGAAGATTGGCTCTGGGCAGATATCCGACCTGCCCCTTCGAGGAAACCTTTATGTAGAGCGGATCGCTGCTCCGGTCGGGGGCTGCTGATGCCGTAGCACCTGCAGCGAAATAGCCTGCGAGGCCCTGGCGGGACGGGGTCGCCTGCGATGGCGGTTTTGCCAGGTTGCCGGTCAGCGGAGTGGACTCGCCGGGTCCGCTGACCGGGGGGTGGTCCGGGGGAGGCAGCACCAGGCTTTGCGCCTCTGCCGGCGACAGGATTTGCTGGAGCAGCCTGCTGGCTTCGTCTTCCTGATGGTCTGTCATGGTTACAGTTTCCCTACCTTGCCCAGATTGCCGGCCACGCTGTTGCCGACCTCGTCCCAGAAGCCGGGGTTTTTCGCTGCCTGGGTTTCATCGCCCAGAGCGCTGCCGGCTGCGTTCGAAGATGTCCCATAGAG
The DNA here is from genome assembly GCA_963753715.1 of uncultured Acidobacteriaceae bacterium. Taxonomy (GTDB): domain Bacteria; phylum Acidobacteriota; class Terriglobia; order Terriglobales; family Acidobacteriaceae; genus PALSA-350. Next base: position 414,696 of record CAVWDK010000008.1, on the reverse strand, counting down.
CGACTGGTTGGCGCTGATAGGCGCCACCGATGCGCCCAGGGCAGCCTGGTTGTAACCGGCTTCGCCGGCAATGCGCTTTTGTTGTGCCGCTGCCAGGTCGCCTGACAGGTTGCGGGTGTTTTGCTGGGCTCCGGCTGCCGCTGTGGCTGCGTCGGCCGCGCTGTTCTGACCAGTGCGCCGGGCCTGTGCCTGCAGCGCGCCGGCGAGTGAGTTCGCCCCAGCGTCGGACACGTTCGCCAGGCCGCTGTTGATGGTCTGATCGTATTCGCCTCCCGGAGTGTATGGGTTGCCGGAGACGAATTTGGCCAGTTGGTTGTTGTAGTTGCCGATGGCATCTTCGGTGGAACCGAAGGCCGACTGCGCGTTGCCGAAGTCGGTTGCGTTTTCGTTGGACGCGGTGTTGTAGGCTTGCGTGGATTGACCTCTACTCATGGTTTTCCTCTCAGGTCTTTGGCGAAGTGCGCGAGCTCGCGGTCGACACAATCGAAGCCGGCGCGCTGCAGCGGTTTCTGGATCATTTTTTTCAGTTGCCGGGGGACAAAACACTCCAGCCAGCGAAAGCCCTGGAGCTTGAGTACATAACTCAGCCCTTCGATTTCGCGGCGGCTGAAGGCGGTGGCCTTGGGGTCGCAACCTACAAAACGCAGCTCCGCGATGGTCTCTACGTAGATACAGTTGCGAATGGTCCCGGTCTCTTCCACCCCCACCAGGGCGATCGCGATCGCCGGGCCAAACAGCCAGGGCAGCTCGTAGTTGGTGCCTTGCGCGGCCTGGTGCTCGCGGTGCAGTTGTTGAATGCGCGGCCAGTCGTCGCGAGTGGCCTGGCGCAGGGTGACCCGTTTCATTTCACCGTGAGGCCGTGTTTGCCGGCGTAGGTCAGCATCTGTTGCTGCGACGTATTCAGCGCTTCGTTAATCTGGCGGACGGCGGCGGCGGGGTCCAGGCTGCCGAGGTTGTCTTTGGGATGAACTGCGCCGCACGCAGGGCAGGCTTCGTGGCCCACGGCAAGCTGGACCAGGTGGCGATTGCCGCGCTCGTCGCGCAGTTCGATTACGTGAAAGCCGCTGGCCAAGTCGAGATATTGCTGGTGCAGGCTATACATTGGCGTAGAGTCTCCCTCCGTTGTTGCCGGTCGCACCGCCGCCACCGGCGGCTCCTCCGCTCACGCCGCCCGAGGCGGTCACGGTGGGGGTGGCGGAATAGCCGCTGCCGGCGCTGCCCGGGGTCACTTGGGTCACGGCACCGGCGGTCACGACCGCGGTGGCGGTGGCTCCGCTGCCCGTGCTATCGGTGATGGTCAGCAGCGGCGCCGCGGTGAGGGCATTGCCGGGGTTGATGATCTGGTAGGCGACAATGGCGCCGCCGGTGACCACGGCATGAATGACGGGGAGGACGAGGCCGCTGGCATTGGCGATGACGGAGACTTTCCCTACCGGCACCCAGGTATCGGGGAAGGTCTGTGCCAGTTGCGGTTTCAATTGGTATTTCTGCCCATCCCAAACCACGAAGCCGCTGGCGCCGTAGGCAACGTTGAGGATGGTCCCCGATGCGATTACTTTAGACCCGTTACCAAGGATTGAGGTCCACGCGGTGCCGACTCCCCCGGAACCGTAGATGCGGACTGTGGCGGTTGCGCCGGCGGCCACTGAGTCGACGGTCGCGTAATTCGATTGGTTGAGCGAGAGGTTGTTCCCAGAGGCTGTGGAGCTCATCAGGCCGGAGCTGACGGCTCCTGGCTGCACGGCGTAGCTGCTCCAATTTTGCTGGTTATAACTCGAGCGCAGGCGCCAGTAGAGGGTTGCGCCGGGGTTAGGAAACACGTAGCTGGTATTGGTGCTGACGGGATATACGGTCACTCCTGAAGCAAAAGTGGCTACGGTGGAGCTGGATAACTCCTGGTAAACGGGCGCGTTGCTCGAAGTTTGCGCCGCGGTGATGGAGACGGTGAAGCTCCCGTTGGCTCCGTTCACCGAGAGCTTCGACGCTAGCGGGGGACCGGTGAAGGAGGCTGCGGTGGTATCGACCTTGGTCAGCGGAGTGGACCCCGTTTGCGCGTAGAGGGATTGCAGAGCGAGATGGATGCCGGTGAGGGTCTCGCGCAGATCGCTGTTTCCCCTCGCTGCGGAGTTGATCTGGGCCAGGTTTACGCTAAGCGCCATGACTGGTTCTCCCGGTGAACAGCGGGCGGGTAAACAGGCTGCAGTACTTGAGGGCAAACCAGGCATTGGCCATCGAGCCATTGGTGAAGCGCATGCGGAAGCGCTCGTTCTGCCCGCGGGCGCCGCCGTCATACCCTTTCCAGTTTTCCGGGGTCAGGGGAAAGGGCGCAAGCTTGACCTCGGCATTGGCGGGCTGGGGCGCGTCCGTGGAGTTTCTTGCCACCATCACGGATACGGTCATGGAACCCTCGCCGAGGGCATTGATGCTCACCCCGCCCAGCATGGAGACCTCCATCAGGTCCTGGGTGCTGGTGGTCTCGTACTGGCATTCGATGCCGCTGCCGTTGTCGTTATAAACGCCTGTGGCGATCATTTGTACGGTGCCATCGGGGGCGGAGGACCCAATCAACACCTGGGACTGGCGCAGGGCCCCGAAGGGTGAGGCATTCGCCGGCAGCTGGCGCTCGCAACGAATGGCGACGGAGCCGGCGATATCATCGAGGCTCCATTTCCTGGCCGCGCCCATGGCTACTTCGCGTCCGGCGTATTGGCTGAAGTGGATCGGTCCGGACAGGCCTTCCATGTAGTTCATGGTGAGGGTCTGGTTGGGCAAGGTGGCATTGCCTATGGGAATGCCGATGCGGATTTCTTTATTTTCTTCGTCTACGCAGCACCAGATCAGATGCTGATAATCCCAGTTGATGGTCGACCACAGGGTGGGGATTTCCTTGGTCATCAATTTGGGCTGGGGCTCGCTGGGGGAGTAGGCATAGGCTCCGCTGCGATGGACAAAGAAGAGAAACTCGTTGGTGACGCAGACCGCTCGCGGCCCACAGGGGCCGACACCTTCCCAGCGTTGCTGCACCGACCAGGTGGAGGGGTCGGTTGCGGTGGGCGAGATGGTGAAGCCGGAGCGCTCTTTCAGGGAGAAGAGGGTGCCTTGGAATTCGCGGGCGCAGATGCAGCGCTGTCCGTTGCCGTTGGCTACCTGGATGGGGCTGGTGTCGCCGTAGTAAGACTCCGAGTCTGCGGCCAGGGAGATGTAATGGCCGGATCCGTAGCCATCGACGCCCGTGAGCACGACGCGATCGATAGAGGGCGCGTAGTAGACGTCCACGGCCGCGGGCGGCAGGACGCAGCGCAGCCGGTCGGTCATGTCGGTCGAGGTTTCGGCCGCTAAAAATTCGTCAGTAAAATTGAAGAACGCGGTCGTGGTCGAGTTGTCGTCAATCACGGTTGCAGTCATGGGGATGCCCGCGCTGATCGTGGTTTCGGGAATGTAGAAGAAGGGCCCAGCGTTGGTTCCGTCTGCAATCGTGAACCCAATAGTTCGGTTGAGGGTATTGGCGGGCCCCGTGGGGATGTTGGCCATGTAGAGCTGATCGCCCGGGACGTCGACGCTGATGGAGGTAAAGGCGGTGACGGTGGGGCTGAGGTTTCCGTTGCGGTTGGTGAACGCGATGCTGGCATAACGCAGGCCGGCGCCGGCGTCGGGGGCGATGTTGCCGGTTGCTCCCGAGGTGTTGGTCATGGGTGCGGCGGGCCCGGCTGGCGGTCGTGGTGATGGTGGCGGTGGTGAGGGGCTGAAAGGATCCTACGAGCGCGTAGGTGTTGGTGGCAGGTGGTGGAGCGCCGGTGGCGACGTCGGCCTGGTATAGGTTGACCCCTGTAACTTGATAGAGCGTGGAGGGAATGGGGACCTGGACTGCATCGTCGAGGACGGTGTCGATTAACGTTCCGGCCAGGGAAGGAAGGGTCTCGCCGGATGCGTTGGTAAAGGTGGCGATCACGTAGATGTCACGGCCGGCAGGGAAGCTGCCCGAGCTTGAAGCACGCTCTACGGTTGGGGTTGGCGGGGCTTCAAGCCCACCGGGCGTGACCCGGGCGGTGTTCGATGACGGTGGTGCGGGTCCGGATGCTGTGGTCGTCACCGTGACGGTTGCAGAGAGGGCGAAGTTGCCTACCTGGGCGAAGGATGCCGAGGAAGGCGCGGGTGCGCCGGTTGGGACGTCGGCTTCGTAGACATTGACCGAGGTTGGTTGATACGCCGCGGCGAGGCCGCGTATCCATCCTGCCAGACCCGAGAGGGCGGGTACCGTGAACCGTGCGGCATCGTGCAGGTTGGTGTTGAGCAGGATGCCGGGAGCGGAGGCGATGGATTCTCCCTGGGCGTTGAGGTAGGTCATTTGCAGGTACACATCGCGGCCTGCGGGGAAGGTTCCTCCGGATGCGAGCCGGGTGGGCTGGGGTCCGTTGGGCGCGGGGAGGCGATTGACCAGGACTGGGGTCAGTTCCTGCCAGGTGACTCCGCCATCTGTCACTGTGGCGTTTTCGGATAATGGCCAGGTTGGCTCGGTGATTTGCGTGGTGCCGGCGGTGATGCAGCGGTAGAGATGCCCGTTGCCGCCTGTCACTGTGGGTTGCACATACTCGCCCGCCAGATAGGCGGTGGATGCGAGCCAGGGGGCTCCCAGCGGCTTTTGTCCGTAGGGGTCCAGTTGTTGGGTGCTGAGTCCGTAGACGTTGATGGGGGCTTTGGGGGTTTTCAGGTCGGAGTAGGCGATGAACGCGCGGTTGTATGCCTCGGTCATGATGGCATGCGCGTTTACCGGTTGAGTGACGAGGGGACCTTGCACGCGTGTGAGTCTTCCGCTTCCGGCTGGGTTTTCGATGAGGAGATAGCCGTCTGTATCGAAGACCATGGGGACTTGAAAGAGGGTTTCTCCTGGATTTTCGGGGGTGTAGATGAAAGAGGCCAGTCCGGAGATGGGCGTTTGGTTTGGGCTTTGTAAAGCGGTTTGCAGTCCGTAGCGTGTGGCCACGGTGGTGAGTTGGAATCTGCAGTTTTTGCAGACAGCCGCAACGCCCATAGGCAGCACGGTGGGATCGTCGTTATCGACGAGTCCACCAAAACGCGTGAACTCGTGGGGGGTGAAGCCTTCAAAGTTCATTCAGTGTGCCTGTGAGTTTGTTGCCGCCGAAGAGGAACCGCAGATCCCTCGGCTTCGCTCGGGATGACAAACAAGGAGAGGGTCGTTGTAAGGAGAGGGCGGTTGCTAAAAGGATGAGGCGGTTGCTGGGTCGCGAAACCCATCAGCGACGCCCTGCATTAACAACGGCGCTCTCCTTTTTGCAACGGCGCTCTCCTTATGCAACGGCGCTCTCCTTACAACGACCCTCTCCTTGTTTGTCATCCCGAGCGAAGCCGAGGGATCTGCGGTTCCGCGGACCCTTTCTGGAAATGTTTTTTTTAGACGCGGCGCTTCTGCATGGTGAGAATCACGGTTCCGCTGGTGACGGCCGAGTTGTATGCGCCGGACACGATGGTTCCCGTCGGCTGATACACATTGATGAGAAAGGCACTCAACGTCGAGCCAGTGATCTTAGGCTGAACGTAATATCCGCCGATGTCTTCGAGATAGACTGCGGGGGCCAGGGTCAGCGGAAGCTCGAAGAAGCCTTCGATATCCAGACCGTTGGGATTGGTTAAGGTTGCCAGGTTGAGGGGATCTCCACCGGTGGTGAAGCTGCCGCTGAAGGTGAGTTGGATGAAGACGGTGCTGTTACGCTGCCCGGCTGCACCCGAGTAATCGATGATTGCGCCTGAAACTGCCATGTGTTTCTCCTTAGTGTAATGAGTGAATGACGGGTCTGCCGGCCGGTCCGGCGCACCTGGCCCTGTTCGGCGCGGACGAGTTGCTCCATGATTTCGTCCATGCCTTCCAGTGCCTTTTGTTCGTATTGCCTGAGTCCACGCATCGTTGCCGCGGACAGTGGCCACCAGCGCCGCGGTGCCATAGGCCACCACGTAGCCGATGCGCGGGTGAGACAAGCAGCACGCTCTCATCGCTGGTCAAGCGCCGGCGGCCCGAATTCGCCGCGGACGCGCAGGTCGACCGCGATGGAACAATTGGTCAGCCAGATCACTTCGCTGCGAAACTCCCATCCGGCCATGCCCTCGCGCGGCTGCAGGTCGGGAAGGACCTCGTAATTCCGCACCAGCCGGTAATAGGCTGGGTCGTCTGCCCGCCGGCTTCCAATCGATGCGCAAAGGCTGGTCGGTGAGGGCCGCCAGAGGGCCGCTGCCGGTTTGATAGGGCGCCAGGTTCGGGGTGCCTGGCGGAATGCCCGGCACCTCAACCACGGCGATATCCCACGAGGATTGTGTCGATGCCAGTTGCGAATTGGCATCGTCGTACACCTCGCAGATGAGAGGCACGAGGAAGCCATCCGTCAGATACGATCCCTGGGGATCGTCCAGCAGGTTGCGCACCCGGGCCTTTACCTGGCCGAGAGTCCAGCTCACGCGAGGCCTGCTTTGCCTTTCGCTTTATCGCGTTCTGCCTTGATCTGGTTTACGATCTTCCACTCTTCCGCGGTCAGGCGATCCATCTCGACCGCGCCGTAGGCGATGCGCGTGTTTTTGTAAGCCTGGACTACGTTGAAGATATGGTGGCAGTTCACGCACAGAATGGCCCCGGCTTTGGGGATCGCTGGCGCAGCTGGGGCAGGGGTCCGGCTGCTTTTCGGTGAGCGTGTTGGCCTGCATGACCCAGCGGGGCAGTTCGGGGATCAGGCCTTCTTCCACTGCCAGCCGCGCCAGGTCGCGATGGGTATCGTTCACGTTCATGCGTTGGGAGTCGTTCTCGTACCAGGCATTGGCCGATTGCAGCCGTTGCAGGATGGAGGTGTTGCGCTTGTTGCGGATGGCGGCGAGGGTCTCGTGGAAGTCGCGCTCGCGCACCTCGACATAGAACTCTCCGCGGTCGCTGTAAGCCACTTCCGGGACGCGGATGGTGGCGCCTTTTTTGATGGTGGCCGGGTCGTGATCGCCGACATAGCAGAGCACTCCGCCGAAGCCGCCATCCTGCTGCACGTATTCGCGGATGTATTCGGCGGCGAGCACCAGGGGGATGGCCGGTACCGGCTCCATCTGCATCATGTTCTGCGCGTCGCAGCCGAGGTCTTTGTGTCCCCAGCGGGTTTCGCGAATTACATGGACGGTGTAGGGTTTGCCGGGAGGGCAGGGAGCGATCTCCTCGGGGAAAAAGACACCGCCATTGATCTTGAGAGGGAAAGGGTTCAGGTTGAGGATGGTGACGGGCTTGTCGGCCTCTGCCTGTTTGAGGAGGCGCTGGATCTCGGCGTACCGTTTGACGGTCCAGCGCTGGCCGGGATCGCGGAACTTGCCGGGATCCTTGCCGAGTAGCGCTTCCGCATTGGCGCGCTGCATTTCCGGGGTAATAACGACGTGTTGCCATGGGTATATGCTCCTTATGCCTAAGAAAAGTTTGGTAATGAGTTTGCGTCCACGCCGGAGCAGTGGAAGATTGCAGTTTCGTCAGACGTCGAATCTCAGAGAATGAGCCGATGTGTTCGATTGCGCGTTAGATTCCGGTGCGGCGGGCCAGGTCCTGCCTCCAGCGGCTGGCCGCCAGGCTGCTGCTGCGCAACGGGGAGATGTGGTCGCGCATCATGGCGTCATACTCGAGCCTTGCGTTTCTCCTCGGCCTGTTGCTCTTCATATTGAAACCGCAGCAGGTACTCTTGCGCTCGAGACTCGGGGCTGCCGCGGCGGCCGTTCATGCCGGCGCTGTACTTGGCAATCAAACCCTGCAGCGTATCCGTTGCAGGCACCTTAGGCCATGGGCCAAAGACCATCTCATAATCACCACATTCGGGATAAGGCCCCAACATGGGAGTGAACCCGTCGATCGCCTTGTACGAATACCACTCCGCCTGGGTGCCATAACTCGAGGCCGGGAACCACTTTTCCAGAATCCAACCTTCTGCATGGGGATACTTTCTTACCTCGCGCATCTCCGTGACCACGCGGATGGGCCGGTTGTCGTGACGGGAGAAGTTACAACCCGGCGCATCTGGGTTGGGCTGAAAGTTTAACCCGCCCTTCTCCGCGGTCGAGAGCCCCTGGTGCCCAATCCCGGTAAACACCCGACTCCTTGACCAGGCGGTCGCTGCCTACCAGCAATCTCCATTGCGGCTTACCGAAAGGATTCTTGCCGCCATAGCTGGTGAGAAACCGCTGCGTGGCGGCGGGTACAATATGACTCATCGCTGCCCGCCGGAATGAGTGAAGGGAGCCGTCTTTCTGCCGTACCAATTAGCGGACATGGAGGCGTCGGTGCTCTCCAGGTGATAGCCCACCACCTCAGGGATCAACGCGCGCTTCGCCCGTGGCCACTTCTTGGCAAAGACCATGTCGCCCCGCCCCGCATCGGTGTGGGCTACCGGGTATTCACAGACACCGGAGACGGCCGGGGACCACATCTGAAAGAACCCGATGGGAATATAACCGCCGCCGTCTTTGCTGGTGACGCGCGTTCCCAGGGGAAAGGCATTCAGAGTGAACGTAGGCATCGCATTCATGCTGCAGCGCAGGCATTTCCAGAAACTTGTCCCACTGCGCATAGCCCTTCACGCAGAAGCGGTCGATGCCGTAGATCATGCATCGGGTCGAGGTTGGCGTTCTGCAGCAGCAAGCGGGTCTGCGGTGGCAGCCAGATATCCGCGTCCAGATGCACCACCCATGCATCCCGATCGAGCCGGCTTAAGCCCTCATTGATGCCCGCGCCTTTGCAGAATTTGTTCCAGCGTGAATTCAGCGCGTCGGTCTTGATGCACTCCACGTGATGAAACTCGCAGATGCGCTGCGTATCGCGATCTTCCGCCGAGGTGACCACCACGATGCGGTCGAACAAATGTTTGTTGGCCGGGAGCGTACAGCGTAAGAAGTCGGAGTAGCGGTCACACACCACCACCGCTTCCATCTTGAAGTGCAGGGTCTGGATGTTCACCGTGCCTCCGGGGCATGGGCCGTCGTAAGACATCGCTGTCTCCATTACGATCAGTCCCGCAGGGACGCTGAATTAGCCAAGGACGCAGTCCTGGGATGGAAAGTGAGATGACTAGTCCCGATAGGGACGGCTGAATACTGGCATCCTCAGCCGTCCCTTCGGGCTACCTTTAGTTCAAGGTACCCAGGACTGCGTCCTCGGCTAAGTGCAGTCGTCCCTTCGGGACTAAGGGCTGAGAGGGTTAGCTCAGCCCTTCACCCAGGGGTTAGTTGTAGACAGGCACCTTCAGGCCGGTGACCGAAGAGATAGCCTGAGGATTGTCCACCGCGTATTGCCGGGCATCCACGTAGTAGCATCCCTCATTCGCCGTCGGATTACCCGAAGCCGGATCGTAGATTTGAAACACCCACTGTCCGCTGCGGTTCTTGAACCAGAACGGCGCCTTACCCCACACCACCTTCAGCCACGAACCGAACTCCATGAAGTCGATGCGTGTCTGGTCGGCGTGGATATTCCGCACCACTTCACGGCCGGCGATGGTGAACTGGCCGACGTTGGCAGTGAGTCCGTCGAACCCTGGCATCTTGCCGTTGGTCATCAGGATCTCCTGCTTGGCGAAGCCCATCTCCTCGTACGCCTGGATCTGCGAGGGATGCGCGTGCCACACCTGCGACTTCAGCGCGTCCGTGCCCAGGCTCTGTTCCACGCGGCTGAGCGCCGCGCGCAACATGGGCAGACGACAACGGAGCACCGCCGGCAGCCACACCATTCGCGACAACATAATTCTGCGTACGGTTGATGCCCAGGAACGTGCCCGTGGTGGCGGTGTTATGGAAATACGGGATGCCGTAGAGGAATACCGGAGTGGTGGCAGCCACGCCCGCGACCATGATGAAGTCGCCGGCGACAGTGCCTGCGGGCACCGCGTCCACGGTAATGGACTGCGCCGACGCCGAGTTTGTTGTTGACGTTGTTGACGTAGCAGGTGCCGCGCAGGGTGTAGGTGTTACTCATCACCTGCACCTGCTGTCCCTGCGAGATGAGCCTGGCGCCCCACGGAGACGAGGCGAGCACGATGGGGTTAGCACCGCCGCCGGCGTAGCTCGGATCCACCTGGCCGATCTTTCCGTCACCCGCCTGCTGCAGAAACTGGTCCCGGTTCTTCGCCATCTGTACCGCCACATCTGCAAGCGTCTTGGTTACCGGGTTCTCGGAGACGACCTTGGGTCCGCCCTCGCCGATGATGTCGACCAGCCGCGAATACTCAACCGGGATGACAGTGGCCAGCGGAGTCAGCGTACCCTGATCCCAGGCGCTGAAGTTGCCGGCCGGCAGAATGCCGCCGTCCAGGTTGAACAGGGCGACGTTGCCGGGAAATGCGGTTTGGAAGCGCAGACGAAAGCTGCGCAGCGAAACTGGAGTAATCGACCCGCGCTCGGAGATGCGGGCGTCCAGTTTGGCCTCCTTTTCGATGAGCAGCTTGATGACCTCGTTCAAGGCCTCAAGCTGCAGCTGCTGTGTAGTGGATGCAGTGCCGATTACGTTAGACATGAAAATGTTTCCTTATCTGCGGCGGTAAGCCGCGTTGCCTGCGAATTGGCTCACCGAGATGTCATCAGCTGCAGAACGCGAGGGAGAATCTGTTCCCTCGCGACCTTGTCGAAGGGCTTACCCGGATTGGCTCGCTGCCACTCTGCCTGCGCGTGGTCGAAGGCTGCGCTTGAGGTCATCGTGGCGCTCCGCTGCCGGCGGGTCCGGTGGATCCCTTCGGTTCGGTCTTCCTGGTGCTGTCGATCTGGGCGTCTACCTTGGCGCGTTTGGCGGCGGAGGCGTTGGCGATCTGCACGCCTGCCTCGCGTAGTTCTTCGCGCGCTACTTCGGGAAGATACTGCTGCACGGCCCGGTCAATGGCCGCGAGTCGGCGTTGGCGGGATGCATCGCCGATGGGCAGCCGCTGCAGGGAGTGCATTTGATCCTGCAGCGCCGGGTTGGCCTGAATCTTGCGAATCAGCTTGGCGCCGATGGCTTTGGGGAGAATATTCTTCAAGTAAGGACTGACCACGCCGCCCTGCTTTTCCACGTTGGCGATGATCCTGCTGATGCCGTCGTGGATACGTGTGTGGGCTTCCGTCTGCAATCCGCTTTCGAACGAGCGTCTCTCCTCCACCTGCTCGCCGTGCTGGCGCATATTCAGCGCGCGTTCCCGCCGGTCCAGCTCATCTGCCTTGCGCCGTAGTGCGTCTGGCTGCGCCTCTAACGCGGGGGAAGTGGCCGCGGATTCTTCCCTGAGGAGTATCCAGTGCATCTTTCACGCGTTGGTCGCGATGTGCGTTCCTCCTCAGAGCGATAATTGTTCGCTTTGAGGCGTGCGGTTACATCCTGTGCGCGGTGCTCGAGATCGAGAGCCACCACGTTGTCGACAAATCCAAAAAAATCTTCGCCGATGACCGGCTTGCCATTTTGCATGACCACGTTGCCGTCGGCATCGCGCTCGTAAGAGAGTTCGGCAATCTTGCTCAGCGAAGCCATGGTGCCTTCGCGGGTGGTCGAGCCGAGGAAGGTTTCGCGCACGTCGATCCAGGTGGAGGAGTGGTCGTGGGCTGCTTTGGCCGAATCCAGGTCGGGGAAGATTTCGCGGTAGGGCTTCAGCTCGGCGGCTTCGCGTGCGGTCTTGTAGAGCTGGCCCTTCAGTCTGGAGTCGGCCTCGAGCAACTTGCCGAAGTCGGGATTGTCGGTGACCATCTGGCTGAGAACTTCGGGGGTGACGATGGCCTCGAGTTCCAGTTGAAAGTCCTCTTCTGCGGGAGCTGGGGCTCGCTTCGACGGGAGCCACTTCCGGTCGGAGGCTCCGACGGCTCAACCACGACGGCTACCTCTTCAACAGACCGCCGGTGGCTCATCAGGGGCACGGATCGCAGCCAGCTTCTCTGTGAGCAAAGCGGCTGCGTAGTCTTCGCGAATCGGAAACTTGCCTGGATCGACACTGGATGAGGAACCGGATCCGCCAGCAAACGACGGAGCAGGAGCCGCTGGAGCAGGAGCGGGCGCAGCCGCAGGAGTAGGTGCTGCCGCCGGAGCGGGAGCCGCAATCGTAGCTTCAGTCATAGGTTTTCTTTCTAAGACGTATATCTGCAACAAATGACGGGTGCCCCACATCTCGCTGGTTTTTCGCGAGATGTGGGAAACCACTGCGCTAACCCTGTAACTCTTCGGGGTTAACAGCAAGCACATCAAGATTTGCGGTATCCCACATCTCGCGAAAAACCAGCGAGATGTGGGGCACCCAACGGTTGTAATACGCTACAAGGTTAGCCCGTGCAACTTATCCGCTAACTTGATCAGAGCGTTGGCCGCCTGCACCTGGCCCTGAATATTTCCGGCCGTGGCGTGGCGGCGGAAGATGCATCAGCCCGCCCACGGTATTCACCACATCAGTCGATCTCATGCGGAGGGATCTGCGGCGTCGGAGTAGCCCGCCTGTGCACACGCCTTCTGCTGGCCTGCTCCGCCATCTGCTGGTCTCCATCGCAACCGCTGCGGTAAAGTACGCCAACAGATTCTGCCAGCCGGCGGGATTGTCATCGGGAATATCCGAATTCTCCTGGCAGTACTGCCGGACAACCTGCTTCAGCACCGTGAAGTCGTCGATCGCCTTATCCGGCATGATCGTCGGCCTCACCTGGCCGGTTGGCCGCCCGGTCCGCGGATCGACCACCGGCACCGCCTCCGCCTGCAACAGCCGCTCGATAATCTGCAGCACCTTCGACCGCATCGCCGCACCCGGGAACCACCATGTTCGGCACACCCAGCGCCGTCGCCGCCTGCTCCTGGTTCGTAGGATCATCGAAGATCGCCTGAGCCAGCGGATTGCTCGCCGCCGCCTGCATCAAATCCATCCAGCGCTGCCGCAGCTCGGCCGCGGTCACCGGCAGACCCTGGTCGGTATCCGCGTACGCATGGACGCTGCCCTGCAGATCATCCAACCGGATGTAATCGTTGCGGAACTCTGAGCCGCGCTCCAGAATGACCTGCCGCATATCCGCGGTCAGATTGTCCTTGGCGCAATTCACCGCCAGCTCATCCGCCTTGGCGTGTTCCTCTTTCAGGTTCTCCCAATAAATGTTCAGCTTGCCCAGCGCGGAATTTAATTGCTGTTGCTGGCCGCCGAAAGTCTCGACCGATGGGTCCCCCGCGCCTCCATACACCTGCGGAGGAATCCCAGCGAACATCTGTGCGTTGTACGCCAGCTTATCCAGGTAGCTGAAGGCCTCTTCATGCATCTGGAACTGAAACTGATACAGAGCATCGGCCATACGGACCGCGCCCGGAGCGCCCGTCCGCTTCAACTTCACCAGGTTCAGAACCCCGGGCAGCATCGGCTTGCCCTGCATCGACTTGGTATCGATCAGGTCCGCATTGGCCAGCGTTACTCCCGAAGAGCAGCGATCCATAAACTCGTGCAGGATGTTCGCCATATCGTTGTAGCGCTTTTGAAAGGGCACCACAATGTCGCCGATCGACGGCGGAAACAGGCCGAAGCCCTCATGCGTGCCGGCCCACGTCCACTCCTTGGTCAGCGAGGCTTCGCGCGCCGAAAGGAAAGTAGCGCCGGTACTCACCAGCAGCAATCCCGTCGGATACGCGGCCCGCATCCGCTCGCCGAACTCGCGGTCATCCTCCAGATCGAAGGCCCAGGGCTGGATCCAGGTACGCGAGAGCGTGGGCCGCTGGTCCTGCAGAATGCTCGAGGCCGCGCCCGTCTGCGCGTACACCTGCTGCCGGGCGATGCGGTCGATGCTTCCGTTGGAGGAAAGCTCGCTCGTGGGCTGGCCGAGATCTGGTCGTACATATCAGGATACGCCGCCCGCAGCGCCCCCAGGTGTACCTCGACTTCGAGGTTAAGAATCGGCGTCTGCCGCAGATTGTTGGCCGCCGGATCGCAGTCCACTTCCAGCGGGGAGTAGAGGTTCTGCGCCACCATGCCGTTGGGCACTTCCTCCTCGCCGACTTTCTGGATCACCGGCCCGTACTCGGCGGGGAAGAACGAGTCCTCGCCCAGCGGCTCGCTGGCAATGCTGGCACAGCGGTGTCCGTCGAGCGGCATCGCTTCCGCCGGCGAAGGTCGCGCCGCAATGGAAACAGTGGTAACGATCGGGCGCCAACTGGGTTTCGGTTTCGTTGAAGACCGGTTCGCGCGTGGTGCCGGCGCGTTCCCCATCCACCACGTAGCGGGTATGCCGGAACACGGCGCCCGTGGTGTAGAGATACAGCAACTGTTGCTTGAGCAGGGACTGCTCGCGGTTCTGCTGCTCGATGATGCTCGACCAGCGTCTGCGCCGCTTTCGCCGTGGTTACATCCGACAGCTGCTCGGCGTCCTCCGGCATCCATTTGGACTTAGGGACCTGCGGAGCCAGCGCCGCCACAAAGCCCGTCGCCAGCATCTGGTAGAAGTTATTGCAGTACTGGTACAGGTCCTTGTCGTCGGCGTCCTGCGGCGTGGTCCCCCTGGTTCATCCAGTCGACCGCGTTGAAGAACTCCGACTTCGCCCGGGCCGAAGGAGATGAACTGGTTGCCCTTGAAGAACTCCAGGTTCTGCAGGCATCGTTGCATCAGCACCACGCGGTCCTGCGACCACTGGTCTTTATAACTGCGCACCAGCGCGATCAGGCGCTGCTGGTCTTCTTCGCTGAGCTGGGCGCTGTTCTGCGGCTCATCTGCCTTGCCCTGCATCGGGTCTGAGGGCGTATGCTCCATGCCGCGCGCCTGCGAAATCGGGGTGGTTCCAACGCTGGGATAGGTGGCCATTTATGCCTGTTTCTTTCTTGATGCTTTCAGGGCGTGTGTGAGTTGGTGACTGATGTTTCGTAATCCCCACTCTCTCCTTTTTGTCATCCCGAGTGTAGCCGAGGGATCTGCAGTTTCACTCTCCTTAGCCGCCGAGGCTGAGGAAGAGACTGCAGATCCCTCGGCTACGCTCGGGATGACAAAGGAGAGGCCAGGTTGCCACTGGAGTTCTCACGCGAACCTTAAGGTCCCTGGCCTTCAGAACCAAGCCTGTTCAGAATGAACTCTTCCCCAATGCTTCCGCTTCGTCCAATGCTGCGGTCACAGCTTCCACCTTGGGTATCCACTTCACATTGGCGCCGGTCTGCACCCGGTGGTAATCCCGATAAGCTTTGCGGGTGAGGGCATCGGCCAGTTTCGAGGGCCTTCGTCTTGACTGCAGCAGCTTCTCCCTCTCTTCCACTTCCGGGTCAACCGGGTCGGCGGCCTCTGAGGAGTCGTCCGAGGAGGCCGAGCTGAACAGAGGTCCACCCAGCCCAAGCGTCGCCAGGCGGTCCAGCAAGATTCTCCGTTCGTGCGTCAATGCGTCCAGTTGGGTGGTCACCAGGCCCATCATCTCCTGATGCGAAGAGCGGGATATCCATGGCAGCCTCATTGCGTGCACGTATATCCCCACGTGTACAGCGTCGACGCGGCCAACGGTGTCGCCCCACTGGTAATGGAAAAGCTTGACGGAGATCCCACCGGAATATACGGGCCCGCCGCGCCCAGCAGTTGCGCAGCAGCATTCGCCGGCCACAGCCCACACTTGGCCAGGGTCGCGTAGGCGGTCCCGAATGTGCCCGTAACGACCGCCGCGCTCGCAGCCGGCGATGATCCCGGTGGTCACTGAGACGTATCCGGAGAGATCGTTATTGTTGCCGTTTGGGGCGACGCGTCGGGCTGGTGCCGGCCCCGGCGCCAGCCGCAAACGTGGGCACCGAAGCATAGGCGCCGGATGCATACCCACTGAAATGCTGCGCGCTTGAGGTACCCGTGGATGTGGTGGGTGGTTCGAGCACACTCGCCGCGGCCGTCATGTCGAGAACAATGGGAAACCCACAGCCGCCGAAGTGGTTAAAGCTGAAGCTCTCCGTAGAGAGCGTGGGATATTGGTCCAGCCACCCGACCGACTCTGTCTGCTGCGCTCCACCCGACCAACATTTCGACTGATAATAGAGCACCGCGCCGTTGACGTAGGACGTTGGGGTCGCACCAGCAGTGGGCAAAAAGTAGTAATTCGGAGGCACAAAGCTTTGGATCATGCCGCCGTTGCGGAAGACCATCGAATGGCCCGCGTCTGAATACGTGTAGGTGGTCTGGCCGTTCGCGCTGGTGGGGCCGGTGGGGGTCTGGATGCCGGTAGACCATATATTCCAGATGGAGTGATTGCCAGACGGGCTGCCATCGAAGATCGAACTTGAATAGACCGAGGGATTGGTGTCATTTACGGATACATTCGTAATGTTGACCAGCCCGGTCGCACTCGCGGACAGGTAGATCGATTGCGTCCCGGACACCTGGGAGACACCGGTAAAGTTCAGCCCTGTACCCGTCAGGCGCACGGTGTTGGTATCGTAGAGGCCATAGGTCCCCACATTCGTGCACTGAATATTGTTGAGGCTTACCGCGTTACCCTCAGTCTGCAGACACCCTTGCGCATTCCCATTGCCGACATCATAGAAACTGAGATTCGATAACTGCAGATCGTCATTCTGTAACTCGGCCATCTGCAGGCCCCAGCCGGAAATATGCGTGGCCACGATGTTCGAGACCGCGATGTGCGAGATGAACCCCGAGCCTGGAGCCGTGCCTACATTGATGTAGAGAGCCTGGGCGCCGGCCGTGTTGAGGACATTGGTGCCGTATCCGGAACCGTAGATCGTACCGTCTGAAATAGCAATACGGTCAGGCCACTGGGCGGTCGTAGTGGTAGGGTCCTGGCCAACGAAGACGCTCTCTTTCGCGGAGCCAGACGAACTAAAGCCCGCCACGCTCACATTCCTGCAGGCGTTGATGAGGATCGCTTCGACATCGTTATAGCTCCGGATGTTACTCGCGCTGATGTCTTCGCAGGGGATAGCGTGCGCGGTGAATTCGCTGTCGAACCACGACGTCTCGAAGCAGGCATCCCCATTGTTCACGCAGGACAAGCCATTCACGCGCAGGTCCTGGTCGTTAATGAGAAACGTCCCATTGGCAAAGAAGTTGGAAATTTGCAGGTTGTGGATATAAGTGTGGACCGAACTAGCCAGCCGCAAGCCGCTCAGATCGCCGTTGTTCAACGTAAGGTTTTCGAGCGTACAAGTAGTACAGGTTTCGATGTTGACCGCATAGCCGCTGGTGCGCATGGTAGCCGTGGGGCCGAAGCTGATCGATAGATTTGCCAGCCCGAAGCCAGTCGCACCGGTAGACGCGATGCAATCCTGTCCGCCGACCGTGTTGCAAACCAGGCTCGAAGCCGCCCCGTCGCCCCAGATGACAACGTTATTTGCTCCCGAGAGGACGGGACCAAAAGAATTATTGAGGAGATAGTTGCCAGCTGGGACATAGACGCTCTTTCCGGAAGCACTGGCAGCAGCGACCGCGGCCTTGATCGCGGCTGTATCCGCCGCCATGTGAGCTCCATCGCCCACCGCCCCAAAATCCTTGACACTGATCCCCTCTTGCAACTTCGCCGTAACCGTCTGTGTGACCGCGCCCGCCGACCCCTGGTTATAAGTGCCGGAACCCACCGCCACCGCCGTGTACTGCGAGCCGTTCCACTGGTAGAAGGTGGAGGGCGCCGTGGTCACATCCACGAGTCCTAGATCGGGTATGCCATGCACCGCGGCGATAATACCGGCCGCGTTACCCGGGCTGATGAGCTTGTACCATTCCGCGTTCAGCACGATGGTATTCGGACCGTCATTGGTTTGGTTCGCGTTGATTGCTTCCTGCAGTCCGCCTGTGCCTGAAGTAAGGTAGAACGGCGGAACGTGGGTGTAGACCGTGGCCATGTTCAGGCTGCAAGCGCCGATATACACCGAGCTGGGCGTCGCTACCTCCGTAAGGTTAGGGTTGCTGTCGACAATCTTGATCGGTGTGCCTGCGGAAAAGGCAGCGAAATTCCTTCCTCCGCCGGTGACCTGGCACGTTGCCGGGGGAAATGAAAACCCGCCGGAAGACGAGCCGTTAACCCTGAATTCGCCGTACTGTGCGGCGATAATCTGGCCGGCGTTCTGTCCCTGGACAGCGGTGAAACAGGGAGCGATAGCAAGCACCAACAATAAAAGTTTCTTCATAAAACTAATCGAACTCAGTAACCCGTACGATCGTGGTGTTGGCGCTCGCCGACTTCAAGTTGATCAGCAACGTCGCAGCCACAGAGTATCCACCTGATTTGTCGGGCGGCGTGCCGAGCACGAGTCCATATCCCGCGCCTTGCGGCACTGGCGTGCCCAGCACGATCGGTTCCGACTGTGGCTCAATGGTATAGGTAGTGGTGAAGGGTGTGGCAGAGCCATCGTTGAATTGGTACGCGAGTCCCTGGCCCGTGCCGCCATTTGCGCTGCCGTCTTCGATGACCTCGACCCGCCGCGTCACCTGGGTGGCAGAGACCGCGACAAATGCCCCGCTGCTACTGTTCAGAGTGATCAATCGTGTGTGAGCCATGGATTAGCCTTTCTTGTTTTCCCGATCCTCATGTAAGCGACTCCTTCTTTAACCTCTCATCCAGTGCGACGAGTGCATCCCAGTCTTCACGCAGCCTGGCCACGTCCTCGAGGAAGGGACCTCTTTCCGTCTCCTGTTGCGCCATGGCGATATCGGCTTTCACCGTGGCGATCTCGACCCGCTCGTATCTCGAGATGGCATCGGCATCCCACAAGGGCATTTTGTCGGCCACCGCGAGCACGTAGTCTCTGGCCTCTGCCATTTCTGCATCGGGAACGGCCGGCACGGCGATGGGCCGATGCGCAGCACACCCCAGGAGGATGAGAAACAGAACACCGTGGACGAGGCACGACATGCGCAGGGCCACCTATTTGATCTTGAACGCCGCTTCGACCTGCGCGATGACCTCGGGGAAATCTGCAATCAGCTTCCTGACTTCCGCGATCACAGAAGCATCGAAGCTTACGTTGATGCCGTTTGCGCCGGCTGCTGTCTCCGTGGCCTGCACTGCGGCGATCAGCTCACCCAGAGCGCCGAAAGCAATCTGCTCGACTGCCGCGGCCTGAGGACTTACCAGCGACGTGAGCGACTCGATGAGTTGGCTTTCGTTTTGCAGGCCACCGAGGGCCACCACCACCTTCTTTGAAACCGTGACGACATCTTTAAACAGGGACGCGAATGCGTGCCCGGCTGACTGCCAGGTGAATGCCATGGGAATGCTCCTTATGTAAGTTGCCTTGACTACGCGAAGGTCCGCCCCGAGTCTCTCGGGCCGAAGAAGATGGGCGAAGCCCACCATGAAACGTTATTCGTTTTTAGCAGCCGTAAGCGCGGGAACGGGACTACTCTTCAGGTAAGCAAACACAGCCAACAACGCCGGTACTGTAGCCAGCTTGACCATGTTCAGCAATCCCGCCTTATCGAACGTGAACACCATAGGCAGCGCGATCGCACCGCTGGCCGCCGAGGCAAACGCGGACACCGCCGCCGCTGCCAGTCCGTGAAACCAAACCTTGAGATTGTTCATCTGCTCACCGCTCGCTGCCAATTGATGTAGTCGTACGCCATGGTCACGGAAGTCGCGCCCAGCGCAGTTGCCGACCATACTGCCGGGTATTGCGTAGTGGACGGCATATTCGCGATCGCGACGCCCGTTCCGCAGACCTGCGTCCCGCCAATATACCAATGCACATTCGTGCCATCGTTCACCATGGTCAACCTGGTCCAGGCCACGGTGGCAGCAACTCCACTGTCAGTGGAGGTCGAGTTATAACGGCAATACCAGTCGTTCGCCACGCCATTGGCGCTGGACAAGTAAAACCCAATCCCTGTAGTCCATGGGTTAGCGTTGGGCGTATGCGCCAGACCCGCCTGATACGCCCCCGCAGTGGTGCCCGGGAGAACGGGCACATACACCGCCGTCTCCCACGTCCAGCCGAGGGAGGTGTTGGCCGAAGTAACCGAATTGGCTTCCGATACCAAGCCACAAAGAATGCCTGTGCCGGCGCCACCGGTCCCCGCCGTCAGCAACATATTCCCTGGGTGATTATTGTCGGTATAAGTATTGTTCGGACTACAGCTACTGCCAACCGGGGAACCGATCGCCACGCTGGCCATGTTGGCCCCGGTATAGAAGTCATCAAAGAAGGTAGAGTAAGGACCGGCCGCACCAGATTGCAAATTGAACGCTGCCGCTGTCACGGTGCTGAAGGTCGCCGAGTTAGGCGTGGTCCCGCCAATCGCCGGCGGAGACGCGAGATAAGTGGAGACATAAGCCGTCGTTGCCACCTTCGTGCTGTTGTCTCCGGCCGATTGCGTCACCGCCGTAGTGACAGAGGGCAGCGCCAACACAGCCGCGCCGGAGCTTCCGCTGTGGGCCAAGGTGAGGGTGCTGGTTGGATTGGTGCCTGTGCCCAGCACATTGTTGAGGGTCCAGGAATCCGTCGCCGCCGCCGATCCATTCCAGTAGCTGGCATTGAACGTGGTCAGGCCGGAGTTGTAGTTAGTCCCGCTGGTCGCCGTGCCCAGGGCCATTACGTTGGCCGATGCCTGGTTCGATGTGCCCGTAGTGAGCCCGGGAGAATAGTCACCCATGGCTTGTCCGCAACTCGTATCGTTACCCAGAACCGACAGTCCCACCGGAGCCTTGGAGAGGTAGTCCGTCGGGGAGTTGATGGTTCCGGATTGAGTGACAAACTCCTGCCAGTCGGGAGGAGCCGCTGCTCCGGCCGGCGTCGCGGTGCAGAGAGCACCGGAGGAACCGATGTTAACGGGGTCAGCGGCTGCCGTGGCCGCCGTGAAGTAGTACATGGCCGATCCGTTGAGGAATCGGTTGCCGCCTACGTACGCATTCGTGCCCTCAATGGAAGTCCCCTCGCCAAGAAACGGATACAGGATCTGAAATCCGTACCCGCCGACGTCGTCGATCTCCGTCCCGACAAAATGCGTGCCGCCAATGGTGATAATGCCGTTCGGCACCACCGAAGGATGCAGATGGATGAAGGTGGCGTCGCCGCCAACCGTAGTGAAGGCAGCGATGCTCCCAACATAAGAGATAATATCTTTGGCGCTGCTGTCGGAGTTATTGAAGACCACGCCGTAGTTGACATTCGGCGTCTGGTAGATCTGCACGTCAATGGTTCCACTACACCCTGATCCGTTGTTGCTCCCGGGAGTGATGGCGGTCACCGCGCTCCCGCTGATCGTCGCCGTCATGCCCGTAGGCATCACCGTGCAGGGCTGGGTCGACGTGCCGCCCTTGTACCCGCGCAAGGACACGACCGTCAGCTCCGTGCTGCCGGAGTAGGTGGCATAACAATTGCCACCATTGTTAACCGTATACGAGGTAATGGCCCCCGCGACGACGTTCGCAGTGAAGTTGCCACAATTCTGCGTGCCGCTGTCCGGGTATACCCCGATATTGATATTGGACGGGAACACCTGGAAGGCATCCCCGCCGAAGTGTCCGAACTCGATCACATGGTCCGACCCGGGTGCGATGTGCCCTGCCGCGAGATTCGTAAAATAACTCTGGCCCAGAGAGCCCAGTTCGATGGCCGCTGACGCCGCGGCCCCCCCATCGATGGTCATATCCGCAATTTGCATCGAGGTGAAGTTGGCGCCTCCCGTGGGCCGGTTGAAGACCGGGATGGCGGTCGGGCCCGTGTAAGTAACATAGGTGCACCCAGACCCGCACCCTTTCGCGCTGACCGAGAACTCGTCGTCGAAACTGTTGCCATCCACAGGGTTGATAAAGCTCTGATTTGTGGTGTACTGGCCAGATCCAAACATGACCATAGCGCTTTGATGGTTTTGCCGCATGTAAGACGCGGCCATATACCATGCGCAGTCCGCATTGGTGGCAGCGGCACTGTTCGGTACCGGATACCAAACACCATAGTAAGTTCCCGGGGTGGTGGTGTTATTGGTAGCATTCACCGCGATGTAATACGATCCGGAGTAACTCACCACCTGGCATTCGGGTTGGTTGACTGCCGAAGACCATGCGATGGGTGTCACGCCAATGCCACCGTATTTGTTAAATCCGTCGACGTAGAATACCTGGTTCAGGCTGTTGACCCGCAGCGTGGTGAAGAAGCTGTTATTGAGCGGCTGCTGGATGTACTGGTCTGCTTGACCGGTGAAGGAAAGCGGGGCTTGTTGCGGTGCATAGGTCGTCCCCGCTCCGGTGGAGGTAAGCACCTGGCCCGCACCCGTCGCTGCCGGAAGACTACCTGAGGAGGACAGGACACCCCCCGTCACCGTGATGGTGCTGTTATCCGGCTTGACCACACCCATCGAACCACTGCTCGCGACCGGCAACACAGCGGGCGACAACTGCGTCGAGGGGCTGGTATTCAGCACCGTTGCGATCTGGGAAGAGGTGGCATTCGTCGAAGAGGAGGCGGTGGTGTTGTACACAATCCCAGGGGAAGCGGGGAAGCTTGAGGATACCGCCACGTATTGCGACCCATTCCACTGATAGTAGGAGTAAGGCGTGGTGGTCACGTCGACGAGACCGAAACCCGACCCCCCGGTCACCGAGGCGATCACCGTCGCCGGATTTTGCGGAGAGACCAGCTGATACCACTCAGCATTGAGGAGAATGGTGTTGGGGCCGCCCGCAAGGACCCTGGAGTTAGTGATCGCTTCCTGCAGGCCACCCGTGCCCGAGGTCAGATAGAAACTTGTGTGCGCGTACTGTGCCGGCAGGCTGACAGAACAATTGCTGCCCGTGATCGAAGCGCGGACCGGGATGACCGTCTCGGTCTGTGCCGGGTTGCTGTCGACGATCTTGATCGGGGTGCCGGTGGTGAAGGCGGGGAAGTTCTTTCCGCCACCGCTGATGTTGCAGTTTGCCGGATCGAAGGCAAACCCATTCCCCTCGTTCTGCACCTTGAACTCGCCAAACTGCGAGGCGACGATCTGGCCCTCGACGTTCTGCGCATGACTGCAGCGAGCCACGCTGATGAGCAAAACTAATAGGAATCGTTTCACGCCGCCGCTCTCCGTAGCCATCCGGCTCGATAAACGACCAGGTCCGGATTGGCTTTCAACACGGCCTCGTAGTAGCTCTCCGCCTCTTGCCGAAGGTCGGCGAGCACCTTTTCCGGCTCGGCCAAATCCAGTGCATGCAGAGTAAGTGGTCCAATGCGCCCATCGCCGGCCACGGTCACTGCATCCTGCAACATCCTGGCCGCGTTCACCACGCCGACATTCACCCCCAGTGACAGCAGCTTGTTGGCGATGTCCTGATCGGCGATGTCTGCGATACAGAGTGGTTGACAATAGCTCACGTCGTAAATCCCTCGGGCAATTTGCAATGCCGCCACCTGGCCCATCGAGCTGTAGTAGAGGCAATTGGTGAGCTCGGGATGCCAGTGCTCATCGATCCCAAACCGCGTTCGCTTTCCATCTGTCGCCGTGGTAATGACACCGGAGAGTGTTGCATCTTCCCATCCCAGCACGTAATCAATCGCCGCGTCGACATTTGCCATACACACTGCCTTTCTCACGGCGCCAGGCGCCGCGTGGGAAGAGAAGCCTGCGAGCGTTGCACGCATGCCGATTTGAAAAACGTACCTCAGGGGCTGAAGGTCTCATCAGCCGGACGCTCTGTGGCACGGCGAATGCCGTGCCTTTCGTTCAACGTTCCGTGTTATCTCCTGGTGGAGTCCCGGAGGGACAGCTGAACTGCCGACTGCAGGTTATGAAAAACACC
Source organism: uncultured Acidobacteriaceae bacterium (assembly GCA_963753715.1). Classification (GTDB taxonomy): domain Bacteria; phylum Acidobacteriota; class Terriglobia; order Terriglobales; family Acidobacteriaceae; genus PALSA-350. Next base: position 391,022 of record CAVWDK010000008.1, on the reverse strand, counting down.
TCGGACCAGCACCCACTCCCTAGGGAACCAGTGCCCTTTCCTTTGTCATCCCGAGCAGCCGACTCGCTGAAGCGAGTCGGGAGAGAAATGACCGGGTTTCCTGTATCGGCAACAAAGGCCGGGTGCCCCACATCTCGCTCGTTTTTCGCGAGATGTGGGATACCACGGTCCTCGACCCGCAACTCTATCGATGTCATTAGGAGCGAAGCCGACCTGTCCCGGCGTGCCGTGGAGGGATCTGCAGTTTCACTGCCGGCCTGGGCGTCCAATTCGCCTCTCACGCAGACGCCTACCGCCCAACCCCGCTCTGCGTCAGGTGATAAGCCATGGTGATAAGCGCCCCCGAAGCACTTCCACCCAGCAGCGAAAGAATCACGCTCTTCAACTTCTGCTTACCAGCATCTTCGCTCTCCGACCTCTCCATCATCCCCAGGCGCATATCCAACTTATCGATGCGCAAATCCTGTCTGGCAATATCCCCTTGGAGCGAAGGCAGGCGCCCATGCAGCGCGCCATTGTGGAGTCCCAGTTCCACCCGCATCAAGCTGAGCTCTTCGGTATTCTTGCGGCCCTGATCGGTCAGCTTCAAGAGTTCGTTCAGTATGAGCTGCTGTCTCGATGCCACCGGCTCGGGGATCATGAAGTCCCCTCCCTCAAAGCTCTGCGTCATTAGAAGCGAACCGTTCCCGAAAATCTCACCGGACCACTCACGGTGATCGTGTACACCCCGGAGAGCACAGGAAACACATTGAGAGGCAGCGCGTTACTGGTAAAGCTGCCGGCAACCGCCGTAAACGTGGTCGCGCCCGGAGCCACGCCAGTCACCAGTCCGCTGGTCGCGTTGATCGTGGCATGCGCCGGAGTTGTGCTGACGTAGTTGTACGCCAGGTTACCGTGCGCGTCGGTGGTCGTACAGTCGTCGCTCGATTCGTCCGAGTAGGTGCAGGTGGCCGTGAGCTGGTTAGTTGCCCCAACAAACAGTCCCGTAACTCCGCCCGTCAGCGAGAGCGATACCCCAGTCAGTGTCACCAGCGGATTGTTGATGGTGATCGGATACGCGCTGCTGCTAAGGCCGGTCCCAATCGTTGCCGTGATCGACGGCGTTCCCGCCGCGACCGCCGTTACCAGGCCGGGATTCGGTGCACCCACGGTGTTCACCGTCGCCTTGGTGGGGTCGGAGCTAACCCACGCTGACACCGCATCTCCATAAATGTCGGCGACCGTGCAGTCCTGGTCCGGCCCGCTCGTGTAATGACACTTTGCGGCCATTTGCATCGTGTCCCCGACCGTCATCGAACCCGAACTCGCCGTGAGATAAGCACTCACCAGGCTTGGCGCGGGCATCGTGACGCTCAACAGCAGGTTCGCGCTCGTCACCGGCGTCGTCGTCAGTTCGATATACTGCGACACCTGCTGCGTGCCCCCCGATGCATTCAGCGTCGTCGGCAGACTGGTGTAGTTGCCAAAGGTGTTTGCAACATACCGGTAGGCATAGGTTCCGCTGCCGAAGATCGGTGCCGGACCGCTGCAGGAACCGTTGCAGTTCGAGAATCCCTGGGCTGGGTTCGCCGTCGTCTGGTTCGTGGTTGAGCCCACCCAGTAGCCCTGATCGGGCGTGAGCGCGGGGCAGCTCGCCATCGAGATAACGATGTCGCCGCCAGGCCACGACGTCCCCGTGGTGGTGTAGCTGTTTGAGCACAGCGCAGAGGCGTTCTGCGTGGTCGGCGTTCCCAGCACCAGCAGGCAGGTCCATAATTTGCCGGCTACCCAGGTTGTCGCTGGAAGGATGATGTGACAATTCACCGGCGTATAACTGCCGGACGCCGTGCCCGTCACCCCATAGATCTCATTGATGTACCCGTTATTCGTGTACCCGGAGACGTTCTCGAGGCTGGTTCCAAGTTGCGATGGAGCAGGGATCACCGACGCGCTGAGATTTGTCGATCCCGCAGCCACACCCGTGACCAGTGCGCCCGGAGAACTGATTGAGGCAATCGTCGGTGCCGAGCTATGGGCACTCGTGAGTGCGTTGCCATGGCTATCCATAGTATTGCAGCCCGTCGTCGAGCCGTCTGAGTAGTGGCATGTGGCAATAAGCTGATTTGTGCTCCCCGCTGTCATCGAAGTGACCCCACCGGCCGTCGCGAGCGATACCGAGTTGAGAGTCAAGGGATTCGCACTCACCGTCAGGGTGGTGCCGGGGGAAGTGGTGAACCCACCGGTCACGGTCGCGGTAACAACCGCTGTGCCTATCGCCTGGCCCGTCGCCAGCCCGGAACCCGACACAGTTACATTTCCGTTCGAACTCAGCCAGCTGGTGACAGAGTTGCCGTACGAGTCGGTCGTATTGCAGCCTTGGGTCGACCCGTCCGAGTAGTGGCAGATGACAATCATCTGCACCGTGCCACCGATGAGCAGGGTCGTCTGGCCGGCGGTGGGCGCGATCGAAACGCTCGAGAGCGTTACGCCGCCGCTGGCCACGTAGTTCGCCGTCACTACCCCGGATGGAACGAAACCAAATCCTGCAGCGTAGCTTGTCGGCTGGTTCTGTGCCCCCCACATGCCCACCGCCTTGATGGTTGCCGGCAGGGTCACGGTGACGGGCACGCTGTAGAGCTTGGTCGATGCCCCGCCAGGGCTGGGGGTCGACCCGTCAGTGGTGTAGTAAATTGAGGTGTTGCCCAGCGCCACTGCGCCTGAAGTATACCCGGGGTCGCTGAGCGTAACCGTCAGCGGACTCGAATACCCTCCGGGCGAGGGAGAGATGGACGGAGCCACGCTGGTGGTGGCGGCGCAGGTCCCTTGAAAGTTGCTCCCGGTTGTAACCGGCGTATAACCCTGCCCAGCTCCTCCGCCCTCACGCGATATGTAGTTGCTTAGATTGCTCGGATACCCGGAAAACGTTCCGCAAACATAGTTATTCGTCCACTGAAAAGCAGAGTTGGGGGGTTGCGGCGATCCACCATTGCCCCACGCCATGCCTTGCGCGTAGGAAGAAAAGATGGCCGACTGCACCATGTTGTTCTGGTAAGAAGACTCGTAGCCCATCGCCTCCATACCGTACCCATAGCGGCTGGTCCCCGAGGTGTTGAAGATGGCGATATTATTTGCCGCGATCAGGTTTGGTGCGAGGTGCTGTCCGTTGGCGCAGCAGGCGAAAGAAGCGCCATAAGAACCGTAATCTGGAATATTCCAATCGTGCGAATCGTTCCACGAGAAATTGATCCCGCTGGACTCCTGGGGCTGCTCCTCCCAGTTGATGCGGTGGATGTTCGAGAAATCGTTATACTGCGCGACCACGTTTCTCGTGATCGCCCCACCTGGGGGCTCGCAGGCGTACTGCTGATTGGCATAGTTCGGGCAGTTGATGTGCACGCCCTCGCTCACGTGAAAGAAGTTATTGTGCAGCACGTTGACGCCATTCAGTGAAGCGAAGACGACGATGCCATTACATTGGCCCGAATTGACTACCGTGTTCTCACCAACGCAGGAGTTGCTGTCTCCGATCTGATTCCACTGGATGAACATGTTGGTGTGGTACGAGCTCTGGTTTGGACCATCGAGAAATATCCCCGCGGTCGTTTGCCCGCTGGTGTACTTTATGCCCCCAAAGCTGTCGTACTGGATGACCATGTTCTGGGAGGGTGCCTGCACATAGATCCCCTCGCCTCCATTCAGGAAGGCGATATATTGCACGATGGTCGAACCTGAACAGGTCTGAGAGTAGAAATTGAAGATGTGCCCGCTTAGACCGAGCGTCGTGCCCAGCATGGCGGTCGGGGTCGCCATCCCCTTGGAATTGAGGGAGACAACTGGGCCGGTATAGGTGATTCCGCACTTGAGCGTCAGGTTCGCGGTGAGGCTATAGGCTCCGGCCGAGAAGACTACAGTATCACCGGCCGCGGCGCCGTTGATGATCCCCTGGATAGTCGAGGTGCTCTGGCTGGGGTTCAACGTGTAGGTAGTTGCGCTCGCGGGCAGCAATGCCATGGTGTAAACCGCGAGTTGACACAGAAGCTTTCTCACTCAATATCCACCCAGGTCGAAGTTGTCGCGTCACAGACGAAAAGTAGATTGTTCGTGCTATGCGCTCCTGCGGTGTTCGAGTAGATAGACCCGTTGCCATAAGTTGTCCCGCACCCAGTCGGGACTCCGGAGCCGTTCAAAATCTCCACCGTCCCCATGGTGATCGTGGGACTACCCGAGCCCTGCAGCGAAATGTGCGGGCTCGATCCATTCGACCCCGGGGGTGTTCCGCCCGAAGTCGCCCCCCGAAATCACTCACCCAGAATCCGGGCCCCACCCCGCTCGCCAATAAGCCCTGCGACCCTCCACCCGCGGTCCGGTAAATATGGTAAGTGTTCACGCCGGCAGACCAGGGGCAGCCCACGGAGATGCCCTGTGGATACGTCCACGTCGCCGCTACATTGGTAACCGTCGTGGTCGTTCCCGGAATAAGATTGCCGTCAAAATCCGTGCCCGAACAAACCCAACTCACGGTGCTCGAACCCACCGGCAGTGCTCCTCCGAGCAGGGGCGCGCCGATCGTCGGCGTCGGGATCACGTTCAGCGAACCGGCGTGCCCGCCGCCCAGCGTCTGCGGCGCGTACGCAGTCCCGGCGATGCCCTGTTGCAGCAGGTTGCCGCTGTCCTGAATCTCCGGGTGGAAGGGATACTCCGACCCCACGATTAACTGCCCCTGCATCACATTAAAGGCGCCCCCGTTGAGTTGGTGCATCGCGCCGCCGGTATCCCACCACACCTCGTTGCCGCCATTGTTGATCGAGAACACCGAGGATCCGCCGTGGTTGTAGGGGAAGCCATTGTTCACCGCGAAGATCTGCCCTTCACTGGCTCCATACGCAATCACCGTCGAAGGCGCTTGCTGCGGGCTGCCCAGCACCAGGGTGACGCCAATCAATCCAGCGCCGCTGCTGTGCGTCGTCGCGGTCGTCAGATACGCGCCGCGGGAAAGGCCTCCAAAGTGGGTGCCATCCACAATCTTGCTGTAGCATTGATACTCCCCGTCGACAAAGAAGCACCCGGCAGAAGAGAAACCGGATGTGCTCACGACGCTCACCGTCGTATCGCTCACGCCCTCATCTGCGCCCAGGGTCGTCTGGTTACCCTTCGTCGGGCAGGTGTAACCGTTATTGATCCCGGTAACCGGTGATTGCGCGCATCCGTTCGACGTGCCTCCCGTCGATCCGCCCGGCAGATTGATGTTGCGTCACATTGATGGTCTGCGCATTGAATTGCTCCGCCACCGGCGCGAACGCCAGGTAGCTGATCCGGATCTGGTCCGCCGTCGTCGCCCCCTGAGAATCAGCCCCAGGCCGCAACCGGCCGTCGTGGTCCCCGTGAAGTCGATCGGCACCGTGAAAACCCCCGCCGCCGTTGTCGGCCACGCATTCGTAATCGGAATGTTGTACGTCCCGATGATCCCGCTACAGGTAGTGCCCACGGAAAGGGTCCAGGTATTCGTCGCTGCCGTCGCATCCTTCCGCTCAGATACATCGTGTATTTCCCATTCACGATGCGCTGCCCCGGGCCTACTCCGATCTTGTTTTGGTTGAAGGCGCTGGTGAAGCAGTAATTACTATTCGGATTGTTGCCCACGTTGCACGCGGTATAGCTGTGCGTCACCGGCGCGGTATCGTCGAAGGTGTAGCCCCACGCTCATTGCCTGAGCCTCAAACGCAAAGTTCGCGTTGAACTCCTCCGGCGTGATCAAGCCGCCTTCGAGGCTGGTAAACGGCGCCGTGGTATTGCCGGCGAAGAATGTTTCCGCGTTCTGGTTGGGAATCGCGTTGCGCCCGCCCACCTGCATCCCGCCCCACGGCCCCGTTCCCGTGCCGAACGCCTGCGGCCGTGGTCCCACTAAAGTCATTTCCCCAACCGTAATTAATCAGTGTGTTCGTGCCGTACACGTTCCCCTTCGGTTCGCCCCCAGGTTGGTCACTCTCATGGAACTGTTCTGGCTGCCAAACACCACCACCGGCGTCGAGCTCGCATTGTTGAAGTTGCCGCCGAACCAGTGCTGCTGCGCACCCCCCATGTAGACCTCGCCGCCGCCGCCCATGTGCTGGTCTTCGATCTCGGAGTTGTATGTGTCCCACTCCCACTGCGGCATCGAAGCCGCATGCGGCCCACCCTCCGGTTCGCAGTAGATGTTCTTGAAATGGTCAAGCGTAAGTGCAGTGAACAGGCCGCCATTCTGGTCGTCATGGTTGGCCACCATGTACCAGCAGGTATTCGCCCCCAGGCTGCCGTTTGAGACCGTGCCTTCCTGCGAATACATATTGAAATTGGCAAAGCTGTTCTGATTGCCGGCGGCCATGATCATCGGGTTGGAAGCGTAGAGTTGAAGCCCATCCCAATGGGTTCCATCGCCCGTCGGCTGGGCCGTCGCATAAGCGTGGTTCTCCAGTGAGGGCGGCCCGTTGAAGATACCGAAGGCTGAATAGAGGCCGTACCAGTTAGAAAAGGTGCTGGCGTAATGCGGGGTCACAAAGTAGAGCAGGGTGGTCTTATTGACTTCCTGCCAGCTTTCCCCGTTGATCTCGTTCGGCCACGCGAAGAAAGACAGGTTCTCAATCTTCGCGTTCGCGCTCCAGCCGCCGCTACCAATCGGATTCGCGCCACTTACCACCGGGAAAGCAAATACCGCGTTGCCCGCATCCCATCCCGGGTAGTACGTAGCCGTTGCGCTGGGCGTGGTGTCATTCGTGTTGATACTCGGAATCACCGGCCAGGGGTACGTGGGCTGGAACCGGTTCAGCGGAAACACCGTCGCCGCGCTTGCGTGCGCCGCCCGCGTCGTTCCATTCTGCGCGCACTGAATTCCGTACAGCGTGTTTGCCGGTGTCGCGTTGCCCGCATTTGACCGGCCAAAGTAACTGAACTGCTCACCGTCAATCTGGATCAGCCCGAACGGAGGTACGTTCGATTCCCAGCCGGCCACCGGGTTGATATTGTTCGCGAGCGTGATCGACGTGGGACAAGTGCCCGGCCCAATCGCAGTCGCCAGGTTCTGCACGCTCGACCCGGCAAACCATTCCGCCTGGGCACTGGTCGCTCCCGCGGGCAGGTTTGCATTCAACGTGCGCGCCGTGAACCCGGTGGAACAGCTTCCTGCGGTCGACGCGACCGTTGACGTGTAGATCGAAGCCATGTAGGGGAAAATCACCGTGGCGCCCACCGCCGGCGGCGTCTCTGCGTTAGGTACGCACATCACCGCGGATCCGCTGGTAATCGATGCCACCCCGTTCGACGCGCCCACCATCCAGCCGGGCGCCAAAGGATTCGCCGCCACCCCGCTAAGCGCCGCGCCCGGCCGATACAGCGCCGCCACCGCGGTCGTGCCCGAATCATTCACCTTCTGCCACGGCTGCGTTGCATCAATGCGGCTGTCGAACATGAGGGTTAGGTCGTGGATGTGTGCCGCGCCCTGGTTCACCCCCTGCGTCAAGCTGGGGTCCGGCGCCTGGAACAAATCTTCGCCCGGCATCTGGATCAGGGTCGAACTGATCCCCAGGCCGATCGGACTCTGCCCCTTCAGCAACTGCGTGTGTGTCATGCACATCCCGGCGGGGATGACAAATGTCCCGCCCCCGCCGACTGTGTTCATCGTCTTGGTGATCGCCGCCGTATCGTCGTGCCCCAGGTTGATCTCGTGATAGACCGCCTGCGTGAACGGCGAAGGTGTTCTTAGTACCGCATGCAGAGAATCTGTAATCGAAACAATGGCAGACTCGAACTGTGTTACCACTCCGCCGCTGGTCGTGCCCACCGCGACAATGCTCCGGCCCACGTCCGCCGAAGTGAGCGCGCCATTTTGTATCGTCAGCGTTGTCGTTCCAGCCGTTAGGATGCCGAAAATCTCGCGCGTATCGCAAACCGCACCGTCCTCGGTGACGTTCCGCGCAAACGCCGGCACGTCGTTGCGCAGGTCCAGCACCCGGTTATTGCCCGTGGCCACGAATGGCGTCCGGCCCGCGCCTGGCTGGATGATCACCGAGCCATTGTGCGCCGCGGCCGCGGACACCGCCTGTTGCGGCGTAAACGTCGAAAGGCCTGCAGTGGGTGAGCCGGCGATGTAGATGTCCTGGTCCACCGCCCCCGAATTGTTCTGATTATTCCCCAGGATATCGCTCTGCCGCGTGCCCAGGTTCCCCGCACTCCCGCCGAGCGGCACCAACACATACTGCGTGCCGTTCCAGCTATACCAGTTGTAAGGTGTGGTGGTCACGTCGACCAGGTTCAGCTGGCTGCCCCCTTGCGCTGTCGCAATCACCGCGGCGGCATGCGCCGCCCCGACCAGCTGGTACCAACCGCTGTCCAGCACCACCGTATTGGTCGCCGGCGTGGTCATGTTCTGGCTCAGCGCTTCCTGCAGGCCCCCGGTAGCCGAAGCCAGATAGAACGGAACCTGGTGATCGTTGACCGGAGCAATACTGATCGAGCACGTCACGTTGCTGTTCACAATTGCCGTCGGCGTAACCGTCTCCGTTAACGACGGATTAGCATCGACAATCTGGATCGGGGTACCTGGACTGAACGCAAAAAAGAAGCTGGCACCCCCCTGCACCCGGCATGAATCCGGCGCGAACGAGCTATAGGTATTCGGAGCGTACCCGGGCACTCTCCACTTGCCATACTGCGAAGCGATAATCTGGCCTTCGATATTCTGCGCCTGTATGGAAGCGGTGCAGAGCAGAATAGGCAGGAGCGCAAGCACTTTTTTCATAATCGAGGATATCGAATACTGCAACAACTTGCTGGAAGGCCAAGCCATGGTCTTGTCGGGCTTAGTCTGTGTGAACCAGGCGATTTCAGAATCAGTCCCGCAGGGACGGCTGTAACTTTCAGCCGTCGCTACGGGACTTTGCCGCGGCGCGCCAACCCAGGACCGTTTCCTGGGTTAAGTTCAGCCGTCCCTGCGGGACTCGATTTCGAGAGGGCCGTTCAAACGCATGTTCTAAAGCCGGCCACAAAAACTAGGGATGCATCCCAATGCAATCGATTTCATTCGTGGTGGTTGCTCCGGCTCCAGAGGCATCGGCATTCTGTAGCGTGATCTGAAATCCCGTGGCGGTCTTGCTCGACGCAAAAACACTCAAGAGGACTGCATTCGTACCTTGTCCGGGGCTGGAGCCACATACCACGGAATAGTTGCCATCGGCAAACGCGGTCGACCAGGTGGCGCTGAATGTGCATGAGGCAAATGCGGTGGATCCCGTGGTGCAGATTCCTGAAGTGATGACCAGCGGTTCAATCTTGGGGATCGCGGTCCCGTTCGCGGCCGCCGTTACCCTCCCGTACTGGTCCACCGTGATATTCGAGTTTGCGTACGATCCCGCCGTGACGCCGCTCGCGGGCAGCCCCACATCGGTGCGCGTGGAGCCGGGATTGTCCGCCGCAGCCAGGGTGCTATTGAAATTGATAAACGGTTCCTGGGGCAGAATGCTTCCGCTCAATAGAACGTGCTGGTAATACACCGTAGGCGCCACACCGCAACTGCCCGGTAAAAACGAATTCCCATTTGACACCAGGCACTGCCCAATCGTGCCCCCGTTCCCGTTGATCAGGTAACCCAGCGTGCTATTGATATATCCGGCCACATCCACGCCCCACACCGGAACAATACCCACACCGATGCCGCCCGTATTCTGAATCTTGTACCCGCTCATGTCCAGCAGCCCGGAAATACTCTGCGGCCCATGATTCAGTGGTTGTGACAGAATCGGCTGGGGATAAACAACGGTCCCATTCCAAAGCGGAGCCCCATTGGAAATATTGACAATGCCGGTCAAGCCGCCGTTCAGTTGCCACTTCTGTGGCCATCCTGGATACGCATTGCCGCTCGAAGAAAGCAAACCCACGTCGTAACCCGAGTAGGGGATGATGGTGTCATTAAACGCAAGGTTGCAGGGCGTCGTGTTTGCCGTAGGCAGCGTGGTCGGCGTGTCTACTGGCGTCTCATTCTGGTTGAACACCTGCGTGGGCCCGGCCGTATTGCCTTGCCCGGTCTCCGCGCCGCTCACCGTGCCCACGAAAACCGTGATGCCGGCGGCGTTGGCGGGAAAGCTGGCTGGAGGAGAGACCATCAACGAGCCCGGGCTGGTGAGTTGAACTTCCAATTCAGGCGATGGCAGCGTTCGATTGCCCGCGTTGTCGTAGAACGTATAGGCGACGAAGTAAACACCCGCCGCCATCGTGCCCGAACCATAAGTAATCGACGTAACCGGCAAAGTAAGCGGGTTAGGTGCCCCCACCACAGAACCGTCGGTCGATGTATAGCACGATGCCGTGGTAGGGACTACGCTGCCGCTGCCGGCAATCAGCCCGGCTTGCTGCAGGTTGAACGTAAGCGTGCCATTCTTGACCGGCAGCCCTGAAGGGCCTTGCAGTGTCCCGGTGACAGTACCCCCATACGCTGTGGCCGTCGCCAAAATCAGGGTAAGCAGAGCTCTCATTTTCATGATCGTCAGAAACTGCCGCCGCCGCGCACCAGCTGCATTCCGCAGATGATCACTTCGCCGTACTTGTTTCGGGCGTAGGTCTTGATCCACGAGCGTGCATTCTGGAACGTAGCGACCTTCTTATGTTTCCCTAGCCACACCAGTTCGCCGGCCTTGACCAGCGCTTCCACTTTGCTTTTGGAGTAGTGATGGTGACGCCGGCTGGAGCATTTATGAGCAATGCCGCCGTAGGTAAGAGAACGAGCGTCATCCTCATTGAGGATGCAGACCTTGGGAGTCATACGTCTCCGTCTCGTCGCTTAGTCCCAAGGTCTCACGCGCTGGGAGCGCAATGCAGAAGCAAGCGGACGAGCGCTTATCTTCTGATCTGGATACCGGTATAGATCCCAATTACACTCAGAAAGTGTCAGCTCTTCTTATGCGCGTCTCGTAGTAATCGTTTCACCCGGTAGAGTGTGCACTTCACCGCCACCACCGTTGTGCCCAACGCCTCTGCAATCTGCAGATCGGGCATATCTTCCAGGTATGCCATCTCCAGAATCTTCCGTTGCGCGGGTTTCAACGTTCCCAGCAGCCGCTCCAGGTCCAGCCTCGTCCCTACTCCTTCGAGTGCGGCGTCTTTGCTCGCAAACACCCAACGATCGAGTTGCTCGTCTTCCTCCATCTGCACCAGGTGCGACTCGCCATTACTGGCCTGTCGTTCTTTGCGCAGGATCAGCAAGCATCGATTGATGGCGATCCGAGTGATCCAGGTACGAAACCGTGCATTCCCCTCAAAGCTGTTGAGTCGCACAAACGCCAGCAGGAACGTCTCCTGGCACATATCGTCCAGCTCCCGGTTACGAAGAATCGAGCGTCCGATCGCTCTGACGTACCTGATATGTCGTCGATACAGCTCCGCGAACGCATCTTCATCTCCCAAGCGCGCCGCAGCAATCAATTCGGTCTCATCCATGCTTGCTCCTAACGAAACCGCGTTGACCGTCCCAGTAACAAATCATCACTGAAAACCCACTCTCCCCTTTTTCATCCGGACCGGAGTAGTCATGGGTCAGCGGTCCACCCTAGTTAATGAAAAACGCATCGTTCGGCAACCGCCCTCTATGCAACCGTCGCCCTTTCCTTTGTCATCCCGAGCAAGCGACTTGCCTGTGGCAAGCCACAGGCAAGTTAAGAGAGGAATGAACTGGGAGACATCGGGTCCCTTCGACACACGAGTGCCCTCTCCCTTGGCAACAGCCCTCTCCCTTTCAACAACCCTCTCCTATTTGTCATTCCGAGCGAAGCGAGGAACCTGCGGTGCGCCTCGATCCCTCCCCGATTCCCAAGGGCAAACATACCGCCAATTCAAACCGAGCCTATTTGTCCCCCGACACCACTGTTTCTATCTCCGGACACATTTTGTTCATTAGGAGCGAAGCCGAGGGACCTGCAGTGCCGTTCATTCCGTAACCAATCAATCCACATCCTCGTCATACAACTCCCGCCGCAAATGTTCCGCGGCAGCCACCCGCACAAACTCGATCATCCCCAGCGTATCGGCCGCTATCTGACCGCAGCTGTCGTAGCTGATCTCGCCCTCTTCTGTGCGCGTGACGATCAAAACCTGGGTAACATCGTCCATGCCTTCCATCTTCGAAATAAGAAACTCACTCGGGCTGGGCTCATCGCTCATACACGCTCTCCTTACCATGATTGTTTTCAAAGAGCCTTTGCCAACAACAAGGCTCTGGCACCTAGAATTTCCAATGCGTCTACATATCCCTCGTAGTAGGCTCCGCGATCCTCCCGCGTGCCCTCCAGCGCCGCCATCACTAACACGTACTCGTGTGTCCGGCGAAGCACCACCAGCCCATACACTGTCCGCCGCGCATGACGGCTGAACAGCAGGCACATCACCTCCCGGGGGAACCTCAGGCTGAACTCGCTAAGAGCATTTTCTGGCTTCATGGCCTTTTCCCCTTCTGCCAATCCTTCTCGTCCTTCCCCTCGCGCTGATGCGCGCGGCCCGTTGCCAATCCCACTTATTTCTGGATCGATCCAGCAAGTCCCGAAGCCAGGATGCTTTCAACCCATCGTCCAGCGAAACTACCCAGTCGTAGTGGGACTGCGACTCCGGCGTTAGCGGATAGAGAAACTGCTCCGCATCTTTGTGCCTCTCCTCATCCATGCTGCGGTAATCCCGCACCGCGATCAGCAAGATAGCTGCTCCCAGGTTGCGCACGCGCGGTCTGGCCGGCTGGTATGCCGGGCTTATTGTCACCAACTCCCTGGAAACAAACCGTGGTTCATAGCTCATTGCGTCCTCCGTGCAGGGGGGATGGTGTGTGCTTCGCTCGAATCAGAAACTCTACCGTTCGTTCGCAGGATGTGCAGACAACAACGAATCCATTGCGCTTCTATGCGTTCGGCGGTCCTCGAAGCCGCGTCACCGTGAAATGTGTCCCAGCCCTTTGCGACTGGGTGTTGACTTACATACCGCAGGCCTTGCTTTGCCGATCCACTTCCCAACGCCGCCAGGATCGCTTCTATCTCCACTGGTATCTCTGGCGCCGGTGTCACCGGTTCTGCCTCCAGTAACACCCTGCGTCCGGTCTCGTCCTCTCCGAATCGGACCCCGCCGCCGTGCGCATGTCCTTCCGCCCCGTGCTTGGCCAGGTACCCAAACACCCACTGCAGCGCAGCGCGGCCTCTGGTCTCTTCCGACCACCCCGCCAGTTCGCGGATCTGGCCCGGCGTTGGCCAATACGTGCACGTCTTTTCCGCCATGGCATACGCTAACGCCAGCGCCGCCGGATCGATCTCCTTCAGATTGCGCACATGCGCCGCGGTCACCGCGCAGTTGTCTTCCTTTTCCATCGCCTCCCGTAACTGACGCACCGCCCTGGCAATCGCGTGTGCGCGATCGGACCGGCTGCTGACCCCGGCGAAAATCTGCTGATACACATCCGCGCTGTCCTCGCTCACCATGACCTCACCTCGTGAACCCGGATTTCTCGCCACTCTGCACTGGACACGACCCATCAAAGAAAGGCGCATGAAGCCCGCCACCGCCTCCAGGCTCTAGCGGAAATCCGGGCTGCCTTCCAGCTCGAGCAGTTTCGCCTGCACCCTCAGCTGACGGACGGTAGGGAAGCGGTCCATCTGTTCCGGCCTCCCCATGCGCAACGTCCCCCGCCGCCATCCCGTGATCGCGACCTCCAGGTACTGCCAGGGCACATCCATCAGGTCCTGCGCCATCAACAGGAGGCACTCCGGTGTCATGGAAAGCTGTCGGCTCAGGGCCAGTTTGCCCAGCTCTATCAGCGTGCTCTCGAGCCAGCACGAGCGCTCGATCGACGGCGCTGACGACACTGTTACGATTGATTTCCGCTCTGCTTGCATGGCCTCCCCCTGCCGACACCGGCTTGTTGTACACCGTCATTTCTTCCTGGTATCGCGTCAAATTCGCAATCCACAAATACACCCGGTCCCCATGCGCAACCGCCGACCGCGCACGGTTCACCAGCATCTGCCGAAATTGCATTTCGCTTAAGCTGGGGCTGGCGGAAAGAAAGTCACTCAGTGCTTTGGCATCACGCCCCTGCCATGGCATCTCCGGAGAGCCATGATTCTTCGCTTTCCAGTACTCAGCAAGAATGGCTCGAAAGCCTGTATGCCGGGAATCAGGATCACGTTTCGCAGAAACTCTTTCCTGAGAAATATATGTTTTTAATAACTCTGGTTCTGAATGTGAATGTGAATGTGAATCGGCATCGCCCGGCAATGCGTCCGCATTGCTCCCAGCATCCGTGTTCTCGATCCCAGGCAACAACAGTGCCGGCTTGCTCCATCGGCGAGCCGCCGCTAACTTCGCCTGTTTGGAATTGGAGAGTTGCTTGGTCGTGACGCGGATTCTTTCCCGCTCCACGCGCCCATGGCGCCAAAGCCCTTCATGAATCTGGAAGAACTCCGCCAGCACTGGCCGGGCCTGGCTCCACGCATTCCTGCCCAGCCCGGTTATCTGTGCCAGCACTCCATCATCGTCGGGCAGAGTGCCGCGGCGCCATAGATGGAAAAGCAATAAGAGATACGCACCATGCTGTTCTGTACTCAGGTGCATGGTGTCGGCGAGATAGTCGCCTATGTAGACCGGCATCCAGATGTCGGTCTTGCCCACGCTCAAAGTCTGGGAAAGGTCGTGCTATGCCCGCGGTCCCTCATAGATTCCTCTCTCTTGGTTGCCCTACTTTGCTTACCGGAAAGCCCGGTGCAAGATCAAGATGGCATGCACTGCGCGTGGGCGCAAGAGGCGGTACTTAAGAATCCTGAGGGAAAGGGGGTAGTTAACTGGAAGTTACTCCCGGTAATCAGCCGTCGCCCCGTAAACCAACATAACAAAGACCGTAGTAGTTACTTTTAGTTTACTACCCCTGCTTCCTCATCATTCTTTGCTGGTCGCTTGACGGTGCGGACCCTTGGCAGCAAGCTCAAAGTAGTAATCAAGCTCCCCTTTCACAAGTTGACCAATGGACGACAACCATGCTTACACATCGTTTACTGTTGACCAGATCATCCGCCAGTTATCACGCGTCACCGCCGAACAGCGCTCCCTTGCCTGGTCGCCTCAGCCGCCCTTTCAAAGCACCGGGGCAGGCGACTGTCGCTGGGGTGGAAACTCCGGCCTTGACTTCAACCATGAAACCGCGCGTGCCCGGTGGACCCAGGCCCGCCATCGCTTCCTTCGCGAACAGAAGAGGCGCGAACAGAAGAGACCGCAGGTCTTATGACGCTTGACCGGATGGCGCCTCTCATCGGCTCGCCGGTCTGTCGATGCTCCGTGTGTGCCTCCCGTCGAGCCACACAATTGGCCCAGGCCTTGCGCGACAAATTCGGCTCACTCACCACCGCTGCGAGGGTCCAATGAATAATGATCAGCATCGTCGACGGCAATTTATCGAGGGTCTTCGTGCAGTGGCGCAGTTCTATGAGGAAAATCCTGCCGCCTGGTATGACGGCATGCACCTCACGTTAAACATGTATGTGTGGGGCCGCGCCGCGCGCAAAACCCTTAGCGAGACCGCCAGGGCATTTGGCAACTGTAACAAGATCTACGATGACAACAACATTACTGTCTCCCGGCAGTTCAGCGAGCAGGTGACCGTTGCCGTCTTTGCCGCAAAAGCCAGGGTCTGCCGTCGCGTAGTCCTGGGTGCTCGCATCTTACCCGAAAGGGTCGTGGCCGCGACCAGCGAAGTGCGGATCCCCGCGTCCAGGGTGGAGATTGTCGAGTGGCGATGCGATCCTCTGTTAAAGCAGGATGATCCCACTTCCTAATCCGTTTTGGACCACCTGAAAATTGTCTGGCCTTTCCTGCACCCAGGTTGACTTAAGTTGAGATACACTTGAGGGCGATGACGATCGAAGAAATACTCTCCCACATAGACGCCGAAATTAGCCGTTTAACAGAAGCCCGTGACCTGGTCGCCGGTACCGCCGTAGGTAAGGTTTCCCGCAGTCCGCGTAAGAGCGGATTGGCCGCACCCAAACCCCGCGCCGTGCGTAGCAAGCGGGTTATCTCACCCGAAGGCAGAGCCCGCATCGCTGCCGCCCAGAAACTCCGTTGGGCTAAGCAGAAGCGCGCCAAGAGCAAAGCCTGAGCCTAATGCTTAGACCGAAAACGGCCACTCCCGCCGCCGCCCGGCCCTAAGCAGGTAAGTCAATGTTCCGGTCAGCACCACCACCATAGCGAAGAATATCTCTCGTGCGAAGTGGGGCCGCGAGAACAATATGTAAAGAAATCCTGCAATCGCTACCAGCGGTGGCAGCGGGTAGAGCCATATCCGGAATGGCCTCTCCATCTCCGGTTGGGTCTGGCGCAAAACCATCACTCCAACCTGTTGCAGCAAAAACTGCAACAGGATCCGTATGACCACCAACGCCGCCACCAGGTCCACCAACTGCAGCACGCAAAACACCATCGACACCCCGGCCAGCATGAGCAGGGAAACGTTGGGGATGCGATGCCGCGGGTGCACGTGGGCAAATATCCGAAAGTAGTTATCGTCTCGCGCCGCCGCGTACGGCACCCGGGAATAACCCAGCAGCAGGGCATACACCGAAGCAAACGCGGTCCACACCACCAGCGCCGCGACGATCCGGCCCGCCAACGCCCCATACGCTCGCTGCACCACCACCGCCGCCACCGACAGGCGCGCATTGGTGCCTGCCTGTCCGATCAACTCCTGCCACGGCATGGTCCCCAGCACGCTCGTATTCATCAGCAGGTAAAGCACCGCCACCAGCGCCACCGACCACACGATCGCTCGTGGAATCGTTCGCCCCGGATCGCGTACTTCGGCGCCCAGAAAATTTATGTTATAGGCGCCCCAATAGTCGTACGTGGCGATGAGCAGAGCCGCGCCCAGCCCGGTAAAGAATCCAGTGGATAGTTGGAACGCGCCGGGAGGGAATCCGAAGGCCAGGTTCGCATGAAAGTGCAGCAGTCCGGTCAGGATCACAGCCAGCAGGGTGCCCATCACCCCCAGCCAAAGCAGCCCGGACAGGCGTGTCACGCTCTCTATGTTGCGATACAGCAATCCGGCGGCGATCGCGCAGCACGCCATGGCGGCCAGCGTGCCGGGGCCAAGCTGAATGGAAAGCGGCAGCGTTTTCACAAACGGAACCGGAATCGGCAACTGGTAGGAGAAGTAGACCTTCCGCAGAGCCGGCCACAGATACCCCGCATATTGTGCCAGCCCAACGCATCCCGATGCGATCGAGAGCGGAGCACTAAAGCTCAGCTGCCATATATATAGGAAGGAGAGAAATCTTCCCCAGCGTTTCGGGCCATAGATGGTACGCAAATACTCATAGGATCCGCCCGCCTTCGGCATGGCTGCGCCCAGCTCCGCCCACACCAGTCCATCGCAAGCGGCCAGCACCGCGCCCAATATCCAACCCAGAATGGCCTGGGGACCATGCATTGCCAGCACGATCAGCGGCAGGGTCACGAACGGCCCCACCCCGATCATATTGATCATGTTCAGCGAAATCGCGCCCCGCAGCCCGATCCCGCGTACCAGACCCTCGTCCTTAGCCAAAAACCCTCACTCTCGGACCAGCCAAACTCGCCACCTCAACGAACGTCGGAGGAAACAGGAACGGGTGCCTCAATGTTTGCACCGGTGCAGCCGGGGCACTACATGGGTTGAAAACGAAGGGCGACCCGGATTTCCTGCCGCGGGCCCCACCCAGCGTCCACGTGTGCGGCTTTCGTTAAGGAAAGCCGCATGGAGTTGGCCAACGCCACCAAGTTCTACAGGAAATCCGGGGAAAGCCCAACGAAGCTCTTAAACTGTCCCACAAACAAGTCGACGGGGAGATCACACCCCCACCCCGGTAACCCTAAACAGACAACAACCGCACATCCATGAATCTAAATCGCCGTGAACCCTGTCATATGCTATAGCTAACTACGACCTATGACTCTTTTCCGCCCAGGCGCGCCCCGATTGTTCTCTCTCTGTGCCGCCCTTCTCCTTGCCGTCGCTCCGCTGATCGCGCAGACCCCAACCGCCACTACCATCGCCGCCACCACCGACTACCAACCTCTCCGTGTAGACCGGGGCGTCTCAGCGCTCCAGCAGTCCTTACGCAAGCTATCCACCCGTTCCAGCCTGATGCTCATCGTCGCTCACCCCGATGACGAAGACGGCGGCATGCTCACCTATGAATCACGCGGCCAGGGCGTCGCGCGTAGCCCTCCTGACCCTCACCCGGGGTGAGGGTGGCCAGAACATCATGTCCAATGATCTATGGGATGCCGCTCGCGCTCGTCCGCACCCAGGAGCTCTTAGCCGCCGACCGCCGCTACGGTGTCGACCAATACTTCACCCGCGTCGCCGACTTCGGCTTCTCCAAGACCCTTGACGAAGCCCTCTCCGTCTGGGGACACGACCGCGTCCTCTACGACGTCGTCCGCGCTGTCCGCCTCAATCGTCCCCTGGTCCTCGCCGCCGTCTTTGTCGGAGGCATCACCGACGGACACGGCCAGCACCAGGTCTCAGGAGAAATGGCCCAGGAAGTCTTCAATGCCGCGGGAGACCCCAACGTCTTTCCCGATCAAATCAAGGCCGGCCTTCTCCCCTGGACTCCGCTCAAGGTTTACGCCCGCGTGCCCTCGTTCTCCATCAGTCCCAAGGGCATGTATGACTACGCCACCGGCAAGTGGGCCCCCGTTCGTTTCCATGATTACGTGGATGGCAAAACGATGGACGCCGTCCCCAGCACCACCCTGGACATCACCGAAGGCGCCTACGACTCTGTCCTCGGCGGCTCCTACATACAATTGGCCCGGGAAGGCCTGGGTCAACAAAAATCTCAGAACGGCGGCACCGGCATCCCGCTTCCCGGAGTCTTCAATGTGCCCTATCACCGTTACGGATCGCGCGTTAAATCCCCCGACAAGGAGCACTCCTTCTACGACGGAATCGACATCTCGCTAGCCGGGATCGCCTCCCTGGCTCCAGGACAGCACCCGTTCCTCACCGCCGGCCTGCATCAGATCGCCCTTTCCGTTGACCAGGCCAAAAAGACATTCTCTCCCTCTGAGCCGGCAAAACTCGTCCCCCTGCTGGCCGCGGGTATGAAACAAACACAGTTACTCATACAAAACGTAGCCGGCTCCACCCTCTCCCCCGAGGCTAAATACAATGTCAATTACGAGCTCAAGGTAAAGGAAGCGCAATTCAACAGCGCCATCCTCGAGGCTCTCGGCGTCACCCTGAACGCAGTCGTCTCCCCCGCCAACCCCGACCGCGGCCGTTCCGGCTTCGCCACTGACCCGGGGGATACTTTCACCACCGCCGTTCCGGGCCAGTCCTTCGGAGTCACCGCCTATCTCACCAATCCCTCAGCCGTGCCTATTCAGGTCCAAAACGTCTCCGTGCGCTCGACCGGGCCGGCTGACTGGCACATCGCCTACACCGCGGACGTGAAGGGCGCCGATCAAGCCAACCAGCGTCAGACCGCGGTATTCAAAGCGACCGTGCCCCCCGACGCACAGGTGACCAAAGCCTGCTTCCATCGCAAGGATGTTGAGCAGTCCTACTACGACCTCGACAGCGTCGCCTGCCTCGACCATCCGCTGCCGCCCTATCCTTTGGAGGCGTGGCTGGAATTCAACGTCGATGGGGTGACGGTGCGCACTGGCCAGGTCGTGCAGACGGTCCAGCATGTCGTGGGCCGCGGCGGCGTCTACCAGCCACTGCTGGTAGCTCCGGCCATCTCCATTGCCGCCACCGCCACTGCCGGCATCATTCCCCTCGACGACCCAAAACCGGCGCAGGTCAACCTCCGCGTGCGCAGCAACGTCAAAGCATCCAGCCCGGCGGACATCCATCTGAACCTGCCCCAAGGCTGGCAGTCCGTACCTGCCTCTGCGCCGTTCACCCCGCGTGAGGGCGATCAGCAGACCGTCACCTTTGCCGTAACCCCGAGTAACCTCGCTCCTGTCAGCTACCCCATCGTCCCCGTCGCCGAGTATCAGGGCCACCAATACACGCAAGGATATGAGACTGTCGGCTACCCCGGCCTGCGACCCTACAACTACTATCCGGCGGCGCCCTACAAAGTAGTGGGAGTCGATGTGAAGGTGGCTCCCGGCCTCAAGGTCGGTTACGTGATGGGCACCGGGGATGATGTTCCTCAATCGCTCGAGAGCATGGGAGTTGCGGTACATCTGCTGCAACCGGCCGACATCACCGCCGGCGATCTCTCCGCTTACGATGTCATCGTCCTCGGCATTCGCGCCTACGCTGCTCGTCCGGAGCTCGCTGCCTCCAACGGCCGCATGCTCGACTATGTGAAGAAGGGGGGAGTGCTCATCGTTCAGTACAACAGCCGCGAGTACGACCACAACTACGGCCCCTATCCCACCAGTCTTACCGGCGATCCTGAAAAGGTAGTGGATGAAGACAACGCAGTCGAGCTCCTGCAACCGCGAAGCCCCATCCTCTCCTGGCCCAACCGCATCACCGAAGCGGACTTCAAAGGCTGGGTCGAAGAGCGCGGACATTCCTTCATGCACTCCTGGGACCCGCACTACCAGGCTCTGACCGAGACCCACGACCCGGGTCAGGACGCCCAGAAGGGCGGCCTCTTATGCGCTCGCTACGGCAAAGGCACCTACGTCTACCTGGCCTACGCCTTGTACCGTCAACTCCCCGAGGGCGTCCCCGGAGCCTACCGCCTCTTCGCCAACCTGCTAAGTCTCCCCAAGGCCCCAGCCGGCGAAGGAGATCACACCGCCCAAAGGTAAACCACCTTCAGGGATAGCATCGTGAGAAGAGATTGAAAGGATGAAAAGTCCCGTAGGGACGGCTGAACTTAGCCCGGGACGCAGTCCTGGGTTAGAATTCACGCTTTGAAAAGTCCCGAAGGGACGGCTGAAAACGGCCGCAACGGAATCCTCCCTCAGTCGTCCCTAGCGAACTCATATTGTGGGCCTACCGGTACTCCGCGCAAAACCCGGGCGCCCCCTGCCCGATCAGCGCACAACCCCGTTTGATCTCATCCACAATCATCGAACAAGCATTCTGCGCATTGCACGGAGGATGCGTCGCCGGCGACACCTGCAGACATTCGTTCACCAACTGCCGCGACCGTTCAATCCCGACCGCATTGAGACAAGTTCCCTTGGTACTAACCTCTCCCGAAGAGCCCTGGGGTGCAAAATAAGGTTCCGTAATCCCGTAAGCCTGGGCGATCTGGTGCAGCTCCGTGCGCAACCGTTCCCATTGCGATGTAGTCTGCGGGTTCAGTTGCAGGCTATACACCAACGGATCGATCTGGGCGGCCGTATGCACCAGCTCCGTCACCGCCGGTTCCGCCTTCTGGTTGTGCTTGAAAGTCTCGAGCGCGCTGTTCGCTTGCTTGGCGAACGAATCCGCCAGCATCCGCGCATCCTTTTCCTTGCTGGTTTTACGAATGGTGCTCTTCTTTAGCGCGTTAGCGAAGCTTTGCCGAAACGGCTGGGCATCATCTTTCAAATTCTGCATCAACCGCTGAAGATCCTTGTCGCTCAACCGCCCCTGGGCCGCCGCGGGCCTGCCCACGCCCGCCGCCATAGCCAACAGAACAAGAAAAGCGAACCCCAGCCATCTTTGCATGCTTCCTCCTCTGTGCCCCTGTATCCTATCGACGATCCTATTGCGCAGCAACCGGCGAGTCTTTAAAGGAGCCGCTTCACAGAATGTCAGCAGCTTCTCCGGTTCCCGCCGGTCACATCTTCACCGACAGCCTGGTCTTTGACTGGAGAGCCCAGTCCTTTCGCGCTGACCTCATCTTCATTCTCCCTCTCTCAATCTGCCTGGGACTCGGCCTCTGGCTGGGCCACCCAGGTGCGGGCCTCATCTCCGCCGGCGGCGCCTTCACCGTAGGCTTCGGCGCTAAACAGAACATTGACGGTTCGCAATTCCTCCCCATGATCCTGGTGACGTTAGGAACCGGGGCGGCCATCTTCCTCGGCATGGTGGCGGGCCACACCAACTTCACCCTGGTCCTCATTGCCGCGGGCGCCGGCTTTGTCTACGGAATGCTCTCCCTCCGTCAAGCCGGAGTCAGTTGGGTAGGGCAGCAGTTCATCGTATTTCTGCTGGTGGCCTCCGGGTTTCCTTTTTCCCCACGGGCAGCAGCCGTCCGTTCCAGCCTGGTGATGGCCGGTGGCGCCTTACAGATCATCTCCTCCAGCATTTTGCTCCACCTCATGAAGGAATTGCGCACCGACCTCCTGTCGGTCGCACATTATCTCCGCGAGGAGCACCAGGCCTTACGTTCCTCCGTCGAACAGGCTGCGCGCTCGTTGGTCAATCGGGACAAGCCACCCAGCGTCGTGCCCTATGCGCTTCGTCTCGCCATCACGCTCGGCGTCAGCACCGAAATCTACCGTCATTTCGGCTTCGCCAACGGTTACTGGATACCCATGACTGCCTTGCTGGTCCTCCGGCCCGGCCTCACTGACACTGTGAGCCGCGCCATTGCGCGCACGGTCGGCACTCTGGCCGGGGCCATGATGGCCAGCTTCGCCCTCGCCCATCTCTCGCCCACGCCGCCCACCTTGGCCATCTTGACCCTGCTTTTCGCCTGGCTTGCCTATTCACTCAACAACGTGAATTACGGTCTCTTCACCCTCTGCCTCACGGCCTACATCGTCTGTCTATTGGCGCTCAACAGTCTTCCCGGAAACGAAGTCGCTTACCATCGCGCGATCAGCACCATCATCGGCGGGGCGCTGGCCCTCAGTGTCCGCCTGCTCGTCATCCGCTACCGCAAGCACTACGCGACGCAAACATCCGTCCAGGCGTGATCCACAATCTGTTGAAAAACTCGGTTGTGCATCCTAAAGGATTGAGAATACGTTGGGCTTCGGAGTTCAGCGGGAGGCATCTCGACCGGAGGGTCAGGGCCCTGCGGCCCGCCCAGTGTGATGAAATAAGCCACTGGCCGGCACGCACTCTGTATCGAACCGTTGCCCTTTCCTTTTGTCATTCTGAGAGGGTGTGACTTTTTTGATCTTTCTTGTCTTGGCACACCCAACCAGAATGTTTTTCAAAACCCCCACAAGGCCGTCATCCTGAGCGAAGCGCCTCGCGGATCTATCTCCTGACAGAGGGTTTATAGCGCGTAGTCGAAGGACCCCGGGGATGCTTGTTGGCCGATGCTCTTCACAGCTTTCCGGCCACCAAAACGATGAGAGAAATCAAAAAGGTCACAACCTCTGAGCGAAGCCGACCTGTCCCGGCGTGCCGTGGAGGGATCTGCAGTTCAGCGGATCTTTCGTGGACATGTTTTCGGCAGAGCGTACCCGATTTCCTGCTTTGCCACGGATGAGATTGCGTCCCCAGCAACACCTACGAAGGCGGCAGCCACTCGGGCAGCGACAGCACCCAATCCTCGCCTTTGCTCTCATCGGCTACATTCAAGATCCGGCCCTGCTCGACTTCTCGCTTGCCGCCATCCCAGATGGACCGGGCATCGAAACGGCTTGCCGGGGCCGCCACCGCGTCGCGTATCTCGCGCAATTCTGCCGGCCGCCCAACCTTCAACAGGTATTTGCGAATGACCGCTGGACGATCGAGTCCCTCAAACTCCCCTCGTTCTGGTTTCTGCTCCGTCAGGGCTTGTAGGGTCTGTTCCAGTTTCCGTACCAACTCCGGCGCCAGGACGCGTAGCTGCCCAAGCAACTCATCGCGCCGCTGCTTGAGGAGGCGAACAGTCAGTGTCGGGGTGGATTTGGGCCCCATCGTTCTCTCCAGACAAACCCAGTTAGAGAGCAGGAACTTTGCCGTGTCATCTCTGCGCCTGCCAGTTCTGCGCAGCGTCGCTTGTTGTCTGCTTCGTGCACCGTGCCTGGTAATCTTGGTCGCGGGGAGAGGGAGGAGCGTCGCCGGAGCCGGAAGCACGGCTCGGACGATTGGGAAAAATAAGCCCTTTGCCGGGATTAGACTCTCAAATACCGTCCAGGTACAGCACTAAATTTAGCCCTGCCCCTCTTGGTCACTTTGTCCTGCCGCCCGGAGAATTTCTGCCCAGAGGACGGTCCTGAGCCAAATCCCTGCATCTCGAAGGTGATAATTCAATATCATAGAGATGGCAGGTTTCATTTCCCCCGAGGACCCTGAATGAAGAAATCCGAAGTGCTGAACGCCTGGGCCAGCATTCTCACCGGCCAGAAGCCAACTCTCTCGATTGAAATCACCCGGGAATGCCCGCTCCGTTGTCCCGGTTGTTACGCGTACGAGCCGGAACATCTGGGCCCCGGTGCGGTGAATCTGCGCCAATTGTCCGATTACAAAGGCGACGACCTGGTCCGCCGCATCCTCGCTATCGTCGATCGCGAGAAGCCCATTCATCTCTCCCTCGTGGGAGGAGACCCCCTGGTGCGCTACCGCGAGTTGGAAGTGCTTTTGCCTCAGCTCGAGCAGCGCGGTGTTCATGTCCAGCTCGTGACCAGCGCCTTCAGGCCGTTACCAAAGGCATGGAACAACCTCTCCAAGCTCAGCCTGGTCGTTTCCATTGACGGCCTGCAGCCGGAGCATGACGAGCGCCGCAAACCCGCCACCTACGAGCGCATTCTCAACTCCATCCGCGAGAGCTTTGTGACCATTCACTGTACGGTCACCGGCCAGATCGCCGGCCGTCCCGGCTACCTTGAAGAATTCCTCCGCTTCTGGAGCGACCGTCCCGAAGTAAAGCGGGTCTGGGTGAGCTTGTTCACTCCGCAGCAGGGAGCCCAGGGTCCGGAGATCCTCACCCCTTCCATGCGCCGCGAAGTTTTAGATGAGCTGGAGCGTCTCTTTCCTCTTTATCCCAAGTTCCAGATGAACCGGCAGATGATTGAGGAGCTGCGCCACCCACCGCAATCCCCGGAGGAGTGCATCTTCGCCCGCACGACGACCTCTCTCTCCGCCGACCTCGAAACCCGCATAGGCCCCTGCCAATTCGGGGGCACACCAGACTGCACCCAATGCGGCTGCGTGGCTTCCATGGCCTTGGCTGCTGTGGGTCATCACCGCGTTCTGCCCGGCCTGACCGCCGGCGATCTGATGTACGCCTCGGAGCGCGTAGGAGAAAAAATCGGACGCCTACGCTCTCGCTTCCGCCCCAAACCGCAACCCATGCCACCCTCTGCTCCACCGCTGACCCAGATATCGGGTCTCTGAAACGGTCCGCGCTAAACTCCGGACGAAAGGACACGAGAAGCTGGTTCGTTTGCCCGTTCGCACACGTGGGAAAGGAAGTTGGGCTTTGGAGTCCGCGTAAGAACCGGGATTTACGAATTTGGTCCCGCAGGGACGGTTGAACTTAGCCCAGGACGCGAGTCCTGGGTACATCCCGAGCATGCGACTTGCCTGCGGCAAGTTAAGAGAGGAATGAACTGGGAGACATCGGGTCCCTTCGACACACGAGTGCCCTCTCCCTTGGCAACAGCCCTCTCCCTTTCAACAACCCTCTCCTATTTGTCATTCCGAGCGAAGCGAGGAACCTGCGGTGCGCCTCGATCCCTCCCCGATTCCCAAGGGCAAACATACCGCCAATTCAAACCGAGCCTATTTGTCCCCCGACACCACTGTTTCTATCTCCGGACACATTTTGTTCATTAGGAGCGAGCCCGGATTTCCTACCTCACCGCTCTCACCGGCAACTACTTATGTGGTTCTCCTTAAAGAGAACCACATGCAGTTGACCGAAGCCGCAGCTCTCGACAGGAAATCCGGGGAAGCCGACCTGTCCCGGCGTGCCGTGGAGGGATCTGCTGTGTTCGCGGACCTCTGCTGGAAACGCGGAATACTATACTCAACAAAATTGTCATCTCGCCTGCCCCGGTGTGCCGTGGGACCGGAGCGTAGCGTAGTGGAGAGGTCTGCGCTTAGCCACTGAGGGAGCGACTTTTCTCCCCACAAAACAGAAAAGGGAAGGGCTGCACAGCCCCTCCCTTTCTTCCTGAACCCCGTTTAGAAGCTGATCCGGCCTGTGACCTCCACGTTCCGTGGACCCGCGCCTTCTGCGCTCTGCAGCCCCGAAATCGTGCCGAACGACTGATCATCCAGAATCTGATCCGGCACATCGAAGTTGCGATGGTTGAACGCATTCGCCGCCTGGGCCCCGAATTGAAACTGTAACCGTTCCGTAAGCTTAATCGACTTGATCAGCGAAAGAGAAACCGAGTCTGTGCCCGGGCCGACCACACTGCCCACCGAGCTGTCGCCAAACCGCCCCGCGTTGGCTGGCGGAAACGTGAACGCCGCCGGGTTGATAAATACCGGCCCGGCAGAATTCGTCAGGCCCTTCGTTGCCTTAGCAGAGACACCCGGAACCACATCGGCCCGCTCCGCGCCCAGCGTGTTAAGAATGCCGGTATTCGCCGAATCGACCGACTGTTCCGAAATGGTGAGAAACGCGCCCGTCTGGAAAACCGTCACACCGCCCAGTTGCCAGCCGCCGACCAAAGTGTCGACCATGCGATTGCTGTTGGGCAGAAACATCTGCCCTCTGCCAAACGGAAGCTGGTACAGGAAGGTGGCAAGTACCCGATGGCGTCGGTCGAACATCACGTTGCCATAATCCAACCTCGGATTATTCTTGTCCGAAACCCAGTTACCGCCCGCTCCCGAAAACTGCGTCGGCACCGCGCCCCCGGAATCCGACAGATCCCGGGTAAGCACATAGCTCGCCTGGAACTGCAGCCCATGCGACATCCGCTTTTCCATGACCGCCGTGTAGCTGTTGTAGTTGCTGACCGCCTGGTTGACCACACTCTGAATGATGCCCCAGATGGGATACACCAACGGCGCCGCGACGCCGGTATTCGCCGGCACCTGGTTCAGGTCGTTGAAGTTCTCCAGGTTTGTGCCATGGCTCCCGGTGTAGGACAGCCGCATCCCGATATCGTGACCCCAGTCTTGTTCGTAGGTCAGGTTCCACTGCTGTACAGTAGGATCCTTGTAATGGATGGGAAACGCATATTCAAAGCTCGCCGTTCCCGGCTGATCGAGGTTCGAGGGGAACGGTGAAGGGAAGCTGAGATTCTGCCCGCTGCCGTCGGCGGGGTTGTAACTATTCTGGTATAGGGGAACAAAGCTCGCACTCACCGCCCAGCCGGAAACCAGGGAGAAGCCCAGAGGCGACTCGATAAATCGTCCCCACCCCCCGCGGATCACCGTGCTGTTATTGTGCATCGGCCGCCACGCGAAGCCGATGCGCGGCCCATAGTCGCTCTTGTCGGTGTAGCGCAGTTTCTCTGGAAGGCCGGCCTGCGCCGCGGTCAGGATAGGCGTGGGCGCAATCGATGAAGCGAACCCGGGATTGGTGAACGTAAGTCCCTGGGCATTCGGCACCGCGACTCCGCCATGAATGCCGTTCTCGTCATAATCCGGCAAAAACGCGGCCGTGTTGTAGTGCGTGTCCTTCAACGGTGGGTGGATTTCGTACCGGAAACCGGCATTGATCGTCAGGTATGGTGTCACCTTCCAATCATCCTGCCCAAAGAACGCGTAGGAGTAACCCAGGCCGTTCATCGCCGGGTTGGTCACCTGCGCCAGGGTCGTGTTATCCGGGTACCCCAGCAAAAACGCGGTATAGGGATCGCCGATCGTCGTGCCCACCGTGCTCGTTCCGTTGAACACATATTGCCCCGCCCGATAATTGCCAAATACATTCTCGTCGTGGTCCGTCAGCCGGCGAACATCGCCACCGAATTTGAAGGTGCTTTTCCCTTTCACCCAGGTCAGGTCGTCCAGCAACTGGATGATCTTGCTCTGCTGCCTGGTGGTATTGAGTCCGCCGGTCCTCTGCAGCCCGGCAATCTCCACGTCGGGAACCGTGGGCACCGTAGCGATGTCTGGGATACCGGTAATCCCGACCTGCCCAATCAGCGTTGCCGAGTCCACGTCGGCATTAAGCTGGGTCCGGGTGGAGTTGAAGCCGCCGCGAAATTCGTTGATCAGGTTGGGATTGATGGTGTAGTTGTAGGCCACTGTCAAACCGCGATCCTCTTCCGGCTGGTCGATGCCACCCAGCAACGGAGACTGACTGGCCCCGCAGAAGCCCAGGCAGTTTGGCGTGGGAGCCGTGGTCACCGAGCGGTTCTTGAAGCTGTACCGCCCATAAATGGATTGGTTCGTCGTAATATTCTGATCGATGCGCACGTCGAACTGGTTGCTCGAAATAGGCGCCGGAAAATTGGTGACATAGTTGTTCTGGAAAGAGTCGGAGCCGCCGCTATTCGGAACCGGCATCAGGTATTTGATAACATTCGCTGCTACCGGAGATACAGGAACTGAGCAATTCGAGGGGCCGGTGCAGGGAATCGGCGTGCCGTCGTAGTTGCTGATCGCCACCGGCGTCGTGCCGCCTCCTTGCGCCACCAGGTAATTCCACACGTTGCCATTGCGCATATCCAGGCTGGGAAAACTTTCCACCAGCGGAAATTGCCGCGGCAACCGCAGACCCTCGTAGCTGCCAAAGAAAAAAGTCTTATCATGCCCGTTGTACAGGTGAGGGATTCTCACCGCGCCCCCGGCGAATCCCCCAAAGTTGTTCATGTGCAGCGATGGCTTGCCGGTGAAGGGATTGCCTGCGGTCAAGGCCGTGTTCTCCAGGTTCTCGAACACACCGCCATGGTAGTCATTGGTTCCGGCACGCGATGTGGTCGTCACATCGGCCACCCCGCTATACTCCGCGTTGTTGTTGGTTTCGCTTACACGGATCTCAGAGATGGAGTTGAACGACGGAAAAAGCTCGGCGATCGGTCCGCTGTTCTCCACGTCCACGCTGCTAATGCCATCGATCGTGAATGACATCAGCGCCGGAGTCGTGCCCGCGATTACCAGGTTTGAGTTATCGTCCACCTGCACCCCAGGCTCGGTGGTCAACGTTAACAAGGGACTCGTCGATCCATTCGATCGCGAGTAGACGGCCACGGGCAGATCGACCAGTTCATGGGTCGTCTTGGTCGTAGCCAGGCTCGACGTGTCGGTCGTGATTACGTCTCCGGCGGCCTGTACCTCCACCGTCTGCGAGGCTGCACCTACGGCCAGGTTCGCATCGATACGTTGTGTATCGCGGGCCTGCAGCACCAGGTGATCGAAGACCACATCCTTAAAGCCGTTGGCCGAGATACTCACCTGGTAGGTTCCCGCATCGAGATTCAGAAACTCGTAGTTTCCGGAAGAACTGCTTGTCGTCGTGTGCGTCGCGGAGCTCCCCTTGTTCACCAGGGTAACCGTGGCGCCGGGCACGACTGATCCCGATTGATCCTTCACCGTGCCTATGATCGATCCAAACGTGGATTGGGCGAATGCTGATATGCCCGACGACAAGACGCAAGCCAGCAGGCCCACCAGCGCCCGCTTGCAAACATTGGAACCAGCCATAGCTCACCTCCAGAAGTTTTGTAACCGTCGCTGATCTATCCGTAAATTCCGTCCCGCAAAAAAGAGGGAGGGGAGACCACAAATCCTTCTCCCCAACCCGTCACCGAAAAAGCAATCGCAAAGACAGATCTCCCGGACCTTGTCCTTCAAGACAAAGCGTAAGCAGTAAGAACCTTTCGCCAAAAAAACCAGTCCCGAAAAGAAATCAAGGGGGCACTAGCGCTCTCCCTCAAGATCTGTCCCAGAAACTACTCGACGGGTGCCCCACATCTCGCTCGTTTTTCGCGAGATGTGGGATACCACAGCTCCATCCCTCAAACCCTCAAGGCTGCATCGGTAAATCCATCAAAGGACTCTTCGAATAAAAATCAAACGGACGCATCGTAAAGTCATGCCACATCGTCGGCATCTGAGGCCAATCCTCAGGCCGGGGCACGTGATGAAAAGCCATCGTGTACCACGCGACAATATCCGTGTTCATGATGCTGCGATTCTGTTTCACCCAAACGGGCAAACCATCCTCGCCTTTGCTCCCGGACACATAAACACCCGCGGCATACCTCTCTTTAGGACTATAGGGAGTCACCCAAAGCTGATGATCCGAGAACCCGGCCCGCTTCTGTGGCCAGTCCTCCTTTGATAGCAGCGAAGCCCCGGTCAATCCCGGCATGATCTCGAAGCTGGTCGGATAACCCAGGTCGTTCTTCGCCGTTGAACTGGTAAACCGCCACATTGCCGGGTGTTCCATGCTGATGTTCTGCATCGCCAAACCCTCGGTGGAGATGCAGTCGGGCTTCATCGCCCATATGGTTTTGCGAGCACTCGTCGGAGGCAGTTTGTATTGCACCAGCTTGTCCACCATGAAGCTGTTCTCCGGCCCATCCACATCCAGATCCAGCCGGAAGGAGAAAAAATGATCGTGATCCACGCCATCGGTGTACGGTGCGACCAGGTGACCAAACGCCACCGTTTCGCCCTCAGCGTCTTTGCCCATGATCGCGCTCGACATGTTGTCCGACGCCATCTTGTCCTTCACCGGCTTTACTTCCAGTTCACCGGTAGCGCCGACCGCAACCGTAATCGCTCCCTCCTGCTCAAACCGCCAATCGAGGATGTAGTCGTAGTTACCCACAACTGCGATGGTGCGGAAAACCAGCTCACGGCCGGGTCTGCCGACCGGCCCGGTATCCTCCCAATGCCGCCACGCCGGATCGCCCGAGGTCCGCTCGAACATACAAGCCAGCTGCGGGCGAATGAACGGAGTTCCATTCTCGTGGAAGAACGTGCCACTGA
The DNA here is from genome assembly GCA_963753715.1 of uncultured Acidobacteriaceae bacterium. Classification (GTDB taxonomy): domain Bacteria; phylum Acidobacteriota; class Terriglobia; order Terriglobales; family Acidobacteriaceae; genus PALSA-350. Next base: position 360,331 of record CAVWDK010000008.1, on the reverse strand, counting down.
AGTAACTCGCGTAATCCGGACAATCCACACCCTTCTGCAACGGCTTGGCAATCCCCAGTCCGGTGTTCATGAAGTACTCGCCGGAGTCCAGAAACACATGCGAATTCCACGTCTCTTCCGGATCCATATAAGGCACATACATCTCCGAAAGAGAACCCTCATACAACACCGACCGCCGCTTCCCGTGGTAATCGAGTGAGGCCACATTGATGACCGGACCACTCCGCGGATCCACGCGAAAACGGAAATGCCAGTTCTGCCAACTCACTTCGCCATCCTTAATGGTGAAGCTAGGGCCTTCCGGCTGCGAGATCATGATCGGTTTGGTCCCTGCCACCGCGGGACCGCCGTCCGCATCGTAGAGCTCGCTGACCGGCGGCATGGGCGAAACGCCGTAGTCGGTAAACCGCGTGAGTTTCTTGCTCGCCATATCGACGGTAAAGAAGATGCCGCCTACCTCGCGATCCTCCATCCCGTTCTCCGAGTCGATGTTGTATTCGCAACCGCCCCAACCGATGCGCCGTCCGTCCTGCTCGGGCAGAGCAATGTACCCGCCAGGCGTTGCGTAACAAGTGACCAAATTCAGGTCAGTGATGCCGCGCTTCTTCAGAGCGTCCACGATGCGCGGATCATGCTTGATCGCATCGTTCACTTCCTGCTCTTCCGTAGTCGTATAAGGAGCCTGCGCGCTCTTCAACTCTTCAAACGATTCCACTTTAGCCGTCGAGATATTCACCAACGCCGCATAAGACTTCCCCTTGTAATACAGCACCACGTCCGCCTTACGCTCGATGGGATCGCCGGGCTTCCATGCCAGCACGTACTGCTTATCCGGCTCGTGTAACAGCACGCTCGAGAAAAGCGTCTTCTCTTCGGTATGCCCCGCATCCCGAACCGCCTTATAGATAACCCAATACTCCGCAGGGGTGAGCGCGTCGAGGGGATGGTGAACCGTGGGCGGGAGCGCGACAGCAGGCAGTGAAAAGAGGAGCCCAGCGAGACACGCGAACGTTGAAACACGAACAAGCGAACGGAAAAGAGACACTTCGGTATAACCTCCGGGAGGCAGGCAACTCCCTCAAGAAACACTGCGCCGCCCTCATCCAAAGGGACGAGGAAACAATTAGGTCCTAAGCTGAAACAACTTCAGACAGCGGGCCGAAAGAAGACTGGGAGCCTGGTTTTTCGAGTTATGCTGGGCCCACGCGGGCACGTTGCGCGAGGGTAATTCATTGACTGCAAGTCCCATGACTGGAACCGCGAGTTAGCGACAGGGCTATCGCGAAGATGAACCAAAGATAGCGAACGAGGCAAGCAAAGTCAACGCTTATTCATCCGCCGCAGCACGATCCAGTCCGCTCTTCGTGGCGCATGCTATGCCCATTGGCTTCGCCGGGCAAATCCATCGCCGGGTTGGCAGAAAAGAAGTTATTCGGCTTCAACATAAAGCCCGTGTATTCCACAGGCATGATGGGAAAGTCTTCCGGCCGGCATACATGGCTGACGCCGAAGCTGTGCCAAACCACGATGTCCTCATTTTCAATAGACCGGTTCTGCTGCACCCACGCAGGTAAGCCATCGCCTCCTGCATGTTGATTGGGATAGTTCCCAGTGGCATACCGTTCTTCTTCGGCAAAGCGCGTGACCCACAGGTGTTTGCTGGCGAACCCGCCGCGCTTCGCTATGGCGCTCCCTGGTTGAGCCAGCAGCACCGGGCTCGCCTGGGCCACCAACTTGTAGCCCGGGTGATTACCCACCGCATTGCGATGGTTCGGATTGATAATCTTCCAGAACCGTCCCGTACGTCCATCGGCCTCGCGGCACGCGTCCAGCTCCCGGCTCAAGGTCCTCCCGGTCACATCGAACACGTTCCCGTAGGGATTGTCCGTTCCCCAGGGCCGAGGATGATATTCGTGTTCAGTCACACTGTTGCCTTCGCCATCCACCATCATGTGCATCCGGGCGCAGAAAAAATGTTGGTGATTGGGACCGCCCAGTCCTTCGCCCACCATTCCGCCGTAAGGATAATCTTCACCCGGCGCGATGGCTGCCGTCTGGATAATCCCCGTAAGCTTCACCTCCAACTGGATCGTCCCATCCTGATACAGATACCAATAGAAGCCGTAATCGTAATTACCCACAGTGGCGAAAAAGCTGATCACCAATCGCCTGGAACGGCGCACCTGGTGCAACCCGGTCCTGAAGTCAAAGTGTTTCCACAGAACTCCGTAGTCTTCCTCATGCATGCACACGGCGTTCTTCATCACCGTGACGGTGCCCTCATCCTCCACCATCGGAAAATCGAAGTAGTGGATCAACCCCAGGCAATCGCATCCCAGCTCGAGCGAGTTAGCCAGCTTACCCAGTCCATACTCGCCGCAATCAAACGCGTTCTTCCAGAAGTGGCTGCTGGTTGCATCGCCATAGGGAACCACCATCTCCGTCACGCTCGCCCGGTACACCAGCGGTCGCGAGTCGAAGCCCAACTGATGCAGCACCAATCCTTCGCGGGAAGTGAACCCTACCCGGAAGCTCCACTTCTGCCACTTCACCTCCCAACCATCGACCGAGAAGCTTGGTCCTTCGGGCTGTGAAATATGCAACGGCTTCAAATCTTCGCGCGGCGTACCCAGCGATGCCGGATCGTAGTTATGTTTCGTCTTAGGGACAGGAATCACCACCTCATCGTCCACCAACTGCAGCACTCGCTTGGCGATCAGGTCCACCACCGCGACCACTCCTTCAATGGGGTGGGAATAGGCGTTATCCGTCAACGCGCTGCGATAGTAGCTCACCGCCCGCACGACCCGCTTACCTTCTTCGAGAGGGAAGCCAAAGTTCCCAGCGGAAAACGGATCCACCTGCACGAGCTTGATATCTTCATCGGTCAGGCCGCGCCGCTTCACTGCATTTCGCCAACCCTCATCCGCTTTCACAATGCGGTCGCAATTGAAGAAGTCCTCCACCAACACCGGAGGCTGTCCAAACGGAGTCGTCTCGGTGGAATGCTGCACCCAGGACACCAGGGTCCCAAGTGTAAGGTTCACCACTGCCTCATGCGTCTCGCCATTGGTTGCGTTGAAGATCATCAGGAACGCCAGGCGTTCGAACGAATCTCCATCCCGATACCCGAGCACATCGGCCTTAGCCGGCTCATGCAAATGAACCATAGCGAAGCGGCATTCGGAGCCCAGGCCCTTGCTCGCCTTGACCAACGCGCAAGCCTTCTGGATTTCCCCCACGCTCAACGGATCCAGCGGATGCCCGTTCTGTCCCATAGGCATCTGCCCATCTCCAACCACCGGTGTAAACGCCGCAACACTCATAACCTATCCTCCGAATGCACAGGTTCTCAAACTCTATCGGATTGACTAATGACGGGTGCCCCACATCTCGCTCGTTTTTCGCGAGATGTGGGATACCACAACTCCAACCCTCAAACTCTACCCCTCAAACCTCATCCACGACCTGGTCCAACCGAACCCGCACACCCCGTTTTGACAACCCCACCGAAACTCCCATCCCCAACAACAACACTGCCAGCATAATCCACGGAAAACTCCGCACCAACCCATTCTCACTCCCGCTCAGCGCCGGCAAGTTCATCACCAACAAATACATCGCATAACCAAGCCCACCCATCCCCAACACCGGAGCCGCCACGGTGTTCCACACCCGCTTATCCAAACCGTTCCGCTGAAAGAAAACAATCACCGCCGCGCTCACCAGGAACTGCAGCCCCACGATCCCGATCGTGGCCAACGCAGAAGTCCAACTGAACACCACCGTCAGCGGATCCGCCCCACTCAGAAACGACCCCAACACCCCCACCACTGCGCATCCCGTCTGCGCATAACTCGCCTTATAAGGAGACTGATGTCGCGGATGAATCCCAGCCAGAAATCCCCACAACAAACCCTCCCGTCCCAGCGCGTACAAGTAGCGGGTAATCGTGTTATGAAAAGCCAGCAGGCAAGCGAAGATACTGCTGAGCAGCAAAGCTCGCATGATCCCGGTCCCCACCCGCCCAAGATACTCATCGCTCTTGGCAAACCAGAAATTCCCCGGGTCCGCAAACGCCGCCGCGACCACACGATCCACCCCATACGAGCTGATAATGGCCCAGGTGGTAAACGCAAAAAACACCATGATGATAGAAACCGCGGCATACGTAGCCAGCGGAACCGTCCGCGTTGGATTCCTGCTTTCTTCCCCATAGATCGCCGTCGCCTCGAACCCCACAAACGACGCCAGGGCAAACATAATCGCAATCCCCGGATGCCCGCCAAACACCACCCGCGGAGCAAACGGCCGCACATTAAATCCCTGCGGCCCTCCCCCATGCCAAACAATGGAGAAACTCAGCGCCAGCAGAATCCCCATCTCCAGCGAGATAAACAGCCCCAGCACCCAACCGCTCAGGTCCAGCTTACGCATGCCTAAAAACTGCACCAACGCGATCGCGACCAAGCTATACGCGAACCAAGGCAACGGAACTCTCAGCAGAGGACTCACGATGACGGTACAAAAAAATCCAAACAGCGCATACACTCCCACCTGCATGGTGGTGTACGAAACCACGGCCACGAACGCCCCGCCCACACCGAAGTGGGGACCCAGCCCCTGTGCCAGGTACGCATAGAACGCGCCCGCATTGACCACATGCCGGCTCATCGCCGCATAGCCAACGCTGAAGATCAGCAGAATCAGACCCGCAATGACGAATGCCCCGGGAACACCAGCGCCATTGCCCAACCGGATATCCACCGGAATAATCCCCAGCATCCCGGTGAGCGGCGCAGCGGCGGCGATCACAAAAAACACGATCTGCCACATCCCGATCGCATTTTTCCGCAGCTCCGGCGGAAACGCTGTCATGCATCATGCTCGCCCGCCCGCCAATTTTTATCATTGCTATTCGCGCCACTTTGTTGATAACTTACGCCAACGGCCATGTCGCCGCGGCTTTCCCGGACCCCTTACAGGACCTCTCCAGCGAACCGCAGGTGATTCGAGACATGCAGCCGTTCACGCACTCGCCGTTCACGTATGCAACCATCCGCGCCAATCTCCTCGAGCCCATCCTTGAGGCAATTCGTACGCAGGGTCACGATCCAGCCGCACTTCTGCGCGGCCATGCATTGCCCCAGGCCCCCATCGACCCCTATCAATTAATCCCGCTCGGCAAATACGTCGCACTCTTCGAGCAGGCCGCTCTCCTACTCCGCGATCCCTTTCTCGGGCTCAGACTGGGCCAGGCCTTCCGGCCGGAGCTGTTAGGCCCGCTGGGGTTCATCTTTCAGGCCTCGGCCAATCTCCGCCAGGCATTACTTCAATTATCCGCCTACGTCAGCGTCTGGCAGAGCGCCACCCGCGTCGAGCTGATCGCCGGCGACAACACCGCCGACTACATCTATCAGATAGCAGATCCCTCTCTGCGCCCGCGCCGCCAGGACGCTGAGTACTCCATGGCCTCCATCTGCAGCCTCATACGCAACTTTCTCGGTGACCAATGGGCGCCCATGGAAGTTCACTTCGAACACGCTGGCCCTCCAGGCAACAGGAGAGCCTACACCCAGGCCCTGCACGCGCCCGTCTTCTTCAGCCAAAATGTAAACCGCCTGATCATGCGCACCGGCGATCTCGCCCGCGCCGGCATTTCTTCCGACCGCTCCATGATGCCCTTCATGGAGCGTCATCTGCGCGATCTGGCCAGGGAGAGCAGGGAACCGGAGACTTTCGCCCTCCAGGTCAACTACCTGATCGCCCGGCGCCTCGGGTCCGGCCCCTTGAGTCTGCCCTCCATAGCCCAGGAACTCGGCCTCTCCGCCCGCTCCTTCCAGCGCCGATTGGCTGAGGAGCGCACCACCTTCCGCAGCCTGGTCCGCGACCAGCGCCGCACCCTCGCCGAATCTCTGATCAAGGACCGCTCCGCCACCGTTACTGCCGTCGCCCACACCGTGGGTTATGCTGAAACTGCCGTGCTTTCCCGCGCCTTCAAAGTCTGGACCGGCGCCTCACCTCGCGCCTTCATCCGAAGGGAGCGCCATGCGGCCGCTGGCACCCGGTAAAAAACCCGGCCTGGACCGCGTGCTAGGTCGCCGCGACCTGGTGCTGCTCTTCGTGGTGGCGGTCGCCAATCTGAACATGATCCCGGCCATCTCTTCCTCCGGCCCAGTGACACTGTGGCTGTGGCTATTGGCTCTCGCCTGCTTCTTCTGGCCGCAGGGCGCTGCGGTCACCGAATTAGCCCAGAAGTGGCCCGGCGAAGGAGGCATCTATCTCTGGGCCAAACGTAGCTTTGGTGAAGAACACGGCTTCCTTGCCGGCTGGTGTTACTGGCTCTCGAACGTCGTCTATCTGCCCACCGTGGTGCTCTCCTGCGTCGGAGTCGCTGTCTACGTAGCCGGACCAAAAATCCAAAAGCTCGCCGATAGCCATGCCTTCACCGGCCTCGCCTCATTTCTCATCATTCTCTTCCTGCTCGCCTTGAACATCCGTGGACTTTCCCTGGGCAAGTGGATCAACAATCTGGGCGCCGTCGGCACCATCGGCGGGGCGGTCATGATCTGCCTGCTGGCCATCCTCACTCTCCATCACAATGGGAGCGCTCTTCATCCCGCCGATCTGCACACCGGTTTCCATGACTGGCGCCTCTTCGCTGCCTTCGGCACCATTTGTTACAGCCTCATCGGTCTAGACCTGGCTTCCATCATGGGCGATGAGATCCGTGATCCTAAACGCAACCTGCCCATCTCCATCCTCCTCGGAGGACTCATTGCCGGCTTCATCTACTTCGGCACCACGTTATCGATGCTGATCGCGATGCCGCAAAAAGAAATCGGTGTGCTCTCCGGCGTCCTGCAGGCCATCAACGTCATGAGTTCCCGAACCGGATTAGCCGGCGTGGTCGCTCCCCTGGCCCTGCTCGAGTGCATTGCTATCCTGGGAACCGCCTCCGCCTGGTTTAGCGGCGCCGCGCGTCTGCCCTTTGTCGCGGGAGTCGATCGCTATCTGCCCCCCATCATCGGCCGCCTGCATCCCCGCTATCACACCCCCTATGTGAGCCTGATCCTTTTCGCCGTCTTATCCTCCTTGTTGATCGGCTCCAGCTTCTTAGGTGTCTCCGTAGGCGAAGCCTATCTGACGATGTTGGATCTGGCCGTGATCCTCCAACTGGCGCCCTCGGCCTACATGTTCCTGGCCCTCCTCAAGCACACCTGGAGCAAGGGCGCGGTACTCAACGCCAACAAAGCCTATCTGACGGCCAACGCCGTATCGGGCCTGGGAGTAACCTTCGTCGGCCTGATTGTCGCCTTCATCCCCTCGCGCCAGGTCAACTCGGTCTGGATCTTCGAAGGCAAGCTCATCGCCGCCTGCCTCATCGTCTTTGGAGCCGCCTTATTCTTCTATCAGCGGGCGCTGCGCAAAGCGCGCACCGCCCTCGACCCCGACCTTGTCCCCGGAGTGGAATACGGCTCTTGAGAACTGCAGATCGCTCGGCTTCGCTCCGGATGACAACAAGGAGAGTGTAGTCGTAAGGACAAGGCGGCAGTTGGTGGACAAGGCGTGGCGCCTCCGCTGGCACAACCCCTCTCCCCTGACGCAAGACCTTTCCTCCAGCAACCACCCTTTCCTTACAACTACCCTCTCCGTTTTGTCATCCCGAGCAAGCGACTTGCCTGTGGCAAGCCTGCGGCAAGTTAAGAGAGGAATGAACTGGGAGACATCGGGTCCCTTCGACACACGAGTGCCCTCTCCCTTGGCAACAGCCCTCTCCCTTTCAACAACCCTCTCCTATTTGTCATTCCGAGCGAAGCGAGGAACCTGCGGTGCGCCTCGATCCCTCCCCGATTCCCAAGGGCAAACATACCGCCAATTCAAACCGAGCCTATTTGTCCCCCGACACCACTGTTTCTATCTCCGGACACATTTTGTTCATTAGGAGGCGAACCCGGATTTCCTACCTCACCGCTCTGACTGGCAACTACTTATGTGGTTCTCCTTAAAGAGAACCACAGGCAGTTGACCGAAGCCGCAACTCTCGACAGGAAATCCGGGGAAGCCGAGGGATCTGCAGTTCCGCGGACCATTCCTGGAAATGTTTTTCGCTCACCACGGTTTCGCTTCGCTATAACCTCTAAACATCATGCGCATCCTTCTGTACGCGGTTCTCCTCTGCCCCTCCTTCCTCATCACCCATGCGCAGACAACCCGCAAGGAGCAACTACCGCGTGCAGGAATTCATGGTCCCCATGCGTGACGGCGTTCGCCTGCAAACCGTAGTCATCGCCAAAGCCAGATCAAACCCAGCCCCTACCCATCCTGCTCACGCGCACTCCCTACGGCGTTCCCACGCAGCAGGACTTCGACAAAGCCGCCGAGAAAAATGGCGCCGACTGGGTACCGGACAGCTGGAAGGAACTCGCCGCCGACGGATACATCTTCGTCAGGCAAAATCTGCGCGGCCGATTCAAATCCGAAGGCGCCTTTCTCCTCACCTCGCACTACGACCCCAACGATCCCAAGCAACCCAACGAAACCAACGATGCCTACGACACCATCGGACTGGCTCGTCAAAAACGTCCCCAACAACAACGGCAAAGTCGGCATCTACGGCGTCTCCTATAACGGGCTCACCGCCGGCCTCACCCTGCTCCATCCCCATCCCGCGCTCAAGGCCATCAGCGAGCAGGCCTCGCCGGTCGATCAATGGATGAACGACGACATCATCGCTACGGCGCGCTACGCGAAAGCTACGCCTTCGAGTATTCCGTCATGGAGCAATCCGACAAAAACAAGAACAAGCATTTCGACTTCGACACCTACGACACCTACGACTGGTATCTCAAACTCGGTCCCCTCACGAATCCAATGCGAAATATCTCCACGGAACCTTCCCTACTGGAACGACGTCATGCGCCATCCCGACTACGACCAGTTCTGGAAGAAAGAAGCCTGGGTCAACCAGCTGCACAGTTCCACCGTCCCCAACCTCAACGTCGCCGGGTTCTGGGATCAGGAAGATCCCTGGGGCCCCTGGCAAATTTTCCGCCACGCGCAGCAACACGACCCGGACAACACCAACTTCATGGTCGCCGGCCCCTGGTACCACGGCGAATGGCAGAGCGCCCGTCGGAGATCAGCATCGGCACCGTCCCCTTCGGCGGCCACAAAACCGCCCTCGAATTTCGCGCAACATTCGAGGCCCCCTTCTTCCGCTACTACCTCCACGGCGAAGGAGAAAAGCCCGCCTGGCAAGTCACCACTTTCCAGACCGGCTCCAACACCTGGCACACCTACGCCGAGTGGCCCCCGAAGCAAGCGAAGCCGACCAACCTCTACCTTCATGCCGACGGAACTCTTTCCTTCGACGCGCCCCCAGGCGCCGGCCCCGCGTACCGCCAATACATCTCCGATCCCGCGAATCCTGTGCCCTATCGCGCGCGCCCCATCTCCCCCACCTATCCTCAGCCGGAATGGAGATCCTGGGAAGTTGCCGACCAGCGTTTCGTCGATCATCGCCCCGACGTGCTGACCTTTGTGAGTGCGCCCCTCGATCATGATGTCGTCGTGACCGGAGACATCGCGGCCACCCTGTTCGCCTCCACCTCCGGCACCGACTCCGACTTCATCGTCAAGTTGATCGACGTCTATCCGGAGAAAGGCCAGAAGAGCGCCATCGAGGCCAACACCGCCTACGCGAACTCCATGAACGGATATGAATTGCCAATCGCGATGGAGGTACGCCGCGGCCGCTATCTTCACAGCTACGAGCAACCCTCGGCGCTGCGAGCCAATCAACCACAGCAGTGGGACATTCCCCTGCGCGATCACGATCACGTCTTTCTTAAGGGCCACCGCATGATGGTGCAGGTGCAATCCACCTGGTTCCCAGTCATCGACCGCAACCCGCAAAAATTCGTGCCCAGCATCTATCAGGCGACAGCAACCGATTATGTTCCAGCAACCCAGCGCATATTCTGCACTCCAGGCATGCCCTCGCACCTGGTGTTGCCGGTGATCACCCATAGCAGCCAGTAGACCCATCAAAAACGCTGGACTATCGTTAGAACGCTGTCGTATTGACCCATTTGCAGCTCGCAGTGATCAAGGAGCCCGTTTGATCCCAGCTTTGACCCTCGTTGTGTGCAACTTTGCGTACGTACCGAAACCACGAGGAAAACACAATGAACCCAAAAATGCTTTTGCCAGTGGCGTTACTAGCCACGCTCTCCCCTTCGTTGGGCGTAGCCCTCGGCCAGCAACCCGCTTCCACGAGCCTTAGTTACGACGTCATCAATCTAGGTACGCCCCTCGGCGGAGCGTTCGCCAACGCCCAGACCCTGAGCCTGCAAGGGTTCGTGGCGGGCTATGCCACGGTGACTGGCGACGTCGCGCAACACGCTGTTCTCTGGCGGCCGAATGGGACCAAAGACCTGGGCACCTTGGGAGGTCCGAATAGCGCTGTGCTCGGCAATCTCTCCGGTTTTGCAGAAACGGCCAAGCCCGATCGGTTGGCGCAGGATTTTTGTTTAAAGGGCACCCGCCTCACTTGCCTCCCCTTCACTCTGGTGAACCGGCGTGAAGTCGCACTCCCAACCCTTGGCGGCACCTCCGGCATTGCCTTTGGCAACAACGATCTTGGACAGGTGGTCGGGCAGGCTCTGACCGCGAGTCACGATCCAGGTTGCCTGGTCGGTGGCCAGCCGCAGAAGCCCTTCTATCAAGTCCAGCATGCACTGCCGGCGGTTTGGCAGAATGGCAAAGTCAACGCACTCGCCTTGTTCTCCGGCGACTCCGACGGACTTGCGAATGCCAACAACGATCAGGGTCAGATCGTCGGCTCGACGGGAGACTGTCTCAACAATCCGGCCGCGCACGCCGTGCTCTGGGAAAATGGCAAGGTGACCAACCTCGGCAATCTTGGCGGGACTAAGAATCACCAGCCCGTAGCCATCAACAACCTGGGTCAAATTACCGGCGGCTCCGATCTTGCTGGTGATACGGTCCAGCATGCTTTCCTGTGGCAAAAGGGAGTCATGCAGGACCTCGGTACACTTCCCGGCGACATGTACAGCTTTGGCAATTCCATCAATAATCTGGGCCAAGTCGCTGGGGTCTCTTGCGACGTGAATTTCAACTGCCGCGCCTTCCTTTGGCAAAACGGCAGCATGACCGATCTGAACACCCTCATCTCCTCGAACTCGTCCCTGGTACTGAACTATGCAGCCAACATCGACGATCTCGGGATCATCGCCGGGTACGCGGTCGACCCAAATACAAATACCGATCCTGCTTTCGTGTTAATTCCCAATTTGGGCGGGTTCGTGCGAGCTCCCCGGACGGAGGCAGTTCCCAGGGTTGCTATGTCTGACAGACAGCGCACCCTGGTACAACAAGGGATGAAATCTCGGGGAGCACGGCGGACCGGGCCCGGTTTCGGCGCTTCACAGCAGTGAAACAGTAAGGACGGCCTTCCGCAGGGAAGGCCGTCCCCAGGCTAAACGCTATGAATCGTTACCTAGGTCAGGGATAAGCGGCTCTTTAAGGGGGTTGACGGGAGGCCTAGTCTATTCTTCAATAAGCAAACACGGTTCGCCGCGAAACGAATCTTGGGATCACAGGTCATATTCACCGGGCCTGGCACGATTGCATTGGGAAATAGACAAAACGCGAGGGGATCCCGGTGACCCAATCCTACGAAGAAACTGATGCGACTCACGTCCTGACCATGGAAGAAATCACAAGCCTCACCGAAGAGGGAGGCAAAGCCGCCGACACCCTCATGAACGTAGTCGCCCTGATCGCCACCCGGTTCAGGACAGATGTGTGTTCCGCTTACCTGCTCGAGCCGGATCGATCCAACCTGGTCTTAGCTGCGACCCTCGGTCTCCATCCGCGATGCATCGGCTCCCTCCGCATGCCCCTCAGCGAAGGCCTCACCGGCCTGGTCGCGGAGCGGGTCTTGCCGGTCGCGGTCGAGGACACCAGAAATCATCCCCGCTTCAAATATTTCAAGGAGTCCGGCGAAGAGGTGTACCACTCCTTCCTCGGCGTCCCGCTGATTGACCGTGGCATCCTGCAGGGCGTGCTTGTGGTGCAAACCAAAGAGCCCAGAATCTTCCGGGAAAGCGAAATCCGCATGTTGTCCGAGGCCGCCGGCCAGGTCGCGCCCGTCGTCAGCGAGGCGCGCACTCTGGATCGTTTCATTGCCCCGGTCCAGGAGCGCCTGTGGTCGGTGGCCCGCAATCTCTCCTGGTGTTGGGACTACGACTGCATCAGCTTATTTCGCGACCTCAATCCCACCCGCTGGTGGCAGCTGAATCAGAATCCCATCGCGCTGCTCAACGAGATGCCGGTAGCAGAAATCGAGAGCCGGGCCGCCGAACTGGGGTTGCATAGCCGCATCAACTATGTGTACCGGCGGCAGCAGGAGTATTTACACGCCGATCGCACCTGGGGCTCCATGAACGCAGGTGTCCTCCGGCCTCATCCCGTAGCTTACTTTTCCGCCGAGTTCGGCTTGCACGAATCGCTGCCCATTTATTCCGGCGGCCTCGGTGTTCTGGCTGGAGACCACATTAAGAGTGCCTCCGACCTGGGGATTCCCCTCGTCGGCGTCGGCTTGTTCTACGGCGAAGGGTACTTTCTCCAGCGCCTGGACCAGGATGGCTGGCAGCGCGAAGAATACCTCCAGACAGACGTCACCCAACTCCCCATGCAACTAGCCATCGGAAAAAATGGGGAACCCGTGGTGATCGAAATTGAAACCCGCGGCGGCTCCATTCGCGCTAAGGTCTGGCGAGTCAAGGTCGGCCGTTGTGATCTTCTCTTGCTCGACTCCAAAGTCGCGGGCAACGCGCCCGAGGATCTCGACCTGAGTTCCCGCCTGTACGGCGGAGACGCTCGGACGCGCATTCGGCAGGAGCTGCTCCTGGGCGTCGGTGGTTTTCGCGCGCTCAAGGCCATGGGCATTTCTCCCGGCGTCCTCCATCTCAACGAAGGTCACAGCGGGTTCGCCGTGCTCGAGGCGGTTCGGGATCGCATGCAGGAAGAAGGCCTGGACTTCGACACCGTCGCCAACCTGATTCCCCGGGAAGTGATCTTCACCACCCACACCCCGGTGCCGGCAGGCCATGACCGCTTTCCTGTCGAGCTCATCGAAGAACACCTGGGCCCACTGCGCGACCAACTGGGCATTACGCAACAGAGACTGATGGGTTTTGGCCGCGAAAATCCCAACAATCAGCATGAACCCTTCTGTATGACTGTGCTCGGCCTGCTGCTCTCCCGCCGCGCCAATGCCGTCTCCTCTCTCCATGGAGAGGTCTCGCGAGCCATGTGGAAGGGCCTGTTTCCCGGCAAGCCCGAAGACGCGGTGCCCATTGGCCACATCACCAACGGGGTCCACGTCCCATCCTGGCTCGCGCCCCAAATGTCGCGTCTTTACGATCGTCATCTCGGCGTCGGCTGGCAGGGTAAGAGCTCCTGGCTGCGCACCTGGGAGCCGGTCGAGAACCTCGACGATGGCGAACTCTGGGAAACCCATCTCGCGCTCAAATCGCAGCTCATCGAGTTTGTCCGCAGACGCGCGCGCGAACAAGCCGAACGTCGCGGCGAATCCAGTGAGACCCTGCTCCGCCTGGGCAAGGTACTCTCTCCGGACGCGCTCACCATCGGCTTCGCGCGCCGCTTTGCTACCTACAAACGAGCCAACCTGATTCTGGCTGATATCGAGAGACTGGCCTCGATGGTCAACGATCCCAAGCGTCCGGTGCAGTTCCTCTTTGCCGGCAAGGCTCATCCTCACGATGAGCCCGGAAAACTGGTACTCCAGCAGATCGCCGAGATGATGCGCGACCCCAAATTCGGAGACAAGTTTGTCTTTATCGAGAACTACGACATCAATGTCGGCCGTCACCTGGTGCAGGGTGTCGATGTTTGGCTGAACAATCCCCGGCGCCCACTCGAAGCCTCCGGTACCAGCGGGCAGAAGGTGGTACTCAACGGCGGCCTGAATCTGTCCGTATTAGACGGCTGGTGGGCAGAAGCCTATGACGGCCTCAACGGCTTCGCCATCGGAGGCGGCAGAACCCACTCCAAGCTGGATGTCCATGACACCCGCGACGGCGAAGACCTGTACCGTGTCCTGCTCGACGAAGTGATCCCCCTCTACTACCAGCGCGACAAGGACGGACTCCCGCGCGGTTGGATCACCCGCATGAAGCGGACCATCCGCACCCTGGGCTGGCGCTTCAGCGCCGACCGCATGGTGATGGACTACACCCGGAACTGCTACGTTCCCGCTGCGGGAGGCACGTCGAGCGAAATAAAGTCTCCCTGCTAGCGTTCAGCTGGGGGCGTGTCCGTCGCACGGCCTGTGGAACGAATCGCTTCCTCCATGCGAGCCAATTCATCGTCTTCCAGTTCAGCAAACTGACGGCGTTTGTTCTTGGAGAGGGTGCCGTGATTCTGTAAGACAAATCGAATCAGGGATGAAGCTCGCGCGTTCGGCTTATCTACAATGTCCTGCACCGCCGCCATCGACTTGTCGAATACTTCAAGGAACTCGATTTCTTCTCGAAGGTCTTTGCGAATTGTCTCTGCGGCCGCTTCGTAGAGATATTCTGCCTGCGGCCAAAACCACTAAAGTCAACACGAAAACGATAAATCAAGCCACCAATATGGCGAAAACATTAAACTAGGCGAACTTCCCAAGGGGCCGCCCCGAGCGACACCTATTTCCGAAGAGGAGAAACACCTGAAAACACTTCTGTTATGCGCGCTCCTGAGCGCGGCAACCTTACACGCTCAGAACGAAGGCCTCTGGGAAGGCTATGACGGCGAGTGGAGCCACGTTTCCCGGCAACTGATAGCGCTTGCCGAAGCAACGCCGCCGCAGAAGTTCTCCTGGCGTCCCGCCCCGGGAGTCCGTTCCATCGGCGAAGTGTACATGCATATCGCGATCACCAATTTCTATCTGCTGAGCGTGACCGGAGCCCAGGAACCGGATGTGTCCGTCAGCATGGAAAAGACAGTGACCGGGAAGGCCGACGTCATCCACTGGTTGAAGCGTTCGCTGGATGCGGTCGCCGCCGCGCGCGCCCAGTTAAAGCCGGCCGATTATCAGCGCAAGGTCAGCATCGACGGCAAAACCGTAACCGTCGATGGCATGTATCTGCGCATCATCGTCCACGCCAACGAACACATGGGCCAATCCGTCGCCTACGCCCGCATGAACGGCATCGTGCCCCCGTGGTCCAAGTCTGCGCCCTGACAAAACACGGGCCGCCTATACCTACGCAGCAAACGCGGAAGCCATCTGATCCTGCTCCGAGCGCCGGATGCGCAATGCCTCCGCCTCCTCTCGCCAGGTCTTCACCGCCGCAGCCACTTCCGCGATCAATCCGTCCGCCTCTTTCAGGCTCAGCGCGTACATTCTGTGAGCAGCGCGCGCAATCTCCACATCGCACGCAGTCTCTGTTTCATTGATAGCCAGGGTCAGGTCGTCCCGATCAACCGAGGGATTGATGTCATATGCAGGGGAGAGGCGAACCCCGCGATCCTCGACAAAAAAGCCGTGATTCCGTAGATGATCGTCCGTGTTGTGGATCAGGATACTGAACACGATGCGGCGAAACAGTTGATGGGTATCGCCGAGTGTGTCCGCGCCTTGCCGCTGCAGCAACTCCACCAACTCCAGGTAGCTTGCCCCCGGCTCACCGTCACGCCGCTGGGTAAGTGTCATCGCGGATACAAACGCTCTCCGCTTCCCGCTCGCAGTTCGATCGAATCGCCTCACTAAAAAGGTATCGCCGGTATCCAGCAATCGCGCCGCCGGCAAATGGATGCCGCACTTCGCAGCCAGCCGGTGGGCCAGCATCTCCCACGCGGCCATATTCCGTGTATCTGCCCGGCTGGGAAACTTCGCAATACAAAGATGTCCCGCCTCATCGCGCACCGAGGCTTTAGGACGAGCGCCACCCAGTGACGACCCGGGCGCCAGCAATTGGCTCAGCCATCGCGCATAATCCGGATGGTCTTCCTCATCGATATGCCGTTCGAGCCCTTCGCTGGCCGCCTGCAGTTCACGCACAGAAGTGATCGGAGGCGCTGCCATGCGGGCGTCGCTGTCCAGAAACTCTCCTCCGGTGAGCGGTCGCAGGCGAAGCGCTCCGAGTCGGGTTTCGTCATGAACACCCAGCAAATAGTCCCACTCGGTCAACCGCCGTGCCCCGCGCTCCTCTTGCCTGGCACGGAGATTCTCCCTCCGTTGCATCAACAAACGCCCCCATCGATCGGGAGCTGAGTCGAGAAAAATACCAAAGGTACTGCGCGCCTGCGCGGGATACTGCGCCCCTTCCAGCAACTGCAAATCGGGATCGAAAGCGAAGGCTGCCTCACTCGCCAGCCATTCCCGAGCGTACTCGAAGGAAAACACTTCCTGCCGGCCGGAGCTCTGGGCGTGCAGCGTGCCCATCAGCACGGGGCCAACCGTCCCCTCGGCGTCGACATAGACCTGCACCGATCTCTGCCTGCCGCTCATCCTGGTTGACCGGATTCTCCGGCATCTTCGACCAGCCGCGGTTTCCGCCGCGGCGCCCGCGCCCGGGTGCCGATCTCAGCATCCTGCAGCTTGCGTCCCAGTTCGTCATCGGCGGCCAGCCGGTCCAGATCCTGTTCCAGCCGGAGAACCTGCATCACGCGCGCATAGTTGCCGAACGAGACTCCAGGGTCGCCCTGCTCCAGCCGGGATAACGTGGCCCGGGCAATGCCGGCACGCTGCGCCACCAGGTCCGCCGAGTAGCGGCGGCGCAGGCGTGCAGCCTTCAGCCTCTCTCCAAAGTGGCCAAGTATCCTCCCCAGCGCAGGCAGAAGACTATCTGCTTTCTCTTTCATAACATCTCATATTCTATACATAAATCCACTTCATCACCCATTTTATGAGACATTATCTTTTCTCCTCGCCTGGAGCGCGTGTTCTCTACCGCCGGTCGCCTCCACTCGGCCGCTGGGGGCCTGGCGGCCGGGTTTGCGGGCGCGGCGCCGGCTGCCGGTTCGGGGCAGAAGCCGGCCGGTCGTGCTGTGGTGGTCGGCTCTGTCGCGGGGGCCGGTTCTGCGGCGCCGGGCGGGTCGAGGGAGGCCTGACCCCGGGCGAGGGTCGGGCCGTAACCGGCTTCTGCGGCGGCCGGTTGTTCGGCGTCCCAGGCCGTACAGGCTGGATGGTCGGCCGTCCGTTATTCGGTGGACGGGTGTTTACGGGCGGACGATTTCCCGGACGATTAATCGGATGGGTGAACCCCGGCCGGGTTCCCGGGCGGTTGATGGGTCTGGGCGGACGGTAGTTCGGCGGCCGGTAGCCCCAATTGCCGCCGAACCCCGGGCGGTTGCGATACACCACAGGTCGAGGGCGATACCACGGGCGAGGCGGCCGGTAGCCGCCGTTCCAACCACCCCACGGGCCGCGGTTGTAATAAATCCGCCGGCCTCCCCAGTTCCATCCCCAGCCACCCCAGCCCCACGGCTGGCTGACCAGAAGCGCGGTGATGCCGACAGCTATGCCGAACGTAATTAACCCCGCACCGCCGCTGGTATACACCACCGTGGGATCATATTGCGGCAAATACACCACCTGCGGATTCGCCGGTTGGATCACGTAGATGGGTGCGCCTCCAGCCTGCTGCACCTCTACCTGTTGCTGCGCTGTGCTCCGCAATGCGCCCGATGCATACGCCTGCGCCCGCAAACGCTGGATCGCCGCTGACACCTCTCCCTGATTTGCCGTGACCGCCGACCCAATCGCGGCGTAATCATCGATGTTCCCCGCCATCATCTCGACTACCTGGGGGAAGCCTGCCAGGGCGATGAAGGCCGGATCAAAACCCTGTTGCTGGGCCGCCTCGGTGAGCTGCGACACGGTGAGGTTGTGGTTCTGCCCCAGCCAGTTATCAAAATCCAGGATCTCCTGCGGATTGGTCGACGCCGTCGTGATCTGCGCCAGCAAAGCGTCGGGATAAAGCGCAATGGGCGCCAGGAGTTGATCCAGCTGCTGGGGCGTGGGCGGCGGCGGACCTTGCGCTTGCAGGTCCGGCGCTAGGCCCTGAAACACCAGGAGCATGACCAAAAGAAGAACCGCGGACAAATTTGGTTTGCGCAGCATCGATCTCCGCATTCGAAATAAATCGTCCACCATACTACTGTAAGGAGAGGAGAGCTCTTCATGAGCAGGGCATGACAGACACCTCAAACGGCCGGGTAAGCGCCGTCGTCCTCGCTGCCGGCACATCCACGCGCATGGGCCGTCCAAAGCAGCTCCTGCCTCTGGGCGGGACCACGGTGTTGGCGCATACGATCGAGAACATTCGTTCCGCCGGCCTCGATGAGATTGTTCTCGTGCTCGGTGCATCGGCCGAAGCCATTCGTCAGCAGCTTCCCCAAGCACTCATCGAAAACCTCAAGATTGTGGTTAACCATGCCTACAGGCAGGGAATGGCGAGTTCACTGCGCGAAGGACTTTCCCATGTCGATCCGCGGAGCGATGCTGCGCTCATCCTTCTTGGGGACCAGCCCTTCATTCAACCCCAAACCCTGCGTCAAATAATGGATGGGCATCGAGGAAGCCGGGCGCAGATAGTTATCCCCTCCTACCAAGGCAACCGCGGCAACCCGGTGCTGCTCGGCCGTTCCGTCTTTTCCGAGGTGATGGCCCTGGAAGGGGACACCGGATGCCGGGCCATTTTCAACAACCACTTAGACACAATCTTTAAAGTGGAAGTAGAAGATCCGGGAATTCTGCTCGACCTCGACATTCAGGAGGACTACGACCGGCTCAAGCAGTTTTTTGTCAGGGAGTAACGTCCGCCTCGCACTGGCGAATCACCGCATCTGTCGAAAAACCGTCTCTGCTTACGCGCTCTTCATGCAGTGGCAGAGGCAGGGCGGTCCCTCCGCGACGCAGAGCTACCATTTGACTCATCACGCTCAAGGCAATCTCCTCGGGTGTCGACGCGCCAAGATGCAGACCCGCCGGCGCGTATACGGTGGCGATCTTTTCCTCGGCCGTTCCTCCGGCTCGAAGGTAGTCCAGCACCAGCCGGGCCCGATGGTGGCTGGCGATCAGGGCGACATAGGCCGCATTGCCCTGGAGCGCCTTTTCCAGCCATAAATGGTCCCTTTTATGTTGCGTGGCGATGACCACGAAGCTCTTGGGCCCGATCGGCGTTTCCGTGAGATCGAAGTCTTCTGTAACCAGCCGCTGCGCCTGCGGGAATGCGGTACGGTCGGCGGCAGGGTCATTGACGGTGATGGAAAAGCCCATCAGGTCGCCCAGCACCGCCAGGGTTTCGGCAATGCGGCCGTGACCGACGATCAGGAGTTCGGGCTTGGGCAGAACCGGTTCGATAAATATATCCATGGTTCCTCCACAGGGCATGCCGACCCCAAGTTCTTCATCGCTCATGTCCACGGTAATCATCCGTGGCCGCTCCGTTTCGAGGCTGGTCAGCGCCTCGCTGCGAACCGCGCTCTCCGCGCACCCTCCGCCTACCCACCCCAACACCAGTTTGCCGAACTGGTCGATAATAGCTTTGGAGCCGCGTCGAGCCGAGGAAGAACCCTCCACCCCGACCACGGTCGCGATGGCGAAGGGTTGGCCCCGGGAAGCAAATTCGGCCGCTTTGGTATAGAGGTCGGTGAACATCCTTGAACCGGTATCATATTCTTTCGTTGCAGCACGCTTCAACCATGAGGCTTATCGTTGTATAGCGAGCAGGTACGCGCCCATTACGCCAACCCTCGCAACGTCGGCAGCGTAGTCAACCCTTCCGGCAAGTCGATGGTCAAGAGCGCGCTCGACAGCGACACCGTGTTGGTCACTCTGCTCATTGAAAACAATGTCATCCAGGACGTGAAGTTCAAATGTATGGGATGCGCGGTCGCCATCGCCTGTTCGTCTATGGCGACAGAGATGGTGTTAGGCCGGCCTGTCGAAGAGGCGTATGGCATTACCGAAGCGTCCGTAGCCCAGGCTCTGGGCGGCATACCTGAGTACAAGATGCGCTGCAGCAACCTGGCCCCAGCCGCCATCCGCAACGCCATCGACGACTGGCGAAGCCGCGACGCAGCTAAGAGCCTCTAACAGACCCTCTTCATGAGACACAAATCTCGGGTACCACTGCTCGGTCTTTGCCACCCTCGAATCCCAAGCGTTTGCACGTTTATCTCTCCGAACCCATCCCAGCCCCGTCCCCAGGCGCATCCTAACAATTAACTGCAAGGAGACACACCTATGAACCCTGGCCGCTTACGATCCTTCGCTCTGTCCGCCGTTCTCGTCTTGGTCCTTCCCGCCGCGTTTGCTCAGACCGCCGACCCCGGTGCAAAACAGGACATGAAGAACGCCGGATCCGACACCAAGCACGCTGCCACCAGCGCCGGGCACGGCATCAGCCACGGAACCAAGACGGCCGCGCACAAAACCGCTGCCGGAACCGAAAAGGGGTATGACAAAACCAAGTCCGGAACGAAGACCGCGTATCACAAGACCGCGTCCACGACCGAGAAGGGATACAACAAAACCAAATCCGGTACTGAGACCGGTTATCACAAAACGGTGCACGGAACCAAGACCGGCTACCACAAGACCGTGAATGCAACCAAGACCGGGGCAGACAAGGTAGGGGACACGCTGACCGATAAGCACCAGCCGCCGGCTGATGGCCCCCAGCGTTAACTACGGTTCCTGGCTCCAATGGCAGGGGATCGTGCTGCCGGTGCGGCTGCTCTCTACCGCCATCTCCAGCACCCGCATGGTCCTCCACGCCTGCAGCGGAGTGACCTCCAGCGCCGCATTCCCATGGATGGCATCGCGAATATTGATGTAGTAGCCCCGGTAGTCTCCGGCCTCGGTCGGGATGCGCGTGTCCATTGGCTCGCCTCCTTCATCGAGGGTGAGCGTTCCCCAGTGCTCCGGACCGTCCACTCCCCAGGGCTTGGAAGAAAACAGATCTCCGGCGAGCAAGTGGGCCTCCTGCGGATCCATGCCGAATTTTCGGAATGTACCCTGGGTGCCGTTGAGGGTAAACCGAGCTCCCGGAGCACGCGCCAGGCAGGTAGCGCGCAGCCAGACGCTGAGGCCGGAAGGCTCTGCCGGCACATGAGACGCCGCGTAGTGCAGGTAAAGGTCGAAGGCATCGTCCACCCGTGCGCCCTCGCGTTCCATGCGTACTCGAGCCCAGACCGATGCCGGGACCCCGAAGAGCACCAGTGCCTGATCCACCAGGTGCGCCCCCAAATCGAAAAGTACGCCCCCACCGGGACCGCCATCCTCCCGCCAGGCGTGCAGCCGCGGCAACTGACGAAACCGGTCATAGTGCGATTCAAACGTCACCAGCCGCCCCACCCGGTCGTCTTCCAGCAGCTTTCGGACCGTCAGGAAATCACCATCCCAACGCCGGTTCTGGTAAACGCTCAGCAGCCTTCCCCGGTCCCGGGCCAGCTGGATCAACTCTGCGGCCTCCGCGGAACTCAGGGCAAACGGCTTATCGATCACCACGTCGCGGCCGGCCAGCAAGCATTGCCGGGCGATGGGGAGATGGCTGGCGTTGGGCGTGGCGACCACCACCAGCTGGATACTCCTGTCCTTCAGCAGCTCCTCGACCGAAGTCAGGATCCTGACTTGGGGAAACGCGGCGGCAGCCCCAGAGCCACCACTCTTGGGCCCGGTTCTCTCTACGATGGCGGCAAGCTCCATACCCTCAACAGCTTGAATGACATTCGAGTGAAAAACCCGTCCCGCGAATCCAAAGCCGATCAAGCCAACCCGAATGCATTTCATGAGTCCTGCGGCTCTCCCATGAATCTTTATACTTGAATGGGAAATTCGGTTACCTTTGCTAGTTCCGAGGTTTCCCCAGTGGCCGCCGATCGCTTGACAAACGGGGACCCAGGCAAGAGTATTAAATCCTGATGCAGACTCTGCTCCATCCCGCTGGCTGTTGTTGCTGTGACAAGTGTTGTCCTATGTCATGCAGCACGAGCGGGTGTGAGTTTTCATAGCAGAGAGGTAGGGAATCCCTACCAATTCTTCGCATAACTCAGACTAAGTAACCACAACCGCTGCCAGCCTCTGGCGAGCGGTTTTTTATTTGATCTCAAAACGCAAGGAGCCAATTTGCCAGCCCCCACCTTGGACATTGAAACCCTGCCGGTAGGCTCCCCTCCGAAGCTGAGCCACCTCCAGATGCTGGAGGCGGAGAGCATCCATATCTTTCGCGAGGTGGCGGCCGAGTTCGAAAAGCCGGTGATGCTCTACTCCATCGGCAAGGATTCCTCCGTGATGCTGCGGCTGGCGCAGAAGGCCTTCTACCCAGGGCCCATCCCGTTTCCTCTCCTGCATGTCGATACCGGTTACAAATTCCGCGAGATGATCGCCTTTCGCGACGACTATACCCGTCAGCTTGGAGTGGAACTGCTGGTGTGGCGCAATGAAGCTGCCATTGCCGACGGAGCCAATCCCGTGGCCCTGGGAACCCGCCGCTGCTGCGGACTCCTTAAGACCACCGCGCTGCTCGATGGCCTGCGCGCCCACGGTTTCGACGCCGCTTTCGGCGGCGCCCGCAGGGACGAAGAAAAATCCCGCGCCAAGGAACGCATCTTTTCCTTTCGCGACAGCGCCGGTCAGTGGGATCCCAAAAACCAGCGCCCTGAATTGTGGAACCTCTATAACGCGCGCGTAAATCCAGGCGAGACCATCCGCGTTTTCCCTCTCTCCAACTGGACCGAATTAGACGTCTGGCACTACATCCACCTGGAAAACATTCCGGTAGTTCCGCTCTACTTTGCCCAGGAGCGGCGAATGTTGGTGCGCGCCGACAGCCTGATCCCTATCGAGCAATCATTTGTGCAGGGTCTGCCGGGAGAAGAGCAATGGGTGCGGTGCCGTCTGCGTTCGTTAGGCTGCAGCCCTTGCACCGGAGCTATCCGCTCCGATGCCGACACCATCCCCAAAATTATTGCTGAACTCGTCGCGTTCCGTTCCTCCGAGCGTGCCAACCGCGTCATCGATCACGATCAGGACGGATCGATGGAATTGAAAAAGCGCGAGGGCTATTTCTAATGCCACTCTCCCTCGACCCCGAAGCTGTGGAAGACATGTTTTCCATGGAAGATTTTCTCGCCGCGGAGCAGGCGAAGGAGCTGGTGCGTTTCAGCACCGCGGGCAGCGTGGATGATGGCAAGTCGACCCTGATCGGCCGCTTGCTCTACGATTCACAAAACGTCTACGAGGATCACGTACGCGCCGTCACCAAAGCGGCCAGCGGCAACGTCGCCGCCGCCATCGATTTTGCCCAACTCACCGACGGCCTGCGCGCGGAGCGCGAGCAGGGCATCACCATCGACGTCGCTTACCGCTACTTCTCGACCACCCACCGCAAGTTCATCATTGCCGACACGCCGGGCCATGAGCAGTACACCCGCAACATGGCTACCGGTGCTTCCACTGCGGACGTGGCCATCATCCTGATCGATGCCCGCAAAGGCATCCTGACCCAATCCCGCCGTCACGCCTACATCGCCTCGCTGTTGGGAACCCGCCACATCGTCGCCGCCGTGAACAAGATGGATCTCGTCGACTACTCTCCCGAGATCTTCGCCGGGCTGGAGCGTGATCTGCAGCAGCTGGCGCAGAAACTCCACATCGCAGGTTTGCAGGTGATCCCCATCAGTGCATTGCTCGGCGACAACGTCGTCGATCGCGGCTCCAGCATGGACTGGTATGAAGGGCCGACGCTCCTCGAGTACCTGGAAAACGTGCCTCTGGGACAGGATGTCACGGCACACCCCTTCCGCCTGCCGGTCCAGCGAGTGATTCGCCCTGACCAGGACTATCGCGGCTTCGCCGGACAGATTGCTTCCGGCTCCGTGTGGCCGGGCGATCGCGTCGTCGCACTCCCTTCCGGCAGAACCAGCCGGGTGAAAAGCATCACCACCTTCGACGGAGATTTGGCCCGGGCCGTAGCGCCCATGTCGATCGCGGTCACGCTCGAAGATGAGCTGGATATCAGCCGCGGAGAGATGCTGGCTGCAGCCCACCAGCCGCCGGTCGTGGCAGCGAACTTTGCTGCCGCACTCGTCTGGATGAACGCCCAGCCCCTCGATCCAGGCAAGAGTTACCTGTTGAAGCACACTTCGCAAACGGTGAAGGCCAGGATCGCGGCCATCAAGCACCGCGTGAATATGCAGACATTGGATGCCGAGCCGGCTGCCACCCTCGAACTCAACAGCATCGGCGTCGTCGAAGTGGAGACCACGCGCCCGCTGTTTCTCGACCCCTATGCCGCGAACCGCTTAACCGGCAGCTTCATCCTGATCGACCCCGTCTCCCACGCGACCGTCGCCGCCGGCATGGTGCGCGAGGTGTTGAGCGGCCGGCAGGAGACGGCCACCGTGGCCGCCATCGCCGTCCGCAACCCGGAACGGCTGCGCCCTATCGAAACCGCGCTGATTGAATCCGGGATCGAAGTCGTAACCACCCGCTCCTCCAACCGCGATCTGTGGCAGAAACTGTTACAAATGAAAGTGGTCGTCCTGATCGGCGTAGAGGAACAGCCGGAGTTCGCCGGAGAGATATCGATCGCCCATGACCCTGCGGCATTGGTGTTCGAGCCGCTGGACGCACCAACCGTTGACACGGTTCTGCGTGCCCTGAACAGGAGCAATCCATGAGTCTTCAAGAAAAGATCGCCACCGCGCGCGCCCTGGTGAACGAACAGATCGCCGCCGCAAGCCAGGCAGACATCTGCGTAACCAGCAGCTTTCAGGCGGAAGACATGGTGGTCGTGCACCTGGTGCGGGAAGCCATCGCCGGCGTGCCGGTGATCTTCCTCGACACTGGCTACCACTTCGCTGAGACCTACGAGTATCGCGACCGCCTGGCGCAGCAATGGAATCTGAACCTGGTGAATGTATTGCCTCAGCTCACGGTCGCCGAACAGGAGTCGCAGTTCGGCATCCTGAACCAGACGGCGCCCGATCGCTGCTGTGGCATGCGCAAGGTAGGCCCTCTCTTCGCATCCCTCGAACCTTATCGTTTGTGGTTTACCGGGCTGCGTCGGGAGCAGGCTAAGACCCGTGCCAACTTGCAACCGGTGGACGCTTTTACCCTGCCCACTGGCAAGCAACTACAGAAGATCAGCCCGCTGGCCGACTGGGTGACTCGCGACGTATGGCAATACGCCGGGCAATACGGCATTCCGTTGTTGCCGCTCTATGACAAGGGCTACACCAGCATCGGCTGCGAACCATGTACCAGCCTGCCGTTCGATCCGGATGATCCCCGCTCGGGCCGCTGGGGCGGTCGCAAGCAGGAATGTGGTATCCACGTGCAACCGCAGTAAAAGAGAGTCCCTATGTTGGAGTTGGCGATAGGATTTTCGATAGCCGTGGTGATAGCGCTCACGGGTGTGGGTGCGGGCGTGGTTACGGCACCGTTACTGATACTGTTTCTTCATGTCCCGGTGGAAATTGCCGTGAGCACCGCGTTAGCCTACGCAGCGGTAGTCAAGCTGATCGTGGTTCCGGTGCAAATAGTGCGCAAGCAGGTCGCCTACCGGATCCTGCTCTGGATGCTGGTCGGCGGCGTACCCGGAGTGATCCTCGGGTCCATCTTCTTCCATCACGTCGCGCAGCACGGCCCCAAATCGCTGCTCTACGTCGTGCTCGGCGCCATCATCATCTTCTCCTCCGGCTGGCAGATCTTCCGCCACTTTCGCCCCGACGCCATCACCCGGCCAACGACGGATCGTCCGAAGTGGATGGGGCTAATCACCTTTCCCATCGCTGCCGAGGTGGGTTTCTCCTCTTCCGGAGCGGGCGCGCTGGGCACCGTCGCCTTGTTGGGCCTCACCTCCCTGACGACTGCGCAGGTCGTAGGCACTGACCTTACCTTTGGTCTGGTGCTATCCGTGGTAGGAACCGGAATCCACATGATCGGCGGCTCCTACGACGCGGCTCTGCTATGGAAACTTGGAATCGGAGGCGTCTTCGGAGCCATCGCCGGCAGCGGAGTCGCACCCCGCATACCCAACCGCCAGCTGCGCTTCGCCCTATCCCTCTGGCTCATGACGATAGGCTTCCAATTCGTCTATCAAGCCGCCCGCAGCTAAGCCTTCGGGAACTGGACGGGTGCCCCTCGTCAATACGGCTTCTGAGCTCTTGACCCCAAACAAAGCCTGGGTGCCCCACATCTCGCTCGTTTTTCGCGAGATGTGGGATACCACGGCGCTCAACCTGTAACATCGGATCTCAATCGGCCCTTAAGGGCCAGGTTCGTCGAAATCCCCCATCTCACGAAAACGAGGGGGGTGGGGACACCCAGGATCTGTTGCAAATAGAATGGAGGGCACTATGAAGATACTCACCTCCGAACTTCATACCAGTCGCAAAGGCCCCGAAGCCTATTTCACCGGCACCGTCTGGTTGAATGAAATCGTAGGCGCCACGCCGCCTTCGCATCTCAAAGCAATTCGTGTCTCGTTCGCCCCAGCCAGCCGCACCGCATGGCACACCCACCCGGTGGGACAAACACTCCATGTACTGGATGGTCTGGGCCTGGTGCAATCAGCCGGCAAGGCGCCGCAGATCATTCGTCCCGGCGACACCGTCTCCATCGCTCCCCACGAACGCCATTGGCACGGCGCCGCACCCGGAAGAACCATGACTCACCTGGCCATGCAGGAAACAGACGAACACGGCAGCGATGTCGTCTGGTTGGAACACGTCACCGACGACGAATACTCCCAGCCGCCTATTTAATCGCGCCATGCTGGTTGGGAACGTCGCGGGTTTCCTCAGCACTCTTGACCGGGTTTCGATCCGCATTCTTCTGATACGGCGCCCGATCGTGCTGGCTTTTTTCCTTGTCTTCCAGCTGCTCTTTCTTCCCGGTTGCTTTAGGCATAAAACCCCTTACACGCAAGATGCTGCCCAGCCCACCGGGTTGCCCACCCTACGTATCCAGCCGAAACTTGTTCTCCGCCAGGTGAAACATGGGCCGCCACACCAGCCGGTTAACCGTCACCACCATGAGCGACATGATGATGGTGGCCAACAGCAGAATAGAAAACTGCCCATGATCGCTGGCCGCGCTGATTTGTGCCCCCAGCCCCAGGGTTTCCAGGGTCCGGTCTTTCAGGTGGAAATACTCGGCAACGATGCTGGCGTTCCACGCGCCTCCTGATGCAGTGACCAGCCCGGTCACCAGGTAAGGAAAAATCCCCGGCAGGATGACCACTTTCCATTTCTGCCAGGTCGAGAAGCGGTAAAGCTGCGCCACCTCCTTCAGGTTGGAGGGAATCGCGCTCGCGCCAGCAATCACATTAAATAGGATGTACCACTGTGTGCCCAGCAACATGAGAGCGACCGACCCGATCCCCAACCCGCCACCGGCTTGAACCAGGCCGATCAGAAGAATTGGAAAGATCGCGGTTGCCGGGTAAGACGCGGCGATTTGCGCCAGCGGCTGGGCAATCCTGGCCAGTCGGGGATGAAAGCCGATCGCAACCCCTACCGGAATGGTCCAGGCGGACGCGATCAGCAACGCTGCGTTCACGCGCAGAAACGTCGCGGCCGCGCCTTTCAGCAACTCCACGATCTCCGCTCCTTGGACGTAACGCAGCAACTCCACTGCCCGGAAGGCGGCGAACGCCACCAGCAAGATGCCCGCGATAATGAACAGGAGCGCCGCCAACTGCGAACGCTTGCGGGGCAGGTGGGTGGGGCGCGCGACCAGTTCCCGTTGCCGTCTGGCGAGTGCGCCATAGATACGCTCGCTCACCGGCACCAGGGTCGCGCCCCTTAACCAAGCCAGCGCACTCGAGTTCTGCAACAGGTAAAGGATGGGTGAACTCTTACGGCTGCTGCTCTCTCCCTGTTCAAACTTGAATTTATCCGCCCAGGCAATCACCGGCCGCCACACCAGCTGATCGGTGGCGACGATAATCAGGATCATGGTCACCGAGCCCCACAACATCCCATGGCTATCGCCCGAGCTCGCCGCCGTCTGCAGGTAAGAACCCAACCCGGGCAGGCGAAAGTCGCGGTCCCCCAGGACAAACATCTCGCAAGCCATCAGGAAAAACCATCCACCGGCAACCGAAACCATCGAATTCCAAACCAGGCCAATCGCCGAATAGGGCAATTCCAGCTGCCAGAAACGCTGCCATGCCGAAAAACGAAACACGCCGGCCGCCTCACGCAATTCGCGCGGCAGGCTCTTCAGCGAGGAGTAGAAACTGAAAGCCATGTTCCACACCTGCCCAGTGAAAATCAGCAGGATAGCCCCCAACTCAATGCCCAGCTGGCGCCCGGGAATCAGCGAGATCATGGCCAGCATCACCGCCGGTAGAAAGCTCAGCACGGGGATCGATTGGAGAATATCGAGCGCCGCAATCATGAAGGGTTCGGCCCGCGGAGTATACGCGGCAATGTAGCCGTATCCCACGGCGAACGTCAGGCTCAGCAGGTACGCAACCGTAATGCGCACTATGGAATAGAACGCGTACAACGGCAGCATCTTCGCCGACCGCGAAATCTCGACCGCGGGTACCGGATGACCCATCCAATACTCAGCAATGCGCAACACCGCGTAGAAAAGCGCAAGACCGCAAGCGGCAACACTCAGGTCAAGGAAAAAAGGCCAGGTCCGTTCCAGCACCAGAGAGCGGGAAAGCGTGGGAACGCGGAAGAGCCGGGTGGGCTCGCTCATTCGGCCTGCGCCTCTTCAACGGCCTCTGGCGACTCTTCCTGCTCGGGGAGGATGAAGCGTCTGCGCGAAGCGTCAAAGTCAAACAACTCCGCATAGCGGCCCCAGTTGATGGCCGTTTCCAACTGCCGCAGCGTTTCGTCTGCGCTGAACTGCTCGTCGAGCATGTCGAGAAAAAACTCTTCCGGTACCGTGTGGTCAGACTTGGTATCGAGCGCTCGCGTGATCTGCCGGAGCAGGAGCACGTTCGCAACCGCTGCTTTGCGGAACAGCTCTTTCTGGCGCAGGATCTCCGATTCGGCGTACTCCCGGCCCTCGGGGGTAATGGCTGCGTCGCCCTCTTCTACCTTAAGGAAGCCAAGTAACTGCGCCGCATCGACAATGGGCAGGAGGTCATCGATCTCGAACGCCAGGTCGTCCGCGAGGCGGTAAATGTCCGCCCGCCCGTTGTAATCGATCAGCAATTCGAGCAAGCCGGCAATGCCGCCCGGCCGGGCATGGGGAAGCATCTGATAGTGCATCTGCCGTTGATCGCGCGCCGCCATCCTCTGCGGGACAGCGGAGGGGGCCACGTCCGGCCGGGTGAGTACTTTATAGATGTAGTCCACCAACTGGGTGAAGGCGGCGCTCTTGCGGTCGCGTGGCTGGGTAAGAGTCACCGCAAAATCCACCCGCACATGCCCCGGGTTACGGCCCAGCACGATGATGCGATCAGCCAACAGCAGGGCTTCTTCGATGTTGTGCGTCACCAGAAAAATCGACTTCGTCGGAATCGTTTTCTTGTACCACAGCTCCAGCAGTTCACTGCGCAGGTTCTCCGCTGTCAGCACGTCCAGCGCAGAAAAGGGCTCATCCATAAAGAGGACTTCTGGCTGCACCACCAGGGCCCGGGCGAATCCCACCCGCTGACGCATCCCACCCGAGAGTTCCTTTGGGTACGCTGCCTGAAAACCGTCCAATCCCACCGTGTCCAGGATCTTGAGACTCTGTTCCCGCCGGTCGTCGCTCGAGATGCCTCGAGCCATCAACGGCGCCTCGACATTCTCAAGTACCGTTAACCAGGGAAAGAGCGCAAAGCTTTGGAAGACGATGCCGACGTTGACCTGCGTCTGCAGGATCGGCTTGCCGTGCCAGAAAACCTCACCCGCCGAAGGCTGCGACAGCCCCGCCAGCATGCGCAGGAGGGTCGATTTACCTGAACCTGAGGGCCCCAGCAGGGCTACAATCTCTCCCTGCACAATCGACAGGTCAGTGGGCGCGATCACCTGAATGCGATTCTCGCTGGGTTGAGCGTAGTACTTCTCAACCTGCTGGGCGCGGATGATCGGTTCAGCCATGGAAAGTGTCCAATGAAAGGATTTGTGGTCAAATTATCTTATATGGTGAACTTTGTGTTGCAATCTCGATGGGCGACCCACAACACTACACAGGGATGCAGCATCTGAGTCCGAAGTGTATGATTCCAGATGCCGCCTCAGCGTTTTCCTACTACGATATCGTGACCTGCTTCGGCCGATCAGGAGTGCTGAAGCGACCAGCGTCGGAAAGACATAGATCGTTACTCAGGAGCAAATGACCAATTCACAAGCAAAGCCCAAGGTGCTGGTAGCTGATGACGAGCGAGTAATCGCAGACACGCTTGCCATTATCCTAAACCAGAGCGGGTTTGAAGCCACAGCTGTCTACAACGGCGAGAAGGCCGTTGAAACAGCGCGCACACTCCGCCCCGACATGCTCATCTCCGACGTCATCATGACCGACATGAACGGCATTGATGCCGCGATCACCATTCGGACCATGTTGCCGAACTGCAAGATTCTGCTTTTTTCCGGCCAGGCTGCCACCGCGGATCTCTTGGATCGTGCGCGCGTCCAGGGCCACGAATTCGAGATACTTGCCAAGCCCGTGCACCCACAGGATCTGTTGGCACGTCTCCGCAGCTAAGACTGTAAACGGCGCGGCCGCTGTTTAGCTGATATCGACTTGATGATCAGGACGGAAGTTCCGCGTGGAGCGGTCGGAATCGCTGCTCTTCTCGCAGCTTCCCCATCATTATTTTTACCGACAATTCATTTCCTGTTGGCGCCCATCACAGAAATTAGTCCCGCAGGGACGGCTGAAGTTAGCCCAGGACGCTAGTCCTGGGTTGGCTATGGAAGGACGACCAGTCCCGAAGGGACGGCTGGAAATAGACCGCGCGCCATCCTGGACAACCTTCAGCCGTCCCTGTCCAAAATAAATTTGAAAACGCTCTCGGTCCAGCAACCACTCTCTATGGAACCGCCACCCTTCCCTTTGTCATCCCGAGCATGCGACTTCGCCTGCGGCAAGTTAAGAGAGGAATGAACTGGGAGACATCGGGTCCCTTCGACACACGAGTGCCCTCTCCCTTGGCAACAGCCCTCTCCCTTTCAACAACCCTCTCCTATTTGTCATTCCGAGCGAAGCGAGGAACCTGCGGTGCGCCTCGATCCCTCCCCGATTCCCAAGGGCAAACATACCGCCAATTCAAACCGAGCCTATTTGTCCCCCGACACCACTGTTTCTATCTCCGGACACATTTTGTTCATTAGGAGAGGTTGTGACTTTTTTGAGCTTTCTTGTTTTTGGCACACCCAACCAAAACGTTTTTCAAAGCTCCCACAAGGCCGTCATCCTGAAACAAGCCTCCGTCCGGCAACCACTCTGTATCGAACCGTTGCCCTTTCCTTTGTCATCCCGGAGCGAAGCCGAGGGATCTGCAGTTTTAGCGGACCTTTCCTGGAAAGGTCCATGGAACTGCAGATCCGCTCAGCTCCGCTTCGGGATGACAAAGGAAAGGGTGGCGGTTCCATAGGCTATGGTTGCTGGACCGAAACCGTTTCTCAAATCTAATTTGGACAAGTCTGAACTTCAGCCGTCCCTACGGGACTAAACGCGCAAATCCTGGTTCTCACGCATGCTCATTAGCCGCAGGGCTTTTTTTCGCCCCAGAATTCTCTCCGGACAAATATTCGGGCGGCATACGCCCTGGCAGGGGCCGAAGTCCAACTCGCTTTTCATGCTATGCGAGCCCAGCTATAGTTGTGCCCTTGATACAAAGCTGGTGCCTTTCGCGCCAGACGGTCCCCCCGAATTGATCCTCTAGGGCAGCAGACCAAACACAGCAACGCTGTTCGTTGTGCCCACATATACCTTTCCATTGGCAATCATGGGAGGAACGAATTTGTTATCGGAAAAATGATCCCGGCTGTTCGGCGCCTGGTTGCTGTCGTACAACTCAGTGGGCAGGTTCGTCGTGTCGTAGGCGTGCAATACTCCCGCGCCGCTCTGATTTTCGATGGCCCAAACGATCCCATTCTGCGCTCCGTTCGAGCTTACGCTGGGCGTGGCTCCAGGATAGGGGAAGCTGGTGGCCGACTCGCTCGCCGGAGTCGTCGCCAGCAACGCACTGGTGATCGGAAACGCCTTCAGGTGGTCGCCGGTACTGGCGTAGTAGACGGTGTTATTGAACAGGGCAGCCATGGACCACGCGCCTCCGCTCAGCGCATTCGGAAGCTCCTGATAAACCGCATTATTACTGCTGGCATTGAACTTCCCCATGTTGTCGCGATCGACTACATAGATATTGGTGTCTTTGCCGGCACCGACGGCGAGATGCCGGGTTTTGCCCTTGGTATCTGTTTGATCGGGCAGGAGCATGGCGCCTCCGGAACCCAAATCCTGATCAGCGTCACTTTCCGACTGTAGGTTGTACGCCGCGAAATAATCCGCCGCGGCCAGCGCGTTCCCGGTCGTGGATACCTTCATGAACGCATTCCCAAAGTCTCCATGGGCAGGGAAGCCATTCGCGGTTAGGGTCGAGTCGAAGGTGCCATTCGCGTCCAGGAAGAAAATATTGCCCTGCGTGTCTCCGGCCAGGCCGGCCCCGCTCATCCACACCGAACCTTCGCCGTCACCAAAATGAGGCGTCGAAGGCCCATTCGGCGTCAGGTTCAACACGCTGGTCTGCTGGAGCGTGCTTTCACTGTATGCCATGAGCCAACCGGTATAAGGATCGTCATCGCAGTGCGAAGTCCATGCCAGGTAAATCTGCCCATTCATCAAGAGCAGCCCCACTCGCTCGGCATATTGACCGGCATCGAAAACCTGCATCCCGTTCGTGGAACCATATCCGGTGCCCGGGAACGTCGCTGCAATTTCCGTCGGGCTCCCCTGCAGTTCCGCTCCGGTGGCCAGGTCCAGCGCATGCAGCCGCTGATGATACTTGCTGCTTGCGTCTTTCGACATGGCGACCAGGAACACGGTACCGTTCGGACCGTGGGTCCGGTCGATCACCGGGGTGTCAGTGATTCCGATCTCCGGTGTGATCTGACCGCATCCGTGATCGTCACTGGTGGTCTCATTCGTTCCCAGGGTGCTTACTTTCCAGAGCTGTGTGCCTGAGTCGGCGTCGAACCCATAGGCGCTTCCATGTTCGGTAACTACGATGAGCACATTATGCGTCTGTCCTGTCACAGAAAGGCTGCTTACGTAAAGAGGCTGACCGTCGACCTTGCCGTCCACCGGCAATTCACGGAGCTTGCCGAAAGTCTTGAAGTTGACATTTTGCGGCGTGAGTACTGCCTCCGCGGCATTCCATCCGTCGCGAGCGTTGTCGTTGTGATACGTAGACACGTTCACCCCTGCGGAAGCAGCCACTGTAAGAGCCAGCGTAGCGGCATGGGTAAGGGAACCCGAGGTCCCGGTGAATACCACGTTAGCGCTCCCTGCCTGCGCGCTGTTGCCCGCGGTGAGGGTAATGTTTTGGGGCGTGCTGGGAGTAAGCGAAACCGACGCCGGGTTGGCCGTCACCCCGGCAGGCAATCCACTCAACGCTACAGCGACGGTCCCGCTGAAGCCGTTGAGCGCTGTCGCCGTCAACTGCACTGGTTGGCCCGCCCCGCCGATAATCAGGCTCAACGACTGGGGGCTGACGCCCAGTGAAAAATCAGCTTGTGCCGGTGGTGGGGTGACCACGGTGATAGGGAGCGAAGCCGTATGCGTCAAG
Source organism: uncultured Acidobacteriaceae bacterium (assembly GCA_963753715.1). Lineage (GTDB taxonomy): Bacteria > Acidobacteriota > Terriglobia > Terriglobales > Acidobacteriaceae > PALSA-350. The sequence continues at coordinate 326,537 of CAVWDK010000008.1, read as the reverse complement.
GCCCCCGACGTCCCGGTTAACGTGGCCGTCGAGGACTCGGCTGCTGTTCCTGCGGGTGCTGTCAGAGTGAGCGTTGCCGCAGTGCCCGGCATAACCGTCAAGGTCGACGGCTGCGCCGTCACCCCCGTTGGCAGCCCCGCGATCGCGACTTGAACGTTCGAGGAAAATCCGTTCTGCGCCGTCGCCAGTACGGAAACGGAGGTCGTCGTTCCGTTGGCCGTCAAGCTGACCGACGCCGGCATAACGCTGAGCGAAAAGTCGGCGGCCGTTGCCGCTATTACGGAAAGGGAAGCCTGCGTGCTCGCGCTCTGGCCATTGACGGTCGCACTAAATGTTACTGTAGCCGTCGTAGCGGGTGTCGATGCGGCCGCCGTCATCGTAAGCGGCAAAGCAACGCCCGGAGTCACCGACAGTTGCATTGGGGAAACGGTAACTCCATTGGGCAAACCAGATATCGAGACGGTCGTCGCACCCGCGCCAGCCGGCGCGCTCATCAGCAGGGAAGCCTGCTGACCGGCCCCGCCCGCGGTTAGCTGGATGTTCGAGGGCGAAAGAGCCAGCGTCGCCGGAGATATGATGCCGGCGGTAATGGTCTTACTCCCGCCACTGCACGAAGCAAGGCCACCGACGATGAATACGCTCGCGGCAAGCGAGCATATTCCCCTTAAGAACTGGAAGGGACGAGTTGAGTGAGACATGGGCGGCTCCCGGGAGTGTTCGGCTCCGGCGCCCGGGCAAAGCGTACCTGCTCCGCAGGAAGCATCGCCCGACGTAACTTTTGACGCCGTTCCAATGCTACCGCTCGCTGAGTCCAGCATCGGTGAATTATGTCCTGACCGTGCCCCCGAAAGTGGTATTGTGCCCTCACTCGTTCAGGGCTGCCCATTATACGCGATGCGTAGTCCATCGGATTCAACATCGATACCAAGAACGATAGGGGAATCCCTGATGTGTGTCCTTGACATCCTTTCCGGACGACTTATCGAGATCCAATCAGCCGGTCTTATGGATCGCGGGTTAAAATTCTATCTCATGGACAAATTAAGCACAAAGTCTTGACACCATAAGAGTTTCTTGTCATTCTGTTGCACCAAGGCAAGAGAAACGATTCTCTTGTCCGACCGGAGCCTCCCGCCTCACGCTGAGCAAGGACGCCGGCGGCGCTTGTGGTTTTCGTGCGAACTGCTGTCGTAGTTGAGTCCGGGGCACCCCGGCATTCCCTCCGTGGCTCCTGCACATAAAGGCCACAGTCACGCGCCAATCGTTGATATTTGTAGCCGCAGTCCGCCTGAAAGGTTTTGCTTCGCTCCACGCGGTTTATTTTCGGGTCCGCTGGATCGTTCGTTTTCCATCTTGGAGTTATCGATGAGAGTGCTCAGCTTTTTACCCCGGCATGATTTGAAGAGACGAGTGGAAAGGGCCCTCACCTCGGCTCAGTTTGTTGTCGAAACGGTAGGCTCCGCGAAGGAATGTTCCTACTCCACCCAGCGCGCGCACTACGACGGTGTTCTTGTCGATTCCGATTCGCTTGACTTCAAAGACAGCCTGGATCTGATAAAACACCTGCGCGGGGAGAATGCGGACACGTCCTTATTCGTTTTTGCACGGTACCCGGATCTGGAGCAGCGATTAGCCTTGTTCGACGCTGGTGTGGATGATTATGTGCGTGAGCCATTCTTTGCGTCGGAGTTGACTGTACGCTTTGGCCTCTCCATACGGCTGCGCCGGGCGGCGTCTGGCGTCTCCGCATCGCGTACCGTGAATAAGCTTTGCTCTGGCGATCTCGAACTGGATTTGATTCGACGCAGAGCCGCGCGGCTGGGCAAGGAAATTGACTTGCGGCCAAAAGAATTTCTCCTGCTCGAATACCTGCTCCGGAACGTGAATCGCCCGGTTACGCGGACCATGATTCTGGAACATGTGTGGAATTCATCGTTCGAAGGTTTAACCAACGTAGTCGATGTGTACATCAGCTCGTTACGAAATAAGGTCGACCGGGATTTCCCGCAAAAATTAATCCAGACCAAGCGTGGCATCGGCTATATCCTGACCTGCATGAACACCAGCCCTTGCCCGGGTGTCTCGACAGGCCGCGCCGGAAGGAACGGTACCACTGCCGGCACCGCTGGCCTATAGCCAGAACGCAGACGGCTTCCGAAGGGAAATTCATCGCCGTTACTGATGCCGCCCGGCAATACTTGCGACCAGTGCCAATCGATAAAAAGGCTTTTTCAAAGCGGTTCCTCGGGCAACGCCAAACGCTCCTTCCCCTGAAGCGATTGGAAGTCCGGCGACAATGATTCCTTTGCCGCTGCAACAGGGGAGAACAGGAAGGTTTCATGGCAGGTATTGGTGCAAGGCTCCGCGCGATTCGCCGGCAATGGCAACTCTCTTTGCGAGAGGTTGAGGAACGCAGCCTCCGCTTTGCCCAGGAACGGGGTAGTCAGTCCTACCAGATCTCGGCCAGTTGGCTTGACCGCCTCGAACGCGAAGAGCACGAATTGACCGTCAACAAGCTCATCGCTCTCGCCTCCATCTACAACTTGCCGACGGAGCAACTACTCCGCTCCATGCATCCGGCAAATGAACCAACCCTGAATCTCAAGCAGCTTTCCAGCCCGAATGCGACCATATTGCTGACGGATGGACCGCTCGAAGCCCAGGCAAGATATCTACTCCCTGATTTACCTTTCCCGGACGTGCTGCCTGACGAGACCTCGTTGCTCGCGACGGAGAATGGTCAGTCCCTGGCGCCATACAGGCGGGGCATCATCGGCAAACACGACCTCACCCTGGATCCCATGATCCCGGCTGGCTCCATCGTGCAGATCGACACCCAGAAACGCGCAATTTCTCTGCGGAAAGACTGGACCCACGAATTTCAGCGGCCCATCTACTTCCTCATGACCCGGGAGGGTTACGTCTGTGGCTGGTGTGAGTTAGACAAGGCCGCGGATTGGCTCACGCTTATCCCCCATCCCCTGTCGCCTGCCTCCAGCCGCAGGTGGAGGTATCGGACCGAAATTGAAAACATCGGCCGCGTTATCGTGGTGGCCATCCGATTGGCGCCCTGACCGCCGCAGTGGTGGGAGGGAAGACGGAAGCCCTCCTCCCGGACGGGTGCCCATGTACGCCCCACGGCACACCGGGGCAGGTGGTGCGAACATTGATTGGATAAGGAAAAAGGCTTCAGCGATCCTAGAGAGAGTCTTGAGGTTGGGACCTGAACCTAGCCCAGGACAATAGTCCTGGATCCATCATGAAACATGATTAAGTCCCGCAGGGACGGCTGAAAGCTGTCCAGGACTGCTCTTTAGCCCCTGAGGTACGCCCCTTCGTGCCGAGAGTTTTCCCCGCACTCGAAAGTTCTTCATCTCGCCGCTACAGCGCCTTTTGCAAATCCGCAAACATGGAAAAATTACCTGCCTCGTAAAGGCTAAGCACCTGCAGGGTCATGCGATAGTAGCTAACTACCGCGCGCTGGGCATAGAAGGGAAAAGATATCTCTAGATTACCCTTCCGGGCCGCCCCTTTCAGGCGCTCGACATGCCACTTCAGTTCCCGCGCATCCAGACGCAACCGTTCCGCAATGATCATCGCCTCCGGATACCACTGCTGCACATAGAAGGCCAGATCAATCAGTACTTCGCTATTTCTCTCCAGGGCCTCGAGTCCTTGCAGCCCACCTGTCAACCTCCATACCTGCAGTGGATCCAACCTTCCGGCGTCATCGGCCACCTTGGGTCGGCCCCATTCGTCGACCAGGTCCAGAGCAACTTCGGCGATACTCGTCCGATCTATCCAGGTTAGTTTGGCCAAATGTTCTTCCCAACTCGACGCCGACGGTTGGCGCCTCTTCAAGTAGGAATACCCTGCAATCAGGACGAGACTGATAACAAAAATCCCAATCGCAGTGACGAAATGGAGGTTATGGCTATTCACGGCTCTCTACGCATTCGCAAATCCTCAAGATCCTATTGCAACAGCGTTTGCAAAGTAAACATTTTTTCCCGCACCTCCGGCATCATGGTTCGGACGAACTGTTCCTTTCGTCATAAACCGATGATCCAACCGTTAACACAAGCCAGATATGCCGCCGCGCGCATGGGGCAAAACAACAAATGCTGGTAACTCCAGGCCGGCGCCGAAGTAACAAGGCCACTGTCGATGAGCACGCCGAGCAGGGAATACCCCCGGCCGCTGGGTACCCTTCGCCACGGGCGTTTTCCGGGAAGCCGTGCGTGGACGAAAAGAGCCATCATTGCGACGAAAAGGACGCTCAGCATCGCAGCCGTGAATGGGGTGCTTTTGGTCGAAAACAGGTTCATGCCGCTCGACTCACCAGCCACGTCACCGGATGTGGCTTCTTGACCGAAAGCCACGCCCGATCAGACCGGCTGGCAATCTGCCAGAAACACCACATTCGCCATCGAAAAAGCCACAGTCATGGTGAAGAGCGATCGGCAAAAATACTTTCGCCAAGCCTAAAATGGCGAGGATGGTGTGAAAAACTCCTGGCTCTGGATCCGTGCCGAGTGGGGTGGAAGCGAGGCGCGTTACACCGACGGCGAGCTTGCAGAATCTGCAGACTCCCAGGCTCACACCCGCGATGTTGCTCACACGTAACAAGACCTTCTACTGTGAAATCCATGGACACCGACTCCAACGAGTGCGCGGAGCCCCAATGATTACTTGGCTTTTCGCGTCTCAAAAGTGCCTGCGTGTTTCCGATAAGCAACAGTCGTGACTGCCCCCTCACAATTTCGGTGCACATGGTTTATTCCTCTTGTGAGGCGTCGGCATTTTGATCGGAGGGAAAAAACTACAAGCCAGATGCATCCCATTCCGTTTATCCGCCGGTATGAGCCTATTAGTCACAATTAACAGTCAATTTGGAAACAGATTAGATGTAATTGACAGAGCAAATAAACTCTGTTATTGGTTCTTCACTACGTAAGTTGCACTCCTCGTACTAGGCTTTTCACTTCTGTCTTGTGCCTTACTCCTCGCTCCCCTGTCCACGCGGAGTAACGAAGACGGTGTCTTAGTGAAAAACCTCCCGGGTGCGATCCCGGTTTCTCATGGAGCGCTCTCTTACAGGATCTTGACTTTGGCAGTGCAGCCTCTACCGCCGTAATGCAAAGGCGAATTGCCTTACCGGTATAGCGGTTCACGCTTGGTGTGACGGTAAACATACCGTACACCGGCAATCACCGGGAACAGCCCCACCAAACGAGGGCAGATCGGACGCAGCAGCGGTGACGTTGCTGAACGACAGGTTCCCGGGTCCGCTCGATCGCGGTTACGATCTTGGAGATACTCTTGAAGGTGCTCACTTTCTTACCCCGCTGTGATCTGCAAAGAAGAGTTGCAAAGGCCCTCAGCTCCGCTCAGTTCGTTGTGGAAACGGTTGTTTCCGCGAGGGAGTGCCTCCAGCTTACCCGCTTCGCTCCCTACGAGGGGGTCCTGGTCGATTCGGATTCCCTTATCTTTGGGGACGTTGTGTTGCTGGTGAAACTGCTGCGCCAGGAGAACTCCAACGCAGCTCTGTTTGTCTTCGCCCGATACCTTGACCTCGAGCAACGTTTGCAATTGTTTGAAGCCGGTGTGGATGACTGCGTGCGGGAGCCGTTCTTTGCTTCGGAACTGGCAGTCCGTCTTGGCCTTTCCATTCGCCTGCGCCAGGCAGCTGCCGATCTCGCCGCCGCCAACAAAGTGAATGTGCTGCGCTCCGGCGACCTCGAATTGGATCTGATCCGCAGAAGAGCCGTACGCCTGGGCAAGGCGATCGATCTCCGGCCAAAAGAGTTCCTGCTGCTGGAATACCTGGTGAGAAACGCCAACCGTCCAGTGACCCGAACCATGATCCTGGAGCACGTATGGAACTCCTCCTTCGAGGGTTTGACCAACGTGGTCGACGTGTATATCAGCGCTTTACGAAGCAAGGTCGATCGCGACTTCGCACAAAAATTAATCCAGACCAATCGAGGCATCGGCTACACCCTTGCCTCCGGGAGTGCTCCGCCGGCGGAGTCGAATGGCCATAGCGCCCAGCCGCCACAATCGGTGCCGCAGCCATCGAATGGGCACGCCCGGCGAGCGTAGTCTTACCGCACACGATTGCCGGGCCATCCTCTCCTAACCAGGGAAACCGCGACTCCAGATGGCACACAGCGCGAGGTCTGCCCTCCGCTGTGTGCGAATCCGGCGAGGTCTGTAGGTCCCTGTGTCTTTAACTCCCAACCAACATCTGAAGACCCCGCCGGCGTTCCCTCGATGAATAACTTTTAATACCGATACGCATAAAGCCTTCAGGTTCCCCCACTAATCTCTCGGCTACAGCGCTTCACGATTAGTTTTTGGCCAAACCTGAATTTCCCGCGGAGGTTTGGATCAAAGTACCGAACAGGCCCCGGCCGGCGCGGCGCCCAGAGTTGAAAAACATATTGCGTTTCCGCGGTTTGCCTCTCGTGAAACCACTCCGCGCAATTCTTACCACGTCACAGTAACTGTGAGACCGCACTCAACATAGGCATTTGGAGACTAAAATGGCTTCAATAACCGCACTTCCGGTAGATGCGGCCTTTCCGCTCACCGGTCCGCCTAAAATCCGCTGCCAACCGTTGCCATGCTCGCTGGTGTTCTTTGCTTGTGACAGTGTTGCCATCATGCTTACAGGAACCCTGGTCGTCCTGGGCAGCCGCGTGAGCAGTGGAAGCCTGGACGTCCATCGCTATCTGGCCCTCTGGCCTGTTCTTGGAGTGTTCATCGCGATCTTCTTCTCTTCCCATCTCTATCCCGGTGTCATTTATAACGCCGTCACTGAGCTTCGCCGCCTGGTCCTCGCCGTCACGCTTAGTTTCCTGCTCATCGCGAGCCTGATCTCTGTTACTCCAGGCTCGAATGGATACCCCGGCGGCGTTCTTCTCTTATGGTGGATGGTGGCGCTCATTGTCACTCCCGTACTGCGATCCGTGGTGCGGGCAAGAATTTGTCACAGATCCTGGTGGGGAATTCCCGTCGCCATCTTTAACACCGGCGACGAGTCGATTGAGATCATCCGGGAGCTTGAGAATCATCCGGAGATCGGCCTGAGGCCGGTAGTCGTCCTCTCATCCTCTTATCCCACTCGGTCCAGGCACACCTTACCTGTCGTGGATATTCGCCTCGCGGCTGCCATCAGGGCTTGCGGGGTGGAGCGTGCCATGATTGCTCTGCCCGACGAAGGATCAGGAAAGCTGCTGGAAGAGCTGGAGAAGTTCGAAAGCATCTTCCCTCGTCTGATGATGATGCATAGCTCTTCGGACCTCTATAGTCTGACCGTCGACGCTCGCCAACTGGGCGGGTGTCTGGCGGTTGAGTTGAGAAGAGACCTCCTTCTGCCTATCCCGAGATTCACCAAACGCGCCATCGACCTGTTAGCGGTCGCCCTCACCCTTCCGGCGGTTGTGCTCACGATCCTCGTGGTGGGCTTGCTGGTGAGATTGGAGTCCCCCGGGCCCGTTTTTTATGGTCATCGCCGGATCGGTCGCGGTCATTCGATGTTTCGCATCTGGAAGATCAGAACCATGCAAGTGAATGCGGATAAGCTGCTGCACGATGCCCTGGCGAGGGACGAAGCCCTCAGTCAAGAGTGGCTACGGGAACGCAAGCTGCGCTGCGATCCAAGGGTCACGCGAGTGGGCAAATTCTTGAGGAAAACAAGCCTCGATGAACTACCCCAGTTCTGGAATGTCTGGCGCGGTGAGATGAGCCTGGTTGGCCCACGCCCCATCGTGGAGGATGAGGTGCCGGCCTACGGGCCGAATTTCTCCCTGTATTGCCAGGTCACCCCGGGCCTCACAGGTCTATGGCAAGTCTCCGGACGAAGCGAAGTGAGTCGCCGGGACCGAGTTCGGCTCGACAGTTATTACGTGCGCAACTGGTCTCCGTGGCTGGACCTCAATATCCTGGCGCGTACCGCGAGGGTAGTCATTACCGGACAGGGCGCCTATTGATTCGATCGCAACTACAGCCGGAGGTAATCGTTGCTTGGCGTTCAGGGAAAGTGTGAATGCAAATGAATCAGTCGACCTAGGACGCGAGACGAAAAACGCTCGACCGCAAGTTAGAAAGAAGAATCATGAAAAAGCTAAGAGAAAAGCGCATCTTGGTGACCGGCGCCGCGGGCTTTATTGGCGCTCATGTCGTCCGTAGGCTTCTTGAGGATGGGTTTGAGGTTGTCGGTGTAGACAACCTGAACAATTATTACGACCCCAGGCTCAAGGATGCGCGGCTTAGGAAGCTCTGCATCGGGCCCCGGTTCTGGTTCTTCCCGCTCGATCTCGCAGATAAACAACGCGTCGAAAGTCTTTTCCGCGACGGTGAGTTCGAAGCCGTTGTTCATCTCGCGGCCCAGGCCGGAATACGGCACTCCCTCACCAGTCCAGACGAATATGTAGCCAGCAATCTCGTCGGTTTCGTCAACGTACTCGAAGGAGTTCGCGCGTGTACCTGCCGGCATTTTGTATTCGCATCTTCGAGCTCCGTTTACGGCTCCTACAATAAAATTCCTTTTGCCGAAGAAGACTCGACCGATTATCCCGTCAGCCTCTACGCGGCGACCAAGAAGAGCAACGAGGTTGTGGCCCACGCTTATAGCCACCTGTTTCACATCCCGACCACTGGACTGCGATTCTTCACCGTGTACGGTCCGTGGGGACGCCCGGATATGGCGGTCTTCAAATTCGTGGATGCGGTGATGGGCGGCCGCATCATTGAACTCTATAATTTTGGCCGTCTGCAGCGCGACTTCACCTTTGTCGACGACATCGTGGAAGGAATTGTTCGCCTCTTACCGCTGCCGCCGAGCTGGGATGGCATACAGGGGCCAGGCGCACAGGCTCCTATGCGGCTATGCAATATCGGGAATCAACAGCCGGTCGAACTGCTCCATCTGGTTCGCACCATCGAGTCCTGCCTGGGCAAAACGGCGGACATTCGCCTGATGCCGATGCAACCGGGCGACGTCTACGAAACCCAGGCCTGCGTTGACAGGCTAAAAGAAGTGACCGGGTACAGTCCCCACGTCTCCATCGAAGACGGTGTACGCCGGTTCGTAGCGTGGTATCTCGGTGAATATCTTCCCCTCGGCCTGGCCGACTCCCCTCAATATCCATCACCGCTTCCGGTGCAGAGCGTTCATGAGAATGCACCCGCCCCGATCGCCGGTGAGGCGTATCCGCTCACCAGCGGTGCACGCGGAAAAGGAAATTTATGGACACCCTGGCAATAGTCGCTATGTTGGCCACCAGTTGGCTCCTGTTGCTTGTGCTTTTCATGCAAATGCGCAAGCTTTCCAATCTCACCGCGAAGGCCATTGACCTGTCGTCGCCTGTCCTTAGCCGTATCGAGTGGTTGCAAGCACTTTTGGAGCAGTCGGAGCGATCCGCGCGGGAGGAGAGCGCTCGGAATCGCCTGGAGCAAACCGCCCAGGCGCAAGGCCTTCGGAGCGAGGTCGTGAGCTTGCTGACCGGCATCGGAGACTCCGTCTCCGCAAAGCTGGAAGGGTTCACCAGGTTGAATGACCAGAGGCTCGAGCTTCTTCGCTCGGGCATAGAGCAGCGCCTGGATCTCTTCACCACGGAATCCGGCCGCAAGATCGACGGCCTCACACAGTCTGCCGTTACCTCTTCGACTAAGTTGCAGGATGAGCTATCGGCCAGGCTGGTGGAGTTCAAGTGTTCGCTGGACACGACGATCCGGCAAACCCATTCGCTGCAAGGCCAGCAAGCCGAAGCCGTCGCCAGCGCGATCCGCTTCTTGCAGTCCGGTGTCGACACCAGCCTCTCGCAACTGCGCGAGGAGACTGGGACCTCGTTCAGGAGCCTCGGCGACGGCGTTTTGTCGACCCTTACCGGCATTTCCCAGATGCAGAACGCTGAGCTGACCGACATGAGAAACGCGGTTGATACCCGGCTGCTCCATATCCAGGTCGATAACGAGAAAAAGCTGGAACAAATGCGGCAGACTGTCGACGAGAAGCTGCAGGGAACACTGGAGTCCAGGTTGGGAGAGTCATTCAAGCAAGTCAGTGCGCGCCTGGAACAGGTTTACACCGGGCTGGGAGAAATGAAGACCCTGGCTACCGGGGTAGGCGATCTGAAACGAGTGCTGACCAACGTCAAGGTACGCGGGACCTGGGGAAAAATACAGCTGGGCGCGCTCATCGAAGAGATCCTGGCCCCGGACCAGTTCCGCAAAAACGTGGCTACTGCGCGTCCCGACGAACGCGTGGAATATGCGGTTAAGTTACCCGGCCGCGATAGCCGCGGCGAGCCGGTCTGGCTCCCAATTGACGCCAGCTTTCCTTTCGAGGACTACCAGTGTTTGATGTACGCGTCGGAACGGGGCGATGCGGAAGCAGTCGACCGAGCGTCGCGGCAATTGGAAGCCGCGCTACGGCTAAGCGCAAAGGACCTCTCCGAAAAGTACCTCGCGCCACCCCGGACCACCGACTTCGGCATCCTGTTTCTTCCCTCCGAAGGGCTCTATGCAGAAGCCATGCGATACCCTGGCTTGGCTGACTCTATCCAGCGGGAGCACCGCGTCGTGTTGGCGGGTCCGAGTACGCTGGCCGCGCTCCTGAGTGCCTTGCAAATGGGGTTCCGCACCCTCGCCATCGAAAGACGATCGAGCGAGGTCTGGGAAACGCTGGGCTCAGTAAAAATCGAATTCGGCAAGTACGCCGGCGTCCTCGCAAAGGTCAAGCAGAAGCTGGGAGAGGCACAAAATACGATCGATAATGCCGAGACCCGGACCATTGCCCTGCAACGCAGGCTCAGGGATGTGGATGGCGCTGAGGATCCGGAGCTCGCCGCGGAATTCCTGGCGGACGAGGAAGCTCTGGAGGATATCCCTGTTCTGACCGGCGGGAGCTAACCGCTCCACGACAACGAATACTGGGTTGCTCGAAACTCTTGCCTACGATCCCTTCGTCATAGCTGGTAGGAACTCAGGCTTGACGGCCCGCATCCAAAATACGGATGCCTCGGCGGTATTCTGCCAATGATTTGATTTTTCGGTGGAGACTACGCGGCCTTCATGAAGGGAAATCATGGCTATCCGCACGCGCGTCGCATTTTTCCTGTTCACCCCGCTGCTATGCACCGCCGTATTTTTCGCACAGCAGAACACCCACCCAACTTCACCTCCTTCATCCAGCATCGATCTGGATGTTGTCGTTACGCCGAAGTCAGGGCCAGCGGTTGCCGGTCTGCAGCAGCAGGACTTCACCATTTTTGACAACAAGGCTCCACAGCGCATCACTTCCTTCCAGGCCGTAGCGGCAGCCAGGACCCTGTCCATGTCATCCTGGTGATCGACGCTGTGAATACCGGGTACCAGACCATCGCTTACGAGCGCGGACAGATCGACAAGTTCCTACGCGCCAACGGCGGCCGTCTGCCCCAGCCCATGACCCTTGCATTCTTTACCGACAAGGGAACGCAGATCGAACAAGGTTTTTCCACCGACGGCAACGGGCTCAGCGAATCCTTTGACCACTACGACATCGGCCTGCGCGACATCCGCCGCTCTTCCCAATATCAGGCCGAAGACCGCTTTCAGCTTTCCATGACTGCCTTTCGTGAGCTTCTCGAGCAAACGGCCAAACTCCCCGGACGCAAGATAATCGTCTGGCTCTCTCCGGGGTGGCCCATCCTTTCCGGTCCCCGCATTGACCTCGACTACAAGCAACAGAACCAGATTTTCAACACGGTGGTTGGCCTGTCCACCCAGCTTCGGCAGGCGCAAATAACGCTGTACAGCATAGATCCGCTCGGCACCAACGAAGGAGTAGCTCGCATCTTCTACTATCAAGATTTCCTGAAAGGTGTGAGCAAGCCGAGCCAGGTCAATGTCGGAGACTTAAGCCTGCAGGTCTTAGCCGTCCAGAGCGGTGGACTGGCCCTCACCTCCGATAACGACCTCTCCTCACTGCTGCAAAAATGCCTGGCAGACGCCGAGGCCTATTACGAATTGTCCTTTGTTCCAGCCCAGGCTGATCATCGCGACGAATATCACAATCTCCTCGTCCAGGTGGCAAAACCCGGCTTAACTGCCCGCACCCGCACCGGCTACTACGCGCAACCCTAGGCCAAGGGGAGGTACTCGAGGTTCTTCTTCCGCACCGTACCAAAACAAAGTCAAAGGGAATCGGACGAGTGCCCACGTGCGCAGAAGCGTACGTGGGCCGAAAAAAGATGGGCGCAGTCCAGCAATCGCTTTAGCCGAATCGCCGGCAAACCTGCTAAATCGCGCGAAGCAGCCGCGCGGGCAGCGTGATCAGCGCGACCACCAGTTCCAATGCACCATGCACGGCGATTCCGGCCAGGCGAAACGGCAACAGAATCAACCACACCAGCGGATACAGGACAATCGCCAGCACTGCCAGCGGCCAGCAAAGAAGAAAAAGAATACACCACAGCAAGAATTTGATCATCGATACTTACCCCGCAAGGCTACCTCAGCCCCATAAGAGATACGCAATCCCAACTCCACAGGTTCCAGCAACAGCACGATGAGACTTATCCTAAAGACCTCACATCTGACACCAGGAACGACGTTTGTGGAGGAACTCATGGCCAACAATGGAATCGTCAACAAACCCAGCAAGCATTCGGTCGACGACACCCTGGGCAAACTCCAGAATATCCTCGAAGCGAAGGGAATCGCCGTGTTCGCGCTCATCGACCACAGCGGCGAAGCCGCGAAGGTGGGAATGAAAATGCGTCCGACCAAGCTCCTCATCTTCGGCAACCCAAAGGGGGGCACCCCCCTGATGCTCGCGGCGCCGAGCATGCCATCGACCTGCCGCTCAAGATCCTGATCTGGGAGGATGACCAGGAAAAAGTCTGGGTCTCCTACAACACTCCCGAATATCTGGCACAACGCCATGGACTGCCCACACATCTGGCGCAGAACATCGCCTTCATCGAGACCCTCGCCGCCAACATTGCGGAGTGACACTAGAATGTAGGTTCATGCCAGAAACCGCCAGTTCATGACCAGATCGTCGCGCTGGCTCAGGAGGCGGGTTTTTCCAAGGCGGGCATCGCTCCGAGTTCCCCAGCCCGGGGAGTCCGAGCGGATTACCCTGAACTGACCTACTTCGAAAACTGGATCGAGCGCGGCTATGCGGGCGAGATGGAGTACCTGAAACGCCGCGACCAGGATAACCGCCTGCTGCGATCCTCCCTCCGGTTGCCGTCCCCTGGGCCCGATCCGTGATCGTCTGTGCCGCAAACTACAACGCGGACGCGCCCAAGTCCACCGATCCCGCCTCAGCGGAGAGCGCCTGGATAGCTCGCTATGCCTGGACTGGCTATCATCCGGGTCTCAACAAGGGCCGCCACGCCGAGCGACTACCACGATGTCCTGCTGGCCCGGCTCAAGAAACTGGAGCAACAGCTGCAGCAGGCAGCTTGGTCCCTTCCCATCCCGCTGCTATGTGGATACCGGGTCCCCTGGTAGAGCGGCTTTACGCCCAGTACGCAGGCATCGGCTGGATCGGCAAGAACACCTGCATCCTCGACCAGCAGCTGGGATCGTGGCTCTTTCTGGGCGTGATTCTTACCGGCGCTCGAGCTGCCACCCGCCCGCCCATCACGTTACCGGAAGACCGCTGTGGCAGTTGCACCCGCTGCATCGACGCCTGCCCAACCGATGCCCTGATCGCGCCCTATCAAATGGATGCGAGCCTGTGCATCGCCTACCTGACGATTGAGAAGCGCGGGCCCATTCCCGAGCCGTTGCGTTCTCAGATGGGCCGCCAGGTCTTCGGCTGCGACATCTGCCAGGACGTGTGCCCCTGGAATCGCCGGGCCCCGCTGAGCGGGGATGCGGAGCTGGCGGTGCGCCCAGAGCTGGTAAACCCGGCCCTCGCCTGGCTGGCAGAACTGGATGCGGAGAATTTTCGCAGCTGGTTCCGGCAGTCTCCTGTGCAACGCACCAAGCTCGCTGGCCTGTTGCGCAATGTAGCCATCGCCATGGGGAACAGCGGACTTGCCGGCTATCTGCCGAAGCTGCGGGAGTGGGCTCGCCGGAGCCGATCCGGTGCTTGCCGAAGCAGCGCAATGGGCCCTGGCTCGCCTCTCAACCGCCGAGACGAATGCCGGCGACCGAATCTGATCCAATTTCAGGCGCTGCGTACCACGTTCGCGGCGTTGAGTCCTTTGGGTCCTTGCTGGCATTCGAACTCGACCGCATCGCCCTCGTTCAGAGTCTTATATCCGTTCTCCTGAATCGCAGAGAAGTGTACGAATACATCCTCACCAGTGGAACGCTGGATAAACCCATATCCTTTGGCTCCGTTGAACCACTTGACCACGCCATTTTCCTTCAAGCGAACTCCCTTTCAATCTTGATTAACCATCTCGCGCATCCTTAGAGACACCTCGAGTGGCCGCTATATGTCTACGGCAAATCGGGTTCACCTGGAATGCTTTGAGGGGGTGAAACAATTACACCAATTGGCCTTCCGAGCGTTTCGAACAGTGAACTTCTGTTCGAGCTTGATGATGTTATGGCAGGAATTGGAATTGAGTGCAAGAGAAATTTACCTGCCGCCACAATAAGATAGCCAACGGCATGAACCAAACAGATAAGGTTGTAGTATGCTGGATCGTGTGGGTCATTTCGAGTGGATCGCCCAGACTGCTAGCATGATGGCTATGACCCCCAGCGTCTCCGTCCCCCGGATCGACCTCCCGGACAGTGGCAATGTCCAGAAGACGACGCACTTGTTGGTGTTCCGGCCGAACCGAAGCCGCCGGCTAGATTAGCCCGCCGCGCTGGCCTGGGACAGGAAATCTGGAGCCTCGCCCGCTACATGGCGCAGACCGAAGTGCATACCTATGCCTTCAGCGTTGCCGCCAACACCATCTTGTCCCTGTTCCCATTCATCGTGATGATGTTCACCATTGCGCGCGTGGTCTTCCACTCCCACGCCATGGAAAGCGCCATCGCGGACATGATCCGCTACTTCTTGCCCACCGGTCAGCAATTCGTCACCAAGAATATGGAAATCGTGGCCCATGCTCGCAGCGGGGTGGAGCTTGCATCGGTAGTGATGTTGCTCATCTCGTCCACCGGCGTCTTCCTTCCTCTGGAAGTGGCTTTGAACCGGGTATGGGGTGTCACCCGGAACCGCTCTTATCTTATGAATCAGCTCGTCTCGTTAGGGCTGGCTGCCGGCATTGGCACCATCGCCCTGCTGAGTGTTGCCGTGACGGCGGCGCAACGATCGATTCTGCAATTCCTGTTCTTCGGCCACATTAATAATGTCGCCTTTGTCTTTGTCTCTCACTGGCTCCTGCAGATTTCCGCCGCAGCGGCCAGTGTCGCCCTCTTCTTTCTCATCTATTGGATTCTTCCCAACCGTAAGCTGCCCGTCCGCGCCGTATTGCCGACCGCGGTTGTCGTCGGTCTCTCCTGGGAATTGGCCAAGATGCTGTACATCGACGCTCTGCCCTGGATGGACCTCCATTCGGTTTACGGTCCCTTCTCCGTCTCCGTCAGCCTGATGCTGTGGGCTTTCATCACCGGCCTGCTGTTGCTGGCAGGAGCCCACTACTCGGCCTCCCGCCACGCTCTGCGTCTCGCTCACCTCGCAGACCTGGAACGAGCGAAGGAAGAAAAGGCAGCATCGTAGCTCAAGTCCGTCGTCACCACAGATCCAGGGTTTGTCCGGACCACCTACCTTTAATTCTGTCCCTTACACGAATTCCGGGGCATCTCGCTCGTTTTTCGCGAGATGTGGGGCACCCAGGTTTTTGTTTAAGAGAAATCCCTACCGAACCAAAAACGCCTTCACGACAATGTCATTCGGCGATCGACCGGCCGGGAAGAGTGTGAACAGGGAAGCAGGATTAGCTGTGCGGACCACGGCAATATCCCCTGACTGTGCATTCACCACCAGGAGAAAACGCCCCGAAGCAGAAAAAGCCATCGCATCAGGGCCCTCGCCCACCTTTACCCCCGGACGAAGCAGCTTGCCATCGTCGATGCTGTAAACACTCACCCGTCCGGCGCCAAAATCGCTCACATACAGCAGCGAATTGTCCGCGCTTACCAACCCGCGTACCGGGTGCGTCCCCATCAGATACGCGCCACCCACCTCATTGGACGACGTGGTGAGCTCGGAAATCGTATCGCTGTCGTAATTGGAAACAAACGCCTCCCCGCCATCCGGCTTGAGCGCGATGTGAACCGGGGTCTTGCCTACGTCGAGGTAGCTGAGAAGAACGTCAGCTGGGGCCGGGATCGCTACCCCCGGCATGCGCCAGCCCGATCACCATAATCTGGTGCCCACCCGAGCAAGTGACAAAAGCCTTGGAGGAATCGGGCAGGATGATGGCATCCGTCGCCCCGGGGCAATGATCGAAGCTGCTTCTTACTCTGAAGGTTCGCACATCGGCGATGCTGACGCTTCCGCTAGCCCGGTTGGTGATCACCAGCGTCTTTCCGTCGTTGGCAATCCGGGCCATCCCGGGTTCCTCGCCGGCGCCAATCACCCCAATTTCCCGGCGGCGCGCAAGATCCAGCACGGATACATTGTTCGATTTCGAGTTAGCCACGTACGCGCGGTCACCCTGCGCATCCACGTCGATAGAGTAGGGTTGCCGTTGAACACGAATGGTAGCAGCGACCGTGTTGCTCTCTGCATTGATCACCGTGACGGTGCCACTGCCGGAATTCACTACGTACACCTCATTCCGGTGCGGGTTCACCGCCAGCCCGGAAGGGTTGGAACCAACCGCGATCACCCGGTCCTGGCGCATGTTCACCACGTCGAGCACGGTGACGGTGTTGCTGCCGCCATTGCTGATGTAGGCGTACTCACGATAATTCGCGGGATAGTTGGGGAAATCACTCTGCCGGCAACCCATCGCGCCCAGCAGGACCAGGGCCAGCCAAGGCAGGCAGCGGCTAAACAAGCGTCGCACTACGTTCTCTATACCCTCGCTGCGGAAGCGGGCTCGGCAACCGTGATTCCGCGGGGCAAGCGAGCGGTGAACCGCGCCGGCGATCTGCGAAATCTCATCCATCAGTTCAACAAACTGGTCGGGATACATGGATTGTGCGCCGTCGGAGAGGGCCTTGTCCGGTTGGTGATGAACCTCGATCATCAGGCCGTCGGCTCCGACCGCAGCTGCCGCGCGCGCCAGCGGCAGAACCATATTGCGCTTGCCCGTGCCATGGCTGGGATCCACGATGATCGGCAAATGGCTCAGCCGCTGCACCGCGGGCACAATACTCAGGTCCAGGGTATTGCGGGTGTGGTCGGTGAAGGTGCGCACACCGCGCTCGCACAGAATCACCTGGTAATTGCCCTCGCTCATCACGTACTCGGCAGCCATCAGCAACTCGTCCAGGGTCGCCGACATGCCGCGCTTCACCAGGACCGGTTTGCGGGTTCGCCCGGCGCGCTTCAGCAATGAGAAATTCTGCATGTTCCGGGCCCCGATCTGGATCACATCGGCGTACTCGGCCACCAGGTCGAGACTCTCGTTGTCCAGCGCTTCGGTCACAATCCGCAGTCCGAATCTGTCCCGGATTTCCGCCATGATCTTCAGCCCGTCTTCACCCATCCCCTGAAACGCGTACGGGGAGGTGCGCGGCTTATACGCGCCGCCGCGGAAGAACTGCGCTCCTGCGCGCGCAATCTGCTCCGCCACCGCAAACGCCTGCTCCCGGGATTCGATAGAGCACGGTCCGCCAATCACCGCCAGCTCCCGTCCACCAATGGTCGCATTGGTGCCCGGGAAATGAATGATCGTATCCTCTTGCTTTACATCGCGGCTCACCAGCTTGTAGGGCTTTGAAACCCGGATCACTTCCGCGACGCCGGACAGTTCTTCGAGGTCACCCTGATCGACTGCGCCACTATTGCCGGTGATGCCGATGGCAGTGCGCTGCGCCCCCGGCATGGGGTGGGCGCGAAAACCCATTACTTGAATCTGTTCGCAGACGGCCTGAATTTCTTCCGGGGTTGCCTGCGGCTTCATGACCACGAGCATGAGGATTTACTTGCCTTTCCGTGCACTCTAAGTGTACTGGCTACAGTGGGCTGCGGCAAACATCTGGTATACCTGAGCAGATGAATCACGCACCCAGGCTGCGCCGCTTGCGGCGGCAAATGAAGCAACAGGATATGGAGAGCTTGCTGGTCACGCATCTGCCCGACGTGCGCTACCTGTGCGGGTTTACCGGGTCCAACGCTTTCCTTGCCATCACCGCCAATCGCGCGGTCATGTTCACCGACGGCCGCTACATCGCCCAGGCGAAGCAGGAAACCCAGGCGGCCCGCGTGATGATCTCCGCTAAGTCCGCACGCGATGAGGCGTGCCGATGGCTGGCTGGAAGCGGCGTCAGCCACTGTGCCTTCGATCCCGAAACGACCACGGTTGCAGACCTGGACCATTACCGCAAAGCCTTACCTTCCGGAAGACGGGGTTTTTTTCAACCACTCCACGAACCCCTGGTCCGCAACCTCCGCTTGATCAAGGACGAAGACGAACTCCGGCTGATGAAACAAGCGGCTCGATTGGGCGTCGACCTTTTCCATGAACTCCTGCCCCAGCTCCAGGCCGGAATGCCGGAGACGGCTGTGGCCGCCTTGCTGGAACACAGCGCCCGAGCCCAGGGAGCCGAAGGCATGTCCTTCGATACCATTGTCGCCAGCGGCCCCCGTTCGGCCTTGCCCCATGGCCGCGCGACGGCCCACAGGTTACCCCGTAAAGGCTTCTTAACTCTAGACTTCGGTGTTATTCTCAATGGTTATTGCTCAGATATGACGCGCACCGTATTCCTGGGGCAGCCGACACGCCGGGAGCGCTTCACGTATGATTCTGTGCGGGAGGCGCAGCAGGCGGCCGTCGAGGCGGTCAAGCCAGGAGTCTCCTGTGGTGAGGTAGACGAAGCAGCGCGCAGCGTCCTTCGCAAGGCTGGCTTGGCTGAGTACTTTACTCACTCCACCGGCCATGGCGTAGGGCTCGAGATTCATGAACCACCCCGCATTGGCGGGAACCAGTCGCAGTCCCTTTTGCCGGGGATGGTCGTCACCATCGAACCCGGCGTCTACATTGCAGGTCATTTTGGAGTGCGCATTGAGGATATGGTTGTCGTTACCCGGGACGGCGGGCAGGTTCTAACCCCCGCATCCACCGGTTGGACGCAACTCTGATGCAGACGAGAGATTCATGACGCCTGATGAAATAAGTGAGCTAAAGGAACTCATTGAGTTCCTGAAAGAATACGATATTGGCGATTTCGAATTCGAACGCGGCGACTTCAAGATTCGCCTGAAATTCGGCCAGCCGGCGCAGGCGTCCCCTGCTTCGGCCATCGATATCGCCCGACTGGGACAATTGCTGTCGCCCGCCGGGCATACCCCGCCGGCTGTCTCGCAAGGCATCCACGCTGTCGCTTCTGCCGGGGCGGCCGCCGCGGCGGAGGCGCCGGCAGCTCCGGTCGAAGAAGAGAAACTGCACATCGTCAAGTCGCCGATTGTGGGCACATTCTACGAGTCGTCGTCTCCCGGTGCCCCCGCCTTTGTCAAGATGGGGGACACGGTCGAGAACGGCCAGGTGCTGTGCATTGTCGAAGCCATGAAGCTGATGAACGAGATCGAATCCGACGCCGCCGGCGAAGTGGTCAAGCGCCTGGTCACCAATGGCCAGCCGGTGGAATACGGCCAGCCGCTTTTCTCTCTGAGGCTGCACTAGATCCTTCCGCGGCATAACCGTCACAGCAACTGTACGAAGAGGTCAGGCCCCGATTGGAAGCTATGTTTCGAAAACTGCTCATCGCTAACCGAGGCGAAATCGCTTTACGGGTCATCTGCGCATGCAAGGAACTCGGGATTCGCACGGTTGCCATCTACAGCGAAGCGGACCGCAACTCGCTCCACGTCCGCTTTGCCGACGAAGCGATCTGCATCGGCCCACCGCGATCGGCAGAGAGCTATCTCAACGTGCCCGCAGTCATCTCGGCGGCAGAAATCGCAGACGTCGATGCCATTCATCCCGGCTACGGCCTACTGAGTGAAAACGCGAACTTCGCCGAAGTCTGCCGCGCGTCCAATATCAAATTCATCGGCCCCACGCCTGAGGCCATACGGCTGATGGGTGAGAAGGAAAAAGCCCGCCAGGCGATGAGGCGGGCGAAGGTGCCGATCCTGCCCGGGTCGGAAGGCGTCCTGCAGAACGAAGAAGAAGCCTTGGCATGGGCCCGGATCGTCGGCTTTCCCGTCATCCTCAAAGCCTCGGCCGGCGGCGGTGGACGCGGCATGCGCGTCATCCGGTCTGAAGAGGAACTCCCTCAGCTCTTCCAGGCGGCGCACACCGAGGCGGCCAACGCTTTCGGCAACGGCGACCTGTACATGGAGAAATTCATTGAGCGCCCCAGGCACATCGAGTTCCAGATCCTGGCCGACGAGCATGGCAACGTGGTCTCTCTGGGAGAGCGTGAATGCTCCATCCAACGCCGCCATCAGAAGCTGATTGAAGAGGCGCCCTCGCTCAAGGTGACGCCCAGGATTCGCGAAGACATCGCCAAGACACTCAAACGGTGCCTGACCTCCATCGGCTACCAGAATGCCGGTACGGTGGAGTTCCTCATGGACGAGGACGGCAAGCTCTACTTCATCGAGATGAACACCCGTATCCAGGTGGAGCATCCGGTCACCGAGGCCGTGACCGGCGTCGACCTGGTAAAAGCGCAACTGCGCATTGCCGCGGGGCAAACCCTGGGCAGCATCCTTCCTGAGTCGATCCCCATTCGGGGCCACTCCATCGAGTGCCGGGTGAACGCCGAGCATCCGGAAAAATTCACGCCGTCAGCCGGACGCATCACCGCCTTCAACGTTCCTGGTGGCCACGGCGTACGTGTGGATACCGCGCAGTACGCGGAAGGCGTCGTGCCTCCCTATTACGACTCGCTCATTGCCAAGCTGATTGTCCATGGCAATGACCGGGCTGAAGCCATGGCGCGCATGTCGCGGGCGCTCGAGATGTTTGTGGTGGAGGGCATCCACACCACCATCCCACTGCATCGCCGCATCCTGGAAGATTCGGAATTCCGCGAAGGGAATTTCGATACCAAGTTTATGGAGCGGTTCTTCGAACGGGAGAAGCATCGCCGCGAGCAGCTCCTTGCCCCGGTGTAGGCTCCCCCGCCTCTACCCCATTCTGGACGCCGGCCTGCTACTCCGGGCCGGTCTTTCGATCGAAGGCTTTGCCCGCGAATTGCGCCAGGCCGGCATCCGTTTCCTGCAATACCGCGATAAAGAGGCGACGGACGACGTAGTGCTGCAGCGGGCAGCGCTGCTGCGCACTATCTTCCCGGACAGCTGTCTCATCCTGAACGATCGGGTGTCGCTTGTGGCGGCTGCGCGCTACGACGGAATCCACGTCGGCCAGGATGATTTGTCTCCAGCCCAAGCCCGCGCCACCCTTGGGCCCGAGGTTCTCCTCGGGGTGTCGACGCATAGCGAGGATCAGCTCCGCAGAGCCACCCATGGCCCTGCGGACTACATAGCTATCGGCCCGGTCTTCGCGACAGCATCGAAGCTCGATCCCGATCCGGTGGTCGGGCTCGACGGCGTGCGCGCAGCCCGCGCCCTGACCGCGAAGCCGCTGGTCGCCATTGGAGGCATAAGCCGGTCCAACTGCGCCGCCGTGATTCAGGCTGGAGCGGATTCCGTGGCGGTCATCTCCGATCTCATTCCGCGCCCCGGCAGTTCGACCGGCAAGCTGGTGGAGGAGTTCTTGCAAGCGCTCGGCGATCACACCCCCTAACCTTTGCTGGACACACTAACCGGAAAACGGTATAGAACATACAACCATCAGCAGCTGATCGATACCCAAATATCCTTAACTGGAGGTTCACCCCGACCCGATGCCTAGATTCCTGGCAACCAAACCCCTCTCGATTCTCACCAAAGAGGCCTACGAGGTAGGGGAGAACACTCTCAGGCGCTCGCTCGGCCCGGTCAACCTCATTACTCTCGGGATCGGCGCCATCATCGGCGCAGGGATCTTCGTGCTGACTGGCCAGGCGGCTGCGCTCCATGCTGGTCCTGCCGTAGCTCTCAGCTTCGTCTTTGCCGGCATCACCTGCGCCTTTGCCGGGCTCTGCTATTCGGAATTCGCTTCCATCATCCCTATCGCCGGCTCCGCTTATACCTACGGCTATGCGACCCTGGGCGAGCTCGTCGCCTGGATCATCGGTTGGGACCTGGTGCTCGAGTACGCCTTCGGGGCCGCCACCGTGGCCTCCGGCTGGTCGGGATACTTTATGAGCCTGCTGGAGCAGCTGCACATCTACATACTTCCTCCTCAGTTCACCACTACCTACGGGAACGTGCTCTATTCCTACGGCGGCAGATGGCTACCCGCGGCATCGCTTCCTTCCACAGTCAACGCCGCCTCTCTCCCTCACGTTACCGGCGTCTTCAACTTTGTCGCCTTCTTTGCCATCCTGGTGGTCACGGCGGTGCTCGTCATTGGCATCAAGGAATCGGCCAATCTCAATTCCGCCATTGTGATCGTGAAGCTTACGATTGTCGGCATCTTTCTGGTTTTGGGCGGGGCGTTTCTCTTTCATCATCCTGAACTCGCCCGGGTCAACTGGCATCCCTTCATCCCTCCAGCCGAGGGGCCGGGCAGATTCGGTTTCGGTGGCATAACGGCCGGAGCGGCATCGGTCTTCTTTGCCTACATTGGTTTCGACGCTGTTTCGACTGCAGCGCAGGAGGCGCGCAATCCGCAGCGCGACATGCCCATCGGCATCCTCGGTTCGCTGGTCGTTTGCACTGTCTTGTACATCCTGGTTTCTACGGTGCTGACTGGCCTGGTGAATTACCGCAGCCTCGACGTGAGCGATCCCGTGGCTGTCGGCATCGACGTCACCGGCGTCTCCTGGGGCAGCCTGCTGGTGAAGATCGGCGCCGTCTTCGGCCTGGGAACCGTCATGCTGGTGATGTTGCTCGGCCAGTCGCGCGTCTTCTATTCCATGTCGAAAGACGGGCTACTCTGGAAGTGGGCCTCGGCTGTTCATCCCAAGTTCCGGACTCCATGGATTTCCAATATCGTCGTGGGCACGATCGTTGCCTTCCTACCCGCCCTCCTGCCCATCGATAAGCTTGCCGCGCTGGTGAACATGGGTACTCTGCTCGCGTTCACGATCGTCTGCGCCGGGGTTTGGATCCTGCGCCGCCGCCACCCGAACATGGAGCGGCCGTTCAAGACGCCGCTGGTTCCGCTCGTTCCCATCCTCGGCATTTGCAGCGCCTTCTATCTCATGGTCAAGCTTCCCCTCCTCACCTGGGAGGTACTTATCATCTGGTTGGTCATAGGTTTGGTAATCTATTTCACTTACAGCATCAAACACAGCAAAGTGCAGGCCATGAGTCCTGCAGAAACAACCGGCCGCAGCCGCTAGATTACGTCCGAAGGGCACGCCTTCAGAGGCTGCGGAAGAGCTGGTTTTGTCTGATCTAATGAATCTGGCTCTGGCCGCTGACGGCGGCTACTCTTCTGATTTCTCAGTTCCTTCTTATGGTGCGAAGAGCGGCTGGAAGACCCTCTCCGGCCCCATCAAATAAAACCACGACGAATATTCGCACTAGGAAACTAAGAAATGGCCTTATACTTCTCTGGCCTAAGAGGAGGCGTCCATGAATAAATACTTTGCGGAACTGGTCGGTACGTTCGTCCTGGTTTTCGGGGGCGTCGGCAGTGCGGTGCTCGCGGGGAGTCATATAGGTTTTGTCGGCATAGCCTTGGCCTTCGGGCTTTCGCTGCTCGCCATGGTGTACACCATCGGGCCTATTTCCGGTTGTCACGTGAATCCAGCGGTTACGCTGGGTGTTTTTCTTGCTAAGAAGATCAATGCCCGGGATGCAGCCGCTTACATGGTGGCGCAGGTCATCGGCGCGGTGATCGCTTCCGCAGTGATTCTGTTCATCGCCAACGGTCTCCCAGGTGGTTACAGTGCTTCCGTGAGCGGTCTTGGGGCCGACGGTTATGGCTTGCATTCTCCGGACCACTACTCAATGGCTGCCGGCTTCGCGGCTGAGGTGGTCCTCACGATGTTTCTGGTCCTCACTGTTCTCGGATCGACGGACATCAGTGCTCCCGTTGGTTTCGCCGGCCTGGCCATCGGCTTGGTTCTGACTCTGATTCATCTGGTGGGAATTCCTATCACCAATACATCGGTCAACCCGGCGCGGAGCATTGGTCCGGCGATCTTTGTCGGTGGTTGGGCTTTGCAACAGTTATGGTTGTTTATCGTCGCTCCGTTTGTAGGCGCGGTGGTTGCGGCACTCGTCTATGCCGGCCTTCGCTTCTCTACAGTACGGATCACCACCCGGAAAGCAGAGCAAGCGCTACCCGGCGAACAGATCGACCGCATCGCCTGATGCTGTCGTAATCCTTGAGGGAGGGAAACTCCCTCAAGGGTGTGTGAGAACTTCATTTCAAAACTCAGTCCCGAAAGGGACGGCTGGAAATAGGCCGCGACCCCAACCTGGACAATCTTCAGCCGTCCCTGCGGGACTCAATCACGTTGCATGGGTACCCAGGACTAGCATCCTGGGCTAAGTTCAGGCAGACGTGTCCAAATTAGATTTTTAAAATGCCTCGGTTTAGGAACCGCCCTTTCCTTGCCACGATGCTCTCCTTTTTGTCATCCCGAGCATGCGACTTGCCTGTGGCAAGCCACAGGCAAGTTAAGAGAGGAATGAACTGGGAGACATCGGGTCCCTTCGACACACGAGTGCCCTCTCCCTTTCAACAACCCTCTCCTATTTGTCATTCCGAGCGAAGCGAGGAACCTGCGGTGCGCCTCGATCCCTCCCCGATTCCCAAGGGCAAACATACCGCCAATTCAAACCGAGCCTATTTGTCCCCCGACACCACTGTTTCTATCTCCGGACACATTTTGTTCATTAGGAGCGCAGCCGAGCGGATCTGCGGTTCTACGGGGTACTCCTGGAAACCCGGAATAACAGAGGGGAGAGTGATGTTTCCAGGAGGGTTCGGTGGATGACTAGGTTGTAGACCGGTAGGAGCGGGGCCCACGAATGGCGCACCGCAGATCCGCTCGGCTGCGCTCGGGATGACAAAAAGGAGAGGACCGTGGCAAGGAAAGGGCGGTTGCTGGATGAAAGGGCGGTTGCGGAGCCAAGGAATTGTTTAAATCCAATTTGGGCAGCAGACGATCTACATGCAACCAGAATTTATTCCGCCAAGCGCGCTTCAAAGCAATCAACAAGTTACATCCTCAAAAAGCCAGTTGCTCCACCAATTTGGACAGCTCTGAAGTTCAGCCGTCCCTTCGGGACTAAATTCGCAAGTCCTGGTTCTCACAGACGCTCCAGCCCTCATCAGTCGCAGTCCTGTTGCGCATGGCTGACGCCGTGCCCTTCGTAATAGCCCGTATTTCCAGCCGATTGGCGGGGTGGAAGTGTGCGCCTTAAGCGCCCTATGCGCCCTTTGTGTGGAAGTATGCGCCTTAAGCGCCCTAAGGGTGCGGGTGTGAGCTAAATAACCTTCCGCGCCACTCTGCGAACCAACTCGGTCGTTACGCCATAAATGGCATGCGTCACCAATTCACTGGCATGCTCGCGCGCAGGCTGATTCTCGGGGGTTTCGGTCAACCCCATCATAGGCAATGCGGACGCGTGAGTAATCCCGCACAATGTCAAGCCAAAGTTCGCGCCAAGGCGTCTCGTGACCACCGGCTGATACTCGGCCAGGGCGCCATAAACGCCACCCACTAGCGCGCCAAATCCCCAGTGAATCGCCTGGACCGAGACCTCCTCCTGCTTCTCGGTCAGGGGATGGTCGACCATTTTATTCACCAGCACGGCGGGCGGAGGGATCTGTCCCAGGGTCCGAGGCGGATACACCGCCTCCCCGACGGCCTTTGCGGCCGCCCCCACCAACCCCCCGACGGCTCCGGCAACAAACCCTTTGATCAGCGATCGCTTACGGCGAGGAGACGTAGCTTCTTCGGTCGTCGTCATATAGATACAGTGCGGCCTTTCGTCCTGTTACCCTAAAACGTCGTTGTAGGTAATACAAGGTTGGAGAGAGTATGGCCATCAGCCGGCAGTGGACCGAATGGCATCTGACGCCCAGTGGTTGGGTTTCCGGATCAAGCCGCCGCGACGGGGAAGGGAACGTCTGGCGTGATGAACCAGAGGACCGGATCATTACCTTTGTCTACCAGGAACAGATTGACAAGGCGCATCCCGAGCCGCATGCCACGGTACAGGAATCCTGGCGATCCAAAGCGGTGGGGGCCGGCACCGGCATTGACCAGCTGCTTGCCCAGCATGGCCCCTGTCCGCGAAAACTCTAAAACCTTCTTAACTAAGCTGTTGTCTTCGAGCAGAGCTCATTCATGGCCCGCGTCAGTTCCTGGGCGATCATTGGCGCGGTCGCGGTTTCAATGGCTGAACGCTGCATCAGGTACACCAGCTTGCCGTCGCGCAGGATGGCG
The DNA here is from genome assembly GCA_963753715.1 of uncultured Acidobacteriaceae bacterium. Classification (GTDB taxonomy): domain Bacteria; phylum Acidobacteriota; class Terriglobia; order Terriglobales; family Acidobacteriaceae; genus PALSA-350. The sequence continues at coordinate 299,987 of CAVWDK010000008.1, read as the reverse complement.
ATCGCCGGCGATGTCGGAGGATGACCCTCAAAGTACGAACGGGCACGCTCCGTGGCTTCCCGATCCTGTCCGGCGAATACGGTGATCGCCTGGTCGGGCAGGTTCTTGTTCTGGAATGCCAACCTGACCCCCGGGCGCATCTTGCCTGCGGCACAGCCACAGATGGAGTTGACCACCAGCATCGTCGTGCCTGGCTTTGCCAAGGCCGCGTCAACTTCTTCAGCGGTCCGCACTTCTTTGATGCCTGCGCGCGTAAGCTCTTCGCGCATCGGGATAACCATAATTTCCGGGTACATGCTCGCTCCTTGGAACACTCTTCTCGATTGTAAAGACTCAACCCCGGTTTAGCCAGTGCAGATGCCTGCGCATCGGCTCCTGATATACCTTGATGGGAAATGCAGTTCCTTGAACGGCCGCCAGTCTCCGAAGTGGCAGGAGGTTCGTTTCGACGAGACATCGAAGACGAGTTTCGGCCTAACCCTCGTTTACCGGCGAACACCGTCAGGATATCCAGAGGTCGAATCCGATACAAAGCGCATAGCTAGAGCGACTTTGAGGACGCTCATGGCTGACGGTCGAAATCCACACGCGGAATGGATTTCCGTTTTCGTTCACGCCGAGCAGCCAGCCGGGCAAGGCGAAACCGGAAGGATGCACTGCGGAGAATGCGGCCGGCCGAAAGGCTCGGATTGTCGGACACCAGGATGCCCGAAGAACCGTGACACCGCTGCGCAGGACGTGGGGCCACTTTCCGGTCCAACTTTCCGAGGAACCGAGTGAGCAGAAGCTGTCGACGATGACTAGTTTACTTCTGGTGGAACCTCGGACCAGCTCTTGACGTTCTCCAGCATATAAACCGCAGCCAGTCGGCCGTCTGAGTCTAAAAGTAGAAGGTGCTCACCTCTGACTTCCACCTGTGATGCGGTCACACACTCGGCGCCCAGATCGGGAGTGCGAAATTCAACGAGGTACGTTATGTCAGACATCACGATAACGACCTTTCAGCGCATCAGAAGACAACGCAGGCTTACGTAGTCGCGCCGGTTGCAGCGCTGACATCGGAATGGATACTCGAAAAGGAACAGCCTCAGGAGATCCATCAGTCGAAGTCTGGAGCGGCGCAGCTTCGACGAGGAACATTCACGGCACTTCATAACAACCTCAGTCGGCACAACGGCGGGAGTTCCTTTACCCCCCTTTGGTTCAGGAACTCCCGTCTTGTCGTCTGAAAGCAGCCGCTTCCAGTCTCAAGTGGTTAAGACTCACAAACATCCACAAAGGTTGTCGAGAGAATTTGCTCATTGGTAACTAGGTAACCGTTATGGCTCTGGGTCACACCTGAGCAACGGCTGTATCGCTGCCACGCTCATGTCGTAAGACCTCCTGACAGCTATTTTGCTCCCAGTCGGACCCCGGCTGGGTGCCCAGGCAGTCACTCTTTTTTTTTTACCGAGCGCCTCATCGACCAAGCGCAGCAAATCGCTCGGCCACACCAATGACTCCAACACTAGCGTCAGGGTGCCTGGCGGCAGTTTGGCTTGAATGTGAAGCTTATCCTCCAGGCTCAGCATGACCGAAAGAACGACAAGGTCAAACTTGCCCGACTGCAACTTTTCGTCGACGTCCCTCGGTGTGGCGATCAGGGACTCATACCCGCGCGAGACGAGCACCGCCTGACGAGTCATTAGGAGGCCCACATCTATTCCAACGGTCAGAATTCGATGTCGCATGGCTGGTGAGGATGCTAACGTATCAGCGATCCCCATATGGGAGTCAATAAGTACACGGATAAATTCCCCATATGAACCACGACTCAATTGTGCGGTTTATAGACGAGGAGATTGACCGCCTCTCCCAAGGTGCGGGCTATGCTAACGGGGCACACAGCCCCACTGAAGCGCGGCGCTCCTGCTCCCAAGCGCACAATGAGCCCTGAAGGTAGGGCGAGTGTAGCGGCCGCACAGCGGGCAAGATGGGCGAAGACGAAGCGGGGCTGAGCTGGGCCGCGTGCATCGAAAGATATTATCCGACCCTCAGTTGCCAGGCGTATGATGCGCGGCAGATCGTTTCTAGGCTAGCCCTGGCTTCGGCTGGGGCTTATTTTTGTTAAGCTCTCCGCTTGCGACCTAGTTTCTCTTCCACCAACGCGAGCAACTTGGAGGGTAGGGTGATCTCTTCGAGGACCAACACCTCGGCGCCATCAGACAAGTTAACGACTCTCTGCAAATCGCGGTCATTCAGCGATGAAATGACCAGCAGATCGAACTTTCTACTGCGTAGCAGAACTTCAGCCAATTGAGGCGACGCCGAAGCAGCATCGTTAGCCGGAGTATTTCAGGACGGCGCACCGGCTCTCCAGGACGGCCGGGTCATGTTCGACGCAGAGAATTTTGGGTGACATTCTTTTAAGCCTCAAATTTTCTCTTGGTGGCATTTTGCCACGGGCAGACTGCAGTTGCGAAACTATGGCCCCATCAAAAGGTCCTTGAGGATGCCGCGCACCTTACCAACAATTCCACACTTCTTACGCTCTGGTGTACAGCCCTAACCGCGCCGGGACAACTATATCGCCCGGAACTTCATCCTCTCCACTGTTCGATCTGAAAGTTTTGTTGTAGAGGGTAAGCCGGTGGGTAGCACCGTGAAGAAGCGTGTGCTGATAGTCGATGACGAGCACGTCATTGCGGACACGCTCGTGACCATCTTTTCCGACGCGGGATACGAAAGCCGGGCTGCCTACTCTGCGGAGAGCGCACTCGAACTGGTTCCGAGTTGGTCTCCTCACTTAGCAGTTGTCGATGTCGTCCTTCCTGCGATGAACGGCATCGATTTCGCGATACTCCTAAAGGCGATAAGCCCAGACTGCACAATTCAACTCTTCACCGGGCGACTCGATACTAAGTCCCTCCAAGCTGACGCCCGACAGAAAGGGCACACTTTTGAGGTCCTCGCAAAACCGGTGCACCCCGAACAATTTCTCGCTTTGGCGTCCGCCCTTTTTCCTCCCGCCAGCATGCTCAACTGATGGCAGTGCTCACTAGCGACTGGCGATGCCCTTGATGTATCGCCAAGCATTGATTGACGAACAGGGAAGCAACTTGTCTATCGGAAAGAACATACGGCTGTATCCCTCCTCCATCCGACCATCGTCAAACCTGACTTGAACACGAGCATCTACCTTCGGGTAGGTCTCTCCATCGCCCGCATAGAACCTGTGCCAGTCGCTGAGATGAGCCATCGCTTACACGTCTTGAAGCCGGGCCAGAAGTTCAGCCGGGTGGACAGGCTTGGGTAGTAGCTCGAAGTCGTGCCCGTTTTCGCGAGCTGCTTTGAGCAAATCGGCAGTCTCGGCTTGACCGGAGAACAGCAACACCTTACAAGTCGGACATTCTTCCTTCAAGCGCACAGCGAGGTCGACTCCCGACATCTCCGGCATCATCACGTCAGAGATGAGGAGGTCGGGAAGATTGGCCGCGATCGCTTCGAGAGCCTCCAGAGGATTTACGAAGGATTCAGCATCGTAGCCATTGAGCCTGAGAATGGCTGCCAGGGTGAACGCGATGGCTGGCTCATCGTCCACAACAAAGACGCGCGGCATCGAGTCTCCCGGCACACATCGCAGGTCAAGCGACGGTCTGCATCAGGTATGCTATCCGAAAATAGCCCAGACGGCGCAACCCCTTAAGACATGGTGACCTTGTGGATGAGTTTTGCCATATGTTCGCCTACACTGCCAACATGAGCCGGTACACCAAAGCCAACCATAGGGTGTACATGCAGTTCGTCCGGCGCGACGTCTGGTACGTGACTTTCCTGGAGCCAGGGTTGCAGACTCCACTCCCCAAGACGCTGACTTTCAAAGATGAAGGGAAAATCAGCGAACTCGCGCGCCGCGGAGAGGCTTGGGGCGACTCGGAAAGCCGGCAGCTGCTGGAGTACGCGATAGCGAAGGGTGAGGGCGGTGTGTATCTGCGGCTATCGCCCGACCAGTACGCGCGGCTGAGACGGGCTTGACGCGTTAGTCTCTGTTGGCGCCTATTTAGACCGCAGGGAAGGAAGTTATCGTGACAAAGGAAGAGACGAAGATTGAAATTGTCGCAATGTTGAAAAGTTACGGCTTCGATGAAGATGAACATCTGCCCCACAACCACGTGAGCGAAGAGATCTCCGGGTCCCTCACGCCCACAAAACCTCAACCTGTGCTTGAACCTTCTCGTCGCGCGCCGGGCGCAGGTAACGCATGGTCGAAGCCAGGTCCGCGGTGTGTAGGAGATAGATTTTCTCGAACCTATAATCAACGACTTACAAACGATGAGCTGACTGTAAGTTGTTGATTGTACGTAGAAAATATTTCATTCCGACACGCTGTCCGTGTGTCCCATCCAGGACTGCACTGTGCGAAGGTCGACCCCACCCTGGAGGGCGCCGGTGGCGACGGTCGCTCGAAATTTATGCAGCCATCAAGGCACACGGCCGCTGAACGGATGCCTTCTTCAATCGCTGTGATGAACACATCGGTTCGCCGGTCGTGGTCCACCCTGTAAGGTTCGAAGCGGGCCTTCACGATCGCGGGCGCAAACGTCTCTCGGTATCGCTTGTCGAACTTACCGTCATCGAATGGCTGTATTACGAAACACCTTGGCATGGTGGCGCGAGCAAAAATCGTACGATAAATGTACGACCGGTGTGCTTTTAGATCCGGATTATCCGGTTAAGCGTTCAATCGGATCAGCAACTTGCTGTAGCCGCAGGCCCCGCATCGGGATGACCATAATTTCCATAATTTCCGGGTACATGCTCGCTCCTTGGAACACTCTTCTCGGTTGTAAAGACTCAACCCCGGTTTAGCCAGTGCAGATGCCTGCGCATCGGCTCCTGATATACCTTGATGGGAAATGCAGTTCCTTGAGCAAGTACCGCTGGCTCCCTACACCACCTTCCAGATCGGCGGCCCCGCCCGCTGGTTTGCGGAAGCGGCGCGTGAAGACGATATCGTGGCCGGCGTCGCCTTTGCCGCCGAGCACCAGTTACCGCTCTTCATTCTGGGCGGTGGCAGCAACCTGCTGGTTTCCGATGCGGGTTTTCCCGGCCTCGTCCTGCGCATTGCTCTGCACGGCATCGCGTCGAAACAGGAGAACGGCCGCTTCACGGTCTCCGCGGCGGCCGGGGAAGACTGGGATGGCCTTGTCGCCTACGCCGTGGACGCTAACGCCGCAGGTGTCGAATGCCTCTCGGGTATCCCCGGAACGGTGGGCGGAACGCCGGTGCAGAACGTAGGCGCCTACGGGCAGGAGGTTTCGCAAACCATCGTAACGGTACGGGTGTTCGATCGGAAAACCCTACAATTCATAGATTTGCCCGCCGCGGACTGCGGATTTTCCTACCGCCGCAGCATCTTCAACAGCACCCAGAGGGAACGCTACGTGGTCAGCCGCGTCGATTACGCCTTGCGCAAGGATGGGCCTGCCAGCATCGTCTATGCAGACCTGGCCCGCTACTTTGCCGCCCGCAACGGCGCCGCCCCCACGCTGGAAGAGGTGCGCAGCGCCGTGCGCTCTATCCGCGCACAGAAGGGCATGTTGCTGGTGGACGGCGATGCGGACTGCCGCAGTGCCGGCAGCTTTTTCAAGAACCCGATCGTCCCTGTAACGTTACTCGATTCACTGTCTCAGGAACTGGGTGTCGAAAAGCGGAGCATCCCCGCATACCCGGCGCAGGATGGCGAGGTGAAGCTCTCCGCGGCGTGGCTGATCGAGCGAGCTGGCTATCAGAAGGGATTTGCTCTCGGGAACGCGGGCATCTCCAGCCGCCATACGCTCGCCCTCATCAATCGCGGGGGCGCCAGCGCAGCCGACGTTGTGGCCTTGCGGGATAAGGTCACGGACACCATCGCCTCACGTTTCGGCATTCATCTGGAGCCGGAACCCGTTTGGCTGGCCTGACAGGAAAGACGTCCCTCAAGGGTTAAAGAGGGTGTGTGAGAACGGCCCTCAGCCAGTCTTGTTCAAATTGATCTCTCGAACTACTGCTCTGGACAGCCCGTAGGGGACCAGCGACAACCCAGGGAGCATTGGAACCAGTCCCGTGGACGCTAACTTAGCCCAGCACGCAGTGCTGGGCCGGCTTGCACCGTTGAAGAGTCCCGTAGGGACGGCTGGAAATAGGCCGCGATTCAATCCTGGACAACTTCAGTCGTCCCTCCGAGACTTTTCAATGCGGATGCTAAACCCAGGACTGCGTCCTGATTGGGCTAAGTTCAACCGTCCCTCCGGGACTAAATTTGTAAATCCCGGTTCTCACACACCCTCTCTTTGTTCGGTCATCACAGCCCGACTACCGTCGCGCCCTGATACAAATCCGAGTGCGAGTTAACTTAACAGGGTTCGTAGCTTAGCTAGTAGATCTTCAAGTATAGATTTAGGAACGCTCTCAATCTGGTAGGCGCGGCGCGAAGCTAAATCGAATGGCCTGGGAGAGCAGGTTGGTGAGATAGAGTTCTCATGCCATCGACGACGATGGTTCACGTGCGCGTGGACGGCGTCGGCAACGCTAGCGAAGATGGGATTGTCCGTCTCCGATGCGGTACGGATGATGCTGGTGAGAGTACGCAATCTATTTTGACCTGGCTTGAGGGTTTCGCACCGACAGGCCGTTACCCTTCACCAAGGTGCCGCAGCAGTTGTTCGCGCCGGCCGGCCAGGACCACTCGCGCTGGTCCATGCGCCTGAATCTGGCCGTGATCGATCACCACTACATCCGCCGCTGTCTGGAAAGCTTCCGCCACATCATGCGAGACATAGAGAGCGGGAACCTCCCGCTCGGTCAGCCACTTCGTCAGTTGCTGAAGAATGGAAGCCTTCAGATCCGCATCCATACCCGTAAATGGCTCGTCTAGCAATAAAAGGCGCGGCGCTGGAGCCAGCACACGGGCCAGAGCTACCCTCTGCTTCTCGCCACCAGAAAGGTCGCCGGGCATTCGCTGGGCAAGTTGGCCGGCCTGAAACAGATCGAGCATCTGCCCAACGCGTTCTTTGCGTGCGCGGCCATCGAGCCCGGAAAGCCCAAAGGAAACATTGGCCGTTACATTCATGTGGGGGAAAAGTGTTGGCCGCTGGGTAACAAACCCGATGGCGCGTTGGCCGGGGGGCACCCATGCTCCTCTTTCTGTGTCCACCAGCGCGCGTCCGTGCAGGACGAGCCGGCCACGGTCCGGCCTGGTCAAGCCCCCAATCACGCGCAGCAGGGAAGTTTTCCCCGCGCCCGACGGGCCGAAAAGCACGGTCCACGGAGCTGAGAGCGCGCACGAAACCCGCAGCGATAACTCGCCCAGCCTGTGCTCCACATCGACCTGCAAGTAATCAGACACCGGCTCTCCCCCGACGCCCGTAGATGATCAACAACGCCAGAAAGGAGAGGCTCAACAACAGCAGGGCGGTATGGTTTGCCTGCGTGTAGGCAAAGTCCTGAACCTGGTCGTAAATAGAGATGGAGAGCGTCCGCGTGACGCCGGGAATGTTGCCGCCAATCATCAGCACCACCCCGAACTCGCCCACGGTGTGCGTGAATGCCAGCACCGCGGCGGTCAACAGGAAAGGGCGGACCAACGGCAGGAGAACCCGCGTCAGGATTCTGCCGCGGTCGGGGGACAGCAGTTGCGCCGCCTCCAGAATCTCCCGATCCACCGAGCGGAAACCAGCGGTCACGGGCTGCACGGCAAAGGGAAGGCTGAAGAGAACGGACCCGACCACCAACCCGGCGAAAGAGAACGCCAGCGGGTGACCGAAACCCGCCGACACCGCTCTGCCCACGGTAGTCCCGGGAGCCAGCATCACCAACAAATAGAAACCCAGCACCGTAGGCGGCAGCACCAGCGGCAGCGCCACCGCGGCCTCCACCAACGCTTTCCATCGCGCCCCGCTGAAGGCCAGCCAATAGCCTAGAGGAATGGAAATTGCGAGCAGGATCAGGGTCGTCAGGGTGGCCAGGCGAAAGGTGAGAAAGATAGCTTGCTGGTCCATACGGGAAGCAGTGAATTCTAAGGCGCTTTCAATCCGAGGCCGGCCAATTCCTTTCTGATGGGTGGGGAAAGCAGAAAGGCGAGGAATTGGTGGGCCTCATCCGCCGCGGGCGCCTGCTTGATCACCACCGCGCCTTGCAGCAGCGGGGGGTAGGAGTTTTCAGGCATCACTACATATTTCCCGTCGGCGCTGAGGCGCGGTGTGAGCGCGGAAGTCAGCGAAATCAGGCCTGCATCGGCATTTCCTGAGTCGGCATATTGGGCTGTCTGCGCGATGTTTTCCGCCACCACCAGCTTGTCCTTCAGCCGGTTGGCAAGGCCCAGGTTTTCAAGCGCAGCCTTGGCTGCGCGCCCGTAAGGCGCATGTTCGGCATTTGCCACCGCGATGGTTCGCAATGCAGGGCTGCGCAGAGAGTCGATGCTGAGCGGTTGCACCGGGGAATCCTTCCGCGCCCACAGCACCAGCGTCCCGCGAGCATAGGCGATCGGCTCGGCGCTATCTGCCAAACCTGCGGAGGCGACCTTCTGCGGGAACGATAGGTCCGCCGAAAGAAAGAGGCCGAATGGACCCCCGTTCAGAATCTGCGTAGCCAACGTGGCCGAGGATGCGTAAGAAGCCTCGACCTTCTTATGGGATTGCTGCTCAAACTGTTGGATGAGCGCCGGTAAGACCGGCTGAAGATCCGCAGCGGCCGCAATCTTCAATGAGCCGTTCTGCTGCGCGTTCGCGCAGAGGGAAACGGAGACGGCCATCCAGACCAGAAGCCAACCGCGTTTAAACACGCAGCACCATCACTTCCGTTGACTTGATAAGTGCCGCTGCTGTTTCTCCCACCTGCAGCCGCATCTCCCGCGCCGCTTCTGCGGTGATGATGGACGTGATGATCTGCCCGCCGATCGAAAGCTTGACCTGAGCCAGCAACCCCTCGATCTTCAGCTCGACAATACGGCCGGTGAGCTGGTTCCGTCCGCTCAAGGAGCGCAGCATCTCTCGTTTTGGGGTCTCCGGGCGTTTGGCCTGGTGCAGGAGGCTATCCAGCTCAGCTTCTGGAATGCGATAGTGGCCGCCGGGGGTTTTGACTGCCTTCAACTTTCCGCGATACAGCCATTGTTTGATGGTGGGGTACGAAATCCCTAAGCGCTGCGCGGCTTCGCGGGGTGAAAGCAACATACTGCGAAATTATACGATACTATCCCGCTTAACCACTCGAATTTAGCGGAACCATCCGGAATCCAGACGATTGGAAGGCCCTGACTACACCTTGTGCTTCTGGACATACTCCGGACGCGGTTCGCTCCCCATTCCCGGATTCTGCGGTGCCAGGACGGCGCTATTTGCCATCCGCAGCGTCTCGATCATCGAAGTGTGATTCTTGAAGCTGCCGGCCTCCATGTAAATTGCGTTGGGCATGGCGCGTCAGTTTGTAAGCGCAAAAAGCGACCGCACCGCTCGCCACACCAAATTCATGAATGGCGGCATAGAAAATTTGTCCCCGGAGGGACCGCAAACATCGGTTTCGAGCCCGACAATCTTCATCTGTTTTGGTATGTCAGTTCCGAAGAGAAGGGCCGGGACACCCGAGACCACTCCGGCGAGCGAAAAGAAGGGCCGTCACTCCACGTGCAGCAGGGTGTTGCAAGGAATCAATAAAGACAGGCAGACAAGCACGCCAGCCTGACTGTTTTGGATGGCCGGCTGGATAGACTCGGACATTGTGGAATGTCAGTTTATTGATCGAGCGCCATTTTTGGCTTGACAGAGTTCAAGATCGGGAACTAGATTTCTCAGGGTCAATTTTTTGAAGCGACGAAAGGGCGCCAATCGTGAAACGAATTTGCTTCTCAGTAGCGAGCATGGTTCTATTCCGACGCAATAATCGCCTGGGCTCAGTTTGAGGCTGGGTCTGTGGTTGGCGGCATAACAGACGTGGGACCTGTGGTCCCCAATGCTTCGATTGAGCTTCGCAGTCTTGCCACCGACGCCGTTCGCCAGACGTCCTCATCATCCGCGGGCGAGTTCGATGTTGTTGCCGTGAGCGGTGGAGACGGGGGAGTTGGAACTCAATGAGGACCGCGACATGCGAATGAGTCCAGAACGTGCCCCAGCGTTTTTCTGAGTTTCGCGAATCATCTGCGGGCTAACTTAGTTCGGCACAAGCAGGTCCGTCCGTTTTGCCGAAGCGGGATTCTCGTAAAGGAGGTAATTGGCAATGTCTCGAGGGGCGAGGATGGCAAGACTAGTCGAAACGACAGCGATCCAGAAGCCGATAGCGAAGATTTTGCGGGTAGGGGCGCTGGGTAAGACGGCGCGAATGCGCTCAGAGATGTTCTTACGAAAGAGTCGCGCTGCTCTCAAGGGGATCGTCGTCGTTGTCGCGGCAGCATTGATGGTGTGTTCGTTAAAAGCACAGGAGACGCGGGCAACTCTAAGCGGAACGGTGACCGACAACCAGCAAGCCGTGATTCCAACCGTGGCAGTCCGTCTTACGAATGTCGATACCAATACCACTTCCACCACCATTACGAATTCGGTGGGGCAATATCGATTCCTCTTTCAAAACCCTGGCAACTACAAACTAACAGCAGAAAAGAATGGATTTAAGCCGTTTGTGCAAACCGGGATTGTATTGCAAATCAGTGAGGCTGCAACCATAGATATTAGTATGGCTCTCGGCATGGCATCGCAGACTGTCAGCGTCACGAGCTCCGGGCCGCTCCTGGAGACGGAAAAGGCAGATCGCGGCCTGGTACTGAGCAAAAAAAACCTATCGGCTCTACCGCTTACAACCAGGAATCCCATCGTACTTGCTGAGCTTGCTCCTGGAGTGACGAATACCGGTCAGAGCTATAATCTGACGCCATTCTCTAACTCCGGCAATTCGTCCTTCTCCGTCAACGGCGATTCGGGAGACCAAACCGAGAACCTGCTGGACGGCGCCCCTAACGACATGATTTATCAAGCCCTCAATACCCTCGCGTACGTGCCCCCCGTCGACGCCGTGGCAGAGTTCAAGGTAGTGTCGGCGCCCTACGACGCCCAGTATGGGCGAAATGGCGGTGGCGTGATCAGCGTTATCACCAACAGCGGAACGAATGCGTTCCATGGGTCCGCGTATGAGTTTCTGGAGAGACCGTTCCTCAATGCAAACACCTACGCAAATAATGCGGCGAAGCTCCCGCGCAGTAATACTCCGCTGGATCAGTATGGGGCGACGTTCGGAGGTCCCGTTCGAATCCCCCATGTGTACAACGGAACAGATCGCACGTTCTTTTTCGCTGCATGGGAGGGTTATAAGCAAGGCATCAATCTCAGTAGTGTCATCTCGGTTCCAACTGCATTGCAGCGCCAGGGTGATTTCTCACAGACGTTCAACAGCAGCGGCCAGCTCATTACTATTTACGATCCAGCCTCGGGCCGGCTGGTCAACGGAGTTTGGACGCGCACTCCGTTTCCGAACAACAAGATACCCGAAAATAGAATTGATCCCGTGGGCCAAGCGCTAGCGAATGCCTATCCGCTGCCCAACCTGAACCAGACCGCGACCCTCAGCTGGCAAAACAACTACTTACCTGTAAACAACAATTCGGTTTACAACTTTCATAATTTCGAAGTCCGGGTTGACCAGAATTTCGGCATGAAGGAGAAGATGTACGCGAGATTTTCGTGGAATAACCAGGGAATCGTTGAAAACGCGAACGGGATCCCGGGTCCCGCAGACGACGCCAGGGACGGCGTAAAAGTCAACGACGACGCCGTTCTGGACTCGACCACGATCTTGAATCCGAATACAGTATTGGATCTGCGCGCCTCGTTCACCCGCTGGGTGCAGAATTACCTGCCGACAAACTATGGGAGCTTCAACGGAACGCAGATCGGGTGGCCGCAGGCTTTTGTTAGCGAACTGCCGAATTCGCCCCGATATCCCTATATCGTGCCTACGAGTTACCAGACTCTGGGAAATTCGGCATCAAACATCTGGTGGGCTCCCACGAACACAATTACCCTTGCCCCCACGATTATTATTTCTCGTGGGCGGCAGTCCATAAAAGTTGGCCTCGATTATCGCTGGACACTCTTCTCCACGTATCAAGGTGCTTATGGCGGTGGCACATTCACAATCACGCCTGGATTCACTCAAAGCAACTATCTCACCGCGGACTCACTCAGCGGAAATAGCATCGCTTCGATGCTTTTAGGCGGTGCAGCCTCAGGCGAGGTGGACATCATTCCAAGCCCGGTTTACAGCTGGAAGTATCTCGCTCCATGGATCCAAGACGACATTAAAGCCTCTTCACGCCTTACGATCAACGTGGGATTGCGCTGGGATTTGCAGCTTCCACTCGTTGAAAGACACAATAGGTTGACTCGTGGCTTTTCCCCGAGCTCAATAAACCCCATAAGCTCCCAAGCAGGCGAGACAGTGTATGGCGGCATTGGCTTCGTCAACGTGAATGGAACCTCTCGCTCTCCTTTCAATATCGACTGGAACAACATCCAACCGAGGGTTGGAGCCGCTTTTCGGCTAACGCCGACATTCGTTCTTCGAGGCGGGTGGGGCATGTTTTACCTCAACAATTTTTCCACCGCGAGCAGCACTGGCTTCACCCAGACGACTCCATTCGTCTCAACGTTGAATGGAGGCGAGACGCAAGCCAACTTCCTGGCGAATCCTTTCCCCACGGGGCTGATTGCCCCTTCCGGTTCATCGGCCGGACTCGCTACAGCGTTGGGAAGCAATCCATCTTTTTCAGACCCAAGCGGCCGCATCGGCCACGCTCAAAATTTCTCTTTCGGACTGGAAAAATTACTACCCGGCAACATCACTCTTGACGTGTCTTATGTTGGAACGCGAAGCGTCGCCCTACCTGTGCAGAATAGAAACATAGACGCGCTCAGTGCCGCGAATCTTGCCCTGGGGAATACTGATCTGGGAGGGACGCCGAGCTATCTTACAGCGTTAGTTCCCAACCCGTTTCAGGGGCTGCTCCCGAATACCTCACTGAACAGCGCCAAAATTAGCCGCCAACAATCGTTGCTGCCATTTCCACAATTTACCGGAGTTACGGAGAACGACGACCCGATCGGCAAATCGTGGTACAACGCGCTTCAGGCCACGCTTGTACAACGTACATGGCATCACCTGGATATGACGGCAACCTATACCTTCTCCAAAGATATTCAAGCGATCACGTTTCTGAACCCTCAAGATCAAGGGCCATCCGACGCTGCGGCTCCCTGGGATCGGACGCACCGGCTCGTTGTAGCGCCAATCTACGATCTTCCCTTCGGGCGGGGAATGGCCTTTCTGAACAATGAAAACCGAGTGGTCAATCGCATCATCGACGGTTGGCAGACCGGGACCATATACACGTGGCAGACGGGTGCTCCGATGACAGCTCCAGCCAACGTGTACATCGTTGGGAACCCAAAATTGAGCAATCCCAGTTGGTCCCAGATGTTCAATAGCGGCGTCATCGAAGTGAATGGCAAAATCGTTAATACAGTTCCCGGGTTGGCGCCCGCGTGGAGAATTCAGCCAACGTTCTCGTTACGCAACGTCCCACTGAACCTTGGTAGTCTCCGTGACCGATGGGGTAATGAGTTTCAGTTCAGTCTCGCAAAAAACAATCGTATCAAGGAGGGAATGAATTTGCAGGTCAGGGCAGATTTCCTCAACGTCTTCAATCATGCTATCTTCGGCGGCAATCCCAACGTGAATCCGACGTCTCCACAATTCGGCCAACTGATCCGAAGTAATGGACAGAGCAATATTCCACGAACGATTCAACTCGCGGCACGATTTACGTTCTGAATGCGTCTCACCCGGTATAGCGCAGCTTGATGGGATATCGTGAGTATGCGAATCTACCGATCTTTTCCGACCTGGCTTCCGGTGTAGGGCTGTGATCGAACCGACGAGCACAAGAGAGGGTTTTCGCGAGGACTTTCGCGCAGCTGGAGCTGAGGCTGCCGACGCCAGGTCGTATAACCCTCTGAGTTCATGAAAGGAAATTCCTTGGATATCAACCGGCGCGATTTTGTGGCGCTTTCGGCAACGGCGATAGCGGCGGTATCCATGCCGGGAGCTCGGGCCGCGGACGCAGCCGATGGAACGAGCGTTCCCTGGCATCAGAAAATACGCCGCGTAGGTCAAGTCAACATGACCGAACACGATCCAGCCGTTCTTGAATGTGGAGGAGTGGGCGGACTACTGGGCCAGTCTCAAGGTCGATGTAGTCCTGGTTTCCATCACCGGAATTCTCGCCTTCTATCCGTCCAAGGTTCCGTTTCACAAGCCCGGGAAATTTCTCAATGGGCGCGACTTCGCCGGCGAATGCATCGCGGCGGCCAAGAACCGTGACATCCGCGTCATTGCCCGCATGAGCCCCGATCTCAACTGGCGCGATGCGCTTGAAGCTCATCCCGAGTGGTTCAAGCGCGACAAACAAGGAAATCCGATCACAGCCAAGGAAGACACGGCCTTTACCAGACGTGCACGTTCACCAGTTACATGACTGAGCACATGCCCGCTATCATGCGCGAGGTCAACAGCCGCTACCCGATCGATGGCATCTTCACCAACGCATGGCCGCCAATCGGGCGGATGCCGGAATGCTACTGCGACGCGTGCAAGAACCTACCTCATTTTGACACGGCGGAGTATTGGGACAAGTTTAACGAACGGCGTTTGTATCTATGGAAGATGTGGGATGGCATCGCGAAGGAGAAGCGCCCGGACAATCTGTATTTTGGAAATATGGGTGGCGCGATCGACTCCAGCCCGAACATGAAGTCTCTAGAGGCGTCGCCTATTGGTATAACTGCGACAATCAAGGGCCGTGGCGACGACTCTCCGATCTGGGGAGGCACGCTGCAGGGGCGCGTGTGCGACGCTATTATGAACGGCCACACCGCCACGAATGTCACCGCCTCCTATATACCGGAGACCCGCGCTGGCGAAATCCACATAAGTCGACGGAAGAAGCACAGATGTGGATGAACGAAACCGTCGCCAGCGGCATGGTGCCGTGGTATCACTTCATTGGCGGCGAAAAAGGGCTTGGGCGCCGACCGCCGCTGGCAACAGCCGGGATATGAGTATTTCAACTGGCTCGCAAAGTGCGATGCACATCTCACCAACAATGCGTCCATTGCCGATATCGCCGTGGTCATGGGCCAGCGCACGCAGCGGTTCTATCGCTCCAATGAGATGGGCGACCCGATGTGGAACATTCACGGCATCTACTACGCGCTCATCGAAGGCCGTTTCTTTTTCGATTTTCTTCATGAGGAGACTTGCCTACCGATAAACTGAAAAAGTACAAAACCGTAATTCTGCCCAACATCGCCCTACTGAGCGATGCGGAGTGCGCAGCTCTGACGAAGCTTCGCGCACGATGGCGGATCGATCATGGCCTCGTTCGAGACCAGCCTGTTACAACGAGCAAAACGAGCGGCGCAACGACTTTGGAATAGCCAATATTTTCGGCATTCATGCAACGGGTGAACGAAGAACGAGAGTCGGCAACGGTTATATGGGGCGGATCGAGCGCAAGCATCCGATCCTTGAAGGCTTTTCCGGCACGGACTGGCTTCCAGGCGCAAAATGGCTTCAGCCGATAGCGCCGGTAGAAAGTCCCGTGATGACAGTGATTCCACCTTACGTGAACTATCCACCGGAACTGGCCTATCCTCCCGTTGAGAAGACCGACATTCCGGATGTTGTCGCGAAAGAACAAGGTCGGAGCAGGCTGGTCTACTTTGCCGGCGACATCGAGCGCACCATGTGGCGATCGGGAAATACTGACTTGAGCATGTTGTTGCAAAATGCGATTCGGTGGGTCACGAAGGGAGAGACGCCGGCTGGGGTTGAAGGAAAAGGCGTGATTGAAGCCTTCGCATGGGAGACCCGCGCAGGTTATGCAATCCATCTGCTCAACTACACGAACCCTAACGCGTTCAAGGGGTGGATTCGAGAGTATTATCCCGTCGGCGAGCAACGTGTCACCATGACGGTTCCAGCCGGAAGGAAAATTTCCCGCGTGGAGTTGCTACGGGCCGGATGCGACGTGCCGTTCAAGATGATGGATCGGACCATAGAATTCATGGTGCCCAGCATTCTCGATTACGAGATTGCTGCAATGCATTCAAGCTGACAGTAAAGAGAGCACCGTTTTCGATAAAGGTCGATTGGGCACTCAACATCGGATAAAGGCTTGTGTGATCGAAGCTGGCACGAATGGAGATGAGCTGTGCGCAATAGTGACATGTTAGTTTAGCGGGTGCAATGGTCTTTTATGGTTGACAGTGAAAATGCCGCTGAAGTAGGATCTGCTGGTTCCTCTTTAGCCGGAACTATGTAATTCGCGCGTCTTGACGCTTCTGCGTGGAGCTCTGCACGCGCAGGAACCTACCGGCGAGTTGTTAATCACGAATGTCAGAAACAAGGGAGCCTATGAACAGGCGGACGTTTTTTGGACTTGCTGGAGCGGCAGCCGTCACCCCTGCGCTTGCGGTCGCGGCGGATATGCAGAAACAGATCAAGATCACTGGCCTGGAAACCGATCTTTTGCGATTTCCTGCGGGCAAGATTTATTACGACGCAATTCACGAGTTTGGCGCCGCCGGCGGAGGTGTCGTATTACGCTTGAAAACGGACGCCGGAATCACAGGATGGGCCGCTAGCTCGTTCGGAACAATGGACGGAGCACCGGCGGTACTACAACGTATTTTGCAGGAAGAGGTGGCGCCGGTTTTGATCGGACGGGATCCGGCCTTTCCAAAGCAATTGCGTTCGGACCTATGGAAGGCGCTGGAATACGCCGGAGTTCAAGGGATTACCCAATTCGCTATGTCTGCGGCAGACGTGGCAATTTGGGACATTTTGGGAAAAGCGGCCGGAATGCCTGTTTACAAGATGCTCGGCGCTTATGCGGACAGGGTTCCCACCTACTCCATGTGTGGCTGGTACTATCCCAATGACGACGACTTGTCTCAATTCAAAGCCGTGGTGAATGCTGCATTTGAGGAAGGATACACTGCCGCCAAAATCAAAGTCGGTCGTTTTTCGTTGGATGATGACGTGAAGCGTATCAAGGCGGCAATGGCGATCGCGGGCAAAGGCCGGCGGATCATGATAGATGCAAATCAGAAATTCGATGTCAGTGAGGCCATCGATCGCGGTAAGGTATACCAGGATTTGGGCTGCTATTGGTACGAGGAGCCGATTGTGCCCTATGACCATGCCGGCTATGCTCAGGTGGCGGAAGAGTTGGACATCCGGATTGCGTGTGGAGAAAACGAGTATACGAAGTACTCTTTCGCCGATCTGATCTCTCGCCGCGGTGTAGACGTCGTGCAACCGGACGGACGAAGGGCGGGTGGCGTTTCCGAATGGATGGAGATTGGGGCCATTGCAGATGCGGCCAGATTACCCATAGCGAGTCACGGCGGCGGGCCCGCCGATCTGCAGACGCTCCTGGCCATGCCCAACGCCATCTACATGGAAGGTGGAGGGGGTTTCAAGGGGCGCTCTTCCACAATCGAACAGCTTCGGATGGTGGATAGCGCGGTCCTGGCCCCCAAGGGACCTGGGATGTGCAGCGAGCTTCGGCCAGACTATATTCAGCAACACAAAGTATGAGCTCGACCGTTGTAGTTGCACCGAGATCAGAAGCTGTTCCCGAACTGCCATGGCAAAAGACTCCGGGTCGAAGCGATCATACGATTACCAGCGCAACCTCCATGGTTCCAAAGGAACTGCTCGCCTAGCCGGTAATGCCGGCATTTGTCTTTAATCGCAAAACAACTGCGCCGCTCGCTGCGCCAAACTCGTGAATCGCGTCGTAGAAACCCTGTCTAGGAGAGAAGCGCAGGACATCGGTTTCAAGACCCACGATCTTGATTTGTTTTTGCATGTCAGTTCCAAAGGCAAGCGCCGGGGAAGCGGCTGCCGCTCCAGCAAGCGAGAAAAATGTCCGTCGATTCATGCGCCGAATGTTAGTGCAAAAAAAACCCACCAATGACAAGTAAAGAGCAATCCGATTGGCCGCAAGGAGGCAAATAGTCATATACGTATACAAAATAATGTGGAATGTCAGTTTTTTTGCTTTACGCTACTTTTGACTTGACAGAGTTTTAAATCGCGCTCTAAAGTCCTCTGCATTATTTCTTCGAACTTCCGAAGGGCGCCGAACGTGAAAAGACTATTCCTGGCCGCAGCTTGCTTAGCTCTCTTATCGTCTACCGTTGTTTGGGCACAGTTTGAGGCTGGATCCGTTGTCGGTGTGATCACAGACCCCTCGGGATCCGTCGTTCCAAATGCTTCGATTGAACTTCGAAGTCTAGCCACCGACGCGGTTCGCCAGGCGTCTTCCTCCTCCGCGGGAGAGTTCGATTTTGTTGCCGTGCCGCCGGGCCGATACTCCATTACCGTGAAACTTGCCGGGTTCAAGCAAAAGACACAGGACTTTGAACTGGTTGTCGGCCAACGCCTGCAATTGAAACTGCCCATGGAGGTTGGCGCCGAAACTCAGAGCGTTACAGTCACGAGTAACGTCGAGACCATCGACACCGCATCGTCTGAAGTAAGCAACTTGCGTACCCGTCAGCAGGTTGTCGATCTTCCCCTCAACGGGCGCAATTTCACCCAGCTCGTCCAATTGGCGCCCGGCGTAAACAACCATGCCGGCAACGCATCCAATTCCATCCAGCAGGGCTACACCAGCGGCCGGGGAACGAACGGCGCAGTGATTAACGGCAACCCGGCGGAAGATACGGTGTACATGTTCGACGGCATTTTGAGTACCGAGAACGACGCCGGCGATCTCTTCTTCTTCCCGCCGGTCGACGCCATTCAGGAATTCAAGGTGCAGACCAGCAGTGCGCCGGCTTCCTATGGCGGTAACCCGACGATGATCAACGTCACCTTTCGTTCGGGCACCAACCAGTTTCACGGAACCTTCTACGAATTCCTTCGCAATTCAGATCTCGATGCGAAGAACTATTTCGACTCTCCTACCAAGCCCATTCCGCCCTTCCACCTGAATCAGTTCGGCGCGAACGTCGGTGGGCCGGTGATCATTCCGCACTTATTCAACGGCAGGGACAAGCTTTTCTTCTTCGCAGACTATGAGGGCAAGCGCACCAGCCAGGCGCAAACCTACATCAGTACGGTGCCGACGGCAGCTTTCCAAGCGGGGGATTTTTCCGCACTGCTCACTCAAGCCAAGCCCACTATCCTCAAGATTCCGGGCACCAGCACGCCGCTGCCCAACAATCAGGTCCAACACATTGATCCGACTTCGGCTAACCTGGTCGCGCTCTTTCCCCTGCCCAACATCAATCCGGCCAACCCTGCTCTCATCAACAATTACCTTTTCAACGGATCCGTCGATAATGTGATCGACCAGGGAGACCTGCGCATCGACTACAAGACAGATAAGGCGCAAATCTTCGGCCGTTACAGCCAGGAAAATCCCGACACCATTACCCCGGGCTATCTTCCCGCTCCGGCCATCGGAGGCGGCCCATCCCGGCCCGGCCGGACACCCATTCCAGGCAAGCAAGTCGTCCTGGGCTACGGTCGATCGATCGGCACCAACAAGTATTACGAGGCCCGCCTTGGCTTCTCCCGCGTAGTGGAACAGATCATTGATACCGATACGGGGGACGGAGACCTGGCAGAGAAACTTGGCATTCCCAATGCCAATGCCGGCGACGCCACTGGTTTGACCAACTTCAGCATTTCCGGGCAAGTCGGCCTAGGCGACGGTTCGGGCAGCCTGAAAAAGGCGAACAACAATTGGGAGTTCAACCAGGCAGTGAGCGTGGTGAAGGGAAGTCACGAAATCAAAGTCGGCTTCGATTGGCGCAGCCTGCGTTTTGCCTTCTACTCTCCCGGTTACCCCGTTGGGCATTTTACCTTCAGCGGTGCTTATACCGGTTATGGTTTGGCCGACTTCTTATACGGACATCCGATTAGTTCAGAACTTGACGTCACCAAATTCTTTAGCATGCAGCGCTTTCAACCGACCGTATACGTGCAGGACAACTGGCGCGTCACTCCGAAACTAACGTTGAATCTAGGATTGCGCGATGACCTGGTAACACCGTGGGGAGAACGCGCCGATCGCCTCTCGGGCTTCGTGCCAACGGATGGGGGCACTCTGGTCCTGGTGGGCACTCCGCCTTATTACGGAAACACCATCACTCGCGGCCGCTATACCAACTGGGGTCCGCGCTTTGGCTTTGCCTATAGCCTGGATCCAAAGACGGTCATTCGCGGAGGAGCCGGCATCTTCTATGCGTTCGAAAATAACAACTCCAATCCCATGGTAAAGAACGCACCCTACAACGGCTCCCTTATCCAAACCAATGTTTCCAGCGCCGCAGGATACGCAGCGGCTCTGCCGATCTCAGCGGGATTTCCTGAAGCTCGGCCTACACTTTTCCCCATCGCCGGTTCTTCCTTCAATATCTTCTCCCGCCGCTATCCGAATCCCTCCGCCAACGAATGGAACCTCAACTTCCAGAGGCAGCTGACGGCTCATGATGTCTTTTCGATCGCCTATGTGGGCCAGACCGGCGATCACATACTCCTGACTTATAACCAGAACGAGGCCTTTCCTGGGGCCGGCGCCATCGCGCCGCGGCGGCAATTTCCTAATCTGGCCGACGGATCGAACAACTGTATGTGTGGCAACTCGGAGTTCAATTCCCTCCAAGTCACCTATGTCAATCGGCTTTCGGTTGGCCTCGACTTCCAGGGAGCCTGGACCTGGGGCCACAGCATCGACAACTCCAGCGGCCAGGGAAACACGGTGGCGCCGCAGAACCCATTCAACCTGGCTACCAATCGCGGTAATTCGGACTTCGACACTCGTCAGAGTGTGGTGCTGAGCTGGTCGTACCAGCTGCCCTTCGGTCGGGGTAAGGCGTTTGCCACGGATGCGCGTGGCTTCAAGCAGGCGCTCATCGGGGGATGGCAACTGAACAGCATCGATACGTTTCAGACCGGTTCCCCATTTACTCCCGTCATGGCGACAAGTCTCTTGAACTCCGGCACCGGGGTGCAGTGGCCGAATCGGGTAGGCAATGGAAAGTTGCTGAACCCCTCGATCCAGGAATGGTTCGATACCTCTGCTTTTGTCTCGCCTGGGCAGTACACCTTCGGCAACTCAGGGCGCAATATTCTGTACGGACCGGGCACCAAACAATTTGATGCGTCATTGTTCAAGGACCTGGTCTTCTCCAGCGATGGAAGCCGTCGACTTCAGCTCCGCGCCGAAACCTTCAACATATTCAACACGCCACAATTCAACAATCCCAACGCATCGATTGGGACGGCGGCTGCCGGAACCATCAGCTCCGCGGGTGCGCCCGTGCTCTTCCAGCGAACTTCCAGGGAAATCCAACTCGCCATGAAGCTATATTGGTAGGCGGTCTCGCAATGTTATCCAAGAAGCCAGGAGGCTGCGGAAAAATGCCGGTTTTGAGAAGAACGCAGCCCTCAGCGGCTGAAGCCGAACTCATTAGGCCGTACCCTTCAGGGACGCGGGTTTTTCCGCAGCCTGCCAGGAGATTGACAGAGGTGTCCTTTCCAATGAAGAGAACTCGAAGTCTGGCCCGCGGCTGCCGCCTGCTGGCATCCGCGATCATTGCTCTGCTTGCCGCTCAAGTCTACGCGCAAGACCATCATTACTTGTATGCCGCAGTTCCGGGTATCCGCAACTACCTGCAACATGGGGGCATCGGGATCGTGGTCTTTGATATGGACCACGGTTACAAATTCGTCAAGCGTATTCCAACCTGGCCGGTAGAACCGGGTAAGCCGGTCGAAAACGTGAAAGGCATCGCGGCGGATGCCAGGACCGGCAGGATTTATGTAACCACGATCAACCGCCTGGCAGCCTTCGACCTCACCACCGACAAGATGCTCTGGGAAAAGACCTTCGAAGGAGGCTGCGACCGCCTCGCGATCTCGACGGACGGGAAGACGATCTACATGCCGTCGCTCGAAGGTCCCTTCTGGAATGTGGTAGACGCAGCCAACGGAAACCTGATCACCAAGATTCAAACCAACACCGGCTCCCACAACACGATCTACGCAAAGGATGGAAGCCGCGTCTATCTCGCGGGCCTGCACTATAACTATCTCCTGGTTGCAGACCCGTCCACCAACAAAGTCGTCGAGAAGATCGGGCCATTCTCCAATGTCATCCGTCCCTTTACCGTCGATGGAAGCAATTCCCGCTGCTACGTGAACGTTAACCAACTATTGGGATTTGAGGTTGGCGATATCAAGACCGGCAAACAGCTCGCCAAGGTGACGGTGCAAGGGTTTCAACCGGGTCCCGTCAAGCGGCATGGCTGTCCCAGCCACGGCATCGCCTTGTCGCCGGACGAAAAAGAGATATGGCTTGCGGATGGAGCCAACAATTATGTGCATGTCTTCGACAATACAGTCATGCCACCGAAACAAATTGCCGACATCAAAACCAGCGATATGCCGGGCTGGATTTTTATGACCATTGACGGGAAGTATGTGATCCCCTCCAGCGGCGACATCATCGACCGCAAGGCCAGAAAGATCGTCTACACGCTTCATGATGAGACCGGCGCCCAGCTGCAAAGCGAAAAGATCGTCGAAATCGATTTCAAGGGCGGCAAGCCAGTCCGCAATAACGATCAATTCGGAGTCGGTCAGAAGCACTAGCAAGGATTGATCAACGCGTGGGACTCCACCTTTCCTCCAGGGGAATCCGCAAGCGCGGAGGGGCGTCTTGGAGACCATAGTGAAGGGTGAGGTTTCGACGGGACACCTGCCGGCTGTCATCGCTGGATTCTCAGGATGGCTGCTGGATTCATTTGACTTCTTCCTGGTGACCTTTTGCTTGACGGCCATCGCGCGCGACTTCCACAAGTCCGATGCGCAGATCGCCCTGGTGATCACCATGACGCTGGCCTTTCGGCCTGTGGGAGGATTTGTTTTTGGCTTGATGGCTGACCGCTACGGACGGCGACTGCCCTTGATGATCAACACCGGGCTTTTCGCCATAGCGGAAATCCTCACCGGCCTGGCACCCAGCTATGCGACGTTATTGATTGTGCGTGCCCTTTTTGGCGTCGTGATGGGCGGGCAATGGGGCGTAGGGACATCGTTGGCCATGGAGAAGGCCCCGGCGGCCAAGCGGGGAATGCTGTCCGGGCTGCTCCAACAAGGCTACGCGTCGGGAAATGTAGTGGCGGCGATCTGTTACTTCCTGGTCTATCCGCACCTGGGCTGGAGGCCATTATTCTTCATTGGCAGCGTCCCTGCGATCCTGCTCGTTCTGTTCATTCGTTTCCGAGTACAGGAATCGGAAGTCTGGCGAGAGACACAGCCACAGAAGGCCGGCTGGGCCCAACATGCGCGTGAAATCGCATCGCATTGGAAGCTTTTTTTGTACCTGTTGATCTTCATGACGATGATGTTGTTTGCCTCGCACGGCACGCTCGACATGTACCCGACCTTTCTGCAGCGGGAGTGGCACTTCAGTCCGGGCAGACGTTCCGCGATCACCGCGTTCTCCGCGGTGGGAGCGATTCTGGGAGGTGTCATCATTGGGCATCTCTCCGATAAGTGGGGCCGCCGCCGGGCAGTGATCACGGCATTCGTGCTGGGAATTCTGCTGATTCCCGTCTGGGCCTACGCCCCGAACCAGGGACTGTTGATTGCCAGTGCCTTCCTCATGCAATTTATGGTGCAGGGAGCGTGGGGCGTGATTCCGGCGCATCTGGCGGAACTCTCACCGAATTCGGTCCGAGCGTTTCTGCCCGGATTTGCCTACCAAAGTGCCGGCACCCTCGCCAGTTCCGTGGTCTACATCGAGGCCGTGTTCGCGCAGAAGACAACATATGCAACAGCCATGGCTCTTACGGCGTTCACCGTGTTCATTCTCGCAGGCGTCATGGCGGGACTGGGGCGGGAGCGTCGCGGACATACTCTAGGCACCTAACCGAAATCAGGCAAAGCGAAACATGCGGATATTGATGACAAAAGCCGGCTGCCTCGCCACTCTCACTTTGATGGTCAGCGGCTACTGCGCGGCGGCGGACCACGCCGGCGCTAAGGATACGGCCTTCTTTGAAGAACATGTAGCACCGATCCTGTGCGGTCACTGCACCTCCTGCCACAACGAGCAGATTCAGGCCAGCGACCTGTCGTTCTACACCCGGAAGGAGGTGCTGGATGGAGGGGAGCGCGGACCCTCTGTCGTGCCTTACAAGCCCGGCCAAAGCATTCTTATTCACGCCATCAACCGCGACGGAGGGCTGATGAAGTTTCCGGTGATGATGCCGCCCGGCCCCAAGCTGCCTGACAAGGATATCGAAACCTTAACTGAGTGGGTCCGGCGCGGAGCGCCGTGGGGAAGGGAAAGCCTTGCTTGCGCGGTGGGCACGCCGCCGCCCATTTAAACGGCAATGCCGGTCGCATCGCCACCATGCTTACGAAAGGTTCATCACACAACGGACGGACGTCTTGCGAACAACTGACATTCCAATTTATCGTGAAACCATGCCGCCAACCCTGCGCGAAGCAAGTCCAGGTACTTTGAAAGCGTATCTCGCGCGTTCCTTCACGGCCCTGGTCGAAGCGAAAATCAGCGAACGGTATCAGGTTCTCAAAAACCCTTCCGGGCGTCCGATGAACGCCGAAGAACTCGCAAGCAACGCCTTGAACTGTGATTATCTGTTCGTCTCCGCGACCGAGCAGGTGTCGCGCCCGGTATTTGAGACGCTCGCCGGGAGCCTGAAAGCAGTGGCAACGCTTTCCGTCGGTTTCAATCATGTCGATATCGCTACCGCACGGGCCCATGGAGTAGCTGTCTTCAACTCTCCGGGCGTCCTCACCGATGCCTGTGCGGAAGTCGCCATGCTGCACATCCTCAACGCCGCCCGGCGCGCGCACGAAGGAGAAACGCTCGTTCGATCCGGCAATTGGCCGGGTTGGGCGCCCACGCAATTGCTGGGCCTTGGCCTTGCCGGCAAGCGCCTGGGCATTCTCGGGATGGGCAGGATCGGACGGGCCGTTGCCGATCGTGCCCGCAGTTTTGGGATGGACGTGCATTATCACAACCGAAAGCCGATGCCGCCTGACTCGGGGAAGGTCGCGTTTTACCACGACACCCCGGAAAGCCTGCTCGGGGTGAGCGACATTTTCCTGATCACGGCTCCCGGAACTCCCGCACTCGCCGGATTTCTCAATCGACGACGCATTGAGTTGTTGCCACCCAATGCCATTGTGGTGAACATTGCCCGAGGAGAGATGATCGACGACGATGCGCTGATTGACGCCCTGATCACAAAGAAGGTATTCGCTGCCGGCCTGGATGTTTTCGACCACGAGCCAGACATAGACCCGCGGTACCGTACATTGGAGAATGTGTTTCTTACTCCACATATAGGTAGCGCCACAGAGGATACCCGAAACGCCATGGGCCTCATATTACTGGAAGGCCTTCACGCTTTCGAAACCGGCCAGGTCGCGAGGAACCGCGTATGTTGACATCCGTTGCTATGAACTCAGTCGAAAGGTCCCTTAAGGACGATAAGTTGTTTCGCCAGCAGTGCTATGTGGGCGGCGCCTGGGTCAACGCGGAAACTGGGGGAGCCTTCGCTGTCACCAATCCCGCCGATGGAAGCCAGATCGGCACCGTTCCCAGCTTCAGCGCTGCAGACACACAACGCGCGATCGACGCAGCCGAGGCGGCTTTCCCCGCCTGGCGAGCCAAAACTGCCAAGGAAAGATCGCAGATCCTGCGCCGCTGGTTCGACCTATGTATGCAGAATCAGGACGACCTGGCGATGATCCTGACGCTTGAGCAAGGCAAACCCCTGGCTGAAGCGCGCGGCGAAATCGCCTACGGTTCCTCCTTTATCGAGTGGTTCGCCGAGGAAGCCAAGCGCATCTACGGTGACGTAATTCCGGCTACCTCCGCTGATCGCCGGATCGTGGTCATCAAGCAACCGATCGGCGTCGTAGCGGCCATCACTCCCTGGAATTTCCCCAACGCGATGATCACTCGCAAAGGGGGAGCCGCTCTGGCCGCGGGTTGCACCATCGTGATCAAGCCCGCCGAATCCACCCCCTATTCCGCCCTCGCTCTTGCCGAGCTGGCGGAACGTGCCGGTATGCCAAAGGGAGTCCTCAACATCATTACCGGCCAGCCTGAGGTGGTGGGCGGCGTGCTCACCGCGAGTCCAGTCGTACGAAAATTATCCTTCACCGGTTCGACGGAAGTTGGCCGTTTATTGCTCGCGCAGTGCGCAGGCACGGTCAAGAAAGTGTCACTGGAACTCGGCGGAAACGCCCCTTTCATCATCTTCGCCGATGCTGATCTCGATCGTGCTGTTACGGGCGTCATGATCTCCAAGTTTCGCAACGGCGGGCAGACCTGCGTTTGTGCCAACCGCATTTTCGTGGAAGACAGCATTTACGACGCGTTTACGGCCAAGCTGCAGGATGCAGTGCGTGCGCTCGTCGTCGGCAATGGAGTGAGCGCCGGCATAACCATTGGACCGCTCATTGACCAGGCAGCCGTAGATAAGGTCGAAGACCACATCCGTGACGCGGTTGCGCACGGAGCCAAAATTTCGCTGGGCGGCAGACGCCACGCTCTCGGAGGGACTTTCTTCGAGCCCACCATCCTTCTTGATGTGCCGGGAGGAACCAAGCTCATGAACGAGGAGACCTTCGGTCCGGTGGCTCCCTTGACCCGTTTCTCCTCCGAGCAGGAAGTCATCGCGATGAGCAACGACACCGAGTTCGGCCTAGCCGCTTACTTCTACACCCGCGACATCGGCCGCGTCTGGCGCGTGGCCGAGGCTTTGGAGTATGGCATCGTCGGCATCAACGAAGGGCTCATCTCCACCGAAGTGGCTCCGTTCGGTGGCGTGAAGCAGTCTGGCATCGGAAGAGAAGGTTCGAAGTACGGTATCGAAGAATTCGTTGAAGTGAAGTACCTCTGTATGGGCGGCGTCTAACGGGCAAACGAGAGGCTCCATGAAACTCAAAGGTCGAACAGCAATTGTTACCGGGTCCGGCGGAGGATTTGGCGAAGGCATCGCCAAGCACTTTGCAGAGTTGGGCGCGAAGGTTCTGGTGGCCGATATCCGCTGTGAAGAAGCGGAAAGGGTCGCGAAAGAAATCAAAGCCGCAGGCGGCGATGCCGTGCCCGCGCATGTCGATGTAACCCAGACAGCGCAGGTCGCGCAGATGGTTGCGATCGCGCTCAGCAGTTTCGGCAAGCTGGATATTCTCGTGAACAATGCGGGCACCACGCACAAGAATATGCCCATGCTCGATGTGGATGAAGCGACCTTTGATCGGGTCTATGCGGTCAACGTCAAGAGCATCTACCTGGGCGCGATCCACGCGGTGCCGGTATTCCGCCGCCAGGGTTCCGGCAACATCGTGAATGTTGCTTCCACGGCCGGAGTCCGGCCCCGCCCCGGGCTGACCTGGTACAACGGCTCGAAGGGTGCGGCTAACCTGCTGACTAAGTCGATGGCAGTCGAGCTGGCCCCGGATGGCATTCGCGTGAACGCGGTCAACCCGGTGATGGGAGAAACGGGCCTGCTCGGACATTTTCTGCCCGCCGGCGACGCCGAAGTGGGCCGCCAGAAGGTGATCAGCACCATACCCATGGGAAGACTCAGCCGGCCCATCGACATAGCCAAAGCATGCGCCTTCCTGGCCAGCGATGAGGCCGAGTTTATCACTGGGGTTTGTATGGAGGTTGACGGCGGCCGCTGCGTGTAGGAATGCCCGACCTGCAGAGGCGAAAGAGTCTGCCTAAGAGCAGCCGTCCTTGCGGGACTCGATTTCGTCATAGCCGTTCTCGCGCAGGCGCTAAAGGCCATATGAGGATGCTGGATTTATGTCCGGGCGAAAAGCCGGACGTCTAGTTTGGACAGGCCGGAAGGGAAGCACTTGCAAGCTTTATGAAGACCTACACCATCGCAGTCATTCCAGGAGACGGGATCGGGAAGGAAGTCGTCCCCGAAGGGCTGCGTGTTCTCGAAGCAGTGGGCGCAAAGTTCGGCATCAGCTTTCGCTTCCGGCATTTTGACTGGAGTTGTGAAAGCTACAAGGCCACCGGCCGGATGATGCCGGAAGACGGCATCCACCGCCTGCGAGACCACGACGCCATTTTTCTCGGCGCGGTGGGCTACCCCGGAGTGCCCGACCACATTTCGCTGTGGGGCCTTCTGATTCCCATCCGCCGCGAGTTTGACCAATATGTCAACCTGCGGCCCGTGCGGCTGTTACCGGGGATCACCCCCCCGCTCCGTGATCGGCGCCCCGGCGATATCGATATGTGGATCGTCCGCGAAAACACTGAGGGTGAGTATTCCCAGATCGGCGGCCGCCTTCACGCGGGTACAGAACACGAGACCGTCATTCAGGAAGCGATCTTTACCCGCAGAGGAACCGACCGTATTCTCCGCTACGCCTTCGAACTGGCCAAACGGCTGGGACGCGACCATGTGACCTCGGCAACCAAGTCCAATGGTATCTTTCATTCCATGCCTTTTTGGGATGAGCGTTTTGCAGCCATGAGCAGCCAGTATCCGGGGATCCGAGCCGACCAGTACCACATTGATATTCTCGCCGCCCGGTTTGTCATGTCGCCCGAGCGCTTCAGCGTAGTCGTTGCCAGCAATCTGTTCGGAGACATCCTGTCCGACCTGGGTCCCGGGATCACCGGAACAATCGCCGTCGCCCCTTCAGCAAATATCAACCCGGAGCGGGTATTTCCTTCGATGTTTGAGCCGGTCCACGGCTCGGCTCCGGACATCGCCGGGAAGGGAATTGCCAACCCCATCGGCCAGATCTGGTCGGGAGCCATGATGCTGGAGCATCTGGGAGAGCCCGAAGCGGGTGCAGCCGTCCTGCATACATTAGAGTCCGTGCTGGCTGCACCCGATCGTCGCCTCACGCCGGATCTGGGCGGCAACGCCACCACCAGTGAACTCGGAAAGGCGATCGCGAACGCCCTATGAGTGCTAAGGTCGCACGACTTCCGATGCCCGCCAGGCCTGCCCCTGAAGCTCCGCGCACCCCTGCGTCGGATACCAAGCTCACCCGGATGGCCTACGAAAAAATCCTTAACGCCATCGTCTACGGCCGCCTGGATCTGGGCGAGCCGCTTTCAGAGAATGATCTCGCCAAGGCTCTCGACGTCAGCAAGGCGCCGATTCGTCAAAGCCTCAATGAGCTTCGCTTGAAAGGGTTGGTGGTCGTCGTGCCTCAATCGGGCAGCTACGTGTTCAGCCCCACGCGCGAAGAGATTGAGGAGCTATGCGATTTCCGGTTGCTGCTGGAGCAGCGCGCCCTCTGCGTATCCATGGAGAATGCCGCTTCCGCGATGTTGCGGTCGCTCAAGAAGATCGTCGAAAAAATGAACGACGCCTATCGTTCGTCCGACTTGTTCCAAAGCAAATTACTGGATACGGATTTCCATCAAACCTTCATTAAGCACAGCCAAAATCGCTACCTCATCCAGTCCTATGGAAATATCGGGCATAGCGTCGAGGCCCTGCGCTATCGCTTCATGGACACGGCCGTCTACCGGAATCGAGCCTTTGACGAGCACAACAAAATACTCGAACTGCTTACCGCGGGGAGCGTCTCCAAGGCATGTGACATCCTGGACGCTCACATCTCGCGCACCAAGCACTTCCACGCCCGGGTCAATTGGTCTACCGGGCGATCGCATCGCAAGGACTACAAGTTCCGCGACTACTCCGCCATCTTTGCCGATTAGCTCCACCCGCCCCTTTGCGGCCGGATCTTGCCCGCATCCATCTACGCGAGGGCAACCCCCCCTCTACCGGCTTCTGCAGTGCGATTGCAGATTCTCGACCGCGAGCGGAACTCGCGACCTACGTGGGCAGGCCAACCGCTCGAATCAGCACGTCGAAGCGCGGGTCTGAGCGCAACTCATCAAGCTGCGGTTCCACCCCGATGTAGCCGAGCCAGATGGAACGCTCGTGTAGAGCTCTCTGCAGCCAGAGAAATGCCTCGTCGTTTTCCCGCAATCCGATATAGACAAACGCGATGTCATAGGGCGAAACATACCTCTGTGTTGCCAGGGTTTTCAGGCGTTCCAGAATTGCGCGAGCTTCCTCGTGCTTACTAGCCAGCGCATATCCATGTCCAAGTTTTGCAGCGGTGAATGTGCTTTTTGGCGACAGACGTTCGCCGATTTGCAATTCTCCGATCGCGCGTTCAAATTCACCCCTCTGTTGGTAAACGTGCGCCAGCCAGAGATGCGCGATCTCGTGTCCCGGGTCCATCTCCAGCGCCGATTGGAATTCGGTCTCAGCCCGATCGTAGTCTCGCGAAAAGTACAGCATCCGGCCCAGATCTGTTTTGATCACAACTGATAAGGGATCCATCGCAAGGGCTCTCTTCTTCTCCCGAAACGCATTTGCGGTTCGTCCCAGCATGCCCTGCAGGGTGCCTCCCCAGTGACATGCGTCCACGCAACCTGGGTTAAGTTCGAGTGCCCGATGGAATTCCGCTTCAGCCCCTAACCAGTCCCAATCGAAATCACGCTTCACCACTCCCAGCGCGGCGTGGGGCTCAGCCAGCATTTCATCCAATTCCAGTGCTTTGAACGCGGCCGCCCTCGCCTTCGGGTAGGCATCCACTGGTGCAAGCGCATTGTAGTAACCAAGGATGTTATAGCAGTCGGCTATCCCGGCGTAACCGTGTGCGCTCAATGGGTCGCGGTCGATTGCCTGGTGAAAAAGTGAAAGCGCCCTTCTTACACTTTCCTCAGTTCGTTTATTCCAAAAGTAGCGAGCCTTTAGGTAAAGCTCGTGCGCTTCAGGGTCCACCCGGCGGGTAATCCTCAGGTGCGCTCGCTCCTCCGGAGTCAAAAGCAAACGCATCTCATCCCCGACCTGCCTTGCAATTTCACTTTGCAAAGACAGGATGTCTCGGTAGTCCCGTTCATAACTCTCTGCCCACAAATGCCGGTCTGTCGCGGCATCAATGAGCTGGGCGGTAACCCGGATGCGGTCCCCCGAGCGCATCACAGATCCTTCGATCACAGCGTCTACATCCAGCTCTCGCCCGATCTCAGCAAGTGATTTACGCGGAGCTCGGTATCGCATCGCGGAAGTGCGCGAGATAACTCGGAGGGTCCGGATCTTAGCCAGGCAGGTGATCAACTCCTCCGTCATCCCATCGGCGAAATACTCTTGTCCCGAGTCTGAAGAATGGTTTTCCAGCGGCAAAACGACGATGGATCGGATCTGACGGGCTCCGCTCTCCTGAACACGCTGCCTGGCCGAGCTCGATGCTTCCGGTCGCTCCTCATTAAGCTGGCCGATGAATCGATACCCCCGCCTGGGCAAAGTTTCGATGTATCGTGGCGTGGCAGAAGAATCGTTCAGCGTCTCCCTCACCCGCGCGATAGCGTTGTGGAGGCTGTGATTGAAATCGACAAACGTATCGGCCGGCCAGATCTCCAACCGAAGCTCTTCATGGGTTACAAGATCGCCTGCGCGATGCAAGAGCTTTGCGAGCACCTGCAGGGGCTGACCATGCAGGCGGAGTTTTACTCCCCGTCTCCGCAACTCACCCGCACGGAGATCGAGTTCGAAGTCGTCGAAGCGAAGCACAGAATTAGATCCATTCGTGGCTCGCGCAAAGCCTAGCACATCCCCTCTTCGACCGCCTTCTCCGCCGCCGTCCGCAATCGCAAGTCTTTCTCCACCATAGACTTGGGAGGCGAGGATCTTTTGGGGATTGATGGGGGTTTCGTGGATTGTATTGTCGCCTGGTGAAGGATAGATTGCCCGTTGTATTGGTCGTGGGGCAACAATTCGAACCGTAGCCCGTACTTTTGCAAGCACTGGAGAAACTGATGGCGATCCGGCGAGCGATGATTTTAGCTTTCGGATTGTCGGTCGTCGCCATGCCTCCCTCACGCGGTGGCGCGCAGGAGCCACTCTCGACCGTGGTCGCGGGTGAGCACCAGCTTCCTTTTCAAGCGCGTGACGGCTTGATTTATATCGAGGCGCAGGTGAATGGGATCCGTGCGAAGGTTCTTGTCGATACGGGAGCGATGCAGACCATGTTGAGTGTAAAAGTCGTTCCAACACTGGAAGCGAGCTCGAGAATCACAGTAAACATGGCAAAAGGGAGTGTATCGGCACTTAGCATTCCTGTCGGATTGACCCTTGGAAACCCAGACCAACGGCAGCGGCGGTGCTCATTTCATCTCAACGCAGTAGTCGGAGATTTCAAATTTCTAGGTGCGGACGGAGTTGTTGGGCTCGACGTTCTGGGCCTCTTCAAGTCCGCAACTTTTGATTTCAAGAATTCGGTACTCATTTTGGAAGATCGCTAAATCCCTACAGTCCGACGGAAATATAGGGCACAGCAGTCAATTGGTCCACCGGGCGATCGCATCGCAAGGACTACAAGTTCCGCGACTACTCCGGCATCTTTGCCGATTAGCTACACCCGCCCCTTTGCGGCCGGATCTTGCCCGCATCCATCCCCGTTGTACGCTAGGCTTAAACCATGCAAGAAGTTTCCCATCAACTGCGCTGCGTCGGTTGCAGCGCCGTCATCCTCCCGGACGCAGTAGAAAAAGACTTTCGTTGTGTCGATTGCGGTGAACTTCTGGAGGTGGAATATCCCTCGTGGAGTGCGGCCGGGGCCCCATTTCCGGCCCTCGCAACAGGAGCCCGTCGTACACCAAATCCCGGCGCCCTACGCTGGCTATGGCAGGAGCGCCTTCAGTCCAGGCTCCCCATCGACAAGAGCGGCGTGTGGCGCTTTCGTGAGCTGCTGCCCATTTTGCTGGATCCCGAAAAGGCAGTCACGCTACGCGAAGGCAACACCCCCCTCTACCGGCTCTTGCAGTGCGCAGAAGAGCTGGGTCTCGACCAGCTCTACGCGAAACACCAGGGAATGAACCCCACCGGCTCGTTCAAAGACACGGGCATGACCGCGGCGCTTTCCCAGGCTCGCGAGCGCGGCTTCCAGTGGGTCGCCTGCGCTTCGACCGGCAACACCTCAGCCGCTATGGCGGCCTACGCATCCCGCGCCCGCATGAACAGCCTGGTCTTGCTGCCCGAGGGCAAGATTTCGTGGTCCAAGCTTTCCCAGGCGCTCGATTACGGCGCCGTCACCTGCCAATTGAACACAGACTTCGATGGCTGCGTACGCGTGCTGGCGGAAGTGGTCCGGCGCGCACCCGTCTATCTGCTCAACTCCGTCAATCCTTATCGCCTGGAAGGTCAAAAGACCCCGGCTCTGGAGATCGCGGAAGAGTTCGATTGGCAAATTCCCGACCACGTGATCGTGCCCGGGGGAAATCTGGCCAACAGTTCCGCCCTGGGCAAAGGCTTTCTCGAAATGAAGCATTTAGGACTCAGCACCAAGGTTCCGAAAATCACCGTGGTGCAAGCCGAAGGCGCCAACCCCCTCTACACCAGCCTTCTCCATCACGATGGGCAAGAGATCCAGCCCGTACAAGCCAACACCCGAGCCACCGCCATCCGCATAGGAAATCCAGCGTCATGGCGCAAGGCGGCACGCGTCATACAACAGACCGGAGGCTATTGCGAACAAGTGAGTGAAGCGGAGATTGCCTTGGCAAAGGCGGAAATCGGACAGGAGGGCATCGGTTGCGAGCCGGCATCCGCAGTCACCCTGGCGGGCCTGAAGAAGTTGATGCGGGACGGCCGGATCGACCGTGCTGAATCCGTCGTGTTGCTGCTGACCGGGCACACCCTCAAAGATTCTGAGTTCACCATCGATTTTCACCGGGGCACGCTGTTACGGGAGGAAGAGACCGCTGGGCTGGAGCGGGAAATCTCTGAAAAGCGGCGGGCCACGCTCTCGCTTGAGGCCTCGGCCGACGCCGTACTTCGTGTGCTTGAGGCGGCGATCGAAGCATGAAGACGGTGCACCTGCGGCTTCCTGCTACTTCGGCCAACCTGGGCCCCGGTTTTGACGCCATGGCGCTGGCGCTCGAGCTCTTTTTGGAGATCGACGCCGTACCCGCCAGCGAGTTCTCCATTCACGCCACCGGGCGTAATCCGAATATCTGCGGCGGGTTGACCAGAAACCTGCTGGTTGAGACCTACAAGTCAGTGCTTGCCGGAGAAAAAAGACAGATCGTGCCGCTCGAGTTACAAATGCGCAACGGCATTCCAGTGGGTATGGGCCTCGGATCCTCAGCCGCGGTGCGGCTGGCCGCGGTTGCCCTCGCCTCGGCCTTCGGAGACCTCGATTGGGATGCAGCCAGGATCGTCGACTACGCCGTCGGCCTCGAAGGCCACCCGGATAACGTGGCGGCCTGCTGGCATGGCGGCCTGACCATTGCCGCCAACACCCACCAACTGGCCATCATCTCGCTCCCTCCGCCCCCTCAATGGCGAGCCCTTCTCATCCTTCCGGAAACTCCGGTGGCTACGTCCAAGGCACGATCCATGCTGCCCCAAAGCTATCCCCGCCAGGACGTCGTCACGAATGTGCAATGCGTAGCACTCCTAGCAGCAGCTTTTGCCACGGGCAGGGCGGATTTAATGCAGGTGGCTACCTGTGACCGCCTGCACCAGCCCTACCGTTCGGAACTTTGCCCTCTCCTGCCCGCCCTATTGCCGTTGGCCGGGAATCGTGGAGTGATGTCCGTTACCTTAAGCGGCGCCGGGCCGGCGGTCATGCTGCTCACGCAGACCGCTCACGAGGAACCTTTGAAAGAAGCGATTCTGGAGCTCGCGCGGCCGGTGTCTCCGGTAGAAATCCTGCCCGCCGGTCTTTGCCGCGAGGGTGCGGGCATGAGCATTGGAGAATAGAGCCTTTTTTCCTCAGATGTTACGAAATCGTTACCTAAGTTTTATTTACAACGCCGTTCCCAAAGCCCTAATTTACGCGTCGTGAGCAGTTCTGGGGGAGGGCTGCTCTAGCGCCTGTGGCCGCAAGGCCCGGGCGCTTTGGTTTGTGCGCTATGCACCTTTTAGCTGCGTGCTGCATCAATTGTTCAGGCTGGGAGTGTGGCATGGATGCTATGCTCAGCCAGGAAGCGAAGGAGGAACATGGCAGGACCAGGGGTCTTTGAGGTAAACGATGCGACATTTGAGCAGGAGGTGCTGCAGTCTGACCAGCCTGTTCTCGTCGACTTTTGGGCTGCCTGGTGCGGGCCTTGCCGCGCGTTGGCGCCCGTTGTGGACGAAGTAGCCGCGCAGTACCTTGGCAAACTCAAGGTGATGAAGATGGATGTGGATCGGAATTCGGCAACGCCGATGCGTTACGGCATCCGTGGTATTCCCGCCCTGCTGCTTTTCAAAGGCGGCAAAGTCGCGGAACAGATCGTAGGCTTTGTCCCCAAAGACCGGATCGACGAGAGCATCACCAAGCTGATCGCAGTCTAAGCGGCCGGTCCGCAATCAGGAACCAGAAGCCCCGGTAAGCGCCGGGGCTTTTTTGCGTCTGCAATCGCGCTCCAGATCCCCTCGGCGCAACCGCGAGTCTGGGCAGATCGATCAAACGTACCGGCGCAAAACACCCAGAACACGGCCCTGGATCGCAATCTGCGAAAGAGGAACGTAGATAGGTTCCATCTCAGCGTTGGAAGGCTGCAATCGGACCACGGTCCCCTCAATGTAATACCGTTTCAGCGTGGTCTCACTGCCGCGCACGAGAGCTACGATAATCTCGCCCTGGCGCGCAGTGCTGGTGTGCTCTACCAACACATAATCGCCATCCACGATGTGCTCGTCGCGCATGGAATCCCCGCGCACCTGGAGCGCAAAAACCTCGCGGTTTCCAAGGATGTCAGACAGCGCGATGCTGTCGTTGGTCTCCGATGCCTCAACCGGCAGCCCCGCGGCAATCCGCCCCAACAGCGGCAGGCGATCCGAACGTCGCGTCTTACTGCGGGGGGGCAGCACGTCGATCGACCGGCTACGGTTGTGAGCCCGCTGCAGCAGCCCTTTCTTCTGCAGGTTGGTAATGTGTTTGTGCACCGTGGCCAATGACTTGAGGCTCAACCCTCGGGCAATCTCCTCAAAAGACGGGGAATATCCATTGCGCTGCACAAAATTGCTGATGAAGTCCAGCACTTCCTTTTGCCTGCGGGTGACTGACATGCCTGCATTATAGCGAACAAAAAGCGAACCATGAAAGTCTTTTTTTTGCTATCCACTCGTGCCGCGAAAACCTTGCCACAACCGCTGTTTCTAATTGGAACAACTTCTGTGCGGCTCCTCCCGATATGAAACGAGGCAACAAGGAATGTCCTCGCAGCGCTTGTTTCAGACCCTCATTGCGATGCAGGGTAGAGGTGCGACGCGGAATCCTACCGCAGAGCGAACGGTCAAAAAAAGCGAAATGAGTGCACCAGAAGGTTAACCATCACGGAGTCCAGTTGCGCTGAGCAGCGCCGATGAGGAAACAGAGCTTTCCTTCAATCGGTATCGACGCCATACCTAACCAGCCTGTGCTTTTCGCTCAAAGACAGCTGTACCTCGTTAGTGCTTCACGGGTTCTCAAATTTCCAGGGTCTGTTTCTCGAACATAGGTTGGATGGTGAATATGCAAGAAGCAGGAAAAGGTCACAGGCGTCCTCGGCGTGGAGCTCCGGCGCAAGACGTGAGCGCAATCGCCCATGTTGTCCCTGACAGCGCGAAGAAAGAAGCACCTGCGGTCACGCCCCGCACATCGCTTACCGCGCGTAGCGGCGATCTGCTCACCGCCGAACAGGAAAAGCTCATGATCGAGCATCTTCCCATCGTGCGTTTTATCGCCCGGCGCATCCATGAGCGGCTGCCGCAACATGTGCCCATCGAAGACCTCTACAGCGCCGGCGTGGTAGGCCTGCTGGACGCCTTCGGCAAATTCGATCCATCCAAACAGGTACAGTTCCGTAGTTATGCGCAGTTCCGCATCCGTGGAGCGATCCTGGACAACTTGCGCACCCTCGACTGGAGCCCCAGAGAATTACGCCGCAAAGGCCGTGCCATCGAGCAGGCAATTCAGACCCTCATGGCCCAGTTCGGCCGGGCCCCCACCGACCTTGAAATCGCTGCCCAAATGCATATCGACCTGGCCAGCTATCAGCAATTGCTGGGGGAACTGAAGGGCCTCGAAATTGGTACCTTGCACTCGGAACGCAGCGAGGACTCGGGCGAAGAAGAGTTGGTCTACCTGCCCAACCGGCCGGAAGAGGATCCCCTGTTTCGCTACCTGCAGTCCGAAATGCGAGAACGGCTGATTGAGGCGATCGGCGACCTGCCCGAGCGCGAGCGCCTGGTCATGACCCTCTACTACTATGAGGAAACGACAATGAAAGAGATCGGACTCATCCTGGGTGTGGTCGAGTCCCGCATCTCGCAGATCCACGCCTCGGCTGTGTTGCACCTGCGCGCTCGTCTTGCCGATTTCGCCGCAAGGCAGGACTCACAGGACGCCTCCCCCTCATCCCGCCGCTCTGCCGCCTCCAAGAACGATTGTTGAGGTCCTTGTGCCATGGCGGTCGCGGAAGTTACCAAAGGTCCCCATTCGTTTGGCTATGATGCTACGCTTAAGTCCATCGTGGACCATCGCGACAATCCGTCAACACGCGACGATCCGCCGGCCAACGATCGGCCGGCCAATCATCCTCTTCCCGTCATCGAAGACCTTATCGATGAGGAGCGGCTGAAAAAGGTCGCCAGGCTAAAGCAGGCCGTGGCCGACGGAACCTATCGCGTCAGCCCCGAGGATTTAGCCGACAAGCTGATCGCGCACATGCTGGAGCCGAAAGGCTAGCCCTACGCCGTCGCGGGCGTCGTTCATTGCTCCCGCCGCTTGTCTACTTGGCTATACTTTGTCGAAGAGGCACCTCGTCATGGCGGTCCGCTTTTTATGGAATGCGACCAGAGGGCATCGGTTAGCCCCGTGGCGCAGCGAGTACCTCAAGTGGCGCATCGAAACCTATTCCGGTCGCAAAGCTGACACGATCGACGCCAGGTATTTCTGGTACTTCCTGTGGAAGGAAAGGGCCCAACTGATGCGATTCCTCGGTTGGACGCGGAACTTCGGAACCCGTACCCGGCAAAGCTCTTAAGCCTACCCCTCCCACAACCTCGGACATCAGCAAAGAAATCGCGGGGCGACCTGCAAACAGTCCTTCCTGCTGCATCCAAGAACGAGAAAACTGCACTGATCAATGCGCTCGGCTAAGGAGAGAAATGAGCAGAGTGATTAAATTGCAGGCGAGCGATCGCCACGAACTGGACGCCTACGTGGCCGAACCTGACGGTAAACCTTGGGGAGCGCTGGTTGTAGCGCAGGAGATTTTTGGCATCAACCAACACATACGTTGGGTAGCGGATCGATTCGCACAAGAGGGCTTCTACACGGTCGCGCCAGCTCTTTTTGATCGAGTGGAATCTAATGTCGAGCTGACCGACGCCGGTGACGGCACACAGAAGGGAATCGATCTCGCGCGAAAGATAGACATAAAGGACGCCGTCAAAGATGTGGAGGCTGCACTCCAATACGCCGCGAAACAGACCGGCAAACCTGCCGGTGTTGTGGGTTATTGCTACGGCGGAACGCTGGCCTGGCTGAGCGCGACGCGGCTCTCGCCGGCCGCCGCAGTGGGCTACTACGGCGGCCAAATCGCAAGGTTTGCCGAGGAAACCCCGCGGGCGCCGGTCCTGCTTCATTTCGGGAAGCAGGACAGCCATATTCCCAAGGATGACGTTGAGAAGGTCCACGCGGCCCATCCGGAGGTAGAGATCTGTTGGTATGACGCGGGCCATGCGTTCAATAACGACACTCGCGCCAGCTACAACGCAGAAGCGGCAAAGGAAGCCATGGCCAGGACGCTTGCGTTTTTCAACCGCCACCTTTGATCTGCCGTCCCCAGAAATGGCGTCCCCGAGGTTTCCCTCGGCATCTATCAAGAGGACTTAAGGCCTCGCTGCCAAATCATAGGGAAACGGAGAACGATGGCCTCGACGACGACTGCTGACGCGTCCGCCGCGAATGCGGCCATGTACGCATGGAAGCCCAAAGCAAATCCCTGGCTGATCGCTGCCAGCGTTGCTCTCGCCGCTTTTATGGAGGTCTTGGATACCTCCATCGCGAACGTAGCGCTTCCCCACATCGCAGGTAGTCTGGGAGCCAGTTTTGATCAGAGCACCTGGGTCCTCACCTCGTACCTGGTAGCGAATGCCATCGTGTTGCCGATGGGCGCCTGGGCCGCCAGTGTGGTTGGCCGGAAGAATTTCTTCATGGCGTGCATTGTTATCTTCACTGTCAGTTCATTTTTGTGTGGAATCGCGCCCACTCTGGGTCTCTTGCTACTGTTCCGCGTATTTCAGGGTGCGGGCGGCGGTGGCTTGCAGCCGATGGCGCAAGCGATCATGGCCGACTCCTTTGAACCGGCGAAGCGTGGTCTCGCATTTTCACTTTATGGGTTGGTTGCAGTGCTGGCGCCTTCCATCGGGCCGACTCTGGGCGGGTGGATCACCGACAACTATTCCTGGCACTGGATTTTCTACATCAACATTCCCGTAGGCATCCTGGCTCTCTTCCTCACCGACCGGCTGGTAGAAGATCCTCCTTACGGAAAACACGATCGGAAGAATCTCTACCGCATCGATTACATCGGCGTTGGGCTGCTGGTTATTGCCATGGGAGCGCTGCAGATCACGCTCGATAAGGGCGAGGAAAAGGACTGGTTGGGATCGAACTTTATCATCGGCTTTGGCTTAACCTTCATCATTTCGTTCATCGTCCTGATCCTGTGGGAGTTTCACGCCGAGAAACCGCTGATGGACCTGCGACTCTTCAAGTTCAGGAATTTTGCCGTATGCGCCTTTCTCATGTTGTTGACGGGCGGACTGCTGAACGCGACCACGGTGCTCCAGCCGCAGTTCCTGCAACAGGAACTCGGCTATACGGCGACCATCGCGGGGTTGTCCCTTTCCGGCGGCGGCCTCGCCCTGCTCGTCGTGATGCCGTTGGCCGGTCAGGCCGTGAGCCGATTCCCGGCGCGCAATCTGATTGCGATGGGATTTGTGCTCTTCGCCCTGTCGTATTTCTTTACCGCGACGCATCTCAGCCTGCTCATCAGCTTCGCCTTCTCGTCCTGGTTGCGTGTCTTTCAAATTGTCGCTATTCCGTTTGTTTTCATTTCCGTGACTACGGCTGCTTACTTTGGAATTCCTCCGGAAAAGAACAATCAGGTCTCCGGACTCATCAATTTCGTCCGCAATATCGGCGGCAGCATTCTCATTTCGCTCACCAACGCTCTGGTGACGGAGCGGACCCAGTGGCATCAAAGCCAGCTTTCCAAGAACACCACGGCGGCAGGTCGTAATTATCAGCAGCAAATAGAAGGGCTGCGTGGCGTTTTTGACGGCAGCGCCGGCAAAGCAAATGGATTGCATTTGGCCCAGGCGCAGCTGTACGGCCAGCTTCAGTCGCAGACGCAAGCCCTGGCCTATGTCGATGTTTATTATGTTCTGGCGATTGCCGCCGTCCTGATGGTGCCCCTGGCCTTCTTGCTCAAGCGCAACCGGCCGGGCGGGGGCGGAACCATCATGATGGAATAGACAGTACACACCCAACCGAATCATTCGGCCTTGAGAGCGTGTGTGAACCATGGTTTTATGCGGTTAGTCCCGCAGGGACGGCTGGAAACCGGCCGCGAAACCATCCTGAACAACCTTCAGCCGTCCCTACGGGACTCAATCAGGTTGCCTCATGTACCCAGGACTAACGTCCTGGCTAAGTTCAGCCGTCCCTCCGGGACTGAGTTTGGACATGAAGTTCTCACTCACGCCCTTCGGGTCCTGAGGTGCAGTCTTGTTTCGATTTCCCGAAGCCGTGCGGGCCAGTTCCGCCGTGCTCATTCTGCATGCTTTAAGAAGTCCCGGAAGCCGTTACTCTGCCCCTTCTAAAGCCCTTTTCATGTGCGCCACAACCCAAGCCATGTTATTCTTAGTCAGACACTTAGAGAGTGGACTCGATTTAACGTAGAGGAGTAACGCGCTGCCGTGTTGGCAACTGCAAAGAAGACCGAGGTTATTACGCGCTTTCGCACCCATGACAGTGACACGGGTAGCCCGGAAGTGCAGATTGCGATTCTCAGCGAACGTATTGGCGAGCTGACAGAGCACTTCAAGCTTCACAAAAAGGACCATGCCTCCAGGCGAGGTCTGTTGATGCTGGTGAGCAAGCGCCGCCGTTTACTGGACTATCTCAAGACGAATAATTCTGACCGCTACCGGGAAGTGATCGGTAAGCTGGGTATCCGCAAGTAAACAAGCGAGAAACTTGTACCCCACAATCAGG
Organism: uncultured Acidobacteriaceae bacterium; assembly: GCA_963753715.1. Taxonomy (GTDB): domain Bacteria; phylum Acidobacteriota; class Terriglobia; order Terriglobales; family Acidobacteriaceae; genus PALSA-350. The sequence continues at coordinate 258,605 of CAVWDK010000008.1, read as the reverse complement.
CGAAGAGACTGGATCGAGCTGGACGCCGAGACGGCTGGTGCACACGTGATGGCACCGGTTGGCGAGCGCTCGCCGGTTCATCGGCTCCTTCCTTCTCCGCACGTTGCCTCTCGCGCTGGAACTATCCCGCCTTCTGCACACGCGCCCGCCCTTTGTGCATACACGAAATGAGGATTTTATGAAACAGGAAGTGACCGTCGAGCTTACTGGTGGTAAGCGATTGACTTTTGAAACAGGCCGCCTGGCCAAGCAGGCCTCTGGTGCCGTAGTCGTGACCCAAGGGGACAACATGGTTTTAGCCACCGCAGTGGCTTCACCGGAACCCAAAGAAGGACTCGATTTTTTTCCCCTGACCGTGGACTATCGCGAGTACACCTATGCTGGTGGCCGCATTCCCGGCGGATTTATCAAGCGAGAAGGCCGTCCCAGCGAGCGTGAGGTTCTCACCTGCCGCCAGATCGACCGCCCCATTCGTCCCATGTTCCCCAAAAATTTCCGCAACGAGACCCAGGTCATCGCACTGGTCCTGTCCGCGGATAAAGACAACGACCCCGACGTCGTAGGCATCAATGCCGCCGGAGCGGCGCTGGCCCTCTCCGATATTCCTTTTGGCGGCCCCATTGGTGCGGTGAGAGTAGGCCAGGTGAACGGCCAGTTCATTGTCAATCCTTCGTATGACGAGCGCCTCGAGAGCAAGCTGAATATCACCGTCGTAGCTACAAAAGACGGCGTGGTCATGATCGAGAGCGGTGCCTCCGGCGTCAGCGAGGATACGGTGGTGGATGCCATCGAGTTCGGCCACGGCGAAGCCAAGAAGATTTGTGCTGCCGTTGACGAGCTTGTTGCCAAAGCAGGCAAGAAGAAGCGCGTCGTCGCTCCCGTCGAGTTCGATCAGGAGTACTTCGCTGCGCTGCAGGCCAAGGCCAGCGACCGGCTGAAGGACGCTCTGGATACGAAGACCCACCCCAAAACGGAAAGCTACGCGCTGATCAAGCAGATCAAGGACGAGTTGGCCAAGGAGCTTCCTGAAGGCGATGCGGACGCCAAGAAAAAGCTCTCGAAGTATTACGAAGTGATGCGGGAAAGAATCTTCCGCGAACAGGTGACCAAGGACCGCATCCGGCCCGACCGCCGCAGCTTCGATCAAATCCGCGAGATCTCGATCGAAGTCGGTGTGTTGCCCCGGGTCCACGGTTCCGCGCTGTTTACCCGCGGCGAAACCCAGGCATTGGTGACCGTGACCCTGGGAACGTCGGATGACGTGCAGCGCCTGGAAACCTTCCAGGGGGAACAGCGCAAGCGTTTCATGCTGCACTACAACTTCCCTCCGTTTTCCGTGGGAGAAGTGGGCCGCATGACCGGTGTAGGCCGGCGTGAGATTGGCCACGGCGCACTTGCCGAACGCGCCATCGCAGCGGTCCTGCCGGGTGAGGACGAGTCTCCTTACACCCTGCGCGTGGTTTCCGACATTCTGGAGTCGAACGGTTCCTCGTCGATGGCCAGCGTTTGCGGCGCCAGCCTTGCCCTGATGGAAGCAGGCATTCCTCTCAAGGCAGCTGTTGCCGGTGTTGCCATGGGCCTGGTCAAGGAAGGCGATAATTACGCCATCCTGACCGACATCGCCGGTGCGGAAGACCACTACGGTGACATGGACTTCAAGGTGGCAGGGACGCGCGAGGGTATTACGGCCCTGCAGATGGACATCAAGATCAGCGGCGTTACCGGACAGATCATGCGCGAGGCCCTTGAACAGGCCCGCCGCGGACGGTTATTCCTGCTCGACCAGATGGATGCGGTCCTGGCATCGCCGCGCACTGAGCGTTCGAAGTTTGCTCCCCAAATCCACACCTTGCAGATACCGACCGATAAGATTCGTGATCTCATCGGACCGGGCGGCAAGACCATTCGCGGCATCATCGAAGCCACCGGCGTCAAAATTGACGTCGACGATACCGGCCGCGTGAATGTTGCCTCGAGCGACGAAGATGGTCTGAAGAAAGCGCTGGCCATGATCAGCGACCTCACTGCCGTTCCGGAAGTAGGGAAGACCTACCTGGGCAAGGTGGTTCGGCTGGCCGAGTTCGGTGCGTTTGTCGAGATCTTTCCCGGCACCGATGGATTGCTGCACATCAGCGAGATTGCCGAGCATCGCGTGAAAGACGTGAAGGACGAACTTCGCGAAGGTGATCAAGTTCTGGTCAAGGTTCTGGGAATCGAGGGCAATCGCATCAAGCTTTCGCGCAAGGCGCTATTGAAGGAGCAACGCGAAAAGCTTGGGCTTCCGGAGCCATCCCGAGGTGGTTCTGGCGGAGAGAACGGCGGGGGCGAAGTTCCCGCGCCGCGTCCTCCGCGGCCGCAATCGCAATCCCCGGTAGAACGGCAGCCGGCATCGAACGCCAGCACCATCACCATTGAAGGTGGTGAAGAGTTCGATGACGATGAGCCCTTCGTCGAGGGCGGCGATGAGCCAAACTTCAACCGTGCGGACGGTACTTCCGATGCGGGGCCGGCAGAAGTTCGCAGGCCGGCAGCTCCGGGAGCTGGTGGTGCAGGCGGTCAGCGCCGCCGGCGGCATCGCAGCCGGGGTCGCGGACCCGGCGGAGCCGGCGGAGGAGGAAGCCGCGGGCCCCAGTAGTAAAACCTTTGAAACCGGGAGTGACGAAGGGCTGCGCTATGCGCAGCCCTTTCGTTTTATTACCGACTTTTGATCGGCCACCTTCTGATAGGCAGAGGCTGGGGAGGTAGGCGCTGCGGAAAAGGAACTCCCCATTGTGTCGTCCCTTCGGGACTCCATTTGCGTGAAATCCTACCCGGCACTCCCGTGCCGGGCTCCAGATTGTCCCGTCCCTGCGGGACTGATTGTGTTGGGTGACCTGCGGTCCTTTTCTACCCACGTAAAGCCCCTTCGCTTCCGGGAAAATACCTCAGGGGCTTTAAAGCCCAGGTCTTTGTCGGGTCATTACGGCCCGACTAAAAGTCGTGCCCTGTAGAAAGCAACAAGCCAGGTAAATTCGAGGGAACGGCTTTATCCTTGGCTGAGAACGGCCATCACAGAAATGAGTCCCGCAGGGACGGCTGAACTTAGCCCAGGACGTAGTCCTGGGTAGAAATTCGAGGGATGAAAAGTCCCGTAGGGACGGCTGGAAATATGCCGCGATTCAATCCTGGACAACTTTCAGCCGTTCCTACGAGACTAAATTCGTAAATCCTGGTTCTCACACAACCCTCTTTAGGCCCTGAGGTACGTTCTTCTAGTGCCGATGAAAACCTCCTCCAAGCAGTGGCTAGCCTTCATAGCACTCGGGATTATCTGGGGCAGCACGTGGATTGCTGCAGATACTCTGGCCGAGTCCGTCCCCCCGCTGCATGGAGCGGCCACCCGCTTCCTGCTAACGGCAGTGCTGTGCGTTCCGGTGGTCGTGGGGAAGCGGCTCAGCCTGCCAAGGGGTCGCGCCCTCGGCTTTGTGTTGTTGCTCTCCGTCACTTTGGTCGTGTTGCCCTACCTCCTGGTGCTTTGGGCGCAGCTACGCGTCTCATCGGTAACCGTCACTGTGTTGTTCGCAGCCATGCCGTTTTTTGTAGCGCTGTTGCCCACAGACCACGTTCCGCGTGGCGCGCTCATAGCCACCGTTGTGGGCCTGGGTGGGCTGGTCCTCGCAATAGGCCCTTCCTTCTCGCTCCATCAGGCCGGAGGAGCGGCTATCGTGCTCCTGGCCGTAGCATCCATAGGGACTTCCGCAGTTCTTGCCCGCCGTGAACTTAGGTCAGTGAACCCGCTGATGACCACCCTGTTGCTGTCAGGCACGGCGGCATTGCTGTTCTTTCTTGCCGGCGTTGTGTTCGAGCGCGGAGCACCGTCACAGTGGAGCCACAATGCGATCGGCTCCATCATGTTTCTCGCCCTCGTTGCGGGCGCGCCGGCCTACGCGACCTACTTCTGGTTGCTTCAGCATCTTGAGGCCTACAAGGTGACAACCGTGCAATGGATCGAGCCCCTGGTAGCCATCATGGAAACAGCCTTTTTCCTCCGCCTTGGTCTCTCGTTTGCCATGATCGCCGGGTCATTGGTTACCTTAACGAGTTTGTTACTGGTAATGCGGGCGCGGGCCGAAGATGACAAGAACGTTTCCCTCCTGGGAAATTGACAACGAGAAGGGAGCAATATCTGCCTGGGGATGCGATAAACTGCAGGCGATGGGCGCCACTTTATACATTGTCGTTGAGGGCGAGGACCCAGGCTTCGACATCTTCGTCAATGGCAGAGCACTGGCTCGTAACGAGGATGCTTTGGAGAAGATGGCGCAGCGCATTGGGGTCAAACCGCTGCTCGAATTTTTTTCCGCTGATGAAAACTCAATGGCTCTCTTGCTGGAAGAAGGCGCGGGCGACCCGGAGTGGGCCAAGACCTTACCCCCTCCGCAGTGGTTCTCCCCCGAAGATGGCCTGATTACCGTGTGCACTCTGCTCGACCACCTCAAAGCATCGCCGACCGCGTTGGGAACAGAAACCCCGGCAATCTTGCGCGAGATGGAAGAGTTCGAACGCGTACTGCGCAAAACCGCCCAACGTCAAATGCGCTGGCAGCTAGCCGTAAGCTGGAAATAAGCACAGGCGCTCAACAAGCCGAAGTTCTACTTCCAACTGGGATTTTCTTTTAGCTCTTCCAGGCGCCAAGGATGCGGCGAAGCAAAACCAACTCCCCAGTGTGGTAGCTGTTGTGATCCGCGGCCAGCAACACTTCCCGCAACAACGTCTGATCTTCCTTACCCCACGGAATCTGCGCATACAGATTGCTGTCCGGGTTCCTGATCAGCTCCTCAAACGCCTCCAGGTCTTCCTTCAGCGCCCGGACCGACGTCTCCCAGGCTTCCTTGGAAGGAGGCTCCGCTGCCGCCGGCCAGTAGTCATCCGGAAACTTCTTCTCCACGTACTTGTCGCTGGTAGAAAAATCCCAAATGTCGCGCAGCGCGAGGCGCATGTGCTCGAGCAACTCCCAACCGGAATGGGGTGAGTTGTCGGGCTTAGCGCCGTACAGTTTCGGGGGGAAACCCTTCAGCGCCGAAAGCACGTCGACGTGCGCATTGCCGCCGCGCAGCAGCTGAACCAGTTGTTCTCTCAGGGAAGCATCATTGTCCGGCATATCTTGCTCGGATGCAGAAACAGCCCGCTAGGAAACCTGGGCTTCCATCGCAACCTCGCGCTTGCCCGTGGCGAAGAGGTCACCGATGCGACGGATCTGCGCGCCGACACCGCGCAGCTTCTCTTCAATCCGCTCGTAACCGCGGTCGATATGGTAAACGCGATCAAGGATGGACTCGCCATCGGCAACCAGCGCTGCCAGAACCAGCGACGCCGATGCGCGCAGGTCGGAGCACATCACCACCGCCGAAGAAAGCGGAGTCTTGCCGCGCACGGTCGCCGTTCGGCCATCCACTTTGATATTGGCGCCCATGCGGACGAGTTCACCCACATGCATAAAGCGGTTCTCGAAAATGTTCTCCACCACGGAGGTGGTTCCTTCGGCCTGAGTAGCCAAAGCCATGTACTGCGCCTGCATGTCGGTGGGGAAGCCAGGATATTCTTCGGTAGAGATATCGTTCGCCTGCAGGTTGCCCTCACTGCGCACACGCAACGAATCGGCCCCCATTGGGGAGATGCGGACCCCACATGCTTCGAGCTTGGTCACCAGCGCGGACAGATGAGCCGGCTGGCAATTCGCCACCACCAGGTCGCCTCCACTGATGGCACCCGCCACCAGAAACGTTCCCGCTTCGATGCGGTCGGGATTGATGCGGTGCCTGGCGCCGTGCAGCTTGTTCACACCCTTCACCCGGATCGTCGCCGTGCCGGCACCCTCGATCTTCGCCCCCATCGCTACCAGAAGGGCAGCCACGTCGACGACCTCCGGCTCGCGGGCGCAATTTTCCATCAGCGTATCGCCCTCCGCCAGAACCGCGGCCATGAGCAGGTCTTCCGTGCCGGTCACCGTAATCTTGTCGAAAACGATGTGCGCGCCATGCAGCCTCTCGGCCCGTGCTTCCAGATAGCCGTGTTCCTGCACGATGGTGGCGCCCATCGCTTCCAGGCCTTTGAGATGTAAATCGATCGGGCGGTCTCCGATGGCACACCCGCCTGGCTGGGCCACACGGGCCAAGCCACAGCGTGCGACCAGGGGGCCCAGTACGAGCGAAGAGGCACGCATAGTCTTCACGATCTCGTACTTGGCGGTCGGATCCGAGAGGACCCGGCAACTGATGGTGGTGCGGTGTTGTGCCCGGCCATAGCCGAGCTCGACCTCGGCGCCCATGGAGGTGAGTAGTTTCCGCTCCGTCTCAATGTCGCGGACCTGGGGAACATTCTCCAGCACCACTTCGTCTTCGGTGAGAATCGCGGCGGCCATGCAGGGCAGAGCGGAATTTTTGGCTCCGCTTACCCGAATCGTTCCCAGCAGCGGGTTTCCGCCGCGAATCACAAACTTGTCCATGCGAGCCCGGGGGTGCTCCTTATGTGTATCTCAGTTCTATAACTCGAGCGTTGTATCTTCGATCGCCAGTCGAACATTGCCATCCGACTTAGCCAGACGGCGTACCGCCTCTGGCTTATCCACTCCTGCCTTCAGCATCACCAACGCGACCGGCACACTGCGACCGGCAGATTTGATGGTGAGCACGGCCTGTTCGCGGTCAATGTTGCAGGCGCGCATCAGAATGCTGATGCCGCGCTCCACCAGCTTGGTGTTCTGCATGTGCACGTTGACCATCAGGTTGTCATAGACATACCCAAGCCGCGTCATGGCGCCGGTGGTGATCATGTTCAGCACCATCTTCTGCGCCGTAGCGGCCTTCATACGCGTCGATCCGGAAACAACTTCCGGTCCAACTTCGGCCACGACGCAGATGTCCGCGGCACCAGAAAGCGGAGTGTTGTGATTGCACGTCACGGCGGCCGTCTTGGCGCCCCGGGCACGAGCATATTCGACCGCGGCGACGACGTAGGGCGTGCGGCCACTCGAAGACAGGCCGATGACCACGTCTTTCCGCGTCGGCCGCCGGCGGGCAATATCGCGCTGCCCCAGCTCCGTCGAGTCTTCGTTTACTTCGACAGCAGATGCGAGAGCCTTCGGGCCGCCGGCCATGATGTACTGAACGCTTTGCGGAGGGGTGGAGAACGTCGGCGGGCACTCCGAGGAGTCAAGGCCGGCGATGCGTCCGCTGGACCCAGCGCCAACGTAGATCAGGCGCCCTCCATCGCGTAGACTGCGCGCCACCATATCGATCACCAACGCGATCTCCGGCAGCGACTTCTTCACCGCGGCTGCAATTTTTGAGTCTTCGTGGTTGATGATGCGGGCGATTTCAAGTGCGGATTTGGTGTCGAAGCCCATCGAGGCTTCGTTGGAGCTTTCCGTCGTTAGATCATGCAGGTTGTGCGGCTGATCGATATTTGCGTCCTGGCCGGTCCCTGTCTCAGTATGAAAAGTACTTGTTGTGGCCATGTTGGTTTACTCTGCTCCCACTCAACTTACTGATTTTATCTCTTCCGGTGAAAGTTTGCTCTTAAATTAGGGCGCGGGCGTGCCATCCACGCAAACACTTTTGGGTTATGGCAATCTCCCCCGGTCTAGTGATTCCATCACCGCGTCGTGGAACGCGGGGCGGACGGTGCGAATGGCTTGGCTGTTGCGGTCGGGCCAGGTCCGATTGGTCAGCAGCACCACCGCCGCCCGGCGCTCAAAGTCGATCCATAGCGAAGTTCCCGCAAAGCCAAGATGGCCGGCTGAATGGCGGCTGAAGAAACGGCCCGATGAAGAAGGCTGGGAAGGAGTGTCCCATCCCAGGGCGCGAGAACTCCCCGGCGGCGACTCCGCACGAGCAGTAAAACGTTGGACTGTCGCTGGAGCGAAACGTTGCGTGCCTTTGCCGAGAAGGCATTCCGCATAGAGCAAGGGATCCAGGGCATTGGAGAAAAGGCCGGCATGGCCACCTACGCCTCCCAGCATGAAGCAATTCTCATCCTGAACCTCTCCCTGGATCACACGATGGCGGAAAGTCGTGTCCTCCTCGGTCGGCGGAATAAACGATCGCCAATCAACCGGTGGCCGAAAGCAGGTACTGGTCATCGCCAGGGGAGAAAAAACTTCCCGTGAGCAAAAGCTCTCCAGGTCTTCCCCGGCGATGATTTCAAGCGCACGGCCCAGCAGGATAAATCCTGGATCGGAGTACTCCGCATGACTTCCCGGGGATGTTTCCAGCGGAAGCTTGAGGCAGGCATCCAGCAATCCCGCACGACCTGCCGCTCGCTCGAAAAGCCGCGACATACCCAGGCAGGCCGGACGCGTGGGCGAGGAGCATACGCAGCGTCACTTCACGCCGCGCGCTTCCTGCAGGTTCTCCCTGGGCAAAGGCTGGGAGCAACTGCGCCAAAGGCTGATCGAGGGAGAGCGCCCCATCCTGATACAAAAGCATAGCCATGGAAGTGGTCGCGATCACCTTGGTGATGCTGGCCAGGTCGTACACGGTGGATGCAGTCACCGGCGCCGTTTGTTGATCGTAGGTGAACCCTCCAACGGCGTCGAGCGCCAGCACCCGGCCTTGCACGAGCACACCGAAAGCGGCTCCAGGAAAAGCCTGCTCCGAAACGGCCTGCTCCAGCACTGAGTAGGCCGCAGCAAACTGAAGGCGCTGCGCGGAAGCGGACGCTGGAAATGAAAGCTGCGGTGGAAGCATGGTAACCATCAGCGATGTTACCCGACCTTCGCCCTTAAGACGTTCCGCTTCAGCACAAATCTGAAAGCGTGGGAGGTGCTCGCCGGCGGCTCTCCGCACCCGTCTATACTTGTGACGAAGGATACGGCTTTCACAGGCTTAGGGCTTTAGCCACTCAGGTACGCTTTTTCGAGACTTGGAACGTAAAGGTGGGTCTCGACGAAGGAACAGCATTGGGAGGAAGACGCGATGGGCGTTCGAGGGCAAGCCGGTACAGTCGCGCTCTTAGCCGGAATAGCGATGGCTCAGGCGCAGACCTCCGCTACTTCGTCACCCGCACCCCAACCGGTAGCATGCCCGCCACGCCTCAGACGTTCACCGTTCCCGCGGGAACCAAGGTTCTGCTCTCGCTCAAGAGCGCGATTAATACCAAGACCGCGCAGCAGGGAGACGGCGTTTACCTGGTTTCCTCTTTTCCTGTGGTGGGCAACGCGCGCATCATGATTCCCGTCGGCGTCTACGTGCAGGGTGTTGTGGACCGGGTCGTGCGGCCAGGCCGGGTAAAAGGCCGGGCGCAACTTGACCTGCACTTCACCACCATGATCTTTCCCAATGGCCAGGTGGTGGAGGTACCGGGAGTCCTCAACAGTTTGCCCGGTTCCGACGGACCCAAGGTGAAGGGAAATGAGGGCACGGTAGAGCAGGCCGGAAACAAAGGCCGTGATGTAGCCAATGTGCTCAAAGGGGCCGCCATAGGAGCCGAGGGCGGCGTGATCGGCGGAGCCGCCACAGGAGACCTCGCCAAGGGAGTCGGCTACGGCTCGCTGGCCGGCGCCGCCGCCGGCACCATTTACACTCTTTTTACCCGTGGCAACGATATCGTGATCCCGACAGGCACATCGGTGGAAATGGTTTTGCAACGCCCCCTCGTTCTTCAGGAGTCGCAACTCGCCGGCATGGATGAAAGCCATCGACAGGCGCAGATGGTCCCTGGCAATCAGCAGCAACCTTTGCCGAAGCGGAAGCAGAGAATTCTCTGCCCATTCGGAAGCCCGGGTTGCGACTGATGAGCCAGATAGACCCACAGCAAGCACCCGAGCGCACGCCGGCAGAGTTGCCGGGGCGCAGTTTCTGGCTATGGGGTCGCGACATGCTTTTTTCCCTCGCGGTCTCCTTTTTCATCATTACTTTTCTCTATCAGCCAGTAAGAGTGGAAGGCACCAGCATGTTGCCGCGCCTGGGGGATCAGGACCGGCTGTTCATCAATAAATTCCTCTACCACTTTGCCAGCATCCATCGCGGAGACGTGGTGGTTTTCCACTATCCGCGCGATCCCCAGAAAAGCTATATCAAACGCGTGATCGCCGAGCCCGGCGACGAGCTGCGCATCGATGACGGCCGCACCTACATCAACGGCCGGCTCCTTCCTGAGCCGTATGTGCCGAGAAGGTTTCACGACAACCGCTCGCAGGACGCAATGATCATTCCGCAAGGCGAGTATTTTGTCATGGGTGATCATCGCTCTATTTCGAGCGACAGCCGCGACTTCGGACCAGTGTCCCGCGACCTGATCTACGGCAAAGCGGCCTTTGTTTACTGGCCTGCGGAAGACATGGGAATCATTCACTAATTCCCCGCTCGATACCTGTTAAACTTGACTGAATCCACTCGACGGAGAAGCCATGCAGGCAATCCTCGCGCTCGAAGACGGGCGCATCTTCCGCGGTGAGAGCCATGGCGCCAAACGAGAATGTTTTGGCGAAGTGGTTTTCAATACCGCCCTGACAGGCTACCAGGAAATCTTTACCGATCCGTCATACGCTGGACAGATAGTTGTCCTCACCAATCCGCAAATTGGAAATTACGGCACCAACGCCGCCGACAACGAAGCCAGCCGCCCCTACATTGAAGGTCTGGTGACCCGGGAGTTTTCTCCCATCAGCTCCAACTGGCGCTCCCAGCAGGTGACCGAAGAATACCTCGAACGTTTCAACGTCCCTGTGATCGCGGAAATCGACACCCGGGCTGTGGTCCGTCATCTGCGGACCCACGGCTCGCTGCGCGGAGTCATCTCATCGATCGAAACGGATTCCGATAAGCTCGTCCTCAAAGCTCGCGGCATTCGCAAGATGGACGGCACAGACCTGGCGAAAGTAGTGAGCACCAAAGCTCTTTACCAGTGGGACTGCCATGACCGCCGCAATTTCGACGGCGACCCCTTGTTGCAGGGAGACGAGAGCCTCAGACTGCCGGAACCCGATCTGCATGTAGTAGCTTATGACTTCGGTATTAAGCACAACATTCTGCGCATGTTGGCCCGCGAAGCCTGTCGTGTCACCGTGGTTCCGGCGGAAACTTCAGCAGAGGATGTGCTGGCCCTGAACCCTGACGGCATCTTTCTGTCCAATGGTCCCGGAGATCCGGAGCCCGTGACCTACGCCCAGGAAAACATCCGCAAACTGGTGGGGCGAAGGCCAATGTTTGGCATCTGCCTTGGGCATCAGTTGATTGGGCTGGCCCTGGGTGGCAAGACCTACAAGCTAAAGTTTGGCCATCACGGCGGCAACCATCCGGTCCAGCAAACACAAACCGGCAAAGTGGAGATCACCGCCCACAATCACAACTACGCGGTCGATCCGGAGTCGATCAACCAAAGCGAAGTCGAACTCACTCACGTAGACCTGAACGACAACACGCTGGAAGGTTTGCGCCATCGCACCATGCCGCTCTTCAGCGTGCAGTACCATCCGGAGGCCAGCCCCGGACCCCATGACTCCAACTATCTCTTTCGCGACTTCCGAAAAATGATGGAAGAGTGGAAGCGATGAAGTTGCACCCATTGGCCCGGTTTGACGGCGGGGCTGAAGGCCCGCCCCTTCAAAGCGCCCTTCGAACGGAAGAATAAAATGCCACGCAGGAACGATATAACCAAAATTCTCGTGATTGGCTCAGGGCCGATCGTGATTGGCCAGTCCGCGGAATTCGACTACTCGGGTACCCAGGCTTGCAAGGCCCTTAAAGCCGAAGGCTACGAGGTGGTGCTGGTGAATTCCAATCCGGCCACCATCATGACCGATCCGGAATTGGCTGATCGCACTTATATCGAACCCCTGACCCCGGAATATGTTGAGGAGATCATCCGCCGCGAGTGCGAACGGATGACCGATAGCAACGGTCATCGCGCGGGCAAATTCGCTCTGTTGCCTACTGTGGGTGGCCAGACCGCACTCAATCTTGCCGTCGATCTTGCCGACGCCGGCATTCTTGAAAAATACGACGTCGAAATGATCGGCGCCCGCCTCGAAGCTATCAAGAAGGCCGAAGATCGCCTCCTCTTCAAGGACGCCATGGCCCGCATTGGCCTCGACGTTCCTCGCTCCGCGCTGGTAAACAATATCCGTGACGGTGCCGAATTCGCGGCCAAGATCGGCTTCCCGGTCATCGTCCGTCCATCCTTTACCCTGGGCGGTTCCGGCGGCGGCTTAGCCTACAACCGCGAAGAGCTGATGGACATCCTGGGTCGCGGTCTCGATCTCTCGCCCGTCCACGAGTGCCTGATCGAAGAGTCAGTGCTGGGATGGAAGGAATATGAGCTGGAGGTCATTCGCGATCTCGCCGACAACGTGATCATCATATGTTCCATCGAGAACATGGACCCCATGGGTGTCCACACCGGCGATTCGATCACGGTCGCACCGGCGCAAACCCTGACGGACCGCGAGTACCAATCGATGCGCGATGCGGCGATCCGCGTCATGCGCGAAATCGGCGTCGAAACCGGCGGTTCCAACGTCCAGTTTGCGGTCAACCCATCGACCGGACGGATGACGGTGATCGAGATGAATCCGCGAGTCTCGCGCTCCTCGGCACTGGCCTCGAAGGCCACCGGTTTTCCCATCGCCAAAATCGCCGCCAAATTGGCCGTCGGCTATACGCTCGATGAGATTCCCAACGACATCACGCGCAAAACCCCCGCATGCTTTGAGCCGAGCATCGACTACGTGGTGGTAAAAATTCCCAAGTGGCAGTTCGAGAAGTTCCCCGGAGCCGACGAGAACCTTGGACCGCAGATGAAGTCCGTCGGCGAAGTCATGGCGCTGGGACGCACCTTCAAAGAAGCCCTGATGAAGGCGCTACGCTCGCTCGATACCGGAAAACGCATCAGTTCCGAGGTGATCGAGCCACGCCGCCTGACACAGCGGCTCGTCACCCCGCAACCGGAGCGGCTGAATTACGTCCGCTACGCCCTGCGCAGTGGGCTCTCCGTGCGAGAAGTAGCCCGGATGACCTCGATGGATCCGTGGTTCCTTTATCAAATCAAAGAAGTCACCGACGTCATTCAGAAGCTCGCCGGCTATTCGCTCGAAACCATGCCCGCCGATGTGCTGCGTAAGGCCAAGCGCATGGGCATTTCTGATGCCAGGATCGCCGAGGTTTGGGGAATGGATACCGTGGATGGTGCGACCGCGGTTATGGATTTGCGCCGCCGCCTCGGCGTCACGCCGGTCTTCAAAAAGGTAGATACCTGCGCGGCAGAATTCGATAGCGAAACGCCCTATCTATATTCCACCTATGACGAAGAGGACGAAGCGCCACCCACATCCCGCCGTAAGGTGATCATTCTGGGCAGCGGACCAAACCGCATCGGGCAGGGAATTGAGTTCGATTACTGCTGCTGCCATGCTGCATTTGCTCTGAGCGAAGATGACTACGAAACCATCATGATCAACTGCAATCCGGAGACGGTTTCCACCGACTATGACACCAGCGACCGGCTCTATTTCGAACCGCTGACTCTGGAAGATGTGTTGGCCGTCTATGAACACGAGGCCTCCTCGGGAGCCGACATCGGAATGATCGTGCAGTTCGGCGGCCAGACGCCGCTGAACCTCGCCATCCCCTTGAAGAAGGCGGGCATTAAAATCCTGGGCACGTCTCCCGAGTCCATCGACCTCGCCGAGGACCGTAAGCGCTTCGGCCGGTTACTCGAGGATCTAAAAATTCCCCAACCCCCGGGGGCGATGGTGACCACGATCGAGCAAGCTTTGGAAGGAGCCGACCGCGTGGGGTACCCGGTGCTGGTGCGGCCCTCCTACGTACTGGGCGGCAGGGCCATGGTCATTGCCTATGATGCCGACGCGGTTCGCCGCTACATGGGCGAAGCCGTGGAATACTCCCAGGAGCGTCCCGTCCTCGTCGATCACTTCCTCGAGGACGCAGTAGAAGTCGACGTCGATGCGCTCTGCGACGGCAGGGACGTGGTGATCGCGGGGATTATGCAGCATATTGAAGAGGCCGGCATTCACTCCGGCGACTCATCCTGCGTGCTGCCGGCAGCAGATCTCGCGCCCTCAACGCTCGAAACCATTCGCAAGTACACCCGCGAGCTCGCTCTTGCCCTGAACGTGGTGGGCCTGGTGAACCTGCAGTTTGCCATTCAGCGCCCCTCCGGCGAGCAGGACAAGGTATTCGTCATCGAGGTGAACCCGCGCGCTTCTCGTACCGTCCCTTACGTCTCCAAGGCGACCGGAATGCCGCTGGCGAAAATGGCAGCGCGGCTCATGACCGGGCGAACCTTGCGCGAGTTGATGCCGGAGCAAGTGGCCGAGCGGACCGACCTCGCGACCGGCAGTCACTTCTTCGTGAAATCGCCAGTTTTCCCCTGGAACAAGTTTCCTGGTGTGGACACCGTGCTGGGTCCGGAAATGAAGTCGACCGGCGAAGTCATGGGCGTGGCCGATAATTTTGGCGAAGCCTTCGCCAAGGCGCAACTCTCCGCCGGACAAGTTCTGCCAATCAAGGGAACGGCTTTCTTCAGTGTGAATGACCGCGACAAAGCCGTAGTCGTGGACCTTGCCAGGCAGTATGTCGAGCTAGGGTTCCATCTGGTAGCGACGCAAGGCACAGCGGACGTATTGGAGAGGGCGGGCATGATTGTGGAGCGCGTCTACAAAGTGAAAGAAGGCCGTCCCAACGTGGTAGACCTGATCAAGGGAGAGCGTATTCAGCTGATCGTGAACACACCCCACGGTCAGGACACCTTTTTTGACGAAAAAGCGATTCGCAGAGCTGCGGTGACGCAGAGAATTCCCACCATCACCACCATCGCAGCAGCAAGGGCAGCAGCCGAAGGAATCGCCGCCATCCAGCGCCGCCAGATTACCGTCAACGCCCTACAGGAACTGCGCCGGGAACCTGTGGTCGCCCAGTAGTAGAAAAACCACAGATCCGTCCCCTCCGCACCCCTGCGGTCCCACGGCACTCAAACTTAGTCCCGCAGGGACGGCTGAAAGGAGGCCGCGACGCCATCCTGGACAACGTTCAGCCGTCCCTGCGGGACTTAATCATGCTTTCTGGTTTACCCAGGACTAGCGTCCTGGGCCTCGAGTTTCTACATTTCTGGAGCTGCGAATTGGCCGGCGGAAGACATTTTGCCGTATTTGGATCAACCAGCAGCTTCAGCTGTGCCAGCCCCGGACTTTAGTCCGGGGAAGCGGGTTTTCAAACCCGCGAGAACGTTCCGGTAAATAAATTCAGGGCTTTAGCCGCAATTTCTCACGGCCTGTACCGTAACGAATGACGGGTGCCCCATATCTGCCCGGTTTTGGCAGATGTGGGATTCCACGAACGTCGGCCCCCCAGTCTGCAAGGCGTAGATGACCCATCATCGAGACCTGCTGCCAGTAGAGAGTTACCGGTGGACAGCCGTGGAATCCCACATCTGCCAAAACCGGGCAGATATGGGGCACCCGTCATCCGTTAGAAATAGAGATCTCGCTACAGCAACCCTCACTTGCCCAGGGGGCCGTGAGAAATGCGGGTTAGCCCTGGTGGCGGGGCGTCCAATTCCATCCCCGGAGACGCCGATGACCAGGCAAACAGCTCCGGTCTCTCGCTCAAGCCCGCTCTGACCGGATTCTCCCAAATGTACGTGTGGTGGTGTTTGTAATCCTCTGCGTCGCGAATGCGGTGATTCACGAAACTTGCTTGCCATATTTCAAAAGCAAAATGAATTTCCCGTTTCGCGCGATAGGAGAAACCGCCCTTGATGAATTGCAATGCCTTTTCCAGCGGGACTTCCGCTGCAGGTGTCAGCAGCAGATGGAAGTGATTGGGCATGATCACAAACTCATGCAGCAGAAACCGCCCCTTTCGACGATTTTCTGCAAGAACATCCACCGAAGCTGAGCCATGCGATCGGATTGAAGAAGCGCGCGGCGTCCGGCTGTTGTCGAGGTTACGAAAAACGTACGGGTTGATTGGGGAGCCAGGGGCATTCTCACCAGGGCTAAAGCCCGGTCATTGCAAGATAAAGCGTTCTCGCGGGTTTGAAAACCCGCTTCCCCGGACTGAAGTCCGGGGCTGGCACGGATTGGCACGGATTGGCACGGATCAAGCCTGTAACCTGCTACAAAATAGGGTGCCTAGGTCCGCCGCCCCACGCCCTGGCTCTGAACATGCAGAAACTCCAGACCCAGGACTGGCGTCCTGGGCTAAGTTCAGCCGTCCCTGCGGGACTAAGTTTGGTGCCGTGGGACCGAGCGTAGCGGAGCTTTAAGAATCCGTCTTAGTTACGAATATCCGCCATCAGCTCATCCACCAGCCGTTGCTCATCGCCGGTGAGGGGAAGCAGCGGCATTCGCGGGCGTCCGCCATAGTACCCGTTCACATCCAACGCATACTTCACGCCGGGAATCCCCATTTTCCCGGCAATCTCAATTCCCGCCTTGGCAATCCGCTCCTGCTTCTCCGCAGCCAGCATCGGATCCTTTTCCGCCCAGGCCGTATACACCTCACAGCAAGCCTGCGGAGCAAAGCTAGCCAGCGCCAGAACGCCACCCGTGGCTCCAGCCTCAAGCGAGGGGTACAACGTCTGAGCCGAACCGCAAAGCAGCTGAAATCCGACTTCCTTCGTACGCGTCTTCAGCGGAGGGCGCGGCGGAGCCTCGGCCAATGCAGTGGCGCCCGAAACAAGCTGTCCAGCGGCGACAAACGTAGCCCCTTCCTCCGCCTGTCCTGCCTTGGGCGCGAGCATCCGCGCAGTGACCGCCGCAAACACAGTCGTCACCGTAACCGTGCGCTTTTTCGCAGCGCGCGTCGCCTTGACCAGCTCCGCGATCCGCTCCACGTTCCCGCTCGAGTCCTTCATGCCCACGATGTTCGGATGCATCGCCAGCTCGGCAACCACTTCGATCGGTAGGTCGTACGCAGTGCAGCTGGGGACGCTATAAAGAAGAACCGGCAACGGAGAACGGTCCGCCACAGCCTGGTAATAAGTCAACATCTCCCGGTTCCGCATCTGCTTCCGGTAGTAATGCGGCGTACGCACCAGGATGGCGTCGTAATCGAGCTCGGCAGCATAGTCCGCCAGGCGCAACGTCTCAATAACACTTTCGCGCCCCACGCCCGCCAGCAAAACCTTTTCCGGCGCCGTGGCATCCCGGGCCACGCGTAGGACTTCCCGCGACTCCTCGTCGCTCAACATAACCGCTTCGCCAGTGGAACCCAGCAGAACCATCCCGCTCATGGCGGTGAGCGAGTAGCGATCCATGTTCGCTTCCAACTTGCGCCAATACGGGCGTCCGTCGGGATAGAAGCACGTCGTTACGGCAGCAAAGATACCTTCGAGCAGCATAGTCTCATTGTATTCTCGGCACCCGCCGGCCAAACGCGCCTCAGATCAGGATTTCTCCGTCCAGTGGCTAATTAGAGCCATTGAATGACCCATACAAAAACGGGGCAAAGCACCGGACTATAATGTTGAGAGCGGAGATCAGGGTCCTTCTTGATTCAGACGGCAATCAGAAGTCTGGCCGACGATGGTGCCGCTCACTTCATCGGGGAAGGAATCCGGCCAAAATGGCGACAGGAAACGTTGCCGTCGGAGCACCCGGAGCGGGTAGCTCAGCGGCACTACAGACGCCAACATCCAAACGGATCATTAATGACTTCAGCATCCAGGTAGCGACCGTAAACGGATCCGGGTCGCAGTCTGCCAATCTGGTGCTGCTCAAAAGCATATTCGGCATGGGCATTCCCGTAAGCGGAAAGAACCTCTTCCCATCCAATATCGCTGGCTTACCTACCTGGTACACCATCCGCGCCAGCAAACAGGGATACGTCGCGCGTAGACGAGAGATCGAACTGCTGGTGGCCATGAATGCCGAGACGGCGAGAGAAGACATCCTCTCCCTGCCCGCCGGCGGCTCCGCCATCTACGACGAGAGCCAGAACCTCAAGCAATATCGCGATGACGTCATTTGCTATCCGGTTCCTTTCGACAAGCTCACAGCGGCGGTTTGTCCTGAAGCCAAGCTGCGCAAGCTCGTGCGCAACATGATCTACGTGGGCGTGGTGGCGCAGCTGCTCTCCATGGATCTAACCGAAGTAGAAAAGGCCGTCCGCCGCCAATTTGCCAAAAAGCAGAAAGCTGCCGATCTGAACTGGGGGGCGATCAAAGCCGGCTATGATTTCGCCGCCAGCTCTCTGACCAAGCAGGATCCCCTGCTGCTCGAGCGCATGCATGCCACGGAAGGCAAGATCATCATCGACGGAAATGCGGCCGCCGCCCTGGGCGCGATGTTCGCCGGGGTCACCGTGGTGACCTGGTATCCCATTACGCCTTCGTCCTCCGTGGTCGAAAGCCTCATCGATTTCATGAAGAAGCACCGCGTGGAACCAGATGGCAAAGCCAGTTTCGCCATTGTGCAGGCGGAAGATGAGCTTGCTGCAATCGGCATGGTCCTGGGCGCAGGCTGGGCCGGTGCTCGCTCCATGACCTCCACTTCCGGTCCGGGCATCTCCCTGATGGCGGAGTTCGCAGGCCTCGGCTACTTTGCCGAAATCCCCGGCGTCATCTTCGATATCCAGCGCGTCGGTCCTTCCACCGGAATGCCAACCCGCACCATGCAGGGAGATCTGCTGGCGATCGCCTACCTTTCCCACGGCGACACCAAGCACGTCATGCTCCTCCCCGCCTCCGTCAACGAGTGCTATCAATTCGCCATGGAAGCCTTCGATCTCACCGAGCAATTACAAACGCCCGTATTTGTTCTCTCCGACCTCGATATCGGCATGAACAACTGGATGTCGGACCCGTTTGTCTATCCCGAAAAGCCCTTGAAACGGGGCAAGGTTCTTTCCAAGGAAGACCTGGACCGTCTGGGTGGATTCGAACGCTATAAAGACGTGGATGGGGATGCGATTCCATATCGCACCCTGCCCGGAACCGACCATCTCAAAGCTGCCTACTTTACCCGCGGCAGCGGCCACAATGAGAAGGCGCTCTATACCGAACGGCCGGACGACTACCAAAACCTGATGGAACGCCTGGCCAGGAAATTTGAGACCGCGCGCACCCTGGTTCCTGCACCAGAAGTGGTCCAGACGGGCAAGTCCAACATTGGCTTGATTGCGTTCGGCAGCTCTGATTTCGCAGTGCGCGAGAGCCGCGATCAGCTCCTGAAAGAATACGGCCTCGAGACTGACTATATGCGCCTGCGCGCTTTCCCCTTTTCCCCCGAAGTGCGCGCCTTTGTGGCGGCTCACCAGCGGGTCTACGTGATCGAGCAGAACCGCGATGGGCAAATGCTCAGCCTGCTTAAGCTGGACCTGCCTGCGGAGGACATCACCCGGCTGAGAAGCATCCGCCATTTCGACGGCTTGCCTCTCGACGCCCGGACCGTGACCGACAAGCTGGTCCTCCAGGAGGAGATTTAATGGCAACGATTGTAGGCAATCCACCGGCCGCCCCCGGTCCCAAGAAGAACCGCCTGGGTCTGCAGGTATTGGACTACCGCGGAGGCAAGACCACCCTTTGCGCCGGATGCGGACACAACGCGATCTCGGAGCGCATTGTCGATGCCATGTATGAGATGGGCGTTCCGCCAGAGCGGTTGATGAAGCTCTCCGGTATCGGCTGCTCCTCGAAAACCCCGGCCTATTTCATGAACCGGGCCCACAGCTTCAATAGCGTCCATGGCCGCATGCCTTCCGTAGCCACCGGCGCGCTTATGGCCAACCACACCATGATGGGATTGGGTGTCAGCGGCGACGGGGATACGGCTTCCATCGGCTTCGGCCAGTTTGCCCATCTCATGCGGCGCAATCTGCCCCTGATCTATATCATTGAGGACAATGGCGTTTACGGCCTCACCAAGGGGCAGTTCTCGGCCACCGCCGATCTCGGTTCGACGCTGAAAACGGGGGTTATCAACGACCTGCCCCCCATTGACACCTGCGTGATGGCAGTGGAGTTGGGCGCGACATTCGTGGGCCGCTCCTTCTCCGGCGACAAGAAGCAACTGCTGGCCATGCTCAAGGCCGCGATTGCCCACCGCGGTACCGTGATGCTCGATGTCATATCCCCCTGCGTCACGTTCAACGACCACGAGGGCTCCACCAAGAGCTACAAGTATGTCCAGGAACACGAAGAAGCGGTGAATGAGGTTGGTTTCGTTCCTTCCTTCGAAGAGATTTCAGTCGATTACGATCCGGGAACGACCACGGTCGTGGAAATGCACGACGGCTCCCATATGCGGCTGCGCAAGCTCCACCCCGACTATGACCCCACCAGCCGGATTGGCGCCGTGACCGCCCTGATGGAGGCCCATCACCAGGGCGAGGTGCTCACCGGCGTCTTCTACGTCGATACCACCAAACCCAGTTTCACCGACATGCTGAACCTGGTCGATGAGCCCTTGGCCACCCTCCCCGAGTCCCGTACCCGGCCCTCGCGCGAGGTTCTCGACCAGATTATGCAGCGGCATCGCTAGGCTTGGCCGTGAGTCCCTGGGTAAATTTGACACGAAAAGTTACCTAGGGACACGGTCTTCTGGGCCCAGCTGGGTACTATTAGTTGCAGCAATAGTTGTTCATCCATCCCCTAAAAGTTGTATCATCAGCTCGTTTCTGCAAACAGAGCGGTAGGCAAGGGGATAGGATGCGTAAGAATTTCCTACGTGGGATATATTTGTCGGTCGTGGCAGTCGGCACTCTGGCGCTGGGCAGCGACCATTTGGTAGTCCCAAAGATTGCCCCTGAAATCAGCAAAATGGACGTTTGGGTCGGCACCTGGGAGTCGCAAACCCAGGTAATGACGACACCTTACAGCGAAGCTGCCTCCATGACCTCGGAGATGACCTGCACCTGGTCGCCGCACCACGGCTTTATTCTGTGCGACCACCTGATGAACGGCCCCACCGGCGTCAGCAACAGCTTGTCTGTGTATACCTACGACGAAGCAGCTAAGACCTACAAGTTCTTCGGTGTCAACAAAGACGATTCGCCCCGGGAAGTGCCGATGGAGGTGAAGGGAAACGTCTGGAGCTTCGGCACCGAGGTCCAGAACCAGGACAAGACCATCATGTTCCTGACCAATGACGAATTCGTGTCCGACAAAGTTATGCACTTCCGCACCGAGTTCAGCGAAGACAATGGGCGGAATTGGAAAGAACTGAATCAGGGCCAACTTACCAAGATCGGCTAGCTGTCATTTGCCGTCAGGCAAAGCGAAGACATAAAGCTGCTGGCCGCTGTCCGGACGATGTACCTCGGTGAGGATCACGTTGGGCATGTTTTCCGGACTCCCCCCGCCTAAGCCCGTAGTGACCGCGATATATTGCTTGCCGTCGACGCTGAATGAGACCGGATATCCCTGCACGGTCGTGCCCAGCCGAGTCTCCCATAAGATCTTGCCGGTTCTTGCCTCCACTGCCTTAAATGTGCGGTCATAGTCCCCGACAAAAGCAATGCCGCCGGCGGTTGAAAGCACAGCGGTAAGAAACGGTGCCCGCTGCTGGAAGGACCAGACCTCCTCCATTGTTCTGGCGTCGTAGGCAGCGAGCTTGCCCATATTGCCGTTGGTCCCCGGCATCTCGTACACCCGCACCGCGGCGGCAACCCCGCCTGAACCCGCCTTTCTCTCCACATCGTGTCCGTTCAGCTCGTTGCAGCTTTGGGAGAGCGGGATGATCAACAAGTCGTTGGGCGCGTAATAGCTCATCGCCTGCCAGTTGTGACCGCCCTCCTCGCTGGGACAGGACTGGATCCATTCGTTGGTCTTGCCGTTTGCGATCTCGGCGCGATAAGTCGGCACTCCGGTTTTGGGATCGATGCTCGTGAATACGTTCTGCAGCACCGTTTCCTTGTAACCCAGAAACTTACCATTGACCCGGTCCAGCTTCCACAGAATGCCGGCCTTGCCGATTGTCATCACCGTCTTCTGCGCCCCCTGATCAATCAAAACACGCTCAAAGACCTCGTCGAGATCCAGCGATTCGCCCGGTGAGTGGCTGTGATACCACTTCAGCTTGCCCGTATCGGGATCGAGGGCGACCGTGGAACTCGAATAAAGCGCCGCGCCATTCGCAGTGCCGCGGCTTGCCCGCATCCACGGCTTGGCCTGGGCCACGCCCCAGTAAGTGAGGTTGAGTCCGGGATCGTAGGTTCCCGCGATCCAGGTCTCGCCGCCCGCGCGATACAAGTCGTCCAGTCCGTTCCACGTATCGCCACCCGGAGTGGACTTGAGGGCCACGGTGGTGAAGCGCCAATCCTGTGCGCCAGTCTCAGCGTCGTAGGCGCTGATCGCGCATTTCTCCGTTCCGTACGCGCTGCAACCCGTGAGGCCAACCAGCACCTTGCCATGAATGACAATCACGCCGCCCGTTTGATTGTGACCCTTGCTGCCGATCGCCACTTTCCATGCGACTTTGCCGCTGCGCGCGTCAAGCGCGGCCAGATGTGCATCCGTGGTAGCTACAAATACCTTGTCCTCATACAAGGCCAGGCTTCGATTGCCGCCGTAGAGATAGGGTGATCGCGGTCCGATGCGGTTTTCCCAAATCAACTTGCCGGTTCTGGCATCGAGCGCCTGCACGATGTTGTCCGTATTGGAAAGAAACATGACTCCGTCGTGCACGATGGGCGTCACTTCATTGGCGCCTCCTTCGTTCATCGCCCAGGCCCATTTGAGCTGGAGGCTCCTGACGTTGGCCGCGTTGATCTGCTTGAGCGGGCTGAAGCTCCAACCCTGGTAATTGCGTCGAAACATGAGCCAGTCGGCATCCGGAGGATGCCGCAGCATCGCCTCGGTGACTGGCGTGTAGGCCGATACCTCTCCGGCAACGGTTAGGCCGCTGCGAAGAGGCAGCGTTGGCTGGCCGCGCGAAACGAGTCCAGGAGACACTTGGCCGCTGGCGACATGGCCGATCTTCACCTCTGTTTGCGCCGTGAATGGTTTACCGCCTGCGGTGGCCCCATTGGCTTCGAGGAGAAATGCCACAATGTTTTGATACGTCTGGTCGCTCAGGCTTCCGCCCTTGCCTAGCGGCATAGCCGAATGGAGATAGTCGTACAGATCCCGTGTCGAACGGTCCCCCCACGAGTTGAGAAAATTCCCTCCCGCAAGGGAAGGAGCCTCGCCGCCGCCAGTCAGATTCTCCTGATGACAGCTGGCGCAAGCAGCAGAGTATTCGCTGTGGCCTTGTGAGGCTTGCGTCTGAGTGAAAGGGCCCGTGTCCTGCTGCGCGACCGCACTGCAAGCCCACAACGCAAACGCGCTCGCCGCCAGGGCAACGCTTCTCGACATGTTTCTCACGCGCCAATCAGGGTAACCCATACCGCGCTGATGCGCGTAGGAGAGTCCCGAAGGGACGGCTGACCCTCAGACCAGGACGTTCGTCCTGGGTCGCCAGGCGCCGTCAGAAATTAGGGTTGAAAGATGCCTCGGTTCAGCAACCGCCCTTTCCTTGCAACGACCCTCTCCTAGTTGTCATCCCGAGGGCAACCGCCCTTTCCTTGCAATGACCCTCTCCTAGCTAGGAGAGGGTCGTTGCAAGGAAAGGGCGGTTGCTGAACCGAGGCATCTTTCCGGCCTCTATTTCACGAGCCAACCCCAAAGATCGCCCTCAGGTGCTTTCGCGCTGTCGATCTCCACATACAGGCCGCCTTTGTGAAGAGCGACTATCTGCCTCGAATCCAACTGCACGGTCCCGCTCAAGGTGCCACTAATGTCCGCAGAGACGGTGAGATCCGCAATGACGGGTCCACGCACGCCGGGAAGCGAACCCATGGCCAGGTGCGCAGCAGTAGGAACCGCGAGCAGCCCACTGAAAGAACCCTTGAGGGTGAGCTTGCTACCGTCGAGCACGGCAGTAACGGTACCAACACCAGAGCTACCTGCCCGCGTTCCCACTAGACGGGGTCCCGGAGAGAGCCGGAATTGGATGGTGGTGGGAGACGTGGCTCCGAGCAACACGGAGAGAAAGCAGGCGCCTAGCAAAAAGCTAGCGGTGCTCTCCACTGTGCTCCGGACTATTGCCGGGCTCAGGAAAGTCAGTATCCGAGTCCTCGAGCAATTCATCCTCGTCCCGGTGGCCTTGCTGACCTTGCAAATACGGTTCGCCGTTCGTCGCCGGCACGGTCGTTTCCTCTTCGACCGCACCCTTGTGCAGATCGCTGTCTGGGTGTTCTTGTTTTGGCATCGTGTTTGAAAGATGAGGAAATCGGCCGTGACGTTGTCCCCAGGACCGGAGATAAACCGGCCCTGGGGTACTTCCGTTTACAGAGCCGCCGTAACCGCCTTCACTTCTGTGTAATTGTGAAGCACTTCCTCGCCCATCTCACGTCCCCAACCAGATTGCTTGTATCCGCCAAAGGGCAGGGAAGCGTCGAAGACGTTGTGGCAATTGATCCACACGGTACCGGAACGAATGCGCCGCGCCATCTTGTGCGCGGTGCTCAGATCCCGAGTCCAGACGCTGGCGGCGAGTCCAAAGTTCGTGTCGTTCGCCTCGCGTGCCACGCGATCAAGATCCGCGTCAGAGAATGACTCTGCGCAGACCACCGGTCCAAAGATCTCTTCGCGGACCACCTTCATGTCCGGTTTGGTATTGGTCAGTACCGTGGGCTGAACAAAATACCCGCGATCCCCGTGCCGTTTGCCGCCGGCAGCTACTCTTGCCCCCTCCTTGACGCCGGAGTCGATATAGCCGGTAACTTTATCGAATTGTTCTTCACTGACCAGTGGTCCCATTCCGGTCTGCGGGTCAAGACCAGGGCCCATGTTAATCCCGCCGGCGATGTCGCTAACGCCCTGGAGAACCTTGTCATAGATACTCTCGTGTACGAATAACCGCGAACCGGCACAGCAGCATTGTCCCTGGTTGAAGAAGATGGCGCTCGCCGTGCCCGCGATGGCGCGGTCCAGATCGGCATCGGGAAAGACAATCGCCGGGCTCTTGCCACCCAGCTCGAGACTCACTTTCTTCAGGTTGCCGGCGGAAGCTTTCACGATCAGCTTGCCCACCTCAGTAGAGCCAGTGAAGGCGATTTTGTCCACCAAGGGATGGGCTGCAAGGGGAGCGCCTGCGCCTTCGCCAAAACCGGTGAGGATATTGACCACACCCGGAGGAAAGCCTGCCTGATCGAACAACTCGGCCAGCCGGAGGCCGGACATGGGCGTTTGCTCAGCGACCTTCAGCACCACCGTACATCCTGCAGCCAACGCCGGCGCGAGCTTCCACGCCGCCATCAACAGCGGAAAATTCCAGGGAATGATCTGGCCAACGACACCAATCGGCTCACGCATGGTGTAGGAGTGAAATGCACCAGGTGAGGAGAAGGAAAGCGTGGACCCGGTGATCTTGGTTGCCCAGCCGGCCATGTAACGGAACATGTCGACGGCAAGCGGGACATCCGCGACCCGGGCGACCGAGAGAGGTTTGCCATTGTCGAGCGATTCAATCTCCGCGAACTCTTCCAGGTTTTCCTGGAGCAGATCGGCAAGCTTCCAGAGCAGCTGTCCGCGCTCTGAGTTTGACATCTTACGAGTCCACGGCCCCTCGTCGAAAGCTCGGCGCGCGGCGATCACTGCACGGTTGACATCTTCTGTTTCAGCTTCCGGTACCTGTGCCACTACTTCGCCGGTGGCCGGATTGTAGACCGGAAAAGTTTTGCCGGACGCGGCCAGAACAAAGCGGCCATCGATCAGCATGCGATGTTGGCGGGAGAAAAACTCCGCAGTTTTCGAGTTCAAACGTGAATCAACGGGGATGGTTGCCATCAAATACCTCCGGCGCGGTCGACAGGAATGTGTTTTGGGGGTGGGACGCTGTCGACTTCGAACGCCGTTGGAAACGATAGCACCGCACTTGGATACCAGTCCAGTGGAACGGGTACGTGAGAACGCACTCGGCTGCTGACCAAATCGAGTCCCACAGGGCAGGCTCTGCGGGACTCATTTCCCTCTTCTCACGCGGACGCAAATCTGCCCTTTCCATCCGCTCTAACACAAACACGAAAAGGTCTTGCCCTTCAGATTACTGAGACGATGTGGGAGGATACGCACTCGGCTTAGCGGCATAAATACGTACGCCCATTCCATTCAACTTGCTGCGGCCTTCTTGCGCTTCGGGGGTCTGCGGATACCGCTGCACCAGCGCCCGCAATTCACGGACACCAGCATCCTTCTGTCCCATTTCAATCAACGATTGCCCTTTGCGCAATTCGGCCGCTGGGGCTTTGGCATTACCTGAGTACTGTTCGAGAACCGCGTCATAACTTTTGACTGCAGCCGCGTACTTGCCTTGCCGGTAGTTGATTTCGCCCAAATAAAACTGTGCATTTCCCGCCAGAGGATCTTGCGGATAGTAACGGATGACGTCTCCGAATTCAGAAGCCGCGATGTTGTACTTAGCCGAATTGTAATCGCGCAGAGCACTCTGGTAGAGCTGGTCGACCGGAGGCGCCGCCGGAGTCGCGGGTGTCAATTGCGGTCCCGCTGCCTGACCTCCGGGACCGGGACTCGGCTGCATCCCCCCAGTCGGCGGAGGCCCCGCCGGCATCCCATTCACATTCTGCATCTGGCCTTGAATGGATTGCACCTGCGTAGTCAGGTTGGCGATACGAGTTTTCAGTTCGTCAATGGAGTCATTCAGCGACTGAATCTGACTGGAGAGTTGCGTATTACTGGAACCCCGCTGCTCGTTCTCCGCTTTCAGTGTTTGTTGCAACGCGTTGACCGCAGCCATCATCCGGTTCACGTTGTCAGTGTTCTGCTGCACCAGGTTCACGATGACGCCCATGCGCTCGTCGTTTGACGTCTGCAAGTGCTGCACCATGTCCTGTAGTTGCTGCACCTGGGTTTGCAGCTGGACCATTTCCTTCGAAACCGCAAATGCATGAGGCACTGCAACCGGCAAAGCAAAAAAGGCAAGGGCTGTGAAGCGGATGATATGTCTACGCATGATTCTCCCCCGTGACGATCAAGGAGCGGTCGAAACCGCCCCTTACTAGTCTAGTCCGCCACTATTGATCGAGCGAGAAACCGGCACGGCGATTCTGCTGCCAGCAAGCCTCGTCAGCCTGGGTGCAAAACTGCTTTTCCTTGCCGTAGCTCACGGTGCGGACGCGATCTGGACTGACTCCTCCATTGACCAAAGCCTGCTTGGCCGCGTTGGCACGGTTCTCGCCCAGGGCGAGGTTATATTCCGCCGATCCGCGGTCGTCGCAATAGCCGCCGATGACCACCTTCAGAGTAGGATGCGCCGCCAGGAAGCTTGCGTCCTGAGCCAGGACCGTCTGGGCGTCGGGGCGGATCTCATAGCTGTCGTAATCAAAGAAGGCCGGCTTCACATTCTGTTCGAATATCTGCTCGTTCATCGTCTCGGCGGCCTGTGGAGGAGCAGCGGGCGCGCTGACCGTGAGGCGAGCCGTCGCGTCCGTAGAGCCTCCCGCACCGCGCGCCACCAGGTGATAGGTGGTCGACTCGGTCGGGGCTACGTTCTGCGTCCCATAGGCATTGACCGTGCCGATGCCGTCAATCGAGATCTCGGTAGCATCCGTCGTCTTCCACGCCAGCACCGCGCTGCCACCAGGATTAATGCTGTCGGGGGTCACGGTGATCGAGGCTGTCGGCGAGGGCGAAGTTGCGGCCGGCGGGGGCGGCGGTGGGGGTGGCACCGCTTTTTTGTGGCACCCAGCCGCGAAGGTGAGAGTAGCGACGGCGATGAGCGAAGCGAAATGCCTGTGTTGCCGAGTGTTCACGATATTCTCCTGTCTGGTTCACGTTCCGGGGACGACTTGTGACGGCTACGTCGACCTGAGAGCCAACGAACGCCAGTCACGTTACTTCCAACTCCAGTTGGGCATCGAATTTCCGCCGCTCGGGGTGAGCCGATGTTGCTCAGTACCATCGGAAAGCATGGTCCATATCTCAGATCCGCCACCCTTCTCGCGTTGAAATACGATGTGCCGTCCATCCGGGGACCAGGAAGGAAAATCCTGCCGTCCCTCGTCATGGGTGAGCTGGGTCCAGCGTTTGCTGGCGATATCCATGATGTAGATATCCTGCCCACCGGGCGCCCCGGGACCGTACTTGCGGTTCCAGGCAAACGCCAGAAATTGCCCGTTTGGCGACCAGGATGGCGAGGTCGCATAGCCACCGTCGGTCAGGCGCTGCACGTTGGTTCCATCCGAATCCATGGTGTAGATCTGCGGCAATCCGGTGCGGCCGCTGCACCACGCAATTTGCGAATTCGTCTTCGGGTTCCACGTGGGCGAAACATCGGGTCCCTTGAATCTGGTCACTTGCTTCACGCTGCCGCCGCTGGCATCGGAGGTATAAATCTCCGGATCGCCGGTGCGTGAACCGGAGAACGCCAGTTTGGCGCCATCGCTCGACCATGCCGGGGAAAGTGTAGTCCCGACCATGGATGGAAAGCTGACCGCGCGCCCCAGCACCAGCGAATACATGCGGATGGACCAGCCTTGGCGGCCCAGCGACGCGAACGCGATGCGATCGTTGTTGGGCGACACGCGCGGGGAAAGGGAAATGGTGCCCAGGTGGGTGACCTGGTGCGCGCCTTGTCCGTCGTAGTCCATTTGCCAGATCTCTTTGTTTCCGCCCCGCGACGCAACATAAAAAATGTGGGTCTCGGCGATGCCGGGAATCCCGCCGCCCAGGCGAGTGATGATCTCGTCAGCGAAGCGATGAGCGACCAGGCGCGCGTTATCCTGGCTGGCAGCCTCGTTGTACTGCTTGCCCAAAATCTGCGGTGAAGCGGGATTCTTTGCGTCGAATAGCCAGCCGTACACAGCCAAACGGCCGCCGGTTACGGAGAGTGATCCGAAGGCGACAAACGCAGCGTTCGACGGAGCTGCCGCCCATTGAGCAAGATTCATCTGCTGCGGCGAAGCTGGCATCAGTGGCGGAGCCATGCTCTTGGACACCATGTCGAAGATGCCCGCGCTGTTCAGGTCGCTGTAAAGCGTGGTGTCGAAGGTGGTTTTCAGCGCCGGCGTTTGCGCATCGGCGGAAGCGGGATTAAAGTCGGCAGCGGCCAGCCGAATGCGTGCTGCGCCGAGATTGGTACCCGTACGAACCCAGTCCTGTGCCCCTGCCTGCCAGCCAAAGGGAAGGATCAGAAGGAGAAGCAACAGAAGCCGGAAGTGGGAGGAGTAAATTCCTTTGATAGCTCTCATGCCCTAAGCAGTATTAAGTTTATATGACAGAAGCCCGTCTTCGTTACACCAGTAACCTCATCATGTACCGCATCGAACACGTCCCTGCCTGAGGTTGGTAGGTTGCGGGTTTCAGCCCGTAGCCAATCCAACACAATCCACTGGCCCTTAGATGGTGTGTGAGAACGGCCATCACAGCATTGAGTCCCGCAGGGACGGCTGAACTTAGCCCAGGACGCAGTCCTGGGCCGGCGTGCAAGTTGAAGAGTCCCATAGGGACGGCTGGAATAGGCCGCGATTCAATCCTGGACAACTTTCAGCCGTCCCTCCGGGACTAAATTCGTAAATCCTGGTTCTCACATTTCCTCTTCAGGTCCTGAGAATTGCTTTGCGATTTATTTCCGCACCATGCTGAGCCCTGTTCAGAACGCTGCGACCAAGTAAGCTGAATTCATGGATTCTCTCGTCGCAACCTCATGGCTAGCCGCCCGCCTGAACGATCCCGGCGTCGTTATCTTGGATGTAACACTTCCTCCGGTCGGTGTTTCCCCAGCGATAGATACCCACGCGCGCTACGTCGCAAAGCACATTCCGGGCGCGATCTTCTTTGATATCGAAGCGCTCTCCGACCGCACCAATCCGCTGCCTCACATGCTGCCTCCACCCGATGTCTTTTCCCGCAACATGTCGGACCTTGGTATCAGCAATCAAATGAATATCGTCATCTACGAGCAGGAAGGCGTCTTTTCCGGACCGCGAGCGTGGTGGACCCTCAGAACCTTCGGAGCGCAAAATGTCTACCTTCTCGATGGCGGACTCCGTGCCTGGACTGAAGCCGGTCTTCCCACGCATGCTGGAGAAGTTCATCGCTCTCCGGCCGTCTTCCACGCCAGACTCGATCAAAGAGCAGTGAAGGACTTCTCTCACATGCAGCAGACAATTGCGACGCACGGACAAATTCTGGATGCCCGCTCAGCGGGCCGCTTCGCCGGCACCCTACCGGAGCCCCGCCCCGGCATAAGCTCCGGACATATGCCCGGAGCGACCAGCATCCCCTACATGGAACTGGTCGAAGACGGCCGTTTGAAGCCCACCGAAGAACTCCGCCGCATTTTTGATGCGAAGGGGTTGGATTTGCAAAAGCCCATTACCACTACGTGCGGCTCCGGAGTAACGGCGGCTGTCCTCGCGCTTGGTCTCGAAACGGCAGGTGCGAAACAGGTGAGCCTCTATGACGGCTCCTGGGCAGAATACGCTGCTCGCCCGGAAGCAGTGATCGACAGAGACTAGCCAATCAAGGTAAGTAGCGAGCGAGTGCGAATAATGCATTTCTGCATTACTATGGACTAGGCAAGGAGGGCCAAGCGAATGAAAACTTTGACCGTCACGGAACGGGGTCAGGTTACCTTCCGCAAGGATGTGCTGCAGCATCTTGGTGTCCGTCCAGGAGAGAAGGTTGAATGGGAGAAGCAGCCGGATGGCGCAATTACCCTAAGGGCCGCGCGACCGCTCGGCAAGATCGACAGCTTTCTTGGCCTGCTCGCGGGTAGGACCAAAAAGATTGCGACTCTGGACGAGATGAACGAAGCCGCGGCGACTGGCTGGTCCACGCTGAAATGAAAATCACTGCCGACACGAACGTTCTTGTCCGCGCGGTGGTGGCGGACGATAAGAAACAGGCCCGCGCGGCCGCCACAGTCCTTAAAGGGGCGGAGCTGATCGCAGTCACACTCCCATCCCTCTGTGAGTTCGTCTGGGTTCTGCGTCGAGTTTACCAATTGGGGCAAGATGAGATTGTCACCGCCCTGGAAGCTTTGCTTAAGGCGGAGAACGTGGCTGTCAATCGCCCTGCTGCAGATGCTGGGTTGGTGATGCTCAAAGCAGGAGGGGACTTTGCGGATGGCGTGATCGCCTACGAGGGCGCATGGCTGGGCGGCGACACCTTCGTCTCTTTTGGCAAGCAGGCCGTCTCCTTGCTCTCTGATCTGGGGAAGCGGGCGAGGTTACTACAATAGCGCGGTGTGTTTGGACCCGCTGATTACGCGGCCTAGGCTTACCGAGCACCCGGGTAAGTGCAGTGGTAGAGCACATTGAGGCTGCTTTCGTTGTAGCCCGCGGGCAGCGGCCCGAATGTATCCACTCGCTGTACCGCGTGCAGACAGGAAGAATTGAGCGACGGGGAACCGCTCGGCGTCGCCAAGGTAATATTGCTGGGAGAGCCGTCCCGGGCGACCGTGAACTGAACAAACACCGTTGCTCCCACCGGTGTGCTCGGTTCCACTTCCTGCAGGTACCAGTCCTGCGCTACCTTGCGCTTGATCACGTCCACATACCAGCCAAAGCGCGAGCCGAAGTCTCCTCCGGTTTGAGCGATTGGACTGTTGGCGCTATTGTTGGCTGCGGTCGACCGGGGTGTGTTGGGCGGCGCAGCTTCTCCGTAGTTAGCTTTGTTTTGCGGCTTGGGCGGCGGCTGGTGCTGCGGTGGTGTTTTAGGCAGCGGCTTGGGCTCCGGCTTCGGCGGCGGCGCCTTCTTCTCCGGAATAGGCACGGCTTCGGGTAGGGGAAGGGGCTCTTGTTTCTGCTCTTCAAGGGCCGGAGCTACGCTCGGGGTCTCGGTGGCCAGCACGTTGTCGGTGGGTGGATGATCCTGAGGCAGAGGCAACGCGGCGGTCGAGACCAGTGTGGCCTGGATCGCGCCCTGCTGAAAAGCGTTCGCTCCCCACTCGCTTCCATGAAACAAATTGTGGATGTAGCCGTAGCCGATCAGCAGCCCCACGATGAGCGCATGCATGAAGGTCGACAGGGCGAACGGCGAACCGATGCTGTCTGGTTGATCAAGGAGCTCGCTGGAATAAGTCCCTGCCATGACCTGCTACTTTGCCGTCTTCGGCAGCGGCTGGGTCACGATGCTGATGTTAGTGATCCCGGCCTGCTTAACCGCATCCATGACCGAAGCGAACGCACCGAAGGGAACTCGCTCGTCGGCCCGGAGATAAATGACCTGGCTTGCTGGGTCGGTCTTAGGCTGGTGCAAGATAGCCGGCAGTTGCGCCAGATTAACCGGCTTGTCTCCCAGAAAAACATTCTGGTCGCGATCGATGGTCAACACCAGGCGCTGTTGGGTGATCTCTTTGACGCTGCGCGTTTTGGGCACAGAAACATCGATGCCCGACTGCAGTACCGGCGCAGTGACCATGAAAATGATGAGCAGCACGAGAACCACGTCAACCAGCGGAGTGATGTTGATTTCCGCAAGCGAGGTGCGTGTATGTCCAGAACTAGCGGTGAAGGCCACTCGCGGCCTCCCTCTCCATCGCTTCCTGTTTGGGGGTGATTTCTTCCAGGCTATTAAGCAGTTCGCGAGAGAAGTCATCCATGCGCGAGCCGAACTCACGCAGTGA
Source organism: uncultured Acidobacteriaceae bacterium (assembly GCA_963753715.1). Classification (GTDB taxonomy): domain Bacteria; phylum Acidobacteriota; class Terriglobia; order Terriglobales; family Acidobacteriaceae; genus PALSA-350. The sequence continues at coordinate 226,039 of CAVWDK010000008.1, read as the reverse complement.
AGCGGTGAACTGGTTGTACGCGATGACGGCGGGAATAGCGACCAGCAAGCCGGCGGCGGTGGTGATCAGGGCTTCCGAAACGCCCGGAGCTACCGCGCGCAACGTGGCTGCGCCCTCAGTGCCCAGGCCGTGGAAAGCATCCACAATACCCATGACCGTGCCGAACAAGCCTACGAAGGGAGAAACTGCACCGATAGTGGCCAGCCAGGTCAGGCGACGCTCCAGCACGGTGAGCGACTCGCTGGCCGCTGCCTGCGCTGTGCGTTCCAGGGTAAGAATGTTCTTGGGAGGTCCGAACCCGCCGGTCTGGCGCCGATAGGTGTCATACACCTCGTCGAACACGGTCACCAGGGGACTGGGCTTGAATTGTTCGCTGACCGCGGCAATTTCCTGCAGACGGTCGGCTTTGCGAAAGGCGCGCATAAAACGACGGCTTTGGGTTCGCGCTCTGCGGAACGTCGCTGATTTGCCAAGGATCACCGCCCAGGAGTAGAGGCTGGCGACCAGGAGCACAGCAAGCACGGCGATGGCCACAGGCCCGCTGTTGCGCACCATGTCAAACACAGCGCTGACGCCGGAGGTAGAGGAATGCGCTACCGGCGCGGCTGCGTCGTCCGCCTGGAGAAGAAGAAAAGCTGCGATATGAACCGGGGACATCATCACTTCCTCTTTCACGGTAGCAGACATGCGAACCTGAAACCAACTCGCACCATAAGATGACGCCGCAAGGTAACCCGGCCTGTAACCGGGGTAGCTGCTTCATGCTATGCTGCGCTCGAACCTTGCCATGCTGCTTGAACTCCGCGCTGAAAACTACGCTGTCATTGATCACGCCATCGCCGTCTTCGGTCCCGGTCTCAATCTATTGACCGGCGAGACCGGTGCAGGTAAGTCCATTCTGGTGGATGCCTTGGCTTTACTGATGGGGGACAAGGCCTCCTCCGATGTGGTGCGGCATGGAGCCGAGCGGGCGGTGGTGTCGTGCGTGTTTGAAAGCACGCCCGGAGCCGAGAACACACTGGAAACGAACGGCATCGATGCCGAAGGCTCGGAGATTATCCTGCGCCGGGAGATCCAGGCCGGCGGCAAAGGACGCGTCTATGTGAACAACCAGCCGGCCACGGTGAATGTGTTGCGTCAGCTGGCTCCGGAACTGGCCCTGGTGCACGCGCAAAGCGAGACTATGGGTAGCTTTGACCAGGCCCAGCAGCGGATATTGCTGGACCGCAGCGCCGGCATCGGCACCGAGCGGGTGGCCGCGGCCTTTCAGGAATGGTCTGAGATCGGTGCCCGCCTTTCCCGCCTGGAAGGCGATGAACAAGCGCGTTTGCGCGAAGCAGATCTGTGGAGCTTTCAAAAGGATGAGATTGAAGGCGCAGCCCTCCGCGAGAAAGAAGACGAAGAGCTCGAGATCGAGCGGCGGGTCTTGGCGAACGCGGAGAAGCTGTTTGCCGCGGCCATGAGCGCCCACGAGTTTCTCTACGAAAGCGACCGGTCGGCGGAGACTGCCTTGCGCGCCGCCGAGAAGAACCTCGAAGAACTCGCGCGCTACGATCCGCAGTTCGCCGAAGCGGTGCAGCAAATCAAGGCCGCGCGGGCCGCGGTAGACGATGTAAACGCCACCGTGCGGGATTACGCCTCCAGGATCCAAGCCTCGCCAGATCGGCTTGCGGAGCTGGAAGACCGCTTGGAGGTCCTCAACCGTCTGAAGCGAAAATATGGATCAAGCCTGGCGGAGGTGCTGGCTCACGGCCAGGATGTGGCTAGAAAGCTGGCGGAGATTGAGAACCGCGACCAGTTGCTGGTCGATCTAAGAGCCGATCAGGCGCGCGCCGCGCAGGCCTATCGCAGAGTGGCAGCGGAACTCACAGCAGCCCGCACCGCGGCCGCGCGCAAGCTGGAAAAGCTTGCCGAAACCCACATCAACGATCTGGCGATGAAGGCAAGGTTCGCCGTGCACGTCACCGCACAGGAAGAAGAGAGTCATTGGACTCGACACGGATGGGACCTTGTTGATTGCAGAATCGCCACCAACGCGGGAGAGCCCCTGAAGCCGCTGGAGCAAATCGCGTCCGGAGGCGAATTGTCCCGGGTGATGCTGGCGCTCAAAGTGAGTGTCGAGGAAGGAGCGTCCAAGGGCCAGCGCCGCAAGGCTACAGTTCCGCGCACCCTTGTATTTGACGAAATCGACATAGGCATTGGCGGCCGGGCAGCCGAAGCAGTAGGCCAAAAGCTAATGGAGTTGTCCCGCGCCCAGCAGGTGCTTTGCGTAACCCACTTGCCCCAGATCGCGGCGTTTGCCGACCAACACTTTCTCGTCGAAAAGCAGGAGCGCCAGGGAAAAACAAAAACCTCAGTCCGTCTCCTCAAGGAAGAGGAGCGAGCGGAAGAAGTAGCGCGCATGATCAGTGGAGCGAAGTTGACCGACACCTCACTGCGCCACGCAGAGCAAATGCTGAAGAGCAGCCGCAAGCCCGGAAAGTCCAAGTAGACCAGTAGGGCTAGAATCCCGCCAGTTCTCGGCGGTCGCATCACATCAGTGTTCCTAGAAATCGGATCAGTCCCGTAGGGACGGCTGAAAATCGGCCGCGACGCAATCCTGGACAGTCTTCAGCCGTCCCTACGGGACTTTTCATGTTGGAGGTTTACCCAGGGCTGGCGTCCTGGGCTAAGTTTAGCCGTCCCTTCGGGACTGTGTTCGCAATTTCCTACAGAATGGACCCTTATCGCGAATGGCTCATCTAATGCCTCACCCCCCTGGCGAAACACCGTATCTCTCAGACAGATAAGGGCCGGCGCGGTATACTGGTTGATGTGACAAGTCCCCTGTTAACCTCGCCGGCCAAGGATTCCCGCTCCGAAGTCGCCACCAAGAGGGTTCTGCTCCTCAAACCGCGCGGCTTCTGCGCCGGTGTGGTGCGGGCGATCGACGTGGTGAATATAGCGCTCGATACTTTTGGCGCTCCCATCTACGTTCGCAAAGAGATTGTGCACAATCGTTTCGTAGTCAACGAACTCGCGGAAAAAGGCGCGATCTTCGTCGATGATATCGACGACGTTCCCGAGGGCATGCGCGTCATTTACAGCGCCCACGGAGTCTCCCCCGCAGTTCGCGCACGCAGCAAGTCACGCAAACTAAAGGTGATCGACGCCACCTGCCCGCTGGTGACCAAGGTCCATGTGGAAGCGGTGAAATTTGCCCGCCAGGGCTATTCCCTGATCCTCATCGGTCATCGCGATCATGACGAGATAGAAGGCACTTTGGGCGAGGCTCCGGAAGTGACCCAGGTCGTCTCCACCGTGGAAGAAGTGGCCGCCCTCAAAGTATCTGATCCTGAACGGGTTGCCTATCTTACGCAAACCACCCTCAGTCTGGACGAGGCCCGCGATATTATTCGCGCCCTCAAGACAAAGTTCCCCAATATCGTGGGACCCCACACTCAGGACATCTGCTATGCCACAGAGAACCGGCAGGTAGCCGTCAAGAACGTGGCCCATCAGGCTGATCTGGTGCTGGTGGTGGGATCGAACAACAGTTCCAACTCCAACCGCTTGGTTGAAGTCTCGCGGAACCTGAGCACCAATGCATTTTTAATTGAAGACTCGGGAGCAATCAATCCCGAATGGTTGGAGAACGCCACCACGGTTGCGGTCACCGCCGGCGCTTCTGCCCCCGAGGTTCTAGTTGCTGAAGTGGTCGCGTATCTGGGCGGCCGCGGGTTCTCAGACGTAGAAGAAGTCGAAGTCATGCCGGAAAATGTTCGCTTTGGGCTGCCTCCGGAGATCGTACAAGCCATCAAGCCTGTACGTTAACCGGGTATGAGCCTGCTGAATACAGCGTAAGACAGCTGTTTTTTGAGAGAGAGCGTTAGTCCAGAATGAGTAGACCATCTGAAAGTGGACAACCTGCCACGCCCCGCTTTGGCCGCATCGATGCGGGTTTAGACCAGGTAGAATCCGCCGTCGCGCAAGCTCGTGACTTTCTATTCTCCCAACAGCACCCGGACGGCTACTGGTGCGGAGAACTGGAAGCCGATACCACTCTCGAATCCGACTACATAATGGTGCATACGTTGCTGGGTACCGGCGACGAACGCAAGATGAAGCGCGCTGTAGCCGAGATCCTCCGCAAGCAAAACAAAGACGGCGGTTGGAGTATCTACGCCGGCGGCCCCTCCAACATCAGCGCTTCCGTCAAAGCCTATTTCGCCTTCAAGTTAATGGGCTGGCTGCCTGAACATCCGGTGATGGTCCATGCCCGCGAGTGGATCCTTGCTCACGGTGGAGTCGTGGAATGCAACACCTTCACCAAAATCTACCTCTGTTTCTTCGGCCAATACGAATACGGCGCCGTACCGGCGATCCCACCGGAACTCGTTCTCTTTCCCAACTGGTGTTACTTCAACATCTACGAGATCTCTTCCTGGTCACGCGCCATCCTGGTGCCGCTTTCGATCGCCTACGCCAAGAAGCCTTTCAAGAAGCTGGCTCCTGAAAACGGGATCGATGAGTTGTTTGTCGGTGGCAAGGCAAATGCCAAGCTCCGCCTTCGCTGGGATCGCGAGAGGTTAGTCGGCTGGCGCAACTTCTTCCTGGTGGCAGACCGGCTCTTCCATTGGGCCGAGCGGGTACATATCCGGCCGCTACGCAAGGTCGCTATCCGGAAAGCAGAGAAGTGGATTCTGGAACGGCTGGAGATGAGTGACGGACTGGGCGCCATTTACCCCGCCATGCTCAATGCCATTCTCGCTTTGCGCTGCCTGGGCTACTCGATCGACGACCCGCAAACCATCCGCGCGATGGATGAGTTCGAAAAGCTGGGTATCGAGGACGAGGGCATTCCCGATTACATGGAGCCCACCTTCCGCATGCAACCTTGCATGTCTCCCGTCTGGGATACCGCCTATGCGGTCTACGCCCTGGGTCAGTGCGGAGTTCCGCGCACCGATCCGCGGCTCCTGAAGGCGGCTGACTGGATGCTGTCAAAGGAAGTGCGGCACAAAGGCGACTGGGCGGTGAAGGTAAGGAACCAGCAGCCCGGCGGATGGTACTTCGAATTCAACAACGAGTTCTATCCAGATACCGACGACTCTGCTCAAGTGCTTTTGGCCTTGAACAAAGTCGACAACCATCCCCGTGAGCGCTATCAATATGACGTTTGCCAGCGCGCCATCGCATGGATCTTCGCCATGCAATGCAAGAACGGCGGATGGGCCAGCTTCGACAAAGACAACACCAAGATGGTGTTTGAGAACATCCCCTTCGCCGACCATAACGCCATGCTCGATCCGCCTACGGTTGACATCACCGGCCGCATTCTCGAGATGCTGGCCACCTATGGCCACACCCAAAAAGACCGCCGCGTCGAGAAGGCCATTCGCTTCATCTACAGCGAACAGGAACCCGACGGAAGCTGGTTTGGGCGCTGGGGAGTGAATTACCTCTACGGCACCTTCCTGGTGCTGCGTGGCCTGGAGGCCATCGGGGTCTGGAACCACGAGCCACAAATTCAGCAGGCTGCGGAATGGATACGCATGGTGCAGAATGCGGACGGCGGGTGGGGTGAGAGTTGCGGCAGCTACGACGATCCAACCACCCGCGGTGTTGGCCCCAGTACGCCCTCCCAGACCGCGTGGGCCATCCTGGGTCTGCTGGCGGCAGGAGACACGCGCAGCGACTCAGTCGCCAAGGGCGTGCGCTGGTTGATCGAGCGCCAGTTACCCGACGGTTCGTGGGATGAAAGCATGGGAGAAGGTCCTACGCGGCAAGCCGTGGTCACAGGTACCGGCTTCCCCCGGGTCTTTTATCTTTCCTACCACCTTTACCGGAACTACTTCCCACTGCTGGCGTTGACCGACTACCGCCGGGCGATGGAACGAGCCTAAGGAGATTTGAAACGATGGCAGTGCCGATTTCACAAATGTGGACCGTAGCCAGCTACGTGATCAAGAAGCGTTTAAGCGGGCAAAAACGGTACCCACTGGTTCTGATGCTGGAGCCCTTGTTCCGCTGCAACCTGGCCTGCGCCGGTTGCGGCAAAATTCAGTATCCTGCGCACATTCTAAAAAAGGATCTGTCGCCCGAAGAGTGCTTCCGCGCGGTCGAGGAGTGCGGAGCCCCTATGGTCTCTATCCCTGGCGGCGAACCGTTGATGCACCCCCAGATTGCTGAGATCGTGGAAGGGTTGGTGGCGCGCAAAAAGTACATCTACCTGTGCACCAACGCCCTATTGCTTAAAGAAAAAATCGGGCTGTTCAAGCCCAGCAAGTATCTGACCTTTTCCGTCCATCTGGACGGACAGCGCGAGCACCACGACTTTTCCGTCTGCCGCGAGGGCGGTTACGACAAGGCAGTCGAAGGTATCCGCGAGGCCGTGCAACGGGGATTCCGGGTCACCACCAACGCCACGCTCTTCGATGGCGCCGATCCCAACAGCGTGCGCGCTTTCTTCGACGAAGTGATGGCGATGGGTGTCGAGGGCATCGTAATTTCCCCCGGCTATTCCTACGAGAAGGCGCCGGACCAGAAGCATTTCCTGGGCCGCGCGCGCACCCGCAGGCTCTTCCGCGCCATTCTCTCCAACCGCGAGAAGCACTGGAAATTCAATATGTCCCCGCTGTTCCTGGAATTCCTCATGGGCAAGCGCAATTACGAATGCACCCCGTGGGGCAATCCTGCTTACAACATTTTCGGTTGGCAGAAGCCCTGCTACCTGCTGCAGGATGGCTACGCTTCTACTTTCAAGGAGCTCATCGAAGAAACGCAGTGGGAAAACTACGGCACCGAGTCAGGCAATCCGAAATGCGCAAACTGCATGGTCAGCTGCGGATATGAGCCTTCCTCGGTCAACGAAATGTTTGGCTCCTTCCGCGGATTCATGGCCGCGGTGAAGGCCACGCTCTTCGACAGGTATGAGGATCAGGGTGCACGCGACCTGCTGACCTCTCCGCTGCTGAATGGGCATTCGTCGCCGTCGCTGGTGCAGATCTCAAGCGATGCCAAGCGGCAGATGGAAGAGACGCGGGTATGACCGGGCAGAAGGGCGCAACAACCCCGCAACTTGATCCTGATTCTCTGGAGCTGGCGCCGGGAACCGAGCACCAGAACCTCGAAGGCTGGGCGCCTGTTCTGGGCAGCGACGCCGAAGTGCTGGACGCGCTCGAGAAAGCCTTTGACTACCGCGGCGACGTCACCATCCACTGCAAGGATGGCTCGGTGGTGGAAGGCTACATCTTCGATCGGAGGACCGGCGCAACCCTCGGCGAGTCGTTCGTCCGGCTCTTTCCTAAAGATTCCCCAGAGAAACGTTCCATCGCGTACAGCGAGATCGCAGGGCTGACCTTCACCGGAAAAGACCGCGCCGCCGGCGCAAGCTGGGAAGCCTGGGTGAAGAAGTGGAACGAGAAGAAGGCGGCTGGCGAAAAAGGCTTTGGTCTGCATCCTGAAGCTCTGGAATGAGTTCGGGTGTAGAGGCTGCGGGAAACACATTTCCACGAAAGGTCCGTAGAACTGCAGATCCCTCGGCTACGCTCGGGATGACAAAGGAAAGGACAACGGTTCAATCAAGAGTGGTAGCCGGACCGAGGCGTGATCGGTCTGGCCACCACTCCCAATCAACCGCAACCCTCCCCTTTGTCATCCCGAGCGAAGCCGAGGGATCTGCAGTTCCGCGGACCTTTCCTGGAAATGTGTTTCCCGCAGCCTGCGGAGGCTTTTCTCCCCGGCGGGAATAGGGGTAAGGTCTGAAAGTTTTCATCACAGGAGCTACAGGGTTTGTCGGCAGCCACGTAGCGCAAGAACTGGCCCGTCGCGGTGCTGACTTACGCATCCTTGTTCGCCCCACCAGCAAGCTCGAAAATCTCGCCGGGCTCCCCGCCGAAACCGTTACCGGCGACTTATTGCAAGTGGAAGCGTTGCGCACCGCAATTTCCGGCTGCGATGCGGTCATGCATGTTGCGGCCGATTACCGCCTCTGGGTAACAGATCCTGAAAAAATGCATGCAACCAACGTGGCCGGCACGCGCGACCTGTTGCGCATCGCCCGTGAGCAGCGCGTTCCGCGCGTGGTCTACACCTCGAGCGTAGCCACGATGGGTTTTTTCGCCGACGGACGGCTCTCCGATGAGACGACGCCGGTCTCACTTGAAAACATGATCGGGCACTACAAGCGGTCAAAGTATCTGGCGGAACAGGAGGCCGTCGCCGCGGCGCGCGATGGCCAGCAGGTAATTATCCTCAATCCGACTACGCCCATAGGGTCCGGCGATATCAAGCCCACGCCCACCGGCCGCATCGTGGTGGATTTCCTCAAGCGGAAGTTTCCAGCCTACATGGACACCGGCCTCAACCTGGTGGATGTCAACGAGGTGGCCAAAACCCACGTCGATGCAATTGAGGTGGGGCGGTCAGGGGAGCGCTATATTCTGGGCGGGGAGAACCTGACCTTGAAGCAGCTTCTGGATAAAATGTCCGCTATCACCGGCCTGCCTTCTCCAAGCATGCGTGTTCCCCACACCGTGGCCATGGCTTTCGCCCTGTGCGATCAAACCGTCACGGGGAGGCTGCGCGGAAAGGAACCGCGTGCTACCGTGGAGGCCGTACGTATGGGCAAGAAAAAGATGTTTGTCTCCTCGGCAAGGGCGGAACGGGAACTGGGATTCCAGGTAGTCCCCGTCTATGCCGCGCTGCGGTCGGCCATCGATTGGTTTCGGGCGAACGGGTATGCGCCCGCCGCATGAGACGGGTAGGCATTATCGCGGCCATGCCGGGCGAGCTAAAGCCGCTGGTGCAAGGATGGAAGCCACTGCACCTGGCGCATGGGGAGAATGCGTGGCAGGGCAATATTGAGGGCGCTGCGTGCATTGCGGTCTGTGCCGGGATGGGGAAGGCGGCGGCCGAGCGCGCCTGTGCTATCGCCATTCGCGAGGCTCCATTAAACACCCTGGTTTCCATGGGCTGGGCCGGGGCCCTCTCCTGCGGCCTGCAGCCCGGGGACGCCTACGTCGTCAACGAGGTGGTGGATGGCGTGTCCGGAGAGGCGTTTCCCACCCAATCTCCCGCCCGTCCGGGAAGCGCTCCACCGTTCAAGTTGGTCACCATGGATCACGTAGCCCTGGCTGCGGAAAAGAGGCGGTTGGGCCAGACCTACCAAGCCGTCCTCGTAGATATGGAGGCCGCAACGGTAGCCCGGTTTGCTCGCAGCCAAGGCATCCCGTTCTATTGCCTCAAAGCGGTTTCTGATACGGCAAGCGAAGTCTTGCCCGACTTTAGCCGGTACACCGACACCCAGGGCCAGCTGCAGCTGGCGGCGTTGTTGGCCCACGTTGCCATTCGGCCCCGATACTGGCCTGGTTTGGCGCGTATCGGCAAAAATGGCAAGAAAGGCGCGCTGGCTATGGCTTCCGCGCTGATCCCGCTGGTCGGTAGTCCAGGGTGATCCAACGATGGAGATGATGCAGACCGCGGCAGCTCTACCGGCAAACATGCAGGCAGCCGTCTATCGGGGCGTGAACGACGTGCGTGTCGAAACCGTTCCCGTGCCCGTGATCGGTCCCGGCGAAGTGCTGATCGAGGTCCACAGCTGCGGAATTTGCGGCACTGACTTGAAGAAGATCCATACTGGGTCCCATTCCGCGCCGCGCATCTTCGGCCACGAAACGGTTGGGACGATTGCAGCCGTAGGAGCCGGAGTCGGCTCCTTTGCGGTCGGTGATCGGGTGGTCGTCTTCCACCACATCCCGTGCGGCACTTGCTACTACTGTCGGAAGAAAACATTTGCCCAGTGTCCGGTTTATAAGAAGGTAGGCTGCACTGCCGGCTTCGAGCCCTCGGGCGGCGGCTTCGCCGGTTATGTGCGGGTGATGGACTGGATTGTGCAGCGCGGACTGATCAAAATCCCCGATGGTATTCCTTTCGCCCAGGCGGTCTTCGTGGAACCCCTGAACACCTGCCTGAAAGGCGTCCGCAGCCTGAACCTGGCCGCGGATGAGACCGTCCTGGTCATCGGCCAGGGCCCCATCGGCATCATGCTGGCGTCCCTGGCCAGACGTTCCGGGGCTAAGGTGCTTACTTCAGACCTCTACCCGGAGCGGCACGCGGTAGCGGCGCGGTTTGGACTGGATATGCCGATCGACGCTTCGCGGGAGGACGTGGTCGGGGCCGTGCGTGCTGCCAGTGAAGGCCGAGGGGCGGATGCCGTGATCCTGGCGGTGGGCGGGAACTCGCTGATTCGAACCGCGATGGACGCCGCCCGTCCCGGCGGCCGGGTACTGCTGTTTGCCCAAACCCAGCACGGGGAGGCAATCATCGATCCCGCGGCGGTCTGTGTCGACGAGAAGACGCTGATGGGGTCCTACAGTGCTTCGGTCGATATTCAAGAGGAGGCGCTGCAGATCGTCTTCGAGGGGTACGGCCAGGGATGTGATCTGACCCGGCTGGTCTCTCATCGCTTTCCTTTGTCCGAGGCGGTGGAGGCCATCGCCGTCGCGTCCGAACCCAGGGCAACTTCCATGAAGATCATGATTGAAGGCACGCCTGCCCGGATTGGGCGAGAATAGGGAAGGTATGTTAAGTGAGATGAACGCTGCCGTACTCTACGGCAAAGAAGACGTCAGGATTGAACGGGTCCCCATCCCCGGCGCGGGCAAGGGAGAGATTGTCATCCGCGTTCATGCCGCTCTCACTTGCGGTACCGACCTGAAGGTTTTTCGCCGAGGCTATCACGCCAGGATGATCGCGCCCCCGGCGCTTTTCGGGCACGAGCTGGCCGGCGTGATCCATGAGACCGGTGCCGGCGTGCGCAGCTTCAAACCGGGCATGCGCGTGGTGGCGTTAAATTCGGCGCCCTGCGGAGCCTGTTTCTGGTGCGTTCGCAAACAGGAGAACCTGTGCGAAGACCTGCTCTTCAACAACGGAGCATATGCGGAATACATCCGCATCCCGGCGCGCATCGTGTCCAAGAACACGCTCATTGTTCCCGAGAGCTTGCCCTTGGAGCACGCGGCCCTGACCGAGCCACTTGCATGCGTGGTGCGCGGCCTGGAGGAAACCGGCGCGAAGCGAGGCGACAGTGTAGTGGTGATCGGAGCGGGACCCATCGGCCTGATGTTCATGCACGTAGCCCAACTTTCAGGAATGGAAGTGATCGCAGTCGTGAAGCGTGATGAACAAGTTGCCTCCGCAACTACATTCGGAGCAACCCATGTCGTGCAGACGACCGCCGTGATCGACGCCGTAGCCGCAGTGCGTGGCCTGACCCCGGATCATCGAGGTGTGGATGTAGCCATCGAAGCGGTGGCGACTCCGCTCACCTGGCAATGGGCGGTGGACATGGTTCGCAGAGGCGGCACGGTGAATTTTTTTGGAGGCTGCGCTGCTGGAACAAAAGTGGAGATCGACACCAACCGGTTGCACTACAACGACATCACGCTGAAGGCAAGTTTCCACCACACGCCAGCCGCTTGTCGAAAAGCCTTTGATCTGCTGGCGAGCGGTCGTTTCAAGTGCAGCGAATACATTACCGGCCGGGCACAGCTATCGGATCTCGAAACCGTACTACGCCGCGTGAAGGATCGTTCCACTGATATCAAGACCGCTATCATTCCGTGATGAGAGGCAACAAGGAAACGTTAACGAAGGGCGCGGCTTCAGCCGCTGAGATACGGTTTTTATGTAACTGCGAGAAGAAAATGAGTCCCGAAGGGACGGCTGAACTTAGCCCAGGACGTTAGTCCTGGGTACATCAGGCAACATGATTGAGTCCCGCAGGGACGACTGAAACTTGCCGGATTGCGACGCAGCCTATTTTTAGCCGTCCCTGCGGGACTGGGTCGTCCTTCCAAATCCAACCCAGGACTACGTCCTGGGCTTTTTCAGCCGTCCCTGCGGGACTGAGTGGGAAATCGATTTTCACCCACGCTCTTTAGCCCCGAAAGGCCGAGACAACGAGGCAGCATGACAGTCAAAAGCCCGCAAGACGATCGGGAGTTAATCGAACGCGGATGGTCTGCGCTGCCGGCCGAGTACCGCATTCCCGAACAGCGTCCGACCCTCGAAGAGGCACGAGCCTACTGTCAGCGCCTGGCTACCACGCACTACGAGAATTTCCATGTGGCCTCGTGGTTTCTGCCCGCCCGATTGCGACCGCATTTCCATAGCATCTATGCCTACTGCCGCATCGCCGATGACTTGGGTGATGAAGTCGGGAACCGGGAGCAATCGCTCGCCCTGTTGGATCTGTGGGGGAGGGAACTGGACGCCTGTTACCAGGGTCAAGCGCGTCATCCCGTCTTTGTTGCGCTGGCGGAGACCATACGCGCCTGTGATATCCCGCAGCAGCCTTTTGCCGACCTGCTGGTGGCCTTTCGCCAGGACCAGAACGTGGCCCGCTACCCCGCGATGGACGACGTACTGGACTATTGCCGATTCTCTGCCAATCCCGTCGGACGGCTTGTTCTCTATGCCTGTGGCTATCGAGCTCCGGAAATGTTCCTGCTCTCTGATTTCACCTGCACCGCTTTGCAACTGGCAAACTTCTGGCAGGACATCAGCTCTGATTACGCGCGGGGCAGGATCTATCTGCCGCTCGACGATATGCAGAACTACGGCGTCGATGAAGCCACCATCGCCCGGCGCGACCCGACGCCGGCTTTTCGCGAACTCGTGCGCCACGAGGTTGGCTACGCCCGCCAATTGTTCATCAAGGGGCTCCCCTTGATCGACATGGTGGATCGCGAGCTGGCACTCGACTTGGATCTATTCAGCCAGGGCGGTCTGGAAATCCTGCATGCGATTGAGCAGCGGCAGTACGACGTGCTCACCATGCGTCCCGTGATCTCAAAAAGCAGAAAGCTGGGACTCGTGGCGCGTGCGCTCACCGGCAAGCTTGTGCCGGGGCTAGCCAAGCGAAGGCGGCCGTCGTGACCCCCGAGGTGCACGCGGCGTATGCGGCCTGCCGGGCCATTGCCCGCAAGAAGGCGAAAAATTTTTACTACGCCTTCGTCGCGCTCCCAGCCAAAAAGCGAGATGCGATTTGCGCTGTCTACGCCTTCATGCGCCAGGCCGATGACCTCACGGATGACGAAGATCGACCCATCCCCGAACGCCGCGTCGCGCTGGACAAGTGGCTCAACGGCTGGCACCAGGTGCAGGCCGGAGAACCCACCAGCGACCCGGTTTTTGTAGCGCTGCTGGATGCGCAACATAGCTTTGCCATCCCGTCGCAACTGCTGGATCAGCTGGTACAAGGCACAGCCAGCGATCTGGAACCACGATTTACCGCTTATGCAACCTTCGCGGATCTCTATCGTTACTGCTATCTCGTAGCGTCGGTCGTCGGTCTGGTGTGCATTCGGATTTTCGGATACCTCGATCCCCGGGCCGAGAAGCTGGCGGAAGAAACCGGGATCGCCTTTCAACTGACCAACATTCTGCGCGATGTGCAGGAAGATGCGCAGCGTGGCCGTCTCTATTTACCGCTCGAAGATCTGGAACGCTGCGGTGTGACCGCCGGCTCCATGACCGGGATTTCCAGTGGACGGCAATTAACATCGCAGCAGCGTCGCGTGCTTGCCATACAGGCCGAGCGGGCGGACCAGTTTTACAAGTCCGCGGAGGCTTTATTGCCCTTAATCTCACCCGACAGCAGGGCTGCGATGTGGGTTTTGGTCACCATTTACCATCGTTTGTTGCGGCACATCGAACAGCGCAACTTCGATGTCTTTTCGACGCGGGTTGGCGTCCCCGCGTATGAGAAGCTGAGCATATTGGGAGCCGGCCTTTTCAAGACGCTGGCGCAGGGAGTATGGGCCTGACAGGTTTGCGGTCTGTCACTGTGATTGGCGGCGGGCTGGCAGGTCTTTCGGCCGCGTGCGCCCTCGCCGATGCGGGTTACCAGGTCCGCCTGCTGGAGAAACGCCGCTACCTCGGTGGCCGTGCCTCTTCCTATGAACACCCGGGTACGGGCGAGGTAATCGATAACTGCCAGCATGTGTTGCTGGGTAACTGCGTCAACCTCATCGATCTTTACCGTCGTCTGGACGTCAGCGATGCCATCCGCTGGTTCGACCGCCTGACCTTTATCGAGCCGGGCGGACGGAGAAGCATTCTTCAGCCCGCGATTTTGCCGGCGCCCTTTCATGACCTGCTGGCCTTTCTGCGCGCGTCGGCCTTCTCCTTTTCTGACAAGGTGGCCATCGCCCGCGGGCTCAGCGCGTTTGTTGCCGGCATCCCCAAAGACTCTGACGAGAACTTCGCTCAATGGCTGCAACGGCACCGCCAGACACGCGGAGCCATTGAACGCTTCTGGAAACCGGTCCTGGTGAGCGCGCTCAACGAAGATCCGGATCGCATGTCGGTGCACTACGCCGGGCAGGTGATCCGCAAGTCACTCCTTCTTTCTCCGGGAGCAGGACGCATGGGAGTCCCGACCATTCCGCTGAGCGACCTTTACGGTCGCGCAATTGATTACATTCAGAGCCGCGGCGGGCAGGTGGAATTAAGTTCTGCTCCGGAATCATTGGCGTGGTGTGAAGAAGCCCAGCAATGGACGGTCACAACACAAGGCGACAGCTTCACCACCGACGCCGTCGTCTTGGCGCTCGCGTTTGAAGGGCTGAGCAGATTGTTGCCTGCTTTGCCGCAAAACCCTGAGGCCGACCAACTGGCGATGAACCTCGAGTGCTTCGGGCATTCGCCGATCACCGGCATACATCTTTGGTTTGATCGCGAGGTAAGCGATCTGGAGCACGCAATTCTGCTCGACGCAACCATCCAATGGATGTTTCACAAGTCGAGATTGCAAGCGGAAAAGCGGCGTGGTGAACCCGGGAGCTATATCGAGTTAGTGGTCAGCGCATCCAAGTCACTCGTAGGACTTCAACGCCAGGAAATCATTGACCTGGCCCTGCGCGAACTGGCAGAATTCTTTCCCCTGGTGGCCGAAGCGAAGTTGTTGAAGGCCGCCGTAGTCAAGGAGGTGCGGGCGACTTATTCCATTCGTCCGCAACTCGACCTGCTTCGACCCTCGCCCACGAGTCCCTGGCCGCGGATCTTTCTGGCCGGCGACTGGATTGCCACTGGATGGCCGGCAACCATGGAAGGCGCCGTCCGCAGCGGGTACCTTGCGGCGGAGGCGGTGAGCCGCGCTGCTCAACAACCAGCACGCTTTCTGCAGCCTGACCTGGCGGCAACCGGACTGATGCGCTTGTTGCGCTAACGATCTGGTCTGCACGTCCTCATTCTTCTTGCTTTTGCAGCAAGCGGCCGAGGGAAAGGAAGTCGATCGGCAATGACGTCTTAGCCTGCTGCACCAAGTCGGCCAAAGCCACCGCGATCAAAGGGGCAAACTTGAAACCATGACCGGAGAAGCCTGCGGCAAAGACCACGTTGGTGAACTCCGGATGACGATCCACGATAAAGTCATCGTCGGGTGTCATGGTGTACAGGCAGGTCGCCGAATGCCGCAGGCGCGAACGAGCATGGCTCGAGTCGCCCGCGAGCTTGGGCATGTATTGAGCAGCGATGGCGGCAATGGGGTCAAGGTCGGCCGGCGCCGGGGCCGAAACAGGAGCGTCGGCACTGGGTAGGAAGCTCCCCCCTATGTGCTGAGCCATCTTGACGCCCAGGCCGGGTACATCGGGAAACCCGTAGGAGAAATTCTCCGGGAAGCAGAAAACAGGAACTCGGCCCGCTGCGAATAGTTCCGGGCTTAGGGGATCGAACCAGGCGAGCACCTTGCGCTTAACGCGCAGCGGGAGTTGAAGGCTGCGCAACAAGTCGCCCGCCCACGCGCCGGCGGTAATGATCAGACCGGACGCAGTGACGGTGTCATTTTCCAAATGCACTTTTACTTCGCCGCTGGTTGCGTCCCAGCCTGTGACCCGTTGCTCGAAAAAGCATTGGACGCCTAGTCTTCGGGCGTAGCCATGACTGCATGCGATGGACGCATCTACATCGAGCCAGCCAGCCTGCACATCGAGAAGCCCGGCGTACTTTTCCGGGATTTCGAAGGCGGGGTAGCGATACCGCACCTCGGCTGCCGACAGCGTTTCTACCTGCAGTCGATGGGTGGAAGCGCTCTCTTCTACCTCGCGGAGAAACTGCTCGCGCGGGAGGCCCATGTAGAGGATTCCGGAGCGGTGCAACAACGGCGTGCCGAATTCCTCGCCCGCCTGTTCCCACATCTGGCCCGCGCGTTGCGCCAGGGGAACATACCCGGTACCCTCCGGATACGCAAGCCTATGAATGCGGGTGCCCCCCGAATGGCTCCCACGGCCATGCGGGGGAGTGAACTGATCGAACCCGGCAACTCTAAGGCCGCGCCTGGCCAACTCGACGGCACAGAAACTGCCCATGGTCCCGAGCCCGATGATGGCTACGTCGTATGGCTTGGTCATCCGATGTCATAACCTTCTGCTATGGTGAAACAACGCCGCGGGATGAGTGGGATTACGATGTACCCTAGCACATCCAAGACCCCGGCTGACTAAGGGAGAATTTCATGCTCGAACGTTTACAAGTGGCGGGTGCACCGGCGCCCCAGGGGCCTTACTCCACCGCAGTGCGCGCGGGAGATTTCCTGTATGTGTCCGGCCAGGGGCCGGTGGATCCCATCAGCGGCGAGATTGATATGGAGACCACCATACGGGACCAAACGCGGCTGGTCCTCCAGAACCTGCAGACCATTCTTCGCGGCTGCGGCGCAGATCTGAAAGATGTGGTCAAGTGTTCTGTATATCTGCAGGACGTGAAAGAGTTCGACATCATGAATGAGGTGTACGCGGAAGTCTTCGGCGAGGTCAAGCCGGCACGCACCACGGTTGGCGCGGGCATGGTTGCCCTGGGCATGAAAGTCGAGATCGATTGTGTGGCCTACCTGCCCAGGCACGGCCTAAGTGATCAGTCAGCGATGTAAGTATTACGAGGACTGTTCCGCAGAAGTTCGTTCGCAGAGACACCGGAGGAAATCGGGCGGGTGCCCCTCGCCTTAGCGTACGTGGGCCGAAAAAGATGGGCGCAACCCCACAATCGCTCATTTTCGAATCCACAATCAAATCCCTATCCGCACGGCTGGTGGTGGCGCCGCAAGCTCGGGATCCTGGGCGTCCAAACTTCCTCGGAACATGCTAGATAGCTACGTCTGTTCGTTTGCGGACAGTCTGTGCGGGATCGGGCAAAGTTTTGATGGAAAAGTCACCGGCCGGAACAAAATATTCAAGCAAACCGTACTTCTCGAAAGCGGCGGACGTGGCTGTGAAATTGCTATAGTTGAGCGCAGAGCCAACTTCGCTCGTCCTTCCTCGTCGCACAGGGGGCGCCTATGCAGACATTGCTTCAGGATCTCCGGTTTGCTTTGCGGCAACTTGTCCGCAACCCTGGTTTTTCGATCACGTCGATTTTGTCACTCACGCTGGGCATCGGCGCGACCGTGGCCGTTTATAGCATCCTGTATGACGCCGTTCTCAATCCGTGGCCCTATGCGGGCATCGAGCGGATCAGCGATGTCTGGCTTACAGACAACTCCGGGCGCGAAGGCACCTGGGGCCTGACAGGGCCGCAGATTCGGCAATTGCGCCAGACACACGCTGTTGAGGATGTGGTCGCCTCCAACTATACGAGCCAGACGGTCACGGGCAGTGATGTTCCCGACGGCGCAACCGTTGTCGAGATGACGGGATCACACTTCCAGTTTCTCGGCCTGAGTCCGCTGCTGGGCCGGTACTTTACCCCTGCTGATGCGCCCGACGGAAAAGATCCGCAGCCCGTCGCTGTGCTGGGCTACAAGTTCTGGCAACGTCATTATCATGGCGACCCTTCTGTCGTGGGCAGAACCATCCAACTCAACCATAAGAGCTATACCATCCTCGGCGTGATGCCGGTGCGGTTTACGTGGAGGGATGGAGAGGTTTACACCCCTCTGAAGATGGCCTCGGACCAACTCCACCGGTACAGTCCCGAGATCAAGTTGAAACCCGGCGTTACCATGGCGGCTGCGGCGGAGGAATTTCGGCCTCTCTACCAGCAGTTCGACCATCAGACGCCAAATATCTTTCCCAAGCAATACAAGATCAGCGTACGCAGCCTGGCGGATACCTATACCCGCGACCTGAAAAAGACAATGTACCTGCTGTTTGGGGCCGTCGCGCTGCTGCTCGCGATCGGTTGCGGAAATCTCTCGATCTTACTGCTTGCGCGAGGCACAGCGCGCCAGCATGAGTTTGCCGTGCGCTCGGCCGTGGGAGCCAGCAGCATTCGTATCGTGCGCCAACTTCTCACCGAATCGCTCCTCCTATCCCTGGTGGGAGCTGGTCTCGGCGTCTTTGTCGCCTATCGGGCGATCGGGTTCCTGGTCCCACGGCTGCCCGATCACTCATATCCCTACGAAGCGGACTTCCACATCAACCTTCCTGTCCTCTGTTTCAGCGTGATTTTGGCAGTGTTGTGCGGAATTGTCTTCGGGCTGTTTCCCGCGCTCCAATCGGCGCGCCCCCAGATTAGCCAGGTGATGCAGACGGGCACGCGGCGCCTGACCGGTAGTGTGCGAGGCAGGCGCTTGCACACTGCGCTCATTGCCGGCCAGATTGCACTGACACTGTTACTGATGACCGCTGCGGGAGCCGCTATCGAGGGCTTCCTCCGCATGCTCCGTGTCCCGCTTGGATACCAGCCACAGCATGTGATGTCGGTAATCATTCCCATCCGCGATGACGCGCATACAACCTGGGCGGATCGAGCCCGCTTCTTCACCGAACTGCGCGACAAGATTGCGGCAATTCCTGGCGTCGTTTCCGCGGGTATATCTACGAATGCCACTCCGCCCAACAGCGGGTCGCGCCAGCCCATCGAAATTATGGGCAAGCCCGCTTCCCAGGCCCAGGAGGCAGAAGTAGAACTTGTCGGCTCGGAGTACTTCGCCACCTTGCAAATCCCGATCCTCAGCGGCCGCCTATGGGATCAGAGTGAAATTGCGCGCGGAGCCACGCTGGTCCTGGTGAACCAGTCCTTCGTACGCCATTACCTCTCCGGCGGAAGCTTTGCGGGACATTCGGTGCGCATCCCTCAATTCGCCACCCTTCCGCCGATAGCGTTAACGTCCAATGGAGCCGCGGGGTGGTTGGAAATTGTCGGCGTAGTAGCTGACTCACTGAACGACGGACTGGACAAACCCGTGGCGCCCGCTGTGTACGCGCCCTACACGCTCCTGACTTTCCCGTTTACGCAAGTCCTGGTCCGCACGCAAGGCGATCCGCTGGCCATGCTGCACAGTATCAAACTGCAGATCGCCTCCCTCGATGCCGACCAGCAGATCGCGGGTGATATACGCGATCTCGAAGGCTGGATTCAACGCGAGCCCGAGTACGCCCGGGGCCGCCTTGTTTCGATGCTCTTCGGCGCGTTCTCTGTTCTAGCACTGGTTCTGGCGGCGGTGGGTTTATACAGCGTCGTTTCCTATACCCTGCTGCAGCGGACGAGCGAACTCGGCGTTCGCATTGCACTCGGTGCCCAGCGCCGCGATGTGCTTTGGATCGTGGGAGTATCGACCGGAACCGGCGTGGGTTTGGGAATTCTCTCAGGGCTCGTGCTCAGCTTGGGTCTGGGCCGCATGATCGCACAGTGGATCGAGAATGGGACCCGCGACCCGATGGTGGTCCTGGGTGTATCGGTAATTCTCCTCGCCGTCGCGGCGATTGCGGCCCTGGTACCTGCGCGAAGGGCGCTTGCCATCAACCCCATCGAAGCGTTGCGCTCCGAGTGAAAGTTAGCCCTTTGCAGGAAGAAGTGACGGGACGTTTATCACTCCCCAGGTAGTTCCAGGCTAGTTGCAGCTTGCGAACTGGAATCGATTACATCCCGTCTGCCACGCCCCTTTATGCTAAATTCCGCATTATGTTCAAGTGGTTCGCGATTCTCGCGATGGTCACTGCAGCCCTAGGGTTGGGGCAGGATGCGAAGCAGACACCTTCTGCTCAGGTGGGTCAACAGCGAGCCTCCACCGTTATTCAGTTTGAGGTGGCTACCATCAAGCCCGATAAGGCCTCCGATGGCCCGCGATTTGTCGGACACAGTGGGTCGAACGATTCTGGACAAGACGGGGCTTACAGGCAAATACGACTATACGTTGGAATGGGAACCCGACGACACTCCTCCGATAGCAGGGAACGAGAATGGACTCCCTGTTGATTCCAGCAAGGCTTCGATATTTACAGCTCTTCAGGAGCAACTAGGTCTCAAGTTGGAACCGCAAAAAGCTCCTATTAGCGTGCTCGTTATAGACCATATCGAAGCGCCTTCGGTAAATTAGGTGACGATACTTGGAAGCATGGACGTGAAGTTGAGGGGGACGGACGAAAAGTAACCTCCCAATAAATGAAAGAAAGCAGACTACCGAACCTTGGGGTACTTTTCGTCTGTCCCCCTCAGCCCAAGCCTGCTTAGGCGAACGGGCGGAAGGAAGTTCACTCGTGGTGCCAGCAACCAATCGGCTCATCGTCGTAACCGGCGGCGGCAGTGGTATCGGCCGGGCGGCCGCACTGCTTTGCGCCCGCCGTGGTGACCGGGTTGCCATCCTGGATAAGAATGGCGACAGCGCAAAGGAAGCGGCTGAGAGGGCGCGTACCGAGGGTGTGGGTGGTGCAATCGGACTGGCTTGTGATGTCAGCGACGAAGCCCAAGTGGCGCGATCGTTCGCGCTCATTCATGAGCAGTTCGGCGCGCCCTTTGGGATCTTCGCCAATGCCGGCATCGACAGAGGCGGACTAATCCACGAGATGCCGCTTGAAGTCTGGCAACGGATTCTCGACATCAACCTCACCGGAATTTTCCTCACCTGCAAACACGGTTTGCAGCAAATGCTCCAAGCACAAACCATGGGCTCAATCGTCTGTACATCGTCGCCCGCCGGCTCCGTCGCCTTTGCCGCGGGAGGCAGCGGAGCTTACAGCGCGACCAAGGGAGCCATCTCCTCCCTTGTTCGTTGCATGGCCATTGACTACGCAAAGTTCGGCATCCGCGTGAATGCCGTAACACCGGGCGCAACCGAGACGGGAATGATGTGGAACAACGTTGCTGCAGACCAGGTGGAAACCATGCGCGCCCAGCTCCGCCGGGAAATCCCGTTAGGAAGACTGGCGGAGCCAGAGGATCCAGCCCGTGTTGTGGCTTGGCTTCTCTCCGACGAAGCCGCCTACATCACCGGTTCGCATGTTGTGTGCGACGGGGGAATTCTAGCCAAGGCGTCGATCAGCGTGTGACCAACCAGCTCAAGGACTGGTGTGCCATATTCGCCTTAGCGCAGGCAGGCCGATGGGCGCAGCCCCACAATCGTTCTTACTGAATCCACGATCAAAGCCCTATCCGCAGCCTGGTTGCTTGGTTGGACTGCGGGTGGAAGTGTGCGCCTTAAGCGCCTTATGCGCCATAAGGGTCGGTTTTCGGGGTGAGGCCAATAGCATAAAGACTGTGAACCTCCCGTCTGCTCACGCCTTCCCATACAGACGGTTTCTAGTCAGGATCTATCAGGTTTGTGCCAACGGCCTCTAGTTCCTCACACAAGCAATAATCCAGCCCAGCGCATAGCCAATCTTGCGGAGAAAGACATTCCAGGCACTGTACAGTACGTCTGAGCCTGTATTGGCGGTTGGGTTTTCTGGATCGTAGAGAATGGTAAACGCATGTCCGTCTTCTACTGGCCATCCTGACCGATATTTTCCGCTATACGTCTCCCCGTTGACCTGATACTCGACAAAGTTTCTGGACCAAATTCATCCCGAATCATCATTCCGGGGCAATGAGAGCCAGCATAGGAAAATAAGTACGGTAGCGAGCTGGATCGCGCGTCAGTAAGCTATAACCAGCTACGGATGCATGAGCGCCTATAAAGAAGTCGGGTAAGGTAGACCGCTTCTTTCCTCCACGCTTGCGGTAAATGGTGAAGGCCTTTCCAGCAAGGAACGCAGCTTCATATGGAATCGGTTCTCGATCGAACAAAGTTGTTGGAATCGCCGCGTTCACTTCCTCAATACTTGAGAAGCGTACCGAGATTTCGGCATAGACAATGGGATTAATGATCAGACGGGAGTGTTCGGCTGCTTCCGCGATGGTTGCGGAAGACCATGCGAACCAATGCAAGTCTTCGGTCATAAGATCTAACAGGACGTTGCTGTCGACAAGTACAGCGGCCATCTATTCGCCGCGCGTGAGAGCCATGATGGCGTCCGTGGTCATATTCACGTCGCCACGTCCTCGCAGGTGTGCGACGAGGCGGGCGCCCCGCCCATCCTTCCGGATTTTCTTCGAGCGCACGAGGCGGACGGTCTTGCCGTCATACTCGAAGTCTACCTCGGTGTGAGGAAGAAGGCCCGCCCGCTCGCGGATTTCAGCAGGGATGGTCACCTGTCCTTTTGAAGTGATACGCATTTGTATTACTCCTACCTGTAAGAGTAATACGCCTGATGCGTGGAGGCAAACGCCTTATCTTCCGTGCCGGCCGACCCAAGCGGAGTTGATGCGGGACCGACGAAAATAACCCCCGAATAGTTATGATCGCCGACGGGGAGCTTGTCTGAACGTTCGTTCCGTGGTCTGAACTGGCACATCGGACAAAGGTTTCCTGGCACTCCCGAAGCACCCATCAATGCTTGAGCAAAGCGACCCCGCAGCACACCAACACCGCCGCTAACCACCGCCGCCGGTCCACATTCTCGTGCAGCATCCACTTCGCCGCGACGGCATTGCTGACAAAGGTCAGCGACCCCGCCGCTGGAGCAATCAAGCTTACATCCGCGTGGCTAAGGGAAAACAGCAAAGAGAAGAAGCTGAGAGCCATAAAAGCAACGCCGGCCAAAAAACGGCCTTCACTCACCACCGCCCAAACGGCCCCGGGTAACCCTCGTGCCACTTTGATGAGGTCCAGGTCGCCCACCTTGCGCATAGCAGAAGCGAGCAATACATCGCCCGCAGTAGCGGTCAACACGATGGCGCCCACCATCAACGCAATCGCCGAACCGGAGCTCAGGTTCATCACGCGGAATCGACGGTATCGCTTGGAGTGTAGGCCGGTCCCTGCGTGACAAAACCCACCCCGGCGGTGATCAGCGCGATCCCCGCCCAGCGTGCAAGCGAGATCTGCTCATGCAGCCAGAACCGCGAGAGCAACGCCACGGCCACGTACGCGAGAGAAGTAGCGGGCAGCACGAAGGTCAGATCCGCCCACGACAGCGCGGTCAGATAGCAACCAGTCCAAACCAGCAGCACCAGAACCCCACTCAACACCCAGGGTGTTCGCAGTGCAGTCAGAAGCTCACCAGGATGGGTCAGCGATACCGGCCCGAGGTGCTTCATCCCGATTGCCAGGAACGTATCACCAAAGGCAGCGGCGAGCGCGACCACTCCCAGAACCAGGTACCTTCGCGGTGTTAAGGTCTGCAAAATGCTACCCGATCATGCCCCTGCGTTGACGGCGGGACCGGGTGTATTGGCGGCCTTGATCTTACCGTCTGCCACCACCTTGTTGCGGGCGGCTCGAAGCTTCAGGAAGGACTTGGCTTCGACATACAGACGCTTGACATCCCGATTGACGATCGCCTTGCTCACAATGCGCCACGCCGCCTTGGGACGGAAGTAGTACTCGTCGTAAAACCGGTGCACCATCTCGAGCACATAATCCTTCGGCAACCCCGGATACTCAATGTGCGCCAGCTGGTGTCCACCTTCATCCACCATGGCCCCGTTGTTGATGATGAAGCCATTCTCAGCGGCGAAGTCGTAAAACTCCGTCCCTGGGTACGCATGCGCAATCGAAACCTGGATGGTCTCAACATCGAGGACCTTGGCGAAGTTGATGGTGTTGCGAATCGACTCCTTGGTTTCACCGGGCAGGCCAAGAATGAAGTCGCCATGGATGGTAAGGCCGAGCTCGTGACAATCGCGGGCGAAATCGCGAGCGCGCTCGACGGTCGCGCCCTTCTTGATGTTCTTGAGAATCTGGGGATCGCCCGATTCAAAACCCACAATCAACAGCCGGCATCCTGCTTCACGCATGGCCTTGAGCGTTTCGCGATCAGTGGTCACGCGCGAGGTGCACGACCAGGTAAGCTTCAAGGGCTTCAACTTGGCGCAGAGTTCCACCGTCCGCGCCTTCTGGATGTTGAAGGTGTCGTCGTCAAAGAAAAACTCCTTGACGTCGGGGAAGAGCTCCTTGGCGTGCGCCATCTCCGCGGCGACATCATCGGTGGACCGCTTGCGCCATGCATGGCCACTCAACGTCTGCGGCCACAGGCAGAAGGTGCACTGCGCAGGACAACCCCGGGTGGAATAAAGAGAGACGTAGGGGTAGAGCAGGAACGGGACGTTGTACCGCGTCACATCGATGTCGCGTTTATAGACGTCGGTTACCCACGGCATTTCATCGAGATTCTCTACCTGCGCGCGGTCGGGATTATGCACGACACTGCCATTCTTGAGGTAGCTGATGCCGAGGATCTGATCGAGCGGCTTGCCATTGGCAAACTCAACCACGGAAAAGTCAAACTCGCGCCGGCAAACGAAATCGATCGCGGCACACTCATTGAGCGCTTTGTCTGGCGACGTGGTAACCGGCGGCCCAACGAAAGCAATCTTGATCGAAGGATTGGCGCGCTTGATGGCTTCCGCCAGCTTCTGGTCGCCCGTCCAACCCGGTGTGCTCGTAAACAGGACCAGGAATTCATAGCCCTTGGAAATCTCGATGGTCTCGGTTGCGGATACGTGATGAGGCGGCGCGTCCAGCATTCTGGAGCCCTCCAGCATGCCGGCCGGATAGGCCAGCCATACCGGGTACCAGTACGACTCAATCTCACGCGTAGCAGGCCAGCGAGAACTGGCGCCACCATCAAAATTCTCAAACGAAGGGGGATTTAAGAGTAACGTTTTTAGCGGCATAGGCTCAACTTTCAGTTTAACAGGAATTAGATGCCGGGATGCCCCAAAGGCGTCGCAAATTCAACACCGATCAAAGGTTAACGGGCCTACTATGACACGCTTTGACACTACGGCCGAGGGGTCGGCGTGGACTTGGCCCAATCCTCGATTCTCCCCATCGAACGGAGGAGAGACAGACGGGCCTGGGTCAACTGGAAACGGGTTTCCAGCATATCGACAAAATGACTGCGCTCGCGGATGCGGGCCCCTTGTTCGTCCTTGGGCAAAGGCGCCGCGGCACCCGGATTGCCGCTTCCGAGGCGAATCTGGGTGGTGATGGCATCCAGTTGATCCTGGGACAATTCATTCTGCAATTCCGCCACCTGTTCCTGTGCTACGAGTTCGGCTATGCTTTTCTGCAGTTGCAGAACCTGCTCCCCGGTCTGATCGCGTAGTTGATCGGCCTGGGCGCTTGCCTGCGCCGCCTCTGCGCTTGAGCCTTTCGCTCTTGCCTTGCGGGTCGCGTCGAAGAGCGGCAGCGTGATCTGCACCCCTACGTTGAAGTTGTTGTGTTGAAAGCGCAGATAGTACTCGTTGTAGTTATTGAATTTTGCGTAGCGGTTGTACTCCAGGCCAAAGGCGAAGGTGGGGCGGTTGTTTTGCCGTTCGTCGCCAAACGCGTTGTACATCTTCGATTTGGCGGACGCATACGCGGCCTTTATGCCGGTGTTGCCGTCAAGGTCAACCGTAGTCGCAACCTCGGGTGCGGCGGGAATGGTTTGCGGCTCGGAAACGATGTCTGCCGGGCTGAGCCCAGTCAAGTGAGCAAGCTTCACCCGCACCAGGTCAGCCTGGTCCACAAGATGAAGCCGCCGCAGCGCGATCTGGGCTCCGGTCAACCGAGCCTGCGTCAGTTCCACTTTGCTGTCCAGCCCGGCATCCACGCGGTCAGTTTCGATTTCCACCAGTCTTTGCACGAAGCCGGTCTCCTGATCGAGCGCGCCGATCTGCTGGTTCACCGTAGCCAGCTCGATGTAATCAAGGGCTGCGTCCAGGATCACTTGCTGCCGTGTATCTTTCAGCTGAAGTTGCGTCGCCAGCAGCCCTGCGCGCGCTGAGCGAATGTAGTCCGGCTGCGAAAAAGAAAACGCCAGCGAATTGGCAGAGACGCTATAAATCGAAGGTTGGCCTACCGGGAAACCGTAGGAATAGCCAAGACTGGAGCCTACCGAAAAACTGGGCCGGTAGGCGTCGACGCTTTCCATCACCGCGGCTTCCGCATGCTGTACATTGGCCGCGCTTATGCGCACCGGGGTACTGTTGCGCAGAGCGAGATCAACCGCGGTGTAGAAGGAGATCTGGGCGTGCGCGCCGGTTTCCCCAAGCAGGCTGACGAAACCCAGCAACACGAACTGGCACGCGCGTCTCACCAATATCCTCAATTGACGATGCGAACGGGAACACCCTCGGAGATCGGCGCACCATTGGTTGTGCCCAGGGCAACAGGTGTATGTGGCTCCAGGCCCTTGAGGATCTGTACCACGGTGAGGTTGAGGGCGCCTACCTCCACCGGAACACGATGCAGGGCGCCACGCGAGACCGCGTACACATAATCTCGTCCACCTTCGACGTGCAGTGCCTCTCGGGGCACGACTAGCACATTGTGCACTTCCTGGGTGGTGACCGTGACCACCACATTGGTGTTGGGCAAAAGGATTCCGTTCGAGTCTTCCACGCTGACCAGAACCTCGCCCACGTTGCGCGTTCCGTAGGTGATGATGTTGGAGGGCAGGCGAGTGATGCGGCCGTGAAATTTCATATCCGGCTTGGCATCCCACACGATGCTGACCGGATTGTTCAGTTGCAGGTCGCCGATTTCCGGTTCGTCGAAATAGGCGCGCACTTGAAGCTTGGAGAGGTCAGCCATCTCCAGGATCTCCGCCCCCGGCTCGATATAAGAGTAGCGGGTGACAGGAAGCGAATAAACCGTGCCCGCGAAGGGAGCGCGCACGTTGGATTGCGCGATCACCTGGGCAGCAGCATCAACGGCAGCCTGGGCTTCGGTCACGCTCGAACGAGCCCGGCTCAGATCAATCGGGGCGAAGGGTTTGGTCTTCTGTTCTTGCAGCGACTGCAAGGACGCCTTCGCCAGGTTCAAGCGCGTTTGAGCCTGTGCCACCTCGCTGGGCGCCGCAGCCCCCTTGGCGGCCAGCTTCTGGACTACATCGAGGTCCCGGGTCGCCTGCTCGCAATCGATTTGCGCTTTGGCCAGGTTGCTCGCAAGGGCGAGCTGCTCCTGATGGCTACCGCCGCTCTCAACACTTTGATAGCCTGCTTCCGCAGCTCGCAATGCTGCGGTTGCCGCGGCTAACTTCGCTCGCGCGTTGGCGTCATCCAGCGTTACCAGCAACTGGCCCTTCTGCACATGCTGGCCTGCGTGGATATACACATCCTTGACCAACGTGGCTTCCGGAGCGTGCGCCTCAAAGATATGCTGCGGCTCGACTTTGCCGCTGGTGCTGTTGGTCTTGACGAGATCCTTCACCTGGCTCTCGGCGACTCGAACCGGCAGCTTCTCGCGGGTCATCCAGCGGACACCGAAGAAAATGAAAACCAGAGCGATCGCGCCGGCAATCCAAAGCGTACCGCTGCTGATTGTTTTTCGTCTTGCTTCTACCATTCAGTCGCAACCGGAGCCCAGTATATAAGACCCGTTCCCGCTTCGATTTGGAGTATGGTGCTATGACTCTAAGAGATGCCTCTCCTCTTGCGAATGGTTCAGGTCGTGGACTGGGTCATCGCGCTGTCCTGGACGTGGCGGGTGCTGGCGTGGCGCCGGATGTTGCCGCGAGTCCCCGATCTGACGCAAGCCGATGGTCCGCAAGCTGGGCCGTTGCCCTCCTTGACCGTGATTGTCCCGGCGAGAAATGAAGCGGAGAATATCGCCCCGGCCTTGCATTCCTTGCTGGCTACCGATGGTGTTTCATTACAGATCATCGCTGTGGATGATCGCTCCACCGACCAGACTGGAGCCATCATGGAGGCCATAGCTCAAAGGACGAGGGGGGCCGGGACGAGGGAGGCTGGGACCAGGGAGGCTGGGAGCACGCTCCAGGTCATGCTCGAGGTTCTGCACGTCGCAGAGCTCCCACCAGGGTGGCTGGGGAAGACTCACGCTATGTCTGTGGCTGCCCGCCAGGCTACTGGTGAATGGCTTCTCTTTACCGACGCAGATGTCATTTTTCATCCTGACGCACTGCGCCGAGCCCTTGCCTATGCAACCTGGAGCAACGCGGATCATATGGTGCTGCTGCCAACGCTCCTGATGCGCAGCTGGGGAGAGCGAATGATGATCTCTTTCCTTCAGGTGCTGTCGATTTGGGCGGTCCGCCCGTGGCGGGTGCCCGACCCTGCCGCCAGGCGGGACTCGGTCGGCGTGGGCGCTTTTAATATGATCCGGCGTAAGGTCTATGACGCTATGGGCGGATGGGAGCATCTGCGTATGGAGGTCCTGGAGGATCTGACGCTGGGCCGCCGAATCAAGCAAAGGGGATACGCTCAGCGCGTGGCATTCGGGATTGATATGGTGAATGTGCGCTGGGCGAGGGGCGCCTTCGGAGTAGTGGACAACCTGACCAAGAATCTCTTCGCCCTGTTCCGCTTCCGGCCCGAAGTAGTGTTTGCCGTCACCTGCGGCATCTCATTGTTCACCCTGTTTCCGCTGCTGGCCTGCCTTGCGGGCGAAGCCCTGTGGTGGCCAACGGGCCTCATGCTCGTTGCACTCTTGCTGGCCTATCAGATGGCGGGGAAGTATCAGCACTTTTCCGCCGTCCAGATGCTCCTGTTCCCAGCTGCCACTGTTTTGTTGCTGTACGCGATGCTCCGTTCCATGTTGCTGGCAATCTGGCGAGGTGGCATCTTGTGGCGGGGAACGTTCTATTCGCTAGGCGATCTGCGAAGAAAGGCAGGGAAGTGAAGCCAGATCAGGAGCAGTTTGGCGCCGAAGGCTTCGTCCTCGCAGGAGGCCGCAGCACCCGCATGGGACAGGATAAAGCCCTGCTCCCATTGGCTGGCCGCTCGCTACTTGAGATCGCGTTGGACAAGCTTCGTATGCTGCCTCTCGCGGCGATACCCCGCATCGTGGCTGTGCGTTCCGATCTGTCGTCGCAAGCGGCGGTGATCGCGGATCTGCAGCCGGGGTGCGGGCCCTTGAGCGGCATCGAAGCCGCTCTGGCGGCGAGCGGGCGGCCACTGAACGTCTTTCTGCCCGTAGACCTGCCTCTATTGCCGGCGGGCTTCCTGCTTTGGATGTTGCAGCGAGCCGAGACCACCGGCGCCGTGATGACGGTTCCCCGTATGAGCGGCCGGCCGCAGCCCCTATGTGCGGTGTATCACCGGGATCTGCTGGGCCCCATCTCCGCATCGCTCCGCGCCGGTGACTACAAAGTTATGCCCGTGGTGACGGCAGCGGCGCGTGCACACTCCTCATTTCACCCATTGGACATCTTCGATGTGGAACTGGTCTCCTCGGCGAACTCGGAACTACGGGCTCTTTCCCCCCTTCCACCACACCGCTGGTTCCATAACTGCAACACCCCTGAGGATATGGCGGCCCTCGGAAATGCTTTAGTCTTAACCCAATGAGTATCCCTCCCAACCTTTCCGAATCGGCTAGTGGGCATTCCCCCCGGAACCCCCATCGAGATCATCGAGGTAGCGGAAGAACCCAGGCAACCGGATCGCCCCTATATCTCTTTCGAACACGTGTCCAAATCCTTTGGCGATGTTCACGTGCTCGACGACGTCAGCTTTTCGGTCCTGGCAGGCGAAACGCTTTGCATTCTCGGCCGTTCGGGAGTGGGCAAATCTGTTTCTCTGCAGCAAATCATGGGCTTCCTGAAACCCGACTCAGGGAAAATCATCGTGGCTGGACAGGACATCACAGACCTTGACGAAGATCAGATGGAGTCAGTGCGCAAGAAAGTCACCATGGTCTTCCAGAGCGGCGCTCTCTTTGACTCGCTGACCGTCGGCGAAAATGTGGCGTTCCCTTTAAGGGAACGCGGCCAGCTGCTCGAAGACCAGATTCAGCAGGTCGTCAATGGATTGCTGGACATGGTCGGCGTGGCGGGAATGGCAGAGCTGCTGCCCTCTGACCTTTCCACGGGTATGAAGCGCTCGGTGGCGATCGCGCGAGCGCTCGCTGCGCAACCCGAAGCCATCCTCTATGACGAGCCCACCACCATGGTCGATCCGCTGATGGGCCGGCTCCTAGGTAACCTTATTCAGAAGTTAAAGCATCAACTTCGGCTCACCAGTATTGTGGTCACTCACGACATGCGCTTTGCTGAAAGGCTGGCCGATCATGTCCTTTTCCTCTATGAGGCCAAGGCCTATTTCTTCGGCACCATGGACGAGCTTAAGCAAACAAGCGACCCGTTTCTGCGCGAATTCCTCGATCTTGACCGGTTGGTCCTGCCCCAGGGGTGATGCTTCGCGGGCTGGGCGCAAGGCCGGAAGGGGGTGGTGACTTCCTGGTTATCACGTCCCCAAATAGTAACCACACCTTAGTCGTTACTAGTGCCCCACGAGGGGTACCCGATGGTATGCTCTCTGGGTATGGAGCCGACCCAAAACGGGACACCCGTGGCGGCTCTTGCACATTTAAGACATCTCTTGGCACTGTTGATTAATTAAGTCTGACTGAACGGTTCAGCCCTTTTTTTGGACCCAGCTTAACTCTCGAAGAACAAAGGTTTAGCTGCTATGCATTCCAGACTTTTTAGGTTCACTGTCGAAATCCTAAATGGCCCTCGTTGCATCTTATTGCGTGCTTCGATCGCCTCGCCTGGCGTCGTGCTTTCCGGTTCGCGCAGGCAAACCCAATCCAGCCACCCCTACGGCAATACGTGGTGATGGTCCAAGTACCCGACTAGTAACAGCGTAACTTAGACAATTTATGTGATTTCGACTCTTGCGAGGGGCAAAGTGTTAGTGGGCCTTTGCAGCCTTCCAGAGCGTGGGCGGGATATCCATGGCAACTTCCGGACTTCTGAAGCGCTTGGCGACTAACGGCCGCGACGATCTGCGGCCGCGGAACGTTGCCGTCCAACGGCCGAACACCCAGGGCAAAGGTACGCGCATCGGCGCGCTGTGGATCCTGGGCGATGTAGCGATCGTGCTGGCCGCGCTGATGATTGCGGTACGCGGCTGGCTTGGCCAGGGGCTTTTTGGAGCGGATTCTCCATACCGTACGAATCTGATGTTTCATAGCCACCCCACTCTGCTCATGGGCTGCCTGCTATGGTTCATTTTTTCCCTGATCCTTGTCAGCAAGCGTTACCACCTGTACGGCCCCATGCAGATGCGCAATACGCTGCACGAACAGCGTCTTACCATCCAGGCCTCTCTCACCGCGGGGCTCTTGCTGTCAGGAGCGCTTTACCTGGTGCGTGGCGAGATCATCTCTCGCGGTGTAGTGATCATCACTGTCGTGGCGACCACAGTTCTGCTCTGCAGCCGGCGGCTCATGTGGCGAATGATGATGTACCGCCGCTTCGAGAGCGGCCTCGAGGTCCGCAACATCATTATTGTGGGCACGGGTAGGGTCGGCCAGGCGATGCGCCACCACCTCGATAGCATTCGACACCTGGGGTACAGCTTCAAGGGCTACGTACGCATACCTGGAGTGGACGCCGAGAATCCTTCGTTGGCGGGCGACGTTCTTGGTTCCCTGGATCAGTTGTTACCGTTGGCGCGGCAATTTTTTGCCGACGAGATTTTTCTATCGGCCCCGTGCGATGCCCGTGTGGTCACGCAAATCGTATCCCAGGCCCGGGAAGCGGGCGTCGATATCCGGGTGGTCCCGGAGCTTTACGATGGCCTCGCCTGGAATAGCCCGATTGAGTATATTGGCCAGTTTCCGACCATTCCTTTACATCGCGGCGAAACCCCGGTGATCGGTCTGTTCCTCAAACGCGTTCTGGATGTGCTGCTCTCCTCGTTGGCGCTCATGATCCTGTCGCCGCTGCTCGCGTTGATTGCCCTTGCCGTAAAGCTCGATTCGCCCGGACCCATCTTCTACTGTTCCGATCGCATTGGGAAAAAGGGCCGTGTGTTCCGCTGCATGAAATTTCGCACCATGGTTGCCGACGCAGAGCGTCGCCGGGCTGAGGTGCTGCACATGAACGAGCGCGACGGCGTGCTCTTCAAGGTCAGCAACGATCCCCGTATCACCGGCCTTGGGCGCTTCCTGCGCAAGTACTCCCTGGACGAGCTGCCCCAGTTTGTGAATGTGCTTCGAGGGGACATGAGCATGGTCGGCCCCCGGCCCCCCATTGCCAGCGAAGTGAAGCGCTACGATTTGAGCCATCTGCGGCGT
Organism: uncultured Acidobacteriaceae bacterium; assembly: GCA_963753715.1. Taxonomy (GTDB): domain Bacteria; phylum Acidobacteriota; class Terriglobia; order Terriglobales; family Acidobacteriaceae; genus PALSA-350. Next base: position 193,764 of record CAVWDK010000008.1, on the reverse strand, counting down.
CTCGACGTGCTGCCGGGGATGACAGGATTGTGGCAGGTACAGGCGCGCCAGGATCCGTCCTTTGACAGCTACATTTCTCTGGATACGGCCTACATCCAGAATTGGAGCATCTGGCTCGACCTCAAGATCCTCGTCCGTACCCTCTCCGTGGTTGCGGGCGGCACCGGGTCGTAGGTGCGCTGCGTCACTCATAACATCGTGTTTGTGGTAGGGCAGCTCCAGCCTTGATCGCGCAACGGCGTTAAGAATCTTGACCTACGACGAACCCCGGGTGCCCCTTTACAACCTGGACAGATACCAGTCGCAGTGCAGTGGAATCCCACATCTCGCGAAAAACGAGCGAGATATGGGGCACCCTGCCTTCGTAGTAGGTCAATCGTTGCGGAGGGGCTGCGGGATATTTTTATAAAATTCGATAAAATTCGATGGTTTTTGGCCTTTTTGCTTTCCGGGAGCTTAGCGGCGCCGGGCGCAACCCTGGTATCGGGAGCGAAGTGGTCGGCCATTGGGACACGAGGCGCCAATCGAGACCGACGGTTTCCGCGGCACGGCGGTCGGTCATGGTTCCAGAGAGGACCAGGTGGGCGAAGGCGATCTCCTGTCGAGTGAGGGGGGCGGTTGCTGCATTTTTGGGCATCGGTCGCTCCGTTGGTGGAAAAGTTGAGGGTGGCGAGCAGGCAATAAAAAATCCCGCGGCGGCGGGATGCTGGGTCAGATCAGTTGAGAGATAGTTCGGGTAAGGCACCGGATAGGGAACACTATCCTTCGCTCGCGCTTAAGGCCGAGACTTCCGGCAACTGCACGGCTCGGAGCGGTTAGGCGAGGAGCCGCTTCGTGCCGGAATCGGTTATGAGGTCAGGGTACAGGAGTCCTTGGTTCTCGACAATGGGGGATGCTTTTTTTTACGGCGGCAGTCTTGTTCGAAATTCCCCCGAAATCCCACGACTAATGTTCACTGAGCTTGTCAATTAAACTGGTGAACGTTCCGTTTTTCGGCGATTTCGCATGAAGGAGGTGCGGGGTGCCAACTCGTGGCGAAGTTCTGACAGCTATGGAAACTCGCGCTACAGCGCAAGTCCCCGAAGGGCAACCGATAATACCCGATGGTGCATTTGCACGAAAGGAAGATACGGCCGATTTTCAGTCGGCTGTTTACGAACTTGGATATACGGTTAAATTTGGCAAGGACAGAGCTGTGAGATGCAGAAGCAAGGGAAGCGCGCGAGTGCCGAACAGAACCTTCAGGTAGTAGGTGCGGGCAAAGCCGGCGAAAATGACCAGGAATATGCCAACAGCAACCCAGGTATAGAAACTACTGCGCGGGTTCGACCGATTGAGGGGTGCACAAGTATTCATTTTTTTGTTTTCCGCTTCAGTCTCTCGATGACTGCGTTGCTCGCCTGAGGGCTCTTTAAAAATCGTTTTCCACGATTTAGCCACCAGCTACCCATCACTAAGAAATTTGTGGACACTAAGGCCCAGAAGTTGCCTCAAGCTTCGGGTCCGTAAACAGTCCTTTCGCCGGCACGCTATCTAGTCTCGGGTCCTGATCGGTTCCAATGTACTTCGCAACTGAAACCGCAGCAAAGTGGAAGGCGTAGTATCCGGATTTCGGCGGTAATTTTGCGACCTGGAATGTAAAAAGATGAGAGGAGATGTGATGAGGAAACCCGGGGACGTGGCCCGAGTCATAGCCGTTGGAGTAGCGCGACACGTCACCCAAGGCGGCAATGGCCGCCGTTCGCGATGCGGTCGGAGAACGTGGATCCATGGAAATACTCAGCGGGGAACCCATGGGCAGGCTGAAATCTTTCACACCTTCCCGTCCCCGGATTATCTCCCTGCTGGGGCTGTCGCGGCTCAGCTTTGCGAGCGTCGATCTGGTCTCCAATCCAGCCACGGGGGTGTGATGCCATTGAACCTCAAGTACGCGATCATGCGCGTAGAGATCTATTGGGGCACCTACGCCAATCACGTCTAACAACATGAAGTTGCCGGTCGCAATGTGGACAAAGACCTCGCTGACCGTACGCGCTTTTGCATCTGGACGCCAGTCGTACTTCTCGGGTGGAATAGCTTCGGCCATCGCCACGCTTTGCCCGTATCGCAATTTCGAGTTCCCATAGGAACTCAGCGCGGAAGCCTGCAATTCGAGTGGTCATGGGCCTCAGGATACTTGACCCGGTCTAGTCCAATCCGCGAACGTGGCGCCCAAGGAACCTGAGGGCGCGACGGAACAATACTTTACCGTGAAGGTTCGGGGACGTGAAATCTCGGATGTTAATTTGGGGTCGAAAGGGTAATTCGTGACCAGTTATCGACAGGCCTGCAAATGAGATATTTAACTTCAGAGTTATCCAAATTAGCGGGTCAACTTGCTTTTTTACGATGTAACTCGTTGAGTGCTTTGACGCGAGCTTGGCCGAACAAGATTCAGGTTGCAGTTGATCGGCTGCCGTCTAAGTGGTCTCGAGGTGCGCTGATGAACGGCTTTAAGCCAACCGCCCACCCGGGCTGCGCATTGTGTCGTCCCTGCGGGACTGCAGGGGCTGAAGAGGCTGCGGAAGAGTGGAACAGAGAGGGAAGACCACATCCTCAGTGGCCTCTAAAGCTGTAAAGCTCGTGGCCATTTACCGCACAGGCGGATGCGGTTTTCTCGCGTCCCTCTTTTCTATCTCGGAGATGGCGAGTCGTTTCCAATGTTTTCGTTGGATGGAAAGGGCGGAATCAAAGGCGGCAACATGCTTCCTCTACCGCCGGGGTGTAATGCCGGCCCAACCATCAAGCGAGCGCCTCAGACGCCTTAAAGCAAAACGTAATGGAATTTCGGTACTCCCATCAGGACCGGCAAGTTACCGAAAAGACTTTTCGGGATCCCACATCGTGCCAGATGAGATCGAGCCGGTCGCGTCCATCGCTGAATGCGTTTGCCAGACCCGTCCAGGAAATACGAGTAAAATTCCGTTGACGTTCTTTTGGGCCAAGTTTGCGTCCTGGCCGTCGATAACGTCAGTAGGGCACGGAGCTGGGGGTGGGCAAATATGGCAAGCATTTCGCTTCAGGTCAACGGCAAAGCGCACGTGATCAACGCCGCGGCGGAAATCCCGTTGCTCTGGGTACTGCGCGACCTTCTCCATCTGACGGGCACGAAGTTCGGGTGCGGTATCGCCATGTGCGGAGCGTGTACCGTCCTGGTGGATGGACATCCCATTCGGTCCTGCGTGACTCCGGCGGCCACTCTTGTAGGGAAAAGCATCACCACGATTGAAGGTCTCTCGAGCGACGTCAGCCATCCCGTGCAACAGGCCTGGTTGGAGGGAGACGTTCCGCAGTGCGGCTACTGCCAGTCGGGCCAGATTCTGACGACGGTCTCGCTGCTGGCGCGCACCGCGCAACCGACGGACGCTGATATCGATGAAGCACTCAAGGGCAACATCTGCCGCTGCGGCACCTACAATCAGATCCGCGCGGCGATCCACCGTGCCGCCAACCTACAGCGCAAGACGACGGAAGCGCCAGTCGCCCACAAACAAAGTGGAGAAATGGCATGAGCGGCGAAATGATTCTGAAAATCGACTTGCTCAATCGCCGCGATGTGCTGCGCGGGCTGGGCGGGTTGCTGGTCGGTTTTGTGCTGCCAAGCGGGCGGGATGCAAGCGCGCAGCGCAAGGGCACGCCGCTTCCGGTGAAGCCCAACGCTTATATTCATGTCGACCCCGACAATTCCGTGACCTTTGTGATTACGAAGGTTGAGATGGGGCAAGGCACGATAACGTCTCTGTCCCAGATTCTGGCGGATGAACTGGATTGCGACTGGAATTGCGTTCGCACGGAGTTCGCTCCAGTCGATCCCTCGTGTTATGGCCCGATGCAGGGTGTTTTCGGCAGCAGGAGTATCCGTACGGAGTGGATGCCGCTGCGCAAGGCCGGAGCGACGACGCGTCAAATGCTGATGGAAGCTGCGGCGCAAAAGTGGAATATCGATGTGACGCAAGTGCGCACCGAGCAAGGCTTTCTGCTGGGGAACGGGCAGCGCATCAGCTATGGCAGCGTGGCAGAAGCGGCGGAGAAGTTGCCAGTCCCCGCAGACGTTCCGCTCAAAGACGCGAAGGATTTCAAGCTGATCGGCACGTCTGCGAAACGGCTGGATACGCGCGACAAGATTCGCGGTTCGACCAAGTTCGGCATCGATGCGGAAGTTCCGGGAATGCTTTACGCTACGCTCGCACGCTGCCCGGTCTTCGGCGGCAAGGCGGCAAGTTACGATGCCGGCAAAGCGAAGGCGGTTACCGGCGTTCGCGAAGTTGTACGAGTGTCAAACGGTATCGCTGTGGTGGCAGATCACACGTGGGCAGCGATACAAGGCCGCAAGGCTCTCGACATCACCTGGGACGAAGGACCGCATGCCACGCTGTCGAGCGCCATCATTCGCTCGCGCATGGCGGAACTGGCCGAAAAGCCGGGTGTTGCCGGCAGAACCGAGGGTGACGCGGCAGGTAGTTTGGCACGCGCCGCGAAGCGTGTTGAAGCGGTTTATGAAGCGCCTTACCAGGCGCACGCTTGCATGGAGCCGCTGAACTGCACGGCCAGCGTTCGCCCTGACGGTTGCGAGATCTGGGCGTCCACGCAAATGCAATCGTTCGCGCGGCAAGCTGCCGCCCGCATCACCGGTTTAGATCCTGCCCGCATCGAAGTGCATAGCATGTACATGGGGGGCGGGTTCGGACGCCGCGGCGGCACCGATTTCATCTCCGAAGCGGTGGAAATTTCCAAGGCGATCGGCGCTCCTGTGAAGCTGACGTGGATGCGTGAAGACGACATTCAAACAGGGCCATTCCGCCCAGCTGCCTACGTGAAATTCGCCGGGTCACTTGATTCGCAAGGGTGGCCTGAAGCACTTACGGCGCGGGTGGTTTGCCCTTCTTTCGATGGCGGTCGCGGGGGCGAGGGACTCGATGGCACCGCAGTGGAAGGCATCGATGACCTGGAGTATCGATTCCCACACTGCGCAATTGAGTTTCATCGAGCCGACGGCGCGGTTCCAACTTCGTATTGGCGCTCCGTTGGCTACTCGCAGAACACTTTCTTTGCGGAATGTTTTCTGGACGAACTGGCAGCGGCCGGCGGGAAAGATCCCGTAGACGTGCGCCGGCATCTGCTGGCGCATTCGCCGCGAACGTCCGCTGTACTCAACCTGGCTGCAGAAAAGGCTAATTGGGGCAAGCCCGCAGCGGGCCGTTACCAAGGCGTTGCATTGGTAAACAACCTGGGCAGTTTCACCGCAGAGGTGGCAGAGGTCTCCCTCGAGGGCGGCAAGGTGAAAGTGCATCGCGTGGTGTGCGCCATCGATTGCGGCCAAGTGGTGAATCCTGCCATCGTGAAGCAACAGGTAGAAGGCGGGATCGCCTATGGTCTCACGGCGGCGCTGAAAGGCGCGATCACCATCGACAGGGGACGCGCTCAACAAGGGAATTTCAATACCTACGACATGCTGCGCATAGGCGAAATGCCGAAGATCGATGTGCACATTGTGCGCAGCAACGAAGCGCCGGGCGGTGTAGGTGAGGCGAGCGTACCACCCATCGCTCCAGCCATAGCGAACGCGATCTTTGCAGCCACAGGACGTCCGGTTCGCAAGCTGCCCATTAAAGTTTCCGTATAGGGGCTGAGAACCCGTCTCAAAGCTTCGACGCGGGTTTCGATCCACTAGCCATCGCTACTGCTCCAGGATGGGAACAGTAGCGATGGTTTGCAGTCAGCATGTTTCAGCGTCCTGTCTGCAGTACGGCCATTTCTATGGCTGTGTGTGACTTTTTGGACGCAACTTGCGATTGCCACTCCGCCTTCGAGCGGGCGAACAGCAGCTGGGTAGAATTTCCAGCGACCGAGACGGAACGCAGGTAGTACTTGTCTCCATAGTGCGTGAACACTGCTTGACCGTGCGAGACAGGCAGTCCGTTGTAGGCCGATTGGATCATGGCGAGTCCACCGCCGGCTGTGCCGCGAATCAGGACGGTTTGCGCGCCACTCAGGGAGAGGGTGTACACGCCGGGCTGGAAGTGCTGACCAGATACCGTTTCAAAAGCAAAAGGCACATTCACCTTGGCATCGAAGGATTGGCTTTGGGCCTGGGCTACCGGCGCTAGCGAAGCGACGGCGAGGATGGCGGCGATCAAGCTTGCGGAAACTTTTGTGAAGGTGCGCATGGTGGTTTCTCCTTATGGAAGGCGTTTCCATAACCGCCTTCACTTACTAACGCGCAACGCCACCCAAAAGAGTGAAATCGACCTCCCTGAATTGTTATTTCGCCGCTTTGGGGGGTTTTGCGCCCGGTTGCAGCTGATCCAACAGCCAGATCCTCGCCCGGGTAGGTCTCGTTGATCAAGGCTGTTGCCTGCAAGGTATGGTCCGGGCGCTCCCTCCGCATGTAGGATTTGGCCAAACGGTGCAGCTCTGCGTATACCAGCGGCAGCAAGTCCTGTGCTGCCTGGGGATCGCCGGCGCGCAGGGCTTTGAGCAGGTGTGTCAGCTGTCCGCTGCCGGTCCCCATGGGATCCTGCTGCTATAGTTCACGCGTACGTCTATCGGAACCTTACTGGATCGACACCATGACCGACCCGGGACAATCTGCGGAGGAATTGTTTGGAGAAGCGCTGGAGTTACCGCCGGAGCGCCGGTCCGCTTTCCTGGACCAGGCGTGCCGGGATACCCCGGAACTCCGGAGCCTGGTCGAGTACCTTCTGGAGAAGCATCAACTCGCCGGCAGCTTCCTGGTTGATCCATTGCTGATCCCACCCAATGACGAACACACATCGGCAGGAACCTTTCAGGGAAAACAGCGCCTTAGCGCCGGAACAAAGGTTGGCCGCTATGCAATCGTGGAACCTCTTGGCGCGGGGGGCATGGGGGTACTGTACAAGGCCAAGGACCCGGAACTGAACCGGTTTGTTGCTCTCAAGTTCCTGCCCGATGCCCAGGCGCAGGCTCCGCAGGCTCTGGAACGCTTTCGCCGCGAAGCGCGCGCAGCGTCCGCTCTGAATCACCCCAATATCTGCACCGTCTACGAAATAGGAAGATTCGGAGAAGCGTCATTCATCGCCATGGAATTAGTTGCCGGCCAGACGCTGAAAGACCGCATTGCCGGCCATCCTCTGGAGATGAACGCCCTGCTCGCGTTCGCCATCGAGATTGCCGATGGGCTGGATGCGGCGCATACGAACGGCATTATTCACCGTGACATCAAGCCTGCGAACATTCTTATTACGGATCGCGGCCACGCGAAAATTGTAGACTTCGGCTTGGCCAAACAGGTCGCTGGGCTATCTGGTGGCGCCGGCATATTGGAGGAATCGTCCGCGGGGAGCGCGGCCGGGGAAGAACTGACCACCCCGGGATTCATGCTTGGCACGATTTCTTACATGTCTCCCGAACAGGCCGCCGGCAAGGAACTGGATGCGCGCACCGATCTGTTTTCATTGGGGGTCGTGCTTTATGAGATGGCGACCGGGCTGCAGCCTTTTCGGGGAAAAAGCGCCGCGACCATCTTCGATGGGATTCTGAACCACCAACCCATTCCAGCCACCGAAATCAACGCCAGTCTGCCCGCGCGGATAGATCAAATCATTGACCGGGCGCTCGCCAAGGACCGCGCGCTGCGTTATCAAAACGCGGCGGATCTTCGCGGCGACCTGCAAGCGCTGATGCAACAGGCCGGGCGAAACTCTGGCAACACCGATTTTTCCAGACAAACATCCGCACCGGGATCCGGACAAAGATCCCCACAGGGAAAAGAGGAGAAACGAACGCCAGCCGAGGCAACGACTCGGATAGCGAGGAAAAGCCTCTATCTTCTTGCGGCCGCAACGCTTCTTCTTGCGATCGTTGCAGGCGGTCTGCTTTGGTATCACTCCTCTCGGAACCCGGTCCCGCCCAGCAAAGAATGGGAGCAGTTGACCTTCTTTACCGATTCAGCCGTCTACCCCGCCTTGTCAGAAGACGGTCGCATGCTCAGCTTCATTCGCGGAAGCAACTCGTTCCTGGCGGTGGGAGAACTCTATGTGAAGCTATTGCCTGGGGGGGAGCCAGTGCAGCTTACCCACGATGGCACGACCAAGCTAGCCCCCTCGTTTTCGCCTGATAACTCAAGCATCGCCTACGGCACGTATGACCCCTGGAACACTTTGGAAGTGCCTGTGCTCGGTGGCAGTCCGCACATACTGCTGCCGAACGCTTCCTCTCTGACGTGGATTGAAGGAGGTAAGCGGCTGCTCTTTTCCGAGCTGAGAGAGGGGGCGCATATGGTCGTGGTGACCACGGATGAAAGCCGGGGCGATAGCCGCGACGTCTATGTGCCTGCGGGCAAACGCAGCATGGCTCATCATTCGTATCTATCGCCCGATGGCCGACGAGTGATCATCGTCGAGATGGACAGTCGTGGAGCGTTTCTGCCCTGCCGCCTGGTTCCATTTCAAGGTACGAATGAGGTCAAGGTGGTTGGTCCGCCGAATGGCAGTTGCCTTGCGGGCGCTTGGTCGCCCGACAGCCAATGGATCTATCTCACGGCGAAGACCGATGACTTTCACGTGTGGCGGCAGCGCGTTCCCGACGGGGAGCCGGAGCAGCTGACGTTTGGCCCGACGTCGCAGGAAGGAATCGCGATGGCGCCCGATGGCAAGTCGCTTATCACCTCGGTTGGGACGCAGGACCGCACGGCGTGGGTGCACGACAAGGATGGAGAGCACCAGGTTTCCTCCGAGGGCAATACATTAAAGCCGAAGTTCTCAGCGGACGGACGCAATTTGTATTTCCTGATGGCCAACGGGCAAACCCGCGGGATGGAATTGTGGAGCAAAGACCTGAGCAGCGGACGAGTGGAAAAGGTTCTGCCGGGTTACGCAATGCAGGAATATTCGGTTTCGAACGACGGAAAGGAAGTTGCGTTTTCCATGAGCGACCAGAGCGGCCGTTCTAACCTCTGGATTGCCCCTACCAGCCGCCGTTCGGCGCCCAGGCACCTCTCGTCTGCGTTTGTCGAAGACTCACCCTTCTTCCTGCCTGACGGAGATTTGCTGTTCCGAGCGATTGAGGGAGGCTCAAATTTTCTATACCGGATGAAAGCGGATGGCACCGGGCGCACCAAGATCACCCCGCAACGCGTATTGGACTTCTTGTCGGTGTCACCGGATGGTCGCTGGGCCGTTGCCGCGGTGCCGAGCTCCGAGGAGGACCACCCATGGGCGACGATGGCCATTGCGGTGGATGGAAGCGCTACGGTGCTCCTGTGCACCCGTTACTGTTCGCTCATCTGGGACAACAGCGGGAGATCTGCTTTTCTGTTCGAAAACGAACTGTTTGACGGGAGCTACAGGATTCCAGTCGCGCATGACACAGGATTGCCGTTGTTACCAGCCAGTGGCTTTGCCAACGCCGAGGAGCTTAGGAATTCGAAATTGAATACGTTGCTCCCCTGGTATGTTGAATCTGCGATAAGCCCGACCATCTATGCTTACACCCGTGAGGATTCGCGACGCAATCTTTATCGCATTCAGTTGCCGTGAGCGGGTTAGGCCCCCAGGCGGCGATTCAGTGTGCAGCTCATTTTGCTAAGGCTTGGCCGCAGGCCCAGTCTGAGCCTGATCCGCTTCTTCATCGTAAGTGGGGAACGGCTCTGGCGTGCGACTGGTAGGCATGTTGGTCAGGGTCGCCAGGTCCTTCTGCACCTGCGCCCATTTCTGCGGATACCGTTTCGTGAAGATGGGAGCTTCGGGATCGGAATAGAACTTCTCGATGTCTTCCTTGATCCCCAGAGGAACGGCCACCTTGGGCTGGCTGGCCAGAGCGTGCAGCAGGTTGGCGTAGGTCTCGTCAGTGAGCCGATAGCGGCCCGGCTGCACCAGGTATCCCGTATCCAGATCGCGATTCATCAACGGGTGGTTGGGATCGCGTCGATCGACCGGCACATCGGGATACGCGCGCCTGTCCAACATAGTCTTCCCGCGCTCAGCCGGAGGCGTAAACCTCCACAGCACCTGGCGCAGCTCATAGATTGACACCGCGAGGCTGTGCACATATTCGCCTTCGGTTTTTTCCGTCGGGCCCTTGATGGAGACCTCCCGCAGCGGCCCCACCTTGGGCACGATGAACAGGAAGACTGCCAGCGACCAGGTGCCGATCCCCGCATGGTGGCGATACGCATCCCAGTGGTCGAATGCGGCCATCTCGGAGATCTCGCGATGGAGTTCGATGGCTTCCGGCGTGGTGACATCCGGCGTTTCGTGATGGCGATGCAGCAGCGTGACTGCGTAGGCGATGCGCGGAATGAAAGCGCGCACTGCAAAGCGGTAGCCCCCCTCGTTCACGCGCTCGCGGCGTGTTCCTTCGAATTGCTCCGAGAGCCCGTAGGTCTGGTAGAACGCCAGCGAAAGCTGCTGCATGGAAACGCGCAATCCAATGTGCCGCAGATAGTGCAGAGGCGCCATGCGATGGTGCGCCACCTCGTCGATGTCGAACGAGAATTCGGTCGCCACATACCGGTGCTCGTCCTCGTCGAAGGTCACCACGGGGCCATACTTGCGGCGAAGGCGGTGATATTCAACGGGAACCGCGAGATTTACCGCCAGCGAATGCCCGTAAGTGTCGCCGATGTAATGCGAAAGTGCGCCAACCGCGAAGGCAAGTTCATTGGCATTGTGGGCGTCACGAAAGAGGTTCACCACAAAATCGCCGGTGCGGATATAGTGCGTAAGATTTGAGAACGACCTCTGGCCGAATGGATAGTAGCCAAGGTCCTGGATAACGCAGCCGCCGTACGCATAGGCGCGCGCTTCCTCGAGCTGTTGTGGCGTGAGATTCGGATAACGGCTGAGCAGCAGGGGGACGATGGAGTCGTCCCACGTCAGGTCAATGAGCTGCTCGTGGGTGAGAAGCGAGTAGGCAGCGAGGGGTGCGGGGAAGATCAGGAGCAGGAGGCACATGACCCAACCCACTGCCGCCGAGCGGAGACTTGCCATGAAAACTATGATGCAAAGTCGGGAATCGGGGAAGTGAATGATGGCAGAGCAGCAGCGGAAATCTGGGTGGGCTTGCAACTGCAGTCAGTCCGCTATGTGCTGCGCGAAAGCGCTTGCTGCTGCTTCGTTAGCGAGCTTAGAATTTGCGCCATGGACGCGGCCGCCTTTATTCGCGGACGAATACTTTCGCACAGGAGCCGCCGACTCTCGCGCGAAGCTTTCGAGCATCGGCGTTTGGTGAGATTCAGAGAATTTGCCGAGTACGTTCAACGTAAATCGCATTGGTATTGCCGGATCATGAGGGAACGCGAAATAGATCCGCGGTCCTGCCACCCCGGCCAATTCCCGGTTCTCACAAAGAAAGAAGTGATCGAGCACTTCGACGAGATCGTCACGGAACGCGATGTGAATCGCCGGGATCTGGAAGCGTTTCTTCATCGTTCGCAGGAGCCTCGCGAACTGTTCCGCGGGCGGTACACGGTGATTCACACGTCGGGATCCTCGGGGGAGGTGGGCTATTTTATTTACGATCAGGCGGCGTGGTCCCGTTTGTTGTCACAGATCAAAACCTCGGAGGGATTAAAATTAAAGCCCTCAGGCGGTCAACGGATTGCGTTTGTAGGAGCAACCCAGGGTCATTTTGCAGGTGTGACCATCAGCACAGCAGGCAACGTGTTTCCTCTGAACCTGATCTTTAAGACCAAAAGTTTTGAAGTGAACCGGCCGCTGGCCGACACGGTGCGAGGCCTGAACGAGTTCCAGCCGTCCACACTGGTGGGCTACGGTACGGTGCTGCGGGTACTGGCCGAACGGCAGCTCATGAGTGAGCTTCGGATCTCTCCGAAGGTCGTCGCAAATAGCGGCGAGCCGCTTTTCGATTCGGAACCGCGCGGTCATGGACGATGCGTTCGGCAAGTGCATCAGGAATACCTATTCCTGCAGTGAATTCGGTCCGATCGCGCATCGGGAATCGTCCTGGCGCCACATGCAACTGCTCGAAACGTATCTGATCGTGGAAATTGCCTCCGATCATACGCTCGTGACGAGTCTTTCGAACCGCGTGCTGCCCCTGATTCGCTAGCGGATGAACGACGTGTTGACTCTCGTTCCGTCGGACGAGCATGCACCTTTCAGAGCCATCAGCGATGTGCTGGGACGGGTTGAACAGCTCGCGAATTTCCGCAATCGCCATGGGATAGTCGATGGCATCAGTCCACATACGATCAATGAGATCCTCATCCCTCACGTTCGCCGTTTTCGGATGCGTCTCCGGGGACCGGAATCATTCGAGTTTGCGGTGATCTTGGATCCTTCCGCGACCAGTGAACAGAGAGCGGAAGCGCACTCATTCGCCAGGAAGAAACTCAGAGCGATCCTAATCGAAAAGGACATGGATAACGTAACTTTCGATGTCAGGCAAGTTGAGGATATTCCGGTGGATCTCAAGAGCGGCAAGTTCCGGCTGATCTGCGGGTGGACGCGAATGAGTCGTGGTCTCAGGAATATGCGTCAGGGATCGCGGCAACTCTGCGTGACGCGCGCGTCAGTGCCGTCGAGCAGCCTTTCCCCAAAGATCGCCTCGACTGGGCGGCCGAGTTCTGCAGGAGCTCTGGAATTCCACTGATTTACGACGAATCACTTTGTTCAGAGCAAGACGCGGTCAAGATCGCGGCCCTGGAGCTGCCTTCTTTGTTCGGCGTGAAGCTGGCTAAAATCGGAGGATTCTGGCCGACGCTGCGGGTCGGCGCGGTGGCAAGGAGTTGCGGCATTCCGGTGCAGATCGGCTGCCAGGTGGGCGAGTCCGCCATTCTTTCAGCGGCTGGGCGACATCTTGCTTTAGTTTGCCCAGAGCTGCGATACCTCGAAGGCTCATACGATGCGTTCTTGCTATCGTCCAACGTGATTGATGGCAATATTTCTTTTCGATGGGGAGGTCGAGCTCCCACTCTTGAGGGGCCTGGACTCGGAATTGATGTTGATAACGAGCGTGTGTCGAAGATGGTGATCAGTCGCTTCAGCCTCGGCGGGCAGGTTTGAGCTGCGGACCGCCATCACGCAGAACAAAGCTAGGGAGATGATTGGTATGGACCCCTCGGTTGAGACAGCGAAAAAGAGGAATGCACGGAACACATGGTAGTCTGCCGGGTATGTCAGAGAAGCGTTGGGATCGCACGGAGCATGGGTTCGATCTGGCACAAGCGGCCGTAGAGGAGCTTCACGAGGCCGGGTTCAGGCCGGAATTTGGCCGGGACGTGCAGGAGCAGGTGTCAGAGATTGAGCAAGGGATCGCGCATTGGCGTAAAGCTAAGAGCGCGGCGGATCTGCGTAAGCTGGGCTGGTCGTCGATTGACAACGACACGTCGAAAGATCTCGACCAGATTGAGGTGGCGGAGCGTGTGCCGACGGGGATTCGCGTGCACATCGCGATCGGAGACGTCGCCGCAGCGGTCGAGAAGGGGTCGCCCATCGACGAGCATGCGCAGAATCAGACGCAGACGATCTATACGGCGGTGAAGAACTTTCCGATGCTGCCATTCGAGCTTTCGGCGGGGCTGACATCCTTGAATGAAAACGAGGATCGCCTGGCAATCATGATGAGCTTTACTGTGGCTTCGCATGGCGAACTGCTGGACGAAACGGTTTCCCGGTCGTGGGTGAGGAACCGCGCGCAATTGGCATACTCACGGGTAGGACCGTGGCTTGACGGGGGCGGCAACGACCCGAAGAAGGTCGCAAATCTACGCTCTGACAGCGCGCGCGAGCATGACAGTGATGAAGCTGCGCTGACCAAGATGGATGGTCATGGCAACCTGCCTGCAGATTGGCTTGCGGAGCAGCTTAAGTTGCAGGATCAAGCCACCGAGGCACTGCATCGCGCGAGGATCGCTGCCGGAGCCCTGGACTTCCACAAGGCGGAAGCTGAGCCGGTGTTGATGGATGGTCGCATTGCGAGCGTGCATGAAGTGACACAGAATCGCGCGATGCACCTGATCGAAGATCTGATGGTAGCAGCGAATGGCGTGATGGCCCGTGCACTGCGCAAAGGCGGACGCAGTGGATTGCAGCGTGTGGTGAAGACCCCGGAGCGTTGGAGCCGCATCGTCGCACTGGCGCAGCTGAAGGGAAGTACTTTGCCGGAGCAGCCGGATTCAGTGGCGTTGAACAGGTTCCTGCAGGCGCAGCGGGAGAGTGATCCGGATCGTTATCCGGACCTGGCCGTGGCGGTGATCAAGCTATTGGGGCCGGGTGAGTACATGCTGATCCGCGCCGATGATGATCCGACGGGGCACTTTGGTTTGGCGGCGCGCGACTATACTCACTCGACAGCGCCAAACCGCAGGTTCCCGGACCTGGTAACTCAACGTATCCTGCACGCGATGATGGACGACGCGCCTCCGCCCTATACGGATGGAGAGTTGGCGGCCATCGCTGCACACTGCAACGAGGCCGATAAAGCATTGCGGAAGATTGAGCGCAGGATGCAGAAGCGCGTGGCGGCGGTGGCGATGAGCGGCCACGTGGGCGAAGACTTCAAGGCCGTGGTTACGGGCTCGAGTGATAAGGGCGTCTATGCGCGAGTGATCGAGCCACCGTTTGAAGGGCGCGTGGTCGAGGGCGAGTATGGGCTCGATGTGGGCGACGTGGTGCGGGTGAAGCTGATCCACACAGACCCGGCGCGGGCGTTTATTGATCTTGCCCGAGTGTAAGTCGAGGGGCGCTTGTTTAAAGTGTTAGAAACGGCATTTTCAGTATTCATCGAAGGACAAAATCGTTGAGTACGGCGGGAAATGGGGACGCAGGTTTTTGGCCGACATGGTTCGTTCACCTTCTTACAAGGACAGAATAGCCACAGGGGCTGAAGATATTGCGTGAGAACTCCCGATTGTGTCGTCCCTTCGGGACTCGATTTGCGCGAAATTCTACCCGGCACTCCCGTGCCGGGCTATAGATTGTGTCGTCCCTACGGGACTCGTTTTGCTTGAAAATCCTACCCGGCACTTCCGTGCCTGGCTATAGATTGTGTCGTCCCTTCGGGACTGATTGTGTCGGGTGAGCTGCGGTTCCCGTGCCTGGCTATAGATTGTCCCTTCCCTTCGGGGACTGATTGCGTTGGGTGACCTGCGGTTCTTTTCTACCCACTGAAAGCCCATACGCTTCCGGGAAAAAGTACCTCAGGGGCTCAAAGCCCTGGTCGTGGGCTGCTTTTACCTCCCAAAGCTTGAAAAAACCACGGGAACCCGGAAAGGCCCACGGGAAATGGGGGCCGCAAGTTTTGGAATCAATCCGGGAAAAGGAGAGACGGACGAGGGACAGGTTCCTTCAACCCCGCAGCAGTGTTGGTATTCGCCGCTTGCCCGCTGCGGAGCCGCTATGGCAACTCCGCCACTGCAGGGGTCGGCTCAGTTTCAATCGATGTTTCGGCAGTGGTCATGGCAGCCGCATTGGCCGAAAGTCGAACGCGACCGGGGATTCTGGAGCTTCGTACAACGATCAGAGCGCGGCCGTGGAAGAGCGCCCGGTGGTCGCCCTGATACGCTTCTCTGCTCGTGCCGTCTCCGTTCCCGACGGCCATAAGAGTGCCGGGGCCGCTGAGGGTGAATTGCACTTCGGCGGATGCGTTGGGTTGCAGGCGGCCTTGCGCATCGACTGCTTCCACGGTGATGAAGGAAAGGTCCTCACCGTCGGCGTGCAGGACATTGCGATCAGCCGTCAAGCGGAGTCTTACCGGTTCGCCCGTGGTCTCTAAAACACTGGTGGCGACTTCCCGATCGCCATTCACTCCCACCGCCTTGAGCGTGCCGGGAGCGTAGGGCACGGTGAACAGGGCCTTGCGCTGCTGTTCAGGACTGGTGGGCATTTCGCCGATGAGTTTGTCATTCAGATAAAGCCGCACCTTTTCCGTGCCGCTGTAGACATCCACCTGCATATCCTTTCCATCACAACCGGGCCAGGTCCAACTGGGCAGGGTCGGGTAAACACTCCAGCCGATGGAGACGATCTTCTTACCTTCCGGTTCGGGCAGCCGTACGGTTGCGAACACTCGGTCTCCACCATTCCACAAAATGTCGCGGTAGTACGACCCGGGCTTGCGATACCCGGTGAGGTCCAGGTCGCCTGAGTCGGAGGCGTGCCAGGGAAAGCCCGGGAACATGAACTTCATCATGGCCGCGGCAGGATTGGGCTGGCCGTTCTGTGGCTGCTGTAGAGCTTCGAAGGGATTCTTGCCGTCGGCTCCCATATTCGCCATCATCTGGCTCATCACGGCAGCCACCTGAACTGCCTGCGCGGCTTGTTCCGGGGTCGCATAGGACCAGCTTCCGATTCCGGATTCTCCCAGGTAATCCATCGCCGTCCACACGAATTCTCCCAGGATGTACGGGTGCTCGTGAGTCAATTTCCAGTTGTCGAATGCGGCCGAAGGCAAGGATTCCGTGGTCATCATGATGCGGCTTGGAACTCGCTCATGATCCTTAGCCTGGTTTTGCTTGAGGTTGTAGTTGTAACCGGAAATGTCTAGCTCTGCCATGACGGCGTCGGTGCTTGCCGTATACGTCGCGCCCGGGAAGGCCTCCGTTACGGGCCGGGTACGGTCGAGAGAACGGACCCGGGCCGCGAGTTGCCTGGCGATCGGCGCACCTTCCGGTGTCCACGCCTCGGGAATCTCGTTGCCGATCCCCCAGGCAATGATGGAGGGATGGTTGCGGTCGCGCAGCACCATGGAGTCAAGGTCACGCTGCCACCAATCCTTGAAGTATTGCGCATAGTCATACTTCGCTTTGCTCTTTGTCCAAACATCGAAGGGCTCGTCGAGGACCAGGAGGCCGAGGCGATCGCAAGCGTCGAGAAAGGCGGGCGAGGGCGGATTGTGAGCAGTGCGTACGGCGTTGAAGCCCGCGGCCTTCAGCAGTTCAACCCTCCGTTCTTCAGCCCGGTCGAATGCGGCGGCTCCGAGTGGCCCGTTGTCATGATGCACGCTGCCGCCCGCCAGCTTGATCGATTGACCATTGAGAAGAAGGCCTTTGTCGACTGACCAGGCGAGGGACCGCACTCCAAAACTGGTTTCGACGCGATCCGTCACTTTACCCGCCTGAACGATTTCCGTGACCGCTCGATAGAGAACCGGCATTTGGGGAGACCAGAGCTTTGGCTGGGGAAGTGCAATCTTCTGCGTGGTTTCTCCGCCGGCGCCGGCGCCGATCTGTACTTGTGATTGATCCTTTACGAGAGGTTCCCCGGTCGCTGAGAGCAGAGTCGTCCTTACCGAGACTTTGGCGGGTTTTGTCGAGGCGTTTTCCACCTGGGTCCGGACCACGACGGTTGCCTCCGCATCCGCGACTTCCGGAGTGCTCACAAAGACTCCCCACGGCGCCACGCGAACTGGCTCCGTGACCAAAATGCGCACATGCCGGTAAATGCCTGATCCGGTATACCAGCGGCTGCTTGGCTGCTGCGAACAATCCACGCGGACGGCGATGACATTGGCTTTGGAAAAGTCCAAATCATGCGTCAGGTCGAAGCGGAAACTGGTGTAGGCGTAGGGATGAATGCCGAGCTTCTTGCCATTCAGAAAGACGGTAGCGTTGGACGCCACTCCTTCGAATTCCACGCTGACCTGTTTGCCTTTCCAGCTTGCGGGAGCGGTGAAGGTCCTGCGATACCAGCCGATACCGGCGGGAAAGTATCCACCGCCCGAGCCGGTTGCATTCTTCTCATTCGGCGCCTCTTCGATGCTCCAGTCATGAGGCAGGTCGACGGTGCGCCAGCCGGAGTCCTGAAAGGACTGCGCCGCAGCATCGGCGGGGTCGCCCAGGAGGAACTTCCATCCGTAGTCTGCCGTCAGAAGCTGCCGCGGTGACGAGGGCGGCACGCCCCACGCTGGAGCGGTGGACAGCGATAACGCGGCGAGTAGCATCGGGGCAATTTGGCGGAATGTTCTTTGCATCGGGAGCCTCCTGGCTCAAATGAATGGGCAGCGTCGGCCCGCTGCCGGCAAACTTTTAGGGGGCACGCAGGCCAAGCAGCAGGATGCGCACGGTTTCGCGGAATAGAACTTCGATCGGCTGGCCATACTCCTGCTCCACGCGATTTCCCAGGGAAGCCAGGCGGCGCTGCGCTCCAACGACTGCGTTCACGACCGAGTGCATGGTGAGATCCGGATCCAGATCCGAGCGGAGCGAGCCATCTCTGATACCTTCTCGAATTAATTTGGAAAGCGGCTCGAAACGGCCGGGGAAGAGCCGGTCTTCCAGGGCGAGCAGACGTTCCGCAGACCAGTCGCGGGCATACATCGCATCAAACTGCGCCATGAAACGCACTCGCTGAGGATGATCTACCAGTTCGGCGCCGAAAGCTTCGAGCAGAGCCGTGATCCTGGCCAGGGCGGGTCCCGTGGTTGTGCCGGCCGCCTCAAGAACACTGGTGGACGATCGCAGCATCAGCTCTTCCACCAACGCCCAGACGATCTCGTC
Source organism: uncultured Acidobacteriaceae bacterium (assembly GCA_963753715.1). GTDB lineage: Bacteria > Acidobacteriota > Terriglobia > Terriglobales > Acidobacteriaceae > PALSA-350. The sequence continues at coordinate 175,286 of CAVWDK010000008.1, read as the reverse complement.
TTTATTCGAGAAATACTCATACAGGGTCGAAGCGCGAATTCCTGCCGCGGCGACGATGTCGGCGATGGGAACGCGGTCAATGCCCCGGATGTCGAAGAGCTCCTCAGCGGCGGCGAGGATACGGCGGCGCTGTCTTTTGCGGTGGGCGTGGTAAGGGCCACTGGAGGAAGCTGGAGAAGTCGCGGGCATTCAATCCTTCAGGAATTCGGACAGTGTGTACAAATTCGGCTTGTTCATACGAAACCATTGGGCGGGATGTTGTCAATTCCGGATCGCGGCAGGGACGCATATCGCTATTCGCCCGCCCGGCGTTCAGACGTGGCACCGCTACTGCTCATCGTTCGAGCAGTAGCGATGGGTTGAGGTCAGCATCCGTTTCAGTGTCTTTGCTGCAGGAAGGCCAGCTCAACGAGCTTCGATTCTGTGCCCGCGGCGATTTGCACTGCCCGCTCGGCTTTCGAAGTGTTGCAGAGAATGTGGCTCGACTTCCCGGCGACCCATACGGCGTGCAGGAAGTACTGGTCGCGGTGAAGAGTGAAAACTGCCTTGCCTTTGGTTGCGGGCTGTCCGTCGTTGGCTAGCTGGGTCAAGGTTAGTCCCGACGTGTCCTTTCCACGAATCACCAGGGTCTGCCCGTCGATCGATATGGTGTACACGCCAGGATCGAAGTGCTGCCCAGTTGCGGTTTGGAAGGCAAAGGGAACATTGACACTGGCGGCGAATGCTGAATCCTGTGCCACGGCCACCGGCGCCAATGACGCGATGGCGAGGACGGCGGCGATCAAGCCTGCGGGAACTTTCAACCTCATTGAGTTGCGCATGGTGGTTTCTCCTTGTGGAAGGCGTTTCACTAACCGCCCTCACTTACTGAGGCGCAGCCCGGGCCAAAAGAGTGAAATGAAACCGAAGCTATTCCTGTGGCTCTTTGAGGGGCTTCGTACCTGGCTGGAGTTGGTCGTGGAGCCAGATTCTCGCCAAAGCCCAATCGGTCTTTACAGTTCGTGAGGTAAGTTTGAGTAGCTCACCAATTTCTTCGAAGTTAAGTCCACCAAAGTAACGTAGTTCAACTACCTTGGCCTGCCTCGGATTTTCCTTTTCCAGTTTTTTCAGCAGGTGATCGATCTGTTGCACTTGATCCAGCTTGTCCGGGGAGATGGCCAGCTCGTCCTGCATTTCTACCCTCTGTAACCCGCCACCGCGCTGTTCGGCATTGTGCGCCCGGGCGTAATCGATCAGCACCCGTCGCATGACCTGGGCAGACAAACCGATAAAATGGGCGCGATTCTTCCAATCGATTTCCTCTCCGGCCAGGCGCAAGTAGGCCTCGTTAATCAGTGCGGTTGCCTGCAAGGTATGGTCGGGCCGCTCACGGCGCATATACGACTTCGCTAACCGGTGCAGCTCCGCGTAGACCAACGGCAGCAAGTCCTGGGCGGCTTGGGGGTCGCCCGACCGCATCGCTTTAAGCAGTTGTGTCACTTGTCCGCCGTCGTCTCCCATCCATACCTCCTGATATAGTTCACCCATCCTGGATGCGCTTGTTCGTTCGAGATTATGACCGACCCAAAGCAGTCTGCCGAGGAATTGTTTGGGGAAGCGCTGGAGTTACCTCCGGAAGGCAGATCGGCTTTCGTCGAGCGGATGTGCGGCCATGATCCGGACCTGCGCCGCCGGCTCGAACAACTGCTGCTGCAGGATGAGCGCGCCGGTAGTTTCCTTGGGGCACCGGCTTTTACGCCGGATGGCGCCGGGACCGTGTCTGCGGTGGGCCCAGCCCGCACCCTTGGCCGCTTCCACACCGGGGAGCTCATTGCCGGCCGCTTTGCCATTGTCCGGTTTATTGCCCGCGGCGGGATGGGCGAGGTCTATGAGGCCAGAGACCAGTTTCTTCAGGATGCCGGCGTCGCTCTAAAGATCATCCGGCCCGAGATTGCCGGCGATGCCACCGCCTCGGCCCGCTTCGAGCAGGAAGTGCTTCTCGCGCGTAAGGTGGTTCACCCCAATCTCTGCCCCATCTACGAAATCTTTCGCTGCGACCAGCCGGCTCCTCCCTTTCTGTTTCTGACCATGAGGTTGTTGCAGGGGGAGACACTTTATGCCCGCTTGGAGCGGCGCGAAAAGCTGGAGGCCGGTGAAGCGGCGGATATCTGTAAGCAACTGCTGGCCGGCGTGGCGGCGCTGCACGCCGGAGGCGTCATTCATCGCGACCTCAAGCCGAATAACGTCATATTGGAGACCGGCAGTTCCGGCCTGCATGTCAGCATCATGGATTTTGGCCTGGCCCGCCCCCACGAAGCAGCCAACACCCTGTTCGGATCCGGTGTGATCGCCGGAACTCCCGGTTACCTCGCGCCCGAACTATTGCGCGGAGGCCGCCCCACCAAAGCCACAGACCTGTTCGCCCTGGGGGTTGTGTTGCACCAGGTGTTGACGGGTGAACGGCCCATTGAATCGGAGGGGGGACTGGCTCTCTCACCGTCGCCGTCTCTACGCGCGACCCGCGAGCCGGCTGAGTTCGTACAAGCCGTGGAAGGCTTCCTTTCGGCGGACCCGGAGACCCGATTACGAGCCTTCGAGCGGGCATGGCCCGGTCAGAGCGGCGCCGCAACGGTCGCACCCTTCTCTGTACGGAGTCGCAAAGTTGTTGCCTATGCAGCCGTTGCCCTCGCCGCGCTGCTTGCGGTTGGACTCCTGGTCCTCAAAACGCCGTCTCCTGTTTCCGGGCCGCTTGAGTCAACCCAGATCACCTCGTCTTCGGAACCTAAAGAGGGGCCGCTGTTCACCGATGGGTCGCGCCTGTACTTTGCCAGCCGGGGAACGCCGTCTGAGATGGCGGTGGGCGGCGGCCCTGTTGTGCCGATGCACATCCTCGAGCCCGGCATGTTGTTACTCGATATCTCAGCCGACGGCGCAAAGGCACTCGGTATAAAGCCCGACGGGGAGGATACGCTGGGCCGTGGCACGTTGTGGACAACCGCGATGTTGGGTGGAACTCCACGGAAACTAAGTGATCACCTGGCGAGCTCGGCAAAGTGGTCTCCGGACGGACTCTTTGTTGTGTTTACCGACGAGCAAACCCTCTACAGAATCGGCGTGGATGGTGAGAATCTGACCAGGATTTGGGAGGCGTCGACGGAATTGAGCGATCTCGCCTTCTCGCCCGATGGCCGCCAACTCAGCGTAACGGTCGGTCGTTATCCCGACACAGCCCGGCTGTGGCGTATGGGCGCCGATGGGCGGAACGCACATCCATTGCAGTTCGCCTGGCCTGCGGATGCCGATCAGTATTCTGGCCAATGGACACCAGACGGACGGCACTTTCTGTTCTCGTCCAACCGCGAGGGGCGCTCGAATGTGTACGAGTTGGTGGCGCGCCGCTGGTTTGAGTTCTGGAAGAAGCCGGATCCGGTCCGAATCACCGGCAACCAGATTCCTATCCTGGCGGACGCCCCAAGTCGCGATAGCCGCGGCTTGTTTGTGCTCGCCCGGATGGACGAGGGCAGAATGCGGGCCTACGACCCGCGTTTAAAAAGCCTGGTTCCGTTTTTGGAAGACCTTTCCATGCTGCAGTTTGTGATTTCGCCTGATCGCCAGTGGATGGCATATACCGATTATCCAAGCAAAAAATTGTGGAAGAGCAGGCTGAACGGAAGCGAAAAACTGCAACTCACCAACTCCTATGCGGTGATGGAACAGTGGTCGCCCGATGGCAAATGGCTGGCTTATTCCAACTGGAAGAATCTGTTTCTTGTGTCATCGGATGGCAGCGCTCCGCAAAAACTAACTCCCGACGGCGACACTCCCATCGCTCCAACCTGGTCCTCCGACGGGAAGACAATTGAGTTCAGTTATTTTCCGGTGCCGGATAAGGTGCCGAGAATCGAATCGATTGATCTGGCTACCCGGCGGATCTCCCCAATGTCCATGGGGGAGGGATACTACTATCCTTCCTGGTCACCCGATGGAAAATACCTGGTAGCCATGACGGAAAATCCTGCGGCCATGTCCGTTTTTTCTACGGCCACGAAGACGTGGAAGCGGTTGCGTTCGTTTCCGGGGAATTGGGGTTTTTGGACCTGGGCAGCGGATAGCCGTTCCTTATATATGGGTCTCTTGCTGGGGAAAGCGGACGATGGCATCTACCGCATGACGATTCCTCAAGGCGATTGGGAGAAGTTAAGCGGCGTGGAGGGTATTAATCCGGCCTACCCTACAGAAACTTTTGTGAGCCTCACGCCCACAGGGCAACCGGCGATCATGAGCCGCACCGGCGCAGCGCAGATTTATTTCCTGCGTTGGCCGCAATGAAGCTGGACCTTTCCGCTCGCCGAGCTCAACATCGCTACTGCTCATCGTGGGAACAGTAGCGATGCATTGTCTGTGGCATAGCGTTATCGTCCTGCGTTCAGAGTGGCCACTTCGACGGCACTCCCTGGTTGATTGGCGGCAATCTGCGATTGCCGTTCGGCCTTCGATCTGTCACAGATAAGGTGGCTCGAGGTACCCGAAACCGAAACCGAGCGCAAGTAGTACCGGTCGCCGTAATGTGTGAATACGGCTTTCCCCTGGGCGGCCGGCTGGCCGTCATTAGCCAGCTGGGTGATGGCCACGCCAGACGTGGTGTTGCTTCGGATGATCATGGACTGTTCGCCATTCATGCGAATGGTGTAGGTGCCGGGAGCCAAACGTTGGCCGGAAGCGATTTGAAAGGCAAAGGGCACGGTCATTTTGGCCGCAAATCCTGCATCCTGTGCTTTGGCGGCTGTTGTCGAGGAGGCAACAGCGAGAACGGCGGCGATCAAGCCTGCGGGAATTTTCAACGTCATTGAGCTGCGCATGGTGGATTCTCCTGTGGAAGGCGTTTTCATCAACCGCCTTCACTTACTAAGGCGCAGCGCAGCGAAAAAAAGTGAAATGCCTCCGAAAATCCTGAAGAGTGGCCTGCAGGCCCCTTTAAGGTTAGCAACGCTCCCCGTATCACCCCTTAATCCCCAGCCCCCATCTCAAATCCGTGTTTTTTCGCCAGCAAGGCGAACTCCTTCGTGAAATCCATTCTGGAATGATGGTCTTTTTGATTCGCAACATATTGCCGGATGATGGCCACCTGCGACCTGCTGACGCTACAGGCAAAATACCCCTCTTGCTATTCGAAACGCGCACTACCGTGTTCTTTCATCCATCGCGCCGAGTTAGCTTTCAACACCTGTACTGCTTTTGCGATCCCGAGGATAGCGCCCAGATCGATCAGCGCGTGAGCATGATCGACGAAGCCCCCAATGGCCACCGCGTGGATGCCGTGGCCCTTGGCGATGCCTGCCATGTATGCCCATAACTTCGGTTGAATCTCCTCGCGAATTAAATGCACGCGGTCTTTCGTACCGAACACGATATGAACGTAATGACTCACATACGAGCAGGCCATTATGAGGTACCTTCACCCATCCTGGCTTATCCGTCTAAGCGTCGGGTGAAAGGCGCGTTAAATGGAATTTATAGATATTTGAAGGAGGTTTGTGCCGTCCCCTGAAGGGGACTCGGGCTCGTTTCCCGTTTCCCGTTTCCCGGCACTTCCGTGCCGGGCTCTGGATTGTTTCGCCCCTCATGGGGCTTGATGCGGTGGGGTTCTACCGTGGGTTGCTAAACTGAAACAGTGAAGATCGCTCTCGCCCAGATCAACCCCACGGTTGGGGATTTTCAAGGGAATACAAAGAAAATTATCGAGTTTGCAGGGGAAGCTTCAAACGCCCAGGCAGACATTGTCATGTTCCCGGAATTGGCAGTTTGTGGCTACCCACCTGCCGACTTCCTGGAGAAACCATCCTTCGTCGCACGAGCGGGCGAGGCCATTGCCGAGATTGCCGCCACGGCTACTACCGGCCGCCCCCTCACCATTATTTGCGGCTACGTCACCGAGGCGCCCCAGGAGTCTGGCAAACACGTGGTGAATTCTGCGGCACTGCTGCGCAACGGCGCCGTCGAGTTCGTCCAGTCCAAGCGGCTCCTGCCCTTCTATGACGTCTTCGACGAGCAACGTTATTTTGCCCCCGCGGAAAATCAGAATCTATACACCCTCGGGGATCAACGGCTTGCCCTCACCATCTGCGAAGATGCCTGGAACGATAAGCTCTTCTGGCCCAGACGCCTCTACTCCGTCGACCCGATCGAAGAGTTGATGCGCGGCGGCGGATCGCTCATCCTGAACATTTCCGCCTCCCCGTACTACCGGGGTAAGCGGGAATTGCGTCACCGCATGTTGGCCGCGATTGCCCAACGGCACCGTGCACCCGTCGTCATGGTCAACCAGGTGGGTGGGAATGACAGCCTGGTGTTCGACGGAGCCAGTTTTGCCCTGGGCCCTGATGGCTCGATCATTGCCCAGGCGCGCTCGTTTGCCGAGGACCTGGTCTATTTTCGACAGCACCGCGCTCACCGGCGATCGCCGTCCGGTCGATCCAGCCGAAGATGCCGCCGTCTATCAAGCCCTGGTTTTGGGCACCCGGGACTACGTGCGCAAGTGTGGTTTCTCCAAGGTGCTCGTAGGTTTGAGCGGAGGCGTAGATTCTGCGCTGGTTGCCGCCATCGCCGTCGATGCGCTGGGCAAAGAGAATGTGACCACCATCGGCATGCCCAGCCAGTATTCCTCCGCCGGCTCCATCGACGATGCCCGCGCGCTGGCAGACAACCTCGGTATTCGCTATACCACCATCGCCATTCATGATCTTTTCGAGCAGTACACCAAGGCCCTGGCGCCCCTCTTCGCCGGCCGGCAGCCGGACATTACCGAGGAAAATATCCAGTCGCGCATACGCGGAAATCTGCTGATGGCGCTTTCCAACAAGTTCAACGCGTTGGTGCTCACCACCGGCAACAAGTCGGAGATGTCGGTGGGCTATTGCACGCTCTACGGCGATATGGTGGGTGCTCTGGCGGTGATCGGCGACGTGGTCAAGACGGAGGTCTACCAGCTCTGCCGCTATCTCAACCGGGAGCGCGACGTCATTCCGCTAGCCTATCCTGGAGAAGCCGCCTTCGGCAGAGCTTCGTCCGGGGCAGAAGGATACGGATTCTCTACCACCTTACGAGGTGCTCGATCCCATTCTGCAAGCCTACGTCGAGCGCTACGAAACCCCGGAGCAGATTGCCGCCGAATACCATTTCGATCTGGCGACAGTCTGTCAGGTAGTCAAGCTGGTCGAGCGCAGCGAATACAAACGCCAGCAGGCGGCGCCGGTGCTCAAGGTCACCAGCAAGTCTTTTGGCATGGGGCGCCGTTTTCCCATCGCCGTTAAAGTTCAGGTATAAGCAACATCGAGAGAGGAATTGAATGCAGCTTCGTACAACCCTATGTCTTTTTGTTCTGGCAGTCAGCAGCGCAGGTCATGCGCGCTGGCCCAGAACCCAGCCCCGCAGGCTCCTTCTGCTCCGCACGCCCTCCGCGCCGTCCAATCGGCGTTTTGACCGTGCCCTCGCGCCGCCGCCTGCCCAGGCGGCCCCATTTCCTCCGGTCGACCCGGCAAACTTTACCGCGACCACGCCCACCAAGCAGACGGTGGAAGATTTTCTCCACGCATTCTGGGGATATGACAGCACGCCGCGTATGGCAGATCCAGGCTATCCTGCCCACGCCGGCGCCGGGCGTGAGCCGTGTGCTGGTCCTGGTCAAGTCGGCCACTCCCGGCCCTAAGGATCAGACCGCGCAGCTCTCGTTCTTCACTTTGCCGGATGGGAAATTCCTGGTCGCCGATTCGCTGCTCCCTTTCGGTTCCAAGCCGTTTCAGACCTATCGCGAGATTCTGCAGGCGGATGCCAACGGCCCGTCCAAGGGCGGCGCATCCAAAGCCCTGGAGCTTGTGGAGTTCTCTGATTTCGAATGCCCCCACTGCAAGGAAGCACAGCCCATCGTCGCCAAGTTGCTGGCGGACTATCCCAGCGCCCACTTTGTCTACCAGGATTTCCCGCTGACCCAGATCCACACCGAGGCGCTCAAGGCGTCGACCCACGGGTATTGTGTTGCCAAAGCCGGCGGCAATGAGGCCTTCTTCAAGTTTTCCGATGCGCTCTTTGAAGACGCAGGCGGGGCTCACGCCGGCCACTGTCGGACGCAGACTCTGAAGGATGCCGAGACCAAGGCAGGCCAGGATCCGGCTAAGATCGCTGCCTGCGCGGCAACCCCGGCGGCCAAGCAAGCCATCGATGCCTCGCGCGCTCTGGGCGAACGGTGGGCGTGAATCAAACGCCTACGATTTTTGTCAATGGCCGCGGATTGCCGCTGACCGGAATTCCTTACGAGATGCTGCAGAAGATCATCGAGTTCCAGGCGAAGCTGGATGGTGTGCCGCTTCCGCCATGCGCCACCGGCTCCGGCTGCTAAACCGGCTCCCTCGCTGCGAGAGCCCCTGCACAAGTGTGGCGACGGCCTGAGGATCAGTGAACCGTACCTCGCTGCGCCGCGAGCCGAATACTCCCGGCGCTGGGAGTTGTCGGCGCGCCGCTCCGCCTTCAATCGCCGGGAACGGCTGGCCGGGTACTCGCAACTTGCGCTGGCCGCGTTCTGTCTGGGCTGGATTCTGTTCCGGCTTAGCCACTTCAGCCGGACCGATCTGCTGCTGCTGATCCCGGTCGCGATCTTTGTCGTGCTCGCCGTGATGCATCGGCCGGCTTATCCGTGCGGTTAACGGTTGCTCCCGCGCCATCAGGTTTTATGAGCAGGGGTTGGCGCGGCTCGATGGCAGCTGGGCCGGGAAGGGGATTCACCGGCGAACGTTTCCTCGAGCCTTCGCACCCCTACGCGCGTGACCTTGATCTGTTCGGACGAGCCTCCATTTTTGAGCTGCTGTGCACGGCGCGTACCCGTGCAGGCGAGGAAGCCCTGGCGCGATGGCTGCTGGCAGCGGCTGCCCCGGATGAGGTCCGCGCCCGCCAAGCGGCTGCCATCGAGCTGAGCGGCCGCTTGGGGTTTCGTGAAAGCCTCGCTGTCCTGGGAGAAGATGTGAAGTCGGGAGTGCGCCCGGCACTACTGGCTGACTGGGGAGAAGCGCAAGCTGATTTTCCCGTCCGGCTTGATCCGCATCGTCATCCCGGTGCTCGGCGTATGTCTGGGCCCTCAGCCTGCTGGCGTGGCATTTTTGGGGTGCGTGGGAGTTGCTGGTGATTGCCATGACGCCTGCTCAACCTGGGGATTTCCTATCGCTTTCGGGCGCCGCTCGAGTCGAGGCGGCGCACGCAGCCGAGGAGGCCGGCCGCGACCTGAATCTCCTCTCCCAGGTACTAGCTGCATTTGAGCGCGAGCCCTTCACCAGTCCCAGACTGCTGCAGCTGCAGGCTCAGCTCAAGCAGTCGGGAATTTTCGCCTCGCAGGCTATCGCCAAACTCAATCGCAGAGTGGAGTATCTCGAATCGGCGCACAACCTTTTCGTGCGCATTTTCGATCCCGTGATCTTTTATCGGCTGCAATTTGTTCTTGCAACCGAGAGCTGGCGTCGACGTTTCGGACCATCGCTCCGGGTCTGGCTGGAAACAGTAGGTGAGCTGGAAGCGCTGGCGGCGCTGGGAGGCTACACGTACGAGCATCCCGAGGATGTGTTTCCTGAATTTGTCGACGAAGCTCCCTGCTTCGAAGCCGAGGGGCTGGCCCATCCGCTCATCCCGCGAGACCGGGCGGTAGCCAACGATCTCCACTTGGGACCGCGATCTTCAGCTCATCATCGTGAGCGGCCCAAACATGGCAGGGAAGAGCACGTTCCTGCGCGGCATCGGAGTGAATGCCGTGCTGGCACAGAGCGGCGCGCCGGTGCGCGCAGCCAGGCTGAAGCTTTCGCCTCTGGCAGTCACCGCCTCGATCTGCGTTCTGGATTCGCTCGAAGGTGGCATCTCGCGCTTCTATGCCGAGATCCATCGGCTGAAGCAGATCATGGATCTGACCCGCGGCCCGGTGCCCGTGCTTTTTCTACTGGACGAGTTGCTCTCGGGAACCAACTCGCACGATCGCTTGATCGGAACCCGATCGTTCGTCACCAAGCTGGTGGAGCGCGGCGCAGTGGGATTGGTGAGCACGCATGACCTGGCTCTGACCGCGATTCCTGAGGAAATCGGATCGAAGGCCATCAACTGCCACTTCGAAGACCATCTGGAAGACGGGCAGCTGCACTTCGATTACAAGCTCTATCCGGGCATAGTCCAGACCAGCAATGCGCTGCCCCTTATGCGTTCGATCGGGCTTGAGGTCTGAACCAGGCCTCAACGAACAGAGGCTTCCTCGTCTGGCGCATCTTTCACCAGGCCTCGCTGGTGACGCGCGCCGTCCAGATGGGATGAACGCGCCGGTCGTTCATGCCCCGGCCGGCCACCTGACTTCGGCAAACCCCGATTGCACATGTAGTCCTCAACGTCGGGCGTGGAGAAGTAATCCTCCACCACCGACCTGATGCGATCAGGTAAGACGGCTGGTCCGGCCATACGACAGGGAACTGCAGGGACAGGATATTGGCGTGGTCGCCGAGCAGGTCGACTGTGACCGTGTGCGAACCAAAGGCTGCCGCTCATCACATCGGCTTTCTTGAGCCGGGCCTGCACTGCCATCGCGCGCTGGTCTCTGGGCCGCAAAAGAATGTACGCGTAACAGTTCTTTATAGGAGGAGGCTGGTCGACCGGTTCGACGCGGGGACGTTGTATTTCGGAATGAGCCTCCTGGGTCGAGGCTGCATGGGTGACGGGCAACGAAAGCTGTTCCTGCTGGCACGAAGTCAACATGAACAGAAACGGGGTGAGGACCAGAAGTTTGCCTGTCATTTTGCCTCTGAGACATTTCTCAGGTGTCTTTGGGGGGACCTATAGAATGCACCCTTTTGTGGGCGGCTTTCAAGTGCGCCTCAAGAATTCGTCGCGGGGCCGGCTTAAGGATCTATAAGCCTATTGGTAGCTGTTTGATAGGGTAAACAATTCATCCAGCATGTGAGATTAATTCAGATGTGGTGGGGCAGGGGAATCAGGGGTCCGGTCAGGTCACTATGCCGTCGCCGCAGGATGTGCGGGGTGACCAGAATGGCCAGGTTGCTCACATCGAACTCCTTGGTGGTGCTGCTGAGCGCCGCAAAGCCCGGCAGTTCCGTGAGGCCTGGGGTGCCGCTCACGGCATTCGATTCCTGCCGGGTAAGGTCGCCCACCACCAGCGCACTGGCTCCGCCACGCAGATGGATGTCGGCAGTGTAGTTGCGATTGGTAAGCACCGGAAGCCGTTGAGACTGGCGCCCTGGAGCGCCTGAATTTTGAGATCCAGCTTCAAGCACCACATCGTCATTGCGCTCAATCCTCGGAGTGACTTTCAGGGTCAATCCGAGGTCCTGATACTGCACCTGGGGAATGGGCGGGACGCTGGCCAGGCTGCTGGCGCTGATTCCCAACCCGCTCAAAACGCTGGACAGGCCGGCGCTGGTAATTCCTGGAATACTCACCGACGAGGCGGCAATGCTCGAATAGCTGGACGTGGTGATCGGATACCGCGTGCCGCTGCGAATGGTTCCTTCGGCGTTGTCGTCGAGCCGGAGCTGGACCTGGTCGAGCGAGCGCGTGTCCGTCGTGTTCAGGCTCAGGTTTCCCGTGATCCCGTTGCTGGTAAGCCCAGTCAAAGTCAGGCCGTTGCCGAAAGTGGCAAATGGCTGGGTCAAGATTGAGCTGGTCACCTCACCGGAGGCGATCAGAATGGCGGCAATGGCGGCGAAGTCCCCGGCGCTTGCCAGGCCGCTCGAGATGATTTGCTGCACCAGGGCTCGAGTTTTGCGAGAGTACGCTGTTTAATTCGCGTGGATACATTGAAAACAGTCGTTGTTTGCGGCAGCTGGACGCCGACCAGGCGGGTCCGCGTATTCGCCACCTCGTAGATCTTTACCTCCAGCAGAACCTCGCTTTTGCCGTCCAGGAGATCCGCCAGGGTTCGATTCAGCGCCTGAAGACTCGAGGCGGGTGCGCGCACCGTCAGGGTGCCCGACTCCGGCTGCACAACTGCTTGCTGGATGCCGAGTACGTTTTTAGCCAGGTTGCTCATGTCACTGAATTCTGTGGGTGTGAGGCCGGGCAGGCGGAGGGTTTCAAGCGATAAGCGGTCGTATTTTTCGTGGTTTTCCTTGTTGTCTTTGGCGATCAGGACGCGGGCCGGGTCGAGCGGCACCATGAACGAATCAGTCACCAGGCCCAGCAGGTGCGCAGCCTGGGCGAAATCCACGTCGTCGGCGTCGAAGTTGATGGTCTTGGTCGCCAGGGAACCGTCGTCCACCATGCGCAGGCCGTAGGCTTCGATTACCCGTCGCAGCACTTGCTGCTCGGTGCTCCGGAAGTGAAAGCTTTGTTTCCCTGGCTTCGGTTTCAGTTCAATGGCAGGGGCGAAGTTTGCGGTCACCGTGTCGGGTGGGAGTCCGGACAGATTTGCCAGGTCTTCGATATGCTGGGCGACCTCCGGATTCTTGGGGTCGAGCGCCAGGGCTTGGGCGAGCTTGGCGCGAGCGACCTCATCTTGTCCCAGGATGCGAGCCTTGTCAGCGTCCTGTACCAGTTTGGTGACGCTGTGCTGGCGAGCGATTTGCAAGTCGAGGGCGTAGTCGTGGTTCGAAGGATCCGCCTTGGAGGCCTTGGCAAACGCCTTCTCCGCCGCATCCACATCGCCCTTTTCCATGGCGCGCACGCCCTGCAGATAGAACTTTTCCGCGGTCCGGGTCTGCCGGGCCGATGGCGGGGGCGCCGAGGAAACCGCCGGCGGCGTCTGCTGCGCATAGCCCGCAAGGGGGGTAAGGGCGCACCAGGCGGCAAGCAGATGGACTAGACGCATAAATTCATCCTAGGTATGACCCAGGAATTGGGCAAGTTACCATTTCCGAGGGAATCGAGTCTAGAGCAGCGCCCGAAGGGTACTGGTGCAGACCTCGGGTTGATGCTGAAGCAAGGTCTGATAGGAAAAGACTCCTGTAGCCACGGCAATCGTCGGCAGATCGTTCGCTTTCGCAGCGGCGATATCCGATGGCGTGTCACCGACCACGCATACTTTGACATGGGTGCCCGCAAGCTTCCGCGCTCCAGCGAGCGCATTGGCAATCATGTCGGAGCGCAGAGCATGACGGTCGCTGAAGCCGCCAAAACTGAACCAGTCGCGTAGCCCCGCGATCTCGATCTTCAACCATCCGATTTGTTCCAGGTTGCCGGTGGCCACACCCAGGAGCTTGCCGCGGCTTTTGAGATGAGCCAACATCGACAAGACGCCGGGCATCACGGTTACGCTCATGGCTTCCCGCTGATCCAGCACTCTGGCCCGCATGCTCTCCAGGATTTCCTCGAGACGGGGCTGCCAAAGGTGGTCTTCGATCGCCGCGAGGCGAAAGGCATCGCGAAGAATTGCGGTATCGGTGCTGCCGTGCACCGCAACGCCGTCCATCGAGAGCGGATGGCCCATCACCGCCTCTACGCTCCAGGAAAAGGCGTCGGTGTGTACGCCACCTTGAGCGTGCAGGAGGGTTCCATCGATGTCGAAGAGATAAGCGTCGCAGTCGTCCCAGCGAAATCCTTCCCGGATGTTCACCAGGCCCTCAGCCGGCGCCGTTTCGACCCGGCCGGCTTGCTGCAACACTAGCTGCGCACCGTCTGTTTGTTGTCAAAGGGAGCAGGGCGTTCCGCTCGGGGCGGACGCTTGAGTCCATTGCGAATTTGTTCCGGATCGAGTTTCAGTTCCGCGATGGTACGGCGAAGCGTGTTGCGGTGCATGCTCAGCTCCCGCGCTGCTTTGCACTGGTTGCCCCTGTGATGCGACAAGACTTCGAGAATGAAGCGCCGCTTGAACTCACGCACTGCTTCGTCGTACTGAATGCCGCCGGCGTGCATTTGCGTCACAAGACTATCCAGCTCACGTTTCACGAAAACCTCTTTCTCTTTCCTACCCGCTCGACTGCCGGGTTTGTGTTTGGGCAGTGTTGAAATGAACTTCCGAACTCGGTTTCAACCAACTAGGTTGACTCATCCGGAGCGCTTGCAAGCCCTGACGGATTTCTTCCCCTAAAGCAAACGGTACGACCTGTGAACCGCCGTGAGCCGCGGTCAAAAAGACCGGGGCCAGACGGGAATTACTCAACCAATCCTGGCGAGGCAAAAATGCCACCATGCCCATCAGGACCAGCGTGACCACCACACAACCCTCCACCAACCCAAACACTGCACCGAGTAGTCGATCTACAATACCCAAGCCGACGCCCGCGAAACAAGCCACGCAGCAAACGACCCACAAGGGCCGCCACCAACATCACCGACAGCGCAATCAGCAGGAACGCGATCAGGTTCGCCGCCTCGCGGTTGTGGACCACGCGCAGAACCCAGAGTGAGAATCCTCCGTAGTTTGCTGCAGCGATGAAGAGCCCAAGAATGACACCGGCCAAGGAAAAGACCTCGACAAAAAACCCCTTTACGAAAGCAGAGACCACAGATACTACCAGAACGATCACGATCAGCAGGTCGGCCAAATTCATTCTTACGGTTCCTAAAGCGCGGGGCCGGTCAGCAACTCTAACGCCTGCTCATATTTTTCCTGCGTCTTGCGGACAACGTTTTCCGGGAGCTCCGGCGCGGGCGGCTGTTTATTCCAACCCACTGCCTCCAGATAGTCGCGCACAAATTGCTTATCGAACGAAGGCTGCGCCGCTCCAGGGCGATATCCTTCGCTGGGCCAAAAGCGGGAAGAGTCTGGCGTCAACACTTCGTCTGCCAGCACGATGCCTTTCGCGGTCAGTCCAAATTCGAATTTGGTATCGGCCAGAATCAGGCCCCGCTCACGTGCATGAGCAGCTGCTTTGGCATAGATCGCGAGGCTCAGCCGGCGCAGTTCCTCCGCATGGTTACCGCCAAGCGCGCCACCATCTGGTCGAAAGAAATATTTTCGTCATGCTCGCCGCTCATGCTCTTGGTCGCAGGAGTGAAAATCGGCTCCGGCAAACGCTCCGATTCGCGCAAGCCGGACGGCAACGAGATCCCGGAGATTTGTCCGGTTCGCTTGTAGTCCTTCCATCCGGAGCCGGAAAGATATCCGCGAACCACGCACTCAGCGGGAAACATCCGGGCGCGATTCACCAGCATGGACCGGTCACGCAACTCATCCTGGTAAGGCTTCAACTCTGCGGGATATTTCTCTACATCCGCCGTAACCAGATGATTGGGAACGAGATCGCTGAGGTAGTCGAACCAGAAGAGAGAAATTTGGGTTAAGACGCGGCCTTTGCCCGGTATTCCCGTGGGCAACACATAATCGAAGGCCGAAATTCGATCGGTCGCCACCATGAGCAGCAGATCTCCCACCGCATACAGATCGCGGACCTTACCTCGAGCATACAGTTGCAGGTCTTCGAATTCGGTTGCGATGAGCGTCGGCAAAGGTTCCGCCTCGGGAGAGGAATGACTTTCCGATTGTCCGAGGTGGCGACGGCTTTGTCAACGCAGGAAAAGTCGCACACGCTTGGCGCAGCGAGGTGGGCATCGCATTTTGGACATCCACGTCAAGTCGATTGTGGGCGGATCGCTGATTTGGCAGAACATGGCGCCGCGCGGTTACGCCATGGCCAAGCGACGCTCCTGCACCCGTTCGCGGGTGCGGCCGTGGCTTACTTCCTCCCCGCCCAGGCGCACCGAAACCAGCTTGGAAACTCCCGGCTCCTGCATGGTTACGCCATAGATCAGGTCAGCCGCGGTCATCATGCGCTTGGAGTGGGTTACCAGCAGGAACTGCGTTTCGCTGCTCATGCTCTTGAGCATCTCCGCCAGCCTGCCCACGTTGGTCTCATCCAGCGGAGCATCGACTTCGTCCAGCACGCAGAATGGGCTGGGCGCGTATTCGAAAATGCCGACCAGCAGCGCCAGCGCCGTCAGCGCCTTCTCGCCGCCGGAGAGCAACAATACATTTTGCAGCTTCTTACCTGGCGGCGAGGCTACGATGTCGATGCCGCTTTCCGCAGTATTCTCTTCATCGGTCAAGCGCATGAAGCCCTGACCGCCGCCGAAGAGACTGGTGAAGGTCTTGGTGAAATTCTGGTTGATGCGGGCAAAGGCCTCGTCGAATTTCTGCCGGGTAATCTGATCGATCTCGCGGATGGTCGATTGCGTGTTCTCAATCGCATCGATCAGATCTTTGCGCTGGGTTTCGAGGAAGCCGTGGCGGTCCGCCGTCTCCTGGTACTCTTCGAGCGCCATCATGTTGACCGGGCCCATGGCTTCCAGCTTCTGCTTCAAGCCGCGGCAGGCCTCGTCCTCTTCCGCTCAGCGCTTCGCCTTCCAGGCGGGTCACATCCTGCTGGCTGGCGCAGTTCCGAGGCTTCGATCCCCAGGTCGCTGACGCAGGCCGCTTCCATGTATTCGAGCTCCACGGCCAGCTTGGCCGAGTGTGCGCTGCGCGTGCTGCGCGCCTCGCGGAACGCTATCCATTTCTGCACGCAGGGCCTTGAGGTTGTGCTCCAGCTCTTTCAATTGCTCGCGCAGCAGCCTGGCCTCTTCGGTGGATTGCGCCGCTTCTTCCAGCGCGCTTCGGCGCACTTCGGTCAAGCGCTCCCGCTCCACTGCCAGTTGTTCGTTCTCGCGGGTGCGCTGCTGTTCTTCCGCGGTGGCCGAGGCCAGCTGCTGCTCCAGCTGATTGACCCGCCGCTCCAGGTCGCCGTACATGCGATCGATGCGGGTGAAGGCCGCTTCCGCACCACGGCTGCGCTCTTCCAACCCCGCCAGGATTGCGGAGACGCTCGCTGCCTGCTGCTGCGCCTCCTCGCGTTGGCGGCGCAACTCCTCCATGTTCTGCTGCAGCTCGTTGACTTTGACTTCGGCTGCGTCATGCTCGGCTTCCAGGCGCGCCAGCCTCTTCGCGCTTCTCTTCGATCAACGCCTGGCGAACGCCGCGCAGATCTTTGTTGCGCTCGCTCTGCACTACCCAGTCATCCAGCCGCCGCTCCAGCCGGGCCACTTCCGCATCCATTTGCCGCAGGGCTGCGCTCTGGTTGGCGCTTTCCCGCTCCGCATTGCGCCGCTCTTCGCTGATTCTTTCCGATTGGGCCGCTAACTCGCTCAACAGCCGGGCAAGGGAAGCGGCGGTGATTTCCGCACGGCCCAGCTCGGCTTCGACCAGGTCCAGCCTTTTCTGGGTCTCGCGCAGCTCGCCCTTCAACGCCAGCGGACCCTCCACGCTGGGCTTACCGCCGGTGACGGTGACGTTGTGAAAGCACTCGCCGGAGGGGGCAAGGAAGAAGGCGTTGGGATTTTCCAGGGCCAGGGATTTTGCCAGACTCCGCATCGGGAGTGACGAAACCATCGCGCAGTTTGGGCAGAATCACTTCGAGCGAGCGGCCAAAGCCATCGAGCACCCGGATGCAGTCTTTCAGCCGCTTGACGCCGACACTGTTGTGCTCGGCGTCCAGAGTGTCTCCGGCAAAGGAGAACTTGGCCTGGGAATCGTCGGGATGAACCAGGAAGGTTGCCCGCCCATCGACGTCGCTCTTCAGCAGCCGCATGCCTTCGTGTGCGGCATCCCAGCTCGTGACCACGATGTAGTTCAGCTCGTCGCGCAGAAAAGCATCTACTACGGTTTCGTATTCGCCGCTTACTTCCAGAAAGTCGGCGAGCGTGCCCACCGGCGCCAGGCCGCCGCCCAGGGAATTTGACTTGAGCAGCTTGCGCACGGTGTCGGTGGAATAGCTGTGCTCGCGGATCAGCGACTGCAGCGAATTGCGGCGTCCGGTCAGGGTTGCCATTTCGGCGCGCAAGCGGTCGCCTTCGAGCTTGGTTGCGCTCTCTTCGCTCCGCCGGGTCTCGGTCTCCGCGCGCAGGGTGACCAGCTCGGATCTCGAGACGCTGCAGCTGTTCGGTGACCGACTCGAACTTGAGCGAAGCCTGTCCGCGTTCTGAGCCCAGCGAGGCCAGCTCCGTTGCTGGCGGCGTGAATTTCCCCGGCCAGCCGCTCCGCATCCTGCTCCAGCGCGGTCAAGGACTCTTCCGCATGCATGGTCTGGTTGCGCGCATGCCCAGCCTGGGTGAGCAACTGCATGGCGTAGCGGCGTGCCGCCTCCAGCCGCTGTTCCGCGCCGCTGACGGCTTCGGACCGCGTCGCGCGCCTGCGCCTGGCGCAGCCTTGATTCTTCACGAACACCGGCAGCCTCGGCGGCTGCTGTTTCCAGGAAATGCCGGTGGGACTCGCGCTCGACGATCAGTCCCTGCAGGTGAAGCCGTGCCTGCTCCAGTTCCGCCGAACCGGCGGCTGCGCGGGTCTTCAATTCGGCGATGCGTTCCTGGTTGGCGATTTCCCGCGTGGTGGCGCGCTCCAGTTCTACGGAAGCCTGGTTGGCGCGCGCGTTGGCGTCTTTCGCGCTCGACGTCCAATTCGATAGCCGCGCGTCATGCCCGGCGAGTACTCACCATCGAGCGCGCTCACCTGCTCGCGCACCCTGCTCGATCTGCGTTCCCAGTTCGGCGATCTCTACCGTCAGCGCCGCCTGCTCGGCATCCATCTGCGTGATGCGGCTGGCCAGCACCACGCGCAGCCGGGCCCGCATCTCGTCGCGCAGTGCGGCATAGCGCTCGGCTTTCGCCGCCTGCCGCTTGAGCGAACCCATCTGCCGCGTGACTTCTTCGAAGATGTCGTCGACCCGCGCCAGGTTCTGCTTGGCCTGTTCCAGGCGAAGCTCGGAAAGCCGCTTTCTGGTTTTGAAACGGGTAATGCCGGCGGCCTCTTCGATAATGGCGCGCCGGTCATGCGGCTTGGAGCTCAGCAGTTGCCCGATGCGCTCCTGCTCGATGATGGCGTAGGATTCCGGGCCGAGGCCGGTGCCCATGAAGATGTCCTGAATATCGCGCAGGCGGCAAAGCTTGCCGTTGAGCAGATACTCGCTCTCGCCGGTGCGGAACAGGCGGCGGGTGACGACGATCTCGCCCTGCCGCGCCGCTGTCCGCTGGAAGCGTCTGCGGCGAATCTTCAGCACCACCGGGTTCTGCCGTGCCTCGGTCGCGCTGTTCTGCGGCTGCTCCGGTTTCCGTGTCCGCGCCTTCGGTCGACGTCGCTTCTACTGGCCGTTCTCCTTCGATGACGGTTCCGGGCTGCACCTCGGCGATGATCTCTTCTGTCTCCGCAGCCCGCTCGGCCCGGATCTCCTCTTCGTCCCAGTCGGTCTTCTCCGGTTCGCCTGTCGCTCGCTTCGGGCGAATCCAGCAGAGGGCCTTCGGCATAAGCTTCGGGATCGATGAGCGAAAGAGAAACCTCCGCCATGCCCAGGGATTTGCGCTCCCGGGTTCCGGCAAAAATGACGTCTTCCATCTTGGCCCCGCGGAGGCTCTTGGCTGATTGTTCTCCCAGCACCCAGCTCACCGCGTCGAGAATGTTCGATTTGCCGCAGCCATTCGGACCCGACCACAACCGCGATCCCCTGGCCGGGGAGAGTCACCTCCGTGCGATCACAGAACGACTTGAACCCCAGCATCTGGATCTTTTTAAGCTTCAGCATGGACGTGTTCCTTTGGCCTTAGAGAGCGCGCACGACGACTGGCCTTAGCAAGACTCTAGCGATCGTGTTCCTGGAAGCAACATGGCGACCCCAACATGTTGTGGATAAACCGTACACAACCCAACGAATAGGCCGGAAGTGGGCTTTGTTGATTTCCAGCGGCTGGGCTGCTTGGTTGATCCGAAGCTGTAGGTCTTCCTAAAATGGCACACTTTAGAGGCTAGTCCTACCCCCCAAACGTTACAAGTAACGTTCGGGGCACGTGGTTATTGCGAAGGTTGCGCTTTGACCAGGTAAGTAGTTGAATGCAGGCCTCGTTCCTTCGCCCTCTACGGT
Organism: uncultured Acidobacteriaceae bacterium; assembly: GCA_963753715.1. Classification (GTDB taxonomy): domain Bacteria; phylum Acidobacteriota; class Terriglobia; order Terriglobales; family Acidobacteriaceae; genus PALSA-350. The sequence goes on along the minus strand of CAVWDK010000008.1, from coordinate 155,457 downwards.
ACCAGGGTGGTGTTCTCAGCCCTACCCCCGACTGATCACCGGCCCCTGGGATTCCACGAGTCGTGACTGTTGGTCAACAAGGACGAAGCAAAACCCCAAAGTTGCGAGGAGTGGCAGCGGAATCCCAAATCCGCCGAGAACGACCGGGACACTCCGAATTTCCAGGACCTTTAGCTTGCATTACGGTCGTGTCTCAACGATTGAGCCCATTGTCAGCGGCCGGAAAGCGGTGAAGAGCATCAACCAGCAAGCATCGCCGGGGTCCTTCGACTACGCGCTATAAACCCTCTGGTAGGCGATAGATCCGCGAGGCGCTTCGCTCAGGATGACGGTTTTGTGGGAGTTTTGAAAAACATTCTGGTGGGGTGTGCCAAAAACAAGAACGATCAAGAAAGTCACAACCATTCGGGATGACAAAGGAAAGGGCAACGGTTCATAAACAGTAGTTGGTGAACCGAGGCGCTTTCCGAGTCCAGGACGCAGTCCCGGGCCGGCTTGCACCGTTGAAGAGTCCCGTAGGGACGGCTGGAAATAGGCCGCGATTCAATCCTGGACAACTTTCAGCCGTCCCTGCGGGACTAAAATTCGTAAATCCTGGTTCTCAGACACCGGCTAAAGCCCCGTTGATTTTGCGAGGCTTACGTGCGGCTGAAGCCCGTACCCTGCAAAACGTAAACGATCATCCGCGTGAGACACACCATTACCACCTGAATCCGCTCGACTACGGCTTCATCGTTGGCCGGAGCAGAACTTCGCTGACGAACGAGGTGGGCGCCTGGGTGACCAGCATGGCCACTACCTGGGCGACATCGTCCGGCTGAATCATTCGGGCCGCGATCCTTGGTACTGCCGCCACCGCCAAAGTGCGTGTTGACCGAACCCGGAGCGATGACCGATACGCGCACGTTGTATTGCCGCAATTCTTCGGCTACCGAATACGTCAGGCCATTCAGTCCCCACTTCGAGGCGGAATAGGCGGCGCCCTCGGGCAGCGAATTCTTTCCCGCGAGCGAAGAAATATTGATGATATGGCCAGATTTTGCCGCTATCATCAACGGGGCCAAATTCCGGATCATCAGGTAGGGAGCGCGCAGGTTGGTATGCATCATCTTGTCCCATTCTTCCACCGGGAGATCGATGAGTGGTTTGCGCAGCACACCTACGCCGGCATTGTTGACCAGAATGTCGCAGCGGCCGTGCTCCTTTCTGACCTGCTCGCCCAAGGCGGCCACGGCGTTCGCATCCGTCAGATCACAAGGCAGCACGAAGGCCTTTCCGCCATGCTGCTCGATGCCGGTCTTCACCTGCGCCAAGCGAGCCTGGTCGCGGGCGGTGAGGACTACGGTTGCGCCCATGTCGTGCCAGGCGGATGGCGATGGCTTCCCCGATGCCGCGCGCCGCCCCGGTGACCACCGCAACCTGGTTGTCTAATGGATCTGCCGGGCCCGGATCACTTCTGTTTTCCGTCATCGTCTGCTCCTTAGTGATTCGCTGCTTTCCGTCACGTGATTCTTCCGTTTACTTGTCAGAAGCGACAACGGTTTCTATAATCCTTCCACAGCTCATCGGAAAGACCTTGAGTTTTTCTCAACTGAGGTCGAACCATAGGGCGAAGGATCAAAGCGTTTAGCCCACATTGCGAGTTTTCCGGCTTGCATCCCATTCAAGATGAGAAACTTGCGGCTGTATCGTCATGATTTCTGATTTCTGCGTTTCCCTGATTCCCGCATCTCCTAGGAGCGTTGCATGAAGAAGTCCGTCCTTGCTTCCTTGTTGGCCTTGGCCACTATCTTTCCAGGCAGCGTTCCTATGGTCTATGGCCAAGCGCGCTCAGTCCGGTCAGATCACCATTAAAGATCCCGCCGAATACAACGACTACACCAACGCCGTCGGCCAATCCACGCCGGCTGCCAAGGCAGCGGCGATCGAAGCGTTTTCTGACCAAGTACCCCAACTCGGTGGTCAAGAACGACTTGCTTGAACATGCTCATGGCCACCTACCAGCAGACGGGCGATCTGGCCAAGACGCTGAGCACCGCGGACCGGCTTGCTTGCGGTCCGACCCTGGGAATCTGCGAGCCCTGGCCATTTCGGTCTACATCGAGAAGACCCAAGCCACGACCAAGACCAATCCAGCCGATGCGCAACCTATTCTCGATAAAGCCGCCGCCCAGGCCCAGACCGGCCTCAGCGCCACCAAGTCGGGCGACATGGCGGATGCCGACTTCAGAAACTGAAGACGGCGACGGCGCCGATCTTCGACAGCGCTATCGCGCAGGATGACGCTAACAAGAAGGACTTCGCGGGAGCCATCGCAGCCTACACCAATGAGCTGAAAGCCTATCCGGAACCGGCGCAGACGCAGAGCGGCCCCGGACTCAATGACACCTACCTTCTGGGACAGGCGTATGCGCAGCAGACCCCGCCCGACCTGAAGAACGCAGCGTGGTTTTTCACCCGGGCAGCCCAATTCGCTCCGCCCCAGGCCAAGCCGCAGATCGAAAAGGCCGCGGAGTACTTCTACAACAAGTACCATGGCAGCATGGATGGCTATCCGGCCGTCCAGGCCCTGGCCCAAGCCAATCTCTTTCCGCCCGCGGAATACAACCCCACGCCGGCGCCGCCGCCACCTTCGCCAGCCGACCTTGCCGCACAGACCGTTGCCTCCACTCCGGATCTGAAGACGCTGAGCCTTGGCCGATAAGGAATTCATCCTTTTCAACGGCAAGCCTGAGGACGCGCAGAAGGTTTGGGACGTGCATGAAGGGCACGCCGCGTCCAAGTGCCGGGCACGGTCATTTCGGCAACCGCTGAATCGGTCCAGCTCGCGGTCACGGAAGACAACAAGCAGAGTAAGAAGGCGGACTTCACGATCAACATGAAGACCCCGCTGAAGAGCCTTCCTGCCATCGGCGCGACTGTCACCTATGACTCGACGTTCGATTCCTATACTCCTAACCCGCCGATGATCACGCTGAGCGACGGTGAGCCACCGGCTAAAGCGCCGGCAGCTCGTCGTCGCGCGCGCTGATCTAGAAACGAAAGGGCAGCCCCGCACACCGGGGCTGCCTTTTTTTCAGTATCAAGTAAAGCTCAGCAGCGACAAGAGCACGGAGAGGGCGGCAACCTGCGTGGTAGAGTGGGGGAGTCAATGCCCCCCATGCTCCGGCCTCTGCTGCTTGTCAGTCTCGCTTTCCAGGCCGTTTGCGCTTTTTCACAGGCGCCGCAGGCAGCCACCCAGGATCTCTTTCCTGGCTTCACAGCGACCGCAACGAACGCACCCTTTCCCGGGGTAACGCCGGTTCCCATTGGTACCACCTCTCTCTCCTCTTCGCCCAAGGTGATTGCGCTCGACCACCTGGAGCCGAACCAGATGAATCAGGCGGACTACGAGGTCGTCTCCAATTTGAGCGCCGAGCTTTCCAAGCAGGCCGCTCTGGCGAATTTCGATATCAGCAGTTCTGCGTGGCACTACCAGCAGATTGTGTGCCCGGCATTTCCGGATTACGTGTTTCTGGCGTTTACCCACGGTCCGGATGAGAGCGGCTCCTCGCGGTTCGCGGCCCTGCTGCCGCGCAACGATGCCCAGGTGCGCATCGTCTCCACCTACGCCCATGGTCTCTTGCCGTTTGAAGCCTCCTGGAACAGACCGGGCACCTTTGAGGTGTTCAACGGCATGCTGCGTCAGGAGCGCGGCACAGCCCCCCTCAGTTACGCTCCTAACTGGTTGCTGATTGCGGTGTGCTATGCCGAGCTAAGCGGATATCCTGTGCAGGTGCTCAACGTCATTCCGAACCCTGGGCCGACGCTGGACATGCTCCGCCTGGGAGCAAACCGGCCACAAATGGTGATCGGTGGCGATCAGAGTGTTGATGTCACTTTCAGTGATGTATCCCGGCCCACCCTCACCACCAACTGGACGATTCATTTCGACCGCCACGGCCAGGTAACTTCTGCCGGCCGGAGCCTGGTACGCCAGGGCAACGTGATCGCGTTGAAACCCTAACTACATTTTTGCTAGGCCAGTTTCGCCGCAGGTGTTAGCGTGCGCCTATGAAACGCCCCGCAGCGTGGTACTTTGCTGTGCTGAATGTGCCGCACGCTGTGGTCGTGGGCGGAGTGTCGGGTTAGGTAAGGTGGCACTTGTTCTGGCGGGGGGCGCCATCACGTTTGCTCCCGGCTTGCTGGTACTCCTGTTCGACGAACCGCCGGTGACGAAACGCGGCAGAGACTTCAACACCGAGATGATGCTGATGGGCCGGGAGTTCAAGAAGACGTTTCTGCGCCTCAGTGCCTTGCCCGCGGTGTTGCTGCTGGTGTCTCCGCTGGGGAGTGGAGGGGCCATCGGTATTCTTTCGTCGATTGCGAAGGACTATGGAGTCTCTGCCAACCAGGTGGCGTGGACGAATGGGCTGCTGGGCGCGGTGCTGACGTGCGCCGGCGCACTGGTGATGGCGTTCATGCCTGCCCGGATCGACATTCGCATGGCATACGCGGTTACGGGCCTGGTGAATGCGGGGGTTCTGGGTGTGTTCTGCTTTGGAACTCCCCGGCCGTGGATGTACTTGCTGGGTTCTGGATTGTTCATGTTTACGGTGGGAGCGTGCTGGGCTATGTACAGCGCCCTGGTTCTGAAAATTGTAGGTGTTTCGGGGCGAAGCGGTTGTAGCCGGTACGCCATCGGGGTGAGCCTGGCAAATCTGCCCGTAGCCTACATGGCGTCGCTGGATGGATGGGGCGCGAACTGGTTCGGGCCGAAAGGTCTGCCCGGGATCGACATGGCCGTGAGCGGGGTTGTGGCGTTGGCGTTTCTGGGATGGTTCTGGTGGGAACGTGTCCGAGGGTACGAAACGGAAATTGGGTTAGCCGAAGAGGCAATCGGGGGCGTAGGCGTCGAGGCGTTGCCCGCCTGAATCGACCCGTTCGACAGCCGGTCCCAACAACGACACGTTACTCAGCCAGCATCAGTCGTTTGATGGAGAGAGCCCGTCCGGTTGCGCCGTCGCACTCGACCAAGGCCGCGCACATGCGCGGGTCGCCCTTGGCGGCTTCGAATTTGCCTGGCATCCCGGTGAGGAAGCGGTTAATTATCTGCTCCTTTTCCACACCGATGACGCTGTCGAAGGGCCCGCTCATTCCCACATCGGTCTGATAGGCGGTGCCGCCGGGCAAGACCCGCTCGTCGGCAGTGGGTACGTGCGTGTGGGTTCCGATTACCGCGGTAACCCTTCCGTCTAGGTACCATCCGAGGGCGACCTTCTCAGAAGTGGCTTCGGCGTGAAGATCCACAAAGATCACTTTGGCCTTGATCTTTTTGAGCAGGGAATCCGCCACCCGAAAGGGATCTTCCAGGCTGGCCATGAAGACCCGGCCCTGCAGGTCGATGACCGCGTAGGTCTGTCCCGAGGGCAATTCTCCCTCGTAATACCCCATAGTCCTGGTGTGCCGGCGACGTAGTTAGCCGGGCCGCAGCACGCGGCGGGCGCGATCGTGGCTGTCCGCGGGAACGGACTGCATATATTCGATGATCTCGCGTTTGTCCCAGACATGGTTACCGGTAGTGATGACGTGGGCGCCCTGGTCGAAGAGCTCGTCGGCGATCCCCGGAGTCACCCCAAACCCGCCGGCGGCGTTCTCGGCGTTCACCACCACCAGGTCGACCTCCCGCTGCTCGATCACAGGGCCCAGGTGCTCGCCGACTATCCGCCGTCCGGCGTGGCCGAATACGTCACCGACAAAGAGAATGCGCAAAAATGCTCCTCCATCTGAACGTATTATCGGCAAATGATCCTGCGACGGGTACGAATTTCCTGAAATGGTCATGGTTACCTGTTAGTGGTTCTGCAACCTTGGAAGTGACTAACGTGCCGTCACAGGGCCATGCCGTTTCTCGCTCAGTGTATGGTAGCGTTCGGGAATGGCCGTCAACTGCAGATTTGCTACCGGAGTTCATGTACTGGTTCTGCTTGCTTCGGAGCCGGATACATTGCAAACCTCAACCGATATTGCGCTCAAGCTGGATACCAATCCAGTCGTTGTTCGCCGCGTGCTTGCCTCTCTTCAGCAGGCGAAGCTGATCGAAAGTCAAAAGGGTCCGACCGGTGGTTCACGACTCCTGAAATCTCCTAAAGCTATCTCGCTGGCGGATGTTTACAAGGCAGTGGAGACCGGCTCGCTGTTCCATACTCCCAATGTCCGCGCCGCTGCCGGCATTGCGAGTCAACGCCGCGCTGGAAAAGATCTTCTCCGGCTCCATGATAGCGCTGCTGGATGAATTTGAGAAAACGAGTCTGAGCCAGGTGCTGAAGCGGGTCGGTAAACAGACGGCCAGAAAATAAGCCGCTCAACTCTCGGGGTGACAAACCAGGCTGTACTGGCGGCCGCTCCGCTCTCCATCATCGCGGGCGGCGCCGGGCGTGGTTTCTCTACCGGCCGTGGTTCCAGATTGGGAACGCAGAGAGCGGAAACAGGATCACGTCGCGAATCGACTTGGCGCCGGTTAGCACCATGGTCAGCCGGTCGATGCCGATGCCTTCGCCCGCCGGTCGGCGGCAGCCCGTAGGCCAGGGCGCGGACGTAGTCTTCATCCATGGCATGGGCCTCGATATCGCCCCGCTCCCGCTCCGCCAGTTGCTGCTCGAAGCGTTTGCGCTGCTCCTCCGGATCGTTCAGCTCACTAAAAGCGTTGCCCAGCTCGAATCCCCCGATATAAAACTCAAAGCGCTCCACCCAGTCCGGTTCGTCCGGCTTGTTTTTGGAGAGCGGAGAGACCGCGACAGGGAAGTCGTAGATGATGGTCGGCTGAATCAGGTGGTCCTCGGCGACCGCTTCGAAGATGCCGGCGATGGTCTTTCCCGCGGGCTGACCCGGCTTGTAGTCGAGCGAGATTCCGGCCGTCCGTACTCTCTGCACCATCTGCTCCACCGCGTGGCCGCTCTGAAAGTCTTCGAGCGCGGGCTTGGCTCCCGCCGCCTCCGGCCAGAACTCGAGGATGGCCTCGCGCATGGAGAAGCGCCGCCACTTGGACAGATCGATTTCGTGGCCGCCGAAGTTGGTCATGGTGGTTCCGTTTACCTCCAGGCCACCTGCGGTGATGAGCTCCTGGGTCAGCTGCATCAGGTCGTGATAGTTGGCGTAGGCCTGGTAGAACTCGAGCATGGTGAACTCGGGATTGTGCTGGGTCGAGACGCCTTCGTTACGAAAGTTGCGGTTGATCTCGTAGACGCGGTCGAGGCCGCCGACCACCAGGCGCTTGAGATAGAGCTCAGGCGCGATGCGCAGATACAGCGGAAGGTCGAGCGCATTATGGTGGGTGCGAAAGGGCCTGGCTGCGGCTCCTCCGGCGATGGGCTGCATCATCGGGGTCTCCACCTCGATGTATCCGCGCTGATCGAAAAAGCGATCGGATCGCCTTGAGCACCTGGGCGCGCTTGACGAAGACCGCGCGCACATCGGTGTTCATGAAGAGATCGACGTAGCGCTGGCGGTAGCGAAGTTCCACGTCGGCCAGGCCGTGATACTTCTCCGGCAAGGCCAGCATCGCCTTGGCCAGGAAGGTGATGGTTTCCGACATGGATGGTGAGCTCGCCGGTGCGGGTGCGGAAGACGTAGCCGGAGACGCCGATGTGGTCTCCCAGATCGAGCAGCTTGTAGAGCTGAAAGCCCTGCTCGCCTACGGCATCGAGGCGAACGTAGATTTGCAGCCGCTCGCCGCCCTGTTGCAGTTGGGCAAAACCGGCCTTGCCCTGGGCGCGGATGGCCATGATGCGCCCGGCGACCGTGACCACGGTCCGCTGCGCGTCCAGCACTTCGGGCGGGATCTCTCCGAACTGGCGGCGCACTTCCGCGAGCGTGTGGGAGTGACAAATTGGTTGGGGTAGGTCTGCTGGCCAAGCGCGGCAATCTGGCGCAGCTTGTCTTTGCGGAGCGCGAAAAGATTGCTCTCGAATTCTGACTCAAACAATGGGACGCCTCGACGAAAAGTCAGTATAACGGTTGCGTGAAATCCTACCCGGCTCCCGCACCGGGCTCCAGATTGTCCCGTCCCTTCGGGACTGATTCCGTCGGGTGACCTGCGGTTCTTTTCCCCCTTTAAAGCCCCTGTTCGAGCAAAGGCTTACCTCAGGGGCTTCCGTCGGGTGACCTTGGGTTCTTTTCCAGCCTCGGCTATTCAGCCCCTGAGGTAGGCCTTGTTCAAGGATCGCACCCCGGCGCTGGCCCGATATCCCATGGTGTATAACTGCCGACGATACGCACAGAGATGGTTGCCAACGGTATGCCCGATTCGCCAGAGACGCCGGCGAAGTCCTCATCCAAGGACGGAGCCGCTGCAATCCTTGGTGCGCGTCGAAAGCCTGATCCAGCTGGCCTTGTTGTTGCCTGCCTGCGGTGGTGATCGGTTGGGCCATCGGCCTGGCCCTCGATCACTGGTTACATCAGCACTGGATCAACATTGCTGGGCCTGATCGCCGGCGCGGTGGCAGGCTTTGTGCAGATCTTCCGCATCGTTCTGTCGCATAGTAAGGAATAGATGGAATTCAGCGATCAGGATCTGCGGTTGGTGTTGAACCGGGCGCTGCGCAGCGTCGCTATTGCGATCGCGGTCAGGGATTCCCATCATATGGTTCGCGTGGGGCTGGCGGTCCGTGGTGTTGTTCCTGGTGGGGGGCGCCATTGCCGCCACGGGCATCCTGGAGTGGCGGCAGCTGATGACCGCCGTTCTCGTGCGCCTGGATACAGGTAGCGGGCTCCAAGGCACACCCAAGGCCCCTGGGGCCGGTTCTGTTCTGGTTTTTTGTCCGGCTCGTCGCCGCCGCCGGCGTGCTTTATGTTAGCCTGAGGAGTTTGGACGGGAAGGTGGCCGCTCTGTTGATTGGGCCTCGCCCTGGCCCTGGTCGCCCTATTCATCGAGGCACTTCGCCTGTTCGCGCGGCTGGTAACCCCGACGATTTGAAACTGGAGGCTCGAGCACAACTACTCGTATGCATGAACTAGACCCAATCACTGCTACGTTGAACAAGTACTTCGGGAATCTGGCCACCCAGGTTCTGCACGCGGTCCACGTGCAGCCCTACAATCCGCAGGCTCCCATCACCGAGACATTTGCCATGGAACTGCTGGTGGTCGGCCTGCTGTTGGTATTTTTTCGTGCTGGTGCGCTTTCGCTTGAATGTGGAAAATCCGGGTCCGATCCAGCAGATCGCGGAGATGATCCACGGTTTCGTCTCCGGCCAGGCGGATTCGATCATCGGGCCACGGCTGCCAGCGGTATGTCATGTTCACCACCTGCGTGCTGATGTTCGTGCTGCTCTCGAACCTGCTGGGCATGGTTCCGGGCCTGCTCGCGCCTACCTCGGTGGCCACGGTTCCGCTGGGTGTCGCGCTGCTGTGCTTTTGCTATTACCACTACCATGGCATCCGCGAGCAGGGCCCGTCAGCTACTTCAAGCATTTCCTGGGACCCATCTGGTGGATCTCCTGGATGATGCTGCCGATCGAGATCATCTCGCATTTCGCGCGCATCCTCTCACTCACCGTTCGTCTTTACGCCAACATGTTCGCCGGGGAGATGGTGACGCTGGTTTTCTTCTCCCTGGTCCCCATCGGCATCCCGATCGTCTTTATGGGATTGCACCTGGGCGTGGCGCTGATCCAGGCTTACATTTTTATGCTGCTGACGATGATTTATGTTTCCCAGGCAGTAGCGCACGACCACTAGATGTTTTAAAGAGTTTGTTCGCGCCGGAGGGCTATGCTTCCACTCCGGCGCGAACGCCGCAAGCGTGAGGGGGCCAGCACGGTGAGCCTCAACCACCCACTGGCGGCAATTCTTACGGAAGCAAGGAGAAAGAATGCGCAAACTGCAGTATCTATTCATGACGCTGTCCGTCTTGTTCCTGGCGGTTCCGGCCTTTGCCCAAACATCGGGCGGTGGGCGGGTACCGGGCATGGACTCGTAGCCATCGCAGCGGGTCTCGGCATGGGCACTCGCCGCCGGACTTTGCGGCCTCGGCCAGGGCCGGGCAACCGCTTCGGCTACGGAAGCGCTGGCCCGCAATCCTGGAGCGCGCGCCGGCATCCTGCTACTGCTCACCCTCGGCCTGGCGTTTATGGAGTCGCTCTCCCTGTTCACGCTGGTCATCATTTTCCTCAAGGTCAACTACTAAGCAACGGCAGCACGCATCGAGAAGCAGGAGAGATCAGGCCTGATCCCCTGATCTCTTTCTGCTTTAGGCTCCTCTATCCCTGACATGGCTCCTCGCCTGACGTTCTCGGCAATCTCGAAGCAGTTCGGCAAGCAGACCGCGCTGCATCCGCTGACACTGAGCCTGGAGCCGGGAGAGATCCTCGGCTTTCTGGGGCCGAATGGAGCGGGGAAGACGACGGCCATCCATCTCGCTCTGGGCTTTCTTCAGCCCGTCCTCGGGAAGCGGGTCGCTGCTGGGCAAGCCCTTCGGCGATGCGGAGGCGCGGGCACGGCTGGGCTTTGTGCCCGATGTCCCGGTATTTTTTTCCGAGAGCGGCTTCCGCAGCGTGGAGTTGGCGGCGCGCCTCAACGGGGTCAATGATCCCCGGCTGGCGAAAGACATTCGCGATCTTCTCGGCGCGGTCGGCTTGCCCAACGAGCGCAAGGATGCGCGGCAATATTCGCGGGGAATGCAACAGCGGCTGGCGCTTGCCCAGGCCTTGATCAACGATCCGGAATTGTTGATTCTCGATGAGCCCGCGGCGGCACTCGATCCGGCAGGAGTGCAGCAGGTGCGGGAATTGCTGCGCAACGCGCGCCACGCGGGCAAGAGCATTTTCTTTAGCTCCCACCAGCTGACCGAGGTGGAGCATATCTGCGACCGGATCGCCTTTCTCAACCAGGGCCGCCTGGTTCGCTGTGGGTCGCTGAGGGAATTTCAGAGCGAGTCCGATCGGGTGGAGATTGAGTTGCGCGGTATTTCTCTGGCCGAGCTTAACCGCATCTACCCCGCAGCCGCCGACTGCCGGCGCCGATCCAGCTTCGATACGCATCATCGGTTCCTGCGCAGGAACAGCGCCGCGTGATCGAGGCAGTTTGGCAGTGCGGGAGGCGAGATCGTGAGCCTTGCGCCGCTACGGCGCCGGCTGGAGGATCTGTTTCTCGAATGGACGCAAGCGGAGAGCTCGTGAACAGCGCAATGTCGAAGATCTGGCAGATCACGCGCCGGCTGCTCTATCAGAATCGCTGGATCTATCTGTTTCTGATGCTCTGGCCGTTTGGCATGGCGGCGATTCTGCTGGTGCCCGCAGCCAAGCCGGAGACCGACGATGTGCTCTCCATCCTGCACCAGGAGTGCCTCTACGGATTGGGGCTGGTGGCCTTTACCGGGAGCGCCTTGTTGGGCAATGAGCAGCGCTCCCGCCGCATCGCCACGGTGCTTTCGCGCGCGGTGAGCCGGCGGCAATATTTCTTCGCGCTTGGTCAGCGCAGCGTGGCTGCCGCTGGCGCTCTATGTAGTCAGTTTTGTGGTGAGTGGAATCGCTCCTGTTTGCGGCCATCGATCGACCGCCGGCACTGCTATTCGCGCTGGCCCTGGCACAACTTGTGCTGGGAATGTGGACAGCGGCCGCGGCCCTCTTCTTTGCCACCTGGCTGCCCATGATGCTGGCCTCTACGGCTTCGCTCGGGTCTGCTCGCCTGCTGGGGCTTGCGGGTTATGTGTGGCCTGGCTTTGCTCCGGCGCGGCTGTTGTTTATCTTGACCCAGGGCGACCTGGGCGAGGCGGCGCGCTTGTTGCATCGACCGGCCGGATTCCTGCTGATCATCCTGGGTGCGGCGCTTCTCTTTGCCGCTGGGACGGCCATCTTCGAACGCCGGGATCTTCGATTGAAGAGCGACTAGATTGAGCCCTCGGAAGCGTTTCCAAGTAACAGACCCACTGGGATGCCGCAAAACGCCACCGAAAAATATCGGGTAGAGGGTGTGTGAGAACCAGGATTTACGAATCGCGGATTATTTCCAGCCGTCCCTACGGGACTCTTCAACGGGTGCAATCCGACCCAGGACTCTCGTCCTGGCTAAGTTCAGCCGTCCCTGCGGGACTCATTCGAGAACAGGAGGCACTGGTCCAGAACCAAGGGGCGCTGCCAGGATCAAGCGGTCGTTAGGTGACCCTTGGCGGTGGCGGCGATCTGCGCGCAGACGGCCTCGGTCACCTGAGCCGTAGTAGCGGTGCCGCCTAGATCTCGCGTGTGCAGGGACGGATTTGCCGTGACATGTTCGATAGCCTTCATCACCCGCGCCGCAGCGTCCATTTCCCCCAGGTGCTCGAGCAGCAGCACCACCGACCAGAAGGTGCCCACCGGGTTCGCCCAGCCCTTGCCCATGATGTCGAAGGCGGAACCATGGATGGGTTCGAACATCGAAGGGTAAAGCCGCTCGGGATTGATGTTGGCGGTGGGTGCAATGCCCAGGCTGCCGGCCAACGCAGCCGCGAGATCGCTCAGGATGTCGGCATGCAGATTCGTAGCGACGATGGTATCCAAGGATGCCGGGCGATTGACCATGCGCGCAGTCGCCGCATCCACCAGCTCCTTGTCCCAGGTGACGTCGGGAAATTCCTGGGCAATTTGAGCCGCGATCTCGTCCCACATCACCATCGCGTGGCGTTGGGCATTGCTCTTGGTGATCACCGTCAGCAGCTTGCGGGGACGGGACTGGGCCAGCCGGAAGGCAAAGCGTTGTATGCGCTCCACCCCTGCGCGGGTCATCAAAGACAAATCCGTCGCTACCTCGATCGGGTGCCCTTGATGCACCCGGCCACCCACGCCGGAATATTCGCCCTCGGTGTTCTCGCGCACGATCACCCAGTTGAGGTCTTCTGTCTCTGCAGCGCTTGAGCGGTGCATCGATGCCGGGAAGAATCCGTGTGGGGCGCACGTTGGCGTATTGATCGAGTCCCTGGCAAATCTTGAGGCGCAGACCCCATAGCGTGATGTGGTCGGGAATATGCGGATCGCCGGCGGACCCGAACAGAATGGCGTCCTTGCCGCGCAGAGCAGTCGAGTCCGCTCTCCGGCATCATGACGCCATGTTGGCGGAAATAATCTCCGCCCCAGTCGAAGTTCTCGAATTCGAAGCGAAAAGAGCCCCCGCCAAGCGCTTCCATAACCTGCCGGCCGGCGGGCACTACTTCCTTGCCGATTCCATCCCCGGGCACGGTGGCGATCCGATAGGTCTTCATGTCGTTGATCCGATAGCCGCGATAGCTCACGGGCGGGGGATTCACGCTGGACAGCTCTTTGAAAGCGGCGTCGGGAAGCTCCAACCCAGCTGCGGCAATATTCTCCTCCACGTGAGCTGAGGAAGAAGTTCCTGGTATCGGCAGCATGATTTTAGACCGCTTGAGCAACCAGGCAAGCGCCGCTTGCAGCGTGGTCGCGTCCAGCTCTCCGGCAACCTTCTCCAGGACATCAAGCGCTTTCCTGTTCTGACCCAGCGGAGCCCAGGGCAGGAAGGCGATGCCATGCTGCTCGCAGTAATTGACCAGGTAGTCCCACTCCCGGTCGGCAAAGCTGTAGCGATTTTGCACCGATACGATGGGGACGATCTTCCGTCCGCGTTCAATGTGTTCCTGGGTCACATTGGAGAGCCCGAGATGGCGAATCTTACCCTGCTCGCGCAGCTTGGCCAAGGTTTCCATGGAGGCGTCGAAGGAGACGGCCGGGTCGGGAACATGGAGCTGGTACACATCGATGCGATCCAGACGCAAGCGCTTGAGACTGCCTTCTACCGCTTCGGTAAGGTGCCTGGGGCTGGCATTGTGGAGCCACTGTGCGGGTCCGCAGCGTTCCCAACCGCCTTTGGTGGCGACCACCACCCCTGCGGGATAGGGATAGAGAGCCTCCGCGATCAGCTCCTCGGAGACATATGGGCCGTAGGAGTCCGCGGTATCGATGAAGTTGACGCCCAGCTCCACGGCGCGGCGCAGCAGTGGCAAGTGCCGCGGCCTTATCTTCAGGCGGCCCCCAGATTCCTTTGCCGGTAATCCGCATGGCTCCATAGCCGAGGCGGTTGACGGTGAGGTCGCCGCCCAGGGTGATGGTTCCGGCGGCTGCGGCAGAGATGGCTTGGGTATGGCTCATAGGCATGCTCCTTATGCTACTCGATGCAAGCGGCGGACTACCGGGCCGGCTGTGCCCATGCTATCCGCTTCTCCCCAATAAAAATGAGAATGCGCCAGGTAATCGCGAGGCCGCGGAGCACCAGTCCGAAAAAAGCTGAGGGCGAAGATCGAGCGACTGATGCGACTAAGCCAGAGTGACGAGGCGGGATGGTGGTGCCGGAAGTCTGGATCGCGGGCTCGAGGATGTAAGCAGGCTCGGCCATGGACATTGCGGACAGGTTAGCATAGAAGGCAGCGAAGACGCGGCCAAGCGACCATGCGAAAAGCGGAGATTGGATGAGCACGACCCACCCCAGGACAGGCATGCGCGTGAATAGCCCGGGCCAGGTGCTATTCGCCAGCTTGATCGGCACCACCATTGAGTTTTTCGACTTCTATATCTACGCAACCGCTGCAGTACTGGTATTTCCCAAGTTGTTTTTCCCTGGGTCTGACCCGGCGGCGGCCACGCTGGAGTCGCTGGCCACTTTTGGCATTGCATTTCTGGCTCGGCCAGTTGGCGCTGCCCTCTTCGGTCACTTTGGCGATCGCATCGGCCGCAAAACCACACTGGTCATCGCATTGTCGGCCATGGGTATTTCCACCGTCGCCATTGGCGCGCTTCCGACTTACAAAACCATTGGCTTTGCCGCGCCGCTGCTGCTGGCGCTGTGCCGCTTTGGCCAGGGGCTGGGTTTAGGAGGAGAGTGGGGCGGAGCCGTCCTGCTGGCGATTGAGAATGCGCCTGCTAACAAACGGGCGTGGTACGGGATGTTTCCCCAGTTGGGTGCGCCGGCCGGTTTCCTGCTCTCCGGGGGAACGTTCCTGCTGCTGTCGCGATGGCTCACTGACCAGCAATTTTTCTCTTTTGGGTGGCGCCTTCCTTTCCTGGCGAGCGCGATGCTGGTTTTCCTTGGCCTTTATGTGCGCCTGACCATCACCGAGACGCCGGTTTTCCGCGAAGCCCTGAGTCGAGGCGACCAGGTAAAGGTGCCGATGCTGGCGGTCTTCCGTGATTACACCAAGGCGCTCGTTGCCGGCATCCTGGTGAGCCTGGCAACGTTTGTTCTCTTCTACCTGATGACCGTGTTCGCGCTCTCCTGGGGCACGACTGCTCTTGGTTATAGCCGATCGAAATTTCTGGTCATTCAATTAATCGGTATCTGCTTCTTCGCGTTATTTATTCCTGTCTCGGCGGTGCTGGCGGAGCGCGGGCGGCGGCGGGTCATGCTCGGGGTGACGGTTGCGATCGCGCTCTTTGGCCTGGTGCTGGCGCCTTTGTTCACGGCCGGAACCAATGGCGCGGTGTGGATGATGGTGGTGGGTCTCTCGTTGATGGGCCTTACCTACGGACCCCTGGGCACGGTTATTTCCGAACTTTTTCCCACCCGGGTGCGCTACACCGGGAGTTCATTGGCCTTCAGCTTTGCCGGCATCCTGGGCGCCTCACTGGCGCCGTACATTGCCACTTGGCTGGCGAGGCGCTATGGTCTTCCATACGTCGGCTACTATCTTTCGGCAGCGGCCGTCCTGACTCTGTTCGGGCTGCTCTCGATTCGGGAGACGAAGGACGACGATCTGGCTACTTCGAACGTCTGACTAGTTAGTCACGCGATGGATTGGAAACGCGAATGTCAGAACTGGCCAGGACTGGGGTTTCGCTCGAAGAAGACCTGTTGCAGGAGTTCGACCGCTTGATTACCAAGCGCGGTTACAAAAACCGCTCCGAGGCGTTTCGTGATCTTATCCGGGAAGCGCTCCTGGCGGAGACAATTGACTCGAATAAACCTGTCGTCGGCACGTTAACCTTAGTCTATGACCACCACGTGCCAAATCTTTCGGAGAAGTTAACCGCGACCCAGCATTCTGCCGGCGCGATGGTTCTCGCCGCCACGCACGTGCATCTAGATCACCACTATTGTCTTGAGGTGATCATCATGAAAGGCAAGAGCAAGGAATTACAAGAGATCGCCGATCGTATGTTGGCCTTGCGCGGAGTCGAGTTAGGCAAGCTTGTGCTGACCAACTCTGGCAAGGATCTTAAGACCCATAAGCACTAAAGCATTTTTCCTAATACCAGGGTCTGGTGAGATCGGTTATGTGCGGCCATCCTTTGACGGGATGGCCGCGTCATGTGCAGTTCTCGGGTCTACACCATTAGGAAAAAAAGCACTAGCGGCCGAATTTATAGGTCAGGTTAACGCTGGCGTAAGAAGGAATGCGAACGCCGACGGGCTCTCCTATGACCGACGGGTAAAAGTTCTCCACCGTCTGACCCGTATAACCGCCGGCAATCAACAGATTGACTCCGATATTGAGGCGGTTATTCAGGAAAGGACGGACGACCGCTGCGCGAAACTCCTTGACCGAAACGCCGGCACACTGGGCGTTCAAATCCGGCGCGCATCCCGTGCCCAGTGGTTTTCTGCCGACATATTCAAATTCACCACGGGCCTGGAGCTTCAGCGGCAGGCGCTGCGTGTTTGCTAACAGATCAAAAATGGTTCTTGGTGCTTCCGGAGTAGGCTGCCCGGAATCCAGATCGCGCGCGTCGGCCTTCGAAAACGTCGCCAGAATCGATCCCTCAGTGAAGCTATGCCGGACCGCCGCGGTTATAAATTTCAGACGTCCGGGACCCTGGTTTTCCTGTAGGCCGGTATCGGGGTCAATTTTCGCGAGTTCCTGACTCGTGGTGACGTGGCCAAGCGTGAGTTTCAGATCCGTGTTGGCGATGGTTTTGCTGGCGACAAGTTGATAAGAGTGTGCCGTGGCCACGGGACTACCCGCGACGGTTCCTGTTCCGATGCGCGGATCTTCGGTGAAGAAGGCCTGCCCGAAGCTGGCGGAGAGCAGGGGAAGCCACCAGGCTTCCCGGGGAAGAAAGGAGACGGTAGCCTTGGGCGAGTTTACCCCTACCCACTTCTGAAACGAGTTGCCAGTGTTGATCAGGTCTTCGTTGTCGATATTGATTTGATCGCGACGCCAGCCGGCGTAATAGCGGAAGAAGTGCGTGATGGCGCCGGATCCGGCAGCGTAGGGTGCGACCGAATTGATGGTCACATTGTTCGAGTCCACTTTGGTAAATGGGCCGTAGGTGGAATCTCCCGGGGTGTAGAAGTTGTAATGGTCAAGATTGTCGCGGCGCGGAGCCTCTCGTTGGTAGTCCATTCCCAGCAGCAACGACAGGGACTCGGCAACTTTGTTCACGTAGTTTGTTCCCTGACCGGTGGCGGTGCGAAACTCGCTCTGGCGAATGAGGCCCTGACCAAAATCAGAAAACAACGAAAGGTTGTAAGTGCGGAAAAAGCCTGAGAGTTGCAGTTGCTGGCTTCCGCTGAGCTGCCAGATGTCGTTCAAGGCTACGAGGGCGGAGTGGGTCTGGTCTTTTTGCCTGGGGTCGATGGTGTCGCCCACGTTTGCGTTGGCAGGAGCAATGGGCACCAGGCCGGGGATATAGGAGAATCCGTAGTACCCCATTCCGAGCACGGTGAGTTGATGATTGGCCAGGCGGAAGATGCGTTGGCCGTTGAATTTGTATTGTTGCCGGTGTTCCAGCCGCTGGAGAAATCCATTTCCGTACGAGGCTTCCACGGCCACGAATGAATCACGGCCAGGACTGAAACCTGTGACCACGTCTATATCCCGGTAATCTCCGGTCAAGGTGATAAACGGATCAAGGCTGGATCGAAGTCCATAGACCGCTGCCAGATTGACGGAGTGATTTCCCTGGCGAACGTTGTAGGCGCCACCATCCACCTGCACGCTGTCCAAAATCTCGGGGATAAAAATATTGGGGTCGGAGTAGCCGTTGCCGTGGGCGTTGGCGGACAAGTTGTTCGGCACCAGGTAGGTGCCCACAGCGATGAACTGGGCGATCGGTTCTCCATGATCGCCAGCTACACCGGGGGCGAAGTATTGCGGGGCTTTTATGCCGCTCGAAGCGGTTTCAATGGGATATCCGGGAATGGAAACCGGGGCTCCCGGGCGACCGGGGTTGGCGTCCAGAAGATCCTGCCGGACGAACACTCTTTCTGCGGGGTCAGGCGAAAGTACATCCAAAGCATTGATGTCGGCGGTGACGGTGACCGAGTCGCTTCGCGTGATGAGCGGCACGAGTTGTAGATCGAAACTGCTTCCCCCGGCACCCAGTTCGACGAATCTCGAGACCGGCTGAAATCCGGTCGCCCTGACGGAGAGATCATAGCCTCCGGCAGAATTTAGCTTGAGCTGGAATTGCCCCTGGGCGTTGGTGACAGCCTGGTGCAGTTTTTTCCCTTGGCCAAGAAGGAGGCTCGCTCCCGGGATCGGCCTTCCTTGCTCGTCGACAACCCGGCCGGATACCGGGAAACGGTCCGCGAAGGCAGAGGCGGAGAGGAGCAGGAATGTGAGGGCCCACAGAAACCCACGAAAACGCCCCATTGGGTGCCCCTTGCCGCGATCGCGCTTCGTTCTCATGAGGAGGGCCGCGGTGGTATTATGCCTTTGAGAATCGTGCTACTTGAAGTACGAAGATTCCCGCCCAATAGATTTCAAGGATGCCAACGCGCTCCCAGAATAGTACAACTATAGAAATCGTGCTACCGGCCACTCCAGGAACCTGATGCGACCCGTCCTACGGACCCTTTTCAACGACGCAGCCGGAAATACCCGAGGCAAGGTGCTGGGCATCTACAGCGTCTTGCTCGTATTCAATGGAGCGGCGTGGCTGTGGGCGATTGTGGCCTTCCGTCATTTCCCGGTTCTACTGGGGACCGCGTTTCTCGCTTACAGTTTCGGCCTTCGCCATGCGGTGGATGCTGACCATATCGCGGCTATCGACAATGTGACGCGCAAGCTCATGCAGGAGGGCAAACGCCCGGTCGCCGTCGGCTTCATGTTTTCGCTCGGCCACTCGACCATTGTCTTGCTGGGATCGGTGGGGATTGCCTGGACGACGCTGGTGCTGCAGCACCGTATGACGGCAGTCAGGGAGATCGGAGGCATCGTCGGTACGCTGCTTTCCACTCTTTTTCTCTTTGGCATCGCGGCGGTCAACCTAGTCGTTTTGCGCTCGATTTGGCTGACGTTCCTTAAGGTGCGCGCGGGCGAGCCTTACGTCGACGAAGACTTTGATTTGTTGCTCGGGAACAGAGGGTTCCTGGCGCGTTTGTTTCGTCCCATGTTCGGGATGATTACCCGCAGTTGGCACATGTATCCGCTGGGAGTGCTGTTTGGGCTGGGGTTTGATACTGCCACCGAGATTGGTGTGCTGGGGATTTCTGCCGCGGAGGCGTCGAAGGGGCTGCCGTTTTGGTCAATCCTGATATTTCCTGCGCTCTTTGCGGCGGGGATGTCGCTGATCGACACCACCGATAACATCCTTATGCTGGGGGCCTATGGATGGGCGTTTGTTAAGCCGATCCGCAAGCTTTACTACAACATGACGATCACCAGTGTTTCGGTGGTCGTTGCACTCGCGGTGGGCGGGATTGAGGCGCTGGGATTGTTGGCAGGCAAGTTCCACCTAAAGGGCGGCTTCTGGAACGCGGTCACCAGGCTCAACGAAAACTTCGGGACCCTGGGTTATTTCATCGTTGGCCTGTTTGTGTTTAGCTGGGTGGCGTCGATCGCGTTCTACAAATGGAGACGGTTCGACGAGCTCGAACTCGGTACGTGAGCCCGAGGGTGTGAGAGCTGGGCAAAGCGATTGTGGGGCTTCGCCCATCGTTTTCTGCCCACGTACGCTGGGCGAGGGGCACCCGTCCGATTTCCTTCAAAGTTGACTGACTCATTCAGAGTTGCGGGGTTAGGACCGTGGTCTCCCATATCTCGCGAAAAACGAGCGAGATATGGGGCACCCAGTGGTTCTTTGACGGTCAAAAGTTACTCGTCTGGCGTTAGTTCGAGTGCAGGCGGCCTGTTCCGGGCCGGACTCATTAACAGGACCGTGGTTCTTTGACGGTCAAAAGTTACTCGTCTGGCGTTAGTTCGAGTGGAGGCGGGCCTTTTCCGCGGCCGCTCGCAGAACGCAGATCGCGACGCCCTCCGCTGCCGGAGCAACGTCTGACAAGGCAGGGAACGTGGGAGCGATGCGGATGGTGCGATCTTCGGGGTCGTTTCCGTAAGGATGGGTCGCTCCAGCCGGGGTGAGCACGACTCCGGCCTCCTTCGCCAGTGCCACCACGCGCTTGGCGCAGCCCTTACCTACCTCCAGGCTGATGAAGTAACCACCCTTGGGCCGGGTCCAGCTCACGTCAGGAACCTGTGCCAGCTTCTCATCGAAGATGTCGAGTACCTTCTGAAATTTCGGCGCGATGACAGCTCTATGCCTGTCCATCAAGCGCAGAATCGCGGCCTCATCCTTCAGGAAGCGAACGTGGCGCAACTGGTTGAGCTTATCGGGACCAATCGTTCGCGGGACCAGCCGGGCCAAAAGCCAAGTCACGTTGTCCTTCGATCCCGCAAATAAAGCCAATCCAGCTCCTGGTAGTGTGATTTTCGAGGTGGAAGCAAACACAAACGCACGGTTCGGATTGCCGTGGCGTGCGCATAGTTCGAGAATGTTAGCGATCTCTACCCGTTCGCTCGTCAGATGATGGACGGCGTACGCGTTATCCCAATACAACCGGAAATCCGGGGCGGCGGTCTTCATGGCCGCCAGCCGCTCGGCAACCGCATCGGAATATACCGTTCCGGTCGGATTGCTGTATTTGGGAACACACCAGATGCCCTTGATGGAGGCATCCTGAGCTACCAGGCGCTCCACCTGGTCCATATCAGGGCCATCTTCCCGGAGCGCCACCGGAATCATCCGAATCCCGTAGTCCTCGCAGATCTTGAAGTGCCGGTCGTACCCTGGAACGGGGCACAGGAAGGAAATCTCTCCTTGTTGCGACCAGGGAGTTAGGCTATCGCAGGTCCCCTTGAGCAGGGCGTAAACGATGGTGTCGTGCATCATCGCGAGACTGGAGTTATTGGAGGCAACCACCTGGTCCGGCGGTGCTCCCATCATGGTGGAGAAAAGTCTGCGTGCTTCCAGCAGCCCCTGCAGGCCGCCGTAATTTCGGCAATCGACGGCTCCCTCGGCGAGGTAATCCTCCGCACCTGGAAGGGACAACAACCCATTGCTCAGATCCAGCTGGGCCGGAGACGGTTTACCTCTTGTCAGGTCAAGCTTGAGCCCCCTCGCCTGAAAAGCGTCGTACTGGGCCTGAAGCTGCCGGCTGACTGCGGTAACGTCGTCTGGGCTAAGCTGCGCAAGGTTTGTCATTCGGAAACCAACATCCTTTCGAGGGGAGCTCTTCTGCTTTCACTATTATGAAGGATTTCTCCGCCTACACACTTTGCGTGATCCTTCCTCAAGAAACGCCGCGTTTTCGCT
Organism: uncultured Acidobacteriaceae bacterium; assembly: GCA_963753715.1. Classification (GTDB taxonomy): domain Bacteria; phylum Acidobacteriota; class Terriglobia; order Terriglobales; family Acidobacteriaceae; genus PALSA-350. The sequence continues at coordinate 133,966 of CAVWDK010000008.1, read as the reverse complement.
GCAGAGCACCTTATCTGCTAACTCGTCCGTGACAACCGATTTCGGGAATGAGGCCCCACCCTCTATGCTGCACATAGATGGTCGAGAGCGCAGCTGCTGCATTCGCCACCCGGCGCGTCCAATGGCGCCGCTGGCCGCCCCGCGCGCCTCGAGGTGATCGCCGCCGTACGCTGTGGATCGTATTTTGCTGCCTGCCCTTGATGGTGGAGTGGCCGGGACACGCCCAGGAGGCCAAAGCACCGTCCTTGCGATTGGTGGCAACGCAGGACGCCGCCGGCCAGGCTCCTGAGCAAACCGTAGGCTCCGTCAGCGGCACGGTGGTAGACCAGAACGGAAACTACCTCCTCGCCGCCCGAGTGACTCTGACCAGCCCAGGGCAAAAGGAAGAGAAGACGCAGCAGTCCGACGGAGCCGGGCATTTTGTCTTTACCGCCGTCCCGCCCGGGCCCTTTCAACTTACAGTCACCGGCGACGGATTTGCCACCCAGCAGCTCCCGGGTGTTCTTCATCCTGGGGAAGTACTCGAGGTCCCGCTGATTTCGCTGCCGATTGCTGCCGCAACCACCGAGGTGCGGGTCAGCGTCACAAACTACGAGTTGGCCGAGGAGCAGGTCAAGATTGAGGAGAAGCAACGTGTGCTCGGCGTCATACCAAATTTCTATGTCAGCTACCAGCAGGACGCGTTGCCGCTGCGGCCGAGGCAGAAATTCGAACTTGCCTGGAAAACCAGCATCGACCCGGTCACCTTTGCCGCCACCGGAGCCTTTGCCGGAGTGCAGCAGGCGCAGAACGAGTTCAGCGGCTACGGACAAGGGGCGCACGGGTACGCGAAGCGCTACGGCGCCGCCTACGGGGATGCGTTTATCGGAACCATGATTGGGGGCGCCATCTTACCCTCGCTTCTCAAACAGGATCCGCGGTATTTTTACAAGGGTACCGGCAGCACGCGGTCGCGAATTCTGTATGCGCTGGCCAACGCGGTCATCTGTAAGGGTGACAATGGCCATTGGCAGGCCGATTACTCCGGCATTCTGGGTGCGCTCGCCGCCGGCGGCATTTCGAACTTATACTATCCCGCGAGCAGCCGTAACGGAGCCGGGTTGACGTTTGAAAACACATTGATCGGCATTGGCGGGTCGGCCATCGGCAATCTGTTTCAGGAGTTTCTCGTCCGTAAGCTGACTCCGCATGCTCAAGGCAAGCCGTAGTCCCTGGAGAAGTGGCACGATGAAGGGCAAGCAGAAACGCGACGAAGAAAATCAGCGTGTCCAGGTAGAAGAAACCCGCATTACCGGAATGCTCAACGTTGTCGTTTTCCTGGCGGTAGCTGCCGTTGGGTACACGGACTGGATTGTCATTCAGAATGTGTCCCTCGGCTATCTCTACGTGCTGCCGATCGCACTGAGCGCGTTGGTCAATCGGCCGCCTGTCACCATCGCCCTGGCTGTGGCGTGTACGGTTCTGCAGGACCTCTTCTTCGGGACGGCGCCGGAGACTCCTGTGGTCAGGGTTTTTCGTAACGCAATTACGTTGATCGGTTTTCTGGTGGTGGGTTTTCTGGTCACCCTGATCGCCAGGCAGCGCAATCGTCTCGTCGCGGAGGTGCGGCGTCAACGCGATGAGTACGAACACGATCTGCTGCTGGCCGCCCAGGTGCAACGGCAAGTCTTACCCCGGCCTCCTGTCTGCACTGACCTTGAACTTGCAGCTGCCATGCAAACCGCGCAGCTATTGGGCGGCGACTACTACGACTTCTTCCAAATTTCCGAAAACGTTGTCGACGTGGTGATCGCCGACGTTTCCGGGCACGGCGCCGCGGCCTCTCTCCTCATGCCCTCGCTCGCCGTAGCCCTGCGCCTTCGTGCCCGCGAACTCAGTGGACCGGCTGCGATCATCAAGGATCTGGACCAGGTATTGCGGCAGATTACAAATTCGGCGACCTTCGTGACCATGTTCTATGCCCGCTTCGATCAGGCTAACAAGACCCTGCAGTACGCGAACGGAGGCCATAATCCGCCCCTCCTGAGCCGGTCAAAAAGTGGCCAATGCGTGGAATTAGAGGCTGGTGGTCCCATCATGGGTATCTTGAACGACGCCCAATTTTCTAACACGGTGGTTGCGCTCGATCCCGGCGACATCCTTACCCTGTTCACGGACGGAGTGATCGAGCAGGAAAATCAGGCCGGCGACGAGTTCTCGATCCAGCCGGTTAGAAGAAGTCGTCAGGAGCAAAGAAACCGAGCCGGCTGCCGCCCTGGTTGCCGGTATCACCGAGGCAGTCTCCACCTTTGCCGGAACCAAGGCACAGGTGGACGATCTGACCGTTGTCGTCGTAAAGATCCTGTAAAAGCCCATTTGACAATACCGGGCGCGCCTGGATAGTCTTCCCATAATATGCTTAGGGAAGAGGCAGGAGAGCTCATACAGGGCACGCTGGAGATGCTGATTCTCAAAGCGCTGGCACGCGGGCCTTTGCACGGTTACGCCGTGGCTGAGTGGATCGAGCAAACCTCGCAGCAAGTGCTGAAAGTGGAAGAGGGCGCCCTTTACCCGGCGCTGCATCGGCTACAGTTGCGCGGCCTGCTGAGTGCCGAATGGGGCGCGTCAGACAACAATCGCCGGGCCAAGTTCTACCAGCTGACGGCGGATGGTAGAAAGCGGCTCAATGCTGAATCGCAGCGCTGGGCGAGGTTGTCGGCGGCGGTTGCATTTGTCATGCAGGCCTCCTGAGGAGATCGCTATGGCAATTCATCCATTTCTACTCAAAGTCCAGTCGTTGTTTCGCCGGCGGAGTACGGCGAGCGAGATCAGCGAGGAATTGGAGTTTCACCAGGCATTGTTGCGGGAGCGGCTTTCGCGGCAAGGCGTGCCGCCGGCGGAGTTAGACCAGGCCGCCACGCGCACCTTTGGCAATGCGTCCCGCTGGCACGAGCGTCTCACCGAACTGTGGCAGTTTGGGACCCTTGAAAACCTTCTGCGCGATCTTGAGTTTCTCCGCGCGGCTGCTGCGCAAGTCGCCGGGCTTTACCGCGGTGGCGCTTTTAACGCTGACGCTAGGTGTGGGGGCCAACACCGCGGTCTTCTCGTTGATCAATGGGCTCCTGTTGCGGCCGCTCCCGGTGCCGCATGCGGAACAGTTAGCGGTGCTACGCATGGAGGAGGGCGGCCCCGAACCCAACTATTCTTTCTGCACCCCATTCCTCCGCAGCCTGGAGCGCAACCACGATGTCTTCGCAGATGTCTTCGGCTACAACCCAGACATCCTGCAGGTGAAGGGGGGATCGGCAAACGAGAACATTCCGGGGGTGCTGGTGAGCGGCCAGTTCTTCCGCGCGCAATGCAGACGGCGCCTCTGCTTGGACGCTATCTCACGCCGGAAGATGATCGCCCGGGCGGAAGCTCCGGCGGGCCTTGCGGTGGTCATCACCGAGCCATTCTGGGAAACCTGGTTCGATCGCGCTCCCGACGTCGTTGGGCGCAAGCTGATCATCGCCAATGTGCCGTTCACGGTGGTAGGTGTGATGCCTAAGCGGTTTATAGGAGCAGACCCGACGCAGCAATCCGCAGATTTTTGCGCCCCTTTCCGCCGACCCCATCATCGATGCGCCGCAGAAACCATATTGAGGATGGGATTCACGCCTGGTGGCTGACCGTAGGAGCGCGGCTGCAACCGGGCGCCACGTTGGAGCAGGCAAATGCGTCGCTGGCGGCGGTCTCCCGCCCGATTCTGCACGCGGCTTCGGACGATGCCGAGTTTATCGGGGAGGAAGAGAAAGGCCATTTTCATTTTGTTGCCGAACCTGGCTCTCGGGGGTTTGCGTATGCCCGCCTGCTGTTTCGCAAGCCGCTGCTGGCCATGTTCGCGATGTGCGGAGGCATTCTGCTGCTGGCGTGTCTGAATCTCGCGGGCCTGTTGATGGCGCGTGGCGCGGCGCGGGAGCGGGAGTTGGCGACCCGTCTGGCAATTGGCGCCACCCGGCGGCGCCTGATCCAGCAATTGCTGGTGGAAAGCCTGCTGATTGCGATTTTAGGTACGGCAGCCGGGCTTGCGGTTGCGCCATTAGTCAGCCGGTCGCTGGCCGCGCTCCTTCTCAGTGCCGACAGCGGATGGCGGCTGGACACTTCGCTCGATGCGCGTGTGCTGTGCTTTGCCGCATGCATCGCCCTGATCTCGGCAGTGCTGATTGGGCTGGTGCCCGCGCTCGAGGCCACCGCCGGTAACGTAAATGACCACATCAAAGATGGCCAGCATACAAGGCAACGTCATGAGCGGCGGAGAATTTTGCCGCGGGTCTTGCTCGCCTCGGAAGTGGCGCTGGCCCTGATGCTGGTGGTTGGGGCGGGGCTTTTGGCCACCAGCATGGTACGTCTATTCCGGTCAGGCCTGGGGTTCGATCCCAAGGGATTGCTGAACATCGCCTTTCGCATGGACAAACAACAGCTCGAAGGCGACGCGCTGATGAGGCAATATCAGCAACTGGCTGAGGGGCTGAGCCGTCAGCCGGGGGTAAAGAAGCGTGAGCTTCGAGTTCATCGTGCCCCTTTCGCATCGCGGTTGGAACGGCAGATACGCAGCGCCGGGCGCAAAACCTCACCTGATGTATATGAATAGCGTGGGTCCGGATTATTTTGCAACCATGCGGATACCGCTTTACCAGGGAAGGGAATTCTCGTGGGCCGACACCAAGGCTTCCGGGCTCAAAATAACCCTCAATCGATCCGCAGCAAACCTGCTCTTTCCTGGCGAGGACGCGCTGGGGCAGCAGGTGATCGAGGAGAGTTCACACGCCATCTACCAGGTGGTCGCGGTCGTGGGCGACACCAAGTATCGTGACATGCGTGAGCCGGCCCCGTCCTCCGGCTATATACCGATCATGCAGGATGAACAAAAGAAGCCATCGCTGACTGCGGTGGTGCGCAGCGACGGGCCCCAGGCCGCACTGGCTTCAGCCGCGCGTTCGCTGGCGGCACGACTGGCACCTACGATCCCTGCTCCGAATCTATCGACCATGAACGAAGTATTAAATGATGCCGTGAGCACGGAGCGGATGATGGCGCTGCTGTCGGTATTCTTTGCCGGGTGCGCACTGCTGGTAACGGGCATTGGTCTCTACGGAACGCTGGCGTACGCAACCGCGCGACGGACGAGCGAGATCGGCATCCGCATGGCGCTGGGTGCGCAGCGCGTAGGCGTGATGGTGATGGTCTTTCGGGAGAATGCCCTGGTTGCGAGTATCGGCGGGGTAGCAGGTTTGACCATAGCACTTTTGGCTTCCCGGGCCCTGGGGAGCTTTTTGTACGGAACGTCCGCACGCGATCCCTGGGTGCTGCTTGGGTCGGTGGCGGCGCTGACCATGATTGCGAGCGTAGCTTCGTTGCTGCCGGCGCTGCGCGCGGCTCGGATTGAGCCTATGGCAGCAATCCGCTGCGAATGACCAAGGGCATCAATTCCCACAGGGCAGAGAGTCGGCAGAAGAGTGCGGAGGGCTATAGAATGATTGTGCATGACCACACGTAAAGAAATAATCGCTCAACTAGATGACGAAATAACCCGGCTCGAGCGCGCGCGAGATTTTCTCGCCGCCGCGCTTGCAAGCGCCCCGAACCAATTGAAGAAGACCGCTTCAGCGATTGCTTCGGCGCGGAAGGTAAAGACCACGGTCCCGGCCCCGAAGCACAGGCAGCCCGCCAAAGTTGCCGCTGCTCCTGCTGCCGCTGAATCGCAGGGGCCAGTGGTGGTTGCGCCCACTGCTCCGCAGGCGAAAGAGGAGCCGCAAGTACACCGTGTTCCCCCTCGACGCCGGATGGAACGGCGCCACCTCGAGAAACCCGGCAAGTCTGCTGCTGCCTTGAGCGGCTCAGTTCCTACTGGCCCAGTCGCTGTTTCAGCAGTCGAAGCGCGCAAGGTACAGGAAAGGGCTGTGCAGCCGCCTCCATCTGCTGTCGTGACCGAGCTCCGTTCAGAAATCGGTTCCGAGCGCAGCCTCGGATCTCTGATCCAGGCATTCGAGCGGAGAACCGGTCTTACCGGATTAGAAACGCCATAGTCGAACCATCCTCTGGAAGAAGAGGAGACTGCCCCCTCCTTTCGTAAACTAGATAGATGAAGAAGAGCCGTTCGCCGTTTTACGTCACCACGCTGATCGCGAGCGCTTTCTTCATGGAAATGCTGGACGGCACGATCATTGCCACTGCGCTTCCGCAGATGGCGCACAGCTTTCACTCCAGTGCAGTCAGCCTTAATATCGGCATCACGGCCTACCTGCTTACCTTGGCCGTCTTTATCCCTATCAGCGGCTGGGTGGCAGACCGCTTTGGTTCACGTTCCGTATTTGCCGCGGCGATCGGCACGTTTACCCTCGCTTCTGTACTCTGCGGGGCCTCCCACTCGCTCACCCAGTTCACGCTGATGCGCATTTTGCAGGGCATTGGGGGAGCGATGATGGTGCCGGTCGGCCGCCTGATCGTGCTGCGCGCCACTCCCAAAGAGAAGCTCACCGAGGCGATCGCTTACATCACCTGGCCCGGCCTCACCGCCCTGGTCGTGGGTCCGCCGCTGGGCGGCTTCATCACCACCTACGCCAGCTGGCACTGGATCTTCTTTCTCAATCTCCCCATCGGCATCATCGCCCTGGTTCTGACCTTGCTATGGGTAGAAAACGTGCGCTCGGGAGAGAGTCACGGATTCGACTGGCTGACCTTTCTGCTCGCGGGTTTTGCTTCGGCCGGGGCTGTTTATGGGATGGAAAAGCTGGGGAGCGAAGGCGTGCCGTGGCAACTGCCGGGGCTGGTGCTCACGCTCAGCATACTCAGCGGAGTCGCTGCCATTCTCGCCGCCCACCGTAATCCGGAGACTTCGCTCATCGACCTGGAATCGATGAAGCTCAAGACCTATTCGCTTTCCATCTATGGGGCCAGCGCCTTCCGCATCGCGGTCTCGGTGCTCCCGTTTCTGCTACCTCTCATGTTTCAAATTGCTTTCGGGTTGAATGCGTTTCAATCCGGCCTGTACCTGCTGGCGCTGTTTGCCGGAGATCTGACCATGAAAGCATTTGTCATCCAGGCGCTCCGCCGCTTTGGTTTCCGGCGGCTGCTGATCGTGAACGGGACCATTACCGCGGGTTCCATGGCGCTTTGCGCGCTGCTCAGTCCGGGCACCGCGATCCTTCTGATCATCTTCATTCTGTTTTTCCACGGAGCGTCGCGTTCGATGCAGTTCACCTGCATGACCACGTTGGCCTACACGGAGATACCGCACAACAGAATGAGCCGGGCGAATGGGTTCCTCAGCGCCGTGATGCAGCTGAGCATGGGGATGGGCGTGGCCATCGGCGCCATCACCCTGCGCCTGGTGGCCCACGCGCGCGGCCACTCGGCGGCCGCTCCGCAACTGCGCGACTTCCATCTGACGGTGCTTTTCATGGCAGTGGTGGCGCTGGGGCCGGTGTTCGACAGTCTCGGCCTGCCTCCGGATGCGGGCGCTGCCACCAGCGGCCACGGTCTGCAAGCCGTGCCGGCGGCCATCGGCGTGGCAGAATAGGTCAATGTTCACTAGAGACGAACTGAAGCAAAGCAAGTTGTGCTGTGTTCTGAACGAGGCCGAGCTTACCCGGTTCGCGGAGCAGGCCGCAGACGTACGGCTTGCCCCGGGCGAATGGTTGATTCGCGAGGGCGAGCCGCCGTGGTTCTACGTCCTGCTTGAGGGCAAGCTGCAGATGGTGAAGGATATTCTCGGCCGCCAGCAGGATCTGTTCGAGTACGAATATGCAGTTGGAGACTTTTTCGGCGAGACGCCGATATTGCTGGGCACCCAGGCCCTGGTCTCACTGCGGGCCGAAACACATTGCCGCGTGGCTCGCCTGGAACGGCAGGAGTTCCAGAATCTGATCCGGGATTCGAAGGAAGCCAGCGCCATGATTCTGCAAACCATGAATGACCGGCTCATGCGGGCGCAGAAATACGCGACCACGGTGCCCTCGTCGCGGGTACTCATCCTGGGAACGAAATACGATACCGATTGCCGGGATATTCGCGCCTTTCTTGCCGCCAATCGAATTCCCTTTGAGTTTGTCGACCGGGAACAGGAGCCGGAGCGAATTCCGCCGTCCATGCCTAAGGATTGGGGTTGCCCGGCGGTGGCCATCGACGGAAAGCTCTTTGATCATGCGCCCACGGTCCGTGAAGTGGCGGACGCCCTGCAGTTGCAGACGAAACCGAACAGTGACAGATATGATCTGGTGATTGCGGGAGCGGGCCCTGCGGGGATGGCCGCGGGGGTGTATGGCGCTTCCGAGGGTCTGAAAGTACTGATGGTGGAGCGTTCGGCCGCAGGAGGGCAGGCGGGGACATCCTCGCGCATTGAGAACTATCTTGGATTTCCGGAGGGCATCTCGGGTGAGGATCTGACTGGGCGCGCCGTGCGCCAGGCGGTTCGCTTCGGGGCGGAGATTGCCATGACCCGCTGCATTGAAAAGCTGGAGCCGGTCGATGGCGGTTATTCGCTGGAGCTGGATGGCGGCCACCAGGTTTCAGCGCGCGCCGTGCTGCTGGCGACGGGGGTGGAATGGCGACGCCTGGAAGTAGAAGGCGCCGGCCGGTTGCTGGGGCGCGGCGTGTTGTATGGAGCCTCTCGTCCGGAGGCCAGCAACGTGAACGGAAAGAAGGTCTTCATTGTAGGCGGCGGAAACTCGGCCGGACAGGCGGCGATGTTCTTTTCGAACTATGCCACGGAGGTGAAAGTGTTGGTCCGCGGCGAGGGGCTCAAGCTGAGCATGTCGCAATACCTGATTGGCGAGATTGCATCCAAAGAGAACATCACGGTGATTCCGTTTACTCGGGTGGTATCGCTTGAGGGGAAAGAACATCTCGAGCGCATTGTGACCCGCACGCAACCGCCTGGAGAAGAAGAGAAGACCGTCAGCTCTGAGGCGGACGCCCTATTTGTCATGATCGGCGCCGATGCCAACACTGCGTGGTTGCCGGGTGAGCTCGAGCGGGATCCTCAAGGATATCTCTGCACCGGCCGCGATCTGACCACCTGGAAGCTGGAGCGAGCGCCGTTTCCGCTGGAGACCAACCTGCCCGGAATTTTCTGCGCCGGTGACGTGCGTCATAATTCGATCAAACGCGTTTCCAGTGGTGTCGGAGAAGGTAGCATGGCGGTCTCCTTTATTCACCAGTACCTGGCGTTGCGGGAGGCAGTACCGGCCGTTCGCCGATCGTAGGGCTTCGTCAGGCGCATTCGGAAATGACAAGCAAAGCGGCTCTCGCCCGGGTGTATGGGGTGGTCAGCAATGTTTGCAGCTTTCGTTTGCGTCCCCCGGTTTCGACGGCGGCAGATCGTTGGCTGGGTTGGCATCAAAGAAACCGCTGGGCTTCAACAAAAAGCCTAGGTAAGCAGCCGGCATCACCGGATAGTCCTCGGGACGGGGGATATGGGTATGGCCGAAGGTGTACCAGAAGACCACATCCTTATCTTTGATGGGACGGTCCGCCTCTACCCATCGAATCAGACCGTCGCCAGGTGCGCTCTGGTTTGGGAAGTCTCCTGCGGCGAAGCGTTCCTCCTCGCTGTAAGGCGTCACCCAGACGTGATGATTCACAAAGCCGGCTCGCTTCCGCCACCAGGCGTTCGGCGATGCGAAGGGAATTGAGTTATCTCCGGGCAGGAACTTATAGCCGACCGGCTCGCCCAAAGCATTGGTTACTTCCGGATTGATGATTTTCCACGTGCGGGCAGTCTCGAAGTTCAATTTCGCTAGAGCCTGTTTTTCAGTCGCCAGTTCGGTCGACTTGCACTGAAAGGCATTTTCGAAAGTGTTGTTTTCGTCCACCGGGTCGGCAATGACGTCAATCTGCTCGACGGTGTTGGCCATGCCATCGATGTCGAAGTCGAGTCGGACGTTGAAAAAGTGCTGGTGGTTGGGCGCATACAGCAGGGGCGCTATCATCGAGCCGTGCCGGGGCTTCTCGCCCTCATGGACAGCCCCGAGTGAAAGAACGCCAGTCAGTTTGATTTCGAACTGAATGTTGCCGTCCTGGTAGAAATACCAGAAGAACCCATATTCGTAGTTCTCGACGGTCGCGATCGAGGAGACGACAAGCCGCCTCGATCGGCGCACCTCGGGCCGGTCGGGCAAACGCCGGTCCGTGTGCTTCCAGAGAATGCCGTAGTCCTCTTCGTGGATGCAAATTGCGTTTGGAATGGTCATAGCTCCCCCGCGGCTATCGCAGAGATGACCATCGAGATATTCGATATGCCCAAGACAGTCGCAGCCCAAAGTAAGGCTGTTGGTGCAGAAGCCGATGCCATACTCGCCCACATCGAAGGCGTTCTTGCGAACCTGGGCGGGGCGAGGATCGCCATACGGAACGACCATTTCCGTCAAAGACCCTCGGTACAGGATGGAGCGGGAACGGCCGCGATCATGATAGCGAACGTGGTGCACCGTCAACCCCTCCCTGGCGTTAAAGCCAACCACGAACTCCCAGTTATCCCAGCGCAGCTGTCTGCCGGCAAGGGTAAAGCCGGGACCTTCCGGTTGAGTGATGACAAGAGGCTTCGGGGCAGCCCGTTGAGGCGAGACCCGGCCGGCGGCGTAGTTGCCGGGTTGAGGGGGCAAAGGCCAGCGCCCATAGTCCTCCACTCGGAGCACCTGCATGGTGTTTAGATCCACAACCGGGCGCAAACCCTCTATCGGCCGGGCATATCCGTTGTCGGTCGGGTCGCTGCGTAGAAAACAGAGTGGGCGAGCGAGTCGATGCGTGCGGTCTTCCTCGGTTCCATAATTGCCTGCGCTCCAGATGTCGACCATGACCAAAGACGAGTCGGTGATCCCGTAATGCTCCTGGAGCTTGGCCAGAAACTCCGGGCTCGCAAGCACCGCGCGTTCGCACTCGACCTGCTCGTCAAAGGAAAGCGTCGGTTGCGCACCGGCGGGAGCCTTGTCGACAGCCATCACCCTTGAGGTGGAGAGATTAAGCGTCACGGTACTTGCGGTATTCGATCCGTTGTCAATCAACACCGCCAGGGCGTGGCGTTCCGGCAAGGGTCCTTGCGGCCATGCGTGAACCAGGGCTTTGTCGGGCTCGCGAAGCATAATGCTCACGATGCGCGATGTGGGGGTGAAAACTGGATGCCCTTTGAGCAGTTGCACCGATAACCCAACCTCCACCGCGGAGAGCGGCTCGAGAGGATGATTTTTAGCCGCCATCGCGGTTTCGTGGAAATCGGAGGAACTGAGTGGTTCGGGCGTTTGAACGGGCATCTTCTTCTCCTGGACTCATTTTCCTTCAGAAACGGCTTTAGCCAGCGGCGGTCCGAGCACTACGGCCGGTTTGGATGGTCAGGGCGTCGGCAATTCATGATATCTCCTGCCACAGCCTTTGATCGTGGAAGACAGAGATTCTCAGGGAATCTACCGAAGCCTTTAATCTCGGGACGCGGAGAATCCTGGGGAAAGTGAGGCGAGGGATGTGCGGGAACGTGAGACTACGCTAGACGATGACGACGATCTTACCGACTTGAGCGTTCGACTCCATGTAACGATGGGCTGCGACGATCTGCGCAAACGGGAACGTCCTATCGATGACGGGCTTGAACGCACCCGAAGCAAGATGGGTGAAGATGTAATGCTTTGCCTCGGGGAATACCGGATCGGCTGTCAGCTCGAAGAGCGTGTAAGCCCGGATGGTGAGGTACTTGGCGAGTGCTGTGAAGAGCGGGTAAGGAGTGGGTTCGGGTGCCAGCGCTCCGTACTCGAAGATGATGCCTTTGGGGGCTGTCGCTGCAGCGAGCGACTCGAGGATCTTGCCACCGATGGGATCGAAAACAATGCGTGCGCCCTTGCCCGAGGTGATCTCATGAACGCGGGCCACCAGGTCTTCCTCGTCGGTGACGATCACGTGGTCTGCGCCCAGGTTGAGGAGCGAGGCTTTCTTGGCCGCGGTGCGGGTGACCGCGATGCTGATAGCGCCTTCGACCTTGACTATCTCGATCGCGGCTACGCCTACGCTGCTGCTGGCCGCGGTGATGACGACAAAGTCCCCCTTTGTGACCTCGCCCAGCCAGATGAGTGCACCGTACGCAGTAAGGTATTGCATCCAGATGGATGCCCCTTGTTCGTACGAGAGGATCGCGGGATATTCGGCGATTGCGTGCAGGGAAACAATTGCGACTTCGCCATAGACTCCGTGGTTGTTAAGTTTGAAGGTTCCAGGAACTGTACTGACATTCTTGCCCATCCAATCGGAATCGACACCGGGTCCGACGGCTTCGATGATGCCGGATGCCTCGTAACCGTTCCGGGATGGAGGGATGGGTGTCTCGAGGTATTGGCCATTGCGAAACATGACCTCGGCGCGGTTGAGTCCGATAGCTTTCACGCGGAGACGGATTTCGCCCCGACCAGGCTCCGGGAGGGGAAGCTCATCGAACTGGAGGACTTCAGCCGGACCGGTCTTGTGGAAGCGAACAATCTTTACGGTGTTGGACACGCCTACCCCTGGATGACTGACCGCTTAATTGGATGCCTATGAAATTTTGAGGATGCATATATACTTCCTCCTGACTTTCATCTTCACCAGCCGCCCGACCCTAGCGAACCCTTCGTATCGGACTTATCAAGCCGGGTGCGCCAGGATCATCACAGCATCCGCCTCAAACGAGAGATCGTCCTGTAGCTTGAAGTAATCCCGCACTTCGGACGGTGCGCTTGACCAAAGGGAACGTATGGCGGCTATGCCCTCTGCCGAAGTACCGATCCGCGATACCCAGGAGGAAAATTGAATGGCCAGTCGCCATTTCTGTTCTATGCGCGCATCGAATAAGGCCGTCTGGAAGAAGGAGAGCCATTCTGAGTTCGTGTAGCTGCGGACATGGGATGGATCTCTCGCAAGCTCCAAAGATTGGAGATAGGTGTCGAGCAAAGGGGAGGGAGGGCCGGTAAGGTCGATGAAGCAGACCTGGCCACCGGGCTTTAGAACGCGTTTCACTTCCTGCAACGCTCTGGGTACATCGTGCCAGTGGTGGGCACTGTAACGGCTCACTACGAAATCAAACTGCCGGCTAGGGAATGGAAGTTCTTCCACGGAACCCTGCGCGGTACTGATGTTTGAGAGGCCACGCTCTTTGGCTGCGGCGGTTGTTACGTCAAGCATCGCGCGCGTGAGGTCGAATGCAACCACCTCCCGGGCGAACGGTGCGGTGGCAAAGCTGGCGTGGCCTGCTCCGCAACCGAGGTCGAGGACCTTCGGTCGATCCAACGCGGCCACGGAACGCGCCAGAAAATCAAGATCGGCTCCGGCTGAGTGGACGGGGCTGGTGAGATACTTTTCCGCGTTTGTACTGAAGCTTTTGGCTATGGATTGTTCGTGCTGCATGCGGCGCCTTCGTGCTGGGATTAGGATCTCTTAGAGAAACCTTAGCCGGCCGAATTATGCAGGTACAAGATGATCTTTTATCCTGGTATAAGAGGTACCCTGAACAACGATGACATCCTTGCGTGCGGCACCCATCCTATCCTCTACCCAGACGCTCGGAGGTTTTCTTCGTTCTCATCGTGAACGGCTTTCGCCCACGGATCTTGGACTAGCTTCCGCTCGGCGTCGTCGAACCCCGGGCCTACGCAGGGAGGAAGTCGCTCAACTCTGCGGTGTGAGCACCACCTGGTACACCTGGCTTGAGCAAGGGCGTCCGATTCGTGCCTCGGCCTCGGCTCTGAGGCGCATTGCTGAAGCGCTGCAGCTTTCCCGCGCCGAGAGGTTATATCTGTTTGAGATCGCGCGCTGTGTCGTTCCGGATTCGAACGAAACATCCGAGTTGGAAATCCCCACAGGTCTGAAGGACCTGGTCAATCAGATGCCGGTCCCTGTTTATGTGCTCGATCGCCAATGGAACGCGGTGGCCTGGAACCGGGGTGCAGCGAAGCTCTTCCGGCCGTGGTTGGTTGAATCGGAAGAACGCAATCTTCTTCGTTTTGTCTTTCTGGATCGGAGTGCTCGCATTCTGATCGTGGATTGGAGGAGCCGTGCAAAACGGCTGGTGGCCGAGTTCCGGTCCGATGCCGGACGGCATTTGGCCCAGCCTCCGACACTCAGGCTGATTTCCGGATTGCTGGCCGGCAGCAGAGTGTTTGCCAAGTATTGGAGTGAGCACGATGTGCGGGAACGAGCCGGTGGCGCCCGTACATTTTGCTCCCCAACGGGAGCGATCAGTACCTATTCCCAGGTGTCGCTGATTCCCAGTATCAATACCGATCTCAAGCTCGTCGCGCTCATTCCGCAACCAGCACTTTCCTCATAGTCGAGGGACGACTCACGAAAGAGGTTATCTATGAATCGGCGAACGCTGGCGATAGTGGCAGCCGTTGTAGTTTGTGTGCTGGCGCTGGTCGTGATTCTGGCCAAACGAAAGATTTCGCCAAGTGAATCCGCGCTTTCCGTCTCCGTTTACAACCCGTACCCGCCTGGCATCCTTCCGCCCGATTTGGATTCCGAGATAGCTCGTGTTCTACGAGAGGTGGACGTCATCGAAGACCGAGCGCTTACACGCTGGCACACATTACAGCCCCCAGTTCTGGCAGGTCAGCCTCCGGTGCTTACGAATATCGGGACGGAAGAAACAGAGACGCTCGGCGAGCTCATGCTTTTCGACAGGAATATGTCACCGAACAGGAATGAAGCATGCGCGTCTTGCCACATGCCATACGCCGGCTTCGGTGGGCCGATCCCCTCGGTCAACCTGACAATCGTTGCGTTTCCCGGAACGGCTCACTTCCGGGTGGGCAAGCGGATCCCCCAGCGACACCCGTATGCCCCATTCTTCCCGGTGCTCCAATACAACCGGGTGCAGGGTCTGTTCTTTGGTGGAAACTTCTTCGACTCACGGGCGACCGGATATTTGCTGAGGGTTCCGGACGCCGAACAGGCACAGGGGCCTCCCGTCGATACTCAGGAGATGGGCTTTCCTGACACTGCCTGCGTCGCATTCCGGCTGGCGCAGGCTGTGTACCGGCCACTCTTTGAGGAGGTTTGGGGCAAGGGCTCGCTCGATATCAACTTTCCGCACGACACGGCGCGGATATGCGCAACTCCTGGAGGGGCCGCGGTGTTTGGCGGGAGCACCGCGCCGGTTCCTCTCAGTGCGACCGACCGAACCCGCGCCAAGACTGTTTACGACCGTTGGGCGCAATCGATTGACTCATTCGAGCAGTCCGTGCAGGTCAGCGCCTTCTCATCGAAATTTGACGCGTTCCTGGCGGGCAAGTACAAGCTCACGCCGCAGGAGACGGCGGGGTTGCGGCTCTTCGACGGCAAGGGCAACTGCAATTCATGCCACCTCGATGGAAGAGGAACTAGTCTGAAGTCAAATCAGACCGACACTAGCGCGGCCGCCCTGGTGAACCCTCTGTTCACGTGCTTTGGATCGGCCAATGAGGGGTTGCCTCTGAATCCGCGAGACGCCTTCTATTATCAGACCAAGCCGGATGCTTACGGGTTCACGGCCAATCCTTACGGTTTCGGCTACAGAGATTTGGGACTTGGAACTTTCCTCAGAAGCGGGTTCGGTTCTGGTCCCACCCCGAACGGGAGCTGGAGGCAATACGCACCTACTGTCGACGGCCAAATGCAGGTGTCTTCGGCGCGCGACGTGGCGATGACACCGCCACAATGTCCTACCACCGAAGCGCCCGGGCCATACTTCCAGAAGGCGTTCTTTCACAACGGCTACATTAAGAGCCTGAAGCAACTCGTGCATTTCTACAATACCCGCGACAAGTATGCCTATCCCGTGACTTCCGGACATTGCCCGGCAGGAACGACCGAAAAAGTTGACTGCTGGCCTATGCCGGAAGTAAAGAACAACATCGACATGACCAGCGGAAATCTTGGCCTCACGGATGAAGAGGAGAATGACATCGTTGCATTTTTGCAGACATTGTCCGACGGTTTCACCAGGCCTTACCTTAACAGCGATACCTTTACCGGTGCTTGTATGAGGGGGGGTTCGGCTGCAACCCAGGGTAACGAGTTACTGATCCCGACTCCGCCTTTACCGCCCTGCGCGTCGGCGGTCTGCGGCGTTGCGCCTCTCCCCAACCCGCCTATTCCGTAGCGAGGTGTGAACGTGAACAGAGCCCTTGTCATATTGGCGATCTCGGTTTTGAGCGGTAGCCTTGCTGCGCAGGTGCGGATTATTCAGGGGCCGAAGGTCGAGTTGGCGAAGGAGCATTTGACGATTATCAACTGGACGACGAACAATCCCGGTGGCTCTCCCGTGCATTACGGAATCGTGCACTATGGGACAGACCCAAATAGCCTGATCGAGACCGCAAAATCTCCAATCAGGTTGAACCTGGATCACGTATCGACGGTTTTCCGCGTACGCCTCGAGAACCTTGAGCCACAGACGACCTACTACTACACAGTTGCCTCGATGGATGCCACTGGCAAGAGCGATCGGGTGAAAAGCTCGGTCAAGCACTTCACTACGCCCTAGCTAACTCAGTCCCTCGATCGTAAGGACATCGATAGATGTTTGCGCGTCGAGTATCGTGGTATCCCACATCTCGCGAAAAACGAGCGAGATGCCCCAAATTTCCTGCACACGGCCCTAGACAAGACTGCGTGTGCGCCTTTCTTTTAAGGAAAGGCGCATGAAGTGTGCGGAGGGACGGCTGGAAGTACGTCGCGACGCCAATCCTGAACAACCTTCAGCCGTCCCTGCGGGACTTGACTATGTTGCGTGTTTTACCCAGGACTATCGGTCCTGGGTGCGGAGTTTCTACATTTTCAGAGCCAGGGCGTGGGGCGGCGGACCCTAGAAACCCTATTTTTTAGCAGGCTACAGGCTTGATCCGTGCCAGCCCCGGACTTCAGTCCGGGGAAGCGGGTTTTCAAACCCGCGGGAACGCTTTATCTTGCCATGACCCGGGCTTTAGCCCTGGTGAGAATGCCCCTAGCTCCCCAATTAGCCCGTACGTTTTTCGTGACCTCGACGACTGCCGGGCGCCGCGCGCTTCTTCAATCCGATCGCATGGCTCAGCTTCTGGTGGATGTTCTTGCAGAAAATCGTCGAAAGGGGCGGTTTCTGCTGCATGAGTTTGTGATCATGCCCAATCACCTCCATCTGCTGCTGACACCTGCAGCGGAAATCCCGCTGGGAAAAGCACTGCAATTCATCAAGGGCGGTTTCTCCTATCGCGCGAAACGGGAAATTCATTTTGCTTTTGAAATATGGCGAGTTGGGCCACGGTAGGCAGCGGGGTGCGCATATCGATGCGGTCGTCCGGGGAGTGATCCTGTTTGCTGACTGAGTGCCGGGACATGGCCGGCTTAGTCCATCAACTTGCGGGTGAGATAGATGTAGTCCACAGCCTTGGTCTCGGCGGATTCCTTGAGATTCGCTCCGAAATTGTGTCCGCCTTCGACGATCTCGTAATAGAAGAACGGGTCGTGAAACTCCTCTAACCGTGCGGCGAATTTTCGCGCGTGGACCGGCCCCACGCGGTCGTCTTTGGTGGTGGTGAAGATCAGCGGCTCAGGATAATGCACGTCCCGCCGCAGCTGGTTGTAGGGAGAGATAGACGCGAGGAACGCCCGCTCCCCGGGTACGGAAACCGAACCATACTCGCCGACCCAGGAGGCGCCGGCCGCGATCTGCTCGTAGCGCAGCATATCCAACAGCGGCACTCCGATGATGACCGCATTCCACATTTCCGGATGCTGGGTAAACTCAACCCCCATCAGTAGCCCGCCGTTGGAGTCGCCGGTGATGCCGAGTCTGTGCGGCGAGGTAATGCGCCGGGTTACCAGATCTTCTCCGACAGCAGCGAAGTCATCGTAGATGCGTTGCCGTTTCGTCTTGAGTCCGGCCTCATGCCAGGCGGGGCCAAATTCTCCGCCGCCGCGGATGTTCGCCAGTACGTAAACGCCGCCGCGCTCCAGCCATAATTTCCCGATGATGCCGCTGTAGGCCGGCGTGTTGGCAACCTGAAAACCGCCGTACGCCGTCAACAAGGTTGGGGCTGTGCCGTCGTATTTCAGATCTTTGGGACGCGCCACAAAGTAGGGAACCATGGTGCCATCCTTGGACCTGGCTTCGAGTTGCTCCACCACATCGTGCGAGGCGTCGAATTGTGGTTTGAGCGACTTTGCGTTCCGGAGAGAACTGGTCGCGGGATCGCCGAGGAGCAGGGAAGACGGAGTAAGAAAACCCTGCACTTCGAGAAAGAAGCGGTCGTCGGCGCCGTTGGAGGGCAGGATGTCCACGGTTTGGTTGTCAGGCAGATCGAGCTTCTTCCGCGTCCATTCGCCCGCCGGGCTTGGGCTGTAGATGTAAGCCCGTCCCTGGACCTGTTCGAGGGTGGTGAGCACCAGATGGTCCCTCGTGGTTTGCACCTCCTGCGCAAACTCGACTGCGCTTGGAGTGAAGATCGTGGTGGGTTTCAAATGCGCGGGGTCCTGTTTCACTGCGTCGAGGTTTAACGAGATCACGGACCCCTGCGGGAATGTCTTATCCAGTCCGTCGGGCTTCCAGTCCTGGTTGAGCTGGACGATCAGTTGGTTGTCGAGCAATCCCTCTATGTCGGCCTTGGCCGGCAAAGCCAGCGTGGTCGTAGCAGCGGGTGTCCACAGGAAATGTGCGGTCTCGAAGGTGCTGAGGTCTACATTCATCAAGGTGACATGGTGCCCGTGGCTGTCATTCAGCGTTTCCGGCTGGACAGCTATGTTGTTCTCGTTTCCACGAAAAATCTCTTTCGCCTGATCGAGAGGCTGGCCACGCTTCCATAGCTTTACGACAAAGGGATAGCCCGATTTCGTCATGGTGCCCGCTCCCCAGTCGCGAGCCACGAGGAGAGCATCCTGGTTGAGCCAACTGACGTCTTGTTTGGAGTGTGGCGACACAAAGCCATGCTCGACGAACTTACCGGTCTTGAGATTGAATTCGCGCAGGGTCTCGGCGTCTTCGCCGCCGGCGGAAAGCGATACCAGGCAAAAGGTGTTACCGGGGTAGAGGCACCGCAAACCGTTGGCTACCCACTCCTGCTTGTCTTGTTTAGCGAGTGCGTCGTAGTCGAGGACGGTTTGCCACGGTGGATCCGCGCTCAGATAGCCGGTGAGGGTGGTGCGGCGTAGGATACCGCGCACGTGCTGCGCGTCTTGCCAGGTGTTGTAAACCGTTCCTTCCCTCAGGACGGGAGTCGCCAGGTGATCGGGCGACTCGTATACCTTGAGTGCGGCTTCCTTGAGGGCTGCGAATCGTGGGTCGCTTTCCAGCGCTTTGGTAGTGCGGGCGTTTTGCTCCTTCACCCAGCTCATGGAACGAGCGCTTGTGACATCTTCGAGCCACAAGTATTTGTCGGGTTGCTCCACGGACGAAAACGTGGCCGCCTTGGCGGCGGGTGCGGATGAGTGGCAGCCGGTGGCTCCGCTGACCATTCCGAGAAATCCTACGATCCCGAAGGTGACGCGGCTGAATCGCATTCTCGATCCTCCCAAATGCGCTGGTTTTCCCTGGGGAGTGCTTCAACTGTTCCGAGGGAAGGAATTTTGGTCAATCTTATCTGACGTTGGCGTGCCCGGGGATCGTACTGGGCGTTCCCGCGGAATATGTAGGGAACACGTGTTCCAGTAGTTCCCGTCGCAGGGTGAGGCGGAGGTCGGTGCCAGGTTCAGGCTCGGTGTTCGATTGGGGATGGAGCGTGGCCGCGGGCGCCGGGGCTCCCGTGTCGGTGGTGTTGACCGCCAGAATGCTAGCGGTCTGATCCGCCGGGTCAATCAGCATCTCAGAGGAAAAGCCGCCCTGATCACCATCGTGATACACGTAGCGGTGACCCTCAAAGTCCAGCACGAAAAATCCAAGCCCCATCATCGGCGTACCCCTGGTGTAAGCCGTCGCCGGTTTCCCCGGCTCGGTGACAGGCAGAACTCCCTTCCATGCCTCCTCCAGGGAATCGCGCTTGAGCACGAAAGCGAAGCGCGGATTGGCTGGGTCCCCGATCAGGAAGCGGAGATACTTCACCATGTCGGTGATGGGCGCTTTCAGGCCGCTGTTGGAGGTCGTGATGCCAGTATCGAAGTTGAAAGGCTGCGGAGTAAGCTTGTCGCCCGCGCGCAGATAACTGGCCGAGACATGCGATTCCAGGAAGTAAGGCGAACGGTCGAAGTAGCTGGCGGTCATCTCCAACGGCATGAGAATGTTTTTGTGCACGTAAATTTCGAAGTCATCGCCCGAGAGCCGCTGAATGATCTGGCCGAGAAACACGTAACCGAGATTGGAATAGCTCCAGCGAGAACCGGGACGAAAGGCCACTTGGGTATAGGGCAGCATTGCGGCGACCTGCGCCCATTGCGTCGGTTCGAATGGCTGCCAGTCGCAGTTGGAAGTATCCTCGCAGTCCCAGGGCCAGGTGGGATTGCGAAACCCCGCACTGTGGGTGAGCAGATCGCGAATCGTGATTGCATCGATCGAGCCAAATTCATCGTGCACCTGGCGCAGTTCTGGCACATAGCGTGCCGCGCTGTCGTCCAGCGACAGCTTTCCCCGGTCGCGCAGCTGCAGAATGGCGATCGCGGTCATCGTCTTGGTGATCGACGCCCAGTTGTACGATGTTTCCGCATCGATGGCTTGCTGGGTATCTTTGCTTGCCTTGCCGAAGAACCACAGCGTTGCCGGTTCCTGCATGTGGACGATGGCGATTCCCCCGCCCACTACCCCGTGTTGTGCCAGAACTGCATCGAAGCGCTGGGCAAAAGCAGATCCCTGGGCGGATGCAGGCGCCGGCGCAGCGATCAGACAGCACGCGAGCAGCGGTGCCCAGGCGAGGGGAAACCTTTTCGACATGACGGTGATGATAATACGGTTGCCCGGTCGCCGGTGGGCGCCGGGACGCGGTTAAGCGATCCATCCCAGCAGGGGCAGTCGCGAAGGACGTAGAATGGGGAGCGTTTCCCGGGCAGTTCCGTTTCCTTCAACGTGAAAGCAGGCTGGTATGCGACCCAAAGACAAGACGGTGTTTCTCGAGGCTGCCCGCCATTTTCAGTCCTGGATCCTGGTTCGGCGGACCAATGTTGCGTCCCTTCCGTACATCGGGCGGCCCGGCTATATTCCGAAGCGTATCGACTGCAAAGCGAAGACCGCCGATCAGGATGTGGCGCCGTACAAGCTGGCCGGCCTGGTGGTGGATCCCACCCTGCAGGGCAACGCGTTCAGTCCGGGGCGGCTCGGCAAAGCCAGGGACGCAT
Source organism: uncultured Acidobacteriaceae bacterium (assembly GCA_963753715.1). Classification (GTDB taxonomy): domain Bacteria; phylum Acidobacteriota; class Terriglobia; order Terriglobales; family Acidobacteriaceae; genus PALSA-350. The sequence goes on along the minus strand of CAVWDK010000008.1, from coordinate 112,720 downwards.
GGACGGCGATGAAGACCCTGGTGGGTACCGTGTACAAGGTGGATGCGGATAGGAAGTCGAAGCACTACGGCGGCCTGAAGCTTCAAGGGTCGTACATTCACGGCGATTACGACCTTTACGACATCATTGACATTACCCAGCCACACAGAAACCTGGCCGCGGTTGAGACGTTGCTGGGGCAGCCGCACCGGCGCGGGGCGAAGGTGCTCCCAGTGCAGGAGTTCATCAACGCGCGGATCGGGACGCCCATGGTGCAGCACGGCGGGGAAGCGCAGTACGCGGATCACTCCGAGCAATCCATTGATGCGTTTGGGCCGAATGGCGAAGACGTCACGATCCTGAACGAGTTCAGCGTGCGCAGTTGGTATGAGAACCGTTTCGGTGGAAGGCAGACGCTGGGTTAAATAGGTACGAACAGGCCGATATAATGCCCGCATGTATACGGCTCAGGCTGGGATCTTCGCTCTTGGCACCTCTTCTCACGCGTACCTGGAGTTTGACCTTCTGGACGCGACGAACTACAAACAGTTTGCCTCTACCATCTCGGCTATCCGTGAACCACGGACGACGACCGGCGGCGTGAACTTCGTCATCGGCTTTCGGCCTGAGCTATGGCGCGAAATGGTTCCCGATGACGCTCCTCCAGGCGTGGAGGGCTTTAACAGGGAGATCCAGGGCACAGAAGGATTCGTCATGCCGGCCACGCAACATGATGCGCTGGTATGGCTGTCCGGTAGCGCGTACGACGTCATCTTCGATATGGCCCGTTCCGTCATCCATGACCTTGCCGGGCAGGCCTCTCTGGGAGAAGAGACTTCGAGCTGGCCCTATCGCCATGATCGCGATCTTACCGGCTTCATCGATGGCTCGGAGAATCCTACGCTGCTCGACGCTCCCATCGAGGCGCTCTTGCCCGATGGAGTTCCCGGCGGTGGCGGCTCGGTCCTGTTGCTGCAAAAGTGGAAGCACAAGGTCGCTGCGTGGGAGGCTCTGCCGACCGGTCAGCAGGAGCGCATCATGGGGCGCACGAAACTCGACAGCATAGAACTCGAGAACAAGCCATCGGACTCCCATGTGGCGCGCACGGATCAGGACGAGTTTGGAAACATCTTTCGCCGCAACATGCCCTACGGAAAGATCGACGACCATGGCACCGTGTTCGTTGGATTTAGCGCCGACCAGAAGCGGCTTTCCCGGATGCTCGATAGCATGGCAGGCCTGGTCAACGGTACCCGCGATGCGCTCACGCGCTTTACCCAGCCCTTGACCGGCTCCTATTATTTCGTGCCTTCGGTAGAGACTCTGCGCCGCTTACGATAAGACGACCACGCGACGTCCTCGACAATTCTGTTGCAGCACCCTATTCCAGCCGCCAGGTTGCGCCGCTTTAATCACCACGTTCTTTATCGATCACGCGTAAGCCGTGTGGAGAGGGAGAAAGATCCGAACGGTCGTTCCGTGTTTTTGCGGTTGGGTGTGACTTTCAATGGTGATCCGGCCGCCGTGACCTTCGATGAAGTTTTTCGCAATGAATAAACCGATCCCGGTGCCAACTGTTGCCCGGGTGGTGAAGAAAGCGTCAAAAACGTTGGGCAGAACCTCCGGCGCTATGCCCTCGCCGTTGTCTGCAACGTTCATGGCAATGCCGTCCGCCGGAGTTGTGGTATCACTGACCGAAATAGAAAGGGTGCCGCCGCCGGACATGGCGTAAATGGCGTTTGCGATCATGTTCGAAATCACTTGCATTATCTCGCCGCGACGGAGGACGATCTTCCGCGATGACGAGAGTGATTTCTCAATGGTGATGCCGGCAGCAGTGCAGCGCGGTTCATAGATGGTGAGCGCATGTTCCACGATCTCAGCGAGAGAGGCCATTCTCGCGGCAGCGTGCTCGCGATAGTAGCCGAGCGTCTGTTTGGCGATATGCGCCACACGGCCAAGCTCGCTCTCGGCTGTCCCGAGGTAGTTGATCCCTTCGTCGTCGGTAATCTTCGGCCGGAGCAGAAAAAGCAGATTCATTACCGCTTCCAGGGGATTATTTATCTCATGCGCAATGGTCGCGGCCATGCGGCCAGTGGCCGCTATCTTTTCCGCTTGCAGGAGGGACCGCTCCATACGCTTGCGAGTGGATATGTCGCGGAGAATCTTTGAGGCTCCGATCACTCGCCCCTCCGCGTCCTTGACTGGCGAGACAGTGAGCGAGACGTCGATCAGCTCGCCACCCTTGGTAAGACGAACTGTTTCGAAGTGCTCTACGCGCCGGCCCGCACGAATGTTCTCGATGATGGTCGTTTCATCCGAATGCAGATGCTTGGGAATAAGCTTCAATATGGAGGTACCGATCATCTCGTCGGCTTTGTAGCCCAGGATGCGGGTCGCTGCGTCATTCCAGCTGGTGATGATGCCATTAAGGTCTTTGCTCAAAATGCCGTCGTCTGAGGAAGCCACGATCGCCGCGAGTTCGCTGAGCTGCTTGGCGGTCTCTCGCGCTTCCGCGTCAGCCTTTCGTATGTCTGTTACGTCGCGCACGGTGCCGAGAATTCTTCCTTTAGATCCCGCGGCCTCCGGCTGAAGATTTCCGTTGATCTCGATGCGGCGAAGGGTCTTGTCCGTGCGATATATCAGGCCTTCAAAACGGAGCGGGTCGCCATGCTGGATCGTTCTTTGTACAGCATCGCGAAAATCATCATGGAAATCCGGATGCAGGAAATCGCGCAGGAATTCGGCTCCATTGACCGGCCCCTGTTCGCGGGTGCGGCCGAAGATCTCATAAACGCGGTCGTTCTCCCAGTTGCCCCGATCTTCCGCAGTCTCCCAGACAAAGACTCCGAGCTGGGCAACCTCGGTTGCGAGCTTCAATCTCGCCTCGCTATCACGGAGACGCCGGGCGCCCTCTACGGCCTCAGTCGTGTTGCGAAAGGCGTCGTAGACGCCTCCAATTCTTCCGCTTTCATAAACGGGAATTAGGGAATAGCTCCAATAGTGATCTTCCAGGATTCCGTTGAAGAGGATCGGGATGAACACATTGTCTCGAACCGCGGTCTGACCGCGATAGAAGCAGGCTTCCAAATCGACGCTTACCAAATCCCACGCCTCGCGAAAGACGTCGCGGTAGTGGGCGCCAAGCGCCTTCGGATGTTTGACCGTTAAGGTGGAGATGGCTGCGTCGTTGTAAAGGAACACCATTTCCGCTCCCCACGAGAGGATCGTTGGAAATGGGGAATGCAGCATAAGATTGACGGTCGCCAGCAGGGTCTCGGACCAGCCTTCAATCGGCCCGAGGGGCGTTTTCGACCAATAGTGGGCTCGAATGCGACCAGCCATTTCGGAGTTTCCGATGATCAGAGTGTTCATCCGAGCTGTGAGCACAGGGTTATCCATGGTTTACAGAGGGAAGATCGAGCGTGCTGAATCCCCTCACATGCTAAAGCAAATCGGTGGTGGGCGCCCCGCAGGGGTGTTCAACGGAGTCAAACGTGTAAACTTCGAACCCGAAAAGGGCCTATTGCAGTGGGCAGCCGCAGGAAAGGTGGTTGTTTGGTACGGGCGGCGTGCGTCGCAGTTTCCCCGGGAACTGACCGACGCCGCTCTGCGACCGGATTGGGTCTATCGCAGGGGAAGTCTCCACCAAAGGAGAAGAGCTACAGCCGAGGGAACAGCGAAAATCAGCAGGAAGATAGGGAACTCGCCGGCGATGGAGTAGCCTGCCTTGGCTACTCCGTACCACAGATTCAGGGCTGCGATCGTCAGCCATACGGGCAGAAAGAAGAGCGCGGCTCGTGATCCATGACCCAGCGCACGCCCGATCAGGACAAGAATGCCCAGCAGTACAAAACCACCGGCGAGAACTTTGATGGTGTGCATGGTTCTCTCCTGGACAGCCCGATTATTTTGACAGGAATTGCGCCAGACGTTCGATTCCAGACTCGATCTTCTTGCTGTCGGCAGCATAGCACCAACGCAGCCAGCCTTCTCCTTCGGGGCCGAAGGCCCTGCCAGGCGCGAGACCCAGGCCGACCTCTTCGATCAGGCGCTTGGCCAGGCGTACGGAGTCTTCTTCGCCGGTGACCCGCAGAAAAAGATACATCGCACCGTCCGCTTCCGGTACTAACAGCCGGGGAAGAGGGGACAGCGCGGCCAACAAATTAGCCTTCGTGCTTGCCAGTTGGGCGCGCAGTTGACCGACATAGGGCTCTCCTTGCTCGAGAGCGGTGGCGCCCGCACGTTGAATGAACTCAGAGACGCAGGAGGTGTTGTATTCGATCAGGGACGCGAGTTCGGCCTGGATGGCAGGCGGCACCACCATCCAGCCCAAACGCCACCCCGTCATACTCCAGGCCTTGGAGAAGCTGTTGATGACAATCAAGCGCTCGCCTGGCTCGGCAAGGGTGAGGAACGACGGCGCCGTTTTCATTCCATCGGCATAGACGAGGCGCTCGTAAACATCGTCCGCGACGATCCATATTCCATGACGACGGCAGTGTTCCAGAATAGCGAGCTGCTCCGCGCGTCGAATCGTCCAGCCGGTGGGATTGTTGGGCGAGTTGAGCACCAGCATTCGAGTGCCCGGCGTGAGCGCACCGAGGAGCTTCTCCAGGGGAAGGGTCCATCGGCCGTGTTGTACTTCGAGCGAGACGCACGTCACCCGGCCACTCATCACCTTTGGAATTTCGACTGCATTTGGCCACAGCGGTGTGACCGTCACCACGCGATCGCCTGGCGCGACCAACAGCTGACTGGCCAACATCAGGGCGGAGACACCCGACGCAGTCACTGCGATCCGGTCGGTGCCGATGGGGAGATGATGAAGACCGGTCAGATAAGTGGAGATTGCCTGCCGCAGGTACGGCCTGCCCAGGTTTTCCGAGTAGAAGGTTTCCCCTGCGCGCAAGGAGGCGATTGCCGCCTCGCGAATGAAAGGCGGAGTGGATTGGTCGGATTCCCCAAACCAGAAAGGTAAGACATCCTGCCGGCCCATGGCCGTGTTGGCGACTGCGCGAATCAGGGAAGGAGAAAACCTCGATTCCACTTCCTGCTCCATCTCCTGTTCACGGGTAGTGCCTGACAGACGGTTTTGATGCAAAGGAAAATTCCTCAGACGGCATTTTAACGCTCCTGATTCACAGTCCGCACATGTGTACTATGAGTTATAGTACACATGTGATTCCTTTTCGCGTCCCTTTCCGCGCCGGCATCTCTCTGTTTGAGCAGATCGTCTACGCGTCCAAAAAAGCCATGGTTTCCGGGCAGCTTCGTCCAGGCGACGCCTATCCTTCTGTTCGAACTCTGAGCAAGGAACTGAAGATCAATCCCAACACAGCTCACAAGATTGTTACCCACCTCATGAGCGAGGGCCTGCTCGAGCCTCGCCCAGGAATCGGCACGGTCGTGGCCAGTCCTCCGGATTCGAGCAAGAAGGAGCGCACCCAATTGCTCGGTCACGAGATTGAAGAACTGGTGGTAGAAGCAAAGCGTTTGGGGATCGGACGTGAGGAGATGCTCACTTCGATTTCGACACATTGGCAACGTCTGAGCAGCGGTGATGCAGAGAGCCCCGGCAAGCCCAGGGATGGAGGCCGCAAAGAGCGATGAACGACATGATCCGGACAGAGAATCTCTCCAAGAGGTTTCGTTCCACGTTCGCCCTCAACGACGTCAGCCTCGCGGTGCCGCAGGGCGCCATCTACGCTTTGGTCGGGGCCAACGGCGCCGGCAAAACAACGCTTATTAAACTCCTGATGAACATATTTCGTCCTGCGGACGGCCGCGCGCGGGTGATGGGGATCGAGTGCCGGCATCTTGCGGGCAAGGACTTCCAGAGCATCGGCTATGTTTCGGAAAACCAGGAGATGCCGGAGTGGCTGACGGTCGAAGCCATGCTGGACTATCTGCGGCCCTTCTACCCTCAGTGGGATCGGGGCCTGGAACGAGAGCTCGTCCGGCAGTTCGATCTTCCGCTCAAGCGCAAGCTCAAACATCTCTCACGCGGCATGCGGATGAAGGCCGCCTTCGCCAGCTCGCTCGCCTACAGGCCAAAACTCATCGTGCTGGATGAACCTTTCTCCGGTCTCGACCCCTTGGTGCGCGACGAGATCATTGAAGGCTTACTCGAACGGGCGCCGGAGACAACCATCTTCCTCTCTTCGCACGACCTGGCCGAGATTGAGAGCTTCGCGAGCCACGTTGGCTATCTGGAGCAGGGCCGGATGCTCTTCTCAGAAGAGATGGCGGTTCTCTCCGACCGTTTTCGCGAGGTAACCATCACGCTGAGGGAGCCATCGCCTGTTCCCAAGAACATTCCGCTCACGTGGCTGCAGGTCGAGGCCGGGGAGGCGGTGATCCGATTTGTCGACAGCAATTTCCATGGTCAAGCGAGCACCCGGGAACTGTCGGAAATCTTTCCTTCCGCAGGCGATATCTCGATTGAGCCGATACCTTTGCGGTCCATCTTTCTAGCCATCGCCAAAAACGGCCGCACGGCTTTGAGAAAGACGGACGAGGGAAGGGGTGGAAGCTTGAAGCAAATTCTGCACATTTTTGCCAAGGATACCCGCCACTTCTGGCCGGAGATCCTCGTTTCCCTGGCCCTGGTGGGAGCTCTCGTCCAGATATATCCCAGCACCTGGCTATCCCAAAGCGGACTTCATGCGGTTGCCGGGGGCGGCTTTCTACCAGGCATGTTGGAAGCAGGGTTGCTCTCCGCAATTCTGACGGTGCTCGTGCCCGTGAGCTGGTGGCTGCTCATCGCACGGGTGATCCATGAGGAAGCTTTGGTTGGCGACCGGCAGTTCTGGATTACGCGGCCCTATGAATGGAAGAAGCTGCTCGGCGCCAAGGCGCTCTTTCTGGTGGTATTTCTCTATTTGCCTCTCCTGACAGCGCAATGCGTATTGCTGCTGAGAGCAGGATTTCATCCGCTCTCGTTTGTTCCCGGACTACTCTTCAACTTGCTTCAGATCACTGCCGTCATTATCTTGCCGCTGCTGGCGATAACAACTGTCACCGCTACGTTTGCACGGGTGACTTTGACCCTCCTTGCAGGGTTGGTTTGCTTCATCGGTTACATCGCCATCTCTCTGTATCTCTCGGATGGTGCTTCGATCCCTTACCGCGATCACGTCTCTCTCCCTCTCGCCTTCTGTTTTTGCGGGCTGGTGGTCGTGCTGCAATACGTGTCCCGCAGAGTCCGGGTGTCCCGGCTGGTTCTGGGTTCGCTTCCCATCCTGCTCGTGCTCACCGGCATGAACGTATCGGACTCTATCGAGATGAGCCGCGACTATCCTCGGGCGAGCTCCGGGCAGGAAGCGCCGGTCCAGCTTGCTCTTATGCGGGATGCTCCTCACCCTGCAACCGCGTACCTTGACCGTTCAAAGCATGTGCAGGTGAGTATTCCGCTGGTAGTATCCGGCGTGGCGGAAGGATATGCGATTGTCAGCGGCCCGGTGAAGTTTAGCGTCGACGCGGCCAACGGCTCTCATTGGAATTCCGCGTGGCAGGCACGCAACGACCGGCAGTATCTTCCCGGCACGAGCGAATCGTGGATTACCTTTCAGATGAGCCGGGCATTCTTCGATCAGGTGCGATCTAGGCCGGTCACGCTTCATTTCACAGTGGCGCTCACGCGGGTGCAGGCCGGCAACGTGAGGAGCGTTCCACTCCCGATGCAGGACTTGCCTGTGCCCGATTTCGGGATTTGCTCGCCCCAAGTGGACGTATTCCATAGTCGATTTCTCGGAATTGCTTGCAGGTTTGCCATGCACCAACCCAACTTTACTTACATCCGTGCGCGCTGGAGGGATAGTCCCTGCTCCGCATCGCAGCCTGGCCTGGATACCGGCGTTGAAGGCGACGCGTGGATTGGATCCCTGGAGAGCAGCCTCGCCGACTTCGCCATCGTTCCCATCTGGAGCCCATCGATCGCCCTCTCCAACGGCACGAACATGGAAGGGAATAAGCCTGAGTCCCGGTACCTGTGTCCGGGAACGCCCGTGACGTTTACCCAATACAATCCGGTGGGACGGACCCAGTACGATTTCACCATCCCGGATTTTCGCTTTCCCAGCTATCAGCCGATCCCGGGCTCGTTCAATGGATCGATCGGCTTTGATATTACGACGCGATAGGGGGACAGTGTGGTACCCAGGGTTTGCCGTGCGATCATGGTGTTGGCCTGACGCTTACGGAGGAACCTTGATGCCAATGGAAAATATAAGCCGGCGTACTTTGCTTGGATCAGCAACCGCAGCAGTGTGCCTGGCGGCGTTGTCGAAAGCGGGCGCGCGCCCGACAGAATGGAAGCCGCGTCTTGGCATTCTGGGCAAATATACCGAAGCCAACGTGGATTTCGCCATTCAGGAAGAATTTAACAACATGATTCTCTCTGCCGGCGCAGGAACTCCGGGCCTGGACACGACGAAGATCACGGACGAGGAAATCGCGAGGGTCAAGAGTCATTTGTCGTCGAAAGGGATGCACGTTTCGGCGCTCCAGGTGAATGGGAATCATATCGCGCCCGATCCCGCGCAGCGCGCGCAGGAAAACAGCAACTTCGTGAAGGCGATCGAGCTGGCTGGTAAGTTGGGTGTTCCGTACATAGGAACACAGTCCGGCAAGGATGTCTCCAAGCCATTTGAAGCGCAGGTAGACGAGATCGTGCGCGTCTACCACGAAAAGTACTTCGCTGCTTGCCAGGAGCACAAGGTGCGGATCTTGTGGGAGCCCTGGCAAGGGGGACCGAACATCGCCACCAGCCCGGTGGGATTCGACGCGCTGTTCACCGCTTTCAAGGATTCGCCCTACGTGGGCCTGCAGTATGATCCGTCTCATTTGCTGTGGCAAATGATGGATCCGATTCAAACGGCGAAAGACTTCATTGACAAGATTTATGACGTCCATTTGAAGGATACGCAGATTCATTGGGACATTGTGCGCCGGGGAGGCATCGAGCCCGTTAACCAGGCCAAGTGGTGGCAATTCCGCATTCCCGGAATGGGCAGTATCCCGTGGCCCGAACTCTTCAGCGTCCTGCAAAGCGTCGGTTATCAGGGTGCGATGAGCATAGAGCACGAGGATGAGCTTTATGGCGCAGCGGAGAATCCGGGGCCGGATTTCAGCGAGCCTTATAAAGTCGGATTCCGCATGGCCAGGCGCTATCTGCGGCAGTATGTACCGGTCTAAACTCAGTTAGTTTGACCCGTAAGGGAGCGATCGATTGGTGATCTCAATGTTGCTTGCCGTGGTGGCGGCTGCTTCGAGTTCTGCGCCGAGTGCCGAGGCTGCCACCAGGGCAGCGATTGCGCGGGTGCATACGGTGGACCCTAAGATCCACGCTGTGATCTCTCTCGATCCGACTGCGCTCGATCAGGCCCGCGCCATCGACCGGGGACGCAGGGCGCGCGGTGTGCTCTACGGCTACGCGATCCTGCTCAAAGACAACATCGAGGCAGATGGGCCGCTGCCGACAACTGCGGGAAGCATGGCGCTGCTCAACAACGTGACCCACCGTGATGCGCCGCTGGTGGCGCGGCTGCGCGCAGCAGATGCGGTGATTCTGGGCAAGACGAACTTGTCTGAATGGGCGAACATTCGGTCGAATGCCTCGATCTCGGGCTGGAGTGGAGTGGGCGGCCAGACCCGCAATCCTTACGCATTGGATCGCAATCCGTGTGGTTCATCCTCAGGCAGCGCTGCCGCAGTTGCAGCGGGCGAGGTGGAAGCCGCGATCGGCACCGAGACCGACGGCTCCATTACGTGCCCGGCGGCGGTGAACGGCGTGGTCGGGCTGAAGCCCACGGTCGGGCTGGTGAGCCGGTCGCAGGTTGTGCCCATTAGCCACAGTCAGGATACCGCTGGACCCATTGCGGCCGATGTTGCGACCGCGGCGCGAGTGCTCAGCGCGATCGCGGGCTCAGATCCCGCCGACCCAGCCACCAAGAGCGCCGACGCGCACATTGCCAATTACCTCGCGGCATTAAAACCCGATGCGCTCAAGGGCGCCCGGATCGGCGTGTTGCGCTTTGCCACGGGATGGTCTGCCGCGACGGACAAAGTGTTCGAACAAGCGCTGGCCGTGCTGAAGGCGCAGGGAGCGACGCTGGTTGACATCACCGTATTCAAGGATCGGGACGAGATGAGCAAGGCGGAGACCGTGGTGCTCCATACTGAGCTCAAGGCTGATTTGAATGCCTATCTCGCCACGACGCCGCCAACGGTAAAGACCCGGACGCTCGCCGACGTGATTGCGTTTGACACGGCGCATGCGGACCGCGAGCTCGGGCTCTTCGGACAGGAAACGTTTGTGAAGGCCGAGGCGACCAAGGGACTCGCGGACCCCGTATACCAGACGGCACGTGCGATGTCGCTGCGGATCGCCGGGCGCGACGGGATCGATGCCATGCTGGCCGCCAACCACCTCGATGCGCTCGTATCGCCGACCATGCCGCCCGCCTGGAAGATAGATGCAGCGAATGGCGATCAGATCAATGGCGCGGGCGCGGGTTCGCTGGCGGCAGTCGCTGGCTATCCACACCTGACTGTGCCCATGGGGGCGGTCATGGGGCTCCCGGTCGGCCTTTCCATCATCGGTCCAGCCTGGAGCGAAGCACGGCTGCTTGGATACGGTTATGCCTATGAACAAGCTGCTAAGGCGAAGGTAGCGCCACGCTTTCTGCCATCGATCGAGGGTGTTGCGCCGGTTGCGCCCCTGCTCGAACCGTTGCAGCGCTGACTAAGCAGCGCTCTTAGGAAGGGTTTGGACGAACATATCAATAATCTTATTGACCGACTCTTGCCCACGGTCGCGCAGAGTAGCGTACTCACTCACTTCGATGACGCGGACACGAGTATCACGGAGAAACACTGCCAGCAGCTCCGTCCCCTCTTTAAGGGAGAGTCCTTCTGCATGAGGGAAGTAAGCAGCTGCTAAATCGCCGCTCCGAAACACGTCGATGTCGAGATGCAGCAGAATACCCGCGGAAGGCGGCACCCCTGCGAGAACCTGCAACGCCACCTGTCGCGGTCCGATGTGGCGAATGTCGGCGAGGGAGAAGGAGCGCAGACTCGCTTGCTCCGTCTGTGAGGGTCGAGTCCAACCGACTTGTGAGACTTGCGACGGCTTGAGCGCCGGGGTCGAAGAAAAGGCAGAATCGTGGGTCAGGAACCAGGTGGCGCATGAGGCAGCGCTTTGGCACCGCGCCGAAATCGGAGCGGCGTCGTCAAAATCGCCATCCATGTAGATGACATGGACTTCCGGAACCGTAGCGCGCAACGCGTTTGCGGTTCCCACAACCACACTGCAGTCACATCCAATCAGCAGAGGAATCTGTCCTGGCTGCCGTAGCGTTTCGGTAATCTTTTCGGTGACGATATCCCAAACGATCCGCGGGCCTGGCCAACTCCTGATGGGAGGAACCGAGTGATGGGGCAGATAACTGGGTATGGGGAAGTCTCCCGCATCCATCACTTTGCGGCCGGCGGCACTGAGGCGCCCGGCCAGATTGGCCTCTCGGTAGGCTTGGGCATCGTTCTCGTTTCCGGGATAAAGAGAGCCGGTGCGAAACGGAACCCCAAATATCACGTGGACGGGCGCGGGGCCTCCCACACCAGCATTGGCCACGGGTCCAGCCGCTGAGCGGACTTGTCCGTCAGCGAGCACTTCCGCGCATTCGGCCGTGAGTCCGAGAACCATCGCTCCGGCGCCGCCAAGAAAGTTCCGCCTCTTCAATCGTAACTCCTATAACCACCGTTATCGCGATAGATGGTTACAGAGTAGAAGTAATCTTAGCGGCCTGTCAAGTTGGTTTTGGTGGTTAGCTCTCCACATGATGTACCTCTGTCACGCCCTCTCCCATTGGAGGGACACTCGCCAAACCAAGTCGTCACAAAAGTATGAAGAGCGGCTACTCGTCGCGAAGAACCGTGAGGGGATCAACCCGAGTGGCGCGGATGGCGGGAACCAGGCTGGCCGCGAACGATACCAGAATCAGCAGCGTGGTGACAGCCAGAAAGGTTACGAGGTCGCGGGAACTCACTCCGTAGATCAAGCTGGTGGCAACCCGGCCGAGAGCGACGGCCGCAATGAGCCCGATACCGATGCCCGCCAACGTGGGCTTCATTCCTTGGACGATCACCAGGCGGCCGACGTCGCGCAACGTGGCTCCAAGAGCTATGCGCAGGCCGATTTCTCTCATACTGCGTTTTACGGAATAGGCAAGTACGCTGTAGATGCCAGTGGCGCATAGGACGAGAGCCAGCAGACCGAAGATCGCGAGCAGCTGCATATTGAAACTGTGTTGTGTCAGGGTCTGGCCAACGAAGTCTTCCAGGGTCATGACATTGTCCACCGGGATGTCTTTGTTCACCTGGTTGATGGCGCCAGTCACCGCCGGGGCAAGAGTTTGAGGCGGCGTAGTCGTGCGGACGACGAGCGAAAGAGGACGAGCGCGAAAAGGAGACGCCGCTGAACCCGCAACCTGTGCGAGGGGCCAATAAAGTGTAGCGTCGCCAGCGGAGCTGTCCAGGCCGGTCTGCTTGACATCGCCTACTACTCCGACGACCTCGCGGTCTTTGTCCGGATAGAACGAGAGCTTCAGGTGTCGTCCGATAGGGCTTTGGTTCGGCCACAACTGTTTTGCCATGGATTGGCTGATGACCACGACGGACGCCGAATCGGCTGTGTCACTAGCGCTGATATTCCGGCCCTGAAGCAGAGGGATACGCATGGCCTGTATGTATCCTGGCGTCGCGACCCGGACCGACACCTCGGGCTGTTCGGACATCGCGAGCAGAGGATGTCCTTCGGCGGCAATGGGTTGATTGGAGCCGCCGAGCAGAGGCAAACTGTCTACCGCTCCAGCAGACTCGACGCCGGGCAAGGAGCGCACACGTTGCAGCACCTCATCGAAGAACTGTGATTCTTGCGTAGGGTCGGTGAATTGATTCTTGGGCACCATCACCGCCAGGGTAAGGACGTTGCGTTCGTCAAAGCCGGGGTCAATGGTTTGCAGTTTCGAGAGGCTGCGGATCATGAGCCCGGCTCCGATCAGCAGTACGACCGAGAGCGCGACCTCGACGACCACCAGGGCGGAGCGGGTGTTGCTGCTTCCGCCATCAGCGTCGGTACGGCCGAGACCTTGCTTCAGGGCGTTGCTCACATCCCCTTTTGTCATGCTCAAGGCGGGGAGTAGACCAGAGAGGATGCCAGTCACGATGGAGAGTCCGAAGGTGAAAGCGAGTACTGGAGCGTCGAGACCGATCTCACCCATGCGTGGCAGCTTATCGGCAAAAAACTTGAGCAGCAGTTCGATACCAAAGCGGGCAGCGAGCAGACCAAGCGCCCCTCCGCATAGGGAGAGGACCAAGGATTCGCTGAGCAGTTGCTGAATGACGCGAGAGCGGCTTGCGCCGACTGCGGAGCGGATGGCGATTTCTTTACGACGCGCAAAGGTGCGCGCAAGGATAAGGTTGGCGACATTGGCGCAGGCGATCAGCAGCACGAAAGCCACGGCGCCGAGCATCATGAGCAACGCTGGACGGACACTTCCCACCGTCTCTTCGCGCAGGGAACTGACCACCGCACCCCACCCTTTGTCGTCCTCGGGATACGCCTGTTCCAGGCGTCGCGAGATGGTGTTCATCTCAGCCTGTGCTTGCGCGAGTGTAACGCCTGGTTTGAGGCGACCAATAGAGCGGAAGTGGTGCTCGCCACGTACGGCCGCCTCCTTGTCGCTCAGGCCAAGAGGGGTCCAGAGCTGGGCGAAATTCGGCATGACCATTTTCGGGCCCATTACGCCCACGACCACATAGGGGTCCCCGTCCAGGTTGATGGGTTTGCCAACTAGACTGGGATCGGAAGCGTAGCGCGTTTGCCATAACTTATAGCTGAGGATCACTTCATGATTTCTGCCGGGGCGGTCTTCTTCGGGCAGGAAGACACGTCCGTGAAGTGGCTGAACGCCAAGTAGGGAAAAAAAGTTGGAACTTACCGTGCCCGCCACGATCGCCTCGGGTTTGCCTGCCCCGGTAATGTCATACCCCGTAGCACCATAGAGCGCCATCTGCTCGAAAACATTGTTCTGTTTTTGCCAATCGAGGAAGTTTGCCGCGGAAACGGCAAAGCGGGTCATTCCGGGGAAACTGGTCTGGGGAGGAACATGCCAGATCTGCACCAGGCGATCGGCATCCGGAAAGGGCAAGGGTTCTAGCAAGACCGCGTGAACGACGCTGAAAATGGCGGTGTTGGCCCCGATTCCAAGAGCCATCACGAAGATCGCAACACAGGCGAAGCCGGCACTTTTACGGAGTAGCCGGATTCCAAATTTCAGGTTTTGTATCAAAGCTGTCATCTGCGCTCTTCCGATTGCTGGTAAGTTATGGGCAATCTCAACGCCACTCTCGAAGGGCAGAAGGGACGTAGTATCAAAGCGCTGAGCAAACGGCGAAGGGTGCGGGTGTTCATTGCCGAAAACCGATGTCCACAATCGGACATTCCGTCTAGCTAGCTTCGATGATGACGCTCTCGCGCAAGGCTTCGACCTGAAGCCCCTTCGCAAAGCTGCCGGAGACCTGATCGAGTCGCAAACAAAACGATAGGAACTTGACATCTATATTAAGACGTCTATATATAGATGTCTTAATATGGCTAAGCTGGATTCTCTACAAGGCTCCCTGAATCTGCTGGTGTTGAAGATTCTGTCGCGCAGGCCGCGGTCCCACGGCTATGCCATCATGGCCGCAGTCGGTGAACTGTCAGGGGACGTGCTGCGTGCCGAGGAGGGGTCGCTCTATCCGGCGCTGCACAGGATGGAAGAGGCAGGGTGGATTCGCGCCAAGTGGATCACGAAAGATAGCGGACGGCGCGCGCGTATCTATGAACTGACGGCGGCAGGTAGCAAGCAGCTGGTTGCCGAGGAGTCTCGCTGGGAGGCAGTGACCTCGGCAGTGAATCGCGTTTTGAGGACGGTGTGATATGTCTCTGTGGTCGCGCATCTCCAATGTGTTTCGAGAGGACGGTTTGAACCGCGAGATCGAGGAGGAGTTCGAAGCCCACATTGCAGAGGCGGTTGCGCAGGGCCGCGATCCGGAAGAAGCGCGGCGGGCGCTTGGTGCGGTGGTGCGGCAACGGCAGGAGAGTCACGACGTCCGGGTCGTTGGATGGCTCGATTCGCTGCGCGCCGACGTTGTTTTTGGATGGCGGCAGCTCAAGCGTCACCGGGTGACTTCCGCCGCGGCGATTCTCTCGCTGGCGTTGGCCATTGGGGCTTGCACCTCGGCGTTCCGGCTGATTGACGCGTTGCTGCTGCGGCCCTTACCGGTGACGCATCCCGAGCGGCTTTATATTTTGTCGCGTGTGGGGATGGGTTTTGACAACAAGCCCGGCGCTTGGGATTCCTGGGCATATCCGGATTTTCAGTTGATGCGCGCTGCCGCAAAAGGACAGGCCGAACTGATTGCGCTTTCCTACGCGGACCGCTTCGATGTGACCTACAAGACAGATGAAGAGATGGAGAAGGCCAACCTGCAATACGTTTCCGGAGGGATGTTTTCTACGTTTGGAATCGAGCCGGTGCTGGGCCGGTTGTTTACGGAGAATGACGATCGCAAGCCTGGCGGGGCTCCTTTCGTCGTGCTCTCCTACGACTACTGGAGCCGGCGTTTCGGACGCGATCCTCATGTGATCGGACGCACCTTACATATAGGCGACGGCCTTTACGAGATCGTTGGCGTCAGCGAGAAGAAGTTCACTGGGACGGAACGAGGCACGATCATCGACATCTTCATCCCGGTGATGATGCATCGCAGCGTCACACGGTCCGACTCAACTGCGTTCCGTACCTTGGTAGTGCTCGACCCTGAAGTTGCGGCCGGGCCCCTCAGGGAAAAGCTGGCGGCGGTGAGCCATGCCTTCGAAGTGAATCGACTGAGCGGCGAGACTGGATTGTCGCAGGAAACGTTGAAGAACGTACTGAACAATCGGATGTTGCTGGAACCCGCGCCCACGGGCGCATCGGAAATGCAGAAGGATTATAGCCGCGCGCTCACCGCTCTCGGGGGGTTGGTGCTGATGGTGCTGATAATTGTTTGCGCGAATGTGGCGAACCTCATGACGGCCCAGGCTTCGGCGCGGGCACGTGAGATGGCGTTGCGGGTTTCGATTGGCGCGGGGCGGTGGCGGTTGGTGCAGATGCTGCTGGTGGAGGGTGCGCTGCTTGCTTTTTTAGCCGCCACGAGCGGAGCGCTCTTTGCGTGGTGGTCCGCTCCGTTTGTGGTGAGCATGATCAATCCGCCGGATAATCCGGCGCGGCTGATTCTTCCGGCGGACTGGCGTGTGCTCGCGTTTGGCGTGGGGCTCACTCTGGTTGTGGTCTTGTTTTGTGGGCTCCTGCCCGCGCTGCGAGCTTCCTCCGTGAAGCCGGTGAGCGTGCTGAAGGGTGGCGACGATCCGCATTCAAGGCAGCGCCTGATGCGCGCGATGATTGCGCTTCAGGTGGCTTTCTGTTTTCTGGTGCTGTTTGTTGCCGGACTATTCGTGGCGACGTTCCAGCGGCTTTCCAACAAGCCTACAGGGTTTTCGGCCGACCGAATTCTGTTGTTGGAGACGACGAGCCGGCCGCCACAGTCATCGTTGTACTGGGACCAGGTGGCGGAGTCTTTACGCGAAGTGCCAGGTATAGAGCGTGTGTCACAAGCCGCATATCCCCTGTTAAGGGTTTCGAACTGGAATGACTCGATCTCCCTCAATGGCGGGCCGCCCAGTGTCAATCTTGCTTACTTCCTGAAAGTCTCGCCAGGGTGGCTCGAGACGATGAAGATCCCCCTCATCGAGGGGAGAGATTTTCGCGAGAGCGATACGTATCCTGATGCCGGGATTGTCAATGAGACGTTCGCCCGGGAGTTTCTTAATGACGGGCATCCGACTGGGAAAAGTTTTGAGAAGGCCTCCGACGATGGAACGCGTCAACACATGCGGGTGATTGGGGTGGTGAGGGATGCGTATTACAGCAGCCTGCGCGGCCCGATATTGCCGGTTGTCTATGTGCCGCTTCACGAAAAGAGCGCTGCGGGAGCAATGCTTCCAGAGAGCGAAGGGACTTTTATCGTGCGCACAGCTTCGCCCACTCCACTGGCGCTGGCTTCGAGACTGCGGCAGCAGGTGTCGCGGGTGCGCTCCGGGTTTCATGTCTCGAATGTCGAGACGCAGCAGGAAGTAAATCAGGCACAGACGATACGCGAGCGGCTGCTGGCTACGTTGGCTTTCTTCTTTGGAGCGGTTGCCTTGCTGCTCGCAGGGGTTGGGTTATATGGAGTGCTTAACTACTCGGTGCAGCAGCAGGAGCGTGAAATCGGCATTCGCATGGCACTGGGTGCGCAGATCGCGCATGTAGTACGACAGGTGACTGCGGGGATTTCGTTCGCAGTCATCATCGGGATGTTTGCGGGGCTGCTGTTTGGGCTGGGGTTGGCACGGTATATCGAGTCGCTGCTCTATCAGGTGAAAGCCACGGATGTCGCTATGCTCGCGCTTCCTTGCTTGATCATCCTGGCCGTAATATGCATGGCTGCGGTGCCGGCAATCCTTCGCGCAATCCACGTGGATCCAGGCACCATGTTGCGTGCCGATTAGATCAGAAGCTCCGATTTCTCTTGTGCGTCCGCGCACCAGCGCGCTGCTGTGAGCAGTCTATTCAGCTTAGGAGTAGTTCATTTGCTCGAGATCGGCAATCAGCCCAGGATTGCTGCCGGGGCGGTCTTCCTGGGTCAGGAAGACACGTCCGTGAAGAGGCTGAACGCCAAGTAAAGAAAAGTTGGACCTCACCCTGCCCGCGACGATCGCCTCAGCTTTGCCTGTTCCGGTAATGTCATACCCCGTTGCACCGTAGAGCGCCATTTGGTCGAAGAAATTGTTTTGCTTTTGCCTATCGAAGAAGTTTGCTGCGGAAACGGCGAAAGCGCGTCATTCCCGGGAAACTGGTTTGTGGAGGCACGTGCCAGATCTGGACCAAGCGATCGGCATCGGGAAATGGCAACGGCGGCGACTGCCCCACCGTGCTGGGTCAGGAAGAAGTGACTAGTCTGAACCACCCGGCCAACCCTCTCGCGCACACGCGATGCCGATCGTGTAGTACCACACGGTCAGACGTGTAGCACCCTCTATTTTGATTTCCGGGTAGCGGACTTATTGTCCCTTTAGAGATTGCGCTTCTGCACTTATTCATAGGGCCAAAGGTTCAAAGTGGCGCAAGCGAACGCCGGGCATTGGCCCCGCGAGCATCGCTCACCGGAGGATTTCATGATTACGAAATGGATGAAACAGACAATGTCGATAGTGGTCTGCTCGACCCTGATGATTGCGGGCGCGCCGACCGAGCTTCTTCAGGCACAGGATGCCTCCCAACCGGCTCCGTCAACCCAGGGGCCGCCGGCGGTGGCGCCGTTGACCAGCAGCCAGCTTGACGCTTTGGTCGCCCCGATCGCGCTTTATCCCGACGCACTGGTCGCACAAGTGCTGGCTGCCGCCAGCTATGCCGATGAAGTGGCCTTTGCAGACCTCTGGCTCGGGCAGAATCAGAATTTGCAAGGAACGGCACTTACCCAGGCGGTGGATCAACAATCCTGGGATCCCAGCGTAAAGGCGCTGACGCAGTTCCCGTCGGTACTCCATAACCTGGCCAAAAATCTTTCCTGGACGTCGAACCTGGGCCAGGCATTTGAAAATCAGCAGTCCGACGTGATGGCCGCAGTACAGTACATGCGCGGCCAGGCCCAGGCCGCAGGAACATTACAATCCACGCCGCAGATCAAGGTGGTGCAGCAGAGTCCCCAAACCATCGTCATCGAACCGGCCAACAGTAATGTGGTTTATGTTCCGCAATACAACCCGGCAGTTGTATATGGCACGCCCTTAGTGGTGCCGGCGTATACACCTCCTGTCGCCGTTGCGGCCGGCGTTTCTTTTGGAGCCGGAGTAGCGATTGGAGCCGCCATTGGCGGCGGCGGTTTCGTTGCCGGCGGTTTCGGCGGGGGTTGGGGCTTCGGAGCATGGGGAATGAACTGGGGTGGTGGAGGCGGCGGGGGAAACATCAACTACAACCACAACACGTACATCACCAAGAACAACATCACCCGGAACAGCAATAACAACGACAACAATGGGAACCGAAACAACAACGGGAATCGGAACAACAACAACGGCAACCGGAGTTTCAGCAACGGGAACCGGACCAACAACACCAACGAAGCTAACAACCGCAACAACGGCAACCGGCCCGATGTGCCGAACGGAGGCCGTAACGGCGATCACGGCCTGATCGGCGGCAACGGAGGAGTTCAGCACCAACCCGGCGACAATGAACGCGCTGGGAGGTTGGGAAACCAACAACCCCGTTCCTCCATGAGCGGCAATGGCAACCAAGCCCGAGCCGAGGCGAATCGCGGACGCGCCAGCATGCATCCGGCAGCTTATCAACAGCAGCGACAGGGGCAACAGAGGCAGGGCCAGATGCGCCAGCAGCACTTCCAGCAAGCCCATCAGCAGCACGGTGGAGGCGGCGGTGAGCGGGGTGGGGGCCGGCGTTAGGCGGGACCCCATCGGGATCCTTAATCCACAACGGATCATTTGAATCAGAGAGGAAGGTAGAAACGTGAATTTGCCCTTCAAAAAACGGACCAGGCAGCCGATACAATCGATCGCTGCATTGGTAGTGATTGCAGTCGTTTCCGTTCTCGGCTGCTCGAAGAAACCAACCAACACCGGGGCGGAAACGCCGCAGAAAACCTTCGCCACACCAGCGGAAGCAAGCCAGGCATTGCATGCGGCAGCACAAACCAAGGATGATAAGGCCCTTACCCAGGTATTGGGCGCAAAAGCACACAAGTTAGTGAGTTCAGGAGATCCGGCAGAAGATAAGTCTGCGGCCGATTCGTTCGCCAGGAAATATGACCAGATGAATCGTTTGGTGGCGATGACCGATGGCAGCCAGGTGCTCTACGTCGGGGCGGATAACTATCCCTTCCCGGTGCCCCTGGCCCAGGACGGCTCGTCAAGATGGCACTTTGACGCCGCCGCCGCGGACCAGGAATTGCGCGCACGGCGGATCGGAAGCAATGAGCTCACCGCAATGGATGCATGCCGGGTGATTGCAAACGCCGAGGAACTCTACCACCAGAGCACCCACCAATACACCGACACGATCGTGAGCACTCCGGGGCAGCAGGATGGCCTCTACTGGGAGATTGGCGAAGGCCAGACGCCCAGCCCGTTGGGGCAAGTCAACCAGTTTGCAGAAAGCATCTTCAAGGCTTCTGCACCCAGCAGGGAAGTGGTGTCTCATGGATACTCCTTCCGTATCGTGACCACGCCAGAGAGGATTTACGATATTTGCCAGCCCGGTCAATTATCAGACATTCCGGCATCATGACTTTCAGCCTGGGCCGTGACGGCGTTGTCTACCAACAGGATCTCGGCCCGCAAGCAGCAGATGCACTCGCAGCCATTGAACAATACAATCCAACCCACGGATGGACGCAAGCGGAGTAGCTTGCGTCCAGTACGTTCACTCTCTGGAGGAGTCTTATGAAGAGCTATAAATTACCTTTCACTTTGCTGGCCCTCTTATTGCTGGCGCTGGGCCATATCGCTTTTGCCCAGCAGCTGCCACCTGAGGAGCATTCCGCGGCAAACGTCGCCGGCACCTGGATGATCTACACCCATGGCGACGACGGGAAGACGGGCACGCACACAGTCCAGATCGTGCAGAACGGCAATACCCTGACCGGGCATTTCAAGGGACCGTACCAATCGGGAGGAATCGAGGGCACGATGAACTTCCGCCACATACTGTTTCGCACCAAGACGCGGAACGTGCTCACCTTCCGCGGAATGGTCGACGGCAACACCATGGAAGGAAACTTTGGCGTCCGCGGGCACCACGGAACCTGGCAAGGAAGACGCGCAGACTGACTGCCGTCGAAAGAAAGGAAGAAAGAAAGGAAACAGTGTCATGCCGAATCCATTATCCAGACGTATCCTTGCTCAAGTGTCTGACCAGCGCTGCCGCGGCAGGCGATGGTTCGCCTGCCGATGCAGGGGCTTTGGCTCCCGCAGGGCGACGCAACCACAGGTATGGAGCGGGGCGAGATCGGACGCCTTGCTGCCGCTTTCAAAAGGAGCTTCAGCGTACCCGCGTTGTCCATCGCGATCTCACGCAACGGCCAGTTTGTCTTCGATCAGGGATTCGGCTTCAACCAGGGATTCCGGTTCGGCAACGTGAAAGACATGGGACCCGACCGACATGTCGAGCCTTTTCCGCATCGCAGATGTGACCATGCCCATCACATCCGTGGCCATTTTCACGCTGATCGAACAGGGCAAATTGAATCTTACCGACAAGGTTTTCGGCGCCTCCGGCATTCTCGGGACCAAGTATGGCAAGAGTCCTTACGGGCAATACGTGACCGATATCACGGTGGACCACCTTCTGACCCACACCTGCGGCGGCTGGCCCGCCGATTCGAACGATCCGATGTACAAAAGCAATTCCTGGGACCAGGCCAAGTTGATCGGCTGGACACTGGAGAACCTGCCGCTTGCCAATCCACCTGGAGAGCACTGGGCTTTCTCGAACTTCGGCTATTGCCTTCTGGGACGGGTCATCGAACAGATCACGGGCCAACCCTATGCCGGCTACGTGCAAAGCGCGGTCCTGGCGCCTTGCGGCATCAGCGGCATGCGCATTGCGGGGAACAGCCTGAAGGACCGCGCCCCCAACGAAGTGGTGTACTTTGGGCAATACAACGAGGACCCTTACAAGATAAACGTTACCCGCATGGATGCAAACGGTGGATGGCTGGCGACTCCCTCCGCCCTGGTTCAGTTTCTCAACCACGTGGGCGGCTCGGGTCCGATCCCCAGCATTTTGAAAGCGGCAACCATCCAGGTCATGACGACGCCCTGTCCGGTCTTTCCCAGCACCTCCGCGGCTAAGTATGCCCGGGGCTGGATGGTGGGTTCGGGCAACGCTATGGCATAACGGCAGCTTTCCAGGCTCCACCACCATCATGGTGCGGACGGCGACCGGCATGTGCTGGGCCGCCCTTACGAATACGCGCACCGAACCGCACGACGAGATCGACAGTGCACTCAATGGAATGATGTGGAACATGGTCCGCAGCGTTCCCCGGTGGAATACCTGAGCCGTTCGGTCCCATCTTATCGGTCGACAGGCAGCAGCGTCAGCGATCCGCGGATCAGCCGAGCGCATCACTCTCCAAAACGTTCCTGATCAGAGAAAGCGAGAGCCTCGAGCTTCGCTGCACCGCCGCCAATGTGTTCAATGCTGTGCAATACAGCGCAGTAAATACGCAGTTTGACTCGCCCACCGTGGGCCAGGTGACGGCGACCCAGCCCATGCGCCAGCTCACATTTCTGGGTCGATTTCGCTTTTGATTCTCGCAAACCAAAATTGTCAACTCCGCCCGTGTATCCTCTCTATGCAGTACTCGCTTTCATGAAAATGAACTTTATCGCAGCCGGTTTCATCAGGCAGCGGCTAATGGCGTTTCTCAGAAAGGAGCAGGGGTTGATATCGGAGTTAGGCTGGCAGCCCGAACCGGATCCCGGCGTACAACGTCCATCGCGTCTTGAAAATCCGGGCCGCATCCTGCGCTTTTTTGCCCGACTGGCAATTCTCTTCTGCCTGGTCGAGTTGGCGCATGCCCAGTACGGCTTCGAAGTCTGGACCGTAGACAATGGTCTGCCGGAGAACGAGGTGCGCGGCATTACTCAGACACCTGACGGATATCTCTGGATTGCCTCGTTCAATGGATTGGCGCGCTTCGACGGCGTTCATCTGACTCTCTTCAATCGAGAGACCCCCGGCCTCCTTTCGAATCAATTCGGCACCATGTTACAGGGCCGGGGCGGAGACCTTTGGCTCGACAGCGTCGATCGTGGCGTGGTGCGCTATCACGATGGCGTTTTCCGCGGCTATGGACGGCAGTACGGAGTGCCGGCGGACATCGTCAATGGACTGACCGGAGACGACCATGGTGACGTATGGGTGCTTAGCGGTGGGCGAATCGTCTCGCTGGGATGAAGCATCAAACCATTTCGTCGACATCGCACCGCAGAGCCCGAGCCTTCGCTATCGGTCTCTGCTATGGGACTCAGCAGGATTCTGGATCCGCGAGGATGAGAGGGTCCACTGCTTTACCCAGGGAAGATTCGTCGACTTTACGCTGCCCAGGCAAATCTTAAAAGACGACCTCTGGGGCGCGGCGCTCGATCAGAGTGGAACACTCTGGCTTGAGACCGTCGACGGAAAGCGGGTCCGGATCACCGCAGACAACGTGAGCCAAATAATTCCCGCCGCTCTACCCGGGAAGTGACGGTCGGCACTACCTATAACAAGTCCCTGGAAATGCACGTGGGTCCGCGGCTTCGGCGAACCTTTCAGTTCCTCAGTTCCAACAAGCTTGTTTCCGTCACGCCCTGGCATTTCTATGAGGACAGACAGGGCAATCTCTGGATCGGCACCCTGGAACAAGGACTCTACCGGCTGCAGAAGCAATCGATCCACAGCTACTCAACAGAGCAGGGCCTGATCGATCGCGACACCTACGCAACCTATCAGGACCCATCGGGCGCTCTCTGGATCGGGGCATGGCATTCGGGGCTCAGCCGTTTCGCAGACGGAAAATTTACAAACTACACCATGGCTGACGGGCTGCCGAACGAACTCGTATTGGCGATGCTCCAGGACCGTGAGGGCCGTTTCTGGATAGGCACCCATGGCGGCCTCAGCATCTTCGACCACGGGCATTTTCGTATTCCAAGCGGCCCGATTCTTCCAGATGAAGCGGTGGTTCAAGCGATCTGCCAGGATCGTCAAGGCACGCTGTGGTTCGGAACCAGGCAGGGACTAGCCCGCTATAAGAATGGTGATCACCCGATTCCTTACCAAGAAGGACGGGCTGGCGGCAGACGACACCCATACCATCCTCGAGGCGTCCAACGGAGATTTGTGGGTGGGCGGTTATGGCGGGATGACGCGCATTCACAACGGGGAGTTCACCCGCTGGACAGAGAAGGATGGTTTGCCGAGCGACAACATCTGGTCGTTTTACGAAGACAACGATCGCGTGCTGTGGATTGGAACTTATGACGGTGGGCTTGTGCGCTTCAAGGATGGGAAGCTTACCAGCTATTCGGTGAAGGACGGTCTCTTTGATGGTGGCGTATTTCGCATTCTTGAAGATGCACATGGATACTTCTGGATAAGTTGCAGTCGAGGTGTTTACCGTATAAACAAACGAGATTTGAACGCATTTGCTGCGGGCGATTTGAAGAAGGTTACCTCCACGGCTTATGGAAAGATCGACGGTATGTTGGATATCGAATGCAATGGGGGAGTGGAGCCGTCGGGCATCAAGACACGCGACGGCAAACTCTGGTTCCCCACCCGCAACGGGGTGGCGGTCATCGATCCGGAGTCTGTCGTCCACGATTTGGTTCCGCCTTTGGTGATGATTGAGTCCTCCCTGGTGGACAACGTAACCAAACCCGTGAATGCTCCGCTGCGCTTGCCGCCCAGCGGGCCCAACGTGGAGATCAGCTACACGGCGCCAAACTTCATTAACGCCGCGCAGACGCACTTCAAGTACAGGCTCGAGGGCCTCGACTCAGACTGGGTCGACGCCGGAGGACGGCGCATCGCCTATTACTCGCACCTCCCTCCGGGGGATTATGTTTTTCACGTGATTGCGGGCAACAGTGATGGAGTGTGGAACAACGAGGGCAAAACCCTGGGCATCACCGTGCTCACCCCCTATTATCAGACCCGGTGGTTTGAGATCCTTGCTTTGCTCACGTTGAGTGGTCTGGTCGCGTTGGCATGGAAATATCGCGTGTCGCAGCTTCAGCAGGCACAGGCTGCCCAACAGGCATTCTCCCGGCAGTTGATTGCCTCGCAGGAGGCCGAACGCAAGCGTATCGCCGCCGAGATGCACGACAGCCTGGGCCAGCGGCTGGTGGTGATCAAGAATCTTGCCTATCTCCTGCTGCGCTCAAAGAAGGGCGCACCTGCCGATGATTCCGATGCGCAGACTATCGGGGAGATCAGCGATGAGGCTTCCTCCGCGATTGCGGAAACTCGTGAGATTTCCTACAACCTTCGCCCCTTTCAGCTCGACCGGCTCGGATTAACCAAGGCGATCGAAGCCATGATCCGCACCACGGGCATTGCGTCCGGCATCCGCTTTACTTCAGAGCTGGACAATATCGATGACATTTTTCCGGAGGACCTGCGCATCAATTTCTACCGCATCGTGCAGGAGTCCCTGGGCAACATCATGAAGCATGCGCAGGCAACCGAGGTAAGCGTCCGGGTGAAGCGGCGGACCGAGAACGTGATCCTGGCGATTGAAGACAACGGTCGTGGCTTCACGCCCGACGAGCGAAGTCCCCAGCTCTCGCGTAGCGGATTCGGGTTGACTGGCATGGGCGAGCGGGCGAGTCTGCTTGGCGGTGAGCTCAAAGTACGGTCCACCCCGGGCAAAGGCACAAGCGTACTGTTCGAAATTCCACTCAGACAGCAGCCCAGTGGATGACGCATGCGCTTACCCCGCTGCCAGAGATGAAGCAATCTCAGGCAAGTCTGAGATTTCGTGCTTCAGTACATATTCGCGAGCTCCCGCTGCGAGCGCGGCAATTTTCACATCCTCGTCCTGGTAGTCGGTCACGATAATAATGCGGGCTGAAGGATCGTAGCCTCGAATCTGCCTGGTGGCCGTTAAGCCATCGACATGAGGCATCCTGAGATCCATCAGAACGATGTCCGGTCGATGTTCTTCATAAGCTGCCAGCGCGTCTGCGCCGTCGGCACATTCCCAGATGGCACTGGCGGTGCCGGCTAAAATACGCCGGAGCACGCGCCGGATTCCGGCATTGTCTTCCACAATCAAAAACGTCATATTTTCTCTTTACGATGGTTCCCACGTCCGTGCGCCCCGTTGGACGGAATGCCGGAAATCATTTGAAAACCTGAATCAAGCCTATATAACAGTGAGGACAAAGGACATAGAGGATGCTACATAAGGGACCGTGTGGTTCCACATGGGTACGAGATGGGGGAATGGGTGTCCCGCAATCCTGATGGCGCACGAGTGTATGTCGTTGCGCAGGCCGTGGTAGGGTGGGATGTTGAATTTCGATGGAGGGATCGGAGCCGTGGAAGACGAGATTCGAATTCTGATTGCAGACGATCATCCGCTGATGCGGAAGGGGTTGCGGCTCAGTGTCGAAGAGGATCCCGGCTTAAAGGTAGTTGGCGAAGCCTCCGACGGAGAAGCGGCTTTGTCGCTCATAAAGAAGCATCATCCACACGTCGCGCTGCTCGATATCGAGATGCCGAAGCTCGACGGGCTCGGTGTCGCCCGGGAAATGGTTAGGTCCGGGCTGAAGACAGAAGTCATCTTTCTAACCCTGCATTCAAATCAGGATCTCTTCCGAAGCGCAATGGATCTGGGCTGCAAAGGCTATATTCTCAAGGACAGCGCGGTCCAGGAGGTGGTGGCCGGCATTCATGCTGTGGCGTCGGGACGGCCATACATCAGTTCAGCGATTACCACGGATTTGTTGCAGA
Organism: uncultured Acidobacteriaceae bacterium; assembly: GCA_963753715.1. Lineage (GTDB taxonomy): Bacteria > Acidobacteriota > Terriglobia > Terriglobales > Acidobacteriaceae > PALSA-350. The sequence continues at coordinate 86,084 of CAVWDK010000008.1, read as the reverse complement.
GCCGCAATCGACCCCAACCAAGCCACGCCTTAACAAGCAATCTCACGCCTGCCGAGCTCCGTATCATGCGTCTGATCGCCCAAGGAAAGACCAGCAAGGAAATCGGCACCGAGCTTTCCATTCACTACAGAACCGTCGAAAACCACCGCACCAACATGTGCCGTAAACTAGAGCTCGAGGGCGAGGGCGCCAATGCGCTCTTGCGGTTTGCCCTGCAAAACAAGAGTCTTCTGTAAGCCCCCGCGAAATTGCTGGAGTGCTCCCCGTGTGGAACCACATGGGTCGCCGTGTAGCGCCCTCTATTTCTATCCATCGAGGGCTTTCGTACTCTTGCTCCATCGAAGGGGAGGCCCAAGACATGTCTCCTTACTTCGTAACCGTTACAAAGTAAGACGTTCCACGACACAAATCTGCTCTCTGGAGGTGCGAAATGAAACTGGATTTTCCTTCTTACCTTGTTATTCTCATCGTTCTCGTGATCATGATCACGGGCTGCAGCGGAGGCGGCTCCGTGAATCCACCGGATCCTCCGGCCATCTCGGTGACTATGACCGGAGGTTATCGTCGCAGTGAGAGTGACACGGCCTGTCGGGTCAACCGTGTAAGTTCCCCCCGTAATCTGAGAACCGAAATGGAAGTACAGATCGTTGAGCGAAAGGTTGCCGGATACCATGCCGTTCGCATTGAGACCGAAGCCACCCGCCATCTGGACGCCGGGAGCTCTTTGATCGCCCAGCAACTCGCTTACGTGATGCTCGTTCAGGCGCTTCGCCTGCACGTGGCGGATGGCTCGAGAGGAGGCGTCGGCTGGCTGTTCGCGTTGGCGGACAAGCAAATGAGCGCAGCGATCACATGCATGCACGACGATCCGGGGCATTCATGGACACTGCAGAACCTGGCGGAGTGCGTCGGTATGTCGCGCTCGGTCTTTGCTTTAAAGTTCAAAGAGACGGTTGGGGCTACGCCCATGGAGTACCTGACGCGTTGGCGAATGTTGCTTGCCGGCGACCGGTTGAAGAACACCGACGATTCTATTTCGGCAATCGCTCTCTCGCTCGGTTACGAATCCGAAAGCGCCTTCGGCAAAGCGTTCAAAAGAGTCATGGGGTGCTCGCCACGGCAATATGGCCGTGGCGAGGATCCAGCTTCGGCTTCGAGGAGCGAAGGGGAGGCCATCGCTTACCAGCTCGCGCCCATCGCAAGTTGATAGCGCGGGGGTTGACATGGAAGCGGCTGTAGTCGAGCGCGGGTCCCCTCGACTCGGTGTACTTTCTGTCTGCCGACCGTTCGACAGCAGACCTTCGATCCGATTACGATTCAGGCAGTGTCGACCAACACGATTCTGAACCTCTGGAAGAAGAACCTCGGCCAGGTGCCGACATCGGTGTGGGAAAATATCTCACTGGAAGCCTTGGTTTTAGCAGACAACGGGCTTACAGAAGTGTCTGAGCGGTTGGGGCAATTGAGGAGCTTGCGAATGCTTGACCTCGGCCATAACCAACTATCGACGATTCCCGAAACTATCGGTGAGATCGTTGGATTAAGCGACTACCTATATCTGCATGACAATCGCCTCGCCGGCCTACCGTCGTCCATTCGGACAGCTTCGCAAACTGCGATATCTGAACATCAGCGGGAACTCATTTTCGGAGCTACCTGAATCGGTTTGTGCGATGTCCGGGTTGATTGAGTTGCGCGCTACAGACAATCAACTCACCTGTATACCGGAGTGCATAGGGCGATTGTGGCGACTGCGCGAGCTTCACCTCCGAAACAATAGCCTGACCACGTTGCCCTCGGTGATTTCGCAGCTCTCTGAGCTGCGTCAGCTCGATCTGCGAGGGAATCCGATTCAATCCCTGCCGGAGGAGCTTGCTCAGCTGCCAAAATTGGAAAAACTGGATTTGCGATGGGTTGATTCGCTGCACTCCCCAGAATGGTTCGGCGCTCTTGAGGAGCGCGGGTGCTTGATCTACCGGTAGAAGTCTCCCATCCCTTTGACAAGGCCCGAGTCACGGCAATCCGGCAGTAATCCCGAAATGCCTGCAAAGTCAGCTTTCCGGTAAGTTCGCCGCACCGCGGAGCCAGCAAGACAAAAGGCGCAGCAATCGTCCCGGCCAGCCATCCGTGCGGGACATAATGCCTGCCTAGTATCGGTCAACGGGACGATGGCGGAGGCGAGGGCCAAGGCGACTCATTTAGCGGCTCGCCGGCGTTAGCGGGTTGAACCCCGGACCTGGCGACAAGCCGGACTCGACCACTACATTGTTTCCGTTGATCCATTGCCTGCCGCCCTGCCCAAGCGGCGCAATGTAGTGCTGTCCCGTCGCGGTGTCTACCGTTGCCTGAACGCCATTGATGACATCGTTGAAGCTGTCATTCTGGAGCTGGCTGATCATTCCCTGCTCGCGCGCATTCTCCGCATTGGTGGCCGCAATCGTCGCCCGCGTCGAGGCGTTTATCTGCTGGATAGCCCGGTTGTTCAACTGATTCTGCATAGCAATCCAATGCCGGGTTCATCACCAGCGATTCGCCCGAGTGTTGCAGCGTGGCGCCTGCTGCCTTTGCCTGCTCCGCCGGAGCGAGCAAACTCCCAAGCGCCACCACTACCCAGGATCGAGCCCGGCCCTCCAGGACCCATCAGCATGGTCTCCGCATACACGTAGGCGGACATGGGCGCGCCATTCTTCGTGCAGCTAAAGAACGCCTCACCGGCTGTAGTCTGACTTATGCCGCTTGCCGCGGGATGATACTTTGGGGCCAGAGCATCGCTTTTCGTCAAGTGCACTCCCTGGCACATGGCGGCAAACCGGGCCTGACCATACCTGGTCGCGAACACGTGGCCGGCGGTATACGGAGCCACACCCGGTCCAGGGCGCAGGAACGGGCCCGGCACCCGGTAGGGAGGAACCGTGGAGTCACCTACGCGGAGATTGGTTAGCCCATCTGGCGAGGTCATGTCGACGATCATCCGCGCGTCGATGGTGCTGAAACGGAACAAACCGCCATAAGTCTTCCAGCCCTGCGGAACCTGGATGGAAAACGCCTTCTCCCGTGTATCGCGCATGGTTACCCAGCTCGTGCCGGGCCCCGGATCACCGGTCTGGCCGCTGGCTGCGGTCGGCCCGGGCACTGGGTCCACGCCGTTTGAAGCAGAACGACGCGCCGATGTGTAGGCGATTCCCAAAACCACCAACAAGAGAAAGAGCCCGGCCAAGACAATCTTCTTCACTTCCGCCTCCGCTCACTGCAGGGGCCCGAATTCTCCAGGACTTTGCCGGTTCGGTTGCACGCGACCGATCCTAATCTCTTTGTCGACCGGAGTGAAGTGGATTTCAGTTGGGAATCAAGCACTTGGAAAAATGACGCCCGGTTCCGTATGCAACATGTTTTTGAAATGACAAGGCGGCGATTAGCAGGGAGCAAAGGTATCGGACTGTTTCCCGGTGGGCCGAGGCGGCAACCGCTTTTGCACCTATTTTATGACCGGCGCTCCGGATAACCATTGGCGGAGGACTGTCCGCGCAGTCTCAAAATCGTTCGGACCCCAACTGGTATGCAGCGTGACCTCTTTATCAGAAGCGTAGGAATGGATCGCAAAAAGGTCTTCCAGGCGGAACTCGCGGAGCAGCAAACGGTCTGTTTCGATCGGGAACGGCCCCATGCGCTATTTTAGGTCCTGTTGCAGACTGTTGTGGTGCTCGAACCGTGGCAACTTAGCAAACCGGGATAAACTTTTTCCATGAATTTCAGGCGCGCAACCCAAGCCGACGTTGCTCAGATCTGTGCGCTCGAGACGCTGCCGGAATTCAGCACCTTCGTTGGTTCCTGGCCGGAAGATCAGCATGCGCGGATGCTTGCCGATCCTGATGCCGTTTACATTGCGGCTGAAGATCAAACAGGACGGATCGCCGGCTTTGCGATCTTGCAGGGGCTTCTTTCGGAGCACAAACAGGTGGAACTCAAACGCCTGGTGGTGCGTACTCCCAACCAGGGTGTGGGCAAGCAACTTCTAGCCGAGGTCGCGGACCGGGTATTCGGCGAACACTCTGCGCACCGGCTATTTCTGGACGTGTTCGTGACCAACGACCGCGCTCGCCACGTTTATGAGAGTTTCGGTTTTCGCGAAGAGGGCATCATGCGTGACGCGATTTATCGAGATGGAACCTACCACTCACTGGTCCTGATGTCGTTACTGGAAACAGAGTATCGATCCCGGAGCGAAGCACCCGCACACGAAGCCGTGGAACAAGGCGGCACGAATGGATAGGTCAAATGGATAGGTCAAATGGATAGATCAAATGGATAGACCTTGGGTCCTGACGGCAATGGCGTTGTTTTACTGGGCAAGTTTCGCAGTGGCGCAATCTGCGCCGGATAACGGGTGGCCGAACTATGGCAATGATGCGGGCGGCACGCGATATTCCGCCGCGCGGCAGATCGATCGCAGCAACGTCGCCCAGTTGCAAGTGGCCTGGACGTATCGCACCGGCGCCATGGAACAGCAAACGGAGATGGTGCGCAAAGCGGCGTTTGAAGCCACGCCAATCCTGGTAGACAACAAGCTATTCCTGAGCACCCCGTATAACCGGGTGATTGCACTCGATGCGCAAAATGGTCAGAAAATGTGGGAGTACGAACCGCATGTCGATCTTTCCAGGAATTACTCCGAGGTTTCGTCGCGGGGTGTCTCTGCCATGGCTCGATCCCAAAGCGAAGCCAGGCCAGCCTTGCCGCTTGCGCATTTTTATGGGGACGCTGGATGGACGGCTCATTGCCCTCGACGGCGAAACAGGAAAGCCTTGCCTCGACTTTGGTCTCAAGGGCGAAGTGAACCTTGCCCATGATGCTGCAACGGCTACGGAGTGGACGGGCGGCTACCAGGTCACGTCTGCTCCCGCAATTGCTGACGATCTGGTGATCACCGGCTCTTCCATCGCCGACAACTGGAAAGTGGATACCGGGCGTGGGATCGTGCGCGCCTTCGACGCGCGGACCGGCCAGGTGCGTTGGAGCTGGGATCCTGTTCCGTGGGCAGAAAAGACGCAGCCGCGCACTGGAGCCGGTAATGCCTGGTCAACGCTCTCGGTCGACCCCAAAGAAGATTTGGTTTTCATCCCCACTGGCAGTGCCGCCCCTGACTACTACGGCGGCATTCGCAAAGGGGACGACCAGTGGGCCAACTCCGTCGTTGCGTTACGCGCTTCCACGGGCAAGTTCGTTTGGGGATTCCAGGTGGTTCACCATGACCTTTGGGATTACGACGTCGCCTCGCAACCCACGCTCTTCACCTGGAAGGATGGCACCCCGGCGATCGTGATCAATACAAAAATGGGCCATGTGTTTGTGCTCAACCGGCTCACAGGTGCTCCCTTGCTACCGGTGGAGGAGCGTCCCGTGCCGCAGTCCGATGTGCCTGGTGAGCAGAGCTGGCCGACGCAGCCGTTCTCGACCATCTCGCTGGTCCCGGAGCATGTTTCTCCAGCCGATGCGTGGGGACCGACACCCGAGGATACCGCGTGGTGCAAAGCCAAGATCGCGGCCTCGCGGTGGGATGGCATGTTCACGCCCCCGGGTTTCCAGGGAACCTTGGTGTTTCCCGGCAACGTGGGAGGAGTGAATTGGGGCAGTGCGGCTTACGATCCGGCTCATCACATCATGGTGGCAAACACCAACCGGCTCATTGCCTGGGTCAAAATGATTCCACGCGACCAACTGGGCGCGGAACAAATGAGGCCGCAGGACAACCGCATCTACGGAGAATTTGGCGACGAGAAGGGCGCGCCCTTTGGGCTCTACCGTACCTTCCTTCTGTCACCGCATAAAACGCCATGCAATGCGCCGCCGTGGGGTACCACCGAGGCGGTGGATCTCTTTACCGGAAAACAGGTGTGGGATGTCCCGCTGGGTACCATGATTCCAGGGCAGCAGACCGGGTCGATCAATCTCGGAGGGCCCATGATCACGGCAGGCGGCCTGGTGTTTACGTCGGCGGCGATGGATCTTTACCTGCACGCTTTCGATATCGAAACCGGGAAAGAGATTTGGAAGTATCAACTCCCGGCCGGCGGCCAGGCCACGCCCATGACGTACACCTTGCATGGGAAGCAGTACGTCGTCATTGCTGCCGGCGGCCACGGCAAGCTGGGCACCAAGCAGGGCGATTACGTGCTCGCGTTCACCCTACCCTAAGCTCGATCCGACCAGCATATTGGGGTGGCGACGATTCACCATCACGATGGCGACGATGCTGATTGCGGCCATTGCCACCAGGTAGAAGGCAGGAGCGGCGTTGTCGTGGGTCGCGGCGGTCAGCCAGGTGAAGATGGCTGGGGCAAAGCCGCCGAAGAGCGTGACGCCGAGGTTGTAGCTAAGCGAGAGTCCAGTGACGCGCGTGCGAGCGGGAAAAATACCGGCCATCACGGCAGGCAATGCGGACATGTAGGCGATTTGCAGCAGTGTTTCCCAGATGAGTCCGATCAGGAGCGTGGTGAGCCCGGGGTGGACGGTGATGAGGCGAAACACGGGATAAAAGGACAACAGCATCAGGATCGCAGCCGGCAGCATCATGCGTGTCAGTCCGACCCGGTCCGCGAGGTGGCCTGCCACCGGGCAAAGCACCACGCCCAGGAATGCCAATACCATGGTCGCGAAGTAACCGACGGCCGGCGAGAGATGCAGCCGCGCGGTGGCATAGGTGGGCAGATACAGCGCGAAATAAGTACCCGCCGTGCCGACGGCCACTATGCCCGCGCCCAGCAGGAGCCCGCCTTTCTCAGTCGCAAACACTTCGCGGACCGGCGTACGGGTGCGCACGGTGTTCATGAATTCCGGAGTCTCGTCGACTTTGCGCCGGATATACATACCGACCGGGCCCACCAACAGGCCGAAAAGAAAGGGCACGCGCCAACCCCAGGAGTGGAGTTGGTGCGCAGCGAGCACCCCGGTCAGCACAAAACCGAAAAGTGCCGCCAGTAGTTTCGCTATCTGCTGACCGGTCATTTGCCAACTCGAGAAAAAGCCTTTGCGGTGAGCTGCGTGCTCGATCATAAAAGCGGTCGAGCTGCCGAACTCTCCGGCCACAGCGAAGCCCTGGGTCAAACGTGCTGCGAAGACGGCAATGGGTGCAAGCAAGCCGATGGTGGCGTACGACGGCATGATCGCCATCACGCCAGTGCCGATGACCATGAGCTGGATGGAGAGCGTGAGCGCAGCTTTGCGGCCGGCGCGATCGGCGTAGGCGCCGAGTACAACAGCTCCAATCGGCCGGGCCAGATAGGACAAGCCGAATGACATGAAGGTGAGCAGGAGTGAGACTACGGGGTTCGCGTTAGGAAAGAACACGCCGGCGATGGTGGTGGCAAAGTAACCGTAAACCAGAAGGTCGAACCACTCCAGCGCGTTGCCGATGGTCGCGGCCGCAATCTGCAGAACTGCGCTGCCATGTTTCGGTGTGGGCGGGACCAAGGGGTCGAACGTAGTGGCGCTGGACACAGGAGGGTAGCTGGAGGTTACATGAGGTGGAATGTGAGGGCAAGGCAATTTGCGCCGAGAAAGAGGCCCGCGCAGGGCCGGGCCTCTCGTTGCCCGATGCGCTATGCTTTGGCCGCCGCCGCAGCGGGAGTGCTCACTGTGTTCAGTTTCTCGATGGAGGCGTGATCCAGTTTCAACTTCGTCGCCTCGATCAGGTCGGTCAGGTGCCGGTCGCTGGTCGCGCTGGCGATGGGCGCGGTTACGCCGGGTTGCATCATCAACCAGGCCAGCGCGACCCGCGCCGGGGTTGAGTGGTGCTCGCGGGCAACCTCGTCCAGCACTTGAACTACGGTGAATCCCCAGTCGTTTAAATACTTGGCGACGGTGCCGCCGCGCGCTTTTCCTTCGGCGTCTTTTTTGGAGCGGTACTTGCCGGTGAGGAAGCCGGCCGCCAGCGAGTAGTAGGGAAGGACGCCCAGGGTGTGTTCCTGGACCACGGGCAGCAGGTGGGTCTCAAAATCCTCGCGCTCCACCAGGTTGTACTTTGGCTGCAGCGAGATGTAGCTCACCAGGCCATTATCCTTGCTGATCTCGAGCGCTTTGGCGAGCCGTGGCGCCGGTGTAGTTGGACGCGCCGATGTGCCGCACCTTGCCTTCGCGCACCAGCTTATCGAAAGCGGCTAGCGTTTCTTCGAGCGGGGTCTCCGGATCGTCTTGGTGCGCCTGGTAGAGGTCGATGTAGTCGGTCTGCAGGCGCCGTAGCGAGTCCTCGACGGCCTGCTGGATGTATGCGGTTCCGAGGCCCTTTTTGCCTTCGCCCATTTCAATACCGACCTTGGTGGCCACGATCACGTTGCTGCGCTTGTCGCCTTTGGACAGCCATTTGCCGAGAATTGTTTCGGACTCACCGCCCTGGTGGCCCGGCATCCAGCGCGAGTAGACATCGGCGGTGTCGATGAAGTTCAGGCCAGCCTCGAGTGCCGCATCCAGTTGCCGGAACGAGTCCGCTTCCGACAAAGTCCAGCCGAAGACGTTTCCACCGAGACAAAGTACGGGAACTTCTAAATCGGATTTACCTAGCTTGACGCGCTGCATCGCAAATCTCCTTGCTCCTATGATGTGCGAAACGCGCGGCGTGACGCAAATTGGCTAACTCTGGCATGCATGGCCCTTGACGAGGTGGCGAAAAAACCGGATCAGGAATTCGAATTGCCCAAGGGACGATGGGTGCCCCATATCTCGCTCGTTTTTCGCGAGATGTGGGATACAACGGCTCTTGACCGTTCACCTTCAAGGATCAAGCGAGACTCGCAAAATTGAGACGATAAGGCAGCCGCATCCCACATCTCGCAAAACACGAGCGAGATATGGGGCACCCATCATCCGTTGGCAGGACAGAGACTTTAAGTCAGCTTCCTTTTGCTTTGGGAGTGGGCTGCTTTTCTGCCGTGGGACCTGGCGGAATGTCTGTAGCTCGCGACCCTTAGCGTGGCGGAGGAGTGTGGTCTGGGCCGGTACTCCACTGGAGGACGCAGAATCGCTTCCACTCGGTGTTCTGCGGCGGCGGGCTCCTGGTTGTATGCCGGATCAAACATGGCGATGACGGTTGCGGCGCGTACGGTATAGCGCCTTGCCCATTGGCTGTCGATCAGAGTGCTCTGCACAGTACGCCAATGCTCCGCGTCTGTCTCCATGTAACCGTCAAGGAGCGGCAATTCGCGAAAGCCGTTTTCATCATTCAACGCGCCTAGAAATTCGACGAACGATTGCAGGTTTGTGCCCATTTGAAACACCAACTGGGTCAGTGCCATCTGCTGCGGCCCGGTAAGCCTGTCGAAACCCCGGCAGTACCCTTTTGCGTTGTAGACCGCTTGTATGGCCGAGATGCGCAGTAGCCGCGTCGCCTCTTCTTCCGTGAGCTGTGGGGTCAGGGTGTGCCGGATCACCTTCCTGCGATACTGTTTCGCCGTCCATCGATTTGCATCCCGTTCGAACTCATCGAGGGTTTGTTGTAGTCTGTCCGGAGCGAGACCGGCAGCTTGCCAAAGCTGGGCCGCCGAAGGCTCGACAAATAAATGCGGATTGAGGGAATCAAGCTGCGGGTGCGGCGTCGCCTGCACGTCGAGACTGAACCCGGCGCCAATGAGCGGCCGGCGGGTATTGGGGTCAGGATAGGCCGCCAGCACCCAACCTTCGTGCTGATGATCGCGGAGGATATCCATCAGGCGGTCCAGGCTGAACTTGATCTCGGAGTCCTTGAAATCCAGGAGCGCCTGCGCTCCATTTCCAGAATCAGAAGGCGGCATCAGGGATTGCCCGGGGAGCAAGAGCTCGCCCACCGACGGGGTCGGGATTTGGGCGGAAGCGGAGGCAGCCGCAAGAACCAGTAGTGGAAGAAAAGAACGCATCTTTCAGGGCTCTTCCGGGCAAGATCGTGTCGAATACACAATGACTGAAAATCCGCCAATAAACAATGACGGAAAAGTACCAGCCTAGGAGGCAGGTAGCTCATCCAATACGGGTGCCAGGCAGGGTTTCCCCTGTTTCGGTCGAGTAAAGTGGTTACACAGAAGTATATGGCCTCCATCAAATACCCTGGCGCCCCTTCGCTCACTCCCCAGCCCGCAGATTCGACGAAGCGCCTGCTCCCGTGGCTGGTGGCCGTCGCGTTTTTTATGGAGTCGCTCGACACCACCATCCTGAACACAGCAGTACCGACCATTTCCGCGGCACTGCAGGTAACCCCGCTGAGCATGAAGTCAGTATTGGCCAGCTATACCTTGAGCCTGGCGGTTTTTATACCTATTAGTGGGTGGATGGCGGACCGGTTCGGCACCCGGCGGGTATTTGCCTGCGCGATTGGCCTGTTCACCCTGGGATCATTTCTCTGCGGCGTCTCCACCAACATTCACCAGCTGGTCGCCTGCCGCGTCCTGCAGGGCTGCGGCGGAGCCATGATGGTGCCGGTTGGCCGCCTGACCCTGGTACGCACGTTTGCCAAATCCGAGCTCATCCGGGCCATGAGCTTTGTGGCGATTCCAGGCCTGGTTGGCCCCATGCTGGGACCGGTTGCGGGTGGGCTTATCGTTGGATACTTCCACTGGCGGGTGATCTTCTTTGTGAATATACCGATCGGCATTTTCGGTTTGCTGATGGTCTATCTCCATTTGCCGGACTATCGCGAAGAGCACACCCACCCGCTCGATATCGTTGGGCTGATCCTCTTCGGTTCGGGAATCGCCTTGCTTTCCTATGTCCTGGAAATATTCGGGGAACATGCCCTGAGCGTGCGCGAGGTCCTGGGATTGTTGATCATTTCGCTCTCGTTGCTCGCAGGCTACCTATTGCATGCCAGGGGGACTGCGTTTCCCTTGCTGCAGTTAGCTCTCTTTCGCATTCGCACGTTCCGCGCGGCGGTGAGCGGCAGTTTTTTCACTCGCCTCGGCATCGGCGGAGTGCCGTTTCTCTTACCGCTCCTGTACCAGGTCGGCCTTGGGTTTTCAGCCATCGAATCCGGCCTGCTGATCGCGCCCCAGGCGATTGCCGCCATGAGCACCAAGTTCCTCATGCCGAAGATTCTGGCCCGGTTCGGCTTCCGTGGGGTGCTGATGTCGAATACCGTCATCCTCGGCCTGCTTCTGCTGCTCTTCGCTACCATCGGGCTTGGCACGCCCGTCTGGCTGATCGTGCTGCAGGCGTTTTGTTATGGGACCTTCAGCTCGCTGCAATACACCAGCATGAATACTCTGGCTTATGCTGACGTCAGCGAGGAACAGACAAGCAACGCCAGCTCGATTGCCAGCACGATGCAGCAAATGTCCATCAGCTTCGGCGTAGCCTCAGCTGGGCTCGCCACCGCGTTGTTCATTCCCGCCAGCCACGCCAACCAGCGGCAGATGATTCACGGTATTCACCAGGCGCTGGTGGTGCTGGGAGGATTCACCGTCCTCTCCACCATCATCTTCCGGAGGCTGAAGAGTGGTGACGGCAGCAGTGTCAGCCAACAAAAAGTCGCTCACGCTGAGTGATCAAAGAAGAATCGGTAACAGCAGCCCGCTGACGCCGAGTAATAGAGACATTGTGCACCTACTCTCCGATGGGAACGAAATATAACTGCAAACATACTTCTTGCCAATAGAAAATATTGCAGAAGAAAAATCTTTCGCTTCGTGAAACGAAGCAGATCCCTCGAACACTATAGTTTCGACGCTCCGCGTGGATGCGGCCTGAGTCCCTTTTGAGCTGATAACGGAGTGAACGACCAAGATATGTGAACCTTCAAATCAAAAATCCTAAGAGGTACTGCGATGAACCACAAAAAAAGTCCACGTCCACTTAACGTCGTCTGCCGTCGAGGATCACCGTCGGAACGAATCTTTCGCCAACGTATGGGTTTGCCTGGTGTTGAAGCCATTGCTCCCGGTGTAAAACCAACCCCTGCGCATGATCTACGTTTCCACGGTGGTAAGACGATCGCGGATCTGCATTTCATGAATTTCTACGTAGGAGCCGATGTGTGGCCGGCAGACGACGTCACCAACATCGACAAAAGCCTCGCTGCGGCTATGGCCGACGCTCACCTGAACAATGTGATGGAACAGTATTTTCCAGATCAAATCACCACTACCTTCGATGGTTCCGGGAAGCTCGCAGGGCCGGCGCCGGGTACGGTTTCGCAGGGAGATATCGAGGCCTTGGTTGCGTCGTTGGCGAAGGAGGGAAAGTTTGCGGGACGTGATCTAGGTTCCACGGTCTTCAATTTCATGCTTCCACCTGGAACCATCCTGAACGACGACGCACAGCCCACGGCTTCGATCTCCCATGCCGCCACCGCGCTTAAAAAGAATCCAATTCCTGATGACGACGACGGCGACTCGCTGTCGGGCCTGGGTGGCTATCACGGCTCGGTCCATGTCAGCCAAGGAAACACCATCTACTATGCAGTGGGTGTTTATTCTGAGACCCGCGCAGATGGCACAGCGAACGGCATCCCCGTCTTCGACAAGCCCTGGAAGAATGTTGTGGCGACCTTCTACCATGAATTGAACGAGGCCCGAACCGATGCTGACGTGGAAGATGCGATCCGCGCAGGAAATGATCCAAACGCAACCAGGTTCCTGGGTTGGACCTCCGACCAGGGCGAGGAGTGTGGCGACTTTCCCATCTTCGAGAGCGGGAACGCTCTTTCAAAGGTGTTTCAGGAAGTCCCGTTGACCGCGGGCGGTGGGACGGTCCCGGTTCAGTTTCAGTACTCAGACAATGCACACGGACCCGAGGGGCCCAGGGCGACGCCGGCCGACAAAGCCAGTGCTTTGGTTCCGGTTGCCTCTTAATGAAGAAACGACTGCTGGCGGCAGGAACGTCGGGTGCTTCCATCATGGCCCTGACGTTTCTGCCCAAGTGCCCGCTGTGCCTCGCGATGTGGCTCTCGGCCATTGGCTTTACGAGCTTATTTTCAAAGCTTACGATCGGTGTGACCGGCGGCGCGTTCGTGGCCGTGGTGTTGGTCCAGTTATTTTCTCGTGCCAGGAAGTCCCGGGCAAAAGTCTCCAACGATGCTACCGTGCCAGGCGGAAAGCAGGGCACCCACAGTTGTTGCGAATCACTCAGGAGTGAATCCCATGGGCGTGCTTCTACAAGGTTTCTATAAAAAAAAGCCAAACAATGCCGTACCGTCTCCTGCGGATGGCAACCCTTCGACGCCCTGGTGGTGGGATCATCTGGCCACCCAGGCAAATGAATTTCGCAAAGCAGGTTTTACGGCGGTGTGGCTGCCTCCTGTACTGAAAACCGGATCGGGCGCTAGCCCGGGCGCCGATGGTTACGGGGTCTTTGACGACTACGACCTGGGCTCAAGGAAGCAGAAGGGGACGATCCCCACACGGTTCGGATCGCGAGAGCAGTTGCAGCGTTGCGTGGCCACCCTCCGTGCCAACGGCCTGGATGTCTATCTGGACATGGTGGAACATCAACGGAGCGGCGATACAACGCCTTTTGTCTTCCGCTATCCTGGGGCCGATGGCAAAACGCCAGATGCAGGCCGCTTTCCCAAGAATCCTTTGAATTTCCTCCCACAGGTTCATCGAGATCCAAACCTGGGAGGCCCGGTAAGGGACGACGCTCCCTTCGGCAGGGAATTAGCCCCTCTCAACGGGCTCCCTCATGGTTACGTCATCGACAATCTCATTGCTGCCGCGGACTGGCTGACCCGCGGACTGGATGTGCAGGGCTATCGCGTCGACGACGTTAAGGGTCTATCGACGGACTTTCTCCGTCCTTTTCTGGAAAGCCGGTCGATGGCTGGCAAATTCGCCGTGGGCGAATTCTTCGACGGCAATCGGGTGCTGGTGAATGGCTGGATCTTCAACCCTGCGGGGATGAATGGACGTTCCAGCGCGTTTGATTTTCCGCTGAAGTTTGTCCTCAATGCGATGTGTAACAACGCCGGACGCTTTAACATGTCCGACCTTGACCACGTCGGGCTGGTTGGGATCTCGCCGCTGAGTGCGGTAACCTTCGTCGAAAACCACGATACCGACTTGAAGACCGGCAACAACGTAGTGTTCAACAAGATTCTTGGCTATGCCTACATCCTGACTTCGGAAGGCTATCCCTGTGTCTACTATCGCGACTACGACATGGGCCCCGACGGTTACAAGCTGAAACCCAAGATCGATAACCTGATTTGGATTCACGAGAAACTCGCGGCCGGCCCCACCCAGCAGCGATGGAAGGACTTCAACGTTTTTGCTTACGAGCGTCTCGGCGGTCCGCGTTTGCTGGTCGGGCTGAACAACGATCCGGGCGGTTCGAGAACCATCACGGTAGCAACCACTTTCGGTTCGCATGTGACTCTTCACGACTACACCGGTCACGCCGGCAATGTGACCACCGACGGCGACAGCAACGTGACCATCACCATCCCGCGAAACGATAACGGGTTGGGATATGTGTGCTACAGCGTGGATGGTCAGGGCGGAGACTTCGCGGTCACTCCGCATGCGGTCACCCAGGACTTCGAAGGCGCCGCCGACCTCGACATCCTGCCTACCCTGAGCGGCAAGCCGGTCCAGGCCGGCGTCGTCTGGTGCGCCGCAAATTCCCAGGTGGGCGCCAAGTTGAAGCCGGTTACCACCTCGTGGAGCAACGCCACGGCCATATTGCTGGAACTGCTGTCCCCTGATGGCAGCGTACTCGCACATCAGTCATTCACCCTGCAGACCCCGGCTGGCACAGCGCTCACGGCGAAGACGCAGGCTGAGGGCTTTCATAGCTTGCGCCTGACCTCGTCGAATACCCCGGCGGCCAATCCAAATCCGGCGTACACCTTGTCTGTGACGTATACCGCTCCATCCGTCTTCAAGCTTGCCATCGGGGCACTTGCTTTGGCCGCGCATGCAACGAACGCTGCCGAGGTGGGACAGTGGTCGGCAAAGATTCCTTTGGCCAACGTTCCCATTCACACCCATGTGCTGCCCAACGGAAAGGTGTTGTTCTGGGGCAGGCGCAATCCTCCCGGCGCCCCGGATTTTCCTTCGCTCAATCAGCATGCAACCCATGCGTTCCTCTGGGATCCAGCCAATCCATCCACTCCAGCTAAGCCGACCGGCAATCAGCCCACGGACGGGCAGGGCAATTCCATCAATCTGTTTTGCTCCGGCCACACCTTCCTGCCGGATGGCCGTCTGCTGGTTACCGGAGGGCACATCTTCGACAGTCAGGGTCTCAACACGGCAACGTTCTATGACTACAGCACCGATCGATGGAGTGCGGGCCCCACGATGAACAATGGTCGTTGGTACCCCACGGCCGTCACATTGCCTGACGGAAGAGCGTTCGTGTGTTCGGGCAGTTTCCCCACCGGACCTCTGCAGCCGCCCCAAAACCAGAATGCGACCAATAATATTTCGCAAATCCTGGACAATGGAAATTGGCTTAACCTCACCAACTTCACCGGCCTTCCGCTTTTCCCTCGTTTTCACGTGGCCCCCAACGGGTCCTTGTTCATGGCCGGTTCGTTGGCCACCACTTATTTCTTTGAAGACCTTGCGCCGGGCAATAGTGGCACCTGGGTACCCATCGCTACGCGCAGTGCGGGGAATAGTGATTATGCACCCTCGGTCATGTATGACGTGGGTAAGGTCATCTTCATTGGTGGCGGAGCTCCCACCAATATTGTGGAGATCATCGATCTGAATGCACCGAAACCGGCATGGGCCGTGGCTGCGCCGATGAAGTTTGCCCGGCGCCAGCACAATGCCACGATTTTGCCTGACGGTACGGTATTGGTCACCGGTGGCACCAAGGGAGGCGGGTTCGACGACCTCGACATCGGGTCGCCTATACGCGCGGCGGAGCTTTGGGATCCGGCGACGGGAACCTGGACCAAAATGGCCTCCGAATCGGTTGATCGTTGCTACCACTCCACGGCGGTTCTATTGCCCGACGGACGCGTCTTCAGTGGCGGCGGTGGAGAATACGCTCCGACCGTCGGCGTCGATGTGTCGAATCCTCCGATAAACACCCATGCTGACTGCCAGCTCTTTTCTCCGCCCTACTTGTTCAAAGGACCGCGGCCCGTCATCACGAAGGCCCAGTCCAATGTCACTTACAACCAGGCCTTTGTGGTCGAGACTCCCTCCGCGAATGAGATCGACCAGGTGAGTTGGATCCGGTTGGGATCCGTGACGCACTCGTTTGATCAGAACCAGCGCATCAACTTTCTTACCTTTCAGCGAGGAGTAAATCAAGTAACCGTCACGGCGCCCGCAAATGGAAACGTCTGTCCTCCGGGTCACTACATGCTGTTTCTGTTGAACCAGAGTAAGGTTCCTTCGACCGCCGCCATTATCCAGATTGCCGCCGCTGCGCCTGCTCAAGTTGCGGCCGTCGCGGTTACCAGGGCCGCGGCCCCGTTCAAAGTGCTTCCACCGGGTCCCACTCCCATGGAGCAGGACGCCACCATCCAGGCGCAGGAGAATCGTCCTCCTGTCGTGGTCGGCGTCACTCCTACCTGCCCGTATGGTATTTCCGCGTGCTGGGGCGGCGCATATGAAGCCCTGACACATCTGCGCGGGGTCAGGTTGGTAAGGCCCGTCCCCAACGCGGGGGATTCTACGGCCTACGTCTATCTGGAGCATGACGGTCTACCGGACCTCGATGTTTGGCCGGCCGAATTCGCAAACATCGCAAACGGCACGCATTTCTTCCGCGGGGTTGAGGTCACCGTGGAAGGCTTGCTGCAGATCGGTGAAGGAAGCACGCTGGTCATGCATGGTGACGATACTCGGCCGCCTGTACTTCTGCAGCCGATGCAGGCCGCCGACAAACTTCAGTGGGATGCTCCGAGGAGTTCCCCGAAACCATTGGATTCGGCTGAGGAGGACGCTTACCCGAGACTACAGGAGGCAGTTAAGAAAGCAGGCGGGTCTCTCAACGCCGCGGTTACGGGTCCGCTGAAAAAGGTTGGCGATGGTTATCTTCTCGAGGTGAGACAGTTCTCCGCTTTGCAGGCAAAAGCCGGCGTGTGAGACGGCAGTTATGGTGAAGGAGTCGCGGGGGTGCCTGCCAGTGGACCGTAAATGACAAGCGCAGGCTGGTCTCCACCGTTCGTTTTTAGGTGAGCACCGGTGGCGAGCACCGTTTCCTGCTGGAACGTTGCGACATACACCTTGCCATTGGCTACGACAGGCGGGCTATATTTAGCGAACTGTCCCAGACGATCATTCTCTCGCCCCGTGCTTTCGCTGTCCCAGATTTCACCTTTTGAGACGTCAGAAGCATCGAACGCACGCAAAATGCCGCGCACGACTTGATGGTTTGCGTTGTCTCCGAAAGGCATATTCACCCAGAGAATCCCCGTTCCGTCTTTCGTTCCGTTAGCGGAGAGCTCAAGGAATCCGCCAGGCATCCAAACGGCTTGAGCGCGCGTCGGCGAAAAAACGCCGGTGGGAAAATTGGGGTAGGGCGCGGATTCCGGGCTGACCTTGAAGGGAGCTTCGGGATTAAATTTCCATCCGGCGCCGGCCGAGTCTGGGACCAGCCTGAACTGCTTGAGGGGGTCTTCTTCTCCCATGACGTATACATACATCTCGCTGTCTCTTGGCCATACGACCGCGGTGCCATGAATGTTGTAACCAAGGAGGTGCGTGGGCACCGGATCGTGCGTGACCTGGAATGACTGGAGAGAGAGACTCGCGCCCTTTCCGAGATTATCCCGGTCGAGAAGGTAGAGGCGTCCCTCTTTGCCGCCCGCTACGGCCAAATGACTGTTGGGAATGAGAGCAACTCCGCCTGAGCCGAGATCATAGTCGTCGTCTTTTAGTTCAACCTGGTCCGTCGGTGTAAACCAGTCGAGGACGCGCAGCTGGCCACCCTGGAGTTTCATCTTGAGCACGCTATCGGAGAAGTCTGTCGTGCCGTTGAAGGTTCCATTTCCGGTTGCAACATAGACATTCCCTGACTCATCAATCGCGGGACCTTCGCCGGACATCCAGATTCCGCCCAATCCTTCTATGAATTGATTGGTGGAAGATACCGGCCCTTTGCCGCTTGGAGTGACGCAAAATACGGCAACCTTCTTTGGCGCTTTCGGATTGGAGACATCGTATGCAAAGACCCATCCATGATAAGGACCTGTGTCGCAGTGCCCCCCAAAAGCGATATAAAGCATGTTGCCATCCAGGGCGAGAGCCGGCCGATTGAGTTGATAACGCGGATTGAAGGCGATTTTGGCCGTGGCGCCAGAACCTGTAGATCCTATGCCCTGACCATTGACTTCTCCCTGGATTGAGATCTTTCCTAGCTGGTTGCCGCTGGCCAGATCCAGGGCGTAGAGGTTGTAGACGAAATTGTTTCCGGTGCCGGACTTACCCGTCACAAACACAACTCCAGCACGAGGTAACGCGCTGCCCGTAAGCATGATCGCCGGCGTGCTCGTGATCCCGATCTGGGTTGTGATATCGGTACAGAAAGGAGCGCCAATTGAACCGTATAAGTCATGGTAATCGATTGCCGGGGCAAGGTTGGTTCGCCACAGCTGCGCATTGGAAGCCTGGTTTACGTTGTCTGCGTCAAATGCATACACGCTGTTGTTCTCAGTGGCAACGATCGCTATCGTTTTAGAGTCTCCGGCCGGGCCTTTGGCGCCAGACACGATGAGCGGCTGCGCATAGATGTCACCATCTACAAGACGGAAGGCAAGTTTTCCGAAGTTGGCATTGTTGAGGTTTGCAACCGTAAGTGTCGTTTCCTGAAGATTTGCGCCCGTACGGGCGTTGTTGTTGTGCTGCGTCAAAACGCTAACTTGCGCGCGCACCGGCACAACGCAAAGAGCGGCCAGGATCCAGATAACATTAGCCATTGTTTGCATGGAGAGACCTCCTCTGAAGCGGGCCCGGCTACGTGACTCGCAGCGGTTACAGAAAATGAGCGCCCGTGCGGCATAACCCTGCAGATACGAACCTTGGGAGGGGTGCAGAATTTGGCTAGAAGCTTAGCACACAATTCGTTGATTTCCACTCGTTCGTTACGCTAAAGCGAGAAGGAATTTGTTCGGGTCGTACTCTAATCTTTTTACGAGGGAGACGCATTTACTTCATGGTTACTGACAACGTCTCTGGCCCACAAAAGCAGAAGCCAAGCGAGATTTGCACCGCCTCATTCCCTGCGGACGCCACTGTGACGGTGGCGAATGCCGGGCACCTCGAACGGATGGTATGAGGCAGCGCTTAAGCCGCTCAAATTTCAAAGGCGACCCAGGACTTCGGGGACGATGACAGCTGCGTCAGACCTATCCAAATCAGGTCGGCGAGCTCTGGCGGATTTGATGTGCCAATCACGTCATCGGCACCCGTCCAGGGACGGCGACGCCGATGAACTCCACCTAGGTTGCTACCCCCAAAGGGACGGCGCGAGGTTTCCGATCAATGAGAGGCCGGCGAGAGTCCGGCGAGAGTCCGGCGAGCCTATGGATTCTGGGTCAACCAGTAATGTTCTTTGACCTTGGCACCGCCCTTTTTCATGGGCGGAGGATTCTCTTTGCCCCATGCGGCGTGGTTCCAGGTAACCGCCTGGAGCCCGTCGTGGCTGGGTTGAAAGGCCATGGGAGGTTCCGTGGACTTACCCTGCGAGCCGTCGAAGGTAACTAAGACCTGATTACCAGAGTCGACCCAATGCCCAAAGAGCGTTCTCGTGCCATTTCCTGCGTCTTCCGTGACCGTGGCTGAGCCGTCTGGTCCCAGGCTCACATTCATCGACGGCCCTGCCATCGGGCCGGCGCGGAGACGGGATTGATAAACCCCAACAAATTTGGAATGCACGTTGGTGTTGCCACAGAGCGCGGCCATTGGAGACAGCGCCAGTCCCGCACACACCGAAAGTCGAAGAAGGAAGCGGCTGCTCGATCGCATCATTCACCATCATCGAACGTAAAGTGGTCCTTTGCAAGAAGCGAACCACGCCCAGGTGTGAATATTCTTCGGCTCGAGGCGCAATCGGGCGCCTTTCTCCAGCAGACCGTTGCAAGTCCTGTATTTGCGGTCCCCTAAGGCTACACTGAGGTGGATGCCGAAACGGGATATGGCGGAAAACTACCCGGTCGTTCATCAGATTTTCTTAAGGTTTGTTCAAGGAGACGAATGAAAGCGTTACCAGCATTTGATCTGCAAGGCAAGGTGGCCCTGGTGACCGCAGCGGCACGAGGCCTGGGCCGGGCAATTGCTCTTGCACTGGCGGAAGCAGGAGCCGACGTCGGGCTTGGCTTGCGGGACGTAAGCAGCGATAGCGGAGTCACTGCCGAGATTGCGGCTCGCGGCCGGCGTTCTTTGCCGTTGCAGATGGATATGACCGACCTGCGGCAAATTCGCGATGCGATCGATCAGACGGTTCAGAGTTTCGGCCGATTAGACATTCTGGTGAATAATGCCGGAATCGCCCCAGACAACCTGGCAGAAAACGTCTCTGAAAAGGATTTTGACCACACCATCGCCATCAATTTAAAGGGCACATTTTTTGCCTGCCAGGCTGCAGGTAAGATCATGATCCCGCAAAAGAGTGGCTGCATCATCAACATGGGCTCGCAGGCGGGATTCGCGGCCTTGCCGACCGAGTCAGTCTACTGTATGACCAAGGCCGCGATCAGCCATTTGACCAAATGCCTGGCCGTCGAATGGGGTAAGTACAACATCAACGTAAATGCCGTCGCGCCTACCTTCATCCATACTCCGGGCACAGAGTCCGCACTTGCAGATCCCGCGTTTCGTCAGGATGTGGTCGACCGCATCGCCGCTTTGCATCGCATTGGAGAACCGATCGAGGTAGCTGGGGCAGTGGTCTTTCTCGCTTCTCCGGCAGCGTCCCTCATCACCGGTCACACCCTGGTGATCGACGGTGGCTGGACTGCGCGATGACGTTGAGCATCCAGGAACAGTTTGGACAGATTGATATCTACGTCTTCGACCAGATCCTGCGTGGAAATATTGCGCCCGGCATGCGCGTGCTCGATGCCGGTTGTGGATACGGACGTAACCTGGTGTACCTGTTGCGTGAGGGTTGCGAAATCTTCGCTCTGGATGGGGACCCCGACGGCGTGGGGCATGTGCGGCAATTATCCGCATCGCTCGGGACCGGCCTGCCCGCGGAGAACTTTCAAGTGGGCATGATCGAGCGCATGCCCTTTCCGGACGGTCTCGCGGACGTCGTGATCTGCAACTCGGTGCTTCACTTTGCCCGCGACGAGCGGCACTTCCGCGCCATGTTGGCGGACCTTTGGCGCGTCTTGAGACCCGGCGGGATGTTGTTCTGCCGCCTGGGCTCCAGGATAGGAATGGACTTCGAGCGTGTGCGAGCTGACATCTTCATCGTCGGCGATGGCTCGGAGTGGTTCCTGGTGGACGAGGAGATGCTTCTAGACCTGACCGAGCAAATGAACGGAGTGCTGGTGGATCCTTTGAAGACCACGATCGTTCAGGACTATCGTTGCATGACCACATGGGTCCTGAGGAAGCGCAGGAGCTGAGTGGATCGTGATTTTTGCACCTCGTAAGCGCGTAGCCACATCGAAGCCGGGCCACGATTCGATCCCAAATCGATTCTGAGTGGCGCTGGACAGGGCTGTGGCGGAGCTAATCTCCAACCACAGTCTTTGTCCAGGGGGTCGAACTCTCAGGCAGTTAATTCCTTCTTCCTCTTAAGCTCTTCGAGAAGTACTTCGACCTGCTGATCGCGTTCGAGCATGGCAAAACGATCCTCGAGAGAATCGCCGGCTGTGAGTTCGGCGGTCGCCTGGTTCACCGCTTGCTGGACGCTGATGCGCGACTTGTACCGGTCGATGGAAGCGGCGCCCTTTTCCCTCCCCGCCGCGGCACGGACTTGCTGCGATTTGCTGACTGCGCGATTCCGTCTATGCTCGGCAATGAGCAGCTCGCAGTGCCCCCGCGTCTCGGTGAGTTTCTGCTGCAGCTTCAGAAAGGCACTGCGCAGTGCCTCCGCTTCGCTCCGTTGATCTTCCAGCTGTTCAAGGAAGTTCCTGCCCATCTGCGCCTGCGATAGCGATCTTTCCAACGCTTCCCGTGCCATGCCGTCGCGTCCCTTGGCGACGGCAAGCGCGGCCTTGTTCTTCCAGCTTGTCGCCGCCGTTTCGTATTCCGCCGTCTTCTTTTCCAGCAGGTGCTGATCGGCAATGGCAATGGCCACCTGCGTTTTTACCTGCAGCAGTTGGTTCTCCATATCGAGTACCAGTTGCTTGAGCATCTTCTCGGGGTCTGCAGCCTTGTCGATCAGGTCGTTGAGGTTGGCGCGCAGAAGAGTAGTGACTCGTTCCATAAGTGCCATGGCTTGTATCCTTTCGTGCATGCCGCTGTTAACGGCAGCCGGTTGTGAAGTTAACGGAGCGACGTGTTGTTTCCGTCACCATTTGCATGCGATTTCATCTGCTTCACGTTGGCCATCAGGTCAGACATCTTCATCCCACTGAGTGCCTCGAAAAGGGCAGGGACCTGGGCTGCGATCTGCGTCATCTCGCCGGTGAGCTTGTGAGCGCCGACATTTCCATCATTTCCGGTGGAGACGATGGTGATCTTATCCACCTTCGCCAACGGTTCCGACATGGCGCGAACCACGTCGGCCAGGTTGGTAATGAGCTTGTCGACCACCGCGGCTTGAGACCATTCCTGGTAAGCCTCGGCCTTCACGTTCATAGCTTTGGCCTCTGCCTCGCCTTTCTGCAGGATGATGGAAGCTTCCGCTTCACCTTGTAGCCGAATGGCCGAGGCTCGGCCTTCCGCTTCTGCCATCAGCCGGGCGCGTTCTCCATTGGCGAGGTTTTCCACCCTCTGCTTGTCGATCTCCGACCGTTTGAGCACAGTTGCGATCAGCTCCTTCTCGTTGCGCAGGATTTCTGCCTCCTGCACTTTCACCTGGCCTTCTTTCTCGATCTGCTGCACCTTCACCTGCTCGGCGATGACCTTCTGTTGCATGACGTTGGTCTGCAGTTCATAGGCCTTATCTGCCTGGGCTTCCTGCTTCCGTGATTGCTCTGCGAACTGGGCCTTCTGAATGTCCAGGTCACGCTGCGCCTCTGCCTGTTTGGCCAGCGATGCGGTTTCCGCAATGACCCGGTCCTGATCGGACGCTGCCTTGGCGATCGCTGCCTCGCGCAACGCGTTGGCGCGGCGAATCGCGGTATCGCGTTCCGCTTCAGCGCTGGCAATCTCTGCATCGCGCTTGATTCGGGCGATGTCCGGGCGGCCCATGTTGGTGATGTATTCGTTCTTGTCGCGAACTTCGCGGATGGTGAAACTCACTACCTCGAGCCCCATCTTGCTCATATCGTCGGCGCAGGTAGAGCGCATGCGCTCGGCGACCATCTCCGGCTCTTTCACAATCTGCTCCACCGTAAGCTGGCCGATGATGCCCCGAAGATGTCCTTCCATCACCAGGCGGATAAGGCCTTCGCGCTGGTCGGGAGTCTTGCTTAGGAATTGTTCTGCCGCGGTGAGAATCGACTCCTGATCGGAACGAACCTTGATCTGGGCAACCGCTTCCACCGTGACGGCTACACCCTGGCGTGTGTAAAGATCCTGCTGCGGCGCAACATCGAAGCTCATCAGTTCCAGTGAGAGTTGGCGGCAGTGTTCGACCACCGGGAAGATCATGGTTCCGTGGCCCTTGATCACGCGTGGACCGCGAAAACCATAGACGATGAGCGCCTCATTCGGGCCGACCTTGCGGAACATGCGTGCCAGCAAAGAGAACAGAACAAGAGTCACGAGAATACAGAGACCAATGACAATAAAAATCGTGTTCGGCATAAAGCCTTCCTTCATCGTTCGAGTGAACCGCCGGCGGCCACGACAGCGTTAGCCGCGCCACTGATTCCCGTTGTTTCTAAGGTTCCATGTCGTGCCATGCCCGTACATAGGCGACGCCTCGTTCATAGCGCAACACCACCACCTCGGAACCGCGCTCGATGGTGCTGCCATCTTCTGAG
Organism: uncultured Acidobacteriaceae bacterium; assembly: GCA_963753715.1. Classification (GTDB taxonomy): domain Bacteria; phylum Acidobacteriota; class Terriglobia; order Terriglobales; family Acidobacteriaceae; genus PALSA-350. The sequence continues at coordinate 62,122 of CAVWDK010000008.1, read as the reverse complement.
CGGGCCGGCGAAGACCTGCGGGCGCCGAGTTGGGTGTAGATAATCTCGCCCGTGCGGTCGGGAAGCAGGGAACCGGTGACACGGCCAACTACGCCGGTGATCTCGGTGTCTTCCGCGGTGAGAACCCGTTCGCGGGGCATGAGCACCGCAGCCAGAAACCAGAAGATAAGCGCACCGCCTGCAATGCCGCTCAGCGTAGCGAGCAGCAGAACGAAAGGGGCGAAGAAGCCGCTATGCGTGCGCAGCAGGTAACCGACTCCGCCAAACCAGCAAAGGAAGGCCGTAATGGTGAACCCATTGAAAGGGGATAGTCCGTTCGATACATGGGCGTGCCCAACCGTGGCGCCATGCGGCAGGTGGAGGTGAGTGTGGCCTCCAAAGTGAAAGTGGCCTCCGTGTGTGTGGCCGCCAGTGAACAGGGAGACCCCGCAGAGCACCAGGCCGAGGATGAAGCAGACGAGATAGAAAAGTTCCCACGTCATGTTATTTCACCGAATGCCGCGTGGCGCGGCGCTTTGCCGGGTCCCCGTCCGCTGGTGTTTGGCCCGCTTGTTCCGAGGGGCGAAGAATCTCAAGCAGGCGTTCCATGAGGACCGGCGTTTCGAGTATGGACTCGAGCAGAAGCAAGGTACGGCGCGAGTCCGGGTACATCGCGATGGCTCTGAGAGCGCGGCACAATTCAGGGTCCTTACGAAAGCGATCCGAGCCCGCGATCAGCCACAAGTCAAGTTTCTCCTCCTGGGTTCGAATATCGGAGAGAAGCTCAGCATGGTAGCCCTCCGGATCCTCCACCAGGTAGCCAGGGTGGACCTTGAAGAACTTTGCCAGCAGGAGGCGGGTGGTGTTGGTGAGGTGAGGCCGGGTGCCCGACTCAATCTGCGATAGATAGCTCTGGCTGATGGGGGAATCCATTTCCGCCGCGATGGCGCGAACCAATTCCTGTTGCGTCATCGCCCGCCCCAGGCCGCGAAGGTTGCCTTCGACTTCCCGCAGGTACTTCAATTTGTCGGAGAGTTTCATGTCTATCGCCGATTGCGATAACTATATCGCATATTGCAATATCAAGCAAGACGCCGGATATGGTTTCACCTCCTGGGAGGGACTTGCGATTCAGAATGAAGGAAAACCGCAGACCTCCCCCACAGTGCTGCGTTTCATCGAAAACATTTCCACGAAAGCTCGGCTGAAACTGCAGATCCCTCGGCTGCGCTCGGGATGACAAAGGAAAGAGTGAGTGTCCATGGAAAGCAATTGCTGGCCGGCAGGCCCACCCAGGGCGATGAAAGGGCCTCGGTCAAGCAACTACTTTCTACGACACCGTCACCCTTTCCTTTGTCATCCCGAGCATGCGACTTGCCTGCGGCAAGTTAAGAGAGGAATGAACTGGGAGGCATCGGGTCCCTTCGACACACGAGTGCCCTCTCCCTTGGCAACAGCCCTCTCCCTTTCAACAACCCTCTCCTATTTGTCATTCCGAGCGAAGCGAGGAACCTGCGGTGCGCCTCGATCCCTCCCCGATTCCCAAGGGCAAACATACCGCCAATTCAAACCGAGCCTATTTGTCCCCCGACACCACTGTTTCTATCTCCAGACACATTTTGTTCATTAGGAGCGAAGCCGCGGGATCTGCAGTTTCAGCCGAGCCTTCGTGGAAATGCGGAATGTCATTCTGCCACAGATTTGTCATCTCGCCTGCCCCGGCGTGCCGTGGGACCGGAGCGCAGTGTAGTAGAGCGATCTGGGGGAACAAACCTATTTCGTCGGACTTGCCGCCGTGAATTCTGAACAGCATGGTTTAACCACTGGCTGAAACTCCATGATCTCAGCGCGTGTACCGTCAGGATCGTAGAGGTTCAGCTGCCATTTGCCGTCTAGTCCAATTTGCGGAGGGCTGTGCTTTGCGGTCAGGCGGTCTTCGGCATAGAGCAGGTTCACGGTCTTCTCCATGTTGAAGACCCCGAGGGAGAAGTGGTTAAGCACGCCCGCGGTATCCTGCGACATGGTGGGTGGTATGCCCTTGGTCTCAGGGCCACTCGTTACCATGTACTCCAGCCAGTCCGTCCCGTTGGGCACCTGCTGCGAGATCCAGTCGGTCTTGCCGTTCCGGCCGCCGTGCCAGTAAGGGCGGAAGCCCAATACATCACGAAAGAACGCATTTTCTGCGTCAGGGTTATGCACGATATATCCAACGTGGATGATGTGATTACTGAGCGGGTTGGGAGGTACCGCAGCCGGCTTGGCCGGTGGCTGCACAAACTGAACCTTGTTGCCCTCTGGATCGCTGACGTCAAACCATTGGCTGCCATCGGTCGCCTTCTCGACCTTGCCCGGCACCGTGATGCCATGCTCCGCGAGATATTTCCTCAGCCCTTCCGCGTTGGCGGTGTTAAACGCCACGTGGTCCAGCCTGTTGACGGAACTATTTCCCGCCGGCAACGGCAACACTTCCACAAACTGTATGGGGCTGAAGTAGTATCGGGTCCCGGCAGAATTCTCCGGGTCTGCCCGCTTCGCTCCGCCGAGATCATGTACATAAAAGTGCTCAGTCTTGGCTGGGTCCGAAGCGTACACGCTTATATGCGAAATCCCACCGATGGATGGCCGGCGACTTGCGGTCTGCGCAAGCGACAAGGTTGTGGAAAGCAGAGCTACGACTGAGAGAACAGCTGATGGGGTGATCTTCATCGGAAATCTCCTATTCACCCCGCGGCAGGTGGTACCTGAAGACCGCGGGGGCAATCAATTTTCAGGCAGAAGCGCGCCGGCGGCGTTTTTCCTCAACCACCGGCGCAGAGCGATGGTAGCCCGAGTGGCGTTGGAGAACCACCGCCGCTGCACCATGCAGCCGCGACAGCTCTCCGTCGTTGGTAATGCCCAGGCGCGGCGCGGAACCGGCCAGCATAGTCTTCTCCATCTCCCGCTGAATGATCGGGCCAAAGCGGGACCACGACGAGGTAATGTCGCCCGTGATCAGGATGACTTCGGGAGCGAGAGCGGCAGTAATCAGCCGCAGACCACGGCCAAGCCAGGTAACCTGGCGGGTCAAGGCAGTGGTTGCAGCGGTGTCTCCTTCTTCCGCCATGCGCAGCAGATCGTGGATGGTGACGGCTCGCCGCTTGCCGGCTGTCTCCGCGTAATAACGCAGTGCCGCGGTTGACGACGCGAAGACCTCCCAACAGCCGGGCTGTCCGCAGCCGCATACGGGTCCAGTCGGGTCGATGGGACTGTGGCCAAATTCCCCCGCGAGGCCACTGCGGCTGGTAATGATCTGGCCATTCGCAAGGATCGCCGCGCCCAGTCCTTCGGAGACGGTCACCAGGACTGCATCACGTACCCCATCCAGTTTTCCGGACCACAACTCAGAGAGCAGGCTGGCGTTGGCTGCGTTGGCCAACTCCACCTGCAATTGCATCTTTTCCTCGACAACGCTTTTCACGTCGTAGTTGCCCCACTTGAGATTGGGGGCAAGGATCAGGCGCTGGGACTCCGGGTCGACCCTGCCCGGCATGCTGAGACCGACTCCTTCGAAGGAGCGGTTGCAGTGCTTGGCGCGCATGGACTCCATGCAGTCGATGATCTTCAGGATCGCCCGCTTAGGATCAGAAACCAGGGGAACGACTTCGCGAGCCAGGAATCGCCCATTGAGATCGATCAAAGCCACGATAGCCTGCTGTGGCCGGATGTCCGCCGCCAGGATCACGAGATCGGTGTTCAGTGAAAGAAGCGTAGGACGGCGTCCACGGGGACGGCGGGCGATGGCACCCTCCGTTACCCATTTCTCTTCCAGAAGCTGTTCCACGATCGCGGAGATGGTACTGGGCTGCAGGCCAGACGCCCGGGCCAGGTCGGCGCGCGCAATTGGCTGGCGCGAGCGGATGATCTCCAGGACAATATCCCGGTTCACGTCTCGTGCATTCTCGCTTGACGCCAGTTGCACGTAGGCTAGATCGATACGCTTGATCCCGCGAGTTGCCGGCTTTGCCCGCAAGGCTGCTCTCATCGCTGCTGTTCCGCTGCAATGCTTTATATTACAGATGCCCCTTAAAGGAAAAGCATGTTTCTGAAATATCAGCGTAATGTTGTCCTCTTGGGTGCACACTGGCCCAATGAAATCAGGGCTGAGGTGATGCTCGGCAAGGTTGGATAGAGGCGGAGGAAGGGGAATCGAGGGTCGTTCCGCGGCAGAAAAGTGAGAGTTTATTCGACGCAAAAACTAAAGCTTTACGGGCAGAGAACTTTTTGGGGCTGATCGCGGGCCCGGATCTGCCTCTTTCGAACTCTCGTGGAAAACGCCCCGAACCTCTCTGACGCTACACTGAGGTGTATCCCGGAGATGGCTGATGCGCAGCAAGATGACCTTCCTTGTGCTTCTGATCGCGGCACAAATGGCCCACGCACTCGATTCTGTTCCCAAAACCGAGTACCGGCAGCGACGGGTAAAGCTCGCGGCACAACTGCACGGCGGTTCAGCCCTGATTGTTGCCGCTCACGAGCCGCCCATGGAGTACCAGGATTACCGGCAGGACGAGGATTTCTTTTACTTGACCGGCTCTAACGAACCAGGTGGGGCATTGCTGCTGATCGGCGATGGACCGGCAACCACCACGAGGCTCGGCACCGTAGTCCCGGCCCACTCCTACCGGGAGATCCTGTTTCTACCCACCCGCAATCCCGTCCGCGAAAAGTACACCGGAGTAAAGACCGACGCCGCCACCCCCGGCGCCCATGAAATGCTGGGCGTCGACGAGGTGATGGCGCTAGCCATGCTACCTGCAGTCTACGGCGCCTTCCTGGGTGAAGATTTGCGCCGCGCCAAGGAAATCTGGACCCAGCCGGATATGGACGTGGCCACGGCAACGCTCGCCTTTACTTCCTCTGTGCTGGGCACCGACGTCACCCCTCCAACCCACGACGTTCGCTCGCTCACGACCCAGTTGCGTATGGTGAAGAGCCCGGCTGAGATCGGGCTCATTCAGAAAGCAACCGACGCTTCGATCGCGTCCCAACTCGCCGGCATGCGCGCAATCAAACCCGGAGTTCGTGAAAGAACCATTGCCGGCGTCGAAGTCGGCACCATGTTGGCCGAAGGGTGCGAACGCGCCAGCTATCCCGCCATCGTCGGCTCTGGCGTCAATTCGACCACTCTCCACTACGCTGAAAATGGAAAGCTCATGGCTGCGGGGGACGTGGTCGTGATCGACGCCGCCGGCGAATACTCAATGTACGCCAGTGACCTGACCAGAACCATGCCGGTCGATGGTCACTTTACCGCACGCCAGAAAGAAATCTATAACATCGTGCTGGGTGCCCAGCAGGCGGCACGGGATGCCTTCGTCGCCGGCAAATCCAAGATGGGCTCTATTGAGCATCGTGGGGCGGACGCGGACAAAGCCTCGCTCGACAAAGTGGCCTTCGACTACATCAACACCCACGGCAAAGACCTGCATGGGAACCCTCTGGGCAAGTACTTCCTTCACACGCTCGGGCATTCCGTCGGCATCGATGTGCACGATCCCTATGATTACGACAAGCCCTTCGTCATCGGTTCCGTGTTCACCATTGAACCGGGGCTCTACATTCCCGAGGAGAAGATCGGCGTTCGCATCGAAGACACCTTCTACGTCAACGCTGACGGCAAGCTGATTGATTTTGCGGAGAAGCTGGCACACACACCGGAAGAGGTCGAAGCGGCTATGCAGACGCGGTAGGAATGTAGCACAGATCGTGATGGTATGTGCTACAATCACGGGCGCGAGGTGTAAGGTGGCAAAGGATGCGCGCAAGCCGGTAAAGTCAGGTCGTCGCGCTCGACCACGTAAAGATCCACTGGATCGTTTGGGCGAAATTTTAGCCGTTGCGAAAGAGCGCGGACTTCTGTCCGGCTCGAGAACCCATGTCATCCGGGGCCGGATGCCGGTCGGTTTGGTCGAACAAGCAAAGCTAAAATCCGGGATCTCTTCCGATTCAAAACTGCTCGAAGCAGCATTGGCTAATCTCGCCGTGTCGGATGAATACGCGCAATGGTTGCTCGCCCAAAGGGGGACAATCCCTCCCGAGCTCAATCTTGAGTTCTAGCCCGGGGTTCCGCCGAATCTTGCGACAGCTCAAGGCTGCCGAGAGGAAGACATCCTTGCGGCAAAGGGAGCGGTCTGAGCTTCCCTTCGTGGTGCACGCAAGCTCGATTCCCAAGATGCTGCTCGATACAACCGTTTACGTTGACGAGTTGCAAGGGAAGCTGCCCCCAGACGTCGAGCTGGTCATTCGATCCTGCAGCCTGTGGCACTCTACAGTCACGGAAGCTGAACTATCGGCGCTCGCCGGTCTGCTCGATCCCCAGCACCCCGAGACGGCACACGCTCTGGAGCAGGTTTTTGCTTCGATCGAACAGCGCCCGAGTCATCGCATTGTCAATCCGGATCGTGAAGTCTGGCGGGAAGCGGGCGTGGTTGCGGGCTTGCTTGCCAGATTGCAGCAATACCGGAGAGGCGAACGGCGCAGAGCACTCAATGATGCGCTCATCTATCTATCGGCCGCAAAGGCGGGCCTTGCGGTTCTCACGAGAAACATCTCCGACTTCGATCTGCTGATGCAACTCGTCCCCCAGGGCAAAGCTGTCTTTTACGAGATCTAGCGTCAACGGAGGGCTCGCCGGCGGGCGACTCCGGGCCAATGTTGCCACTCGATACTATGGAGGACCATGAACTTTGCCTATGGTCTGATTCCCGTCCTGTTGATCCTTATGGGGATCCTGGTTGCGTGGCTTGCTACCCGGCGGCTCCTGTCGCTCCGAAGCAGGATTTATCCCGGTTGGCGCAAAGCCACAGAAAGCATCGTTCTCTCCTTGCTGGCTGTGGCCGCAGTGGCGGTAGCTGGCAGCAGCGCCTTCAACGCGATTGCTCTGTATCGCTTTCGCAAATCGCCGCCGGGACAGATGGTTCTGGTGGACGGGCACGCGATGCGCATCGACTGCAGCGGAAGCGGCTCGCCGGCCATCGTGCTCGATGCCGGGCTGGGCAACGACGGGTTCATCTGGGGTCGCGTGCAACCGGCCCTCGCGAAGACCACACGCGTCTGCTCTTATGATCGAGCGGGCTTCGGCTGGAGTGACGCCCTGCCACCCCCGCGCGATGCGGATCATATCGCCGCTGAACTGCATGGGTTACTGGCCGAGGCTCACGTAACTGGTCCGGTCGTGCTCATGGGCCACTCGATTGCCGGGATCTACATGCGCGACTACGCGACGCGTTATCCGGAGAACGTTGCCGGATTGATTTTCGTCGATGCATCAACCCCGTTGCAGAATCGCAACCCGGCATTCAAGGCAAACGCCAACCCACAACCACCATCCTGGTTTCAGACCCTTCGGAAGGAGGCCACATTCGCGGTCGGCATCCCCCGCCTGATGGGGGAGTGTTCTCGCAGTCAGCCGGGGTTCGATCCGCGTGCCTCCAAACTCCTGGCCGAGGATCAATGCCATGATCGATCGGCGGCAGTCGCCGCCGAACTGGAAAGTTTCGACCGGTCAGGCGAAGAGACGGTGCACACTGGCCCCTACGGCACTCTGCCCATTCTGATCTTCTCCCAGGATCCGGCGCGTACCGCTGCTCAGGGTGAACCCAAGGATGTGGTGATGGCCTGGAGCCAGATGCAGGAAAACCTGAAGCAGCTCTCCACCCGCAGCCGCAGAATCATTGCCAAAGGCAGCACCCATTACATCCAGGGGGATCGTCCGGATCTGATCGAGAGGGAAGTGCCAAAATTCATCGAACAGATCCGTGGTACCGCGGCCCAGCCCGCAGATTATGGATCCACGCAAACAAACTAGATGGAAACATCTTGCTCGTTCGTGCCATCATTAGCGTTTCGTAGTCAGCACCCAGGAGATCAAGATTAATGAGCGAAGAATTTGAACACGCGCAGGAACACCTGGAGCATGCGGCCCATGAACATGGAGGCAGCTCATCGCATACCCGGGCAGCCATCATCATCGGGATCATGGCCGCGGTCCTGGCTATTACCGAATTTGTGGCCAAGGATGCGTCGATGGATTATCTCACCAATCACATCGCCGCCAGCGATACCTGGGCCCAATACCAGGCGAAGTCTGTTCGCCGAACGATCTTGACCGCCCAGGCAGACCTGCTGGCAAGCATGCCCACAGCCGGCGATCCCAAGATACAGAAGAACATTGCGGATGCCCGGGCGAACGCCGACCGTATGCGTTCAGAACCAGGCGCAGACGGCATGGAGCAACTCGCCGAAAAGGCTCACGAGGAGGAGCACGAGCGTGACCACGCAATGCATCGCAATCACATTTTGGAAATAGCCAGCGGCGGACTGCAGATTGCAATTGTCCTGGCTTCCATCTCAGTGGTCATCAATCTACCGGCCTTTATGCTAGTCAGCGTGGTCGTGGGCGGTGCTTCCGTCCTCTATGCACTGCTCGGCGGCTTCTCTCTCCTGCATTAGGCGGGAATCGGTGACAGGTATATCACGGTGACAAAAAAGTCTATGGCTATTACCCGCTGTGCATCGGTTGTCCTCACCGGCCTCTTCGGCCTCACCCTTGCCGCGGCGGGTCAGGCACCCAGCAAACCGAATGACTCCTTCCGTCCCCGCGGCCGGCACCTCATCTATGTGGTGGTGCCGGGTTCACTGGAGCGGGCCGGCTGGCTGAATGGGGTTGGCATCGTGGTGCTCGATGCCAACGACAACTATCGCTTTGTTAAGCGCATTCCGACCTGGGAATACGCCGCCAGCATGAGCCCCGAACAGGTCTCCGGAGTGGCCGCAAGTCCGGTGACAAATCTGATCTATGTCGCCGCGCGCGGCCGGCTGGGCGCAATCGACATGGGTACCGACAAGATGGTCTGGTCGGTCACCCTCGACGGCAAATGTTGCGAACGTCCCCAGGTGACACCGGACGGAAAGATCGTGGTGGTCGGCGGCGACCTCCAGGACTATTGGTATGAAGTTGATGCCCGGACGGGCAAGTTGATCGGCAAGCTCGGAGCACCGGAGAGCCCGAACTCGCACAATTTGAACCTGAGCGCGGACGGCAAGACGGCCTTCATGTCGCCCAACAACAAGGTCATGACGATTTCCGACGTAAAGTCACGCAAGGTGATCAAGACGATTCGCTTTCCCGATAACGTGCGCGTCTTTGTGCTCAATAAAGATTCCACCAGGATCTATGCCAACAATAATAATTTCCTGGGCTTTTTGATTGCGGACGTCGCCACCGGCCGAGTCATCAAATCGGTTGAAGTCACCAGCCTGGACTGGAAGTCGAAATGGAATACGACCCCGCGTCCACACATGCCGCATGGCTGCCCCAGCCACGGGATCGCATTGACCCCGGATGAAAAGGAAGTCTGGCTGGCCGACGGCATCTTCAAAAAGATCCATATCTTCTCCAACACCCGCGACCCCAAAGAGATCGGCTCGATCGATACTCCCGCCGGCACTTACTGGCTCACCTTCGGACTGGACGGCAAATATGCCTACGCCTCTTCGGGCGACATCATCGACGTGAAAACACACAAGATTGTCGGGCAGATGAAGGACGAATATGGACGCACCATGTACAGCGAGAAGCTGCTGGACATCACCTTCGACAATGGGCACGCACAGCGAGTCTCGAACCAGTTTGCCAACGGCTTCGGCGACTACCAAACCGCGGAGCAGTTAGGGGTCGGCCCGCATGTGACGCCCATGCCGGGCAGTGCACCCATCACGCTGACGGGCGTAAGCGCAGTCCGGCCCAAAGCCGCACATGAGTAGGGAAGCGGTCGGTGCGCGCGGGTTGAAGCTGTTCCGAGTTGCGTGCGTGCCGCTGCTCACGGCGGGTTCTGTTGCCGCAGCGTGGGGGAGCAACGCTGCGACTCCGGCTCGCGGCCTCGCGCGGGAGACCAGGTCGTTCAAAGTGGTATGTGCCAGGTGTCACAATCTGCAACTTGTGATGGACACGCCCATGAGCTATGACGCCTGGCACGACACCGTGCAGACCATGATGGATCGCGGCGCCACCGGCACTGACCAGCAGTTCGCCGATGTCATGGACTATCTCCACCGGACCGTGACCACGATCGACGTGAACGCAGCAGACGCGGACGAACTGCAGATCGTGCTCCAGGTGCCGGAAGCAACGGCGCAAGCCATCATCGCCCGCAGGAGCACACAGAAGTTCAACAGCTTAGCCGACCTTAAATCCGTACCGGGTGTGGATGCGTCCACTGTGAATTCGAAGGCAAGGCTGATTTTCTTCAAATAAATTTCGAAGAAGGGTGAACGATGGCTGCGATGACAGGATTAGATCGAAGGCAATTTATCGGGGCTTTGTCGTTAGGCGCAGCCGCAATAGCACTTCCAAACCTGGTCGCCGCGCAGACATCGGCGAGGCGGTTGGCGGGTGTTTTTCCCATAGGGTTTACGCCGGTCAATGCTCAGAATCAGATCGACTACGACGGCCTCGCATCCCAGGTGCAATTCTGCAGGCGCGGCGGAGTGCATGGTCTGGCCTGGCCGCAGATAGCCAGTGGATGGACAACATTGACGGAAGAGGAAAGGATGCACGGTGCGGAGACCCTCGTCTCCGCCGCACGGGGCGGCGCCACGGCGATCGTGATCGGGGTGCAAAGCCGTACCGCGGATTTCAACGAAACGGAACGCTACGCCAGGCAAGCGGAGAAGCTTGGTGCGGATGCGATCATCTGTATTGCCCCACCCGGCGTGACCGCTGCTTCAGAAGTACTCTCTTACTACCAGCGGCTAGGAAAGGTGACATCCTTGCCCCTGTTTGCCCAGACCGGAGGCGAATTCGGCGTCGATTTGATCGTCGAAATGTTCAACACCATTCCTACCTTTCGCTACGTGAAAGATGAGGCGGGCGATCCTCTCGAGCGGGTGACGGAAATCAGAAAGCGGACCAACAACCAACTGCAGTGTTTTTCCGGGAAGGGCGTGACCACCATGATCACGGAAATGGAAAGGGGGTTCGCTGGTCACTGTCCGTTCGTGAGCCTTGCCGATCTCTATGCTTCTGCGTATGACTCGTACCACGCTGGTAAGCTCCGCGATGCCTTCGATCAATTCGGGCGCATAGAAGCCGCCAGTTCCATGTTTCCGCAGAGTGACGTGGACGTTTTGATTGCCCGCCGTGTGTTCCGCCCGGGTACCACGACGCGGGTTGCGCTGCCGGCGCCGGGCACGGACACTCAGCGACGCAAGACCATGAGCTCCGAAGAGATCGGCCACCACCTGGACATCTACCTCAAGCCCTATCTGCGCGCTTAAGGGCTTTCGAGCTGGAGTTCTCATGCACGCTCAAGTGCCCAACCGGCCCGAAACTTGTCAGTCTCACCAGAGTTCTGTAGCCTTCGGAGGTCGCAATCTAACGGAGATTCCCGTGTTTCAGCGCTCCTGCTCGTTCCTGGCGTTGCTGCTTCTGCTGGGCGGGGTAGCCATGCCGCTCTACGCGCTGCTCCGCGGCCAGACTGCCCCGCCAGACAATAGCGCCGGCCGCGTGTTCAAGACCAGTGCCCACATTGTCGTTATCGACGTGGTAGTCACGGGAAAGAAACACCGGCCGTTGACCGGCCTTCACCAGCAGGACTTCCAGGTTACGGAAGATGGACACCCGCAAACGATCCGTTACTTCGAGGAGCACAGCGGAGCGCAGCCGATTCAGGTAAGCGTGCCCGATCTGCCGCCAAACGTCTTCACCAACATACCGCGAGTGAAGCCGGGAGATTCTGTAACCGTCCTGGTACTCGATTCCCTGAACACACCGCTCGATGACCAGAGGCGAGTGCAGGCGCAGGTCCTCAAGTACCTCAAGAAACCCCAACCGGGCCGCAGAATTGCGATCTTTACCCTGGGGACGCAGCTCCGTTTAATTCAAAGCTTTACCGAAGATCCTGTGCTGCTGGCGGCGGCTCTCAACCAGGGTAAAAAAAAGGGCCAGGCCTCGCCCCTGCTGCAGTCGACTGCCGAAACCGCCTCCATCCAGGAGACGGTTGCTGCCCTGATGGAATACGCCCCTGAATCGGCGGCGGCTATGCGACAGTTTGCCGCCGAGCAAGGTGCGATCCGGACCGATGTTCGCATCAAGTTAACCCTTGCCGCTCTCCAGCAGCTCGCCGGCTATCTCGCTGCATTCCCTGGCCGCAAGAACGTCGCCTGGTTCTCGGGAGCCTTTCCCTTGGTCATTTTCCCTGATCCAGGCGGGGCGCAGCCCTTTGGCGCGCAAAGCGATAATCAGGAGCAAGTGCGTAAGACGGATGCTTTACTCACCGCTGCCCAGGTGGCTATCTATCCGGTGGGCGCCGAGGGCGTCACGGTTGACTCGCTCTACAGTGCCGGCGCTGACTCCCGCCTGACGACGCGGTCGGAATTATCCCGGCCCCAGGGCGGAGCGCAAGGGCCAAACTCCAACCACGCAGCCATGGATGTGATCGCGAAACAAACCGGGGGCGCGGCCTTTTACAGCTCCAATAGTTTGACCGATGTGCTGGACCAAGTCGTCGCCCATGGATCGAATTTCTATACCCTGACTTACACCTCGACCAATCTGGCCACGGACGGCAGATACAGGAAGGTTCAGGTGGCATTAGACCGCTCCGGGTACCAGCTTGACTACCGCCGCGGGTATTATGCCGACGACGGCAGCAGCACCCAGGCACCGGCCCCCAAGCCGGGACCCGGAGATGACCTGTTGTCCCCGTTCCTCCGCCCGGGCCGGCCGGAATCGACACAGATTCCTCTGACGCTGCGCGTGACTCGCAGCAGTGCTCCGCCGAGAATGAGTGTTGCGTCAAGTCAAGGAGGAGACAACCCCAACCTCAAAGGCGCTCTTACCCGCTATGCCGTAGACCTGATGATTCCCGCGCGCAACTTGCAGTTTGAGCTGGGTCCAGACGGCCGCCGCCATGTCAGGATTGAAGCCGGGCTAATGATCTACAACCGGGCGGGCAACCCGCTCAATTGGATCCTGCGGCAGGTCAACCTCAATCTGGACGCCTCACGCTATGCCATCGTCCAGGCCAATGGGGTGAACCTATATCTCCAGATCGACGGCCCAGCGGAAGGCATTTTGCTGAGAGGCGGGATCTACGATCTGAATTCCAACCTTACGGGCACACTGGCCATTCCGCTAAGCGCGGTTTCAACCGTGCCGTAAACGGCGGCTTCGCAAGCTGCGAACAAGCTCGGTTTCAGGGTAGGCCAGGGATGTATCCCCGGCCTAAACGTTGTCATCCCTGTGGCCTTGAGAGGGTGTGTGAGAGCGGCATTTCCTGAAAGCCGCATTTCCAGTCTCAGTCCCGCAGGGACGATGTGCGCAGCAACATTTGGGCACGGCCTCAGGCCGGGACCCGCCTCAGACATCCAACTTACTCAGCAGGCATCCAACAACCAGAGATTCGTGCCTTAGGAGCTTGTTGACGGGGCGATCGTCCCCCCGCGTTTTCGGTCCGTCCAACTTCTTCCGGTCTGGCTGGCTCCTCAGGCTCTCCAAAGGAGAGTGGTTTATGTGGAACGAACAAGGACAGATGGCGGTCACCAAGCCGGCAGACCTGGTGGCCGGGTTGTTTCTTGATAAGGTGTCTGCCCGCGATGCGATTGCCGATCTCAAGATCGCTGGGCTTCGCGCCGGGCAGATAGGCGTTGCTCTGTCGCAACGAGGGAGGCTCGAATCGGGTAAGAGTATGCCCTGTGATCTCCATGGAAAGCACAGTATCTGGTGGAAGTTACGGCATAGCATCGAGCATGATCTGCATAGCCATGGCGCCGGCCTATCCAGCACCCAAGACGAAGAAGCTGCTTCGGAAGAGACGACACCGTATACCGCAGTCGATCTGAACGATACCCTGCGGGAAATTGGAGTGGCACCGGCCACGATCAACCTATTAGACCGCGAAATCGGAGCCAACGGCATGTTGATTCTGGTCGACGCTGGGGAACGCTGCGACGAGATCGAATCTATTCTCGAACGAAACCGTGGCATGCCACGCACCGTCATGGCCACCGAGCGGTGCAAGATCACCAGCTAGTTTCAGTCATGTTCTTGCGAGAAGAGGCATTTCAGGATCGCGAAGAGGCCGGTCGAGCCCTGGGGCAAGCCATCCTGGCTTCGGGAGTCTGGAGGAGTGGCCAGGATGGAATTGTCCTCGGCCTGCCGCGTGGCGGCGTGCTGGTCGCCTATGAAGTCGCGCTCGCTTTGCATCTCCCACTCGATATCGTGGTCGTTCGCAAACTGGGAGTCCCTGGATTCGCAGAGTTGGCGATGGGTGCAGTCGCTACGGGTGGCGCGCTAGCCCTCAACGCGGCGATCATCCATGAATTCCGGATCCCTGGGGAGGCCATTGAAGCGGTAGTCGAACAGGAGAAGCAGGAAGTGGAGCGACGGGAACGTGCTTACCGGGATAGCCGTTTACCGGAACGGACTCACGGCCGCTTCGCCATCCTGGTCGACGACGGGCTCGCCACCGGGGCCAGTATGCTGGCTGCGGTGCGAGCTGTGCGCCCCCACGCATGTAAAGTAATGGTTGCAGTCCCTGTCGCAGCTCAAAGCACCTGCAATGACTTCCTTCACGAGGTCGAGCACGTTATCTGTGCGCGCATGCCGTGGCCTTTTTACTCCGTAGGCAGCTTTTATCGCAATTTCGAGCAGACGACTGACGCGGAGGTCTGCTCCTTGCTATCGAAAGCAAGCGACGACACGAGAAAGCGTAAGTGAGATGGTGAAATCCGTAGACTTGCGCCAGGCAAATTTCACCCGTCGCATTGTCTCTATGCGTCGTCTGGTTCCCCGGGCTCAAAGTTCCGGTTCGCAGCGGGCATCTCGTAGGCAACCGAGGCGGGCAGGCTCAGTTGCACTTCCGTACCCACCCCGGCTTCGCTCCAGAAATCCAATTGCGCCGCCATGCGCTTGGCACGTTCCCGGATCCCGATCAATCCCCAATGTCCAGCACGGCCCCCGTCATCCAGCACCTGCGGGTCAATGCCTTTTCCATCATCGCGGATACGTAATCGAAGCAGTTGCTCATCGTATAAAATCTCGGCGTCGACGTGGCGCGCACCGGAGTGCCGGAAAGCATTCCTCAGTATTTCGCGGCCGATGCGATAAATCTCGTCCTGCAGCACTGGAACCAAAGTCCGGCGGTCACCCTCCACCGTCACGGAGAAGGTTGGCGGATCCACATCCTGAGACTCCTCCAGTTCCTCACCCATGGCCGCCAGCAAGTGCGCAAGGTCGACCCGCTCGACAGGCTCAGACCGTAAATCCTGGATCGCGTCTCGGCTCTCGGCGATCGCATCATCGGCCATGCTGAGAGCGACATCAAGCGCTTGCATAGCTTCTTCGGGGTTGAGCGGAAGCATATCGCGTGCCACCTGAAAGCGAAGGATCAACCCGTGAAAGCTCTGCAAGACGGTGTCGTGCACCTCGCGTGCAATCCGTACGCGTTCGCTGACGCGGGCTTCCAGACCGGCCTGGAACAGTGCTTCTTCGGCGCGCCTCTGCTCCGTGATGTCTTCACAAGCGATCAATAGGATGGGACCGTTTACTCGTGCCACCGCTTTGGCCGATCCGCGAACGCGAAGCACTGTGCCGTTCTTGCGCACACTGCGGAACTCCCAGCTGCTCCCCCGCCCGACTTGTTCCAGACAGACGGCAAGGTTGGCTTTCACCGCCTCCCGATCGGCCCCGTAGAAAACGTTGAGCACCCGCTGACCCAGTAATTCGTCGACCCTGTAGCCCAGCTGCTCGGCGCCAAAGGGATTGACCGCCATAATTTTGCCGGCGGCGTCCACCATGAAGTACATGATCGGGTTGTTTTCAAACACATCCCGCCATTGTTCCTCGCTGAGCCGCAAGGCCTCCTCGGCTTGCTTAGCCGCAGTTTCATCCATCACCGCGCCAGTGAACTCAAGCCCTCCACTTCCGCCAATGAGGGCGTGCGCCACAACATGGACGTACTTGACCGAACTATCCGGCATCCGCAGGCGGTACTGGTGTTCAAAGTCTTGTCCGTCCCGAGACGCTTGCTCGATGGTCTGTCTCACCGCGGCTGCATCTTCCGGATGGACCCGCTCAAAAACAAGGTTCACGTTCGCGTTTGTCGCTCGATCGAACTCAAAAATCCGATAGGTTTCCTCTGACCAGTAGTTTTCTCCGCTTTGCACGTTCCAGCCAAAGCTGCCCGTATGGCTCAGCCGTTGCCCTTCGGCCAGGTAACCCTCGCTACGACGTAGCGCTTCCTTGGCGCAGGCACGCTCGACTCTTTCCTGGCCTTCGCGCAGAGCCCTCTGCACCGAGGGCAGTATCCTGGACAGCCGGGTCTTGAGCACATAGTCCGTGGCTCCGATCTTGAGGGCCTCGATCGCCACTTCTTCACCCATGGGTTCGGAAACGAAGATGAATGGCACCTCGGGGCGTTTTTCGATCGCGATTTTTAATGCGGAAATACCGTCAAAGGAGGGAAGGTTATAGTCCGCCAGGATCAGGTCGATCCCTTTCTGCTCGAGCGAAGCCAGAAAACCAGCCCTGGTCTGCACCAGGGTTACCTGACAAGTAATACCTTGCGCCTCGAGCATAGCCACAACGAGCTCTGCGTCCTTGGGGTCATCTTCAAGGTACAGAATGCGCAAGTCAGATTTCACAGCTTTCTGATGCTTAAATTCCGGAATTGGCTATCTCTTTCTTACCCGTATTTCGCCAAAGCCGTCAGCGTGAGCCCCACGTCCTGTGGGTCCCCCTCCACCATCAAAATCCGTCCAAAACAGGAGCCTCATCAGCCACCCTACTGAAACGCGACTCAGGCCGTGCCTTGCCGCCTCGCGATGTTTGTGGGTTATACTCACTGACAATGCTACGTTGCGGCCTAAATCAGAGAGCACGTCCTACGCTCTGGGTAGCGCTTGGCTTCCTCTGCTGTGCACTCCTGGTTTGCGCCACGATCGTGCAGGTTGGGCACACACATGTGGACGGTCAGGCAGTTCAGGGCGATTGTGCTCTCTGCCACACGGCCCATGTTGTTGTTCAACCAGTGATTCCGCAGTCTTTGCCGCATACCGTATATGTCATAGCGGCCGTAGCAGCCCCGGCCCAACCGATTCGGAATAAGCACTTCTCTGTCTTTTCCCTCTTCACCCGGCCTCCGCCTGTGGACATTGCTTTCGCGTAGAGCAACGCCGAACGCAACAACACAGGATCGATGGAGGCCCTCATGTCAGGGCGCAACCGTAATCTAAAAACACGTCACTCGCTATGGGTGGTGCTCTGCTTTCTCTGCTGCGCACTGATCACCCTCAGCGGCCTCGTGCAGGCCGGGCACATACACCCGGACGGTCAAGCCGTTCAGACCGACTGCGCGCTTTGCCACGTCGCGCACCTGGTCGTACAACCAGCTCCTCCTCGATCGCTGCCGCGCACCGCACCCGTCGTGGCACGGGTCTCGACTGTGCCCCAGCCGAGATGCACGCAGTTCTTTTTTGTATTCTCCCTTTTCACCCGGCCTCCGCCTGTAGTCACTGCTCATTCGTAAGCAGTTCTCTCTCAAAAATCAGTGAATCTCAGGAGGCAATCTATGCGCACGCCTATGCGCAGCATTTTCTCGTTCCTATTGGTATTTGCAGTTTCAGCCACGTTCTGGACACTCCAGGCACAATCTAACTCCGGCTCCATCAGCGGCGTCGTGACCGATCCTTCCGCCGCCGTCGTCCCTGGAGCAACCGTCACCATCGAGAACCCGGTCAGCGGGTATCTCCGCACCACGCAAACGGATAGCAGCGGACGGTATCAGTTCAGCAACGTCCCCTTCAACCCCTACCATCTTTCCGTGAAGGCTACGGGCTTTGGCACCATGGCGCAAGATGTCGATGTGCGGTCCACGATCCCGCTCAGTGTGGGGATTTCCCTGACGATCTCTGGCGCGTCCACCACCGTAACCGTCGAAAGTGGAGCGGATTTGTTAGAGAACGACCCCACGTTTCACACCGATGTCGATCGCGGGCTTTTCCAGAAGTTACCCCTCGAAAGCCAATCCTCCTCGCTCAGTTCTCTGGTAACCCTGGCGTCGCCTGGCGTCGCCGCCGACTCGAACGGCCTGTTTCACGGTCTTGGCGACCACGCGTCCAATTCCTTTTCCGTAGACGGTCAGCCCATTACCGATCAGCAGAGCAAGGTGTTTTCCAACCAGCTTCCGTCCAACTCTATTCAGTCTTTGGAGGTGATATCCGGGGCGCCTCCGGCGGAGTACGGGGGAAAGACCAGCCTGGTGATTGTGGCCACCACGCGGTCGGGTCAGGGCTTGACCAAACCAACCGGCGATATCGCCGCCTCCTACGGGGCATTTGGCTCAGCGACGGGAAGTTTTGATCTTGGCTACGGCGGCAAGAACTGGGGCAATTTCGTCGAAGTAGACGGGCTGAATACCGGGCGCTTCCTCGATCCGCCAGAGTTCGTCGTCTTCCATGACAAAGGAAACGAGGAGAATGTCTTTGACCGGGTGGACTATCAATTCACCCAGGCGGATTCCGTTCATCTGAACCTGAACTACAGCCGCTCCTGGTTCCAGACCCCGAACGCCTACGACAACCTGAACGTATCGAACGTGGTCAGCGGTGGCGCCAGCCCAAATCCGGTCTTCGCCAATGTAGGGAATACCGACCAGAAGTCCAAAATCGAAACCTTCGACATCGCGCCCACATACACCCGCATCTTCGGGACGAATTCAGTGCTCAACTTTGGGGCCTACGTGCGCCGCGACGCTTACAACTACTATCCCAGCGGTAACCCATTGGCCGACCTTGGTCCGCCGAATCTGCAAACCTCGTCCATCGCACAGTATCGGACCCTCACCAATGCCGGCCTGCGCACGGATTTCTCTTACCAGAAGGGGATCCACACCGTGAAAGCGGGCGCCGTCTATGAGCAGACCTTCCTTCGGGAGAACGACAGCCTTGGTGTTGTGGATCCTGCCTACAATGCGCCCTGCGTCGATGCCGATGGCAACCCGCAACCGGGATTATCCGATCCCACTCAGTGCGCTGCGGCCGGCTTGGTATCCAACGATCCCTCTGTCAATCCTGACGGGACCTACAACTCGGTGCTGGCGCCGTACGATCTGACTCGCGGAGGCGACCTCTACCATTACTTCGGCCACACCGATGTGAAGGAATTGGCCCTTTATGTTGAGGATCAGATCAAAACCGGGAACTGGCTCTTCAATGTCGGCATCCGCGGCGACTTGTACAACGGTCTCACTGTAGCGCGCCAGGCGGAGCCACGCGTGGGCGTTGCTTACAGCGTCAAGCCGACCAACACCGTGCTGCGCGTTTCTTATGCGCGTACTCTAGAAACGCCATTCAACGAAAACCTCGTACTCTCAAGCTCCGGGTGTTCGAATGAGGTACTGAATCCACTGCTGGCTTGCTCGCCCGGGGTCGCTGGAACCTTACAGCCAGGTTATCGCAACGAGTTCCATGCCGG
Source organism: uncultured Acidobacteriaceae bacterium (assembly GCA_963753715.1). Classification (GTDB taxonomy): domain Bacteria; phylum Acidobacteriota; class Terriglobia; order Terriglobales; family Acidobacteriaceae; genus PALSA-350. The sequence goes on along the minus strand of CAVWDK010000008.1, from coordinate 42,630 downwards.
CTTTCAACAGGCGGCGGGCAAGAATTTCGTATTCAGCGGCGACTACATCTGGAAATACACCCACAATGCCTTCGACTTCAGCGTGCTGGGCAATACGCCGATCACCTTTCCCATCGACTGGCACAACTCGAAGATCCCTGGCTTCGCCCTGCGCGCGGATGTCCCCAATTATCACAACATCAGCGCGTTCGTGGTCATGTCGTCGGTGGCCGCGCGCTTCTTTCCGCCCCAGTCGGCTGGGGCCGGGGCGACCGTGGGCCAGGGCGGATATCCTTTCCGCATCGACCATGATGAAAGGTTCAACGAGACCACGCATGTGCAGTACCAGATACCGGGGGGCAAATATCTCAGGCCCTGGATATCGTTCAATTGGCGCTATGACAGTGGCTTGGTTGCGGGCTCGGTACCCTGCTACAACGTTACCGATCCAAACAGCCTGTGCAATCCAATCAATGGGGGCCCCTCAACCACTCTTCCCGACGGCACACCGGCCATCGACCTCAGTGGCCTGACGGCGGACCAGGAGTTTGAGGCCGGCCTCGTATGCGACGGAGTCAAAGCAACCCCGACGACCCCCTTGCCCACTCCGTGCCCGGCCTCAGAGTTGACGTCAAACCTGGTCAAAGTTCCGGCTCCAGGCACCGAGAACGATGACAATAATCCACCGCGCATCCAGCCACGCAACCTGTTCGACGCCGCCATCGGCGACGACAACCTTTTCCACGGAGAAAGATACAAGTGGAGTTTGCGCCTCACCGGCGTGAACATTGCCAACAAGTATGCACTCTATAACTTCCTGTCGACGTTCAGCGGTACTCACTATGTGACTCCGCGAGCGCTTTCGGCTGAGGTGGGTTTCCACTTCTAGTCGAGTCCGGAACTAACTCGTCTTTCCCAAAGCTCAAGGACGGCGCAGCACGCCGTCCTGAGAGCGGGCTCTTGGAAGGGAGGCGGTTTGTGTCCAGGATGATCAATCAGGATAAGGGCAGCAAGCGCAGGGTGCGCCGTATCCGTTGGACCCGCGGGGAGCTGGTCACTGCGGTGTTGCTCTTTCTTGTGCTGGCGGGGGAAGCCATCATTGTCACGTTGTGGCTCATGGGACACTCCTTCGATTAGGAGGGCGTGAAGATTGCAAGGCTACGAGCACCGCCGGTACCCACGACACCACAGCAAGGAGGGTGACGAGAATATCGCTTGGGGTATCGGCTTGGTGATTCTCTGTTTTGCAACCATCGCAGTGGTCACGCCCACGTCTTTCGCTTCCCGGTGCGCTCCCCTGAGAGGATATTTCCTATCGGGAATCCCGGCGAGATCATGGCAGCTCCTCATCGAACCGCGATCTGCCGGCCAGCAGCGTCCTCGCCAGGGACACTCCCCGTATCGAGGCCCGCAGCCTGCTTATGGCTCAGAAGCAAGAACAACTCATTCGGCCCCAACAAATTCGACGGCAGAGCGGCCTCCGTACTTAGCCCCGCGAGCCTCTGGGAACATGCGCCCTCCCAATTCAGGAGATCGTCAGGTCCATCTGGGCACTTGGTTAACGCAACACCGGAACATGTCTCTAGCTCAGCAACAGCAGGCTTTGCGCAACGAACCAGGCTTTGATCGGCTCTCTCCGCAAAGCCAACAGAACCTCATGGACCGGTTGGCGCAGATTAACAGCATGCCGCCACAGCAGCGTCAACGCACGCTTGCCTACATCGAGGCTTGGGGCCAACTCAGCCCCCAGCGGCAACAGCGGGTGCGGAGTGCTCTGGAGGCCATTGGCAGCCTGACTCTTGATCGTCAACGCATGGTGAAGAGGGCCATTCGCGATCTGCGCGAGCGTACGCCCGGAGAGCGCGAAGCCATCATGGCATCTTCCCAGTTCCGGACCCAATTCAATTTGGATGAGCAAAATATCATCAGCGACATCGTTGCGGTCGAGCCATATGTGCCGCGCGTTCATCCCTGAGTCTTGAGTACCCTCTGCATGGCGTGTTGAAATGAATGGCGGTTTGCGTCATCGCCAGGGATGCAGGAGGTGCTCTCTGAATTCCCGGGGCAGGTCTAACATCTGGCCGGCTTCCATGGAGCGAACCGCCCACTCAAGCAACGAGCGGTACTGATCGAACTCCGTGATGTTGCCCAACCACTGGGACCCGGACTCAGAGTTCACGACCACGACGTTCGGTATGTCGCACGGACCAACGCAGCCACTGACCGAGAGCTGAACGCGCTTCAACAGACCGCGCTTACGCCACTCCTGTTTCAGCCATTCAACCGGCACCGCCGGCCGGTCTTTCTGCGTCGCGCCGCAACAACACCCTTGGCAAACAATAACCTGACCAATCACCCGACGTTTCGTTTCCAGCACTTTACCTTCCCAAGCCAATCCCAATATACTATAGAGGATTATAGTAACGTTTGGGGAGACTGGCGTTGTCGCACACCACAAAAGACAAGAAGAAACTGCTTTCGCGAATTCGCCGTATCAAGGGTCAGGCAGATGCGATCGAACGAGCTCTTTCGGGAGACGGAGAATGCGAAGAGATTTTGCAGCTGGTAGCGTCCTGCCGGGGCGCTCTGAATGGCTTGATGGCCGAACTGATCGAAGGACACGTAAGATTTCACGTTCTCCCCCCTGAACAAAAAGCCCTTCCCTCACAACTTGAGGCTGCCGGCGAGCTTATTTCCGTCGTCAAAAGGTATTTCAAATAGAGCTTCGGAGGCGGTATGTCTGTCGTGAAGCAGAACGAAACGCGCTCGGATCTCGGCCAAGTGGCCGAAGCCGGAATCCACCTTCCTGAACCCACGGACGCGGTGCTGAGGGCCGCTCATGAAACGCATGGGCATGAGGAGGACGAGCACCACGAGCACGGCTTTGAACTGCTCGAAGTCCTTCGCGTTCTTTTTGTTGCCCTGGCGGCGGCGGCAGTCTGGTTCCGTCTCTGGGAACCGTTCCACCGGGTAAGTGTGATTGGGCTAGCAGCGACACTGATCGGCGGTTACCCCATCTTCAAGGAGGCATTCGAGAACATCCTTGAGCGCCGCATGACGATGGAGCTTTCCATGACCATCGCACTTGTTTCCGCGCTTGCGATTGGAGAGTTTTTCACTGCACTGGTCATCACCGCATTCGTCCTGGCAGCAGAGATTCTCGAAGGGCTCACCGTTGGCCGTGGACGCCGCGCCATTCAGGACATGCTGGATTTTCTTCCTCAGACAGCCAGCGTGCTCCGAGACAATCAGATCGTCGAGGTCAACACAAAGACCATCCTGCCGGGAGAAGTAGTCGTCATCCGGCCCGGGGGCAGAATTCCCGTAGATGGGCGCGTTCTCAGCGGCCATTCCTACGTGGAGCAAGCCGCAATCACCGGTGAACCGATGCCGAGCGAAAAGACGACCGGGAGCGATGTGTACGCGGGGACCATCAACCAGGCCGGCACATTGCAGGTGCGTGCGGTGCGTCTGGGCAAAGAAACGACCTTCGGCAAGATCATTGAGGCCGTCGAAAATGCCGAGCGGTCACGGGCTCCGATCCAGAAGACCGCAGACCGGCTTGCCGGCTATCTGGTCTACTTCGCTTTGGGCGCAGCGGTGCTCACCTTCCTCTTTACCCACAATCTCCGTTCTACGATCTCCGTCATTATTGTTGCCGGTGCCTGCGGTATTGCCGCGGGCACGCCCCTAGCAATCCTGGGAGCCATCGGGCGCGCAGCTCGGAAAGGCTCGATCATCAAGGGTGGGATTTATCTCGAAGCGCTCGGCCGGTTGCACACCGTCTTCCTCGACAAGACCGGAACGTTGACCTATGGCTTCCCCTTGGTCGCCGCGGTTCGCACAGCGCCGGGGATCTCGGAGCGCTCACTCCTCGAGACCGCGGCCAGCGCCGAAAGAAGTTCGGAACACCCCTTGGGACGTGCCATCGTCCGCCATGCAGAGCTGCAAAACATCCGGGTTCACGATCCCGAATTTTTTGAGTATCGTATTGGACGTGGAGTTCTGGCCTCGCTGCGTGGGGAACCGATCGTAGTTGGAAATCGCGCCCTGTTTGAGGAACTCGGAATCGCTCAACCGGAGAAGAATGGTACGGTCGACGGAACGGAGGTTCTGGTCGCGCGCGGAGGCCATTACTACGGCTCTATCCTGGTCACGGATCAGTTGCGTCCCAGTGCGGCGTCCGCGGTCAAGGCTCTCGCCGAGATGGATATTAAGGTGGTCTTGCTCACCGGAGATTCAAAAGCATCGGCGGACGCAGTGGCCGATCAGCTCGGCATCCTTCAGGTCTACCCCGAGCTCCTCCCGGAACAGAAGACCGCCTTCATTGCGGAGCAGGTGCGCAAGGGCCGGATCGTTGCCATGTTGGGAGACGGGATTAACGATGCACCCGCGCTCAGCGAAGCTAGCGTTGGTGTGGCCATGGGAGCGGGAACGGATGTCGCTCGCGAGAGCGCCGACGTAGTGCTGATCGGCAACGATCTGAACAAATTCGTGGAAACCGTGCGCATCGCTCGAAATTGCCGCCGGATCATCTTTGAAAACTTCTATGGAACTCTGATCGTCGATACTGTAGGCATTGGACTGGCAGCTGCGGGCTTTCTTAATCCTCTCCTTGCGACATTTATTCACGTGGCGTCGGAGCTAACCTTCATTCTTAACTCGACGCGCTTGCTTCCGCCCCGTGAGCGGTCAAAAGCTGCCAGGCAAGAACCTGCAGTGGCGCACACGTAAGGAGTCAGCAGCATTGGCGAAGACAACATCTTCAAGGGGGATACTACAGATGGAGTTTGCGCTTCACAGCCGTGAACATCGCCAACAAGTATGCCCCTCATAACTTCCTGTCGACATTCAGCGGGACCTGCTTATGGCTCAGAAGCGAGAACAACTCATTCGGCCCCAACAAATTCGACGGCAGCGCGGCCTCTATACTTAGCCCCGCGAACCTCTGGGAACGTGCGCCCTCCCAATTCAGGAGATCGTCAGGTCCATCTGGGCACTTGGTTAACGCAACACCGGAACATGTCTCTAGCTCAGCAACAGCAGGCTTTGCGCAACGAACCAGGCTTTGATCGGCTCTCTCCGCAAAGCCAACAGAACCTCATGGACCGGTTGGCGCAGATTAACAGTATGCCGCCACAGCAGCGTCAACGCACGGTTGCCTACATCGAGGCTTGGGGCCAACTCAGCCCCCAGCGGCAACAGCGGGTGCGGAGTGCTCTGGAGGCCATTGGCAGCCTGACTCTTGATCGTCAACGCATGGTGAAGAGGGCCATTCGCGATCTGCGCGAGCGTACGCCCGGAGAGCGCGAAGCCATCATGGCATCTTCCCAGTTCCGGACCCAATTCAATTCTGGTGAGCAAAATATCATCCGTGACGTCGTTGCGGTCGAGCCATACGTGCCGCGCGTTCACCCCTGAGCCATTATCGTGACCACGAAAGATGGTGAGACAGCGCATTTGCGCTAGCGGCAAATAATAGGAATGGGACTTAGGCTGCGGCCATCCGGATTCCAGCGATCAAGGAGCCTCCGGATGACTAGCCGGCACTCAGCCCGTCGACCAACGCATTGCGATAGGCGCGGATAGCGGGAATGAAACCCAGCAGGGCGCCCGCGGCCACCACCGCGATCATGTAGTACGCAACGCGTGGCGAGATGCCAACCATGGCCAGCGGAATGCCGTAGTGATTCTCCACCGGGATACGGATTGCATACAGTACGGCGTAGGCGGCCGCCACCCCCAATACCACGCCCATCCCGCTAATGAGCGCGGACTCCAGGATGAACAGCATGAATATCTGGCGGGCGTGCAGCCCGAGGCTGCGCAACACCGCGATCTCCCGCCGCCGCTCATTCAGGGCGGTATAAAGCGCCGTCAGCATCACCAGCAGCCCCACCACCAGCACCGCTCCGCTCACTAGCGACAAGGCAATGTCCGCGGCGCTTAGGACGCTCCACAAATCCTGGAGCGTCACCGCAGGGATGATGGCCGTCAGCGGTTCCGGCTTGTAGGTGTTGATCTCACGCTGCAGAAAAAGCGTGCCGATACGCGATTTACTGCGCAGCAGAAATGCACTGATGGTGCGGATGTGTAGATCCGATTTGTGGATCTGCGATTCCGGCAACGGCGCGAGCGGCGGCGCTCCATTCTCCCACCCCAGATGCATCGCCTCGTCTCCCCACAACGTGATGTAGATGGCGCGGTCCACTGGAGTTGCCGTTCGCGCCAAAATACCCACCACCGTATAGGGGTCGGCCGTGTGGTTCAGAAAGCTGCCCTCGAGACCGTGGCTGAGGACAATCTTCTGCCCCAGATGGTAGTGCAGCTGTGCGGCGACAGTGCTGCCCAGGACCGCATCGAAGATTCCGTGCGCACGCGCGCCCTCCCTCAACTGCAGGCTGTGATCTCCGCGATAGCGGTAATGGTCGTAGAAATTGTCATCGGTGGCCACCACACGAAATCCCCGGTGGCTATCGCCCATCGACAGAGGTATTGTCCACAGCACCGCCGGGTGGTGGGCAAAGTGCTCGTAAGTATCCCAGGAGATCTCGTTGTTCGCCGTGCCGAGGTGAAACACCGCGTACAACAGGAGGGGCAGCGACCCTCCGCGCGCTCCCACTACCAGGTCGGTCTGGCTCAGGGTCCCCTCAAATCCCATTTGGGTCCCTTGCCGGATCCGATCGACGCTCACCAGCAGCAGCACGCTGAGAGCGATCGAGAACACCGTTAGTCCGGTGGTGAATTTACGGCTCCGCAGAGACTCGTATGCCAGGCGCAGCACCATCATGTGGGAACTTGGTTAACCTCGTTCAGCGAGATGCTTTCATCAAAGCGCTCCATCAGCGAGTGATTGTGGCTCACAAAAACCAGGGTCGCCTGGGCTTCGTCGCATACTTCGAACAGCAGTTCGAGAAAAGCCTCCTGGCGGTCGGTATCGAGCGACGAGGTCGGTTCGTCGGCAATCACCAGGCTGGGCCGGCCAATCACTGCGCGCGCAATCGCCACACGCTGTTGCTGGCCGGTGCTGAGTTTCTTCACGTTACGGTCGAGGTATCGCTCCAGCCCCAACCTCCGCACCAGCCTCTCTACTTCCTGATCCACCGTCGCAGCAACGATATTTCTGCGCCGCCGCTCATGCGCCTGGCAGGGCAGCGCCACGTTCTGGCGCACCGTCAGATAGGGAATCAAATTGAAGCTCTGGAAGATATAACCCATCTGCGAGCCCCGATGCTGGTCACGCGCCGCCATCGACATCGTGGTCAGCTCTTTGCCCAGCACCATGCAGTTGCCCTGCTGTGGCTGCAGCACTCCGGTGATCAGTCCCAGCAGCGTTGTCTTGCCCGAACCACTTGGGCCATAGAGAAAAACCCGCCTCCCGGCCTTCAGTCTTAACTCGGCTACCTGTAACACCGGCGTTCGCGGATCGTACCCAAACAATACGTTCCGCATATGGACGGCTTCCGCACTACTCATCATGCGACTTTGTCATTGGGGCTGATAAGGAAGGACAGTTTCTCCCGACAGATCGTAAGAGACATCCCCGTAGGGGCTTTGTACGGTCGAGATCTGCAGCGTGCCCGTCACCACGATGGGATCCGTGAAGGTCACGTGCACCTTGGTGGTTTTCAACATCTTGACATAGACAATTTGGTTCGGCGGCGGCGGGGGCACATGGATGCAGGCCCCCGCATAAGGAACCAGCAGAAACTCTGTCACTTGATCCAGATCGTCTTCGAGCGGCACCATAAAACCGGGAATGCTCACGCGCTTGCCTGCCAGCTGCAATGCCGGCGCCTTCTGCTGTGCCTGCGGAAGGTTGAAATTCAACGTCTGCAGCGTTTGCCAGCTCACGGTCACAGGCGCCGTTTGTGCCCCCAAACACGTCAGCGCGCCCCACACCAACCCGCAACAGGCAATCCGCCGCCCCCAACTAGCCCAAATCCCCATGGAAGTATGCACTCCTCTTTCTCTCTTCTCCCCTCCCTCGCCCTCGCCGGTTCTTCCTTTCCATACACTATGATGCTATGGCGTCATCGGACGGCGCGGCGTCAGTTGCTCGGGCAGTGGCGGCCGCGGCCGAAATTCCGTCCAGTGGACTGGCCATTTGCGGATTGCTGGAGGGATGCGAGTCGTTCCACTCATCCATAGAAATGCCGTTCAGGTCGTAGACGACTCTTTCCTGCCCGGATCGTCAGCTGATCCTCCAGGCGGATGTCAGCCCATCAGCTTGGTGTTGTCCATATCCAGGAAGCCGAACTTTCCGTGCTCCTCGCTCAGCACCGCCACATCCGCCGGCGCCCCCACCGAGAGGTTGCCCAGTTCCGGCCGCTGAATCTCCGTTTGCCGGATGCCAGGTCGTATCCGCCACCACCTGCTGCAGCGTCATGCCCATCGCCATGAACTTGCTCATCACGTTCAGCATGTCTTTGGTGCTGGAGTTCATGCTATCGGCATGCAGGTCGGTCGAAAGGGAGTCCGGCAGAAAGCCCGCCTTGATCAGCGGGACGGCCACCCGGAAGCGGAAGCTGCCGCCGCCGGTCCCGGCGTCGAAGAAGATGCCGCGCTTGCGGCCCTCGATCAGCGCCTTCGACGGCCCCAGCGTCATCGTATCCTGCTCGCCGCGCAGGCCGGAGTAGGTATGGGTGTAGATGTCGCCGGGACGCAGATATTTGGTCAGCAGATCGTAGAGCGGCCGCTCGATACGGTTCGCTCCGTAGTCGATCATCACCGGAATGTGCGCGAGGTTGCCTGCCCCAACTGCCTGGATGTAAGGCGCCCATTCCGGGCCGGTGAAGTGGGCGCTCTTGATGCCGATGATGGTGTCCGGATAGCGCTCAGCCATAAACGCCGTCGGCGCCATCTGCATGTCGTCAATATTGTTTTCGAACCGCGAGCCACGCATGCCCGCTCCTACAATATTTACAAAAGCCAGCACCCGCGTCTGCTCGCGGTCGATGATGTGCTCCTTGAAATCCTCGAAGTTGCGCCAACCCGAACTGCCGGCATCGCAAATGGTGGTGACCCCGTTGCGGAAGGTGAATCCATCCGGCCAGATACCATAGTCGCCGGCGTAGGAGTGGGCTTCGCCCGTCGACGCGTAGTCATGGGTGTGGATGTCGATCAACCCGGGCGTTACATAATAGCCGTTGACATCGATCGTCTTGGCTGCGTCCGAAGCGTTCAGACTTTCGCCCACGGCAGCAATTTTTCCGTCCTTGATGGCAACGTCCATGGACCGGTCGATGTTGTTCTTGGCGTCGATCACATGCCCGTTCTTGAGCAAGCAGATCGTAGGGCAAGGGATTCGGCAGGCTCGCTGCTGGTCCCACGCGGACTACGCCCTGGCCTGATGCGCCCTGCTGTGGGATCGCCTGCGGAAGCCCTGCCTCCTGGTTGCGCGCCCTGTCCTGCCGGAGCCACCGGAAAGCAGCCACGGCAATCCGTCGGTCCTGGCGGCAGCTCGGTCTGATTCGCATTGGCGCTTACGGGAACCGATGTTTCCGGAAGACTGGAGGCCGGGGCCGGGCTCGGTTGTACAGTAACCTGCGCCTTCGCGGCTATAGTGACGAACAGCATTGCGCCGAAAAGCGCGTGTCCGACAAAGGATCTCTGGGTGAACATCGAGTGAAACACTCCCCTCGTATTTTCGGTTTCGATCTTGCGACCGGGCGAATCTGGGCTCATTTCCGTTACTCTACGGGGCCAAGCGCAAGATCGCTGCTGTATAAAGCATACAGAGCACGCGGACTCCAGTCACAAGGGGCTACCGTGCCTACGACGGGGCGGACGCCCGTGGCTTTACTTCATCTATCCGAAGCGCATCAAGACCCAGAATCCCCCATAAAGTAGGGTTGAGGAGATCCTGGCGCTCTGTTACTGAAATGTTAACCTGACCCAGGGATTAGTCACGCATGGGATTCCTGAGTCATCTCTTATTTCCCTGGGGCTTGCTGCTCCAGGTATTCGCGATCATCCACTTCATCCGGCGACGGCCGGACATGTTTTGGATTTTCATCATCCTCTTTCTCGGGCCGCTGGGCGCCCTGATATACATCTGCGTCGAGGTGCTTCCCGACGCTGGACTGCTCCGCCAGTCCTTCAAGATGTTTCCGCGTCGCAAGCGCATTAGCGAACTCGAGTCTGCTCTCCGCGACAATCCATCGACCGGGAACTATGAGGAACTCGGCGATCTTTACATGGAGGACGGCAAGCTCCAGTTGGCGCGTGCAGCCTTCGACAAAGCCATAGCCGCACGCGCGGACACGCTCGATCCCTTTTATCGCCGTGGGGTGTGTGCCGTCCTGTTAGGGGATGCAGCCGCCGCGGTCCCTGACCTGGAACGAGCGGTCCGCGAAGACCCGGACTACGATTTTTATCGCGCGGCCGGGCTGCTCGCCCATGCCTACGCGCAGACGGGACAAAAGGAGAAAGCCGAGGCGCTCTTCCGGCGTACCACCGTTACCTCGACCTTATCGGAAACCTACTTGAATTTCGCAGCTCTGCTGGCCTCCGAAGGACGCAACGCCGAAGCTCGGCAATGGGCGCAGAAGGTGCTGGACAAGAAGCCGACGATGCCCGACTACCTGCGCCGCCGGGAGCGGCCGTGGTTCCGGAGTGCGCAGCGAGATGCTAAAGCGACTGCCTGCGTAAAAATCCACCGTTTCAAGGTTCACTGCCGAACAAGAGCCGGTTTTCGCGAAGACTCCTTCCGGAAAATCCACTCATACACCGTCGGAAGAAGAAAAAGAGTAAGGAGCGTAGAACTTACCAGACCGCCGATCACGACCGTTGCCAAAGGACGCTGCACTTCGGCTCCGGTCGAGGTTGAGGCCGCCATAGGAATAAACCCGAAGCTGGCGACGCACGCTGTCATCAGAACTGGCCGTAGCCGCTTACGCGATCCCTCGACTACGGCCTCATAAGTCGATTCGCCGGCCGTTCGCAGGTGGTTGATCGCGCTCACCAGTACGACGCCGTTCAGCATGGCAACGCCGAACAACGCGATGAACCCTATGGAAGCAGAGAGGTTCAGGTTCATCCCTCGCACCCATAGCGCAGCAACTCCCCCAACCAGCGCAAAGGGTATGTTACCGACCACCAGCAACGATTGCTTGAACGAATGGAAGGTAAGGTAGAGAAGGAGAAAGACGATGCCGATCACAACCGGAACGATCAGCATCAGCCTGCGCGTCGCCCGCTGTTGATTTTCGAACTGTCCGCCATAGGTGATGGAGTAGCCCGGAGGCAGAGTGACCTTCGCCCGAATTCGATCTTGCACCTCACCGACGAAGCTCCCGAGATCTCGTCCCCGCACGTTCGACATGACCACCATCCGACGCTGCCCTTCTTCGCGATTGATGACCTGGGCAGCGCGGGTCACGCTTATGTTGGCGACTTGGCCGAGGGTTACTTCTTCTCCGTCGGGAGCATGGAGCAGGATATCGCGCATTGCCTCTGGATCCCGGCGATAGGCCGCAGGAAGCTTCAATGCCACGGAGTAACGTTTTTGACCCTCGATGATCTCCGAGATGTTAAGCCCCTGACGCGGCTCGCCTCTACCGCCTGCTGCACATCCTTGACGTTAAGCCCATACCGAGCCAACTGGTCTCGCCGGACACGCACTTCCAACTCGGCGACGCCGGATGTCAATTCGATCTGCGGATCAGCGGCTCCGCGGACCGACCCAGCCACACGCACCACCTGCTCCGCCAGGTTGTTGAGTGTCGTGAAGTCATCACCAAATATCTTGATGGCCAAATCGGCCTTTACGCCGGAGACTGTCTCGTCCACGCGCATCGCCATCGGTTGGGTGAAGTCATAGTTGAGACCGGGGATCTTAGACAACTCCTGGTCAAGAGCATCGATCAATTCACCCTTGGAGTGTAAACGAGTCCACTCCCGCATCGGCCGCAGCGAAAGATACGTATCCCCCTCGTTGATCCCCATGGCCTCTGTGGCGAAGTCCGGGCGCCCTATTTTGATGGTCACGTCCGCGATTTCAGGGAAGGAGCGCAACGTCTGCTCGATGCGACGGCTGATCTCGACCGAGTCAGTCAAAGAAATCCCCGGCAGCTTGCGGGTTTCCAGCAGGATACTGCCCTCGTCCAGACGGGGCATGAATTCGGTACCGATGAACGCCAGCGAGCCAAGCGCGACCGTGAGTACCACCAGGGAACAGACCAGAGCTAACGTTCGATGGCGAAGAACTCGCCTCCAGCATCGCAATATAACGCTGCGCGATCTTGTCCATCCATGTTTGCCGGGAGGATTGGTAGTTCGCCGGCAATCCCTGCGGAAAGGCCAGAGATGCGAGGCTCGGAATGGCGATGAGCGCCAGGAACAACGACCCGAAGAGAGCGGAACAGACAGTAAACGCCATCGGCCGGAACATCCTGCCCTCAAGCCCCTCCAGGAAAAAGATAGGAATGTAAACCGCGATGATAATCACAATGCCGAACACCATTGGCCTGGCGACTTCAGACGCCGCGGAGCGAATCGTTTCTAGGGGACGTTCGCCCGCAGGCTTCCCTTCGAGACGATGAATGGCATTCTCCATCATGACCACGGCGCCATCGACGATCATGCCGAAGTCGATGGCGCCCAGGCTCATCAGGTTGGCACTGACCCCGAAGACGCGCATGTTGAAGAAGCTCACCAGCATAGCGAGGGGTATCACCGATGCAGTAATCAGCGCCGCACGGACATTGCCGAGAAAGAGAAAGAGGACGACCGTCACCAGAAGGAAGCCTTCGAAGAGATTCTTCTTGACCGTCTGAATCGTTCCATCGATCACCGAGGACTGGTCGTAGAAGGGACTGATCTTCACGCCGGGAGGTAAGACGCATCCCCGCGATCCGCTGCTTGATCGCCTGAATGACCCGCTTTCCATTCTCCCCCTTGAGCATGATGACCATACCCGAAACAGTTTCGCCGTTGCGCAGCACAGCTCCGTGCCGCGGCGCCGCGCCTATCGCCACCGTGGCCACATCGCGCAGCAGAACGGGAGTTCCGTTACGCGAAAGCAGAACAATGTTGCCTAAATCATCGGTGCTTTCTGCCCGGCCCGCGCCGCGCATGGTGTACTGTTCGTCGTTGTGCTCGATGAAGCCGCCGCCAAAATTCTGGTTGTTCTCTTCCACCCGCTGGGCCACATCGTTAAGGGTCAGGCCGTATTGAGCAAGCACTGCCGGATCGACGGTGATCTGGTATTGCTTGACCTCGCCGCCCCAGGTGTTCACTTCGCTCACCCCGGGCACCATCCTGAGCTGCCGCTTGATTTGCCACTCCTGCAGGTCCTTCAACGCCATGGGGCTCATGGGACCGCTGAGTGTGTACTGGTAAAGTTCGCCGAAAGCTGTCGCCGGCAGTCCCAGCACCGGCTGGATCCCACTGGGTAGTTGACTGGTAATCTGCTGCAGCCGTTCGTTGACCAACTGCCGCGCAAAGTACATGGGGACAGAATCATCGAAGACAATGGTGACGATCGATAGCCCCAGCTCAGAGAGGGAACGCACTTCCTGCTGCTTGGGCATGCCCATCATGGCCTGCTCGATGGGGTAGGTCACGAGCTGTTCGACTTCCGTGGGAGGCATGGAGGGCGCCTCCGTGACCACGGTGACCTGGTTGTTCGTGAGGTCGGGGAAGGCTTCGACGGGAAGCGTGTAAAGCGCATATCCCCCCACGGCGAGCAACACAAACAAACCCAGCACGACAAACCACCGGTAGGCGAGGGTGACGTCAATGATCCGTTTCAACATTTCAGTCACCAATCGAGGAGCGAAGGAGTTGAGATTTCACCAGAAAACTTCCTCGGGTCACCACCTGATCTCCCGGCTTGAATCCCAGAGACAACCCGGACCATGCCTTGCGCCGACTCACCAGCCTGGATCGGACGCACGACGAAATGGTCTGCGGACAAACGAACAAAAACGGCGTCCTGCCCATTCACCTGCTGCACCGCGTCCTGCGGCACCAGCAGCGCTGCCTTCTTCTCGCCCACCGCTAGTTCGGCCCGCGCCAACATCTCGGGACGCAAGCGTCCCCCGGCGTTTGCGAACTCAATGCGGATTTGCATTTGTCGCGTCGTCGGGTCGAAGCGCTGGCCGAGATTCGCAACCTTCCCGGAAAGAGTTTCTCCCGGCGCATCCGGAAGAGACACAACAGCGGATTGCCCCACGTGCAGTTGAGCGAGTTGGTCAGCTCTGACAGAAGCGAGCATCCACAGGTGGCTCAGATCCCCGACTACAAACGCATCGGTCGACGGTTGAATGGTCACACCGGGGGTTACGTTCTTCTCCAGCACATACCCGCTTGCGGGCGTAGCAATCGGAACCAACTCATCGTTTTCATTGTGTGAGTTCTCAGGAATATCCGCGGGAACCCCCAAAGTGTCTTCCAGGTGAGTTCGCTCACGGGTTACGGCAATCCTGGCGTTCTTCGCCTCTGTTTGTGCGTTGACGAGTTCCTGGTGAGCGATTTGCGTCTGTTCCAGGGAGTCTGCTTTCAGGGCATACAGTCTCTGTGTGCGGTCATATTCGATCTGCGCCAGGGCCTGCGCGGAATCGAACTTGGCGCTATCGGCGACCGCAGTCTGGTAGGCCGCGCGAGCATCATGCACATCATGGCTGTGCATTCTTGCCAGAATTTCCCCCTTGTGCACGTAGTCTCCGAGGTTGGCATATACCTTTTCGACGCGGCCCTCCGTCAACACGCCGACACGCCAGGTGGCGTTGTCTGGAAGCGCAATCCGTCCCGGCAAACTGAGCACGGCCGGCAGATCGCGCATTTGGACGGCCTGGATTTCTATCCGCTGCGCTGACTGCTCGGCCGGAGAGATCACCACCTCTCCGGGAGTGCTGGGCACGGAGGTCTTGGCGTTGAGCTCCTCAGCGGGCGGCCGGCCACAACCCAAGCACGCGAGTTCCAATGCCATGCATAGAGCAGCAAGTAGGAAGTTCAAGGCTGCACCCCCTCGGCGTATTCGAGCGCGACGACGCTTTGGTGATAGCTCTCGAGCGCTTCTACCCAGGAGACTTCCGCTTCGATCCGCACTCGTTCTGCATCGAGCAGCCGCACCAGGTCGAGCCCGCCTTCGTTGTAAGCGGCTCGGGTGATATCCGAGATCTGGACCGCCTGATCTCGCAGCGGTTTGAATGTATCAAGGTATTGTTCTCGATCGAGTTCGTACTCGCGCTCGCGCGATCGAAAGCTGCTGCGGCCAATCCGTTGGCGGACTGCTGCATAGTCCTCTTCGGCTGCTCTGTTATCAGCAACTGCCGCGGCAACGGCGCCCTGGTTACGATCGAAAATGGGCAGATTCCATTGCAGACCCACCAGCGCCGTGTCGTCCCCCAGGTTACGTTTATAGCCCGCAAGCGCCTCCAGGTCCGGACGTCCGTTGGCCTTCTGTAACTGCAGGCTGGCACGTGCGGCGGCGATGGCCTGGTGAGCAGCTTGTCCCTCGACTCTCAATAGAACGGGATCCGTACCTGGCGGTGCAGTGGCCGGCGCATCCAGCGCCTCGAACGGTTCGGTGAGCTTCCAGTCCGTGCGATCGGGCGATGCCATCTCACGCTCCAGGTCGAGGAGGGCTCGTTCGGATTCCAGCTGCGCTCGAGCTTCCGCCCCGTGCACACGCTCTCCCTCGAGGCGCACGCGCAGTAGATCCACTTCGGCAAGCTTTCCCTCGTGGAATCGGGCTTCGTGGTACGCGATGATTTGGCGGAAGTAGTTGCCGTCTTCGTGGTAGAGCCTGGCGAGAAATTGAGCCGCTAACGCTCTCCAATAGGTTTGGCGCACTCTGAGAGCGATCTGAAAACGTACTTGCTCGGCTCGCAGGCGGCTACCCTCAAGCCCCTGGGTTGCCGTAGCGATTCGTCCGGCGCGTCGCCCGGAAGTCTCCAGGGTCTCGCCCACATAGGCGAAGGTCTCGGAATCTTGCCAGAAATTGAAGTGCGAACCGCGCAGATCTTCGGATTGCAGGAAAATGCGGGGGTTGGGAATGAGGCCGGCCTGCCTCCGCTGATCTTCTGCTGCGACCGTGCGATCGGCGGCCGCCCGGATCTCCGCGCGATGCGACAGCGCAAAGCTGACTGCATCCGCCAGGCTCAAGGGTGTCTGACCGAGCCCCTTGAGAGAGCAGAGCACAAAAATACATAACAATGCTTGAGCGCAACGTCTCAACGAAGTCGTCCCCGGTTTGGCTATTTGAGATATCTGCGAATGATGTCCATCAGCTCATCCGCCCCTTCGCGAGGGTCATCCCCATCTTCCGGTTCCAGCACGTGATGGCGCAGATGTCCTTCCATCAGCTCTGCCATCAATCCATTCATGCCTCCGCGAGCGGCAGCGACCAATTGCAGGACTTCAGCGCAATCGGTCCCATCCTCCAGAGCTCGTTCAACGGCGGCCATCTGCCCGCGAATTCGCTTCATCCGGACGATCAGTTTGGACTTGTATTTTGTCGTGTGTCCCATGCAACGTATACTATACCCCAGTAGGTATAGGCGGAAGCCGGCTTCCGCGGGCGGTAGACGCTGTCCCGGCAGGGGTCTCTAAGAAATGAAGGGCAGGGGCTACATAACTGCCCTACTGATTGGCTGAAAAATCGCTACCTGCGCCGCCGGGAGCGGCCCTGGTTCCGGAGTGCGCGCGAAATGCTAAAACGCCTGCATTCGTGACGATCTAGCGGTTCCAGCTCACTGCTTCGTGTCCAACAGCAACCCAGCAGAACCGGGACCTGCTACTTGGCCGGCGTATCGCTGTAGAGTTGAAATTCCTTGATATGCGCCTCTTGCGAACTGGAGAGGATGTTCAGGCGTATCCGGCTCGCAGTCACTGGCGGAAAGCGATCCATCTTCTCATGTCCGATGGCTTCACCTGAGGCTACGCTCTTCCACCCATTGCCCATCCATACTTCAATGGCATACTTCTCCACGTGCTGGCCGTCGTCGAGCCATTCCATCGTTGTGGCCCGGTCGATCCTGGTTGGTTTTCCCAGGTCGACCTCGAGCATGGAATGATGGGATCCAACCGGTGCCGACCAGAAGGTGTCCACATTGCCGTCGAGAGCAGCCGCCACTTCGCGGGTAGCCGGCAGATGTTGCAGCGCAAGGTTTCCTGTTTGCAAGCGCTTGATGGCTGCACCGAACTCCTTAAGCCGCGCGACATCGGAATCGGGCAGCAGTCCCCGCGTGTCGGGCGCCAGCCCAAGCATCAGTTGGGCGCCGCGTCCGACCGTGTGCTCATAGATTGCGGTCAGATCTTCCAGGCTCTTTACCGATGCTTCGTCATGCGGATGCCAGAACCAATGGAGTTCGCGCAGGGGGGTATCCGCCTCGATGGGGCGCCAGCGCAGGTAGCCATGGCGGTCGATGACGTTCCAGTTCTCATAGTCGACCCGTCCGGATTCCGTGCCAACCCAACGCGCATCGCCATACTCGAACAGACCCGTATCCGCGAAGACGATTGTGTTGGGCTGGTAGGTCCGCAGAGTTTCCAGGATCTTTGAAAAGTTATAGACATGCCCAGCACTGCCGGCTCCGTCGAGCCAGAATTCCACCAGATCACCATAATGGGTTGCCAGCTCTTCTAACTCGGAAAGGTAATACTTGTCGTAAGCCTCCGGGTTGTTATATCTCGGATCATGCCGGTCCCAGGGCGACAGATACACGCCGAATTTCAGGCCATACTTACCGGCCGAGCGAGCCACGTCTCCCACCACGTCTCCTTTGCCATCTTTCCACGGGCTTGCTTTGACGCTGTAGTCCGTCTGGGCAGTGGGCCAGAGACAGAACCCGTCGTGATGTTTTGCTACCAGCACGATGTACTTAGCCCCACTCGCCTTGATGGCCTGCATCCATTGATCCGGATCAAACTGCGTCGGGTTAAACACGGCCGGGCTCGCCGTCCCGTCGCCCCACTCCCGATCGAGGAACGTATTGGTCGAGAAATGAACAATGACTCCAAACTCCAGGTCCTGCCACGCCACCTGCTGTGGGGAGGGTTTCACTTCCATGAAGTTCTGGTAGCCCAGCATAGGAGCAGAGAGCATCATTGCTCCGATCACCAGGGCCTTGCGAAACCACTTCATGAACATGCCTCCTCAAAGCGAACAGTCGCGTGACAGGCTGCCAGTATACCGAGTGCGGCATGGTGAACAGGGCAGGGCTGCCCTTTGGACGCAAGAGCAAGCACAGCCCAATCGCAACTCTTTGATACAGAGCGCGGTCGCTTGGTTCCGTCGAGTGGAATTATTTTGTGGAACTGCGTAATTCGACGCTCTCCTGGCAGTTTCGCGGTTGAACTTTTCCTGATAGCTTTCGAGTAAGCAACGATCGCCTCCTGGGCGTGGCCACAGCGAGAAGGAGAAAGCCAATGAACACGTCAGCCAGCACAGACGTAATCCAGGGAGACGACCAATCCAGAGACGGACACTATCGCGCGAAGCAGGACCTGCGCGAGCAGGCCCCCGCAGGGGACACCGCCGAACTGGATCCGAATGATCCGATTTCTCTGCAAGCGCAAAACCCCTTCGATTTGGGTAAGCTGCGGGTTGGGTCCGCTTCCGCGGAGGCGGCCGGCATCCCAGCGATTTGGAACACCATGCTCTACGGCGTTGGCGAGATGGGGCCAATTCGATCGTCCGAAGCCTTTCTGAAGATCAACCACGTGACCGGTTTTGATTGTCAGAGCTGCGCATGGCCGAGTCCGGATAAGAAGCGGAAGATCTTCGAGTTTTGCGAGAACGGCGCCAAGGCAGTCTCCGACGAGTCCACGAAGAAGCGCATCACTCCTGAGTTTTTCGCCCGGCATTCGATCGCCGACCTGGCGGCCCAGTCAGATTATTGGCTAAACCAACAGGGCCGCCTGACCTCGCCCATGGTGAGGCACCCCAACGCAACCCACTATCAGCCGATCACGTGGTCCGAAGCTTTCACCATGATCGCGGATGAGCTGAATGGCCTCGATTCGCCGGATCAGGCTGCCTTCTACACCTCGGGCAAGACCACCAATGAGCCCGCTTTTCTTCTGCAGTTGTTTGCCCGTCAGTTCGGCACAAACAATCTCCCCGACTGTTCCAATATGTGCCACGAATCATCGGGAGTCGCCCTGACCGAGACGCTTGGTATCGGCAAGGGTGTAGCCACCCTCGAAGATATGGAGAGCACCGAACTCATTTTTATCTTTGGAAACAATCCCGGTACCAACCATCCGCGTATGCTGACGTCCCTGCAAAAAGCAAAGGACCAGGGCGCCAGGATCATTGCCGTCAATCCTCTCCCCGAAGTCAGCCTGATGAGGGTAACGAATCCCAACCCGCAGGATTATTCCAATCCGCTTGAGCTGCCCTTCGCGCTGCTGGGCAAAGGACAGGCTCTTGCCGATCTCTATCTTCCCGTGCGTGTGAATGGCGACGTGGCCGCTATCAAGGGCATTTTGAAAGATCTATTCGAGCGCGAACGAGAAGGGCGCGTCTCGGCGATCGACCACGAATTTATTCAGTCCTTCACCGAAGGCTTTGCAGAGTTGCTGGCCGACGTAGAAGCAGCAAGCTGGGAAGAAATCGTAGAGGAGAGCGGGCTGACCCGCAACCAGCTGCGCACGGCCGCCGATATGTATGCGGCGTCAAAGAAGACGATCATTGCCTGGTGCCTCGGCGTAACCCAGCAACGCAACGGCGTCGATAACGTGAACATGATCGTGAATCTGTTGCTGATTGGCGGTCATATGGGACGACCCGGCGCGGGCACCGTATGCGTGCGCGGTCATTCGAACGTCCAGGGCGACCGCACTATGGGAGTTTGGGAGCGGCCACCCAAGCCGTTTCTGGCCGCGCTGGGCAAAGAGTTTGCCTTTGAGCCCCCGCAGAAATGGGGCTACGACACGGTCGAAACGCTGCACGCGATGTTCGCGGGGGAAGTAAAAGTGTTTTTTGCCATCAGCGGCAACTTCCTCTCCAATGTGCCGGACACGGTGTACAGCGCGCACGCTATGCAACGGTGCAAGCTTACAGCCCACGTGTCGACGAAATTGAACCGCTCTCACCTGATCACGGGCGACCGGGCTTTGATTCTGCCTTGTCTGGGCCGGAGTGAGGAGGACGTGCAGGCAACCGGCAAGCAATGGCTTACGGTCGAGGACTCGATGGGCATCATCAATCCTTCGCAGGGCTTCCTGCCGCCTGCCTCGCCCGACCTGATGAGCGACGTGGCGATCATCGCCAACCTGGCGCATGCCACCCTCGGGTCTCGTACGACGACCAAGTGGCTTGACTTTGCCGGAGATTACAACCTGATCAGAGATGGCATCTCCCGGGTAATTCCGGGGTTTGAGAACTTCAACGCGCGCATGGCCAGCGAGAAATTCTTTTACCTGCCCAACGCCGCAAGGAAGCGCGTCTTCAAGACCAGCTCCGGCAAGGCGAGGCTGACTGTCTGCCCCATTCCGAAGCATGACCTCAAGGCGGACGAATTTCTTCTCACCACCATCCGCAGTCACGATCAGTTCAATTCCACGATCTATGGACTGAATGATCGCTATCGCGGAGTCTTTGACGGGCGCCGGGTTCTCTTTCTCAACCCGGAGGATATGGAGGCAAGGAGTCTCCGCCCCGGCCAGATCGTCGACATATACAGTCACTTTGAAGGAGAAATCCGTAAGGCGCCCCGCTTTGCCGTGGTTCCCTACGCCATCGCTCGCCGCAGCGCGGCCGCGTACTATCCGGAGACCAATGTGCTGATACCCATCCGCAGCGTTGCTGCCAAGAGCAATCAGCCTGCCGCCAAATGCATTCGCATCACCCTGGCCCCGGTGAAACCGTATGAGGCATTGCCGTTTTCCAAGGCTGATCTCGATCACAATATGCATCGAGCTGTGCCCCGCGTTCCCTGATCTTGGGAGCGGACGCACATGCTATCCTTGCGCCAATGCGTTTGCGGTTTTGTGCGAGCTTTCTTGTTCTGTCTCTGCTGCTCATCGTGGGCCCTCTGTACGCCAGGGTTCTGCGTGTCGATGTAGCTTCCCGGACCACCGTTCTCAACGGTCAGGAGTTCGGGAATGCGGGGGCCTACGAGCGCATCACCGGCCGCGTCTACTTCTCGCTCCCAGTCACCAATGCGCGCAACCAGCGCATCGTCGATCTCCGCAAAGCAGTGAACCTCAAAAACGGGGAAGTGGAATTTTCGTCTGACTTCGTTGCGGTCCGTCCGAAAGATGTTCACTCAGGCAACGGCTCTATGTTGCTGGAAGTCCCCAACCGCGGCAACGCACGCATTCTCACCGTGGTCGATGGTGGCGATGAGGAGTTAGCCCACGACGCGGGCGACGCATGGCTCCTGCGCAGCGGCTACACCATCGTGAGCCTTGGCTGGCAGTGGGATGCGCAGGCTCCGGGGCAACTGCGATTTTTTGCCCCGATCGCAAAGGAAAATGGAAAGACCATCACCGGCCTGCTGCGCGGCGACCTGATGCTGTCCACCGCGACCCCGGAGATTCCCCTCGGGCACTTGATGGAGGGCCACCTAGGCGGAGTGGAGTACCCGGTTGCCTCCCCTGAAGACCCACGCAATGTGCTGACCGTTAGAGACTCTCGTGAAGGACAGCGTACCGTGATCCCTCGCGCCAAATGGCAGTTCGCGCATACGATCAGTGGCAAGCTTGTCCCTTCAAACCGGTTTATTCATTTAAACGGCGGCTTCCAGCCAGGAAGAATTTACGAATACGTCTATGTTGTTGCCGACCCCGTCGTGGCCGGCGGGGGCTTCGCCGCCATACGTGACTTTGCTTCCTACGCCAAGCATGATCCCAGTGCCATTACGCCGGCGGAACGTGTCTATGGGGAAGGCATTTCGCAGAACGGCGCGGTTTTTGCGCGACTTCCTCTACCAGGGTTTCAATGCGGACGAAGAAGGCAGGCCGGCGCTCGACGGTGTTCTTGCCCACGTAGCAGGAGCAGGCCGGGGCAGCTTCAACTACCGTTTCGCGCAACCATCGCGCGACGCGCAGCCTACCTCGTCGGTCTTCTTTCCTACGGATATCTTTCCCTTTACCGATGAACCCGAGGAAGACCCTGTGACAGGAGAGACTGCGGGCCTGCTGGATCGCGCTACCGCGGATAAGGTGGTGCCGAAAATCTTCTTCTCCAACACGGCTTATGAATACTGGGGCCGTGCGGCTGCTCTCATCCACGTCAGTGCCAATGGAAAGCAGGACGCGCCCATCTCCGACCAGGTGCGTATCTACCATTTTGCCGGGCTGCAACATTTTTCCGTCCCGTTCCCACCAGAGAAGGGAACCGGTGACCTGCTCGGTCAGCACCCGCAATCACCGTTGCCGATCAGGTACTTCTGGCGTGCCATGATTGCCAACATGGACGCTTGGGTGCGCAGTGATACTCTTCCTCCGCCCAGCAGCTATCCGAAGATTGCCGACCACAACCTCGTGCCCCTGAGCGAATATGCCTTTCCCCGGATCCCCGGAGTCAACTTGCCCCACGAGGCCAATCAAGCGTATCGCCTGGACTTCGGCCCCAACTGGCAGCAGGGAATTCTGAGCATCCAGCCGCCAAAGGTCGGGCCGGCTTTTCCTGCGCTTGTGCCCCAGGTCGACGGCGATGGAAATGAGCGCGATGGCGTTCACCTGCCGGAGATCACCGTACCGCTCGCGACCTACGCCGGGTGGAATCTTCGTGATCCGTCGATTGGTGCGCCCGATCAACGGGTCGCCTTTGAGGCATCGTATCTCCCCTTTCCCAAGACAGTTGCTGATCGGCAGAGGACGGGCGATCCGCGCAAATCGATCGCGGAACGTTACCCAGGGCGCGAAGACTATCTTGCCCGATACAAGGCGGCGATCGATGATCTGGTGCAGCAACGATGGATTCTACCGGAGGACAGCGCAGCTTTGCTTCATCGTGGCGAGCAAGAGTGGACCGAGAGCGTGAAATGAACTACAACCGAATAGGGATGCAAATGACTTCGAGGAATATTTCTCGCCGTGGACTGTTGCGCGGATCCATGGCTGTCGCCGCGCTTGCTTCGGCGCCAAGGCTAGTGCAGGCCGCCAGTGGACAGAGGACTCTGGCTTACGTGGGAACCTACAGTACCCCGGGCGATGGCGGGCGGCCATGGAAAGGGAATCTACCTGCTGGAAATGAATCCCACGACCGGAGAGCTGACCCCGATTGAGCTGGCCGCAGAGGCCCGCAACGCCGGGTGGCTTTCGTTCGATCCCTCGGGGCGATTCTTATATGCCGCCAACGAAGTTACAGACTATGAGGGTAAGAATGGTACGGTCAGCTCCTACGCCGTGGATCGGAAGACGGGGAAGCTTCATCTGTTGAACATAGTCAGTTCTCAGGGAGCGGGTCCGGCTCAGCTGAGTGTCGATGCTTCGGGCAAATACGTGTTTGTTGCAAATTACGCCGGTGGTACGGTAGCGGTGCTGCCCATACAGCCGACAGGAGCACTGGGCGCAGCCACATACGTTCACCAGGACACAGGCTCTGTTGGCCCCCAGCTAGCGACGAGTGCGCCTCCCGGGAGTTTCGCAATGAGCGGGCACGACGATCCGCATGCACACATGATCCAGGCCGATCCGGGAAACCGCTTCGTATTGCAGACAGACCTGGGGCAGGACCGGCTCTATGTTTCGGCCTTTGATCCTGCCGCGGGAAAGTTGTCGCCCGTTGCAGGTTCCCCGTTTTCTTTTCCTCCAGGTGATGGGCCGCGTCACTTTACCTTTCATCGCAATGGGCGCTGGCTGTACACGCTGCAGGAAGAAGCATCCACGGTGGTGTTCTTTCATTTCGATCCGGCCACAGGATCCGTTAGTCCGCAGCAGACAATCTCGACTCTACCCCAAGGATTCAAGGGAACCAATTTCACCGCGGAAATTCTCCTCTCACCAGATGGGCGATTTCTCTACGTGTCCAATCGGCTCCACGACACCGTCGGTATCTTCTCGCTGAACCACGAAGGACGGCTGAGTTATGTGGGCGAAGCATCCACCATGGGCGACTACCCGAGGCACATACAAATCGCCCCCGGGGGCGCCTTTCTGTACGCGTGCAACCAACGCAGCGATGATATTACGTCATTTCGCGTTGATCGGAATACCGGCCAGTTGCAGTTCACCGGGCAATATACCGCGATAGGTAGCCCGATGTGTATTGTCTTCACGACGTAACGCCGACTCGTGAGAACCGCAGAGGTTATCTTTCTCCGCAGTCTTTCAGAACATCTGTAAGCTTTGCCCGGAATAGCTTTTGATTGCCCCGAGCTGGATGATGAATCATGGTGCGATTGGCAATCCTGTGGCCGTCCAGCCGTAGTGTTTCCGCGCAAACGGAGTAGGTAATTCCGCCAATCAGGATGATGGGCACGTTTCGTTTGCCTGCGAGGCGCCTCACCTTGCTCTGCAGTGCCGGGAGTGTGCTCCGCATGAGAGCTGTCTTGGCCGCTGCATTCGCCCCGTCAGGCATCGGTTGTTCATACGCGTCGATGAGATGATATCCATCGTTCTGGAACTTTCGCAGGAACTCTGGTTTCCGAAGCCGCATCTGCTTCGCCGAATAGCCTGGGCGAAAGGCACCTTTGCCGTATCCGGCTTCAGACGGGTACAAGACCTTCATCATTTCCAGAAATAGCGTGTCCCCATCCCGCAGGCCGGTAAAGTAGAAAAGCCTGTTCACCTTGAATGCGGGAGGAGCCTCCGCGATAAACAAGAGCCGCACCGGATTCGGCAGATAGCGCCTGGCCGCCTCCTCGAATCGCTTCAGGGACGCCACATGTCTGTTTACCATCGGACACCTTCAACTATTGCTTGAACTGGGGCCTTTTGCGCCGGGTTGCAATCGAATCAATCAGTTGGGTTGGAAACTGGAACAAGCCCTTTCACCAGGGGGCTTCTCAGAACCAGAAGAGTAACGAAAAGAGATCGAAGACGAGAGAAATTACTCGGCCGTTTCCCAGGGGCGGAAGGTGTGTTCGTGGAGTTCCATGTTCACGCGCCGGCCACGAAACTTGACTCCTTCCATGGTGAGGCGAAGGCGCTGCTCCGCTGCGGCCTCTCCTCGTAGCTTGATCTCGCCCCCAGCGCCGACAATGCGCTGCCACGGTACCGAATGGAGAGCTGCCGTTCGCAGCAGCCTGGCTACGGCCCGATGATAGAGGGGATAACCCGCAGCTGCGGCAACCTTGCCGTAGGTCGACACCTTACCCTTGGGGACGGAACGAATGATGCGGCGAAAGGCCGCATCGCGGTGCTCATTGTCGCGCAGCGAATCCTTCAAAATTCTTCGCTTGAGGTTCTGAGGAACAGCCGGGCTGCGCATGCGCAAGACTATAACAAAGGCGCCGGGTTATTGCGTGCCGGCAGCGCGGGACAATACGTAGGCTTCGATAGCCCGCACCTGATCGGGCCGGAGCGCGTCTTTGAACGAGGGCATCCCCATTTGTTGGTATGCGCCTCCCAACACGATGGACTCGAACTGATGATGGGTTGCGGCGGTGGCATAGCGCAGGTCTGGTACACCGGAACTCGAGACGACTCCTACCCCGTGACAGTAGAAACACTGCCGGCTGTAGAGGACGCTGCCTTCGTCGACCATCGCCGGGGTGGTTTTCATGTGGATCGCGGGAGACGGCGGCCCCGGATGGCCAAACGGAGGAACGGCAAGTTTGGCATGAGCATCGAGGGCGAAGGTAAGGATGCGGCCGTACCCAGGTTTGACCACGCCGCTGCCGGGAATGTTGTTCAACCCTGCAGAACCTCCCCATCCGACCATGATTGTTACATATTGCGCTCCATTGAGCAGGTAGGTCACGGGGGGAGCCATGATGCCGGTGCCGGCGTCGAATTGCCAGAGCCGCTTGCCGTCGGTTGCGCGATAGGCGCAGAGAATTCCGTCGGAGCGGCCCTGGAAGATGAGTTTGCCCGCGGTCGCGAGAACTCCGCCGCTTTCCACCTGGGGAAGAGAGACGCGCCACACCTGACGCTGCTGGGCGGGATCCCAGGCGAGCAGCAGGCCGGTCATGGGAGGAGCCGCCATCAACTTGGCCAGGAGCGGGCCGTGGTAGGCTGCGTCCTCGCCGCGGTTCCAGTTGGTGGTGTTGGAGATCCATCCTTTATCGGGAGCGTGCAGCGCAAAGGACCCTTGTCTCGCCGGCAGATAAACAATTCCAGTGGCGGGATTGAATGCCATGGGATACCAGTTATGCGCGCCGCCGGGCGCCGGGGAGACAAGCACCGGGTTGAGCCCGTCGTACGCGGCAGGGGATTCGATAGGGCGTCCACTCTTAGGATCGATTCCAGTGGCCCAGGTGACTCCGTCGACAAACGGTTTTGCAGAAATGAATTGGCCGGTTTGGCGATCGAGCACGTAGAAGAATCCGTTCTTCGACGCTTGCATGATGACCTTGCGTGGGGTGCCGGCGATGTTGAGATCGGCGAGCATGAGCGGCTGGGTGGCGTCGTAGTCCCAGTTTTCCTGCGGGGTTTCCTGGAAGTGCCAAACCAGTTGCCCGTCGCTGGCTCGAAAGGCAAGGATGGAGGCCAGGTAGAGATTGTCGCCTCCACCGGGGCTGCGTAGATCGCGATACCAGGTGCTCCCGTTCCCGGTGCCGGCGTATATGAGGTCGAGCTTAGGGTCGTAGACGATGGAGTCCCATATCGTGCCTCCGCCGCCGGCGACCCAATAGGGACCATGCCAGGTTTTAGCGGCGGCTTCGAGAGCTTTGGACTCGAAGCCTTTTGCGGGATCGCCGGGAACGGTGTAGGTGCGCCAGACCAGTTTGCCGTTTTCCGCATCGTAGGCGGAGAGATAGCCGCGCACACCAAACTCTCCCCCGGCATTGCCAATGAGAACCATCCCTTTCACGATTCGGGGCGCGCCGGTGATAGCGTAGGGTTTGGACTGATCGACAGTGACCACATCCCATACCGGTTTTCCCGACTTGGCATTCGAGCGCGATGAGCCGGCCGTCCAGGGTCCCGAGATACACCTTGTCGTGGTAAAGCGCCGCCCCGCGATTGACGGTGTCGCAGCAAATGGTGCGGACGTTCGCGCGGGAGACTTTGGGATCGAAGGTCCACAGGATTTCGCCGGTCCGCGCGTCGAGGGCGTAGGCAACGCTCCACTGACTGGTGGTGTAGATCACTCCGTTGGCGACCAGGGGCGTGGCTTCCAGGCCATGGGTGGTGCCGAGCTCTCTGCTCCAGACAAGGCCGAGCCGATCCACGGTCTGTTCGTTGATCTGGGTCAGAGGGCTGAAACGCTGCTCATCCGGTGTTCTCCCGTAGGTCGTCCAGTCGGCCCCGTCAGTACCAGTTGCCGGCGGGGATTTCCTGCAGCCTCCGGCGGAGAGGAGCAGCGAGGCCGTTAAAAGAAGCGAGATACCAAGGCGCATAAATTTCGAGGCTTCGAGCAATGCCAATGGAGAAATAGGGAACGTGGGGATTAGATGCTGATGAAAATTCGATGTCAAGCATGGGGAGGTGCCGCTCATCGTATGCTGATACCTGAGGTACTCTCCCGAGGGTAAATGTGACTACAGAACAAGAACTTCGCGAGAAGTTGCGCAAGATAGCGGCTCTCTTTGAGGGAGCCACGACGGTGGGAGAGCGAGACGCCGCGGCGGCGGCAAGCAGTCGCATCCTCGCCGCACTCAACAGCGCTGAGCGGGCAGAACCTGCGATCGAAACACAGTTCACGCTGCCCGATCGGTGGAGCCGGCTCCTCTTTACCGCTTTGTGCCGCCGGTACAGGCTTAAACCCTACCGTTACCCACGGCAACGCTACTCCACTGTGATCGTGCGAGCTCCAGACTCGTTCATTCAGAATACGCTGTGGCCGGAGTTTCTCGAGATCAAGGCCGCGCTCGATGGATACCTGAACGAAGCCACTGAGCGGATCATTCGCGAAGAAGTGTTTGGCAATGCCGAGGAGGCAGAAGAGCAAGCGGGATAGACTGGCTGGCGGGTTAGCGTACCAGCTCGGAAACTACCTCCACTTCCTGATGGCGAGTGCTGCCTGGAACATCCAGCGAGCCCAGCACCAGGGGCTTGCCCTGGACCAGGGTGGAGGTTCCTTCCAGTGTGGTCTGGCGGATTACGGGATCTGGTGTGCCTATACCGGACTTATCCTCCGCGATGCTGGATTGTACGACCTTGGTGCGCAAGCGCACTCCGTCGAGATAGCCGTCCAGAGAGGCTTCTATTTCCTGACCTATGTCTATATAGGTGATCTCGGCGTTGGAGCCCGGCGCGGCGTTGGTGGCGACGGATATGGGCACACGGCTGCCTTGCTTGAAATCTGTTCTGCTGCCTGAGGCTACGATGATGGAGAAATGCTGCACCCCGATGGTCTTGGCTCCGTCTCTCTCTGTCATGGTGTAGGTGAGGCGGTAGATTTTCTTGGTCTTATCCAAGTCGGCGAGGATCTTCTGCGCGAGGGCCATGTCCTCCGGAGAGCCTTTAAAAGAGATGGCGCCTTGCGACGGCACGTAAATCATCTTTGACCTTGGGAGCATGTTGCGAAGGTCCCCGACGAGGTCATTGGCGTCGCTTGGCTGGGTGAGGTTGCTGAGATAGAGGGTCTGGTAGACGTCCGGCGTAGTCTTCGCGTTGTCAGCCTGGGGTTGTGCAAGCGCGCTTATCCCGCTGCAGGCTATCGCCAGAGTGATGCCTAGTATGTTTTGCTTATTCACTTTCGCTCCTCATCTGCTTGGAATCCATTCCGAAAAATTGCTGAAATTGTTGTATGGCCTTCGCTGATTGCTGCGCCTGCACATCGCGATTGAGCAGGGTCATATCGCGGGCGTCGTTGCGATGGGCGAGACGTAGCAACTGCTTTTCCTGCGCGGTCAAGGGCAACGGTGGAGCAGGGAAGCCGGGGGTCTGTTCCGGGAGCGAGACTTCGCTGGTATGCGTTGGTCTGAGCAAGGCTTTTGCTGTGGACCTTCTGGGCTCGCGGGAGGTTTTGTTTGCGACCGTTTGCGGTGGCTTGGTTCGCGACGCATCGACATTGGTGGTGTCACTTCTCAGGTTCGCCGGCAGGTGACGATGATGTTGCACCCAGATGGTGATGGTCAGCGCACAGGCCAAGGACATGGCGATAGCTGGCTGCAACAGGCGGCGCGAACGATGGGCTGTTCCTCGACCGGCGACCATGACATCGAGGATGCGATGATGCATGCCGGGTGATGGCTCGGCATCGCGGAGACCGGCCAGCAGGTTTTCGATCGTCCGGTCAGGATCTTTCATCAAGCTTTTCCTCCTTGTTTCAGCCGCGGACGGTCCTGGAGCCGTTCCCGCAGCCTCGCTCTTGCTCTCGAAAGCAAGGCTCGCACCGCTGACTCACTTCGGGACAATACAGCCGCGATCTCTGGTGTGCCCAGTTCGTCGATGGCGGAGAGTAGCAATACGTGGCGCTCCGCCTTGGGCAATCGCTCTATTTCACGCAGGACAGCGCGAAAGCGCTGCGCCTCCTCCATCGCTGTGTCGGCCGGCATGGTGGCGCTGGCCAGGGATTCTGCGAACGCCTCGTCCAGTTGGTCGGGACGCTTGCGCCGCTTTCGATCCAGGGCCAGGTTCCATGCGATACGAATCAGCCAAACGCGCATATCACGTACCGCAGGCAGGGAAAGACGATGCTCGAGGACGCGGATGAAGACATCCTGCACGACGTCTTCGGCTTCCGTCCTGCTCCTCAGCACCGAGTTGGCTATACGGAAGAGGAGGGTCGAATAGGCGGCGACGAGGGCGGGTAGATCGACCGCCGACGGAGCATCCTCGATAAACGGCAACGCCAAGCTGCAGCCCTCGTTGGACGCCATGTGTGCCTTCTATGTAGACAGACGGGCGTTCCTGGATGCCGCTCGACAAAATTGGTGATGGAAGGCGAGGCCCCTGGTCACTCGCGTATAACGATGATTGCTGCGCCGCAGTCCACGGGCACGGGACCGCCATGGTGGCGTGGTTGGATACCGGTTTGGGAGTCGTCGAAGTCTACTCGCCACATGCCTGCTTCGGGAATGAGGGTTCGCATTTCCTGAAAGCAGTTGTAGGCGTCTTCGTGATGTTCATCGGGGCTGGTTCCGTTGGATTGGAAGCGCAGGGTGATGTGGTAGTGCGCGGGATCCAAGCCAAGGGCGTCGGAGTTTTCCGGAGTGAAATCAGGATTCACCGGAGTGGGCGATTTTGGCTGCTTCATCAGCTTGATGTTGGGTTGGGCGGGGCAGTCGTCGTAGATGAAGCGGAGGCCGCGTGCGCGTTGACTACTTACTATGTCGGGAGTCCCCGGATCTGCATTGACCCAGGCGCCGGAACCGTTCTTGTGTATCCAGATGGGCTCGGGCAGGAGGGGCACCATGGTGTTTGGGTTAGGGACCTCCATGACGGAGTGACAGTTGGTGGCCGGTCTTGCGGCTAACTTCATGGTTACGATTAACAACCGCTCGGGGGTTAGACAGGCGCACTGACCGGCCTTAGATGCCGGGCCTGTCATGCGGTAGAGGAAGCCTTCCGGGTAGCCAGCCTGGGGTGCTGGCGCGATGAGGCCGTAGACGCCGATGTCGTCGTTGTCAGTCTGGATGTTTGCGTGGTGATCAAGGCAGAGTGGGGCATGGATTCTTGCCAAGCCGCCGGTAAAGTGGACGACAAAGGGGCCAATCAGGTCGAGGACCAAGCGCTTTGGCGAAGGTACCGATGGTTTTTTGCTTTTCGGGGTCAAGATGGTGTTCTCCAGTTACGAGGTTCCAAAGACAGCAAACGATGCCCAGTAGTAAGGGTGTTGGTAACTCGGGATGCTGCGAATCGCGGTCCTGGCTGCGCGGAGGGATTCGGGCGGTGTCTTGCCCGAGGTCAGGTTGGCATAGAAGACGCGCATGAGTTGGCGGGTGACGATGGAGTCGACTCTCCAGCGGCTGGCGACTACGTTGGGAACTCCCGCGGCTACGAGGGTGCGGGCCAGGCTGTTTCCGTCGGCTGAGGTGCCTTCGTCTCCGTTGGCGGTGTCGCAGGCGGAAAGGACGGCCAGTTTTAGATTGTGCAGGCCGAGAGCCGCGATGTCGTGCGAACTCAACAGGGAGGCGGGTCCGAGGACCAAGCCGACGCGGTTGAAGCCGGCATAGGCGTGGCCTGCGAAGTGAAGCAGGCGGGCGTCGCGCAGTTGTGCGAGGACCTCTGCGCGGGTCACTTCGTGCCCGTGGAGCAACACGGCGTTGTGGAAGAGAGAGGCTACTTCGGTGCCCTCCTGATCGGCGCCGGGGAGTACGGGCAAGGACGAGCCTGCTGCGCCTGCGGCTACCACGACGAGCGCGGCGCTTTGGGGCGATAGCAAGGTCCGGGAGGCGCGCTGGTAGGACAAGCCTTGAGAAAAGGTTAGTTCGAATTTGTCACCGAGGTAGTGACCGTCTGAGGTTTGCAAGAGGTTGAAAGGGACTTGATCGATGACTCCATCGGTTTCGATGGTTAGCGCGGTTGCTCCGCGGATGTCGGCTTCCAGTGGCGCGATGAGGTCGCGGTAGAGTTGCGCGCCGGCGTTGTTTAACTGGCCGATGTTGCTGGACGGATCGGAGCAGAGGTTCAGGAAGCGCGCGACGTTTGGGTCGAGGTCCTGAGGCAGTGCGAGTGTGTGGACCCGGACTCTTCCATCGCGGAGAACGAAAGCTACGATCGAGCCCTTCAGGAGGGCGTAGGAAATGAGGGTAGTGTTTTTCGGGAGGGCTGGGGCGGTTGCATCCACGGGTTTGGTTGAGCGAAGGGAAGCGCCCTTGTACCACTCCCACGCGGCCAGGGCGTCTTCCGGGGTTTTCAGTTTCAGTTCAACCTGAAGAAGATCGCGGTAGAGTTCGGTTCGGCCCCGGCTCCAGGCGAGTTTGTCGGATTCCTGCTGCAGGTTTCTCAGTCCGGTTTCTCTTACCGCGAGGGCGCGCGTGAGCAGGGGTTGGGCTTGCGCTTCCATTCCCTGCGCCAGGTAGGCTTCGCCGAGGGTCTGGAAATATTCGGCTTGAAAGCGTCCTGTGCCGGCGGCCTCGACTTGATCGCGAAAGGGAGAGAGGGAAGTGATGGCATCCTTCGCGTTGCTCACGGTCAGATCGATTTGCGCGTTTTGCACGGCTATCTCTGCTTTGCGCAGGATCACGGCCCGGTCGTTGGGCAAGGCGTCAAGCCGGGCGCTTGCGGTTTGCAGAGTCAGCCGCGCGGATTGAGAGTCTCCAGTTCGTTTCTGTGCGTCGGCCAGCAACTCTCGGTCGACTGCCTGGTCTACCGGATCTTTGGGAGGAAAGGTCGCCAGCAGCTGCTCGAGCGCGTAGGCGTCAACAAAGGGCCAGCCGATGGTGTGGGAAGACTCGAACAGGCAGGCGTAGAGATTTTCACCGGGTTTGTCAGACACAGCGGATTGCCAATAGGTGGCGAGACCATCGCGTAGTCCTCGGATGCCCTGGTCGGCGCTGCCGGTGTCGAGCAGGTAGCTGGCGCCGAAGGCGGCGGCGCGGAGCTGCAGTTCAGGGTAGTGAAATCGTTTCGCCAGATCCCAAGCTTGCTGGGTGGTCTGCATGGCTTGCTGTGGCTTTGCGGCTCCGGAGAGACATTGTCCCTGTTCGATGAGGGTGGCGGCTTGCAGCCAGCGGTAGTTGGTCGTTGCTAAGAGGGGAAGCAGAGTGGCGACGGTGGCGAGACAGTCGTTGTATTTGAGGGCGAAACCCTGGGCAGACATGGTGGCCAAGCCGGCGCGCAGCATCCCGGCTTGGTCTTGTGCGGCTGCGAACTGTCGCATGGATTGGCGGGCGAGGTCTATGGATTTTTGATAGCGGCCGTTGGAGAGAGCGTTGCCGGCGGACTGGAAGTCCTGAATGGCCGCGGTGTGTGTGGGGCTTGCGGGGGCTTGCAGAAAATCTTTTAGCCAGGTGTCGTCGTGATCATCTTGAAGAGCCAGGGCCGCGGTTTGCAACTCGGGCGGACGGTCGAGGGATGGCGCATGAGACTGCGGAGCGAGGAGCGACTGGGGTGGTTGGTGCTGCCGCTTTTCGATCTTTTGCTTCAGGGCGTCGAGGCGCTGTTGTGCTTCCTGCGCCCATTCTCCATGGGGGTCTTCCCGCAGATAGTGTTCCCAGTCGGCGACGGCCTGGCTATAGAGGAAGAGCTGTTCGCAGGCCAGGGCGCGGTTGAAGAGGGCGATGGGATCGTTGGGGTTTTTGGCGAGGGCCTCGCCCAGCGCCTCGATGGCGTTGCCGTAGTCGAGGGTGCGATCTGCGCTTTGTCCGCGCATGTAATAAGCAGAACCAAGGTCAGTGAGTAAGGGGGCGGAATCTGGTTGTGCCAATCGTGCCCGCAACAGTGTTTTAACGGCCGAGTCGTAATTGCCATCGAGCATATCGGCGCGGGCGCGGGCGTCGAGCCAGGCGGGGTCAGTGGAATTTATCCGGAGCTTCTCGCTGATCAGGGCTTCGGCCTTGAGTAAGGATGCAGGTTTTTCGAGGTTGGAATCGGTTGCTCCGCGTTCTACGCGCAGGGGTGAGTAGTTTGCTCCGGGGATTCTTACTTCCAGGGTTCGGCGCTCGGAGTAGGCAGCGGCTAATAGCTGATCGACGGAGGGTCCGCGCAACAGGCGCAGGCCTTCGGATACAGCGATGGTGGCGAGTGCGACGGCAGCCAGAGCGAGAACGGGCAGTTTCCAGGAGAAGCGGTTGCCATGTGAGGTGGATGGTGCCGGCGCGGGCCGGGTGTGCTCACGCACCGTACCGATGGAGTGGGCGAGGCGGCGCTGCCAGTCGGTGTTGGCGCTGAGCAGGGAGGTTATGCGGCTGGCTTCCTCTGGGGTGAGGTCGTCGGCGAAATCATCTTTGGCCTGGCGGAGGAGGGGTCCGCAATGATCGCACTCGGCGGCGTGGTTCAGGTGTTGCTCTGAATCCTGATTGGCGAAGCCTGCTGCTATTTCCAACCAGACATCGTCGGGGGGGCACAGTGGGCCTTTGATTGCGCGCGCGTTGGGTTTGAGTAAAGCGATCTGCTCCATCGCCATTTCGTGGGCGCGCATTCTGGACCGGCAGCTGGGGCATGCTTCGAGGTGCCGGCGGGGGTCGTCGAAGGGGCCGTGGCTG
This sequence comes from uncultured Acidobacteriaceae bacterium, assembly GCA_963753715.1. Classification (GTDB taxonomy): domain Bacteria; phylum Acidobacteriota; class Terriglobia; order Terriglobales; family Acidobacteriaceae; genus PALSA-350. Next base: position 8,545 of record CAVWDK010000008.1, on the reverse strand, counting down.
GTCGTCTCGTTTCGCTTGCTGTTTTTGGCCGCCAGGAGAAGCTCGCTTATTTGGTCGTTGTTCAGATGTTGATACAACTGCTTCTCCTTTCTAAAACGATTACGCGGGCAAAAAGCCTTCGGGTTCGCGTTGCATTTGATCTTCTAATGCGACAAGGGGTTCGGTCATGCGTTGACGGAGGTCTTTGGTCAGCCGCAGCAGGATGCTTTCGACGCCTTTGGGGGTGAGGCGGATGCCGGGAAGGCCGGCGATGGCGCGGGCGGAAAGGCCGGCGCGGTAGTGGAGCCAGAAGATGCGGCGGTTTCGATCCCGATCGGGGCCGGCCAGGCATAGGTCCAGATGGCGGGTAAGTTCCTGGATAAGGACGACGCGCTCGATGGATTGGGGGCTTCCGGCGGTGTCGGCGGCGGCTATGGGGATTAAGTCGTCTGCGATTTGGGCGAGTTGCCCGGCGCCGCGTTTTTGGGTGTGGATGGATTTGAAGTGGTCGCGCACTACGTTGGCGGTGAGGACCTTGACATAGCCGGTGAAGGCGTCGGGGTGTTGCTGCTGGAAGGTGCGGAGGATGCGGAAGTTGTCGGTGCAGAGCTTGAGGTAGGTTTCCTGGATGAGGTCGTCGACGGTTTGCCTGGAGGCGTCGCCGAGTCTGCCGGCGGTGCGGAGGGTGACGGTGGCGATGAGGCGGTGGAAGCGGCGGACGAACTCCTGCCAGGCTTCCGGGCTGCTCGATGCGGCACACCGGCGCACCAGGTTTTCGATCGAGATGGAGGCGAGAGTCTCCATTACTTTTGCCGGGGGACAGAGTCCACATTCTACAGGGTTTTGTGGTTGGGGCAGGTTACGGGCGGGGGTTAGTGGCTGGAGGTTCCCGGGGGCGCACCAAGATCGATGCAGGGAGCGATGCAGTTGTGGGCTTTGGAGGGTAGGGCGCAGGATTTTGCCGGCGATCGTCGTTGATAGAAGTAAGACACAATGGCATCGGGAGTGGCACGCGATCGCTCGATGGAATAACTGGGCCCACTCAACCACGACACCATGGACGGTGGAGGGAACTCTTGCGACCACAGCTATCGGCGCGACGGGACTTCCGTCGGTTCTCAAGCGATGCAACCCCTGTTAGGAACCCAAGCATGAGAACGGACGATGCCAGGAAGGGCGTGTATTTTCATCAGTTTATTTATCGGACGAATCCGAATAAGACGATTGATGCGATTTGCGCGTTTTGTTATATGACGGCTGGGACGGCGGAGACGCATGCGGAACTTCGGCTGCAGGAATGCGCGCATCGTTGCCCCAGGGCTTGAGATTGGGGGAACGCCCGGGGTGGAAGTGTGCGCCTTAAGCGCCTTATGCGCCATAAGCCCCCCGTCGAGGTTTTTCTGAGGGCGTGGTTTTGTGAGTGGCCGTGGGCTAAGTCCTTCTTTTTATAAAATTGATTAAAATTTCATGCTTTTTCCGCCGCTCGGGGCGGGCGGCTTTTGGCTGCGGGAAAATAATGCGCGATAAGCGAGATAAGCGAGATAAGTCCCTGTTCTGCGGCTGACCGAGTTGTTGGTGGGGAAGCCTGGGCACAACGGAACGAAAACCCGACAGAGTTGCTCGTCCAATGGGTTTAGGGATAGGCACATGGTATAGATCCGGATTTGGTGGTTTTAGTGTTGGCCGGGTTTGATTTTGTTTGGGATGGGGTGGGTTGCGTTCCGATGGGTGAGATTCGGTGCTGAAGTAGCTGTGCGCGCGGTTCACCGCCAGCTACTTCAGCACCAGAAGGTTTGGTTTAGTCGAGGCGTTGCACGATCGGGCAGTTGATGGAGAAACCGGAACTACCGAAGGCAGCTCCTCCGGGCCCGGTAATCAGGCCGTCCTGAACGAAGGTGAGGATTTGGAATTCTTCACGGAGTTGGCCTCGGTAGCCGTTGTTGATGGCGTCTTCGGTCCATTCGTAAAGTTGAGCATCCCAGGCTGGACTGTAATCAAGGGCAATGGTCGGAATACCCCCGAGTACGTTGTTAGGTCTGTAACCATCGGCGAGATCCGCAGACAGGCCCTGGCGCAGTGGGTTGTTGCACTGGCCGGACTCCGGACCGTTGGTGGCGATAAAGATGCGTTCGATGGGACTGGCGAAGCTGTCGTCGTTGCCGAGAACCAGCTTGCCCATGAGTGGGGCGTAGGTGTTGTGCTCGATCGCCGCGGCGAGGGTGATGCTGGCATCCATCGAGAGGTACCAGACGGGGCGGCCGAAACTGAATCCATTGATCAGGTTGAGAGTGACGGTCATGTTGTAGGGATCGATGGCGACGACCTGATCGTGGACCTTCGAATAATCGACATGGCCATTGGGGAAGTTAATTTTTGAGGCGTCCACACCGAACGCGACGATGGGAGCGTTATAGATGACGCCGCCCGCGTTGGTGATGCTGACATAGGGACTGTAGTTGCTATCGCCAATGGCTCCAGGCGTGTAGGACTTTGGCGGAAACTCCTGGCCCACGGGCCCGGGAACGATGTTACGTTGGGGAGCAAAGTTGACGGTGCCTTTATCGAAGACGATGTTGCCATTGCTGTCGAGGTTGCCGGTTCGTGCAGCGTTGGCAGCAAAATTCAATTTGGCAGAGAAATTCAATCCCAGTTCCTGCGCCACTCCCTGATCGGAAACATCGGTCAGGATGTACCAGACGGTCTGGTTGGTTCCTTTCAAGGAGCCTTTATAGAGCGGGATGGTGATGGTGCCATGAGCCGCGTCGACGGTGCCGGTGTTGAGCAGTTGCACCGGGCCGACGAGACTGGGGTTGACGGTGGAAGGAGAGGGCCCGAAGTAGGAGAGGGGCACGGCAGCCCCGACAGAAGCGGGTGCGGGAAACAGGTCGCAGCCTGGCCCTGGGCCGATGGCTCCGGGGCCTGGTCCTTGCTCTCCATTGAAGGAAGAAGACGAGCCTGCGGAGGTTGCCGCAGGCTCGATGTTCGCCGCCGGCGTGGCGACGGAACGCTTGGCTTTCACGTGGACGGCCATGGTTTCGGCGGAGAGGGGCGGCTTGACCGGTGTGACCGATTGAGCTCCAGCAAGGGGGAGAGCCATGGCTGCGAGCAAGAGGCTGGCGAGCATGGCGAGGTTTGTGGTGGAGGCTGAGAAGCGCGACGAGGCGCTTCCGCGGGTGTATCCATCGAATACGTTGAGCATGTTGGCACTCCCAGGGGATCACCGATGTGCACGCAGGTGCGAGAAGAAGTTTCTTCTCGTACCTGTGTGTTCCCGTGAGAGGTTTGGCGGGTAGAAAAGTTACAGACGATAGTCGTCCGGTGTAGTTTGCGGCTGGAACTCCGAAGAGCATCTGCCAACAAGCATCGCCGGGGTCCTTCGACTCCGCGCTTAAAACCCTCTGTTTGCGATAGATATGCGAAGCGGTTCGCTCAGGATGACGGCTTTGTGGGGGGCTTGCAAGACAGCTGATGGATATGCAGAAAACACACGATGCGTTTTTCATTACCCCTGGGTGGACCGCAGGCAATCGGGACCTTTCCGGAACCCGCGACCTTGGTTGGGGTTAGAGGGGCTTAAAGGTATTCATCATCGATACAAATAGGGGGCGCAGTTGGGCGAAGTCGCGCTCGGGGGAGACGAAGACGATGTAGTGGAGGTCGCCGTCCTGGCTGGCTATGGTTACCAGCCAGTCTCTCTCCGGTAAGGTGGTTCCGTTCTCCACCAGGGGGGAACGGCCTCGCAGCTCTAAGGTGTTTGCGTTTTGTCCGCTTAGTTTCAGGGTTTTTACGGCTCCTATTTGTTGCAGGCCTCCGTTTTGCTGGCTTAGTTGTGCGGCTAGTTGGGCGGTTGCGTTGGCTAGGGAGTCTGCATCCATGATTGCGCTGTTTGTCTGCACGGTTCCTACGACTGCTCCGTAGACCAGGCCGAAGGTGCCGAAGCCGCCTGCCGGGGCCAGGGTGGCTCCTGCGTTGGTTGCGTCGGTGACCTGCCAAGATGAAGGAAAGTTAATGTGGAAGTTCGCGCCTTGGTATGGGGTCAGGCGATTGCCCATCCCTAGTTGCGATCGATTCAGGGCTACGGGCCCGCTGGCTCCGTACTGGCCCGGGGTGGTGGTGTCTGGTGCGGGGGCGGAGACGGGGGTTGCTTGCGGACCGGCGGCGTAGTTGCCGTTCTTCCAGACGCCGTCCTTGATTTGCTGGGCGGTGAGGGTTGGCACCTTCATGGCCAGGTCGTGGGCGCGCTTGAAGGCGGCGGAGGTCACCATGGGATTGGTGAGGCGGGGTAAGGTGTCGATCTCCGCGTTGACGTACTCGGTGCGGTTGCCGGGGTTGGGGTGGTCGGTGAGGATTTGTGCTCCGCCTGCTCCGTATTTTCCTTGAATGATCTCGAAGAATTGGGGAAGGCCGCGGGGATCGTAACCGGCGTTGTAGAGGATGTCGGTGCCTAAGAGGTCGGCCTGCTTTTCGTCGTCTCGCGACATGCGGAGACCGTAGAGACCGGCTCCTCCGCCGATGATGGCTTGGGCTACTTGTCCTCCGGCGCCGTTGCCGAGCAGGATGCCAGAGGCGAGTTGGCCGAGGCCGGCCATGATGTTGGTGGTTTGCTGCTTTTTCATGTTGCAGGTGGCGTGGCGGAGGACTACGTGGGAGGTTTCATGGGCGAGGACGCCGGCGAGTTGGGCTTCGGTTTCGGCGGCTTGGATGGTTCCCAGGTTGATGAAGATGGCGCCGCCGGGGAGAGCGAAGGCGTTTACGTCAGAGCTGGCGACTACGTGGAAGGAGTAGGGCCATTTGAGGCCGGGGGCGTGTTCTGTCAGGTGTGCGCCTAGCTTGGCTACATAGATGGAGACGGGGTCCGATTCCGGGAGGACCGGCATTTGTTTGTAGACCTGGGCGGCTACCTTGGCGCCTTCGGTGACCTCCTGCTGCGGGGTGAAGGGGTTGTTGCAGGGCGGGGGCGGGTTGTAGGTGGCGTGGGCTTGGGTGCCGGTTGCTGCGTAGAGGACCAGGGTAAGTACAGCGAGTTTCAGGGTATTTTTGCGCGAGCGGGTGCTCAGGGTGCGGCAGAGACTTGATTGCATGGACAGCTGCTCCTTCTTGCTTGCTGCCGCTCAGGGAGCCAACCGGCGGTGGGCTGATCCGGTCTGAACGACGCTCCAGATTACTCCATATAGAGTGGATGCTTGCTTGGGGCAGGGTGATGGGAGATGCGGGTGGATCTGTGTGGCCGGTTCACCGGATGGTGTAAAGCGGCGCGAACTCGGGGATTCCGGCGGTTTGTCCTGCGATCCAGCGGAGGACGTAGACCTCGGCCGGATCGGTCAGCGTGTGGGTAAGCGCGTTGGGGATTACTTCCAGCAGAACGTGCGCGGCGGGGTCCTTATAGTAGTCCATGTCCGGCTCGATCATTACGCAGGGGACGCCGTCGATGGTGGCGGTGTCGTTCTCGTGGAACGCGCGCCCGCCCGAGCCGGCGAAGAGCAGCAGCAGGTCCATGAGCCGCGGCTCCAGCCGCACGCTTTCGCGGTCATCGCCCGTCAGGAGGCTACGCGAGGGATCGACTTGCCAGTCGCCGAAGGCGAATGGCCGCTGGTGGGAGCCAGGCGCCATGCGGCGATGCTAAGGTGAAAGTCCTCCTGTGTCGCGCGGGCGATCCACCGGATCCCGGACTGGCTGAGCATCCGCTGTCAGCTCGCGCGATCGGGGCGGCTCACGACCGACCCTCAGCGGACGAAGGGTCTGCGCAATCCGGTCAAGCCACCGCCGGAGTGGTCGGCCTTCGTCTCTTTGGCTAACGTCGTCCGGCGGAATGGAGACAAAGGGGGCCGGAATGACTCTGTCCGACTTCGCGTCAGCTGCAGGAATTGTAAGCAGCGCAGCGGTCGCGGTGTCACTCGTCTATCTCGCGCTACAGATCAGGCAGGCGGAGAAGAACCAGCGCGGGCTGATGCAGCAGGGCCGTGCGGATCGCGCCTCCGATGCGGCGCTCCGCTTGGCCGAACCTCAGCTTTCGCGGGTCTGGCAGAAAGGCCGACACACGCCTCAAGACCTGACGCTCGAAGAGCTCGATCAGTTCCTGATGATGTGCCGCATGAGCTTATTGAGCGCCGAGGACTCCTTTCTGCAGCACAGAGCCGGTCTGATGGAGGAAGCGGCCTACGCGAGCTTCGTGGCGGGCGTGCGCAGTCTCTCGGCGACACTTCCAGGACTGCGCGCAGGGTGGCGGCTAAGTAGGAGCCAGTACGGCGCGGAGTTCGCCGCCTTCATGGACAACATCATGGACAACATCGTGAGCGCCACGCCGGGCCCGAGCGTCGACCGGCTGGCCCAGTGGAGGACGGCAGTTCAACAGGACCGCTCTCACGCCTAAGGGTCCGCTTGCCGACGAACCGCCCGCGCCGGCTTCCAACCCATTGCGGATACTGTCGAAGACCCCGTAAACACGGGGTCTTCGACAGTATCCGCAATGGGTTGGAAGCCGGCGCGGGCCGGTCATCGCCAGACGAACCCTCAGGCGTGAGAGCGGTCCTGTTGAACTGCCGAGTCCTCCACTGGGCCAGCCGGTCGACGCTCGGGCCCGGCGTGGCGCTCACAATATTGTCCATGATGTTGTCCATGAAGGCGGCGAACTCCGCGCATACTGGCTCCTACTTAGCCGCCGCCCTACGGCGCATCCTGGAAGTGTCACCGAGAGACTGCGCACGCCCGCCGCCACCGTAGGCCGCTTCCTCCATCAGACCGGCTCTGTGCTGCAGAAAGGAGTCCTCGGCGCTCAATAAGCTCATGCGGCGCATCATCAGGAACTGATCGACTCTTCGAGCGTCAGGTCTTGAGGCGTGTGCTCACCTTTCTGCCAGACCCGCGAAAGCTGAGGTTCGGCCAAGCGGAGCGCCGAGTCGGAGGGCGCGATCCGGCCGCGGCCCTCTGCGTCGGCCGCGGGCTGGTTCTTCTCCGCCTGCCTGATCTGTAGCGCGAGATGGACCGGTGACACCGCGACCGCTGCGCTGCTTGCATTTCCTCCGGCTGGACCAGCGAAGTCGGACAAAGTCATTCCGGCCCCCTTTGTCTCCATTCCGCCGGACGACGTTAGCCAAAGAGACGAAGGCCGACCACTCCGGCGGTGGCTTGACCGGATTGCGCAGACCCTTCGTCCGCTGAGGGTCGGTGGTCGAGCAGCCCCGATCGCGCGACCTGACAGCGGATGCTCAGCCAGTCCGAGATACGGTGGATCGCCCGCGCGCACGCCGGAGAACTTGGACCTGAACGTCCCCCCAGCGGTCGCGCCTCGCTCCCACCAGCGGCCATTCGCCTTCGGCGACTGGCAAGTCGATCCCTCGGCGTAGCCTCCTGAGCGGCAATGACCGCGAAAGCGTGCGGCTGGAGCCGCGGCTCATGGACCTGCTGCTGCTCTTCGCCGGCTCGGGCGGGCGCGTGTTCCACGAGAACGACACCGCCACCACCATCGACGGCGTCCCCCGCGTAATGATCGAGCACGGACATGGACTACTATAAGGATCCCGCCGCACAGCTCCTGCTGGAAGTAATCCCCAAACGCGCTTACCCCACACGCTGACCCCGACCCACCCCAGGGGTACGTCCTCCGCTGGATCACCAGGAACAAACCGCCGGAATCCGCGAGTTCGCGCCGCTCTACACCATCCGGTAAACCGATCACACAGGATCCACCCGCATACTCCCGCCCCACCCTGCCCCAAGCGAGCGTCCACTCCATATGGAGTAATCTGGAGCGTCGTTCAGACCGGATCAGCCCACCGCCGGTTGGCTCCCTGAGCGGCAGCAAGCAAGAAGGAGCAGCTGTCCATGCAATCAAGTCTCTGCCGCATCTGAGCACCCGCTCGCGCAAAAATACCCTGAAACTCGCTGTACTCACCCTGGTCCTCTACGCAGCATCCGGCACCCAAGCCCACGCCACCTACAACCCACCCCCGCCCTGCAACAACCCCTTCACCCCGCAGCAGGAGGTCACAGAAGGCGCCAAGGTAGCCGCCCAGGTCTACAAACAAATGCCCGTCCTCCCGGAATGGACCCCGTCTCCATCTATGTAGCCAAGCTAGGCGCACACCTGACAGAACATGCCCCCGGCCTCAAATGGCCTTACTCCTTCCACGTAGTCGCCAGCTCTGACGTAAACGCCTTCGCTCTCCCCGGCGGCGCCATCTTCATCAACCTGGGAACCATCCAAGCCGCCGAAACTGAAGCCCAACTCGCCGGCGTCCTCGCGCACGAAATCTCCCACGTAGTCCTCGCGCCACGCCACCTGCAACATGAAAAAGCAGCAAACCACCGACATCATGGCCGGCCTCGGCCAACTCGCCTCTGGCATCCTGCTCGGCAACGGCGCCGGAGGACAGAGTCACCCAAGCCATCATCGGCGGAGGAGCCGGTCTCTACGGTCTCCGCATGTGCGAGACGACGAAAAGCAGGCAGACCTCTTAGGCACCGACATGCTCTACAACGCCGGTTACGAATCCCCGCGGCCTCACGTAATTCTTCGAGATCATTCAAGGAAAAATAGGAGCAGGCGGAACACAAATACCTACAACCG
>CAVWDK010000007.1:0-116277 GCA_963753715.1 uncultured Acidobacteriaceae bacterium | reverse complement strand
CGCTTCATATCCTTCTGCACCAGGGCTACCAGCGCTCCGTAGAGTATGCCAATCACTGCCAGGGCCACCATCCATGGGGCCACCTGCCGGGCCTGGGCAGGGAAGAGGCCGAGGTTGAAGCGCAGGATGGAGTAGAGCCCGAGCTTGCCGGCAACTACCATCGCCATCGCGGTGGGGGCTTCGCTGAAAACATCGCCCAGCCAGCCATGCAGGGGAAAGACCGGAACCTTGACGGCAAAGGCGAGGAGAAAGGCGAGGGAGGCCCAGAAGAGAGCCTGCGGCGGGAAGGCCGCGGTGTTCTGGGCGAGGATCGTTTGCAGGCGGACGAAGTCGAATGTTCCCGTTTTGGCGTAGAGCCAGACAATCGCTACCAGCAGGAGCGCCGAGGGAAGAAAGGTGTAGACGAAGAACTTGATTGCTGCCTCGGTTCCGCGATCGCGGCCGAACATGGAGATGAGGATGGCCATGGGCACCAGCGTCATCTCCCAGAAGGCGTAGTAAAGGAACATGTCGAGGGAGACAAAGACGCCGATCATCGCGGTCTGCTGAAGCAGGAAGAAGAAATAGAACTCCTTGGTGCGATGGTCGATCTTGTTCCAGGATGCGAGGACGCCCAACGGGGCGAGGAAGCCGGTTAACACGACCAGCCACATGGAAATGCCATCGACGCCGAGGTGATAGCGAATGGCGGGGTTGGGGATCCAGGCGCGATCTACTTCAAATTGGAAGCCCTGCTGGCCATAGATATAGTTGATGGGCAGATGGAGGGTGAGGCCGAAGGTGATGAGGGCTACGGCAAGGGTAAACCATTGGATGATGCGGCCCTGTCGCGGAAGCAAAGCCACGACGATGGCTCCGGCAGCCGGCACAAAGGTGATGATCGTCAGTATCGAATCGTTCAGCACAGTTTCGTTTCCTGGGGCTTCTAGAGGTGCATGGAAAAGCCGAAATAGGTAATCAGGAGGAGGGCGCCTGCGCCGATTGCCAGCCATCCTGCATAGGAACGAATGTTTCCGGATTGCACGCGTTGGACCAACGCGCCGAGGCCGCGGACGCCGCCTGCCGCCAGGCCGGCGCCGCCATTGATGACTCCGCGATCGACGGCGCCCCATAAAAGATAACGGCTAAAGACGAGCAGCGGGGTCACGATCAGGGCGTTGTAGACCTGGTCGATCCAGTATTTGTTAACCAGCAGTGCATAGACGCCGCGCAGGCGTTCCACCAGCTGATCGGCCATACCGGGCTTGCGACGGTAAAGGAGATCGGCAAAGAACCAGCCGATCAAGGCTACGACCACAGAGAGGATGCTAAAGGTGCGTTCCTGACTCTCAATGCCGACCCGGCGCGCGGGCTCCGGGGGAGAAATGGCGGTGGCGTGACGGACGCCTTGCTCGTCAACAGTGACGCGGACCTGCTCGGAGCTGGGCGCGGGGTTGATCACCGGTTCCAGGAAATGAGCGAACTGATCGCCGCCGCCGAGTGCCCGGGGAATGCCGATCCATCCACCAGCGAGCGAAAGCACGGCGAGGAGTATCAGCGGTACCAACATGGACCAGGGGCTTTCGTGAGGATGCGCATCGTGCGACCGGCTGGCGCCAAAGAAGGTGAGGTACCAGAGGCGGAACATGTAGAACGCCGTGAGCCCCGCGGTCAGGAGACCGACAAACCACAGGATGGGGCCGGCGGTTGGGGAAAGAAAGGCCTGGTAGAGAATGGCGTCTTTGCTGAAGAAGCCGGAGAAGGGCGGGAGTCCGGAGATGGCGAAGACAGCGGCGCTCATGGTCCAGAAGGTAATGGGTATGGTCTTGCGCAGGCCGCCCATGGCGCGCATGTCCTGTTGCCCGCCGAGAGCGTGGATAACGGAGCCCGCGGCGAGGAAGAGCAGGGCTTTGAAGAAGGCGTGCGTGACGAGATGGAAGATGGCCGCGGAGTAGGCAGCGGCGCCGCAGGCCAGGAACATGTAGCCGAGCTGCGAGATGGTGGAGTAGGCGAGGACGCGCTTGATATCCGTCTGCACCATGCCGACGGTGGCGGCAAACAACGCGGTGGCGGCGCCGATGATGGCGACTACGCCGAGGGCGAACGGTGACCGGTCGAAGAGCACATGGGAGCGGGTGATCATGTAGACGCCGGCAGTGACCATGGTGGCGGCGTGGATCAAAGCGGAGACGGGGGTGGGGCCTTCCATGGCGTCAGGGAGCCAGACGTAGAGCGGGATCTGCGCGGATTTACCGGTGGCGCCGAGCACTAACAACAACGCGATAGCGGTGAGGAAGCCACCCTGCAGTTCAGGATGATGGGTGATGGCGGAGAAGACGGTGCTGTAACTGAGTGAGCCGAAGTGGGCGATCATCAAAAACATCGCGAGCAGGAAGCCGAAGTCGCCGATGCGGTTGAGGATGAAGGCTTTTTTGCCGGCTTCTACGGCGGAGTCGCGCTGGTAGTAGAAGCCGATCAAGAGATACGAGGCCAGGCCGACGCCTTCCCAGCCTACGAACATGAGCAGGAAGTTTTCCGCCAGCACCAGGGTCAGCATGAAGAACATGAACAGGTTGAGATAGGCGAAGTAGCGCCAGTAGCCTTCTTCATGCGCCATGTAGCCGACGGAATAGATGTGGATGAGAAAGCCTACGCCGGTGACGATAAGGAGCATCACCAGGGTCAGTGGGTCGAGGAGGAAGGCGAAGTCGGCGCGGAAGGTGGAGGTCGCCATCCAGGCGAAGGGCAGCCGCTCGGTGTATGGGGTGCTAAGGCTGCCGAAGCGTAAGGCGATGTTTGTCACCATGGCCAAGGGCACTGCGGTAAACAGCAGGGCGATGGTGGTGACCAGTACCTTGGGAAAGCGACGGCCCAGCAATCCATTCAGCAGAAAGCCGATGAAGGGCAGCAGCGGAATCAACCATAGATGGAGGGAGGGAGTGTCGTTCATAATTTCATCAGGTTGACTTGATCTACGTTGAGAGTGCTCCGCGAGCGGAATATGGCGATGATGATGGCCAGGCCCACGGCAGCTTCAGCGGCGGCGACGACCATCACGAAGAAGACGAATATCTGTCCCTGGACGCGGTGCCATTGATAGGCGAAGGCGACAAAGGTCAGGTTGACCGCGTTCAACATTAGCTCAATCGACATGAAGACGGTGATGATATTGCGCTTGATGAGGAAAGCGGCGACTCCGATGGAGAAGAGGATCGCGCTGAGTACCAGGTAGTACGCGATGGGAACGACCATGTCAGTGCTCCTTGCTGGCCAGTGCTACTGCGCCCAGGATGGCAACGAGAATCAGAACCGAGGTCACCTCGAAGGGAAGCAGCAGGTCGCGGAAGAGGACCTTGCTGAGGTCGGTGGTGGAGACTACATATTCTCCCAGTCGAGCTTGCGCCAGGTGGGTGCGCGCGGAGAGGAAGATGAAGGCGAGGAGGCTGACGAGTATGGCGACTCCGGGGATGCCTACGATGTAGGCGGCGCGGCTGCCATGGGTTCGTTCTTCTTTCCCGGCGTTGAGCAACATGATGACGAAAGTAAAGAGAACCATGATGGCGCCGGAATAGACGATGACCTGGGCGGCGGCTAAGAATTCGGCTCCTAGCAGGAGATAGAGGACGGCCAGCGAGCTCATCACCACGATCAGTGACAGAGCGCTGTTGATAGGGTGGCGCTGGAGGAGGAGGTTTAATGCTCCTGCAACACAAAGGCCGCCGAAAAAGATGAATAGAACCAGATACATGCTAGAGAAATTCTCCTAGATCAGGCCCGATGTTGATTGTAGAACACGTTGGTTCGGCTTTATTCTTTGGCAGCCCGTCAAACCTGCGCTTCGTTTTCACCCGGCGCTCTGAGCTAGCCACAAACTGGTGGCCAGGATGTTGGCGATGGCCAGGGGCATCAGGAATTTCCAGCTGAAACCCATGAGTTGGTCGTAACGGAGCCGCGGCAGCGTGCCGCGCACCCAGATGTACAGAAAAAGGAAACAGAAAACTTTCAAGACAAACCAGAAGACCGGCAGGATGGCCTCGAGAAAAATGCCTCCGAAGGCGGGGATCAGGTTGCCAAAGGGGCTGGTCCAGCCGCCGAAAAAGAGCAGGGTGGCAACACAGCTCACAGTGATCATGTTGGCGTATTCAGCCATGAAGAACATGGCGAATTTCATGGAACTGTATTCCGTGTGGTAGCCCGCTGTCAGTTCGGTTTCCGCTTCTGGTAAGTCGAAAGGGGCTCGGTTGGTCTCCGCGTAAGCCGCCGTCAGGTAGATGAAGAAGGCTACGAATTGAAAGCCTCCAAAGACGTTCCAGGAGAACAGGCCATGGGCGGATTGACTGCCTACGATGGTGCGCAGATTCAGCGAGCCGGCGCGCAATACTACTCCTACCAGGGAAAGGCCAAGGGCTAGCTCGTAGCTGATCACCTGGGCGCTGGCGCGCAGGGCACCGAGCAAAGAGTATTTGTTGTTAGAAGACCAGCCAGCCAGGGCGATTCCGTAGACACCGACAGAGGTGACGCCGAGGATGACCAGCAGGCCTATGTTGACGTTGGCGATCTCGAACATGTCTACGCCATGCCAGGTGATATCGGCGCCGAAAGGTACCACGGAAATCGAGATCAAGGCGCAGGCTAAGGCGATCATGGGGGCCAGGATGTAGAGCGGCCGGTCTACGTTGGTGGGAAGCAGGTCTTCTTTAAGGAAGAGCTTGAGGCCATCGGCCATCGGTTGCATCATGCCGAAGGGGCCTACACGGCTGGGTCCCCAGCGGTTTTGAATGCGGCCGACGAGTTTGCGCTCCAGCAGCACGGTGTAGGCTACGGCGCCGAGGAAGATGGCCAGGACTACGGCGATCTTTAAACAACTCAGCAGGAAAAAGATGAGGAAGCTCACGGTGTCTTTCGCTTTCTGGCCCCTCAGGGGGCGAGCAGTTTAAAAGCGTACCTCAGGGCGTAAAGGCCAAATAGACTTCGTGTTCCACGTACGGGCTAAAGCCCGTACCTACCACTGCCTTAGTCTGCTGCGGTTTCGGTGGGTTTGGTGGTGTGCGACTCCATGACGGCTTGCAGCATGGTGCTGTAGCGGGTCAGGGAGCCGGAGGTGAATAGGGTGTCTTGCGCCGGGAGAATGAGGGCGTGGCGCTCGGGTCCGGTTTCGATTTGCACCAGCGATGATTGCACATGGACGTCGTTGCCGGCTAACAGCTCCATGCGTGAGACCTGGTAGCCGGGTACCAGGCGCTGGATCTCGTCAAGAATAGCGAAGGGATCGAACGGGCTGAGCTTGGGCTCCAGATTTTGGGCGGCCAACCAGACGCTGTGACGGTCGGCTTCGCCGGATTGAGCTCCGCGGGTCTGGCCCATGTCGGCGTGGACGCCGCGGCCGAAGGGAACGAGCTTTTTGGCCTCGGCACCCATGCGTGTCGGCGAGGCGCACAATCAACTCGAAGTCGGTGCGCACACCGGCGCGGTCGGCCGCCTTCTTTACCAGTTGCTGGTCGCCGTAGGTGTTGGTAACGGTTCCGGCTTTTTCGTAAAGGTTGGAAGCGGGCAAGACCACGTCGGCCAACAGCGCGGTCTCGGTCAGGAACATATCCTGCACGATCAGGAAGGTATCCTTGAGCGCGGCGGGGTCAATGCCGTAGCGAGCGATGGGGTTGGTGCCTACGACATACAAGGCCGCCAGTTCACCGCGTTCGGCGGCGTCAAACATCTCCACCAGGTCCAGGCCCGGAGTCTGGGGCAGGGCATTGCCGTATTCCTCGGCAAAGGCGCCGCGGTTGGGTTACGGGTACATAGCCGGGGAGAAAGCCGGGGAGCAGGCCCATATCCGCGGCGCCTCGGGAGTTGACGTAATCGCCCAGGCAGGCAAAGCGGGCCTGGGGCAGCCCCATGCCGAAGTTCACCAGCGCGTCGATGTCGCGGCCGCGGTATTCGGAACCAAAGACGATCAGCAGGCTGGGCTCGGCACGCAAGGCCTCGCGGAACTTCTTGGCTTCGTCGCCTGAGTTGCATGCCGGGGAAGGCCGCATCCTCGCCGGCCAGGAAGCGGACTGCGTTGGCATAGCCATCCTGAGGAATGATCAGCGATTGCGTGAGCCTGGCGCTCCAGCTTGATGCCGGCGTGGTTCACGAGGTAGATGCGGGCATTGTGGTGGCGGAGGTTGGTGCGCAGGTTCCAGGCCAGGAGGGGATGCTGCTCGGTGGGATCATTGCCCAGCACCAGGATGGCCGGCGCGGTCATGGTTTCGCGCAGCGAAGCGGCGCGGTCCTTGTGGCCGGAGATGGCGCGGGCGAAGGCGGTGTAGTCGGCGGTGCGGTGATGATCGATGTTGTTGGTCCCGAGCACCGTGCGGGCGAACTTCTGCAGGAGGTAGTTTTCTTCGTTGGTGGTGCGGTTGGAGCCGATGCACTCCGATAGCTTTGCCGCCCTGGCTCTCGCGAATTTCGCGCAGCTTGCGGCCGGCGTGCTGCCAGCGCCTGCTCCCAACTGACTTCTGCGAACTTGCCGTCTGGCTGGCGCAGCAGCGGCTTGGTCAAACGGTCGGTGTGGTTGGCAAAGTCGAAGGCGTAGCGGCCCTTGATGCACAAGAAGTCGCCGTTGATGCCGCTCTTGTCGCGGTTGTCGCCGCGAAGAATCTCCGAGCCGTTATCGACGCTGCGCACGCCCAGAGTGGTCTTGCATCCGTCACCGCAGTGGGTGCAGACGGTGGAGACGTGATTCATCTCCCAGGGGCGGGTTTTGTAACGATAAGCTGCCCGAGGTAAGGGCGCCCACGGGGCAGGCGTCGATGCACATGCCGCACTCTTCGCAGTCCAGGTGGTCGCCTCCGTTGGGAGCAATGGTGCTGGTGACGCCGCGGTTCTGTACGCCCAGCGCCCAGACGTCCATGCCTTCGCCGCACATGCGCACGCAACGATAGCAGAGGATGCAGCGCGGGCGGTCGAAGAAGACGACCGGGGACCACTGCTGTTCTTCGCGGTGCTGCTTGGCCTCGGTGTAGAGCGACTCGTGGGCGCCGTACTTGAAGGTCATGTCCTGCAGTTCGCATTCGCCGCCGGCATCGCAGACCGGGCAATCGAGGGGATGATTGCCCAGCAGCAGCTCGATGGTGGCTTTGCGGGCCTGGGTGATCTCGTCGCTTTCGGTGGTGACGACCATGCCTTCGGCTACCGGGGTGGTGCAGGCGGTCTGCAGCTTGGGCACCTTTTCCAGGCGCACCAGGCACATGCGGCACGCTGCCTGCAGGGACAGGCCGGGGTAGTAGCAGAACTGCGGGAATGGCGATGCTCGCTTCGCGGCAGGCCTCGATCAGCAGGGTGCCTGCGGGTGCGGTCAGCTTCTTGCCGTCGACGGTGAAGGTTACGTCAGCCATGGTTTCCTGTCCTTTCCGTCGCGGGTGCCGGTCCAGGTCGTCATGCATTGGCCAGGGCCGCTTCCGGCTGGTGCGCGTAGGGACACGGTTTGCCGTCCAGGTGGTCTTCAAATTCTTTGCGGAATTTGTCCACGAAGGCGATGGTGGGCATGGCCGCCGCGTCGCCCAGGGGGCAGAAGGTTCGGCCCAACATGTTCTGCGCCAGGTAGCGAATGTTGTCGATATCCTTGGCTACGCCGCCGCCGGCATGGAAGCGGGTGAGGGTCTTCTTGAGCCAGTCGGTGCCTTCACGGCAGGGAATACACCATCCGCAGCTTTCGTGCTGGTAGAACTTCATGGTGCGCAGGGCGAACTCCACCATGCAGACGGTGTCGTCCAGGACCACGACGCCGCCGGAACCGAGCATGCTGCCCGCTTTGCCTACCTGGTCGAAGTCCATGCCAATATCGATCTCCTTGGGCAGAAGCGACCGGGTCGAGGATCCGCCGGGAACGACGGCTTTGAGCGATCTGCCGTTGGGGATGCCGCCGCCCACCTCGTAGATCATCTTCTTGAGGTTGTAGCCCATGGGCAGTTCGTAGACGCCGGGCTTGGCTACATTGCCGCTGAGACAGAAGAGGCGGGTGCCGCCGTTGCGCTCGGTGCCGATCTTGGCGTACTCCGCGCCACCGATGCGGAAGATGTGGGGCACGGTGGCCAGTGTTTCGGCATTGTTAATGATGGTCGGGCCGCCATAGAGGCCCACGACCGCGGGGAAGGGAGGACGGATGCGGGGAATGCCGCGCTTGCCTTCGAGCGATTCCATCAAGGCCGACTCTTCGCCCACTTCGTAGGCGCCCGCGCCGGTGTGGGAGACGACGTCGAAATCCACATTGCTGCCGAAGATGTTCTTGCCCAGAAAGCCCTTGGCATAGGCGTCGTCGATGGCTTTCTCCATGATCTTGAGCAGGTAGCGATAT
The DNA here is from genome assembly GCA_963753715.1 of uncultured Acidobacteriaceae bacterium. Taxonomy (GTDB): domain Bacteria; phylum Acidobacteriota; class Terriglobia; order Terriglobales; family Acidobacteriaceae; genus PALSA-350. The sequence continues at coordinate 107,963 of CAVWDK010000007.1, read as the reverse complement.
TCGCCGCGCAGGTAGATGAAGCCCATTTTGGAGCCGATGGCCAGGCCGGCGATGATCACTCCCTCGATCACCGAGTGGGGGTCGTGCTCGAAGATGAGGCGGTCTTTGCAGGTGCCCGGTTCGCTTTCATCTCCGTTGACCAGAACGTATTTTGGTTTCGCGGATTGCTTGGGAACGAAGGACCACTTCATCCCGGTAGGGAAGCCGGCGCCGCCGCGGCCGCGCAGGTTGGAGGCCTTCATCTCGGCGATGATGCCTTCCGGGCCCAGTTCAATGGCCTTGCGGGCGGAGTTGTATCCATCCAGCTCGAGGTACTTGTCGATGTCGGTCGCACCCTTGCCGAAGCGGTAGGAGATCACCTTCACTTCATCAGGATGGGAGACGAGATAGGCCATGGTTTTCTCCGCGTGCTAGATCGGCAGATTCGCTCCGGGACCGATAGTCGGCGAGGACTTTGTCCATCGCGTCCGGGGTTAGATTTTCGTGAAAGTCGTAGTTCACCTGAACGGCGGGAGCCCAGCTGCAGGCGCCGATGCACTCTACTTCTTCCAGGGAAAAAAGCTTGTCGGGCGTGGTTTCCTTGTTGCCGATGCCTAGCCGCTGCTTGCAGTGGGCCAACAGCTCATTGCCGCCGCGCAGCATGCAACTGATGTTGGTGCATACCTGTACATGATACTTGCCCGCCGGGGCTTGGTGTGCAGCAGGGAGTAGTAGCTGATGACGTTGCGCACGTCGAGTTCGGTGATCCCGATGCGGGCAGCCACTTCGCTGATCACGGCTCGGAGAGATAGCCGATCTCATCCTGGGCATAGAGCAGCATGGGGATGAGCGCCGATCGACGCAGCGGATAGAGCGTCACCATGCGATCGAAGCGCGCGGCCAAAGCTGGACTGAAGATGGTCTTGATCTCTGTGCTCATGATTTGATTTTAAGAGATACGCATGTTGGCGACGCTGAGCGTGTGCCAGATGTTCTATCCACTCGATGGCGGCGGCATCGAGTGGCTTGGAGCCTGCCGGGAACTTGAGCGTGCCGTCGTCTTCGATGCGGAACTCACCCCACTCCTCCCGTTCGGGCTGGGTAATGCGCCAGCTGCCTTCGCCGGTCTCGGGACTGAACCGCAAGTTCAGGACCGAGTCCCGGTGTTTGACCGATGCTTCTCCGAGGGTATTGGTCACCAGGTATTCATCTTTCCATTGAGGCTGGCGGCGTGGGCATAGACGCGCAGCATGCTGACCAGCGACTCCCAGACCTGGCGGCGCACCTGAACCGGGTAATCGACACCCTCGCTCGCTCATCGGTCGATCTCCCCGAGCACGATATCGATCGACCCGATGACGGCGACCACGTCGGCCAAAAGACGCCCCACGCACATGGTTTCGAGGGCCTGCAGGGAGGCAAAGGTGGGGTTGCGCATGTGCACGCGGTACGGCTTCGCGGTGCCATCGCTGACCACGAAATAACCCATTTCGCCGCGTGGGGATTCGATTCGCCTGGTAGACCTGGCCGGCCGGCACGGCAAATCCCTCGGTCACAATCTTAAAGTGATAGATGAGGGATTCCATCTGGGTTTTCATCTTTTCCCGGTCGGGGAGGACTACTTTGGGCGCATCGGCCTTCAAGGGGCCAGTGGGCATGCCGTCCAGGGCTTGCTGGCAAATTTTGACGGACTCGCGCATTTCCTCGACGCGGAGGATGTAGCGGGTCCACACATCGCCTACGGTGGAGGCGGGCACCTTAAATTGAAACTTCTCATAGCCGGAGTAGGGCATGTCGCGGCGTAGATCCCAATCGACTCCGCTGGCGCGCAGCGGCGGCCCGGTGACTCCCAGAGCGATGGCGTCGGCGGCGCTGAGGTAGCCGACACCCTGCAGGCGGCTTACCCAGATGGGATTGCCGTTGAGCAGGTTCTCGTACTCGTCGATCTTTTCCGGCATGATCTTGAGCAGGTTTTGCACTCGCTCATAGAAGTCCACCGGGGGTTCGAGGGCAATGCCCCCTACGCGAAAATAAGAGCCCATCATGCGCTGGCCGCTGACATGCTCGAAGATCTTGAGGATCTCTTCGCGTTCCCGGAAGGTGTAGAGGAAGAGGGTCAGCGCACCGATATCCATCGCGTGCGTACCGAGCCAGACCAGGTGGGACTGGATGCGGGTGAGCTCGTTGAGCAGGACGCGCAGGAACTGCGCGCGGGGCGGGATTTCCAGCTGCAGCAGCTTCTCGACCGCGAGGCAATAGCAGAGGTTGTTGGACATCGGACTGAGATAGTCGATGCGGTCGGTGAAGGGAACGACCTGCTGATAGAACTTGGCTTCGCAGGTTTTCTCGATGCCGGTGTGGAGAAAGCCGATGTCGGGGACAAGGCGGAGTACGGTTTCGCCGTCGATTTCGAGCACCAGGCGGAGCACGCCATGGGTCGAGGGATGCTGCGGGCCCATGTTGAGGACCATGGTGCGGTCCTTGTTGCCTTCTTCGACTCGAGGTTCAATCAGCGGGGCAATGACATAGTCTGCGGCGTCCATCAGCGGTAGCCCTCCACCGGGTAATCCTTGCGTAAAGGATGGCCTTCCCATTGATCGGGCATCATGATGCGGCGGAGATTGGGATGGCCGCCGAAGCGTACGCCGAAGAGATCCCAAACTTCGCGCTCGTAGAAGTTGGCCGATGGCCACTCGGGAGTAATGCTTTCCACTTCTGTGTCGAGGCTATCGACCATAACGCAGAGGCGGAGGCGCTCCTTGAGGCTGTGGGAAAGGATGTGATAGGTCACCTGGAAGCGTGGTTCGCTGGGATACCAGTCCACGCAGGTGACGTCGACGAGGAAGTTATAGCCTGCGGTTTTCAGGGTGCGGCAGACCGGGCGCAGGTCATCGCGGTTGATCCAGAGGGTCAACTCGCCGCGATCGAAGCGGGCATCGGTGATGCAGGAAGGCTTGACCGCTACCAGGCCGGCAATGGCGTGATTCTGGGCGTGGGCTGCGAGAACGGCGTCTTTGCCGGTCGCGGCGTCCATTAGAGGTCCGCCTTATCGGAGGACCAGTCCAGAATTCCTTTTTTTGCCACATAGAAGAGCCCGACGAGGACGAAGCCGAGGTAGACGACCATTTCCCAGAAGCCGAACATGCGGGAGCCGACGAGTTTGGGCAGATCACGGTAGACGACGGCCCAGGGGAGCATGAAGACGGCTTCTACGTCGAAGAGGATGAAGAGCATAGCGACCATGTAGAAGCGGACGGAGAAGCGGCCCCGGGCGTCGCCTTCCGCGGGGATTCCACACTCATAGGAGGACAGCTTGACGGCGCTGTTGCGATGCCGCCCGATGAACCAGGAAGCGGTGACGATTCCGGCTCCAAAGCCCACGGCGACCAGGATTTGCATGAGCAGTGGGAGGTAGTTCCAAAAGTAATCGGGGGTCTGCATTTATGTCGCGCTCTGGTTCGACTGTAAGTTTTCGCTTTGCTGGAGTCAAGCAGCGGCTATGGTGCGGTGACAATCCGGTGCTGAGGTGGATTGGAACGGTCCACGAGTTTTTCCTGTAGTCCTCTCAAGGTGTTTCACCTTCGGCCGATATCCCCCGTACGGGGGAAACCATGTTGCACAGTTTATTGGAGATTTCGCGAGCTGGTTTGGTTACGGGATTGAGTTCAGCGGTGGAACTGCGGCCGTTTGTGCGGCGCCAGTTGTCTCCGGAGGAAGGCCGGGCGATCGAGATTCTTGGTCATGCGATTGAATACCTGGCAGATGAATATTGCGCGGATACTCAGCCCAAGGGAGGTTTGGGGAACGCAGATCCGCGCATTGAAGCGATCCAGACGCTCAAAGCACTGAATCGGTCGATTTATTATTCCGCGGCGGAAGTAGAGCCGGCGTTGACGCGCATGAAGCGGTGGGTGATGGGTACGCCGACTCCCTAAACGAAGCAGAGGGAGTGATAGTCTCCCTCTATGAATTTCGTCCTCAATGGGCAGACGCGTGAATTTGAGCAACTGGCGCCTGGAGCTAACCTGCAGGATTTGATTGCGGCACTCGGTCTGAAAGGGGACCGGGTAGCGATTGAACAAAATGGCAATATTGTTCCCCGTGCGGAGTGGGCGGATGCTCGCCTGGCGGACGGGGACCGGTTGGAGATTGTGCACTTTGTCGGCGGGGGCCGGTAGGGATGCACAAGGCTGCGTGTTTTTTGTTGGTGGTTGCCGCGCTGACGCAGGGGGTCTTTGCGCAAGGGCCTGGGGCGGAGGAGGCTGGCGGCCCGACGTTCACCGTTACGGATCTACCGGTAGGGCGGCCGCTGCGCATTGTGGTTTATGGCGACATGCGGTTTACCGATCCCAGCAATACTTCCGATACCCAGCCTGGAGTGCGCAAGTGGCTGGCGCAAAAGGTTGCCGAGGAGAAGCCCGACATCCTGTTGCTTACCGGCGATATGCCGTTTCATGGGAGCGATCCTGCCGACTGGAAAGTGTATGAGCAGGAGACGGCTGCGTGGAAGCAGGAGCAAGTGCGGATTTATCCGACGATTGGCAACCATGAAGGGCTTCCTGATCCGGAGAAGGGGATTGCGAACTACTTTGCAGCTTATCCGCAGTTGAAAGAGCACAACTATTACTCGGTGCAATTGGGGAATATTTTTCTTATCACGCTGGATAGCAGTATTTTCATGGGTGTGGGATGGCCGCAGCATCGTTGGCTGGAAGCGCAGCTGGCGCATATTCCTGCGACGGCGGATTTTGTTTTCTTCTTGTTTCACGTGCCGCTGGTTTCGGATTTGCAAACGGCGTTTATGTTGGGGATTCCTGACGCTACGACTCTTGGTTTGCGGCATGAATTAGAGGCGTCGGCGGCTAAGTCCCATGCGAAGTTTGTTGTGTTTAATGGGCATATTCATAATTACGAGCGGTTTGAGATGAATGGGATTATGCATGTGATTTCGGGGGGTGGTGGGGCCAGGCCTTATCCGATTTTTATTCGTGGGGATCAGGATTTGTATCGGGCACGAACTTATCCCAATTTTAATTACGTGGTGATTACGTTAGAAGGAAAGCACGCGGAGGCGAAGATGTATCGGGTGGTGGACCCTGATGCGGCGGAGAAGAGGCTGGAGTTGAAGGACAGTTTTGTTTTGGATGCTAAGTAGGGACTTTGCCGATCCCTCCGGACGGCACTGGTGGAACAAATCGATGGGATCCCGGGTCTCGCTTTTGAGACCCCGCGGCAAGGCAGGGCAGGCTGGGATCCCGCAAACTAATTCTCCCGGAAACCGCCTCTTTTTTAGCTGAAGTTATCAGGGAATGACGGATGACTTTAGGGCGGGGAATTGACGCTGATGCCAGTAAGGATACGGCGCGGCTGTTTTGCTGGCGGCATCCAGCTTTGCTACCTGGGCGGCTGTCAAGTTCCAGGTGGCTGCGGCGAGATTTTGACGCAGTTGGGTTTCGTTGCGGGCGCCGACGATGACCGTCGCTACCGTGGGGCGTTGCAAGAGCCAGTTCAGCGCGACCTGGGGAACAGGCTTACCGGTCTCGGCCGCTACTTCGTCCAGGGCGTCGACGACCTTGTAGAGATATTCATCTTCAATTTGCGGGCCCTGCGCAGCAGTCTTGTGTAGACGGCTCTCCGCCGGTAATGGATGGCCGCGACGGATTTTGCCGGTCAGACGACCCCAGCCAAGAGGACTCCAAACGATGGCGCCTACGCCTTGATCGATGCCTAAAGGCATCAGTTCCTGCTCGTAGTCACGGCCAACGACCGAGTAGTAGACCTGATGGGCTACGTAACGCGACCAGCCGTAGCGATCGGATACTGCCAGGGATTTCATCAGATGCCAGCCGGAGAAGTTGGAGCAGGCGATGTAACGGACCTTGCCGGTTCGTACCAGGGTGTTGAGGGTGTCCAAGGTTTCCTCTACGGGGGTGGTCGCGTCGAATCCGTGCAGATGGTAGATGTCGATGTAGTCCGTTCCCAAACGCTTGAGACTGGCTTCACAGGCGTGCACCAGATGATGACGGCTGGAGCCGAGATCGTTGGGGCCTTCTCCCACGGGGAAAGTGGCTTTGGTCGAGAGCAGGACCTTGTCACGACGGCCGGCAATCGCCTGACCTAAAATTTCTTCTGACCTTCCCTGCGAGTAGACATCCGCAGTATCGAACAGGTTCACACCTGCTTCGAGACAAATGTCTACCAGGCGCGTGGCTTCGGCGACGTCCGTCGCTCCCCACGCCCTGAAGAAGTCGCCTTCACCGCCAAATGTCGCTGCGCCCAAGCAGAGCATTGGCACTTTTAATCCCGAATTGCCGAGCCGTCTGAATTCCATAGTGCAAGAATAAACGAATGGAATCTTCACCGCGAACACCGCCATGGCTGGGCGCTGGCTGGTGGGCGCTCTGCTTTCAATTCTTTGTTGCCGAACAGATCGCGCGCATGAGTTGGCCAGGGCACTACAGCATGACTGGGAATTGGATCAGCGACCTGGGTGAAGCAAATTCACCCCTGCATTGGGTCATGAATGGTTCGTTTGTCGTGCAGGGGGTGCTGATTTCCGTGGGCGCGATCCTGATGCGTCGCCTCTTTCCCGCGAAGTGGAGTTACCAGCTTGCGCTGATGATGTTCCTGGTTTCCGGCCTGGGTGTCCTGGTGGTGGGGCTGGTGCCTGAGGATAGTAACGCGCAGGTGCATCGGCTGGCCGCGCTGGCACACCTGCTGGCGGGTAATTTGGCGATGATCCTGATGGGGCTGGCGATGATCGCCGGAGCAGCACGAGTGCGTTTCCGAGGCGTCATTACGCTGTTGGCGGGATTGTTGGGACTGACGGCCTTGGCTCTGTTGGGTCTGGGCGAGAAGGATGTGGGGACGTTCGAACGAATGTCGGCGTACCCGCTGACGCTATGGCTCACCTGGACGGGCTGGCTCATGTTTCATTCCTGAGGGAGATGCGGATGATCGCATGGCGAAGGAAAATCCGGCTCGTTTGCTGGGCCTTGAATAACGAGGGGAAACAGACCGAATGGTAAATGTGGATCGAAGGACGTTTTTGCAGGGTGCTGCTGCCGCGGCGGTGACGGCTTCCATGCAGGGTGAGGCCACCACGAAAAAGATGATAGGGATCCAGGTGGGCGCGGTTTCTTTCTTCGATGAGGGGACGGAGAAGGTGCTGGATGAGTTCCAGCGTGACGCGGCGGTGAACACGCTCTTCCTGGCGACCTTTACTTATGGGCGGGGCATCGCTGGACGGCAGGTTCCGGGGCAGCCGTTGCCCGATCATGGCAAACAGGAGTACGACACGGGCACGTTTTATGGCGGCAACTACGCGACGATCCATCCTGAGTTCTACAAGGACACGGTCTTCAAGGGCACGCGCGCGACTGACCTGGGCGACTACGATGTGCTGCAGGCAGTTCTGCCGGCGGCGCGGAAGCGGGGGATCAAGACCATTTGCTGGTTCGAAGATGTTTTCCGCAAGGACCTGCCGAACATCGATCAACTGCAAGAGAAGGAACTGTCCGGGCAAAACGCGACTACCCTGTGCTTCAACAACCCGAACTACCGGAATTTTCTTTTGGGGATCGTCGATGACTGGTCTCACTCCTACGAAATCGATGGGGTGATGTGGGGGTCGGAGCGGCAGGGTCCGTTTGCCAACGCGCTAGGCGCGAGTGCCGGGGGGCGAAACACGAATCCGCACAATGTGACTTGCTTTTGCCGGTACTGTGAAGCCAAAGGCAAAGAACGCGGCATCAATCCTGAGCGCGCACGGCGGGGTTTTCTGGAGTTGGCAAAGTTTGTGGATGCGGGGCGTCAGGGGCAGAGGCCCGTCGACGGTTACTACGTCGAAGTGTGGCGGCTGATGTTGCGGTACCCAGAATTGCTGGCCTGGGAGATGCTTTGGACCGATAGCCTGCGCGAGACGTACGCGGCCATTTACAAGCAGGTGAAAGACGCAAAATCTTCGCTCGGTGTTGGATGGCATATCTGGCATACCAACTCTTTCAATCCTATTTACCGCGCGGAGCAGGATTTGGCGGCGATCGCTCCGGTGTCTGACTTTTTGAAGATTGTGATTTATCACAATTGCGGTGGCGAAAGGATGGCCGAATACATCGAGAGCGTTCACCAGACGTTGTATGGGGATGTGCCACAGCAAGAGTTGCTGGACTTTCATTACCGGGTGCTGGATTACCGGGAAAAGAGCCTGGCGGAGATTCCATTTACGGGCTTATCGGCGGACTATGTTTACCGTGAAACCAAGCGGGCGCGCGCCGGTCTCGCGGGGACGAAGACGCAGTTGTGGCCGGGCATCGATATTGATATTCCGACAGCGACAAATCATAGCAAGTGCACTCCAGAGGGGACGAGGGATGCGGTTCTGGCCGCGTTCCATGGCGGCGCGGACGGCGTAATTCTGTCGCGAAAGTATTCGGAGATGAAGTTGGCTGATTTAAAGGGCGCCGGTTTGGCACTCGAACAGCTTGGATTGACTTAGGCTGGTTTGGGCCGCTCGAGCGCGCCGCGATCCCACCGGGCAAGGTCGGCTGCTGCGTCGTAGGAACTCTGCAGGAAGGCGAGCAGGGAATTGTCCGGCGAACGTTCCGTGAGGAGGTCGCCGTACAGGTAGATGAACTCACCGAGATCCTTGTTGTAGGCGGCCTTTGCCGGCTGGATCGCTGCATGGTCGAGACCCACCGGCGCCGGAGCGGCATAACAATAGAAGGCCGCTTCTCCGAAGCCGCCGTTGCCGGGCCAAAAGCCGGCGCTGATGACTTCCTGGGAATAGGCCTCGCGGGTGATGGCGTCCGCACCCTCGCGCGGCGGCGCAGGCCGGCCGGAGAAGCGCGTGACTGCAAGGTCGAAGCTGCCCCAAAAGAAATGGACGGGACTGACCTTCCCCACAAAGCGGGAAGAGAACTGCTGGAAGATACGGTCAGCTTGCATCAGGACTCTCCAGAACTGGTGAGCCGCTTGCGGGTCGTAGGACGCGTGCTCGATGTCTTCCAGGAAGGGAATCGGATGCTTCAGTTCCACGGGCACGGGATGGATTTCGACGCTGACGCCGAGCGCGGCCAGGCTGCGCTGATATTCGCGGTAGAAGCCGGCAACGGATTGGGCGCGGAGGGGAGTGGCCAGGGTGGCGCCGGTGCTCATCCTGAATTGCAGCTCATGACTGACGAAGTCGAAGGTGATCTCGAGGAACTCTGAGCCATAAGGCATGGCCGACGTATTGAGGCCGCGGGCACTCACGTACAGGGGCACATTCCACCAGTGTGCCTGGAGGGGGCTGAGGGCGAGCCGGGTCTTGCCTACAATCTGCGTCCACATGTGAAGGGTGTCCGCAGTCGCCTGCCAGTCATTCCATTGGAGCGGGGGCCAGATGCCGGTGGTCACGACGGATTCATTGGCAGAAGACAAGCATGCCGAAGAGGAAGATCCAAAAGAGGCCCATGGTGTGCCAGTACCAGGCTGTACAGTCGACCACAACCTGTCGCAGTTCGATACGGCGTAGAAAGATGAGGGCCAGCATCGCGCCTGCCAATCCAGCGACACCAATCAGCAAGTGCAGGCCGTGGGTGCCGGTAATCAGGTAGAAAAAATGGCTGCTTGGGTTGGAAGCGAAGAAGACGCCCTGCGCGACCAGTTGTTTCCAGGCGACCCACTGGCCGACGAGAAACAAGGCACCCAGGAAGGCGGTTGCGGCCAGCCAGGGAGCAGCGCGGCGGATGGTGGGACGGCCCAAGCCCAGCCATTCCTCCATAACGTCGATTTCGCGGAAAAAGTGGCGACGGCCGACTTCCATGGTCAGGCTGCTGAGAAGGATGAGCGCGGTGTTGATCCACAGGATGGGAGGGATCGCGACGGGGTGCCAGTCAATGACCCAGGTGTTGTTGGGGGTGAAATGGCCGCTGCTCTGGCGGGCGAAAAAGGCACTTACCAGGGCGATGAAGAACATGAGGTCGCTGGCCAAAGCGAAAAACAGCACCATGCGGTAGCGGCCGAGAAGGTCCCGGGGTCCACGGCGTCCGGAGGGCCGGTTGTCCCAGTTTTCGCCATCGCCGCCACCACCAGTCGGCCTGCGGGCTACCGGCGGTTTGCCGCCAAATCCAGGGTCTTTGCGCTCGGTCTCAACGGGTGTGCGGGTGAAGGTAGCGGGCATGGCAGAAACTCCGACATTCGAAGATTACTCCTGTTTGGGCCTCGGGTCCCACTGGTATTTAAAAAGTAGTTCACTGGTGTGAATCTGTTCGTAGGGTTGGATGCGGACGAGTGGCGTATGGACGTTGTTGAATAGGCCATTTGATTGGGATAAGGGCCGCCAGGCAGCCGTCCGATTCGCCAGGTTTTCAGACGAACCCGCAGTCCTGCTAGCGGCGACCACTTTGGTCACGGACCATGTCTACGAAGAGTTGATGCACGCGGCGATCGCTTGAGAGCTCGGGGTGGAAGGTGGCGGCGAGGAACCGGCCCTGGCGCACGAGGACGGGAAAGCCGTCTCTTTCCGCCATGACTTCGACTCCGTCGCCCACGGCGGCTATGCGCGGGGCGCGGATGTATACCATCTCCAGTGGGCCGCCGGGGAGCTTGGTTTCTCCGGTTTTAATGGCGCTGTCGACCTGTCTGCCGTAGGCGTTGCGCTCCACGGTGATGTCCATGACGGCCAGGCTCTGCTGCGCTGGGTGGAGGACGTTGCGGGCCAACAGAATACAACCGGCACAGGTGCCGAAGGCGGGTTTCTCGGCCAGAAAGCGCTGCAGGGATTCGAGCAGTCCGTCGCGCTCGAGAAATTTCAGGAAGGTGGTCGATTCGCCTCCGGGGAGGATCAGGCCATCCAGGCCCTCAAGCTCGGACGGTTTCCGCACCTCGACGGCTTCGGCGCCCGCCTCCTCAAGAGCCCGGGCGTGAGCCGCAAAGTCTCCCTGAATAGCGAGTACGCCAATGCGCGGCGGCTTCGCCGCATCCGGATCAGGCATCAGGCTTACCAGCCGCGGGTCTGCAGCAGCTCACCCTCTTCGAGGCCGGCGATCGCCAGGCCATGCATAGCTCCGGTCATCTGCTCGCTGACGTCGGCCAGTACCTTGGGGTCGTTGTAATGCGCGGTGGCAATCACGATGGCCTTGGCACGCGACTCCGCTTCTTCACGTTCCTCGGGATTGCGAGGCTTCCCGGTCTTCTCGTCCAACTCGACATCGAGCGGGGTGGCGCCTTCTTTCATGAAGATGCCGGAGCCGACAAAGACGGCCTCCGCGCCCAGCTGCATCATGAGAGCAGCATCCGCTGGGGTGGCGATGCCACCGGCGGAGAAGTTGGGCACGGGCAGCTTGCCTGTCCTGGCTACCATGCGCACCAGTTCATAGGGGGCGCGATGTTCTTTGGCTGCGGCGTAGAGTTCCTCGTCGTGCAGCACAGTGAGGGCTCTCATCTCTTTCACGATTTGCCGCATGTGCTTGACCGCGTGAACCACGTCGCCGGTACCGGCTTCGCCCTTGGTGCGAATCATGGCCGCGCCTTCAGCAATGCGGCGCAGGGCTTCGCCCAGGTCGCGGGCTCCGCAAACGAAGGGAGTGGTGAAGGCGTGCTTGTCGATGTGGTGGAGCTCGTCGGCTGGAGTCAGGACTTCGCTTTCATCGATGAAGTCGACGCCGAGGTATTGGAGAATTTGAGCTTCGGCAAAATGCCCGATACGGGCTTTGGCCATGACCGGCACGGAGACGGCGCCGATGATCTTTTTGATGAGGCTTGGCTTGGCCATGCGGGCGACGCCACCCTGGGCGCGAATCATCGCCGGCACGCGCTCCAGCGCCATGACCGCGGTGGCGCCGGCCTTTTCGGCAATGATGGCCTGCTCGGTGCTCATCACGTCCATGATGACGCCACCCTTGAGCATCTCAGCCAGGCCTAGTTTCAGGCGCAATCCGGTTGGGTAATTGCCGTTTGATTCAGCCATCTTTCTGCCTCCCACAATGTTCGTGAACACGATTGTGCTCAGAACCTGGTCTCAGGTTAAGTTTAGCAGTTATTGAGCGGGTGAATTCCCACGCTGGCATGGATGAGCGCCGCTAGTGATGGGTGCGCCCTGCACAAATGCTTGTTCGGCGGACAGAGAAAAAAGCGCTGGACTAAAGAGGGTGTGTGAGAACGGCCATCATCGAAATTGAGTCCCGCAGGGACGGCTGGAAATAGGCCGCGATTCAATCGTGGACAACTTTCAGCCGTCCTGCGGGACTTAATCATGTTTGATGATGTACCCAGGACTATCGTCCTGGGCTAGGTTCAGCCGTCCCTACGGGACTCAATGTCATAATCGGTCGGTTCTCGGGGTTCGAAGTCGTGCCTTGATACAAAGCATTAGATCCGACACTTGCGGACTGGATCTATCAAGTCGCGCTGGTAGTGAGGACCAGCGCCTGCGGCGCGACTCGGGGCGCGGGGTCGCGCTATACTCGGACTCAATATGGCGACGAATAAAACCTTCTACCTTGAGACTTTCGGTTGCCAGATGAACGTGCACGACTCAGAGAAAGTTATCGGCACCCTTCGCCATGAAGGCTACGCCCAGGTAGATAGCGAAGCGGCTGCTGACTTGATTCTGTACAACACCTGCTCGATCCGCGACAAAGCTGAACAGAAAGTCTTCAATCGCCTGAACGACTACAAGAAGTTTTATGCGTCGGGCAAACGCTTCGTGGTGCTGGGTTGCGTGGCGCAGCAGGAAGGCGAGCGGATCTTCGAGCGCGCCCCCTATGTGTCGCTGGTGTCGGGATCGGCCTCGTACCGCAAGTTGCCGGAGATGCTGGTTCGCCTGGAAGCGGGGGAGTCGCGGATTACCGGGCTGGACGACCGGCAGACGGAAGAGACGTTCGAAACGGAGTTTACGGCGCGCACGAATCGCCACCGGGGCTACATCACCATCATCGAAGGATGCGACAAGTTCTGCGCTTACTGCGTGGTTCCCTACACGCGAGGCAAGGAGCGCAGCCGAACTTCCACCTCTGTGCTGGCCGAGGCCCGGCAGATGGCCGATGCTGGGTATACCGAGATCCAGTTGCTGGGGCAGAACGTAAATTCCTATCGCGACCGTGAAGGCAAGCGAAGCTTTGCCGAGCTCCTGGCAGCGGTGGGCCAGGTACCAGGGATTCGCCGGGTGCGGTTCACGACTTCCCATCCGCGTGACTTTACGCCGGACATCGTCGATGCGATCGATACGGTTCCGACGCTCTGCGATCACGTGCATCTTCCGGTGCAGAGCGGCTCCACGCGGGTGCTGACGGCGATGCAGCGGGAGTACAGCCGGGAGGAATACCTGGAACGGATCGCGTGGATCAAATCGGCCCAGCGACCCATCAGCATTACTACCGATATGATTGTAGGTTTTCCAGGAGAGACCGATGAGGATTTTGAGCAGACGCTGAGCCTTGCCGCCGAGGTTGGTTTCGATGCGGTGTTCGCCTTCAAGTTTTCGCCGCGGCCCAACACTCCAGCCATTTCCCTCGCGGACAGCATCCCGGAAGAGGAAAAGAGCCGACGCCTGCAAGGGTTGCTTGATGGCCAGCGCGAGATTCAGAGGTCCAATTACGCCAGCCACATAGGGCAAATTATGGAAGCGGCAGTTGAAGGATATAACAGTCAAAGGGGCCAGGTGATCGGCCGTAGCTCGCAAAACAAGACAGTCAATTTCACGACTGCTCAACCCATCAGCCCCGCTCCCGGCAGCTATGTTCCGGTGCGGATCACCCACAGTCACCCCAACAGCCTTGTCGGCGAGGCCGTCTCGTAGTGGCGCCGTAATGAGGAGCTGACCATGGATGTCGAAATGAAGATCCGCGGTCTGGTCATGGATCCGGCGAGTAATATGCCGATCGTGATCCTGAAAGACGTGAAGAGTGATACGGTGCTGCCGATTTGGGTGGGCATGTATGAAGCGAATGCCATTGCGCTCGAGATCGAGAAGTCTTCCACCCCGAGGCCGATGACGCACGATCTGCTTAAAAACCTCGTCCGCGGCTTGAATGCTTCCGTGCAAAAGGTTGTGGTGACAGAGCTTAAGAACGATACCTTTTACGCCGTGATCTGGATGGAGCAGGAGGGGGAAGTGGTCAGTTTAGACGCCCGTCCCTCGGACGCCCTGGCTCTCGCGCTCCGCTCCGATTGCCCGATTTACGTGAGTGAAGAGGTGATTCGGATCGCGAAGCTAGCCCCCAGCATGGCTGAGACGACGCCCGAGGAGCTTCGACGCTGGCTGGAGGGACTCAATGACGAGGACCTTGGCCGATACAAGATGTAGTTAAGGTAGTCGAATCAACACCGCTGGGTGGGTGTAGCAGAGACTCTGATAGAACCCCTCCATTGGTACCCATGCCGTCAACAAGCTAGTAACATGAAGATAGGGCGCCGGGAACCTTTCTGCGTTGATTTTCGTGGGCCGACTTATATAATCCATTCAATTGCGCGGGGTCCGATTCGGGGTATGCCGTGCTTTAAAGATCGCTTCGTTCACAGCGACGGCCGAGAGGCGCTGTCCTGACGGCTTTGTAAACAGTGGTAGTAGAAACTACGTGTGACCCGTTGAAGTAGTCACTGCATGGATGGGGCACTTTCACGATAACCCCTCCCCCTAAAAGTCCCGTTTCTACATACGGCGGGGACCGCGAGGAACTTTTGCCTATACCAGAATCAACTCCCAGCCGCTTCGCGTTCCTGAAGTCGATTCCCGGGCTCGGGAAGGCAACGGCGCTGCTGACCAAGGGCAAGGAAAGTCGTGGAGGCGAACGATATCGCCGCGCGGGCATCACTGCTTCCTCGTCCTTCGTCACCAAGGCTCTGAACGTTCTGATCAGCTTCCTTTCTGTGCCGCTGACGGTTCATTACCTTGGTGCGGAGCGATACGGGGTGTGGCTGACCATCAGCAGCTTGCTGACCTGGATGTCGATGACGGATTTCGGGCTGGCCGGCAATGCCTTGATCAACGTGTTAGCCGAGGCTAGCGGCAAAGACGATCGGGTAGGGGCGCAACATTACGCGTCGTCTGCCTTCTGGGCGCTGACCGGAGTTGGTGTGCTGACGGGGACCGTCGCTTTGGCAACGTTCCGCTTCATCCCCTGGCGCGAGGTTTTTCAGGTGTCCACGGCCACCTCCACGCATGAGTTGCAACTTGCTTGCGCTCTCACACTTGGATTCCTGGTGTTCAATTTTCCCTTGAGCATGCAGCAATCGGTTTACAGCGCATACCAGGATGGTTATTTCGCAAACATGTGGGGAATCGCGTCGAACTCGCTTGCCCTGCTCGCCTTGGTGGTTGTCTCCCGAAGCCATGGTGGTTTGCCGCAACTGGTGCTGGCTCTTTCAGGGACACGCGCCGTTGTAGGGGTTGCCAACTTTTTCTTCCTGTATCGACGCTATCACTGGCTCAAGCCATCTCCTTTGGCTGTGCGCTGGACGTGCATAAAGAGACTATTTTCGCTGGGCAGCAAGTACCTGGTTACCCAGTTGGCTTCCCTGGGCATTTACCAGAGCCAGCCCATGATCATCACGCAAATGATGGGTCCCAAGTATGTGGTGATCTTTGTGGTGGCCTACAAGATCATTGCGTTGCCGATCGACTTGGCTTACATGGCGACTGCACCGTTTGTCTCAGCTTTTGGCGAAGCCAAGGCAAGGATGGAATGGACCTGGATCAAGGATGCGTACCTGAAGGCAAACAAGGCCTCGATCATGTTCGGCCTGCCCATGTTGGCCGTGCTGGCAGTATTTGCCAAGCCCATCATTCGGGTCTGGGCCGGTGCGGCGGCGGTGCCCAACACGTCGTTGATCATTGGGCTCACACTTTATAGCGCGCTCGGCATTGCGCTTATGACCGTTGGTCAACTGCTGGTCGGTCTGGAGCGGGTGAACGCCCTGGCGATCTCACTCGTACTGTGCTCGCTGGGCATTATCGGTTCCTCCATCCTGGTGGCGCCCAAGTGGGGGCTGGCCGGGATGGCCTTCTGCATGGCTGGGGTCAAGGTGGTGACGTACTGGCCTATCCAGCTTAGGGAACTGCGGCGTATTTTCCGCGAAACGCATGTTCCTGTTCACCAATCCGTGACGGAGCCGGTAGCATAAAAAACAGAGTCTGATAGCGTATCTTTCGATAAAAACATCGGACTTTGGTACAATAGCGTCAAGTAGTAAACCTCCTCCTAGAACCAAGGGCCCAGCTTTCATAGAGATCCAAGCCGGAAAATGGGCTTGGGCTCTGTACCTGCATCCTCCCCAGTGAAGTCGCAGCCAAAATTCCACGCCGGTTCATTAGGTGAGCATGAAAATAGCATTCGTTAGTCAACCAATCGATACGATTTTCCCTCCCTATCAGAATTCCGTGGGTGCATGTACCTACTGGGTAGCGCGGCTGCTGGCACAGTCCGCCGCCGTTGTAGTTTATGGGCTTACGGATAATCACGAGAATTTCACTCCCACGGCAGAGGATTCGGGAATCGACTACCGTTTTTTTCCTGCAACGCGGGGGGACAAGCGGATCCACGCCATGCAGAGGCAACTGGCCAAGTTCTTTCGCCGCTCGAGCCCTATTTCCACGTCCCGGTGGTGGTATCCCGGTTACGCCCGGCAAGTGGCGGAGGATCTGAGCAAACAGGGCTGTGATGTGATTCATTTGCAACACTGTTCTCAGTACGCGCCGGTGATCCGTGCGTTCAATCCCAAGGCGAAAATTGTTTTGCACCTTCACGCCGAGTGGTTTTCCCAAAGCAATCCTGCGGTGCTTGCGAACCGGCTGGATTCGGTCGATCTGGTGACCACAGTCGGAGATTATGTAACGGATAAGACCAGGCGTACGTTCCCAGTGCTAGCGGGCCGTTGTGAAACGACCTATAACGGCATTGATGCTCAGGAGTTTGCGCGAGACAAAGACTATAGCGCGAACCCGCGAAGGAAGCGGATTCTGTACAGCGGAGCCGTCTCGCCGCACAAGGGATTGCATGTGCTGTTGGAGGCGTTCGTGCCCGTGGCTCGGCAGTATCCTGACGTGCAGCTGGACATCGTTGGCCCGATCGGGAATTACCCGATCGAAGAGAACTTTGATTTGCGGGACCGTCAGACCATTCGCACGGTGGCGCCGTTCTATGCCACGAATCCGTGGGCACTGATCCGGTCTAAGCTTTTGCGTAAAGGAACGGATCGAGAACGGTATTTGCGCTACCTGAAGGCTAGCCTGCCGGCTGATGTTTCGGATCGAGTTTCGTTTCTCGGCATGATTCCTCGGTCGGAATTGGTGGACCGCTACTATGCGGCAGATATATTTGCGTTCGCTCCGATCTGGAACGAGGGTTTTGGACTGCCTCCTGTGGAGGCTATGGCGGCGGGCTTACCGGTGGTGACGAGCCGTTCCGGGACGGTGATGGAGACGGTGGTCGACGGGAAGACTGGATACCTGGTTGAGAAAAACAATGCGGTGGAGTTGGCCGAGGCGCTTTTGGTGCTGCTCAAGGATGACAAACGCCGGGAGGCGATGGGTCGCGCGGGCCGGCAGCGGGCGTTGGGGCATTTTAGTTGGGAAGCTATTGCCGAGGGGATGCAAACGCGGTATGAGACGCTGTGTAAGTCGGCTTAGTTTTTGGGCTGCAGCAGAGAAATGCCTCCGTTTCGATGGAGGCATTTTTCTTTTTGGAAGGATTGAGGGGAATCGCGGGTTTGGGCTCGGGCGACGCGTAGTTAACAGAATATATGTTATCGGACATTAGATATGGCTGTAATCCTGCCCGTACAGGACACCGGTCACCGTGATTGCAACCGCGAGTCGGCGGCTCGATCAGAACTCGCAACAACCCACCGGAGGCGGAAGCCGACAAATTGTACAGTCTGAATAAGTTAAGGCTTGAGGTCCGGGAGTCGCCGGGTCCCACCTTCCGTGTCCAGTCGGAATGAACCTGGAGGCCGGATGTCATATCGAAAGATACGGATTTCCACTGGTTGTTCTGGATTAGAGTGAAGGTGTACTTAACGATAGCGGATTGATCTGCACGAGATTTGGAAGTTATTGATTTGTTTGACGCAACCGTTCCCCCCGACGGTTTAATGAGCGCCGACTCCCGGGCGCTCCCCTAAACCTGATCTGCGCACCGGCCTCCTGCGTAGCAGCCAGGGCCGGCTGCCTGGCGCGAGGGCGAATGAGTCGCGAAAAGACATACCTTCCTACCTTAGACGGCTGGCGCGGCGTAGCCGTGATCGGCGTCATTCTGTACCACGGCCGAGAGGAGTTTTCGGGGGCCAACTCGTTGTCGCTGAGGCTGGCGGCCCACGGCTATTTGGGCGTGGACATATTCTTTGCCATCAGCGGGTTTCTTATCTGTGGCCTGCTGTTGCGGGAGTATGAGGAGACGGGTGACATCAGTCTGCGGCGCTTCTACATACGCCGATGCTTTCGCATTTTGCCTCCGTATTATGTTTCGCTGGCAGCAATTTGCGCCGCGGGGGCATTCCTTGCACTCCCGTTTAATTTTAGCGAATTGCCCAGCTGCTTGTTTTTCTACCGCAACTACAAGCCGCTGGGAATGGACGAATATGGCGGCTTTTACACGGCGCATTATTGGACGCTTGCTGTTGAGGAACACTTCTACCTCCTTTTGCCTATGCTACTGCTGGTGGTAAGACCGAAGCGGGCAGGTAAAGTGGCGTTCCTCCTGGCGATGATGGTTTTTGCCTGGAGAGTGATCGAAGAGCGTTTTCATTTGCTGGCAGATATACTCCCGCAGGCCAATCTGACGTCGCGCACAGACATCCGGATGGACGCCCTGCTATGGGGATGCCTGGCGGCGATTTACTTTTCGGACATCCGGCGGCTGGTGGCGCAGGTTCACTTCTCACAGCTTTGGGTTGTGCCCGCGGCTATCGTTGTCATCGCGCAGAAGTTCCATCCTCCCGGGCAGACATTGTTGGACGCTGTGTTGTTGCCTTTACTCATCGTGAGCACGGTCGTGCAACCGCTCAGCCTGGTAGGACGTATCCTCGACTGGGGCCCGATGCGGTGGATCGGGACAATCTCCTTCAGTCTCTACTTGTGGCAGGAGCTATTTTTCCCGGAGCTGAAAACGGAGCTCGCTCGCGGAGGTTTTCGATTCTTCCAGCAGCCTCCGTGGAATTTGCTCGCGGTCCTCGTGTGTGCGTGTCTGAGCCGTTATCTCATCGAGATACCCATGACGCGTTTAGGCCATCGGCTCAGCGAATCGTCGCCGGCGTTATCCAGAGCCATCGGTCCCTCCCCGGCAGCTTCGTAACCAAGACGGACCGATGGCCTTCTCCCGATTCGGCTTACTGCAACTTCGCTGTCCAAACGGTTGGTGTTGAGGACAGGGCCAGTTTGTTGGGCGGGCTCGTTTTGCCGGGCGAGTTCACGTACAGACCGACGGTGCTGTCGAAAAGGGTGTAGCCGCTCCCGCTACTAAGGATGGTGAAGGTGTCGCCATTCGACCCTAGCGCAAGGACACCGCCATCGTCATAAAGATTTTGTGCCGAGTTTGAAGCGGATTGAAGTTTGCCCGCGGCGGTGAAAGTGATCTGCTGGCTGCTGTCGGCGTTGTATGTGTAGAGGTAGATGTAAGGCCCATAGCCCCATTGCGGATTCTGCGCCCAACCAAGGTCCATGGTGTAGCCGTTTCCGTCCTGGAAGGTATAAGGCTGCCCGCTTGACAAGGGCGTGCCGCCGCCCGATCCAGACACTGCAGGAAACATCCAGACCGTGGGTGTCGTCGACAACGACAACTTGTTGGGGGGATCGATGGCGGCGGTGTTGTTGACGTAAAGCCCACCGGCACTCGTGTCCTTAATGGTGTAACCGGTGCCGCTAGAGGTAATGGAGAAGACGTCGCCGCTCGAACCCACGGCAAGAGCGCCGCCATCATTGTAGAGATAGTCCGCGGTGTTACTGGCGCTTTGTAGTTTGCCACCGCTGGTGTAAGTAATTTGCTGAGATGCACCGTTGTTGTAGGTGTAGAGGTAAACAAAAGGGCCATCTCCCCATTGGGGGTGCATTGCCCAACCGAGGTCCATGGTGTCGCCGTTATTCGGATTCTTGATATTGTAGGTGCCGGCGGCGAGGGTAGTTGGCGGAGGAGGAGGTGGGGTGGTGGAACCGAAGTTGAATGTCCAGAGGTTATAGGCTGGATCGGTAGGCTTGTAACTGTTGTGGTTTGCGCCTGCTAGATACTCCACGCCATTCAACTGATAGAGAGTCTGGTTGTGGCTACCCAAATTTGACACCAGCGTCGGAGCGTTAAAGCCGTTGCCGTTCCAGGGAAAGATGGCTACGCGACAACCGGAGTAACGGCTACCGTGATCGTTGAGGCCTTCCCCGTTGCAGATGGTTGAGGCCTGCTCCTGCTCCGCTATGGCAAAAAAAGGTGTACCGTTCAGAACGTCGGTGGCGATTTCATGGACATCGGTATAGGTGCTGTCGAGCTGATGAAAAGTCCAGGTTGAATCGGGGCTGGAGCCGGGGTCGTAATAGCCCAGTCCAGGCGACCAGGCCGGAACGGAACCCGTCTCACCACTGGCGACAATCACGATGTCTCGATTGCCCACGGTGAGGGACGCAATGGTCGCGCCCTCGTTACAGGCCGGCGCGCCTCCCAAAACGGTACTGGCGATGAGATGGGCTGTCCATCCGGAACCGCGTGCGGCACTGCCTCCTGGGTTTTGAAACCAGTACAAGCTGTTGTTGCTTGAGTTGCAGCCGACAATGTTGGTGCGGGCGCCTCCATTGACGCCACTAATGCCCACGATGTCGACAGAGTCTCCGGCGGTTGGAGCAAACGAACCGAGAACCCAGGAGTTGTAGTTGTTTTGGAAATCGATAAAGCCGCTCGTGGTTACGGTTGGATATTCCCCGCCGGAGGCAAGGACGTCCATCTTTCCATCGCCATCCAGATCGACTACGTGCAGGGTGTGAGCTCCGCGGTTGGGATTGATGATCTGAATCCCCCAATCACCGCAGAGAGAGCCGCCATAGTTCAAAGGGTTTTCAAGCCAGGCAACGCTGGTGAAGAGTGAGGCGATGACTCCGGCGTATTTGTCTCCGGGATAAGTAAAGGTTCGAGACCGTTCGTAGTAGTAGCCGGGCATACCTACGGCGCAGTTCTTTCCCGTTTGGGTGTCATAGATATAGCCGTTGCCGGAGTTGCCTGTGCCGAGGAAAAAACTCGGGTACGTGGTACTGGTGAAATTGCCGATTGACTTTTCGTAATGAATGGGATCGGGCGGTTGAGCGACGATGACGGAATGGCTGAGCACCTTTGCCGTTTGGGCTTGGAGCGCGGGAACCGGGGCCAGAAACGCAAGGGCAGACAGGAGTAGCGTACCACTCAAGTGGTTCATCTATTTCCTCCAGGGGAGGTATTTTTTTAGCGGGAACGCGGCACCGTACACGCGTTACGAGGGGGGATGGAAACAACTTAGGTTCTAATTCAAAAATAGTCAATAAGTATTTGATCATTGTTTTGTTGGAGTTTGTCGCGTGCACTGTTACTTATGCACTGTCCATCCCAACTGATCATCGGCTATCGCCATGCAGAGCCTGAACTATCTAAAGATATCCTGGTATGACCTTCGATACACGTGCACGAAGAATAAGACACATTCATAGTTCAGTTAAGAACAGGCTGCTGCTTTGTGTGCGCGAGCTATCTATTTATGCGCGCGTTGATTACGTGCTTTTTTGCGTGGAAGGCACGAGCGTGGCATTGGATCTGATATGTCGCAGGCCGAGAGCACATTTTTTTCATGGATGGTGATCGTTCGATTGGGCCGCGAGGAGGTTTCCCGGTTGCAAAGCTCAAGCCACCTTCGACTGCTTCAGCCACATGGTGAGGACCAGCGCAGCGGCAAAGATGAGTGCCAATGTCAGGCCGCTCCATAGGCCGTAGATGCCCAGTTGAGTTTTGAAACAGAGGGTGTAGCCGATGGGCAAGCCGATGACTCCATAGGCAATCAGGTTGATCACCATGGGGCCGCGGGTTTTGCCCAGGCCGCGCAGTGCCCCGGTGCCAACACCCTGGATGGCGTCGAAGACCTGGAATACGGCGGCAACGGCGAGCAAGCCGACGCCGACGGCAACGGTTTGCCGGTCATGGGTGTACACGTGGATGAGGGCTTGGGGAATGGTCAAGAAGGCGGCGGCCGCCATGGCCATGAACGCAGCACCGATGGCGATGGCCATGGAGCCATTGCGACGGGCGAGAGCGCGATTCCCTGCCCCGACGGCGTGACCGACGGAGATTGCCGCTGCCGCAGAAACGCCCAGCGGCACCATGTAGGTGAGGCTGGCGCAATTCAAGACGATCTGGTGCGCGGCCAGTATGTCAGGCGAGAGACGGCCGGCCATCAGGGTGGCGAGAGAGAAGGCGCCGACCTCGAAGAGCAATTGCGAGGCTGCCGGCCATCCCAGGACGAGCAGCCGGCGGAACTGCGCCGGGCGAAGTCCAGGCCAGTGGGCAAAGAGCGGGTGCCCGCGATCGCGCTCGTGTTTCCATGCCCACCAGACCAGCACGGCAGCCATATAGATGCGGGCCACGACGGTGGACAGTGCGGATCCACGCACGCCCATGGCGGGCAGGCCCAGCTTGCCGTAGATGAGCGCCCAGTTGCCGAACCAGTTGACCAGGTTGGCGGAGATCAGGGCGAAGGTCACCGGCCTTACTTTGCCGACCCCCTGCAGGTAGCGCCGGAAAGCAACGTAGATGAGTAAAGGGAGGGCGCTCAGGTTCAAGAGCTGGATGTATTCCCTGGCAGGAGCGCGCACGGTTTCGGTGATGCCCAGCAGCGGAAAGAGATGGGGTGCGAAGCCCACCAACAGCATGGCGATGGGGGTATAGGCGATGGCCAGATAAACGCCTTGGGCCAGGGCGCGATGGCAATCGTCAAAATCTCCGCGTCCGAAGGCCTGGGCGACCAGGGTGTCGAGTCCCAGCAGCAGGCCGATGCCGAACAGCGCGGGCGTGTAGAAGATGGCGCTGCTGATGCCCACGGCGCCGATGGCTGCTGGGCTTAGGCGTCCGACCATGATGGTATCCACGATCGACATGGCCATCCAGCCCAGCTCGGAGAGGACGACTGGGATGGCCAGCAGCAAGAGCGCCGCGAGCTCGCTGCGGAAGCGGGTGTTGGGGGTGAATGGCGTCGCTGGAGCGCGGGAAGGCATGTGCCTTGTTCACCTTAACTGATCTGGGGGTGGAATTCGGGGTGGGCGGGTTTGGGGCGAATCTTTGCTGCGGGAAATTCAAGATGGTAAAGTCGTTAAGGCGGAGTTGAGGGGCGCGGGGACCGCGTTGCTCACAGACCGGGAGAGATGGCCGAGTGGCTTAAGGCGCACGCTTGGAAAGCGTGTGTACCGCAAGGTACCGTGGGTTCGAATCCCACTCTCTCCGCCATGAATAGAATGGGTCGCGCGAGACCTAAATGATCCCGGCAGCTGTCTGGTCGATCGCGTTGGTCACCCTTGGGCAACCGCCGCAACAGCGGAGGCGGACGCGCTCCAATATGCGCTGGTGAGCAAAATTGATCAGCCTTGATCGTGAGCCAGGTGGGACGATTCTCCCAACAGCCAGAGGTCAGTAAATGGTAAATACGGGGCCCGGTGGTGAGGATGGCACGCTCCTAACGCAGGTTCAGC
Organism: uncultured Acidobacteriaceae bacterium; assembly: GCA_963753715.1. Classification (GTDB taxonomy): domain Bacteria; phylum Acidobacteriota; class Terriglobia; order Terriglobales; family Acidobacteriaceae; genus PALSA-350. The sequence continues at coordinate 84,325 of CAVWDK010000007.1, read as the reverse complement.
GAGGTAATCTCCAGGCAATCGCACTACTTTATGACCGCCATGCGAGTGTTTTCTATTCGGTGGCCCTCGACATGTTGGGCGATCCCGCCCTGGCAGAACAAATCCTGTCGAACATCTTCCTCGAAGTCTGGCGCACGCCAAAGCGTTTTATGCCCATCACCGGTAGTTAAGAACTGAGGAATATCTGGGCAAGCATGTTTCGACTTTGGCTGACACCGGTCTTGAAGTGCTCGACCTATACAGTGACGCTGCGTTTGCGCAGAGGCTGCAACACGCTCATGACGCCGCCTCGCAGATCGAAGCGATGAATCGCCTGGCTGGCGCTTTTGTTGATAGTCCCACAACCATTCTCCAGGAGTTATTGATCGCCGCTGTCGCTCTGTGCGGAGCCGATAGTGCCGGTATCAGTGTCGAGGGCGTGGGAGGCACTGACGACAACTTTTGGCATTGGATCGCGACCGCAGGTCAATACTCCGGCTTTGTGGAAGCAAAGCTGCCGCGGTATCGCAAGTGCATGTGGCTTAACCCTTGAGCGTGGGCGGCCACAGATTTTTCGGGTTACCCAGCGGTTCTTTGACTTGATGGGTGTCCAGGCCCCTCCATCCAGCAAACCTCTGGACCACCCTTCAAAAAGTGCGACGGATTGTAACTATTCGGGGCCCTAGCGAAAGTCGACGCCGTCACTCCGGGAGGCTCCGGCATCACAGTATTCATGACGAGATGCCTTCAGCACCACCAGTTTCGTCGAGCCTTTGAAGTTGCGGCTCGCCGATGCGGACTGGTCACTTTGCCCCTGCCGAATCACTGCAGCCCTTCACTCGCGGCGCTCAACGAAGCAGTGAAAGGCAAAGCGCTGGCCGAACGAAACGCCGCCAAACTTCGTTTGGACGATCACGAACAATCATGCTCCATTTGTAGTCCGAAGGGTGAGCTTGCCGGGGTTCATTAAACTGACCCCGAGGTCCTGAAGCGATGCCGCGTTTTCGGACCAGGCACGCCCGGGTAGCTTTCGAATCTGGAGATTAGGAGTTTCGGGACGGAGAGCCCAACCCCATCTCGAGTGGCGTGCCAAACGGGCCAGCCGGTTAACCTAGGCAAGAGGTTCCATGAAGTCGCCCCTGTCATCCATTGACGGCAAGATCACCAGGATCCTGCCGGAGCCGGACGGCACTGATAGTTTCATCACTCAAGTCTCGATCCGGCGCCGTGCATCCGACTTGGAGCTGATCCCGACGTCCCCGACCGCGGAAGCGGTGTCAGCGACCGAAGCCCGTCGCCCTGCTGCGGTTCAAGGCGTGGGACGGGAATCCATCAAGCCCGAATGAAGTCAAGGCATTGCGAACCATGCTGCGGCAACTCGGGTGGCTAAAGGGTTCTACCGAGCTATTTTTTGGGCCTGCCGCTTTACGGGTCGCAGCGCGAAATGGCGCCCGGTTTGGGACGGCCCTTCTGCCGAGCGGGCTGGATAAACGTTTGGCTTGCCAGTGGGCGGCATCCTACTGATATAACCCTAAGAAAGGGCCGCCGCTTAGGCAACATCAACCGCACGCGAAATTGGAGGAGATCTATGTGGAAAGAAACCGCCGCTACCGAACAACCCAAGACCACTGCCCCGGCCCCGGCACAACCGGTCACCGAAAACGAATTGAGCACGATATTGGATAGGCTGGAGGCAGCCCGGGACATTTTTCGCCTGAACCGGGAATTGCGAGACGTTTTGTCCCGCCGCGAAGCCGAGACCCAGGCATTGCGGAACCGCAACGCGGAGTTGGAAGAGATCATGCGGAAATTCGCCCCGATGCTGTTGAACATGGCAACCACCATGGGATTGGCGGCAAAGAATGAAAAGCCTCAACCGGAAAACTATCGATCGCTGGAAGCGCAAGGCGACTAGGGAACGAAACAGTAATCACCCCCCGGTCAGACGTGGACCACACGGGACGTTCACCCGTCTTTATGGAGATACTTCGCCATAGGCCAACAGAAACCTTTAGGTGAACTTCCCGTCTGCTGTCCAGCCTTTTTTGCCGGCGCCTTTCGGACCGAAACATCTCCCGTTGCTGGCGCGCAGCCTGTGCTGATATCGGCAAGCTCGCTAGCCAGCGCGTCTCCGCACCCTCCTCCTGTTATGAGAAGCCCCAGACCCGCCCCACACCACTACGGCCGTCACCAGGTGTATCCAGAACCACAAGTCGAACCCCTGATGCCCATGAATAAAAATCAGGACCAGCACGCGGGGAAGAAAAGCCCACAACACTGCGGCCCACGGCTGCGGTACGAAGAACCACCAGATATGGATCCATCCGATAAACAGCGAAACCCGGGGCAGAAACAAACTCAAAACAAGGAACCATATTGGGATCCCGTGCGTCAGCGTCAATATTGGCATGTATCAGCTCCAGCGAGAGTGTATCGTCGCCACCCAACGGCGGCAACTTAGCGGTCTTGCCCTTTACCCGCAACCAGTCACCGGCTAGACGGCGCCGGCACATTTCCATAAGCGAACCAGAGAATGGACGAGGCGGCTGGCCCTGAGGCTTGCGCCGGGCCAGTACGCGCGGCTGAGGAGAGCCTAGTTCTTCGGCCAATCGACAATCTCATTCCAGCTTTCGACAATCGCAAATAAAAACAGCACCGCCAGCTTCCTTTGGCTGTCAGAACACCGGGTGGTCGCCGTACAACGGTATGCACCTGATTGGCTCTGGTCACGCGGCGCGATATGGCGTGAGTGCTTCTCCATTTGATCGCTACACTTGAGCATCTGACCCACAATGAGGGATTTACACGGTGAACTCGGGAGCGGTTAAAGTTCTCTGCGTAGAATCTGACGTGGCAATTCTTGAGAGCCGGTGCGCGGTTCTGAAGATTGCAGGCTACGACGCTGCTTCGGCGTCGCCCCAGGTAGCTGAAATCGTCCTCCGCAGCCAAAAATTCGACCTGATTATCGTCTCCAGGCTGCGGGATGCTGATTTGCAAAGTGTCATTAACGTATCCGATGGCGCGGACGTGCTGGTCCTCGACTGTCTCACCATGCCGTCTGAACTGCTCTCTTTGGTGGCACAACGATTGAAGCGCAATCAGCGGAGAGCTTAGCCGTGGTGGGGCTATGAACCCGAGGGTAAAACGCACATCGGCTCCGCTTGCGCTAAGCAGACTTTGCCATAAGGGTCGCTGCGGTGCTGTTTGATGTCACCGCAGGTGTGCGCACGATCTCGCACTAGAGCGAATCAGCTTACCGCTGACACTATTTCTATGCGCCCCTACCGCGATCCTAATCTCCAACCGTTTCGCAGGCTTACATAATGACCTGTGCGGTGTTGATGGAGGCATTTTCGGTTGATCGCCGCAGCTATGCGCGTTTGATACTCCTCTGCAGGACGACGTAGCTCCTCGGAGCTGAACGGACGAAGCTTTTCTTCCGCGTTGGCCGCGTCATCCTCGGTGCATCCAGCCAGTTTCGCCATGGCACCACAAGCTTCGCGAGTCTTATCGCTCGCGTTGCTCCAGAAGTCGATGAGTGCTTCTTGGTATTCCTGCGCTATTTCTGCACATTCTCCGCAAGGTTTATCCATCACACTACCGTTCGCTTACCTTTTCGTCTTTGCCAGCACTGGGCGGCTGCTCATCGCCCTTGCATGAGCTGGGCCTGCGGGGGCGGCTGTTGCTCCAAATCCGATGCTGCCACGGTTGACCTCGTCGGGGTAGAGTCCGAAGTTTAGCAAAAGAGAGTGACGAGCGTCGATTCAGATGAGCCGGGGGCGCACCTTGCGGAGCCGCGATATTGCGAACAGCACGACCGTAAGCGATACGGCAAACACAAAGCAGGCAACGACGAAGGCCCGGTCGACGCCTGTCTCAGTGATGGGGCGGGCGTCGAAGGTGCCCGCAATTCCAGTCCACCAGTAAGCAAACAGTCCAACGTCCATTACAAAATGACCGATCATGCCGGGAATGAGCGATCCGGCAGACCAGGCCAAAAAGCCCAGCAACATGCCAGCGGAACCATGCCGAGCAGGGCCCAGGCTTTGGTGAGATGTAGAGACATGAAAAAGAATGAAGACACGAGAACGGCGACCTTCACTCCGTGGCGCTCCTCAATCGGCTGCTGCATGAAGCCGCGAAAACCCGATTCTTCACAGACTGCAGCCGATGCCGCAGAGATCACGACTACGACCCAACGCAAGGGCGGCGAAGGGATGAAAGAGAGATCGTAACCGTGCCGAAATGCGGCCACAGGATACGACACAAAGCGGAAGAGCAGAACGATCGAGGCATGAACTGTTGCTACAAAGAAGACTGCTGCAATGAGCCCCCACAGCCATTGCCTGGAGGTCAAGGAAACGCTTCGGAACGCGTTTGCACGGGCCACTTCCGTCGATCGTGGAGGACCACCTCCGTGAGCCCACCAGAGGAAAAGCGCGAGAAACAACGACTCGGCAATGCTACTCTTCTCCGTGTAAATCGTCCGTTTTGTTTTTCCCGAGGCGCAGGCCACAGCGATTCCGAAATGCCGTCCATCGACCCGAATCCCGTTACTCGTTGTGGTTATAACTCATTGGTGGTCGTCCCTCTGTCGCCTCCTTTGCGGAACCAGACCTTAAAGACCCTTCTACCTCGAAAGCCGGCGGTTTTCGTAAGCAAGGTTTGGAGACGAATGATGCTTAGTGTCTGGCTGAAATAACAAATGTCTTAGACGGATGAGACTGCGAGCTACCCTATAGGCTCCAGGTGAAGAGGCATGCCGAGTGCACGTCTATCGGGCGGCCGCGGTTAGGCCGGCCGGGCCAGCCTTCTGAGGAACCAATCGCCGTTCCATCAGTTCTCTCGCTCGAGAAGGATGGCCCAATCGTTGGCATCGGGCGGGGCCGGCGAGTTCCAAACAGGACCGTCGACAGGCGGGAGGTCGATCTGTTCCCCGGTCGTTGCGCTGAACCAAAATGCTTGGTAGCGGCCGGGCTCGAGTTGCACGGTGACCTGACCACCCTTCGGCAGATAGATGGCGTAGGTCTTGCCGGGATCGGCGAGGCAGTAGTTGCCGTTGTTCACCAACTCGTCGTGAGGGTTAGTTTTCCACCACTCGAAGCCGGTGAAGAAATCGACCATGTGACCGTAGCCGAGGAACATGGTCATGGTGTCGTCGCCACGGCCGTTGAACCAGCCCCCGCCCATGTCGGCGCCGACGTTGGTGCCCCGGCGAACGGTTTCTCCAGCGGTCTGGTAGGCGCCGGCCATCACGATATCCCAAGCAGTACGGCGAAGCACATCCGCGGAGTCGGATCCGGGGAGAGCCCAGTGCGGGTAGTGGTCCTCGTAGCCGTACTCCTCATTGGTTTGCGGAATGATGCGGCCGGTTTTCTCCTGCAGTTTACGCGACGCGAGCATCAGGTTATGCTGATCGCGCCCCCACTCCTGATAAGAAGTGAAGCCAAACCACGAGGAAGCGCGATCCTGGTGATCGTTGCTCGTTGCCGGATGGCTGGTCTCGAGGTGCTTCCAGGGATCGCGCTCCTGAATATACACGCCGGTGTCGTGCGTCCATTTCTCGTCGCGGTAGACATCGAGGTCGTCGCCGAGATCCCAGGTAATGTTGGAGAACGCACCGAAGCGGTCGATGGCGTAGCGGATGAAGCGGCGCTCGTCTTCGCCGCCTGCTTCGGGATGGACCCGGCTGTCTCCCATGTCAAGGACGAGGGAGATGATCATGTCCCGCTCGCGAGCGAACTTGAGCATCCGATCAAACCGTTGCCAATAGGTAAGGTTGTACCGTGTGTAGTCGAAGCCGGGGTGGAGGGGATCGTCCGCGTTCTGCGCGATCCACGCGGCGGTTAAGACGGTGAAGTTGGGCCCGGTCATGACGGGCTCGCCGAAGAACGTCGAGGCTTCGCGTCCGGCAATCGTTACGCGGATGCGGTTCACCTTGAGCCGATGCAGCCGGTTGATGCTGAAGTGAATGACGTGGTCATCGCGCCAGTTGACGAGCCAGTAGGCGGTGGTGCCATTGAAGAAGTAGTGTTCGCCGGTTCCCTGCCAGATAAAATGCCACGGATATTGGGGATCGCCGGCGAGGATACCACGGCGATGCGCTTCGACGGCCTGGAATTGACCAGTGGTGGATTGGGCAAAGCTACCCTGCTTGTAGGTGACAGAGTACTTGTAACCGCCGGCGACGGGCGGCATGAAACGGATGCGGAAAATGCTGCCGTCCGCGGCATCGCAAAAGCCCTCGACGCTCCAGCGGTGGGCGCCGTCGCTAGTTTCGAGTGTGCCGGTGAGCGAGGCATCCGTGAAGCAGTTGCGGGCCGCGGACGAGTTGATGTTCGCGGCGACCTCGACGAAGTCGTAGCGATCGATCTGAGCGGCGGGCTGGGTAAAGGTGACCCCGGCCGGGTCCGCCCAGAGCGACGGTGTCGCGAGAGAGGCAAGAATCATCAGGACCGTGCGAAAGGTTCGTGGCATGGTAGTTTCCTCTTTGAAGGGTTTTTAGGACGGCTGTCAGGCCGTCATAGCACATCGTCACCAACGCGATTTCACGGGCAAAACCGGTCGCAACCGTGCGGCCGGCCGATACAACGGTCACGACCGCTACTTTCCTTTGCAACCTAGTCCTTTCCATTCTTAGGTCACCATTGCAACAGATCCGCGTACCCTCGCGCACCGAGCATCGCAGGGAGCGATCTTTCGCGCGGGGTCAATGCGCTAAGACTGCTCACAAATTCTAGGATTCGGTTTGCACGCGAGTCTCTGAGAATCGAACAGTTTTTTGTTGCAGGCCCACGGTGGGCCGTGTGCTTTTCGAGGCCCGAGCGGTAGAGCGGGCGCTGAATGTGCATCACCGCCGCGGGTAACCTGTGGCCGGCCGCTGACTGAAAGGGTCGCGGACACGATTTCGGGATTTGCGCGAGGCCCGAGACGCCGTGCAATCATCTCAATCAGTTGATTGACAAACCAATCAACTGATTGATTAAATAATCCATAGATGGCGGAATCTCCCAACCACGACTGGTGCCGCGCGCTCCTGGATCCCCAGGATGAGCATGGCAGGCGGCGCACGGCCCTGTTGCAGGCGGCCTTCGATGTAGTCGCAGAGGTCGGGTTTGAAGGCCTACGTACCCGCGCGGTCGCCAATCGCGCCGGAGTGAACATCGCCACCCTGCACTATTACTTTCCCTTCCAAGCAGCACCTCATCGAAGGGCTGGCCCAGTTGATTGGTGCAAAATTTGTCACCCTGCATGGCCGGCCGCCGCGCCCTTCCGGGCTTCCCGCCCTCGACCGCCTGCGCCAGGAGTTTTCCGATGGCCGGTTTTACCTCAAACACCATCCGGAAATGTTCCTGGTGCTGCAGGAGTTTGCCCTGCGCGGCAAACGCGACCCAGAGGTGCAAAACACCGTCGACCAGATGAATGCACACTGGCGCGACGGAATCGAGCGGATGGTCCGGGCGGGTGTAGCCGACGGCACCTTCCGCGATGACATCCCTCCCGGCGAGATGCTCTCCATGTTGATGTCGATCTTTGCCGGTACTGCCGCATCCGGCGCCGTCCAGATCGACGCCATTGAACGAAATACGGAGGCATGGATCCTCTCCGCAAAGGCGAAGAAAAGACTGCAAAAGCCAATAGGAGCAAAAAAATGAACAATCGCGCGTTCCAGGTAGCAATCATCGGCGGCGGCATGGGTGGACTGTGCCTGGCGAACGGATTGAAGAAGGCAGGAATCAGCGTAGCCGTCTATGAGCGGGACCAGTCCCCGGACTCACGCCCGCAAGGATACCGCATTCACATCAATCCCCAAGGCAGCACTGCACTCCACGCATGTTTACCCCAGCACCTGTGGGATCTTTTCCGTTCCACAGGCGGGGACTTTTCGCGGGGCTTCAGCATCGTCACCCAACAACTGCACGAACTCCTCAACCTCGCCCGATCTCAAGGGACGGCCGGCGGCACGCGAGACACCATTGCCCGGCATCGGTCGATCAGCCGCATCACCCTGCGGCGCATCCTGCTGGCAGGGCTGGAACATGACGTGCAATTCAATAAGCGATTTCTGCGCTATGAAGAAGCTCCCGATGGCGCCATCCGCGCGCATTTTGAAGACGGCAGCAGCGCCCAGGCGGATCTGCTCGTGGCTGCCGACGGCCTCAATTCCGGCGTTCGCAAACAGTACCTGCCCCATGCCGAGCCCATAGACACTGGCGTGGTGGGGATAGGCGGCACCATCCCTCTTACCGATGGCGTCATGGCGCTAGCTCCCCATCTGCTGCTCGATGGTCCTGTCATGGTCGTGCCGGCCTCCGCTTGCAGCATGTTTATGGCGATGTGGAAGCGTTCCGGAGAGGCTGGGCAAACGCTGCGCCGTCTTGGCATTGAGGGACCGTTGCCCGGCGATGAGGACTATCTGATCCTGGCACTGGGGGGTCGGCCGGATTTCTTCGGTCTCGATAACCAGGCTGCATCCGTGACCGGTAGCGTGTTGAAAGACGCGTTGCGTCGCACCGTGGTCGAGTTGGCACCCCAGTCTCCGCAAGCTCGTCGAAATGATCGACGAGGAGCAACTTTTTCTCAACCATATGCGCACCGCGCCGCTTCCCGTCCCCTGGAAGTCTACGCAAATCACTTTGTTGGGTGACGCCATTCACAGCATGACGCCCTATCGCGGAGTCGGCGGTAACATCGCGTTGAAAGACGCAGCTTTGCTCAGTTCACAGTTGCTGCAAGTGCATCGCGGGGAAAAGCCCCTGCTCCACGCAATTGCGGAGTATGAAGCCTCCATGCGAGAGTATGCGTTTGCCGCGGTCGCGGATTCGCTGAAAGCGATGAAGCAGTTTACCGGCGAAAAGAAGTATCCCGCTTTTTCGATCTTCAAGACTGGTATGCGCGTGGTAAATGCCATGCCGAAATTGAAGAGCAAATTGATTCCTGCTTAGACGGCTGTGCGAACAGAAGCGGCAAAAGGAGGTGACAAACGGGATAATTACTCTTAGTAGCTACGCTCATTTGGTGACCGGCTTTGGCCACGTTTGGCTGTTGACGCCTCCATTTCCAGTCCCAGCGGCTATCTCTTTAAAGGTTCGGGAACTATCTTGCAGGGTGCACCATCGCCAGGGTGCCAGCTTGAACCATCCGCATATCTCACGAGGTTAAGCTCGACATAACTTACCGGGTTTCGCACTGTTGTTTGTTGAACAAAGACAGCTTCCTGCCCGGCGCCCACGTGCTCTCTAATTTCCGCTTCAAAAGGAGCGCCTGAAGTTGGAGTTTCGTTGCTGTAATGGGTCGTGACGCGTTCGAGCACAATCGGAGTGGAGTTCATGTTGCTCAGAGTTATCCGAACTCTCTGTACATGCAAGGCGGAGAGGTCTTTGGACGTGTCATCCATTTGCGCCAGCATTCTGATCGGGCCGCAAATCGTAGCGTGCTCGGAAAGCATATAGATACGGTCGACTGCTGACGCTTGTGTTCTTAAGGTTAGGGAACTGAAGAGCACAAGGAACGTCGCAGCGCGAACCATATCGGGACCTCCGCGAGAGGGACTTGCCGAACATGATCTCACAATGCGGCGGTTTTCCCCCACGTGGCAGATTGAAAAGTGGTAATTTGGAGCATGGAACAGATGGATTTAGTCTTGCTTTTCAAGCTGTTTACCGTGTTAGCCCTGGTGATCGTAGCTCTATTGTTCGGGGCTGATTTTCGGGGCGGTCGTCCTCCCACTCCGATGCATCCTTCGCCCGCAGATGACTCCGCGCTACTTCGGAAAAAGCGCAGCAGGAAGAGAGATCTACAGTAGCAAAATGGTGACCGACGAATCTCAGCTTCTCTCATCCTGTGGGTTCTTTTCATCGATTGTCGTTTCAATCGGGCACGTGCCATCTGGTTAACAGATAAAGTACCTTCCCCTCTCGACGCGGCTCAAAAATCGTACTGGATGTAAAAAGTCACATCTAAGCGCTGGTTAGTCATGGAAAAGAGCCATCGCCCGCGAAGGGCCCTCCGCATCCAGAGGTTGTTGACCCTTCCTAGCGTGACAAGCAAAGCCAGAAGTCTTCAATCCCTCCGGTAGGACTCAGCCAACTCCCTGCAGCTCCAATATTGCCTGTGATTCGCTCACCGGCATGCGAAGCCTGAGAGGATATTTGCGAGGGGCTTGACACTATCCAGTTCCGATATATCATTAACCGATATAGAGGGCCACCGGATGGCGGGAGAGCATCAATTCGACGCTGATTTGCTGGAAAATCTGCCGTTACCGACTGCGCAGTTCTTTGTGCTTTTCGCACTGGCGGAAGGAGACAAGCATGGCTATCGGATTATGCAGGATATCCGTGAACTTTCCGGGGGAACTTTTTCAGCCGGGCCAGCAACCTTGTATACGACGATCAAGAAACTTTCCGATCAAGATTTGATTAGCGAAACCTCCAGTTCGACTGAGGACAGACGCAGAACCTATGCCCTGACTCCAGCCGGAAGACGTCTCCTCGGTGCGGAGTTCCAACGCCAACAACACGTTCTTGATCTTGCGCGAAGGAAGAAACTTTTACGGATCGGAGACCAGAAATGAATCGCCTGTATCGAGCTCAGTGCTGTTTGTTCGACCGACTTCTCAGGTTTCAAAGCGACGACTTATTGGCTCGATACGGAGATGAAATGCGCGCCGTATTTAGAGATGAACTTCAAGAGGCATGGCAACAAGGCACAACCGCCATTTTGAGAGTTTGGTCGGAGATTCTAGCCGAAACCATTGCGCTGACGACTCCGCGCTATGCTGCTCGACTGAGCCTCGTGCTCGCCGCCAGCGTACTCGCTAGTGGACTCGCTGCCGGCACCGCGCTCGGCTTTTGCACACTTGAACCTTCACGTATCGTCCAGGCGTGCTCCCAGGAAGAATCTCATCCTCAAGGCCCTCCTCAAAGCGAGCCGTCGGGCAGCCTGGTTCGGCTTCCCAATGGACATGGGATGTTTCTCGAATGTTCCGGGGATGCAAAAGCAGGACCTACAGTGGTTCTGGCGACTGGCAGAGGTCTGGGTACTGCCGATGCGTGGGCGCTGGTCCAACAGAAAGTGCCTTCCTCGATTCGAACATGCAGTTATGACGCGATGGGGGCTGGCCGGAGCGATAAGTTTCAGGAGTCTCACTCCATCGAGCAGGTGGTCTCGGAAATGCACGATCTTTTCCAGGCGGCGCAGCTGAAGCAACCTTATGTACTCGTTGGAGCTTCGGCTGGAGGAGTTATGGTACGGCGTTATCAACAAGAGTATCCACATGAAGTCGCCGGACTCGTTTTTGTAGACTCAGCGCACGAAGAGATGGAATGGCGTGATGCAGCTATCTCAAAAGAGTTCGATCCAAATTGGAATAATCCCGTATCCCTGCGGGATAACGGGTTTCTTTCAGATAAAGAAAAGCTTGCCTGGCACGCGGATATACCCCTGATCGTCCTGGAACGCTCGGAACGCGCTCCATGTTCTGCGTTTCCAGGGCTGAATCAGCAGCAATGCGACGCCATCAATGATGAATGGCATAACTTCCAGGTTGACCTGGCCCGGCGATCCAAGTATGGGCAACTTAGATCGGTTGCCGGTTCGGGTCATCGGATGCATCAGCAGCGGCCCGATGCAATCGCAGACGCAATACGGGATGTCGTCAAACAAATCCGATCAGAGTCTGCAGAACGAACGGGATAACCGCCCTGACATGCGCGATCCTGCCGGGTGGGCGTGGTGCTTACTCCCAGGACAACGTCTTGTTGGAGAAGTCGAAGTGCACCCGGCGGGCCTGGAGCGTGGAGATACCCACAATTCCATCGATCCCAGGGAGCATGTCGTCGGCGGGCGACGGCAGCAATAGGACGGGCACCTCGCGAGTGCGATGGCCGAAGACAACATCGGGCAGTGTGGCTTGTTTGACTGGCGTGCGTCCAACCATGGTCGCGTTCTTGAGGCTGCCCGCCGTGCGTAAGGCCGGCACCCTCTTGCGCAGGCGCTCCTCGTACAAGAGAATGCCTGGCAAGCCCGTGTCGACGAGGAGGTGAACGGGACGATCCTGAATCTGAAGCTCAACCACCAGACATTTCGTCATGGGATCGCCGCCCGCCAGGTAGGTTTTCTGCGGGTTAGGATCGAAGATTAAGGCCCCGACGCCAAAATCGATGACGACGTTGCTCAGTTGGAGAAGGTCCATGCCGATGATGGCATCGGCCTTGCCGGCGAACTGGGAATAGCGGGCCAGATCACCGACAAGCACGACCACATTACCGGCACGAATGGGGCCGAACTGAACTTCCGGTAGGGTCGTCGTTTGCCACTGAAGATTTCGGTCAAAGTTGAAACTCTGTGCCGTGTGCGCATCCAGCTTCAGTTTTTCGGCAACTCTTTGCCCGACCATGCAGATGGTCGCGCCGGTGTCCATGATGAACTTCAGATGGGTTTGGTCTCCGATGCGGCCTTCGACCTGAATGAGGTAGCCGGAGACAAGCCGGAAAGGCAGTTCCCTGCCGGACGTGTTTTCCGATGGCTTGGGTTGATCGTTTGCATGCAAAGCAGAGGGGAAGAAAAGGCTCAGACAGGCCAGAGAAAGCAGCCAACGATTCATGGGATTCGCCTCGGCCGCGGTAGCGGCGAGGACGAGCTTCCGGCTTACGAGAAGCGGCCTCAATTCGCCGCAAATCTCTTCGTCCTATCAAGTTTGTCTGCGTGTAATGCTCAGACGGCGCTAGACTTAGCTTCACCATCTTCTCGAGATCTCTCGGGACTCGGACCCAATCTCACCCTGTTCGGAGTCGCCCATGGGCAACTCGATACGACGCCCGGTCGCTCGCTTTGAAGATTTCGAAGTGCACCTGGAAACCGGTGAAGTATGGAAGGCGGGCAGACCTCTCAAGGTGCAGGACCAGCCGTTCAGGGTCCTGGCAGCGTTGCTGGAACGTCCCGGACAAATCGTTACCCGGGAAGAGCTGCGTCAGCTGATCTGGCCGGAGAAGAGCTTCGGGGATTTTGATCATGCCATCAACCTGGTCATAGGTAAGCTGCGGGCCACGTTAGGCGACTCGGCAGATGTGCCGCACCTCATCGAAACTCTTCCCCGCCGTGGCTATCGCTTCATTGCACCGCTGAAGGAACGAACCGATCCATCTCCTCCGCTCGTCTCCGAGCCGCCGACGGAAGCAACGGATCCATCTCCTGTACATGATCATCCAGTCAGGGGCGCCGGGAAGAAGCTCTGGCTGATCGTGAGCGACTTGGTGCTCATCGTTGTGACCGGAGTGGCGCTGGTACGGATGCTCTCGACGCGCCGGGAGCAGCCGTCCACGGGGGGCGACATTCTGCCCTTAGTTTCTATGCCAGCCCAGCAAGACACGCCTGCCGTTTCTCCAGACGGCAGCCAGGTGGCTTTTAGCTATTCGGGCGGCCCGCACCCCGGTATCTATATCGCCCTGGTCGGCGGCGAAAAGCCACTGCAACTCACTCAGGTTGATGGCGACGACTATCCAGCGTGGTCGCCCGATGGACGGCAAATCGCGTTTGCCCGCTTCAGCGATTCCAGCAATCTAAAGAGACTGTATGTGATTCCGGCTCTTGGCGGGTCGGAACGTCATGTGTATAGCACGGCTTATGTGAAGTCGGCTCAGTGCAACGGGATAAGTCGGTCGCCCGACGGAAAATCGTTGATATTTGCGGAAGCCCTGGATAACAACGCAAAGGCTCGCCTGAGCATGCTTTCGCTTGCTGACTCAACCGCTCGCCCCCTCACCCGTTCCGCGACGCCAATAACGGCGCTCGAACTGGTCGCGTGACGGCAAGTGGATATATTTTTATTCCGGCCACGAGGGTGGAGGTTTTCAACTCTGGAAGATCCCGATGGGCGGCGGCTCTCCCGTCCGAGTGACGACAAACGGGGGGGTCTATGGAATCGAGTCAAAGGACGGACGCTTCCTTTATTACGCCAAATTTGCCGAGTGCGGGATCTGGGAAACACGCCTGCCGATTAATGTTTGTGACTGGTATGACTGGGACCTGACTCGGGATGGGATCTACTTCGAGAACCCAAATTTTCCGCCGAACGGCCGAATCGAATATTTCGATTTTGCTCGTAGCCAGACCACACCGATCCTGGCTCTGGACAAGCCCGCTTCTGTCTTTGGTGGTCTGGCAGTTTCTCCAGATGGCAAATCCCTTATCTTCGGCCTGAACGAACTCAACGAGTCTTACATCATGGTTATGAAGAACTTTCGCTAACTCAGTGTTGCGATTGTGGCCCTACACCCCCCCAAGGACGCGATTCTCATTTGCCTGGGGGAAGACCGCCCTGGAAATGTCCTTCCATTGATTCTAAGAGGCCGCCGGTTGCGAGTGGCCCTGTCAGGCCGGCTTGCCGTGTCAATCGTACCGCACAGCGGGACGGAACAGAGTGGTTTATGCACACGAATCTGCCGGTCAAACCAGTAAAACGTACCTTGCGGTGGGAAATACGAAATTTGGGCGCAAATGCGGCCGGGGAACCATGGGCCGCCCGGTTTGGGCGGCGAACGAAGTTTGCTCGAGAAATTCCTCGTAGGTAGAATTTATCTCGTTGCGTTAGGCCTCATCGACCCTCCGCAATGGTCATGGCTGTCAAAGCTAACGCCACTTGATCATGGTATGACCGCTAAGAGAATCTCTGGTACCTGGCGAGGCTATGCTGGAAGAGGATCCCGATCGAGAAGAGGTTGATCGCTTCATTCTGGGGGAGATTGAGAGCGTCCCCCACCTCGAAGCGCTACTACTCATGTGGAAGAGGCAACCGGATCAGTGGTCAATAGAGCAAATGGCCGAAGCCCTCTACATCTCTCCTGAGGCCGCCCAGCCGATCTTGCTGGACCTGAAACAGCGTGGTTTCGCAAACCTGGAATCCGGAAGCTATTCCTACCAAGCCACTGCGCAGAGAAATGAACTGATTGCGAGAGTGGATCGCACCTATCGTCGGGAACTGGTCCGTATCTCTACAATGATTCACACCAAACCTTCGGCAGCCGTGCGCGCGTTCGCGCGCGCGTTTCGATTCACAAAGGATTGAAATGGCACCATTCGTTTACATCCTCGGCGTTTTGGTTACGTTGGCCTGTTCTGTACTGCTTCTGAGAGCTTACGGAACAGTCCGAAAGCGCCTTTTGCTTTGGAGCGGCATTTGTTTTTTAGGCCTGGCCATTTCGAATCTTCTTGTATTTGTTGACTTGGTGGTTTTTCCAGCAATTGACCTATATCGCTGGAGACTATTGACCGCTGCCGTTTCCATGCTCGTATTGCTCTATGGACTTATCTGGGAGGACGCGCAATGATCGACGGCTTTCTGGTGGGAGTGATCGCGACTGCCTCACTCGCGGCCGGTCTCTTCTTCCTCCGGTTCTGGCGGGATACCCGTGACTCACTCTTCCTGGCCTTCGGCATCGCTTTTCTCATCGAAGGAGTCAATCGAGCCGTTCTCATTCGGACCGAGCATCCCAATGAAGGGAGCCCGTGGGTGTATCTGGTTCGGTGCTTCGCTTTCCTGATTATCCTTGCCGGTATCGTGAACAAAAACCGCGGTGGTAGTCTTGGCTCTTCCAAATAACATTTGTCTCCATAACCCAACCGCCACAATACCGTTACTTCAGGGCGTAAGTGATTCCGGCGCTAAACTGGAAGGAGTTCTTTTTACTGCCGAACGCAGGATCGTTCAGGAAGTCGTCGAGGGCCGACAGGTTGAAACCCAATCGCTTGTAAACCGGAAAGGTAAGGCCTGCTGTAGCCAGCGCGGAATAAGCGCTCGGCGTGTTGAATGATGGTGTCACCACGAGGCCCTGGTTAAAGGCAATGCCGTGGGCTAGCTTGGCTACGTAAGTATCGCCGATATTCGCTCCAATTAGATCCTTATCAGGGTTTTCACCGGCGGTACTATTCCCGGCGTGAATCCGAAATGCTGCCGTTCGTAGTGAATATCGCCCTTCAGGTCAAACTCTTCCTTAGGCGTCTTAAAGACGACAAACCCCAACCCGCCACCGTAAATCTGTTGCAAGCTCAGTCCCTGGGAATAATTGTGATCGAACGAGGTGTCCACCAGGGCGTAGAGGCGCGGAGACAGAAACCAATCATGCTCCGCGTCGGCATGAAGGATATTTGTCTTGGTGGTGGCGGAACCCGGCTGCGAAAGCGATCCATATGCCGCGGCAACGTTGGCCATGGTGCGGTTGCGCGGATCCAACCAACTTACCCCGGGGATCGCCCGTACAAAATTCGCAGACCCGGTGAATGTGCGACTGTTCTGCGTCGCCTCCACATCGGCTACACCTGCGCTCAAAACCCCGGCCCAGCCGTGGCCCCAGCCGGGGTGGCCATTTACCGTTTTCGTATAGGTATCTTCTTCGATCAGGTATTGGGCGGCGGGCTGCGCAATCTCCTTCGATCCTCCTTCCGCACCCATGTCTACCCGAACCTTCCCTTCCTCCGCGACAACAACGCCCTGGAGTACCTGGGAATTGGCAGTCTTTCGAGAGACCCGTTGCCCCTGCTGAATCACGGCAAACTTCCCTGCCGTCTGGATGGACTTGATCTTGTCCCAGGTGAGGTTGAGGTCGCCCGCGCCATCACTATGAAAGGTCACGGTCCCATTGGCCTCGCTCACCAGTTTTCCGGCGAGGTGATCCCCATTTGAGAGGGTAAGCACATCGGGACCGGGCGTCGGGCTTGCCGCCTGCCCCCAGCCCTGATGGGCCCGTCCCCCTGCGCAGAAAACAACTGCCAGGGTAATGAAGATGTGCGGCCTTTTCACGATTCGACGCAAATGCTCGAGTGAATATGTGTAACTGAACATGCCACCAACCTCTCTCCGTCTTTTTTCTTGCGTTCAAAGTTCTACCGCCTTAGGTGGTCCTTGATTTTTTGAGCACTTGCTGTTTCCTGATCCCCTCGCTAAGGAAAGACAATCGGCAGCGCGCAAAAGTCACATTGGCACAAAATCGAGCTCGCGCCATTCGCGATCATCCGCAGAATGTGACTTTCTACCCGAGTTCCTTGTCTCTGCTCATAAGAGGACTAGGGCATTTTGTTTGGCCGCCGCTTCACACGGAGGCGGCTTTGGCGAAGATCGTTTTTTGTCACCCTGGGAACTTGCCGGCCATGGAAAACGTGATATGGCGATCGGGCGTCGATGGCACCCGGGAAAAACCGGGCGTTCGTGTTTTTCGAACGACGGCACGCTGCTGTCTTTGGGAAATGTTGTGCGGGCCCGTTTCAGACCAAATGAAGAAAGACAACGGAGGGAGTGAAGATGGCAATTGTCGACTCGATCATGAACCTGCTAACCCGGCAGGTCACAAGTTCTGTGGCTGAGAGGCTGGGGGCGGCACTGTCCGATGTACAGATGGGGATCGGGAGTAGCGTCGCGGCTTTGCCCGCTGGAATTGCGAGCCGCGCAGGAGATTCCGTTTTTGTGAGTCAGGTATTCCAAACGGTGAAGACCGCCGATACGCAGAACATTCTTGATACTCTCCCGAATCTCGCTTCGGGCGCGGGGGCGTCGTCTTCAGCGATGGAGCTGGGGTCAAAACTATCCTCTCTGCTGCTGCGCGGCCAACAATCGCACGTAGAGGATCTGATTGGGCACCAGTCCGGCCTCGACGCCGGCGCGGGACGTGAATTGATGTCACTGGCCGCGCCTCTGACGGCGGGCTTCCTCGGCTACGAGATTCGCGATGCCGGCCTCACACCTTCTGCATTTTGCCGACATGATCCGGCATGAGGCCGCGAAGATTCAGGGCTTCCTTCCTTTGGGCTTCCCACGTGCCCTTTCCCCGGTTTCCGTCCCCGCCATATTGACCACGGCAGAGACCGCTGCGAGCTAGGGCATCAGAAGGAAAGTGGGGTACACGCTGATAGGCCTTCTGCTACTGGCGTTAATCGCCTGGCTCGTGTCACGCGGGTGGAGTAGCCGGGAACGGGCGCCGGCAGCCTCCGTTACGGAGGTAGGCCCGGCCACCCCTGCGCTGGGGCTGCTCGGTGAGTTCATCCAGCGCACGCTACCCAACGGCGCGGAGCTCAACATCCCGAGCCTGGGCATTGAAAACAGGCTCCTCGATTTCATCGAAGACCGGTCCAGGCCGGTGGACAAGACCACCTGGTTCGACTTTGATCGCATCACGTTCGATACCGGTAAGGCCACGCTGCGGGACTCCTCGACCGAGCAGTCGCAGAATATTGCAGTCATCCTCAACCCTATCCCAAGGTGAAGGTGAAGATTGGCGGTTACACCGACAACACAGGCAACAAGGAAGCGAACCTGAGGCTTGCGCAACCAGTGTCATGCATGAGTTGGTTCAGCGCGGTGTCGATGGATTACGCCTTACGGCCGAGGGCTACGGTGAGGAGCATGCGATCGGGGACAACTCAACTCTTGCAGGGCGCCAAAGGAATCGCAGGATCGCCCTGCGAGTTACAGCAAAATAGCGAGAATCCACCTCGCCTTCGGACTGGCTTTTGGCATGGGCACGCGCGAGATCGTACGCAACATTGTGACCGGGTTTTATGTCCGCAAGGTGCTGGTCGTCGGGAAGCCTGTGGACATTGCCGGGCAGAGCGGCATCTTGACGGCAATCACCGCGACGCACTCGATTTTAGAGAGTGATGGACAAGACATCATCATCGCGAATTCGTATTTTTCGGAACAGACAAGCAAGCAAGGAAGAACCTAAGAGCTGGGAGACACATTGGGGGCCAGGTCGCATTTGTAGATGCGACCGACGACCTCGGCCGACATGTCTCTGTGTGTCCCAGCAGTTGCGAAGGCCGCCGCAACTGTTCCAATACCACGGGAATAGCGGCAAGCCTCAGGGGTTGTGAGTGGGAAGAGTGCTCGGCATACGGCGGGTGAGGCTGACTTTCAAAGTCGCGCCAAGAACATGGGTGGCTGGGCCGGACCCTGGATTCCTTAGGAGGTAGTAGAGGTCGAGCAGCAAGCGCGGGTGAAGGTGTACTCCCGCGCCGGTCTGGAGGCGGTTCTGGTTGAAGTTGGCCGCAGAAAGATTAAAGAAGACCTCGTCATCGAGGAACGCGTGGGCGCGACCGTCGGAACCGAGCGGGTAATCGAGCAAAAGGCGATTGCGATAACGGACCGGATTGCCCCGAAAACCGATGAGCTTTTCCCATCGATTTCGGTCGGCGAACGTGACGTGATGGAGATGGGTTGTCCCGGTCAAAGCCAGCAGGGGCAGATGGACGAGATCATGACCTTGCGGCAGGTCTGCGAACAGATAGCCGGATGTTAGGGTCAAACCCCAACGGAGCGGCAGATCAGCGGTGAGCCCGGTGGCAGCAAGTTCGGGATTCGGCGAGCCGGGTTCGATACGCGCGACGAAAGGTGCAAGGAGGTCTACGCGCCGCCAGGACGCGCTCAGATCGACTTCGTTCCATGACTGCAACTCCTGTGCGTGGCTAGCAGCAGCGATAAACAACAGGAAGATAGCGCAAAGCAGAGAGTCCGAGTTGAGGACTCGGACTCTAGTCACGCTTTTGCCATCTCGTACAAAATTCCAATCGCCTGTTGAGATGCCGGCTGGCGGAAGTCCCCAGCAAGCTCGCCGGCCAAGGCCATGACGGAGACTGTGGTGGCGCCCGCTTGGGTCATGCGGAGGAGAGCGGCTTGTTCTGTGCGCTCACTCATACCGCCGCAGGCATCAAGCACCACATAGACCCGGTATCCTCGATCGGACGCCGTCAGCGCAGGAAGCTGGACGGCAAGTTCGGTGGCCACACCGGCTATGAGAAGCGTCTTCCGGCCGGTGCCGTTGATTGCGGCCACAATATCGGAATTGAGAAATGAATCGCAGGTAGTGCGGTGATGAGTGGGGAGTTCCCCCAGAGCCTGGGCGATCTCGGGAACAACGTTCGCCGGACTCCCGTCTTCGCCCGGGATACCGGAGACGATGGCTGGCATGTTGAACAGTTTGGCTAACTTCGCCAGTGCCAGGACGGCGGTCTTTAGCCGAGGAAGCGGATTGGTCTGGGTGAGCTCCACGATTCCAGCTTGAAGATCGGCGAAGAGGATGACGACGTCTTGAGGGTCGATGCGAGAGACTGCAATATTGGTGGTCATAGATGTCCTTGTAAGAGTTCTGGGTTTTGCAGGAGGCGCTGGTGCGCGCGGTCGGTAAGAAATTGGTTCTCCTCTTGGAGTATCCGAAAGGAGAACCTCGTCTCTCGCACCAGCATGATCGTCCCAACGACTAATGAAAAGACCCCCAAGGTTCCGGTAAGCATCGCAATGACAAAGCAGAGTGTCACGCCGTGTTCTGCCCTGGCCGACACCATCACCGCTCCAACGAGAGAAATCAGTGTGCTGGATACGAAGCCTGCCACCGCAGCATAAAAACAAGTGAGCGCTCGCACGATCAAACCCGTCCGTTGTTGGGAAGCTTCCAGCTGACGAATGCGCAGATGGAGTTCCGAGGGCATCAGCTGGTTTGCTGTTTCAATCATTGCGGACAGCTCGTGGACCCGATCAATTGCTCGTCCGTAACGATTGCCGGTTCCGAAGAGCAACACACACGAGGCATTGGTGAGCACGGCGGGCGCAGAGATCAACGTCAATACCGCAAACGGATTGGCCGAAATTTCCATAAAGTGCTCCGTCCGTCGACTCGGGGAACGTGAGAGTGCTCCAACGAGGCAACCCTGGTGAGACAGAGGGTATAACGGGGCGAGAAACTCGGGAAGTAGGCACAATTTTGTACCTGAGGGGCGCCTGGCAGCTTGATTGGCATGAGTGAGTTCATCGTGAACTGAGAGGATGGAGGGGGTTCTCCCTCTATAATCGACTGAGTGATGACCCTGGCGAGGTGAATGAGAATTCTTGTACTGAGGAGTTCAAAGTGAAGGCGCACTTCGGATGCCCGGTTCAGGCCACATCAAATGTTTTCTCCGGCAAATGGAAGGTGCTCATCGTTTGGCACCTGGCGTTTGGGTCCTTGCGGCATGCGGAATTGCTTCGACGGCTGCCGGGCGTGAGCCAGAAGGTATTGACTGCACAATTGCGCGAATTGGAGCGCGATGGAGTGATCGCTCGCAGTGATGCAGAGGGCCCTTCCCCTCGCGTTGACTACTTCCTCACCGACTCAGGGAAAGAGCTGATCACCATCATGGACGCGATGTGCGGATGGGCCAAGAAGTATCTTGGCGTCGCTCCTACTCTGCCTCCCCGCCCGGACGTGATACCGACGCGACCGTCCGGAGATTAAATGAGTTCCAGTGCGTCCTCACTTGCTTTGTGCCTGAGCGGTCTTGGATCGTAGCGTAACGGTTCGGTGCACGCTCCAGCTCGATCTCAATATGGAACACATATCTTGACTGAGCGGGCACATTCGTGTTCCCCGGAACTCTTGTTAGTCGCCACGGGGGCGTGCAGCAAGAAGGGCGTCGTCGTACGACGGTACCCCTCTGCCACCGCCCATGCGTTCCGTTTCAGTCGAATTGCCGAACTTTTCCCGCCCAAAGGTTGTGCTGCGCAACGGACAGTCGATATAGACCTCGAAGACAAATAACCCTCACCGCGGCGCCCATAGGTTGGCGGATTCGTCAGGGCGGGCGCACGCGGGCAGGTTATGGGCGACACAGCGTTCAGGCACGCATCTTTACGCTTCGTTCCTTCGCGAGCATCGATTGAACCTCCCTGCTTCTTAAGCATGCGGCTGCATTCCGGAAGGGCCCTTTCAACGCCCAGGACGGCGTCTGCCTGCAACCTGTGGTGCGCAGAGCAGTAGGCGCATGACTTGAAATTCATGTGAGGTCGCGATGGTGAAATATCTCTCCCCCCGCAGCGTGTTATCCCGGGTGCGGAACCCGCTGTGTTTCGTGCTACTTCTGGGGTTCGCTGGCTTGCTTCGACCATCCCTGAGCGAAGGCCAATCGTTGACCGCACTCTCGATTTCACCCAGCCAGCCAACGGTGGTGATAGGGGGCACGACACAGCTTGCGGCAACGGTAACGTACGCGGACGGCTCCTCCAACGATGTGAGCGGCGGTGTCCTCTGGAGTTCCTCCGATGCCCGAGTGGTCAGCGTTTCCGGGAGTGGGGTCGTCTCGGGATCGGCTACGGGTAACGCTGCCATTACGGCGAGCTACCAGGGACAAACGGCAACTGCTATCGTAGCCAGCTCGATCGGCAACATCCAATGGAGCGGCCCCGTGACCATCACCCAGGGAGGTACGTATTCCGGTAATTGGAAAAGTACGGATCCGCAGACATCCGCGGTGACCATTGCCACCAAGGACCCGGTGGTGATCCAGAACTCATATGTGACCGGCCCCAGTGACCTGATTAACGATCCTTATTACGGGAATCAACTGACGGTCAAGAATGTGATTGGCATTGGGGTGAATGCCAATGTGAAAGGCCAGGCGAATGGGTTGTTTGTCGATGCTCAGAACCCTGCTCTGCTGGACGTGGAGCACTGTTACTTCGAGAGTGTGCGGTTCGGGGTCTATGTGCGCGGGTATGGCGGGAATCGTGACGGCACCGAGACGGTTACGATCTTCAGTAATCGCGGCCGCAATATTCTGGGGCTTGAAAGTGACGGGAACCACGGTTACTTGCCGGGCGAGAACCAATGGCAGTGGGCGCATGCATTCCAGTTGAGCAACATGGCTTCCGTACCCGGGATCCAGATAGCGTGGAATGAAATTGTGAACTATCCGTTCCAGAGCCTGGTCAACGAGAACATCAACATGTACGATGCGGGCGGTACTGCGAGCAGCCCCGCGGAAATCCACGACAACTATATCCAGGGAGCCTATGGCTACAATCCGGCGGAGGGTTCCTACAATGGGGGAGGCTTTACCACCGATGGCTCGGGGAGCGATACCGTGGCCACCGCTTCCTCCTTTAACAATGTTTACAACAATCAAATCGTGGCCACGGTCAACATGGGCATCGAATTCGGAGCTGGGCACGACAACGTGGCCTATAACAACAGAGTGATCGCGAGCGGCTTGCTCTCGAATGGAACGAAGATCTTTGCGCAGAATGTAGGACTTTCTCTCTACGATGTGTATGGGAACATCCAAAATGGATCCATGTACAACAACAATATGCATGACAATACGGTGGGATGGATGTGCTGGGCGGCCCGATGTGCCTGGGACGGATACCGGAACGACGAATATTTTCCGGCCAATAATGGTTACTATTCGACGAATGCATCCATCTCCGCTAATCCCATCAGCCTGCAGGCGGAAAGAGCGGAATACCCAGCGTGGCTGGCGAAGGCCAGCGCCAATGGAATGGCTGTCGGCCCAGTCGTCGCCTCGGCCGGCTCCAATCCGGCTGTGGGAGCTGGCGCGGGATCCGGTTCCACGATCTCGGCGACTGCGTGGTACAACATCGTGAATAAAAACAGCACTCTGTGCGTCGATGCTTCTTCGTGGGGTTATGCAAATGGAACCGTTATTCAGCAGTACACCTGCGGTGGCGCCCAGGCTAACCAGGAGTGGCAGTTCCAGCCTACGGACAGCGGGTATTACCAGGTGGTGAATCGCAATGCCTTGAGTAGTGCGGGTGTTCACGCCGTTTTGCAAGTGACCGGAGGACCGTGGGCTACGGCGAACCAGGTGGGCATTCAACTGTGGAACTTTGCCGGCGCAACTAACCAGGAGTGGATGCCGGTCTCGGTGGAAAATGGGGCTTACAAATTTATGGCGCGCAATAGTTCGAAATGCCTGGATGTTCCCGGCGCCTCGTCTTCGGTTCTTATCCCATTGCAACAGTACGATTGCAATGGAACGGCGGCGCAGTCGTTCACGTTGCAGGCAAAGTGAGGTTTGCGGGTGACTAGGATGTCTTCGCCAAATTAGGATTGTGAAAGAATCTGGCGAAGGAATTTCGTCTCCCAAGTAACGGTCTTTTGGTTCTGGACCTGTGCCCCATGTTCGCCCAAGCGTACATGGGCCGAAAGTGGATTCATTCAAATGCTTTCACTCCATCCAGCAGGATCCTAGCTCCTGGTCGCACTTTTGCCCGAGTATCAATAGCGTTGGAAGGGGCGGCGCCCCATCTTTTTCGGCCCACGTACACAGTCGCGAACGTGGGGCCCCGTCAGATTCCCTTTGAGGTTGCTGGGTCCGTTTGACAAAACTTGCGGTGCATGGCGGCAATGCATCATAGTGACGAGAAGGGAGCTTGAGGATTGAGCATGATACAGATTACCTGGCTGGGACACGCCGCTTTTGAGATTCAGTTTGAGGCTGGAGAAGTATTGGTTTTGGATCCCTGGATTACGGGAAATCCAGCCTACCCGGTGAGCTATGAAATCAAACGGGCAGATGCTATTGCCGTTTCGCATGGACACTTCGACCATATGGCGGACCTGGTGCAGTTGGCGAACAAGTTCGACTCCAAGGTGGTTGGCATTTTCGAAATCACTTCCTGGGCAGCCTCCAAAGGGGTGAAGAATACGGTCGGCATGAACAAGGGTGGCACAGTGGATTTGGGTTTTGTGAAACTCACGATGACGCACGCGTTGCATAGCTCTTCTATCCAGGATGGCGATCACACTATCTACGGGGGCGAAGCGGCGGGATATATTTTGACGTTCAAGGATGGCCGGCGCGCCTACTTTGCCGGGGATACGGCCATTTTTTCCGACATGAAGTTGTACGGTGAGATTTACCATCCGGAGCTAGCGTTCTTACCCGTTGGGGACCACTTCACCATGGGTCCGGAGCAGGCTGCTTACGCCGGCCGGATGCTGGGCGTCAAGGAGATCATCCCCATGCATTACGGGACTTTCCCCATGCTTACCGGCCATCCGAAACAGCTGGAGGAGCAGCTCGCAGGAAGCGGTATCCGCGTCCGGACATTACAGCGGGGGCAGCCCGTGAGCTGGTAATCCGTATCGGGTCACGGAAGGGCAACGGGTCTTTTCAGGAGGGTATATTGCTCCACCGTCAAGTCGAGATAAATTCCTCCGCGCCCCTTGATGAGCGCGTATTCGAACAAGGCGCGCGCCTCAGACGCGCCTAAGGCTCCGCCGTGTTGAGCTAACTTTCTGATCTTTTCAGGATCCGTAAAAGCCAACCTTGAGGGCAGCGAGGTCGTCAGATCGGCCTCAAGAAAAGAGACCTGCCACCCGTTGATGAAAACGAACTTCATGTAAACGCGGTGGGTAGGTGCGGTTTGGCTGTGCATGCCTTGTTCATCGACCAACCTCTAAGGTTGATCGGCGTCACGGAAGCGCCATTTGGCGCCGCAAATGGCACCTGGGCGCCATTTTGGAGCTTTATTGCGGTGCATTGTCCAGCGCAATGCGAAAGGCGTAGGCGTAGCCTTGTCTGGGCTTCGATGGCAACTGGATGTGGAGCCCGTCCGCCTGGAGCTTATAGGTGAGCGGTGCAATTGTACCCAGCAGGCCTACCGATTGAATTTGCCTTCCTCTGAGCGCGTTCCCTGCTACGGAATGAATGATGGTTTCATTGCCTGAGGGCCACGCGAGCTCGATCGCATAGAGGTTGTTGCCCTTGGTGGTGAAGCGGAAGTCCTCCGGGGTGTATTCCTGAGTCTTGGTGTCCTGGAAGGACCCGGCTGCGACCTTGGTTGGCCCTTCTCCGTAGGTGCTCCAGGGGCGGGTTCCGTAGATGGCATCGCCGTTGACCTTGAGCCAACTACCCACGTCGAGCAATACGTGCTGCACCTCATCCGGGATGGTGCCGTCGGAACGGGGCCCGATATTCATCAGCAGGTTGCCATTCTTGCTCACGATGTCCACCAGTTGATGGACGATGAATTCCGGGGTTTTGTAGGTGTCGTGCTCGATGTAGCCCCAGGACTTGTTGCTGACCGAAGTGTCGGTCTGCCAGACGCGGTCGAGCTTTTGGTCTAGCTGGCCGCGCTCGATGTCCAACACGCCCGAATCTTTCTGCATGTCGACCCACTTGTAAGTAATGATCCCCACGGGCCCACGTTTGCTGGATTCGTTGTAATAGTAAGCGGCGAACTTCGCCAGATAAGGACGAACGTAGGGCTGCCCAATCCACCAGTCGAAAAAGATGATGTCGGGATGGTATTTTTGGACTATCTCCGCGTCGCGTGCCAGCCAGTCGTTGGCGTAAGCGGGGCTGACGTAGGTCCAGTCATCCTCCAGATTGCTCCCGTTACCTTCTTTTCTATCCTGCAGCTGAATCTGCGCCGGCCCGTAAAAAGAAGCGAATTGCGGGTCATTAACGTCGGAGGGGATGCTGCGGCCGCCGTCCATGAACCAATCGTGCTCGATGCGATGGGACGACGCCCCAAAGTAAAGGCCCTGGGCTCGTACGGCTTTCTCCAGGTCGCCTACCAGGTCGCGATGCGGTCCCATCTTGACGGCCGTCCAGTCAGAGAGGTTGCTGTCGTACATTTGGAAACCGTCATGGTGCTCAAAGACGGGGACAACATAGCGTGCTCCTGATTCTTTGAAGAGCTGTGCCCAGGCCTGGGGATCATACTTCTGGGCTTTGAACATGGGAATGAAATCTTTGTAACCGAACCTGGTCAGCGGGCCGTAGGTGTTTACGTGATGCTCGTTCTCCTTCGAGCCCTGTATGTACATCTGGCGGGGATACCACTCGCTGCCGAATGCAGGGACAGAATAGACGCCCCAGTGAATGAAGATGCCGAACTTCGCATCCCGGTACCAGTCGGGAACCTTGTACTGGGAGAGAGAATTCCAATCGGGACGGAAGGGGCCCTCGTAGTCTCCGCGATCTACGTCAGCCAGGATTGCGCTGCGAGGGCCATCGTATTTTGCGGTTGCCTTCTGCCACACGCCGGCCAAAGACTCGGCGCTGTCCGATGCTGTGGGCGCAGTGCTCGACTGCGCAACCAGGTTCAGCGGAGATGCTAGGGCTGCGAGCAGGCAAAAAGCGCTTACAAGACGCTGAGTAAACATGAACCAGGTTCGCCTTTCTTGACGGGTGGCCGACGTCTCGACGATGTCGCTTACCGGAGGGCCGCGGAAGCGGTGCCAGTGTTCAAGACCAGCACGGTCGCTATGGGATCGAGCGCCTTTGCGGGTAGCTGGATGTCGACACCCCCTCCTGTTTGCGTCACCTTTAGCGGCTTGTGCTCCGGATCAGCGAGCAAATAAGCGCTGGTGACGGGCCGGGGGACGCTCTGCAAATGAAAGCTGCCATGCGGCCAGACGAAAAGCTCGATGTAGATCTTGTCGGCCGTGGTCGTGGAGCGCCAGTTCCAGCTGGGGATGAACTTCGGCTTGCCCTCTTTGTCCTTCTCCGTGGTGCTGAAGCTGCCGGCTTCGGGTCCGAAGAGGGTGGCTTGTGTGCCGTAAATTGCGGCGCCGTTGACGGCGAGCCATTCGCCTACCTGGTGGAGACGCTCGACTTCGGCTGGAGGGACGACGCCCTTGGAGTCGGGCCCGATGTTGAGCAGGTAGTTCCCTCCCTTGCTGGCGATGTCGATGAGGTTGCGCAGCAGGGTCTCGGTCGACTTGAAGTTATGGTCGTAGGACTTGTAGCCCCAGGTGTCGTTCATGGTCATGCAGGCTTCCCAGTCGCGGCCGGGATAGCCCTGCGCCGGGATGTACTGCTCGGGTGTTTCGGTGTCGCCCTTTGTAGCCTCCGCCGAAGCGATTGTTCCAGATAAGGTTCGGATGCTGGTTGAGCAGGGTGACGATCTCGCCGGCCAGCGCGGGCGTCATGTCCGGGGTTGGCGTATCGAACCAGATGACGACGGGAAAATCGCCATAGTTGGTCAGCAGCTCCTTCATCTGCGGAATGGCCTTGGTATGGAGGTAAGTGGCGAAGTCGCCGTCCTGCGCCGGATCCCAATGATGCGAGGGAAGGTCATGATGGTCGGTCTTGTAGGCGGCGCCGCCGGGCGCTGTCCAGTCCTGATCTTGCGAGTAGTAGAAGCCGAGCTTCATGCCCTGCTTCTGGCACTCCTCGGCCAGCTCGCGGATCGGGTCGCGATGGAAGGGCGTGGCGGCGACGATGTTGAAGGGGTCGGCTTTGGAGTCGAACATGGCGAAGCCGTCATGATGTTTGGCGGTGATGACGATGTATTTCATGCCGGCCGATTTGGCGAGGGCGACGATGTCGTGCGCGTTGAATGCCGTGGGATTGAACTGCGATGCGAGAGCCTTGTAGTCCGCCACCGGAATGGAGGCGTTGTTCATGATCCACTCGCCGATGCCCGGGATCTGCTTGCCGTTCCAGGTGCCTGCGGGGATGGAGTAAAGGCCCCAGTGGATGAACATGCCGAAGCGCGCGTCCCGCCACCAAGCCATGCGGGCGTCCCGCTGGGCGGGGGTCTCGGTATCCTGGATGGCCGCAACGGGATGCGCGGAAGAAACGCCGATATGCTCACCCTCTACCTGCGCGAAGGAGGGTGGCGCGACACAGGCGAGGAGCATGGCGGTGGTGACGATAGCAGAGTGGACTAACTTCAAGTTAACTATCCTCGTGATGAATAATGACATGGAAAATGGCCGGCGTACTTGCACTCACAACAAAAGCCAAGCGCCAGCCCGCTACAATCTAAGGACCTTGGAGTTTCGATCGTTACGGTGTCTAAATAGTCCTGATATTCCTGAGGAAACGGGGGAGCGGGTCCTCAAGCTGGTCCGGGAACTGGACTATCGCCCGAATATGCTCGCGCGCAGTTTGGTGACCGGACGCATTTTTAGTTACGGTTATTGTACCGGATCTTCTGCATCCGTTTTTTGCCGAAATCGCTGAATCGCTATCAGTTGTGCTTGGGAAGAGTGGATATTGGGCTACGGAGTGTCGTGGGTGAAGGGGTGGCCCTCGACAATACCACGGCCTTCGCGAACCACGATCCACTGATTGGCGTTCACGCCCGGGATGGTCTCCACGTTGCCTACAGGACCGTCAGGCCAGCGGATCGTCAGATCTGCCTTTGTGGCGTGGCCCATGCCGAAGTGCACGCGGAAATCTCCCTGGGAGATATGGTATCCGCCGCTGCGAACTTCATCGATCTCCTTCCGCTTGCCGACCATCAGGGTTAATCGCGCACCCACGGCGTCCCGGCCGGAAGCGGTTACCGCGCGCACGAGCAGCGCGTTGCCCCTCGGCCCGAAGTTCTTCAGCAGGGAGGGAGGCTCGAAGAGATTCACGGCAACAATCTCCTGAGAGCCGTCGTTGTCGAGGTCGCCGAGTGCAATACCGCGGGACGCGTGTTTTGCCGTAATGCCAGCGCCACCGGACGTGGACATATCGAAGAACTGGCCGTCGCCGCGATTCCAGAATAATTGCCGCGGCTGTTTGAACTCTTCTCCGAGATTGTATTTCTCTACGAACGGATACACGTGGCCGTCGGCGATGAACAGGTCGGGCCATCCATCATTGTCGAAATCGAGAAAGGCGGCGCCCCATTTCACGTACTGGGTGTGCACCGCAAGACCGGCAACGCTGGTGACGTCATCGAAGGTGTTATTCCCGATGTTTCGATAGAGCGTATCGGTGTCGTTGGAGAAATTGGTCTTGTAAATATCCAGGCGTCCGTCGCCGTCGTAGTCGGCGGCTGCGGCCCCCATGCCGGCCTGCTCGTGGCCGTCCTCGTTCACAGCGAGTCCGCTGCCGAGACCCATCTCTTCAAAGGTCCCGTCGTGTTTGTTGTGAAAGTACAGACTGGGGGTGGAGTCGCAGGTGATGTAGATATCGGGCCAGCCGTCGTTATCGAAATCGCCGGTCAGGACTGTGAACCCGTAATACTCATGTAGAGTCTCGAAGCCGGCCTGTTTGGTGACGTCGAGGAAGTGTCCGTGTCCATCGTTGTGATACAGAGTCATGGTCTCGCCTTTGAGACCGCGGGGACCGCAGGGGACAGGCATGCCTTTCCAGTTACAGCCGCTGCTGGTGCGCGGCGGTGGCGAATCCTGCGCTTTGAAATCGACATAGTTGGCCACGGCAAGATCGAGATGGCCATCCCGGTCATAATCGACGAACGCGCATCCTGTGCTCCATCGCGATTCTGGCCGATAAAGACCACGCTCCTTGGTCTCATCGCGGAAGGTACCGTTTCCGGCATTGCGCAGGAAGACGTTATGCCCCCATTGGGTGAGGAAGAGATCGACGTGACCGTCGTTGTCTGCGTCGCCGGCGCAGACTCCCTGCCCCCAGCCGAGGTGGCCGATGCCGGCTTTGGCGGTGACGTCCTCGAAGCGAAGTTTCCCCAGGTTGTGATAAAGATGCGGCGTGAAGGGCGGCCCCGCATTGTGCAGCCGGTCACCCTGGACGAGGAAGATATCTGGAAGGCCGTTCGTCAGGGACAGCACTATGTGCTGATCGATCGGGAATTTCCGGGGCTGTCGGCAAATTTTGTCGGCATCGATGACGAGGCTGCAGGCCGGATGGCGACCGAACATCTGATCAATCAGGGCTGCAAAACCATCGGGCACATAAAGGGACCGCACGTGAGCACGGGCATCCGCCGGTTTGAGGGTTATAAGAGCGCGTTATTGCGCCGAGGCCTTCCCTATTCCGACCGCTATGTCGCTGCCGGGCTCACCGTCGATACAGAAACGTTCCAGGGTGCCCATGCCATGCGAACTCTCCTTAAGCAGACGCCCATGCTGGACGGTGTCTTCTGCTATAACGATCCGCTGGCGATCGGCGCCATGAACGCGATTCTGGAAGCGGGGCTGCGCATTCCTGAGGACATCGCCGTGATAGGGTGCGGGAATCTGCACTACGACGGTTCTTTGCGTGTCCCGCTCTCCACCGTCGATCAACATAGCCAAAAGATCGGGGAGCATGCGGGACATATCCTGCTGAAATTGATGGAATCGAAGGTCCGCCCCGGCAGTACGAGCATCATTCTTGATCCGGCGCTGCTGGTCCGGGCTTCCACGCAACGAGCAAGGGCGAGGTGAGAAATTTGTGAGTTAGCGGAGCTTACCCATGACTGGGTTCGCTCCGCAATAATGGGCAGCTATCGTGCCGCGCTGACAAGCATAAGTGGGTCGGGGGTTACACTGCAGGCGCCGGGTGAGGAGACCTTCCAGGTGGCGCCGTCCGCATAGGTGAGCGAGTCGAGATCCACATACGCTACAGAGGTAAATCGACGGAGTGACAGGTCGCTCGAAGCGTGATCGTTTCCCTTCAGCTTGAGGGCTATGTTGACCCTCTTTGTAAGATCGGGGGTACTCGTTGCACTTGCCAGGGGAATGGCTCTCCACTTATCGCTGAAACCGTGGACGGTGATTTGCGCACCCACGATTTCTTTGGGTGACGGATTGGTCATGATGAGCTGAATCCTCTGTTCCTGAACCGCTGGGGTGGGAGGCGTGAATGGGCCGTAGTCAGTGTCTCTCTTTTGGAAAGAAGGGCCATGGTTCACCTTCAAATCCACGGGGCAATCGGCACTCAGGGTGCGCGGAGACGAGAGGGTTAGCGATGCGGGTTTTGCGCTGCGATGCAAAACAGTGTCTTGCCCAATAGCGCTGGTGGTCGCAAGCACGATGGCGAGCGGCAGGATGGAAATGGGTTTCATATTCGCCCTCAGGTCGTACATAACGATGTAACCACGGTACTCCTGTTGATTTTTGCCGACAAGGGTCGAGTCGAAGCGCTCCGGCAGAGGTTACCTGTGCTTGAATTTGATCTTTGTCACCGAACCTTCCAGCAACGCAGAAGGTTCACGGTCAAGTCTTCTTCACGGAACGCGGCTTGAGGGTGGTTACTTTAGATTAAAAGCGGGGAGCCTTGAAAATGTTGGACCGCCCTCAGGTAACTCTCGTGGCATCTATCGTTTCCCGATTGCGACGCAAAGCCGTGTAAGGTCCTGGATGGCCTGTCCGTCCTTATTGATAGTCCGAAAGTGATACTGCCAGGACGGTGCGGGTTGGTTAGGATAGGGCCAATCGAAGCCACGCTGCCCGGAACATTTTCGGGCGCCGCTCGATGAAGTTCAACCTACGGGAATGAGGTGTACTACTATGCGTTTTCTTCCGACATGTGCCCTGTTGTTGTCTCTCTCTGCCATACCAGGTTTCTGCCAGAGCAACAGCTCTTCCAATTCCAGCACGATGCTGCCTGCGAACGCGAACGATGCGTCCGTGGACTATTCGGCCCTGCGTGCGAAACTCGCTGACCAGAACAAGGTCTTGATCGATCAGGTCAACACCCAGCGCGCGATCGTCAAGAAGAACCAGGAACTGCTCAAAGAAGCGCAGAAGCTGGATGCCTCCAACAAGAGGCTGATGGAGGAGAAGAAGAAGCTGGAAACAGAGAATGTGGATCTGGAAAAGCAGCGGATGGCTTTGAAGGCTTCGCAAAGCCCGACGCAAACGGCTGAGGTCTCGAACTAAGCAGTCGACGTAGCAAGACAACGCACTTCAACGAGCTTCCCTGGTTGCGGGAAGCTCGGAAGATGTAGTACGGACGCCCCCCGACCTCAGACCTGGCCTACCCACCCCATTGGGACTGATCACGGCATAAGCCGTAGCAGTCCCAGTGTTTTTTGGTGAGGAGACACCACGGAGAAATAGGTGGACGGCGAGTTGCGCGCCGTTACCAGGGGACAGTTGACGTTCTCCTGATGGCCGCGATATTGTGAAGCGCGCATCCCCCTGCGCGAATGATCCCCCCTAATACAGAAGAGGCAAATATGCGCTCCTGGCTCCTTCTGCCTGTCGGTCTCTGCTGCTTCGAATGGCCTCTGTCCTGTTTGCAAGGATTTCGTGCTGTGGGTTCCCGGCTCACTGGAGAGCCTAAAATAGGAACATATGGCGGATATCAAGAGCACCGATCTTGTACAGCAATTTGCCAGCGACAACTATTCCGGGATTTGCCCTGAAGTTTGGGCCGCGATGGGAGCGGCCAACCATGGCCACGTTTCCGGCTATGGCGACGACCCGTGGACCGCAGCGGCAGCGGACGCCTTTCGAGAATTGTTTGAGACCGACTGCGAGGTGTTCTTTGCCTTTAATGGCACCGCAGCGAACTCCCTGGCCCTCGCTTCGCTTTGCCAGTCTTACCATTCGGTGATTTGCTGTCAGTCGGCCCACGTGGAGACCGACGAATGTGGTGCGCCTGAGTTCTTTTCTAATGGTTCCAAGCTGGTGGTCGCAGAAAGCGAAGATGGAAAATTGACGCCCGCGGCTCTTCGCCAGATCGCGACCAATCGGACGGATATTCATTTCCCCAAACCTCGTGCGGTTACCATCAGTCAGTCCACCGAAACAGGCCGTGTTTATACCGTCGAGCAACTGCACGCTCTCTCGTCGGTTTGCGAAGAACACGGACTGCGACTCCATATGGACGGAGCTCGTTTTGCCAATGCCTGCGCAAGCATTGGGTGCGCGCCGGCGGATCTGAGCTGGAAAAGCGGCGTCGATGTGCTTTGCTTCGGCGGCACCAAGAATGGGATGGCGGTAGGAGAGGCCATACTGTTCTTCAATCAGAAATTGGCTGAAGATTTTGACTACCGGTGCAAACAGGCAGGACAGCTTGCGTCAAAGATGCGTTTTCTGGCTGCTCCGTGGGTGGGGATGCTGGAGACCGGAGCATGGCTGCGCAACGCCATTCATGCGAATGAGTGCGCACGGTACCTGGCGGATGGTTTGTCGGGGATTCCGGGAGTCGATCTTGTTTCGCAGCCCGAGGCGAATGCGGTATTCGTCAACTCCTCGGATGAGATTCTCGAGGCTATGCGTCAACGGGGATGGAAGTTTTATACGTTCATCGGAGGCGCGGCGCGGTTTATGTGCTCATGGGACACAGATCGCAAACGGATCGATGAATTCTGCCGGGATATGCGAGTTTGTGCGGAGATGACGTTGGCTGCCAGATCTCGAGGTTGAGACCTTTGGCGGCTTTGTACGAGGCAATGAGTTCAAAATCCGGCCGGTCTGAGGTTATCAGACGTGCTCCGAAGGAGCACGTCTGTCAGGGCGATGAGTACATTTGAAACGTTTAAGTACAACAATTTCCCTGAGTGCGATGTGAACGGCTTCGGTTCGCGATTTCACCCCAAGGATCTTGGCCGCCTCGTCGGCAAGGCGAGCGTCGAGTCGAATCGAAGTGATTGTGACAGCCATTGTGGCCGATCCCCCGATATATACATTATTCCACTTTTGTATATACGGGGCGAGGGAGTCTGCGTGAGAACCAACCGGTTGCAAAAAACAGTCCCGCAGGGACGGCTGAACTTCAGTGATGCAGTGCTTGCTGTAAGACCTCGGCTAGATGAATTGCTTTTCTTCCAGTTGCTTGCGCTATCTGCTCGCGGCAACTGAATCCGTCGGAGACGATGGTTGTCTCCGGCTCCGCCGCCCTCACCGCCGGCAGGAGCACCCGCTCCCCGATCGCCTGAGATACTGCATACTTCTCCTTGGCAAAGCCGAAGGGGCCGGCCATACCGCAGCAGCCGGCGTCGAGGGTTTTGATGTCAGCTCCCGTCTTGCGTAGCAGCGTTTCTTCATCGGTCATCTTCATGATGGCTTTGTGATGACAATGTCCGTGGAGGAGCAACTTTTGCGACAACTGCGGCGGCTTATAGCCGGGGGCATGATGTTGCAAAAATTCGCTCAGCAGAAAAGTCTGTTTCCGCAGGCGGCCAGCGCGTGCATCTTCAGGAAACAGATTGAGCAATTCGTCGCGAAAGACCGAAGCGCAGCTTGGCTCCAGAACAACGATGGGTAGGCCTGCGTCAATCTCGGGTGCAAGCGTCTCAAGAATCTGCTGCAAATACTGTCTGGCCTTATCCAGCATGCCGAAGTCGTAGAGCGGCCGTCCGCAGCAAAGGTGCTTTTGCGGGACCATGACGTTGAATCCTGCATGCGTTAGTACTTCCAGGGCAGCCTGGCTGGTTTCCGGTTTGTAGTAGTTGTTGAAAGTATCCGGCCACAGAAGTACGCTGTCTCCGGATACAGGGACGCGGTGCTTGCGTGCCCATTGCTGAAAGCTGCGCGGGGCAAGACGCGGCATCTGGCGCTGCGGAGCGATATCCAGCGCTCTTTGTATCAGCGGCTTTGAAGCAGTGCTCATGAAGTTGGCAAGGCGCGGCGCGTGCGATCCCAGTTGAGCCCAGCGATCAATCATGCCGAACGCATACGCATGCAATGGGCGTCGCTTGTGTTCGTAATAATGCGATAGAAACTCGGCTTTGTAGGTAGCGAGATCGACGTTCGCCGGGCACTCTGACTTGCAGGCTTTGCATGCGAGACACAGGTCGAGTGCCTGCTTCACCTGTTCGTTCCTCCAGTTACCGTCGATCACCTCGCCCTGCAGGACTTCGAACAACATGTGCGCCCGCCCGCGCGTACTATGCTCTTCTTCCAGCGTGACCATATAG
Organism: uncultured Acidobacteriaceae bacterium; assembly: GCA_963753715.1. Taxonomy (GTDB): domain Bacteria; phylum Acidobacteriota; class Terriglobia; order Terriglobales; family Acidobacteriaceae; genus PALSA-350. The sequence continues at coordinate 49,023 of CAVWDK010000007.1, read as the reverse complement.
CTGGGACACATGGAGCCGCTGTCGAGCTTGCGGCAGGCGCCCACTCCAATGCAGCGGGCGGCGGCGTTGGCGAAGGAGCCGCTATCCTCAAGAAACTTGAAATGCGTCTCCGGTTGCAGAGGTTTGTAGTCCGCGCCCAGGCGCAGATTTTCTGTTGGCAGGTAGGCATCGACAACTTTATGAGGATTCAGTTTGTTCTGCGGATCCCAGACCGCCTTGAATTGGCGGAAGGCGTTCATTAGCTCGGGCCCGAACATCTTCGGGAGCAAGGCCCCGCGCGATTGCCCGTCACCGTGCTCGCCGGAGAGCGAACCTCCGTAGCTAACCACCAGGTCTGCTGCCTTTTCGACGAACTCACCGTATTTGCGAATACCGGCTTCGCTCTGGAAATCGAAGCTAACCCGCATGTGGATGCATCCGTGCCCGAAATGCCCGTAGAAGGCGCCCTCGTAGCCGAATTGATCCATGAGGGCGCGGATATCGCGCAAATAACTGCCCAGTTTTTCCGGGGCTACTGCTGCATCGTCCCATCCCTCCCATTGGGGTGCCGCTCCCGGCGCGAAAGCCGCGGCCCTCGGCCCGGACTCGCTCAGTTGCCAGACATGTCGCGCTTCGGCCGGGGTGTAGAGGCGCGTGTTGGGTGCGTCCGGCGTTTGCTTCAGACGGTCTAGGAGCTGTTGCGCGAGATCGCGCACATGATCCGGATCATCTGCGCCGAATTCCACCAGCACGATGCCCCGGCCCTGGGGAAGCAGCTCGAGCTTGGCAGCACCCTTGGCGCGTAACCCATCCACGATGCTTCCTTCGAAACCTTCAAACCCGATCGGATGAAAGCTGAGAATTTCCGGAACATGATCCGCGGCGATGAAGGCATCGCGATATCCGATACCAACCAGCGCGCGATGCTGTGGACTGGGGATGAGCTTTACTTTGGCTTCGAGCACGGTTACACATGTGCCCTCGGTGCCAACCAGCGCGCGCGCCAGGTTGAATTGCTCGGGCAACAGGTAGTCGAGGTTGTAACCGGATACACGCCTGGGAATCTTCGGAAAGCGGGCTCGTATCTGGCCTGCATATCGATCGCCGATGTCGAGGAGGGCCTGATAAATCTCCGCCTCGCGGCCGCCCTGGCGAAGAATGCGCTGGACATCATCGCGCGTGGTCGCACCGACCGTCATCTGTGTTCCGTCGTAGAGCAGGATGCTAAGCTCCTCGACATTGTCGACCGTTTTGCCCCCCAGCAACGAGTGCGTACCGCAGGAGTTGTTTCCGATCATGCCGCCAATGGTGCAGCGATTGTGGGTCGAAGGATCGGGTGCGAACGTCAGCTTATAGACCTCAGCCTGATTGCGGAGCGTATCGAGCACGACTCCTGGTTGCACCCGCGCAAACTGTTGCTCGGGATTGAGCTCGAGGATCCGATTCATGTACTTGGTGAAATCGAACACCACGGCGACATTGCAGCATTGACCGGCCAGGCTGGTGCCGGCTCCGCGCGCCAGGACCGGGGCTCCGTATTTGCGGCAGGCCGCCATGGCAGCAACCGCGTCGTCTGCGTCGCGGGGGACCACCAACCCAATAGGGATCTGGCGGTAGTTTGAGCCATCCGTCGAGTACATGGCCCGGCTGCCGCGATCGAACCGGACTTCACCCTTAATGTTTTGCTTTAACTCTTGTTCGAGTTGCGCCGCTTGCGGAAAGGTGTCGATGGGTTTGGCATGGGAACTCCGCGGAAGTGGTGTGAGTGTATCCATGCTAGTGGCCGGTGGGGGCGAGGGATTGAAGCGCGGCCGTCACTCCTCCGGGCTGGTGAGGCACCCCGGCCAACCTAAGGCCCATTTCCACTCCGCTGAGGGTTCCCGCGAGCATGAGGTCGTTGAAGCTGCCAAGATGCCCGATGCGAAATACTTTTCCGGCGAGTTTGGAGAGACCGGACCCGAGAGACATGTCGAAATTCTCAAGAATGATGCTCCGCAACTGATCCGCGTCATGCCCCTCCGGCATGAACACAGCAGTGAGGGCGCTCGAGTATTCGCGCGGATCTTCACACACGATTTCCAAACCCCAGGCTCGCACTGCAGCGCGCGTGGCCTCCCCGTGACGCTGGTGACGGCGAAATACATTGGGCAGCCCTTCTTCGTGGAGCATCCTCAGCGCCTCCTGCAAGCCATAGAGCAACGTGGTCGCAGGGGTGGTGGGGAAGAAGCCGTTGCGATTGAAGCTGAGCATCTCCTGCCAGTCCCAGTAGGAACGGGGTAATTTCGCGGTTTTGTTGGCGGCCAATGCTTTTTCCGAGACGGCGTTGAAACTCAAGCCCGGCGGCAGCATCAAGCCTTTCTGAGATCCGCCTACAGTCACGTCCACGGCCCACTCGTCGTGCCGGTAGTCGATGGAGCCCAGCGACGAGATGGTATCGACCATCAGCAGCGCCGGATGGTTCGACCGATTCATCTGCTGGCGCAGATCTGCGATCGACGTGGTGACTCCGCTCGAGGTCTCGTTATGAACCACCATCACGGCTTTGTAGTTGTGGTTGTGATCGGAGTCCAACCGGGTAGCTAACTCCGCCACAGAGGCGCCCCGGCGCCAGTTGCCGGGCACATAGTCCACGACGATGCCGAACCGCTCCACGAGTTGACGCCACTGTTGGGAGAAGTGCCCGGTCTCAAACATCAATACCCTGTCACCCGCGGAGAGGGTGTTTACGATTGCGGCTTCCCATGCGCCGGTGCCCGAGGACGGGTAGATAATCACCGGGCCCTGGGTTTGAAAGACGGGGCGGAGATTTTCCAGCACCTCGGAACCCAGCCTGGAAAACTCCTGGCTGCGGTGATCGATCACGGCTCGATGCATCGCACGCAGGACTCGATCAGGGACGTTGGTGGGCCCGGGAATCTGCAGGAAATGTCGGCCGGAGTGTATCAAGATAGCCGCATTCTAATTGATTGCGACCCACGTTCGCGACCATCTATAGTGGAGGCCGTGTCTTCGAACATGCAGCGCCGGGAGTTCCTCAAGATCAGCGGCGCGATCACGGCCCTGAGTCTCAGCCAGCGTGTCCTTGCCGGCCCCAGCCCGCGGATTTCTATCGTCATCGAGGGCGGTAATCCGTGCGCATCAAGCGACCCTGTCCGTTGGGCTGCCGGCCGGCTGCGAGACGCTTTGGCGGCGAAGGGCGTCGTTTGCGAAATTGTTTCGTCTCCGGATCAAGCTGCGGGTTCTGCCTTTTCCGTTTTGGTGTCTGGCCCGGCCTCAGCCCTCGCTGGGAAATTCCCTCAGCCAGGCGTACCCCTCAGCAATCCCGAGAGCCTCCGTCTTATTCCTGGACAACTGCTGGGCGCACCGGCAACTTGGGTTTCTGCTACCGGACCGAGGGGGTTTGTCTACGGACTACTGGAGTTGACGGAGCGGGTCCAATTCGATGCTGACCTGGCCACAGGGCTGCATTTGGCGGGACCGATCGAAGAGAATCCGGCGAATCAGGTCCGAAGCGTTTCGCGTTTGTTCTGCAGCGAGATCGAAGACAAGCCTTGGTACTACGCTAAGGACTTTTGGCGGAGCTATCTGGATGTGCTCGCCGCCAGCAGGTTTAATCGCTTCAATTTTACGTTCGGCTTAGGCTATGACTTTCCTCGTGGAGTTACCGGCGATTACTTCCACTTCCCTTACCCGTACCTGGTCGAGGTGCCTGGCTACGACGTGCGGGTGGTCCGGCTGACGAATGAGGCGGGAGAGCAAAACCCGCCGCCATTTACGGCGGAGGAACGGGAAAAGAATTTGCAGGCGTTGCGTTTTATTGCCGCTGAAACGAGGGCGCGGGGCCTCGAGTTTCAGCTGGGGATCTGGACCCACGCGTACGAATGGACTGACAGCCCTCACGCCCATCACCGTATCGAGGGGCTCACACCTGAAACGCATGCGGCGTATTGCCGCGATGCGCTAGGCATGATTCTGAAAGCCTGCCCAGAGATCCAGGGGCTCACCCTGCGGGTGCATGGGGAGAGCGGAATCCCCGAAGGCAGCTATCCGTTCTGGAAGACGTTGTTTGAAGCCATTTCCGGATGCGGCCGGAAAATCGAAATCGATATGCATGCCAAGGGCGTGAACCAGACCATGATCGACATGGCAACGGCTACGGGCATGCCGGTCAAATTGGGAGCCAAATATTCCGCGGAACACCAGAGCCTTGGTTATAACCAGGCGGATATTCGCCGGCTGGAAATACCACAGCCCGACCGCATGGAAAGCGGAGTGTTCAGCGTCAGCAATGGTGAGCGCCGTTTTACCCGTTACGGCTATGCTGACTTTCTGCAGCAGGGCCGGCATTACGATTTGCTGTTTCGCTTGTGGCCGGGTACACAGCGGCATTTGCTCTCTGGAGATCCGGCAACGGCTGCGGCTTTCGGACGCACTTCCAGCTTTTGCGGCGCGGTAGGGCTGGATATCATGGAGCCGCTTTCGTTCAAGGGGCGTGAGGGGTCCGGGATGCCGGGCGGGCGTTGTGCTTACGCCGACGTGTCGCTGAATCCGAAGGCTGGAGACTGGCAAAAGTTCGAATATTTCTACCGGGTGTGGGGGCGGTGCCTTTACAACCCGGATGCTGATCCGGAGAGCTGGCGCCGATACCTGAAGAGCAGTTTTGGTACCGGGGCGAACTCGATGGAAACTGCTTTGGCGAACGCCAGCCGCGTTCTGCCGTTGGTTACTTCGGCTCATTTGCCTTCGGCTTCCAACCATGCGTTTTGGGCTGAGATTTATGACAACATGCCCATCGTTCTGGGTAGTGAGGCTTCGCCTTATAGCGATACGCCTACGCCGAAGTGTTTCGGAACGGTGAGCCCTCTGGACCCTCAGCTTTTTTCCACCATCGTCGAGTATGCGGGGGACCTGCTGGAAGGCCGGGCCAATCCGAAGTATTCTCCGATTGAAGTTGCGCAATGGCTGGAGGATTACACAGCGGCTTCCAGCCAAGCCCTGGCGAGCGCACGGTTGCAGGCGTCGTCCCACACTTCTCCGGAGTTTCGGCGCGTGGAAGAAGATGTACTTATTCAGAATGGGTTAGGACGGTTTTTTGCGGCCAAGCTGCGGAGCGGGGTGTTGTTCGAAATCTATGCGAAGAGCGGGAACGCGGAGGCCGGTAAACTTGCGCTGGCGAAATACCAGGAAGCGCGCAGTGCCTGGGCGAGCATGGCCGACCGAGCGAATAAGGTCTACCAGCGAGACATTACCTATGGCAATATCCCGATGCGGCGTGGGAATTGGAGCGCTCGTACGGCCGGCATCGATATGGACATTACGGCGATGGAGAAGAAGCTGCAAGCTCCGCCGGCAGGGTCGCCGCAAGATGTCGCGTCCGCCATACGGGCAGCAACGGGCAAACCAAATCGGCCGTCGGTGCATTGCGTACACAGTCCACCTTCGAGTTTTCATCCTGGGCAGCCGCTTTCGCTGTCTTTGTTGGTGCCTGAGTATAGTGGGCCTGTTCACCTCTACTACCGTCATGTGAACCAGGCAGAGCGATGGGTATCGATAGAAATGCAACGCAACAACAATGGATACGGCGCTGCCATTCCTGGGGATTACACAGATTCTGTTTATCCCTTGCAGTATTACTTCGTGCTCGGGCATGGATCGGAGGCGGCCTGGTTTTTTCCCGCGTTTAACGACACCCTTTCGAACCAGCCCTACTACGCGATTGCTGCGAGGAGTTAGTATTTGGCAGCGCAGGCCGCGGCAAGCTTCAGGCGTGCCACTCGGCACCGAGGTTGCTGAGGGACTTTCGTCCCTGCGGGACTCGATTTCGCGATCACCAGGTTCTCACGCAGACTCTCTGACCCCTGAGGGGCGTTCAACGTTTAGATTCGTGGTTTCCGACATCTCGTTAAAAACGGTCGAGGCTTCGGGTTGAGACTATCTGTAAAGTTAAGGCGTCTGTTGAGGAATGTACTGGAGCGCTCACGTATGAAATCAGTTAACAAGACCTGGATATTACTGTTTCTTTCCTTTATCGCGCTTTCCTTGTCAGCGCAGCAGGCTGTTCCTGCACCTCGGATATGGAACCAGAACCCCAACGGTATGCATGTATACCTGCAGGCAGGACTTAAGACCCATCAAGCAGGCCAGCATGACTATCCACAGTTTCTTGCCGATTGGAGCAAGATTCTGACCGAACACGGGGCCATTGTCGATGGTTCTTTACACCAGCCGAGCGCTGCTGAACTTGAAAACACGGATGTCCTGGTCATCTATAAAGGCGATGACGGCTACATGAGCGATAGCGCACGGCAAGCTCTCGAAGCCTTCGTGAAACGTGGCGGCGGTATCGTCAGCCTTCACGATTCTCTCTGCGGTCCGGATCCCGGTTACTTCGCGACCCTGGTGGGCGGCGCGAAGAAACATGGTGAAGTGAACTACACCCTGGGCGCGGACATCCCCTATACCATCGTGGATAGAGCAAACCCCATCATGCAAGGGATGTCGGACATTACGATCTTCGACGAAGCGTTTTACAACATGACGTGGGCCAAGGATCCGGCGATTCACGTGCTGGCGACGGCGGTGATCCCGGGAACTCCGAGCGCCGGAAAACACAAAGGTGAAGTGGTGCCGCAGATCTGGACTTATGAACACACACTCCCAGGCGGGGAGCCCGCACGAGCGTTCGTCTGGATGCAGGGACACACCTATGCAAACTTCGCCAACCCGCAGATCCAAACCATGCTGCTGCGAGGGATTGCATGGGCCGGGAAGAAGCCGGTGGATGAGCTTGTCAACTACAAGCCTCCGGTCCGAAAGGCGACGACCCCCTACTAGCATGCGACCGACACTCCCGCAATACCTCCTCCTGATCGTCCTGCTTGCTGGTACGGTTTCTCGCGCCCAGACCAGCCACTGGCAGAGCCAGGACGGCAACTACGTCATCAGGGATTTTCACTTCGAAAGCGGTGAGTCCCTCCCGGAGCTGAAACTCCACTACCTCACGCTGGGTAAGCCTCATCGCGACGCGGCCGGACATACAGACAACGTAATTCTGCTGCTCCATGGCACGGGTGGGGACGCCCATTCCTTGCTCAACCCGGTTTTTTCCGACGTGCTGTTTGGGCCGGGGCAGCCTCTCGATATCACGAAGTTCTACATCATTCTTCCGGATGACATCGGCCACGGAGAATCGAGCAAGCCTTCCGATGGTCTACGGATGAAGTTCCCTCAGTATGACTACGACGACATGGTCGCATCCCAGCACATGATGCTGGTTGAGGGTTTGCACGTCGATCATCTGCGCCTCATCCTTGGCACCTCCATGGGATGCATGCAATCTTTCGTGTGGGGCGAGACATATCCCAATTTTTCTGACGCGCTCGCTCCCTTTGCTTGCTTGCCTGTGGAGCTTGCTGGGCGCAACCGTATGTGGCGATACATGGCTATGCAAATGATCCGCGACGATCCCGCATGGAAGAACGGCGACTATACAACGGAACCGGTCGAGGGGCTGAGGGGCGCCAACGATCTCATTCTCATCGCCGGGTCCGCGCCGCTGCTGATGCAGAAGCGCTTTCCGACCCGCGCTTTGGCTGAGGATTACGCCAAGCGCACGCTGGACTCGATGATTGCGCATACCGACGCCAACAATTTCCTTTACTACGTGAATGCTTCGCGCAACTACAATCCGGAACCGAAGCTCGAGACCATCACCACTCCAGTGCTGTGGATCAACTCTGCCGACGACTTTATCAATCCGCCGGAACTCGGGATCGCGCAGAAGCTGGTTACCCGGATGCCGCACGCGAAGTTTATCCTCATTCCGATTTCGGACGAGACCCGCGGACATGGCACACACACGATGGCCGCGGTCTGGAAGGACTACCTGATTCAGTTTCTTAAAGAGACGGAGACGAAATAGGCGCTAATTCAGGCTAAAGGCGAAGAGAGTATCGCCACCGGCGGCGACGAGATATTGTTTTCCATCCAGCATGTAGGTCTCGGGCCCATTTTCCATGGAACGCCCCATCGGGAAATGCCACAGTATGTCACCGTTGCTGGCCTTGAAGGCGATCAGGTTTCCGTTGTAGTCACCGCTGAATAGAAGGTCGCCCGCGGTGGTCAGGATTCCCGGACCGCCCTGACCTCCCCCGCCCATGGCATCGGCGGTGGTGTAGGCATGGCTCCACTTCACGTCTCCTGTCTGGTGATTGATGGCTTCGAGCACATGTTGCGACCAGAGGCCGCGTATCGATCCTCCGTATCCCTCCGGATGCTCGCTGGTATCGGTGAGGTAGGTCAGGCTGTAACCTACGTTCGCATTAACATAAAACAGACCCGTCTGCGGACTGTAGCTGGGTGGCATCCAATTCGTCCCGCCGCCGCCGTTGATGGTCAGCAGATTGCCGTCCACCGTGGGCTGCTTTTGCGGGTCAGGTATAGGCTGCCCCTTCTCATCGATACCCTTCGACCAATTCAGAGGAACAAATGGCTTGGAGACGAGGTGGGCCCCGTTGGTGCGATCGAGCACGAAGAAATAACCGTTGCGCGCGGCCTGCGCCAGCAGTTTGCGCGGTTTGCCGTCCACTTCGGCGTCGAACAAGACTGGCGTTTCGGTGTTGTCCCAGTCGTGGGTATCGTGAGGCGATCCCTGGAAGTACCAGACCAGTTTCCCGGTGTCCGGATTGAGGGCGACGATCGAACAGGTCCACAGATCAGCCCCTTTCCGGCCCTGCCCCGCCATCACCGGATTCGCATTTCCGGTCCCCCAGTACAGCAGGTTCAGTTCCGGGTCATAGGTGCCGGGGAGCCACGTCATCCCACCCCCGTGGCTCATCGACGCCTCGTCGGGCCAGGTCTCGGATCCCGGTTCTCCTTTGGCCGGTTCGCTATTCCAGCGCCATTGCAGTTCCCCGGTCACAGGGTCGCGCGCCTCCAGATAGCCGGGAACGTCGATCGCGTCGCCGCCTACGCCGACAATCACGTGGTTGCCGACCACCATAGGCGCACCGGTGGTGAAGTATTGCATCTTCTCGTCGGCCACTTTCTTTCTCCAGCGCTCCTTGCCGTTCTTGGCATCCAGAGAAATAAACCAGCCATCGGGTGCAAGGAAGTACAACCAGCTGCCGTACATGCCTAGTCCACGGTTCCCTACCAGGTGCCCGCCTTTGTCTACCCAATCGTAGTGCCACAGCTCGAGGCCTGTGCGCGCATCCAACGCATACACGTGATCGGGAATGGTGAAGTAAAGAACTCCGTTCACCATCAAAGGCGTGGACTTGACTGTCGGGCTCGCCTACTCCGCGCATGTCCCCGGAGATCCGCACACGAAACATCCAGGCCAACGATAAGGCATGGACGTTCGAAGCCTGCATCTGGATCAGGGGGCTGAATCGTCGACCGGAATAATCTCCGTTGTAAGTCGGCCAGGTGTCCGTCGGTTCCTTTTGTATCAGCTTGTGAGGATCGAGGGTTTGCGCGACAGATACGATGGGCAGCACAGCCAGCAGGAGACAAAGGATGGATTTCACTTCAGCGTCACCAGGTAGGCGGTCAGGTCGTGCATCTGCTGATTGGTGTACTTATCCAACATCTGGCGATGGAAAAGCAGTTTGTCTTCTACCTGAACCTTGACGCCCTTCTTTAAAGGGATGGAACGATAGTTGTTCTGCGCGTCGTAAAGCGAGACGTAGAAATCGTCGAGATGCTTCAGCGTTCCATTCACCGGGGTGCCGTCCGGTAAAATTACGGTAACCCTGGTGACCGTTTTTTGCTGCCTGGCTCCCGGGTACAAGAAGGCCTGTTGGAGATCAGGCGGCTTCATCTTTGAACCGATGTGGGCCAGGTCACCGGTCGTGGAGTGGCAGGTATTGCATTTACCTGTGCCGTTGAAATAAAGCTCTCCTGCCTTGGCATCGCCGGTGACGACATTCAAAGCTTTGTAGGTTCCGCGGTTTGCCGCCAGCTCCACCTGCAAATGGAGAAATTCCGCGATGTCGCGCAACTGCTCGCTGGTTAATGAGGGGAAGGCCGGCATGCCTTTCGATGGCCGGCCGGCATGCACGGTCTGCCCGATGAGCTCGCCCTGGTTGTCGTCGAGAACCACAGAAGAGCGCAACAGGTCGGGGGCGCTCCCGCCCCGGGCATCCACTCCGTGACAGAAGCCGCAGGTGGGTCCGAAGATCTTCGCGCCGTCAGCGGCCATTTTGGCATCAGGCATCCTGCCTAAGCCGAGAAATTCTCGCGTACGAATTGCTCTCGAGTCTTCCTGTTCCTGCGCCGGTTGTTGGGCCAATGATGAAGGCGTCGCTGCAAAAGTGATGAGCCAAACCACGGCGACCCAGCTGAACAGTCTCACGGGATCAGGATATATCCACCAGGCACTCGGTGGGGGTTGGTAATATAAGATGTTATTCATTTACAAACCATTAGAGAGGGAAGTCATGATTAAAACTTTAGCCATGGTGAGTGCGTTAGCGTTAGCCACTTCATTGACCCTTGCGGCCCAGGATGTCGAGCATGCAGTGGACGGAACGGTCAAGAAAGTTGACGCGGGAACAAAGACGGTGGTCGTCGAAGGCAAAGACGGAACCGAACACACGTTTCATTACACCAGCGACGTCACAGTCGATGGGGCAAAAGATACAAAAAAAGGCGCGGTGGATTCGGCCCACGGAGTGGAGGAGGGCAGCAAAGTCGCGGTTCACTACACAGTCGACGGTGGCAAGGAGACGGCACACGAGATCGACAAGATCGGTGACGGTGGGTTGAAGGCCACGGACGGCACGGTTTCCCACATCGACCGGGGTGCGAAGACCATTGCCGTGAAGACCGCAGACGGTAGCGAAGAGACGTTCCACCTGACCGATCGCGCTGCGAAAGATACGGGTAAGGACGTTGCCGCGGGCGCGGATAAGTCGGCCAAAGTTACGGTTTACTACACGGAGAAGGCCGGCGTGAAGACTGCCCATTTTGTTAAGTCTGTATTCTGAAACCCGGTGGACCGGATTTCCTGCACTCCTCACTGGAAACGGCAGCGTATGCGGCTTTCACTAAGGAAAGCCGCATGAAGTTCGCCAATGCCACCAATCTCAACAGGAAATGCGGGGAGGAGGGTGTGATGCGAACGCTCATTCTGTTTTTGCTCGCGGCGAGCGTTTCTTTTGCCCAGGAAACCCGGCGGACGACCACCCTCCCTTCGCCGAATCCCGCTGACGATACCAAGCCAAACAGCCCGTCGGTTCCCGACGTCTATGCTGTGAGCGGTCATTTCGATCGCGTGGTTGTCCTGCGTTTTAAGTACAAGACAGACTTGCTGGCCGGCATGCAGAAGATGGTGAAGCAGGAGAACATTCGCAACGGGGTGATTCTCTCGGCAGTGGGATCGGTGCGTGGCTACCAGGTCCACCAGGTGAACAACCGGACGCTTCCTTCTCAGGATACCTTCGTGAAGAATCCCACTGAACCGGCTGACCTGGTCAGCATGAATGGATACGTGATCGAGGGCAAGCTTCACCCGCATGTCACGCTGGCCACTCCTGACAAAGTGATCGCCGGTCATCTGGAACCTGGCACCGAGGTCTTCACCTTCGCGATCGTAACCATCGGGGTGATGAATGACGTCGATTTCCGGCATCTTGACGACAAGAATTACCGGTAGACGGGCAAACCGGCGGATTTGAGACGGAGTCACAGGGCCGTCATCCTGAAGCGCGGAGCCGTGGGGTCCCCGGTCTGTTGCTTGACATCCCGTTTGCACAACTTATAGAACGGTTGCGCGGTATCGAGGGTCACTTTGGACGGGTTTGGGTTGAAGGGGCGAGTGGCCGTTGTCACCGGCGGAGCTAGCGGGATTGGCAAAGCCATTGCCAAGTGCTTAGCCGAAAATGGGGCACAAGTTTGGGTTCTGGATCTCGACGCGGTGGCCGCCGAGACAACTGCCAGCGAGATCGCGGCGGCCGGCGGCCGGGGTTGGGCTCTTGCGTGCGATATTGCCGATCAGGAGAGCGTCAGCCGGGTGTTCTCAACGATCAGTTCAAAAGGGCCGCTCGATATTCTCGTCAACAGCGCGGGCATTGCACATATCGGTACGATTACCACCACCAGCCTGCAGGACTTCGAGCGGATCTTCAGGGTCAATGTGCAGGGCACGTTTCTTTGTATGCAGGCGGCGATCCCTACGATGCTGAAGCAGTCCTCGGGCGTGATCGTGAATTTGTCTTCGTTGGTTGCGCTCATGGGCATCCCCGACCGGTTCGCCTACTCCATGAGCAAAGGCGCGGTGCGGGCGATGACGCTTTCGGTGGCAAAGGATTTTCTGGATAAGAACATTCGCTGCAACTGCATCTCGCCGGCGCGCGTCCATACTCCCTTTGTGGATGGATTCGTAAAGCGAAACTATCCCGGCAGAGAGACGGAGATGATGGCCATCCTGTCGAAGACACAGCCAGTCGGCAGGATGGCCCGTCCCGATGAGGTAGCAGGTCTGGCGGTCTATCTATGCTCGGATATGGCCAGCTTTCTCACCGGAGCCGACATTCCCTTCGACGGGGGTGTTATGAATTTGCGAGGAAATTAGGAGAACCGATGACTCAATGGCCGGTGAGATTGTCTCGGCTTGTAGTGTTCGCCCTCATTTGGGCAACTGTGCCACAACTTCTAAGTGCGGAAGCTAAAAAGATGACGCCTGAGAGTTCTTCCCTGGTTTATGTGGGCACCAATACCGCCTCCCCCAGCAAGGGGATTTATAACTACCGGTTTGATCCACGCAGTGGAAAGCTCACCCCGATTGGCGTGGCAGCCGAGCAGGCGCATATTGGATTCATGGTCACCGACCCGCAGCATCGATTTCTGTACGCCGTGAGTGAGATGGAGACCGGAGAAAGCAGCTATAAGAAAAACGGCTCGATTAGCAGCTACTCCATCGATCGTAAGACGGGCTCCCTCACTTTTCTCAATAAGGTCGACGCTGGGGGAGGCGGATCGTGTCATCTGGTGGTCGATAAGGCCGGCAAAGTGATCTTCGTGGCTAACTACGGGAGCGGAAGTGTCGCCTCTTTCGCGATCAAGCCGGACGGAAGTACCGGCGAGCGAAGAGGCTTTGATCAGCATACCGGCTCGAGTGTAAATTCGGATCGCCAGGAGGGGCCTCACGCGCATGCAGTAGTGCTGTCGCCCGATGGCCGGTTTCTATTCGTACCCGACCTGGGCACGGACCAGATCAAGATCTATCGCGTGGATGCGGCAAACGGTACGTTCACTCCCAACGAACCTGGCTACGTTACGGTGAAGGCAGGCCTGGGACCGCGGCATTTCACATTTGGGCGAGGAGCGAAGTTCGCCTATGTGGTTTGCGAGATGGGATCGAGCGTGGCTGTGTTTTCCTACGACGCTGTCAAGGGCTCGCTGACGCCGGTGCAAACCATTTCGAACCTGCCGGCCGGTTTCACCGGCATAGACAATTCAGCAGAAATAGAGATGGATCGGTCGGGCCGATTTTTGTATACCTCCAATCGCGGCCATGACAGCATTACGGTGTTTGCTGTCGATTCGGTTAAGGGCACGCTGACCAAGGTTCAGGTTGTGCCCACGCAAGGCAAAATTCCCAGGAATTTTGCCCTCGACCCGACGGGCAGGTACCTCCTTGTGGGCAACCAGCAATCGAATAACCTGGTTGTTTTTTCCGTCGATCCGCAGGATGGCAAGTTGAAGGCAGCAGGCCAGACACTGGATGTTCCCTCACCGGTCGACATCTTATTTGTTCCAGCTGAGTAGCACCGGAGGCTCCATGAAGTTCTCGAGGCGATCTTTAGTACAGAATGCCGGTATTGTGGCCGGCGCCGGATTGGTAGGCCTTGGTAGCAGCGCCACCGGGCAATCTCAATTGAGTTCGTCTGGCCGTAAGCCGCGGGCCCTGGCACTCATCGGCGACCGCTACCACAACCCCGATTACATCCGCGTGAGCCTGGACAAAGTCTTCAAAGACCTCGACATTCCTATCGACTACACCATCCAGTACGACCAGATCTCCGCCGCCCTGCTGAAGAACTACCAACTGCTGCTAATCTTGCGCGACGGAATGATCTGGCCCGACGGTTACCTTGGACCCGATGCATACACGGCGTATGAGGCGGACCTCGAAACTCCAAAAACCTTTCCCGACCCAAAGCCTGTCACCTGGATCACGGGGCAACAAGGCGCCGCGATCAAAGAGTTTGTGACCGCGGGCAATGGGTTTTATGCACTCCACAACTGCAGCCACATCTCGCTCAGTTCCAAAGACTACCGTGAGGCGATGGGGGGAGCCTACATCGGTCACCCACCGCTCCGTCCCTTCCAGGTCCGGGCCTCAGAGAACAAACACCCCATCACGCAAGGGATGAGCTCGTTCATGGTGAACGATGAGCAGCATTATGTCGCCTACGACAAAGACCCCAAATACATCATCCTGGAGGCGGAGAACATTGACGGCCTGAAGTTTGAAAACCTGGGCGCCAAGTCGGTTTCCGGGTGGGCCTATGACTTCGGGAAGGGCCGCGTGGTCTTCACCGCGGTAGGGCATACCATCCACGCAATGTGGAATCCCCAGTACATTGAGATCCAGAAGAGATCGGTACGCTGGCTGCTCAAGGAACTTTGAACTTCCACCCTCCGAATTCCATTCCCCTCCCTGGCATAACCGCGCTAAATTTAAGGCCTTCCCCTTTTACCCCGGGCCTCGCACCACCTGGAGTCGGGCTATGCAAGGACCACGCATCATCTTCATCTACCTGGCCGTGGTCTTTGCCCTGCTGGTCATTCCGCGGGCTTTGCAGCGCTTTCGTCTGCCCGCGCCGCTCACCTGCTTTGCGTTCGGCATCATCGTTGCCGGCTTTTTCAAACCGCTCATTTACGACAGCGTCATCTCCTATCTCTCGACCTTGGGCATCGCGTCGCTTTTTCTCTTTGCCGGTCTCGAAGTCGATTTCGCCGAACTGCGCCGCCAGGTCCCTTCGCTGGCGGCCAATTTCGCCGTGCGTGGCCTGGTGCTGGTGGCTTGCGCTCGCATTGCAGCCATCTACCTGCACCTTGGCTGGCAGGTCGATTGCCTGGTCGCGCTTGCGCTGCTGACCCCCTCGACAGGTTTCATTCTTGATATGCTGCCCCACTCCGGGCTCGACCATACGGAGCAGTCAGAGGTCGCGCTCCATGCGGTGGCCGGCGAAGTGACGGCCGTCTTCCTGTTCATGGTGATCTCGCAGGCAGGATCCATGAAGACTCTGCTCATTTCCGGCAGTGCGGTCATCCTGTTGATCGCACTCATGCCGCTGCTGTTTCTGGCTCTTGGACGGTGGGTCGTCCCTTACGCTCCGGGCTCAGAGTTCTCACTGCTACTGATGGTGGGGCTGATCTGCGCGGTCATTACCAAAACCCTGGGGGTCTACTACCTGGTGGGCGCATTTGTCGCCGGACTGGTCGCCCGGTCTCTCAGCAAGCGCATGGCAACCCTGGCCTCGGCGGAAAATCTGGATGCAATCGGGCTGTTTGCCTCTTTCTTTATTCCCTTCTACTTCTTCCACAACGGTCTTGGAGTCCCCAGTGCGGCGCTGGTTTCTGCGTCTTTGCTGTACGGGGTGGTGCTTTCCGCATGCCTGATCCCTGTCCGCCTTGCCGTAGTCTGGCTGCAGTCGCGGTTTATGCAGCACCGTGGACACCGCGGTAGCATCCGCGTGGCCATCGCCCTCAGCCCCACCCTGATCTTCACTCTGGTGATAGCCGAAATTCTGCGCGAGAACTTTGCTGTCAGCCCTCCGCTTTATGGCGGACTTCTGGTGTATGCGGCCATCAACAGCCTTCTGCCGTCGCTCACCCTTCCCGCATTTGCCGAAACCACGGTAGACCCGGTCGCCATCGAAGCGTAAGCATGACCTTCTGGTCGTCTATTGACGCACTGCATCTGGGGCGCTATCGTTGAGCCATCTGGTGTTCGGGAAGGCGGTGCGAATCCGCCACTACCCCGTAACTGTAAGCGCCGAGAGCTTGAACCAATTTGCTGGAGCCACTGGGATTTACCCCTGGGAAGGCTGTTCAAGATCGACGAAGCGTAAGTCAGGAGACCGGCCGGATGCCCACCAGGGCCGTTTTCAGCTTCGATGGGAGAGCTGGAATGCAACCTCGCTGACGTAGTTCGCTGGTCAGTCCGGACGCTGCCTTTTTATTGGATCCCGCTTCGTGCCAGGGTTTGTCCTGCGCCAGAGGCGATGAATGCAGTCAAACCACCGCGGTACCGTAACTCTCCTGTTAGGAGGAGCGCGTAGCGGCAAAAGCCACTACGCGCAGCAGCTCGGCGAGCGTGCCGGGCGGGTTGTTTTCGTAGCCACGGCGCAAGCCGACGACGACGAGATGCGGCGCAAAGTCGAACGCCATCGCAGCAACCGTCCCCCTCACTGGAAAACTGTCGAAGAGCCCCTGGCGCTGGCCGAGGCGATCTTCCAGCATGGCCCCTCCTGCGACCTGATGATTATCGATTGCCTGACGTTCTTCGCCGCCAACCTGCTCGATGCCGAGGCAGATGAGCAAATCTCGGTGGAGGGTCTTTGTACCGCCCTCCAGGCGCCTGCTTGTTCGGTGGTATTGGTGTCGAACGAGGTGGGCAGCGGAGTGGTCCCGGAATATCCGTCCGGTCGTCGCTTTCGCGATCTGTTGGGCGAGATGAACCAGAGCGTTGCCCGAGTGGCGTCGAACGTGCTCCTGCTGGTGGCGGGTCTTCCTCTGGTGCTTAAGGGTGAGGCTAATCCGGAGGTGACGCAATGATTGGGTTCCCGGTTGGGGACAACCCCAGCCGGGTGGGTAAAACCACCGTGACCCTGGCCATCGCCCTGCTGGCAGCCTCATGCGCGGCCGCGGCACACGCCAGCCGGGTGGTGACCGACGAAACCGGACGCACCGTCACCGTACCCGACCACCCACATCGTGTGGTTTGCCTGGTGCCGAGTGTCACCGACACTGTTTTCGCCCTGGGGTCGGGTGACGATGTAGTTGCAGTGAGCGACTATACGACCTATCCGCCTGCGGCCCTGCAGAAACCAAGTATCGGCAGCCTGGTAAATCCCTCGGTCGAGACCATTCTTTCCTTCCATCCTGACCTGGTGGTGGGGACCAACATTCCCGGATCGACAGAAACCGCGAGCCAATTGAAGAGCGTCGGTGTGCCGGTTTATCTCGTCGACCCCCAGGGGCTCCCGGGTATCCTGCGTTCGGTGAAGAGCGTAGGCGAAGCCCTGAATCGCGTTCCCCAGGCCGCCACCCTCGACGCCAGTCTCAGCCGGCGCATCGCCGCCGTGAAGGCGCGCACCGCTGGAAAACCCGCGCCACGCGTTTTGGTTCCGATCTGGTATGACCCAATCATCACCGTCGGCAAGCATGCATTCATCAGCGAGATCCTTGAAGCGGCGGGAGCCAGGTCAGTCACCGATGACCTGATCCCCGATTGGCCGCAGATCAGCCTGGAGGCAGTGATCGCCCGGGCCCCCGAGGCTCTGTTGCTGATCCGCGGGGGCAAAGTTTCTATCGATACGTTGCAAAAGCGGCCCGGATGGAGCAGCCTGCCCGCTATTCAGAAAGGCAAGGTCTATTACGTCGACAGCGGGATACAGGACCCAAGTCCAGTTGCCATCGACGCGTTGGAGGAGTTAGCCAGGGAATTTCATCCTTAGGACGGGATTGCCCGTTCTTCCACCAATCACCCACGGCAAGGTATCGAGAAGGCGGTGCGAATCCGCCACTACCCCGTAACTGTAAGCGCAGAGAACCCGGCGAGGAAGATATCAAAGCCACTGGGACGAGTCCTGGGAAGGCAGCCGAGGTTTGTAGACGCGTAAGTCAGGAGAACGGCCTTGCTCCACCGACCCGAGGGGGTACGCAATGTTCGACCTATCTATCTTCCGCAGGACTTTCGGTAGCTCGCTGCTTGTTCTATCACTCTTGCTCGCGCCTGTCACGGCACTAGGCGCTGCAAGCGGCACTTTGCACGGAACCGTCACCGACCCGCTTGGCGCAGTGATCGTCTCGGCCACCGTCGAATTGCTGAACGGTGCATCCGTCGCGCAGGAAACGAAAACCGATGGTGCCGGCGACTATAGCTTCCAGGTGAATAAATCCGCTCGTTACCAGGTTCGCGCGGTAGCACCCACATTTCAGGTCACGACCAGTAACGCAGTGTTCGTGGCGGTCTCGGGCAAGGCCCAGGTCGATATCACCCTGACTACCCAAACATTGACCCAACAGGTTACAGTAACCGCCACGGGAACACCTACGCCCGAGGCTCAGGTTGGGGCGCCGGTCAGCGTGCTCACTGCGGATCAATATCGCTACGCAACCGAGGTGCAGGATCCGCTCCGCCTGATTCCGGGAGCGCAAGTGACCCAGACCGGTGAGGCAGGGGGCACTACCGGCTTGTCGATCCGCGGGGGCAACATCAACGCCAACAAGGTATTAGTCGACGGCGTGCCGGCCGACGATATCGGCGGGGCGGTGGAATTCGCCAATCTTGATGCCATCGGCATCGACAAGGTCGAAGTATTAAGGGAACCAAATAGCGCCCTCTATGGCTCCGACGCGCTGGCAGGCGTGGTGAGCCTGACCACTGCGCGGGGTAGCACCCTGCTTCCCTTGCTAACCTATTCCGGCGATGGAGGAAACTTCAACACCTTTCGCCAGGTGGGCACGCTGAGCGGAACGTTTCGCCAGTTCGATTATTACTCGGCCTATGGGCGCACAGCCACGCGCAATAATCTGCCCAACGATTCATTCCACAATGGGACCTATGTGGGCAACTTTGGCTGGACACCGAATACCGCCAACGACCTGCGCTTTACCGTGCGGCACCTTGCGGTCGCTGCCGATCAGCCGAATGCAATCCTGCTTTATGGCATTCCCGATGCGGCAAGCGTAAAAGAGCAGGATACCTACTTGAGTGCAGCGTGGAACAATCAAACCACGGAGAAGTGGCACAACCAGATTCGCTATGGCGGCTTGCGCCTGAACTATAACTACACCGACTTTGCCGCGACCGGAATCTATGCCCCGGACGAGGACGTTTACCTGGGCGCTCCGGTCAGCATTCAGGGTGCGAACGGGTATCGCGTCAGCGGGCAGGCCATCTTCCAGTACGGCACAAGCTACGGCTCAACCTACCCCAACAACTACCTGGCGCCCAGTAAACGAGATTTCGTGTATGCCCAATCCGATTACCGGGTGAATGCACATATCGTTGCACTGGGCGCGTTCAAGTACGAGGATGAGCGGGGCTCGACCGTTTCTTCAGGCGGATCGCCTACGGCGATCGAGCGCGGCAATTACAGCTACACCGTGCAGCTTGCGGGGGACCTAAAGAATCGTCTCTATTACACCATCGGAAGTGGGCTTGAGGACAATGGGCTCTTCGGTTTTGCGGCCACGCCGCGCGCTTCCCTGGCCTACTATTTGTTACGTCCCACCAACAGCGGCTTGTTCAGCGGAACCAAGTTGAACTTCAGTTTTGGCAAGGGCATCAAAGAACCCAGCATCTATTACCAGAGCATCTCCCTCTTTGGTATTTTGGACGCACTGCCCAACGGCAACGATTTAATCAAGCAGTATGGCGTCTCTCCCATTGGTCCGGAAACCTCCCGTACCTATGATGGAGGCGTCGACCAGCAGTTTTGGAACGGCCGAGCCCGGGTAGCGCTGACTTACTTTCACAACGAATTTACCAACGGCGTGGAATTCGTCCCTCAGTCGGCCTTGCTCGCGCTTGGGCTGCCGGCAGCCAGCAACCCGGCAGTCGAGTTTGGAGCAGCCGTCAACTCCCAGGCCTTTCGTGCCCAGGGTTTCGAGACCGCGATCGAGTACAAGATCGGCAGTTATTTGTTTGCGCGCGGTGGTTACACCTATCTGGACGCGGTGGTGCAGCGCTCTTTCTCCAGTTCGTCGCTGCCCAGCTACAACCCGGACTTCCCTGCCATCCCCATTGGCGCTTTCTCGCCTTTGGTGGGCGCAAGGCCTTTCCGCCGCGCACCTCACTCCGGCTACTTTGGGCTCACCTACAACCGCTCCAAATGGTATGGGTCGTTCACCGGGACACTGGTCGGCCGCCGCGACGACAGCGACTTTCTAACTGATTCGGAGTTTGGCAATAGCCTCTTGCTGCCGAATAGGAACCTTGACGGCGCTTATCAGCGGCTCGAACTCGGTGGAGGCTACCAGGTTACCCGATCGCTGACGGCCTACACTGATATGCAGAACCTGTTGAGTGAACACTACAGTGAAGGGTTCGGTTTCCCTGCGCTCCCCTTTACCGTTCGGGCTGGGATAAAGGTCAGCTTCGGAGGCGAATCTTGGGGATTGAAATAGCCACAGTATCCAATACTCCGATTGAGGTTAGGCGGCATGAGAGGGTCAAGCTCAGTCCCCTGGCTCTCATCGTGGTTTTGACGGTTGCGCTCGCCGTCACGACCCTGGGCTCGCTCGCGATCGGGGCCGTGTCTATTTCGCCCCGGACCATCTTTGCCGCCGTGCTGGGCTATCAACCACTTACCCAGATGCAGCGGCTGATCCTGTTTCATCTCCGCCTGCCCCGGGTGCTGGCTTCGGGGTTGGTGGGCTCGGGGCTGGCATTGTCGGGCCTGCTATTTCAGGGACTCTTTCGCAATCCCATCGCCGATCCCTATGTGATTGGATCTTCGGGAGGAGCGATCTTCGGCGCTTGCATTGGGATCACCTTCTTCTCCCAATGGTCGGTTTTCGGCTTCAGCGCTACCGCGCTGCTGGCCTTCGCTGGTTCAGCAGCTACCATGGCGCTGGTGTACTCCCTGGCCCGAACCGCAGGTAGAACCAACGTAGTGACTCTTCTGCTGGCCGGCTTTGCCATCAGTATCATGTTCACGAATTCAAGCTATTTCTTTGAGCTCTTCGACAAGACGGGCACTGGTGATCGCGTTCTGGCCTCGTGGCTGCACGGTGTCATCGGCATTCCGTCCTGGACGGAATTAGGTGTAAGTGCCGCTCTGCTTGCCTTTGCGACTCTGGCGGCACTTCCCCTCATGCGGACACTGAACACCCTGGTCCTGGGAGACGAATACGCGCATCAGCTGGGGATAAGGGTCGAGTCTGCACGCGTATTTATCATCTTGATTGGGTCCCTGATGACCGCCGTGTCGGTCTCGCTTGGCGGCATGATCGCGTTCGCCGGCTTGATCGTGCCTCACGTCGCGCGCCTGTTGCTTGGGCCCGATCATGTTCGCCTGCTGCCAGTGGCTGCCCTTGCCGGGGCCATTTTCCTCATGCTTGCCGATACCCTCGCGCGCACCATCTTTGCTCCCTCAGAGGTTCCGGTGGGCGTCCTGATCGCCTTTGTCGGTGGCCCTTTTTTCCTTTACCTGCTGCGCAAGATGAAACGGAGCTATACCGTATGAGCTGCCTGTTACGCATGGAAGGTGTGCATTTCGACTACCAGGGGCAGAAGGTCCTCCGTCAGGCAACCTTCGATCTCGAAGAAGGTAGCTGCACCGCGCTGATCGGGCTCAATGGTTCCGGCAAAACGACACTGTTGCGTATTGCCGCTGGGGTTTTGCGCCCTGCGGCCGGGGCTGTTCGCCTGCTCGGGCGGCCTTTAGACGCCATCCCTCTGAAAGAGGTGGCGCGCACGGTTGCGCTGGTGCCGCAACAGCTGGAGTTGCCGTTCGATTTCACGGTGCAGCAAGTGGTCGAGCAAGGCCGTACTCCATACATCGGCATGCTGCGCGGACCCAGGCGCAGCGACCGGATGGCCGTGGATCGAGCCCTCGACCTGGCGGATGTGTCAATTTTGCGCCATCGCGTCTTTAACGAGCTCAGCGGAGGCGAGAAGCAGAGGGTGAAGATAGCCCTGGGCCTGGCGCAACAACCGCGCCTGTTGCTGCTCGATGAGCCTACCCAAAACCTGGATATCGGCAGGCAGGTCGAGCTGATTGATCTGCTGCACTTTTTGCGTGATGATGGCATCACCATCCTGGCCTCGATCCACGATCTGCACCTCGTGGATAAGAATTTTTCGACTGTACTGTTGCTCAGCCCGGGACATCCCTTAGCCACTGGCACCCCGGAGCAGATGCTGAAACCCTCCATCCTGGAACGCGCCTTTCAGTGCCCGCCGGACCGTCATCCTCTCCTGATCGAGCGCGCCGAACTTTACCGGAGAGAAGCGCGATGAACACTGAAGTACAACCAAACATCGAAGAGGTAATCGGGGCCATTTCCGCCCCGCCGGAAAACTATCTTGCTCAAGCGAAAACTAGACTCGACTCTCTTACCAAACCGTTGGGGAGCCTGGGACGTCTGGAAGATCTGGCGGCGCAATGGTTCGCCATCCGCGAGGGGAATATCACCGGTCCGGTCAGCAAGTCGGTCTACGTGTTCGCCGCAGATCACGGCGTTACAGCAGAGGGGGTGAGCGCTTACCCCTCGAAGGTGACACAGCAGATGGTGCTCAACTTTCTTTCCGGAGGAGCCGCCATCAATGTGCTGGCGCGGCTCAACCAGGTGGAAGTGAACGTGGTGGATGTGGGTGTCGACGCGGACCTGTTCGGCTACGCAGGTTTGCTCGACGGCAAGGTGCGCAGGGGCAGCAGGAATATGCTGCGGGAGCCGGCGATGAGCGCAGAAGAAGTCGCCGCGGCGCTCGCTGTTGGTCTCACCATGGCAGAGGCCGCCCATGCCAAGGGAAACAACCTGGTCGCTGTCGGAGAAATGGGCATAGGCAACACGACGGCTGCCAGCGTGATGACGGCGGCCCTTACCGGGATGCGGTCCGCGATGGTCACCGGTAGAGGGGCGGGCTTGGATAGCGAAGGGTACGCGCGCAAATGCCAGACCGTGGAAGCGGTGATGAAGCATCACTTTGCGCAACCCGCCGGTCCGCGCAAGATCCTTCGCTGCGCGGGCGGCCTTGAAATTGCAGCCATGACCGGCATGATTCTGGGCGCTGCGCGGCGCCAGATGGCCATCGTCATGGACGGTTTTATTTCCACTGCCGCGGCAGCGATTGCCTGCGGGCTCGCTCCGGCGGTGCGGCCCTACTTGTTCGCCGGCCATCAGTCGCAGGAGCCCGGCCACCGGATACTGCTGGCCCACCTGGAGATCGAGCCCATCCTCGACCTGAATATGCGCCTGGGTGAAGGCAGCGGCGCGGTTCTGGCCATGCCGGTTCTGGAAGCGGCGCTGCGCCTCTACCAGGAGATGGCCACCTTCGCCTCGGCCGGCATCAGCGGAGCCACTGCATGAGCCTGCGCGCTCCGCGCTTCGCTATAGACATCGCGGTGGCCTTTCAATTCCTGACCCGGCTCCCGATGCCCCCGGTGACCTTCGCACCCGATGGCCTGGCGCGGTCGGTCAAGTTTTTCCCCCTGGTCGGTTTGGTGATCGGATCAGGTGCCGCGCTGCTGGAGAAACTGCTGGCGCCCCACCTTGGCCGCCCGGCCTCGGCTGTCGTCATCCTTCTCTACCTGGTCCTGATTACCGGATGTCTGCACGAAGATGGCCTCACCGATGTGGCCGATAGTTTGGGGGGCCGGAGCTCCGAGCAGCGCCTCGCCATTCTGCGCGATAGTCGTATCGGCACTTACGGCGCAGCAGCCCTGGTCTTGTCGCTGCTTACCCGCGCAGTACTGCTCGCCGGGCTACCGCTGGAGCACTTCACCGCTTATCTGATTTCCGCCCATGTGCTTTGCCGTTGGTCGACGCTGCCCCTCAGCTATTACTTGCCGCCGGCCCGCGATGGTGAGGGCCAGGGTGCGCGGATCGCCAGCCTGACCTCTGTGTCTTCCCTGATCATAGGTTCTCTCTTCACCCTAGTCACAGTGATGGTGGCTCTTCGTAAGGCGGCCATTGCTCCGGTGCTTTCAGCGATCGCGATCCCGTTGCTCAGCGGCTTCTTTTATATGCGAAAGTTTGGCGGTGTCACCGGCGACTGCTTTGGCGCCACCACTCAGCTTACCGAGATCGCGGTATACCTTTGCGGAGTGTGGATGCCATGAGCCGGGTGCTATTTATACGCCATGCGGAGACGGAGATGGCGGGCCGGTTTTGCGGACACTCCGACCCTGACCTGAATGCGCGAGGACAAGCGCAGCTTGCCGGGCTGGCTCAAGCACTATCCACGGAAACCATCGAAGGAGTCTATAGCAGCGACCTGCGGCGTGCGCAAAGCACAGCACAAGCGATTGCCGCCGGCAGGAACGTTGCTCTGACCCTTCGTCCCGCATTGCGCGAGATCCATTTTGGCAACTGGGAAGGCCTGACCTGGAGGCAGATTGAGCAAATGGACCGTGCGTACGCGCGAAGGTGGGTCGAAGGTTATCCGTACGTGACCGCGCCCGCGGGGGAGAGCTTTCAGGAGTTTGAAGCTCGCGTCCTGGAAGAGATGCGTCGTCTTATAGACGGAGAGTCGATCGCCGTGGTGACCCACGCTGGCGTCCTGCGCGTGGTCTTAAGGCACTTACTCGGGTGCTCGGAGCAGGAGGCCTGGCAACAAACGCAAAGGTATTGCTGCGTCGTGCGCTATGAAGCAAAAGGAGAAAATCGATGAGTATCGCAACCAAGCATGGAGACGGTGGGCAGACCGGGCTTGCCGGCGGCATTCGCATTTCAAAGGCTGACCTGCGCGTCGAAGCCTATGGCTCAGTAGACGAGCTGAACACCGTGCTCGGGTTCGCCCGCAGCATCTGTAAGAACGAGCAGATCGCCGGATGGACGGAGCAGATTCAAAAGACTCTGTTCCGGCTTGGCTCGGCAATGGCGACGCCTCCGGAAAGCCGCAAACCGCAGGTATACATCACTGCGGAAGACGTCGAATTTCTGACCCAGCTGGTGTATCAGATTGAAGCCACAGAGGGGATCCTGGCCGACTGGTCGTTGCCTGGAGCGCATACTGAGTCGGCAGCTTATGAGGTTGCGAGAACGGTTTGCCGCCGCGCGGAGCGGCACGCAGTGCGGCTGATGGAGAGCGGGCAGGAAGTTCAACCCGAGGTGTTGGCTTATCTCAACCGCCTCTCTGACTTGATTTGGCTATTCGGCCGGCTGATCGAGTTAAACGCCGGCATTGATGCGCGCCTTCGCGACGGGAGTAAGGCTGGTCCGAAATGGTCGCGAGCATGGTAGAACGAAGCCCTCTTCCCTGGACGGGTGCAATGTTCGCCCCACCTGCCCCGGCTTGCCGTGGGGCGTACATGGGCCGAAAAAGATGGGGCGCAGCCCCTTCCAACGCTTCTGTTAACGAGCAAGATTCTCGAGCAATGGACTGAAAGCATTTGAAGAATCCGTTTTCGCCCCATGTACGCTGGGACCCGGTCGGATGAGCCACGCACGCGCCATCATGGTCCTCGGAACCAGCTCACACGTCGGCAAATCGCTATTGACGACGGCGCTCTGCCGCATCTTTGCCCAGCGAGGGTACACCGTCGCCCCCTTTAAATCACAGAACATGTCACTCAACTCCGCCGCGACCATCGAAGGCCTTGAGATCGGCCGCGCCCAGGCGCTGCAGGCGGAAGCTGCCGGCATCGCACCATCGGTCCACATGAATCCGATTCTCATCAAACCTTCCGGCGATTCTTCATCGCAGGTGGTGGTGCGCGGCAAAATCTGGGGCCAAATCTCCGCCACCGACTACCACCAGCGGCGAGTGGAAGAGCTGATGCCAGTGGTACGCGAAAGCTATCAGCACTTGGCGTCACGGTTTCAAGTGATCATTCTCGAAGGAGCCGGCTCTCCGGCCGAGATTAACTTGAAGCAGCATGACATCGCGAACATGCGCATGGCCGCCATGGCGGACGCTCAATGCCTCTTAGTGGGCGACATCGATCGCGGCGGAGTCTTCGCTTCCCTGCTCGGCACCGTCGAGCTCCTCGAACCGGAAGAACGCGAGCGCATCCGCGCCTTTTGCATCAACAAATTTCGAGGTGACTTGACCCTCCTCGAACCCGGATTGCGCATGATGGAAGAGCGTCTGGGAAAACCATGCCTCGGTGTAGTTCCCTACGTGCCCGCTCTCGCGTTGGAAGAAGAAGACAGCGTCGGCCTCCCACCGGTCGCACACTTCGGCTGGGGACCAAAGCAGAACGCGCCCGATCGTCCGCTGCGGATCGCAGTCATCGCGCTGCCGTCATTTTCCAACTTCACCGATTTCGACTCGCTGCGCGCGGAATCCTCGGTCGATTTACGTTTCTGCCGTTCGGCCGACTTGCTGGCGAATGCCGATATCGTAATCCTTCCGGGCAGCAAACAAACCATGAGTGATTTTGAGTGGATGCTCGCGCAAGGCTTCGACCGAGGGGTGCACCGCCACGCCAGCACTGGCCTGGTGGTGGGTATCTGCGGCGGTATGCAGATGCTGGGCGAGGAACTGGTTGATCACGCCGGTGTCGAACAACAAGGCCGAATGCCAGGCCTCCAGCTGCTACCCATCCGCACGGAGATGCAGGCTGACAAGGTGACCCGCCTGTGCTCCGGGGTAATCCATGGTCACTCGCTCTTCGGCCAGCCGGTGGAGGACAACCTGGTTGCGGGATACGAGATCCACATCGGAAAAACTCTCTACCAGGATCACGCCGAACCCTTCGCCACCCTGACAGATGGCGAACCGGATGGATGTATCAGCACCGATCGTCTCGTGCTTGGCACCTATCTGCACGGTATCTTCGACCGCGATGGCTTCCGTTACCATTTCCTGACCGCCGCCCGCTCTTTCTACAAACTGGCCCCTCCATCTGCATTTAACCCATGGACGAAGCAGCGCGAAGAATCTCTCGACCGGCTAGCCAGCCAGGTGAGCGGGTCGCTGGACATGCCTCGCATCTTCGCCTGGGCGGGGCTTAAATACCATTGAACACACTCGCAGTTGCATATGTCTTCGATTGGATCGTCGGCGACCCTGAGTGGCTCCCGCACCCGGTGCGCCTGATAGGCCGCTGCACACAGCTTGCAGAACCCCTGCTCCGCTGGCCTGGACAAAGCCCGCTGCAGGAAGTAATCGCCGGGGCGGCGCTCACCGCTGGCGTAGCCGGCGGGTCATACCATGCGAACGCAAAGGCCATTGCCTGGGCACAACGGATCGGTTGCGGCAAGGGGGCGGAGATCCTCCTGGGATGGACCTGCCTTGCGTCCCGCAACCTGATCGATGAGAGCCTCGCGGTCATCCGCGCCCTCGAACAGCCCCAACTCGCTCGTCAGCGGCTGGCGAGAATTGTCGGCCGCGACACGCAGGCATTGAGCGACGCAGAGGTGCACCGGGCACTCATCGAGACACTTGCCGAGAGTGCTTGCGACGGGATTGTGGCTCCCTTGCTCTACCTCGCGATCGGCGGTGTTCCCCTGGCGATGGCGTACAAGGCTGTCAACACTCTTGATTCCATGATCGGCCACGCTAACGAACGCTATCTCTACTTTGGCAAAGCGGCCGCAAGGCTGGACGACGCGGCCAACTACTTTCCTGCACGGATAACGGCGTTCGCCATTATGTTGGCAGCCGGACTAGACCGGGAAACCAGTAGCGGATCAGCCCTGCATACCTGGTATCGTGACCGCGGAAAACACAAGAGTCCCAATGCCGGCCAACCCGAAAGCGCAATGGCGGGCGCCCTGAGAGTTCGGTTGGGCGGAGAGAATACTTACCATGGTGAGCGCCTCGCGGCGCCTTTGCTCGGAGCAGAGTTCGAGCCAGCCAAAGCCCACCACTCCATGAGAGCTCTTCGTTTGGTCACCGCCGTCTCTTTGCTCACCGCCACAGTCACGATTGCGGTGCGCACTATCTGGTCTGCGTCCCGTCCCGGCAACCCCTAAAACTTTCGCTACATTCCCGGAAATGTGACGAGCGGTCGCAAGCCAGGGACGAGTGGCTCCTTTTTCCAATATCTATGGCCCAATTGCGCGACGTGTGTACCCTGGCACCCTCCAGGCATACCTGAGCATAGAGCAAATGAATTGTGAGGTGAGGTATGCCTTTACATAGCTCGCTCAGAGCACACATCCGTTGCGTATCGCTTCTGGTCGTTATTTGCACACTAAGCGCGGAAGCCAAGCCGGATGCATCCGGCCTGGCTGAACTCGAGACAAAAGCTGCCCGAGGGTATGTCCAGCAACAGTTGCAATTAGCAGCCGATTACTTCGCCGGCAGAGGAGTGCCCAAAGACCTGACGCAATCCGCCTATTGGTATCGCAAGGCAGCGGATCAGGGAAACCCGGCCGCACAAGTCTACCTTGGCTATATGTACACCGTCGGCATGGGTGTGCCGCAAGATAGGGCCGCGGCCGTGAGATGGTACCGGCGAGCCGCATCTGCCGGCAACGCAGAAGCCGAAGTAAACTTGGCCGCACTCTACATCCGCGGGGACGGCGTCAAGCAGGATATTCAGGAAGCGTTGCGATTGCTGAAATCAGCAGCAGACAAACGGGATGGGCGAGCGGACGCTTACCTCGGTCTGGCAAGCTATATGGGCTTGGGCATTGCCGTGGACCACCCTGCTGCGGAAGCCTGGTTCAAGATCGGCGTCAGGCAGCACGATCCGGAGGCAGAGTTTTTACTGGCATCGTTTGACGCAACCGAACCCGGCCGCGTGCCTGATCGGGTGAATGAAGCAAAGCTCCTGCGGCTTTCTGCCGCTGCTGGATACGTACCCGCCATGCACGGTGCGGGCCTACTGCTGGCGAATCATCCTGACCTCGCACAGCCGCCGGAAGAAGCAACGAACCTGCTGTTGTCGGCGGCGTACGCCGGCTATTGGCAGTCGTCCGCGGCCCTCGGTATGCTGGCCCGGGATGGACGGCGCATGCCGCAGGATCAGAGAGCAGCCTATCGTTGGTTCTGCATCGCGGTGTTGCAAGGTGGCAGCCCAGCGGAGACTTATTTGCGTCCCGGCCTTCGCCGCCTGGCGCAGAGATTGGCCGATGCACCTTCCCTCGAGCAGGAAGCCGCCGCGTGGCGGCAAATCCATCCCAACCACGATCTGTTTGTCTACGCCAACGAAATGAACCCGAAGTATTTCCCCATCCAGGAGGTGTATGCTACGCCGCATACTCCAAAACCGGAGGCCGACGATCAAACGGAACAACCCAACTAGGGGAGAGACCGACCCGTCCCGTCCGTTTTTCATGCGCCCGGTAGTCTTCCTTTCGGGCTGGGTGGCGCTTGGGATTTTGTTCGGGTTCCAGGAGTCCGTGGAGATGTCCGTGGACTCCTATACGCTTCCACTTTGGGTTCCCCTCTCCGCCTGGACACTTGATTTTGTGCTGTGGGGTCTGACGTTTCTGTGTATGTGGCGTTTTCTGCGGGTGAGCATACAGACCGCCTCCACCCGGCAAATGCTGCTCCAGTATTTGCCCTTGAGCGTCCTGGTCGGCATCCTCGAGGAAGCGCTCTACATCACGATTTTTCGCTACCAGCATCCAGGCAAGCACTATGGCTTTCTAACCCGGCTCGAACGCAATCTGTCTTCCGCCTTAGTGACGGACGTGATCATCTTCTGGATGGGCTTTATTGTTTTCCGCAGCATCGGTTACTACCAGCGTTTCCGCGAACGGGAACAGATGGCCTCACTGCTTCAGTCACAACTTGTTCAAGCCCGTCTGCAGGCTCTGCAGATGCAGCTCAACCCTCATTTTCTTTTTAACACCTTGAACTCCGTTTCCAGCTTGATGCGCTCAGACCCTGATGGCGCGGACGAAATGCTGGAACGCCTGAGCAGCCTGTTGCGTATCACCTTGGCAAAGGGGCAGGCTCAACGCATTCCCCTGCAAGAGGAAATGGAGGTTGTTCAACTCTATGTCTCGATCCAGCAATTGCGTTTTGGAGATCGAGTCAGACACAGCGTTGAAGTCGACCCTGAGGCTTGGGATGCCCTCGTGCCGTCGATGATTCTTCAGCCCATTGTTGAAAATGCCTATGTTCACGGAATCTCACGATCTCTCGGAGAAGGAACGATCACCATCAAGGCTTCCGTCGAAGGAGATAAACTGTGCATATCGATTCGCAATACCGGCGGTGTTCCAGGGTCATTCGGCGACGCCCTCAAACGCGAGGGCGTCGGCATCGCCAACGTAAAGGCCCGCTTGGAGCTGCATTACGGGAGCCGGCAAAGCTTCTCCATTCGGGAAATGCTCCCCGGAGACGTAACCGCTCTCTGCGTGCTTCCCCTGGAAATCGACAAGCGTCCAAGCAGTGACCATGCGGAGCCCTTGTATGCCGCTTCAAGTAGTGATCGCGGATGATGAAGTTCTTGCCCGGCAAAAGCTACTACAACTCCTTCGAGACGAACCAGACATCGAAGTAGTGGGTGAAGGAGCCAACGCCGCCGAAACCATCGACCTGGTTCAGCTTACACAACCCGATGTGCTGCTCCTCGATATCCGCATGCCGGGCATGGATGGCTTCGACGTCATCTCGGCTCTGAGTTGTTCCAGTCCCTCGGACCTTCCAGGGATTATCTTCACTACTGCGCACGACCAATACGCCCTCAAGGCTTTCGAGGTGCATGCGGTTGATTATTTATTGAAGCCATTCACTCGTGAACGACTGAGGATCGCGCTGCAGCACGCCCGCGAACAGCGCGAGCGAAAGCGTCCCAATGGGGCGGTTCGTTCACCGGAAAAGAAGGGGTACAACGATCGCCTGGTCTTTCGCTCCAAAGGGCGCATCCTGTTTCTACCCATCGCCGACATTCGCTGGATCGGCTCGGAAGAGAATTATGTGCGCATCTGCGCCGGCAAAGAGATCCATATGCTGCGCAATACGATGGCTAATTTCGAAACCAAGTTGGACCCCGACGTTTTCCTGCGCATTCATCGTTCTGCCATCGTGAATCTTCAACACATCAAAGAATTCCGGACCGACGGAAACGATGGAGAGTGCTTCGTTACCATGTCAGACGGCCATAAGCTGCCCGTGAGCCGGGGGTACCGTTCGCGCATTACCAGCCTCATCGCCCGCTAAGCCCAAGTGTTCAATTCCGAACAAAAAATCCGGCTTGTGGACAAAAGCCCAGCAGATAGTTTTGTCGTAATCATTGATTTTCCGCTACTTGCGAGTGGCCAATCGCATGCAAACAGAAACCTCAAGATGCTGAATGACCTGAAGTTCGCTTTGCGGCAATTGCGAAAATCGCCTGCATTCACACTCACGGCCGTGCTCACGCTGGCTCTGGGAATCGGGGCAAACACTGCGATCTTCTCGCTGGTGGACTCCATCATGCTGCGTCCGTTGCCCTTTCCGCAGCAGGACCGGCTGGCACGGATCGAATATGGCGCCGGAGAAACCAGCTTCTTTCCCAAAGGCTGGATCCAGGCTTTGGGGGAGCATTCGGCTTCGTTCGCCGCGGTCAGTGGCTTCGGGGCAGATGCGGAATCGAATGTGGCGGGAAGCGATTCGCCGGATCGGGTATTTGGCGCCGACGTGATGGCCAACGCATTCGACACGTTGGGGATTCATCCCGCACTGGGCAATTTCTTTACCCATGATGAAGGAGTAGCCGGGCGCGATTTAGTGGTGGTGCTGAGCTACGGTTATTGGCAGCAGCGCTTTGGGCAGAATCCGAATGTGATCGGGCAGACCGTCCGCATTGACGGCATCTCCCGGCGCATCATCGGCGTCATGCCGGCCGGCGTACGGTTCCCCTACAGCGATACCCAATTTGTCATTCCAGTTGCCTTCAAGGGTGGGGACCCCATTGATCCCTGGCGAACTTTCGACTTGCGCATATTCGGACGGCTGAAGGACGGGGTCTCGCCGGCCCAGGCCCAGGCCGAACTGCGCCGGCTGCACGCGGCCCTTTTACCTCTGTTTCCCTGGCGAATGCCGGATACCTGGGCATCGGATCTCACCGTAGTGCCGTTGCTCGAGTCTGAGGTGGGCGCAACCCGGCCGCGCCTGCTGCTGCTCTTTGGCGCAGTGGGGTTGATCCTGCTGATTGCGTGCGCGAATGTGGCCAACCTGATGCTCGCTCGCGCTGCGGGCCGGGAGCGCGAGATGGCTCTTCGCGGCGCGCTCGGTGCTTCTTCCAGCCGGCTGCTGCGGCAGTTGTTATCAGAGAGTGTGTTGGTGGGCGCACTGGCCGGGATCGCAGGCTTGCTGGCTGCGGCTGGGAGTCTGCAGGGACTGGTTCGGCTATTGCCGGCGGATACTCCTCGCCTGAATGAAATATCCCTCCACTGGCCGGTGTTCCTTTTTGCCGCAGCCGCCTCGTTGATGACGGGATTTCTTTTTGGGCTTATCCCGGCATTGAGGATGGCGTCCCCCAACCTACACGGTACGCTGCGTTCCAGCGGCCGCGGCGTGGCGGGCAAACCCTCACAGTTCCGTGTCTCGATGGCGCTGGTCATGGGGCAGATCGGGCTATCGGTGGTGGTGATTACTGCCGCGGGTCTTTTGCTGCATAGCCTGTACAGTTTGTCGAAGGTGGATCCGGGTTTCCGCACCGAGCGAGTCGTCACCGCGGAGGTATCGCTGGATGCGACGGCATGTCGGGAGAAAGGGCGATGCAACGGGTTCTTCACTACGCTGCTGAACGCTGCGCAAGGAGTCGCGGGCATGGAATCGGTTGCTCTTACCGACTCATTGCCGTTGAGCGGGCGAGATAACAACTATGTCTACGACGCCGAGGGCCATCCCAGAGATGCACGGCAGGCTGCGTTGCTCGCCACTGGGCGAACCGTATCGCCCGGCTACTTCGCCACGTTGGGGATGCGGCTCATGCGAGGACGTTTCCTGACGAATCAGGACGAGTCGGGATCAAGCCACGCCGTGGTCATCAACGAAAGCATGGCGGCGCGCCTGTGGCCACACCAGGATCCGCTGGGCAAGCATCTGATCGATGTCGTGGATGAACCTACGCCCGCCGTATGGAAACAGGACGCGGCTTCCGTAGTGGTGGGCGTGGTCAGCAACACTCACGGTGGCAGTCTTGCCGGCGGATTCGGCGATGAGGTCTATTTACCTATGACCGCGTCGCAGGAACAGCCCGTCATGCAGGTCCTGTTGCGCACGCGCGCCGGCACAGCCGAGGCGGCAGCAGATTTGCGCAGGGTGGTAACCCAGATGGATCCCCTGGTGCCCGTGACGCGGGTTCGCAGCCTGAATGAAGTGGTGGCTGCATCCGTCTCGGCTCCGCGCTCGTTGGCGATTTTATTGCTGTCGTTCGGGGCTTTGGCTCTGTTGATCGGTGGAGTGGGCGTCTACAGTCTGATCGCGTACGTCGTGAGTTGGCGCACGCGGGAGATTGGCATTCGTTTGGCCCTGGGCGCGATGCGCTGGCAGATCGTCGGTGCGATTGTGAAGCAGAGCCTGCTGCTTGCTGTGGCGGGTTCCGTCGTGGGATTGGCAGTGGCCGCTCTTTTGATGCAGTTCTTGCGCAGCTTTCTGTTTGGGGTTAGCGTGCTCGATCCGGTGACTTTCCTTACCGTGCCCGCGGTGATGCTCCTGCTGGCTCTCATCGCCGCCTGGGTTCCGGCGCGGAGGGCAGCCGGAGTCGATCCGATGGAGACGCTGAGGAGAGAATAGAGGCGGTTTCCTTGATAGCTTGTCCGGGCTACTAGCTAGCGGCCTGTAACAGCTGATTCAGGAGTAGAACCGAAATCTGCGAAAATGCGCGACCCTTCGATGGGTCGCGGCGGTCATGCTTTGTATCAGGGCACGACTTTTAGTCGGGCCGCCCAGGAAGTGAGAAAAAATTGGGCTTTAGAGTCTGCGTGAGAACCAGGATTTACGAATTAAGTCCCGCAGGGACGGCTGAAAGCTGTCCAGAACTGCGTCGCGGCCCATTTTCAGCCGTCCCTGCGGGACTGAGTTTGGAAATGGAGTTCTCACGCAGACTCTTAAGCCCCTGTGGCGCTGCCAAATCAGCTGTTACGGTCCACTAGTTCGCGGTCATTTTGCGAATAGTGTTCGTTGTGCTCATGCCGTTGACGGTAGGCACAATCTCGACCCGGCCGCCCCAGGTAGTCATGTCGTCTGCTCCCACGATAGTGGAGGCGGTATAGTCTCCGCCTTTGACCAGCACGTCGGGGCGTAGAGAGCGGATCAGCTCCAG
Organism: uncultured Acidobacteriaceae bacterium; assembly: GCA_963753715.1. Taxonomy (GTDB): domain Bacteria; phylum Acidobacteriota; class Terriglobia; order Terriglobales; family Acidobacteriaceae; genus PALSA-350. Next base: position 14,977 of record CAVWDK010000007.1, on the reverse strand, counting down.
GGGTGTCTCCTGATCGAAGATGATCACTGCATCGGTTGATCCCAGCGCAGCCAGAACGCGAGCCCTTTCCTTTTCTCCAACCACGGGCCGAGTGGGCCCCTTTAGTTGCTTTACGGAGGCGTCGCTGTTCACGCCAATGACGACCTTATCGCCAAATTCGCGGCATTGTTCGAGCAACGTAATGTGGCCAACATGCAGAATGTCAAAACAGCCGTTGGTAAAGACGATCCGCTCGCCGTTCGCGCGCCATTCCGCCAAACGGACCAGCAGATGTTCGCAGGTCGAGAATCTTGTCCGGACCTTTCATCTGGGTAGACGCAGTGAACTCGGCCACCAGCTCGTTGCGGGAGATCGGCGCGGTTCCCGTCTTGGCCACCACGATCCCCGCGGCAATATTCGCCAGCGTGACGGCAGTCTCCGGGTCAAGACCGCCGGCCAGCGACGCCGCCAGGGTGGCGATCGACCGTATCGCCGGCGCCGGTAACGTCGAATACTTCGCGCGCGCGGGTAGGCGAATGAAAAACGGAATCGGGATACAGAATGCGAATGCCCTTCTCACTCATGGTGACGGTCAGGTAATCGATGCGCAAGCTGTCCGACCAGCTGTTGGGCCGCGGCGAGCAATTCGGCCAGGTTGCGGCTGGCGATGCCCGTGACCAGCGCCAAGTTCCTGAAGATTAGGGCAAATGGTCGTGGCACCGGCATATTTGCTGAAGTCCAGTCCCTTGGGGTCAACCAATACCGGGATGCCCTGCTTGCGGGCCAGGGCGATGACCGCCTGGCAAAGCTGCGGCGCTCAACGCGCCCTTGGCGTAATCGGACAGAATGACCGCATCGGCAGTGCGCACCAACTACAGGGAGCGCTCGAGCAACGCCTGGTGATCGGCTGCCGGATGCGGGATCAGCGCTCTCCACATCCAGCCGCAGCAATTGCTGATTGCGGGAGACGATCCGGGTCTTCGAAATGGTGGAGTGGCCGGAAAGGACCATCCCGGAGAAGTCCACGCCGGCTGCGGTGAGCAACGCGCTCAATTCGCGCATTTCGCCGTCGTTGCCCCAAAAGCCTGCCTGCGCGACCTTGACCCCCAGACCGACCAGGTTCATGGCCACGTTGGCCGCGCCGCCGGGGCGCGCTGGTGGTGCGCACCGAACGGAGCACCGGAACCGGCGCCTCGGGCGAAATGCGGTCGACATCCCCCCAGATGGAGCGATCCAGCATCACGTCGCCAATCACCAGGATGCGAAGTGCGGCAAATCCGCTTTCGATCAGGGAGAGAAGGCGGGACTGTTCTTTCACCAGCATCCCTTCATCATCGCAAATAAGGAGCCGCTCCTGCGACTGGCCTATACTACGAGGAACCCGGGTCAGTTTTATCCTGCGGCAACGGTGTATGGCGATCAAGTTTCCACAATCCAGTGTTCGTCAGGGCCCAGGTTGATGCGGATACTGCGTCCCCACACCAAATGGGGCCGCATGACCGTCTGGCTGGGCAGTTTATCCCTGCTGCTTTGGATGGCCGACGCTCTTCGGAGCAAAGCTGGGCGGATGGGCGATCATTTGCCACCCTCATCTTCTGCGTTTTTCGCCTTGGTCCTGGGCTTGCCGCTGGGGTTACCGCCCGCTGCTTTGGCGGCTGCGCAATCGGTTGATCGTCACCTACCTCTTCATCGGCGTCATGCCGATCCTGCTGCTGTTGCTCATGTGCGGCCTGGCCAGCATATCTATTTGCCGGCCAATTCGCCACCTACGTCGCCATCTCTGACTTGCATTCGGAATTGCTGCACCTGCAAGCGGCCAATGATGCGCTGGCCGCACAGTTGTTTCCATTAGAGGCGCTCGGGCAAACTCAACGAACAGATTGCGGGACGAGTTCACCCGGGCTTCCGACGAGCGGTTCCCTGGGCGAACCGTCACCGTGTCGCGAGGCGGAAAAGGTTTCGTCCTCTCCACTGGAGGAGCGCTGCTGGCAACGCAGCCGGAACAGATTGCCCGGTTTTATCAGCGGAGACTTCACCGGTTTCGTAGTCGATCACGATGCGCTGCATCTGCGCGCGATCAAGCTTTCAACGCATCGCGATCGCGTGCTGTCCTTGATCTCCGATATTCCCATCACGCCGAACCTGCTCCTACCCACAGCCGAACGCCTGGGCTCAGTCACCTTGCTCCGCCCTTTCCTCGAACGCAAAGACGCCGCGAGGTAGCCGCACAACGCAGGTGAAGGCCGGGCAGGTACCTCCTCGCTCCCATTGGTTCGACTTAACGCTGCACTTCCGGCACCCTTTTCGACGTGGTGGACTGGCAGACGGGGAAAGACAGGCAAGCCGGAGTTATCGATGTGGCCACCCGGCCCTCCATGCTTTACGCGACCTTGTTCGCCACCCTGGGAGACAAGGCGCTGATCTTCCGCGACATCTTGTTCGCCATCGCGATTTTCTTCGGAATCATTGAGTTGGCTGCCCTCTACATTGGCATTCGCCTCTCGCGCAGCATGACAGCCTCGGTAGCGGAGCTTTATCGGGCCACGGAGCATGTGAACCGTGGCGATCTCAGCCACCGCATCCAGTTGCAGCGGCCGCGATCAGATGGCGGCGCTGGGGCATCATTCAACTCCATGACCGGATCGCTGGCCAAACTGATTGACGAGCAGAAAGAGAAGCAACGGCTGGAGAACGAGCTCAGCATCGCCTACGAGGTGCAGGAACTGCTCTTCCCTGGCCAGGTGACCGACCTGCCCTCTCTCGAAGTCCATGGCGTTTGCGTTCCGGCGCGCACGGTCAGCGGCGACTACTACGACTTTATTCCCCTGGGCACCGACCGGCATGGTGCTGGCGGTCGGCGACATCAGCGGGAAAGGAATTTCCGCGGCCCTCTTGATGGCCACTGTGCATGCCTTCGTTCGCGCCTATTCGATGGAACCCGAAATGGCTGTTGATGCCGGCGCCTGCAGTATCTTATGGATCGCAGGAAGATCCCCGCATGTACTACCGCGGAGATGGGAGCGCGGAATCGCAAGTGGCCCCCGCCATGCTGATGACCACCTTGAACTATCAGCTTTATCGCAGCACGCCGGCGGCCAAGTACGCAACCATGTTTCTGGGTTGCTATGACGCCAAGGCGCGCGTGCTGACGTATTGCAATGCCGGCCATTTGCCGCCCATCATCCTGCGGGCAACGGGCGAAGTCTTTCCCCTGGACGATCAACGGCACGGTGGTCGGCCTGTTTGACGGCGTTACCTATGATGAATCCACGCTGGTGATGCAGACCTGGCGATATCTTTGTCGCCTACAGTGACGGTGTCACCGAACCGGAAAATGAGTTTGGCGAGTTCGGCGAGGAGCGGCTGGTCGAGTTGATCCAGGAGCATCGCAACAAGCCTCTGCCCCGCATTACCGAAATCGTCACCGGCGCGGTCGCGGACTGGATTGGCACCGCGGAACAGCCGGATGACGTGACCATCGTTCTTGCCCGCTGCACCGGGCCCGTCTGCGTAGCGGCCCGTGATACCATTCGGGCTATGAACTATCGCGCGCTCGGCCGTACCGGTTGGAAGGTTTCAGAGATCAGTTTTGGCGCATGGGCCATTGGCGGCGCCTGGGGCCAAGTAACTGATGAGGAGTCGCTTGGAGCGCTCAACCAGGCGATCGACTCCGGCATCAATTTTCTCGACACCGCGGATGTTTACGGCAATGGCCGCAGTCATCGTCTGATTGGGCAACTGAAGAAGGCCCGCAAAGAAGAGATCATCGTCGCCACCAAAGTGGGCCGGCGTTTGCCCAAGCAGACGGTAGAGGGCTACAGCCGCGCCAACCTTACCTCCTGGGTCGAAGACAACCTACTCGACCTGGAACGTCGAGGCCCTCGACCTGGTACAGCTTCATTGCCCGCCGACCGATGCCTATTATCATCCTGAGATCTTCGGCGTGCTCGACGACCTGGTGCAGGCGGGCAAGATCCGTTTCTACGGGGTCAGCGTCGAGCGGGTGGAAGAGGCTCTCAAGGCGATGGAGTACCCCAACCTGCAGAGCTGTGCAAATCATCTTCAATTGCTTCCGCCAGCGTCCGGCGGAGCTCTTCTTTGCCCAGGCCAAGCTGAAGCAGGTCGGCATCCTGGCGCGCGTTCCCCTTGGCCAGCGGTCTGCTTACGGGCAAGTTTCGCGCCGACACCAAGTTTGATGCCGACGATCACCGCAACTTTAATCGCCAGGGCCAGCGCTTCGATGTGGGCGAAACCTTTTCCGGGGTCGATTACGAGGTGGCTCTGGCGGCGGTAGAAGAAATGCGCGCCCTAGTGCCGGCAGGCGTGAGCATGAGCCAGTTTGCTCTGCGCTGGATCCTGATGTTCGATGCGGTCAGTTGCGCGATCCCCGGAGGCAAGCGCCCCAGCCAGGTAGCGGACAACGCGCGGGCCTCTGATCTTCCCCCGCTCACTCCGGAGGTCATGGCAAGCATCCGCGCCATCTACGACGCGAAGATCCGGCCCCTTGTGCATCAACTCTGGTGAGCCGGTACCACATCGAAGGGCCTGCATTTCCCGTCTCGACTGTTCGTTCAAATCCAACCCAGGACTATCGTCCTGGGCTAAAATTCAACCGTCCCTACGGGACTTGTGCTGATCTCCCACAAAAGACTACTTGATCTTCTCCTTTTATTCTCCTATATTAGTCCTCATGCGCGCTCTGTCCTTCCCCAAGTCTTGCGTGGTTTGCTGCAAGAAGTGCGGCCACGACGTGTTAGCCGGAACCGACAAATTCCCTTCCAGCTCAATATTTGTGGTGTGCTCCCTTTGCGGGGAGAAGCGTAAATATCTGCCCACCGAGGTAATCCATGGCAGGCCCCATTTCGTGGTTCGCAGAAGGAGAGCCCGTCACGTTCCTATAGATGGGCGACGGGGGCCCATTCCGGCGCACCTCAGCCCGCTCCGCAGCGAGCGGCTGGCTGCCGCCCGCTGATTATTTCGGAAGAGGCGCCAGCTTGATGGTTCGACCTTCGTGCGCAGACTGCCGGGCGGCATCCAGAATCTGCATCACGACTACGTTGGTCTCAAGCGACGTCAGATCGCCGTTCGGCTTCAGAGTTCCCTTCAGCACCGCAGCCAGGTAGTGGAGTGAACCGTCGTTTGGCGGCATCAGTGGCGGAGCGATGGATTCCGTCTCCTGTGTCTGCCCTTTGGTCCGCAGGCGCAGCTTGTCTGGCCCGACCGTAATCGCGTATCCGGTTGCACCGTAGACTTCCATGTCTTTGCGGCTGAACGGCCAGTTCCATGACCCCATCAGCACTGCCTGTGCTTTTGGATAGCGCAGGATAATGGTCGATTCATCCGCGACCCGAGGGTAAATCTGGGGCTTGTCAGTCTGCGTGACCGCGGTCACGCTCAAAGGAGACTCGCCATGCATCAACCAGGTGACCAGGTCAGCGCCATAGCAACCGAAATCGTACAGAGCTCCATCACCGTTCTGTTCCGGATCCTCGAGCCACTTCAGAAATTCCGGCGGCACTCCTATCTCTTTGGGTCCTTCGTGACCATCGTGGACCACGATTCTGCGTAGATCCCCCAGGCTGCCGTTCGCCGCCTCGTCGTAGGCAGCGCGGTTGCTCGCATACCACGTGGTCTCGTAGTTCACCAGCACCTGGATGTGGTGTTCCCGGGCCGCACGGCGGATGGCCAATGCGTCTTCAAGCGACATGGTCAGGGGCTTTTCCACCATAACGCTGAGCCCATGCTGCGCCGCTGCTTCGATCACCTGCCGGTGCTTGCCGATCGAAGTGTAGACCAGCAGCGCCTGGGGATGGCGGGCTGCGATCATCGCATCCATCTGCGCGTAGAACAGGCCGGGATCGAGATGAAATTGTTGCGCGTAGCGGTGGCAGAGCGCCTGGTCAGCATCCACGATCCCCACCAATTGCACTTCATGCTGGTTTGGAAACTGCTTGAGGAAACCCGCCACGTGCCCGTGCTCGAGGCCCACGATGGCTACTCGTAGTGGCGCCTCCTGGGCAAAAGCACAACTAAGACCGGCGAACGTTGAAAGCAGGGAAAGCAACACAGAAATGACAAGCCGCATTCTTCCTCCGAGATTCTATGTCTGTGCGGGCGCCTTGCCGGAGCGGCGTACCCAGACCCCACCCCGCTTTTCGAGATAAATCCACTCGGCCTGCGAACACAGGTTGCCGCACCAGTCGAGGATATAGACCAACGCAGAAGTTTGCGCGGTATTGAAATAAACCTCGCTAAAAAAGGTAACTCCCACAAAAGCGCCGTACTTCGCCTGCAACTCAGAGGTGGAGTTCACCGAGCGCGACGCCTTGAACTGCTCGACATCGCTGGGAGCTAGCAGCACGTAGGGCTGGGAAAGTTTAAGACGGCGCGTCAAAACAAGGCGTTCTTTTTTGCGTTGGTTGTAGTCGTTGACCGCTTCCTTAAATCCGCGTGGATTGTCGTCCGGTGGCTGGAGAGTCGCCTCGGGCGCCAGTTTGGGATCCATATCATCTTCATTCACGGTCGTTCCGCCGATTGCCCAGGCCTGGTTTTGGCCGGAACCCATATCTTCGAAGAGCTGTCCGGGCATGAGCATGGCATAAATCAGGTAGGAATCCGGCATTCGATCGGGGGAAACGGCTCCGGCCGTTGGCTTGGTTTGCCCGGAGGCGATCACCGCTGCCCCGGCGATTGCCAGGCAGAGCCAGACCAGGTTTTTGACGTGCAATCGCATTGTCTGCCGCATTTGCATGCTTCCCCCGCCAATTGGGTTCTTGACTATCATGACAGACGCCGACGCGGCCCAAGTTGACGCGGCTGAAAGTGAGGAAAAGATGTCCCCGAGCCCTCAGTGCATGGGCCAAACCCGTTCCACTGTCTTGCTGAGCATCCAGTGCTTATCGTCTGCATTGAGGAATTTCATATCGTCGCGCACTACCGTCAACCTTTGCGCGTAAGTAGCTTTCTCTTTGGCAATCGGCCAATCTGTGGCCCACAGAAGCCGCTGCGGTCCGAAGCTGTCATAGAGACGCTTGACCAGTCGTTGCGAATCCAGCCACGGATAGTTTTCCCTGGACAACGACCAGGTATGCGAGATCTTCACAAACACCTTTGGATTGCGCACCAGATTTACAAGGGCATCCAGCTTCTCCGGGTGATCAACGGGGCAATCCGCCATGTGGTCAATGACAACCGTCAAATCCGGATACTTTTCGATTAACTTCTGGATGTCCGGAACACGGCTGATCGGCATCAGCAGCGTCATAGGAACCTTCAGTTGGTCGCACCGCCTCCATAGAGGTGGCATGAGAGGGCCCCGGATCCAGTCACCGCTCGCATCGCCCGCCGGACTCAGACGCACTCCGCGAAAGCCCTGCTCGGCAGAAAGCTGCGTCAGATGGTCGGGCGCGGCAGGATCGAGGGGATCTACGCGGCACACCCCTTGAAAAAATTGCGGGTATTGCTTCAGCACCGCTGCAAGATAGCTGTTGTCGTAGCGATAATGGATCACCTGGATGATGACGGTCTTGGCTACTCCATTGGCTTTCATGAGATCCAGCAGCATCTCCGGAGTAGCGTCGTAATCCGGAACCTTGGCTCCGGGCGCAAAGGGAAAGCGAGCATCGTGCTTCCAGACGTGCACATGCGGGTCGAATATGCGATAGCTGGATAACGCCGCCGCCGCCGCCATTTTCAGCATCTTCCGCCGGGTGACTTCATACATAGATCGGTTCCAGCGTTTTTACGATGTAGGCGCCACATCGGTCATAGCTGGTGCGGGGGCCGTTTCTCGTTATGTCGAGATCTGCACAGAGCCAACTCTTGAAGTGGATGCTGCGCAGCACCCGATGGCAGGCTGGAAAGTCGATTTCGCCATCGCCGAGATCATAGGTGTTCGTGATGTACTTCGCCGTCAGGGCGGCGCGCTTCGCATCTTTGTAGTCCGCCATCATCAGCCGGTGTTTGTACTTCTCCATGATGACTGCTGGATCCCCGCCCCCAAGGTATACGTGTGCAGTATCGGGCGAGAAGTAGAACAGTTTGGGATCGGTGAGGGCCATGCAGCGGTCGATCTCCTCCGGTGTCTGCACCATCTGGCCAAGATGATTGTGCAGGCCGGCCCTGAATCCCATCTCGCCCGCGGCCTCTCCCAGTTGATTATAAAAACGGCACATGATGGCGAATGCGTCTGCCGATTTGTTCCCGGCCCGCGAAGGCGAGAACACCACCAGGCGTTCGGCGCCAAAACGCTTGAGAAACGTCATGGCGATCTTGGCATTGCTGAGAATTTCGGCGTGCTTAGCTGGATCGTCCGCCGGGCCATTGAACGAGATCGTGATCACCTGGAGTCCGCGCCGGGAGAGTTCCCTTTCCATCTGATCCTGCGTGATCCCGTACTTGGTAAGAATCTGCGGATACTGAGTCAAACGAAGCCCGATGAATCCGGTATCGAGCATAACGTCGAGGATGTCGGTAAACCGGGTGCCAGGATACGAGTTCCACAGGTTGGACCCTAACGCCCATTTGACATTTTTGTTAGCCGGCAACGTGTGCGCTGCCTGGGTCAGAAAACCCGCCAACCCGAGTACAGCTTCTCTCCGCGTCATCACAGAACGACGTCCCCTTTGCCGCCAAAGAGTGAACTATCGTAGCTGATCTGCTTCTTTGTCAAGCGCCGGGATTCAGTTTTGTTATTCTTCGTCAAAGAGGCGCTTTTAGGACGCCTCCCTGTCCACGGAAAGGGACTGCGTCCCTCCTGAACTTTGTCCTTCGACAATTTTTTTGAGTCAACTCTTTTCTGCCTGAGCTAGCGGACAGCGGGCGCCACGGAAAGGAGTTCCTATGAAGCAGAAACTATCTATTCGCCGGATGCGCCAGCACCCGGACCTCGAACAACTCAAACGACAGTCGAAAGAACTGCTGGTCGCTTTCCGAGCGGCCGACGCTGCGGCGGTCAACGAAGTCACCACGTTTTACGACCATCCGCAGCATGCGACGTTTGCACTACACGATGCGCAACTCGTCATCGCGCGCAGCTACGGCTTCGATAGCTGGCCAAAACTGAAGGCTTACGTTGATGGCGTGACGATCAGCCGATTGGTTGAGGCCGTGAGCAAGGGCGACATCGAGCGCGTGAGAGGGATGTTGAAGGCGCGGCCGGAGCTCGCCAATATGGCTGTTTCCTATAGCGATGAGCATCGCGCGATCCATTACGCAGCGATGCACCGTCAACCGGAAATTACCCGTCTGCTCATGCGCAAGGGCGCGAACGCACGGGCCGGTATCCACCCCCATCGCGATGCCACGTCGGCCTGGACGTTGGCACGTGAACGGGGTTACGACGACATTGTCGCGATCATCGAGGAAGAAGAGAACCGCAAGGCTAAACCTGCGCACGAGTCAACGATCACTCCAGCCATGGAACTCGATAACGCGGAGCGCACCGCTGTGGCAAATGGTGATTTGAAATGGCTCGTTCCCGTCTGGCGGAAGACAAGCTCGCCAATCAGGTGCAATGGAGTGACGGCGGCTTATTGACTGTCGCAGTGAGAAATAATCGTCCGGAAGTGCTCCAGTTCTTGCTCGACGAATGCAAGTTTGATCCGGACGAGCGTGTTTCTGGAGGTGAAGGCGACTGGGTAGCATACTCACAAGGCCATCCCTTGTGGAACGCCGTCGCCATGGGATTGAGTGAGATTGCGAATTTGCTCCTTGATCGCGGGGCCAACCCGAACGTCCACGTCGATTCCAGCGGATCGCCGGTGCACAGCGCATACAGCCACAAGCAGTGGAAGATGGTGGATTTGCTGCGGGCGCGTGGGGGATTCGTAACGGCAGATACAGCTGCGCTTTATCGTGAGACGGAGCTGGCCCGGCAGCTTCTGGCCGACGAGGAGCGCGGCACTTTTCCCCGGAATATCACATCTACTGAAGGATCTCTTGTCGAAGACTTGCTGCGTTTCGGCGGCGACGGCGGAGCTACTGAGATCGTCCAGATGGCGTTAGCACGCGTGGACTGGCCTCGCAACGATGTGCGTTGGTTCCGCATGCTTGCAGCGCCTTTGAGCTTCTGGCACCACATTCCGTGGCTTGCAGGCGGGCAACAAAGAGCTGGATCGAAACGGGTATCTGGAGTGTTTTCGGCTGGTGTTAGGCGCGTGCGACGCCAACATTGTTGGATCATTCGGCCGGACCATCCTCCACGACATTGCGGCGATGCGCGATTGGATTACTGAAGACGAGGTAATCACTTTTGGGCGTGCAGCTTTAGAGGCCGGCGCGCGTTCAGATGCTCGCGACGACATCCTCAAAAGCACACCCCTTGGTTGGGCATGCCGCTGGGGCCGAATCAAACTTGTCCGATTGCTCTTGGAGCACGGAGCGGTCCTGGAAGAAAAAGATGCCGAATCCTGGGCACAGCCGCTAGCCTGGGCGCGAAAGATGGGTCAATACGAAATTATTTCCATGCTCAGCCAGCAATCAGGTCCGCAAATCCGGCTCAGCCGGCCCATGGGGCATCCGTGAGCATCGGGGCGATGCCGCCAGCATTCTTTCAGCATTGCTGCGGATTTGTGTGCAGACTGGGTCGAAGGCCCCCCCAGGATGATTATTGGCCGGTGCTCTTCACAGCTTTCCGGCCACCAAAACCATGAGAAAAATAAAAAAAGTCCGCCATACGGCAACGCGTAGCGTCCGCCGCACGAGCGGCTTACTTGAAACCGGATTCTCGGTAAAGTGCCTGCGTCTGATCCTTCTATGGTTTTAGGCAAAGAGGAAGCGATTTGGGATCCTTTTGGCAAAGGGCCATAATGGCCGCGTCGAAATTTTTAGGATTGATCCAGGGGGCTTCTCCATTTGGATGCTTATCTAACCACGACACAGTTTGCAAGAGAATACAGTGCTCAAGCGACGGATACGTCGAATAGCCAGCACACTTGGATCGAAGCTCTTCAGGAGTAATGGTCCATTGCCGGCGCAGACTGTCCACCAAGCCTCCAAATTCCTCATCGGTACACTGCTCGCGATTGTTACATTCTGTATCTGGAGAATTATGCATGGCCGGAAGGGGTGTCATCTCAGAAGAAGAAGCGGACTTATGGAACGGAATAGAGCTACTGATTCGCTTGAGAGCCGCCGAAACAGAAATGCGCTTGAAATCAATTGCGCGGAATGCCACGACGGAGGCAACAATGATCAACATCGCTATGAGTATCGTCAGCAAGCCTGCCACAAGATTGCGAGTGGAAGGGGACCTTCGCGCATCTCGGTCGTTGATCTCTGAACGAGTCGATTTAGGTATGGGTGGCGCGTCGTAATTCCAGCCCCGTCTTCTTCTATCGTCTGATCTCATATTGCGTGGAATTATAGAGTTTTCGGGGTACCGAAGAGGAGGGAGCCAGGACGGTCGCACGCAAACAAGCCCTCCGCGATCAGGCGTGCATCCCGTGCAGGGCAATTACTATGTGGGATGGTCCTTCACGCCACGAGAAGCGTTGCAATGCCTGCTGGAGCGCGTGCACAGGTTACTTTGGATTAAGCAACGCATTCGGGGAGGATGCATCAGATCAATTCAGCATAGGGTGGTGTTAACCACTGGGGGGCTGGAGGTGAGAGTCCGGCCCCTTTCGGCTTTACAATTTATTTCGAGCTGAACTCGCGACTGCAGGCTTCTGTCAGTGATCGGTCATTACCGAGAACGGCGTTCCCTACTAGTCCGTCGCGAACGACACGAAACTGAGCTGGATGAGCGCATCGACCTTTTGAGGACGACCTATCCCGGACATCCCACCCCCCCGTCCTTCTGGGAGTTTCCTTGACAGACCTTAGTTGGCGCTTTCACGAAAACAGATCAGCTCTGAAGCTTAACTCCGTCCGCAAAACGCCCACCTGCCGCATTAGGAAGTATCCCGGTACGAAGAAGCCGCCGATCCGATAAGACAGCTTCCGAAGTTGGACTGCATATGTTTATGGCCATTCCGGAACGTTCTTACACGACATGGCAAACGCGCGCAGTATCTGGACGCCCCGACCGAAAAAATCCTATCGGGCAACAGGTTGTTCCGGTGGAGTTGCAGTGTGGTTTCCTCAAGCCCTGACCGCCCCAATTTTGGGGTTTGGTGGAGTGATCTCGCTCAGCAAAAAATCATCTTGATCAGCGTACCCACCAATCGGTATAGTGCACGCATACCCACTGGTTGGTACGACAATGCCCATAGCCGAAGCGAGACACGAATCGAAAACCAAACTCCTACAGGCTGCGATCCGGGTGATCCGCGTCAAGGGATTTACGGCCACGCGGGTCGAGGACGTCTGTGAGGCGGCTGGTCTGACCAAAGGAAGCTTCTTCCACCACTTCGACAGCAAGGACGAACTGGCGCTGGCCGCGGCCGACTATTGGATTGAAGGCACGGAGGCGCGGTTTGGCTCCGCGTCCTACCACGAGCTAGCCGACCCGCTGGAGCGGTTGCTGGCCTATGTGGACCTTCGTAAGGCGCTGCTGACGGGAGAGTTGTCCGACTTTACCTGCCTGGCGGGGACGATGGTGCAGGAGGTCTACGACACGCATCCGGCGATCCGCGAGGCATGTAACCGGAGCATCAGCGGGCATGCGGCAACGCTACTGGCCGACATTGAAGAGGCGATGCGGCAACGCGGCATGCGCCCCGAATGGACCGCCGAAAGCCTCGCTCTCTACACCCAGGCCTCCCTCCAGGGCGCGTTCATCCTGGCCAAGGCTCGGGGTGGTGCTGCGATTGCGGCGCAGTGCATTGATCATCTGCGGCGATACATCGAGCTGCTGTTCCAACCATCGCCGGGTTCCGCGCCGCCCCGGCCATCGGGATTTTCGGCAACAGTCCCAAAACGGCGCCGAAGGACGGAATGATTCGGCGTTGCCGATTCGATAGCGTGGCCCCGGAAGCCACTAACCCAAGAGCTGGAAAAGGCGGATGGATATGACAAGGATCGGAGTATCACGGCGGAAGGCGCTCGAATTGGGAGCTTCCGCGCTAACTGGAGCGGTGGGGCTCTTGGTAACGGCACGGGCGAGCGCAGGTACGGAGCCGGGCACGACATACGAAGAAATTGTCCGGAGGTGGTATAAGGCATGGGAGAAAAAGGACCAAGGTCAATTTGAGGCCCTGATGGCCGACAACTTTACCTTCACCAGCGCGGCTGGCGACGACCACATCAGTAAGAGCGCTTTCAAAACGCAATGCTGGGATACACAGGTTGCCTTTATCGATCGATTTGATCTGGAGCGGGTGTTCGGAAGTGGCAACGAGGCGTTTGTTAAGTATCTTTGCCACACAAAGAACGGTAAATCATTCCGGAATGTAGAGTATTTCCGGCTCAGGGACGGGAAAGTGGAGACCATTGAGTGCTACTTCGGGGGGAAATCCACCTTTCCGTCAGCAGTAAGCAAAGACTGACGTGAGCCCGTCGACCACTGTCTTCGGAGCGGCCCTCGGCGCCGGCTCGGATCCACGCATTCTTCAGCTCAAGGCGAAGTTTCAGCGGAGTTAAAGAAGTGGCGAAAGACTTGTCAGCAATTGCACCCGTCATCCCTATCGACCGCCTTGATACGCTTCCGCTGCACCGCCAGATCTGCGAAGGTTTCCGTGCCGCAATTCTGCGTGGCAATTTGCAGCCCGGACAACAGGTACCTTCCAGCAGGCACCTGGCGGAAGATCTGGAAGTATCCCGTTGTCCGGTTCTTGGCGCCTATGCACGGTTGCTTTCCGAGGGTTACTTCGAAAGTCGCGTCGGATCGGGAACCTTCGTTTCGACATCATTGCCGGGTCAACTCCCACACGGCAGAAGATCACGCTCAACCACGGGAGGATCTCGATGTCTTTCCCGGCGTTCCTCGTTATTACCACGATGCGAAACTGTTCCCTGGCGACATGGCGGGGACCCTTCGGAGTCCACCAGTCGGCGCTCGATCAGTTTCCCTTCGGAGCGTGGTCGAAGCTGCTGGCTGAACACGGTCGAAGACCACGTTTGTGCGCCATTCATCACAACGACCCGATGGGGCTTGATCGCTTCCGAGACGCAATCTGCTCTTACCTCCGCACCGCGAGGGCTGTCGAATGCGACCCGTCGCAAATCATGATCGTATCGGGATCGCAACAGGCGCTGGAAATCACGGCGAGGGTGCTGCTGGATCCTGGCGACCCGGTGTGGATCGAAGAGCCCGGCTACCAGCTTGCACAGTCGGTTCTGCTCGGCGCAGGCTGCCGAATTGTCCCGGTCCCGGTAGACGACGAAGGCATAGATGTGTCTGCAGGAGTTAATCTGCTGCCGAAGGCGCGTGCCGCGTTTGTTACGCCGTCGCACCAATATCCCCTCGGCGTTACCATGAGCGCTTCTCGCCGGCTGCGTCTGCTGGATTGGGCTCGGGATAATGGAGCATGGGTTGTGGAAGACGACTATGACAGCGCGTACCGTTACGACACTCCATCGGTTTCCTCCCTTCAGGGGATCGATTCGGACGCACGCGTGATTTACATTGGGACATTCAGCAGGGTTATCTTTCCGTCCGTAAGATTGAGTTATATTGTTATCCCGCCTGATCTCATTGAAAGATTTATGGCAGTACGATTCTCGTTAGGGATCTTCCCCTCCTACTTATTCCAGGAAGTGCTTACAGATTTCATCCGTGCCGGTCGATTTGCCCGGCATATTCGCCGCATGCGGACACTCTATAAGGAACGCCGGACTGCTCTGGTGGAGAGCGTGCAGAAAACTTGCGGGGACACGCTGGAGATCCACGGCGCGGGAGCCGGAATGCACCTGACGGTGACCCTCCCATCAGGATTTAACGACGTAGAAATCGCGAGTCAGGCAGCAAAATACGGCTTATGCCTATGGCCACTGTCGCCCTGTTATATGAATAAGCCGCGCCACGGGTTCGTGCTTGGATTTGCAGCTACTCCGGCAGACCAGATGGCGGGTGCGGTGCACCAGCTATCGAGGCTTCTGAAGAAACAACCCGGTC
>CAVWDK010000006.1:0-236900 GCA_963753715.1 uncultured Acidobacteriaceae bacterium | reverse complement strand
GCACATCGAGATGCGGATTGAGGACAACCTTGCCCAAGGGATGTCTCTCGAACATGCACGGCGGGATGCGCTGGCGCGTTTCGGCAACCCGACGGTGACCAAAGAGCATGTCGTTTTCGCCGATGCGGCCGTGGTTCTTGGCAGCGTTTGGGACGATACACGGTATGCATTTCGGCAATTGCGCAAATCGCCCGGCTTTGCAACCACCACTGTACTCACCCTGGCCATCGGCATCGGCGCCAATCTGGCAATTTTTCAGCTGCTCTATGGAGTGCTGTTTGCGCATTTGCCGGTTAAGCAGCCGGCGGAACTCTACTCCTTGCACGCAGTGCAATCGCCGTTTGATGGGCAGTGGTTCTTTTCTTTCCCCGCTTACCGGCGTCTCCGGCAGGCCACGCAGGAGGACGCACCTGTATTTGCCCGCTCAGGGTTTGGCATAGGAGTTCTGCAGGAAACGGACGGGACGACCAGCCGTATCGAATTCCAACTCGTTTCCGACAATTTTTTCAGTGTGCTGGGGCTGGCGCCATCCGCTGGCCGGTTCTTCCTCGATGGCGATGACCGCGGCAACAGTCGGAGTGGCCGGTGATCTTGCGCTATGGCTACTTCAAGGACACTTTGCCGCGAATCAGCCGGTGCTTGGTAAGCGTTCGACTTTCAATGGAGTTCCCATCGTGATCGTCGGTGTTGCACCGAAAGGTTTCAGCGGAGTGGTGCGTGGACAGGCTCCTGACCTTTGGCTTCCACTCGCCGCAGAGGCGACAAACCGTTTCGGTACCTGGTTCGACTCGCTGGGCTCCGGGTATGTCGACCTGGACCGGTCGCATCTAAACCAGGCGAGCTTTTTTTGGTTGTGGGTACTGAGCCGGACTCCCGATGGCGTGAAGCCTGTTGCGTCCGGCGCGCTGGACGTCGGCTCTTGCACCCGACCTGTCACTGCTTGCCGGCGCGTCCAAAGACCCGCGGGATCGCACACGCATCCTCCACTCGCAGGTAAAGTTGATATCGGCCGAGAACGGAGAGGGTTCGCTGGCGAAAAGGTATTCCCCGCCTCTGATCATCCTGATGGCGATGGCCGTAGTCATTCTTCTGGTGGGATGCCTGAACCTGGCCAACCTGCAAATGGCGCGGCTGCAGCAACGCGAGACAGAGATCGCCACACGGATTGCACTGGGAGCCAGCCGGACGAGAGTCCTTCGCCAGGTGGCAATTGAAACTGTGGTGCTTGCCGCCGTGGGTGGAGTGCTTGCGTTCGCCACCGGCCGGGCGGCAAGTTCGCTTCTTTTGCACTGGGCGTCCGGCCGGGGGCAAACCATCCCCATCGATCCCCAGATCGGAGCCGCAGCGACTTTGCTGGGCACAGCCCTGCTGCTGGGCGCCTTGGTGGGTTTTGGCTTGTTACCCGCATGGCAGATGACGCGCAAGAGTTTCTCCATGGCATCGAAGGCGAGGGTCGGTCAGCTTTCGGGTCAAAGCAAAGCCGGGCGTCGATGGTCAAATCTGCTGCTGGCCAGCCAGGTGAGTTTCTCGCTGCTGTTGCTTTGCGCAGCGGGGCTTTTTGGGCAGACCCTGCGCAATCTCAGCCGCGTGGATGCAGGCATGGATCGCGACCACGTGCTCACGGTCCATTTGGATATGAGAAACACCGGCTTTGCCGAACATCAGAATAATTTGCCCTCGTTTTATGACACCCTGATCCAACAGCTGAAAGCGTTACCCATGGTTCGCGATGCCGCAGTGCATATGTGCACGATTCCCCACTGCGGCTGGAATACGGCGGTGCATGTATTTGGAAGGCCTGAGATGGCGGAATCACAGTTGCATGGAGAGGAGGATCACGTAGGGGTGGGCTATTTCCGCACCCTTGGCATTCCGATTCTGCAGGGCCGGGACTTTAGCAAGGAGGATAACCAACGATCACAGCAAGTCGCGATTCTTAGCCGCTCATATGGGCGAAAGCTGTTCGGCGATGAGAGCCCGCTCGGCCATTGGGTTGGCCACAGCGAGCCGCCCGGAGATCACCAATTTCTGGTGGTAGGAGAGGTTGCCGACGCACGAGTGGATGGTTTGCGTTCCGAGGCGCCTCCGGTCGTCTATCTTCCTATCGATCAAGGGCCGGCACCGGTTTCCTCGGTCGAGGTGCGGGTGCGTGGGCCGTTGTCCAGCCTGCCTGCCGAAATTCGAGAGAGTCTGTATAAGCTTGCCCCGGCTCTGCCGGTGACGGAGATTGTGCCGCTGGATTTGGAGTTTGACGATGGTCTTTCTACGGAGGCGCTGCTCGCCCGGCTGACCAGCATTTTTGGCGCACTGACCCTGGCATCGGCAGCCCTTGGATTCTATGGATTGTTCTCTTTCCGGGTGGCAAAAAGGACATCTGAGATCGGTGTCCGCATGGCATTGGGGGCTACGCGCTCGCAGGTGCGGGCGCTGTTTCTCGGCCAGACTCTGCAAATCATGGTTGCCGGACTGATCCCCGGGTTAGCGCTCGCGCTCGGTACCAGCTATTTCGCACGCAAGCTTCTGTACGGTACGGGACGCATGGATCTTTGGGCGCTCGGTTTTGCGGTCGTGATTCTCGCCGCTGTCGGATTGTTGGCAACGCTTGTGCCCGCTCACCAGGCTGCGTCGATCGATCCAATGCGTGCTCTGCGCAGTGAGTAACCCGCTTTCGAATTTCGCAACGCAAATTGCTGGGCTTTGGACCTGTCTGCAGATCGTTGCACAAACTTCGGTTCCGCAACGCTAGACTGTGAGAAATGAATGGTTGGTTAAGTCATCTTGGATGATGGGCGAAAGGAAACTGACTAAGGCTGTGAAAACTTTAAGGCGTGTTGCGCCCCCCTGCTGCTTGTTCTTCATGACTCTTGTTCAGTGCGCATTCGGTAAGGCCGTGCAGCACAATCAGCTTGATCAGGCTCTCACTCAACTCACCTCTGGCTTTCCAGGGCGAGTAGGAGTATGCGTACTGGACAAGGCCGGCGCCTCATGTGTGGATGGGAGCCAGTCGTTCTCCTTGCAAAGTGTGATGAAGCTCATTGTCAGTCTCGCAGTGCTCGATGCGATCGACCATCACAGATTGGAGCTCGACGATCAGGTAATTGTGCATCGGCAGGATCTAAGTCTTTATGTGGAGCCAATTACCGAACTCGTCGGGCCAGAGGGATATCGCACCACAATCCGCGATCTGATACATCGAGCCATTGTCGACAGCGACAGTGCAGCCCAGCGATATTCTCGCGAGACAAATCGGCGGTGTTCTGCAGGTCCAATCCTTTCTAGACCGGGCAGGTATGCAAGGCATCCGCATCGACCGTGACGAGAGACACCTGCAGACGGAGATAGTAGGGCTCACTTGGCAATCTGAATACGTGGATCCAAACGTCTTAAGCAAAGCCATCGAATCTGTCCCCGCTAAGGATAAAGCGGCCGCATTATCGTCGCTATCAAGTCGATGTGCGGGACACCTCAACACCACTCGGGATGGCATCGCTTCTGCAGCGGCTCAGCAACGGTGATCTGTTGTCTCCCACTTCAACGCACTTCGCTCTTGAAACGATGGCTCAAACAGTGAAGTTTCCGGATCGATTGAAGGCGGGTGTTCCTAGTAACTGGGTCTGCATGCACAAAACCGGTAGCAGCGGTAGCTGGCACGGGATCACCGCAGCAACGAACGACGTCGGCATACTCCGAACCCCTGACGGTACGTATATAGCAATTGCTGTTTTCGTTGCTGATACCAAGGAGTCGCCCGAAGCACGCGCTCGTCTGATAAAAACCGTCGCTGCGGAGACGGTTAAGAGCTTTCGCTAATCTCTGATTTCCTTAGCGTACTATTTTCGACGTTTGGTGTAGTAACCCCTTATTGCAGGAACCGATCCTGCGGCCCGAGGGTGAGAAATCAGATTGAGGAAGCAAACCAGGTGCATTTCATCGGCGGGCCGGAAACAAAAAGTTTGAGCCCGCGCTCTTAGAGGAGCCCGCTCTCAAGAAAGTGGTGGGCCGCATCTTCGATGCGCTGCTGATGGCGCCTTCGCATGATCGGAGTCGCTCGTCTTACCGGGAGTCGAATCGTGGTGGAGACGCCAGGGCGAAAGACTTTCCAAGGCTCCCCTGAACCTTAGGGTCTTGATCCGTGTGACGGTTTAGCCCGGCGCTCCGAAGCTCGACGGATGGCCTGCTTTCCGTAAAGGTGGAATCCGTCGGGAAGCGCCGTTTTCCTTCGGCACCTACCAGGTCGAGGCCTTCCTGGTAATTGCTTTCCTTAAAGGCATGCCAAAGCGCTTGCAGTTGAGTTTGCTCAATCTTCGACCGAAGAAGCTGCTTTAAGCGGACTTCCACTTCCCTTATTCTTTCCGGCTCTTTTCCTGAGAGCCTCATGGCATCTTCCAGTGCAACGATGTAGGCGGTGCTCGCAGCTTTGGAGTCGGGTTGCAAGAGCGTGATGGTTCTGGCCAAATCGACGGCCTCTTCGGCGTTGCCGAGATCAAGCTGTGCATAGACGGCTCCCCATAAAGGAGAAGGTTCCGTGGGGCGTAGCTCCAGGGCGCGAGTGTAATCCCGTACCTCTTCTGTTTCCTTTGCGGAGATCGCTGGTGATTCTTTGTCGTGCTTCTTCATCATGGCTACCAGATGCATCAAGAAGATGGCGCGCTGCTCGTACAGGCCGCCATTCTCGGGTACTCTTTGAATTGCTGCATCGAGAGTATCGATTGCCTGTTGCGTCCACGCGCAGGGCAGCAGAGAGTTTGGATTCAGATCCGACTCGATCAGTGCCTCGCTATCCAGGATTTTGGCACGCTCAATCCGATAATCCACATTGGAAACGTCGCTATCGGAGAGACGCTTCAATTTGAGTTCGGCTTGTTGCAGTCTATCCAATTTGTTTTCATCCTCAGATGGCGTTGAGCGGGGAGAGCTGGAAACCTCGCTCGTCGCCAGGACAACCTTCGCCGTCTTAGCCAGGTCGGAAGTGAGTGCATTCCCTGAACGGAGAGCTTCGAGAGGTTTTTCAACGCCACTCTTTTTCTCGTGATCCGCGATATTTTGAGACCAGCTGGCAAGGTTGCTGGCTTCCTGGTTTTTGTCTTGATATCCGTAGCCGAGACTGAGGTAATAACTTGGCTTCCAGTTCCCAGGATCATCGATCTCCCATTGGCGGAAGACCTTGGCGGCTTCTTCATATTTGCCTTGTTGTAAGTAGGATTGCCCCAGTAGCTCAGGATTCATGCTGGTGAGCATCATGTAAGTAGCGTCGCGGATAAGCTCGGACGGGCTGGCCTGGGCGGATGGAGCGGTCTCCCAGAATCTTGCGGTATCGCCCTGGTTAAGCCGCATCCTGCCGATAAGGCCATGGGGCGAGGATAGAACGTCTCCGCCAATAATCCACTGTTGGTATCTTCTCCCGTTGTAGAGACGTATGAGGCTATCGAGCGATATGCCATTCAACGCGATGTCATAGGAGGTCTGAACAGGAATCTTTATGGCCTGGTGCAGGGCTACAGGCTGGGCCCCGGTGCTGTCATATCGGTAATATTCCGTTCCGTGGAATTGAGAGGCATGGCTCGCCGCATCATTTAATGTATCCACGACGATATCGGCAGCGTTTTTGCCCGATAGTGAGACGTGGTCGGCGATCGCGGGCGGGATCTCGAACGGCTGAACGGTAACCATGTATTCCTGAGAAACCTTTCCCAGAAAGAATCCGATGGCTAACCAGGTACCCAGGCCAAGGATAGGGACCAACACCCCCACGGAGAGAGATAACTTTTGCAGAAGCGCAAACAAGCCCTTGAGAAAGGACCATTTGGATTCCATCGGGGTGGATGCGGGCACGTGTGTATCGAAATGCGTTTTGTGCGCCCGGCGTCTTTCCTTGGTACGGGGCTGATGGCTTGATATGCGTTCGCTTTGGGCATTCATGTTCGCTCTCCGCATTAGGAATGAAGGTGACCGTAGAAGCCTGGCAACCAGCAAGCCGTAGATCGCACTCGCTGGTACACGGGGAATATTGCAATCGCCATGCCAAAGACACGCTCCCTGACCGGAGGTTCCAGCTCGCTGACCCGCTCTTTGTTTGCAATGGGATACGGGGGACGCAGCAGCTCGCGTGTACGGCGAGTCCTTCAGGATTTTCAGTCGTTGGTATCCAATCGGATACCCGCGAGGAATTGATTGACTCCGCCGGCGCGGATTGAGCCCCCAAGGATTTTGCTATTCGCGGATTTAAGCCCGGCTATCGTACATGGGGCCGCAACTTTCACCAGTTCAAAACATCCTCTCCTTTAATGTTCCCCTCCCCGCGTTGGCGTACACTCTGCGCGGAGGCCGGAGTTCGCTGCCGGCCAACAGAAGGCGAGCCAAGGTGTTCAAACATGACGAATCAGTTCGCCTTGAAGCTTTACTATTGACTGTGGATTTTTGATCTTCAGCGGTTTGCCGGCGGCTTTGTCGGAGTCTGACCGTTGACCGCAGGGGACGGTGTCGCATCCGGCACAATGTCGAATCCCGGAAGCATGCGAGCCTCTGATCCGAACTTGTGGTAGTCGTTATACGTGATGTCGTTCAACAGCGTCTCGTAGGGTGCATAGATATCAAACGTCTGACCCCAGAAGGCTAGAGTCCTCACGGTCCGGACTCGCATAAACACGACGCTGCGGCGGGGACAGATATACCTCTTTCGACCGATCTCGACGGGCTCATATTCGACCATCATGGCCGCGGCCTTTATAGGCAGCACCGGATTCAGGTTCGGCTCAAGAATCCATCCCGGTTGGGACTCCATCGTCAGTCGAAGAATCGCTCCCGTTGCGGGATCAATCGCCAATTCTCCGTGGTAACTGGGCGACGTGACAAAGGTGTTCCCACCCACAAGGCAGCAATGGTTAACGTTGTAATGAGGATTCTCGGCGCGCACGATGTAGCGAAAGACTGCCTCCCTGGATCGTTCGCCCTGTACCCAACGGCGCCAGATCAGCTTGCTGTCGCCGCGCGTGGCATCTACCAGCACGGAGCCAAGAATCGGACCGAAAACACCGATGAAATTGAGGTCCTTATTCCTGGCGCTCGGACTGCCTTTCTTCTTTTCTGCATCCTGTTCCTCATGGCCGTTCCGATAGCGAAGAGCTGCTTTCCCGATCACCGCCGCGCGCAACGACTGATCGGCCAGGGCGGTCTTCCAGGTATCTCCTTTTTGGGGCGACGGTTGCTCATATTCGGTGGTCGTGCGTACGGCGAAAAAGTCTGGCAGTTTCGGAATCGCTTGCTTCAAGTAATTCACTGTCCGCTTCATCATCTGGCGCTGCGTGTCGAGATCGGGCGCCGGGTCGGAGAGGATCTCCGCTGCCGGAGGGTCCAAAAAGGCTGACTCATCGGCCAGAGCTACCAGTGCCGCATTCGACTTTTTGCCGCGCAGACGATCCTTCCACTGTGAGAGCCGGTTGCTGCTCAGACGTTCCGTCAGTTCCAGGCCGGTCAGTTGCTTTGCCAACTCACCGTCGTGCTCCTGATTGGCCGAATCCACGATCTGCTCCAGTTCGTGAACGGTCACTCGTCTGACGGCCACACGAGGTTGATCGTAGAAATCCGGCTGATTGTAATAGACGGTGCTCGTGCGCGCAGATAATCCAGGCGCGTTCATCTGCACTTTGAGGTCGTGATACTCGTCTGGCTGAGCGGCATGCGGCGGATCGAAGGACAGGGTGTAGAACTCGCCCGCATCCTCCACGCAATCTCTAATAGCGCTCACGATGTCCGATTTGTCCAGGACGAGCCCGCCGCTCTGACGTGCCAACACCGGAAGAGAAAAATGTAAGGATGCCTCTTCCGGGGCCAACTCTTTCAACTCCGACGGTGTGCGCAGCCCGGCCAAATAACCAGGGTCGTCGGAGTTGAAGCTCAGTGGATCAGGCCAGATCTGGGAGATGACCAGCCGCGCCTCGCGTGTGCGCGTTGAAAGCTCCACCAGCAATTCAAAAGCGGTGTCGCCGTGTTCCAGTGGTCCGCGAGCGGGCCACCCGAAGCCCAACCACACTAAAGCCTTCCTGCCCGGTTTGCCTCTGCGCTCGATGGCGATGGAGTAGAGCGTCTGGAGGCCGCGATCCCACAGCACGTACCTCGCCGTTCCTGTCGCCTTGCGCGGGTCTTGATCTGGCGGGATCTTCCAGAGTTCGCGGGGTGAGCGGTGATGCGCGACGTCCTCAGCTAATGCGTTGCCATCGGACGTAGGGTTCGGCGTTGCGTACAGTCCGGCAGCTGTGAACCAATAGACCGATGCCGGTTGAGCGAGATGTCCGCCATTCTGCCGCAGAAACCTTATCGTTTCGTCTTTCACCACTGCAAACTGGACTGGCGAAGCGTTGACTTCATCGAGAACCAGCACCACTTCGGTAAGCCGCTCATTCTCATCGGCGGCTTTGTTCGATGCTTCGAAGGAAACAATCTTCCGCGGTACGCCGTTGTCCAACAGCGTGAGATCCTTCGCCGCAAGCCCTGAAAATGGCCTGCCCGCGCGGTCTGTTGCAGCCACATCGAGATGGATGAGCCCCTCCGGCGGCGCGGTCGCTTGCATTTTGAATGGCTCAGACGACACGGTGGCCTGCACTGGAACTTGCGAGGTTTCAACTTGACCATCAGAAAAGTGCACCCAAACAAAGGCCAAAAGACAAAGGAGCAAGCCCGGCGGAACTGCTCTCCCTGTTCTCAAGCTTCACCTCCTTCCGCAATTGACCCAGGTGACTAACGCACCAGACTACCTCCACATTCGGGAGGTTGCGATGTGAATCTTCGAGGCATAACGAGCGCCCTTTGACAATCTATGGTCGAATGTCTACTATCGTTTCTCATCGGGGGTCGAATGTCTTCCATGGCAAAGCAGGCACAACAAAGGGCGAATCTGCTGCAGGGCACGCTGGACATGCTCATCTTGCGCACGCTGCTCTACGGGCCGGCTCATGGTCATCACATCGGCAAGCACATTCAGCGGACCACAAACGATTTTCTCCAGATGCAGCACGGATCGCTTTATCCGGCATTGCATCGGCTGGAGCGAAGAGGTTGGGTCACCTCCAAGTGGGAGATGGCACCCGACCGCAACCGGGAGTTCAAGTACTACCGGCTCACAGAGAAAGGCAGAAAACAGCTCGTGGTCGAAGAGTCGGAATGGAAGCAGATGGCTGAAGCGGTAGCACGCGTGATGTGGCCCACTGCTGAGGAGAACTGAAATGCGATGGTGGCCGATCACGCGAAGAAAGACGGACCTGGAACGAGAGCTGCAATCTGATCTTGGGCTGGAAGAAGAAGAACAGCGGGAACGTGGAATGTCATCGCAAGAGGCGCGGTTTGCTGCTCTGCGCGCTTTTGGCAATCCCACGCTGATTCGGGAACAAACTCATGCAACCTGGTCCTGGAGTTGGCTCGAAACTTTCGCCAGCGACCTGAAGTATGGATACCGCGGAATGTGTCGCAATGCCGGTTCCACTCTATTTGCGATTCTCATTGTCGCCCTCGGCATCGGCGGCGCTTCGACAGTATTCAGCGTGGTCAACGCACTGCTGTTGCGTCCGCTTCCCTTCCGCGACCCGGGACAGTTGGTATGGATTTCCAATGCGGAAAACTATAGCATCCAAGCCGAACATTATTCCGACCTCCGGGATCAGAATCAGTCATTCTCAGATCTAGCGGGCTGGGCTGGGGTCTACAATGCCGGCGATCAAGAATTGACAGGGACTGGCGAGCCGGAGCGTCTCACGAGCGTTCCAGTTACCGGGAACTTCTTCGCTTTGCTGGGAATGCAACCCGCGATCGGACGTTTGTTTACGAGAGAGGAGTGCCAAGGCAAGTATTCTGCTCCGCCTGCGATGCTGTTGAGTGACAGTTTTTGGCGCAGACGGTTTGCCGCGGACCCGAAGGTGGTGGGACAGACGCTGACGTTGAACAGTCATCCGGTGTTAGTCGCCGGTGTCCTGCCCGCGTCCTTCGACTTCGCGAGTATCTTCGCCCCCGGCACCCCGATCGATGTCTTCATCCCCTGGCCGCTCACAGACCAAACGAAACCCACGGGAAACACCATGTCCGTCATCGGCAGGTTAAAGCCCGGCGCTACCGTGGCGAGTGCTCAGGCTGAGTTTACCGTCCTGGCGAAACAACTCGAGAGCCAACACCCCGACCGGAATCCGGTCCGGCCCAGGCTGGTTCCGCTACAACAGCACGTGAGCGGGCAAGTGCGTCCAGCCCTGGTGGTGCTGACGTGCGCAGTGGGTTTCGTCATGTTGATTGTCTGCGCCAATCTTTCCCATCTGCAAATGGCCCGCATGGGGACGCGACAGAAGGAAATGGCAATCCGGGCGGCGCTGGGAGCTGGACGATTTCGACTACTGCGGCAAGTGCTCACCGAGAGCGTAATCCTCTCGTGTTGTGGCGCGGCGCTGGGCCTCCTTCTGGCTGTCGCCGGCACGCGTGGGCTTTCGCATCTGCACGCCTTCAACCTTCCTCTTCTGGAAGGCGTTCGCGTCGATGGAAGCACGCTTGCCTTCACTTTGTTAGCGGCGGTTGCTTCGGGCGTGCTCTTTGGCTTGGCGCCCGCGCTGCAGGTCCCAGCCTACAAGCTCCGCGAAGGACTTCAGGACGCGGGACGCGAGTTAAGCAGCCGGCATGGCTGGTTTCGCGACGGACTGGTGGTCTCTCAATTTGCCCTCGCCTGCGTGCTGCTGGTGGGCGCGGCGCTGTTCATACAAAGTTTTGTGCGCGTGCTGGACGTGAATCTAGGATTTCAACCGGAGCACGCGGCTGCGTTGAGGATCGACCCGGGGGTTCGGATCTCGAACCCCGCGCAGCAAAACTCATTTATCGACGATGTCTTGCATCGCGCCCGGTCGATCCCAGGCGTTACGGCAGCCGGCATCAGCGACATTTTGCCGCTCGACGGGGACAGGGGCTGGCAAGTTTCGGCAAAAGGGCAGGTCTACGATAAGGATCATCATCCGGAAGCCTTTATTCGCGTGGTGAGCGACGGATATTTCGAGGCCCTGGGAATTGCGTTGAAGTCGGGAAGAACGTTCACGGAGGCCGATCGAGCGTCGAGTGAACCCGTGGTGATGGTGAATGAGACGATGGCGCGCACTCTGTGGCCGGGGCGGGACGCGGTCGGACAGGTGGTGACGCAGGACGGGGGACGGCGAGTCGTGGGTGTGGTTGCGGATGTCCATCATGGGGGACCCGAGAGTTTGGGCGGCTCTGAAATGTATCTGCCAATGCGGCAAACCGCGGACTACCCGGCGATGAAGCTTGTAGTGCGCACGGCGCTGCCACCCGATAGCCTGGCGGCGGGCATCCGAACGGCGCTGCGGCCCATCGATCCAAATCTCCCGGTCACCGACTTTCAAACCCTTCAGGGATTGGTCGATAAAGTAGTGTCACCACGGCGTTTTCTGGTCCTACTTCTGTCGGGATTTGCGGGCTTCGCCCTGCTGCTTGCATCGCTCGGGATTTACGCGCTGATCTCTTATTCGGTCAACCAGCGCACCAAAGAAATTGGTATACGGATGGCGTTGGGAGCGAGTGCCTCGATGGTGCGGCGAGGGGTTCTCACCAGGACGCTGCTACTCGCTCTCATCGGGGTGATCCTGGGGACGGTGGGCTCATTGGCGTTCAGCAAGTGGATCGAGTCCCTGCTATTTGGCACAACGCCGACGAACCCGGTGGTCTTCTCGGGCGTAAGTTTGCTGCTCTGTGCTGTCGCGCTGGTGGCTGCGTATGTTCCGGCGCGTCGAGCGTCGCGCATTGAACCGTTGCAGGCATTGCGCACAGAATAAGGCTGACGCTGTCGCCAGGTTCGCGTGGCCGACCGCAGCCGCGAACTGGCGATGCGTTTAATACGGGAGGAATCGGCAGTTCTGCGTTAGGGCGTCCGCTCGCGATATTGATGACTGGCTGCGCCGCAGGCTTGCTGGTGCTTTGCGGAGTCCTCCTCGCCATGGCATTTCTGGGTTTACTCGCCACCTGGATTCCCGCGCGGCGCGTCTTGGCAGTTGACCCGCACAACTGCTCCGGGATGAAGAAAGGCGCATGAGGATTGCCAACGCCAACAAACTTAACAGGAAATCTGGGGGGAGCGTAATGGAGAAATCTGCGGTTTCTCTTAACAGCCCAGCGCGAATACTCGGGCCTTTAGACAGCGGCCGACTAATTCGTAACTACAGTGCCTTTGGTAGGTTGCTGCACGCCATGGACGGTGTCCGCGGAGCCATGTGCCGACGGTTGTTGCACCGGCGGGGTGATGGAGTCCTGTGCCAACGTTGTCGTGGGCGAACCTGGATAAGTGCAATGATACAGAACGGTCAGACTGTCTCCGCTGTAGCGCTTGGGAAGACGGTCGAAAGTCTGTATTCGGTTTACGGCCCGCAAGCATGAAGCGTCGAGCGATGGGTAGCCGCTGGATGTTTCCATAGTTGGGCCTTCATGATTGCCGCGTCTCCGTATGGCGAATTGAATATAGACCGTTGCGCCCGCCGGGATACTGCCGGTAACCTCCGACGAGTTCCACTTCTGCGCGACCTGTTTTTTCGCCGTTTCTATGTACCCGCTAAGTTGTGAACCAAGACTCTCTACCGGCTCTGGCCTTGAGGGCGTTACGGTCGACGTCATTTGTGCCTTGGGTGGGCGCCGATGGTCTCTGTCATTCAACGCGACAGGAGGTACTTGAGCCTGAGCGGTTGCCGCGCGAGCAGATTGAAACAGTGGATTTTCCCTGGGATGACTGCCTAAAAGGCTTATGCCTATCAGGATCATTCCACTCGCGACTGCCGCCACCCACCTTGCTTTGTGGCTGTTCGACAACTTGGACTTCTTAGTGATCCACCAGAGCGCCGAGGCGGTTAGAAACACCAGGAAAAATAAGGACGTGTTCCGTCCCACCGTTTCACGAAGAACGTCAGCAATTACATAAAGAAGAAGACAAACGACCGCGCAGGCTGCCCAAAGAATGCCAACCGCCTCAGGCCCACCCAGGGGCAACTGATTGGCTGAGTGCGGTGGCGGCACCCGTTGAGCTTCGCGAGCGTCAGGCAGCTCAGGCGGCCCCTTCGGTTCCGGTACCGTCAGTGCAAATTCGTCACGACTCACATTGGCGTCATTTGGCTGTTGCGTGAACTCGTCACGCCGGTCCCTGTCCCGCTCGTCTATCGTCAGGTCAGGGTGAAGTCTCAGGAGAACCCGGATCCACAGCCGCTTGAGTTCGGCTGTCGTTGCCATCGGTCGGCTCACCTTGCGGCTCCGTTTTGCAATACGTCACGAAGTTCTCCGCCTGAAATGGCGGCAGGGAAACGCGGTGCAATGCGGATGCGGGCCCGAGGGTCCGGCTCGGTGGCCGCCGTGGTTACGCTTGGCCGTAGATTCTTGATCGACACGAGTGTTCTTGCCTCCCCGGCCCCTGCGCTCCCGGTGTAGTTTTCCACACTGCATGAGAGCTTCAGCTCCTCACGTTCGAGCATTCGTGTGCTCTGAGGCTTGTTGTATTTGACCAGTGTCCAACGGTCCGCACCATTACCCTTTCCGGTATGTTCGCCACGCCCCTGCAGTAATATCTCTGTACAAAGGCGTAACGGTTACGTTTTCGCTGTCACCGCTCCTCATGAACCATTACTGAAGTTGTATGAGACGCGAACCCAGTTGTGTATCGGGATGCACACTCATTGCTTCGACCCGCGACAAAGGTAACATCTCTCACCGTTTTTTGGTTTCCTTAAGCAGGATGGCGGTAAACAAGATTTAGACTTTCGAGTTGTTATACTTTGCATACTTTTTCCCGGGAGTCTCCATGTTACGCGGAGTTCGGAGTGTTTTGCTGGCTATATGCGCGAGTGCAACGGTGTCTGGGCAGCAGCCCGACGCAAGAACGATCAAGAAGGGCATCGAAACACTACGGCAGCAGACGGCAGAAAAGCGCGGCCCCGCCACGCGCGAACTGGCGATCGAGATACGCGCGCTCCCAGCAAGCCGCGATAAAGTGATTCTCGCCAACAGTCTTGCGCATCTTTCAACCGAAGGGGAAGACGATGCCGACGTCATCCAGCAGGTGGCCACAACCCTCTCCGAGGCCCTGAACGAAACGCCAATTTCCTCCTCCACCGGTAAACCAACCGAGCCCTACTACGAGTTGGCAAAGCTGGTGCGGTATGAGGGCGCCACTACCAGTGTGACCGATCCCCAATTCACTCAGTCTATGGAACTGCTGAAGGCCCACGATACTGACGCAGAAAAGGTCGACTTTACACTTGAGGGTTACAACCTGAAGCAACTCGGGGTAAAGAAAGTGACGCTGAGCGACCTTCGCGGGAAAATAGTCCTGGTGAACTTCTGGGCTACGTGGTGCCCTCCATGCCGTGCCGAGATGCCTGACCTGCAAGTGATCTACGACCACTTCAAGAACCAGCTTGTGGTGCTGTCGATCACCGACGAAGATGCGATAAAAGTAGCAAGCTTTCTCGGTCAGGCCGGTTACAAGTACCCCATCCTGCTTGATCCGGGCCGCAAGGTCGCAGGCGAATTTCACGTCGATGGCATTCCCCAGAGCTTCGTCTTCAGCCCGGACGGCAAGCTGGTGGCGCACTCAGAGGACATGCGAACGCAGCGGCAACTTCTAACCATGCTGGCCAAGGCGGGGTTGAAGCCGCAGTAACGTTTCGTCTCCTCGTATTGAGTCCAATATGTAAAATGCCAAAAACAAACGGCCTGCCCCCATTCCCCCTCAGGCCCAAAGACCCGATCGGAGATTACGCAACATGCTCGGTTACACTTCGTGGGTTGGTCGATGCTTTGCCATTTCCATCCTGATTGCGGTCTGCGGTAGAGGCAGCCTTGCCGGGGCAGCTACCTGCGGTATCATCAGCGCCCACCATCCCTCGGATGCTGAAGATGCTTTCCTACACGGCGACTATGATCGGGCGGTTTTTCTCTACCAGGCGCAGCTGCAACAGAAGCCCGGCGATACCGCGCTGACCGCGGGCCTGGCAGAAGTACTCCTGAAACAACAAAAAGTGACCGAAGCAGAGGATTTGGTGCAGAAAGCGCTCGCACAGAATCCTCGATCCGCAGCGCTGATGGTTGCGCTGGGCGAAGCGCAATATCGGGCTGGTACACCCTGGCTTGCGCTCGCAACGACTGAAGCCTCTATCAAGCTTGACCCTTGTAATCCGCAGGCACGGCTGCTGGATGCCAGGCTACTCCGGCTCAACTCCTACTACGCGAGCGCGGCCGCCGAATTAAGCACTGCGCACTCATTGGATCCAACCAATCCGAGAATTCGCAGTCGCTGGCTGGAGACACTTCCGATGAAGGACCGCATTACCGAACTGGAAGCCTACCTCGCCAGCGCAAATGGTGAAGATCCCGAAACGCTTAAGCGCCTTCACTTCTATCTTGACTATCTCAAGGCGCAGGCGATCGAGCCACACAAGGCCTGCAGGCTCGTCTCCAGCACAGACACAGCAAACATACCGTTCGCCTACCTGATGAGAGACGCCACCCATATCCGCGCCTTCGGGTTGGACGTGAAGCTGAACGATCACGAGGCTCGGCTGCAAATCGACACCGGCGCCAGCGGCCTATTGATCAGCCGTTCGGTCGCCGAGCATGCCGGCCTCAAACAGTTCAGTCGAACCGAGGTAGGCGGCGTTGGCAGCCAGGGCAACAAGGACGCCTACACCACGTTTGCGGACGATATCAAGATCGGTTCGCTGGAGTTCAAAGATTGCGCCGTCGAAGTCCTTAACAAGGGTAACGTCGTCGACAGTGACGGGCTGATCGGCATGGATGTCTTTTCCCATTTTCTCATTACCCTCGACTATCCCATGCGTAAGTTGCTGTTGGCGCCTTTGCCACCGCGCCCCAACGACACGAGCGGACTGAAACCCACGCTCGAGACCCGTGGCAATGCGAATGATGACGACTCCCCGGGCAACGGCGTCGCCGCTTCCACACCTTCGCCCAAACCGGCTGCGCATGGTCCTTACGACCGCTACGTCGCGCCGGAGATGAAGGATTGGACACACGTCTATCGTATCGGGCATGATCTCCTGCTGCCCGCGTCGCTGAACGACGGCCCAGTCAAGATTTTCATTCTGGATACGGGAGCATTCTCCACCACGGTAAGTCCCGAGGTGGCGCGCGAGGTCACAAAGGTGCATAGCCAGGACTACATCTCAGTCCATGGAATCAACGGCAAAGTAGACAAGGTTTATACCGCGGACCACATCACCTTCAAGTTTGCCAACATCTCCCAGAGAGTGGAGGATGTGGTTGCATTTTCGACATCCACGGTGAGCAAGAACCTGGGCACAGAGGTGGGAGGATTTATCGGTATCACGGCTCTCGGTCAGATGACCATCAGCATCGACTACCGCGATGGCCTGATGAAGTTCGCCTACGACGCGAACCGCGGATTCCGGGTTGGGCATTAAGCCAGGACGCATCCTTTTGACGCATCCTTTTCTAGAAGGGCATTTGTTCGGGCACGGCTTCTCCGTCGGCTCGCGGATCAGTCGCGCCGTAGTGGACCGGAGAGGCATCGCTCGCCTCAACGGCATTGCCCCGGCCCATACCCTGGAAATAGCGTGGCCATACCTTTACCTCATGGCCCTGGCTCCGTAACCCCGCGATCACGTCCGGCGCTACCCCATTTTCGGCCCACACACCACAGCCGTCGAAATCACGCTTGGTAAAGCGAGCCGCTTCCAGGGCGGCCTCAATATTCATGCCGAAATCGACTACGTTCGAAACGAACTGCGCGTGCGCCTGTGCCTGGTTGAAGCCGCCCATGATGCCGAAAGCGATCCGCCGGTCACCCTTCTGCATAAACGCGGGAATGATGGTATGCAGCGGACGCGTTCTCGGGCGAAGCGTATTCGGCCGACCCGGTTCGAGCGTGAACCCGCCACCGCGATTCTGCAAGGGGAAGCCGGTGCCGGGGGCAACCAACCCACCGCCGAACGCGCCCGCATTGCTCTGGATCAGAGAGACCTGGTTGCCTTCACGGTCTACCACAGCAAGATAGGTGGTATCGCTCGATAGGCGGGATAGTCTCTGCCGCACATCCGATGGCATTACATTGCACGCGGCCCTATCCGTGATCAGCTTCGCCCGCTGTTTTGCCAAATCTTTGGAGATAAGCGCTTCCGTCGGAATGTGGGTAGCATGCGGATCGCCCACATACTGCCGCAGGTCGGCATAAGCGAGTTTCTTGGCTTCAATCTCCAGGTGCAGGGATTTCTGGCTGTTGTGCCCCCACCCTTTGATGGGAAATTGTTCCATGATATTCAACATCTGGAGCGCCGCGATCCCCTGCCCGTTCGGCGGCATCTCGTAGACCGTCCAGCCATGGTACGTGGTGCTGACTGGATCGACCCATTCCGGCTGGAACTCGGATAAGTCCTCGGCTTCCATAAAACCGCCAAGCGCGCGCTCCAGCTTCAGAATCGCGGCCGCCGTCTCTCCTTGGTAAAACCCGTCTCGGCCCCGTTCCGCGATGCGCTGGAGTGTCCGTGCCAGCTCCGGGTTGCGGAATAACTGCCCGGCGACCGGCGCTTTGCCGCCGGGAAGAAAGACCCGGGCAAATTCAGGGTCATTGCGGAAAGGCATTCCATAGGTGTTCCAGTTGTCCGCATCCGTCTCAGTTACGGCAATGCCTTTACCCGCCAGCGCGATGGCGGGCGCCATGTCTTCGCCCAGCGAGAGCTTCCCCCATCGTTGATGCAAAGCGTCCCACCCGGCGACGGCTCCCGGCACCGTGACCTCGTCAATGGTGCGCATCCTGGTCAGGCCCTTGGCCTTGAGAGCTTCAGGGGTTAGATCCCTCGGCGCCCAACCGCTGGCATTGAGGCCATAGAGATGCTTCGCTTTCGCATCGTAGACCACGGCGAACAGATCCCCGCCCACCCCGTTCATCATGGGCTCAATCACCGATAAAGCGGCGTTGGCCGCGATGGCGGCGTCCACTGCGCTGCCCCCCTTGGCCAGAATAGCTGCACCTGCTTGCGAGGCCACAGCCTGCAGTGTTGCCACCACGCCGTACTGCGTCATGACCATCGAACGAGACTGTTCCCGGGCAGGATCATCTGCAGCATCCATGCACGGCACAGCGAACAACCCAAGCAGGACGATCAGGACAGCTCGCTTCATCCAGTCGTGCATAGAACGCTACACCTCGTTCAACACCGCAAACCGAATGAGCCGCGGGTTGTCGTCAATGGATCGATCAGTATAAGTTCAAAGGACAAGTATAAGTTGATTCGGCAGACTCACAGGTATTCACCCAAACTCATGACCAAAACCATCGTACAAATTTCGCTGGACTTCACCTCCATTCCCCAGGCTCTCGAAATAGCGCGGGTCGCGGTCCGTTCAGGAGTTGACTGGTTGGAGGCGGGCACTCCCCTCATTATTTCCGAGGGAATGAACAGTATTCGCGCGTTGCGCGCGGAATTTCCCGGCGTACCCATCGTGGCTGACCTGAAAGCCATGGATGGCGGTCGGCTTGAGGCCCAGATGGCAGCGGGAGCGGGAGCCACCCATGTCGTCGTCATGGAGCGTGCTCATCCGGAGACGATCAAAGCGATGATGCAGGCCGCAAAGGATTTTGGGGTGAAGGTCATGGGTGACAATCTCGCTGCCGAGGACAGGGTAGCGGCGGCAAAAAGGTTGGAGGACCTTGGCTGCGATTTCGTCGTTCACCATATCGGGTACGATGAACGCCGTGGCCTCGCCGCGATGGGAAAGCCATACCCCAGTCCGCTCGATCAATTGCGCGAGGTCGTTGCGGCGGTAGAGGTGCCAGTTCAGGCGGTTGGCGGTCTGTCGGTTGAACAAGCGATCCGCACTCCCGAGTTCGGAGCGCGTCTGGTTGTTCTGGGCGCTCCCCTCATTGGGGGCGAATCATCCAAGACCGCTTCAAGCAATCTCGAAGGCCAGCTCCGTCTGATTTGCGACAGGGTTCATGCCTATCAGCATTAAACGCGTCCTGGATGGCAGCGCTCGCCTCAGGGCACCGGCCATTGAAGCGTAATTCCGTAACCATCTGGATCACGAAATGACAACTGCCGCATCCCGTACCAGGCCGTTTTTGGGGGAGCGCATGGCACTCCGTAGCTTTTAACCTGCTCATAGGCGGCATCCACATCGGGGCATCCGAAGAACAAGCCTGTGTCCCAATGGCTCGCTACCCGCTCCAGCGCGGGCGATGCCGGCCGCTCGCCTTCGTCATACGCTGTATTCAGCATGAGTTCCGTGTCACCACGCCGCAGGAGCACCCAGTGAAAGAGTTCCACACGATCCTCTACGGCATACGTCGGCGAACGGCTCGAAATCTCGAATCCGAGTACTTCACAATAAAACCGGACCGAGATAGGCATATCGAATACCTGCAACAACAGGCAGAGACCCCGAATATCAATCAAAGGGATGTCCTCCCCGTCATGTCACCAAAATTTAAGAACCACCATTTACTGAATTGCCGTGGTGGCCGGGACCACAGGGAGTAAAACCGCGCTGGCGCCGGAAGAGCCATGCTCGATCGAGATGGTTGCCTTCTGATAGTCCTGAGGTTGGGCGAAGAAGATGTTGGGCACATAGGTCTGCGGATTGCGGTCATACAGAGGAAAAAGGCTCGATTGGATCTGGATCATGATGCGGTGGCCGGGCTTGAAGACATAATTCACCGTGGGCAGCCGGAATCTATATTCCTGCACCTCGCCCGCGGGGATGGCGCTCGGCTCCGCGAAGCTCTTGCGGTAACGCCCTCGAAAGATATCCATGCTGACCGCCAGTTGATAGCCGCCCATCTCGGGCTGTTCGGGCACGGTCGGCGGATACACATCGATGATCTTGACCACGAAGTCCGCATCCGTGCCGGTCGTCCTGGCAAAGATATCCGCAAAAGGAGCTCCCTCCACCAGCACCGGCTCCGTCAGCAGGGAAGTTTGATAGGAGAGGACATCCGTGCGAGTGGAAACAAAGCGCTGATCCTGGACAAGCCACGTTCTCCACCGTGGTTCAAAGTTGAACTGTAAGGGAACCTCTATAAAGGGCACAGGTTTGGCCGGGTCAGAAACGTAGCTATCTTCACCTGCCGGCGCCGCCTGAAAACCCAAGCCGCTCTTGGCCTGCAGATATAGCGGGGTGAGATGTTGTTCCGTTGCGCCCGGCCAGTCAGAGAACTTGTCCCAATGATTCTCAGCCGGGTTATAGATAAGGACCCGCGGGGTCGGCTCCGCCGGCTTGCGATCTTTGAGATAGGTGTCGAAGAAGGGAATGAGGAGAGTTTTGCGGAAGTCTGCAGCCGTGTCACCCTTCCACTTGAGAGGGCCAAGGTTTGCCGCCGCGCCATTGACCTGGCTGTGGTACCACGGCCCCATGACCAGGTGGTTATTGGCGGTCATCCCTTTGGCTTTCAGAGCCTCCCAGGTGTGGATGGCGCCATACATATCCTCCTGATCCCACAACCCCTGCAGCCACATGGTGGGAAGGGTGGATGGATGCGCAGCCACCAGTTTATCGAGCGCCTGCCCTTGCCAGAAGGCATCGTATGCCGGATGCGCCGAGAGGCGGTTCCAGAAACCGAGCTGCTGAAAACCGTTCCTATCGGCCCAGTTGCCGGCTGAACCAGCATCCAGAAAATTCTGATAATCGTCGGCGCCCCAACGCGGCACGGGCTCTCCTTTGCCGGTCTTACTCGATTGCTCGGTGAAGTAGTCGAGGTTCACTTGGCGGAATGCTCCGTAGTGGAACCAGTCGTCGCCCATCCAGCCATCGATCATCGGGCTTTCGGGCGCAGCGACCTTGAGCGCGGGGTGTGGCCCCAGAAGCGCCATGGTCACCGTCCACCCATCGTAGGAGGAACCAATCATGCCGACGCGCTGATTCGATTCCGGGACATTTTTGCTCAGCCAATCGACGGTGTCCCATGCGTCGGTGGTGTCGTCTGTCTTGGTTGGGTTCAGAGGTCCTATGGGGGGACGCGTCATTACATAGTCGCCCTGGGATCCGTACTTCCCACGAATGTCCTGATAAACGAAGATGTAGCCGTCCTCGACCCATTCCCGGTTAGCCGCCCAGACCGCGTCTTTGAGATGAGGACTGTCTGTTTTCGTGAAGAAGTTGGCGTCGTAGGGCGTGCGCTCCAGCAGCATGGGGAGATTGTGCGCGCCTTTGGGGATAACGATGAGGGTGTGCAGCTTGATCCCATCGCGCATAGGGATCATCACCTCCCGCTTGACGTAGTCATAGTCAGTTTCGGGCTTCTGCCATTTGGCGGGAATGTCGCTGCCCGTCTGAACCATATCGCTGTTCTGCGGCCACGCGGGCAAGACCGCGAGAGAGACGAGGAGAGACGCCAGAACGCCACTGTAGCGGAAGTATCCACGCTGCCCCGCCGTAATCTTGAAGCTCATCCTGTCATGCTATTGAGCTTTTCGGAGCGCCGCAAGCATCCGTTTGAAGGTGGTGTGGTTTGCCACCAATACAGTGCGCTCTCCGGAAAAACACTTCCACGAAAGGTTTGCTGAACTGCTAATCACTCGGCTTCGCTCGGGGACACAAGGAAAGGGCGACCGTTCCATAGAGAGTGAGGGAGGCAACGGCTGAGTAGTCATCCGGGTAGCTATCGTAACGGCGAAGCCGCGACAGGGTAAGAGGCTAGAGGATAGAATCTTTTTCGCGGTAGTTTCAGTCGTTATCAAGGACACCTCACACCTCTCAGACGTTTGACCAACTGGATCTTGACTATGCCTTCCGCTCAAAAACTCGACGCCCACCACAAAGCGCTCACCCTGAACCTTGATCCATCCACCTTCGGTTCCTTCGCCGAAATCGGCGCCGGACAAGAAGTCGCGCATTGGTTCCTTTTCGTAGGAGGGGCTTCCGGCACGGTGGCTAAGACCATTTCCGCTTACGACAAGGAAGTCAGCGACGATCTCTACGGCGCCGGGTCGCGCTACGTATCCAAACAGCGGCTCGAGGCGATGCTGGACCACGAATGGACCCAACTTCTCACCCAATTAACCAAAACCCGTGGGTCGAAGACTCGGTTCTTCTGTTTTGTTGATACCGTCTCCGCTCGTAACTTCGCTGGAACCAACGACGCGAACGGCTGGATCGGTCTCCGGTTCCAGTTACAGCCCGGCGGCCCTCCCAACGATGTCCTGCTGCACATCAATCTGCGCGATCCTTCGAATGTCCTCCAGCAGCAAGCCATCGGTATTCTGGGCGTCAATCTTATCTATGCCGCGTTCTATGAAGTGCAAACCATGGAATCATTTCTGGAAGGGGTGGCACAAGACGTCGCCGCGGAGCGAATCGAAATCGACTACGTAGATCTTCGCGGTCCGGTATTCGAGAGTTGGGATCGTAGTGCCCTGCAAGTCCACTTGATACATGCTGGACTCGCTGAGGCTGTATTTTTCCCCGCCAAGGGCTCCACTGCTCCCCCCACCGAGGTTCTCTACAAGCGAGCCGTGGTGCTTGCACCGGGATACTTCGGCCACTCCGATTTAGATCATGCGCAGGTTCATTTACGATTACTGACATCGGCAATGCAAGAGCTTCAGGGGGACCTTGGCGAAACAAAGGCGACGCCGGTTAGTTTTTTTTGCCTGTCCCTTGCTCCGTTCACGCCGGAGGAACCAGCCCCGGAAATTCCCGACTTGCTTCGTCGCATCGATGCGCTTCTCGCCGCTGGCGGCGACGTACTGCTCTTTCGTAAACCGGAGCTTTACAGCATGACCGCTCTCGTAAACCGCCATACGCAGGCGCCGGTGCGCTTCGTCGCAGGCCTTTCCCTGGTGATTCGAGCGTTTGAAGACATTTACGGCAATCTCGAAGGCAGACTCCTGGAGGCTCTCTCGCGTCTCTTCGCCGATAACGTTCGCATCTACGTTTATCCCATGAGCGTCGCGGATCTCCAGGAATGGCTGAAGAGTGCTTCCGTCAGCGGTTGGGAGTGGACCGAGACGAACGGATTGGTTTCGGCAAGCCAGTTGCGTCGCGCGCCTCCTCTCGGACATCTATACGCCTATCTTCTCGCCAGCAACTTTCTTATCCCTATGCGACTCCCAGAGCAGGCCTGAGAGTCTGACGGAGACCCAGTCGGAATGCCCGGCAAATGCCTACCCCCCTAGTTATCTGTATTTATGGCGGAAGACCCACGCGCCTTACCAGATCCTGGAAGCGTGAGTCCGAGCGCAGCGGGTCAAGGCAGGGATCTATTTTGAGATAGGTGAGTCCCTTGTCGCGCGCAACGAAGGATTTCTCCAACCATGCGAACGCTTCCTCCTTTTCCCCCATCCCGGCATAGACCAACGCGATTTCGTATCTACCAACGCCTGTGTCTTGCACGTGCTTCTGCAATTCGGAAATCATCTCGCGCGCTTCCGTAGCTCGTCCCATGCGAGCGTAAGCGTTACCGATATGGCCCAGCGCGTGGGGTTGATCGCCCAGCTTCTGAAATTGCTGAATGGCCTCCTCGTACATACCTTTTTCCACATAGATGACGGCCAGGGGAAAAGTGAGTTCAGCGGGTTCATGATGCAACGCCGACGCAAGTTGCATTTGCAACAGGGCCTGGTCGTACTGGCGGGCAAAGTAGTATCCGAACGCAGAGGTCATGAAGGCGCGACTGGAAATGGGATCGAGCTGCAACGCCAGCTGCAACTCGGAGACTGCCTCGCGGAGGCGGCCCATCCGTTCCAGATAGTTGGAGTAGGCCCAACGCACCGGGGCTGAGTTTGGATTGAGCTCGAGGGCGCGTTTGAACTCCTTTCCCTCGGTCGCCCAGTCCCAGTCGAGATTCATCGCGGCATGCGCCAGCTGGACATGGCCCTCGGGCAGAGCTTCATCGAGGGCGATGGCTTTGATGGCCGCGGCCTTCTCTTTGGGAAACGCGTCGGAGTAAGGCATCCAGCCCGCTTCCCCCATCCATCCATAACTATTGGCCAGCGCAGCATACGCCTGTGCGTAGTTGGGATCTTTGTCGATTGCTTTTTGGAAACAGCCGATTCCGCTCCTCGGATTCCCCGTATCCAATGCTTGCATTCCCTGCAAATAAAGCTCCTGGGCTTCCGGCTCGACAGTGCGGGGACGGGCGAGACGGGCCCGCTCCTCGGGCGTCACCGCAATCCTGATCTGGTCGGCGATCGTCCAGGCCACCTCGGCCTGCAAGCTGAGAACGTCGTTCAGATCGCGGACGTAGCTGCGCGCCCAGAGGTGCTGATCCGTCTTGGCGTCGATCAACTGGGCCGTGATTCGCACCTGCTTGCCCTGACGCAGTACGGAACCTTCGACCACGGTATCCACCCCCAACTCGCGGGCGATTTGGGGCAGGGTTTTCGTCGTGCCCTTATAGGTCATCATCGAAGTACGGGAGATGACACGCGAGGCAGAAACCTGGCCCAGGTCGGCAATGAGCTCTTCTGTCATGCTGTCAGCAAAGTAGTCCTGGCGTGGATCGCCGGAGAGATTCTGCAGCGGCAGGACTGCGATAGCGTGGTGTTCCGGCTCAGGGGGGAGTCGCCTGGGCCAGACTTTGAAGCCGAGGTAACCGATCGCCGCAATGAAGACCAGCGCAGCCAACGTGTCGGCCACCACGCGCCGCTGGCGAAATGTCTCCGCGGGGGCGGCCATTGTGGACGGTTCCGGGGGAGCCGGCGGCAGATCCCCGGGGTGTGGATCTGCCAAAGATCGCGACTGGGCTTCCCAGTGGAATTTCGGGACATACGACCCGGACGGGAGCTCGATGCGGACCGGCGGGGGCTTGGTCGATTCCTGGTAATACTGGGCCAGTTTTCTCCGGACTTCTGTGGCCTTGACCCGGACCACTGCATCGTTGGCGGTGTCGTAGTCAATCCTGCGGCCGAACATCTCGGCGCCGATCATGCGCTCGCGCAGGCTATCCAGCCGGCCCGCCAAAGCGTGTTCCACGATCAACTGGAGAAAGTCCTGAGCTCGTTTACTGCCCGCGAACGCCTTGCTCGCGAACACATCCTTGAGATGATCGCGCACCAAACCGAGCCGTTCCGGACTGAACTCCTCCGGATTCGAGACTGGATAGGTTGCCGGCATACCGCAAACCCTTGTGTGAGTGACTCTAACACAGCAAACGTGGCTTCGACGCCAACAAACGGTCTCCTCGGCACGTACGTAAGTGCATAGAAACAAATGTTCTCAACGCGAATGCGCCGAACACGCTGTTACGAACATTCCAGGCGTGCCGATCCCCTGTTGTGATCAGAGGGAGAGGAGTGCATGCAGACCAACGAGCAACTCGCCTGCGACGCCGACAGCTCAAGGGTGTTCCAGGAATTCTTTGAATCCTCAAAAGTGCTGCGGGAGGAATTGGCTTACCTGCGCAATGCAGCTACATCCAATCTGACCATCCTGATCACGGGCGAAAGCGGGACGGGCAAGGAGCTGGTCGCGTGCGCCGTTCACCGGTTGTCCCATCGTTCCCCCCGGGCGTTCGTCCGCATCAACTGCGCGGCGATCCTGCCTCAGCTCATTGCGTCCGAGCCATCCGGTCAACAGAAAGGTGGACGGTCCCATCAGGCGCAACCACGTCTCGACTGCCTCCCGTTGGCCGAGGGGGGAACGCTCTTTTTGGAAGGCGTCGACGATCTGGCCGCCGAGGCTCAACTCGCCCTTCTGCGAGTCCTGCGGGACCTGGAGTCTGCGTACCCCGACCGAAACCGCTCGCCGCGGCTGATTGCCACGACGCGTCGCGATTTGCAGGCTGCCACCGACGAGGGAACCTTTCTCCGCGGCCTGTTTTTCCGGCTCAATGAATTTGCCATTACCCTTCCTCCCTTGCGAGAGCGAAAGGAAGATATACCGTCGCTGGCTCGCCATTTCCTGGCCGAGTACTTTCTTGCCCGCCGCAGGGTACGGCCCAAGACCAAGCGGCCCGTCCTCACCGAGCGGGCCATGCATCTGCTCCAGTTTTATCCGTGGCCTGGCAACATGCGCGAGCTGCAAAGCATCATGGAGCGGTTCGCCGTACTTTCTGAAGCGAACATCCTTTCGGTCGACGCGAAGTGGATTCCCTGGGAGACCGTTCAGGCGCGAAGCTCGCGGACGTCAGGCTCCCGGATGGCGATGCCGAACGAGACGGAGCTGCTGGAGGCTGCGTTGATGGAAATGCTGTCTGCGCTTCCTGGTTGGGAACCACCAGATCCCCTGGATTGAGCCGATATAAGACCCGATTCGGGTCCGATGTGGGCTCCCTGGATGGGGAATTCGCCAGGCCAGATTAAGGAGGCGTGTCCTCCCTGATCATTTCCCTCGAGCATCCTGGCTATAAGGAGACTCTTTTTGATGAAATTCTTCCGATCTTTGCGGCAGCGAGGCAGGACCCGTCGACTCGGCGATGGCCATGGGGAGTGGATGGAGGCCCGCTGGGCGCCGGCTGCGTCTGAAGCTGGTGACCACCGCTTCGTTGCGCTTCAGCCGATCTTCGATCATAGAAGAAGGGTCTTCGGCTACGAAGCCCTTTCCCGTAGCAAGTGGGAAAACCGGTTCACCGGCGATCCGGACAAAGCCACCCAGACCATGATCGACGACTGGTTGCTCCATGGACTCGACGAGCTCACCGGCGGCTCGCGCACCTTTATCAATTGCACCTTCGAGGCGCTTACAGGAGGGTCTTGGACGCTGCTTCCCGCGCGCACGGTGCTGGAGCTGCTGGAAACCGTCGAGCCCAGCCCGGAGGTGGTGTCCACTTGCCGCAAAATGAAGGGGCTGGGCTACCAGATCGCGCTCGATGACTTCCAACTTTCCAAAAAGATGGATGTCTTGCTCGCACTTGCGGATTATGTCAAAGTCGATTTCCGCCTCACTGACAGCGAACAGCGCAAAGCGATAGTGCGCCGTGTGAAGGGCCTCGCCACGGTCCCGGTCGCCGAGAAAATCGAGACTCACGAAGAATTTGACACCGCTGTAGCAGAAGGGTTCCGGTTGTTTCAGGGATACTCCCTGGGGGTTCCTGTTCTCTTTTCCAAGAGACGAATTCCCCCTCTTGATGCGAACCATTTGCGCGAGACGCGCGTGCCGGCATTTGGATAGGAAGAACCTAAGCCGGCCAAGTTAGGTCGCAACACCATTCTTGCGGCAACCTGCGAAGGAGATCATGATAGCCGCATGTCTCAACATTCCGGACTCGGCAAATACAACATCATCGGATTCGTTTCCATCGTCGACGTACCCCGCGCAAGAGAGTTCTATCAAAACACTCTGGGCCTTCGCCTGGTGACGGAAGAGCCGCCGTTTGCGCTGGTCTTTGACGCGAATGGAATCATGCTACGTCTCGTCATGGCGAAAGAACTCCCTCCCGCGCACGGCACGGTATTGGGCTGGCAAGTCCGTGAGATCGCTGCGACGGTTGAGAGCCTGGGGCAGGCCGGAGTCCGCTTCGAGCGCTATGAGGGTATGGGCCAGGACGAGCTGGGCATCTGGACTTCGCCTACCGGCGCGAAGGTCGCCTGGTTCCGGGACCCCGACGGGAATATCTTGAGTCTTTCGGAACATCCGGAACTGAAGAAATGAACCTCGCCGGCCAACGCTCGCTGGAATCGCATGCGGGGCAGGGCGATGACAGCTACGGCAACGCGAAAGCGACAACGGAATCCCCCAGCGACTCCTCACGGAGTCGCTGATGCCCGCCCGCCGCGATAACCAGGTATTGTTTGCCATTTATCTCGTAGGTCATCGGTGTAGCATTTCCGGCGGCCGGCAATATCGCATCCCAAACCTCTTTCCCATTCTCGATATTGAATGCCCGGATACGCGAGTCGGTGGCGCCTGCTATGAACACCAGGCCGCCTTCGGTGGTGATTGGACCTCCTAAGCTGATGGATCCCAGCGGTACCGAACCGTGTGCGCCACCGAAGTCCGACATCGAGCCGAAAGGAATTTGCCAACGAATCGTTCCCGTCGTCATATCAACGGCGGTCAGTGCACCCCAGGGAGGCGCTCCACAGGGTAGGTCGGATGGTGATTGCAGGAAGCGGCGAAGCATTCCGTAAGGTGTTCCGCGCTGTGCTCCATACTCTCCATCTTCGTTATCGGAGCTGAACTTGTGGCGCGGAATTAATCGTACGCGGGCAATGAAATTATTCGTGTTCACGATCAGGAGATTGCGCATGGGGTCAAAAGCATAGCCACTCCAGTTCATACCGCCAAGGTTGCCAGGGACAGCAAGAGTGCCCTGCAGGCTGGGGGGGGTAAAGATGCCTTCATTGCGAAGCTTTCCTATCGCTTCCCTGCAGGCTTCACGGTCCGCCGGCGTTGGCCCCCACGCGTCCGCAATGGAAAAGTGCTGGGGCGCGAGTGGAGGTGGAAGAAGCGGGAAGGGTTGACTCGGGGAGGCCTTCTCGCCGGGTACGTCGCTTTGGGGTACGGCTCGTTCTTCGACAGGGAAAATGGGCTTGCCTGTGTCACGATCGAGTACATACAAAAACCCTGTCTTGTTTCCCTGGATGACAACTGGAACATTCTTACCTTCGTGCGGCAATGTGGCCAACAAAGGAGGCGCCGCAGTGTCGTAATCCCACAAATCGTGATGAACCAACTGAAAGCCCCATACAAGTTTTCCGGTTCTTGCGTGGAGAGCCACCACGGAGTTTGCCCACTTATCATCTCCTGGGCGGAAACCGCCGTAATAGTCTGGACTGGCGCTCCCGGTGGGAACGAAAACCAAATCACGCGCAATATCCACGGTCATAATCGACCACGCGTTTGCTGCCCCGGTCATCCAGGACGAAGCCGTGTTCGGAACGTCCTGCGGAATGGGGTCCCAACTCCATCGCAGGGCCCCGGTACGCGCATCGAAAGCCCGCACCACGCCGGAGGGCATGTCGATTCGATTGTTGTCGTCAATGGCCGAGCCAACGATGACCATATCGTCGATGGTTACTGGAGGCGAGGTCATGTGATACCAGCCCCGCATATGCTCACCAACATTAGCGTGTTGATAGCCTGGAACATCCCGCAAATCCACTTGTCCCGATGAGCCAAAGTCCTTGCACGGCAGTCCTGTCGCAGCGTCGAGCGCA
Source organism: uncultured Acidobacteriaceae bacterium (assembly GCA_963753715.1). Lineage (GTDB taxonomy): Bacteria > Acidobacteriota > Terriglobia > Terriglobales > Acidobacteriaceae > PALSA-350. The sequence goes on along the minus strand of CAVWDK010000006.1, from coordinate 207,819 downwards.
ATCAACCGGGCATCGAGCGTCGCTTCGAAGATGCGGCGCTGGCATACTTTACCGGCGGCGGGCAATGGGTCAAGCCAGGTTGCGGCGCCGCGATTGATCAGCCCGTCTCCATAGTCAAGGCTCTGGTCGATCTTGGGATCGTAGGACCACAGTTCCCTTCCCGTCGTAGGATCAAGCGCAATGACGCGGTTAAACGGTGTTGTGAGATAAAGCTTTCCGTCGATCAGAATCGGAGTGGTCTCGAAGCCGCTCCGCCTTCTTCCGTTCTGACCGGCCGAGATGTCGCCCGTATGGTAGATCCACGCGACCTTGAGCTTGGCCACATTCTCCCGGTTGATTTGAGCAAGAGCTGAATGGCGCATGCCTCCCGGATCGTTGCCGTAATTCGGCCAGTCCGATTCTGATTGGACTTGACTGTGGGCATGGAACCCAGGGTTGATCAGAGCCAGGACGAGTGCGGCGTGAGGAGCCAGGCGCAGCCACGTTTGCAATGTCATAGGAAAATTACTACGCGAAAAGGAAGAGTTCAGCGACGAAACTGGGACGACCGGGCCCATGGCAGGGACAAGGTGGATGGCCGCGATTCACGCCCCCGGCTTGGAGTTTGAAGCCGGCATTCGACTGTACGATTGCAGTAAGGTGTACTTATCCGTGCGCTCGAATCAACAACCCGCCGCCAATGCCAGACGCTCATGGCTGCTCACGTTTCTTGGTTTCACCACCTTCGGGTTTCTCAATTTCGAGTATCGTTACCTGGACAATCTAGCTCGTGGGATGCACCACACCTTTGCGATACGGCTGTTTGAGGAGATGACCGGAGCCTATGTCGGTCTGTTGCTCTTCCCATTGGTGGTTTGGGCGATACGACGCGCTCGCATCCGCCGCGACAACTGGTGGGTCACGGTGCCCTTCAACATCCTGACCATGTGCGCCTTTTCCGTCGCCGACACCACCGGCATGAGCGTGGTGCGAAGATTGCTGGCTCCACTGTTTGGTCTGGGGCAATACGACTACGGAATCATGCTGTATCGCTATCCGATGGAGTTCGCGCAGCACGTTCTCCTGTTCTGGTTTGCGGTGGGAGCAATCTACACCTTCGACTCCTACCGGGAGGCGCGCGATCGCCAACTGGCATCGGCCGATCTCGAAGCCCGTCTTGCTGAAGCACAGTTGCAAAATCTGCAGCTGCAACTACAGCCGCATTTCTTGTTCAATGCATTGAATACCATTTCTTCTGTGATGTACGACGATGTTCGCCGTGCCGACACCATGCTCGCGCAACTCAGCGACTTACTCCGGCGCACATTGCAAACAGGACATTCGCAGGAAGTCCCGTTGCAGGACGAACTTGCTTTGGTAAAGAGCTATATCGCGATCATGGAGGAACGATTTGGAGACGATCTGCAGGTCGAATTCGCCGTGGATCCTTACGTTGTACACGCCCTGGTTCCACAATTGATTCTCCAGCCGTTGGTCGAAAATTCGATGCGCCACGCGCGCAATCCACAGACACAGAAGCTGGTTTTATGTATCGCCGCAACCCAGGAAAATACTGAACTTTTGCTCCGGGTGCAGGACAACGGGCCAGGGATGCCCGTTCCTGCGAGCGGCCACGGGGTCAAGGGGATTGGACTTTCGAATACCGAACAGCGGTTGCGTAGTTTGTATGGAGCGCGTCAGCAAATGCTTCTTGAGAATGCGGACGGTCTTCGGGTAACGATCCGTCTTCCCCTGCATACTGAGGCGATGTCGACGTGATTTCTACGCCTGCGCTGCGGGTATTTGTGACCGATGATGAGGCCCCGGCCCGGCGCAAGCTGCTGCGTTTTCTTGCCGAGGAGCCAGGTGTAGTCATCGCCGGGGAAACAAGCAACGGTCCCGACACCATTGCCGGTGTACGCGACACCCAGCCTGACCTTTTGTTTCTGGATATTCAGATGCCAGGAATGGATGGCTTTGGCGTGGTGGATGCCCTGGGAGACTCGGTTCCGAGAATCATCTTTGTCACCGCGCACGACGAATACGCGCTTCGAGCGCTGGAGATCCATGCCTTCGACTATCTGTTGAAGCCCTTCGATCGAGCACGCTTTTCTAAAGTCCTGGCCGACGCCAGACGGCAGGCGGACAAGAGGCGGCAAAGTGAATTACAGCACAACTTGCGGCAATTGCTGGAGGAGGTTCAATCATTACGCAACCCGCGATTGCTGGTGGAAGAGAACGGCCGTGGGATATTGATCGCCTTGCACCAGATAGACTGGGCCGAAGCGGATCGTAACTACCTTAAGCTGCACCTGGGAAGCCACACCTATACGGTGCGCGGAACAATCGAAGGGATAGAAAAGAGACTTGATTCAGAACGGTTCCTGAGGATCAATCGCTCCTCATTGGTTCGCATTGATTTCATCCTTGAATTGCAGAAATGGACTCATGGCGAATATCGAGTCATCACACAATCCGGCCAAACGCTCACGTGGACCCGTCGCTACCTTGATCGACACTCCGAGTTGCTACGCAAGGTTTAAGGACAGATATCGAAGTTGCCCAGCGAACGGTTAGAATTCTGGTGCATGCTGGCACCGTGGTTGCCCACCTTTTCCGTTCGACCGGACCCCCGCTGCTGGAGGTCTTTGCCATCGGCGCAGCCGCGCTGGTCGGCGTCACGCTGGTGCACGGCTCTGTCCTCGGACGCATCGTTCGCGACTATCATCCTGGGGCGAAGCGTCTTCTTGAACACGCAAATCATCCGTTCTGGGCATCGCTGCGATTTGGCCACGCGGTGCTTCTTATGCTGGTTCTGCATATCGTCGGCATGGGTATCTGGGCCACCATGCTCACTCGGCTCGGCCTGATTGCCGACCCACGGGCCAGCTTCTACTTCACCGCGAACAGTTACACCACCCTGGGATTCGGAGGCGTGCCGGTCGGCTCCGGCTGGCGAGAACTTGGCCCTATGATGGCGATCTGCGGCCTCTTCACCTTTGCGTGGACCACTGGCGTTATGTTTAATGTCGTGGGCTATCAACGTGAGCTGACCGAACGGTTGGCGGAAGAATTTGCCCGCAAGAAGCAATTGCATCCAGATCTGATTGCCGAACTCAGCGCGTTGCGCCGGGAGGAAGCAGGACAGGAGAAACTCGCCCTGGCCGCAGAGCGTGCAGGCGAGGCGGGCCAGTCCCTCTTTCGCCGATGCCAGATCCGGTGGGCGGCACGAAAGGAACTTAACGGCATCCGGCGTACAGCCATGACGCAGGCTAAGGCGGCCTTGGAAAAAGAACGACAGGCGCGAGCCAAGATCTATCAGCCTCCGCCCCAGGTTCCTCCCGCACCCTGAAATGTGGTTTTACGGCGGCTTCGCTAATCGGTGGTGGCACGCGGCATTCTGCCCAGTAGATCGATCTCTCCTGTGATCAGGTGCGCATGCAGTGAATACTCGCCGTCTGCGGTTTCTTTCGAAATGCCGCGGAAGAAGCCGCCTTTCTGGGCGCCATAAACCGGAGCGTTCACTGCTCCAATGCTCACCGACACGTCGACGCTCCGATAGTCCCACGGGTGAGTCGAAGTGATCGCAATACGGCCGGCATACAGATCGATATCCTTATCGCCCGCAATTTCCTCCACCTTCACTTCTCCTGCGGACATCTCGACGCGCAGGCTCGTCTTTCGCGGCACTTCAATGCGGACCCTGAGATTGTTTCCATTGAGCAAATCGCCGGCGATAGTCAGAGTTTCGTCGTCCTTGTTTCCCTGGAACCGGATGCGGATACGGTGGGCGTCGCCCTCGTCGCCCGACGTGCACGAAACATGAATCGCCGCCTGATCCGTACCCACAATCTCGAGACCCGCGGGTCGTGAATGGACCGTCAGCACGGTCCTGGGCCGCAGAGGAGCATCCAGCGTTTGCCCGCAAGGGGCGTCCGCTCGCGCCAAACCCGCCACGTTCAAAGCCAGCACGGCTGCACCCACGACGGCAGAAAGAGTCCTCATGCAGGTTCTTACGGAGCCGGGCGAACGGATGTTCCCGTAAAATACCGCAAAAAATCAAAAGGATCGGGGAAACACGTAATTTCAGTACTTCCGTCTGGCACACGAGTCTACCGCCGGTTCCCCGACCCAATCGCAGGCCTACCCCGATCGTAGCGGGATCCACGCACTGTGTTTGTTACATAAGAAACAGCCATCGAGGGCGGTGATCGAATTGGGCCGGTAGTGTCAAATCCGCGTAGAGTCATTTTGATTCCTTCCAGCGGCGGCGCCGAGGACAACCCATTTCATCGTGTCTCCGCGGCGGCAAGTTCGCGCGGAGAGGTCCACTCCCGCACCTCGACGGCGGCTCCATACTGCAGGCCGGGGTGAATGCGCGCGATCTCGACGGCCTCCTCGCTGCTGGGGGAGTCAAAAAAGACGATGGTCGCGGGTTTCGGACCGCTCGATCCGTTGCCGGAGGCAACTTTGTTGTCTACCAGGGCAAAGGTAGCCAGCGTGTCTCCGAAATTTCGGGGATCGAGGGTAATCCCCATATCGGTGACTTTTTTGACCCAGCCTGCGATGTCGACCGTGCGCTGCTTTTGTTCTTCGGGAGTGAATGTGCGTGTGGCATGGAAAATCAGGGCATAGTGTTTCATCGGTTTCTCCAGTCGAGCGGCGAACGGTCCCATTGAGCTGCGGGTGCTTCGCATAGCTCAAACTTAGCAAGGGTAAGGCAGCGGCTACTTGTAAAAAGTCGGCAGATTGCGCGGAGCGGCTTGGCGGAAGAAGGCCTCGGGCGAGGCCCCGGTGAAGAGGCGGAAGTCGTGCACCATGTGGGGTTGGTCGGAGTAGCCGGCTTCAAAAGCGATTTCGGTGAGGTTTTTGCCGGCGTCCCACAAACGGCAGATATGCTGCAACCGGGCCAGGCGGCTGGCGGTTTTGGGAGTGGCACCCACGGCGGCGCGGAAGTGTCGCTCCAACGCACTTTGGCTCATGGCGGCGTGGCGGGCGATCGCGGCAACGGAAGCGCGGCCTTCAGAGCGGCGGATAAGGTCGACCGCGGCCTCGATTTGAGGAGGGATGCTGGTCCCGTCTTGCAGCTGAATCCGCCTCGAGAGAAAGCGTTCCAGCGCGACGAACTGCCGCTGTATCAAATGCTCATCGACCAGGACGCTCTGGATGTGCTCGATCTGCTGCCGGGGTAGAACGTCCTCGAGCGGGAGCGTTCGATTGTAAAGAAGGTCGACACGATCATGCAGGATGGCCGGCGCCCCGACCTCGGTAAAGCGAACGACGATGAGGGATGAGTGCGCCGCGTGCTCAACGACGCGGGTTCGTTGCTGCAGACCGGACACAATGGCGTTAGGAAGGGCTTCGCTATGGAGCGATGCGCGGCCGGACTGTCGTAACACGAGGGTGAGTGTGGTTTCAGGCAGGAGCGTTTGTAGGCGGGGATGCTCCGAGCGGACCCACAAGATTTCCCGTACGTAACGGCGCAGTGCTCCTGCCGGGCGGTAGACGAACTGGCGCACTCCGCTCATTCCCCTCTTGGATGAGAGGTTTGGGTAAGAAGATTCGCTGACTTGTCCCCTTAGCGAGGACGCGGGAACCCGGTGGTCAATCACTCAAATGTAGAGGTTGCCGCAGCCGTAGACGGTGTCTCCCGCGGCCGGGATTGGCGGGTGGAAGTGTGCGCCTTAAGCGCCTTATGCGCCTTAAGGGGGTGTGTGATAACCGGATTTACGAATCTAGTCCCGCAGAGACCGCTGAACTTAGCCGGGACGCAGTCCTGGGCTAAGTTCAACAAAGTTCAACCGTCCCTGCGGGCCTCAATTTCTTTGATGGCCGTTCTCACGCTCCCTCTCAAGGGCCATACCCTTTGGAGGACCGGGTTACGTTTCATTTGTTTTCGAATGGTCCGTCCATCACCAGCCCATTTGTCGCATTCGCTCCAGGATGAGCGCGCTGTAATGATTCATGCGCGCGGGGCGTCGCTTCAGGGGAGCCGGTAGAATCGCGGCGAGCCGTGCCGCCTGTTGCCGGTCGGTATTCCGGGCTGCGGTTCCATCGTAGTCATGACAGGCCGCGTCCGCACCATAAATGCCGGGTCCCCATTCGACCACATTGAGGTAGATCTCCAGAATGCGCTGCTTGCCAAGAAAGAGTTCGGCCAGGGGCACCAGGGTGAACTCCGCGCCTTTGCGGAGGATCGACCGGCCGGTTCCGAAGAAGAGGTTTTTCACGAGTTGCTGCGTGATGGTAGAGGCTCCACGGATGCGACCGCCTTCCCAATCGTCGTCGGCTGCGATTTGGATCTCGTGCCAATCGAAGCCATGGTGCTGGTAGAAGCGCGCATCTTCCGCGGCGATGACAGCGTGCTGAAGATTGGGCGAGATTTGACTGAGAGGAATAAATTTGTAGTGTTTGCGATACGGCGTTTGGTGAACCCAGGCCTGCAAGCGACGCTGGATGTGCACTGCAGTGGTTGGCGGATCAATCCACCGGGCAGCCAGAAGGAGTAGCACGGCGAGCAACCAGAGAGACGCCACACCGATTACTAGCCACCGAACAAATGATCGGAGGACATCTTTCTGAAGCAGGGTACTGGCTGTGAAGGGCCTTTTAGTCACTTGTCAGAATCATAACCGGAGCCGGAATGCCCCTGGGCGCTGAGGAAACCGGCTGATAACTTCCAAAACTTCTATGCCGCTTCGGTTTAGCTCCGAGGGCTAATGGGGGATAGGTATATCCTGTCGCCGGATTTTTTCGGAACGGAATTATTCGCTGGGTAGGTTCCGTTTATCCCCTTGTCTATCCATGAGGGAACGGTTCCCTGCGGATCGCGGCGTCCGATGTGTAGTAATCGTCCCGTCTGCCTCTGGTTCCTGCAAACGAACTCCACGACAGCGCCGGTTAAAGATGACAGCGTCGCTCTTTCCTCTGCAGGTCCATCGCAGGTCGCGCTTCAGGGTTGAGAGGCCCAGAAATCGTCCACCGCCGGGCGGGCGGCGTTCGCTCAAATCGGGAAGCTGCCACTCGATTCGCGCTGGGGTTAGACATGGGGAAAATGGATATTCAGCTTATAGCAAATGAATAGGAGCAGGATCGCCCCGAGGGTGGAAAAAATGAGGCCGGCGGGATGATAGCGTTCGTTTCTCGGCCGCGAAAACATGTGGGTAACGGCGCCGCCGATGACGGAACCGATGATGCCGAGCACGATCGTCCAGAAGATCGTTAGGTGCACGTGCATCACGGATTTCGCGACAATTCCCGAGATGAGCCCAATCAGGAGATACCAGATTAAGTGAAACATACTTTTCCTCCGGTTATTGCCTTCAGAACGTCGTCGAGTATAAGCCACGGTCGGGCAATTAACCATACTTTCCCGTCGACCAATCCGAAAGAACAAATACCAATGCGGAGACAGGATCGATAATGTCTGGTTCGCTTGATGCGAACGAGGGTAAGTACAGGATTGAGTTGTGGTTTCTGAGGATTCGGGAAAGGGTATGCAAAAAGAGGACTGCGGCCCTGTTTCCGTCTTTTCGGAGCCAATCACCATCGCAACAACAGGCTAACCAACAAGGAATCCAGCGGAAGCCCCCACCACACCCAGGAAGAAGACTGTCCAACAGGCAGCAGCGCGGCGCTATTTGATTTTGGGTTATAACAGGGAACTTGATAGGCCTAAGGAGGGATCCCAGGTCTCAAACGCGAGACCTGGGGCACCCAGGTTTTTACCTGCGTGAGTCTTTTACTTCCTTTCGGCTTTTTGCTGGCTCGCCGGCCTCTCAAGCCCAGCTGAACCCACTCTTCGTCAAAGGCAAAGTCCGAATCCTCTTCCCCGTAGCGGCAAACACAGCATTCCCCACCGCCGGCAAAATCGGGGGCAGCGTAGGCTCCCCTAAACCCGTCGGAGAGAAATTTGATTTGATCCAGAACACCTCGATCGGCGGCACCTGGTTCATCCTCATCAGCGGATACTGATGGAAGTTCGTCTGCTGCACCTTGCCTTCAGCGAGCGTGATCTCCTGCTGCATGTGGCTCATGCCCTCGACCACTCCGCCAAACCCCATGCTCTCGGCGGCTTGCGGATTGATGATCTCGCTGCCCACGTCACCCGCCGCCCAGACATGATTCACCTTGATCTTGTTGTCTTTATCTACAGAGACGTCGGCCACTTCGGCAAAATAGCCGAGGTGGCAGAAGTACCCGGCGATCCCCATGGCCCGCCCAGGTTCCTTCTTGCGACTTGCCCAGTTGGATTTCTCCGCCACCAGCTGCAGCACTCCCTTCATGCGCTCCGGGTTCAGGTCGCGCGGACCTTTCGGCTTGTTCTCCTCTCCCGGCACCGGCACCATCTTGTTGCTCAGGATCTCCAGTTGAAACTCCAACGGGTCACGGCCGGCGGCTACGGCGAGCTCGTCGAGGAAGGATTGGCCCACAAACGCGTAGGCGTTGTTGCCCGGCGCACGCAAATAGCCCGTGCGCAGCATCAACGGAATGGCCGAGGTGTAGAGCGCATAATGGGGCGCCAGGCCGGAGGGGAATTCGTCACTGCTAATGTTCGCGCCAGGCGCCAGCTTGCCGCCATCGCCATAGGTGACCAGGTGGTGGCGCCACGCGACCAGCTTGCCCTGCGTATCCAGGCCGGCCTTCAGTCCAACAAAGCCCCCGGCGCGGTAGGCGTCGTGGGTGGTGTCGTCTTCGCGCGACCACAGCAGCTTGACCGGCGCCTGCACATGCTGCGCGAGCCACGCCGCTTCCACCATGTAGTCGTTCATCAGGCGGCGGCCAAAGCCTCCACCGACGCGGGTGAGGTGCACGGTGATGTCCTTCTCGGGAATGCCCAGCGACTTGGCGACCAGGGCGCTGCCGGAACCAGGGTTTTGGCTGGGGACCCACATCTCCAATTTGCCGCCTGTCCATTGGGCGGTGGTGTTCATTGGCTCCAATGTGGCATGGGCGATGAAGGGGAAGGTGTAGGTCGCCTCCACCACTTTGGCGGAGCTTTTCAGGGCTGCGTCGATGTCGCCATAGGTACGGACGGTCGTGACAGGCGGCGCCTGAAGAAGGGCTTCGCCCTGCTTCTGAAAGTTGTCGCTGCTCTGGGCTTGAGCGGGGCCGTAGTCCCACTCGACCTTCAGGGCTTTGCGGGCTTTCTGGGCGTGCCACCAGGAGTCGGCCACGATGGCAATGCCGGGCTCCATGCCGGGCTCAGGCGCGGTGTAGGCGGCTGGCTTGATGGTGCCGTCGATGACCAGGACCTGGCGGATTCCCGGCATTTGCTTGATCTGGTCGAGGTTGGCGGTTTTGACTTTGCCGGCAAAGACCGGGCACTTCTCGATTGAGGCGTAAAGCATGCCCGGAAGCGAGACATCGATGCCGAAGAGCGGCTTGCCGGTGACGATTCTGGGGGTGTCGACTCCGATTTGGGACTTGCCGATGATGCGGTAGTCCTTAGGGTCTTTGAGGGTGACCGTGTCCAGGACCGGGCAGGGGAGGGCGGCAGCTTTGGCGGCGAGCTCTCCGTAAGTCGCTTTTTTGCCGGTGGCTTTGTGGAGGACACAGCCGGCATCGGTGGTGCATTCCGAGGCGGGTACCGCCCAGGTGATGGCGGCCGCGCTGACCAGCATCTGGCGGCCGGCCGCTCCTACGCGGCGGAGCGGATCCCAGGATTTGGGGGTGGACGTGCTCCCCCCGGCGGATTGGCTGCCGTACATGGCTTCGTCGAGGTCGGCTTGTTCGACGCGCACGTTCTTCCAATCGACGTCGAGCTCTTCGGCGATGAGCATGGGGAGCTCGGTCTTGATGCCCTGGCCCATTTCGGGTCCCCGGGCTTTGATGGTGACCATGCCGTCAGGAGCGATCTTGATGAAGGCGGTGGGTTTCAGGTCTTGCTTCGTGGGCGACTGCGCCTGGGCCTGCGGGATATAGAGGCGGAGGGTGAAGGCGCCGGTGGCGAGAGCGGAAACTTTGAGAAAGGAGCGGCGGTTCAGGTTCATTGGGATTTCTCCTTCTCCCTAGGCTTTTTGGAGCGTTGCGGCTTCGTGGATGGCCTGGCGAATGCGGGGGTAGGTTCCGCAACGGCAGAGATTGCCACTCATTGCGGCGTCGATGTCGGCGTCGGTCGGGTGCGGGGTGCGGGCGAGGAGCGCGCTGGCGGACATGATCTGCCCCGCCTGGCAGTACCCGCATTGGGGTACGTCGATTTTTTCCCAGGCTACCTGGACTGGATGGGTTCCGTCGGGGGATAGTCCCTCAATGGTAGTGATCGGCTTGCCGACGACGCTGGACACCTGCGTTAGACAGGAGCGTACGGCTTGGCCTGCAACCATGACGGTACAGGCTCCGCATTGTCCAATGCCGCAGCCATACTTGGTGCCGTGCAGGTTGAGAGTATCGCGGAGCACCCAAAGAAGCGGGGTGTCCGGTTCGACGTCCACAGTTTTAACGACATTGTTGATTTTTAGTTCAACCGGCATAGGCTAGCTCCTAAGACCGCGCGGGAATAAACATTCCCAGTGATATAGCAGAAATTGTAAACCCGGATGACCACTTCGATCCCTCCAAATGACTTCTTTTCTTTGAAACCTGAAGTAATAAAAAGGGCCTGAACGAGCGTTCACCAGGAGGATCCCGTCTACAAACAGATCTTTTGCAGCAGGCGCGCGGAGGTAAGCGTGGCGTTGAAAACAACGAAAAGTTACAAAATGAAGGCCCCTAGCATCTTGATCCGAGTCTGAGACCGACAACCATTCCGCCATTTACGCGGGCCACGCCGGGAGGCATCCTAAGCCTTTATGAGCAAAATTCGCTATATCGTCGCCATGAGTCTGGATGGCTATATCGCTGGTCCAGCGGGAGAAGCGGACTGGATTGTGATGGACCCTGACGTCAACTTCGCGGAAATGTGGGCGCAGTTCGATACTCTGCTCATGGGCCGTAAGACCTACGACGCCGCGAAGTCGAGATTAGGCGAGGCATTCGTGCGCGGAAGGAACACCGTAGTCGTCTCCCGCACGCTGCGTGCTGCAGATACCCCGGGCGTCACCATCGTCTCCGAGCTCAATCGAGATTGGCTGCAATCCTTACGCGACCAGAGCCGCAAGGATATCTGGCTCATGGGCGGAGGTGAGCTGTTCCGCTCGATACTCGCCATGCACGAAGTGGATACGGTCGAAGTGAGCGTCATGCCCGTCGTACTGGGAGGAGGCGTCCCTCTCCTGCCGCCTCCATCACAACGAACCATGCTGCAGCTTTCAAGCCACACGATCTACCGCTCAGGAATTGTGTCCCTCGCATACGACATGCAGAATCCCCTGTGATAAATCTTGAAAATCATGAACGATCGTGCACTCGTACTAGGCGGCGGCGGCGTCGCCGGCATAGCGTGGATGACCGGGCTGCTATTCGGCCTTAGCGAATACTCCGTCGACCTGCGTGATGCCGAACTGATTTTGGGAACCTCCGCCGGCTCCACCGTTGCCGCCCAACTGGGATGCCCCATCTCTCTGGAAGAACTTTACCGCCGCCAAGTAGACCCGACCTTGCAGACGCGAGAAATCACTCCCGACCCGAGGCTCCTCCAACAACTCCTGGAAGCCTTTCCCACCATCGCCACACCTTGCGATCGAGCAGAGCTCACCCGTAAAGTAGGCCAGTGGTCCCTGCAGGCGCCGACTGTCACCGAAGGAGAGCGCCGTTCCGTTATAGCCGCTCGCCTGCCGGCGCATGCGTGGCCCGACCGCTTGCTGCGCATCACCGCAGTAGACACCGAAACCGGAGAGACCAGGATCTTCGACCGCCTCACTGGAACCAGCCTCGTCGACGCAGTCGCAGCCAGTTGTGCCGTGCCTGGCGTTTGGCCGCCTGTCACCATCGATGGCCGCCGTTACATGGATGGAGGAGTTCGTTCCTCAGACAACGCCGACCTGGCCCAGGGTTACGCCCGCATCCTTATCCTGTCGCCAAACGGCCTCAGGGCGGACGAAATCGTAGCCTTCCCCCTCCAGGAACAGATGGATATCCTCGAGGACGCGGGCGCCCAAACCTACCTCATCGAGCCCGACGACCCGTCGAGGAACGCCAAAGGCATCAACCCCCTCTTACCCGAAACCCGAAAGCCCGCCGCCGAGGCAGGACGCGCCCAAGCCCAAACCATCGCAAGGGACCTGGAACGTTTCTGGAACTGAGTCGCATTTGCGACCCGAGATCCTTTAGGTAAGGATCCAAAGTCTCCGACATTTTCGCTAGCCATCAAAGTATTTTTGCCGTGAAATCCCATAAGATTGCATTCATCTTCAAAATTGCGACGCAGTCCTTGCAGCTTTCCCCGAACCCAGGATCCCGGAACACTGAAATGCAAAAACACTCCGTGTTCACCATCACTGCCGCTTGCGCCCTGCTGGTTCTGTGCGCCACCTGCCCCGTCCGCTCTGCCAGCCGGCCCGAAGACATCCCTTTCGAAAAGCACACCATCGACCTGGGAGCCTCGGAAACCGCCGCCTTCGCCGACATCAACCGCGATGGCAAGCTCGACCTGGTCTCCGGCGAATACTGGTATGAAGCGCCGCGCTGGACCAAGCACCACTTCCGCCAGATCGACTACACCAACTACTACGTCGATGATCTTTCTACCCTGCCCCTCGATGTGGATGGCGACGGCTACGTCGATCTCGTCACCTCAGGTTGGTTCTCCAAGAAACTGGCATGGTGGCGAAATCCCGGCAAGACGGGCGAGATGTGGAAAGAGCATCCCATCGCCACCGGCTCCTCCATCGAATTTTGCTTCCTGGTCGATCTCAACAACGACGGGAAAGCAGAAGAGGTCCTGCCCCAGTTTGGAGACAATCGCCCTCTGGCCTGGTATGAGAAGGATGGACACGGCGGCATGGTGGAGCACATCGTCAGCGACCGCAGCTACGGCCACGGCATCGGCGTGGGCGATGTGAACGGGGACGGCCGCAACGACATTCTCACCCCAAAAGGCTGGCTCGAAGCGCCGGCTAACCCCCGCCAAGGAAACTGGACCTTTCATCCCGACTGGCACTTCGAAGACATGCTCGGCTTCATGTACGTGCGCGACGTAAACGGTGACGGCCGTCCGGATGTGATTTCCTCGATAGCCCACGGCTACGGCATCTTCTGGCTTGAGCACACCAGCGACGGCAAATGGGTCAAACACGTCATCGATGACAGCTGGTCTCAGCCGCACGCGATGACGATCGTGGACTTTCGAAAAACCGGAAACATCGGCCTGCTCACCGGCAAGCGCTACATGGCCCACAACGGGCACGATCCAGGAGCACGCGAGCCGCTGGGCGTCTACTGGTACGAGCGCCTCCTCGATCCAAAGACGCACACCGTCGACTGGGCCAGGCACGTGATCGACTACGGAGGCCGCACCGGGGGAGGCATTGAAATCCCCGTCGCGGACATCAACGGAGACGGGAACCTGGACTTCGCAGTAGGAGGAAAAAGCGGGCTATTCCTCTTCGAGAATAAGACACCGTCTACCCGGTAAAACGGGGATTGCATCGCCGACTACGGACCGGGATACCGGACAAGACAATAGCCTCTCAATAGGCTTTACTTGACGACAACGGATCGCAACGCATACATCGTCAGTTAGCTAAAGGGTGGAGAAGATGGCGACGGACATCATTCAGCCAGTTGACTGCAAAACGATGTCGCCGAGGGATGGGCCCGCGGTTCGGCCTGACCGATTGCTGTCGCTGGACGGCCTTCGCGGGTTCGACATGCTCTGGATTATTGGTGGCCAGGAGATGGTGCGCAGCCTGGCGAAGGTTTGGCCAGGTCGATTCTCCGACGCGATGGTGCAGCAATTCGAGCATGTGCCCTGGATTGGCTTGCATTTCTTCGATGTAATCTGGACTCTTTTCATGTTCATGGTTGGGGTTTCTCTTTGCTTTTCCATTGCCAGGCGCAAGCGCACCAACGAGATTGACCGCAGCATCGTCTACCATGCGATGCAACGCGCGCTGATCCTCTTCGCATTGGGAATGATTGCCCAAGGCAATCTGCTGGATTTCAATCTGGCCACGTTCCATCCGTTTTATAGCGTGTTGCACGGGATAGCAGCCGGGTATCTGATCGCGACCATGGTCACGCTTAGGTTCAGGGTAAGAGGCCAGGCGATCGTGACCGCGGTTTTCCTGGTCGTTTATTGGATATTGCTGTTGGCGATTCCCGTTCCTGGCGTTGGCAGGGGTGTATTGACTCCGACCGGCAATGCGGCCACCTACATCGACTCTGTGGTTATGGGCCGCTTTTACTATGGAGAAAACACCTGGCTTCTCAGTTATCTGGGCTTCGCCTCTTCTGTGCTGCTTGGCGTACTCGCGGGCGAAGTGCTGCTCTCCGAACGGATAGCCAGGACGAAGTGCTGGATCCTTTATGGCTACGGCGCCGGCCTGGTCGTTGCCGGGCTAATTTGGAGCCTATGGCTGCCGATCATCAAGCTGTTGTGGACCAGCTCCTTTGTTCTCGTTGCCGGCGGTCTGAGTTGTCTGATGATGGCGACCTTCTATCTGATCATCGATGTGCTTGGCTACCGGAAATGGGTGTTTCCCTTCACCGTCATCGGCATGAACGCTCTTGCCGTTTATATGGCAACCATACTGTTCGATTTCCGGAAGATCGGCAACATCTTCGTCGGACACCTGCTCCCGCGGGTCGGTAGATGGGACCACTTTCTTAGCGAGTCTGCGGCACTGGCGATCATTTGGCTCATTCTTTACTGGATGTATCGCACCAAATCGTTCGTCAAAGTTTGATTTGGAATTGTAGCGGTGGCACGGAAGTCTTCAATCTAACCAATACTCCACAATTCAACCAACCCGGAAAGACCGGAGGTTTTACCAGCGCGGACGAGGAAACCCGAACGGATTTAGTACGATCACCGCGTTGCGAAACAATCGCAGACTCGTGCAGCTTGCGCTGAAACTTTACTTCTGATGAGGGGGACTGAATCTACTGAGGGGCGACCCAACCGGTAGAGAGTTCGGCGCGGAGGGACACCGTCCCGATGTTCTTTTTGGCGGACTCCGCGGAGACGGTAAATTCCTGCCAACCGGGCAGCTTGTTGGCTGGTGCAGCAGCTTGCACGCGAAGGAAATATTGGCTGTGCGGAGCGACGGATGCGGGAGCCACGGGCGTGATTTTCCAGCCATCTGGCGCCTTCACGGATAGCTCGACGTCGATGGTCTTCTCTGAGGGATTCTCGATGATCAGCGGGATGGCCAATACCCCGTCGACGTGAACGGAAATTTCAACGGGCACAATATCGGCCATATGGTTCAGTCCGTGGGCCTGCCACAATTTGTAATAGTAACTCCACGGGTCTCCGATCTCGAGGATTGGCTCCGCATGGGCGGTAGCAACATACCCCGGAGCACGCTGGAAGGCGATGGCCTCGGGCTTCACGCCGGCGAAGACATCGTCCGTCACCGCAGAGGGGACGAGAGATTTTCCAAGAATCAGCTGGACCGGCCCGGTGGCAATCTTCGCTATTTCATCGGAGGAAGTATTCAAGGTATTGTTGGCCAGAGCGGCTATTATTTTCTCACCGCCCTGGGATAGGTGGGCGCTGAAAACCTCGGCAGCGAGCGTGCCGTAGCTCACGTGACGCGAGGGAGAAATCTCCTGCGACGAATACTGTGGGCCGCGCCCAGCGAAAATGTCATGAGTAGGATTGTAGAAGTAGTAGATCTTTTGCGGCTGCCACGGTCGCAGCCCCTCGGTGAGATTCATATTCTTGTCGGGATTGCTGGCGGGGGATACCTGCTCGGAAAAAACTGTCGGATCGCCGGCCAGATCAAATGCCTCGGTTGCGAGGACGCCGGAAGACTGATGATCGGCGTGATTTTCGCCGGTGGTGAAATCGGGAAGCCAGGTAAGAATCACTGAAGGCTGAGTGATGCGAATGACTCGGACCAATTCATCCAGGCAGCGACCGTGGCCACAGTGTTCCAGCGAGTTCAGGACATTTTGACTCGCCGTATCATGGCCGCCAAGAAACCAGACGTTGGTAATGCCCAGAGTTCCAACGGCGCGACGACCCTCGATCTGGCGGATGTTGCCCAACGCCGCGGCCTGTTCCGGCCCAACGTCGTTGTTTCCCCCATCGCCCGGAGTTTGGTACACCACGGCAATCCGCTTATGGTCGTCGTAAATCTCGCGGGCGAGGTAAGCCGTCACCATTACTTCATCGTCGGGATGCGCGACGACTACTAGAATGTCTGCCTTGAAGCGGGGATCAGCAGGCCGATTGTTTGCCAGGTAGCTGTCCGGTTTTGGGCTGTTCGCCGCTTGAGACCACATCAAGTTCGCACTGCAGGATAAGGCTAGTATCCCGGTGCACAGAATGTATTTCTTCGGGAGGTTGCAAGCCGGACGCTTCATACAGTCACCATCGTTTAGCGGAAACGGCTCTCGTTGGTGGGCAAGTGAAAACAAGGCCGTCGTTTTGCAGTTTACCGCAGTCAATAGTGGCGCAGGCTCAACACCTATGAGCGCCAATGACGAGGCTTCCAGTAATTCGTCTTGACAGTATTCGTCATAACGACTAATATTCAAATTATGAAGGAAGCCATTCAGTTGGACCAGCCGCGCGTCTCCGCCCATCCGGAGGAAGCTGCTTTCCTGGACTTGCTGCGGGCGACGGATATGCTTTCGCGAGGACTGATTGCGGTTCTCAAGTCTGAAGATCTTTCGGCAACGCAGTACAACGTGTTGCGCATTCTGCGGGGCTCGCCTGAAGGGCTTCCCTGCGGCGAGATTGCCAATCGCATGATCACGCGAGATCCGGATATCACTCGCCTTCTTGACCGCCTGGAAAAGCGCGGCCTGATCTCGCGGTCTCGCGAAGTCAAGGACCGGCGCACGGTAACAGCCCGGATCACGCCGGCCGGCCTCAAGCTCCTGGGCAACCTCGATGAGCCGGTGCAGGCGACCCATCGCAAGCAGCTCGGCCACCTGGGACGGAACCGGCTCCGGGCACTGACCGAGTTGCTGCACCTATCCCGGGCCAAGGTTGGTTGATTTTTTCGGGCTAATATTTGTTGCAACGATTATCGTCTTAACACATCTAAGCAAGAGAAAGGATACCCACCATGAGCACAGCTACTGCACAACCCGCCACTGCAACCACAACCTGGAACATTGATCCCGCCCATTCCGCCGCCGAATTCAAAGTCAAACACATGATGATCTCTAACGTGAAGGGCCAGTTCGCCAAGGTCACGGGAACGTTGACTCGGGACGAGTCTGACCCGAGCCGTTCCCGCGTCGAAGCCACGATTGAAGCTGCGTCACTGGAAACGCGCGACCCCCAGCGCGATGCGCACCTTAAGAGTGCCGACTTTTTCGATGTTGAGAAGTTCCCTACACTCAGGTTCCAGTCAACGGAGATCAGCCTGGTAAAGGATGGAGAACTGGCTATCGAAGGAGAATTGACCATTCGGGACGTCACGCGCAAGGTAGTCTTTTCCGCGGAAGGGCCCACCCCGCCGGCGAAGGATCCGTGGGGCAACACGCGCATTGGAGTATCGGCGACCACCAGGATCAGCCGCAAAGACTTCGGCCTGAACTGGAATGCAGCGCTCGAGAGCGGCGGCTTTTTGGTCGGTGACGAGGTGACCATCACGCTCGACGTGCAGTTCATCAAGGCTTGAATTTTTTCTGGACCGCCAGGAGAACGTCGCAAGCCGCGTCTTCCTGGCGGTAGAAAGGGAATCTTATGTCACTCCGCCCAGTGAAACAGATCATAGAAACAAAACCCACCCTCGAAGGAGCCGGTGTCAAGCTGCAGCGCGCCTTTGGCTTCGGCAAGACTAAGGACTTCGATCCCTTCCTGCTGCTGGACGACTTCCGCAATGAGAATCCGGCGGACTACCTGGCGGGATTTCCATGGCATCCTCACCGTGGGATCGAGACCATCACCTACGTCCTTGCCGGCTCCGTCGAGCACGGAGACAGCCTGGGCAACCGGGGAGAAATGACCGCCGGCGATGTACAGTGGATGACTGCGGGCAGGGGTATTCTCCACCAGGAAATGCCGAAGGGTGACCAACAAGGCCGCATGCACGGTTTTCAACTGTGGGCGAATCTGCCTTCGTCATTGAAGATGACCGACCCGCGCTACCAGGACATACCCGCGAGCGCGATCCCTGAAGTCACCGATGATGACGGCACCCATGTGCGTGTTATCTGTGGTGACTTCTGGGGCAAGAGAGGACCGGTCGAGGGTGTGGCCGCGGACCCTCACTATCTTGATATCTCGGTCGCCCCGGGGCAACGAAAGCGGCTGAAGGTAGAGACGACACGCAACGCCTTTGCGTATGTGTTTGCCGGAGCAGGCACATTCCGTGAGGCTTCGGTTCCGCGCGCGGTCCTGACGGAGCAAACCGCAAAGCCGGAGGCGTCCCCGGTCTACGATGCCCGTAATCATTCGCTGGTCCTCTTTGACCGGGGCGACGAGATTGTGGTGCAGGCGGGAGACGCGGGCATACGGTTTTTGTTGGTGTCGGGCAGGCCGATTGAGGAACCCGTCGCGTGGTATGGACCGATCGTGATGAATACCCAGGATCAGTTACGACAGGCGATGGCAGACTTACAAAACGGTACGTTTATCCAGCACCGTTGAGGGCCCTTTGGGTTGAGAACAAAGCCCCAGCGGCCCGGGGTTTGCTTGAACCTGGGGTTACTACAGGGGACTTGATAAGCTTTTCCTGGTGTGCCCCAGACTGGGGCACACTTCTTTGTTTCCTTCAACGCGCGGGATAACACAAGTTCATCTTGTTGTCATTGTCCTGTAATACCGTTGGCACACGGAGGGTTCGTGTGACAAGCGCCATCGGGTGGGGGATCATCGGGATTTGCTTGGTGGTGCTGCTCGGCCGCTGGGTACGGCTGCGCTTGCAGCTCTCTCGCGCTAAGCACCGTTCGCTCGCCGGCCACGCGCGATGGGCACGCCGGCTGGCGCGACTGGTGCCCTTCTACGAGTATGACGACGAGCGGTTTTTCCGCACCGACAACGCCCCGGCACATATTGGCGAACAACGGCGGGCGGCTTTCCGGCGCCTGACCGCCCTCTATAGGGAACGCTTTGCCCGCACAGTTCGGCAGACCAACGAAGTCCAGGACGAGATCTCCGATCTGCAATTTACGGCGCGCTACCGCGTGCCGTTCCAGTTCAGCCGTTTCGTCCGCCAGCACCTGAATTCCGGATCGTTTGTGGTTTCTTCCAGCGGCCCGACTACGACCGATCTGGACGGCAACCAGCGGTACGACCTGACCGGCTCCTACGGCGTGAATGTATTTGGTTACGACTTTTACAAGGAATGCATAGAACGCGGCAGCGCGCGGGTGCGCGACCTGGGCCCGGTGCTCGGCGCCTACCATCCGGTGACCGCCGGCAATGTGCACCGGCTGCGCGCGATCTCCGGGCTGGACGAAATTTCCTTCCACATGTCGGGCACAGAAGCCGTGATGCAGGCCGTGCGCCTGGCCCGCTACCACACCGGGCGCCGCTACCTGGTTCGTTTCTGCGGTGCCTATCACGGTTGGTGGGGCGAGGTGCAACCCGGGGTCGGCAACCCGGTGAAAGAGCGCGACACGCTGACGCTCAAGGATATGGACGAGCAAAGCCTGCGCGTGCTGCGCAGCCGGGTCGACATCGCCTGCGTGCTGGTCAACCCGCTGCAGGCGCTGCACCCGAACGCCGGGGCGCCTGCTGATTCCACGCTGGTGGACGGCGGCGGCCCGACGGCCGGCTTTGACCGCGCAGCCTATACCGCCTGGCTGCAGCGGCTGCGCCGTGTTTGTTCGGACCGCGGCATCGTGCTTGATTTTCGATGAGGTCTTCCTTGGCTTTCGGCTGGCCCGCGGCGGGGCTCAGGAGTATTTCGGAGTCCGCGCCGACATGGTCACCTACGGTAAAACGGTGGCCGGCGGACTGCCGATCGGGGTGGTATGCGGTCGCGCAGAGTTGATGAAGCGGTTTCGGGAGGACCGGCCCGCGGATGTCTGCTTCGCACGCGGTACCTTCAATTCCCACCCCTATGTGATGGGGGCGATGGCCGAGTTTCTTGAGCGACTGGACACGCCCGAGATCCTGGATTGTTATCGCGACCTTGACGCAGTGTGGAACGGCCGAGCAGCCCACCTGAATGAGCGTCTGCGCGAGGCCGGCGTGCAGGTCAGGGTGGCAAACTTGTCTTCAGTATGGACGGTCTGCTATCTGCAACCCTCGCGTTACCACTGGATGTTTCAGTACTATCTGCGCGCCGAAAATCTGGCGCTGAGCTGGGTAGGAACGGGACGGCTCATCTTCAGCCTGGACTACACGGACGCGGACTTTGCCGCGGTCGCCGACCGGTTTGTCGCGGCGGCGCGGCAAATGCAGCAGGATGGTTGGTGGTGGGCGGACAGTACGCTCACCACCAAATGCGATTAAGCGTCGCGTACTGCTAGAAATGTTTCGGGCTCACTCACATCGTCCATCGGATCGATCAGCTGGCCCCCCAGTAAGTACAGCGGCGATCGATAGTAAAGCATGAAGTCGTGAAAGGGATCAGTCAGGATTTTTGTCATCCAGACCAGGCCGGTCAGAACATCCCGGATAAAGAACAGTTGGACGGTGCGAAACAGCAGCGCACCAAAGCCGACAACCAACCAGATCTGGCCGACGTGCTGTACGAAAGTGGCACGATCGGCGTGCGCCGGAAAAATTCCGAACAGCGTCGGCTCCCACCACAACAACGCCGGCGACAGTGCCCAGATGGTCAGCAGCACAATCTTGCGCCGGAGGTTGTAGCCGACCTTGATATCTTCTTTGTGCTCGTGGGTGGCATCGTTTACTTGGTCGTAGCCTTTCGGCTCGAAGAAGAAGTGGCCTGCCTGGCGGCTAACCATCGCCACCAGCCAGCCAATCAGCGCGGAGGCTGCGGGGTTCTTGAAGATCAAACCGTATGCGGTTAGAAAGCTGAGAGCGCTCACCAGGTGGAGCGACTGATTGATGCGGCTGTGATGATAGTAGCGGTGGTCGTCCCATCGCTGGATTCGTAGAGCTTCGAGAAAACGATGCATGCAGTTTTCCTTCCCAGGTTGGCCGGCGCCACATGGCCTAATGAAGGAGATATAGCAATCTTGTTACAGGTATATGACAGTTTGCACGTGATAGCTCGTCTGCTCTTGGCGAGTAAGACACTTCCTGAACGAGCGGCAGACTGTGGCATGTGCAGGCTAACCTTTGCAGAGTCGTGCGGGCGGGGGGTGGACGGCTTCCTACCGCAGTTTTAGCGCTCGTGAGATGAATTTTTCGATGAGGCTCCGTTTCGGTGGCGGGGTTTCTGCCTGGTTGTCACGGGCTGGCTCGCGCGAATGTACGAGGCGGCGGCCATGAGTCGTACTACCGGCTTGGGGTCGTCGAATGCGGCCTGCAGTGCATCCGTTACCTGCTTGCCTCGATAGTCGCCTAACTGTCGCGCCGAGGCAGCGCGCACAAAGGAGTCACGATCGTCGAGCGCGTCCAAAAACTGCTGCATGGTCGATTTCGATTTATCGTCCGCCAGCAGAGTAGCAGTCAACACGCGGGGAGAGTTTCCATTGTTCCCCTTGTGCATCATTCTGAATGCGTCCACGCCAAAGCCCACGGGACCCAGCAATGCATACGCGCCCTGCTCCGCGCCAATCTCTGCCAACTTCGAAGGACTGTGCAGGTCCTGGTCGGCTTGGTGCAGCCCGGAACCGACTGCTCCCTGCTTCGCTTTGCGATCCCCCGCTAAGACGGCATACAGGATGCTCTCGCCACTGCGGTCGTTCATCTTCCATAAACCCACCGCTGCGGCAAAGCTAACCTCGGGCGCACTGTCTTTGAGGGCGGATTTCAGGTCTGGGATAAAGATCTTAGCCTTGCCGGCGCCCATGGCTGCAACAGCCGCGAAACGCAGATAGCGATCGGGATCCTGTGCTGTATCGCGGAGCAACTTCCGCGCCTGCTCAAAGTCGCTTAGGGTGCCGAGAGCGGTGACTGCATCGATCCTCGCCTGGCGGGCCTGGGCCTTGGAGTCGGAGAGCGCAGTTCTCAACATGTCCCAAGCGGTATTTGTCCCGGACTCCACGTCGCCTTTAGTTGCTGTCGCAGATTGCGTTACCGGAGCATCGGGCTCCTCGCTATTAGTGAGCTATTTGAACTTTCGGATGTCGTCGTCGAGGGTACGGAATGTGGATTGTCAGAATCGCCCTGAACCGGCCTTATACGTTTATCGTTTTGGCGCTGCTTATTCTTATTCTGAGGACTTGCAGGGTGGGGGAGAAATACTGCGGTGTATAAGATCTGAGACGAAGGGCCCAGGAGTAGGGCCACTCTACGGAGAGACCGCATCAATGGCAAGGCTGGACAGTACGCACATCGCCGCCGAGTGCTTACCTCTATCGGCAGGTACGATTTCCGCACGGCTGGATCGGCTTCCAGCCACGCGGACGATATGGAAGTTCGTGGTTCTGCTTAGTCTCGGTTTCTTTTTTGAACTCTACGATCTGCTTTATTCCGGATATATAGCGCCGGGACTGGTGAAGAGCGGCATTCTGACGACCACGACTGCCGGCCTTTTTGGCATGAAGGGAGTGGCGGCTTTCCTGGCTTCTTTGTTCTCAGGGCTCTTCGTAGGCACGATTTGTTGCGGGTTTCTCGCTGACCGTTTTGGCCGTCGCGCGATCTTTACGTATTCGCTGCTTTTCTACACGGCGGCGAACCTGATCATGGCATTTCAGGTTACGTCAGCAGGCCTGAACTTCTGGCGTTTCATGGCTGGGCTGGGTATTGGCGTGGAACTGGTCACCATCGGGACGTACATCTCCGAACTTGTCCCCAAGCATATCCGCGGACGCGCTTTTGCCTGCGAGCAGGCGGTTGGTTTTATGGCTGTGCCGGTGGCGGCGATCCTGTCATACCTGCTGGTACCGCACAAGCTTCTAGGCCTTGATGGGTGGCGTTGGGTTGTGATCATCGGCGCTGATGGGGCTCTGTTCGTCTGGTTCATCCGTCGCGCGTTGCCCGAAAGCCCGCGATGGCTTGCACAGAAAGGCCGGCTCGCGGAGGCCGACCGGGTGATGTCGAAGTTGGAAGAGACGGTCACAGAAGAGTTGGGACGGCCGCTTCCCTCACCTGCTCCTCAGTCTCAGCCTTTGCGGTCCGGCCAAACGTTCTCTGACATTTGGAAGCCACCCTATGGCAAGCGCACATTGATGATGATCATTTTTAATGTGTGCCAGACGGTTGGCTTCTATGGGTTCGCCAACTGGGTGCCGACGCTGCTGGTCAAGCAAGGCATCACGCTCACAAGCAGCCTGCTGTATTCATCGATCATCGCGATTTCGGCGCCGGTGGGGCCGCTGATTGGCTTGGCGATCGGCGACAAATTTGAACGCAAGAGCATGATTGTCGGAACGGCAGCTGCCATCATGGTTTGCGGGCTGGCATTCAGCCAGGTTTCGAGAGGGATGTTGCTGATCGCCATGGGCATAGGGCTAACGCTGGCAAGCAACATGATGTCTTATAGCTTTCATGCTTACCAGACGGAGCTTTTCCCGACAAGCATCCGGTCGAGCGCGGTGGGCTTTGTCTATTCCTGGAGCCGCTTTTCGGCAATTTTCACTTCGTTTCTGATCGCTGGGGTGTTGAGGACCTTCGGCACGGCCGGCGTGTTCACTTTCATTGCAGCAGCGATGTTGATCGTGATGGCGGTGATTGGCTGGATGGGGCCGCGCACGCGGAATCTTGCGTTGGAAGAGATTTCGCACTGACAAGGGACGGCATTCATGGAATTTGCTCTTATGTGTTCCGCATAACATGTGCAGCGTTGGCCGAAAGATAAGCTTCGACCTAAAGATAAGCATTAGCTATCTAGCTCGATAACGCTTTGGTTGAAGCGTATAGCGGCTGGTGACAACTAATCGCGTGCCCTTCCGTCTATCTTGATGAAGACGTGCCGTCTTAGCTTCACCCCTTTTTGTTTCAGAAGAACTGACCTTTCGGCATTCATCTGTTTTGTGCCGGCATTGGAGAACCATGGCCTTTCTCCGTACGACTGATGTTCTGCTGGCGCGCGCGAGTGAACTCTGCGGGATTATAAGAGCCTCCTACCTTAGCCCATTCTTCCCCCTCATGCTTGGTCTCGAGTTGTGGGGGTATCTCCGGCGGCAACTGCAAACGGGTGATCGCTTTGCGATGACGAGGAACAACCGCGTTGGCCGGCGATTAGTTAGAGGAGCCGCTTTCGGCGTGACGTTGATGCTGCCTGCAAAAGGATGGGCGCAAGGGGATGGGATGTCGGCGAGTCCTCAAACGCCGGCAGCGACGAGTGAGACTTCGGCGGAAGTGCTGAAGCGCGAAGAGCGGCAGCGCATTTTAGGGGTTGTGCCAAACTTCAACACCGTCGAGAGCTCGGATGGGGTGCCGCCCCTCTCGCCCGGACAGAAGTTCCACTTGATGTACAAGAGCTCTATCGATCCATTTGTTTTTGTTGCAGACGGCTTTGTCGCCGGTCTCGGCCAGGCGAGGAATACCAATCCCGGATTCGGTCAGGGAGCCGAGGGCTACTTCAAGCGCTTTGGTGCGTCCTATCTTGATACGGCCGATGGCAATCTATGGGGCAATGCGATCCTTCCGATCCTCCTCAAGGAAGACCCTCGCTACTTTCGTTTGGGCTCTGGTACCTTCACCCACCGGTTTCTCTACTCCGCATCGACCACCGTCTGGTGTAAGCGCGACAACGGCAAGTGGGGCCCAAACTACGCGAATGTGCTGGGCAACTTCATCTCTGGCGGTATTTCCAATGCTTACTATCCTGCCGCGGATCGGGGAGTTGAGCAGACGTTCGACGGAGCGCTTACCGTCACTGCGGAAGGTGTGATCGGCGCGGAATTTTTCGAATTCTGGCCTGACATCTCGAGACATCTGTTCAAGAAACACCACGCGGCGCCGTAAGGTATGCCGCAGCACTCAGCTGTCAGGGCACGTGTTGGGAGAGATAGTTCTGGATTTCGGAAAACTCTTCGTCCGATAACCGAAAGATCGCCGCTGGCATCACGCCCTCGACCTGCTTTGCGTTACGCCCGCCTACGATCGCTGCGGTGATTGCAGAATGATGCAAGGTCCAAGCAATGGCCACAACGCCCGCACTCACAGCGTGCCGCTCGCCGATTTTCCCGATGAAGTCCGCCACCGCCAGGTTCCGCGACAGTAGAGGCTCCTGGTAGTTTTTCGCATTCCGGCGAAAATCGTCGCTGGGAAAATTGGCAACGCGCTGCTTGCTCATGGCCCCGGTCAATAAACCAGAATGCATGGGGGCATAATTGATAACGCCGATGTTGTTCTGGTCGCAGAATGGCAGGATGGTGGATTCCACTGCGCGATTCAACATGGAGTAGGGAGGCTGGTTGGACGTAATGGGGGCGATCTTCATCGCTCGCTCCATCTGGTCTACGCTGAAGTTCGAGACGCCAATCCAACGAACCTTGCCCTCGCTTTGCAGGTCGGCCATCACGCCCCAGGCCTCTTCGACCTCTTCATCGGGTTTGGGCCAGTGCACCTGGTAGAGATCGATGGCATCGACGGCGAGGCGGCGAAGGCTGTCTTCAACCTCGCGGCGAATGTGCTTGAGGCTATTGGAGACTTCGCGCTTCTCATCCCACACCAGGCCGCATTTGGTGAAGATATATGGATGGTGGGAAGTGGTCTTGAGTGCGCGTGCGACCACCTCCTCGGAATGTCCCAGACCATACACGGCCGCAGTGTCAATCCAGTTGACACCTAGTTCCAGTGCCTTATGAATCGCGGCGACAGAGTCGTCGTCATCCTGAGGTCCCCAGGAAAATTGCCAGTCACCGCCACCGACGGCCCATGAACCGAACCCGATGGGTGTCAGTTCCAGGTCAGAGTTGCCGAGCTTCTTTTTATCCATGAGTCCGTTTTACCAAAGAGTTGTTTCGTGTCCCGGCTTGCAGGATCGCTATTACCGGGATGTTGATATCGTGACTTGTTATCCAACAAGCCGCCAACTAACCGCTGGTTCGTTGAGCGATGACAAAGGGCGTTATCGCGGCCAAATCCAGATCTCCATTTGCGGAGATATTGGAAGCGAGCACGGATTGGGCGACACTTGCCGCGGGCAAAACAGCACCCGAGCTGCTTGCGGCATTCATGACCAGATCCATGTCTTTGCTCATCAGCCGCAACGGGAATTCCGGAGAGTAGTCACCGTTCTTTATCTTTTGGAATTTCCCCACAAACGCCGGAGGTATCACCGCAGTCCTGGATAGGACATCGAGCATAAGGTTGCGATCGAGTTTGAGGTGCTCTCCCAGCGAAACTGCTTCTGCGATCGCCTGCATATCCAGACCCAGGAGAAGGTTGACGACCAGTTTCATGAGAACGCCTGAAGAACCAGGTCCCATCAAGAACCACTGTTTTGCAATAGACTGGTAAATCGGAATGCATTGCTCGAAGGTGTTCTGGTCGCCGCCCGCAAGCAGTGTGACGGTGCCTGCTTCAACCGCCGGCGTTGATCCGGAGACAGCCAGATCGAGGAATCGCAGGCCCAGGGTGCAAGCCTGCCTATGGAGAAGGCGCGACAGGTCGGGCGATATGGTGCTCATTTCAAGAATGATGGTTCCTGGCTTTGCCGCAGAAAAGACGCCATCCTTCGCGAAATACACGGAGTGGACCGCGTCATCGTTGGCCAAGGAAGAAAGGACCACATCCGAACCAAGGACGAGCTCCGGCAATGATGGGGCAATCACTACGCCTTCCCGCCTCACCCCATCAACCGGCCCGGGACTACGGTTCCATGCTTGAACGTTCCAGCCAGCTGCATGCAGACGTTGCGTAAGCCGGCTTCCCATAAGTCCCAGACCGATGAATCCGAGTTGGACTTTGCGTTTATCGAGTGATGTTGCCATTTCGTCACCAAACTGCATTGGTTCCAGCATAGTTCACCTCTCAAGTCACGGATTGCTCCAGATCTTCCTCGCTTGCTTCTAGTGTATCCACAGGGCCAAAAGCACTGAAAGCAGATGTGCCGCCAACCTATTTAAATCCTGGCTTTTCCGAGAAGGTTTCGGAATGGTTGGAAAAAGCCCGGAGGGTGGAGTCCGAATCCCGACACTCGGAGGCAGAATTATGACACGTGGTTGGCAGCCAAACCTTTCCCGTCGAGGTCTGAACCGGAGACGGTCCGACAATGACTACTTTTCGCATAGGGGTAGTTTAGGAGCGAGCGCGGGCCTTCCGGACTTTCCGCTGATTCGTTCCGCGGGGGCGCGGGGAAGAGGCTCCAGCGGTGGATTCCCGAATCATCAGTTCCGGTTGCATCATCACTCGACCGGGATAGTGAGCTTTCGGATTGTTGATCCGGTTGAGTAGAGCTTCCGCGGCCATTTTTCCCATTTCGCGAAGGGGTTGGCGAATGGTCGTCAAGCTGGGAATTCGGAATGGTGCGCTGCCCACGTCGTCAAAGCCCACAACGGACACGTCTTTTGGCACTCGGATTCCAGCTTCATGAAGAGCCCGAATGGCGCCGATGGCGGCAATATCGTTGAAAGCGAAGAGCGCAGTGAAGTTCCTGGTGCGCGACAGCAGGGCCTTCATCGGATCATAGCCCAAGGCCGGCGACCAACTATTCTCTACTGGCCTTATCAGGAGTTCCTGGTGAATTTCGATGCCTAACGCGCGGGCAACTTCCATAATCCGTGTCCAACGGAACTCGGTGTCGACCGTCTCCTTCTGACCTTGCATGAAGGAAATTCGGCGATGTCCTAAACCGGCCAGATGTTTGAGCGCGAGAATAGCAGCTTGCTTATGGTTGAGTTGAATATTGGTTACGCCGGCCACCGCTCGATGTCCCGAAACGGAGACGATCGGAACGTCCACCCTGGCTGGCGTCGGCGTATTTATCAGTAGGAGACCATCCACGGACCGCTCCAGCAGCATTCTGGGGTGCTCTTCAAGCAGTTTCGGCTGCCAGTAATGTGCAGCCAGCAGGCAGAAATGCTCTGCTGCCAACAAATGCTCTTCGACGCCATTCATCACCAGGGTAAAGTAACCTTCGCTGATTTCGGGAACCAGGACGCCGATGGACATGCTGCGCTTGTTGCGCAGGGAACGCGCCAGATAATTGGGACGATAGCGCAATTCGCGGGCAGCTGCCAGTATCCGTTCCCTGGTGGTAGACGGAATCGCCTTCGCCGCGGGCGAGTCGTTCACAACGATCGATACTGCTGTCAGTGATAAGCCAAGGTGGCTCGCCAAAGTACGCAGAGTTGCAGGTCTATCTTTTTCGTTATTTTTGGGGCTGCTCAATGGACCTATCCCGAGGCACAATTAAATGCGATCTCCGGTTCAGAGGTAATAACCGGCAAGGATTGCAAAACTCAGTTGATTGACGTTCCATGACATGCTGGAGACTCACCCGTCCGGATTTGGACAGTCGAGCCCCGGCCCAGGTAAGAAATTTGCGACCGATGAGGAACGGGCGCCATCCTAAGTGTGCCGAAAAACGCGGAGCCGGATTGGTAAGCCCGGCTCGCTGCGGAAGCCATTCCGCAGTTCAAGTCATCTCCGCATCGAAGCGGAGAAGGGACCCACGGCGATAGTGGCAGTGCTTCGGCATTGCTGCCTGTCGCGTGGTGCGTTGCGGGCGAGGGCCCTGACAGCTACGCGATGGAACATTCTTTCTTTAAAGGAGATCGCGATGGCAACGCTTAACCACACAAACCTCACCACCTACGATGTTCCGGCACTCAAGGAGTTCTTCAGTTCGGTTTTCGGTTTTCAGATACTGAACGAACGCGGCAACAAACTGGTTGTGCTGCGGAATTCCGAGGGCTTTCTGCTGACCCTCATGCACGATAAGCGCATGACGCCCGAGCAGGGCTATCCCGGGCTTTTTCACGTTGGCTTTCTTCAGCCCACGCAGCATGCGGTGGACCTGCTGCACGAAGCCTTAATGGCGCGGAAGTATACGGCGCCGAAGCCCGGGAGGCTGCAGCGCGGCGGACCGCCCACATATGGCTTTTACTGTGACGCTCCTGGCGGGGTGCTGGTGGAAGTAAGCACCATGAACTTTGCCGAACCCTCCAAACCTGTCTAAAACCCCAGCGGAATGGGGGATATTGTATCCCCAACCCGCTGCGCCAAAAGTACGGCGGTTTAAATAAATGAACACGTTCAAAAATATGTTGCCAAAGAGAGCTTCCGCATGTAAATTGAACATGTTCAATATTGCCGATATGAAGGAGTCAGCCAAGCGGAGAGGAAGTCGCTCAAGTCCGAGGCTACGCGCTCGCGCATCCTTGAATCCGCGCTTGCTATCTTCGGCGAACGCGGTTTCGAAAAGTCCACCATGCGCGAGATCGCCACGGCGGCCGGAGTAGCTGTGGGCGCCGCCTACTACTACTTTGACTCCAAGGAAGCCATTGTTATGGCTTTCTACCAGCGCGCCCAGCTAGAGATGGGTCCATCGCTCGACGCGATACTCGCAGAAGAAAAGAAGCTAGAGGCTCGCGTCCGCGGCATCATCGCCTACAAATTCGAATATTTCTCGCCCAATCGAGCATTGCTCGGCGCGCTTTCCGGCCACGTCGACCCCACTCATGCGCTATCCCCCTTCAGTTCGGAAACCGCCGCCATCCGCGAGCAAGATATCGCGTTTTTCCAGCGAGCTGTGGAACACTCGAGGGTCAAGCTCCCGTCCAACATTCAACCGTATCTGCCGCGCTTACTCTGGCTGTACCAAATGGGTCTGCTTCTCTTCTGGGTTTATGACCACTCACCCAGGCAAACGCGTACACAAATCCTTTTCGACAAGACTCTGAAGATGATTCTGGTCGGCCTGCGCTTAGCCGGCATGCCGTTCCTGCGGCCGATCCATCGGCTCGCGGGAGAGTTGCTTGAAGTCATCTATGGCAAACAAACATGATCCGCTTTGAGGAAACCACTCTCATCGACGCGCCGATCGACCGAGTGTTTGACCTATCTCGCAGCGTCGAGGTCCATCTGCTTGCGAACGTCCATGACAACGAACAAGCACTGGCCATCGGTGGAGTTACCACAGGACTGGTCGCCCTCGGCCAACAGGTCACATGGCGCGCCAAACACTTCGGCTTCTGGCACAACCTGACCAGCGAGGTCACGGCGATGGAGCCGCCTACCTATTTGCAGGTCACCATGGTGAAAGGGATTTTCCGCTCCATGCAGGCCGACCATCGGTTGCGCAGCCTGCCTTCCGGAGTCACTGCGTTGACGGATGTTTTCGCTATTGCGGGTCCGCTCCCAATCCTGGGGCCAATCGCCGAAGGGCTCTTTCTGCGCCGCTACATGATGAAACTGAACCGCGAACGCAACGCCGTCATCAAACAGCTCGCCGAGTCGGACGATTGGCAACTCTATCTACCGATACAGGGGAAAGAACCGGTGCCATGAAGGTTGTGATCCCCGGCGGCAGCGGACAGGTTGGCACTGTTCTTGCGCGGCACCTCCACCAACAGGGCCACACCGTTTCCGTGCTGAGCCGCGCGCCAATGCCGGCTCCCTGGCAGGTGATTCGCTGGGACGCTCAGACCGCAGGCCCATGGACCGCTTCGCTGGAGCAGAGCGACATCTGCATCAACCTGACCGGACGCAGCGTAAACTGCCGGTATCACACAGAGAATCGGCGCCAGATGTACGACTCGCGCATTGTTTCGACGCGGCTGCTCAACGATGTCATTGGATCGCTCCAACACCCACCGCGACTGTGGCTTAACGCGAGCACTGCCACCATCTATCGCCACGCACTCGATCGAGCCATGGACGAGATGACTGGGGAACTCGGCGGCAACGAACCAGGTGCTCCCGACACATGGAACTTTTCCATCAGGATCGCAAAGGATTGGGAAGCAGCTTTCTTCGCGGGGCAAATGCGAAACACCCGCAGGATCGCCATGCGCAGCTCCATGACCTTTATTGCGAGCAAAGGGGGCGTCCTCGAAGTTTTATCGAACCTGGTTCGCAGCGGGCTGGGCGGACGGCAAGGATCGGGGGCTCAATATGTTTCCTAGATTCACGAAGCCGATTTTGCCCGCGCCGTCGACTTCCTGATCGCAGAAGAGAGCATGACAGGGCCGGTGAATATCTGCTCCCCCAATCCACTGAGAAATCGGGAGTTCATGCGCGCTCTTCGTGCTTCCTGGCGACAACGGGTGAGCTTTCCTGCGCCTGCATGGATGATCGAAATCGGCAGTTTCCTGCTGCGCACTGAATCCGAACTTGTCCTCAAGAGCCGTCGGGTTATTCCCCGCAGACTCATGAACGCCGGTTTCTCCTTCACTTATCCAGAATGGCCGGCGGCGGCGCAGGAGCTGGTTGCGCGGTATCGGTCGTAACATCTACCTGTTGACATTCTACGTATCGGGCCGCTAGTTTATATGTTGAACGGCTACAGGTGGAGAATGGGTGACGGAAAGTCGGACGTTTTACAAGGCACTCTGGATCTGATGGTGCTCAAGACTCTGGAGTCGATGGGATCGCTGCACGGATACGCAATTGCGCGGCGAATTGAACAGGTCAGCGATCATACCGTGATCATGAATCAGGGGACTATCTACCCGGCGCTGCTGCGCCTGCAGCAGCGCAAGTGGATTAAGGCCGAGTGGGGCATCTCCGAGACGGGACGTCGCGCCAAGTTCTATTCGCTGAGCAAACTAGGACGGCAAAAGATCGAAACGGAAACGGAGAACTGGGAGCGGGTTGCCACGACCATGGCACGCTTTCTGGCGCCATCCAGTTGAGGAGTGCACGATGGATTGGATACGGATTCTGCTAAGCCGTTGGGCGTCGCTGATCCGCCCACGAGAGCTCGACGCGGATCTTGACGAAGAACTCCTGGCGCATATCGAACTCGCAACCGAGGAAAACCGGAGGCGCGGCATGCCGGAAGAGGAAGCACGCACGGCGGCGTTGCGTTCCTTCGGTGGTGTGACGCAGACACGGGAGCTCTATCGGATGGAGCGGGGGCTGCCGTTCCTGGAAGCGCTGGCCCGGGATGGCCGTTATGCGCTGCGGCAGTTGCGTAAGTCTCCAGGCTTTACCGTCACGGCGATCCTGACGTTGGCGGTGGGCATCGGCGGTATGACAGCGGTGTTTTCCGTGGTCGAGGCGGTGTTACTGCGACCGCTACCCTTCAAGGATTCGTCGCAACTCGTGAGCCTGCATGAATGGATTCGCGAAGATCCGCATGATTTCAATGTGACGGCGCCTGACGTTCTGATTTTCCAGCGCGAAAGCAAGGCCTTCTCCGGGGAAGGCGGGTATATCTCTGCCGGCTACGACGTGACCGGGGCTGGTGCGCCATTCCATGCAGCGGCAGAAAGAGTGAGCGCTGCGGTATTTCCCGTTCTTGGGACGGATCCACTCCTGGGCCGCACATTTACAGCAGAAGAAGATACAAATGCTGCTCCGGTGACGGTGATCAGCTATGCGCTTTGGCGGGAGAAATTCCAGAGTGATCCAGGCGCAGTGGGCAAGACGATCGATCTCGACCGGCGTCCCTACACTGTGATCGGAGTGATGCCGCAGAACTTCGAGTTCCCGCTGGATGCGGGCCGCTTGAGCCATCGCGACCTCTGGGTTCCCTTGAGTCTGACACCGGCCGAAAAGAACTCGGAAGGTGAGAACTACGACTACGGCCTGGTGGCTCGCATCCGGCCGGGCGTGAGCCCAGCGCAGGTACAGTTCGACGTTGACCGGGTAATCAAAGAAATCCAGCCGGCATACATGGTGGTCGCCAACCTGCATCTAAAGGGATATTTCAGAACGCTCAAGGAAGAGACCGTGCGCAAGGCACGTCCGCTTCTCAACGTACTGCTGGGAGCTGTCAGCCTCATCCTACTGATCGCGTGCGTGAACATCGCGAACCTGTTGCTGGTGCGGGGAGCCGGCCGGAAGCGAGAGTTCGGAGTCCGTTTGGCATTGGGAGCGGCACGGCGCATCGTGTTGAGGCAGTTATTGACCGAGAGTCTGCTGCTGAGTGCAATAGGCGGAGTGCTCGGCATTGCGCTCGCAACAGTGCTCGTGCGTGCAGCCACTGTTGCCCTGCCGGACTCGCTGCCGCGATCGAGTGAGATCGCAATCGGATGGCCTATGTTTGCCGCTGCCCTGGCTTTTGTTGCTGCGACTGGGATACTTTGCGGAATTGTGCCGGCCTGGGCCGGCATGCGCACCAATGTTCTTGATTCCTTGCGTGACGGTGGCCAGGCAGCAGGGACGGGACGCGCGCGGCATAGGCTGCAAAGCATGCTGGTAACGCTTGAGATCGCTTTGGCAATGCTGTTGCTGGTTGCATCCGGGCTGCTATTGCGCAGTTTTGCGAAGATGCTGGAAACCGACCCAGGCTTTGAGCCGCAACATGTCCTGACGGCGGCTCTGTCTCTGCCAATACACGACTACCCTACTCAGCAGAGCGTGGATGAATTCTACACAGAACTGCAAGGGAAATTAGAACGCCTGCCCGGGGTGAAGAGCGTAGGCTTCTCTTCCAACATTCCGATTGTGGGTCAGAAAGGCGGCCGCTTGATCACGCCGGAGGGCCATGTGAGGTCGGCCGGCGAGGGCTTTCTCATTGCCTCCGCCTATCTTGTCCAAGGGAACTATTTCCAAGCGCTCAAGATTCCGCTGATCCGGGGCCGCGCGTTTGAAGTTCGTGACCAGCAGGCCGGCGCTCCGCTGGTGGCAATGATCAGCCAATCGTTTGCCGCAACGTATTTCGCGGGAAAAGACCCGATTGGGGCGCGGATGAAGATCGGCGACAAATTCGATAGCCCGATGCCTGCGATCACTGTTGTGGGTGTGGTTGGAGATATTAAACAAGCAGCGCTTGATCAGCCGACCGTGGTGCAGATGTATGAGCCGGTTTCGCAAGCTGCCGCGGCCCTGGGGCCGATGGCGGCGATGCTGGGGGTGGCGGGCAACATGGATGTTTTGATCCGGACAACAGGTGACCCCACGCTGCTGACAGCAACGCTGGATAAAGTTGTCCATCAGCTCAATCCGTTGCTGGTGATCTCGAATGGACGCACGATGGACGAAATAGTTGCAGCGACCGAGTCCTCACGCCGGTTCAATACAGCGATTCTGTCGGCGTTTGCTGGAATCGCGCTGGTGTTGGCCTTGCTGGGAGTTTATGGGGTACTTGCCTATGGGGTCGCGCAGCAAACACGCGAGATCGCGATCCGCATGGCTCTGGGGGCCTCGCGCGGAGTGGTGTTGCTGCGCACGCTGCGATATGCCTTGATCGTTGCCACGGCAGGAGTGGCCGGCGGGCTGATTGTATCCGTCGGACTTACGCGGTTTCTCTCGAGTCTGCTGTATGGCGTAAAGCCGCTCGACTGGGTGACGATTACCGGTACGGTCATGGTGCTGTTGGGCTGTTGTGCGTTGGCAGGCTTTTGGCCTGCACGGCGCGCCGCGTCGATCGATCCAATGCAAGCCTTGCGAACGGAGTAGGAGCCAGATGCTGTGAAAGGATCTTGCGCGGTTGAAGCGGGACGATTCTCAGAGTTGCCGGATCTCCGATGCAGGTGGGCCCTGCTTACGATCGTCACAGCCCTCGCTTTCACTTTTAACGATGGGTTGCTCGCACAGACGCCGGCGGCACATCGGTGTTTCGAAACGCGGACTCACCGCATGGATGTGGATGTCGATGGTGCCCCGAACGCTTACGGTCCGCCTGGCAAGCCGACGCTCGACGTCCTTATGAATGCGCACTATCTGGAGCGGGGCGATCAGGCGATCGTCGGCTACCTCCTGGACGACAGGGGCAAACCGATTCTTCAAGGCCCGAAGGATCCGTTTCCCGGCTACTACATTTCACAGACAGCTTTCGCGGACGTAGCCAATCACAACGAGCGTGATCCACGGTCCTACGTCGACGCCCGAAATGTCAATTATGTCGTGCGCGGCGACGAGGCTCGCCGGCGGGGTGTGAAGGTGGGCGACTTCGTGGCCGTATATTCAGAGCGAAGCCGGCGGGCCGTCTTCGCCATCGTCGGCGATACCGGAAACCCCACGGGCGACGAAGGGTCTCTGCATCTGCTACAAGAACTCGGCTATCCGTTTCACGACGGTAAGAGTGGCTCGGTCACTCGGCCCGAGATTATCGTCCGGTTTTTTCCTGACTCGAACCCGAAGCAGCTGTTTTTCTTTACTCAGGCCGCACTCGATGAAGCCGCTACGAAGCTCAGCCTCAACCGTGATTTCCCTGATGTTGACGGGATGAAACGAGTTCGCGCGCGAGCTGTCTGTCAGTAATTGAGGGACCTGCCTCAGCCTGAGAGTTTAGCTGTCAACGTGCCGGACTTCGGTGCACTCCGTCGAGTGGAAGGTGGGATACACCCGTGAGGTTCAAGGCTACAACTACAATTTCGGTCTTTGCTACCCAAGGCGCATGGCGAATTCCAATAGAAACGATATGCTCTTTTCAAGCAGCGATTCTCCAAACCCTCAACGAGCCTTTCGGGGGATGGGCCAGATGAGGAATAAGGAGAGTCGCTGTAATAGAAGTGGTTGCCTTACTTGTAGTTCGCAACAAATGATTTCATGCATCTGCCCGGTTACTCTCGTTTAAGTTCTTCCCGATCTTGCTATGCACACTGAATCACTCTAACGATGCATTACCTTCGCCCTACCAGGTCACCCTGGTAGGGCTTTACTTTTCTAGACCCTCCCGGGCCGGTTTTGGGTAAACACCCCCGGTGGCCGCCGCGCCTCGGAAACATCAGTGCATCGCCTACCGCTACATCTGCCCCTGGCTGGCGTGTTTCTCGCTGCTCGGGGGGATGATGCCTTTTATTCGTAAGTAGGTGACCATGTTCCCGTAGTGTTCATCCGTGTGAGCGGTATTCACGGACAATACCGAAAGCTTTGCCGCATCGTAGTTCATCATTTTCACGGTCTGGCTGCCCCGCGCGTCGGTCATGCCGGCGTATGCCTTGTTGCAGTAGGCTACGGCATCCTTAATTGCGGCCACTAGATCTGCCTTCGAGGTCTTGGTTTTTTCGATGTCTTTCATAGGATTCGGTTCGCCGGTAGCGGTCGAGCAAAAAAAGTACTGAGCGTCGGCCACATGGCCGACCAGTTGCCCGAAGCTGCGCACCTCCGGGGTTGGCTTGAAGGAGTAGTTTTGCTCCGGCATCTTCTCGGCAGCAGCGATGACTTCTCCGCTGACAAGGGTGTAAAAGCCTTTTTCGCTGGCGCTGATCGGATTAGACGACGAGGCCGTCGGCGCTTGCGCGTGCAGGGCAACTGGAGCGGCAGCTAATGCGATGAACATGAAACAGAGTCTCTTATTCACGTGGACCTCCATGAAGAACGATTTGGGATGTCATTGGATCGAAAATAAACGCACAGCTTCGGCGCTTTGTCACAACGACGCAATAAATTGCAAAGAATTGTGAAGTCAGGAGGTACGTCGCCGGGGGCGCCGAACTGCCCTGACCTTCCCGGT
Organism: uncultured Acidobacteriaceae bacterium; assembly: GCA_963753715.1. Lineage (GTDB taxonomy): Bacteria > Acidobacteriota > Terriglobia > Terriglobales > Acidobacteriaceae > PALSA-350. The sequence continues at coordinate 171,289 of CAVWDK010000006.1, read as the reverse complement.
GGTTGTGTCTCCACAGAAGAAGCGGTCGGCGCCATCGGATTCAAGACCTGAAATGCCAATTCCGCGCGGCATATCAAGCCTTTCACAAACTTCTCCGGTGCGAGGATCGATGCGCCTCACGTCGCTCTGATCGCCTTCCCAGGTGGCGTGCCAAAGTTCTCCGTCGATCCAGGTCACTCCGGTGACAAAGCGATTGGACTCGATGGTGCGAAGCACCGCTCCTGTTTCGGGATCGACTTGATGGATCTTTCGATCGCGATATTGGCCCACCCAGAGTGTGCCTTCGGCCCAGGCGAGTCCCGAGTCACCGCCGGCCCCGGGAGCGGGGATGGTGGCGAGGACACGGCCAGTCTTCGGATCTATCTTTTGAATGCGGTCCTCAGCGAGTTGAAACAAGTGCTTGCCGTCAAAGGCCGTTCCTGCATGCGCTTCGACATCGATCGCGCGCAACGGCTTTCCGCTCGCAGGATCGAAAGCGTTTAGCTTGTCTCCGGACGCGAACCAGACGCGCTGGCCGTCATACGTCACTCCGTGCACCCGGTCGATTCCTGGAAATGGGCCATACTCCCGGACAATCTCTGCTGCTGATCGATTCATGCATCTATGCTAGTCGCCGGCAAGTGCGGCAGGGAGTAACAAAGTCGTCGTGAATCCCGGCACGGGAGGGATTAGCCAGCGGCGGGCGCGCGCCTGACCAAAGGACCGGACCTTTCCTGCCCGGGCGAGCGACTCGAGCACACGTTGCACCGTGCGCTGGCTGGTTCCCAGGGCGAGCGCCAAAGCTGAACTCGACCACGACTCACCGTCGGCGAGGAAAGCAAGCACCGCAGCATGCTCCTCATCCACCGGCCACGCCAGCACCACAACCTCGCGTGCGCCGCGAGGGGAGAGTGCAAATCCCTGCCTGGTGGCGATGATGCCGGCCATCGGTTGAAGCAGCCTGCGTAGGCGTCCGATCTCAACCCGCAACCGCGCACGATGCGACTCGTCGGCCAGCCTCGCTCCAAAGGCCCGGGCGAGGAGCTGGTCCCTTGGCACATCGCCGGGCCATGCTTCTCCCAATGCGCGTGCGAGCGCGAACAATACCGGACGCCCGGTGATCGAAATGACCTTCCGTGCGCTACGCACGACATGACGGCAGGCGTCTACGACGAGCGATTTTGATGCCAGCAAGGATTCGACCTCTTCGAGCAAAAGGAGGCGTACCTTGCCATGGGAGATAAGGCGTGCTGCTGGGGTGCTCAGAACGAGAGAGGCACTTTCCACTTCTGCCGTCAGCGCAGGGATGCGTGCGTGATGGGCGGCGCGTTCAGCCCGCGCGAGCGCGGCGCGTGCGTCTCGCGTTCTGAGACGGCGTATCGCAATGCCCGCCACCGCGAGTTCATGAGCGGTCCTCCACGCAGGCGGGAAAGGCGCCGGATCGAGCTGAGCGAGCGCCTGCTCCGCTTCGTCGAGGCGCCCGACAAGGAGGAGGCGCCGGATCTCGAGATGCCGGGCATGGGCCGCGTTCAAGCGGTCGCCGTGCTCTTCGAGCGTTTTGCGGGCTGCGTCGAGCATTTTTGCGGGCCAGCCCAGGTCGCGGGAGGCGAGCGCGATTTCAGCCTCGGCAACAACACATCTGGCGCGGGCAATTGCTTCTTTGGGCCCGAAGGCACGTGCCGCAGCGCGCAGTAGAGCCTTGGCGCGTATGAGGTCGCCGAGTTGCGCCATGGCAATTCCTCGAAGCGCGAGCGCGGGTGCATCGTCGCGCAGCGAGACTCGCTTCAGTGCGCCGAGGGGATCACCCGCCGCGAGCGCGCGCGCTGCAGCTGTGATCATTGAATCCATCAGAATCCCGCCACACTTGTCACTCCCACCTTCTCGCGACCCGGTGCTAACTATATCCCATGGGCACGAAGGAGCAGGTGCTACCAACAAAGAGATTCGACCAAGAGAGAGAGACGATGACACACCAAACCGGTACACGCGAAGAGTGCCGGCAGCGGCATTTCGAGACTTGGCTAAATCCGCCGAGAGACTCTTAGCTTCAGTTCTGAAGATACTTGATCAGAACCACTTCGTTACCCCGTTCACTATAGATCAATTCATCGACAAGACTCCGCGTGATGAGTATGCCGAAGCCGCCCGCACGCATGTTGCGTTCAGCCCGGCGCTGCATATGGGCAAGCGGGCCCCCTCCTCGCGATTTGGGACAGCCGCGCGGCCCGACCGACGAAGCCGAGCAATTGCGCCACACCGCCGCTGATATATATTGGCCACCGCCGAGGTTGAGCCCAGGGAGAAAAGTACCCCGAGAAAAATCGAGATTCCCTGGAAAGCCGGCGACTTTGCCCCCGGCAGATAAGGAAACACCGCAATCGCGGTGATGGCCAGAATCAGAAAGCGAATGATCTTGTAGGTCGGAGCTGCCCAATCGGGATGAAAGCCTGAGATAGCGATGGTCTTCTTGCCAATCTCCAGGAAGATGATGTGCGTCAGTTTGATCACATAGTGAGCTACGAGCACGATGACGGCGAAAAAAAAAGGTGGGAAGATAGGATAAGACGGTTTTGCCGATTATTCTGAGGGGCTCAACGATGTAGCCGACAAGGATCCTCGCGTACCCGCCGGTCCAGGGAAAGAATCCCAAAACCAACGATGCATAGAAATAGAGGACAAGCAAGACGACAGCGAACCGAAACAGCCTTGCTATGCCGATGAAAAAGTCAGCAATTCGGTCTGCGGGAAGGATTTCGAACTTCTGAATACGTAACGAAGGAATAATCGTACCGCGCCACGAATCGAGCCTTCCATAGAACTTTGGGAATATGAATCCCATGAGACGGAAAATCAGGAGCAGGACGGCGGTCGCGATGACGGCATAGACGCCGCCGAGAATGAGACTCTTAGCCGAGTATTCCTTTCGCAGGGCGATCAGACTGGAACCAATTCGTTGGGCGTAGTCCGTAGCGAGGTCGTGACGCAATTTTCCTTCGAGCCGTGCATCCTGATCAGTGACTGTCATGAGCACAAGATCGCCCGCCATTATGTCCGAACTGCCCTCAGCGTCGGAGACCGAGATTGAATGCCACGTCTTTCGAGCGGTCCGTGATTCGGTTCGTAATGGCACTGGCACGCGCGTTTGCCGGAAAAGAAAAGAAGCCCTGGACACTAAAAAGGGTCTTGCCATTGATGATGACGGGAGCCTGCACGACCTTTTGCGTTCCCGAAACCGGATACTGAGCCTGGACGAGGCTAATGAAGCTGATGATGAACAAATATGCAGCGAATACGCTTCGCAGCTGAATAGCGATGCGTCTGAGAATGATGAGACACCTCCTTGTGAGATCACAAGTCTAGGACGTGCACATTTCAGGCGGTGACTGGCTGAAAAGACAGGGGTATCATATCAGTCCGCTTGAAATCGCTGGGACCTTAGAGCGTTTTGCGGCATTGAACCCATCAGAATCCCGCGACACTTGTCACTCCCACCCACTCGCTGGCCGGTGCTAAATATATCTCATATTCACGAAGGACCGGGTGCTACGAACAAAGACATTCGACAAAGGGGGAGAAACGATGACGGCACACCAAACAGGTTCGCCATGGAGAGCAATGGGGCGCACAAGGTTTTTTACAAGACTATGAATCCTGCGTCTTCTTCGGTTTCGGCGTGAGCATGCTAAGCCGGCGCCCTTTCTCTGAATCACTCATCAGCGTTGCCAGCCGCCGTTGGCGAGTTTCTTCCCGCTTGGCACTTACAACCCAAAAGATGGATGTTCGCTGGTACCACGGAGCCTGGGCCGAGAAGAAATCCCATGCCGTCCGGTTTGCCTTGAACTGCCGCTGATAGGCAATAGGCAATTTCTTAGGTCGCGACTCAAAAGAATACTTCACAGTTTCGCTGGTCCGTTGCTGGAACGCTTTTGTTCCCGGGGACGACATTCGGCCAAGCCTTGCCAGTTCGTCCGCCCGCCTGATGTTGACTGCGCCCCAATAGCTGTTGGGTCTTCGCGGAGTGAAGCGCTGTTTATAGGTGGTTTCGTCGATGCTCTTGCGTACTCCATCAATCCATCCAAAGCACAGAGCTTCGTCCAGTGCCTCACGGTAGGTGATACTTCTCTTGTAAGTGCGCTGGTTGTAAAAACCCAGCCATAACTCGGAGGCACGATCGTGATTTTCCTCGAGCCATTCTCGAAATTCGGCGGGTGTGTTGAAGATCTTGATTTGCACGGTCGCTCGTGGTAACGGGAGAAAGCGCTAGGATACCTGATTTCGGGGGAGAGTTGGGAACAGACCCGTTTCCAGCATGCGCGTAAACAAAGGTAACGGCCCATCAGCCACCGTGTTTTCGTCCGGGATTGTTTTGCACATCCTGCTCTTCATCGAACTTGCAACTCGCACTGAGCTTGTCACCCGAAAGTGGAAAGGCCAAACCTGTAAGGGTCTGTAATTCTGTGCACAGACAACGCAGTACGAACCGAAGGGAGAGGGATCATGGAATCAGAAACGCACGGAGGGAACGTCGCAGAGGTTGTTCCGGAAGTAACAGCCGAAGTAACAGACTCATCTGAGTGGCCCGAGCGGGCTGCACAAAGCAAAGCTAAAAAGTCAAAGCTGGCGTGGTCGCAGACCAAAGTTTCCCAGTTGCTGGAAAACCTAGGTGAAATCGATGCGAAGCGTGTCAAATTGGACGCGGAGCGTGACGAAATAAAAAAACAACTTGCAACCGCCGTCGCGAGCCTCTAGACCCTTCCTTCCAGTTTTCAGTTTCCGTGAGGGTCGGGGACGTTTTTCATAGGTTCCGGTGACAAACGGGACGGTATTCGTTGTCCAGGCGTTATGGCTTAGGGAACGTCCCGTGTCTCATTCGGCGTCCGTGTCACCGGCCTCGTGCCGATGACCGGTGGTGGGATGTTTTCCAAGTTGTCAAAATTGCTCAATCAAGAGGGCGCACTAAGCGCACCCTGCTTACGCGGTGATTTGTGCTCTCCGCAGCCCCTCGCGGAGCGCTGAGATATTGCCGAAAGGCTTAGCCAATCGTTTCTGATGTCCTGTTACCGTTTGCGATCACCGAGTCGTCATTTTGGCAAGCGATGACGCTTTCCCGGTGGTTGGCGGCGATGCACGGGCGGAGAGCGCCCCTGTGCAAGGCCAAGCAGGGCCGTCGCGGCAAGACGGCGCTGACTCGTGAATATTTGTTTTCAAGGTAGTACGGTTTTTGGTCCGCGTCGATAGGGAAAGAAGATTTATTTGGTTGGGCCGGCGCACACTCGGCGGTCTGGCGCACCGGCAGAGGTTGGACTACTATGTTAGGCCGTGGCGGATGCCGGGCCGCTTGCGCACGCGTAGGAAACCATTCGGCAGACTTCCAGCCCGTTCCTCAGCCACTCGAGTAAGTGGAGGATTCCGATGGGCGCTGTGCTTAAACAATGCTCGGTAAGTGCGGTTGTTGCGATGCTGCTTCTTGCGGGCTGCCTGGAAAAGACCAAGGCCCCTGTCAACGACGAGTCGAAAACGGCAAGGGCGCCGGCTGGCCCACCGGAACCTGTGACGGCCAAGACGGCTTTTTGGCCGATGTACACGTCCGCCCGGCACTGGACTACCGATATCGAGATACTCAGGCTCACGCCTCAGGAAGTGCCAGGTTTTAAGAATGAACGCGGCAAAGCGGCCTTGTGGGAGGCGATGTTCGCTTCGCCCAGCCTGCATCAGTACCGGGTCTACTCTTACGCAATCACTTCCTCCCCGCCGGACATTTTCAAGGGCGTCAGTGCCGGCCTCCGGGTGCCGTGGGGCGGTGTAACGCGCGACGCTATGCCGGTTGAGCTTACCAGCTTCAATGTCGATTCGGATGCCGCGTACCAAGCCGCAGCAGCGGATGGGGCGGCCTGGCTGAAGAAAAATCCGGGCAAGGCACTCTCATCCTTTGCGCTTGGAAGTACCTATCGATTTCAGACGCCGGTCTGGTATCTGATGTGGGGAGATAAGAAGTCCGGTTATGTTGCCTTCGTCGATGCCAACAGTGGAAAGGTGCTTAGGCAAAAATAGCGGATAACAGGGGCTAAAGAGATTGCGTGAGAACTCCCATTGTGTCGCCCCTTCGGGACTCGTTTTGCGTGAAACCTACCCGGCACCCCCGTGCCGGGCTAGAGATTGTCCCGTCCCTTCGTGACTGATTCCGTCGGGTGACTGCGGTTCTTTTCCACCCCCCTTAAGACCCGGTCTTTGTTGGGTTGTGCGGCCCAACTAACGTCGTGCCCTGATACAAAACCGAGTTGTTCGGCAGCCTGTAAAGCCCGTCAAGTGCGTGAGGCCATTTACCGGCACGGATGAAGCTTGAATGTACCGGGTTTATCGGTCCCCTCTCCGGGGTTGGCTCTCCTTACGTGCGGGCTGAGTCCTTTGTTTTATCAAGATGATCAAATTTCATTTTTTCCGCCCTTCTAAGTTAATTGGATGGCTCAGGGCCTGACCCTTCTTGATGGTGTACGGTTCGTCCCCTGGATTCCTAGATAAAAACCTCAACAACGACTGTCCCTTTATGACGCTTGGCTCCGCTTACCAGAGTGAACGCAATCGACTGCAGACACTTCAAGGAAACGGAGACTACGGTGATGAAAACCAATCAAGGGTTGTTCTGCGCTCTTCTTCAGGTGGTTGTCCTGCTCCCATTGGCCGCTGCACCGGGATTCGCAGAATCGCAGGCGACGGTGTCCATGCGCCCCTACAAGGGTCCCCGCGCCATTGTGGGGGTAAAGGTGAATGGAGCGGGACCGTACGATTTTATGGTGGATACAGGAGCGACCGTCACCGTGCTGGACACAGCACTGTTCGATGAGCTCGGACTACGGCCGGAGGGTGTATCACAGATAGCGAGCGCAGCCGGAGCGACGAGACAGATTCGCGCCTCCGTTCAAGAGATCGCTCTGGACTGTCTCTCAGTACGGAACATCACCGTGGTGAACATGCCAGGCCCGCTCCTTCCAGCCGGCTACGGCGCGATCCGGGGGATACTTGGGGAAAACTTCCTGCGGCATTTCGATATCCTGATCGACAACGAGCATCGAAAGATGACTTTGGACGCTGGAGATGACCTGGCCGATTCCCTAAACGGGGAGCGCCTGCCGTTCACCTTTCCTGCTCTGCCCGAGGAAGACGACAATCGCTATCGTCCGACGATCTGGGTGACGGCGGAGGCCTATGGCCACACGAGAGTCTTGCTGGATAGCGGGGCGCCCTCCGTCATGTTTCTCCAGTGGGGAGGTAATTTGAACAGTTACGGAAAGTCGATGCACGTAAGAACTGTGAACGGATCGATCGCTTGCAAAGCCAGAGGTGACTGGCTGCACTTAGGCAAGAAGGTGGTAGGCGATCTCATCGTTCTGAACTGCCAGAGTGCCCTGGTGAAGCCGCAGGACCGCGAAGGGATTCTGCCGACGGCCATATTCAAACAGATCTTCATCAGCCATGCGGCGTCGTATGTGATCATCGATCCCACAAAACATCTCGATGTTCCGTAGGGTGCTCAACGCTCACAGCAATTCCCGGGATACGAAACTGGACCGATTTACACGCCTTTTTGTACGGTCTGAACGAGACCTTGTATCCACGAGAGGGCCAGGGCTGCTAGATTCATCTTGTGGTCCATCGGCAACTGCTATTTCTTATGCGGGCGGCATCGCTCCTCACTCTCCTACTGCTGGCGCAGATTGGCCCGGCACAGACTGCGGCTTCTGTGCCGCAGCCCGAGGCCCCGACCATCCATGTCGACACACAGTTCGTTCTCCTCGACGCCTTGGTCGAAAACAAGAAGTCCGGAGCTCCCCTGGGTTCGCTGTCAGCGAAAGATTTTCAGCTATCCGAAGACGGCGTGCCGCAGACGATCAGCTATTTCAGCCATGATCAACTGCCCCTTTCCGTGGTGTTTCTGTTCGACATGACCGAGACGGTGCATGCCGCGCTTGTCCCCCTGGCGCAAGCGGCGCTGCAGGTTCTCGGTCACCTGAAGCGCGAAGACGAAGTGGCGGTGATGACCTTTTCTTCTCGCGCGGACCTGATGCAGGACTTTACTACCAATCGCAAGCTGGCGGCCGAGGCGGTCAAGACTGCGTCCTGGATGGCCGACGTTGAGGGCACGTTCCTCGATGAAGACATGTTTGAAGCAGTGGAGCAAGTGATGAAGGCAAAGGCGGGCACCCGGCGCGTCCTGGTCTGGCTCACCGACGGCACAGCAAATGAGGAAAACGCATTTACCCGGGCCACGATCGGCCAGCATGCTCCTGCGCACCTCCACTCGCGACAGGAAGCCATGAGCAGGCTGCTTCAATCGGATGCGGTGGTTTCCGTTCTCATCGACAGAACCGCCGAGACCTACCGTGCCATTACGGCGCCGGGCCGAGGAGGAGCACGCCTCGGAGACATCGATGAATATGCCAGGGCTACGGGCGGCCCTGTCCTGAGCACGGGGACGAAGGAAGTTCCAGAGAATCTTGCTCTGCTGATCGATCGGGTACGAGCGCGTTACACCCTCGGATACAAGCCTGCTGCTGCGGAGTCCCAGGGCAAATTTTGCAAGCTGAGTCTTCGAATTAGTCCGGAGTTTCTCAGTGATCATCCTGAAGCGCGGAAGCAGGGCTTCGTTGTTATGACCAGATCGGGGTATTACCGCTAGGCTGTACGCGCCCATCTGAACAGCGGTGCGATAGAGATCGGTGCGAGCAAATAGGATGGCGGAGCCGGTAAGACACTTAACGTAACCGACGCAGTTTTAATTGATCTACGACCGCCAGAGCGGTTTTGGCGTGCAAAAAATTCCTTCTGTCACCCTTCGATCCCGCGGTCTGGATGGCACAGACGCCCCAACCAGACCGGCCCGCCACTTGCGGGAAAGCAGAAGGAGCCTAGCGCGGCAAAGTCCATTTGGAAAGCGCTGAGTAAAAGTTGTTATAGAGATGTGCCTGCGCCGGATTCATGTCATCAGTTTTCGGCGGCCCCGGGAGTTCCGTACCCATCGCCAGGCGCGCAGCCAACTCTTCGGCATTGGTGTGCAGCTTAAGCGTGTTTTTTAGAACCTTGACAAGAATCAGGGCCTCCGGGCTTTTTCCCAAAGCCATGCCGGAACCGGAGCCGGGAAACGCAATAAATGTGACTAGACCGGTGCCTTTCCCACGCCCCAGTGCATTATTCATCTTCTTTGAACACTCACCGACCTTGTTCGGCGTGCCGCTGTCGCCATAGACGTAACCTATACTCGCGCCGGTGGCGTTTTCGATGGCCAAGCCGAAATCTCCCTGGCGAACGCTCTTGCCGGCAACGATCATATGGTTCCAGTGGGTCGCCCAGACGGCGTAGGGAACGACCTCCGAGTCGAGATAGCGGTGTGCATCGTACCGGGAAAGAGACGCATCCCCTACCACGCTTGTGCCGGAGATGTAGTAGCCGGTATCCGGCTGGACGACGGGAAAGTAGCCGCTCCCTACTGGCTGTAAGACAGGGGGTTTGCCGTGCCGGGCATAAGTATCCAAGCCTGCCTCCAATTCCGGGCGGTCATCAATCAACAGTTTGAGCGTAAGGTTCTGCTGTTTGGATACAGACTTAATCCCCGCCCAGTAGAAGTTTCGCGTGCCGTGCAGGAAGTTTTGCCATCCCTTGGAGCCATCCCCCGGATCGCCACATGCATTGCCCAGCCCCACCTTCTCCGAGGTTGAATTGGAGACTCCCTTCCTGCCTCTGTGCCAGCTTTCCAGGGGGACGAGGTGCTTTTGTACCGAGCCCTTCGCGGGGTTGTCATAGCCGTAAGTATTCAGAGAGCCGTCGAGATCCAGGTTGAGGCGGCACATGTAGACGAACGCGGCAAAGCCGTTGCGGCCCCCTGAAACCTCAAACACAGAGACCTTGTTGAAGCGATCGGCGAAGTGACCCGCGGTCCTGGTGAAGGAAAGCGAATCGGTCATTGAGTATGCGGCGAGTGGGAGTCCCATTTCTGCCTCCAGTTTCAAATTTGGGGGGTATTTCGCACTAAGTGAAGTACGCAACGCCCTCTGTTACGCGGGAATATTGCACGCGCCATGCCAAAGAGGCGCGCGCTGAGTGGCGATTCCAGATCGCCACTCTCGCTCTCTGTTTGCAATAGGATGCGAGCCACGTGGCCAATCGGGATTCGGGAAAGTACTTCAGGGCTCTCGCCTTCGGGTATCCGATCAGATACCCGGGAGCAACCGATTGACTCCGCGGCACGGAAGAAGAGCTCAACCCAGCGTTGGTTGTGATTGAGGAGAAGAAGCCGCAAATTGCGCCGCGCCGGTGCCGATACGGCCATTGGAATAAAGTCCGCGACGGTCTTGCGTTCGACTGTACAATTCAAACCAACCTAGGCCAGAAGAACTCCAGCAAGGAGGAGTTATGTCCAGCCGCGTTGCAGTTACCGCACCGCCGCGCCCGGCGGTTCGGGTGCCCAAGACGATCGCGCTGGCCGCGATTCTATTGCTGGCCGGCGCTTTTGTTTTCCATTACGTGTTTCCCTATTATCTGCACTACAACCGGGCCCAGTTTGATGAGCTTTGGCCGCGCCGGGGATGGCTGCTAGCGCACATCAGCAGCGGCACGGTGGCTTTGCTGATCGGGCCGTTTCAGTTTTCGCGGTGGGTGCGACAGCGGTACCTTCGATTGCATCGCGTGATGGGGCGGGTGTACCTGATTGCGATTTTGTGCGGCTCGATCGGTGCGCTGGCTCTGTCAATTACGACGCCGGACGGGCGATCGTGGGGCTTTGGCCTGCAGGGCATGATCCTGGCCTGGGTGACGACGGCGGGAATGGCGTACTACGCGATTCGGCAGCGGCAGATCCAGGTCCACCAGGAATGGATGGTGCGCAGTTATGTCGTGACATTCGCGTTTGTGACGTTTCGCTTGCTGTACGACGTACCGCCGATGTCGCGACTGGGACCACCCAACGAGCGGGCAATCACCTACATTTGGGCTTGCTGGGCGCTTCCGCTGCTGGCGACGGAAGTCATCCTGCAGCTGAGACGGATGCGGCCGCACCGGGCGCAGAGCGCAGTCTGAAGGACTGACTGCTCCCAGTGGGACGCGCTGGAGTTGCGGAAGCATGGCGTGCCCATCCGTCTGAAGCAGCAGCCTCTCCACGGCTTCCTGGGATGGAAAGGTGGCGCAGCCAGACCGGCGAGGTCCGTTCATCGTTAGCCCTGGGAATTGAACTTCATTTCGGACGGGGAGCTATCCTTCCAAGAAGCTCCTATCTTTCGCGCCCCTTTATCTTCCGTGGAACAGAGTACGCTTCGGCCGCCTCAAGAGTAACTCGCCGTAACCTTGACCTCCATGCTTCTTGACAGTCACTCAGGTTGCGATCAAGATGGCTGTCCAGACCAGATTTGACATCTTTTTTTGGGGCAACGCCTAATGAAACGCCACAGCACGTGCATTTGCGCTTTCGCATGCTTTCTTTCTCTGACTGTCCCCAGTATGGGACAGGCAAACCCGTGGAACGGCTCATGGAAGATGGATCGATCCACGCTCAAATACGACGGACCCACAATTTCGGTTTTGACTGACGCCGACGGGTACACCATCACACGCGGTGGAAAGAAAGGTCCGAAGGTGGTTTGTGATGGGAAACCGAACCCACCGGACGCCGGCACCGTGACCACGTGCACAAAAACCCCCACGGGCTATGCCCTGGAGAACACTCGCAATAACAAACAGACGAGCAACGTAAAGATCGAATTATCTCCCGATGGAAAGACGATGACCAGAACAGCGAAAATCTTTCCGGGGGAAGGCAGCCCGTTTTCGATAACGTTCGTGTCGAAACGAGTTTCGGGAGGAGCTGGCGCGCCGGTGGTGTGGAAGGAAACCAGCTTTGATGAGTCGCAGGATACGGGAGTGCTTACGTTTCTGGTGAAGGGTGACAGCATCGAGCTAAAGGAAACGGACGCAGACGAACCCGTCGCCTGCAAGCTGGATGGAACAGCGACGCCCATTGGGGGAACCCGCACGATGTCGGTGAAAATGGAGGGACCGCGAACGCTGAAGGTGACGTACAGCAACCACGGCGAAGTGCAGCGGGTGAACACCTTCGTCCTCAGTCCAGATGGCAAGATGATCAAGGAAACGGACGTCACGCCGGCGCCTTCGCCATCCACCATGTCGGTTTCGTTTCACAAGTCTTAGCTGGTAATTGAGTCCGATCGATGTTCAGTGCGGGGCAACGCTCATTTCCGAATATCCCCCGATCGAGGTTAAGTGTCGATGAGAGATGAGCGTGGCCTGCTGGAGGCAGTGCTCGGGGATGGCCGATTTCTGATAGCGCTCACAGGGATCGCCTTGGCCCTTAGCGGAGGATTTGCGATTCTCCAATCAGTTTCCGGGCAGTTACTTCCGCAAGATAGTCATGCGGTCGGTATGGATTCGTTGGCATTGATGCGGGCCGGCACTCGTCACCTGCTGGGATTTATGTTTCATGACCGGGTGGCGTACGGCGGAACTCTGCTCGCGATCGGCATAGGTTACCTCTGGCTTGCGGCGTTCCCCATGCAAGTTCGATCGGCATGGTCGTGGTGGGCGCTGCTGTGCTCAGGGACCATAGGTTTTCTGGCGTTTCTCACCTACCTTGGGCAGGGTTACCTCGATACCTGGCATGGTGTGGCAACACTCTTTCTCCTGCCGGTTTTCGCCGCGGGGCTATGGCGTTCCCGTCCAACCGATTTGTCGCTTCGCTCGACCTGGATCGAGCAACGCAAAGAGAACTCGAGTTTGGCCAGATGGGGGAGGATTCTACTAGGAGCGTGCGGGGTCGGGCTCATTCTTGCCGGAGCAACCATCGCGATTTTTGGAATGACCAGGGTCTTCGTTCCGTCAGATCTGCGATTTATAGGGTTAGACATTCCGAAGCTTCGTCACATCTCTCCGATGCTGATCCCGGTCATTTCCCACGACCGGGCCGGCTTTGGGGGTGGCTTGTGCTCGATCGGCTGTCTGCTGCTTTTCATGGCCACCTGCGCAGAGTTAACGCGGAGTTTGGTCGAGGTGGTTGCGGTGATGGGCTGTGCTGGGTTCGGCACTGCGATCGGAGTTCATTTTGTGGTGGGCTACCTTGATTTCCTGCACCTCATGCCGGCGTTCGTGGGTCTTACTATTTTCCTGTTTGCTGACGGCTTACTTTGGGCAGCATGGCAGGGACGTGCGTCCCCTGCGCAAAGAGGCGCCCATTCCGTGCGCGTGTTCTGAATCAGATTCGAATGGTTCCCTTGACGGTTACCTACGATGCGCATGCAGTTTCCCTCCTATATCTCCCGTCACCACAACTGTCTTTTTTTTTCGATGTCTCAACCTAGGGTCCCCACCAATCTATCACCGGCACTTCACAAAACCTCCCCTCCCATGACTGCGGTGAACGCCTGTCTGAAGGGCAGGTGAGCCGCATCCTGGGCTTCAGGTCCAGGATGCAGGTTCATGCCTTCCTAAAGGCTCACAACGTCGATCTCCATTGCCCGATTGGTGAACTTGAGAAGGATCGTGCTTCGCTCAAGCCGCTCGAAGTGACCCTCACAGAATAGAGCAACGATCGCCTGCGCCTGTCTTTACAAACCTTCATATGACTTAACCAATCTTTATCGCTTGCACTGCCGGGAAGTGCTGAAATCGAGGAGTGAAAGAAAGAGACGGACTCGTGAGATGGGCAGCGAGCATCCCAAGCTTTCGCCGCAAACGGGGATAAGCAGCAACGGAGGACGCAGATGAAAACACAACTGACTTTTTTGACGAAGCTGACGGCGGGCGGACTTGTGACTGTTGCGGTTGCGCTTTGGATGCAGTGGCTCTCCGGTGACCCGGCGTATCCCAAGTTCCCACCGGGACCGGTTTTGTTTATCGGAGTCGCGGCCATCGTAGTGTTTGGGGCGCGCTGGTGGTGGACTCCGCTGATTGGCGCACTCATCTCGCTGTTGACCACATCGGGATGGTTTGTGCGGCTACCTGCGGAGATGTTGCGCCTTACCCATCCCGGCCAAGTTGGCAAGTTCGCCGCCGGCATCTTTATCGGGACGCTGCTGCAGATCAGCGCGCTGCTGGTGACGGATATCGCCGGACTGGCCGCCACGATCCACAATTTTCGCCGTTTAGAGAGTGCCCCGGATAGTGCCAGGATGGTGTGCCGGTTCTTTGGCGGAATCTTCGTGTTGATGGGCGTCCTGGTCATCGTGGGCGGCGCGCACGTGGACAAATATCACAACCTGCTGCACCTGGTGTGGGGTGCGCTTGCTCTGGGCGTCAGCTTCCTCGGTGAAACCGCAGCAAAGCGTTTCTGCATTGCATCCGGCGCCTTTTATGTTTCGTTGGGGGTTCTCGGCCTGACGGTTGGGAACCCGATGCTGGGTAGGGCGTGGTATTTCGGCCCTATACTTCTGCACACCGGGGACCACATCTTCCATATGGTGCTTGGCTCCGTCTTTCTGGCGATGGGATTGGTTTCAGGGCGCTCATGGGGGCTTCGTGACGGCTCAGGAGTAGCGTTCGGTCATGGCGCTGTTGGACAGAAGGTGCAGCGCTAATAACGAAGCGACGCGCGGATATGCTGAGCGCGGAAGAGCTGGCGGCGTTGGCGCACGGGAATGCTGCGTCTCTCTTACGCTTCGAAACTCGCTCATCGTGTACCAATTGCACGGCCTTGCAAATCACGGCTTGGAGCCGCCGAAGATTCACTGGATTGAAGGATGACACCTGAGCCCGGAACAAGTTCCCCCCCAGTCTCCACATCAAGTCCTAACCTTCTACGAACTGTCTCTCCCAATTGCGTCTTTGCCGCCAGAAGCTCTGGATATTGCGTATTCCAAATATCATCGAACTCGCCTTGTTTGAGGCTCTTCCGCACGCGATCGAATATGGTATCAATCTCCTGAAAATGACTGCCAATCTCCCTGCCGCACACAATCTCGATTGCTAATTGCGTTCGCCAGAAATTGTTGATTCTCTCAGCATATTTTTCGTTCGCTTCTTTGCGTCGTGTCTCCCACCCCTGCGGCTGATCTCTGGTATCAACGAATGTCTGTACCAATCGCACCAGAAAAGTCTCGGCGGTGGCGAGGTCTTTCAAGCTATCCAAAAGCGCTGTCTTTTGAATATCCCACCGTTGTTGTTTTGACCATACGCTGATTGAAATTCTTGCTTCGATCTCTTTTGTCGTTTCGGTGAGTATCGCCGTTTGCCTGGCCAGTTCCTGTATATCTTCCTTTGTGGCAAGGTTCCTGCCTTTCTCTCGCATGTAGCTGGGCAGAAAAGACCAGCTAAACAGACCCACTACAAAGGCAAGAATGCTGTAGAAGGCTATGACGACGAAATGCTCCATGTACCCCAGTTTCTCATTGTTATCCACGAGCCGAAAGCGTCTCATTTGTTACTGTGGAGATGCTCCCTTCAAGGTGGTCCCTGAAAGCCACCAGCTCCCTGTCGACATGGAAAGGTTTCTTTCGCCGCCGGGTTTCCCGGTTTGCATTGCAGGAGCGTACCTTAAGAGCGAGGATGGCAGCCGGTTTGCGTCTGATTTTCGCTGAACTTACCAACCATTTTGCGCCACAGGACGCCTAATTCTCAAACAGGGTTGGCTGTCAAATAGCCTCAACAAAACTACGGTAATGTTCGTCCCCGATCTAGTGTGAAGGCACTAGTCGGTCACGCTTGAGGTAACGGCCCGTCTGCCAAAACTTCGTTCCGTGTTCATGCCCTTCAATGCCGCCACGGATCAGGTTAAAACTCAAGCCGAGCTCGATACGATAAGTTGCACGGTGTCACCGAGCCAAGGAAATAGCTTGGTCTAATTAAGCGCTTGACGACATCATGGGGGTTCGATAAACTCCACTCGCGCTTTCCCCCTCGCAAATCGGACGGATTGGCCCGCCGGTTGAAAAGAGGTTTTGCGTAAACGTCGGTCTGCTTCACTTTGTTTTTTGCCGGTTCTCCACTGTACCTGCGTACTGCTGACCACGTCCGCGAGCCGTACTTTTCTTCTCAATCCGATTTGCGCCCAATAGCTCCACTCCCCGGGCCGCAATGCCAAATGCTCGACGAACGATTGGAAGGTCCTAACCGTGAAACAGCCAAGCTCGACCGTTGTGCGCAGATCTATGCTGCTGCTGGCTTTGTTGCCCAGCGCGACCGCCCTTGCCCAAAAAACCGCTCCCCATTTCGAACGGCCCAGGCATAACCAAGCTGTTCCGTTCATCGATATTATTTCCCCGACCGCCGCCAGGGTACACGGCTCGGGCTTTATCCTTATCCTCGATGGAGCCGGGTTTGGCCGGGATGCTGAGATCGGCTTCCAGTTAGGAAATATTAACCATCCTCTGGGGACCGTGGTGGTGAACGAGGGTGAGGTAGCTGCCTACGTACCTGCCAAATTACTGCGCGAGGCGGCTACTGCCTCCATCACAGTAACCAATCATCACCAGCATGGGGAAGGCACGGCCTCGAACCCGGTGCTGCTGTCGATTACGAAACCAACCGCCAGTGTGGCCTTCAACGAGACGGATATCGACCTGGGACAAAATCCGGGGGAGCCCGGCGCGATTGTCACTGCGGACTTCAATGGAGACGGCCAACCCGACCTGGCGGTCTCGAATCCCTGTGAAGCGTTGCCCGAGTGCACCACCCAAAGCACCGGCAACGTCACCATCCTGCTGGGGCGGCCCGACGGCACTTTCTTTGTGGCTCCCCCCATCGCGGTTAGTAATCTGCCCAGGGCGCTTGCGACTGGAGATTTTAATGGAGACGGGAAGATCGATATCGCCGTCGCGAATTACGGCGCAACGACGGTGACGATCCTGTTGAACGATGGGCACGGTGGTTTCACTCCGGTTCCCTCGACGGTACCGGTGGACCAGTGGCCCAACTCCATCGCTGTTGGAGACTTTAATCGGGACGGGAAACTGGATCTTGCCGTCGCTAATTCCGTGGCCTTCTGCACGCCGGCGCCCGTAGGATGCACAACCAACGCAGTGTCCATCCGGTTGGGCCGCGGAGATGGGACGTTCGTCGCGGCGCCTTCGATCACGGGCACAGGGGCCACCAACGACCGGGTCACGACCGTGGATCTGAACCGGGATGGAATCCTGGATTTGGTGCTGGACGTCGAGGCTACTCCTTCTGTGCTTGTCTATCAGGGGCTGGGGGACGGTACGTTTTCCGCGATCGCTTCGCCCCCTACGTTGGCCTATGAACAGCCCGCGTCTTTTGCCGATGTGAATCGCGACGGGCGACTTGACATGGTCGGCGCGGCAGGGGTTTTCCCCGATTTCAATCAGAGCATCCTTGCCACCAACTTGGGGGACGGGAATGGCCTGTTTCACGCCGGCCCCCAATCGCTGGTGGCGGAGGACATCACGGCAAGGGGGCTGCTCGCGGACTTCAACGGAGACGGAAAACTGGACTTTGCGGGCCCTGGTTTTCCGGACGATCACTATGACTTTTTTTTAGGAAATGGTCACGGTGCTTTTCAGCAGACGAGTTCGACGCCTGTCCCTCACCTCAGTCTTTCCGGGGTAGTCGTCGGTGATTTTAATGGAGATGGGAAGTTGGATCTGGCTACGGTTACCGGGGCTTACCAGGGAGGGACGGTTTCCGTATTGCTGCAGCGATAGCTGCAGGTCGGACGTTAATGCTCTGGCGGGATTGGGAGTAGCTTGTCATCGCAACTATCATGGCGAAGAAGAAATCGTCCGTTCAGACGGCGCCCTATCGCGTCCGGGTGCAACCTGTTCAACCATTTTTAAAATTTGATATTTTTAGGTCCTTTTTGAGGTTTGGCGATCCAGCGGAAGGCGGTGGTGCCAAATAAGTCCTTTGTTTCACGAAGATGCTCAAGATGCTCAATGAATTAATTGAGCATCTTGCCTGGGTGATGGCAAAGGCGCGTGTGCGCGGTCATTCTACGAAGACGGTCCTAGGGGATGGTTTGCCGAATTTTAAGTGCGATATAAGCGCGATAAGAGCGATAAGTCATGCGGGACGCAAGAGAAGCGTGCCTCAGGGCCGGTGGCTCCAAAGGGGATACAAGGGGGATAGATGGTCCGGACTGAGCTCGCTGCCGCCAGGAAGCCCGGACCTACCCAGCATCGGAGTTCTCATATACCGGCTTTCGCTCCGCTGGGGTGTGCTGTTTCCCAAGTTGTCAAAACTGCTCAATCAAGGGGACGCACTGAGCGCACCCTGGTTTTCGCTGGCGCCCTCGCGGAGCGCTCCACGGCCAGCCCCACGGCACGGCGGGACAGGCGAAATGCCGCGGACAGGCTTGACCCGTCACTTCTGATGTCACATTACTGTTTGCTACACCCAACTCATCACGCCGACAAGCGCTGATGAGTTGCCGGTGGTTGGAGGCCGTTGCACGGGTAGGGCGCACCGATGCAAGGTCAAGCAGGGCTGTCGTGAAGACGGCGCTGACGTTTGGATTCTTGGTTCCAAAGTAGTACGGTTTGGGGGCCGTGTCCAGAGACTGAGCGAGAAACAATAATTTTGGTAACCATGGGCACTCTGTTACCTCATCATCGCGCAAGGAACAGATCGCCGATGTGGCCGGCTTATTTCACACGATCTTCGTGGCGGAACGCGGGCATCGTGCCGGTGGATGGATGCCTGGGGCACGCGACCTTATCGATAGTTTGTAATGCTCAATATTTTGGCGCAGGCGAAGTTCCTCCGTGAGGGTCAGTGGCGAACGAGGTCGATTGTAGGTGCAGATACGAACGGCTTGGTTCCGTGTGGGAAACCCAGGGGACCGGACGGCACGATATCACCACTGACACGTAACCGATTGGGGTGAACGGCCCGTCTGTCGACCTTTTCCGACCTTTTCCTCGTCGACCTTTTCCTCGTCGACCTTTTCCTCGACGCCCGAACGAAAGATAATGCGTCAACAGACCGCGCTGCGACCACAACGTGCGCCGCTTCCAGGGTATTTTCCTTAGTGGAGCCCTCGGTTGAGACAGCGAGAAAGAGGGACAGTTTCGGTTTACTGCTGAGGGCTTTACAGCAGCGAGGTTGAGCGAGAAGCTTTGCAGAACCGGCGAAGCGGACCTGAGCGCTGCTGGAGAGCAACTCATGAAGGAATAGCCGGTTGAAGACTCATCGGAACGATGGTTTGTGAGGGAGCTGAACGACCCGTTCGATTCCCTCTTAAGCTCATCGGGTAAAATCTCGTCATCGCTTTTGTGCCCCAACAAGGAGCCGCAAATGCCTAACATCGTTGAGCAAATGCCTTATCGTGGGGAGTCGCCACAAGACAGGACGGCCTTTGCAAGGTACATCGACGAGGCGAGACGAGGGAAAAGTCTCTTGGCCCTTGTAGCCATGCGAAATGCCCTCACTCCTGAAGTCCGCAAGAGCTGGTACGCCGGAACGTTCACGCCCATAGAAACCTCGCAAGGAAAGTTCGACGAACTTACGTGTAACCTTGCTTATCATTTTGGAAAACACGGATCGAAGTACGGCAACATTGCAGGTATGACCGAAGCCGCGAAACAGTACTTTGAACTCAACAAATCGAAGGCAAAGCTGGTAGACGGAAAGTTGAAGTTCCCGAACAACAGCGTCTTCATGCCAGATGGTCGGATCGTGACATTCTTCTAAAGTTACGACGGCCGTTTTGACGGGCACCATTGTGTGTCCCGCATCGGTCTCTCCCGCCTCGGTCGTAGCCAGGTTCGTCAATAGGTATGCTGTCACCGGATCAGACGCCCTGTCGCCGTATCTCCTGCCGAAATTCGTAGCCACGAGGCTTGTAAGGGTACTGATCATTGTTACACTTTTGGGTTATGAAGCCGACGGTGCAGTTTGCATAGAATAGCTGGGTTGCGATCAATTGCTTATCTGGGAAACTTGATGAATTTCTCAAAATGCCTCGGTTCCGTTCACATACTCGTGACATCAATTCTTCTCATACTTGGTGTGGGGTGCAGCGGCGGTGGGAGTGGCTCCCCCACAGGGGGCAACGGGGCGACCGGCAACACGCCCCCACCCGCACCCGCAAGCAATGAATGGACGTGGATGAGTGGGAGCAGTATGGCTACCGGAACGGGCGTTTACGGGGCCCAAGGTGTGGCGTCATCAACCAATCTGCCTCCCGGCCGTGCGGCGGCAGTCTCCTGGACGGACGGTAGCGGAAACTTTTGGCTCTTCGGAGGAGGACCAAACGACCCACTTGGAACCAATGGACCGTTGAACGATTTATGGGAGTACATCTCCACAACGAATCAATGGACATGGATCAGCGGCAGCAGCACGACGCCAGGAAACCACGTGGGAGTTTACGGGACGTTGAACACAC
Organism: uncultured Acidobacteriaceae bacterium; assembly: GCA_963753715.1. Lineage (GTDB taxonomy): Bacteria > Acidobacteriota > Terriglobia > Terriglobales > Acidobacteriaceae > PALSA-350. The sequence continues at coordinate 150,975 of CAVWDK010000006.1, read as the reverse complement.
CCGCTTCTGCCAACGTTCCGGGAGGCCGAGCCGGCTCGGTTTCGTGGATGGACACGAATAATAATCTTTTTCTGTTCGGCGGCGGCGGCTACGATTCCACCGGGTCCGAGGGCGCGCTCGGCGACCTGTGGAAGTTCAATCCAGCAACCAAAGAATGGACATGGGTCAACGGCAGCAAGACCATTGAAACTCCTGCAGTTTACGGCACGCTCGGGGCACCTGCCACAGGGAACACGCCGGGGGCCAGAAGCGATGCGGTCTCGTGGACGGACCACAAGGGAAACTTCTGGCTATTTGGCGGAATTGGCTTTGGTGTCATTGCGACCGATGATGCCCTCAACGACTTGTGGGAGTACAGTCCTTCGAGCAATGAATGGACCTGGATGAGTGGCAGCACCACAGTGGGAGCCCGAGGTGTTTACGGATCACTGGGTGTTGCCGCCGCGGAAGACGTTCCCGGCTCCCGGCAGGATCCCGTTTCGTGGACCGATAGCAGCGGGAATCTATGGATGTTCGGTGGACTTGGGCCGGATTCGACCGCCGGATCTCTTTATGACCTCAATGATCTGTGGGAGTTCAACCTTTCCAGCAATCAATGGACATGGATGGGAGGGAGCAGCGCCGTCACCAACCCCGGTCCATCCGGTCTTTGTGCGCCGGGAGTTTACGGGACGAAAGGCGCGGCGGCACCCGGTAACATTCCTGGTGGACGCAATGCAGCGACCTCATGGACAGACGGCAGTGGCAATTTCTGGCTGTTTGGAGGCCTTGGTTGCGACGCAACCGGAACTACCGGCGACCTCAATGACCTCTGGGAGTTTAACCCGCAGACCAAGATGTGGACATGGCAGAGCGGAAGCAACTCGGTCGGTCCCGCGCAGGGCGGAAGCGGCGGACCGGCGGGAGTTTATGGGACACAGGGTAGCGCGGCCACGAGCAGTGTTCCAGGTGGACGTTCCAGCAGTGTCTCCTGGGCAAGCCCGAACGGCAGCCTTTGGCTCATGGGGGGAATCGGCCGAGATTCCACGGATGCGAGCGGATTTCTGAATGACTTGTGGAGTTATCAGCCGTGATCTTTTCATCTTTTCCAGGGGTGCGGCCCGAGCGCGTTCCACTTCGGCTAATCCGGGCAAACGGAAATGACCCTCACCGACGTGCCTCCGCCAGGTTTGGTAACAGATACGATTCCATAAGGGTCATTTTCGTCTGTCCTGCATCAGCCTTATCGGAGCCAATTCTACGCTGATCCATAACGACGGCAGAAGGTGCGGAAACCGGTGGTACGACTATCGGTTTCTTGCGCGCAATGGTTACAAAAGCTACCGGATGCGGTTCGAGAATCTGCGAATTGCAAATCCACGAAGACAACATATGTGAGTATGCCAGGTTTGTCCAAGACCTCGGCTGTGAGTAAGCTCCCGAGTGCCAGATTAACCCTGTCACCGGGTTTCCTCGCACCTTACATCAAGCTTTCTTAATCTTTCCTATATAAGAAATTCACTCACACTGGTTGTTGCGTGATCTGGATCCTGGGTCGGTCGACGGTTGCTTGGGAACTGGACTCCAATTCGAAGGGGGTTAAGCTACCTGTGCCCAAAACACTTTGTCGACCTCTTTCACGCTCATCGCCGTGCGTTCGGCGTAGTCTTACACTTGGTCGCAATCGATCTTGCCCAGGCTGAAGTCGCGGGATGTCCTCCGTTGGCGGGTCTCTTCAGAAAGTACAGATCCCATGTGGCAAAAGTGGACAGTGTGAGCGCGACGGCGTCAATATCCCCATTGTGGTAAAAGGGCAGACTTGATAATATGTCAACAAAGGGATATATTCCTCCCCAGTTGGGGGTTGCAGACCTCCGAAAGCTGTTATTGGAGGCCTTGAACGACACACCAGACAATAATCCCGAAACATTTCACGCTAGATTCGATCACCCCGAGCGAGGGCTTTCCCTTGATGACGTCATTCATGGCTTAGAACGGCCCTGGGCCTTCAGTCTTCCCCCTAAATTCAACCGAGTTGAGTGGCAATGGAAGTACAGCATCACGACTGAATCCATTGAAGGCGAGCCGATTGTCATAATAGTTGCTGTCGATACCGCCAATCGCCGTTTTGAAGTCATTACGAGATGGAAATAATGCCCAACCGGATACTCCAAGTACTGCGATTCGAGCACCTAGCAACGGACGAACAGCCATTCCGATTTGTAGACAGTGGGCTTCCTAACGTCTATCTCGTCGGCATTAGGTATTTCACTTATGAGGATGGCAGAGTGGTTGCTGAGATCCCCGCATTGAAGTCGCTAATGAAGCTGATCGCTCGCGATTTGGTTGAAAGGCCTGACTCGCTAAGCGGAGCAGAAATCCGATTTCTCCGCAAGAGATTGGGCAAAAGGGCGGTAGATTTTGCCAGAGAATTGGGGATAGAGGCAGAAACCTTGTCTAGGTTTGAGAACGATAAGCAAGAGCCCGGCGAATCCCTAGACAAATTGATTCGCCTTGTCTACACAGTGACCTCTGACGATCCAGAATTGGTCGATAAAGTGAGGCCGACTTTAGACTCTTTATTGGCGGCGTGGAAGAGCGGGCCCGCAAACGTTAAGATTGTTAAGAAAATCGACAATAACGAGTGGACCGACGTACCAAAAGTAGCGTAACCCGATTCCAGTTAACCACTCAAAGCCCGCGACAAATAGCGGGCTTTGAGTCGCCCGGTGAGCGACCACGACAACCGAAAAATACCCAAGAGTGAAGGACACGATACTGCAGACTGGCCGGTCTTGATGGTGAATGTTTCGTCCCGGAATAGTCCGTGAGCGCTGCGTAAACCACAGATGCGACGACGCTATTGCGGTCTTGTTTGGCCGTCTTGAGAGGACTTCTGGAAGAGATGTTCCTCGGTAATCACCCAAAACCGGCCATAGATAATCACTTCAAAACCGGCCAATGAGAAGCGGCCTAAGACATTAGCTCCGACGAGGGAAATTAGCCTCAGTTGGCATGGGTAATGTCTTGGAACGAACGAAGCAGGAGCAGGTGATCGCGCTGGGGCGTCTTGGTTGGTCCCTACGCAAGATTGAGGCGGCGACGGGAGTCCGTCGCGAGACGGCCGGCGGCTACTTGAGGTCTGCCGGGATAGCGATACGCACGCCGGGAGGTTGGGGGCGGAAGGCTCCAGCAAAAGCGGCCCCTTCCGTGACCACCGGCTCTGACAGTTCAAAACCGGCCAATGAGGTGATCACCGGCTTTTCCCCATCCCGAAGCGAAGAAGAGGCAAAACCGGCCAACGAAGTGATTACCGGCTTTTTGCCGGAAGTGAGATTGCCGGAGCTGGGTGGCACGCGTCCATGCGGAGCCAGTGAAGCGTATCGAGAGTTGATCGAGCTGGAGCTGTCGCAAGGTCGCAACGCGATGGGGATCTGGCAGGATCTGGTCGATCAGCACGGGTATACCAGTAGCTATCAGAGTATTCAGCGATTCGTACTCAAGCTGCGCGGAGCAGTATCGCCTGAAGCTCGCGTGATCATTGAGACACAGCCAGGCGAAGAGGCCCAGGTTGACTACGGGACCGGACCGATGGTGCGCGATCCGGACAGTGGCAAGTATCGGCGCACGCGGCTGTTTGTCATGACCCTGGGTTGCAGTCGCAAGTGTGTTCGCCTGCTGGCCTTCCGGTCCAGTGCGCGTGTGTGGGCCGAGCTGCATGAAAAGGCATTTCGCCGGCTTGGCGGTTCGCCGCGGGTGGTGGTGCTGGACAACCTGCGCGAGGGCGTGTTGTCTCCAGACTTCTACGATGCGGGCGTGAACCCGTTGTATCGCGACGTTCTGGCCCACTACGGTGTGACGGCGCTGCCGTGCAAAGTGCGCGACCCGGATCGAAAAGGAAAAGTGGAGAGTGGCGTCAAGCATGCGCAGATGACGCCGTTGAAGGGCAAGAAGTTCGAGAGCCTGGAAGAAGCGCAAGCGTATCTGGACCACTGGGAAGAGCGCTGGGCCGATAAACGTATCCACGGCCGTACCAAACGGCAGGTAGCGGCGATGTTCGCCGAAGAGAAGCCCTTCCTGCAGCCGCTTCCGTTGGAGCCGTTCCGCTACTACCAGTATGGCGAGCGTACGGTTCATCTGGATGGTTGCGTGGAAGTGGAAGCGGCTTATTACGGAGCGCCGCCGGGTTGGATCGGACGCAAGGTCAAGGTGCAGTGGGACGCGATGTTCGTGCGTCTGCTTGATCCCCGCACGGGTGTCTTGCTGCGCGAACATCTGAGCGGGAAGCGTGGCGCTCACCGTATCCGCGATGGAGATCGTCCGCGTCGCACACCGCCACAGTTGCTTCAACTGCTGGCACGTGGGCACAAGGCAGGAGCCAGCATCGGCGCTGTCTTGGACGCTATCCATGCGCGCCAGGGTGAACTCGGAATACGACGCATCCAAGGCGTTCTCCAACTGGTCAAGCAGTACGGCTCAGCCGCTTGCGAGGATGCCTGTGCGGCAGCGCTGGAGTTGCGCGTCGCCGAGTATCGCTTCGTGCGCCGCTATCTGGAGCGCAACCCGCAGGCTCCTCTGAGTCTGAAGCAAGTCGATCCGCTGATCCGCGAACTGACTCAATATCGCGACCTGATCCAACAACGCATCCACTTCGAGGAACCCCAATCATGAACCCGATCGAACTCAAGCGCTCCCTGGTGCAACTGCGCCTGAGCGGCATGGCCGCGGTGCTGGAGACGCGTCTACTGCAGGCTCAGTCTGAGGCCATGGCTCCCATCGATCTGATCTCCATCCTGATCTCCGACGAACTTGCTTGTCGCAGCAAGCGGCTACTGGAGCGGCGCCACAAGCAGGCTGAGTTCCGTGACCCACTCAAGCTACTGGATAACTTCGACTTCCAGTTCAATCCAAAGATGAATCGCAGCCTGGTCTTCGACCTGGCCACGGCCGCATGGATCGGACGGCGGGAGGACGCACTGTTCCTTGGTCCGAGTGGAAGCGGAAAGAGCCACTGCGCCCAGGCCATCGGGCACGCAGTCATCCAGCAGGGCTATCGCGTGTTGTATCGCGAAGCGCACATCCTTCTGGAAGAGTTGGCCGACGCCACACTGGACGGCAACCGCAAGCAACATGTCGAACTGCTGACCACGGTGCCGCTTCTCATCATCGATGACCTGGGAATGCGTAAGCTACCGTTGACCGCCGCGGAGGAACTGCTGGAAATCATCATGCGACGCTACGAGCGAGCCAGCACGCTGATTACGTCGAACAGACCCGTGGAAGACTGGGGAAAGCTACTCGGTGATAGTGCCGCCGTCTCCGCCATGCTGGATCGTCTTCTGCATCACGGGCACGTTCTCAAATGCGGCCCGCGTAGTTGGCGAACCAAGACCGGCAGTCCGGCAGAAAGCCAATGACAAAACCAACCACAACAGCAACCGCAAAAACAAAAGCGATAAGGATGCCGGGCAAAGAACGCCCGGCGGCGTCGCGACTTGGGATCCAGGGGCCTCCCACGCCGGAGCCTCTCCCTAGGAATACTGGCAGAAACACGAAACCCTCCGACAGCCAACCCATCGGGTCAACTGCAGAGGGTCTCGATTACCGATTCCTTCGGAGCCAACCCCGTGTCATCGGCCTTGGATCACTCCGCAAGGCGCGACCCCGGCAGAGCAAAACCACAATAGCAAACCGCACTTCGAGGGCTCAATCCTAAGCCTTGCAAACGAACGCTGCAGCAAGGTAAAACAATCACGTCTTCGGCCAATCCCGTTGGCCGGTTTTCAAGTGATAACGTATGGCCGGTTTTAAGGTGATAACTGAGGGAGATGTTTGACAGTGAGGGACAAGCCGTTCAACTTCTGATTGATTATTTCCGCCCATTGAGGGGTTGCAGGGACTTGCACTGGAGGAACGCCTTGATCTGGCGTGCCAGCTCGTCCTTCCCGGGCGAGGTCAACCCACTTACTCATGGCGACGAGGTACTTTCTAAAGGCCTCTTCAGGAGATCTGCAGTCGGTTAACGGAAGATAGGCAGCAGGAACGTCTCCGAGCAGGATCCAGATCCAAGGATCGATTCCAGGACGGTTTGGGCGGATGTGGAAGAAGAAGATGGCGAATATCCCGCCGAACCCGCCACAGAAATACCAGTCAAGTACTGTTTCGCACCAGGAGAAGGAAGTAATGTACGACTTGGCATTTTCCGCCATTTCGCGAAGAAGGGCGGTGTCGATCTCATCGTCGCCGCGGATTTGATCAGACGGTACAAGCCCAGATGCGATTTGCTCGCCGTCGATTTCGACTCTCGCAAAAGCATCCATGCCGCTTCATTATAGGGCTGCCTAGCCGCGTTCTTGAACAAGAAGCAGCTATGGGATGAATGCTCGCTCCGCTACGATGAGTTTCCACTGATCGGGAAGCCAAGCGGGGAGTTCAGCGATGGAGGTCGGGGGCAGGTTGATCAGCAACTGTTTGAGGTAGAGCTGGGGATCTACGCCATGACGGCGGCAGGTACTTGTTAAGCTGGCCAGGATTGCCGCCGTTCGAACGCCGGGCGGGTTACCGACAAAAAGCGAGTTCTTGCGATTGAGAACTACGCGTTTCATCTCGCGCTCGCTGACGTTGTTGTCGATCGCGACTGCACCATCGAAGGAGAACACGTTGAGTTCCTGCCACTGGCCCAAGGCATAGCAATAGTCCATCGGCTTCTCGTCATCTCTGCGGTTCTTAACGGCGCGGGCCCGCTTTCGATTCCGTGAGTACAGGGGTCAGGTACCGGAGAACAGCATTGCGCATCGCTTGCTGCAGGCGCGGACGGGCGTGAGACGAGGCGACGGTCAGCTCGTCGAGGATTCCGCGGAAGATCATAAGGGCTACCCGCCCATGGTGGGCCGCTTCAGAGCTGGAGAGAGTGGGTAGCTCGCGCCTGAGGCGGGCCGCGATGAAGTCGACAAAAACCTGCCCAAGAACCTGTTTGTCTTCGCGGGCGGAGGGTGAGAGCGGTGCGTCGACCACCAGGGTGTGAAACTCGGGACGCTTCCGGTTGAAACTCATGCACACATCGATCAGTTCACCGACGGCTTCTGTGAAGCTCAACACGCCTTCGGAGTCGATTGCGCGTTCTGCCTCGGCCATTTCGCGCGCGTACATGGAGGCGAGTGCGCTGGCGATGGCTTCTTTGTTGGGGAAAAACTGGTAAAGAGTAGCCGGAGATACGCCCGCTTCCGTGGCGATCGCGTTGGTGGTGGTCTGGTGGTAACCAAGACGGCCGAAGACTGCGGCAGCGGCGCGGAGGAGAGCCTGCCGGCGGTGCTCGCCACGCGCGTTGCGCTTGCGGTTTGGATCAAAGACGGTCACTGGAAGATTCTCGCAGAAAGAGAGCATATAAGTAAAAACTTGCATCCCTCTCCGAATACAAGTATCTACTTGCATAGGAGGTGAACGGCATGTTCACAGTGATGGGAATTACGGGCAAAGTGGGCGGGGCAGTGGCGGAGAATCTGCTTGCCGCGAGTAAACCGGTGCGCGGCGTGGTGCGCGATTCGGGGAAGGCGAAAGCCTGGGCTGATCGCGGAGTGGAGCTGGTGCAGTCCGCGTATGACGACGCGGCGGGACTCGCAAAGGCGTTCTCGGGGGCAGAGGGTGTGTTCGCGATGATTCCACCGGACTTTGCGCCGGCTCCCGGGCTGCCGGACCAGAAGCGCACGATTGCGGCAATCCGTGAGGCGCTTGCGCAAGCGAATCCTGGCAAGGCTGTGTTTCTTTCGTCGATCGGTTCGGAGCAGCCGAGCGGGCTAGGGCTGATCACGTCAACCCATCTGATGGAAGAGGCGATGCGCACGCTGCCGATCCCTGTGGCGTATCTGCGCGCTGGCAGTTTCATGGAGAACTGGCTGGGCGCGTTGGACCACATCCGTGCGACGGGCGAGATGTCGTTCTTCTATGCGCCGCTTGATCGCAAATTCCCGCTAGTCGCCACGCGAGACATCGGCCTGGCGGGCACCAAGGTTTTACAGGAGACCTGGACGGGCGAGCGTGTGCTGGAGGTAGACGGGCTTAAGGGTGGAACCAATTTGCACGAGACGGCGGCCGCGTTCGGCAGGGCGCTGGGCCGTGAGGTAAAAGCCGTGCAGTTACCCGAGGCTGCCTGGCAGGGCGTTTTGGAAGCGATGGGTATGCCAGCTGATCGGACGGGACTCTATGTCGAGATGGTGAAGAGCTTCAACTCGGGTTGGATCCACTTCGGTAATTCGGGAACAGAGAAGTTCCATGGGCCGACGACGATCGAGGCGTTCGCACAGGAGCTAATCAAGTAAGGAGAACGGGCTGCATGGCCCAGTGGTCCAGACGGGACTGGTACTTTCGGAAAACAGCGGTTGCTAAAGGATCGAACGAGAGTTCACCGTTTCGCCAACCGGCACAAAACGGACAAAACGGTCAGGAGTGGTTTCCATTTCCGCAAAGTACCAGTCCCGTCTGTTTGAATTCTCCTGATTTCTCCTGACCACGAATCTCCAACGGTATCCGCGCTAATCATGTAAACGTGGTGAACGGTCCCCAGGTTTTCCCGATTCCATAACTACCGCCGCGGGAGACTTAGCCGCCCAAATGCTGAAAGAAACCATTGAAGGGTCGAAGGCGATGGATTTTGTTCCTCGTCCGCCGGCGGGCCCAGCGGGGCTGGCGTGGCTTTTGCTGCAAGGGGTGCAAATATTTCTGGCGTTCCCATAGGCCGAGGCTCTATGAGGCGGTAAGGGCACAGGTGGCGCAGGCTCATCGCTCGGAATGTCTGTCATCCCTTTTGGGGACGGGGATAGGGATCCTGTCGCCGTATCTCCCCAGATGTAAAAATACTGGCGAGAAAGCATCAGGCTTCGGGTTCAAGGCGATTTGTTACTATCGCTGGAAATGCATCTTGATCCGGAAGATATCGCCGCGGGGTATCGCAAAATGTTCGACGGCGAATTGCTGAAGCTGGCGCAGTCGTACGATCAGCTTACCGACGCGGCACAGACCGCACTGCGGGCCGAGTTTGCACGCCGCAGCCTGGATCCTCCCATCCTCGAAGAAGCAGAGGATCCGACGGAACTGCGGGATCTGACAACGATAGCCAGATATCGCGATCTCTCCGAGGCTATTGTCGTTCGGACTATGCTTGAGTCCGCTGGAATTGACGTGTTTCTTCGGGACGAAAATCTGGTCAGGTTGGATTGGCAGATGTCTAACCTTATCGGCGGCATTCGTCTCGAGGTCGAGGCTAAAGACGAGGCCAGAGCCGCTGAGCTCCTGCGTCAGTCGATTCCTGCGGTCATTCCGTTCGATGATGAGGACGACTTTCTCCAGCCTCGCTGTCCGAAATGCACCTCGATCGATATAACCTATCAGGGCTCGTCACGCGGAGCCGCGCTTGCATCGCTCACCGTTTTTGCCGTGCCGCTTCCACTTGGGCGCGAGAGCTGGATTTGCAACTCCTGTGGCGCCCGATGGGAAGATACCGAGAATGATTCCGTCTGAGGGGTCCCGCCAAGTACCCTCTCGATAGAACCTGCTGCATTCGGTATCCTATCGCCGTGTCTCTCCCAATGAGATAATCAGTATATGGACGTGCGACTGCAAATTCCGGACGATGTCGCCCTCGTGATCCAGGGCCAGCAGCCAGACCTATCGCGCGCAGCCCTTGAAGCACTGGCGCTGGAAGGATACCGTAGCGAACGCCTGTCTGAAGGGCAGGTGCGCCGCTTACTGGGCTTCAAGACCAGGATGCAGGTGCATGCCTTCTTGAAGGCTCACAATGTCTATCTGCATTACCCGATCGGTGAACTTGAGAGTGATCTTGCCTCGCTCAAGCGGTTCGAAGAGAACCTCACAGAATAGGGCAACGGCTTAGCCGCATGATCGTCGTCGCCGACACGTCGCCCCCAACTATCTGGTGCTGCTCGGACATATCGAAATCCTGGCGAAAATATACGCAGAGGTAGTCGTACCGCAAACCGTCCTTGATGAACTTCAGGATGACGATGCGCCGGCGGAGGTTCGCGCTTGGTTTTCGGCTCCCCCTGCGTGGCTGCAGGTCTCTACGCTCATCTTTCGGCGAGACCCCCTCATGGATAGACTGGACCGTGGCGAGCAGGACGCAATTTTGCTGGCGGAATCGTTCAAGGCTGAGCGGCTGATTATCGATGACCTAGAGGGCAGACGTGAAGCTGTCCATCGCGGGCTCACGGTGATTGGAACTCTCGGCCTTCTCGCGGAAGCAGCTCGACGCAATCTCCTGGACTTGCCGCAGGCACTCGCCGATTTACAAGTAACGAACTTTCATGTCTCGCCGGAGCTTATCGAGATTTTGCTGGCGAACGATGCCAAGAGGCGGGGAGCCCGTTAGTCCGGGGATACTAGACTCACTCTGGCGAATGGGTATGCTGTCGCCGCTTCCCTTTTTCGCAGAGCCACTCCAAGTAAATTCCTATTGAACGATGAGGGTTGCGGTCGACGCGTGGGTAACGGTGACACCGTTTTGCATCGTGGTCGCCGTGACGGTAAATGGTTGAGGTCCCGCTCGGGGTACCGGGGACGGTGTGTTTCAAACTGCCTCCGCAGGCGACCGGCCCCCAGGTCAGACTCAGCAGGAAGAGGGGCAAGACCGCCCAGAGATGCCTTCTCCGCTTCAGGCCGTACAGAGAAACGCAGCCGAGCAGGAGGCAGGCGTAGGTTATGCCTTCGGGGGTGATGCCCTGGGCTGTGTTGGCTGCTGTCGTGTTTACCGTAACCGTCTCTGTGGCGGTTGCTGCGCTGACGGTTAATGTGGGTGCGTTGCAGGTTGCCAGCGCAGGCAGGCCGGAACAGCTGAAGGTTACGTTCCCAGTAAAGCCGGCCACCCCGGTCAGCGTGAGCGGGTAACTGGCGGCAGAACCTGCAGAGACGGTTTGGGACGTGGTCCCCAAGGCGAGCTGAAAGTCGGTAATGGACTGGTTGAGTGGAGCGGATGTTCCCGCGGCATAGTTTGTGTCACCGGAGTAGGCCAGGGTGAGGGTATGTACGCCTGCGCCCAGATTGGATAAGTCGAAATCAGTACTGGCAGAACCATCGAGCGTTTGTTGTGCGATCTGCGTGCTTCCGTCCAGCAGCGAAACCGTGCCAGTGGCGGCCGTTGTCCCGCCGGTGACCGCCGCCTTGAAAGTCAGCGCCGATCCCACGATCGCGCTGCCAGCCGAGGAGGTGAGGGCCACGGTTGGTTTGGTGAGGCTTTTCACAGAGAGCAAGAGCGAAACCGTCTTGGTATTCGCGTTCGACACAACGATATCCGGCAAACCATCGCCATTGAAGTCCGCCACAGCTACGCCGTAGGATTGGGCGGCAAACTGGTAGGTGTACGGAGTATTCAGAATGGGCGGAAATGCTCCGGTGCCATCGTTGAGCGACAACGACAGCAGGCCAATGGTAGCGTCCAGGACGACGGCGTCCGGGTGACCGTCTAGATTCAAGTCCGCCGCCAGCACCAAGACGTCGTCGGCAGATGCCCCGTTCGGCGGGGCGTCCTCGGCGTAGATAGGGATCACCTGCTTCGCGGCAAGCTGGAAGGTGCCGTCACCGTTACCAAGAACGCCACCCGCGGCTCCGCTTCCGGAAAGCAACAAATCAAGCTTTCCGTCATTGTTCAGGTCCGCAATGTCTAAGGTTGCAGGGTTCTGGAAAAATGGCTGTTGCACGACGGTGGCATTTCCCAAAGAGTTGCCATCGCCAGGGAAGAAATCCAGGGAGCCGACGCCATTTCCACCAATGTCTGCCGCGATGCCATCCAGCTTCTTATCGCCGTTGAAATCGCCGGTGGAAATACCCGTGTACTGTCCAGGGAAGGAACCCTTGCCAACGGATCCCTGGGTGAAACTCCCGTCTCCCTTACCCAGGAATAAATAGGGTGAGCCGTTACCGCCAAGGTAAGATCCGCGTGCCCATCGCCATTGAAGTCAGCCACCTTGCCGCTCAGAAACCCAAACGATCCCGGGATGGGTGGCTGCACGGCGAACGTGCCGTCTCCGTTACTCAGCAACACGATAACCACCGGCGTGCCAGCGAACGTGGCTACCGCAAGATCGGCCTTTCCGTCCTCGTTGAAATCACCGGAGACCATTGCCCCCACAGTGTTGTCGATGGAAAGTGTGGTGACGACGGGCGAGCTAAAACTCGCCCCTCCTTTGTTCAAGTAAATTGAGACCGTCTTGCCCGCGAAATCGGGTACGGCAAGGTCAGGCTTTCCGTCAGCATTGAAGTCCCCAACGGCGACGTAGTGGGGGGCCACCGCGCCCGTGGACATGTTGACGATGGGCTGATAGGCGAGCGTGGAAGCGTGAGAACTGCCGACGGAAAGGGCGAGAGAGAGCGGGAAGGCAGCAAGGCGTAGAAGGCGTTTCATCGAGCAGTCACCAATCGGCTTAGCGCTATAGAAGCCGTCAATGTGGCAGATTATAGCTGCGTGAGGGTGACGGATTGCCAGGAACGATAGTTGTAGTTCTTGTTCCTGTTTAGTGCTCGGGGTGGACCGGCGTGAGTATCTGTCGCCATTGCTGTATTAATAACGACAAATGCGTTCGAATTCCTGCGGGCTTCGCAAAAATAAAATGCAAAACCTGTGGATAATCTTAGAGGAGACTAGAGGGCGGCCGACTTCGACGAGAAGATAGGGCAAGAGACCGATGAATCGGGAATAGACCACGACGCACTTTTGCTAGCCGAATCGTTCACGGCCGAGCGGCTGATTATCGATGACTTGGAGGGCGGCCGCGGAGCTGTCCATCGCAGCCTCACGGTGATTGGGACTCTCGGACTTCTCGCGGAAGCAGCTCGGCGCAATCTCCTGGACGTGCCGCAGGCACTCGCCGATTTACAAGCAACGAACTTTCAGTCTCGCCGGGGCTTATCGAAGTTTTGCTCGCGAACGATGCCAAAAGGTGGGGATGCGGTTAGTGCGAGGATACGGGATTCACTCTGGGAAATGGGTATGCTGTCGCCGTATTTGTCCGTCGGGGAGGGGGAGAGTCGCTCCGTCGTTGGTTTGTTTCTGTGGACCTCTTGAGTAGGGCAGTAAGGTTGGTTTCGTTGATTAGTGAAGGGTATCGGCCCGTCTGTCACGTGGTTTTCGTCTGTCACGTGGTTTTCGTCACGTGGTTTTCTAGGACCTAGGTTTTTACAAGGTTTGCCTCGCAACTTCAGAATTCAGGCCGTACACTCCTTAGCATCCTCTCGGCTTGCGATTGCAAGGGAGTAGCGCCATGGACGGAACAAAAGACAATCGTGATCCGGCGGGCGTAACGGGTCTGCTGCAGCAGATACGGCAAGGCGATCTGGCGGCTGAATCTGACCTGATACCGCTGATCTACAACCAATTGCATGCCATTGCCCGCCACCAAATGGCCCACGAACGCCCTGACCATTCCCTCCAGGCCACTATTCTGGTGCACGAGGCTTTTCTCCGGCTGGTGGGAGATTCACAGATCGATTGGTCCAACCGGGCGCATTTTTTCGCCCTGGCATCCCGCGCGATGCGCCGGATGCTGGTCGATCATGCCCGCGCCGCAAACGCGCAGAAGCGGCCCGGGGCCAGGCAGAAGGTTGAACTCGACTCCGGCCTGGTATTTGTTGAGGCGCAAGCCGCGAACGTTGTGGCGCTGGATCAGGCGCTCGATAGACTCGCAGCCTGGGATGCCCGCCAATGCCGGGTGGTAGAAATGCATTTCTTTGGGGGGCTGAGTTTCGAGGAGATAGGCGAAGTGCTAAGTGTCTCCAGCCGCACGGCAAAACGGGATTGGACCATGGCGCGGGCTTGGTTATATCGCGAGCTCGGCAAGACACCGTAGCGCCTACGGGGCCGGCGATTCCACCCAGTGCAGAACCTGACTTTTAGGGAACGATGAGCGATAAGGGTCAACGTTTGATGCGAAGATCTCTTTGCTACTGCAACTTCGCGTACTCCGCTTTCGCCGTTTGCAGGACAGGAATATCCGTGTCAGCGTCCTTCCATAGCGTGAGGAAATCCTGATAGGCCGCCTTGGCCTTGAGGGTGTCCCCCTGCAACACATAAGCGCGACCGAGGCCAAGATGGGCAAGCGCACCGATCGGTTGGTTCAAGACGAGGCCGCGATGGTCGAGAATCTTCTGGAACTCCGCGGCTGCCTTGCTCCCCTGGCGTGCAGCGAGATAAGCTTCGCCACGCACAAAGACCGGAAACATCGCGGTCCAATCCGAATCAACGGCTCGGGTCATCCCAAGCTCATAAGGTGTGGCGACTCCAAGACTCTTAATGGCGCCCGAGGCATCTCCTTTGTTGAGCGCAAGCTTTCCGCGGACGCTTGGCAGATAGTTGAACTGTACGATTGTGTCTTCCGGAAATCTCTTGTCCAGGTCGTCGGCCAATGCTTTTGCCTGCGCGTCATCTCTGGCGTAGGCAAACGTGAGCGCAGCAAAATACTGCAGATCGCGGCCGGTCGAGAGTTTCATTGCCAAAGTGGCGCGTTGCCGCGCTTCGCCTGGGTTGCCGTACCAGGCTTCTCTCAGTCCGGACGTGCCCGTGTAGAGGGCGGGCGCGTCTTCCTCTCCGGCGCGCTCGGCGTTCTCTACAGCGCGGCGACTGAACTCGCGGGCGTTTCTAAGGTGCCCGGAATAGGCGCTCGTGTCGCCTTGCATATTCAATATTGTGTGATCCCATTTCGGAAGGGTCTCCAGCTTTGCAACCCGCTGAGACATACCGGCAGTATCGTTCTGCGCGAATGCAAGGTCATACATGACGGCATCGAGGTAATTGGCGTGTAATTTGCGTTCCATTGCCTGCGCATAGGTCGCCTTCGCCTCATCGAAGCGGTTAAGAACGCGAAACGAGCCAATGCGGAAAGCGTAGACGACGACAGAGTCAGGCCGCCGACGAACCGCCTCAGTAGATTCTTCGAGAGCCCGGTCATATTGTCCAACAACCGGCAAAATTGCTGTGGCCAGATATATGTGCGGCATTTCTGTGCGCGGATAAGCCTGGCTCCAAAGCTCGCAAGCTTCGATCGCCTTTGGAATGTTGCCGGTCACTCCTTTATGGTAGGTGGCGGTAATCCAATACCTCTCCGCCTCACTGGCGCGGTCGCGCAGCTCATATGCCTTTGTGCGATAGTGCACAGAAAGCCCGGGCTCTAGAGTTGAGGTCGCCATTACGCCCAGGTAGGCGTAGGCCACGGCAAAATTCGGGTCGAGTTCGACGGCACGCTTGAAAAACGGGGTCCCCACATCCGGTCCTTTTGTCTGCATCATTTGCATCCCCGAGCTGAAAGCTTTCAGGGCCTCAAGCGAGGGGGTTGTCGCCTGCTCCAAAGGAGTATCAAACTTCTGGATCGTGCTAAGAGACTCACCCAACTTATTCCGTATCTCGACGGATACGTTTCCCAGCGCATCGAGCACATGGTTCTCGTCGAGCGCCTTGGCCTCGGTGCTTGCCAACGTTTTTCCGCTTTCGCAGTTGACCGCCTTGAGCGTCAGAAGGTACTGGGTGCCAATCCTGGCAATCGATCCATCGAGCACCGCGGCGCTCGTTGTCCGTTGGCAGACCTCTCGCGCAATGGCGGGTATCAGCTTTGCATCGGCGGGCTGACCCATCAGACCGAGGGTTTGCTGGACCCTCTCGTCAGGGATAATGCTGAGGAAGGGCGACTGTTCCAATTGCACGGAGAGCCCCTGACGCAGAGCGCCGTCAAATACCGGTTCTCCGGTTGTGTTGGTGAAGTCGGCGAGTACCAGCACGTCCTGGTCCGTGAGCGGTTTGGCGTGCGTGCGCTGCTGCCAAAAGAAAAGCGAGCCAACTGCCAAAACCAGTAGGGCTACGCCGGCGATCCCGTACTTTAACCGAGGGCGCATGCGGCTGGCCCACCGTTCCTTTGCAGCGGGGACTGTGGCAGAGGACACGCGCGAAGCCGTACAGTTGCTGAGAGCTTCCAGCACCGCTTCGGCAAAGGAATAGCGTTCCGCAGGGCTTTTGGCGAGAAGCTTGCGCACGATGGGGGCCAGGTCGGCCCCGTTCGCGGGAGCGGCGTTCAGAGAAGGGGGGTCATCGTGAATGATCGCATGCAGCGTATCCACGATCGATGGGCGAGGCCAAGGGTGCCGGTCAGTCAACATTTCGAAAAGAATGATCCCGACGGCGAATAGGTCGCTGCGCTGATCGACGGTGTGTCCCTGGATTTGCTCCGGAGACATATAGGCGACGGTCCCGAGGATCTGTCCGGGAACAGTCGCATCCGCCGCGGCGACGTTTTCTCGCTGCGCCGACCGCGCGGCCGGCATCTGCTTGGCAAGACCGAAATCCAACACCTTCACATAGCCATCGAAACGAACCATGATGTTCTGCGGCTTCAGGTCGCGATGGACAATGCCCGCACAATGCGCAGCGCGCAGCGCTTCAAGCACCTGCCGCATCGTCTCCAGGCGGCGCTCCAGAGCCGGAGTGCGTTGCAGCCAATCGCGCAAGGTTTCACCCTCAACCAGTTCCGTCACCAGGTAGTTGGGTCCGACGTCGTAAAGCGTGCAGATATTCGGATGGTTCAGCGCCGATATCGCGCGTGCCTCTTGCTCGAACCGTTTGCTGAACTGCTCGGCGGAGATTTTGATGGCAACGGCGCGGTCCAGGCGGGTATCCAGACCACGATAGACTTTCCCCATCCCGCCCTCGCCCAGCAAGCCCAGAATACGGTACGGACCAAGCCTGGTTTCGGCTGCCAGAACCTGGCTGTGCAGATCGGCGGCAGGGGTTTGCAGGAAGGCGCTGGCACTTTCGTCGGCTGCAAGCAAGTCTGCGACGGCCAACTGTAATTCTTCATCCCCTTGGGCCAGCGCGCGGACGATCTCAGCTCGCTCCCCCAACGGTTTGCCGTGTGCAGCAGCGAAGATTTCCTTGAGCTGCATCCACCTGTCAGCGGTCATCGGGCTGGTTTGCTGGTCCATCGATAAACCCTCAACTGCCACGAAGTGCTATCGGACGCGTCTATGCCCCGGCGTCCATTCAGCAGCCGCGTCCGCTATCATCCGGGCACACCGAACCGCTGTGGAGGCCGAGTCCTGATAATTTCTGGCCCCTTCCACGGTGGCCAGCCGCCCGCAATCGCGCCGGGATAATGCTCTAGAGTTTACGCCTGAGCCCTTAAGTTGCGAGGTTAATGTGATGGAAGCCTGGACCGGACCCCGATGCTGCGTAGGTAGAGAGCTGACGAAACCACCCGGCGGTGCCGGGTGATTTCGACCCCTTTTAGTAGCAGATCGTCCAGAAATTGAAAAAGATTGTCTCTTTATATCGCTTGTTTCCGCTTAAGAGAGTGAAGGCAGTCGAAGGCAGACAACTTCAAGAAACGGAGACGGCGGTCATGAAAAGCAATACTATCAATTCTCTTCTCGGCTCGGCGATCCTCTCGAGCGCCATCGCCCTAGGTCTATTCGCATCCACAGCAAGCGCTGGAGCGCAGACGAATCCTCGGGTCAACGTCGTCATACCCTTTGCTTTCCAAGTCGGATCCACACAGATGCCGGCCGGCTCCTATGATGTGCATATCCGGATGAGCCACACGGTGGTCCAGTTGCAACAATGGGCTTCGGGGAAGCAGGCTTCGGCTTTGGGACTACTCCTTGGGGTCTTCTTTGGAAGGGGGTAAGATGCAGGGGATCGGACGCCTGATATTCCATCGATACGGAAACCGGTACTTCCTGCGGGAAGTATGGGACGGAGACAGCATGGGCGTGGGATGCGCTCCCAGCAAGGACGAGAGGCATATCCTTCTTCACTATGGAGCTGAGACTCGGACGCAACTTGCATTCAACGTCTATCCGAAGCGGTAAACGACCGCTTAACAAGATGCACCGACAGGATACCTATTCACCTGGGATTGCTCGGCCGGGTCGAACGTGATCAGCAAATTTGCCCGCAATAAGTATATGCTGTCACGGAATTAACCGGTTTCACGCCGGCCCCCAATCGCCGGTAGCGGAGGACTTAACTGGAGGGGGTCTGCTCGCGGACTTCAACGGAGACGGAAAGCTGGAATTTGCGGGGCCTGGTTTTCCGGACGATCACTACGATTTTTTCCTGGGAAATGGTCATGGTGCGTTTGACCTGACGAGTTCGACGCCTGTCCCTCACCTCGGTCTTTCCGGAACAGTCGTCGGTGATTTTAATGGAGATGGGAAGTTGGATCTGGCCACTGTTACCGGGGTTTACCAGGGAGGACTGTTTCCATATTGCTGCAGCAATAGCGGCACGATTGACGTTAAGGGCAAACGGTTTAGAGAAAGCCCGGAGTAGCGCGTACAACTGTGGTGGTTACTTTCGTACGCCCCCGACACGTTTTATTCCGGCGACCCTGCGGGGCATCCCGGTTGTTGGTCTGGCATTGGTAACAGATGCGATTTCATTAGGGTCATTTCCGTCTGTCCTGGATTAGCCCTGGATTAGCCCCGCCATATAACCCAAGCAAGATCAGGAGGCATTGAAGGGACAGACGGAAAGTGGCCTAACGAAATCGACTCTAGCTCACTCCTCATCGGGGTCTTCAAAGAGCTTCGATGGCTTTGGCCAGATTTTGTAGCAGGCGCTGCCGACCTATCAGCGACTGGTCAGGGGTCCCAACCCGCTGGCGGGTGACCTGGAGGACGGATCACTGCCTCATCCGGTGTCGATAAAAGTAACTGACGAGACGATGCCACCGGGCCTGGGAATATCCGGGAGCGCGGTTTGAATCCCCGTAAATCGCGAAAAAGACGGAGCCCCAAAAGACCACCAGCAGCACCGGCCAGACTGTTAGAAAGGACATGTATACCCAACCAGTCATCATCGACGCCGTTACCCAGAGCAGTCCATCGCGAAAGCGCATACGGTCACTGGAGCAACGTCGCTTGGCGTAGAAGGTCAGGGCAATGATCACAACAGGCCATATCAGCGACGCTAGCCAATAACCCGGCAACATGGCCAGGCGGCCAATAGTGGCTACAAGGCAGACCGGGAGCAAGCCCATCAACAAAAAGAAGGTCACCAGGTAGAAATAGACAAACAGCGAAAATCGTGGTCTCGAGGCGTTCATTAAGTCAGATCCGGTCAAACAATCCAAGGACAAACAATCCGGACGGCGCCCACACCGTCCTAAAACCGTAAAGCCTACAGGCGGGACCGATAACCTACCCGGTCCACAGGTCTCCAAAGCAATGACCAACCGCCGAACAAAACCTAAAGAATTTGGATGCCTTCATCAATAGCAGCCTTCCTCAGGTCAACATCGCGCGTTGCGAGCGGAAGTGACAGACGCTTCGCCAAATCAAGATAGGCGGCATCATAAGCAGTGAGTTGATGAGCAGTGGCAAGAGAATGCAATCGCGGGAAGTCCGCAACCTGTGGGGGACGATCAATTCTAAAGTTCAGCGCGGCGAGTTGTTCGAGGAACGCTTGACCACGATCCGATGAGATACGGCGCCGTCTGATGACAACACCGGCCGCATTCAGGATTTCCCAAGTCCAGAGAGCTGGAACGTGCAACACGCTGCCATTGATCGCCCAGTCCAGCATTTCTTCCGATGCCTGGGTTGTTTCATCCTCGCAGCACCAAGGCGGGCAGGCGGAAACGTCCAGGACGAAGGCGTCCATCAATACTTGTGACCGATGTGGGCCAGCTCGCGGATAGACATGCCTCGCAAGTCAAGCATGACGCCCTTGCGAATTTCACGAATTCGCTCACCAGCAACGCGGGCTTTCTGTTTATCAAACAAGCCCTCGGGAGGCGAAAGCGCAACCATGGCCGAATTGATGAACTCATCCACCGATTGCACGAGACCGGACTTTATGGCCTTTTGAATGACGCTCTGCTGCTCAGCTGTTAGATTGATGCTCACGGGATAACCTCCGCACTTATGGCCTTCGTAGTCTAATTTATCGTATTTCCTCCTCTCCGTCGTGTTACGGAAGAGTCGGGATGACAATTCATCTTGAGGACTGCGGCATTGGTGGCAGGGTTAGGTGAAACTGCAGATCCCTCGACTCCCCCGGATTTCCTGTCGATAGTTGCGGCTTCGGTCAACTGCATGTGGTTCTCTTTAGGGAGAACAACTTAAGTGTCGCTGGTGAGAGCTGTGAAGTAGGAAATCCGGGTACGCTCCTAATGAACAAAATGTGTCCGGAGATAGAAACAGTGGTGTCGGAGGACAAATAGGCTCGGTTTGAATTGGCGGTATGTTTGCCCTTGGGAATCGGGGAGGGATCGAGGCGCACCGCAGGTTCCTCGCTTCGCTCGGAATGACAAATAGGAGAGGGTTGTTGAAAGGGAGAGGGCTGTTGCCAAGGGAGAGGGCACTCGTGTGTCGAAGGGACCCGATGTCTCCCAGTTCATTCCTCTCTTAACTTGCCTGTGGCTTGCCACAGGCAAGTCGCTTGCTCGGGATGACAAAGGAAAGGGCGACGGTTCCATAGAAAGTGGTTACGGACCGAGGCGTTTTTCATCACCTTGGGTGGGCCACAAGCCCATGGCAACTCCGGTCGGGATGACAAAGGGTAGGGTCGCGCTTATTCACCTACGGTTGCCGCACATTCCAATCCGATACTGTGGCCGAGGAAAGCAACGAGCGGTCCTTAGCCTGCCGGCTCGTAGTTCAAGTTAGGTCCAAGCCATCGCTCAACCTCTCTTACGCTCATCCCCTTTCGTTCGGCGTAGTCTTCCGCCTGGTCACGGTCGATCTTGCCTAAGCTAAAGTAGCGCGATTCCGGGTGGGCAAAGTAGAGGCCGCTTACGCTTGAGCCGGGCCACATCGCGAAGGACTCAGTAATCATCATGCCGGTGTTCTTCTGCACATCGAGCAGAGTCCAGAGGGGTCCCTTCTCCGTGTGATCTGGGCAGGCTGGGTAGCCCGCGGCCGGCCTTATCCCGCGGTACTTTTCTTCGATGAGATCGGCGTTGCTCAGGCCTTCCGTGCGACCGTAGCCCCATTCCTCACGCACCTTCTTGTGCAGACATTCGGCGAAGGCTTCGGCGAGGCGGTCGGCGATGGCCTCCGCCATGATGGCGTTGTAGTCGTCGTTCTTGGCTCGGTAGCTGTCGCAGAGTTCCTTGAGGCAAATGCCGCTGGTGACCGCGAAGGCTCCGATGTGGTCCTGGAGGCCGGTCTCTTTGGGGGCGATGAAGTCGACTAACGAGCGGCAGGGCTCGCTGCCTTCGCGGTTGGCTTGCTGGCGGAGGAAGTGGAAGCGCTGCTGCACCTTGGTCCGCGTGTTGTCGGTGTAGAGCTCGACATCGTCACCTACCGCGTTGGCGGGGAAAAAGCCGTAGACGCCGCGGGCGGTGATCAGCTTCTCCGCGATGATCTTGTCGAGCAGGACGTTGGCTTCGGTGTAGATCAGCTTTGCCTGCGCTCCGTACTCCGGGTGCTCGAAGATGCGGGGGTAAATGCCTTTGAGTCCCCAGGTGTGGAAGAAGGGCGACCAGTCGATGAAGTCGCGCAGGGTCGCCAGGGGAAAGTTATCCAGCGCTCGTACGCCCGTGAACGAGGGCGTGGGTATGTCTTCCGCTCGCCACTGGATCGGCGTCCTGCGTTTGCGCGCGGTCTCTATGCCAACCAGCTTCTGCTTGGGCTGGGCGTGGGACTTGCGCAGCTTCTCGTATTCTTCGCGATGCGCGACCACGAAGGCGTCTTTTCCATCCTCACTCAGCAGGCTGGTCGTCACCGGCACGGCGCGGCTGGCATCGAGCACGTGGACCACCGGCTCGCTGTAGTGGGGCGCGATCTTGATCGCGGTGTGGGCGCGGCTGGTGGTGGCTCCGCCGATGAGCAGGGGCAGCTTGAATCCCTGGCGCTCCATCTCGCGGGCTACGTGCACCATCTCGTCTAACGACGGCGTGATGAGGCCGCTCAGCCCGATCAGATCCGCATTCTCGGCCTTGGCTCGCTCCAGGATTTTTTCGCTGGAGACCATGACGCCCAGGTCGATGACCTCGTAGTTGTTGCAGGCGAGCACGACGCCGACGATGTTTTTGCCGATGTCGTGCACGTCTCCCTTGACGGTGGCGAGCACGATTTTTCCCTGGGCGCGGACTTCCTGGCCGGCCGCGGCCATCGCTACCTTCTCCGCCTCCATGTAGGGCGTGAGGTGGGCTACGGCTTTCTTCATCACGCGGGCAGACTTGACTACCTGGGGCAGGAACATCTTGCCGGCTCCGAACAGGTCACCCACTACGCTCATGCCGTCCATGAGCGGGCCCTCGATCACCAGCAGGGGGCGACCGAGCTTGACGCGGGCTTCCTCGGTATCTGTCTCTATATAGGTGTCAATTCCCTTCACCAGAGCGTGGGAAAGGCGCTCCTCTACGGTTCCGTGTCGCCATTCTTCGGCTTTCTTTTCGCTGACCGCCGTGCCCTCGCCCTTGAGCTTTTCGCCTAAGTCGACCAGGCGCTCGGTGGCGTCGGGACGGCGGTTGAGCAGCACATCTTCTACCAGAACTTTCAGCTCGGGCTCGATTTCTTCGTAGACCTCGAGCATGCCCGCGTTCACGATGCCCATGTCCATGCCGGCGGCGATGGCGTGATAGAGAAAGGCGGAGTGCATGGCCTCACGCACTTTGTTGTTGCCGCGAAAGCTGAAGGAGATGTTGGAGACTCCGCCGCTTACCTTGGCGTGGGGCAGGTTGGCCTTGATCCAGCGGGTGGCGTTGATGAAGTCGACGGCGTAGTTGTTGTGCTCCTCCATGCCGGTGGCCACTGTGAGGATGTTGGGGTCGAAAATAATGTCTTCGGGCGGGAAGCCTACCTCGTCGACCAGAATGCGATAGGCACGCTCACAGATGCGGATCTTCTCGTCGTAGGTGGCGGCCTGGCCCTTCTCGTCAAAGGCCATCACGACCACGGCTGCTCCGTACTTGAGGACGGTGGCGGCGTTCTTGCGGAATTTTTCTTCGCCTTCTTTGAGCGAGATGGAGTTGACGATGCCCTTGCCCTGCAGGCACTTCAGGCCGGCCTCGATCACTTCCCACTTGGAGGAGTCGACCATGAAGGGGACCTTGGCCACCTCCGGCTCACTGGCCAGGAGCTGCAGGTAGCGGGTCATGGCGGCGACGCCGTCGATCATGCCTTCGTCCATGCATATATCCAGAACATTCGCCCCGTTCTCTACCTGCTGGCGGGCTACGGAGACGGCTTCTTCGTATTTGCCTTCCTTCACCAGCTTGGAGAATTTGGGCGAGCCCGCTACGTTGGTCCGCTCGCCGATCATGATGTAGACGTTGGGCGCCTGGGTAAAGGGCTGCGAGCCCGACAAGCGGAGGGGCTTGGGGTCGGCTACGGCTTCGGAGGCTTCGGGTTCGGCTATGGCTTGCAGGGTCACGCTGCGCTCCCGTTGTGATGGGCGTGAACTCCCCACTTGCGCGGAGGCTGGCCTTCGAGGGCCTTGGCGATGGCGGCGATGTGCTCGGGGGTGTTGCCGCAACAGCCGCCGGCGATGTTGATGAGTCCTCCCTTGGCGAATTCGCCTAGGTAGCGAGCCATGTCTTTGGGGCCCAGGTCGAAGCCGGTCTCGGAGAGCGGGTTGGGCAGGCCGGCGTTGGGGTAGCAGGAGATGGCTACGCTTGCCTTTTCCGACAACTCTTCGAGGAAGGGGTACATCAGGTCGGGACCGAGCGAGCAGTTGAGACCTACGGAGAGGGGCTTGATGTGCTCGACGGCGTTCCAGAAGGCTTCGGTGGTTTGGGCGGAGATTAAGGTCTCGCCTCCCCGGCCTACGGCGGCGGAGATCATCACCGGGAGTTTGAGGTGGTCTTCGTCGAAGACTTCCTGGATGGCGACCAAGGCGGCCTTCGCGTTGAGTGAGTCGAAGATGGTTTCTACGAGGAGGACGTCGACTCCTCCGGCAACGAGGGCGCGGGCTTCTTGTTTGTAGGCGGATTTGACCTGGTCGAAGGTGACTACGCGGAAGCCGGCGTCATCCGCATCGGGGGAGTTGGAGAGGGAGACGGTCAGGGGTCCGATGGCTCCGGCTACGAATCGCTGACGGCCGGTTTCGTTGGATACGCGGTCGGCCCATAGGCGGCATTGCCGGGCGGATTTTTCGTTGATCTCCCAGGCCAGGCCGTTCAAGAACGGGTCGTCGATGACCTTCTGGTAGAAGTCGGGGTCTTTGCGGCCTCCGTGCTCGCGAGGGTCCTCTACGAAGAATTCGCTTTGGGTGATGCTGGTGGCTCCAAAGGTGTTGGTCTCGATGATGTCTGCCCCGGCTTCGAGGAAGCGACGGTGGATGTCGCAGATCATGTCCGGCTGGGTCAGGGAGAAGAGGTCTCCGTTGTTCAGCAGGTCTTTTTTCGAGTCTTGGAAGCGGTCGCCACGGATGTCGGATTCCTTCATGCCGTAGGTGCGGATGGTGGTGCCCATCGCTCCGTCGATGATGGCGATGCGGGTTTCTAAGATTTTTTGTAGTGGGTGCTTAGGGTTTGTTGTCATTTTTCCCCGGGGCGTGTGAAGCAGGTCCATGCCGTTGATCGGTCATAGCTCGCCTTTTCTATTATAGTGGGGGCGTCAAATGAGGGGTTTGGTGCTTTCGGGTAGGGGAATTTCGGGGATTAATGGGGGCGTTGGGGTTCGTGGTATCCCACATCTCGCGAAAAACGAGCGAGATATGGGGCACCCAGGATGTTGCTGTAGGTTGAAAGGTTCAAACCCTGAATAGGGTTGGTCGATTGAGGGAAAGCTTTGGTTTGGGCTTCGCCCAGTCTTTTTCGTCCCACGTACGCCCCACGGCACGCCGGGGCAGGTTTGGGCGAACGTGGGGCACCCGTCCAGTTCCCTCCACGGGCTCGACGTTCCACGTCTCACGGTTTTGGATTGGGGGAGGGCTTCGAGTTAGTTAGGCTTTGGCTAGTTCGGTTTCCAGGGTTTTTACCAGGGCCGGGTCGTCGGGGGTGGTGTTGGGGGCGAAACGGGCGGTGACGTTGCCGCTGCGGTCGACTACGAATTTCTCGAAGTTCCAGAGAAGCTCCGGCTCCTTGTTGGTTTCGATTCCGTAGCGCTTCAGGTTCTCGCTGAAGTGCTCGGGTGAGGTGCTGGTGGCTTTGGGCTGCGCGGCGATCAGCTCCTTGTACAGGGGGTGCTTCTCTTCCCCGACGACGGTGATCTTCTCAAATAAGGGAAAGTCGACGCCGAAGTTGCTGGTGCAGAAGCTGGCGATTTCATCGTTGGTGCCGGGTTCCTGGGCGCGGAAATCGTTGGCGGGAAAACCGACGACGACCAGGCCGCGATCGCGGTAGTCCCGATAAAGTTTTTCCAGGGCTTCGTACTGCTTGGTGAGCCCACACTTGGACGCAACGTTGACGACGAGGAGAACCTTGCCGCTGTACTCCCCCAGGTTGGTGTCTTCGCCGGTGATGCGGCGTACGGGAATTTTTTGTATGGGAGTGCTCATGCATCCCATTCTAGCGGCATCGGCGGTATTCTCGTACCGGACCGATATGCATGGCTCTTAACAGGCTTCTGCTCACTACGGGTTTCTTGGGCGTTTTGCTGGGGGCTCTCCCGCTGCGCCCGGTGCATGCACAGACGGCGCTCGCGAAACTGCAGGCGGACTTTGCCCATCCGCCCGCGGGCGCGAAACCCATGGTGCGGTGGTGGTGGTTCGGGACGGCGGTCGAAAAGCCGGAGATCCGGCGCGAACTGGAACAGATGAAGGCCGACGGCATTGGCGGGGTGGAGTTGGCCTTCGTTTATCCGCAGGTGGTCGATGACCCGGCCAAAGGCCTGGTGAACGAGCCGTTCCTGAGCGGGCCGATGCTCGACAACGTGGGCTACGCCGCCAGCGAAGGGCGACGGCTCGGGCTTCGCGTGGATGTGACCCTGGGCAGCGGATGGCCCTATGGCGGCCCGGCTACCACGCTGACGGAAGCCGCGGGATGCCTTCGCGTGGCGGAGATTGCGGTCGCGCCGGGAGCGACGAGCGTGCCGGCGGTCCCACTGAAGGAAGGCGAATCGGTGGTTTCCATTTCGCTGGTGGAGGGAGAGCCCCAGCATTGGAAGGCGTCGACGGAACAGTTGCTGGTACAAACCAAGGACTTTCCGCCCAGCGGGGCGCCTCGCACCGCATTGGTGTTTATTGCCAGCCATACCGGGCAGCAAGTGAAACGTGCGGCCGTGGGCGCGGAAGGGTGGGTGCTGGATCCTTTCAGCCACCAGGCGGTCGCGACCCACTTGCATGCCGTGGGTGAGCCGCTGGTCAAGGCGTTTGGGGCGACTCCTCCGTATGCCATCTTCTCCGATTCGCTGGAGGCCTATGGTGCGGATTGGACGCCCGATCTGCCCGCTGAATTTCGACGCCGCCGCGGTTACGATTTGCTGCCACACCTGCCGGAGTTGGTGGCCGGGGGTAGTGCGGAGGCGGAAAAGGTTCGGCATGATTGGGGAAAAACGCTGACCGAGCTGGTCGACGAGAACTACCTTAGCCAGATCAATGCGTGGGCCGAGGCGCACCACACCAAATTTCGCTCGCAAACGTACGGGGAACCGGCGGTCGATTTATCGAGCCAGCGCCTGGTGGATCTGGCAGAGGGCGAGGGCCCCCACTGGCGCGCTTTCTCCACTCTGCGCTGGGCTACCTCGGCGAACCATTTGTTCGGCCGAAACGTAACCTCTGCGGAGACGTTTACCTGGCTTCACTCCCCTGCCTTTCGCGCAACGCCGCTGGATATGAAGGCTGAGGTGGACCTGCATTTTCTGATTGGCGTGAACCAGGTGATCGGCCATGGGTGGCCGTATTCACCTCCGCAGGTGGGCGAGCCCGGATGGTCGCTTTATGCCGCGGCGGTGTTTAACGACCATAATCCCTGGCATGCTGTGATGCCGGATGTTGCCCGCTACATCGAGCGCACCAGCTTCCTTCTGCGCCAGGGTCAACCCGCCAACCAGGTGGCGCTGCTTTTGCCTACCGACGATGCGTGGGCACGGTTTTCGCCGGGCAAGGTCAGTGTCACGGCGGAGATGGATAAGCTGATCACGCCGGCGCTGATGTCTTCGATTCTTTCCGCAGGCTACAACGTCGATTACATCGATGCCGATGCTGTCGAAAAATTCGGTATCCATTATCCGGTGCTGGTGATCCCGCCCACCGACCGCATGCCGGCCGAAACCGTGCTTGCCATCAAGCGGTACGTGGCTGGCGGAGGCAAGGTCATCGCGGTTGGGCACGCACCCGCACTCGATCCGTCTGACTCGACTTTTGTTGGGGATACATCGGGGCTCGCGGATGCGCTGCACAAAGCGGTTCCTCCTGACTTTAAGTTCGACCGCGCCAACGACGATGTCGGCTTCATTCGCCGCAAGCTACCCGGTGCGGACATCTACTTCGTTGCCAATACAGCGAACCATCCGGTCAGCATGCAAGCGACGTTCGCGACGACGCACAAGTTCGGCGAGCGATGGGATGCGGATACGGGAACTGTTGTTTCCGCGTCAGGAGCTGTCATCCCTTTAAGCCTTGCTCCTTATGAGTCCGCTATTTTTGTCTTTAGCGATGAGCCTTCGCACGCACGTGCATTACCGCAGCCGGGCAGCCAGATTGCCGATCTAAGCACCGGCTGGAAGGTGACGTTTAGTGGGATTCATAAAACAATCCGCGGAAATGTGCCGGGCGATTGGACAGGTGATCCAGCTACCAGGTTCTACTCGGGCGAGGCTGTGTATGAGCGGGCGTTCTCGCTCAGCAAGGTTCCCGATGGGGCGGTTTTTCTCGAGGCGGAAGGCGGCGTGCCTATCACCAAGCCGGAGGTGATCAAGGGGCCCGGCATGCGAGCGTGGTACGATCCGCCGGTACGGGAAGCAGCGATTGTTTTTGTCAATGGCCATCGAGTGGGGTCGCTGTGGCATCCACCGTACCGATTGACTGTGGGCGGGTTTCTGAAGCAGGGGCAGAACCAGATTGTGATCAAGGTCTACAACACGGCGATGAATGCCTGGGCAGCATTGCCTCCCCATGACTACAAGCCGTTGATCGCGAAATACGGAGATCGCTTTCAGATGCAGGACCTGGACCAGGTGAAGCCGATCTCGTCGGGGCTGGTGGGAACGGTCCACCTGGTCAGCGGGGCCGCGCAGTGAAATCAGGCCGCGCGGCGCTGATGAAAGTCCGCACGTTGGTTCCTCAGGCAAAGCGTACCGCGTGTTCCTGCGCCCACGATTGAAAGGTTCTGGGCTGCTTTCCGGTTACTTGCTGGACGGTATTTTTCACCACCGCCGCACGGCCGTCACGAATCAGCTCGAAGGACTGGGCGACTGCCTTCGCGACAGGGGCCGGAAGCCCAGCGCGCAGGAGACCCTGAACGGCTGACTCTGTCGGCACATCGACGCTTTGAATCGGCTTGCCGAGAGCTTGTGCCAGAATGCTCACCTGCTCGGGCACGCTGAGCAGTTCGCTTCCTGTGACCTCGAAAACCTCGGACGAAGGATTGGGATCGACCAGCGCGTGAACGACGACGGCGGCGATATCTTCGGGGGCAATCGGAGCGGCCTTGCCGCTTCCCATGGAGTTGTAAACCACGCCCTCGCCTTTGATGGTGCCCAGCCATTGGTAGGCGTTGGTCATGAACCCGCCGGCGCGGACGAATTTTCCTGATAAGCCGGACGCCCGAATGACGTCTTCTTTGTCTTTGTGGAATTGGCCGATCGACGATTCAGGAAGACCCGCGAAGAGCGAGGAGAGAAACACGATTCTCGGATTACCCTGAGCCTTGGCGGCGGCGATGAGTTGGCGGAATACTCCTCCGTCGAGCGCGCCGTTCATGAGGAAGGCGGCTTCGACACCGGTGACGGCTTGCGCGAAGGTTTCGGGGTGGGTGAAGTCGCCAATCGCTACTTCGACTCGATCGCCCCACTGGGCTACTTTGGCGGCGTCGCGGGTGAAGACTCTTACGCTCTGCCCCTGGGCCAAAAGCTGACTCACCACTTCGCGGCCTACATTTCCTGTTGCTCCGGTTACGAGATACATTTTGCTGTCTCACTTTCTTACTGCCTGCAGAATGGATTCGCATTCGTGGCCCGCGAACCATGAAACAATGAATTCAGGCGGAATACACTGTTGCCCTACAGGAACAATCATGACGAACCTTAACGAGCTGCAGTTCTTTATGCATGTCTCTCAAACACAAAGCTTTACTGGGGCGGCCAAGCGCCTGGGAGTGTGATCATGAACTACCTCCATGACCTTGAGGCTACCCGCGAACACCGGCGAAACATTTCGGTGCAGGCCGAAGTATCGCGTCTTTTTTGGTGAAAGAATAGTAGCGTGAATCAAGATCTCTCCCTGACCGCGAATCTGCTGGGCGACCCGGGAAGAGCTGCGATTGTGCTGAGTCTGATGGACGGATTGGCCCTGCCTGCGGGAGAACTCGCCTCGATCGCCAATGTCGCGCCGCAAACCGCGAGCGGCCACCTTGCACGGCTGATCGATGGAGGATTACTCATCGTAGAGCGGCAGGGACGGCACCGGTATTATCGCCTGTCGAGTCCGGAGGTCGCGGACGCGATTGAGGCGCTGCTGGTGCTCACGACGCGACCGAAGTCCGAGGGAAGGGCGACGCCTCCGGTGACGGCGGGCAGCCTGGCCCACGCGCGCACTTGCTACGCACATCTCGCCGGCTGGCTTGGCGTTCAAATCGTCGAAGGGCTTGAACAGCGCAGATTGCTGAGGGTTTCCGGTCCCAAGCATTACGGCGTCAGTCCGTCTGGACGAACCTGGTTCCAATCACTCGGCATCGAAATCCCTGAAGACACCCCCGACACGCATGCTCGCCGCTGTCTTGATTGGACCGAGCGCCGGCACCACCTTGCCGGCCCTCTCGGTTGCTCCATGTACAAGCGTCTCGTAGAACTGAGGTGGGTTGCCCCCATTCGCGGCACTCGCGCCGTCCGGGTTACGTTAGAAGGCAAGAGACGATTTTGGGAATTGCTGCGTATCCCGATTGGGTAAGGCCGTTCTTTCGATAATCAAGTTATGGGCTTACACGCACGAGCGGGAATCCCGTGCCTTCCGGGTCATGATCGCTGGTGCGGAATAGCTTCGCGTGGCCGGAGTCGACGAGTTCCACCCGGAAGCTGACCAACGAGCCATCTTTGCGGTGCATATCGAAAGTCAGCTTTTCCGGTGTGTAGTTCAGGTTCTCCATTGGAGTGCTGGCGTGGGCAAACACGTATGGAGTGGCACCGACAGAGTCCCGTTTGATCAGGTAGAAGATGGCGCTTCCCGTGGCTTGGCCGGCGTTCTGTTCGATGTTGAGATCGACGGTCGGAAGATTGTTCTCCGTGCCGTGCCACTTGCCAACCAGGGAAGTCTGTCCATAGACGGCGATCGAACCGGCGAGCAAGGATGCGACGATGATGCATTGGTTGAGGACTTTCATGGCTGATACTCTCCTTTTCTGATGGACCGGCTAGCGCTCGCGGCCAATGGTTGCGGTTGCGAGTGTCCCGCCCAGGCCCATCGTTTCTACAGCGGTTGAGGGAACGATGACCATCGCTCCTTTTTCTTTCATGGCTTCGTAGAGCATGTTCATCGCGCGTAAGTGGAGGGCGCCGGGGTTGTCACCGTAGATCCTGGCAGCTTCGGCGAACTTGATGGAGACCTGGGTTTCGGCATCGCCAAGGATCAGGCGAGCCTGGCGTTCGCGTTCGGCCTGGGCTTGCTGGGACATGGCATTTTCCAGGGCCTGGGGGATACGGACGTCGCGAATCTCTACCGATTGAATGGTGATGCCCCAGGGATTGGTCTTGGCATCGAGGATCAGCTGCAGTTGCTGGCCCATGCTTTCGCGCTCGGTGATCATCTGCGCGAGTTCGTGGCGGCCGATGGATTCACGCAGCGCAGTCTGGGCACTCATGTTCACGGCATCGGTGAAGTTCTCGACCTCGAGAATGGATTTTTCGGCGTCCCACACCAGCCAGAAGATAATCGCGTCGACGTTAACCGGAACGGTGTCGCGGGTGAGGGTGGATTCGGCGGTCACGGTCGCCACGCGAACGCGTTGATCGACAAAGCGGCTGAGCGTGTCCATGACTGGCACGATGAGGAAGAGGCCGGGGCCGCGAAGGCCGCGGTAGCGACCGAAACGGAGGATGGCGACGCGCTGCCACTGTTGCACAATCTTGATCGAGAACATGAGATAGATGCCGACTGCGATGGCGGCAAGCAGCGGAGCGGGCGAATGAAGCAGTTTGCTAGCGGCAAGGCCGGCAAGCAGACAAACTAGAAGGGCTGCGATTCCCGGCCCGCTTATATCTACCGCTAAGGTTCTGCCCGTGTTGCTCATCGTTTATCTCCTTTTGGTTTCATGGCTCTTCCCTGCTTGCCTTCTGCGATGCGGTCGCGCAGGGCGGTCATCACTTCTTCAAGATGGAAGCCGCCCGCGCCGGCCCTGGCCGCAAACTCTTCGACTAACTGCTCCAAGCCGCGTGAATGCTCGAGTGCGTCACGATCAATCGTCTGCTGAGCAACAAAGGTGCCGGTGCCCTGCTGAGTATCGAGGATGCCGCGGATTTCCATTTCGCGATAAGCCCGCATGACGGTGTTGGGGTTGATCTCGAGGTCTACGGCAACCTGACGGACGGTGGGGAGTTGATCGCCTGGGACGAGGAGGCTGGCAGCAATGGCAGCCTGGACCTGGTCGATGAGTTGGCGGTAGAGAGGCACGCCGCTCTGCATGTCAAGGCGGAAGCTGAAGGTACGCCGGACGGGAAGCGGGGTTTTCATACAGATTAATAATGTACTAGTCTACTAGTACAAGTCAAGAGGAAAATTCTGAGGCATGACTCCCCGGTCTGACGACAAAGGGGAGGGCGGATTTTTCCTGTTCAGGGTCTCGAGCGTAGCAACAGTGCTTCGCCAAGCAAGGCCGCCAACAGTGCAATGGCGAGCCAGGCGAACCAGTTGCCCCAGCGTGAGTAGAGAGTCACATCGTGATGCACGGGAACCGAGGTGATCACGGTGGCGAAGGGAAGGAACATAGTGTCCTGCTCACCCAGGATGCGTCCGCGATCGTCGCTCGCGTAGAGAATGCTTCGCTTGGCGGAACGAGCGATGCTGAATCCGCCTTCCACACCGCGCATGGCCGCGATGCGGCCGTGTGCCCAGCCATCCAGGCTGAAATCAAAGGCGGGAACGATCATCAGCCCCACGCCGTCGTTCGCGTATTGCCGGCTCAAGCGAGGAAAATCCATGTCTTTACAGATTTCCAGTCCCCACGTGCCCGAAGGCTCTTTCACAGTGGAGCGCGTGGTCGAGGGCGTGAACCGGTCCTCAAAGTGTGGTAGCAGGTGATGCTTGTGGTAGGTCGTGACCAGCATCCCGTCCGGTGCGTAGAGCCTCTCCTCGTTCCATGCAATGTTCGGCCGGATGCGGTCGACCCCAATGGCAACGAAGGCGTTCGCCTCCCTGGCCAAGGCCCCGAGCTTCTCGTCCGCGGCAGCGAGGGATGCATCTGTAACGGAACCGCTGTGTTCCGGCAGCACGAACAACTGGATTCCCTGCCCCTCGAGCGTACGTATCTTTTTGGCAAACTGGTCCCACATCCAAAAGGTCTGCTCGGGTGTGAACGCAAGCACCATCTGCGAATCGTCGGAAGCCAGCAGAGCGACCTTGATCGTGGGCTCGTTTTTGGGTGAACGCGCGAGGCGCGCGAATCCGTAACCGAAAACGCCGACAAAGAACAGCACCGCCATGGCGGCAAGGGCCTGCTTCTGCCGCGTTGGACCCTGGCCCAGTAGGGCCGCTACCGTGGCCGCAAAAAACAGGATGGAGAAGCTGATGCCCCAGATCCCGGTCACCGCGGCCAGCTGCAGAATGGGCACGAAATTCATCTGGCTGTAGCTGATATTTCCGATGGTGCCATGAATCGATACTAACGAGGTTACATATTCGTAGGTCACCCAGAACGCCGGAAAGATCAACGCCGCCTGCCATAGCCGGCCGCGCACCGCGCGGTGGCGAAACAGTACCACGGCGGTAGCAAATAAGCAGGCTGGGACAATCGCATTCAGCAGGGTAACCCATACCGGAGTCACCAGAGACATGTAAAACCAGATGTTGAGGGCGCCGAGCATATAGGCAGCGGCAGCGATGAGAAATGCCTGTCCGGCGGGGATGCGGGGCGCGAGCCACAAGACGGGAATGGGCGCCAGCCACAGCAGCATCCAGACCGGAGTCAGTCCGGTGCCAAAGAAGAACAAGGCAGCCGAAGCGGTGAGGCACAGGGCGACAAGAACGTTCGCACTAAGTTTTAAGGCCATAAAGCATCCTCCTGATAGAACGCCGTACCAAGGCGCGAAAGTCTTTCTCTGACAGAGCGAACCGGCCTCCGCGGTAAAGGGAGACATAACCATGGGTATGGGCCCAGAGTTCCATCGCAAGCTCCCACACGTCGTCCTGCTTCAGGTAGCCGGCATCCATCGCTTTCTGCAAAAGATCGGCCACCGGATTCAGGGTGGGGGAACGGCGTGCGCGGAAATCCTCGGGAAAGCGGCGCGCACCCGGCCGCGGTTCGGCAAAGACGTAGTCGAAGATACGCGGGTGCGCAAAGGCGTAGTCGACGTAAGCGTCCATGCAACTCAGGATCTGGAACTCGTAGGTGCCGCGCCGGGGAGCCGCCTGCAGGGATTCAGAGTATTTGGTGAACTCACGATCGACGACGAAGTTGAGCAGCGCCCTCCTGTCGGCAAAGTGGTGGTAAATAGCCATTGGGGTGATGCCCACGGCAGCCGCCACCCGCCGCATGCTGACCTCGTCCTCTCCCCCTGTTTCAAGGAGTTCGAGGGCCGTCTCCGCTATTCGTTCTTCGGTCGCCTGATCCATCACCTATACAGTGTATAGGTGATGGGTATACGCCGTATAGCCGTTTGGTGAAAAAATATATGATGGCACCACGAGTGGCGCTCATGAATGATGGGCACAGATTCACAGGCATGCTCCAGTGGGCTGCGTCGACGAGGGAGTGTGACCAAAAAGAAGCCGGCCGATCTCGACCGGAGCGCAGCGGAGTGGAGAGATCTGCGGTTGACGTTACTTGAAGCCAATAACCATGGAGTCGGGGCCTACCAGATGCTCTACCTGGGTTTCGCGGAAGCCGGCGTCCTTCATCCAGCCGGTACAGTCGCTGCCGGTGTAGTCAAAACCGCCAGGGGTTTCGATCAGCATGTTCAGGCTCATCAACAAGCCAAAGACGTTGCTGGAACGATCATCGTCAATGATGCTTTCATACACGATGTAAGCACCGCCCGGTGGTAATGCCTCCCAGGCTTTGCGGATCAACATCCTCTTTGTGTCCAGATCCCAGTCGTGCAGGATGTGGCCCATCATGACTACATCCGCCCTGGGCAACGGCTGGTCGAAGAAACTTCCCTGACAAAACTTCACCCGGTCCGCGAGACCGTTGGCTTCAACATATTCTTCAAAGACAGGTGCGACGGCCGGGAGATCAAAACCGATCCCGCTGAGATGCGGATTGGCCAGAGCCACCTGGGTGATCAAGTCGCCCTGGGCGGTACCTATATCCACGGCAGTGCGGTAGCGGGCCCAGGGGAACTTTCGGGCGATGGCGATGTTTCCGCCATGGCTCACGCCGGTCATTGCCCGCAGGAACTCCTTCAAGCGCGCTGGATCGGCATAGAGCGCCACAAAGGGGTCGGGGGCACCGTCTTTGGCCTCGTTTTGCGGCAAACCGGTCCGCAACGCCGAAGTGAGATGGCCCCAAAAAGGATAGAGGCGGTGATTGGCCATCTCCAGGATGCCACCGATGTAAGAGGGCTTGCGCTTGTCGAGAAAGAAGTCGGTTGATTCGGTGTTGGAGTACTTGCCGTCCATTCGTTCAAGAAATTTAAGCGCGACCAGCGCATCGAGGAAGTCGCGTGCCGAGCGCCGATGCAGCCCAAGACGGCCTTGCAGGGTTTCAAGATCTTCGGGGCGTTGGGCCAGTTCCGTGAATAGCCCCATTTCCACGGCGCTGAGCAGAACCTTAGAGGCCCAGAAGCCGGTACCTACCTGCAAAATATGACCTGGCTGTGGTTCGCTCATGGGTAGCTCCTCCGGGTAGCTGTCACCAGGCACGGTTCCAATTTGATGGGCCGAAGTGCGATCAGGTGAGTTAACCTTGATTAACGTTTAGTATATCTTTACACTCCAAATTGGCTCACCGTCCTGGCTGGGCGTTAACAAAGTTAAGCCGATAGAAGCAGCGGCGGAGCCACTATCGCCCCCTGCGATGGGAGGGATCACGCCATCTCGAACGTAATAAATGTTTCCAGCACGATGACCATCAAGGAAGCTGCTGCGGTCTGGAAGGATCCTCGAGCTGACTTTCTGGAGAGATGGGGAGACATGTTCGATGTGCGGCTGGAGGATATCACCCAATACCACTTGATGAGGTATCAAGTGCAGCGTTTCACTGAAGCGCCTCAGTCCACCGTTGACGTGGAAATGCGCTCTCTCATCGCATTGCTGAAATATGCCGGCCTTAGCCGGTGGGAGTCGGCGTAGATGCCGACCCCCTTCTCAATCCGCTAACGTTAACGCCAATATCCGTTGATGTAAACCCAGCCGCCCCCGCGAGGGACCCAGCGGCCGGGGATCCAGACCGCACGAGGCCTGGGTGGCGCCGCCCAGCGTCCAGGGAACCAGAGGTACCGCCTTCCGTTCCAGCGGTAATAACCAGGTATCCAAACCCAACCCGCATGCAATGCCCGTCCCGGACGCTCAACGACGACTGGCGGCGGGGGGCCGATACGAACAACAACCTGCGCGTATGCCGCCCCAACGCACAACATGACCCCACATATCGCAACCAACAGGGGCTTCTTCAGAGACATCAGAACCTCCGGGATTGCCACCTTGCGACAACAGCTTATACGAAATCAGCGCTCCGAGGCGACCGCCCCGTTTTGCTAGCCCGGTTAAAAACCGCCGTCGTCACTCAATCAGTGAGCCGCCGGCTTAAGGCTTATGATCAACGGACGGACGTGACCACCGAAGGGCCGCAATGGTCGCGCATCCTAAGGTGGGTCGGGGTGAAACTTTTATTGTCGCTACTTATTCCATGCCTGGCGTTAGGGCCACGCGCGTCAGGAGCGGAGATGAAGCCAACGGCTGCGGCTGACCGAACGAGGGCGGTCGAGGGCAACAATGCCTTCGCGGTCGCGCTGTATGGGCAGTTGCGAAAGCAGGGGGGCAATCTCTTTTTCTCGCCGGAAAGCATTTCGACGGCACTGGCCATGGCTTATGCCGGGGCGCGCGGCGGCACCGCCTCCCAGATGGCGAAAACACTGCACTTCACACTGCCGCCGGCAAAGCTGCAACCGGCAATGGGAGCGCTGCTGAGCGACCTCAACGCGGCGCATCAAGGCTACCAGCTAAGCGTGGCGAATGCTCTGTGGGCCCAGGAGGGCTACACCTTTCTCGATGATTTTCTCAACCTCCTCAAGACGAATTATGGCGCGGGATTGAACCAGGTAAATTTCAAGGGCGCGACGGAAGCGGCACGATTGACCATTAACCAATGGGTGGAGCAAAAGACTCAGGACAAGATCAAAAACCTGCTGCAGCCCGGTGCCCTGCGGTCGGACACACGGCTGGTGCTTACGAATGCTATCTATTTCAAAGGGGACTGGGAGACGCAATTCGACAAGGCGCAGACCAGAAATGAGGATTTCCATTTGTCCCCGGGGCAGACGACGACAGCGCCGCTGATGCACCGCGAAGGCAGGTTCAGCTATTTCGATGGAGGGAGTTTTCAGGTTCTGGAAATTCCTTACAAGAGCAAGGAACTGTCGCTGATTGTCTTTCTGCCCAAAGATCCCGGCGGCCTGGGTGGGCTGGAGCAATCGCTGACCGACTCCAAATTGCAGCAATGGCTGCGTCAATTGGTCTCAGTATCCAAAGTGATCGTGACTATGCCCAAGTTCAAAATGACACAAGAGTTCGAGCTTGGCTCCACGCTCGGAGCGATGGGAATGCCACAGGCATTTTCTTCGAGCGCCGACTTTTCAGGGATGACCGGCCGTCGCGATTTCGCTATCTCCCAGGTAATCCATAAGGCTTATATCGACGTAAACGAAGAAGGAACCGAAGCGGCGGCGGCGACCGCGGTGACGATGAGGGCCTTGGCCATACGCGCTCCAGAGGCGCCTCCGCCCGTTTTCCGTGCCGACCATCCATTTGTATTCATGATTCGCGACAATCGTTCGGCCAGCATACTATTTATGGGCCGCGTGGCAGATCCGCGAAGCTAGCGGCAGTTACTGCGGTAATGCCTGCACCCTGCGGGCTTGCTTATGCATCTTACCGCGGAAGGTTCGCGTCAGGTGTTGGCGCTACTTTGAAGCCACTTGCGGGTCATATCAACCTATGGGAATTGGCATCCGAGTTCGAATCCTTTTGGCCTGCCTGCTCGTGGGAGCGGCAACGGATGGGCAGGCCTCGGTGGCCCTGCTTATGGAAGAGCCCTATGGCGGATTCGGAGCGATGAACCCCACCGGGCATGCAGCCGTCTATTTCAACCATATCTGCGCCGAGACCCCCACTATGCTTCGGCCCTGCCATGACGGCGAATATGGCGTCGTCATCAGCCGCTACCACAAGATTGACGGCTACGATTGGCTTGCTGTCCCGCTGGTTGGCTACCTATACGCGGTCGATTCGCCCAACGACATTCCCGTGATCGTGGACAAAGCACAGGTCGCTGCCCTCCGCGATGCCTACCGGAAAGAGCACCTGCTTGGTCTCGCACCAGACGACCGGCACGGCAGGACTCCAAAAGGCGAGTGGACCGAATTGGTAGGTGAATCGTACAACCGGACCATCCATGGTTTCCAGGTGGACAGCACGCCGGCACAGGATCAGCGCTTCATCAATACCTTCAACGATCGCCGCAATGTCGGGCACTTCAACATTCTGTTCCACAACTGCGCCGACTTTTCCCGGGTGGTTCTCAACATCTACCTGCCTCACGCGATCCACCGTAATTTTTTCGCTGATGTGGGCTTGATGACTCCGAAGCAGGTCGCCCGGTCGCTGGTCAGCTACGGCAAGAAGAATCCGGAGCTTGACATGACCGCGTTTGTTATTGAGCAGGTACCCGGGAATATTCCTCGCAGCCACCCGGTGGATGGAGTTGCCGAGTCGCTGGTCAAGAGCAAGAAGTATCTCCTCCCAATGGCCTTTCTGGCACCTCAGGTGACGGGCGGAGTCGTCGTTGCTTATTTGGTGGATGGCCGTCTGAAGCTGCCCAAGGGCACACCGGTCTTCAATGTCGGCGATGAGGAGACCGTGAGCAAGCCGGCGTCACGCAGGACGCTTCCCGTGCCTGCAGAGGAATGCAAACTGCAGCCATGCTCGGAGCCGAAGGCACCGGCACCTTCCGCTCCACCCGCCTAAAAACCCGCATCTCTCCACTGCGCTACGCTCGGGTCCTAATGACAACCGACGGAGTTGCACGTCCGTACCGTGGATAGGTGCAAATTTTTCTGAGGGAAGCTAAGTGAGGCGCCACTTGGTGCGGGTGTAGGCAATGCGAAAGCCCAGGCGTTCGGCGTTGCGCTGAGACTGGCTGCCGGCTTCGGTCACCATCATGGCCAGCACGGATTCATGTTCGAAGGCATAGCGCATGCGGGCTTCCAGCAGGGCTGCCTGTAGGCCGCGCCGTCGCATCTCCGGGACCGTGGCTGCGCCACCGAAGAGTGCGACGCCGTCGTGGAGACTGAGGGCGCCCGCTGCCCCGGGTTGGCCTTCCAGTTCGGCGATGAAGTGCACGCTTTGCTGTCGGGCAAACGCGATGGCGCCGAATTGTTGAAGAAATCCTCGCAAGTCTGGATTGTCATGCGCCCATCCGCGCGCGCTGACTTCCGACCAGAGCGCGGATTCTTCCGGAGCCGCCACCCGCACGGTTACTGCGCCATTTTTGTTTGGGCCAGGCAGGTCGACGGGGTGGTGCATGACGCTACTGAGTTCGATCGGCCGATAGCCTCGCGCGCATAGCAAATCGAGCGTCGCGATACCCGCCAGGGGACTTACCTCGTGTACTACGGCAGCTCCGCGGTCCTGGAAAAAGCGCTCAATCTGGTCCAGGGATCCCGAGGTCAACGGCTCAAAGAGTCCCAGGCCGAAGGTTTGCGTAACCGGTGAGTCGACCCCGTCGAAGACTACATTTGCGCCCGCGCACTGCATCCAGGCGGCGCCGCTCTCCGGATCGAGACGATGGCGCGATTCCGCAAACTCCAGGCACGCCTGCCCTTCGGCACGCTCGAGTCGCTGGGAGAGATCGAGATCGGCGAATACCATGGCACGGGTAACGGTACACAGGTCCGGGAGTCTCTGCAATGCTGAGGCGAACACGGGGCACCGGTCCGATTCCCTCCAACCTTGCGATGGTATGCCAGGTGGATTGTGTCCGGCGGCGAACACGGTTTTACGATTTCGCACACATGCCTGCCTGCTGTGAGATTTCCTCTCCCATACAAGTCGCTGAAAGTACGGTGCTTGAAAGTGCTTGCCTGGCTTTTTGTAGCGGTGCATTAATTGCTTGTGTGCGTGTACAAGTACATAGACTGATCTTAGGCGAGGCGACTCCATGGCGCACTTTGAGCGGATACGCGATGTTATTTCCGGACCATTCAGCCCATCCCTGATGCAGCAACGGACGGCCGCCGGATGGCAATTGGTGTCGATCGAGTGGCGGCGCGAGTTGCCCGGAGATGAAGCCCCCTCGGAAGGGGCTTTTAGCGAAGATATTCCTTATGGTCTTCGCATATCGGACGATTGCCAACGGTTGGAGTTTCATCCCCGCGAGCGCATGGCGCTCACCCAGATGATGGATCTCATCGTGCAGGACTTTCCCTTTTCAAACATAGCCAGCGATCTGAATGAGAAGGGATTTCGCACCCGCGAGGGAAAACTGTGGAGCCCGGTCTCCGTCTTCAACATGATTCCTCGGCTGATCGAAATCGGACCCACGCTATTCGCCACAGACGAGTGGACAGCGCGGCGCGCCAAGCTATTTCCTACCAAGCCTAAATCGCGCTAGGTGGAGCTGCGCAAGAACGCAGCGGTAACAGACGCTCGAGCGTCCAGCCAGTCTTAACATAGTAAGACTTTTCATTGAATATTCACCCTCCGGAAATGTAAACCCCCAGCGGGGTCTAGTAACCATTGTTCCCGGAGGTAGTAATGAAAACAGCAATCGCTGTACTTTCCCTCGCGGCGGCGTGTTCAGCAGCTTCTGCGGTCGCACAAGACAGTCTCGGCCAAGGAGCTATCAAGCGAGTTCTTCTGGTCAGCATCGACGGCATGCATGCGGCGGATTTTGAGAACTGCGCTAAAGGGATCAGCACCGTCAATGACGGCGATCCCTATTGCCCCGCACTTGCAGCGCTCCGTAAGACCGGCGTCAACTACGTTGCGGCCAGCACTTCAAAGCCTTCGGATTCGTTCCCCGGCCTGACCGCCATCGTCACCGGGGGAAGCCCCGCCCTAACCGGCGTTTATTACGATGTGGCCTATTCACGCAGCTACGATGCGCCGGCGTCCACTACGGGTAATGGTGTCGCAGCCGGCCCTTGCACGCCTTACGCGAACCCGACCGGCACCACGACCGAGTACGAAGAAGGCATCGATATCGACCAGACCAAACTCAACGGTGGAGCTCCCGGTGCATCCTTGACGGATGGCGGTTTGAACTCGATCGATCCGAAGAAACTTCCTCGCGACCCCAACAACGGCTGCAATCCTGTCTTTCCCTGGGTCTTCGTCCGCGCCAATAGTATCTTCAGCGTGATCCACAAGGCAGGGGGCTACGCGGCATGGTCGGACAAGCACCCGGCTTACTCCTCGGTTGCCAGCGGCCTGGGCCCGGTCGCGCTCGACGACTTCTACTCTCCTGAAATCAACTCCAACGTAGTCGCACTCCCGGGGGTGAAAACACCGACCGGTATCTCCTGCTCCACGGTGCCTGATCCGGGTTCAGATGTAACCGCCTGGACCAACAGCTTCCAGAACATCCAGTGCTATGACCAGTTGAAGGTGAATGCGATCCTTAACGAGATCGACGGGAAGGATCACCTCGGTACCAAGAAGACGGTGGTGCCCACCATTTTTGGCATGAATTTTCAGGCGGTGAGTGTGGGTCAAAAACTAATTGAACCGAGCAACAACACCACTGGGGGGTATCTGGATGCTGCCGGCACACCCACCGCGGCGCTGCTGGGTGAAATCAAGTTCGTCGACGCCTCCATCGGCGCGTGGGTGAGCGAGCTGAAGTCGCAGGGTCTTTACGACTCGACCCTGATCGTGATCACTGCCAAGCACGGCCAGTCGCCCATCGATTCCAGCCGTTACGTCTCACAACTGATTAATGGAACGTCGCCCGTTACGCTGCTCTCGAACGCGGGCTTCATTCCCGACTCTGAATCCACCAACAACCCGACCGGCATTGGCCCCACCGAAGACGATGTTTCGCTGATCTGGCTGAAGAACTCCGCAGACACAGAAGCCAGTGTCAAAATCCTCGAAGACAATGCTTCCTCAACCGGCATTGGCCTGGGGCAGATTTACTACGGTCCCACCGTTGCCCTCAACTTCAACGACCCAACCATAGATCCGCGGACACCGGACATCATCGTGACCCCGAATGTCGGTGTCACTTACTCCGGCAGCAAAAAGAAGCTGTCCGAACATGGCGGCTTCTCGCATGACGACACCAATGTCATGTTGCTCCTGTCGAATCCGTCCTTTCGTTCCAAGACAGTCCACGCGGAAGTGGGCACCGCCCAGGTGGCCCCCACCATCCTCAAGGCCCTCGACATCAACCCCTCACAACTGTATGCCGTTCGTGTTGAAGGGACGGGCGTTCTTCCTGGCGTAAACCTGCAGTAAGCTGCGCACGGCAAGTGGGCCGGCGAAAAAGGCGCTCCCTTAGGGGAGCGTCCTTTTTTTGAGTTACATTCGCAGTAGTGAGGTGATCGTAGGTGAGATTCACAAGCGGGATGAAGATCTGCGTTGCCCTGACACTTGCCGGAGGCGCCGCCCTGGCACAGAACACTGACTGGAATGCATTGGGCAAGCAGTGGTGGTCCCACGTGCAGTATCTCGCGGACGATAGCCTTGAAGGGCGCAATACCGGCAGCCCCGGCTTCGAGAAGGCCGCGATTTACATGGCCGAGCAATTTCGCGCTGCGGGATTAGACCCGGCCGGGGTTGATGGTTATCGCCAACCGATGGACTTCCAGGTGGTGAAGATTGACGAATCCCGCTGCTCTCTCGATCTGTTGCGCGACGGCAAAACGGAACCCGTGAAGCTGGGGGATGACGCCATCCTCGGAGTGAGTTCGCATGCTGCAGAGAAGGTGAAAGCCGGTGCGGTGTTTGTTGGCTACGGGCTGACCGTCCCCGAATCTCACTACGACGATCTCGCGGGCCAGGATGTGAAGGGCAAAATTGTGGTCCTGGTCACGGGCGGCCCCAGCGACATGCCGGGTCCGGTGAAAGCCCATTATCAATCAGGAGAAGAGCGCCGCAAGGCGTTGGCCAAGGCAGGGGCTATCGGCACGATTGTCATCCAGAATCCCAAGAGTGCCGAGATACCGTGGTCGCGCATTGCGGCATCGCGGTTCCAGCCGCGCATGGAGCTCGCCGACCCAGGTAAGGACGCCCCGCCTCCGCTCTCCGTCGGCATCTTATTCAATCCTGCAAAAGCAGAGATGCTTTTCGCCGGGAGCGGTCATAGCTTTCAGGAGATTCTTACCGCGCTGAACGAAGATAAGCCACTGCCTCACTTTCCTCTAGCAGTGGAGGTTCAGGCACGGGTGGGCATGACTCGTTCGCAGGTGAAATCCGAGAATGTGGTGGCGGTTCTGCCGGGTAGTGATCCGCAGCTAAAAAAGGAGTACGTGGTAGTCAGTGCGCATCTTGACCATCTCGGCATTGGCGCGCCGGTCAAAGGCGACCGTATCTACAACGGAGCGATGGACGATGCCTCGGGCGATGCATCGCTGATCGAGATTGCGCGCGCGATGAAGGGGTCGAAACCGAAGCGCTCGATTTTGTTTCTCTCGGTCACCGGGGAGGAGAAGGGCGAGCTCGGATCTCAGTATTTTGCCGCCCATCCTACCGTGCCAGGGCCAATCGTCGCCGACATCAACATGGATATGTACCTTCCACTGTTTCCTTTGAAATACCTTGAGGTACAAGGCCTGGGAGAGTCAACCCTGGGCGACGACGTGCGCGCGGTTGCCGGCGAGGCAGGGGTGCAGATACAAGCGGATAAGGAGCCGGAGCACAATCGATTCATTCGCAGCGACCAGTACAGCTTTATCAAGAAGGGTGTGCCTTCGCTTGCGTTCAAGTTCGGCTGGGTGAAGGGTTCTCCGGAAGAGAAGACCTTTAAGGCGTGGTATGCCGAGCGCTACCACGGCCCCGCGGATGATGTGAGCCAGCCGGTTGACCTCGCAGCCGCAGCGCAGTTTGATGCGATCCTGGCGAAGCTGGCCCTGCGGGTTGCGGATGCAGATCAGCGGCCGGAATGGAAGGCGAATAGCTTTTTCCGGCGGTTTGCGCGGTGATGGGGAAACCGCACAAAGTAGAACCCAGTCCCGCAGGGACGGCCGAACTTAGCCCAGGACGCAGTCCTGGGAAGATATCGAGAACCAATTCAGTCCCGCAGGGACGGCTGAAGGATTTCCCAGGTACACCATTTTGAAGTATCTCGCGATCGTGAACTCAAATTACGTACCGGGTGATTTTCAGGCGTCCCTGCGGGACTCTAAGCCGTCACGGATGTTTAGCGGCGTACGAGGGCTACGGCGGTGAGATCTTCGTTGCTGCGCTGCCGCCGGGTGAAAAGGAAGTCGTAAATACGCGACCAGGGATGGTTGCCGAAGTCGTAGGCCTCGCGGAGGACGTTGTCGCAGATCTGAGCGGCTGAATCTCCGTTGGAATGTTCGAGCAGCCGCTCGACGCGCTTCACACCGAATTCAGCGGCTCCGCGGCGGCTCTCGGTGACGCCCTTGGTAACCAGGAGCAGCTTGTCCAGCGATTCGAAAGCGAGGACCGCCGGTTCATAGGTGACGTGCGTGAAAAGTCCGAGTGGAACCCCGCCGCGCTCGAGAACACACGCGCTCCTCGCATCGCGAAATACGGCGAGAACGCGGCCTGCGTTGCAATAAGTCAAGATGCCAAGACTCGCGTTGAAACAACCTAAAAAGGTTGGCGCAAAGCGCACGCCGTTGGCTGCCTCCATCAATGATCGATTGACATCGTGCGCCAGAATGGCGATGGCGTCCGACTCGTTCGCGTCGGCAGGCTCGAACAGCTCCTGAGCCCGTTGCCGGAAGGCAACCTGGGCCTGGGCAGCAATGGCGTGCGTCT
Organism: uncultured Acidobacteriaceae bacterium; assembly: GCA_963753715.1. Classification (GTDB taxonomy): domain Bacteria; phylum Acidobacteriota; class Terriglobia; order Terriglobales; family Acidobacteriaceae; genus PALSA-350. The sequence continues at coordinate 106,586 of CAVWDK010000006.1, read as the reverse complement.
CCGATCGCGGTCCGGCGATATCGGTCAACAGAAATATCAGGCGAAAACCAATCGTCAGGCCATCGAAGAAATCGCCTCCGCAACGGTCTGAGTGGTAGCGCGCGCTTATATCCAGGCCTCTTAGCCTGGTCAGGTTGACCGGACAGGGAGTCGTACCCGTGACGCCCAGCGGGCGGGTGTCTAACTCGGTCAGAAAAGAAGCCATCGATTCCTTCCACATGACAGGGACAGTGCTCAACACCTGCGTGAGACAATGCGCAAGAAGTGAGAAGCCTGCATGGGTACGTAAAATTCCCGATGTGCTCGAGTTTCGCCACTGACTGGCAAGGTACTACCGTAATTAGGCGGTGCAAAGCGTCCCGGAACAATACACCAACTGTGTGATTGCCGCTGGTAGAGCCTGAAAAGAAAGGCTTTGAGAGCTGCCCGGCGTGGTACATCGCGAAGAAAAGGCCTAAGAGATGCCGATGACAGCTGAGATCAGGATTCCCCCCATCCTCAAGATTGGGGGTGGGTCGTTCGCGACCGTAGCAACACTGCTCCCTCGGCTGCACTCGAAACGTCCTCTGATTGTGACCGACGCTTTCCTGATGAAGACTCAGCTTGCCGAAAGACTAGCCACACAGATACGGGGCGGGGGGTTGAGCTGCGAAATCTTCCATGAGACCGTGCCTGACCCGACCACGGCGGTGGTGGATGCTGGGGTTCGCAGGTTCGTGGAAGGCGCGCACGACAGCCTGGTGAGCCTGGGCGGCGGTAGCCCGATCGATACGGCAAAGGCCATCGGCATGCTCGCCGCCAATGGCGGGAGAATACGCGACTATCGAGTTCCGCACGAGATCCCGTTGGCCGGGCCGCCGCACCTGGCGATTCCGACGACGGCCGGGACCGGATCCGAGGTCACACGGTTTACGGTGATCACGGACGTGGAAAGGGGGGAGAAGCTGCTGCTTGCCGGGGACACCCTCCTGCCCTCCGCCGCGGTGGTGGACTACGAATTGACGCTGACCATGCCGGCCCGGCTCACTGCGGATACAGGCACTGACTCATTAACCCACGCGATCGAGGCGTTTGTTAGCCGTAAGGCGAATCCGTTTACGGATGCGCTGGCGCTGTCGGCGATGAAAACCATCTGGAGAGAGCTGCCAACCTGCTTCCACCAGCCTGAGAACGTAAAGGCTCGAGAAGCGATGATGCTCGCAGCGACGCAGGCGGGCATGGCCTTTTCGAATGCAAGCGTAGCCCTGGTGCATGGCATGAGCCGGCCGCTGGGTGCGCATTTCCATATTCCGCACGGGCTCTCCAACGCGATGCTGCTGCCGGCGGTGACGGCCTTCTCATCAGAGGCCGCCCGGGAACGTTATGCGGAATGTGCCCGCACCATGGGCCTGACGCAGGCAGGTGACAGCGATCAGGTTGCGGTCGATCGACTCACTCGCGCGCTGTACGAACGAAACGCCGAGTTGCAGGTACCCTCGCCTAAAGCGTTCGGCATTGCGGAAGAGCGATACTTCGCACTGGTAAGCACCATGGCCGCCCAAGCGCTCGCCTCGGGGTCTCCGCAGAACAACCCCCGTATCCCGACGGCGGAGGAGATCGAACGCATTTACCACCAGGCGTGGCAATGAAGGATTAGGTGCGCACCAGCGCCAGCGCGGTCAAATCGTCCTCGTTGCATCCTTTTTTTTTATGGAAGAAGCTAAGGAACCGTGCCCAGGGACGATGAGCGAAACCATGCGCTTCGTGGAGGACTGCCTCACAGATCGCGGAAGCCGAGGCCGCAGTCGTGTTTCTTAGCGTCCGGGTGACGCGTTGAACGCCAAATTCGGTTCCTCCCCGCCGGCTCCCGGTGACTCCCTTGGTGACCACCAGCAACTCGTCTCCTCGCTGAAGGGCCAGAACCGCCGCTTCAAACGTGGTGTGAGTGAAGAGTCCGAGCGGCATTCCGTTCGACTCCAGAATGCGCACGGTTCCCTCAGAGCGCACCAGGGCGAGCAGGTTCCCTGCATTGCAGTAGGTGAGGATGCCATGGGCCAGATTGAAACAACCGAGGAAGGTTGGCGCGAAACGCACCCCATGCGCGGCTTCTATCAGGGCGAGGTTGAATGCGTGCGCCAACTCGGCAAGAGCATCGGACTCGTTTACGTCTGGGCCTTCAAAGAGTTCATGAACTCTTTGCCGGAAGATATTTTGCACCTCGGAAGCCACTTCACGAGCTTGCAGTTGCAGGGCGGCGATATCGGTCAGGAGAAATAGAACATGTTGGCCTACCGCGAGGACATCGAAAAAATCGCCCCCGCGACATTCCCCATAATGGCGGGCGTGAAGGTCCAGCCCATCAAATTGAGACCAGACAACCGGAAGCAGAGCCGCCCCGGCCACAGAAGAATCCATCGTGCTCTCTCCCACACGCAACGCTGCTGGATTGCTTCTAGATTGTGACTCATTCGGGAGAGTGATGACCAGGAGAACGTTAAGCGACGCGACTTTCGCTGGCGCTGGAAATGTCTTCTGCCCCAGTCTTTTCGAGAATGGCTTTGGCGCGGGATATCCAATCGTGACTATCGGCATGCACCGACATGAGAATGCCTCCCTTCTTCAACCGGGTTTCGTAACGCTTGGCCTCAAACTCGGGCACACCGAACCCTACCAGGGCGCCGGCGACTCCCCCTACCGCGGCGCCTACGCCAACTCCCGCGAGCGCTGCCATGATAGGACCAGCGGCAAGAAATGGTCCGATGCCTGGGATTGCGAGCGCCCCAATGCCCACCAGCCATCCGAGCACACCTCCAACCACTGCGCCGGAGGCACCACCGGCGGTCGCGCCTTCGGGCGCTTTCGTGCTCTTGACGGTGCCAATATCGCGAATGTCGCCGAGGTTTTCCGGGGCCAGAACGGATATGTCGGAGCTACGGAAGTCCGCATCCCTGAGTGCCTGTACTGCCGCCTCCACGCCCTGGCGGTTGGTGTAAATGCCAAAAATCGAGTGACCTGCCATACTTGTTCTCCTTATTTTTTGTTTTTATTGGGTGGTCAACTGATCGTCGACGTTTGCCGCACCGGCGACGCGGGCCGCAGTCGTCTCGACGGTTTGCTTTTCCGCGTCCGACCTTACCCGGCCTTTCAGGGTGACCTTGCCGTCTTTGGTGATGATGGTCACGTTATGAGCCGCGGTGGAAAGGGACTTATCCTTGATCACCGCCCGACGGATATTTCGCGTGATCGCAATGTCGCTCGACTGGTTGGATTGTTGGGCCGCGCCTGCGGTCGGCGACTGCTTTGCTGCAGCGGCAAGAGAAGGGTTGGCGGCGGACAAAGCCACCACCAACCCGATCGACAGAATCCGTGCAAAGTTGTATGCCGCTTTCATTTCCATCGTGACCTTATTCACGACGGCGACCGTCGTCTGAAACATCCTCTCCGGCCGCCGTTCTCTTCGGTGTGTCTACGTCGGAGTCGACGCGAAGTTCCTCGTGACGCACCTGGTCGCCCACCCGAGCCACGTCAGAAACCTCGCGCTTGCCGACCATGACTTCTTCCCTAACCACCGGCTGCTTCTCTACCCGAACCGAGTCCTCGCTAAGGGGAACGCGGATTTCCTGGGAACGGCCGATGTTGGCTGAGGACGCGGGTGTGTTGGGTGCAACCGCGACTCGCTCCAGCACCAACTCCTCGCGAGTTACAGGCACTTCGATAGTCTGGTTCTCCGTGACTACGTCCTTGCGCACTCTTACCTCACCACGGCTGATACGTTCCTTATGCACGCGCAAGACTTCGCCAAACAGTTGCACCCGGTCGCCGGCATAATTAGCGTCTGTGCGCCGGCGGCCAACATAACCGGTGTCCGTGACTTCCCTACCGGTCGAATCTGCAGCATCGATTGCGGTCTCATCTGTTGCGGCGAGATCACGATCTGTATCATTGGTTCCGAAAGGACCGGGTGTGACGACATCTCCTCTGCGGTCACTTCTGGCGAAATCAGCTCCTGTAACGGCCGCTCCAGCTACCTCCGCCGCTCTATAATTGGTTCCCGCAACATCAGTCTTCGCGACGTCCTCGTACCGGACTTTGCCGTGATTCGCAGACAGAATCTGCTCCGCCTCGGCGGCGCGATTCGCATCACGCACGGTGACGATCGCTCCGCCGGCGCGCAGATTGCGGGTCAGATAAGCAGCCCGATCCGCTGGGATACCAGCGCCCGCAAGGGAGCCCTGGAACTCGTCATCTGCGAAGTCGTATTCATACTCTCCCTCGGCATACGGATCAGTCCCAAGATTAGAATCAGCGGCTACCTCGCGCCGGGTTTGGACCTTGTCGTCGGAACGAAAAGCATCCTTCACCTTCTCCCACCAATTTTCATGCTGCACGGTACCCGATGGCGTGGTGGCGTCGCCGCGTTCCGGGTAGCGGTCAAGCGACCGCCCGCGAAAAGCCGCGCCGATCTGGCTGGAGCTGAATCCATTGCCTCGGAGTTGGTTTACTGCCTGATGAGCGTCGTTTGCATTGTCGAAGAGTCCCACCACTACGGGCGTCGTCGTGCCCGCGTCAGTTGCGTCAGTTTCATAAGCCATGAGAATGTCCTTTGTGCTTCGGGTTTGTAGGTTGCGGTTGGTCCGCTGCGAGTAACTCCTGCCACTTACAACTAATAGGATGCAGGCTATTCTGTAAGGCCCACTCTGTCGAAAAAACATTTTCGCGAAAGGTCCACGGGGACTGCAGACCCCTCGACGGCGCGCCGGGAGACAAAGGGAAGGGCGACGGTTACATAGAAAGTGGTTGCTGGTGTTTTTCCTCTGCTGGAGGATTTAGTCGGTGCCCGACTGGCTGCCGTGCCTGGCAGAGGCGTCGTCGATCAGCAGACGTTCCCGGCGGACACGATCGCTGATCGATTCGTTCTGCGTTACTTCTCGCTTCCCCACTTTGTACTCTTCGCGTAGCAGGGTGTCCTTATCGATGTGTACTCGCTCCTCACTCAAAGGAACACGAATTGAATTTTCCGGAACGGTGCGGCCATTCTCATCGGAGCGCTCGACCACCAACTGCTCTCGCGTGACCGGCACCTGTACTGTCTCCATATGTGTGACTGATTCCTTACGTACGTGCACTTCTCCGCTGTTTACCTTCTCCTTGCGAACGCGCAGCACTTCGCCAAAGAGTTGGATGTGCCCAGGATCCGCTTCCCGCGGTGAGGTGAAAGGCGTGGAAGTGACTACGGCTTCGGGCCCCGGTGCCGTTAACCCCCGGCCTTTCGACTCGTGGCTGTGCACGATGCGTGCTCCGTGTTGCTCGAGCAGAGCTCGGGCCTCAGGGTTGCGGCTGCCTGCAGTTACCGTGATGATGGCGGCGCCGCGATCGAGATCTTTATTCAGAACGAGCGCATCTTGCGATGAGAGATCGAGTTGTGACAGCATCGAGTCAAATTCGGTCGGGCCGGCCTGTGTGGCTCCCCCCGACTGGGTATTTTCGATGCGATCGTCTCCGTGGTAGATCTGTCTTAACTGTCCGAACCAGTTGCCGCTCCCGCTGACGGGCACAGAGGCTCGTTCGGTCTCAACCCGTGCCGGGGCGGGGTCGCGGAATGCAGCAGCCGCCTGATCTGCGGAAAAGTGATGCTCACGGAGCACGGTTAAAGCTCGGCGAGCATCGCTTGGGCGGGGGAAAAGACCAATGACTACGGCTTCAACATCGTTGTGGGTACGGGGCATTACGCAACCTCACTTACTGAGATGACAGATTCGTCTGCGCCGTGCACCCGAAGAAGCAGATTTCCTGGACTGAAAAGCAAAAATCGAGTTTTAGACTGTAAAGGTCACTCGGCTCTGCCAGCCCTGATTTCAAGCTGAAAAAGGATTGATGACAAACCACCTGATCTTTGCCGCTGGACTTCTCGAACACTTATTACTTCTCGCCGTACTTTTTAAGCGCAAGCGTGTGGCACGGTTTCCGTGGTTTACGCTCCTCATTATCTTTTATGTGGTGCGCTCGGTAGGGCTGGTCGCCGCGTTGCGCGTCTCCGGTCACCCTGCGCCGTTGTTTGCATCCATGATCATCGACATCACGGACGTTCTTCTGCAGTGTGCCGTGCTGGCCGAGCTTAGTTGGAACAGCCTGCAGCCGTTGGGTGGCATCCGACGCTTTACCGTGCCGCTGCTATTGGTTGCCAGCGGGATCGTAATCGTTAACCGCCTGGCGCCGCCGGGGCACACGTCCCTGCGCACGACGCTGGTTTTGATGCACTTCCTGCTCTCCGTGCTTATGGTGGAATGGGCGATCGTGCTTGCTTTTTTGCTTCGTCCGTTCCGGCTTTCCTGGCGCAGCCACGTTGCTGCCATCACTTTTGGCTTCGGTGTGTATTCCGCGGCGCTGCTGGCCGGAGGCGGCTATTTCACCACGGGCCGTGAGATGCGCGACTATGTGTTCTTTTCATTCTTTCGCATCGTTGTTTACTTGTTGATCGTGCTCTTCTGGGCAATCAGTCTTTGGTTCGAGGAACCTGGGCACAGGGCCTAATGCAAGGACGCGCTGCCCCAGGAGCTGTGCGTAAGGAAGGTTATCGAAGGAAGGACACGGCTTCAGCCGTACGGTAAATGGCCTACGAGCTTTACAGCTTTAGCCACTGAGGATATCGTCTTCCCTCTCTGTTCCACTTTTCCGCAGCCTCCGCAGCCTCTGCAGTCCCTGAACCTCTGCAGCCTCTGCAGCCCCTGCAGTCCCGCAGGGACGGTATAACCTGGAGCCCGGCACGGAAGTGCCGGGTAGGCCGCGGTTTATGTACGAGTCCCACAGGGACGACACAATGCGCAGTCCGGCTGGGCGGTTGGCTTAAAGTCGTTCATCAGCGCAAATCGAGAACTCGCCACTTAGACGGCAGCCGATCGACATGGCCTTGTGGGAGTTCTGAAAAACTGGTTAGGTTTGCCAAAACAAGAAAAACCAAGAAACTCATAGCCGCTCAGGATGACGTTTTTGTGGTGAGTTGGAAATGCAAAAAACACCGCCTTCTCGGACTCCTGTTTGTCTGCCAGACAAGTCCAGCGCTTGTGGAACTGCTTCCTGGGTTAAGTTCAGCCGTCCCTGTTCGACAAGCTCAGGGTAGGCCCTGCGGGACTCGATTTCGTGCGGGCCGGTTCTCCCGCAGACACTCTACGCCCTACCGATCAATCTCAGATACGAACGCAAGAAGCGGATAGCTCGCGTGGCCGAGTGCGGTTCAAGCTGACTACATGCACATCAACGTTGCACCTTCGATCCTTTATTTTGGCACTCCGGTTATTCTCATAAGCACCGCAACCTTGACGAAACCACCAACGTTGCTCCCATGTCGTCCGCTTGGTGGCTGGGTTGGAATTGCATGCTGGGACTGGGAGCCCGGTCGCATACTGCGCAGAACCTGCTGCGAGAGAAGGAATGTGTTCTGAATCTACCTTCCGTGGCAGAAGTGGCCGCGGTGAATCGGCTGGCACGGCTTACTGGATCAGATCCGGTGCCGCCACACAAGGCGGCTATGGGATACCGGCACGAAAAAGATAAGCTCGGCGCAGCCGGCCTCAGCGCAACTCCCTCGGACCTTGTGAGTGCGCGGCGCGTTTCGGAATGCCCGGTGCAACTCGAAGCTGTGCTCGAGAGCACGCACCCATTCGGCAATCGGCCGGACAAGCCCACCACTGCGATCGCATTTGAGGTGAGGATCGTGCGCACCCATGTGGATGAACGCCTCCTCATGGACGAAGAACGAAACCGCATCGACCCGGACAAATGGCGCCCCCTCATCATGAGCTTTTGCAAGTTCTATGGGCTGGGAGAACAGGTGTGGCAATCGACGCTGGCGGAGATTCCTGAGGCGTCCTACCGTCCTGTCCCGCAAATGACACGGTGAGTTAGAGGCCCGCGAGGGCGCGCCCCGCTGCTGCACCCGAGGCCCAGGCCCACTGGAAATTGAACCCGCCGAGATGCCCGGTGACGTCGACCACTTCTCCGATGAAATAGAGTCCCGGAACTCTGCGGCTCTCCATGGTTCGCGCGCTCAGCTCGGCGGTGTCTACTCCGCCTGCAGTGACTTCAGCCTTCTCGTAGCCTTCGGTTCCCGCAGGATAGAGGGTCCAGCGGTGGAGAGCGCTCTCGGCCTCGGCGAGGCCCTGGTTGGTCCACGCGGCAGGAGGCTGTAGCGCCAACCAGCGGTCAGCGAGTCGATGAGGGAGTACAGCGTGGAGTGCGGTTCGGGCGCTGGCGAGATTGCGCTGCGATATTTGAGCGCGAAGCGGTTCGGTCCATAGGCGGCCAGGCGCAAGGTCGATCGTTACAGGCTGGCCGGGTTGCCAGTAAGAAGAAGCCTGCAGGATGACCGGGCCGCTGAGACCGCGGTGGGTGAAAAGAAGCTTTTCTCGAAAGCGCACGGGGCCAGCGGCGGCGACTGCTTCGGTCGATATGCCGGCCAGAGAGGCGTAGCGGTTGAGATCCTCAGGACCGAAGGTGAGCGGCACCAGCGCGGGCCGGCAGGGTTGCAACCTCAAGCCAAACTGCTGCGCGACCTGGTAGCCAAACGGAGTGGCGCCCATCTTCGGGATAGACAGGCCTCCGGTGGCGATGACCAGAGATCCCGCGCAGAAAATGCCGGTGGAGGTGGCTACCTGGAAGCCTTCATGATGGGTCACTTCGCGAACCGGCGTCGCCACCTGGATGGTCACACCGGCCTCGGCACATTCCTGTTCCAGCATGGAAACAATGTCGCTGGCTGCCCGGTCGCAAAAGAGCTGGCCCAGCGTCTTCTCGTGCCAGGAGATGTGGTGCTTTTCTACCAGCTCCAGAAAATCAGCGGGAGTGTAACGAGCCAGCGCGGACTTGGCGAAATGCGGGTTCGCGGAGAGGAAGTTGTCTGCCGTGGTATGCAGGTTGGTGAAGTTACAGCGGCCTCCGCCAGAGATGAGGATCTTTTTGCCAATGCGGCTGGCATGTTCAAGCAGCAGAACACGACGGCCACCGCGGCCTGCATGCATGGCGCAGAACAGCCCGGCGGCTCCGGCTCCCAAAATGAGCACGTCATAGTGGGTCGTCATTGTGAGTGTCGACCGGCGGCAACAATCTCCTCCGTCAGCGAAGTTACGGACGCCTGGCGCGTTTGCGGGCCGGTCGGGGCAGTGTGGCGGGGCCTGATCTGGGCCGGCGCGCCGGCTTTTGAGGCTGCTCCGAGGATGCGGCTCTCTTGCGCGCGGCTCGTCTCAGCTGGCTCACTTCCGCCTCATCGAGCTCACGCATTTCGCCCGGTGGTACATCGAGAACCAGGGGACCAAAGCCGACCCGCCTGACCTTTTCGACAAAATGGCCTACTTCTTCGAACATTTTGCGGATTTCCCGGTTCTTGCCTTCGGTCAGGATCACTTCGTACCAGGGGTTCTCGGTGTCGCGGACCAGCGTAATGCCGGCGGGCTGAGTCATCACGCGGCCGTCCCGCTCCCCACGTCGCCCACGCTCAATCATCACCCCACGGCGGAGCTGCTCCAGCTCCGCCTCGGTTGGTTTGCCGCTCACTTTCACCAGGTAGGTTTTTTCCACCTTGGAGGCGGCGCTGGTGAGAACATTGGCCAATTCGCCGTCGTTGGTCATCAGCAGCAGGCCTTCGCTCTGGTAATCCAGCCGGCCCACAGGAAACACGCGGGCCCCGGCGCGGGCGAAAAACTTCATGACCGTGGGGCGGCCTTCGGGATCGGAAACCGTGGTGACGACGCCTTTGGGCTTGTTAAGCATGAAGTAGCGGAATTTTTCCGGTTTCTTGAGCAGCTTGCCGTCCACGCGGATGTGATCGCGCTCCGGATCGGCTTTGGAACCCAGCTCCGTCACCTTCTGCCCGTTCACCTGCACCCGGCCGGAGGTAATGAGCTCTTCCGCCTTGCGTCGCGATGCGATGCCGGCAGCGGCAACAATCTTCTGCAAGCGCTGCTCGTTACGCTCCCCCTCGCTCTCCTGGGTGGCGGTCATACCTGGTGCTCTGTCTGCGGCTCTGCGACGGCCTCTTCAGACGATGGGGCAGCTTCTTCGGAGGTTGCGGCAACCTCTTCAGAAGACTCCGCCGATGGCAGTTCTGCCTCGATAGGAGCCGCTTCCTCGGCGGGAGTGGCCGCTTCCGAGGAAAGATTGACCGCGTCCTGAGCCTCGCCCTCTGCTTCCGACTCAGCCAACTCACCGGCCATCTTTTCGAACTCCTCCATGCTGGGCAGATCATTCACATCTTTCAGCCCAAAGCGGAGGAGAAACTCCTTGGTGGTTTTGTAGAGGATGGGCCGGCCAATCACAGGCTTTCTGCCAGCAGTCGTGATCAGCTTACGACTGATCAAGCCACCCAGAACGCCGCCCGAGTCGACTCCCCTGATCTCGCTCACCTCAGGCGCCGTCACCGGCTGCTTGTAGGCGATCACTGCGAGTGTCTCCAGCGCCTGCAGGGAAAGCTTCATGGGCGGCTTGAGGCTCTTCACAAAGCCACGCACGGCGTCGTGGTATTCGGGTTTAGTCGCCATGCGGTAGCCACCGGCAATCTCCCGGATTTCCATGCCGCGCTCGCTGTTCGAGTAGTCCGCCATGAGCTCAGTGAGCACCTGCTGCAGGAATTGCCGGACCCGGCGATCGCGCACACGGGCCGCCTTCTTCTCGTCGCCGGCTTCTGATGCAACCGAAGACTCTTCCGGCGCAGCGCCATTTGCCGAACCAGAGCTTGTGGGCTCGGGGGTTGCCGCCGGGGCGTCGGCGTCCACAGCCAAGCCTTCCAACTCGATCTGCTCCGCTTCCGGCTCAGATGCCTCACTCAATAGCGGCGCAACTTCATCCGCAAAGATGACAGCCAGCTGGGCCAGGGTTACTGGCTCCTCTGCTGCGTAGACCACGGCTTCTAATTTGGCTTTCAGACTCATGGGGGATCAACCGCGCCCAAAAAAAGAACAGGCGCCTCGATTCATAGTATCGAAGCACCTGTTTTTTGGCTCGTCTTTGATTGGGCAGCTTACCCCTTGGGAGCAAACTGGACAAAGATCCAGAACAGGCCGGCAGCCATGAGAGCCGCGACGGGTAAGGTGAAGACCCAGGCTGCGGCGATATTGCGGATGGTCGACCACTGCAGCCCGCTCTTGTTGGCCATCATGGTTCCGGCCACTCCCGAGGAGAGGACGTGGGTGGTACTAACCGGTAACCCGTAGTTATCCGCGGCCCAGATGGTGAACATCGCCACAATTTCGGCCGAAGCACCCTGGCCGTACGTGAGGTGGGTTTTCCCGATCTTTTCGCCTACGGTTACGACAATGCGCTTCCAGCCAATCATGGTGCCAAGGCCGAGAGCGATCGCCACCGCGACCTTGACCCACGGTGGGATAAATTTTGTGGAGAGATCGAGTTTCTTTTTGTAGTTCGCCATCACCGCCGCTTCCTCCGGGGTGAAGGTTGGATTCTTTGACTTGGCGAAAAGGCGAAGAGCTTCACTCGAGATATACATGTCGTTGCGGATGTTCGACTGCTGATTGGGCGGTACGGCCTTCAGCGTCTTGTACTGGTTCACTTCATGTTCGATCTCGAGGATCATCTGGCGTTCCGCCAAAATCGTGGTCGGCGTCTGCTTCTTGCTCTGGAGATATTCGGTCAGATCGGCGCGCGGGTCGTCCATAACGGCGTTCGAGTCCACGTGCGCCGTCATCACCTTGGCCGCTTGTTCGGATACGGCGACGAAATCCTGTACCTGGCCGTAGCCGACCGCGTGATTCAGGGCATACGCGGTGGGTACCGTGCCGATCAGGATCAACATGATGAGACCCATGCCCTTTTGGCCGTCGTTCGAGCCGTGGAAGAAGCTCACACCGGTGCAGGTGAGCACCAGCAGGCAGCGAATCCAGAACGGCGGCGGTGCGTCGCTCTTAGGCGCCTCGAAGAGCCGGGGATCCTTGATCACGAACTTGAGCACAAGTAACAACACCGCGGCAAGGACGAACCCGACGATGGGAGAAACCAGCAGCGCGCGGAAGACGTTGCCTACCTGCGACCAATCCACGCCCGAGGTGCCATTGGAACCCGCCATCAACTGGTTGGCGACGCCGACACCGATGATCGATCCGATGAGGGTATGCGAGCTGGAGGCGGGCAGTCCGTACCACCAGGTACTCAGGTTCCAGAGAATGGCCGAAACCAGCAGGGCAAAGACCATGGCGAACCCAGCGCCGGATCCTACCTTGAGGATCAGCTCGACTGGAAGGAGCGAGACCACAGCAAAAGCGACCGCTCCGGAAGACAGCAACACCCCGATCAGGTTCCATATGCCGGACCACATCACGGCAATGTGCGGTTCGAGCGAGTGAGTGTAGATCACGGTAGCCACCGCGTTCGCAGTGTCGTGGAACCCGTTGACGAACTCAAATCCCAGCGCGATCAGCAACGCGATACTAAGGAGGGTATAGGCCATCACCGAGGCGGTGTGCGGAACCGAGAAGAGGTCGCCAAGGAATTGGGACGCTGCCCATCCGATGCCGCCAACAAGAACAAGCCCGAAGACGATCATCGGGATCTTGCCCTGTTTCCGATTCATTTTGTCGTGCACTGATCCCTTGATTGGGGGAGTCAAAACAGCGGATGATGCTTCTTTCACGTGCGCACACTCCAACAGTCGTAGGTGTTGGCAACGGTACCAAAGAGCCTCGGTTGGGAGTATGAATTGTGGTCGCCGGAGATGTTAAAGTTCTGCGAATTTAGGTCGGGTTCGGGAAGGGAAAGACCAGCGAAATTAGCGCCAGTCGTCCTTGGCTTGTAGACCTTGATTGACGATCGACTCGAACAAAGCGTGCTTCTTGATATAGACCTCGCCGAAGTTGCGGTCTTGCCTCAGCAGAATCGCTTGCAGGCGCACCAGCTCGAGGAGTGCCAGAAACATGCAGATGAGCGCCCGCTCCGAGCGGGTGCTTCGGAGCAGGCTGCTTAATGAGACGGGCCGCTCCTCCATGATCAGCCGGCGGCGGACGTAGTCGAGCATCTGAGAGACGGTGACAGCGTCTTCATCGACATCGAGCACCGGCCTCTGCCGCGCGCGGTCGAGGATTTCCCGGAACACCCGCACCAGGTCGACCGTGTCCGCCGCGATCTCAGGCTCGACTCCCTCTTCGGTATTAAATTGCCGGATGGCAGGGTTGGTCCAGGTGGCGGCCTCGATCTGTTGCTTCTGCAGCAGCATCTGGGCCGCATTCTTGAAGCGCTCGTGCTCCAGGAGCCGCTCCACCAGCTCCCGCCGTGGATCCTCCTGCTCGCCTTCGGCTCCTTCGGCAGAAGTTCGGGGCAGCAACATGCGGCTCTTGATGTGGATCAGCAGCGAAGCGACGTAGATGAAATCAGCCGCAGCATCGACCTCGGTCTGCTTCAGACCCTCCACATAGGCGAGAAACTGAGCCGTGATTTTGCCGATGGGGATGTCATAGATGTCGATGTCCTGCTTGCGAATCAGGTCGAGCAGCAGGTCGAGCGGGCCATCATACACCGCACCCACGCTGATGCTGTAGGGCGACAGGCTCTCAGCAGCTTCCCGTTTCTTGGCCTGTTTCTCCGTTTCTGGGGCGGCTTCATCATTCATTGCGCGCGCTCTCCTTCTTCGGGCTTTAACAGGTGCATGGCATCCCTCACCTGCTCCATCGTTGCTTCGGCGCGGGCCCGCGCCAGCTGTGAACCACTATGCAGGATGTCATGCACCAGGGCCGGCTGCTCCTCATATTTCTTTCGCCGCTGCTGCATGGGCTCCAGTTCGGCAACGATTGCGTCCGCTGCCCAGCCTTTGCACTCGATACATCCGATGCCCGCCGACCGGCATCCGGCATACACCTTCTCCAGGGTATCGGGAGTCGAAAAGACTTTGTGCAGATCACCGACCGGGCATACATCGGGGTTGCCAGGGTCGGTCCGCCGCACCCGCGCCGGATCGGTCACCATGGTCTTGAGCTTTTGCCGCACTACCGCCGGCGGATCCGTCAGCAGGATGGTGTTGCCGTAGCTCTTGGACATCTTCCGACCATCCGTGCCCGGCAGCTTGGGCGACGGAGTCAACAACACCTGGGGCTCGGGAAGAATGGGGGCAACCGGCCCGGGGTAAAAATGGTTGAACCGCCTGGCCACTTCCCGGGTAACTTCCACGTGCGCCACCTGGTCCTGACCAACAGGAACAAAGTCTGCCTGGTAGATCAGAATATCGGTTGCCATCAGCAGGGGATATCCCAGGAACCCGTAGGTAGTCAGATCTTTTTCGTCCAGTTGTTGTTGCTGCTCTTTGTAAGTCGGCACTCGCTCCAGCCAGCCGAGCGGCATGATCATCGAGAGCAGCAGGTGCAACTCCGCGTGCTGGGGCACCAGCGACTGCACAAAGAGGACGCACCGCTCCGGATCCAATCCCGCTGCCAACCAATCCAGGGTTACATCGATGGTATTTTGGCGCAGGTTGGAGGTGTCGGCGTAATCGGTGGTGAGCGCATGCCAGTCGGCTACGAAAAAGTAGCAGTTGTAGTCGTGTTGCAGACGTACCCAGTTGTAGAGGGCGCCCATGTAGTTGCCAAGATGCAATTTGCCGGTGGGCCGCATGCCACTCAGCACGCGCTTCAGTTGCTGACGATTCGGGTCTTGATTCACTGCTTCGATTGTACGGAAATCCTCTAGAGCGAGAGCAGCAAAACGCGGAAGAAGCCGAACACAGGATTCACCATCGCCATGGTGACGCCGCCACCGAAGAACAACATCAGAAACAGGCTCAGGATTCCCAGTCGATCGTAAATCGGCAACCAGCGTTGAGGCAGCATATGGCGGATGATGTGGCTTCCGTCCAGCGGTGGCAGGGGAAGGAGATTAAATGCGGCCAGAAACAGGTTCAGCAGCATGCCGATATAAAAAATCAAGGACAGCGGATAGGCTACCGGACTCAGCGCCAGGAGCTGCGGATCGAGCCCGCTGATGCCGCGCATGGCGACCGACCGCACCGAGGCCAATCCAACGGGGGACGTCTTGGCGATAATGATCAGCACCAGTAACGAGATTACGGACCCGATCACATTACTGACTGGACCAGCCAGCGTGGTCAGGATATCGTCGCGCACGAAGTTCTTGAAGTTGCGGGTGTTCACCGGAGTCGGTTTGGCCCAGCCAATCAATGGGATGTGGGTCACCATGGCTACTAGGGGGAGCATGATGGTGCCTACCGGATCGATATGCTTGATGGGGTTGAGGGTAATGCGGCCCAGCATGCGTGCCGTCTGATCACCCAACCGCGAAGCCATCCATCCGTGCGCCGACTCGTGAAGACTGAGCGCAAACAGCAACACCACAAATTCGCAGATCCCCAGGACGATTTCAGGAGTTCCCATTGGAGCCTGATGGTAGCACGGCAGCCAGCGCTAAGTACCTCTGAATGCTCGCGGTAGTGGACTCCCCGGCCCTATCTTTTGGCCAGTTTCCAGTCGTATTCTCTAACTCTTTCTCTAACTTTGTTTTCGCGCTTTGATCTCGCGCGCCGGAACCCCGCCCCAGATGGAATGCGGTGGTATGTCATGCGTCGCGACGCCCATCGCGCCCAGCATAGCGTCTTCGCCCACCTTGACTCCGGCCATCACGGAGGAGTGATAGGTAAGGCGCGTGCCTGGGCCGATCTCTGTGGTGCGGTTCTCGATGTCGTAGTAGTCCGTTGCCTTATGCCAATGGGAGTACACCGCTCCGTAGTCGGAGATGGAAGTGCCTTTGCGGATGATGAGCTCGCCGCGGTCATCGAGCATTACGAATTTGTGAATGGTGCAGTCGTCTTCCACGGTGAGGTTGTAACCGAAACTGAACTCGACCCCGTGGAAAATCTTCACGTTCTTTCCTACGTGCTTGAAGATGTGCTTGGCCAGCATCTTGCGAAAGCGAAAACCGAGCCAGTGATTCATTCCCAGCGCCGACCGGTCGAACATCTGCCAGAAATAGATCAACGGCTTGCGCTCGCAGTATTTCTCTACGTCCACGTCGCCGTAGTACTCCGGTTCGAGAGTGACATTGGCCGGGTCTAACGAAAGCTGCAGGACGTTGCCGGGGAGCTCGGAGATGAGCGAGGTATTGAGCTTGCCGCCGTGGGGGCGGCCGAGGTAAATCTGGTGCAGGGCATCGCGGACGATTTCCCCCCGCAGCCGGGATTCCTTATGGCGAGTGAACTCTTCGTCCAGATGGCACAGCCAGCGGCGGTAGAGCTCTTCTGCTTCAACCGTCGGTTTTAAATCACGATACTGGTATCTCGCCATGTATGAGCGTCCTTCCGTCCAGCATACGACGCAACCTTATTGAATGCTGAACACTGCATAGACCGTAGCGGAAGCGGTAACTTTGGGCGCGCTCACGCTGAGCGGCTCAACTTCTTTGGGAGCCGGCGCAGCTGCCATCATGCTCTCAGCCCTCATGAATGGCTGGGGTCCTCGGACAGGAGCCTCATTGCTGGCGTATACGAGTGGACCCAAGGTTGCACCGAGACCGGCGGCCATCTGCTGTGCGATCTGCCGGGCCCGGTCGAGCGCCAGCTTCGCGGCCTTGGCCTGCAGTGCGTCCTGGTCGGCCACGCTCCAGTTCATTTGGCCGCTCTGGTTGGCTCCGGCTTTGACGGCAACATCCAGCACCTTGGCGCCATTGGCGGCCCCGGTTTTCACGCTCCAGCCCTGCTGCACCTGGAACTTTCGCTCGGCCTTCTCGGCCGGGGTCCAGTCCTGATTGGTGTACTGCTGGACCGGGCTGATGCTCTGGGACTCACTCTGGACCGCGTCCTGAGGAATGCCGGCCGCTTTCAGCGCAGCCGCGATCTCATTTGAGATCTTCGAGCCTTGAGCGTAGGCGGACTCCTGGTCGGCCCCATAGGCAACAAAGCCTATCTGGACGGATACTGTGTCGGCGGGTGCATTGGCGTCGGCGCTGGTGGTCACGGCGATGGTGCGGTTGTCTTTGCTGACCACGATTTGCTGCGCTTGGCCAGTGAGCGCTACCGCCGCCAGGAGAATAGTGGCGACGCCTTTCAATGAGATGGGCATGGGGCAAACTCCTTTACGCGGTAAATTTGCGCAATTGGGCCAGCAGATGCTGACCAGCACCTGAGTCTATCGCGTCAGCGGCGCAGCGGACACCACTTGCAAAATCAACCGCGCGGCCAGCGATGACCAGGGCCGCCGCGGCATTAAGTAGAACTACGTCCCGCCTGGGGCCGGTTTCGCCTTGCAGAATCTTTTCGATCAAGGAGGCGTTGCCGCCGGCGTCACAGCCCTGTAGCGCGCTCAATGGCGCTTGCTGCAGCCCTGCGTCGCCGGCTTCCAGGGTGAAGTTGCGCACGGTATGCTCCCGAACCTCGGCCACTTCGCTTACCCCGTTCAAGGTGAGCTCGTCCAGGCCATCTCGCCCGTGAACCACAAATGCGTGGCGGACGCCCAGTCGAGCCAGGCTGTCGGCTACCAGATCCACGCCGGCAAAGACGCCTACGACCTGGGCTTTGGCTCCAGCAGGGTTGGCGAGCGGGCCCGCCAGATTAAAGATGGTGCGGAAACCGAGTGCCCGGCGCACCGGTTGCACCCGCTTCATGGCCGGATGCAGCGACGGAGCGTACAGGAACATGAACCCGGTCTGCCGGAGGCACTCCACTGCCCTCTCTGGGGATAGCTCGACCGGGATGCCAAGGGCTTCGAGTACGTCCGCTGAACCGCATTTGGAGGTGACGCCCCGGTTGCCGTGCTTTGCCACTTTCACTCCCGCTGCGGCCGCCACCAGGGCGGAGGCGGTCGAGATGTTGAAGGTTCCCTGGCCGTCGCTTCCGGTGCCGCAGGTGTCGACCAGTTCGTCACGCTCTGGCTCACTTAACGGGACCGGCCGGCCCATCGCCCGCATGGCCTGGACAAAACCGGAGAGTTCGTCAACCGTCGGTCCGCGGGTGGCGATTGCTGTCACCAGGGAGGCGATCTGAATATCGGTTGCATCACCCTCGAGCATTTCCCGGAGCACCGAGCAGCCTTGCTGTTGGGTCAGGGTGCCGCGATCTTCGACCACATGCTTGAGGAGTGCGGACAGTTGGGACATGGGTGTTTTTATCCTAGAGCATTGCCGGTCATGCGGTTTGGAGAGTCCCGTAGGGACGGCTGAACTTCAGACTTGTCCAAATTGAGATTTGAGAAACGGTCTCGGTCCAGCAACCATAGCCTATGGAACCGCCACCCTTTCCTTTGTCATCCCGAAGCGGAGCTGAGCGGATCTGCAGTTCCACGGACCTTTTCTGGAAACACGGACACCATGCTCAAGCAGAATTGTCATCTCGCCCGCCCCGGGGTGCCGTGGGATCTGCCGTTTTCCTTTAGTCCTCACTCAATCGCTAAACCCCTTGTAGTGCGCGTACTCGCGGTGCCCTGCGTTTATCAGGCAACTCTAAAACTCGCGCCATCTATGCAGCGCCGATCAAACAGGGCGACCTGATTTCGTTCCGCCGAATTCTCCTCAACGCAGTCAACAAGTTACATCGTCAAAAAGTCGATTCTTCCGCTAATTTGGACAGCTCTGGCTGAACTTAGCCAGGACGCAGTCCTGGGTAGAAATTCAACGACGAAAAGTCCCGTAGGGACGACTGGAAGTCACCCAGAGGCGCTAATTCAGGGCCATGGATCGATTAGCTTTTTCAGTCGTCCCTGCGGGACTCGATTTCGTGATCGTCGTTCTCGCGGAAACCCTAAAGCCCGGATCTTTGTTGGGTCGACTTCGCGGACGTTCATGGAAATGTGTTCTCGCACACTCCCTAACACCCTCACCAGCCGAGTCGAACGGGCACGGCTGGAGCTCTTTTGAAGCCCCGCGGTTTTGCCCTCAGGGCCAATCCCCTTTAGTATGGAAGTTCTGTCCGAAGGCCCAAACGAATGAAAATTCACGAGTATCAGGCGAAAGACATCCTGGAGCGGTACGGCGTTGCGGTTCCCAAGGGTGAAGTAGCGAATACGCTGGAAGAAGCGATGGATGTGGCCAAACGGCTGTTTGCCGGCGGCGCCAAGGGCGTCGTGGTGAAGGCCCAGATCCACGCCGGCGGTCGGGGAAAAGGGGGCGGCGTCAAGGTAGCCAAGACTCTGGCGGACGCCGAGGAATACACCAAGAAGATCCTCGGCATGCAGCTGGTCACCCACCAGACAGGCCCCGAGGGCCAGAAGGTGCAGCGGGTCCTGATCGAAGAGATGTCACCCATTGAACGGGAGCTGTACCTGGGCATCGTGCTCGACCGCGCTGCCGCCAAGCTGGTCTTTATGGCGTCCCAGGCCGGCGGCATGGAAATCGAAGAGGTGGCAGCCAAGGATCCTGACGCCATTTACAAGGCCTATATCGACCCCGCGGTCGGTTTTCAGCCCTACCAGGCGCGCAAACTAGCCTTCGCACTGGGCCTGAAGCCAACCCAGATCAACGACGCGGTCAAATTCATGACCGGCCTCTACAAAGTCTTCCTGGAAACCGACGCTTCCCTGCTGGAGATCAACCCCTTCATCACCACTACCGACGGCCGTCTCCTGGCTCTCGACTGCAAGATCAATTTCGACGACAACGCCATCTTCCGCCACAAGGAACTCAAGGAGCTTCGCGATACCGCGGAAGAAGATCCGTTGGAAGTGGAAGCCTCGAAGTACGCCCTGAACTACATCAAACTCGACGGCAACATCGCCTGCATGGTCAACGGGGCCGGCCTGGCGATGGCGACCATGGACATCATCCAGTACGCCGGTGGTTCGCCGGCTAACTTCCTGGACGTAGGCGGGGGCGCCAACCAGCAGCAGATTGAGCACGCATTCGAGATCCTGCTCTCAGACAAAAACGTGCAGGGCGTGTTCATCAACATCTTTGGCGGCATCCTGCGCGTCGACACCCTGGCGCAGGGCGTGGTGGAAGCAGCTAAGAAGACCAACGTGCAGGTTCCCGTCATTCTTCGCCTGGAAGGCACCAACGTCGAACAAGGGCGGGAAATCCTCAAGAATTCGGGTCTCAACTTCATTATCGGAGAGACCATGCAAGACGCGGCAGACAAGGCCGTCAAAGCAGCCAAAGAGAAGGCCACGGCCAAGTGAACGGGAGCAATCTATGTCGGTGTTAGTGGACGAAAAAACGCGGCTGATCGTGCAGGGTATTACGGGCAAGGAAGGCACCTTCCATGCCAAGGGCTGCGCTGAGTACGGAACCAAAGTAGTGGGCGGAGTGACCCCGGGCAAGGGCGGCACGACCCATGAAGGCTGGCCGGTATTCGATACCGTTGCCCAGGCGGTCGATGCCACAGGGGCGAATGCTACGGTGATCTTCGTGCCCCCGCCGTTTGCAGCCGATGCGATTCTGGAAGCCGAAGACGCGGGGCTACCGCTGATTATCTGCATCACCGAGGGCATCCCCACCAACGACATGGTTAAGGTGTGGAGCGTGGTGAGCAGGTCGAAGTCGCGGCTCATCGGACCCAACTGCCCGGGCGTGATTTCCCCTGGGAAAGCCAAGATCGGGATCATGCCTGGCCGTATCCACAAGCAGGGCAGCGTCGGCATTGTTTCCCGCTCGGGCACGCTCACCTATGAGGCTGTTTATCAACTCACCCAGCGAGGGATCGGCCAGTCAACGGCGATCGGCATCGGCGGCGATCCCATTATCGGCACCACGCACGTCGACGCGCTCAAACTGCTCAATGAGGACCCGGAGACGGAGTCCATCATCCTGATCGGCGAAATCGGAGGCACGGCGGAAGAAGCCGCCGCCGCCTATGTCAAAGCCCACGTGAAGAAGCCGGTGGTCGGCTTCATCGCCGGCCAGACCGCACCTCCGGGACGCCGCATGGGCCACGCAGGCGCGATCATCTCCGGCGGCCAGGGCACCGCGGCCGACAAAATGAAGGCGCTCGCAGCCGCCGGGATTCACGTCGTGCAGTCCCCAGCCGCCATCGGCGAAACATTGGCCAAGGTAATCGGAAAATAGGATGCCCACCCCAGCTATGCAACGAACCTTCAGCATCATCAAGCCCGACGCATTCCGCAAAGGCTACTCTGCCGCCATGCTCGCCGAAATCGACCAGGCGGGCTTCAAAATTGTCGCCCTCAAGAAGATGTTTCTCTCCAAGTCGCAGGCGCAGGGCTTCTATGCTGTCCATGCCCAGCGGCCGTTTTTTGATTCGCTAACCACTTTTATGTCTTCCGGCTCCATCATTGCGATGGTGCTGGAGAAAGAAAATGCAATTGCGGATTTACGCAAGCTGATGGGGGCCACCAACCCGGCCAACGCCGAGGACGGCACCATCCGCAAGCAGTTCGCCGCATCCATCGAGGAGAATGCAATCCACGGTTCGGACGCGGAAGATACCGCGGCCTTCGAAATTGGCTACTTTTTTGCCGGGTACGAGCTTATCTAGTGAAAGTTCCCGGGCTGCTAAGTTCTGAATGTGCCTTGACATGAGGCCCTTGGCCAAGCAAACTTGCGACACACGAGGTCAGGCAATTGGGCGGATCACAGGCTAGCCGGGTTACCTACACACTTGAGTCCTCGCTTGACAGCGTCAATCGCGTGGAGGCGACGGCAGAGGAGATGGCCAGGAAGGCCGGTCTTGAGGAAGAGGAGATTTACCGCGTTGCCATGGCCGTTCGCGAGGCCGCGGTCAACGCAGTCCTCCATGGCAACTCCTATGACCCGGACAAGCAGATAACCGCTTCGTTTGAACAAACGGCCGATTCGTTGGTGATTCGCATCGCCGACCAGGGAAAAGGCTTGAATCCGGAGACCCTGCCTGACCCGCTGGCGCCGGAGAACTTGCTACGAGGCTCAGGACGGGGTATCTTTCTGATCCGCTCGTTCATGGATGAGGTACACTTTCGTCAATTGCAGCCCGGCACTGAACTTACCCTCATCAAACATCTAGGAACCGCCCGTTCCGCTATCTAAGGAGGAGTATTCGTGAGCATGAAAATCAAGTCCCGTCAGGTGGACGGGATCACCATTATGGATTGTAGCGGCCGCATTACCCTGGGAGAAGGCAGCGTGCAATTGCGAGACGCGGTGAGGGATCTCCTCAGCAAAGGCTCCAAGCAGATCCTGCTCAACCTGGGTGACGTGACTTATATCGACAGCTCGGGGATTGGCGAGTTGGTCAGCGCCTTTACTACCGTTCGCAACCAGGGCGGTGATCTTAAGCTGCTCAATCTGACCAAGAAGGTCCACGACCTGCTGCAAATCACCAAGCTCTACACCGTTTTCGACGTCAAGGACGACGAGGCGAGTGCAGTGGCTTCCTTCGCTCGCGCCTAAGCGAAATAGCAAAATAACAGCCGTCCTGGCGATGCCGGGACGGCTGAATTTATGCTACTCAGCGGGCCTTAGCGTCAGAAACTGACCTTAGGTACGTTTTGAGCGCCCGGACTTGCCTGGAAGTAGTCGTTGTTCCGTTGGAATCCGCCCATTCCCGCCCAGATACTGTTGGGAAACTGTCCGATAAAGGTGTTGTAGTCCTGGATATAGTGGTTGTAGCGCATTCTGGCGACGCTGATCCGGTTTTCGGTGCCCGCTAGTTCGTCGGAAAGACGCTGGAAGTTTGTGTTCGATTTGAGATCGGGATAATTCTCGGTCAACGCCAGCAACCGTCCGAGAGCACCATCGAGGGCGCCGTTGGCCTGGATGGTGGCTTTCGGATCTCCATGCGCGTTCAGCAAACCAGCCCGGGCATTGGCGATATCTCCGAACACCGTGGTTTCCTGCTTGGCATAGCCCTTGACCGTCTCCACCAGGTTGGGGATCAGGTCTGCACGCCGCTGGAGTTGATTGTTGACTTCGCTCCAGGAGGAAGTGATCGCCTCCCGTTTGGTGACCATCTGATTTTTTGCGCTTATATAGCTGCCGAAAACCAGCAGCACCGCCAGAAACACCACCGCCAATGCCGCGATTGCAATCCAAAGCCCGCGTCTCATTGCAAAGTTCTCCTTATCTTGCTGCTCTGTTTTTCATGAGTTTGACTTTTAATGATTTCACCCGGCTACCAACTGCCTGAGGCCCCACCGCCACCGGAACTGCCGCCACCAAATCCCCCGAAGCCGCCGCCCCCGCCCCCACCGTCGCCCCAGCCGCCTCCGCCGCCGCGTCCGCCCCAGCCGCCGCCTCCTCCACCGCCCAGGAACATGCCTATCAGGAAGCCGAGCAGGCCGGATCCACCAACCCGTGCCAGGAAGAAGATGACCAGCAGCAGAATGATGCCCAGCACGACCACTTCACCCAGGGTGAGCGGCCGCGCTTGCTGCGCCGGCGCATAGGCGGGCCGAGGCCCGGTGTTGAGCGTCACCCCGGCGTCCGCAGCAATGACCCCTGCGATCTGCCGGACAGCCATGGTAACAGCACCGTCATAGTCGTTCTGCCGCAGATACGGCACCATTTGCCTGCCGATGTCGCCTACCCTGCCGTCGGGCAGAATACCCTCGAGACCGTATCCCACCTCGATGCGGTATTTGCGATCATTGGTCGCCAATATCAGCAGCAGGCCGCGGTCCGTGCCCTTCTTGCCTACCTTCCACTTGTCTTCGAGTGCGGTGGCAAAGTTCTCGATGGGCTCGCCGTCCAGAGACTTGACCGTGACCACGGCAATTTGCGAGTGGGCCTGGCGATCCACCTGCGCGCATAACGCATTAAGGGATGCCAGGGTCCCCGGGGATAAAACACCGGCAAAATCATTTACATAATTCGTGGGGGGAGGCAGGTCTTGCACTCGCTCTCCCCATGCCAGACCGGACCAGGCGAGAACCAGCAGAGAGAGTGCAAGCAGGCATTTACGCATTGCCTCATTGTACTCAGACGCAGTTGTGCCCGCCGCCGAGAGACACTCGGACTAGCGGGCACGGCGAAATAGGTGAGAATTTTACTTGCTGGCCATGTTCACGTTCTGGTCTTTAGCAAGCTGTTGGATCATCTGCAGGTGTTGAGCGATGACCTTGCTCCCCTGGTTTGCGGCGTCCTTCACCGTCTGATCCTGACCGGAGGAGGCTTCCGTCTGGAAGTCGCTCAGATCCTTTTTGTGGTCCTTAACCATGTCCTTGATGTAGGCCTGATCATAGGCTGGTCCAGACAGTGACTGGAGCTTAGCTATGGTGGTCTTGTCTTTCTTGGAGATACTGTTGGGCTCGGACACACCGATCTGCTGGGCAACTGGCTTCATCTGCTCTCCGAGCTTGGTGTGGTCGTCGATCATGCGTTGGGCGAACTGTTTGACCTGGTCGTTATTGCTTTTCTGCAAAGTGAGTTGGCCTAACTGAACTTCGGCCATACCGCCCTGCAACGCATTTCTCACGAACATTCTGTCCATGGGTGAGGGTTGTCCGGGCGCGTTCATGCCGTTCATCTGTGAATCCATGGCGGGGTTGTTCTGGCCCGGGGTTTGGCCAGCCGGGCCGTTCGGCTGCTGGCCCATTTGTGCCAGTCCCATGCTTCCGCAGAGCAGGACGGCACCCGCCGCCGCGACCATCTTCTTGCCGCAATTTTGGGGATAATTCATGTGTGGTTGCTCCTTCGTAAGTAAGATGCGGACTGACAGCCGGCGGGCAAAGCCGCTTTTAAGGGGACGCACAACTCCTCTTCCAGTTGAGGATATATCCTTGATAAATATGCCTTCTACGACTGTTGTTTCCCCACCGATTGCCCGCCGTCAGGAAACTATCCACACCATCCATGGACACCGGTTGGCCGACGATTACGCATGGCTGCGCGAAAAAACCAGCCCGGAAGTCATTGCGTTCCTGGAACAGGAAAATGCGTACACCGTGGCAGTGATGAAGCCCACCGAGGAGTTACAAGCCGCCCTCTATAAGGAGATGATCAGCCACATCAAAGAGACGGATGTCTCGGTGCCCTTTCGCGACGGACCCTACTTCTATTACTCGCGGACGGAACAGGGCGCGCAGTATCCCATTTACTGCCGAAAGCATGGTTCGCTCGATGCCGGCGAAGAGATCATGCTGGATATGAATCAGCTGGCGGTTGGCGAGCCCTTTATGGCCCTGGGAGCGCTTACCGTCTCGGATGATGGGAACCTGCTCGCCTATACCACTGACACTACGGGCTTCCGCCAATACACATTGCATATGAAAGATTTGCGGACGGGAGAAGTTCTGGCCGACCAGGCACAGCGCGTCGGCTCCGTGGTCTGGACAACCGATAATCGGACGATTTTCTATAGCGTGGAAGATGAAGAGACCAAACGGCAATATCAGGTCTTCCGCCACGTTTTAGGACGGCCGCAGAGCGAGGATGTCCTGGTCTATGAAGAAGCAGATGAACGTTTCAATGTGGGCGTGGGGCGCACTCGCGACGACAAGTTTATGGTGCTCGAGAGCGCCAGCCACACCACCAGCGAAGAACAGTTTCTACCCGCCGACGATCCGGAAGGACGCTGGACACTGATCGAACCGCGTAAGGAGAACATCGAATACTCCGCGGACCACCGGGATGGACTCTGGTACATCCGCGTGAACGACACGGCGAGAACCTTCCGCATCGTCGCCGCTCCGGTTGCTACTCCCGGCCGCGCTCACTGGCGGGAATTGATTGCCCACCGCGATGACGTAATGCTCGAAGATCTGGAGCTTTTCCAGGCCTTCGCCGTGCTGGTTGAACGCTCCGACGGCCTGCCGCATCTGCGCATTCTGAACTTCAATCCGCAGGGAGCGTTTGCGGGACCTTCGCCGCAGATTGCGTTTCCTGAGCCTACCTACAGCGCACATCCGCATGTGAACCGCGAATTTGTAACCGACACGTTTCGCTATGGGTATACGTCCCTGGTTTCGCCTGCTTCGGTCTATGAATACGACGTGCTGACCAACCAATCGAAGCTGTTGAAGGAGTTGGAGGTACCTGGCGGGTTTGACCGCTCACGCTACCGGTCGGAGCGTTTGTTCGCCACCGCGCCCGATGGTAAGAAGGTTCCGGTTTCCATCGTCTACCGCAAGGATAAGAAAGGTGAGGGCACGAACCCTCTGTATATCTATGGCTATGGCTCGTACGGGTATGCGCTGCCGGTCGGCTTCAATTCCAACCGATTGAGCTTGCTCGATCGTGGATTCGTGCTCGCCTATGCCCACATTCGCGGCGGTGGGGACCTGGGCAAGCCATGGCATGATGATGGGCGCCTGATGAACAAGATGAACACCTTCACCGATTTCATTGCCGTTACGGAGTACCTGACCGCCCACGGCTATGGAGAGCCCCGGCACGTCGCCATGGAGGGCGGCAGCGCGGGTGGGTTGTTGATGGGCGCAGTGGCCAACTTGCGACCCGATCTGTACCGCGCTGTCCTTTCCCATGTTCCCTTCGTGGACGTGATGAACACCATGCTCGATCCCACGCTTCCCCTGACGATTGCGGAGTACGAGGAGTGGGGAGATCCCAACCAGCCGGAGGCTTTTGAGTACATGCTGCAGTACTCGCCCTACGACAACCTGGCGCGGAAGGAGTATCCGGCCATGCTGGTGAAAACCTCGTTAAACGACAGCCAGGTGATGTATTGGGAGCCGGCTAAGTACGTAGCCAAGCTGCGAACGCTGAAGGCTGACGATCGCTTGTTGCTGCTCGAGACGAACATGAGCGCAGGACACGGCGGCGCCTCGGGCCGATATGACTACTTGAAAGAGATCGCCCTGGATTATGCATTTCTGCTGCGCGAGTTGGGGGTGGAGTAAAGAGATCTGCGGTTCTTCCCTTCACGCTGAATTCCAAACAGGAACGGCCCGCAGCAAAAGCTGCGGGCCGTTCTGGTTTGGTTAAACGGCTTAGCGTCGTTCGTGTCCTCCGCCTCCGCCGTTGTTGTTCGGATGGGGTTCGTTGTGCTGTTGCGGTTGCCCGCCGCCCTGGTGAGGCGGCTCAGACAACTTCGGCTGAGGCGCGGCCGCGTAATGCGGCTGGTTGGTGGTGGGCGCCTTATAGGACGCATTCGCGTTGTTGCTATATGCCGTCCGGTTGTTCGCACCCGCGTTGTATGCCGGATGATTGTTAGCATTCGCGTTGAAATTCTGGTGAGTGTTGACGTTGTTCGCGTTATACGCTTGACGGTTGTTGTTGTTCACCGCAGTATGGTTGGCGAAGTTTCCTGACGTCATAGGCCGGCTGACCGCCGGATTGGCGGGCCTTCCGCCATTCACAGATGCGAAGTTTTCCCGGTTAGAGCTGGCGAAATGTTCATGGGACACCTGTTCCGACGTCGGCTGCACATGCGATTCGTGCATAGCCGCCATCTCCTGGCCGCTCGGCCGGGCGTTGATCCCATGGGGTCCATTGAAACTGGTGCGGTTGATCACCGTCGTATTGTGGATCACCGTGTTGTCAACATAGGTGTTGTGAATCACCGTTCTGTCCACGTGCAGGACTGCGGTGTTGTAGGCAAAGTGTCCACCCTCCCAACGGCCGCCATAGAAACCGGAGCCACCGTAGCCGTAGCCGTAGTTCACTCCGCCGTAGAAGCCAACGTGGGGGCCCCAATATCCGGCATGCCAAAGGTAAACACCGCTACCCCAGCCCCAGTACCCGGGCGTCCAGAGCACTCCGGGACGCGGAGCAAGGACCCAGGTTCCAGGAACCCAGAAGTAGCCGGCATCGCCATACGCCCAGTAGCCTGGCGTCCAAAGGTACCCGTCACCAGGACAAACCGGTTGCACATATACCGGCAGCACAGGGGGAGCGATGGTCACAGAAACAAAGACGCCTGCAAAGGACGACGCAGGCACCACAGATACCAATAATGCGAGGAACAGAGTTCTTAGAGCTCGGATAGGACGCATGGCATTGCTCCTTGCTTCTGGCCGGCCAAACTCAGCCGGCTCGATCTGTATTAACGCCTTGCCCAGGATTATGTTGCTGGCGAATCACCGGAAGGTAACCTCGGGGAGACTCAACCGTGTTGAGGCTACCGACCGATGGATGTAGGTGGCTATCCCACGTTTGCAGCAAAGGGGCCCGTGCTGACAGGGGTTGAACGAGCGGAAGTCCAGGGCTAAGAGGGTGCGCGAGAACCAGGATTCACGAATTAAGTCCCGCAGGGACGGCTGAAAGTTATCGAGGATTGAATCGTGGCCTATTTTCAACCGTCCCTGCGGGACTCAATTTCTGTGATGGCCGTTCTCACACAGACTCTATAAGACCGCTACAGGGCCGGCCTAGCGGCGGCGGGTGCCACCCAGCAGTGATCCGAGCACACCGCGCACGATCTGCCGGCCCACGGTGCTGCCCAGCGTGCGGGCGGCGCTCTTGGCCATGGTCTCGGCCAGGCTGTCTCCACGCCGCCCCCCTGAGGAACCTGACCCCATCGACAAAAGATCGCTGTACCAGGTGGTTGCTTTGGGCGCAGGTTGTTGAGCAGGAACAGGTTGCGAGCCACTTGCCGCAGCAGCCTGAGAGGCGCGAGCCTGCAACAGCTCGTAGGCCGATTCTCGATCGACCGCAGCCTCGTAAACCCCGGCCACCAGGGAGTTGCGCATGATCTGCTGCCGCTGCTCAGGCGTGATGGGGCCAATCTGGCTGCGCGGTGGACAAACCAGGGCACGTTCTACCATCGCCGGCGTTCCCTTTTCATCCAGGAAAGAGACCAGCCCCTCGCCAACACCCAGTTCCAGAATCACTTGCTCCACGTTGACGTCCGGGTTGGCGCGGAAGGTCTGGGCCGCAGCCTTGACCGCCTTCTGATCCTTCGGCGTAAAAGCCCGCACCGCATGCTGCACCCGGTTGCCGAGCTGGCCCAGGATGCCGTCCGGCACGTCGATCGGACTCTGGGTGACAAAGAAGACACCAACGCCCTTGGAACGGACCAGGCGCACCACCTGGTGGACCTTGTCTTCGATTACCTTAGGCAGGTCGGAAAAGAGAAGGTGGGCTTCATCAAAGAAGAAGACCAGCTTTGGCTTTTCCGGGTCTCCCACCTCGGGCAGCCGCTCGAACAGCTCGCTGAGCATCCACAACAGGAAAGTGGCATAGAGCTGGGGCGAGTGGATGAGTTTATCCGCAGCCAGAATGTTGATCACGCCATGCCCCTGGGTGTCTGTCTGCATCAGGTCGTCGAGGTTGAGCGCCGGCTCGCCCAGAAACTTGTCCCCACCCTGCTGCTCTAAGGTAAGCAGACCTCGCTGCATCGCGCCCACACTGGCGGCGGAAATATTGCCATACCGGGTTTGAAATTCTTTGGCATGTGCGGCCACATATTGCAGCATGGCCTGCAGGTCCTTGAGATCGAGCAGCAGCAATCCCTGGTCATCGGCGATCTTGAAGACGGCGGTCAATACTCCGGACTGGGTGTCATTCAGATTCAGCAGGCGGCTGAAGATCAAGGGACCCATATCAGAAACCGTGGCGCGCACCGGATGCCCCTGCTCGCCGAAGACATCCCAGAAGGTCACCGGGCACCCGGCGAACGAGAAATCCGTCAGATTGAGCTTCTTCACCCGATCGGCAATTTTGGGGTTGTCGACACCCGGCTGGCTGATACCCGAAAGATCGCCCTTCACATCCGCAGCGAAGACGGGTACGCCAATGCGGCTGAAAGACTCTGCCATCACCTGCAGGGTTACCGTCTTGCCCGTGCCGGTCGCTCCGGCAATCAAACCGTGACGATTGGACATGGCCGGAAGCAGGTAGAGCGGGTCTTTGCTCTGAGCAATCAGCAGGGGGTCGGGCATATTTGAGGATTCTATATGGAGGGTGAGTGGCGGCAAATAGCAAGCGCCCGTGAGCGTTTACTCACGGGCGCGCTGAAGAGCAGCCCTCCCCCAGAACTGATCTTCGCTGATCACAATAACGGCCGCATGGATCATTGACTACATCACCCTGGTTACCCCCATCGGTGACATCGCGGCTGATTACCCTGTCGCCCGCGAGTGTAGGAATTTGTGATACATCCTTGTGGTACCCCGAATGGCCCTGCTCCGCAGCCTCTACGCAATCACGATTTTCTTAAGCGCCTTTCTGCTCTTCGTGGTGGAACCGATGGCGGCGAAACAGCTGCTCCCCACATTGGGCGGTTCGTCCGCGGTGTGGACCACCTGCCTGGTCTTCTTTTCCGTGGTGCTTCTGCTCGGCTATCTCTACGCGCACTGGATCTCCAGCCATGTCAAACCAATCCGGCAAGCGGTGATCCACATCGCTTTGTTAACGGCAGCGCTCCTGACGCTGGGCATTCACGTCAGCCCGGGTCCTTCGGCCGTGAGCTATCATCCGGCTCTGACCGTTTTCCGGGTACTGGCAACCGTGATCGGTCTTCCTTACCTTGTTCTTTCTGCCACGACTCCCTTGCTGACTGCGTGGTATGCGGGCAACTTCGAGGGCACTTCGCCCTATCGGCTGTTTGCCCTTTCCAACCTGGCTTCGCTGTTGGCCCTGGGCAGTTATCCGCTGTTCATCGAACCGGGCCTGACCATGAGGCAGCAAACAGGATTGTGGAGTGGCTTCTTCCTGCTTTTTGCTGTGCTCTGCGGAGCCATCGCCTGGCAGGGGCGCAGGCGTATTGCTTCGCCCATGCCCGAACCAGCAGCCTTGGCCGGACACCCGGAGCCCTTCTGGTTTTTGCTGACCCTGGGCGGCGGGATGATGCTGACCGCGGTGACCAGCCACATGAGCGCCAACATCGCAGCCATTCCCCTGCTGTGGCTGCCACCCCTGGCGTTGTACCTGCTGACCTTCATCCTGGCGTTCCAGGGGGCTTGGCAGCCGGTGCGCCAGTCAATGCTAAGGCTGGTGCTGATAGCAGTCGCCTCCATGGCTTACCTGTTGCGCGACATTCGAGCCCAGTTGCCCATCGCGGTCAGCCTGCCGTTGTTTCTAATCGGCTTGTTTGTGATCTGTTTTTTTCTTCACGGCGAACTCTATGCGCGGCGGCCCGTCGCGGCGGGCATGACCAGGTTTTACCTGGTCGCAGCAGCTGGAGGTGCGGCGGGAACGTTGCTGGTCGGAGTGATCGCTCCCCTGGTGTTACGAGCGAATTATGATCTGGCCTGCACTCTGGTGGTGGTCGCAGTGATTGCCCTGGCGGCGACTTGGCATGACGGTTGGGGTCTGCGCATTCTCTGGATAGTGGGCACGACCGCTGCAATCGTGGTCGTGAGCACCCAGATACGCCAGTACGATGACGATGCGGTGGCTCTGATGCGCAACTTCTACGGGACGCTGCGGGTCAGGGAAACCCATCTGCCGCCGCAATCCGATACTGATCGCCAACTCCTGAATGGAACCATCGAGCACGGGGCAGAGTGGTTCGCGCCGCAGTTTCGTGGACAGCCCTTGACGTATTACGCGACTAATTCCGGACTTGGCTTGGCCATGCGGCTGTGTTGTGGGGCCGGCCCCAAACGGGTGGGCGTGATCGGGTTGGGTACCGGGACGGTTGCAGCCTATGGGAATGCCGGGGATGTCATTCGGTTTTACGAGATTAATCCGCCGGTGGAGCGGTTGGCTAGGCATTGGTTTACGTTCCTGCATGACAGCGAGGCTAAGATCGACGTGGTGCTCGGGGATGCGCGCTTGTCTTTGGCCTCAGAGCCTCCACAGCACTTCAACGTGATCGTGGTGGACGCCTTTTCCGGGGACGCGATTCCGGTGCATTTGTTGACCCGGGAAGCGTTGGCGCTCTATCGCCGTCATTTACAACCGAATGGGATCATTGCTTTTCACGTTTCGAACCAGTACATCGACCTGGAACCAGTGGTCGCCGGAATCGCCGGGGATGCGGGTCTCCACGCAGTTTCCGTACACTCGCACGCTGACGAACAGGCTGGGTTGTACTACGCCGACTGGATTCTTGTGACTGCAAACCAGGCGTTTTTGGATCAACCGGAGATCGTCAATAATGGGTTTCCTACGCCCTTGAAGGCGGGGGTTCGAGTATGGACCGATAACTACAGCAGCGTGTTTCCTCTGCTCAAGTGGCAAAGCAGGTAGGCCTTTGGACCTGCCACAAATCTCGGGTGCCCCACATCTCGCTCGTTTTTCGCGAGATGTGGGATACCACTGCACTCGACGTGCAGTTTCTGAGGATTCTGCACGCCTCAAGGGTTAGAAATTCAAATCGCGGTATCCCACATCTCGCGAAAAACGAGCGAGATGTGGGGCACCCGAGATTTGTGGCAAGTCCCCACTTCACAGTGTTATTCGCCGAAGTTGATCCGCAAACCGAAACGGGCCACACGTGGTGAGGCGAGTGTGAGCGTGGGCGTCTTGCCGGCTTCGATGGTGCGATCCAAGAGATTGTCCCCGGCGGCGAAAGCTGTCAGGTGGTCACCAAAGTCGTGGGAGGCGTAAGCCCCGAGGCGGAAGTAGCTGTGGAGCAGAAACCTATTCGCATCGTCGTCATACTGACGACCACTGACTCGGCCCTGCACACTAAGAAGTCCAAAGCGGCGGCGGGAAAACACCACCTGGGTGGTCGCCATGTTGCGGGCTACCTGGGGAATCCAATTGCCGACCAGGTTCGGCTGCTTCGGGTTGCTGGTAACGGTGGCATCCGCATACTGGTAGCCCCCTTCGAGACTCACCCAACTCACCGGCCGGGAAGCAAAATCGAGCGACACCCCGCGGCTCTCGATCTGGCCCAGGTTCTCACGCATCAACACCGAACTGGTGGGCGTGGTGCTCAGGGTGAGGGCAGTGATGGGCCGGTTAATTTGCGTCCAGAAATAGCTGACCCGAACCGCCGAGCCAATCGATGGCAGATCGGTATGGACGCCCGCCTCCCATCCGGTTGCCCGTTCAGAGAGCAGGTTGGGGTTCGGCAACGTAGTTTGCGAACCTACCTGACCCGTCCGGTAAAGCTCGTTTTCGGTGGGCGCGCGATAGGCACGAAACGCAGACGCGCTGACCGCCACGGCCGTGGTAAGGCGCCGCGTGATGCCAATCCGGGGATCGAATACGGTTTGGTTCAGCTGCGGCAATACGAGCGGGGCGGTCCCCGTCTTGTACTGGCTGGCATCGAAGTTGGAGAAATGATCGACGCGGCCTGAAGCACTCAACGTCCACGCGGCAGGCGTGAACAGCACCTCGCCATACACACCGCTCTGGCGCTGGCGGGCGGTGGTGTTGAGATAGCCCCGGGATGCAGGAAAATTGGTCTCGTAGTCGGCAGCGCGTACGTCATGAATATCGGCGCCGGCCAAAAGAAGCAGATGCGTACCGATAGGCTGATGCCAGTGGCCGGCGGCCCCCAACTCGTCCGCAGGATCTTTCCCAAGACGAGTCAACGTCTCGCTGGTCCGAGTCGCATTGATCGACGAAAAAGTCTGCGAATAGTGCTCTGTGTCGCCATAAAGGCGAACCACCAGGTTGCTCCAGTCCGCTCCACCCGCGTATCGCCAGAGACGGGTGCTGTTGATCTGGATTGGGGTGCCGTTGTGGCGATCCTCGTTCAATACGCTGCCGCGCAGGAAAATCCGCCCGTCGTGGCTCAACCCGTGATCGAACTCCGACCACCCGTTCTGCGCATGAACGTTGTAGGGCTGATCGATAGGGCCTCGGACACTTGGAGCGGTCAGGATGTAGCCGTCGGTAGCGATAATCTGCGAGCTCACCAATCCCGACCATTTGCCGAGTTTCAAGGATCCCAGCAGCGAATTATCCGAAGTGGCTTCAGAACCGTAGCTGGTGGAGAGTTGAAAGCGGTTGGCATCGGGCCGCACCGGGATGATGCTGATGACGCCGCCGATGGCGCTCGATCCATAGAGATCCGAAGCGCCGCCTCGCACCAGCTCTACCGAGTGAATAACCGGAGGCGGCAATTCTTCCCAGTGAACCCACCCGCCAAACGCGTCAAGAATCGGAATCTCGTCGAACACCACCAGCGAACGGCTGGCCGCGGTCGATCCCAAACCACGCAACGACACCCCTTCCGTCGTCGGGTTTGCAACCTGCGAGCTGGTACGGCGGAACAATTCAAAGCCAGGGATCTGACGCAGCTTGTCATCAAGCGAAATTCCAGCCGCCTGGCGCAAACCCTGGGCGGTCAGAATACGTGTGCTGGCCGGACTATCCTCCGATGCCAGCGGCGACCGGTAAGCGGTCACCGTGACGCTCTCCAGCGGATGCTCCAGCAGCACTTGGACTGGCGAAGGGCCTTCCAGGTTGACCAAAGTCGGCTCGAAGTGGGGAGCGATGATCTGCACCTGACGCGATCCTGCGGGCACGGTGAAGCTGCCGTCAGCAGCCGTAGTGCCTAGAAGTTGCCCCGCAGGGCCAAGGATCTGCGCCCCGGCAACGGGCAGGTTGCGCGCATCCACAATCGTGCCAGAGATGATGCCCTGCTGCTGCGCCTGCCCGAGTGAAAGGGGCGGGAACAACACCGACGCCGATAGCAGCAGGGCGTAGCAGCAGGTGCGAAGAAGGGCAGCCAAGATTCGGGGATCCAATTACCGAATCATACGATATTTGCCCCGGTCAGGCCTTAGCGGCGGCGGCGCCGGCTTCCGCTACGGCGTGATCGTCTTTACCAGAACCTCCGCTGACACCGATGGCGCCTACCACCTCTCCGCCACGCTTGATCGGAATGCCCCCCGCGAAGATCATGATCTTGCCGTTGTTCGAGGCGTGGATGCCAAAGAACTGCTGACCCGACTGCGAGTTCTCACCCAGCGATTTTGTATCGAGATCGAAGGCGCGGGCGGTAAAGGCTTTTTTCTGAGCGATGTCGATGCTGCCGATCCACGCTCCGTCCATGCGCTCGAAGGCCACCAGGTTGGCGCCCGCATCGACCACGGCAATGTTCATCATGACCTTGATCTCGTTGGCCTTTTTGCTGGCCGCGGCGATGATCTGGCGCGCTTCTTCCAAACTAATGCCAAGTGTTTTTCCCATAGATATTCCCCTCGTTAAGAACGTGAGTGCTGGCGCTAAGCGCTGACCGGTTTAGATTGACTCCTGACGGGAAGCGATGCCCCCGCCGCAGGATCTTCAAGCAATCGCGAGTGTATCAGGGCAGCAATGGCTTACTATTTTGGCTTGGACTTGTGATGGTTCCGAAGCCAGGCCGGCAAGAACGCCTCGATGCGCTGACGAAGATTTGCCTCGCGCTACCGGAGACAAGGCGGGAAGACAAGGAGTCGCACTGCGCCTTTCTTGTCGCTAAGAAAACGTTCGCTTATTACCTCAATAATCATCATGGCGATAACATCATCAGCGTTTGCTGTAAGGTCTTGCCGGGTGAGAACACTTTCCTCGTCGAATCGAATCCGGCCCGGTTTTATCTCCCGGCATACATCGGTCCAAGAGGCTGGATTGGTCTCCGTATGGACCTCCCGAAACTAAATTGGTCCGAGGTGAAAGAATTAATTCTTGGCAGCTATTTACAGCTCGCCTCGAAGAGACTTGCTTCCCTGGTAGACCGCTAACCTACTTCAGTTCCTCAAACAGTTTTTCGCCTTCGCCGGGAGCGAGGAAACGGTTGGATTCGACCCCATGCTGGCGGGTGTAAAGGTCGTGGTACCGGCCCTCAAGAGCGTAAAGACTGGAGTGTGTACCACGCTCCAGGATGAGCCCGCCTTCCACCACCAGGATCTGATCCGCCCTGCGGATGGTAGACAGGCGGTGGGCAATCACAAAGGTAGTGCGCCCCTGCATCAGGTAACTGAGACCGTTCTGTATCATCGCTTCCGACTCGGAGTCGAGCGAAGAAGTGGCTTCATCGAGAATGAGAATGCGTGGATCGGCCAGGATGGCACGGGCAATGGAAAGACGCTGGCGCTGACCGCCGGATAGCTTAACTCCCCGCTCGCCGACTATGGTGTCGTAGCCCTCAGGAAAGCGCAGCGCAAATTCGTCGACGCGCGCGATGGTACAGGCATTGAGGAACTGTTCCTCGGTGGCCCCGGGCCGGGAGAAAACGACGTTCTCGCGGATGGTGCCGTCGAAGAGGAACGATTCCTGCAAAACAACTCCCAGTTGGCTGCGATAGCTGTTCAGGCGCACCGTGGAAAGGTCAGTTTCGTCGACCAGAACTACGCCCGACGTGGGCTTGTGGAAGGCGCAGATCAGGCTGATGATGGTGGACTTGCCCGATCCCGAAGAGCCCACCAACGCAGTCACTGTCCCCGGGCGGGCATGAAAGGAAATGCCGTGGAGCACCGGCTTGTCGGCCTCGTAAGAGAAATGTACGTCTTCAAATTTCACATCGCCGTTGATGGGCCCCAGGCTGACCACGCGCTCGGGTTCGGCATCCTCTTCTCGTTCCGCGAGAATCTCGCTGGTGCGGTCGAGGCCCGCGATGGCCTCGGTCAGCTGGGTGCCGACATTTACTACCTGGAAGACCGGAGCCACCATGAAGGCCAAAAACATGGTGTAGGTGAAGTAATCCCCCAGGGTGATCTTGTGCGCCATCTCCTGATGGGCGCCCAGCCACATGACCGTAGCGCCCACGACCCCGAGAATGGCCGTCGCAGCCAGCGAAAGCAGCGAGGTCGCGGTCAGGGAACGGACGACGTTCTGGTAGAGCCGTTCCACCCCGGAGGCAAAGACGCCGGCTTCACGATCTTCCGCGTGATAGCCCTTGACCACACGCACCCCACCCAGCGACTCGGTGAGCCGGCCCGTGACCTCGGCGTTAATCCGGCCACGCTCGCGAAAGATGGGGCGGATGACGCCGAAGGCCTTACGCAGGATGAGAACGAAGGTCAGTACGAAGGTAAAGGAAATGAGGGTGATGCTGGGGCTGATCCGCATCAGGATGAAGAACGCGAGCACCGCAGTTAGCAGGCCGCCGGTAAAGTCGACCAGCCCGGTGCCGATCAGATTGCGCACGCCCTCTACGTCGGTCATGATGCGCGATACCAGGACGCCGGTGCGGGTCGCGTCGTAGAAGCTTACGGAAAGGCGGCCGATGTGCTGCTGCACCTGCATACGCAGGTCGGCGATCAGGCGCTGGGCGGCCTTGGAGAGCAGCTGGGTCAGGGAAAATGACGTGATCGCCTGGATGGTGGTTGCCAGCAAAACCGCGCCCGACGATCCAGGGCAGTTTGTCCGCCTGCCTTTTGACCAGAACGTTGTCGACCAGGAACTTGGTGGACGCCGGCAACACCAGACCCGCAAACACGGTTGATGACCATCAGCACGAAGCCAAACGCCAGCAGCCACCGGCGCGGCTTGACCAGCGTCCAGATTTCCGGCAGCGCCTTACGCAGGGGCGGGTTTTTTTTCTTGACCTCATCCCCGGTTGCACCCGAACGCCCACGGGTGGACCGTTCGGCACGCAACGCCATACCGGCACCGGCGCTGGATCGCAAACTCACTGTGGAAAGCCCCCCTAGACCCTCGTGCGGCGCGCCGCAATAAACGAACGCACACAGAGTAGTACATAGATGAGCATGAGGGCAGACATTGCTGCTTTTTCTTCTATGGCAGCCGGATATGGGAACAGTTTGCCCTTGAAGAGTTCCACCACCTGGAAGAGGGCAGGGAGCGGTGGCGAGGAAACCCAGCAGGCCGACCGTTACCGCGATATGCATGAACAACATGCGGCGCTTGGCCACTGGGGTTTCGGCCATGCTGCCGAAGGTAACCAGCAGGATGCCAAATGCTACGGGAATGAGGGAGGTGGGAAATTTGAGGCCGGTGAGCACGAAGCTGGCCCCACCGAGAACAATAAGAAGGACACCGAAGAGAACCGTGATTTTCGCCATTAGGGGCGGACGCCTCCGAAAAGGTCAAATCTCATAGCAGCGCCAGAGCTCATCAAGGTCGAGCGTGAAACCTTCGACGGGACCCCGGCCGTGAAGCGCATTGCCGGTGACTGCAGCAGTTTCCACCCCAGCTTCGTAGACGTAAACCTTCTTTTCGTAGGGATCGATCAGCCAGCCTAAGATCGCGCCATTCTCTATCCATCGTTCCATCTTTTGCTGAGCCTTGGAAAGGCTGTCGGAGATCGGAGAGCAACTCGACCACGAAGTCAGGGCAGAGGTACGGAAAGCCGGTCAGGTCGTCCCTCGTCAGCCCCACGACCTTGTCCGGTAGGACGTACGCGGCGTCCGGACTCAGCATGGAACTGTCTGGAAGGAAGAATCCGCCGTTCGAATCGAACAGCATACCCCTCCGATGGGTCTTCCACCAGGAGTGGAGCTGTGCCAGCAATTTCGGCATTTCCTCGGCTGGTAAATCCTCCGGTGGGGGAGTGCATCAGAATTTCCCCTTCCCTCGTGCGCTCAAACGAGATGAGTCGTTGGCCGCGCAGAGCGCCTCAAACTCGGCATCGGTCAGGGGTGGATCCAGGACCAGACTGCGAGGCGTTTCGGAGTCGATGGGAAGAAGAGTGACCACAGCCTCGATTCTACCTCTCGGATAGGGTCAGGGTCTTTATACGTCGATCTTGCCTTCCACCGTCAGAAGCTCTTCCAGGATCTCCTGCACGATCTTCTCCGGCGGCCCTTCGGCATTCACCCGCATGAGATCGGGTGTCACCTGCAGGGTATCCAGTTGGCTCTGCAACAGCTCTGGGCTCATGTAATGGTTTTTGCGAGCCCTGAGGCGCTGCTTCGAGCACTGGTCGCGAAACTGCGAGCAGGATGAACCGGATGTTAACCGACGGAATCTGCGGGGTAAGCTCGTCCCGGTAACTTTGCTTTAACGCGGAACATCCCAGGATGCCGCTGATTCCTGATTCATACCAGCCCAGCAGCAACTGGTGCAGCGATGGCCAGCCACGGCTCGCGATCCTCATCGGTCAGCGGGATGCTCGCATGCATCTTCGCCTTGTTGGCTTCGGAGTGGAAGTCGTCTGCATCGGCAAAACGCCAGCCTGTCTCCGCGGCCAGCAGTTTGCCGATCGTAGTCTTGCCCGACCCGGTGACCCCCATGAGCACAAGAATCATAGCTTCCTTTTAATACCATGCCCGGAGCCAGCGCAACGGCTACTGGGCAACAGCCTGCTTTATGTCGCT
Organism: uncultured Acidobacteriaceae bacterium; assembly: GCA_963753715.1. Taxonomy (GTDB): domain Bacteria; phylum Acidobacteriota; class Terriglobia; order Terriglobales; family Acidobacteriaceae; genus PALSA-350. The sequence goes on along the minus strand of CAVWDK010000006.1, from coordinate 67,686 downwards.
AACGACGGTGGAGGGATCCCAGTCGTTGCTCGGGTACCAGCGGAAGATTTTGCCACTCGGGGCAATGATGGCCGTGGACAGTGAGTGAGTCAAGGTGTTGTTGCTGCCGGCGCTCACCCCCACGTCAAAGAACTGGTCCACCTGATCCAATTCAGACGAGGAGGGCGCAGCAAAATCCCAGTGCGAAAACGCCTCGCTGCCATGCTCCCCTGTATAGGCGTTGCCGTAGCTGCGCAGCACCTTGGGCGTATCGTGCTCCGGATCGAAACTGACGCTCAGCAGATGAGTTTTGTTGTAGAGTTCGGGGTCTGCGGCGAGCTGGTGCTGGATCGTGGCAAAGTTGCGGCTCATGCGAATGCAGTAATCGGGCAACGGACATCGGGTGTAGATAAAAGTGACCAACAACACTTTGCCGTGAAACTGATCGACCGAGACCGTCTTGCCACTTTGATTGAGAAATTTGAAATTCGGCACCGTCTGCCCTGGGGCGGGGACGTTATAGAACTTTGCCGGCTTGTAGTCTGGTTTGGCCTGCGCAGTCACATCGATCTGGTCCAGCACGCTGGCGGAAGTGGAGACCCGCAGCCGTGCCGTGACGTGGTCTCCAGGGTGGAGTTCCGTAGCCACGCCTGGTTGGGCGAGCTTGTAGGGCATGGTCATGGCGCCCATCAGGCCGGGAATGGCTTCCGTATCGATGGTGACGATGCCTTTCGCGGCGTCGGAGGAAACCACAATCCCCCTGAGCTGGTAGGTTGCCGCGTTCCCGGGAAGGGCGGACTGCTCCTCGCCTGCGCGGTTGTCGCTCTGGCAGCCGGTAAAAATGCTCAGCGTGAATACAAACAAAATCATGGAGCGAACCGCCCCACGAGCAAACTGCTCCATGTTCCCTCTCTTTTTCTATCCTAGAACCTGTGGGCCAAGGGTGGAAACCGCAGGTCCCTCCGCTCCGCTTCGCTCCGGTCGGGATGACAAGGAAAGGGTAACGGTTCCCTTAGAGAGTTGATACCGGACCGAAGCGTTTTTAATTACTTGGGTGAGCCGCAGGTCCATCCAAGGTGATGACAAAACCGTCAATCCAGCAATCACTTTTTATGGAACCGTCGACCTTTCCTTTGTCATCCCGAAGCGAAGCCGACCTGTCCCGGCGTGCCGCGGAGGGATCTGCAGTTCCGCGGACCTTTCGTGGAAACACGCAATTCTATCGTCAAACAAAATTGTCATCTCGCCTGCCCCGGCGTGCCGTGGGACCGGAGAAGTCGTGGGCCTGCGGCCCACCCAAGGTAATGAAAAACGCCTCGGTCCGGCATCCACTCTCTATCGAACCGTTACCCTCTCCTTGTCATCCCGACCGGAGCGTAGCGCAGTGGAGGGACCTGCGGTTCCACTTCGGCCCGCTAAAAGTGGAACCGGTAGCGAACCTCCCCATAAATCTGGCGCGGATCGTTGTAGTGAAACCCACCAAACGTCAGGCTGTTATCCAACAGCCTCCGCGTGTTGGAAATATTCGAAGCATCCACGGAAACTGAAAAATTCTCCCCAAACGTCTTGCCCACCGCCACGTCCGCCGATACGTGTCCCGGTAAGTAGTCGCCCGTGAACGGAGACGGCGGATCCGTGTAGCCATTCGAAAAACCAGAACCGTAATAAACATTGAAAGAGGCGTACGCATGATAAGGAAGATTCCCATTCATCCCGACATTCAGCGTGTTCCGCTGATCGTGGTCCAACGCGGAATATCCTTCATCCACCGCGCAATCCGCTGAATCCGGCGGATAGCAAATCAACCCACCCGTGATCGGCCCGCGCTGCTGCGCCAACTGATTGGAGTATGCCAAGTGAGCCTGCCCATAACGCCACAAGCGCGGCGAATGCAGCGTCACTTCCCAGCCCTGAATCAACGCCCCCTGTACCGTCACCGGAATGAAAATACTCGATTCGCCAATATTGCTGTGATCGAGAAAATTGTTGGCTCGCGTGTCGAAGGTGTCGGCATCCAGCAACCATCCATGCAACGGAATCTGCACCCCAAACTGATGCTCCTCATCCCGCTCGCCACGCAAGGGCACAAAGCTGGTGTTGTTGCCGTTCGCGTACTCCAGCACTGGACCAGAAAGGCTGGTGAGCGGCGGCGGCTGATAAAAGTGACCATAAAATCCGCGAAATACCCAGTGGAGCTTAGGAATGAGCACCGAGGCGCCGATCCGCGGATAAATCGCGTTCTCCACCACCCCAGCTTCCACATGCGATTGCCGCAAACCACCGATGAGCGTTAACCAGGTGGCAGGCTTGTAGCTGTCCTCGACATACACTTCCTCCACTCCCCCATTGATGGTTTCCGGGTGAGAAAAGTTCGGGTTGCTGTCATCGTTGAACACCACCCCAAAAACATCGTGCTCATGCTGGCCGTAACCATAAATTCCACCACTCAAGGAATTCTTCGCGATCAGCGCCGAGACCGAGGCCTGGACTCCGGCATAATTTCCGGTTTGGTCCGAAGTAGTCGCGGTCGGCTGATCCACAAGGCTCGAATCATATTTCGCGCTGTTGTAGTGATAAAAGGGTGAAGCCTGGAGCAACGTAGACGCGTTGAAGTTGTGTACCCAGGTGAAGGCGCCATAGCCGTCGTGTTCATGCTCCCCATCCCGCAGGCCGCTCGAATCGTAGAGCTGGTTTTGCCACGAGTCGGGATCGGGATCGTAAGGAATCTGGTAGTAGTCCGAGCGTAGCTGCGACACGAAACGCAGCTGATTGTTAGGGTCGCGATTGAAGAGCAGCGAAACAAAGCCGCCATAGCCGTTACTGGCGTCGTGCACCGGCTGCTCGGTGGGCGGTTGCAATCCATACTGGCTGCGATTGCCATTCAAACTGGTGTACCAGGCAAACTTCTCCGAATGGTCCCCCAGGCTGAGCTGATCGTTGGTCTGATAGAAGTTGCCCAACGAAAGCACGAGTTCGCCCTGGCGATTCCGCTCAAAACCGGAGCGCGGAACGACGTCAAAGGCTCCGTAGGTACGATCCCCCACATCCGCTCGATAGCTGCCGCGCTCCACCTCAAGATAGTCGATATCCTTGGGATCGATTTGGGGAGCGATGTTGCTGGCAATATTGGTATTGGGAATGTTGACTCCATCAATCAGCCAGCTCAGCTGATGCCCGCCCCGCATGTGCAGCATGTCGTGGGTGATGTACGCACCGGGCACATAGTCGGTGATCATCGCCAGGCTGTTGGTGCGATCGGCTCCCGGCGTGTTGGCGATATCTTCGCGGCTGATCAGCGTAGTCGGCGTAACGCTGTCTGGATTCACAACGGAGGCGTCGCCGTTGACCACCACGGACTGCTGGACGGACGCTACCTGGAGTTCGAAGTGCAGCACCGGCGTAGCGTCCGAGGCGATGGTGATGCTCTCCGTAGTGGTGGAAAACCCCGTCTGAGACGCGGTGACGAGGTATACGCCCGGCGGGACCGCGGATGAGCTGAACTCACCATCGCTATTCGTTTTTTCCCTGACCACAAAGTCAGAGTGCGCGGCACGCAACGTAACGCTGGCACCCGCAATGGGTCGATGTTGCGGATCGTGGACTACCCCGCGAACGGCCACCAGCTCCGCCCCCGACGCGAAAGGCAAATACACAACCGCTACCAGAAACAAGCAGCATCGGTAGAAATAAGACATGTCTTTTCTCCGTAGGTGGTGCAATCAGATTGTGTGGATCTAAACGGAGAAGGACGAAGGGGGCCCGCGGGGAGCGGAGCGGCGGAGCATGCGGGTGGCGACAGCATCCGCCATGAGTTGCCGGTCAAGCGTAACGACAGCCAGCCCAATGCGCGCTCGCGACGTGAAATCGGCGGTGAGCGAACCGTTAGTGACGGCGCGAAGGCTCTGGCGATATGGGCAAGCCGGCTGACGCAGCATGGGACCAGCATCCGGAGCTGCGCTGGCCATGGAACCCATTATGCAGGCGTGTGCGCCGTGAGCGCGGCAGCAGATAGGCAGCAATTGTTGCGGCGCAGCGAGTGCCAACGCCGTTGCCGCCGGCAACAATGTCGCAAAAACGCACAACAACGCGATGGCTGCAATCCGCCGCATGCAGTGAGTGTACACGCGCTGCGATCCCGGCGCATACACAGTGCTTTGCGGTATAAAACAAGGATGCAATTCCCCCCGGCGATCGCGGCAGCTGTGGAAGCCGGCGACACGGTCATTGCATCCAGCGCCCGCGCCGCGCGCGCCTTGCGCCGGCTTTATGGGGAAGCACAGCGCGCCCAAGGACGAGAAGCCTGGCAATCACCCGACATCCTCGATTGGGATAGCTGGTTGAACCGTTTGTGGCAGAAACGCCTGCGGTCCGGCAATGAGTCCCGCCTCTTACTCACCACCCTGCAGGAACAGCAGGTCTGGGCGCAGATGGTCAGGCCCAGCATTGAGGGACGCCGCCTGATCTCGGTGCCCGGGGTTGCCGAATTGGCGCAGCAGGCCTATGCGTTGCTATGTGCCTACGGGGCTCTCTATTTCCTAACCGGAGAGCGACATGGTGGTACGGATGTGGAGAGTTTTCGCGAATGGGGCCGCGGCTTTGAGCGCAAATGCCGGCATGAGGATTGGCTCAGCCGAGCCAAGCTGCCCATGGTGTTGCAGGAGGCCGTGCTTGCCGGCCAGGAGGAGGCGCCCTTCCGCCTGATATTGACCGGCTTCGATCGTGTCACCCCGGCGCAGCAGGACTTGATCGACGCTTTTAAAACGCAAGGTCACGACATCGCACTGGCGGAAACTGCCGAGATTTCTCCCGGGCCAACAAGCCTGCTGGTCGAAGCCGTCGATCGAAGAGATGAGATCGCTACCTGCGCCCTGTGGGTACAGCGTGAGCTGGCAGCCGCCGCAGCGCAAGGTCACAAATGTCGCATCGCCGTGGTCGTGCCCGGCGTTTCCCGCGAGCGCCCGGAGATCGAACGAGCCTTCCGCCACGTACTTGCACCCGAAGCAGTTGCAATTGGGGCACGCGACTTGCCCCTCCCCTACGAATTCTCGCTGGGCGTTTCCCTCGCCGACGTTCCTATGGCGCGGAGTGCCCTGCTCTTGCTGCGTTGGATGAAGGAAGCGCTACTGCAGTACCAGGTCAGCTGGTTGCTGCTTTCGGGCTTCCTTTGCGAGCAGCAGGACGAGCTGCTCGCCATTGCAGAATTCGACGTCAACGTGCGGCGGCGAGCCATGAGGCAACCGGAACAAGATCTCGATAGCTTCCTGCAGGCGGCTTACCCGCCGGAAAAGCTTCGCCATCGGCTGCAGGCTGCGCGCCGGCTGCTCCACCGGGACAGCACATTGACATTTGCCCAGTGGGTTCATGTGGCCGATCAAATGCTCGAGGCCGTCCATTGGCCTGGAGCGCATGCACTTGAGAGCGAAGATTTTCAGGTCCAGGCCCGATGGTCGCAGTTGCTCGATGGCCTAGCCGCGCTGGCCTTCGATGGACGCACCGTCGACTATGCGGAGTTTCTCGCCGTCATGGAGCAGCAGGCGAAGCAGACCATCTTCGCGCCCGAGTCGCGAGATGCGCCGGTACAGATCCTTGGACCTTTGGAAGCAGCAGGTCTCACGTTCGATGCACTGTGGTTTCTCGGCGCCGACGACGCCGGCTGGCCGGCAGTGGGACGGCCTCACCCCTTCCTGACCCGCTCTCTTCAACGCATCCACAACATGCCGCACGCGGACAGTACTGCCGACTGGAAGCTTGCTCAGCAAGTGACCACGCGTCTCGAAAGAAGCGCGGCGAAATGCGTTTTCAGCTTTCCCTCGCAGAATGCGGAAGGTGTGTGCCGCCCGTCGACGTTGGTGAGCCACGCGGAATCCAGGGTAGCTTCCTCAGCTCTGCGCATATCAATAGGGGCCAACGAAGCCGTTGGCCCGAAAGAACCCCTGCCGATCGTAGTAGAGGAGGCCGCCGCCGTTCTTCCCTGGCCAAAAGAGCAGGATGCCGGCGGCGCGGAAATACTCCGCCGCCAGGCAGCTTGTCCTTTTCAATCCTTTGCTACCCGGCGGCTGGGCGCGAGACCGATGGATGCCACCGACTGGGGCCTGGAGGCTCGCGAGCGTGGCACCGTGGTGCACAAAATCCTGGAGAGCCTTTGGATAGAACTAAGAACCCGCAACGCTCTGCTTGAGGCTCGCAGAGACGCTCGACTACACGCCATCGTCGAACAGCATGTCAAAGCGGCGCTCGAGAAATATCGGGAACGCACGCTGCAGCACACCTGGAGCCAGGCCTACCTCGCCGCGGAGCAGGAGCGCATTGTCTCTCTCATCGAAGAATGGCTGGACTACGAAGCCCGGCGGGCTGACTTTACTGTCGAAGCCGGCGAAGAGAAACTTTCCGCAACCGTGGGAGAGCTCAAACTCCAGGTGCGCGTCGATCGCATTGACGCAGTCGACGGCGGCCGCGTGATCATCGACTACAAAACAGGCATGCTGACCGGAGTTTCCTGGGATGGTCCCCGCCCGGATGAACCGCAACTGCCACTGTACGCCGGTTTCGGCAAGATCGACGACTTGAAGGGCGTGCTCCTGGGCAGGGTCCGCGAAGACAAAATCAGATTCATCGGCCGCGTGGAAGATGCCGGCCTCGTGATGCCGAGGGACTCCAAACTGATACAGCCTCCGTACAGTGCAGCCATGCTGCGGGATTGGCAGAATGTCTTACTCGACCTGGGGCAGCAGTTTCTGAGGGGCGAAGCGCAGGTCGACCCTAAGCAGTATCCGAAGACCTGCAAGTTCTGCGATCTGCCCGGCCTCTGCAGAATTGCCGAAAGCGACCCCGTCGACACCGGCGATGAGGACGAGAGTGACGACTGATCGGGACCGGCTACCGGTCGATCACGGTGCCCGCGCCCGGGTGCTTGAGACCAACGAATCGTTCCTTGTCCAGGCTCCTGCCGGTTCGGGCAAGACGCAACTCCTGGTCCGCCGGCTGCTGAAACTTCTCGCCGAGGTAAACGAACCGGAAGAGATTCTAGCCATTACTTTTACTCTCGCAGCCACTGCCGAGATGCGAGAGAGAGTTCTGACCGCACTGCAGCAAGCTCGGGATCCGAACGAGACGACTGAAGAAGCTCACCTGGCACGCAACGCCCTCGAGAACGACGCCCGCCGGGGATGGAACCTTCTGCAACAGCCAGAGCGCCTGAATATACGGACCATCGATGCGGTCTGCCTGACGATTGCGCACGAGACGCCCCTGCTTTCGCGGTTGGGTGGTTCCCTTTCCCCCACAGACAAGCCGCAGCCCCTCTACAAGCTCGCAGCGCGCCGGACGCTGGCCAAATTGGGAGGCGAAGAGCCGCTATCCAGTGCCCTCGCCGCCCTACTGCAGTTGCGCGGCACCAGCCTGCCGGATTGCCAGAAACTGATCGCCGAGATGCTGGATAAACGCGACCAGTGGGGCCGCGTACTTCCGCTCGGTCAATCGGCGGTCGATTGGCCGGCGGTACGCAATACGCTGGAAGCACCGCTCCGCCGTAATCACCAGCAGGCCTTCCAAAAAGCTCAATCTCTGTTCGCCGGACATACCGGCGTCGTTCGCGAACTGCTGGATTTGGTGAGCCATGCGAGCCGAAACGTCGATGCCGATTCTCCGTTGATCGCGCTCGTCGATGTCACCCACATGCAGCACCTTACCCATCACCCGCACTGGATCGGCCTCTGTCACTTCCTGCTAACGCAAAAAGACACCTTGCGAAAGAACGTAACCCGCGACATCGGCTTTCCTTCCGGCAAAGAGGGGAAAGCCGCAAAAGAACGCTACGCCTCGCTTATTTCCAGCATCGAGGCCGAACCGGAAATTCTCGCTATGCTCTGCCGGCTGCGCGCGCTGCCGCCGGCTGCGTACACCGACGAAGAGTTTGAGATGCTGCAGCACATGCTGATCATCCTGCGTTATGCCACTGCGGAGCTGCTCCTGGTCTTCGCTGAACGTGGAGTCGTGGACTTTGTCCAGCTGGGCCTGGCGGCTCGCCAGGTTTTGCAGGACGACGACGGCGAGTCGAGCGAATTGGCCGCGGATATTGCCGCCCGCTGGCCTCATTTGCTGGTCGACGAGTTTCAGGATACGTCGCGCAGCCAATACGAATTGCTCACTCTCATCGTCAGCGGATGGGAGTCGGCGGGCCGAGGCAGCTGTTTTCTGGTAGGCGATCCTATGCAATCGATCTACATGTTCCGCCAGGCCGAAGTGGAGCTCTTCGAACGCACCCGGCGATACGGCCTTGGTATAGGAACGGCGGCCGTGCCATTGGCACCATTACAGTTACAAACAAATTTTCGTTCCCATGCCGGGCTGGTGGATCGGCTGAACGAAATCTTTCGCCAGGTTTTCGGGCCCGCTACCGGCGAGGAATATCAGGTAACCTTCGCCGAATCCACCGCGCATGCGCCGGCCCCGCGCGGCAAGCCGAGCGTTTGGGTATGGCCGTCTTTCATCGTCTCCCGGCCCGAGGCCGACGACAAACGGGCCGCCGAAGAAGCGGAAGCCAGGCAGGTGGTCGACATCATCCAGGAACACTGGCCCGCGGTCGAGGCAGCGGACCGCGAGAACAACGAGTTTAAAATCGCCGTGCTGGTTCGGGCTCGCACCCACCTGGACCTGATTGCGCGGAAACTGCGCAAGGAGAGAATTCCCTTCCGCGCAATTGAGATCGAGCAGTTGGGCGAACGCCAGGAGGTCAGGGATCTTGCCTCGCTCACCCGCGCCCTCCTGCATCCCATGGATCGCATCGCCTGGCTTAGCGTGCTGCGTGCGCCCTGGTGCGGCTTGACCCTCAAAGACCTGCATGTCCTCGCCGGTACCGATCCCAGGAGCTACGAACAACCGCCAGTCCTTACCCTGCTGCGTGAGCGGATCCCGTTGCTGAGTGAGGACGGACAACGAAGAGCAGCGCGCGTCCTTGCCGTGTTGGAAGACGCCCTGCGCGGCAGGCATCGCCAGGTCTCCCTGGCGCGGTGGGTGGAACGTACCTGGATAACCTTGCGTGGCCGGGAATGCGTCGACCTCGCAGGGTACGCGAACGTACAGGCTTTCTTTGCCATGCTGGAGCAACTGGGACCGGAAGCCACTGGTCTCGAAGAACAGATCACCGAACTTTGCGCCCAGCCGGACCCGGAGGCCAGTGAACGTTGCGGCGTACAGCTGATGACAATCCATAAGGCAAAAGGGCTGGGTTTTGACGTCGTCATCGTACCTGGCCTGGGACGCGTCACACGGCCCGAAACACAACCGCTGCTTCGTTGGCTGGAACAAACCAGGCTAGTTGGGCCGGGGGAGCAAGAGGAGCAGGAGTTTGTTGTTGCCCCCATTGGCCGCAATGGAAAACAGGGTGACATCTATAAGTGGATTGGAAAACTCCAGGGCCGGCGGGAAGATGATGAGACGAAGCGACTGCTGTATGTGGCCGCCACGCGAGCCCGCGCGGAGTTGCATCTGCTGGGAACCGCAACCCTGACGAAGAATGGGCAGGAACTGGGTCCAGGCTCCAGCGGAACCCTTCTGGGGATCGCGTGGACGGCACTGAAAGCAGACTTTGAGCGCGCCCGTGAAGAACAGGCTCCCGCCGAAGATCCGGCGCCTCTGCAAGCCGAGTTTTCTTTCCCGGCGCTACCCACGATGCAGTTGCGGCGCCTGAACGCGGACTCGAAGCCACCAGAACATGCCGCCCCACGAGAGGCTCAGGAAAGAACTCTGGAAGTCGTCGAGCGGCCCCGGGGCTCGCTATCGGCGCGCGCATTCGGCACCGTCGTCCATGCGCTGCTCGAAGATATGACCCGCTTACCTGGCATCGAGGCAGCTGTAGGTTTAGTCCTCGAAGAGTTGCGTAGCTGGCGGCCCCGCGCTCTGGCCATGCTGCGCTCGGCTGGGTTGCCGCGGGCCGAGGCTGAACCGCAGGCGGCGGAAGTGGTCCGGGCTCTTCAGGGCGTGCTCCAGGATGCAAAAGGACGATGGATTCTGGGACCACGTGCGGGTGCGCAGACCGAGACCTCCTGGTCCGGTTGGGCTGTCTCGGAGGGAACAGAAATCGTCCGCACCCTGCGCGGAGACCGGATCTTTCGCGCCGGAGCCACCCCCTGCTCCACGGAAGAAACCCACTTATGGATCGTAGACTACAAAACCGCCCGTCACGGCGCCTCCGGCCTGGATGACTTTCTCGCAAGCGAAAAGGAAAAGTATCTGCATCAGATGGAAGCGTACGCAGGTGTCATGCGCAAGGTTCACGGAGAAAACCAGCCGTTACGGCTGGCGCTGTATTACCCCCTGCTAACCCGGCTGGTGTGGTGGTAGAAAATTTTCAACCTTTTTCGCGACGAACCTACCAAAATTGCACCTAAATCTCCGATGAACAACTGGCCCAAGCTCTGACTTAGTGCGCATAGTTCGCTTAGTACGCACATTTTCCAAAACCTACATCGGTCCAGCAACCACTCCTTAAGGAGCCGTTGCCCTTTCCTTTGTCATCCCGAGCAAGCGACTTGCCTGTGGCAAGCCACAGGCAAGTTAAGAGAGGAATGAACTGGGAGACATCGGGTCCCTTCGACACACGAGTGCCCTCTCCCTTGGCAACAGCCCTCTCCCTTTCAACAACCCTCTCCTATTTGTCATTCCGAGCGAAGCGAGGAACCTGCGGTGCGCCTCGATCCCTCCCCGATTCCCAAGGGCAAACATACCGCCAATTCAAACCGAGCCTATTTGTCCCCCGACACCACTGTTTCTATCTCCGGACACATTTTGTTCATTAGGAGCGTACCCGGATTTCCTCCATCACGGCCCTTACCAGCGACCACGTATGTTGTTCTCCTTAAAGAGAACCACATGCAGCCGACCGAAGCTGCAACCTTCGACAGGAAATCCGGGGAGCCGACCTGTCCCGGCGTGCCGTGGAGGGATCTGCGGTTCCGCGGACCTGTCCTGGAAGCGCTGAATTCTACCTTCACACAGAATTGTCATCTCGACCGGAGCGCAGCGGAGTGGAGAGATCTGCGGTTTCTTCTTAACCAATGCCGCCCAAGGAAATCGGACGGGTGCCCCACGTTCGCGACAGCGTACGTGGGCCGAAAATGGTGGGCGTAGCCCATCCAACGTTTTTGGTCAGTAGTACAAATACTTCCGCCACTTGTGATCAGAGTGGCCGATCATGCGCATGATATGCCGGCTGGTGTGCAGCGAGAAAGGACGAGGCTCACGCAACAACTTAATCTCACTGAGCTCGCTCAGCAGATGATTACCCTTCCTGCGATTGCAGGAATGGCAACACGCAACCAAATTCTCCCAGGTGGAAAGCCCGCCACGCGATCGAGGGATCACGTGATCCAGCGTAAGTTCGCCCGCGGGCAGCACTACACCACAATATTGGCAGCTGTTCCGGTCACGAAGCAGGATGTTCTTGCGCGAAAGAGCGCGCGTCTGATGAGGAATACGACGATATTCGAGCAGGCGGATCACCGAAGGCATGGGAATGCGCAGCAATGCTGCATGCAAAATCGCGCCTTGCTCTTCCTCGGTCTTGGCCACGCCTTTGAGCACCAGGATCAACGCCCGGCGAGCGCCGCAAATATTGATCGGCTCATACGAAGCATTCAAAACCAGCACCGGCTTTTGCATGGTGTAGGCAGAAGAAACCCGCTGTCCCGGCCAGCCTTCATGGGGTTCAGAGGGTTCGTGAGGCAGCGCACGGCCCTGGGCGTTCCCTTTCGGCTTACGTGCGTGGATCATGGCTTTTCCCAAAGACATCTTGATCCTCCGTTTACGGTCTCAATTCACCTGCCTGCTCCCCAGGAAACCAGCGTCCCAGAAAGCAACACCTTCGCGTTGCGCGCGGGCAACGGTCGCCACCCGGACCGATCGCGCGCCTGCATTCCGCAGCACCCGGCTGCAGGCGCGGGCCGTAGCCCCGGTGGTGTAAATGTCATCGATCAACAACACGTCCCGTCCCGCCAGGGCCTCGGGATGAGGCGCAAAAAAAGCGCCACGCAGATTCTGCCGGCGCTGATGGGTGGTCAGGCCTGCCTGACTCACCGTGACCCGCACACGTGTGAGCAAACCCGTTTCCAGGTGCAGCCCCCATTGAGGGTGGCGGCGGCGCATCTCCGCCATGGCCGCGCGGGCCAGCAGTTCCGCATGGTTGAAGCCCCGCTGGCGCTCTTTGGCACTGTGCATGGGAACCGGGATGACCAGCATCTGAGGAGCAGATCCAACGAACACTTCCAGGCTGTTCGCCAGGAGCACTCCCAGGCGCCGGGCCACCGGCCGCATCCCCTTGTACTTGAGCAGATGGACCAGCGATCGCAGCTCACCGTGGTATCCGCCATAGGCGACAGCTTTCACAAACGCGGGAGGGGCTAGACGGCAGGGCTGGCAAAGTTGCGGATCGAGGTCGTCACTCGGCAATGGGGAAAACTGCGCAATGCCCAGGTCTTCCCCGCAACAAGCGCAGAGAATGCCGGATTGGGGAGGGAGTTGCGCGCAGCAGAAATTGCAGAGAGGGGCGCGGGAAAAGCGCAGAAGAGAGCCGCCGCAAAGGGCGCAGGGAGAGGGGAACAATGCACAGGAAAGCGAGTCTGCCGGACTTCGAAGCACACGAACCACAGCACGCCAAACCGAAGTTTGGGACAGCGGGACGTCGGGAGTCAGGGTATCAGGCTGACCAGAAAAGACGCACCTCACAGCCGGCCGGCGAGGCTACGCGACCGCCTTGCCGCCGTTGTGCAGAGTATACGGGTAAGTCAACCCCCAACGCCAGCCCCGGTTTAGGCCACTTTCGCAGCAGGTTCACGCCGTGCAACACGCTTGCCGGCAATGGTGGAGGCGACGCCGGCCACCACCAGGGCGGCTCCCGCGTACTGAATGGGCGTAGGCCGCTCGCCGGCCAGGAGTGATCCAAGCAGTAAGGCGATCAGCGGGTTGACGTAGGCATAGCTGGCAACACGAGTCGTCGGATCGCGCGCGATCAGGTAAACATAGGCGGTAAAAGCAATGATGGAGGCGAAGAGGATGAGGTACGCCATGGCGAGAACAATGTGCCAGTCCCAGCGATGGGAGAGAGCCGGCAATTTGCCCAACTCCCCCGTGGCGGCCGAAATCAAGAGAAGAAAGCCACCGCCCCAGGTCATCTGCAGGCCAGAGCTCATGCTGAGTTGCTTGGGCAGTTGGAGGTGGCGGCTGGCCACCGTTCCGCCGGCCCAGAGGAAACAGCCCATGAGCAGAACCAGGGCCGAGGTGGTAAAGCCGCTGCTGTGGATGCCGGCCGGCAGCATCAGCAGGACAACCCCGGCGACCCCAAGAACGATGCCCACCAGAGACTTTGCCGTGGGCCGTTGCGAACCGGCAAACAACCACTCGCCCAGCAGAACCCAGACCGGGATGGTGGCCGCGATCACGGCCGCGAGGCCTGAAGGTACCTCCTTCTCCGCCCAGAAGAGGCAGCCATAGTCGCCGGCAAACATGACCAGGCCGAGCAGAGCGGTGCTCATCCACTGCTGCCGGTTTGGCTGGGGCATCCCTTTCGCGCGGCTGTACACGTAGAGGATGAACCCCGCGCACAGAAAGCGGAAAGACGCGGCAAAGAAAGGTGGGGTCACCGCAACCACCTGGCGAATGGCCAGGAACGACGCGCCCCACAGAACGTAAATCGCAGCGTAGGCGAGAAGCTTGCGTATTGCCATAAGTCACTGTATTAGATGGAAGCGCTTTTCGAGATACAGTTGTTTCCACCAAACGGAGGCACGCCGAGTGCACACAACGCCCCAGCCTTTTCAACCCTTTGTTCCCGCCACCGAGACCCGCCCCGAACTGACACCGCGCGCCCTGATCCTGGGCTGTATTTTCGGATTGCTCTTTGGCGCGGTCACCGTCTACGTGGGCCTGCGCGCAGGCTTGACGGTGGGCGCGTCGATCCCCATCTCCGTGCTTTCGATCAGCCTGCTGCGTGCCTTCGGGCGAGCCTCCATTCTCGAAAACAACATTGTGCAGACCACCGGAAATTCGGGGCAGTCGATTGCGTCGGGGGTGATCTTCACCTTGCCGGCTCTGATTTTTCTCGGCTTCGACCTCGAGTACACGCGGATTTTCCTGTTGGCCCTGCTGGGCGGCCTTTTGGGCGTATTGTTCATGATCCCGTTACGACGGCAGTTAATCGTTCAGGAGCACGGCCGGCTTGCCTACCCTGAAGGCACGGCTTGCGCGGATGTTTTGTTGGCCGGCGAGCGCGGAGGGTCCTTCGCTGGACGCGTCTTTCTTGGTCTCGGCTTAGGTGGCCTCTACACCTTTTTTCAGAATGAAAACCTTTTCGGCGCGTGGCCAGGAACGCCGGACTATCAGCCCCAGTGGTTCAAGGGAGCCGCCATCCGGGCTGACGTTACTCCGGAATACCTGGGCGTGGGCTACATCATCGGACCCCGAATCGCGGGGTTGTTGTTTGCGGGTGGCGTCTTTTCCTGGCTGGTGCTGATGCCGACCATCTACTTCTTCGGCTCCCACTTTCCCCAGGCGATCTATCCGGGCACCAAGCCGATTGCTCAAATGTCCCCCAGCGATCTGTGGGCTTCCTACGTTCGTCCTATGGGCGCCGGGGCGGTCGCAGCTTCAGGCCTGATCACGCTGATCAAGACCATGCCGACCATCTTCGGTGCGCTGCGCGGTGCCATGGGGAACCTGCGCCAACGCGGTGGGCCGAAGAGCGTTCCGCTGCGCACGGATGATGATCTCCCCTTCAGCGTGGTGGTCGGCGGTTCGGTGGTGTTGGTGTTGATGATGTTTTTCTTTCTGACGTTCAAGCCGGTACCGGGGGCCCAGGTGAGCTGGATGGCAAACCTTTCCGCGTCGTTGCTGGTGGCTCTCTTCGGGTTTCTCTTCGTGACCGTTTCCTCGCGGATCGTGGGGTTGATCGGCAGTTCTTCCAATCCGGTTTCAGGCATGACGATCGCCACGTTGATGGCGACCTCGGCAATCTTTCTGGTCAAGGGTTGGACGGCGCCTGCGTTCGGCGCGCTGGCCATCACCATCGGAGGCGTGGTGTGCATCGCGGCTGCGAATGCGGGCGATACTTCACAGGATCTCAAGACCGGATTTCTCATCGGTGCGACTCCACGCAAGCAGCAGATCGCGTTAGTGGTTGGCGCGTGTGTCTCGACGTTAGCGATTGGGGCGACGTTGCAGTTGATGAACCAGGGGCTGGCGGAGTTCCGGCAGACTGCGAAGCCCTGGGATATGTCCGTTACGCACAACGGTGTGCGGGTGGAAGAACAGCACTTCCACCAGGCGCAGATCCGGGTGATGAACGCCGGGAAGCTTGTCGATACCCGGCCGGGCAATGGTTATGTACTGTTGAATGCGCTCAATTCGGCCGAGCTTGCGGACGGCAAGTATCTCTACAATCCCCAGACGCAGCAGATCGAGGTGCAGTGGATTCAGGGGATTGGGAGTGAAAAGGCGGCTGCGCCACAGGCAAGGCTGATGGCCACTGTGGTCAATGGCATATTGGGCCGTAAGTTGCCGTGGGGGCTGGTATTGCTGGGTGTCTTCCTGGTCATTGCAGTGGAGATCCTCGGGATTCGTTCGCTCTCATTCGCGGTGGGTGCATATCTTTCGATCGCGACCACGCTGGCAATCTTTGCCGGCGGCGTAGTGCGGTGGATGATCGATCGGGCGGTCGAGAAGAACGAAAGCGAGAGTGAAGTGAGTCCGGGCTCGCTGTACGCGAGTGGACTGATTGCGGCCGGCGGGATTGTAGGGTTGATCGGCGTGGGCCTCAAGCTTTACGAAACCGCAACCGGTAAACAGGATGTGCTGTTGTTTCCAGCTAATAATTTCCTGCACCACGATTGGGTTTCGGTGCTGATGTTTCTGCTGCTGGCGGGCTCGCTCTACTACTTCGCGCGCAAGCCGTTGAAGCAATGAGTCAAAAAACATTTCCAGGAAAGCTCCGTAGAACCGCAGATCCCTCGGCTGCGCTCGGGATGACAAACTAGGAGAGGGCGGTCGCTAGAGGAGAGGGCGTTGTGAAAGGATCTACCCTTGGCAACGGTCCCTTCTTTGCAACAACCTTTTCCTTTTTGTCATCCCGAGCAAGCGACTTGCCTGTGGCAAGCCACAGGCAAGTTAAGAGAGGAATGAACTGGGAGACATCGGGTCCCTTCGACACACGAGTGCCCTCTCCCTTGGCAACAGCCCTCTCCCTTTCAACAACCCTCTCCTATTTGTCATTCCGAGCGAAGCGAGGAACCTGCGGTGCGCCTCGATCCCTCCCCGATTCCCAAGGGCAAACATACCGCCAATTCAAACCGAGCCTATTTGTCCCCCGACACCACTGTTTCTATCTCCGGACACATTTTGTTCATTAGGAGCGTACCCGGATTTCCTACTTCGCCGCTCTCATCAGCACCGCTTATGTGGTTCTCCCTAAAGAGAACCACATGTAGTTGACCGAAGCCACAACTCTCAACAGGAAATCCGGGAAGCCGAGGGATCTGCGGTTCTACGGACCCTTCCTGGAAATGTTTTCACTATTCCGTACGCAACCGCTTCAAAGCATCGCGGCCGCCAGGGCTAGTGCCGTCGATACGCACTGCCGCTTCAAAAGCTTTTCTGGCACCGTGACTGTCGCTGCGGTCGATGAGGACCTGGCCGTAGTAATCAAGCGCTGCAGCGGCGAGCTGAGGGGGCAGCGTTCCCTTAGCTACAGCGGCCTCAGCCCGCGGAGCAATGAAAGTAAAATCACTTGCCGCCTGCTCGCGGCGTTTATAGAAAAAAGGTAGATGCCAGGTGGAGGCAGCACGAATAAAGCGGGCTTCGAGATCTTCGGGCACGCGGTTCACCGCCTGGTCCATTTTGGCCAGACCCTCATTGGCCAGCCTGCGCTTGTCCCACAGGGCCCAGGTGTGGGCCGCATCCAGAAGCTCCAGACTGCCGCTGTATGCGTCGACTACCGCATTCCCGGGATAGTCGTGCGACAACGCCGCAAAGCTCGCGCGAGCCTTGTCCGCTGCGGAACGATTTCCCTGCAGGTAGGCAAAATATTGCATGCGAGCTTCCGCCATGCGCTGGTCGAAACCATCGGCCGCCTGCAGTACCGCGGTGAAGGCCAGGAAGATGGCAAGGAGCAGCCTCAACTTACCCATATGAAATGAAATGCCTCGCCGGCGCCAACGGTTGCATCACCCCAGGCGATAAGCCCGCTCTTTCCAGGTGACCTGCTGTCCGGCGATTTTGCGTAGTAAGGCATACCACTGAAGAAAGAGCAAAACAGTAACTCCAAGTGGATGCAACAACGCACTGAAAAGGGACTGCCGGTATTTCCAGACGGAAAGAAGACGCGGGATAAACGATGCTGCCAGCGCGGCGAGGATGAGCGATCGCGCACCATGGCTGTACGAGGCCGGCGCGATGACTACAGAGATCGCCAGCAGCAAGGGTAGAACCTGTCCACAAAATAGCAGAAAGGTGAAAGGCAAAATACGAGCCGGCGCGGCCATTCCCTCGGTGGCATTTTTTGCCAGACCGCGCCAAACCTCCGACGCATTGTGGTACATGCGGCAAGTGGCAAGATGGGTCAGGTCGGCAATGTCGGTGCGCAGACCGTGACGGCGGAAAAGCTGCGGCAGAAGAAGACCATCATGCATCGTGGTGCGGATCTCGGCGTGACCGCCGCTCTTTCGATAGGCATCGCGGCGAACCATAAGGAATTGACCGCACCCCACCGCGAACCCAGGCGCCGGGAGCGCACGCATTCCTGCCAGCGGCAGATACGAGAGCAGTACAAAGTGGATCAGCGGCAACAGCAAGCACTCCAGAGGACTCTCTGTCTCCTGGCGCGGAAAGCCACTCACCATGTCGGAGCCGGAGCGGTGTAAAAACGCGGCCATACTAGCCAGAGCTTCTGGCGCGAGACGCACATCCGCGTCAAGAAAGCAGAGGACCTCCGAACGAGCAGCCGCGGCGAGCGAGTAGCAGGCGTGCTGTTTGCCGTTCCACCCTCTCGGGAGAGGAGCAGACGTCTGCAAGCACACACGTGCATCCGTCTCCGCAAAGCTGCGGACGATCTCCGCGGTTCGATCCGTCGAGGCATCGTCAAGCACCACGATCTCGATCTCGACTCCACGGGAAGTCAGCAAACTAGCCAGCGACGCGGCGATGACCCGCTCTTCATTGCGGGCGGGAATCAGCACCGATACAGCGGTTGGCAGGGAGCAACTTCCTGTCTCTGAACAGCCGCCTGGTTGAGGTTCCCGATAAAGTAGCATGTTCCACACCCACAGCAGGGCGGGCACCGTTGCGCAACAGAATACGAGGACAATGACGACGCTCATAGGTGGCGAATGCTCCCATGGCTGCCCTGATAAACGCGCCCGGTCAGCAGAGCAACGAACCGCTTCCAGGTCTCGTAGACGCCACTGATGCCAACCCGGCCGGAGAGGATAGTTTCGAAGCGCTTCGGATCGCGAAGTTTCGCCAGGGCTGCAAGCTCGTCCTGGGTCGCGGTCAACGCAGCCTCCAGCCACTGGTTCCACTCTGCGGCACTGTTGAGTTTGCCGTCGGTCACTTCCAACGGCTGGCCGCAGGAAACCAGGATCTCCGGCAAGCGCTCGTCCCAGAAGGTGTACTCGAAAGCCAAGGGCACCAAGGTGCAGGCACCGAGGCGGGCGACCAATGCCGCAAGACCGGGCCGAAAGATCGCTGGTCGGGTGCGCATGTCGGTGAAGCGCCCCTCTGGAGTGACCCAGAGAACGGAGTTCGGCGTGGAGAGGATTTGGTGCGCGGCGCGCAGGAATTGGATTGCTCCCCGCCGGGTTCCGTTTTCTACAGGGAACAAGCCCAGCCTGCGGAGAAATCCATAGTGCTTCAGGGCGCCGGCGTCCATGGGCCCATAATGTGAGGCCGCCGGAAAAAAGTGGCGCGACATCACGATGCAGGCGAGCGGATCCCACCACGAGGCATGATTGGCGAAGACGATCAGGGGGCCGATTGTGGTGGGAACACGGCCGCGGTTCGCCACGCGCACCGCGTGGAAATGCCGGCCAATATACCAATGCAGGTAAGAGGAAAAGAAGGAGAGTAGGCGACGCGACGGAGGGACTAACGCCGTGCGAAGATCACTGGCTCCCGTTGCTTGTCCTGATGGGCTCAACGGCTCTCCAATTGTTCGGGTGGTTCATTATGCATGAGCGAGAAGCTCTTCGGCCTGCAATCGTGCAGATGCGGCGGCATCCGTCCCGCGGTAGCGTTGGTCGAGGGCGTCGGCGGCTATCCAGCCGCTCATCATCACCATGGGCATTCCGGGACCCGGATGTGCCGCCCCTCCCGCCAGGTAAAGACCCTCGAGGTCGGGACTGGCATTCGCTGGCTTGAACGCTCCGTTCCACCGGCCGTGGCTCGAAATGCCGTAGATCGCACCATTGAGTACCTTGTATCGCTCATGGATATCGACCGGAGTGAGGGCGCGCTCGAAGACAATACGTTCTTCAATATCGGCCAGACCGGCGGTACGCTTCAGCTTGTTGAGAATCACCTGGCGGTAAGCCGGAAAGATTTTAGACCAATCATGCTTAGGACGCAGAAACGGAGTATGCACCAGCACGTAGAGCGCATCGCCGCCCGCAGGTGCGGTGGTGGCATCCGTCGCCGCAGTGGAAGCGAGATAACAGGTTGGATCGGGAGCGGGCTCGGCCAGATCGTAGATATGGTGGAATTCCTCGTGCGGATCGCGAGAGAAGACAAAGTCGTGGTGGGCCAGATGCTCGTAGTGCCGGTTTAACCCGAGGTAAAGCACCACACCCGAACACGCCGGCTCGTACTCTCTGCGTTTGTCGAAACGATCGGCGACCGCGCCGCCTAGCAGCTCGCGATAGGTACGTACGGCGTCCTCATTGGAAACTACGGCGTCGAAACGATGCTGCCCTCCGTCGCCGGTTTCGAGGCCGCAAATAGCGCCGCCGTCAGTAAGCAGGCGGGCAATCTCCGTCGAGGTGTGGTAACGCACGCCCAGCTCGGTGCCTAGACGAACCAGCGCCTGAGGAACAGCGCGCGTGCCTCCCTTGGGATACCAGATGCCTTGTTCCGCCTGCATGTGGCCAATGGAACAAAGAATCGCGGGGGAGTTGTCGGGCGATGATCCCACGTATTGCACGTAGTGATCGAGCATCTGAGCCACGCGCGGGTCTTTGATGAATTCGCGGATGGTTCCGGACACGCTCTGTCCGAGGCGCATGCTCAGGACATCTTTGAGGACCCCAATCTGGAAGCTTCCGCCGATGTCGAACGTATCGCGCATCGAACCGACCGACTTCCAGAAGAAGAACTTGTCAGAGATGTGGTGCAGCCTTTCCGACAGCGCCATGAACTCGGAGAAGCGAGTGCCCAGCCCGGGTTCCCTCCCCTCAAGCGACGCGGCCATCTCGCGAACATCGTCTTTGAGATCCAGAACCGTGCCGTCATCGAAGAAACAGCGCCACTGCGGATCCAGGCGAACCATCTCCAGATAGTCGCTCATAGTACGGCCAGCTTCGCAGAAGATGCGACGCAGTACCGAGGGCTGGATCAGGATGGTAGGCCCCATATCGAAGCGGAAACCCTGCTCCTGCAGCACCGCGGCCTTACCGCCCAGCCACGGATTCTTTTCGAAGACTTCGACCTGGTAGCCGCGCGCGGCCAGGGTGCACGCCGCCGAAAGTCCTCCTAACCCTGAACCGATCACTGCCACACGCATCTTGTCTCTCCTAAGTCTTAATCAAGCCGTGCAGCCGCTCGCAAAAGGCGGCGCAGGCCATGCCACCGGGCGAGCCAGCTGCCGCCATGGACTGCTTCGATGTAGCCGGCAAAGAACGGCTGGTGAGCTGGAGTGGTGGGCCGATAGGGCCGGCGGTCGCGGCTGCGCTGGGCGACGATCGTCTTGAGCGTAGTCATCTCCAGCAAACCTTCGCGGCCGCGGGTTACACCGAAGCCGCTGGACTTGCGGCCGCCAAAGCTTACCCGCGGATCGGCAGTGCCGA
This sequence comes from uncultured Acidobacteriaceae bacterium, assembly GCA_963753715.1. Taxonomy (GTDB): domain Bacteria; phylum Acidobacteriota; class Terriglobia; order Terriglobales; family Acidobacteriaceae; genus PALSA-350. Next base: position 46,669 of record CAVWDK010000006.1, on the reverse strand, counting down.
CGATCAAGTCATTGATAAGAACAGTCCCGACTGGGAGCTGGGAAGCTAGTTGTCGCGCTTCGGGCTCGGGTCCAAAGACAGCCGCGGTCAGCCTATACGGACAGGTTGCGTGCGCCGCGATCGCGGTATTTATATCCGGCACATGGAATATGCACAGCACGGGCGCAAAGAGGTCGACCTGCGCCATGTGCATATCGGGAGTGGCCCCGGTGACCAGGACATAGCGCAATCCTGCATCCGACTCTTCCCTGAGGATCGATCCTCCCAGGCGCTTCGCGTCCTGCAACAGTTCAGCGAGCTCGGACTGGGTGCGCGCGGTTAGAACAACGGGAGGAAGGTCCTTGCATTGATCGACGAGTGCCGGTACCAGGCCAGGATGGTCGCCGACCAAAAAGAGACGCCGCGGAGCCATGCAGGTGGCTGAACCGTTGAGGCGCAGGCCGAACGTCAACGCTGCGACAGCACGATCGAGTTCCGCTCCGGGCAGAACGAAGACTGCATCGCAGCCCGCGAGCTCCATCACCGCAGGCGTCAAGTGCGTTGCAAGTTGATGCAGAACCGCGATCCCGGTCGCAGCGGAGCCGGTAAGGAACACCTTATCCACGCCGGCAGCAATCGTGTCGCTCGCAGCTGGTGCGGATTCGCCGAGCAACTGCAACAACGCGGGGTCAAGGCCGCACCCTACCAAAACATCGCGCAAGGCCTCAGCGGCTGCCGTACCGCCAGGCGCAGGCTTCCACAGGACGGCGTTGCCGGCGGCCAGTGCCTGCAAGGCCTGCACACCCGGCAGGAAAAGGGGATAGTTCGCTGCGGCGATGATGAGGATCACACCGAGCGGATCACGCGTGGTTTCGGCAGTCACCCGGCGAAGCCAGAAAGGGCGGGTGTGGGTACTGAGCCGCTGAGGAGCCAGGATCCAGACCGCCTCGCGCTCAAGAAAGCGGCAGGCCTCGATCAATGGCAAAACTTCGGAGACCAGGGTGTCGGCTACATTGCGGTGCAAGGCGCCGGGTTTTTCGCAAGGAATGGTCTGCGCGATCTCCTCCGCAGTTGCAGCGATGCGATAGCGCGCGCGACGCAAGAGAGCAAGTCGCCCCCTGAGTTTCATTCGCGCCCAAATCTGCTGCGCCTCCCGCGCCTGCCCCAGGGAGATAGACCGGGCTTGCGATTCGCGCTGCGTTTTCAAGGGCATAGTTTTGATTGTGCACCCTGACGGCATTTTATGAGGCGGCTTCGTACAACGCGGCTTCCGCCGGAGCGGACGCGGTATCCCACTGCGGTTCGATCTTGAGATCATCGAGTAACAGGCGCGCGGTAATGCGAGCGGATTCAAAAATCACCGGCAAGCCGCTGCCAGGATGGGTGCCACCGCCGACCAGGTAGACGCTGTCCAGGTCTTCAAACCGGTTGTGCGGCCTGAGGTGGAGCATTTGCCGCAGATTGTGGGCCATGCTGAAGGTGGCGCCTTTATGCAGTGCGTAGTCTGTGCGCCAGTCGGCGGGGGTGACCATTTTTTCAAAGCGAATGCGGCGTTCCACATCTCTCATTCCGATCTTCTCCAACTGGCGCAGTGCGAGGGAGCGAAAGCGCGCTTGTTCGGCGGGCCAGTGGATGTTTTTATGCTCGTGGGTAACCGGCAGCAGAACGTACAGCGTGCTCATCTTCTTCGGCGCAAGCGATGGGTCGGTCACGCAGGCGTTCTGCACATAGAATGACGGATCGTCCGAGAGTTGATGCAGTTCTTCGATATCGCGCAGGTTCTGCTTGTAATCCGCCGCCAGGTAAATGGTGTGGTGAGAGACGTCGTCGTAACGTCCTTCGATGCCCAGGTAAAGCATGAAGGTGGAGCAGGAGAAGCGCTTCTTCTCGATCCTGCTGTCTGTCCAGCGGCGGCGAATGCTGTCCGGCACCATGCGTTGCATGGCCTGTGCGAAGTCGGCGTTCACCACCACGGCATCGGCGGCCAGGGTTCGATTTGCAGTACGCACCGCGGTGCACTTGCGGCCTGCAAAAACCATTTCTTCGACTGGTTCGTTCAGCAGCACTTTGGCACCCAGATCCTCCGCGATACGGGCCATGGCCCTGGTCACGGCGCCGCAACCACCGACAGGATGAAAGACGCCATGCTCGTATTCGAGAAAGGACAGGATGCTGAACAAGCTGGGGCAGGTAAACGGCGACATGCCCAGGTATTTGGACTGGAAGCTGAAGCCGAGGCGAATTCGCTCGTCTTTGAAATAGCTACGCAGGTCGGAATCAAGCGAGCGCCAGGGTCGGAGCAACGGCAGCATTTTAAGCATTTCGAGTTTTGCCAGGTCCCGCCAGCTTTCGAAAGGCGATTCAAGAAATGGCAAGAACTTCTCGAGCTTGTTGCGGTTGTCGCAAAAGAACCGGTGGAAGCCGCGTGCGTCTTCCGGACTTAGCGCACCGATCGCACGCTCCATGCGCGCCAGATCTGGGGTAGCCAGCAACTCTCCGCCGGAGCCGAAGACCAGACGGTACTGGGGATCCAGCCGGTACATGGGGATTTCCTGGTCGAGGTTTCTTCCTGCGGCAGCAAGGATCTCGCGCAGCACCCTGGGATAAAGAAAGAAGGTGGGTCCGGTATCGAATTTGAAACCGTTTCGTTCGATGGTGGAAGTACGACCCCCGACAATATCCCGGCGTTCGACGACAGTTACGTCGACGCCCGAGCGTTGCAACAGAATGGCAGCAGCGAGACCGCCCGGACCGGCCCCGACAATGATGACTTTTCGTTTTGGCTTAATCATTCGTTCGAGTGGTGAAATGCAAGTTGGGAACTTTGCCACCTTCATGAATTTTTCACAACCGGCACTCTCGCGCCACCAAGCAAGGGCGGCTGATTCCAGCAGATGCTGAAATGCAGGCTTTCTTGTTGCTCCTGCCAAAGTTTAACTACGCAGCTTAGGATCTGCGTCAATTTGCGACATGTTGCGGCTGAGCAGTGAGCGATCGTGCAGCGGAACGACCTTGCCGGACGAGGTCGGGCAATCCCACGCCGTAGTAAGCGCTGCCCACCAGGCGCAGGGTGGGTATTGCGGCCAACATCGATTCCAGCTCCGCCATACGGTCAAGGTGGCCAACCGAGTATTGGGGCAGAGACAGTGGCCAACGGCGCACGACTGTTTCCACGGTTTGCGGCAGTGGACCTAAGACGCGGCCCAACTGCAACCGGGTGCGGTCGATGAGCTTCTCGTCCGATTCGTTCAGCAGCGCAGCGCCAGAGTTGCCGCCGAAGAAGGCCCGGAGCAGGATCGCTCCTTGCGGGACGCGGCCGGGGAATTTCTGGTCAACGAAGGTGCAGGCCAGCAATGGGTACTCTTCCGCTTCGTTTCGCCCGGGAGCCTGGGGAACGACGAAGCCGAAGCCGCGGGGAATGCGGAGTCGGGCCGCTTGCTCCGGAGCAAAAGCCAGCGCGACTACGATTGCCGAGGTGGCTTGCTGGGGGAGCAATTCCGCCATCCGGTTGCCCTGTTCGTTGAGGTTCCGCAGCAAAGAGCCGGTGACGTGAGGCGGAGTCGCGAGGACCGCCGCGTCAAACTTTGCCGAGCCGTCAGCGGTCGAGACGCGCCATCCGCCATCGATTGCCTCGACCCGCTCTACGGGTTGGCGCAGGCGTAGGGATGCTGCCGGCAGCCTTGCAATCATGCGATCGCTAAGCGTCTGGAGCCCACCGGCGAGGGTCGTAAAGATGGCCGGCATCGACGGCTGCACCCGCCGTTGCATCGCCTGGATCAGGCTCCCCTCTTCGGCTTCCATGCGGACGAAGGCAGGCATGACGGCGCGGACACTGAGCTGCCTAATGTCTCCACCAAAAACCGCGGCCAGCAAAGGCCCGGCGATCGTGGACGCGACTTCTGCACCAAAATGGCGGCGCACAAAGTCAGCCACGGATTCGTCATGGGCGGGGGCGGACTGTTTTAGCTCCCCGGCGCGTTTGGGCTCGCGCAGGTAGGCCAGCCGGGCCTGCCAACTGAAAAGCGGCGAGTCCAGCAGCGGACCCCATTGGGTTGGAACCATCATGCGCATTCCGTCAGGAATCGGAACCAGTTGGGTCTGGCGCATACTGCCCTGCAGGACGTACGTGCGCCGCCACTGATCATTCGAGGGTATGATCTGGTCTTCGAGGCCGAGCTCGACTGCCAACTCGCGCGCCCATGGCTTTTCCGTGACCCAGGAATCGGGTCCGCACTCGATGACGAATCCCTGACGATGGACGGTTTCCACGATGCCGGCGAGTCGTTCTGAGGCTTCGAAGAGGGTGAAGTTCACTCCATCGTTGGCCAGTTGATAGGCCGCGGCCAGACCGGCAATGCCGCCACCCACGATCGCGATCATAAGGCGGGCGCGGAGAGAGCCTCGGAAGAAACCTTTGCGGCCAACCGGGCGAAACCTTGCCGGCTCAGATCCTCAAGCGCTGCCGTCAGCAACGGAGAATCGTTGAGCGATGGGGGACGCACGACCTCAAGACCGATGCCGGAGGCAAAATCGCGAAAGCCAATGTCGATGTCGTAAAGGATCTCGACGTGATCACACAGAAAGCCGATGGGCTGGATTACAACAGCGGAGTGGCCTTCCTGGCGCAAGGCGGTGAGGGTGTCCTCCACCGTGGGACCGATCCAGGTTCCGCCGGACATGCCCTGGCTTTGGAAGGCGAAAAACCAGCTGGAGGGGTTGAGACCCAGCGGCGCTAAGAGAGCAGCTACGTTTGCCGCCGTGCGCTTGGCTTCCACCGGGTACGGGTCTGGATCAGGGGTCGGCGGTCCCTGGGCATCTACAGGCTGCGTCTGGATGGTTCTGCAGGGCACACTGTGCGCGGTAAAAAGCACTGGGACCGCAGTGCTGATGCGCGCCGAAACACTTTGCCAAACCGGTTGCAGCCGCTCGGCAAAGGCTTGAGCGAGCAGCGGGTGGTCGGCCCAGCCATCGATGAAGTCCATCTCGATCGCGCCAGCTTCGGCAAACGCGGCTCGGCGATAGAGTCCGACGCTGGTGCGGGAATTTTGTGGCGCCAGGCAAATCACCACTGCCGAGGTAATGCCGTCCGCTCGCATCTGGCGCACCACGCCGGCGATGTAGGGCTTCCAGTTACGCATGCCGACATACACCGGCAGGCCGAGTGCCTGGGCAAGCAGGCGCCCCTGCTCCATCGTGAGCTCGGTCAGCGGACTCGATCCAATCAGACTGTAGCGGTGACGAATCTCTTCGACGACCGATTCAGGCATAGGGCGTCCGCTGGTGATATTGCGTAGATACTCGGGAATTTCGTCGAGCGACTGGGGCGTTCCGTGGGCAAGCAACAAAACCGCCTGGCGATGGGCGATATCAGCCATGGGCATGTTCTCCAGAACTGAGCTCGCGCACGTACTGCACCACGCGCTGCACATTCTCGACTGGGGTGCCGGGAACGATGCCATGGCCAAGATTAAAGATGTGGCCGGGGCGGCCTCCGGCCTGCTCGAGGATCTGCTGGACGCGTTTTCTAAGCAGGTCTTCGCTGGCGAAGAGCGTTATCGGATCGAGGTTACCCTGCACGGCTACCGCATGGCCGAGTGTGGCCCAGCCCTCGTCCAGCGGAACACGCCAATCGAGGCCGATTACGTCGGCGCCGGTTTCCCGCATGGCAGGCAACAGGCTCGTGGTGTCCACTCCGAAATAGATGACCGGCACGCCCAGTGCCTGGACCCTGCGCACGAGACGGGTGGTCACAGGGAGGACGAAATCGCGGTAGTCGGTAGGGCTGAGAGCGCCGGCCCAGCTATCGAAGATCTGGATCACGTCGGCTCCCGCCTCCACCTGCTGGGCGGCATACGCTTCCAGGACTGCAGCGAGCTTTTCCAGCAGCAGCTGCCAGACCGAAGGCTCGCGGTACATCATGGTCTTGGTGAAGATGTAGTTGCGTGAACCGCCGCCCTCGATCATGTAGCTGGCGAGGGTGAAAGGGGCACCGCAAAATCCGACGATGCCGATGCGATCGTTGAAATGGGTCACGACTTTACGAATTGCTTCGGCCACATAGCCGAGTTCGTGCGCGCGATCGATGCGCAGCTTGTCCACGTCGGCTGCGGTGCGCACCGGTTGGTGGATCACCGGGCCTTCGCCGGCCAGGAACTCGAAATCCAGGCCCATGCCTTCCAGGGGCAAAAGAAGGTCGGCAAAGATGATGGCCGCGTCCACGTCGAGTTTCTCAGCGGCGGTGATGGTCACCTCGGCGGCCAGGTCGGGGTTTTTGCAAATCTCCAGCAGCGAATGGTGGCGGCGAACGGCCTGGTACTCCGGCATGTAGCGGCCGGCCTGGCGGAGAAACCACACCGGGGTTTTGTCCACGGGCTGACGCAGGCAGGCGCGCAAAAAACGGCTCGCTTGGGATAGGCCGGAGGGCGCGGCCACGTCGGGGGTGAGGATCTTTTCGGCCATACTGAGCTTCAATTTGAAGGGTAGCATTCCTGGCGCGGTGGCCGAAAAGGGGCCTCTCCACCGTCCAACAACCGCCCTCCCCTCCAGCAACCGCCCTGTCTTTACAACGAGCCTCTCCTATTTGTCATCCCGACCGGAGCGGAGGGACCTGCGGTGCGCCCTTCCCCCAAACAACTGCCCGGATGCCCCTCTCCTCGCGAGATCAGGGTGCGGTGGAGAAGCCGAAGGTGGTCACGTTGTGGTAGGTCTGCCCTGGCTTCAGCTCAGTCGTAGGGAACGTGGGGTGGTTAGGAGAGTCGGGAAAGTGCTGGGTTTCCAGGCAGAAGCCGGCGTGCTTCTTGTAGACGTGGCCGTGCTTGCCCTTCAGGGTCCCGTCAAGGAAATTGCCGGAATAGAACTGCAGCCCGGGTTGAGTGGTTTCTACGGTGAGTATCCGCCCGGTGGTCGGTTCTACGACGCGCGCAGCCTCTTGCATGACACCCATCTTGCCATTCAGAACATAGTTGTGGTCGTATCCCCCAGCCAGGCGCATTTGCTCGAAACTGTCGTCAATCCGTGCTCCAATGGCCGTCGGATGATGGAAGTCCAACGGGGTTCCGGCCACAGGGGCCAGCACACCGGTGGGGATGAGAGACGCGTCGACCGGAGTGTAGCGATCGGCGGGAATCATGACCTGGTGGTTGAGGATGTCTCCGTGCCCTTCGCCGGCAAGGTTGAAGTAGCTGTGGTTGGTTAGATTGAGGACCGTATCCTTATCGGTGGTGGCGAAGTACTCGATCTTGAGCGCATGCGTTGAGAGGGTATAGCGGACTCTTGCTGTGAGCGTGCCCGGAAAGCCCTGATCACCATCTTTGCTGACCAGGGTGAGCTCGACTCCATCAGGGATTTCATGCCCCTGCCAGACCAGCTTGTCGAAGCCCTTGATGCCCCCATGCAGGGTGTTGGTGCCGTCATTCGCAGGCAGATGGTACACCTTGCCGTCGAGCGTAAAACTGGCGTGGGCGATCCTGTTGCCATAGCGCCCAACGATGGACCCAAAGTAGCTCTTGGGATCGGCGGTGTAGCCAGCCAGAGAGTCATAACCCAGCACGATGTCGCCGGTCTTGCCGCTGCGGTCGGGAACCTCGAGAGACACCAACCGTGCGCCGTAGGTCATGATGCGCGCCTTAAGGGCGCCCTCTTCGAGGGTGTAAATCTCCACCTTGGTTCCATCAGGCGTACTACCGAACTCGGACTTCGTCACCTTTGCCTCCAGACGCGATGCCATCGGCATCAGGATAAAAAACAAAAAGATACAGTGAAGCGCTTTCGATTTCATCGGACGGTTGGCCATGAACAGACTCTCCTGTTTGCCGTGCTGCGCGGCAACGCGCATCGTGCTCTTTCAAACCGTAATGGATACTAAAGCATTTCCCGGTTGGATGTATGGCGGCGAGGTAATTTCGCATCCTTCGCCGTGGCGGAGTTGCCTGGAACGACCAAAGAAGTGCTCTAAAGAGCTGATTCGAAAGATCACAAACGCGTGGAGGACAAAAAGCAAAGAGAATGTAGACATTACCTGCTGGGAGTACTTTTATCCCGCCCGTTGTTACCCAATAGTTGTAGCCAGTGGAGTGTAAGCGGCTATTCTACGAATCAAGCGGTGGTTCTGTACGACTGCTTGTTGATTCTTCGGGGGAGGGATTCAATTGAAGCTGCCGGTCACAAACCACCGCGAGTACATTTCAAACAACGTAGAGGTCACGCTGGACGATGCCCGCGCCACGGCGCTGGAGCGAATCGTTAGCCTGTCCATGGATTACAACCGGGGCGTCGGCCTGGTGCAATTCCGCAACGGAGTGGATGCAGTCATCGCGTCTTCCGGCTACCGCCAACTGATCGAGAAACTGCTTGAGATCCTCTAAATCCAATATCGGGCCGCGCACGACTGTCTGGCACCGGCAGGTCACCGCCGGTTACCAGGACCAGATTGTGTCTCTGTTGTGGACCAAGCCCGTCCAGATGAGCTTGCACATCGCCAAGCTTTCTCTCTGACCTGAAGCATCTCTTCGCTATTTTTGAGTGGGTTATCATAAAACGGCTGCGGAGCCATCATGGTCAATTATCTGGAATTGCCGGTTGGAGAGAAGTGCCCTGAGGTCATTAACGCGGTCATTGAGATCCCGGCCGAGGGCATCAACAAGTACGAATACGATAAAACGCTACACGTCTTCCGCCTGGATCGCAATCTCTACTCCCCGGTGCACTATCCGGGCGACTACGGGTTCATCCCCTCCACGCTAAGCGAGGATGGGGATCCACTGGATGTGCTGGTACTGGTGGACGCGCCCAGTTTTCCCGGCTGCGTGATGCAGGTAAGGCCGATCGGCCTATTGGAAATGCTGGACCAGGGAGTACCAGATGAGAAGGTCCTGGCCGTGGGCAAGAACAACCCGCGCTATGCCGACGTGTGGAACTACTCGGAAATCTATCCGCACATGCTGAAGGAAATGACGCATTTCTTCGCAATTTATAAGGACCTTGAGGGCAAACGGGTGGAAGTGAAGGGCTGGCACGATGCGGCTTTTGCCCGTGACAAGGTCATCGAAGCGGTCAATCGCTTCAAAGACAAGAAAGTGGTTCCGGAAGTAGGCGGAAACCGCTAATTCTCTTGGATTTCGATAACCGGACACGGGGCTTAGGAAATCCGGACCGCGGCTCGGATATAATCCGACCAGTGAATCCCGGAGAGATGGCCGAGTGGCTGAAGGCGGCGGTTTGCTAAACCGTTGTAGGGGCTAACACCTCTACCGGGGGTTCGAATCCCCCTCTCTCCGCCAGTAATTCTTCCTGCGCTGTCCCGTTTATAATCAAGCTCCATGAAGGCGCATGTTTACGTCACGCTGAAGCGCACTGTCCTTGACCCGCAAGGGCAGACGATCCATGGCGCACTCAAACGAATGCAGTACACCGGCGTTGAGGATGTCCGCCAGGGAAAATACTTCCAACTCACGCTGCGCTCGATGGCTACCGAGGATGCGAAGGCAGAGGTGGAACGCATCGCCCGCGAGGTGCTGACCAATCCGGTGATCGAAGAGTATACCTACCGCCTGGAAGACTAAGCAGCCTGCTTGCCCCAGCCCGCCCCCCTTACAATAAGGGAATATGTGCGGAATCGTGGGATATGTCGGCCCTAAGGACGTCGTCTCTGTCATCCTGGAAGGCCTGCGCCGGCTGGAATACCGCGGATACGACTCGGCCGGTATTGCGGTAGGATCCGCCGGACATGGGCTGGAATTGCGCCGCGCGCCGGGAAAGCTGCGCAACCTGGAAGAGGTGATCCGGCAGCACCCGCTGCACGGCACCTATGGCATCGGCCACACCCGCTGGGCCACGCATGGCAGGCCGACCGAAGAAAACGCTCATCCCCATAGAGACTGCACCGGCCGCATCGTGGTGGTGCATAACGGCATCGTCGAGAATTACCTGGAATTGAAGCGGGAGCTGGCAGAAGAAGGCCACGTATTTGTTACCGAGACGGATACGGAAGTGATCGCTCACCTGATTGAACAGGAATTGCGCTCGGCCGAAAGCTCGGGCAAGACCATGTTGATCGAGGAAGGTGTACGGCGGGCGGCGCGGCGATTGACGGGGGCTTACGCCATCAGCGTGATTTCCGCCGATGCGCCCGACACCATTGTTACGGCGCGCAATGGGCCGCCGGCAGTGATCGGCGTGGGCGAAGGAGAATCGTTTGTAGCCTCGGATGTGCCCGGAATCCTTCACCACACACGCATGATGTATTTTCTCGCCGATGGCGACGTCGCCATCCTGACGCCGCACGGGGTGAAGTTCACGAATCTCGCGGGCGATCCTGTGGTGCGCAAGGTAGAGAAGATTCTCTGGGACCCGATCCAGGCCGAAAAGGGCGGCTACAAACACTTCATGCTCAAGGAGATTTTTGAGCAGCCGCGCGCGGTGCGCGACACGACGCTGGGCCGGATCTCACTGGAGACGGGTGAGGTCTTCCTGGGTGAGATGGAGATTACCGACGACCATTTTCGAGCGGCGACACAGGTGAACATTGCGGCGTGCGGTACGAGTTGGCACTCTGCTCTCGCCGGCAAGTACATGATCGAGCGGCTGGCGCGCGTTCCTACGGAAGTGGACTATGCCAGCGAGTACCGGTACCGCGACCCGATCGCCGACCCCCACGCGCTGGGTATGCTGATTACCCAGTCCGGCGAAACGGCGGATACGCTCGCGGCGCAGCGGGAGATGATCGCCAAGGGGTCGATGACCATTGCCATCTGCAACGTGGTGGGCTCGATGGTGGCGCGAGAAGCGCAAGGGACTATCTACACCCACGCGGGGCCCGAGATTGGGGTCGCTTCGACCAAGGCCTTTAGCGCACAATTAACGGCGCTGTTTCTCTTTGCCCTGCACCTGGCGCAGAAGCGAGGGACGATTGGTAGCGCCGAGAGCGCTGCGATGGTGGATGAACTGAGCCGCATCCCGGGAAAGATCGAGGAAGTGCTACGGCAGCGCGATGGCGAGTGCCGGGAACTGGCCAAAGGGTTTGCGTCCGTCTCAGACTTTTTATTTCTTGGCCGCGGCATTCACTTCCCGATCGCGCTTGAGGGAGCGTTGAAGTTGAAAGAGATCTCCTATATCCATGCCGAAGGCTACCCGGCAGGGGAGATGAAACACGGCCCCAATGCGTTGATCGATGAAAAATTGCCGGTGGTGGTGCTGGCGACCAGCGATGAACACAGTCCGGAGTCCATGCTGCGGTATGAAAAGACTCTCTCCAACATCCAGGAGGTAACGGCGCGGTCGGGCCGGGTTATAGCGGTGGCGACTGAGGGCAATCAACAGCTTCGCGAACTGGTCGAGCATGTGATCTACGTGCCCCGGGCGCCCGAGTTACTGGCGCCGCTGCTTGAGGTCGTTCCATTGCAGCTGTTGGCGTACTACATCGCGGTGCGCCGCGGTTGCGACGTCGATCAGCCCCGGAATCTGGCTAAATCCGTCACGGTCGAATAAGGTGTTGATAGCAAGTCAATTGTTGTGTTCCCTCCGAGGTGACGGATATTGTCACGGCCAATTTATACTGCGCGGCTAGAGCGCAGACTTCTGCTGTCGGAACCCGCCGCTTGTTTCCATCTTGAATTCACCGCAGAGGGACTGGAAGAATTCGATTTCCAGCCGGGACAATTCGTGTCTTTTCTGGCGGTTGACCCTCTGGGGAAGCATCAAACGCGGGCCTATTCCATCGCCTCCGCGCCCCGCGGCAACCAGTTCGATGTGTGCGTCAATCGGGTGGAGGGTGGCTTTTTCTCCAATTTACTGTGCGATCTCGAGGTAGGCCAGAGCCTTGAGTTCCACGGGCCGCATGGCTTGTTCATGCTGCGTACACCGTTGACTGACAGCATCTTTATCGCGACGGGAACGGGCATCGCGCCCATGCGAGGCTTTGTCGAATACCTCTTCCCGGAAAATGGCGAGGACCGTAGCCAGGGGCGGAAGATCTGGTTGGTGTATGGAACGCGCTATGAGACCGATATCTATTACGAAGACTACTTTGAGAGGATCGCCGCCAGTCGGCCGAATTTCTTCTATCAAAAAACGCTGAGCCGTGCCTCGGAAGGTTGGACGGGGGCTCGCGGCTATGTGCAGGAATACGTGACTCAGATAGCCGCGGAGCATGCGCGTCTGAACGGGACGAATCCGCAGCCGGTGGAAGGCGCCGTGTACAACGTTCATGCCTATATCTGCGGGCTGAACGAAATGGTTTCGGCCAACCGCGATTCCCTGAAAGCACTAGGTTGGGAGAGGAAGCAGATCATCTTCGAACGCTACGACTGAGAAGTGCGTGGACGCTTGGTTTACTCAATGCCTTGTCATCCCGACCGGAGCGTAGCGACCTGCGGCCCTACGGACCCTTCCTGGGAATGCTTTTCACCCCGCAGGATCAGCCTAGGTTCGAAGCGCCTTTTCCGCGGCTGCGCGCAGCACGCAAAGGGCTATACCTTCTGCCGCCGAAGCAACCCCCGAAGGTCCCTGGTTTTGCAACCGAATCAGTGGTTCTGGACGGGTGCCCCTCGATGTTCGCCCCAGCGTACATGGGCCGAAAAAGGATTCTTCCAATGCTTTCACCTCACGTGCAACCACTCTTGGGCTTCGCCCAGGCTTAGCCCGCATTCTCACGGCCTGGTCCGTAACGAATGACGGGTGCCCCATATCTGCCCGGTTTTGGCAGATGTGGGATTCCACGAACCTCGGCTCCTGAGTTGTGCAAGGTGCAGATGACCAACCACCATGCCCGGGGAAATGCCCGCAAGCCGCTCACCGCCCCGTCCCCCTCTCAATCTTTTTCCCCGGCTCCAACACTTTCCCCTGCGAATCCGTATCTATACAGGACCCCCGCTCGCGCTTGAAGAAAATCCTCAAGCGCAGAGCGCTGTCGTGCAGCCGGACCCGATCGGCCCGACCGCTCAGAGATCGACTGCTCGTAGAGCGCACCGCCGGCGCGAGGTCGCGATGCATGGATGCAAAGCACCCATGGCGGCTCCGTTCCGCCTTGGAACCGCTGCTTCTCGATGGCAACTCACATCCGGAATGAGCAACCGTAAGTGTGGCGAATCATGGGATCTTCATGCTGGTGGCAGTCTTCTTAACCACATGCCAGACTGTCTTCTCCGAGATGCCGCTTCCCCGGAGTTTGTCAGCCCGGCAGACACATCGGAATAATGGTCCGCTCGCAATCCCAGCGGCTGTCGGCCAAGCATCAAGCGTCTGTTTCACCCAGGTAGGCACAGGTACGGTACGCATGTGCCTCCCCTTGCCAACAAGATCCACGATAGCCCAGCGTTCCTCGCGTCGCTGTATGCTTTCCAATGTCAACTCGGCGAGTTCCCGGCGACGCAGACCGCAGCCCAGCAAGATCGCCAAAATGGCTCGATTGCGCTTTCCTGTGAGTGTTTGCCCATCCGGAAGCTGCCAAAGGGTCGTCATTAGAACGAAGGCAAGCCTGGCACGAGGCGATATGAATCGCCAGCGTGGTTCGTTGCACTGGTGAGTCTTGAGTAATCGGTCCAATCATTGCATTCAAGAGCGCAACCAAGAACCGTTTGACACGCTCGCGGTTAGATTGTGGGAGTTTGATTCGCACTAGCTTAAGCCCACCGCTGATCGTTGAGAGCATACAAAGATCGTAGGCTCGGAGTCATTAGCTGGCGGCATACTCACTCCCGGCGGCAACGGCTCGTCAGAAGCCCGCGAAAACTCAAGCTGGAAGTCATATTTTCCTGTGAGTCCTGTTTTGTCCAGAACTGGTACATTTTCAAGACCGCGTACAAAATGTACTAGCATTTCAATTGGCGCTGCTTCGAAGGAGACATAATTCAAGTCGGTGAGACTGGGCTTAAACTGCTCATCCATCGGATTCATGCTCGGAACGAAGCGCTACTGTAGCAGTGCGAACTCGGCCCTGGCTTGTTTCAGCATGGGGATATCGGGATCGGCGTCTTTCCAGAGGGTGAGGAAATCCTGGTAAACCGTCTTCGCTTTGGTTGTATCTCCTGATAAAGCGTACGCTCGGCCGAGTTGGAGGCGGGCTAAGGCGCCGATGGGGTCGCTGACCACGATGCCCCGGTGAGCGAGAATTTTCTGGAATTCCGCGGCTGCTTCAGGACCTTCCTTCGCGGCCAGATAGGCCTCGCCACGTACATAGATTGGATAGAGAGCTCCGAAGTTACCATGCATCGAGCTGCGCGGTGCGCCGAGTTCATACGGGATGGCGACTTGTAGCTGCTGATGGGCCTTTGCGGGCTCGCTATGGTCGAGCGCCAGGAGCGCGCGAAGCGTTGGCGCGTAACTGAATCGGACGGAGGTATCTTCTGGAAACCGCCTTTCCAGATCGTTGGTAAGTGTTTGAGCTTGAGATGAGCTCCCCACGAGAGCGAGCGCGATGGCGGCGCCATACTCCACTTCCCGGTCCTTGGAAAGCGCAAGTGCTGCCAGCGCTTTATGCCGGGCCCCCGGCGTATACCCGAACAATGCCTCTGAGACGGCTGCCCCGGCCTGGAAGAGGGCAGACCTTTCCCGCCCGCCTGATTGCTGGGCCAAATCCGAGGCACGCTGTGACATCGTCGCTGCCTGTTGCAAGCGACCGGAATAGGCTAGGACAAAGGCCTGGTGGTAGGAGATCAGGTCCTCCGCTTTTCCCCGGCCTCGAGTTGCTTCGCGCTCCATTCCCGTCTCGTCCCCTTTCAAGAAGGCGATGTCATAGCGCAGGACTGAGGCGTCTGCGGAATCCAATTGGCGCTCAGAGGCTGTCCGGAGAGTTTTCTCCGCTTCCGCCAGCCGATCAAGATAGAGGTAGTCGGCGGCAAGACCGACATACGCCGCGGCCACGTCCGGATTGAGCTCGATGGCTCTCTTACCTTGCTCGACTCCCTCTTCGTATCTGCCGAGGCCCCCGTAAATGCCTCCCGACAAGAGTCCGTGGGGAGGCATCTCACGCGGATAAGTTTGCGCCCACGCCAGGCAGGTCTGCTCCGCTTTTTCGAGGTTTCCTGTCACCCGGATATAGTAGGAAGTGTTGATGAAGAACTTCTCTGCATCGCTGGCGCGATCCTGCAACTGGTAGGCCTTGCTGATGTTCTCCGCAGACAGGTCAGATTCTCCTAACTGGCCGTACATGTCTCCCAACCATGCGTATGCCATCGCGAATTGTGGGTCGATCTCTATAGCGCGATTGTAAAGAGGAATAGCAGCGGCCGCGCCCGTTGAGGCGTGAGCCCTCCAGGCCGCGCTGTAGGCTTTCAGCGCTTCGAGTGAAGGGGTCGTAGCTTCGGCGAGCGGAACGTCGAATTTTTGCACCGAAGCCAGCGATTCGCCGAGCTCACGGCGTAACCTTGAGGCCGCTGCGCCCAGTTCGCCCAAACCTTCTCCTTGGTGGCCGCCGTGACCTGCTGCTGCGCCAGGATGTTTCCGTTCTGGCAATTCACTGCCTTCAACCCCAGCACATATTCGCTCCCCAAACTGCCAATCGCTCCAGCAATATAAGCCTTGCTCTTCGCTCTCAGGCAAATCTCGCGAGTCACGCCGGGTGTGAGTTCGGTCGTGGCTGGACGGGTCATCCGTTGCAATGTCTCTGCGACCTGCTGATCTGGCAGGACACTCAGGAAGGGCGATTGCCGCAGGGAGACGCTGAGTGCTGTTTTCAACGTGTCATCAAAGACCGCGTCCCCGGTGCTATTGGCAAAATCCGTAAGCACCACGGTGTCTTTCTCGGTGAGACGATTACTCGTGAGACGCGCGCGATGGAAGAGGAAGCCCAAGACCAGCACGAAGACCAGCACGGCGAGCAGCAGGAAAGACAATGCAATCCGAAGTTTTGCCAGGCGAGGCGACGTCACTCTCTCGCTCGCAATCACAACTCGACCCGTTTCCGTATCCCGCTGAAGCCGGCGCATGTCCCCTTGTATCTCGGCTGCGTGCTGGTAGCGAAGATCCGGGTCTTTTTCCAGTGCCTTGTGGACGATGTCTTCCAGCTTGGGCGGAATGGCGGGGTTCAGGCGAATCGCAGACTGGGGTGCGCGATTCAGAATCGCTTCGAAGATCACGCCGCTTGTGTCGCCGCGAAACGGCAATGTCCCGGTACACATCTCGTACAGGACCGCACCGAATGAAAACAAGTCACTTCGGGAGTCCAGTTGCTGGCCGCGAACCTGTTCCGGCGACATATAGGCGATTGTTCCCGCCGCAACTCCTGAGCCGGTCAGATGCTCGCGAGGCGTCGCTGCCGTCTGCTGCGGCATTGCCAGGCGAACTCACTTTCGCCAAGCCGAAGTCGAGAATCTTCGCGTGTCCGCGTTTGGTGATGAAGATGTTGGCGGGTTTGATGTCGCGATGAATAATGCCTGCGGCGTGAGCGGCCTCAAGACCATCGGCGATCTCGATAGCGAGGGGAAGCAGAGTGTCGACCGGCATAGGTCGTGCGGCAATGCGGTGCTTCAAAGTGATGCCCGTCAAGAAACTCCATCGCGATGAAGGAGTGCCCATCCTGATTGCCGACTTCGTAGATAGTGCAAATATTCGGATGATTGAGAGCGGAAGCCGCACGAGCCTCGCCGGCGAAAGCGTTCCAGGGCTTGCGGATCTCGTGCGAGTGCACGGGTGAGAAACTTGAGAGCGACAAAGCGGCCAAGCTCGATGTCCTCGGCCTTGTAAACCACCCCCATGCCCCCGCTACCCAGCTTTTCAATGATGCGATAACGAGAGATGGTTTGGCCGGCTAAGAAATCGGTGCTTTCCTGCGCGTCTCCGCCTTGCCGGCGAGCCAACGCACGCGCGGCCGCCTCGATGGCTGGGCTCTCCAGAAAGTTCCCTGCCTGCTGCCGCGCCGCCAGTAGAGAGCGAACTTCCCGTTCCAGGGTTGCGTCGGCCCCGCATGAGCGGCGAAGATACCCGTCCAGCTCTTCAGGGGGACGATCCAGCGCCGACTGCAGCAGGCTATCGACTTGTTTCCACCGATCCGAGTCCATCGTCAGCCTCGCCTGCAAGTTCCCGGTAGAGCCACGCCTTGGCTGTGCTCCAGTCGCGCATTACCGTGACCGAAGAAATCTTGAGCACCGCAGCCGTCTCTTCCACGCTGAGTCCGCCAAAGAAGCGCATTTCCACGACTTGCGCTTTGCGGGCATCAAACTGAGCAAGGGTGTTCATGGCGTCGTCGAGTGACACCAGGTCCGCATCCCGTTCTTCTCCGATGATCGCCGTCTCTTCCAGAGGAACGTGGGGCACGTGGCCGCCCCGCTTCAGGTTGTGACGGCGGGCATGTTCCACCAATATTCGCCTCATCAGCTGGGCCGAAACCGCGAAAAAATGGGCACGATTTTGCCAGTGCATGCCCTTGTAGTCCACCAGGCGCATATAGGCTTCATTCACCAGGGCCGTCGCCTGCAGGCTGTGGCCCGGCCGCTCGCCTTTCATATAGCGCCTGGCGAGGCGGTGGAGTTCGTCGTAAACGATCGGCGTCAGGCGATCGAGTGCGTCGCGGTTGCCGTCGCTCCAGGCTCGCAGCAACCCGCTAACCTCCTCGAGAGGCGCTTTCTTAAGCTCATCGTCGCTCGGAGCATTGGATTCCACCTTGGCTCCCGTCCGTCCAAATTCTAGGCCGATCAGATCGCATCTTCAAAGAAAAGTGATCGGCCGATGATAGTTCCAGCCCGCCGTCTGCGCCTATCCAGGTGGAGCGCTGAAAGTCGCTCAATAAACACATTCCGAATGGCCAAACGAAGGGGGAGAACATGAAATCCAGAGAATTTTCGTGGATCGCACTATTGATCCTATTCGCTCTGCTGGCGGTCCCAGTTCGGGTTACCGCGCAGGAGGAGCAGCAATCGCAAACAGAACACAACGCGCATTACACGGTAAAAGACCTGGGCACGCTCGGGGGGGCTTACAGCTTCGGGTATGGAGTGAATAAGTTCGGCGTAGTCTCTGGTGGAGCTGCGACTGCGAGCCAAACCGACTTCCTGTCCCAAACCGCCTTCCTCTGGGATAAGAACCTCCATATGGTCAACCTGGGCACGTTAGGAGGGGACGCGTGCCCCGGTTGCAGCAGCGAGGCGGGCGGGCCGAATGCATGGGGCGAATCCGCGATTCTTTCCGAAACTGCCAATCCAGCCTACCTAGGCGAGGATTTCTGCGGCTTCGGCACCCACCGCCAATGCCTTGCAGGCATTTGGAGAAGTGGTGAGATGAGTGCTCTTGCGCCTCTCAGCGGCGGCCACAATGGACAGGCTTATTGGATAAACGATGAAGGGCAGGTGGTGGGTTTTGCGGAAAATGGCACCACCGATTCAACCTGCGCCACTGCGACGCCGTCTCAACAGCTCCGATTCGAAGCCGTGATATGGGGGCTAGACGGCAAGGCTCGTGAACTGAGCCCGCTCAATGGAGACACCGTCGGCTACGCCCTCGGGATTAACGACCTTGGGCAAGCCATCGGCGTATCGGGGTTGTGCGCGAACACGCATGTGCCGCCTATCACTCCGGGTAGCAATGCGCCGCACGCCATTCTCTGGGAGAAGGACGGGTCCCCCACGAACCTGGGCAGCCTCGGAGGAGGCGGGTTCAACGTTCCTGCCGGTATCAACAATCGAGGTGAAGTCGCCGGAGCTTCGTTAGCGAAGGACGGTACGGTGCATCCTTTTCTTTGGACTAAGGAAACAGGGATGCAGGATCTGGGGGCATTTCCTGGCGCCGTCGTGACTGGAATTCCTTGCTGCAATACCCTGAACGACAGAGGGGAAGCAGTCGGGTTGACAGCCGACAGTAACTTCAACTTGCGCGCCTGGTTGTGGCGAGACCACAGCAAGACGGATCTCAATCTCCTCATACCGCAAGACTCTCCCTTATATCTGATGGCAGGTTTTTCGATCAATGATTTCGGACAGATCGCGGGCCAGGCAATCGTGAAGAGCTCTTGCCCTGTGCAGACTCCGCCGGCATGGCAGGTCAAGCAGGTAGCCTGCACGGACATTCACGCGTTCCTGGCAACCCCAACAAAATAACCCGGAGGTCATCGATTGAGAGGTCAGGAAAATCTCCTGCCCTCTCTTCTCTATGAGTCGGCGTCCGCCCTCTCGTCAACTTCGGTTGTTACAGTTTGGGTGTACGGTGTCAGTAGCATGGATTTCTTTTTGTTTCGGCGAGGGAAATACGGGCAATCTGTATCTATAGATGTGTGCAAGCCCCATCTAAAACTTAAGCGGAGGTCATGGGTAAACGAGGAACCACCTTCGCCGTGCATCCGGGAACGGCTGCCCCGGTCACGAAGGCCGCTAAGTAGACTGAGTCTTCAGGTGCAAGTGGGGTGCTGATTCCGTGCATTGGAGACCAGAGTTCCAGAGGATGTGGGGCACGCGTCAACGAATCGTCCCCACATGCCCAAATGAATAGTTGACGCTAATCAGCCTGTTAACCAACTGGCAATTGACGGATGGGCGGTGATTCGCCCGGAACCTTGCCGTTCCAGCTCGAAGGTCGAAATCCGTTGGCTTCCGTAGCTTTGACCTGAGGTTTCTGCTGTCTCAATCTTGCTGGGCCAAGATATCCTTTCGGCATGTTTCCCTGCAGATTAGCCACTATTCTTGTGCTGCTGTCCGCCCTTGGAGCCATGGCCGAGACCCACTCTGTTTCGGCGCAGGGAAAAGGCGGCGAGCCCCATGCGATGCAGGTCGAATCGTTCGACGGGCCTTGGCGGGTCCACGCCGGGGATGATCCGCAAGGGGCCAGTCCGACACAGGACGACAGCGCCTGGCAGCAGGTGGAACTCGGCTCCACGGAAAGCAAGAACCTGAGCACAGCAGAGGGGGTTCTCTGGTTCAGAGCGCTCATTCCGTGGCAAAACATTCCCGCAAATTCCGCACTTCTGATCGCTCCGAAGGCGACCGGGTGCCAGATCTTTGTGAATGGGTCGAAGGTTTCCGACTGTAGCCGGCTGCCTGGCCCCAACTACTACATACAGCGCGGGATTCTTATCCACCTGACAGGGGCTTCGCCCGGCTCCCCGTCCCTGCTTGCCATTCGCCTCGATCAGGCCGGCAAGACAAGGTCTGGCGCTGTTGGGCTGGGAAAAGGCGACGTGCTGCTCGGTACATCGGCGCTGCTGTCCGACCGCCGCACGGCCTTGGATGCCGCCCGCTTTTACCGGGTTCTGCCGGAGGTTCTGCTTTGCCTGGCCGAATTGCTGGGCGGCGCGGTTCTGCTTCTGGCATTTGCCTTTGACAGGGGCAGCCGCGAATACCTGTGGTTCGCAGCCTTTTTGTGGCTGGACGGCTCGACATCGTTGATGTCGTGCTTTGACGTTGTTTACCCGATCGTCGGCCCGGCGTGGCAGCGCTGGCTCAATGAATTTGGGCAGATTGCGCGGTACGCGCCGTTGATTGGATTTCTGGCGGCCTTTACCAAGGTGCGGATGAACTGGGCGCTGCGGGCTTACCAGGTAATTCTTCTGCTCGTGCCGGAGGTGCTGGCAGCCGCGAGTTTCTACGGGCTGGGCCGATATCTCCCAGATTTCGCCTATGTGTCGTTGGCTGCGCAACTGCCGTTTGTGGCAGGTTCCCTGGTGTTCCTGGCGATGCAATGGCGACGAGGCAGCCGGGACGCAGCCCTGCTGCTGCCTTCGTTTCTGCTGGCAAATGGCTTTGAGCTTCTAGGCCTGACCAGGCTGGTGGGCCGGTTCCACCTGGGGACACGATTCAGCTACGACTGTGACGATCTCTCGATGTTCTTCTTCCTGATTTCCATTGCGCCGGTGATGATCGCGCGCCATCGGCGGATCACCATGGAGCATGCACGGACCAACGCAGATCTGGAAGCGGCGCGGGAGGTGCAGCGGCAATTGGTGGTTCCGGCCGCAGACGTTCCGGGATTCAGGGTCGAGAGCGCATATGCACCAGCCAAACAAGTGGGCGGAGATTTCTTCCGCGTAATGCCGGAAGACGGCGGCCTACTGGTCGTGGTAGGAGATGTGAGCGGAAAAGGGTTGAAGGCCGCCATGACCGTCAGCGCGATTATGGGCTCTTTGCACGACTATGCCTCAAGCCGGCCCGCTGAAGTGCTGGCACATCTAAACCGGGTGCTTCATGGGCGAATGGACGGGTTTGTCACATGCTGCGCTGCGCACATTGCGGCAGATGGCACTATGACTGTTGCAAACGCCGGCAATCCAGCTCCCTATCTCAATGGCGAGGAAATGGCGGTCGAACCCGGCCTCCCGCTTGGCATATTGGGCGAAGCCAGCTATGCAGAGACGCGCTACCAGATCGCTCCCAACGACCGGCTCACGTTTGTCTCCGATGGCGTGGTTGAGGCGACCAACCCGCAAGGAGAACTCTACGGCTTTGAGCGCACCGAGGCCATCAGCAACCAACCAGCGAAGGCTATCGCGGAAGCAGCCACCCAGTTTGGCCAAGAGGACGACATTACGGTCCTTTCCGTAACCCGTACAGTCAGTCTGAATCCTGCGCTGGCATAATTCGGGGGGCTCTTTGACGCCTCAATTGCTCGTTCCGGTCGGATGGTCGCCCAACCCTGACCGGGTCATAGATTTGTGGTCAGACGGGACTGGAACTTTGCGCGAAGCGGTAAACCGGCCGCCACCTTCTTAAGCTTCAGCCTCACCGGCGGATCATGAAGGCATTTTCACCTTGTACACCCGCAGTATGCCCGACTAATTCCTGATATCGTTTCCTGGCATGGGACGATTCAATCGTGTGGTTGTCATTGACATACCGCACCATGTGACGCAGCGAGGAAACGGAAGGCGCTTCGTCCTGGAAGCGGATGCTGATCGCACCGTCTACCTGAAGTTGCTACGCGAGAACATCAGCCTCTATGGCGTCGCCCTTGTCGGATATTGCCTCATGTCAAACCATATCCACCTAATTGCGGTTCCTCACGAAGCAGACGGACTAGCACAAGCCCTGAAGCAGACCCACGGGCGTTACGCTGCCTACTGGAACGCCATTCACCAGTGCCTTGGCAGGGAAGGTACTACTCCTGCCCGCTGGACCAGTCGCATCTCTGGGAGGCCTTGCGCTACACTGAACTCAATCCCGTGAGAGCCGGTTTGGTATTGGAGGCGGAGTTGTGGCGTTGGTCCAGCGCAGCCTGTCACTGCGCCGCTAAAGAACAAGACCATTCTCTGACACTGGAGACGTGGCACAAGCAATGGACTCATACAACTTGGCGGGAATACCTCAGAGCAGGCGAGACAGAAGCGAGGTTGGCTGTCATCCGCCAACGCACGCATACCGGCAGGCCGCTGGGCACTCAGGAATTTATTCAGGATCTGGAGAAGATGACGCAGCGTCGGATCGCGCTCCAGAAGCGAGGACCACGCGAAAAGATCGTCACAGATCGAAGCCAAGGCGAGCTCACCTTCGACCCATAGCAGACTCCTTTTCTTAAGTACCACTCCCGTCTGACCACGAATCTTTGGCTGGTGTACGGAACGCGGTATGAGACCGAGCTTTATTACGAGGATTATTTTGAGAGGATCGCTGCCAGCCGGCCGAATTTCTTCTATCAAAAGACCTTGAGCCGTCCGCAGGAGAGTTGGCCGGGCGCTCGCGGGTACGTGCAGGAATTGGTGGAGCAGATTGCCGCGGAGCATGCGCGTCTTGCGGCGGTGGATCCGCGGCCGGTAGAGGGCTCGGTGTACAACATTCATGCGTATATTTGCGGGTTGAATGAAATGGTGTCGGCTAACCGCGATTCGTTGAAGAGCTTGGGTTGGGAGAGAAAACAGATTGTGTTCGAACGCTACGATTGACCCCTCAACCACACTCAGTGGTTCTGGACGGGTGTCCCATGTTCGCCCCGCATTTCTCGCGGCCTGGTCCGCAACGAATGACGGGTGCATCTCGTCAACTTGACTTACGATTTTCGGTTTCCTTCTTGCCCCGTGACAAGTGTCCGAGCAGCCGGTTTTCCGGCCATGTGCAGGGAGCCAAAGAAAACTCACTCCGCTGGCTGGTCGTTGCAACACTGCCCCACGGTCAAATCGTCCAGGTGTGCACTTGCTCGGGTAAACGTTTTGAACGTCCCGGGTTCCCCCCCGAGTTTCCCCCGATTCGGTGTATGCGTCTCGCTAAATACACCACCTATAGTGGTATATTTATTTGGAGGTGATCGGCGTGAACAAAAAGGGCTTTTCTCTACGCGAAGCAGCTGCGATTGCGGGAATTCCGGAGACCACGATTCGGACGGCGATCGAGAAGCGGTCCATCAGGCCATCATCGTCCCGTGTCGGCAAGTCGATCCGCTATGAGTTCGATCTGAACGAGCTGCTGTTCATCAAACTACTGACCGAGTTTCCATTTTCGCTCCCGAAAGAGGATAAGGACTCTCTCCGTCAGCTCGTGGGCAAGTCTTCCGGTTCGGTGGGGCGGTGGCAGATGCGCGGGCCCGATCTCCTGATGAAGAAAGGCGAACTGTCCGTGTCGGTCCACTATCGTCCCTTGCGTAAGCAGCTTTTGCAGAATGTGAATCTTTACCGCAAGGGGGCCGGTCGGATTGTCTCCGATCCCGAAATACTTAGTGGCGAACCTGTCTTCAAGGGGACCCGTATACCACTCGAACACATCGCAGGGTTACTCCGCAAGGGATCCAGCGAGGCAGAGATTCGAGAGGATTATCCAGCTCTCAGCGACCTTGATCTGGCCTTCGCTTCTATTCACGCTCGCATGAGTCCACCTCCAGGCCGCCCACGGAAGCCTTTGGAACTCGGTCGGGGGAAAGCAGCATGAACCCTGTGTGAGATTTCTTCTTGATGAACACCTGTCTCCGGCGTTGGTAACATACATGGCATCCCTTGGATGCTATGGTGCGGCGGTACCGCACGTCGGGCTCAGCGGCGCAAGTGATCGAGCCGTATGGCGTTATGCCTACGAGAATGACCTGACGGTCATCACGACAAACGCAAAAGATTTTCTGGTGCTCTTAAACGTGGAGGTGCATTCCGGCCTGATCGTACTGCGTGAAAGCGGCCTGTCACGTCAGGAGCAATGGGAGCGTATCGAACCGGTGCTACGGTATCTGCTTGAACGGAATGATCCTAATTTCATGCTGAACAAGGTGATCGAGGTTGAAGCGTCGGATCGCTTCTCGGTGCGCAGGGTGCCTCCGCCCTTGTTCCCTTAAGAAAACACGGCTGTGCTGGCAATCTTCGGCGAGAAGAGGATATTGAGGAAATGCGGTGACTTCCCTCAACTCGTCTGGGCTGCTGAGTTCCCTTTCGTGTGGAAGACTGGGCACAACCATGCGCGCAGCGCGTGAAAGCAAGTGAATAGGTATCCTGTCACCGGATTAGACCCCAGGGCTGTAGGCCCGATTTATGCTCTTCAGCATGTCGCAATCGCTGTCCTGTGTCCTCATCCACCTCGTTTTCAGCACCAAGGACCGTGTGCCCGTCCTGGATTTTTCGGTGCGGCCTGCACTCAACGCGTACCTCGCCACCGTAGCCCGCAATTTGGGCTGCGAGTGCTTTCGCGTGGGAGGCGCTGCAGATCACGTTCATCTGGCCATCCGCATCTCTCGGACCATCACCACCGCGCGGCTCGTGGAGGACCTCAAGACATCATCGTCGAAATGGCTAAAGACGCAGTCAACGGCGTTAACCGGTTTCGCGTGGCAAGGTGGGTATGGCGCCTTTTCCATCGGGCCGGCAAGCCTCGAAGCATTGACGCGATACATCGACACCCAAGAGGAGCATCATCGGACGCGCACATTTCAGCAGGAGTATCGAAAGCTTCTCGAACGATATGGTGTCGACTACGATGAGCGGTATATTTGGGGTTAAGCAGGTGGATCGGGCCTCCAGCCCTCAGGATCTGGATTACCGGACACCCAGGCCGATGGCCTGGGCTGATATAGCAACGCGCTTTCGGTGCTGCTTTTTAGGCTGCAACCCATGGGCTCGATTGATCCTTTGATTCTTTCTTCTGCATGCAGTCAGATGCGAGCACCGAAGGTGCGTCGTAATACCAGCCCAGGCCATCCCCCTGGGTTTTGGTGATCCTTTGATTCTTTCTTCTGCATGCAGTCAGATGCGAGCACCGAAGGTGCGTCGTAATACCAGCCCAGGCCATCGGCCTGGGTTTTGGGAAACCACACGATTTCCCAGGGCTGTAGGCCCGATTTATGCTCTTCGGTTAATCCGGTGACAGCATACATATTGCGGCCAAGAAGCCGATCGCACGCGGCCTGAGGAAGCACAGGTGAATAACTATCGTGTCGCCGTATATGGACCAATGCCATAAAGGACAACCCGCGAGCCGCGCTGCTATTGAGCAGGGGCTCGGTATACATGGCATGGGCTTCGTCGTGTGATGAGGGCCCGTACCATGGCTGGGTGATGGCCTATGATGCGCACTCCCTGCGACAAAAATCAGTCTTTAATGCATCGCCCGATGGCGATGACGCCGGCATTTGGGAAGGAGATACCGGCCCGGCGGCGGATGAGGCCGGCCATGTATTTCTGGCTACGGGGAATGGGGCTTTCGATGCCGGAAGAGGTGGGCGGGATTATGGTGACTCCTTGCTGAAACTCGATGGAGAAAGCCTCCGGCTGAGTGACTACTTCACCCCCTACAACGCTGCCCACCTGGACCAGGATGATAGCGACCTCGGATCCGGCGGGCCGGTGCTGTTGCCTGACGAGAGCGGAACCCATCCGCACCTGGTACTGGTAGAGGGAAAATATGAAATACGGCGACAGGATACCTATTGCAGCCATCAACGCTGTCGACGGTGAGTGGGTATCATGGTGTGGACCCCAAATTTGAGACACTGAGATACAGGGAAACAGGGACAACTGCGCCGAACGGATGTTCGGAGGGGGGTTTAGCTACCTGTCCCGAAACTTCCGCCGAGAGCAGAAATTTAAATTTCCCACCGCTTCGCGGTTTTGTCGCACGACAAATTTCCGAGTTGCTACGTAGTTCATTCCGCAGATCAGGCTGTCCCCCATTCCCCCCTTATGGGGGTTATTCCGTCCCGTTGAGTTCGCTCATCTAAATTGGCCCACTTCGCTCATCTGAATTGGCCCACCTGTACAAGCCCGGATGTAAGCATTCGGGGATGGACAGGAGGCAAAAGGTGGAACTATTTGAGGTGATCCGGCGGGGATACGCGGCCGGGGAGACGATTCAAGGGCTATCCAAGAAGCACGGCGTGCACCGGCGGATGGTGCGGCAGGCGATCGGCAACGCGATTCCTCCCGAGCGAAAAGCGGTGGTACGCGAAGCGCCCAGACTGGGTCCGGTCATGGCGCACATCGAGCGGATGCTGGCCTCTGACCTTCAGGCTCCGCGCAAACAGCGGCATACGGCTCATCGGATCTGGATGCGGCTGCGCAAGGAGCATCCGGAGCACCCGGTCGGGGAAGCCACAGTGCGGCGCTATGTGCGGGAGCGGAAGCGGGAGTTGGGACTCAGCGGGCGGGAAGTGTTCGTGCCGCAGAGCTACGAGTTGGGCCAGGAAGCGCAGGTGGATTGGTTCGAAGGCATGGCCATACTGGGCGGCGAAGCGCGCAAGCTGCAGTTTTTCGCCATGCGCAGCATGGGCTCGGGCGATGCCTTCCACCGGGCCTATCCGCACGCCACGCAGCAAGCGCTGCTGGAAGCTCACGAACATGCGTTCGCCTATTTTGGCGGTGTTTTCAAGACCCTGCGCTACGACAACATGACCTCGGTGGTGAAGAAGATTCTGCGCGGATACCAGCGGGTGGAGACGGATCGGATCATCGCGTTCCGGTCGCACTGGGGCTACCGGAGCGAGTACTGCAACCCGGCCAGCGGCCACGAAAAAGGCGGCGTGGAAGGGGAGTTGGGCTGGTTCCGGCGCAACTGGCTGGTGCCCGTGCCGGAAGCCAGCGATGTTGGACGCGTTGAACCAACATATCCTGGATGCCTGCCTGGAGAACCGAAGCCGCACCATTCTTGGCCGCAGCATGACCATTGGTCAGGCCAGCGAACTGGAACGCGAGCATTTGTCGCCGCTGGCCGAAGAAGGATTTCCGATTGACGAGTTGCTGTATCCGCTTCTGGTGGACAGCAAGGGCCGCGTCAAGGTGAAGACCAACTGGTACTCGACCCCGCTCTGGCCAGGGCTACGCGTAACCGCGGTGGTTGGTCCCGTTAACCGTAGAGATCATGCACGACAACAAGGTGGCTGCGCGGCACGCACGTTGCTACGGGCGCGGTCATCAGATCCTCGATCTGGAACACTATCTCGATGTGCTGGATAAGAAGCCGGGAGCCATGGCCGGTTCCACGCCCTTGCAGCAGTGGCGTGAGGCTGGACGCTGGCCCGCTTGCCTGGACGCGATCTGGCGAGAACTTGAGCAACGTCATGGCAAGGGCAACGGGACCCGCGAGATGATCTCGCTGATTCGTGCCGGTTCCATCGACGGATGGGACAAGCTGATCGCCGCCGTGAAAGAGGCATTGCGGCTGGGGATTAGCGATGCAGCCGCGGTGCTGCATCTGCTGCGTATGCCCGACCCGGAGCAACGCCGTCGATACGCTGTCGCCCTGGCTGAAGAACTACTTCCGTTCGAACGCCCCATGCCGGTGATGGATGACTACGACCTGTTGCTGGCCAACACGACGGGGGCCATCCAGTGAAGAACCAGACCCAAGCCCTGGAACATGCCAGCATTCGGCAGTACTGCAAAGCGACTCGACTGCCGACCGTGGGCGCCAACTTTCAATCGCTGGCCGAGCAGGCGGTGAAGGAGAACCACAGCCACACCCGCTATCTGGAAGCGCTGCTGTCCATCGAGTGCGAAGAGCGCGACCGGCACGCCATCGACAACCGCATTCGCGATGCGCACCTGCCGCGCTTGAAGACGCTGGAAGAGTTTGATTTCGCGCAAGCCCAGCAGATCCCGGCGGCACGCATACGCGAGTTGGCCGAAGGCGGCTATATCGAACGCAAGGAACCGATTGTATTGATCGGCGAGTGCGGCACGGGAAAGACCCACCTGGCCATCGGCTTGTGCCTGGCTGCTTGCCGGCAGAAGCGGCGCGTCCGCTTCACGACGGCGGCGGCTCTGGTCAACGAATTGGTGGAAGCCAAGCAGAACAACCAGGTGCGCAAGCTAATGATGCGTTGGCAGAAGTACGAACTGATCGCGCTGGACGAAGTCGGATACGTGCCTCTGGCGGACATCGGCGCGGAGTTCCTCTTTCAGGTGATCTCGGAGCGGGCCGAGCGGGCGGCCATCATCGTCACCACCAACTTACCCTTCTCGGAATGGACGACCGTGTTTCCCAATCCCCGGCTCTGTAAAGCGGTGTTGGACCGGATCACGGATCGAGCCCACATCATCGAAACCGGAACCGAATCCTTCCGCTTCCGGCGCACGTTTGAAAGGAGCAAAAAGCGTTGAGCGGCAAGCTTTAAACGCACAACCAGAGGCCGTGGAAATGACGGGCTGTGGAAAGCATGGGAAAACGATAAAACCGTTTTCCCACCCTTCCCCCAGCCCTTGGAAATCGCTGCCGCGATTCCCACATTACACACGGCCACGACGACGAGAAAGAATATCTCTCAAAACCCATCAAACCAAAACCGGAACAATGATGCACAATATCACTACCCAGGTGGGCCAAATTAGATGATCAAAGTGGGCCACGCCGGATGAGCGAACTCAACAGCGACCTTCAGTCCACCGAGTGCCTGACAGCTCCCCTTTAGAGAAGTGGATAGATCAGTAACTTCACCGACGTCTAGATGGCCCAGGCCTGGAGTTGACATCGTATTTTCCCTGATGCTCACCTTGTAAAACTCATGCTTGTGGACAAAATCAATGGATACAGCCCGAGCTTTCGAAGGTAGTTCCTCAGTGGGGGACCGTCTGGGCCTTGCACTTGCGTTAAAGGCGCTGAGCGCCACATCGAGCCTCTTTGCGGTTCTCCAAGTTTAGGTTTGTAAGGGTGGCTCCTCCGTCGCAGTTATAGCTTTCCTCGGGCGCGGTTCTCGTCGCCGTGCCCACGGCCCAGCTCTGCGTATGAACTCCCGCTGCGCTGCATCGAGCGCAAGGCGAGCCTGGTGGAGGTCGTAGAGGGAAAAGCAGGTGGAGCAGCCGCCACGGATGCCGGCGCGGCCATCTTTCTCGGGGTTGTAGCGGGGATGGCGGCTGCACTTGGCCTTGACCCGCTCAGTCAGCTTCAGCTTGTAGGTAAATTGCAACATGGTCTCCTCCGGGGTGGAGCAACGGGGCCATTGCTGGCCCCGACTGCGGGTTAGGCTGCGAGTCGCTTGGTGGTCGTCTTCTTCTTGGCGGATTTGGTCTTTACGGGAGTTGGCTTCTTCGCGGCCTTCTTGGTGGCCACTTTCTTCTTCGCCTCTGGTTTCTTGGGCTGCGGTGGAGCGAAAACCTGCTCTGCCTCGGTCAGAGAATCGATTTCGTTCTCGCGTGGGATTCCTGCGTGGGTGGTGAGAACGAGACGGAGAGCGAAGCTGGTCAGCTTCTCGTCCTCCAACCCATCCACGACTGAGGTCAGCACTTCTTCTGCCGTCTGCTGGTTGTTCTCGTCGGTCACGAAGTACGCAGCTACGTCGTCGGTGAATTGATAGGGGTCGATGTGAACGAGAGCACGGAGCAAGACGCGAAGCTGTGGCGCTGTGAAGGTGGCCGGGGCATTGTCGAGGATGCGGTTGAAGGAATCGGCGCGGCGTTTGAGCAGACGTGTGCGGCGGGCCTGTTCCTTTTCGTGCTCTCGTTGTCTCGCCTCTGCGTCGGGGTCGATTTGAATGACACGGTGCGGATGGTGGACGGGGCAATCGGGGTCGGTGCAGACGGTGCGTGTACTTCCTGCGCCTTCGCCGTAGACGACGATTGCGGTTTTGGACGATTCGCAGGGCGTCACAGGTTCGGCGTCTTCGTTCTCATCCTCGGGGCTGGGAATTTCGGTGTACTCGTGGCGCGAGAGCGTACCGGGCCGCCGTTCCTTTGGGTTGCGATGCGCCGTCTCGATCTGTACTAACTCAGGTCGCGCCGCTACCTCCCGGTTGACGTGCTCGGTGAGCTTGGCGTGGTAGCAGGTTGCATCGAGGCACTGATCGCCAGCCACATCCGCAAAGAGCGACGTGTTGTATCCGCTGCGGCGTGGGCAGTTGGAGCAAGCGCCTGCGGTGGGATTGAGGGTGTTGTCCTCGCGGTCGAAGGGTGCCTCGTCCAGCGGGAGATAGACGTTGTTCGCAATCCATGCTGAGAGGTACTTGGCGGGGAGCAGATGCGGTTCGTTGTCCTGCCAGTCCTTGCGCCAGCATTGCGTGAAGGCTTCTTTTTGGGAGTCCTGCGGGAGCCGTGCGATGAGGTTGGCATGGCTGGCTGTGATGCGCTCCTCTTGGAATGCTTCGGCCACTTCGGGGATGAGTTGGAGCAAAGCGAGGCGGGCATAGATGAGGCTGTCGCTCTTGCCCGTCTTCTCGGCAAGGGTGGCAACGTCATAGCCGGGGAGGTCGAGCAGCCGTTGAAAGCCCTGCGCCTCCTCGTAAGGATGCACGTCGACGCGCTGACTGTTCTCGATTAGCTGCCATTCAAGGGCTTGCTCGTCGGAGAGTTGCACGATGCGGACGGGTATTTCGTCCATCTCGGCAAGGTGGGCGGCACGGAAGCGCCGCGCTCCTGCGACGATCTCATAGCCTTCACTGTTGGGCCGAACGGTGATGGGCTGGATGAGTCCCTGGGTGCGAAGACTTTCGGCAAGCTCGGCCAGCTTGGATTCATCGAAGGTGCGGCGTGGGTTGGTGGTGGACTCGTGAATGTTCGTTAGGGCGAGGGTCTGGAATCCTGCGTTGTGCTTCTTGGTTGTCATGGTCGTTGCTCCTTTGTTTTTGCGTCGTTGTGGCGTCGGCATTTGAACCAAATGCCGAACGCCACCTGGCGAAGGCGGGGGGTAGCAACTGCAAGCTGAGGGGTATCCCCACCCTTGTAACGGAGCAGGGCGGAGTGGAAAGGGCGAAGCGCAGCGGAGGTCTGCACAAGCGCAGCGCGGAAGATTGGGGAAGCGGCTTGCGGGCGCGTGGGGGCTGGCCCCCTAGCTGCTCTTAGGGTCGGCGTTGCGGGCAGGAACAGGCCCGCAGAGGTGGGTGGCGGATGACGGGCAAAGCCGGCAGGAGCCAGGGAGGAGACTTCCTCCCTTTGAATCGCCTGAAGAAAAAGATGCCATTCCGTCGGCTGGATCGCTGATCGTTGGTCTGACCAAAGTTTGAGTAGTTTGGATGAGCCAAGTATTGTTAGTAGCTGCTATTGAAATGTACACATCAATAATGTATAAAGGCATATTGAAAGGCAAGAGCGTAGTTCTTCTATTGAAATGTACATTTCTATATGTGATTTTAGAGCGGATAAACCAGCGCGCACATGGTTTCGGAGAGAACAGCAATGACTATTGAAGAAGTTCTGGTCAAGGAATATGGTCCGCTCCTGAGTCTGGCGGAATTGGCGATGATTCTCGATCGCTCTCCGGATGGACTTCGGATCAGCCTCAGATCCTCAGAGCGATTGGGTTAGGCGAATTAACGCTGCTCGTTTACGGCTCGGTCGTCGGGTCTATTTTCGTACTTCAGAGATTGCAAACGTACTGGACGCACGGTGACGTGGAAGAGTGTCCTCTGATCTGACAAGCATTCAGTCCATACTTCAGCAAGTCGAACGGGAAGACCGACCGTCGCTGGAAGTTGACCACCGATTCGGGAAGGACACCCCTGAGTCGGAGGGGAGACAACATCGTGGACAGCTCTTTGAGGAACAGAGTACGTCGCAAGAGCCAGCTGGTAACCGAAGACGGGATGCTGAGGCAATTCTCTCGTTGGCGGAAGCTATGCTACTCCGAATGCGCCGTCGATGCAGACGCGCTCGGGTTTATGGCGAAGATGCTTGTTCAGACCACTCTCCCTCACCGGGCTCAGCCCGGAAAGCAATACACCCGTAGCGATGGGGACGTGACGCTCTCGATCACCGATCTCGGCGGGAGCTGGCTTGCCCTACGGCGCATATCCGCGCCTGATTCTTGTTTGGATGACGACCGAAGCTCTACGAACCGGCGAACGCAAGCTGGAGCTTGGACGTTCGCTGTCCAGCTTCATGGGGCAACTCGGTTTGCAGTGTACGGGGGGCCACTGGGGAACGATTCCGCGGTTTAGAGGGCAGATGGAACGGCTATTCGGTGCTGCGATCTCCACACGATGGAGACGAGACCAAGACGGTCAAAGCCACGCGGGAGGCTCCAATCTCCTGTTGGCGGAGGAGTTCGACCTTTGGTGGACGCCGCAGAAGCTGCCGCAAGCGAATCTTGGGCAGTCGAGTGTCACCCTTTCGCAAAGATTCTTTGAACAGCTTGTCGAGGCCCCAGTCCCGCTCGACCTGAGAGCAATCAAAGCTCTAAAGAGGTCGCCCTTATCACTCGATCTGTATGCATGGGCGACCCGGCGCGTCAGCTATTTGAAAAGGCCGCTGCGCATTTCATGGGCATCCTTCCAGTTGAGCTTCGGGGCTGGCTATGCTGAAACACCGCAAGGAAGGTCTCGGTTCCGGGGAAATGCTATTGAGGCACTTGGCAGAGTGAAAGTTGTTTATCCGCAGTTGAGAATCGAGATTCAGCGAGATGGAGTCCTGCTGTATCCGTCGCTGACTCACGTTCCTAAAGTATCCCTCGCGTAGGCATAGCGGTTCAGTTCACCTTTCCCCGTCAGGGGCGGAGGTTCTCGAAATCGCTGCGGTATTCGCGAAGCCCTTTGGCGCCTCAGCGGGAATTCCACTGTTGCCCCCTGACCTACTACAGGCTAGTAACTATAGGAGTCAATACAGGGATATAGGAGGCGACGTAAGGCTTTGATCTGCAATGAATTACGGAAATTTTGTACCCCAATTATGCGTAAATGATACCCCCGTTATGCGTGCTTGATCGGCTTCGATACCCCGCTTATGCGTGAATCCATACCCTCGATATGCGTGGAAATCTACCAAATTCCACGGGCTATGGCTGTGGATGACTTTCGCTTTTTATTCGCCTATGCTGGTCTCCATGTTCCCGGGACCAGAAAGCTCGAAGCGCGTCGTGGTCCAGTGCAAGGGCTGTCGAGAGAACATCCCGGCGCCGGTGGAGTCTGTGCCAGCCCAGCCCATCGCTGCCAAGTGTCCGCTCTGTGGTGCGCATAGACGCTACCTGCCATCAGAGGTGTTCCTGGGCCGGCTCTCACACCTGATGATCCGGAAGCCGGTGCGCACGGCAGATGGGCGGGTTGGGTGATGACACCTCGGTTTAAGGGAAAACCCAACTTCGACCTCTCTCAGCCCTGCCCAATGTGCGGGTACAAGATTCAGCCGAACGAACTGGTGCGTCTCGCGTCGCATGTAATCAAGTGCCCAAAGTGTGGCGATGTATTCAACGAGATGGGCAATAGGAAGCCACTGAGCACGTCCTGAGAGGCACGCCTGAGTTGCAGAGAAGATCGCGGCCTTGCTGCTTCCAGTGTAGACAGCGCCCAGTTCTGAACCTGTCGACGCCCCCTGTGTCCCTTCTCGAACCTTCCCGAGCCAGCCGCTGGCAGTGGACCGGTTCCGACCACCTGAGACATACCAAATTCGCTGGATTCAGAGACGACAAAGATCCATCAAAGGTGGTTCGGGAAAACATAACGTGACGCGATCGAATCGGCACGACAGACGCGCGAAGAAATCAAGCGGCGTGTTGTTGCAGTTTGCTGCAGCAACGGCGCCACCGCAAGCGATGTGTAGCGGAAGAACCCGGCAACGCTGGCCGGGACTCATTGGATACGGCACCGGATAGCACAGCTTTGACGGCTCCCTTGTCGTCCCCCCGTCATCTGCCAAATAGTTGCCAACAGTTTGCTTCAATTCTTCCACGCGATACGTGCGCTGTTGGAGTCATCGACCCCTTAAGTATCTCGATGTAAAGGGAGTTGCGTTCGATATCTTTTTAGTCGCCCATTTGGAATTGTGAATGCTTATGAAAGAGATGACGCTGCATTCGTTGCAGAAAAAGTACTTGTAGTTCGCAGCGCAACTGAAAGGGATTGTATCTTGAAAACAACATTTTTATTGTTGCTGTGCTTGACGACCTTTCCGTGTCTTTCCATTAACGTCCGATTATACGGTTGGCACAATCACGGCGGTCGTACCCCACCAGACTGCGACCAACCCCGATACCCCCGCCACCAGCTATGACGTTTCCCCTGAAGATCGGAGACACCGTTTATGTGGTCTTGTATACCCCGGGCTGGAGCATGGAGACCGCGCGCTATGCAATAGGGCGGAATCTGACGCTCCTTGTTGGAGAGCAAACGATTACAGTCAACGACCTACTCGGAAACAGTTCAGAAGTGCCCATTTTGAGCCGCACCGCTGCTGAAACGAAGAGCAACCAGGCTAGCAGACCACCACTACGGCTACCGTCGACAAAGGCGACTGTACTTGTCGGGTTGCCGGCGTGAAAGAGAACACCGGAGGAACACTCACCGTCGAAGGAGGCAAACTGTACTTTGCTCATGCTGGTGGCACGACAGATATCGAGGCGGCAGAGATAGAAGACGTAGTTACCGGCGATGACGGCCAGAGAGTGATTCGCGGAACTCTGGGCACGATCAGTATGTTTGGGCCATACGGATCCGGACGGGTTTTGAGCTTATTGCGGTCCAAAATCGATAGTCTTACGATCGAATATCGTGACTCAGACGGAGCGCTGCACGGTGTTGTTTTTACATTGCCATTGGGCACGGCAGAGTCAGTCAAAAATGAACTCGTAACACATGGCGCCATACGAGGATCGCTACATCGGCGGTAGCGAACGTCGATTCATCGAATCGCGCACCCGAGGAAAAGCCATGAGACGCTGCTTCAGACCTGTCATTTGTTTGTTTCTGTCCACTGTGATGTTATCCCTGGGGTCGCAATTGCGAGCTCAGGAAAAGCACGTAACCAAGATAAGGGCGTCAGCGATCAGGGTGGAGATGATCGAATCCGGTGATATCAAGATGCCGGCGGCGTTTCAAGCGGCGCTCTATGAGAACTTGATCCAGCAACTGGGAAAAGGGCCGAGCATTTGGCAGGTCTATCGCGACGGCGACCGCAACAGCGCCAGGGTTTCTGATCTGGTCGTCCTTCATAGCACAGTTCGCGCTTTCAAGCAGGGAAGCGAGGAGGCGCGTCAGGTAACGACTATTGCTGGCTCGACCACAATTATTGTCCATTGCCAGTACACAGACCTTCAAGGCAGGGTCTTGCTCGAGCGCGATATACAAGGCAAAGTCCGCTTCTTAGGAGGAAATCTCAAGGCGACCTATGACTTCGCCAAGAAGACCGCAAAACTGACACGCGAAAACGTTTCTGGCATGGGGCGGAGGTTCGACTATGGAGAGTGAGGTACTAACGTGCGAGTAGGACCCAAGTCAACTCCGAGACTGATTGTCACTTGCCATTTTTTTGGCACTACTTTCAGCAGCATGAGTCTATATAACAGCCTCTTTTTCGTCGATCCGCGTGTGGAACCCTGATTGCTTCCTGATGAACAGAACACGGGATGATCTCGGAGGAACCGCCACCGACATGAAAGTTCTAGTGCTTAACTCCGGTTCCAGCAGTTTAAAAGCCTGCCTTTACGAAATCGGCGAAGCTCTCCCGATTCACCCGCAGCGCCCGCTCTGGGAAGGAAGGATCGAATGGAATAGCGACGCGGCTACGATTTCGGTGAAGAATTCGCGCGGCGCTGTCCTGCGGGAAGAACTGAAGGTCTCCTCGCGCGAGCAATTTGTCCGGCATTTGCTGGGTACTCTATCCACGGGGGAAACGAGCGCCATAGGCTTTGTTTCCGAGATCGATATCGTGGGTCACCGGATTGTCCACGGTGGCCCGAATTTCGAGGCACCCGTGGTCCTTACGCCTGAGGTTCGCGCGGCAATCGCCGGCGTTTCGATGCTCGCGCCACTACACATTGATGCCGAGTTGGAAGGCATGAAGATTGTCGAAAGTCTTTTCGGCCCGGTTACGCAGGCGGCCGTTTTTGACACGGGCTTTCATCGCCAGATGCCTCTTTCCGCGGCAATTTATCCGGGTCCTTATGACTGGTTCAAGCGCGGCATTCACCGTTACGGATTTCACGGTATCAATCACCAGTACTGCGCTGGACGTGCCGCCCAGTTACTCGCGAAAGATTTAAAGTCGCTCAAGATTGTGAGTTGCCACCTGGGCAATGGATGCTCCGTTGCAGCGATTCACGAAGGCCGCAGTCTTGATACCACAATGGGCTTCACTCCGCTGGACGGCTTGATGATGGGGACGCGATCGGGTTCGGTCGATCCTGGAGTTTTGATCTATCTGATGCGAGATGGACGGCCTCAGCTATCAACAGATTGACAAGTTGCTGAATCAGGATTCAGGTCTGCTGGGAGTATCGGGACTCTCAAGCGATATGCGGGAAATACAGGATGCTATGAGCAAGGGCACCAGAGGGCGAAGCTGGCCTTTGAAATCTTCGTGCAACGGCTGCAAAAGGCGATTGGCGGGATGGCCGCCATATTAGGGGGGCTCGATGTACTCGTGTTCACGGCGGGAGTAGGAGAGAACTCCCGGGAGGTTCGAAGCGCAACTTGCAGTGGATTGGAATTCCTTGGTTTAACGCTCGCTGAGAATCTGAATGAACAGACTTCTCTCGACCGGGACATAGCAACCGCAGATTCCCGAGTTCGCATCCTGGTGATTCGAGCGGAAGAGGATTGGGCCATTGCATCGGAATGCTGGGATCTTGCGCACACCACCGTACAAACGGCAGTAGCTCATTGATGAGCAGAAACCGAGCACCGGCCAGGCGGAAAATACTGCAAGCGAACCGAATATTCCAAGGAGAAAGACCCCATGAGTGAAGTACTTCCTGTGGCTTATATAGCGCGGCACGGTGACACAGCGTGGACGCTATCGGGCCAGCACACCGGCCTCACCGATTTGCCTCTTACCCCAAATGGCGAGCAAAATGCGCGGCGGCTTGGGGAACGCCTGAAAGGGTTGACGTTCGCCAAGGTCTTCACCAGCCCATTGCAGCGCGCCGCCCGAACCTGCGAACTAGCAGGGTTTGGAGCCGTCGCCGAAGTAGATCCTGACCTTGTGGAGTGGGACTACGGCCAATATGAGGGGTTGCGGTCGGCGGAGATCCTCAAAGAACGCCCGGACTGGCAATTATTCCGCGACGGGTGTCCTGGGGGTGAATCGCCGAGCACAAGTTGGCGTGCGGGCAGACCGTGTAATCGAACGCGTCCGCGCGGTAGAGGGGAACGTACTGCTCTTTTCCAGCGGCCACTTTATTCGTGTTTTGGCCGCTCGCTGGCTGGCGCTCGGTCCGGGTTCTGCGGGAAAGTATTTTCTGCTGAGCACAGCGAGCCTGAGCGCGGTCGGCTATGAGCACAAACTTTCCCAACCAGTAATCCGGCTCTGGAATGACGATCATCACGTGGTCGCATGAGTTGACCGAGCCTTATTGACTGCAAGCCTTTCAAAAATCTAAGAGTACAAGGATCTTGAATGAGCAGAGAGACTACGTAGAACTAAAATCCGCAACCCGGGACGACCTGAAAAACAACACTGCTGGTGTTTCAGAACTTCTCAAACAGTACGGCTGCGGACCGATTCCGTTTGTCGGAACAGAAAACGCGTTTTACGAACGGCATCTGGTATTTGACCGGGCGATTGACCCGCAGGTCGCGACTGCGCGTGAGCGTTTCGAAGCATTTTCCCGCTCCGTCCGCGACATCCTTGCGCAGCGGTGGGTTGTGACCAAGAAAACGTACGAACGCCAGAATGCCAAGCGTATTTACTATCTCTCGTTGGAGTTTCTCATCGGGCGTTCGTTGGCGAACAATGTCAACAATCTCTTGCTCGATCCCATTGTGCAGAATGCTGCAGTGCAAAGCGTATCGATTGGCTTGAATTGATCGACCAGGAACCGGACGCGGGCCTGGGAAATGGAGGCCTGGGCCGCCTGGCAGCCTGCTTCCTGGACTCGATGGCCACCATGCAACTCCCCGCAACGGGCTATGGTCTGCGCTATGAATACGGCATGTTCAAGCAATCGATCGTGAATGGCTGGCAGCAGGAAAACCCCGACGATTGGCTCTGGGACACCGATCCCTGGGAGATTGCCCGGCCGCATGAGAAGGTGGAAGTGAAACTGAACTGCTCCTTTCAATTACGAGGGGGAAACTTTCAGGTTATCCGGGATCGCCCCTCAACCTTGATCGGCATACCTTACGATCGACCGGTCGTAGGCTACGGGGGTAAGACGATCAACACTCTCCGCCTCTGGGCAGCCGTCTGCGCCAGATTCTTTCGATTTCAGAGAGTTCGGGACCGGCGACTTTGTCGGTGCGCTGAGCGAAACTCTCGAAGCGGAATCGCTGACGCGCGTGCTGTATCCTGACGACTCCACGACGGTTGGGCAAGGGCTACGTTTTCTGCAGGAGTATTTCCTGGTTGCGTGTTCACTGGCCGACCTGGTGCGTCGCTTTCAGCGCCACAATACGGATTGGAACGAACTTCCCGAGAAAGTCGCAATTCAACTCAATGACACCCACCCCTCCATGGCGGTGGCTGAATTGTTGCGAATTCTGCTCGACGATGCACACCTGGGATGGGACCAGGCCTGGGAACTGACGAAGAAGACACTTGCCTATACCAATCACACGCTGCTGCCAGAAGCTCTTGAGAAGTGGCCCGCAGCATGGTTTCAGATACTGCTGCCCCGTCACCTGGAGATTATCTACGAGATCAACCGGCGCCTGCTCGACGATGTTCGTGTCCGCTTTCCTGGCGACGAAGGGCGCGTTGAGCGTGTGAGCCTGGTCGAAGAGGGTAATCAGCGCAAGATCCGCATGGCGAACCTGGCGATCGTCGGCTCACACAGTACCAATGGGGTCGCCGCGGTCCACTCGAAGCTGTTGCGGACCTCGACGGTCAAGGATCTCGCAGAAATGTTTCCCGAGCGTTTCAGCAACAAGACGAATGGGGTAACGCCGCGACGCTGGCTGCTGCAAGCCAATCCTGCGTTGGCGCGTGAGATTACGCAAGCGATTGGCAAACGGTGGATTACCGACCTAAGCCAGCTCAAAGAACTCCGTCAATTTGCCGAGGACCGCAATTTTCGTGAAGTGTTCCTGGCCTCAAAGCATGAGGCCAAAGTGCAGTTTGCCGAGTGGCTCAAAGCGACCTCGGGGCAGATCGTCGACCCTGACACCATCTTCGATTGCCAGGTAAAGCGCATCCACGAATATAAAAGGCAATTGCTGAACGCGCTGCGGATCATCGTGATCTATAACCGGCTGCGGTCAAATCCCGGCCTGGAGATGGTACCGCGTACGTTCTTCTTTGCCGGTAAAGCGGCGCCAGCCTACCGCTTGGCCAAGCTAATCATAAAGTTCATTAACAATGTGGCCGCCACGATTGATGGCGATCCCGCCGTACGGAGCCGGCTCAAAGTCGTCTTTGTCCCCGAGTATAACGTTTCATTGGCGGAACGGCTGATTCCTGCCAGCGATGTATCCAACCAGATTTCGACTGCCGGCTACGAAGCCAGTGGCACGAGCAACATGAAGTTCATGATGAACGGGGCCTTAACCGTCGGCACGCGCGACGGGGCAACGATCGAAATGGCGGAGGAAGCAGGGGAGCAGAACCTCTTCCTGTTTGGGCTCACCGTAGAACAAGTTGAGAGAAGCCGCGCCTGGTATAGCCCATACTGGCACTATGAAAATGAACCGGAGACTCGAGCAGCCCTGGACCTGATTTTCTCTGACCACTTCAGCCGCAACGAACCCGGCGTGTTCGCTCCATTGCGCGATACTCTTCTGACCAATGGCGATCACTACATGCATCTGGCGGACCTGACCTCCTACTGTCAAGCGCACGAAAAGCTCGGCGCATTGTATGCAGATCCCGATGCGTGGGCGCACAAGAGCTGCAACGTCAGCATCGTGATCGACTCGTTTGCGGCCTCTGGATTCGAAGACCGCCGTCGGCAGGTCGAGCTGGCGGGCGATGGTGAGGCCGGCGGCGTCTGGGACGTTGGAGATGACTACGGCAATTTCGACACCCGGAAGACGGCCTTCGAGGATGGATGTGGCGATGGCCCCGAAGTTTGAGCCGCGGCCGGAAAGGAGAATACCCAGCCGGAGCAGCTTGCCTTCCCCGCTCATGTGTACTGAACCCGGCGATCGCCTTTGACCACCCGGCCAATGACATGGAACTTCTCTTCGGCGCGGTCTAGCAGGTTTTTGGCTCGTGTGAACTTCGCCGCTGGGATGGCGGCAATGAGACCGACCCCCATATTGAAGGTGCGCATCATTTCCTCTTGGGAGACCTGGCCCAACACACGCAGGTGCTCAAAGATGGGCAAAACGGGCCAGGAACCCACCTCTATTTGCGCGGCGGTTCCCTTGGGCAGAATGCGAGGGAGATTCTCGGTGATGCCGCCACCTGTGATGTGGGCCATCCCGGCCGTCATTCCTGCTGTCACAAGTTTCTGAATTACATGGAGATAGCTGCGGTGTGTCTTCATCAGAGCGGTCCCCGCCTTTTCCTTGATGGCGGTGACATACTGCGTCGGCTTGTAGCCGGCCACCTCAAACAGAAGCTTACGGGCCAGCGAATAACCGTTGGTGTGCAGACCGGTAGAAGGGATGCCGATGAGCACGTCGCCAGCCCTGATCTCCTCGCCGGTAACGAGTTTGTCGCGATCAACCGCTCCCACGATAAACCCAGCCAGATCGTATTCGCCTTCGCTGTAGAAACCGGGCATCTGGGCGGTCTCGCCTCCGATAAGTGCGCAGCCATTGGCTTTACACGCTTCCGCCAGGCCAGTCACCACGCTTTCAGTCACTTCTGGATCGAGCTTGCCGCTGGCAAGATAGTCGAGGAAGAAGAGCGGGGTAGCGCCTTGCACGGCCACGTCGTTCACGCAGTGATTCACCAGATCCGCACCGACGGTGTGATGCATGCCCAATTCAAATGCGATTTTCAACTTGGTGCCAACCCCATCTGCCGAGCTGACCAGAATGGGATTCTTCCAGCGTTGGAGGTCGAGCCGGAACAGCCCGCCAAAGCCGCCAAGGCCGCCGATAACATTGCGATTAAAGGTCTTCTGCGCCAGGTACTTGATGCGGTCCTTGGCGCGGTCGCCAGCGGAGATGTCCACTCCGGCGTCGGCATACGTGATTGCCTTTGACTTGGTTTCTTCAGACACAGTGCGGCTTTCTGCGCAGGGTTCGCGAGCGGCCCAATTGGCCGGAAATGTCGATTCTAACAGGGTTGACGGGGCGGGACGGACCGGAGCCACGAGCCCTTCTGTTCATAACAGAGCCGCCGCTGAATCATTAGCCAGGTTTGAAGCCGCAGAGCAACACGCCCGTTCGCCCACAATCTAAAGGAAACGAGTTCGTTGCTCTGGTGTGGGCAGCGGGCATGCGGCGCGGCCCCAGATGCGATAGCGCCAGCTTGCAACGAGGCGGTAGCCCAAGTCGCGCAGGGGCCGGGGAGTCCAGCCCAGCATTTCGCCGACAGCAGGCCATGGGTGAGGCAGCACAGCAAGGAGCACAACGACAGCATCTGAACGGATGAGCACCTCTTCATTCGGGCCACCCGGATCGCGTACGACGAGGATGGTGCTGGGACCGGTTGGGGCGGTTTCTAGGTTCAGGACATGTCGTGCTAGAAGCGCGGCGACGATTGGCGACGCGGACGGCGTGAAGCGCAAGCGGTCAAGACGGTCGCGAACCAGAAACCACCGGACGGCGCGATTGCACAAACCGCAGTGGCCATCGAAGACCACCAGGAGCCGACCGCCAAGCTTTGCGGACTCATCCGCACTCAACGGGATGCTGGCCGGTGGACATCGATTCAACTGGCTCCGTATGCGGCCTTCTATACTGAACCCACTATGAGTTCCAAAGCCAGCGTCCTAACCCACACTCAGTCTCAGGCT
The DNA here is from genome assembly GCA_963753715.1 of uncultured Acidobacteriaceae bacterium. Lineage (GTDB taxonomy): Bacteria > Acidobacteriota > Terriglobia > Terriglobales > Acidobacteriaceae > PALSA-350. The sequence goes on along the minus strand of CAVWDK010000006.1, from coordinate 4,679 downwards.
CTTCAGCAGCGCGCCGAGCACTTTTTCCCCGGTGGCGTGAACTCGCCGGTGCGCGCCTTTCGCGCGGTGGGCGGCGCGCCGCCCTTTGTGGAGCGGGCCGAGGGCGCGTGGTTGACGGACGCCGACGGTAACCGCTATATCGACTATTTCGGATCGTGGGGTCCGATGATCCTGGGCCACGCGTTTCCCCCGGTTGTGGAGGCGATTGAGCGGGCCGCGCGGAACTCAGCAAGTTTTGGCGCGTCGACGGCGGCGGAAGCCGATCTGGCTGAGCGAGTGGTGGCCTGCTATCCGGCGATTGAGAAGCTGCGGTTTGTGAGCTCCGGGACGGAAGCGACCATGTCGGCCATTCGCCTGGCGCGGGCGGCCACCGGGCGCAAAATCATCATCAAGTTTGAAGGCTGCTATCACGGCCACGCCGACGGGCTGCTGGTGAAGGCGGGCTCGGGCGTCGCCACGTTCGGCATTCCGGGATCGGCGGGTGTGCCGGAGGAGATTGCGCACCTGACACACGCGCTGCCCTACAACGACCTGGCCGCAGTGGAAGCGGCGTTTGACGCGCATCCAGAACGAGATCGCGGCGGTGATCCTGGAGCCGGTGGTGGGCAATGCAGGCTGCATTCCGCCCGCGCCGGGCTATCTGAAGGGGCTGCGCGACATCACCCATCGCGAGGGCGCGCTGCTGATTGTGGATGAAGTGATGACCGGTTTTCGCGTGGCGCTGGGCGGAGCGTTGGAGCTATACGGCATCGACGCCGACCTGGTGACGCTGGGCAAGATTGTAGGCGGTGGGCTGCCGGTGGGAGTCTTCGGCGGAAAGAGGCGATTCATGGATCTTGCTGGCGCCTCTGGGGCCGGTCTACCAGGCAGGTACGCTGAGCGGCAATCCGCTTGGCTATGGCGGCGGGCATCGCAACCCTTGGCTATCTCCAGGAGCATGCAGACGAGGTGTATCCGCAACTCGAAGCGACGGCGAAGGCGGTCGCAGACGGCGTCGCTGCGGAAGCACGAAAGGCTGGCGTTCCGCTTACGCTCAATCGTGTTGGCGCGATGTGGACATGGTTCTTCACACCGGGCCCAGTGACCAATTACGACGAAGCAGCGAAGTCCGACACGGCAGCGTTTGGACGCTTTCACCGCGCGATGCTGGATCAAGGTGTGTGGCTGCCACCTTCACAATTCGAAGCGGCATTCCTGAGTACGGCACACGGCCCGGTCGAGGTACAGGCGACGATTGATGCGGCTAGAGTTGCCTTTGCGGCGGATTAGGCCTTTCCGCTGTCCATCACTTCCATGCTTCCAGCGTCACAAATCGATGCGTGCTCTGGTAATGCTTGAGCAGCTTGCGGACCGCTTGCACGGTTGGACCACGGTGGGCAAAGAGCCCAATGTGTCCGCCATCGTGCATCACAACATTGGCTGCACAGTTTTTGTGGTGAGCGCGGTCAATCTTGCGAATCAGCGCATTTGCGATTTTATCCGGAGATTTCTCCTCCCAGTCACGGGTCATCGCATTCCACATCACGGGTGTCATTCCCAGACGGTTGGCGATCCGCAGGACATCGGGGCGTCGCGCGCCAAATGGCGGGCGGAAGAAGCGGATCGCACGTCCAGTGATCTGCTCCAAAACAAGGCTAGTTTCGCGAAGTTCCTCGTCGATGTGAGAAACAGAAGAGAATGTAAGGTTTTTATGGCTCCATGAGTGGTTTCCGATGGCATGCCCGGCATTGGCAATGCGCTTCACGAGATCTATCTCGGTTTGAGCATAGTTCCCCACCAGGAAGAACGTGGCTCGGATATCGAACGCTTCGAGAACATCCAACAATTGCGGGGTCCATGCGGGATTCGGCCCATCGTCAAAAGTCAGAGCGATCTCCGCAGGTATTGGAGGCGCGATGAGCGTCTTTCCGAACACCTGCGATCGGGGAGACATGGCCGCGTAAGCATAAGCGGCCATCACTACCGATACGCCAGTGAGCGTGCTGAGTCCGGCAGCGTAGTCCACTCCCTCTTGCGGTATCATCACATCCCAGTTTGCGCCGCGAAGTTCCAAGGGTGCAAGTCCAGTAGCGCTGCTGGTTGAAACTTCCGTTTTGAGATCAAGCTGGAATCGAAAAGCAGCGACCGCGCGTTTCGGCCTTATACGCATCGAATCGCAAACGTCGGTGCTAGCCGAGTCACACATTTCGCCTATTGGCGGCAGAGCGTGTCTTACAGCCCCGGCGGGCGTATACTCCCCCTAGGTTGAGCGACTTTCTGCCGCCGACCGGTGAAATGCGCGAACGGGTCGCATCCTGCGTTTACGGAGCGGCACTGGAGACGAACATGAGCCTGACCAACTTCCCCGGCGGAGCGTCCTCCGCAACTCACGAATTCCCATTTCCTAAAGTAACCATTCCCGCGCTCGCCGAGATGAAGCGCCAGGGCAAGCCCATCTCTGCGCTCACCGCCTACGATTACGCCACCTCACGCCTCGTAGATGAAGCTGGCATCGACCTTGTACTGGTGGGCGACTCGCTCGCCATGGTTGTCCTGGGCCACGAAAACACCCTCGCCGTAACGGTGGACGAGATGCTACACCATACGCGCGCCGTCCGGCGGGCGGTACGCCGCTCGCTGGTCGTGGCAGATATGCCGTTTGGAAGCTATCACGGCAGCGTGGCGGAGGGACTGGGCAACGCCATCCGTTTCGTGAAAGAAGCGGGTGCCGAGGCGGTGAAGATTGAAGGCCTGCGCGTTGAGCTGGTCCGCGCCCTCACGGAGGCCGAGGTCCCGGTGGTGGGCCACCTTGGACTGACACCGCAAAGCATCCATCGGATGGGCGGCTATCGGGTGCAGGCACGTACCGCCGACGCTGTCCGGCAGATCAAGGCCGACGCGCGCGCATTGGCAGACGCCGGTGCCGGCGTACTTGTGCTCGAGGGAATTCCGCGCGAGGTTGCCGCCGACATTACCGCCGAGTTGACGATTCCGACCATCGGAATTGGTGCGGGCCCGGATTGCGATGGTCAAATCCTGGTCTTCCATGACCTTTTGAATTTGACGTTCGCACCCCAGGCCAAGTTTGTGCGCCGTTACGCCGATGCTGCAGCTCTGATTCGCGATGCAGTGGAGCACTATCGCGAGGACGTGGAGCATCGTACATTTCCGTCCGATGAAGAGAGCTATCATCTGCCCGAATCTACGCGAAAGACGCTGGAGAATGCGCATGACGCGGTCAAGCCAGTTCGGAAGCTACGCCGGGCATAATGGAAATTCTTCATACAGTTGAAGAACTGCGCCGGTGGTCGCGCGCGATGCGCAGCAGGAAGAATGGACCGATCGGCCTTGTGCCGACGATGGGTGCGCTGCACGCGGGGCATGCCTCACTCATTCAGATTGCGACCGAGCAATGCGCTCACATTGCAGTCAGCATCTTTGTAAATCCCACCCAATTCAGCCCGAATGAGGACTTCGCACACTACCCGCGAACATTCGAAGCGGATTGCACTCTGGCTCAGGGCATGGGCGCGGACGTGGTCTTTGCGCCGGCGGTTGAAGAACTGTATCCCGACGGTGCATCGACCTTCGTGGATGTGGCAGATCTGAGCGACAGACTGGACGGCGCATCCAGACCCGGCCACTTTCGCGGTGTGGCCACCGTTGTGGCCAAGCTACTGAATGCGGCAGAGCCGGACCGGGCCTTCGTCGGCCAAAAGGACGCCGCGCAGGTTGCCGTTCTGCGCCGGATGGTGACGGACTTGCGCTTCGCAACGGAAATTGTGGTCTGTCCGATCGTGCGCGAGCCTGACGGGCTGGCGCTGAGCTCGCGCAATGTTTATTTGAGCGCAACAGAGCGGAAGCAGGCACTAACGCTCAGCCGCGCTGTGCGGCGAGTCGAGGCTTTGGTCGCAGAGGGACAGCGGAGCGCCGATACGGTGACCGGAGCCGCGCGAGAAGTCTTCGCCGCCGAACCGTCCGTCCGAATCGATTACATCGAGCTTGTCGATTGGAAGACACTCCAGCCGGTCGATTCGGCAACACCGGGCACCCTGTTTGCGGTGGCGGCCTGGGTGGGCGCGACCCGGCTGATCGACAACGCGGTCCTCCGCTGACTGAAATAATTCGCATTGCAAAACGGCGTGCTCGCACTGCAAGCTGGAAGCAATGCCGGAACTCCCCGACATCTCCGCCTACATCGCTGCGCTAGAGACGCGCATCCTGGGGCAGAAGCTTGAGCGTGTGCGCCTTGGCTCGGTCTTCCTGCTGCGCACTGTTGACCCGCCGCTCGCCAGCGTCGAGGGGCGCGAAGTGTGCGGGTTGCGCCGCATTGGCAAGCGCATTGCAATAGGCGTGGAGGGCGACCTGTGGCTAGTCCTCCACCTGATGATTGCTGGGCGATTGCACTGGAAGTCGCCAAACGCCAAACTCGCCGGACGCAATGCGCTGGCTGCATTTGACTTCCCAAATGGCTCGTTGACACTGACAGAAGCCGGCTCGAAGCGGCGCGCGTCGCTCCACGTTGTGCGCGGGGAGGGCGCTTTGCGCGACATGGACCTAGGAGGCGTAGAGATCTTTGCGGCTGGCCTAGAGGAATTCCGCGCGGCCCTGACCGCCGAGAATCGAACTCTGAAGCGCGCTCTCACCGATCCGCGACTGATCAGCGGTGTCGGCAACGCATACTCCGACGAAATCCTGTA
>CAVWDK010000005.1:0-171646 GCA_963753715.1 uncultured Acidobacteriaceae bacterium | reverse complement strand
CGACTGTAGTTCGCTCTCGATCTCCCGATCCAAGCTGGGTCGGGAGAACAAATTCGATATCCGGCGAAAAATAGATATAAGTTTGTTCATGCGTAGCGGAGGATCGCCCGAACACCTTTTACCAGGTGCTCAAAATTCTTCTCAGCTTCCAGCAATTGCTTCCTGCCGGCTGTGGTCAGCTTGTAGTACTTTGCCTTCCGATTCGTCTCTGTCGTAGCCCACTCGGAGGCGACCCATCGGTTCTGTTCCATACGGTGCAGGGCCGGGTACAAAGAGCCCTCTTCTACGCTTAGCAATTCAGCGGAGGCTGTCTGAATGTGCAAGACGATTCCGTAGCCATGCATTCTCCCGGTTTGAGCAAGGGTTTTGAGAACCAGAAGATCCAGCGCTCCCTGCAAGTCATTCTTTGCCATGGTTTCGTAACCCTAAACAACTTGGTATAAGTGACTCTATACCGGGACATAGTGATCCTTCAAGATGACTGTCTATGGGCGGATGTGGGCGCCGGATTTTAATCTCCTCACCGAGGTCCTTGGTTTTGGACGGGTGCGCTGTTGCTTGCGCTGGCCATCGATCAGCCGCCCAGGACCCGCTCGCGTAGCCCTATCCCATGACGCAGTTGTAAACTGCCGTCTATATAGCAGTGTACGGCAGTCAGGGGACGAACGATGCACTCTGGCGCACATTGCCAGGAAAACGTCTTGACAAGGGACGCAGGCAAGTACTAACAGATCGACAGGGCCCGGGAACCAGGGAAACGGCATTGACCCGAAACAACGTGCCCCGCAAGACCGACATCTGTGGGACTATGGTTTGCGGTTGAATCGTACGGTTGTGACAGGAGTCTTCGCCCATGAAACTGTCTCGGCTGCTCGTTCCGTTTCTCTTCCTGTTCGCTCCGCTCTGCCTCCACGCTCAGCTTGGGCTTTACGGTGCCTTCACCGTGCAGAACCTGGGCGGTCCGAATAACAACGGCTACGATCTCTACGGGGGCACGTTCGGAGCTTACCTGGCGAGCGGCCGCTTGGCTCTATTGAGCGTCGGAGTGGACCTTCGAGGCACATTTACAAGGAGCAGCGGTACCTCCTTCGACACCGGGTCGATCGGGCCTCGGATCAGCTTGAATACGCACATCCTCCCAATCCACCCATACATCGAGGGGACCATTGGACTGGGGCACGTGAACTTCACAGGAGGATCAACCGGCAGCGAGACGAAATTCGAATATCAGGTTATCGGCGGCCTGGACTTCACGATCCTGCCTCGCATCGATTGGCGTGTCGCCGAATACAGTTATGGCGGCCTCTCCACGATCAACAATTACAACTATCGCCCAAAGTCGCTCAGCACCGGACTCGTATTGAGGCTGCCGCGTATCTTCCCACTGCCATAAATCCCCGGCATTTGTCGAGGCGGTGAAAAGGAATCCGTTTCGCTGGCACCGCATCCAAAGCTATTGAACCCCCTTGCCGAATAAAAGCGCACCGCCCATATCCCTTGCCGGTAATGACGCGGCCACAGCGGTGGACGCGGCCAAGAAACAAACCCATCCCGATCTCATTCTGGCTATCTGCTGCATGAGCTTGCTGGTAGTCGGCATGGATGTGACCATCGTCAACGTCGCGTTGCCGTCGATCCAGCGGAGTCTCCATGCCACGGTATCGGGACTTCAATGGATCGTCGACGCCTATACCCTGGTCGTCGCCAGCTTGCTCATGCTTGCCGGTTCGGTATCCGATCGTGTCGGGCGGCGGCGTGTCTTCCAGCTTGGTCTTATTCTCTTCACCGCCGGATCGCTGCTCTGCAGTTTGGCCCACACCATCGGCCAGCTCGTTGCTTTCCGTGCGCTACAGGGTCTCGGCGCGTCCATGCTCAACCCGGTAGCGTTGTCGATCATTGCCAACGCTTTTCCCGAACCCAGGTCCAGGGCCCGCGCGGTGGGCGTGTGGGGCGCGGTCGCCGGCGCATCGCTTGCGCTGGGCCCCGTCATCGGCGGCGCACTGACGCAATCGGTGGGCTGGCGCTCGATTTTCTGGATCAACATTCCTATCTGTCTCTCGGCTGTGGTGCTGGCAGCGCGATTCGTTCCCGAGTCGAAAGCGCCGCGTGCACGCGCATTCGACCCAATAGGTCAACTTCTCCTCGTCGTTGGCTTGGCCTCGCTTACGTATGCCGTCATTGAAGGTCCGCACGCTGGTTGGCAATCTACACGGATTCTCGGTTTGTTTGTGACTTCGGGTGCAGCCCTGGCCCTCTTCCTCTTCTACGAGCCCCGCCGGCAGCATCCTCTGCTCGACCTGCGCTTCTTTCGCAGTGTGCCTTTCAGCAGTGCCACCCTGCTTGCGATATGCGCCTTTGCCTCTTTCGCGGGTTTTCTGTTTCTGAACGCTCTCTATCTCCAACAAGTCCGAGGCTTATCAGCCTTTCATACCGGCTTGTGCACGTTGCCGCTGGCGATTGCCATGATGGTATGCGCGCCGATTTCCGGCAGGCTGGTGGGCCGCCATGGCCCACGTCCTTCGTTGCTGGCCGCGGGCGCGGGTTTCCTGCTAAGCACATGGATGCTGACTCGCCTCACTGTCAGCACGCCGATGGTTCTCATCATGGTCGCCTACACGTTGTTCGGGATCGGTCTGGGTATGGTCAACCCGGCCATCACCAATAATGCAGTTGCCGGTATGCCCCTCACGCAAGCCGGCGTGGCCGCGGCCATTGCCTCCACCGGCCGGCAAGTCGGCGCGGCGCTCGGGGTTGCGGTAGCCGGCACCGTGGTCACCGCCAGTCGCGCAGAGGGATCAGATTTCACTCAGGCGACCCATCCCATCTGGTGGATCATGACAGGTTGCAGCGCCATCGTTCTGCTGCTGGGTTGGGCGTCGACCACTGCGTGGGCGCACGCCAGCACCGAACGGGTCGCATCCCTGTTGGGCCATTCCGGCCGATAGCTAAGTCCTTACGGGGATGCTTTACAAGAAAAGCTCGAAGCATCGTCGATACTGCCGCGGCCGTCATAGTGAGCGACCTGAGGATAGGGGCAGACAGGGCGTGTGCGATCTACCTTACCTGCCGCGGAATGTGCCGCAATAATCTGCGCCGGAGCTTTGCCCTGCTCTACCCAGTGTTCGATCAGGCCAATTTCATCGAAGGTGTCGGGACCCTCTCCACCGGAACAATGTCCCATCCCTGGGAACATGAAGAGCCGGACCCACTCCGAACCCGGCGCTGCATCGGTGCTGTCTATGATCGCGGATTTGTAGAATTCAATGCTGGAACCGGGGGCGACTTGTTGATCGGCCCAACCATGATAGAGGAGCAGCTTGCCGCCATGTTTCGCAAAAGGTCCGAGGTGGGGGTCTAGCTCATCGACATCTTTGTCGACGGCGTCTGCCTTTGCCGCGTCGCGCTCCAGGTCGAAACTTCGCCAATCCCAATCGGGCTTTTGGTAAACGACGTAGCGGAACTCATCGAGGAATAGGTCGGCGGGCTGTGGACCGCCTGCGAGACGAGCCCATCTGAGCTCCGTGCCCGGCTCAAGGCGTGGAAACAGCACATCGCCTTTCGCGTCGGTCGCGGGACTCATGATCGTTTGTGCGGTCTGCACTTGGCGTGGTGTCAGGCAGTTCGGACCGTCGGATGCCTTGCACACCAAGGCCTTCAAGTCGACATGGCAGCTCTCCGGGTCCCCGATCAGGCCGTCCTTCAAGCCATCATTGGCGTCGCACGCGTCCAGAACAGCACGGTGAATTATCGGATACTTTTCGGGCGGGATGTAAGCGGCTGGATCTTTGAAGGTTTGCGTTGCCAGCCACAGCGCCCACGCATTGCGGCGGATGTTGGCCGGATCGCCGGCAACGATGCCATCGAACTCGTCGGGATATCGGAAAGCCTGCAGCAGACCCTCGCGTCCGCCGCCGGAGCAACCGTCCCAATAGGAATAGCGTGCATCGCGGCCATAGAACACCTTGATGAGGCGCTTGGCTTCGACGGTCATTTCATGTTCAGCGCGGTATGCGAAATCGACGAACTTCTGCGGATGGCCCATGATGAAGCTGGCGCTCCTGCCGGTATGCCCGTCATCCGTAGCGCTGGTGGCGTAGCCGCGGCGGAGTGCCGCCTCCATAGCCTGATAGGCTATGGAGCCTCCCCAGCCCCCGCTGCCTACGGCGAGAAACTTGCCATTCCAGGTAGCCGTTGGGAGCCAAATCTCGGCGTGAATATCCGAATCCGCAGTGGGTTTGATCGTCGTGGTGATCCGGCAAAAGGAAGGCAGGTTATGCAGGGCGGTCGTGCTATCGCTCGGCGTGAAGTTGCCAGTCTTGATTTCGGTGGCCAGGGTAATGGAGACGGTCGAGGACCCATGCTGCAAGAGACCGTTGCAGGGCTGCTGCGCCTGAAGCACAGACGTCGCGAGGGCCGCTGCTCCAACGATCAAGAGGAGTACTCGTCGATCCGTCATCATCGAAACTATATATGACTAGCTTCTTATCCCGCAGGCTGCAGAAAAACTCTGTCTCAGGGTAGGCCGAGGATTTATCCTCGGCATGAACGTTTTCATCCTTTTGGCCTTCAGGGCCTGATGAGGGTTTGTGAGAACTTCGTTTCAGTCCCGCAGGGACGGCTGAAGGTTGTTCAGGATTGCATCGCGACGTACTTCCAGCCCTCCCTGCGGGACCGAAACGAAGTCGCACGCACCCTTATCAGGCCGCATGATCTCGCTCTGTTTGTGTACGCTGCGGGAAAGCTAAATTTTTTTGAAGGGGACGACCTTCAGGCCGCTGTGGGTACGGTCTTCGCTCACTGTTCACGTTTTCCCGCAGCCTGTTTAACCGTGCCGCTCCGATTGGGTTTCGAAATGTGGAGTTCTCACGCACGTGCTAAGCCCTCAATCGTCCACCTGTTCAAATACCTCTCAGCGAGTCAGAAGGACAACGGTTGTGAAACAGAACAACAAAGTGAAAGCCATCGACGACCTCAGGTTGCAGGACGCGACCGTCATCCTCTCACTGAACAATGAGCATGCCAAGGAAACATCGGCACTCGATCACGCCAGTCTTACCGCGTTGCTCGCTATGGCTTTTTATGCCCGGGGGGTAAACCGGGGAGCGAGCGCGTTTTTGATCGCGCTGGACCACAACGCCTCCTATGAGAACCCCAATTTCGCGTGGTTCAAGGCGTCTGGAAAATCATTTGTTTACATCGATCGCATCATCGTCTCGAGCGCTGCGCGAGGTCTTGGGATCGGCAGACTCCTCTATGAAGACCTTTTTGCCATGGCTGAACAAGCCGGGCAATCTCGAGTGGTCTGTGAAGTGAATATCGAGCCGCCCAACCTCGTCTCCGAAGGCTTCCATGTGGCAATGGGCTTCGACGGAGTGGGACAGGCCAAGATTCACAACGGGGCCAAAACCGTACGCTATTTTGAAAAGACGCTACGTTAGTCTCCCAGCCAGCAGTTGTCGCGACTTCTCAAGGCACCGTCGGAGATCGGTTTCCTCCAGAAGTGCCCGTTCGGATACGTCGGGCTCTGCCGGCACGGACGGCGGATCTGACCGATCGTTTTGCGTCACCTCCCCTGAAAGGTAAGACCGATCTACCTTCAGGGGTGCAGCGGCTCCCCCTGCAGGAAGGCAGCAATATTCTCGTTGAGAAATTTCTCATCCGCTGGACTCGCACCGGCCCCGGCTGGGTGCCCCCAAAGCGAAGGGATGGGCAGCAGCGTGCAGTGAGGGATGAACGGCGCTTCATAGCGCGCGTCGGTCACTGGGAAGTAGAGATCCGTCGCTGACGGCATATAGAGCACCTGCGCTTTGATCGATCCCAGCGCTTTCTGCAGATCTCCGCCGAAACCGGCCGTGCTTCCGACGTCGTGTTGTTCCCAGGTGCGCATCTGCAGAATGAGATTGTTCGCGTCGGCGCCGGGAATGAAATTCGTCTTGTAGTGATCCACTACCTGCGCGAAGGTGGTGCCCGCAGGCTCCTCCGATTTCCATAGCTCCTGACGCCACCACTCCTGAGAAAACAACCACGCCGTCCACACCAGGGAAAATGCCTGGATGCCCTTCACTGGCTCATCCTTATAGTCTCCGCCCTTGAACGCCTCGTCCGTGGTCAGCGCGGTGATCTCGCTCTCCAGGCGCACGATGCCGTGCCCGTAGGTCTTGGCCGTGCCCGAAGTGGCCACGATCCGGTCCATGTAATCGGGATACGAAACGGCCCATTGAAAAGCCTGCTGGGCACCCATAGAGAAACCAATGACAGCCTGGAGATGCCGCACGCCGAGCTCCTGGGTCAGCAACTGGTGCACCGCTTCGACATTGTCCCGGATGGTCGTCACCGGGAAGCGCGGACCGTGGAATGGCTCCGGTGTGTTGCTGGGCGATGACGAGCGCCCATTGCCGAATAGTTCAGAGGTGATGAGAAACTGCCGCGCGGGATCGAGTGCCTTTCCGGGTCCGATGAGAAAGCCATAACCACGCATATCCGCCATGTAGTGAGAAGGTAGAAGAACGGCGTTGTCTCCGGCGGCGTTCAGGTGGCCAAAAGTGCCGTAGACAATCTTCGCTTCGGGCAAGGTGACTCCACTCTCGCTATGAAAGTTGTGGATCACGAATGTGTGCTCCGTCGGCTCAAGCTTCGCAAGTGTCGTCTGCGAGTACGCAGCCAACGAGCAGGACACTACAAAAATCCAGGCAAATGATTTCACGATGGGTCGTCTCCAGGCGGGTGTGCCGGTTAGGGCAACGCAGGAAAGAGTGGCGGGTCTTTGCGTTGTCGCGTGGTCTGCTCAAAATCATAAGCGTAGCGAATCAGCGTCGACTCGCTGAACGCAGGGCCGAGAAACGTTAGTCCCGCGGGCAGCATGCCGTGGGTGAAGCCCATGGGAACGGTAATTGCGGGAAACCCGGTCTGGGGTGAGAGCACCTGGCTGTTATCGCCCGCGGGGCTGGTGACGTCTCCAACCTTACGCGGTGGATTGCTCCAGGTGGGATACACAATAGCATCAAGATGATCCGTAGCCATGGCCTTGAGCGCCGCGTTGCGAAACGCGATCTTCGGCGGGTCGTGGTAAACGTCGGGGCAGGGGGTTCGCCGGTCATCGGCTTTGGGCGGAGCTACGGCGCCGCGGATCTCATCTTCGATGTATGGAAGGTACAGACCTGACTCCACAATGGAAGCCAGGTTGTGATACGGAGCATTGGGATGTTTTGCCAGGTAGGCATTCAGGTCGGCCTGGAAGTCGCCGCAGTCCAGCTTCTTTTCCATCGCATCGTAATCCGGAAGGGAAAATGGATCGATCAGCACCGCGCCTTCCTGCTGCAACGCGTGCAGAGCTGTTTCGGTGACTGCTTTCACCTCGGGATCCGTTTTTGCGTCGTTGAAATATTGGCGAAAGACGCCGATCCGTGCGCCCCGCAGACCATGCCGGTCGAGAAAACGAGTGTAGTCGATGGGGGGACGATCGGCGTCGAGTTGTGTCACTGGGTCCGCGGAGTCGGGTCCGGCGACCACGGTGAGCAGGGCAGCCGCATCGGCCACGGTGCGTGCCATCGGGCCGCCTACATCGTTATGCGCGAACAGCGGAATGATGCCTGAGCGGCTGGTCAACCCAATGGTCGGGCGAATGCCGACCAGGTCATTGTGGGACGATGGGCCTCGAATGGAGTTGCCGGTGTCGGTACCCAGGCCAGCCTCTCCCAGACTGGCCGCAACCCCGGCGCCGGTGCCGCCGCTGGAGCCTGCGGGGACGCGCGTCAGATCGTAGGGATTGCGCGTGATACCGGCGATGGAGCTTGCTGTCAGGTAGGGACTAAAGGCCCACTCCGCCATGTTGGTTTTTGCCAGGACGATGGCGCCGGCAGTCCGCAATCGCGCCACCATGCTGGCGTCGTGGGCGGGCACGAAGCCCCGCATGGCAAGCGATCCTCCCGTGGTTTGCAAGCCTTGGGTGTCGTAGTTGTCCTTGATCAAGACCGCGATGCCGCCTAGCGGAGGCAGCTTGTGGGCAGCGGCAAAGTTGCGATCGCAGGCATCCGCCTCGGCCAAAGCATCAGGGTTGATGACCACGATGGCATTGAGTCGCAATCCGTCGATCGGCGTCTGATCGTAAGCCTTAATTCGCGCCAGGTAGCTGGCCACGACTGCGTGGCAGGTCGTTCGTCCCTCGCGTATCGCCTTTTGCGTTTCCACGATGGTCGTGCCGGTCACATCAAAGCCCTGGTCCGCAATTTGCGCGTGACTCAATGAGCCAGAGACAACCATGGAGAGCAGACAGAGGATTGGAAGAATGCGGTGCATCTTGGTCTTATGGTAGAGATAGCACAACGGCGAATCTGGTTTATCAATCGGAAGGGCCTTCAAATACCCACCCGCACCCGATGAAACACGGCCTGGGCGGAAAGCTGCAAATAGTTCTTGCTACATCGTTTATACCTGTGATAAACACAGGACGCGTCATTCGCGATTGTCCGTGAATGAGCGATCCACGGTCCCTTGATTCGCTGGAGGGCCGGGATGGACCTGCCAGCCTTGTCCCAGGTGCGAAGGCTACCCCCCGTAGCCGCGCGGGCCGAGGCTTAATTGCAAGCGTTTAGATCTGCCAAGTTCGACGAGGTTCTCTGATGAAAAATCGGTATCGAACCGCCACCGCGGTTGCGGTTGTGTGCCTTATGGCGCTGGGAATGTTGACTCTCAGCGCAAGCGCCAGGGGAGAAACCCCTGGCATTCACAGCCCTACTCCATTAGTCGATGACATCTCGCCCACCGCAGCCCGGTTGGGTGGCAGCGGCTTCATCCTTACATTAAGAGGGGCCGGCTTTCGCCCGGGTGCTGAGATCGGCTGGCAAGTAGGTGCCAGCACTCGGCGATTGGCCGCGTTCGTCTGTAGCCCTTCAGAAATTGTCACCTGGATTCCTTATTCCCTGGTCGCCAAGGCGGCAACAGCCACCGTGACTGTGATCAATCCGGACGAGCCGCCCCTCGTTGGTAAGTCCAACCCCGTTTTTCTTCCCATCACCATTCCCACAGCCGGCCTCGCTTTCACCGAGAAGAACACAACCCTGGGAGAGCCACTGGACGCACTCGTCACCGCAGACTTTAACGGGGATGGCAAACCGGATCTGGCTGTTACCGAGCCTTGTGGGACGGATATCAACTGCTCCACCTATCATGGCAGCGTCGCCATTCTTCTTGGCAAGGGGGATGGAACCTTCCATGCCGCCCCGTCCCCGGCAGTGGACCAATATCCTGGTGCACTCGCGGTCGGCGACTTCAATGGCGATGGCAAACCCGACATCGCTGTCCTCACTTACGTGGGATCGACCGTTGTTATCCTTCTCGGTAAGGGCGATGGCACGTTCACGGCTGCGCCTCTTACCCCCACGGTAGGCGGCAATCCCGACTCCATTGCGGTCGGCGACTTGAATGGGGATGGAAAGCTGGATCTTGTCGTCAGCAGCTACAACACCTTGTCCGTCCTGCTGGGGAAGGGGGACGGTAGCTTTACTGCCATTGCTCCGCCTACCGTAGGGACCGCGCCGGGCGGCGTGTTTCTGGTAGATCTGAACCGGGACGGCAAGTTGGATCTCGTCCTCGGCAATGGCAGCAGCCCCTATGTCTCCGTGCTGCTGGGCCACGGGAACGGGACCTTCAGCGCACCGACATCACCGGCTGCGCCTACCGGTCCATTGGCCGTTATGGATGTCAATCGCGACGGTAAGCTGGACCTCGTCTTGTCAGAAGGCAATGCCCCGGGCTTCGCGCAGACCACCATCTCTGTCCTGCTGGGCGAGGGAAATGGCCAATTCAGGACCGGACCAACTTCCCCGGTGGTGGACAACGGCATCAGCGGGGGCGTCGTGGCAGATCTAAACGGAGACGGCAAGCTTGATTACGCCGCCGAGGAGGGCTATCCCAGCAATAGTTATGAGTTCTTTTTGGGAGATGGACACGGAACCTTCAACCTGAGCAGCTCAATCGTCGTCAGCAACGACGGAAACGGTCCGGGAGTTGCCGCGGATTTTAACGCGGATGGCCGGTTGGACCTGGCCACCCGCAACAACATAAACAACGGCACCGTTTCCGTACTCTTGCAGGTGCCGGCGCCTTAACCTCAATCACTGGAAACACCACACCCCGGGGTGCGGCTGCGCCCCGGGGTGTTTTTCCCTCGCTCCGCAGACACGGGTCCCCTGAAGAAACTGCGACCAAGTACACTTGATCACATCTCTTTGTGTGTGTGATTAACCCACTGCGAGCAAAGACCCTCAGGGTGCCATTCCACCCGGGGCTGGGGCCACTTTTCTAGTGGGCGCATCCTTGCCATTCCTCGCGCGCATTTTCAGAGCCTTTCGCTACCGCGATTTCCGCCTCATGTGGTTTGGAGCCTGCGCCTCCACCGTCGGCACATTCGTACAGCAATTTGCCCAAAGCTGGCTGGTCTACGATATGACCAAAGACCCCTTCTACCTGGGTCTCGATCTCTTCCTGGGACAGCTGCCCATCATCATGTTTTCTCTGTTCGGCGGGGTTTTCGCGGATCGCCTGGACAGACGGAAAATGTTGCTGACCTCCCAGTACATCCAGATGGCCTGCGCCTTTCTGCTGGCCTTTTTGTTTTCCACCCATATCCTCCACGTCTGGCACATCCTTGCCTTATCCTTCGTGGTGGGAGTCGGCCAGTCCTTTGGTGGTCCGGCCTATTCGGCCCTGCTCCCCACCCTGGTTGGTCCAGAAGACCTGGCCAACGCCATTGCCATGAACTCGATCCAGTTCAACCTGGCGCGCGTCCTCGGCCCGACCATCGGAGGCTTTACCTACACTTTCCTGGGCGCTACATGGTGTTTCACTCTGAATGGCGTGTCGTACCTCGCTGTGATCGCCTCGCTGTTTATGATCCACGTGAAGTTCGTGCCGGCAAAATCGCGCGAGCCGGTGCTGCACAGCATGGCAGAAGGCATTCGGTTTATACGATGTCGCGACGGAATGACTCCGCTGGTCGTGTTGGCGTTCTGCACCACATTATTCGGTTTTTCGCTCACCGGCTTCCTACCCGTCTTCGTACAGACCATTTTTCACAAAGGTCCCGAGACGTATACGCTGCTGCTGGTTTTCTCCGGCGCGGGATCGATCTGTGGCGCACTGATGGTCGCCGCGATGGAAAAGTTCAAGGGGCTGCAGCGCCTCACAGTGCTGATCTTGACCTTTCTGGGATTCGCCATCGCTGCCTTTGCCATGTCCAAATGGCTTCCCCTTTCCTGCCTGCTGATTTTCTTCACCGGCGTTGCCGTCATGTCCTCTGCCTCCCTCATGCTGTCTCTGGTTCAGCTCATCACCACCGACGCGATGCGAGGACGAGTCATGAGCGTCTACAACCTGGCGTTTCGCGCCGGGATACCTCTGGGTAGTCTGGCGCTGGGGAAGCTCATTCCTATCTTCGGGGTCTCAAAGGCCCTTGCTGGAGCCGGCTTCATGCTGGTAGCGGTGTCTCTCTATTTCCTGCTCGCCAAGGGAGAAGTGAACACCAACGACCCACTCAATATTCCAGCCTAAGAACCAGCCAGCACAGGCGTGCTCAGCAAGGCGACCGATTCTTCGCCCGCCGCGACGCGGGTCAACGTCAGCACGGTGACGTCATCCTCCTGTCCGAACGCGACCGCTTCTTCGGAGGCTTGGGCGGCGCTCGGTCTTGTCCCGAAGAGAACCCCCAGCCGTTCAAAGCCGTAAAGTTCTCCGGAAGTGTTGCGGGCTTCCAGCAGTCCATCGGTGTAGAGGGAAAAATGGTCACCTTCGCGCAACTGAACATCGACCTGCTGATAGGAAGCAGCCAAGTCAAGCCCCAGCGGGAGGGCCCCCGGCAGATCCAGTTCGCGTTGGTTCAGATACGGGGCTGGATGGCCGGCGCTCGATAGAATGCAGCTTCCATCAGGGTTTAACAGCACTACGATGCAAGTAGCGAAACCGCCCTGCAATCGCCCATGCAGGCGTTGATTGATCTCGGCCAGCATCTGAGCGGGTTGGGGGGCAAATTTAGCCAGGGTTCGCACGGCGCCCACGATAAGCGATACAGTCATGGCCGCTTGCAGTCCTTTGCCGCTCACGTCGCCCAGAACGATGAGGGTTGAGCCCTGCAGCGTGCCCTCGAGGGGGATGATCTGGAAGAAATCGCCACCGACTTCCTGTGCCGGACGGTAAGCGCTGGTCAGGGTGAAGCCGGGGATGGCGGGGAGGGTTTCCGGAACCAGGATCTGCTGCAGTTCGCGAGCGTTCTGGAATTCCCGCTCCAGGTTCGTTTGCCGTCGCTGATTGGCAATCGAATAGCGAATGACGGCGTAGACAATGGAGAGAAAGAGCAGAGTTCGCAGCAGAATCTGGACGCTGAAACTGTTCCCGAGCAAAGTGAATAGCGGCTGCTGCATCTTTGGTCCAAGGGTCCAATGCGTGAATCGAATTCCCTGGTCGACTATGTTCCCGAAGGAGTACCAGGTGCCGCTCAACAAAGCGAAGATCGCCACCAGCCAGCGCGCGGAATCGAGCTGTTGACGCTGCAGGATGGCATAGATCACGAGCAGAACCGGGATCAATTCCAAGGGAAGGATGACAGCCGTGAGCATGGCATCTGCAATCTGAATGGGAACCGCAGCCATGTTCAAGTGATAAGCGAACGCCAGGGCACCGTCGAGAGATCCGACCAGCACACCGATACAAGCAGCGATCCGCACCACACGCATGAGTTTTGTGTGCGCATCGAGCTGAAGGAGATAGATCAAGAGGAACCACTGGCAGAGCTCTCTCAGGGAGATCCCCGTCTGGATGAACCAGGTCAGCCAGATGCCCGACACGGGAAGCCGGACGCCCCCGAGTACCAATTCCAGAATCGGCATGAACGTGTACGCTGCCATCCAGAACAGCAGCCGCTGCTTGCGGTCTCGGAGCCAGGCAATGAAGCTGAGTATGGATGCCAATCCGTAGAGGGACGTGAGGCCGAAAACGAACTGGCGGCCGCGCAGCCAACGGAAATTGAGGGCGTCATTTTTAGTCCCAATCGCCTCCGGGCTGCCGGCCAGAGGCAATCCTTCGAAGCCGCCCGCGCTCCCGTCATCGACCGACATCGACGGAAGCTTAAATACGCGCACCGCGAGCACTCCGCTGCGGGCTGGGCCGAGCCCATATATCTGTGCCGGTATGCCAAACTGCAAGTCCACGCGGGGAGGAAAGCTGCCCAGTTGGCCAACGGAAACACCATTCCAGAAGACCTCATAGACATCGTCGATGGCGGGGATGAGGAGTGTCACATTCGGCGAAGCCCCGGGCGCGGGGGAAACGTTCAGTTGGCGGCGATACCAGGCGTAGCCTGTGTAGCCGGGATGCCCTTGGGTTCCCCAGGGAGCGGCGGCAGTCAGCTGCTCCCAGCCGTTGTGGCCGGTTGCGTCGTCTATCCCGGGAGTAGCCCACGTTGG
Organism: uncultured Acidobacteriaceae bacterium; assembly: GCA_963753715.1. Classification (GTDB taxonomy): domain Bacteria; phylum Acidobacteriota; class Terriglobia; order Terriglobales; family Acidobacteriaceae; genus PALSA-350. The sequence continues at coordinate 158,192 of CAVWDK010000005.1, read as the reverse complement.
GTCATCGCCCAGGTGGAATTGCCACGGACCATCGAGCGGCGCAACGCCTTTGCCCAGACCTTCGATGGTGAGCACAGCCGGAGGCGTGCTTGTAGGCGAAGACGGAAGAACCGCAGCCTGAATCTGCGAGTGAAGGGAGACGATGGCCGCAACAGCAACCAGAGCAAGCACTCTCAGTCGGGAGAGCAACGTTCGTCTCGTGAGCATGAACTGCAGTCTACCTTGCCGGCATCGCTGCTCGACAGGGCAAACTTGCAGCGGGTCTTCAACCTTTCACTGCCGCCGGGTAGGTTTCCTCGTAGATCACGCTCTCCAGGGACGCCCGCTGTTCCCAGCCAAGACGCTCGAGTTCCGGTTCGTTACCAAAGTTATCTACATATCCCACGCACAGGTAGGCTACCGGCACGATGTGCGCAGGGATGCAGAGAACGGAACGAAGCGCGTCGGGCGACAGGATGCTGACCCAGCCAACACCAACTCCCTCGGCGCGTGCGGCGAGCCATAGATTTTGTATCGCGCAGACCGTCGAGTAAACCGCCGTCTGAGGCATAGTCTGCCGGCCAAGGCCGTGTCCCTGTTCGCTCTCCGCGTCGCACAGGATACAGAGATTCTGCGGCGCCTCCAAAATGCCTTCGAGCTTCAAATCGGCATATTGATCGTGACGCGCGCCTTGATATTTCGCCAATGCCTGCTGGTTGGCCTGTTGAAACACAGCATGAATGCGTTGCCGAACTTCGAGTGAGCGAATGATCACAAAGCGCGACGGCTGCATGAGTCCAACAGATGGCGCATCATGAGCTGCACTCAACAGGCGGGTCAGCAGTGCATCAGGCAGCGGTTCCGGTAGAAAGCCGCGGCGCACGTCGCGGCGCGCGCGGATCACCCGGTAGATGGCGTTTCGCTCCACTTCGTCGAAGGCCGGGGAAACCGCCGGTAGCTGGGGAGGTCTGCTCATACTCCACAAGTAGGGATACCACAGATCTCGACTGGCGTGCGCGTGGCACAGATGTTTGCTTCGGTATTCACTCTTCATCCGCTGCGAAGATGTTTGACCATCTCGTATTCGTAGAGCGCCGGATCGTTTTGATAGGGTCCAGCAGTTCCGGTGAAGGTGTAGCCACATCGCTCATAGAAACGCATGGCGGCCGCGTTATTGCTGGTGACCATCAGGCGTAATTCGGCGGCCCCGAGCTTGTTCGCCCACGACTTCACGGCATCCATAAGCATGGTTCCGAGGCCGGTCCTACGATGCGTGGGGGCCACCCACATCGAAGCAACCCACGCTCTTTGCGCAACGTTTTTGTCAAAATAACCGGCGATAATGCCACACGGGGCACCCTCATCCATGCCGAGAAAGCAAACGCCGCCCGGACCATTCCAGGTATCCACTCGCTGGAGCCAGTCGCTGTCGGAGAAACGAGACTCCTTCGCATAAGTGCTTCCGAAAGCCGTGGGAGTATCTTTGAGCGCTCGCAGCCGGACTGCTCTAAATTCTTCCGTCAGTTGCAGGGAGAGTGGTTCGATCGTGGGCATGATCGAAATATTTTACTTATCGTCATTCGCTCCTGGTTACTCGCCGTTTGCTTCCTGCACAAACTTAATCTCGGCGGCCGTCATCAGGTGGTGAAAGGTGTCGGGTGGAAAGATTTTCGCTTTATATCTCGCCGCAATCGCGGGCAGATTCTTCATCAGTTCGGCCATCTTCGCACGATCTGGCGGAGGCGCGGGTGTGGTACGGGTCGCAACACGCGGACCCATTTCCAGGAACATTCGCTCCAGCCCGGCCGGAGACACGATGCAGAAAAGCCGCGCCGGCACCCCGCTGAGGTTTAGAAAGCAGTGTGGCGCCCAGCCGGGAACGTTGACCGCGGATCCAGGTGTCGCTGCGGTGCGTTCACCTTGGCAAAAGACGGTCACCTCTCCCTCCACCACGTAGAAGGTCTCTTCGCACTCGTGGGCATGTGGCACCGGACCGCCGCCTGGCGGAATGTGCATATCGATGAAGGAGAGCTTCTCATCGGTATGAGACCCTTCAAGAACGATGGAGTAGGTATCGGCGCCGACGCAGACATTCGCCCGATCGGCGGGCATGGAAACTGCCAGCTTCCGCGTTGTCGTAGGTGTTGACTCTGCCACAGGGTTCCTCTCTTTCGAATACTCAGGGTACACGCATCGTCTCCGATTTTGACACGCGCGCGCCGCCAAACAAGCTAAAAGATCTGCGGTTTCTCTTTCCTGTTCTCATGCAGACGCTGCTGGCGCAGTTCATTTCCGTCCCAACACCTCCAATGCAACAGGGCGCGCCGTCGCGTTTTGTGCCGGATCGTAATACTCGTAGACCTTGGATTGGAAAGTGTGAGCTCGGATCGGGTATTTGGCGCGCAGGCGAACAGTGAACGTGACCCCTTGTTTCGACGAAAGTCCATCGAAGTACAGGATGGCCTGCGTCGCGGTAAGGCTGAACTTCTCCAGTCGCCCGGACTTAGTCCCCGAAGACTTTTCCTGAAATGCCTGCAGGTCTTCGCTGAGCAGGTCGAAACCCGGCGGGATGCCCAGATCGACCATGATCATGTTGGCAGTCTTGTTAAGATTATTCAGGATTGTCACCTTTTCGGTGGCAATATCGTTTTGCGCCAGCCGGGTCCGATCGTAGGTAACGTTGATTGACAAGTGTTCTGCGACCCGTTTCTCCTCCCACGGAGTAAAGTACCGGCCCACGACCTGGTACGCGAGCCCACCCGTGCCTTCGAACTTGAGTTGCACCGAGTTCGGCTGTTGGGCAGCGATGCTTTTGAAAACAAACTGGTGGAGCAGATCATTGTTCTCTGGGGATAGCTTGAGCGTTTCGACGGGCTGGCCGTTGAGCATGATCGCAACCGAGCCGTGGACATCCGAGGCGTTGTATTGTGAGGCGAGCAGCAGCGCACGCAGAGCCATGATGGTGGCCTGCGTCGTTCCCCACGTGCCGGAGGCGTCCTTCCTGGAAGTGATGAAGTTGAGCGACTTGCGCACGATTTCGTTAGCCTCTCCCCACTTCAGCAGTGCCTGGGCTGCCAGGCCCGTCGTCTCGATCGCCGCGCTTTGGCCGGTGGAGTACACACTCGTCTCCTCGGCTGTCCAGAAGACCTGATCGTCTTTCTGGGTGCGAGCGTCAATGAGTGCCTGCATCGACCGCCGGGTAAACTCACGATCTTTTCCGTAGTTCTGGGCGAAGTTGGCCACGATCGCGAGCGTGTAGTTATCCAGCTTCGCACCAGCGTGCGACTGGATGTAGGCCTGGGCCTTTTCGATAGCGGGACCCTTGTAGCCGGTGTTCGCGAGCGCCCAGGCGACATAAGCAGTAATGCGGAGGACGTCAGAGTTGTAGCGATTCGTCGCTCCCTCGTTGATGAAGTTCGTGTCCGGCTTCCAACTTCCGTCGGCCTGCTGCTGAACGGCAAGCCAGTCGCGCGTGCGTTCAATCAGCCGCGGGTCCACATCGGAAACCTTTGACATGTCGTTGAACTCCATCAGGCCGTAGGCAGTAAGAATCTTGTTAGCGGGCGCCTGGCCGAACCACGAAAAGCCGCCGCCAGGAACCTCGAACGTCAGCAGCCGCTGGTAGCCGTTGGCAACGTATCCTTCTGCCTTGGCGTGGACCTCGGGCGTGAGCTTCTTGGTGCGCTTCATATAGTCGAGCGCGAGCACGTTGGGGTAAGTGCTGGAAGAGGTCTGCTCGAAGCACCCGCCGGGCATGCTGAGGATGCTGTCCATGCCCTCGATGACCTGGCTAAGCGGCCCGGGATAGAGGCGGACGAGCAGGGTGGTGGCATCCGGGATTGCGTTTGCCGGAAAGCGCAGATCGTGTTGAGCGCTGGTTTCGAGGCGGCCGTTGAAGACGAGATTCTGCTCGCGGCCATTGGGGACCACCTCAATTTCGCGAACCACAATATCGTTGCGGGTTTCGCCACCCACACCAGTCATGCGCGCCGTCAGGGTAAGTTTGAATTTGCCGATACGGTTCGCCTGAATGGTGAATTGCGAAGAGCCGACGCGGCTTGATTCGACGTCGACTGTCTTTTCGGCGTTGTCGTTATCCAGCGCATACCACTCTTCGGGCTGGAGTTTGAGGCACACGTTGCCGGATTTACCGGAGTAGTTGTAGACGGCGATCGGTATGGAGACACGATCGCCTTGCGTCAGGGTGACGGGTAGATCGAGATCGACGAAGAAGTCCGTAAACACTTTCAAGCTCGATTTAGCGGTACCAAGCACGCCGGAACGAGTGGAAGCAAGCATGGCCATGCGCCAGGTGGTGATGGAATCGGCGACGGGGATGGAGATGTCTGCATTGCCGTTGGCGTCGGTGATGATTTCCGGATTGTTGTAGAGAGCTTCAGGAAAGTAGGAACGGATATGCGGGGCGGCGCCCACTGCGATTGATTGGGCGAAATTGCGCCCATTCAGACCCCCGACCACACCGCCCATGACGCCGGCAGTAGCAGCTGCGGCTCGCGCCAGACCGGCGGGCGCGCTTCTCAAGAAAAGTCTCTGTTCACCCACGGCCTCAAGCCTGTCCATTGCCATCGGTGGGGTCTGCTCAGTTACGGTAACCGTCTGACTCACACTACCGACGGCAAGTATGGCGGATATGGTTGCGCGATCGCGTGCTTGTAACGCGAATCGGCGCGAGAGAGCCACGAATCCGGGAGAAGAGATCTGGACCTCATAAAGGCCGGCGGGAAGACCAGCGAAGGTGAAACCGCCGGCGCCATTCGTGTGAGCGCTGCGAGTCGCATTGTTGGCAAGCATGCGGAACGAAATGGCGGCCTCGGGAATGTCAGCCCCGCTGAGGTCGGTGACGGTTCCGGTGGCCTCGGCAAGTCCGTTGACCGGGCCTCGATCATGTTCCATCTTGAGATTGAGCAAGCTATTGCTGGCCGAGTCTCTGTTCGCTGACAACTCTTCCGGAGCGATCTTCGAGGTAAATGGAGAGATCGTCCGCGCTGTTGAACTCGCGATCGGGGCCGGCGCTGCGCACCAAATAGAAAAGGTCATTCTCGCGACTCCACGTGACTGGTTCGAAGCGTAACGGTGTGTTCCAGGAATCGCGCAAGGTTGGATCCTGGGTTGAGCTCAGCTTTTCGAGCGCTTTGCTGTTCAGTCGCGCGGCAATTCGGTGAACCTGCCGAACGAATACCATGCGGTAACGCTGCGCATATTCCACGTAATGGTCTTGCGGCACGCTGCGGCCGAACTCGGTGTCGAGTCTTGCCGGGTTCTTCATCTCGGTTGCGGAGAAGAGTGCACGCGCGTCCAGGTTGTGCTGCTGCTCCTCTACATGGCTTGTTTCACTGGGGTCTTCCAAGACATCCGGCATCGAGATGGAGTGGATCTCATAGCGCGGCTTCATCACCTCCTGTTCCAGGTAGAAGAACACCTTGGCAAAGCCCGGTTGTTTCTCCGCAAGCGCGAAGACTGCCTCGTCGACGACCTGCAGACCAAGCGCAGCGCTGACGCCTTGACCCTGTGAGTTAGTAACGTGGAAATGGACCCGCGCGTCAGAGCCGGGCTTGTAGACGGCGGCATCGGCTGTCGTCTCGATCTTCAACCCATCGGCAGGCTCGATGAAGAGAAGGCGATGGTCGGCGACCGGTTGCGCATTGCGGCTAAAGAGATAGGCATCGATGTCGAGTGTCCCCGCCATGTCGGGCGTGGCGTTCAGTGTGAGCTCCGCTTGACCGTTCTGGAGATCGACATCACGTGTGAGGATGGTCTGGCCGCTCTTGATGATATCGACATACGCGGAGCCGCGCGCGTGCGTGGATAGCACCTTGAGTTGAATCCGCTCGCCCGCCTTGACGACCGCACGATCAGTACGCAACAAGATCTGGTCCGCGCCTGAGCGGGTCTCAAGAGGAATACTGCTCGACACATGATTACCGCGATGATCGTTCGCATCGACCTTCAGTGAATCCAGCGCGTCTCCGGGATTGAGGTGGACGAGAGCGACGCCGCCGCTGTCACTGGAAGCTCGCTGCTCGTGGCCTCCGGGCAGGTGAACGATGAGTGAAGTGTTCGCCGGGGTCCCATCGGGATAGGAGCTGAGCAGAAAAATCTGGTTATCGAGGTGCGGTATCAGGGTTCCGCCCTCGGGGACGGCGGTGATGAGCAGCGGGGACTGGCTAATGGTGATTGGTTCCCCGCGTGTTTCGCTGTGGGCGGCTGAGTCCTTCACCGTTGCCTCGATGAGCGCGCGGGCCATGCCCTGGCTCAGCGGTCGTCCCGCAAAGTAGCCAGCCAACTTCAGGTCGAACTTATAGGTCCCTTCGCTGTCGGTCTTGCCCTCGGCGGAGGCTGCATCGAAAACCGCGACGTCCATGCTGGAAGCCTTCATCGTAATCTGGGCATGATCGACTGGCTTGCCGAAGAAGTAGTTGGCGCGCACGGTCCCAGTGACATGGTCCCCCGGCCGGTAATCACGTCGGGGCTTGCCATCCTTCTCGGTAAACTCGACTGCAACCTTGAACTTCGGCAGCACGTAGCGTTCGACGTTGAGCGTGAGTTCAGCAGTATCGGATGGCGCGGAGCTATTGCCCATCAGCGCGCGCAGATGATAGGCGCCGAGGTTGACTTCATCGGCAAGCGAAAACTCAGCTAAGGCTACGCCGAAGCCATCCGTTGCCGTTACCTTCTTGAAGACCCTATTGCCGCGGGGGTCTTCAAGTTCGAAGGTCAGCTTGCGTTGCGAGTCGGCTTTGTAATCGCCCCGGTTGAGAGCGAGGGCGCGGACATGGATGGTCTGGCCGGGTTGATAGATCGGTTTCTCGGTGGTCAAGAGTATGGAAGCTTTGCTCTTGAGTTCGACTGGCTGGGTATATTCCGTATAACCGATGGGAGTGTCGGCGATGAAGCGTAGTTGGTAGCTCCCCGTCAGGCCGGCAGGAAAGTGAACCTGGGCCTCGACAGTGCCGCGTTTATTGACTTTGCCGGAGAAGAGAAGCCGCGCATTTTTGTTGGGTGCAAGCAGCTCAATCCGGATGGTTCCCGGCTCGGCGACGTCGTTGTTGTTTGCGCCTGAGACGATGACCCGGATAGCAGCATGGCTTCCCGCGAGGTACTCGGTCTGACCGAGGACGCGTACCACGGGCCGGCGGAGAATCTGCGACATGGACTCGATGCCCTCGATCGCCGGCGCCTGGTGGTCGGCGTACTCGAAGCGGTACCGCAGCCGCTGCCACACGATGTCTTCGAACGCGATGGGTTTCTCCGGCTTGATCACTTGCTGCCAGGAGCTGTCGCCCGTGCCAATGTCCGCAGAATGTTCGACCCGGCCCAGAACATGGTCTTCAGGATCAATAATTTCCGCGACCAATTTGCCGCTGCCCGTACGAATGGAGTGATAGGGAATGGTGACCGATAGATTGCCGTGGGTGTAAGTAGCGGCTAGCTGCTCGGTGCGTCCGCGGGTGACCGAGAGAAAGGCAGCGGAGGCAAAGAAGAGCACAAGAGAGCCAGTCAGCAGAAAGGGAAGCGAACGACGGAAACGGGTCATACACATTCTCCTGGCAAGCCAGCCTGCGGGGGATCGCGGCCTGTCTGAGCGGAGAACGTGCGGTCTCGAAGAACTTGCAGGAAAAATGAAAAATTATTTCGCGGCCGGAGCAGAGCAGGTTAGCTGCCGACGGCCTGCACATTGTTGAGCCGCTAACTTGGGCTGTTCTGGACTACTCCTCTTTGCGCTGCCAAGACCGGCCATCGGTGCTGATCCAGTGCTCGCCGGTGTCCGTCGTTATCTCAAACCATGGGGCCGTTGGAGATGCAGCTCGTGATGCCGAGACCTTATCTGTGACCTTGGGAGCGGTGAGAGCCGCTGGAGCCGCCCCCTGTACTTCGACCGTTTGGGCTGCGGCGCCGACGGCAAGAGTTAGATCTTTCTGGTTTCGCTGAGCGGCATTCACCGAGAGTCCTGAGACTTCTCGTGGGGTGAATCCGGGGGCTTGGACTTCCAGTGTGTAAGTGCCTGGGGCGAGCTCGTCGACCCTGTAATGGCCGGCGGGATCTGTCGTCGTCCTGTGGACAGCTTGGGTCAACGAATTGGTGACCGCCACGGATGCGTTTGGAATGGACGCCCCCGAAAGGTCGGTGACACCGCCACTGAGGGTGGCCTTCGGTCCCTCGACAGAATCATGAGATTTAATGCCGCCGAGGACGCCGCCCATAATCCCCGCGACGGCAGCATCGGGTTTTCCAGTTGGATATGAGTCGCGGGCCAACTCAACCTTTACCGCGCGGCCCTGCCATGGCTGCCTGATGACGCTCCAGTGCGCGCCGCCATCGTTGCTGAAGAAGAGCGCGTGTTGGGTGTCAATGGAGACAACCTCTCCAGCATTAGCAACCGTGGAGAGAGCGCGAAGCCCACTGGGCAAGGTATGCTGGCCGGCAGCCACTCGCACAGGTGTCGTAACCTTGGATGCGCTGGACATCGTCATTGGGTTCTGATTCAGGTGGCGCGTATTTTCACCGCCGCCAGGGGCAGGCATCAGCCTATCCAGGGCCTGCTGTGGGGGAGCGGTTTCGGGGGCTGGCACAGCTGAGCTAGGCGCCGATCTCGGGGTGACTTTTCCCGGCTTTTGAAGGTTGAGACTTGATGGTGGCAGCGACTGTCTGCGGCGAGCCGGCGGAGTGGACTGCGCCGTCTGCATTGGAGCCACATGCTTTTGGACAACGAACCCACTCCGAATGTAAATCCCGGCGAGGATCAGTGCAGCAAGAGCGACTCCTGCCGGCCATACCATGATCCAGCTGGACAGCCAGGGCCGGCGGACGGTTTCCGGGTGTGCCTCTGCCAATACTTCGGTTGGAGGCAACGACAGCGCGACGATGCTGCGGCAATGAGGACAAATCGCAAGATGGGCTAGCGTCTCCTCCTGCTCATGCGTCGGCAACGCGTGTTCGATGAACGCGCTGAGCTGATCCGCGTCTGGATGCTGCCCGGATTGGAGAAGGTCGTTCATATTTTGCCGGATGCCCCGATTGGATTCGAAGCCGTCTTATCGGAGAACGGCGGGCTTTGCGAAGTTTGCAGCAATGCCCGCAGATTTAATTCAATATCACGCGGATCGGCGCCCAGAGCTTCTTCCGCGGCTCGCTTGCTAAGACCTGCGGATTGAAGATTGTGCACCAACTGTTTGCGAAGGTCTCCGACGAGCCGCTTAATCCGGCGGCTGACGGTCGCTTCATGCACACGGATCACGCGCGAGATTTCGAGCAGGCTCTGGCGATCGAGAAAGTATGCTGAGAGCACGAAACGATCCTCCGCGGGCAGGGCCCGCAGGCTGCGTCCTACCGCATCCTTGAGGCGGAGAAGCTCGGCGGACGCTGGTGAACCCGAAGCTTCGGCAGCGGGAGGATCGACGTTGTCGAGCGGAGTTTCGCGCCGCGTACGGCGGTGGTAATCGACGTGTCGCTGGGCAAGCGTGGTGCGCAGCCACCCGAGAAGCGAACCACGGCCCGAGTAGGAAGCCAGCGGAGAACGGCGCTGACCATCGAGTTCCCGCAGCCCATATAGTTCGGCGTAAAGCGAGTCGGCGAGCTCATGCCCGACCGTAGCTGATCCGGTGATGGCAATGGCAGCCTGTGTTAACGGGGAGCGATACCTGTTTAGAAACCGCTGCCAGGCGGCATCTCGGCCCAGCACACAGGAATGAGCCAGAGCCAGTTCAGAGAGACGGAGCGAGCGGAGGAAGACTGTTCTTTGCGCAGCATCAGGACTGTTGCCGGGTGCCAGGCCATAGTTGACCTTTTCCCCGACACTGGTAAGTACGCTGCCGAACTCCTCGCAGGTAAGGCCGCTCTCCGCCCCCTCGGCGGCGAGCCAAAGCTCTTGGATCAGATTTGGCTCGAGGACAAAAATGGCCTTAGATGGCTCCGCCGCCTGGATGGGCAGCACCAGATCGCCGGGCTGTGAGGAGGCGGTATCCACGCTCATTGAAGATACTGCATTACCAGGCCAATCGGCTCCTCCTTAAGCGCGGTGGAGGGATTCTACAATGGCGCATGTCGCAATCGGCCAAGCCGCATTCCTTAGACGACCCAAAGCAGATTCCGGCTCCGGAAATCAGCGGCGGGCGGGTCACCGTTGTCGACGTGTTGCGCGGCCTTGTCATGGTCCTCATGCCACTCGACCACACACGCGAGTTCTTCACCAGCTACGCAGGGAATCCTCTCGACCCTCAACATACGACTCTTCTCTTGTATCTGACCCGCTGGATCACCCATCTGTGCGCGCCGGTTTTCGTTTTCCTGGCCGGGACCTCTATCTTCCTTCAGCAGCGACGCAAAAGCAGGAGCCAGCTTACGCAACACCTGCTTTCACGAGGTTTATGGCTCATAATCGTAGAGCTCACTCTGGTACACCTGGTCTTCAACTTCCATTGGCAATGGGATATGCAAATCCTGGAAGTCATCTGGGCGATCGGGGCTTCCATGATGATCATGGCACTGCTCATCCATCTGAGAGTGCCTTGGATCCTCATGACCGGAGCATGCCTCGTGGCCGGCCACAACCTGTTGGATGGTGTGACGGTAGCAACGTTCGGCCGGCTCGGCTGGCTGTGGCAGCTGCTGCATGTTCCGGGTCTCGTTTCCGGCAAGTCCATGACCCCGCCCATCATCCTCGTCGCCTACCCGCTCTTGCCGTGGGTGGGGGTGATGGCGCTCGGCTACGCCTTCGGAAGCATTATCACTCAGGAGAGCGGCAAACGGCGACGGTGGGACCTCCGTGCAGGCCTCAGCATGCTCGCTGCTTTCGGTCTGCTGCGCTGGAGCAATCTGTATGGTGATCCGGTTCCCTGGTCGCCTCAGCAAACTTGGTGGAGAACCGGGCTGTCGTTCATGAACGTCCAGAAATATCCTCCCTCACTTCTTTTCCTTCTCGCGACTTTGGGTCTCGCGTCGCTGATTGCCGCCGGCATCGAGTATGCCGACCAACGCAATGAGTGGAGGAAAGTAAGAAGTGTGCTGCAGGTGTATGGCCGCGTACCGTTCTTTTATTTCCTGCTGCACATTGCTCTCATTCATTTGCTGGCCCTCGTCGTCTCTGCCGCCCGGGGTGAAAATTGGCGCTGGTGGGTAACCGAGTTCCCACAGGGGGGAGTACTGACCGGTCACCCGCCCGGATACGGTTACGGGCTGGCGATTGTGTGGTGCATATGGATCTTCGTGGTAGTCATCTGCTATCCCGCTTGCGAATGGTATGCAGGCGTGAAAAAACGAAGCCGGAATCCACTGCTTTCGTACCTGTAAGGCAGTAGAGCCACCTATGTGTCTGTGTGAGAGCGATGGCAAACTCAGTCCCGCAGGGACGGCTGAACTTTGCCCAGGACGCAGTCCTGGGTAAAAATTCGAGAGACGAAAAGTCCCGTAGAGCCTGCCCTGAGCTTGTCGAACGGGGACGACTGGCGGTTCTCTTGAGGCGATCCCAGAGTACTTTTATTCGAAAATATCCATTGAGCTTTTTCAGTCGTCCCCGTTCGACAAGCTCAGGGCAGGCTCTACGGGACTCGATCTCATGATGGTCGGTTCTAGCTCAGACACACTATCCCCCCAATTTGCCTGTTGCTATTGGTTTAGGGACAATCTCTCAGGGTGACGAATTCCTAATGACATTCTTCGAAAGCCTGCTGGTGCTCTTGCTTGCAGCCATCGTTTTACTGCAGGTGGCACGGCGCTTATCGCTCCCGTACCCTGCCATGCTTGCCGGAGCAGGGGTCATCGTCGCGCTCATCCCTGGTGCGCCAGTCATTCCTATTGAGCCCTCAACCTATCTCGCGCTTTTCATTACCCCCGCAGTCGTGGACGCTGCCTACGACTTCCCGCCAGGGGCGACGCGGCGTTTTCTGGCTCCCCTCATCGCCTTCGCGGTGTTCGCTGTGATCCTCACCACTGGCGTCGTGGCGTGGATCGGTTCTTCCTTGCTGGGATTACCCCTGGCCGCCGCCGTCGTTTTGGGCGCAATCGTTGCGCCGCCGGACGCAGCCGCAGCAACCGCAGTATTGAGAAACTTCTCCATCCCTCGGAGGATGGATGCAGTCCTCAAAGGCGAAAGCCTCTTCAACGACGCAACTGCACTGCTGCTCTTCGGCGGTGCACTCACGATCCTTTCCAGCGGAGGATTTCACCTGGGTGTCGGCCTACGTCTCGGTTTGGCTGTCCCCGGCGGCGTCTTGCTGGGCATGGTTTGTGCGTATCTGGTGGGGTATGTGAACCCGATGGTGAAGGATACTTTGGGAGGCAACCTGCTCCAGTTCGTGTTGTCGTATCTCTTGTGGATCGCCGCCAATCATCTCCATCTTTCGGCAGTATTGTGCGTGATCGCGTTCGCCATGACCCTCGCGCGTACTACCAATTCCACCACGTTCGATGCTCGCATGCGTGTGCAGTCTTACGCGGTGTGGAGTTCGGTTGTCTTCACTCTCAACGTGTTCGCATTCCTGCTCATGGGCATGCAGGCCAGATCGATCCTAGTTCGGCTGCAACCGTCTCATCTCCGCGAAGCTTTCGGTTTCGCCGTGCTTGTCGTTGTGGCGGTAGTCTGCACACGCTTGGTGGTCGTCATCGGCTTCAATCGTATTGAGGCCTGGTGGGCATCTTCGAAAAACAAGCCGGCGCCCGTCAAATTGGGTGAGGCGTTATTCGTAGGGTGGTGCGGTATGCGCGGGTTCGTCACCATGGCCACCGCGTTTGCTCTGCCCGAGAGCTTTCCCCAACGTGACACCGTGGTCCTGACTGCGTTCTGCGTGGTTCTCGCAACACTGGTCCTTCAGGGCCTGACCCTCGCGCCACTCATCAAGCTGCTTAAGCTTGACCGCAGTGGTTATGCGGCCCTCGAACTATCGTTTGCCCGCGCAGCCCTGGCTGAAGCGGGCCTTGCAAGCATTGCGACGCAAGATGGACCGGAGGCTGAGAACCTCCGCTTTCGTCTCTCCCTGATACGACGCACCTGCCGCCGGGAAACTGGTGTCGAATCGTTGGACCGCTATCGCAACCTTGGTTTGAACGCCATCGAAGCGGAGCGGGAACAACTGGAAACGCTTCGTGAAAAGGACCAGATTGGGCCTGATGCCTACCTCGGCCTGCAGGAACACCTCGATTGGAGTGAACTCACATTGCTCCGTGACGTCGATCGCAGAATTGAGGAGATTTAGTTTTTGCGGTACGTCATCGGGGTCGTTCATCCTCCTCTGTTCTTTCCGCCTCCAAGATGTTCGAGCGCACGGATTTGCTGTCTGCAGAGCAGAAGAGGTATCCCTCCGAAGACTCCGAAACTGCAGTCAACAAGTCGCCACGCGATCGGGATTTCGCGTATATGACCGGCAATGAGAGCGAGCGGGATGACCCCGGCACAGGCAATAAGGCCGAAGGTGATCACCCACTCATTACGGACGGGATCGCGATACGGGCCGATGAAGGCAACGGCGATGACCAGATGAGCGAACGCCAGCCAGTCAGTCCCGTATGCCAGGAATGGAAAATGCTGGCTCATAATAGATAGCCCACTGTAGACGCGGTCAATCCAGGGAAGCAGGTGGGTAAATTCGGCGAACGGCCGCAAGGGGGTAGAACGCAGGATCAAGAGCAACCAGTGAAGTTCAGTTTCCAAGGGAAACGCCGTCACTCCACTCAGAGCCAGGCCTGCTATCACGATGAGAAGCCAGAACCGAATCGCACGTATAGGGTCAGAGGCTTGCACTGTACAGGATTCCTCTCCTTGATAGGTTGCCGTCGGTTACCCTGGACACAAAATGCACCCGTGTGTCATTTCCCATGATTAAGTAAGCGGAGGGGGACTTTGTGCCAACCCAGCCTTACCGTGGATCAGTCCAACCCTACCCTTATACCAATCCACCTTCCGTGTCACGAACATCACCGCAGCCAGTAAGCAAAACAGCATCAATGAGCCGAGGACCAGAGCGTTATCCTCCGAAATGAGTAAGCCATAGATTGCGGCGTAAAGCATGGTGAGCATTGCTCCAAAGCTCAGCCCACGCGCCAAACTTCGCAGCACATGGGAAAGATAGAACGTCAGCAGTCCTATACAAGCGGTGCTTGCGACCGTGTAGGCGAAACCGAACGGCATATGTTCTGAGAAACTCACGAGCAGGAGGAAAAAGATCGCAAGTCCAAAGCCTACCAGAAGATATTGCACCGGATGAATCGGCAGCTCCTTCATTAACTCAAACATCAGGAAGCCACCAAACGTAAGCAGCACGAAAAGTATCCCATACTTCACGGCGCGGTTGCTGAGAGAATAAGGATCCACCAGCGTGGTCAAGCTCACATTCATCACATCGATCGCTTTTAACGGGTTCGTTTCCAGTTGCACTTGTGTTCCGCTCGCCAATGAGGATACGTCCCACACCGCGCGAAACCCAGCGTTTCCTACATCTCGCGTCCTGGGCAAGAACTGTCCACCGAAGAGCGGTGATCGCCAGCTCGACTGAATGTCGAGATGATTTGAATCTCCAACCGGGGCTATCCCCAGCGTCCCCGTTCCTGCGAGGTTCAACTTAAGCACGAAATCCAAATGACCTTTCAGCCCACTCGTCCCGCGTAATGGAATTCGCAGGTTGGGCTGCCATCCGGTCGTGTCCGGCGCCCCTTGCAGCATCGTCTCCCAAACTCCATTCACCATGACCCTCGGTGTTCCGACGATTCCACGCACATCCGTTACCGAGAGCTCCAGATAGGGCTCTGCCCACACTACGGTCCCTTCCACGGGAGGATCCACAATGTCGAGACGACCCTTTAGCTCGCCCTGAAACTCATAGACTTGTACCTTGTACAAGCCGTGCCGGCGCTCGTTCGGAATGATGGCCCCGCTTACATCCAACTCTCGCGGAAAGGTTGTGGCAGTCAATTCTTGCTTGCGCACATTCGTCTTCTTCGCACCTTTGCCGCCAGTCTCAGTCGTCGTCACAGTCTGAGTGTAGGGTCGTACCAGCACGGGCCCGACCAGCATCTGCGGCCCGGAGTAACTAGCTTCGATTGAGTGCACCGCCTCATCGCGGTATTTCTCTCTGTCATCAATGACGCCGCTCACCATATACAGCGCAGTCAGTATCACGCACCCAAGGGCCGAGATCGCGAGTGCCTTTTGTGCCAGCATCCTATTCATCCACTAGCCTCCCAACTGCCTTTTTTACAGATCTCCTGTTACCGTGCGATTTCTGCATAGGACTTGGGGGAATCGGAAGCCGCGGGGACGCCGCCAAAGCGGCGTTCCCGCTGATGAAAGTCTGCCAGCGCGGCGTCCAGATCGCTGGGCTCAAAGTCCGGCCACATGCGGTCGGTAAACCAAAGTTCGGCGTACGCAGATTCCCACAGCAAGAAGTCAGAAAGGCGCTTCTCTCCGCCAGTGCGAATCAGCAGGTCAACCTCGCAACTCTCTGCGGCCAACTCCTGGGTAAGTCTGTCGCGCAGAACGGAAGCTCCAGGTAGCCGCTCATGCAGAAAGCCGCGAGACACGCGAAGGGCGGCGCTCATGATCGCGTCGCGCGAAGAGTAGTCGATGGCGACACGGAGCCGCAGTTGCGTGCCACCTGCGGTCGCAGCAACTGCCTGGTTGATCTCGCGCAGCAACAATTTTGGTACACGGTCGCGCCGCCCGATGACTTCCAACCGGACACCGGCCTGCCGAAGTTTCGCCCGCTCCAGCCTTAGGAATGCCCGCAGCAACCAAAAAATACTCTGTACTTCGGTTGCGGGGCGGCGCCAGTTGTCCGACGAAAATGCATAGACGGTCAAGCAACCAATGCCCACATGAGGCGCGTGTTCCACAATGCGCTTTACCGCCGCGACTCCGGCGCGATGTCCTGCAACCCGGGGTAGGTTGCGGTGCGCCGCCCAGCGTCCGTTGCCGTCCATGATGATGGCCACATGCAGGCCGGTAGGCTGCTCACTTTGCGCTGTAAAGCTATTGGGTACAGAAAACATACTTTGCACTGTAAAGTTACCTCACGAAAAAAATCAGGCCCGGGTTGGAGCGAGTCCCCGTATCAAGCTGGACGCGGGTTCGTCCTTGGTTACCTTGGCAGCATCTCGAACCACCTGTTCGAGAGTGGAGAGATATTCCAGGTAGCGTTTACGGCCCGGCACCGTGATTCGGCACATTGTCTGGGGCCGATTGTGATCGTGCCCCTTGACGATGTCGACCATGTTTTCTTTCTCCAAAACCTGTAAATGGCGGCTCAGGTTGCCGTCGGTAAGCCCGCATAGCTGCTTAAGATCGCCGAATGTCAGTCCCTTGGGATTGGTAATCAGGGAGGTAAGCACGCTGAGGCGAGCGCGTTCGTGGATCACGCGATCCAGTCCTTCATAAGCGAATCGTCCTTCGCTGGGCCCGGTCTTAGCTTTCATCGCTACCCTCGTGCGCACTGAAGAGCAGGATCGCCGCGACCAGCAACTGTCCGGCTCCATATGGAATACCCATGGCCCAGGGGGAGAGCGCCCGGTTGCCGCCGAGCGAGATACACACCAGGCCTGTCAGCAGGTACCAGGCGCCTGCTGCGAGCATTGGGCGCGGTAGAAAGCGGCACGACGAAAATACGCCCAGGCTGAAAATGACCTGCCAGATTCCGGGGATCATCCAAAGGGCCGTTGGAACGTAGCGCCCCACGACAAGAGTAATCAGCAGTCCCGCCCCTACTGAGGGCAAGAACTGCTCCACGGCCATGTGCATCATCTCCTGTGACATACCGGAATGCATGCGGCGGGTGCGGGTATACATCTGTATTCCAGTCAGGGCAGCTGAGAGGCCCGCGGTGCCGATCCAGATGCTCAGATAGGTCGAGTTATGCGCCGCGGGATCCGGTAGGACCATCGCCTGGACCACCGCGGCCACAACCGCGATTAGACCCGTAGCCGCGAGAGTTGCCGGGCCATACCCACGAAACTCCGTGCTGCGCGCCATCTGCCTGCGTATGCTGCTGATGTCACCCAGCGCTCTGTTCAGTTCATTCATGACTCTTCACTTTACACTGCAAAGTATCCCGGCGAAACAAGTTTGTCAAGATACCCAAATTTTCCAATGCGCGCGTACCCGGGAGTCACCGTGTCTCATGCTTTGTATCGGGGCACGACGTAAGAGGTTGCGGAAAAACCGTCTGGCGCGGCTGCTCTCGGACCCGTCGAATCGGCGTATCATTATCCCGTTCTGACCAGGAGCCAGAGATGGGAAAGCGCGCGTCTACCATATTTTTACTAAGTCTGCTGGCAACTTCCGGATTCGCAAAAGACAAAACAAAAAACCTACTGCCCTCCTATGTGTTGCAGGCCAAAACTGTCGCTATCGTCATCGACCCGAGTGCAGGCATGACCATCGATGACTCACGCGCGAATGAAATGGCGCAGCAAGACGTCATGGCAGCATTCCTGACGTGGGGAAGGTTCGAGCCTGTCTCGGACCCAAAAGCTGCGGATCTGATTGTGGCGCTGCGCAAGGGGAACAGCCGTTTGATGGACGATACGATGCCCGATCCTCGGCAGAACAACGGAATTGACCCCAACAACCGTGCGGGATCCATGGGGCCTTCGCGTGGCCCTCAACCCAACATGTCGGGTCAGCCTGGTCTCGGGTCTAGCCAACGATCTCCCGTAGCGGGCATCGGGCAGGGGGAGGATACGTTCGCCGTCTTCAAAGGCGGCGAAAAATCCCTCTTTGCCACTCCGGTGTGGAAGTATGCGAGCGACGATGGCCTCAGCCAGACTGTCCCCGCGGTTGCTGCCTTTAAGAGGGCAGTGGCAGCAACAGAAAAGGCCGAAGCCGAGAAACACTAGCCGGCGCTATTGCGCCGTGTCGTTATCGATCCAGTACTCGCTTCGCGACTTCAACTCCAATTGCGGCCGATCCTTGAGCTCCAGATGCAGCGCATGCAGGCCGGGGGTCACCGCTGTTGGATGGAAACTCAGCACATAATAATTCGGTACGTCGCTCGACATTTTAACCAGTCCTGCCTTCAGATCCTTGGCATCGTGGAAGTGAAAATACTCGCCGCCGGTGAGCTGTGCGATCGATTCGGCGGTATTGGTGCGCAGGGCATTGCGTGCGGTAACAAATGCCATAGTGGCCAGCCGAATGGGCGGGGCCAGGTCACTGATGCAGTCGAGCACCTGCTTGCTGTAGTGGCCCTCGTACTCGGCATCGGCGCCATCATGGCTAAAGCAGCCGTGCGCCGGGCCGGGCTCTCCGGGGCGGTTCCACTTGGATGCCTCATGATGGACGGCCGAGTGGGTGCTGGAAAAACCGAAGCTATACATAGTCGTATTCGTGTCGCTGATCAGCCGCAGGGCTTCCTCGAGGGTGGTCGTGCTGCCCTGGTCGATGGTTTCACTGAGCAGCAGGATTGCACGGCGATAGCGCGTGGGCTGTGCCCGCAACTGGGCGACCGCGAATGCCACCCCATCTAAAACGGCTCCCCCCGGATCGCCTTCCTGCAGGTTTGCCAGTTGTTGGGAAGCCTCGGCCGCGTCGGGCCCGAAAGGTAGCAGCAGATGTGGCTTACTATCGAAGCCAATGACTGCGACACGATGCTCGACGTTGCCGATCAATGCGTCCACCAACGCATCCAGCTCCCGATAGTCCGCCAGGTGACGGGCTCCAGCTCCGCCCGTCTCCACGCAGATGGCTAACGCCAGTGGTTGCCAATCCGTGTCAGGATCGAGCGTAAGGTGCTGCGGTACGCCATCGTCGGTTAGGAGAAAGTCGTCCGCTGTAAGCTCAAAGACCACCTCTCCCGCCTTGGTCTTCACCAGCGCCGGCACCTCCACCAGGGTCGAGCGCACGGTCAGGGTAGCTGGCCCAGTGTTGCCCTGTTGCGCGGAAACGCCGACGGGGGCGAAGGACAGTAGAAGCGGCAGGATAAGCGCAGATCTCATAACCAGGCTTCATTGTAGGCGCGGGTCTTCTCCCGTGGAATGAGAATCAGGTGACATCCTTCGTCTGTGTCATAGCAAACATCGGTGGAAATCGGGCGGGTGCCCCTGGTCGCACCACCGCCCGGGCGTGCCGTGGGGGCGTACATGGGCCGAAAAGATAGGCGCAGCCCCTAGGATCGCTTCTGCCCTCGACCAGAAAACCTCCTTCCCAGGATGGCTGGTCTCTCTTAAAGCCAACTTAGATAAGGTCGAAACCGCAGTGTGCCCATCGCCTTCGGCCCCAAAAAAACACCCCTCGTATTTAGACAATCGTTTGACTATGATAGGTCGTCAAGAAATTAGAGGTTTTAGCTGGAGAAAGTTCTATGAAAAGCAAAGTCGCATGGCTCTTACCAATTGCACTCTTGTTCATCTCTCACGGCTCGCTCACCGCGCAGCCAGGTTCAGACGCCTGGGAATGGCTTACAACCGCGGATCGCTCCGCACTCTTGGCCGAGCAGAAAGATTCGTTGCCATTTTCTTCGCCGGCGAACGCGGCTCCCACCGTCGATGTAAACGATATGCAGCAGTTCCAGTCCATGGATGGCTTCGGTTTCGCCCTCACCGGAGGCAGCGCGCAGCTGCTCATGCGTATGGACCCTGGACCAAGGGCTGACCTGCTCAAGCAGCTGTTTGCCCCGGCCAACACCGGCGTTAGCTACATCAGGGTCACCATCGGCGCTTCTGATATGAACGAGCGCGTGTATTCCTACGATGATCTGGCAAACGGGGAAACGGATGTGGATCTCGCCCGGTTCAGTCTGGGACCGGATCGCGCCGACGTCATTCCTGTACTCAAGCAGATTCTGACTATCAATCCCGCCATCAAAATCCTGGGCTCCCCATGGTCTGCCCCCGCATGGATGAAGACCAATGATCGCGTGAAGGGTGGCCATCTAAAGCCCGAATATTACGGGGTGTATGCCGCGTACTTCGTGAAATACATCCAGCAGATGAAGGCGGAAGGCATCCCCATTGCTGCCGTGACCGTACAGAACGAACCCCTGAACCCCAAAAACACACCCAGCATGGTCATGTTCGCGGCGGAACAAGATACGTTTATTGCCAAACATCTGGGGCCTGCATTTCAGAGCGCAGGAATCACCACCAGGATCCTTTTGTACGACCATAATCCCGATGTTCTATCCTATGCGCTGTCGATCCTTGAAGACCCGGCGGCCAATAAGTATGTCGATGGAACGGCCTTTCATCTGTATGGAGGCACGGCCTCTGCCATGACCGAAGTGCACACCGAGTATCCCAACAAAAATCTATATATGACCGAGCAGTCCATCTCCAGCCCACCGAACGAACCCCTCCCCATTGCCGCCGCAGTCAGCGACGTTCTGATCGCTGCAACCCGAAATTGGAGCCGCAACGTACTGCTCTGGAATCTCGCCGCTGACCCCAATAACGGCCCCCATACCAACGATGGGGGATGCACCGGCTGCCAGGGTGCTATCACTCTGAACGCCAGCCATGCTACTCGGAACGTGGCCTACTATGCAGTCGCCCATTTTTCTCAATTCGTGCCACCGGGTTCGGTGCGGGTTGGAACGAGTGAGCTAGAGCAGCTTGCATCGGTCGCGTTTCTTACTGCCGGCGGCAAGATCGTGCTCGTCGCATCGAACACCGCCAACTTTCCCAAGACCTTCAACGTGAAGTACCACGGCCGGTGGTTCACCACCACCCTGCCCGAAGAATCGGTGGGAACCTATGTGTGGTAGCCGGGTGATCAACGCCATGGTGGCGGCGTTGTTGGCATGCCCATCTATCCCGGCGATGGCCGCGAACCCGGCAACGCCTGATCTGGGCCCGAACGTTCTTATCTTCAACCCCTCGATGGCGTCCTCCACCATGCAACGACAGATCGACGCAATCTACGCCACCCAGCAACACAACGAGTTCGGCAGCCAACGCAACGCCTTGTTGTTCCTCCCGGGCGACTACAGGCTGGATATTCCGGTCGGCTTCTACACCCAAGCGATCGGCCTGGGAGCCTCCCCCGACGGCGTGCGCATCGCCGGCAACGTGCACGCCGATGCCAGCGAACCGAACAACAACGCCACCACCACTTTCTGGAGAGGGATCGAGGGCTTCTCGATATCTCCCGCTGGAGGCTCGATGCAATGGGCCGTATCCCAGGCCGCGCCCCTTCGCCGCATGCACATTCGCGGAAATATTGTGCTCCATCAGCACTCTGGCTGGGCCAGCGGCGGATGGATGTCCGACGCTCTGATTGACGGCAAAGTCGACGCCGGGCCACAGCAGCAATTTATTTCCAGAAACACAGAATGGGGCAGTTGGAGTGGGTCCAATTGGAATATGGTTTTCGTCGGCGTCCCCCATCCGCCCGCAGGAGAATGGCCAACGCCTCCATACACCAAGGTCGCCGAAACCCCGATCGTGCGCGAGAAGCCTTTTCTCCAGGTCGATTCCGCCGGAAACATGAGCGTCTGCATTCCATCGCTGCGCAACAGGAGTGTGGGCATCACCTGGCGCCACGGGACCACCCCAGGGAAAACGATACCCATCCGCCGTTTTTATATCGCCCGGCCAGAGGTGGATACGGCCGCCACCTTGAACGCCGCACTCGCCAATGGTAAGAATTTGCTGCTCACCCCGGGCATCTACAAATTGACGGAAGCCATCCGCATCACCCGGCCGGATACCGTAGTCCTGGGACTTGGCTTTGCCACCCTGCAGCCCGTCAACGGCACGGCAGCCATGACCACGGCAGACGTCGATGGAGTGATCGTTGCCGGTCTCCTGTTCGATGCCGGAATGAAACAATCACCGGTGCTATTGCAAGTGGGGCCGGACGGCAGCAAAGCCCGGCACCTACAGAACCCTATTTCGCTGCATGACGTTTTCTTTCGGGTCGGCGGGGCTGGCGTAGGCCGCACGCTGGTCAATCTGGAAGTAAACAGCAGCGATACCATCATCGACCACACCTGGATCTGGCGTGCCGATCATGGCTCTGGGGTTGGCTGGTCGAGCAATACGAGTGCCAACGGGCTCATCGTCAATGGAGAGAACGTCACCGTCTACGGTCTATTCGTGGAACATCATCAGCAATTTCAGGTGCTCTGGAATGGAAATCACGGTCGAACCTATTTTTACCAGTCCGAGATTCCCTACGATCCGCCGGATCAGACCAGCTATACCAGCGCGCCCGGCACCAACGGCTGGGCTTCCTACAAAGTTTCGGATGCTGTGACCAGCCACGAGGCCTGGGGACTCGGAATTTATAGTGTCTTTTTACGTCCGCACGTTGTGCTGACCCGGGCCATTGAAGTGCCGAAGACTCCTGGCGTCCAGTTCCACCACATGATCACGGTGGCTCTGGGCGATCTTGGCGAAATCAGCCATGTCATCAACGACGCCGGCGAAGCCACTTCCATTCACCCTCGGGTGACCCCCAAAGTCACACTTTATCCCTAAGGCCAAACGTTTAAACGGCGACTCTCACCCAGAGCCTTACCGCGCCTCCCCCCGAAGGCGCGGTAAGGCTCTGTAAAGAGAGTCGCCCAAGATGGCATGGAACCCACTAATGGTTTTGCAGAGCATCCCCTAATGATTGGGTCCCCCATCCATCGAACATCCACATAGTGTTGGCGAATCTCAAAACGTTACAGCCCTCTTCCTGCTGCCCTGTGGATTACTCGGCATAGCTGCCCCGCTCAAGGCTTGCGGGGCGACTCGATCACTGTGCCCATAACCCTAATTCCGTAGGAACTCACTGGTTAGCGAATTCTTTTGCGTGAGCAGCTGCTTGGGTGTGCCTTCGAACATCACCTTGCCCCCCTTCGTGCCGCCTTCGGGGCCCATATCGATGATCCAGTCTGCATGTTTGATCACGCTCGTATTATGTTCGATCACAATCACGGTGTTGCCCGCGTCCACCAGGCGGTTCATGATCTCCAGCAGGTGACGGATATCCGACATGTGTAAACCGGTCGTGGGTTCATCCAGAACATAGATGCTGCCCTTTTTGTGCAGTTCGCTTGCCAGTTTGATGCGCTGGCATTCGCCGCCTGAGAGCGTGCTCAACGGCTGACCCAGGGTTAGGTAATCCAGGCCCACATCGCTCATGGCCTGCAGCTTGTTCATGATCTTGTCGATCTTGAAGTATGCAAGCGCCTCCCTGACCGTCATTCCCAGGACATCGTTGATCGATTTTCCATTCAGCTTGTATCCCAGCACTTTATCTTTGAATCGCTTGCCCTCGCAGATCTCACATGGCGACTTGACCTCCCCCATCGCGGGGATTTCCGTGTAGATCACGCCCAGTCCCTGGCAATTCGCGCAAGCGCCTTCTGAATTGAAGCTGAACAGCGATGGGCTCACCTTGTTCGCTGCCGCGAACGCCTTGCGCACCTCGTCCATAATGCCGGTATAGGTGGCGGGATTGGACCGGCTCGAAACACCTACCGCGGATTGGTCAATCACAATCGAGTCCGGGTGTTGCCGTAGAAAGCTCTGATGAATGAGCGAGCTCTTCCCCGAGCCTGCCACACCGGTGATCGCCGTGAGTACACCCTTCGGGATGTCCACGCTCACGTTCTGCAAGTTGTTGGCCTTTGCATTCCTGATCGGCAGTTTTCCTCTGGCCGAACGAAAATCGCTTTTGATCGAAACCGTCTGTTTCAAATATTTGCCGGTCAACGTGTCCGCGCTCAACAGGTTCTTGAACGGTCCTTCGTATACGACCTGGCCGCCCTGACTTCCTGCATGCGGGCCCACGTCCACGATATGGTCAGCCACTTTAATCACATCGGGATCATGTTCCACCACCAGAACCGTATTCCCCCGATCACGCAGTTGTTGAAGAAGTTCATTTAACCGATGCACATCACGCGGGTGAAGACCCACGCTGGGCTCGTCGAACACATACATCACATCCACCAGGCTGCTGCTCAGGTGCTTGACGATCTTCACGCGTTGCGATTCGCCGCCGGAGAGCGTATCTGTTTCGCGATTTAAGGTGAGATATTCAAGCCCTATATCTACGAGATATTGCAGTCGCTGGATAAGGCTGTTCAAAATCGGTGCGGCTTTCGGTTCCTTGATCGACTTGATCACACCGATCAACTGGTCTACTTCCATCGAGGCCAGCTCAGCGATGTTGTATCCGCCGATCTCGCACTTCAGCACCTCCTGGCTTAAGCGGGCGCCCCTGCACACCGTGCACGGTGCCATCGTGATGTAGGGCGCCACAGACTTTTGTGTACGTTCCGACATGGTCTTCACGTCGCGCGTGATGTACTTGGCGGTAAATCTGCTGATAACGCCTTCGCACGTTAAATTGAACTCCTTGCCTCCCACCTTCGTTTTCAATTTGTATGGCTTGCTGTACAAAAGCAGTTCCATTTCTTTTTCGCTGAACTTCGAAAGCTTCTTGTCCATATCGAATAGTTTCGACTGGCCGAGAAAGTTCCAGCCCCAGCTGTCTACGGCATATTCATGGAACAGGATCGCGCCTTCGTTCAGTGTTTTGGATTTATCGAGGAACAGATCCACATCCACGCCCATCTTGCGGCCGAGGCCGTTGCAGTTCGGGCACATGCCCTTGGGATCGTTGAAGGAAAAAACATTCGCATGTCCTACATAGGGTTTGCCGATGTGGGAATACAACCGGCGCAACACCGGGTAGATGTCGGTGATCGTGCCCATCGTGGAATGGGACCCGCCGCCGAGCCGTTTCTGGTCAACGACGATCGGCATGCTGAGATTCTCGATTGCGTCGGCGTCCGGCTGCGAGTAGCGCGGCAGGAAGGTGCGGATGAACATACTAAAATTCTCGTTCATCTGCCGTTGTGCCTCGGTCGCGAGGGTGTCGAAGACGATCGACGATTTGCCGGAGCCCGAGACGCCGGTGAAGATTGTGATCTGGCGTTTGGGGATGCGCAGCGAGACGTTCTTGAGATTATTCTCGCGCGCACCGCGGATCTCAATATATTCCTGAGCCATGCGTTCCTCTGTGGTTCGATATTCCGATGTTGAGGCGGGGTGAGTCCCGTAGGGACGACGGAACTTAGCCCACACAGTCCTGGGTTAGCATGCGCCTTTGAAAAGTCCCATAGGGACGACTGAAAGAGTTATCGGATCGCGAATTCTCAATCGCGGAATAGTTTGCCTGCGATGAATCTACTCGGCCCGTTTGCTGCTCGCTCGCCGTGGTTTCGGCTTACTCTTGCCCTCGAGATTAAGCGCCACCGCAGCGCGGATGAGATCCTTTAAGGCCGCCTCATTGACCTTGTCGCCTTCGTGGACGTCGATGGCGCGTCGGACATTTCCGTCGAGGCTGGAGTTGAATAGGCCGGAAGGGTCCTTCAACGCAGCTCCCTTGGCAAATGTCATCTTCACGACGTTCTTGTACGTCTCACCCGTGCACACGATGCCGCCGTGAGACCAGACGGGAGTCCCCATCCACTTCCACTCTTCCACGATCTCAGGGTCTGCCTTGTGTATGATTTCGCGCACTTTCGCGAGCATCTTCCCGCGCCAGTCCCCAAGTTCCTTGATTTTCTCATCGATGAATGCAGAGGCGGATTCCACCAGGACAGGTCCTCTCATGTGCTGCTTCAACGCTCGCACCTAATCTAGCTGCGCTTAGCGCAACCTGCAACCCGACCCAACTCGGCGCGCAACCGTCCACGGAAGAGAGCGGAGAAACCAAACTTTTTGAAGGGGACGGACTTCAGGCCGTTCGTAAGTGATTGTAGCCATGTCGGGCTTTGGCCTTTTCCGCAGTCTCTTCTGTCGGGTCGCAAATAATCTCGTAACCACAGTCATTGGTTCTGGACGGGTGCCCCTCGATAAGGTCGAAAACGGATTCTTTTAATGCTCCGTACCCTGCAGGCGGCGCCAGAAGAAGTACGACAGACCCCAGAGCACGCCGGTGCCCGCCGCCCAGCCCCATGCCAACACGCCATCGCCCACCGAGAAGTGGGCGATGAGCGCCGAGGCGAGGTTGATGGCGAAGCCGGCGTAAGCCCACTCCTTGAGCCGCGCAGGCACGAACGGCAGCAGCAGCGCCAGTACCCCCAACACCTTGGCGGCGCTCAGCTCCACCTGGAAAGCATGGCTCGTAAAACCCAGCCGGGCGAAGACCTCGACGACCTGGGGGCTCGCCAGCTCGTTGTAGGCGGTGAAACTCATCTGCAGGCAGAAGAGCACGGTGACGGTCCAATAGATGATGGTCTTGGTTTTGGGAGTGGTGAAGGTGGCGGCGACAGCCGTCTTTTGCAGGGTCGATTCCATGGGGTTCTTCCTCGTTTTCGTTTAATCCTTCGCGGCGTTGGGCGACCAACCGGGGGCCTCAACGCCGAACTGCTCTGCGTACTCGGTGTTCAATCGCTGCCAGCCGAACTTCACGGCGTCGGGGCCGGCGATGCGCCCCATCGGCTCACCCGCAAGGAGCCGCTCAAGCACATCGAAACAAATATGCCAACCCGCCGCGCCCCACGAGATAAACCGGCGGTCGATGTTGTGCCAGAGCGTGAGGCGCGTGCCGCCGCCGTGCGTCTCAAGCTCCCACCGGAGGTCGTTGCCACCCCAGCTGTACTCGAGCAGCCTCGGCGCCTCGGCTCGCTTTACGGCGGTCTCGAAGCCCTGCGACTGTGGCCTTCCGGCGATCGAGAGCTTCGCCGGCCCAACGGCGGCCAGGTTCCGATCGGCGTCGAATGGTGCCCACGCGGAAAGGTGCGCAGGATCGGTCAGCGCCTCCCACACCATCGCCGGCGGGTGACGGAGCTCGCGGACCACGATGAGCGTCCACATCTCTCCGTCCTTTCGTACCTGCGCCCCGCTGGCAGGGCCCGGTGCATACTGCTCGCGATCGATCATCCTCTTCTCCTTGTCCGCCCTACCAGCGCATCAACTGTGTGACCTGAATGAGATTGCCGCAGGTGTCGTTCAGCATGGCGATCTTGGAGCCCGTCACATCCGTTGGTGGCATGGTGAACTCGGCGCCGTGTGCTTTCATACGCTCGTAATCGGCCTGCACGTCGTCGGTGAAGAACATACTCGCGGGTTGGCTTTGCTGGAACATTGCCTGCTGGTAAGCTTTCGCCGCCGGGTTGCTGTTGAGCGCCAGTTGCAGCTCCGTGCCGTCCTTGTCCTCGGGCGAGACTACGGTCAGCCAGCGATATGGGCCCTGACTAAAATCGGTCTTCTTGGCAAAGCCCAATACTTCCGTATAAAAGCGCAGGGCCTTGTCCTGGTCGTCCACGTATACACTTGTCACTTTGATTTTCATTTCGTTTCTCCTTTGTCACGTTCGCGATTCGGTCCGCGTCGTCCTCTCTTTGTCTTCTTTTGTGGTGCTGTCGACAGGTCCATGCGGTCCAGGTGGCGTTCGAGAGCATCTACGTGAGCAGACCAGAACCGGCGGAACTGATCCAGCCATGCATCGACCTCCTGGAAGGGTTCCGGTTTCAGCCGGTAGAGGCGGCGTTGTGCGTCCACCGTGGATTCCACAAAACCAGCCTCGCGCAGCACGCGCAGGTGCTTTGACACCGTCGGTTGTGGCATACGAAGTTGACGCTCGATCTCGCCCACCGATTGTTGTGAAGAGACCAGCAGGCTCAATATCGCGCGGCGGTTCGGCTCCGCAATGATTTCGAATACAGATTCCACTCCACCGATATACTCCACACGGCATATGCGTGTCAAGGTATATACATGCGCGAACTCGGGCGAATTTGACGATAGGAAACCTGGTTTTGATATACATGCAGCGTAGTGGAGAGATCTGCGGTCTCTTTCAGTCTTCCTGTTGCATGCGTCGCACCGTGCCTGAGGGTAGAGGGGGACCTATTCGGCAACAGCGCCAACCTTACTGGACAACTAACGTTATGTTCATCGCATGCTGCGGCCCGCCTGCGCTGCTGGAAGCGGTCACGGAAACGGTATACGAGCCTGCTGGGGTACCGGGGTTGGAGGGGGAACCGTTGCCTCCACCTCCACAGCCTGATACCAACATGAATAAGGACGCCAGCAACAATGCCCCACAGAGCCCACGCAATTGTCGGTTCCAGCGCCAGATCCTCTTTGGAGTGAATGCCAGACCGATGCCTCCGGCCATGGCAAGCCCGCCTGCAGGAAGCCACGGTGGGAGCGGTGGGCCAGAACGCCGTTCAGGATTCAACATGGCCGAAGCAACTGCCGTGGTCACCGTCATTGTGGTCGAAGCCGGCGATCCGCCCGATGGCGTCACGCTCGTGGGCGAGAAAGAGCAAGCTGCCTGACTGGGCAGTGTGCCACAGGAAAAGTTAACCGTACCCGCGTAACCGCCTACAGGGCTTACCGTGAACGTGAAGGTTGCGGTCTGGCCCGGCATGATGGTACCCGACGTAGGCGTTGCCGATACGGAAAAGTCGGGTGCGGCGATCACAATGGTAGCGGCGCTGGAGGTGCTGGCTGCGTTGTTCTGGTCGCCCTGATACGTTGCGGTCACCGAGTAGCTGCCGGCAGCGGCAAAGGAAGTCTGGAGCGTGGCTACTCCACTGGTGAGGGTCGCCGTGCCCAGGCTGGTGCTCCCCGCAGAGAAGGAAACTGAACCAGTCGGACTATCTCCGCTCACGGTCGCCTTCAACGTTACCTGTCCATTCACGTTGCCGCCGCTCGGGGCTTGCAGAGTGGTGGCGCTGGCCGCGGGGAAGATGGTAACAGCGGTCGCTACCGAAGTGCTGGCAGTATTGCTGCTGTCTCCAGAGTATGTCGCTGTGACCATGTAGCTGCCGGCATTGGCAAACGATGTCTGCAGGGTCGCGGTGCCATTGGCAAGAGCTTCTGTTCCGAGGCTATTTCCATTCGCGGTAAACGACACCGAACCAGTCGGATTGGTTCCGAGCACGGATGCAGTCAAGGTGATGGAAGCATTCGGAGCAGCGGTTGCCGGCGAGGCTTGCAACGCAGTTGTACTGGTGAGCGGCGCCGGCTTTACGGGAGTGGGGTTAGTCTGGTTTAGCAATGAAACCGTATATTCGTAGCTGCTGTTCGAACTTACCGTCATTGAAAGATCGAGCCGGTTATCGCTGCCAAGAGGAGGAGCTTGATTGTTCAGTCGAACTGGCGTCGTAGCAGAAGGTAGGTCGTAATTCAATGTGCCCACAAAATAGTTGTTCGGATCCGAGGTAAAGTGGCTGTGCCCGTCTCCCAGATAAAGGACAAGAGCAGGAAAGAAGGAGGAAGCGGACGACGTTTCTACAAGAAGCAGGTCCGGATTGCCATCTCCATTCACGTCGCCGAGGCCAAAGGCACCCGCGGTAATGCATGAGCTGCTGCCACAGGACACGGGTACGGTGTAAAAGGGCGTGGTCTGGAAGGTTCCATCTCCATTGCCGGCATAGACCGAAGTGCCGGGACTAAATACCGCATCGAGAATGCCGTCCCCGTTGAGATCGGCGAGAGCAATCACGGACGCCGTTGAGGAAGACGAAGGATTGAGCGGGCTCTGCTTAAAAGTTCCGTCGCCGTTTCCGAGAAATACGGCATTGCCCCAAATGAAATCCAGCTTCTTGTCATGATTGAGGTCGCCGGCTACCAGGCCTGGGTACTGCAAAGTTTGGTAGGCATTCAGAAGAACGGGCGTACCAAACGTCCCATCCCCGTTCCCGGGCACGAATAGAATATTGTTC
Source organism: uncultured Acidobacteriaceae bacterium (assembly GCA_963753715.1). Lineage (GTDB taxonomy): Bacteria > Acidobacteriota > Terriglobia > Terriglobales > Acidobacteriaceae > PALSA-350. The sequence continues at coordinate 128,592 of CAVWDK010000005.1, read as the reverse complement.
TGGCCGCAGCCGTACGGGAGAATGAGATCGAGTTTGCCGTCCGAGTTGAAGTCGCCTGTAATTCCCACTGACTGTACGGTTCCGACCCCAAGAGCAAGGGCTGACCCTTTACTCACGAATCGCCCATCGCCCGTTCCGAGATATGAGAACAGTTGGGCGTCTGCAGGACCGCAAGTTGCATTGTGACCGGCGCTGCCAGGTTGAATGGCGAGGGTGTCGAGCTTTCCGTCACCGTTGAAGTCTCCCGTCACTAACAGATAGTTGTTTGCGGCGGGGAGCGTGGTGGTTTGGTCGAGAATCGAGTAGGTACCGTCTCCCCTGCCGAGTGCCGTGGCAAAGAAGTTCCCTGGTCCCGCGTTCGCAATTTGAGGCGGAAAGAATAGAATGTCGGCGATGCCGTCGTTGTTCACGTCCACAGTCGGGCCATAGAAAGGCACGCCCGGCGTGGCCTGAAAAGTACCGTCCCCCTTGCCGGGAAACATATAAAGTGCGTTCGAGCCGGGAGCAAGCAGGTCCTGGTTTCCGTCCCCATTCACGTCCGCGAATAAGAGCGGAAACGGGGTTAGCGCGTAGCTGCCCGTGGACGTAAAGTTGCCCTTGCCATCGCCCTGAAAAACGTTGAGCACACTGGTAGTTACAACAAGGTCAAGCGGGCCATGATCAGAGAGAGACACGGCCGCCATGGGACCGGTCTCGGCGGTAGCGACAATGGGCAGCGAGGCGCCCTGGATGAAGGTTCCGCTGTTGGCGCCGAGAAGAATCTGCACCGAGGTATAGACGGTGTTGGAGGCCGAGGTCAGCAACTCAGCAAAGTCTGTCACTCCATCACCATTGAAGTCGCCCACGGTGAAGCCAGCGATGGCTGGCCCCGGCTGGACGGTTGCTTGACCGAGTGTTCCGTCGCCGTTGCCGAAAAAAACGTCGACATCAGTCGCGGTTGGATACAGCGTGGGATTGTCTGTAGTGCCGGAATAAGGGAGAGTGGTGAGCAGGTCCTGCTTGCCGTCTCCATTGAAGTCCCCGGCCAACAGGCTGTTAAAGTTCCCGGGCAACATGCCGCTGGCCCCCTTGGGGAGGGCATACTGTTTGGGAGATCCGAATACGCCCGGTCCGGTACTGCCGTTATTCAGCAGGACGGCTACCGCTAACGGGGTAGTTGAGGTGCCTAGCTGCATAGCAGCGATATCGAGATACCCGTCACCATTCAAATCAACTAGAAGCGGGGTTCCCGTGTTGATCGCATAGTAGGAGGCAGCCTGAAACGTGCCGTCGCCATTGCCCAATTGGACAGTGATATATCCATTGCAGGAAGAAACCGCGTCCAGCTTCTTATCGTTGTTCACGTCTGCGAAGACCGCCCCCGGACAGATCGTGGTGGTCACGGTCGTGGGGGCATTGCCCGCGAAATCCAGAAGGATACTTAAGCCCTGTGAAGCACCGGGGTTAAAGACGAGGTCGGGGACGCCGTCGCCGTTAAAGTCGCCGATAAACAGCGGGGTGGCGCCGGTGGGAAGAGGTATTTGCGTTGGGATGGGAAAAATGGGTGGCTGCGTCTGTGCGTTCCCTGGCCCGCTGGCGATGCCAAAGGTTATGACGCAAAGGCAGAGATTCCAGAGAGCACTTCTCGACAAGGCAAAACGAATCATCATAGAGAGCCCAAATTGCCAGAACTACTTACTTTTGTGCCGAGTGTGCCTCAAAGGAGCTGCTCAATGCAACTACTTTCTGTCGATTCCATTAAACCAAGGGCATGCAGTTACTCTGACTGCGTGGCCAGTGGGACTTAACCCCTGAAGTAGCATTACCTGGCCGCACGGCAATCGCAGGAAAATTATTATGTTTTTCGTTATATAGAGTGAGATCAATCGTAGACTTCGAGCACTCGGGACTTTGACTTTTCCTGCTGAGGTTTATATGACTGTCGTATCGAAAGCTGCGAATCAATTCTCCGTGAAGGCTTATTCAGGCGACAACAAGACACTCTTGGCATTTGACTTCGATGATGCAACCCTGGCAAAGAACCTTGCCGGGTTTACGATTGCCTGCAAGTTGCCGGGTACGCAGCCTGCCTTTTACCTCTTTAACTTCCTTGAATTCCAGAACCCTGGCGATCATGCGCAAGTTGCTGGCGAGTTACCCCACTCCACTGTGAATGCGCCGATCCAGAAATACCGTTGGGTCGATTTCGCCCATGCTCCGGAGAATGGAGGGAGCTTGGTTGCCGGCAACTATACATACACCGTGACTCCACGATATTTCGATCCAAGTGCGAGCATGCTGGCGATCGATAAAAACAAGAGCGTCTCTGTAACTATTCCGGTAGGTCCATTCGTGAGCGGTGCGCTGAAACTGGGATTCACCCGTGGTTACATGCAATCCCAGGCCTACGCGCGAAATTTCGGTGGAAATACCCCTGTACAGCCGCCTAATCGCCCTTTGCAGTACTCGACTTCGGCGAAGGCGGGTACCAACAAAGGGAAGGATGTGACTTTCAGTCAGATTTACAGCTGGATGGGCGCAACGGCGAGAGTCCAGATTTTTGATGTGCTTGATGAGGTGGTCAAGGATCCGACGCTGCATTTGGACGTATTCGCCTACGACCTCAATGAACCCGACGTAGTCACGGGATTCCTGACGCTCGCCGGACAGGGACGCATCCGCATCATTCTTGATAGCGCGCAACTGCACATCACCCATCAGGAAACGAACATGAAAACCGGGGTGACGAAGACGGTCGTGCCCCTTGAGGACGAATTCGCACAGGCTTTCGCGAAGGCTGCGAAAGATCCGGCTGCGCTCAAGCGGGGGTGCTTTGACCGCTTCTCGCATGACAAGATCTTCATCGTCTCCAGGAATGGTGTCGCCTCGAGAGTACTCACCGGCGCAACCAATTTTTCGGTGAATGGACTGTATGTCAACGCCAACCATTCTTTGGTCTTTGATCAGGCGACTGTCGCCCAGTATTACGCCAAGGTGTTCGAGGAAAGCTGGGCAGTGCTGACCTCTTCCAAGGTGTCGAAGGCCATTGCGGCGGCTTTTGCGGGCAGCCCGTTAGCAACGAAAGCGTTTATAAGCCGTGCGCCGAACCTGCCGAAAATGAAGATCAATGTTTCACCGCACACGGTTGCGGACACAACAAAGATCCTGAATGCGATTGAGAAACGGATAACATCTGAGGCCTCAGCAACCAACGGCAACGTAATCTTCGCGGTTATGCAGTTAACCGGTACCGCGTCGCCAGTCTGCCAGACACTCATCAACCTGCATAGTACGCAAAGCCTCTTCAGCTATGGAATCTCGGATTCCCCTGGTGGCGTGAAACTATATGCGCCGGGCAGCAAAACGGGTGTCCTCGTGACCGGGAAACCCAGTCAGGTGCTCTTACCCCCTCCCTTCGATCGCGTCCCGACTCCTCCCGGACATGAAATTCATGACAAGTTTGTCGTGTGCGGCGTGAACGGCAGCGACCCCGTAGTGTGGTGCGGGTCGTCGAATCTGGCCACGGGTGGGGAGGAAGCAAATGGAGATAATCTGCTCGAGATTCATGACCCTGACGTGGCGATGACCTTTGCCATCGAAGCGCTGCTACTTGTGGACCACTACAATTTCCTCGATCGTTTCGCAACGCCTCCGAAGGCCAAGGCATCCGAAGCCCCGAGGACCCCGAAGAATGTGGCCAGGAAGGCGTTGGCAGCGATCTCCGCGACGAAACGAACTGCGACAAAGAAAGAAACCGGGAAAAAGCCGTCCGCCAGAGAGGCCGCGCTGAAGAAGCGGACGGCGAAAAAGGCGACCGTCAAAAAGGCCGTGAACCGGCGAACCAGTGCGAGGTCGGCTTCGCTGGGCGTCTCCACGCCGGTGGCGCGGATGATGGCTCCCGCGAGGAAAGGCGTCGTGAAGAAGGTCATACCCAAGCCCGCGGCAAAAGCGAGTGCAGCTAGGATTCCAGGACAACAAACAAAACTCACTGAGATCCCACAGTCACTGGAGAAAGCCGCGACGACGGCAGGAATCTTTCTCTACACCAACGATGCCTGGTCTCTACGGTACTTCGATCCAAACGATCTGCATTGGCTCGAAAGAAAACTGTTTGGCTGAGAGATCTGCGGTTTCGTTTTGGGTTCTCGGGCACCCTCTTTAACTCGCCGTGTCTGGCCCGAGCCGAACGGTTTGGCGAGCCTATTTTTGGGCAAACGGGATTGCCGGTAACTTGCTCGGGCCTGGCCACTGCAGGTCAGCGGTTGCGCCTGAACAGCCATTCGTCTATGTGCTTCCAGGAACCGTCTCCGTCGCGTTCTTCATTGACGAAAGCAAATCCGTCGACGCCCTGTTTGGTCCACGTCATCCGCCATTCACAGTTGATTCCAATCATCGTCATCTGACCGGAGAAAACGATCTGATCGCCGACCCAGCCCTCGGCCGAGCGCAGAATGCCATAAGAGCCGCGAATCAACATGTAGATCCACTGTCGGCTGAAGGGATCAAACGTGATGTTGGGAATCTCGCGGCTATCCGATCCGATGATGCAGATACACGTACCGTCTTCGCACATTGAAAAACTGCTTGTCCCGATATCGGTATAGGCCGGAGAGAGCCGTGTTGCAGGAACTACGTTCTCATGGTTCCACTCCCCGACGAGCCAATTAACCTTTTTCATCTCGGAGGCTCGCAGCGCCGGAAGACTCCTGAGAAACGCCGGATTGAATACGCCAACCTGCCGGCCGGGCTCCACTCGCGACGATCCCATCTCCATGATCCCTGCGGAAAACAGTTTCTCGATGAGCACGGCCTTCTCCTTCATCCGGGTACAGCTACCTGGGCTATGTACCGGAGGGTCTCAAATGCAGCCCTTTAGTCACGAGCGAATTGTGATTCATTCGGCGGCTGGTAGCGAACCGACAACTGCGGTGTCTCCAACCGCTGGTTCAGCATATGCCTCGACTTCAGACACGCCTCCAGCACGCCAGTCGTCAGCAAGGTACGCTCCACCGGATACACTGCGCTCCGGGCCTGGAACATCTGCTCGATCTTCGCCGCCAGGCACGCCGAGGAAGCGACGTTGGGAGCCGGCGGCAGGAAGAACTGCGTCGAAACCAAGCCGTGCCCCGCTATCCTCGCCGAGATGTTGTAATCCATGATCGCGCCATTGAGCATGAGCAACGTGGCGCGCGTTCCATCGCTGTACTCGATGCAATACGCGGCCGGATTCTTCACCAATTGCGGCAAAACACCGGAAGCCACCAGGTCCTGTGTGCGGCCGTCCAGCACTGTCAGCCCCATTGGCGTGTCGCTGCGGGAAAGAGCGGAGCTCAGCAGATCCTTGGACCAGCGGCCCGCATTCCCAGCGGCCCATACGTCGCCGCCCTCGAGCAACTGCACCGCCTTCACTCCCGTCTCGCCGCCCTTGCGCCGCTCCAGCATGCACTGCAGGGCTTCGAGCGCGTCGAAATCCATGCCGTCGAATCGGCCAACACCCACCATCACTGCCTCTTCGACCTCCGCGCCCAGCGGTATATCCACATCCGGCAAACGCCACGTCACGGGCAGCGAAGAGCCGGCAAGCAGCGGGAATCGCAAGCGGCCGGCGGTCTTTACCATGGTGTGTGCCTGCTCGAAGCTGAACGAGAGCTGCTTGTGGTTGAAGTAGGGAACCGCGCGTCCCTCGTCCTCAAACACCTGGGCACACTGCTGAAAGAAATCGTAGCTCGGCAGCAGAATCTGCCCCCGGTCGTTGCTCGGGTAGCCATCCTGCTCCACGATCGTCAGCACGGCATCGACGGCGATGCGGTCGCCGCCGCAACGCAACGCCTCCGGAATGTTGCTGCACAGGCGGAAGCCGAACTGCTTGGAGCGGGCTCTGCTCAGATCGGCCGTTGGATCGAGTTTCTCCGGCGCAGTCGCCGCCCCCACCTTAAGTTCGCTGCCCAGGCCGCCCGCCGTTCCTTTGGCTGAACTTGATGGCGCAACCTTGGCTCCCGTCATCGCAAGCTGGTAGGGCGAGGGCGCAGCTTCGGCCTCGCGCGCCAACTGATCCACATACACGGAGACCACCTGCACATTGGGCATGTGCCATTCGCCGTCATAGGGATAGCCAACCAGAAACCGGTCCGCGAGGGTTTGCATCTGCGATTGGTACCGATAGACGCTGCCCAGGATCGCCAGCCGCAGCGGGCGCTCGGGCGTCTGCGCCCAGCCACTGCCTAGCAGTGGGCGATACGCCAACATGGCCGAGGACAGAGCGGAATACTCTACGAAACGGCGGCGGGTAAGCATTAGCTCCTCCAGAAAGTGGATTCAGGGTTAGGCTGGTAGTGCACGGCCGCCAGGTTCGCCGTCTGCACGCGCTTCATTCCCTGGTAAGCGCTATCGACGCCAGCAAGCAACAGGCCGCTGGTCAGCAGCGTTCGTTCTATCGGATACTGCGCCTTGCCGGTCAGGAACATCTGCTCCGCGTTGTACACCAGTGGGCTGAAGAAACTTGCCAGCGTGGTGCGGCCGTCCGGCATGGGCAGATACATCTGGGTGGAGAAGGGTTTCGCCTGCCCCTCGATCGCCGCCGCGAAGGTGAAGTCGCGCACCAGCCCGTTCATCAGCAGCATGGTGCAGCGCAGCCCGTCGCGATGCTGGTAGTTGTAGGCAACCGGATCGGGCACCAGGGCCCGCATCTGTTCGACCGTAGGATACGTATCCGTAAAAGTGGCGCTTCCGGGTGCCAGCGTGGAACTGCGGCACAGCGCCGCCTTCACCAACGCCTCCGGCCACACCCCCTGCTGCCACGCCGTCCAGAAGCCTTCGCCGCGATAGGTCTGCAGCCACTCCACACCGGTCTCCCCGCCCTTGCGCCGCTCCACCATGCACTGGAGCGTCTCCAGGCCATGGAAATCGTAGCTGCCCATGCCGCCGTAACCGATCGAGACAGCTTCGTGCACCGTGGCCCCCAACGGAAACTCCACCGACGGAACTCTCCAGGTCACCGCCAGGCTGGACCCTCCCTGGAGAGGAAAGCCCATCTGATGGGAGGTGTCGACCATCTGCTTTGACCACTCCCACTTGTACGAGAGCTCTTTGTCGTTGAAATAGGGAACCGACCGGCCGCTGTCGCGGAACACCTTGGTGATTTGCTCGAAGAACTCGAAATGCGGATGCTTCATGATCCCCGTCTCGGTAAGAGGATACGTACCGTGCTCGCCGACCACCACCACCCCATCGACCGCCAGTTTGCTCCCGCCGAGGGTTAAGCTCTCCGCAATGGTGGGGTAAAGCTTCATCGTGGGATGCCGGTCGACGCGTTCCTGCGTCAAATCGCCCTCGCCCCGCTGATCGACATACAGCGACACCACGTCCATCTGCTGGATGGTGAAAAGTGCCGGCCCACCCATAACCATCGAGGAACCGGTCCACCACGTGTTGGCCGTGCAAGTGCTTCTTATAGGCAGTGATCACGGCAGCGAGCCGGGGGCGATGGGCAGACGGCGTATTCTGTGGCATAGCATTTCCCTTGGAAGCAGCAGTTGCGAGCGAGTGTAGCAAAGATGCCTGTATCAATATTATGGAGTAACGAATGCTGACCCGCCGCCGATTCCTCGGCTACACCGCGCTGGCGCCCGCTACCCTGCGCAGCGCGCTCTGGGCCAACCCTACCTTTCAGGGCTCCGCCCAAGAGCCGGCCCCGCAGATCTCTGCCCGCGCTCGGGCCGTGCATAAGCGGGCGCTGGTGTTCGACGCCCACGTCCACGCATTGGATCGCGAGTTCTATCACGGTGGCAGTATGGGCACCCGCCAGCCCAACGGACAATGGGATCTTCCGCGGGCGCGCGAAGGCGGGGTCAGCGCCTTCTTCCTCTCGGTGTTCATTCCCGAAGAGTACTATCCTGGACGATTCGAGACCAAACAGGCATTCCGCCGCGTCGATGACGCACTCCGCCAGTTGCAGATGAATAGCAGCCAGGTCGCCTTGGCGTTGAACGCTGACGATGTGGAGCGCATTCATGCCCAGGGAAAAATGGCGGCGGTCCTCGATATCGAGGGCAGCTACGATCTGGACGGCGATCTCGGGGTTTTGCGCGATCTCTATCGGCTGGGACTCCGTTCGGCGCAGCTTTCGGCGCACAACTGGAACCAGAACTACGCCGACTCCTGCTGCTCCCCGCCCAAATGGAATGGCCTTACCCCGCATGGCCGCGACGTCATCCGCGAGATGAACAGGCTGGGCATGGTGATCAACGTTTCCCACTCCGCAGACGACACCATCTCCCAGGCCATCGACGTGAGCGATGTTCCCGTCGTCGCCACTCATCACGGTTTGCGCAGTGTCAACAATATCCCCAGGAATATGCCCGACTGGCTGCTCAAGAAGCTGGCCGCCAAGGGCGGCGTCATCGGCTTCCAGATCGGCAGCGAGTTCAGCTATCCCAAGGAATTCGCATACGTCACCGCACACCAGAAGAAGACGTTTTGGGACACCACCAGTATCCCCGACCGGGTGAAGGGCAAGACCATCTACGAGGTAGACCAGTTGGTGGCTCCGCAGTTCCCGATGCCGGGCGCCCAGGTGCCGGACTCGGTCATGATGACGGTAGACGACTGGGTGTCCGTGGTGGATAGGGCCATCCAGATGGTGGGGGACGATCACGTAGCGATCGGCACCGACTTCGACGGCGGGCCAACCCTGGCGCGTGGTATGCGTGACGTTCGTGATCTGCCCATGATCACCGAAGCTATGCTGCGCCGCGGCTATTCTGAGCAGCGCATTGACAAATTTTGGGGTGGCAACCTGCTGCGCGTCTTCCGCCAGGTTACGCAGAACCGCGCCTGAACCCCATCGTCGATCTGCCTCATGTTTGTGAAACAATGAGTCTCGTGTTTCTAGAGGAATGGAATGCCCATTGATCCAAAAACCACAGCTCTGTTGTTGATTGAGTACCAGAATGATTTCACCACCGAAGGCGGCGCTCTGCATCAAGGGGTCAAGGCGGTGATGGAGAGCACGAACATGCTCGCCAATTCTGTGCAGGTTGCGAATCAGGCGCGAGCCGCAGGGGTTACGGTGATGTTTGCCCCTATCTCGTTTGCGCCAGGGTATCGGGAGATCACGCCGGATCCCTATGGCATCCTCAAAGGCGTGGTGGACTCGAATGCGTTCGTGCGTGGCACCTGGGGCGCTGCCATTGCGGACGCTATTGCGCCTGCTCCCGAAGATATCGTGATCGAAGGCAAACGCGGGCTCGACACCTTTGCCAGCACAAATTTGGATTTCATCCTTCGCTCCCGCGGCATTAAAACACTGGCCGTTGCCGGGTTCCTGACCAATTGCTGTGTCGAATCGACGGCTCGAACCGGCTATGAGAAGGGCTTCAAAATCATTGCGCTTGCTGATTGCGCCGCGACCCTCTCCGAAGAAGAGCAACGGTTCACGTTCGAGAAAAACTTGCCCATGTTTGCCCGAATCATCACCTATACCGAGTTCCTGTCAGACCTCGCTTCTGCCTGATGGCGCCGCCCTGAAATTGCCTTCCGCATGTCAAGACCTCGGGAGGAAATTCGCTCGTCCCGGCTAGCGGACGTGTTCGGGACGGACGCCCAGGCCTATGAAGCGTGCTGTCGTTCGATGGAAAAGCCGGCTGCGGCTGAGCACGCGGAGCAGGAGCGGAGCTGTGAGCGGCCCAGGCTGGCCTAGATACCGGTCAAGGAAGCCGTGAACGGTGGTTTGGAATGTCTGCGTGATGCGGGTTGGCAGCTCGCGGCGCCGCTGAACGCGGGCGAGCAAGCCTTCGCTGGCGGGCAAATCTCCTGCATGCGTCATGCGGAGTGCCGGGCCGAGGATGCGCGCGGCCGCCACAGCATCCTGGATCGCGAGATTAATGCCGATGCCGCCGACCGGCGACATTGCATGGGCGGCGTCGCCGATGCACAGCAGGCCGGGAAGGCACCAGCGGCGCAGCCGGTTGACCTGCACCGGAAGCAGGGAGACTTGATCCCACGACTGGATCTCGTCGGCGCGAGACTTACCGTCGGGGCCGGGGATGCCGAGGAAAGGAACAAGGGTAGACAGATCGTGCCGGAAGGTCTCTAATCCGGCAGGTTTGATGTGGGTTTCCAAGCTGCCCTTGCGAATGATGTAGCCGCATTGAAAGTAGTCTTTCCGGTTGATCATGACGATCATCCGGCCAAAGTTCAGATTGCCAAGGGCCGTGTCCGGATCATCAGAACGCCGTGACAGGCGCAGCCAGAGAACATCGATGGGTGCGCCATGCTCTATCCGCTGGAAGTGCGCGGCGTCGGTGGTGGTGGCATGACGGCCGTCACAACCGACCGTGAGCGGCGCTTTAATATCGACCGGACCCGTGGTGCTTTCGGCATGCGCGCCAACAATCTGGCCGCTCTGAGGATCCGTGAGTAGACCGGTAACCTTGTGCTCCATGAGGATGCGGGCATTAGGATATTTGCGCACTTCGCTGGACAGGAAGTCGAGCAGATCCCATTGCGGCATCAGGGCGATAAAATTGGTAGGCGGAGGAAGCGTGGTAAAGTCTGCGATGAGGTAGTTGCGATCGCCCAGTGAGGCGAAAGCATGATCAAACTGCTGATGCGGAACCTGCAGGAGCGCGTCGAGCAGGCCAAGCTCCTGCATGACGCGGAGCGTAGCGCCATGAATCGTGTCCCCCCGAAAGTCGCGGTTGAAGTCCTTATGCTTTTCGAGCACGATGACGTCGATCCCCTGGCGCGCGAGGAGGAGAGCGAGCACAATGCCGGCAGGTCCTCCGCCTACAATACAGACAGCGGTGTGAAGAGCTTCATTCATAAGCAGCTTCCAGGTGCATGAAGAGACAATCCCAGCCACACAGTACACCAACTCCCCGGAATTGTCTGCGATGGGGTTGCCGCCCACCCCGACACAGTTGTTACTCTCTGGCGGTTCGGTACCTGCATCCATACTCCGGCCGTCGATGATAGCAAATAGATTCCGCAGCCAGACGCTGCCCTGCAGCATCCAACCTGGAACTGCTACGATCTCTAGTTGGTGGATCCTCTCAATGGCAACGACCGCTTACAGCATCCGGCCTCAGCTTCTCGAACGTCGGGCCCGCCTGCAGGCGGCTGCGGGATCTGTTTCCCCTGGCTATCTCCATAACCTCATCGCCGAGGTGGATGTCGCTCTCAAAAAGATCGATGCTGGAAACTATGGCCTGTGCGAGACGTGTAACGATTCAATAGAAAAAGACCGGCTGGAACGTAATCCTCTGTGCAGATTCTGTCTCGATCACCTCAACGACGCCGAACGGGCGCACCATCAGAAAGACCTCGATCTGGCAACGCAAATTCAATTCCAGCTTTTGCCACCTAGAGGTCTCGTGCTGGGGAACTGGGAAACGCAACATCGCTACGAGCCCCTTGGTGCGGTTGGAGGAGATTACTGCGAAGTGATCCCCCTCGGGGATCCATCGCGCGGCGCCCAGTCGCTCTTTTTTGCCGTGGGCGATGTGGCCGGCAAAGGGGTGGCGGCATCGTTGCTCATGATGCACCTGAGCGCGATCTTTCGCAGCTTGCTGTCGATGCATTTGTCGTTGGCGGAAGTCGTCTTGCGCGCAAACCGCCTGTTCTGTGAGAGCACCGGCCCGGCCCACTACGCAACCTTGGTATGCGGACGCACCACTGCAACCGCAGTTGAGATTTGCAACGCGGGACACTGCCCGCCGTTTCTCCTTTTCAGTCATGGCACTGAGCGCGTGGCTTCGAGTGGACTACCGCTGGGCCTGTTCCCAGCCGCCGAATACACAGTGGCGCAGTACGCTCCAACCGAGGGCGAAAGTATCGTCCTCTACTCAGATGGCATTACAGAAGCCGAAAATCCTGCGGGCGAAGACTACCAGGAGCACAGGTTGGCCAGCCTACTCCGAGAGCGGTTCGAGCACGACGCATCCGCCATGGCTGACTCTGTGCTCCATGACCTCGGTCGATTCCGAGGCTCTCATCCGGCGTCCGACGATGCGACCTTGCTGGTGGTCCGCCGCCGGGGAGAAATAAATCAGCGTCTTAGCTGACCAGCCGCTTCAGGCCTGGCGGGGGATAGGGAGCGTCGGGGTCTTCCAGGGCCAGTACCCAGTCAGGCCCGTACGGCGGCGTCTTGAAATTCGCTTGCGACCCGTAGGTTTCTTCGCCAATCAGGGTGGCTATCCCGGTCCTCGGATCGTACCACCAGGCACGAAGTTTCTTCGTTCGAGCTTCGTCAGGTCAAGCGTGACGGTCTGGTCATTGGTAGGCACGTAAAACAGGGCATACGTTCCTTCGACATCGCGCGTCGCTTGTGGGTGCAGCGCGCCCTGGGGCACGTCGCCCACAAGCAGCGATGGATCGGGAATTCGGTTGAAGTAGGGACGCGATTCGATCAGTGCTTTCAGGAAAACCATCTGCCGTCCGGCGGGCCTTTCTGTGGCGCTCACCCAATCCCGGTCGGCGTGGTTAATGGTTCCGTTGCGGGCATTGGCAAATTGCCAGACGGCATGATGGCCGTAACTTACCCCGCAGCCGCCCGCAAAGACCGAACGATACACCTGCTTACGCACGTCGTGATCACGGAAATAACCGGTGGCTGGATCCCAGTCAGGCCAGGGATTGTAAGGATGGTCCTCGTAGTTCGGTTCTAAATCGAGCGTCGGCTTGGTGGGTGTCAATGCGTAGTCTCTGGCGATGAGTTCCCAGATTTTTGAATCGTGTCCGTCGCCGTGTCCGCTTTGGATTCCATTCATTGACAGCCACTGTTCCTGTTGCAGAAACACCGAGGAAGACTCCGCGCCGCCTTGCGGATGATAAACGATCAATGGATCTCTTCCTGACCCCTCTCGCAGGCCGGTGGGAAATGCCCGCCAGATAGGCGTCCAATCCTGGTCCGGCGGAAAGCCTGCGTCGCGTGCACGCATCAGCAGAGACTTACCATGGATACCCGCGAGCCGTGGAGGCCGGTCTCCGCCCAATATCCAAAGCACATTCGTCTCCTCGCGTAACGATGCGCTCAGGTAGCGGGCATACTCCTCGGCATCCGGCAAATTGTCGTTGCGGAATATCCGTGGGCCGGCACCCCACGGCGCTGTCAGTTTGTCTCCCCACGCGGGTACAAGAGCGACGTACAGACCACGGAAGGCTGCCTCCCGGACGATTTCGTGCACACGACGGAAGTAGGCGGGTTCCGGATGACGCGGATCGCCTCCCGTGAAGGGGGTCATTCCGAGGGCACTGCTGCGGTGGATACCGTCATTCTCAGAAAGGACGACAGCCTGGATGACTGAGAATCCCTGTTGTGCCCTCGTTCGCAGATAGTAGGAGCATTCCTCGCGCGTGGTGCCGGCAATAAGCTGCCATGCCGTGTCGCCCAACCAAAAGAAGGGCTCGCCATCCTCTGTCTCTAGAAAATGACCGGCTGGATGCACGCGGATCCTGGGCAACGCCGTCCCTTGTCCCGAAAGAGGGGCGGTCTCTTTCGCGTTCGCCTGGGCTCCTTCGACTCCCGCGGCGCCCATCAAAGCCGCGGTTCCTGCTTTCAAGAAGCCGCGTCTGGTCCGCAAATTCATAGTGACACTCCACGCATAAGATTTCGATCGCGCACTGCATCCGCGATCCTGCCATTCAAACACAGCAGGATACCTATGCTGCGTATGAAGAATCGCCAAGGTGAATAGGTATCCCGTCGCCGCATTTGCGTTGCCGAAACTTGACGCATTTTAATCGTCGGTTAAGGCATTGCAGAAGGGTCTCAAAAACAAGCCAAACTGCGTCTCTAATAGCGCGGTGAGTGCGAAGACAGATCATACTGTGCCGAGTACAATCACACAGTGCCCCTGAAGAGAGTTTCTTCAGAAAATAGCCCTGACGAGTCGGCTTGCGTTCATGGGACCATGACTTCCGAAAAGCGGTTCGCTCTCAGATTCGCATCCGCAACTTGCGCTGCGGCTCGTCCGAGTATAAAGCAGCTGACGGCTTTAAGCACATCGCGAAGCAACAGAGAAAGGTACGTGCTCCACCGATTTTCCTTTGCCGTTGCCATCTCTCTGATCACGGTGACCGCTCTCGTTCGCGCGCAATCTCCCTCTGCCCTGCAGCCTGAACACACCTTTCACGTCGGAAACCGCATCGCCCTCACCGACGTCTCGGTCACCGATCGCAACGGCAATCCCGTTCACGGCCTTAAGGCTTCCGACTTTCAGATCTTCGACAACAATAAGCCTCAGGTGCTCGCCTCATTCGAAGAGCACACCACGACGCCCGTCGCGCCAATGGAACAGGCGTCCACTTCTCCGGGGGTATACAGTAACGCATTTCTGCAGCACCTCCCCCCGGTGCTCAACATCATCGTCATCGACATCACTAACCTCAAGCTCCCCGACCAGATGTACCTCTATTACGAGCTCAACCAGTTCATCAAGAACCTGCCGGCCGGCCAGCCGCTGGCCATATATTGGCAGTCCGGGGAATCCAATCTTTTACTCCAGAGCTTCACGACCGACCGCAATCTGCTGTTGGCGGCCGTGCGCAAGGCCATCCCGCGCTTCCCACCGCCCGATCGCGGTTCTGCCTACGCCGACAGCGGCTATATCACCTTACAAACGATTGAGAACGATCTGGACAGAGCGCAATATCCAGGCCGGAAAAACATTCTCTGGTTTTCCGGAGGATCCTCGCTCTTTCTGCACTCCGATCCACTGGATCCCCAACTGGCTCCGCCAAAGATCTACCCTGACCCAGCCTTGCTACGCGACATCTACGACGAACTCGAAGCCAACCGCATAGCCATCTATCCTGTCGATGCCCGCGGCCTCCAATCGGCCGGTATCGGGCCTTATCCCAGTCAAGCAGCCTTCGTACTGGCCGCACAGCAGGGGCTGATGCGCGACATAGCCGAAGCTACGGGTGGCACCGCTTTCTATAACAACAATGCACTCGATAAAATCGCCGCTCGCTGGCTCGACAACTCGGGCAGCTTCTACACCCTCACCTACTCCCCGAAAGATTTTGGTTCGGACAATAAGTGGCATAAGGTGAAGGTAAAGATGTCCGTCGAGTTTAGCGGCTATACCCTCAGCTATCGAAGCGGATATTTTGCGGATGCTACGACCGCCGCCCGGCAAAAGGAGCAGAAACCGAGAACTCTGCTACGCTCGAACGGCGATACCTTCACCGCAACAGGCGAGCAAGGCGTCCCTATTATTTTTCAAGTACACGTTGCGCCGGCATCTCAGGAACCGGCGTCTTCTGCGGGTGTCGCGGCAATGTCAAACTTGAAAGCTCCCAAAAAGGGAACCACTCCTTATTCCATCCACTACTCGCTGCCCGCAGCCGACTTCACGATCAAGACCGTTCACGGCATACGGGAAGTTGAAATCGGAGTCGCGGTGTTCGCCTTCAATGAGGAAGGATCCGCCGAGACACGCCTTGCCGACAAGCTCACCTTCGCCATAAACGAAGACAACTTGCGTCTCCATCCCAAGGCGCTCATTCCTGCCGACCAGCAGATCGACCTTCAAAAGGGTCAGAAATACCTCTATCTAGCCGTCTGGGACATGAGTAGCGGACGGCTCGGCACACTCCAGATTCCTCTGAAAGTAGCTCCGGAACCCAAATAACTAAGGTCCTGATCATCTCGCGCACACCATTTGCTTCGGTCACTTCAGATCCAGTCTGTCCTCGTTTTCCCTGCTTTCCGTCAACGGGCAGCGAAAAACGTAAGGTAATAAGCGTACATTTGTCTCCAAGCTATTCCTATGCGGAACCTTCTGCGGAATCTCCACTTCGGCGTGCGCGGGTTGCTCAGGAACCCCGGCCTCACGTTTACCGTATTGATGACGTTGGCGCTGGGCATAGGCGCCACAACGGCGATCTTCACCATAGACTATGCGTCGCTCATCGCAGATACCCCTTTTCCCAATCCAGACCAACTGGTCGTGGTCTGGTCCAAAGTGAGTGGCCATCCCAACGGCGTTTCGGCCGGCGATTACCTCGACTGGAGCCGGCAGAACACAACCTTCCAGGACCTGAACGCCGTCGCCGAGGGCCAGTTCAACATTTCCAGTAAAGACCAACCCATCAGCGTCGAGGGAGCCCGCTACACGCCCGGCTACTACACCATGTTAGGGAGCCCGTTCGCCATGGGGCGTGATTTTCTACCGGAAGAAGGGCAGGCAGGCAAGGATCAAGTCGTCATCCTGACCCACAAGCTTTGGCAGACGTTGGGCGCCGATCCCCACATCATCGGTAAGACGATGAGTATCGATGGCTCCCCACGCACGGTGGTCGGCATAACGGCTCCAGGGCAGGCCGATCGCGCCCCCGCCCAGGTGTGTGTACCTCTGGTCTTCACGCCGGAGCAGATCAACCACGACTTTCATTGGCTGCTGGTGATGGGACGGTTGAAACCGGGAGTCACGATCAAGCAGGCACAAGCCGATATGGATAACGTCACCGCGCATATCGCGCAGGCCTACCCCAAGAGCAATCACGGCTGGGGAGCCCAGGTGGACCCGGAAAAACTGGAATGGGTTCCTAAAGAGACGCAGCTTATCTTATGGCTGCTGCTGGGCGCGGTGGGCTTTGTTCTCTTGATCGCTTGCGCCAACGTGGCCAATCTATTGCTGGGCAGGAGCATGAGCCGGCAAAAGGAAATGGCCATCCGCAGTTCCCTGGGCGCGACCCCGGCCATGATCTTCGAGCAGCTTCTGACCGAAAATCTGCTGCTGGCCTTTATCGGCGGAGCCCTTGGCATCGCCCTCGGGTATGCCTTGCTGCAAGGCGTGCTCGCGTTGATGCCGCGCGGTACTCTGCCCACCGAGGCGGATCTGCGAATAAACCTGCCCATCCTCGGCTTCGCCATCGCCGTCACTACGCTCACTGGTCTTCTTTTCGGCTGTGTCCCGGCCTGGTATGCCTCGCGGATCGATCCTGCCGAGCCGCTCAAGGAGGGTGGCCGCACCGGCACCGGCAGTGGACGCCATCGCCTGCGCAGGGCGCTGGTGGTGAGCGAGTTTGCTTTGGCGCTTACCTTACTCGCCGGGGCGGGATTAGCCATTCACAGCTTCCGTAATTTGCTGAATGTCGATCTGGGCATTCGCACCGACCACATTCTGACCTTCTATCTTCAGGCTCCTGACTCCCGCTCCAAAGAGCCCGGCCAGATCATCTCCTACTACCGGCGCATGACGGCGGCCATTCAGGCTCTGCCGGGAGTCTCGCATGTCGCGGTGGCGACCAGCAGGCCACTGCAAGGTGCGGGCTTCGGTATGCCCTTCCTCATCGCCGGCAAACCCGGCGTCGTTGACCCCTCCCAGCGTCCCCTCACCGGGTTCGGCATGGTCACGCCGGACTATTTTCAGACCTATGGCATTCGCCTCGACAAGGGAAGGTTTTTCAACGGGCAGGATACGGGGTCGAGCGTAAAGGTAGCGGTCATTAACGAGGAGTTAGCGCGCAAGTATCTGGGCGGTGCCGATCCTTTGCAACAAAGGCTGCTGGTGGAGCAGTTGATTCCGGGCGTCACCAAACTGGGCCCGCCGGTGGAATGGCAGATTGCCGGCGTGTTTCACAACGTGCGCGATTTCGGAGTGCGTCAGGATTTTCCCGAGATGCTCGTTCCGTTCTGGCAGATACCGTGGCCGAATGCGGGTATAGGCGTGCGCACCGCGGAGAATCCTGCTTCGATGACGAAGAGTATCGCCGCCGCCGTGCACTCTGCCGATCCGCAGATCGCGCTTTCTGATACGAAAACGATGGAAGAGATAAGGGACCAGGGACTAGCCGGTGATCGCTTCAGCATGGTTCTCTTTGCCGCCTTCGCGGGAGTGGCCTTGTTGCTGGCCGCTGTGGGCATTTATGGCGTGATGAGCTTTTCCGTCAGCCAGCGCGCCCACGAAATTGCATTGCGCATGGCGTTGGGGGCGACTCGCGGGCGAGTTGTCGGCCTGGTTATCAAAGAAGGCGTGATCCTGGCTTCCGCCGGTTTAGTTCTGGGGCTGGCCGGCGCATACTTCGTGGGGCGCACCATGCAAGGCATGCTGTTCGGCATTGGCAGGTTTGATGTCTCCGCCTTTGCGGCGGTGGGCTTGATCCTGTTGGCGACAGCCTTGCTGGCCTGCTACCTGCCTGCCCGCCGCGCTGCCTCCACAGAGCCCATGGCCGTCCTGCGCAGCGAGTGACGAACGATCCGGCTCTCACAGAATCGGGGAAAGTGCCACGACCGCATCGCCTCCACACCACCCGTAGAAACCAGAGCTCATAAAGAGCAAGTGACCACCCTCTATTGCGGATCGTCCAAGGGGTTTGCTTCGGATTCAAACAGGAAGAGGTAGCGAGTTTCTTCGCCCTTAGTGACGAGTTCAGGCTCTATTGTCTTGCCCAGGAAGCGAGAGATCGCCTTCGCCCAGAACTGCCGGGCCGGCACATTGGCCGTGATCACACGAACCTCCCACGGTCCCGGGAATTGCTGCCAGATGCTCTTCGCAACGCTGTAGCCGACGCCTTTGCCGCGTACGCCGCGCACAACAAAGAAGTCGGCCATGTCCCAGACTTCAGTCTTCCCAGAGAAGTCCGATCCCTTTTTAACGAGAGCGAAACCTGCCAATTTCGCATCCACCCAAACGATGAACGGGAATCGGTTCGACTCACTCCAGTATGGCGGAAGCGGATCGTAGTCGAACCTGCCGTCATCTCCAAGCGGCTGCTGTACGAAGTCGGTGAAATCGTGGATGTAGAGTTGGTACAGGTTGGAAAGCGCGGGCTGCGCTTGCTGGGTTGCGGGCCTGACTTCGACCGTCGCTGACTGATCGTTTCGCTGGTCATTCATCTGGTGGCATTTAGAACGCGGTTAATTGGCTCTTTCTTTGGTGCCTCGTATCGTCAAGAAACGAGTGATGGATCCGTCCGGTTGAGTGACATCTCCTGTTTGAACAAAAGAAGTCGGCGTGATGTTCGACCAGGCCTCGTGCCAAATAGTCTTCTTACCGTTATGTATCTCGATCTCTTCTATTCCGAATGAAGTCCCGTCCCATGCGATCGTGATATCAGAGAGTGAGCCTTTCACGTCACAGGTGAAAGGAAGCTGACTATTGCACTCCATACCCTGAAAGCATTTTGCTCTGCTGTCCCACCAGATGACAACTTAGAAGATACCCTTCTCCGGCCGGCGTCGGAATCCGTTCTGCCCTTGCGATTACTAATGTTTGGTTTGATTGATTGAGATCAATGCGGCTGAGAATTGGAAGAAATATGTTCGAGGTACGAGAGGGCCAACCTTGAAACAGCGGGGAGCTGTCTCCGGAGTATGGGGCTGGGCACCGAGGTCCGTGGCCGGATTATCCGGAGCGCGCATTTGAGGCAATCATTGGGACGCGGTTGAGGCAGGCCTTAGCAAAAAACTCGAACACCAAGCCGGTCGTGAATTCTTTGCCTGGAGATCTTCGAGACGAAACGTACCCCATCTAGACGGGCAGTTCTGCAATGTCGTTTGCTTCATTCATTGGGGTATTTTCCTCTGTCCCCAGTCGCTTATCCCCAGTGGCGGCCTGCAACCGGTATGCTGTCGCCGGATTACATCCCGGATTAGGTCTCTCGACGCAGTCCAAAAAGCGTAATGATGGGGGAGTGCGCTCATGGAAAGGGCATAGCATAGTTTCAAAAGAGGGATAAGCGTCTCCATGGTCAGCTCAGGGGAATTACGTCGCATAGCCGCATTCGCGGACTTGCCGGACAACCAGATTGACTGGTTTCTGAGCCACGCGGAGGAAATGGTTCTCCAAACGGGAGAAAACTTCGTGCGCCAGGGAGACCCACCGGATTGGATGTTCGTCTTCCTGGAGGGCGCCTTTCAATGGCGCGGTGAATTTGGCGGTGACACGGTGGTCCTCCCGGCTAACGCCGGGGAGATCAGCGGCGTCTATCCCTTTTCCAGAATGAAGAAGTTCACGGTGGGTGGGCGAGCCATAAGCGACGGCCGCCTTCTGCGATTTCCTGTTTCGCTCTTCCCAGAGCTGGTGCAGAAGATGCCAGAATTGACCACCAGCCTGGTGGCCATGATGTCCGAACGGGTTCGAGAAGGCACGCGCATCGAACAACAGCACGATCGCCTGGTTTCGCTGGGTAAGCTGGCGGGGGGTCTGGCCCACGAGCTCAACAATCCAGCTGCTGCGGCGATACGGGCGACGCGCCGGTTGGAGGGAATGCTGGCGAAACTCAGAAGTACTAGCTTCGAGCTGGGGCGCCGAAGTCCCGGCGATGCGCAGCAAGCAGAGATCGGAAGGATCGAGGCAGCCATGACGCAAGCCAACACTTCTCCACCTGATCCACTTTCGCTTTCTGACCTGGAAGATGGGTTGAACACGGTGTTGCACCCGCACGCTCAGGAAGACACGTGGGAACTGTCGGCGACTCTGGCCAAATATAATATGCAGCCCGAGGCGTTGGAATCCCTGTTGGTGAACCTCGATTCGGCTACGGCGCAGGCTGCGGTAGCACGACTCGCAGCATCTGCGGAATCGGCAGTTCTGTTAAACGTCATAAGGAACAGTACGGCGCGAATCTCTGAGCTGGTGCAGACGATCAGGGAGTATACCTATCTGGACCAGGCCCGGTTGCAGGACGTGGATATCGTACGAAGCCTGGAAACCACGCTGACGATTCTGAATCACGAATTGAGAAATGGAGTCAGTGTGCGGCGCGAGTACCAGCCGGTTCCTCTTCTGGTGGATTCGTTTGGCAGTGAGCTCAATCAGGTTTGGACCAATCTGATTCAGAATGCCGTGGACGCCATGGCAGGCAAGGGTGAGCTACGACTACGAACCTTTCGCGAGGACCACTATGTTGTCGTAGAAATTGGCGATAACGGTCCGGGAATCGCACCGGAAGTCCGATCACACATCTTTGAACCATTCTTCACCACGAAAGGGGTTGGAAAAGGAACAGGACTCGGTCTGGACACGGCACAGCGGATCGTGAGAAAGCACAAGGGCGATATTCACGTGAGCTCAGTCCCCGGAGACACCCGCTTCCAGGTGTGGCTCCCGCTGGCGGAATCGGTGACCTAGCAAAGCTGCGACCTTCACGCAGTACGCGGAGTTCGCCAGCGCGTTCGCACTTGCGTGGAGCACCATTTGGGAAATGGTAGCGCATGTTAGACAGGCGGACACACTCCAGTAGATCCGCGACGCTATCCTCCAGGCGCAGTCGGACCTGATTCAGCTTCTGGTAGCCGATGAGCGCATATCCAGGCGCGGCACTCCCGTTGATTTGCGCGCAACGGTACTCATCGAACCTGTCCCGAATCTACCGGAATTAAATTCGGACGAATGTCCAAGGGTCACACCCAGTTCTTCACTACTGGATAGGCGCTATTCGTAACGCAGGGCTCGCACTGGATCGAGGTTTGCGGCTCGTCTTGCCGGGGCGTAGCATGCCGCCATGCTCACAAGCAGCAGCAACACCGGGATGGCAACGTAGCTTACCGTATTTATTGCGCTCAGCCCTACTAATCCTGCTGAAAGTGCCGGTGCGACCATTGCGGTTAGTGCGCTTCCAATCATGACTCCCGTCGCGCTGAGGAATGTGGCCCCCCGCAGCACGAGCCGCATGATGTTGCCTCGGCTGGCACCCATCGCCATCCGCACCCCAATCTCCGCCGTGCGCCGACTCACCGAATACGAGATAAGACCATAGAGTCCGACCAGAGCAAGAATCAGCCCCAAAACACCCATGATGGTTATCATCTGGATCAGTACCAACCAATTGCTGAGCGTCGATTGAGCGAACGATGCGACCGTTCGAATGCTGTAAGGCATTTCCGGATCGAGTTTCTGAATGGTCCTGCGCAATCGTGCCGCCAGTGCCGTCGAATTGTCGGCTGACTTGGCAACGAGGCTCATGGACGGGCGCGGGTTCTGCTCATATGGCAAGTAAACGTAGGGTTGGGATTGTTCCCATGGCAACAGGTAAGGTACCGTCCTGGCTACACCCACTATCTCTGCCATTGGTCCGTCTCGGCGGTTCAGTCGAATTCGCTTGCCGATCGGATCCTGGTTCGGCCAATATCTCTTCGCAAATTCGTCATTGGTGATCGCAACGCGCGGCGAGGCAGGTTGATCGTCAACATTGAATGCCCGTCCACGCACGACTGCGATCTTGAGCGTGCCGAAGTAGCTTCGGTCCACCGCTCCGCCGAGGACGGTGACACTTTCGCGGCCCTTCTGCAGTTGAACCCCCTCCGGCACCACGGTCACGCTGCTTTGGTCCAGCGAAAGGGGTACCGACTCCATTAAACTGACAGACTCAATGCCGGGCGACGACCGAAGGTCCTCAACAAGCCTGCGGTAAAACGTCCGTGTTTGATCGCTGGAATAGCGCAGTACCGAGGGGTCGAGAGCTACGGCGACCAGATGATCGGTCCTGAATCCGGGATCGGCGGTGAGCATCTTCCGAAAGCCTCCCAAAAGTGCGGTGGCCGCTGACAGCAACACCATCGCCAATGCAATTTGACTCACCACAAGAACGTTCCGCCCTCGCGTGCGCGAGGCGCCGTCGACACCACCGCTTTTGAGCGCCGAAACGAGGTGTACACGCCGCGATTGCAATGCCGGAGCGAGTCCGAACAGGAGGCAGCTGAGCACAGCCACAATTAAGTTGAACGTCAGGAGGCGTGCGTCTATCCGCAAGTCCAGAACGAATGGAGGGTCACTGGGAATCTGGATTCTTCTCAGCAGCAGAACGCCCGCGTACCCAAAGGCCACGCCAGCCAGACTTCCAGGCAACGCGAGAGCCAGATTCTCGGTGATCAATTGCCGCACCAAACGCGTCGTGCCCGAGCCTATCGAGAGACGGATTGCGATTTCGCGGGTTCTCGCCAATGCGCGCGTCAGTGCGATATTTGCCACGTTCACACATGCAATCACCAGAACGATAGCCGAAAGCCCTAACAGCATAGCCACCATTGCCAGCCGCGACGGTTCCTTGGCAACAATGGACTGCAATCCGGTCCAAACCATGATGCGCCGTCCGGCGTCAGTTTTCGGATAAGAGCGCTCGAGGTTTTTGCTGAGCGCAGTTGCTTCGAGCTGGGCGGAGCCTCGCGAAACGCCGGGCCGGAGACGTCCAAGGACGTTTAGTTCATGTCGCGCACGATCTTCCAAAGGACCATCCGTCGTGTTTTCCAGACGGCCCCACATCGACAATGGAACATAGACGGAGGGTGGAAAGAATCGATCAATGCCGGTAAACGATTGGGGGGCTACCCCCACAATGGTGAATGCAATTCCATTGATGCGAAGTGTCTGACCGATCGCTCCGCGATCGGCCCCGAGTTCGCTCGCCCAAAAAGTGTAGCCAACGATCACAATAGGACCCGTGGCCGTCGCTGATGCGTTGTTCTGGGTAAACGCTCGCCCCAGAAAAGGCTCCACGCCCAGCGTGGAAAAGAAATTATCAGTAACCATCATTGCCTGCCGCACTCGCGGTGGTA
Source organism: uncultured Acidobacteriaceae bacterium (assembly GCA_963753715.1). Classification (GTDB taxonomy): domain Bacteria; phylum Acidobacteriota; class Terriglobia; order Terriglobales; family Acidobacteriaceae; genus PALSA-350. Next base: position 105,110 of record CAVWDK010000005.1, on the reverse strand, counting down.
GACCTGCTCGGTTCGAGACGCTTAGAGTAGTCAGTCGATATGCGAGCAGTCCGGAGAAAGAACGATTGGCCGCCCGGATTTCCCCATAATCAGGGTAGGAAAAACCTCCCGATGGATCATCCTGGGTAGTGTCGGCGACGGTCATGACCTCTGACGGGCGTGTTACAGGCATCGGGCGTAGCAGAATCGCATCGGAAAAACTGAACATAGCATTATTTGCGCCAATGCCGAGGGCCAGCGTGATGAGCATGATCGCAGAAGGACCAGGGTTCTTCCGCATCTGGCGCATTGCATACTTCAGATCGCGACCCAGTTCATCGAACTTCAGCATCGCATCGGCCGCGTATGTCTGTTCCTCGATCGCTTGCGGATTCCCAAACCTCAGTCGTGCCAACCGTACTGCCTTCTCAGGCGGCATACCAAACGCCGTGTTATCTTCGGCCCGCATCTCGAGGTGCGAGCGGATCTCTTCTTCGACATCTGCTTGGAGCCGGTCGCGCCGCCAAAGATTCAGGAAGCGATTTAACATCCCCATGCCAGACCTCACACATACCGGAGGACCGCGCGGACCCCTTTCACGTGGCCATCGAAATCCTGTACTGCTTGCTCCAGCCGCTTGCGTCCGGCAGCTGTCAGCCTGTAATACTTTGCTCTCCGCCCACGTTCGGACTGTGCCCATTCGGAAGAAAGCCACCCGCTCTGCTCCATACGGTGGAGCGCGGGATAAAGCGATCCTTCTTCGATCTGCAGCAATTCATCGCTGGCCTGCTCTATGTGCAGAACAATGCCATAGCCGTGCAGCTTTCCGCGTTGAGCCAGCGTCTTCAGCACGAGCAGATCCAGACTTCCCTGAAGGTCATACCGGGCCATTCTATACCTCTACCTCTCAGTGTCGGGAGCGTATACCTAGATGTATTGGCATGTCAAGTCATTCCCAAAAGGCCAAGGATTGGGTGTTGCGCCAGCGGTTGGCCGTGCACATGTGCTGCACTAAGGCTACGTTGGTGACTGGCGAGCATCCGCCTGAAGATATGGAACAGAGCTCTTCTTGGGCTGTGCATGAAACCCAGTGACAGGACGGAACGTACCGTTACACTTCGTCGGAGTCTTGCTCCTTCGCAGGCGGTGATCGTTCCGTCCAGTCAACGGAGGCAATGTAACCTAAAAATGCATTTTCATTGCCAGCCCCCGCCGAGGGCCCGGTAAAGCTGCACCAGACTTTGATACTCGCTTCCGCGCGCCTCGGCGAGCGTCAGTTCTTCGGAATACAGCGATCGCTGGCCATCCAACACTTCAAGGTAGGTCGTGGTACCCCCTTTGTAGCGCATGTTCGACAGGCGGACAGACTCCTGTAGATCCGCGACGCTATCCTCCAGGCGCAGTCGCACCTGATGCAACTTCTGGTAGCCGATGAGCGCATCGGAGACGTCGCCGAAAGCTCGCTGAATGGTCTGCCGGTAGGCGAGCAAGGCCTGCTGGTGCTGCGATTCAGCCAGGTGCAGATTCCCGCGCAAGGCGCCCCCGGTAAAAATCGGCTGGCTTACTTGTGCACCGTAAGACCATATGCCAAGCTGCGAACTCATGAGGCTCGAGAAAGTACTGCTTCTCCCGAAAGAACCGCCTCCAGAGCCAGTCAGCGAAATTTGCGGAAAAAATGCAGCCTTCGCGACTCCGATTTCGGCGTTCGCGGCAATCAAGTTCTGTTCCGCCTCGCGAATATCTGGCCGGCGTTCGATGATGGAGGAGGGAAGGCCCGGCGGTACTTCGGGGGGAAGTGTTTGCGCCACCAGGGGAAGCCCGCGCGGCACACCCTGCGGGTAATTGCCAAGCAGGATGCTGATCGCGTCTTCCTCCTGGGCGATCTGCCGTTCCAGATCAGGAATGGAGGCATTCGCCGTATCGAGTACTTGCTGTGCCTGGAGCACATCGAGTTTAGTGGCCACACCGTGGCTCAGCCGCAGATTGGTGAGTTTGACCGAATCTATCTGTGTCTTCACCGTATCGCGCGTGATCTGGAGTTGCAGGTCGAGTTGCAGGAGCGTGAAGTAGTCGGCGGCAACATCACTCACCAGCGTTAATACGACTGTTTGCCTCGCGGCTTCCGTAGCCAGCAGTTGGGCTCTTGAGGCCTCAGTGGCACGACGCAGACGGCCGAAGAGATCCAGTTGGAACGCTGCATCGGCAGTGAGGGTGAGAAAGTTGTATTTGCTTTGGGCAGTGTTTTGCTGTCCACCGATGAAATTGCCGTTGCCTTGCACTTGAGGAAACAAGTTCGAGCGGGTAATGGCAAGCTCGGCGCGCGCAGCAACGATGCGCTCCGTAGCCAGCTGCAAATCATAGTTTTGCTTGAGCGCAAGGCGAATGAGCTCTTGCAGTTTCGTGTCCTTGAAGACCTGCCACCAGGGAAGGTCCGCATACGAGGCAGCCTGAGCCTGAAGCTGGGGGTTCTCGGATAGATCACGATATACAGTTGGAGTTTGTACGGCCGGTCGACGGTAATTGGGACCGACCATGCAACCGGCGAGCAAGCCGGGAGCCAACAGCGCAGTCAGTGATCGTGCAAGCTTCATGAGGGGTAACTCCGTTTGTGTTTTCATCCGGCTGATCGCGGCCCCTGGATTCTCAATCACCCGGTTCCGTGGAAGGCGTTTTCGGCAACGGCGCGGCCATATTCCCTTCACCGGCGCCAGATACTCTTTCCACCAGGTAGAAAATTCCCGGAACGAAGAAGATCCCGAAGGCGCTGGCGGCCATCATCCCGCCGATCACCGTGGTTCCCATGATCTGGCGCGCCACCGAGCCGGCGCCGGTCGCGGTCCACAGCGGCACGCAGCCGAGAATAAATGCGAACGACGTCATCAGGATCGGCCGCAGCCGGAGCCTGGCGCCTTCAAGCGCCGCGTCGGCGAGCGGCTTTCCCTGCTCGTACTGATCCTTGGCGAACTCGACGATGAGAATCGCGTTCTTGGCCGCCAGGCCAATCAGCATCACCAACCCGATCTGCGAGTAGACGTCGGCCTCGATCTGAACCAGGTAAGCAGGTAGGAACGCGCTCAGAAGCACGCGGCGAAGCCACAGCACGAAGAAGGCGCCAAAGATCGCCACCGGCGTGCTCAGCAATACGCTGAAGGGCAGCGACCAGCTTTCATAAAGTGCGGCAAGAATCAAAAAAACGAATAACAGCGAAAGCCCGAAGATCAGCGCCGGCGGAACACCCTCCCGGGCTTTCTGTTCCTGAAACGACATACCGGAGTAGTCGAAGCCCATTTCTCGCGGCATGGTTTGCTTGAACACTGCTTCCAGCGCCGCCGTTGCCTGGTCCGAGCTATAGCCAGGCGCGGCACTGCCGTTGATTTGCGCGCAACGGTACTCGTTAAATCGCATAGTAAATTCCGGGCCGGAGCGCGGCTTGAGCGTGGTCAGCGTCGACAACGGAACGTTCTCTCCCCTGTTGTTGCGGACATAGAATTGTCCGACGTTCTCCGCTCTGCCGCGGTACTCACCCTCGGCTTCGATATACACCTGCCACTGGCGGCCAAAGCGATTGAAGTAGTTGATGAAGTAACCGCCCATAAACGCCTGGATGGTGCGGTAAACATCGTTTAGGTTCACCCCTTGCTTCAGCACCTTGTCGCGGTCGACGTCGACAAATTCCTGCGGGACGCTGGGCAGGAAAGTGGTGGTGAGGCTGGCGATTTCCGGCCGCTTGCGAGCAGCGTCAAGAAAAACGGCGAGGTTCCTGGTAAGGAACGGAATATCGGCTCCCGAACGGTCCTCGAGGAGGAAGGTGAATCCGCCGGCAGTGCCGACACCCGGAATGGCAGGCGGCGAAAAGCTGAAGGCGACTCCCGCAGGCAATTTACTTAGCTGCTGGTTGAGATGAGCCTTGATGGATTGAAATTGCTGGGCTCTCGCCGTGCGCGTGTCCCAGGGCTTGAGAGCAACAGAAAAAAACGCGTTATAGCTGGTACGAACAAAGCTGAGCAGACTGAAGCCCACGACGCTCGTCGTGTGCTGAACTCCGGGGGTACTCATGATGATTTTTTCGACATCCGCCGCAACCGCAGTCGTCCGTTCCAACGAAGCTCCGTTGGGCAGTTGCAGATTCACATAGGCATACCCTTGATCTTCGTCAGGGAGAAAGCTAGACGGCAGGCGGCTGGCGAAAAAGCCCGCTGCAATCCCAAAGCCCGCCAGTAGCACAACCAGGACGGCGGTTTTTTTGAGCAGTACTCCACTCCAATGGACATATCCCTCGGTGGTTTGCTCGAACACGCGATTGAACCAATCGAAGAATCGCCTGAGCAGGCCGCGGCTCGGTTGCCGAGGGCGGAGAAGCAGCGCGGCCAGCGCGGGGCTGAGCGTGAGCGCGTTAAACGCGGAGAGGACCACGGAGATGGCAATCGTCACTGCGAACTGCTGATAAAGCCTTCCGGTAATTCCGGGAATGAAGGCTGTGGGCACAAATACAGCGGAGAGAACGAGCGCGATGCCTACCACCGGGCCGGAGAGCTCTTCCATTGCTTTGAAAGCAGCGTTCTTTGGAGTGAGCCCCTCCTCGATGTGGCGCTCCACGCCCTCGACCACCACGATGGCGTCATCGACGACCAGCCCAATCGCCAGTACCAGGCCAAAGAGAGAAAGCGTGTTGATGGAAAAACCCAAAAGAGGGAAGAACACGAATGTGCCCACGAGGGAAACCGGCACGGCCAAGAGGGGGATCAACGTGGAACGCCAGCTTTGCAGGAAAAGATAGACAACGAGGATCACCAGGACGAGGGCGATCACAAGGGTTTTGATGATTTCCTTGATGCCTTCCGTAACCGAACGAGTCGTGTCCAGCGACACGGCGAAGTCCATGTCTTCGGGAAAGCGCTGTTTCATTTGCGCCATCAGTTTCTTGACCCCGGCAGCAGCGTCGACCGCGTTGGAGCCGGGCAATTGATAGCACGCAATAATGGCGCCCGGCCTCCCGTCAAAGCGGCCGGCGACGCTATAGTCCTGGGCGCCAAGCTCGATACGGGCCACATCGTGCACCCGCACGGTGCCCCCATCGGGAGTCTCGCGAACCACGATGTTGCCGAATTCTTCCGGTGAGATGAGGCGGCCCTGCGCCAGAACGGTGGTGGTAAATTCCTGTCCCTTGGGCGCAGGCTCGCCTCCTACCTTACCCGCGGGGTTCACGGTATTTTGCGCTTGCACGGCGGTCACGATGTCAGGGACCGTGATCCCCAGCTTTGCCAGCTGGTCGGGTTTTACCCAAAGCCGCATCGCGTACTGGCCGGCCCCGAATACCGTAACGTTGCCAATGCCCGGTGAACGGAGGATGGGATCCACAAGATTGATGTACGCGTAGTTGGCGAGAAACCTGGCATCATACGTCCCATGCGGCGAATAGACGGCGACCCACATCAGCGGGGCCGTCACTGATTTTCGAACCGTGACTCCGTAGTTGGTGACGTCGGCCGGAAGCTGAGACGCCGCCTGCGTTTCGCGGGATTGGGTGAGAATGAAATCGGTGTTGGGATCGGTTTTTACATCGAAGTCCACAATCAGGCTGGTGATTGAATTGGCGGTGGCATTCAGCGAGTACATGTAGTTCATGTTGTCCACGCCATTCATCTGCTGCTCGATGGGCGTGGCAACGCTTTGTTCCAGGGTCTGCGCATCCGCCCCGACGTAGGTGGCCAGCACCTGAATCTCGGGCGGGGTGATGTTGGGAAATTGGGCGACGGGCAAGCTCAGGATGGTGAGCCCGCCAACCAATACCATGACGATCGAAATAACCATGGCGACGATAGGGCGGTTGATGAAGAATTTTGACATCGGGCTATCTATCCCTGGTTTCCGCGCGCAAACGGCCGGGGGTTCACTTTTGCGCCCTGCCGCACCTTTTGCACTCCCTCGGCGACGACTCTTTCTCCCTGATTGAGCCCACCGGCAATCACCCACATGCCACCGACACGGTCACCGACCGTGACGGTTCGAATGCTCACCTTGTTGTCTCCATCCACCACGGCGACCTGGTATGCGCCTTGCAGCTCTGACACCGCGCGTTGAGGAACCAGCAGCGCGTCATGTTGCAGGCTGACGATGGCGCGCACTTTGGCGTAGCCGCCGGGACGCAAGATGTTGCCCGGGTTAGGAAATAGCCCGGCGATCCGAATGGCCCCCGTACCCTCGTTGACTTGCCGATCCGCAAAGTAGAACCGCCCCTCGTGCGGATAGGTGGAACCGTCGGCCAGAATCAGTTGCAGGCGCAAAGCTTTGTCGGCTTCCTGGCGGCTCGTCTCCGTGGGGAAGCGTTTCCGCCAGGCAAGATACTGGGGCTCGCCGACCGTGAAGTAAACCTTGATAGGCTCAACCGTGGAAACGGAAGTGACCGGCCCGCTGCTGGGATTGACCAGCGCGCCCACTTGCAGCTGGGCTTGCCCGGCGATGCCATCGATGGGGGAAACCAGCCGGGTAAACTCAAGATTGATCTTTGCCGTTTCCACCGCGGCCTGAGACGTCTTGATTTGGGCCTTGGCGGTTTCCACCGTGGCCAGGGCCGCCAGGTTGTTCTGCACGGCGTTGTCGAGATCCTGCTGGCTGGCGGCCTGTTCTTCTGCCAGGGGCTTGTACCGTTTGACGTCAAGATCGGTGCGGCCCTGCACGGCTATGGCATTGGCGAGTGCGGCCTTCGCCTGGGCCAGTTGGCCCTCGGCCTGATCGAGGGCTGCCTGAAATGGGCGCGGGTCGATCTGGAAAAGAAGCTGACCCTTTTTGACGAACGCGCCTTCCTGATAGCCTTGCCTTTGCAAGTACCCTGTGACCTGCGCCCGGACGTCGGCGTTCACGAGCCCGTCGAGGGTGCCGATCCATTCGCCGAAAATCGGAACATCCTTGCGCTCAACCTGAACCACTTCGACATCCGTAGGCGGCCCCGGCTGTGCGCCCGAGACGTGGTTCGGCCGTGCCCCGACGATCACGCCGAGCACGAACAGGCAAAGCACTCCGACACCAGTGATTACAAGGTTGCGTTTCGAAACACGGGTCATGTTGACGAAAAACCTCGCCGCGAGGATGTATCGGCATCATCTTCTAAAATCGAAATCAATGCCAGAACATGTTTTCAAGGACCCGGTATGGAGACTTTGCTTGTGTATTTTGCACTGCTCATCGAAAAGTACAGGGTTACGCCGAGTTCGGGTCTTCGCACATGGAAGCGATAAAGTGGGCGGAATGACTGCGAAGCAGCTCGGCACCTACCTCTACGATCACGGCTTGCGTCAGCCGGCAAAAAAAGCAAGTTCGAAGTTGGATGTTTCAGTGTGAAGTTTGTCAGCACCTGGATGAGAAGGGAGATGTCGCCTCCCTTTACGGAGATCAAAGATCGTGCCGGCAAGTATCACAGTTCCTGCTGTGAACCTGGATCAGGTAGCGCATTCGAAACTGCCCAAGCCGGTGGGACCCTAGAAGTCCCTTCCGTCTCTCGCGTTCAGGACGGATCGCCATGTTTCGGCGTTCTGTATATTTCTCGAAGCTTGCTTCCAACTCCTTTAGTTCGGGACAAGGCATACCAAATACTCCAGGACAGCGAATCTTCTCACGTTAGCTACGATTCGGTGCGTCGCACAGGATCTATTGCCGACAAACATGCGGGGTGTTGACGTAACCAAAATTGGATGACTGTTGGAGGCCAGCATCTGCCGCTTGGGAGGGATTGTGACATTTGACATTTCGGGCGCGAACTAGCTTGCATGGTTCTGAGTTGGCTAAGACCGCCCCAAGAGGTCTCGCCTGTATCGGACTGGCGTTCCGGTTGAGGAAGCAGAGCACCGTTATGTGGTGCCGGGGAAGTACAAGGATCTGCCGATCTGGTCCTGGGCTGTACCATTGGCTCGGCGATCAACCTGTTATATGCAGAGTGGAAGACTTCCGGGTTTAAGCGGGGTTAGTTCGTGACGGATTGGTGAGCGGCCGTCTGTTTACCGCATCGTTCTTGACAGCGCATCTGTGTAGCGATTAAGTTCGGGCAATCCTATTCCCAATCTGATTTCTTCAGGTTTTCCCATGCACGGCCCAACTTGTAAGTAAATTGCGTGCAGTTCGGCAGTCGCGTCAGGCCCCAGGGACAGTGATTCGCAAGGAGCCGAATGGCCAAATTTCTCATCACCATGCTTCCGGCCAATGACCTTGGTCTTCCCACGCGCATGGTTCCCATTGCGCGCGCGCTTAGCGATCGCGGCCACGAGGTCGCCGTCTTCAATCCCGCGCCTGCGCCCAGCAGGCTGATCGCCGAAGCGGGACTGACGAATTTGCCGATGCCGGCGCGGCCGATGCCGGCGCCCGCGTTCGATCTGACGATGGTGGCCGGGGGATGGGACGTGGAGCACTTTTTTGCCGGCTTGTACACCAGCGAGGAGTACGTGCGCGACGCCACTGCCGTCTACGTTGACCTGATACGTGACTATGCGCCGGACATGGTGGTCGACTCGTTTGAGCCGATCGCGTGCCTGGCAGCGCGTATTGCCAAGGTGCCGCTGGCGACCGTATTGCAAGGGAATATTCATCCGGCGAGCCGCGGCTTCACGTGGTGGGAGGACGAGCGCCCTGCCGGGCTGCCGAGCTCTTCGGCGCACTTCAGTGCGGTGGCGCAGGAGTATGGACTGGCGCCGGTGAAGCGGATTGTCGATCTGATGGCAGGGGATCTGGCGTTGATTGTGGGAACGCCGGAGACAGATCCAGTACCGGCAGATGCTGAGGTGACGTACATCGGGCCGATGGTGTTCCAGCGCAACGATGCTGCGCTGCCGGCGTGGGTGGAGGAACTAGGCGGGAAAAATGGGCACGGGCGCGGGCGGCCTCTCATCTGGGTGTATTCGGGGAATCCGCGCTATTTTACGGGGGCCGGACCATGCGATTCGATCGTGGTGATTCGCGCGGCGATTGCGGCGCTGGCGGACGAACCTGTGGACGTTGTGCTGACCACGGGCTATCAGGAACTGCCGGAAGAATTTGGAACTCTGCCGCAGAACTTTCGCCATGCGGCGTATGTTGCGGGGCCGCTCATGGCGGAACGGTGCGACCTGATTGTGTTTCACGGCGGCCACAGCTCGGTGATGACCACCTTGAAGGCGGGGACGCCGGCCGTGATCATTCCCACGATCAGGGAGCGGGAGAGCAATGCCCGACGGCTGGCATCGTTAGGCGCGGGCGAAGTCGTGATGCCGGTAAACGGCGCGGATGGCGAGAAGGTGGTGGATGTGGCAGAGTTCGGGACGAAGGTGAAGCGCGTGCTGAACGAGCCCTCTTACCGTCAATCCGCCAGGCGGGTCGCCGAATCCATGCATCACTTCGGCGGTGCGCAGGCCGCCGCACAACGTATCGAAGAGGCCGTGCTCGCTCAAGAAGTGAAAGGCCGCTGAGTCAAGCATGTTAGAACTTAGTCCAATCTCTTCCTCTGTGGCCTCCGCTGTGCAGATCGCGGGACGAACAACGTTCCTTTGCATTTGCTTGTCGCTGAGCTTGAGCTCTGCAGCTCAGCAAAAGCCTTCTCCACTTTCGCCCTACGTGATGGAAGACGCACCCGCGCTGGTGTTGGAGCACGTGCGCGTGATCGACGGCACGGGCTCTGCGCCGCGAGAGAATATGCGCATTGACATCGCCGGCGGTAAGATCACGGCCGTACAAGCCGGCACTGCGCCGGGCCCTTACCCGCCCAAAGCCAAGGTGTTGGACATGACGGGCAAAACCGTCATCCCCGGCCTGGTTGGTATGCACGAACATCTCTTTTATCCTTTGCCCCAACGACCCGAAGGTGGCTTGGCGCTTTATGGCGAAGCGGCGGATAGCGCTCCCCGCCTGTATCTGGCAGGTGGCGTCACCACGGCAAGGACCGGTGGCAGCCTGGAGCCCTACACTGACCTGGAGCTGAAGAGGGAGATCGATGCCGGACTAAGTCCCGGGCCAAAGCTTGACGTGACCGGCCCGTACCTGGAGGGCAAGGGCACCTTTGCCGTCCAGATGCACGAGCTAGCGAGTGCTGAAGACGCCGCGCGTACCGTGGACTATTGGGCCGCGGAAGGTGTGACCTCTTTCAAGGCATACAACTACCTGACAGCCGATGAGCTGAAGGCAGCCATTGACCGCGTCCATGCGCACGGGTTGAAGATCACCGGCCACCTTTGCTCCATTGGATTCCGGCAGGCAGCTGCGCTTGGCATTGACAACCTGGAGCATGGGCTGGTGGTGGATACGGAGTTCTACCCGGGGAAAAACCCGGACGAGTGCCCCGGTTTCATGGCCAACCTGGCCTATCTCGAAAAGAGCCTGGACGTGGCAGCGCCTGAGGTGCGGGAGATGATCCGCGATCTGGTTGCGCATCACGTGGCGATCACCTCCACGCTTGCCGTGATTGAGACCTTTGCTCCCAATCGCCCACCCGTGGAGCGGGAGAATGCAGGCGCCAAGACCCTCACCCCGCAAGCCGCCAAGGAATATTTTGAAGGACGCTCGATGGTGGCCGAGCGCGGCGACGGCGCGCAGGTGGTGGGAAAGGAAATGCGCTTTGAGCGCGAATTTGTAGCTGCGGGCGGACTACTGATGGCGGGTTGCGATCCCACGGGCTACGGCGGCGTGGTGCCGGGCTTCGGCGACCGCCGCAATATCGAGTTGCTGGTCGAAGCCGGGTTCACCCCGGTCGAGGCGATCCGCATTGCCACGCTGAACGGCGCAATATTCATGGGCAAAGACACATCGATTGGGTCGATTGCACCCGGAAAAGCTGCGGACATCGTCGTCCTTGGGGGTAATCCGGCGGAGAAGATCGAAAACATCGAAAAGGTCGAAATCGTCTTCAAGGATGGCATCGGCTACGACTCCGCCAAGCTGGTCCAATCCGTGAGCGGCCTGGTCGGCCTGCGATAAAGAAGCGAACCATTCGCGCGTTTTTCGGAGTTGCGCCGGCAGCAACCCGTCCTTCATGGGTATGGGGGTACTTACGCGACCACCCGGAAGACCACGAGGCCCTCAATCGCTTGGCGGAGATCCTCATCTCTCGAAGCTCATCGCCTGAGGACACTGAAGGAACAGACGGGAGAGCTCATGAACCCTCGGTCCCCGAACACCGCCCCGAATGGATCGAGCCGTAGAGGAAAAAGCGATGATCGGGTTTGGAGCCTAATCGGGAAACTTCTTACGGATAAGAACTGTCCGTTCGAGCGAATCGAACACTTCCAGGACCTTTAACCGTAGGTCGGGATCGATCTTCGCTCCGTCGAGCCACCCTTGCACCACGGCCTGCGCCTCCGCGCTGTTCTGGCCCTCGATAAAGGCTCCAAGCCACGCACCGAGGAAAAAGATCTTCCGGTGTTGCTTGATGTCAGGTAATTCGTTCAGCGCCTGGATCAGATACGGCGCGGTCAGCGCGCTCTGCTTCCAGAAATTGAATGGACGCAGGCTTTCCGTGATCCAGTCTTCCTGGATCGTCTGCGAGTGAAGATACTCGTCGAAGTATCGGGCTTTACTTTCCGCGGTCGGCGTTCCGGCTTGTGCGGCGTATGCGTACTTCTGGCCTTCGCCGCTGTGATCGCGGGCCTTTTCCTCAGCCAGGATGTCCGCCGCCTCGGGGTCGCCCATGGCGATCAAATGACCGATAAGTTCCCAACGGTCGAGCCGCTTCAACGTCAGTCCAGGCACAACCACTTTGCCCCTTAGGAGATCCTTTACCTCCTCCAGCCCTGCAGGCGTTTCGGCTATCGACCGGAAGCTGCGAAAGCTGACGATGCGCAAACCAAGCGTCGGTGCCGTGAGCATGCGATCGCGCAATCACCGACTCTGCCCGCGGCGCCAGTGATTGCCGGCCGCCTTCATGCAGATAGGAATGCAGCGCCTCGCCCACGCGGGCACCCTGGATACGAGCCAGCGACTCATCCGTTTCTTCCGGAAGAGATTTCAACGCCAGCTCCACATAACCGCGCGGAGGCGCTTTCGCCACGTGGACATAGTCCCACAGCGCTCCCCACAACATCGTATGCCGAAGCGGAGCGGCCTGATCGGAAACGCTGGCTAACAGGCTTGGATTCGCCTCAAGCGGCGAGTCCGGATCAAACAGCGATGTCGCGAACAACTCGCTCGACGCATCCAGCAGAAAACGCCCATAGCCGTAATCACCCTCATTGGCGAACACCAGGTTGGGGCAGGGCTTCCCCACGGCGGAGGACACAGGAAAGGCAGCAGCATTCCACTGGACCTTCATGGTCTCGATCGCCGCACCGGCGGCCTTTCGTGGAGCGGCGGAGATGAGAAGAATCTGGTTAGCCATCGGCCAGACATACCCATCATCCAGAACATCGCGCTGGTGGATGGTGAAGGCGGTGATCTTCCCGCCATTGCAGGAATAATCGACAGTGACCTCGGGCATGCCGCGCCGCGTAATCCACGATTTGGCCCAGGCCTGCACATCCTGGTGATGCCCGGCCTGATCGCTGGCCGCCTCGAACGCGCGCACGAGGTCAGCCCACTCGGCGTTCGCGTAAGCATGCTCTTTCAGGTAAAGCCGCAGCCCCTGGCGAAAGTTGTCTTCGTCGAGAAAGTAATTCAACTGCTTAAGCACCGCGGGAGCCTTCTCGTAGACGATTGCTCCGTAGGCGGATTTCGCATCCTTGAGGTTGGCGATGTTCTGGAAGATCGGCGTCGTGCCCTGGGTCTCATCGATCCCGTAGGCCAACGGTTTTATGTCTTCGTAAAAGTGCTTCCATGGGTTCGAGGCAGGATCTAACTGCTCCAGGGCTTTGTACGCCATATATTGCGCGAAGCCCTCCTTCAGCCAGAGGTCGTCGAACCAGCGCATGGTCACCATGTCGCCGAACCACTGGTGGCAGGTCTCGTGCAGCACCAGTATGTTGCGCCGGAAATAATCGCTCTGCGTTGGAGTAGAGCGGAAAAGAACGCCGTCTTCGTTGAGAAAGGTCTCGCCCGCATGCTCCATGCCGCCAAACGGGAAACCGGGAATCAGGACCAGGTCATATTTGGGGAAAGGAAACGGCCGGGCGAAGTAGTCGCTAAGGTAAGCGATCCCGCGTGCCGCCATTTTCTGTACTTGCGGCGCCTCCTCCTCAGCGCGGGCAAGCTGCGACTTGCGCACATACAAGGTTGGCTCGCTTGCATTCTTTGCATGGACCGCGGAAAACGGTCCGGCCGCAAAGGCAAACAGGTAGGTGCTGATGGGACGAGTCTCTCCGAAGTGCGCGTGCCCATCGTCGGCAGCGATCGGGGCAGTGTTGCCAATCACAGTCCAACCGGCCGGATGTTCGACATCGAGCGTGAATCTGCCCTTCAGGTCCGGCTGATCGAAGCAAGGAAAAGCCATGCTTGCGTCCATGGGGACAAACAAGGTGTAGAAGTATTCATTGCCATCGTCTTTATCTTCATATCGTGTAATGGCTTTGCCGGCGGGAGCCACGTTGCTGACGAACGCGATCGTGAGCGTGTTCTGGCCGGCGATGGCTGGCAGGTTGAGATGGCCATTGGTGAGGTCTTTCGCGATCGGCTGGCCATTGAGGGTGGCCGACTGAATCATGCCATCGCGATAGTCGATGGGAAGATCGCCTGCTGTCTTGCTTTCAAAAGTCACCTTTTCGCTACCGGCCACGGCTGACTCATGTTGCTTGAGTGTGAAGGAGAGCCGATAACGAATATCTGAGACCCGCGCGGCCCGGGCCAAGGCCAGCTCGTGGGAGACCCCCGGTTCAGTGGGAGCCGCCAGGGCTGCACTTGAGACCGCGAGCACGATAACAGTTGCTAACCAGCATCGGCTGAAAATAAGCATCTCTAGCTGCTTATGCTAACCGATCAGACCTTAGGCGATGGACGGGCGCCCCTTGCACTTGGCCGAAGCCTCGCTACTGTGAAACCGCACGCGGAAGAGCTGGATGATACTGGTGCGCAAGTGCAGCCGCGGCCTCGATTTGCAGCCGGGCGCCCTCATGGTCGCCCTGCTGTTCTAACAAGCGGCTCAACTGCGAATGAACCTGGAAGGCGGGCGAATCGGCCGATTGATTCGGCGAATCGAGATAGAGCTTCAGCAACTGGATAGCAAGTTCCGGTTCCTGGTGATTGCGGCTCAGAAGGGAAGCCGCGTCTACCAAAGCGGGGCCGTGCGGTTTCGCAGCTTTTGCATCCGCATCAATCCCCGCGTGCAACGCCTCCAGCATCTGGTCCCATTGCCGGCGGCGTGCGTAGTAAGACGCGAGCGACATCCATGCATCGGCAGCATGGTGTGAGGTCTCGACCGCGGCCTTGAACTCGGTCTCTGCCAACGCGTAGTTCTTTTCCTTCTCCGCCAGGCGCCCTTTGAGCTGATGCGCCTGGGCCGGACCATATTGTTCGAGCGCTTGCGCCACGCCTTGCGCCTTTTTCTTTCCACCGCCCACAATCCTCGGAGCAGCCGTGTAGAAGTCCCCCAGGTCGGAGAGCGCATCGACATTGTCGCCATCGAGTTGGACCGCTCGTTCAAACTCGTCCCGCACCTTCTTTGCCAGTCCATATGCTTTTATGGAATGAATGCTGTCGGCTTTCTCTCCATATGCCCGGCCCAGCCAGAGGTGATACCCGCTATCCATGGGCATGAGTTTGACCGCGGTTTCGCACTCGTGGATGGCATCATCCCACCGTTCCTCTTGGTAGTACACCCGGCAAAGCAAATGATGAGCCTCGGCGTCGGCTGGGTCCGTGGCCAGCGACACATTCAAGCGCGAAATTGCGTCGTCTGCCTTACCTGCCCTCAGATCCGCATCTACCGGCCCCAGCGCGATGTTCGGAGCGGAAGCAGCATAGGCCGCCGATGTGCAAAGCAGCGCAAGAAAGAGATGAAAAAGCCTTGAAGCGTAAAGTATTCGCACTGTACTAAGGTCCCGGTATTACTGTTGATGTTTGGGGGTAGCCGGAGGATTCGCCGCCGCAAACGTAAATCCGGCTCCAGGGATAAGCCCGACGCGGAAAACTCACCGCCGATGGTAGTGGAAAGCAGGTACGGGCTTCAGCCCGTACCAAAGCCCAGCAGAATAGTTAGGCCACCACAGAAATTGAGTCCCGCAGGGACGGCTGAACCTTGCTGAACCTAGCTAGCCCAGGACGCAGTCCTGGGGCGGCATGCACCGTTGAAGAGTCCCGTAGGACGGCTGGAAATAGGCCGCGATAATCCTCAACACTTTCAGCCGTCCCTGCGGGACTAAATTCGTAAATCCTGGTTCTCACACACCCTGTAAAACCCCTGAGTACGCTTTTTCTCGAGGGGGGCCTTTTGGGGCCCCGAAGTAGTCTTCCATTTTGCGGGTGTACTTCGAAGTTCGCGCCAGGACTCGCTGCCTCTGTCGAAACTGGTATCCTGCTGCGGTTTCAGTGTGATAGCTTTCCGGTAACGATTTTCCCCCTGATAGGACTGTCTTTTCGGTCGGGGCAGAACTCTGTCTCTTCAACCAGGAGCACGATCATGGCAACAGAGACTCTACCTATCCATCGCCCGGTCAACCGCACCGCCGAGCGCATCTTCTTCAGCGGCATGGCAATCCTGCTGTGCGTCGTGGTCTTCATCGGCTTTTCGCCCACTTACTTCCGCGCCGGCATGTTGCGCGCGCCGTTGCCCAGCCCCATCCTTCACGTCCATGGAGCCGTCTTTACTCTCTGGATGGTTCTCTTCGTGGTGCAGGCTGCTCTCATCTCGGCTCGCCGCGTCGCCTGGCACCGTTCCCTGGGCACGATCGCGTTCTGTCTTCCACCGGTCATGATCATTCTCGGAGTCGTCGCCGCCATCGATGCCCTCGGCCGCAAAGTGATGATCGGTCTCCTCGATCCATCTGTCTCTTTGGCCATCCCGCTGATCGGTATCGTGGCGTTTACCATCGTGATCTTTGCTGCCTGGCGCGCTCGCAGAAAGCCTGACGCTCACAAGCGCCTGATCCTGCTGGCCACCATCGGCTTAGTCGAAGCCGCATTTGGCCGTTTTCCATGGAACCGGATGGGCCTTCCGACCGCCGCGGGCGCAGTCACCGGGCTTGGCGTCCTCGTCCTCTTCGTGATCGCGTATGATCTCGTTTCGCTTCACCGTATTCACCGGGCCACTGCCTGGGCCGCTCCCCTCATCTTTGCCGGCGGAGCCCTCGCTGTGCCCATCGGAATGACGCCGGCCTGGCACAGCTTTGCCGCATTCCTCGCCCGGTACATCGCTCCACACCTGTGACGCATCGCAGAACAATGATGATCAAGAAATTCCTTTTGGCTCTGCTTTGTCTTCCGTTGCCGCTCATCGGGCAACCGATTCCGAGCGGCGCAGCGATCGACGCTCAGGTAAAAAAAATCATGAGCGACACTCACGCCAACGGTATGGCGGTAGCGGTCGTCGACAAGGGCAAGGTGGGCTATGTCCAGGCTTACGGCATCCGCAACGCCAAGGGGGATCCGCTCACCATCGACACGGTGATGTATGGCGCATCGATCACCAAGACAGTACTCGCTTACACCACGATGCAACTGGTTGACCAGGGCAAGCTCAGCCTCGACACTCCCATCAAGGACGATCTCGATCATCCGCTGACCACCTACGGACCCGATCCGGTCTTCCCGGACAAGCACGGTCCGTATCCCGATCTCGCTAATGATCCGCGCTGGGAGAAGATAACGCCGCGCATGTGCCTCACCCATTCCACCGGCTTCAACAACTTCTGGTTTATCGAACCGGATCACAAACTGCACATCCACTTCGATCCAGGCACACGCTACAGTTATTCCGGTGAAGGCTTCATCCTGCTACAGTTTGTCATCGAACACGGCCGCAAGGCGCAGGGACTGGGGCTCGATGTCGGCGATCTGACGAAAGCCACTTTCGACCGTCTGGGCATGACCCGTACCAGCCTGGTATGGCGTCCCGATTTCGCTTCCAATCTCGCCGATGGATGGAACGATAAGGGCCAGCCAAAGGAACACGATCGGCGGTCAAAGGTGCGCGCGGCAGGCTCTATGGACACCACAATTTCCGACTTGCCAAAGTTTGCCGCAGCCCTGGTACGTGGTGATGGACTAAGTGCTGCCTCTCGCGCCGAGATGACCAAGCCGCAACTGCATATCACCTCCGCCCACCAGTTCCCCCCTTTTGGCCCGGAGTTGCCGGTCAAGGAGCAGCGAAAGGATCTGGCAGCGGGGCTCGGCGTCGTCGTCTTCGACGGTCCGCAAGGCCACGGATTCTACAAGGGTGGCCATGATGAGCAGACGGCCAACACCATGGTCTGCATCGAGGCCAGCCAGCGATGCGTAGTTATCTTGTCGAACGATGTGCGCGCGGAAGCAGGCTTTGCGGACCTCGTTCGCTTCATCCTCGGAGACACGGGTGTGCCCTTTGACTGGGAGTATGGCGCCTACGCGGGCAAGTCGTAGAGAGGTCGATAGTAGACCAGCTATTTCACGGCGACTTCCCGCGCTCCCAACATTAGCTCCACCACCGTCCCAAACAGCCGGTTGCGCGTCTCCAGCCGCACGCCTGCCCGGGTTACGTAGCGCACCACGATGTCCACCCCGCCCCCGGCAGCCGGCCGCATATCGACGGAAGGCTTTGCACTGAACTGCGGCGAACCTTGTTCGTGCGTAACCCGCTTCCACTCCTCTTCCGCCATCTGCGCATCCGCCTCGGTCGCTTTGACCGCGGCCTCGCGGATCTTATCGATCATGGGGTAGGTCTCCGCTCCGGGCGGGATGCTGACCTTGATCTCATCCCACATCCACTGTCCTGCGGTGGAGAAGTTGAAGTACTTTCCATGAATGGCGTAACCGTTCAGGAACGAGACCCGGCGTCCGGTCGGATGCCCATTCGCTGTCCAGTTGCCGGTTTCCAGCAGCCAGGTACGGAAGACTCCGAGGGCCACCACCTCTCCGCCGACTCCGTCGATTTCGACCCAGTCGCCGACTCGGACGCCGTTCCGCCCCATCAGCACAAACCAACCACAGAACGCCAGGATGAAATCCTGGAAGACCACGGTTAATCCCGCCGTCGCCAACCCCAGGATGGTCGGCATCTGTTGCGGTGCGCCGAAAATTACCAGCAACACCAGCAACAACCCGATCACCTGGGTCCCCAGATTGAGAATGATCCGCAGTGCCTGCCGTTGCCGCCGGTCCCCCGAAATCTGGTCGAAAGCCGCTTGCAAAGCCCAGCCGGCCAGGATGGTCAGCAAAACAATCGTCGCAATCATGGTCAGGGAC
This sequence comes from uncultured Acidobacteriaceae bacterium, assembly GCA_963753715.1. Lineage (GTDB taxonomy): Bacteria > Acidobacteriota > Terriglobia > Terriglobales > Acidobacteriaceae > PALSA-350. The sequence continues at coordinate 86,876 of CAVWDK010000005.1, read as the reverse complement.
TGCAGCATCAGGTGGAGCATGATCTTGTGTTGCAGCTCCACCTGGCTGCCCCAACGGACGTAAAGCGCCACCAGTTGCTGCTGCGCCCCCAGGCGGTCGTCGAGAATGCTCAAAATATTGCGTTGCGCCGCCAGGCTATCGAGCTCTTTCACTCGGGCGGAGTTTGACTCTCCAGCCGCTTTCAGTGCGGCCGCCTTTGCTTCGGCCGCCTGGGCTTCCGGCTCCAGCGTGGCATGGTCGGCCGTCAGTGCTGCCACGTCGGCCCTCGCCAACTGCTCTGCCTGCTGGATCAGCAGCATCCTGTTTCTCTGTGCCCACCACTGCGTGATTTGGCCCGCCAGCGTCTTGTACTGGCCGGCCGAGATAAGCGCCAACTCTCCGTCGTCTGTTTCCGCTTGCTCGTCGTACTTCTTCATCGCCGCTTCGTGCGCCGTTAACTCTTGCTGAATCTTTCCTCGATGATCCCCACTCGCGCGGGCTAAATCTTCCATCGAATCCGTCAACTCGTCCTGGTCGAGCCCCAGCTGCGCCTTGGCAACTTCCAGGTCATCTCCAGCGGGCAAAGCAGTGCCCGGTGAACCGGTCGCCGCGCCTGCGTTGGGACCGCTCTTCGGTGTCAGAGCCGCTACTCTCTCCTGGTCTTCCTTGACTGTCTGCTGCAGCTCGGTGACTCGTTGCTGCAAAGCCAATGCTTCGCCCGTCAGGTGCCGGGTCTCCGCAGTTGCCTGGCGCAGAGATTGCGCAAACGCCTGGTCCACCTCGTGATCGGCCAGCCGCTCCGCCTCCCGCGCAAGCTCCAGCTCCTCTGCCGATACGGCTAACGCCGCCAGAGTTTTCGCCGTCGTCCAGGGCCGCTGGTCTACGATTCCTGTCGGCCGCGGCACCGCATTCCACCCTTTTCCCTGTCCATGTAAGAAAGGCAGGTGCTCCATGACGCCCCTGGTCACGAGGCTCCCAACTAAACACAAAATCATCACCGCCAGCGCCACCGCCGCAGCTACCTTATGACCCCGATTCATCCAGCCAACCCCTTATTCCGGCGCACCTGATCAGCCTAAACCCAACCATGGCGGTCAACCGCAGCAAAAGCCTGTCTGCGCGGAGCTAAGCCACAGAGTTACTCCATCTATAAACAGAAAAACGCCCCTGAACCGAGGGTCCAGGGGCGTTTTCTCAACGTTCTAGTGCAAAGGCGCTAAGTGCGGACGGTGATGACACTGGTCTCGCTTATTACCTTCGCAACTCCAGGCGCACGGCCATGCCCGGAAATGTATCCCTTCCGATGCCCATTTCGGCAAACAAACCACTGCTCATAAAAGCGGTCGGAGTGCTTGGGTACGCCTGGGAGGTCTACCGTTTCGTATGCAGCCGGTTGCTCGGTCATCATCTCGCCGCATTGTTTACACCTTTCAGCAGACATTGTTCTTCCTCCTGCAACATTTATATGTAATACGATGCGCTTCGACTACCACCTGCAGCCATGGTTTCGAACTTCGGTAACTGTTGCAGACTTAAATACTGCAGGGTGTTACTTGTCCGCGGCTTCAGATAAAGTCGATCAAGGCCGTGCGGATCGCAGGAACTAACCCGAGGATAATCAACGTCGACGCGCGGGATAGGACGAGCGGTTAAGCTATACCACTGGGAAGGGAAACCTATATGAGTGGGCCTGTTCTTGCTTGACTTTGCACAGTTCCGAAGCCGTTATCAATCGAGCAGCCTTTTGTGGCGATTACTGCCCGGCATCTTCTTCACCCTGGTGGTTTACCCCTCCCTCTGCGCAGGACAGCAATTGCCTCCGGGACCGGGCAAAGAACCTTTCGAGCGCGTCTGCAGTACCTGCCACGCACTGAATGTCGCTACCCAGACCAGGAGAACCCGCGCCGGATGGGAGGGCACGGTTGAGACCATGCGCGGCCGGGGAGCGAGCGGCACCGAGGCCGACTTTGACCGGATCGTCCAGTATCTGACCGACAACTTTGGTTCCGTAAAGGCTGCCGGCGCTCAAGCAACGGCGAAGCCGACACCGGCTGATACCGAGTGGACCACCTACGGCGGTGACCTCAGCAACAGACGCTATTCGCCCCTCGATCAGATCAACGCCGGAAACTTTAATAAGCTTCAGGTGGCTTGGAGATTCAAGACAGATAACTTCGGGCCATCGCCGGAATATCGATTCGAATCCACGCCCCTGGTGGCAGGCGGAGTGCTCTATACCACCGCGGGCACGCGCCGTACGGTGGTTGCGCTGGATGCTTCAACCGGCGAGATCCTCTGGAGCCACAGCGAACACGAAGGCATCCGTGGGCAGGAGGCGCCTCGTGTGCTTTCGGGCCGCGGCTTAGCCTATTGGACCGATGGCAGCCAAGCCCGCATTTTGTACGTGACACCCGGCTACCGCTTAATTGCTTTGGACGCCGACACCGGCGCTTTGATCCCGGCCTTTGGCAACGCAGGCGTAGTCGATCTCAAGCTCAACGATGATCAGGACATGGACCCGATCCACTCCGACATCGGGTTGCAGTCCGCGCCTGTGGTCGCCGGCGACACCATCATCATTGGCGCCGCGCATAGCTCCGGCGAAATGCCGCGAAGCAAGACGAACGTGAAAGGGTATGTGCGCGGTTTCGACGTGAGAACCGGCAAGCGGCTCTGGATCTTCCACACCATCCCGATGCGCGGAGAGTTTGGATCGGACACCTGGGAAGGGAACTCGGCCGAGTACACCGGGAATACCGGCGTTTGGACCCAGATCAGCGTCGACCAAAATCTGGGCTTGGCGTATCTTCCGGTCGAGTTGCCCACCGGAGATTCTTATGGGGGCTATCGCCCCGGCAATGGTCTCTTTGGCGAAACCATCGTAGCCGTCGATCTAAAAACCGGGCAGCGAAGATGGCACTATCAGCTTGTGCACCACGGCATATGGGACTTCGACATTCCGTGTGCTCCAGTACTGGTCGACATCACTATCGATGGCAAACCGGTAAAAGCATTAGCCCAGGCGACCAAGCAATCGATCCTATACGTGCTGAACCGTGAGACCGGCAAGCCCATTTGGCCGATCGTGGAACGGCCGGTGCCGCAGGGGAACACGCCAGGTGAATGGTATTCCGCCACGCAACCCATTCCGACCAAGCCCCCTTTCTACGGCCGCAACGGTTTCTCCGCAGACGATCTCATCGACTTCACGCCGGCGTTGCGAGCAGAAGCGCTCAAGGTAGCGTCGAAATATAAGTGGGGACCTGTCTTTACTCCGCCCGTGGTCAGCAGACCCGAAGGCCCTTTGGGTACTCTGATCCTGGGCTATCCAAATGGCGGAACGAACTGGCCGGGTGGATCGTATGATCCCGAAACCCACATCTTCTACGTTTTTTCTCAGAGCACGATTGGCAGCGATGGCCTGGTACCTCCAGAGCCAAGCGAATCAGACATGAGGTATGCTGTCGGTTTCCCCACAGGTGACGGCTTGGATCGCACCCGGTATTGGGGGCTGTCTCTGCATGGATTGCCCCTGCAAAAGCCACCCTATGGCCAGATCACCGCGATCAATTTGGATAAGGGCGAGATTCTTTGGCGGGTGGCGCACGGCGAAACTCCGGATGAAGTACGCACCAACCCTTTGCTCAAAGGTATCAATATCCCGCGCACGGGGCGGCCAGGAATCATCGGTGTCCTTACCACCAAAACGTTGTTGATCGCGGGAGAAGGAGGAACGTTCACCAATGCCGAGGGCAAAACCGGAGCACTCTTGCGCGCCTACGACAAGGCTACGGGTAAGGATGCGGGCGCGGTCTATATGCCGATGGGGCAAACCGGTTCACCCATGACCTACATGTTGAAGGGGAAACAATATATTGTGGTCGCGATCAGCGGACAGGGATATCCAGGCGAATTGCTGGCCTATGCTTTGCCAAACTAGCGACAAGTCTTTCCAATCTGATCTTAGGCTACGGAGTCCTGCTTCGTTTGCTGGAGCCGCTGTTCTGTCTCGGCAAGCAATTCGGATGCGAAGGTTAATTTTTTCAACGTCAGGATAGGAACCGTGCCGCCGATGAATCCGGAGATGTGGTCCCTCTCCTCGCCACTCAGGATGGCGGAGAGGATGATGAGGTCGAACTCTTCAGTTCGCAACAAACTTTCCGCTTCAGCAAACATGACGGCCTGAGCATGATAACCAGCATGGGTTAGAATGGCGCACCGGCTCCGTAGTAAGCCGGAGTCTTTGCCGATGCACAATATGCGTGCAGGATTTCCGAGCATGTAGCCCCTCAAGGCTGATAGTCTCACGACACCCGATGTTGTCGACAACTGTTTTGCGTATGGCAAAAAGAGCGCCGAGTTCTTGATGATAATTGTTCAATGGTGAACAATTTAGTTTTCATCGATAGATCTGTTGAAAACCGCGGTAGCGTTAACGCCCCGAGGGTAGTTTCAAAATGACTTCTTCTGATGCACCGGAAAGCGGAGCCGTCGACCGTCGGCCGCTGTACGTAAGCATAGAAATGCTTGCAAATCTGGTCTATCTGGCCCGGCACTGTCAAGACGATTTAGACCAGCAGCGGCTATACCTCGACCGGGCCTCCAACCTTCTGGCCGAGATTCGCCATCACCCTGATCTGTCTCCGTGAATCTCAGTCCTCCAGGTAGCGCTGTGCGCGCCTCAGCAGATCCAGTTCCGTTTCCAATTCGCTGATCACCACATGATACCCGTCAAGCTTGACGCGCTGTAAGGATTCCATGCGCTGCTCCAGACGGAGCTGCAACCGCTCAAGAACCTGGATGGGGGTCAGCTTTGGTAGCGCGTGCATGCGCCGATTATATTCGCCTGTTGTTCGCCATGGCCCAGGAATTATTCACAATGCCGGGAAGAAGATACGTGCATGCACTTTGGGAGGTGCAGAGACCGGATGCGCCGTCTACTCGTTGTTGTCTACGAACAGCTTCCTTTGGAAATCTTCGGGGACGAGCGTGACGGGTTCCAGAAGGTACCCACATTCACGCGCGAGCTCACGCAAAAGCATCTCTTTGTCTTCTCGGGGTAATTCGGAGACGACGAAATTACGGGCAGAAGTGAAGGCGTTTGACGGCAAAGGGAACCCCCTGAACCGGCGTTGATTCTGCGGTTCTGCGCCGATTATCTTTGCCACAAATCACCACAGTCAATGCGACTTGAAGCTCGTCGACGTTACCCTTGCACGCAGATTGCTACCCTTTGGTAACAATGTTGGAGCCGATTGCTGTCCAGGAATTTCATGGAAGAACTCTTTAGCCAACGATGGCCGTCAAGTCGAGAATTCTCTCGCCCAGACCGCGATCTCCATCGATCTCGAGCTGTGCCCGAGCAGAACTACGATCGATCCCCTTGGTGAACACGCGCCACGCCAGTTCCTGTGGCACGCTCACGCGGGCTGCGTAGTCGCTGCCCGGCCTTGCTACGAGATTCCAGGCAGCTGGGCCTCTTTCCAGAAACCACTGTCCGCCGCATTCCCCGGAAATCTCAAGCAGAAGGACTGTTCCCGGTGATGCCTCAACCTCGAGGAAGGCATGAGGAAGTCCCCGCAGCAAACAATCGAGCACCGGATGATATAAGTCGCGGGTCATGATGCCGGGCCGATGGGTGGCCAGGCGAATCTGCTGCTGGTGATGCCAGCGTTCCGTTAGTTCGCGAGCAGTATCAAACCAATTCAGAGAGGTCTCTTCTCCCGCCCAACTCACGTTGAAGGTCGCCGCAGCGAATGGGTCGAGTGATTCATGAAATTCGGCGGACTGCGTTGTTGCCAACCTCAACAGATCGATCAAAACCTGCGGGCTGAGACGGCGGTACACAGTCACACCTTCGCGGTTCAAACGATTGACCAATGTGATTAGATCTTGCTGCGATCGGATGTCGGCCGTTTCTACGTAGCAGGAATCTCTCACCAGGGAAAGCTTGCGCAGTGCCGTATCAAGCAGGTGTGCCGCCACATCGCGGACCCTCCAGAGTGGCGCAACCGTCTGCAGCTCCCATTCGCTCGGGGCCAGCGCACGTAACAGGTCAATTAATTTTTCATCCACCTGGCGTAGAAGGTGGGCGCACAAGATGGGCTTGAGACTTTCGGGCTGATTGGTCATGTCGTCTCTTGCCTTCGTTCGGTAAGTGGAAGACCGGATCTTACTCTCCAAACGCACGCCGCAATAACGCAATCGCCTGTGGAGCCTCGGCCAGGTTGGCGTTCGAGACCTCCAAACTCATCAGCCGGTCGTAATGGATCTGCCGCAAAACTGCGAAGAACGGGCCATAGTTATACTCGTCCCATTTCAGCGGCATGACGCGGCCGTTCGGGTTCGCCATATGAAGATGCCGCAGATGATCTTGAACCTTCAGAATCGCGGATGGGTCTTCTTTCTCCACCTCGAAGTGGTAGAAGTCAATCATCAGTTGGATGTTCGGATCGTTCACCGCATTCACCCAGGCGAGCGCCTCGGTGGTGTTGTTGACGATGTTGGTCTCCTGCTTGCGTAGCGGCTCAATCGCTATGGTGATGTTTCGTGACCGCGCTTCCGGGGCGATGCGTTTTCCAAAATCGACCAGTTGCTGAAAGGCCTCTTGTTTGGAGAATCCCTCGGGAACCCGACGCGCCCCACCGCTGCCAAAAACAACCAGCCGCACGCCCAGGCGAGACACCCGATCGAGCGCCAAGCGGACGTATTGCATTTGGCGAGCTTTATCTATGTTGGGTCCCGTGACTTTGATATCGCCGGGAATAAACAAATTTGCGGCCAATACCGGAAGTCCCACCTGCTTGAATTTGGCGGCCGCATTTTCGTAGTCGGCATCGGAGAGCGCGGCTATTTCTGAAGTGCGCACCTCCATGTAATCGAAGCCCGCTGCTTTTACGGCGTCGATGTCCTTCAACGGACCACAGTAGCCAATTCGGACCTTAGCCCTGGGCTGAGCCAGCGCAACCAGTGCCAGGCAGCCCAGCAATGCCGCAATAACGGCAAAGCACTGCACGCGTGACCTCATGATGGTTTCTCCACGATGCAGTTTATATCAGCGGATTCCACGAAAGTTGTAATCGACCCGCGGGCAGGTGCGCAAAGGTCATTTACCGCGGTATGCTTTGCCTCTAGGCGCCCAGGAGCGATTTTGGGTCGATGAAACAAACCCAAACCCTCCAGACCTTGCTAAGCTCTATGGTACTTGACGACCTCAAATCTCCTGGTGAATGAACGAAGGAGGAGCCGTGAGACCAACACCGTTCGCAGTAGCATGGTTGCTCTTTGCTTCCATCGGACAGTGCCAAACGATCACCATCACCGCCGCTCAGGCCAGGGAGCATGACGGCGAAACGGCAACCGTCTGCGGGGTTGCGAAAAACGAGCACACTGCGGCCACTACTCGAGGCAAACCCACCTTCATTGATCTGGATTCTTCCTTTCCCTATCAGATCTTCAGCATCCTGGTGTGGGATGAGGATCGGCCGAACGTAGGCGAGCTTCCCCGCACCGGGTCGAAGGTGTGCGCTACCGGCGTGATTAACTACTACCACGGTGTGCCGCGGATTGTGGTCAAGAACAGCGCACAGTTTGGTACAGCCGGCGCGGGGCTGGCTAAAAGATGAACTTGGCGGCCAGCTGAATCTGTCGCGGCGAAGAATCGCCTCCAAGCCTTGAGCCAAGTACGCTGGTAGGTGGCGAGACCGGGGCAATAATCCTTCCGAACTGACCTGTATTTGAGAGATTGTTGACTGGCTAATCAAAGTTCGGGTGATTCAGGACATTGAAGAAACTCGCGCCGAAGACGAAGGGTTGTATCTGAACGACAAGATCCGCGGCATAGAAGCCAGCCAAGGTTTTGCACATTCGTTCCTCTGTGAAAATCATCCGTTTTCGAATGCATGCCCTGGCCGACATGGGTTCGCTGATCAATTCAGGAGAAGCGAACGCACTAGCCGTGGCTGACGGCCGGCTCAAGTCGAGAGTTTTTTTCCAGGAAATCGACCAAGCGCGAGCGCACATGATCGATATGATTGCGCATCGCCGTTTGTGCGCCTTTGCGGTCGTTCGCTTCGAGGGCTTTCAGGATAGTCAGGTGGGCATCGGAGGCGCTGGAAGAAGACAGGTTGTAAGTCTTACATCGGCATAGCCAGATCTGATCCTGGATATTCTTGAGCACGCGGCATAGTTCATCGTTTCCCGTCGCGCTGGCGATGGCCGCATGAAATTTGGTGTCCTCTTCAATGTGTTTTGTCTTATCGTTCGCCTTCACGAACCTGCGGGTGCGCTCGACACTTTTAGCCAGATCGGCGAGCAGCATCGGGGTCACTTGCGCGCGGGAGACCGCAAAAACTTCCAGCGTCTCGCGCAGATCGTAAAGGTTCTTCACTTCTTTGACGGAGAATTGCCGAAGACGTGCTCCTTTCCGAGGCTCGATATGGATCAATCCTTCGGTCTGTAGGCTGTTCAGGGCTTCCCGAACGGGTGATTTGCTGATACCCAGCCGGTTCGACAGGAATTCCTCAGTGAGCCGGGTGTCCTCATCGACCTTTCCTTCAAGTATGTGACGCTTGATGCTGTCGTATGCCAGCGCGGTCAGGTTTTGCGGCGCAATCAGCTTTCGGATGCTTGACCCCATGCAGCCCATTTTTGCACAAAGGCACGGCCAACTTGTATGGTATATGACATATCAAAAACAATTGTTGGAGTTTTAGTGCCGCCGATTGGTTTCCTCGAATGTTCTCGCTGTCATGCGCACCTGAATGCGGACTCACCCCAAACGGTATGCACGCAGTGTCCCCAATCGCCTGCCGGCTCACTCTACGTTCGCTACGACCTGAGTCATTTGCACGGTACGTCCCCAGCTGAGGTGATCGGCCGCGATGCAGCTCATTCGTCGTGGGCAGGCATGTGGCGCTATCGCTCCGTACTTCCCGACGTCCAGCCGGTCACTCTGGGTGAGGGCTGGACACCCATGCTGCGCAGCAAGCGTTATCCCAATGCCTTCCTCAAGGAAGAAGGCGCCAACCCCACAGGAACGTTCAAGGCCCGCGGCCTGGGCCTGGCCGTCACCATGGCGAAGCACTATGGTTTGCGCAAGCTGGCGGTGCCTTCCGCCGGCAACGCCGCGGGAGCCCTGGCGGCATACGCTGCAGCGGCCGAAATCGAAGCACATATTTTTATGCCTCGCGATGTCCCCTTTGCCAACTATGTAGAAGCGGTTGCTTACGGGGCCAAGGTGACGTTGGTGGACGGGCTTATCTCCGATTGCGCGCGCATGGTTGCCGAGCGCAAGCAGGAGGAAGGCTGGTTTGACATCTCTAGTCTGAAAGAACCCTTCCGCCTCGAAGGCAAGAAGACCATGGGCTATGAATTGGTTGAGCAGCTTGGCTGGGAGTATCCGGACGCTGTGTTCTATCCCACCGGCGGAGGAGTCGGCCTCATCGGGATGTGGAAGGCGTTTGAAGAGCTGGAGCAACTCGGCTGGGTCAAGCCGGGCAAGCGCCCGCGCATGATCGCGGTGCAAGCCTCCGGATGTGCGCCGATCGCACGGGCCTTCGATGAAGGCGCCGAAGTAAGCCAGATGTGGGAACATGGGGCAACGTTTGCGGCCGGCCTCCGCGTTCCCAAGCCCTACGGCGACGCCATCATGCTCAAAATCCTGCGCGATTCCGGCGGCGTGGCCCTGGTGCGTACTGATGATCAGATTCTCGCCTCGATTCTCGATTGGGCACGCAACGAAGGGATTTTTCTTTCCCCTGAAGGAGCAGCCGCAACGGCAGCTTACGACCGTTTACTGGAGACAGGGTTTCTGAAGCCGACGGATCGCGTCGTGCTCTTCAATACGGGAGCCGGCCTCAAATACACAGACGTTACCGGCGAAGCCATGAAACTGCAACGGCCCGCGCGCGAGCCCCAACTGGTTTAATCGCGCGGCGAAGGCAGCGTATCCTGCAAATACTGGATATACCCCAGAAGCGCGCCCCAGTGATAAAAGCGGTCACTGCTGGTCACATCATCCCCGGCTCCGGTTATGCCGTTATAGTTCTCATGCACGTGGCCATTCTTTCTCCATTCCTCAAGAAACAGGGCATACGATTTCTCTGCGAACTGCCGCTGGACATCCGGTTGGTCATAATTACGCAAGCCCAGGTACACCAGATAATTCATGGGTCCCCAAATTCGCCCGCGCCAATAGTTCTGATCTTTGAACGCGGGATCGTCGCGCGCGATGGAGGGAATAACCCACTCGCCCCAGAACTCCTTGGGGTTGAGCAAGTGTTTCCTGATCATCACCGCGGCCTGTTGCGGCGTCGCCGCTTTGGCGAGGAGGGGATAGAAATTGGTCGGCGACAGCCGGAAACTGAACTGCCCGGTGTGTAAGTCTTTGTTCAAAAATATGCCCGCATCGTTGTCCCAAAGGGTGGCGAGTTTGGCGCGATAGCGGGTGCCTCGCGCGCGGATTTCGCTTGCCGCCGCAGCCTCACCCAGGTCGTCTGCCATGGTTGCCAGCGCGTCGCAATCGGCGATGTACATGCTCATCAGGCCGACGTCGGCGAATTCCAACGTGTGCGTTGCCGGGTTGTAGGTAGCATCGTCATACATGGGGCTGTTGTCCAGGCCAGACTCGAGAATGGCCCCGGCGCGCGTTCCCCGCGCATTGTCGTCGAGGTTGGCCGGCGCATTGTTCCCGTCACTTCCCCATGCCATATAACCCTGCACGTCCCGATTCCTGGCCCACCAACGATTCCACCGTAGCAAAGGAGCGAAGGCTTCCTCGAGAAACCACCGGTCGTGGAATCGTTGGTAGATGCCGAGCACGGTGATGGATCCGACCGGCGGTTCTGAACGGTCAGAACTTTTCCAATCACCGGAACGAGCATAATTCGGCACGAAGCCCTGCTGGGTCTCACTACGCAAGGTCTCAATGGCATCGGCGTAGGCCAGATCGCGGTCACCGATCGATGCCATCGTCGCGGCAAAGAAGGTATCCCAATCGAAGATGACATAGCCGCCCCAGTTCACGCTCCACACCCGGCTGACTGGTGAGAGGACGCGGCGGCCCTCCGGCTCGTAAATCGTGTCCCATCCCAGAACCGTTTGAATCGCATCCACCACGTCCGCCGCCTTGCCGCTCCTGGCGACGGATCGATGATAGGCTTCGCGCGCTCGTTCGATGATGGCCTTGATCTTCTCCACTCCAAGGGGTGCGCCAGTACTCACCCCGACGGGTTCCACAAAATCCGTAGAAAGATAAGCCCCACCTACGGGGAGGTTCACATCTTCTGCCGCTCTGGCATTCCCACAGGTGCAGTACACCGTGATCGCATGGAGCGGCCCATGCGCTTCGATATGGCTGGATTGCTTGATCGCAGTTCCAGGCCGATCCCAGAGATAGTTCACGGAGAAAACGATGGTTGCCGGGACCGCGGACAGCGGCGGTGACGATAGTGGGGTCGCAAGCATCACCAGGTTTCCGCCATCATGGGCCGTCTGCAGGCGCAGTTCGTGGCCCTTCCAGGAAAGGCGCAGATCCGTGTAGCTGCCGTCCCAGGAATGGGAACCGGGAAACACCTGCTCTGCGCCTGGCGTCTGTCGACCTATCAGCGCGTCGCCCAGAAACGCATCGCCGTATAAGGTGGAGTTGTGCTTCAAACCGGCGTGGATAGCCAAGCCATCGGGTAACAGCACCTGCGTGGTTACGCTATGGACGTCCCAGGTATTCCACCCTGTGCTCAACCTTTTTTGTACCTGCTGATATCGCGCGGAGCTCGGGGCCAAGCGCTCTTGCGCCGCACTCCGCGATCTCTGTGCCGGCGGAACAGGGAGCGGTTGGTGAACAGCCTGACCCTTCGCAAAGGTCGATACCATGGTGAGAACAATCACGATGGTCCAGTCTCCGCCGAACTTCTTCATACCAAGGACGCTCCATCGAAGTGGAAAATCTCAGCCAGGTTAGTCCATCGCTCTCCCTGGACGTCCGGCGGCAATTTCTCCAACATGGGAAACATGAGAGCCCACCAACGCTGGGTCTCCGGGCATGCTGCCATCTTTGCCATATCCGCAGTAAAGTCATTCCCGTAGTATTCGAAATAACCAAACAGCAACTCGCCGTGTTCGAAGATCGAGTAGTTGCGTATATTACATTCCGCGATCGTCTTTAACATCCCGGGCCACGCGGATCCATGGTAGCTGAGATATTCATCTCTCTTCTCTGGCTTTAATCGCACCACTTGACCATAACGCTTCATGCAAACATTCTCCTGCTTCCGATGTTGGGTGATTTCTTATACCTCGTGCACGATCACTCGGGGCTGATAGAATTTGCGTGGTGCATCTTCCATGCCCGAAAGCAACCACATGCCTGCCAGCTACTCGCCTCGCCCACGCGCGATCCTCTCCGCAGCTTTCGTAGTTACCTCGATCTTGGCAATCTTGATGGTTGTTCCTGGCATCGTCAAAGGCCAGGAAGCGGCAAAACTCCCGGGAGATGATTGGATCTCCTTGTTCAACGGCACCAACCTGGACGGATGGACGAAAATCGGCAACGAGAGCTGGGCCGCCGAGGATGGCCTCATCCACGGCAAGGGCCTCACCAAAGACTACGGCTATCTGCAAACGGAAAAAGACTATAAGGACTTCCAGCTTTCCCTGCGCTTCAAGTGCGTGGGTGATGGCAACAGCGGAGTCTTCTTCCACAGTGCATTCAAGCCGGGAACCGCGGATGTAACCCAGGGTATGCAGTTCGAGATCGACTGCAAAATGATGCATCATACCGCCGGCGTGTACGCCGAAGACGGTCGCGGATGGGTGGTGTGGCCGGCGCCTGAAAACGAGGGCGTCGTCCGCATGGGCGACTGGAACGACTATCTCGTCGAGGTCATCGGAAACCGCTACCGGTCCCGTCTCAACGGCGTGCCTATGGTGGACTTCACCGATCCCAAACCCACTTCGTTCGATGGCAAAATTGCCCTGCAATTGCACGCCGGCGGCCAGGGCAACATGGAATTCAAGGACATCTGGATTCGCGATCTTTCCCACCGCTAGCGCCGGCACCATCAAGGCTTTCTTCAGGGCCCAGCTTCATCCTCGCGGCTTCATTGCCGGAAAGATCGCTTTCGAAGCTAAGATCAATCTAACCCTTCCACCAGGAGCATGGATGCGCCTCAAAACCGCTTCGTCCCACGTCTTTGCACTTGCGATTTTTTCAGTCCCCCGTCTTTTCTTCGCCCAGGACATCCATCGCATCCCAGTCCGCGTGGTGGTGGTGGCAAACTTTGAGACCGGAGCGGATGTAGGAGATGCTCCGGGTGAATACCAGTTCTGGGTGGAACGGGAGCATCTGGATGAGAAGGTGCCGGTGCGTGGCGCGCCAGGCGCCGTGCGCCGCAATAAGGATGGGCTCTATGGCCTTTGCACGCGCGACGGGCTGACCGATCTCGCCGCCTTCGTGCTCGATCCACGCTTCGATTTCCGCAAAACGTATTGGCTGTTCACGGGGATCTCCGGAGTTGACCCGCGTGCTGCTTCCGTGGGCAGTGCCGCCTGGGCAAGATGGGTGATCAACGGCGACGAGCTGCGCGAGATTGACGATCGAACCATCCCTTCGGGTTGGCCCTATGGATTGTGGGCGATCGGCGCGTCGAGGCCGAATCAGCTTCCGGACAATCCCAACCATTTCGGTTCGGTCACCGATGTGTCTGAACTGTCGATGGCTTACCCGCTCAACCAGAAGCTCGCACGCTGGGCCTTCGAGCTCACACGCAATACGCCCCTCTCCGATAGCGCCAGGCTTCGCGCGGGCCGCGCTGCCTGGGTAGGCTTTCCCCAGGCACAGAAGCCGCCATTTGTCCTCATGGGGGAGACGCTGGGATCTGTGCGTTACTGGCATGGCGAGCCCCGTACTCGCTGGGCCGAGGAATGGACCAGGCTGTGGACGCGCGGCAGTGGTCTGTTTGTCATGACCAACATGGAGAGCCAGACCTACCAGGCCGAGATGCGGGTGCTCGGCAAGCAGGGTTTCGTCGACCTGAACCGCATCATGGTCTTGCGCACGGCGAGCAACTTCTCCGAACCGCCGCCCGGGGTTCCGGTGACCGCGTCCATTGGTGACGAGGAGCCTGGCCAGGTCGCAGCCTTCGACAGCAATCAGCGTGTCGGCTCGCCCGTGCTGCATGAGTTGCTTGCCCATTGGAGCAAGTACGAAAACAGCGTCCCCGAATCATCAAAATAAGCAGGCCTCGGTCGAGCCGGGTCACAGCACTCAAGCGACGAGAACCCGAGTGCCGGCTCGGGTAAAAGCTTCCAGCGCAACCTTCGAGATGCCGTCATCCGTGATCAGAACATTGACCACCTGGGGCGGACAGATCACGGCAGGACTCATCATGCCGACCTTGCTCGAATCAGCAACGACGATCACCTGCTTGGCCTGTCTTGTCATAGCTCGAAAGACGGCGGCCTCGTCCGGCTCAATGGTGGTCGCTCCGCGCTTTGGGTCGACACCACATACCCCGATAAATACCCGATCCATGATGAAGGCATTCAGGGACTCGATCGCTGCCGGCCCGACAAGAGAAAATGCGCCCGCCCAGCGCATGCTGCCTCCTGTGAGGTTGGTTCCCAGACCCGCGCAGTTACTCAGTTCCATCCCGATGTTTACTGCGTTGGTAATGATGCGGAGGCCGTTGCGCTGGCGGAGGCTACGGGCGACCTGGGTGGTTGTGGTACCAGCCGTCAGGCCAATAGTTTCGCCTTCGAGGATCATGTCGGCCGCAACCCGGGCGATGCGCTGCTTTTCCGCAGCAAAACGATCTTCACGCACCTGGAAGGAGGCGTCGAAGCGGAAGGGCTCATAGACAACCTGCTCCGCCAGCATCACACCGCCATGGATACGATGGACAAGGCCACGTTCCTGCAGCCGGATCAGATCGCGCCGCACGCTGGCCGGGGACTTGCCGAGTATTCGGGTAAGTTCTTCGATCGAGGTCTTACCCTGTCGTAAAAGCAGCCGCAGTATTTCTTGAGCCCGTTGGTCGGTTTTTGAAGACATGAATGGACTTGCTATCTGTGATCTCGAACCTTCGCTGCACAAACGATCCTACTGGTCGCGAACGACTACGGCTACTCCCGGCTGGCATTCAGAAACGGTATTGCGCGCTGAACTGAATTTGCCGCGGCGGGGAGCGGACATTCGTGATCTGCCCAAAATTGCCGTCGGTTACATTGTTGTCAGGATTATCGTAACTTGCGATGTTGAACGCGTTGAAAAAATCCGCACGGAATCCAATCGCCTGGGCCTCGGTAATATGGAACTCTTTGAATGCCGAGAAATCCACCTGCCGGTAACCGGGTGTGCGCTCACTCCCTACAGACGCGGTGCCAAACGAAAGCGGCGCGGACGCGCCATAAGCGCAGGTACCATTGTCGCCGCCGCCTGAGCAGGGAATGGCCGAGGCATCCGTGCCCCACCAATTGGCTACAGCTACGGTTGCGGATTTTGAACGGGCGATAGAAGTTAGCCCGCGATTGACCATAGCTGTTGGTGTTGCTGGTCCCTCGGCCCGTTGATGGTGATCGGGAACCCGGAGTAGAGGATGGCCGACGCGGAAGCCTTCCACCCTCCGGCCAGAAGGTCGAGGAACGGATTCATTTTCTCGCCGTACGTTTGCCCGCGGCCAAAGGGATCGCGTACACCCCGAAGAAGCTCAGATTATGGCGAACGTCCTGGCCGGTCGGACCATAGTCGGCGCGGCCGTTGTATCCATCCTGGAAGGCGCCATCGGAGCCGTTGATTCTGGGCTGGCCATAGTTGCCAGACGAGTTGGTAAACGACTTGGCATAGGTATAGTTCACCGTGTATTCGAGGCCATGGCTGGCGCGTTGGCGAAAGTCGCCTGGCCTCCGTTGTAGTTCATGCCCGCACTCGACTCAGTGACCAGCAGGCCGCCATTTTGGCCGACGAGATTCGTGTAAGGCGCGACTGCAGAAGCAGGAATCGGCGCGTCCATCGGGCAGGTTGGCGATGATCGTTGCTTGCGCCAAGGTCAACTGGTTGGCGTTGCGGTAATCGGCGAGATGCTGGCCGGTTTCCCCCAGGTAACCCACGCTTAACGAAAGTGTGTTCGAAAGCGCGTATTCGGTAGTGAGACTGTACTCGTGAACGTACGCGGGCTGCTGATTCTGCGGCCAGACGGAATACGAGCTAGTGGCGTCGAACTGGGGAGTAAAACCATCTTCCACCTTGAACGGCGTCACCGGCACTGGTCCCCGCCGGGGTTATCGCTTTGAGGTCGCTGCCTAAGGCGAACGGCGGACTCGAGGTCAGGCGCTGATTGAAGGCGTCGCCCTCAAAAAAGCTGGTCGCCCCGTAACCACCGCGGATCACGAACCGTGTGGCTGCCTGGTAGGCGAAACCAAGACGCGGCATGAACTGGTCATAGGTTGCTTTGTAGCATGCCCGCGTGGGGCATACGACTGCACCCGCGATCGCTCCATCCGGCACGCTTCCGGCATACTCCACCGTCCCGCTATTCAGCAAAACATTCGCGGTCTTGTTATGGGCCTCATACCAGGGCTGATCGAATTCGTAACGCAAGCCAAAGTTAAGTGTGAGCTTGGGCGACGCTTTGAAATCATCCTGCGACGTACCCCGCGACACGCCATTGCCGGTTGCCGACGATCCCGATGGTCGAGCCCAGCCGGTTCTTCGTTGACCGATCCAGGATGAAATCTGCCGGACCATATCCTCCACCGCCGGTCGTCACATTGGGATTGCTGGTAAAGCTGCCGCTGTAGTTGAAGTTTCCCAGGAACCCGAAGTTGGAGGCATTGAGATAGTTTTGCTGATAGCGCGTTGCCTGCACTCCAAACGAGAGCAGGTGGCGGCCTCGCTGCCAGGTCAGGTTGTCATAGTAGTTGAACGTATTGTCACGCAGGATCTGCGTGTTGGCGCTGGTCCCGATCGCGCTGGCGTTAAAGTTCAGGTCCTGTTCCGTGAAGCCAGGATACAGTTGGTTGCCGAAGGGTATGCCAACTTTGCTGTTTCCCGTGAGCCCGAAAATTGCCAGAGGGGTCCGTGGGAATGCCGTTATCCCAACGGACGCGGGTAAAACCGATTCGAGCTTCGTTCACAATCGCGGCGGAGAACGTATGAATCCAGCTGCCGCCGCCGAGCTTGGTTGGATAAATATTAATTGAGGGAAAGGTCACCGGGATCAGCGCCGTGGACGAATCGTGCGCGTCCGATTGGGCATAGAAGGCAGTGAACTTATTGGTGCCACCCGGGTTCCAATCGATCTTCACATCGCCCTGGTCGTTGACCACGAACTTGCGCTGCGAGCCCTGGTAGTTGTTCTGCAGCAGTCCGTCTGTCGGCGCCGCATTGGGCAGCGGGTAGAGCTCGGGATGCGCGATGAGAAAGGCCGCCACTGTACTGACGACAGGCAGGCCCGTGTTGCCGGCATAGGGAGCGAAGTTGTTCTGCGTGTCGTAAAGCTGGATGCTGTTGTCTCCCTGCGAGAGGAGCGCGGAGAAGTCTCCGTTGCGCATCGCGCCGGAAAGCACGCTGGCGCTCACAAGACCTCCTGAATGGCGGCGATTGCCCAGGTAATCCACGAAGAAAAATAGCTTGTCCCGCAGAATGGGTCCCCCCAGAGTGCCGCCGAAGCGGCTCTGGGTATACGGATTTCTGGGAATGATCGGCGTTGAAAATTTATTTGCCCAGGTATTCGCGTCGAGGTTGTAGTTTTCGACTGCGCCATAGGCCGAGCCGTGGAAGTTGCTGCCGCCCGATTTGAGAATCGAGACCACCGCTCCACCATTCGCGTTGCCGTAGGAGGCGGGGGCATTCGCAGAGACGACGCGGACCTCGGCCAAAGCTTCGGGCGCGGGGTTATAGGCGATCAGGTTGTTCTGTGGCTCGTTCTGGTCCGCACCATCGAGGGTGTAGTTGTTTGCCTGGTTGCGATTGCCGTTGATGGAGGCAATTCCGTTGTTATACGTGCTGCGTTCGATGGCGTTATTGCCGGTAAATCCCTGGGGATCTGTGGACACTGCCCCTGGTTGAAACAGCGTAACGAAAGAGAAATTGCCGCCGTTCAAGGGGAAGTTCGCGATCTCATTGGTGGTGAGGGTGATTCCCAGCGATGCATCGTTGGTGTTCAGAATAGGGGTGGCCGTCTCGTTCACTTCGACGGTGTTCGTGGTGTTGCCGGGCTGCAGGCTGGCATCAATTTTGGCGGTCTGATTGATTTCAAGCGCAAAAACGGGCACGGTCTGCGTGGAAAAACCCTGGGAACTGACCGTGATGCGGTAGCTGCCGACGGGCAGGAAGCGAATGGTGTAAGTGCCCGTACTGTTGGTCGCTTCACGCGTTTTCACACCGGTCGCAGTATTTTCCGCAGTCACTTCGGCGTTGGGTACGACAGCGCCGGTCTGATCGGTGATCACACCCGTGATGGAGCCGGTAACGGTTTGAGCAAGAAGGGTGGAAGTGCTGACGAGTAGGATGAGCGCGCAGCTGGCCAAACGCTGAATGTAATTCATAGTGAATCCCTTCGCGTGGGATCCGGGCAGCATTGCGGCCTCTTCCCTCGCTGAATCTGATCGAGTGTGCATGCAGAGGAACCGGCAGTTCATGCAGTCACATGGGAACAATAGATCAAAATGAAGAATTACGCCACAAATATGATTGGAATAGTCATTTATTTGCCGTTTGAGCTCCTGGGGCGTTCACGATATGAAGAATTTTGCCGATTGAACCTGCATGCAAGTGTTCTCGAGCAAACAGGGCAGGTTGCGTTGCGCCTGCATGCTTTGGCCGCTGGCGGTCTCGATGTTCTGGACCGCCCCGGATCTTGCCCAACCTGTGAAAGCACCGGTAAGGCTGCCGGTCGAGGTCATGGGTGCAGAGGGCTCCGTGGCAGCCGTCACCGTCGAGCTGCCGCTAGCCTCGGCAGCGCAAATCAAATCACTGTGGTTACAGATACATGGATTGGAATATCCAGACCTCGCCAGCATGCGGGTGAATCATGGAGTGTGGGTTTCACTGAACAATCAGTCGGTTGCCGTGGCACAACCGGGGCTCGGTTACGGCGGCATAGGCGGGGCCTTCGCTACGCTGAAGATGACTTTGCCCCTGGCGCCTGGTTCGGTAGTGGGCGGACCGAACAGGATTGAGTTTCGCTTCAATCGGACCAACGGGGTGGTGAGCGGGTTTCGCGTGTTGGCGTTCAACTTCCTTCAAATGGATGGTGAACCGGTATTGCCCCCGCAGGCATTTATCGCGGAGGATCCGGACCAATGGGTCCCGCCCTTGATGGACCAGAAAGAGATAGCGGAGGGCAAGCGGCTGTGGCAGAGCGCACCTCTGCAAGCCAGCAGTCTGGCCGGGGCGCCGGCCATCCATGCCCACTGCGGCGACTGTCACGCGCGGGATGGAAGGGATCTGAAGTACTTCAATTACTCGAACCTGTCGATCATCGCCCGATCCGAGTTCCATGGCCTCTCCGAGCATCAAGGCAAGGAAATTGCGAGTTATATCCGCGCCCTTGACGCGCCGCACCCGGGGCGTCCGTGGAATCCTCCGTATCAACCCGGCCCGGGCATGCAGACCAGACCTGGCGCAGAGCTAGCCGCGGGAGCGGGGCTGGATTGGGTGCTGGATGAGGATCGGATGACACTGCGGAGCTTGTTCGGCGAGCAGCATACCACGGCGGTGCCGGCAGCTGCATTCGCACCCGACGGCGATCTGAAGCTGCGCGAAATTCCCATTGCCTTCCAGATGCCCGACTGGAATCACTGGCTCCCCCAGGTGCATCCGCTCGATGCATGGGGAGAAAAATTCGCAAGGAGCCAGTTGAGCCGCATATATCAGGCACGGAACGCGGGGCCGAAATTTCCGGAGAGCGATCAAGCGAGCCTCTTTGCTATGTGGCTCAAGGCCAGATCGAAATTCCTTGACCCGCCCAGGATGAGCGATACAGCACGATGGTCACCGGGCTTGGTGCAATCGCTTTATGCAACGCTGTTGTGGCAACTGGTGAAGACTTGGGAGATCGCGCATCTCTACGGGTTGGAGAAGTCCGGTGGGGGCGTTGTCTGGGACAACGTGGTGCCGGCTGAGACGGCACAGGCAACGGTCAACATTCCCAATAACGCGAATGGCATGGCGGGCAGCGGACTGACGAACGAGTACTTCAACAATGCCTGGTACGAACTGCAGATGCTGCTGAACAACGGAGGGCATCGACACCACGGGCGGGACCCGGTGGATTGGGTCTACGTGGCCGGCCACGAGCGGGAACTCGAACGCTGGAGTGGTGTGCCTGAACCCGGGAGAGTGCTGGTAACGGCGATCGCAGCGACGCAGTCGACGGACCCAAAGATTGGGCCGCAAGACAACGCAAAGGGTTGGCGGCCGGACCAGACCATCGATCCCAGAATGATGGTCACTCCGGAGTGGAGCGAGACCTTCGTGAGCCTCGCGCCGGGGGAGCGGCGCGCGATCGCGCAGGCATGGTTGAGTGCCTGGCTGGAGAAGTGCATCAGTTATCCCGTGGTGTCCTACTTCCGTCTGGCGCAACTGCCCGACAGCTACGAACCGCCGAAGGATCTGCGGGCAATCTCGGGTGGCAAGGTATGGGAATCGGCATCGAGGTTCCGCGCGGTGGGGGTGGACGCGAAGCTCGTGGACAGGCTGGAACTCTGGGGAAGCGAGTACATGGCGATGTCGTCGCTATTTCAATATTGACGTTACAAGGCAGCGATCTTCTTAGCCAACTCTGTGGCTTTGGCGGGTTCCATAATTGCGCGGCCGCCGACTTCAAAGCAGCCGGCCAGTTCTTTGAGGTTGGCAGAAGTCAGTGCGGCCATGTCAATCTTGAGGAACAGTTTGCATTGCCGGCCGATGAAAGCTTCCGTAGCCGGTCCCAGGTAGGGTTTGCTGACAGCAATCACTTTGTTGGTGATGTCGCTCATCTCTCCCTTACTCCTCGATCGGCTGAGATTTGGCGGACTCAGCCTCCATCTGAAAATAGCGGACCGCGACCACCATGCGTGAAAAGGAGTCGGCAAGATCGCCGATTTCGTCGTCTGAAAAGCGGCGTACAGTGATTTGCAAATTTCCCATGCTGACGTTTTCCGCTACTTCCTTTAGATGTTCTACCGGCAGCAGGACGGCCCTGGATAGCATGATGCTCATGACCAGGGCAATCACCAGGCCGAGGAGTGAGACGCCAAGGACCACAGGCACTGAGCGTTTGCTGACGCGTTCTATATTTTCCTGGGAGGACTGGCTGGAGTCCCTGCCTGCCATCTCGCCATCCTCGGCGGTCTCGTTCAAGTGTGCTGCCGCCGCCTGGTAAGCGGTAACTTCGTCTGCGCCGCCTTCCCCATTCTTCTCCACCCCTTGCGCTACCGTTTCGACGGCGGCGGCAAAATCCGTAGCCGCGGTAGAGATCAATTTGAATTTCGCGCGCTTTTCTTCCGTAGGGGCAATGCGTACGCCTCTCCTGGCCAGCGACTCAATCTCGTGGATCTCGAATTCGGCCTCATCCAGATAGGTCTCGCGCGCTTTATCTGCGCCCAGTTGTTTGAACTCGGCCAGATAACTCTTGATTTTGCGCTGGGCTTCCAGATTGTGGACCTGGATCTCGAGTGCAATCGAATTCAGGCGGTCGCCGACGCGCGCGGTTTCAAGAGCGCTGGTGCGCAGGCTGAGCACGGAGTAGACCCCAATCACTGCGACCACTCCCATCAAAAACAGTACCGCGCTGAAGCCTCCCACTAGTTTGTTTTTGATCGTTGGTCTCATAAGGCTCCTTTCCTCTGTTCCACGCAGCTAAAGCGGATAACCTGGCTGCCCCAGCGCTTTACCTTCGACACGGATGATCTTCACGGAAGTCCCCATCGCCGGCAGCGAATTGGCTTCGACAATGGCGAGCCCGCCTGCGGACCCGCTCACATATCTGCCCGCAGTTGCGTCAGAATCCACGGTTTGAATGGCCATGGGATCATCGCCACGAAACTCGGCGCTGATGATGTAGCGATGGTATTCAGCGACCGAAAGACGAACGATGGTGGAGAGGAGGCGCATTGGAAATCTTTGGTGTTGGGATCGCGGGCGATCGGAGCAACGTTCTTGTTATTCTGCCAGGTACGCGCATCGCCCAGGATGAGCTTGCGCAGTTGAGCCATGGAGAGGCTTTCGACGGGGTTCGCTTTATTCACAATCACAGCCATTCCGCCAGGGATGCACTGCGCACCCGCACAGCCACAGAACAGCGATAACAACAATGCGAGGTGCGTGCCGTACTTTGCCATGTCAGTTCGAATCCCCCCTCGACCAAGCTCAAAAGCCGCACTAAAACGTGAAAGCAACCTGCGCATTCACCCCATTGCCCGCCATACGCGTGCTTTGATGAAGATGGTTGTACTGCAGCTTGAACGCAGCGTATTCAGCGAAATCGATTCTGAGTCCAACCGAGGGACCGTAGTAGGTTCCCTGCAGCAGGTTCAGAGGGTCGCCCACATGGTCGCGCACGTATTGATAACGAAAGTAGGGTTTGTAGATACCGAACTTACGGGCTGCCTGGATATAACTCATCGGGCTGCGAAACGGGTTGGGTGTTCCGACCTGATTATTACTGAGTAAGACTGCTTCGTTCAGGAACTCCCAGTTGGGGGATAGATACACCACATAGGCGCTCTCAATGTTCTGCGCTACCGCCGCTCCCCCGGTTGGATAGAGACGATTGTGATACCACGATCCGCCAATCTGCAGTCCCGGAACCATTTCCGGCCGGATGTAGGTGGCCAGGTTCGTCGCTTTGCTATTGCGGTCGGAGTTGAAATTCTGTACTGACTCGGAAGAGAGGTCGTTGGTATTGGAGCTGAGGCCATTCCCGACTTCGGCGATATAGTGAAGGCCCAGCTTCCCGGTGCGGGGAACGGCTCCTGCCAGGTTAAGTCCAACCATGTGTACCGGCAGGATGCCGCCGCTGTCTTCGAACAGGTACATGATCGGCCGGCCCTGGGCGGTGGAAAACCAAACTCCGTGATGGTAGGCGGTGTTGTAATACCCGATGGAGGTGTGGAAGCGGCCGGCAGTGGCGGCAAATTTCCGGTTTGCCTTGTACGTGAGCTGATACCGTTCTATGTCCAGCCCAAACCCATTGGTCGTATCCGGGCCGAGGACAATCTCCGCCAGAAAATTCAGGCGTTCGGAGAGCTTCGAGGTGAGGAACAAGTCGAATTCGCCCGCCTGAAAGGTCGTATGCGGCGGAGTGACCGGATTACCGCACGTTCCGCAGCCACCGTCGATGATCGGAAAAACCAGGGGATTGGCGATCGATCCCACACCGAAGTTGAAGTCGAAGAATCCTCGGAACTTCACCACCGGACCGCCCGGGATTGACATGCTGTGGCCGCCCATGTCGGTGTCCGTCTGTGCGACGGGAACCGTTTCCGGCGCTGGGGCGGGGGCCGCTGCTTCTGCTGCAGGCGCCGCCGTCGCGGGCGGTGTGGCGGCCGCGGGAGGCGTCTCTACCGGGGCTGGGGGGCGGCGGGCGTTTCTGCAGATGTTGCGGTTTGCGCCGCTTTTAGTTTGGCCACCTGCGCTTCGAGCTCCTTCAAACGAGCGTCCTGCGCTTTCAGTTGTTCCAGAAGCTGTGCTGTCGTTTCTGGCGACGCATCTCCCGCCGCTGCGGGAGCCTGCTGCGCGGCCGCCGTTTCCAAGCCGGCCAACATAAGAGCGGAGAAGACAACACAGACCCTCATTCGCCACATTGGTTGTTGCATACCTTTCTGATTAGCCGAGTTCAGCTTTCCTGTGCTGTTGCTTGGGGGACTTCTCTATCGTCCTGGCGCTGCTTATGCCGGTCCGGAGCCTGGCCAACCGCAATGCTGTCCCAAAGCGAGATAGCGGCCGTCAATGCAGGCTGTTGCGCAGCCTCACCGAACGAACAACAACCCCGGGTCGGACTCCGACCACGTCACTGTTGAACGTTATCGACGGATGAAAGACGACGTTTAGGCGACTTGCTGGAACTGGATCAATTCCAGTAAACGTAAGAAGGGTTGTCTGCAAACGGGTGACGTTTGTCTCCGCTGCGATTTCCCGAATGGGAACAGTTGGCCGTGAGCGGTTAGGCGTGGAGCCGCGTCCGCTGATTCAATCGTTCGAGAATCAAGCGCGTGCGGGCATACTCCAGAACAAATCCCCGGAGCCGTATCGAGGAAAGGGAAATCTATCGAGAAAGTCGCGCTGGACCGAATGCGGTTGGTATTCACGCCACGGTTGTGCAACGAGGTAGGCTGGTGCGCCCGGAGAGATTCGAACTCCCGACCTAACGCTCCGGAGGCGTTCGCTCTATCCAGCTGAGCTACGGGCGCGCAGCCTTAAGGATACATCAGGAATGCCCGCGGCGCAGGCGGGCCCACTCATCGTCCGGCTTCCATTGGGGAAATTGCGCCGATTCCTCCTGGTGAGCTGAGCTGGATTAGCTAAGGGGCGGACCGTGAGCATAAACACTATCTCTATCAGGCCAAGACCAATCTCTCCAAGCTCATTCAGAAGGCTGCCGCCGGGGAGGAGTGATGATTGCTTGAGGTGCGAAACCGGTTGACCGTTTGGTAGCTGTTGGCGAGGTCAAGGGGAAACGGCCCTGGGCTCGCTCAAGGGGACATTACGCGTAGGCCCGGATTTTTTGAGCCTCTTCCCGCGAACGAATTGACTCGCTGGGAGTAATCCATTGCGTGTACTGCTGGATCCGCATGCGGTGCTCTCTGGTGGCTTTCTGACGCTAGCGTTCTGCCGCTTTCTCGCTTTTCAATCGAAGTTGTTCCATCACCGACTGAATCAGCTCTTTCGCCCCGCCGATCTCCGCCAGAACCGCTTCCAGATCGAGCGCTGGCTTTGCGGGGTTGCGCGTGGACGCACAGTAAACTCCGTGCTGGCCGATAAGAATCAGCGCATCGGTGAGCATGTCGAGGGTGACCGCGAGGCGGCCTCGCTCGGCCCCCATCATAAACTCGAAGCGCTCCAGATCTTCGCTCCGTTGCGCAATCGCGGATTGAGGTTCCGGCATTTCTCCTGCTTTCCGGTAGGTTGGAGTTGGGGAAGGCAATCTCAGCCGTCCCCGTTCGACAAGCTCAGGCCAGGCTCTGCGGGACTGAGTAGGAGATGATTTTCAGCCCTGTTCTTCTGCGCTCGTAGCTTGATTACGGCTTATCCGCCGCTGGTATGTACCGCAGCACCGGATTACGCGCCGCCCGGGTCTCATCCAAACGGGAAATCCGTGTGGCATGGGGCGCTTTGAGCACCAGCTCCGGGTTCTCCTCCGCCTCGCGTGCAATTTGCCGCATGGCATCGATAAACAAATCCAGCTCCTCCTTCGATTCGCTCTCCGTCGGTTCAATCATCAGAGCACCCGGCACGATCAGCGGGAAGGAAGTGGTGTAGGGATGGAAACCATAATCAATTAACCGCTTCGCGATGTCCCCGGTCTTGACCCCCTTCTGCGTTTGCCGGCGATCGCTGAAGACCACCTCGTGCAGCGTCGGGGTCCGGTACGGCAGCTCGTACACGTCCTCGAGGTTCTTACGAATGTAGTTCGCGTTGAGCACGGCATCTTCCGTGGTCTGGCGCAGGCCATCCGGGCCGTTGGCCATGATGTAGGCAAGCGCGCGGACAAACATGCCGAAGTTGCCATAGAACATGCGTACCCGGCCAATCGATTGGGGGCGATCGTAGTCCAGGCGTAGCAACCGGCGGCCGTCCGCACCCAGCTCGCCCTCGACCACCACAGGTGTAGGCAAAAACGGTTCCAGGATTTTCTTGGCTGCTACCGGGCCGGAGCCCGGACCACCGCCGCCATGCGGGGTAGAGAAAGTCTTATGCAGGTTAAGGTGCATCACGTCCACACCGAAGTCTCCCGGGCGCGTCTTACCCACCAGGGCGTTCATGTTGGCCCCATCCATGTAGAGTAAGGCGCCCTTGGCGTGGAGGATGTCGGCGATCTTGTGAATCTCGCTCTCGAATACTCCGATGGTGCTGGGGTTGGTCAGCATCAGCGCCGCCGTGTCTTCAGTAACGATCTGTTCCAGCTGGGCCACATCGACCATCCCCAAGGAGTTCGACCGCAGGTTCTCGACCTGGTAACCGCAAATGGCGGCCGTGGCCGGATTGGTGCCGTGGGCGGAATCGGGAATGATGATCTTGTGCCGGGGATTGCCCTTGGACTGATGGTAGGCCCGCACCAGAAGGATCCCGGTGAACTCCCCATGCGCGCCCGCTGCCGGCTGCAGGGTGATGGTGCCCATCCCGGTGATATCCAGCAGACAGGATTGAAGCAGACGGATGACTTCGAGCGCTCCCTGGGAGAGCGACTCCGGCTGGTAAGGATGGGCTTCGGCGATGCCTTCCAGGCGGGCGACGAACTCATTGACCCGCGGGTTGTACTTCATGGTGCAGCTGCCCAGCGGATACATGCCCAGATCGATGGCGTAGTTCCAGGTAGAGAGGCGGGTGAAATGGCGGATGATCTCGATTTCGCTCAGCTCCGGCATCAGCCCCAGGTCCGCGCGCGCCGCTGCGCCCAGCAGGGATTGAGGGTCTACTACGGGCACGTCGAGCGGCGGCATCTTGTAAGCTTTCTTGCCCGGCGAAGACTTCTCGAATATCAGGGCTTCGTTCTGGGTCAGATGCGACTGGACTTTGTGACGCACGCCCTCGAACAACTTGCTGGCGGCGAGATCCTGGGTGGTGGTGGCCATGGACGGTATGCCTTTCAAGCCCGGGTAAAGGCTTCTTCGGAGTCAAGCTGCAGCAGCGAGGCCGCGTGATCAATCTGCTCCCGGGTATTCAGCTCGGTGGTGCACCATAAGCTGGCGTTGCCGAGTTCGGGGTACCAGCGGCGCAGGGGCAAGCCGCCAATCACTTTCTGCTTCAGCAGTTTGCTGTTCATCTGCTCCGGTGTTTCCGCGGTTTCGAGCACAAACTCATGGAAGCGTGGAGCGGTAGCAAAGAGCAGCCGGGCGCCTCCGGCGCGCGAAAACTGCTTGGCTGCATAATCGGCCTTGGCCAGGTTGTGCACGGCCAATTCGCGCATGCCCTCTTTGCCGTAAACCACTAGGAAGATGGTTGCCATCAACGCCACCAGCGCCTGGTTAGTGCAGATGTTGCTGGTAGCCTTCTCCCGGCGAATGTGCTGCTCGCGGGTAGAGAGCGTGAGCACAAAGCCGCGTTGGCCTTGCGTGTCCACGGTTTCTCCCACGAGCCGGCCGGGCATCTGCCGCAGGTACTTTTCTTTGGCGGCAATCACCCCGCAATAAGGGCCACCGTAGCTGAGAGCCACCCCGAAGGATTGCGCTTCCATGGAGACGATATCCGCTTCGACCGGCGGCCTTACGACGCCCAGCGAAATCGCCTCAGCGATGGAGACAATCAGCAGCGCGCCTTTTTTGTGGACGATTTCAGCGATGGCAGGAATGTCCTCAATCACGCCGAAAAAATTCGGCGACTGCACCAGCACGCAGGCCGTCTCTTCGGTGACGCGTTGTTCCAGCGCCGCCAGATCGAGCCGTCCGTCGTCGCTAAACGGGAGAGTTTCCGCTTCCAGCCCCTGGTGCTGCGCATAGGTGTGCATGACCTCGCGGTACTCGGGATGCACGGTCCGGGCTACGAAGACTCCGGTGCGATGGGTAACGCGGACAGCCATGGATACTGATTCCGCTGCCCCGGTCGAACCGTCATACATGGAGGCGTTGGCGATGTCCATGCCGGTAAGTTCGCAGATCATGGTCTGGAATTCGAAAATGGCCTGCAGCGTCCCCTGGGTAATTTCCGCCTGGTAGGGGGTGTAAGAAGTGAGGAACTCCCCCCGCTGCACCAGCGCATCGATCACCACCGGGCGGTAGTGACGATAAGCGCCGGCGCCCAGGAAACTGGTGTAGCCGGCCGCATTCTTTGCCGCCGCCTGGCGAAAGTAGTCGACGATTTCCGATTCCGCCATCTGGCGCGGAACGTCCAGATCCCGCTCCAGGCGGTACTCCTGGGGGATGGTGGAAAACAGGTCGTCGATCGAGCGGGCGCCGATTTGCCTCAACATTTCGATCCGTTCGCCCGGCGATTTTGGCAAATAGCGCATCTGGCGTCCTCTATTCGTGCTTCAGTGAGTCTCTTCTTTCACGTACTTTTCGTAGTCTTCGGCACTCAGCAACTCATCAACCTGTGAAGGGTCCGCGATCTTCACTTTGAGCAGCCACGCGCCGTGGGCATCGGTGTTGATCTTTTCCGGAGCTGTTGTCAACTCCTGGTTCACCTCCAGCACGGTGCCGGTTACCGGCGAATAGAGATCCGATACGGCCTTCACCGACTCCACACTGCCAAAGACCTTGCCTTTTTCCACCGTGGCCCCCACTTTGGGCAGCTCAACGAAGACAATGTCTCCCAGGGTGCTCTGCGCGTAATCGGTAATGCCCACCTTACCCGCTCCTACGTCGATCCACTCGTGCTCCCGGGTATAGCGGTACGATCCTGGATAGCCCATCCTTCTGGTCTCCCCTTTCATTTTACGGGTTCGCTGATTGCTCAACGATTCTTGTGAACGGTCTGATAGCTTTCTAGGTTCACCTTATGCCGGTTTCGCTTCAGACTTTTTGGCTCGACGATAGAACGGCGTTGGTACCACCCTAGCCTTGACCAGGTTTCCGCGTATCTCCACCGCCACTTCTGTTCCCGGTGTGATTTGATTCATCGGAACATAGGCCAGCGCAATATTCTTTTTCAAGTAGGGCGAAGGAGAACCGCTGGTGACGTAGCCGATCGGCTCGCCTTGCAGGTTGCACACCTTATAGCCGTCGCGGGCGATGCCGCGGTCTATCATTTCCAGGCCCACCAGCTTGCGCTTCGGCGCGCCGCTCTGCTGTAGAGCTAGCAGCGCCTGCGAGCCCAGAAAATCACTCTTGCCCAATTTTGAGAAGCGTTCCAACCCAGCTTCGAGAACATTGATGTCTTCCGATATCTCGTGACCGTACAGAGCCATCGCGGCTTCCAGGCGCAGTGTATTGCGCGCTCCCAGACCGCAGGCCAGCATGCCAAACTCCTTGCCGGCTTCCATGACCTCATGCCAGACACGCTCGCTGGTGGGCTCGTCGGAAGGCAGATAAATTTCAAATCCGTCTTCGCCGGTGTAGCCCGTGCGTGCGATCAGCGTGTTCGGCAGGCCACAGACAGTACCCCAGGTGAACCAGTAATTCTTGATGGCCGCCAGGTCCTTTTTGGTGAGCTTGGCCAGCGTATCCTGCGCTCGCGGACCCTGGATCGCGAGCTGGGTGTAGTGGTCGCTGTAGTCGCTGATGTGTACCCCTGCAAACGACCCTACCTGGGAACGAATCCATTGATAGTCTTTCTCCCGGGTTCCGGCGTTGATGACCAGAAGATAATCGTTGTCGCTGAATTTGTGGACCAGGATGTCGTCGACAAACGTCCCCTGCGGATACAACATGGCAGAATACTGCGCTTGACCCGCGGCCAGCTTCGATGCGTCGTTCATGGAGAGGGCTTGAATGGCAGCCAGCGAGCCCGGCCCGCGGAACTGAATATCGCCCATGTGGCTGACGTCGAATAGACCCACCGCGGTGCGGACAGCCATGTGCTCGGCGGTAATGCCGGAGTACTCGACGGGCATATCCCAGCCCCCGAAATCGACCATTTTGGCGCCGAGCCGGCGATGGACACCATAGAGCGCGGTCTTGCGCAGAGCGGGAGGGGAGACAGAATTAGGGGGAGCAGACACGATGAAGTCCTTTACCGAGAAATCGCTTATTTCACGGTAGCACGGAGACGGCGCAGGTTTCGCATCTCCACCCGGCGCCGGCTTACCAAGGATTGGGTGGGTTAAAGATTTCTGCCCCTTAGGATCGGGTCGGAAAATGCACGGGACCGCCTACCCTCCAGTGCGTCGCCCGATGGCCGGCTGGCGATGGGAGTGCGGCCCAACTGGGGAGGGCGCCGCCCAGGAGAGGCCGTCGACCCCCTTTCCGGCATCGATCAGGGAATCGACCTTCCACTGTGACAGATCGACGACCGCTACTTGCTTCGCTTTGGAGCAGGAGACATACGCCACCTTGCCGTCCGGGCGGGCGAGCACCTTGACCGGATCCTCGGGTACATCGACGGTTCGCACCACCTTGAGCGTTCCCAGATCAACCACCGCGAGTTGGTTAGCCTTGGGCATCGCGACCAGCAAAAAGCGGCCGTCGGGAGTGGGCGACGTTCCATAGCCTACCGCCGGCAAGGGGACCCAAGTCTTGATCTTGTTGGTGGCGGTGTCGATGACCGCCAATTGCGGCTTGGTCTGGTCCGAAGTAAAGACCATCTTGTCGTCGTTGGAGATAGCGATGCGCTGCGCCTCCGACGAAATGGGGATAATCGCGATGGTCTTGCGGCCCGGCAAATCCAGCACCGAAACCGACCCCGCGCCCACGTTTGAGGTATAACCCCGCTTGCCGTCGCGGGAGATCACCAGCATGTGCGATTCCTTCTGCCCGGTGGGCACCGTGCCCACGATCTTAAGGGTCTTGGGGTCGATAATCGTCACCGTCTGGTCGAGCTCCGTGGTCACGTAAAGCAGACCACTCGCCCGATCGTAGACTGGGCAGTGGGGCCGCACGCCATGGCCGAAGTCGACCTTGCCCGTTACCTGGCGGCTGGGAATGTCAATGACCACCATCTCGCGGCCATCGGTCCCTGGCTTACCCACTCCTGAGCTTCCATAGATGGGCACGTAGGCGGTGCGGCCATCCGGGGAGGTGGCCACCTCATGCCCGGTAATCCCTCCTTCGGGCACCGTGGCCAGTTGTTTGGCCGACGCTGGGTCGATGATGCTAAGGTCGCGGTCACCCTGGTTGGTAGCCACCAGCATGGGCTTTAGCGGCGAGTCAGGAATCGCGGAAGCATTGATCATCAGGAGGCTCACAGGCAGGACCAGGCAGAGCGCAGAAAATAGATACACGACGGTGGTCTTCTTCATGTTCATGGCGCAAGAATTATATCGCCAGCGCACCACTTCGCTGGGGAGTGAAAGAATAAGCTGGTTCGACACGCATATGACCCAGGCCCACGCCAAACCGCCGGTAAAGCAAACGACTGCGGCACAACCTGTCTGGCCGGCCGTCGTAGCCGTTCTGGCCGTGGCCGGGCTGCATCTGGCTCTGCCCGAACCGTTGACCTTTGGCCCTTCGTGGCTGTTGTTGGCGGTCGTTGCCGTGCTCCTGGTGCCGGTCTTGATTGCCCGCATGCGGGGCTCGTTTGATCTCAACCAGAAACTCGGTTATGTCTTGCTGGGCGTGGTCACCGCCGCCATGCTGTGGTCGCTCACCTTGCTCGTCTGGTCCCTGCCGCGGCATACTTTGCCGCCATCGATGCTGCTGCGCTCCGCCTCCGCGCTATGGGTCACCAACATCCTGGTTTTCGCGTCGTGGTATTGGCGCCTCGATGCCGGTGGACCGCATGCCCGCCGTATCAGTGTCTGTCACACCAAGGGAGATTTCCTTTTTCCCCAAATGACCCTCGCCCCGGGCAGTTCGAAAGCCGTCGACCCGGACTGGACCCCTGGCTTTGTGGACTATCTTTTCCTGGCCTTCAACACCAGCACCGCCTTCTCGCCCACAGATACTCCGGTGCTTGCCCGCTGGGCCAAAGTCGTCATGATGGTGCAATCCAGCATCTCGCTCGCCACTCTGGCCTTGCTGGCGGCGCGGGCCGTCAACATTTTGTAAGAACGCGCGGCCGGCGTCGATGCATCGACGGTTCTAGCTTCAGAGTGAAGAAGGTTGGTATTCACCGAAGACTTTGCGCATGCTGGTGGCAATCTCACCCACCGTGGCGTGGCTTTCGACTGCTTCGAGTATGGCCGGCATCAGGTTGCCGCTCAATCGAGCTTGTTCCGTAACCCGGTCGAGGGCGGCGCGCCAGCGCAAGGGGTCGCGACGGACGCGGAGCGCGCGTACCCGCTCAATCTGTTCCCGTTCGACTCCGTCGTCAAAACTCCGCAAGGGCAGCCCCACTGTGTCCGGCGCAGCAAATCGATTGAGGCCCACGACCACGCTTTCGCCGGAGTCGAGGGCTTGCTGATGGCGGTAGGCGGCGTCTTCGATCTCGCGCTGCACCCAGTCGCTCTCGATCGCAGCCACCATGCCTCCCTGCGCGTCGATGCGATGGAGATACGCGCTCGCCTGCTGCTCGATTGCCGTGGTCAGCGATTCGATATAGAAAGAACCCCCCAGGGGATCCACGATCTGGGCAACGCCCGACTCCTCGGCCAGTATCTGTTGGGTGCGCAGCGCCAGCCGGGCGGCCTCTTCGCTCGGCAATCTCAGCGCTTCGTCGTAGCCGTTCACATGCAGCGACTGGGTCCCGCCAAGAATGGCCGCTAGCGCCTGCAGTGCTGTGCGGGCCAGGTTGTTCTCGGGTTGCTGCGCGGTCAAGGTCGAGCCCGAAGTTTGGGTATGGAAGCGCAGCGCCACGGCGCGCGAGCCCCGGATGCCGAACCGATCTTCCAGCAGACGCGCCCAGAGCCGGCGCGCGGCACGGAATTTGGCTATCTCTTCAAAAAAGTCATTGTGTGCGGCAAAGAAAAACGAGAACCGGGACGCTGCTTGCTCGCGATCGAGTCCGGCGTAACCCAGTGCGCTGAGATACACGCATCCATTGGCCAGAGTAAATGCGATTTCCTGCGCCGCCGTCGCCCCCGCCTCGCGCAAATGGTAGCCGGAAATGGAAATAGGGTTCCACGAAGGAAGATTCTGGCCGCTCCAGGCAAACAGGTCGGCCATCAATCGCAGGCTGTGACGGAGCGGGTAGATGTAAGTGCCGCGGGCGATGTACTCCTTCAGAATGTCATTCTGCACCGTGCCGGCGAGTTGGGCTCGGTCGCACCCCGAACGCTTGGCTGACGCGACATACATGGCGAGCAGAATCGTCGCCGTGGCGTTGATGGTCATGGAGGTCGAGACGGAGTTCAGAGGGATGCCGGCGAAGAGCCGTTCCATATCTTCCAGCGAATCGATCGCTACCCCGGCCCTGCCCACCTCGCTGGCTGCCCAGGGGGAGTCGGAGTCGTAGCCAACCTGGGTGGGTAGGTCGAACGCGACCGAGAGCCCGTCGCCGCCTTCGTCCAGCAGAAACCGATAGCGGCGGTTGGACTGTTCCGCATCCCCCATTCCAGAGTACTGGCGCATGGTCCACAGCCGGCGGCGGTACATATCGCGCCGGATGCCACGGGTAAAAGGGTATTGACCCGGCTCACCAAGATCACGATCCGGGTCAAATCCAGGCAAATCCTGTGCTTCGTAGAAGGAGCGATCCATTCTTCTCGGGAAACCTCTGAGTCAGTGTTGGAACTCTGAGGCTACATTGCGGGAAATTCTCGCGCACTGGGCAGCTTTAGAATCTTGCTTTTGTATAACGCACGACTAAACAGGTTTTCACTCACACGTTGAAGAGGGCCTACGAACGCGCCCCGGGGCCACGTCTGCTCTTGCGGTAGGCGCGCATGAACGAACTGGCGGAAAACCAGGCAAAGCCAACGGCAAGAGCAATATACAGCAGCAGGTGCGTATGTTCGGGCCCTTGATTCCAGGAGTTGCGTACGCGATAAACGCTTTGCATAAAAAAGAGTGCAAAAAGGGCGAAGAACATCCCTGTAATCTCCAGCCAGAGAATGCCGCCGGCATGAGTAAACGGGCCCAGAAAGGCCTGGCCAAACGCCTTGAACCCCCGTTTTGCACCGGCCACCTTACTGTCTATCTTGATGCCGGGCCGGGGAGGAGCCGGGGCCGCCGGGCGCACTTTTTCCGCCCCAACCGGGGCAGAATGGGCAGCAGCTGCCCTTTCCACCCGTTCCCGAACCATATTTGAGGCCACGCGGACACCGATGCCGAGCGTGCGGCCTACTTTCTTTGGCTCCATAGCAAAAGTTTATCAGCCGGTTGATTCAGATTGCTCCGCTGTAACATCACAAGTAAGGTAAGTAAAACCGCGCCTGAAGGTGGCGAATGGGGGTACTTCATTGAACCAACGACTTCGTCGTCTGATCCAGCAACTTGGGGAAGCCATTCATGAGTCGGTTTCCGAGTCCGAGCAGATCTCCGAGGTAGTGCAGGATATCCGCAAACAGGGCTTCGACGTGCTTCTCATGCTGGAAGCGACGATTGGATTGAACGAGGTAGAACAACAACCTGTTTCCGAATTAGAGGCACCGCCAAGCGAGAACTTGCAAGGGGATGAGACTTTTAATGCGCAGGATGTACACTTTCTGCGCTCCCTGCGCATCTCCGTTGAGGAAGAGTGAACGCACAGCATCTCACCTCAAGAGATAGAGTGAGCACGGGCGCTGCGGTGATGGAATGAAAGACACACTTGGAGTATTGCTGGCCGGGGGAGCGGGTGAGCGGCTTTTCCCCCTGACACGAGATCGGGCTAAGCCGGCGGTTCCCTTCGGCGGCAACTACCGCATTATCGATATCACCCTGTCAAACTGCATCAACTCCGACCTGCGCCGGGTCTACATCCTTACCCAATACAAGGCGCTCTCTCTCAATCGCCACATCCGCGAAGGATGGACCGGTATTGTCGCCCAGGAATTGGGCGAGTTCATCGAGATCCTGCCTCCGATGCAGAGGGTCAGCGCCAATTGGTACATGGGTACTGCGGATGCGGTGTACCAGAACATCTACTCCATCGGCGCGGAACAGCCAAAACATGTGCTGATTCTTTCCGGCGACCACATTTACAAAATGAACTACGGGCTGATGCTCGAGCACCACAATGATTCCGGTGCCGACGTCACCCTCGCGACGCTGCCCATTCGTCCGGACGAGGTGTCCCGTTTTGGGGTGGTGGAAGTGAGCCGTACCGGGGAAGTGATCGGCTTCCAGGAAAAACCCAAGACTACCAACCTGCGTTCGCCGTTCAATCCCTCCATGGTCGACGCTTCCATGGGCATTTATCTCTTCAACACCGACGTCCTGCTGCCGGCACTGATGAAAGATGCCGAAGATCCCAACTCCAAGCACGACTTCGGGCACAATATCCTTCCCGGCATCCTCGGCCGCTACAAGATCTCCGCCTACAACTTCGTCGACGAGAACAAGCAGAACGCGCTCTACTGGCGCGACGTGGGCACGCTCGAAGCGTATTTTGATGCCAACATGGATGTGGCTTCCGTTTCCCCCATCTTCAACCTGTATGACAAAGCTTGGCCGATGCGCACGCGCCAGCGGCAATATCCGCCGGCCAAGTTCGTTTTCGGGGAACCGGGACGCACCGGCATGGCCATCAACTCGGTAATCTCGGCGGGCTGCATCGTCTCCGGCGCGGTGGTCCGCAACAGCGTCCTTTCCCAGGACGTGCGTGTGAACTCCTACGCCGAGGTGGAGTCGAGCATCATCTTCACCCACGTCGACATTGGGCGCCACTGCCGCATACGGCGCGCCATTATCGATCGCGATGTCCACCTGCCCGAAGGCACAGTGATCGGATACGACCGGGAAGAAGACCGGCGCAACTACTTCGTGACCCAAAGCGGGCTGACGGTGGTGACGCGCGACTATTCTCTCTACGAGAATCCCGTATCACCCGACTTCATGCAGCAGTCCTGAGCTGCCACCGCGCCGGTTTGGGCGTAGGATGGCTGTCAATATGAAGCGGCTGTGGGTACGCATCCTGCAAGGATTTCTGGCCGTTCTGTTCGTCCTCTATCTCGGGGACTGGGCCGTTCTCCGCGTGCAGACGGGTGGTCAAGTGTCCTCCAGCGTCCCGGTGGAACAGTTTCTGCGCACTCGGCTCAAAGGCCAGAAGGAGGAGTTCGACTACATGGGCACGGTACAACGGCCCTGTGTCCCCTCGTTATTTCCCCATAGCTCGGCGGCCCCCTGCTGGTGGCTGAAGAGTCACAAAACCCAGTGGGTTTCTCCGTGAGTGCGGCGGTGTTTCTCGAACTTGCTAAATTCGCTTCTTTGCTGTCGAGCATTCTGGCGCTCGACGCCGTGCTTCATTCGGCCTTTCTGGAGCCGGGCAGTAATCTCGAACAACGTCTGCTGCCTTCGCTCGATCTCCTGCTCGTGGCCGCCGCCATTGCCCTCACCAGCGGGTACATTTTCCATCTCGGCGATCAGAAGGCCGGCAAGCGCGACGCCAGCGTTATCGGGACTTTGCCCATGATGATTTTCTGGTGGGGTGCCGGGATCATCGTTCTGCTCTATGGCCTGGGCTGGTTGCTGGAACGCTATTTCCTGGAGTTGTGGCACTGAGAAACGCCCCTGGCAGGTCAGCCTGAGACGAGAACCAGCCATAATGAGATTGAGTCCCGTAGGGACGGCTGAATTTAGCCAGGACTGGCGTCCTGGGTTAGCATGCATCCTTGAAAAGTCCCGCAGGGACGACTGAAAACGTTGTCGGATCGGGAATTCTCAATCCTGTAATTCGCTTCCGGGGAACTGCCAGTCGTCCCTGCGGGACTCACTGGCATCTCCGGCACTGAAACATCCTCTGGTTTTTCCCTAAACGATTTTTGCGGCTATACTCCTGCTCATCCGCTCTAACGCCAAGGGAACCGCGCCGGTCACCGGTGCGTATCACCACCCATGAGTCTGGCCGCCACCGTCGCCTTGAACAACCCGGGAGTCCAGGCGCGAAGTGAGCGCTTTCAGGCCGATTACGGGAGGCGCTATTCTACTGGCCGAGGAACGCCCGCGTTGAATCCATCTGCGAACACGCCGCCTGAACGAGAAGGTGGTGCGCGCCGGCAAACCCCTGGCGAACGACGGCCCGAAGCGCCAGAGCTGGATTGGCCCGCTCTGGTGCGCCGTTGCCTCGATGGGGATACTGCCGCCTGGACGGAGTTGGTGGTGGCCCAGCAGCGCCGGGTCTACGGCCTTTGCTACCGCTTCACGGCCTCCTCCCATGACGCTGAAGACCTGACCCAGGACGTCTTCATCAAGCTCTACGCCAACCTGCGCAGCTTCGACCCGGCCAAGGGCAGCTTCCACACCTGGATCACCACCCTGACCCGCAACCTGCTGGTCGATCACTTCCGCCGCTCCCGGCAGCAACGGGCGACGGACTCGATCGATGCCGGCTGGGATCAGGGCAATGATGTCCCCAGGGCCGAGCCCCTGGTCGACCAGCGCACCACCCCGCTCCAGCACGCGGTGCAGAATCAGCTGGAACGCATGGTGCAAAACGCCCTGGCCAAGGTGTCGCCGGAGCTACGCGAAGCGGTTATCCTTCGCGATCTGCAGGATATGGATTACAAAGAGATTGCGGAGGTATTGGCCATTCCTCAGGGAACCGTGAAGTCCCGTATCAGCCGCGGCCGGGCGGAACTCGCAAGGCTGCTGGAACGTACTAAAGGGCAGGTGATGTAAATGTCTGAGCGCGAGCAAAATAAGCAGTTAGGCGAGCCA
Organism: uncultured Acidobacteriaceae bacterium; assembly: GCA_963753715.1. GTDB lineage: Bacteria > Acidobacteriota > Terriglobia > Terriglobales > Acidobacteriaceae > PALSA-350. Next base: position 49,430 of record CAVWDK010000005.1, on the reverse strand, counting down.
GGCCGGGTGCTCCGGTGCGACGAGTGGGAAAACCTCCTCGCGGATGCGCTGGACGGAACCCTGAGCGCCGCCGACTCAGCGGCCTTTACCCGCCATCACCGCGAATGCGCGCTCTGTGCCCAGATGCTCAAGGAGACTGAGCAGGGCAGATCGTGGATGGAGTATCTTGCCGTTGACCCGGAAGTCCCCGCCGACCTGCTGAAAAAGATTCTTGCCCGGACCAGCGGCGGCCCGCAGCCGGGGGTTGCTGCCCCAGCACTCTCGCTGCCCCCGCGCCTCGCCTGGCATCGGCTGATGCTTCCCGCGGTCCGCCAGATATTGGAACCGAGGTTGATGATGACCGCGGCGATGGCCTTTTTCTCCATCGCCCTGACTCTGAACCTGGCCGGTATCAAGCTGACCGATCTCCGCGCGCAGGACCTTCAGCCCTCGCGGCTGCGTGCCAACCTTACCCGGACGTACTATTCCACCAACGAACAGGTGACCAAGTACTACAAGAATCTGCGCCTGGTCTACGAGATGGAGTCGCGGGTGCGGGAGTTGCGGCGCACCACGGAGACAGAACCCGCACCCTCGCCCCAGCAATCCCCCAAGCCGCCCGCACGCGACGGCAGCGGTAGTCCCAGCTCGACCGTCCCCAAGGGACAGCAGGTTCCCCCGGCGACGGACAACAGTCCGCGCCAGTCCAGACGCGATGCTCCCCCTGCGGAAATGGTGCCGGCCGGGTTTGCGCCCGCAGGGGGAAAAGGAAAATTCCAGAAAGAGGTTTTCAAGGCTTTGCCTTCGACAACGGAAGACCAAACCCGGATTTCCTGCCACGTAGCGCTGGACATAGCCGCGCCTGCGGCTTTCGTTACGGAAAGCCGCATGAAGTTCGCCAACCCCACCAGGTTCCACAGAAAATCCGGGGAAGCGCAAAGGAGCTTGGTATGAACTGCCTTAACCATCCCGATGTGGCGGCCGCGGCGTATTGCCAGAACTGTGGCAAGCCGCTGTGTACCGCCTGCATCCGTTCCGTAGGAGGCGTGGTCTACTGCGAACCCTGCCTGGCAGCCCGGCTGTCGGCACAACCAGGCGCCGCCGAAGCCAACCTGACCGGCTTGCACGCTCACCCGGTCCTGGCGGGCCTCCTGGGTTTCATCCCCGGGGTGGGCGCCATGTACAACGGCCAATTCGTCAAGGCGCTGGCCCATGTGCTCATTTTTGCCGTGTTCGTCAGCCTTTCCGATAAGAGCTTTGTCTTCGGCTTGCTGATCGCTGCGTGGGTTTTCTACCAGGTCTTTGACGCTGCCCAGACCGCGAAGGCGCGACGCGACGGGTTACCTCTCCCCAACCCTTTCGGCCTCAATGATCTTGGCAACAAGCTAGGCATAGCGCCTCCGGCCGCGCCCTACGCCGCCGGCTTTACCCCTCCGCCTCCAGGCGCAAGCGCCACCGGAGCGAATCCCAATCCCTATTCGGGTCAAACTCCGAATCCGGGCGTCGGCAATCCCTTCCAGCAGCCGCCCTCCTACACCTCGTCCTATGCCGTGCCGCCACCCGGCACAGCGGGTGCGCCTGGCCCGGGCATGCCGTATAGTGAACCGCTTGCCTTGGAACCCAGGCAGAGGCACCCCTTCGGCGCCGTGGTGCTCATCGTCATCGGCCTGGTGCTCCTGCTGCATACACTGGGCATCTTCGAGGATGAATGGATTAGCCGGGCGTGGCCCCTCATCCTCATCGGCATCGGCGCGTGGCTGCTGTACCGCAGAACCCGCGATCTTCCCGGGGGAGGTGCGCGGTGAACTCCTGGCTGCTCATCCGCCGCCTGCGCGGGCCGGCGTTCCTCATCCTATTCGGCATTACCGCCCTCCTGAGTCAGTGGGGAGTGCTCAGCTTCAGCCGCAGCTGGCCGCTCTACCTGATCCTGGCCGGCGTGATTGGGCTGGCCGAGCGGGCTGCCATCCTGGCCGCTCCTCCTGTCCCTCCTGGCTACCCCGGGGCTTATGTACCCACTGCGTACCCACAGGGCACGCCAGTGCCGCCTTACACCGATGTCCCGGCCTCGGGCATCACGGGATCCGGGGATAACCCACTCTCCGATCCCAGCAGGAGGCCATAATGGCTACCCTGCCGCCACCCTATTCCCAGCGCGACGCGGTCCGTGCCCAGCGCTACTACCAGCGTTCGCTGCGCCGACCATCCATGCTTGGCCCAGTGGTGCTGATTGTGATTGGGGTGCTCGCGCTCCTGGTCGAAACCAACACCTTGAGTTTCGTCCACGTGTGGGATTGGTATATGCAATGGTGGCCCCTGCTCCTGGTCGCGGTGGGGCTGCTTTCACTGGGCGAGTGGTATCTTGATCGCCATCGGGGACAATCTGGGGCGGCGCTCTCACGGGGGACTGATTGCGCTCATCATCGTGCTTGCCGTCGTCGGCTATATGGCTGGCTCCGCCTCCCGAGGCTTGCACGGCATGCATGTGTTCCGCCACGACTCCGACCAGGATGACTTCTTCTCCCATCTTCTGGGCCAGGAGCACGACGACGATCGCAGCCTTAACCAATCCATACCCGCCGGAGCACCGGTCGACATACAGGTCCCTCACGGCGATGTGACCATAAGCCCCTCAGGGGATGACCAGATTCACGTGCAGGCGCACCTGGTGGTGTATGCAGGCGAACGACCGCTCGGCCCGGCGATCCCTCGAAGCCCTTACTCCCCAGTTGGTGGTGAACGGCAGCAATGTGACCCTTCGGGCCGCGGATGCCAACAATGGGCGCGCCGACCTGACCATTGAGATTCCCAAGGGCAGCGTGCCCACGGTGACCGCCAACCACGGCGATGTGACCCTGGAAGGACTCACTGGCCCCGCCAACGTCAACGCGGACCACGGCGACGTCAAGGCCGATCATGTCGGCGGCGGCATCCATGCGCGCATGGGCAAAGGCGATTTCAGCGCCCACGCCATCGCGGGCGATGTGTCGCTACAGGGCCGTTTGGACGATGTGTCCATCTCGGAAGTGCAGGGCCGGGTGGCGTTGGACGGAGACTTCTTTGGCGATACCAGTCTTGCCCATATCGCCGCCCCGGTTCATTTTCATTCCAGCCGTACCAACGTCGAAGTGGTCTCGATTTCGGGCGCACTGACGATCGACAGCGGCGACCTGGCGCTGAACGACGCCACCGGGCCGGTGAGGATTTCGACCAGTGCCAAGGATGTCGAGTGCACCGGAATCACCGGCGACCTGAGAGTTGAGGATGGCGATGGGGACATTTCTGTGGGTGTTGTCGTGCCGCTGGGAGAAATCGCGGTGCACAATCGCAACGGCGCCGTCACTCTGACCGTCCCGCAAGGTGCGGGATTCCTGCTCCAGGCAACGGCGAAAAACGGGGAAATTGATTCCAAGCTCGATCTGCCGGTCACGAGCACCGGACAGGGTCATACGATCGCCGGGAAGGTGGGCGGCGGAGGCCCGCGGGTGGAATTGGTCACCGATCACGGCGACATCGAAATCGCCATCAACGATCAACCGCCCTCTCCCCCGGCTCCCCCGGAGCCCCCATCGCCGCCGGAACCGCCTGCCCCCGGGCAAAAACCAATCCGCCACCTGCATCCAGCGAAGGGCGCGGATACGGTCTCTCAACCGGTCGTTCAATAGCCAGCGCGATCGCTGGTTCCGTCGTCTGCGGCCAGCCGTGCGCTGATGATGGCTTCGACCTGGGCCACTACCTGGTCGAGCGAGAGATCTGTGGAATCGATAATCACCGCGTCGGTTGCCGGTTGCAGCGGAGATTCCGCGCGGGTGCGGTCACGGCGGTCGCGCTCCCGTAGCTGCTCCAATACGGATTCGGCCGGGATCGCGCCCGGGCCATTCTGTTGGTAACGGCGCTGGCCGCGCACTTCGGCAGCCGCGTCGAGGAAAATCTTGACCTGGGCGTCAGGGAAAACCTTGGTCCCGATATCCCTGCCTTCCATGACGATGCCGCTGCTCGCACCCAGCTGCCGCTGCATGGAGACCATCCATTGACGGATGCCTGGGTGCACGCTGACCCGGGAAGCAGCGGCCGTGACATCGGGTTCACGGATGCGCTTGGTGACTTCCACCTCGTCCAGAAACACGCGGTTGCCCAGTGGCGCCGGCAGCAGCCGGATGCGGGTCCGCTCGGCCAGCCGCCCAAGCTCTTCCCGATCGTCCAGATCGCTGTCGGTTTGGATCGCCTTCAGCGCGAACGCGCGATACATGGCGCCACTCTCCAGATTGAGCAAACCGAAGCGGGCGGCAATCCGGGCGGCTACCGTGCTTTTGCCGGCGCCGGCAGGACCGTCGATGGCCACCACCAGCGGCGCACTGTGGTTGGCTGTCATGCTCCTGGCTTTTTCCCTTTTGGCTTGCTGCCCCGGAACCGGACGGGGGCCTTGCCTGCTTTCCCGCCTGGCTTGCCGCTGGGTCTACCGGATGCCGAGCTCGCCCGCGGCCACGATTTGGAGGGCCGGGGCCGGGAGCCGGGAGCGAAGGGCGGACGTGGCCCTTGGTCGCCCCGTTCCGATTTTGAATTGGCGCCGGATGGCCCGCCAGGTTTTGCATAGCCACCAGGACGCGGCCGCTCATAGCTCCTGCGGCCAAAACCGCCGGCAGGTCCGCCTGTAGGACCGCGCCTTACGCCCGGGGGCCCAGACCTGGGGGCATCGGGCCGAGGCGCATTCGCCCGGGGGCCTGATGAGTCGCTACCGCCTGGGTTCGATCGAAAGGGAGCTGGAGGTCTACCTTGGGGGCGGCCCGCAGTGGGAGGCCGCTTGGCTGCCCAGGGTCGATTACCGCCGGCACGCGGCGGAAATCCTTCCGAACGAGCTTGCCCACTCGAAGGCCGACCCGGAGATTTACCCCTTAACCGATCGCCTCCGGGTGCGCCTCGTCCACTTCCCGGTCCGGGTCGAGGCTTCTGTCCTCCACGGAAAGGCGAACCAGTACGGCCCCCGGCATGCGGGGGAGGGGGTGCCGAGGCTGATCGTTCGCTTGGCCGTGCGCTGGGCCGCGTATTGGGCCGCGCCCAGGGAGCCGGTCGTTCCCGTTTCTCCCCGGTCCACCCACCGGCTCGCGTGTCTGGTCGCGTGTCCGGTGGCGCTCCTGGGCGTCGAACCCCCGCTTCCTTGGCTGGTTTACCAGTGGTTCTTGGCGGAAAATTGCGTCCCGGCGGACGTGAGGGCCGCTTACCCGCATCCCCTTCCGGCCGATAGGGCCGGGTCGAGGCTGGTTTGCCGGCGGACCTGCGCGGACCTGTCCACTCCGTTCTGGCAGAACGAGGTGCGGCGACTGGCCTCGGAGTTACGCCAGACCTTGAAGCCGCGCCAGACCTTGGAGCCGCGCCAGGCCTGGGAGCGAAAGCAGCCGGCTTCGGGAGGCGGCCCGCCGGCGGGGCTGGGCGCATAGGCTTGGCGACGCGGGCTCCTCTCTCAGCGGTCAACGGCTGTCGTGGAGTCTCTATCCTCGCTATGACTCTCGCAGCTGGTCCCAGGGGCTCCGTACTTGCTGTCGGCGGAGCCACCAGCTCGGCAAATTCGGGCAAGCCACCTTCCAGGAAGTAATAAGTCTGGGCATCCATCGAAAGCGATTGAATCTGCCGCGTGGCGGCCAAGCCGCGCACCGCTTCCCGCACTCGGGAACGGGACGCCACCGGGGAGAGAAAGATCTCGATCTCTTCGCTCGAGGCGGCGTAGACCGACTGCAGGTACATCGAGACCAGCAGGGATAACGCGGTCACCTGCGAAGTGCCTGCGGCCGTCGCGAGTGCATCCCGATGCCGAACCCGAAGCAGCTCCCACCGGGCCGGCTGGCCTGCTTCCCCATAAACCGGGCTAATGCGCAATGCCTGCCAGAGCTCAGACAAAGCGCGCAAAACAGCAGCTTCGGTGACCTCGCGTCCCAGGATCTCCCTGGCCTCGGCGGCGCTGAGGGCTCCGTCCTTGTCCAGGGCCTTCCACAAATCGAGCACCAGGGGAGAGACCTTGTGCCCGGAGGACTTCTGCGGCGCATGCTTCCAATCCGCATCGGCGCGCAAGCAAAGCACGTAGGGAAGCGCCTGGCTGTGGGCCAGAAAGTCCGCCTGCTCGCTCACCGCACCGAGCAGGTTCAGAGCGACTACACTGCCGGACGCCACCAGGCGCGTCAACAATCCCTGTGCCTGCTCGATGGCCGCGACGCCCGGTGTGCCCTGCGTACTGCCCGTGCAGGCTTCGACAAAGGAGGGCGCCGGCGCCGGCAGTTGCGCGCGCCGTGGTAGATATAGGACGAGAGGATGCTGTTCCAGCCAACTCTCTGCGTCTTCGAGGGTGAGGAGGAGATTCTGCTTCTGGCGCCAGTGCGCCGCTCGTGCTGCCTGGAGCTGCTCTGCTGTCAAGATGGTTCCGCGCTTTCCAAGCTGGAGGAGTGTCGTTAGATCCGGTGAAAGGCTCGCTGGATTTCTTTCCAAGCATACCGCAGGACGATCGGGCGCCCATGCGGACAACTGGTCGGGTGCTCGGTTTTAGCCAGCTCCCTTAACAGCCACTCCATCCGCGCCGGATCGAGCGGCGTGTTCACCTTGATAGCCGCGTGGCAAGCGATGGAAGCCGCGATCCGGGTACGCGCCGCTTCGAGATTTTCCGCCTGCTCCGGGCTGCCCGCCTGTTCCAGCACCTCGACCAGCATGCGCTCCAACGCAGAGCTCTCGATCCCGGCGGGCGCCGCCTTGATGGAGATGGTGCGCGGCCCGAACGGCTCCACTTCAAAACCATTCGCTTCCAGTTCCTCAGCAATGCCGGCAAAGGTGATCATCTGCGCGGGAAGCAGATCGATCAGCAGCGGCATCAGCAGCCGCTGACGCTCTACTTGCGCCACCCGCCGCTGGCGCAATACCCGCTCGAACAAAATTCGCTCGTGGGCCACGTGCTGATCGATGATCCAGAGACCTTCCTGGTTCACGGCCAGGATGAAGGATTCGCGCAGCTGTCCCAGGGGCCGCAGCGATGCCAGACCATGCAGAGAGGGTCCGGCACCTGGCTCGACCGCTTCCTCCTCCGGGCTCCATGAAGCCGCAGAGACGCAGCCTATGGATGGCCGGTGGTTGCCGTTTGCCGGCCCATTCTTTGCCATTTCATGAACGTTTGGGTTTTCCGCAGCGGCGAAGGGAAGAACACCGGGGGCCGCCACGACGGGGGCTGGGATCAACGTAAAGTCGGTGTCCGCCGGCTCCTCATCGGCGGGCCAACTCGCAGCCGGCCAACCGTCGGAGGTGGGTGTTTCTCGCGGCGGAACCTCGGGCGATGCCAGCGCCGGCGTCGCGCTCGGGTGCGTCGTGAGCGCCTGCAGAAACCCCGCTGCCGGTCGCCCCAGCGTCAGCTTGTTGCGGATGGTGTCGCGCACAAAGTCGTGCAGCCAGCTGGCCTGGCGGAAACGAACCTCGGTTTTTGCCGGGTGCACGTTGACGTCGACCTCTTCCGGCGGCATGTCGATAAACAACAGCACGACCGGGAAAGACGTGGGCGCCAGGATATTCCGATAAGCCTCGCTGACCGCATGCATCAGCAGGCGGTCGCGCACCAGGCGGCGATTGACGAAGCAGTAGATCGAGTTGCGGTTGAGTTTTTCGAGTTCCGGTTTGGAGGTGAAGCCGGCAATGCGCAGCCATCCGGGCGGCGGAGCCTGATAGTCGGCGGCCCTTCTCCACGGCGGGGGTTCGGGCAGCCCGGCGCGTGCCAGCTCAACTTCGGCGGCAAGCGGCAGTAGCTGATCCAGGATGTCCTGGCCGAAAATCTGAAAGATGCGCTCCGCTGCCTGCTGTACCGGGGGCGCGACCAGCAGTGCGTGCGTGGCCGAATGCAGCTCGAAGTGCTTATCCGGATGGGCCAGCGCGTAATGGGTAACCAGGGCGGTTACGTGAGCCAGTTCCGTGTTCTCTGACTTGAGGAATTTTCGCCGCGCCGGCGTATTAAAGAACAGGTCGCGCACTGTGAGCGTAGTTCCGGCGGGTGCGCCTGTCTCTTCGCACAGCAGCAGCTTACCCCCGGCAATTTCCATCCGTGTGCCCGAGCTTTCCTCCGCGGCGCGAGTGGTTAGTTCCACCCTCGCGATCGAAGCGATCGAGGGCAATGCTTCGCCGCGAAAACCCAGGGTCGCAATCGAGAGCAGGTCGTCGCTCGAGCGCAGCTTGGAGGTGGCGTGCCGTTCGAAGGCCAGCAGGGCATCATCGCGCACCATGCCGCAGCCGTCATCGGCAATCCGTATGAGCTTGCGCCCTCCGCCCTCCACTGTGATCACGATGCGGGTGGCGCCGGCGTCGAGCGAATTCTCCAGCAGCTCTTTGACCACCGATGCCGGCCGGTCGACCACTTCGCCGGCCGCGATCTGATTGGCCACCTGGTCGGCCAGTATGTGGATACGGCCCATCTTCTCTCATCACCTTCCTAAACCTAGCAGAGATAACCGCCCTTGCCATCCACCGCCGGCTCTTCTTGGAGCCCTTTCCTGAACCGGTCCCGCTCACGAAATCTGAAGACCCAAAAAAACAAAACCGCAGAGCGCAGCTTGGTGCAGAGATCTGCGGTTTTGTTTTTTTGGGTCTTCACACACCCTCTGCAGCCCGTACCTAAATCCAGCGGAACGATTCGGCCTTCAGAGCGTGTGTGAGCACTGATTTGTGAGTTTAGTCCCGCAGGGACGGCTGAACTTAGCCCAGGACGTTAGTCCTGGGCTACACCATGAAACATGATTAAGTCCCGCAGGGACGGCTGAAGGTTGTTCAGGATTGCGTCGCGGACCCTTTTCAGCCGTCCCTACGGGGGCTAAACTCGCAAATCCCGGACAACGTTTATGCCGGGGATAAATCCCCGGCATACCCTGAAGACGGGTCTCCGCAGCATTTAAACTCGTGCCCGATACGAAGCACCGGATTTTTTCCTTAGCGGCCGCTGCGTACCCGGCGGGGCAGTGCCTGAGACGGCCGCTTGGTCTTGGCCAGCCGTTTGCCGCGAGGGTGCGCCAGCTTCTCTTCGCGCGACGAAGCGGGTTCCGACAGTGTGTCCCCCAGCACGTGCAGGCGGAGAAAATTGGTGGAGCCCGATTTGGTCCGGGTCCCGGCGACAATCCCCAGAATCTGGCGCGGCTGGACGTGCCCTCCCTCCTCCAACAAGCGCTCCGCGGTTTCCACCATCTGTTCCGCCGTGGCCAGCTTGTTGCAGAGCAAAGGATGAACCCCCCAGAGTAGCGTCATGCGGTGGATCACCCGCTCCACGCTGCTCAGCCCGAAGATGGGCGATTTCGGCCGGTATTTGGAGAGCTGGCGAGCCGTAGTCCCGGTCTCGGTAAAGACCGCAATGGCGCTGATGTCCAGATCTTCGGCGGCGTGCGCCATGGATTCGCAAATGGTCTCCGCCACCGACAACCGGACATGGCCCGACTGGCTCCGGTCCGTGGCCCGCAACAGCGGCTCCTGGCTTTCGGTCTCGAGCACGATCTTAGCCATCATCTTCACCGCCTCGACCGGATACTTGCCGGCAGCCGTTTCGGCCGACAACATCACTGCGTCGGTGCCGTCGTAGATGGCGTTGGCCACGTCCGAGGCCTCGGCCCGCGTAGGCCGCGGATTTTCAATCATCGACTCCAGCATCTGGGTGGCCGTGATCACCGGCTTGCGATAGTCACTGGCCCGGCGGATCACATGCTTTTGAATGGCCGGCACCTTCTCCGGCGGCATTTCCACGCCCAGGTCTCCGCGCGCGACCATCACCCCATCCGCCGCTTCGAGAATGCTTTCCAAATGCTGAATGGCTTGCGGCTTTTCGAGCTTGGCAATAATCCAGGTCTCGGCGCCCATGGCGGCCACACGATGGCGTACCAGGCGAATATCTTCCGCGGTGCGCACAAACGAAACCGCGATCGCATCCACTCCGCTGCGGATCGCGAATTCCAGATCCTCTTCGTCCTTGGCGGTGAGCGACGGTACCCGCACCGGGATGCCGGGCAGATTGATGCCCTTGTGCTCGCCCAGCATGCCGCCGTTGATCACCTCGCACTCCGTGTCCTGGCCGTGCACGGCCACCACGTAGAGCTCAATCAGGCCATCGGAAAGCAGAATGCGTGCTCCAGGCTCCAGATTCTCCGCCAGCGTCGGAAAGGTGGTAGCGATCAGGGTGGCCGTGCCGGCAATATCGCGCGGCGTAATGGTCAGTTTCTGTCCCGCCTTGAGCTGCACGGGAATGCGGTTCTTCAGCCGGCCGGTGCGGATCTTCGGTCCCTGCAAATCACCCAGAATGCAAATCGGCTTGCCTTCTTCGCGCGAGACCCTACGGACCATCTCGATCAGTTTGAGCTTCTCCGGATGGGTGCCGTGGGAGAAGTTGAGCCGGGCCACATCAAGCCCGGCGCGCAGCAATTCGCGGAAAACCCCTTCGCTGCTACAGGAAGGCCCCAGGGTAGCCACAATTTTGGCCCGGCGGGTTTGCTCCGCGGGAAGGTTACTCGATTCCATCAGGGTAAAACTCATTCGTCCCCCATACTGCTTAACCGGAGACGCTCTAAGAGTCTCCGGCAGATCCAATTCTACGCGTACTCTTGCGCCCAGGTGGCGGGGCTTGTTGACACCAAGGATACGAAAGGGGTGTGGATCCGGCGCAGCGCAGAATTTTAATGTTCTACCTTGGGTCGCTCTTGCCGGCGGTCACCATCTTTTCCTCCTCCGCCGGCGCAGGCTCGGGCAGCGCGCGCTGCGGTTTGGGAAAGAGATGCGCGTTGAACTCAGCGCCCAGCAGCACGCTCACGGTGGCGATATAGAGCCACACCAGCGTAGCCACCACCGCTCCCAGCGGACCGTAAACCACGGAGTAGTCGGCAAACCGGGTGAGATAGAAGCCGAAGCCTAGGGTGGCCAGGAACCAGACCAGCGCGGCCCCCGAAGCCCCGGGTAACACGTATTTCCATGCCCGCCGCCGCGGGGTGCCGAACTGGTAGATCACGGCCAGCATGACGATGGTGGTGAACAGGCCAATGGACCAGCGAACCAGACGCCAGACGAACAACACCAGAGGGCCGAGCGCGTGATAGCTGTTGCTCACCGCCCACTGCTCGATCTGGTGGCCAAATGCAACCAACACGGTGGCAAGCGCCAACGGCACCAGGCACAAGGGGACCAGGACCAGGGCCACCCCGCGCTCGATCCAGAAGTTCCATTCGTGGCGCGGTAAGTCATACGCGCGGCGAAAGCCTCCCATGAGCGAGAGCATCATGCCCATGGCGGCGATCAGGCTGACCACGATGGCGGAGGAGACCACCTGCACGCCCCGCACCTCCTGGTTGGCGAAGTAGTCGTGCAGCAACGTCATGGTATCGGTGGGCAGCACTTCAGCGAAGGCAGCACGCATCTCTCCCCGGACCGTGTCCGATTCGGGGGCCAGGGCGAGCAGGGTGGTAAGCACCAGGATGGTGGGAAACAAACAGAGGATGGCAGAATAGGCGGCCGCTTTGGCGGTGCCGAACACATCGTGCGAAAACGAGGTTAGTAAGGCGAGGCGGAATTTTTCCAGCGCCCGGGCCATGCTAGCCCTTCCATTGGAGAAGGAAGGCTGTCACCGAAGCCGAGTCCATTCTCCGCATCGCCTGGAACTCAGCGTTGCGCTGGCTGTAGAGCAACTGGCCGCTCGCATCAAGCACCGCCAGCGCGGGCACTCCTTTGGACACCGGAACCCCATACTTGGCGGCAATGTCCATATTCTCGTCGTAGCGGCCGATGTTGACCGGGACCAGTACGAAGTTCTGTTCCAGCAGGCCGCGATTCGCCGGATCATGAAAGTAGATTTCGAGCACCTGGCAGTCGCCACACCAGTTGCCGCCGAAGTCCAGCAGCACGCGCTTCTTTTCCTTCGCCGCCTTGGCCAACGCCGCTGCTATATCCGTCTCCGCCCGGGCACCCTCGGGGTAAATCAGGGACTGGCCGGGCTCCTCGGTGGCCGGAGTTTCGACCGGCGCCCGGTGGCATCCCAACCAGCCGGCACTGAGCAGCAAAGCGCCGGTCAACGCGGCAACAGCGATCGGCTTGGGGAATGCGGGCATCGGCTTCGATAATTAGGGTAGCGCAAAATCGGCGCATCCGGCGTTCGTTCGCCAACGGAAGCCGCGGCCTTCTCCCTTACTGGGTCTTTACTGGCTCCAACGCATAACTGAAAGTAAACCGGCCCAGTTGGATCAGGGGCTTGTCTGCCGGCGGCCAGATGCGGAATGATTCCACCCGGGTAATGGAAAGATTGCGCCTGGCCTCGACCTCTCCGACCGCTTTCCCGCTTTGCGCCAGGTAAAACGTTACTTTCAGCGAGTCCTGTCCGCGCACCCAGCCAATCAGGTATTGTCCCGGCGGCAGCAGGAAGTCCCCCACTTTGAGCGGCACCTGGGACACAAAATAGTGGGAGTACTTGCCGTCGGCCGAGTAGCCCGCGGTGATCAGCACCACGCCCGCGATCGCATGGCCTTTGCCATCCGTAATTCCGGAAGCGGTACGAAACTCGGTTTCAATGCGTTCGCTGATCACCGGTGCGCGCGCCGGGATCAACGACCGCAACTCTTCTTCGCTCGCGCTGTGCCAGGTTGCCGCCTGCGCTGTTTGGGCGAGGACCGCGACCATCAGCATCACCACCGGGATCCATCGGAACTTAGTCAAGATGCACGATTCCCCTCTGCAGCGCAGTCGTCGCTGCCTGGGTGCGATCGGTGACGCCCAGCTTGCTGAGCAGGCTGTTGATGTGGGTTTTCACCGTGGCCTCAGAGATGTAGAGTGCCGCCGCGATCTCTTTGTTGCTGTTGCCGCCCACGATCAACTGCAGCACTTCGGTTTCGCGCGCGGTGAGCGAGGGCGCGCTCATCCGCTCCGCCAGGCGCTCGGCCACCGAAGCCGGGATGCGCGACTTGCCGGCATACACCGAGCGGATGGCATCCATGAGTTCTTCCCCCGTCATGCCTTTCAACAGATAGCCCCGGGCGCCCGCCTGCAGAGCCCGGTAGATATCTTCATCGCCATCGAAGGTGGTGAGCACGATGATCCGCGCCTGAGGAAAATCCGCCCGGATGCTGGTGATGGCCTCCACCCCATTCATCTGCGGCAAGCGCAAGTCCATCAACGTGACGTCCGGTTGATGTTGACGAAACAACGCGATCGACGCCCGTCCATCGGCAGCTTCGGCGACGATCGAGAAATCAGGCACGGTCCGCAACAGCGCCACCAGTCCCTGGCGCACGACCGCGTGGTCCTCGACGATCATGATCCGGATAGCCTCGCTCATGCTGCCCACTTTCTCCTCTTCATGCCAACGGAGCCTCGACCGAAACCCGAGTCCCTGCTCCAATGGAGCTTTCCAGTGACAGGGCGGCATCGATCTCGCCCGCCCGCTCCTGCATCCCGCGAATACCGTAGTGACCTTCCGGCCCATGCGTGCCCGTTGCAGGGGTAAATCCCCGTCCATCGTCCTCTACCCGGAGAGACACTCGCGCTGCCTCATAGACCAATTGCACATCGATCCGGCTGGCGGCTGCATGCCGTACTGCGTTGGCCACCGCCTCCTGGCCAATGCGCAGCAATTCTTCTTCGATGCGCGGTGACACCGGGCGATAGGTGCCCTTTACCTGAAGGTACACCTTAGCGGAAGCACCCCCGGCAATGCGGGTGCAGCTCCGGCTCAGGCGGGACGGAAGATCTTCGGGCTGGTCGGGAGCGCCTGCCGCTCCCGAGCGCAAATCCCAGATCGAAGTACGGGCTTCGGCAAGGCTGGCGCGCACCAGCGCGCGCGCCTGGTCCAGTTGCTCGAACACCGGCTCCATCTTCGATTTTGGCGCCGCCTCACGGGAGCCGGCGAGCAGCCGGGCGACCAGCTCCAGCTGCACCGAGACACCGACAAAGCCCTGCGCCAGCGTGTCGTGAATTTCCCTCGCGATGCGTCCCCGCTCGCGCAGCACTGCCCCCCACTGGGCTTCCACCTCGAGCACTCGCCACCGATAGACCAGGTATCCCAAAGCCATCAATGCCAGGGCCAACGCCGAATAAAACCACCAGGTCTGGTAATAGTGCGGCATCAGGCGCAATCCGAAAGAGGCTCCCGTGGTGTTCCAGACCCCGTCATTGTTGGCTGCCAGCACCCGGAAGTGGTAGCTGCCCGGGGGCAGGTTGGTGTAGAAAGCTGCCCGCCGGGTCCCGGCCTCGATCCAGCCGCGGTCGAAGCCCTCGAGCTGGTAACGGTACTGAACCTTCTGCGGGGCCACAAAGCTCAGGCCTGCATACCGGAATTCGAGCCGGTTGGCGCCCGGCTTGATGGTCAGCCCTCCGTCCAAACTACGAACCTGGTCATCGACCAAAACCTTTTCAATTTCGACCGGGGGCGGCACCCGATTTTCCGGCGCGTGCGCGGGATCGATGAAACTGACCCCATCGAGGGTGGCGAACCAGAGGCTTCCGTCCGTCAGCTTCCAGGCCGCCGGATGGCCGCCACCGCTGCACTCGCGGATGTTCATGCCGTCCGCCGTGCCATAGGTGTCGACGGCAATCGCGTGGGTCGCTCCGGACGCATACGCGTTCAGCGCCGCGATCGAAACCCGGAAGATACCGGTCTTAGAGCTGAGCCACAGCCCGCCGGTGGAGTCTTCGAGCATGCCGTAGATCGTGCCCGGCAACCCCTGGGAGCTGGAAGGGAAGGCTCGGATTTCCGCTTTTTCGCTGAGGCGGTTCAGCCCGCCGCCGTTGGTTCCCAGCCAGAGCGTCCCCTGGGTGTCCTGGTGAATCGCCGTGACCGTGTTGTCGGAGAGTCCCTGCTGCACTGTGGTATTAGTGAACGCGTCGTTCTGCAGCCGGCTTAACCCGGCGGAAGTCCCAATCCAAAGTGGTCCGGAGAGCGGCCCGGGGCCAGAGGAGCCGCCAGTGCGCAGGATGGCGCCGATAAAATCGCTGCCCAGGCCGTCCATGCTGGAAAAGGTCGTGAACTTGCCGCCTGCCAGGTGCGCTAACCCGTGCCGGGTCCCGATCCACAAACTGCCGTCGCGATCGGAGTACAAGGAGCGGATGAAATCGTCGGGCAAGCCGTCGGCCGAAGTAAATCGCTTCACCCTTCCCTGGTGGAGCAGGTTCAGGCCGTTGGGAGTCCCGATCCAGAGATCATCGCCGGCTCCGCCGGCGAGCGAAAGAATGACGTTGCTGGAAAGGCCTTCGGCGGTGGAGTAGTGAGCGAAGCCGGTGCTGGTGCGGCGATTCAACCCCGCTCCATCGGTGCCGATCCACAACTCTCCTTTATTGCTCTGAAAAACACAACGCACGAAGTTGCCGGAAAGCCCATCAGCCGTGGTGTAGGTAGTGAACTTCTGGTCGCGCAATACGTGCAGGCCGCCGGAGTCGGTGCCCAGCCACAGGTCGCCTTCGCGGTCCTCATAAATCGACAACACCCGATTCACCGCCAATGCAGAACCGGTGGAGAAGGACTGCAACTGACCGTCTTCAAGCCGGAAGACCCCATGTTCGGTGGCAATCCAGAGCACGTGCTCCCGGTCCTGGTAAAGACCATCGACGCGCGTGCCTGCAATGGCAAGACCACTGGTTTGCAACGGAAGCCGCTCGCCGTCCCTGGTTATGTGGAGCATGCCTGTGGCCGTGCCCACCCACATGCCGTTCCCGGCGTCAGGGTAGAGGGCGGTCACCTCGGTCTTGCCCGGGAGATGCAGGATAGGGGTGAGCGCTCCGCCGGCGTAGCGTTCCAAGCCCTGGTTGGTGCCGATCCACACTTCACCCTGACGGTCGAGTTCGACCGTTTCCACCGGCACGCCGCCGAGCAGGTGCAATCCCAGACGCGGGGTGGCAAGCGTGGTGTCGAGGGTCAGTACGCCGCTACTGCCGCCCAGCCAGAGCGTTCCCCGGGCGTCCTCGGCTAAGGCGTGGCGATGAAGCGGGCCTGCAGACTGGGCGCCCGCAACCGCCACGAAGCGTTTTCCGTTGAACCATGCCGGGCCCGCCGCCGTGATCGCCCACAGCCGGTGGCGCCGGTCCTCATGGCTGAACCACACCGCGTCGGCTGGTAATCCCTGCGCCGCAGTGTAGGCTGCGAAACCGCCATCCTGGTAGCGCAGCAGGCCCGCTGCGGTCGAGATCCACAGCGCGCCTGACTCATCCTGCAGCAGGTCATAAACCGTATCGCTCTTGAACTGGGGCGTGTTCTCGGCGTCGAAGGTGACAAAGTCAATGCCGTCGAAGCGGACCAGGCCTCCGTCCGTGCCCAGCCACAAATAGCCGGCGCGCGTTTGCAGGATGGAGTGGACCGTGTTCTGAGGCAGGCCCGAATCGGTGCGCCAAGCCTGGTGGCCGAAGTGCTCCAGCGACCGTTGCCCGTCGAGCGCCACGGCGGCATGCATGCACGCCAGCAGCAGTGCGCAAACGCCGCTCCATCGCCAGACTGCCCGGATCATGATGGCTACAGTATCAACCCTGGGAAATGCCATGTCGGCAGCGAAAAAATGCGCCCTGAGTCAGGGCGCATGGAGAATTGGTATGTGATTGCGATTCTCACGATAGATTTGCCGGCAACGTTTGTCTTGGACCCAGGGTACGGATTCACCCTCAAACTTTTGGTGGATACGAAATGGCATTTGCGAGACTCGGTCCTGCCCACGAATCCTGGGTGCCCTCTTATCTCGCTCGTTTTTCGCGAGATGTGGGATTCCGCCGCCCTATCCTCGCAAATTTGGGGTTTCGCTTGGTGTCTGAGGGCGAACGGTCAAGATCCGCGGTATCCCACATCTCGCGAAAAACGAGCGAGATAGGGGGCACCGGGATTTGTCACGCGTTTCGACGCCGTTTAGGTAGCGGGCACTTCCACCGGGGCACCAGGTTTCGCCGCGTCCAAATCTTTGGCGGGAACAACTGTCTTGGCGCCCGCGCCGGCAAGGCGCGCAGCAATGCGGCGTGACCGTAACCTATCGGCCATGTGCTTGGGTACATCTACTGACTTGATCAAACTCATCTTGGCTCCATGGACTGCCGTTATTGGGCTGAGTGGCTCGTCTGGAGCAGGAACAGCTAAAGGCGAGGAAACAACTGCACTATTCCTAGTGTACGCCTGGAGACGGATTCCCCCCGGTTGGACGCTGCGGTGGAGTGACTGGGGCTACGGGTGCCTGCTTTTCCCAAACCAGGGTCGAAGGCGGATCCCCGGGAGCCCCGCCTACTTCGGTCATCGTCTCCCGATCCTCGGCCACGGTGTACTCCGCCGTCGAGATGACGCTGCCGTTTAACTTCTGCACCAGCTTGAACGTGTACGGCCCGGTGCGGGTCAACGAGATGCGCAGCCCGCTGGGCACGTCGGGTCCTTCGACTGCTACTTCTTTGCCGTCGGGTGTGAGCTCGCAGCTAATCTTCATCGCCGGAACCTTCAACATCAGCTTGTCCAGCCCCACCTCCCGGATGCTGAATTCATTCGGCGAGCTGAGCTTGACCGCGGTGCTTTTCCAGTCTCCCATCAACCCATTCGACCCCGCGGTGCGAACATACTCCGCCGTATTGGTATACAGGTCTCCATCTGCCTTGACGCCGCTGGTGGTCACAGAGAGTTTCTGGCCGTCCGCGGAAAGCTGCCACGAATCGCTACTGAGCAGGCTGCCGTCCGCTTTCCTGTACTCGGTTGTCCACGAGGTTGGGGTGGCCTGCCGCCAGATGGCGATATTGCCATCTGGCGTGGCGTAATTCTTGCCGTCCGTGCGAAAGGAATAGGTAAGTCCCCCGGCCTTCAGCTCGATGGCGTCGCCTTGCGCCGGGCCGAATTTCATCGTGTCGCCCGCCAGTTGGCTCTTGTCCTGATCGAGCTTCCACGTACCTGCGAACGGGGCTTGCGCCGATGCCGTGGTCGCGGCGGCCATGCTAATCAAAAGCCAGATCGTGGCCGATAAGAACTGTCCTGGTCGCATAGGACCTCCCTCTGCTCCGATTGCGGGCGAAAGCAAAACCGATAGCGAAGCGCTGCCACTGTCATTAGAGCACTTCTGCTGCCTGTGTGTGGGAGAAGGAACAGGTCTGGTTAATCGAGTCGATAAGGGATAGAACCAATCGGGCAGGGCCGTGCCAACCAACGCTAGTCGTCGTCGGACGGACGGGGACGGGTGAGCGAAGCAAAGGAATGCAAATGCAAACTGCGCTTGAGGTCCGGACCGAATTCCTGGATCAGGTTGCCGATCAGCACTTCGCCCATCTGTTCGTGGCCAAACTGAACTCCCTGTACCAGAGGACTGTAGAGATGGTGTGGATACCAGTAGGTAGACACCATGCCCGAACCGTAGGCGCCCGCGATCTGCGGCATGTCGAGGACCAGCCTTCCGTCCTGGCGATAGGTGGTGAAGGTCATTTTCAAGGCATGGGCGCTGCGGTGCAGGGTGCCGGCACAATTGCAGACGCTGTAGCGCGGGTCGAGTCCCGCCATGCCGGCCAAGCCCTCGTGGATCACATTGCGGGCGGCGAGCTGGCCATATTCGCTGGCGAAACGCCGGGTGTACGCGCTTCCATCCCCATCCCATTTTGCCGGAGTATGCCGCACCTGATCGACGAATGCGCCTGCCGAAAGCCCTACAAACGCTCCTGGCGACGCGTACGTGTCGTTCCAGAACAGGGTCAGCCTGTCCATCTTGGTCAGCTTATGAACGGGTACGGGCGCGGATGGCGGCTTCGGTATCGCCTGGCTGATTTCCGGGGTCACCGCAAGGCCCTGCAACAGAGAGTTATGGCCGGAGCCCGCCAGCAAGTCGGGCAAAATTCCATCCGGCATGGATTCGCTGGCGACCAGGACCGTTCCGGCGGGCACCGCCTGCGCCTCCAGCAACGGCTCAGCGGCCACGCCGAGCGTCATGATGAGAACCACCTGGCAGAATTTCATAACCCCCCGTTTAGGCCTGGACAAAGTTCCTGTGGCTGCTTCCGTCCCTTCAACCATCTGGGCGTTTATCAGCAGCAAGCAAAGCATCGCAGCCGTCCACGGCCGCTGGCAAGCAAACTTCGGGCACCCACCCTTACGAAAGCGGCGCCTTCGGGCAATCGGGGCATGGGCCGGTAACACGTTTAGGGCATGGGACTTGGTCAGGAAGGTACTAGCTCAAAACGATCCACGTCCACCAGGCCGAGGTCGGTGATTTTCAGGTGAGGAATGACGGGGAGGGGCAGAAATGCCAGGTGCAGAAAAGGCTCGGCCAGCCGGCAACCCATGGCCTCGACGGCCGCCCGCAATGCATAGAGGTTCGTGGCCACAGTCTCAAACGGCTCCAGGCTCATAAGGCCGGCAAAGGGCAACGCCAATTCGGCCAGGACCCGGCCACCCTGGACAGCCACGAATCCTCCACCCAGTGCCAGCAGACGGTTGATCGCCACCGCCATATCCTCGTCGTCCGCGCCCACCACGCAGAGGTTGTGACTGTCATGGCCGACTGAGGAGGCGAGCGCACCCGCGCGAAAGCCGAAGCCCTGCACAAACCCGCGCCCAATATTGCCGTTGCGGCCGTGGCGCTCGAGCACGCAGATCTTAAGCAGATCGTGCTCCGGGTCCGCATGACGCAGGCCCTCGCGAAAAGGCAGATTCGCCTCTAAACGCCGGGTCAGAATCTTGCCCGGGATGATGCCGATGACCGGCGTCGCCGGGCCGGCAGCCGGCGCACGAAAAGCCTCTGCCGTAACCGGTGAGAGAAACAGCGTGTTTCCCCCCGGGGGCTGGGGCAGCACTCGGCCCGCAAACGTGTCCGCCGTCACCCGCCGGCCGCGCCGGAAAACGCTGTGCACCGCACAGCTCTCCAGATCGTCCAGCAACAGCAAGTCCGCCAGGTAGCCCGGCGCAATCAGTCCCCGGTCCGTGAGCCCGAAGCCTCGGGCCGCCGACCAGCTGGCCGTGCGATACACAGCAGCCACCGGCGCTCCCAGCGCGATCGCGCGACGCACCACGTGGTCCAGATGACCCTCTTCATGGATGTCCAGCGGGTTGCGGTCGTCGGTGCACAAGCCGAGGAAAGGCGAGGCGAATTCATTGATCAAGGGGCACAAGGCCGCCAGGTCCTTCGAAACCGATCCTTCGCGGATCAGCACCTGCATCCCCTTGGCGAGCTTCTCCCGGCCCTCGGCCAGGTTTGTGGTCTCGTGACAGTTACGAATACCGCAGGAGAGATAGGCGTTCAGCGCGTGACCGGAAAGCAGGGGAGCGTGGCCGTCGATATGTTGTCCGTGGAAGGCGGCCAGCTTGTCCATGCACTCGGGATCCTTGTTCAGTACTCCGGGCACATTCATGAACTCGGCCAGGCCGATCACCTGGGGATGGTGGCGATGGGGTACCAGGTCGGCGGCGGTGAGCCGGGCGCCCGAGGTTTCGAGGTTGGTAGCAGGCACACAGGAAGATAGCTGTACCCGCAGGTCGAGCGCGGTGTTCTCGGCGCAATCGAGAAAGTATTGCAGGCCCACAATACCGAGAACGTTCGCGATCTCATGCGGATCGCAGATAGCGGTGGTGACCCCGTGCGGCAGCACACAGCGGTCAAACTCGCCGGGAGTCACCAGGGTGCTCTCGCAGTGCACATGGCTGTCGACGAATCCGGGAACCG
This sequence comes from uncultured Acidobacteriaceae bacterium, assembly GCA_963753715.1. GTDB lineage: Bacteria > Acidobacteriota > Terriglobia > Terriglobales > Acidobacteriaceae > PALSA-350. The sequence continues at coordinate 28,836 of CAVWDK010000005.1, read as the reverse complement.
CGAAGCGACCCTGGGCGTCGATCTCTTCGATCCCCCGGTAGCTGTTCAGGGTTCCCACGATGGTACTGCCACACACGGCGATGTCGCCCGCCTCGAGCTCACCAGTGACCAGGTTCAGAAGCCGGGCATTGCGGATGACCAGGTCTGCCGGCGAGCGGCCCAGGGCTTGATCGATCTGTCGTTCCAGCAAATCTCTCATGCCACGCATCTCATGAATAAGCCGCCTGATGAAGTTTTCGTATTATAGGTGGTGCTCTTTCGGGCCCTTCGGTGACGGAGAATGCAGTCATGCTGCAATCATTGACGGCCCGCAAGGAATGGAAGTTCTTCGCCGTCCTGCCCAAAGCGGCCCCCGGTTTGGCTGCCGGCTGGTGGACGGTGCTGTGGTTGCGCGGCGTCCTGCCGGCAGCGTTCGCGATCGCCATGGGCGTGCTTGTCGGTGCCGTGCAACGCCGCCACTCGCTTACCGAACCACTGGCCTTCGCAGGTGGAATCTTTGTCCTGCTGCAGGTGCTCAGCCCCATTCACCAGGCGCTCAGCGCCAACCTCGGCGACCGCACCGCGGCCTGGCTGTATGACCGGCTGACCGAAGCCTGTGTGCTCCCGCCAGGCATCGGGCACCTGGAGGATCCCACCCTGACCGCGGACCTCACCGTGGCCCGCGATTTTGATCTGGGCATGACCGGGCCGCCGCTCTCCATCTCCGTGGATTTTATCGGCAATGGCCTGGTCGAAATGGTCGGTGGCGTTGCTTCCGCAGTCATCCTTTTGCGCTACGCCTGGTGGGCCCCGCTGCTGCTGGCAGGCGCCTGGCTGGCCACTCATTGGCTGCTGCGCGAGAGTGGCGTCTGGCGCGACCGCCAAAATCCCGAAGTACGCGCCGCTCAGCGGGATGCCGACTACGCCTACCGGCTGGCTGTCGATCCGCCGGCGAGCAAAGAGTTGCGGCTGTTCGGCCTTGCCCCCTGGACCATCGATCGTTTTATCGCCCGGCGCACCCGCCTGCACCAATTGCAATACGCTGCCACCCGCCTGCGCGAGCGCCCGGTCATTTGGAGCCTGCTCCTGGTGGTCTCGGCCAACGTGATCGTCTTCTGGCTGCTGGCCTCAGACGTTGCCCACGGCCGCATCTCCCTGGAAGAAGCAGTGATCTACGTGCAATGCGCGATCGGGGTATCGATGATCGCGTTCGGGGGATTCAGTTGGGCGCTCGATGGTTCGTCGGCTCCGGTGGCCGCGGTGCTGCGCCTGGAACCGGCCATGCGTCCCGCCGGCGCGCTGCTCGCTGGAAACCTTCGCGCGGAGGCCTTGCCGGCGAAAGAAATTCGTCTGCGCGATGTCAGCTTTGCCTACCCCGCGGTGAATGGGGCGGGCGCCGTACCCGTGCTCGAGCATTTCGATCTCACCATCCCCGCAGGGTCGTCCCTGGCCATCGTGGGCCAGAATGGCGCCGGCAAAACCACCATCGCCAAGCTGCTATGCCGTTTGTACGATCCCCAGTCGGGGGCCATCACCATCGATGGGACCGATCTGCGGGAGTTCGATCTGGCCTCCTGGCGCTCGCGGGTCACGGCCGTCTTCCAGGATTTCCTGCGCTTAGAACTGCCGCTGCGCGAGAACGTAGCCCCGGCTGGAGCGCCCGACCAGGCCGTGCTCGCGGCCCTCGAATCGGCGGGTGCGGCGAACCTGGCCGCGCTCGATACCATCCTGGCCCGCGGATACACCGGCGGTACCGATCTCTCCGGCGGACAGTGGCAGCGCGTCGCCCTCGCCCGGGCGTTGGCAGCGGTTTCGCTCGGAGCTGGCGTGGTGCTCCTCGACGAACCTACGGCGCAACTCGACGTGCGCGGCGAATCGGAGATCTTCGATCGCTTGCTGGCCGCGACCCGGCATTGCACCACCATCCTGATCTCGCATCGCTTCTCCACCGTCCGCCACGCCGACCGCATTTGCGTCCTGGAGAAGGGGCGGGTGGTCGAATTGGGCACCCACGATGAGCTGATGGCCCTGCGCGGCCGCTATCGCACCATGTTCGATCTGCAGGCCCAGCGCTTCCATCTCCCCGAGCAGGAGGGCGTGACTTATGATGCCCTCACCTAAAACAGATCCCGGGCTGGAACCCCTGCCGCCGGCGCTCCAGTCCATGTGGCGGCTGTGCAAGCTGGGCTATCGCCATGAGCCCCGGCTAATGATCGTGTCCTTCGCCCTCTCGCAGCTGGCCGCGCTGCCCGATGCATTGCTCGCGTTGTGGTTGTGGCTGCTGGGCAAAGGAGTGCTGCAACACCGCACCGCATGGATCGAGATCGCGGCGGTTGGCCTCGGGGTCTCCACCGCGGCGACCTGGTTTCTGCGCACCATCAGCACCCGGGTGCAGCGCCGCTTCCGCGACAAGGTGACCATCGCGCTCGAAGCTCATGTCGCCCGGCTGCAGGCAACGGTCGAGACCGTGGCCCACCACGAGCGCCCCGAATATCTCGACCGCCTGTCGATGTTGCGCAACCAGGTATTCGTGCTCGACCACATGTACGTGTCGCTGTTTTCCACTTTGGGGTGGATCCTGCGCCTGGGCGTGACCATGGCGCTGCTGGCGTCCATTCATCCCGCGCTCTTGCTTCTGGCCGTGTTCGCCATCCCCACGGTGCTGACCTCTGGCTGGCGGCCGGCGGTTGAGCGCGCAGCCCAGGAGCGGGGAGCCCAAAGTAGCCGCCTGGCGCGACACCTGTTCACCATTGCCACCACGCCGGCGCCGGGCAAGGAGGTGCGCGTCACCGGCATTGGTGAGCGCCTGATTCATGACCGCAGGGCGGCATGGGACCGCGGGTACGCGCCCGTGGCTGCGGCACGCTGGGCCTCGGCCTGGTGGCTGGCGATGGGTTGGGCGATCTTCGGTCTCGCCTATGCGGGTGCGGTCGTCTTTGTCTCCTCTTACCTGCGCGCGCCTGCCAGCTCCGTGCTGCTGGTGCTGGCCGCGGGGGCGAGGCTATCGGGCTACATCGGCGCCACCGTGGGAGAGATTGGATTCTTGCGCGGATTCTGGATGGATGGTTCGCGGCGTCTGGCCTGGCTCGAAGACTATGCCGCTTCCGTGGCGGCGAAGGGTGATCTGCCGGTTCCCCGGATACTGGAACAAGGTATCCGGCTGGAGCATGTTTCCTTCACCTATCCCGGGACCTCACGGGTGGTGCTCGACGATGTGTCGCTGTCGTTGCCGGCAGGTGCCGTGGTGGCGGTCGTGGGCGAGAACGGCGCGGGCAAGACCACGCTGGTCAAACTGCTGGCTAAGATGTACGAGCCATCTTCGGGTTCGATCCTGGTGGATGACACCCCCTTGGCGCGCCTGCCGGCCGCTGCGTGGCGGGCTCGCCTGGCGGGAGCGTTCCAGGACTTCTTTCGCTTCGAATTCCGCGCCGGCCACACCGTGGGATTAGGCGATGTCCCGCGCCTCGATGACGAACCGGCGGTGACCATGGCGGTGGACCGCGCCGGAGCCGCCGACGTGGTGGCCCGTCTGGCATCGGGCCTGGACACCCAGCTCGGTCCCACTTGGCCGAATGGGACGGAGCTATCCTTTGGCCAGTGGCAGAAGCTGGCCTTGGCGCGAGGATTCATGCGCGATCAACCGCTGTTACTGATCCTCGATGAGCCAACCGCCGCGCTCGACGCTGAAACCGAGCACGCATTGTTCGAGCGTTACTCCGCAGCCGCTCGGGGCAGCGACACCAGCGGCCGGATCACCCTCCTGGTTTCTCATCGTTTCTCGACGGTGCGCATGGCGGATCTGATCGTAGTGCTCGACGGAGCCCGGCTGGTCGAAGTGGGCACTCACGATGAGCTGATGGCGAAGCGCGGCCAGTACGCGGAACTCTACGGCATCCAGGCCGCGGCCTATCGCTGAACCGGCTCTTAGTGTTCTTTCTCCAACTCCACCACCATCACCTCAATCGGTTTATCGCCGGCGTTGACGTCGGCATGCATGGTGCCGGGAGGGTTCATGGGCAGCCAATAGGCCTTCCCGGTTTCCCAAACGTGGCTTTCCGATTTGCCATCCGACTGCACGATCTTCATCGTGCCCCCGCTCAGCGCGATGATGACTCGAGGATGCTCATGCCGGTGCATGGTAAGCGGCGCATTCGGCATCACCACCGACTTCCAAACCTTGACATCCTCATTCTCAAACTGCGGAAACCGTTGCGTCTTCGTAGCGCCATTCTGCGAGCGCACAACGCCAACCGCCGCCAAAACCAAGATCAAAATGACAACTCGACGAACCGAAATCATCTTCATTTGCCTCCAGGCATCCTGTGCAGCACATCCTAAACCACAGGCCCCAAACCTATTCGACCCAGACCCTTCGAACCAAACCCCTGGGACGGGTGCCCCTCGCCCAAGCGTACGTGGGCCGAGAAAGACGGGCGAAGCCCCCACGATCGTTTTTGGATCTTTTCATCTAAGAGAACCCCGGGTGCCCCACATCTCGCTCGTATTTCGCGAGATGTGGGATACCGCAGCACTACACCGTCACTTCTTAAACCCATCACGAAGAATCAGTAAATAAATCCATTTCACAACGGCAGAGTAGACTGGAATTCGGCAAGGCGCCCCGATGACCGTCACCCGCAAGCTCCGCTCCTACCAACGCCGCATGCGCCAGTCGCGCATGGTAGCCCGGGCCATCAAATCCAAGCACCACCCCATCCTGGCGCACATCATCCCCATGCGGCGCTGTAATCTTTCCTGCGCCTACTGCAACGAGTACGACAAAGTCTCCGATCCCGTGCCCACCAACGAGATGCTGCGCCGGATTGAACTCCTTGCCAAGCTCGGCACCGGCATCATCACCATCAGCGGCGGAGAACCTCTCCTCCACCCCGACCTCGACGAAATCATCCGCGCCATCCGCAGTCACGGAGCCATCGCCACCATCATCACCAATGGCTACCTGCTCACCCCAGACCGGATACAGCGCCTGAACCGCGCCGGCCTCGAACACCTGCAAATCTCCATCGACAACGTCATGCCCGACGAGGTTTCCAAGAAGAGCCTGAAAGTGCTCGATCGAAAACTCGAGTGGCTGGCTGAACACGCGCAGTTCGATGTCAACATCAACTCTGTTCTCGGCGGCGGCATGGCGCATCCTGAAGACGCCCTGACCATCACTCGCCGAGCCCTCGAACTGGGCTTTGAAACCACAGTGGGCATCATCCACGACCACACCGGCCAGCTCGAGCCGTTAAAGCCGAACGAACGCGCGGTCTACGATCAGATCCTCAAAGAACGCAAGCCCGCCATGTTCGCCTTCGCCTACGACAACCTGTTCCACAAAAACCTGGCGCTGGGCCAGCCGAACGATTGGCAATGCCGCGCCGGCAGCCGCTATCTCTACATCTGCGAGCAGGGCCTGGTGCACTACTGTTCCCAGCAACGGGGATATCCCGCCATTCCCCTCGACAACTACACCCAGGCCGACCTGGATCGCGAATACTCGACCGTGAAGCCTTGTGCGCCGTTCTGCACTGTGTCCTGCGTGCATCGCGTGGCCATGCTCGACCTCATGCGCAACCAGCCACGCGAAGCCCTGAGCCGTTTTTTCCCGCCGGCAACGCCGGGCGGGCCCCCGCAGCTTCCGGCCGGCATCCAGGTGCTGACTGCAGTATTTCTACCTCCGCCGGATGGCAAGCCACAAAGCGCTGCGCAGAAGATGGTGGCGGGTGCGGCGATGAAAATTTTCGGCGTCAAATAAGCTGAAGCGTAAAAATCAGGAAGACCACAAGCGCGGTCACCGCTCCCAGCAGCACATCGAGCGCGTAGTGATAGCGGCCCACCACCGCACCCAACGCAATCCAGATCGATATAAACAAGAAGACCACGCCCAGCAGCGGCGCGAACCGCAGCAGCACCAGCGACACCGCAAATGTAGAAGCCACGTGAGCGCTGGGGAATGAGATGGCATGGATGCTGCCATGCTTGAGGATCCAGCGATTGAAGACGCGTGCTTTCCCTACTTGCGCCGGGGCCGTCTGGCCGCCGGCGAGGTCACGCGGCGGATAGGCCGGCACAAAGGGAGTCATCGCATAACAGAGATAGGTCGCGATGAGGACCACTAGCCAAAAGCTCGCGACGTGATCGCGTTGACCAGCCGCGTACATGGCAAGCAGGCCAAGCGGCACCAGCGGATAACAAAATAGGTAGGCGATTTCCAGAACCAGGCCAAACCCGGTGCGGGAAGTGCCAGAGGTTCGGGCTGTCCGGGGCATCAACCAGCGGTCGAAGGTAAGCAGCCGCTGCTCGAGCACGTGGTTCGGACCCTGGAAGAACTGCCCCGTCTGCCAATACGGCACTAGGAACAGAGCCACCGTGAGCCAGTCGCGCAGGATGGAAACATAGAGTTCGGGAAGGAAACGGGCCGTCGCCCGAGCCAGCGTCACGGCGGCCAAAGGGACCAGGGCAAGCAGGGTGATATTCCACCGGCGGCGCACCGGCAGCGGCCGGCCAAAAAACGGCTGGATCCAGGCCGCCGCTGCCAGCACCATGGCAAACCCGATCTGGATCCATTCCGAAGTCCGCATCCGTTCGCTTTCAAGAAACTATAGCGGTTACATTACCCTGGGTACAAGATTACCTCAACTCCCTTACAAACGGATGTACGAGTCTATGTGGATTATTGACCGCTCGAAGCCGTCTTTCCTCCCGTATAGGTCACCCGCCAAATGGAATTGGAGCCATCATCGGAGACCAGCATGGATCCATCCTTCGCCACCACCACCCCCACCGGACGGCCCCAGACCTTACCGCCGGGAAGTACAAACCCGGTGAGGAAGTCTTCGTATTCGCCCGTAGCTTTGTTGTCCTTGATAGGAACCGCGATCACTTCATAGCCGCCCCGGGGATCCCGGTTCCACGAGCCATGCTCCGCGGCAAAAGCCCAGCCATGAAAACTGGCAGGGAACTGAGACCCCTCATAGAACAGCATCTCGAGCGAAGCCATGTGCGGATTGACCATCACGTCCGGAACGATGACCTTGGACTTCAACTCAGGATGCTTGCCCGCCAGCCGCGGGTCCTGGTGATCGCCCATGTAGTACCACGGCCAGCCATAGAATCCGCCCTCCTGCACGTGGGTAATGTAATCGGGAACCAGGTTGTTGCCCAGGGCATCCCGCTCATTGACCGAGCACCACAGCTCGCCGGTGGCGGGCTGGATGGTCTCGCCCACGCAATTGCGAATGCCCGACGCATACACCTTCTCGAATTTCCCTTCCGGCGTGAACTCGAGCACATCGGCGCGATGAAACTCGGCCGGAGTGGTGTCCGGGTCATCGATATTGGAATGCGATCCGACCGACACCAGCATGTGCTTCCCGTCCGGGGTAAAAACAATGTCCCGTGTCCGGTGGCCGCCTCCTCCGGGGAGTTCCGTCAGCGTCTCTCCCGGCCCGCGTGCCTTCATATCCCCCACCTGATAAGGAAAACGCACGACCGATGCGGTGTTCCCCACGTACACCCATTTGGGATTCGGTCCGCTGGGATAAAAGTTGATCCCGAACACGCCCTTCTGGTCCGTGGCGAAGGTTTCCATTTTCCCCGCCTTGCCGTCGGCTGTCATGCCACGGATGACGATGACCTTTCCTGCCGAGCTCTCCGCCAGGAAGATGTCGCCATTCGGAGCCATCCGCATCAGGCGGGGATTTTCCAGGCCGGTGGCAAATTGCTCCACCTTGAAGCCCGGGAGCGTTTGGGGCATCACCCCATCCGGGCGGGGCGCAATCGCGGCGGCGTTGTTAGCGGACTCGGTGGCATACGGCTGGGGAAGGTCAGCCACGGTGACCTTGCGGCGAACGCCGGGATGTTCCTTGGTGTAGTCGGTAAAGGCGGCCTGGCCGGTCAAAGTCTGCTGCGCGACAGCAGGGAGCGGACCGACGGCGAAAACCGTGATGGCGAGGGTTGCAAGCACGTACTTCCAATTCATGGGGTTAGTTCCTCCGAACACGCGACCTCTTTTAGTTTAGTGCGAATCTGTCTGCTTCGCTCCCGCCGCCATTCGTCTGGTGAATCTGAGAGAATCCTTGGATGCCAACCAAGGTGATCGTTACCACCGACCCTGGGCAGGACGAAGCCGCGGCCCTCATGATGATGCTGGCCGCGCCCGAGTCCTTTGAGATCCTCGGCCTGGTGGCCACAGCAGGCAATATCGGCCTCGACCATACCGTCGTCAACGCGCTAAAGATTCTGGAGCTTGCCAACCGCGCAGACATTCCTGTGTTCGCCGGATGTCCGCAGCCCATCCGCCGCAAGCTGGTCATCGCTGACCACGTCCACGGGCCCACCGGCCTGGATGGACACGTTCTGCCTTTGCCGGCGACGAAGCCGCGCGAGCAACATGGAGTGAACTTCATCGTGGAGACGCTGCGCTCGGCGCAGCCCGGCGAAGTGCATATCGCGTCCCTTTCCCCCATGACCAATCTCGCCATGGCTCTGGTCCAGGCCCCCGGCATTGCCGCTCGCATCGGCAGCATCGTCATGATGGCGGGCGCCTATTTCGAGTGCGGAAATATCACCCCGTCGGCTGAGTTCAACGTGTATGTCGATCCCGAGGCCGCAGACATCGTCCTCCACTCGGGAGTGCCCATGACCATGCTGCCGCTCGATGTGACCCACCAGATGCTCAGCACCCGCGAGCGTCTGCATCGCATCCGCGCCGTGGGCACCCGCTGCGCCATCGCCATTGCCGATATGCTGACTTTCTCCGAAGCCTTTGACCTGAAAAAGTACGGGTGGGCTGGTGCGCCCCTGCATGGCCCATGTGTCCCCGCTTACATGCTGCGTCCGGACTTATTTTCCGGCCGCAAAATCAACGTCACCGTGCAATGCAGCGACGACCTGACCGCCGGTGCATCCGTAGCCGACTGGTGGCAGATCACCGACCGTCCGCGCAACGTCACCTACATCCGAGACGGAAACTCCGACGGCTACTACGACCTCATCTGCGAGCTCTACGCCCGCCTGCCATAGGCCTCTCGGTGACGCCGGGACATTTCTCCGAGGTGCGTCTTGTTTTTTGTCAAACCTCCCACAAGGCCGTCATCCTGAGAGGTTGTGATTTTTTTGATTGTTCTTGTTTTTGGCACACCCAACCAGAATGCTTTTCAGAACTCCCACAAAATCGTCATCCTGAGCGAAGCGCTTCGCAGATCTATCGCAAACAGAGAGCTTATGGCGCGTAGTCGAAGGACCTCGGCGGTGCTTACTTACCCATGCTGCTCGGAGCTTTTCAACCGCGGGCCCGTCGTCCGTGTGGGACCCAGTTCTGCAATCCAGTCGTTCTCACGCAGACTCTTCAGCCCTCGGATCCTGAAGCTCGTATTCGCGTGGGCCTTCGGCTGAATCCGGCTGCGTCCTCTCCAGCACTCGCATCGTCAGCAAATACCCGGTACCGGTAATCAAAGGCACAATCACCGCAGGCAATGCACCAATCGGCAGCAGGTAATAGACCCCTCCGCCCACGAAGCACCAAACAACCGCAGTTACATTTACGCCGTGCCAGTAGTGGTAAATCCCTTTCGGATCGAACAGTGCCGGTACATCGATCCGCATATGCGCAACAAACAGGTAGTGAAACAGCAACACTCCCGCCAGCGGAGCAAATAAATTGCCCAGCGCCGTGGTCAGGGGAACCAGGCGATCGAGCAGCACCGGAAAGGCAGAAAGAAACGTGCTGACGATGCCCACAAACAGCGTGTTCCAAAACCGCCCCGGCCCTTCAAACAGGTTGGAGAGCGAAAGGCCACCCGTGTACAAATTCATCACGTTGATCGTGATCTCATCGAGCGCGATGACCACCACCAGCACCAGTAGCGTAAACCACTGCGGGTGAACATCGGCGGCGAGCGAAAACGGATTGGGCTGCCGTCCCAGCGAAGCCGCCGCTCCATACGCGCCCAGCGACACCGAGAACCCCGTGGCCAGCACCCCCGCCAGCATCGTGCCCCACCACATGTCGGCGCGGCTGCGCGTGTAGCGGCAGAAATCAGCAGCATCGGTGATCATCGTGAGCCACGCCCCCGTCAGGCTGTTCAGCCATAGCGCAGCCAGTAGATATCCCCCGCCAGGATGCTCATGGAAATGGAGCGCGGCCGGAGGCCGGTAACTCGCAGCCGGAGTGTGCACCAAGACCCAGAACAGATACAAAATCCCCGCCACTTTCACCGGCAGGCCGAAACGGGAGATCAGCTTCAACCAGTTATAACCAATCAGGGCAAAGAACACCTGCAGGCTCGCCAGAATCATCCCCGTGCGGACCACAGAGAAATTGCGGCCGGTCCACTGATGGCCAATGGCCACAATCACGGTTGCGCCGACAATGGTTTGCATGGCAAACCAATAAGCCGAAGCAATCGTCCGCATAACGGAGGGCAGCCATTTCGCGCCGCGAATCCCGAACACCATCCGGCATGCCACCTGCCCGGTGATGCCATAGTCCACGCCAACCGTGGCCATGACGATATACGCCGCAAACGCGACCACGATTCCGAGCGTACTGCTCAAAATTGTTGCCCAGAACGAAAGACCGGAAGCGACCGCCAGCCCGCCAATCAGAATGGTCGAAGGATTGATCAGAAAATTGCTGACCAGCAGGAAAAGATCCGGCCAGCGTACCGTCTTCAGCCTATCGGGAATGGGCTCGATGGCGTAACCTTCAATCGCGCCAGAGCGGGTAAGAGTGTCAATGGCTTCCGTAGCTTCCATGCTGCGTCGCTCCATTCTGTATCAAATCAATACGAGATGGTCATCGACACGGATGCTCATCGGTCGGCTTGCTACTGTAGGCCCGTTTCACCACTGAAGATTAGATTCGCATGGCCGCCTTCCAACCAGGTATAGATCTCCCACAAATTATCCTCGGGGTCGGTGAAATAACAGGCATAAGCGTTCCACGGATAAGCTTCTGGCTCCGCCACAAACGGTACACCCCGCGCGGAGAGTTCCTGATGCATCGCACGCACCCGGTCGCTGCTCTCTACCTGGATGGCAGCCATGGTCCGCCACCCGCCCTTAGCTGCAAGCCCCGGAGGCAGATGGAGGTTGCTCCGCATGTGTTCCACCTGCCAAAGCGCCAACGTGACCCCGGCAGTAAAGAAGTCGGCAAAACCCGGAGCCAGGCGGCGCAGCTTGAAACCTACCCGGTCGCGATAAAACGCAATCGCGCGATCGAGGTCCTCGACCAGAAAACACAGGTCGCTGATCGAGGACCTCGCGACCAGATCATCCATGAGTCGGCATCACCGTGCTCACTCCTGCACGAATTCCTGTGGGCCACCGCGCGGTCACCGTCTTGACGTGGGTGTAGAAGCGAACCCCTTCCATACCATGCACATTGTGATCGCCAAACAGAGAGCGCTTCCATCCCCCAAAGCTGTGAAACGCCATAGGCACGGGAATAGGAACGTTGATGCCCACCATGCCCACCTTGACCTGGTTGGCAAATGCGCGCGCCGTATCGCCGTCACGGGTGAAGATGCAAACCCCATTGCCGAATTCGTGATCGTTCACCAGGTCAAGCGCCTCCTGAAAACGCGACACGCGCAGCACGCTGAGCACGGGGCCAAAAATCTCCTCGCGATAGATGCGCATATCCGCCGTGACATTGTCGAAGAGGCAAGGCGCGATAAAGAATCCATTCCCCTTGGGCAAAGTTTCCTTGGAGTGCGGATCGACAAAAAGTTTTGCCCCCTCTTTGACGCCCAGTTCAATGTAGCCGGCGACCTTGTCGCGGTGTACGCCGGTAACCAGCGGGCCCATCTCCGCACCCGCCGCTGTGCCGTCGGCGACCTTGAGGCGCGCGATACGCTCCTTCATGCGCGTGAGTAGCGCCTCGGCGGTACCATCGCCAACAGTAATCGCCACCGAGATCGCCATGCAGCGCTCGCCTGCGGAACCGAAGGCTGCGCCCGTGAGTGCATCTGCCGCCTGGTCCATGTCTGCATCCGGCATCACGATCATGTGATTCTTCGCCCCGCCTAATGCCTGTACGCGCTTGCCGGCAGTCGTGCCGCGGCGGTACACGTATTCCGCAATCGGCGTGGAGCCGACAAAGCTCACCGCGGAGATGCCGGGATGATCCAGGATCGCGTCCACCACCCGCTTATCGCCATGCACCACATTGAATACGCCATCCGGCAGCCCGGCTTCCTTGAGTAGTTCCGCGAGAATCAGCGAGGCGGAAGGATCGCGCTCGCTCGGTTTGAGGATGAAACAGTTCCCAGTGGAAAGTGCGATGGGCAACATCCACAGCGGCACCATGGCAGGAAAGTTAAACGGCGTGATGCCGGCGACGACGCCCAGCGGTTGCCGGAAAGACCAGCTATCGATCGCAGTGCCGACTTGTTCAGTGAACTCACCTTTCAGCAAGTGAGGAATGCCGGTAGCGAACTCCACCACTTCGAGACCACGCGTCACTTCTCCGCGCGCATCGTCCAGCACCTTGCCATGTTCCGAAGTGATGACGGCCGCCATCCGGTCTGTGTTCTTCTCCAGCAGGTCGCGGAAGCGAAACAACACCCGCGCCCGGCGCAGCGGAGGCATATTCGACCACTCCGGGAAAGCCGCTGTAGCCGCGGCCACGGCTTGTTCCAGCTCCACCGTCGAATCCAGTGGAACCCGGCGCTTTACTTCGCCGGTGGCCGGGTTGAACACGTCAGCAAACGATTTCGCCTGACCTGCAACCGCCTTGCCTCCTATCCAATTGGGAACGGTATCGAACGACTGCGGAGCACCAGTCCTTGGTTCCGCGGGAGCAGTAGTAGCCATGAATTTGTCCTCTCGGGTTAGTGGAAGAATGCGTATAAGCTGCCCTACGATGATAACTCCCCACTCGTGAGGATGCCGTCCCTTATTCCCCGCTTTTGTGTAGCCTGAGGGCAGGCCTATGAATGCGAATCTAACCCGCAAGATCCTGATCGACACCGACACCGCCTCGGACGACGCAGTCGCGCTCATCATGGCGCTGCGTTCCCCCAAAGTGAGCGTGCTGGCGATCACCGTGGTTGCCGGTAATGTTGCCGTCGAGCAGGGCACGCGCAACGCTCTTTTTACCGTGGAACTTTGCGGCTCCACCGTTCCCGTATTTGCCGGAGCCGCAGGCCCGTGGATGCGCCCCCTGGAAGACGCATCCTGGTTTCACGGCCAGGATGGTCTCGGTGATCACGGCTATCAACCTGCGACGCGCGCTGTCGAACGCGAGTTCGCCGTCGATGCAATGGTGCGCATCATCGAAGCCAATCCGGGCATCGAGCTCATCACCCTGGGACCTCTTACCAACCTTGCGCTAGCCCTTCGCCAATCCCCGAATCTCGCTGCAAACGTAAGCCGCTGCGTGGTCATGGGCGGAGCGCCTTGTTGCGAGGGCAACGTGACCCCGGCCGCGGAATATAACTTCTGGGTAGACCCGGAGGCCGCGCGCGTAATCCTCCGTTCGCAACTGCCGATCGAACTCGTAGGGTGGCAGCTCTCCCGCGGCGCGGCTGTCGTCAGCGGCCAGGAGATCGAAGATATTTTGGCCCTGCAAACCAAGTTCGCAGAATTCGCTATTCGCTCGAATGACACCGCCGCGCGGGCGTATCGTACCCAGACCAGAGAGGAAGGTGTCGCCCTCCCCGACCCCACTGCGATGGCCATACTCCTCGATCCGGCCTTATCCCTGGCTTCCTCGCACCACTCCATGGATGTACAGATAGACAGCGGCATCACGCGGGGCATGAGCGTGGTCGACAGGCTCAACGTCGCCCACGATGCAAGAAACCACGCCGTCTGGAGCGAGGTCCTTGAGCGGGGACGCAAGCACAAGGTCATCTGGGAGATGGATATTCCCGGGTGGAAACAATCTCTGTTACAGGCGCTCCGTTGAGACGGCAAGTCATCTTCGACACCGACCCGTCGCCCGACGACGCCGTGGCCTTCCTGGCCGCCCTCGCTTCTCCCGAGGACTTCGACGTCCTGGCCATCACCACCGTAGCTGGAAACGTGCCGGTCGAGCTGACATCCAGGAACGCCCGCAAAGCGCTGGAGTTGGCAAAGCGCACCGGCATCCCCGTGTACGCCGGTGCGTCCGCTCCACTGGTGCGCCCGCTGGTGACTGCGGAGCACGTCCACGGCCGCACCGGTTTCGACGGATATGATCTTCCCGAACCAGGGATCCCCCTGCACCCAGGTTTCGCGCCCGACGTCATCGTCGAACTGGTCATGTCGCGGCCCCGCAATGCGGTGACCCTGTGCGCCACCGCCCCCTTGACCAACGTTGCGCTGGCCATGACGCAGGAACCTCGCCTGGCGAGTCACCTGGCCGGCATCGTGCTGATGGGTGGCTCTATGTCCGAGGGAGGCAACATCACCCCGGCTGCCGAGTTTAACTTTTACGTCGACCCGGAGGCTGCTGCCCAGGTCTTCGCGAGCGGTGCGGCCATCACCATGATCCCCCTGGACTGCACCCACCAGGCATTGATCACGGATGAGCGACTGGAAACCCTGCGCGCCGCCGGAACCCCAGTAGGCACAGCCTTCTACCACTTGCTGGAGTGGAACAAGCGCTTTGACCGCGCCAAGTACGGCTGGCCCGGCGGTCCGCTTCACGACCCCACCGTGACCGCCTATCTCTTGGCGCCGGAATTGTTCACCGGCCGCACCGTGCGCGTGGATATCGAATGCCTGAGCCCCTTAACCGCAGGCGCCAGCGTAGTGGATTGGTGGAGTGTCACGGGAAAGGCAGCGAACGCGCTGGTGCTGCGCACCATCGACGCAGAGGGCTACTTCCAGTTGATCTTCGAAAGACTGCTGCGACTCTAAAGTCTCCGTGCGCTCAAACTTCGACTAAGTCCGCGGACAAGGGACGGCTGAAATTCCTAAACCCTTTCTGGCTTGCTATAGTAGTGAATATCACTACTATGGGTGATTACAATGGAAAAAGCAATTTCGGCTGCGGAGGCGAATCGGAAATTCTCGCAACTCCTTCAGGGAGTTCGACAAGGACGCAGCTACGTAGTAACGAGTCACGGGAAACCCGTGGCAAAGATCTCTCCGGTAGATGAATCGGAAAAGACCAAGGTGAGCGCCCGCGAAACGTTGCTTGCCAGACTTCGGCGGCAGCCAGCAGTGAAAGCCGATCGTTGGACGAGAGAAGAACTTTACGAGGACGCACCGTGAGAGTCGCCTTGGACACCAATGTTCTCGCTTACGCCGAGGGGGTCAATGGGCCGTCCATGAAAACTCTGGCGCTCGATCTGGTGAACGGTCTGCCGCAAGGCTCCGTAGTCTTGCCTGTACAAGCGCTCGGCGAACTCTTTCAGGTTCTCGTCCGCAAGGCTGGCCGTTCGCGACCAAGCGCCCGCTCTGCGATTCTCAGCTGGCGCGATGCCTTTTCTCTCTTGGAGACTTCGCCTCAGACCATGTTGGCTGCCGCCGATCTTGCTGTCACGCATCAATTTGGCATTTGGGAGGCGGTTATCCTGAGTGCCGCCGCCGAGGCGGATTGCACCTTGCTTCTGTCGGAAGACATGCAGGAGGGCTTTATCTGGCAGGGAGTCACGATAGCCAATCCCTTTGCACGCACCAAGCACCCCTCACTCAGGGCGTTGCTCTCAGAAAATCTCTAGACGCTATTGTCCCGGCCCCGGTTGCCGATTGGATGGCTGCGGCAACGACCGCAGCGAATTCGGCGCCGTCACCAACTTCTGCAGCAGTGCCGGCGGCAGAGTAGCCGTCACCACCGCCCGGTCTTTCTTATGCTCAATGTCGGTGGAATTAAGCAGGTCGCGGATATCCGCATTCGTCATCGCCGAAGGCAAGTTGTTTTCCGCCGCCCGGCCAATGGCAACCATGGTATTCAGCGCGTCCGAAGAAACAGTGGCCGCCAACTCTGTGGGCGCAATCTCTTCGATCCTGAGGTGCAACGCCCCGGTCCACCGCAGCGACCCGATGAACGTGGTATCGAGCGCTATTGGAAAATGAAAACCCATAATCCGAATCCCATCGCTCTTGAGCGGCACACTGATCTTGCCGATGCCCCACGCAATCGACAGCAAAGGAACCTCAGGATAGTGATCCGTAAGCAGGGAAGACCCCGAAAACGGCAGGGCTGAGGTGCGATACCGGTCCAGCATGGAATGAATCTGTTCCGGCGTAGGGGTGTTCGACGCCGCCACCATGTCGTAGCCAAGCAACGCCACACGCACCGTCCGGCCCTGGCTTGGGATGTCGTAGATAGTGTGGCCCGCGTACTCCTCCGTCTGGGTCGCAATCGAAGCAAAATACTTCGCCAGCCGATGGCCGTCCAGGTGCCCAAGAAACACTTCGGAGTAGGCTACCGCCCCGTTTGGACCCAGCGGATTCGGCATGCGATGTAGCCCAAAGGCCACCTCATCCAGGTCGCGCTCGAACTCGAACCCGGTAGCGTCGATAAACGCCTGATACTGAGGGTCATGCGGCACCTGGGCCCGGTCGAAATGGGTATAGGCGCGCAGCGGCCGCAGATTGAAATACAAGATGCAATCGGATTCCGGCAGCAGTCGCGCTACTTCGGGCGGCGCCTTGCGCCGAAGGTATGCCGCCAGCCCCACCAGCAGCAGAAGCAGCAAAATAATGATGATGGTCGCCTTAGTCCGCCTGGGCATGCAAGGTCCCGTTTACCACCCTCATCAGTCGAGGAATGATAGCATCCGGATTCGCGCCGGCCGCCTCTTCGATTAGGCCGCACTTTGTGGTAACCTTGGCAATTGTGATCCTGCCGTTTGGGGGCAGGGAGCACGGCTGTTCGGGCTGGCGTAGCTCAGCTGGTAGAGCATCTGATTTGTAATCAGACGGTCGGGGGTTCAAGTCCCTTCGCCAGCTCCAGAGTTTTGGCCCGGAGTATCCCGCCGCAATCATTCCAAACTGACGTCCTGGTTTCCTTTGGCTGCGCGGGAAAGCGTCTGCGGAATGGGTTGGTGTGGAAGAGCACTCCGTGGAATTTGGTAGGTCAGGCCGGGAGCCTTTTATCCCGGCCTGCGATGTGCACAGGTGGCCGAGCGGTTAATGGCAGCAGACTGTAAATCTGCCGCTCCTTGGAGCTACGGAGGTTCGAATCCTCCCCTGTGCACCATGGAATTTGAAATGGATTTAGGACCGCGATCACCGGGGCGAATGTGGATAGCTCTGGGCTTGCTCCTGGTCTTCTGTGGTTTGGCCGTCAAAACCATCGATCCAGGCAAGATTCGCACAGTGGTGTTGGTGTTGCTGGCTTTTTTCGCTGTGCGGATCGCGCTCATGGGGCTCGCTTCGCGTTAGCATGGCCAAAGTAATTTTTTTGATGGGCTGATGTAGCTCAGTTGGTAGAGCACTCCCTTGGTAAGGGAGAGGTCACCGGTTCAATCCCGGTCATCAGCTCCAGATTTTTGAGTACGGAAGAGTACAAGGTCCACGAAGGGCTAAGTTCAGCCGTCCCTCCGGGACTGATGTGGAAGTGGAGTCGCAAATAGGCTCTTAGCCTCTGAGGTACGTTGTTTATTTTGAGTGAGTGGACGGGGAAGACCCGCGGGAGTAACTCAGTGGTAGAGTCACAGCCTTCCAAGCTGTTGGTCGCGGGTTCGATTCCCGTCTCCCGCTCCAAACTTTTTTGTGCGTGAGAGCCTCCAAATGTTTGTGCAGACAGTCTTACCTGTTAAGGACGAGGCCCATTTCGCGGCCGTCAAGGCGTCGCTGGAACCCTTGTTCGCTTCCGGCAATGTCGCCGGATATCTCAAGCGGGTCCAGCGGGCCAAGCTGCGAGTAAGGGATTTTGAGGGCCTGCTGCACCGTGGATTCCTGGGTGCAGCCACTGCCGAGGCTTACCAGGCGCTGGGCGATTCTGACCGCGGTCAGGCTCGCGAACTCTATCTGTCCCTCGTCGAACAGGTTCCGCTGGAGCTGCGAACCAGGTTTTTAAAGGTATATGCCTACTACTGAGATGGTGTTGCCCACGGTGCTCGAAAGCACCTATATCGTGGTGTGGGAATTCCAGGTCAAGGTGGGGTGTGAAACAGAGTTTGTCGCGGCCTACGGGCCTGATGGGGAATGGGCTCGGCTGTTCCGCCGCTCCCCGGAGTTCCTCGGAGTCGAGTTGCTGGGGAGTGTGGGCAACCCCGGCCGGTTTTTCACTTTGGACCACTGGCGTTCGGCCGCGGCGATGGACATGTTTATGTCCGCCAACGCCACCGCCTACGATGTGCTCGATCACCGGTTCACCAGTCTCACCGTGTGGGAGCGCCGCATCGGCGGTTTTCCCCCCGATGCTTAGGATCGTTGGTACAACCAGTTTGTTTATAAAGAGTTAGAGAGGGACGAGATGGCGAAGGAAAAGTTTGACCGGTCCAAACCGCACGTGAACGTGGGGACGATTGGGCACATTGATCACGGCAAGACGACGCTGACGGCAGCGATTACGAAGGTATTGTCGAAGCACAATCCGAAGATCCAGTTTCGTTCGTTTGATTCGATTGACAACGCGCCCGAAGAGCGGGAGCGGGGCATTACGATTGCGACCGCGCACGTGGAGTACGAGACGGCCAACCGTCACTACGCCCACGTAGACTGCCCCGGTCACGCCGATTACATCAAGAACATGATCACCGGTGCGGCGCAGATGGATGGAGCGATCCTGGTGGTGGCTGCGACCGACGGTCCGATGCCCCAAACCAAGGAGCACGTTCTGCTCGCCCGCCAGGTAGGCGTGCCCTACATTGTGGTGTTTCTGAACAAGTGCGACGCAGTCGAAGACGAAGAGCTGACGGACCTGGTGGAGATGGAAGTCCGGGAGCTGTTGTCGAAGTACAACTTCCCCGGCGACGATGTGCCGGTGATTCGCGGCTCGGCCCTGGGTGGGTTGAACGGCGAAGCGCAATGGGAAGCCAAGATCGACGAGTTAATGGATGCGGTGGACAAGAACGTACCCTTGCCGGCGCGTGCCATTGACCAGCCGTTCCTGATGCCGATCGAAGACATTTTCTCCATTTCCGGCCGTGGCACGGTGGTCACGGGCAGGATCGAGCGGGGCAAGGTCAAGGTCGGCGAAGAGTCGGAAATCGTCGGCTTCCGGGAAACCCGCAAGACCGTCGTGACCGGCGTAGAAATGTTCAAAAAGCAGTTGGATGAAGGACTTGCCGGTGACAACGCGGGTCTGCTGCTGCGCGGTATTGCCAAGGAAGACGTGGAGCGCGGCATGGTTCTGGCCAAGCCCGGCTCGATTACGCCGCACACCAAGTTCAAGGGCGAGATCTACGTTCTGAGCAAGGAAGAAGGCGGCCGTCACACCCCGTTCTTCAACGGCTACCGGCCCCAGTTCTACTTCCGTACCACGGACGTAACCGGAACGGCGAAGCTGCCGGAAGGCACGGAAATGGTGATGCCGGGCGACAACGTACAGCTGGAAATTGAGCTGCACACCCCGGTAGCGATGGAAAAGGGCCTCCGTTTTGCTATTCGCGAAGGCGGACGCACTGTAGGCGCCGGCACTATCAGCGAAATCATCAAGTAATACGGTAAGTAAATTTCAGGGGCGTGAATTGTCCCGGGATCGGTTAGGATAGACTATGCGTGAAATAATTACCCTCCAGTGTCCGGAATGCAAAGAGCGAAATTACTCGACGACGAAGAATAAAAAGACGACCACAGGCCGCCTCGAATTCTCCAAGTTTTGCAATCGCTGCCGCAAGCATACCCCACACAAAGAGACCAAATAGTTCGGCCATTTTTGGAATTAAATACTGCTATTTTTGCTGCCTCTGGCTCCTTGGTGCGACTCGCGGTCATACGGCTCATCGTTTTGGCGTCGGCAGAGATTTTTGTAGTTGTTTTAGGGGCGTAAGCTCAACGGTTAAACTGTCGGTCTCCAAAACCGAACTTGGGGGTTCGAATCCCTCCGCCCCTGCCAGTTCGTGAGTTGTGCGTAATAGGCCCCGAAGTCTGAGGCTCGGGAAGAAGGAAAGTTATGGCGAAGTCAACCACAGCAATTCGCGACGAGAAACAGAGCCCACAGCCTGAGAGAGCTGTGACCAAGGCGAAAGTCGCGGACAAGTTGGCGGAACGTGGACAGGATTCCGGGCAGGGCAATCAGCTGACCGGCATGTTCACCAGGACCGCGGATTTTCTCCGGGATGTGCGCAGCGAAATGCGCAAGGTCACCACGCCGTCGCGGGAAGAAGTGCGCACCACGACGACGGTTGTGATTGTGACCGTGTTCGCATTTGCTGCCTACTTCTATATCGTGGACGCCGTTCTCAGCCGGGTCATCCAGTCTTTACTCCATTGGCTGGGCGGGGTTCAGTAAATGTTGAAAGAGAAATTAGAGAAATCGATGACCGAAGAAAACCAAGGGCCTGAAGTCCCGGACGGCAGCCCGATCGAGGGCCTCCCGCCATCGGCAAACGATCGCTTCAAGTGGTACATCATCCACGCGTACTCGGGGTTTGAGCGCAAGGTGAAGGAGTCGATCGAGGGGCGGGTGGAAGCCTTTGGACTGCAAAACAGGATTGGCCGGGTAATGATCCCGACCGAGCCGGTCACCGAGGTCTTTAACGGGAAAAAACGCACCGTCGAACGGGTCTTTCTCCCCGGTTATGTGCTGGTTGAGATGGATCTGGACAACGATCTCTGGCACGTGATGAAGAACACCCCGCGGGTGACAGGGTTTCTGGGCACGGGAGACAAGCCGGTTGCGCTCAGTGAGCAAGAGGTGAGTTCCATCCTCTTCCGCACCGATGTTTCCAAAGACAAGCCGCGGATGAAGATCAAGTTTGAGAAGAACGAATCGGTTCGCATCACCGATGGCCCTTTCGCCAACTTCAACGGCGTGGTCGACGAGGTGAACGAAGACCGCGAAACGCTGAAAGTAATGGTCACAATTTTTGGCCGCTCGACCCCGGTAGAACTCGAGTTTGGCAAGGTAGAAAAAGTAGTTTAGGGCAGAAAGGTAATTGCAATGCCACCAGTTAAAAAAGTACAGACCCAGGTAAAGCTGCAAATTGAAGCGGGTAAGGCGACGCCTGCCCCCCCGGTCGGTCCGGCGCTGGGCCAGGCCCAGGTCAATATCATGGAGTTCTGCAAGCAGTTCAACGCGCGCACGCAGAACAAAGAAATGGCGGGTTTGATCATCCCCGTCGTGATCACAGTCTACGTAGATCGCACCTTCACCTTTGTCACCAAGACGCCGCCGGCAGCCGTGCTGCTGAAGAAGGCCGCGAACCTGGCCAAGGGCTCCGGCACTCCGAACAAGGACAAGGTCGGCAAAGTGAGCGAGGCCCAGGTTCTGGAAATCGCCAAGCAGAAGATGCCTGACCTGAACACCATCACCATCGAGTCCGCGGTCAAAAGCATCAAGGGCACCGCCCGCTCCATGGGCATCGAAGTCACGGCCTAGGGAGAACAGCGGCTCACTCGGCCAGCGCAACTTTCCCCTTTTCGGCATCCCGACCGGAGCGAAGCGTAGGGGAGGGATCTGCAGTCTCTCTTTCCCTGCGCAAATTTGTAGGGAAAGAAATTTGTGAGATAATCAAAAATGCGTCTTGAGCTACACCCAGGCGCAGTCAACGGCCACAAGTAGCAATACGAACCGGCCAACACCACGGCGGGACAGCAGCAAAGTCCAGGCGGTGGAAGACAGAGGAAGCATGGCAAAGAAAATCAGCAAAAACATGGCGAAGGTGCGCGCCCAAGTGGAAGACCGCCCCTACTCGCTGCATGACGCAGTTCCCCTCCTCAAAAAGGTGCAATACGCCAAGTTCGACGAAACCGTCGATCTGACGCTGCGTCTCGGCGTAGACCCCAAGCACGCTGACCAAATGGTCCGCGGAACGGTAGTCCTGCCCCATGGCCTGGGCAAAACCAAGCGGGTAGCGGTGATCGCCTCCGGCGACCGTCTGCGCGAAGCGGAAGCCGCAGGAGCCGACTTCATCGGCGGGGAAGACATGGTCGAGCGCATCCAGAAAGAAAGCTGGACCGATTTCGACGCCCTGATCGCCACCCCGGACATGATGAAGTCCGTCGGCCGTCTGGGCAAAGTACTCGGCCCCCGTGGCCTGATGCCCAACCCCAAGACCGGCACCGTCACCAACGACGTGGCGGCCGCGATTCGCGAAATCAAGGCGGGTAAGGTCGAGTTCCGCACCGATAAAACGGCTTTGGTGCATGTTCCGGTGGGCAAGCTGTCCTTCCCTCCGCAGAAGCTCATCGACAATGCGACCACTGTGATCAATAGCGTGGTCCGGGCCAAGCCGTCAGCCGCAAAGGGCAAGTACATCCGGGGTATCACCCTGAGTTCGACCATGGGACCCGGCATCTCGCTCGACAGTCAAGTCGCTGAGGCGGCTGCAAAACCCTAATACGTATTCCAAGATTGCTCTTGATTGCGCCGGCTAAGCCGCGCATCGGCAACGAAGGTTGGTTTTTATGGCACTCACCAAAGCGAAAAAAGCAGTAAAGATCGATCAGCTTACTCATGAGCTCGAAGGCTCCACGAGCGCCATCGTCGGCACTTTTGCCAAGCTTACCGTCTCCCAGGATTACGAGTTGCGCAAGGTAGTCCGGAGCGCGGGCGGCCGTTATCGAGTAGTCAAGAACAAGCTGGCGGCCCGGGCATCGAAGGGAACCAGGATCGAGCAGGCACTCCAGGGGCTGAAGGGCGTCTCCTCGGTGGCTTACACCAGCGGCGATCCCGTCGTCCTGGCCAAAGCGCTCTCCACCTGGATGCAGGAGAACGCAGAGTTCACCTTCAAGCTGGGCATCGTCGACGGTCAGGTCATCACCGTCGAAGAAGTCAAGCAGCTGGCGACCATGCCGTCGAAGGAGCAGATCTTCTCCAAGCTTCTGTTCCTCATCAATGCCCCGGCTCAGCGCCTGGTCACGGTGATGAACGCAGTGGGCCGCGATGTCGCGGTCGTTTTGAACCAGGCCGTGGAGCAAGGAAAATTCGCAGCAGCCGCAGCCCCGGCCCAGCCGGCCGCCGCGGAAGCACCGGCACCGGTACCAGCCGCGGAAGCGACACCGGAACCGGTAGTGGAGGCTCCCAAAGCAGAACCCGTCGCCGTCGAAACGGCCGCTCCCGTAGCCGAGCCTGCGGCCACCACCGCGCCCGAAGCAGAAGCCGTCGGCACCGGCGAAGATTCGCAAACAGCAGCAGCAGCTACCGAAAAACCGGTGGAGGGCTAAACAGGCTGCAGAAAAACTGCGTTTTGTATCAGGGCACGACTGGTAGGTATGGGCTTTAGCCCCTGAGGTAGCACTAAACAAGTTGTGGGAAATGAAGGCCTGAAAGGGCTTTTCAGCAGTATCAAGTAAGTACAGTCGTTGGTTACCAAAGTTTAGGAACAGTGGAGAGAAAAATGGCGGATTTGCAGCAGTTGGAAGATCAGATTGTAAGCCTGAGCCTGTTGGACGCGGCGGCTCTGGTAAAGAAGCTAGAAGAGCGGCTCGGAGTCTCGGCAGCAGCCGCAGCCCCGGTAGTCGTGGCAGGCGGCGGGGCTGGCGCAGCGGCAGCTGCTCCGGTTGAGGAAAAGACCGAGTTCACCGTCATCCTCAAGGATGCCGGTGCCAACAAGATCAATACAATCAAGGCAGTACGGGAAGTCACCTCGCTCGGGCTGAAGGAAGCCAAGGACCTGGTCGATGGCGCTCCCAAGCCGCTCAAGGAAAACGTGAGCAAGGAAGAAGCCGAAACCGTCCGCAAGAAGTTCGAGGGCGTGGCTACTGTCGAAGTCAAGTAAAAAGTCGATTTTTTTCGATTAGCAAGTTGCGTGCCAAAGCAGGACGCGCTATCATTATTTTTAGCGCGTCTCTGCCAGGCTTAGACTTGTTACCTGACCGAGCGGTTCTTTGCATACGATTCTCACATTCGAGATGGCAGTTTGTATGCGATCTAGCATTCCGGTGCATTCTGCGCCGGCACACACCTGCGAAATGGGCGGCGGACTTCGTGGTGTGGTGAACGATCTGCTGTAGGGCGGCGCACACGCGGCTTATTGGTTTCAGCGGGATTCGGAAATTCTTATCTTGTCAAGTGCACAATTCGGTTGTGACGCTCGTGGGTAGTTCTGTCCCTGCGAGCATTCGGCGTCTTCCCGGCGCCGGCTCTTGTGTGCCTGTCAGATTCCCGCTCCTACCCCAGGCCCGATCCATGCCCCCGCATGCCGTCCAGAATACACCGGCAATGGCTTCTGACGTTGACTCGTCGGTCAAAGTTGCCTAGCAAGTAAAAGCGCATTGTATTCGCCGAAACGAGGCGGCGAAAACACGTTATCGCGCAAGTGAATTACGTCTGGGGAACCCGCGAGACTCGGCCGGTACCCCACATTGCCCCACCTCGCGTCTCACGAGTCTCAGGAGTGAAGCATGCCGAACGAGCACCGCGCCATTCGTAGCCGTCTCGACTTTTCAAAAATTCCAACCGCCATCCAGATCCCTAACCTGATCGAAGTGCAGCGCCGCTCCTATGAGCGCTTTCTGCAGATGGATAAACTGCCTTCGGAACGGGAAGACAACGGCCTCCAGTCCGTGTTTGTCTCCGTTTTCCCCATCACCGACTTCCGCAATATCTCCCAACTGGACTTTGTGGACTTCTCCATCGGCAACTGGGAGTGCAAGTGCGGTCACCTCAAGGGACTCCATCACCTCCGTACCGCCTGCGTCAATTGCGGCGCCATGGTGATCACCGACCCTTTCCATCCCGGCGAAGTGCTTTGCCAGAAGTGCGGCACCTACAACAAGAACACCCCGGACTTTTGTAACAAGTGCGGTGACCCGGTCGGTCTCCAGTTGAAGTATGACCAGGCAGAGTGCGAAGAGCGCGGCATGACCTACTCTGCGCCGCTCAAGGTGACCGTTCGCCTCACCATCTACGACAAAGACCCGGAAACGGGCGCGAAATCCATTCGCGACATTAAAGAACAAGAAGTCTTCTTCGGCGACATCCCGCTGATGACGCAGAACGGCACCTTCATCGTCAACGGCACCGAGCGCGTGATTGTTAGCCAGTTGCACCGTTCGCCCGGCGTCTTCTTTGAGACGGCCAGCAATCGCACCTACTTCCTGGGCAAGATCATCCCCTATCGCGGCTCCTGGGTAGAGTTTGAATACGACCAGAAGAACACGCTCTACGTTCGTATCGATCGCAAGCGCAAGTTCCTGGGCACCATCTTTCTCCGCGCCCTCGGTCTGCGCTCCGACGAGGACATTCTCAAGACCTTCTACCTGGCCGACACCATCCAGGTAAACAACGGCAAGCTGGCCTGGCAGGTCAGCGAAGATCTCACTCAGCCCACCCACCTGCTGGGCGCCAAGCCGGCTCATGCGGTTGTGGTCAAGGGCGAAGAGATTGCCCACTCCGGCCGCAAAGTCACGCCCAGCATCCTCAAGGCGCTGCGCAATCACAAAGTCACTTCGGTCGAGATTGAGACCGCGGAGCTTGATGGCGCGATGACCCTTGCCGATGTGGTCGACACCACCACCGGCGAAGTGTTGCTCGAGGCCAACCACGAGCTCACCGCGGACAAAATCCACAAGATCATCGAGAGTGGCGTCACCTCGTTCCAGGTCTTCTTCCCTGACCGTGACGACGTAGGCAACATCATCACCAACACCCTGCGCCGCGATTCCGTGCGCAAGCCGGAAGAAGCGCTCATCGAGATCTACCGCAAACTGCGTCCAGGCGATCCGCCGACGCTCGACACCGCGACCGCGTTGTTCGAAGGCATGTTCTTCGATCCCGCGCAAGTACGACTTCTCCCGCGTAGGCCGGCTGAAGTTCAACATCAAGCTCTACGAAAATCAGGACGCTACCCAGCTCGACAAGCGCACCCTGACGCCGGAAGACTTCTACGGAACCATCCGTTACCTGCTCAAGCTGCGCAAGAACATCGGCGTAGTCGACGACATCGATCACCTTGGCAACCGCCGCGTGCGCGCGGTCGGCGAGCTCATGGAAAACCAGTTCCGCATCGGCCTGGTCCGCATGGAGCGCGCCATCAAGGAAAAGATGAGCGTGTATCAGGAAATGTCGACGGCCATGCCGCACGACCTGATCAACGCCAAGCCCGTGATGGCCGCCATCCGCGAATTCTTCGGCTCCTCGCAGCTGTCGCAGTTCATGGATCAGACCAACCCGCTGTCTGAAATCACCCACAAGCGGCGGCTATCCGCCCTTGGGCCGGGTGGTTTGAGCCGCGAGCGTGCAGGCTTTGAAGTGCGCGACGTACACCCTACGCACTACGGCCGCATCTGCCCGATTGAAACGCCGGAAGGTCCGAACATCGGCCTGATCAGCTCTCTGTCGTGCTTCGCGCGGATTAACGAATACGGCTTTATCGAATCGCCGTATCGCCGCGTCCGTGACGGTTACATTCTCGACTACGTGCAGGTCACCAACGCCGGCGAAAGCGGTTTGCGTGTGGGTGATCCGCTGGAAAAGAAGGAAGCCCTGCGGCTCAACGAGAAACTGGCGTCGGAGCACAAGCGGGTGATCGAGTTCGATCCCTTCTCCTTCTATCTGTCCGCGTGGGAAGAAGATCGCCACACCATCGCTCAGGCCAACATCGAACTCGGCTCACAAGGCGAGATCGTCGAAGACCTGGTCAACGCCCGCCGCCAAGGCAACTTCGTGCTGGTGAACAAGACAGAAGTGGATTACATCGACGTTAGCCCCAAGCAGTTGGTCTCCGTCGCCGCTTCGCTCGTCCCGTTCCTCGAACACGATGACGCCAACCGCGCGCTCATGGGCGCCAACATGCAACGCCAGTCCGTTCCTCTGCTGGTGGCGGAAGCGCCGCTGGTCGGTACCGGCATGGAAGGCGTGACTGCGCGCGACTCCGGCGCCGTCATCCTGGCCAAGCGCAACGGCATCGTCGATTCGGTCGACTCCGAACGCATCATCGTGCGCGTGGAGGGTGAGCATCATCCCACCCAGCTGTCCCGCGAAGTCGGTTCGGATATCTACCAGCTGATCAAGTTCAAGCGTTCCAACCAGAACACTTGCATCAATCAGAAGCCGATCGTTCGCCAGGGCGACCGCGTTATCAAGGGACAAGTCATCGCTGATGGTCCCTGCACCGAGCAGGGCGAATTGGCCCTGGGCCGCAACGTACTCGTGGCCTTCATGCCGTGGCGTGGTTACAACTTCGAAGACGCGATCCTGATCTCCGAAAAACTGGTCCGCGACGATTACTACACCTCGGTCCACATCGAGGAGTTTGAAATCGAAGCCCGCGACACCAAGCTGGGACCGGAAGAAATCACGCGTGATATTCCCAACGTCTCCGAGTCCGCGCTGCGCGACCTCGACGAGAGCGGAGTCATCCGCATCGGCGCCAAGGTCAAGCACAACGACATTCTGGTCGGCAAGGTAACGCCCAAGGGCGAAACCCAGCTCACGCCGGAAGAGAAGTTGCTGCGCGCCATCTTCGGCGAAAAGGCCGGCGATGTTCGCGACGCCTCCCTGACCTGCCCTCCGGGCATCGAAGGCACGGTGGTCGACGTCCGCATCTTCTCCCGCAAGGGTCAGGAAAAGGACGAGCGCGCCAAGCTGATCGAAGGCGAGCAGATTGCCAAGCTCGAAAAGAACCTGGCTGACGAAATCCGAATCCTGACCGACGAGCGGTTGAAGCGTTTGGAATCGATTCTGGGCGGCAAAGAAGTGCTGGCTGACCTCCACGACGAGCGCACCAACAAGCGCCTCATCGTGAAGGAACAGATCATCGATCGCGACACCATCGAGCGCATTTCCACCCGTAACCTGAAGCGTATTCGCTACGCCGACAAGGATCCGCGCGTCAACGAGCAGATCGACGAGATCGAGGAAATGACCTCACGTCAGATCGATGTGCTGCGCAAGATCACCAACGAGAAAATCGGCAAGCTGCAGAAGGGTGACGAACTGGCGCCAGGCGTGATCAAGCTGGTCAAGGTTTACATCGCCATGAAGCGCAAGCTGTCGGTGGGTGACAAGATGGCTGGCCGCCACGGGAACAAGGGCGTCATTGCCCGCATCCTTCCCGAGGAGGACATGCCTTACCTGCCCAACGGCACGCCGGTAGAGATCGTGCTCAACCCGCTCGGTGTTCCTTCGCGTATGAACGTGGGTCAGATCCTGGAGACGCATCTGGGCTGGGCCGCACATCAGCTGGGCGAGAAGATTGCCGAGGTGGTGCGAGCGCAATCGCGACGCCAACGAGGTTCGTGCCATGGTGACGGAGCGCTTTGCCAACACGGCAACGCTGCGCCAACTGCTCGAACTCGATGACGAGATGCTGTTGCGCGTCGCAGCACGGCATGAAGCGCGGCATCTGGTTCGGCACCGCCGTATTCGACGGCGCCAAGGAAGCAGAGCTCAAAGCCCTGCTGGCCGCAGCCGAACTACCCAGCTCGGGCAAGACGCCGCTCTTTGACGGCATGACGGGCGAGGAGTTCGAACAGCCGGCAACTGTGGGCTACATCTACATGCTGAAGCTTTCCCACCTGGTCGACGACAAGATCCACGCTCGTTCGATCGGACCGTATTCGCTTATCACGCAGCAGCCGCTGGGTGGCAAGGCGCAATTCGGTGGGCAGCGTTTCGGTGAGATGGAAGTGTGGGCGCTCGAAGCCTACGGCGCGGCCTACATCCTGCAGGAGCTGTTGACTGCCAAGTCTGATGACGTATACGGCCGCACCAAGATCTATGAGGCCATCGTCAAGGGCGAAGCAGCCATCGAGCCTGGTGTCCCCGAGTCGTTCAACGTATTGATCCGCGAGTTGCAGTCGCTCTGTCTCGACGTCGAACTGATCAAGCAACCGGAAAAGAGACTTCCGGCGCCG
>CAVWDK010000004.1:0-1794200 GCA_963753715.1 uncultured Acidobacteriaceae bacterium | reverse complement strand
CACCCCCCCGAGCGCCCAGCCTGGAGCGGTACGCTTTCTCCGTCCACCAACTTGGGATGCAGTTCTTCTGTAAAGGTTGTGCAAACAGACCCCAGCGCCGGAGTTGACGCCTTGGAACGAAAGTTTGAGGACACGAAAGCCTTTCGCTTAGACATCCGAGGTTGTTTTCCTGAACTACTGGGCCTGTTGGACTTCCGCGAGACTCGTCTTACGGTAGTCGAGATGCGTTCGAGCATGACGCTCGCGTCGTTAACAAGTGCTTGGGTGTCGTTGGATAGGTGCGGATGAGTACTCAGCAGGTGCAGCGTGAATGTCATGGCGGCCAATGGGTTGTTCAGCTCATGTGCCAGTTGATTGATCAAAAGGTACTTTGTTTCCCAGGCGCGCATTTTTTCTTCTGCAGCCTGCAATTTCCTCTGTTCCGTCAACTCCACGACGTAGGCTGACCATTGCAAAGGCTCTGCGCTAAGACGCACGGCCCCAATGAGAAATGGTACGGAAGAGCCGTCGGGCAAGAAAAATTCCTTTTCGTAAGGAACACAGGTACCAAATTCGCGAAGCTGCTCCATGGCGCTCAGATCGAGTGGGCGAAATCTTTCCGGAGTCATCGCACGCCAGTCGATGCTCCCCTCCACCAGCAGCGCGCGAGGCTGTCCGATCATGCGCAGAAAGGCGTCGTTGCCGTCGATGATGCGGTTCTCGTCGGCGATCGCGACGCCCAGGTATGGCGACCGGTATAACGACGAGAAGGATGTTTGCAACGAGCGCGGAATCTGCGACTGATAGACGCGGATGGATATTTCCGCATCCGCCTGAAGGGTCTCGCCGATCTCCAGGATATCGCCAACCAGGGTGCTGAGGTCGAGGCCAAACAGGTTCTCGTGAATGGTGGAAGTGAGGACATGTTGCAGCACCCGAGCTTCAAACAATATCTGCGGAATGGTGTAACCCTGCTGATAGCGCAGCTTGCCGTGCTTTCTTGCTGCATCGGTCGCAACGTCGCTCAGCTCTTCCTGTGGGCCTTCCAAACGCCGGATCAGTTCCTCCATCATGTCAGGAACGTGGTCGCTTCTTTCTGCTTGGGTCAGGGGGATCGCTGACAGTTCGGGATCCTGCATCACCTGGTGCAGCCAGCGGTCGCAGATGAGAGAGGAAAGCTCGCGCAGAATTTGCGCCACTTTGCGTGTTGGGAGCGCTTGGTTGACGGGCCGCCTTCCGCTGCGCAGATCTGAGATTGCCCTCACTAATCGCTCGACGTGCAACGGCTTTGAGAAATAGTCGTCGACCTGGCTGCGAATACCCTGAATGGCCGTTTCCAGGTCAGGATAGCCGGTCAAAATGAAGGTGCATGCGTCGGGCTGCACACGGCGCATGGCGCTGACCACCGTAAACCCGTCACCAGGCTGGCCAATGTTCAGATCGGAAAGGAGAACGTCGAACTTCCGGGTACTGATCAGTTCCAGCGCTTCGGGAACACTGCTGACTGCGGTGAGCGCAAACCCGTGATGGGTAAGCACAGCTCCAAGTGCGGTTCGCAAGGCATCGTCATCGTCCACGAACAGCAGCTTAATTTCAGCCATCCGGATTTCGATGCGCAAGTAGGACGTAATGATGTATGCCTGAGGGGACCCGCAGGGAGCGCATACACTCTCCCCTGCGGGGACCTCTACCGGTATTGAGGCCGCGGGCGCTTACGACTGGATGAACGCCAGCAGATCGGGATTGAGCACATCCGCATGAATGATTGGCATACCGTGGGGAAAGCCGGGGTAGACCTTGAGCTGCGCATTTTTTACCAATTTGGAAGAAAGCGCTCCTGCATCCAAGTAGGGGACTATCTGGTCGTCATCGCCATGCATGACGAGTGTGGGAACGTCGATCTTTTTCAGATCGCCGTTAAAGTCGGTTTCTGAAAATGCCTTGATGCAGTCATACTCGCCCTTGGATCCGCCTTGCATGCCCTGATACCAGAAGTTCTCGCGTACACCCTCAGAGATCTTGGCGCCGGGCCGGTTATAGCCGAAGAACGGCATGCTCAGATCCTTGAAGAACTGCGAACGATCATTCAAGAGAGATGTACGCAGGCCGTCAAATACCTCGAGGGGCAAGCCGCCGGGATTCTTGTCCGACTTGACCATAATCGGCGGCACGGCACTGATCAGCACAGCCTTGGAGACTCGATTGCTACCATGACGGCCGAGGTAGCGAGCGACTTCACCGCCGCCGGTGGAGTGACCCACCATCACGGCATTTTTCAAGTCCAGCGTCTCGAATAAAGTTGCGAGGTCGTCGGCGTACGTGTCCATGTCGTTGCCATCCCAGGTTTGTCCTGAGCGGCCGTGGCCGCGGCGGTCGTGTGCGATCACACGGAAACCGCGCTGCCCGAGGTAAATCATTTGTGCGTCCCAGGCGTCCGCGTTGAGTGGCCAGCCATGGGAGAAAACAACGGGTTGTCCCTTACCCCAATCCTTGTAGTAGATCGTGGTTCCGTCCTTCACCGTGATGGTATTCGTGGAAGTTTTCTCTGCGGTCATCGTACTCATGATGTTCTCCTTGTGTTTGTGGGGGATTGCTGCTTAAGCTTTTTCCGCGATGGGAGGAGCTGAGTTTTCTGTGAGCGCCGATTTTGCGGGATGGTCGCGGGGGATGAGAAAGCCTCTTGATCGCCAACAAGGGTGCTGCCGGAAGAATGGCAAACGCCAGTTCGAAGACGGTGCTGAGCGTCAAAGAGAGCGCGTGATGAAACATCGGGTCCCCCCATGGTTGGTTACCGTCCATTCGCTGATTGGCGGCCAAGAAGACAGTACCCAGGGCGGACTGAAAGCGATTGCGTGAAATTGCTCTTTCTGTGCATGAATGCTCGCGTTCAAGCGCGTGAGTGCGGGTTGGTATGCGACACCTGGCCGGGCTAATCGCCATGCTCGTGATACGTTTTTGTCAGCGGCAATCCACGCGCAGCCGGCAAATTTCGTGAGCAGGAGATCTCCCCATGCCCGTACTGGAAGAAATAGAGCGCCATCACGAAGAAATGGTTGGCTGGCGCAGGGATCTGCATGCGCATCCCGAACTGGGTTTTGATGAAACGCGCACCAGCACGTTCATTCAAGAGCGGCTTCGGTCTTTCGGCGTGGACGCCCTGCACAACTTCAATGGGACGGGCGTGGTTGCAGTCATTCATGGGCGAAATGGCGACGATGCGATCGGTTTGCGGGCGGATATCGACGCCCTGCCGATTAGCGAGCAATCAGGGGTGCCCCATGCATCGACCAATCCAGGGGTGATGCATGCCTGCGGGCACGATGGGCATACCACCATGCTGTTGGGCGCGGCACGATACCTGGCATCGAGCCGGAAGTTTCGCGGCACAGCCTACCTGATATTCCAGCCCGCAGAGGAAATAGGCGGCGCAAAGCAAGTGGTGGATGACGGCCTGTTCGATCGGTTCCCCATGCGCCTGGTCTTCGGCATGCATAATTTCCCAACCATGTCGCAGGGCGAATTCCATTGGCGAAACGGGCCTATCATGGCCGCGGCTAACTTTTTTGAGATCACGATTGTTGGCCGCGGAGCCCACGCCGCCCAGCCTCACTTTGGCATCGATCCCATCGTCGCCGGCAGTGCACTGGTGAGTGCGTTGCAGACGATTGTTTCGCGAACGCTCGATCCGTTTCGTTCCGGGGTAGTCACAATCGGCTCGTTCCAGGCTGGTGTAGCCGCGAACGCCATTCCCCGTGAAGCAGTGTTGAAAGGAACCGCGCGTTGGCTGGATGCAGCCACCGGCCAGACCATCGAGCGAGCGATCCGCCGGTTGGCGGAATCGATTGCGCAGGCTTATGAAACCACCGTCGATGTCAAAATGCACATGGTCGCTCCAACCACAATCAACGACGAGGCTGCGACGGCACTGGCACGGCAGGCGGCGGCCAGTGTGGCTGGCGTGAAACAGGTAGTAGAGATGGCGGAGCCGGTGATGGGCGCCGAGGATTTTGCCTACATGCTGGAAGCCAAGCAGGGAGCCTACATCATGTTAGGTTCAAAGCGCCCGGGCGAACATAATCCGATGCTGCACCATCCTGCATTTGACTTCAATGATGGGGTGCTCTCGACTGGCGCCTCGTACTGGGCGACCCTGGTGGAACAGCAGCTTTCGCTTGTCTAGGTAACATTTGCGCGCGACCCGGTAACTGGGGCCCGGAGGCGTGCATCACCCGGCCGCTGCAAAAGACAGCAATCCGCTATGAGCGTTGGGCAAGTTAAATAAAGGGCGCTCAGTTCTTGATTCGATGGTCGGGGCGGAGGGATTCGAACCCCCGACCCTCTGCTCCCAAAGTAATGGCTACGGGATCGGTCTCGGCTCCTGTTGCGGGTCGCACCAGCTAATAGATTCATGCCCTTACCGATTCTTTTTGCCTTATCTTATGCATGCTCTTTCCAAGCTTTTTGTACTTGCTACAGTATCTGTGCTACAGTCCAAAGTGTTCGCCGGTGGCTTCGCTCGTGCGCTACCGCTAGTCCGTGCACGGGCGAAGTGGGGTTGTACTCAGCATCTCCATAGGCTTGTGGATCAGTTAGCCCGTCCGGTAGTGTCATTTTCATCGCAGTCATGTCCCGGATATTTTAGGCTATGTTTGATAATGTGGACGAACCATCAGCTGCTAAAAGGCAGTCGAGGATGAAAGCTTGGGGCTGGTATCGAAGCTGCAGAAGATCGCACCCATACTGGCTCTGCTTTCCACTTCTGAGATTCGCTTGGTCCGATGCCGCTAGATTCAGCACCCCATAAGCTGTCTCGGTTTTGGAGTCCTTCGACATCCAGTAAGACTTGATTCTGGTAATAGCTTTCAGAACAAATGGCCAGATGCCATTCCTGTATCCCATCGTCATTTTCGTATTGGCTGCTAAGCACGGTGAAATCAGCGAAGCTTCTTGTTTACCTGCATAGATTGTAAAAGTGTCAGTGTCATGTACAGACTCTGATGCCTATCAGTATGAGGCTAGTTTGCCATCCGCGTGGAGTATCTTTGAGAGTACGCTCTTAGCAGAGACTCAAGCTTGTCAAGGATAGCGGTCCGCTCTTGGATTCTGAAACAGCGAAGGTGTCACTATAACGCCATGCATTCATGAAGGTAGTGTTCGTGTTCCGGCCAGAGAGGCGCTCGTTCGTGCCTAGACCGTGCGCGCGGTGCTTACCAAGAGAGTTTCCATGCGCAAGCTCTCTAGAAAGCGTGCCTTGGCTTTCATCGCAGTATGCCACTTTGACAGATCGCGCTGAAGCGAGTCATCGTTTATGCTTCCTCGATTCAAACGACCTTCGGCGGGCTATATCATACCGACACAGGATTTTAAGGCGCTTTGAATCTTGCCATAGTCATCGATATGTCAAGCCCCGTTACATGCTATTTAGCGAGACATGATATCTTCCACCAACGAATGATGCGTTAACTTTGAAGGGAGCCTTTCATTGGCTTGCTCGTAGTGGTCCTGGTATTCGCACAATCAAGGACGGGGTGTGAATAGAATGAGTAACTTCGAAGATGGGCTTTGTTTGAAGCTTTGCAGGTGGAGTGTCGCAGTACCTTGGTTTTCTTCATCGTCTTTCGGCCTGCTTCTGTGCTCTGTTGTCAATATTTTGACCCTCCCCGAAAAGGCCGAGGACTCGCGCGGAACTAAATGGTTCCATTCGAATCTCGTTAGAAACTTTGATGTTCGGCGACTACCTTGAATCGCTGGAAGGAAAGGTTTCGATTCTGGCTGGACAAGCAAATCAGGATGGCCTTTACGGGGTGGCCTTGGAGCAATTTGGTCGTGCGCTCGAACGTTTGGCAAGAGTGTACGAAGCAGATCTGGAAAAACGTCGCGACCTGAGCCATGACATTCATTTTCAATTATGGCGGAGTTTTCAGAATTAGAATTCCGGCTGCGCCCTTCCGCACCTGGGTGTATCCGTGTGGCTCAGCACGTCGTCGTCTCGCACATCATCCGTGAACGCTGGACCTTTTCGAATCTTGTGAGCCTGGAGGAACTCGAAGCCCTGCTGGACAAAGCGGATGCATAGTCTGCCGCTGAACGGCCAATGCATCTGAACCGGCTATCAGCGTCTGTATTCAGCAGCTCAAACCGCTTGATCGCCAGGTCATTGTTCTCTTATCTCGAAGATATGGATGCG
This sequence comes from uncultured Acidobacteriaceae bacterium, assembly GCA_963753715.1. Classification (GTDB taxonomy): domain Bacteria; phylum Acidobacteriota; class Terriglobia; order Terriglobales; family Acidobacteriaceae; genus PALSA-350. The sequence goes on along the minus strand of CAVWDK010000004.1, from coordinate 1,788,034 downwards.
GCATCGACGGCAGAGATCATGGTCTTGTCCGCCCGTGAACGTGGCCATGAGAATCTATCGTATCAAGAGAATCTTCGCGAGGCGATTCCACCGACGGCGGCACTAGGGAGGGAACGATGCTAAATGGCTCGCCTGAAAACGGAGTAAGAGCGATATAGGTTAAACCAGCCAAATGAGAAACCCATCATGATACCTCGAAATTGATTGAACAGAGGTCTTGTACACTTCGCTCAAGTAATCACAGGGGGTTCATTGGGACTGTGGCCTGTCTCGCTCGCTGCGGGCTCTCTTCTACGCGTACAGCATGAAAGCTGTTCCATGCGCTAAGAGAAGTGCTGCAGGCGTCTTTCGCATTCGCGGTCGCCTGGGGCCTGGCCGGATTGTACTTCCTAAACTGTGCAATGTGGTCCGCTGTGACGCTTGGAGATGTAGGACTTAATACCGGCCTGGAGGTTCGCCGGCTTGAGATCGAGTGTCAACGCTACCTCGTGCGCCGGTCGTCTCGTGTGATCATTTGGTCCAAGTAATGCTGGCCACTGCTACATTCATTTTGGCGCTGGCGATGGTCTCACCAGGGGCACGGGGCATAATCCCGAATGCACTTCCCTTGCTGATTGTGCTGGTTGTCCTGGATAGTCTCGTTCTTTGTGATCAGGTTGCGCCAACAGCGTGAGTTCGAGCGCGAGATCGACGAACTGAAGGATCTTGAGATGGAGAACCGTAACTGATACCAAAGATCACCGCCAGGAGAGAATGCAGCGTCTATTACGGAAAATTGCCTGGATTCTCACACCTGCTTTGGTCGTACTGATTTTGTCGTACTGCGGGAGACGTCGGCCCTAGACCTCCTGGTGAACGACCGCGCGCTCGTCAGTTTCGTCGACTTTCCGGGAACGCTTTTGGCGTGGAGGAGACGCTTCACTTCCCCAAAAGGGGGTTTTGAGTAACTTCATCTGTTCACCACTGAACTATCAGGCAATTTACTCAAAACGAGAACTTTGCAGGCACCACCGAGTATCGAGCCTCCCCCAGAGCCCGGCTAATCAGCCCTCACAATCGTGCCGAGTTCATTCAGAGCCAGTTGAATTTCGTTGAGCACAACGCCCAATCTTTCCACTGCTTGGCCCCTAACCTCAGGACCCGTCAGCTTGTTAGTGACTAACGAACGAAGCCGACGTTCTTCCTGCTGCCAGAGTCCAATCAGCGCTTGCAGGTTTGCCGCCAGATTACGGTCGGAATCCATGGCTAGACTGTAACGAAATGCCTTGGCACGAACGCCATGGGAGCCTATGAGGAGGAAGTTACCGATAACCCGACTTTTCAAGTACCGCGACAATTGCTGCAGAAAACCGTCATGTTTCCAGGTAAGGCGGGTGCCCCAGACGGCCGCTCCAATCTCGGACAGAGATCGTCGATCGTGGATTGGCGAATTGCTTGGCCAATCTTCAATGTCATGCTCAGATGGTAAAGTAGGAGCGCGAATGCCAAAGCAGTTGGGCGTAAATTGCAAAGCAATTGTCGTGCCGTTCGCAACGTATAACTATGACCATCCAGTACGCGCTGACGCGGGTCGAAATCGTTCAGGGGTTCTTGCGTAGCTTGGGAAGTTCTCCGAGGTATTTAATTACAGTCCTCTGCTACGCACTGGTAATGAGCGGCATCGTCCTGGTAGGCACAGGTGCCTTCTCTCGATCGCTCACACTGTGGGATGCCGTCACCGCAGTCTTAACGGCAGGCGGTTTCATGCTTTTCTTGCCGGTCATGCTCTTCATTCGTGGAAAGACATCAAACCGATCACTTACGGTATCAGCCGAGGGCATTTCCACGGAGATAGGGTCATTCAAAGCCCAAATTCCTTGGCGAAAATCCAGGTCATCTTAGAGACGGATCGTTACGTTCTTGTTTCTCGCGCGAGTGGAAACGCATTTTTCATTCCAAGTCGAGCATTGTCGGGTCCTGAGCAAAAAGCTGCGTTTGCCACGAAGATCAAACACTGGGCTCGTGCAGGTGGCTCGGCCATTAAGTTGGACGATCCCCCGACAAGTGATTCCTCCCCAAACCTCCCGTGAAACGAGGTTCTCGGTAAATTGCTTTCGCCCCGACCCATCCGGCTCGGGAAGTTACCGCAAATCTGACTTCGCGGGCATCATTTTGAAGTTGGGGAGATTAAGTAAAAGTAGCGAACAATGAAGAAGAGGGCGCCGGTGTCTGCAATGGTCGCATTCAACCAAAAATTCCTCGGATCGTCCGAGCGGTCAGATGTGACCCCGAACCGTCCTAAGGATTGTCCACTTAGAATCTCCATCGCCGCCAGGGCCAACAGGAATAGACCGGCGAGCAAATTTCCGCGAGCACCCATACTGGCGATCCTATTATTCCCAGCAGCGCTTATAGCTTCCGTTGATGCGACTTCCCGTGAAACGGGGATTTCGGAAACTTCGCCTGTGTACCAGCGGATCACTTAGGGGATTTTACCGAAAATGCGACTTTGCCGGCGGCGAGGAGATGCATTCGTTTAAGAGCCTAGTGAAATTGACTCGCCTACAATGATTCAGATGGTTCTTCGTTTTTTGCCAGCAGTGCTGCTTCTCGCGACAGTCCTCATTGGCATTGACATCCTTCACCGTCGTCGTGCCGCAGCAATGCGCTCGCTGGCGTTCAAGTATGGGTTCGACTTCACGGTGGGCCTACGATGGTATCTACCTATGAAAGCAGCCTCCCGCACCCGAGTCGTTCAGATTAAGGGGGTACCCAGTCCATACCGCTTCCCGCAAAACTTGGAACCTGGTTGAGGGCAAGAAGAACGGCTTACATGTCCTCATACTCGACAGTATTCTGGGCATGGGGGGGACGCGTGGGCGCTACAGCACCTTCATCGCTGTCCAGACAAATCACGACCCCTTCAAGTTACGAGGACCCGACGAAAAAATTGCACACTCGAACGGCTGGATCGCCGTTTATCGCTTGAAGTTCTGGCAGATTCCTTGGACCCTGAGTATCGAGCGCATCGAGGCTCATCTTGATTCCTTTTGACGTTCGATGGATATCGATACGACCCGAGATCAGATTCGCCTTCGACCAATGCGTAACTTGTACAGTGCTGAACCGCGCGCAGAAAGAATAGGAATGACCGATGGCCTCGTCAAAGTGCTGTTCGTGGCTGATCTTCGTGGAATCGTCCATTGCCAGGGCGGTCGAGAATGTCGAAAAGGCCCGCTTTGCGATCACGGTAGCGGCCTTCCGCAGCAATTCCTGCTTCCATCTGAGGCCTTGCCCATTCCATTGCTGGTATCCTTCGGCTGGCCCCGCCAGGAATTGACTAGTGTGAAGAAATGGGAGAGGGTTCGATCGCGGCGAGCCACTCGTCTTCGAAGTGATGGGACTGGTCAGCGTCAAGGACGAGGCCGCCGTAAACAAACATGTTTCCCATCTCGTTGCCGCTTACATCGAAGTAGCCGGTATATTAAGCTGTTTGAAACTTCAATATTCTCCATCGCGAGGACACTTGAGGTGGATTGTGAGCACGCCCCTCGGGCGAGACCGGCCGAGGCAACCGGATCTGCATCCGTGTACCCTCCACCCAGGTAGTCGGACTTCAGCGATTCCTTGCCGCGATTCGAGCTCACGCTGCAAAACCGAATCGGAGCCCCCTAAAAGACAGGAACCGCTACAGTATTCGCTACACGCTTGAATTCAAGAATGCGCAAAGGCGCTAAGTGATTGATTCGATGGTCGGGGCGCAGGGATTTGAACCCCCGACCCTCTGCTCCCAAAGCAGATGCGCTACCAGGCTACGCTACGCCCCGATTTATGGATTGTATCCCAACCACCCTCATCAGACGTGGTGTCCAAGCCACTCCAAAAACCAGAGAATCAGGAAGATCGGGGCCAGAAAGATGGCCGACAGAGTGACGCCGATCAGGATCAGGAAAACCCAATCTCGCCAGGTTTGCCGCCGCGATTGCTCCAGATGGCGAACGATCAGCGCGTAGTTGCGGCGATTCGCCTTCCAGGCTATGTCAAAGGCATCGCCCAATAGCGGGATCGTTCCCAGGAGCACCTCGATCCCGATGTTGACCACCATCCTGAGCAGGGTGACGTAGGGAACACCACGCACCCAGGCAGCAACCACGATGATGGTGGAAGCGAGGCCACCGATAATATCTCCCAGGCCGGGGACGAGGCCGATAATGCCATCCAATCCGAAGCGGATTGAGGTGCCGGGGACGCGAAACCAGTCATCGAGCAAATGCGACAGTAAATCGAGATTTTCGTCGGCGAACAAGCCATTCGCCTTCTGAAAACGAGACTTTTGGGGTGGCAGAATCTCGGGTTGTGGATTGCTGGGCATAGGCAGGACGGCGACCCTGGAGAGGCTCGGAAAGCACCTTTCCAAGCGGCGGTGAGCATAAACCTGAATGCTACAATCTAAGTCTATATGGCGGCTATAGTTCAGTGGCAGAACGCCGGACTGTGGCTCCGGATGTCGTGGGTTCGACCCCCACTAGCCGCCCCAAGAATCAATAACTTAGCGGCCTCGCAGGGGTCAGTTAAGGCCTGCGAGCCATCCGCACTACCTTCCCGCTTTATTCCCGTGATCCTGCCCAATTCCTGACCCTGAATTCAAACAGACCGGAGGTTTACGTGATAATTGCAGTTACATAAGTAGAGGTGAATGTTCCGCCCCGTCCCCAGGTTTCCGTCTGCGAGCGAACCCCCTAGACAGCTGCCCCAGCGGGGGATAACAGGGACCCTCGGCGAAGTGGTCATCGCCGTCATCACCGTGGTTATGGTGTGGGGCGCAGACAGAGCCTTCCATCTTTAAGTTCAGCGAAGGGCGATCACGGCGGCATCCCGCCCAGGAACGGTTACCGTGACCTGCTGATTGTTGATGACCACGCTTTGTTTACTCCAAATGTCCTCGCCGGATGCAAAGTTGCCAAAGCCGGACGCAAGCGTGACCTTGACGGATTTTTCGTTTCGGGTCTGGTTCAGTACCCACAGATACCTGCCTCCCGCGCCCTGATGAAACCTTGCCTGCACAGTGTTGTCGTCGATCTTTACCTGCGGCGCTACGCCGGCCATCTCTAACAATCCGGCAAAGACTTCCCTGGTTCCAGACCCGTGGTGTAAGTAATAGCCCGCGCCGGGAAAAGAGCCAATCAGCAGCGTATTGCCTTCCCCGAATTTGTGCTGTACGGCGGCAATCTTTCCGTCCGCGTAGTGTCCTACCCCCTCGCCGCCGTTCAATGCATAATCTTGCCGGAAGTAGCGGCCGTAAATCTTGGTTCCTTTCAGATCGAACTGGAGGTCCTCCGAGATATCGGGGTCAAATTCCACATAACTCTGGCGCGCGCCAAATACTTCGTCGAGACCGTTGTTGGGTTGGACCACGCCCACGTGACCATGATCGCCGAAATATCCCGGTAGCCCCTCGCTGATCAGTGTGCCGCCCTGTTCGACATACTTGCGCAGCTTGCCCACAGTTTCACTTGTCAGCATGACCGGATAAGGGAGATAGAGGATCTTGTATTCGGACAGATTGTCCAACGCAACAAAGTCGGCCTGAATGTTGGAATCGAAGAACGCCTGATATGCGCCGCAGATGGATTGAAAATAGAATTGCGTGGCTTGCTGCTGCACATAGTTGAAGATCTCCGATTCGGGAACAAATACCAGGCCGATATCACCCCTGACGGCATTCGACTTCCAAAGATCCGCATGCGCGTTGGCCCATTGGGCGACCCGCCCTGCCATTTCCGACTGCGGCGTCTCGGAACCATCCATCGCAAATGGTCCAAAGGCCCCGAAGAGCGGCCCATCGAGCAGCGGCCGCCAGCGGCAATACAGAATGCCCTTTGCCCCTCCCGCGCACGAGACCAAGTTCCAGATGCGCACGTCTTCGGGATCGGGAATGCGGCCGTCCTCTTTGGGCCGGCCAATCACTTGCGGCTGCATCCACAGGGGACCACCCTGCGCCTCCGCGTGCCAGAAAGGCTTTCCCCGGGCCCCGGCCCGGACCAGGTCCATGGCACGGAATTGCTTCCAGGGCTCGTCGCCTTTGCGCGCCGCGATCCAGGTGAGGCCCCAGACGTCGACCTTCTCTGCGGAGCGCCACTCATTATGGGAAGAGGAGGGCAGGTCATCGAGAGTGCCGGCGACTCCGTGCGCGGTGATGCGATGGTTTGGATCGAGTTTTCGGAATAACTGGATGCGCCAATCCAAGAGACTGTACGCATTGTCAATGCGAAATTGCAGCCAGTCCAGGCTGTCGGGATAGCCGGAAAACGAGCGGGGCGGTTCCACATCCTCCCAGGTTTCGTAACTGAAACGGTTCCAGGCCTTGTTCACGTTACCCAGCGATCCATAGCGGACCCGCAGCCATTCCCGCAATTTGCGTTTGCTGCCCTCGCAATAGCAGTACATCCTTCTCGGGTTTCCCCCGAATGAGGTGCCCTCGTTCCAAAGGTCATAGCAGAAGAGCCCAGGATGGTTGCGATAACGTTCCACCAGGGCGGTGAGGAAGGTCTGCGCCAGCTCCTTCACATCCGGATTGTCCAGGCACAATCCAGGGAAGCCCCCAACCGCGCTGCTCCCCGACACCTCGCTGTTCACAAGGAAGCCGTCGCTTCCCAAATACCGGGCGTGGGCATACTTACGAAATGCCCATTCCGGGGCACACCCCACCAACTCCTCGAGCACCAGCCTGATTCCGTTCTTCGCGGAGAGGTCCATGATCCGGTCATAGTCAGACCAGTCGTACTTTCCCGGCGCAACTTCAATTGCCGACCACATAAACCAATGGCGGAATATGTTCATCCCGACGCGCGACGCGGTTTGAAAGTCACGCGCCCAGTCTTGCGGCGGCGGGTTGGTTTTGCGAAAGTAGACGGCGCCATAGGGGAATACGGGCATGGACGCGTAAGCCTTGCCGGCAGTCGTGCTTTGGCCGCCGGGCAGCTGCGGTACCTCAACCGCATGGGCAAAGGTTGTCGAAGCGGTTACAAGTGCCGAGTTGCGGATGAATTCCCTGCGCGTAATGCTGAAATCAGTCATATGCCTTTGTCCCCAAAAAAGCCGGCACACTGCGTTTGCCTTTAAAAGTAGAGTTTGGCCGAGAATTGAATCTGTCTCCCAAGCGCCGCACCATTCGAGAGCTTGCCGAAATTGGCATTCCCTGAGTTGCAGGCAGACCCCGGCTTACCCTCGCAGGTCAGGGTCGGGTCACTTGCCGATGGCAGAGAGAACGAAGGAGTATTGGTGGTGTTGAAGAACTCGGTGCGAAACTGGAGGTAGATCCTGTCTGACCGGGTAAAGAAGAAGTTCTTGAAGATGGAGGAGTCAAGGTTCTTATATCCAGGTCCGGTGGCGACGCGCCGCCCGCAATTGCCAAACTCCTGCACCAGGGCTCCGGTCGTGCTCTTCGTCACCGGCGGCACGGCAAAGGCTGCAGGGTTAAAGAAGGCGTTGAATCCGGCGTTATTGACTTTGAGGGGTACGCCGGCATTGCAGCTCGCGGTATTAAATGTGTTGAAGATGGGAGGAAGCACATTGGTGCGGATATCGGTGGGAAAACCGGTGCGTAGGGTAAGAATCCCATTCACCACCCATCCCCCGATAAGTCGCGTGGCGACATTGTCTCTGTTGAGAAACATCTTTCCGGGGCCGAAAGGAAGCTCATAGCTGGCGCTGGTGCTGAAAGTATGCTTGATGTTGATCGGAGTAACCGCTCGTTCGTTGGCAAGGTTGTAGGTGTCCTCCGCAATACTCGTCCCGCCGTTCTGCGTGTAGGCATCCGGTCCGTCTCCTCCCGAGGAGATGTTCTTCTGCCAGGTGTAATTCGCCAAAAGTTCGAGGCCGTGACTTAAGCGCTTCTCAGCTTTCAGGTTCAATGCGTTGTAGAACGACTTTGCGTTGGAGAAGACGACGAGGATATTGGAACCCATAAAGTTGAAGGGGCGATTGACCTGGGTATTGGTTCCGTTCAATGCATCCGCGAAGGGCTCCTGGTTTTCGTTGATAAACAACGATGCAAGGTCCCGGCCCAGTGCGCCGCTATAGGCGGCTTCGAAGAGCAGGGTACTGCTCGCCTGATACTGTAACCCGAGATTGTACTGAACCAGGTAAGGCATCAGAGCAGAGTTCACACTCTGGGTTTTGATTTGGATTCCGTATGGGTTGGCCGGCGTGAACCCCGACAGGTCGGTACCCGAAGGCAGCACGGCAATCGGTGTGTTAATGGTGAACGGCGGCGAAACCGTGTTCGCGGCCGTGACTACGGGAAACGACACCGTTGGGATGTTAGGAGTATTGCCTGAGAACTGGGTTACGGATTGGTTTTGGTCGCGCATGGAATAGAACATCCCGTATCCGCCTCGGGCGACGAACTTGCGCGAGAGCTGGTAGGCGAATCCCAGCCGTGGAGCGAAGTTGTTATGGTCACCCGGCACCATGGCGCGGCTGTAGCCGCCTTGCCCCGGCACGACGAATTTCCCCGTGCGTATATCGAACAAGCTGCCCAGATTGTGGGCATCAACCGGCTGCGTATAGAGCTCGTAGCGAAGGCCGAGATTGAGCGTCAAGCGGTCTGATACCTTCCAGTCGTCCTGCGCGTAGCCGCCAAAGTAGGCGGTGAGCTGGCGTCCTTCCTGAATCATTGGCTTCGCCTGGATGCTGGATGGGTATCCCAGGAGGAAATCGGCGAGTGGAAGGCCGGACCCCGGAGCGTCGGAACTGGAAGAGAAAATCGCGCCGAAGTAGTCAGAGCCGAAATACGGATCTCCACGCAACGTATCGAAGCGCGAGCGGCGAACATCCACGCCAAATTTCAAAGCGTGATCCCCATGCGTCCAACTCAGGTTATCGGAGTACTGCTGTGTAGCCAGGATAATGACTGAGGAATCGCCGCCTCCCCAGGTGGTGAACTCCTGGGTGCCAGAGGTGGTCCCGGAGTAGTTGAACAAGATCGAAGACATTCCGGCAGTCGTTTCGGGAAAGAGCGCCAGCCCTGCATTCTGTGCAAAGGATGCACCTTGGGGGGCGGCTCCCAGCAATGTGCCGTTGTTGCGTATGTAACCCACCCGCGCTTCGTTGATCAGAGCTGCCGTGAAGGTGTGGATATCGGAGAAAGTGATCTGATCGGAGTCATTGATGTTGGCCGATCCGCCCCCGATAAAGCCGGGGAAGGCGCCAATCGCCGGGGTATAGTTATTGGCGATCGAATAGCTGCCGAATACAGAATTCTTCTTGGTAAGCGTCGCGTCGACCCGGACATCCCCCTGATCGGTCTTAAAGAAGCGGGCGGGCTGATAAAAATAATTGAGGGAAACCGCGTTGGCGGCGCCGAGATTGGGAGCCGGGATCAGTCCCAGGATTGCTGCCGATGTCTTGTTGATCAGATCAGCAGGAATTTTGTTGCCGGGGAAAGGAGACGCAATGACCTTTCCCGATGGTGCGATATGACGCGTCCTGGGGTCGTAGATGATGGTGGAGCTTTGGGAGAAGTCGCCAGTCCGGAAGGCGGCCGGCGGAACATTTTCCAGGCTAGTGGTGGATCCTGTTCCTCCGGTCAGACCGGTCTGCCGCGTTCCCTGGTAATCGCCGAAAATGAAGACGCGGTTACGTACAATCGGCCCCCCCAGTGTGCCGCCAAACTGGTTCTGGTGGAAGGGCGCTCTTGGCCGTCCCGCATAGTTTTGAAAATAGTTATTAGCGTCGAAAGCGTCGTTGCGCAGAAACTCAAAGACGACGCCGTGGATCTGATTGGTGCCGCTTTTGATAGTCGCGCTCACGATTGAACCGGCAGCGTGGCCGTATTCCGCGGCGAAATTGTTGGTTTTTACTTTGAATTCCTGGATGGCATCCACCGACGGCACCACGGCGATTCCGTTTCTCCCGATCGCACCTGCGTTCGCAAACGTGTTGTCATCGATCCCGTTCAAGGAGACGTCGATGTTGGAGAACCGCCCGCCGCCCGCGATGAAAGGCAGATTGGAACCCATACCAAAAACCTGAGTGGTATTACCAACCAACAACCCGAGCGTAAAGGGATTGCGTCCATTCAACGGCATGTTCAGGACCTGCTTGTTGTCGATCACCTGGCCGAGAGAGGAGGTCACGGTGTCCACCAGGGGTGCGGCGCTAGTGACCTGGACGGTCTGGCTGACCAAGCCGACATCGAGGGTGATGTGTAGATTCGCGGTCTGATCGATCTGCAAATTGATTCCCGAGACCGTTTTCGTTTGATAGCCCGGCGCGGTCACGGTGACGGTGTAATCGCCGAGCGGTATAAATGGCGCGTTGAACTGGCCGCGATCGTTGGTCTCCGCATGGCGTACGGTGGCAGTCTCAGTTTGGGTGAGGGTTACCTGAGCGTTGGGAACGACGCCGCCGGTTGTGTCTTCCACCACTCCGACGATAGTTCCACTGGATATTTGCGCTTGTGCCACCGCAAGAGCAAGCGAGACGAATAGCATGATTCCGGTCGTCTTGGATATGGAACACATAACGGCCTCCAGGTTTGTATTACACGGCTGCAGCTGCATTTTGCGGCCAAATATGGGGCACTCAAAGGGCCTTTTTTTTGGTCCGGGCGATGGTATAGCGGTCAGACCGATGCCGTCAACAGATCTTTCGCTTGGGTGCTTCCTGAAAAGGCCTTGAGATATGTGTTGCTACTTCAGCATGGAATGTCTTTTTTCATTTAGAGAGGCTTGACTCTGCAGGGAACATTCATCAGACACCCCATCTCCTGCAGACCTGTTTGGTCCCGTCATGCCCGGGGAACGGACATGGGAGGATGCTTATGCGGCTCTTGCATGACGGCCGCCAAAGATCACGGCATCGATCCGGAAAGGATCAGAGGCAGCACAATGGCAGTCGTTTCGCGAGGCCTCGCTCATACGCTTTTACATCTCTTTTAGGAACTGCCTCCCCCAGGCTTTCGTCGCCTGGGGGTCGGCTTGGCTTGCTGTTCCCGCTCCTGAATGACGTGTGTTACCAGTTTCATCGTCTCTTCAAGATGACACCGCATCGCTTTTTTTGCCGCGGCGGGTTTGCGCTGCGAGATCGCGCGGTAAATAGCTACGTGACGCTTGAGAACAATCGGAGCGACATCCGGTATAAGAAGCTTGTAGTAGATCCACTGGCGCATTAAATTGCGCAGTAGCTGCACCGCATTCCGCAATACCTCGTTCCGCGCCGCGGTAGAGACGGCGATATGGAAAGCCATGTCAGCTTCAAGAATGGAATCGCCTCTCGCGATGCTGTCGCGCATCGCCTGTACGGCCTCACCGATCTTGGCAATTTCCTGGTCAGATCCACGCTCAGCCGCCAGCCCCGCAAGGTTCTCTTCGATAATGGTTCGAGCTTCCATGATGTTGTGCAGCTCAGCGTGATCGGTGCCGGTGAACGCCCAAAGCAACGGGCGGGATAAAAACTCGGTGCGGGGACAAACAAAGGTCCCATCTCCTACACGGCTGTCGAGCATCCCCACCAGTTCCATCGCCTTGAGCGCTTCGCGAAGAGATGTGCGTGCGATGCCCAATTGCTGGCATAACTCGCGCTCGGGCGGGATCCGATCACCGGCTTTCCAGCTCCCGTTCACCACATAAGAAATGAGTTGTTCAAATGCAGCCGCTGTAAGTGTAGTGCGAGGTATCGGAGTTACAGCTCTTAGAGTCGATTTCATCGTGTGACTTTCATTGAAGGATCACCGCGCTTTTTGGTCATACCGGTAAGCCAATAGTCTGCCCCAGCTTAACACGCTGCCGCAAAAGCAGACGCCTGTCCTTACCCCCGGTGCCGCTGGAAATCCAGAAGTGAAGTAGATTCATGTGTGCCCACACCCCGGGTATATGGGCTAAATCCTACAGTTCGTGTCGCCAGCGGCAAAGTAAGTTATCCGGAGTCTCTCAATGACATTGAGCCCTTCGCGGATTTCGCTTCGCGGAGCGATCCAACATAGCGCCGAAGGAAGATGGTCTTGACGGCTTTCCACGGGGTCTTGCGATATGACGAAGCTTGCCGCCAACCACGATTACACGACTTGCGATACACCTTCGCGGCGCATCTGTACGCCAGAGCAAATAAAAGCGTTGAGGCTGAGTTTCAGGACGGGTCCGCTGTGGCTCCAAGGAGGGTCGCCCTACTTCGAACCCCGGTCAACGGGCGGCTGCAGAAGCGCGGGAAAGCAGGGCCGGAGCCCCGAGGATTGTATTTCACCCTTGGAACCGCCATGGATCCAGGCCCCTCACGTCAGGGCTTGCCAAAATGGTTTTGGCCCGGAACGCCGGGGTCAGTTAAGGGTCAACTTGCAGGAACCTGGCTTCTGGTCAGTCTTTTGGGTGCCGCCCGATGACGCTAAGTGGTTTAAAATCCGTTGATCAGCAATTTCGACCCCACTAGCCGCCCCAGTTGAAGCCGCTCCTGCCTTCACCCGGCGAGGTTAGTTTCAGGTGCAAGACGCCCACGTGAACACCCGATCCTCCTCTTCCACGCCGAACCCCGATGCCAGCCAGGCTGCGTCTCCAGGCGCCATCGCGCAGCATGTCTGGCTCGGCTGCTCCGGCTGGGCCTATCCCACCTGGAAGCCGGAATTTTATCCGCCCAAGACGTCTCCTAAAAAAATGCTGGAGCACTATGCGACCCAGCTTAACTCGGTCGAGGTGAACTACACCTTCCGCCATCTGCCTTCAGCCACCACCATCGATGCATGGTTGGCGCAAACCGGGCCGGACTTCCGCTTCTCCTTCAAAGCGCCGCAGCGCATTACGCATATCAAGCGACTGAAGGAGTGCAGCGATGCACTCTCTGTCTTTTACTCAGCGCTGTTGCCAGTCATCCGCGCGGGAAGGATGGGCGTGGTCCTATTTCAGTTGCCGCCTAATCTTAAAGCCGACACGGCAAGGCTTGCGACCTTCCTCAAAGAAGCCGCGCCAGAGGGCGCGGCTACGCTACGCGTCGCCTTTGAATTTCGCCATGCATCGTGGTTCACTGACGAGACCTTCGACCTCCTGCGGCAGCATCAAGCCGCGCTATGCGTGGCCGAGAGCGACGAACTCGCGACACCCGATGTGGTCACCGCTCCGTTCTGTTGCTACCGGCTGCGCAAAAGCGATTACGGGGCCGCTGACTTGCAACAGATCGAAGCCCAACTGAGCGCAAGGGCCACGCAGGGAGATGTGTTTGCCTACATCAAGCATGAGGACACACCCAAAGGCGCGCTGCAGGCCGCCGCGCTGCTGACTATCCTGAGGGCACGGTGAGTAAAACCAGCGACCTGAGGGCCGAGACCGTAAGCAGCGTGGCGAGGGTGGAAGAATTTTTTCCGCGACGTTTTTTGGGTAATGGCCACCTGCAGACGCTCGTCGGTAACTTCAAACCCCGGCAATATGTCTTGCCTGAGGCTGAGGCGCACCTTATCGAAGTCGACGCAGAAAAGGGTGCGTATACCGGCGGCCAGTCGTCCGCTCTCGCGGCACCCGAGCGGCTGCTGCAGGCGAAGGCCGATGTAGCTGCGCGCGGCGCAAGCTACGTGCTTTGCCACTGCCATTGGCAGACAAATGCCAGCCAATGCCCTACCGTGCTGCTGGTGCATGGCCTCGAAGGATCCTCCCGCTCGCAATACATGCTGGGCAATACGGCGCGTGCCTGGACTGCGGGGTGCAATATCATCCGCATGAACATGCGGAACTGTGGCGGCACGGAGGATCTGTCGCCGACACTGTATCATTCCGGGCTTTCGGGCGATGTGGCGGCAGTGATGCGAACGCTCGCTGCTGAAAAGGGGCTTGGAGCCTTTGCCCTGGTGGGGTATTCCATGGGCGGCAACCTTGTTTTGAAGTTGGCCGGCGAGTTGGGCGCAAACCGGCCGGACTACCTGAAAGCCGTGGTGGGTGTCTCGCCGGCCATGGACCTGGGCGTCTCCGCCGATGCGCTGCACAACCGCTGCAACCGGGTCTATGAATGGAAGTTTCTCATTGGTCTGCGCAGGCGGTTTCGACGCAAGGCAGAGCTGTTCCCCCAAATCTATTCGACCGTGGGCCTCAAAAGAATTGCGACCCTGCGCCAGTTTGACGATCAGATCACAGCCCGCTACTCAGGCTTTACCGGCGCGGATGACTATTACCATCGCGCATCCAGTGCCAGGGCGGCCTCGCAGATTTCCGTGCCCACCCTGATTCTGCATGCGTTTGACGATCCTTTCATCAGGATGCTGCCAAGTACGCGCACCGTTCTGTTGAGCAATCCACGGGTCCGTCTGATCGAGACCAGGCATGGAGGCCATTGCGCCTTCCTGGCTGCGGCAGATGGATATGACGGCTACTGGGCGGAGAAGGTGCTGCTCGACTTTCTGCTCTCGGCCGACAAAGCCTGATGGAAGCAGATTGGACGGTTGCGCTGGCATCCGGCGACCCGGTGATCACCGTTCCCTGGGCCGCGTCCAGCGACGACATCCGCCAGTGCCGATTCGTCGATTTGCGCCAGGGTACTCAGCTGATAGACGAGATTGAAGAGGCCCGTGCTAAGCCGCCGTTGCGGTCCGCGCTGCTGCTGCTGAACGCTGCCCCCTCACCGCTGTGGACGGCGAAGTGTGATGCCTGGACCAGCAGCGTGGACGAAGGTGCTGAGCCTTTCGATCCCTATGAGATGGGTGCCGAATCCGGCGATACCGCTTTTGGGGCCGGCTCGTACGTTGATCTGCTGGCGCGGGATATCTCCCTCCTGGCTAGCTTCGAACGTCAGGAGCGGTGGATCCGCGCGATCACGGAGGTGCTTCGGGCCACTCCGGCGAGCGCGGCCCGGGTGGAACTTGTGCTCCGGCGGGCTGAGGTCGAGGGGGCATCGGGATTTGCCGTGACGTGGTTTGTCGAGGGCTGCGGCTCAACTACACAGAGTGCGGAACAACGGTGGGCCAAGGCGCTGGATCTCGCGTTGGCAGTGGTCACCGATGTGCGCTTGATGTCACCACGATCGGGCGCCTGATGACGATACAATGACAGTAACGGGCGAGTAGCTCAATTGGATAGAGCACCGGCCTTCTAAGCCGGGGGTTGTGGGTTCAAGCCCCGCCTCGCCCACCATCGCTCTTCCTGGCTAGGCGGCACATCCACTGTCTTCACAAGATCCGCTGAGCGACTCTTCCAGACAAGTCGCTATGTCCTCTGCGCCCACTGCCTTGAGCACGTCTCTGGCCCTTGAAATTCCTTCAGAGTTCTCGCAGTGAACGGCCACTAATACTCCGCCATCCTTCATCCGAACGTCATAAAGCTTCGCTTCGAACTCCGGGATTCCCATGCCGACAAGCGATCCCACAAAGCCGCCTACCGCCCCGCCTACCCCCAAGGCGGCCAGACTCGCCATAATGGGACCGGCAGCAATGAGTGGGCCCACGCCCGGTAGAGCCAGGACGCCTATCCCCGCGAGAAGCCCAAGGGCTCCCCCGACGACTCCACCGACCCCGGCGCCGGGCGTCGCACCTTCTGAAGCCGTGGTGTTTTCGGCTGCAAGGAATTTCGCCTCATCCTTGTCAGACAGCAGGACGGAAAGGGCCTGATTCGAAAATCCTGCCATCGTCAGTCCGTCGATGGCGGCCTCCGCATTAGCAATGTTCGCAAAGATCCCAAAAGCTGCTGCCTCATGACACGCCATCGTGCTCTCCTTCACTCAACCTTGCATCTTCCCGCCTGGCCAACCGGCTCGATGGCCCGCAGCGCAGCAGGTTCTGTTCGCTCTATCGGGCCACGGAATCTGGCTTGCGCCTGACCGAAGGTCTAACTGGCTTTCCCGATCGGCGATTTGCCCAATGCGGCTGCGTTGACCTCCTTGGCAATCGTCGTCAGCTTTTTATCAGCCGCCTCTTCTTCTTTAAGTGTTTCATCCAGAAGCGCCATGATGTCCTTCTCGCCCAGCAGCTTGGCATATTCGCGCACCCCACCATAACCGGCCATCTCATAGTGTTCCACGCGCTGGGCAGCCGTAATGAGACCGGCATCGCGCAGGTCTCCCTTTTTAGTCTCTTCCACAACCTCGGCACCTTCAGAGAGAACGCCCTTCATCCCCTCACAGGTCTTGCCCGTACCCTTCTTCTTGAGCATTTCGAAAATCGTTTCCAGGCGTTCAATCTGGCCATTTGTTTCTTCCAGATGGCTCTGAAAAGCATCCTTGAGCTTAGGCGATGTCGCCGCTTTCACCAATTTCGGAAGGGCCCGTGTAATCTGCTTTTCCGCCGAATAGAGATCCTTTAACTCGTCCAGAAACAGCTCTTGCAAGCTTTCAACACTCATGTGCTTCCTCTGCAGGCGGTACATTCTGCCTTCCGTTGCATAGATGCGAGAAGCCGCGCGCGGGAAGGGTCGCTGCGGTGAACTTTCCGCTTGAGAAAGTATTCGCTCGACTTGGCAACACAGCTCGCGGGAACAGCATCCAGGTTGGATCGATGCCCCGAAATAGTGCTGTAGCCACATCTCGCCTGCTTTCGAAGTTGCTGGCCGTCATTGTCACGGTGGTCTTGATCACCGTGCTCTACCTGGCGAAAACGGTGGTCCTGCCGCTTGCGCTCGCGCTGCTTCTCTCGTTCGTGCTGGCGCCACTGGTTACTGGCCTGGAACGCCTCCGGCTACCCAGGATTATGGCCATCCCTATCGTGCTTCTCACCGCTGGTGCTGTTTTAGGGACCGTTGGCTGGACCGTTCTGGTGCAGCTGGTCGAAGTCACGGATGCTTTGCCGGCTTATACCAACAACATCCATGACAAGTTACAGAGCTTTCACCAGTCGAAGGCGACCAGCTTAGGCCGGGCGCAAAAGGAGCTGGACAGTTTAAGCAAGCAGATTGGCGACCTGAGCTCAGAATTTGCCGATAGCCGCCAGATCATCGGTGAAACCGAGTTAGGTTCTTCCCCTGCTCGTCCGGTCTCAGTGCGGGAGGTCAGCGGCAACCAAGGCAGGCTGGATGCGATGAGCGGCTTGCTCGGCATGGTGATTTCCATCGTTCTGGTGGCGGTATTTACGTTTTTCATGCTTCTGAAGCGGGAGGATCTACGTAACCGGCTTATTCAGCTCACGGGGCACGGGCGGCTCAACCTGATGACCCAAGCCATGGACGATACCAGTCATCGTGTCAGCCGTTACCTAAGCCTGCAGTGGCTGGTGAATACGGCCTTCGGGCTGATCGTTTTTGTGGTTCTGCACCTCATGCACTTGCCGCATGCATTGCTATTCGGAGTGCTTGCCGGGTTTCTGCGCTTTATCCCTTACATTGGTGCGCCGATCGGGGCTCTGCTGCCGACAGCGCTATCGGTGGCAGTATTCAACGGCTGGACCAAGACGCTCCTCATTTTGGTGATTTTCTTTTGCATGGAGATCGTGACGGCGAATCTACTGGAGCCCCATGTTTATGGGAAGCATACCGGTCTATCCTCGCTTGCCATTTTGGTGGCGGCCATTTTCTGGGCCCTGATCTGGGGCCCGATCGGCCTGATTCTCTCCGTGCCCCTCACCGTCTGCCTGGTGGTTGTGGGCGCACACGTGCCCGATCTGCAATTTCTGACGGTGCTCCTAGGAGACCAACCGGTCATGCCGCCGGAAGCACATTACTACCAGCGCTTGCTGGCCAATGACCAGCGCGAGGCCAGCCAGGTGCTGGAGACACATCTGAAGACGTCCTCTTTGGAAGATCTCTTCGATACGGTGTTGATCCCGGCACTGAATTTGGCGGAACAGGATCGTCATCGAAATGAATTCGATGACGCGACTGTCACCTTCATTACTCAAACCACGAAAGATCTGGTCGATGAGCTGAGCCTCAGGGACGACGATTCCAGGACAGCAGAGGTTGCCGTGGAACAGTCCGGACGAGAAAAGATTATGTGTCTGCCTGTAAGAGATGACGCCGATGAGATCGTCGGCATCATGTTAGCCGAGCTGCTGGAGCGCGCGGGGTATTCCGCGACGGCAATGCAGATCGGAAGTGTAGAACGCATGCTGGCGGAGGTCTCCAGCGCGGATCCTGAAGTCGTGTGCCTTTCTGCATTGCCGCCATACGCGATTTCACATGCTCGCGGTATCTACCGGAGACTGCGCGCACAGCAGTCCCGGGCGAGGATCATCATTGGGTTGTGGAACTATACCGATGACCCTGTGAAGGCCGCGGCCGAGATAAGTGGAGGCGAACAGAACCTTATTTGTACGACGCTGGCGCAAATGACGCTGCAGGCCGGACTGGCCTCGGGCGCGTCCTCGAAAAGGGTTCCGACTTTGATCCATTAAAAGAGACGTATGGTTTGTATATCGAAAACACTTCCTGGAGAGGCCCGGGGAACTGCCACGGCATGCGGGTCAGGGGACGACGAGGGAAGGCCCGCCTCTACTTAGGATGTCTTCGCGTTTGGATTTCCTGCGACGGGGCGCGGGTCACGAAAGGGGCAAAAAAGCGATGGGGAGCATCTCGCTCCCCTCAACAAGTAATGCACGCTTCGACCTACCTTGACGCTCTCTCAGCGCGGCCTTTGCGGAACATTTCGTTGACCGTTGCCTCGAAATGACGCGCTCCCGCAGGTGTGGGAACAGCACCACTCAAGATAGTTTTATACGGAATATCTTTCCCGTAATATTCACGTGTGTCTGCCGAGTTCTGGTGAACTTCGTCGCCAGTAAGATCAACGCCGGCGAACAAACCTTTGCTGCGCGAGTAGGTCAGGAACTCGGCATTTGCCAGTTCCGTAGTGGACGCTTGAGAGTCGCGACCCACCGGGCCTGCCGCAGCAGCAATGTCGCCACCGAGCTTCACCTTATCCTTCAACAAATCGTCCAGGCTTCGATCGTTGACGCCCACCAGCACCAAGTCAGTAGACTGCCCACCCGCTTGTAATCCGAAGCTTGCGCCTGTGAGTTGGATAAATACAGGAGCGCTCCACCCTGTTCCCGTCCGGCACGTAGCTACCCCCTGGCCATACTGCGCACCCACCAGGAATGCTCCCTTTTTGAAACCCGGTACGACCAGAACGCAGTGAGCCTTAGCAGCAATATCAAGGGGGATGCCCTTGTCCGGTGTAGCCATGAGCTCGTGCAGGACAGCGTGCGCAGCTTGTACGCGCGCGTCCAGTTTCGAAACATCAGCCGCTTTTGCGGCACTCACATAAGCAAGACTGATGCCCACTAGCGAAACAGCCATAAATTTTTTCATTCGAATTCTCGACTTTCGTTACGGAGGCCCTGTTGAATATTACTAAGCCTCTTCAAAAGCTAGGATGCAGCTTTTCGTAAGCCGATTGTCTCGTAACGCTGTTTTCTATGCAGGGATGCGTTTCAACAGATAGTCAAGACCGCAGACGCGGTACCAACGGTAACCATATGGCTCCAGGAGTACACGATGTTTGTCACCGTTTTCCGGCTGGCTATGATTATCCGATAGAAGATTGACCAATGTGCAGGCTTCCCCTTCTTCGTTACTTACCGCAAATCTCACTTCTCGAGGCAAAGAGCTTAAGTTGTGAACCAGGACGATTGAGTTATTGCGCCACTCATAACGCATGACCAGGACTTCTTTGGCGCCCGCGGAGATGAAACTAAAATCGCCCCAACCAATCTCGGGTACCTCCTTACGCATGCGAATGATGCGCTCCATCCAGTTAAGCAGGGAGTTCGGATCGCGACGCTGCTCCGCTACATTCACGTGCTCGAAGCTATAAGGACCGTCGCTGATGACGGGCAAAATCGGTTTATCACTTTTGGTGAAGCCTGCGTTGGGTTCCGTGGACCACTGCATGGGAGTCCGCGCACAATTGCGTTCCGGCAACTTGAGATTATCGCCCATGGCGATCTCATCACCGTAGCGAATCACCGGCGTGCCGGGCAGAGTCATCATCAAGCTGTAGGCGAGTTCCAGGCGCCGGCGGTCTCCCTCGAGCATAGGCGCCAGGCGGCGGCGAATGCCTCGATTGTATAGCTGCATATCTGGCTCTGGTCCGAATGCCGCAAAAACCGCCTCACGCTGCCTGTCTTCGAGCCGGCCGAGATCGAGCTCGTCATGGTTACGTAAAAACAACCCCCACTGCGCCGTTGCCGGGCGCCGCTTTGTGGACTGAATAGCCCCTTTAAGCGGTTGGCCATCGGCCGTGGCCATAGCCAGAAAGAGATGTTGATTCACGTCGAAGTTGAACATCATCTGGACTCGCTCACCTTCGCGCCCGAAGTAAGACATATCCGTATCCGGTAAGACGTTTGCCTCCGCCAGGATGATCGCTTCCCCTTCTCGCCAGCTTAAGAACTGGCTGAAGGTGCGCAGCATCTCGTAATCCTCCTGCGGCTTGGCGACTTTAGCCCCCTTGGAGGAAATCACAAACGGCACCGCATCCATACGGAAGCCCGACACGCCTAGTTGCAGCCAGAATCCCATGATCTTGAGGATCTCCGCCTGCACTTCAGGGTTGGCCGTATTGAGATCGGGTTGAAAATCATAGAAGCGATGAAAGTAGTAAGCCTTGGCGACGTCGTCATACGTCCATGTGGTTTTCTGGACTCCGGGAAATACCACTCCGGAAGCAGCGTTCTTTGGTTTTTTCTTTGACCACACATACCAGTCGCGATATTTGGATTTTGGATCGCGTCGCGCTTCCTGAAACCAGGGATGCTGATCTGAGGTATGGTTCACCACCAGGTCAATCAACACCCGTAGCCCGCGCTGCCGGCAGCCCCGGGTAAACTCCACAAAGTCTCCCGAGGTGCCATAGCGAGGATTGACTCCGTAGTAGTCTGCCACATCATAGCCATCGTCCTTCATTGGAGAGGGCTGAAAGGGCATCAGCCAGATTGCTGTCACACCCAGCCCCTGCAGGTAGTCCAACCGGCTCATGAGGCCGCGAAAGTCCCCAATGCCATCACCGTCGGAATCGAGGTAGGTCGCAATGGATAAGCAGTAAATGACGGCGTTCTTGTACCACAGGTCGTTAATCATGCCAGATCTCTTCCGGTTGCAGTGAGAGAAGCAACTGGTTGGGATGCAAAAGATGGTCTGGCGGCAAGCTGGGCGATCGATGAATGCAGAAAAACCTTAGATTTCAACTGGATGATCCGGGGTCCAAAAAGGCTCCCTGGTAGGAATGAACTCGATCGGAACCTCAGGGATGAAGGACCTCAACCAGTCAGCACAATAGATCATGCCACCTTGCTCCGAGACCACATGCCCCAGCAGGATGAGGGCCTTTTTGTTCCCCGCAGTAATACTATCGCGCACATATTCGACCAGTTCCCACTCGCGCGTTTCTCCGCAGATGAACACGTCGACATCTGGACGGGCGAACAAGGAGATGCCTGGCATCCTACCGGCGAATCCCCAACTCACGAGTACTCGCTTGACCGGCAACCGCGGATCGCCTACAACTCTGATCGTTCGGTCTTTCAGCTTTTTTTGGATGTCGCGGCAGAAAGGTGCGAGCGGTTCTCCTGAGAAAGTAAATTGCTTTGGATTATCGGGATCGACGTTCTTCTGCCAACCGAGCTGCTGCATCATCCCGATCGCGATTCCGTCCGGCTTACGGGCATGCCAGTGGTCGTGGAAATGAAAAATTGCCATGTTGTGCCGGCGTATAAATTCCAGCTTGTATTTGAGGGTGGGGTCGTCCTTGATGTCGTCTGTATGATCCTGGTGAAGGTAAAAGGGCGTCTCATGAGTAACAATCATGTTTTTACCCGCGGCGGCGGCCCGCTCCACAACATCGAGGGTTGCCATCATCGTGGTGGCAATTCCATGGACAGGTGTGCTCTCATCCCCGGCAACGATCTGGTCCACGGTTTGTGCCCGCCAGGGAATTCCCACTTGCCGGCGAATGCGGTCAACGACCTGCCCTGCGGTCAATGATGTCGACGTTCCGTCGGCCTTCGCCAGCTTCGCCGTCAGGGCCGCGCTTGCGCTGAGAATGAAACTACGACGGGTAAGATCGCTCATCTTAGTTGCTCCCTTTGTTCATGAATTGCGGATTCGTATGGTTGTGTCTAGCCCTGAATTTCAGGGGGAAATTCTTAGTGCGCACGTTTTTCCAAGCTTAGTCCCGGCGGATTCGATTCCCTAGCCGCTGCCTTCGGTTCTGGACGATTGCCCTACCTGATTCCGCCCTTAGGCTGCAGGATGTCGCTCGTCCCAGCCACCCAACTCGAGCGCGACCGCCATACATGCTTCACGCAACTCATCGCCGTGGTTCCGGTTCTGTAAAGCTCGAGCCACTACCATGCCGCCGACGCATAACGCGGCAATGGCCTGAGCCCTGGTGCAGCGGGCGCGGCGAGTCTGCTTCAGACTGCGCTCCAGGACGCTGACCATCGCGCTGAACACGGTCTCGAAGGCCTGTTTCGCGGTGTCGCCGCTACGCGTCACGTCGGTCGGCAAAGCGATCATGGGACACGAATTCTCCACATCCTCGAAGTGTTGGCGAGACAAATAAGCGCGCACCACCTGGGGGCCGACGTCCTTTGAGGACAGATCAACTTCGACACCTTCCCAACAGCTCTTCCATTCCGGGTCGGTGAAGAAGCACCCCAGGACTTCGGCGTATAGATCGCTCTTGCTCTCAAAATAGCTGTAGAAGCCACCCCGTGTGAGGCCCGCGCCAGACATGATCTGATCGACGGAGACGCCGTCGAAGCCATGCCGGTTGAAGAGCCTGCGTGCGCTTTGAATGATTTTTCCTTTGATCTCGGTGCGATGGCCAGTGGGATAGGGCATAAGGTCTCCAGTTTCTGTGAGCCGGAGTATTGCGCAAACAATCGTCTCTCGTCTACCAAAATATGATCTTGAACATAATTTGGCGGCGTGATCCGATGCATTGATGTTGAGTGCCAGGAGAATGCAATGACCGAAAGAATCAAAGCGGCCGGTTTGCCATACGCGCCGAATCGAAGACAGGCAGCTACCGGTATTGCCATGGCCCTTTTGGGTCTGGCTTCCACGTCCAGTGCAGGGGCGCAAGGTCCGCAACCACCGGAGCAGGAAAAGCCGGGAACGTCGCCCAATCAAAAGCGCACATCACTCCAGGAAGACATTCACCTGAAGTCCAGCCCGCAACGCATCTATGCGGTTCTTCTTGACGCAAAGCAGTTCGCGGCATTCACCGGCCTGCCGGCCGAGATCGACCCAAAGGCGGGCGGAGCCTTTTCCTTATTCGCAGGACAAATCGTTGGACGAAATGTCGAACTGGTCTCCAACCAGCGGATCGTGCAGGCGTGGCGCCCTTCGCATTGGACCCCCGGCATCTGGTCGCTCGTTTCCTTTGAACTGAAACCCCAAGCCTCCGGAACCCTCGTGTCGTTGGACCACAAAGGCTTTCCTGTGGGCGATTTCGATCACCTGGAGTGGGGATGGCACGCGCACTATTGGGAACCACTCAAGAAATTCCTCACTTAGGCCCGGAATCATACCCGGCCGAGAAGCAGTGCGGCCGCGATCGCGGCGGTCTTGTGGTCGCTCGTCCAGGGCGGACCGACAGACCTGCCAAGGCTCGCGATACTGCTCTGCACCTGGCCAGCCCTATTCGCGAAGGCTGCCTTCGCCCGCGTATCAAGCTCTCGTACTCGGATCAGCGTGACGGGGATCTGCAGACCTTCGCAAGCGGAGTGAACGGCATGGCGGAAGAATTCGCCTTCCGCGGTGTGGATCAGTGGGTGCGCCGTGAGAATTTTAGCCAAAGGCGGCAGAGGTCGGCCCGAAGCCAATAAGATCGCTGCACCCACGATGTGATAATGACGACTGTTCAATTCCTTGACCACTTCCGCGATTGCCGTGGCCGCGAGTCGAGAGGACGATGCCGCACAGTCCGCCAGGTGCTTCTCCTGCTTCGGAGGTTCCAGTTGCGCCGCGAAGTGATAAGGCTGGATAGCACCAGGAACGTCGGGATCCGCGATGACGATGCGCCTGCGATCTAATAGTTCAATCGCGTGGGAATTTCGTGAAACAGCCACCAGCACTCCCCAGCCGGAATGCATGTGAACACCGAGGGCTGCCGGATTCATGACTACTTCAGCGCGGCCTGCGGTGAACGCTTCATGAGTTCTGTCAGCTTGTCATGCGGGAGCGCTTCGATCGTGTGACCGTCAACACCAGTCATGGTTTGGGCGCCGACCATGGCATTGACGATGGCTTCTTCCGTCGCTTCGACGGTAGCCTGGAACAAGGGGCTGATACGTTCGTTCGAAACAGTAAGCACAGAGTTGGGACCAGGTTCTTTGCCCGCCTCGCGGTTGGCCGTAGAAAAGGCGATGAAGATATCGCCCGAAGAATTCCCAGAGCTGGAGCCGGTGCGAGCGAGGCCCATGGTAGCCCGGCGGGCAAGCCGCTTCAATTGCCCGGGCAAGAGCGGCGCGTCTGTGGCCACCACGATAATGATCGATCCGACATCACCCCTCACCTCTGGTTCCAGCGTCGCCTTGGCGGGCGCAGCGGGAATGAGCTTACCGACGGGCACTCCGGCGATGGTGAGTTGAGGACGTCTGCCACAGTTACATTGCACCAGCACCCCGACGGTGTATCCGCCGGCATCCGCAGAGAGAACACGGGAGGCAGTTCCATCTCCGCCCTTGAACCCGTAGCAGACCATGCCCGTGCCTCCACCTACGTTGCCCTCAGGAACAGGGCCAGCCTTCGCGGTATCAAGGGCAGAAAACACATCGGCCTGCTGGACATGGAACCCGTTGATGTCGTTCAGGTACCCGTCCCAGGTCTCGGCAACCACCGGCAGCGACCACGGCTGTTGTGCCAGGCGGCCGCTCTTTACACTCCAGGCGATAATCGAGTCGCGCACCAGGCCAACCGAGTGCGTGTTGGTAATCCCGATAGGACCTTCGAGAAAACCAGATTCCTCCACCCAGGTGGTGCCTGTCATTTCTCCGTTTCCGTTTTGCGAGAACCATCCGGCGTACACAGGATCCGCATCAGCACGGCCACGTGGAAAGACCACGGTCACGCCAGTGCGGACCGGCCCCTGACCTACGACCAGCTTACCCTCGCCATGAATCAGCGTTGTATCCCCTACTTCCACTCCTTTGACATCGGTGATCGCATCCAGCGGGCCGGGCGCGCCGTCGAACGGTACCCCGAGTGCGCGGGCACGAGACGCCGTCTGGGCGAACCCGGTCACGCAGACCATCAACAAAGGCAGAAGAAGGCGGAAATTCATGCGCGAAGTCTAACATGCAATGTCACTCCGTCACTGGAGTTCTAATTCTGTCCCCTTGCCCTCGGGCTCAATGAGGCACTGTTCGTGCGACCTTTTGAAAGCTGGGTGGCAGCCAACTGTGTATCATCTCGCTCGTGCTTCATCTCTGTGATCCACCCTGGTATCTGATTTAGCGCACTTCGTCCTTCCAGGAAGGAAGCGTGCCGGCCGGAGCCTGCGATAGCGCATCTTTTAGCGCTGCGTGGATCTGTTCGTTTTGCGGATCGAGTTGCAAAGCCTGATGGAGCTCGTCGAGCCCCTCTGACCACTTGCCCAAACGCAGAAGCGCTACGCCATAGTTCGTTCGGATACCGGCGTGGGTTGGATCCAGTTGGGCCGCTTCGCGGTACTTAGCAAGCGCGCCGCGAAGGTCTCCGGACTTTTCGAGGGCAGCTCCGTCGTTATTGATTTGTACGGCTTTGAGCTTGTTTTGATTGTTCCGATCACGGTCGCGGAGCAGCTCCGCGAGTTGCTGTTTGACGCGATCTGCCCCATCCAAATCGCCGCTTTGCCGCAGGGCCATCTGCAGCGCGTTCAGAGTGGACTGATCGGTCGGGTTTAGCTCGTAGGCTTGACGAAGGTGGTCGATCGCAGACCGGGTCTTGCCTTGATGCAGGTACTCGGCGCCCAGCCGATATTGAGCAACCGCATCCTTCGGATTCGTAGCAACGGCATGTTCAAATGCCGCGAGTGCGCCAGAATCATCCAGTAGCTGCGTACGGGCCTGCCCAAGGTCAGACCAGGCTCCCGCAAAGCCCGGACGCAAGCGGACCGCCGTCTCGAGTTGGATTGCGGCAGCACGTGGGCGATTTTGCGCTGAGTCAATCCGGGCACGGAAATAATGGGCATCCGCCGCATCGTCCGCTTGCCCCAGGAGAGCGATGGCTCGATCCAGGTGTTTCGCTGCGCCGATCAGGTCTCCCTGCGCCACGAGCACCTGGCCCAGATTAAGTTGCCCGACTCCGTAGTCTGGCTTGATCGCGACCGCGTTCTCAAACGCCGTTTTGGCGGCGGCGGTTTCGCCGAATTTGTTGTAAGCCTCACCGAGTGCGTTCTGTGCTGCTTCGGAACGCGGGCGTTGGTCGACCGCGGTCTTCAATTGAGCAATGGACGACGCCTTATCACCCTCTTCCATCAGGAGACTGCCAAGTAACAGCCGCGCGTCCGTGTTGCGTGGTTCCGTGACGATCAATGACTGCAAAACGTGAATAGCCTCGGCGCGCTGACCGTTGGCGGCGAGCCCCCATGCCTGCTCGAGTTTCGACTGCTGGCCACTCAGCATGGCCGCGCAAACGAGTGCCAGAAGGATGCTATGCATATCAACGGAACCTTTGCGTCTTATGAACGCCGGAACCCTCTACAAGAAAGACAAGTTGGTCGGCAGCAATATTCGTCAATCGTTCGACCAAACCCAGCGGCCATCGCACTTCCAGATCAACCGAAGTCGCGCTGCCGAGCCCGAAGTGTACGCGCGGATCATTGGACGACAGGTACGATGACTGGCTCAGCAACTCACGGACCTGGACCTTGCCGGCATAGCGCACAGTTAGCCTCGCCCCAATCGCACTTCGGTTCGATTTTGTTCCAGTGAGTTTGAACTTGATCCAGTGCTCCCGGCCCGCAACGTCGTTGCGCAGCAGCGATGGCGGTTCATACAGGTTTACGACGAGAATGTCTATGTCGCCGTCGTTGTCAAAATCACCGAATGCGCAGCCACGGCTGCAGTGTTGTGCGATGGCCCCCGATCCTGCTTCGGCCGTGATCTCCTCGAAACGCCCGTTCCCGAGGCCGCGGAAGACGACCCGCGGTCCGCGGTAAGGTTGGCCGGGGTTGCCCTGCAGCTCTGGATAAATCCCCCCGGTCACCCAGAAAACATCAGGATTGCCATCATTGTCCAGGTCCTCAATGCCGACGCCCCAGCTGATGTACCGCGTTTCGCTGCCGAGCCCTGAACGGTACGTATCGTCGTGAAATTCGCCTTTGCCGTCATTGGTATACACCGCTGTAGTATCCGCGGCGAAGTGGGTCTTCACGATGTCCAGGACGCCCTGGCAAGCCAAGTCGCCGATGCCGACGCCCATCCCGGCTTGCTCCATCCCGTCTTCACTCAAGGCCACTCCGCGGTCGAGGGCCTCTTCCGCGAACGTCCCATCGTGCAGGTTTCGAAAAAGAAGGCTCGGCGTGGAATCAGAGGCAACGTAGATATCGGGCCAGCCGTCGTTATCAAAATCAGCGGCAACCACCGTGAGGCCGTAACCGGAGCTTGCCTTCTCGATTCCCGCCGCGCTGCTCACATCGCGAAAGGTGCCATCGCCGTTGCTGCGATACAGCGAGTGGCGACCATACTGGAGCCCGCGCGGGCCGCAGAATACTTTCTCCGCATTGCAACTGGAGAGTTCGCCGCCACGCGGCACAGATTTCGTGTCGAACAGCACATAGTTCGACACAAACAAATCCAGGTGCCCGTCGCGATCGTAGTCAAGGAACGTGCATCCCGTGCCGAAGCGAGGTTCCGTATTGAGAAGACCAGCTTCCTTCGTCATTTCGGTGAAGGTACCGTCGCCGTTATTACGATACAGAGCGTTGTTCGGGTAGCCGGTCAGGAACAGGTCTTCGAAGCCGTCGTTGTTGTAGTCGCCCACGGCGACACCGTACCAATACCCGGTCCGAAATAAGCCTGAGCGGGTCGTAACGTCGGTGAAGGTGCCGTCGCGATTGTTCTTATAGAGACGGTTGGAAGCATCGGCGGCGGGATCGCCATAGCGGGAACCGGTGAGCACGAGGATGTCCATCCAGCCATCGTCGTCATAATCGAAGAAGGCACAGCCACATCCCATTACCTCGATTACATAATCGGCATGGTTCGGATGGCCGCAAACCGTCACGGCGTGCAAGCCGGCTTTCGCCGCTACGTCGGTCAGGCGCGCCCGGAACGGAAGACCCGATCCCTTCAGACGAGGGCCGGCCTTCACTCCGCGGGACGCCATTCCCTGAATTGCGTTCGAAGGGGGTGGCGAAGATTGCGCTGCCTGCAGGGCAAAAGCATCCAGGGGTGCAGCGGCGGCGAAAGCAGCGACTCGAAGAAACTCTCTACGATCCAGCATTATTAACGCATTTTTGCTAATACTGTGGTCCGGTGGGATTGGTTATGTGCGGCCATTCTTTGGCGGAATGGCCGCGTCAAGTTCAGTTTCCTGGTCTACAACATTAGCAAAAATGCTCTAGAGCCGCTTACCAGCATAGCAAGGCGCACGCCCGCCGCGACTCCGGTCAGGAGGGCGGCGGGCATGAAGGTTCGGCGATCAATTATTACGATGCCACGGAACTCGGCGCAGCCCTCAGAACATCAAGCGCACGCCGATCTCCAATTGTCGTCCCGCCTGATTACCGTACACGGCAGTTTGCCCGGAGAACTCGCCTGCCGGCGATCCCTGGTAGATCGCTCGCCCGAAGAGGCCGGTGTCGGTGACGGTCGTGTCCGGATCGGCCAGATTCAGTTTGTTGAAGGCATTGTAAGCATTGAGCTTCAATTGCGCCTGCACCCGCTCTGTCAGATGGATGTTTTTCTGCAGGGTGGCATCGAGGTTTATGAAACTGGGGCCGACGATGCAGTTGTATTGCAGCGGGTTCGATCGCAGCACGTAGGTGTTCGAGGGTAGAGGGCTGAATGCAGCCGGGTTGAAGTAGTAGCCCGACGGAATATTCTGGCAGGGATTACTGTTGACGATCAAGTTGCCAAAACGCGGATAGTCGCCGCTGGTATATGTCAGCAAACCGGTAGTCTGCCAGCCACCGATAATGGTATTCACGGCCGCCGGGACGTTTGAGAACAGCCACTTGTTCTGGCCAATGGGCAGCTCGAGCGTTCCCGCCGAAGTCAGGCGGTGGTGCGGTTGATTGCTGTCCTGCCACTGAAGCTTATTGCTAAACAGGGTAAGGTCGTTGAAGGTGTTAATTTGTAACTTCTCTTTGATGTAAATGTATCCAAACAGGAAGTTGTATCCCTTGCTCCATCTTTTTTGAACCTGGAGCTCGAGGTCCTTGTAGTTTTCACTTGCGCCACGCTCGCCAATCTCATACAGCTGCCCGTAAAGCGGATACTTTGTCAGCAGAGATCCGAGTGGCACCTGTTGCTGGTTGTACAACGGTCCAGGCAGCAACGTCTGGCTGCCATATTGGTAAAAGGGATTGTTGACGCTCGTGTTGTTGAGGTAGTCGGGAGAGTAGGCTTGCAGAATCGCCGGATCGGTGTTGTTCAACGCTTGATTGTAGAGTTTATTTCCATAGTTCTGGAAGAAGGTAAACGATGCCACGAATTCCGCGGGCAGTTGGCGCTGCACAGAAAAACTCAGGCGGTTGTTGTAGGCTTTTTGGAAATTCTTTGGGTACCACAAGAGGGGGGATCCGCCCCGCCCGACATTTCCGCCGGAAGCCCTGCCCGCGATGGGCACGAGTGGATTGCTTGCCGGAAAGGGATTCTGGAATGTGGCTTGCGGAACGCCGTTCAAGAGCGGCGCGACGTTCTGGTATCCGGTCTCGCCGAAAAACGGCGGTTCCAGAAAGTTCACATCTTCGAAACCTGAGACTGGCGCGGGGGTGAAGTTGAATTCCGTGGGCTCTTTATACATGGCGTATCCAAACCGCGCCGAGGTGCGGTCATTGATTCGGTACGCAAGACCAAACCTCGGTTGAAAGTCACCCTTCGGGGAGTTCCACATCCCGGGATGACTTCCGCTGGTGAAGCTCCAGACACCCGCGAAACTTTGACTCGATCCTACGATGCTGGTGACCTGCGACGGCATCACTGGAGGAGCCGCGCTAATAGCTGAATCTGTCGTTGTCAGATCGAGCCCTTGTGAGAGAAGGTGATTTGTGTCGTGCCAAGCGGATTCGTACTCGTAACGGATACCCGCGTTGACCGTCAGGTTGCGCGTGGCCTTCCATGTGTCGCCAATATAGAGGCCGTAGAGATTGGTGATTGGATCCGGCGCCGGGCCGCCCACCATTTGCGTTTGGGAGTCGAGAGCGCCGAGCAGGTACGTTGCGAAGGGATCTCCCGAAATGGTCAGGTCCGGGTTGCTCGTTTCGCGGGCAGTCAACGCCTGGTTGAAGTAGAAATTATCCGTGTTGCTGACAAAAACCACTCCACTGCCGCGGCGCTGATCGATGCCATAGGTCACGTAGTGTGAGCCCTTCGTCTGGGCAATCTGCACAGAGAATGCTTCCGCACTCGGACGCTGGTCCCAGAAGAAGCCGGGACCGCCGAAGGTGCTGCCACCGATCGTCATGCTGGGAAAGTAAACAGGCACGTTCGGCGAAGCGTCCAGATACGGGGCATACCAGCTGTTGTTCCAAATCGTCGACCAGCCGTCCTTGCCCAACCCTTTGGAGACGTAAGCGTCGATGAGGTTGAACCAATCACCGTGGATATTGATGACGGTGTTCGGAGTCACTGTATAGATCAGGTCGCCCAGGACCTGATTCGCCCCACGCAAACTTCCCGCTGGTTGATAAAGCTCGTTATTCAGCGGATTTGTCTGACTGTCCTCGGAGTGATAGCGGCCATAGTAGCCCGATAAACGCCACTTATCGCTAATGACGTAATCAACCCGATCTGAAAAGTTGAGGTAACTGGTGCTTTGGCTTCCGCTTTTTTGGAAATTATTCAAATGAAACGGGCCCTGGCCGGCATTATTGGGGTCAGGGAAGAGCTTTGCGAGACCGCCGGTGATGGGATCGAAGCGGGCCGCAGGGATCACGTTGCCGGCAAACGGAGTACGCACCAGCGTGCCGGTCGAAGGATCGGCCGTCGGAGCGATAAACGGATCATAGATCACGCGTTGCGCGCCGGTGGCGTCCACAGTTGCCGAGAAGTCGCCCCCACGTTCAAGGGGGGTCGGCACCGTCTCTGAGTAGCTGTACGGCGAGTTGATCCTCCAGTCTTCGATGGAGAAGAAGTTGAACAACTTGTTCTTGATGATTGGATTGCCGAAGGTGCCCCCATACATGTTTTGGCGCTGTGCATTCAGGACGTCGCGGGTACGGTCGGCTTTCGCGCTCAGCCATGGATAGCGGCCAAGATAGAAAGCCATCCCATGCCAATCGTTGGTGCCCGACTTGGTTGTGAGGCTGATCAAGCCGCCGGCACTGTGGCCACTGGAAGCGTCCACGCTGTTCTGGCTAACCACGGATTCCTGCACATCGTCCTGGTTCGGCGGATAGCCGGCCTTATGACCGATTCCGATAGGATTGCCGTCCACCAACAGTTGGTTCGCCAGGTTGGTGCCTCCCCCGAGATCGACGCTGTTGGCCGCCCAGGACGCGTACGGGGCCATTTCCCCGCGTGTGTTTACGGCTGCCGGCTCGATTAACGTCAGCTTGAAGGGATTGCGATCGAGCCGCGGCGTGTCGTTCGCCATCTTTGTGTCGATGGTCAGCTCTACGTTGCTCGAGGTGGTCTCGAGGAGGGGCGGAGCGGCAGTGACAGTGACCGATTGCTGCAGGGCCCCCGGACTCATGATAGCGTCGACGGTTAACTCACTGCTCGACTGCACAACGATGTTCTGCTGAACATGCCTGGCAAATCCACCGGATTCAACGGTTATCGTGTAGGTTCCGGGTTCGACGAAGTCGAAGACATAGATACCGGCGCTGTCGGTTGGCTTGGTAGTGATGACCCCCGTGTTGACGTTCGAGAGGGTTACCTTGGCCCCGGGGAGGACCGACCCGGACTGGTCAGTAACCAATCCGCGAACCTGGCCGCGGACGGCCTGAGCCGTCGCCGGCAAGCTGAGCAGACATGCCAGCAACCCCATCAACGAATACGCTATATATCGCTTCGACAGCATGCGCTGCCGGCTCCTAGGGGACCTGCGGGCCACGGGCCAGATCAAGGCGAGTAGCTGAATCGGCCAAGTGCGCGTCGTCCGGTTTGTCCAAGAGTTCCTGCCAGCTGTGCAGAGTAGTTCCACGATGCCTCCAAAATGAACTTGCTGAAAACTGTTCCTTGATGATTAGCCCCGGCAATAAGGTCCGCGGCCGCGTCGAAGATCGAATGCTCCGACGGCAGCACTTATACGTTTGCAGAATTTTCACGCGTAAGGTCTTTGCGGTTAAGGCTGGGCATTCTTATCCGTTAAGACTTCAGCAAACCGATTGATTTGCAAAGGACTTACGATACTGGCAGGAGCGGCGGCCCAAGGGCTTGTTGGGGGTATAATTCACCCGTGCTAGAGAGCAGTCCATATTGAATGACTCCGCCACAGCCACGACGACGATTACGAATGACCAGAGAACTGCGATTCAGGAGCAGCTGGAACGGCTACTGAGCAACTCTCACTTCAGCCAAAGCCGCCGGTTCCCATCTTTCCTACGTTTTGTCATAGATCAAACGCTCCTTGGCCAGCCTGACCTGCTTAAAGAGCGAACCCTGGGCATCGAAATCTTTGGCCGGGAGGCGGACTACGACACCGCCTCCGACCCCATCGTCCGGGTGACGGCAACCGAGATCCGCAAGCGCATTGCGCAGTACTACCAGGAGCCGGGACACGAAACGGAGTTACGCGTTACGCTTCCGGCCGGCTCCTATGTTCCTCAATTCCACTGGCCACAGGCGGCCAAGGAAAGCAGTCAAGCTCAAACAGTCACGGCTCCATCGCCAAGCGTGTCTGGGCCCGTCGAGCCTTTACACGTAGAAATGGTGCCGATCCGCACGCGGACATGGTTTCGGCGGCCAGGAACCGCGGCTGCGCTCGCTCTGATCCTGGCGAGCGCCGCCGCCACGTATCTATGGCGCTCGGCGCACCGCTCAGCGTTCGACTTTTTTTGGGGTCCGCTTGTGAAATCGAGCGAACCCGTACTCTTCTGCGTAGCCGATCAAACCCACTACGCCACCATCACTCTGCGTGATGCCGCGGACCCTTCGCGGCAGACACAACTGTCAGACAATTTGACCGCCATCATCATTGACGACCTGAACCCGATTGTCCGGCTGGCGGGAATGCTGCAATCCAATGGGAAGAAGTACACCCTGAAGGGGGAAGGCACGACCAGTCTCATGGATTTGCGCAATGGGCCCACGGTCTTCATCGGCGCCTTTGATAACGCGTGGACACTTCGACTGACCGCGCCCCTGCGCTACCATTTCGCCGTGAATCGGGAGATGACGGACTTCAGCATCGTCGATAGCACCAAATCTGGGCAGCCCGGCTGGGTAGTCAATCGGCCGCAACAGATGACCACCAACAACTATCGCGATTTCGCGATAGTTGCGCGCTTTACCGACAGCACTACCGGCAAGCTGGCAGTCGTCATTGCAGGCGTGGCTCGGGGTGGGACTCGAGTGGCCACGGAATACCTCACCGATCCCGCCGACCTGGCACAACTCGAGCGCACCGCCGGCGGAAAGAAGAATATGGAAGTTGTGCTGAGCACGCAGATCATCGACGGTGAGCCTGGAACGCCCAAGGTAGAGGCTAGCTACTTCTGGTAGGGCTCAGCCGGTCGCGAGAAGAGTCTTTGCACGATGGGAAGGTCAGCCCAGTAGGAAGACTGAGAATCCGTGGCTTGCAACCGCCTTTGGGAAGTGGTGGGAGGGAATCCTGAAGCCCTCCTCCCTGGACGGGTGCCCCATGTCTGACTGAACTTAGCCCAGGACGATAGTCCTGGGCTAAGGTCGACCGTCCCTGCGGGACTCAATTTCTGTGACGGCCGTTCCCACACACCATCTAAAGCCCGAACCTACGCTTTCGCAGCCGGTCACCCCAGTTTCATGGCTTCGGGGTCCCAGTGGACGACGGTGCCCTTTTCGTAGCTGAGATTGCTGAGGAGCGCCGCTCCTGCTGCACGGAAACCAAACACTGCATCTTCCACCACGGGTTGGCGCGAACGGACCGAAGAGAAGAAATTGCGGAAATGATCGTAGCTGTCGCTGTATCCAGCGGCTGCTACGTATTTCTCGTAGCCCAGCTGCGGCGCGCCCATGGGGTGCTCGCGCGGATACTTTTGGTAATACTCTTCAGTGATTTTCTTTTGCATTGCATCGGCGAAGCTTCCGACAAAGAGGCCCGGCCCCTTCTCCAGAGGAACCCGGCTGAGGATCACGCTGTTGCCCGCTATCTCCATCGTGCCTTCGGAACCGGTAAAAATGAGCCCTTCGTTTTCTTCGCCCCCATCCACGAAGTTTACCCGCAGGCTTAAATTGAAGCCCTCAGGATAATCAAAGAGACCAAGCATGACGTCGGGCACATCACGGCCGTCTTTCCAAAAACGAATTCCGCCCGTGGCCATGGCCCGCGTGGGCCCGTGAGCCCCAGTAATGAAGTGGGTTCCGCTAAACAGATGGACGAAAAGATCACCGGCTACGCCGCTGCCGTAGGCCTTCCATTTGCGCCACTGAAAAAAGTGTTCGCCGTTGAAGGGAATCTTGGGTGCTGTGCCCAGGAAGCGCGGCCAATCACAGGTTTCGGTCGAGGCATCCAGAGGTACCGTGTAGTTCCACGCCCCAATCGACGAATTGCGGTCCCAGCGCGCGGTCACCATATTCAATTTGCCAATGGAGCCGGCAGCAAGCAGCTCTTTTGCTTTGGCGTAAATCACTGAGCTTACGCGCTGGCTACCAACCTGGATAATGCGATTGTTCGCCCGGGCAGCCTCAATCATCTGCGGGCCATCGGCATACAGATGGATCATCGGCTTCTCGCAATACACATCCTTGCCCGCCTTCATCGCATCCACCGCGACCTGCTTATGCCAATGGTCGGGAGTTCCGATGATGACGGCGTCGATATCTTTTCGTTCGAGGATCTCGGAGTAGTCGCGAGTGGTAAAAATATCGTTCCCCCAGAGTTCCTTGCTGTGCTGAAGCCGGCCGTCATAACAGTCGGCCACGGCAACCAGCTTGACCCCGGGAACCTGCAACGCCACCTTGGTGTCTCCTTGGCCCTGGCCGCCGGCGCCGATGAGTGCGAACTGAATGTGGTCGTTGGCTGCTACCGGTTTGGCTGGTTCGGATTGGGCCTCAGCCAGCAAATGCGTTCTGGAACCCAGGAGTGTTTCCACCGTTGCGGCGGCCGTGGCCGCCTTAAGAAAGCTTCTACGATTCAAATCGAGCACAGTCGTCCTCACAGCTGAGAGATATCCGCCGTCTGTAACCATACAGCCTACATGCCCCAAGGGGCACGGTTGGGCTGAAGTTAGAGTTAATTGAGTGGGAACTCGAAGCGACGACGGTTTGAGAGATGTAAGGGGTGAAGCTTTACATCACGAATGCAAGGTTCTCCAACTCGGCCTGCATGCAATCGAGATTGCAGCCCATGCCCTCAAGGCGTGTGATGGCGTGGCGGGCATGTTCTGCGCTCACGCCGTATCCGCGACCGGTGAGGAAGCCGCTGAGGACTTCAGCTGCCTGCCATGAGTCGATCCCGGATTGCAGGAGCTCGTTGCGCAGGTTCAGCAGCTCACGTGCGGAAAATTTCTCGATCTTGGCATTTGAAGACATTTAATTTCCTCTCTCACCTCTTTGTAATGAGGCCCGGGCACGAGTTAAGACCCTGCCGACCGACCGCTACACAAAAAACCCTGCGGGAAGAGCCCTTTACCGCCGAACCAAGGAACGAACCGCAATCGTGCATCCAATCTGAGGCAGAAACGAACCAGTTTCGTGTCTTCTGTTTCTATCAACCCGGAATGACCTGACTTCGTTGCGTTGGCTCTTGTTGCCTTACACCGAAGTGGCATCTGAGCGGAGAAGTCCACTCTACAATCTGCTCATTTGATGCTGGAACGCTCTGCAGGATGTATCGGATACGCGAATCATTTCGACGAGCATACCCAACAGCAATCTCACATTTTCCAAGGCAACGCGTCATTTTCCGGGAAAGCCTGTCCCAAAATGATGAGTCGCGCGCCCCGCTTCGCTTCCCTTCAAAACGCTTATAACTAATAGACTAATTTGTTGCTCACCCGTGAGCAGGGAGACGAAAAATTCACATCCTTCACACCAGCGGAGGCTCGCTCGTCGCACGATGCTCGAGCATCACGGGAATGCCGTCCTGTACCGGGTAGTAGCGGCCGCAGCCGGTGCAACGCAGCCATGCATGCGCGGCCTGATTGGGACCAGCAGTCACAGGTTGATGGCAGACCGGGCAAACCAGGATCTCGAGCAGGGTCTGAGAAAGAATCGGCGTCATTCTAATGAGTCTAGATCAGCACGCTTCCCTCTTCGCCAGCATAGCGGGCATTTACCATGAGCAGGAAGGATGGTGCATGGCTAGAGTTCTGGATGGAAGCGCAATTGCCGCCGCAATCAAAGCGGAGGTAAGGGATGAGGTGGAGCGGCTCGCACTGCAAGGCATAAGGCCGGGGCTGGCGGCAGTGTTGGTAGGCCATGTTCCAGCTTCTGAAATTTATGTGCGCAGCAAGGTCAAGACCTGCGAGGCGCTGGGTCTTTTCAGCGAGCTGATCACGCCGCCGGAAACGGTCACCACCGAAGAAATGCTGGCACTGATCGACCAGTTGAATGCACGCGAAGACATCGACGGCATACTGATTCAACTGCCGCTGCCCGCTCAAGTGAACGCCAAGTTGCTGCTCGAAGCAGTGAGCCCCGAGAAGGACGTTGACGGTTTCCATCCCGTCAATGTAGGCCGGCTGCAGACCGGTCAGCCCGCGTTGGCTCCGTGCACTGCCGCGGGCATCATCGAGATCCTCAAGCGTAGCCATCTGCAGATTGCGGGACAGAATGCGGTGGTGGTTGGGCGCAGCGACATTGTAGGAAAACCGACTGCGATCCTGCTGTTGGCGGAGAACGCGACGGTAACCGTGTGCCACTCCCGGACGCGCGATCTCGCCTCATTCACCCAGCGAGCAGACATCCTGGTGGTGGCGATCGGCAAACCGGCGTTCGTGACCACGGAAATGGTCAAACCCGGTGCGACGGTTCTCGACGCGGGCATCAACCGGGTGACGGACCGGGCGGAATTCGATCGCTACTTCGGCGGCGATGCTCGCCGGGAAGAAACCTTTCGGCAGAAGGGTTCGGTCATCGTTGGGGATGTGCTTCCTCAAGCGTACGCACTCGCTGGGGCCTATACCCCTGTGCCCGGCGGCATCGGGCCGCTCACCATTGCCATGCTGATGGCAAACACCGTGCGCGCGGCGAAGCTCCGGCGCGGGCTGCCAGTCTAGGATGCTTCGCGTCGGATTGACGGGAGGACTGGGCAGCGGCAAAAGCACCGTGGCCGGCATGTTTGCAGAACTGGGCGCGGCCGTCATCTCCGCCGACCAACTGGGGCGCCAGCTGATGCAGCCCGGAGAGCCGGTTTATGCGGCCATCGTAAAGACATTTGGAAGCGGAGTGGTCCGCGGCGATGGGTCGCTCGATCGTAAGAAGTTGGCTGAGTTGGCTTTTCAGCATAACCAGGCGGACGCGCTCAACCACATCGTGCACCCAGCCGTGGTTGCCGCGGAAGAGGAATGGATGCGCGGTGTCTTCGCAGCCGACCCCAGGCGTGTCGCTATCGTGGAGTCGGCTCTGATTTTCGAAGTGGCAAAGTGGGGCACCGCACCGGGGTGGGTGCAGCGATTCGACAAGTTGATCCTGGTCACGGTGCCTGACGAAGTAAAGATTGCGCGCTTTGTTGCGCGGACGGCGACCCGCGATGGGGCGGAAGCGGACGCCCGCGCTCGACTCGCGGCGCAAATTCCGGATAGGGAAAAGGGTGGCCAATGCGACTATGTCATCGACAATACTGGCTCACGTGAAGCAACGCGTGCTGCGGTGGAGGGGATTTACAGCGAGCTGGCCCAAGCGGCGGGCGGAGAAGAGATCTGCGGTTTTCGTCGATAGGACCGGAAATGATCTAATAGACGTTAGCTCGTTATGAAGATTCGCTCTGTCATCCTCATCATTTTGCTGGTAGGCGCGTTCGTCTACCTCACTTCGTACAGCAACTTCCGCGGCCTCCCCAACGCTCCTCTCGCGAAGCTCTGGCGCGGGTCCCCGATGCGGCTGACCGAAGCGGACGCGCAGCCGGCCTACACTCAGGAAGAAGCCAATCGCATAGCGGTCTATAAGCGGGCCTTGCCCTCCGTGGTCAATGTCACTTCTTCGGCTTTGGCCTTCGACTTCTTCTATGGGGTGGTGCCACAGAACGGTCAGGGATCGGGTTTCGTGCTCACCAAAGACGGTCGCATTATCACCAACTACCATGTCATCCAAAATGCGCAGAACGTCGAGGTGACCACCAGCGATAAGCACACCTACAAAGCGCAGATCATTTTGCAGGACAAGGCGCACGACCTGGCGCTGCTGCAGATCAACGCCAAGAACCTCACTCCGTCGATCCTCTCGGAATCGAGTGACCTGCAGGTAGGACAGAATGTGTACGCGATTGGCAATCCATTCGGTCTGAATGGGACCATGACCACAGGAATTATCAGCTCCATTCGCTCGGTGCAGGAACCGCAAGGTCCCACCATCGATAAGGCGCTGCAAACCGACGCCGCCATCAATCCCGGCAATTCCGGTGGACCCTTGCTCAACTCGCGGGGAGAAGTCATCGGGATGAACACACTGATTGCCACCGGCGGCGCAGAACAGAACTCCGGCATCGGCTTCGCCATTCCCGTCGACACCATCAAAGCGGTGCTTTCGGACTACAGCAAATACGGGCGGGTGCGCCGTCCCTCGCTGGGTATTGCTTCGCTGGCCATCGGCCCCGATCTCGCGGAACAGATTGGATTGCCGGCTGACTACGGTGTGCTGGTGCAGAAGGTCATCCCCGGGGGCGCCGCGGAACGTGCCGGGTTAAAGGGTGGCACGCAGCAAGCCTACCTGGGCAACACACCGATTTATCTCGGCGGTGATCTCATTGTCGGCATCGACAACGACCGGGTGACCAACCCACAGGATATTTCGGAGATCATGGATCGCCATCAGGCGGGTGATACCGTCACGGTGACGTTCTTCCGTGGATCGCGGAAAATGACGGCGAAACTCACCCTGGGTGAGGCTCACTCAGTTTCTGTCTGAACGGCCACATAGCGCCGTCCCGCGAAGCGATATTTGCCGGAGAGAACTCGCTCGATTGCCTCCGCATAGGCCACATGTTCCTGGACAAGAATCCGCGCGGCCAGCATATGCTCATCATCGTCCGCGAGTACCGGAACAGCCTTTTGCAGCACGATGACGCCGTGGTCCAGTTCCTCGTCCACAAAGTGGACGGTACAACCGGAGACCGCAACGCCGTATTCGAGCGCCTGTCGTTGCGCGTCAAGACCCGGAAATGCGGGCAGCAGCGAAGGATGGATGTTGAGAATGCGCTGCGGAAAAGCGCGCACGAACTCTGCTGACAGCAGACGCATATACCCGGCGAGACAGACCAACTCGACCTGGTGCGCCTTCAGGCTATCGATGATCTCGGCATCGTGTTCGGCGCGCTTGCGTCCCCGGGGCTCGATCACTTCGGTGACAAATCCGGCACTTCCGGCGGCGGCGATCCCAAGCGCATCACTGCGGTTCGATATCACTACTGCGATGGTGGCATTGGCCAGGCGCCCCTGGGCGATTGCTGCAGCGATACCCAGAAAGTTCGATCCCCGGCCGGAAAGCAGGATCCCCAAGCGGTGCAGTCGGGGAGATTCCGAAGTCACCCCGATTTCCTGTCGAGGTTTCATGGATTTCAGAAGTGCATGCGGTCCGGGCTGGCCGGGACCGCACACACGGCTCTCGGTGGGGTGGCGAAGCAGGAAATCCGGGTCACGCGTACAACACCTTGCGGTCTCCCTTAACGGTGCGGCCGATGACGCAGAACTTTTCTCCGGCGCGGTCGAGCATCGATTTAGTGCGCTTGAACTTATCCGCCGGCACCACGGCGATCAGCCCGATACCCATATTGAAGGTGCGCAACATCTCTTCCGGCTCGACACTGCCCAATTGCTGCAAATGAGAAAAAATCGCGGGCGGGACCCAGGAGCCCGATTCCACGACCGCGGAGATGGTCTTGGGCAGAATGCGGGGCAGGTTTTCGGTGATGCCGCCGCCGGTGATGTGGGCCATACCCACCACCAGATCCGCAGCGGTGAGCTTTTTGATCACGGCCAGGTAGCTGCGATGCACCTTCATCAACGCCGCGCCGGCCTTATCCTTCAATTCGTTGACATATTGGTGAGGCGCATAGCCGGCCACGTCAAAAAAGAGTTTGCGCGCCAGGGAGTATCCATTGGTGTGCAAGCCGGTAGAAGGAAAGCCAATGAGCACATCTCCGGGCTCAATCTTGCTGCCGGTGATCAGCTTTTGCCGGTCCACGGCCCCGACGATGAAGCCCGCCAGGTCATACTCTCCGTTTGAGTAAAAGCCAGGCATTTGAGCCGTCTCCCCGCCAATGAGGGCGCAGCCGTTGGCGCGGCAGGCTTCGGCTACACCGCTGACCACGGTTTGGGCCACTTCGTCGTCCAATTGGCCGATGGCCAGGTAGTCCAGAAAGAAAAGGGGGGTTGCGCCCTGAACAGCAATGTCATTCACACAGTGGTTGACCAGGTCGGCGCCGACTGTGTGATGCATACCAAGTGCAAACGCAACCTTCAGCTTGGTGCCGACGCCGTCTGCACTCGAAACCAGGATGGGCTCGGCGTACTTGGCGGTATCCAGGCGGAATAACCCACCGAATCCGCCAATGTCTCCCAGCACCTGTTTATTGAAGGTTTTCTGCGCCAGATACTTAATGCGCTGTTTGGTGCGGTCGCCCTGCGAAATATCCACGCCGGCCGAGGCGTAGGTGGCGGGAGGCTTGTTCGATTTTCGCGTCGATTCTGGCAAGGCTCTTCCAAGTTCAGGCTGGGATGAGGTGTTTCGATGGGATGGAATCGATCCCCAGGAACTGCCAGTTTAACATCGCCAACAGGCCGTAAGCAGGGTCCCCTATACTGAATCCCGTGAGCAGAGAACTGAGTCGTTCCAGAGAATTGCAGCGGCGTGCGGAACAATACTTGCCGGGGGGCGTCGATTCGCCGGTGCGCGCCTTTCGCGCGGTGGGGGGAGATCCGCCTTTCCTGGAGCGCGCCGAAGGAGCCTATTTATGGGACGCCGATGGCAATCGCTACCTGGATTACTTCGGCTCCTGGGGGCCGATGATCCTCGGACATGCCCACCCGCTGGTGGTGGAGGCGATTCAGCAGGCGGCGGAACGGAGTGCAAGCTTCGGTGCGTCGACCGCCGCGGAGGCCGACCTGGCGGAACTGGTGATTTCCGCCATGCCCTCGATGGAAAAACTGCGCTTTGTCAGTTCCGGGACGGAGGCGACCATGTCCGCCATCCGGGTGGCGCGTGCGTTTACCAATCGCAGGTACGTGATCAAGTTTGAAGGGTGTTATCACGGCCACTCAGACGGACTACTGGTCAAGGCGGGATCGGGACTGGCCACTTTTGGCTTGGCAGGGTCCGCCGGCGTGCCGCAAGAGATCGCCCACTGGACGCTTCCTCTGCCGTTTAACGATTTGGCGGCAGTGGAGGAAGCCTTCGCCAAACATCGGGACGATATTGCCTGCGTGATCGTGGAACCAGTAGTGGGCAATATGGGTTGTGTGCCTCCTGCACCGGGTTATCTCGAAGGTCTGCGGCGCATTACGCAGGAGAGCGGAAGCCTGCTGATCTTCGACGAGGTCATGACTGGCTTTCGGCTGGCCCTGGGAGGGGCCCAAGAGGTCTTTGGCATCGATCCTGACCTCACCTGCCTGGGAAAGATTATCGGAGGCGGCCTGCCCTGCGCCGCCTTTGGCGGCAAAGCCAGGATAATGAATTTGCTTGCGCCCCTGGGCCCGGTCTACCAGGCTGGGACGCTCAGCGGGAATCCACTGGCAATGGCCGCGGGCATCGCTACCCTGCGGTATCTGGACGCGCATGAGGCCGAGGTTTACACGGGGCTGGATACGGTCACCGCGGCGGTCGCCAAGGGGGTCGCGGCCGCAGCCCAGGACGCAGGCATTGGAGTGCAAAGCAACCGCGTGGGATCAATGGTCACGTGGTTCTTTACCGGGACGCCGGTGACTGACTTCGCGACTGCGGCGACGTCGGATACGGAAGCTTTTGGACGCTTTCACCGGGCAATGCTGGATCAGGGAGTTTGGCTTCCTCCGTCACAATACGAAGCTGCTTTTCTTGGGACGGCTCACACTGCTGCGCATATTGATTTCAC
Organism: uncultured Acidobacteriaceae bacterium; assembly: GCA_963753715.1. Lineage (GTDB taxonomy): Bacteria > Acidobacteriota > Terriglobia > Terriglobales > Acidobacteriaceae > PALSA-350. The sequence goes on along the minus strand of CAVWDK010000004.1, from coordinate 1,745,639 downwards.
GGTGGAGGCTGCCCGGAAGGCGTTCGCATCGGTGCATGCGGCTCAATAGGCTGAGAAGGAAAACGCAGATCTCTCCTCTGAAATACGCGTGCTTTGTATCAGGGCACGACTTTAAGGCGGCCGATAAAGAATTGGATTTTAGTCCCGGAGGGACGGCTGAACTTAGCCCAGGACGCTAGTCCTGGGTTGGATTTGTGAGGACGACCAGTCCGGTAGGGACGACTGAAAATCAGCCGCGACGCAATCCTGGACAGCCTTCAGCCGTCCCTGCGGGACTTGATCAGGTGCACGATGTAGCCCAGGACTAGCGTCATGGGCTAAGTTCAGCCGCCCCTCCGGGACTAAGAGCTGCTGCTTCTCACACACTCTTTCTTTTGCCGCCGACCTAAGTCGTAACCTTTAAACGACGGAAGAGAAATCCTATCCCCATGCGTCCACGGTGACGAAGCGCAATCCGCTTCCGGCCCAGCTATCGAGCAACAAACCGACAGCCGAGAGGGTGACGGACCGGTCGGTACCAAGCCCCCGATGACCGCCATCGTGCAGCAGGAGGTTGCTGCCGCGGCGCCGCTTTTGATTGTGCAGAAGACCACGTCTTACCCGCACTGCCAGGTCCTGGGGATCTGTGGCTTCCCAATCATAGGCAGTAATATTCCACATCACCGGCGTTAGCCCTAGTTCCCGGGCAGTGCGCAGAACATCCGGCCGGCGAGCGCCGAATGGAGGCCGAACATATCTCACGATTTCCCCGGTGGCATCCTCGATGATGGCCGTACACCCAATGAGTTCTTCTCGGACTTGAGCAGGGCTTGCCCACATTAAGGACGGATGGCGGACGGTATGGTTTCCCAGCAGGTGCCCGGCGCGATGGATCGCCCGGGCAATTTCCGGACGACGGCGCACATAGCTCCCCATCAGGAAAAATGTGGCCCGCACCTGCCAGCGGTCCAACAATTCGAGCAATTGCATGGTGTACGGATCATTGGGACCGTCATCGAAGGTCAAGGCAACTTCATTTACGTCTGAACCCGCAAGCACAGTTCTTCCGAAAACCTGCGACGTGGGCCATTGCGCGGCGTAGAGATACCCCCCTGCTGAAAGCCCGGTGAGCAAACCTGCGGAGACCAGCTTAGTAAGCATGCTTCAAGAGTTTAACTGTGTTATCTTCGGTTTTTCTTCATGGCAGATCTCTTTGAGCTCCCCAGATTCATCGCCATCGAAGGACCGATTCGCGTCGGCAAGTCGACCCTGGCCAGGATTTTGGCAGAGACCCTGCACGCGCGGCGAATCGTGGAACCGGAGAACAACCCCTTCCTCGACCGCTTTTACCAGGAAATAAGCGGCATGGCGCTCGCCACCCAAATGTGGTTCCTGGTGGAACGGTACGACCAGATGCGGCAGGCAGCGAAAGATCTGGCGGGCAGTGATCCCTGGCCCATCGTGGCTGACTACCTCTTCGAAAAAGACAAGCTCTTTGCTTACATCAATCTCAGCGATGCAGAGCTGGCCCTTTACAACCGCTACTACCAGGATTTCCACAACGAAGTGCCGACGCCGGACCTGGTGATTTATCTGCAGGCATCGCCCGAAGTACTAAAACAGCGACTCAAACGCAAGGGTCTGACCCACGAGCAAGCCATCAGTGACGCCTACATCGAGCAGGTGGCGAAGGCCTACGAACACTTTTTCTTCCACTACACGGCCAGTGACCTGCTGGTGGTCGACACCTCCGCGATCGACTTTGTGAACCGCGAGCAGGACCTGGCCCTGCTTCTGAAGCGGCTCTCCGAGCCCATCAAGGGTAAGCAATATTTTCTGCCTCCCCCGAGAGCGAACGGCGCTTGAATTCGCGTCACGCTATACTTTTGTTGGCGTATCGGACGCCCCCGTGTCCGCGGGCAGGGCTGAGCCCACCGAGTATTCCGATCCTCACAATTCGATAGGCGCATCTTCTTTTAGCCCGATACGCGGACACCGGGCAGCGACAGAAAGGAGATCGTCATGTCCGACCCCGGTTCCACTCTAGCGCGGTCACGCCGTCTGCCTAAACAGCCAAACCTGGAACAACTGCGCAAACAAGCCAAAGAACTTTTGCAGGCATTTCAGTCCGGAGAACCTGGCGCCATTGCAGAAGTGAATCGATTTGAACGGGCTCCCGGGAAAGGCAGCTTCGCGCTGAACGATGCCCAAAGGGTGATTGCGCAGGCCTACGGCTTTGCCAGTTGGCCCAAGCTGAAGGCGTTCGTCGATGGCGCGAACATCGCCCGGTTCGCCGAGGCGGTGCAGGCGGGAGATATTACGCTGGTCCGCTCGTTACTCGCCAGCCGCCCGGAACTCGTGTCCATCGACCGGGCGGGAAACGACGAGCATCGAGGGCTGCATTATGCAGTCCTGCGGCGGGATGGCGCGATGGTGCGGTTGCTCATGGAATCTGGTGCGGACGCGCGCAAGGGCATCTTTCCACATCGCGATGCGACCTCTGCTTGGACACTCGCGCAAGAACGGCACTACGACGATATCGTCGCCGTGATCGAGGAAGAGGAGCGCCATCGCCGCGGGGAGATGAGCTGTTCGAACGCAACGGTTTCTCCGCTGCAGGACCAAATCAGCGCTGCCATCGCGCAGGGAGACGACACGACTGCGATGGAACTGTTGGACCAGGACCGCACACTGATCCACGCTTGTGACCGCGACGGCATGACTCCCTTGCTCGTGGCGGCGCGCAGGAACCGGATTGAATTGGTCGCGTGGCTGCTGGAGAGGCGGGCGAACGTCCACAAGAAAGATCCGCGCGAGCTCACCCCACTCGATCATGCTTCGCTGGGGGTAGATCCGCGTAATAAGCGGGGAGAAAGATTTCATCGCGTCGCGGCGTTGCTGCTGGAGCACGGAGCCGCGCTGACTGTGCGGGGGGCAGTGGCTTTGGGAGACCTCCCCGGAATCCGGCAGTTCATCGCGGTTGAACCAGAATTACTGCGACAGATCACTGCTTCGGGCGGTCTGTTGACGCTCGCCGTGAACCATCGCCAGTTGGGAAGTGCTGAGCTGCTGCTCAACCTGGGCGCGGATGTTGACGAACGCGTCCTGCTGGAAGAGCTCGAAGAGCAGACTCAAAGCTGGGGTATGCCCCTGTGGTACGCCGCATTAGCGGGCGATCTGACGATGACCAGGCTGCTCCTCGATCGAGGCGCCGACCCGAATGCGAATGTTTATGCCTCTGGTTGGCCGCTGCGTAATGCATGGGGCCATGCTGACGATCGAGTAAAGAAGTTGTTGCTGGAACGAGGGGCCAAGCCGCAGCCATACATGGTCGCTGAAATGCACGACGTCGAGGAAGTGAAGAGACTGCTGTCGAATGCGCCCGACGAAGAATTGGCGCGCGAGTTAGCCTGGTCAGCGGCGGACCATGGATGCCCGGAGATCGTTGCCATGGCGTTGTCTCATCTGGATTGGGTTGCGACGGATCATCGCTGGCACTGGGTCCTGATTCAACCGATCCGCGGTGCGGGAGATGACTCGGCACAAAATGAGGGACATTTCCGCAGCCTCGATATTTTGCTTCGGCACGGTGTAGACGCCAACGTTGAGCGCTTCCATCAAACAACGCTGCACTTTATTGCCGCCCGTCAAAGTGGTCTCTCAGGAGACGACCGGGCCCGGTTTGCCGCCATGTTGATTGACCATGGTGCGCGGTTGGACATCCGCGATGACCTGCTCAAATCGACCCCGTTGGGATGGGCTTGCCGATGGGGACGCCTGGAGATGGCTAAGTTGCTGATTCAGCGTGGCGCGCCGGTGCAGGAGAAGGGTGCTGAAGCGTGGGCGACCCCCGAGGCCTGGGCACAGAAAATGGGTCATCTGGAGATTCAGGCGATCCTGGAACAGAACCTTGGACTGAACTCCGGGTCAATATAGTCAGTACTTTGCCGGGTGTAGGTTGAACGGCGTATATTGTTTGCGGTACTGATCGGGCAGCATCCCTGAGGGGAGTTGCACTGGAGCCTTCCATGAGCCTCACGCATTTCCGCAGCGCGGATTACTCCGCGTCCGCTACCCCGGTTCGCCGGGTGACGATCCAAACACTTCAAGACAAGAAATCCAAGGGCACACCCATTGCGGCCCTGACCGCCTATGACTATGCCACGGCGCGGCTAGTGGATGAGGCTGGTGTCGACTTCATCCTGGTTGGCGATTCACTGGCGATGGTGGTCATGGGTTATGACAACACCCTCCCTGTCACTATGGACGAAATGCTGCTCCACACCCGGGCTGTACGCCGCGCGGTCAAGCACGCGATGGTGGTCGCTGATATGCCCTTTGGCTCCTACCAGGTGAGTACGGCGGAAGGGATCGCCAACGCCACCCGCTTCCTGAAGGAAGCCGGCGCCCAGGCGGTGAAGATCGAAGGGGGGGCAAGCCGCCTCGATCTGGTCAGACGGCTCACGGAGGCAGAGATTCCGGTGGTGGGGCACCTTGGGCTTACGCCGCAGTCCGTCCACCGTATGAGCGGATACCGAGTCCAGGGAAAGTCGGTCGCGGCTATCCACCACCTGGTGAAGGATGCACTCGCCCTGGAGGCGGCGGGCGCGTTTGCCGTGGTCCTGGAAGGGATTCCCGCGGAAGTGGCGCAGCGGATTACCGCCGCCCTGCACATCCCGACCATTGGTATTGGCGCCGGGCCTTACTGCGACGGCCAGATCCTTGTGCTGCACGACCTCATCAATTTGTCCTTTTCCGCGCCTGCGAAATTCGTACGCCGCTATGGCGACGCTGCGGCGTTGATTACGGATGCGGTCCACCGCTATCGCGATGATGTCGAAGGACGCCAATTCCCCGGCGAGGCGGAAAGCTATCATCTGGGCAAAGAGGCGATGGCGGCGCTGCTCCTTGAGGAAGGCACGGCCCGGCGCAAGGCGTAGCTCATGCTGGTGCTGCACTCCATCGCTGAAACCAGGACTGCGTGCGCCCGGATCCGGTTGGCGGGCAAGACTTTAGGGCTGGTTCCTACCATGGGCGCCCTGCATGAAGGGCACCTGTCCCTGGTGCGAGCCGCGCAGGCAAGCTGCGGCGCGGTGGCGGTTTCGATTTTCGTAAACCCAACCCAATTTGGCCCCAAGGAAGACTTCGCCAGCTATCCGCGGACCCTGGAAGTGGATTGCCGGATACTGGAAGCCGCCGGGGTTGACCTGGTTTTTGCGCCTTCGGTCCAGGAGATGTATCCCGGCGGCGCCAGCACGTTTGTCGAAGTCGCAGGTTTGAGCGATCGGCTGGATGGAGCATCGCGTCCGGGGCACTTTCGCGGGGTGGCCACTGTGGTGGCGAAGCTGTTGAATATCTTTACTCCAGAGCATGCTTTCTTTGGGCAAAAGGATGCCGCGCAAGTCGCCGTCCTGCGCAAGATGGTGCGCGATTTGCGGTTTGCTGTTCAGTTGGATGTGTGCCCGATTGTCCGCGAGCCCGATGGATTGGCGATGAGTTCCCGCAACCGTAACCTGACTGACGAACAGCGGCGGCAGGCGCTGGTTCTTTCTCGGGCCCTGTTGGCGGTCCAGCAAAAGGCACAGGGTGGCGACCGTGAATCAGCCAAGTTGCTGGCTGAGGCGCTAGGCGCTTTTGCGGGGGAGCCCGGTGCGCAGTTGGACTATTGCCGCATTGTTGACCCTGACACGCTCGAGGACATACCAAACATCGATGGGGGGGCGCTGGTGGCAGTGGCGGCCCGGTTTGGTACGACACGGTTAATCGATAACCTGCTGCTTTAGCTGGTGAATCGAGAAACATTTCCAAGAAGGGTGCGCGGAACTCCAGATCGCTCGGCTTCGCTTTGGGGTGACAAAAAGGAGAAGGTAGTTGTGGGGAAAGGGCGGTTGCTGGAGGGAAAGGGCGGTTGCTGGAGGACAAGGACGGTTGCTGGAGGACAAGGGCGGTTGCCGGAGGAAAAAGGCTTGTGTCAAAGGGAGCGGGACGCGTTTTCCACCAACAAGTGTCCTTTCCTCCAGCAACCGCCGTTTCCCTACAACTACCCTGTCCTTTTTGTCGTCCCGAGAATACAAGGGATCTGCAGTTCCGCGAACCCTTCCTGGAAATGTTTTTCTCAGGCGTCGCGCTTGGAAACAAAGCGGTTGTTGGCAAGGAGATAGCGCGCCAGCCGCTCTGCGTCCTTGCTGATGCCGATTCTCGGGGTAACGAGGACATCGCTGGCCACGAAGCCGTCGTCCCGAATTTGCAGATCGGATTTGGGTGAGGTGAAGTCGGTACCGTTATCGCGATCCCGGGTTATCCCGAAGGCCTGGCATAGGCGCCCCGGACCGGAAGTCAGCGCCGCGACGCGGGTGACGTCGAGTCCGCGGTTCCTCGCCATTGTCTCCAGACCCCGGACGGGCTCCAGAGCGCGGAATAGAACGCCGCCCGCGCGACCCTCTCGTTCGCAGGAAACATTCAGGCAAAAATACATGCCGTAAATGAAATAGACGTAGGCATGGCCCGGCGGCCCGAAGAGCACAGCGTTTCTTGCCGTCTTGCCGGGAAAGGCATGCGACGCAGCATCGGCTTCCCCGAAATAGGCTTCCAGCTCGACGATGCGCCCGACCATTTCGCCCCTGACCAGCAGCTTTCCCAATAGCTTCTGGGCGACCAGGTCAGGGGGATCCGAATAAAAATTCCGGGAAAGCAGCTTCGTCCCGGCTTTAGGCATGAGCGGCTTTGACGGCGGCCAGAACCTCCTCGGCATGCCCCTCTGGCTTTACTTTGGGAAAGATTTTCAGCAGCCTTTGGTCAGGTCCAATGAGGAAAGTGGTCCGCTCGATGCCGATCACTTTCTTGCCGTACATATTCTTTTGCTTGAGAACATCAAACTGTTTGCAGACTACTTCGTCTACATCTGCAAGGAGGGTATAAGGCAAGTTGTACTTTTCTTTGAACTTCTTCTGCGCCTTCGGTGTGTCGCGCGAGATACCGAGAACAACGGCACCGGCCTGCTGTATCTTCTTGAAGACGTCACGAAAGCCGCAGGCTTCAATGGTGCAGCCGGGAGTATCAGCCCTGGGATAGAAGAAAAGTACCACTGGTTTGCCGCTGAAGTCCTTCAGATGCACGGTTTTATCTTCGTCCGTCTGCAGCGCGAAGTCGGCGACTTTGTCGTTCACTTCCATGAGAAGTCCTTCCCCTAAACGAGATGCAATGCAACGAGATTATTCCATCATGATGAAAGCCGCGAGCAGTCTCGCTCTGTTCCTTGCTCTGGCAGCGCCCGCCTACGCGCAGTATCCCGGCCATATCGAGGACGGCAAGAAAAAGGGCCCTACCGTTCGCGCGATCGCCGTGCTCGAGTGGACCGGCGAGATGGGGAAACCGAGCGCCAGCCGTATCATACCGATCTCCGTTTTCGACGGGGAGCAGTATCAGCCTGGAGGGCTCTACCTGGCCAAGCCGGAGCCCCTGGCGCTCGAACCGGGAACAGAGTACGTGCTGCAGGATGCCGGGATCGCCCGTGGTCTGTTTGACATCAACACGGCGCAGGATGTGGACGGCTACTGGTTCGGCTATGGTTCGTGGAAACCCATGGCTCCTCCCCCCAGGAAAGCGAAGCCGAAGCAAGGCAGAAACATGCCCCAGGTGGTGACGGATGCGGGGAACGGCCGGCCTCACTTCAAAGGCCGGGACTCGAGTGGGAACTCTACGTCTACCGATTCATCCTCCGGTTCTACGAGTTCATCCTCCGGATCCACGAGCTCGCCGGCTTCGAGCAACCCTCCCGCAGGTGACCCGGATCGTCCTACCCTGCGTAGGAGGTCGGACTCGTCCGCATCTGCCCCCGCCGCGAACAACAGCAGTGCGGATGCTGCGGCACCCGAGGTGCCGCTCGGCGGCGCCGATCCGGATCGGCCACACCTGATCTACGGGCAGCAGACGCCAAAAGACGATTTTCAACCAGCCCAGCTGGTCGGAGTACCCTCCGGGCTGCAGCAAATGATCGCGGTCTCCGACGCCGGCGAGGGTGAAGCGCATCCTTTTGTGTATCTGTGGTCAGACCCGGGCGACGCCGACAAGATGAAGCAGCAAATGGAGATTGCGGCTGCCAAGGCCATCGCAGCCGCGGCCCCGGCAGTGAAGATCGCCCCCAAGCCGCACACCACCACTGCCGCACAGAGACGCAAGGCAGCGGCTGCAGCAGCCGCCGCTCCGAAGCCAGTGTTTACCAACGAGCGATTCAAGGCTTACGAGCTCACCTTCAGCGGAGGGGCAACGCTGGTCTTCACTGGGGAGACGATGGATCACGCCGGCAAGGTGAAATATGTCACGCTGATCGCCCAGCCGGACTTTAGCGGCGTACCCAAAGTGCTGTTCAAGTCTGTGACTGATGACGATCATCTCGACGTGACCCCTAGAATGCGGTTGGTCGATGCAGTCGATGCCAAGGCCGACAATCGGGGAGACCTGGTCTTTGAGTTGCGCAGCCACCGCGATCGGGAATTTGTGATCTACCGCATATCCGGCGGACAGGCGGAGCAAGTCTTCACCACCGGCTCACTGCCTAATTCCAACTCCCAAGGCTGATCTCAGGGCGTGGGCAATTTGGTCGTATCCCATCCGCCACCAAGGGCCTTGACCAACTGCACGCTGGCGGCAAACTCCCGGGTGGCGATGTCCGCAGCGGTTCGCTCGTTGGATAACTGGGTGGTCTGCGCGGTGATCACTTCAAGATAGGTCGTCACACCGCCCTTGTAACGGTTGGTGGAAATGACCAGCGAACGCCGGGCAGAGTCGACTGCGCGCTGCTGTGCTGCCGATTCACTGTTCAAAATGCGAAGGCCGGAGAGATTGTCTTCCACTTCCTGAAAGGCCTGCAGCACAGTCTGCCGATAATTGGCCACGTTCTGCTCATAGGCATCCCGCGCCTCCTCGGTGATGGCGTGGCGCCGGCCGGCATCGAACAGCAACTCCACGGCAGAGCCGCCGAGCGACCAGAGCGAGCTCGGACCCTGAATCAAAGTACCGGCGTTCTTGCTCTCGAATCCGCCTGTGCCCCCGATGTTGATGGTGGGATAGTAGGCCGCGATCGCTACGCCTATTTGGGCGTTTGCGGCATTGGCACGCCGTTCGGCGGCAGCAACATCGGGACGGCGTTCGAGCAATTGCGACGGCACCCCTACTGGTACCTGCGGGAGTGCCAAATCGAGGGGCGCGGGCGGCAGCGAGAAACCGGATGCCGGGACGCCGGTGAGGGTGGCGATGGCATGTTCATACTGGGCGCGCGCGACGCCTACATCGATGGCTTGAGCGCGTGTCTGATCAAGCTGGGTCTGCGCCAAAGCCACATCCGATTCGGTGGCTACCCCACCGGCAAACCGTGTCCTGGTCAGATCGAGATACTGCTCAAATTGTTGTACCGTGTTGTCGAGCAATCGCTGCTGAGTATCGAGGCCCCGCAATTCAAAGTAATCCAGTGCCAACTCGGAGCGCAGGCTCAAATCCACGTTGGCCAGGTCAGCAGCTGTGGCCTGGGCAGTCGCCCGTTGCGCTTCTACCTGCCTCCGGACGTTGCCCCATAGATCAGGCTCCCAGGAAACCTGCCCCTGCAGGAATAAGTCGTTGTAGCTAGTCTTGCTGCCGGGAACATACAGCGGACGGTTTTGCGACTGACGATCGCGCGCAGCCGACGGACCCGCCTGCACGGTGGGAAAATACTGCGCTCGATAGACCTGGATAGCGGCCCGGGCCTGCATGTACTGCTCGTAGGAAGCCTTGAGCGTCTGGTTGGAAACGGCAACCTGCTGCTCCAGCTTGTCCAGTTGCGGATCCTGATAAATCTCCCACCAGTTGGCCCGCAATGCACTGTCGTTCGGGCTCACCTGCTTCCATCCACCGTTGGGAAGATCGGGTGGAGGGACTACGGCGCTCTCTTTGAAAGCTGGAGCCGTAGGCGCAGTCGGCTTGTGGTAGTTGGGCCCCACGGTGCAACCGGAAACAAGCATCGCCGCGACGGAGAGGAGCACAACGGGCAAATGAGTATGCGGAAGCTTCATTCCGAGGCGCCCTCGGGAGACTGCTTCGCGGGTTGAACCATGCGCACTGGTTCCCCATCGATCAACGAATCCGGCGGATTCTCGATGACTCGCGAGTCGGCGGTGAGGCCGTCAATGACCTGCACCGTGGATCCATCATCCTGCCCCAGCGTCACCTGCACGAGCTTGGCCTGGTCTCCATTCGATCCCTTCACCACCGTGCCCACCTGCAAGCCGTGGCTGCGGAAAATCAATGCGGAGACGGGAATGATCATGGGGACGACTGTCTGGCGCACATTCATGTGGACTTCGGCGTAGGCCCCGGGCATGAGCTTGCCACTGCGATTGTCGACATCGATTTCTATCAGCAGGGTGCGTGAACTGGGATCGATGGCCCTCGCTGAGCGCACGACTTTGCCGGTAAATGTCTGGCCGGGAAATTCGGAAAAGGTAAGCGTGGCTGTCGTCCCTGGAACCGTGGTCTGAGAATAGATCTGCGGAACGTTGACGTAGACACGCAACACGTTGATGGCCGAGATGCGAAACATCAGGCGTGCCGGCCCCGGCGTTGATCAGCTGCCCGACATCGACACCGCGGGCGGTAATCACCCCGCTGAAAGGCGCATAAATCTTTTCGAACGACTGCAGCTCCTCCAGACGCTGCACATTGGCCTGGGCGGACTTTACCGCGGAGCTGGTGGACTGCGCCTGGCTGGTGAAGGTATCAGTGTCTTGCTTTGAAACGGCATTTTGTGTGAGCAATCCCTGGTAGCGGCCGGCATTTGTCTTGGCCAGGCCGGCGTTGGCTTCCGCTGTATTCAGGTCCGCGCGCGCCTGGAGTAGTTGCTTGTCCACTTCCGGGGAACTGATGATCGCCAACAACTGGCCCTTGCGGACATGGGCGCCGATGTCGAAATACCACTTGCTGAGATAACCGTCGGTGCGTGCATAGAGCGGCGCATCGCTGTAGGCGTAAATGTTGGCGGGCAGAATCAGTTCCTGTCCGGTGGTGCCTGGCTTGGGCGAATTTGCAATGACCGTGGGAGCAGCGAGCGCGTCGGTCTGCTCCTTGAGCACGGTACGCGCACGTACCCGCGGCACGATCCCGGCAACCACAATCACCACCGCCACGAGCAGAAGAACCACGATCAGGAGCAGGGCAATACGGCCGGAGAGCGGCGGAGCGTGGGGAGGCACGCCGGGTGCTTCATTCGCCGGTTGTGGCTGCTCAGCTCGTCTTTCCTGATTCATCTCCTTCGCTCTCTTCCATTTTCTAGTCTTCCAGACTGGGCAGGTTGGCTGCGGCCCGCTTGCGACGATTCCCTAGCCATCCATGGATCACGCTAAAGAATGTGGGCACGAAGAACAGCGTGGCCGCGGTCGCGAACAGCAATCCACCGATCACTGCCCGGCCAAGGGGAGCATTCTGCTCTCCGCCGTCGCCCAAACCTAACGCCATGGGCACCATCCCGATAATCATGGCCAGCGCGGTCATGAGCACTGGACGAAAACGGGTATACCCGGCGCGCAGTGCGGCGTCCCGGGCGTCGCCCGCGTTCTCTTCCATTTGCTCGCGGGCGAAACTGATCACCAGAATGGAATTTGCAGTGGCCACGCCCATGGTCATGATGGAGCCGGTAAGCGCAGGCACGCTGATATGCGTGTTCGTGATGAACAGCATCCAGACGATGCCAGATAACGCGGCCGGCAGCGCGGCGATGATCATAAAAGGATCGAGCCACGATTGAAAGTTCACCACGATGAGCAGGTAAACCAGGAGGATGGAAAAGGCCAAACCACTGGTCAACCCGATAAACGAGGAGTTCATCGTCTGCACCTGCCCGCGAACCACGACCTGCGAACCACGGGGCAGCTCTTTCCGATGCTGGGCGACGATCTGAGAAATCTTGTCGGCCACGCTGCGCAAATCGCTGTTCACCACGTTGCCGTAGATATCCAGTACCGGCGCGATGTTGTAGTGACTGACGGTGGCCGGCTCCGCGCCGCGCACAAAGTTGGCCAGGTTGCCCAAAATCTGGATCGGCTGCACCCCAGGTGCGTTGGAGGAAGCTGCGCCTGTGGTGACCGGCGTAAAGCTGGCTGCGCCTACCGAAGTATTTGGGCTGGGGATGGTTGTGACCCCGGCGCCGGGCGTGGTCACCGGAATGTTTTCCAGGTCGGAAAGAGACTGCAAATCGTATTGTGGGGTCTCCGCCGCGATGTTGTAACTGACACCGTTTCTTGGATCGAGCCAGAAAGTAGGGGTGGTCTGAAAGCTGCCGCTGGTTGAGACCAGCAGGCTGCCGGCCACATCCCGCTGCGTCAAGCCGATATCCTGCGCCTTGGAACGGTTCACATTCACCAGAAAATGCGGATCATTGAAGGGCTGCTGGATATGGAGATCAGCCGTTCCGGGCACGTAGCTGATGTCTCTCAGAAGTCGATTGATGAACTCGCGATTGCCCTGCACGTCGTGGCCGATTACCTGGATGTCGATCGGAGCCGGAAGGCCAAAATTCAGGATCTGCGTCACCATATCCACGGGCAAGGTGTAGAAGATGGTTCCCGGAAACTCCGCGCCCAGCTTGGCCCGGAGGCGCTGCACATAGATATCCGTGGGATGGTGTTTTTCGGCGAGCTCCACGGTGATATCCGCATCCGCTGCACCGACCACACCGGTGCTGGTGTAGGAGAGATTCAAACCGGAATAGGGAATGCCGATGTTGTCGATGATGCTGACCAGTTCACTTTTTGGGATTTCCCTGCGAATGGCATTATCAACCTCATCGCACAGCCGGGCTGTTTCTTCGATGCGGGTGCCCGTCTGCGCGCGGAGGTGCAGCTTGAACGAGCCTGAGTCAACCGAGGGAAAGAAATCCTGGCCCAGCCACGGATACAGCAAGGCAAATGAGCCGAGAGTAAAGACGAAGAACAGAATAAGAAAGACCGTGCTGTGTGCGACGGCGAGCTGCAGCAGGCGAAAATAGAAAACACGCAGCTGCTCGAACCTCCGCTCGAATGCCAGCTGCGCGCGAATTAGCGGGTTGCGGCTTTGCTGCTTCAGCTTCTCGCCGGCCGGGTCATGCTCATGAAGAAGGTATTTGGCCATGGTCGGAACCACGGTACGGGATAGGAAATATGAGGCCAGCATGGCAAAGATCACCGCCTCGGCCAAAGGGACAAAAAGATACTTGGCCACGCCGCCCATGAAGAACATGGGCACAAAGACGATGCAGATCGACAGGGTGGAGACAAATGCGGGAATGGCTATTTGCGCGGCGCCATCGAGGATCGCCTGCTCCACCTCCTTGCCTTCTTCCAGATTGCGATTAATATTCTCGATTTCTACGGTGGCGTCATCTACCAGGATACCCACCGCGAGCGCCAGGCCACCCAGGGTCATGATGTTGATGGTTTCACCCAAAGCCCCGAGCACGATCAACGACACCAGGATGGAAAGAGGAATAGAGATGGCGATGATGAGAGTACTGCGCCAGCTGCCGAGAAAGACCAGGATCATGACGGCGGTAAGGCAGCCGGCAATGATGCCCTCGCGCACCACGCCGCCGATGGCGCCGCGTACAAAAATCGACTGATCCGACAAGGGGGTAATCCGCAACTGTGGCGGCAGCTGGCTGGCAATGATCGGCAACATCGCGCGAATCCTGGAAATGACGTCCAGGGTCGAAACGTTGCCGTTCTTGAGCACCGTCATCAGGCTGGCGCGCTGGCCGTCCACACGAACGATGTTGGTTTGGGGTGGAAACCCGTCGCGTACGTGGGCAACATCGCGGATGTAAACGATGGCGCCATTCACGCTCTTGATGGGGAGATCGTTCAAAGCCTCGATAGTTGTGGGGGCGCTATTTGTGGCCAACTGGTACTCGAACGCTTCCGACCTTCACGGTTCCAGAGGGCAGGATCAGATTCTGGGCGCCGATGGCATTGACGACGTCGGTGGGGGAAAGTCCCCGTGCCTGCAGCTTCTGCAGATTCAGATCAACCTGCACCTGTCGCTGCTTGCCACCATAGGGATAGGGGCTTTCAGCGCCCTCGATGGTGGCAAATTGTGTGCGGATAAAGTTCAGGCCATAGTCGTTCAACTGCTGTTCGGAGAGCCCCTGACCGGAGAGGCCAAGCTGCAGAATAGGCACGCTCGACGCGGTGTAAGTGATGATGAGGGGCGGAGTTGTTCCCGGAGGGAGCTGACGCAACTGAGTTTGTGATACCGCCGTGATCTGCGCGATGGCCGTGGCCAGGGTGACCTTGGGCTGGAAATAGACCTTCACCACCGCAACGCCCACCAACGATTGCGATTCAATGTGGTCGATGTTGTCGACAGTGGTGGTTAGCGTGCGTTCGGTCAGGGTGACGATGCGGTTGGCCATATCCACAGCAGACAGGCCCTGGTACCCCCACACGATGCTGACCACGGGGATATCAATATTAGGGAAAATATCGGTGGGGGTGTTCAGGATGGAGAGCGGCCCAAGAATTAACAGTAAGAGCGCGAAAACGGCGAAAGTGTACGGACGCCGCAACGCAAGACGAACAATCCACATTTGCTAGCTCACTCCTAGGACGTTCTCTCCGGAGGTCACAATGACTCGAAAAGAAGGGTGAAAATCCGGCAAAGAAGAGCCTCTCCGGCTCGGACAGAAGAACAGGCGAATATCGTGCGAGCGTCTTGCAGGGGTCCCGGCTGTGAAAGCTTTCCCACCCTTGGAGTTAGGATCAACGGTCGCCCGTTACAGCCGTTCTTGGATGGAACAGCCGCGTCAGGCGCACTTTACCTTCAGTCCAAAGAGAGAGAGGTGCTTACGAGCTTTGCTGAAACCTCTGCGGAAATCGGGGGGTCTTGAGCGGACTCGCAGCCACAATCAAATTATACGTTTTTGCACGATGAATGTGGCACACGGAGGCCAGTTCCAGACTTACCCCAACCTCTGGTTGGACGTTCTGCGAAGGCAATTTGGACGCACGAGCTGGGAGCAAACAAAAGACCGGACAGGGTTTACCCTGTCCGGTCGCTGGTCAGACCACTTTATTTTGCTAAAGCCGACTCCAGGGCGGCGCTCGAAACATGGACGCCCCTATCAGGGTAGTAGGCGTTCGAAATGTACTCCTGGAGCATGCGATGGGTATTGAAGAAGGAGCCATTGAGAGCAATGGTGGAGCGCATCACATTGCGCCACTGCTCAGGATTGCCGTAATAGAGCGGAAGGATGGTGGACTCCAGGTGCTTGTATAGACTGGCGACCTCATCTTCCGGCGTATCACTATCCGGTATAGCCCAGCCGGTAACTCCCTCGATCCAACCTTCGACCCACCAGCCGTCAAGGACACTGAGGCTGGGGACGCCGTTGAGTGCCGCCTTCATCCCACTGGTGCCGGAAGCTTCAAAGGGACGCCGGGGTGTATTGAGCCAGAGATCGACACCTGCGGTAAGCATCGCCCCCAGCCTCCACTCGTAGTTCTCCAGGTAGACGATCTTGAGCGCGTGGGAATCGAGCCGGGCAGCCACTTCAAAAATCTCCTGGATCAGCTTTTTTCCGGGCTCATCGTGAGGATGCGCCTTGCCGCTGAACAGAATCTGCATTCCACGGAACTTTTCAGCCAAGTGAACGATGCGCTCGGGATCGGTCAGGAGCAAGTCAGCCCTTTTATAGGTGGCCACGCGTCGCGCAAAGCCGATGGTGAAGACATTGCTGCGCAGCGTGATCCCTGTCCTCTCTGCAACTGCATCGATCAGATTTCGCTTGGATTCGGCGTGTGCCTGTTCGATCTCACGCAGGGGAATGTCGATTGCGTAGCGAAACTGAAAATTGTCCTTGCGCCAGCGCGGAATGGTGCGATCGAAGATCGCCTGCATCGGAGGGGCAGTCCAGGTGGCCGCGTGTACACCGTTGGTGATGGCATCGATTGCATAATCGGGAAACATTTCCCGCGAGATCTTGCCGTGCTGCATGGCAACGCCGTTCACGAAGCGCGATGACGCCAGGGCCACGTACGTCATATTGAGCATGCCGTCGTGACAGCCCCCCATGCGTTCGAGCAAGCTGGCAACTTCGGGGCCGAGAATGCGGTGCATCTGGCCCATAGAGAATCGGTCATGTCCGGCAGGCACCGGGGTGTGGGTAGTAAACACACAGCGGTCACGAACTGCCTCTTTATCACCCTCGCCGATGGTCCGGGCGAGGTCACCGCCTAATTGGAGCTCCATCAAGCCGACGGTCAGGAGCGCCGCATGACCTTCATTCATGTGGTACACGTTCACGTCGTAATCGAGGGCTTCGAGAAGGCGCACACCGCCGATTCCCAAAACGGCTTCCTGACGAAGCCGATAGTCCGTATCCCCACCGTAGAGGTGATCGGTGAGGTCTCGATCGCGCGGGTCGTTCTCCGGCATATCTGTGTCGAGGAGGTAGATGGGAATGTTGTGACCGGTGACCCCCTCGAGATCGTACCGCCAGGCGCGGACCATGACCGGGCGATCTTCAATCGTCACCTCGACGAGAGCTTTCTCGAGCTTGAGAATCTTTTCCAGGAGCCAGGGCTGATCTTTCGCGCTCTGAACTCCTTGGGAATCGAGATGTTGCTGGAAATATCCTTTGCGATGCAGTAGCGTGACGGCGCATAGTCCCAGCCCGAGATCGGCTGCGGACCGCATGGTGTCTCCTGCAAGCACACCCAGTCCCCCGCTGTATGTGGGCATATCCGGGGTGATGGCGATTTCCATCGAAAAGTAGGCTACGATGCCCCCTCGCTCGGAGAGGCCGTTCGAAGAAAAGTCGCGCTGCTGATTCGAAAAATGCATCCTGCCTATCTCCCTGTTTACCGTTCCGCCGTTACTAAAGTGCTCCCAGCCTCGGGATTCACGAAAAGGTTTTCCCTTCGGTCTGGAGCTTAGGGTGAAGCCGCTCCATGCACTGCCTTCGGCGAGAGCCTCACCTCAAAACGCGGCGCAAGCCGCCCTCGCACTTGCTCGTCAGCTCGCCACGTCTACTTGATGTACCGAAGTAGTGTCTATTCTAACCATCGACCGGCTGGCTTTTATCACGAATCGAACTGACACTTCCGTTGAGGGTTCTAGTGCTTCCGTGGGAGCACAATTCCACAGGTTTTCCATTTCAGCGCGTCAACATTGGGTCAGCGAGGTGTGACCGGGCCATCCCGCGTCCCAGGTTGGGCCAGCACCTCATCGGTCACGTGGCTCAGTTTGCTCCAGATCATCGGCAACCAATCCAGATGGTCTGGCTTCATGAGGACGGAACGGAGGCAGGTAACGCTCTCGTGCTGGTGCTGGTCGGTCCACGAGCCGGGAGGGAAGAATCTGCTCGGCAACTGGGCCAACGCGAGATGAAGGTCGTCGCGGGCGGCGGCAGCAAAGATCTGCTGGGCCAACCGGGACGATGCGCCGACGGTATCAGCACGCACCACCCAGACCAGGATATCGAGTTCGGGCGGGAAGGGAGAAACCCAGCGGTCATCCGCGGAGATTTTTTGGTGCATAAGCATCGCCGCCTCGCGACTCGAACGCAATCCATTTGCAAACTCACCCATTTTGATGAGCGGCAGTAATTGCTGTGTTGCCCACAAGGCGACAGCGGAAGCGCCGGCGCGTGAGCACTCCAGGCTGATTTCGCCCAGATGGAGATCCTCTGAACTGAAGTAGGTATACGGCGAGTCGTGTTTATAAAACCGGCCCACCGCGGGCTCGCGAAAGAGAATGCAACCGCAGCCATACGGTTGCAGGCCATGCTTGTGTGGATCGACCACAATGGAGTCGGCCTGCGGCAGGCAGGCAAAGGCTCGTGCCGCGTTTTCGCCTAGGTTCGAGGCCAGCGTGAAGTATCCACCATATGCCGCATCGACGTGTATGCGAAACGGATAGGTTTTGCGTAATGCGAGCACTTCATGCAATGGATCGACTGCGCCAGTGGCAGTGGTGCCCAAGGTCACCACGACTGTACCGACATCCCCCTTTTGCAGAGCGGACTCGAGTGCTGCCAGGTCCATGCGGCCATCCTGACAGGCGGAAATGGCGCTGAATGGGAGGGCGAGAACGGCGCTGATTCTGCCATGCGTGTAGTGCGCCTGTTCGGAAGCAACGATACGTTTGCCGGGAGCCAGCTGACCGGCGACCCAGAGTGCTTCCAGGTTGGCAAAGGTTCCCCCGCTGGTGAGATGTCCCAGGTATTCCGTCCAGCCAAACATGCCGGCGATGGCGCGAACTGCTTCTACTTCCATGCGCGAACTGGCGCGGCCACCATCGAGCGCATGGTTGTTCGGATTGATCACCATGGCGAGGGCATAAGCCGCGTGAGCCAGAGGATGGGGCGGCTTGAGCATCTGGCCGGCATACAGAGGATGAAAGTAAGGAAAGTTGTCGGCCATTCTCTCGGCCACCTGGTTCATCACCGCGGCCATCGGGTCGATGGCAGGTGCCGGCTCCAGGGGCGGCGGCAGATTGCGAAACGACGCTTCAAGCTGTGGCAGGGCGGAGGCCAGCAGCCGCAGCACTATATCTTCAGACATGGCAATTCCCAGCTGCGCAAACAGTAAGGTGTAGATATCATCGCAGCTTTGATTCTAGGACGATCGTGTTTTACCCAGCGCCTCAAGGGCATCGCAGGCGGCGCTCAAGCCATTCTCGCGGCGAATCTGCTCTCCAATTCTCGCCGCTCTCCTGCGCATGCGGGTGCTCTCAAGCAGTAGGGCGATCTTGCGGGCCGCGGTTTCAGCCGTATACCGCGGCCGCCTGATGACGCGGGCTACACGCAGGCGGCGCACGCGGCGCGCATTGTCGGGCTGATCATGGCTATAGGGCATCACCAGCATCGGCTTGCCGGAAATCAATGCTTGCGCGGTTGTACCCACTCCGCCCTGGTGGATGATGGCGGAAGCCCGGGGGAAAAGCCTCGAATAGGGAGCGTAGTTGGCCACACACACATTTTGCGGAACCTCTGAGGGGATGTTGCGTGGATCGCTGCCTACCAGGAGCACGGCGCGCTGGCCGAGCGAGGCCGCAGCGAGTGCGCTCTGTTGGTAAAAGTCACCGGCGTCGAGAACGGCGGCCGAGCCCAGGGTAAAGACCAGCGGCGGCGGTCCTTGTTGCAGGAACTGCTCGACCGCCGGGGGCAGTTCACGTTGACCGGCGTCACCATCGTAGAAAACGAATCCGGTCACCTTCGTGGCCGCCGGCCAATCCGGTTGCGGCTCTCCGAGTAAGCGAGAAAACATGGCCAGGACCAGATACGGTGAGTGCTTGGCTTCGAAGATAGGATCCGGTCCGCGGCCCAGCCCCAGTTCAGCACGCAGCTGATAGATCGGTTCTGGCCAGCTCCGCGTTACCCAACGGGCGAATCGGGCAATGACTCTTCCCATTCCGGGCAGCGCTGGTTGGAGCCGCGCCAACATGGGATAAGGCGGCAGTACAGGCGCATCATAGCGAGAAAAAAAGGACAGCGGCGCAAGCACGTGCGATGCCCAGGGAATGCCGGTCACCTCGGCTACGATGGGGGCCTGGTAGACCAGCTCCCCGGCGAGCATCAGGTCGGCGCCTCCGTTGGCTTCGACGGCTGCGAGCAGTTCAAGGTAGCTTTGTCGAATGGCAGGGAACAATATCTCGCGCAGGGTGCGCTCGGTTCCCTTGCGAATGTCCATCAGCATGGCGACCAGCTGGTTGTCTTCCGGGTTGAGGATGGGGCCGACAGGGGCAAACTCCAGTCCGATCGAAACGATCTTGGAACGGAAGAGTTCGGGTACGGCCAGAACGGGCACATGACCCCGACGTTGCAACTCGAGCGCCAGGGCTATGAGTGGATGGATGTCACCGAGAGTCCCGAAGCTGGCGAGAACAATGCGCATGCGCTGCTTCTGCAGTGTAAATGCCCGAGATGAAAGGAAGGGCCGAGGCAGCAAGGCAAACCGAAGCGGGTCGAAAACATTTCCACGAAAGGTTTTTTCGACCGAGCCTAGCGCAGCGGATGATCCTACCCGGACCTTACAGTCCCTGCTCGAAAACCTTGAAGCGCCGTTCCAGCTCAAACTGCTGGCGAGCCTTTTCGCTGGCGTCCAATAGCGTTGCGCACGCTCCCGTGGCTTTTTCGGCGCCTAGCTGGCTCCGACAGGCGGCGCGTGGCCGGGTGTAGCTTTCCCACGATCCCGTCTGCTCCCACAGACTGTCGCCAGGCAGAAAGCTGTGTTCGAGCCCGGTGCGCACCATTTGCTTGAAGTCGCTATAGGTGAGGGGGTAGGTCATGGCCGCACGGACATATTCGTGGGTCATGTTGATGCGGGAGACCCCTTCGTCATCAGTCGAGAGAGCCACCGGCACGTGATAGAGGCGATACATGGGCAGCGGATGATCCGCGCCTTTGACGTTCAGAATGACGTCGTTGCTAGTGAGGTTGATCTCGACCATCACGCGCTTGGTGGCCATCTCCTTAAGCAGATCGTAGGGACGCGTCTCCAGCATCACGTCGACGCCGTGGCCAATGCGTTCCGCATGCCCCTCTTCCACGGCAGCGCGGATATGAAAACGCAAGTCATCCGGCGGCACCATACCCGGGCGGAGTTCACCGGCGTGCAGGGTGATGTGCACTTTGGGATAGAGGGTGTGGAGCGCCTGAACCATCTGCATCTGCAGCCGATAGTTGGCCAGGGAGACGCGCCAATCTTCCGGCTGCACCATGTTGATCCCCACGACCAGTGGGTCGGTGGAGGCCAGCTCGAAGCCGCAGAGCAATTGGATATAGACCGCTGCTGAAGGCAAGGCGCGCAACACCTGGTAAAGGTACCGCACCTGGAGCTTGCAGGCGGGAGTAGAGCCGCTTGCGCCGCAATGCTCCAGCTCGCGTCGCTGGTGCTCGCCTTCTTCAAACTCGGCTCGCATCGCCGGCAGATATTTCTGCAAGCCTGCATCGAGCAACTGCCGGCGTAGCCGGGTGAAATCTGTATGCGTGTCCACCGGACCCAGGTTCTCGGCCAGAGCCAGGGCCGGCCGGAAATTGGGCGTATGCATGATTTCGAGGTACTGCTCATTTTGACTGGCAGCTCGGCTGACCAGTTCATCGGTCCACTCGCCCAGGTGCCTGGGATCCTCAACTGCTTGAAAGTGATCGAACGATGCGAAAAAGTGATCGTGTCCCGACTCCTCGGTGGTAGGGACGAAGGTTCGCATGGAAAATCTGTTGATTAGCTGGTCGTAGAGCTTCTGGTTGGTAAGCGCGTCGGCGGCGCGCTCGCCCTCTTCGCCACAAACCGGCTGTGGAGGCAGGCTGCGCGTCATCGCCATCGTTTTGTAAAGCACCAGTGTTTTGGAGTTGATGCACAGGTTGTCTTCCGCAGCCTCGCGAATGAAGCTTTCTGCGTACACGGCGCCTGCCAGGTGTGTGTGCAGGTCGGCGCCCTTAGGCATTTCGTGAAAGAAGGCGTAAAGGGCGAGCGGTCCTTGTTGGCGGGCATGCTCAAGGGCTCGTGCCCCCCGGGTTTCACCATTTTGCGTGGCGGCTTGAGGCTGTGCCGTAGCGGCCGGCGTCAGGCAAACAAGCAGTGTGGCAGCGGCCAGGTCAATTGCGGCACGACAACGGAACATAAGCTGGAAGGGAACCGGCGTCTTTCAAATTGTGGACTGCGAGGGTCCAGTGTACGACACGGGATTTGCCGGGGGAGCGAGTTTTGCGTCCTGCGAGTCGATTGCTATACTGGCGTTTGTTGCTTGTGCGCAGTTGCTGACCTGGCCGGGCCCTCCGCCTGAAGCTGCAGACTCAGACCCAACTCAAGCGGAAGCAGCGTCCTTGGATGTCGCAAGGCCAGATAGCTCAGTGGTAGAGCGCGGCCCTGAAAAGGCCGGCGTCGGCGGTTCGATCCCGTCTCTGGCCACCATTTAGAATCAATGGGTTACAGCGATCTAGAGAGAACCCTACTGACCTGGACGCTGCTCACTATTTTCTCTAAGTAGCACCTGTTCAACGACTTGATACTTTTCGCGATGGTCGCGTATTGGTCGTGCATGGTTTTTCGGTGCCAGACGATGTCTTCTAAGCCGTTTTGACGGTTTCACTTGGAAGGCCGAATAATCAGCGACGCCAGCCCTCCCATCAGCAAGCTTGCTGACCAACTTCGCGCAAAACCCTAATCCGCGGAGTTCGCTCCGACCGAGCGGCCATGGCCGTTAGGGATCGTAGCCTCCGCCAACCATTTGGCGCAGATCGCTTGGGCAGTATTGTTGAGCGACAAGAATAGCGCGCCTAGCTAAGCTAGCCCTAAGCCAGCTTCTTTGGGAGATGAAGCAGGTATGGAAAAGACGACTACGGCTTGGAAAAACGCACTGCGTTTCCCACTTTCCCACACTACCGCCTGCTGACCAAAGTCGAAGCTGGGTCTGCATAGAAACACTTAATCCAGGTCCCCCCCCGCAATTCATCAAGGCCGGGTGCTTCCAGTTGGCCTGTGACTGTTGCACACCGGACTAACTAGACATATTTGATGACCTGCATAAAACCATAGTCCATGTGCAATTGATGATGACAGTGAAAGAGTGTAAGCCCCGGGTTATCGGCCACGAAATCTACATCGATCCTCTGATATGACTCCACGTTAATTACATCCTTCATGATGCCCGCTGTCCCTTTACTATTGGTCTTCACTATTTCAAAGCTATGCCGGTGTAGATGGACAGGATGGGCCTCATTGCTCTTGTTCAGGAAAGACAATCGATAGCGTTTGCCACGTTCCACATGAAGTGGGGAAATATCGGGGTACGATGCGCCATTGATAGTCCATCGATCCAGGCGCCTTTGCCGTCAACAATCTTCTCAAATACCATGGGGAAAATCTGGTCTGGGACGACAGGGACTGCGCTGTGCCCAAACTTGGTGTAACCCCAGTCGTTTTCATCCGAGCCGGCCCACAATGCCGGTCCCGGGCTACCCGCATATTCGATCGTCAATCCAAGCCCGCTCGCTCTCTCCGCATCATTCTTCGATCCCAGGATCCACACCCCCGGCGCGTTCAACTCCACGACGGCATCCACACGTTCAGCGACTGCAATCGATAACGTAGAAACAGCCCGCGGATTGGGTACTGGATTGCCGTCCAACGCAATGACCGTGAACTGATGCTGCGGTAAGGCCAGCAAAACATTTTGGGTTGCACTTGCATTCACAAAGTGAAAGAGGGCTCGCTCTCCCTTGCGCACGCGAAGCGGTTCGCAAGCGCCCAGCACCTTATCATTAAACGAGGCGACTTTATAGCGAACCTGGCAGCCGGTCGACTGCGCCCCCATTGCCATGATGCTGGGCTCCCAATGGTGAATAGCAAGAAAGACCTCATGGTCATAGGCTCCCGGATCCCGCTTAGGCTCTACATAAAGAAAGCCAAATTGGCCTGAATAGGATGCGCGACCCAAGTCTACTGTCCTTGCATCTACCTTCGCTGAGGTGTGTGAGTGATACCAGCGAGAGCCTGAGGGGCCAGGAGTAAAGCTGTAGCGCACCTTGCCATGGGGCGCAATCATTGGTGAGCCCTCTTCCATAGCGCCGTCATCCTTGGAGTCAATCGCCAGGCCATGCCAATGAACCAGGTCTGGGTGATCCGTGTCATTGTAGGCGTCTATGGTGACCGGCACTCCCTCTTTCAATCGGATGAGTGGGCCTGGGGCAGTTCCGTTATAACCCACGGTCTTGATGACTCTGCCGGGAGCCAGTTCGACGGTCACGGGGGCGATGCGGAGTGTGAGGTCTGCAGGACGACTGTTCGGGACGGCAAATACTTCCGGCAGGCTGCGCTTCGCGAGAACGGATCCACATACGGCGCTTGCGGCACCGCTACTGGCAAGTGACAAAAACTTCCTGCGGTTCATCCTTGGCTCCAAGCTGGATTCCTCAATTGCGGATCAAATAAGACGTCGTACCCCATTCCGCTCGCGACGTAGAGCCCGAAGGAGAAAGGTTATATGACGGTGCTTTCCAGCCTGACTCATGCAATGTACGATGGTTCGACGAGCACGCCAGATGCAACGTGAACGATGGGGATGAAGAGAACGACAGACACTAGCGGTTTGTTCCACGACCAAAACCACGAGATGACGGACGCGTGCCGAGCGAACCTTGCGTTGGATCGGGTCCACTCTTTGTTTCCAGGTTCTCGTCATCCCGTTTCCTGGTTAAAGCTGAAGATAAGTTGAAAACATGGCACTAACAACCCCTGGCATTGAGCCCGGAAACGGTTACCCGTGTACTGCGTTTCCGCCGGTCTCAGGCGATGATGGGCGCAATAAGATCGGTGCCACCTGCTGCCGGAGTATCCCATCGATCGTCACACCCGGCTGATCTTTCGCGATTTGACAAGCGCGGGCCACGAAACCGCTCATGTTCGCAACCGCAAAGCTTACTCCGTATAGATTTCGAAGCGGGTGAACCCCAGGCAATGTTCTTGGATACCCTGATGCCAACCATCGTGGCCCTGGAGACAAATCTTTGAAATAAAATGCGTCCCTGGGGCAGGCCCAATCGACTCCAACGCCGATCACACCAGCCATGCTTCCCGGGAAGGCCGGTGATGAACCTATCTCCGCAGCAGCTACCACGGCCGTGCCGGCATCTTCCGCTAATTGGATCAAGTGCCTCATCTCGTCCCGATGGGCTGCGTTTGCAGTACCGAGGCTGAGATTAATGACATCCATCTTGCGTTCGATCGACCACCGGAAGGCTCGCGATAAGCAATCAAGATTAGTGCGTAAAGAGCGGTAATAGACTTTAACCGCGTAGTACTCAGCCTCCGGCGCCTTTTCCTTGATGGCAGCCAGCACTGCTGTGCCATGCCCAAGAAGGTCCTGGTAAGAATCGATCTCACCCCCGATGGCGGTTCCGCCTGCGACCCCGTTCACGTGCGGATGGTTCTGATTGACACCGCTGTCGATGACTGCGACGCGTACCCCTTTCCCTGTAGACTGCCGGAAACGTATACCTCCAGATTGTAGCGGCGGCTTAAGCATATTCCGTCCATACCAGCGAACACCCCGAGTTCCCGCAGGGAGTGTCCACTACTGGGCTCCAACGTGGGCGCCGGTTCCTATTGCATCAACGTCCCTGGCCAATGTAACGATCCGAGTGGTGAGATACGAGAAACCACGGCTTATCAATACCTCGGCTCACGGTAGTTCTCCATGTCTCAAGCTTGACGCTGGTCTGCTCCGGACAGAGTTGCCCCGGTGCTGCCCCTAAAGGCAGACGTCGAGTTTGCCTAGGGGAAGACGATGTCAACTTTACGCCAATCGTTTGCCGCTGACGAACACCTATCCGTCCAATCGGGCGCGTTGTTTAGGTGATCGGGAACCTGTGCCGGCCACCCGCATCCCAGGTAGCAATCGAAGAGATCGCGCTCCACAGGTTGGCACAGGCCGGCGGTTCCCGGATATGTCGATCTCCCACCCCGGAGTGAAGTTCAAAGTGCAACCCATGGGATGGTAGACTTTGCCCCCTCCAGAAGCGGACGGGTCTGCCAACGCAAACAAGTCGCCTCTCTCCGCTTCAGCTTGCAGGGCTACTGTCTTAGCTTTTCGGTTGATCGCTCTTAAGCACCCCATGCATCTCCTCTTCCACTGGAATCACACTAGTTTTCGCTAAATCGGTTCAGGAAATCGGGATTGCGCGTCGCAATCTCCCCGTAGATTTGGAGACACACGTCGTTCCATCCGCGAATCCAATCACAATAGTGAAGGTTCGCCGCGCTGGTGTTACCCGTGTGGATGAACGCCTCGTGATAGCAGCCTCCCGCACAAACAGGCCGCGCCCAACACGTATGGCAATCGTATCTGGCGCCGATGTGGTGGGTATTCAGGAACTCCTTGCGCGCTTCATGATCGATACCATCCTTGATGTTCCCCATTTTTCCGACCGGCGAGTCGACGAAGCGATGGCATAGACTGACGTTCCCCTCAGTCCCCACTCCGAGCAGACCTAACCCCGCGCCGCACGCATAGGCCTTACTGATTCCGGTATGCAATTCCTTGATGGTGTCGCTTGCGTTGGTAAAACCGTGCTGCTTTCCTTGAATGGCGTAGTCCCGGTACTCCCATGCAAGGGCGGCGAATTGGTCGAGCACATTGTCCATCTTCTGAGGGCCAATAGAGTAAAGCCTGTTCGGGCTCGCCGTCGCAGGAGAGAATCCCGCTGCGTCAAAGCCGATCTCCTCCGTCAGATGCTTATAGATGCGGCGTACATCACTCACACCTGCCGTGAGGGTTACCCGCGCCCCAATGGAGTTTGTCCGATGGCGTTTGAGGAGCTTCTTAATGTTGGGAACGATGACATCGTAGCTCCCTTTGCCGTTATGGAAAACGCGCTGGCTATCGTTGAGTTCGCGATCCCCATCGATACTCACCGTGACACCAATGTGATGTTGGGAAAGAAACTCAATAATTTCTTCGCTGAGCAGGGTTGCGTTGGTGGTCAGGCTGAATTCAATCTGCTTGCCAATCTCTGCGGCCCGGCGCTTAGCGTAGGTAACCGTGCTGCGCATGACAGGAAAATTGAGCAGCGTCTCGCCGCCAAAGAAAGTAACGTGAATGTTCGGCCGGCTGCCGGATTCCTGAAGGAGCATCTCGACCGACGCCTCCGCGATATCTGCATGCATGTACTTCTGCTTGCCCGTGGTTTGCGCGATGCGGTCATCACTGTACTCATAGCAGTAAGTACAGGCGAGATTGCACTGGTTGGTAATATTTAGAACCACTCGCTGCAGGGGAAATTCCTGAAGCGGCACCGGCGGCATCTGCTTTGGCCCGTCGGGCGAAGCGATCGCGTCTACGTCAATCAACTCATCGATAGCGCTTGACACCTCATCGTAGCTGTATCCGCGTTCCACCAGCCTGTGCACGATTGCTTCCCGGTCGAGCGCCTCGTCGTCGAGCAGGGCGAGAACCTCCTTCCCGATCCCTTCCAGGGCGAAGATGGAGCCGCTGGGAACCAGATACCAAAAATCGACGCCGGCGGCGGAAAAGCTGTGATGTTCTCCTGCTCGATAGGCGGGTGCCTGCTGCTCCATCACCGTATTCATTCTGAGACCTCCGGTTGGTCATAGCGGATGTAAGTAGGAATCGTGACAACGAGGTAAGAGCGCGCCTTCAGTGGTTCGCCCTCGGGCCCCCTATACAAGGCATCTACCCAAACGTCTCCCCAATTCTCGGTCGGAGCCGCGAGCACGCAGTCCAGATGACAATAAGCGCATGTAAGAAACTTAAAAGGAGAGGTGCCGTCCAGGCCCGAGTGAAACAAGTGCGACGCAGTCCCCGAGACTTCGGCTTCGCAACAGAAACCCGTTTATCGAATCGCTTGAAGCCTCGGATATGCTGTAAACGATACAACGGTTGTAGCCCAGACGGGGGGCCAGTCTATATTGTGCCCGGTGGCGTGGAACCTCTGTGCCGGGGCATTTTTTCGCTCAGGAGCCTTCTTTTTTTCAAAAAGACACGTTGCGTGTGAGATGAATTTAAGCGCGGGTGCGAGGCATGTCCAATCACAAATGCTTCTTGGGCCATAAGCCGCTTGAATGGTCCGTCCCTTCCGAGATCGTAATGAATTTAATCCTCAAAACCCGGCCGGTTGAGAGATAGGCATTCTGAGGGCAAGGTCGGTTGCCGTTTCTTCATGATCTCGATGAGCACGCGCGCCGTCTCCGGGATGTAATCGCGGCGGAATGTCATCACAATGTGGGCAGGGATGTTTAGTTCCGGGATACGAATCTCAACCAGGGTATTCTGTTGCAACTCTCGCAAGATCGTGAAGCGAGGTACGATAGCCACTCCGATACCGCTGCGTACAAAGTTCTTGATGTTCTCAAAACTGCCACACTCAGCCACGATTCTAAAATGCACAGAATGACGGCGAAAGAACTGGTGCACGAACTCTTCGCTGGCGAAGCAATCATGATGCACGATGAGAGATATGCGTTCCAATTCCCTGAGGCAAGACCATGTCCGTGAGGCGAAGGGATGCTGAGGAGAAGCAATGAGCGTCAGTTGGTCGGTGAATACTTCAACAGAGAGAAGATCCTGAAATCCAGGCGCTTCCTTCATAAAGCCGATATGCACCTCACGATTGAGCAACTTGCGCGGTATGTCGGCTTGTTGTGAGCGGTGCAATTCCAGCTTGACTTCGGGGAACATCTGGAGGAACTGCAACAAAGGGCTGGGTAAAAAGTAGACTTCGACATCTTCATGCGCAGCAACCGAGAGAGTCCCGCCTTCAAGAGTTTGCAGCCCGGAGAGAGTGCGCGTTGCCTCGTCTCGCATGCGCAGGATTTCGCGGGCATAGACGGCAAAAGACTTTCCGGCTTCAGTAAGCGAGACGCCACTCATCTCTCTCGCAAACAATGATGTCCCAACGTATTCCTCTAACCGTTTGATGCTCTGGCTTAGAGCCGGCTGTGTGCGAAAGACTCGTTCAGCTGCGCGCGTGAAGGTGCGTTCAGCTGCAACAGCGAGAAAATGTTCCAGTTGGATCATGTCCATGAATGCCTCACGCTATTCAAGAAACAAGTATGTGAAGAAGTCGAGTCCTTTCGACACCGGTTCCCTGTGCTCTGGGAAGAGTAGTAAATCTGCATTCAAGAAAGTGCGTGGTCTAACCAGGGCCCCGTCATCCGCTTTGGCCCTGAATGAATGGCAACTGCCAGAAAGTGCTCAAGCCACCAGTCCATGTGAAACCCACAACTGGGACAATGACTTAGAAATCACGATGGATGGGCTTTGGCCAGCACCCGGGTGTGCTGTACAAAACAGCATTAGGCTGGCTGATCGTAGCACTGTGTTTAAGGAAGACGCAAGGAAGTTTTTGTTCCAGAATGGAGCCGCTCGGCAGCACACTCCAGAGCAGGCTTGCCTGGATTGTCGCGATCAGGCTTGTGCTCGGCGCAGCCAGTCTGTTAGCCGAAGAACAGAATGGGCGAGGGAAAAGGGTACGTATGGGCTCGCTCTGGCAGCCGGTCTCCTCTCTATGACTGTTCAGAAATGCTTAACGAACAACTGCATCGAAAATGGTACAACTCCCTTGATCCAATACTTTGATCTAAGTCAAAAGGAACCTGATCCTGAAATCACCGCCGTTGCTGATTGCGGCCTATTGCTGTCGCGTATGCTGATCACGGCGCAGACCTAGTTACTGCGCAGCACCCGGAACAGACGCCGGTGCTTCCTTGGAAGCTAGAGTAACTATGTTAGTAGTTAGATCTTTGTTGACAAATATTACCTTGTCAGAAGTAAGCGTCTTGGCGTCGTATACTTCGATCGTCGATCCTGACCCATAGAGATACAACTTGCTTCCGTCGCCGCTGATTCCAAAGTCAAACGTCGGACGAGAATCGAAGGGCGCTTTCTTGATCACTTGATGGGTCTCAATATCCCAAACCCACCATTCTGTCACCCTGTTTTCACTTGCACCGGTGTACATCACCGAGTATCCGAGCTTGTGATCGGGCGAGAGCATGAATCCCATCATGGGCAGGGCAGGGCCGATCGGAGTGTACTTAACTTCACGCGTCAACATGTTGAGCGACGCGAGCCCGAGGGTCCCTTTACGCACGATGGGGTCCACCGATACGAATACGGAGCTTACCATGGTCTTGTCATCATAGGGGTCATTCACGGCCGCCAGCCGGTAGGGCGACGCGCCAGGATAAGGCGGCTTGGATAGAGGGATGGTATCGACGATAGTGAACGTTGCTAAATCGACGATCTTGATATCCTCGTCGAATACGTACAAAAGTTTTCCGTCGGGCGATACTTTAAAGGTGGATAGAAAGCCAAATCCCTGGTCATATTCCTTGGGAAAATTAAAACTTTTCTCCACTGCCTTGGTATCAAGATTGATGACGACGAATTTGGGGGGTTCCAGGTGGTACTCATCCTTATCTTTACGCACCACCCGCACGGTCGCATATAAGAAATGACCGTTCGGGTCTGCGACGACACCAGAGAAGCGGGGGACCGAGTCTGCCCCGTTCATCCAACCTCGTACGTCAGCGGAGATGCTCGGCTGATTGTGTTCATCGGCGAGATCGATCGTGCCCACAACCTTACGTGCTGCCAGGTCGACGATCTCGATCGTCATCTTGGTGTTTACGATGTAGAGCAGCTTCTGGTCGGCGGAAAGGACCGTCGTCCTGGGAACGCCAGCCAGCTGAATCTCTCCTACGATTGCTTGCTTGTCTTCGTCGAAGACAAGCAATTTATGGTCGAGTGTGCCCACGTACATCAGATGACCGTGCGGCGCCTCGGTATCAGCAGCCCGAACGATGCGGCATATTCCAATCGTTAGAAGCGCGACGAGCATGATTGACCATTTCCTACGTGCACCTTGGATCACCGGATTTTCTCCTTGTCCTGGAAGTCAATTGGTTTGCCTGGCCACTCCCGATTAGGGGAACAAAATATCTATCTTGCGCCAGTCGTTTGCCCCGGAAGAGCACTTGTTCGTCCAGTCCGGTGCATTGTTGAGATGATCCGGCACTTGTGCCGGCCAGCCACAACCCAGGTAGCAGTCGAAAAGATCTCGCTCGACCGGTTGACAGAGACCCGCAGTGCCGCCGGAGATATCAATTTCCCAGCCAGGGGTGAAGTTCAAGGTACACCCCATCGGGTGATACACCTTACCGGCTGCACTGGAAGGGTCTTGTAACGCCACCAGGTCACCCTTTTCGGCCGCATGGAGTTGTGACACTTGTTTCGCCTTGCGATTTATTGCGCGCAATGAAGCCATAAATCGTTTCCTCTTCAAAAGTCAGTACGACAGTCCTTCGTTACTCCACGTCATGTACAGCACAATCATTGACCGACTTCCGGTTGATCGTAGTGCATGTATTGCGGGACGCCGACGACGAGATACGAGCGCGCCTTGAGCGTCTCACCGCTCGGGCCCTTGTAGAAGGCGTCCACCCAAACATCACCCCAGTTTTCAGTCGGGTAGTTATTGCTCTGCTTTTTCCGATCCGGGTTCGGCCCCTCTAGGTTAGGAGTAAAGAGGCCGCAGTCTGAGATGGAACCCACATACTTGATGTCATCGTCCTTGGGGGTGGAGTAGAACTCTTCTAAAGACCAAGCCGACGGAACGGGTCCGAGAGCAACATCGTCCGCGGTTCCCGGCTTGCCATCTTCACCATTAGCGAAGCCGAGCGCCTGGAACGTAGCATATTGTTTCGGCGCAATCGTCCCTCCAAGGCGGGCGAAACTCGCATCCGGACTTACCTTGATGTAATCGACTTTGTCATAGACCGTCAGGGTCTGTGGAGCAATCAAGCCTTTTACGAAGACGTTGTGGGGCGACGTAGCCAGCCCCGGCGCGACCGCGAGCTGAACCAATACATCAGTGGCACTTGACCGAACCACCTTGGTGACCTGCACACCTTTGCCTAAATCGAAATCAGCGGGCGTCAGCCCGGTCGGCAGGTTTGCGCCGAAGATATGAATTTCCGAAGAGGAAGGCGATTTTACCGAGAACAGATCCAAGCCCAGGACCACCGTATTCCGCTGTAGGCGGGTGAGTTGTACATCCAGACCAAACTCCTGGTAGCCTCCCCAGAACCAGCGGCCATCCATGGTGTCGCCGTCCGCTGAAACCAACATCGCCTCCCGGGTATTCGCCGGAAAGGCCGGGTCCTTAGTACCGTTGCTAGGCGTGGCCGTCGCATGACCGCGCCAACTATAGCCGGAGTAGACGATTCCTTTACCGCTTCTGGTGACAACCTGGCCATCGGGATAATGGAGCACTGTCTTAGTGGCAAAATCATCTGGAGTTGAGGCTGCCTCAACGGTCATTTCGCCGTAGACCTTGCCCTTCCCAGGTTGATAAGCGCTCACCAGCCAGACGCCGGCCAGCTTTGGCGAGTGGATCGTATCTTTCCAGGCTGCCCACTCCGGTGTAACCAAGGGTTGATTCTTCGCCAGGTATTCCAAAGCTACATCGAGCGGATACTTCCCGGTGGTCTTCGCAGGCGCCGGGGGATAGTTCAACTCGACCTCGTATGCATTCAGCTGTGTGGTCCCAACCGGGATATCCTCCGGATGGGCATAGCGTTCGGTGGGTCGAAAGACCATGGGTTCAGCGCCCGGAAAAAGCGCCATATGAGTGTTGGCCAACTTGATGTAATCGAGCGCGGTGCGCCTTTGCGACAGAACGCGGCCGATGGTATGGCACTGGTTGCATGTTGTTTGCAACTCTTCCGGCACTCCCGCTTCCTCTTCCTGGGTGCGGAAGAGACGATGTTCCGCCTCCCAGAAAACAGGCCGCGCCTCCTGAGGAGCTAAGCCGTTGTTGTTGCTCAGATAGCGAAGAATTTGCCGCGATTCCTCAGGAGTGGTGACCAATCCATTGAGCCGAATCATCCGCTTGAGAATTTGCTCCCACACCTCAGGCGTAGTGCGGATGTAGGAAATCCGGCTCATGGTGCCGTTAGCATCGCGCGCATGGCAACCGGCACACTTGGAAACAATGAGCGGGTCGTTAACAGGGATTCCCTGTGCTTTCTCGATGGTGGACTGCGCTGCGGCAACACCCGTCGCCAGAAGCAGCAGTAACAGTTGTAAGCTAATGCCGGCGGATAGCTGTATCCTTTGCCTTGTCATTGTTCCTTATCCCTTAGAAGGTAACGCGCGCGGTAACCTGAATGGCGCGAGGGCCTTCGCCCTCCGCAGACTGAACATTGCTCACCTGCCCGAAGCCGCCGGTAGTGAAGGCCGTAGCCGGTTGCTCGTAGTTCACGTGGTTAAACAGATTGGCAGCTTGGATCCCACCCTGCGCACGGATTCCTTCTCGTATAGTCACGGACTTGATGAGGGACGCCGAGATGGTTTCTGTTCCTATACCTGGAACGCTACCAACGGCTGAGTTTCCGAAGCGACCGATATTGTTAGCCGGCACAGTAAATGCGGCTGGGTTGAGCCACTGAGCAAGGCCTTTATGGGGGACGGTAAAGGGCACACCTGGCACACGGTCGGGCCGCACCGGATTGAGGTTGTCAAAGCCTGTACCTGACGGGTCAGATCCAGGGACTGTGACGGTAAGGAAAGGACCGGACTGGAACAACAGGACCCCCGACAATTGCCAACCTCCAATAAGCCCATCGACCCCGCGATTAGCGGTGCTGAAGAAGGTGCGATTCCGACCGAAAGGGAGGGTGTACAGCCCGGTCGTGAGGAAGCGGTGCCGTCGTGTAAAAGCCACGTTGCCATAGTCCAGGTGCGGGTCCAGCACATTAGTACGGAAGACATTCCAATCGCCGGAGATGCTGTTTGGGGCACCTCCCTGTGCGTCTGTCAAGTCTCGCGTGAAGCTGTAGTTAGACTGAAACTGCAAGCCGTTATTCAGGCGTTTCTGTACCGTGGCGCTAAAAGCGTTATAGTTGCTCCGGCCGCCATTGGTCATCTGTTCGACCTCTCCCCATAGCGGATAAGGAGCAAAAGGGAGCGCAGCCTCATAACCGATCGTGTTCACGGGCAGTTGATTCAAGTTGATCTGGGTCTCGAGATGGGAGCCATGATTTCCGTTGTAACTCAACTGTAGAGCGATGTTGTATCCGAGGTCCCGTTCTACGGTGAGATTCCATTGGTACACGCCTGGATCCACGTAGTGAATATTGCTGGCTTGCTGGAAGAACTGTGTTCCGGGCACTGCAAGGTTGGCTGGGAACGGGTGAGGGAAGGTAAGAGAGGGTGTTCCATTGTTGATCGTTTGAAAATACTGACCCTGATCCGCGCTATGAATGGCATAAGTTGCGCCGAGGAGTGCGCCCAGAGGCACGGCGATGAATCTTCCAAAGCCGCCACGAATGACCGTCTTATTGTTGCCCAAGGGTCTCCATGCCAACCCAATGCGCGGTTCGAAGTCGGTCTTTACCGAGAAGCGGAGGCTCTCCGGAATTCCTACTTCCGCTGCAGTCAAAATGGGTGTGGGCGCGATCGATTCCGCAAACGCGGGGTTAAGGATGTCGTACGCCTTCTGGTTCGGTATCACCACCGTACCGTGCACAAATGTTCCATCCTGGACGGTGTTGTAGTCGGGAAGGAACTGGGTGCTGTTGAGAAGATGATCCCTGAACATCGGGCGATATTCCCAACGCATGCCGACATTGATTGTCAGTTTTTGCGTGACGCGATAGTCATCCTGAGCGAAGAGCGCATAACCATTGGCGTAGCCGTGCGAGTCCGGCGCTATGACGGAGTCCAGGTAGGTGCTGTCTGGAATACCAAGCAGGAAGGCGGCGAAGTCATTTCCAATATAAGGATTGCTGCCGCTACCGGCAGGGACGCCGGTAACACTGCCATTGAAGTTATAGACACCCAGGCGTAGGCCGGCATAGACGTTGGTGTACAGGCCGGACATGCGCCGGTAGTCTCCACCAAATTTCAGCGTGTGGTTACCCTTTGTCCAGCTGACGTTGTCGATGATTTGTATAGTCCGATTGGCGCCAGAGGTAGAGGAAGAATTGCTGCCGCCCGTCCCCTGAAAGCCGCTGATCTCAAAATCGGGAACTGCATTGCCCTGGGGTACCGAAAGGCCGGTGAGACCCAGGTCAGACGCGATCTGGGCTGCGGAAACTCCGAAGGTTACCCAGGTTCTGTTTCCACTGAGGCCTACCCGCACTTCGTTCAGCAGGTTTGGCGTAAAGATATAGTTATGAGCTGCCGTGGCGCCAAAATCCTGCTCGGGCACAGAGAAAGCTCCGACCATAGGCGATGCGTTATACCCATTTGCCGCGATGGGCGCTTCGGCCACGCTGCGGCTTTTGAAGTTGCCGCGGATGAAGAAGGTCTGTTTCGAGCTGATCACCTGATCGATTCGGGCGTCTTCTTGTTTGCTCGTGATTGGAGTGGAAAAGTTTATGGCGTAGTTATTTGCGATGGCGCCCGTGCCTCCAGTGTTGGGCAGGGGAAACAAATACTTGAGAGCACCGAGTGCAAGGCTTGAGATCTCGGACTGAGGAATCATGTTGCCGGGGTAAGGATTCCCAGTGTAGGGGTTGTAGACAGGATCGGGATACGCTGAGAGGTCTCCCGAGCGTAGGGCTTGAGTGGGCACGCTCTCGACGACTGTTTGCTCCTTGGGCAGGTTGAGACCTTCGTAAGCCCCGAAGAAAAACGTTTTGTCGTGGCCGTTATAAAGCCGCGGGATCAACACCGGCCCGCCAATATATGCTCCGTAGTCATTCAGGTTGAGAGCCGCCTTTGTGAGGCTGAATGGGTTGGTCGCATTGAGAGTCTGGTTTTGCCAGTTTTCGAAACCGGCGCCATGAAAACTGTTCGTCCCGCTCTTGGAGACCGTCGAGATATTATGCAACCCCTCCGTATTCCGCGCTTGCGTTCACCTCGTTTACCCGGATCTCTTCTATAGCGTTGAACGAGGGAAAGAGCTCGGATATCGGGGCGGAGTTGAACGCTCCGATGGTGCTGATTCCGTCGATGGTCATCTCAAACATCTTGGGCGTGGAGCCCATTACAGACAGGTTTCCGTTGGTGTCTGTCTGCACCCCCGGTTGCGTGGTAAGGGTCGACATCGGACTGGTCGAACCCTGCGCCCGGCTCGCGATCGCTACCGGTAAATCGATCAGTTCCTGGCCCGTCTTGGTCTGAGCAATACTGGATACATCCGTGTTGAGGACCGCCCCGTCAACCCCTTGTACAAGCACCGACTGCATGGCGGACCCTACAATGAGGCTTGCATCTACGCGCTTGGTCTCGCTGGCCTGAAGGCTAATACTCTCAATGTGAGCCGTCTGAAAACCGCTCATTTCGACCGTCAGATCGTAAAGGCCTGGACCGACATTGGTAAACCCGTAGTCGCCAGACTGGTTGCTAACGCCGGTCCGCTCCGTGGACTTGCCGCGATCATTCAGTGTGACCTTTGCCGAGGGGATGACTTCGCCCTTCTGATCGGTGACCGTCCCCAAAATACTTCCATAAGTGGATTGTGTAACACCGGGACTGCTCCAGAAATAGATAGTCAAGAGCTGCAAGAAAATCGCAAAAGAAACCGACCGGCTACGGTGGATCCAATCTTGCCGGCCACCCTGCGCGGAACCTGGGTGATCTACTGGACGAGTAGCACTCATTGAGCAGACGCCTTTCGAATGCAGGAGTAGGGGCCCGAGTGCGAAGAACGCACAGGTGTCGGAATAAAAACTGATTAGCCGATGGATCGGACGGGGATCCTATTTATTTCGCCCAAAGAGTAGGGGCAATGAATGTGCGGTGAATAGTCCCGGGTGAAATGGATAGTAGGGCACCTGGTTTCGAGCGTCCAATCAATAATGCTTCTGGGGCCATAAGCGGCACTGTAATGTCTCGATCTGTGACTTGGTCACCCCATCGAAGACCCATGCAAGTTCAACGGATGACGAAATGCGCCGGCTAAGCCAACGATTCTCAGGCTTTACTTTGAGAAGAGAACTCGGCCATTGAGCAGGGGCCACCCAAGGCAATGGCACGGCTATCGGATTGAACTGGACACCGGTGAGCCCGCGAAATCTAGAAGGGATTGGTGTCCGCCGTCATGTGTAAGCGTCGAGTTCGCCTAGCAGAGATTGGCGATAACCGTGCCCTCGTTGTTGCGCTGTTACCGTTAGATGTTTCGAATGCACTACGCTACGCGTTTCCCACAGGCGGCATGGCAGAGGTGATGCGGAAACCGATCACAGCAACTCGGCCAGCCTTCAACAAAATCCACCTGGGTTGGGTTCTCAACCGCGGTATGAGCCCAAGCCCCTCCCTGGTCGACTTCCGGCGCGGGATGCGATTCCGAGTAGTAGTCTGAGGCGGCTCCAAGAGGAAGAGTCAAATCGCTAGCGAAAATAGTCGGATCTGCACAAGACAAACCCGTTCCTTGGATGAGTGCTTTGGCGGAAATATGTGCTTGTCGAAAAAGCCTTAACGAGTCAATCGGCAGTAATCACTTGTTCGAAAAATCGGTAGCCTTGACCGGAAACGCCTCGGGGCATTCCGCCGGTTGAATCCGCATTACCGCAGACCGGGATCTCGGTAACTTGCCCGTCTCGAGCCCTGAAATCTGGAGCCCCTGAGGCGCAAAAGCGTGCTGCAGCTGGAGCGAAGACGGCACGTCCCCTGCCGAGCACCCCACGGTGGATGCGCCTGCCGATGCGCCAATAGAGGGAGGTGAGCCCTATGTTGACGGCGACGGAAGGCTGCCGGCGAGCCTCCTCGATCACAATCCGGATCTCGATCAACAATCGCGCGATTCTTGGCGCTTTGGATCCGGCTCTCGTTGCGGGCATCCTTGCCCTTTTGCATGTTCGCCCGTTCTCGTTCTCAAATGAGCCTCCAATCAATGCTCCCGGTAGTCTCGGCGAATTCTGCACGGTGCCTATGAATCGATCCCAGCAATTGAAGCACTTGCGTTGATGACCCGCAGTTTCGGCCCGCTCGGGTTAGAATTTCCCATGGCAGATTGGAAGCGTTGTGCGTTCGACTCGTCGGTTTTTTGAGGGAGGGGTTGGAAAGCAGCATCGAGGTCGACACGACCAATACACGACCATCGTACGGTCGAAACCAGCCCAAATGGTCCTAAACCATCCTAAATCGAGGAGGCACAACGCTAATCGTCTCAATGATATCCGCTGATTCCAGGACCACTTAGTTCGCTTGCTAGGCGGCCCTGAAAAGGCCGGCGTCGGCGGTTCGATCCCGTCTCTGGCCACCATCTTGAATCAGCGACTTAAGCAGTGCAAAATACCAGCCTCCCCTGACGGGAGGCTTTCGTATTTTTGGCTAAAGGACCTTTTATGAGTAACTTGGAATAGTTCCGGAATGGTCGTGTATTGGTCGTGCGCTGCCCTTGCCGATATAGGCGCTCTTCTACGTCTATGAAACGTGACAGATGTCGTCTATCAGAATGGCCGACGCCAGCCTATTCGACAATTGCTCCTTATTGTTAGCGGATCTGCGCACAGCCTTGCCCATCCCGAGTTGCGAGAGAGAGAGCGCGTGCACAAGATGCGGGTGGAAGTTGAGGTAGATGCACCGCAACCACGAAAGTTGTGATTCAACACTCACTGCGCGTCACTGCAATTCCTGCTCGTGGAACCAAGGACTGGCTAGATCTCTGGGACTTCGGTCGCGTTTTCGATCTAGCAAGGCACCGGTCGCGGCAACTGCCCTATATCTCGGCTAGCGTTTTACCATCGCATCCCAGTGTTCATCGGCTTTGCCGCTGACAATTCTCCACATGTCAAACCACGTTGTTGTGTACGGCTTCCCTTCTGAATCCTTGAGACTGGCGACAGTGACCACGGTCACGAGATCGCCGTCGGCTAAAACAGCGACAATCGGGGCATCAATCTTTTCGTCGCAAGTCGCAGGGACGGGACCGTTTCCGAAGAGTTGTACGATTGCAGCCCTGCCAGAGGGTATGACGGGATTGTGTTGAATGTAGCGTTCGGTCAGCCATTTGTCGGCTTCATTCCAGCGCTTGCATTGCAGCAGGTCCCGAACGATGTGATAGACCACCTGCTTGTTTTCGTTCAGCTTTGCGTTGTGCTCCTTGAAAAGAGCCTGAACATTGGCAGCGGGCACGACCGGCTCTTGAGCAGAAGCAATCGCTCCCGCAAGGCAAGCGGCAGCGGCGACGAGGAGTGTATAGCGCATTCTTGTTCCTCGATTTGGTCAAGCAGATTCAGGTTGACTGCTCTGACGGTGGCCGGCAGACGGCGGGCGCTTACGTGAATTCGGCAGTAAAACGACACTGGCAGTCCGAGTCCAGAATTCTCTGGGAAGCGGGACGAATGAGTCGGAGATTTGACTCATTGGCTCCCGAACAACTACTGCTTCGCCACATCAAGGTCGACAGTTAGTTTAACGTCTTCGCCCACAACGGCGGACGGATATTTCGCAGCAATTCCGAATGCCGTGCGGCTAATTGTCGTTGTAGCTGAGAAACCGGAGTGAGGCTTCTTATCCATTCCAGGCACTGGTCCGGTGGGGCCCTCCACTTGGAGGACTACAGGTTTGGTAACGCCATGTAGCGTCAGATTTCCTGAAACCATCAGCCCGTTGCCATTCTTCACGACGGCTGTGCTGACAAACGTTGCGGTCGGGTACTGGGCAACATCGAAGAAGTTCGGGCTCTTCAAATCGCCGTCTCTCCGTGCAACGCCAGTGTCGACCGTAGTCACGTCGATTGTCACCTTAACTGTCGATTTCGTGATATCGGATTCATCGAGGACGATAGTGCCTCCGATGTTTGCGAAGTGACCTCGCACACGCGAAAGACTCATGTGCAGAATGGAAAAATCCACTCCACTATGAGCCTTGTCCGGGATCCAAGTAAAAGACTGGGCTTGCGTCAACGAGGCTGTCAGAAGGAATAGTCCAAAAATGCATGAGAAACGTTTGCTCATTAAAATTCCTTTCAGTGTCTTGAAATAATGGGCGGAAACCGGCAACACGCCGGAACCCGGACGCCAAACAACGAAACTAGACAACTCGACAGGTTCGGTCGGAAGGGGCTCACCTGCGTCTATCAAGGCTCCATTCGCTCCCAGAAATCCCTTTCCAGGCTGAACGGATCGTCCACCACTTTGCATTCGGCGTTGATCAGCATCGTCGCGCGCCGCGTGGTGTCGTAGGCTGGCCACTCCGGTTGCCCTTTTGCTCCGGGCTTTCCGGTTCTCGCAAAGGTGCTCCACATCTGGCTCATGTTCTCCGCGGTTTTTACGCTCGCCGGACCGGTGTCCATCATGGTGCGGGTGGCAGTCTGCGCTGGGTCTCCTGTCGAAGCCTTTTGTTCCGGTTGGATCAAGTCGAACTTGTAGGCAATCTCAAGCGCGTGCGCGGCGCCAACTTTGTGCTGCGTTCCAGGGACCATGCGTTCCGACTCGTAGGTGAAGATGTAGGAGTAAACGGGAGCACCGTGCTGCGCAAACTTGCGTTCGGCAATGGTGATCGAGCCGAAGCCGATCATCCGCGCTGTGCTGATCGCGATATACAGGTCCGTGGGAGAGGCTTCAGGACGGCTCTTGTGGTACGCGATGTAGACTTCGTCCGCGTGCTCCCCAAACTCCTTCTGCAGGCGTTCCTTCAGCGACGTCTCAGTCAGGTTGAACACGTCGGTATTACTGCCCTCCATGAAGAAGAAGATGGTTTCGTCGCGGTTGTAGCCCACCATCAAGGGCTTGTTCTTGGAGATTGCAGGCGCTATGGGATCAAACGGATGATGAGGCAAAATGGTGCCATCCACCACTGGCCCAAAGCCGCCGGGGCGTCCTCCGCCCCCTATTCCCTTGCGTCCGCCGCTCATCGTCAATGGACCCCCGGGGCGCTTGCCCAAAGCATCCTGAATACTGAGAAGCTTCTCTCCGGGCACCTCGAGCAGCTTCCGCCAATCGGTCTTTCCCAGCCCGAGTTCCTTCAGCACCATCACCGTCGTTTCTGTCGCCATATCGCGCGGCATCATCCGGATGCCCGGACCGCTCTCGATCGATGCCTTGTTGAAGTAAGGCGCCGCTGCGGGCATCGCATAGAGGCAGGAAGTTTTTGCGCCGCCGCCGCTCTCGCCAAAGATCATCACGTTGTCTGGGTCTCCACCAAAGCGCCCGATGTTCTGGTGCACCCATTTCAGCCCGTCGCAGATGTCGAGCAGGCCCTGGTTGCCGGAGGTGGCGTACTCTTCGCCAGCCAGATCGCCAAGGTAAAGAAATCCCATCAAGCCGAGCCGGTGATTCGTTTCGACCACAACCACACCCCAAGTACGCGCCAGGACGCTGCCGTCCTGGTACGGAGCGCTTCCGGATCCAACGCTGAATCCGCCGCCGTGGCTGTAAAACATGACGGGCCGTTTTCGCCCATCGGCTGCGGGGGTCCAAACGTTCAGAAAAAGGCAATCCTCGGCGGGCAAGGGCTCGCTGATTCCAAAGTAAGGTCTCAGGGGAGTTTGTAGCGAAGGCGCTCCACCCTTCAGCGCATCCCGGACGCCGGTCCAAGGTTGTAGCGGTGGCGCGGCTTTGAAACGATGCGCACCCGACACCGGACCCCCGTAAGGAATGCCCTTGAAGGTTTGGAGATCCTTCGACTTTAGCCCCCGAATGCGGCCGTAGGTCGTCTCAACTTCGACATGCTCTTGGGTTGCTGTTTCCGCCAGCGCGGGATAACGACCTAAGGCGGCGCCGCACGTGAGCGCGATGGAACCCCGTAAAAGAAAATCCCTACGGGAAACACTCGATTGTCTCAGCACTAAACCTAGACCTCCGACTTCTCCTCTAAAGCTCTTCCATGAAGTCGGCGTTCAGCAAGGTTCTAAACGGTTGGGTAGCCGAGGTTACGGCCCTTGTTCACTTATCCCCTTTGCAATCAGCGCCAGCAGTTGCGAAGGTTAAGGCCTTTAGGAAAGGCCCCTGAGAACGAAGAGAGCCCGCTCTCTGCTAACATTTTGGTCACCGGGATCAACAGGGCTGGGAGTATGAGATGACGCGCGCCGTAAACAGTTCGGAACCGACCGGAGCGGAAGCTGGTCCGTTCGGCGCGGAGTTTCAGGCAGCGGTCAGGACGGAGCTCGAAGCAATGCTCCTGACCCCCATCTTCGTTCAGAGCGGCCGCTGCAAGAGATTCCTGAACTACATCGTCGACCAAACGCTCGCGGGTCATGCAGGTCAGCTCAAGGAACGCACGATCGGGATCACCGTCTTTGAGCGTGCCAACGACTACGACACGGGCGATGATTCGATCGTTCGAGTAACCGCCAATGAAGTTCGCAAGCGCATCGGCCAGTTTTACCAGGAATCGCCCCAGCAACATCTGGTTCAGATTGATCTTCCCAGAGGATCGTACGTACCGGAGTTTCGAATTCAACCGTCACGCCAGGTTGGAATCCAACATTCGCAGCAAGTTGAGAAACCGGCTGTTTTTGTAGACGCTGTAGAGCCCGTGTTGGCTGGAGAGGCGATCGCCCTGCCCCCAAATGCCGCAAGGATCGCCATCCCGGCTACTGGTCAGGAACCGTTCTTGGGGGTCAGTAAACCCGGGCGTCAGGCGCCTCACGTGCGAATGTTGTATCCGATCCTCTTTGTTCTGATCGCCGCCAGCTTGGCAGCATTCTGGATATGGAAGGGAACAGATCCAAAAACCAGTCCCGATCTCTGGGCAGCCTTCGTGCATGCAAAGGTTCCTGTTCTCATCTGCATCGATACGCATAACCTGCAACCGCTCGCGCTAGATCAATCCCCCTACCGTGACAGGTTTGTGAACCTGGTGCTTCGCCGACAGATCATATCGCTCGACGATGCTGCGATCCTCTCCTCGATGGCCAGCGAACTTGGCAAGAAGGGTATCCCATTCCGCGTCGTGGGAGCCGAGTTGACCTCGCTGGCGGACCTTCGTCGGCAGCCCGTGATCCTAATTGGCGCCATCGACAACAAGTGGACACTTCGTCTGACCCAGAACCTGCGCTATCGCATCG
Source organism: uncultured Acidobacteriaceae bacterium (assembly GCA_963753715.1). GTDB lineage: Bacteria > Acidobacteriota > Terriglobia > Terriglobales > Acidobacteriaceae > PALSA-350. Next base: position 1,703,176 of record CAVWDK010000004.1, on the reverse strand, counting down.
AAGTCGCAAATCCTCCGGGATCTAGATCAGTCAAAGAACCTATCGCGTCCATCGTTGATTCTCAGTACCCCAGCAACCATCTCTGGATCACAGACCTTTCGGTCCCTTTCACGCAATGGAAGAGCGACTATGCCATCTTGGCCCGAATGGATGATCCAACGACTGGGGTCCCTGTCTTGATTGAAGCCGGCCTGGGGAACGAAGGGACAGTTGCCGCAAGCGAACTGCTCAACTCGGGCGCGATGGAGAAAATCCTGGCGGGCGATGCTTCCTGCAAAGGCAAAGCCAATTTCGAGGCAGTCGTCGGCACGGAGATCATCGACATGAAATCCGGACCAGCCCACGTCCTGCGCCTCAACTGCTGGTGAACCACCAGGATTCGCCAGACTTGAGCACGCTCACCCCGCTCAATCTGGCCGGTGTGCCGATGAGCCGCGCGCTGCGGATTTCTTCATGAGCTTATCAATCACTGATGGCATCGTCGTGCTGAGTATGTGGCCCTATTCAGTGGCCATGCATTCTGCGGAGCGATTCATTTATTGAATGCTCCAGAATCTTGGCGTCAGGGTGACACGACCAATACACGACCATCGTACGGTCGAAACAATCCCAAATGGTCCTAAACCATCCTAAAGCAACAAGAGCATAACGCTTATCGAGTCAATCACTTCCGCTGATTCCAGGGTACTTACTTTGCTTGCTAGGCGGCCCTGAAAAGGCCGGCGTCGGCGGTTCGATCCCGTCTCTGGCCACCACTTAGAATCAATAGCTTAGCTGTAGATTGAACGGTTATTCTCCGAGGCCATTTCTACTCCTTCCCTTCTAAGTACTTGAAAGTAATGAATCAAGCATGTTCCCATATTGTTCCCGTCGCATGAAAGCAGCTTCCAGCCGAATTCCAAGTGTTGCCCTGAGCGTCATTCGACGGGAACTTCAGAGAAGACGTTCGACCGGCAGCAATGAAAGTTGCGCAAGACATTTATCGCCGCGGTTCCATCAGGTGATCTTTGAATTCGTGCGGCAACTCCAATGCGCCCTGCAAGTCGAATAGTCGATTGGGGTCAGGAAGGGAAGTTGCGAATAGGGAGAATTATCTGAGATTACTCGCCGATCGCCGGCTTAGAGGCTAGGTCCGTTACTTGGCTGGCCTGAGTCGAGCAAGTAGGAGCGACGGTTGAAACGCGACCGCAATCACTCTGGAAACGGTTTGAGCAGTAGCGAGAGATATTGATGCACGAAAGCAACGGCCATGCTGCCTTCTCCTACGCTGCTGGAAACGCGCTTGATCGATTTGTAGCGAACGTCACCTACACAGAAGAAGCCCGGAAGATTTGTTTCCAGCAGAAATGGGGCACGATCTGCCACCCAACCTGGCTGGTCGCTCACCTCGCGCCCCGTGCAGACATAGCCGTTTTCGCGTTGGAGTTGAGATGGCAACCAATGGGTTACTGCATCGGCGCCGATCATGACAAACAGAGCATCTGCAGCCCGCCGGATGACAGGCTCCCCCGTTTTCCGGGTTTCTACTGCTTTCAAGCAATCCGTGCCGTCTGCAGAGACCACCTGAGTTTTCGTCTCCACCCGAATGCCCGGCACGAGAGCAATCTGATCGATCAAGTATTGCGACATGCTGCGCTTCAGATCTTCGCCGCGGACCAGCAAGGTCACTGAACTCGCGTAATCTGCGAAGAACAGGGCAGCCTGGCCGGCGGAGTTGCCGCCGCCGATAATAAAGACGCGCTTTCCTGCCACCGTGGGGGCCTCCGTACGCGCGGCTCCATACAAGACTCCACGTCCGATGAAGCGATCGACGCCGTCCGCCTCAAGTCGGCGCCAAGCAACCCCGGTCGCCAAGATCACCGTCTTTGTGGCAACCCTATCGCTGTCATCGAGTCCAATCGTGTATGCGCCATCGGGATGCGGAATGATCTCTTGGACTTCTCGGGTGAGAACCACTTCGGCTCCGAACTTAACCGCCTGCCGGAACGCGCGTTGACTGAGGTCATCTCCTGAGATGCCATTGGGGAAGCCGAGGTAATTCTCGATGCGAGAAGATGTGCCAGCCTGACCGCCGGGAGCCTCGCGCTCGACCAACAAGACGCTGAGTCCTTCCGAGGCTCCGTAGACGGCAGCCGCCAGTCCCGCTGGGCCGCCGCCAATAATAACCACGTCATAGCTTTGGCGATGGGGAGCTGTTTGGAATCCGAGCGCTTCAGCTACCTTACGAACCGTAGGAGGATGGCTGACGCAGAACGAACCATCCACGACGACGGATAGGCCAGAAACCTCGCAAACCTGGTCAGTCGGAGCCGGATGTGCGCTACGATCACGGTCGGCCCACTCATAAGGGATTCGATTCATGCTCAGGAAGGTGCGAATCTCCCGGCAGTCGTCATCGAATTTCGATCCGACTATCTGTACGCGGCTGGAGGGAAGACTCAGCATGTACTTCTGCACGACTTGTACCCGCTCGTTAAGGGTCTGTAAGATCACCGCGCTGCACTCGGGCGAGCGTCGAATCAATTCCTGGAGGTGTTGCGGATCGAGACGTGCCAAGTGGCAAGTTGACTTCGCGCGGACGGAGGCGGGAGCTGACGTTGCCATCAGAATGGCCAATTCGCCAAAGAAATCGCCCGGCTTGTGCTCTGAGACTTCAGTTCGACGCCCCATCACATCTTTGAGCACTTCCGTGGTTCCGTCCATCACTACAAAAAAAGGGGTGGGCTCCCCTTCGTGAATGAGATACTGACCCGGTTCCAGATGAAGATCGGCAGCCTGCTGCGAGAGCCACGTAAGGTTCGCGTCATTCAAGCAGGAAAAGATTGGTACTTTCTTCAACTCCGAGGATGTCAGCATGACGACTGGTGTCCTTCTTGCTGTGCGGGTAGCACGGATCCAGGATCAAAGTTTTTAGTATGGCGCGGCATAGGATGCACTGAAGCAACAAGAGCGACGAACTCCGGGAATGATTCAAATTCCGTTCTCAAATGCTCCCACTCACGCACAAATAAGGGACTGCGGAACCTCCGGTCAGCGGAACGGAACATCAACTCCCACATTCGTTTTGGTATGCGACGTTCGCAAAATAGAAGATAGGTTAATGAAACCAGCGTGCAGAATCGCAACATCGAGATGGTTAAATCGTCCGTCCGCTCAGGAAGCTCCGTGCCAACTGGCACACTCAGCCAGAATGCCGCCGAAGAGTTCTTCAACAGTTCGTCATACTGGGCCGACATTGCCAGGAAGATCTGCGTCTTCACCTGCTCGCGGTGATTTAAGACCGCGACAACCACACCGAGACCTCCCATCAGAAGCGACAATAATGTTGCGTATTGGATGATGTGCCCAAAGTTCATATCGGTCACGCATGCACCCCCGATATTGCAGGCATCTCTGCCGGTTTCTCTGAAGCAGCCGAAGCCGTGTGCTCCGTTTGTTCCCAACGGATCAACTTCAGATCCAGCACGACGAAGGAATAGAGGACGGGAACGAGCAGAAGCGTCACGAAAGTAGCGATCGTCAGTCCCCCAATCTGCGCATAGCAAAGAGGCTCCCATAGCGGGCCGCCGTGTGCAGCCAACGGAAACAGCGCAATCACTGTGGCCGCAACCGTGATCATCACCGGCCGCAAACGAAGGATGCCGGCATCGATCAGCGCCAACTCCAATTCCTCGCCCTCTTCTCGTCGCTCCTCAATAAATTCAAACAGCACAATGATGTGGCTCACGATTACACCGATGAGGCTGATGATCCCAAGGAATGCCATAAATCCAAAGGGCTGGCCCATAATGGCGAGTGAAAATATTGCACCGACGACACCGTACGGAATGGCAGCAAAGACGATGAGGGGTTTGAAGGCATTCTTGAACTGTGCGAGGAGTGCCAAGTAAATGGCGCTAACGCAAATGAGCAGCACCGTAGTGAGATCAGCAAAGCCGCTGACCTGCTCTTTTTGCTCGCCTGCGAAGCGAAATATAAACCCGTCGGGAAGCTGCTTCCGGAATGCCTCCAGCTTTGGCATCGCCACTGCGATTACCTCCGAAGGTAAATGCCCCTGCGTAGGCCAGCACTGAACGGTAATCGTCCGGTACTGATCGAAGCGTCGGATTTTAGGCGTTACCGGACTCAGGGCAATCGTCGCCACCTGATCGAGAGGCACTGGAGGGGTGTCTTGCCGCGAGAAGACGTATAGACTGCGCAGATCGGAGAGTTGGGACCGCTCTTCCATCTGCATGCGTCCAACAATCGGAACCTGCTTGTTGCCATCTCTCAAAACTCCAGCCGTAATGCCATGAAGAGCCGCACCAATGGAATCGGAGACATCTGCGTTTGTGACGTGCGCCAGGTTTGCCCGGTCCGCATCGACGTGCACCACTTCTCTTGCACTCGGCTCGCCCCAATCGTCTCGAACTCTGGCGGCGATGGGGATGTCGCGAAAGATTTGCTTCAGTTGTTCGGCTTCCGCTCTGAGACGTGGCAGATCTTCGCCGGAGATTCTGACCTGAATCGGAATTCCAACCGGCTTGCCCGTTTCGAGAGTCCTCGTATCGATGATTGCTCCAGGAATTTGTCTGTCCAGTTCCGGCTGCAAAAGGGCAAGCAGTGGGGTCGTATCATGATTGTCTTTCGTTCGCAGAATCACCTGAGCATAGTTGGTTTGCCTGTCCTCGGGTGTGGCGCTGCTCCAGAAGCGAGGACCGCCGCCGCCCACAAAAGTCGTCATCGATTGCAGAACATCCTTCGGATGTCCGTGTTCTGTGTGTCTCCGGCCATACTCTTCCGCCACTCGGCGGGTGATGGACTCCACCTGCAGGGCAGCCGCGCTGGTCGCGCTCGCGGGAGTGTCTTCAGGCAGCCACACGTCGATGTAAGAAAAGTATTGAAGGTCTTTTGGAAAGAACTGCGGCTTGAGCGTGGAGAACACGACGCCGCCCGCTACCAGCAGGCCGAGCGATGCTGCCAGGCAGACTTTCCTGTGTTCAATGGCCTTCTTGGCGGTTCGGAAATACCAACCCGTGAACCCGCGCTGCCGCCTCTCCTCGATAGGAGTTTCGCTCCTGCTTTCCAATAGAAACGAACTGATGAGCGGCACAAAGGTCATCGAGACGAGCAGGGCCGCCAGCAGCGAACAACTAATGACGATAGGCAGACTGTACAGGAATTTGCCTGTATCTCCGGGCAACAGCAGAAATGGCAGATAGGAAACAATATTCGTGACAGTCGCAAAGGCCATCGTTTTGAACAGCTTTGTCGGTCCCAGCCACGCGGCGACGGACCGTGGCTGGCCGGCACCCAGTTCGCGCACAATCGCGTCGCCGGACACCACCGGTACATCGACCAGTAGTCCCAGCGCGATGATCAGCGAAGCGATTGAGACCTGTTGAAGGTCGATCCCGAGCGTGCTGATGACCCCAAACGTGATCGCGAGCGTAATCGGCATGGACACCGCAATCAGAATGGCCGTCCGCCAGCTCCAGAAGCCAATCAAAGCCACAACTACCACCAGCACCAGCGCCTCGATCAAGCTGTGGCTGAAGAGCTCGATGCTGTCGTGTACCTGCAATGGCTGGTCTGAGGTCCGGGCCAGCACCAGGTCGGCCGGCAATGTTTTTCTCACGCTCGCCAGATTGGCGTCCACCTGTTTTCCAAAAGATCCGATCTGTTCTCCCTTCTTCATCTGGACCGAGAGCGTAATCGCGCGTGTCGTGATCCATCTGCCGTTTTCGTCGCGGCGCGTGTACCGGTTAGTGAAGGAAGGGGGATTCTCGTATCCCCTGTCGATGTCCACGAGATCCCGCAAGTAAAGCGGCGTTCCGTTCGGCGACGTGCCTATTACTACATTCCGCAGATCGTCGATACTCTTGAACTCGCCTGTGGTGTTGACACTGACCGTGCGTCCGCGTGCATTGAGCGTTTGGCCGCTCTCCGGTAGATTCCGGGCAGCGAGGATGTTGGAAAGATCTGCTGGTCTTAGCTTGTATTGCGCCAGGCGCTGCTGCGAGAAATTCAGAAATACGTTCTCGTCCAGTACCCCGGAACGTTCTGCCTTCGCCACGATCGACAGCATTTTGAGGCTTCGCTGAAGGGTATCGGTAAAGTCGTCCAGGTCGCGATAAGTGTACTTGTCACCGGCCACGGCCTGAAGCGCTGCGACGGTGTTTGCCGGTTCGTCGATGATCGCAGGTTTCCATGCATCGGGATGAAGTTCGTCGGTTTGCAGGTCCTGATTTGCGAACTTACTCAAGGCCGATTGCAGATCGGGTGTGCTGAGGTTCGTCGCTACGTCTACGCCTGTGAACCCCGCTCCCGAAAACACTCGCATATCGGAACAAAGGTGTTGGGTTGCCATGTCTCGAGTCAGCCAGGACAACTTGCGCTCGATTTCGTCGCTGTCGATAGACTTCGGAAAAACCACAACGATTGAGCGCCGCGCCTGAGTATGCGCATCCAAACCGACCCGAACCTGGCGGACCTGTGTCTCAACCAGCTTGCTTATCCAGGCGACCTGGGCCGGATCGGCCGTCGGACTCGCTACGGTGAGCATCAATGCAGACGTATCCCCGAAGTCCTTGATGTACAAAATCGGACCGGCGCCCTGCGGAAGGTCGTGGATGGCGTCCAGCCTGATCTTGACGTCGTCCAGTTCCTTGTCCCTGTCGTACTTTCCCTTTTCTGCCAGCTCGAATTGAACCATCGCCGAGCCGGTTCTGGAGGCGCTCTTGATCTCCGTCACCCATTGATTCAAAGCAATGGCCTGCTCGATCTTCCTGGTCACCAGTTGCTCTACCTGTTCGGACGATGTTCCCTGCCAAGGCACGATAATCATCGCTTGGCGTACCGGAATGTCCGGGTCTTTCCGTTGTGGCATCTTCAATAGTCCGTAGATTCCCCAGAGGAGCGCAACCGCGAGCGAGACCCAGGCGATGTGTCGCTGTTCGAGGAAGAAGCGGGCGAGATTCTGTTTCTTGTTCGTGGACTGCTCATTCTGTGTGTGTGTCATTGCTGCATCTCCTAGTTGACCATCCGGATCAGGCTTCCGTTGCTTAGCTGGTTAGTACGGTTGACGACGATTCGTTCACCAGGCGTAAGGCCTTCGTCGATGACAACCGACTTGCCGAAGGTTTCACCAATCCTCACACTCTTCAGTTGCGCAAACTGTTTTCCATCGCGCTCCGTTACAGTGAAGACCGAATAGTTATTCGATCCGGATTCCGCGGTCATCAAAGCAGTCAGTGGTACCAAAGGCACAGTTTGCGTATTAGCCTGCTCTATACGGATGCGGGCGATCATGCCAACCCTGAATAAGCGATCCCGGTTTGGGAGAGTAACCTCGATGTTGAAAACCCGGGACTCACGGTTGGCGGAGGCGGAGATTCCTGTAATTTGCCCGGAGAAGGTCCGCCCCTGCAATGCATCGAGTTGCACAGGCACCGGTGCTCCTAGCTTGAGGTGTGCCAGCATGCTGTCGGGAGCTCCGAAGTTCACCTTCACGACGCGCGTATCGTCAAGCGTGAACGCCCTTGTCCCTGCAGCAACCAGGCTGCCCGGTTCCACACTCTTTTCGACGATGACTCCAGGCATGGGAGCGTTCAGGCTCGTATCGCCAAGATTGATCCGCGCGGAGACAGCCTGCGCCGACGCAGCGCTCAACTGCCCGCGGCGCGCCTCGATCTGACGCACAGCGGCTTCCACACTGGCGATCGCCGAGGTGTGCTGATTCACCGCCGCATCGTAGTCCGGGCGAGTCATTGCTTTGGCGGCATAGAGCGCTTGTGCACGCTCAAAATCAAGATCCGCCTTTGCCTGGTCGGCCTTTGCTCGGTTGAGTTCCGCTTGCGAAACATCAAGCGTACCCTGCGCTGAGCGCTGCTGGCCGACCGCGGTGTTGAGCGAGGCTTCATAATCGGAGCCGCGCAGTCGGGCCAGTGTGGCGCGGGCAGGTATTTCGTCGCCTACCTGCACATCACGCATCCGACCATCGACGCCCTTCACTCGATACAGAACGGCGATATAACCAGGTTCCTTGAAGGCCAGTTGAACCTCAGTGTCCGGACGAATCTCGCCGGAGTAAGTCCAACTGGGCTGGACCTGCTGCGTAGCCACGATCTCCGCCACAACGGGAACCGGCTCTGGCCCCGCCTTCTGCGTCTTTGCGCAGCCGGCGAGAACCGAAAACGCAGCAAAACTTAAAATTCCAATTGAGATACGCATCATTCTTCTCCTATCGCCTTTTTCAAATCGGCTCTTGCCTTCCAGAACGCAGTGAGAGCCTGTTGCTGCTGGGTGTCCGCGGATGCCAGATCCGACTGTGCTTGATACAAATCTCTGCTCAATGCCGCTTCGCGCTTTACCTTCTCCTGCAACTCTTTGAGCTTCTGCCGGGCCGCACTCTCGCTTGCCTCGCTGAGGGTCAGTTGCCGGCGGGCGTTCTCCAATTGCCGACAGGCATTTCTCACCTCCAGAAGAACAGCTCGTTCCGCAGCGCCGACGCCAACCTTGGCTTGCTCTTCCTTGGTTCGCTTTTCGTCGTATTCATGGCGCCTGCGTCCCCAGTCCCACGGTTCCCACCGAACCGACAGTCCCACTGTCCCGACGTTGCTTGGAAAAACATTCTCGAAGTTCGCGGTTGTGTAGTAACTGAATGCGAGACTCACGTCAGGGATATATTCTGCCTTCTTCGCCCGCGCGTCGTAGTTGGCTTGCTTCACCTGAAGCTTCGCCTTCTTCACATCCGGCCGGTTTTGGAGAGCGCGGGCTTCCATGGCTTCGGGTGTGGCGCGATCGGTATCTGCATCGCCGATTGCCGCAACCCGGAACTGCGTATGTACGTCCCGGCCCATCAGATCGTTCAATCTTTCGCTCGCCGACGCGACCCTGTCGCTCGCATCGCTGATGGCATTCTGTAACTTCAAAAGCTGCGCATCGGCGTTCAGCAAATCCGATTCCAGAATCGTCTCTTTACCGCGGTTCACTAATGCCAGACGATGCGACTCCCGGTAGTAAGGGAGTGACGCCCGAAGGCTATCCAAAGCGCTCTGTGCCTCAACAATCGCGTAGTATGCACGTCGAACCTGGTCGACCACCTCCAGACGAGTTTTCATCTGGTCCTGACGCGTACCTTCCAACCGCAGCTCAAGAGCTTTCAATTGCAAATGCAGCTGGTACTGCGTCGAAAGCGGCTGGGCAACCGAGACATTCACTATGCCTACGGGTTTTCGCGGGATCTCGACCTTCTGATTCGTCGCCGGGATCGGCCCGGTCGCGCTGTATACCCCAAGCGAGCCCGCCGGGTAAGTAACCGATGGCTTCGTAACCAGTTGGGCGCCGAGCGCAGTGACCTGCGTATTCGCAAAACGTCTTGCCTTATTCGCAGCCAGATCGTCGACGGCCCGGAGTGTCTCGAGGCTGGCGGTCTTCAGACTGCTGTTGTTCGCAACAGCTTCTTCAACCGCCTGTTCGAGAGTCAATTCAGGGAGGTTTGACTGTTGTCCCGCCGCCTGCTCAACCGTGGGCGGGGGGGATAGAGGTGCGAGATTCTGGCCTCGTGCCAGCAGCGCCAGTATCCCAAAGGTGAAGGCCAAGCAGGTTGTTCGAGTGCGTCGTTTCATGAGGCAATGGTGCCTCGAACGCGGAAGCCTGGGGAGTAAGGGCTCGTAAGCCCTATGTAAGGCCCACGTAAGCTAACGGCATTGCTTGTGGCACCTGTCAGTGCGACAAGTTTAGCTTTTTCAGGAGTTTGGCAAACCTGCGGTCAGCGTGAAGAGGATGAAAGAATGGCTCGATCATCAGCAGATTCACGAAGTTCGTTTTGTGGTCAATCGCTTCATCCAGGCACTGGAGCGCTAGATCGAAATCTCCCATCCCGACCGCAGCGAAACCTTCTGCCAGGGGAGTGACGTATTGCCGCCCCGCGAGTTGATGCAGCCTGTCGATACATTCTTCGGCTCGCGATACGCTGCCTTCCTGGGCATGGGCGGCGGCAAGCAGACCGATATCCAATGGTGAGGCGGAGGTCGAGAGACACTGTATCACCGCGTCGTAACGCTGCTGCTGGAAATGGAGGAGTCCTTCATACAATCGCGCTTCAGGATAGTCTCGATCCAGCTCGAAAGACTGTCGGAGATGCTCTTCGGCTGAGGGATAGTTTCCCTTTACGTAATGAAGATAAGCCATCCGCGCGCAGTCGCTGGCCGAGAGCGGGTCCAGTTCAGTTGAGCGGCGAAGTCCTGACTCTGCCGCCTTGAAGTCCCCCTGGCACAACAAAGCCATAGCACGAAACATGTGAGCCTGCGCGTGACTGGGTTGTAGTTTTAGTGCGCGGTCAAACATCCTGTCGGCTTCATCCCAACGATGCTCAAACCAGGCACGAAGTGCGCCCAGCACCGTGCAGGTGTCACCGGATTCGGGATCGAGCGCATAACCGCGCTCCGCGTTTGCCTTCACTTCTGGATAGACCTCACGGCCCGAGACCATCCCGAACTGGGCCAGAAGGCCGCTCGCCGCAGCCATGCCGCTGTAAGCAAGAGCGTAGTCGGGATAAGTCTCTGTGAGCCTTCGTAGCTGCTCTAAGGCGGCGTACAACGTTTCAGGCGACTGCTGATGAATCAGAAACCGAGCTCGCAGGTACCTTGTATATGCGTCAAGATCAGGAGGGGAGGGCCGCACCGGTCCTTGTACTTCCGGCATGTGAAGCCTGAGTAAGTCCGCAACAGATTGTGCAATCTCTTCCTGGATCGCAAACACGTCCTGGAGCTCGCGACGGAACGTCTCCGACCAGATGTGATGACCCGATTCGGTCTGAATCGCCTGGGCAGTGATCCGCAGCTGTTCACCGGCCTTCCTGACGCTTCCTTCGATGACAAGATTCGCGCCGAGACGCTGCCCTACTTCCCGGATATCGATGTTGGCACCCTTGAAGTGAAAGGCCGATGTCCGCGCAATCACGTTCAAACCGGATATCCGCGTCAGCGAGTTCGTGATCTCTTCACTGATCCCGTCGCAAAAAAAATCCTGCTCCGGCTCCGGACTCATGTTCACGAACGGCAACACGGCAACGCATATACGGCCCGGTGGCGGTGCGGCGCCAATCTCTTCGCGATGCTTTGCCGGCTGGGCGTCAAGCCATCGGAAGATCGGGACATAACTGCCTGGCCGCAATCCAATCAGAACCGGATCAACCGTACCTTGTCCTTCCTCGTAGTAGGCCTTCAACTTCGCTCTGAGGCGGCGAGCCTCGACCCGAACAATCGCGTCGATGTTCGGATCGTATTTCGACGTGCGGTCGAACACCTCCATCGCAATCGAGAACTCCTTGAGGCTGTCGATATCTCCATCGATTGTCCGATTCACGATGTGCGCCAGAAACCGGCATAGCCGGACTGAGGAAACGAAACCAGGGCTATTCACCACGCGCGCCAATTGGTCGCGGACCGCCGTCGCCGACACCGGGTCGGCAGCAGAGTTGGCAATGGATTTTCCCGATGGTGAGGACGGAGCTGGCACTTGCTTGTCTCCCGCCACCCATTATCCTTCAAAAGCTTCGCCTCGTTACGGCCACCTTACGGCGGCTTACGGCCTATTGGAGACCGTACGGCATAGCGTGGCAACAGGAAGAGTCAATAATCAATGCAATCTCGCAGACGAGCAGGAACAGTAATTTTCGTTTCCATCGGGAGCCCGGAAGTCGCCGTTACACGGGACATCGAAGCACACGGGCTAGTAATTCATTGGGCGCGCAGTATCGATGCGGCAGTTGGCTTGCTCGGCTCATCGGGCAAGGGGACCGTTATAGTCACGGAACTGGCTTTGGCCGATGGGAATTGGAGAGATCTCGTCGCACGGGTCAGGTGCAATGGAATCCTTTTCCCAATTGTGCTTCTGACTCGTGCCAGTACAGCGGAACTTTGGTGGGACGCGCTCGAATGCTGCGTAGATGAAATCCTGCCCGCACCGCTCCAGGCTTCTCGCTTGTGCCAATTCTTAGAAACGCAAGGCGCACCATGAAAAAAAGGGGCCGCGACTGCGAGTCGAACATGCTACAAGGTCGCCGCGCCGAACGGCCTTAACCGGCTCAATTATTCCGGCGAGCCCTCATTCGGCCCATAGCACCCATTTTTGCGGTCCCAAAAAACTCACCGGAAAGTGTCAAAAAAAACGCGACCCATTCCTGCTTAGGTAGTAAATGCACGTCATCCGTGCAATCGTTTCTGGCGCTACCTCAAGTCAACATTCTCGCCCGCTTCGCTGGGGCGAGTTTTTTATTTTTCGGCAGTGTTCCGGTCAGGAGCGGGAGCGCGGAGGTTGATCGAAGACAGAAGAACCAGACAAGGTTTCGCGACTCGGGAACAATGCGGGAGAACAACCTAGGGGGGAAACCATCCCAAATGATCCCAAACGATCCTAAATCGGGGCTGCTCTAACGTCTTTCGTATCAATCGCATCCACTGATTCTAAGTCACTTAGGTCCATTGGTAGGGGGCCCTCAAAAGGCCGGGACTTCCGAGGTCATGCCCGACCCAGATTGCCGCGCTGGCGCCGAGATGGTCATGCAGCTCGACCATGTCGTCAACGATCTCTTTTAGGGCATAGACCTCCGACGCGGAAGGCGCAGAGGAACCGCCATAGCCACGCATGTCCGGCGCGATGCAGTGCCAGCCCTCGGTCGCGAAGGCCTCGACCTGCGCGCGCCACACCAGACCAATCTCGGGCCGGCCGTGGAGGAAGATCATCAATGGGCCGCCTGCAGGTCCGGCCTCCCAGTAGTGCGTCGTATGGCGTTGCGAGTGGAAAGTGGCGTCGGTTAGTGCCAAACCTGTCGCCATCGCGCGCTCCTTTAGGCAGGGTTTACCGTGCGCAGGAACTTCACCAGCTGTTCGCTGACTTCGGCAGAGGCTTCGTGTTGTATCCAGTGGCCCACATTGTCGAGTTCGAGATTCCCCACGAGACCGGGAAGTCCAATGCGAAGCTTTTCAAGAGGGGGATAAAGCGCCCCCAGGCCATCAGCTTTACCCGAGATATAAAACGAAGGTTGAGTGATCTTCGCACCCTTCCAGGCCGCGGACATATAGAAATACGGTTCGGCGGCGCGATAGTAATTTAAGGCGCCATGGAAACCGGTACGCGTAAACTCCGCTACGTTGTGAGCGACGTAATCTGGCTCCGCCCACGACGGCAACGGCCCGGGAGCGGGACGATGAAGACTTCGTGCAGGGTCCAGAGGGCTCCAGCGCGTGCCGGCCGGCGCTGAACCTGATGCCCAATACAAAACCCCCGGAATAGTCACTGCAGCGTCGGCCCAAATTTGATCGGCTTCCGGTTTGATCTGTTCGAACATGTAGAAGTTGTTTTCATGTCCAGAGGTACGCATGCGCCCGAAGACGCTGACATCACCGCGCGGAAAGTAAGGCACGCTCAGGCAGAACACCGCTGTGAATCGATCCGGACGCATCATGGCGGCATTCCATGCGTGGGTTGCACCCCAGTCGTGACCCACGATCACGGCGCCGGGAATATTCAGCTCATCGAGCAGTCCGACCAGGTCTCCCGCCGTCTGGAGCGGCGTATACAAGGTTGAGTCGGATGGAGCTGAGCTGCGCCCGTATCCGCGCATGTCTGGAGCGATCGCGCGAAAGCCGGCTGACGCGACGGCCGTCATCTGTTGTCGCCACGTATAAGAGGTGTCCGGAAACCCATGACAGAAAAGAACGACCGGCCCGGCCCCAACCTCAGTTACGTGCAAAGAGATGCCATTCGCAGCGATCTCGTACTGCTTGAGTGCCATCTTTCCCCCACCTTCTATCCTAGAAGATTTGCAATTGTTTGTGGGTCTTCCAAGCAGCGCCTCAACCTCAGGTGATTTCACTGGAGCTACGCCGTTAGAAACTTCGGTATTTCTGATCGAAGGTCGGTCTTTGCCGCCCATGGATGAAAGCAGAAACGTCAAATGCTTCCTGTGCTGAAAGCGAACCCATTTTATTTTGCGGCATATTGTGTTGAACAAACGATGCCATTTTGTGGACATCGTTCATGCCGGCCCCGTCGTTGAACGACCGCTGCCCCCAGAGTGGAGGAAACAGTGGCGCAATCCCTTCTCCGTTATCGCCGTGGCACCCGGCGCATTGTTGCGCATAAATGACGGCACCGCGCTTGGAATCAGGTTTGAGGTCAGGAAGTGTGACGAGGCCGCGCCCTGCGAAAGGAAGATTCTCCGGCTCCGGCCGAGACAGCCAATCAATGTATTCGACTATCCCCTGCATCTCCGGGGAATCGTACGGAAGAGGTTTCCCATTTTCACTGCGGACAAAGCACTCTTCAATTCGATCACGCAGCGAAATGACGTGTCCCGCGCGTTTGTTGTACATAGGAAACAGATCGGGCAGGCCAACCATGGGGGATGCAAACGGCTGAATTCCACTCGCAGCATGGCAACTGCCGCAGCTCACCTTTGAAGAGGTAAATTGCGGCGCGTACACTGCGGTGTCGTCAAAGAGATGGAGCCCCAGCCTGATGCCGTTGGGAATCAGTCGTAGTGCAATGTCTTCGCCAAATCCAAGTGCAGCGCGCGCCTTGCGGGCAACACCGCCGCGAGTGCGACGATGACCACCAACACGCCAACAGCTCCCAGGTAACTGAGCAGGTCAAGATTGTTTATTCCGTACAATGATTTTCGGAGAACGTTAGTCGCTAACGAGGCGATGCATACGCCTGCCGCGATCCCGAGCACGACTGGCCACGCGAATTGCCGAAGAACCGCTATCAAAACCTGTGCCCGCTTCGCTCCCAGGGCAAACCGAATCGCAATCTCCTTCATCCTTTGCGATACGGTAAAAGCAACTAAACCGATGATGCCGATACCCGCGACCAGCACTGACACCAGGCCAATCAGGCTAACCACCATCGCGGTCTTCTCGATTCCAGCTACATTGTCCAGGTAAAGAAGCTTGAGCTGCCGGATCTCGGGAAGTAGTTTTGGATTGAGATTTTCACTGATTGCCTTCACGATGGGGAGCAACTGATCCGGCGCACCCGTCGTTCTGGCGATCACAACCATGTCGGGCATATCATCCTGCTGAGCGGGCCAATACTGCTCTGTTGCGTCGTCATCGCTGAGCGCGTTGATATGCGCATTCCCCACCACGCCTACAACGGTGTCTTTGTCGGATCCTTCTCCCATCTGTTGCCCAATCGGGGTGATTCCCGGCCACTGCTCTCGAGCAAATGATTCGCTCACAATGACAGCTCTCTTTTCTCCAGGATTGAACGTTCGTCCCAGCATCAGCGGGATGCCCATCGTCTCAAAGAAGTTACCGTCAACCAAATTGGGATAGATCATCACGGTGTGCCCGTTAATATCAGACTTTTCACTGTCGACCACATGCCCGAGCGGTGGCAGTTTGACCAGCGCCGCCGACCTCACTCCAGGGACAGACAGGAGTCTGGATTGCATATGGTCGAGATAAGCCTTTGCGGCGGTGGGTGTGTAACCATGCTGACCAAGATGGGCATCAATCGAGAGCAATTTCTGATAGCCAAAGCCAGGGTCGCTGTATAGCGCATGCTGCGTAGCCCGCACCAATAGTCCCGCGACAATCAAGAGTACAGAGCTCGCGGCCACCTGCGCCCCCACAAGAATTTGTCTCGCGATGGTCTTGTGTTGACGCTGGCCAGCGATTTGCAACGCTGGCATGAGGCCGAATAACAATGCAGCAACAAATGTAATAACGATGGTGAACAGCAACACACGCCAGTCAGGAGTCGTGCTAAGCCAGGTTGGTGCATTCAGCTCGTTCAGAGCGATTCGAATGATTACAGAACCCATCGCCAGCCCAGCCAACGCCCCCAGCGCAGCCAGCATTAAGCTCTCTGTGCAAAGTTGCCTGAAAATGCGCGAGCGATCGGCTCCGATGGCTAGGCGTATGCCCATTTCGCGCTCGCGGGTCACAGCCCGGGCGAGCATCAGGCCGCCCAGGTTTGCGCAGGCCACTGCCAAAATCAGCAATGTCAACAGCGCCACCATTGCAGCAACCTGGTACATCTCCGGCTTCATAACCTCCAAGTGTCCGCCCGGTGAACTCTGTATGAACTCGTTGTCCCAAATGTCTTTGGGGTGTTGACGGCGCAATTCATCCGTCAACGCACGTAACTCTTGCTCGGCTGCTTTCGCAGAAACACCTGGAGCCAGCCTTCCCCACATCCGTACTGCCGAGTCACTTGGATCGGTCAATACGTGGCTGCCTTCCACGAAATAAGGTTGCTGGGATATGGGCAGCCAGACATCGGGCCTTTGGCCGCCGAGACTCGCAAAGTCATAGGGAAGAATGCCGATCACCGTCGCCGGCTTGTTGTTCAGGTGAACGGTTCGCCCTACTATCGAAGGATTTCCCGCAAACTGCCGTTGCCAGTAGCCATAGCTCAGGACCACGGCAGGAGGCGCGTCCGGCGCGAAGTCGCGCGCAGGGTCGAACAACCGGCCGTAGCCAGCCGGAGTTCCCAACTCCGTGAAATAGTTTGAGGTAACAAACGAAGCTGAAGCCGGCTTTAGATCTTCATCTAACTGCATCGGCGGCACACCAAGTACGCCTATAACTGCTGACAGGGTCTTAGCATTCTCTTCGTAAAACAACAGTGACGAATATGGCGTCCCGTCCGTGGTGGCATTCGGCGAGTGTCGTTCGAGGCGAACGAGAGAGTCGGGATTGCGCACCGGCAGAGATTCCAATGCGACCATATTGAAGACGGAGAACGCAGCTACGTTCACACCAATTCCGATGGCCAACACCAGTATGGCTACTACGGTGAAACCGGGAGACCTGGACAAGATCCGCATCCCGAAACGCAAGTCCTGCACTAGCCGATCGAGCCACGTCCATCCCCACGCTTCGCGCGCCTGTTCGCGCATGCGTAGGGTGTTGCCGAAGTTGCTGCGACCCGCTCTCGCCGCCATCTCCCGATGAAACTCCATGTCACTATGCAGTTCGGCATCGAAGCGGCGTCGATGGATGAGATAGCGAATGCGTCGGAAGATTTCACCCATCGTGGGCCTCCTGGTGCTGAGTGCCTGTTACGCGGTGCGCAGTATGTTTTGGATTGCTTGCGTCACGCGATCGTATTCCGATCGCTCGTCCTTCAATTGTTTGCGTCCATTCGGCGTAAGGCGATAAAAGCGCACTTTGCGTTTGGTTTCAGAGATGCCCCACTCGGCCGTAACCCAACCTTTGACTAGCATTCTTTGCAGCGTGGGGTAGAGCAGTCCTTCTTCCACCGCTAGAACTTCGCTGGAAAGTACGTGAATTCGTTGTGCCAATGCATAGCCATGCAGCGATCCGGATTGAAGAACTCGCAGGATCAGCATGGGCAGCGCGCGAGCAGGCATTCCGGACGTAGGTGTATTGACCATAGGCATAACATTATTATGGATCCAACTCCTTCGTCAAGCGGGCTATGAAAATCGAGCGCTTCTCTCTGCCTCAAGGGTTACCGCCGCATCTTTTCCCGTTTCGGAGGAACCTGATTGCGTGTTCTTCGCGTTCCTCTGTTGCGTCCTCGCGTCTCTGGACTGGTTCTCGCGCCGGATCATCGGCGTCCAAAGCCCGCTCGAGCAGAACATGCAGCAGCATGGGCGAATATCGATTTTCACGTCATTGTTCGAAAACAGCGTGTTCCCGCCGAAGATTGGCGTCGAGCTCGCCGCCGGGTGGAGAGGTGTGCATCGCCTCGCTTGGACGACCCGCCGCAGGATTGGATCAAAGCCCTGATGGCACGCGGCTTCCACGTGCCCGGGGTGCAGAGAGTCGGCTGAGGTACTACTTGGGCCGAATCGCGCACTAAGTCTTGCCTGACGCGGCCTTCAACTCCGTCAGGCAAGGACGGTGGCGGTTCGATCCCGTCTCTGGACGCCACTTAAGAATCAATAGTTTACGATTTCTCAGAAAAAGCCTTCGGCATGCCGGAGGCTTTTCTTGTTTCTTCCAGCCTATGAGGGGCTGCTCATCGACACGCCAGCCTTTAAGCGTGACGGGGCTTGTTTCGATTCTGGGAACCGAATGTTGTTCCAGAGCAGCGCCACAACAAGTAGATTGGCTGGTGGAAGGCTTAATCTGGAAGGCTCCCCACGGTGATAACCGCGTTTTGTTCGATATACCGGTGCGTGAGGCTCAAGCTTGGGATGCTCCTCCTCGTGTGCCTGCTTTCTGGCTCTCCGTGCATTTCAAGCCACGCACAGGCCCAGCAGCCGAATCCCATAGAGTTTACGAACTCTACGGCAGCGGCAGGCATCAAGTTTACCCACTTCAAGGGCAACAGCGGCACCTCCATCAACCGGGAGGAGTTCGGCCCCGGAGTCTGCGTGGCCGACTTTGACGGCGACGGTTGGCCCGACATCTATTTTGTAAATGGGCGCGATCTCTACAACCGCGGCATCTCTGTTCTTAACGCGCTTTATCGCAACAATGGCGATGGCACATTCACTGATGTGACCGAAAAGGCCGGAGTGCCTGGTACTGGTTACGGGTTGGGATGTGTCTGGGGCGACTACGACAACGATGGATTTCCCGACCTGTTTGTGACCCAGTACGGCCGCAATGCTCTCTATCGCAACAACGGCAATGGGACGTTCACCGAGGTAACCGACAAGGCCGGGGTTGCCGGCACAGAGTCAGGTACATTTCATTCGGGAGCGACATTCTTTGACTACGATCGCGACGGCCGAATCGATCTCTACGTCGGCAGTTACGTCGAACTGGGCGACAAGCGTTATTGCGACTTGGGCGGAGTAAAAAGCAGTTGTGCGCCCAGTGTTTACCGTGGGAGTCCCGACGCCCTCTACCATAACAATGGCGATGGAACGTTTACCAACGTTACGGTCAAAGCCAAGATCTATCAGCCCGAGGGAAAGAACCTTTCGGTAGGCGCCGCTGATTACGATAACGATGGCTGGCCCGACCTCTTCGTCGCCAACGACGGGCTAAGCGCCTATCTTTATCGTAACCAGCGTGATGGCACTTTTAAGGAAATTGGTGCTCCCAGCGGCATGGCCTTCAGCGGCTATGGTGCTGTCATGGCGGCGATGTGTATCTCGCTGGGAGACTTTAATAACGATGGTTGGCTTGATCTGTACATCTCTGATTTTCAGCTATCCTCCGACCATATTTGGCAGAATGATGGCAAAGGCTTCTTCGACGAAGTCAGTAACCAGTCTGGAATTACGCGCGCCACCCATGACGTTCTGAGCTTTGGAGGAGGCTTTTTCGACTACGACAACGACGGCTGGCTCGATCTTTTTGTGGCCAACGGTCACGTTTATCCCGAAGTTGAGCAGACCGGCCAGGGAATTCACTACAAGCAATTGAACTCCCTGTTTCACAACGAACACAACGGCAAGTTTGTAGATGTCAGCAAGTCGGCGGGTAATGGGTTCCAGACCCCTTACGTCGGTCGCGGGGTTGCGTTTGCGGACTTTGACAATGACGGATTCGTCGATATCGTGGTCGCTAACAACGGAGATGCCCCTCTGTTACTGCACAACGGCGGCGGCAACGGAAATCACTTCCTGAATTTCAAGCTCGTGGGCACTAAGAGCAATCGTGACGCTATGGGGGCTCGGATACGGATCCTCGCCGGCGGCATTTCGCAAATGCGGGAAATTGAAGGCGGTGGGAGCTATCTTTCTCAAAGCGATCTGCGCGCCAATTTTGGCTTGGGAACAACTGCGCGTGCGGAAACGGTCGAGGTCAAGTGGCCCAGCGGCCTGCGACAAACATTCCGCAACGTAGAAGCCGACAAATTCTACTTGATCGAGGAAGGCACCGATCGGCTGAATATCCAGCGATTTGCCAGGCCGGCCAGGGGCAATCCCTCAAAGCTTCCAGCCACGTCCGTCCAGTGACAGCCATGCTCGATCTGCAAGGTTGCCGATTTGGGGTGCGCTCTGGGAAATAAGGCCCGCTCTAGCCCGCAACGCCGTTTGCTGTAACCGACGACGCGACTTGCGTTCTCTCTCGTCATTACGAACGCCATCGTAAAGGGGTTGGAGCGCAATATCAAGAAGAGCTCTGGCGACGTTCCCCGGCTATGACACCTCGGAATTCACTCCATTGATGAGAGCGTGGATATAGCCGTATCCAAACGCAAAGGCCTGCAGTTTTCCCGGATCACCCGAATGGGAGGGCATGTGGTCGGGCAAGATGCCGCCCGGATATCCCGCGTCTCTCAGTATGCGCGTGATTCTTGAACAGATCGAGCACCCCCTCATCGGGATAGACTTCTGCAAAGTGGTTGAGACCGCCCTTGATCGCGCGCATGTGAATCTGATGGATCTTGCCCGTTCGGCAAGGTAGCGCACAAGAGGAGGGATCTGCGTGTTCGCATCCACGGACCCTTCGGCGAGTACTCCCAGATCCAGTTGGAAGCCGTTGTAGGGACTGTCGACGATCATCTCGTACCGTCTGTAGGCTGCAAAGATCGACGGGGAGTCGAAGTTCTCCACGTGCTCGTAGCCAAACGGCAGCCCAGGGGGATCTGACGCCGCCGCCCTCGGCGACGTGAGTCGGCGCCGACATGCATCAAGGTGTTTTTTCTGGGAGCCACCGCTGTCTTTGGCGCTTGGCCGGCGGCGGCGAAAGCGGAGCAGCCCTCGCGATGCCCGCGGCAACAAGACCCCCTGCAAGCCCTTTACCAAAATCCCTGCGTCTCATGTGAACGTTGCTCCTTGAGCCCCGAGTTGGAAAAGTCTTAGCCACCCTCTTGAAGTCGTCCTCTGTTCCGGCCGCTCCCTTATCTTTCATGTCCGCCACTTCACTTTCCCGAGCCGCTGCGGCTCATTCGCAGTCTGGAGAAGTTGTTCGATCCGTGGCATTTGGTAAAAACCGCAATGACGGTTGCTTTTCCTTGGCCCTTCGAGCAAGTCTGCCAAAGCACCGGCCGAGGATGTTGGCCGTGTTGATTTGTTTGAGGGGCGAGTAACGGGCGCAAAATGCTGTTACTTCAGGTTGACCGGGTTCACCCAGGCGCCGCTTCCCGTCGAATCCCATACCGAGAGCCTGATCCACTTCTTACCAGTAGCGTCGAAGGGAATGTTGAACTCCCTGGTTCCGAAAGGCATGGTGTCTTTCAGATCGATGTACTGGTGCTCGATCTTGACGCCATCGCCCCAAACCAGGTCAGCAAAATCGAGCGGGAAGGTGTATTCAATTTTGGCTTTGTAGACGCTCTTCGCGCCGGAGCCCTGGACGCCCCAGTCATGAAAAAGTACTTCACCGTTGGTCCCGTAAAACTCGCCGCGCCGAATCCCCTCGAGCACAGGAGACCAGCTCTCGTCGTACAACGGAACCTTGTCCAGCTTGATGTAGTTGACGGCCAGTTGCGGGTAGGTCTCATCATCGGGCCATTTGGTGTAGGTATCGCCTTCGGTAATCATGTACTTCACCTTGGGTGACCAATTGCTCATGTTGTCTTCGACTCCGAAGCAGCGGACCTCACACTCCTCCTTCTCCGACAGGTCCACGGGCAAAGATTCCCATGATGCGCCGATAAACCGGTCGCTCAAGAAGAAGTCTTTGTCTTTATATGCTTCGGGATAGCCTTCGGAATTTTTTGTCTCGGGGTGGGTGGTCCACATAATGGCGTTCTCTTTGTTGACGAAATTCAGCACGTCTTCCGAGGAGCCAAGGTGGTATACGTGACCATACTCCGGAAGATCCTCCTCGAAGGGCGTGCCTGCCGGTCGGACGTTGCCTTGCGTCGCCCCGGCTTTGCCGTCACCCAGGCCCAATGTATGGGAGTAGTAAACCGGTTTCGGCGTCATCAAGTACCAGTGGCCGCCGAAGTAAGCATCCGGCTCTTCCGCGGGAATAACCAGGAAATCTTTGTCAGAGACATGCTCCGAGCCTTCGAAGTAAACTTTCTGCTCCGCAAAGCGGAGTGGCCCAGGATCGCTGGGATGCGAGTCATCATGAAAGTCGCCTAGGTACAGAATGTTGACTCCGAGTGCGCGGAAGACCGCGATCCAGGGTGGCTGGTAATCCAGAGTCTTGCGGTCGCGCAGCAGCTCGTTGAAGTCCATATGAAAGTGTCCGGTCATCACCTTGAAACCGGGCACGGGCTTGAACACGTCATGATGGGTATAAGCGAGAACGGACTCGCGGGTCGCGCGATCATCCTTGGCGTTCAGGTAGTAATAGACCGCCATACGCTGTTCTGTCCCGGCCGGTGCATTGTAGAGGGCATAATTGTCCGCGTGACCCCGGGAAGTCTTAGCCCGGCGGTACCATTCCTCGTCGGTTACGCCCCAGGGATGGTATCCCTCGCCTTGCTCAGGCCACATCACTCCTAAAGAAAAGGAGGAGTTGTTGTCCTTACGGTAGTAAACATAGCCGACGTTGATTTCATCCTCGCGCGCGAAGAAGAACTTGTGCGGGGACGGAAAGACGGCGAGGGAACCGGCTCCCGGATCCAGAATTGTCATACGATTGCGCGCCCGCAGCGCAACCGGCTCCGTATTCGGCGCCCCACCAAAGTATTCGTACTGCGTATGCTCCGCGCTGTCGCGCCAGACCAACTTCGTGTTCGGCGTGATGGGAAATCCCTTCAACCCGGCCTTATAGATGTAGGCCACGGAAGGTTCCTGGGTCTTGGCCAGAGCTTCCTGGCGGAGCAGGTTTGTTCCTTTGTAAGCGATGAAGCGCAGATTGCCCGCAAAGATGCCCAGCTTCAATCCATCGAAGGTGACGCTCAGCTGTTTTCCTTCCGTCGCTACCTTGCAGGTGCTGGATTGGTAGCTAACGGACGCATGGGTAATTTCAGCCTCGGTGCGGGGCAGGTCTGTGGTGTCCCCGCGGCCCGGAATAACCAGAGGCGCATCCCAGAAAGTATTCCACTTTCGCCTGCTTTCCTCCTCGGGGGTGTCTTTGTTGAGGGCCTTCAATTGGGTACGTTGCGCTTGCGAGATGCGCCGCTTCCCGGTCGACACCTGGAAGTCCGGGCTTAGATTCTTCCCTAAAACAACCCATGGGCCGCTACCCTCGCGTGCAGCGAGTTCCTGAACGACCGGTTGGCCATCGCGGATGCCAAATGATGCCCGGAGTTCCTGCCCGCCTTCACCTTGCCACGTCATCGTCACACCGCTGCCGCTTCCGTTGGCTTTCAGGCCGTCGACAGCCTTGTATCCCTGGAAGTTACAGTCGAGTGATTGCGCACCGGCTACGCCGGTCAGCGCTGCCAAAGCCAACAACAGCCCACGAGAACTCATTGACCCTCCCTTCGATCGGTGTTCAGTTTTCCGTCGGACGCTATAGCGGCCCCAGAAGTTTCGCCAATCGTCGCCCGGTCTCGCTTAAGGCAAGAGGATCTTTGGCGATCGAGGGCTCACTATAACGGAACGGCTCGGAAGTTGAACAGCGGAAGCGAGTGACCAACGCGTTTCTAACCGGTTACATGCGTGGGGCCACGCCACTGGCCCTCAGACCAAGCCTTCCCCTAGCAAGTTCATCTCGCCTGCGGGGTGCTTCGTCCTGGCGCTTTTCCGATGCCGTGAATTGGGGCTTGGTCCGTAGAAAACTCGCTCATTGATTCCCAGCGGGATGAGCGACCGCTTCCATGCAGATGATCTTCGTTTAGTGCCCGGCACGCGGGGTGCGTGCCGGGAAGTCACATGGGGCGGTCTGATTACCAAGCCATCGTGGGCGGCAGGAACTCAGCAAACAGCTCGTCGTAATAAGCCTTCAGCTGCGCGAGATTTGGCTTGGTGTGGCCTTTTGAGTACAGGTCGTACTGATTGAATTTGAGGACCCATTCCAGCATGGAGCGGTCCTTCTCGTTGCATAAGTGGTCGTAGGCCCCGTGCTTGTGCCACGGATAAAAGGAGTGGTAGCGGAGCATGTATAGCGATTCATCGCGAAGATACGGCTGCATCACCTTGGCGATGTAGCCATCGTGACCAAACGACATGTGCAGGTTATCAAGCCCACAGTTAGGCTCGTAGATCCCGTACTTTGTTTGGTATCTGGCAACGTTCCGGTCAGGGTTTTTGGCAAAGTATTCGGGGAAGACTATGTCTTTTGACCAGGCGCAACCAACAGGAAAGGTATCGCCAACCACACCCCATTGCGGCTCGCCATAAAGGCAGAGACACTTGCCGAGATCGTGGATGAAGCCGGTGAGGATCATCCAGCGAGGCTGACCGTCGCGGCGCATGGCCTCCGAGGTCTGCAACAGATGCTCGATCTGGGTGAGGTCGGTATCCGGATCGCTGTCATCGACCAGGGTGTTGAGGAACTCGGCTGCTTCCCAGACCGTCTTTTGCCCCTTGCGCAGGGTGAAGTATTGCTCTTCCTTCGCCAACACGTAGTCGACGGTCATGTTCTCGTGGTTCAAGCGGTAGAACTCGGCGACGCCGGGAGTCGCGGTTGCATCGTACTGGCGAAACTCCTCTTCGCTCTTGCCTTCCTTATACCGGCCCTCCAGGAATTCATCCCACTGGTCGAGATCCTGCAGGGGTTGGGTGGGAACAACTGCGGGTTGGCTCATGCGAGTGTCTCCTTCAGGTGGTTAAGAGCGGGCAGCCTCGTGTTTTTACGTTACCGCTAACGTACACCAATTTTCAGCTTGAGACAATCCCACTTTTGGGAGCCTGGCGGAAAGGTTCTAACGGTTTCTGTTGACAACGGCACACGGTGGCCGATAACGTAACTTTTCGTAATCGGTTACGTTAATTCCAGACCGAACGGGGGGTACATATGCGTGAGCAGCGCGGCGGCCGGATAAACACACTGCAGGCCGTCCTGACGGACGTTCAATTCTGGATTCCCGCCGTTGTCCTGGTTTTGGGCGTGGGTCTGCTGGTCTTCATTCACGGCAACTAGTTCATTGATCGCCAGGACGGCGGCGAGGTTTTGGAGGAATTGCAGACATGGGAGCAGACGATGCGGTAGGAGTGAAGGCGCGTACCGATCGCTCGCTCCACGGGCTGGGAGTGATCTGCGGTCTCGCCGCGGGCGTCTGGCTGGGGGCGGCCGAGGCCCCGACGAAGCTGGTCAACGCCGGCTTCTCTCCCTTCGCGGTCTCGCTTTGCATGGTTGCCGGCGTCTTTACCGCGCGCTGGACGTTCCCTACCTTGCTTAAAGGAACCAGTTACGTATTCGCCGACCTGTTCGCGAAAAAGCACCTGATGGTCTGGGCGGTTCTCGCCGGAGCGCTCTGGGCTGTGGCAAACACATTAACTGTCTTTGCGATTCGCGATGTGGGGCTGGCCACAGCCTTCCCGTTATGGAATACCAACTCACTGGTTGGGCTGCTCTGGGGCAGGCTGCTGTTCCGCGAGCTTCAGGGGGCGACGGCAAAAAATGTCGCCAAGGTAGTTTGCGGCAGCATCTGCATCGTCGCCGCGGCCATCATGCTCGGTTTCAGCACCATTCAAGGCGCCGGCGGAGTTCCGCCGCATGCGGTCATGGGTCTTCTGGCGGCCGCCGGCGCAAGCCTGATGTGGGGAACCATGTACGTGCCCTATCGGAAGGCTTATCTCAGCGGCATGAATCCCCTCTCGTTCGTTACCGTGTTTACGGTCGGGGAACTGGGGACCATGTTTCTCCTCACCTGGACGCTCGACGGCGGCATCAAGTCCTCTGCATTCCAGCTGATGCAGAGCAGGCAGTTGCTCTTCTGGCTTTTCCTGGGGGGGTTCGTGTGGGTGGTCGGCGACCTCTTTCAGCAGTTTGCCGCCAAGTATCTGGGAATTGGGCGGGGCATTCCGCTCTCCAATACCAACC
Organism: uncultured Acidobacteriaceae bacterium; assembly: GCA_963753715.1. Taxonomy (GTDB): domain Bacteria; phylum Acidobacteriota; class Terriglobia; order Terriglobales; family Acidobacteriaceae; genus PALSA-350. Next base: position 1,677,419 of record CAVWDK010000004.1, on the reverse strand, counting down.
AGTTTTGGGGGCTGGCCTGGGGTGCGCTGGTATTCGGGGAACTAGCCTCAGCGAACCGGGCTCATCTCGCGCTGGTTCTGGGAGGATCGGTGTTGATGATCCTTGGAGCGCTCGCGATCAGCACCGCCGTGGCTTCCTCTCGTGAGAACCACTCACGCAACGAGGCGCTTGCCCGAGAGTGCGACCGTTACGGGTTGGACTATGGCGAGGTCCTGCTCGCGCAGAGCGGCGACGAATTCACCGACCGCAGCGGGCGCCGCCGCTGGTGGGATGTAGCGATCGTGGTGGCGGCATGCTGCCTGTTTCTATGGCTTGGATTGAACGCTGTCGTGCCGCCGCTGGCGATGAACGTGGGCTGGATTGCGGTGCTGACGCTGGCACTCCTGGGCGCGCTGGGTGGCGCCGGTTGGGCGCTTTGGCGACAGACACGGTTCGGCTGATGCTTCGATCAGGATCGAGGGCAACATGGCAGTACGTCTGAAAGACATTGCCGCGGATCTCGGCGTGTCCACGGTGACGGTGTCGAAGGTGTTGCGCGGAGGCCTCGACATCGGCGAGCGGACGCGGGCACGCGTACTGAAGCGGATGGCGGAGCTGAACTACCAGCCCAATATGCAGGCGCGTGGGCTGGCGAGCGGCCGCTCGTTTGCGGTGGGACTGGTAGTACCAGATCTAGTGCACCCATTCTTTGGCGAGTTTGCCAAGTCTCTTGCGGGAGCGCTGCGGGCGAGCGGGCTGGCACTGGTGTTGTCCTCTTCAGAAGAAGATCCTGAGGTCGAGCGGCAGGAAATCCGGACTCTTGTGAACCGGGGAGTGGATGTTCTTCTGGTCGCCTCTTGTCAGAACATCGAAGAGGCGGAGTTCTTCACGGATGGAGGTCCCCCCCTGCTCCTGGTCGACCGTAACATCCCTAAACTGGGGACCGACTTTGTGGGGTCCAACGATGTGCTGGTGGGCGAACTGGCGACGCGTCACCTGATCGGTCTCGGGCGCAAAAGGATCGCCCACATCGGCGGCCAGGGGACGAGTCCTTCGATCGATCGGTTCAAGGGTTTCCGCAATGCGCTCGGCGTTGCGGGCATCAAGCTGCCGAAGAGCTACGTCATCACTCGCGAGCGATTTGAGGAGACGGGCGACTCTGCGGGCTACCGCGCCATGCAGGAACTGCTGGCGCAGAAGCTGCGGCCGGACGCTGTATTTTGCTACAACGATTTGGCGGCCATCGGCGCCATGCAGGCGGCGATGCAGGCCGGCCTCAACATCCCGGGCGACATCGCATTCGTCGGCTGCGGCAACCTGCGGTACACAGATTATTTCAAGGTGCCGCTCACCTCGGTAGACCAGGCGATCCAGCGCATGGGCGAGGCCGCGGCACGGCGCGTGCTCACTCTGGCGACCAAGCCTGGGGACGACGTCCCACAGACCGCTTTTGTCGAACCCAAGCTGATCGTTCGCCACTCTACCGTGGCGGGATAGGCCTCCGGCTAAATGCGACTGCGGCTTTCCAGCCCTGGCTATCGCGCGTCGTGAGCAGAAAAAAAGCACAGCGGCTGAAGAGGGTGTGTGAGAGTTTTGCCCTTCTACGATTTGGGCTCTCGACTCTTGCCTTTCGTTACGGACGAGTCAAGCCGGGCAGCCAGTGGAGCAAAGCCCGCTGTCGGCCCTTTCCATTCCAGCTGGTCAACGGAATCAAATACCGGCACGTCGGTGCGCAACGTGGCCAAAACCCGAAAGAGCAAAGCCTGATCGCGGTTCGCGGCGAGCGTACTCGACAGTGCCTTGGGACCGGCAACATTGACGCCCCATTCCCGCCAATCGGAAGGAATGGATTCGAGATGGTTGAATCGCGCCAGCACAGCAGCCGCTGATTTCGCGCCCCAGCCGAGCAGTCCCGGGAAACCGTCTGCCGAATCGCCCACCAGTGCAAGATAATCGGGTATGGACGCCGGCTCCACTCCGAATTTGGCGACCACCCCTAATCCGTCCCGGGTAATGTTTTTGCGCCGGTCCAGTTGCACCACTCGAGTCCCTCGTACACATTGAGCGAGATCCTTGTCGGGCGTGCAGATAATCACCCGTTCGACGCGCGGGTCGTTCGCGGCAGCGGTGGCGGCCGCTGCCAATGCGTCGTCCGCCTCGAACTCCACCATTGGCCACACCACAATCCCAAGCGCGGTGAGGGCTTCCTCAAGGAGTGGGAACTGGGCCAACAGATCCGGTTCCACGCCTTCCCCCGTCTTATAGCCGGGCCACAGGTTATTGCGAAATGATTCAATCACGTGATCGGTGGCTACGCCCATGTGCGTAACGCCGTTGCCCAGCATGCCCATGAGCGAGGCAAGTACGCCGCGCACGGCTGCGACTTCCTGACCTTTGCTGTCGCGTACCTTGGGAAGAGCGTAATAGTGGCGAAACAATTCGTACGTGCCGTCTATCAGGTGCACTTGCATAGCAATAGCTTATAGACTTCAACGGGATGCGACATAATTGACTCCATGAAGGGCATTGATCGTTCTCGCAGAAAGTTCCTGGCGACTACACCTGCGCTCGTGGGCAGCGCTTTGTTGAGCGGCCACGCCGGGTTCTCGTTGACGCCGGCAGGTTATCAACAGACGGAGACGAAGGCCGACTACGCTCTTACCATTGCCACGCAGCCGATTGAACTGGCTCCCAACCGCATTGTCTCGGTGACGGTTTACAACGGGCAGTTTCCCGGGCCGCTCCTGCGCTTCCGTGAGGGTGTACGGGTCACGGTCGACGTACACAACGACACGGATATCCCGGAACAACTTCATTGGCATGGGCAGTCGATTCCCTCGGACGTGGATGGCGCCGCCGAGGAAGGGACGCCTTTTATCCCGCCTCACACCAGCCGGCGGATTTCGTTTGTTCCGCGCCCCTCCGGGTTTCGCTTCTATCACACCCACGTGCGTGCTGGGGCGGACCTGAGCCGCGGTCTATACAGCGGTCTGGCCGGCCCGGTCTACATCGAACCGAAGAATGATCCGGGCAGGTACGACCGAGAAGTCTTTCTCACCCTGAAAGAGTTTCAGCCCACTTTCAGCCAGGGCGGCGATATGGATATGAATTTCCTTTCGCCCTCGGCAACCGTGAAAGAGCTCAAAGATGCCGGCGAGAGCGCTATGAAAGCGTCGCTCGCAAAGAAAATGCCGAAGGGGTACGAGGTCGGTTACGACGCATTCACGATCAATGGCCGGATGCTCGGCCATGGCGATCCAGTGCGTGTGAAGCAGGGCGAACGGGTCCTCTTTCACGTGCTGAACAGCAGTGCGGGCGAGATCCGCAGCCTCGCCTTGCCCGGCCACACGTTCCTGGTTGTAGCGATGGATGGAAATCCGCTGCCCAAACCAGTCCGCGTGCCCGGCTTGTGGATAGGTACTGCGGAACGGATTTCCGCCATCGTGGAGATGAATCATCCTGGCGTGTGGGTGATGGGCGATATGAGTGACGACGATCGCCGCCACGGAATGGGAATCGTGGTCGAGTACAGCGGACATTCGGGCAAGCCACTATGGATCCCCCCCAAGCCGTTTCACTGGAATTACGCGCACTTCGGTCAAACGGAGAGCCCGGCGCGGGCGCCTGATCAAATTTTTGACATGACCTTTGCCAAGGACAATGCAGCGCTTGCCGGCTTCAATCGCTGGACAATCAACGGCGTGTCCTACCCACTAAATCAGATGATAGCTAAGCCGGCCTTTCATCTGGTCCAGGGCAAGCGGTATCGTCTGCGGATGCGCAATGCCAGCGATGACATTCATCCCATCCATCTGCACCGCCACACCTTTGAACTCACCCGGATCGCCGGGCAGCCCACCTCCGGCATTTTGAAGGATGTGGTCATGGTGGGCGGCTACCAGGAAACAGAGATCGACTTCACCGCTGACAATCCGGGGTTGACACTCTTTCATTGTCACCAGCAGTTGCATATGGATTACGGTTTCATGTCGCTGTTCGACTATGAGCGATGAGCTTGAAGAACGCATCAGGGAACTGAGCGTCTTTCTTCGCCTGGGTTGCACATCATTTGGCGGACCCGTCGCCCACCTGAGCTACCTCCGTACCGAGCTGGTAGAGCGGCGGGGATGGTGTTCTGAAGAAACCTACGCAGAAATCATCGCCGTTTCTCAGTCGTTGCCGGGACCCGCCAGCAGTCAAACTGCATTTTCTCTCGGCTTATTACGCGGTGGCTGGCTCGGGGGTTTCGCTGCATGGGTGGGTTTTACTCTTCCCTCTGCAGTTCTGATGATCTGGTTTGCCTTTGCCGAGCAATCCCTGCATGGGAGGACGGGGACCGCAGTTGTGCATGGGCTCCAGCTCTGCGCGGTTGCCGTGGTCGCACAGGCCATACTCGTGATGCGGAAACGTCTTACGCCAGACTGGCAGCGGGTGCTCATCGCTCTGATCGCCCTTGTTATTGCCATGTTCGGGCCGCCATCCATCAGTACGTTCCTGGCGATTATCGTGGGCGCCCTTTGCGGAGCTGTATTGCTGCGCGGCGATTTTGCCCCCCAGCTGCCGCCGCTCGACGTTCGCATCTCTCGCCGTGCGGGAGCGATGGCGGCGGCCCTCTACCTGGCGCTGCTCCTTGCCAGCGCGATCATCCCCAAGTCCCACCCGGGAATAGTTCAGGTTGGGAGTGCGTGCTATCTCAGTGGGGCGCTGGTGTTTGGCGGTGGCCATGTGGTCTTGCCGCTGCTTGAACATGCGGTCGTATCACGTGGCTGGGTGACGCAACCATCGTTCCTGACAGGTTACGGTTTCGCGCAAGCGCTGCCCGGCCCACTGTTCACGTTTGGGGCATTTCTCGGTGCAGCGATCCAACCCGGCAATTCACGCATAGGTCTCGGTTTGGTTGCCCTGGTTGCGATTTTCCTTCCCGGCCTTCTTGCCATGGTGGCTGCGCTCTCTTTCTGGTCGGAGATCAGAGAATTGCGCCCTGTGCGAACCACTCTCCCGGGCATTAACGCGAGTGTCCTGGGGGTTTTGGCCGCGGCCTTTTTGCGCCCGGTTTGTAGCACTGCGATCCACTCGGCGGTCGATCTTCTGGTGGCTGCTGGCGCTCTTGCCTTGCTGACGATCGGCAAAGGGCGCCCATGGATGGTCGTGCTCGCTGCAGTCGTAGCGTCGGTTCTGATGCGGCGGTAACCGTAGAAGATTGGTACGTACGATCAGGCGCGAGATGTAATCTTTTGTCTATGATTCGTCCAAGATGGGGAACCGGACGCATGAATAAAGCGAATAGGCAGGACACGGCAGACCGCCTCTCCGCAATTGTCGCGAACTCCCTGGACGCTCAGGCGGGAACGCAAGATCTGGCACGCCAAGCGTATCAAAGCCGCACGCAGTTTCACAGGTTGTTCCGAACGGTCATCGAAGAAACTCCGGCAGCCATGCGACGTTGCCCGCCACCATCAGCTTGTTGCGTTTCTTCATTGCATTGGCGATGAGCCGTCCGGCTTCTGCAACTGCATTCACGATGGAAGCATCGGCACGGACTGCGCTGAGGGTGGCAATGGAATGTTCCAACTGCGCGGTGATCAGGGTATGCATCGCATTGCTGCAGGCGCAGTCGTGTCTCATTGTTCTTCCTGACTCTGGCCGAGGCTGGTTTCCCGCCGTTGCAGGAATAATCCACAGTGACCTCGGGCATGCCTCGCCGGGTTATCCGGGATTTGGCCCACGCCTTGCACGTCCTGGTGATGCCCGGCTTGGTCGCTGGCTGCCTCAAAAGCCCGGACCAGGTCAGCCCACTCGGCATGGGCGTAAGCATGCTCCTTCAGGTAAAGCCGCAGCCCCTTGGCGAAAGTTGTCCTCGTCCAGAAAGTAATTCAACTGCTTGAGCACCGCGGGGGACTTCTCGTAGACAATCGCTCCGTAAGCGGATTTCGCGTCCTTCAGGTTGGCAATGTTCTGGAAAATCGGCGTCGTGCCCTGCGTCTCATCGATCCCGTAGGCCAAAGGTTTTATGTCTTCGTAGAAGTGCTTCCATGGGTTCGAGCCCGGTCCAACTGCTCCAGAGCCTTGTAGGGCATATATTGTGCGAAGCCCTTGTGCCGGAGATCGTCGAACCAGCGCATGGTCACCATGTCCCCAACCACTGGTGGCACGTCTCGTGGAGCACCAGTATGTTGCGCCGGAAATAATCACTCTGCGTTGGAGTAGGGCGGAAGAGAACTCCGTCCTCGTTGAGAAAGGTCTCACCCGCATGCTCCATGCCGCCAAACGGAAAGCCGGGAATCAGAACCAGCTCATATTTGGGGAACAGAAACGGCTGTGCGAAGTAGTCGCCGAGGTAAGCGATTCCCCGCGCCGCCATTTACTGCACCTCGGGCGCCTCCTCCTCAGCGCGCGCAAGCTGCGACTTGCGCACGTATAAGGTGGCTCGCTTGCATTCTTTGGATGGACCGCGGAAAACGGTCCGGCAGCAAATCCGGACAGGTAGGTGCTGGGGCGCGTCTCTCCGAAGCGCGCGTTCCCGTTATCGGCTGCGATCGCTGCGGTGTTCTCAATCACAGTCCAACCGGCCGGATGTTCGACATCGAGCGTGAATCTGCCCTCCAGGTCCGGCTGGTCGAAGCACGGAAAAGCCATGCTCACGCCCATGGGGACAAACAAGGTGTAGCATCCAGGGTCGTGGCGTAATAAGGCACATCCCTTTCGAAGAAGACGACCTCATGCCGCCGGTGGCAAAGCACTGAACACATCGCGCCAAAGCGCATCATGGCCGTTACCCCAAGAGAACTTAGGGTTAGTCCGAAAATTACCACCTTCATTCGCCTATTCCCTCAGGAGGCATTCGCTCTACCAGGGCGCTCTCTCGTTTCCCCCTACGCCGCGCCGCGCTTCGCTTTGCTGGTACTTGCCGTGGCGGACTTGCTTTTATGTCGCGAATGTTCTTCCTCGTCTGGGTGAACAAGCTTATTAAAATTGCTGGTTTGGCCGTCGGCGGTTTTCTCTTGATATACCAGTTCCAGATCAGCATCGTCGAATTTTTCAAAAAAATCTTCCCACGATATTTTCCGAAGGTTCCCGTCGTTCTGGTTCGGTGCGTCGGGGAATTCAAAACGAAGGATTCCGGGTCCACTCTTTGTGCGAGTGCTCACAACCTCAGCTGGGACAGCGCCTCGCGCCTCAGCCCATTTGCGAATTTCATAGTGGTCTTGCGTAGTCTTGGAAAGTGCCATAGAACAAACCTCTCTAGTTATTCCGTACCCTAAGATCAGATACGCTGTTAGTAGAGCTGGTTGTCTGTCACAGACGAATCCTGACTCGACCATCGACGCGATTTGTCCTTTCTGTTTCATGACTGCCGCGATAGCCACCAATGAAGCCGACCTACACGAGCGGGAGATGCTGCATCGATGCCCGATGCGCGCTTTCGTCGCGAGCGATCATCAGGCGTGGGATGCGTGGAAAGTAAGCATCCAAAGGGTGGAGTTGGTCGTCACTACGCAAAAAGTGTTTTCGGATTTGCGCGACACCCGGCACTAAAATGCGTTCTTCTGAGTTCTTCGCCTGCCGGGGATATCACTGTCTATCGTGTGCCTTCGGCATATACGGAAGACATTTGCTTGATCTTATTGAGCCAAGCAACTCGAACCTTCTTTGTACCTTCTGATGATCTAGCGTTGGCCGTACCCGTCTTCGCGAGCGTCATCTTCAGTTGTTGTATGTGGAACTCAACTTCTACTGAGGTTCTCCATGGTTGAAGCCGTCGTGCTCTGGAATGAGCCGAACAATTTATCGCATTGGAATTTCCATCTGGATCCAGCCTGGTGTCGGTATGCCGAAATGGTAAAGCTGGGTTCACAATCGATACGGTCTGTAAATCCTGAACTCCCGATCATATTGGGCGGTGTCTCCTCGTGCGACTGCGACTTTCTCAGGGCGATGGCGGGATACGGCTTGATGGAGTATGTAGACGCAATTGGTGTGCATGGATTTCCACTGGATTGGAACCATTGGCAAATCGATGAATGGCCGGCGCGGATCGCAGAGGCGCAAACGATTGCAAATCGGCCGGTGTGGGTGCTGGAGGTGGGGGCTTCATCCTTTGGCGCCGAAGAGGTCCAGGCATTCGGATTGAAGCGGACCCTTGATTTGCTTCACGGGCGGGTTGAGCGGATTCACTGGTACAGCCTGTTCGACCTGCCGCCGGCGTGGCCGGCAGAGACGCGCCACAAGGAGGCCGAAGGCTCTTCGTACTATCGGCACTACTATCTTGGGCTGCTTCGGCATGACGGCACCCCCAAGCAAGCCGCGCAGCTATTCCCCGATGACGGCTCCGTGGGGCTCTGCCAATGGTTCCATTTTGCGGATCCGCGGCTCGACGATGCGGTGCGGTGGATGAAGGAACACGGAGTGCGGTATTTGCGCACCGGGCTGAGTTGGGCGGATGCATACCGGCCAAATGCGGAGGCTTGGTTTGACCGCATGATGGAGGCACTGTCGCCCTTTCAAGTGGCTCTGACCCTGTGCTTTACGCCGGCCCACTTGGGTATCGAGGAGCACCATACGAGTCCGCCAAAGGACAATCAGCAGTTTGCGGAGTTTGCGCGATGGGCGATGGAACGGTATGCGCCTCGGGTCAGAAACGTGTTGATACGGGAGCAAAAAGAGGGAGTGGGCGCGCTATGAGCAAAAAGATCTTGATCACCGGTGGTGCAGGTTTTGTCGGATCCCATTTGGCCGATGGACTCCTGCGCGCGGGACACGCCGTGCGGGTGCTGGACGAACTGACCCACCAGGTGCACCAGGGAGAAAGGCCGGATTACCTGACGAAAGACGTTGAGCTGATCGTGGGCGATGTCCGCGACGCCAACCGGCTAAAGGAGGCACTACGCGGTGTAGACGTGGTCTTCCACTTTGCGGCAGCGGTGGGCGTAGGGCAATCCATGTATGAGATCAGCCGCTACATGAGCGTCAACACCCAGGGCACGGCCGAGTTGCTGCAAGCGATCCTGGATTCGAAGCAGTCACTGGAGAAGATTGTAGTGGCCTCCTCGATGTCAATCTACGGAGAAGGGCGCTATGAATGTGCGGAGTGCGGAAGAAGCGCCGCTCCGCCTGTGCGATCAACCGAGCAGCTGAAGAGAGGCGAGTGGGAGATGCGCTGCGGCGTATGTGGAGGCGTCCTGCGGCCCGTGGCAACCGACGAAACCAAGCCGTCGGAGATCAACTCAATGTATGCGCTCTCGAAACGAGATCAGGAGGAGCTCTGCCTGATCTTCGGACGAACCTATGATCTGCCCGTGACGGCACTGCGCTTCTTCAATATCTACGGAACACGGCAGGCACTATCGAATCCATATACAGGCGTAGCCGCGGTGTTCGCGTCACGGATGCTGAACGGGAAACAGCCGCTGATTTTCGAGGACGGCGAGCAAATGCGGGACTTTGTCCACGTGAAGGATATTGTTCGCGCAAATATGCTGGCGATGGAAAGCGTAGCGTCGAACGGCCATGTGGTCAACGTAGGTTGCGGAAGACCGATTACGATCCGCAAGGTGGCGGAACTTCTGGCGCAATCACTGGGCCATAAAGTGCTACCCGTAGTCACCCATAAGTATCGCGCCGGCGATATACGCCATTGTTTTGCCGACATTACGAAGGCGCGGAATCTACTGGGCTATGAGCCGCAGGTGATGCACGAGGAAGGGTTTCGCGAGTTGTCATATTGGCTACGTGAGCAGGAGCCAGAGGATAAGGCGGAGACGATGCTGAAGGAGTTGAGCGCCTACGGCCTGACCGCCTGAGAAGTCCGTGGGCGAACGCTGCACAGGATAGCAGGATACAAGGAGGAAGGAAAAAGCTCATGCAGAATGGAGCGGAGCGAACAGTTCTCATTACCGGAGGGGCAGGGTTCATCGGGTCGAACCTGGCCAAGCGACTGCTGGCCGAACCGGGAACCCGTGTCCGGGTCTTCGACAATCTGGCAAGGCAGGGTGTAGAGCATAACCTTGCATGGCTGGGCTCGCTGGCGAACAGCAGCAGGCTTGAGATTGTAGAAGGAGACGTTCGTAACCCGCGAGCGGTGCGGCATGCTGTGCATGGTGTAACGGATATCTTTCATCTCGCGGCGCAGGTGGCAGTGACCAGCTCGGTAGAAGACCCGGCGACGGACTTTGACGTGAACGCGCGGGGAACATTGAATGTGCTGGAGGCGGCACGCACCAGTGGCAAGAAACCCTTTGTACTCTTTACCTCGACAAACAAGGTCTACGGATCGTTGAAGCGGTTGAGAGTGGAAGTGGACGGAACGCACTATCGCGCGGCCCAGAGCGGTTTTCGTGGCGTGGCCGAAAGTGAGCCACTGGATTTTCATTCACCTTATGGATGCTCGAAGGGTGCGGCGGACCAGTATGTACGGGATTACGCCCGGATCTATGGTCTGTCGACCGTAGTGTTTCGCATGTCGTGCATTGCCGGCCCGCGCCAGTTCGGGAATGAGGATCAAGGGTGGGTGGCGCACTTCCTCTATTCCGTGCTCGCGGATCGGTCAATCACAGTCTATGGCGACGGCTTCCAGGTTCGCGACGTGCTCCATGTGCAGGATCTGATCGATGGGATGCTGGCGGCTCGGAGCGCTGCGGGGCATACACGCGGGCAGGTTTACAACCTGGGCGGCGGGGTCGAGCGGGCAGTATCAGTGATCGAGATGCTGACCCGCATCGAGAGAAAGCTGAAGCGTCCCCTAAAGCTGGATTACGGTGACGTGCGGCCGGGAGACCAACCACTCTACATCGCCGATACAAGAAAGCTGGAAGCAGATACAGGTTGGAAGCCGAGGCGAAGCCTCGAGGAAATCCTCGACGGCATTTATGAGTTCCGCAAGCAAAATGAGGAGTACTGGAGTGAGAGCGGCACAGCGGCCGCCATGCACGAGAAGGAAAAGGTCCTGGAAAAGGTTGTGGCATGAAATACGCCTTGCTGAATCCGCGGTGGAGCTTTGAAGGGTCGACATACTTTGGCTGTCCGGAGCCGCATCTCCCCCTGGAGCTGTTGTCAGCACGGGAAATGCTGCGCGCTGCGCAACAGGAGGTATTGCTGATCGACGCCAATATTGAAGGACTGGGGCCGGCAGAGGTGCAGCGCCGGCTGGACGATTTCGGCGAAGACTTTCTGGTAATCCCGACCGCACCCTCGTATCTTTTCTGGCGCTGCCCGCAGCCCGAGTTAAGAGTGCCGAAGGCCTGGATCGCGGCACTTGGACGCCCTGCGAAGGTCGTAGTGATTGGCCCCCACGGGTCGGTCACCCCGCACGCAACGCTGGAGAAGACAGGCGCGGATGTCGTGCTACGCGGAGAACCGGACCAGACGCTGCCACAGCTGGCGTCCATGCCGTGGGAAATGGTGCCTGGATGTTGTTGGCGCGACAATGAAGGCCGCTTTCTCAGGAGCGAACGGCTGGGCGTGACGGACATGAAAGCGGTGCCGATGCTCGACTACTCGGATTACCCGATCCAGCGGCACCGGCATCTCCACCATATTTTTCCCGGCAATGGGGCCGACCACTTGAAACTGGGTGCCGAGGTGGAATTTGCGCGCGGTTGCCCCTACTCGTGCACGTTCTGCAATAAGACCCTTTTCCGAAACAAATTCCGCGAGCGCGATGTCAACGTAGTGCTGAGTGAAATCGACGACCTCATGGCACGCGGTGTCGACTATGTCTACTTCATCGATGAGATCTTCGGCGTGGGCAAGCAGGTAAAGGTGCTGCTCGAGGAGATTGCGCAGCGGCCGCTCTCGATCGGCTTTCAGACGCGCATCGATCTGTGGAACGAGGAAATGTTGGAGCTGTTGGGGCGGGCCCATTGTGTCTCGTTCGAATGTGGGATCGAGTCGATCACCGAGGAGGGACGCGACGAGCTGAACAAGAACTGCAGGTTCAGCACCGAACGCATCAGGATGCTGTTGATGCACGCGAGGAAGTACATTCCCTGGGTGCAGGCAAACCTGATTGAGACCACTAAGGATGATCCGGAGGAGGTGACGCGGTTCCAGAATGATTTAAGGTTGCACGGCGTTTGGGTGAGTAAGCCGGTCCCAATGTTTCCCTTTCCAGGTAGCCCGCAGTATGTGCAGACCTTCGGGGTGCAGCCGGATGAATGGGCATGGGAAAGGGCGCACGAATTCTATCTGCAGCTCTTTGCGGATAAGGGCTTCAGTGACATTCAGGAACAGCACCCCAGGTCACTCGAGGAGCTGGAATGCGCTTGCTGATGACCACCGATACGGTGGGCGGGGTATGGCGATTCACCCAGGAGCTGACCTCTGGTCTGCTGGAAGCAGGAGATGCGGTCGCGTTGGTGAGCTTCGGACGCGAGGCCTCGGCTGCACAGCAGCTAGAGTGTGAGCGGCTTCAGGCGCTCTGGGGTGAGTCTTTCTCATATGCGAGCTGCGACATTCCGCTGGAGTGGATGAGAGAGAATCACCGCGCGTTCGGCGAGGGTGCCGCGGTTCTGGCGCGGATGTCGGGCGAATTTCAGGCAGAGTTGCTGCATGCCAACCAGTTCTGTTTTGCGGCCACCCGGTTGGATATCCCAACAGTGATAACAGCTCATAGTGATGTATTGAGCTGGGTGCGATGCTGTCGAGGCGCGGAGCCGGAGGATTCAGAATGGCTTGCACGTTATTGCGCTCTCGTGCAGCGTGGGCTGGATGCGGCGGACGTGGTGGCAGCCCCGACGGCCTGGATGATGCGAGCTTTGGGCGAGGGATTTCGTTTGCCCGCGGAGCAGCTGGTGATTCCCAATGGGCGCTCGGTTGCGGCGCAGGCTCCGGGCGAGCGCAGGTTGCGAGCGGTGACTGCAGGCCGCATTTGGGATGAAGCAAAGGATACGGCGCTGCTGGGGGCGGTACGGTCGCCCATGCCGCTGGTGGTAGTAGGCGAGGAGCAGTGCGACGGAGCACACGCCGGTGTGCTGAAAGGAGTGGAATTGCACGGAGTTCTCTCCGAGCCGGGGATTCTGGAACTATTTGCGAATAGCGCCGTGTATGTGTGCACCTCGCTGTATGAGCCATTCGGGTTGGCGCCCCTCGAAGCGGCCCAGTGCGGATGCGCAATCGTGGCCCGCGACATCGCATCGCTACGAGAGGTGTGGGAAAAGGCAGCACTCTATTTTCGTGACGCAGCCGAACTTTCAGCAGTGCTGAAGCGGCTGTATGAAGATGCGGAGTTCTTGTGCTCGTATCAGCGGAAAGCGGGGCAGCGGTCGCAGATATTTTCACGAGAGCAAATGGTGATGGGATATCGAAAGATGTACGCGCGCCTGCTTCATAAGGAGTATGCGTGTGTCTCGTAAGTTGAGGATTGCATACTTTGCTCACTCTTTGCGTTCGGACTGGAATAACGGAAATGCACATTTTCTCCGCGGCTTGATGCGGGCTCTTGGGGCGATGGGACATGAGGTTGTTGTCTTCGAGCCGCACAAAGGCTGGTCGTTGGAGAACCTAATGTCCGAGCCCTCCGGAGAAAAGGCCCTGCGGCGATTCGCTGAAGCGTATCCGGACCTGCGAATCACCGAATATGAGCCTGCCGATATTACAGATAAGGCGCCATGGCGCGAGGCGCTGGCTGGCTTCGATATTGTCATCGTACATGAGTGGAATCCCCCTGAGCTAGCTCACGCCCTGCTCGAAATGCGGCCGCAGATGGGATACCGGATGCTGTTCCACGATACGCATCATCGGGCCTCGTCCTCACCAAAACAGATTCAGCTGTTCGGGGTAGATCGTTTCGATGGGGTTGTGGCCTTTGGTGAGGTATTGCGAAGCGTCTATCGGGAACGATTCGGAATGATGCGGGTGTGGACGCTGCATGAGGCGGCGGATACAACCATGTTTCGGCCGTGTAAGAATTCGGCAGAATCCCAATTTGGAGCGCCAACGGAAGAGCTGCCGGAAATTTCGGAACAGCGAAGCCAGGACGTTGTGTGGATTGGGAACTGGGGAGATGACGAACGGTCGGAGGAGATACGGGAGTTTCTGCTGCGGCCTGCGTCGCAAATGCAGGATCGCCGGTTCACCATTCATGGAGTGCGGTATCCGGAGCAAGCGCAGAAGGAACTCTCTGCGGCGGGAGTGCGGTATGGAGGATATCTCGCAAATCTGAAGGCGCCCTCGGTGTATGCAGCATCACGGCTGACAGTCCATGTGCCACGCCGGCAGTATGCCCGGGAAGTGGTGGGCATTCCGACAATCCGGGTCTTCGAAGCGCTGGCCTGCGGGATTCCGCTCGTATCGGCTCCCTGGAGTGATGTGGAGGGATTGTTTCGCGAGGGAGACGTGGTCTTTGCCACAAACAGCGAAGAGATGCGTTGCGCGATGATGCGGCTGCTGGACCGGCCGGATGAAGCAGAGGCACAGGCGGCGCGCGGGCTTGAGACAGTGCTGGCGCGGCACACGTGTGCGCATCGGGCAGAAGAGCTGACCGCGATCTGCGAGGAGGTGCTGGCTTGAAAATCTTTGCCTTCGGATCGAGCATTCTGTCGTCCTACTGGAATGGAGCGGCCACATACTATCGCGGCTGTTACAAATACCTGGCGCACCGGGGACATGAGATCACCTTCGCCGAGCCGGATGCCTATGGACGTCAGGAGCACCGGGACACAGATGACTTCTCCTACGTGACGTCGCTGGTATACCGGCCAACCGTCGAAGTGGACGCGATGCTGAAACTGGCGGCGGAAGCCGATGTGGTGGTGAAGCACAGCGGTATTGGCGTGGACGACGTGCTGCTGGAGCGGCTGGTCGCGGAAATGAGCGAGGAGAAGCCTACCTTCTTCTGGGATGTAGATTCGCCCGCGACGCTGGCGCGAATGCGTGGCAATGCCAACGATCCTTTTAGAGATGCGGTGCCGCAGTATGATGCAGTGCTGAGCTACGGCGGGGGACCAGCAAGCCGGGATGGATACCTCGCCTTTGGAGCAAAGGCTTATTACAACATCTACAACGGTCTGGATCCGGAGACGCATTATCCTGTAGAGCCGGACCCATCCTTAAAATGTGATGTCGCATTTCTGGGAAACCGGCTGCCGGATCGCGAGGCGCGCGTAGAGGAGTTATTTTTGCGGGCGGCAGAGTTGGCTCCGGAGAAGGCTTTTCTGCTCGGTGGCGAAGGCTGGGGTGATAAGGCGATGCCTAAGAACGTTCGATGGATCGGCCATATGCCGACAGAGAAACACAATCGGGTGAACTGCTCTGCGGGTATGGTGATGAACATCAACCGGGCATCGATGGCTGATTCAGGCTTCTCTCCTCCGACGCGTGTCTTTGAGGTTGCGGGCACGGCCGCGTGCATGTTGTGCGACGACTGGCCGGGAATAGACGACTGCTTCCAACCAGAGAAAGAGATCGTGGTCGTGAGGAATGCGCAGGATGTAGTGGACGCGCTGCGACGGTACGACGATGAGGCGCGGAAGAGAATCGGCTCGGCATTCCACGCGAGGGCGCTCCGGGACCACACCTATGCGCAGAGGGCGGCACAGGCGGAGATTGCGTTTGTGCAGTCAATAGCAAAACGCGAAGTCGCCGCAAGTGAGATAACCGCGCGCGTATGAGGATCGTGATCTATGGGTTGACGATTACCTCGTCGTGGGGCAACGGACACGCCACGACTTTTCGCTCGCTGGCCAAGGCGTTAAAGCGACGCGGCCACACCGTGCAATTCATCGAAAAGGATGTGGAGTGGTACCGCAGCAATCGCGACATGCCCCAGCCGGAGTTCTGCACGGTGCAACTCTACAGTGATTGGAATACCGACGCCAAGTCCGTGGTGCAGGCAAGCGATGAGGCGGACGTGATCGTGCTCGGCTCGTACTTCCCAGACGCGGTTGCGCTGACCAGGGAGCTCCTGACCATGGGACGCGGGCCGGTGCTGTTCTACGACATCGACACCCCAATCACCATGGCCCGGCTGCGGGAGAAAGGCGGCGCCGAATATCTCGAGGCGGAACTGATTCCGCACTATGCGGCCTACTTGAGCTTTACCGGAGGTCCGGCGCTGAGGGTGCTCGAGGAGACCTACGGCTCGCCGTGGGCTGTGCCGTTCTACTGTTCCGTGGACCCGGAGATGTATCGGCCGGCAAAGTGCCGGGAGGCATTCCGGTGCGACCTGAGCTATCTCGGAACCTATGCCAAGGACCGGCAGGTAAAGCTGATGAAGTTACTGGGTGGCGCCGCGGCGTTGTTGCCGGAGCGAAAATTCCTGGTGGCGGGCCCACAGTATCCACACGAAATCGGATGGAGGTCGAACATCGGTCGAATCATCCATGTTTCGCCGAGGGAACATCCCGCGTTTTACTCCTCGTCGCGGTTCACGTTGAACCTGACGCGAGACGACATGGTGGTTGCGGGTTATTCCCCCTCGGTGCGCTTATTCGAGGCTTCGGCATGCGCTGCAGCGATTGTGTCAGATGAGTGGGACGGGACTGGAAAAGTTTCTGATTCCGGGTGAGGAGGTTCTCCTCCCCAGGGATGAGTATGAGATGGTTAAAATTCTCACTGACATGTCCGACGAACAGCGCGCACAGATCGGGCGGCGCGCGAGAGAGAATGCTCGCCGAGCATACGTCGGCACATCGTGCGGAGGAGTTTGAGCGGGTGGTGCAGCACGTATCTTAGAACAGCTCGGCGAAAGTGTGGAGGCAGAGAGAAGGCTCCTCATTCTCCAACTGCTCGAAACTGTAGATGCCGGTGGCAACCGCCATCACAGGCAGATCATTCGCGCGGGCAGCTAGGATATCGGCGGGCGTGTCCCCGACGGCGAGGATGGCAGCGTCGGGACGAGTGGCCCGGCGGACTTGCTCGATGCCATGGCAGAAGACATCGACGCGCCGCTCAAAAGAATCAGACCATGCACCGGCATGAAAGAGTTCGAGGAGATTGGCGGCGGCCAGCTTTTGCCGGCCGATGCGCTCCAGATTTCCCGTGGCCACGCTCAGCGTTGCGCCCTTGTTGCGGAGGTGTACCAGGACCTCTCGGACCTGGGGAAGAACGGTTGCGCAAAGCCCTCCCCTATTCTGCTCCACCTGCAAGCACATCTGTTCGCAAATCTCCGGCAGCCGCGGACGCCACTGATCTTCGGGGATGCCTGCGAGAGCAAATGCGTCGCGCAGGATGCCCACGTCGGTGTTGCCATGGGCTGTGACGCCATCCAGGTTCAGCGGTCGGCCGGCAACTGCGGAGAGAGCATCGCAAAAAGAGAAGTAGTGAATGGCGTCAGTGCAATGGATAAGTGTTCCGTCGATATCGAAGAGGTAGGCATCAAAAGTGTCCCAGGGTTGCGGGAGGCTCATGCGATAGCCCTCGCCCCCACGTGTGCGGCGATCCATTCATCGAGCGCGGAGTCAAGGTCACGGACAAGACAAGGCCAGTCGCCAGGGACGGTTTGGCGGAAGAGGCGCAACGAGGGATACCAGGGAGAATCGCTGCGATCGACCATCCAACGCCAGTCGGCGCAGTACTGGAGAAGAAGGAAACAGGGTACGTTGAGCGCTCCGGCGAGATGGGCAGAGAGTGTATCGACGGTGATCACCAGGTCGAGCTGGGCAATCACGGCGGCAAGAGGAACGAGGCCACAGTCAGCAAGCAAAGGACTGTCGCAAAGGCCCAGGTGATCGAGGCTGCGCCACTGGTTACGCGACGGGCCGCCCTGCAAGTTCCAGTACCGGCAATCCTTTCGCGACAGAATGGGTACGAGGCGCTCGAACGGAATAGAGCGAGAGGGATTCCAGTCACCGGAGGCCCAGACGATACCTATGTTGGGAACCGCACGCAACGGATTTCCGGACCCTATCGCGCGGGAAGCGCGGTGAAGCTCGTGCGCAGGAAGTTTGAGGTACCCGGTAGACATGGGGAGATCGGCAAGGGTAATGCGGAGGAAGTAAGGAAGTTCCATTAGCTCCAGCTGAACCTGCCAGTAGGGCGGCGAATCCGGAGCCATCTCGCCCAATGAAATAACCTCATCAATGCCGGGCAGGCAGCGTAGGAGATCGACGGCGCGGGGGGCACACTCGACAACGAGGTGCGAGCAGAGAGAGCGCAGGCGGGGTGCGAGGCGAAGGAGCTGAACTGCATCACCGAAACCGTGAAGACAGCGAAGGATGACGTGCCTGCCGCACGGGTCCTCGCCTCCCCAAAGGCGGTGGGGATCGGGAGCGTTGCGGCGGCGGATGGCATGACTCTCGGCCCACGCGGCGGTGAGGTTGCCCTGCATGGCAAAGATCATCCAACGTCCGGCAGCACAACGGTCGGGGTCAGCTCCCCATTTTTCGGCTCGATAGAAGCAAGCGAGAGACTCAGGCAGTTGGCGCTGCTCTAACAGAGACTCGGCATGTGCGAGTGCTTCGCTCATCTGGCACGGTATGAGTGCGACGCTCCGCCGGGACTCTGATTATTGGCCCCAAAGGATGCCGGTTCTTTCCCTCCGCTCGCAACCGTGCTCCTTGCCGGGTAGACGCAATGCGGGCCGTCGGGCGGGGTGGCAATGGGCTGCCAACGGCAGAGATAGACCTCATCCTCCGGTTGAGCCTCGATGTGAAAGCCGGAGGAGCGAAGCATGGCTTCGACGCAGGCTCTGTTAGGGACCCACCAGTTGGTCTCGTCGTGCGAGTAGCGGTGCTCGACAAAGTGCATCTTGGGATAGCCGGGCTGGTCAAAGGGCGCAGGGGCGTTGAATTCATAGTCCGCTTCGGGATATACGATCTCGCGGCTGCCGCGCTGCATACTTTGGAAAAGCATCAGGTCGCGTGCTACGTGCTCATGGATGAGGTCGAGAGCGAGGAGCGGGTGCCGAAGGTGATAAAAAACGCCCATGAAGATAACTAAATCGAAAGTTTCCCGGAGGGAGGCGACATCCCACACGGCAAGGCGGCGGAACTCGACGTCGGTGCCTTCCACTTGGGCGGCGAAGCGAGCCTGGCGAAGGTAACTTTCGTCAGTGTCGATACCGAGCACGCGGCTGGCTCCGCGTCGCTTCATTTCAAGTGAGTAGAAGCCGGCGTTGCAACCAATGTCGAGGACCGTCCAATCGGTGAGGTCGGCCGGGATGGCGTCGCGGAAACCCGCGAACTTCACCTCGGGGTAATCGCCCAGGAAGTGGTTGGGTGCTGTCTGAATCCCCTTGAGGTGCAAGTTATGAAACCAGGGGCCGAGAGATTCAATCTGCGCCTGCAATGTATGTTCCTCAATGGCGGATTGCGGTAGTGAGCTCATCAGTGGATTATTCTCTCCTCGTGGGGCTTGGATGGTGAGGGTTCGGGACACGGCGACCTGCTCAAGTGATTCCCCACATGGAATGTTTTCCCTCCCTCGGGTGTAAAGAGCGTTCGGCGCGAGTGGATGCCCGGTGCTGGGCGATGCACTCGGCACGACGAAACAATGCTGTACGGTTTGATGCTCAGGGGCGCGGGTGTGGGCTGCCTCGGCGCCACGAACTAGTTCACGGAAGGAGAGAGATGGGGGGTAGATCAGCAGCCTACCGGGTTGGCAAGCGCCGGTAGGGCAAGAATTGTCTGATCGGAAGGAATCGCGCGAGCAGCGCGGCCCTCCTGGATCACCACGACCTCATCCACCAGGTCTTCGACAGCGTCAAACCGATGGGTTACGACGACGACCGTTTTCCCATCCAGAAGAGGCCAGATATTCTGCAGAATGGAGGCTTCCGTTTCCGGATCTAGATTGCTCGTACACTCGTCAAGCAGCACGACCTTTTTCTCCGGATCTTGAAGGCTTAGCAATGCCTGGGCAATGGCGACGCGCTGGCGCTGCCCGCCGGACAGGTTCTTGCCGTGCTCCCCGGCGCGGCTTTGGTAACCATCCTGCAGAGCCATGATCTCGTCATGGATGCAGGCCAGCTTCGCCACGTGGACCACTTCGATGAAGGATGCCGCGGGTTTCGCGAATCGAATCGTGTCAAGCAGGGTAGCTTCGGAAAAAAACACGCCACCGTTTTGCGAAAGGCACATACAAATCCTTTGCAGATGTCTGAGCGGCCACTGCTTGACGTCTTTACCCGCCACAAACACACTGCCGCTCTGCGCATCGTAGAGGCGCTCAACAAGCTTCAGGAGAGTGGACTTACCACAGCCCGTGCGGCCGACAAACCCGACCTTCCGGCCTCCCTCCACAAACAAAGTCAGCCGGTCGAGGACGGGTTCATCGGGGCGGTAGCCGAATTCCACTTCGCGAAACTCCAGGCTGACACATGTCGGAACCTGCTCGGCCGTGCTTTCGCCTGTGATGGCAAGCGCAGAGGTCGCAGAGCTGATTTTCAGAAACGACTGGATGGGCTGCCACGCCTCGCCGATCCTGCCGAACAGACCCGCATATCCTGAGAACGAGCCGCAAAGCTGGTCCGATAGCATATACAGATACACGAGCATGGCTCCATCCAGCCGATGTGCGGAGAGCAGTGCAATCCAGTGGAAAACCAACCAGGCCTGAAGCCCCAGGACGACCATGCTCTTGGCGAACCCGAGCCAGCCCTGAATCCGGGCCTCCGCGAGTCCATTGTGTTGAATTTTTTGGTGAATCCTGCCGTAGTCTTCCGCAAGTCTCCTCTCCTGGTTGTAACGCACCACATCGGCACGCATCTCGAGCGACTCGATGCTCAGGGAGTAGTCCGACGCATACTGTTTGTACCGGTCTTCGCGATAGCCGCGGCATAGCCGCTCTTCCTGGCGCGAAAGCCAGAAGAATGCAACGCAGGTCGCTGGGAGAATGGCAAACCAGAACACGGGAGAGACATACGCGTGCAACAGGAACAGAGTGAGCACCGCACCACTGACCAGCGGGCACAGTTCTCGCGCGATGCTTTCGCTTGTCTGTGCGAATTTGCTGACGCCGTGGGTGATCTCTCCCCGGCGAGCTCCGCTGCTGCCCGACTGGTGCCATTGCTGATCCAGGCCTAAAAGGGTAGAAAACACATTCACGCTCAGGTGCCGGAACAAGGGATAGCTCACGTCCCGAGCGAATTTCCAGCCCATGAACTGATCCAGCGCCCCCATAAGGAATTTCCAGGAGGTGAGCAGCCCGAGGGCGATCAGCGCAGACCGCGCGGGGTCGTGCTCGTAGGTCCTTATAAGCAGGACAAACCCGTAGCCACCACCGACCGTCAGAACCTGGCGGAAAAATGTCAGCAGAATGCACCAGGCAAAGCCTTGGCGAAACGGCAACAGTAGCCGCTTGAGCTCAAAGAACATGAATCTCCTTCTGGCCCTGGTTAGCGCGGCACAGAATGTATTGAGAGTTTGGCCCGAGGCTACCGGCGTCGGCCAATTCCGAGGAATGCCTCGAAAGATGCAGAGCTGTTTCTTAGCGAGCTCCCGGCTGGTCCCTCGCATCCGATATCGGCAGTTCGTGGCGCCAGCTTGAAACCCCAATGGGGTCATGAGCTACGCAGTCACCAGCAGGACTCGAGAGCCGAAACCACCCTTATGGCGCATAAGGCGCTTAAGGCGCACACTTCCACCCCGAACGGACCCAGCCGCAGAGGGAAAGCGAGGGTCAAAGTTTCGGCCTAATCAGAAAACTTCTTCCGGATAAGAACTGTCCGTTACAGCGAATCGAACACCTCCAGCACCTTCAACCGCAGGTCGGGATCGATTTTCTGCCCGCCCAACCACCCTTGCACCACGGCCTGTGCCTCCGCGCTCTTCTGTCCCTCGATGAACGCGCCAAGCCACGCACCGAGGAAGAAGATCTTGCGGTGTTGCTTGATCTCAGGCAATTCATTCAGCGCCTGGATCAGGTACGGCTCAGTCAGCGCGGTCTGCTTCCAGAAATTGAACGGACGCAGGCAAACCCGGCGAACGCTCCAGGCCGCTGCTGTTCCTGTTGCCTCGATGCGTGTTGCTGCTTATCACGACCTCGACGGCACCAGCATGTCTGCCCGGCACGTTACCGGCACAGTGGCGCTGATGTTTGAGGTGGATCCTACGCTCACCCGGGATGCGATTCTCAAGGCGCTGCAAGCCTCGGCAACGCCACCGCCCGCGGGAGGCACAAAAGAAACCTGGGGAGCGGGGAAGCTGAATGCGTTGGCTGCGATGAATCAAGTGCTGCCCCGGGGGTGGAGGTGGTGGGCCGCACGTCGTGGCGGCCAGTGCCGAAGACCCGGGATTTGACCTGGCGGAGAACCTGCCCTGCAACGCAGGTTGCACGGACTCCCACCGGCGGTCCGCATCCTGCGGGAGAGGATGGAAGGACTGCCTGGTGCTGCGCAATTGGCGGCGAGCGTTAGCCGGCATTTCAGTGAGGTCCGGCGGTTGATTAACCACAATCGCCGCATAGCGGCGATGTGGCACAGGAGCGAAGGACCGCGTATGCTTAGGCGCGTGCTTCTTGGGGTGATGGACCCTTACGCGCCCGCCGCGATACGGACCCCGCTGCATCGGGAGTATTTCGATCGCTGGTTCGATCTGTTGCTCCAGTATGGAAGCCCATCCTTAAGAAGAGGCATCACCCAGTACCGGCCCGTCTTGCTTGAGTTTCTCGCTCTGCCCCTCGCGGCACAGCAGGAGTCTCAAGTCCAAGCTGTTTATTAAATGCGGATGGAGTGGTTCGCGGTCGCTGATATTGATATTTGAGCTGGAGGTGTGGACAAGAAAGCATGATCAACAAGCTGGATCCTCATCTTCGCGTGCGTACCAAAGCTTTGCGCGGTGCGGCCGCTGAGCCTGCGGCGCCCGAAGAGCGGGTTGAAGTTATCGTCGGCCTGACTGGGAATATCACGGATCTTGAGGCGGTAGGCTTTACCCCGCGTAATGTCTTCAGAACCCACCGGAACTGTTGAAGATCGTCACCGGCAGCATTCCGGTGGAACGGCTGGAAGAACTGGCGGCATCTTGTTCTGCATGCGCACAGATTGTTGTACCACCAGGTTGCGATAGCGGAGCAGACGTCGCAGATCTCGTAACTGTGGTGGTAATACATAGGAGGCAGGAAGCAGGTTGCAACGCAGTAAATCGGCAATCGTACGCGCATTGATCTGATCGCTTTTGTTCTTGCCCGCGGTAATGGCCTTCATCTTGGCCGGATGGCCCATAGAAAGTTGCTGCGCATAAGGCTTGAGCGTGTCGTAAATCCAGGCACTGAAGAGCGTGGCTTCCATGGCGCCATGCCAGACTTGTTTTCGACCCGCTGCCCAACGCCGCAACACCGTGCGCTCCGCTTGCAGGCTGCCTTCTTCCACAATCTGGCCGTCTGCTGTCTTTACGCAAAAACTGATAGTTTTCTTGTGTACGTCGAATCCGATATAGTGGATAGCATTCATGGGGTTCTCCTAATCGAGATTTCTGATTCGGCTGCTTCGAACAGCCGGTCTCAGCAGTGTAATCTTGAGGAGAACCCTTTCTCATTGCGCAACAATCCCTCCCAACACCTATACATTCAAACAGAAAGCGCTGCAAACGAGCGACGGCGACAAAAGAAGATGGGCATGGGACCCATGTGGCCGGCATTGCGGCCGGAAGTGGGGCTGCGCCATACCGCAAACACCTACGTCGGAGTGGCGCCGGCCGCCGACCTGATCATCGTCAGGCAGAACTACCACAGCCCTGTTTTTAGGGGACAATGTTCACCTCGTGGACGCCGTCCATTACATTTTCAACCATCCCGAGGCGTCGGGTAAGCCAATAGTGATCAATATCAGCCTGGGCGGCAATGTGGGCCCGCATGACAGCACCAGCCTGCTGGAACAAGCGATCAACTTGGCCGTAGCGTCCCAGGCCGGCCGGGTCGTGGTGGTGGCTGCCGGAAATGCCGCCGACCTGGACCCGGGAGAGTTGGAGACCCTGTGCCACGTAACCACGACGGTGCCGCCCAACGCACCAACGGAAATCGACTTCAAAATCCGTGACGGATACGAGTTCACACCGATCCTGGACTTATGGTACGACCGTGGCGGAGCGATCAACCTGGAAGAGGTGGCGGATGGGGGCCCTACTAGCGGTGTCGTGAACGACGGGGGGTCGAAGTCTCTCACGGCGAACCCCGCCGCCGCCGCCGACCACCTCTACACCGTGGATATCGTGGGGACAACCAACGGTGGCTTCAGCCGAAATAACAATTTTCGGATTACGATTCATCGGCCGAAGAAGGGCAATGTGCCCGCGGCGATAACTGGAAACTCAAGCTGACCAATCCCGGTGCTGTCCCGGTCGGCCTGCATTGCTGGATTGACCGGGGAGATCACGGGCCTGTCTTTTTGGCGCCGGTGAACCCGCCCGACGGCAAAATTCGCGCATCGAAAGATTCCACGCTTACCATACCAGGAACGGCCTCGGGCGCAATCACTGTAGCCAATCACGCCTCGAAGACATCTTGCTTCAACTGCTGGCCGGAGGACGGAATCATCATCTCGTCCAGCCGTGGGCCGGTAGCACGAGACGCGGCCAACAATCCTAAACCAGATATCGCGGCGCCCGGGCTGGACATCACAGCGGCGGGGGCCGACCCGGCGAATGGTCCAGGGCACTGCTGCTCCTGCTGCCCGGACGCGTGTTGTTGCCTGTACCACGACCTCACCGGCACCAGCATGTCTGCTCCACACGTTACAGGTACAGTGGCACTCATGTTTGAGGCTGATCCCACGCTGACTCGGGATGCCGTTCTCAAGGCGCTGCAAGACTCGGCGACAGCTCCGCCCCCGAGAAGCACGAAAGAAGCCTGGGGAGCGGGGAAGCTCAATGCCTTGGCTGCCGTAAACAAGGTGTTGCCCGGTGGCGGCGGAGGGGGTTCGCCGCATATCGTGGTCCCCACCGCGGAAGACGCATCCCTCAATCTGGTGGAGAACCCTGCTTTGGAGCGCAGGCTGCACGGTTTGCCGCCGGCGGTAACCGCAGAAGATTGGTACGTACGATCAGGCAGGAGGTGTCTCTTTTGTCTATGATTCGTTCAAGATGGGGAACCGGACGCATGAATAAAGCGGATAGTCAGGACGCGGCAGACCGCCTCTCCGCAATTGTCGCGAACTCCCTGGACGCTCAGGCGGGAACGCAAGATCTGGCACGCCAAGCGTATCAAAGCCGCACGCAGTTTCACAGGTTGTTCCGAACGGTCATCGAAGAAACTCCGGCAGCCATGCGACGACGGCTATTGTTGGAAAGAGCCGCACATCGACTGGGGCCTACCGGAATGTCGGTCACCGACATTGCCCTGGACGCCAACTACGGTTCGTTGGAGGCGTTCACTCGCGCTTTCCGAAAGGCTTTTCGGACTTCCCCCAGCGTCTACCGGCGCATACGTGATCAGCACTTTCATTTGCCTGCGCCCAACACAATTCACTTTTGTGCCCCTGGTTCATCAACAAAAGGAGGGAAAGACATGGATTTATTCGATCGTTTTGCAGGCAACGACTCCTGGCACACACGGCGTTTGCTCGAATACGCGGCTACTTTGAGAGAGGAACAATTGGATAGGCCGCTGCCCACGGTCGTAGAGCTGCTGCCGTGGCGAGAGTCGAATAAAACTCTGAGGCAGCTATTGGAAAACATCGTCTTCACTAAGGAAGTCTGGACCGCGGCGCTGTCCGGAGCCGATATGGATATGACCGGACCCCCCAAATCGCAGCGTTCCCCGCAAGCGATGCTGCAGAGGCTCGAGAAGACGGACGCTGAACTGCATCGTATTCTCGGTGACATCCGAAACCGCTCCAGCTGGGATGATACGTTCGTCGATGCTCTGTGCGAACCGGCGGAGACTTTCACGTACGGCGGCGTCTTCGCCCACATCATGACTTTTAACGCCCATCGCCGATTGGTGGCCTTGGACGCTCTTCGCCAACTCGGCGTGCAAACCGAAGGTTTCGGCGATCCCATGGAGTATGAGGAAAGTGTGGCACCCTGGAACCGGCGAGTAGCTCTCAAAATGCCATGAGAGAAACACCCTCCATCTCGGCAGCAAGAGGCGCCTGCACGCGAAGCTCGTTTCCGTGCCCCAGGACAAACCTGTGGAAGCTCCGCGAGTTAGTGGCCGCCGATCTTGAAGTGGAGCGACGATGAGAACGGACTTGCTGCGATTCAACGGCGCTGTCGAGCGCGATCCCGCCATCGATGCGTGGATGAAAGAGCATGCAGGTGAATTGGGAGCCATCGCGCATCAGTGGTTTGAGGTGATGCGAAAATGCGGGGACGAAGTCCGGGAGCTCTTGCATGACGGCTGTCCCGTGGCATGTCTGGGCGATGCGCCCTTCGGCTACGTCAATGTATTCACTTCGCACGTAAACGTGGGGTTCTTTCACGGCGCAGCGCTGCCGGATCCGGCCCGCTTGTTGCAAGGCACCGGCAAGTTCATGCGCCACGTAAAGTTAAGACCGGGAACGGCCACGAACGCCGCAGCGCTAAGCAGGCTCATCGATGCGGCGTACTCGGATATAAAGGCGCGCGTCGAACACGGCTAGCTGACCTCTACCGCCAGTACCAGGCTCAACACTCAATCACGTTCAAGGCGAGGCCGGCCAGCGACGTCTCCTTATAGCGGGCCTGCATATCCAGTCCGGTCTGGTACATGGTCTTGATGACCTGGTCGAGTGAAACCTTGTGGCCTTCTGACTCGTTCATCGCCATCCGGCTTGCGTTGACCGCCTTGATCGCTCCCACTGCGTTGCGTTCAATACAAGGAACCTGCACCAGACCTCCGATGGGATCACAGGTCATACCAAGGTGATGCTCCATTCCGATTTCCGCGGCATGCTCGATGCGCTCATTGATCTCTGCTGCGGTGAGGGACGTCTCCTCGGGCGCGTTGATAGCCGCAACCAATCCCGCGGCAGCCATGGAGCAGGCCACGCCCACCTCGCCCTGGCAGCCGACCTCTGCTCCGGAGATGGAAGCGTTTTCCTTGTAGAGAATGCCGATGGCGGCAGCGGTCAGAAAGTAGCGAAGAATTCCTTCCTCGTTGGCGCCGTCGACAAACTCAAGGTAGTAGTGGGCGACGGCTGGAACCACACCGGCGGCGCCATTGGTAGGCGCGGTGACGACACGGCCTCCTGCAGCGTTTTCTTCATTAACAGCCATGGCGTACACCGTGATCCAGTCAAGCTGGGAGAGAGGGTCTTTCGATCCCCCTGCGCTTAACCGCGCCGCCAGTTTTGCCGCGCGACGACGGACCTTCAGACCACCAGGAAGAATGCCCTCGGTTTCGATGCCACGCTGGGTGCACTCGCGCATAATTTGCCATATGTACAGAATGCCTCGACGAACTTGTTCCTCATCCGGCAATGGGTTCCCCGGCGTGCCCCGTTGGTTTGCCAGAGCACACTCGTTGGCAAACATCAGTTGCGGGATTGTGATGCCGGCGGCTGCCGCTTTCTCAAGGAGTTCCTGAGCACTATGAAAAGGATAGGGAACCTCTCCCGCTTGATTGTTCACCGGGGACTGCATGGCTTCCGCGGTGGCGCGCTCCTCCTCAGACAAAATGAAACCACCCCCGATCGAAAAGAATATGCGCTCGAAAAGCAAATGCGCATCCTTGTCGAACGCGGAAAAGCGCACGCCGTTGGGATGAGAAACAACATTGGCCACGGGATACATCTGGTCGCGGTGAAAAATCAGATGCTTCGCCTCATCGAAGGCAATGGTATGGCGACCCGGCAATTCCAGTTTTCTTGCGGCGCGCATCGCGGAGAGCCGGGCGTCGATTTCCGCGGGATTGATGCCTTCCGGGGTTTGGCCCGAAAGTCCAAGCAGGATGGCGCGGTCCGTGCCATGGCCATGGCCAGTTAGTGCGAGCGAGCCATAGAGATCAACCTGGATCGATGCGGTCTGAAAAGTCAGTCCGGCCGACGCCAGTTCCCGGGCAAAACGAAGCGCGGCCCGCATCGGCCCCATGGTGTGTGAGCTCGACGGGCCGATTCCAATCTTGAACAGTTCAAACAGACTATGCTTCATCGCACGGCCCTCGTTCCCGTTGAATCAACATCTCGGCGCACTACTGCACTATAAGCTGTTCGCGCCTGGCTAAGGTAGGTGTGATCCTGGGGCTCATTTCTGCTGATCATTACCTTGCCTGATGCGAAGTTTATCCATTGCAGGCGTCGTTGCACTTGCCCTTTGCTGCCTTTGCGGTTCGGGGCGGGCCCGGCGATATACCTTTCATGACCACGGGCAGAGCGACGGGCCGAAAAATCAGATGAGCGTCAGCTCTACCGGCTCGGGCCGGGCGCACCACCATTCCCTCCACCCGACGCTCGATTGCCTCTGTTCTCTATCGGGGTAGGCGGTCCGGCCATCATGGAAGATTGCCAGGGCGCATCCACATCAACCTCACCGACGGTATGGCCCGGCGGGGCGTATCTCTGGATCGTTTCACTAAGCGGTTTGTTTAACGTGAATGTGCGTGCCCGGAAGCTCGGTTCTCAACGGCTTGCACCGACCATCGACCGGAGCGGGTGGCTACGGGTGGGAACCGGTGACCGTCTGCCGGTTTCAAACGGACAGCGATGGATACACTTTGCCACCGAGGATGGCCCGGTTTGGAATGATGTCGACCGCACGATTTGGAGCGCACGAGCGCTGGGATGTGGCATCTACTTCATCCCGAGCGGCTCTTCCAGTCCGTGCCCTCTTCGGATAGGGGATGTGAAATGGGGAATACCGTGCTGAACCGGCAATCAGAGACCTAGGTGCCCGCCGCAGCGATGCTTGCCTTTTTCCTGGCGTGGCGCTAGAGCGTGGCGCTCGTGATGACATATGACTGGTACGATGTGTCGTACCGGCCGAAAACAACCGGCGGCAACGGAGTGAATAGCGAATTGCCTCTGATTTCATTGCAACATGTCTGCCACTGTGTCGCACGCTCCGGTCCGGTCTGGCTTGGACTTATTTTTTCAGCAACAGCCTCCATGGCGCAGCAGAAGACCATCCTGCTGGATTTGGACGCAACGACAATCGCAAGAAAAATCCTGCACGCACACGAGTCTTTTCCTGTGGTTTCCCCGTCGGCTCACACGTTAGATCTCGTTTACCCCAAGTGGATCCCGGGTAACCATGCACCGACCGGACCCATCGCCGACCTGGTGAACCTACGGTTTACCGCGGACGGCAAGAGTATTGCCTGGACGCGCGACCCGGTGGATATGTTTCGCTTCCATATCCCGGTGCCTGCCGGAACCAATCTCCTGGTAGCGGACTTCAGCCTGGTTGGAGCTTACGCACCGGGCAACGATTTCGCCATAGGCAATACATCGACGCCAGTGCAGGGGGATGTGAACTGGGATCAGGTTGTTCTCTATCCCGCGGACACGATCGCCGACCAGGTAACAGTCTCCGCCTCGATCAGGCTTCCTGACGGGTGGTCTTACGCTACTGCGTTGCCGCATCCATCGCAGCGAGGTGGAACCATTCACTTCGATGCTGTATCGCTGACCACGCTGATCGACTCGCCTCTGATGTGCGGATCCATCATGCGCGAGTTCGACATCACGCCCAAAGATGTTTCCCAGCGCCATCTGCTCGATCTCTTTGAGAAATCGCCTGAAGGTCTCAACGTACCGCCGGAACGAATTGCTGCTTTGCGCAACCTGGTCTCGGAAACCGGAACGATGTTCGGTTCGCGCCACTATACCAGTTACCACTTTCTGGTGGAAGCACAAGGCGAAACCAGCGATGGGCTGGAGCATCACCAATCGAGCGACGAACAGATTCCGGAACTGGGCATGGTGAGCTCTTCCTTCTCGGCGGAGGCCGGCAATCTGCTGGCTCACGAGATGATCCACTCCTGGAATGGAAAATTCAGACGGCCCGCCGGCCTCGCGACCGCTGACTACCAGCAACCGATGATCGGCGATATGCTTTGGGTCTATGAGGGACTTACCAGCTACTGGGCGGAGATTCTAGCCACGCGGGCCGGCCTCGAAACGAGCGCTCAGATGAAAGACCGCATGGCGGTCTACCAGGCGGAGATGGACCATCGCACCGGGCGCGACTGGCGAAACCTGCAGGATGTATCGAGATCCGCGCAGATTCTTTATTCCGCCGGTCAGCCGTGGACGATCCTTCGCCGGGCTACGGATTTTTATCGGGAAGGGCCTCTGCTCTGGCTGCAAGTCGATTGCATTCTGCGAGAAAAAAGCAAGGGAGCGCGTAGCCTGGATACCTTTGCTGCCGACTTTTTTGGACCGCCCGATGGAGAAGTGACGGTAAAGCCCTACACTTATCAGGACCTGATCGACGCCTTGAACCGTACCGTTCCCTACGATTGGAACGGCCTGCTTCAAGGTAATCTGCTGGCCACGCGTCCCACCCCGGTTTCACCGGGTCTCGCAGCGGCGGGCTGGACCGTGACCTACACAGACGAGCCAAACCAGGCTGCTGTCGACACAGAGAGCATTTCACAACAGGCCGATTTATCAGCCTCGATCGGTTTGATTGTCGATCAGGATGGAACCATTGTCGATGTGGTTCCGGACTCGGCCGCGGGGCGGGCTGGATTGGCTCCAGCATCGAAGTTGATGGGTATTAACCATCGCGTCTATTCTGCTGACTTACTTCGTCAAGCTATCGTGACCGCGGAAACCACGTCGCAGCCGATCGAATTGCTCACCCTGACGGATGGTTATTACGACGACTTTTCGGTGAATTACCACCAGGGTTTGCGCTCGCCGCACCTTACCCGAATCTCCGGAAAGCCGGACCTACTCACGACGATTTTGCATCCTCGGCGAAGCGATTAGCCTGGATGCTAGAATCTGTGGAGTCTTGATCCTGCCGACGGCTGGATTGGGAAAAAACACATGGTCGATTCACCTCGCGGTTCCCGGTCGTCGAAACGTAAGACACCAACCATTTACGATGTAGCGCGCGAAGCACGGGTTTCCGTGTTCACGGTATCTGCCGTCATCAACAATAAGAGCCATGTTGGCGCGCCGCTCAAAAAGCGTGTCGATGCCGCGATCATTAAGCTGAATTACCGGCCCAATTCTCTCGCCCAAAGCTTGGCCAACGAGCGCACACGCACCTTGGGCGTGATTGTGCCCGATATTTCTAACCCGTTTTTTCCCATGCTGGTGCGCGGCGCCGAGGATACGGCGCAGAAGCGCGGGTACAGCATTCTTCTCTGTAACAGCGACGGACTGCTGGAAAAAGAGGAGCACTATCTCGACTTGCTGGTGGCGAAACGTGTGGACGGCATTCTGCTTACCAAATCGCCAGGCGAGCTGAGTGCTCAAACCATCAGCCTGCTGTCGGGGATGAATGTTCCTGCCGTGCTCATGATGCGTACCTACCCTACCCTGACGGGCGATGCCGTGATTACCGACGATCTCCAGGGCAGCTTCGAGGCGGTTTCGCACCTGGCCAGAATCGGACACAAGACCATCGCCATGGTGGGCGGACCACTCAGCGTCAGCAATGGGCGAGCCAGGTTGCAGGGGTTTAAGAAGGCGCTGAAGGCCAATGGCCTGGCCTTCAATCCCAAGCTGGTGTATGAGGGAGATTATCGTATCGATTCCGGCCATCGGGCCGGACTGTCTCTGTTACCGCATCGTCCCGATGCGGTGTTCGTGGCAAATTTCCTCATGACCGTTGGCTTTCTGCAGGCAGCCCAGGAGATGGGTATGCGGTGTCCGGAGGATTTTGGGTTGGTTACTCTGGATGACTATCCCTGGCTTCGTTTGTTCGACCCGCCGCTCACGGCGATGGAACTGCCCAAGTATGAGGTCGGGTGCATGGCGACCGAACTTCTTCTCGACCGCATTGAAGGGAAGAGCACACCTGCTGTCACGCATAAGATTGCTCCCCATCTGTGTGTGCGAGAGTCGTGCGGATTCGGACTGCGGAATGGCTCGACCAGCGTGAATGCAGCCCCTGGCTTGCCGGCGCTGGTGGCCAAGGGCCGGCGCAAGTCACCCTGAACGGATGCGGCTGATCGCTAAAGACGTTCCTCAGGAGTTCTAGCGGGTGCGTGAAAACCTACTGATCGCAAAATGAGTCTCTGATCATCAACCATGCACCAGGGGCAAGCGCGGATCGATTTGCCCCTGGTGCAGTTATCTAACCGTTTAGATAAATAAAACAAGCAGAGTTGGCCTCTCCGCTACATTTGCCCTATCTATCTTTCGTATAAACACATAAGGGCTTAGGAATTCCCTTGCAACCGGAAAATGATTTAGATTGAACTCTCGACCCTACTTCATGCCCACCGTCCACCTGCCCAAGAAATTCGGCTTGCTCAACGCGATCTCCATCAACATGTCCAACATGGTGGGTACGGGACCGTTCATTACCGTGCCGGCTATTCTGGCCACGATGGGCGGCCCGCAAGCCCTGGTGTGCTGGTTCGTGGGAGCCCTGATCGCCATTGCGGACGGCCTTGTTTTCGCCGAGCTGGGAACCACCTTCCCCAGTTCCGGTGGCTCGTATACCTATCTCCGCGAGTGCTTCGGGCGAGAGGGCCTGGGGCGGCTCATGGCGTGGTTATTCGTCTGGCAATTCCTTTTCAGCGCCACCCTGGAGATCGCCACCGGCACCGTGGGCATGGCTCTCTATACGGGTTTCGTGTTTAAAGGACTCGTAACCCGGCCATGGGCTTTGCGCTTGCTCGCCGCAGGCTTCGCCCTCGCTGCCATGATCCTGCTCTATCGCAAGATTCGTGATATCGCCCGCATCATGCTGGTGCTTTGGAGCGGTCTTCTGTTGACCAGCCTTTGGGTCGTGGTGGAAGGCGCGCTGCATCTGAACCCGCGGCTGCTATTTGACTTCCCGCCGGGCGCGTTTCACCTGAGTGTGGCATTCATGCTCGGCCTGGGCAATGGAACCATGCTGGTGATGTTCAACTTCCTCGGCTACTACAACATCTGCAACCTGGGGGACGAGGTACGCGATCCAGAGCGGGTCATTCCGCGGGCCATCATCGGATCGATACTTCTGGTTCTGCTTCTCGATCTGGCGATTTCCATCGCATTTACGGGCGCTCTTCCCTGGCGGGAGATGATCAAGCCAGGTACCGTGATCTACGACGCCGTCGGCTCGGTCTTCATGGAACGGATGGCAGGCTTCTGGGCTGGGCAGTGGTTGACCGTCATGATATTGCTTACGGCCTTCGCCTCGGTCTACTCCATGATGCTGGGCTATTCTCGAATACCCTTCGCGGCGGCGATTGACGGTACCTTCTTCCGCTTCTTCGCCAAGACCCATCCTACGAAAGACTTTCCTCACCGGTCTCTGCTGCTGGTCGGTATTCTGTCGGCCATCGCCAGCTTATTCGACCTGGTGCAGATCATCACTGCCCTGATCCTGGCCCGGATTCTGATCATGTTTGTTGGCCAGATCATTGGCCTGCTCGTGTTCAGAAAGCGACACCCGGAAGCGTCTCGCCCTTTTCGTATGTGGCTGTATCCATTGCCCGCGTTGTTTGCTATGGCCTGTTGGCTCTACATCTTCCTGGTGCAAGCCTTCGAACCCCAGGGCTGGCAGTACATGCTCTACGTGCTGGCGATCTTCGTCAGCGGCGCCGGTCTCTTCCTCCTGCTCGCCCGCAAGCAACGGTACTGGCCTTTTGCCTAGTTCATACCCCTTCCAGGTATTCGTTCGCCCTTAAGGTCGTATTTTCTACCTCACATGCGCGTGACAATATCGTCTCCAATATGCGAGTCAATATTCGAGCACGGTTACCCCACCAGCAAGCCAGTGATTTCCGCACCCTACCCGTGGCCGTCACGATAGAGAATTCACGCGGCCTCAAGGCCAACTATCAGCACGCAACCACGGCCGCAGAATTGCTCCACTTGCTGGACAAGCGCACGGACCTGAACGCGGCCGTCCTTGACCGGTTCCGCGAAGAATTGAAGTTCACCAAGGCAGCCAAGCTGAGCGACATCGAAATGAGCGACGAGGTTCTCGAAGCAATCGGATTTTTCATCTAGTTTTCACTGTCCGTTTGCCCCAGTTGCCTCGGTTCTCGAGCTCGCCGCCAAGGGATCGTCCCTGGCGGCGAGACTCATTTCAGGGCATTTCTCGCTTGCTATATCCTTTCCCGTGGACGAGAACGGAACACCAGGATGACCAGCACAATTACGGCACGACGGCTCTTACGCGGCAATGAATTCATCGAGTATCCGCGGATCACCGTAGAAGACGGGCACATCGTCTCTATCCATAGCCGCCACAAGAGCGAGGCGGGCGACTCTTACCCCGACGCCACCCTGGTTCCGGCCTACCTGAACATTCATGTCCACGGCGCCCTGGGGCACGATGTCATGGAGGGCACTCCGGAAGCACTGCAGACGATTGGCGCAGCGCTTGCCGGGCACGGGGTGGGGGCATATTACCCGACCACGATCACCTCATCCACCGAAGAAACTCTGCGCGCTCTGGACATGATTGCGGCATTGATCGAGCGAACACCGTCCACCGATGCCGCCGAGCCCCTGGGTATTCATCTTGAGGGGCCTTTTCTTTCGCCAGCCAAGCGTGGAGCTCACCCGGCGCGCCTGCTGGTGCAGCCGTCAATATCGCTTTTCGATCGTTTCTGGCAAGTTGCCCGCGGGCATATCCGCATTCTCACCATAGCTCCCGAATTGCCCTCTGCACTCGAACTGATCGAGCACGCCAGCGGCCTTGGCGTGGTGTGCAGCCTCGGTCATAGTGATGCGACGCTGGCTCAAGCCGCGGAGGGCTTCGGCGCTGGTGCACGCAGCGCAACCCATACTTTCAACGCCATGCGCAGCCTGGATCATCGCAATCCCGGCGTGGCTGGTTACGTTCTGGATAACGATGCCCTTTTTGCGGAGATCATCTGCGACGGTGTCCATGTAGATCCCGCCATGGTGCGCCTGTTCTTCAAAGCCAAGGGGACAGAAAAATCCATCTTGATCACCGATGGCATGAGCGCCACCGGCATGCCTGACGGAAGCTACAAGCTAGGTGATCTGGACGTAGAGGTGGCGCACGGGCGTTGCACTATCGCCGGATCACCCGGCGTCCTGGCCGGCAGCGTTTTGACCATGGACCAGGCGGTGCGCAACTTTGCTGAGTTTACCGGCGCCGGTATCGCCATGAGTGCCCAGCTTGCTGCGCGCAACCCTGCCAGGTTAATGGGGCTTGACCAGAATTGGGGTTGCCTTGAAAAGGGCGGGCAGCGAACTTCGTCGCCCTTTCGCCGGACGGTCGAATCTTGCAGTCTTTTCGCGCCGGGCGACCACTCCTGTCAGCCTGAACAGGCTTTACCTCAGGGCCTGAAGGGCAGATCGTTGTGGTGGGTTTATGTACGGCCAAGTGAGTCCCGCAGGGACGGCTGAACAAGGCCGCACCTACCGGCCCGTACGAGCCGATAAGATTTATTCTTCGTTCCATCCCAGGGCGTCCGCGACCTGGCTAGCCAGCCGCAGAGGATCAAAGGGCTTGGACAAGATGGCGGCCACTGGCAGGTGCGAAAGAGAACCATCGTGGACGGCTTGTACCTTTGCCGTCAGCAACACAATGGGGATATGGCTTGTGGCGCGTGCGGCCCTGAGCTTGCCCAGCATGGCAGGTCCGTCCATTGCCGGCATCATCACGTCGAGCAGGATAGCGTCCGGTTGATGCTGCTTCGCGCTTTCGATAGCCTGCGCTCCGCAATAGGCTTCGACCACGTCCCAACCTGCCATGGTCTGCAGACTGTGCGCCGCCGCTTGCCGTGCCGCGTCATCATCATCCACAACTAGAATGCGCCTTTTCACAGTCACTCTCCGGGAAAGAGGGGCCAGTCACAAGGTACCCCAGCTAGCGCCAACAAGAGCTTCCACTTTCAGGCAATTCCCAGTACTAACGGATACGTTCTCCGGTGCAACGGAGGGGCAAGCCCTCCGCGGGAAAACGACAGACCGGCCACAGGTTATGCCATCTTCAGCGGCTTAACTCCTCCGTCTTCATCATCTTCCTCGTCCTCTCCTCGTCCTCGTCCTCGTCCTCATCGTCATCGTAGTCTTCATCGAGATCTTCTTCATCGTCGTCATCCTCGAGATCATCGATATCTTCGTCCTCGTCGTCCTCGTCTTCTTCCTCGTCGAGATCATCCAGGGATTTGAGAAGGTCAAGTGCCGGCAGCTGGTGAGGCTCGCCCCATGGAGCGGTGGTCAGTCCGAGTTGCATAGCGGCGAGGTAGCTGACAAAGCCTTGATTGTCGGGGGATAGTAGTAGGGGCATTCGCACGATTTCACTTCTCCTCTGCCTTCAATGTACATGGCGCAGGTAAGCGCCCGAGTTTTCTCCACGCTTTGATGCTGACGAGAGACTATCGTTGCAGGCGGGGGCCGAATTTCTGCCTCAGTCGATCCCCGCAGACGAAGCCTTTCCGCATCCAGGCATGTGGTACTTTTCTTAACATCAGCCCGGTGATCCCGGCAAGCCTGCAATCAATCTCCGGAGCAATCGCCTTATGGCCGAGCCAATTCCTACTACTGCTTTGTTGCTGATCGATGAATCCCGCCAGGAAGAGATCAACGTTACGCATACGCCGTTCACCATCGGGCGTTTGCAGGATCGCGACCTGGTACTGGCGCACGCCTTCATTTCCCGCGACCACGCGGCCATCGTCTATGAGAAGGGCCAGTTTCACGTAATCGACTGTGGCAGCCGCCATGGCACCTTTCTCAATGCCAAGCCGCTGGTGGATCGCGAGGCATTGAAGCCGGGGGACGAAATTCGCCTGGGTTCGCTGAACGGCCCCTCGCTACGCTTCGGCCCCGCCCGGGAAAGCACTTCGACCATCCACAAATTGTTGGACGAACTGCATGCGATTTCGACCCCTACTTCCGACCTGGAGAAGCTGAGCTGGTTCCTGGCTGCGGCGCAACGGTTGAATACCTTGGGCGCGGTCAATGAAATCCTGGCAACGCTGGTGGAAGCGACCCTGGAGTTGACCCAGGTGGAGCGAGGTTATGTATTCCTCAGGGACGAGAAGGGGAAGTTGACCCTGGCCGCGGGGCGCAGCCTGAAAGGCGATCGTCTGGAGGACGATTCGACGATCTCCCACAGTGCCATTGCCGAGGCCCTCAAAGCCTCTAAGTTCATTGTCACCGACACGTTGTCGGCTGAGGCCAACTCGCGCACGGAAAGCATGGTGCAGCAGAGTATCCGCATGGTGTATTGCATTCCGCTGCGCAAGCGGGCAGCCAGCAGTGATTTGCATGAAAAAGATATCCTCGGCGTTCTGTACCTGGACAGCCGGCTGCAGCCCGGCAAACTGAGCCAGGTGGACAACGATCTTCTGGAGACGATCTCGACCGAAGCGGCCGCGTTGGTGGAAAACGCCTTTCTTGCCCAAGCGGAAGAATCGGCACGGCGCTACCGCGAAGAACTCAACATCGCGGCTGCCATTCAACAGGGACTGATGGAATTCGCCATCCCTAATCTGCCCTATGCGCGGGTGCATGCTCGCAGCGTCGCCTGCAAGGAGGTAGGGGGCGACTTTTATGACGTCATCGCTACTCAGGACGGCCTCTACGTGGTGATTGCCGACATTTCGGGCAAAGGTGTGTCGGCGGCCATCCTTGCCTCTACGCTGCAGGGTCTGCTTTACGGATTGCTGCTGGCTGGGCAGCCGCTTGGCGCAGATCGCGGATGTGGCCAATCGCTACATTTGCGAGAAAAATGTGCAGAAATACGCCACCATGATCCTGGTCAAGCTGGGACCGGACGGCACCTTTGAATATGTCAACTGCGGGCATGTGCAGCCCATGTTGGCCAATAGCGGCGGAGTCAGGCGCCTGGAAAACGCCAACATGGTGGTGGGGCTGATCGAAGAGGCTACTTTCGCTTCTGAGCGTTTGCAGCTCAAGCCCGGGGACCGGATTGTTCTGGCCACAGACGGCGTCACCGAGGCAGAAAGTATGAATGGGGATTTTTTTGGCGAGGACCGGCTGGAAGCGGCTCTGGAAGGTTCCACCATCGAGGGGGTGTTGAGCAAGGTCGAGAGCTTCATGGCCGGCGCGCCGCCTAATGATGATTTCACGATGCTCGAGGTCCTTTATAGCGCCTGAGAGTCCCCCTCAGCGCTTTCTGTGCTGCCCAATAGCCACACATGCCGTGGACCCCGCCTCCCGGGGGGTGTTGACGAGGAGCAGAGGTACACACCCGAGAGCGGAGTACCGTACTGACGCCAGGTCGGCCGCAGGAAGAACTGCAGGCCGGCAAACGAGCCGCCGTTGATATCGCCTCCCACCAGGTTTTCGTTCCAGGCGTGCATTGCCTCGGTGTTAAAGACCGCCCGGCCCAGGATGCAGTCGCGAAAGCCGGGTGCGAAGCGCTCCACCTGGTCTTCGATCGCTTGCAGGGCAGATCCGGGCCAACCATTGGGCACGTGGCAATAGGCCCAGGCCACATGCTTTCCCAGAGGTGCGCGGCTGGGGTCGAACAGTGTTGGCTGGGAGAGCAGGACGAAGGGGCGATCGCTCATTGCGCCGCGGCCGGGCAGCGCGTTCGGAAGCCGCAATTTCATCGAAGGTGCCGCCCAGGTGGACGGTGCCTGCTCGCAGGCATTCTTTGGCACGCCACGGAATGGGCTGGCTCAGCGCCCAGTCCACCTTAAAAACTCCGGGACCGTAGCGGTAGCGCTGGAGTTGCCGCCGAAAGGAGAGGGGGAGTTCTCCGCCACCGAGGGTCCAGCAATTGACTCGGAGTTATGTCCAGCAGAGCCAGATCTCCCAAGCCCTGCAGCGATTTCACCGGGGTATTTGTGGTGACCCTACCGCCGGCTTTTTGGAGACAGACGACGAGTGCATCCGCGATAGACTGAGCTCCACCTTGCGGAATGGGCCAACCGACCGCGTGGCCAGCCACCCCTAACACCAGGCCGAAAGCCGCGGAGACGGGCGATTCAAGGGGCAGGAATGAGTGCGCCGCGAGTCCGGCGAAGAGCGCACGGGCGCGCACTCCCTTGAAGTGGCTGTCGGCCAGAGCGCGCGCGGAGCGCAAGCCCAGCAAGCCGAAACGGGCCATGGCGATCGGATGATTGGGCCAGCCGACTGCCTTGAGCAGGTCGTGGCGAAGGCCGTCCCAGCTGGCCAAGAGCGGGGCATACAGGCGACGGTACGCGGCTGCATCTGTCCCTAATTGGCAGGCTGTGCTTCCGATATCACGTTCCAGGATGACGGCGGTCCCATCGTCCAGTGGATGCGCGAGTTCCGCGGAAGGATAGATCCAGCGCAACCCAGCTTCCTCCAGCGGCAAAGTGGAGAAGAAGGGCGAGGTCACGGCCATCGGGTGCACGGCGGATCCCAGATCGTGCAGGAAGCCGGGTAAGGTGAGTTCCGCCGAGCGCGCGGCTCCGCCAGGCGACGGATGCTGCCTCCCTTACCTCCACGGCGAAGCCGGCGTTGGCCAGGACTATGGCGGCGGCTAATCCGTTGGGACCTGCTCCGACAATGGTGGCGGTGCCTGGCACAATGAGAAACCAATCATACGGGCGGCGAATCTGAAGGGGTATGACAACGTTGCAAACAGAAACGACGGACACTTTTTCGCTCGGTGGAGACCTCACCATCAACCGGCTCGGGTATGGAGCCATGCGCTTGACAGGCCCGGGCATCTGGGGCGAACCCAAAGACCGCGACGAAGCACGCAAAGTGCTGCAGCGCGCGGTGGAACTCGGCGTTAACTTCATCGATACCGCGGATGCTTACGGTCCTGAGGTCAGCGAAGAGATCATTGCTGAAGCGCTGTATCCGTATCCCAAGGGATTCGTGATTGCGACCAAGGGTGGGTTCGCGCGATCCGGGCCCAATAAATGGGAGATGGTCGGCCGCCCGGAATATCTGCGGCAGTGCGTGGAAATGAGTTTGCGCCGGCTTAAGTTGGAGAGGATTGATCTTTACCAACTGCATCGGATCGACCCTAAGGTTCCGGTAGAAGAGAGCCTGGGCGCACTCAAAGAGATGCAGAAGGCGGGGAAGATTCGGCATATCGGATTATCGGAAGTTTCATCGGCTGAGATTGATCGGGCAGGTAAGACGGTCAAAATCGTCAGCGTACAGAACCAATACAACCTGAGCGATCGACAACACGAGAAGGTGTTGCAGTATTGCGAGCGGGATCATCTCGCGTTTATCCCGTGGTTTCCTGTTGCGGCGGGGAAGCTCGCGAAGCCCGGTGGCCCGCTCGACAAGATTGCCAAACAACATGATGCTACCGTTGCTCAAATTTCATTGGCTTGGTTGCTTGACCATTCGCCGGTTCTGATTCCAATACCGGGGACCTCTTCTGTGAAACATCTGGAAGAGAATATGGGGGCGGCGAAGTTGCAGCTTTCGGCGGAGGAGTGGAAGACGATTGAGAGCGCTGCTTAGGTGCTACGGATCTGGTTGGGGAATCGAGGGAAAGCGATTGATGGGGCTGCGCCCACCCGTCCGATTTCCTTTGTCCGATTTCCTTTGGGTTGGTTGTGTCCTGTGAAGTACCCGGTCAGGATCCGTGGCATCCCACATCTCGCGAAAAACCAGCGAGATATGGGGCACCCGGGTTTGGTAGTCAATTTAGGGCTTGGGAGTGGAGGCCACGCGTACAAGGGTTTGGGTGATGCGAATGGCGGCTCTGAAGGAGCCGCTGAGCGAGCCGGCTACCTTGCTGACGCCTCCGGCGCGCTTGCGACAGCTCACTGGGATTTCGCGGATGCGCAGGCCGCATTGCGCGGCTCGCATCTGCATCTCCAGATTCCAGCCGTAGGTTTCTTCGCGCATTTGCAGGCGAGCGAGAGCATCCCGCTTGATGGCGCGAAAGGGCCCCATGTCGGTGTACGAAACGCGGTAGAGGAGCTTGAGCAGAAGTCCCGCTAGCCAGCCGGCAAAGATCTGCGAGACTTGCATGCTGCCAGGCTCACGCTTGCCTCGCATGCGGGATCCAATCACGAAATCGCAATCCCCGGCCAGAATCGGGTTGCAACAGTTGGCCCATTTCGGCCGGCACGTCGCTGCCGTCGCCGTCCATGAAGACCAGAATGCCGGACCCCTTGTCCGCAGCAGCGGCTCCCGCCGCACATGCTCTGCCATATCCGCGCTGCGGCGCGGCCACCACCCTGGCACCGGCTGCGGCTGCTTCCGCCGCAGTTGCGTCGGTGCTGCCGTTGTCCACGACAATGCATTCGCGGATCAAATTCCACGGCATATCACGAACGACCGCTCCGATGTTCTCCGCTTCGTTCAATGCGGGAATGACAACCGAAACCCCGTGGGCCAAATCAGAGGCTCCAGCGCAAACCACAATTGGCACAGGCAGCAGGCGGGTGCGGGCTCAGCAAGGCGCGGCGAAAGTCCTGGTATTTTTCTCCGTTCCAGATCTCACGCATGGTCTGCTGGGTTGCGTTACCCAAGGTAAAGCTGTCATAGCCGCGCATCGAGAACGGCGCGATGCAACAGGGCAATGCCTGGCCGTTGGCGGTGATATACATCAGGCTCCAGGGACGGCGGCAGAGGGACCAGGGGCTGTCGTCTTTGCGCTTCTTGATGCTGACCTGCGGCTCCGTAGCGCCAGACGCGCAGAAGTACACGCCCAGTTCATGCGCCACTGCCTCGGCTCGTTGTATCACTTGCTCTTCTTGCTCGGTGGTGTGTTCAAACAGGGCAGACTCAGGCCGTGCCAGTCCTTGTCCTTCGGGAAGGTACACCATCCTTTGCAGATAAACTTCCATGACACCCAGGCGATGCGCCAAGCGCACGAAGGCCTCGAGTTGCGCGAGGGTTTCCCGCAAGCCGGTGAGCCAGAGAGAAACACGCGGTGATCGGGTATTCGTGGCGCGCTGCATTTCGATGAAGTTGCCCACGTTGGCCACGATACGGTCGAACATGTCTTTTCCCCGTACCATCTGGAAGACGGAAGACTCAGCTGCATCGAGCGAAACCCGTAGCTCATCCAGGCCGGCGTCGATCAAGGCCTGCCCATTGCTCTTGGTTAACAAGGTGCCGTTGGTATTGAAGAGCACGTAGACGCCGCGATCTTTCAAATAGCGGATCATGCGTGGCAGTTCTTTCACCAGCATCGGCTCGCCCACACCGTGCAGCACCACCCGGGCGATCTTCGGAAACTGATCGATGATGCTGGTGAATAGCTCCCACGACATATCCTTCTCGGGCTCGAGTTCTTCGAAGGTGCGCGGGCAGGTGGTACATAACAGGTTGCAGCGGTTGGTGGTCTCCAGGTAGAGGCAGACGGGATCAGCCTCCATGATCACTGAGAGCTGATCTTCCGGCTTCTCGAAGTAACGCCGCATGTCCTGCTGCGGTAGTACAGAAAGACTCTCGCTCATGAGTTCCTCGCATAGACGGCGAATGCTTTGGGGGCCGTGGTTCGCCCACGGGATAATCTCGCTTCCAATCGACGAGTCCCCATGCACCATA
Organism: uncultured Acidobacteriaceae bacterium; assembly: GCA_963753715.1. Taxonomy (GTDB): domain Bacteria; phylum Acidobacteriota; class Terriglobia; order Terriglobales; family Acidobacteriaceae; genus PALSA-350. The sequence continues at coordinate 1,635,091 of CAVWDK010000004.1, read as the reverse complement.
ACGCCAAGAGGGCGGTAGTGGCATATAGCCATTCAAACATGTAGTACATGGCTGGGCCGGGATTAGCAAGCTGGGTGGTGTAGAGATAAAAACATGCGGTAGTGAAATAAAGCATGGGCACGTACGGGATCAGGCACACAAAGGGCAACAGCCACAGGTAGTACCAGGGGTAGTGGGAGGAAAACAGCAACATGAGGGCGGTCGCGAGCACGAAGGAAGAGCGAACCGCAGACCACGCGCCGGCCTCGCTCGTCCACCAGGCCCAGAGCGCTAACCCCAACAGCAGCAAAGCAGCAAAGGCATAAAATGCGCCAGTTGGGAGAGCCTCCCAGTGCAGACTATGGCGGGCCAGGGTGAGCAGAAAATAGCGGCTGCCCGATTCCAGCCCTTCTTCCTTGGCATACTCAGGCAAAAAGCCCAGCACATGCCAACCCACGCTGGCATAGCAGGCGTATCCGGCCGCCACGAGTCCGGCCACGGTGGCCGGCATCCTCCAGTCGCGCCACCCGCTTCGCCTGTAGAGCGCGGGGAAGAGGGCAATGGGGTAGAGCTTAATCAGGGTCGCGGCTGCCAGGGCGACTCCGGTTGCCACCGGTTTGTGGCGGACGTAGAAGAGCAACGCAAGAGCAATCAAGGGGAGCGCCGCACCATCCACGTGACCGCTGCTGGCCACTTCCCAAAACAGCATCGGGTGCCAGGCATAGATCAATACCTGTTCGCGGCGTACACCCAGGGCGCTCAAAAGCCTGACCAGGATCCAGATGGTGAGCGACTCCAGACCGACCATGCCGGCCTTCATCCATAGAATGGATGCGCCCATGCGGGTGATGAGCAGGAAGAGCATTTGTGCGCCCGGGGGATAGATGGTGTGGGCGTAGGTTCTGTCGATTGATGTGGGGATAGATATCGAGATCGCGCAGGAAGGCGAGATGAGTATCGGCTGGAATGTAGCGAAAGGGATTGATGCCGGCGGCCTGTACTTGTCCGTCCCACACATAGCGGAAAACATCGGTGGAAAGGAAGGGCGGAGAAAAGAGACAGACCAGCCTGCAGGCGATGGCACAGACCAAAATGATGATGAAGGTCCAGCGGTTTACAGGCCGGTTTAGCACCACCCAGACCGCTACCAGGTAGAGGAGAGCCTGGTACATGTCGACCAGCCCGAAACCAATTACGAAGTGATGAATCTCATTTACGCCCTGGCGGCAGAGGGCCACCAGCGCAAGTCCCAGCAAGGCAAGTGCTGCGTTGGTCCACCATTCCGGAGCCCAGCGGCGGGTCAACATGCGGTGCTCGTGGTGAAGCTTGCCTGCGCGACCTGCAGCCTCTGGAGATAATCCCGGGTGTGTTGTGCGTCATATCCGGCACCCGCGTATCTGGCACCCAATGGAGCGGCGAGCTCCCGCCGGAGCCGTTCAAGGCTGGCTGCATCGTCCACGTCGTACCAGGTGGGAAGCAGTTCCGCTCTTAAGCCGATTTCCCGGGCTCTCTCCAGTGTCTGCTCAAACACCCGCTCTGTGCTCCATTCGATTTGCTCGAAGAGCCGGTGATGCGGACGCTTGATGCCGATCAGGTAGTAGCCGCCATCATCCGATCCGCCCAGCACCATTCGATCGCCTGCAGACGACAGCCTCTCGACCGCTTGCAGCAATACGGCCTGCGGCATCGTCGGGCTATCAGAGTCGATCAGGCATACGGCGCTGAACCCGCAGGAGAAGAGATCCTCGGATGCGTAGAGAAGACGGTCTCCAAAACCGTCGCCTCGCTGTGCTAAAAGCTGGAAACCGGAGGGCAGGAGGCCATCGAAAGCGCTCTCATCCCCTACCGGCGTGTAAGCGACCAGGCCTGCGCTGTTGCTGGCTAGCGTTACCTGCTGGATGTTTTCCGTGGTGTCGCGGATAAAGCAAATGTTGAGGGCTGAGGCCTGGTCCGGGGTTAACGGAGGAGAGAGCCGGGTTTTTACTTTGCCCGGGCGCGGAGCCTTGGCCATCACTGCCAAAGCGCAGCAGCCGCTGCGTACACCTGCAGGGAAAATGCCTGTTACTTCTCCGGGTTGCAGTACCTTGTATGGCAAACGTCAGCAGCTCCGGTCACACACCGCGTACTGATACCAGTTATCCTGCCACGTGCTGACCGTGCTCCAGGGCTGGGTGGCGATCAGGGACTGGAATTCGTCCTGGTTGAGCACGGCTGCGCGGCCGGATTCGTGGAATCGGGTGCTCCAGTCACCCATGAGTCGAGCAAGAAGCCACATGCAGGAGAGGGGGACCATGGCGCGCAGGGCTGATGTGGGCTCGGCGATGAAGCAACGTCCGCCGGGACGCAGGGCGGAGAAAATTTCGCGCAGCGCCTGAGGGCGATCTCCCACCACCATCAGCAAGCGGCTGGCGACGATAGCATCCACTGGCTCAAACGATTGGGACAGTGTGAGCACGTTGGCTTTTACGAATTGGCAATTCTTCAAGCGACGGATGTCCGCCCGGTCTTTGGCGCGGGAAAGCAGGCGCTCGGAAAGATCGACGCCGGTAATTTGAATGTCAGGGTAACGCTGCGCGAGACTGCAGGCGTAGAAGCCGGGACCACAGGCAATTTCCAGGAGGTGAGTTTCAGGGCCAGGGCGAGTGCCGGGCCAAAGAGCGCTGGATATGGCAGCGGTGTGATCGCGGAAGAGATGCTCACGACAGAATGCGTAGAGCCATGAACATCGTTCGAACAGGCTTTCCGGGTCTCCACCGAGCGGACCGGGATATTTTGCTCCCAAATTCTCTATTGCCATCGTTTGAGTCCGGTTCTCTCGAACATCGTCTCTGTGGCGCAGGTTATTGTCAAAAGCCCCACTCGCATCATACCCTGCGCCACGGTTGGAGACGATCGTGGAACTGATGTGAGTGTTTTGATGCTGTAGAAGTTACGGGAATTGTTTGGGTTAAAAAAAAATGCCTGCCGTCCCTACGGGACTCTTCAACGGTGCAAGCTGACCCAGGACTGCGTCATGGGCTAAGTTCAACTAAGTTCAACCGTCCCTGCGGGACTAAATTTCTGTGATGGCGGTTCTCACGGACGCTCTTTGGACTGATCAGCTCAAGTGGTTCCGCTCAGCGATTGGTTCGGAAATGATTGGCTCGCTCGAACTCGTCTCGCAGTTCGGGGGTTTTGAGGTTTTCCCGCAGGTAGGCTATCCGCTGCTCCATCGATAACAACGCATCGGCTATCTCGTCATCGTTGGCATGGGCAATGTCGCGCCACATGGAATATGGGCTGGCTCCGAGCCGCGTCATCTCGCGCAGGGCCCGGCCTCCGATGGCGCGCAGATCCGGTGCGTCACCAAAGCGATCTTCCAGCATGGCACTAAGGGCCGTTGATAAGAACTGGGGCAGATGGCTGACCCAAGCACAGATTTCATCATGCCTCGCGGCCAGGATATCCATGGTTCGACCGCCAATGCGCTCCACCCATCTGCGCCATTCTGCTGCCAGTGGATGATCGGCAAACTCGGTGAAGAGCCAGACGGCATTCGAGAAGAGCTGCGGATCAGCGTTGGCGGCGCCGCTCACTTCCTTGCCCGCCATGGGATGGCCGGGGAGAAAGCCGGCCTGGCCGGGACCGCCAAAGAGCGGCAGCGCCCGAGCCGCGATCGCTACCTTCACGCTGCCGACATCGGTGACCAGTTGACGAGGCTTCAGATGGGGAGCGAGTCTCTCCATCCAGTCCTGAATGGCAAAGACGGGGCCGCTGAGAAGGATGAGGTCGCTGCTCACAGCTGCAGTGACGGGATCGTCCGCCAATTGGTCGACGGCTCCGCGCTCCAGCGCCAACTGCGCCTGGGAGGGGTTACGGTCCCACCCGATGACTTTCCCCGGAAATTGAGCTGCTCGTAGGGCCAGCCCAATGGATGCGCCGATGAGGCCGGTGCCGATGATCGTTATGCGCTGGATGGTCATTGGCTTCCTGCCACGCCGGTGATCCGACTAAAAGTGCGCAAAAAGCGCAAAAAGCGTTAAAAGGGGTCCACGGGGAGCATCCGAGAAAGCGCGCTACGAGCTAAAGTATTCAAACTACAGGGACCTCAGCTCTGATGTTTCGGTTCACGGCCGAGGCGATGATGCGCAGCTGGTCCATGAGCTTGTCGAATTGTTCGGGAAAAAGCGACTGGGCTCCGTCGGACAATGCCTTGTCGGGGTTGGGATGGACTTCGATCAGGAGCCCGTCACAGCCGGCCGCGACCGCAGCGCGGGCCATAGGGGCGACCTTGTCACGGCGGCCGACACCGTGCGAAGGATCAGCCAGCATGGGCAGATGCGAGAGCTTCTTGATCACGGGTATGGCCGAGATGTCCATGGTGTTGCGGGTGTAGGTCTCGAAGGTGCGAATGCCTCGCTCGCAAAGCATCACGTCGTAATTGCCACCAGCCAGGATGTATTCCGCCGACAGAAGGAGCTCTTCGAGGGTTGCGGCAATGCCGCGCTTCAGGAGCACGGGTTTGCGGACCAAACCAATCTCGCGCAGCAGGTTGAAGTTCTGCATGTTGCGGGCACCCACCTGAAATACATCCACGTAGGGGAACATGAGGTCGATCTGGGAGATTTCCATGACCTCGCTGATGATCAGCAGTCCAGTCCGGTCGCCCACTTCGCGGAGCAGCTTGAGGCCTTCCAATCCCATTCCCTGGAAGGAATACGGGGAGCTTCGCGGTTTGAAGGCTCCTCCACGGAGGAACGAGGCGCCGGCGGACTTTACCTGGTCGGCAATGGTAAAGATTTGCTCGCGCGATTCCACCGAGCAGGGGCCGGCCATGACGACGATCTCATCTCCACCCACAACCACTCCGTTGGGGAAACGAACGATGGTTCCCTCCGGCCGGAACCCTCGTCCTGCCAGCTTGTAAGGGGAGGAGATGCGCACTACCTCGGCAACGCCGGGCAGCAGTTCGAAGTCTTTGTGATCGAAATGCGAGGGCGTACCCACGCCCGCCAACACGGTCTGGATGGCGCCCGTGGTGCGATGAACATTGAACCCGACCTGAACGAGGCGTTCGATCACCCCCTGGATGTCTTCCTCGGTCGCTCTTTCCTGCATGGCAACTATCATGATTACTTTCCTGTCTCTCCTGTTTTGGACGCCAGCTCATCTTTTTGCAGCGCCCGCATCACATCGATGATGCGCTCATAAATATGGGTCAGCTCGATATCGGGGAGCGGTCCTTTATTGGCGGCGCGCACATTCTCAAAGATCACGCGCTCACGGTTGGGCTCATATACCGGCATCGAGGTGGAACGTTTCAGCTTGCCAATCTCCTGCGCGGCGTGGGCCCGCGCACTGATCAGGGCCACGATTTGACGATCCAACTCATCAATTTTCATTCGCCAGTCAACAATATCCATGCACTTCCCTTGCTCTGTATGATTCGGCTCCGGCCCTCGGTTTACTGTTGAACAGGAACCTGCCTGAGTCCCTGAAGAAAGGTTGATACCGCAGCCGGAGCCTTGCCGGGGCCGGACTTCTCTATCAGAGAAACGATGGCACTGCCAATGACCGCCGCATCGGCGAACTCGCCCACGGCAGCTACGTGTTCCGGGGTAGAGATGCCGAAACCGACGGCAATCGGCAGCCGCGTGAAACGGCGCAAACGCTCGACCAGGCGGCGGGCATCGTTGGCCAGGTTTTGCTGGGCCCCGGTGATGCCCACGCGCGAGATGGCATAAACGAATCCGTCCGAAACTTCGGCGATCATTTTCAGGCGGTGATCGCTGCTGGTGGGTGCTGCCAGAAAAATCGGCATCAGGCCGTTGTGGTGCAACTGGTTCAGATACTCCGCGGCCTCTTCCACGATCATGTCGGTGATCAACACGCCATCGACGCCGCAGTTGGCAGCCTGGACACAAAAACGCTCGAGACCGAAGCGCAGCACGGGATTGAAATAGGAAAAGATCACCAGGCCGGCAGAGGGCCGCATGGCACGCAGTTCAGCAGCCAGAGAGAGAACGTCCTGCAGACGTGTACCGTTAGCCACGGCACGCTCGCTGGCCCGCTGGATCACCGGGCCATCGGCTATGGGATCGCTGAAGGGCACCCCGAGCTCGAGCACGTCCGCCCCGGCATCGATGGCGGCTAAGGCTATGTCGCGCGTTGTCGCGAGGTCTGGATCACCAACGGTGAGATAGATGACGAGTCCGGGCTTTTTGTTGAATTCAATCGGCATTTGCTTTTGATTCTTCTTTGGCTTCCGGGGCTTTTGCTTGTGGGGCCAGGTGCAGCTCGCGGACCATGATGCCCATGTCCTTGTCGCCGCGGCCCGATAGATTCACTACCAGTATGTCATCCGGCGCCAGACCGGGGGCAATCCGGATACATTCCGCGACCGCGTGCGCACTCTCGAGCGCGGGCACGATGCCTTCGGTCCGAGCCAGCCGCTGGGCGGCGACGAGGGCTTCTTCGTCAGAAGCGGAAACATATTCGGCGCGCCCTGAATCATGCAGGGCGGCATGCTCCGGTCCTACGGAAGCATAGTCCAGGCCGGCAGAGACGGAGTGAGTCAACGAAACCTGGCCGGCCTCGTCCTGCAGAACGTAGGAGTAGGTACCCTGCAGGACGCCGGGGCTACCACCCCGAAAGCGTGCGGCGTGGCTGCCCAAGGCAAAGCCCCGTCCACCGGCTTCGACGCCAATGAGGCGGACATTGGGCTCGTCTATGAAATCGTAGAATGCGCCGATCGCATTGGAACCGCCGCCTACGCAGGCCAGCACCGCGGTCGGCAGGCTGGCTTCCTTCTCCAGAATCTGCTGCTTGATTTCCTGGCCGATCACGCGATGGAAATCACGCACCATGGTGGGGTAAGGATGTGCGCCCAGGACACTGCCGAGCAGATAGTGGGTGGTGCGGACGTTGGTGACCCAATCGCGCATGGCTTCATTGATCGCATCTTTCAAGGTGCGAGAGCCGGAACTGACGCCGCGGACCTCTGCCCCGAGGAGGCGCATGCGATAGACGTTGAGCTCCTGACGCCGCATGTCTTCCTCGCCCATGTAGACCACACACTCCATGCCAAAGAGTGCGCACACAGTGGCAGTGGCAACGCCGTGCTGCCCGGCTCCGGTCTCGGCAATGACACGATGTTTGCCCATACGACGCGCCAACAGCCCCTGGCCGAGACAGTTGTTAATCTTGTGGGCTCCGGTGTGCAGCAGGTCTTCGCGTTTCAAATAAATCTTCGCCCCGCCGAGTTGGCTGGTCAGACGTGAGGCCAGGTACAGCGGAGTGGGGCGTCCGGCATAATCCGCCAACAACATGTCGAGCTCGGCGTGAAAGACCGGATCCGCCTGGGCTTGCGCGTAGGCGTGATCCAGTTCTTCCAGGGCGGCCATCAGGGTCTCGGGAACATAGCGCCCCCCATAGGCGCCGAACCGGCCGGCAACGGTACTAGTGACTGTGTTCACGATGACTCTCCTCAATCTTTGCTTACGTGGCTACGATCTCTACCGCTGCTTCTTGTGCCGAACGAATAAATGCCAGGACCCTGGCGGGGTCCTTCTTGCCCGGGGCCGTTTCGACGCCGCTCACCACATCTACGCCCCCCGGTCGAAGGATCTGAATCGCCTGCTTCACGTTTTCCGGCGAGAGGCCGCCGGCCGCAATCAAGCGTAGATGCGGCGCTGCCCGGAGGAAGCTGTTTCGTGCTTGCAGCCAGTTGAAGGCAGTGCCCGTGCCCCCGACTGCCCGCGTCGTCGATGAGTCCACCAGCACCCCATCCAGAGCATCGTTCCGGCCTAATTCACTCAACTGCTGATCGAATACGGGATCGTGATCCTTGTAGTGGAGGACACGCAAAATACCGATCCGCCGGGGAAGAAAATGGCGGCGGAGGCGCGAAGGCAGAGATTCGTCGGACGAGCGATGAATCTGCACCCCGGTCAAACCACATGCAGCAACAGTGGCAGCAATTTCATCGAAGCCCGCGTCCACGAAAACGCCGTATTTCTCTAACTGCGCGGGCAGCTGTTGGGTGATTTTGCTGACCAGTTCAGGTTCAACCTGCCGCGGACTTGGAGCAAACACAAAGCCGACTGCATGGGCACCGGCCTCGGCTGCGAACCGTGCGTCTTCGAGGCTGGTATTGCCGCAAATTTTGATCCACATGGCAGCCTTTCACTTGCCCACTGGCGCACGCTCTGCTGCTGACAGCAGGCTCTCGAGCGCCGTTCCCGGGTCAGGCCGGCGCATGAGCGACTCGCCGATAAGAAAGGCATGGAAGCCCGCGGCCCGCAGCCGGTTCATGTCCTCAGCGGTCTCGATGCCGCTTTCGCTCACGCGAACTGCCGCAGCCGGCAGCCGGGCGGCGAGATCGAGCGAGACTTCGAGACGCACCACGAATGTTTTGAGGTCGCGGTTATTGACGCCGACCGCGTCGCAGTCAAGATCCAGCACCCGGTCCAGCTCCTCGGCCGTATGCACCTCGCAGAGGACGTCCAGTTCCAGGGCGTGGGCCTGCGCTGCCAGGTGATGGAGTTCGAGGTCGCTCAAGGCCGCGGCGATCAACAGGATGGCGTCGGCCCGATGGGCGCGCGCCTCAAGCAACTGGAACTCATCGACGATAAAGTCTTTGCGCAGACAAGGCAGGTTGCAGGATTGGGAAGCCACTTCAAGGTTATGCAGACTGCCCTGAAAAAAGGGTTCGTCGGTAAGCACGGAAAGGGCTGCGGCGCCGCCGCGTGCCACGCTCGCTGCCAGGATTGCGGGATCGAAGTCTGGACGAATCAAGCCCTTCGAAGGGGACGCTTTCTTCAGCTCAGCGATGACCGCCGGGGCACTTGCTGCCTTCTGCCGCAACGCACGAGCAAAGCCTCGCGGTTGGTGGGCAGCTGCCGCTTGCTCCAGAGCCCGGATGGACGAAACGTCTTTCCTTCCCTGCAGTCCGCGGCGGGTGCTGTCCAGGATCCTTGTAAGTTGACTCTCCATGTCTCTTAGGTAGAAATATCAGTATATGCCGCCGGGTTGAGGCAGGAACGAGCTGGAGTAGACTCCAGTTTGAGCGGACCGGGCATCCAACCACTGCTTATGAATCAATTCCCCCAGCATTGGACGAGGTCCGCAGCGACGGCGGCCCTGGAAGAGCGGCTACGTTCGGCGCCCCGGTCGGTGCTGATGCTCGACTATGACGGCACGCTGGCGCCCTTCCACATCGACCGTTTTGCGGCGACCCCGTATTCCGGAGTGGAGGAGCGGCTCGCGACCCTTTCGACGCTCTCCCAAGTCCGCCTGGTACTGGTTTCCGGGCGTTCAGCCCGTGAGCTTCACGATCTGCTGTGTCCCGGTATCCGGGCGGAAATCTGGGGCAGCCATGGCCGGGAACGACTGAGAAGCGACGGGAACCATGAAGTTTTCGCGCTTAGCCCTGTTCAGCAGGCTGCTTTGGAGCAGGTGGGGCTGGAGATGTCAGCCCTTGGGTTGTCCGAAACGCTGGAGGTCAAGCCCACCTCGCTGGCCATCCACTGGCGCAGCTTCGAGCCTGCCATGCAAGAAAGGATTCGCTCCCTGGTTCAATCTGTCTTTGCCCGCATCGGCCAACCAGGTGGACTGCACCTGCTGCCCTTCGATGGGGGTTTGGAGCTACGCTCGACCGACCGGACAAAGGGAACCGCAGTAGCGGAGATTCTCTCCCAGGAGCCGGGTGAGGTCCCGGTAGCCTACCTGGGCGACGATCTCACGGATGAAGACGCCTTTGTTTCGGTTGGGAACAGGGGATATTCCATACTGGTACGCAGTGAGGTTCGCGCCTCGTTCGCCCGGTTTTGGCTACGCCCGCCGGAGGAACTTCTGGAGTTCCTGGACGCGTGGATTGGCAACTCACTCAGCGCGTCTTCGACGGTGGCCGCGAGGGTTTCGCCATGAGCTCCCCGAAACTGGTGTTGGTTTCCAATCGCATCCCGATTACGTTCACGACGGAGGATGGCAAGCTCAAAGGAGTGCCGAGCAGCGGCGGCCTGGTGAGCGCACTCGAGCCTCTGCTCAAGGATCACGGTGGTATCTGGGTAGGCTCCGGAGGGACTGAGGATTCACCGCAGATCCGCAAGATCCTGGAAAAGACGAGCGGAAATAGTCCCTACAAATACGCGCCACTCTTCCTGACCCAGGAGGAGCGGAGCAACTTCTACGAGGGTTTCTCCAACGAGATTGTTTGGCCGCTGTTCCACGATCTGCAATCGCGCTGCAACTTCGACCCCCGATATTGGGATTTTTACGAACGAGTCAATCGCAAGTTCGCGGATGAGGTCGAGCGGTCTTCTCGTCCTGGCGACCTGATCTGGATCCATGACTATCAGCTCATGCAAGTGGCCAAGACTTTGCGCAGCAGACGTCCGAATGCGAGGCTCGCGTTCTTTCTGCACATTCCGTTTCCGTCGCCCGACATTTTTGCCAAGCTGCCTTGGCGGCAGCAAATTCTGCAGGACCTGTTGGCCCATGACCTGGTTGGGGTGCAGACGGGACGCGACCAGCGGAACCTGATTGCGTGCCTCCGCCACTTTGTTCCATCGGTCAAGATTTCCGGCCGGGGCGAGAGCCGCATGGTCGTGAGCGCGCACGGCCACACGCACGTTGAGGCTTTCCCGATCAGCATTGACTTTCGCGCCTTCTCTGCACAGTCGGAGTCGGCGGCGGTGATGGAGCGCGCGAAGCAGATCAAAGCCAAGACGCATGAAATTCAGATCGCGGTGGGTGTCGACCGGCTGGATTACACCAAGGGAATTCCTGAGCGGATCAAGGCGTTCGGTAATTTTTTACGCAATTACCCGCAATTTCATCGCAAGGTGGAGCTGATCCAGATTGTCGTGCCCAGCCGCGAAGGCATCCCTCGCTATAGCCAGCTGAAGCGGGAGGTGGAGCGGCTGGTGACCCACGTGAACGGAGAATTCAGCGAGCCGGGCTGGGTGCCCATCAACTACATCTATCGCTCGGTGCCCCGGGAAGAGCTGGTTGCCGTTTACCGGGCTGCGGATGTGGCACTCATCACATGTCTCAAAGACGGCATGAACCTGGTGGCTAAGGAATACTGCGCAGCCAAAACCGACGTGAATGGAGTGCTGGTGTTGAGCGAATTTGCCGGGGCCGCGCCTGAACTTCGCGTGGGCGCGATTATGGTTAATCCGAACGATGAGGTAGGGGTTGCCGCGGCGCTCAAGCAGGCGCTGGAAATGAAGCCGGAAGAGAGAAGGCGCCGGATGCTTCGTCTGCGCCACCAGATCCGCCAAGCGGACGTCCTGACCTGGCGCGATCGCTTCTTCCAGGCGTTGGAAAAAACCAGGGCCGCAGGTACGAGGGCTTGAATCCTGTTTAGGCCAGAATCGTTTGGGGACGGCCGGCTGAATGGGTGCTCGCACCTATCCCGGCACCGGGATGGGGCTGGCGTTGTGTAAGAAGATTGTGGACCGGCACGGGGGCCGGATTTGGGTCGAGTCCCAATCTGGAATCGGAACCACCTTCCGTTTCACGCTATCGGCGCCATCTTCGGTTGAGGCACGGGTAGTCTAGAAAAAGCAGATGTTCGCCAAAATGCGGGACGCGGCCATTCAACTCGAGCCAGAAGTGATTGAGCTCCTACTGGTGGAGGACAGCCCGAGCGACTCCCTGATGACGCGCGAGGCCTTTGAGCTTTCCAAAGTTTTGAACAAGCTGCACACGGTCAACGATGGCGTAGAAGCGCTGGCTTTTCTGCACAAGGAAGGCAAATATGCGACCTCGCCAACGCCTAGCCTCATCCTTTTGGATTTGAATCTGCCCCGCAAGAGCGGGCTGGAGGTATTGCTCGAAGTCAAGAACGATGAGACGTTGAAATCCATTCCGGTGGTGGTTTTGACCACGTCCAAGGCGGAGGAAGATATCGTGAAATCGTACGGTGCGCACGCGAACTACTTCATCTCCAAGCCGGTGGAGTTTTCCAAGCTGGCGCACGCGGTGCTCGGTATCCGGGAATTCTGGCTCTGTCTGGTCACCCTGTCACCGGAGAAAAAATGAGCGCGGTCAAAAGGGCAACAGGTTGAATTGAGAGGGATGAAGAGATTATCCCTCTGGAATCAACATTCCTTGAAACAGTTGGTGCCGAAGAAGGGACTCGAACCCCCACACCCTTGCGAGTACATGGACCTGAACCATGCGCGTCTGCCAATTCCGCCACTCCGGCACGTTAGGATCCAGCGTGATCGGCTGGATAGGCAGCAACCTCCAGTGTACAAAAGCGAGGCCTGTTGATCAAACGGGGCTGGGCCCGGTCGATAAATTTACCTCCGCGGCTAAAGAGTCGACTGAGAACACCCCAAACTCAGTCCCGCAGGGACGGTTGAAAGTAGGCCGCGACGCAATCCTCCTTCAGCCGTCTCGGCGGGACTCGACTCGTAAATTCCGGTTCTCATACGCCCCCGAAAGCTCATCGACCAAAGAGAGTGCGGCACGGCGGAAGCCATGCCCTTGGTGCAGAGTTTGTCCTCAGGGAAACGTCCCCTCAAGGCTGCATGAGCGGCTAACGGCTAAGGGGCACTTGCACAGCAATCACTTCCAATTGCGCCAGGTGATTCAAGTCGTGACCTGCCATGGTTTCAATGAGATCGCGGAATGTCATTTCTCCGCGCTCCGGATGGAGCACTGGCTTTGCCATCGCATCCGCCGGGATCGACCGCAACAGCATCAGGTTCCATTGGCGTATGCAGGAGAAGGTCATCATCGCAGCCTGTGGATCGTAGCCGGCATAATTCATTGCCCAGATCTCCTGATCGAAGGGTTGGATGACGTGATGGTCCTGGGCCAGCGTCTGACGCAGACGGTAGCTGAAAACCAGCTCGCAATCCGCCAGGTGGCACAATATTTCGTGCGGACTCCACTTTCCCGGAGCCGGCGATTCCTCTATCCGCGCCGGACCGAGCGCAGCAGATAGTTGTTCGAGGTGTCTTGCGGTTGTGGCCACTACCTTGAGAGGATCGCGGCTGCCTAGGTGTCGTGCATATGGATTCATCCCATTACAATAACGTCTGCGGGCACCGATTCTCAATTTACCGGGATGAGGTTACCGAAGATCCAATAGTCACTGTTTCGCAACGGGAACTACCTGCCGGCCCAGGCGAACCATCAACGATTACGCCAGCATGACTCCGGAACTGTGATTGGCTTCCGGGTGAGGTCTGAATGACGCCAAATGCCCCCTCCATCCCAGCGGAACAGGCCAAAGAAATCCGCCGTCTTTCGCACGATCTGAGCAATGCGCTCGAAATTATCGTGCAGGCAAACTACCTACTGGGTTCCATGTCGCACGATGAGCCCGCCAAGCAGTGGGTGCAACTGCTCGAGAATGGGGTTCTCCAGGCTGCCGAGATTAATCGCAGTCTTCGCGAGTATATCGTTGCGAATAGTTGAGCGGGGCGGGAGGATCGATGGGAAAGATCTTCGCAGAAATGAAATGAAAACGTACCCTCGGAGCCTGAAAGCCGGAGGGTTTGCTTGGGTTTTAGGTGCGGGCTTTCAGAGGGTGAGTAAGAACTCCATCTCCAAACTCAGTCCCGAAGGGAGCTTAGCTTCAGAGCTGTCCAAATTAGCGGAACAATTGATTTTTTTGACGATGTAACTTGTTGATTGCCTTGAGGAGAGTGCGGCCGAACAGCATCAGGTTGCTTCTGTTTGAGCGGTTGCTGTCTAACGCGGACTCATGAGAGCCTTAGAATCTGCGTGAGAAGTAAAAGAAAACCGCAGATCTCTCCACTACGCTCCGGTCGAGATGACAATTTCGTTTGGGTATAGTATTCCGCGTTTCCAGCAGAGGTCCGCGAACACTGCAGATCCCTCCACGGCACGCCGGGACAGGTCGGCTTCGCTCGATCGTTTTGGTGACCGGAAAGCTGTGAAGAGCATCGGCCAACAAGCATCCCCGGGGTCCTTCGACTACGCGCTATAAACCCTCTGTTAGGTGATAGATCCGCGAGGCGCTTCGCTCAGGATGACGGCCTTGTGGGGGGTTTTGAAAAACATTCTGGTTGGGTGTGCCAAAGACAAGAAAGATCAAAAAAGTCACAACCTCTTTTAATGACAACCGGCAGAGCTGCACATCGAATACCGTGGTATCCCACCTCTCGCGAAAAACGAGCGAGATGTGGCGCACCCGAACGTCTGTTGCCGGTACAGGAAGGCGGTCATTTGATCTTCCAACTCGCAACCGCGAGTCGCCTGCTCCTAATGAACAAAATGTGTCCGGAGATAGAAACAGTGGTGTCGGGGGACAAATAGGCTCGGTTTGAATTGGCGGTATGTTTGCCCTTGGGAATCGGGGAGGGATCGAGGCTCACCGCAGGTTCCTCGCTTCGCTCGGAATGACAAATAGGAGAGGGTTGTTGACAAGGGAGAGGGCTGTTGCCAAGGGAGAGGGCACTCGTGTGTCGAAGGGACCCGATGTCTCCCAGTTCATTCCTCTCTTAACTTGCCTGTGGCTTGCCACAGGCAAGTCGCTTGCTCGGGATGACAAAGGAAAGGGCAACGGTTCCATAAGCAATAGTTCCTGAACCGAGGCGCTTTTCAAATCTAATTTGGGCAGGTCTGACTGAGCTTAGCCCAGGACGTTAGTCCTGGGCTAGATTCGAACGGACGACCAAGTCGAAAATCCTGGTTCTCACGCAGACTCTTTTAGCCCGTACCTAAACCCACCTCTGACGTCCTGACTCGATCAGGCGAGCTTGGCGTCCAGGGTGATTTCGGTGTTGTTTTTGAAGAGCCGTGAGATGGGACAGTTGTTTTTTGCCTCTTGGGCAGCCTTGTCAAAGGCGGCCTTGTCCGCACCCGGCACCTTGGCTGTGGTCGCCAAAAGGATCTTGGTAATGGTCGGACCGGCGTCGGTTTTGTCGAATGTGACTGTGGCCTTGGTTTCGATTGATTCCGGCGGCAAGTTGGCGGTGGTGAGTTGGGCACTCAGCGCCATGGTGAAACAACCCGCATGAGCAGCCGCTATCAGCTCTTCCGGGTTGGTGCCGATACCGTTTTCAAATCGAGTGCCGAACGAGTATTGGCTGTCTTTCAAGACGCCGCTCTGGGTCGAAATCTTGCCTTTGCCGTCTTTCAGGCCACCATGCCACACTGCGCTTGCTGTGCGATCCATACAAACTCCTCTTGAGGCGAATTGGAAACTCTTCTCATTGTATTGATGCTATGGCGCATCCTTTGTGAACAAAGCTAGCCGTTTGGATTATTGACGGGCCAGGGGCAAGGACACGTTGCGCGCCTGCTGCGTCTGAGAGGCGACGTCATGCAACACCAAACGGCCCTCCAACAAGTAGTAGCCCTGCTGAGTCCGACTTGGGGCGTTTCCACGCACGATGGTTCCCTCAAAGGAGAACCACACGCCGTGAACCTGCCTGGTGTTGAAGGAGAATCGCTGGCCGGACAGGCGGCTGGTGGCGAAGAAGAAAGTGAGCGGGGTACCCTCATCGCTCTCACGGTCACCTAGCCTGGTGATGTAGCCGGTTAGGCGGTCCGGTTGCAATTCCACATCCACGAATTCCCCGGTGCCTAAGGTGTATTCCCCTGAGGCTTCGAGAGGAAGTATGGTCCGGCCGCTGGAGCGGGTGTCCATCTCATCTTCCACCTGGTTGTATCCACGCCGATGCAAGACTGGTTGCGGCGCATTGTTGGCCTGCCCCCACAACGGCGGCGGCGCGCACGGAGTGAGGGCCAGGGCGAGGAGCGCGATGACCTTCCCACGCGAAAATTTCACGGTTACCTCTAAAGCGTTTTACCTATATACGGGGCCTAATGCCCGATGCTCTTTTTTCGGGCAGCTTCAAACTCGTCCCCCGGCTTCCAGGTCACTGGTGGCACCGAAAGAGCCTGCCACCCTAGTAAGAACCCGAATTGCGCCAACCTGGCATCGGTGCGGAAGTCCATATCCGGACTATATTCGTCGGCGGGACGATGGTACCGGTGAGCATCATACTCCGCTTTCTGCTGTTTTCCCCAGCCTTCGGGATGGCCGGCGAAGAGATCGCCTTCACTGATCGAGAATGCGGGCACGCCTACGCGGGCCAGGCTGAAGTGGTCGGAGCGGTAGTAGTGGCCGGCCATGGGTGTAGCGTCCGGCTGGATCTGGAGGCCAAAGGCGGCGGCGGTCTTCTCCACTACGGGATAAAAACTGGTGCGCTCGGAACCGTTTACGTGGACCGAGGTGGGTAAGCCGATGGGCAACAGCTCATCGAAGTTGAGGTCCAGGCTGAGATCGCCAATGGGTTCCGGGGGATGCATGCCGAGATATTTTGATCCCAGCAGTCCTTGCTCTTCCGCCGTCACTGACGCGAAATAGACGTTGCGGGGCGGAGGGATTTTCGCGGTGGCGTAGGCACGCGCGAGTTCCAGGAGTATGGCGCAGCCAGTGCCGTTATCCACGGCGCCGTTGTAGATTTTGTCTCCGGGTGCATTGGGATCGATGCCCAGGTGATCGTAGTGGGCGGTGTAAAGGACGTTGTTACCCGGGCTCGGATCTGCTCCGGGCACCATGGCTATCACGTTGGCGGAGTCGTAGTTCCGCACCTTGCTGACGATGTGCGCCTTGAGATGTACGGGGAGCTCTATTGCTTTGAAGCCGCGTTTGCCGGCGGCCTGGATCATCTGGTCCGCGTTCATACCCGCGGCAGCGAAGAGTTTTTGGGCAACGCTGAGTTGGATCCAGCCGGCGGCTTTGAGGACGGAGAGGGGATCATTCCGCAGATAAGAGGTCTCGGTCGATTCGGAGTTGCGGACGACTTCCCATCCGTAGCTGGCGAGGTCGGTGCGGTGGATGACCATTACCCCGGCTGCGCCCCTCCGTGCTGCTTCTTCAAACTTGTAGGTCCAACGGCCGTAGTAAGTGAGGGCCTTGCCTTTGAAGAACTCTTCGTCGGTCGATGGCGGCTCGTTGACGATCGCCAGCAGGATTTTGCCTTTGACGTCGAGGCCTGCGAAATCATTCCACTGATACTCGGGCGCGTTGATCCCATAGCCTACAAAGACAATGGGGGCGTCGAGATCGACACTCGGCGCTCCGGTTTGATCCTTGGTCACGTAGTCTTCGCCGTACTTTAAGGGGATGGGTTCGCCAGTGGCGGGAACAAAGGTGAAGTTGGTCTTGTCGACGTCTGTGTGCACAGCCATCAGGGGAACGGCCTGGAAGTAGGTGCCGTTCTCGCCGGCGGGTTTCGCTCCTGCCAGAGCTAATTGGGTGGCGATGTATTCTGCCGCGAGTTGGCCGCCACGCTTGCCAGGACCGCGGCCTTCGAGCAAGTCGCTCGAGAGAAAGCGATCGTGGGCGCGGATTTTCTCCGGATCGATGCCGGCTGCCGCCTGGCGGGCGGCCGGCGGAACTTTTGCGAGCGATGGGACTTCAGGCATTTCCAAAGCGTGTCCCAGCGACGCCAGGAGCAAAAGCGCGGGGCAAAGAAACTTCTCCATCTGACATCCTTTGTGGGTTTCACAATTACGGTTTCCCATCTAGCCTTTGCGAGATGAGTTGGAGCTATCGTGAAACCTCTCTCGGCATGATTTGCAACCGCTGCAGGACCTTGCGGGTGAGCCCGGTGAGGGGCAGGCTGCTCAGTTCCGAACTTTTTGTCCATTGCTGGGGACTCTTCCAAGATGGCCAGCGAAGCCTGGCTTCCTGCTCAGAAAAGCGAAGGATGTGAACCCGGTAGTTCGTCACCGTGATGGCATGGCGCAGCGTGACTTCGACTCGCTGGTGATCGTTGTCCAGCATCTCGATCTCCGGCAGTTCCCACATACCAGGCATCAGCGAGGCCGACGAGGGGCGCTGCTGGAGCAACACCGTGGTGATGCCAGGCCGATCACGGCGCAACAGGGCATAGGCGATCTGCCGGTTGTGCATTTTTTTCGGCGGGGGCGGCTGGTGCTCGCCACGTGTCTTACAGAAGGGCTGGACAGGACAGTGAAGACATAAAGGACGCTGGGGGAGGCAGACGGTTGCGCCTAGTTCCATCATCGACTGGTTGAAGTCACCCGGACGTTGGGTATCGAGGAGGTTGGCTGCGCGATCGCGAAACCACTTTGGGTAAGGTGCGGGCTCAGGAAAGACTCGCAGGAGGACTCGCTCGACATTGCCGTCCACTACGGCGACCGGCTCGCCGAACGCGATGCTGGCGATGGCGGAAGAGGTGTACTCACCGATTCCGGGGAGTTGGCGTAACTCTTCGGCCGTGCGAGGGAAGATTCCCTGGTGCTCTTGGACCAGTACCTGCGCGGCTTTGTGCATCATCTTGGCGCGACGGTAGTAGCCGAGACCACTCCAGGCGGCCAAGACTTCCGGTTCTTTCGCGCGCGCTAGAGCGGATACGGTCGGGAATAGGGTTAGAAAACGCGCGTAGTAGTCGAGGACCGCGGTTACACGCGTTTGTTGCAGCATGATCTCGGAGACCCAGATGCGGTAGGGGTCGGAGTTTTGCCGCCACGGGAGGTCTCGGGCGTGGGAGTCGAACCAGGTCAACAGGGCTTGTTGGAATTTCCGGATCACGGCCGGACGGGTAACCACAATTTGAATGTATCAGAGGGGTGGTGGGGGGTTGGAGAGCCGGAAGAAGTTTCCGGGATGGTGTTGTTGATAGTTTTTCAGCCGTCCCTGCGGGACTGGTCTGTCCTCAGTAAGCACGATCCGATCCATCAAATCTTTGCTGATCGTTCAGCAAAGGCGATTGTTGGGCTGCGCCCTTCATTTTCGTCCGGTTCCCTCAAGGTTGTGGTTGTTCGGTGTGGACGGTTAGGATCCAGCCTGATCCGACTTGTTGCCAGACGCTGAATGCGGTGTAGGTCTGGACTGGGGCGCTGCCGGTGGAAAGTTGCAGGGTGTAGTGGAGGGTCATGTCCGGGCCGTTTGGCTTGACTACCATGCCAGTGATGGTGAAATCGGCGATGTTGGCGGCTTGCAGATAGGGGATGACCTGGTCCTTGCTGAGGATCTTGCCTCCGGCGCTGTACATGACGTTGGCAGCCAGCATGCCGGGGACCTGCTGCCAGTTCTTTGCTTTTACCGTGGACCAGAAGATGCGTTCGTACTGCTCCGCGCTGGTCGTGCTTTTAAGAGTGGGCGGTTTCTTTTCGCCGTAGATGGTGCAGCCGGTGAGAGTAAGGCAGCCAGCCAGCAGAATTGAAATCCAGAGCGCGCGCATTGCCCCCATTGGAGCACAAAAAAGGCTGCCATTGTTGGCAGCCTTTCTGTACCGATGTTGCTGGAATTAGTTAGTCGCCCATCACAGGTTCTTCGCTGGGCGCTTTCGGAGCCACCTTGGGAGCCGGTGCGATTAACGTGTCGAGCGGAATGAAGCCCTCTTGCGGCTTTTCTCCCAGGACGTGCTCGCGATAAAGCCGAGACATCTTGGCGTTTTCGGCGTCCGTCTTGATCTTCTCGTCGCGAGCCTTCAGCTTCTCTTCGCGCGAGTTTTTGGCAATACCCAGCTTGTCGAGGGTGTCATTGGCAGACGCCGTGACGTGCTCCTGGTTGAGGACCAGGTTGTGGGTGGCATTGTTCATGCCGACCTTCTTGCCGCCGGCAAAGATCTCGTGCCGTCCGTGCTCCTCATACCACTTGGTCAGAGTCGCGGTCATGTGCATCTTCTCGATGATGTTGCGCCAGCCCACGCCGGTGTTGTAAGCGCAGAAGGAGATTTCCCCTTCCTGGGTGGCATAGGGAATGATGCATTGCTCGGTGCGGCGGAAGTCGTAGTTGAAGAGATCCTGGAACCACATGCCTGCGATGAAGAGGAAGTTCCAGCGGTCGGCGCGGCGCTGTTCGATGTCCGCCATGGTGCGATCGCCGGTGACCTTGCCGTAGTTGCGGCCGGTGGCACCGAAGCACTTGTCGAACTTCTGCAGCAAGTCAAGGATCTTGAAGTGGGTAGGCGACTTAGTGGGGTCGTAGTTGCGCAGCAGCGCCAAGGTTACACCGACTACGGAAAGGAACTTACCGCGGGCCGCGTCGTTGATCTTGGCTACGTCCTTGGCCAGGCGATCGGCGTTCAGAAAGGCAGTGACCGGGACCGCTTCCT
Organism: uncultured Acidobacteriaceae bacterium; assembly: GCA_963753715.1. Classification (GTDB taxonomy): domain Bacteria; phylum Acidobacteriota; class Terriglobia; order Terriglobales; family Acidobacteriaceae; genus PALSA-350. Next base: position 1,615,049 of record CAVWDK010000004.1, on the reverse strand, counting down.
TGGTTTCCTTGTCAATCATCAGGGCCATGCCGATGCCGCAATTAGGATGGCATCCGCAGGACAGCTGTCCCCAATCGGCGTTGGGCCCGTGGACCAGGTCAGCCCAATCGGAGAAAGTGCTCATGAAACTGATGGGGAACCAGTCGCGGGTGGGTTCGCCTAGCCCGGTCTGATTCTTGACGTCGTGGGCCATGTGGCTGAGAGTGTAGCGCTGTGCCACGCGGCGCTCGTCGCTGACATCCTCGTCACGACCGGTAAAGGAGACCGGCTGGAAGCTGACAAAGTTGATCTTCTTGGGGTTGTCGAGGGCGAATTGAATGATGCGGCCCACCTGCTCGTTGTTGATGCCGTTGATGATGGTGGTGACGGGAACGATGTCGACACCGGCTTCGTGCAGGTTGTGGATGGCCTGCAGCTTGACGTCGAACAGGTTGCCGACCTTGCGGTGGGAGTTGGCTGCGTTGCCGATGCCGTCGAATTGCAGATAGGCATAACGCAGACCTGCTTCCGCAGCGGCGCGGCAAAGCTCTTTGCTCTTGGCAAACTCGATGCCGTTGGTGGCGGCTTGCACGGAGTTATAACCGACCTTGCGGGAGTAGGCGATGGCGTCGAGGAAGTAGGGCGACAATGTGGGTTCACCACCGGAGAACTGGACCGACATCTGACGACGCGGCTTGATGGAGATCGCGTTGTCGAGCATGGTCTTGATCTCGTCCCACGTGAGCTCGTGGACAAAGCCGACCTGGTTTGCATCCATGAAGCAGGGGTCGCACATCATGTTGCAGCGGTTGGTCAGATCGATGGTCAACACCGAGCCGCGGCCATGGGTTACGGTCGAGGTGCCGTGGTTGTGCAGTTTGTCGTCGTTGTGGGCCTTGATGTCGCGTCCGGGGAAAACCTCTTCCAGATGACGGAAGAACTCAGTGTCGATGGCCATCACATCTTCAAAGTGGCCATGCTTGGGGCAGTCCTTGATCATCAGGATCTTGCCTTCGCGCTCGATGATCTGGGCCTTGATCTCGCCGACCTTCTCGTTGAGGAGCACTTCATGGGGCAGCTTGCCGTCGATGATCTGCTGGCGGATCTCCGGTACACACTTGGGGCACAGAGAATCGGTGCTGCGCGGCCAACCCAGCGGAGGCTTTTCCTTCTGGTAAGACTTCAGGAGAGGCTTTTCAGACCATTTCGGCGTGAAAGAAGCGTTGGGGCTGATGCGGTTGACCCGCTCGAAGACCGACCACGCGCCCTGGGCAAGGATCGTTACCGCTCTCTCTGAATATTTGACGGCTCTCGACATAAAGTCTCCTGAGTAATTTTGATGCTGAAATTGCTGGGGCCGAAGGAACTTAGGAATCTGATAGTTGGGCGCCAGTGAGGCCGGTTCAACCCAGTTATAGGGTACGAGCATTCCCTGGTAATCAAAAACGAGTCGCGGTGAACGGCGAGAAACCGGAGCCGGACGGCAAATGATTGATTTGAACGGCTTGTGAGGACACCGCAACGGTATCGATCTGGGTTCCTGGCCCACATGCGGGTTATTGCGGCTGCGCCCCCTCGGCGATGGCTACCCGGTTGATGAGCCTTTGGACGATCACCACCTGGACATTGACGCGACGCGCCAAGTCGGGCACGAATTCCGTAATCGCGTTGCCGATGGGATCGGTGGCCAGCGAGGTGGCAATACGGGCTGTGCTGGCGCCAAAACTATTTCTGCGGCCGGGTACGTAGAGGTTGCCGACGGCGCTGGTGCAAATGGTGCCTACGACTGTGGCGTAGTTGAACATGGACGTTCCGTCATCGCTCTGCGCGATCACCACGGCGTCAAGAACGTGTAGGAGGCGCATGCGAAAGGGCCTGTTGGGCAAGCGATGGTAGTGCGGATCCTGGTGGACCAGGGACGGAATCAGGAAGGTGCCGAAAAATTCGCCGGTCATGTCCTGAGACAGGGACACGCCGGCATTTTTGGCGAAACCGGAAAATCCTGGCCCGTCGGCGGTATGGGAGTCTTCTGCGACAGTGATTGCAGAAACCGCGGCGATGGTCAGCAGATTGAATGGATCGCTCACATCCCTCGCAGCCAGAATGAGTTTCTGCTTGGGTGTAAGCGACAGCGGAGTTGAAGTATCAAGGAAGCGGACAAACCCATTGATGTTGGGCTTGCAGCTCATGATCCTCTCGGCATTGGTGGAGGAATCTGTGAGGCACTCCGTATCACTCCCAAAGACGTTGGGGCGGGCGGCTGGAGGCACCCGCATTCCCCCCGGAGCCGGTGGACTGACGGGGGGGAATCCAGGACGCCTGTTGTTGTTCCCCTGGCCGCGATGGAAGATTCCAGTGGGAAACCGGGTGCCCGGGTTGATATCGCCGGGGGATGGTTCTTCCACGGGTGGAGGGACCGGTTCCTGTTCGGGTTCCTGGGCTGGGGCCGAGGCCGACGGCTGCGGCGCCTCAGGCAGACTCTCAGGCGGAGTTTGCTGCTGCCCGAAGAGGCGAGGGCAAAGCAGCAAGACGGCCGCCAGCGGCAGAGTCGCGGTAAGAACGCTTCTGTTCATACTCAACTTGTCCCGACGCAGACAACCGCGCTCGATTACTCGAGGCGAAGCTTCTGCATGATCGGGAACCTGCGAATAATGTTGGGCAGAAATTCCAGTACGAGGTTGCCGCCCGCGTCCGTGGCGATGGAGGTCACGAAGGTGAGTGTCACCACCCGGCCAGTTACGCTGGGTTCGGGATAGTAGGTTGTTGTCATAGCGGCCGCAGCCGCACGCCCGACGATCCCGGAATAATTGAATTGATCGGTTCCGTCGTCTCCACGACGAATGATCGCCTGGCGAGCGGAAAGCAGGCCGCGCCGGACGAGGCTACCCTGACCGATCCGGTAGTAGCGTGGGTCCTGGTGAAAGGCGGCGGCAAAGATTCCGTCGGAGAAAACGCGCACGCTGGCGGAGCGCAGCATCGCAGCACCGAACTTCTCTCCATAGGCTCCGGAGTCATGCCCATATTTAGGGTCAGTATTGAAAAGCTGCTCGTAGCTGGCGGAGTAGAGGGCGGGGAGCAGCGTGATGGGCCGGGCAACTTCCGTGAAAGAGAAGATTAGTTTCTCGGGGGCGGACAGGGGCTGCGCCTGCCGTCCAGGTTCAATCGTCTGCGCATATCTTCGCTCCGGAGGAAGGGGCGCGGCTGCCGACGGTCGCGATGACGCAAAGGGATGAGCCGGGTCGTGCGCCTGGGGCGCATCAGGAAACGCCGAATCCAGCATTGCCCCGGATAATCCAGTAGGCGTCTGCGCTCGCCCAAACCCCGCGACAAAGAGGGAGAGGAAAAGAAGACAACAGCAGAGTCGCAAAGATTTGGTCAAGGCACCCCTTAAGACTTCCGAATTCATGCTTCTTCCAGTCTATGCGAACCATTCGGTTAGGGCGCAAAGCTTAGGACAAGTCGTCTGCCATAGGTTCCGGTGCGGTACTCTACCTGTGAAGCCACTCCTATGAGACTTGTTCATGGGAGAGATGCACAGGTGAGGGCCTATGGTTGACCAGACGTCCGAGGGGAACAGCCGGTTTGAAAACTTTGGCAAGAAGGTGGACGAGCGTTTTAACCAGGTAAGACCGCGGGTCGAAGAAGAGCTCAAGAAGGTAATCGAATATCTCAACGATCAAGTCGTGCCTCAGCTACGCCAGGACTCGGCGCAGGCGCTGCACGCTGCCGCAGACCGGTTGCGGAAATTAGCGGAACAGCTGGACGATCGGCGCGGCGGCGGAGAGCGCTAGGATGTTGCGCCGCCCACTGCTGGGCCCGCTGCCGCAAGTGATTCTGGTGAGCCTAGCGATGGGCATGGGCACCGGATGCCGGCACAAGCCTGCGCCGGTAGCGGTTGCTCCTCCGCCACCACCTCTGACGACGCAACCTCCCATGCCTAATCCATCTTCTGCCCCGGTGAGCAGCCCAGCCCCGTCACCGAACATTACGGGCTCGATTGCCGATAGCCCTGCGGATGCGGAGTTCGTAGCGTCGCACCCGGTCCTCTACAGCGAAGAGGGACAGGCCAGCTGGTACGGGCCTCCCTACGACAAGCGCCGGGGCGCTAACGGGGAAATCTTCGACAAGGATGCCCTGACGGCCGCGCACCGCACGCTGCCCATGAATTCGTTGATCCGGGTAACGAACCTGTCGACTGGACAATCGGCTATCTTGCGCATCACCGATCGTGGACCGTTTGTTCCCGATCGCATGCTCGATCTTTCCCTTGCATCGGCAAAGGCGATTGGTGTGTGGAGGCCTGGCGTGGCACGGGTGAGGGTGGAGGTATTTGCTGCTCCCTCTGCGTTGGATCACGGGGGGCGATGGTGCGTACAGATTGGGGCTTTCAAGAGCGAGCGGGGAGCGTATAAGCTGCGGGACCAACTTAAACGGAAATACAGTAGTGCGAATGTGATCGAGTTTACTGGTCCTACCGGTCATTGGGTGCGCATCCGGCCGGCCAGCGACGATAAGGGACGTGCGGTAGAGATTGTCCACAGCCTTCAGCCTAGTGAGGGTGAGGCTTATTTGGTTCGGCTGGATTGATGGGGGCGGGCGTGACTGAATCCGGGTACCCTCCGGTCGAGATGACAATTCTGGTTGAGGATAAATTTCAGCGTTTCCACGAAAGGTCCGTAGAACTGCAGATCCCTCGGCTTCGCTCGGGATGACAAAGGAGAGGGCAGCGGTGTCATCGAGAGTGGTTGCTGGACCGAAGCGTTTTTCATCACCTCCTCCAGCCACCAATCTTCATAGAACCACAACCCTCCCCTTTGTCATCCCGCTGAATTTTATGCTCAAACAGAATTGTCATCTCGACTGGAGCAAAGCGTAGTGGAGAGATCTGCGGTTTCTTTTTCTGATTCGCGGGAGCGCCGTTGATGGTGCTCGCTGCGCCCAGTATGGTGTATACGCTTGCTCCGGATGTTTTGGAGCGTGCGCGTTCGCTTTATTACTGGCGCACTGGGCTCGATTTCGGATCCACTCTGTGGAGCGTGCTGGTTCTGCTGGCTTTTCTGAATTTCCGCTGGGCTTCGCGGCTCGGCACGTGGGCAGCCTCGATTACTCCCAGGCCTTGGCTCCAGGGACTTTGCTTTGCTCCTGTTTTTTTTCTGCTGTGGTCGCTGTTCCACCTTCCCCTGTCCGTGCTGGGCCACCACATCTCGCTCGCCTATGGCCAATCCATTCAGGGTTGGGGCAGTTGGTTTATCGACTGGAGTAAGGCACTCCTGCTGGATCTGATCTCGGGCACCGTTGCTCTTTCTGTGGTTTTCGCCCTGATCCGAAAATCAGCGCGGTGGTGGCTCTGGTTGTGGATCATCTCACTGCCGATGGAGGTTTTGCTGGTCTTCGTGCTGCCACTGGTGGTCGACCCCATGTTCAACCACTTCGAACCCCTGGCGCAGAGCAATCCGGCGCTGGTGCAGCAACTGGAACGCGTGATCGACAAGACTGGCGTTTCCATTCCGCCATCACGGATGTTTCTCATGAAGGCCAGCGAAAAATACACCAGCTCGAATGCCTACGTCACCGGGTTTGGTTCTTCACGGCGGGTCGTGGTGTGGGACAACACAATCAAACACTCTCCTCCCGATGAGATCCTGCTGGTCTTCGGCCATGAGCTTGGCCATTATGTGCTGCATCACATTGAGAAGGGTCTTGCGATGGGGGCGGTGATTTCTCTTTTCTTTTTGTGGATTGGCTCGTACCTGGCTCGTTTCCTGATCCGGCGGTATGGCCCGCGCTGGCATACCGCTTCGCTGGAAGACTGGCCGGCAACAGCGGTGCTTTTGCTGGTGTTGACAGTCCTCTCTTTTTTGGCTGAACCCATCGGCAACAGCATCAGCCGCGCGCAGGAGCACCAGGCGGATGTGTTCGGGAGCGAGGTAATCCATGGCATCGTTGCCGACCCACAGAAAGTAAGCGCGGAGTCGTTCCAGCGCCTGGGGGAAGAATCTTTGGAATACCCTTACCCCTCGCCTTTCGTGGTCTTTTGGACTTATACCCATCCGCCCATCGCCGAACGCGAGGCGTTCGCTGCCGGCTATGATCCGTGGGGGCCGGGGCGGCATCCGCGATACTTCAGCAAGTAGGATGATTACCGAAGGAGCTGCATCACCATGGCTTGCCTGTTCTGCAAGATTATCGCCGGCGAAATTCCTTCGAAGAAGGTCTTCGAGGATGATCTAACCTACGCGTTCAGGGATATCAATCCCCAGGCGCCTACGCACGTGCTGGTGGTGCCACGGAAACACGTTGCTTCGCTCGCAGAGACGAGTGCTGAAGACCAGGAGATGCTGGGGTATCTCCATTTGGTTGCGGCGCGCATTGCGAAGAGTGAGGGGTTGTCGCAAGGGTTCCGGACGGTGATCAATACCGGACCGGACGGCGGCCAGACAGTCGATCACCTTCACGTTCACTTGCTGGGCGGCCGCGCCATGATGTGGCCGCCGGGATAGTGTGTATTTGTAACTACAAATGAATTAATAGGTCCGGTGAAAACGATTGTTGGGCTGCGCCCATCGTTTTCGGCCCATGTATCCGGCATTTCCTGCACGAGGCGCCACCAACATTCACGCAAGCAAGCTCAACAGGAGTACGCTTTGGCGAACATGGCGCACGTCCGATTTCCTTTTGCCTCTTACTAGGCTTCGATTGGTTCCAGTTCTGCATCCAGTCCGTGGCGGCGCAACAGGTTAGGCAGGTTCTGTGAGAAGGCGGAGCGCGGCATCACCATGTCACAACCGGCTTCCATGGCCTTGGCTTTCAGGTCGCCCTGCAAGTGGGAGAGGAAACCGATCACCGAAGTACCACGCTTCATCTTGCTCTTGAGCCGCGGGATCAGGGTAAGGGGCTTGGCGCTGACATTGTTCAGGTCGAAGACAATGAGAGAGGGGCGAGTGCCTTCAGGCACATCGGCCAGCCGCGACACGATGTCCTTGTCAGCCTTGACGAAGGCGACCTTCACGCCGATCTTGCGCGCGGTCTCCTGGATCTTGGCCAGGAAGAACAGGTCTTCGATGAAACAATAGATGCGTACCGGAGCGTCTTCCCGAACCGGAACTACGATTGGATCCTTGGGCACACTCTCCGCGAAATGCCCGTTTTGGAAGTGGCCGTTCTGGCCGTTGCCACGGAATTCCGCCTGAGCATAAGGAGCGTCCGCCGTGTTGCCGTTTACCACGCGGTAGCTGTGGTCCATGGGGCCGACAAAAGTCTGCTGGCGACGCTGCTTGCCTTTGCGCCGGCCTCCAGGGTTGCCGCCGTTGTTCATGGCTCCGTGGGCGCTTCCATTGCCGTTCTTGGCCGTGAACCGATTTTGTCCGGACGACTTAGGCTTGGCCGCCTTCTTGGGCGGATGGGCCTGGGGAGCCCCTTGTCCAGCTTCGGCATTGGGGTGCCCCTTTGCCTGGTTGTTTGCGTATCCCTTACGTCTGCGGCGCCGGCGACGATGCCCTTGCCCTTCATTCTGCCCCGCAGGTTGGGCCTGATTCGGCTGCGCCTGAGGTTGATTTTGCTCTGTCATGCATGCACATCCCGGTGCGTTGGCAATTCTTGCAGCTTACTCATGTTTGACCTTCCCCGGACAGAGGAAGGCAGAGATCGGCTGCAACTCATGTTTCCACTTGGTTGATGGCCAGCGGCCACGTCCACGCACTCAAAAGGAACTTTTCCAAAAGATTACGGTTTGGGGGTGGAACCTATGGTTTGATCTCTCAAACAAACTTCTGGTGTTGTCTGTACCGCTCTTGATTGGCCCAGCGACCAAACACCACTAATTGGGCCAGCAAATGCGAACGCGGCAGAAAAACCCTATTGACTCTCGAGAAATGCGGCGAGCCTGGCTCATTTGAGATCTGGCTTCAGCCGCTCGATAGGCAAAACCGATAATACACAGATAATCTGCCCGAGAGCAAGTGCTATTCGGAGACGTTGGCTCCAGTAGTAAGAACAATAGTGTTATGGGACAGGTGACACTGGGTAGGTCAGCTGAAAATGAAACCAAAAAATCGAAAAGCCACGGCTGAGTGGCTTTTCGTTGTGATGGCCAATCACTGGCCTCCCAAGGGTCCCCCGCGCCGAACCCGGTCTGCGGGATGTAAAGCTCCGGTTTGCGGCTGGTCCTGGTAGAACCTGGCTCTGCTCACCGGATCTGAGGCGCCGGACTCGCTGTTCAAGTGCGAGCCACGTGCGTCGCTGGCTATTCCACTATATGCAGTTGGCATGCCGTTTATGATGTTACCTGTTATCAGATAGTTAGCTCCCAGACACGGCTTGCTGCTTCCGGTTTATGGAAGCCTCCACGGGCAATCATTCTGGAATTCATAGAAATTTAGCGTTGGCAGTGGGGACAATAGTGGGTTCCTCTGCCAGCCGCGAGGATGCGACGGATGGGTGTGCCGCAGACGAGGCAAGGCTGTCCGGTGCGCATATAAACGCGATGCTGCAGTTGGAAGAAGCCTTCCACACCGTCCGCGTCGACATAGTCCGAAACCGATGAGCCACCCAGCGCAATGGCCTCCCTGAGGACGGTCTGCACGGCGGTATGCAGACGATCAAGCTCCGCCCGCTTGAGGTGCCGAGCCATCCTGCGGGGCCGGATGCCGGCGCGGAAGAGACTCTCATCGGCATAAATGTTTCCCACTCCCTGGAGCAGTTTCTGGTTCAGCAGGGCAGCCTTGATGGAAGTGCGCCGGGGCCGGAAGAGCGCGGCGAAGTCATCCTTGGAGATGTTGAGGGGCTCCAGGCCAGTGCCTGTGAATTGCGTAGTCTTTTTGGTTGGGAGACCGTGCAGTTCCATGCGCCCGAAGCGCCGGGCGTCGACAAAGCGGAGTTCCCTTCCTGAAGCTAGATGAAGGATGCCATGGGTGTGCGGAGGAACCGGTGTATCCGCATCGGCAACCAACAGGCGGCCAGTCATGCCCAAGTGCACGATCCATTGCAGGCCGGGAGTTTTGCCGTCCTCAAGATCGAAGACGATGTGTTTGCCTACACGGTGGACGGATTCGATGCGCCGGCCGGGTAGCTCCTTTGCCATTAGTTGCGGAGACGACTTAAAGGGCTCGGGCTTTCCGCTGAACCAGGTGGTTTCGATGCGGTCCCCACGGAGACGTTCATCAACCCCGCGGGCGATGGTTTCTACCTCAGGCAGTTCGGGCATGGCTTATCTATTTGTCATTGTCGCAGGTGCTTGGCCGCTACCCGGCGGCGTTATATGATCAGGAGTCGGAACAGGCTGGGAGTCGCAATAGGTAGGCTGGCGCCAGACTTGTCTGCAATATTTCCACTCAATCCCTGCGCAGGTTTAAAGAAGTTCGATCAGGAGGCCGAACCGGCAGGGGAAGAGTGCGTCACACGAAATTGATGGGAGTGCATGCGAGCTAAGACTGCGGTGGTACTGGGCGCCCAATGGGGCGATGAGGGAAAGGGAAAGATCGTTGATGTTCTTTCCGACCGGTTTGCGGTGGTGGCCCGCTATGCGGGCGGTCATAACGCCGGGCATACCGTCATTATTCGAGGACAGAAATTCATTCTGCAGTTGGTCCCGTGCGGGGTTTTGCGTCCGGACTGCCGTGCAGTCATCGGCAACGGCGTAGTCCTGGACCCGCTGGCGTTCCTTAAAGAGATCGGCAAGCTGCGCGACCTTGGGGTCAACGTCGATGAACAGCTTTTTGTCTCGAATCGCGCCCAGGTGATCTTGCCGTACCACCGGATGATCGAGCTGGCGTCGGAGAATGCTCCCGGACGGCAGAAGATCGGCACCACCAGCCGCGGCATTGGTCCCGCATACGAAGACAAGATGCATCGCAGCGGACTGCGGGTGATTGACCTGCTCAACCGTAGCCTGCTCAAGACGCACATCGAGAATGCGTGCAACGAAAAGAATGCGGTGGCGCACGCGCTGTTCGGCACGGATCCGCTCGACCCGATCAAGATGTATGACGAATACGCCGAGGCCGCAGAGCGTGTTCGGCCTTTCGTCACCGACACGGCAAAGCTGCTGAACGACGCCATACGCCAGGGAAAGAGTGTGATGTTTGAAGGGGCGCAGGGCACCATGTTGGACATCGATCATGGAACCTACCCGTTTGTGACCTCATCGTCCGCCACTGCCGGGGGCGCGGTGATTGGCACTGGGGTGGGGCCGACCATGATCGGCACCGTCATCGGTGTTACCAAGGCCTACGTCACGCGTGTGGGCGAGGGGCCGTTTCCCACCGAGATCCATGGCGAGCCGAGCGATTTGTTGCGCGCCCGGGGACAGGAATATGGGGCGGTGACGGGACGGCCGCGGCGTTGCGGCTGGCTCGATCTGCCGCTGCTGCGGTACTCGAATGAGATCAACGGCACGGAATGGCTGGTGGTTACCAAGCTGGATGTGCTCGACAGCTTCGCCGAGATCCCGATCTGCACCGGCTACCGGATGGATGGCAAGAGCACTGACACCATCCCGGCGGATGTGAGCGGACTCGAAAAGTTAGAGCCGGTTTACACCAAACTGGAAGGCTGGCAAACATCCACCGAGGGCGTGACCGAGTTCGACCAGCTACCCAAGGCGGCGCAGAAGTACCTCCGTTTCCTGGAAGCGGAGTCGGGCGCGCGCATCGGCATGGTCTCCACTGGACCGGACCGGGAGCAGACCATGATTCTGCCCGGGTTCTCGACAGCGCTGGACTGGATGCACTCCGACTGATCGGGTAGATTAAGAGGCACAATGGTCAGCTTTATCGTACGTATGCGATTCGCCGCGGAAGACCGTGAAAACGTTAGCGACATTCTGCGGCAACTGGCTCTCGCCTCGCGCCAGGAGCCGGGCTGCGTCAGCTACGTTCCTCACACTGTCGAGGACGACCCGACCATGGTCGTGATTTATGAGCAATACCGGGACCGGGCGGCGAGCGACTTCCACCGAACCACTCCTCACTTCAAGAAGTTCGCTGTCGGCGGCCTTTTTCAGATGATGCGGGAGCGAGAGGTGGAAAATCTGACGGCGGTGGTTTAGCGCACGATTGCCATCCAATCCCCGGGGCATTGCGTTCAACCCCGAAAACTGTCACTCTGAAGTTTCAATTTTGACTCACCTTTGGACGCGGACTAACATCCGATACGCTTATGGGCGCTCATTCCGAGCATCGTTGGCTGTTTACCACGGTCGGCAGACTGTCCCTTGTCTTGATACTGGCGTGCGGATTTTCGAGCCAGGCGTATGCCGGTTTTCCCCACCGGGACAATGCTCATAAAGAGATTGAAGGGCTGGAGTTGGATTGGCGCCAGGCGCAGCTTACCAATAACATTTCCGTGGTCGATCGGTTGCTGGCCGATGATTACCTTGGGATTAGCGCCAACGGCACGTTGGAAACCAAGGCGGATGAACTCAGCCGCCGCCGCAGTGGGTCTCTGCACATTAGCCAGCTCGATCTAAGCGACATCAAGGTAAGGATTTACGGGGATACGGCCGTGGTGACGTCCAAAGCTGACCTGGTGGGCAAGAATGGTGATCGGGATATTAGCGGGCGGTTCCGGTATACCCGGGTTTATAGCAACCGGGCTGGTCAGTGGAGAATTGTGAGCTTTGAGGCGAGCAGGATTTCGGGTGGCGAGGAAGCCAAGCACTAGGCTGGCTGTTGAAGGGAACCGCAGATCCGCCAACCGCCCACCCGAGAGGCGTATTGTGTCGTCCCTACGGGACTCGTACACAAACCTCAGCCTACCCGGCACTCCCGTGCCGGGCTAGAGGTTGTACCGTCCCTGCGGGACTGCAGGGGCTGAAGAGGCTGCGGAAAAGTGGAACAGTGAGGGAAGACCACATCCTCAGTGGCTTCTAAAGCTGTAGAGCTCGTAGGCCATCTACCGTACGGCTGCTCCTTGTGCTGACCAAATTAGTCAACTTAAAAATCTAATTTGGACAGGTCTGTCTGAACTTAGCCCAGGATGGCGTAGCGGCGTATTTTCAGCCGTCCCTAACGGGACTGGTCGTCCTTTCCCATCCAACCCAGGACTGGCGTCCTGGGCTAAGTTCAAACGTCCCTTCGGGACTAACTGCAGATCGGTCGGGCCGAGGTCAAAGAGCGGCCGCCAAAATGGCGTCGGCTATTGCCGCTGCTTCCCGGCTCGGACGCACGTCGTGCACCCTTACCAGATGGGCTCCCGCCAGGATAGTCGCGGTGACGGCTGCCAGAGAGGCGTTTCCTCTGCGGTCCATCGGTACGTCGGCCCCCTTGTATAGCTGTGACAAGGCTTTTCCCAGAAATCCCTTGCGGGAGACGCCTGCGAGCAGAGGCTGTCCCAGGCTCGTCAATTCATCGAGACCCGCTAGGAGTGAATAGTTCTGGCCGGCAATGATTCCGAAGCCGAAGCCGGGATCCAGGACGATTTGCTCCCGCTCGATTCCCGCTTTTAGGGCTTTATCGAGGCGCTCCCGCAGCGCCTGCCTGACGTGAGGTACGACCTGGTTTGGCTCGAGAGGAGGTAGTGCGTGCCATTCTTCCGGCCAACCCCGGGTGTGCATCAGCACCACGCCGCAGCGAGCCACCGCACAGACTGAGGCTATGGCTTCATCCCACAGAAATCCACTGACATCGTTGACGATCTCAGCACCAGCATCGAGCGCCGCCTTCGCCGTCTCGGACTTATAGGTGTCGATGGACAGAATGGCGCCCGGTCGATGGCGCAAAATCCCTTTTAACACCGGGAGGATCCGATCGATCTCCTCGCGAACAGCCACCGGCTTGTGCTTTCCTGGGCGGGTGGATTCCCCTCCGACATCGACGATGTCGGCCCCGTCTTCAAGCATTTGGAGCCCGTGTTCGATGGCTGCGGCAGGTTTGTGAAAGGCGCCGCCGTCAGAAAAGGAGTCGGGGGTGGTGTTCAGCACACCCATCAATACGGTCCGCTCACCCAGCGGCAGGGAGCGAGTGCGCAGCTTCCATTCGTAGCGGGCACGCGGGACAAAGAGCATCTCTGTCATTCTAGTGACATGCAACCGCACCTCCCCCTATTTCAGCCTGTTGTTGCTCGGCGGACTTCTCTTTCCGCCGGCCCCACCCAAAGTAGCGCACAAAGTGGCGCTGCCCCGGGCGGTGGCCCACATTCTTGCCGATCCGGGAGTCAACCAGGCCCACTGGGGAATTTCGGTGGTGACGCTCAGCGGCAGCCCCATCTACAAGCTCAATGACGGCCAGTACTTCAACCCGGCTTCCAATGCCAAACTGCTCACCACCGCAGCAGCCTACGCCCTGTTACCCAGCGGTCTCACGTTCACCACGCTGGTCTCGAGCAGCGCTCCGGTGGGCAGCGGCGGAGAAGTTCGCGGCGATGTGACCATCTTTGGGGTGGGCGATCCCAACATATCCGCCCGAACCATGCCTTTTGGGATTAAGACCGAACGCACCGGGCCACCGCTGGCTGCACTGGAGGATATGGCCGACCAGATCGTTCAACATGGGGTGCACTCCGTGACTGGAGATATCGTTGGCGACGATACGTGGTTTCTTTTCGAACGCTACGGCGCCGGCTGGAGCTGGGACGACTTGCAGTGGGGTTACGGCGCGCCCATTTCGGCCCTGAGCGTGAACGACAATGAGGTGTATCTCAATGTCACGCCGGGGGCGCAGGCGGGTGATATTGGCGTGCCTTCGTGGGTTCCGGCCACCCCGTACTATGCCATCGAAAACTCGCTTACCACGGGCCCGGCGGGTGACCCGGGGAAGCCCGGTTTGGAGCGCTCGCCGGGTTCCATGACGGTGCGGATTTTTGGCCGGGTACCCCTCGGTCAGCCTGGTCTGCACACCGCCTTGGCTATCGAGGACCCGGCGGAATATGCGGCGCGGTCGCTGCGCGCGATGCTCCTGGCGCGCGGGGTCAAGGTCAGCGGCAAAGCCCGGGCACAGCATCGGCTGTCCACCGATACGAGCGACTTTCTCGCGGCACAGCAACAGCCGCTCGCGCTTCATCCCATTACGACGGAAACGGTTCAGTCGCCGAGTGCGGGACCAAACGTCCTGGCCTCGCATGTGTCGCCGCCCCTGGGCGATGACCTGGTGGTGACCAATAAGGTCAGCCAGAACCTGCACGCTGAAATCACGCTCAGAACTTTGGGGAAATTCGAGAGCTCGGATGGGTCGCTGCTGGAAGGGACGCGCGTGGTGCGCCAGTTCCTCGTCTCCGCCGGTGTTGCTCCTGGTGATTTCGTCCTGTATGACGGGTGCGGACTATCGGAGCAAGACCTGGTGACGCCCCGCGCCTTGACCACCTTGCTCAGCTATGCGGCACAGCAGAGCTGGGGCGAGGCTTTTCGCACCTCACTTCCCGTAGGTGGAGTAGATGGCTCGCTTTCGGCCCGCTTCAAGCAGCGAGTGCTCGACGGCAAGGTGTTCGCCAAGACGGGAACCCTGGGGGAAGCGCGCGCGTTGAGCGGGTACCTGGTGGCGCGCAGCGGCAAGACCGTTGTTTTTTCGATCATGTGCACGGATCACAGTCCCACGCTGCCTGCAGATCGCGCGGCTATGGACAAGATCGTCGCGGCAATCGCGGAGTCCAATTGAAGGAGGCGCATTGAAGAAGGTTCTTCTTTTGGGTTTGGTAGCGGTGTGCGGATGCAATCGTCTCACGCCTTCCAAGCCGCTGAGCGAACTCACGCCGCAAGAGGCCGCAGGGCGCCAGGTGTTCGTAAACCGATGCGCCAGCTGCCACTCCGCAGATACAGAGAAGGGCATGAATGGTCCTGGGCTCGAGGGTCTGTTTCGCAAGCCGTATCTGCACAGTGGCATGGCGGCGAATGATGCCCGCGTCACGGAGGTGATTGTGCACGGCCGAAACATGATGCCGGCTCTGGGCAATACACTGTCAGATCAGCAGCTCGCAGATCTGATGGCCTACCTGCACACATTATGACCAACTCAAAATTACCGCTGCCGGGTATGGCGGCCATTTCGTTATGGATGCTGGCGCTGGCGCTGATCGGCGTGCTGGGAGTGTTGACCGGCCATTACCCGTCAGGAGGAGCCAGGATTGGCATCCTGATCCTGTGTACCGTTTTTGCAGTCGGCGCCCTGGGACTGATCCGCCTGCAGCGATGGGGCTGGGCGCTGGCGCTCGGCGCGGTCTTCTGCAGCCTGTGTTTTGGGTGCTATAACCTGTTCCGGTTTCGCCAGGCGCAATGGGGGGTCATGATTGTGATCAACCTGGTGTTCTTTCTCTACCTGGTGCGATCGGAGGTAATCGAGCGCCTTCGCTAGCCACGATACAATTGGATCAGCGTGCTTGACCTTGTTCAGATCGACCAAAGCCCACGGCGTCCCGCTCCCAAGCCCGCTTGGCTGAAGGCTCGTGCCCCGGTGGGCGAGAATTACCACGCACTGAAAAGCCTGGCCCGGTCGCTTAACCTGCATACGGTATGCGAGTCTGCACACTGCCCGAATATCGGCGAGTGCTGGAATCAACGTACCGCGACGTTCATGATGCTGGGCAATACGTGTACGCGCCGGTGTGGGTTCTGCGCCGTGCCCAAAGGGCGTCCGGATCCCATCGACTTCGACGAACCACGCCGGGTAGCGGAAGCGGTCGCCAAGCTGGAGCTGAAACATGCGGTGATCACCAGCGTGAATCGCGATGACGATATTCTTGGAGGCGCACGCGCCTTCGCCATGGTGATTGAGGAGATTCGGAGCCAGGCGCCGGGCTGCCAGGTGGAAGTGCTGGTCCCTGATTTTCAGGGCCGCGAAGAAGCTATCCGGATCGTGGTGGAAGCCAAGCCGGAAATGTTAAACCACAACACCGAATCGGTGCCCCGGCTTTATCGCGCGGTGCGATCCGGCGCTCGCTATGAGCGCACGCTACGGCTGTTGCAGTATGCCAAGATCGTCGATCCGCGTATGACCACCAAGTCCGGGGTCATGGTTGGCCTAGGAGAAGAAATGCACGAGCTGCTGCAGGTTTACCGCGACCTCGCAGCCGTTGGCACAGATGTGTTGACCATCGGACAGTACCTGCGTCCATCCAGAGATCACTTGCCTATGGCGCGCTACTACACGCCGGAGGAGTTCGCCTATATGCGCGAAGAGGCTCTCAGTATGGGTTTCCGCCACGTGGAGTCGGGACCGCTGGTGCGCTCCTCGTATCACGCGCGCGAGCAGGCGATGTCCATTTAATTTCGAGGGAGAAGATCATGGCAGTCTCGGTAATGGGCAGTATTCCCGCCCTCAAAGACACGCAGCAACAGCTCAAGACGCGGATGGAGAAGGCGGTCGATGATTTCCGCGCCACGCTCGCATCCACACGTACGGGCCGCGCTTCGGTGCACATGCTCGACCAGGTGAAGGTTCCCTACTATGGCAGCGATATGCCGCTCAACCAGGTGGCGCAGGTGACTGCTCCGGATGCCAACCTGATCCTGATTCAACCCTGGGATCCCAGCATCATCGCCGATATCGAGAAGGCGCTGCGTACTTCCGATTTGGGGTTCAATCCGCAGAATGATGGGAAGATTGTTCGTATTCCTGTCCCGCCGATGACCGAGGAGCGGCGCAAGGAAGTGGTCAAGCATTTGAATAAGACACTGGAAGACCATCGCACGGCGGTGCGGAATATCCGTCGCGATGGCAATGACCTGATCAAGAAGTCGGCCAAGGATAAGAAGATTTCTGAGGACGAGGAGAAGCGATCGCTCGAGGAGATTCAGAAGCTCACCGACGATGAGATCCGGCGGATGGAAGAGATGTGCCGTAATAAGGAAAGGGAAGTGCTGCAGATTTGAGCGGGTGTTCGATACAGTCGAAGAAGCTCCGATTGCAGATCCAGTCCCGCAGGGACTGATTTTGCGATCGGTTGGCTCTCACGCAGACTCTGAAGGCCGTCAATGGCATAAGTTGATACGGCACGATTGATGCCATGCCCGTTCAGTTGGTGCGGTTGCTGTGGTCCAGAATGATCTTCCAGCCTTGCGGATCCTTCTTCAACACGAGAGAGAAGATTCCATCCGCATTTCCTCCGCCTGCGGTGGTCCGATCCAGATGAAAGTTTCCTGTGGCGACGGCGTAGTTGGGGTCCAGTTCCCTGATGGCAAGATGAGAGAAGGTTAGTTTGCCCATCCCGGCCGGCGTTGGATAGACCCTCTTGTAGCGCTCGCGGATGGTGGCATAGCCGTACTCCACAGTCTTCCCCACAAAAGTGGTGGTTGGAGCGTCTTCGTAGGCTTTCATGAAGGCATCCACGTCGCCTCGGTTCCAATCGGCGGCTTGCGTGTCCATCAAGTGATGAATGGCAGTCTCTGATGCTGTTTGCCCCCACGAAGGGGTGGAGAGGGTCAGAGCTAGAACCAGCAAGAGATGCATACGGGCCATGTGTTCCTCCGGTCCAGTTACAGTAAGCCCTGCGAGAGGGCATTGCATCTACAATGAGCTATGTCCGCAGCGAGAACTGTCCAGGCCGTTTGTTCGCACGACTGCCCGGATTCGTGCGCCGTGCTGGTAACGGTCGACGAGGCCGGTAAGGCAACACGTATCCAGGGGGACCCGTCACATCCAGTCACGCGTGGCTTCCTTTGTGGCAAGGTGGCCAAGTACCTGGACCGCGTTTACTCTCCCGCACGTCTTCTCCAACCCATGCGGCGCCGGCCCGGAGCGCCGAAAGGGAAAATGCCCACCGGCCACGAGGGAGATGTCTTCGAACCCATCGGATGGGACGAGGCACTCGAACTGATCGCGGAACGTTTGGGCTCGATCGCACAGCGGCATGGTCCTGAGTCCATCCTGCCCTACTCCTATGCCGGGAACATGGGCGTGCTTGGCTATGGCTCCATGGATCGGCGATTCTTTCATCGGCTGGGCGCATCCCGGCTCGATCGGACCATCTGCGCAACTGCCGGGGGCGATGCCCTGGTGTCGGTCTATGGGAAAAAGCTCGGCACCGACCCGGAACACTTCCGGCATGCGAAGTACATCATCGCGTGGGCCGCGAATATTCACGGCAATAACGTTCACCTTTGGCCCTTCGTCCAAGAAGCACGCCGCAAGGGCGCACGACTCGTGGTCATCGACCCATATCGAACCCGCACTGCCCAAGTCGCCGACTGGCATATCCCGATCCAGCCGGGCACGGACACAGCCTTGGCACTGGGCCTTATGCGCATCATTATCGAAGAGGGTCTTGATGACCGCGATTATGTTGCCCAGCACACGGTTGGGTTCGAGGAGTTGCGGCGACATGTTCAGCCCTATACGCCGGACCACGTCGCCGGTTTGACGGGCATCCCTGCTGCCGACATTGAGCGCCTGGCGCGCGAGTACGCGAGCAGCGGTGCTTCCGTCATCCGTTTGAACTACGGCATACAGCGGTCGCAGAACGGCGGCGCGGCGGCGCGCGCGGTGTGCATGCTGCCGGCCTTGACTGGAGCCTGGAAACACCTGGGGGGCGGGTTGCAGCTCTCGCTCAGCGGCGCCTTTGCATTGAATGGCACGGCGCTCGAACGGCCTGATCTGATGATGGCCAGCGCGCTGCAGCGCCCGGCGCGCATCGTCAACATGTCCCGCCTGGGCCACGCGCTTACTGCGCTCAAGGATCCCCCGGTGAAGGCGCTGTTCGTTTACAACTCTAACCCGGCAGCGATTGCGCCCAATCAGAATGCGGTGGTGCGGGGGCTGATGCGCAACGATCTGTTCACCGTGGTCCATGAGCAATTCTTCACCGACAGCACGGACTACGCCGATCTGGTGCTGCCGGCGACTACCTTTTTGGAGCACAAAGACTTTCAGGGGGCGTATGGTCACTACTTCCTGCAGGCGTCAGAACAGGCCATCGCGCCACAAGGCGAGGCGCGATCGAATGTCTGGCTGTTCAGCCAACTGGCGCAGCGTATGGGGTTCACCGAGTCCTGCTTCGGCGACAGCGTTGATGACCTGATAGAGCAGGCGCTTGCGGGGCGTGCAGGTGACGAAGTCACACGCCAGGAACTGGAAGCCAAGAAGCGCATACGGGTGAACTCCCTGGCCTTTGCGGATGGTGTTTTTGCCACACCCAGCGGGAAGATTGAATTTTATTCGAGTGCGCTGGCGGCGCAGGGAATGGAGCCGCTGCCGACGTTTCACCCGCCCGACGAGTCGCGGCGAGGCGCGGACGCACACACATTTCCGCTCGAATTCCTCCCCCGTAAGGCCGACAACTACATGAACTCCACGTTCGCCAACCTGCCCGGTCACCAGAAGATGGAATCGCCCGGGTTGGTGATGATGCATGCCGTCGACGCCGGCGCCCGGGAGATCGGCGAAGCGGACTGGGTGGAGATATACAATACTCGCGGCAAAATCCGCCTGCGCGCGCACATCGATGGCAGCGTGCCTGCGGGAGTGGTCGCCGCCAGCCTCAATTGGAACAAGCTGTCGGCCGGGGGAAACAACGTAAACGCGCTCACCTCGGAGCGGCTCACCGACCTGGGGCGCGGGGCGACGTTTTATTCCACCCTGGTGGAAATTCGAAAGCTCACGCCCCAGGAAGCGCAAAACCTGTTCCCTCCGATAGACTAAGGACACCTGCTCAACGTGAGAAGACGATGCCGTTTCCAGCGGGTTTCCAGTGCGCGGGCTGTGGAGAGTGGAATGAGATCGTGGTGGACGAATCTGCCGGGGGACGGCAGCGTTACGTGGAAGACTGCCAGGTCTGTTGCAAACCGAATCTTCTCTCTGTTTCCTGGGATAGCGCATTGGGCGAGTACTTTGCATGCAGCGAACTGGAGAGTTAATGGCGTTGGGGTGTGTCAGCTGAGCGGACCTCCGGGATGGTAGACGGCGTGAGAAACCAATCCTCGGAGTTGGGGAGTACCCCTTCCGTCACATATAATCGCCTTTTCCTCCAGCAGGATCCGATTTTCAGCAGTGAGGGTGTGCCTATTCTTCGCGTCGTGTCAGGGAGCCTTCGCTCCCGGTTTCATCTGAACCAACCTGCGCGCTTTTTTCGGATGTGCGGGATTGTGGGCTTGCTTCTCTTTTGCGGTTCCAGTCTGACGGCCTGGGCACAGCTGAGCGCCGCTCCCCCTGCGGCCGCCGCGGCCACACCGGCCGCGTCCCCGGAGAACGTCATCTCGCAGATCCGGGTGATCGGCAACCGCCGTATTCCCCGGGAGACGGTGCTGGCCCGGCTGTTCAGCCATCCCGGCGATGTCTACGATCCGGCAACCATCGAGCGTGACTTCAACTCGCTGTGGAACACGGGATACTTCGAAAATCTGCAGATCGCCCGGGAGGACACGCCCAAGGGCATCATTCTCGATGTAATTGTCAAAGAGAAACCGACGATTCGGGAGATCAACTACAAGGGTCTGAACTCGGTCTCGACCTCGGACGTTCTGGACCGCTTCAAGAAAGAGCACGTCAGCCTCTCGGTCGAGAGCCCTTATGATCCCACGCGCCTGGCGCGGGCGATCGATGTGATCCGCGCCCTGCTGGCCGAACACGGGCACCAGTTTGCGACGGTTAAGCCAGACATCAAGACCATTCCGCCGTCTTCGGTGGCCATCAACTTCATCGTTAAGGAAGGCCCCACAGTGAAGGTGGGAAACATCACCTTTACCGGAAACCACGCGGTGCCTTCGCGCGAGCTGCGCGCGTCGATGAGGAATCTGCGGCCCATTGGCATTCCGCATTCGATCTTTCTGGAGAACATCTTTGCCCGCACCTACGATGCCAGCAAGCTGGAAGAAGATACGGAACGGGTTCGCCGCGCGCTGCAGGATCGCGGATATTTCCGGGCCGCGGTAGCCGATCCCATCACCCATATCCGCAATGAAGGCGGGCTCTCATTCTTTACCTTCCGGCCTCGCCAGGGGAAGCGGATCGATATTCGTATTCCGGTCGAAGAAGGCCAACGCTATAAGCTTGGGGGCGTCACCTTCACGGGCAACACGCATGTGCCGAACGTCAAAGCGCTGCGCGCTCAATTCCCCACCAAGGACGGGGAATGGTTCAACGCCACGGCGATCGGCAAGGGTCTGGATAATCTGCGCAAGGCCTATGGTTCGCTGGGCTACATCAACTTCACCGCGGTGCCGACACCGCGTATCGATGATGCCAAGCACCTGGTCTTTCTGGACATCGACATCGATGAGGGCAAGCCCTACACCGTGTCACGCATCGAATTCCAGGGCAACACCATCACCCGCGACCGCGTGATCCGCCGCGAGCTGCTGCTTGAGGAAGGCCAGGTCTACAACAGCAACCTGTGGGAGCAGAGCCTGCTTCGCCTGAACCAGTTGGACTATTTCGACCCGCTTAAGGTCGATCAGGACTCGGAAGAGCACACGGACGCTAACAACGGCACGGTCTCGCTGCTGCTCAAGGTGCACGAAAAGGGCAAGAACTCGATCGGTTTGAATGGCGGCGTTAGCGGTCTTTCGGGCACTTTCCTGGGCCTGAACTACTCCACCAACAATTTTCTTGGCCTGGGCGAAACCCTGAGCGTGCAGGGCAACATCGGTAACCTGTCGCGCAATATACTCTTTGCTTTCACCGAGCCGTATCTCCGCAACAAGTCGACGAGTCTGGGTTTTCAGCTTTTCTCCAGGAAATCGGACTACAATTCAGCCCGCAACTACGCGAGTGTCAGCGGGCAATCCTCCGCCCTGACGGCCGCCCAGCAATCGCTTACGCAGAATTACAACCAGTCGTCGACGGGGTTGAATTTCTCGGTCAGCTATCCGCTGAAGCACTCATTCAAGCGAGTTGGCTTGACCTATAGCTGGGATAAATCGACCATCACGACGTTCAGCCAGGCGTCGGCTAATCTGTTCCAGACGCTGGCCTTCCGCAGCGGCCAGATTCAGGGGCCGAATGCCCTGGAAGGCATCTACACCAGCTCGGCTTCATTGAGCTATCAGTACAACAAGGTTGGCCCGTCGGTGTACCGGCCTCGTTTTGGATCAGAGATTTCCGCTGCCTTACAGGTCGCCGGGCTGTGGGGGAATGTTCGCTATTTCACCCCGGTCATCCTCTACAAGCACTTCATTGCAATGAAGGGCCTGCGGCCCAACCCGGACGGGCGGAATGTGCTTGGTATTCGCATACAGGGTTCTTACATACAGGGCTTCAGTGGAGATGTTGCTCCACCGTTCGCTCGCTTCTATTCCGGCGGCGACAACGAACTGCGCGGCTTTGACGTTCGTGCAGCAACACCGTACGCATTTATTCCCGTGCGGGCGAACATCACGCTTACCAATCCCGATGGCACGCCCGTTCCCATCCAACCGGGCAACTATACGCTGGGCAACATCACCATCCCGATCCCCATTTATCGCCCAGTCTCTGTCGGTGGCGACATCAAGGGAACATCATCGGTCGAATATCGAATTCCGATTGCCGGCCCGGTCCAATTCGCTATCTTCGACGATTTCGATATCAATTCGGTGATTCGGAAATCGCAGTTGCGGCAAAGCGTGGAAGGCGCGGACCAGCTCAATTCGCCGCTCTATGGCTGCACGGGGTACTTTAATGGCTCTTGCCAGGGTGGACAGTCGATCCAATTCAATAACCAGATCCGGCCTATCCACGGCACCAACTTTGTACCGCGCACCTCTGTCGGCGGCGAAATCTCAGCCATGTTGCCAATTGTGAATGCGCCTATGCGCATCTATTACGCCTACAACATTCTCCGGCTGTATGAGAATGTTCAGGGTGAGAGCCTGATCACGCGCAGCATGTTCCCAGCGGGCGGCGCGGGCGACTACACCTATCAAGAGTCCATTTCGGCTTACGATTCCCTATTGCACTTCCGCGAGCCGAGAAAGACCTTCCGCCTGAGTGTCAGCACCACGTTCTAAAAAGCGCCCTTGCCAGTTGCGTTGACGCTCCCTCGACCCACACCTATAATCACTGCTGGCCCCAGTGATTATCTCGGTCCGTGTCTCTTCTTCGCATTTGCTGCCAGATGTGCTGGCCAGGTGACTGCAATGCAAATGCGCCTGCGGGAGACCCGCAAGCGAAGGCCCGCTTTCCGCTGAAAGACGCGGGCGATCTGGATTCAAAGAGATCAAAAGGAGTTTTGTATTCCGATGAAGCGTTCGTTGACACTAGTTTGCCTGCTCGCGTCCGCCACCGGCGTGGGTTACCTCGCGTCGAGCAGCAGAGCATTCGCCCAGACACCCTCAGCACCAGCACCCGCTGCTCAGTCCTCGGCCGGACTTTCCGCCGCCCCTGCGGAAGTTCCCGCCAATCCCAGGATTGCGATTATCGCTTTCCAGCAAGCGGTGGCGGCAACCAATGAAGGGCAACGGAACTTCGCGCAACTGCGGACCAAGTTCGAGCCTAAGCAGGCCGCGCTCAAGGCTCAAAGCGATGAGATCGATTCGCTTAAGAAGCAGTTGCAGGACGCCGGCACAACGTTAAGTGAGCCGGAGCGCGACAACCGCCTGAGGACTATCGACGAGAAGACAAAGTCTCTCCAGCGCTCGGCGGAAGATGCGCAAAACGAAGCCAGCACGGCGATGAACGACATGTATCAGCAACTGGCACAGAAGGTATATGCCGTGCTGGACGCGTATTCGAACCAGAATAAGTTCACCATCGTGCTCGATACCAGTGCGCAGCAGACACCGGTATTGTGGGCTAATCAAGCTTCGGATATTACCAAGCAAGTTGTAGAGGCCTACAACGCCAAGTCCGGCGTTCCTCCGCAACCGACTGCCGGTGCCCCCGCCGCACCGCGCCCGAGCACGCCTCCTCGGAGCACGACACCTCGGAGCACGACACCGCGGCCCAGCACGACCAAGCCGCCGCAGTAGAACCAGTGGCTAGCCCGGGCAGATTTAGCTGCCCGGGCTGACATGGGTTTCGAGAGACGCTTTGCTTGCGTGAAGATCTGACTTTGCCCTGTAGATCTTGAAAAGCGTATCTGCGCGCCTAGAGCCGTCGAGCGTGTAGGCTTTTACGGTCGTGCCCTTCGCCTAGAGTGATTGCCTCAGGACACAAGACATGAGGGCGGTGAATCTCGACCGACTCGTGTGTCTCGCGGTTTCAAATCCTCACCATGGATAGCCCTCCTGGACGCGGTGAGAGGCGGTAAAAAACTCTCAATCTTTGCTCTCGAGGCGAGCAAAAATTGCTTCGGCAAGGTACCGTTTGGGTTGTGGAAAAAACTGTGGAAAGCTGAGGAGGCGCTTTTTGCGGCCGATCTTTCGGCGCCGACGTAGTCAGGCAAGAGCCTGCTCATCGTGCTTTAAACCTTTTGGAATTAAATGTTTGGGCAGGGACGGCTGGGGGGCACGCCGTTTAACGCCATGGCTTTTTGCAGCGGGTACGATTCACAGCTTTCCACAAAACGGCGTTAAGCGTAACTAAGGTAACTGCCAAACGGCGTTATTTGCTTGAATCCTCGCCGACCTTTAGGACCGCCAGAAACGCCTCCTGAGGAATGTCAACTTTACCGATGCGTTTCATACGTTTTTTGCCTTCTTTTTGCTTTTCCAGAAGTTTGCGCTTGCGGCTGATGTCTCCGCCGTAGCACTTGGCGATTACGTTTTTGCGCAAGGGGGCGACGGTTTCGCGCGAGACGATTTTGGCTCCGATGGCGGCCTGAATGGCGACCTCAAACATCTGCCGCGGAATGAGCTCGCGCATTTTGGAAACCAGGGCTCGTCCGCGCTCATAGGCAAAGTCTCGATGCACAATGATGGAAAGCGCGTCGACCGGTTCGCCTGAGACCAGAATGTCCAGCTTGACCATGGGTGATTCCCACATGCCGGCCAGCTGGTAATCGAGAGACGCATAGCCGCGCGATACCGACTTCAGACGGTCGTAGAAATCCAATACGATTTCATTGAGCGGCAGCTCGTAGGTCAGCATTACGCGCGTGGGGGTTACATATTCGAAGTTTTTTTGCCGCCCGCGTTTCTCTTCCACCAGTTTAAGAATGCCGCCCACATATTCTTCACTGGTGAGGATGGTGGCTACGATAACCGGCTCTTCGATCTTCGCAATGTCGCTTGGGTCGGGCCAGCGGGAGGGATTCTCCACTTCGATGACCGAGCCGTCGGTGAGAGTGATTTTGTAGCGCACGCCAGGAGCGGTGGTGATGAGGTCGAGGTCAAACTCGCGCTCCAGGCGCTCCTGAATAATCTCCATGTGGAGCAGGCCCAGGAAGCCACAGCGGAATCCGAAGCCCAGAGCGACCGAACTCTCGGGCTCAAAGAAAAATGAGGAGTCGTTGAGGCGCAGCTTCTCGAGGGCGTCACGGAGCAGTGTGTGCTCATGTGAGTCCACGGTGTAGAGCCCGGCAAACACCATCGACTGGATATCCTTAAAGCCTGGGAGCGGCTCGGCGGCCGGACGCGCATCTTCGGTGACCGTGTCACCGATCTTGGTGTCTGCGACATTCTTGATGGTGGCGGAAAAAAAGCCAACTTCTCCGGCAGACAGCTGCTCAATCTCGACCGGTTTTGGGGTGAGCACGCCAACGGCTTCCACATCAAATACGCGGCCATTGGACATCAGCCGGATCCTCATGCCCTTGCGCAGAATCCCATTGATCACCCGAGCCAAGACAATCACGCCGCGATAAGGATCGAAATGGCAATCGAAGATCAGGGCCTGCAGGGGGGCATCCGCATCTCCAGTGGGCGGCGGCAGGCGGCGCACAACGGCCTCCAGCACATCGGGAACGCCGAGTCCCGTTTTGGCACTCACCGGCAGGGCGTCCGTAGCATCCAGCCCTACGGTGGACTCGATCATTTCCTGGGTACGCAAAACGTCGGCGCTGGGGAGATCGATTTTGTTGATCACGGGAATCATGTCCAGGCCGTTATTAATGGCCAGGTGAGCGTTAGCGAGAGTCTGGGCCTCAACCCCCTGGGAAGCGTCGACAACCAAAAGGGCACCCTCACAGCAGGCCAGGGAACGCGAAACCTCGTAGGAGAAGTCGACGTGGCCGGGCGTGTCGAGGAGATTTAACTGATACATTTCACCATCTTTAGCGAGGTAGTTCATGCGCACGGCATGGGCCTTGATGGTGATGCCGCGCTCCCGTTCCAGATCCATTGCGTCCAGCACCTGGGCCTGCATCTCACGCGCCGTCAGGGAACCTGTGAGTTCGAGCAGACGGTCGGAGAGCGTCGACTTGCCGTGGTCGATGTGAGCAATGATGGCGAAATTGCGGATGTGCTTGCTGTCCATGGAGGGGGTGCCGATCGGCGGGTAACGACTCAGTTGGTGAAAGAGAGGAAGGTCTCTCCCCCGATCTTATCATTCACATTGCAGGGGCCCGGGCAATACAATCATGGACAACGACATGGTGCCAGGAAGCTGTGAACCACCTGTCCTTGCCTGCGCCGCAGAGAGATGGCGATGGTTAGACTGCAGGCATGAGATTGTGGCATAGGCTTAACGAAGGGATTGAATAGTGGAGGGTTGATTATCGCTCCCAGAATATGGCTGTTGGTACTTGCCGCGGCTCCCCTGCTGCTTACCGGATGTGTGCCGGAGGCAGGTGTAGGCAAGGGGACGGCGAAATCGGCCCAGGCTACGGCTCCAGCGCTAAAGGCCTCCGCGCCCGCCACCCCGGCGAATACACAGGCGACAAGCCCGGCGACCCCAGCCACCGCCCAGGTCCAGGCACTGATCGACGCAGTCGAGGTGGCTTATCAGAGTGGAGTGGCGAATTACCGCGCGGGCAAACTGCAAACCGCCAAGGCCGACTTCGATCGTGCCGTAGACCTGATGTTGAGCAGTAATTTCGACCTGCGCACCGAGCCCCGGCTACACTCTGAGTTCGACCACGTGATCGACGCGGTGAATACCCTGGAGATGGAGGCGCTCAAGCAGGGGAACGGCTTTGCCCCCAAGCTTGAACCGGCTCCCGTCGATATTGCCAACGATGTGACGTTCCCCGTCGACCCCACAGTCAAGGCGCAGGCAATCGCAGAACTCAAGACCACGCAGTCCGATCTGCCGCTGGTGATCAACGATCCTGTCGCCGGATACATCAGCTATTTTTCTTCCAAGGGGCGGGGGACACTCATGCGATCGCTGGAGCGCGCCGGCCGTTACCACGCCATGATCGCGGCGGTGTTGGCCGAGGAGAAGGTTCCCCAGGATCTTATCTACCAGGCGGTGGCCGAATCCGGCTTTCAGCCGCAGGCAGTCAATGGCCGTTCGGGGGCGGGGGGCATGTGGCAGTTCATGCCTTACGGAGTTTATGGCCTCAGTCGTAATGGCTGGTACGATGAGCGCTTCGATCCGGAAAAATCGACCCACGCCTATGCCCGCTACATGAAGCTGCTGTACTCCCAATTGGGCGATTGGTACCTGGCCATGGCAGCGTACGATTGGGGCCCGGGCAACGTACAGAAGGCCGTGGAGCGGACCGGCTACGCCGACTTCTGGGAGCTCTATCGCCGCAACGCGTTGCCCCAGGAAACCAAGAATTACGTTCCCATCATTATCGCGGCCGCGATCATGGCCAAGAATCCGCAACAGTATGGTCTCCAGGAACTCACCCCCGACCCACCCCTGGTCACGGACACGGTCACGACCGACTACAGTGTTGATCTGCGCCTGGTGTCGGACCTGGTCGAAGCGCCGGTGCAGGAGATCAACGACCTGAATCCAAGCCTGTTGCGGATGAGTACCCCCGCCGATGCTCCCTTCGAACTGCATTTGCCTGCGGGCAGCAAAGATCTGTACCAGAAACGCATTGCTGAGATTCCCGTAGACAAGCGCAATCAATGGCGGTTTCACAAAGTGGTTTCCGGGGATACGCTCGTGACCGTGGCTCGCGATTACCACGTCACGCCCTCTGAGATTGCCTTTGTAAACCAGCTGGAGGCGGGAGAGGATCTTTCCTCCACCGACTCCTTGATCATTCCGGTGCCCCCTGCGCCTTCCAGCAAATCGCGGCTGACGCTTTACAAGGTCGCACATGGCGACACGCTGGTGACGGTGGCCGATCGCTTTAACATCACGGTTCAGCAGCTTCGGCGGTGGAACCATCTGAGCGCCTCTCACTTGGAACCGGGCCGCCGACTTTATGTGGCCGAGCCAGCCCGCGTGACGCGCAGCAGCAGATCAGGCTCGAAGCATAGAGTGAGTGCGGGCACCAAGCGCAAAACACCCTCGCGCACATCGTCCGCAACGCGTGCCAACGCGAAGAATGGAAAAGAAACTTAATTCCCACTTGCGTTCATTGGCATCCCGTTGCATGCTGTTGCTATAATCCGCGCCGCAGGCAAGTATGATGGAAAGTGGTTCTCTGCGATCCGAATCCGTAGCAACCAAAGCCTTGGAGGCATAAGAATGCAGGACGAACTTAAACTGTACGCACACGCTGAAAATGAGTTTGAAGCCGAGGCCGACGAGTACCCGGATGAGCTCGAGGATGGGTTCGATGACGACGAGGAGGAAGAAGAAGTAAGCGTGATCGTCTCGTCAACTCCAGTGATCGCTGAGTTGGTTCCGCCACCCGCGAGCGCCCCGCCCGCGCCACCCGCCAAGAAGGCCCCAGCCAAAAAGGCACCAGCGAAAAAGGCTGCGGCAAAGAAGACCGTTGCCGCGCCTCCAGTTGTTAAGAAAGCAGCGGCTCCGGCAAAAGCTCCGGCAAAGAAGGCCGCCACAAAATCTGCCGCGAAGAAGAGCACCAAGGGCGCGAAGGGCGGCAGAAAGGCTGCGAAAGCAGTCGGCAACAAGAAGAGCGCCAGCAGTAAAAAATCTACCAACAAACGAGGTATTCCTTTGGCAGTGAAGAAAGCAGCAACCAAGAAGTCGGCGGCAAAGAAGTCTCCGGCAAAGAAGGCAGCTAAGAAGTCGTCGGCCAAGAAGGCAGCTAAGAAGGCTCCGGCGAAGAAGTCAGCCAAGAAGAAGTCGGCGAAAAAGTAGTTTCGTAACACAAAAACAGGCAAGCAAAAGAGCCCGGCTACGTGCCGGGCGTTTTTGCGTCTGAAGGCTTTTTGGGATTACGTGTTGAGTGGACGAGATTGGGGGTGTGAACGCACGCTTCGTGCGTGTGAATGAGCAAACCGGCTGATCCTACTTCTTTTCGAAACCGTTCAGTGCTGCCAGGACTTGTTCGCTGTGTTGTTGTGGGTTCACGGCGGTCCACACCTGTACGATTTTGCCCTTGGGATCGATCAGAAAGGTGTTGCGCTTCGCCATCTTCACGCCCATGTGATCGCCCATGGAGCCGTACTGGGCGACGACGGTTCTTGTCCTGGTCGCTTAAGAGTTTGAAGCTCAGGCCTTCCTTGGCGCAAAATTCCTTGTGGCTGTCGGTTGAGTCAACACTTACCCCCACGACTACGGCATCCAGTTTTTGATACTTTCCGATGTCCTGCTGGAAATTGTGGGCTTCAATGGTGCAGCCGGTGGTCATGTCCTTGGGGTAAAAATAGAGCACGACCCACTTGCCGCGGAAACTGTCGAGGCTGATTTTGGAACCATCCTGGGACGGCAGGGTAAAGTTAGGAGCCACTTGGCCGGCTTGCGGCAGGGCGGTATCGTCCGCGAGTCCGCGGATGCTTAAGGCAGCGCCGGCAAACAGAACCAGCAGGGCTGCGACGAATGCTACTCTCATTGATTTCACAGGAATCTCCGCAAAATGTTGGATTTCAGGCCCAACTGATTAGACCGCTTTCGTCTTCCCGTGTCCAGCCAGAGCAGGCTCACTCCACGATGATCGCGATGCCGCCTGCCGCTGCCAACTGCTGAACCGTATCCAGGTCGAAGATCAGGGTTCGACCGGCCTCGATCGACAAGCACGTCGCCCCGGCCAGGCGCATCACCTCGATCGTCCTGGGCCCAATGACCGGCACGTCGAAACGCATATCCTGTTTCGGCTTGGCGACCTTCACCACGCTGAGCCGGCGGTCGAGAGTGGACTCCGGCGGGAAGCTTCTCCCTCGGCCTCCAGAGAGCGCAGGAGGGCTCCAGCGCGTTCGATGGTGGCATCGGTACCCTCCATAGCCTCGACCGCGACACAGGCCTGCCCAGCCACGACCACGGTCTGTCCTATGTCATAGCCGGCAAGGGCGGCGGCCACCTGGCGTCCGTAAGCCAGATCCTGTTGCTCTTCCGCAGTGGGGGCGCGCGACGTCAATACGCCCGGCTTCGCCAACAACGGTTCCAGGTAGGCGGTGGAGGAGATCAGCTCAATCCCCTCATCGCTCAGAACCTTGGCAACGGCGCCCAGAAGCATGTCGGTGTTGCGGGTGCGCAGATTCAAAAGCAGCTTGGCCAGGCGCCAGTCGGGGCGGATGCTGGAGAAGATTTGCTTGTGCTTGACCTGGCCGGCCATCACGGCCTGGGTGACGCCTTGCTGTGGAAGGTCTCGATCAACCGCGAGAGCTCGCCCAGGGAGAGCCAATGTACCCGTATGCCGGGGTCGGCCGCGGCTCGTGCGTCCATCTCGGGGTCGGTTTCTTCTTTGATGGCGGCCACCACCACTTGCACGCCATGAGCACGCGCGGCGTCGAGCAGCAGAAAGGGAAATCGCCCATTGCCGGCGATCAGACCGAGCCTGGTGATCGGTTCAGAGGTCACACTGCTCCTACTTGATGACGCCGCGTTGGGAACGCTCGATAAAGCCGAGCAGGTAGGCCACGCAACCGTCCAGGTCGCCCTCGCCACGCAAACGTTCCAGGGCCTGTGAGGTATTCAGCTTCGCTGCCAGCAGGATGCGGTATGCATGCTGCAAGGCTTTCAGCTGCGGCGCGGTGAAGCCGGAACGCTCCAGGCCAATCCGGTTGAGGCTGTACGCATGGGTCTCGCGCTTGGCGGAAGTCAGGGAGAAAGGCAGAACATCCTGGGTGATGGTGGTGCCACCGCCCACGTAGGCATGCTTGCCGATACAGCAGAACTGGTGCACCGGGCAGAGCGCGCCGACACTGGCATAATCCTCTACGGTGACGTGGCCGGCCAAGGTAGCGCCGTTGGCCAAAATGCAATGGTTGCCGATGGCGCTGTCATGGCCGATGTGAGTGTAGGCCATGATCAGGCAGTGGCTGCCTACCCGGGTGGTGCCACCGCCGCCTTGCGTGCCTCGTGAGATGGTGACGCATTCGCGGATGGTGTTGTCGTCGCCGATTTCGAGCGCCGTCGCTTCGCCGCGGTACTTCAGGTCTTGCGGGGCGACTCCCAGGCAGGCAAAGGAGTAAACGCGATTGCGCGCTCCCAGTCGTGTCTTGCCATCGAGGACGACGTGCGAAACCAGCTCGCAGTTCTCACCCAGTTCGACATCAGGACCGATGGTGCAATAGGGACCAACGTTACAGGATTCTGGGATGGAAGCCGTGGCAGCCACGATGGCTGTTGAGTGAATGCTCACTCTTGACTCACCGGCTCCAGGGAGGGCTCAACGACCGAGTCAACCGCAGGGCCGGCTGCTGCTGGGGCGGGGCCCGATTGACTGCCGGATCCCTCGTTGGCAGCGCGGGATGGGCGGGGCACCACGGCACACAGGATGGTGGCCTCACATACCAGCTTGCCTTCTACGTAGACCTTGCCCTCCAGCCTCGCGGCCAGGGGTCTCCAGTTCAACACATCCACCTCAATGCGCAGCTGATCGCCGGGCACCGCCGGGCGCCGGAAGCGAGCGCGGTCGATACCGGAGAAGACCAGCAGCTTGTTCTCATGGTCCGGAACCTCGGGAAGCAGCAGAACGCCGCCTGCCTGAGCGATGGCCTCGACCATCAGCACTCCCGGCATGATGGCGTAGTCAGGAAAATGCCCCTGGAAGAACGGCTCGTTGATGGTCACGTTCTTGATGGCCACGATCCGTTTCTTGCGGGTGCTTTCCAGGATGCGGTCGATCAGGAGAAAGGGATAGCGGTGGGGCAGAACGGACATGATCTGGGCTATGTCCAACCCGCGCGGCGCCTCCGGACTGGGATTCTCGTCTTCCATGGTCGCAGGGCATATTGTAGAGCATTCATCTGGCTATTTCTTGATTTTGGCCGCGGCTTGATCAGGATTAAACATGTCTGGTGTCAACGGAATATCGTAGGCGGCGCGAAAGAGGAAGCGCTGATTGGTCATGTCGCCGTTGTGATAGCGGGTGAGGGTATAGGCGGTGGGTAAGCCATCCACCAGGTGGTAATCGTCGTATTCTTCGGCGTCTGTGTTTTTGTCCTTGTAGAGCGGATCGCGCCACTGATAGCTCCGCCGCAGGGGCAAGTGGGTCTCGGCATCGGTCTGGATGCTGATGCTGTCATTTTCCGCGCTAATGAGAGTAGTTTGATCGGCCAGATGACGCTCCACCAGGTTTTGCCCGCCATAGATGAGGACGGTCCTGGGGTCTTTGAGCCAGACGCTGCACGGCGACCCGTATGGAGTGGGCGCGGCGCCGGAAAAGCTCGTCAGTCTGGTCTTTGGGGAGTTCTTTCTTGCCCCTGTAGGTGATCTCCCAGACCTGATCTCCGTTGATAATTTCCAGCACGTCGCGTTTTTTTCCCAGTTCGATGCGGGTCTGGTCGGGAAATTTCTGGACTTCATAGAACTCTGAGGTCGCCCCGGTGGGCTTGCCCTGGTAGAAGCCCGAGGTCCGGCCCTGCTGCATGGCGCTGGTGAGTGTGAGCCATCTTTGCCCACCGAGGGCGGCGACCATGGCGTCCAGGGTGGCTCGGGCTTTTTTCTGGTTGGCTGCGCCATCCTGGTCCTGCGCCCCGGCCGGATGCAGCAAAGTCATGATGAATAACAAGCTGACAAGCTGCAGCGACACTCTACGAAGCCCTGATCCCATTTAACCGTCTCCTGCTGCTTCATTGTACAAAGCGCTACGGGGGTGAAGAGAGAGTGGAGAGATCTCCATTTCCAAACTCAATCCGGCGGGTAGGGCTGAAAATCGGCTTCGACGCGAATCCTGGACAGCCTTCAGCCGTCCCTTCGGGACTGAGTTGGGAGTGGAGAGATCTGCGGTTCGCTTTTGGTGGGCCAAACTAGCGCGAATCCCCGCGTGCGGCGAGCAGTTTCTTTCTTTCCCGCAGCAGCTTTCGCGTTGCCGACGGCGGCATTGCCAGCAGATCCCTGGTCCTTTTGGGCAGCTTGTCGTAGATCAGCCGGCGGCCGTGTTCCAGCAGCTCTTCCAATTCGCTGCCGCGAAAAACTCCCCAGTGCTTGAGTGCCACCCAGTGGGCTCGCGCCAGGTACGGGGCAGGAAAAACGCCTTCAGTCTCCAGCAGCTCGGCATATCGTTGCGGCCCGGCAGCGAAGGAAAGTACTGCCTTTTGCTCGTCGTCAAGGTTCAACACGGCAAACATTTTTCCGCCGATCGCTTTATCCCCCACCCAGAAGACGAGGTTTGCACCCCATTGCATGGTTTCGACGACATGGGGCAAGCGCAACAGGTATGCCCGTAGGCGTTCTGCATCCATCGTCTACACCTCAGTGCTGATGACGCGAACGGCCGCGCAGAGGCGTTCGATTTCGGTCGCTGTGTTGTAGTAATGCACGGAGGCCCTCACCAGCTCATCGAGACCGCGCTGCTCCATGTCGATGCGGGCGGAGGACCGTTCGACGGTTCGCACAGCGATCCCTCTTGCCTTGAGCCTCTGCATCACGTCTCCTGGGGAATGACCATCGCAGGTAAAGGTGACAATGCCGGACCGAACCCGGCCCAGGTCGCGCACGGTCACGCCCTTTATATCGGCCAACTGGTCGCGCATTAGCGCGGCCAGATGCTGAACCCGGTCTTCGATCCTTTTGAGACCCAACGCTAACGCATATTCGATGGCTACCCCTAATCCCAGCCGGGTGGCGGCCGCCGATTCCCAGGTTTCGAACTTTTTTGCGTCGCTGCGAACCTCAAATTTGCCTTGCGCCACCCAGGTGGCTGCGTGCAGATCGAGCGACGGCGGATCCATCTGCGGCAGCAACGTGTTGCGCACGTAGAGGAATCCGGTACCACGCGGTCCCCTGAGGTATTTGCGCCCGGTCGCGGACAGCATATCGCAACCCAGGGCATCCACGTCGAGGTGCAT
Organism: uncultured Acidobacteriaceae bacterium; assembly: GCA_963753715.1. Taxonomy (GTDB): domain Bacteria; phylum Acidobacteriota; class Terriglobia; order Terriglobales; family Acidobacteriaceae; genus PALSA-350. The sequence goes on along the minus strand of CAVWDK010000004.1, from coordinate 1,581,091 downwards.
CTGCCCCGCTGACTGGCAGGCATCGAGCAGGAATGGAATCCCTGCCGCACGAGCGAGCTGGCCGACTCGCGCTGCCGGCTGTACCAAGCCTCCATTGGTGGGCACGTGAGTGAGGGCAATCAACTTGACACGATCGTCGAGCAGGTTCCGCAGAGCCTCCAAGTCGACGTCTCCGGCTGCGTCGCTCTCCACCACATTAATTTCAGCTCCGGTACGCTGCGCCACCTGCAGGAAGGCGATGTAGTTGCTGGCGTATTCATTGGCCGCGGTGACGATGCGGTCGCCCGGGGCGAAGCGCAAGGAGTAAAAAGCCATCTCCCAGGCCCGGGTCGCGTTTTCCTGCAGAGCGATCTCCTCCGGAGCGCAATGCAACAGCCGGGCTACGCTGCCGTATACCCCCGCTAGCTCTTGGGCAACACGGTCGGCCGCTTCGTAGCCGCCTAGCTGCTCCTCCAACCGGAGATGCTCGATCACGCGCGCGACGACGGGTCTCGGTTGCAGGCTGGCGCCGGCGTTGTTGAAGAAGGTCGACCGCTCGCAGCCAGCGGTTTCTTCTCGCAGCCGCGCTATGTCCCAATCCTCTGCCATGGGTCCCTCCCTCTGAAACCTTATACTGCTGAAGAGATGGACTTTTTGCCAGTTGATGAGCAGTTGAACTACCTGCAGAAGGGCGCGGCGGAAATCATCCGCGTCTCCGACCTGCAGGAGCGCTTGAGCCTTTCCCGGAAAACCGGCCAGCCGATGCGGGTGAAAGCAGGGTTTGACCCCACCGCGCCCGATCTACACCTGGGCCACACCGTGCTGATGCGCAAGCTCAAGCACTTTCAGGATCTGGGGCACCAGGTCATCTTTATGATCGGAGACTTCACCTCGCTGATCGGCGACCCCACGGGACGCTCGAGTCACGCGGAAGCCGCTCACCAGCGAGGAAATTACCCAGAACGCGAAAACCTACACCGAACAGGTTTTCAAAATACTCGACCGGGACAAGACCGAGGTTCGCTTCAACTCGGAATGGTTATCGAAGCTTGGTTTCGAGGGCATCATTCGGCTGGCCGCGCGATTTACGGTCTCCCAGATGCTCGAGCGCGAGGAATTCCATCGCCGGTTCAATAACGAACAGCCGATTTCTCTGCACGAGATGCTCTATCCCCTGGCGCAGGGGTACGACTCTGTGGCGCTGCGGGCAGATGTGGAGCTAGGCGGGACGGACCAGCGGTTCAACCTGCTGATCGGACGGGAATTGCAACGGCACTATGATCAACCCTCCCAGATCGTCCTGATGACGCCCATCATTGAGGGTCTGGATGGAGTGCAGAAGATGTCGAAGTCGCTGAACAACGCGATTGGCATTCACGAGCCGGCGCAGGAGATGTATGGCAAGCTGATGTCCATTTCCGATGAGCTCATGTGGCGGTACTGGACACTCCTGACCGACCTGCGCCAGAGCGAGATCGAACAGATGCAAGCCGATGTTGCGAGTGGAGCCCTGCACCCTATGGAAGCCAAGAAGAGGCTGGCGCGCACCATCGTCGCGGGGTTTCATTCAGAGGCTGCGGCGCGCAAAGCCGATGAGGACTGGGCGCTGCAGTTTCAGCAGCGAAACGTAGAGGCAGTGGCGGAAGAGATCGCAGTGGATTTACGCAAGGTTGCGGTTGCCACATCGCTCGAGCTTGCCCTGGAGGACCAGAATCAGCCGATCGACATCAATGTTGCCAAATTGCTGGTCGCATTGGGGCTGAAGAGTTCCCGCACGGAAGCGGAGAGGCAGGTGACGGCCGGAGTGAACATCGACGGCGTGACTTCATCAGAAAAGGTGATCCGGCTGGAGAAGCGGCCGGTCCGTCTCGCCATCCGCGTGGGCAAGCAGGCGCGGATCGCGGTGATCGAATAGAACGGAACGGTGAGGATGCTACTTGAAATACCCGAGCTTGCCTGACACCCATAAACGGCAATGGTTTTACGATTTGCGCGTCCGCCTTAACGGCTGGGAGGAAGCACTTGCCCGACGCGACGGTCTAAGTGCGCGCTGGCAGTGGGTGGTCTTCGCTCTGGTTGTCATTGCCCTCTTCAGCCGCAGCCCCAGCCTGCTTACGCATGCGCAGTTCTATGCAGAAGACGGAACCATTTGGTTTGCGCAAGCCTACAATCTTGGCTGGCTGCACGCCCTATTGCTGCCCCAGGCGGGCTACCTGAACACCATGCCGCGGCTCGCCGCGGGCTTAGCGTTATTGTTTCCGCTCAGTTGGGCGCCCCTGGTCATGGCGACGGTGGGCCTGCTGATCCAGAGCCTGCCGGTCACGATCCTGCTTTCGTCACGCTGTCGCACTTGGGCGCCATTGCCCACCCGGATGGTTTTGGCCGCCATCTACGTGGCTATTCCCAACGCCAGGGAAATTCACATCGTAGTCACCAATAGCATGTGGCATCTGGCTGTGTGTGCAGTCCTGATCGCCTTTGCCTCGAGCCCGCAAACATGGCGCGGCCGCGCGTTTGATTGCGTGGTCCTTTTAGTTGCCTCCCTGAGCGGACCGTTCTGTATCGTCCTTGCGCCGCTGATCTTCGTTTTCTGGTGGCGCCGCCGCCAGCCGTGGAGCCTCGCAGTTTTGGCCGTGACGAGCCTTGGCGCGCTGACTCAAATCCTTTTGGTCATGCACGACACTCACCGGGTAAAAGGTCCACTGGGCGCAGGACTGGGGACGTTTTCCCGTATGCTGGGCGGCAATGTCTTTGCGTGCTCCCTGATCGGAAGCCACTCATTTGCTACTGCGCCGATGGTTTTCATTGTGGTGGTTACTCTTGCCGGCGTGAGCATCTGCTTGTACTGCCTTCGCTTCGCCAATCTCGAATTGAGTTTGTTTCTGGCTTACTGCGCAGGCGTGTATCTAGCGTCACTACGCAATCCGCTGGTCTTTCGGGATGCGGCAATGGCAGCGGCCAAGCCTGCATGGGACATGTTGCTCAACAACCCTTCCTGCAGATACTCGTTCCTGCCAATGCTGATGTTTTTATGGAGTGCCCTCTGGTGCGCGCTCTACAGCAGAAATCGCCTATTCCGGTTAGCCGGGGCCTGTATTTTTCTCACCATGTCGGTCGGGATTGTGCGTGACTGGAAATACGCGCCGTACCCGAATGAACATTTTGCTGAATCGGTTCAGCGTGTACGGGACGCCAAACAAGGAGACCACGTGATCGTGCCCCTCATGCCTGATGGATGGCAAATGGAGCTGGTGAAGAAGGGATCTTCGAACCCGACCAAGGGGGCGTCGTGACAGTGAGTCCAAGCCGGAACTTCAGGCCGAAACTTAGGGGAGGGCGTAACCAAGAAGCTGCTGGGTTGATTGACCTTCGCATTTGGCATCGGTACTGACGAAATGATCGTTGCCGGTGCTGCAGCGATACAGAGGGACCAGGTTTAGACCGGCGACCGGCGCGGCGTAAGCATAGCCGTTCGTGCCCAATATGCGCGCGCCTTCGCAGCCACTATCGAGCGAGATGAAGTAGTCCATAGATCCGCGTTTGCAGCCATAAAATGGGACCGTGGCTCCCTGTTGCGGGGCTTGATAGAGATGTCCGAGAGTTGATTGCAAAGAAAAGCCGCCGTGGGGATCGATCCATCCCGTCGTAACCTCGTGCGCGGTTTGGTTGAAGTATCGATTCAGGGTGGCTAGGGACTGGTTCGGAATCCAAGCAAACGAAGATATCTTCCAGTTCCGGATACTCCCGGAGGTACCGGCGGCGGCAGGAGACGCATTCCACGGCGGGGCCGGATCCGAGATTGAGGTGCACATCTGGACTCCGGGACCGGAAAGGAGATTGCCATACTTGTCGCGTACGAATCCGGGGATAAAATTTGATTCGTATCCAGTCAGGCTTGTATCGACGGTGGTGAGGAACTCCCACGGAGTGGTCCCGGTCAATAGAGAGGAATCACGGATCCGGTACAGCTTAATGCCGTATTGCCCCCGCTCCAGTACGCCCCCTGTGGTTGAGGGGTCGCGCAGAGCAGTATTGAAGCCGGCGTACCAATAACCAGACGGCGGGTCATAGGCCATGTCACCCCAGGTCAGATCGTCGGCAACGAGCCCGTTGGTGGTGAGCGTGCCGAGGGTGACAAAGTGCACTCCATCTTTGGAGACGGCCTCTACGTGTCGGGGATAGGGCTTGTCGGCCTCAAAGAATATCCGGATGGCAGAGCGATGGTCATCGTTATAAACCGCCGGCTGGCCCACGCCGTAAGCCCCCTGGGTTTCCGGGGAGATGATGGGTTGCGGATATTTCTTCCAGGAGACGCCGTCGTTGGAAAAAGCCACGCCGATCGAGTTGTCGCCTCCTGGAGTAGACCCGAGCCCGACGTAATACATGGCGTAAGTAAAGACTTCACCGTCGCCTAACGGATTGGTGAAGGAACCATTGATGACTTTTGGATTACAGGTAAATACAGAGTCCCAAGCACCCGGGGTTTCGGCCAAGACCGGCATCGGACGAGTCTGAACCTGGGTCGACAGGTCGATCGACGTGTAGTTGATGGTGTCGGAAAACTGTGTCGTATTTTCTGGATTGTAGTCAGAGCCACACCACCAGATCTGCTGAAGAGTTCCGGATTGCAGCACTGAGGGAGAATAGTCATAAGCTCCGTCCCTTCCCGTAACCGAGCCGGCCGGCAGCGGGGCGTTGCTGACGCCGCAACCGGCTGTCCCGAGTGCAAGCACGAGAAGGCTTCCTAACAATACGCGCATCTGAGCCATAAGTTGGCTACCGGGCTTGCCAGGGGCAGCAGCCGGGCACGGTTCCTCAACAAAGTCCGTCCGATAAGGTCTAGCGGAGTTTTCGCCAGTGTAGCACCGGCACTGCGCGCTCGAAAGTGCGGAAATCACCTCTGAAAGCTGACTGTGCGGTGTGAAATGCTTATGATTCCTTGCTCAGGACAAGGTCTGTGGCCATACTCCGTAAGCCGGAGCCGCAAGCGGTATAGCTGGCGTATTCCCTAAACATGGCGGGCAACCTTGCAAGGCGACTGCAGGGAAGGGCGAAGCGGAAACGGGCAAATTGCAAATGCGCCTGATAACAGGAATACAGAGCCTCGCCCCGCTGGCTCAAGGGCTGCTTCGATAATCGGCTGCACATCTCTCCCAGCATCCCTATCTGCCTGGAGAGCTCTCGCCAGTGTCTGCGATGCCTCTCCAAAAAGCCTGGCTGCGGACTTAGCCCGACCTGCTGCGTGGTGTGTATTCGATAGCGAATGAGAGGCAAGTCGATGGGCAGCACGTCGGCGACGGCGGCCGCCGTGGGAGCGAGCCATTCGTCGTGCAGCCAGCCGGACCCGAAGGGCAGGCAGTTGGTGCGCAAGCGGCTGCGAAACATGACGGTCGCTCCGGTCACAAACCGGTTCCTGGCCAGGACGGTATAGTCCCCGGCCAGCATGCGCTGCTTTAATTCGCCGGCGAAGCCAAAGTTTGTCCATAGCCGTTTTCCCGTCAAGTGATCCTCATCGTCGATGAGGTCTGCGTCAGAAAAGACCAGCCCCACTTCAGGGTGCGCCGCGAACTCCTGCTCTGAGAACTCGAGGCGTTCGGGATACCAGATATCGTCCTGGTCGGAGAGCGCTATCAGATCTCCCGTGCAAAGCTGAATCGCTCGTTCGAAATTGGCCACGAAGCCGAGGTTGGTTTCGTTCTCGAAAATTTTGACAGGATAGGAGACCGAGGCTGCGAAGTCACGGAGAATCTCTACGGTTCGATCGGACGACCGGTCGTCACACACCACGAGCTCGTCCGGCCGCCTGGTTTGTTTTGCGATGCTGGCGAGTTGTTGCGGAAGAAATCGCTCACCGTGGTAGGTGCACATCGCAACCGAAATCTTCGCTGGTGGCATTTGCGATTCAGACCTTGCGTAGTTTAGCAGTTGGCAGACTCATCCGGGCCCGGTTCAGGGCGGCCCGCAAGCGGGGATTCTGCCTCTGGGGGAGCGGGTATACTGTCAACGACGATGAGTTATAGACTTCGCGAGTGTCCCCTCTGCGGTGGGCAGGACTTTCAACCGCTGCTGAGAGCGAGAGACTATCACTACGGAAATCCGGGCGAATACTCCCAGTCTCAATGCACTCGCTGTACGCTTGCTTTCCTGGATCCGATGTACGAAGAAGCGGAACTTGGCGCGTTCTATCCGAAAGATTATTACGCCTTCACTGATCGCTTTTCGGTGGTCCAGCCCGCCCGCTCGTTGAAAGCGAAGATTTCGAGACTGCTGGGTCCGCGGGAACACAAAACCCGAGACCCGAAGTTCGAACGTCCTGGCAGGATGCTCGACATCGGCTGCGGTGCCGGTTGGTTCATCTACCAGATGAAAGAGCGCGGTTGGGACGTAAAGGGAGTCGAACCCAACGTGGACGCAGCCGAGTTTGGAAGAAGCAATAAGGGCCTCGATATTTTTCCCGGGTCGCTCCTGGACGCAAACTTTCCGTCCGGGGGGTTTGACTACGTGCGCTTGAATCATTCCTTCGAGCACATGGAGCATCCTAACCAGATTCTCGAAGAGGTCTCCAGGATCCTGGCCGACAAGGGCAAACTGATGATCGGGGTCCCTAACCGAGATAGCTTGAGCGCTCGAGTGTTTGGGCGGTTTTGGTATCATCTCGCGTTGCCGGTACACACCTTCAGTTACTCGGTGCGGACCCTCAGCCAAATGCTGTCTAAGCATGACTTCCGGGTGGAGAAAGTAGTCTTCAACACCGAGCAGACTCCCCTGCTGGGAGGGGTGCAGATCTACCTCAATCGCCACCAGGCTTCACCGAGTTTTCAGGGCCGCCTTACCAGGAGCAGGCTGGCAGCGATTCTTTCTTATTGGGCCTCCCGCTTGCAGAATCTGCTTCACGTCTCGGATGTAATTGAAGTTACCGCGACCAAGCTAGAGAACAAGACCGCAACAAGACGACCCGAAAACGTTGTAGATGTCGCATAAGCGAAAAGTACTGCAAGGGTCAGCTTCCAACATCGTTCGGGTGCTGCTCTCGATGCTGGTCTCGCTGGTGCTGCCACCGTTTCTTGTCCACCACATGTCGGCCGCCGAGTATGGTGCGTGGGTTCTGATTCTGCAACTGAGTGCCTACGTCAACTTGCTCGATTTTGGTTTGCAAACGGCCATTGGCAAATACGTGGCGGAGTATGACGCGAGCGGTGATCGGGACGCCAGCCATAATCTCGTAAGCACATCGTTTACATTTCTTGCTCTGGCCGCAACCATTGCCTGTGTGGCGATCGCCGGCATGGTCTTCAGCGTGCCCCACCTTTTTCATCAGATGCCTGTGGAACTCGTGCCTGAAGTGCGTATTGCACTCCTCGCCATCGGATTGTCCGCGGCAATAGCCCTGCCGTTCACGACTTTTCTCTCCACCTTCATCGGCTTGCAACAATACGTTTTTCCTACGATCGTATCGACCGCAAGCCGCGTCGGATCGGCAGCCGCGTTGATCGTTCTTCTTCTCATGCATGGCAGCCTGGTCCAGTTGGCTCTGATCATGGCTGGGTTCAATGTGGCAACCGCAGCAACGCAATTTCTGGGTTGGCGAAAACTAGTAAAGGAACGCATCGGCTTCTCGTTCCTGGTTTTCCACCGTCCATCCGCAGTGAAACTGGCGAAGTACGGGAGTGTGCTCTCGGTCTGGACACTGGCCATGTTCTTTATCAGCGGCCTCGACATCGTCATCGTTGGACACTACCACTATGGGGAGACTGGGTTTTATTCCATTGCCAACGGCGCCGCCAACTTTATGCTGGCACTCGTCGGCAGCGCATTTGGCCCGCTGGTTCCCGCCGTGTCCTCGATGCAATCGGGGACAACTCCTGATCGAATCGGCGATCTTTGCATCAAGGCCACCCGTTATTGCGTCCTGCTCCTGTTACTGCTTGGACTGCCCCTCCTCTTCGGCGCTTATCCGTTGCTCAGCCTGTGGGTAGGGAAAAATTATGCGGCCCGGAGTGCTCCTTACCTGGAAGTGTTGGTTCTCGGCAATGTGGTTCGCCAGCTTGCGTTTCCCTACATCCTGGTGGTCGTTGCAACCGGAAGACAACATCTGGCCACAATCGGAGGAATCGTCGAGGCAACCGTGAACGTTACCCTGAGTATCTGGTTGGTGCAAAAGGTCGGAGCCATCGGGGTTGCGATTGGCACGCTCGCCGGTGCGTTCGTCGGCGTGGCGATGCATCTGCTGGTGAGTATCCCGCTCACCCAACCCACCATCCAAATGCCACGGCCGCGCTTATTGCTACAGGGATTCCTTCGTCCACTGCTCGGCGTGGTGCCTTCACTTCTTTTGTATCCGTTCTGGAATAGATTCAGCTTGATGCCGGCAAATCCTGCGCTGTTGGCGGCCTGGGCGGTGCTGAGCCTGTGGATCGCCTGGCAGATTGGCCTGACCGGCCAGGATCGCCAGGACGCGGTAAGCGCCCTATCCCGGCTGGTAAACTTGAGACGTTCAGGCGGGAATTGAGTATCTGTGGAGCCTCTCGCCTCCGATCCCACGTCAGCCATGTCTTCTGCAAATCCAGGATGCCGGATCTTAGCCGTAGCCGCTCTTTACCAACAAGAGCCGAGCGAGAGCCGGGCGCTTACTTCTTTCTTTCGTCTGGTCGAAGGAAACCTGGAGATTGCGAGCCGTCTGTCGCTCATCGTCTATGACAATTCCCCCCAGGCGCACCGCGTGGACAACGATTTTACTCATCACTATGTTCATGACCAGGAGAATGGTGGTTTGGCCGCGGCGTATAACTATGCCCTCGCGTATGCCGAGGAAAACGGCTTTGCATGGCTGCTGTTGCTCGATCAGGACACGACGTTGACGAGCGAGTTTTTCGCTGAATTGACCGCGTGTACAGACACGCTGCAAGCCGAGGATCATGTGGCGGCTATCGTTCCCAAACTGATGGTGAGAGGAACGATCCTCTCGCCTGCGGAACATTTCGTCGATTTCCTTCGACATCAATTTCGTAATTCTGTAAAGACGTTGGCTCGGGACGACGCCGGCTTACAGCGCGGCCGCATCAGCGCCTATAACTCAGGGTCCACACTGCGGGTGGCAGCGCTGCGGGCGATCGGCGGCTTCCCCGGTGAATTCTGGCTCGATTACCTGGACCATGCTGTCTTCCATGCTCTCACTGCGAGCGGCTACATGGTTTATGTTTTGCGCGCCGTGCTGCAGCATGAACTCGCGGAGAGCGATTTGAATGCCCGGCCGATATGGCGCTTTCGCAATGTGCTCAAGGCCCAGTCCCTATTTGTGCAGCGGGCGGGAAGCTTGAGTGATCGGCTGCTCTATCGGCTTTGGCTCTTACGATCTGTCCGGCGCCTACGATCCGATTGCCAGGATAAGCGCATTTGGAAAGAGACAGCGATGCAGGCGCTGTGGTTCCATGCTCTCGATTCTTCGGCGCCCGTGCGGCCCCCATCTGACCCGGTACACTGCAAAGGGGCCGCGAAATGCTGACGCGAAGACTCGCCAAAACGAAACACCTGCTTCAGACCGAAGGACCCCAGGCGGTTATCCGGGAGATCCACAATAGTCTGTGGCTCCGCTTGCGCCTGAAGGCGATGGCGGGTAGAAAGACCACGGAGTTGGACGGATGCACCTTTAACCTCGAGACGATTCCCGATTCGCTCACGAAGCTTTTCCTGCTGGACGGGAGGTACGAATTGCCGGAACGGCGCGCAGTTAAGAAACACCTGCGGCGGGACCTACCGGTGATTGAGTTGGGCGGCGCATTAGGAGTGGTCGCTTGCGTTACGAATAAGCTCCTAGCTCAACCCGCCGCTCATGTCGTGGTCGAGGCTAATCCGCTTGCGATTCCGACGTTGACGTCCAACAAGGAACGAAACGATTGTGCATTTGAAATCGTGAATCGGGCCATTGCTTACGGGGTCGACACGGTCACGTTTAGTCCCACGGTTGATATTGCTTCCAATTCGGTTGAGTCTGACGGTACGGAATTGTATGGGACCGAGAAGCCGGTCACGGTAAAAGCAGTTCACCTGGAAAGCCTTGTGGCAGGGCACGGCTTTGCCCGGTTTTCCCTGGTGTGTGACATCGAGGGCAAAGAATACGACCTGGTGTGCCAGGAAATCGCAGTGCTCAAAAAAGCAGATGTCATCGTTATGGAGACGCATGCGCGCCTCATCGGCGAGGACAAGAACAGGGTTCTGATCAGTAAGTTAAGGGAGATCGGATTCGAAATCATCGAAGAAGATGGCTTCGTCATCACGATGCGGCAGTCCGCTTAGCCCATCACCGCGTATAAACACGCCGCGTGGCTTCGAGGTAAGCGGTTCCCCACTTTTGGCATGGCTCCAGATGACATCCCTCGCCCCACTCATTCCACGCATTGATAAAGACCCAGCGTTGCTGGCCGCTATCCGGGGTCGATCTGTCCACCGCGTGAGCTAGCCAGCGCTCGTACAATTCAGGAGTGGAACCGTGAATGATGCCAGCCCTTCTTGGGCGGCGCGGCGTGTTGTCCCACATGGGCATGACACATTCGAAGTGACGATATTGCGGCTGATCTGCGTCTCTCCAATTGCGGTAGATCTGTTCATAACTTGTGAGCCGGTCGTTGTGAATGGGAGACCTCAGGGTTCGCCAGGCACGAACGATTTTCGGCGCCGTTGGGTGCCCCCTGGGTTCAAAACGCACTGCGGCGTCGAAGCCCACTGCTTCCGGGCTCGTTCCCTGAGGAAGATATGTACTCTGCACGTTGACCAGGAACAAGCCGCCCAGGCCAGCCCTGGCTGCTTCATTTCTCCAAAGCTCCGCAGTCCTGCGTGGTTCGGGCAGCAGCTCAACCCGATACACAAGTAGCAGGGGCTTGCCCTCGATCCGTATGTAACGGGCGTCCCCCAACAGCGGGAGGAGATGCCGGATGTGGGCCAGATCGTCTTCGGGAGAAAAAGTCTGCTCCATCAGAGTCACCTGTTCCCGGCCGATCCAGGACTTTTTCCAGGTCTCGTTGGCCCAGCAGATGCAGAAGGGAAAATCCGGCTTGCCCAAAGCGAGGACTTCGTCGAGCGGCCGCTCCAATATTCGTTTGCCGGAAAACCAATAGTGGTAGTAGCAGAATCCGTGGACTCCAAATTGTTTGGCCAGCTCCGCCTGGGCCTCTCGCGTTTCGGACAATCGCAGATCGTAGAACCCAAGATCGGCAGGCAGATGAGGTTGATAGTGACCCCGAAAGCGTGGCCGGGCCTTGACTACGTTCGTCCACTCGGTGAAGCCTTTACCCCACCAATCGTCGTTGTACGGAGTGGGATAGAACTGCGGAAGGTAGAAAGTGATAAATCTTGGAAGTTTCGAGCCTGACTGATGAATTGACGGGTTTTCGACCATTTCGCTCCACAGTCGAGAATACCGCAGGGGCAAATATAAGCGTTTGTTAACTTGAATTTCCCTACATCCGCTCCTAAGCTGTGCCCCATGCGCAACGTCCCTGGATGCTGTGTTCTGTTTCTGATGGCGTTATCCCACGCCTTGGCCGCGACCAAAGTCCACACGGTAATCCTCGGCTCGGGAAAAAACGTTCCCTACTCCGTTATTGGCGATCCCGCAGGTGCTCTCCCCACCGAGAAACAGCTGCGCGTCCGTCCTCTCATCGTCGATGACAAGGTCCGGGAGTGGACGACCGGAGAATCGCACGCCATTACAGACCGGAGCTTTGTGGTGCGCCGGGCGTTGCGTCTCAACGACGCACTTCCTGGGGACAAGGGCGAGCACTGGATATGGCAGAAGGGACCGTGGCTGATGATCGATCGTGTAAAAGGCAGCGTCACGGCGCTGCATCTGCCGGATTATGATCCTGCGGTTTCGACTGTCGTCTGGTTTCGGGACTACGCGGCCTATTGTGGCCTGACTGCCAGCGGCAAGCAAGTGTATGCCGTGGTTGCTCAGATCGCGGCCCGCAAGCCGGTGATGGCCAAGAAACTCTCGCCATGGTCGCCGGGGGAGAGTCTGCCTCCGCCATGTGGGGCCGCGGTATGGCAGAGAGATCCGCTCCGCGTCACGTTCCAACCCTCCGGCGCAACGGCGGTCAGCTACGATTTGGTGGGGCTTTCTGCTGTGTTGGTTGAAGACGGCGACGGCAATGAAGAACCGGCCTCGGCGGCTCCGGCGAATTAGCTAGCGGCTTCGACCGGGCCGTAAACCAATCCTAGACAGAGCTCAGCCGTCCCTTTGGGACTCATCGCAAATCATGGATCTCCGGCAGGGGCTGAAGCCCAATTCTCTTCCCACCCTTTACGGCCCGACTAAAAGTCGTGCCCCGATACAAAGCCCGTCGTGGAGAGATCTGCGGGTTCTGGCTTTCCGACTGCGTACTTTCGGATGGCATACCATCTAAAAAGGCAGGGGAAATCATGACGAGCTTTGATGAACTTCTGGAAGAAGCCAAAATCGCCCACGGACATCTCTGCGCGGGGCAAATTCTAGGGGTTCGCTTAGCAATGCTGGGGTGCGCACGCCTGGGTATTGAGGAGCCACGCGGGCGAGACCGCAAGCGGCTGGTGACGTTCGTCGAAATCGATCGCTGCGCAACGGATGCGATCGGGGTCGTCACCGGTTGCCGGTTGGGCAAGCGAGCGCTTAAGTTTCGCGACTGGGGCAAGATGGCGGCTACGTTCGTCGACCTCGAAAGCCGGCGCGCGATTCGCATTGCCGCCAAAGAATCTTCCAAGACGGTGGCGCGGGCGCTGCATCCGGAGATAGAGAACAAAAACATGCAGCAAATGGCCGCATACCGGGAGATGAGCGATCAGGACCTTTTCGATGAGCAGTGGGTGCAGGTCGCGCTCGACGCGCGGGAATTTCCTGGCTACAAGGGCGAGCGGGTGACCTGCGCTCTATGCGGAGAAGGCATCAACTACGACCGCTTCCTGGTTCGAGATGGGCTAACACTCTGTCTCTCGTGTGCGGCGCCCGAAGAGCGATACTACCAACCACTCTAACTGCCTCTTGTGGCATTCTCTACCGCAAGGGCAGCCCGTAAGACCGTCGCTTCATCGAAATGTTTCCCCAGGATCTGTGCACCGATGGGCAATCCCTGGGACGACTTCCCGCAGGGCACCGAGATTCCGCAAATTCCCGCGAGACTGGCGGTCACGGTGTAGATATCGGCGAGATACATGGAAAGCGGATCGTCCGTTTTCTCGCCCAGTTTGAACGCCGGGGTCGGCGCAGTCGGTGTCACCAACACATCCACATGCTGAAATACGTCAAGAAAATCTCGTGTGAGCAAGGTACGCACTTGCTGCGCTTTCTTGTAATACGCGTCATAATAGCCGGCGCTCAGCGCGTACGTTCCCAGCAGGATGCGGCGCTTCACTTCTGCGCCGAAGCCCATGTCGCGCGACTTGCGATACATCGCGGTCAGTGTGTTTGCATCCTTGGCGCGAAAGCCGTAGCGCACTCCATCGAACCTGGCCAGGTTCGCACTGGCCTCGGCTGTCGCCAAAATATAGTAGGTGGGGACCGCATACCTGGTGTGCGGCAGCGACACAGGATGAATCGAGCACCCAGCCTCGCGCAACCGTTCAATCGCGGCCTCAACCGAGGCGCGCACTTCGGCATCCAGGCCGTCGGCAAAATATTCCGCAGGGACACCTACGCGCAGACCCTTCACCGGCTGTTCAAGAGCCTGGACGTAGTCCGGTACGGGCACGTTTGCGGAAGTAGCGTCCAGCGGATCATATCCTGCGATCACACCCAACATGACGGCCGCGTCCGGCACGCTGCGGGTGACTGGACCAACCCGGTCGAGCGATGAAGCAAAGGCGATCAGACCATAACGCGATACACGGCCGTAGGTCGGAAGTACGCCGACGACTCCACAGAAAGATGCCGGCTGGCGAACGGACCCTCCGGTATCTGTGCCCAGGGTGGCGACAGCCATGCCAGCAGCCACTGCGGCAGCCGATCCACCGCTCGAACCACCGGGAACACGATCCGGCGCAACCGGATTGCGCACCGGGCCGTAACCGGAATTTTCAGTCGATGAGCCCATCGCAAACTCATCGCAGTTCAGCTTTCCTACCAGCACGGCGCCTGCATCTTCAAGACGCTGGACAACCGTAGCGTCATAGGGTGGCTGATAGCCTTCGAGTATGCGGGAACCCGCGGTCGACGGAGATCCCTTCATCACTAATACGTCCTTAATACCAACAGGTACACCGGCCAGCGGAGGCAGCGGGCTGCCTTGCGCAGCAAGTTGGTCGATGGCGGCCGCTGCTTGCAGCGCACGACCGCGGCTCAATGCCAGATAGGCATTGAGCTTTGGGTTCTGCGATTCAATCTCCGTAAAACATAGCTGTGCCAATTCGGCCGCACGGGGCTTCGCTTGGCTCACCGCTGCTCGGATCCCGGAGATCGAGGTCTGTTTCCAATTCATATTTCCATTATCATTCGTGACGGAAGTATCCGTGTAGCAGTTTTGCTTTGCGGTGGCGCCAATCTGAAATGGAAGTTGTTTCTAATTTACTGTGCAGTTGTTTGCCGACGGTTCCCGATCTCGGGCGCCGACGCAAGAGAGTTGGCCGGTGCTATCGCTCGATGACCTTGGGCACTCTGAAGAAGACTCCGTCCGTATCAGGAGCACAAGCCATCACCTGCTCGCGGTTCAAAGATGGAGCAATTTCGTCTGGCCGCAAGTGAGGCGCCACGGTTTCCGGCGCATTACCCTCCGTCAGCTGATCGGCAACTTGCGCCATGGGGAGCACAGAAGAGGTGTCCAGCTCGTTGAGTTGGGCGAAATAGCCGAGAACGGAATTCAGATCGCGCAACATTTGCGCCTTCTCGCTAGCCGTTAGTTCCAGATTCGCGAGTTCGGCGACACGGTCAACATCCTGCTCGGAAACACTCATGATTATGCAGACTTGGAAAAATCAATCGCCCAGGAATTGCCGCGGCTGGAGAAACAGCAAAAGGCTGTCTCATAAAGCAGAGAGAAATCACTCACTAAGGTTGCCTCGCGCATGTAATCCCAGTCGATTTTCGCTTTCAAAGGCTTGATCAAGCGGCAGTAGTAAGCCTCGAGTTCCTCGTCAGGAATATCCTGCAGCATTTCCTCTTCACAACGAAATGCCAGGGTTGCTGCGCCGGTGACGCCGGGCCGGAAAGGCATATGCATGACTTCCAGATGGGGCAACTTGGGGCGTGGGCCGACCAGGCTCATGTCGCCGCGCAACACGTTGATGAGTTGGGGGAGTTCATCCAGCTTGTACTTGCGCAGGAAGCCTCCGAATCGAGTCACCCGGGGATCACCCTTTTTGGTCAGAGAGGGCCCGTCGTCCTGGGCGTCAATCGCCATGGTCCTGAACTTGAATACGGTAAACAGAACTCCGTCCCTGCCGACCCGCTTCTGGCGGAAAATTACCGGGCCCGGAGACTTGTAGCGGACGAGCACAGCGGCGAGCACCAGCAAGGGCCAAAAGAGCAGAAGGGCCAGCACGGCGAAGGTCAAGTCAATGGCGCGCTTGAGTGCCGACACGCTCCAGGCGCTCGGCTCGGCGTAATAGGCGGTGGGGTCCTGTGGTACGGCACAAAAAGGGGGAAACAAGGTCGTCGAATGATTATTGACCTCTGAGACGACATCGTTCCAAAGCAGAGCCGCGCTGGGCTGCGGGGGAGCAAAGCTAGTGTCCATGCGTTTGTTAAGACCTGTTCTAAAATTTTGGAGCTCTTGCTGAATTCTCGTTCAGGGTCTTGTCGATCAATTTTCGTGCTATCGACGGCTCACGGTCTGCGTAATTCTTTTTATAGACACTTGCTTGATCGGCTGAGGTGGCGAATCACCTGAGCCCACTACGGACAATCGGACCGAACAGAGCAAACACCAGCTACGTACACGGATGAACCCGTGGTCAAAAAGGATGTTGCGCCGGGGCAGAACTTTTCCCGATTCAATCCTTTAACCAAAATAACAGTATTTAGGCTCATAAGGAATGCCATAACTGGTGATCCCAGAGGTACCTAGCCTGGAATGAGCAAAGCCAGGTTCCAAAACTGTTTCAAAGAGTTAAGTTCGGTGGCGTGATTTAACTTGCTTATTTTTAAATGAAAAAGGGTTTAGATTTCGTTAATCGGCCCCGGTCCGCAGATCCTCTCGTTGCATAACGGTACGGTCGATTGCATTCAGCCGGGGTGCACCTGGCCCCTTGATGACCCGCTTATCGCTACTCAGGTAAAACTCCGCGATCTTGAGCAGGCAGCGGGCGCCCACCGCAGCGCGCACCATCAATTTGAGCACCCGGCTTTTGCCGAAATAGTCATAATGCTCGTTAAAATCGATCATCGCCTTATGCTGCTCGATGATCTTCTTTCTGGGCATCTGGTTGATGCTTTGACTGCCGTAGTGAATCACTTCGGCGGTCGGGGTGTAGTAGATTTTGCACCCATTCCGCTTCAACATCAGATTGTAAGCCAGATCTACCTGGAAGTGAGGCAAGCGTTCATCCAGCATGCCGAACTTCTCCCACGTTTCCCGGCGAATAACGTATGCGGTGGTCCCGAGGCTCTCAACCTGTTGCTCTCGGGAATAATCGAAGGAGCAGGCGTAGTATTCCCTGGAAACTCGACCGTGGGGAAAGAATTTATGCCAGTTGAGTCCCTGCAGAATCATGGTTCCGATGCCGGCGAAGCTACGCACGCACGACTGCGTGGTGCCATCGGGGTTGAGCAATCGCGGACCACAAGCCGCGGCATCCGGATGAGCGTCCATGAAGGCAACCAGCACCTTGAAAACATCCCCGACCAGCTTGGTGTCGCTGTTTAACAGGCAGGCGTACCGGGCCCGCGACATTTTCATCCCAAGATTGTTGTTTTTGGAGTAAAGCAAAGGGGTTTTGTTGCGCACCAGGATGACTTCGGGAAAAGTGGCCTCAACCATTTCCGGGCTTCCATCGGAGGAGCCGTCGTCGACGCAGATCACCTCGAACTGGATGTCCCTGGTATAGCGGTAAATGGAAGCTAAGCACTGCCGCAGCAACGCCTTGGTGTTGTAGTTGGGAATGATGATGGTCAGGTCGAGCAAGAGATTCATCAATCTTTCGAAACCTCAGGCAGTTCTATATCGGATGAGCGGACTTCGCGTGCTGGAATTCCGGCAACAGTTGCATTCGCGGGAACGGACCTGAGCAAAACCGAATTCGCACCCACCTTCACATTATCGCCCAAAGAGATCCCTCCGAGAACCTTAGCCCCCGCGCCAACCACCACATAATCACCAAGTTCGGGCCTGAGAGACAGGTCATAGCTCATATCGATTTGCCTGGCCCCCAAAGTAACACCCTGGAAGATAGTCACATGCCTCCCGATCTTTGATGCGCCGATCACGGTTCCCGAAGTATGGGGGAAGAATATACCGGGACCAATAACGCACCTGGGTGAGATCTCGATGCCGAAGAGAATTTGATTCAAGTAAGACAACAGGTGTGCCAACGCCGGAATTCCGTTCAAGAGGGCGGCCCGGCTGCAACGGCAGAGGACCACGGGCAAGAACCTCGGATGGAGCAATCTGCGCAGGAAACGCCACAAGGAAGCTCTAGCACGCGGCTGGCCACTCAACGTCAATTGCCGTTCAAGATCTGCATAAAGCAGGGACTTAAGCATTTGCTCAGGCCTTCATGAGGCCACGCTCGATCAACTCTCGATTGGCGCGATCCAAGCCGTCTTCCGTCCCATTCTGGATGATGGGTTGCGTTTTTACCCAGCGCACGAATCGCGCCATGCCTTCTTCGAGCGGCACCTTCGGTGAGAAGGCCAGAAACTGTCGAATGGCCGACAAATCCGCGTAGTTGTGTCGAATGTCACCCAATCGGTATTGGCCGGACACGAGTACCGGTGCGCTGGAACCGCGGAATTGCTGCTTCAGGCTTTGTGCAATCATTTCGACGCTCACCTGTGCCCCCGACCCCACATTCAAGGTCAGACCGTCACCGCCGCCGGACGTCAGGCCCAGAGTCATGGCCTCCGCCACATCCGAGACATGCACAAAATCACGGCTTTCCTGGCCGTCTTCGAATAGAACAATTTCCTTACCCTGGCGAATCCGATTGGAAAAAATCGACAGGATGCCGGTGTAGGGGTTGTTCAGAGACTGGCCTTCTCCGTAAACATTCTGCAGGCGGAAGATCAGGAAGGGTATGCCGAGGGCGTTGGCGACAATCCGCACCAGGTCTTCCTGGGCCAGCTTGGTGGCCGCATAAACGGAGGCGGGGCTGGTTCTGGCGGTTTCCGGGGTGGCGACCGGATGGACCGTGCCGCCACAACTGGGGCAAACCGGCTCCCATTGACTTGCCTGCAGGCCGCCCAGGCTGCGCATCGGGGGGTAAACCGGGCCGCAGCCGGCGCAGAGGTAGGCGCCTTCCCCATAAACCGAGCGAGAGGAAGCCAACACTAATTTCTTGACTCCATGACGGTCGTTGGCCAGCACATCGAGCAGCAGGGCAGTGCCCATGACATTGGTGCTGGTATAGTCGCCAATCCTATACATGGACTGGCCAGTCCCTGTCTCAGCTGCCAAGTGGACGACGGAGGAGACATCCCGCAGAGCCACAACCCAGTCGCGGCGCTCGCAGACGTCCCCCCGGATGACTTCTACATGGTGTTTTTCGAGCAAAGCACCCAGTTCAAGCTGTGGGTCCACGCCATGGATTTGCGGGCTCAGATTGTCCAACAGGCGTACCGTCATGCCGCGCCGGACCAATGTCCGGGCTAGAGCCAGCCCGATGAACCCGAGTCCTCCGGTAATCAGGACCTTTTGGGCCATCCTTTGATCTTAACGTGTTTGCTATCAATAGCGCCGCTATCTATCCGGTTAGTTATCGATTGGGGATGGTCAAGCGTCACGGGTTGAGCACGCTGCGATAAACGTCCAGGGTGCGGCAGGCGCTCCGATTCCAGTCGTAGAGGCTGACCCGCTGCTCACCCAGCTCTCGCTTCCTGGCTCGCTCGGGGTCGTCGGCCAGGATGGACGTCAGGCAGCGGGAGAGTTCGCCGGGATCGGCGGCGGCGTCGAAATAGAATGCCGCGTCACCACAAATCTCGGGCAAAGATGACGTTTGATTGACCAGAACCGGGCAGCCCAGGCTCATCGCTTCGAGTGGAGGAAAGCCAAAACCTTCATACAAGCTGGGATAAATAAAAAGGGCAGCGTCGCGGTAAGCGCGGGCTAACGCCCCATCGTCCGCCTTGGGGACGACGGTGACCGAGCCGCCAAGTTTTAGCGACGCGATTCTTTCCTGTTCAGCGGGAGTGAATGAACCGCCGCCGACTGCGAGCAAGCGGTAGTCCCCCGCCAGACCACTGCGGAAAAAGGCTTCCAGCAGTAGCCCGAAGTTCTTGTAACTCGCGCGCGAGCCCACGTAGAGCAGATACGGTTCCGCCCGGTCTGGCGGGTCGCCCTCCGGCAGCGGCAGAGGCGAGAATCCGTGATAGACCACGTGGGTCTTCGTCTCCGCGACATTATAGAAATGAAGCAGATCCCTCCGGCTGGATTCAGAGACACAAATGATGGCGTCAGCCTGGGCATAGAGTTTCCGCTTGGAGGCCACGATGGAAGGGGCATTCGAGAACAGCTTGGGAAACCGCTCATGGATGCAATCGTGGTGGGTGGCGACCACCCCCCGCCTGCGCACCCAGGGGAGGGCCCGATAGAGTGTTGGGTGGTAGATATCAACTGTTCCCCGAAGAGGGGCGATGAGCGCGGAAATTAACTCGTTGATGGCGTAACGGACCAAGCCTGGTTTGATCGTCGTCTCACGCCCAAACACCCTGGTTTGCGCCCCCTGGAGCGAGCCGAAGGGCATGACTGAACCGCTGAGCCCCAGAAGCAGCTCGGTGGCGACCCCGCTCAAGCCTTGGAGGTTCCGTATCAGCTCAAAGTGGTAACGAGAAGCGCCGCCGGCATCCTGCAAAGAAAAGACCTGATGGTCATAGAGGATGCGCATGAATCCTTGAGCTTGCTAGAAGCTTTTCTGCTCCTGTGGTACATGCTATCTGGGTGTGCATTGACCGCTGCGACTCATATCCGCTTCGCGCCGTAAGCAGTCAGGACCATCAAAGATACTGGCCAGCATTCTCCAGGATCCTGCTCGCCTGCTCGCGGGGAAAGAAAAGAAAGTTGTTTATATATTTCGCGACTTGACCGTTTCGTCTCACCTGGTGGCGGTGAGGCTCAAACTGCTCGAGGGGTATCAGCTGCTTTCCATCCAGAAAAAAGCCAGCATAGCCAATGTCACTTAAAAGAATGGAAACGCGACCCAGTGAGCCGGGAGCGTGACGTTCCTCTATCTCAATCATCAGGTTTGGCATCTCGCGCGTGAGCGTCTGAAGGCCGCCGTGCAGGACGGCCTCCTCATGACCTTCGACATCGATTTTGATAAACCCGACATTTGTGAGGCCAAAGCTGTCAAGAGTCGCCATATTTACCATCACGGATTCGATCACGCGCCCGCTCTCGACCGCGGAGACGTTTGATTCAGCAACGGTTGCCGACATGTAACCCCCACTGGGATACCTGAGTTCCCCCTGGCCCTCCTGGTCAGAGAGAATCACGCCATGGATGATCATCTTTCCCGAATAATTTTCTCGCAGACGGGCAAGCATTTGCGGAAGCGGCTCGAAGGCCACGACGCTGCTGGCAAGAGGCAAGAGGTGGCACGCAAAAAAGCCTTCATTTGCGCCAATATCGACGGCAACCGCGTCTTTGGGGCAGATGGCGGGGAGGAGTGGCAACTCCGGCTCCACTTTCACCCAGGTGCGGAAGCGCCTGGCATACATTGTCTTGGGAAAGAGGCTCTCAGCGACCTGTTTTACCTGAGGCCTTAGCATGGTAAGAGTGCGCTTTATACTCAAGGCCTTAACAACTCCTGAAATCCTGCTCCCCCGGAGGTTTTTGGTCACATTTCCGCAATACCACAGTTTACTGCATTCTGGGCACGATCAAGTCCTGCCCGATAGCGGCAACACTACAGAGCGTGGCCGCTGAATAGTGTAATCTCACTTCGGGAAGAGACCGCGGAAGCCGTTGAAGAAGGAGCCCGATCTCGAGTTGTTGAATGAACGCAAATAGCAAGCAGATTGTCGCCGTTGTCGTGTTGTACAAACGCGCGCCAGAGCAGAGTCAGACGATCAACAGTTTGGCGACAGTCTTCGCAAACGATCCAAAACTGCTTGACTCCATTCGGGTCATCCTCTGGGACAACAGCCCCAAGGCGATTCATCAACCTAAGCTTCCGTTCCCCTTTGACTACAACCATGCAGGCCGGAACGTGGGAACTTCGGGAGCGTACAACTACGCCATGGAGTCTGCGGAGGCGGAAGGAACGCCGTGGCTGTTACTGCTGGACCAAGACACGACGGTCGCTGCTGAATTTCTCCCCAGAATGGTTGCATACAGTCATCTCCTCCAGGGACAAGAGGAGATAGGGTCTGTGGTTCCTTTCATCTACTCCCATGGATCTCTGGTCTCGCCTCGAAAGCTTGGGCGTTTCAACCATGTGGGCCGGATCGCACGCACATTCAGCGGAATATACAAACAAAGAGCCTTTGCCGTGAACAGCGCCACATTGATGCGGGTCTCTGCGTTACGTGAGATTGGCGGCTACAGCGACGATTTTTGGCTCGATCTCTCCGATGTGTACGTGTTTCAGGCCATGTATCGGAAGGGCAGGTATTTATTTATCGCCGGAGATCTGACGCTGCAGCACTCTATCACCAGCATGGACTTCGACAAAGATATGGCGCCCGACCGGTATCGCAATTTTCTGGCAGCCGAGAGCGCGTTCGTCGATCTGTACTCCTCGGCTCCGGAGAGAGCCGCTCACCTTGTCCGGCTTTTTTGGCGAACGACACGGCAACGCCGCCAGCATCGCAATAAGGAGTTTTCCAGGATGACCCTTGAATACTTCTACCGGCGCCTCTTCGACAGCAGAACCAAACGACTCCAAAGCTGGCGAGAGCAACTCGTGCGCCGTGACATCACGGTCGTCGAGAACGGACAGGTCGTCGGCTAACATCTAGCGCCCAATTTCATTTGCGGCAGGCATAGGATGTACTCCGTGGCCGCCCATCCAGTCGATAGCGGCGCCAACTATAATGATCTTTCAGCAATGAAGTTAACTCTTGCCATTCCGTCGTTTCGCGTTCCGCAGCTCCCAACCGTCTCTTACGCGCCCGAACTTCCAAGACTGCGCGTGCCGTTTCTTTCCCTTCTGTTGGAGCCCCGGCCGCTGAGGAAATGGCTCCTCATTTGGCTATTTTGTCTCTATCTCTGTTTCTGCTGGTGGTGTTATTTCCATTGGGAAGAGCCTCGGCTGAATCACGATACCTATGTCAGATTCGGCGCAGATTCACCTACCTACTGGGACGCGGTGCAGTACCGCAGCGAACATGCGAATAGGGACAATCTTGTTTCGTTCAGCGGCAATTTGCTGGGCCCGGTTCTCATCGGAACGGTTTTCAGGAACGGGATAGGCGTTGCCCTCTTTAATATTTTCCTTTTTTTTGTTGCTGTTGAGGTCGCGTGCAGCATTCCCGGGGTCGACAGGTACTGGCTTGTCTTTTTCCTCGCCGTATGTTCAGAAACGGCTCCGGCGCTGGTGACCCTCAACAAAGAAATTTTCGTCCTGTTCTCGACGTTGCTGTTGGCTAAGTACATCTACTCGGATAAGCGTTCCTGGTTTCTGTTGGCAGTCATCTTCACGGCTTCCCTGTTCGCCCGTTGGGAGCAGGTCGCGCTCATCATGCTTTTTCTATTCCTGCGCAGGAAGGGTTCTGTTTTCGAGCGAAATCCCAAGATGGCCATCGGCTTCGTCATCGGGGTGCTGACTGTGCTCTATGCACTCATCGCGAGGCTGCCCGGGTCGGGCCTTGCAGCGTTCACGCAATATACCGCGAAGGGCAACACGATAGCCAAACTGGTCAAAATCCAGGCGAACTTCGGGTTCCCCCTGGTTGTGGGACCTAAAATCCTGATGGACCTATTTGGCGAGTTGCTAAGACCGCTTACTTTCATACGGGAATATAGCGCGCTCGGCTTCGGTGACATTCATTCCATATTCATCATTCCTCTCTTCTCGATTGGGCTGTGTACGTTGTTGGTGATGGCTTACCGTCGAGGCAAGATGAATCCGAGGCGGCCGATTGCTTTTCTCATCATCATTTACGCCATCACGACGGCCATAACGCCCTTTGTTCAGCCTCGCTACAACTACTTTGCCTACGTTTTGCTTGCTCTCGAGCTAGCCCGGAAAGAAGAACCGGGTGAGGAGGTCCAAGCGCGGAAGCTGGCGCCGAAGAGTACACCAGGCATTGGCTCTCTGGATCCACCCGCTGAAGGTTTGCAGTTCTGACCGTGGCTCCGGTTCCAAACCTCAGACGCACCAGCGCGCGCGAGGCTCTTTCGCCTTGGGTGCTTTGGTTTGCGGGGAAAGAATTCGCAGCTTGCAGAAAGCGCTGCCTACTCCGGCTATGCGTTAATTGGAGCGAAAGCTGAGAGCGCGTCGAAACTGAGCTAACTTCGCTGCATTCTCAGGATCGGCAACGACACGACTGCGAACGTAAGACCCGATCACCGAGACACATCCAAAAATGAAGCCCAGGATCAGCCCGGACAACGTCCACAAGGCTCGAAATGGTCCGGACTTTCTATCCGGAGGTTCGGCTGGATCCAACACCTGGATCAACGGAGATGCCTTTGCCTCGTCCATGCGTGCCGCTTCAAACTGGCGTGCGATCAGGTCGAAGATCAGCGTGTGATACTGCACATCTCTCTGTTTGCGGAGGTAGGCGACTTGATCCTCGGGAAGAGATCTGCTGGTAAGAGAGATATCCCCGGGCTTGCGACCTTTTTGCACGCTCTCCAATGTAAGCATCTGCTGCCGCAGTCCTGCTATCTCGTTGTTCAAGCGAATCACATCGGGGTTTTGATCCGTAGACGAGGTACGCAACGCATCCAACTGGACTTCACGCGAAATAATCTGGCCCTGCAGCGCCGCCACCTGAGAGATCACAACCCCCGTCTGGCCCGTCGGTGAGATGGCTCCGGTCTTTTCCTCTGTTTGCTGAAGGGCGATCTCGGCGTCGGTCAGCCGGTCCTTCTCGAGGGCCAACTGTTGCCCAAAGAAGCTTCTGCGCACGGCGGCTTCGCCAATGATGAGGCGGCTGTTGATGTTGTGTAGTTCGTCAACGTAAGCATTCGCGATCTGGGCGGCTCGATGCGGATCCCCATCCTTGACAGTGATGCTGATCATGCCGCCTTTTTCGCTGACAAACTTGGAGCTGTTCGCGAGCAAAAGGCGCGCCTGGAACAACCGCTTGGTGTGATAGGCATCCATCAGGTGCAGACGCTTGATCAATCCATCGGCCACCGTATTGCTCTGAAGAACCGCGAGGTATAAGTCGTTAGGATCTTTCGTCCCCGAGCTGCCCAACCCCGTTAAGGCGGCTAAACTGCCAAGCTGGCTCAAAAGCCCTGCACTCGATTGTCCTTGCTGCGGAGGCAGGACGACCGCCTTTGCGGTAAAGACCGGATGTACCAGAAGCACCAGGCCCGTCGTGATTAACATACCGATAAGGGCGGACAGGATAATCTTTTTCTTCCGCTCGGCTATGACCAGCAGGAGATCGAGAAGGTCGAATTCGATCCCGACCCCGGTGGCCTCGAGAGGCGGACTGTATTCTCTGGTCGGCGGCATTATGGCCATGGGCTGCTGTACCCGCTGCTCACGTTAATCTCTTCATTTTACTGCAGTACGGCAATCGCTGCCGCACCCAGAGCTAGTTGGGAGAAAATCTGCGTGTAGCTGATAAAGTTTCTTAGCCCGGAAGGCCTTGGAACCTTCTCCGGGATCACCACCGTATCGCCTGCATTCAGGCGCATGGTGGCAAAGGTATTTCCGAAAACGCCACTGCGCGAATGGCGGCTTACAACCGAGCCGTCAGCCCGAATGATGAAGGAATCTCCGCCATCGGCACTCTTGGTCGGGCCGCCGGCCAAGCGCAGATAACTTCGGACCTCTCTACTATTTTTGAAGAGGAAAGAATTCTGATCGTATACGGCGCCTACGACATTCACGGTGCTGGGTTTGGAGGGGACCACGAAGCGGTCGCCATCTTCCAGTGGTATGTCTGGCAGATCCGCGAGTCCCGCGGCGTTCTGGGGAATATTCAGCACGACCCGCCCCGTCGCTCGAATGGTGCGGAATCTTGCGACTAAACTCCGGGAGGCGGCTGTCGCCGCAGGGTCCACGTTGCCCACGCTGGCGGAGGCGGCAATCGTGGACCGGTCAATCTCCAGTTCCAGATTCTGCAGGTAGTCGTTCAAACGCAACTGCTGCAGGATACGTGTCGACTCACGGGTAAAGTTAGATCCGAACAGGTAGGCGTCCGGCGTAAGGCCTCCGGCGCGGTCCACCAGCTGACGCAAAGTCTCACCAGGGAGAACACTGTAGATGCCGGCCTGCCTGAACTCGCCTTCGAGACGCACAAACTTGGTGCGCTGGGATTGCGGAACCTTGATATCGGCCTGGGAGAAGATGGTGATCACATCCCCCGGCTCCAACGCCAAATTCTGGGCGGAATCATGGTCGAGAACCAGTTTTCCGGGGTTGAAGGGGACGAGCGAGGTGGTGAGGGTTTGCGGGTTCATCCGCTCGATGACGGCGTAGGACCAGTCGATTTCTGGTACGGGGAGCGCTACTGTCAGGGCGGGGCGGGGTAGGTTACCGGCTGACGCTTGCGTCTCATCAGCCAGGGATCGGCTGCCCGGACTGGTACACGGTTGACCGTTCTGGGAATTAGTGCCCTGGACGCTTGATCCTGGAACCTGGCCATACTGATTCTGCTGCGAGATGCTGCTGGCGTCAGGAATGCAGTTGGGGTCATTGTTTTGTCCCGTCTGCGCCGAGCCCTGGTTGTTGTTTTGCGATGTGCCCGAGGAATTCGTCCGGGTGCCGTTGGTTTGCTGGCTCAGATTCGATGCCGACTGACCGTTATAGATAGGCACACCGTTGGCGTCGTATTGCGCTGCACCGGTCTGGTAGCCATTAAGGTCACGGGGGTAGTAATCGGGGTTGTTGCTGTATTCCGGCTTGAACTCCGGACCTGGAACCCCCAATTGGTTTCTGCGTTCCCAATAATCTCGAGTAATGAGGGACTGACTATCCGGAATGATGTCGCTAAGCTTCATGCCTGGATGCCAGGAGAATCGGCCGGCTTCCGAGACATTGCCCCGCAAGGTCACCGTGTTCTGAAACTGCGGAGAGATGGGGAGCACGCGCAGGATATCGGCTTGCTGCACAGGTGTCGCCAGCCCAGGACCCTGGAGCGATATGTCCACGACGGTGCGGCTCTTTGCGCGTCCAGGCGCTCAAGCGAAGCCCGCAGCAGCGAGGCGGTGGCGGAAAGGCCGCCGGCGAAGCGCAGTGCTTCTTCAACGGTGGTGGCGCCTCTCAATTCGTAGATAGAGGGAATGCGGACGTCACCGGAGATGGCCACTTGTGGCCCCAACAGGAGGGATGTAAATGACATCGCCGGGGAGCAGTTGGGCGTCCTTGGACATATCGCCAAAGATCAGCAGATCGTACAGATCGAAGTGCGTCACGGTTTGCCCATTACGCCGTAGCTGGATGTCGCGGAGCGAACCCTGGACGGAAGGGCCGCCGGTGGCAAACAAGGCCGTGACGAGGGTACTGAGTGAGCTCAGTGTGTAGGTGCCTGGGCGGCGCGCCTGGCCGACGACGAACACCTGAATAGAGCGGAGCTGGCCCATTTCTACGCTCAAATCGAAGCTTTTGTAGATATGCCCGACGGCATCATGAATGTGTTGCCTCACCTGCGCATAGGGCAATCCGGCAACGTGGATCTCGCCTACCTGGGGAAGATAAATAGAGCCGGTACGGTCTACCGTAAGTTGGGCATTGAAATTGACCTGGCCCCAGATGCGAATAAGCAGCTGGTCGCCGGGTCCCAGGACGTAGTCCGGGGTAACATTCACTTCTCTGAGCGGAGCGAAGGTCGAAGGAACCTGGCGAAAGAGACTGTCGCCGTAAACCGGAAGAAGGGTGCCCAGCGAGCCACGGACCAACAACTGGAAGTCCGTGGGGGCGGAAGGCGCGCGGGTAGCCAGAAGCCGGGACTCCTCAAGGGCTGCCAATTGGGCTTGCCCACTGGTCAGGCCACCCTGGTCGATAATGCTCTGTACCCTGCTGTTCATTCCCGAAGACTGCAGCCCCGGATATTGCCCGGCCAAACCGTTCGCCCCGCCAAGAGCCGCCGTAGCTACCTGCGCCGGACGCGCCATTGGAGCCCGCGCCCAGTTGGCCCAGGCCCTGTATTGGGGCCTGCTCCTCACTGACACAACTCCCATCGACGGAAGAAATGACCCCCGACGGGCAGTCGAAGGTATCGGAACCAGGAGTAGATTGAGCAGCAGCAATTGGCAGTTTTATCTGCACTACACCCGCGATAAGAAAATCGCGAAGAAAAAACCTGAACGCTTACCCATAATTTGTGAAAGCCGAAGACCCGCTGAGCCTACAGCCGTGTCTCCCGCCCGAGCTTTACTCCTTTGCCATCGGCGCAGCCCTGTCCACGGAGGACGAACTCCATCCAATTCTTACTTTAGTTTAGGGCCTCGCGATGGATGTGCAAATCGTTTTCCCGCGGAGCCGACCAGAACGAACCTTATTGGCTCTGAAAACCGTCGTAACCCGACCGCCTATACCCTCGTGGTCCAGTAGCCCCTGCTCTGGCACCTCTACCCCTGGTGGTAAGGTGGGACCAGCGAGGTTGGGAGAACCGTGAGGGCGAGTGGTGGATTCAGGCTGATCGCACTAGTGATAACCGCAAGTTTGTACCAGGGCGCTCTGCGTACTTTTGCGGCAGTAACGCCCCAGGGACCCGTTGCGGCGACCAGCGTCGCCGGCACGGATATCGGCGACCGCGTGAACCATGCCCTGAAGTCGTGTGCGCTGCAGTGCACCGTCTATATCCCGGCCGGAAGCTACTCCTTTTCAACGCCCATCCACTTGGAGTTGAACCCTTTCGGTAAATACAAACTGAGTGGTGACCCGGGAGCCGTGCTGAGCTATACCGGAAGCGGCGATGCCATCCTTACGACGATCAGCAACCTTTCAGGGTCTTCTCAGTTGCTGATCGAAGGTTTTCAGCTCACGGGAAATGCCCACGCGGGTGCCGGCATTCACACCATGCCGACCAACCGAATTACTATCCGCAACATGATCATCACCGGATTTACCGGTGGCGACGGCATTCTGGTGGAGGGAACGAACAGCTCGAATATCTACGACAACCTGATCTCTAATAACAAGAATGGAATTCGGCTGATTCCCACTGTGTGCAGCAGCAGTGCGCCCATCCGCTGTGGAAGTACAGCGAGTGGTCCGCCGTTTGCCGCCAATGCCATTCACGTTACCGACAACCAGATCACCAGCAACGCGCAATGGGCCATTTTCGAGGACACCGTCATGGTCGGGCACGGTTTATCGGAAACGCTGAACAATCTCTACATGGGCAACGATTTTGAGGCTAACGGCGTGGGGGCCATTTACCTGACCCGGTCGCGCGGGACGATCATCACTGCTAATTACTTTGAGGGATCCCCCCGCCAGGTAGTGCTGGGTATGCCCAACGGCGGAAGTGGCTACCGCGCGTACGGCCCGGTCGTGCGCGATAACTATTTCACGACCGCAAGTGCAACGCCGTACAACATTGAAATTGAAGACGCCGACAGCGCGCTGATTGAAGGCAATAGCGAACTAGTTGCATCTCTGGGTGCAAAGAATTGCTTCATCAACATTGTTGGAGCAACCCGCACCTATATCTCGAAGAACGCGATCTATCAGAAGAACGCCTACTGTTACAACGGGGTTCCCGGAACTCCGCCGGCAAGCGATGGTTCCTTCTATTTTGGCCAGCACTAGAATTTTGTGCGAAGAAAAAGGAAGACCGCGATTTCAGCAGCGCACAATCTTTTCCGAGACCAGCCCCCGCGTTGCGTTCCTCGAGTCGACTACCAGCTGCGCCTCCTTCACGATGCGCGCATAGTCGTAGGAGGTATGATCGGTGACAATTAAAACGCAATCGTAATCGTCAAGGTTTTCGAGCGGTTGCGACTTCATATTCAAGTTGTATTTTCGGCCCCGTCCCACGGTGGGAAAGAACGGATCGTTGTAGCTCACCGCAGCTCCCTCTTGCTGCAACATTTCAATAATCGACAGCGAGGGGGATTCGCGCAGGTCGTCCACATCCCGCTTGTAAGCCAGACCGAGCACCAAGATCCGCGATGCTTTGAGCGGTTTGCTGCGCTGATTGAGCGCCGAGGATACCGCCGCCACTACGTGATACGGCATGGCTTCATTCACTTCGCCCGCCAGTTCGATAAAGCGGGTGCTGAAGTCAAATTCCTTAGCCTTCCAGCTCAGATAGAAGGGGTCGATCGGTATGCAGTGTCCACCCAATCCAGGACCGGGATAGAAGGGTTGGAAGCCAAATGGTTTGGTGGCAGCCGCACCGATCACCTCCCAGATGTCGATGCCCATGCGCAAGCAGAGCAATTTCAATTCGTTCACCAGGGCGATATTCACGCAGCGATAGATATTCTCGAGCAGCTTGGTCATTTCCGCTGCGGCCGGACTGGATACACGGATCACGCGGTGGAAGGCCACGTTGTAGAGCGCTTCCGCGGCCTCCGCTGCGAGTTGCCCCAGCCCCCCAACCACTTTGGGAATGTCGCGGCGGTCAATGCTGGTGTTGCCGGGATCTTCCCGTTCCGGAGAGTAGGCGACCAGAACGCCATCCGGCATCATGGCATCGCGTATCACCTTGACGCGGCCGCGCGCGCTCAATGGCGGGAGCGATCAATTCTTCCGTCGTGCCGGGATAGGTGGTGCTTTCGAGGACCACCAATTGGCCGGGACGTAGATGGCCAACAATCGAGTCCATCGTAGCTGCGATGTAACTCATGTCCGGCGTATGGTGGTCGCTGAGCGGGGTTGGCACGCAAATCAGAATCGCGTCGACAGTGCCAATCTCTGAAAAGTCGGCGGTCGCGCGAAAACCTTTGCCCTGGGCACTCCTGATCTGTTCGGGGTCGATACGATGGATGTAAGATTCGCCTGCGTTCAGCCGGTCTACCTTGGCCGCATCGATATCAAACCCGGTTACGCGAAAGCCTTCCTGGCTGAAGAGCAGCACCAGCGGGAGCCCTACGTAGCCAAGACCGATAATCCCTACCCGCAATTCCCGCTTTTCTACAAGTGACAACCATTGTGGCAAATGTGTCTGGTCGGCCAAACCCTTCTCCATGGAACGCGTCTCACTTATCGTGAGGCAACCGGAATTTTGAGCGTCTCGCGATACCACTCCACCGTCCGCTGCAAACCCTCTTCCACGCCAACGAGGGGGCGATAACCAAAGGCCTCCGCAGCAGCGGAAATATCCGCTTGCGAATGAAGGATGTCTCCGGTTCGCGACTTTGCGTAAAGCGGCGGCCGCTCAAACCCGGTCAATTTGGCCAAAAGCTGGTAGATCTGCTTCAGCGTGTATTGGCCGCCACAAGCGGTGTTGAAGACCTTGCCGGCTACCTTCTCCGCCGGCGCCGCGCAGGCCAGCAGGTTGGCGGAAATGATGTTGTCGATATAGGTAAAATCCCGGCCCTGATCACCGGTGCCGAAGATGGTGGGCCGCGTCCCTTCCAGCATCTGCTGGATAAATTTGGCGAGCACCCCGCTATACGGCGAGTCGGCTCCCTGGCGCGGCCCAAAAACATTAAAGTAGCGCAAGCTCACCGTTTCCAGCCCATACACCTGCCAGTAACTGCTCATGTAATACTCGCCGACCAGTTTTTGCACCGCATAGGGGGAAATTGGCATGGGGCGCATGGATTCTTTACTGGGCAGAACCGGCTGATTCCCGTATGCGGAAGAAGACGCGGCGTAAACGATTCGCTTGACGCCTGCGGCCCGCGCGCCTTCGAGTACGTGGAACGTTCCCTCCACATTGCATCGGTGGCTGGGTTCAGGATGCGCGACCGAAAGAGGAACAGAGGGCAATGCTCCTATGTGGAGGACGTAATCAATTCCTTCACAGGCAGTGCGGATCGCGGAGGCATCGCGCAGGTCTACTTCGCGAAAGTCGATCTGGTCATAAAATCCGGCCAGGTTTGCTGCCTTGCCGGTCAGATAGTTATCTACCCCGCGAACCTCTTCCCCGCGTTCTACCAGGGCTCTCGCCAGGGACGATCCGATAAAACCCGCGATTCCAGTAATAAGATATTTCGCCATCGACGATCAGGGCCAATCTTGAAAATAGCACACCGTATAACTCAGGGACTATTCCTCGGCCCAGAAGCCCGTCTGCGCGAAATCCTCTCCCATTCTTTGTATGTACTTTTTGGAGTTGAATTTCTTGCCGGTGGAAGCACCCGACATGTACCGGATGGTGCCAAAGATGGGGCGATCAAACCATGGACGATCGAACTTGCCCACAATGGACCAGGCTATTCCCGCGTATCCATTGGGATCTCTGCCGTCGAGAAAGTAGCGATCGTTGAGTATGACGCAGGTATCGAATGCTTTGGCGGGATCCGGAGACCACTCGAGGATCTTTTTCGCCCAGTACATGCGCATGTAGTTGTGCATCCATCCGAACTTGACCATTTGCGTCTGGGCCGCATTCCAAAGCTCATCTTTGGTCTCGGAGCGTTCCAGTTGCTCGGTGGAGTAGAGATGCTCCCGCCGATCGCGCGCGTGTTCCATCAGGGTCTTACGGGCCCACGGTTCGGCACAGTCGAAGGAATCGTAGTTCTCGGTGAACTTGACGAAGTTTACCGCGAGTTCCCGCCATCCAATCAATTCGCTGATGTACGAATCCCTTGCTGCCTGGGGGACTTTCCCATCCTTGAATGCTTTCTCGACGGCCAGGGCGATGGTAATGGGACTAATATGCCCGAAGTGTAGATAGGGCGAAAGTCGGCTGGTGCCATCCACCTCGGGATGATTTCGCTTCTGGTCGTAAGTGGCCAGGTCCTTATTGACAAAATCGTGCAGGCGTTTGAGCGCGGAATGCGTTCCGCCGGTGAAGCTCTCGACCGGGCCAACGGAACGATCCAGCGTCTTCCATCCGTGGGTAAGATCTTCCCGCACGGGAAATGACTCCAGAGAGTGTGGCGGTCTCCATTCGTGTTGGGGCTTTGTATTGGGCTGAGGGACCAAAAACTTTGGCAGTTCGGCGTAGAGCTTCGGCCGGAAGATATGCAGGGCGTACATGCGCTTTTGGAACAAGCCGGAAGGCACTACCACATCCGCATCGACGGTCCAATATGGGATACGCAGTCGACCCGCCAAAACTTTTCGCCAGCGCTCCGGCTCACGGCAGGGATTTTCATCGCCGATAACGATAGCCGCGTTTACTTCCGCCAGCAGCGTTTGCAGAGAGTTGTTGGGCGGACGGCGGACGATAAAACCGATCTGCCGCTGTTGCAAATCCTCTTCGATATCCGCCAGGCCCTGGTTCAGGAAGACGTAGTGGCGGAGGTTGGCGTGGGGGAAATTGGAGATGGCCGAGAAGTAGACCAGAACCGGGAGATCCAGGGCGTTGGCAACTTCTACCGCGACGTCGAGCGCGGGATTATCGAGCGCTCTCTCCGCTCTCTGCATCCAGTAGACGACGCATTTTCCATCTGGCGCGGGCGCGCCGCCGCGCCGGACCAAAACTCTGGGGTTGGCGGCGACTGTGCGCAACGGCTCGGGAATTTCGTCGTGGTCAGTTGATTTGGAGGTCATTTGAAAGGAAAGTGTCTACTAGCTTTCTACCGCACTACGAACCCTGGTGTCCCATGCTCGCTGGTCTTTCGCGAGGTTTGGGACGCCACGAATCTTATCCCTTTACTCTTGTCGCGGGCTGAAAAGTTGCAGGCTCAGCGCAGCAAGCCGCAGATTTCTCCACTCCGCTATCCCCGATTTCGAGCTGGAGAGATCTGCGGTTTCAATTTCGGTTGCCGCTTGCGCGGCGGATGGGTCTTACCAGAGACCCCAGTTGCGGCTGATGTAGTCGGATAGGGTCATGGTGATCAACACCAGGAAAGTGAAGAAGCCGGCGCCTACGGTGAGCATCATCACTTTTGAGCTGTAGCGGATATGCATGAAAAAAAGGATGACCAGCACAGCCTTGAGGCAGGCGATCCCGAGCGCCACGATGGGGCTGAACACACCCATATTGATGAAGGCCGCACCGGTCGTTGTGGCAGTGAGCACCAGCAACGCGACCAGGATGGTTAAGTAGGTCTTGGGTCCGACGATGTGATGTTCGTGTTCTGTAGGAGCAGACATAGGTACGTTCCCTTATTTCAAAGGATGGCGGCTGATGAGATACAGCAGCGGGAAAAGGAAGATCCACACAATATCGACGAAGTGCCAATAAAGTCCGAAGTTATCGATAGTCGAGGTATGCCCGTTGGTATACGCGCCGTGGTATGCCTGGTACAGCAGAACGAACAGAATGCTGATACCGATGATCATATGCAGGGCGTGCATGCCGGTCATGGCAAAATACAGGAAGAAGAAGAGCTGGGCGTGTTGCGCCATATCCGGAGCCAACGGAACGTCCCGCTTGTCGGTGGGATGGACAAAGTCTTCCACGCTGAAGCTCGCTCCAGGGATGTGGTGCTCGACGTATTTGTCGTGATACTCCACACTCTTGATGCCCAGAAAGACCAGGCCCAAACAAATTGTCAGACTGAGCGAGGTCAGCAACCCCTTGCGGTTGCGGGTTTCCGCTGAGTAAACCCCCATGGCCATGGTGAAGCTGGAAAGGATGAGGACCGCCGTATTGGTAGTGCCGAGGCCGATGCCCAGTGTATTGCTGCCCGCCACAAAGGCGTCGTAATACCAATTGCGATAGAGCAGGTAGGCCATGAACAAGCCGCCGAAGAACATGATTTCGGTCAGCAGGAAGAGCCACATGCCGAAGCTGGCAGTCTCCCGCTGCTGCTCCACGTTGACGAAATGGTGGCGCAGATAAGCGGGATGTTCCTCGTGGCCTTCGTGGGGTTCCGCGTGTCCGGTGGCGATCGCTTGGCTATCCAACAGTCGTTACCTCGTGTTCGGTCTTATGAGCCAGCCAATCATAGTCGTACGCTTCGTGATCCATGATCGGTATATCGACAAAGTTCTCGGTCAAGGGAGGGGATTGGGTCTGCCACTCCAGGCCGGTAGCCTGCCACGGGTTGCTGCCCGCGATCTTACCGTACTTGAGCGACCAGGGCATATAGAGCATAGGTAGCAGATAGCCAATGCCCAGAACCGTTGCGCCCGCGGTCGACAGGACATTCAGAACCTGGAACTCGGGCGGATAGGCATGATACCGGCGCGGCATGCCCAGGTAGCCCACGATGAATTGCGGGAAGAAGGTCAGGATGAAGCCGATAAACGTGGTGACCGCGCTCAATTGCGACATGGATTCCGGATACATACGGCCAGTCATTTTTGGCCACCAGAAGTGAACCCCCGCGAGGTAGGCCATCAACATGCCGCCCACCATGACGAAATGGAAATGGGCCACGATGAAGTAGGTCTCGGTGAGATGGATGTCCATGCCCAGCGACCCGAGAAATACCCCGGTAAGGCCGCCAATGGTGAACAGGCCCATGAAGCCGAAGGCGTAGAGCATGGGCGTCTCAAAAGTGATGGAACCCTTATAGAGAGTTGCCGCCCAGTTGAAGATCTTGATCGCCGAAGGCACCGCCACCAGCATAGTAAGGAGCGAGAAGACCAGCGCCGAATAGTTGGAGACACCCATGATGAACATGTGGTGCGCCCAGACGAAGAATCCAAAAACCGCAATGGCGACCGAGGAAAAGGCCACCGCGGTGTAGCCGAAGACTCGCTTGCGAGAGAAAGTACTGATGACCTCTGAGATCACGCCCATCCCAGGCAAAATCATGATGTACACGGCGGGATGGGAATAAAACCAGAAGAGGTGCTGGAAGAGGAGCGGATCCCCGCCCTTGGTGGGGTCGAAGACGCCGATGCCGATGGTCCGCTCAAGCATGACCAGGACCAGCGTGATCGCCAGAACCGGGGTGCCCAGAACCATCAGGATGGAAGCCGCGTAGTGGGACCAGATGAACAGGGGCAACCGGAACCAGGTCATGCCGGGGCAGCGCATACGGTGGACGGTCACAATGAAGTTCAGGCCGGTGAAGATGGAACTGAAACCGGCGATGAAGACGCCCATCGCGGCAGTGATCACGTGGGTATTGAGGTAGTGGGTGCTGAGCGGTGTGGTGAAGGTCCAGCCGGTGTCGACGCCGCCGTTGAGCAACGCGAACACCAGGAAGCAGGCGCCGGCGACATACAGATACCAGCTCAGCAGGTTGATCTTGGGGAAAGCTAGATCTTTAGCCCCCACCATGATGGGGATGACGAAGTTCCCAACCGTTGCCGGAACCGAAGGCACCAGGAAGAGGAAGATCATGATCACGCCGTGCATGGTAAAGAGCTTGTTGTAGGTATCGGAGGAAACCAGGTCAGGGAGCGGTGTCAACAACTCCAGACGGATCAGGCCGGCAAAGGCGCCTCCGATAAAGAAGAAGAACGTGATCGAAATCAGATACAGCATGGCGATGCGCTTGTGATCGCCGGTGAGCAGCCAGCTCTTGAGGCCGTATTCGCTATTGAGGTAGCTCAGCTTCGGCAGCTGTGCTTCTTCCTGATTTGGAAGCGTGACAATGGTACTCATTGGTTCACCGTCCGCGGCACACCAGGTGCCGTCCTGCCCGACTTTGCGGGTCCACTATGACCGGCTCCCAGCGTCTCCTGGGTGCGGGAATTCGTTGCGGGCGAGCTCGAGCCAGAACTGGACGCGCCGGCTTGCCCAACGGGAAGTTGACTCGCAGTCAACGTTTGTTGAATTCGATAATTCGAATTGAGGTTCTTGATGTATTCGACCAGGTCGATCAGACCCTCTTCGCTGACCTGCCCCTGGTAGGTAGGCATGATCGGCGCGTAGCCCGCAGTCACTCGAGTCGAGGGATTGAGGATGGCCTCGCGGAGATAGGCATCATTCGCGGTGATATACGACCCGTCTGTCAGCTGCAACCTGGAGCCGTACACCTGGGCCAGGTTCGGGCCGCGCGCGCTCGCCTCGCCCGAGTGGCAGGAATTGCAACCCAGGCTGGCGAACAGCCGCTCGCCGTTCTGGGCCAACGATGCACCGCTGGTGCTGCCGGAAGCCCATTTCTGATAATCGTCGGGGGTCATGGCGACGATTTCTCCAATCATGGCCGAGTGGTCAGTGCCGCAGTATTGCGTACAGAACAAATGATAGGTCCCGGTCGCGGTGGCTTCAAACCACACAGTCGAGTAGCGGCCAGGGATCACTTCCCGCTTTACCCGAAACGCAGGGATGGAGAAGCTGTGAAAGACGTCCTGCGAGATCATGGTCAACTGCACCTGCCGGTTGATGGGAATGTGCAGGGAATCGATTTCATGCTGTCCACCTGGATGCTCGGCCTTCCACATCCACTGCTTGCCCACGATGTAGATGTTCATGGCGTTGGTGGGCGGGTCATAGATACGGAAATAGAGCAGCGCACCCCAGACGAAACAGATCATGAACAACGCCAGAGGAATAATGGTCCAGGTGGCCTCTAACAGAGTCGAGCCTTCGATCTGCGTGGCAACCGGACTCTTCTCCTGGCGATACATGATGGAGAAACCGAAAACCAGGATGATGACCGCGATCATGCCCACAGCAGAGATCGCGATCAGAAAGAAGTAGAACGCGTCCATGTAGGGCGAAATAGCCGAGGCTTCCGGCGGAAAGAGGGCAGAGTTCGTCAGCCACCTTACGAGAAACTGCCACAGCACTGGACTTATATGCATCGTTACCCTTTACCCTTGAAATCCCGGCGGAAACTCACCAGCATGAAGCTGCCCAGGCACAAAACGGTCAGCAGACAGCCTGCCTGCACGACCCGGGCGATGACCATGCTGTGCCGGTTCAGCTTCGGATCATAGCGATAGCAGTAGGTCAAAATATTGTCGACCGGGGTGCCGATGGTGTGATGGGAAGCTTCGACCAGCCCCAACTGCAGATCCTTGGGAGCGTATTCCACTCCGAGGTAGTACTGCGCCAAGCGTCCTTCCGGCGTCACCACTTCAATCGAGCTGGCGTGCGCAAACATCGGTGGCTTGCCTTCCGGTTGCGGCAAGCGCACATAGCCAAAGCCGACTGCCTTCGCCAAGGCCTTGATGTCAGGCTGCTCACCGGTAAGGAAGTGCCAGCCCGATTCCGTGCCTGGCCGGTCATACCGCTTCACGTAAATCGCCTTCTTGGCGGCAGCCATCGCTGGTGTTTCGGCGGGATCGATGCTCACGATCACCACCTGGAAATCCTTGCCTGGCTTCAGGTTCACCATCTCCAGCGCGCCGACCAGGCCGTTCAGATCTTCCATGCACAAGATCTGGCATTGGTAGTAGACCAGCGAAAGGATCACCGGCCTCTTGCCGAAGTAGTCTCCCAGCTTGACAGTCTTGCCGGTCGCATCACGGAAGGTGGCGTCGAGGGGCAACTGCTGACCCAATCGCTGGTCGATCTTGACGGTGTTCAGGATATCGGGTAGATGGTCCTGGGCGGGGTCGCCCATGGTCTTTTCCCCGTAGGGCGCCACCTGGGCGAGCACCGGCGCGGCTGCGGGCAAAAGCATGGCCACCGCCAGCAAGAACCGGATTGTGCCCTTCCTCTGCATCAAAAAATCTCTACCTCTATGGTATCGCCGAGTGAAAGCTGTTCGCGACCCGAGCCGTCTGTTGTTGCGCGTCGCTCAGCATTTCGGGTAAATTTGCCGTTCAGCGATTCGCTCCTAAAGCGGCTTGCTCTCCTGGCTTCTCACCCCGCAGCCGCTGCTGCTCCAGGGTCTCCAGATACTGCTGCTCATAGCCCGTCCGGGCAAATCCATCGGTCAAAGGCACGACCACGACGGGAGCCCGGTCCCCTGCCATCAATGGTTCGGTCTGCTCCTGGGGAGCGACGGGTAACCCGTGCTCCGCGATGATTTGCATGGCGCGGGCTATGGGAATGCGCACTTTGCCACTGGAGCGGTCCACCCAGCTGTAGTAGTTCAGAAGCAGATCTTCCCGGGCATGCATTTCTGCAATTTCCTGGTTGCCATCGTCGGTCTGCAGGCGAGGGGTCGGGAAACGCTGCACCATCTGGTTGAGTTGGTTCTGCTCCATGACCGCATTCGATGTCAGATCCTGACGCTTGCCGGTGGGCTGCGCGCCGATCATATTCCATTTATTGGGCGGCCCGTCGCTCTTCAGAATGGCCGTGTTGATGACCTTACCCATGCCGAAACAGAAGATGAAGAAGACCCCGACAAATGCGAATAGTGAGGCGAGAAAGACGACGATGCCCTTGACGTTGACATCGGTGACTTCATAACCGGGCGAGTCCGCGCCCGGATTGTAGGACGGGCTGTTCGGGTCGTGGGGATCGAGGTTAGGTGGCTCATGCGTGGGCATGTTCGCCCTCCAAAATTTCTTCCAGGTGAGGATCGTTGGTCTGGATCAGCGGCCGCTTCTCCAACTGGCCGAAGTAGAACCACATCCACACGGAAATGACGACGACGGGCACGGTCATATATTCCAGAATGCCAAAGCTGAAATGCAGATGACGGCGGGCGTCGGCGAAGTTCGGTTCAATCAGCCAGAACATATCCCAGCAGCGGGCAAAGATCATGATCTTGCAGACCAGGACAAGACGGTCCTTGTTCCGCTTAAGGTCGCGGGAGAGCAGTAAGGTGAAGGGGATGAACCAGTGGAATACGAAGTCCAGCGAGGCAATCACGCCCCAACCGCCGCGAAGACGATCGAGATACCAGGGAATCTCTTCCGGCAGGTTTCCTGACCAGATGATGAGGAACTGGGAGAAGGCGAGATAGATATTGAGCATGACGAAGGCGAACGCCAGTTTGCCCAGGTCATGCTGTTCCGTCTTGCGGAGCAAGGTGTGCATCGGCTCTGCTTGCGAAAGGCGGACCACCGTGATGATGCCGAGGGCCAGAACCCCATAGCCCTGGCCGACCAGGAACATGAGGCCATAGATCGACGAATACCAGGTGGGGTCGAGGGACATGACCCAGTCGATGGCGCAAACGCTCATGGTGATGGAGTAGACGAGGACGCCGAAGCCGCTGAGATTCTCAAGCCTGACCTGCCAGAAGCGAACGTTCGGATGAGGATCAGCGTCGCGCTGCAAGCCCCACTTGTTCAGCAGGTGCATGAAGATAAACCAGATCGCAAAGCAGACCGCGGATTGTATCCAGACGCTGCTCACGTTGAGCATGGGGTGCTTGTAGGCAATTGCGTGCTCTTGCTCGTGATTGATCAGGTGCTGGCGAAACGCCGCCGCGGCATCGCTATACTGCGCCCACAGGTACAGCTTCTTCATGAAGATGCCGATGGGCAGGAACAACACGATGATCAGGGGCAGGCAACGGGACATTGCCTCCAGTGGCCGGCGCAAGAGCAAACCCCACTTGCCGCCACTTAGATACTGCACCATCAGCAGCGCCAGGCCGCCCACAGTGAAGCCCCAGCTAATGATGTAACCGAGCAGATAGGAGCGCAGCAGGTGATCGATCCCGTCGTGATCGACCGTCGCCGCCAGCACCGCCAGCACGATCGACAAAACGGCAAAGATACCGCCCACAACCATGGCCCGGCGCCGCCACGCATTAAGCAGCAGCGGAGCATTCAGCTCAGAGGGTAGCGAATTTGCGTGGTGTTCGTGAGCCATGTGTTTTTCCTGACCTATTTCAATCCCTTCGGCTTCGCTGGGTTGCCGCTGGAGGCCGCGCCACCGCCTGCCTGATTCATCGCCGGTACCGGACTGTCTCCCGTCGCGGGCGCCATGCCCGGCGTTCCCTGACTGGCGTCCGGCGGTAGTGCGGATACCGCAGTTGCCGGCAGTGACCACGGCTGAGCGAACGAGTCGGGCAAACCTTGCCGTTCGGCGATGTCCTTCAGGTTTTGTACCTGGACACCCGCGGGCACTTCGCTTTCTCGTGCGTTTTGGCTGATCTGCAGCGCCCGGATATAGGCGGCAATCGACCAGCGGTCCGCTGGGGTAAGCTGAGCGGCATATTCCGGCATGGCTCCGTACCCGTTGGTCATCACGTAGAAGTAGTGGCCCAGCGGCTCGGCCAGAATGCGTGCCGAGTGGAAGTTGCCCGCCGGCTTATAGCCCCGCTGCACGATCATGCCGGCGCCGTTGCCCACTCGCGAATGACAGGGCGTGCAATAGATGTTGAATCGCTCCTGGCCCCGTGCCAGCACCTGCATAGAAACCGGAAAGGGCATCAGGTCAGCTTCCTTGCCGTCGATCAAACCGGTGTAGTAGAAGCTGTCTTCGCCCAATTGCCCGCGAGCGACGGTATGGGCGACCTGGGGCCGAACCGAGCGCCCGTCCGCGAAGAAGGTGGTGCTTCGCTGGGGAACGAACTTAGGCTGGTTCTGCATGTCCTGACGACAGCCGGCGGCGGCGAAGGCAGCCAGGCCTACGGCCAGGAGTCGCGAAGCAGGGCGGATTCTCTTGGTCAGATTAATACTCCACCTCCACCACCGAAACCGGTTGGAAGCTTTCCAGGAAGCTGCGCGACTCCGCCACCTCGAACTTGGGGTCGTTCGCTTCCAGACAAAGAAAGAATTTATCCACCATGGCCCCACTGCGGAAATTGGGAGCGTTGAAGAGCGGGTGATAGGGCTGGGGCAGACCGCACAAAGCCAGCATGCCAAACGCAGCAGAAAGGCCTGCCCAGAGGATGGTCCACTCATAGGCGGGGATAACGAAGGCCGGCCAGGAAAAGAGCGGACGTCCAGCAACATTGAGCGGGTACGCGAAGACCGACACCCAGGTCTCCATGAGGAACATCGCGGCCAACCCCACGAGTCCGCCAATCAGGCAGACGAGCGGTACGTAGTTGCGATGGAAGCCGATCGCCTCCGCTGCCTCTTCCACCGGGTAGGGGGTATAACAGTCCATCCGCCGCCAGCCCGCGTCGTAGGCGGTCTTTGCGGCTACCACGAGTTCAGTGGGAGTATCAAACTCCGCCAGCAATCCGTAGATTCCCTCACGTATAGGCATTAGTCACCCGCCTCCATCGCTTCCGGCTCCGCGTTCACCTTGGCTTGCGGCAGCATCATCCGGATCTCAGACATCGGGATCATGGGCAGGAAGCGCACGAATAAGAAGAACAACGCCGTGAACAGGCCCAGGGTGCCGACGAAGGTGGCGTAGTCCCACCGGGTCGCGCGATAGGTTCCCCAGGACGAGGGAAGGAAATCGCGGT
The DNA here is from genome assembly GCA_963753715.1 of uncultured Acidobacteriaceae bacterium. GTDB lineage: Bacteria > Acidobacteriota > Terriglobia > Terriglobales > Acidobacteriaceae > PALSA-350. The sequence goes on along the minus strand of CAVWDK010000004.1, from coordinate 1,539,686 downwards.
AGAGGCTGGTCACAACGATCACGAAGCGTTCGAACCACATGCCGGTGTTGACGATCAGCGACATGATGAACATCTTGAATGGGCTCAGGCGCGTGCTGCGCAGCCACAATAACTGTGGCAGTGCGATGTTGCAGGTAATCAGCACCCCGTAGGACCAGCCCATGGGACCGAATATACGGTTCCACATCATGAAGTATTCCCAATGGCTGGCGGAGTACCAGGCCATGAACACTTCCATGGAATAGCCGTAGGCGACGATCAATCCGGTGGCCAACATCACCTTGCCCATATTGTCGATATGGCGGATGGTGATCAGACCCTCGAGGTGATAGAACGTGCGGATCGGAATGGCCAGGGTGATGACCATAGCGAAGCCGGAATAGATGGCGCCAGCCACAAAGTAGGGCGGGAAAATCGTAGTGTGCCACCCCGGCAGCACGGCCACAGCGAAATCGAAGCTGATGACGGTGTGCACGGAGAGCACCAGGGGGGTGGCCAGACCCGCCAGCAACAGTGAAGCGGTCTCATAACGCATCCAGTGCCGGACCGAGCCGCGCCAACCGAGACAAAGAATGCCGTAGGTGTATTGGGCGAACTTGGTTTTGGCTCGATCGCGCATAGTCCCAAAATCAGGAATCATGCCGATGTACCAAAAGACAACAGAGATGGTGGCGTATGTCGAAACGGCGAACACGTCCCAAAGAAGCGGGGAGCGGAATTGCGGCCACACATTCATGGTGTTGGGATACGGGAAGAGCCAGTACCCCAACCAGGGCCGCCCCACGTGGATGAGCGGGAACATGCCAGCGCAGATCACGGCAAAGATGGTCATCGCTTCAGCGAAGCGGTTGATGGAGTTGCGCCACTGCTGCTTGAAGAGCAGCAGGATGGCCGAAATCAACGTGCCGGCGTGGCCGATACCGATCCACCACACAAAGTTGATGATGGCGAAGCCCCACCCTACAGGTATATCCAGGCCCCAGATACCGACTCCCCTAAGGAACAGCCAGGTCACCGCTGTAAATAGCATCAGGCAAATGGTGCTGGCCACCATGAAGCCGAAGAACCACCCCATCGGGGTGTGCGGCGTGAGCACGATGCGAGAAATGACATCGGTCACCGATTTGAACGTGTATCCGGGCGCGATGACCCGAAACTCGCCAGTCTTCGGGTCCAGCTGCGGATCGCTTACAGGTAAATCTGGTTTGGTCGCCATGCTGCGCTAACCTTTCAGCTCTTCGCAGGCGCGTGCTCGATGCGCGCCTCGGCCAGTTCCGGGTTGGGGTTAAAGACTTCCGCAATATAGGTGGTGCGGGGACGAGTATTGATATCCGCCAACACGCCGTAATTGCGCTGCTGCAACTTCAGCTTTCTCACTTTGCTGGCCTTATCGTTGATGTTGCCGAAGACGATCGCCCCGGTGGGGCAGGCCTGCTGGCAGGCCGTAACCACTTCGCCGTCCCGGATGTCACGATTTTCCTTGTCCGCCGCAATCTTGGCCGCTGCGATTCTTTGTGAGCAATAGCTGCACTTTTCCATGACGCCGCGGCTGCGCACGGTCACATCAGGGTTGCGCATCAGCTTCAGGCTCTCGGTCTCGAAATCGGAGTAGAGCAGGAAGTTGAAGCGGCGCACCTTGTAGGGGCAATTGTTGGAGCAATAACGGGTGCCTACGCAGCGGTTGTACACCATGACGTTGAGGCCTTCGGGAGAATGGATCGTGGCGCCGACGGGACAAACCTGCTCGCAGGGCGCGTTCTCGCATTGCTGACAGGTCATGGGCTGGAAGTGCGCTTTGGGAGCGTCCAGATCGCCTTCAAAGTAGGTGTCGATGCGAATCCACTGCATAATCCGGCCGGTCATCGTATTGTGCCGGCCCACCACAGCGATATTGTTCTCCGCGTAGCAACTCACAATGCAGGCATTGCAGCCGACGCAAGAGTTCATGTCGATGGCCATGCCCCAGGCGTTTTTGTCGTAACGCCAGTTGTTGAACATGCTGGTATCTGGTTCCGGATCTTCGGGCTCTTTTTCCTCGTCGTGGGCGAAATTCGGATTTTCCTTGAACTCGTCCAGCGTGGCGTAGCGAATGATGCCGCGGGTGGCGGCCTCGTTGCCTTCCAGGGAGTGAGTGCCGGAACCGTCACCACCGGCCTCGAGGGAGCGGTGATCTTGATAGTGGCTCTTGGTCACCGCAAATTCAAAGGTATTTCCGGTCTTCGTCATGGTTGCGCCGGAAGCAAACAGCAGCGCGTTGGAGGTGCGAATGGCGTAGGCATTAAAGCCCAACCCACCGGCCACGCGGCCCCCATTCTGGCGTCCGTAGCCGAGGTACACGGTGACCGAGCCGTCGGCGTGACCGGGAACCGCCATCACCGGAGCCAACACCGTATACCCGTTCGACTTAATGGCCACGACGTCCTGCTCTGCCAAACCGAATTTGGCCAGCGTCGGGTAGCTCATCAGCGCCGCGTTGTCCCACGACATGCTGGTGATCGGCTTGGGAATTTCCTGTAGCCAGCCAACGTTGGCATAGCGCCCGTCGTAGACGTTGGGATCGGCCCGGAATATGACTTCGACGGTACCGTCCTGCTGGCTGGGCGCAGTTGCAGCCAGATCGACAGCTTTGGCGGACACCGTCTTGGGCTGGAATGCTGAGCCTGCGACCATGCCGTCGTGGAGGATCTTGCGCCAGCCGTGTTCGGCGTCAGGACCCAGATTTGCCTGCCACGTCTTACGGACCGCATCGTAGGGCGACGTGTCGGGATCATTGAGCATGGACTGGATGACATCGTGCGCCGACTTGCCGCCGTACAGCGGGTCGATCATGGGCTGGATCACGCTGGCGGTCCCGTCGTAGGCGCGGGTGTCAGACCAGTTCTCGAGAAAATGCGTTCCGTTGACATGCCATTCCACAACCACCGCGGTTTCATTGAAGTGGGAACCGAGATGGGCGGCGTGCTTCACGTTGTTCATCGCCTGGTCAAAATGCAGGTCCACGGGGGCGGTGTACACAGGATTGGAATTCAGGATGAGGAGCCAGTCGACCTTGCCTGCCTTCATGTCATTCACCAGGCTGACGATGTCCTGCCCCTGTATGGATGGCATGGGATTGACGGTCTCGGTATAAACCACCGTCTTGCCGACGTTGCCCAGAGCCTGATTGATGGCGATTGCAGCCAGGTGCACCTGCGGTGATTGCTGCTCACCGGGGATCACGACGCACTTGCCCGCGTTAGCCTTCAGATCTGCTGCCAGCGCGGCGAGAAACTTGCCTGCCGGACCCGAAGGTGGCTGGGTACTGGACCCACCCGCCCCGACCGCTGCAGCCAGTGCCGCGGCAAACGGTGCGACATCCACGGCCCTGAGAGCCAGCCGATGCTCCGCCTTGAAGCCGGTGGTAGTGACGGCACTCTCTACCGCGTACAGGCGGTTCATCGTGGCATTTGCGTCTGCAAGCTTCCGCCGGCCGGCATAGTCCGCGGCAAGGCGAAGGAAGCCAGGATGGGTGATGCCGGAAAGAAAGTCCGCGTCGAGGGAGACGATTACGTCTGCATCCTGTAAGCGGTACTGTGGGTCGTAGTAGTCGCCAAACGCTGCCTTCGAGGCGGCATAAGCCGAATCGCGGTTGATGGGATCCCACTGCACCCACTTGGCGTTGGGATAGCTTTGCTGGGCTGCCTTCCATTGGGCTGCCAGGGTGGGCGACGTGACCGTGTCGCTCAGGATATAAAGTCCGGTGCCTCCGCTTGGCTTCTTGTCGGAGAGCATGGCTCGAAACGCAGCCAGGAAGGCAGCAAACTCCCGAACTTCCCCGCGGTACGTTACCCTCTGGGAGCGATCAGGGTCGTAAAGGTCGAGCAGCGAGCCCTGGCTTAGCGGATCCGAAGAGCCGCGATTGACTGGGTGCTCGGGATTGCCATCGAGCTTGATCGGCCGGTAGGCGTCACTCTTGACCAGCAACGGCACCGCGCCGGTGTTGAAGGGCATGGCGGTGGCAAAATATACCGGGCGCCCCAGTACCAGGTCTTCCGGTTCCTTCACGTACGGGTAGATGGGCTCGTCCGGCTGCTTGGTGCAACCAGCAAGGCCTGCCAGCGCGAGCGAAGCGCTCATGACCTTGAGGAAGCCGCGCCTCGATACGGGATCGATCCATTCTGCTGCCTGGGTCGGGAATTCTCGCTGCACCGCCTCGCGGAACGCGGGTGTGTCGGCCAATTCGTCGACGCTGCGCCAGTATTTTTTCCCTGTCTGGCCGGCAAGTTTCTCCCTGGCGGCTTCAAGCGTCAATTCCTGCTGATTGCCCTTCTTCTCGGTCATCGGTGACATGTCTCGCAACTGCTCAATTCCTGGGGCGTGCGGATGTGGTACTGCTGGGTCAGGTACTTGCCCAGTGATTCCTGGTCAGTGAGCTTTACGTAGTTCAAGGTCGCTGGAATCATCGTGCCCGGCGCATCACTCGTCGCTTGCGCGTGGAGTCCATCCGGCAGCATGTGCAGTGAGGCCACCTGGGCGCCTCCCTGGCTGGGGTCGGTGGTGGTGCAGCTTACCGTCTGCGCGGTGGGAATGCCATCCTTCGGTCCTGTACTTCCGCACCACACCGGCTTCTGGCTGGTGGGGCCCTCCCACGCCATGTTGTAAATCTCGGTGGTGGGGCGCAGGTTCTTCGCCGGATTGCGATGGCAATTCAGGCACCACTCCATCTGAAGGGTGTTCTGCTGGTACATCAACGGCATCAGGTCCACACGACCGTGGCAGGTGGAGCACCCAATGCCCTTATTCACATGAATTTCATGATTAAAGTAAACGAAGTCGGGCAGATCGTGAATTTTTACCCAGGGTATGGACTCGCCAGTCGCCCAACTGGTACGAACCGGCTGCAGCAGGCCTGCGTTGGTCCAGATCTGCGCGTGGCAATTCATGCAGGTCTTGGTGGGTGGAATGCCGGCGTAGCTCGATTTTTCGACGGAGGTGTGACAGTACTGGCACTGGAGACCCAGTCCCATGACGTGATGCTTGTGGCTGAAAGGTACCGGCTGCTCGGCGCGCTGCCCCTGCTTGGTAACCCATGGAGACCCCTGCAATTGATCGAGGGTGACTCCCAGAGCGATGACGATCAACCCTGTCAGGACCAGGCTCGCGCGGGCTAGCGCGTTCGCACTCCGGTCAAAAATCTGCGCCATTGGATGAGTCCCTGCTTCCTCGGATTCCGTGGTGTAAAAAGAAAGGCTCGGCTACGACTCTTTGCGATTCGATCCAAGAGGATGACGGTAGAAATTACCTCCCCGCATCGTGCCTGGAAAGTTGAATATAGCAGCAAACCGGAGGGGGTAGGCAACTCCCGGAGAGCACGAACCGGAATTATGATCGCAACGAAAGAGCCAATACGGAAAAGAAGCCCGGTTGCAAGTGCCGAGCCATGCGGCGTCCGGGATGTTTGCATTTCCGGTACTCACGGCAAAGTTAAAATATTCTGATGGACGATGGTCTGCGCCCGGTTCGCTACGATGTTGCTCTTGCGCTCCAGCAATTATCAACAGCGGACGCCAAGCTCGGCGCGCTGATTGAACTCGTTGGTCCTTTTGCGCTGCGAGTGAAAAGCACCCACTCACCCTTTGAGGCGCTACTTGAAGCCATTCTGTACCAGCAACTGCACGCCAATGCTGCGCGAGCCATTCTAGGACGTTTATTGGCTCTATTCGGGGATCTGCATCCGCAGCCGGAGCAATTGCTTGCCGTGCCGGATGATATGCTCCGCGCGGCCGGCCTGTCGCAAGGGAAGCTGCTCTCGCTGCGGGATCTTGCAGCTAAGACCCTGGACGGTACGGTTCCCTCGATTGGCGCAATTCGGCGCTTGTCTGACGAGGAAATTATTGAGCGGCTGAGCCTGGTGCGCGGGATTGGGACGTGGACGGCGGAGATGCTGCTTATTTTTCGTTTGGGACGGCCTGATGTGTTTCCGGGGACGGATTATGGAATCCGCAAGGGGTATCTGTTGACGTTCGGAAGGGTCAAAGCGGGCAAGCCGATTACTCTCGATATGCTGCCGAAGGCAGAGCAGATGCAACGGAGGGCGGCGCGTTGGAAGCCTTGGCGCTCGGTGGCGAGTTGGTATTTGTGGCGGGCTTGCGAATTGCCTCGAGAGACGTAGGAGCATTCGGGAATAAGTGCCAGTCGTCCCCTTCGACAAGCTCAGGGCTGGCTCTACGGGACTTTTCGTCTCGAATCTGTACCCAGGACTACGTCCTGGGCTAAGTTCAGCAAAGTTCAGCCGTCCCTACGGGACTCATTCGTCGATTAATGGAAAGCGGTCGATGGGCTACGCCCGTCGTTTTCGGCCCAGGTACGCCCCACGGCAAGCCGGGGCAGGTTTGGCGAACCTGGGGCACCCGTCCTGTTTCCTCGGCCTTGTGTCAGAAGAATTACCTCTGGACCTTGGCGTCGTGGTTTTGGAAAAACGTGCGCACTAAGCGCACTAAGCGCACTATGTTGGGTAAGCGACGATGAAGAGCTTTTGGGTCACAGTGGTTTAGATCCTATTTTGGTGCAAAAAATGTCGGTGTTTTGCAGAAATAATTTTTAGGGTGCCATGGCCTTTAGGGTTAGCGGGCCGGTCTCCATCGAGGCGGATAGGCTGCGAGCGATCAGCGAGCCTTCTTCCACTACCAGTTGTTCGACCGCAATCGATAGCTGGCGGCCTAGCTCGAGGAAGGTTTCCTTCCAGCGTTGCGCGGTCTTGGGTTCGAGAGCCATGAGGAAGCGGTTGGACTTGATCAGGACGTCATACCAGATGTTTTGCGCCTGCCAAAGGTTCAAATCGAACGGCAGTTCGCGCAAGGTGCGCGCTAGCGTGAGCGCATGATCGAGACTATCGGTTTCCAGGGGCTTGGACTGGAGATGAACCATCGATCGCTTCATGTGTTGATCGGTCAAATAGCGAAGCGCGTGGCTCTCGAGGACGACTCCGTCGGACTTGGCCAGAGAGATCAGAGAGCGGACCCGCGGGAGGTCGATGGGTTCGTCTTCCAGAGCGCGCCGTAAGCCTGCATTGATGGCAAAACCGGCAGCCATGGTAAGGGCGGGCGGTTTGGGAAGACCGGAGGCGTTCAGGAAGTGAAGGAGCGAGGCGTGCTCCTCGTAGATTTTGACCAGGCTGTCTTCGACTTCGCTGAGCGTGGCATTGAGGATGAATCGCAGGATACGGCGCTGATCGTCCTTGAAAAGTGACGCTAGCGAGTAAGGACTTCCACCAAAGAAGCTATCGATAAGACGCACGACTTCGGGCAGATTCGCCTGGGTAACGGCGGCGCTGCATTTCTGCTTGAGATCTTCGAAGGCGGTGAGATCTTGCGGGGTAGAACGCTCGACGGCGGCAGTCACATTGTGATCGCCGAAATGAAGCGCGGCAAAGGACACCTCCTCCGTCTCTTCTGTGAGGTTGGAGGTGATGCGGCAACGGCCGATGGCAAGGCGCGCCCGTCCGGAGGTGACGTTCTCGTAGTCGAGACGGCGGACGGTGTAGCAAAAGAGAATCGTCTCGTCGGGATAGCTGCCAAAAACAGAGGAGATGGCATAATGTGCGGCTACCTGCTCGAGGTTGACCTCCATCGGTTTGACCAGGCGTTTGTAGATATCTCCGCCGTCTTTCCATTGAGGGCTGTTGCATTTGGCCTGGCGGAGGCGCTCCACAAATTGCCATTCGAGCAAAGCGCAGTTGAGGCCGAAGATGTCGGCAGCCAGGCGCAGGGCGCGGGCAGCATAGGCCATGATCTGCACTGTCTCGATGCCGGAAATATCGTCGAAGAACCAGCCGCAACTGGTGTACATGAGTTGGGTGTGGCGCTGCATCTCCATCAGCTTGAGAATCAGGGTCCGTTCATCAGGCGAGAGTATGCGCTCGGCCTGGGTGGAGAAAAATTGCTCGATGGCCGCTTCGGCTTCCGCCGTGCCGGCGGCGAGGATAACCGCGATGTACGCATCGCGCGCGGCCCAGACATCTTTCAACAGGCCGTCTGCGGTGCTTTCGCTGAGTGGGGTGACGGTATCGCGGAGCCAGTCGAGAGCGGCACGAAGAGGCGCGCGCCAACGCTGGTGCCAACCCTGGCGTCCACCGTTACAGCCGCAGTCGGCACGCCAACGCTCGACACCGTGGGCACAGCTCCAGGAAGTGTTCTCGACGATTTCCGCCTCCCAGGCAGGGGGAAACTGCGCCAGGAATTGGCCGTAGTTGATCAGCTTGGCAAGTTTTTTGTCTTCGATGAAGCGCAGGGCATAGGAGAGCGCCATTTCCCCGTGACGATGGTGGTGGCCATAACTTTCGCCGTCCGTGGCCACGTGGGCCATCTGCGGTTTGGGATCGCTGGTATCTAAGCCGCGAGCCAGCCGCCAGGCGAAGTTTTCGCCGTTGTAGAGCAGTCCTTCAAAGGCGATCGCGCGGGATTGGGGTCCGTTGTAGAAGAAGACGGCGATGCTTCGCCCTTCCTTGGTTCGCACCAGGTAGGGATGGTTGGGATTGACCGAGGCATCGGGAGTTTCGGTCCAACGCGCACCGGCGCCGTCCAATCGATCGAGAACGGGTTGTAGGGTGGTCTCCGCGCGCTCACGAACGCGGGCGCACTGATGGGGCGCGAGGATGGTGAAGAGGACGCCATGTTGCGCCAGGAGGTCGAGGGTTTCGTTATCGACGGCAGTTTCCGAAAGCCACATGCCTTCAGGAGCGCGGCCGAAACGATGCTGGAAATCAGCGATGCCCCAACGAATCTGGGTGATGCGGTCGCGAGTGTTGGCCAGCGGCATGATGACGTGGTTGTAAACCTGGGCCATGGCGGATCCGTGGCCTTCGTAGCGCAACAGGCTCTGGCGGTCAGCATCGCGGATCATGCGGTACGTGCGGGGCGCGTTTTCTTCCAACCAGGAGAGCAGGGTGGGGCCGAAGTTGAAGCTGATGCGGGAGTAGTTGTTCATGATGCGGATGATCTGGTTGTCACCGTTCATGATCCGCGAGGCCCCGTTGGGGGCGTAACACTCGGCGGTGATGCGCTCGTTCCAGTCGTGGTAGGGGGCGGCAGAGTCCTCCGTCTCGACGGTCTCGAGCCAGGGGTTTTCTCTCGGGGGTTGGTAGAAATGGCCGTGAATGCAGATGTAGCGTTCCGGAGTCGTTGGGTAATCGGCCATGGAATCATGATAGCTGCTGCGGGATGGAGGTGGCGCGTCAGGGGCTGCGGGAAATGGTTATGGGATTGGTGCGCGCCAGAATGGGATGGGTTTGGTTTGGTGCTTGTGATGGGATTTGTTTTGGGAATCAAGAGTCTGAGGTTCAGAGCAGTGGTATCCCACATCTCGCGAAAAACGAGCGAGATATGGGCACCCAGGGGCTAGCGTAGGGGAAAGGGTTTTAAGAAAGATCGGTGGGGGGATGCAGGGCACCCGTCCTGTTCCCTATGTTCCTGTTACGCCTTGTGATCCTAGCTGCGCCAGCGTAGGGTTACGGGGCCGTCCATGGGGTGCTGCATGGGTCGGTTGGTTTCCTCGGCCTCTTGACGGGCTCGCTTCAGAGCGAAATACCATTTGGCGGGACGATCGGCATCGTCGATCAGCATCAGGCCGGGGTTGAACTTTAGACCCTCGGCTTGCTGCACCATCGTGAGCTGGTCCTGACGTACAAAGCGCTTACCAAAAAATTTGGCCACCGCAGTCACGAAAGGGACTCCATGGAAAACGTTCCAGGCAGCGTAAACATCGATGCGGGAATTTCCTGGGGTGGTCGGGGTGACCGTGGTCAGGCTGGCGAACCACTTTTTTCCGCAACGGAGGGTCTCGTAGCGCCGGTTGGGGAGGACGAAATCGATGGTGGTCTCGATCGGCTCGCCGTAGACCCCGAGCAACTTGTAGGGCGCGCTGTTGGCGGAGGGCGTGTGCGCCGACATGCGGAAGCCCTGAGGTATGGGCTCGAAGTGTTTTTCCTTTTCGTGGATGCTGTGCCGGGAACGCCACCACCAGGCCTGATGGACGAATGGCCCGTGGGCCGGATCCATCAACCCGATGATGCCGTGATCTACGTTGCAGGGCAGGTCCGCTGTGAGATGCGCACTGCGATGCGGGTGACTGAATTTTGGCAATTCGGGAACGGAGGGCAGAGTATCCCTGGTCTCCATCCGCACACGGCCGGTGCCGGGTTTGGGTACGTAGACCCAGGCGTATCCGTCTTTCTCACGACAGGGGAAGGCGGTGGCATAGATGCGGCGGGGATAGGAATCCTGGCTGGTGAGTGAGGGGATCTCCATGCACTGTCCCGACTCCGGCTCGAAGACCCAACCGTGATATTTGCAGGTAACGGCACTGCCATCGAACCATCCGCAGGAGAGCGGAATGCCGCGATGGGGACAACTGTCGCGCATGGCGAAAAGGGTGCCGTCCTCTTTACGCCCTAACACCAGCGGGATCCCCAGCAACATGGCAGTCTGCATCTTCCGGCCTCGGAGGGGAGCGCTTCGCATGGCCGGATACCAGTCGTTGTAAATGAGGGACGTGTCGGGACCCAGCAAATCGCTTGCCGGAAAAATCGCCGGTCCTCTGCCTGCTGCTGTGTCTGGCGCCATCGCTCGCGATCCCGAAGACCTGCATTTACTATAGCGCCACTGCTTAGGGTGGCCGGGAAGCGGCGACTCGGTAAAATTTAGTTTTTGGAGCCGCGCTATTCGAGCATATTTCACCCGCCGCTCGCGGAGAATACTCCTCGCCGTTGCCGCTCTGTGGGTGTTGCTTTACGGAAGTTTTACTCTTTTTCAACCGCCTTTGCTGGATGATGCGGACTCCGTGCATGCGGAGGTGGCGCGGGAAATGGCCGTGGGGCATGACTGGATTACCCTTCACGCGAACGGCATTCGCTATCTTGAAAAGGCTCCGCTGCTTTACTGGAGCATGGCAGCCAGCTTCAGTGTATTTGGAGCCCAGGATTGGGCTGCACGGCTGCCACTGGCGTTTTATGCGCTGGCTCTCTTTTTGACGGTCTACCTGAGCGGACCGCGGTTCTTTAATTCAGCTCTGGCCGGGTTCTATGCGGCCCTGATTCTCTTAACGTCGTTTGGCATTTTTATTTACAGCCACATCCTGCTTCCCGATGTGATCGTTTGCCTGTGGCTTAGTCTCGCCATGCTGTTGTTCTGGATCTCGCTGGAGCAGCCCCAGCCTTCGCGCGCGACCGCGTGGGGATTTGCTGCTTGTTGTGCTCTTAATGTGCTCACCAAGGGGCTCATCGGGATCGTGTTCCCACTGGGGATTGTTTTTATTTTCCTGTTGCTTAACCGCAACCTGGGGCACTTGCGGCGGTGGCATCCGGTTTCCAGCGGGCTGATTTTTCTGGTGATTGCCGTGCCGTGGCATATCGCTGCCGGGATGGCCAATCCTGCGCAGGGCCACCCCTCAGGGACGGTGCCCACGGCGGGGAACGTCCATGGATTCTTCTGGTTTTATTTCTACAACGAACAGGTGCTCCGGTATTTGAATCGCCGGGTTCCGCGAGACTACGACACCGTTCCGCTGTGGCTCTTTTGGGCATTGCTGGGAGTGTGGCTGATGCCCTGGATTGCGTTCGTGTTCAAGGCGATTGTCCCGGTGCGGATGCGGTCTTCGGTGCGCCGGGTGAGGATGCCCCGGCCCGATCAGGCCTGGAACCTGCTCGGCATATGGGCTGCCTTCGTGATGGTGTTTTTCAGCTTCTCGACGCGGCAGGAGTACTATGCGCTGCCCGCGCTGCCACCGATCGCGCTGATGATCGGCGGGTGGCTGAATCGCGAAGAGAAATGCCACGCGCGCGATCCCCGCCGCATTGGGGGCCGTCGGATTGCTGTGGTTTTGTTTGTGCTGGGGGTGATTGGGTCCGGGGTTGCAGGGTATTTGGCAATGCGCGGGCGACCCCTCCCCCCGGGTGCGGATATTTCCAGTTTGCTTACGCAAAATCCGGGGGATTACGCGCTTTCCCTGGGGCATTTTCTGGATTTAAGCACGAGGGCTATGGGCGCGTTTCGGGTGCCGTTGATTCTGGTTGCGGTGGCGTTGGTTTTGGGAACGTTTGCCAATATGGTCCTCCGATCTGTCAACATGATCCGTCTTGCTAACTACTCGCTGATGGCTATGACGGTGGTGTTCCTGATCGCCGCGCATATGGGTCTGGTCACCTTTTCTCCGGTGCTCTCCTCAAAGGCTTTGGCGGATGCGATTGGTCCCCGGCTTAGGAGTGGGGATGTGGTGGAGATTCATGGGGAATATGAGGCAGGGTCCACGTTGGGGTTTTATTTGCAACGCCAGGTCCGGATTCTGAATGGGCGGTCTTCTGATTTGTGGTACGGGTCGTTTTTTCTGGATGCTCCGCAGATATTCGACGATGAGGCTTCGTTTGGACGGTTGTGGCGTAGCCCGACGAGGGTTTTTTTGTGGACTCCAATGGATCAGGTTCCTGCGTTGGCCGGGCCGGTTTACACGATCGCGCAGAGCGGGGGTAAAGAAGTGGTCAGCAATCAGCCTTAGTACCCCTTACTTGGGATTACACAGCGGTGAGGCGGCTCATTTTGCCGTCTTTCAGGGAGAAGTGCTGGCCTCGCCAGGCAACAGTGTTTCCCGCGAAACTCCAGATCCAAATGCCCAGGGCTACGACATCGCGGGCGGGCAGCAGCCAGAGGTCGCGCAGCACCTGGCCATCGTCCAGCACACCCACACCGACGGCGAGTGCTAACGCCACCCTGGCTAACAACGTCAGGCTGAGGAGGGCAATACTGCTCAGGCTGGCGCCTGAGGCGATCAAGTTGCAGAGCGCCCAGGGCAATCCGTAAGTAAAGACCATGCCGGTGTAGCCGAGCTTTCTCGAGTAGCGCGTGCTGCGGCTCCAGCGAATCTGGTGGGCTAGAAATTGACGGAAACGATAGGCGGGCAGGAAGGTCTCGACCACCTCGCCGCTCAGCATCACTTCAAAACCACTCCGCCAAACCCGTGCTCCCAGCTCATAGTCGTCCGCCAGGTAGTCGACCAGCGGCTCCAGTCCTCCAATCGCTTCCAGTGCCTGGCGCGAGACGGCCAGAGTCGACCCAAGTCCGAAACGAATGCCGTCTTCGATTTGGCGGGCGGTCAGTACGCCGGCAATAAAGTCAGTAGCAATGCCCAGCGCCTCCATGCGCGAACCAATGGTGCCGTGCGCCTGGCCCCGGTAGAGCGCGGTCACCAGGCCTACACGGCCGCCGCGCCGCTTGGGGAGGAGGAAACAACCCATGATCCGCCGCAAGTAGTGGGGAGAGACCTTAATGTCGCTGTCATTGATCAAAATGTAGTCGTACTTCGCACTGCCCATCATCTGCACCAGGTTGCTCACCTTGCCGTTAGCGCCCAGCAACTCCGGGCATAAGACCAGGCGGATCGTCCGCTGGGGAAACTCTGCCTGCAGCTTCTCAATGGCCGAAACAGCTGGATCGGCCAGGCTGCTTACCCCAAACAGGATCTCGTAAGGGCCCTGATATTGCTGCTGACAATGGCTGGCAAAGCTGGCATACATCTCCGGGTCAAGCCCCTTGACCGGCTTGAGGATGCTGACTCCCGGCTGGAAATCGGGTAACGGCCTGCGTAGCTGATGTTGAAAGGCGCGCGCGCTCCACAAGGCCAGCAGGTAATAACCCAGGCCGGCGAGGCAGAGAATGGTGGTAACGGAAGCGACGACGATCGGCAACATGAAGGCGAATACAGTTTAAGCGGTTTCGCAATTTCGTGGTCTATCAGGCTTCGCGAGGTGTGGTTTTCCTTGAGAGAAAACCACGTCAATCGCTTCTTCTTCGAGCAAGACGGATTGTGAAACCGCTTAGCCGAGTGCCAAGCTACTCGTATCGCAGGGCAACGATGGGGTCGAGCGATGCCGCTTTCCACGCCGGATAGATGCCGAAGAGAAGACCGATGCCGCAGGAAACGACGAACGCCGTGGTGGACCAGGCAAAGGACATCTCGGCCGGCAGTACTTTGCCCAGGATGAGTTTGAGCAAAAGAGTGAGCAGACCCCCGACAGCGATGCCGATCACTCCGCCCAGAGCGCATAAGGTAACCGCTTCGAGAGTGAATTGAACCATGATGTTTTTTCGGGTTGCGCCCAGCGCCTTGCGGACGCCGATCTCTCGCGTTCGTTCGGTGACGCTCACCAACATGATGTTCATGACACCTACGCCGCCGACCATAAGACCGACGCTGGCAACTCCTACGAGAAAGATGAAGAGACCGCCGGTGAGCTGATTCCACAGCACCAGCAGGGCATCGGAGCTGAAGATGGCAAAGTTGTCTGGTTGGTTGGAACGCACTTTACGACGGCGGCGGAGTAGCTCCCGGATCTCGTCTTCGACGGCGATCTTGTTCTTGACATCGTCGTACTTGACGCTGATCCAGTGATCGAGGATCTCCGGGTGAATTTTGTGGAAGGTGAGCGTCGGGAAATGTGCGGAGTTATCACTCGGATTCTTGCCCCCGCCGAAGACTTGCTTCTGAGGTGCAAACACGCCCACCACGGTGAATAGGTCCCCATCGATCTGCACTTCCTTGCCTACCGCAGGGTCGCTGCCAAAGAGCTCCTCTGCGGTGTCCGAGCCCAGAACTACGACGTTGGCTCCGCGCTGCGATTCCTGATGGGTAAAGAAGCGTCCCTGGGCTATAGGTAGGTCGTAGACAAGCGGAGAATCCTCCGACTCGCCCTGCAGGGTGGTGTTCTGCACCTTATGGCTGCCGTACTTGACCGAGAAACTGCCCCGCGATCCGGCGGGAGTGAAGTATTGCTGCGAGGCATCAACCGCGACCACATGGGGCAGGACTTTCATGGCCTCGGCGTCTTCATAGGTCAACTGCTTTCTGGCCAGCATTTCCGGAGTAGGGCGTGAACCGAAGACGGGAAAGCGGAAAACCCAATACACGTTGGTTCCGAGCGACTGGATCAGGACATTGACGTTGCCGGTCAGACCGTTGATGACGGAGGAGATGAGAATTACGGTGGTGACCCCGATCATGATGCCGAGCATGGTAAGGCCGGAGCGCAGCTTATTGGTGCGCAGGGTGTCCATGGCCATCCTGATCGCTTCATTTGTGTCAGCGAGCCGCATTGTGCGTACCTCTCTTACAGCTCCGAGCGCAAAGCCACGATGGGATCGAGCAGGGCGGCTTTGCGCGCCGGATAGACTCCGAAGAAAATGCCAACGGCCGTGGCCACAAAGAGGCCCAGAGCTACTGACCATAGCTCTATGTCAGAAGGAAAGCCGATGACCAGAGTGATGGCTTTGGCAAAGGCCGCCCCGGCAATCACGCCAATCAGACCGCCGACCAGCGACATGGTGGCCGATTCAATCAGAAACTGCAGCATCACATCGCTGCGCCGCGCGCCCAGCGCCTTGCGAACGCCAATCTCCCGCGTCCGCTCGGTCACGCTCACCAGCATGATGTTCATAATCACGATGCCACCGACAACCAACGAAATTGCGGCAAGGGAAACAAATACAGCCGAGAAACTGGAGCTGATGCTCTGCCAGATGCCGACGAAGGTGCTATTGGTATCGGTGGAGAAACTGTCTTCCGCTCCGGGCAGATCGTGCCGATGGGAGCGCAGAATGGTGCGCACGTCGCCCACGGCCAGCTCCAGCGGATCGCCGACTCCGTTAGCGCGGGCGTAAATCGTCAGGCTGCGATTCGATCCGTAGGCGTTGAGGAAAGTCGTAAGAGGAATGGCAACCCAATTGTCCTGGCTCTGACCCAACGTTTTGCCTTTGCGCTCACCTACGCCGATGACTGTGTATTGACCGCCATCGACCCGAATCTCTTGGCCGATGGGGTCGATCGAGCCCATCTGGTTGTCAACAATGTCAGGGCCGATGATGGCGACCCGGCTGTTGTGCTCTTCATCGATGGGGACGAAGCCACGACCGTGGTCGATGTTCATGTTGTAGATGGGGGGCATGGTCCAGGTCCAGCCGCGAATGCTGGTGTCGGTGCTGGAATGGCTGTTGTAGACCACTTTTCCCGTGGTGCTTGCCATGGCCCCTGTGCTGGCGCAGTACTTGCACTTTGCAGCGACCTCGCGGTAGTCGTCGATCTTGAGATCTTTGCGCTTTTGGTATTTGTTGAACTCGGCGTCGCTGAAGATAACGGAGGGTTGTTTGGACGCAGTGAAGACATCCGCACCGTAGCCGTAGACCTTGGTGGCAACGAATTTGTTAGCGCCGTTGACCAGGGTGATCACCATGATCACCGCGGCCACGCCGATCATCACTCCCATGAGGGTGAGGATGGAGCGCAGTTTGTTTGCCCAGAGGGACTGGAGGGCGATTTTGATGGCTTCGGTAAATTCCATGGCAAGGTCAAAGAGTGATACGAGTTTAGATCGTTTCGTGGTTCCCGCATGGGAAATCGGGATTGTGCCCTCAGCGGTTTTCAGCCGTCCCTACGGGACTGTTCCGTGCGTGCATAGTTCACCCAGGACTGCGTCCTGGGCTAAGTTCAGCCGTCCCTTCGGGACTCGAGTCAGAGATGGGTTCGTTGGAGTTTTGAGACTTCAAAAGCGGAGGCCCCGCAGCTTGGTTAGAGGTGCGGGGCCGCGTATGCAAGTGGGCCTGTAAGCCGAATTCTGTCGAGGACGATCATTCCTCTAGGCGACGCATTGCTGCGGCGCTCAAGCGACCTACCCGGAGGTTTTGGCGCGCCGGGCCAGCACGCAGCCGTCGATTTGGCGGATTCCCTCCCTATTTGGTCTTGCTCCGTGTGGGGTTTACCCTGCCACCGCCTTTACAGGCGGCGCGGTGCGCTCTTACCGCACCTTTTCACCCTTACCCCAGGCGATGAAGCCCGAGGCGGTATGTTCTCTGTGGCACTGGCCGTCTTTGAGCCTTGACGCTCAAATCCCGGACGTTATCCGGCACACTGCCCTGCGGAGTTCGGACTTTCCTCTCCCGAAGCGCGTTGGCGCTCCGGCAGCGACCGCCCGGCACACCTGCACCTCTCATGCTAGTCCATCTTGCGGGGTTTGTATGCCGAAGTGGAGACTAGGTCTTGGCGGCAGTGACGACGAGCGTGATCTGCGGCGGCGTGGGGGGGGTCGTGGTTTCTGAACCGGTGGTGGACGACGACTGAACGGTAACCGTGTAGCTGCCGATCGGGGTTCCCTCGTTCGCCGGCGGCCCGTGATTTAGATAGTAATAGCGTGGGTTGCAAGCCGTCATGCCCATGACGCCGGCAAAGGCCAATATAAACAACGCCAGGTTCCGCCAGACTCTGCGGTCGCGGGCGCCCAGACCGGCCAGACCCAATAGCAGCGGAAACACGAAGGCAAAGCGGCGCATTCCCACTTCACTGTTGCGCGCTGTGTTCTGGGGCGAAGGTGTCTGGGTTTGGATCTGCATCACGCTTGTCCCCGGGGTGCAGGTCTGAGCTCCGCCGGCACCCGCGGTGCAAGCAGCCAGCACATTGACGGGGGTAAAGGTGCAGGTTGTATTGATGGGGAGCCCGGAACAAGAGAGGGTGACATAGGCATTGAAGCCGTTAACCGGAGTGACGGTCACAATGCTGCTCACAAAGCCACCCACCGCGGTGGATAACGACGTGGGAGTCGCCGCCACGGTAAATCCTGCTGCCGTCGAAACATTTGCCTGGACCAGCTCGGCGTTGGAGGTCGAATTCAGATAGGCAGACTCGCCCTGGTAAATGGCCACCACCGGGTGGCTGCCAGCTGGAAGCAGATCGGTTTGCAGGGAGGCTTTGCCTTCGCTATCCACAAGAGCGGAGCCGAGATCGGTTTGGCCGTAGCGAAAGTTCACAACTCCGGAAGGTGCGCCACTCACATGAGCAGTCAGAGTCGCCCGGGTGCGCGGACCTGCGTTATCGGTAGCCACCGTCAGTGTGGTCTGGGTAGCTGTTGCATTTTCGGATGCTGCCGCACCGGCTACCGTGCCCAGAAACAACATGCACCAAGCGATGGTGCGCTTCCCTAGTCCTACGTTACACAGCCTGCCCACGCTCAACCGCACATCCTTCAGAGTTACTCAGATCGCTGACTTTAAGACTCATTGTATCCGGGGATGGCACAACGCGTTACGATTTTGCCCGGGCGACCAGGCGCTCAGCCTCTGTATAGACCGAAAGGTCGTCACCGAAGCCCTGCAGCCAGCAAACTTCAGGCTCGCGGCGGAACCAGGTGAGCTGGCGCTTGGCATAGTTGCGATGACCCTGGCTGGCGGCGGCTATGGCTTGCTCGAGGGTGAAACTGCCGTCAAGATACTGGGCCGCCTGACGGTAGCCCAAGGACGCGAGCGCAGGCGAAAGGCCGTAGCGGGCAAGCAGGTTTCTTGTTTCTCCCACCAGACCTTCGGCAAACATAACGCCGGCGCGGGCATTGATGCGCTCATAGAGCTGGGGGCGCGGGGGATCCAGGCCGATGCGAAGTACGCGATAGCCGGTGAGGGGTTCGCGGCCTTCCTTCCAGGTTTCCGACATGGGCTGCCCAGCGGCCAGGGTTACCTCGATGGCGCGGATAACCTTGGCGACATCGTTGGCGTGGATGCGTGCGGCCGACGCTGGATCAAGACGCTTGAGGATGCGGTGCAAGACAGCCGGTCCACGTGCTTCTGCTTTCCGCAACAGGCGATCGCGGAGTGGCGCGGACCGTTGAGGACCGGGAAAGAGGCCCTGGAGCAGGGCACGAAGATAAAGACCGGTGCCACCGGTGACGATGGGCAGTTTGCCGCGAGCAGCGATGGCAGCGATCGCGGTGCGCCCGTCGCGTGAGTAGTCCCCGGCGGTATAGAAGGCATCCGGGGTGACGACATCGAGCAGGTGATGCGGTATCTGCTCCCGTTGCAGGGCAGAGGGCTTGGCGGACCCGATCTCCAGGCCCTGATAGACCGCCACGGAATCGCAACTGACAATCTCTCCGTCGAACCGCTTCGCCAAGGCGACGGAGAGGGCGGTTTTGCCACTTCCGGTCGGGCCCAGAATCACCACCAGCAGTGGAAGCCGAGCCTCTACCAAACTCTCCACCAGCCTGGGGGAAAGAGATTGTGCATCGAGGATCGGCCGAGGCTTACGAGCAACAGAAGGGCCGCGACTACCAACAGGCCGTAGATCTGGCGTTTGCGGAGCTCGGGATCAGCTGGCACGTCAACGCATCTTGTCTGGGTCGAGATTGTAGTAGAAGCCGAAGCGCAGCTCCAGGAATTTTCCCTTGAAGTCTTTGGGAAGGGGAGGATAGGGCGAGGCGCCGGTGATGCCGCCCCAGGCAGCGCGGTCGAGCGAGACGTCGCCGGAGGGAAACTCGAGGATCATCTCCTTCACGCTGCCGTCAGGATAGATCTTGAAGCGGACGCCGACCCGGCCCTGTTTATCGAGGGGTGGGCGGGCGGATTCGGGGATGATGGGAATCCAGCTGCGGTACGTGGCCTGGATGACCCGCCTCATATAAGGGCCAAAGTCGACCCCCATCGTGTCACTGAGGATCTCGGGCCCCACGCCCATGGCCGGATGTTGAGAGGGCGCATTCTGCCCGTAATCGCCCGACGGCCCCGCCGGACCTCGGGCGGCGTTCCGTTCGGCCTGGCGAATTGCCTCTCCGGCGTTCTGTGGGCCGGTATCAAAGCTTGGCTTGGCGGGAGTTGGAGCCGGCTTGGGTTCGTTGAGCAGGGACTGATTGGTTGGGGGCGGCGGTGGTGGAGTGGCCGGACGTGCCTGTGCCTGCTGCTGAGGCTGAGGAGCGGGCGTTGGCGGAGCCGCCTGCTGGGGCGCCGGTTGCGGAGCGGTAGGAATGGGCGGGCCAGCCTTGCGCATGGCCTCCAGCTGCTGGAGGGTCTTTTTATCGAGCGTGGGTTTGCGGGATTGCGCCAGGCGATCCTTGTCGGAAGGTGGGGCCTGTTTGGGGGGTTTGACCTTCTGCTGGGCATCGGGCGGAAGGTTCAGAAAAGTCATGTCTTTCTGCTTGTTGGCGTCCGGGTTGACCACGTGCACCCGATGAGCGCGCGGCCCATAGAATAGAAACCAGAAGAGGACCAGGTGGGCGATGACCGAGATCCATATGCCTTCACGGCGCAGAGCACGGGAACGCTCGTCTTCGAGCCTGTCAATCAGGTGAAGGAGTTCGTCAGGTTCCAGCTCCTCGTAGCGCACGCGCTTCCGCCGGGAGAACGGCTCCGGTGGTCGACCGGGAGGGCTGGTTGGAACTTCGGTTGAGGGCATCGGCCGGCAGTAAAGGGTGCAATCCGCGCCGGGACGAACTACCGGCTACGGACACCGCACATCCTTCCATTCTCTCATTGTTTCCAATCGGGCCGAGTTCGGGCATTCACAAAGAACCCTTACAATCGTGTGGATGCGTGCCTCCGTCATTACCGTGAGCGACTCGTGCTTTCGGGGGGAACGGGTGGATGTGTCGGGCACCGTGGTCGGCGACCTGCTGCGGGCAAATTCCTTCGTGGTTGTCAGCCACCTGGTGGTGCCCGACGAGCAGGGGGAGATTGAGGATGCTCTACGCGGGCAATGCGCAGTGGCGAACCTGGTGGTGACGACCGGAGGAACCGGCATCGCGCCTCGGGATGTGACCCCCGAGGCTACCCGGGCGGTCTGCGACCGGCTGATCGAGGGGCTGGCGGAACTGATGCGAGCCGAGGGCAGAAAGCAGACCCGGTTTGCTCCCCTGAGCCGGGCGCTTTCGGGAACTTTGGGCCGGTCTCTAATTGTGAACCTGCCGGGGAGCCCTCGCGGCGCCAAGAGTTCACTCGAAGCCGTTCTGCCGCTGATTCCACATGCGTTAACCCTGCTCGAAGGAATCACCCAACATGACGAAACTCTAACGATCGGGTCGGATCTTGAAGACAATCCTCCATCTCTTTCTTAAGTACAAGATCTGGTTGCTGGGGATCCTGAAACCGCTTGGGTTTTGGGGTGTCGCCGGTATCGGCTTGGTCGACGCGGCGGCGATTCCGGTGCCGATGGACTTGATCATTGCCGGGTATGTGTGGGCGGATAAGAGGCATTTTTATTTGTATGTGCTGGCGGCCGCGTTTGGATCGGCGGTGGGCGGATTGCTTCCTTTTTTGCTTGGACGGGCTGGGGGGGAGCTGTTTCTCATGAAGCGGATCGACCGCGCCCGGTACGAGCAGTTGCTGGAGCGGTTCGAAAAACAGGAATTTATGGCGATGATGGTCCCTTCGATCCTGCCCCCGCCTACTCCGTGGAAGCTCTTCGTGTTTGCGGCCGGGGTGTTCGAGATGAAGATCACGACGTTTATGATGTCGGTCTTCACGGGACGGGTGATCCGGTACCTTGTTACGGCGATTTTGACAATTGCGTATGGGCCGCAAATTGTGGACATTACCGGCCGGTTGGCTACGCGGCATCGGTTTGCACTGATCGCGGGGGTGGTCGCTGCGCTTGGGGCATTGGGTTATTGGGTGTGGCGGACGGTTTGGAAAAAGCGGGGTTCGAAGGACGGACCTGAAGTGGATTCGGAGTGGGTGCGGGTTCCAAAGTGAGGGTTAGTTTTGGGCAGACCTTGGAGTGGAGTTTCTGCGAGAGAATCGACGGCAAAATGAGTCCCGCAGGGACGGCTTATTTTTGCAGGCGGTTGTTCATGACCATGGCGTCGATGGCACCGGATGGAGTTACGTAGACCCAGGCGGTCAGTGCCGAGGAGGCTCGATTGTTCCCGCTCGGAGAGGAAAAAGTAGGCAAATCTGAGGTCTCGGAACTCTACCGCTGTGTCCTGGGGCTGGGGTGCGAGTTCGTCGGAGGCGACCAGGTTGGCGCGGCCGCGGTCGGTCACCAGGGGAAATCTTGCCCAGTCGAGATAGACGCGACCTAACCAGGAGCGCTTCGCGGCCTCAACCGCGGGGGTGACGCGGGGGCTTGAAGAAGACGTCGTCCTGATCGCTGGTGTCGACGGTTTCGGCGCGGGTATTGACCGAGCCTGTCTGATAGTAGGTGGCGGTCTCCACTACGGCGAACCAGTGAAATGGATTCACAGCATAGGGCTCGGCTCCGGCGCGCAGCATGGGCTGGTTGCCGAACTGCGTGTTACTGATCAAATGCAGTGCCCGATGATGTTCCACGGCGCGCACACCCAGATCGATCCCGACCAGAAACAGCGCGGCGATCGCCCAACCGCGTCCGCGGAAGAGTGGCTTGCGTGCACCCATCTCACGGTCGGCCAGGCCGAAGATCGCAGGCAGGAGCAGACCGAGCAGGAGAGCAGCAAAGATTACCGGCTCCAGAATGAAGGCGATATCGAGCGCGTACCAGCGCGGGTTGAAGGGGAAAAATGGGCGAACCCCGTAGTTGTTGGTCCAGTCGAGGAATATGTGGCTGAGAGCTGCCAGCAGACATAAAAGCCACAGCACAGCCCAGCGCGGCGGGACGATGGGCGGGTGCTTGCGGCTGCGGTGCCAGAGCCAGACGATTGCGGTAACGGCCAGGGCGATGAGTGGCGCGCCCAAAAAGGTATGGGTAAAGCCGCGGTGATGCTCAAACCCTGCTACCGGTCCGCGAAAGCTCCAGAAGACATCGATGTCCGGAGCCTCGGCCGCCAGGGTCATGGCCAGCGTAGCGTAGGCAGTTCTGCGATTGAAGCCGGTACGTGCCGAGACATGCGCCGGTAAGGAAATGCGTGACGGGTTCCATGAACTCCTGTTGTTGCCGGTCAAGTTTCTATAATGCAGGTTTCTATAATGCAGGTTATGTCTGAAACCCGATCCAGCAGCG
Source organism: uncultured Acidobacteriaceae bacterium (assembly GCA_963753715.1). Taxonomy (GTDB): domain Bacteria; phylum Acidobacteriota; class Terriglobia; order Terriglobales; family Acidobacteriaceae; genus PALSA-350. The sequence continues at coordinate 1,516,943 of CAVWDK010000004.1, read as the reverse complement.
TGGACAGTTCTCTTGAGGAAGCCGGCAAGAGAATTGACGCGCTGCGCGATGAGCTCCGCCACCACGAATATCAATATCACGTACTTGATTCCCCAGAGATTTCAGACGCAGAGTACGACGCGATGATGCGGGAACTGCGCACGCTCGAAGGGCGCCATCCAGAGCTGATCACGTCCGATTCGCCCAGCCAGCGGGTGGGTGGCAAACCCAAAGAAGGCTTCGCCAAAGTAGAGCATTCGCGCCCCATGCTTTCGCTCGACAACGTGAATAGCGAAGAGGAGCTGGGGGATTGGGAACGACGCGTGCGCTCGATGGTGGGTAGCGCTGACGTGAGCTTCGTGTGTGAATTGAAAATGGATGGAGTGTCGCTGGCGCTGCAGTATGAACCCGGACCGGCCGGCACAGCCCTGCTGAAAACCGCCTTGACGCGCGGCGATGGAGTCACGGGTGAGGATGTGACAAGCAACGTGCGCACCATACGATCGGTTCCACTTTCAGTTTCCAGGGAGCGATTACAGCGCGCCAAGCTGCCGCAAAGCTTCGAAGTGCGGGGAGAAGTGATTCTGCCGGACGAAGCCTTTCTGAAAATGAACCGCGAACGCGAAGAGCAAGGGCTGGCCGCCGCGGCGAACGCGCGCAATGCTGCCGCGGGCACGATTCGGACACTGGAACCAAATATCGTGGCCCAGCGGCGGCTCGATTTCTACGCTTACATCGCTCTGGAAAAGGGCGAGAGTGCTTTCCCTGAACAGTGGACGGCCCTGGAAGCACTCGGGGTTGCCGGCTTTCGCGTCAACCGTCATCGCAAACTTTTGCGGACTATGGACGAACTGCTCGCGTTTGTCGCGTGGGCGGAAGGGCAGCGCCTTGAACTCGGTTACGAGATCGACGGGGTAGTCATCAAGGTCAATGAAACAGCGCTGCAGCGGCGGCTCGGCTACACAGGCCGCGCGCCGCGTTGGGCGGTCGCTTATAAATTCACCGCTCGATCGGGCATTACACAGATTGATGGCATCACAGTACAAGTGGGACGCACGGGCAAGTTGACGCCGGTGGCGGTGCTGCGCCCGGTGTTGATCGGGGGGACCACGGTGAGCAGGGCGACGTTGCACAACGCCGACGAAATTGAGCGCCTGGGGGTGAAGATCGGCGACTACGTTACGGTGGAACGCGGCGGCGACGTGATTCCGAAGATCGTGGGGGTGGTGGAGGACAAAGAGCATCCGCGGGGCGAGAAGACCTTTGTTTTTCCCGATGCCTGCCCGGTGTGCGGCAGCGAGGTGGTGCGGGATGAGGGCGAAGCCGATTACCGATGCATCAATGTGGACTGCCCTGCACGGCTGAAAGAAAGCGTGCTGCACTTTGCTTCGCGCAAGGTGATGAATATTGAAGGGCTGGGTGATGCTTTGGTTATGCAACTGTTGGAGCGACAATTGCTCACCAGCGTGGCGGGGATTTATTCGCTCGAAGAAGAGCAGCTGCTGGGGTTGGAACGGATCGGGAAAAAGACGGCACAGTCGCTGCTCGCGGAGATTGAAAATTCGAAGAAATTGCCGCTGAACCGGGTGCTGTTTGCGCTGGGCATTCGCTTTGTGGGGGAGCGCACGGCGCAGCTGCTGGCGGAGGCGTTTGGCTCGATGGATGCGCTGATGGCGGCGAATGTCGAGGAATTAGAGGCGGTGGACGAGGTGGGCCCGCGGGTGGCGCAGGCTATCCAGGAGTTTTTTACCGAAGAGAAAAATCGCCAGCTGGTGGAGAAGCTGCGTCAAGCGGGGTTGACGTTCACGGCAGAAAAAAAGAAGAAATCGTCCAAGCTGGAGGGTCTGACGTTTGTGCTTACGGGCACGATGCCCGACCTGACGCGCGAAGACGCGAAGTCGCGGATTGAAGCTGCAGGGGGCCGGGTTTCCGGCTCGGTGAGCAAGAAGACCAGCTACGTAGTGGCCGGCGACGATGCGGGATCGAAGCTCGACAAAGCCAAGGAGTTGAAAGTGCCGGTGATCGAACAGGCGGGACTTCTGGAATTGCTCGGGTGAAAGCGCGCATATAATTGCGCGACGGAGAAAACGATGCGATTTGCTTTCTTGCCGGCAACAGTGCTTCTTTTTTGCTCGACCCTGAGCAGCGGTTTTCCACTACTCGCCCAGGATCAGCACCGTGACAACAACCGATTTTACGATGGGGCAAGACGCGGCACACATGGGGGGAACTATGGTGGAGGCAATTATCACCATGGGAATGATCACTATTACGATAACCGCAACCAGGGCGGTATTGGCCCGGGTAAGGGGGCTCTGATCGGCGGCGCAGCTGGGGCCGCGCTGGGCGCATTATTCGGCGGCGGGGTCAAAGGTTCTTTGATTACCGGCGCCGCGGGCGCGGGTATTGGTGCAATCATCGGCCAGTCCGCGCAGGATAACCGAGACCGCAATAATTATTACCGCCGCTAGGAGAATTGTATGACGAATCGATATGCCGTCGTTCTGTGGGTTGCCAGCCTGGTGCCCTGCGTTGCTATTGGACAACAGGCGTCTTCCAGCGCGAACCCGCTCCCAACTTCACGATCGATCAGGCGGTGACGTGCTCTGTCCACGACGCGTGGGTGTTGGGGGGTAAGACTGAGGCGGGATTTTTCGCGATTGTTAAGGCGGAGGCGGAGCTTTCAGCGCAGAAGCGGGGATTGGTGCTGCCGGATAGTGAGACGGTGGGGCATGAGTTTGGGGAGTACATCAAAACGCAGGCGAAAGCGGATCACGATCAGTTACTGTATGCGATCGTGGACCGGGCGGTGCGTAAGTATGGGACCATGCCGGCAGCCGGCGGAAGTAAGTAGGCGGCGGTTCCCCGGAGCATCCGTTTTGGAATTGAGGGAAACTGCAGATCCCTCTACGGCACGCCGAGACAGGTCGGCTCCCCCGGATTTCCTATCGAGAATTGCGGCTTCGGTCAACAGCATGTGTTTCTCTTTAAGGAGAACCACATCAGTGGCGCTGGTGAGAGCGGTGAAGTAGGAAATCCGGGTACGCTCCTAATGACATCGATAGAGTTGCGGGTCGAGTACCGTGGATCCCAAATCTCGCGAAAAACGAGCGAGATGTGGGGCACCCGGCCTCTGTTGCCGATACAGGAAAGCCTGTCATCTCTCTCCCGACCCGGGATGACCTGTACCGGCGTGCCGTGGAAGGATCTGCAGTTCCGCGGACCTTTCGTGAAGTGTTTTTCGACCGGAGGGAAGTTAGTCGAGAGCTCAGGATTTGGGGGCGAAGTAGCCTTTTTTGGCGCGCACTATGTAGCGGGGGTTCAGGGCCACCAGGTAGATGGAGCGGAAGGCTCCGTCCAGCTTGAAGTCGGCGGGGCGATAGGCTAGCGAATATTGGCTACGCAGCTCTTCTTCGATGTCGTGAAAGCTGTTGGTCATGTCTTCAATGCGCTTGGGGAAGAAGGGATAGCCCCCGGTCGCTTCGGCTATTTTCCTCAGAACGTCGTCGCCACGGTCGCGGCTGGGGCTGACGTTGGTGCTGATGGTGTAGACGATGGCTCCGGCGCGCTGGCACATTTTGATGGCGTCGTCCGGATAGGCCCGGCTCTGGTTGTCGTCTCCGTCGGAGATCACGATCAGCGCCCTGCGCACGGAACCCTGCGGCGAGGGCGGTACTTTGAATCAGCTGATCGCGGCAGGCGGTGTAGATCGCGTCGAAGAGAGCCGTGCCGCCACCGGGCCGGAGCTTGGTGATGCCGGCCTCGAGTTTGTCCTGGTCATTGGTGTAGTTCTGCGTAACGTAGGGGGTGACGTCAAAGCCCATGGTGAAGGCCAGATCTGTCTGAGGGCGAACCACCTGCTGCAAAAATTGGACCGCGGCCGTCTGCTCGAACTGGAAACGCTGGCGGATCGATGTACTGGCATCAATCATGACGCCGACGCGCAAAGGCAAGTTTGTCTGCTGGGTGAAATTGAAAACCTGGGCGGGCGCCTTCTGGTTATCCAGCAAGGCGAAATCCCTCTGCTGCAGATTCTGAATGAACCGTCCGTGCTTGTCGGTGACGGTAAAGATCAGGTTCACCTCATTGACGTTGGTCCGGATGGTGAAACTGCCGTTGTTTTGTCGCATTGCTGGTCTGGCCACTATTCGTGGCCTGGGGCACGGAGCCGAGAGCGCCGGGTTGAGTTGGCGGAGGTGCCGGAGCCGCAGCCGGTGTTTGCGCAAGGGCGGCAAAAGGTGACAGCAGCGCGAGCGAAAGCACACACTTCGCAAGCAGAGAGCCAGCCGGGCGCAGGCAACCAATTCATTGTGGTCATAGAAACCTTTTTTATTTTAGAGCATTCCCCTTAGACTGCCGGGGCCGGCGCAAGTTGTGCCATGAATTGCTTCAGATCGGCGGGCAGATTGGAGACCAGGCTGAGGGGCTCACCACTACCAGGATGGGCAAACTCGAGCTCGGCGGCGTGGAGGAAATTGCGAGGCAAAACGAGCCGCGGGAGTCTATTTGCGGCCGCTCGCCAGGGCCGCGATGGCTGTTGGGGCGCCGTAAAGCGTGTCCCCCACCACGGGGTGCCCGAGCGAGGCCATGTGGACGCGAATTTGATGAGTGCGGCCAGTCTCGATGCGCACCGAGACCAGGGTGAAGCTACCGTACGGGCCGTGAATGCGGCGCAGCACCTGCCAGTGCGAAACGGCAGTCCGGCCCCCTTCGCGGCGAGTGGTCATGCGGGTCCTGCGGATGGAGTCGCGGCTGATGGACGCGTTTACCGTTCCCCTCTCCTGCGCCAGCTCGCCGTGCACCAACGCAATGTAGAGTTTGCGGACCTGGCGGCGAGCAAACATCGAGGACAACCGGGCGTGGGTTGCGTCGTTCTTTGCCACCACGATGAGGCCGCTGGTTTGCTTGTCGAGACGGTGCACGATGCCCGGGCGCAACGGTCCGCTGGCGGAGGAGAGCTCTTGCAGATGGTGTAACAGAGCGTTCACCAAAGTGCCCCGGTTGCGCGCATCGTCCGTCGCGCCGGAACCGGCGTGGACCATCATGCCGGCAGGTTTGTTGACGACCGCAAGGTCGCTGTCTTCATAAACGATCTCGAGCGGAATAGCTTCCGCCATGGCGCGCAAGGGAGGCGGCTGGGGATCGCCCAGGACGGAGATGTTCTCGCCGCTGCGCAGCTTGCGCGACGCCTTGGCCAGCTTGCCGTCGATCAGCACGCTGCCTTGCTGCAGCAGCAATTGCACCCGCGAACGGCTGACCTCATGAAGATGCTGGGCTAAAAACAGATCGAGACGCTGGCCGTTGGCCTCCTGGGGAACCGTCAACTGGCGTAATTGCGGTTCGTCATCCGCCATGGGAGACCTGGGCTGCCGGTTGGCGGTGCAGCCACAGGAGGCCGCCCGCAAGCACCATCACTGCGCCGATAAATTGCGTGGCCACCACACCGTCACCACGCACGGTTGTCAGCAAAGAGCTGGAGAGACCGCTGAGGAAAAGCCAGGCGCCCAGAATCTCTCCATCGTTGTGGGGACGATGGAGCAGCCACAGCAGGAAGACGAATAGTAGAAACTGCAGCAGGCTGGTGTAGAGCTGGGTGGGATGCAGCGGCACTCCCAGCGGTGTTCCGGGCGCGGCAGCCGGATCGTTGAAGATCACGGCCCAGGGTACCCGAGTCGGGGTTCCATAGTCACATCCAGCCTCCAGGCAGCCGATGGCAGCGACGGCGCTGCCCAGGGCGAGACAGGGGGCAAACGCATCCGCGGTTCTCCGGATGGGGAGGCCGAGGCGCCTGGCATAGAGCACTCCAGACACGGTCGCAGACGCGGCCTGAACTAGTCCGACGCCGAGACCGTAGCGGGGCCAGTGGAACAGAATGAGGAGAATGCTGCCGGCAAGAAGTGCGGTGACGATGGCGAGCAGGGCCACACTCCAGATCTTTTCGGTGTCGAGCGAGAGCAGGCGGGCAGTACGAACGAGAAGCAGCAGCGCAGCTACGGTGCCCAGGGCAACGAGGAATCCATAAGTCGGCAAGACGAGGCGGCCGAACTGGAAGAGATGCGGGTGCACAAAGGAAGACGAAACCGACCCACTGGGCCGTACAGCAGTGCGCCGGTGAACCCGTCCTAAGACGTTGGGACTCTCCGCAGCTCTTTAGGCATTCCGGACTGGCGGACACTGCACACGGAGCCGATTGTTCGAGTCGAGTCCCGGTTCGATGAATGTTGGTTCAACCAGCGTTAACTGCCGCACCTGCTTTGCAGGCCGGTCTCTGAAAGGATGCTAACGTCAGCGACGCTGATTGGCAAGTGACTGCCCGGTATTGACACCGGCGCCGACAGGAACGCGATCATGGTAGCGGTGTTCCGGGTCGAGCACAGAGTCCAACAGACCGGAGAGATTGTTGGCGCGCGAACGGATCGTGGTCTGGGTTTCGCTCATGCTGCCGCGAAGCAGACGGGTGTGCTCCTGCAGGCGCAGGAGTTCATCGGCGATGTTCAAGGCAGCGAGCACGGCGACCCGCAGGGAGTCCACCGTATTGCCGTTGGAAGAGACAGCACGCATCTTTCCGTCAACCATGGCTGCGAGCTTCTGAATGTAGTCAGGATCAGAAGCGCGCAGATGATAGGTCTGGTCGTAAATATCTACGCTGACGGACGTGGTGGCACGCCGAACTTCAAGACTTTCAGCCATGAATCTCCGATCAATCGCCGAGTTCGTCAATTTGCTTGAGCAGGCGCTCGATGCGTTGCCGCACTGCATCGCGCTCCTTCTGCAGACCGGAGAGTTGCTCTTCTAATTGGGCAACGTGGGCGGCCTGTTCTTCGATACGGTGAGTGAGACGCGAAGCGTGCTGCTCCACAGAGAAGCGGAGTTCACGCTCGCCTTTCAATAATTCTACAGTGCGCAGTACGCGTTCTTCGAGCGCCTGAAAATCATCTGCAGCCATGGTCATCTCGGGAGGGTGTTCTGCGAGTGTGGACATTAGACCTCATTACACGAAAGAAGGATTGCGTTCTCTAGAAAAGTATAGACCGCAAATTCGGGAGCTCAATAGGAAAGAAGGGGGTGCGTTACCTTAGAGTGTTCCTCCCGTTCGGAGAGGTTGCACATTCGATAATGTGCTGCGGACAGCAATGAAAATACTTACGCGCGTTGGCGTCCGCCGAGCGACTCGAGTGCGGTGATCACAGCCTGTGAATAACTTTGCAGCTCTTCGTCACGGAGTGTGCGCTCCAGTGCCTGAAAGGTGGTGCGAATAAGAATGGAGTAGTGACCGGGGGGCAAGGCTTGAGTGGCGCGAAAGATCTCGCGTGGTGCGAAGCGGGTGAGCTCGGCGATGTGCAGATTGTCTAAGGCGCCGGCGATTGACTGCCAGCGCACCGCATCGGCGAAGACAAAAGAGAAGTCACGCTCGACAAGCTGGAAGCGCGAGAGCTCCGGCGCGATGGGCTGACGCAGGGGCAAGCGATAGAGACGGTCGAGATAGATTTCTCCGACGTAGACGCTCTGCCTGAGCTTGCGCTGCTGCGCCTCGGCGGGATGGAGTTGACCGAACCAGGCGATGGTCAATCCGTCGGCAACGGCGCGTGCCGACCGTCCGGGATGGAGCCAGGCGGGGATGATACCCGCGACGGCGGCGAAGGTGTCGAAGTAGAAGGAGCGCGGGGCAAACTTTTCCACGATTTCTTCGATGGTGCCCTTGAGATCGTAAAAGTCGATGGCGTGCGCGGGACGCTCGGGGCCGCTCCACGCCGATCCTGAAGCACCGAGGGAGAGTGCGGGACGCTCGTCGACCCGCTCCGGAGTGCCGCTGAAGACAGCGCCGTTTTCAAACAGCTGCACATCGTTGACGTTGCGGTTGAGGTTGTGGGCCAGCATGGTAAGCATGCCGGGCAACAGTGACGGACGTAACATCCCGGCTTCCTCGTTCAACGGATTGCCCAGGGGTACCGCAAGGTTGGGCTGGGGTGCAAATGTAACCGCTTCAGTAGCCGAGGAGAAAGTGCTGGATAAGGCCTCGTTCCAACCCAGGCCGAGCAGGGTTTGGCGAACCACCGCTTCTTTACGGGCGTCCGGCTGTTGCCTGACGATGCCGGAAAAGGTGGGGAGGGTGTTGGCGAAGCGGTTGTAGCCGTAGACGCGCGCGATCTCTTCGATCAAGTCAATTTCGCGTTCGAGATCGAGGCGCCAGCTGGGTAGAGTGACCTGGTATTCGCCTTCCGCGACCTTGTGCAAGGCACACCCCAGGGCCTGTAGTACTGATTCTGTCGTATCCTGCTCCACGCCGCGGCCGTCTTCTGTTGCACCGAGGATGCGCCGTACTTCGCGATGGCTGAGCCCGATGGAGGGGCGCAGCGCGGTGCGCGCGGCAGCTGCGGGAACGACGAAGTCGATTATCTCTCCCTCGACGTGGCCTCCAGCCCGAAGAACGAGCTGGGAAACCAGGGCGGAGGCTACGGGGGGCGCGTTGAAGTCGGCACCGCGCTCGAAGCGATGAGAGGCGTCGGTGTGCAGGCCGTGCCGCTTGCTGCTTCGGCGCACGGTTGCCTGGTCAAACCAGGCGGCTTCCACCAGGATGTTTTGGGTCTCGGGGGTGATCATCGTATCCCAACCGCCCATGACGCCGGCCAACCCGATGGCTTTCTTTTCATCGGCAATGACCAGGTCTTCGGGATCGAGAACACGTTCGACGCCGTCTAAGGTTTTGAGCTTTTCTCCGCTGCGCGCGCGGCGGACAATGATGCCGCCTTCCAGCTTGTCGCGATCGAAGGCATGGGTGGGATGGCCCATAGCGAGGGTGACGAAGTTGGTTGCGTCTACGGCATTGGAGATGAGCTTTTGCTGCAACAGCGCGAAGCGCTCGGCGACGACGCCGGTGGAGGGCTGAATACGCACCTGGCTGAGAGAGCGCGCGGTGAAGCGTCCGCAGAGCTCCGGAGCCTCGATCGAAACTTTAACTGGAACCGTGACTGGTTGCGATGGCGGCAGCGCGGCGTCGAGAGGAGCCAGGGGAAGACCGGCGATGGCGGCCGCCTCACGGGCGATGCCGTAGTGGTTCATGGCATCGACGCGGTTGGTGGTGATGTCCATCTCAAACAGGGAGCCATTCCCCGGACCAAGCTCGTAGATGCCTTCGACGGCGATGCCGCGCAGGGTCAGCGCCTCGGCCAGCTCACGGTCAGGCAAGGTGAGGCCGGGTACGTAGGAACGAATCCATTGGGAGAGAATGTTCACTTACTTGAATTGCTCCAGAAAGCGCATGTCGCCGGAGTAGAGCTGACCGATTTCGCCGATACCGTACTTCATCATGGCAATGCGTTCTACGCCCATACCGAAAGCGAAGCCGCTGATTTTTTTGGCATCGTAGGCAGGTTGCTCCCGGGCGGCGAAGGCGAAGACAGCCGGGTCTACCATGCCGCAGCCCAGAAGCTCGATCCAGCCGGACTGCTTGCATTTGCGGCAGCCGCGGCCGCCACAGAAGATGCAACTGATCTGCACGTCGGCAGAGGGCTCGGTGAAAGGAAAAAACGAGGGGAAGAAGCGGGTCTTGACGTTGGACCCGAAGAACGCCTTCATGGCGTGGTCGAGCGTGCCCTTGAGATCGGAGAAAGTAATGTTGGTGTCCACACAGAGTCCCTCCACCTGGTGAAAGATGGGGGAATGGGTCGCGTCCATCGCATCGTTGCGGTGCACTTTGCCGGGAATGACAATACGCAACGGCGGTGGTTGCTCTTCCATGGTGTGGATCTGGACCGGCGAGGTGTGGGTGCGCATTAATAGCCGATCGTGCAGGGGTTTGCGCTCCTGGTTGGCAATCACCAGGGTGTCCTGCGTGTCGCGCGCGGGGTGACCAGGCGGGAAGTTCAGCGATTCAAAGTTGTAGTAGTCAGTCTCGACCTCGGGGCCGAGGCCAACCGAGTATCCCATGGCCGCAAAGACAGAGACGATCTCGTGCATGGTGCGGACCAGCGGGTGCTCGGCACCGAGAGCGCGACGCGTGCCGGGGAGGGTGATATCGATAGCGTCCGTGACGGGTGCGGTGGCTTTTAGCTGCTCCGGATCGCAACGTGGTTCGATGGAGGATTTGAGCGCGTTGAAGCGCATGCCTACTTCGCGGCGTGCTTCGGGTGGAGCGCCTTTGAGCACTTCGCTGACCCGCGTGAGAAGGCCCTGCTTGCGGCCGATCCAACGAATGCGCAGCTGTTCCACGGCTTCGACGGTGGCGGCGGCGGCGGCATCCTGATCGAATTGCGCCAGGATTTCGCTGAAGAAGCCGTCCAGGGCTCCGGGCGAATAATCCGGTAATTCAGGAATCTCAGTGGGCGGCATGTGCGGCGTCGATTCTGGCCTCGCCATGGGCACAGCAGCCCGATCGCATGCGACCGGGCTTGAGGGAACTGCTTGCGGCAAGTGTTATGCGGCGGCGGTTTTGTTGAGCGCGGTCTTGGCCTGGGCGGTTAACGCGGTAAAACCGGCCGGGTCGTGGATGGCGAGTTCGGCCAGCATTTTGCGGTCGAGCTCTATGCCGGCCAGCTTGAGGCCGTGAATGAGTTGCGAGTAGCTGATGCCGTTAAGCTTGGCGGCGGCGCCGATGCGGACGATCCAAAGGGAGCGGAATTGACGTTTCTTCTGCTTGCGGCCGATGTAGGCGAACTTAAGACCGCGCTCTACGGCTTCCTGCGCCGCCTGGTAGAGCTTTGATTTGGTGAGGAAGTAGCCGCTGGCTCGCTTGAGGATTTTTTTGCGGCGGTCGTTGCGTTTTGTGCCACGTTTTACGCGGGGCATGGTTAATTCTCCTTTGGGTAGTTCGTTGTGCGGCTGGAGGTAGGAAGTACCTCTTCACTCGCTTGTTATACCGATCGTCTTGTCCTGAGGACAGGGGCCAGTGGCCCAACCCTTGCGGGCCGATCAGGCGTACGGGATCATGCGCGCTACCTTGCGCTTGTCACCATCAGAAACCAGAACGAGGCCGCTCAACTTCTTCTTAACCTTCTTGGACTTGGAGGTTAGAATGTGGCGCTTTTTGGTTTGACCGCGGAGGATCTTCCCCGTGCCGGTCTTCTTAAAGCGCTTGGCCGCGCCCTTGTGGGTCTTTAATTTGGGCATGGTTTTCCTGCTTACTTCGCGTGTTAATAACTGTGGTGATTATACGGGAGTGGAGGCGGTGACGCCACTCCGGCCCTGATCGCGGAGTAACAACGTAGGGAGGGGCTGCGCCCCATCGTTTTCGGCCCATGTACGCCGACGCGACCATGGGGCACCGGTCCAGGGGTGTGGGCTTCGTTTCGTAGTCAAACGCCGGGCAGTATCGGCTACGATTGCGCGGATTGGGGATGTTGCTGTCCTATCAGGCCTGGAGCTGGCGGTTTAGGGGCGGCTGGCTTTTTGGGTGGCTCGGCTTTCTTGCCTGGGGCCAGGATGGCGTGCAGCGTGGTGCCTTCCATGCGAGGCATGAACTCAACGATGCCGGCATCACCCATGTCTTGAATGAGGCGGTTGATGATGGCGTAGCCCAGCTCGCGGTGGGCCATTTGGCGGCCTTTAAAACGCAGCGAGGCCTTCACCTTGTCGCCTTCGCCCAGGAAACGGACTGCCTGGTTTTTCTTGGTCTGGTAATCGTGCTCATCCACGGTCACGGAGAATTTCACTTCTTTGACCACGATCACTTTCTGCTTCTTGCGGGCCGCGCGATCGCTCTTGTCCTTCTCGTAGAGAAACTTGCCGTAATCCTGAATGCGGCAGACAGGCGGTTGCGCGGTGGGAGAGACCTCAACCAGATCCAGGCCACGCTCGCGGGCTATTTTGAGTGCTTCAAAGGGAGGCAGAATTCCGAGCTGTTCACCGTTTTCGTCGATGACGCGGATTTCCCGCGCGCGAATTCTGTCGTTAATGCGGATAAAAGACTTGGCCGAACGCTTATCGATGGTTTCCTCCGGAAACGAGAGACGCAGGGCCCCTCAAATAAAGCATAGCATTTCAGGACAAGGTCCGGAAGAACTCTCTCAACCTTCGGTCATGCGGCCAAGCGACCGGTCAAACCACCGTCCTCAAGGCCGCTGATTCGCACATGCACGCTTTGATTCGCCGGCAGCCAGGTGTCGAGCACGACCTCCAGAAAATTGTCGGTGAGGGCCCTGGCCTTCTCGCCTTGGGGCGCGTGCAAAGTGACCGCGGGGAGTTCGCGACCTACGAAACCCTCACGGAAGACGAGACTCCTGGCCGCGATCAGTTCCCGCAGGCGCCGGCTGCGCTCCGCCACCACCTTGGGCGGAACCGGGTATTGCTGAGCGAGTTGCCACGCCGGGGTTCCGGGACGCGGGGAAAAAGGAAACAGATGCAGGTAGGTGAAGGGCTGGGCCGCGATAAACGCGAAACTCTCTTCAAATAAGCCTTCGGTCTCGCCCGGAAAGCCCACCATCACGTCCGCGCCGATGGCGGCGTCGGGCATGGTTTCACGAATCAGGCGCAGTTTTTCGGCATAGTGCCAGGGACGATAGCGGCGATGCATGGCGCGGAGAATAGCGTCGGATCCCGATTGCAGTGGCAGATGGGCGTGACGCGCCAGGCGACTGGCCGACGGGCCGCGGAATAGCGCCAGCAGCTGTGAAGTCCAATCCATGGGCTCGATGGAGCTGAGACGCAGGCGCGGCAAGGAGGTCTGGCTCAGGATTTCACGCACCAGTTCCTCCAGGGTGTGTTGCGGCTGGAGATCCCGGCCCCAGCGCCCCAGGTTGATGCCGGAGAGCACAATCTCGGTGCCGCCGGCGTCTGCAAAAGCCCGCACGCTCTCCAGGCAGCCCTCGAGCGAGAGAGAACGGCTGTGGCCGCGGGTGGTGGGAATGATGCAGAAGGAGCAGCGGTTCCCACAGCCGTCCTGCACTTTGAGATTGGGCCGGGTCTGGCCGCCGGGGTGCCAGCCGCCCTGCGGCATGGACAACTCTGAGTGGGCAAATTTGTCATCAACCGAGAGCGCTGCCAGCGGAACGAAGCCGGCGGCCTGTTGGGCCATGTCCGGGACGAGAGCTTTGTGACTGTTGCCGATCACCGCGTGCACTCCGGGCAGCGCGGCGACCTCTTGGGGCGCGCGCTGAGCGTAACAGCCTGTGACCAGGATGCGTGCGGATGGATTCTCCCGATGGACTTTGCGCAGAAAGGCGCGGGCGTTGCGATCCGCCTGCGCGGTCACACTGCACGTGTTGGCGACGATTACATCGGCCCGGTAGGGGCTGGGAGCCGGGCTTAGGCCACGGTGGCGCAACTCGGCGCTTATGATTTCGCCGTCCGCCTGGCTGGCCCGACATCCGAAGTTCTCAACGTGGTATTCTGCCACGTTGCCAGTCTACTCAATGAAGGATACCCGCTCAAAGAAAGGCGATTTCAGGTAGGATCCGATCAGGCGACAAATACCCCCCGTAACCCTACTGCTTTTGCACTTTGGAGTTTTTCCCCATGAAACGTCGCATTCTTTTGGTAGATGACGAGCTCGCCATACTGCTGACCCTCAAGGCAGTATTGGAAATGAACGACTTCGAGGTGGAGACGGCTTCTTCCGCTCGAGAGGCCCGGTCCAAGCTGCGAGCCAGCACCTTTCACATGGTGATCACTGACATGCGAATGGAGAACGAGTCGGCGGGGCTGGAAGTGGTCCGGGCAGCGAAACAGGTTTCGTATCAGCCCGCGGTAGCCATGCTCACAGCTTTCCCGGTTCCGGGCTCCGAATGGCGAGACGAAGGCATGGATGAGATGCTGGTCAAGCCGATGAACATTATGAATCTCTTGCGCCAGATCGAGGCGCTCCTCGTCACCCATGAAGACAAGAAGCAGAAGGCGTTGGCGCAGAAGATGAGCGCCCCTGCAAACACACCTGCCAAGGTGGCCGGACGAACGGCAACGCGAAAGCCCGCCGCTGCAAACTAAACCCACTGCAAGCCTCTCCAGCGAACGTGAGTTCACTGGAGAGGTTTCGCGTTAGGAAGCCGCGCTGGCAACTACTGTAGCTGGAACCGGGGGTCGTCGCTGCTGGAAGCATGATCGACAGAGTACGGGACGACCTTGTGTGGGCTTAAACGGAACGGTGGTTTCGGTGGCGCACTCCGAACAAACTGTCCGGGTTTCTGTGCGCACGCCACTGCCGGTTCCGGCCACACGTTTGATTTTGCACTGCTTGCATCGCTTTGGATCGTTCTTGAACTGCTTATCGTGAAAGAACAGTTGCTCACCGGCGGTAAAGACAAAGTCATTACCGCAATCCGAACACTTCAGTATCTTGTCGATGAAGTCCATTACGCGTCCCCCCGAGCATGCCTTGGAATTTTTCAGTATTCCGTCGACCAAGCGCTGGATGGCATCGTCTCACCAACCAGCTCCTTCGTCTTACAATTCGACAACTTTCCTCGCATTCGCCTAACCCGGGAATGAGAGGGGAAATGGTGCCAAACCTTTACAAATTCTTGAAGAGTGCGGGATTGCCGGCCTAACGCATCGGTGAATTTACAACGTTAGGCCGGCATTTGCAGGGTTAATCCTGCTCTTTTCTTGCTTTCTTGCGATTCCGCTTGCGCGCCAGTGCTTCTTTTACTCGACGGCGCTCGCCAGGTTTCAGGTAGAAGGAGTGACGCTTCACTTCCTTAATAATGTCTTCCTGCTGAACCTTGCGCTTAAACCGGCGCAATGCATTTTCAAGCGGCTCGCCTTCCTGCACGCGAACCTCTGCCAAATGAACCACACCTCCAAACATCCCAATTGGGTTCTATAAGCTTACGTTACCTTTGAGGTATGGAGTCAAGCTTAATCAGCACCGCTTAGAAGGAATTTCCTCATGGTCAGGCCTTATCTCGGTTATAGCCCGGTGATCCCCGGGTCGTGCTACGTGGACATTTCCGCACAGATTATTGGGCAAGTGGAGCTGGGCGAACACTCCAGTGTGTGGATGAATGCGGTTTTACGCGGCGATGTGCATTCAATTCGCGTCGGGGCTAACAGCAATGTTCAGGATTGCGCTGTGTTGCATGGGATGAGGTATAAACACCCGGTTGTGGTTGGGGACTGGGTCACGATTGGACACAATGCTACGGTGCATGGTTGCGTGATTGAAGATGCGTGCCTGATTGGGATGGGGGCCGTGATTCTTAACGGTGCACGAATCAGGGAAGGCTCGATTATTGGCGCTGGGGCGGTGATTATGGAGAATACAGTGGTCCCGGCGAATACTCTCTGGGCAGGGGTGCCGGGGAAAGAACGGCGGCGGCTGGAGCCTAAGGAGCGGGAGTCGATTTTGCAGTATGCGCGGAATTATCTGGAGTATTCGGCAAATTATATGAAGGAACGGGAGAGTTGCGGGTGAGGTTGCAGGGCACTCTGGAGTCACAAGGACGCAGCCGTGGTATCCCACATCTCGCGAAGAACGAGCGAGATATGGGGCACCCGTCAGCTGCTTGAGGTTTAGTAAGAGCATTCGAGGGGCTTCGCCCCGTCTTTTTCGGCCCACGTACGCCCCACGGCTAGCCGGGGCAGGTGGTGCGAGGGGCACCCGTCCGATTTCCTCGGGATTGGTTTGTGTTCCGAACGAAGGACATCCGTCCGATTTCCTCGGGATTGGTTTGTGGTGCGGACGTGGGGCCCTCCGATTTCGTTGGGATCGGTTTGTGCCTGTATTCTGGTAATGGTTGGATACTTCAGGACTTATGAGCATTTTGCAAGCTGTCCGCGGCACCCGGGACCTGCTGCCGCCGGAAACGGAACTCTGGAATCATATCGACTCTACGGCGCGACGGGTTTTTGCGCGCTACTCGTTTGGCGAAATTCGTACGCCTGTTCTCGAAGATACCCAGCTCTTCGCGCGAGGAGTGGGCGAAGAGACCGATATCGTTTCCAAAGAGATGTACACGTTCACTCCGGATGCGGAGTCGGGACAATCGCTGACGCTGCGGCCGGAAAATACTGCGGGCGTGGTTCGCGCCTACATTGAGCATCAGCTGGGCGAGACCGGCCAATTGCAGAAGCTCTACTACATTGGGCCGCAGTTCCGCCGGGAGCGGCCGCAAAAGGGCCGATACCGGCAGTTCTATCAGATCGGCGCCGAAGTGATCGGGCCGCCCAGCGCAGGCAGCGAGTCGCCGCTGCGCGATGCCGAGGTGCTGGAGATGCTGGCTACCTTACTGGGTGAACTTGGCATTACGGGCTGGAAGCTGCTGCTCAACTCTGTGGGCTCGGCAACTGACCGGCCGCGCTATGTGCAGGCTCTGCGAGCGGCCCTGGAGCCGGTGGTCGGGCGCATGTGCCAGGATTGCCAGCGGCGAGCCGTCACCAATCCGCTGCGGGTGCTTGATTGCAAGCATCCCGAAGACCAGCCCATCATCGCCACACTGCCCCGCATCTGGGACTCCCTGGATGAGGGCTCAAAGGAGCACTTTGCTGCGGTTTGCACGGCCCTTGACGCCTGCGGTGTGGCTTACGAGCACGACCATCGCCTGGTGCGTGGACTGGATTACTACACGCGGACGACGTTCGAGTTCGTCTCCGATGATCTGGGGGCTCAGAATGCGCTGCTCGGTGGCGGCCGGTACGATGGGCTCTCCGAGGCTATCGGCGGCCCCAAGGCTCCCGGGATCGGCTTCGCGATGGGCGAAGACCGCCTGGTGCTGACCTTGCTGGCACAGGCCAAGCATAAGCCGGTGCTAGCCGCGGCTTACATTGCCCCGCTGGGCGAGCGGATGAACCCGGCCGCGCTGGTCTTAGCTCGCGAACTACGGGCAGACGGTTTGCGCATAGAGCTGGGCGATGGATCATTCCGGCTTAAGAAATCGTTTGAGACGGGAAATAAAGTGGCAAACGCGATCGTGATTTTCGGCGAGGATGAGGCCGCCTCGGGTATCTTGACGGTAAAGCACTTCGCCTCGGGTGAGCAGACCAAGGTTCCTCGAGGCGAACTCGGCCAGAAGCTCTCCGCTCTTCCTGGCCCTCATCCCACTTCAACTTCAAATTAGGACAGCCGCATTGCTCGACTTTCTAGGCACTCTTCAGCGTACGCACACTTGTGGACAACTCCGCGCACTGCACGCCGGCGAACAGGTCATCCTTATGGGCTGGGTCAACCGGCGGCGCGATCATGGCAACCTGATCTTTCTGGATCTGCGTGACCGCACCGGGATCACGCAAATCGTGCTGGATAAAGATCTCACCCCGGAAGGCCACGCCAAGGCCGAACAAGTGAGGCCGGAGTATGTGGTGGCCGTGGTGGGTACCGTCCGGCTACGCGGCCAGGATGCGATCAACCCCAAGATGACTACGGGCGAAGTTGAGATTTCCGCCAAGGAGCTGCTGGTGCTGAACGACTCCAGGGTTCCACCGTTTTCGCCCGCGGAAGAGGCTATCGCCAACGAAGAACTGCGGCTGAAATATCGCTACATCGATCTGCGGCGGCAACAGATGCAGCGTAATTTCGAGTTGCGGCATAAGATCGCGCGGGCGGTTCGGGAGAGCCTGTCAGACCAGGGTTTCCTTGAAATCGAGACCCCGTTCATGACTCGCTCGACTCCGGAAGGCGCCCGGGATTACCTGGTGCCCAGCAGAGTGCATCCCGGGGACTTCTATGCCCTGCCGCAGTCGCCACAGTTGTTCAAGCAGATCCTGATGATCTCGGGGTTCGACCGGTACTTTCAAATCGTCCGCTGCTTCCGGGACGAGGACTTGCGCGCGGACCGGCAGCCGGAGTTTACCCAGGTGGATCTGGAGATGTCGTTTGTGCAACAGGAAGACGTCTTCCAGGTGGTCGAAACCTTTTTGCGGGAGGCCTTCGAGGCGGTGGGCGTCGTGTTGCCTACTCCTTTTCCGCGAATCACCTACGACGAGTCCATGCGGCGCTACGGAATCGACAAGCCGGACTTGCGGATGCCCGGGTTGACGGATGTTCGCTCGGCCTTCCGCGATGAGGATTTGCAGGCGCTGGCTATCGATCCGGCCCAGCCCGTGGTGGTGGTGTGCATTCCGAAGGTCGGGGAGCTTTCGCGCAAGGAGCGCGACGACAACCGGCCATTCTTCGACGCCAGCAAAGGCGCGAAGATGATCGATGACTGGAAGCGGCTGGAAAAGAGTTTCCCGGAGTCGGTGAAGAAGATTCGGGAGTTGGTGCCCGTGCGGGCAGAGGGGGCTGCCGAAGATTTACTGGTGCTGGTAGCGGGCGATGCCGCTTCCCATGTCCAGGCCAGCGACACCAAGACACACGGCCACCTTTCCGAGCGCGAGATTTGCGTCTACTCGGCGGCGGGCAATCTTCGTGTGGAGTTGGCCCGGCGTTACGCGGACCGGCACGGCGTATCCGCGATCACCGACCTGGTGGTCGAGTCACCCGAGCGCTATCTGGGCCAGCAGGTCGCTGGCGATGCCGCTTTCCGGCCCATCTGGGTGACGGATTTTCCCATGTTCGAATTCGATAAGGAGTCGCAGCGGTGGCTGCCGGCACACCACCCTTTCACTTCGCCGCATGAAGAGGATATGGAGAGATTGGTGTCAGATCCGGCTTCGGTGCGCGCGCGGTATTACGACCTGGCAATGAATGGGTTGGAGTTGGGATCTGGTTCTATTCGGATCCATCGCCAGGATGTGCAACAGGAGATATTTCGCGCTTTGGGTATGAGCGAAGAAGAGGCACGGTCGCGGTTTGGGTTTTTCCTGGAGGCGCTTACCTATGGCACGCCGCCGCATGGAGGGATTGCGTTGGGACTGGACCGGATTGCGATGATTCTGGCCGGAGCGCAAAGCCTGCGGGAGGTCATTGCGTTTCCCAAGACGGCGAAGGCCATTGATTTGATGGTGGATGCACCGACTCCGGTGAGCGCTCAGCAACTGAGGGAATTACATATTCGCACCACGGGGTGAGCAAAAAGAAGTCGGGGTTAGTTCATCCACTTGCGGTCGTTGGGATCGCGCTTTTCGTCGGGGTCGATGTAGCGGCCCTCATGGTCGAAGCGTACGTCGCGGTTTTGCTTGCGCATGTAGACCTCGAACTTGCGGGCGGTCCGACGGCGCTTCCAGCGGTAGTAGTTGTTGCGGAGACTGAACAGTCCTTCGCTGACGGCCATGCTCATGCCCCTCCGCGGTGCACGCCGGGCGAAGACGAAGCCAAGCAAGGCGGCGCTCAGGATGACGAAATAGGCCAGCGGCGGTCCCCCGGAGAGGAGCAACGCTACCTCGATCAGCATGTAGACGATGACCAGGTATTTGGCCTTGATCGCTATCGGCAGAGGGAACATGTATATTTCCATGTCACCGAAGAGAACGGCGAAAGCCGCCAGCAAGCCGAAGAGTGCACCGTCAGCGCTGTTGGTCGTGGAAAGCGGGCTGGAATGAAAGATCTGGGTGAAGCTTAGGGCGCTGCCGATCAGACCGCCGCCAATCGCACACAAGAAGTAAATTTCGAGCAGCCAGCGGCTTCCCTTCGACGTCTCAAGAAATGAGCCGATAAACCACAGGGTCAGCATGTTGAGGGCAACATGCAACACGCCCTGATTCAGGAAACTGTACGTCCCGAGTTGCCAGATCCAGCCGTGGAGCAGCAGAGCCGGAGTGAGAGCACAATAGGTGACAATGATCAACGCTACGTGCGGCGCCGCATACTGCATGAGCAGCAGCACAAAATATACGGCAACGTTGGCTATTACCAGTTGGCTGGTAACCCCGCTAAAGCTCGGGAAGGACAGGGCGGAGAAACCGGTGCGGGGAAAGCGTGCCATGATTTCTTTTGTAAGACTAACGCGTTTTCACAGTTGCCGGGATCTCGCCGTGTGAAAACGCTTTAACGTCCGGCGCCGGTTCGCGATACGATTTGGTATCCCGCAGTAGTTTTCTTGACGTCCGGCGTGTTCTCCCGGAAACTAGCCAAGCCGCCTATGGGCTGCGGGTTACCATAAACATTTTAATACTCCGAGAAAGGAGAGATATATGCCAGTTTGTCAGGAATGCGAAAGCGTTCTCGATTTCGATCCCGACGAAGTTGAAGAAGGCGACATTGTGGTCTGCGATGAATGCGGGACCGAGTTCGAAGTGGTCGCAACCGAACCGCTCGAACTCTCCCAAGTGGACGAAGAGGGTTACGAAGATGACGATGAAGAAGTAGCCGATGAGGAAGAAGAATGAGGGTTTTGGGGATATTGTTGCTGCTGGCGTGCGCAGCAATCCAGCCACTGACCTTTGCGCAAAGCCTTGCGCAATCAGTGCGCGTGGTACAGGGCACCGTAGTGAACGCGGACGGGCAACCAATCGCCAACTCGGTAGTCTACCTGCAGGATCAGAAGACTCTCGAGGTGAGGACCTTTATCACTGAGGCGGACGGTCACTACCGTTTTGGGCAGCTGGCTTCAGACGTGGATTACCAACTCTGGGCAGAGTACAAAGGTCACAAGTCCAAAACCAGGGCGATCAGTTCTTTCGACAGCAAGAAGCAATTCAACTTCGATCTCAAAATTGAGATGAAATAGGCGAAAGCGCCTGCGACCACCCAACTACTCGTGTTCGAGGCGCTTCCAGTTGACCAGGTCACCCAGCGTGGTGGTGGAGCTTGAGACCGGCTGCTTGTAGGCTTCAACATCGGCCCGGCTGGCTTCTTCACCCACTGCGCGCAAGCTAAGGCCTACCTTCTTCTCATCCTGGTTCATCTTGATGATTTTGAAGTCATGCTCCTGGCCTGCTTCGAGCTTGAGCGGCTGACCCAAAGCATCGGCTGCTTCAGAAACATGGCAGAGGCCCTCGACACCTTCCGCGATCTCGATGAAGGCTCCGAACTGCGCGGTGCGCAGCACTTTGCCTTTGACTACATCGCCGACGCGATGCTGGGCAAAGAACGTTTCCCACACATCGGGCTGAAGCTGCTTGATGCCAAGAGAGAGGCGGCGATTCTCCGCTTCCACTCCAAGCACGACAGCGCGGACCTTTTCGCCCTTCTTGAGGATTTCAGAAGGATGCTTGACGCGCTTGGTCCAGCTCAGGTTGCTCACGTGCACCAGGCCATCGATGCCGTCTTCGATTTCAATGAAGGCGCCGAAGTCGGTCAGGTTGCGCACCCGGCCTTCCACGATGGTGCCCGCGGGGTAGCGCTCAGAAAGATGTTCCCAGGGGTTCTCGAGCAATTGCTTCATGCCCAGAGAAATACGACGGTCGCTAGGATTGACACTGAGCACGACTGTCTCCACCTCGTCGCCCGGCTTGACCAGCTTCGAAGGATGCTTCATCCGTTTGGACCAGGTCATCTCGGAGACATGCACCAAACCCTCAATGCCCTGCTCCAGCTCAACAAAGGAACCGTAGTCGGTCACACTGAGTACCCGGCCACGAACCCGGGCGCCGATGGGATAACGCTCAACGGCGTCGAGCCAGGGGTCAGGCGTTAGCTGCTTGAAACCGAGGGAAACGCGCTGCTTATCGCGATCGAACTTGAGTACCTTGACCTGGATCTCGTCGCCGACGTTGACCAGGTCGCGGGGGTGGGTCAGCCGCCCCCACGACATGTCCGTAATATGCAGCAGGCCGTCGATGCCGCCCAGATCGACAAAAGCGCCGTAGTCGGTAAGGTTTTTCACCGTGCCGGTGAGGATCGCGCCTTCTTCGAGGTGTTCGAGCGTGAGGCTGCGCTTGTTGACCTGCTCCTCTTCGAGCAGCTCTTTGCGCGAGACCACAACATTGCCGCGTTTCTTGTTCAGCTTGATGACACGAACTTCGATCTGCTGGCCAATGTAGCCGTCAAGATTACGGACTGGCCGGATCTCGAGCTGGGATCCGGGAAGAAATGCCTTAATACCGATGTCGACGGTCAGCCCACCCTTGACGCGTCCCAGTACCGTGCCGATAACGGGAGTCTTGTCGTTGGCAGCGCGTTCGATCGCATCCCACACCCGGTGGCGTTGGGCTTTGTCGTAGCTGAGCAGGAAGCCGCCTTCGGCTTCTTCGCGCTCAACCACTACTTCGACCGTGTCGCCGGCCTTCAACTTGGGCTGGCCGGTATGATCCAGCACCTGCTCCAGGGGAATGAGACCTTCGGACTTGAGCCCCACATCCACCACTACATGCTTATCCGTGAGCTTGATGACGGTGCCGGTAACAACGTTATCGTCGTAAGCCTGTGCGGCCGCTTCGGCGGCTTGCTCGCGATCGAAGGATTCCAGGGCGGCGGCAAAATCCTCCATGCCGGTCAGTTCTGTTTCGTCTGAACCGGAATGGGTAGTCGCAGGCTTTGGATCTACGGCGCGGTGCGGCACGGTGGGGGCGGTAACGTGCGGGTGAGTGGTTTGTTCTTCAGACGGGTCAAAGTGATCCGCCGGTGCGTCAAGCGTTGGGGTTTGCAGTTCGGTGTTCAGGTGTGTGCTCTCGGTTCGTTCAGGATTTAGGACGTCTGCCATGAATGCCAGCTCCGGATTCTCGATCGGTAGTTGCCGATCCGTCCACCACTACAGGGCTTTAGATGAATCACGGCCGCCATGGTCTCACAACATTGGCCAGGGCTCAGATGATTCAGTCCCGCAGCTTGCTTCGCCGGACTATTTGCAGACTTGGTCGGCGAAGTAGGGCGCCGTAAGCTTACTCTCCGCCGGCAAACGTTCGGAGGGAGACTGTTAGTGGAGCCACACTGAATGGCTTGGCACTTACATCAATCTCCGGTAGGAGCATCCGGGAGGGGGGTAAAGCAAGAGCGGCGATGGACGTCTACGCCGAATCCTGTACGTAGACCCTTCATACACAACTATAGCTTCGCTGGGAAAGCATGTCAACGAACTAGTCGGGTATTCCTTACTCGGGAAGCGTCACAAAAAGTGCCGGAAATGCCTATTTTTATTGGCTTGTAACCCTGCGGTGAGGACAAGCTCGCCGGGTTATGCACCGGCCGAAATGGCTAACCGGGCACTCCGTATACTTGAACCGCATGGACTACTTGTGGACGCCCTGGCGCTACGCTTACCTGGTCGATGCCGACCCGAACTCCCCGAAGGGGATGCGCAAAGGCGTGCCCCCGGCGTTGGCTGCGTGGCCCGGTGACTGTGACTGCGTCTTTTGTAACCTGATCGCTTCCACCCGGTTCGCTGTGGAACACGGCATGCCGGCGAAGGAGGCGGAGCGTGCGTCCCATATTGTGCTTCGGGCAGAGCATTGCTTTATTTGCCTGAATGCGTTCCCTTACACCTCCGGTCACGTCATGATCGTGCCCTATGCCCACCAGGAGACGCTGGCGTCGCTGG
Organism: uncultured Acidobacteriaceae bacterium; assembly: GCA_963753715.1. Taxonomy (GTDB): domain Bacteria; phylum Acidobacteriota; class Terriglobia; order Terriglobales; family Acidobacteriaceae; genus PALSA-350. Next base: position 1,493,742 of record CAVWDK010000004.1, on the reverse strand, counting down.
ATCAGGCGGCCGCGCTCGAGATAATGAAGCTGGCGCAAAGAACCGACACGGTTCTCCGGCAGGTGTACGCACCCCAAGGGATCAACATGGGATTGAACCTGGGTCAGGCGGCGGGGGCTGGGATTGCGGCTCACCTTCATATGCATGCCCTGCCCCGATGGCTGGGCGATTCGAACTTCATGACCGTGATTGGGGAGACGCGGGTGCTTCCCGAGACGCTGGATGATACGTGGGAACGATTGCGGGCGGGGTTTGAAGGGGTTGAGGCGGCGATGCCGGTTCCGGCGCCCCCGGGTACGGTTTAGTCCCGCAGGGACTGGGCCTAAGGAAGTTCTGGCTGGTCTTCGAGTTCCAGGGTTTCCTGCTGAGCTAGTTCGACCAAGCCCTGGGGGATTTGCTTGACTGGCTTGACGCCGAGGGCTTTCAACATTTCTGCCTGGCGGATTACGTTTCCAGCGCCTGTGTGCAGCTTGGCGAGGGCCCCGCTGTAGCTGGTTTGGGCTTGCTCCAGCCGCTTCCCCATCTCGGTAAAGTCGGCCACAAAGCCCGCCAGCTTGTTGTAGAGTTCCGCGCCCCGCCGGGCGATCTCTTCCACGTTGTGCTTCTGCTGCTCCTGCCGCCAGAGAGATGCTACCGTCCGCAAGACAAAAAGCAGAGTACTGGGGCTGACCAGCAGAACGTTTCGCTGCCAGGCCTGCTCCCATAGCTTTTCGTCCCGGGAAACAGCCAGCATGAAGGCCGACTCGAAAGGAAGGAACATGATCACGAAATCGATCGAATTGAGGCCGTAGAGGGTCTGGTAGTTCTTGTCTGCCAGACCACGGATGTGCGTCCGCACGGAGCTGCAATGACTGTCAGCCGCCAGCGATCGTTCCGCTTCGCTCTCCGCAGTGTTGTAGGCCCCGTGGTGAACCAGTGAAACCTTGGAATCGATAATCAGGTGCCGGTCACCCGGGAGGTGGATAACCACGTCCGGCTGCGCCCGCGAGCCGTTTTCCGCCGCATAGCTTTCCTGAGCGTCGTATTCGTGCCCTGGACGGAGGCCGGCGGCCTGCAACGTCCTTTCCAGGATCAATTCACCCCAGGCGCCCTGCGCTTTACTCGAACCCCGCAACGCGATGGCCAGATTGTTTGCCTGGTCGCCGATCCTGGTATTCGACTCGAAAAGCTTGTCGATGTGGGCACTTAGCTTTTCGCCGCCTCTTACCTGTTCCATGCGGGCAGCTTCGATCTTGGCCTGAAAATCCTCCAGCTTCGTCTTGAGCGGCTCGAGGACCCGGCCCAGGCTGGTCTGGTTCTGCTCGGAAAAAACGCTTCGATTTCTCCTCCAGGACCTCGCTGGCCAGAGATTTGAAAGTCTCCGGCAGGCCGACCCGCATCTGTTCCACCAGGCGTTCGGTGGCAGCGTGGCGTTCTTCGAGGCGCGCTGTCATGGATTTCAGGTCGGAGGCCTCGGAGCGCGCCTGGTCCAACTGAGTGCGGGTGTCGGCCAACTGGTCGGCGAGAGTTTTAGCTGATTTTTCATAACCTGCTCGCTCCGCGGCCGTGCGGCTGCGCTCAAAATAGGTGGCCACCACGATGCCGGCGATCAAGGCACCGGCGGCAGCCAAAAGGAGTGTGATCATTCCGGGAAACATGGCCATCTTCTTTTTTGACTTTACTCGTCATGACGGCAAGGTTGCTGAGGGAAACCTGCACACTGGACAGACGGAGTGCCGCGCTTTACACCACTTGGAGCGCTCAGTAGACTGGAAACTTTGGGGCCGTGAACTGCGCGGGTTGCGGACAAGGCCGTTTTTCCTGTTGCTGTCTCCTGCCAGACATTGGCTTCCGGCGGACGGGTTCTCCCGGACCCTCTGCAAAGCCAGATTTTCTGTCGCAGGCGGCGCCTGGAGGAAAACCGGACAGACCGCCGCACCCGCCTTCCCGGACCGTTCACCCAACCTTGCAGGGTCTTGCCCTCTAACGAGTTGTTTTCATAGACAGGAGAACGGAATGGCAACAGCAGCAGTGGAAGAAAAGGTAAAGCAGATCATCGTCGAGCAACTTCAGGTCGATGAGGCTGAAGTGACTCCCAGTGCATCGTTTCAGGAAGATCTGGGAGCAGACTCACTCGACGTTGTCGAGCTGGTGATGCAGTTCGAGGAAGCCTTTGACCTGGAAATCCCGGACGAAGACGCAGAGAAAATCAAGACCGTAAAAGACGCCACCGAATACATCGAGAAAAACGCGAAAGGCAATAAGTGAGTCGGGCAAGATGGCAAGAAGGGTCGTTGTTACCGGCATCGGGCTGTTGTGTGGAATAGGTAAAACTGCGCCCGAGGTCTGGAACAACCTGCTTGCCGGCAAGAGCGGAATGGCTCCCATTACCAGCTTCGATGCGACGGGGTTTCCCGTAACATTTGCGGCCGAAGTGAAGGGCTTTAATCCACTGGACTTTATGGAGAAGAAGGAAGCGCGCAAGATGGGGCGCTTCATCCATTTCGCGCTTGCTGCGGCCCACGAAGCGATTACGCATTCAGGTTTGAAGATCGGTCCATCGAATGCCGAGCGGGTGGGCGTGAATATCGGATCTGGCATCGGCGGATTCGACGTGATCGAGCGGGAGCACACCGCCATGCTGCAAGGCGGCCCGCGCAAAATTTCACCATTTTTTATTCCTGGGACCATCGCCAACCTGGCGGCTGGCCAAGTCAGCATCCGCTATGGGGCGCTGGGCCCGAATGAGTCAACCTCGACGGCGTGCACGACCAGTGCGCACTCCGTCGGCAACGCGTTCCGGACGATCGAGCGGGACGATGCAGACGTGGTCATTGCAGGCGGCGCTGAGGCCGCGATCACGCCCATGGGTGTGGGTGGCTTTGCCGCGATGCGAGCGCTTTCCACCCGCAACGCCGACCCCGAGCATGCCTGCCGTCCATTTGACAAAGACCGCGACGGCTTTGTGGTCGGCGAGGGTGCCGGCATCCTGGTTCTGGAGGAACTGGAACATGCCCGCGCCCGCGACGCCACCATCCTGGCGGAGGTCGTCGGCTACGGAATGAGCGCAGACGCCTACCACATCACCAGCATGGCCCCGAGGGGAGATGGCTGCCTGCGGGCCATGAGGAACGCGCTGCGCAGCGCGAAGCTGGAGCCCAGCGAGGTGGGTTATGTAAATGCCCATGCGACGTCTACTCCTCTGGGCGATGCACTGGAGACTGCGGCCATCAAGTCTCTTTTCGAAGAACATGCGACCAGCGGGAAGCTCCTGGTAAGTTCGACCAAGTCGATGACCGGGCATTTGCTCGGTGGCGCGGGCGGGTTGGAGGCGGGCATCACCATCATGTCCCTACAGCGCCAGATCGTTCCCCCCACCACCAATCTCGACGATCCCGATCCAGCCTGCGATCTGAACTACATTGCCAATAAGCCGCAACCGGCGCAGCTGGAAGTGGCGCTCTCCAATTCTTTTGGCTTCGGCGGAACCAACGGCGCACTCATCTTCCGTCGCTGGCCGGAATAAAGCCTCCCGGCTCCCCCCTCGGTGTTAGAGGGCTGCCACGACTGTGTCATCGGGAGATAACACTTTCGTGGATACGGGATGAATCTCTTGGTTCGGGAGCGGTTTATCAGGAGGAATGGCGCTTCAATCGTGGGATCATGGACGAACGAGGGAAGCGAGGAGAGATTGAAGCGAGCCGTCACAGGATTAGTTTGTTTTTTTTTCACGGCTGCTTCATTCGCGGCGTGCCCCAGTACGCTGCCCGTCTCCCAGGAGATGAAGGACTCGCAGGCGGTGATCATCGGTACCGTGATGTCGTCGCGCCACGTGCCGCAATCATGGGACGCCTTGGATGGCACCGAATATGTGGTGCATATCGACCAGAAGGTCAAAGGTAAGCAAACGGGCGAGATCACTATTTTCAGCGAACACAGGGAAAATGCCGTGGCCCTGGAGTCCGGCAAACAGTACCTGCTGTTTCTCACCAACAATTATCAGCACTGGATGACGAATGTCTGCGGGAACTCCGGGCCCATGGATGAAGAGAGCAAGGTCATCCGGCAGATGGTTCACGCGAACGGTAACGATTGAAGTGTGGTTTTATCAGGGCAAAGGTTCTGCGTGGTAATCGACCGGATGAAATCGAGTCCCGCAGGGACGGCTGAAGGCCACGGACTCTAGTCCTGGGTACAAATTGACGATGAAATATCCGGCTTTAGACGCTGAAGTTACGTTCATTCAAATATCGCTCTTGAAATTCTCGTATGCGCTGGTAAACTTTCAGTCGTCCCTACGGGGCTTTTCAAGGCCGCACTCTAACCCAGGACTCCGTCGCTAAGTTCAGCCGTCCCTTCACTCGTCCTGCCAATGCCACTGTGACGGTTTCCTAAAGGCTCCAAGTACCCTGGTGCAAACGTAAGTACCTGCCTGCTCCGCCCTTCTATGCCACAGCCATCGGTTTCTATCTGCCACGTTCCTGGTGGCAGATGGTGCAAACACGGGCCTTATCTGGTCCTTCCATTACCATCGGTCTGCTTCCTCCCCTCCGAAGTAAGGGCGTTCGAAAACAATACAATTGCCATCCCCCGTCGGACCGGGCAATCTACCACTTAAGCAGTACACATACAACTTACGTGGTACCGCAAATATCGATTTGTAACCCTAGGAGGGTTTGTGAAAAACTTTGCTATTGCATTAATTCTCTGCCTGAGTGCGGCCAATGGTTTCTCCCAGTGCAAGACGGAACGTGTCAGCGCCCACAAGGAGATGCATATGGCATCCTCCGTATTCGTGGGTACGGTGACGGCAGCTCAACCAGTACCGGAAACGTGGGATTTTCTGGATGGCGTGAACTATACGGTTCGCGTTGACTCCAAGATCCACGGCAAGGCGCGCCCCAACACCGAGGTAACGGTTTTCAGCGAAAACAGCCCTCGCTTCTTCGCCATGTATGTAGGCCAGCAGTATGTGCTCTATCTGCAGCCCCAGTACGGCCGCCTGCAGGTGGACAACTGCGGCAATTCCCACGCGACGATCGACAATTCCGCTTCGACCAAACAGCCGAAGCAGACGTCAGCCAGGGGCTTCTAAGTTTGCGGTACTGACTCATCTGCCTTGGAAGAGGGGTACCGCGCTCGCGGTACCCCTCTCCATTTTTACTGCAGTAAGCGTGCCGTTTTCCGGTTCGGATTTGGCCTCTTCCGGCGGAATGACCACCGCCGCGGCAACCTTGTCTTCATCCTCAAGATGCAACAGGCGGACGCCCTGGGTCGACCGCCCGGCAGCGCGGATGGTCTTGGTGTCAATGCGGATGATCTTGCCGTACTGGCTGATGACCATGAGTTCCGAGGTTTCATCGACCAGCAGAATGGCGCTTACCTTACCGTTGCGGGTAGTCGTCTTTACATTAATGACGCCCCTGCCGCCCCGGGTCTGCAGCCGGTATTCGTCCACGTCGGTGCGTTTGCCGTAACCCTGCTCGGTAATGGAGAGAATCAACGAGGGGGAGTGCTCCCCGTTGCCATTCTTCTTACGCTCGAGCGGAGTAGCGGCCAAGCCGACCAGGTAATCGCCCTTCATCAGTCGATGCCGCGGACGCCATAAGCAGGCCGGCCCATGGAGCGGACGTCGTTCTCGCCGAAGCGAATCGCCATACCCCCGTGGGTCGCCAGGAAAATGATCTGATTGCCATCGGTGCTGCAGGCGCCGATCAATTCGTCATCGTCGTCGATACCGATGGCAATGATGCCGCGCGCCATTACGTTGGAAAAGTCCTTGAGCGGAGTCTTCTTCACCGTGCCCTTGCGGGTGGCAAAAAAGATGAACTTGCCATCCTCTTCCAGGTTGCGGACGGGCAGAATGGTGCGCACGTTCTCTCCCGGCTGCAGATTCAGCAGGCTGGCCATGGACTTGCCCTTACCGGCAGCGCCGACATCGGGAATCTCGTAGACCTTGAGCCAATAGACCCGGCCGGTGTTGGTGAAGCAGAGCAGATAGGCATGGGTGGAGTCGACGATGAGCTGGGAGACGAAGTCTTCTTCCCGCGTCTTCATGCCCAGCCGCCCGGTACCGCCGCGCCGCTGCTGGCGATAGATCGATATCGGCGTGCGCTTGAGATAACCGGAATGGGAAACAGTGACGGCGACCTGTTCGTCCGCGATCAGGTCTTCCAGCTGCAACTCGGCCGTCTCGTCGAGGATCTGGGTACGGCGCTCGTCGCCGAACTCCTTGCGCGCCGCTTCGAGCTCCTTGATGATCAACGCGCGCAGTTTCGGTTCCGACGCCAGAATGGCTTCGTACTCGGCAATGCGCTCGCGCACCTCGATCAATTCCTTGAGAATTTCGTCGGTGGAAAGCTGGGTGAGGCGATAGAGCTGCAGTTCGAGGATGGCGTCGATCTGCCGGTAGCTCAGACCGGGTTCCCGCTCCGGCCCGGTGACGATACCGGTATCGAGCTTGAGGACAATATCTTTGGACAGAGAAAAGCGGCGCAGGTTTTCTCTTGCTTCGGCGCGCGATCCTGAGCCACGAATGATGCGGATGACCTGGTCGATATTATCGAGGGCAATTTTGTAACCCTCGAGGATGTGCTCGCGCTCGCGAGCCTTCTTGAGCAGGAACGCCGTGCGCCGCCGAACCACGTCCACGCGGTGGTTGATGAAATGACGGATGGCGTCATGCAAGAGCGAGTTCGCGCGGCTGGCCATTGACCACCGCGAGAAAGATCATGGAAAAGCTCTCTTGCATCTGGGTGTGCTTGTAGAGCTGATTCAAGACGATCTGTGCTTCTGCACCGCGCTTGAGTCCGATGACGATGCGCATTCCGTCGCGGTCGCTCTCATCGCGGAAATCGTCTTCGGAAATGTCGGTGATGACTTTGTCGTTGACCAGCTCAGCAATGCGCTCGATCAGTTTGGATTTGTTGACCTGGTAGGGGATCTCGGTGACGATGATCGCCTGGCGGCCGCCCTTTAACTGCTCGATAGCCGCCTTGGCGCGCATCAGGAAGCGCCCGCGCCCGGTCTTGTAGGCCTGGGCAATGCCACCCCGTCCGTAGATAAAGCCGCCGGTAGGAAAGTCAGGCCCCTGCACATGCTGTAACACTTCGGCCAGGCCTGCCTGAGGATTCTTCACCAGTTCGATGGTGGCGCTGATCACCTCGTTCAGGTTGTGAGGCGGAATATTGGTCGCCATACCCACCGCGATTCCATTGGATCCGTTCACGATCAGGTTGGGAACGCGGGTGGGCAGCACCGTGGGTTCCATGGTGCTTTCGTCATAGTTGGGAACAAAGTCAACCGTGTCCTGATCGATGTCGGCCAGCATCTGGCCGGCAATCCGCGTCATACGGCATTCGGTGTAGCGCATGGCCGCAGGCGGGTCACCATCTACGGAGCCGAAGTTGCCCTGGCCGTCGACCATGGGATAGCGCATGCTGAAAGGCTGCGCCAGCCGCACCATGGTGTCGTAGATCGCCGAATCGCCGTGGGGGTGATAAACACCCATGGCCTGACCGACGACTTTGGCGCACTTGGCGTACTTCTTGTTGAACTCCAGACCCATCTCATGCAGGGTGTAGAGAATCCTGCGATGCACAGGCTTGAAGCCATCTCGAATGTCGGGAAGAGCGCGCCCGATGATGACCGACATCGAGTAGTCGAGATACGAGCGCTTCATCTCATCTTCAATGTTGATGGGGATGAGGCGAGTTCCCGGTCCTTCCGGCGGGTTACCGTCGCTGCCGTTTGGACCTAGAGGGAGGGGAGGATTTGGATCGTCTGCCATAAGAAGGTGGGCCTTGGACGGGGAATAAATCTGCGTTCGAGGGCTATTTAGATGATACGTGGTTTGGAGCTGCCCAGCAAGGCGCATGGGGCCACTCTAAGTCTTTTTCTTTGAATCATTTGTCTTATTTCTAGGGCAGGGAGAGAAGGCTCAGAGTTACCTGGAGAGCAAGCAGGCAGCCAGTCATAGCCAGGAAGACTCTCCGATAGCGGGTTTCGAGAAAATCGGCAAAGACTCCAGCGATAAATGTGAGCAGAAAAGGGAGCGCCCAGAGGCTGGGCTCGCTGGAAATTCCCGGGGTGACGAGGAAAAAGAACAGCAGCGCCAGGAGCAACGGCACGGTATTGCCAAAATAACGCGATCGGCGGGTGGGCAGATAAAGCATCAAGGCAGTGGCTGCGGCCAGGGTTACGGCCGAATTCGGAAGGCTCAGCAACCAATGACGCGCGGGCGCCAGGGAAAACCCGATGCGTCCGGCACCGCTGCGAAAGAAGTAGCTGAAGGCGTCCGGGCTGAAGTCGTAGGACGCGAACACCAACAGCAAAGTGCCGATGCTCGCCGCCATCATGATGGGCACGATATAGGCGCGGCGGCCGACCGCCAGGTAGGCCATCAGGCCGATGGACAACAGCAGCGCCAGCAAAAAGGCGGCAACGTGGGACGCCGCGGTAAAAGCGAGGGTGAAGGTCAGCAGCACGATGCGCGAGCGCCACTTACGAGGAGGCCCTTGCATCGCATGGGCGACGCCCATGGCGGTGTATAGCGAGGCGAACAGTCCAAAAGCGGTGAGGATTTCGTTGTTCGGATAGGTGCAGGCGTGAATCACCGCAGGTGAGAAGCAGTAGAGAGCCAGAGCGATGAAGCCGCCGGGATTGCCATAGAGGCGCCGGGTGACCCACCACAGTGCTCCTCCCAGGATTAATCCGGTGAGCAGGAAACCGCTGTGGAGCAGGACCAGAACGTAACCCAGTTCGTGGCGCATTTCCCAGGTTGAGGTGTCCGCGGCCTGCCCGGCGAGCACCCGCTGGAGAGTCAGGGGTAGGCCCGCGATGCGGTATCCCAGGGTGCCATCGGGGATATTGCCACAGCTGGTGAAGTACCCGGCGAGGGGGTTTGGCTTTTCCCACATCTCACGGCCGCAGCGGGCAAAGTCGTAGTCGCGCGAGGTCAGCGTTTGACGGTGAAAAACCCAAAGGCATTGCGCCAAGCAGCAGCACCAGGAGCACGGCTGCGAGTTGTTGCGGGCGATTGAATTGAAAGCCTGAAACCTTGGGCATGAATTTTGCGTTTTACGATTGCTGGGCGTTGGACATATTGGCTCTGTGCGGCCATTCTTTGACGGAATGACCGCGTTCGTACCCGTCTTCCTCTTCACGTCGATAGTAAAAACGAATGGGCAATCTGTCTCTAGAGCCGCGGCCACCTGAAATGGGTATGGGGCAGATATTGGTGCGCGTTAGGAAAGCCAAAGACGCGGCCGTAAGCGGTGTAGCCGGTTTCGCTGAACCATAACCAGAGCCTTCTTCCAGAGGGGGTAATCGGGTGGCCAGGGCGCGATGTCCATTTTCCAGGCGAGAGGATAGTGCCGAAAGATGAGGCTGGCGCGGCGCACATGGGTGGGTGAGGTGACGATCAGTGCTGAGGTCCACCCCTCGATTTGCATGATCCGGTACGAGTAATACGCGTTCTGGATGGTGTTGTGGGATGCTTCCTCGGTAAAGAGCGCGGATACGGGCACACCCTGGGCGTGGGCATACTGCATCATCACTTGCGACTCGACGAATTGGTTGCGCACTGCGCCACCGGTCATCAAGATCCGCGGCGCGACCCCCGCGCGATACTGCCGGACACCCTCCAGCACGCGCGATTGGGCGAGTGGTGTGATGGAGCCATTGTCTGCAGCGGGGTTACCCAGCACCATAATCACATCGAATTTGGTCTGCTGAGTGTCGGCCATGGGGATGGAGAAGTACAGAACCGCGATGCAGGCTACGGCTGTCGCCAGCATGATTCCGAAGATGCGCAGAAGTTTCATTCGCTGCTGAAGCAGCGTTGCTGAAAGCATAGATGATGATTCTACCCAGAATGAAGGGTCCCACGGCTTCAAGGGGGCAAGGAGATGGCCTTGCTGCTAATCTGATGCCAATGTCCGACGGTAGAAGTGAATCTGAGCGGTTGGTCTCCGCCGACCGCGTTGAAGATGATAAATCCTTTGAACTGAAGCTGCGGCCCAAGTGGCTGCGGGAGTTCATTGGCCAGGAGAAGGCCAAGGAGCAACTCGCCATCGCCCTGACGGCGGCGAAATCGCGCGGAGAAGCACTGGATCATGTGCTGTTATTCGGGCCGCCCGGCTTGGGGAAGACGACGCTGGCGACGATTATTGCCAACGAGCTGGATGTCGGCTTTCAGCAGACCTCGGGCCCCGCGCTGCAGATCCAGGGAGATTTGACCGCGATCCTAACGAATTTAAGGGATCGCCAGGTGCTCTTTCTGGATGAAATCCACCGCTTGCAGCCAGTGCTCGAAGAAAAGCTCTACACCGCGCTCGAGGATTACAAGCTGGACATCATCATCGGCCAGGGACCGGCAGCCCGGACGCATGTGATGGAAATCAAGCCGTTCACGTTTATCGCCGCGACTACCCGCCCGGGACTGCTGTCGTCACCGTTGCGATCGCGATTTGGGATCCTTCTGCGGTTGGAGTTTTACACCGAAGATGAACTGCGCTTCATCGTGGAACGGTCGGCTGAAGTGTTGAATGTGCCGATTGATCGGGACGGGGCGGCGGAGATTGCGCTGCGCTCGCGGGGAACACCGCGCATCGCCAACCGGCTGTTGCGCCGGGTGCGCGACTACGCCCAGGTACGGGGAACGGGCAGCATCGACCGGGCTACCGCAGAAGCGGCCTTAAAGCTGCACGGGGTCGATGCTCACGGATTTGATGATCTCGATCGCCGGTTGCTGCTGACGATCATTGAGAAGTACGACGGAGGCCCAGTCGGGCTGAATACGTTGGCAGCCAGCCTGGCGGAAGAAGAGGATGCGCTGGAAGAGGTGTATGAGCCTTTTTTGATCCAGATTGGTTTTCTGGATCGGACTCCTCGGGGACGTGTGGCCACTCGACTGGCATATGAACACTTCGGGATGCCGTTGCCAGGGAAACAGACGCACCTCTTTTGAGCGCGGTGGGACGACGGTCACGGGTTTAGAGTCGGCGTCAGAGCGACCATCTCAAAATCGAGTCCCGTCAGGGACGGCTGGTACGGCTGTCGACACGTGGTCCTGGATGCGCAAGCGCGTCGGGAATTCGAACGCAAAACGATCTGGGGCGTACCTGGAACTGCCTGTTAACTTCCAGTCGTCCCTTCGGGACTTGTCGTCGCTTGAATCTCTACCCAGGACTACGTCCTGGGCTACTAGGTTCAGCCGTCCCTTCGGGACTCATTTTGCAATTGGTGGATTCGCTCGCACACACTACGGACCTGATCGGTCTTTTCTCCGACGTCTTTTATTGAGCGCCGTTTTTGAAGATTTGTTCCGCCAGGTGGTTCTCTACCTTGGTCTGATCGCGCATCATTTCGTAGTAGGCGGCCCTTAGCAGCTGGGAGCGGCTGTCGCGGAGTTGCTGGCGGATATCCTGCTGCACCCGGGGATCGTTTAGCTCGCGCTGGCCGGCCGGCTCTTTTTCTATCAGCTTGTAGATGGCATACCCCACCGGAGCTTTGCCGCCGGGCGGAAGCAAGGGAATGACCTCCGTCATCTGTCCCGGCTGCAGCTTGGAGATCGCGGCGAAGACAGCCGGCTCGCCACGCAGACTCGATTCCGGAACAAAGCCCATGTTGCCGCCGTTGCTGGCGTCATTGGTGTTCTCAGAAAGGTTCGAGGCCAGGGTGGCAAAGTCTTCTCCGCTTTCCAGGCGGCTGTGAATCATTTCGATTTTTTTCCGCGCTTCAGTATCGTTGTTCGCTTTGCTGTTCTGCAGATTGGTTCCCTGCCGCATCGGCGTTGGCTGAGAGGTTACGACAATGTCGGCAATGTTGTACTTTGGCTCGATGAAGTTGAATTGCGCCTTGTTCGCGTAATAGAAATTGCTGACATCCGCGTCGGTGATGTTGATGCGCGAATTCACTTCCTTGTTCATCAGCTTTTCAGAAGTGAGATTGCGCCGGATTTCGAGGCGCAGATCGCTCAGGGAGAGATTGGCGGCCTGTAACCGCTTATCCCATTCTTCCTGAGTGTAGGGCGCCTTCATTTCAGCCTGTTTTGCGTCAACCTCTTCATCGCTGGCCACTAGGTTCATTTTTTTGGCTGCCTGTTGCAGGATTTCCTGGTCAATCAATTGCTTCAAAATACCCAGCCGCGTGGCCTCAGCCTGCTCCTTGGTAGGTTCTTCCTTGTTGTTGCCCAGGTTCTCGCGGTAGAGCTTCTCCACCTCAGCCCGCTGGATGGGTTGTCCGTTGACCGTTGCCACTACGTTTGGCCCATCGCTGTGTTTGCAACCTAGGACAGTGCTCAACAACACAAGACTTATCGACGCACAGGCAACGGCCACAGCGGAGTTGCGTGGTAGGGCGGGCACTAGCAGTCGTTCCAACGGTCTTTCTCCTCGCGATCGCATCATTTCTATTTGGGGGCCGGCGGAGTTGGCTTCTTTACCTCTTCCGCTACTTGCGGCGGGGGCGGCACACCGGCCTCTCGCAGAGCCCGGTCGATCGCGATCCAAAGCTCTGGTTGGGGCAACGCGCCGGAGATGCGCTCACCGTTGATAAACAAGGTTGGAGTACCGTTCACACCGAGACTGTCTCCCTGCTTCATCGATGCACGTACCACAGACTCGTCCTGCTTGACGATGCATGCTTGCAGCTTGGGCATATCCAGCTTGGACCGCTCGCCCTCGTCCTGGGCAAGCTTATCCAGCGTCTTCGCAGCCTCATGGACGTCTTTCGTGGGTCCCGTGACTTCTGACCCATGAGAATGCACATAATCCACAAACTTCCAGTAAGCTTCCGGACTCTGATCGGCGAGGCAATTCGCGTCCACTGCCGCGTGCATGGCCCAGGGGTGGATTTCGACCAGCGGGTAATCCTTGTAGAAAAACTTGACCAGCCCTTTATAGCGGTCCAGTGTGGCAGGGAAGAGCTGCTCATGCATGCGCGCACAGTAGGGGCATTCCAGGTCGTCAAAGTTCACGATGGTGACCTTGGCATCGGGCGTCCCTCGCTCGGGGCGGTTTTGAATCGAGATCATGTCCGCCGGACTATGACTGATATCAAACCTCTCCAGGCGTGCAACCGTGTTGCCATCATTGGAGAGGAGAAAATTCACCACCGTGTGCTTGCCATTGCTGGAGAACGTGATGGGCAGATTGTCAAACCCGGGAAATTCGCTTTTGCTGGTGGCCCCGATCGCGACATCAACATTCGGAGGCACCTCAAACTGCGAGCGCACCAGGACTTCGATTCTCCGGTTGAGCTGAGTGGCGGGGACGGGCGAGACGGTAGTCGATGCAGTGCTGGGGGGACTCTGCGCCTTACAGCCTGCAGAAAGAGAAATGAGCAGGCACCAAACCAGGGTACGGCGAACAGACAAGACAACCACCTTTCCACAGCATCCTTTCATTAGACCGGTTTTTCCACTAGCGTGTCCAGCGGCGCCAGCCAGGGGCAGGTCAAAAGATACGCTCCGAATGCTTCAGATTTCCCGCCGCGCCTACGCCCGCCAGAGTGAAGTTGAAGCTGTACTGATTCTCGTTGCGGACTGATCCCAGTGCCAGGCGGCGATATTCGACGCTAAAACCGCAACAGTCCCAGTTATAGGAAGACTGGATACCGCCATATTGCAGGGCATTCTGAATAAAGTCGTAGCCGGCGTTGACACCGGCACTAAGCCCCCGCTTGGTTGGCGCGCCATAACCCACTAATAGACGCAGCAAGTTGTACTTTGTTATCTGGCTGGCAAGGGTGGAGGTGAACGATGCATTCAGCGCCTGAAGGCTGGAGTAGCCGACGCTGCTGAAAATGGCGTCTCGCCGGTAGTCCGCGAATACATTGCTGGCATCCATCCGGCCGGCTTTGAAGTCATAATCCGCATCCCATTCCAGGTCGCTGTGCGCGCTGGTGCGAACTTTGAAGCGCGAAATAAGCGGCGAATTGTTGTTCGGTCCGTTGAGAAAAGCCACCCCCGTGAGGTCGAGCGTGGAAGCCAGCACATTGCGCCGGAAGGGAGAGGCCGCTCCCCCGAAGTTTGGGTCGAAGAAATACTTTGCGGCCAGCTTCCAGGTAATCCACGCATCGGAATCGCCAGCGCATTCCGTATAGCTTCCGGGGAGGCTGATGATGCCATTGATCGGCCCCGGCAGATCGCCGCTACTACAGGGTTTGGGATGTAAGTGTTTGAAGAAGAGCCTCTGGGTGAGGGAGTATTCCAATTCATTCGTATCGCTTACTACGTCGGTGGTGTCGAAGCGCGGGATGGAAGCGAAGTTATTCACCCCGGCAACGTAGCGATATTGAACCTCGGGCTCGATCGTGTGGCGCAGATCGCTGCCGAAGAGCCGTTCAAGGGCAGGCGCCTTGAAATCCCTAACCAGCGCCGGTGGCCGGAGTTCAAAGCTGGCCTCCAGGTCAGAGCGGTTGACACTGCCATTTCCTGGCAGAGGGGTCGTGGAGCTGGAAACCTGGCTCTGGGTGTAATAGGTCTCTCGGGCACTTACTTCTGGGCGCAGTGTCCAGCCATCCAGGTGCAAGGGTAAGGAAAGATGGGGATAGAGATCGAAGCGGCCTATGTTTCCCGTCTTGTAGCCCGGCTCGCTGCGGCTCAGTCCGGCTGCGGAGCTATTCACGCTCCAGCTCACCGGAGTCCCGTGAAGCGGTTGTTCCACCGTGTCAAAATTGAGGCGGGGCACGTGCAGGATGCGAATCTGCGGTGTGTCGAAGGTGTTGCCCACCTGGGTGATGCCTTCAAAATTCTGATAGCGGTCGAAGCTGATGCTCGCCGAGCGTCCGGCGTCATTGTGGGTAATGAACGCCGACGACGTGACCTGGGAAGCGACGGCCAGTGCAAAGGATTCGGCGAACGCCGCCCGGTACACAAAGGAACTGAGATACTCGCCGGTGGCCACGGCGCGGGTGTGCTCATCCAGGTCGAAGTCACGCCGGCCGCTAAACACGATGTCCTGGCCGCCCTGGTTGAGGTAATCCGGCGCTAATCCCCGGTCCCACAGGGCGGTAAAACGGGCATTGACGAAATCTTCTCCGCGACCGCGATAGCGGAAATCGCCGCTGGGCGACCAGCCGCGCTTGGAGAAATACTCGGTGCCCAGGGTGGCATCCATGCTGCGGTTGATGACCAGGTAGATCGATTCCCCGACGATGGTCCCCTTGGTGGAAGAGGTACCCGCAACGGGGAGCAACAGGCCGCTCTGCCTGGCGTCCGCGTCAACCGGATGGGTGACGTACGGCAGGTAGAGAATAGGGACACCGAGCAGGGTGAAGTAGCTATTCTTTGCCTTCGCCACTCCGTAATTCATGCGGATCAGCGAAGAATGGATTCGCCAGTCGGGGTCAGGCAGGAGACAGGAGGTCATCGTGCCCTGGACCACCTGGTAGCGCTCTGGTCCTTCCTTGATGAGCACGCGGCCGGTAAAGAGGAACGGGTTGGCGGTGGTGTACACCAGTTTCTTCTTACTGGCAGAGGGCTGACGGCCGATGCTTCCAGTCACGTTTTCGAAACGGCCGGTCTCCAGTTCGAAATTAAGCTTGCCGTGATCGGCGAGGATGAGTTCGTTGTTTCGTCCTCCCTGGAGCCGTACGTGCCCATCGGCCTCGGCGTCGCCGGTTTCGCGATTGTAGGAAACTTTATCCGCGGTGAGAATGTAGTCCTTGTACTCGATCCTGACGTCACCGGTCAGCGAGTAGACGTCGCCATGCTTCTCCTGCTGGCTGGCTTCGAACCGCACGGGAACCCCCGAGGGAGGTGCGGCAACCGCTTCAGCAATGGGATAATCGGGCGCGTCGGGAAGCGACGATGGGCCTGGAGCCGCGGGAAACTGCTTGGTCAACGTCTGTGGCCAAAGCTTGAGATGACACAGCATTAACGCTGTGATAAACAAAAAGGTACGGACTCTCATTTACCAGGGGCAAGGCTAGGATAGCAAATGGCCCATACCCAAGGTACTTGATCGCGCCGTCGCTCTGGTGAAATTCAGGCTCGTTCTCTCGCCCTTCATTGCGTTTGCCAATGAAGAAAGAAAGCGTGTTTCTGTTGCCTCCGCTCCCATGTCGCTTAAATAAGGTACACACGGCAAAGTGTGTGCCCATCTCCATTGTTTTTGTAACGGGGCCACGCAACATGCACCATTTAAGAGGAGCACAGAATTGAGTCCTTCTTCGTCAAACGTCGGGGAAAACCTTTCTCATGCGGACATCGAGGTGATGCCGGCTTGGAAGACAGAATTGAGCGAGCGCCTTGCCGCGACGCGCACGCGCCGCTTGCGCCACAAGGAGGAGCAGATCGCTCTTCCGGGCCTTGAGCACGTAGAGCGTAAAGTAGATTCCCGCGCAGCCCGGCTGGCCGCTAAGGTCGCCCAACGTTACGCAAATGCTCCCTCTTATAGCGAGGTGTTAGCCGCTGAAGCTCGCACCCGGGCAGAGAAGACCACCGCGGTTGCGGTTCCAGTGAGCGATGGCGTCCCTGTTATGGCGCAACTTTCGCCTCAAAGCTGGAGTGATTCTCTGAGCCCTGAAGAGGAAGAGGGTGCACACGACTATCCCGAGTTGCTGGAGGATGAGCCGGTGTTTGCGTCGGTGGAGCCGCTGGCGGTGAATCTGATCGAATTCCCGCGGGAGCTGGTCGCAGCACGCAAAATGCGCCCTCGTCTGGCGGAAGGTCCGCTGCGTGAAACCTCACAGGACGAACTAGATCAGCTGAAGATTTTTGAAGTTGCACCCGAGAGTATCTCGCAGACAGTCAACATCGGGGCGCCGCCGGCAGATTGGTCTCCTATCCGGCTGGATAATGAAGCGTCTGCTCAGCAGGGGGAATCGGTGTCACCACAGATCCCGCTCAAAACGGCGCCGATGGAAGACAGAATCATGGCCGGGATTTTTGATCTGGCTCTGATCATCTCTGCCTTCGCTATCTTCGTTCTGGTGTTTGTTGCCTGTACAGCGCACCCCCCCACGGGAAAACCTGCGCTGGTGACCGCCGGGTTAGTACTAACAGGGTTCGCATTGTTGTACCAATACCTGTTCTTCAAGTATGCGGAGGGGACGCCTGGTATGCGCTACGCGAAGATCGCGTTGTGCACGTTCGAGGACGAGAACCCGACGCGGAAAGCAATGTGCACACGGGTTTTGTATGTGCTGCTTTCAGCCGCTCCGTTGGGCCTGGGCTTTGCCTGGGCGTGGTTTGACCCGGATCGCCTGACCTGGCATGACCGGCTATCGCGGATTTATCAGCGGAGCTATTCGTAACAACCGAGTCCTCTTAGCACACTGCCCGCAACGAACCACTGGCACCCACCTCGAAAGTGCTCATTGTGATGGAAGTTTCGGCCAGAGGTGGTATCCCACACCTCGCAAACCGAGATGTGGGCACCCGATGGTTCGTTGGGGACAGTGTGCTAAGAGGCGGGAGCCAGCAGCGCCGAGGCGGCCGCACCGATGACCGCGACCTCGGGGTCATCGGGCACCACTTCCAGAGAGTAGCTTTGCAGCGGGCTCATTTTGACCATTTGCCACACGTACTCCTTGAGCAGATTCAGGTCGAGAAAGCGCACATTGAGGCCGGTGTAGTAGAAACGCCCTGGTCCACCTAAGTGGATCGAGGTGGCGGTGGCGGCGCCCAGGCCGCGGTGCCAGAGGCGCACAAAGTCCATGCAACGGGCGTCGCCTTTCTTGGCGGCGGCAAAAACCTCCTCCGGCTCCATGTCCAGGAAGCGCAGACGCATCGCACGGTAACCCATGATTCCTTCCAGGTGCCCCCTTCCCCCACAGCCACAGTAAGTCTCCTTGGGATCGAGAGTCACCACCATGTGACCTCCCTCCCATACCCCTTCTGCGTAGGGGTAGCGGCCGAACCCGATACCGTTGCCGATGGTCCAGACCCGCACCAGCCGGTCCGTACGACCTTGGGTAACAGCGAGCCCGGCAGCAACGGCATCCGCGTCGTTCAGCGTCTTCACCGGCGCCGCAATCCCCTTCGACTGGAAGATGGCAGCCAACGATTCGGCGACATTCGCGCCCTTTAATTGGGCCAAGTTCGGAGAGTCCTCGCAAATTCCGTTGCGGATGATCCCCGGAATCGCGACACCGATGGCATCGAACTTGCCCTCCGGATGAAGGGCCAGGACCTGATCGCTGATCAAATGACAAAGGCTTTCGAAGGGATGATCCAGCAGCGCTTCGTGGTCGTCCGGGTTCGCCGGATAACTGCCCAGCGATCCAACCAGTTTGTAATCTTCAATGAGCCCCGCAACAATTCTCGAGGACACGACAACGCCAATCGTTCTGCTCATGCGCCCTCCCTGCCCTCAGTCCGCCGCACGGGCAAGCCGGTTAATGCCGTTAAATGCGGCAGCTTTATAGCACTCGGCAAGGGTGGGGTAATTGAACACCGTATCGATGAAGTAGTCCAGTGTACCGCCGAGGGCCATGACTGCCTGACCGATGTGCAGCAGCTCGCTGGCGCCCTCGCCTATGATATGCACTCCCAAAAGATGCCGTGTCTCGCGATGAAAAACAATTTTCAGGCGGCCGGTGGTGTCGCCCCTGATCTGACCGCGGGCAATTTCACGATAATAAGCGACGCCCACTTCGTAGGGCACATCTTCGTCGGTGAGTTGCTCCTCCGTCTTGCCGATAAACGAGATCTCCGGAATCGTATAAATTCCGTATGGATAGTAGCTCGGATTGGAGACCAGGTTCTCATTGCCGAAGGCCCGCGCAACGGCGATTCGGCCCTGCTCCATGGATACCGAGGCCAGGCTGGGAAAGCCAATCACGTCTCCGACCGCGAAGATGTTCGGCACTTTGGTGCGGAAGTCTTTGTCCACAGGGATGCGGCCGCGAGAATCCGGCTCGATGCCGACGGCCCCCAGGTTGAGTTGTTCGACATTGCCGGAGCGGCCGACCGCATAGAGCAACGCTCCACCGGAGATTCTCTTCTTGCTTTCCAGGTTGGCGACCACACTGCAATCAGGCAGCTCTTCTACGCTTTCCACTTCCTCGTGCAGACGCATGGTCACGCGGCTGTCACGCAGGTGGTAGCTGAGCGCTTCGACGATTTCCTGGTCGGCAAACTCCAGCAGCTTGGGCCGCTTTTCAATCAGAGTCACGCGCACGCCGAGCGCGGCGAACATGCAGGTGTACTCCACGCCGATGACCCCGCCTCCCACGACGATCAGCGACTTGGGCAGATTGGGCAGTTCGAGAATCTGATCGCTGTTGACGATCGAGCGGCCGTTGATGGGCACCCTGGACGAATCGGCCGGCTTGGTGCCGGTGGCGATAATGATGTTCTTCGCCTCATAGCTCTGGGTGCCGCCCTCATTCGTGACCTTAACGTGATTGGCGTCTTCAAAGCTGGCCACTCCGGGGAGCACGTCGATTCCATTACGCGAAAGCTGCGCCTCGGTCACATCGATCTCAGTCTTGATCACGTGCTGGACGCGGAAGGCGAGATCCGCCATCGTGATCTTTTCCTTGACCTTGTAGTTCATGCCGTAGATGGAACGGTAGTTATAGCCGGAGAGGTGGAGCACGGCTTCGCGCATGGTCTTGCTGGGGATGGTACCGGTATTGACGGAAACACCACCGACGTTCCGCATGCGCTCAACCACGGCGGCCCGCTTGCCCAGCTTATTGGCGTAGATCGCGGCGCGTTGCCCCGCAGGGCCGGAACCAATGATGAGGAGATCGTAGGTAATCATGCCTTGTTGGAAGGGTACCGGAAGAACGAACGGACGAGATTAATTTCGTATTTCTGTCAGCAGAAGAAAAGCCCGAAATGAAACCCTGAACAGCATGACCTATGGTTAGCATACGCCCGCGCGTTTGCCGGTAGTGTAGCGAACTTGGCGGCCATCTCCTCCCCTGAACCTGGTTTTACCTCTCGACTAGACTCCACTCTATGCAACTCTACGCAATCACCGATCGAAAAGGGGACACCCGGCCTATTCTCAACCTGGTGGAGGAGTGGTCGACCGGCGGCGTAGATTTCATCCAATTGCGGGAGAAGGATCTGCGTGGGGCCGCTCTTCAGTCGCTCACCCAGGAAGTGGCCGCAAAAATCGGTCGGGGACGGTCGAAATTGCTGGTGAATGTGTCCTCGTCCGAATCGGCGGCCCTGGCCTTGAGAGCCGGCGCCGACGGATTTCACCTTGCCGGCCCTCCTCTCCCGGGCGCGGCCAGCAGAGTCCGGAAAGTCTTCCATTCCGCCAACCTGATCATCAGCGTGCCCTGCCACAGCCTGAACGATATCGATGTGGCCTGCGAAGAACAGGTGGACCTGATACTTTTCTCCCCCATCTTCGAAAAGGTTTTAGCAGGAAACGTAGCAGCGGGACCCAGGGTCTGGAAGGCCTCCATCTCGCTTGCGTTGCCGCGCGTGGAATTCCGGTGCTGGCGCTGGGCGGCGTGACTGCCGCCAATGCTTTGCAGTGCGTTGCCGCCGGCGCTGCCGGAATTGCCGGCATTCGACTCTTCGCGGGAGACGATTGGCGAAGGCTCTAGAGCGCAAACCGAGCCGATGGAACCATATATAGTGGGATAAGACTCAACCATGCAGAGTGTCAGTTTGAAAAAGTCCCTAACCCTCCCTCGATCGGCCCGAAGCCGGCAGTTTCATTCCTTCTTAAGCGCGCTGCTAGTGGTCGGCATGCTCTCCGTGGGCTGCCACCGGTCATGCACAGGACACGCAAACCATGCAGACGGTGGCACCCAGCCAAAGAAAAATTCGACATTGGCGTGGCCGGCTTTTACCAGGTCACGGGCGCGGCCAACGGCAACTTCATTCGCGACGACACCACCGAATCGGGTGGCGGGCTGATCAGTTTTCGCCAGCCGTGGCGTCCCTGGGCGGGCTATGAAGTGAACGTTGGCTACACCAAGTTCTATGAGTCCTACAACAAGAATGTGGTCAAGGTGGAGAACAACGTAACCGACTTCAGCGTCTCCTATCTGCTGCAATCACCCGCGTACTACGGGGCTCAGGCTTACCTGGCGCTGGGGGGCGGGATCATCGTCTTTTCTCCTATTGCCGGAACGATCACCAACGTGAACCAGCCGGGGACGAGCTTGCCGTCTCAACTGCTGCCGGAGTTCACCTTTAACTTGGGCCTCAACTATTCATCTGTTCAAACGAGTCGGGGTGCAGGGCGGGTTGCGCGGCTTAAAATATAAGACGCCTGATTTTCACCAGTTCGCGATCGATACCAAGACGCTGCGAACGACCCTGGAACCAAACATCGGCGTGTATTACCGCTTTTGAGCCGGAGAGTGCTATGGCCCTAGTGATTACGGTGCTCGATCTGGAGCGGGAGCCGATCGAGTTCAGTGAGACGATCCCGGCCGGGGCGATCGATTACGGCTCCGGAATTCGTCAAATCGACGGTATGCCGGTTAACGGCCGCGCCGACCTCCTCACAGAGCATCGCGGACCCCATGATCAGATCCATGACATCCGGTTGCGCGCTGGTTACCAGGGCAATTTCGAAATGCCTTGCGCTCGCTGCCTGGATCCGGTCGCCGAAAGGCTCGAAGAAGACTTCGATCTGCTGTTTCGCCCGGCCGGTGTCGACGCAGACGCCTCGGAGCACGCTATCTCGACCTCGGATACAGAAATCGGGTATTATGAGGGAGGCCGTCTTGCGGTTGAGGACGTATTGCGCGAGCAGGTGTTGCTCTCCCTGCCGGCGAGAGCGCTCTGCCAGCAGGAATGTAAAGGACTCTGCCCTCGATGCGGGCGTAATCGCAACAACGATCTATGCGACTGCGATACAAGTCAGGTCGATGCGCGGTGGACAGCCCTTGCCGACCTCCGCAGCAAGATCAAAACGTAAAGTTGAGAGCGATCTCAGGCTGCAGCCGCACAGCCGGGGAGAACGCCTGAAAGGAATCTGCCATGCCGAATCCAAAGCGGCGCCACTCCAAGGCCCGCACCTCCAAGCGCCGTTCGCACGACGCGCTCACTCCGATTACCGTCTCGGAATGTCCTAACTGTCACGAGAAGAAACTACCACACAGGGCTTGCCCCAAATGCGGCGTATACAAGGGTCGCGAAGTGCTCGAAGCCAAGGAAGCCTAACCCCTTCCGTGCCCACGCTCACGGATATCGCGCTCGATGCCATGGGGTCGGATAAGGCTCCCGATCCTGAGATTAAGGGCGCGATCCATGCCTGTCGCCAACTTCCGGTCCGGGTCCACCTGGTGGGTCCAGAGGAACGTTTGCGGGCTGCGTTGCATGACGCTACGCGCGGGGAGAAGCTGCCGATCGTGATCGTTCCCGCAGCGGAATGGATCACCATGGATGAGAAGGCGGCGACTGCGATTCGCAAGAAGCCGGGCAGTACCATGCGTGTGGGGCTGCGCCTGGTCAAAGAGAAGAAGGCTGCTGGCTTCCTGACCGCGGGTAACACCGGGGCGGCGATGGCTCTGGCCAAGATGGTCCTGGGACCGTTACCGGGGGTAGATCGGCCCTCTCTGAGCGCCCTGCTGCCCACGGCCACGGGTTCACGCTGCGTGTTGCTCGATGTAGGCGCCAATGTCGACTGCAAACCGCACAATCTGGAGCAGTTCGCCGTCATGGGCGAAATGTATGCGCGGAGCGTCCTGAAGATTCCACGTCCCCGCGTTGGCCTGCTGTCGATCGGCGAAGAAGAGGGTAAGGGTAATGATCTTACGCGCGAGTCTTCTGCGCTGCTGAAGCGGCTTTCCATCAACTTCATCGGCAACGTAGAAGGCCGCGACATTTACAACGGCCGCGCCGATGTGGTGGTGTGCGATGGGTTTGTGGGCAATGTCGCGCTGAAGACATCCGAGGGGCTGGCCCGCCTGGTGCGCGATTTGCTGCGCCAGTCGCTGAATTCGACGGTCACCGCGCAGGTGGGCGCGCTGCTTTCACGCAAAGCATTCGACGACTTCAAGAAGCGCCTGGATTATTCCGAGTACGGCGGTGCGCCGCTGCTGGGAATCCGCGGGGTTTGCATTGTGAACCATGGCTCTTCCAATGACCGCGCCATCTATAACGGTATTCGGGTGACGGCTGAGTTCGCCCTGGCTGGGGTGAACCAGCAGCTGGAGCGGGAGTTTGCCTGCCGGCGGCCGGCGGATCCACTTCCCGAACCGGATATGACCGAGCCCATGCAGCCGCTTTACTAAGGCCGCTTCCACCAAAACGACATGAGTAAGACTGCTTTCCTCTTCCCTGGTCAAGGTTCCCAAAGCGTAGGCATGGGACGGGACCTCGCCTCAACGTTCGCAGTCGCACGCCGAACTTTCGAAGAAGCCAACGACGCTCTCGGCTTCGATTTGGCGAATCTTTGCTTTGCAGGACCCGAAGAGCAGCTGCGGCTGACCGAGTTCACCCAGCCGGCGATCTTTACCGTTTCGGTAGCGGCACTGCGCGTTCTCGCTGAGGCCGGAGTCAGCGCCGATTATGTTGCCGGACACTCGCTGGGCGAATACTCCGCCAACGTTGCCGCGGGCTCCATTGAGTTTGCAGCGGCCGCGCGCACGGTGCACCGGCGGGGGCAGTTGATGCAACAGGCCGTACCCGCCGGTCAAGGAGCCATGGCGGCCATTCTGGGTATGCCACCGGAGGCTGTGGTCGAGGTTTGCCGGGATGCATCGAGTGAGGACGCGCCGGTCGAACCGGCCAACCTCAACAGTCCTGAACAAACCGTCATTTCGGGGGCGGCGGCAGCAGTTGACCGAGCGATCGCGCTGGCCAAAGAACGCGGTGCCCGGCGCGCCGTTCTGCTACAGGTCTCCGCACCCTTCCATTGCAGCCTGATGAAACCGGCGCAGGATGGCCTGCGCCCCATTCTTCAGGAAATGCCCTTCTCCACAGCGAAGGTGCCGGTCGTGGTCAACGTGGATGCCGCAGTGGTCAACGGACGGCGCCCAGTTGCGCGATGCCCTAGTCCGCCAGGTCACCGGCGCGGTTCGCTGGACGGAGTCTATGCAGCTGCTGATCGCCAAAGGAGTCACGACCTTTGTTGAAGTCGGTCCGGGCAAGGTGCTCAGCGGGCTGTTGCGGCAGATCGACCGCAACCAGAAGTGCGTACAAGTGGAAGATTCCGCCAGCCTGGAAAAACTACTCGCGGCTCTGAGCGCCTAAAGCATTTTTCCTATTACTCTGTTCTTTTAGAAGCGGCGCGGTGCGGCTTTTCTTGACAAAAAGCCGCGTTTACACCGTCTCTTCGGTCGACTCCGATAGGAAAAATCGCCTAATCGTCCGAAAGCTGAACTGGGGAGAAGCCCAGCGTCTTGTTGCTCCGCTGCACCCAGAGGAAGACCGGCTTCTTTTGCCCGTTCACTTCCACCCCGACCACCACCCCGGAGCCTACCGTTTTCGACATCGTGATCTTGTGCGTCTTGATGTCGCCCCAGTCGCTGTTGTGGCCCCAATCTACTTCAAAGCGGCCGTAGGAGTAGGAGGCATATTGCTGTACGTGCTGTTGCCAGTCCGGGTCGTGATTCCAAATACCGAAGGCCTTCGGCAAGTCGTTGGCTTCGATCGCAGCGAAGAATTGGTTGACGCGGTGCTCCTGTGGCCAGTCCCAGAAGTACCAGAGGAAGCCTGCAAGCAACAGGCAGGCGACCAGGCCCGCAATGAGAAGGTTCTTACGCGTGCGCGCTTTGGCAGGATCATATGTAGGTGCATCGAGCAGGGTCATGGCAGCTCCTTGCTTACTCGCAGTTTACCGCTCATGACCATATCACCGCGAGTAGGAGATTTGTTCCTGTTCTGCTTTGCGTTCCAGGGCCAGCTCAATCAACCTGGAAATGAGGTCGCGATATTTCATGCCGGACGCTTCCCATAGCTTGGGGTACATGCTGATCGAGGTGAAGCCAGGCATGGTGTTGATCTCGTTCAGGTAGAGCCGCCCGGAGTCGCCTGCCTCGAGGAGAAAGTCTACCCGCGCCAGACCGGCGCAGTCACAGGCACGAAAGGCATCGAGCGCCATTGCCTGCACTTGCTGGCTTTGCTTCTTTGTCAGCTTGGCGGGAATGATGGCCACTGAACCCTCGCTCAGATATTTGGCCTCGTAGTCGTAGAACTCTTTGCCCGGGACGATTTCGCCTACCACCGAGGCTTTCGGTTCGTCGTTGCCCAGCACCGCGACTTCCAGTTCGCGCGCCTTGCCCATCTTTGCGCGGTTGCCGCGGGCGCCCACTGCCTGCTCCACCACGATCTTGCGATCGAAGCCCGCCGCCAGGTCGATGGCGGGGCCAAGTTCCTTGCGATCATGTGCCTTGCTGATACCTACCGAGGAGCCAAGGTTCGCGGGCTTCACGAAGAGGGGAAATTTGAGTGCGGCCTCGAGTCTGGTGATGATCTTCTTAGGGCCTTGCTGCCATTCGTGGCGCAGGAAGGTCACGTGCTTCGTGATGGGCAGCCCGGCGGCGAGGAAAAGGCGCTTCATGACTTCCTTGTCCATGCCGGTGGCTGAGCCGAGAACTCCGGATCCGACGTAGGCCAGCCCGGCGAGTTCGAACAGGCCCTGCATGGTGCCATCTTCGCCAAACGTGCCGTGCAGCACGGGGAAGACGACATCCAACTGCAACACGTCGTGAGCCGGCGAGATGGAAGATGCATCGCGCTCGAAGGGTACGAGGGCTCCGCCTCGGCCACCTTCCGCGGCTGGCATGGGCGGCACGATGACGCCTTGTCCTTTGGCCAGGAGAGCGGCGGGCGCGGTGTGTTGCGGATCGCCTGCGCGCAGGGTGCCGGTGTCGGGGAAATCCCCAGCCAATAATCGCTCGGCATCGCCGGAAATAAGCCAGCGGCCTTGCTTGGTAATGCCGATCGGCACCACCTCATAGCGCGTGCGATCGATTGCCTTGAGAACCGAAGCAGCCGAGAGCAGAGAGACTTCATGCTCGCCGCTACGCCCGCCAAAAAGTATGCCAACCCGGAGTTTCTTCATGCCCTTTTGATTTTATGGTGGCAGCGGGGGGAGATAGGTTGTCGCTTCTGGTGCGGCTTGTTACGACGGGACCCTGGCAAACACATCCTGAGCGAAGGCGCATCTGCAGATGCGGCCTATCGCTAGGATAGACGACTTTGTGCGGAGTTTGGACGAAACTCCGCACACAACAAGCTAGCGCTTATGGGACTGACTTTGGACCTTCCGCGGCACGCAAAGCGCTTAAACGGACACCATTTGGTTTTCTTCGGCAGAGCCGCGCTGGCTGCGCTCTACCCGCAACGCAACCAGCGCCACCAGCAGCGCCATGCTGGCGACCGCCGCACTCCCCAATGATAGATACCGATAGCCGATGCCCTCGGTCAGCATGATGCCGCCGAGGCTTGCGCCCAATGCGTTTCCAAGATTGAAAGCACCCTGATTCAAAGTCGAGGCCAGATTTGGAGCTCCTTTCGCCTGCTCCACGATCCGCGCCTGCAAGGGAGACGCCGGCTGCGAAATGGATGCAGCCCCACACAAACACCATGAGCACCGCCGGCACCACTTGGTTTCCAGCAAAGGCATCGCCAGGAAGATCACGATCAACAGCATGATTCCACCAATGAGTACCGGCATCTGCTTCCAGTCCGCTAGCCTGCCGCCGATTAGGTTGCCCACGGTAATGCCCACGCCGAAGACCACCAATACCCTGGTTACCGCGGCCGGGGAGAGATGCGTCACCTGCTCCAGGATGGGCGCGATGTAAGTGAAAACGCAGAACAATGAAACGGAAGAAAGCGTGCTCATCGCCAGCACCAGCTGCACCTGGGGGCGCACTACGGCGTGAAATTCGTGCTTGAGGTGAATCCTCTCCGCCGCCTGGTGAGGTACCATGCGAAACAGCCCGATACCGGCGATCAGGCAAACGGGAACGAGCGCCCAAAAGGCGAATCGCCATCCGAATGCCTGGCCTAGGGCGGTTCCCGCAGGAACCCCAAGCACATTCGCCAGTGTCAGCCCGCTGAACATAATCGCGATTGCCTGGGCCCGTTCAGAGCGCGGCACCAGATGAGACGCCACGATGCTGCCGATGCCAAAGAATGCGCCATGGCAAAGCGCGGTAAGAATGCGGGCAAAGAGCAGAAGCAGAAAGGTAGGGGCCAGGGCACAGAGCGCATTGCCGGCCAGAAACATGCCCATCAAAATCAGCAGCGCCCGTTTACGGTCCATGCGTGACAGGGCAAGGGCCACGAGCGGTGATCCTAAAGTGACGCTGAGCGCATAGCCGGAAACCAGAATCCCGGTCTTCGGAATACTGACCTGGAAGCTGTGAGCAAGATCCGGCAGCAGCCCCATGATGATGAATTCCGATGTGCCGATGCCAAAGGCGGAAACGGCCAGCGCAAGCAGAGGTTTTCGCATAGGTCATTTCTATTGTCCTCGATTTCTGGACGAGAACGGCCCTCGAAGGTCACTCGAGGGCCGGGAATGTCGCTATGCGCATCGGCTCCTACAACCTGGACGGTTTCAGAGCGGCAATTCCATAAAAACGTTGGCCCGTACATAGGGCATGTCGGGAATGCTGTCGGCAGGCACGTGGCGAAACCCGACGGACTCATACAGATGCACAGCGTTTTGCAGTTTGCTGTTGCTGCCCAGGAATAACGACCTGGCCCCGATCCGCTTGGCCAGGGTGATCGCCTCCAGGAGCAACCTGCGGCCAATCCCCAGTCCGCGCATTTCTGGTGAGACCGCCATTTTCGACAGTTCATACACACCGTCGCCCATGGGGATGAGAGCGACGCAGCCGACCGCCTGGTTGCCGAGCCAGACCATGAGGATATGGCCGCCGTGCTTCAGGATCTTGCCCTCCGGGTCGCCCAGAATTTCGCGATCCTTTGCCTCCAGGGTGAAGTAGCGGGAGATCCACTCTTCGTTCAGGGTCCGGAAAGCGGTTGCGTCTTCGCCCGCCTGCAGTGGTCGAATCTCGATTTGCGGATGACTCGCCGATTGCTGTTCGCTCATCGCTTGCATCCCGTCGTTATGCATTCTGATTGCCCCCTAACAGCATTTTTCGCAAAAGTTTAGACCGAAGCCACAAAAGTTTGCGCAGCTTTCCGCCAAAGAAAGCTGCTCGTAATCGCCGTTAGAAAGTTCATGGTATTGCGAAAAATGCTTTAGCAGCAGTCTGCTCCCAGCCATCAAGTACGTCCAATATCTTGTTTAGCTGGATTAAGATCTTATGTATATGGATCGGGATATCGAGCTGAGACACTTGCGTTACTTCGTCGCGGTTGCCGAGGAGTTGCATTTTGGACGCGCAGCCGAGCGGCTTCACCTTGCCCAACCGCCTCTCTCCCAACAAATACGCAAGCTGGAAGAGTTGCTGGGATATCCACTCTTCACCCGCACCTCCCGGTCGGTAAGCCTGACCACGGCCGGCGAGGCCCTGCTGCAGCGCGCACGCCGTACGCTGCGCAACGTCCAGCGGGACATCGACGAGACCCGCAGCATCGGGCGCGGCGACGTAGGCTCCCTGCATATCGGGTTTATCGGATCCGCCATGCTGACGACGCTGCCTGGGATCTTCCGCACTTATCGTGAGGCGTACCCGCGAGTACAACTGCATCTGCATGAATCGTTCACCGCCCTGGTGACGGAGGGTCTGGAGAACGGCACCCTCGATGCCGGAATCCTGCGCGACGGAGACCCATTCGAAGGCTTGGAGGTAACCACGATCCTCTCCGAGCCTTTCCTTGCTGTTATCCCGGCAACTCACGCCTGCGCCAAGCAGAAGACCATCTCGGTCGCTTCGCTGCGCAACGATCCGTTCGTCTACTACCCGCGCAGCGCGGGCGCTCGCGCCTATGAGAAGCCGCTGACGCTGTGTGAGGAGCACGGGTTTCGCCCGCAGATCGTGCAGGAAGCCTCTCACTGGCTCACCATCCTGAGCCTCATAGCCGCTGGGCAAGGAGTTTCGATTGCGCCCGCATGTGTGCGCCGCATTGCCTCTGCCGAGGTAGTCTGCCTTCCGCTCCGCGGCGCAAAGGCGGTCAGCAACATCGAACTTGCCTGGCTCGCGGGAGATTCTCGACCCATTGTCGAACGGTTCAGGCAGATTGCGGAAAGCACGCGCAGGCCTGTGGATTAGGCCCACGCCAGAACAATGGCCCCGGCAGCGATCAAGAGCACACCGGCCGCCTTAGCCAACGTAATCGTCTCGCCTAGCAGTGGCCATGCCAGCAACACGACAAAAACCACGCTCAACTTATCGATGGGTGCCACTTTCGACGCCTCGCCCATAGAGAGCGCGCGAAAATAGCAAATCCACGATAAGCCGGTTGCCAGACCGGAAGCGATCAGGAACAACCAGCTACGGCGGCCCACATGCGCGAGGCCCGCATGCGTACCTAAACTGAGGGCGATGGTCCAGGCGAAGACCAAGACCACCGAGGTGCGAATGGCCGTGGCCAGGTTCGGATCCACGTGGGCCACACCGACCTTGGCCAGCAACGCGGTGGCGGCAGCAAACAGAGCGGACAGAATAGCCCAGAAAAGCCAGGTCATGAAAATACCATGGCCACAGTTTACGTCCCGGCCCTATAATTCGCGCCGAGGTAGATCATGCCAACGTATCTTTGCTTATTGAGCTGGACAAAAGAAGGCGTGGAAAAGGTGAAGGACAGCCCGTCCCGCCTGGACGCCGGCAAGAAAGCCTTTGAGGCAGCGGGCTGCAAAATCAACACCGCCCTGATGTTGATGGGGCAATACGACATGGCCATAGTGGCGGAAGCTCCCGATGACGCGACCATCGCTCGCATGACACTTGCTCTGGCTTCGAAAGGCAGCGTTCACACGGAGACGGTCCGTGCCTTCACTGAGGACGAATATCGGAAGATCATCTCCAGCATTCCCTGACCTGCGATTGAGACCCCGGGCGTTCACCACGCTCTAGGCGGGAGCGATCCGGAGGTGTGTCTGCCTTGCCCTCGACTAAATAAATCTCCCGATCCGCCGATTGTCAAAAGAGACTCTGTCCAGTCAAGAGCTCGTACGCAGCGCTCACGAAGCAGAATTGTCTCTCCGTGGGCCTGAACAGATCGCATGCACGGGAACACCCATCCAACCCGAGGCAAGTCCACGGCTTGGCGCAAGCCTGCAGCTGCAGTTCTTCTGCTCGCCTGCGTTCTGACAAACTTCTGCCGCACCGCGCCATCGAGTACCACAGCGGGGCTGCCTCCCATCGTCATCGGGGTGTCGAACGTGCAGTCGGGTCCCTCCGCTTTGCTCGGGCAGACCCTGCTTCTTGGATCAAACGCGTACTTCGACCTGATCAATCAGCAGGGCGGCATCCATGGGCGAAAGATTTCGATCATCCTCAAAGATGACAAGTATGAACCAGACCCGGCCGTCCAGAATACGAATGAGCTGATCGAACGGGACAAGGTGTTTTTCCTCTTCGATTATGTGGGAACACCCACCCTGACGCGGGTGCTTCCCCTGTTGAAATACTACGAGGCGCAAAGGATTGTGAACGTAGCTCCATTCACTGGGGCCGACCCGCAGCGTACCGCCCCCTACGACCGGTTTGTTTTCAATATTCGCGCTTCCTATCGCGAAGAAACACAGGCCCTGGTTCGCTATCTCTACAACCAGGGTTACCGGAGGATTGGTTTCTTCGGCCAGGCAGATGCATATGGTAAAAGCGGGGAAATCGGAGTCAATGCAGCGCTCCGGGAAAAGGGTCTCAAGATCGTGAAGAGCGTGACCTATCCGCGCAACCAGAACCTTGAAACATCGATGACCGCGCAAGTGAAATTACTGCGCGATGCCGGCGTACAAGCGGTGGTCGCCGTGGGAGTCTATGGTCCCTGTGCTGCGTTTGTCCGCGATGCGCGCCTGAGTGGCTGGACCATTCCGATTGCCAATGTCAGTTTTGTAGGCCCGACTGCCCTGCTTGATAAACTGCGGCAGATGTCGCAGGAGCGCAAGGTAGACCTGACGGCGAACCTCGTCAATAGCCAGGTCGTTCCTTCGCCAGACGATCTGCGTTATCCCCTGGTGGTGGACTATCGTAAACACAATCCTGCTGCTGCCTATACCGGCATTGCTTTAGAAGGGTGGCTCAACGCCGTGGTGGTCACCGAGGCGCTGCGCAGGACCGGCCCCAATTCATCGCGAGAAGACTTTATCCACGCGATGGAGTCACTGCACGATTTCGATCCGGGGCTGGGCGTAAAGCTCGAGTTTTCGCCAACAAACCATCAAGGCCTCCACAAGGTATGGCTTAGTAAAACCGCCAATGGCGAATGGCTGCCCGTACCAACGCCATGAACAGCATCTCGTGGAAGTTTGCCCTGCTGCAGCTGGTGTGTGCGTTGCTGGTCGTGGTGATCCTTTACTTTTCCATGGATTGGCAACTATTGCCGCGAGTCAAAGAAGGTTTCCTGGCCCAATGCGAGGTCGTCACCGAAGGTTTGGCGCAATCGGTGGAATCTCCCCTGATCGCGAGAGATATTACCTCCGCACAGGCTGCCCTGGATCAGGTGTTGCGGGTTCGCGATGTGAAATGGGCTTACATCACGGCGCCCAACGGCGTGGTCCTGGCCGACACGTTTGTACCGCAATTCCCCGATGATTTGGCACGACAAGTCTCGGTGGTGAACGACTATGCGTGGATCCAACTGGGGGGCGAGCAGGTACCGACACTCGTCGTTCGGAAAAAGGTATTAACCGGCATCGTGGGTACGGTTTGGGTCGGCTACAGTCAGGCGCGCCTGGTCGCCTCGATCCGCAATATGGAACGCAGGGTCCTGTCCTTGATCGTTCTTGTCATGCTGACGGTGACCGGCATTTTCACTCTTGCGACGCAGCGGATCGTCGCCCCCATTCGTTCCCTGACGCAGGCAGCTAAGCTGCTGACGGAAGACGCTAGCGAAACACTCCCTTCGCTACCAGTGCGGTCCGACGATGAACTCGGCGTGTTGACGCGAACCTTCAACCGCATGGCGGGAGAGGTTCGCGAACAGCGGGAGACGCTGGAAGCGCGGGTGGATGAGCGCACTGAGTTGCTTTCTCGCACCAATGCCGGACTAGCCACCGAAATTTCCGAGCGCGAGAGCGCCGAGGCAGCGCTGCGCGACAGCAGCGAACTGATCACGCTGCTGCTGGAGTCCGCGCCGGAAGCCATCTACGGCGTGGATTTAGCGGGTGAGTGCACTTTTTGCAACGCGGCCTGCCTGCGCCTCACAGGGTATGACGACAGCTCTGAACTTCTGGGCAGAAACATGCATGAGCTTATCCATTACGCCAAGTCGGACGGAACCCCTTACCCGGTGCAAGAGTGCAGCATCTACGCGGGTTTCCTGGACGAACTGGGTGCGCACGGGGACAACGAAGTGTTATGGCGAAAAAATGGAACCGGCTTTCCGGTTGAATTCTGGTCGCGCCTGCTCCATCGCAACCATCGTGTGATCGGCATGGTGGTGACGTTCGTCGACGTCACCGTGCGCAAGCAGGCTGAGGAAGCCATGCGCAACGCGAAGGACGCGGCAGAGGCGGGGAGCCGCGCCAAAAGCGAATTTCTCGCCAACATGAGCCATGAAATCCGCACCCCTTTGAACGGCGTGATCGGAATGACCGAACTGGCATTGGGAACCGACCTCACCGAGGAGCAACGCGATTATCTCAATACCGTGAAACTGTCGGGTGATGCGTTGCTCAGCGTGATCAACGATATTCTTGACTTCTCCAAGATCGAAGCCGGCAAGAACGATCTGGAAGTCAGTGATTTTGATTTCCGGGCCAGCCTCGAAACCACGTTGAAAACCTTCGCACTGCGAGCATCGGAGAAGAAGCTCGAGCTTTTGTATGAAGTCGACGGTGAGGTGCCGGAGACGATGCAAGGGGACGCAAACAAGCTTCGCCAGATCCTGGTAAACCTGCTCGGCAACGCGATCAAGTTCACGCACGCCGGGGAGGTTGTGCTGCGGGTGACGATTGACACGGTGGAAGACAAGAAATACACGCTGCATTTCACCGTCTCCGATACCGGGGTGGGACTCGCGGCAAATGTACGCAAGCTGATCTTCGATCCCTTCACCCAGGCAGACAGTTCGACCACCAGGAACTACGGAGGAACTGGATTGGGGCTGGCGATATCGGCTCGCCTGGTCAAGATGATGGGCGGGGAAATCTGGGTGGAGAGTGAACCTGGCAGGGGCTCCCAATTCCACTTTACGGCGCAACTGGCTGCAGATCA
The DNA here is from genome assembly GCA_963753715.1 of uncultured Acidobacteriaceae bacterium. Lineage (GTDB taxonomy): Bacteria > Acidobacteriota > Terriglobia > Terriglobales > Acidobacteriaceae > PALSA-350. The sequence continues at coordinate 1,460,583 of CAVWDK010000004.1, read as the reverse complement.
CGCCCCAAGCAAGGCCCGTTCGGAAACCCTACCCGTTGCGAAGGATGCGGCCAGGGTGCTCGTCGTCGATGATAACCGGACCCATTGCGGCATCCTGGAAGGCCTGCTCAAAGGTTGGGAATGGATCGCAAATTCGGCGCAGAGCGGAGCAGAAGCGATCGTGCAGGTACAAGCGGCACGCGAATCCGGGAATGCTTACCAACTTATTCTCATCGATCTGCATATGCCGGGGATGAATGGATTCGAGTTGCTCGAACATCTCCAGAAGCTGCCAGGTGTTGTCCCGCCTACGATCATGATGCTCACGTCTGGCGGCCAACGTGGAGAAATTGCGCGATGTGCAGAGCTAGGCATACCTGTGCACCTGTCAAAACCGGTGCGCCCGTCGGAGTTGCAGGATGCGATCCGGCAGGCGATAGGCATAACACCGGTGGACGCAGCTCCGGCCACGCAGCCCGATTCGGCTCCAGCCCGCGGGCTCACGCCATCTTTGCGTGTCCTGCTGGCAGAAGACAATGCGGTCAACCGCAAGGTTGTCACCAGGCTGCTGGAGAAGCGAGGGCATCAGGTCCTGGTCACCACCAACGGCAAAGAAGCTCTTGCCGCGCTCAAGAAAGACAGGTTTGACCTGGTGTTGATGGATGTTCAAATGCCCGAGATGGACGGCTTTGAGGCCACTCGGCTGATCCGGCTTTTCGAGCAGGCTGCGTTTCATCAACGGATTATCGCCCTTACCGCCCATGCCATGAGCGGGGATCGGGCGAGATGCCTGGAAGCAGGGATGGACGGCTATCTTACGAAACCCTTAGGTGTTCCTGCCCTGGACCAGGTTCTCGAAGACTGCCTGAAGCAGAGAGAAGTCCACGCGAACCAGGTTCACGATCATGAGACGGCATAACTCGCTTGTTAAAGATGAAGATTCCGCCTGAGGTTCGCCGGCGTTGAATGCTCACCAACGTCAGCTCTTTTCTGGTAGGACTACTGCATGAGTTCCGTCTCCCTTTCGGGGCTTCGGCGAGAGTGGGTTCTGGCCGTGGCCTTTGTTACGACGGCATTGTTTCTGCTGTTTGGCAAAGTGTGGCTCGCCGACCTCTCGAATCCGCTGTGGTTCGCTTTGATGCTGGTGTGGCTCTTCGCGGTCATCATGGGTTCGGCATTCGCCATCGTGCATCACGCCGAGAGCCTGGCGGTACGCCTGGGTGAGCCTCTGGGTACGCTGGTGCTTACGCTGGCGGTCATCGGTATCGAGGTCATGATGATCTCGGCAGTCATGCTGACCGGCGAGTCGAAACCTGCACTGGCGCGGGACGCGATGTTCGGCGTGGTGATGATCGTGCTCAATGGCATGATTGGGGTCTCATTGCTGCTGGGAGGTCTGCGCCACCGCGAGCAGGACTACAACCTCAGAGGAGCAAATTCTTTTTTGTCTCTAATTGTTTCGCTGACGGTGCTCGGCCTGGTGCTGCCTAACTATACGGAAGCTTCTCCGGGACCCACTCTTTCCGCATTTCAGTCTGTTTTTATGGTCGTGATGTCGGTTGCGATCTATGGTGTTTTTTTGGTCATCCAGAACTGGAGACACCGCGACTATTTCGTCAGACCTGCAGTGGACGGGACGATCGCTGCGATCGAGACAGGGCATGGGGAAACCCATTCGTTGACCTATCACGCGACGTTGTTGTTGATGTACCTGCTGCCGGTCGTGGTGCTGGCCGAGGAAATTGCTGTACCCATCGATCATGGGATCGAGGTTCTCCATGCGCCTGCAGCCTTGGGCGGATTCCTGGTGGCGGCACTCATTTTGTCTCCTGAGTCGCTGAGTGCGACCCGCGCGGCGCTGGCTAACGATTTGCAGCGCTCGATCAACATCCTATTGGGTTCAGTGCTGGCGTCGATTGGGCTGACCATTCCCGCGGTGTTGACGATCGGCCTGTTCACTGGAAAGACCGTGGTGTTGGGGCTCGACCCAGCGAATTCTGTTTTGCTGGTTCTTAGTTTGGCTGTGTGTGGTCTCACCTTCACCAGCAATCGGACCAATGTGCTGATGGGCGCAGTTCACCTTTTGCTGTTTCTCGCTTATCTGATGCTGCTGTTCGAGCATTGAGATCTGATAGCGAACGCTCTCATGTTTTGTAGCAGGGCACGACCTTAGTCGGGCCGTAAAAGCCCCAACAAAAACCTGGGCTTTAGTCCCTGAGGTACTTTTCCCGGAAGCGTATGGGCTTTGAGTGGGTAGAAAAGAACAGCAGGTCACCAACACAATCAGTCCCGCAGGGACGGGACAACCTGTAGCCCGGCACGGGAGTGCCGGGTAGGATTTCACGCCAATCGAGTCCCGAAGGGACGACACAATGGGAGTGCTCCCACACCCTCTGAAGCCTAATTCATTGTTGATCCGCGCACGGCCCGACTGAAGTCTGCCCAGATACTGGGCATAAGCGCAACTTTAGCTCTACGCCTTCCGCGCCTGGTAGAGCAACCTGAGCAGGCGCCTTTCCTGCGTCAGCGTCTGCACCGAGGAAAGGAATCGCTGCAGTCCGGTGTATTTTTGATCGCCTTCCAAGGCGAGCAGCTCGTTTTTCCATTTCCCGCGGGCTTCGCGCCACCGCGTAGCGATGCGGGCAGCATGTTCTGTTGTGTCCGTTACTTCAAGATCGGTGAACCCCGCTTCCAGGATGGATCGTTCATTCTCTCCCGGAGGACTGAACAAGTAATACCCAATCGAGCTGCGAGTCGCGATCTCATCATGCGAGATCAAGCCTCCGATGACCAGGGCATCACTGAATAACAACCGTCCTCCCCCATGCTTCAGCACACGGTAAATTTCTGCGAGGAGAGCCTGTCTTCCGGGAATATGACACAGCACATCATTCGAGAAAATGGCGTCGAAAGTTTCATCTGCGAACGGTAAGGGCTTGGAAACATCGCATACTTCAAAGCGCGCTTGCGGACGGAGGCCAAGATGCAACGCCAATTGATTCGCGTTGTGAATGCCCAACGCATTGATGTCTAAACCAATAATGCTGCAGCCGGTCGTTTGCGCAAGATGTAAGGCGTACACCCCGGATCCGCAACCAACTTCCAGCACGGAGGAATTGGCGGTGAGTGCAAGCAGGCTTGGAATCTGGGTGGACTCTTCGGTTGTAACCCAGCTGGTCTGACCGAAATCTACTCCGTAGGTCTCGGTGCGTACCCGCTGGTAAACGTCAGACTCATAGTTTCCGTACTCACCGTCATAAAGGTCGACCTTACCGGCCATCGCATCCTCATTTCGTCCGCACGCAAAAGCTCGCCTGCAGCGGTTCACGAAAGAAAAGATGGATCATAGCCTTTCAGGAGAGACAGGTCCAGGAGAAATGCTCTAGCATCTGGCCATCATGAAATGTGCATGCAGGTGGCTTTTGTCTCTGAGCCTGGGGTTAACCGGCGTAGTTGCGAGAGGCGCGACGCAGACGGCACAGCCCGCAGGCACTCCACCTCCCATCACCGCGCCCTTCATCGCGCATACGATCGCCGCCGGCATAAGGGGCGGCTACCAAGTAGTGGCGGCCGACCTGAACCGCGACGGCAAGGTCGACCTCATCGGCTTAGGCAGCGGCGCGGATGCGCTCGTATGGTTTGAAAACCCCTCATGGACACCCCATGTCATCGTTCCAGCCGAACACATGATCAACGCGGCTGTAGCCGATCTGGACAATGATGGAATTCCCGAGATCGCTTTAGCCTATGGATTCAGTTCGAACCCGGCCAGGAGCACGGGCAACATCGCGATCCTGCACAGCAGTGGCGATCCCAAAGCTCTCTGGACCCTCAAAGAAATCGACCGGATGCCGGCAGCGCATCGTGTCCGTTTCGCAGACATTGCGGGGAACGGGCACAAGGTGTTGGTAGTGGCGCCTGTTCTCAATGCCCAGGCAAAGGGCTTCCCCGATCCGGATCACTTGCCGACACCACTGCTCATGTACCGTCCGGGAGAATGGAAACGCGAACTCATCCCGCAGGAAAACAAAGGGGTCGTTCACGGATTGTTGCCGTTCGATTGGTTTGGCGACGGACGACAAGATCTGTTGACGGCCGGATACAGCGGAGTGTTTGTGCATAGCTTCGGGACCGACGGGAAATGGAAACACCTGGAGATTTCTGCTGGAAGTCCAGCCGCTTGGCCCAATGGCGGCGCCGGTGAAATTACTGTGGGAAAAATCAAAGGTCAACAGTTCTTCGCCACTATTGAACCATTTCACGGCAACATGGTGGTCGTGTATACCCAGGACTCTCGCGGCCATTACCAGCGCAACGTGATCGACGACAGCCTGGTGAATGGCCATGCTCTCGTGTTGGTCGATGTGGATGGTGACGGCGTTCCTGAGATTGTTGCTTCCGGCAGTGGCACGCGGAACGGTCTTTTCTTTTATCGGGCCACCGACGCTAGCGGACAGAGTTGGCAGAGAATGCTCATGGACAACGACATGTCTGCACAAGGCTGCGCGGTCGCCGATATCAAAGGGACAGGGCGAAGCAGCGACGTCGTGTGCATCGATACGCGAGGATCGAACTCCCTCAAGTGGTATGAGTACAGGGGCAGGTAAGCGCGAGACGTTTCGAGGAAACTTCGACGCTTTCCGTGCCTGAGGACGTTGCGAAGCGAATGGGTATCCCGGAACGTTACGGCATCTCCTTTTCCTCTTAGTCAGGGTTGAGTACTGACGCCAAATAAGTACCCGTGTGACCGGCAGAGGCCTTACCGTGCTGGTTGACTGGGTTTCGGCGGGCGTGATAAATTTTCGCGGTTCAATGAAATCGCCATTGCATAATGTGAATCATCAAAAGGGCCTGTTCGATAAGCGTGTTGTGGTGGTTGCGCTCGCAGTGTTTGGGATCGCCGCCGCCCGCACTCCAGGCCAGGAGCCTGCCCTGAGTGGTCCGAGCTTTATCCCCGACGGCGCGTCCACGCTCGCCGGGTGGCATACCCTGGGTCAGGCTTCGTGGCACGCAAATCAGGGCGAAATTGTTGGCAACGGCACAAACGGTGCCGGCTGGCTGGTGCTCGATCGCGCTTTTCAAGACACCGGCCTCTACACGGCCTTTGAGTGCGGCGGTAGCTGCGATGCCGGTGTTTTGCTTCGGCTGCGTTCCACGTCCGACGGCATGCAGGGAAGTTTCCTGGCCATCACAGACGACGGCCTCAAGGGTTATTCGCTCACGCTCGATCGTAACGGGAACCCGGTACAGCAGAAAGAGCTGCGGTCAGCCGGCGGGCAGATCCGGTTTGCACCACCTCCGATCCTTCGGCTCCGGCGCGCCCGTTGCGGTTTCCTGCTTCAACAGCAATCCAGTGCCGCTCTTTACCTACGGCAATGAATCCAGGACAGATAATCAGCTGCGCACGCCTGGGGTTGCCAACTATGACTTTGCTCTCTACAAAGACACGCCGATCCGTGAGAATGTTACCTTCGAGTTCCGGGTGGAAGCGTTCAACCTGTTCAATCGTGTCCAATTTGGCAGCCCGAACACTGTGGTCGGAAATGCCCAATTCGGCAATATCACTACCGATCTGAATACTCCGCGACTGCTGCAGATGGCGGGAAGGATCACGTTCTAGTTACGAGGTGGCTGTGCGGTTCCTGGGGGAGAGGCGGGACTACTCCCCTCAGGAGCCATGTTCCAACGAGCGATTGGCGGGAGTCGGAAGGAAACCTACCTCAGGGACTAACAAGCGTGTTCGAGAACGCCATTCCAAACTCAGTCCCGGAGGGACGGCTGAACTTAGCCCATGACGCTAGTCCTGGGTTGGATGGAAAGTACGATCCAGTCCCGCAGGGACGGCTGAAAAAGAGGCCGCAACGCAATCCTGGACAGCCTTCAGCCGTCCCGCGGGACTGAGTTTGGAAATCGAGTTATTGCACGCGCTTTAAAGGCCAATCACACGAAGAGCGGATGGGGACTGATGAAACCGACCCTGGGCAGTGTAGTTGGCGTCTTTACCACCGCAGTCTTTGCCGCACTGGTTGCCGGAGTTGCCCATCAACCAGTCGAGGCCTCGGATAAAGCGGCCAAGCCTTACACCACTTGGAGCGATTACGAAGGCAGCGCGGACTCGGCGCAATATTCTGCCTTGACCCAAATCAACAAATCCAACGTAGGCCAATTGAAACAAGTCTGGTTTTATCCCAGCGGCAATAACGGGTTTCGTTACGGCTTCAATCCGCTGGTCGTCGACGGCATGATGTACGTCCTGGGTAAAGATAACAACCTGGTGGCGCTGGACGCTGTGACCGGCAAAGAAATCTGGGTTCACGACAACAACAAGCCTCGCAACATAACCAATCGCGGCATCAACTACTGGGAAAGCAAAGACCGCGGCGATCGACGGTTGTTCTACTCCACCGACAACATCCTGCATGCAGTGGATGCACGGACGGGCAAGCTGGTGGACTCCTTCGGTGACCATGGCAATGTTGATTTACGCGAGGGCCTGGGACGCGATCCGACAACGATCCGGCAGATTGAGTCCGGCAGTCCGGGACGGGTGTTTGAAAATCTGTTGATTCTCGGTTCGGCTACCGGGGAGGAATACAACTCTCCTCCGGGAGATATTCGTGCCTATGACGTTCTCAGCGGCAAGATGGTCTGGATATTTCATACGGTTCCCCACCCAGGAGAATTTGGCTACGACACCTGGCCGAAAGATGCCTGGAAGTACATTGGCGGGACCAATGACTGGGGCGGGATGACGATTGACGAAAAGCGCGGCATCGCCTATTTTCCGCTCGGGTCCCCTACCTATGATTTCTATGGCGCCGATCGTACCGGCGCAGGTCTGTTCGGCAACTGCCTCTTGGCGCTCGATGCTCGTACGGGAAAATATCTTTGGCACTTCCAGGCCGTGCACCATGATCTTTTTGATTACGATCTGACCACCGCGCCCAAGCTACTGACCGTGAAGCACGATGGGAAAATGGTGGACGTGGTCGCCGCGGCGGGAAAGAACGGCTTTCTCTACGTCTTCGATCGAGTAACCGGCAAGCCCATCTGGCCTATCGTGGAGCGTCCTGTTCCTAAATCCGATATGCCCGGCGAGCACTCCTGGCCGACACAGCCGTTCCCTACCGCACCGCCGCCCTTTGCTACGCAGACATTCACTGCCGATGACGTTGATCCCTATATCAGCGATCCCGCGGAGCGCGCGAAGATCAAGCAACAGCTGCAGCATGCCCGCAACGACGGTATCTTCACGCCCGCCGGGACAAAAGATACCGTCGAGATGCCGGGGAACAATGGTGGAGGCAATTGGGGCAGCGGGGCTGTCGATCCGTCGACGGGAACGTTGTACATCACTGCGAAGAACGCGCCGTCGATGATCAAGCTGGAGCCCAGCCGGCCCAAGCGGGTCATGACGGGAACGCCCGAGACCGAGGGCCGCATACTTTACATACAAAATTGCCAGTCGTGCCACACGTCCGAACTGACCGGCCAACCGCCATCAATTCCTTCGCTGGTGGATGTCGTCACCCGGACCAGCGCGGACCACGTCAAGAGCACCATCCAGAATGGGGCTTCGCCCATGCCGGCGTTCACCAGCCTCTCTGAAAAAGAAGTTGACGCGCTGGTGGCCTACCTCACAGCCCCGTCGAAAGCTCACGTGCCGCCCGACATACTTGCGTATCTCTCCGCTCCGCCGCCACCCCCGCCACCTCCTGCGCCTGGGGCTCCGCCCATGCGCTATTGGACCGGCTACGGGTATATGAACTCGAGCGAAGGTCTGCCGGCTAACAAGCCACCGTGGTCGACCATCACCGCTTATGATTTGAACCAGGGAACCATCAAGTGGCAGATCCCGTGGGGCTCAGTCACCGACCTGGCAGCCAGGGGGATCAAAGATACGGGAAGTTTCTGGCCGCGGGGCGGAGTGGTGGTTACTGCGGGAGGTCTGATTTTTTCCGGCACTATTTCTGACGCAACGATTCGAGCCTACGACAAAGATACGGGAAAGATCTTGTGGGAACAGGTAATGCCGGCTGGGCCGGAGGGTATCCCCGCTGTCTACGAGGTAAATGGAAGGGAGTATCTGGCGTTCAGCGCGAGGCCCAGCCTCAAGCACCTCGGCCCGGGTGGAGAGCGGGCCACAGTCGAAGCCTCGCCGGATGCACGGGAAACCCAGGGATTTTATGTGTTTGCTTTACCTGAGCCGGCGCATAGGTAATGTTGCCGTTCCCTGGTCCGTGATTGACCGACTTATCGTTCACTGTTAGGCTGTCTTGTACTTTACGCACATGTTATCGCTTATCATACAAGGTTAGGGTTCACCTAAATGGATTACTCAAGCTTCGGGCTGCGGGACAAGGTAGCCATCGTCACCGGCGGCTCCCAAGGTATCGGCCGGGCCATCGCTCTTGGGCTGGCTCACGCCGGGGCTCATGTAGTGCTGGCGAAATACCCGGATAAACGCCAGGATGATGTCCAGGCCGTAAAGGCTGAAATCGAAGCGCTCGGACGCAAGGCGCTGATCGTGCAGACCGATGTTGCCCAGGTCGACCAGGTTCGCGCCTTGATGGACCAGACTCACTCTACTTTCGGGCGCATCGACATCCTGGTCAACAACGCCGGCTGGACCGGAACCACGCCTGCCCTGGATGTAAGCGAGGATGAATATGACCGGACCATGGCGGCCTCGCTGAAGAGCGTGTTTTTTGCGTCGCAAGCGGCTGCCCGGGTAATGATTCCGCAGGGCGGGGGCAGGATCATCAACATTGGATCCAACTTCGGAGAGATTGCTTTCAAGGGACGATCGGTTTATGCAGCGGCGAAGGCGGGTGTTCACCATCTGTCGCGTGCCCTATCGCTCGAGTGGGCGAAAGATGGCGTGCTGGTCAACGTAGTCGCGCCGTGCATCACCGAGACCGAATCGCGAAAGAACATCCTGGAGCGGCCCGGCTACAAGGAATGGGCCACCAAGGAAATGATTCCACGCGGGCGATGGAATCAGCCAGAGGACCTGGTCGGCGCGGTTTTGTTTCTCTCCAGCCCACTTTCCGACATGGTGGTCGGACACGTGTTGATGGTCGATGGTGGATGGACGATCCACTAGAGCAGAGGGGTGATCATGAAGCTCCGCAATAAAGTCGCGATCATTACCGGAGCCAGTCAGGGGATCGGCAAAGGCATCGCAGAGGTGTTCGCCGAAGAAGGCGCTGATGTGGTCATCAACCACGTCGGGTCGTGCGAAAAAGCTTGCGCAGTTGCGGAATGGGTCAGGAAAAAAGGCCGGCGGGCAATCGCTGTCGAGGCAGACGTCAGGGAGCGTTCGCAGGTGGAAGCCCTGTTCGCGCGCGCGGAGAAAGAACTTGGACCGGTAGATGTTCTGGTGAACAACGCTGGGATCGAAACCATCGTGCCTTTTTTGGAGTTGACCGACGAGCAATGGGTGGACCTGGTCAACGTCAATCTGCGCGGGGAATGGCTCTGCTCCCAGGTGTTCTGCCGCCAGGCCGTAGCGGCGGGCCGCCCTGGTTCGATCATCAACATTGGGTCCATCCAGGCGGGCAAGGTTCTGCCTGGACGCACGCACTACGCTCCGGCAAAGTTGGCGATCGAGGCGCTCACGCGCAATGTTTCCGCGGAGATGGGGCTCAAGGGAATCCGCGTCAATTGCATTCACCCGGGCTTGATCGAGACGCCGATGGTCGATTGGGTTCTGAAGCATCCAGATCCCAGCGTGCTGGCCGGAGTCATAGGCCAGATCTCATTGGGCCGGACCGGTCAGCCGCAAGAGATTGGAACCGTGGCTGCGTTTTTTGCCTCGGACGAGGCGAAGTACGTAACCGGGCAATCGCTGTATGTCGACGGCGGCTGGGTCGGTAAGTAGGCGGCGAGAAGGAATGATGAAGAATCCTGCATACACCACCGTTCGGCGTGAGCGATTGAGCCGTGAATTCCTCCGTAATGAAGACTTCGCGGTGCGCCAGGGCATTCTGAAGCTGCTGGCCATCAAGGACTCCGACATTCGACTGCTCACCCTGGAGCAAAGCCGCGATGCGGTCGACAAGGGTCTCCATGCGGGCGGGGCTTTCTCGTCGATCATCCCGCTGGTCGCGCTCTTTTATGGTGGCTTTATTCGCCTGGACGTTGAAGATCCCACCCGCCGCGGGCAAGACATTTTTACTTTGAGCAAAGGGCATGCGGTCGCAGCACTGGCATCGATCTATGCCGAGCTGGGTTATTTCGACCGTAAGACGCTGAAGAATTCGCGCTCGTTTGCCAGCATCCTGAATGGACACCCGGGGCCGATTCTGCCCGGAGTCCATATCGCTACGGGACCGATGGGGCAGGGGTTTGGTGTAGCGCAGGGCTTTGCCATCGCGGGCAAAAGCAGCCCTCGGTTTGACTCGTACTGCATGACCGGCGACGGCGAGTTGCAGGAAGGTCCTATCTGGGAAGCAGTGATGTATGCCGGGCAAAACCACCTGGACAACTTGTGTGTGCTGGTAGATCGCAACAACGGCCAGCTGGATCTGCACACGCGCATGATTTTTCCCATGCCTGAGCTGGAGACGGTTTTTCGCTCCTTTGGCTGGCAGGCGCACAACGTGGATGCGACGCAATACGACGGCGTAGTGGCGGCTCTGGAGAAGTTCTGCTTTGGTCCTCGCAACGGAATGCCCACCGCGATCATTTGTAACAGTCGAAAAGGTTTTGGCTCGTTTTCAGATTTCCTGAACAAGCATAAAGTCACCATGCCGGAGAGCGTGATTGCCCAGGAATGCGCTCTGCAGTCCGACCAGCGTCAGGCCAGAATTGATGAGTTTGCTGTTTACTGCGATCGGCTGGCCGGCAGCACGGAAGGCGAAGCGACCCGAGACTTACTGCTGGATGCGGCTCATCGCATGCATCTCGAGATCGATCCTACGGGAAGCACAGTAACCACTATTGTTGGGCCGGTGCTTACCAGGCGCGTTCCTCCTCGGAACAAGCGCATCGCTTACGATGCCCGGTCGCTACCTCAGATTGACCCCAAGAAGGAATACGCGGCGTCTGACATCGTGACCGGAGCGATGAAAGTGTTTGCCAAGGATTCGGCGGTGGTTTCGATTGATGCGGACCTCGCCTCTACCAGCGGCCTCGAAGCAGGCATTGCCGCAGTGGATCAGAAGCGGGCCCTGAACGTGGGCGTGGCCGAGGCAAACATGATGCTGATCGGGGAGGCGTTCGCGGCCCTGGGTTCGAACACCTGGGTGAGCACCTTCTGCCCCTTCTTCGATTGGAAGGTATTGCGTCGCATTGCTGTGGGAGCGCAGGAGCGGCAGGAAGCCATCGAGGCTCCGGACGGGTGGTTGAGTGAAGGCCATGGCCTTGATCTGACTTTTCTGGCCACGGCTGCAAATTTTGAGACCCGCACGAACGGCGCCACGCATATGGGCAACGACGACAGCACGACGTTCGATGCAGTCGGCCAGTTGAAGATTGTCGATGTTTCGTGCCCGCAGCAAATGCTTTCGATCATGAAGTGGATTATGGAAGGCAATCGAGGCCTGGTTTATGTGCGTGTGATGCGCACGGGGTCTGCCGTGCTTTACGGCAGTGACTACGTATTCGAGTTTGCGACCGGCCATCGCCTGCGCAGCAGTCCGACGGACAAGGCGACCATCATCAGCAGCGGGCGCGGAGTGCATGAGGCTTTGGTGGCTGCTAAAAAGTGCGCGGACGCGGGCATTGCGGTCGGAGTGGTGGATATGCCATCCATTGACGAGAAGCTGTTGCTGGATCTGTACAACTCCGGCCAATGGTTAGTTCTGGCGGAACAAAACAATGGATACATTTGGCAAAATCTGCTGAAGGTCCTCTATCGCAATCGGGGCAAGGTGAAGGCCGACGGATGGGACAGGCTCGTCACCATCAACACACTCAAGAGCGATGGCCAGCCTCAGTTCATTCATTCCGGGACGTACGAGGAGTTGATTGAAGCCTTCCACTTGACCTCCGATGCGATCGCTCACACTATTCAAGAACACGCTGCCAAGGAGAAAAGATGAAGTTACCGATCGTGGAGGAAAATTCGATCCCGGCGCTGGATCTTCCCGGGCGACGGCTTCGCTGGTTGATGACCCAGGAGAATGTCGGCGCGCAGCATTGCTCGATGTGTATGATCCAGGTGGCTCCGGGAGAGACGGTCAGGCCGGCGCACTCCCACCCCAACGGCGAAGAGGTCATCTATATTGTGCAAGGGTCAGGCAAGGTGATGATCGAGGGAGTCGTGGAACCGGTTAAGGCAGGGAGCACGGTTCTGTTTCCGCAAGGGAAAATACATATGCTGCGGAATACCGGGAACGAGGAGATGAAGGTGGTTTGCTTTTTCGCGCCTGCGACCGGTCTGGATAATTACAAGTTTTTCGATGATGTGGAGTTTCCGGAGTAGGGGAAAAAAGGCCCAGGGGCTGAAGAGCGTGTGTGAGAACCAGGATTTACGCGTTTAGTCCCGGAGGGACGGCTGAAGGTTGTCCAGGATGGCGTCGCGGCATATTTCCAGCCGTCCCTGCGGGACTTGTCGTCCTTTCAAATCCAACCCAGGACTAGCGTCCTGGGCTAAGTTCAGCCGTCCCTCCGGGACTGAGTTTCGAAATGAGGTATCACACACCCTCTAAAAGCCCGTACCTGCTTTGGCCTACTGCGCCTTCAGGTAGGCAATCAGGTCGCTGATCTGCGCCGGGGTCAGGATCGAGCCGAAGGCGGGCATGGGCGCTTTGCCGTTCTTGATGGTCTCGGTGGCTTGCGCTTGTGTAACGGGAGGCGTCACCATGGGCTTGCTGCTGAAGATGCCGTGCAGGTTTGGCGGGCCGAAAGGCGTACTGTCATCCGGCTGCTTGTTGTGACAGCTCACGCAGTTTTGCTGGAAGATGGCGGCACCGCGCTTGGCCTTGGCATTCATGACTGGTTTCGCGGTGTCGGCAAAACCAATCACGCTCGAAATACCCATCGCACCGGCCGAAGCCAGGATGCACACTGCCAAAAGCCCGCGACCCATAACCATTCTTCTCATGCCTCCGGTATCTGTCCTGCTAACGAAATGATAAACCATGGCCGCCGGCCGTCGAACTAGTGACCCTGTGCGTATTATGCAAAATTTCTGGACAATCACGACCCGCGACAGTAGTCTCTTATCGGGTTTATGAGCTTGTCAAAACAGACGATCAATCGCCGCAGCCTGATGAAGTTGGCTGTCCTGGGCGCCGCTAGCGCTGCCCTGCCTGTCCTGGGAAAGAAGAAACGGAACATTCAAATCGGTCATACCGGCATCACCTGGCCGAATGATGTGATGCAAGCAATCACGGACACCGGAAATCTCGGCTTTTACGGGTTTGAAACGTTTGGCGACGTCCTCACCAAGTGGGAGCCGCAAGGAGGGCTGGAATCGGCGCTCGCGCAGCACCACTTGCCGCTCATCTCCGGTTATTGCACCCTGAACCTGACCGACTCGACCAAGCGAAAAGATGAGATGGATAAGGCGGTCGCGTGGGCAAAGCTCATCAAGAAGTACAACGGGCGCATCTTTGTGCTGGGCCCTAACCAGGTCAAACGCGATGAGTATAACTTTGCGGCGAACAAGGCAAATATCGTCAGCACGCTGAACGAAGCCGCCAAGGCAGTTACCGATCAGGGCCTGACGGTAGTGCTGCACCAACATACCGGTACCTGCGTCGAGTCGCGCGACGAGACCTATGCAGTGCTGGACGCGGTGGATACAAAGTATCTCAAGTTCGGGCCGGATATCGGCCAGCTCACCAAGGGAGGGTCCGATGCGGTCCAGGTGGTGAAAGACTATCTGCCGCTGGTACAACACATGCATTTGAAGGACTACAACGGAGTCGATCCTCACCTTCTCGGCTACTGCCCTCTGGGACAAGGGAAGGTGAATATTCCCGCCATTCTTGACTTGATGGCGGGGCGAAAAATTCATGGTATGGTTATGGGTGAACTCGACAACGACCCTAAAAATCCATCACCCACTGCCCCGGTGGAATTGGTAAAAACCAGCAAGATTTACCTGGAGACGCTGGGTATAACGTTTCGAGCCTAGAATCGGACCCGTCTTTATGCCCGAGGAAAAAGTTCGCCAGATTCCCTTCATACAAAGTCTTGATCGCGGCCTCACCATTCTGCAGGCGGTCGCGCTTTCCAAACAACCTGTCTCGCTCGGAGAACTCACCGAGTTGCTGGGGATCGATCGCAGCAGCGCATTCCGGCTGGCGAACACGCTCCGGCGACGGGGATTTCTCGCCTGCCCGGCAGGGCGGAAGGACTACATCCTTGGCTCTTCGATGTGGCGTCTGTCGCATCGCTATGACTGGGGCAACATGCTGATCCGGGTAGCCAATAAGCAACTGAAGCTGCTGGCGGCGCAGATCAACGAGACCGCGCACCTTGCTATCCGCGAGGGTAAGTACGCTTTGTTCATTGACCACGCGGCGGCCAGCAACGTAATCGCGGTGGCCGGCCAGGTGGGCGAACTGGTGCCGCTCTACTGCACCGCGCACGGCAAAGCCTTGTTAGCGGATGCGGATGAAAGGGAGTTGCGCGCCCTGTTTGGTTCCGGCCAACTGCGCCGATATACCAAGAACAGCATGACCTCGATTCAGGAGCTGAGCAAGGACTGCGCTTTGATCAAGAAGCGGGGCTATGCGACCGACGAGGCGGAATACGCGGAAGATCTGCGCTGCGTGGCCGCTCCTATTCGGGTGGATAACGATGTGATTGTAGGATCGATCGGCGTCTCCGCACCCCTGGCCCGTTTTTCCAAGGAGCGCTTTCGTGTCTCTGCGCAGCAGGTGTGCAAGGTGGCACAGGCTATCGGTCTTCTGCTGAGCAACGCGGACCAGAGTGCGGATGCGGACGCGGAGAAGCCGGTAGCTGAATTCGCATGACAGAAAATCCGGTCCTGGAATTTGTTCTTGATAAGCCGGCGATTCAATACATTGGCAACGACCTTCAGCGCCCCGAGTGTATTTTGGCGGAGCGGGACGGCACCCTCTGGTCGGCGGACGCGCGCGGCGGCGTAGTCAGGATTTCACCGGACGGAAAGCAACAGATCATTACTCAGCAGCGCTCAGGTCATTTTCAGGGCGTAAGCAGCGAGGCAAGCCGGTACCTGGAAGGCACGCTGCCCAACGGGTTGGCCTTCGCCCGCAATGGGGACATTTTGATTTCGAACTTCGGCACGGATTGCCTGGAGCTCATGACCCGGGAGGGTTCGACCAAGGTTCTCGCGGACAGCATCGACGGCGAACCGATTGGGAAAGTGAATTTTGTTTTGCGCGATTCCCAGGATCGCATCTGGATCACAGTCTCGACGCGTATCAAGAACTGGATGCACGCCCTGCGCACCGATCTGCCGGATGGCTACATCGCGCGGTACGTCGACGGGAAGTTTCGCATTGTCGCCGACGGATTTCATTTCACCAACGAAATCCGCATGGATGCCCGGGAAGAGTTTATGTACGTGGTTGAGACCACGGGCGGGTGCGTGAGCCGATTGCGGGTGGGCCAAGACGGGAGCCTGAGCAACCGCGAGGTTTTCGGACCATCGAGCCTGGGCAAGGGCGCATGGCCCGACGGCATCGCGTTCGATAGCCTGGGGAATTTGTGGGGCACGATGGTGTATTCCGACAAGCTGTTTGTGCTGAGTCCCCAAGGCGACTTTCGGCTGCTGTTGGATGAGGGGGATCCGAAGAAGGTGGATGCCCTGGAGAAAGCGTTCCTGGAGAACACGGTCAATGAGGAAGTGCTGTTCACCACCGGCCAGGGTATTGCTCCGTGGATGGCGAGCGTCACGTTTGGCGGGCCCGATTTGAAGACGATTTATATTGGCTCGCTGAAGGGCAAGAGAATTCCCTACTTCCGCGCACCCGCGCCGGGGCTGCCGATGGTCCACTGGAACGACGCTCGTTAGTTTCGGACGATTCCCTGGCCGATGAGCCAGTGGAGCGATTCGCGCACGGCTTCGAGTGAGCTGTAGTGCGGTTCGTATCCCAGGAGAGTACGAGCTTTCGCAATGCTGCAGTTTGGGGAGTGGGCTATGTGATCCCAGGTCACCGCCGCATCTCTTTCGCTAACTCCCTGCTTCCATTCTTCCCAGGATAAAAACTCGAGCTGAGCCGGACGCCCGAACCACGCACAGACGCGCTCGGCGTATCCTTGCAGAGTTATCGCTGCGGGCGCCACCACGTGGAAGGCCTCACCCAATGCCGCACTTCGCTGCTCCATCGCTTTGACAAAGCATTGCGCCACATCGTCCGCATGGACGTGATGCACAGTTTCCATCCCGAAGTTCGGGAGCTGGAGTGGTTTCCCCTGCAGCAACTGGGAGAAGACGGCAGGATTGAAGTTGGCAGCGGGATTGATCGGGACCCACCCTGGCCCTACGAGATGGCCGGGGTGCAGGATGGTTACCGGGAAGCCGCTTGCCTGGCTGAGAAGCCAGGCCTCGATGGCAGCCTTTCTTTGCCCATAGTCGCCGAAGGCCGTCCGGGGCGCTGCTTCCGTGGTGGGGACCTCTACACTTGGTCCGTGCACCCAGATCGTCCCGCAGTGGAGAAGGTGATCGACCCGTCCGGATAAAGCTTCCACCAGTTGCTGTGCGCTCTCCAGCCGGTAGCAGGTGAGATCCATGACCACTTCCGCATCCAACCGCGCAATGCGGTCACCAAAGGTACCTGCGGCTTCCTCCGCGGCGCGGTCGAGTTCCACCCGCTCTATGGCGCGCCATGCCGCGTGTTCCCGATAGGGCGTCTTCAGGCCCCTGCTGACGCAGATGACGGTGTGACCCGCGTCGAACAGTCGCGGTGTCAGATAGCTGCCGATATGGCCAGTTCCGCCGATGATGACTACGCGCATGCTCGCCTCCTGATCAGATCAAGCCACGCAGGGTTCCGCCGATGTCGAGGGCGGCGCCGGTAATGTACTTGGCTAGCGGCGAAGCGAGAAAGACGATGGCCTGGGCAACGTCTTCGGGTTGGCCGATGCCGAGAGGCATATGGCGATCCTCCAGAAAACGCTTCAGGGCAGCCTCTTTGTCGACGCCATAGCTTTCCACCAGTTGATCGACGATTCCTCCGGGGCGGGTCCACATTTGTGTCCAGATGGGACCTGGCAACACGGTGTTCACTCGCACGCGGGCCGCGTATTGCAGCGCGAGCGCCTTGCTGAAATAGAGTAGTCCTGCTTTGCAGGTTCCGTAGTCCATCAGGGTGGGCTCGGGCTGCTTGGCCAGATCTGAGCCGGTGTTGACCACCGACGCGCCGCCTAACTCGGCCATCCTGGGGACGAGGGCGCGACAGGTTCGGATACAGCCCATCAGGTTTACCTGAAAGCTTTGCGCCCAGCGCTCATCGGACAGTTCTTCGAAGGATGCAGCGTTGCCCACACCGAGATTGTTGACCAGGATATCCGGCGCTCTGCCGAAGGTGGCGAGGACGTAAGAGGTGGCCTGCTCAACGCCTTCCGCAGTAGCTAGATCTGCGGCTACAACGCCAGTCCAACGCGTGGCCTTTTGTTGCAGAGTGGCGCGGTCACGATCGGCCACGATTACGCTTGCGCCTTCCTGGGTGAGAAGGTCAGCGGTGGCCTCTCCGATTCCGTGGGCGCCGGCGCAAACGAAAGCGTATTTTCCTTTGATCTGATAATCCATCGGCTGCTCGATTCGCGAGGGTGTTTATGAAGCCTGCAGTGTAACAGCGCCCTGTCATCTAAACCTACATATGACAGGTGAGGGCGGGAATGGATTCAGCAGATGAGTGCAGGGGATACACTTGTGAAGAAATTTTCGCTGGGGCGAAGCGCGATGCTGGATACTCCACAAGATGTTTTTATTGTGATTGTTGGCTTGACGTGCGCCCTGTCATTCATGGCGGCGGTGAACTATTACTGGCCGGCGGAGAAGAGACGGGCGCACAACGATCTGATCGGCTGGCAGCTTTCCGTTTTGGGTACCACCTATGCCGTGATCGTTGGATTCATGCTCTACACGGTCTGGATCAACTTCGGAGCGGCGGATCTGAATGCGGATGCGGAAGCGAATTCGCTGGTGAATGTGTACCGGCTTTCGGACGGTCTGCCTGCGGCTGAAGGGGCAAGACTCAAGACTTTGGCGCGGGCTTACGGTGACGCGGTTGTCGACCATGAATGGGGAGAAATGGGGGCGAATATCATGCCCACGGATAGCCGCGAGATCACGCGGCAAATGTGGCAGGTTTTGATGACCACGAAAGGAGCCTCTCCTACAGAAATCACCGCGGAAGATCACGCTCTCTACGAGCTCAGCGCCCTGGCCGGATATCGCCGTATTCGGCTGGTTCAAAGCGCATCGCGGCTTCCGGTGGTGCTGTGGTTTGTGCTGCTGATCGGCGGGGCGGTTACGGTTGCGTCAACGTGCATGTTTGGCGCGTCGAATGGGTGGTTGCACGTGATTCAGGTGGCCGCGTTTGCATTGCTCATCTCGCTGGTGCTGGTGGCGATTGCAGATATTAATCGGCCGTTTCAGGGGTCGGTGCACGTCAGCGACTATGCTTTCCGACGGGCGCAGATGGATATGAAGGAGAGGTAGAGGTGGTTTCGGCTTGGGTGAAAGTTGCGCCTTAAGCGCCCTATGCGCCGTATGTGTGGAAGTTGCGCCTTAAGCGCCATAAGGGTCCGATGGCCGATAAATAGAGCGCTCTCTTTGGTTAGTAAAAACAATTGCAGGGCTTCCCCCGGGCACGCCCCACGGCAAGCCCGGCAGGTTTGGCCAACCTTGAGGCACCGGTCCGATTTCCTTCGAGTTTTTCGACTTCCTCCGGAGATTCGGGGGTAGTTAGAGCTGGGCCTGGCGTAGGCGCAGAGCGTTGGTGATTACCGAGACGGAGCTGAAGCTCATAGCGGCTGCTGCAATCATTGGATTTAGGAGCAATCCGAACAGCGGGTAGAGTACCCCTGCGGCCAAGGGTACGCCCAAGGCGTTGTAGACAAAGGCGAAGAAGAGATTTTGGCGAATGTTGCCCATGGTTCGCCGACTCAGTTGGCGTGCTTTGAGAATGCCGCGGAGATCGCCTTTAACCAGGACGATGGCGCCAGATTCCATCGCTACATCGGTTCCAGTCCCCATGGCAATGCCTACGTCTGCCTGGGCCAGGGCCGGGGCGTCGTTGACCCCGTCGCCCGCCATCGCCACCACCGCTCCCTTCGACTGGAACTTCTTCACTGTCTCGGCTTTTTGTGCGGGCAGGACCTCGGCCTCGAACTCTATTCCTAATTTCTGCGCCAAGGCAGCGGCCGTGGTGCGGTTGTCGCCGGTCACCATCACCACCTTGATGCCTTCGCGCTTGAGCTCTGCGATCGCCTGCGGGGTCGATTCCCTGATGGGGTCGGCGACCCCCACCAAGCCGGCCAAACGGCTATCCCAGGCGACGAACATCACCGTCTGGCCTGCCTGGCGGAAGGATTCAGCCTTCTGCTCCATGGTCTGCGATGACGCTCCGAGGTCGTGCATCAGCGCGACGCTGCCAGCAGCTACGTGGATCCCTTGTATGGTTCCGGAGACGCCTTTTCCGGTAAGGGATTGGAAGTCCGCTACCGGCAACAGGCCGAGCTTCTCTTGTTTTGCTGCTGCAAGGATGGCGGCGGCCAAAGGATGCTCGCTCTCTCTTTCCAGGCTGGCGAGTGTTTGCAAAAGCCGGGATTGGTCGATGCCCTCGGCGGCGAGGATGGTGCTGACTTTGGGCTTGCCCTCGGTGAGGGTTCCGGTCTTATCCACGATCAGCGTGTTTACCTTTTCCATGGTTTCCAGGGCTTCCGCGTTGCGGACCAGGATCCCCTCCTTGGCGCCGCGGCCGGTGCCTACCATGATGGACATGGGCGTAGCCAAGCCGAGAGCACAGGGGCAGGCAATGATGAGCACAGCGACTGCATTCACCAAGGCATGCGCGTACTTCGGCTGAGGGCCGAACATGGCCCAGACCGCAAAGGTGATCGCAGCTGCAGCCAGGACAGCCGGGACGAAGTAGGAAGCCACCCGGTCGGCGAGGCGCTGAATGGGGGCTCGACTCCTTTGCGCCGCGCTTACCATTTTTACGATCTGGGCAAGGAGTGTCTCGGAGCCAACACGCTCAGCTTTCATTACCAGGCTGCCGGTCCCGTTGATCGTTCCACCAACCACTTTGTCTCCGGCTGTTTTTTCTACCGGGATGGGCTCGCCGGTGACCATCGATTCATCTATCGAGCTTCGCCCTTCGGTCACCCCGCCATCGACGGGGACTTTCTCGCCCGGGCGAATGCGCAGGAGATCGCCTACCGCGATTTCGCTGAGAGGGAGATCGGCTTCGCTTCCGTCGGCGGCAATGCGACGAGCGGTTTTAGGGGCCAGGCCAAGCAGGGCCTGGATCGCTCCGCCGGTTTGACTGCGGGCTCTCAGCTCCAGCACCTGGCCCAACAAGACCAGTACCGTAATGACGGCGGCCGCCTCGAAATAGAGGCCGAGGTTCCCGGAGGCGTCCCGGAACGTATCAGGAAACAGGCCCGGAGCGACGACCGCAGCCACACTGTAGAGATAGGCTGAGCCGCTGCCGATCGCAATGAGCGTGAACATATTCAGGCTGCGATGAACAATCGAGGCCCACCCCCGCTCGAAGAAGGGCCAGCCTCCCCACAGGACCACGGGGGTCGCGAGGATGAGTTCCATCCAGCCCAAAAGCCGTCCGGGCAGCAGGTGTTGCAGCGGATGGCCGGGGAGAACGTCGGAGACCATGACGGCGAGCAGCGGAAGTGTCAGGACAGCGCCAATCCAGAGGCGACGGCTCATGCTGGCTAATTCTGGGTTGGCGGCACTCGCGGTGACTGTACGCGGCTCAAGCGCCATGCCACAGATAGGACAAGTGCCCGGGCCATCGCGCACGATCTGCGGATGCATGGGGCAGGTGTATTCGATGTGCTCCGGGGCGGCGGTTGCTTGAGCCGGCTCCAGAGCCATCCCGCACTTTGGGCACGCCGCTGGTTTTGAGGAGAGCACTTCAGGATGCATGGGGCAGGTGTATTGCGCAGACGCAGCGGGTTTCGGGGCTGTGGAGATGGTTGTGAGAGGAGCGGCTTGAGAGCCGTCGTATTTACCTGGGTTAGCCTCGAATTTTGCCTTGCAACCCGGAGCACAGAAGTACCAGGTACGGCCTGCGTGGTTAACGGATGCTGCAGCCTTTTCCGGCGACACTTTCATGCCGCATACCGGATCTACCTCTGCCACTACCGTATCTGGCACGTTTGACACCTGTCATTCCTCCCTGAGTGGTTAGAGTCTCTACGAAGCTCCGAGGATTCGGGCGGCAGTCTGGGCCTCTTTTCATGCCATCTTCAAGGATCGGCGGCCAATGTCCCGCCGGTAGTACATACCCTCGAATTGGATTCGCCCGAGCGCCTCGTAGACCCGCGATAGCGATTGGTCCAGAGTTGCGGCTGCCGCGGTCACGCCCAGTACCCTTCCACCCTCGGTGACGTAATGCCCATCCACCAGGCCGGTACCGGAATGAAAAATTTCCACTCCCGGTATGCTTGCCGCTTCTTCCAAACCGCTGATTGTGTGACCGGTGAGATAGCTGCCCGGATAGCCGGAAGAAGCCGCGATCACGCAGACGGAAGCACCGGGTTTCCAACGCAGTTCGGTGTCGCCCAGCCGGCCCGCTACGCTGGCCTCGAGCGCCTCCAACAAATCGCTGTCCAATCGGGCCAGGATGGCCTGGGTCTCCGGGTCGCCGAAGCGCGCGTTGAACTCCAACACCATGGGGCCACGGGCGGTCATCATCAGGCCGATGTAGAGCACGCCTGTGAAGGGAGCGTCTTCCGCGGCCATTCCGTCCACTGCGGGTTGAGCGATGTGATGGAGGATCCAGTCGCGCATCTGGCCGTCCAGCATGGCGTCGGTAGAGTACACACCCATGCCTCCGGTGTTTGGCCCCTTGTCTCCCTCCCCTATTCGCTTATGATCCTGCGCTGGCACCAAGGGCACTACATGCTTTCCGTCGGTCAGGGTGAGAAAGGAGAGCTCTTCACCGGTGAGAAACTCCTCAATCACAATGGCGCCCTGGACCCCGCCAAGGAGTTTTCCGCCGAGGAGGCCGGAGATGGCTTCGATGGCTTCGCGGCGCGACTCGCACATGATCACGCCCTTGCCCGAGGCCAGACCATCCGCTTTGATCACCAGCGGGAAATGAAAGAGATCGATCGACTCCATGGCTTGTTGCTCGCTGGTGGCGACAGCATAGGCAGCGGTCGGAATCTGGTACCGCTGCATAAAGCGCTTGGCGAAGGCTTTGCTGCTTTCCAGTTGGGCGGCGCTTTGCGTGGGACCGAAGACCGGGATGCTGCGGCGCTGCAGTTCATCCACCAGCCCCAGCGATAAGGGAAGCTCAGGGCCAACCACCACCAGGTCTGGACTTTCTGCCGCCGTGACCCGTAACAAGTCATCAACATCCCGTTGGCTGGCAGGAATGCAACGGGCCAATTGAGCAATACCTGCATTGCCGGGCGCACAAATCACTTCGGAAACGCGTTTGGACCGGGTGATGGACCACACCAACGCGTGTTCCCGGCCGCCCGCACCAATCACCAGCACTTTCATTCGTTTACCACTGGCCCCCTGGGCAAGACTACCGCAGCCGCGCCGGACTATGAAGGGGTCGTTAACTATAGTTAACAAAAAACGGAAATGCAGGCTATACTGAAACGGCAGCCGCTGAACTCCGCAGCGATCGAGGATTCGCGATATGGCTCCCGCTTCTCCACCCTCGCTTCCAGTTTCCTCGTCCGAGCCCACAGCGCTGCTTTCCAATCTGAAAACTCGCCAGGTTTTGTCGTGGTTCGGGCCGGCATTCGTGGCCAGCATTGCCTATATCGATCCGGGCAATTTTGGAACGAATTTAATTGCCGGGACGGGGTTCGGGTACAAGCTGCTTTGGGTGTTGCTGTGGTCGAACTTGATGGCCATCCTCATCCAATACCTCTCCGCCAAACTAGGCATCGCTACCGGAGCGACGCTGCCGCAGAATTGCCGGGAACATTTCTCGCGTCCTATGACGATTGGCTTGTGGGTGGCTGCTGAACTGTCGGCGCTGGCCACCGATCTGGCGGAATTTCTGGGCGCCGCACTCGGGTTTTACCTGTTGTTTGGCGGCTACTTTCTGCACCTAGGCATGGCCAAGACCACGGTGATGTTTTTGGCGGCGATTGTCTCGGCCGTGTGCGTTTTTGCGATCCTGGCACTGGAACTGCGGGGGTTCCGGAGCCTGGAGCTTGGCATCATGGTGTTTGTTCTGGTGATCGGGCTGTGTTACCTGGTGGAGATCTTCCTGGTACATCCGGACTGGCGGCAGATCGCTTACCATACGGCGGTTCCGTGGCTGGATCGCTCGAGCATCTACGTGGCGGTCAGCATGCTGGGGGCGACGGTGATGCCGCATGTGGTTTATCTGCATTCGGGCCTGGTTCAGCCACGGTTGAAGGTGCAGGAGCAGCATCTGGCACCGTCCGACGATCGGTACCTGTCTCGGCTACGCCACCTTCGGTTGGAGCTGCTGGACGTGTTTGCCGCCATGAACGGGGCCTGGCTGGTGAACTCGGCCATGGTGGTTGTGGCTGCGGCAGCCTTTGCCGGCACCGGGCGCAGCGACATGTCAATCGAGGAGGCTCACCGGACCCTGGGCCCGTTACTAGGCCCTGCTTCGGCTACCATCTTCGCGATCGCACTGTTGTGTTCCGGTCTTTCCTCGTCTACCGTGGGCACCCTCGCTGGGCAGATGATTCTCGAGGGATTCCTGAAAGTCCGCTTCAGCATTTTTCTGCGGCGGCTGCTTACTTTGCTACCGGCGATGATCGTGATCGGCCTAGGGCTGGATCCGCTTCGCATCCTGGTTCTTTCCCAGGTGGTGCTCAGCTTTACCCTGCCGTTTGCACTGGTACCGCTGCTCGTTCTTTGCAGCCGCTATAAATTGATGGGCGGGTTCACCAATGGCCCGGTGATCAATTTTCTGGGATGGCTGACGGTGGGGCTGATCCTGGCTCTCAATGTGGTGCTCCTGGCATTGAGCGTCTAACGGTGAAGGGTTTAACAGGCTGCGGAAAAAAGATTGGCTTGGGGAGATTGCGTGAGAACTCCCATTGTGTCGCCCCTTCGGGACTCGATTTGGGTGAAATCCTACCCGGCACTCCCGTGCCGGGCTCCAGATTGTCCCGTCCCTTCGGGACTGGTGGCGTCGGGTGACCTGCGGTTCTTTTCCACCCTTTAAAGCCCATGTTCGCGCAAAGGCTTACTTCAGGGGCTGACGCCCGGGTCCTTGTTGGGTCTGTGCGGCCCGACTAAGGTTGTGGCCTGATACGAAACGAAGTTTTGCCGCAGCCTGTTAAACTAGTGAGCGGACATGAACGCCCGAAGCAGACTTCGCGACTTCCTGCACAAGCGTTTCCGTCACGGCAAGCCTGACCGTGGACGGAGCCTTTCCTCCTAACTTATTTTTCACCAGATTCTGTCCACCAGTTTTTGATCAGGCTCGCGCCTGCGCAATTTTGCGCGATATCAGAGAGGAAATCATTATGAACAGCTTCGGTAGCCAATCGACGTTGAAGGTCGACAACAAGAGTTACGAGATTTTCCGCCTTGATGCGCTGGAGGCCAAAGGCCTTTCGCTGCGTCGTCTTCCGTATAGCCTGCGCGTGCTGCTGGAAAACCTGCTGCGGCAGGAGGATGGCAAGAGCGTAACCGCGGACGACATAGAATTTTTAGCCAAGTGGCAGGCTAAGGCCGAACCGGCGCGCGAGATCGCGTTTATGCCGGCGCGGGTTTTGATGCAGGATTTTACCGGAGTACCGGCGATTGTCGATCTGGCAGCCATGCGCGATGCGATGAAGCAGTTGGGCGGGGATCCGGAGAAGATTAATCCTCTGCAGCCCGCGGAATTAGTGATTGACCACTCGGTGCAGGTGGACGAATTCGGTACTTCGAATGCGTATTCCATTAATGCAGCGCTTGAGTTTCAGCGCAACCGGGAACGGTATGCGTTTCTCAAGTGGGGGCAGACGGCGTTTCGCAATTTCTCCACTGTGCCCCCGGGCATGGGCATCTGCCACCAGGTGAATTTGGAGTACCTGGCTCGAGTGGTCTTTACGACTTCGGCGAAGGATGGTGTGGTCCGGGCTTATCCCGACACCCTGGTGGGCACGGATTCCCATACCACCATGATCAACGGATTAGGGGTGCTGGGCTGGGGTGTTGGCGGCATCGAGGCCGAGGCTGCCATGTTGGGCCAGCCGGTTTCGATGCTGGTGCCGCAGGTGGTTGGATTCAAGCTGACGGGTAAGCTGCGGGAGGGCGCCACGGCCACGGACCTGGTGCTGACCGTGACGGAGATGCTGCGGAAGCTTGGAGTGGTGGGTAAGTTTGTGGAGTTCTATGGGTCAGGAGTGAGCGAGCTGAGCCTCGCGGACCGGGCCACGATTGGCAACATGGCGCCGGAGTATGGGGCCACCTGCGGGATCTTCCCGGTGGATGCGGAGACGCTGCGATATCTGCGATTGACAGGGCGGAGCGCGGAGCAGATCAGGCTGGTCGAGGCATATAGCAAGGAACAGGGATGGTTTCATACGGCCGACTCGCCTGAGGCAGAGTACACGCAGACGACCCAACTGGATCTTTCGACGGTTGAGCCCAGCGTGGCAGGACCGCGGCGGCCCCAGGATCGAGTGCCCCTTTCGCAGACGGGCACGAGCTTTAAACAGCAGCTACCAAGCTTGCTGGGACCGAGCGCGGCAGACCGCAAGGAACGCCAGACCATCCGCTGGGAGGGTGAGGGTGGGCACACCTGGCCGAACGGGGGCGAGAAGTCCACGCCAGAGAAGGGACCTGCGACCACGGTCAAGGAGCGCTTCGGGGTAGATGTCGATCCCTACCTGGACCATGGGTCGATTGTGATCGCGGCGATTACGAGTTGCACCAACACCTCCAATCCGTCGGTGATGATCGCCGCCGGTTTACTTGCGCAAAAGGCAGCAGAGAAGGGCTTGAGCGTGCCGCCCTGGGTTAAGACATCGTTAGCGCCAGGCTCCCGCGTCGTGACGGACTATTACAAGAAAGCAGGACTGCTGGAGCCTCTCGGCAAGCTGCGTTTTCAGGTGGTGGGGTACGGGTGCACTACCTGCATTGGGAATTCCGGCCCGTTGCCGACGGACGTTTCCAAATCGATTGATGACCATGGCCTGGTTGCAGTGTCGGTGTTGAGCGGCAATCGAAACTTCGAGGGCCGGATCAATTCAGAAGTGCGGGCAAATTACCTCATGTCGCCACCGCTGGTGGTGGCTTACGCGCTGGTGGGCACGATCAATCATGATTTCGACACTGAGCCCATGGGCAAGGATAAGCAAGGAAAGCCAGTGTATTTGAAGGATATCTGGCCCACCCAGGAAGAAGTGAACAGGACCATTGCTTCGGCTATCGATTCTGAGATCTTCAGCAAGGAATATGCAACGGTTACGGATGGTGATCAGAATTGGCAGAATCTCAAGTTCCCTACTGGCGATACTTATCAGTGGGAGCGCGATTCTACCTATATCCGCAAGGCTCCGTATTTCGATGGAATGCCAGCCATGCCTGCTCCAGTAGTGGACATCAAAGGCGCTCGCGTGCTCGCGGTTTTGGGAGACAGCGTCACGACCGATCACATTTCTCCTGCCGGGTCTATCAAGCTGAACGGACCTGCGGGCAAGTACCTGGTTGAGCATGGCGTGAAACCGACGGATTTTAATTCGTATGGATCGCGGCGCGGCAACCATGAGGTGATGGTGCGGGGCACGTTTGCGAATGTGCGGCTGCGGAATAAGCTGGCGCCTGGGACGGAAGGTGGAGTGACTCGTTTGCTGCCCGAGGGCGAGCAGATGAGTATTTTCGATGCCTCGGTTAAGTACGCGGAACGGGGTGTTCCGCTGGTGATTCTTGCTGGGAAGGAGTACGGGTCGGGATCTTCCCGCGATTGGGCGGCTAAGGGACCCCGTCTGCTTGGGGTGCGGGCGGTCATTGCGCAAAGCTATGAGCGCATTCACCGGTCTAACCTGGTGGGGATGGGGATTCTGCCGTTGCAGTTTGAAGGCGGTCAGAGTGCGGAGTCGCTTGGGCTCACGGGCGAGGAGGTATTTGACCTGGAGGGGATTCGCCAGATGCTGGAGCAGAAGTTTGCCCAGGGGCGATCGATGAAGGTTCAGACGACGGATGGTGCTGGCGCAAAGAAGGATTTCCAGGCGACGGTGAGGATTGATACTCCGCAGGAGATTTTGTATTACGAGAATGGTGGGATTTTGCAGTTCGTGCTGCGGCAGCTAGCGGGTAGTTGATTTGGCCTGCTACTGCTGCGGGCAGAAAAAATGTGGGTAGGCAGCTTCTGTGAGCTACTGAACAACCATCGTGAGGTTCGTACTGTGGGTTAGAGTGGCAGAGCCAGAAGCAAATGTTCCGGTAACAGTCAAGGTATAGGTGTTCGCTGCTGTGCCCCCGCCGCCGGGGTTGCTGCTATTTCCGCCGCAGCCCGCCACCACAAAACAAACGATTCCCAGTAACGCCACCCCGTAGATCGCCGCAGTTTTTCCCGTGTACAGGGCAGAACGTCGAACGCCCAACAGCAACAAACCTGGCAAGCCGCAAATGGCAAATAAAATTGGCATTTGCGTGCCCTGGCGACTCCGTGGTTGAGTAGCGGCGGCAGAATTACCCATGGTCGTCACAGAAACGGTTACCGATGCTGGGGTAGAACCTGAAAGCGCGATTGAGCTGGGTGACAGGGAACACGTAGAACCTGTGGGCGCTCCGCTACAGGACAGCGCCACCGTCTGATTGAAGCTGGCAATCGGGTTAACACCGATAGTGTACGTGGCAGTCGAGCCAGGGGTAACCGTCTGCGTCGATGAGGAAGAGGTGAATGAGAAGTCCTGCCCCGAGCCGCTTAGTGGTATAGTTTGCGGGCTCCCGCTGGCGTTGTCGGCTATGGTGAGCGTTCCGCTGACAGCCCCACTGCTCGACGGGTCAAAGAACACTCCGATCGCGCAACTGGATCCGGCGGCGAGGCTGCCTCCGCAAGCGTTGAGCACGCCAAAGTCCTTGGAACTGGTGGTTACGCTTGTGATGGTTAGAGGAGCACTACCTGGATTTGTCGCCGTGACCGTTAGCGGCAAACCTGAAGTGCCCACGTATTGGCCGGGAAACGTGATGCTCGACGGCGACAACGTGAGAGTCGCGCCATTAATCACCTGGCTGAGTGTTGCAGAGGAGGCTTGTGTATTGGCATCCCCCGCGTACGAGGCAGTGATTGCTAACGTGCCCACGTTGGTGAATGACGTAGTTGTGTAAGCTGCCGATCCTCCGCTCAGTGAGACCGTGGCGAGCGTTGTGGATCCAGAGGTAAAGGTCACATTGCCCGTGGGCGTGGGTCCGTTGCTGGCGACCTTGGCCGTCAGGGTTACACTCTGCCCGGCGGAACTCGGATTGGCCGAGGATGTGACCGCAGTGGTGGAAACCGCCTGGTTGACGGTAGCCGTAACCGCTGCGGAGGTATCCGCGGAGTAGTTTCCGTCGCCGGAATATCGCGCAGTGATGGTGTGCGTTCCTACGGCCAAAGTTGTGAGCGAGAGCGCGCCCGAGCTGCTGGTTTGCGGCGTAAAGACAGACACTGCAGGTGGAGTGGCCGTAGGCAACAAGTAGACGAGAGAGGGTATCAGATTGCCGGGAAGCGTCATTTGCAGCAGAGGGAATGCGTAAGGGGGTGCAGCGCTTCCTGGTTGATAGGCAAAGAGCGGGGCAGACAAAACGAAGGTCCCGTCTCCATTGCCCAGCGCGACCTGGCCATTGCCAAAGATTAGATCCTGCTTGCCGTCTAAATTAAGATCCTCAACTGAAATAGAGGGAGCCTGATTGGCCGAAGGGCCGAGTTCAACGTTCAGTATCAGATTAATCTGCGGTTGAAAGGTCCCATCTCCGTTCCCCAGAAGCACCATGGCATCTACACTTGCCGCAGTGTCCGTTAAGGTCAGGATAAGATCCGGTTTGCCGTCGCCGTTAACGTCCCCGGAACCCATTACGTAGGGCGCCGGGCCTCCATCATTGTTTGGCGGGGTTGAGAGGGTAACCGGCGTATACATGCCGAAAGTGCCATCTCCGTTATTCAGCAGCACGTCGACGCTTCGTTGGGGGTTATCTTCTTGCGTGAATCCGAAGGTTAGAGTCTGCGAAATCAGGTCCGGTTTGCCATCGTTGTTCAGATCTACGACTATCGGAGGAAAGAACCCCGTGCCCGGCTGATAAGAGATCGGGGCAACAGGGAACGTTCCTGCAGGTGCGAAGGAGCCTCCACCTTGGTTGAGGAAAACCGTGAATGCAAATTGAACTGGTGATCCCGGCTCTGGCTGACTGATTGTAGGCACGGCAAGAATGTCGGTCTTGCCGTCTCCGTTTAGATCGGCTGCGTATGCGGTGTAGAATCCGCTAGAAAGAAACGGAACGGGAACCGCCTGGGCAAAGGTTCCATCTCCATTTCCATAGGCGACCAGTGTTCCGCATAGAATGTCGATCTTACCGTCCCCGTTTAAGTCGATCAGCTGCGGAGAGCCGACTACATCATAACCGCCGGCGGAACACTCACCAACAAAGCTGAACGTCTGTACCGCACCAGTGTTGTAGCCGCCTTTCCCGTTGCTGGTAAAGGTCTGCGCGGAGAATGGAGTTGCGAAATTATAGATAAGAAGGTCTTGGACTCCGTCGCCGTTCAGATCGCCCACTAATTCGCCCGTATAGATACCCGTATACGGAATAGTCCGCTGTGCCGTCAACGTAGGGTCAGGGATTCCGAAGGTCTGCGGAAAGGTGGCGCTGGCGAGACCGTCCGGGACAAGAGCAAGCGGTGTATCACTCAGGGGCATCGAGCCATCGAGGAAGGTGATCGTGCCGGTGGGCCTGGGAATGGTTTTTTTTCCGCCGGTCGCGGCGCTCGGCTGGAGCGTTGCTGTGAGCCCGACAGCGGAGCCGACCGTTGTCGTGCTGGGATTGGCGGTCACGGTTGTTGTGGCGGCGGTTTGCCCGGCAGCGAGGCCAGACAGAGCATTCAGCGTCAACAAAAAGGCAGGAAGAAGAAGCAAGCGGCGCACAAGACCTCACTCTCGCCCAGCAGTTTGTGCCTTGCCTGAGCATCACTGGAGTTCTCGTGGGGGGTGCGAGGACGAAACGAGTATACATGGCAACCCGCGCCCTATTCTGCCATGTTACTCATTCGCCGTTACGACGTGATGGCTTGCGGGGAGTCTCCTATCCCGGCACCCGTCCAAAGCTAAAGACCTTGGTGGAGAGATCCAGATCCCCAGAACTCGACCTACTCAGCGCTTAACGCGGTAGGACGAGGACGCCCCAAGGGCCTTTGCCGGCTTTGATTTTCTTTGTCACTGTGTTGGTTGCGAGGTCGACGACGGAGACGTCGTTGGAGGGTCCGTTGGCGGAATAGAGGGTCTTGGCGTCGGGCGAGAGGGCTATGCCCCAAGGGCGAGCTCCGACCTCGACCGAGCCTAGGACTTTGTTGGTCGCGGTGTCGACGGTGAAGACCTGGTGGCCGCGGCCTGTGCTTACATAGAGTTTCGTCGCGTCCGGGGAGAGGATCACATTCATGGGCTTGATGACACCCGGCTTGCCGAGCGGAATGGCTTTGATCATCTTGTACTTCTTCGCATCCACAAGCACGACCGTTCCGTCATTTTCTGCGTTGACGTAGGCTCGGGAACCGTCAGGGAAAAAGGCGATGTTGCGGGGACGGTGGCCAACCTTGAAAGTCTTGATGATCTTGCCGGCTGCAGGATCAAGTACAGAGATAGTCCCGGTTTCTTCTGAAGTGATCCAGACGTGCTTCCCGTCCGGCGTTACCTTCACACCTTCCGGCTGCGCGCCCACCGGGATCGTCTTGGCTACGACGCCAGACGCGATGTCGATGATGCTGACGGCAGCCTGGTCTTCGTTCGAGGTGTACAGTTGCTTTCCATCCTGGCTGACGTCGAAGTTTTCGGGATCGGAGCCGCCGGGGATCGTACGTACAAGTTTCCGCTGCGCGACGTCGAAGACACCGATTCCATCCGCAGTCTTGTCGGGCGGCGGAAGGGTACTCTCATCCACGTCCGGGCCGGCAATGGGCGAGCCACTGAGCGCGACATAGATTGTTTTGCCATCGGGGCTCGAATGAATGCCTCGAGGGCGTTTACCCAGCGGGACGGTGGCAAGCACGTTGTAGTTGCCGGAATCGATGATGCTTAGATCGCCGCCGACTTCATTGGTCACGTAAACTCGCGGGGCCGAGGTCTCCGCGGGCGCTGCTTGCGCGGAGTGTTGCTCGGGAGCTTTGGGGGAATTGTTGCATCCCGCCGAAACGATTGTCAGGCCAAGGGCAAAAAGGACGTATCCGAAGTTGCGCATGTTTATTTTTCCTTGAAGGTGAAGTTGGCCTCAGCTTTGCTGTGGGGAGCGACGATGAGTTGGCGCTCTTGCGTACCGAGTGTTTCCGTCCAAACGGCGATGGTATACGTGCCTGGAGGCAGATTGCTGATTTCGAAGGTTCCGTCGTCATGCGAAACAGCGAAATAAGGATGATCGAGAACTCCGATGAAGGCGTGCATCCAACTGTGGATGTTACATTTCACGGGGATCATGATTTCAGGCTTGAAGAACCTGCGCGCCATGGGAGGATCATCGGCTCCCTGGCTGTGGTTCCATTCCCGGTTGACTTGCGCCATGGGGTGAATGTTGTGGGTCACGGGATCGGAGTTGACGATTTTCAATGTCTGCCCGGTCTGAATGCCGAGGACCCTGGGATGGAACCAGCAGCCCTTCTGATCGATGGTGACCGGGTCCGCAGGAACGGCAAAAGTCTTTCCTTCCAAGCCGGTTTTGACATAAATGAACGCGTTGGCCAACTCACCTTTTCTGTTTACGACCAGTGATTCGTTGTAAGCCTTTCCCTTATGCGCCTCGACACAGGCCGGCTCTTCACTCATGTCAATCACTTTCGGTGCCGGTCGCTTCCCTTTGTAAAGTATGCGCCCGGTGACGGTACTGGCCGTTTCCGGATCCACCTTGAAGTACACGGGTGCGGGTGTGGCTTGCGCAGCCTTCGGCGGTGCCGTCTTGTTTTTTCCTGAACAACCGGCGAGGAGCGCGGCCACGCAGCAGAGAGCAACAAAGTGATTCGGTCTCATGTCTCGATCTCTAGACTATTCCTTCCCGGGCGGTCCTGCGTTCCTGGGCATGCGGCCAGTGAGAGACTCGAGAAACGCGACCAGGTCCGCGCGGTCCTGCGCTGACAGGTGGAGTGGCTTAATGTCCTTGTCCAGATAGGGATTTGAATTGCCGCCTCCGGCGTAGAAGTCAACCACATCATTGAGCGTCTTGAGGCTTCCATCATGCATGTAGGGAGCACTGAGGGCAACGTTGCGGAGGGTGGGGGTTTTGAACTCTCCCTTATCCGTCCGGATTTTCGTTTGATCGAAACGGCCGAGATCGCTGAAGTCGCCTTCTCCATTCACGCCGGCGCCGGTGTTGTGAAACTTTCCGTCGGTGAAGAGGGCGTAATGATCATTGATGGTATGGCAGACGGCGCAGTTGCCCCGGTTCGGGTCTTTGAAGATGGCCAAGCCGCGGATCGCAGGGGGGGTGAGCGCCTGCTTGTTGCCGCCGTACTGGTATTGATCAAAGGGTGAGTTGCCACTCAACAAGGTTCGTTCGAAGCTGGCGAGAGACTTCTCGATGAGCCCGAGGGTAATGGTTCCTGGGCCCGAAGGCCTGCGCAAACTCGGCCTTGTAGGTTGGGTCACGGCGAATCTTCCCCACAAAAACGTCGTGCGGCTGATTCATCTCGACGGGGTTGGAAATGGGAAAGGCCGACTGGGCCTCGAGGGTGGGAGCACGGCCATCCCAGAATTGAAGTGGGGAGTAGGCCGCATTCAATAGGGTGGGAGCATTGCGTTTGCCGATCAATCCGCCGATTCCTCGCGCAATCGCCAAGCCATCGGTGAAGCCAATGTTCGGGTTGTGGCAGGAGGCACAGGACACAGTGTTGTTTTTGGACAGCCTGGGATCGTAGAAGAGCTGGCGTCCAAGAGCAATGGTTTGGAGGGTGGGAGGATTGTTCGCGGGTATGGGAACCGGCGGCAAGCCGAGGGGAGCTTTGATGACGACAAACTGACCGATTGGCTTGTCATGACCAGGAGTTCTACATCCAACGGCAAGAACCAGGAACGCGGCAAGGAGAACGAAATGTCGACTGGGTACTCTCAAGCTCGGGATCATTATAATTTGCCCTACTTCAGGATGACGTAGGGACGCATCATGTCGTTAGCTTCATGCTCCTGGACATGACAGTGCCAGAGATAGCGTCCTGGATATCCCCCAAA
This sequence comes from uncultured Acidobacteriaceae bacterium, assembly GCA_963753715.1. Lineage (GTDB taxonomy): Bacteria > Acidobacteriota > Terriglobia > Terriglobales > Acidobacteriaceae > PALSA-350. The sequence goes on along the minus strand of CAVWDK010000004.1, from coordinate 1,427,127 downwards.
GGAAATGTGGATGCGGGTGACCATGTTGGGCGGGCATTGGACGACATCCTTCCACCCCTGCTCATTCGGGTTGGGCGATGTTGCGGCGCCGCTGAAATGTAGGGTCGCGTTCTGCAACAGGTAGAGGTCGCGATCAAAGGGCCGGCGATCGACCACCTGGAAGCGAACGTGGTGAAGATGAATGGGATGGGTATCGTCGGTGAGGTTGACGAAGGACCATATCTCGGTCGAGCCTAGCTTCGCTATCTCGGTCACCGGCATGTGCCAGGGGGTGCGGTTGAGCAGCATGACCATCGGGTTGCCGGCGGGGTCCTTGAACTCATTCAGAGTCATCTCCCGGGTTCGCAGCGCAGCGTTCAGGGAGAGGGAGGTCATGGGCAACAGCGTGCGGGGGACGTGGCTGCTGTCCCGAGCAAGGGCCGAGGCGACGCGGAACTGCATCATCTGAAACGCTCCATTGGTTAATTGGATGCGTTCACCGCGCATGGGCGCGAAATCGACGATCAGATCGGCTCGTTCTCCGGGGGCGAGGAGAAGCGTGGTCAGTTTTACCGGAGCAGGGAGGAAGCTCTGGTCGGTTCCAATTTGCTGGAACGAAGCTCCGTTGGACAATCCCAAGCGAAAGAAGCGGGCATTTGCCGCGTTCAGCACCCGCAGGCGATACCGGCGGGGCTCGACCTCGTAAAAGGGCTGCACCCGGCCATTCACGACCATGGCGTCGCCGACCACCTCATCCATCCAGGGATGCTGCGGGTCGGGAGAAACGGGGTAGAACAACTGCCCCTGGTGATCGAAGATCCGATCGCACAGCACCAGAGGCAGCTCAAAGTTGGCGGAGGGCAGGTTGAGCTGTTTTTCGTGCGCATCACGAAGCAGATAAACGCCCATCAGGCCGGCATACAGGTTCAGGCGGCTGGTACCCATGGCGTGGTCGTGATACCAGAGCATGGCTGCGCCCTGACGGTTGGGGTAGTGGCATACGCGCGACTGACCGGTTGGGTACCAATGCTCGGGATAGCCGTCATCTACTGCCGGGGTTCGGCCGCCGTGCAGATGGACAACGGTGCGAGAGTCCGGCAGCTCCCGGCCGGAGCCATGGAGGCTGTAGTCGATGGGGAGGAAGTGCCGCGACGGCAGCTGATTACACCATTCGACAACCAGTTCTTCATGACTGTGGGCTTCGAGCAAGGGGCCGATGGCGTCTGGTCCATAACTCCACAGCCGGGTGGGCGGAAGATCACGGTGCATTTTTACGCGGATCTCGCGCATGGTGACGCGGAAGCTCCCGTCCTGGAGGGGCAACAGCTGAGGAAGAGGCAAGGGATCGACAAAGGGCTCGAGCTGCAGCGCGTTGATGGCGCGGGTGGGTCCGGAAGGAGGCGCGAGCTGGTTGACCGCAAGACGGAGCCTAGTGCGCAAGACGAGGGCGGAGCCGGGGACGGAGAGCACCGCATGTCTTAGCAGATCGCGGCGATTGAGCACCACTTAGGGTCTCTGGATTTGCCCAGTCGTAATATCGAGCAGGTTCACCGCCCCATTCTGGGGTGATGCGGTACTGAAGTCAAGCATGTCGCCGATAGAGCCGGCGACCTGATCATAGGACCCCCCACCGATTCGCTGCTGGTTCAAAAAGGTGTCTTCAATGAAGCGGAGGATAGAGCTTTGGTCAGTCAGGGTGTGAGAAACGTAGTTCGGTTTGGCCCAGGGCGAGATTACCAGGAGTGGCAGGCGTGGACCATAACCGCATCTGCCTTGCGCATGTAATGTGTTGGGGTCCACACCGGGAAGCGCGGTCGATCCGTCGCCGCACTTTCCCGGTCTAGAAAAGCCGTCTTTCGCTGTTTCGCTGCCGTTCACAACATTGCTCACGTGGTCATACCAACCGTCGGAGTCATCGTAGGTAACGATGACAACTGTGCTTGGCCACTCTGAGGCTTGCTCAATGGCGTTGATTACGTGGACGAGAAACGCCTGCTCATCCAGCGGGTCGGAGTAACCGGCGTGGCCGTCACGATAAGCTGCAGACTTGAGATAACTGACGGCGGGAAGGTTCCCGGCTTTCAGGGCGTCGAAGAAGTCATGCATGTCGTATTGGTGATTGGTGCCGCCGTCCTCTGTGTGTCCGATCATCGAAATAGACGTGGGTCTCGTATGCAGCGGATTGGCGGTCGAAGCATAATACTGAAATGGATTCACGACGGGCGAATAGTCCAAGGGTGTTTGCCTGGTGACGTCGGACCGATTGCTTCTGCGACAACCCGTAGAGCCATTGACGTTGGTTATCGACGTATCGAAGCCTTCATGGAAGAAGCCCCAGGTTACGCCGGCCACATTGAGCAAATCGCCAACGTTCTTACCCGTCATGTGGACAAGAGCGCCGCTGGTGGCGGAGCAAATGTCGTTGAGGGGCGCGGCGTTTCTGATCAACGTATATCCACCGTTTCCATCCGAAACCATACTGCCCGCAGCGTTGCCATCGTTGACGGCGCCGTTGGTCTGACCGGAGATGAGATTGAGGGCGCCCAGCGTCGACGGGCCAAACGTAGTACCGAAGAAACGATCGCTCATCGCGTAATGCTGCGCGTAGTTCCAGAGCGCAGTCACGGTATTTCCATCGTAATAACCCATGGTGAGGCCGGTGGTCGCGGCTATCCCACTTCCCTGGCTGGGTCCATCCGCTGCGCCCACCGAACGTGGGAACAAATCCATGGCGCCACTATCAAAGGCTAATTGTTCCTGGTTATAGCTGTGATCCTGATCAGCCGTGGCAGCGTTGAGGGGTGACAGGCGGAACGGATTGCTGGCCCCATTCCCGTTACGAGCGTTGGCGAAGTTGGGGTTGTGCGCTAACAGGTTTTGGGAGAGCCCGTCGACAGCCGGAGTCTGGGGGAGAGCAGTGAAGGGCGTTTCGCCAGGAAGGTTGAGCGCGATCGGATAAGTGCCAAAGTAATGATCGAAGGAGACATTCTCCTGAAAGATAACTACGATGTGCTTGATGTTACCTGGCTGCGATGGGGCTGGTATCTGAGAAGGAACAGAACTCGTGTAACCACAACCTATCTGGGTTATGGTGAGCGAAAAACCAAGCAGCGGAAGGCAAAGTACTGCAGTTCGTTGAATCATCATTACACTTTCCCCTGGCGGTCTCTTGCGCCGGGGAAGTTCTCGACACGCATAAGTTGCTTTGAATGCGCGGCCATTCTAGACATCAACAACTAAGTTATGCAAGTGAATGTTTGTATCCAATCCAGCGGCGCCCGGTTGTTTAGTGGCGCTTGCGGGATTTAATTAGGGCTTAACTTGTAGGGTGGCAGCAGCGGGAGTGGCTCCCGGTTGTGGCTGGAAATTATTTCGCCTTATCTTCGCCCCACGAGAACCCTTCGAGCAAAGGCGTACCTCAGGGACTTAAGAGGGCGTGTGAGAACGGATATCACAGAAATTGGGTCCCGCAGGGACGGTTGAACTTAGTTGAACTTAGCCCAGGACGCAGTCCTGGGCCCGGCTTGCACCGTTGAAGAGTCCCGCAGGGACGGTTGGAAATAGGCCGCAATTCAATCCTGGACAACTTTCAGCCGTCCCTGCGGGACTTCATCGTGTTTCATGAAGTACCCAGGACTATCGTCCTGGGCTAAGTTCAGCCAGACGTGTCCAAATTAGATTTTTAAAATGCCTCGGTTTAGGAACCGCCCTTTCCTTGCCACGATGCTCTCCTTTTTGTCATCCCGAGCATGCGACTTGCCTGTGGCAAGCCACAGGCAAGTTAAGAGAGGAATGAACTGGGAGACATCGGGTCCCTTCGACACACGAGTGCCCTCTCCCTCGGCAACAGCCCTCTCCCTTTCAACAACCCTCTCCTATTTGTCATTCCGAGCGAAGCGAGGAACCTGCGGTGCGCCTCGATCCCTCCCCGATTCCCAAGGGCAAACATACCGCCAATTCAAACCGAGCCTATTTGTCCCCCGACACCACTGTTTCTATCTCCGGACACATTTTGTTCATTAGGAGCGAAGCCGAGCGGATCTGCGGTTCTACGGGGTACTCCTGGAAACCCGGAATAACAGAGGGGAGAGTGATGTTTCCAGGAGGGTTCGGTGGATGACTAGGTTGTAGACCGGTAGGAGCGGGGCCCACGAATGGCGCACCGCAGATCCGCTCGGCTGCGCTCGGGATGACAAAAAGGAGAGGACCGTGGCAAGGAAAGGGCGGTTGCTGGATGAAAGGGCGGTTGCGGAGCCAAGGAATTGTTTAAATCCAATTTGGGCAGCAGACGATCTACATGCAACCAGAATTTATTCCGCCAAGCGCGCTTCAAAGCAATCAACAAGTTACATCCTCAAAAAGCCAGTTGCTCCACCAATTTGGACAGCTCTGAAGTTCAGCCGTCCCTACGGGACTAAATTCGCAGATCCTGGATCGATCCGCGTTCCCGAACAGAAAGTACCTCAGGGACTTAAAGAGGGTGTGTGAGAATTCCCGTTGTGTCGTCGCTTCGGGACTCGATTTTGCGTGAAATCCCACCCGGCACTCCCGTGCCGGGCTACAGACTGTCGCGTCCCTTCGGGACTGATTGCGTCGGGTAACCCTGCGGTTCTTTTCCACCCGCGTTAAAGGCCAGGTGGGGCTAGTGGGTTTATGGAGGGCTATAAAGCCCGGGTCTTTGTTGGGTCATTACGGCACGGATCTACAAAGAACAGTTCTCACGCAGACTCTAAAGCCCGCAGGTTGTGAAGGCGTGCCCTTCGTTCGACAGTCTCCTCCAGCATCTTAGGGTCAGTGAAGCCTTCATGCGTTGGCCAACTGAATTTGGACATGTCTGAAATTCAATCGTCCCGAGGGACTGAGTTTAGAAACTCGCTCGGTCCGCGGATTTTTAATTTATCGCCTGAGTCCGTCTCCATCGTATGGCGCAAAAAATAATGATCGGACTCGAGCGTGAGAATTTTCGGCGGTCACTCGTAATTTGTACACAAACGCGGCTAGATTTTACCTAGTGCTTGAAGATATGCCTTGAAGCCCGTCGAAATGATCTGTACGCCTATGCAGAGTAGGATGAATGAAGATAAGCGCATGACCATCGAGGTTCCGGAGCGGCCAAGAAGTTGCTCGGCCTTTCGGGCGTACAGATAACACACGTAGATGATGACGCAGATCAACGTGATTCCGCAGATAGCAGCAATCAGAACCCTGGGCGAGAAGAGCGAATGCTCTTGCAGTTCAGGAGGCAGATGCGCTCCGAGCGTAATGGCAACAGAGATAGAACCAGGGCCCACAGTGATAGGCAGAGTAAAAGGATAGAAAGCATTTTCAAGTATCTGGTCTTCGGGGGTCGCGATCTGTTTCGCTCGTCCCGTGTCCTGGCCGAGCAAAGACCATCCGGTCGCAGCCACAACCAGGCCTCCACCGATCTGTACTGCGTAAATGGCGATACCGAAGAATGCGAGTACATGCACGCCCCACAGCAGCGAGCAGAGCAGTAGAAAGAAACTATAGATAGCGATCTTCTGCGCAAGCAAGCGTTGAGTGGAGGAAGCGACGGGCCCGACCAAATTGACAAAGATGGCAGCACTTCCCAAGGGATTGACGATAGGGAAGAGGGTGGCCACTACGAGAACGGTGGCCTCAATTACCGCTGTTATTTCCTGACGGATGTCGATCACTTTGCGTTTATTCTCCGGAGGTCATGACTTGCCTCAGAATCTTACTACCCGCGGCTTGCGGCCGTGGGAGCGGCCGGCAGACAAAAAATCATTCGCCAAAACGCTGCCGATTCAGCCCGGCGCGTTGCTAGAATCGAAAGTAATGACGGTCACGACGACGAGCCTTTCGCCTGAAGTGTTGGACCGGTATGAGCCGGTCATCGGGCTCGAGGTCCACGTACAACTGCTGACAAATACAAAGGCCTTTTGCGGGTGTGCCAATCGATTCGGCGGCGAACCGAATACGCATATTTGCCCGACGTGCCTTGGCTTGCCGGGCGCGTTACCAGTGCTGAACCAGCGAGCAGTGGAGTACGCTGTGCTGGCGGCGACGGCAATCAATTGTGAAGTGCGGAAGCATTCGGTGTTTGCGCGCAAGAATTATTTTTATCCAGACTTACCGAAGGGCTACCAGATTTCGCAGTTCGACAAGCCGCTGGCGGAGCACGGATGGATTGATGTTCCGGCGCTCGATGAGTCCGGCCGCAGCGTGATCAAACGGATCGGGGTCACGCGCCTGCACATGGAAGAGGATGCAGGCAAGAGCATGCACGATGGGTTTCCTGAATCCGCGACCAAGACCTACGTTGATTTAAACCGGTGCGGCACGCCACTGATCGAGATTGTGAGTGAGCCCGATCTGCGAACGCCGGACGAGGCGTATGAGTATTTGACGCGGCTGAAAGAGATCCTTCTGTATACCGGCGTCAGCGACTGCAACATGGAAGAGGGTTCGCTGCGCTGCGATGCAAATGTGAGCGTCCGGCCGCGGGGACAGAAGCAATTCGGGACCAAGGCTGAAGTCAAGAATGTGAACAGCTTTCGCTTTATCCGTTCTGCTCTGGAGTATGAGATTGAGCGCCAGGTGGAGTTGATCGAAAGCGGCGGGCGCGTGGCCCAGGAGACGCGGCTGTGGAACGCGAACGAGGGACGTACCTACTCCATGCGCTCGAAGGAGCAGGCACACGATTACCGGTATTTCCCGGAGCCGGATCTGCCGCCGTTGCTGGTGACGGGGGAGTGGAAGGCCATCCTTGTGGAGCGCATGCCGGAGCTGCCAGAGGCTCGGCGCAAGCGCATGATCGCTGAGTACCAGATCACCATGCAGGATGCCCATGCACTGACGGCCACGCGGGAGTTTGCCGATCAGTTTGAAACGGCCGCGCGGCAGGCGAAGAGCCCGCGTCGGGTCGCCAACCTGATTCAAAGCGAATTGATGGGCCGGCTCAAGGCTAAGGGATCGGATCTGGAGCAGTCTCCAATCACCATGAGGGGACTGGTGCAGGCGGCGGATCTGGCTGAGGCTGGGGAGCTTTCCAGCAAGCAGCTCAAAGGGCTGTTCGACACGGCATTTGAGACGGGTGAAGATTTTGGCCCGGTTTATGAGCGGGAAAAGCCGCAGCAGATCAGCGATCCTTCTGCGTTGGAGAAGATGATTCAGGAAGTCATTGCTTCGAATCCCAAGCAGGTAGAACAGTATCGCGGGGGTAAGAAGACGGTGGCGGCGTTTTTTGTGGGCCAGGTGATGCGGTTGTCGAAAGGACAGGCGAACCCGGCGCTGCTGAATGAGTTGGTGAGTAAGCAGCTGGACGCTTAGGCCTGACGGAAGATCTCGCTGTAACTCCTTGGGCTTTCGTTAGTCTAAGAGGCATGTTCGACTCCGACTTGAACGAGGACGGTGCGCGGCAACGGGTGACGCGGCGCGCTTTTCTGCTGAGCGGGACTGCGGCGGCGGCCGGCATTGCTGTCTGGTCGCTGCGTTCTGCGCCCCCAGCGTTATCAACAACGACGCCCAGCGGACCCGCTCCCGAGGTTACGATTGCCGAATTTTCTTCGGCCGGAGTGCTCACAGGTACGACCCGCGTACGGAAAATCGTGAAGAGCGACGCGGAGTGGAGACGACAACTCTCCTCCAATGCGTTTGACATTGCCCGCAGAGCCGATACCGAGATGGCCTACACCGGTCCCTATTGGAATTTCCATCAAAAAGGGATCTATCGTTGCATCTGCTGCGATACGGCCCTGTTCTCTTCAGAAACCAAGTTCGATTCGGGGACCGGGTGGCCGAGCTTCTGGCAGCCGATTGCAGGGGAAAATGTTGTGGGGTTGGAAGACCGGAGTTTCGGTGTGCGGACGGCCGTAGCGTGCGCCCGATGCGACGCGCATCTCGGACACGTGTTTAACGATGGACCACCGCCTACCGGTTTACGCTACTGCGTGAATTCGGCGTCTATGGTTTTCAATCCCAGGGGCTAAAGAGGATGTGTGAGAGTGCCCTAGCTCCCCAATCAACTGTACGTTTTTCGTGACCTCGACGACTGCCGGACGCCATTTGGCAGAATCCGGTTCAAGCGAGCTTGAGCGAGAAACCGGAGCTGTTTGCCTGGTCATCGGCGTCTCTGGGGATGGAATTGGACGCCCCCGCCACCAGGGCTAAAGCCCTGAATTTGTATACCGGAACGTTCTCGCGGGTTTGAAAACCCGCTCCCCGGACTAAAGTCCGGGGCTGGCACAGCTTAAGCTGTTCGACGGGATGACAAAGGAAAGGGCAACGGTTCCATAAACAGTGGTTGCTGAACCGAGGCGCTTTTCAAATCTAATTTGGACAGGTCTGAAGTTCGGTCGTCCCTGCGGGACTAGATTCGTAAATCCTGGTTCTCACACATCCTCTAAAGCCCAGTCCTTTTCGTGGGCCTTTACGGCCCGGTCGCAACGGACTACATATTCAGCTTCTTGAAAAGGCGATTTGGGATGGCGCGCACCAGGAACATGATCCAGAACCAGAACCAGGGCAGATAGGCAACATCACGCCGACGGTCCACCGCTTTCAAAATGCCGCGAGCAATCTGATCGGGTGAGGCAAAGAGAGCGTTGTGCGCTACGTGCGCAGTCATGGGCGTGGAGACGAACCCGGGCTTGATGGTCAGTACGTGCACTCCATCGCGATCGATCCGATTACGCAAACCCTCCAGGAAAACGTTGAGAGCGCCCTTGGAGGCGCCGTAGACATAGTTGCTCTTGCGGCCACGGTCGCCAGCCACCGAAGAGATGACCGCGAGCGTGCCACCACGCTGGGCTTGAAAGTAATTTCCCAGCCAGGTCAGGAGCGAAACAGTGGAGATGAAGTTGGTATGCAGAATCGCCGCGGCCACTTCGAAATCCACTTCCGCTGCATGCTGATCGCCCAACACACCGTGGGCAATCAGGGCCAGGTCAATCCGGCCCAGGCGCTGCACTGCGCTGGCTAGCATTTCCGGATGAGCTGTAGTGTCGTCCAGATCCATGATCCAGGTGTCGACTGCAAGCGCACCGCGGGTCATTAAGTCCTGAGCCACTGCTGTCAGCCGATCGCCATTTCGGGCTACCAGCATGAAGTGCCGGTTGGGGGCTGCGAGGCGGCGCAGAGTCGCGATGGCTATGCTCGAGGTCGCTCCCAACACCAATATCCGGGAGGGGAAAAGAGGATCGCGATCAGGCACGGCCAGTTACCCGTTGCCAGAAGCTGGAGCTGAACGACGGATCGACGTAGGCAGCCCACTGCTCCCACTGGGGATAAAACTGCTGGAAGTGGGCCGCGCTCATGCACGCATCTTTGGCGGGATAAATGCGGCCGGCGCAGTCAGCTGTGATGTCAGCGAGCCTGTCCAGCAAGTCGAAGCTCACTTCGCGCCGGACAGGAAAATCGAGCGCCAGTGTGATGCCGGGGATGGGAAATGACATCACTCCAGGAGAGACGGCGTCGCCGAAGACTTTAATGACGGCAAGAAAGGACCCGAGTCCTGAGGCGGTGATCGCCTTCAGCAGCTGGGTCATGCCCATCGTAGCGGTTTCCCAGGGCAGGACGCATTGGAATTGCAGCAGACCCTGTTTACCGTATAGGCGATTCCATTGCAGGATGCGATCCAAGGGATAGAAAAAGGGTTCGTAATCGATCAGGCCGCTTCGATCTTTGCCCATCTGCTTGTTGTAGTAGAGAGTGTTGAAGGCGCCAACAGAGAACCGGCTGAGCGCGAATTCGGGCAGATCGACGGGCAAGGCCAGCTTCGGTTTGGCCAAGGGGGTGAGCGGTCCGGGATCTTCATCATGCTGCCCCTGAATGAAGATGCCGCGGGCGAAATTTCGGCCCTGGGCAACGCAGTCAATCCAGGCCACGGAATACTCCTTGTGCGCGCTGGCTTGCGAGAGGGCGACGAACTCCTCCAACCCGACGAATTTGGTGGAGCGATAGCGGATGCGGCGGGAAACGATTGGGCGCAACCGCAGCTCGGCCCAACTGATCAGACCGGTCAACCCGAGGCCGCCAATGGTCGCGGCGTACCACTCGGGATTTTCTGTGGGACTACACACTACCTGGGTACCGTCTGAGCGGACGAGTTCGAAGCGCGGGGTGTGCAGGCCGAAGGTCCCGGCCAGGTGGTGGTTCTTGCCGTGAATGTCGTTGGCAATTGCTCCACCGACGGTTACGTATTTGGTGCCCGGGCTCACGGGCAAAAACCAGCCGCGGGGTACGGCAAAATCAAGTATCTGGGCCAGCGTTACGCCGGCTTCGCAACGGAGCAGACCGGTTTCCGAATCGAAGGCGATCAGGCGATCGAGATTGGGCGTCGTCAACAGGGTTCCATGCTGCAGCAGACATACGTCGCCGTAGCTGCGTCCCATACCCACGGCGAGTATTTTTGTACCGTCGGGAATGGACGCGGGGAAATCTTCCTTCCAGAAAAGGGGGCGGACTTCAGCGAAAAGCTTGGGAAAGCGGCCCCAGGATTCAAACTGGGGCGGGGCCTGATTAGGGGACATAGATTCCTTTTAGAGAGCGGAGTAGGCGATGAGCACCACTCCTAAACCGAGCAACAGACTCATGCGGTCAGAGAGAGCAAAGACTACCGGATCTTCATCCAGCACGCCGCGGGAAGCGAGCAGCCAAACACGGCTGACCCAGAGGATGAGCAGCGGGGTAATCAACCACATGCGGTTGGGATGGTGATAGAGAGCAACCACATCGTGGCCGTTGATATACAGGGCGAAGATGACGATGGAGGCGTAGGCGCTGGAAGTGCCAAAGCTGCGCAGCTGTTCGATGTCGCTTAAGAGATAGCCCCGTCCGTTGGTAGGGTTCAGACCGCGTGCATGCAGATTCTGCAGTTCGCTGAACCGCTTGACCATGGCCAGGCTAAGAAAAAGGAAGATGGAGAAGGCGGCGAGCCAGGGAGAGACGGGATCGTGGGTGGCCGCGGATCCGGCCATCATGCGGATGGTGTACAAGCTGGAGAGGATGACGACATCCAACAGCACGACACGTTTCAGGGAAAGAGAATAGGCCAACGTGGTAATGAGATAGAGCAGCAGGTAAGCGAGAAATGCTCGCGGCAACGAGGCGGCGGCAACCAGTGCGAGGACCAACATCGAAAGCGAGAGGCCGAGACCGGTGGACACGGAGAGATCACCGCCGGCAAACGCTCGGTTGCGCTTTTTGAGATGTATGCGGTCCTGCTCCAGGTCAAGCAGATCGTTGAAAATGTAGGTGGCCGACGCCGTGAAGCAGAAACAGAAGAATGCCACGCAGGCTTCGAGCACAGGGGCAGCATGCAGGGAGTGGGCCAGCAATAAGGGCAGAAATACGAGCAGATTCTTCGCCCACTGATGCACGCGCAGGGCCCTGCCTAACGCAGCGAGCTTGCTTGAGCGGTCGATGAATTTCCGGCTTACGTTGACGTGGCGGTTCCTGAGGGCAGTGTTCAGGCGGGAGACGGGATTGGCCAACATTGCCTGCTGGGCACCCTGAAGGATGGGCAGATCAGGCATGGCATTGCCGATGTAGTCGAAGCCGTCGGCGGCAAAGCGCTGCTCCAGGTGGCGCAGTTTGTTGTCTCCGGTCAGATTCAGGCTGCCATCACTGGCCATTACGTCTTCAAAGATGCCAAGATGCGCGGCAATATTCCGGGCCAGGACTTGATCGGCCCCGGTCGCCAGGTAGAGCTTGCGGCCAGAGGCATGTTCGTTTCTGAGGTAGTCCAGCAGGGGGCGGTTATACGGGAGATGAGCGGCGTCGAGAGTGACCATGGAAGCCACCTGCGACTTGAAATGCGCCTTGCCTTTGAGGACCCACGACGGACTTTGCAAAAAAGCGATGGGATGACGACGGACGAGGACCATCAACGAGTCGACAAAAGTGTCCGACTTGACCAGCGTCCCGTCGAGGTCGACGCAAAGGGGACGCTCTGCCTCAACCGCCAATGGAGACTCGAAAACCTTAAGCTCGGCCATTTAGAGCAGTTCTCCCGTTGCCATGCTCATTCGGAGAGGAGACCGCAAGGAGGGCCGGGAAATCTGCGCTTCCGTGGCTGAACTTTTGCGCTTGCGGACCCGATCTATCAACAAGATACGTGAGCAACAGGCACAACCCAAGTAACCATTACAGTTCATATCGAGAATAGCAGAGCGGGTGCGGCGGAAACGCCAGGCGCGCAATGCGGGAACAAGTATTCTTGGCGGCGGTCGAACCTTTCACCACTGGCTGCCGTCATATAGGTGCGGGCCCGGTGAGCGGGCAGGAAACCGGGGCTAAAGGATTATGAAGATAGGTAGTTGCGGGATGGGGAATGGGATCAGTGGGATCGCGCTGGCGGCGGGAATTTGCCTTGCCATGCAGGGCGGCTTACGGACTGCGGTGGCGCAGGAAACGTCAACGGGGCGGGCCGTGGTTACGGCGGAGACGAAGGCCTCGGAAGGTGTCACCACGATTCCCAAGAAGAGTATGAGCGTTTATGAAAATCGCAAGCTACAGGATGTGTCCGGTTGGACTCCGCTGCGCGGTGCACGCTCCGGGCTGCAGCTGGTGGTCTTGCTGGATGACTCGTCCCGCGGCAACCTGGGTTTGCAGTTGGAAGATATCCGGCGTTTCCTGAACGATCTCCCTCCTACGGCTCAGGTAGCCATTGGCTATATGCGCAACGGGACGGCGAACCTGGTGCAGAACTTCACCAAGGACCATACCCAGGCGGCAAAGGCTCTCCGCTTGCCACAGGGGGTTGCCGGGGGCAATGGAAGCCCCTATTTCTGCCTCTCGGACCTGGTCAAGCATTGGCCAGGCGGCAACAATGACGTTCGCCGCGAGGTAATCATGGTCACGGATGGCGTCGACCGGTACTCCGGCGGACGGTTCGACCCTGAAGATCCTTACGTGCGAGCAGCCACGAGTGATGCGCAGAAAGCCGGAGTCATCGTCTACTCCATCTACTACCGAGGTGCCGGGCGCTTTGACCGGAGTGCGCTGGCGACGGATGGGGGGCAAAACTACCTTACCCAGATTTCTGGCGACACCGGTGGCAAGGTCTACCTTGAAGGTTTTGGAAACCCGGTATCGTTCGCGCCCTTTCTTTCCGATATTCAACGGAAATTACAGAACCAATACGAGCTGACCTTCGTCTCTACAGCCAGGCCGGGTTTGCAGGCGATACGAGTGAAAACCAACCAGCCAAACACCAGCTTGCAGTTTCCTGCGCGAGTTCCAATTGGCGGCGTGACCGCGCTCCAGTAAGAGGGAAAGATGCTATTCACAGGCGTACGAGCCAGAGTCCAAAGCAGGGTTCCTGGTTTTGTTCTTTGTGCCGCAGTCCTCGCCGGCTTGTTGCCGCCGGCTCTTACTGCGCAAGATGCAGCGGTCGCGGCTAAGCCGGTTACGTTCCTGGGGACGGTGGAGACGCTGAGCGGCAACAACATCACGGTGAAGAACGACGCCGGAGCGACCATGCAGGTGACGGTGGAGGACAACGCGCGCCTGCTGCGCATCGAACCGGGACAGAAAACGCTGGCGGGCGCCAGCCCGTTCAAGTTGTCCGACCTACAAGCCGGAGATCGCGTCATGGCGCGCGGATCCGCCAACGCCGATGGCAAATCGCTGTCAGCGACCATGCTGGTGGCCATCAAGGGCGCCGACATTGCGCAGAGGCAGGAACAAGAGCGGGAAGACTGGCAGAAGAACGGGACGGGAGGGCTGGTCAAGGCGGTTGATACTACGGCGGGCACGGTGACCATCTCCGCAGGCACCGGCGGCAAGCGGACGATGGTGATTCACGTCTCGCCTACCACGATCATTCGCCGGTATGCTCCGGGATCGGTGAAGTTCGATCAGGCAGTCAAGAGCACCCTGGACCAAATAAAGCCTGGCGATCAGCTTCGTGCCCGCGGTGCCAAGGGCGCCGACGGGGCAACGCTGGACGCGGTGGAGATTGTTAGCGGAAACTTTTTGAATTTTGCCGGCGCCATCCAGGCGGTGAACGCGGATGCATCGACGATCACGCTGACCGATACCGCGACCAAGAAGCCGGTAGTGATTTCTGTTACGCCTGACAGCGCAGTGAAGAAGCTCGACCCTGCGGTTGCCCAGCGGCTTGCCGCGCGCCTGAGCGGGGGTGCGAAGCGTCCGGACGGGGCTTCGGGAGGATCGGGGACGCCCCCCGCGGGAGCCGATCGCTCAGCGGGCTCTGCAGGCCGGGGACCGGGTGGCGGAGGACCTGATTTTCAGCAGGTGTTGGCGCGTGCGCCGTCGGTGACGTTGAAAGATCTGCAGAAGGGCAACATGGTCATTGTTGTTGCCACCGAGGGTAAAACGCCGCAGTCCGCAACCGCCATTACTGTCGTCGCCGGCGTGGAGCCCATGCTTCAGGCGTCGACGAGCGGAAGCCAGGCGATGCTTTCTTCGTCCTGGAACCTGGGCGGCGGTGGTGGCGGCGAGGGCGGTGGTGGTGGGGAAGCACCGCAGTAGAACCAAGCGTTACCCAGCAGTCCTGACAATCTGGCAACACGAAACGCATTTAGAGGAGAACCTTTGAATCGATTGCTTGCTCTCTGCCTTGCGACTTTCCTTGTCTTCGTAGGAGGGACCCCGTGGCAACAATCCTTAGCCCAGACGGCTATGGGTTCGGTCGCGACCGGAACGCTGCGTGGCCAAGTAGCCGACCCGAGCGGGGCCGTCATTCCCCAGGCTTCCTTAACGGTGACATCGGCCGGCGGAGTAAGCCGCACGGGCAAATCGGACGCTTCCGGGCAATACGTGATCTCCGGCCTGGCGCCCGGCCGATACACGGTCACGGTCGAGGCCACGGGATTCTCCACTTTTACCTCGCCTCCGGTGCGCGTTGGAGCGGGGCTGACGCAGCATTTGAATGTTTCGCTCGCCATTCAGATGGCACAGCAGGAGGTGCAGGTCACAGGAAATACGCAAGCTGTGAGCGTGGACCCGGACAGCAATGTAAGCGCTGTCGTGATGACGGGCAAGGACCTCGACGCCCTCTCGGACGACCCTGACGAGTTGTCGAACGAACTGACTGCGTTGGCTGGTCCTGCCGCGGGCCCGAGCGGGGGGCAGATTTATATCGATGGGTTTACCGGGGGGCAGCTGCCGCCCAAGTCGGCGATTCGCGCGATCATCATCAACCAGAATCCATTTTCAGCACAATATGACAAGCCGGGTTATGGGCGGATCGAGATATTGACCAAGCCGGGTACAGACAAGTTCCACGGCCAGGTGTTTGTGAATGCCGGTGCATCGGCATTCAATACGTCGAATCCTTTTGCGTTGCACCAACCGCCGTACCACAGGCTGCAATACAACGGCAACGTGAGTGGTCCGTTGGGCAAGAAGGCTTCCTTCTTCTTTAATTTCGACCGGCGGAACATCCAGGACAACAGCATCGTCAACGCAAATGTGCCTTATGTGCCCGATCCGGCTACGTGCGAGCCGGAAAATGGAGTGGTGCAAGAGAGCACGGGTACTCTGTGCAACCTGGCTGTACCTTACCCGCAGACGCGCACGGACATTAGCCCCCGGATTGACTATCAATTGACGCCCACGCAGACGCTGACAGCTCGCTATAGCTACTACCAGGACACTCGGACCAATAGCGGATTGGGTGGTAATCCCTTCGTGTTGCCCAGCCAGGCGTACAACGCCAACGAGGTGGAGAACCGGATCCAGATCAGCGATAGCCAGGTGTATGGGGCGAAGTTCGTCAACAATACGCGTTTCCAATACATTCACGACACAAACGACCAGACTCCGCAGCTGGTGGCTCCGGCTATCAATGTGCTGCAGAACTTTCAGGGCGGGGGCAGTCCTTTAGGTACGGTTCACGATACGCAGCAGGAATTCGAGGGTCAAAATTACGCGTCGCTGGCTTTCGCGAAGCACTACGTCCGGCTTGGCGCCCGGATTCGGCACAATCAGGACACGAATTATTCCAATGCGAATTTTGAAGGAACGTATACCTACTCGAACCTGAATGCGTACCTTGCGGCCAAGCCCAGCCAATTCTCGATTACTACCGGGACACCCACGCAAAAGGCCAGCGTCACGGACCTGGGGCTCTATGCCGAGGACGACTGGAAAGTGCGGCCGAACTTCACGGTCAGCTATGGATTGCGTTTCGAGACGCAAAACCATATTGCCAACAAAGTAAATTTTGCGCCGCGCGTGGCGCTTTCCTACGGCATTGGCACAGGGGGCAAGCAGCCTAAGACTGTGCTGCGCGCCGGGTATGGGATTTTTTATAACCGCTTCACCTATGATCTGCTGCTCAACACGAATCGCTACAGTCTCGACCAACTCGGGCAGGTACAGAATATTCAGTCGAACCCCAACGGAACGCCTCCGGGCAGCACTACGGAACAGTCTCCTGCGCTTCCCACCTTCTACCGCACGCAGCCGGGTCTGAATGCACCGGCGACTACCGAGAGCGGGGCCGGCATTGAGCACCAGGTGAATAGAAGTGTAAGTGTCTCGGCGACGTATCTTTATTCGCGCGGGATACACCAGTTGCTTTCGCGGAACATCGATGCACCGTTACCCGACGGTAGCCGCCCGGCGCTCGGTTTGTGCCCCAGCAACCCTATCGGCGCCGCGCCGGGCACTCCATGCAACATCTACGAGTACGATTCGCTGGCTGTGTTCAAGGAGAATCAGATATTTCTCAACCTGAACGTGTCTTATGGCCGGAAGCTTACGTTTACCGGGTTCTATATTTACAGCAAGGCAAATAGCGATTCGGGTGGACCTGGGTATCATCCTTCTAATCAATACGACATCATGCAGGATTATGGACGCCAGTTCTTCGACGTGCGCAACCGGGTATTTGCGTTTGCCAACTACTCGGCTCCTTATGGATTCAGGATCAGTCCTTTTCTGAGTGCGTCGTCGGGGGCGCCTTTTAATCTCCAGCTGAGCCAGGATATTAATGGGGATTCGTTCTTCAATGACCGGCCTACGTTCGCGTCGGCGGCTTCGAATCCAGCTACGGTGGATGCCACGAAGTATGGGAATTTTGATGTCAGTCCCACACCCCCCGCCGGCTCCCAGCTCATTCCTATCAATTATGGAAATGGCCCGGTTCAGTTTGCGATGAATATGCGGGTGGCGAAAAGCTTTGGGGTCGGGCCGCGCGTGGAAGAAGGCAAAGGAGCAGTCACGGACGGGGGTGGCGGCGGGCACGGCGGGCACGGAATGCCGGGGATGGGTTTAGGTGGGAGTGGCGGTGGTCCGCACGGCCCGAGTACGCGGGTCGATCGGCGTTACAGCATTACGTTGAGTGCCTTTGCCCACAATATCTTCAACGTGGTGAATCTTGCACCGCCAAATGGGACGCTGGGCGGGCCTCCGGATGGGACTACGGATTCGCCGTTTTTCGGCAAGTCAAATCAGCTGGCGACGGGGTTCTTTTCGCACGGGTCCGCAGTGCGGGATTTTAATTTTCAGGCGTTGTTTAATTTTTAGTCGCGAAGGACCGAGGGCTCCAGACGCAATAGGTTTTTGCACGAAAAGGTGGGTGCTCCACAGAGGATTGGAAAACCGTGCCTCAGGGGCTGAAGAGTTTGCCTGAGAACTCCCCATTGTGTCGTCCCTTCGGGACTCGATCTGCGCGAAATCCTTCCCGGCACTCCCGTGCCGGGCTCCAGATTGTCCCGTCCCTGCGGGACTGATTGTGTTGGTGACCTGCGGTTCTTTGCTACCCACTTAAAGCCCATACGCTTCCGGGAAAAATTACCTCAGGGGCTTCTAAAGCTCAGGTCTTGGTTGGATCCTGATACAAAGCATGAAAACTACCGGACTCGCGCACTCAGCGGTCGTTCGTCCGTCTTGATGAAGTCAGTCGGCTACGCAGAAAGATACGTCGAGCCCGGACATTTCGATGGTTGCGCAAGAGACGCCGAGGACCTCTCCATCGGCTTGGATGGAGAGCGGGGGCTCGTAAGTCAGATCGGGGGTTGGTTTGCAGACCACGCGCACGACATCGCGGTAAATTGCCGCCGCGTTGGTTGGGGGTTCGCGGTCGCGCGCTCCGGCTGCACGAAAGAGGGCCTCGAAGGAGGCCAGCGCTAAGCGGGAGCGGGAGGCGCCCTCTACCGTGGCTAGACGGAGAAAGGGAAAGTGCAGACCGCCCCCTGGGCGCCAGCGGTTCAACTCCGCTACGCGCACCGCTAACGCCTCGCATACCTGCACCTCTATAACCGAGCCGCCGGTCGTGGTGATTTGGATGTTGAAGGGTCGTACGGGATGGTTCAACAGCAACCTGGCACCGGCCGCAAAATAGGCGGCCCGTCCTACTCTGCTCTTTCCGGAGCGTCGCGCTTCCGACATGAGGGAGGCATGCATGCCCATGCCGGCAGCCATGGCGAATAGCCAGCTTTCCTGGCCGCCAACCGTACAGCAGGTGATCCTGCCCAGGCCAAACGAACGGGGATGACTGCGGAGGATCCAGTGCGCGGCGGCCACCGGATCTTTGGGGACTTTCAGGTTCTGGGCCATCACGTTGCCGGTGCCGAAGGGAATGATCCCCAAGGGCACGGCAGAGCCGGCCAGGCCCTGGATAACATCAAAAATCGTACCGTCACCACCGCAGACAACGATGGCCTCGTAGCCTTGTGCTACGGCTCGCTTTGCCTTGGGTCCAGCAGCGCGGTTCTCGCCGGTCTCCATTAGCTCGACCGAGGCGCCATGCCCGCGAAACGCCGCTAAGACGCGAGCAACATCTCTACGCCTGGATGCTGTTTGCTGGAGCACCGGGTTGACGAAGAGCAGAACCTTTCTCATGGCGCTTCAGCCCGGCGTCCCCGGCAGCTTTGCTGCTGGGGTGGAGCCGGGGTCCCCGGCAGCCCGCTGCTGGGGTGGATCAGAAGTGCGCCGGCTTCTCCCAAGCGGAGAACACGAATTCTTCCAGAGGTTTCCGCTGCCGCGGAGAGACCTCCATCTTGCGCAGGTGATCCGGCAGGTTTTCCGGGTCGCCAAAGTATCCGATTGCTGTGACCGCGCCCAGCTCATAGTCAGAGGGTATCGCAAACGACGCCCGCATCTGCTCGTTATCGAAGCCCGCCATGGAATGGGTGTGCAGCCCGTCGGCAGTGGCCTGCAAGGCCAGATTTGCCATGGCTGCGCCCGTATCGTGCAAGCCATAGCGATTGGGTGTTCCCTTGGCCGTGAAGGTCATCTTCGCTACGGCGAGTACTAACACCGGAGCGGTCTTGGCCCAAGACTGATTGAATTCAACCAGGGCGTTGAAGATTTTTTGATAGGTCTCGTCGCCTCGCCGGCCTACCAGAAATCGCCAGGGTTGCTCGTTTGAGGAGGAGGCTGCCCAGCGGGCTGCTTCAAACAGCCTCTTGAGTTCCGCGGCGGGTACTTCTTTCTCCGAGTAGACACGCGGACTCCAGCGCCGGTGAATCAGGCCTTCCACGCCGGGTACGGCAGGTGCATGCTTTAACTTCTCGATGACTTCGGGGGATGATGTTGGCGGCACGGGGTCAACTCCTGGATTGTGGGGACGAGGCACGAAAAATCGCCTGCTCCGAAGAGCAGGCGATGGGTGTTATTCGCGGACGCCTTCGACGAAGGCTTTTAGCTTGCGGGAGCGTGAAGGATGGCGTAGCTTGCGCAACGCTTTGGCTTCTATCTGGCGAATGCGCTCACGAGTTACCTGGAAGCTTTGACCCACTTCTTCCAGCGTGTGCTCGGAACCATCTTCCAGACCAAAGCGCATCTTGATCACGCGCTCTTCCCGCGGGGTCAAGGTACGCAGGACCTGGGAGGTGTACTCCTTCAGGTTGACGCTGATGACGGCTTCAGAAGGCGACACCGCCTGGCGATCTTCAATGAAATCGCCTAAGTGAGAGTCTTCTTCTTCGCCGATCGGCGTTTCGAGCGAGATCGGTTCCTGTGCGATCTTGAGCACTTTACGAACCTTGGCCACCGGGATATCCATCCGGCGGGCGATCTCTTCGGAAGTGGGCTCGCGGCCCAGCTCCTGCACCAACTGGCGTGAGGTGCGAATCAGCTTGTTGATGGTCTCGATCATGTGCACCGGAATACGAATGGTGCGGGCCTGATCGGCGATGGCGCGGGTGATGGCCTGACGAATCCACCAGGTCGCGTAGGTCGAGAACTTGTAACCACGGCGATACTCGAACTTATCGACAGCCTTCATCAAACCGATGTTGCCTTCCTGGATCAGATCGAGGAATTGCAAACCACGGTTGGTGTATTTCTTGGCGATCGAAACCACCAGGCGCAAGTTAGCTTCGATCAGCTCGCGCTTGGCCTGCTCGGCGTCCATGTCGCCCTGGATCATCTCGCGCTGGGTGCGTTTGAGTTCGGCGATGGAGACGCCGGCCTCCTGCTCGAGCTTTTCCAGGTCGGTTTTACAGTTCTTTTGCTGGCGACGATACTCCTTGCGCAGCTCTTCGCTCTTCGACTGGTCATGCTTCTGTTCGAGCGACTTGATCTGCCGCTCGAGCATGCGCATGGCGTCGACGGTCTTGTTGACCTTGTCGAGCAGCCGCTTGCGTTCCGCGTTGGTGTACTTCAGCTCGCGGACGATGCGCGAGACTTCGACCCGCTCGCGGTTCATCATCCAGCGGGTCTTGCGATGTTCCTTTGCTTTCGCCTTGACGTTGATCGTTTCCAGCTTTTCGAAGAGGAGCGCGGCCTTCTTCTGGTGCTTGAGCAGCGTGTCGACGCGGCCGATGGTCACTCGGATGCGCGCCTGCAGAATTTCCTCTGTGATCTCTTCCTCGTCGAAGATCACCACTTCCTTGATGTTGCGCACGCCACGCTTGAGGTCTTCGCCCAGGGCGACGATCTCGCGAATGACGATGGGAGAACGGGAAATGGCTTTGAGTACCCGCAATTGCCCGCGCTCGATACGCTTGGCAATTTCAACTTCGCCTTCTCTGGTTAGTAGCGGAACAGTGCCCATTTCGCGCAGGTACATGCGAACGGGGTCATTAGTTTTCTCGAGTGTGCCCGGTGTCAGGTCGAGTTCAACATCCTCGCCCTCCTCACCCTCGCTCTCGAACTTATCTGCGCCAAACTTAGGACCGCCCTCGAGCACATCAATGCCCTGGGTCCCGATGGTGGTCAACAGATCGTCGAGATCGTCCGGTGAATGCAGATCGCCAGGAATCAGGTCGTTGACCTCGTTATAGGTCAAGTAGCCTTTTTCCTTGCCTGCATCAATCAGTTTCTGAATATCTTCTTCGTACTTGTCTTCGATAGCCAAGCAAATCCTATCCCGTGCCTTATTTTTCGGATCGGTCCGTGCTCAGAAAGGACAGGGTGCTATGCGAGCCGCTAAGGGCATATTCCGGACGGTTCAAAAACCGTGTGGGCAAGTAGACGCACGTCCTTCAAAGAGTTATAGAATATCATGGATTGGAGTGTGCTCCCTGGGCGCTCCCTGAACGACACCCCTTATATTTCTCTTCCCACTCCTCTGACCTGGACCCTCAAGATTAGATGTAAATGGCGGGAGTTCGTTTCATAGGGCAATTATTAAGAAGGGTTAATACAGGTTTTGGGTGCGGAGGGAGGGGCTCAGTTCGGGAGGGGCCGCTGAAAATAAGCCGCAACGCAATCCGCAACGCAATCCTGGACAGCCCTCAGCCGTCCCTGCGGGACTTAATCATGTTTCATGGGCTACAGGCTTCGTCCTGGGCTAAGTTGCCGTCCCTGCGGGACTCAATTCGACCTAGGTTCCAGGGGCGGTTAGCGGTCGGCATCTCGCATTTGACGGTCGACTTTGAGTTTTTCGGCCATAAAAACCGCCAATTGGGCCAAATCGCCCCTCCGCTCCGCTTCGGCGATGTCCGCTCGGACGCGGCGCTGCAAAGCTTCCAGACGACGGTATTTCAGGGATTCCAGCGCGGCCTCGACTTCCTGGATCTCCACCTCTCCAGACTCGCGGAGCAGCGCCTGAGCCAATAAAGCTCGTTGGCCGGGATCGGATATTGCCGCTAACGGCTCCATCGGCCCGCGATCGCGCAAGGCGTTCAGGATGGGGGCCACGCTAATCCCTTCAAACGATTGGGGCTGGTCGTGCAAGGCCTGGATAACGCGGAGGCAGACGCGGCTTTCCGCCGCGGAGGCCGCCGCCCGCAACAGGACCCGTTCGGCCTCGTTGAGGCGTCCACGCCGGCCGGGCGGACCTCGTCCCGGCGCTTGCGCGCCGCCTGACGCAGTTCTTCCCTGACCAGGGCTGAGTCAATACCCAGCTTCTGCGCCGCGTCGCTGGCGAATTCGTCGCGCATGATGCGATCGGGCATACGCCGGATGTGCGGCAGCAGGTAGTTGAGGGCCTTACTCTTGCCCTCGGCCGTCCGAGGCGGGAAAAGCTGCATCGCGCGGTCGATCAGATAGTCCGAGTGTCGCCTGGCACCTTTGACCGCTGCTACATAGTCTTTAATGCCTCGCTCGCGGATAAAGCGGTCGGGATCAAGGCCGCCTTCAAGGGTGACCACCTTGACCTCAAAATCCTCTTCCGTGAGCATGGCAATCGACTTTTCCGCGGCATTGGCTCCCGCGGTATCGGGGTCGAAATTGACGAAAAGACGCTTGGTGTAACGGCCGAGCAACCGAACCTGCATCTCGGTAAACGCGGTGCCGCTGGTGGCGAGTACATTCTGAATGCCCGCCATGAACGCGGTAATGCAGTCCATCTGGCCTTCCACCAGCAGGGCAAAGTCCTGCTGGCGGATGGCCTGCCGCGCCTTGTCGAGATTGAACAGCACCTGGCCCTTGGAGTAGAGCGGGGTCTCGGGCGAGTTCATGTACTTGGGCCCGGATTTCTCATCGCTGTCGAGGGCTCGCGCGGTGAATGCAATCACCCGCCCCGATTCGTTGTGAATGGGAAAGGTGATGCGCTTGCGGAAGCGGGCGTACAGACGGCCCGGCAGAGCCATCCGCCTGTTCCTTGGAAGAGAAAAGCCCGGATAGCCGCAACAGATCGGGAGAGGCTACTCCCTGCAAGCGGTCACGCAGCGCGTTGAACGAATCGGGAGCGTAGCCGATGCGGAATTTGGTGATCGCTTCCGCTGTCAGGCCGCGCCCGGTAAGGTATTCCCGCGCCCGGGCTCCCTCCGGAGAACGCAATTGCTCTTCAAACCAGGTTGTTGCCAGCTCATGCAGTTCGAGCAGTTTTCCGCGTTGGCGATTCTCCTGGGCTTCTTCCGGGGTGGCGAATTCCCTTTTAGGCAGCGGAATGCCTGCCTTTTGAGCCACGATTTTCACGGCTTCGGTGAAGCCGACATTCTCGATCTTCTGCACGAAGGAGAAAACATCGCCGCCCTCGTTGCAGCCGAAGCAATGGTAGAACTGACGCACCGCGTGGACAGAGAAGGACGCGGTTTTCTCCCCGTGGAAGGGACACAAGCCGGCGTAGTTCTGCCCTCCGGACTTCTTCAGCGTGATGTACTCGCCGACGATGCGGACAATGTCCGCCTGCTGCTTTACGAGTTGAGCGAAGTCTGACGCCACTGGATTGTTTCTTACCTATTCTCTGCTATTCGGGAAGCAAGGAAAAACCGTCGGTTATGTGCATGCACGCCAGCAGCTGCTCTGGCTGCTTGCCCTGTTCCCGCAGCGAGCGCAGGCTCAGCGCATCGTGGCGTTTGGCCAGCCTGTGGCCCTGCCGATCGAGCATCAGGTCGCAGTGATGCCAGGCGGGGGAGGAAAGCCCGAGCACCTGGGCCAACAGAATCTGCCGCGCCGTCGACTTGAGCAAGTCGGCGCCTCGAACCACTTCCGTGATCTGCATGGCCGCATCGTCCACCACCACGGCTAGCTGATAGGAGGGAAGATCGTCCCGCCTCCACACCAGGAAATCGCCAAAGTCTTGACCAGAGATAAACCGCTGGGGGCCGAAATGCCTGTCGTCGAACTCGATCGCCTGGCCCTCGGGAACGCGGAAACGCCAGTTTGCGCCGGATGGCTGATGAGCGGGGATGGGCTGTCCGGCGGCGGGGCGGCAGGTTCCGGGATAGATTCCTTCATCATCGTGCGGGGCCTGCATGGCCCCGGCAAGGTCTTTGCGGGAGCAGTGGCAGGGGTAGAGCCACCCCCCGTTCAGCAGGCGGCGCCAGGCCTCACGGTAAAGGCCGTGCCGCTCGCTTTGGGTGTAGGGTCCGAAGGGACCGCCCAAGTCCGGCCCTTCCTGCCAGCGGAGGCCGAGCCAACGCAGATCTTCGATCATGGCGTGATAAAAGTGCGGCTGGGAGCGGTCGGGATCGAGGTCCTCGTTGCGCAGGATCAGCGTCCCTCCTGCCGCGAGGGCGCGTTGGTGCGCGATGCAGAAGGTGCGGGCATGGCCCAGGTGCAGATAGCCGGTAGGAGACGGAGCCAAGCGGCCGCGATAGGGGACGGTGGTCAAAGCGGGGCTCAAAATAGCACTCAAAATAGGTCGGGGATGCTGGAAAATGCGATGCGCGTGGGAGCAGCCGCACCCGCCAGCAGCGTGCTGGCAAAACAAAGCTTGGTGGTTCCGTATTTGTAGTTCACCTGGTCCATGGTGGTGGAGAGGCGGGTCCGCTTGGCTTCTTCTTCCAGGCCGGAGAACAGGCTGAGGGTGTGCAGGTGATCGGGAACCAGGTTGCCCAAAGAGACCCCCACGAAGAAGGGCTTCTTCTGTCCTTTCCCAGCGGGGCTTTGATTCCAGAGGCGCTGCAGGCCCTCCAACAAGGTCTGGTTGTCCTGGCATTCGAGCAAGGGGCAGCTTTGGGTCCACGGCTGTTGGTGAATGCCAGAAGAATGCCTGGAAGTAGCGGCCGTACTGGCGACGGAAAAACGTATGGTCAAGGTCATGTGCGAAGCCCAGAGCCGGGCCTTGCGCAGCCGCATGGCGGATTTGTGAAGCAGCTTGTTGGCCACAGCGTAGGCACCCTCCGGGGTGCGCAGCTCCGGTGACAGGACGTGCGAGTGTCCGATGGATTTCGCGTGCTCCAGCTCTGCGTCGCCAAAGTCCTCACCGCGCAGCCAGTGCCACAGTTTTTCGCCGCCGATGCCACCCCAGGAAGCGTGCAACTGCTCCCGGTCAAGGGCTAACAACTGCGGCATGGTGCGGATTCCCGCATCATGCAAGCGTTTCTCCATGCGCGCACCGACACCCGGAAGGTCGCGCGGCGTCAACGAAGAGAGAGCATCGTGCAGCAGGTCGGGCGTCAGGGCCACCAGCCCGTCTGGTTTTTCCATATCGGAGGCTACTTTCGACAGGTACCGGTTGGTCGCCAAACCAACCGAGCAGCGTAGTGTCGACCCTACCTTGCGGCGAACCGCGGCTTTGACGTCGCGGGCCAGTTCCAGTGCCGCAAGCAACGGCTGCTCCCTGCCTAAGAGACGGCAAGCCATCTCGTCGATGGACATCACCGAAGTGACGGGCAAGCAGGACTCGACTGCTTCCACCACACGATGGTGGTAATCCACGTACAGCTCATGGCGGGCTTCCACCATTACGATGCCGGGGCAGAGCCGTTTGGCTTCACCGACCTGGGTGCCGGTGCGGACTCCGTATCGCTTGGCCTCATAACTGGCCGCGATACAGCAGGTTGTGTCCGCGACCAGCGGTACGACGGCCAAGGGCCGGTCGCGTAGCTCCGGCCGCAGCTCCTGCTCCACGGACGCGAAATAGGAATTGAGGTCCAGGAAGAGCCACTGCAGGCGGGGATCCCCCGTTCGGAACGTACTGTTAGCCGCGTTAGTCACACATCTCACAGCTTTTGCCCATATCGCATTTTCTATAGCGATGCTAAGCTTTGTGGCATTGGTGGTTTTTCGGGAAAGTGGACGCGGGTTGTTCCAAAAGGAAAGCCACCTTAATAATTATTTTGTATCCTGGAAAACCTACCCCCGGGCTTCGGGTCTCATAGAGCTTGGAGTATCAGAATGCATTCGCTTCATTTTCACAACCTCGCACACTGGTTCTTCCAGTTTGAGTCGTACGGCCCAGCGATTTTGGTCACTATCGGGGCGGCCTTGTTGATCGCTTGCGGTATCGGCGCAACGTGCTCTCCGTGTGAAGAAAAGGACGAGGTCTTTCACCGCCAGGTGTTCTAAAGACCATAGACTTCCCGACCTGCCCGAGAGCCCCAGTGCGGTTGCACTTTTATTGTCGTTGAAAATGATGGAGCGTAGCTCAGGGTCTAAAGAGATTGCGTGAGAACTCTTATTGTGTCGTCCCTTCGGGACTGATTCCGTCGGGTGACCTGCGGTTCTTTTCCACCCCCTAAAAGCCCTCGTCGTTGGCTGCTTTTACGGTCCGGCTGAAGTCGTGCCCTATCCAGGAGAAGTCGTGGTCTCCACGGGCTAGTGGGAGTTAGAGCTTCAGCTGAGGCTTGCCTTTCGGCCCCATTTCTGCGTAGCCCATCGGATGGTGGTGGTCGTGGGTAAAGAGAACCAGCCACTGCTCCGGGATCGCTCGGCTCAGGAAGCGCTTGCGCTGCTCAATGCAGGTCAGGGGATACAAGTCGTAGCCCATCACCCAGGTCACGTCCAGATGGGCGCTGGTGGGGATCAGGTCGGAAATGTAGCAGGCACGCCGGCCGCCGGAATCGAGCATCACCGCCATCATCTGCGCCGTGTGCCCGGGATACACCTCGACGGACACGCCAGGGACTATGCCCAACGGGATACCGCTCGGCGGATCGATCAGGGTCATCTGCCCACTGGCGACAAGGGGGTCGTAGTTCTCGCTGATGTAGCTGACGGCGTCACGCTCTAACTGCAGATGGCCGTGGTCCACTTCTCCGCGATGCGCGATGTAGCGGGCGTTGGGAAAGGTAGGCACGATGCGGCCGTCTTCCTTCCGGGTCGTGTTCCATCCGCAATGGTCGAAGTGCAGGTGAGTGTTGATCACCACGTCCACTTCCTCCACGTTGATTCCGGCGGCTTGAAAGCTTTGCGGCAACAGCTGCCTGGCTTCAAAGATGCTCCGCTGCTTCTCCGGCAGCTTGTTGCCGATTCCGGTCTCGATCACGACCGTATGCTTGCCGGTGCGGACGACGACCGTATTGGTCCCCAGTTGAATCTGGTTGCGCTCATTGGCCGGCGCGCGTTTTTCCCACAACGTTTTCGGGACGACTCCGAACATGGCGCCGCCGTCCAGCAAGTAAGGGCCGTCGGTCAGTACGGTCAGCTCAAGGTCGCCCAGCGTGGTGTGGGCGCGTATGAGTTCGCTGGTCACGGCTGACTCAACAGAAAGGTTTGAAAATGCGCCAGGATGCGGGTGAACAGATGGGTCGTGGCCTCCGGGCCTTCGATTCCGTGGGTCTTGCGCGGGTAGAGCTGCAGGTCGTAGGGCAGATCGGCATCGATCAATTTCTGAATAAATTGAATTGAATTTTCGAGGTGCACATTGTCATCGCCCGTGCCCTGAACCAGCAGCAGCCGTCCTTTGAGGTTGGCCGCGCTATTCACCGCGGAGTCGTCGCGATATACGTCTTCATTCAATGCGGGCGATCCGAGATAGCGCTCGGTGTAGATGGAGTCATAGTCCCGCCAGTCGGTCACTGGAGCCACGGCTACGCCGGCGCGAAAGCGATCGTCGTGGGTCATGGCATAGAGGGTAAAGCTTCCACCCCAACTCCAGCCCCACCAGCCGAGGTGCCTGGGGTCGAGTTGAGGATATGCATGCAGGGTTTGGTCAAGGGCTGCGATCTGATCACCCAGTTGCACGGGTCCGAAGTCCTGGTAGGCGGCTTGGGCAAAAGCGCGGCCTCTTCCCCCCATGCCACGATTGTCGACATGCA
This sequence comes from uncultured Acidobacteriaceae bacterium, assembly GCA_963753715.1. Taxonomy (GTDB): domain Bacteria; phylum Acidobacteriota; class Terriglobia; order Terriglobales; family Acidobacteriaceae; genus PALSA-350. The sequence continues at coordinate 1,399,372 of CAVWDK010000004.1, read as the reverse complement.
GCACAGCAACACCGTTCTGTACCAGCAGCTGATCAAAGAGACGCTCTCGTGCCGCCCATTTTCCGCGGACCATCTGCACATGCGGGCCGCCATAAGGGTTCACGATCAGAGGAACGCTTGCAGTTGCCGTCTTTCCCGGAGGTAATGCCAGCTGACCATACAGGGTAGTCGCGCCATCGGCGGCCTTTACCTCGACCGGGATCGGCGGGGTCAAGACCTCATCGAGCGGCGGCGATTTCCAAATGGTCTCGCATTCTCGCTGGTGGCGGCACAGATCCAACACGGGTGGCGTCATGGTCGAAGAAACTGTATCGGCAAAAAAGTTGCTGTTCGGTGAGAAGACCGGCTCGTGCCATTCACCGGATTGGCTTACCTGATGTTTGTTCTGTCCGTCCAACCCCACTACCCAGATTTGCTGCTGCCGTGGATCTCCTTCGTTGGAAAGGTAATAAACGGTATGCGCTACCTGGTCCACGCTCAGAATATCGGCGACTTCAAAATTGCCGCCTGTGAGTTGTTTGACCAGGGTGGCCTTCGAAGCCAGCGGATTGCCTCCATCGAAGCCGTAAAGGTAGATATGGTTGTGTCCGTCCCGCCAACTGGTAAGCATGAAGTTGGAGGCGAAGAAGGTCAGATCATAGGAGTCGTCGAGGAACTTCTCGTCCTTTATGGTCAACACCGGCTTCAACTCCACACCGGAAACATCAGCGAAATACAGCGTCATGGTCTTGTGATCTCGCTTCAGGGTCTCAATCCACAAAGTGCTGGGGTTGAGCCACCCGAAGCGCGGGATGTAATCGCTTCCGTTGTCGATGGGCAGGTTGATCCACCTGGTCTTTCCGCCGTTCGCAGCCACCACGCCGACACGCACCACGGGATTGGGATCGCCGGGCTGCGGATACCGCTGGCGATCGACCGTCGCAAGAGTGGGGATCCAATCTTCGATCGGGTATTCAGGGACCGGGGCTTCGTTCATCTGCAGGTACGCGATTCGGCGTGAGTCCGGCGACCAGAAGTAATTGCTGCGGACGTCGAGTTCTTCTTCGTAAACCCAGTCGACCTCGCCATCGAGGGTGGCGTCTGTCTGCGAATCCGTCAGGCGCGCCGGCGTATTGCTTTCTTTTAATCTATTGACGTAGATATTGTGGCCGCGCACGTAGGAGAGGTAGGCTCCGTCGGGAGAGAACTTGGGATCGTCCCCACTGCCGGCGCCAGTGGATGCCAATTGCACGCCCGTCTTGGTCCCCAGATCGAAGAACCACAACTGCCCGCTGGAATCGAACAGCAGATGCTTTGAGTCGGGTACCCAGAAGTAGCTGGCCTCTTTGTAGCGCGTGCGATTGTTGAGATCGTGCTCGGAAGTGGCCGGAGTGTTGAGGGCTTTCATCCTGTCGCGGTCGATCAGTATCTGGGAGTGGCCGGTCGCGCCTTCGACTGCCCGCAGATCGCCATTGTCGTCGATGTAGCTTAAACGAGTTCCGTCCGGGCTCCACGCGATGCCATTGGGCGGACGGGTAGCCTGCTCCTGGCGGTAGATCTGTTCCACAGTGACCGGCTTGGGCAGGTCGGCTGCCAAGGCCACGAAATGAGGAGAGGACGCAAGCACCAGGGCAATCCGAATCAGTCGCAAGAAGGGCTCCAGCGGGAGAGCTTTGAGCCTGCAGTGTATCGCACGTCGATGGCGCAGAATGGGCGGTATTGACTGGATCAAGCGACTAGTCCGGGGCCGGCGTGCTAGACTCCAGACGAAGATATGGATGTTCAATTGGAGTTGTTGATTCGGTTGCAGCAGGTCGATATCAAGATCACGCATCTGCTGGAAACTATCTCTGCGTTACCTCACAATCTCCGTTCCCTGGAAGAAAAACTGCAGCAGCAGAAGGTAGGTCTGGAACAGGCTGAGAAGGCTGTTCCCACCGAAGAGGCACGGCGGAGAAGACTGGAAAGCGATCGTAAGGATCAGCAGCAAAAGCTGGTCAAGTATCGCGACCAGTCGAGCAGTGTGAAAACCAACGAGCAATTTCATGCATTGCAGCATGAGATTGGATTTGTCGAAGCAGAAATTCGGCGGATTGAAGACGAGGAGCTCAGCAGCATGATCAAGAGCGAGTCGTTGGAGAGCCAGCGGGCGGAAGGCCGTAAGGGTTTGGCCCTGCAGACGAAATTGGTGGATGAGGAAAAAGAGCGGGCTCGTGTTGCCGCCCAGGGCTATCACGAAGAGCTCGAGGTTCTGCAGAAGGAACGGGCGAAAATCCGAAAAGAAGTGAACGAGCCATTGCTTGCGCAATATGACCGTATCGCTTCCTCGTCACGTAAGACTGCGCTGGCGCGGGCCGCCGGGCAGCGTTGTCTCTCCTGCCAAATGTCGTTACGTCCGCAGTTCTGGAACCAGGTGCGCGAAGGCACGCTGTTGAATTGCGAGAGTTGCGGACGATTGCTGTACTTTGACCCCAGCCAGGTTAACGTTTCATCGTCTTCCTCCGCCGGCGCGTAACGGGGAGGATCCAAATTGGGCTCAGGCCTTAACATTTGGGAATGAAACGAATTGCTGTCGACATGGATGAGGTGCTGGCAGACGCGCTCAGCGAACACCTCACACGCTACAATCGTGACCACGGGGAAGCCATCACCAAGGGGCAGCTGCATGGTAAGTGGTTATGGAATATCGTCTCCGAAGACCGCCACGAGCGGTTGGAGGGCTACCTCCGCAGCGAAGATTTCTTCGAGAACCTGCCGGTTGTCGCGGATAGCCAGGAAGTGCTTGAAAAGCTGACCGAGCACTATGAGATTTTTATCGCCACGGCGGCCATGGAGTTTCCTAATTCCTTTGGGCCGAAGTATCGGTGGTTGCGACAGCATTTTCCCTTCATTCCACCTTCGAACTTTGTGTTTTGCGGAGACAAAAGTATTCTGCTGGCCGATTATTTGATCGACGATACCTACCGGCACTTCAAAAGGTTTCGCGGGAAGGGGATTCTCTTTTCCGCTCCGCACAATGCGACGGTAACGGGATTTCACCGTGTGGCTGGCTGGCGCGAGGTGGAGGATTTCTTTTTACCCGTGGGCAGGGCTTAGACTGTTCACTCGGAAGGGAGAGGCCCCGTGGCTAAAGCCACTGCATGAGAACGACCATCTCGAAGTCGAGTCCCGTAGGGACGGCTGAACTTAGCCCAGGACGCAGTCCTGGGTTGGCGCCATTGAAAAGTCCCGTAGGGACGACTGAAAAGTTATCGAGACATGGTCCTGGATTCGGGGAGCGGATCGGAAATTCTCCACCGCGGGATATCTTGAGATGGAAGTGCCTCGGATTGCCTCCGGCGAACTTTCAGCCGTCCCTACGGGACTTTTTGCCGCTCGAAACTCTACCCAGGACTGCGTCCTGGGCTAAGTTCAGCCGTCCCTGCGGGATTTTGCAATCGGTTGGTTCTCACGCAACCTCTAATGCCGGACACAATTACTTTCAGTTACGGACGGCCTGAAGGCCGTCCGTAGAGCTGCACTATTGTTGAGCCGGGAGGTTGTCTTTGACGCGGGTGGGCGTTGGAAGCGTGGTCGACGGTTTCCCGGGAGAGGCGTTCAGGCCCGTGCCCTTGGCTGACATCGCCGCTCCTAAGGGTCGTAGATTCATGGCCGGTTGCGGGGATTGCAGCTGGTGCATGGTCACGATGATGGCGTGGGCCGCCGACTTCCCCGCACAGCGGTACCCATGAGGCGTGCTGGCATCGAAATAGACGCCGTCACCCGGGGTAAGAACGTGCGTCTTGTCAGCGTGCCGGATCTCCAACTCACCCTCCAGGATGTAGAGAAATTCGTATCCCGGATGCACATGCGGCCGGACCTCAGTGTTCTTCCTCAAGGGGACGAATTCGGCGAAGTAAGGATCCAACTGGCGATCGGGGACCATGTATCCGAGGCTCTCGAAGTAGTAAGTCGGATCGTCGACTCCAGTCTGAGGCAAACGAACGCGCTCCTTTTTGCGGTGGATGCGGAAGAGCGTGTGCGGCTCAGTCTCAAAGAAGTAAGACAGATCTTTGCTGAAAACCATGGCCACCCGGGCGAGGTTGCGCAAGGTGGGCACTACACGCCCGGTCTCCAACTGGGAGAGAAAGCTGGCCGACAAGCCAGTATGGCGGCCGAGTTCGACTAACCCCATCGATTTCTTCAGTCGCAGGCGCTTGATGCGTTCGCCAATACGCTTCTCGGCGATGAAGGATTCAGCACTGGCGGGGTCGATCTGAGAACTTGTAGCGACGGGGTCTTTGGTGTCCACGGCACAGCTCCTGCGTTGATTTTGTTCTACCAATCTGATGAAACCCGGGGTCTAAATGTTGCTCAGAACAAAACAGTTTTCTCTTCTGTCAATCTTAATACAACATTCTGCGGGCATACCGGCATCAACCGGAGGATCAGTGAGATGAGCATGGAACGAGTTTTGTTGACTGGGTCGTCGGGATTTATCGGTACTTCTCTAGTACGAAGCCTGTCGCAAAATCGGATTTCGACAATTACCCTGCATCGGCGCCCGTCTGGCTCGGCTCAAGAGTTTTGGGATCCCTACGCGCCGACGCCAGTGGCTCGTCCGGAGGCGCTCGAAGGAATTACTGCAGCGGTGCACCTCTCGGGCGCGAACCTGGCAGCGCGGAGATGGACTTCCGCTTACAAAGCTGAGATCGCCGAGAGCCGGGTGAAGCCTACCCATGCGATCGCGAATCTGCTGGCGGGGCTACGATCGAAACCTGAAGTGCTAGTTTGCGCCTCTGCCATTGGTGTCTACGGCGATCGTGGGGACGAAGAGCTGAGTGAGGCGTCGCGGCCGGGAAGTGGATTCATACCCGACTTGTGCCTCGCCTGGGAAGCCGCTGCCCGGCCGGCGGCGGATGCCGGGATCCGCGTAGTGCATCTTCGCTTTGGCGTGACGCTTTCTCCCCAGGGTGGTGCTTTGAAGCAGATGCTGCCCGTCTTCCGGTTAGGTCTAGGCGGGCGGCTGGGCAGCGGCCGGCAGTGGATCAGCTGGATCGCGCTCCCTGATGCAACGCGGGTGATCGAGTTTGTGCTGCAGACAAGGAATCTTTCCGGGCCGGTCAATGTCGCTGCGCCTAATCCGGTGACCAACCTGGAGTTCACCCGGTCGCTGGCCGGCGCCCTTCATCGGCCGGCCGTGCTAGCTGTCCCCGGGTTTGCACTACGGCTGGGTTTCGGCGAAGTGGTGGATTCCACGATTCTGCAGAGTGAACGGGCGGTCCCGGCTCGGCTGCGCGCCGCGGGCTTCGACTTCGAATATCCTGAGCTTGACGGCGCCCTGCGCGCGATTCTGCCGCCATGAAAAGAATGATTTACGTTTGGAGAGCATGAATCCCAAGCTCCCGGTTTTCGCTCTCGGGCTGATCACGGTGTTTACCATGAACGGCTGCGGAGCACCCGCCGCGCCAGCGCCCCCTAGTCTGAACCTTCCCACGCCGGTGGTGAACCTCTCCGCAGTGCGGATCGGCGACTCCGTTCATCTGACCTGGACAATGCCGGCGAGAACCACCGATCACCTCCCCCTGCGACATCCGGTCGCGGTCCGAATTTGCCGCGCGGTTGATGGCGGCCCGTGCACAAACGCGGGCACGCTCAGCGTGGCGCCTGGGGCAGCCGGGGCCTACACGGATGCATTGCCATCCTCTGTCACCCAGAGTCCTGACCGCCTGCTGCGCTACGAGGTGTTCTTGCAGAACCATGCGGGCAAATCCGCGGGCCCTTCCAACCCAGCGTACAGTGTTGCCGGGAAGAGTCCGGCTGCCGTCAGCGGGTTGAGTGGCCAGGTGCGGCAAGACGGCGTCTTGCTTAGTTGGACGCCAGTCCCCGATTCCGGGCGCTCCATAACCTTCCGCATCGAGCGCCTGCAATTGACCACCCCAGCGGCCCAAGAGGCTCGTAGCTCTCCCCTCGCGCCGTCCGCACCATCCCCCACGCAGATGCTCGTCGTCCACGGACGGGACGGAGAGGACCCGGGCCATGCGATCGATACCTCCGCGCTCTTCAATCAGCGCTATCGCTATGTGGTGGAACGAGTCGCGTCGCTCGACGCTTCCGGACGGCCGGCAGAGATCCAGGGTCCGCCCAGCGAGGCCGTCGAGGTGACGACCACCGATGTTTTCCCACCGGCTGTCCCCCAGGGGCTGGTGGCCGTGGCGGACGCGACTGCCGGCGCCATCGACCTTTCCTGGACGCCTGACAGCGACAGCGATCTGGCTTCCTATCGCGTCTACCGCCGCGAGGTGCAGGGAGGCGGACCCGCTCAGCGTGTGGCTTCAGCGGGGGTTGAGACGTCATTCAGAGACACCGCGGTACAACCGGAACATACGTATGCTTATTCCGTGTCGGCTGTGGATCAAAACGGGAATGAGAGCAAACGGTCGCCCGAAGTCGAGGAAACCTTACCCCGTCCCTAACCCCGGAGAGGAGTGTCACTGATGAAATACTGCCGCCTGCAAACCAGACACGGAGCGCAATACGCTGAGGTCGTTGACCGCGGCGGCCGGCTCTGGATCGAGCGCCTGATTCCACCGTTCGAGGAGGGCCCGGTCAGCGAGTTTGTTGACCCTGCGGACACTCCGTTCGTTGCGTTGCCGCTCGATGAGGCTACCCTCCTGGCACCCGTCGCTCCATCAAAAATTGTCTGCGTGGGGCGGAACTATCGCGAGCACGCGGCTGAGTTGGGCAATGAAGTTCCGGCCGAACCGCTACTGTTTCTCAAGGCCCCGTCTTCGCTCATTTCCCCGGGGGAGGCGATCCGCATCCCTGAGCTTTCAAAGCGGGTTGATTTCGAAGGGGAGATTGCGGTCGTGATCGGCGAGCGGTGCAGGAAGATCGGTCCCGAGGACGACCCTCGCGACTATATTCGCGGTTACACCATCGCCAACGATGTGACTGCGAGAGACTTGCAGAAGAAGGATGGCCAATGGTCCCGCGCCAAAGGTTTTGACACCTTTTGTCCCGTGGGACCGCTGGTGACCGACGAAGTCGATCCATCGTTGGGCATAGGCATTACCACCCGGCTCAATGGCGAATTGCGCCAGGATGGAAACACGCGCGACTTTATCTTTCCCATCGACCATCTCATGCGATATATCACCGCTGCCATGACGCTGTTTCCAGGGGACTTGATACTGACCGGAACACCGGCGGGCGTGGCTCCCATGCAGCCCGGGGATCAAGTGGCGGTTAGCGTGGAAGGCCTGGGGATATTGAGTAATCCCGTTGCCGGATGAACCCTAATCGCATTTTTAAGAATCTCACCGGTGTGAAGCCTTACACTAAATGCACGCAAGGAGATCTGATATGGCCAAGTCACTGCTCGAACAGCTTAAGGAAATGACGGTCGTCGTTGCGGATACCGGGGATTTTGAATCGATCGAAAAATTCAAGCCCCAGGACACTACGACTAATCCCTCCCTTCTCACCACGGCCGCCTCGATGCCACAGTATCAACCCCTTGTGGATGAGGTGCTGCTCGAAGCGAAAAAACAGTTGGGTCCTCAGGCCAAAGACAGTGACGTAGCGAACCTCGCCTTCCGTCACCTGGCAGTTGCCTTTGGAAAGAAGATCCTGGCCATCGTTCCCGGCCGGGTTTCGACCGAAGTCGACGCGCGGTTGTCCTTCAACACCGAAGAGACGATGAAGCAGGCACGAGAAATTATTCAGCAGTACGACCAGGCGGGCATCTCTCGCGAGCGCATCCTGATCAAAATCGCTTCCACCTGGCCTGGCATTAAAGCCGCGGAGCAATTGGAGAAGGAAGGCATTCATTGCAACCTGACGCTGCTGTTTGGCATGCACCAAGCGGTCGCGTGCGCTGAAGCTAAGGTGACGCTGATCTCTCCGTTCGTAGGACGCATCCTCGATTGGTATAAGCAGAGCACCGGCAAGGACTACCAGGGCGCCGAAGATCCGGGCGTGCAGTCGGTGACGCGGATCTACAACTACTTTAAAAAGTTCGGGTACAAGACCGTGGTCATGGGCGCGAGCTTCCGCAACATTGGGGAGATCAGGGAACTCGCGGGATCCGACCTGCTCACCATTGCTCCGAAGCTGCTGGAAGAGCTGCAGGAAACGAAGGCTGATCTGCCGCGCAAGCTGGATCCCAAGAATGCTTCGAACCTGACGATCGAGAAGATCCCGATGGACGAGGCGATCTTTGAAAAAATGCATGCGGAAGATCGGATGGCCCACGACAAGCTGAAGGAAGGTATTGAGGGCTTCAGCGCGGCACTCGAGAAACTGGAAAAACTATTGGCGGACCGGCTGGCCAAAATGGGAGCCGGCGAAGCAGTCGCTGCCCGATAATCTGCAATACACATCCAGTGCGGCCGGCTATCGATAGCCGGCCGCGCTGCCTTTCTGGTACTACTTCCGTTACAAATTCAGAATGGGTAATCTCGCGTCACCCATTCAGGGCTGACCGGTAACACCCATGGGTGTTACCGGAAGAGGTTCCATTTCGCAGTTGTTGATCGAGATTGCCAAGAATTTTCTGTAACACCAAATTCATCACTTTGTAATCTGCAACAAATCGCTTAGTCTTCGTGTCATAGCAAAGCATAGAGGCGGCTTCGGAGAGATCGAGCCAGCTCCGCAGCCTTAGCAAGGAACAAACGCCAGCCTTTACTGGAGGTGTATTTTGATCCCGCTAGAGCATTCCTTACGCCAGCTCTTCCACGATGTTGTCTCCGAATGCTACGACTCACGTTTGGGTTTGCGCGATGCGGAGATCTCCAGCTACGTCGCCGATTTGCTTACTGAATTCTGCCGGACGGACAATATTTATCGCATCCGCGATGCGGCGGGTAATCCTGTGCGCGAGGTGGGTGAGATGCTGCTTGCTTCCGACCCTGTTCACGGCACCGCTTCGTCCTTTGTGGAAGAGCGGGAGCGCCGGAAACATATCGGCGACTACACCCTCTTCTTTACCGGCATGTATCCGGAGTCGATGGATTGCTGGGGAGAAGGGCAGCGAGATAGTTTTCTCCAGATGGTTCAGGCAGGCAAAGAGAGCTACTACATCGTGTCCCAATTCGACCTCTTTGAGTACGCACAAGAGGCGCCGTTTTTCGGGCGTCTTTCCGGTTCGTTCGAGGCGTGCATTTATGGGTTGAATATGGTGCGCGGGGAACTGGACCGGCGTAAGGCGATCTCTCCGCCACGCTCTGCGCCCCCTGGGCATTCAACGCGGATCATGTAAGCTTGACCCTCAGATTGACGCAACGGCCTTCCGCTGGTGTAGCATTTCGCTGCAACCAAGATTCGAGATGAGGAGAAGAGAACCATGATGCTGACTACGAAGTTGAGGGGCTTGTCACAAACGAGTTTGGCTATCTTGCTGGGGCTGGGTCTTCTGGGCGGGGCAGCCGCTGCGCAGTCAGGGGTTAGGCCTTCGGTCGCCCACGCGATGATGGCGCAGACCACTCCTCCTGCCGCAACCAGCCTGGTGGATATCAATTCTGCTACCAAAGCCCAGCTCAGCGCGTTGCCTGGAATCGGCGATGCATATTCGCAGAAGATTATCGACGGCAGGCCTTACAAGACGAAGACGGATTTGGTGAACAAGAAGGTTATTCCGCAAGCGACCTATACCAAGATTCGTGGTTTGATTATCGCTACTCAACCTAAGAAGTAGGGTGGGTTAAAGGGCTTCAACCCTGAGCATTTGTTAACAGGGAGAGGGAAACCGCAGGTCCCTCGGCTTCGCTCCTATTGAACAAAATGTGTCCGGAGATAGAAACAGTGGTGTCGGGGGACAAATAGGCTCGGTTTGAATTGGCGGTATGTTTGCCCTTGGGAATCGGGGAGGGATCGAGGCGCACCGCAGGTTCCTCGCTTCGCTCGGAATGACAAATAGGAGAGGGTTGTTGAAAGGGAGAGGGCTGTTGCCAAGGGAGAGGGCACTCGTGTGTCGAAGGGACCCGATGTCTCCCAGTTCATTCCTCTCTTAACTTGCCTGTGGCTTGCCACAGGCAAGTCGCTTGCTCGGGATGACAAGGAGAAGGCGGATTCAAGGAGAGGGTCGGTTTCGAACCTGAGTATTCGTTACAGAAAAAGGGAAGCCCGGTGGGCTTCCCTTTTTATTGTTTGATTCTGGTTTAGACGGCTAGCGGTAAAGCGTCCTTTACGCGAAAACGCTGCATGTTGATACGCAAGGCTCGCTCGATCTTTCGCAGATCGCCCTTCTCCTCAGGGGAGGCGAAGGTTGAGGCTACGCCGCTGCGGGAAGCACGGCCGGTGCGGCCGACACGGTGCACAAAGTCTTCCGCGACCTTGGGCATGTCGTAGTTCACCACGTGGGCTACGTGATCCACGTCGATCCCGCGGGCGGCTACATCCGTGGCTACCAGGACGCGATGTCCACCCTGGGCAAAGCTGCGGAGTGCGGCGTTGCGCTGTGACTGGCTGCGATCACCGTGAATGCTGGTAGCCTTCCAACCGGCGTGGGCCAGTTTTTTGGCCACGCGCTCTGCGCCATGCTTGGTGCGAACAAAGACCAGAAAGCTTCCATCCTCAGAACGAAGCAGGTGTTCCAGTAACGGCAACTTGCGATCCGCGCTGACTTCAAAGGTCTGCAGCTTGACGTTTTCCGCCGGCTTGAGCACAGAACCGATCTCGATCCGAACCGGGTTCTTGAGGTAGTCGCCGGCTACCTCCCGCACAGCGCCTTCGAGGGTGGCGGAGTAGCAAAGCGTCTGATGGACGGGGGGAATGGCTGCGACGATGCGGCGAATGGCGGGCTTGAAGCCCATGTCGAGCATGCGATCGACCTCGTCGAGGACGAGGATCTCCACCTGGTTGAGCTTGACCAGCCTGCGGCCTAGAAAGTCTTCCAGGCGGCCCGGAGTCGCGACGATGAGCCGCGCGCCGCGACGGATCGCGTCGAGTTGCGGTCCCTCCGCCATGCCACCGACCACCAAAGCGGTGGGAAAACTGATCAGCTGCGCACAGGCCTGTTGCACTTGCATCGCGAGTTCGCGGGTCGGGAGCAGGATCAGAGCACTGGCCACCTTGGCCTGTGTTTTCTGCAGCTTCTCGATTATGGGGATAAGAAAGCTGAGCGTCTTGCCGGTACCGGTTTGAGCGGTGGCCAGAACATCCTTGCCCTCGAGGGCGGGAGGAATCGCTCCCACCTGTACCGGGGTGAGCGTAATAAAGTTTGCTTTGGCAAGACGCTGCTTGAGCGCCGCCGAAATGGGTAATGCTGAAAATTCGTTCAAAATAAAGGTCCCTTGCTTCCGGTCTCTCTCTGAGACCTGGAGTACTGTTCATCTCCGCGCGGCTTCGTCCACCCGGCGATCCAATGAAAGCCCAACTGCCTTGTCGCGGTGTTCCGCGCGCCGACACGAAGATTACCGTCGGCTTCGGCCCTCAGGCTGCTGCTTTAAAACTGGCATCTTTTGCTGCATCAGATTATGTGCAGTTAATTTGCGCTGCGGAGGGAGTGTTTGGCGTGTAGGCCAAGCATTGCCCGTAAACCGCACCATGCCAGGGAAGCGCGTGCTTCCTATCGTCGCCTGCGAATTCGCGGCGACTACGCTGAAGGGCTTGGGCGGTGTCCGACCGGCTTTCTCCTCCACCGGTAAGGGGAAAAGCAAAGAGGTCTAGTGCAGGCAGTCTAGCTCAGGAACACGAGAAAGGCTGACAACCAAACAATTTAGCGCAGATTAAGAATAACATAGGTGGCGCGCAAGATCACCGGTTGCCGGGTAGTGGGCCACGACCGGTTGCCGCCTCAATGCATAGACGAGGGTGGGTGAGCCTCGACAACCCAGCCGCGATCACTTCCAATTCTGTGACCCGCATACAGACGGCGCACTGTCTGCTGTACGACCTGGGGATTTTGGTGGCGGAGATAGTCGGCGATATTCTCGAGGTCGTTGGCGGCCGCCGAAGGCCACCGGAGGCGCATTCAGCGCTGGAGCATCCGTTGGACCCGGGCATCCATCTCGGCCTCGTCGATTAGGTCTCCCCGATCTGCCTCTTCAATCCCTTTGCGAACGCCAGCGCGGAAGCGATCATCTTCAGCGATAAGCCGCAAAGCGGCATCTATCACAAGTTGGTGCGGGTCTTTGTGCAGATGCGCCGCGATCTGGGATAGCTGAGCCTCTTGCTCGGGAGTCATCTCGATTTCCATATAACGAAGCGTAGAGACGACGCCAGGGGACGTCAAGGACTATCGGTCGTTGTTGCTGGAGCGCTGCAGGGGCATCAGGGCGTTCTTGTTATCCGGGCCCTGGGGATCGATGCGGAAGTCCCAGACCGAGAGGTTTACTTCTCCAGGGCCGAGTACCTCCATGAGCGCGTAGTCGCCAATCGTCAGGGGTTCTTTTGCGGTCAGCCGGATCCAGCGATTTCCCGGAAGGGTCTGGACCGTCGTCGGAATGACGTCTTCGGTCTGGGTTACCTTGCCGGCAACTCCAATCTTGATCCCGCTGACTACGCGGTAGTCCTTCTTGAAATTGCTGCGGACCCGCACGATGGCGTATTGGCTGTTTGTGGAGTTAAAGGCATTCTTCTCCTTGGCCGACCCCGCTCCGCCCGTATCCACCGTCACTGCGGAAGAGTCAGCTTCGTTGTCGTCTACCCCCACGATGCTGACGTAGAATGCCGGGTCGTTGACATGCAGCTTGACCTTGGATTCCGCACCCGGAATCTGAACGTTCTGCTGGATGCCCCCGAGCGGGTTGAGGGCAGACCGCAATACGTTGTGGCCAGTCTGGCGATCCACGCTCGCCGAGTTTTGGGGGAGCGCTACCAACTCCGGCGCGTCGTGAAATGTATCCAGCGCCCATACCCCATCCTGATCGGGCAGCCTCAGTCCAGGGGACACGTCAGGAGTTCGGGCCCGGGCATGTTGCTCTTCTTGATCGATAGCAGCGGCTTCGGGCACCGCCGGGGAAACCGGCTCCGCTCCCGGCTTGTGGTCCTTCGCCCAGGCCTCGGTCGCCGCCCAGTCCACCAGGTTTTGCGGCAACTCTTCCCATTGGCCACGCTCGGCGCTGAAGTAGCGTACCCGGTCGCCGACCTTCTGGTATTTGGTAACGACCTGGTACGTGCCATCCTTCAGCACCAGGCGCTGGTTGGGAGCCTGCGCCAACCCTGCCGGGCAGAGCGCCGACAAGAGGAGCACGAGAACCAGCAGTATGCGAGAGGGCAACATAGCCGTGTGATTACTTTAGACGAAACCGCAGAGACGATGTTTGCTCACAGCTTCACTTCTATCTTCCATTCGTTTTCACTTCCTGCGATACTTGTACGTGCCCACCCGGTACGTCCATCCCATCCACAGTAAAAAGGTGAAGAAGCAATGTCAGCAAAGTACATCTTTGTGACGGGCGGAGTTGTGTCCAGCCTAGGCAAGGGCCTGGCTGCAGCCTCCATCGGATGCCTGCTCGAGAGCCGCGGTCTACGCGTCAACCTGATGAAGTTCGACCCTTACCTCAACGTCGACCCAGGCACGCTTTCCCCGTTTCAGCATGGGGAGGTTTTCGTGACCGACGACGGAGCGGAAACGGACCTGGACCTGGGTCACTATGAGCGCTTCACCCATGCCCGGTTGAGCCGGGACAACAATCTGACCACCGGCCGGATTTACGAACAAATCATCACCAAGGAGCGCCGCGGCGACTACCTGGGCAAGACGGTGCAGGTGATTCCCCACGTGACCAACGAGATCAAGAACGCCATGCGCAAGGTGGCCACCGACGCCGACGTAACGATCGTGGAGATCGGGGGAACGGTCGGCGATATTGAATCGCTGCCCTTCCTGGAAGCGATTCGCCAGATGCGGCAGGAGTTTGGGCGGGAAAATACGGTCTTCGTGCACGTCACGCTGGTGCCCTGGATCGGCGCTGCGCAGGAGTTGAAGACCAAGCCCACGCAGCACTCGGTGAAGGAGCTGCTCTCCATCGGGATTCAGCCGGATATTTTGTTGTGCCGCACGGACCGCTTTCTGGCCCACGAAATCAAGAGCAAGATCGCCCTCTTTTGCAATCTGGAGGAGCGGGCGGTGATTGCCGCCAAGGATGTAGCGTCGATCTACGAGGTGCCGCTGACCTTCGCCCAGGAAGGCGTGGACAAGCTGGCTTTAAAGTACCTGCACATCGACGCCAAGGAACCCGACCTGACCCGCTGGAAAAACCTGGTGGAACGTTGCTACAACCCGCGCGACGAGGTCTCGATCGGCATCGTGGGCAAATATGTCGAGTACGAAGACAGTTACAAATCGCTCAAAGAGGCGCTGGTGCATGGCGCTCTGGCTTACGACCTGAAGCTGCGGGTGACATGGATCGAAGCCGAGGGCCTGGAGAGCAAGCATCCCGGGGACCGGCACTACGAGGAGCAGCTGGCCGGTTTTGACGGCATCCTCGTGCCGGGCGGTTTTGGCAAGCGAGGCATTGAAGGCATGCTCAACGCCATCCGGTACGCGCGGGAGAATGCCGTGCCCTACTTCGGCATCTGCCTGGGCATGCAGACCGCGTGCATAGAGTTTGCGCGCAATGTTTGCGGGCTGGCGGGCGCGAGCTCGAGCGAGTTCGACCCGGCTACTCCTCACCGCGTGATATTCAAGCTGCGTGAACTCACCGGCGTAGAAGAGATGGGCGGGACGATGCGCCTTGGAGCATGGCCCTGCGTGTTGGCCGAAGATTCGATCGCGGGCAGATCGTATGGAGCCACGCAGATCAGTGAGCGGCACCGTCATCGTTACGAGTTCAACCGGGAATACGAGGCGCTGTTGACCGGCGCCGGGCTGCGCATTACCGGCACCACGCCCGATGCGACCTACGTCGAAATCGTGGAGATCGCGGACCATCCGTTCTTCCTGGGTTGCCAGTTTCACCCCGAGTTCAAGTCGAAGCCGCTGGAGCCGCATCCGCTATTTCGCTCGTTCATTGCGGCTTCTTACCAGAACCGGCTCCGGGCGCACTCGCAGACGGTGAAGCAGGACAGTCTGACCCAGTCTCTGCAATGAACGACTTTGAAATCGGCTCGGTGCGGGTAGGGTCTCCGTCGCTGTTCCTCATCGCGGGACCGTGCGTCATTGAGAGCGAGACACACGCGCGTTTCATGGCAGACGCGATCCAGCGGATCGCCGCCGATCTAAACCTGCCGTACATATTCAAGGCCTCGTACGACAAGGCAAATCGAACCTCAGCGAAAGGGTTTCGCGGGCCCGGCTTGGAGGAAGGTGTGCGCATCCTGCGCGGGGTTGCGGAGGCTACCGGTCTGCCGGTCATCACCGACGTGCACCAGGCGGATGATTGCGAGCGCGTTGCCGAGGCGGTCGATGTATTGCAGATTCCCGCCTTCCTCTGCCGGCAGACCGACCTGCTGTTGGCGGCTGCGAAAACGGGACGTGCCGTCAACATCAAGAAGGGGCAGTTCGTTGCCCCGTGGGACATGAGCTACGCGGTCGAGAAAGTCACGGGGGCGGGCAATCCGCGGGTGGTGCTGACGGAACGGGGTTTCAGTTTCGGATACAACAACCTGGTGGTGGATATGCGGTCACTGGCGATCATGCGCAAGCTGGCGCCGGTGGTCTTTGACGGCACCCACTCAGTACAGACTCCCTCTTCCGCCGGGGGACAAAGCGGGGGGCAACCGGAGTTTATTGCGGTGCTCGCGAGAGCTGCGGTGGCCGCTGGGGTGGACGGAGTCTTCCTCGAGGTGCATGACGACCCGGCCAATGCCAAATCTGACGGGGCAAATGCACTAAACTTGAAGCATCTTAGGCCACTTTTGGAAAGTTTGTTAGATATCCACAGGGTAGTACGAAGAAGCCAATAGCTTTGCTGCCTTTTTTTGGTTACATTTGTGGCGCTACATGGCTGACACGATGGTAATGAAGCCAGCCTAGACTTTTGTTGACACTGTGGTATTTGGGGCGCAAAAAAAAGGGCCCCTCGGGTGAGGGGCCAATCTGCCTTGGTTCTCTCGTTGTGTGAGAGCTTTTATGCGGCTACTACTGTTGGGGCTGCGACGCAGCATTCCGGGGGGAGGGCTGCGGGTTCGACTGCTGCGTCGCGCCTATTGGTGAACCGCCGTTATTTTGGTTTGTTGGCGAGTTCAAAGCCGCAAGACTGTTGTGCATCAACGTTACGTGGACGACCGTACCGGTGGTGCCGGATTCTGAGGTTTCCTCGCGAGGAGCATTGCCCATCGCCAGGCGATAAATTCTGAATACGGGAACATGGTGGTCGACGACTAAGTAGCGTACGACGGCATCTGCCATGTCCTGAGATTTCTGGATTCCCACTTGACCGCGTGCGCGGGAATATCCCTGTACCTCTACGATATAACCTTTTTGACCTTCCAGCTGCGTGGCGACCTGGTCCAAAGCCTCTTTTGCCTTGGCATTGAGCGCCTTCTGGCTGGAGTGGAAATGCAATTCGGTGTCGGTAACCTGCTGGTACTGATCGAGATTCGTGACCGTCGTATTCAACTGGCTGGTTTGCGCATTGGCTTGCTGTGCCATTTGCTGCGCCTGACCGGCCTGAGTGCTTGCTTGCTGAGCCTGCTGATTTGCCGCATCCGCCGTGCTTTGCGCCTGATGTATCCCGGCTTGAGCCCGACTATCAACATCCTTGATATCGTTTGCGTTCTTGGCGGTGAGCTGATCAAGCTCGTTCAAGCGATCTTTTACCGGCGCTACCTGACGATTCACCCACTTCTTGCGGGCCAAGGGATTCATCTTTCCCCAGAAACCCTCAGTGGACTTGGCGGGAAGCGGCTGTCCAGTAGCATAGGTCGAAGAATCAGACGCTGCACCCGAAGTGCTCGAGCTAGCCGGGGCTGGAGTGGCGCTGGTCTGCGAAGCGCCGTTGTCCGCCGCCGGGGCGGTCTGCGCCATCGCTGGCAAGCCCAAACTGGCGGCCAACAATATTGCAGCAATCGATCCCGGGGTTGCAGTACCTTTATTCACGTTGTCCCTTTGTCGGCCCAAAACGAGATTTGGAAGAACGGCACACCCGTCGCTTCCGCACTTGCCTGGGACTATTGCAAGCGATTGGCCAAATCGGCCGAGTTTGAGAAATAATTATTTATCTATGTGATTACAGAGCACTTATGGGATACATAAGTCCCATAAGTGGCTAGTTCCTAAAATGGGTACAGCAGTGAAAAACGTGCACTTTTCTCTAGCTGGTAAGAAAAAAATGCTCGGCGGAAGCCACGGAGATTACGTGGGTTACCGGAAATGGCAGTGGTAACACCTAGCGGCTGCGGACGCTGATAATCCGGATCTCGGGGACTTGCTGGTTCCAATCCGCAGGCATGGTATCGAAAATCAAGCGGAAATCCCGGGTCTGGCCGGGCTCAATCGGGGCCGCAGAAACCGGCTGGGTATCCACGTAGGGTTCGCGGGTGCGTATGAGGTTGAGGGGGACCGCCAACCTTTGGGCAAACTGACCCACATCGTTATGGAAACCGACCTGGACGGTGATGGCCGCCAGTGTCCGATCGCCGCTGTTGGTGATTTGGCCGTCGATATAGGTGACCTTAGCCCCGGAAAAGCTGGTGGCTTCGCTCATCTGGATACCGCTGATGGACAACTTTGGGGCATAAGGGTCGGCAGCAGCCATGCCGGTACCGGCGGCAGATTCGGGAGTGCTGCGGCCGCCGACTACGACCAGAATCCCCAGTCCCAGGATGACTACCGCGGCGGAAATGATCCAGGGCATCCACGACGTTGCTTCCCGAGTTTGGTGCGAAGCAAGAAAGCCCGCATCTTCACTGGATTTGGCGTCTATCTTGTCTTTGTCTTCTTGAGCCGGCATCAACGAGATTGTACTGCCGGCGCTAAGAACCCGGAGGGCGGCTCAGCCGAAACGTGCCTTCTTGACCGATTGCCTCAGGTCATTGCCGCGCATTTCCACCTCCACACACATTTCCGCTAGACGCGAGCGCATGCGCTCGCCGATGCGGTCGCCGAGTGTCTCTTCGCGTGTGGGTTTATCGGCGGCCCGTGCCAAGGCTGCCGACGCGTTGGGATAGTTGGTGGTAATCAGGGTTGTCCGTTTGTCGTTGTAGCGGGTGTTGAGGATGAGCGCCACGGTGTCCCAGACCCAGTCGGTCGGTTTCTGTGCACCGAGTTCGTCCAGGATGAGCACTTCTGCTTCAAACACGGGGGTCAGAATCTGCAGCTCTGTGGTGGCCACCAAGGGGTTGTAGGACTCCTGGATACGCTTGAGCAATTCCCGATAATCGCAGAACAGAGCGCGCACGCCTTTTTCGAAGATCAACGCCTGGACGATACCCACCGCCAGATGGGTCTTTCCGACGCCTACGTCTCCAGTCAACAGCAGCCCTTTGCCTTCAGTGGTCACGGGATATCCGGCCACGAAATTGCGCGCCATCATATGGGCCGCAGACAAAGACCTGTCTGCGCCAGGGTAGCCGGCCTCGAACGTTTCCAGGGTGCAGTGCTCGTATCGTTTTGGGATCGAGGCCCGATTCAGGAGCCTGGCCGCTTGCACCTGCAAGCGGCATTCGCAGGGCTCGGCATACCGTTCACCGTCAGGTTGGATCATTAAACGCAGGCCGGAGTCTTTACAGATGGGACAGAATTCGCTCATGGGACTAAGGCCAACTTACCTGAAGCGAGAGCCGCTCGCCAGGATAGCGGAAGGTGGAAGAGTGGAAAGAAAGCAATAAATGACCTAAAATGGAGTTTCGAGCCTTGCGTTGCAGGCTTGCAGGAAAGGTTTTTGAGATGCCAAAAGAGGGAATCCATCCAAATTACAAACAGATCCGGGTGCAGTGCGCATGCGGCACCGGGTTTGAAACACGCTCGACCCACAAGGGCGACATCCACGTGGAAATTTGTTCTGCCTGTCACCCGTTCTTCACCGGTAAGCAAAAGCTGGTCGATACGGCAGGCCGTGTCGAGCGCTTCCGCCGGAAGTACGCGAAGTCTGATACCGGCAAAGCTGAGGCTACCAAGGCTCCCGCGGCTAAGTAAACGCGGTTGGTCTCGAATAAAGGCCTCCGGCAACGGAGGCCTTTGTTGTGTGGGAGCCTGATGAAAAAAGTCTCCATGAAGAAGAACTGGGACAATCCGCGCGAGAACAGCATGCCTGCGGTGGCTCGCGTGCCGGCGTCGATGGAGATTGGCGGCGTCCTGGTGGCGCCGGCTACGGTGTTGGCGCCGATGGCAGGGGTGACGGATACGGTATTCCGCCGGTTTATCCGGAACGCCAGCATTTTTACGGGCAGTGAGGGTTCCCAGGCGAGTCATCCTCACCTGGTGGAAGCGCCTATCAGCAATCAGCAATCGGGCTGCGGCCTGATCATGACCGAGTTCACTTCAGCGGATGGCCTGTCGCGCATGCGGGAATCGAAGCGCAAGCGCTATTTGTCTTATGACGAGGACGAGCATCCCATTTCTGCTCAGCTCTTCGGGTCCGATCCGGCGACTCTGTCGGAGGCGGCGAAGATTGTCGAAGATGCCGGGTTTGACATGGTGGACCTGAACCTCGGCTGTCCGGCCAAGCGCGTGGTGAGCTGTAACGGCGGCAGTGGCTTGTTGCGGGATTTGCCCCACATTGCAACCATCTTTGAGCGCGTGCGGGGGGCGGTGCGGATCCCGTTTACCGTGAAGTTCCGCATGGGCTGGAATGACGAGCACATTGTTTGTGTCCCGCTCGCCCGGCTGGCCCAGGAGAGCGGTTTGAATGCGGTTGCGCTGCATGCGCGCACGCGGGAACAGGGGTATGCCGGTCAGGCGCGATGGGAATATATCGCTGCGGTGAAAGACGCGATTCGTATTCCGGTCATCGGGAATGGGGATATCCGCTCCCCGGAGGATGCGTGCACGATGGTCGCGGAAACGGGCTGCGATGCGGTGATGATTGGCCGGGCGGCGCCGGCGAATCCTTGGATCTTTCGTCAGATTGCGCAGTATACGGCCTTCGGCAGCTACGAACAGCCGACGCCGATGGACCGGTATCGCATGATCCGCGATTACTTTGTGATGTTGATGGAGGAGACGGAGGAGACCGCTGCGATCGGCGGCAGGATGAAGCAGTTTGCTTCGTGGTTTACGCATGGTGTGCCCGGCGGAGCGATCTTGCGCAAGAGTATTTATGAGGCGAAGAGCGGGGACGCGGTGCTCACCGCGGTGGATTCGTTCTTTGCCACGCGGCCGGAGGAGCTGGTCGCCGCCGAGGTTTAACGCCCGCGAAAAGAAACCGCAGATCTCTCACTCCGCTACGCACGTATCCAGGACGGGTCCGCTGACCTTTCCTGGAAATGTTTTTCGACAGTGAGGCTAGGCCGGGCCTCCGCGCTTGCGAAAGACGACCGACGGTTCGATGCGCCACGCCTCATTCAGAGCGATCAAGGTCCAGGCAATCGCTGGGGAGAGGTGCTGCAGCACGGTGTCCATGGATGGATGGACACGCAGCGCGGGAACGATGAAATACAAGAGCGGCGAGTGGGGGAGCAATTGGATGCCGGGGAAATATCCGTTCTGTTGCAGCTCTCCCGCTCCGCTCAAACTGCGCTGCTGCTGCAGCCAGTGCACGCGGATCCAGTAGTCCAAACCCTGGAGCGGGAAATGGAGATCCTCGTCCACCTTCAGCTCCAGGATGGCCAGCCGGCCGCCGCTGGTAGCCGTAAGCAGGTCGAGCATGGCGCGGTCGGACCCTGCAAAAGCAGGCACCTGGTGGTAGATGACATGCCGGCCGAGGCAGTCGTCCATTTGGCTCAGGTCGCGGGCTAGGATCGATTGGAGCCACGACTCCGGTTGCAGGCGAAAGAGCGGATTGCGTGCACTGCCCTGTGGCTGGCGGCTGTCGAAGAGCCGTTGCATCAACTCCACGAAAAGAGGTTCGGTCTCTTCCAGCAACGGAGTTTCACTGGCTCCGGCCCCAAAGGTCACGTGAGCGCGGCGGTCAAAAGAGCCGGGCGCAAATTCCTGGCGCACGCGTGCGAATTCCAGGCCATAGAGTGAGAGAGTGACCTCGTTGGCGTAACGCGCGGCGACACTTACCCGGGTTTGCATGGCCGCGGGTAACAAGCGCATGACGCGGTCCACGCCATCCTGGGCTCGCTCTACCGCTGTATGTGGGTTGAAGGCATGCACCAGGCGCATTTTGAGATTGCCCTGGTCGGCGGTATCGATGCACACCAACTCCTCGCTGCCGGCGCCTATTTCATAGAGCTCCCATTGCGCCAGTTCGCGGTTGAGCCAGGCCATGCGCGCCCGCGTCGTGCTGCCGCAGCCCGCGGGCAAAAACACCTTGAGCCCATGGCACACGCGTTTGCCCTCGTAATGTTTCCGGCAGTATGCCAGCCAGAGGATCCCCAGCGTCAGTATCCCATCGATGATCGCGGGGCTCTCCTCGGCATTGACCCCGATGACGGCCCAGCATTGTTGGCCGCGCACCAGCAGGCCGCGCGCGTAGGCGGGCCCGAAGCTGTGTTCCAGGTCCATGGCCGAGCGCAGGCTCTCCGCTTTGTACTCGTTAAAGTGACGAATCAGCAGGCGCTCTAACAGCTGCAAATACCTGGTCCTGGAGAGAGCACGGGTAGCGGGCGTCCGCAGGTCGCGATCTCTCACCACCTCGAGCGATTGCGGGCGCTGCGTGCCCAGGCGCCGCACCCGGATGCGCAGGGTCTCCTTGCGCGCTTCCAGGCCCACTACGGTGCGGACCATGTTCCGCTCTTCGGACCAGAGATGCAGCACGCAGCGGTCATGCTCGGTGGAGAGGGAGTAGCGGGCCGTGCCCATCTCAAACAGCACGCGCCCATCCTCAAGCAGGGCAGCGCGAGGATAGTCGGAAAAAAACTGCTCTAACAAACGGGCGAGTTCCGTGGGAGAAACTTCCGGCTTCCCGTGGATTTCCAATTGCGTTCTACCAGCCCATGCGTTGAGAAAGCTGGGTGACGTGCGCGGTGTGGTGGCGGCCGTGCCAGTCATAGAGCATGACTGACTGTTCGACGGATTGCCGGCCCATGGCAGGATGCAGAAAACCGCGCTTCCAGTCTTGCTCATCGAGCGAGGAGAAGAGCCGCACCCACCGGAGGTGGAGCGATTGCAACAAATCGAGAGAGGTCGCCACTGGCTCGGTGCGGGCATCTGCCAGCTCTGCCCAGCGCTCTTCCTTGTAAGCAAAAATGGTGGGCCAGTCCTCGGTCAGGCCAAGGCGAACGCGGTTGTAGGCATTCATGTGGCTGTCGGCAACATGGTGTATCAACTGCCGGACAGTCCAGCCTCCCGGCCGGTAGGGAGTGTCGAGTTGTTCCTCGGACAGAGGGGCGACCGCGGCTCGCAAACTCTGTGGCAAAGCGCGCACGCCTTCGATCGCCGCGCTTCGCTCCTGCGGAGTAAAAGACTGCGCCCTGCTGGGACCACCGATGGGATAGCGAAGAGATTCGTCGGATGTCATCACGACATCTTAGAGCAATTTTCAGTCCGTGGGCTGAATGGCGTAGTATCCCTTGCGCGACTGCACCTTCAGGCCATCTCCCTTGCACTCGACGTCGATCTTGCGATAACTCCCATCCAGCTTCTCGTTGGTTGGGGTATAGCTGGCGACGTATTGGGTGCGTAGCTCTTCCTCAATCTGCGCGAAAGCATTTTCCATCTTCTTGCCATTGTTGCCCACGTCGATGACCCGGCCACCAGTCTCTTCCGCCATTTTCCTCATATAGGCGTCACCGCTATAGCCCATGGTGTAGACGCCACGCCCGTAGAAGCCTCGATCGGCGATCAGCAGGACGTACACGATGGTATTGGCTTTTTGCGCGGCTTCGATCGCGCCCTGCAGTTTTTCCGTGCTGCCCTGATCTTCGCCGTCAGTCAGGATGATGATGGCCTTACGCCCAGTCTCTTGTTGCAACTTGTCATGCGTGGCCAAGTAGACCGCATCGTAGAGCAGTGTTCCTTTAGGCGTGCCTGAGGGCATGCCGCCCATGCCGCCTGTCCCAACATTGATTTCCGCCTTGTCCATGGCGCGGGCGAGTGCATGGGCGTTGCTGGTGTAGTCAGAGAGGAGGTCGACATTGACATCGAAGGAGATTAAAAACGCTTCATCTTTCGAGCGCAGAACGCGAGCGAGAAAAGCAGAGCCGGCTTCTTGCTCCAAAGGCAGAACATTTTGCTGGCTCCCACTGGTATCGAGCAGGATGCCCAGGGTCAGAGGCTGATCGTTCTCGGCGGCGAAATTCTTGATCTTCTGCGGCACCTTGTCTTCCAGGACGTTGAAGTCGTCCTTGGTGAGATGAGGGATCAGCGCTCCATGCTTGTCGTGGACGGTGAAGTAGAGACTGACCAGGTTGACGTTCACCTTGAGGGTCGCCACCGGCTGTTGGGAGTCATCCTGATTGGGGTCTCCCGCGGGTCCCTGGGGTGGAGCGTCGGGAGACGGCGCAACCTGGGCCACGACGGGAACGGCGGCAGCACACAGCAACGCGCAGAGCAAGACCGCCCAGCGGGAAGGCGGAAGACGGAATTTCATGGAGGTTAGACGATGAAACATGGCGAACGATACCTCGGAAAACGGAGAAGGGCCGGGCCATACAACGCCGACATCGCGTCTGGTAATCTTATCTGTCTAATAGTAAGTCACAACGAGTGCGCGGGACCGAGGATGGCCATGAACCGTTTCGTCCGCCTGGAGGATCTTCTGGTGAGGCAGGGTGTCTTGGCAATGGTTCTGTTGCTGCCGTGTGTAGTGTTGGGTCAACAGGTGCCGGATGCTCCGACACCGCAAGGGCCTGACAGCCTGGGCACTATCACATCCGGCGTGGCCCCGGGCAAAGGAACGGAGCCGGCCCCACCCGACCAGGGACCGACGCCACCGGCGGGACCGGCCGCCGGCGGCAACCAGGGCGCCGGGCAGGACCAGGGTTCAGCAAACGCCGCCCGAAGTTCCTTCAGCCGGCGAACTGCAAAAAGACATCACGCGCTTCGTCACCCGGGTCAATTACGTCCTCGTTCCGGTAACAGTCCTGGACAAGAAAAATCAACAGGTAGCGGGACTGACTTGGCGCGATTTTGAAATTTACGAGAATAACGTTCGCCAGCACATCGATCTGTTCAGTGCCGACCCGTACCCTCTTTCTGTGGCCCTGGTCATCGACCAGAGCCTGCAAAAAGACACCATGAGGAAGGTGAACGACAGCTTGTCTGCGATCCAGGGTGGCTTCACCCCTTACGATGAGATTGCGGTATTTACCTATGCCGACGGTGTGAACAATCCGACCGACTTTACCGCAGCATTGAGTGCACGTATACCAGCCGTGCTGGAGAAATCCAAAAAGCCGGGTGAAGACCTGGGACCCCCTATCACCAGCGGACCGCTGGCGAGCGGCCCTACCATCAACGGCAATCCAATCGATCCGAATCTCACCCCACAGCGGGGGAATTCCGGCTTTCTGGTCATCCCCAAGGAAATTCATACCCTCAACGATGCCATTCTCGCTGCGGGCAAGGCGCTTTCTACCCGGCCGCAGGGAACCCGCCGGATTATCTACGTGATCAGCGACGGAAAGGAATCGCGCAGCAAAGCCAACTATCACGAGGTAGTGCGTTACCTCGAACGCAACCAGATCGCGGTTTACGGCACCCTGGTCGGCGATTCGGCGACCTGGGGTATCGGTTATCTGGATAAGTTCAAGATCCCGCTGCTGCCGCTTTCACCGGACAACATTCTACCCAGGTACACGGCTGACACCGGCGGTCATCTCTACTCCGAATTTTCGACCAATGGGATCGAGCGGAGCTTCGCGGAACTTGCAGTCCTGGCACGCACCCAGTACACCCTGGGCTACTACAGTCACGTTCCTGTGACCGACGGTAGATACCGCAGCCTCGAAGTTACGGTCAAGCGGCCGGATGTCGACAGTCGTCGCCAAGAAGGGGTATTACCCTACGGCAACCAACCTCTCGCGATGACCCTGGCAGCCCTCGGGCACCCGGGCCTGAGCTTTATCGGCCTGGGCCTGGCGGCCTCGGCATTCTGGGGCGCGAGCGATTTTCTTGGTGGGCTTGCCACGCGCAAAGCCCATGTGGTTATGGTGGTTGCGCTGGCCCATGGCCTCAGCCTGGGGCTCCTGCTACTGATTGCGTTGTCCACACGTGCTGCCCTACCCACCGCAACGCTTTGCTCTCTTCGGCCTGTGTGCCGGAGCCTTTGGAGGGGTGGCACTCCTTCTCTACTACCAGGCCCTGTCGTTGGGCGAGATGGGGATCACGACTGCCCTTACCGGCCTGCTCACTGCCTTGGTCCCGGTGGTCTATTCATTCTTTACCCAAGGCTCGCCGAAATCGAGCCAGATCGCGGGGTTTGTGGTGGCGGCGGCAGCCATCGCGCTGATTGCGTACCGGCCCGCCGGCGCTCCCCGCCCCCTCGCGCTCGGCCTCTCGACCCTGGCAGGCCTGGGTTTTGGCGTGTTTCTGGTGGTGTTGAAAGTCAGCAGCGCGCACGGCCTGCTATGGCCGCTTATTTTTTCCCGCGTGGCCAGCGCCACGCTGGCGGGTGCGATTGTGATCTGGGTCCAGGTACGAAGTGGCAAGGAGGCAGCGACCTGGCGCAGGCAAGCTCGCCAGAATCGTTTCTTTTGGGTCGCGGGATCCGCCGGGGTGCTCGAGGTTACGGGGAGCCTGCTGTATATGCGTTCGGCTGCCGAAGGGCGCCTGGATGTGGCCGCAGTCCTTGCGTCGCTCTACCCGGTAGTCACGATTCTGCTGGCGGCCTGGTTTTTGAAGGAACGGACAACGTCGAGTCAGGCATTGGGGATGACGCTGGCGTTAGGCGCCGTCGTGCTCATGTCCCTGTAGGGGAAATTATTTAACCTCAGTCGTCACTTCAGACTTGGGTGCGGGAGTGTCCTGCTTGACAGGATCCGGCGTGCCCTTGATGGCATCTTTGAAGCCCCGCATTCCCTCGCCCAAGCCCTTACCGAGCTCAGGAAGTTTGCGCGGGCCGAAGATCAAAAGTGCGACCACCAGAACGACAATCAGGTGAGTTGGTGTGAGTAGTTCGCCCATGGAATTTCTCCGCTTCTTCTATTGTCGCACAGTAGGCACGTGCTTGTGTTCGCGCGCTTGTGCCCACTCATAGTACGCCTTCAACACTCTATTTGGATGGCTCCTGCAGGCGGCTCGAGACCATCTTGTAGAAGGCGGGAAGGCTTTCTCCTTCGCCCAGGGTGAGGCGACGGTAGACCTTCATGAGAGGGTAAAGCCGGCCGCCGCGAATCACTAAGGTAGGGACGGCGGCAACCCCTCCGCTGGGATGCGGCCCAAGCTCCCATTCACCGGTCAAGCAGCCGCGGATCACCTCGCCAAAGTAGCTTCCCCAGAGACGTGTCTGGAATTCCAAATCCTCGGTCGACTGGCCGTCCAGGATCTGCTCCAGCACGTCGATCGAGGATTCACTCAGGTCGAGGCGACGCCGGTGATCATTCCAGGCGACATGAACGGCTTCCTGCGCATACGCGCTCATCATGTCAGCAAGGGATGCGAAGTTGCTTTCGGCGAGCTTCGCTTTGGTGCTCATAGATTCAGCCTAACCGTTCCCCTGTCTGACAGGAAGCGAAGTGCAATGTATCTTAAGGATTACTGGGCATAGAGTTGGCGGAGGTTTGGTTGAAGGCATTTGGTGTTGCTGCACGGAAGTGGAGGGCTTTCCTCCTGAGTATGGGGCTGTTGAGTACGGGTTTGATGCTGGGCAGCACGGCGGACGCACAAGCGGTTCCGCCGGCGCAGACTATACCGGAAGCACCCTCGCTCCAGAATGAGTCGCTGAAACCCCTGGATTATCGAAATAAATACGATATTTATGGTGGCTTCGCCTCGTCTCACTTCAATGCCGGCCCGGCGTTGATCCCAGGGGCAAACCTGGGGGGCTTTGATGTCCAGGGAACGATGTGGTTGAGCATGCGGCTGGGGGTTACTGCCAACGTTCGCGGCTATTACGGGACCACCGGTGTTGTTCCTAACGCATACGGCATCCACGGCCCTTTCATCATGGAGCACTTGTTCATGGGTGGACCGTCCATCCGCGGCCCGAAGAATGAACACGCCGCGTTGACGTTTCATGCACTCGCCGGGGGATCCTACGGAATATTTGACTCCGCGATTGACCAGGGACTGACAGGACCGAATCTGGGGCTCTTCAGCAACGGCGTAACCCTGGCGACGGCGCTGGGCGGATCACTCGATCTGAACCGGTCTCCGCGGTATTCCTTGCGCATTTCACCGGACTACCTTCTCACCCGGTTTGGCGGGGTATCGCAGAACGAATTCGCCATCTCCGTGGGAGTGCTCTACCGGTTCAGCAAGATGCGGAAGCATTAATCTTGCAACGACCATTCGAAAATGAGTCCCGCAGGGACGGTTGAATTTCAGAGCTGTCCAAATTGGTGGAGCAACTGGCTTTTTGAGGATGTAACTTGTTGATTGCTTTGAAGCGCGCTTGGCGGAATAAATTCTGGTTGCATGTAGATCGTCTGCTGCCCAAATTGGATTTAAACAATTCCTTGGCTCCGCAACCGCCCTTTCATCCAGCAACCGCCCTTTCCTTGCCACGGTCCTCTCCTTTTTGTCATCCCGAGCGCAGCCGAGCGGATCTGCGGTGCGCCATTCGTGGGCCCCGCTCCTACCGGTCTACAACCTAGTCATCCACCGAACCCTCCTGGAAACATCACTCTCCCCTCTGTTATTCCGGGTTTCCAGGAGTACCCCGTAGAACCGCAGATCCGCTCGGCTGCGCTCCTAATGAACAAAATGTGTCCGGAGATAGAAACAGTGGTGTCGGGGGACAAATAGGCTCGGTTTGAATTGGCGGTATGTTTGCCCTTGGGAATCGGGGAGGGATCGAGGCGCACCGCAGGTTCCTCGCTTCGCTCGGAATGACAAATAGGAGAGGGTTGTTGAAAGGGAGAGGGTTGTTGAAAGGGAGAGGGCTGTTGCCGAGGGAGAGGGCACTCGTGTGTCGAAGGGACCCGATGTCTCCCAGTTCATTCCTCTCTTAACTTGCCTGTGGCTTGCCACAGGCAAGTCGCATGCTCGGGATGACAAAAAGGAGAGCATCGTGGCAAGGAAAGGGCGGTCCCTAAACCGAGGCATTTTAAAAATCTAATTTGGACACGTCTGGTTGAATTTAGCCCAGGACGTCAGTCCTGGGCCGGCTTGTACCGTTGAAGAGTCCCGTAGGGACGGCTGGAAATAGGCCGCGATTCAATCCTGGACAACTTTCAGCCGTCCCTCCGGGACTTAATCATCTTTCATGATGTACCCAGGACTATCGTCATGGGCTAAGTTCAGCCAGAGCTGCGGGACTTAATTCGTAGATTAGTTTGGCCTTCCATTCGGAACCCATTGGGGTTTCCATGCAGTCTGGGCTAGCCATTCGATCGGCGCCACCATCGATTCGATCGCTCGCGTCAAGTGGTGAAAGTCGATGCGGCTGATTTCGTCGCTTGGCTGATGGTAGTCCGCATGAAGCCCGAAGCTGGAGACGGTTTGGGCAATGATTCCGCGCCGCGCGAGACTGTAGTTATCAGAACGCTTGAAGAAGTTTTGCTCTGGGTGAGGATCGGCAACCAGACTGGCGCCATGACGCGCGAGCATAGGCCCCAGGTCGCTGCGATCAAAACCGGTGAGCCATAGACCGTCTCGCGGCAAAACTGGATCACGGCGGCCAATCATCTCAAACTCCAGGTTGGCTACGATCTGATCCAGCGGTAGAGGGCAATGGTCCAGAAAGTATCGATTTCCGTAGCCTCCGATTTCTTCTGAGCCGAACAGCACGAAGAGGATGGTGCGCGCCGGTCGAGCCCTACCAGCAAAGACTCGCGCCAACTCGATGACCGCGGTGGTTCCGGAAGCGTCGTCATCCGCCCCGTTGTAAATGCTGTCGCCCTTTTTCTCCGGCCCAATTCCCAGATGATCCAGATGTGCAGTCAGCAGGATTGCGCCCTTTCCCGAATCGGTACCGCGCAGAATGCCCACCACGTTCCAGGTCGCCGTTCTCGGCACCTGCGCGAATCCCGCCATGTGGCGAGCGATCGGCGGCGGTAGAGTGGAAGGTAAGGGAGCCTTTTGCAGGAAGCCGCCGCGATCGCCGCCGGGCTCCAAGCCGAAGCCGGCAAACAGCGAGGCGGCATAGAGTGCGGCGAGATGCTCGTCACGGGTGCCGCTACCGCGCCCCTGAAGCTCATCGGAAGCAAGAAAGCTCATGTCGCCGTGGATACAAGGAGCGCAGAGCCTAGCTTGGGCAGGTTTGATCGTCTGCGAAAAGCAGGTGGTCACACTCAGGCACAGCGCACAGAGGACTGCCTTGGGGAACGAGTGCATCGGGAAAGTATAATGTAGGTCTTCCGAGTGGTTTCACTGAGCGGATACCGGCGCCTCATCGTCTGGTGCTTTGAGACTGCCCCAACGAATGACAGCTTTACTGGTAAGGGACATTGATGCGCCGATTTCGCGGTTTGAGTGGTTTG
Organism: uncultured Acidobacteriaceae bacterium; assembly: GCA_963753715.1. Taxonomy (GTDB): domain Bacteria; phylum Acidobacteriota; class Terriglobia; order Terriglobales; family Acidobacteriaceae; genus PALSA-350. Next base: position 1,369,894 of record CAVWDK010000004.1, on the reverse strand, counting down.
TTTCTCCTCAGTGTGGCAGGTTGCGGCGGTTTCTTTGTTCCTCAGACCAACAGCGGCGGTGGCACCAACACCGGCGACTACCTCTACGTCGGCAATGGGAGTGATCCCTACATTGCGGGGTTTGGCCTCAACAGTAGCGGAGCGCTATCGGTCCTTAGCGGCTCCCCTTATAACAACGGGGTTGCCGCACAATCGTTGACAGTGACGCCCGCCAATACCTTCCTGTACGCGGGAACCACGAACGGCATCTACGCCTACGCCATTAACAGCAACGGTTCCATCACCGTGCAGAATAGCGGCAGCGCCGTCGCCCAGGATTTGGTCGCCACCCAAATGCAGGTGGACAGCACTGGAAACTATCTGCTGGCGTCGGGCTTTGGCACAGCTATCGGGGCCCAGGCAATCGGCATTTACACCATCAACACCTCGACAGGATTGCTGACCGCAGTCGGGGGTTCTCCAATAGCGCTCTACACCGGGAATGGCTCCACCCCGGCTGTGGTGACACCCACCGGCTTGCTGATCACGCCCAACAATTCTTACGTTTATGTCTCCCTGGGCTCTCTGGGGGTGCAGATATTGACGCTGGGTACAGGGGGCGCTCTCGCTGCCGGCAATCCCCCCTCGCTTCTGCAACCCATCAGCACGTCGGTCAGCCCTTCGGACACGGGGCTGGCCAGTGATCCCCTTTCCGCATTTCTATTTGTGGCCGAAATCAACAGCGGCCTTCGGGTGTTGAGCATCGGCACGGGTGGCTCCCTCAAAGAAGTCTCAGGTTCGCCTTATGCAGCAGGAACGGGACCGACCGGAGTGATCCTGGATACGACGGGCAGCTATGTCTACGTCGCCAATAAAGGCAGCAACAACATCAGCAGTTTCGCCCTCACCGCTGCCTCGGGGCAATTGACGGCGATTGCAGGATCACCCTTTGCTTCGGGCGGACTGCTGCCGACCGCACTGGTGAATGACAATTCCAAGAAATTCGTAGCGGTGATCAACTCGGGATCGAATGGTAGCGGGGGAAACAGCGACTTGCAGGTTTTTAAGTTCGATACAACCACGAACGGAAAGCTGGATCCCGTTTCCACGGGCAGCACAGGCACCGATCCGACGACCCCTCTTTCCATCGCAGCCTCGCATTAGCTGGGAGCCGAGTGTCCAAGGAGCTCGAGAACGGTCTGATTTTTGTCTCGATCGCGGCTTATCGTGATCCCCAGCTGAATGCAACCGTCGCGGATTGCGTCAGCAAAGCCCACGACCCTGCCCGTTTACGATTTGGCATCTGCTGGCAGCATGGTAACGATGAGTTGCCGCCTCCCTATGCTGACGACCATCGGTTTCAGATTCTGGACATACCCTGGAGAGACAGCAAAGGAGCCTGCTGGGCCCGCGCCCAAGCCATGAAGCTGTGGCGAGGTGAGCGATGGTTTCTTCAAGTGGATTCGCACTGCCGTTTCGCCCCCGGCTGGGACGAAACGCTGATCCGCATGATGGGACAAACAGCAAGCCCCAAACCTGTTCTCAGCACATATGCAACACCGTTCACGCCGGGGCCGGCGGAGATTCTGACTGGCGCGCCGCTGCAGATGAGCTTTCAGGGCTTCACCGGAGACGGCATCCCGCATATGAAGCCAATGGCGATTCCGAATTGGCACTCGCTTCATCGGCCCCTGCGCGCGCGATTCGTCTCCGGAGGCTTTCTCTTTGCCTCTGGTACTTTTGTCCGCGAGGTCCCGTACGACCCGGAGCTTTATTTCCTGGGCGAGGAAGCCTCGATGACGCTGCGCGCCTTCACCCATGGCTATGACTTGTTTCATCCTTGCGAGACCATCGTCTGGCACGACTACGTTCGGAAAGATGCTGTCAAGCATTGGGACGATCATACGGAAGCGAACCAGACCGGGATCGAGTGGGGCGCGCAGGACCTGCACAGCAAAGGCAAAATCAGGAAGTTGCTTCTGGGCCGGGCAGTGGATGAGTTTGGCTTGGGAAGCGTGCGCACCATTGACGAGTTTGAAGAATATGCCGGAATCTCTTTTCGACTGCGCAAAGCTCAGGATTACACGGTGCGGTCGGAAGAGCCGCCCAATCCAAAGTTGGATGCGAACTGGGCACAGGAAATCTACTCCTGGCTGGTCCGGATCAAACTAAGCAGTACCGAGTTCCCTGCGGATTGTTGGCGCGATTTCTCATTTTGGTACATCGGAGTCTACGACGAAAATCATAACGAGATTTATCGTCGCGACCTTTCGCCACAGGAACTCGAGCCGCTCGCCGCACAGCAACAAGAGATCGAACTAGTGTGCGAACTGCAATCCGGGAGCATCCCTGCGCGTTGGACCGTATGGCCAGTAAGCCGTTCTCGCGGGTGGCTTGAGAAAATCGAGGGCCAACTGCGAGAGGAGGACTTTACGATTCTTTTGGAAGAGGACGAATGACGAGGGGGCAAAAAAAAAGCCCATCCCTTGAGCCTCTGTTGTGGGCTCAAGGGATGGGCTCGACGATTCGAGGTGCTAACTAAAAAGTCCGTTCAGGCCGTTGGGGAAGAAAACCCCGGTGTATTTCGCGCCTGACGCGGGGATGTTGGTGCTGCCGGTAACAATTTTGAGCACCTGCGTTGTGGTGCGGCTGTAGGTTTTGGAGTAGTTGGGTGAGTCAGTTTGGGCATCGACGATGGTTGCAGCGCCGTTCGTCGTACCCGCCGCCTCAATCGTAACAGTCTGCAGTCCAACCCCGATGTCATCCGTGGTAGAGCTGCCATCAAGCGCCATACGGGTTGCGGAGATTTTTTGGGTATAGCCCTGGAGTCCAGCTTTACCATCCGGATCGGCGATAAAGATGGAAGTACGCACCAGCCCGGCGTGATAGGCTTCGGTTCCCAGAATACCGGCCGCTGCTCCCAGGTAGGGGGCGTACGTGAGCAAGGGAGCTGCCCCGCTGTAAGCGGTGACGCCCACATCCTCGAAGATATAGGCGCCGATCAGGAAATCAAGATCATTGGCGAAGGGATCGAACGTGCTTGCAATCCCCGCCGCGCCGGCCAGAGTGTTGAAGCTGTTATAGAGATCGAGGTTCGGTTGGGCAACGCAGGCACTTCCCAGCGCGGCGCGCAGAAAGATGACGTGATTCCGCTCTTCCTGGGCCGTTTCGGTTGCATACGCCTGAATCGCAGGAAGCGTCCACGGAACGAGACAGCTGCCTTTGCCGCCTGGCTTTGTGACCACGGTGCCACCGACCGCGGACCCGTTGCCCGCGACAATGGGAACTCCCATGTAATCAATGGTTGTCCCTGCAGTCGCAAGAGTATAGAAGTTGGCTTCGAGATACTCCAGGTTGAGTGCGAAGTTGAGGATGTCAGCGTCGGTATAGGCAGGGGCGGATTGCGCTTCTGCCAATTTGACTCCTGCGAAGGCAAGACCGGCGAGAGCAGCTCCACCGAGCGCGAGCATTCTGCGCCGACTATTTACGATGATTTCATCTATTTGCTGCGTTTCTAAAGTTGCCATGGTTTCTCCGTCCTTAGCTCGTGGTTACGCTGATGTTGCCGTTCATGCCATTGGGGAAGAAGCCGCCCCCCTTGACGCCCGCGCCCGGGGCCGCGGCATACACGATATGCAGCACCTGGTCTGTGGTGCGTGCGAAGGTAATCGAGTAGGTAGGATCAGCAGCGACGATCGTGCTGGCCGGCATGTACGCAGTGGGAACGAACGGAACGGCGTAAGGCGGAAGAGCAGTGAGCGTGGTCTCACTACCGCCACCCAGAGTCGCGCGCAGTTTGCTTATCTGTTGGGCATAGGTCACGTAGGTGGGATTGGGCGTGACCAGGGTCGCAGTCTTTGTTGCCGTCGCAATGGAGTCGGCAATCAACAAGGTACGTATTTCCGCAGCGTGATAAGCCTCAACCGCGAGGATCGACGCGGCAGCCGCGAGATAGGTCTTGCCCGTCATCGTGTTGCTGAGAAGGCCTGCAGCCCCGTGATACGCCGTTACGCCCACATCCTCAAACACAAATGCACCCACCAGAAACGCCTCGTAACTGGCAAATGGATTGAAGGTAGACCCGATGCCGGCGGCAGAAGCGGCGGCGTTAAAACTGTTCATTAGGTCTATGTTGGGTCGAGACACGGCATTCGAGCTCAGAGCTGAGCGAAGAAAGCGAACATGGTCTAGCTCATTCTGCGCAATTTCGTAGATATAGTTCTGCTGCGCGGTGGTCAGACCCGGGACCATGGTGGTGGCCGGAACGACAACCGTCGTGGTTGCATTGCCAGTGTCGGCGGCTGTAAGACCGGTGCCGGTCGCGGCACGGAGGTAAAACTCAGCTTCCAAATACTCGAGGTTGAGAGCAAAGTTCAAGTAGTCGGCATCGCCCAGAACAACCGGCGCAGGGGTGGGCGTAGGAGTTGGGGTTGGGGTTGGGGTCGGCGTTGAGCTGCCACCGCATCCAGCAACGACTGCTACCGCAGCCGCTGCGCCGGATCGCGCCATAAAGCTTCGACGAGTGAGCGCTTTGTCGATAAGCTCGGTAAGTTTTTTGTCCATGAGTTACCTCTCTTGCTTGAAAGATCAAGCGATACCCGTGCCGATGACCCTGCACCACTCGCTGTCTTGAGTAACGCGCCGAGGTCATGTATCGGATTGCGGCAAATCACGAATTCGTGAAACGTACTAGCGATTACAACGAAAGTTGCAGGGTTCGTTTCCAGTTGCTTGGCAGTAACCATTCAGTCTCGATACCACCCATGCGCCATTCCGCTGCACTCTCCCGGCTAGGGACCATAAGGAACACTGTGTCTTGGATTTTTCGCTGAAGTCGATGGTCTAATGCTGAAAGGGAGATTCGCCCCCCGAATGTTTGCTGCATTGTCGTTTTTTCGCCGGACTGGCCCGCGCTCGCCCCTTTGCTTCGCAATCTGCGTTGCTCTGATGATCGCGTTGAGCGGGTGTACCCGTTTGCGGGAACATATCAAGCCCGAAATGGTCTACGTGGTGGCCAAGCAAACTTATCTTCGAGATCGGGTGGCCGCTGTATCAAGTCGAGTCGCTTTGGTTAGCAACGGAGAACCGCTTGAGGTAATTGAACACGGACGCCGGTTCCTCAAAGTCAAGACCGCCAAGGGCGAAGTCGGGTGGATCGAAGAACATATGGTCATCGACCAGGCGACCTATGATCAGTTCGCCGCCCTTGGCCAACAGCATGCGCATGACCCAGTGGTCGCCACCGCGGTGTTGCGCGACGATCTCTACCTGCACGTGAAACCGGGCCGGGAAACTGAGCGATTCTATCTTTTGCCGGAAAATGAAAAACTTCAGTTGCTGATACGTGCTTCCGTGCCCAAACCGGCGCCGCCGCAAGGCTTTCTCCCAACACCTCACCCGGCTGCGGGGACAAAAGGAAAAAAGGCTGGATCGTCCGGTGCAAAAGCAGCGTTGCCTGGCGAACCTGCAGTCCCCATGGAAGACTGGTGGCTGGTGCGGGACAGCCGCGGCCAGGTGGGCTGGATGCTCTCACGCCGGCTGGACGTGGATGTTCCGGATGAGATTGCGGGATATTCCGAGGGACAGAAAATCGTGGGCGCCTATGTGCTGACCAAGGTCAGCGACCCGGAATCCTCGTTGCCCGACAAGATGGTGCCTGAATACGTCTCGGTTACAAATGTGTACAAAGACGGGGTTCCCTACGATTTCAACCAGGTGCGGGTTTTTACCTGGAATGTGAAAAAACACCGTTACGAAACAGCCTACCGGCAACGAGGCCTCGAAGGTTATCTGCCGGTGAAGGTAAGCCAGACAAAGAACGCTCAGGGCCAGTCAGTGCCCGAATTCTCCATCACCGTCGCTAGCGGTGACGAGGTCAAGGTTGATCCGCTCACTGGGGCCGCCCGGCCGGCGCAAACTGACGTCTTGCGTTACCAGCTGGAAGGAGGCATGGTGAAGCGCATCACGGCAGGACCAGCTCCGGTACCGGCAAAGTCAAAGCCCGCCGCAACAGCCCCCCATCACCATCGTGGCAAGGGGAAAAAAGCGGGTGGGTAGACGGGGATGGAAAGCGTAACCCAGGGCCTAAAGATGGTGCGTGAGAACGGCCATCGCAGAAACTGAGTCCTGCAAGGACGGTTGAACTTTGCCCAGGACGCAGTCCTGGGCCGGCTCGCACGTTGAAGAGTCCCGTAGCACGGCTGGAAATAAGCCGCAATTCAATCCTGGACAACTTTCAGCCGTCCCTGCGGGACTGAGCTTAGAAATGAAGTTCTCACACACCCCCTAAAGCCCCTCGTATTCTCAGTTATTTACGGCCCGACTAAAAGTCGTGCCTTGGTACGAAGCTAAGAGTTTCTCGTTCGCTTCAGCTCAGAAAATCGGCGATTGCGGCTACCACGAGCTCCTGCTCCTGGAAGGTGAGCTGGGAGAACATGGGGAGCGCCAGTACTTCCGCCGCGGCGCGCTCACTCTCCGGAAAGGCTCGTGCCGGATATCCAAGGCCGAGCAGTGCCGGCTGCTGATGCAGAGCCAGGGGATAGTAAATCTCTGACCCTATGCCTCGGTCGTGCAGAAACTCCTTCAATTGGTCACGGCGGCGGACCCGGATTACGTATTGATGGAAAACATGAGTGGCCCGCGGCCGGATTCCGGGCAGGACAATTCCACTTTGCGGGTAAGGTCCCGCCTCGACCAGGCCTGCCTGGTCAAAGAGTGCCCTGTAATTTTCGGCCAGAAGCCGCCGTTGGGCGTTCCAATCGTCGATGAAGGCGACCTTCACCAGCAGAACCGCGGCCTGCAGTGTATCCAGGCGGCTGTTCCAACCGATCTCATCGTGGTAGTAGCGCCGGTTCATTCCATGCACCCGCAACAGGCGGATCCGTTCAGCAATAGCATCCAGTCCGGTTGTAACCATGCCGGCGTCGCCGGCGGCACTGAGATTCTTGGTGGGGTAGAAGCTGAACGCAGCGGCGTCGCCCAAGGCGCCCGCCTGGCGCCCATCCCAGCGGGCTCCGAAGGCCTGGGCAGCATCTTCGATCAGCAGCACGCTGTGCTCCTGCCGGAACTGCGCGAAGCAATCCCAATCGACGGTCTGGCCATAGAGATGAACCGGCAGAATTGCCCGAACGGCGGGTCCGGCTTCCAGGCATGCCTTGGCCGCAGCTGGGTCCAAATTGAAGGTTTCCGGATCGATATCCGCGAGGATCGGCTGGGCTCCGGTGCGTAGGATGGCGCTAACGGTTGAAAAAAAACTGAAGGCGGTGGTGACGACCGCATCGCCGGGACCAATTCCTGCCCCCTCGAGCGCCAACCAGAGGGCATCGGTGCCGGAAGAGCAGCCGATCGCGTGGGTCACCCCGCATTTTTCCGCGGCGGCGCGCTCGAATTCCGCCACTTGCGGTCCCATGATGAAGCTTTGCGAGGACAAGACGCCTTCCACGGCCTTGAGGAGCATCGGGCCGATGGCGCGATATTCACGCGAAAGGTCCAGGCTGGGTACCCTCAGCGGGGCACCGGCTGGACTTTCTTTCCTGTCTCCCACATTGGTAATGGTACACCCCCAAATTGCGTGGCCGAGGGGCCCGTAGGATGCATCTAAGCCTGGGATCGTGTATGCCAAATGGCGCCGATGAGGGGTTTTTGGACCGACGGTCGTATGAGGCCCCATCTCAACCGGGGAGGCGTGTAAACTTTCTGTAGCAGGACTCGAGCCTACTTCGGCTCTGAGCCCGACATTGCAGTAGCTGCAGGTGCTTGAGCATTTTCCATAACGTAACTTGACATTTTAGAAATTGGAGATCGGCACATGGACAATAAGCCGGCACAGAACATTCAGGACACGTTTCTTAATACGGTCCGCAAAGATAAGACTCCGATCACGATATACCTGGTCAGCGGAGTTAAACTCACAGGCAAAATACGCTCGTTTGACAAGTATTCTGTGTTGCTCGAGAACAACAGCCAGGAGCAGTTGATTTTCAAGCATGCCATCTCAACGGTGGTCAGCACGCGGTCGGTGCTGCACAGCGATCATCGTCCGAGCACCGGGGTGGGCCATCCTCCCGCGAGTGCTCCGGGCCTTGGCGGGACGCGCCCTGACAGCGCGGTGGCGGAAGGCTAGCACGGGATCTGCTGCGGTTTCGATGAGGGTTTAGCTGAAAATCACTGGCGTTCCGTCGGACCGGGCGCTGCTGGTCGGGGTCGAGTTCGTCTCGCGGCCGTCGCTCGTTCCTCGTTCTGCGGCCATGGCTCGGGAAGCGGCGAAGCTGGCGGAAATAGCCCGAACCGGGGGCGCCGCGGCGAGCCACGAACCCCATGCTGCAGCCGCCGATAGCAGTGCGGCCTTCGCAGAGTTTCGCGAGTTGGTCGCCGGTGCGGGCGCCGAAATTGTTGCCGAAGTGGTGCAGCGAAGACCCAGGCCGGACCCTGCGACGCTCGTCGGCAAAGGCAAGGTGGAAGAAATCGCCGCCGTCGCTCAATCGGCGCAGGCCACCCTGATTCTCTTTGATCACGATCTGACCCCGACCCAACTGAGGAACCTTGAACACGCGCTGCCGGTGCGGGTGGTGGATCGCACGCAGCTTATTCTCGACATCTTTGCGCGCCACGCACGCAGCCGCGAAGGCCAGCTGCAGGTAGAACTGGCGCAGTTGGAGTACATGCTGCCTCGGCTGGCCGGACGGGGCGCAGCCATGTCTCAGCTGGGCGGCGGGATCGGAACCCGGGGACCAGGCGAAACCCAGCTGGAAACCGACCGGCGCAAGATTCAACGTAAACTGCTGCAACTCAAGCGCGAACTCGAAGACGTGCGGCGCGTACGCACACAGCAGCGGCATCGCCGGGCAGCAGTCCCGGTGCCTACGATCGCGCTGGTCGGCTACACCAACGCCGGCAAGAGCACGCTCTTCAATCGTCTTACTGATGCAGGGGTGTTGGCTTCGTCGCGCATGTTTTCGACCCTCGACCCCAAGTTGCGCGCGCTGGTGCTTCCCTCGCGTAGAAAAGTCCTCTTATCAGACACTGTCGGCTTCATCAGCAATCTGCCGCACACCCTCGTCACTTCATTCAGAGCCACCCTGGAAGAGGTGGAAAAGGCGGAAGTGCTTCTCCACGTGCAGGACTCCTCGAGCATGCAGCGCGAACAACAAAAAGAGGATGTGGAAAAGGTTCTTGCCGAACTGGGTGCGCTGGACAAGCCAATCGTCCCGGTGATGAACAAAGTCGATTTGCTACCGCCAGAGGAGCGATTGGCGTGTTTGGCGGATCCGACGGCGGCAGCCATCTCAGCGACAACCGGGGAGGGGATCGGCCACTTGCTTGAGCTTGTGGATCGGGCTCTCACTGCGGATCCGATTGTCGAAGAAAAGTTTGTGGTTCCGCAGCGAGAGGGTGCGGTGTTGGCGGCACTCGACGCCGGAGCGTTGATTTTGAAGCGCGAGTTTTCTGGCGATTTCGTCGATCTGGCGGTGGCGGGGCCAGCATCGTTGCTAGCGCGCTATGGCCAGTACAGACAGGTTAAAAAGGTGCTTAAAGTAAGGACGGGCCGGGGGGGTGGGAGCGGAGCGACTTCCCACGAGACCGGCCCTGTCTGACCCTGATCTGGGTCTAGGAAGTAAAAAAAGTATACTCCTTACTTGGAAGGGCCACAACGAATAAACCTTCCGGAAGGCCCTGACCCTTTGATTGCAGAGGTTGGCCCCAGTTGCTGCCGATAATTCCAGACGCGGCAGAGGCATGCTGCGCTGCAGACGTTTGACAGCTAAATTTCCCCTCTGTTAAAAACAAAGGTCCCGGCTGTCACTACGCTCTCCGCCCACTATCTACCCATATACTGAATATTTGGCATGAACGAGACATTACATCAACTCGGCGGACTACTGCTCGGCTCCGTACCGACCATTTTTTTGTTCCTTTTGCTGGTAATTCTTTACCGCGTTCTGGTTTATGGCCCTCTGACCCGGGTGCTGAACGAGAGGCGCGAGCGGACCGAGGGGGCAATTGCGCACGCGAATACCGCTGCTGCTGCTGCCGCCGCTAAGACTCAGGAGTACGAGGCGCAACTGCGGGCGGCGCGTTCCAGGATCTTCCAGGCGAGGCAACAGAAGCTGGAACTGTGGAATCGCGAGCGGGACCACGCCTTGGCGGAAGCCCATGAGGCAGCCCAGCGCCAGGTGCAGGAAGCGAAGCTGGCGCTACAGGGACAGGCCGCTGCTGCCCGTCACACCATCGAAGGCTCGATCGACGAGCTCGCGTCTGAGATTCTCCGCGCCATCCTTCCCAAAAACAGCCCGACGCCCGGTGCGACTCTGGAGAGAGTGCGTTGACCTTCCCACGATTTTCCTTCTGCTTAGTTGTTCTATTCTGCTTGGCCGGCGCACTGGGCCTGCCTGCGCGGGCCTTGCAAACTGCTGCAGCCGACCCCGGCCCCGCGGCAACGAGCGCGCAGTCCTCCGCCGTCGCGACGGAACAGGAAACCGGCGAAGATGTCTATCGCCATTCATCCTCAGTCAAGCTGTTAGCAAGCTGGTTGCATCTTGATAAAGAGTTCGCGGCGCGGCTGTTCGAATACCTGAACTTCGCCGTCCTCGCGGGCGCCATCCTGTTTGCCTTGCTGAAGTACCTGCCCAAGGCGTTCCGGGCACAACGGGAAGACATTCAACATCGGCTGTTGGATGCGCGGACGGCCACGGAGCAGTCCAATCAGCGCCTGTCTGCGATTGAGCAGAGACTTTTGCGGCTGGATGATGAAATCGCGGCGATCGCGAAGCAGGCGGAGAAAGACAGTTTCGAGGATGAGGCTCGTATCAAGGCATCCATCGAAACCGAGCGGCAACGAATCGCGGAGGCGGTAAGCAGAGATATCGCCGCAGCGTCGAGTGCCGCCCAGCGGGACTTGAAGAGGTTTGTGGCGGGCCTGGCGGTGGATCGCGCAGCCCAGAGGATTGCGTTGACCGAGGACGATGACCGCGCCCTGGTGCAGGAGTTCTCAAGGAACCTCGGCAAGCAAGCTCGGAACGGAGACAAAAACTAATGTCTGCCTTCGCCGCGCGTTATGCCCGCGCCTTCGCCGATGTGGTGCTCGACACGAAGTTGGACCCCGCAGAGGTGCAGCAGCAGCTGAGCGATTTTGCTGCTACCTTTGCCGCCAGCAAGGACCTGAGGGAGGTTCTCTTGAACCCCTCGATTCCCACGGCGAAGAGGGTGTCGATTCTTGACGCAGTCAACAGCCGGATTGGCTGCGGACCCAAGGTGAGAAACTTTCTGGCGGTTCTGATCAGCCACGAACGGCTGGCTGCGCTCAGCGAGATTGTTGAAGAGTTCAGGTTGGAGATGAACCGGCGTTTGTCGATCTCCGATGCTGAAGTAGTGACCGCGCGCCCACTCCAGGACCAGGAGCGGGCGAAGTTGGAGCGCGAGGTTGCCGAGCTGGCCGGTACGAGGGTCAATGCAACCTTCCACCAGGACAAGTCGCTGATTGGCGGAGCGATTGTACGCATTGGAAGCACCATCTACGATGGCTCGGTGCGGGGCCGCCTAGAACGCTTGAAAGAGCGGCTGGTGGCCAGCTAGCAAGTCCGTAAAAAACCAAGCAACAAGAGAATTGACGGAAAACGTATGGCTCAGATCAACGCAGACGAGATTACGCAGCTCCTCAAAGAGCAGATTCAAAACTACGATGCGGAAATTCGCGTCGATGAAACCGGGACCATCATTTCGCTTGGCGATGGAATCGCCCGCCTCCATGGCTTGGACAAGGCCATGGCGGGAGAGATGCTGAAGTTCCCCCATGGAGTGGAAGGCCTGGCCATGAACCTCGATGAGGATCAGGTGGGCTGCGTCATCCTGGGCGATTACACCGAGCTGCGCGAGGGCGATGAAGTGAAGCGCAGCGGCGAGATCATGAGCGTGCCCGTGGGCAACGCGATGATTGGCCGCGTGGTCAACGCGCTTGGCCAGCCGATCGATGACCGGGGTCCCATCGAAGGGACAGAGCTCGCGCCCATCGAGCGCATCGCTCCGGGCGTCGTCGACCGCCAGGGCGTACGCGAACCGATGTCAACCGGCATTAAGGCGATCGACAGCATGATCCCCATTGGCCGCGGGCAGCGCGAACTGATTATCGGCGACCGTCAGACGGGCAAGACAGCCATTGCGCTGGATACGATCATCAACAGCGCCAAGAACAACCTGATCTGCATCTACTGCGCCATCGGCCAGAAACGGTCCTCGGTGGCCCAAGTGGTACAAACACTGACTGAGTACGGCGCGATGGACTACACCATCGTGGTGGCTGCGACCGCGTCAGAACCGGCGCCGATGCAGTACCTGGCTCCTTACGCCGCTACCAGTATGGGCGAATATTTCCGCGATAGCGGCCGCCACGCGCTCATCATTTACGACGATCTCTCCAAGCACGCGGTCGCATATCGTGAGATTTCACTGCTGTTGCGCCGTCCTCCTGGCCGCGAAGCGTATCCCGGCGATGTTTTTTACCTGCACTCGCGTTTGCTGGAGCGCTCGGCCAAGCTGAGCGACGCCAAGGGCGGCGGATCGCTCACCGCTCTGCCTATCATTGAGACCCAGGCTGGAGACGTCTCCGCTTACATTCCAACCAACGTGATTTCCATCACCGATGGACAGATCTACCTGGAAGGCGACTTGTTCAATTCCGGCGTTCGTCCGGCGGTGAACGTTGGCCTTTCCGTGAGCCGCGTAGGCGGCAGCGCGCAGATCAAGGCGATGCGTCAGGTGGCAGGCACCCTGAAGCTCGACCTGGCGCAGTATCGTGAGCTGGCTGCGTTTGCGCAGTTCGGCAGCGATCTGGACAAGGTCACGCAGAATCAGCTCAACCGGGGACAGCGGCTTACAGAAATTCTGAAACAGCCGCAGTTCTCGCCGCTATCGACAGAGAAGCAGATCATCATCATTTTTGCCGGAACCAATGGCTTTCTCGATGACCTGAAGGTAGAGGAGATTCACGCCTTCGAGACCGGGCTCTATCCCTACCTTGATTCGGCACAGTCTGGATTGCTGAATGACATTGTGACCAAAAAGACACTGGACGACGACCTGCGAAACCGTGTCAAAAATGCTTTGACAGAATACAAGCAGAACTTCCTTGCCGAGCATCGTGATGCGGCGCTCAAGGAGTCTTCGGTAAAGCCGCTTTCTGAAGAAGAGAAGAAGAAAGAAACGCAAAAGGTCTAACCCGCGCATGGCAAACGTTCTCGATCTACGACGGCGCATTCGCAGCGTAAAAAGCACGCGCCAGATCACTAAAGCGATGAAGATGATCGCCGCCGCCAAGCTTCGCCGGGCGCAGGAGCGCGCCATCTCCGGGCGCCCCTATGCCAGCATGCTGGCGAGCGTGATCGGTTCGCTGATGCGCCATACCGACCTGTACGATCCGGAAACCGGGGACGTGCGTCACCCGCTGCTGCTGGCGCGGGAAGAGAAGCAAGCGCTGCTCATCGTTGTTTCCGGAGACAAAGGTTTTGCCGGCGGGTTCAACGGAAACATCACCAAAGCAGCCTTCCGTTTCATCAGCGAGCACAGCGAGGAGCAGATCGACCTTGCCCCCATTGGCCGCAAGGCACGCGACCTTTTTCGCCGCCGCTACGGACTGGCTACTTTTGTCGAGAGGGAAGCCGATGGCGAAGCCAACGACCCTGCCGCGAACACGGACGACCGGGATCCCGGTGGGCCTCCGCCGCCGCCGGAGAATAAGCGTCGCGGCGAGCGACAAGGTCAGATCGAGGTGGCGGGGGATTACCCGGGCATGCTGGATAAGCCCAGCTTTGACCAGGTGGCGTTAATGGCGCGGGAAGTGGTTCACCGGTACATGGAAGAAGAGCTCGACGGGGTTTACCTGGTCTACAACGAATTCAAGTCGGTGATGGCTCAGCGGGTGGTGGTGGAGCGGATTCTACCCATCATCGAACCGGGCCAGCGGGACATTCAGCAGGCCGAAGAATTGAGCAAGGAAGAGCTCGAAGAGATGGCGATCGCCGCCGCTCACTCGGGCGTAAGCGTCAAGGAAGCCGACAGCAGCGAGGCCGAGCAGGAGGCCCAGAAGTTCGGCACGGCCGAGGTCGACTACATTTACGACCAGCCCCCGCGGGAGCTTTTGGACGGTCTTCTGCGCCAGTACGTGACCTCGCAGATTTATCATGCGCTGATTGAGTCCAGCGCCGCTGAGCAAGCTGCGCGTATGACCGCGATGGACGCGGCTACCAGTAACGCCTCAGAGATGATCGACTCGCTTACGCTCACCATGAACCGGGTGCGCCAGGCAGCGATCACGAAAGAGATTATCGAGATTGTCAGCGGTGCGGCAGCGCTTTAGATCGCCGCAAATAGGAAAGAAAAAGTTATGGCAGAAAACATAGGCAAGGTTATTCAGATCTCCGGACCGGCGGTCGATGTGCAATTTGAAGAGGCGACGATGCCTCCGATCTACCAGGCACTGCGGGTGACCAGCGAAGGCTTCGATGTTCCGCTGCCCATCAACGTGGTGCTGGAAGTGGAGCAGCACATTGGGGAAGGCCGGGTTCGCTGCGTGGCGATGGAGTCGACCGAGGGCATGGTGCGGGGCATGAAATGCCTCGACCTGGGCTCGCAGATTTCCGTTCCGGTGGGGGTCGCAACGCTGGGTCGCATCCTCAACGTGATTGGGGAACCGGTGGACGAGCTGGGACCCGTGAACGCGAAGGAAAGATGGCCTATCCATCGCGCTGCGCCGTCATTCGAAGAGCAGGCTACCGGAGAAGAGATGTTTGAGACCGGGGTCAAGGTTATTGACCTGATCCAGCCTTTCTTGAAGGGCGGCAAGATCGGATTGTTCGGCGGCGCCGGGGTGGGCAAGACGGTCATCATTCAGGAATTGATCAACAACGTGGCCAGCAAGCACGGCGGCGTTTCCGTCTTTGCCGGGGTTGGCGAACGCACCCGTGAAGGCACTGACCTTTGGAATGAGTTTGAAGAATCCGGCGTTATTAATTCAAAGGACCGGGAGAAGTCGAAGGCGGCGCTGGTGTACGGCCAGATGACGGAGCCGCCCGGTGCGCGTCTGCGCGTGGCGCTGACTGCCTTGACTATCGCTGAATATTTTCGCGATAAGCAAGGCGGCGACACGCTTCTGTTTATCGACAACATCTTCCGTTTCACGCAGGCGGGCTCCGAGGTCTCTACCTTGCTGGGCCGCATGCCTTCGGCTGTTGGATATCAGCCGAACCTGGCTACGGAGATGGGTGAATTGCAGGAGAGAATCACTTCCACGAAAACGGGTTCTGTCACTTCAGTACAAGCCATCTATGTGCCTGCTGATGACTTCACGGATCCAGCGCCAGCGACGACCTTTGCTCACCTGGACGCGACTACCGTGCTTTCCCGCGCGCTTACCGAGATTGGCATTTATCCGGCGGTGGATCCGCTGGCGTCTACTTCGCGCATTCTCACCCCGCGCGTGGTGGGGGAAGAACATTATGCGGTGGCCCAGGGCGTAAAGCGCATCCTGCAGCGGTTTAAGGATCTGCAGGATATTATCGCCATCCTGGGCATTGATGAGCTCTCTGAAGAAGACAAGCTCACGGTGAGCCGCGCCCGCAAGGTGCAGCGTTTCCTTTCCCAGCCCTTCCATGTGGCCGAGGTGTTTACCGGCGCGCCAGGAAAGTACGTCAAGGTTGAGGATACGGTGCGCAGCTTCAAGGAGATTATCGACGGCAAGCACGACGATATTCCGGAACAGGCCTTTTATATGAAGGGCACCATCGAGGAAGTCCTCGAAGCGGCCAAGGCCATGAAGGAAAAGTAAGCGAATGGCAGATACAGGCAATCAACTGCACGTCCGGCTGGTGACGCCGGACAAGATTTTGATCGACCAGGACGCGGATGCGGTCGAGCTTCCGTCGAAGTCCGGCTATATGGAGGTGCTGTACGGGCATGCTCCTTTGCTGGCTGAGCTCGGCGTGGGCGAAGTGCGATTGCACGGCGGCGGCGGCGATCAGACCTACTTCGTGGTGTGGGGCTTTGTGGAAGTGCTGCCGGACCGGGTGACGATCCTGGCGCAAAACGCGATCAAGCCGGAAGAGATCGATGCGGGTGAGGCGCAGCGGCAACTTGAAGACGGGCAGAAACTTTGGAACGAGGCCGGCGAGGATCCTGAGAAGTACGCGCAGGCGAATGAGATCATCCACGAGGCCCAGGTGAAGCTGGCGAGTGCGCACGCTGGCTGAACTCAGGGAAACCGCATGTCCCTCCACTCCGCTACGCTCCGGGCATGTTGAATTACTATTGGGACATCTCGCGACTCCTTAATCGATGAAACCGAAGAGCCCTTGGGCAACTAGTGCGCTACCGTGGTTTGTCCTCGCAGCGTTCACGGTGTGCTGGTTCAGCTTTTTTGCTCTTACGTCGCCACAACCGGGCGGCCCCGATGTGTTTGTGTTTCGTGACGCGGGCTGCAACTTTGCACAGGGACGCGGTCTGACGGCCGCCTCCGTGCCTCATGCGAACACGGTCAACCCGATGCTGTTCGCGAGCTATACACCCGGCACACCGCTCCTCTTTGGGGTTGCCGCTTCTCTCTTCGGTTGTTCCGCGTCCGTCGACACCTTCTACAATTTGGCGCTCGCCACCGCAGCGGTCTTTCTGCTCTATGTCTGCTTCAGCTTAGCGGTGACGAGTGGGTGGCAGCGAGTTTGCGCAGCCCTATTGCTCGGAGCATTATTGCCCACCGGAATGGTCGCGTTCGACCCCGATCGCCCGGAGATGCCAGCCTTCTGCTTACTGGTTGCCATTCTCCTCCTGTGGCGCCGGGCATCCTCTATCGCCGCCAGGTCCTTGTTGTTCGCCGGGGTGGGTATCGTATTTCTGATTCATCCCTTCGCCGGAATCGCCGGCTGGCTGTTGCTTGCGTTCCTGCTCATTTTCGATGAGCGCACCGTGGATGCCCATGCCTGGACGAGAAGGTTGCAGGTGTTGGCGGCGGGGAGCGTGCTCTGTGCCCTGATCGTTGCCGCCTGGTTGCTATCGATGTGGTTGCAAGATCACACCGCGCCCCATCGCTTTCTGCAGCATGCTGCAGGTCAAGGGACTGGGGCGGGTGTGGTTCTGCACGGAGCGAAGGCAGGCAGTTCCCATGCGGGATCAGGCGTACAAAACGGATATGCTGTCGCCTTCCGCAACCTGTTCAACCCGGCGTTTCCGGCTTCTGCAGCGCTGGCCGTCAGCCTGCTGGTCTCCTGCCTGGTCGTCGCGGGATATGCCTTTTCCAGTACAAATCGGGCGCGTCTGCTGCTGCAGTGTGGACTGCTGCTTTTCATTCTGCTGATCTTTCCCCTCGCTGTTTTTCCAAACCAGACAAACTATCTGGGGCTTTCGCGCGCGCTGCTGCTTGCCATGCTCTTCATCGGCGGATTTCCTCTCGCCAGCGCCATACGCGGGTCCCTGGCACCACTGAGCCTCATCCTGGTCACGTTCGTCTTCACTGTCCCCTGGGTTAGTCTTGGAATCCTGCAAACCATGGACGCCCGTAGCTCCTACTACGCCGAGCAGGCGCAGGCCAAGCGCGTGCGCGCATTCTTCGAGCAACGCGGAATCACGAATCCAGCCTTGCTCGTGGATGCGGGACACTACTTCGTATACAAACCTCTGTTTCCCAATCTCTACAACCGGCTCTACCTCGAACCCGGCGATACGACCGGCCAATACCAGGGCATGGTTCTTTGCTACTCGGGATCGCGGGCCTTCTCCCGAGCGCAGCTTCCCTGGGACAACACGCTCGAAGCCAACCAATGGAAGCTGATCGACGGAGGCGAGGATGCTGTCCGGGTCGCGCTCGCCGGCCATCCGCTCATGCGCCGCAACTGGACCTGGATGTGCGACGTCTACGCGCGCCGATGAGTCCGGGGTTACGCAAAAGGGTGCCGGGTGGTTGAAAGGGTGAGTCGCGCTGGGCCAAGTACTTATAATTAAAGATGCCCGGGGTATAACCGATGCTGAACGACAAAAAGGTGGTCGTGGTCTTGCCCGCCTACAATGCGGCGAAGACCCTGCGCCGTACGGTGGAGGAGATCCCTCGCGAAATTGTGGATGAGGTCATCCTGACCGATGACGCCAGCCGCGACAACACCTCCCAACTGGCCCTGGAACTCGGACTGATCACCATCCGGCACGACCACAACCGCGGATACGGTGGCAACCAGAAGACCTGCTACACAGCCGCATTGGCGCGTGGGGCCGACATCGTGGTCATGCTGCACCCCGACTACCAGTACACGCCGAAACTGGTTTCCGCCATGGCCTCGATGATCGCTTACGGGGAATACGACGCTGTTCTGGCCTCGCGCATTCTCGGCCGAGGCGCACTGCAGGGGGGCATGCCCTTGTATAAATACATTGCCAACCGGGGACTTACGTTTATTGAAAACCTTCTGATTGGGCACAAGATGTCGGAGTACCACAGCGGTTACCGTGCGTGGAGCCGCGAGTTGCTGCAGCGGCTGCCGCTGCTGAGCTGCTCTGACGATTTCGTTTTTGACAACCAGATGATCGTGCAGGCGATTTATTTCGGCTATCACGTGGGCGAGATCTCTTGCCCTACGAAGTATTTCGAAGAAGCCTCGTCCATCAACTTCCAGCGCAGCGTGACTTACGGATTCGGCGTGCTGGGCACGGCTTTGGATTTGCGCTTAAAGAAATTGGGCCTGGCCAAGCCGGCGTTCCTTGCAGATGAACCTTTGGAGAGACTGACCCCTGAAGGTTCGGTGCCGCCCTCGCCGTCGATTCCGAGTACCCTGGGCTGAGGAAGCGTTGTAGTTACCGTAGCCTTAATCCATCGTGTGCCTCTTCCAAACGAAGAGCCTCCTCCGGACGAGCTGCATGATTTTGCTCCAAGACCCTCACAATGCCCGCGTACAGCGGTGAATCCAAGCGCACAAACCAACACTCCCGGTCTCCTTCTCCGTACCGCCAGTGCTTCCGCTCGCGATAGTATTCAGACCCATAGGAGACGAGCCATAGCTCGTAATCCCCGCGGTTCGCGCCGATCACAAGATTGCGTGTGAGATGGGGCCAGCTTCGATCGGCGTATCCTTCCGGAGGCCAATTCTTGACCAGACATCCCTCGGGGAGATCCGGATGCACGACCACCACATCCGCCTTCAGCCGCTCGACGTCGCTGGGTTGAACGAATCGATGCGCGAACTCCGGCGTGTTGAGGCCCCAGGCATCGTATGTCCGCCAGCCGGAAAAGTACGTTAGAGTTCCGGCCTCTGTGGTCAGAATGGTTCCTCGTTCAGAGAGTCCTCGAAGGCCTTGAGCGATACTTTTTACTCCGTCAAACTGCATATCCCGGAAGGTTCGAAGCTCTCGTTTGAGCGGCATGGCGACGAACACCAGCCAACCGACGCAAGCGATCCGGAAGAGATAGTTCTGCTTTCCCACCAATGCAGGCCAGTTGACCGCCAGCAGCAGAGCGGCCGCAAGCGGGAGATAGTAGAAGAATCGATTGCCCACGTTTTGGTCCAGACGCATATGCCAGAAAAATGCGGTTGGTACGAGGATCAGGGAAATCGATAGCCCCAGCGTTTTTCGTCTTTGCTGTTCGGTCAGGTTCCCCCACCAAGCGATGGACCCCAGCACAACGCTTACGAATAATAACGGGGCGAAGCTCTCATGGACTGACCGGGTAACGATGAGGCTAAGAACGCGATGGGCATCCGATTTAACCAGGAAAGGCAGGGGGAACAGCTCTCCGAAGTAGTGGAAGCGCCACGCGAAATAAATGAGACCTGGGACGATAAACAGGCCGGCGATGGCCGCGAGGGTTCTGACGAGTCTTTGCGGGGCTTCCCGTTCCTGTGCCCCATCAGGAATAAGGAGCCAGACCAGCAGCGGCAAAGCGAACACCACGCCATCGGGGCGAAACAGGCAGAAAATAAGTGCCGTCAATGCAGCCCGCCCGGTACGCCGTTTGAGCACGCTCTTGACCAAGAGGGCCAGGAGAAGAGAATCGGGTAAGACGGCGAAGCCGGAAGCCGCCGCAAAAATTTGCGGAAACAAAGCCGCTGCCCCCACCACGGTCAATACTCTCCATGCTGAAATGCGAAGCTTCGCAATCCGCAATAAAACCAGGCTCAGGCCCAGCAACGACAGGATATTTATCGCTGCGCAAAAGACAAACGCCGGGATTCCAACCCGCATGGCTGCGCTGATGAGCAGCATCCAGAGGAAGTCGGTTGCGCCTTCAGTATGCGGCCCTCCGGCATAGAAGATGATCGCCCCATGCTCATAGAGATTGCGGCTGTATTGAAACAAAATGGTCGCGTCTTCAGCGGGCAGAAAAAAATGCGGAACCAGACCCAGCAAGATCAGAGCGATTGCACCGTAGACTCGGAGCGCCCAGAGCAGGAGTCGATCGATGGTCGTTGCGAATTTCAGGATTCCCTCTCCATGGTGCCCGGTATCATTTTCACTCCTTAGTTGGTCTTTAGGGTCACTATGATCAAGTCCTTATAATCAAAGCTGTCCAAGTCCAGCCGCCAGGAGCAGTCTCTTGCCAGCTTCCAACACGATTTCAAGGGCGCAGATGAAAGCGCCGCGGGAACAACCGCAGGGAAGCCTCCCGGAAGGATTGCAGTACACCATCTACGCCCTGGCTCTTGCTGTGGCTATTTCTACCTGGTTCATTGTCTTCCGCGCTCCGCTCTGGCTGGATGAGACGGTCTCGATGTTCCTCATCAAGGGAGGTTGGGGAGGGATCGTGTCCCGCCAGGTCTGGCCCGACGCCCCGGCGTATTCGTGCCTGCTTTGGCTATGGACCAAAGTGATGGGGTCGGGCGAGATCGCACTCAGAATCTCTTCCGTTCTTCCCATGCTGGCGGCGGTGTATCTGCTGTATCGTGCCGCCCGTGAATTGTTCGACCGGGACGTTGCCCTCATTGCTGCGATTGTCTTCTGCCTTCATCCCATCATCATTTTCGCGGCCATTGACGTTCGCCCCTACGCCTTCGCGGCCCTGGCTATCAACGCGACGATCCTTGCCCTGGTTCATTTACGGCACAACGATTCGAACTGGCTGGCCGCGGTGTTTGGCTTCCTGGCGGCGAGCATCGTGGAGTTTCAACTGCTGTTTGCGGTGATCCTGCCGGCTCTTGCTGTTTGCTTTATCGCCAGCAAGATCGGCGACCGGAAGACGCTGTGGCGACAGCTCAGTATTGCGGTGGTTGTGTTTGCTTTCGCGTTCCTGCCGGCCATTCCGCGGCTGGAATACATGATGCACACCAGTGGCACGCATGTGTTCTCTGATGCTCCGATGCTGCTGCAGCTGGTTTCGACCATCACGATCATGGCGGGTAGCGTAGGCGGCTGGTTCAGTGTGGTGCCCAGGTTCGGCGGGCTGGTGGTTATCCTGGTCATTTTCTTATTGGTGGCCGCTGCCAAGCGGCGGCTGGATTTACGGAACCATTCCGATGGGTGGACGGTCCTGGTCTGCACCTCCCTGGCTCTGGTTCCGCTTTTGACGCTCTATGTTCTTAGCGTGGGAACATCGATCCATGTATTTGTTCCCCGCTATCGGCTGGTTGCCGTTCCCGGGATCGCGCTCTGCTGGGCGTTGGTTGTTAGCTGGATTGATTCCCGTATCCTGCGGCTGCTGTTCTGCACCGCTTTGGTGGTGGTTGCCGCGTGCATCTGCTTCACCGCGCCGTCGTTCCAGCATCACATGTACAGCTGGAAGAGTGCTTTGGCGTTTGTGGAGAAGAATGCTTCTGTCGACAACGCGCCGGTGCTGATCTGCAGCGATATCCCCGAGGCCGATCACATGCGGATGCCGGTGGGCGCTGCGATCGAGGAGACGGGCATCTTGCCGCCGCTCAGTTATTACAAGCTCACGGTCCCGGTGGCTCCTCTGCCGCGGGCGCTCAATGAGGAGGCGATCCGGGCTGGTTCGGTGTTTCTGCAACAGGAAGCGGAGCGGCGGTTTCTTGCTATGGCATTTGTGGAGTCTTATGGAACGCTGGACTGGCTTACTAAGGCCGCTGAGAAGAGCCACACTGTTCATGAGTTGGGGGTATTCGACGGCGTCAAGGTGCTCGAATTCGTACCCCGTACGCAAGGCGGTTTGTGAAGGAGCTCGCCGTGCTTTGCGCGTTCCGTAGCTTTCAAAGACCCAGATGATGCTTCTCATTCGTTCAAGGCAGTCCTCGCCTGGACGATTGCGGCCAGTTGGGTGGCAGCTGCGAGGTATATACGGATCGAGGGTACTCGTTTGATTGGGAGAGCGCCGAGCGCTCGCGGGAGGCGTTCCCTTTCGCCTATTGTGTGCTTTTAAAATTCGCTAAAATTTGGCCTTTTTTCGACTTTCATTAGCGGCGCCGGCCAAAGCGGCCTTTCTGAATGGAAAAGGGCTGCCTGCTGTCCAGAAGAGCGTCGAAGCCCCTTCCTGTCGCTTGAGGAACCCAGTTCGACGCATGCGATGCGAGGGAGCCGGCAAGGCTGGGCTGGTTGCGGGCTAAGTCCGGTTCAGAAGGCGAAGGGGGCGCGGCCGCAGCCGGCTGGGGGGCCGGACTGAGAGCAGGCTCCGGTTCGTGGACCCCACGGCTCGCTCCACGGCTCGCCGGGACAGGCGGGGCGGAGGGACGCGTCGGGATGGGGTTCCGTGGCGGCACTGGGATCGCTTGGCTCTTCACACGCGGGTTGGTGCTGCTGTTCGCGGAGCCACGCAGCCTTGTAGATGTCTGCCTCCACGGGCGGGGCTGCGGGTTGCGTCTCGAATGGGGTGCGGCGGCGGTCCGGAATCAGGCCTTCGATGGCTGCGATCATCGCAAGCGCCTTCATCTGGCCGACGATGCTACCTCTGGTTGCTTCGTGGCTGAGAGTGGCCAGCTCCCAGAGCCGGTTCAGGATCTGGTCGCGACTAAAGTTCAGCTTGCGCAGTTCATCGGCTTCCTGGTCCACCAGCTTTTCCCTGACGGCGGCGCGGTGCTCGATCATGTAGGCGCGGACGCGGGGCTTGGCTTTGATGTAGGCGGCGGATTCGGGGTTGAGACCGGCGGCTTCCGCGGCCTGGCGGTCAGTCATGGTTCCGGACATGATCAGGTGAGCGAAGGCGATTTCCTGATCGGTGATGGGATCGGTAACAGTGTTTTTGGGCATAGGTCGTCTTATTCCTCGGTTTGGTGGAGGTTGCAGGGGATATATTTGCTGCGCTCTTCGTGACAAAAGGGGGAAAGATGCGACAGGAGAACCATCGCGGTTGTTGGTGTTCTTTTGGACGGAGATAGAGTGTGGCACCGGACAGCGGTGACGCTATCCTTCGCTCACGCTTAAGGCCGAAACTACCGGCAACTGGCGGCTGAGGCGCGGTCGCGTGAGGGTCCGTCGCCTGCCGAGATCGTCTACTTCCCAGGATAAGCCCTTTGCGCGTTGTAGGTAAGTGGCGAGGCGCATTTTTCGGCACGGGAGCACCAGCCCAAAGGTCACCTGGGTTCGATTACGCGCATGCATTAAACCTGAAGAAGGTACTGGAATTCGTGCCCCGTATCCCTACGGGGTCATGACGATTTTTGCAAAGCGGGTGTGCCCCGCTGATAGTCTGTCTTCACTGGTCTCCCCGGCACTCCCGGTCGGAGCATGAGTGGAAACCTGGCGATGAGTGTCAAGGATGAAATTTACTCCAGCAACGTTCTCGACTCGACGTTAGACGCGCTGGCAACAGCAGAACAACCTATTGAGTTGTCTGTCGTTATGCCGTGTCTCAATGAGCGGGAAACTGTGGGCGTGTGCGTACGCAAGGCATTGGGTGCGC
The DNA here is from genome assembly GCA_963753715.1 of uncultured Acidobacteriaceae bacterium. Classification (GTDB taxonomy): domain Bacteria; phylum Acidobacteriota; class Terriglobia; order Terriglobales; family Acidobacteriaceae; genus PALSA-350. The sequence continues at coordinate 1,346,106 of CAVWDK010000004.1, read as the reverse complement.
TCAGAGATGCGGGTATCCCGGGCGAGGTAATCGTTGCCGACAATGGGTCTACGGATGGGTCGGTAGAACTTGCGGAGGCAGAAGGTGCCAGAGTAGTAAACATCGAGCAAAAGGGATACGGCAGCGCTCTCAAAGGCGGCATCCTGGCCGCACGGGGCAAGTACGTGCTGATGGCAGACTCCGATGACAGTTACGATTTCAGCCACGCTCCCCGTTTTGTACAGCAACTGCGAATGGGATCCGACCTGGTGATGGGCAATCGTTTCCAGGGCGGCATAAAGGACAAGGCGATGCCTTTCCTGCACCGGTACCTCGGCAATCCTGTGCTGAGCGGCATTGGCAGATTGTTTTTCGGGTCGCCGTGCGGAGATTTTCACTGCGGCATGCGCGGTTTTCGCAGAGACAGCTTCCTCGAATGGATATTCGCTCGACGGGCATGGAGTTCGCCAGCGAGATGGTGGTGAAGGCCACGCTGATGCGCATGAAGGTCAGCGAAGTTCCCACCACGTTGAATCCCGACGGGCGCAATCGGCCGCCGCACCTGCGCACCTGGCGTGATGGCTGGCGGCATCTCCGCTTTCTTCTTATGTACAGCCCGCGCTGGCTTTTTCTTTACCCAGGGATTTTGTTGATGTTGGCAGGGCTGGCCGGGTGCGTCTTACTGCTTCCGGGAAGACGGGTATTTCACGGCATCGGTCTCGATGTGCACACGCTTTTGTATGCGTTCGTTGCCATACTCCTGGGCTTTCAGCTCATTGCCTTTGCCACCTTCACCAAGGTCTTTGCCATTACCGAGGGCCTGCTACCGGAGGATCCGCGCCTGAATCGCATGTTCCGCTGGGTCACGTTGGAAACGGGCTTGCTGGTGGGGGGCCTGCTGATGCTTCTGGGTGTGGGCGGATCCATCTTTGCTGTGTCCGGCTGGGCAAGACAGAGTTTCGGCGCGCTGGATATTGAGCGGACGCTGCGCATCGTTATGCCTTCTGTTTTCGCGCTCACCATGGGCGTTCAAATCACGTTCAGCAGCTTCTTCCTGAGCATCCTCGGGCTCAGGCGCCGCCAATGAAGCTACGCCGCTCCTTCTTTTGGGCTGCCTCCGCCGCGCTGACTGTTTTCCTTGTCGTTCTGCTGATAAAGATCAGCAAACTCGACCTGCACGTGACGGTTCAGCAATTGAGGAGTGTCAGCTGGCTCTCCTTCACCAAGCTTGTTTTGTTAACTGCGGTGCATGTGTATCTCTCGAGCCTGAAATGGCGCCGGGTCGATGCCAGTCTTCGCAGATCCTCCGATTCCGCGCCATCGACGACTATGTCGTTTGCGCTCACCAGCACCGGCGTGGCACTCGGCCAAATCCTTCCTGTGCAGGTCAGCATGTCGGCCGCGCGAACGCTGGGCACCTATTTTCATGGGAGAGCGTTCAAGCGCGGAACCGGTGGCACGCTTTTCGAACAGTCATTTGATGTGCTCATTGTTGGCTTCCTCGTGATCGCGTCGGGCATAACAAGGTTTTATCGCGGCGGCGGAATGATGTGGATGGTTTGCGCTTTGGCGATGACGGGGCTGGCGCTACTGGCGCTTGGTCCGGCGATCAGGCTGATTCGCCGCCAGGTGGTGGGGTTAAACGCCAGAGCCGTCGTACCGCGAAATAGAATCCTGAAGAGCGTCGCAGGACTTGGAACAGTCAGGCCTGCTGAACCCTTCTCTTGCGCGGCAATTGATGGGTCTTTCCGCTGCACGCTTTGCCATTCAGGTTCTTATGGCCGGCGAGGCTGCACAGGCGATTGGCGTTCATATTCCGCTTTGGCATTTGGCAGCTGCCATGCCTTTCGTCATCATCGCGTGTGTCATCGTGGTCACGCCGGGCGGACTCGGCGTGAACGAATTGAGTTACGCAACCATGTTGCATCTGTTTGGAACCCCCCTGCATATCGGAGCACAGTGGGCCCTGGCGAACAGGGTTCTGGTGGCATCCTCATGCTTTGTTGTGGCAGCATGTGCCCTTGCCTTGTTGGGCCTCACCCGGATCAAGCCTGCAAACAGGCAAGCCGCGGTTTTGCAGGAAGATTAGCCATGGTAATGATGACAAATCTGGAAGAGAAGACCCCCAGCCGTTGCACGGTTTGTGGCGGAGCCCAATGGAGCTTCGTTCGCGTAGGATGCGATCTCTACCAACCGAACGACGACGCAGACTTCAAGCTGTACCGCTGTCTGACTTGCGGTCAGATCATGCAGAATCCTCTGCCGACGGGAGCTCAGCTCAGTAAGGCGTACTCCGCCGAATATGCTCCCTACAGGCCCGCATGGAAGGAGCCGGGTTGGCCATTGTGGAAGATCCTTCGCGAGCTCACGACCTCGCGCAGATTGCGGCGCCTACGGCGGTACGGAAGAGGTCAGAAGCTGTTGGAGGTGGGCTGTGGCGCGGGAGATTTCCTTCATGCGGTGCACCGCCTGGGTTGGGATGTGAAGGCGGTTGAGTATAGCGACGCGCTGGCTGGCGCGCTCCGCACCGAACTGGGCTTTGATGTGCGGACGGGCGATTTGACTCCTGGCCTTTGGGAACACGGCACCTTCGATGTAGTCGCTCTCTGGAGCGTACTGGAGCATCTGAGCAACCCGCTTGAGGCGCTGGTAACCACCAGTGCCTACCTGAAAGTTGGAGGAGTTGCGTTCATCCAAATCCCGACCCTCTATGGCGTACAACAGGGCATGCAATTTCGCCAATATTGGGCACTGCTCGACCTGCCCCGTCACCTGAGCTTCTTTGGCCGCAAGGGTCTGTCGGATTTATGCGATAAGGCGGGCATGAAGCTGATTGCATTCAAGACCCCCCTCCTCGAAACCGCCTGGTGCTATTACGCAAGCATCTCTAACTACGCCAGCCATTCGCGAGTGCGACGAATGATGGGGGCGCTATCGCTGACGCTGCTATCGGTTCTCTCTTTTCCCTTGATGGCTGTGCGGGCGTGGCGCGGCCGCGGAACAGAAGCCTTCGCTGTCGCCGTCAAGAGATAGCCCTTGAAACCGCTTCTCTCGGTGGTCATGCCTACTTACAACGGCGAGAGGTTCATCGCAGCTGCGCTCGAAAGTGTACGGGACCGAGAACAACGACGGCATTGAGCTGGTGATTGTCGATGATGGGTCCACGGATCAGACCCTCGATATTGTGCGCGGTTATGCGGATGCTCTTCCCATTCGGCTTGATTACTCCCGGAAGGCTGGGGAACTGGGTCGCCGCCACCAATCTCGGTTTGCGTGAAGCGATGGGCGATTGGGCTTGTTTTCTCCATCAGGATGACCTTTGGCTTCCGGGCCGGCTGAAAAGATTGCGCAGCGAGATGGAGAGCCACCAGGGCCCGCTTATCATTCACGATGCTATGTACGTGGGCCCCGACGGCCAAGAACTCGGGCCGTGGACTTGCCCATTTCCTGAGACCGGCGCCATTCCCTCAAACCAATTTATCGAGCGGCTTTTGGTGCAAAACTTCGTTGCGATCCCGTCCCCGGTTTTCCGGCGCGACGCGGTCATTGACTCGGGTGGACTGGACGAGGCGCTCTGGTTTTCCGCGGATTGGGATCTTTGGCTCCGGCTGGGAGCATCGGGCCCAGTCCGCTTCATCGGCGAAACTTTGAGTGCTTTCCGCGTGCATCCCGCATCGCAGACGGCGGCACGTAAACTGCAACCGAACGAATGGGAAGACCAGCTGACCACTGTACTTGCCCGTCACCTGGAAAGTTGGCCGATTACCGGTACACTTCGCACGTCGGTGGAGCAGGTTGCCATGGCGTCGATTGCGGTGAACTCCGCTCTATCGGCTGCATCTCGCGGTGAACCTGTAAAGCCCGCGGCGGTGTTGCTCCAGTTGCTCGCGCTCGGGCCCTGCGGATGGCGGCAGGTATCTCAGGGATTCTCGAATCGTGCAGCGGGTCGAGATCGCGCCTCAGAGTACAGCGGCCTTCAGGCCTCAACGACTCCAGGCGAAAGAGCGAGAATTCGTGACCAACGGCACCTTGACATCACATAAAGGTGGTCCCTGCGCAGATGCAATAAAGGAGGGCAACGAAATAGGTTAATTGATAGGATCACCGTGCGCAGTGCCCATATAGCGAAGATCCATTGCAGTTTACAATTCGATCATCAGCGCTCTTCAAAATGAGGCGATCAGGAGTTCATGCAGAAGATTAAAAAGATTGTCATTATCGGCGGGTGCGGCCACGTGGGTCTTCCCCTGGGCATCGTTTTCGCCAATTGCGGTCTGGACGTCGTTCTTCTCGATCGGGATCAAGCCAAAATAGACACGGTCAACGCGGGGCAAATGCCCTTTATGGAAACCAACGCCCTGGAACAGTTGGGGAAGGTTGTGGGCAAGAAGTTGATCGCCACCTCAGATCCTGTCCTGTCTGCGCGATTCGGACGCCGCCATCGCGGTTCTTGGAACCCCGGTCGACGAGCATCTCAATCCAACCGTTACCGACCTCTATCAAAGCATCGACGAGGTGATCGCCCGCATGCCGGAGAACGCGCTTCTGGTCCTGCGCAGCACCGTCTATCCAGGGGTCACCAAGCTGGTCTACGAGCGCTTGCAGGCCTCCGGCCGCAAGATTCTCCTGTCCTTTTGCCCGGAACGAATCGCGGAGGGCAAAGCGATGGAAGAGATCCGGACTTTGCCGCAAATTATCTCCGCGTTCGATCCAGATTCTCTGGCGCGCGTGCGCGAGTTGTTTTCCATCATCAATGACGATCTGATCGAGCTCTCCCCGCTCGAGGCGGAGCTGGCCAAGCTATTCACGAATAGCTGGCGCTACATGAATTTCGCCATCTCCAACCAGTTCTATGTGCTCGCCGAGACCTACGGTCTTGACTTCCAGCGCATCTATGGCGCGGTGACGCATCGCTACCCGCGCATGAAGAGTTTCGCCAAAGCGGGCTTTGCGGCCGGACCCTGCCTTTTGAAAGATACGCTGCAGCTCTCGGCGTTTTCCGGCAACAATTTTTTCCTGGGACACTCGGCCATGCTGGTCAACGAGGGCTTACCCAACTTCATCGTGAATCAGCTACGACAACAGCAGAAACTTCGCGACAAGGTCGTAGCGGTGCTGGGCATGGCCTTCAAATCCGAATCGGACGACAAGCGCGAAAGTCTTTCCTACAAGCTTCGAAAGTTGCTTATGGTAGAAGCGAAGGAAGTGCTCTGCACTGACCCCTACGTCGTCGACCCAAAGCTGGTCCCGCTCGAGGACGCCGTGCGTCGGGCGGACGTCATCATTCTGGGGGCCCCCCACTCCGCTTACCGCGACCTTCATTTTTCTGGCGATAAGGTGGTTGTCGATGTCTGGGGCTTTTGGCCGAACCGGCAGCAAACTGCAACAGGGGGACACTCGCATCGTGAAAGTACTGGTTACTGGCGCTTCCGGCTTTATCTGTGGATATCTGATCCAGGAACTGCTGGATAACGGGTATGAAGTGGTTGGCCTCGACAACTTCAGCAAGTACGGGCGGCTGCAGAAGTCGTACGATTCCCATCCCCGCTACAAGCTGGTCGAAGGAGACGCAAAAGACGTCGCGTTGATGAAGGAGCTTCTCTCGGACTGCGACCACTTTGTCGCGGCAGCGGCCATGATTGGCGGCATCTCCTACTTTCACGAGTTTGCCTACGACCTGCTGGCAGAAAACGAGCGCATCATCGCCTCCTCCTTCGATGCCGCCATCTGGGCCCACAAGGAGCGTAAGCTCAAAAGATCGTCGTGCTCTCCTCCAGCATGGTTTTCGAGAGCACGACCGAATACCCCACGCCGGAAGGAGCGGAGCGGCGCAGCCCGCCGCCTCGCTCGACCTACGGCTTCCAGAAAGCTCGCCGTCGAGTATTTTGTTCAGGGCGCCTACGAACAGTACAAGCTTCCCTACACCATCGTGCGACCCTTCAATTGCGTCGGCATCGGGGAGAAGCGCGCCTTGTCTGACCGCGACATCATGAGCGGCAACGTGCGCTTGGCCATGTCTCACGTGGTTCCTGACCTGGTACAGAAGCTGGTGAAGGGCCAGGATCCGCTGCACATTCTGGGCGACGGCAAACAGGTGCGCCACTACACCTATGGCGGCGATCTGGCGCGCGGAATCCGCGTTTGCGTCGAGCACCCAGCCGCGCTGAACCAGGATTTCAACCTCTCCACCCCGGTACGCACGACCGTTCTGGAACTGGCAGAGTTGATCTGGAAAAAGATCCACGGCTCAGGCAAGCCATTCCGCTACGTCAGCGACCCCGCTTACGAGTACGATGTCCAGGAGAGGGCGCCGGCGGTTGGCAAGGCGCGGGACTTGCTCGGGTTCGAGGCAACGACCCCTCTCTCCGACATCTTGGACGAGGTTATTCCATGGATCGCGGAGCAGGTGGAAATAGGCCAGATGTGAGCCCAATCTGTCACCGGCACAGTTTCGACAGGAGATGTAATGGACAGGCCGCTAACCATCGTCATTCCGGTCTACAACGAGGGGGCTAATTTTCCCGCGCTCTGGGCAGAGATGACGGAGCACCTCGACTTTCCCTTTACCGCGTTGGTCGCCTATGACTTTGATGGAGACGACACGCTGCCGGTGGCGCAGCAGATTATCGCCCAGGGCGAGAGCTCGATTGAAGCTGATCAAGAACACCTACGGCCGTGGCGTCGTGGGCGCGATCCGAACCGGGTTCGATGCGGCGCCCCCCGGTCCTGTGCTGGTAGTCATGGCCGACCTGTCGGATGACTTGGGGCAGGTTCGCAAGATGCTCGAACTTTATCGGGAGGGCAGCCACATCGTTGTCGGCAGCCGCTACATGAAGGGTGGCCGGCTGCATCGGAGGCCCGTGGTTCAAGCAACTGCTTTCCCGGTCTCTCCGGGCTTACCTTGTGCTGGTTCCGCGGAATCCCCACCCATGACGCCACCAATGCCTTCAAGATCTACGACCGCGCCATGTTGAGCGCCATCCAGCATCGAGAGCAAGGGCGGATTTGAATTGAGCCTGGAGATTACGGTGAAGGCCTTTCTTGCGGGCTATACGATCACCGAAACGCCTTCCACGTGGAGGGACCGGACTGCGGGAACCTCCCGCTTCAAGCTGTGGAAGTGGCTACCGCATTATCTGAAATGGTATTTCATGGCTTTTCAGCCGAAATCCAGGAGCCGGGGCGCGAGGGAAGAACTCCGGCCCACGTGATACCTGCCACGGTTCACACTGAAGACCTTGAGTGTTTATCAGCAGCAATCGCGACGAGCTTGGTTCGTCTCACTTTGGTGAAATAGCCGGGCCGGTATTCGCCGGCATCGTGACGAGGTACAGGACGGTGCCGGTGTAGGGCCTCGCATCCTTAAAGTCATCAAGAGAAGCGATCGAAGCGCCACCCAGGCGAGTCCCGCAGGGACGGCTGAAGGTTGCTCAGGATGGGACGCGGCGTATTTTCAGCCGTCCCTAACGGGACTGGTCGTCCGTTCCAATCCAACCCAGGACTGGCGTCCTGGGCTAAGTTCAGCCGTCCCTTCGGGACTGAGTTGGGAAGGGGGGTTCACACACTCTCTCTTTCGTCCCAACCGGGCTCTCAACAGGCCGAGATCCTTAACCGCGCTCAAGGTTGGATCGGCCACACCACATACAGAGTGTGATGAGTGAAGCACTACACTCGCCTCACTTTTGTGAGATAGCTGGGGCCCTGTCCGATGGCATCGTAACCAGGTACAGGGTGAAATTTTTGTAAAGGGTAGCCCAATAAAAGTCATCAAGATAGGCGATCGAAGCGTTCTCCAAGCGAAGCTTGGTAACGACCCACTCTCCGGGTTTGCCAATAAGCACAAACTGGCGATGTTGGTTTACGAAGGTGGAATATTGCTCGATCTTTCCTGGCATGGGGAATCCGGCTGCCTTCATATCGTCGGGCGCTTCAAAGGTTTGAGAGAAGCCGCCGTGGAGGTATCGCATGGATGCCTCTAGGTCTTTCAAAAAGTAGATCCTGGACATGATGGCGGGGTCTTCATGATGGTTCATCTCCACGAACATCATGCCGTCGCCAACGACAATCGGCAGCTTCGGTTCAACCGATGCCAGAATCGCAGCATTCGGCTCGGCGGGTTGCCGGAGTATTTGCCAGACTTGATTCTTCAGAAGAAAGAATACAAGCACGAATGAAGCCGCCCCAGCGGCAACCCGACTCATCCGGAAACGGTAAGCAAAAAAGATCGAGAGAGCCGCAAGCATCCCTGCCTGGGATGCGATGCCATAGCGATCAAAAAAGTCTTTGTGGCGGTGCATGAGCACGAAATTCATGAGGATGGGACTGAGACACAGGCATGCCAATAACGCGAATTCTTCAAGCGAGAATTCCGATTGAATTGCTCTATCCATTTTCGCCTGCGGCGCCAGCAACGCTGCCAGCACTAGAAGAAACATAACAGGGGGGCTGAGAGTGCTTTCAAAGAACCTGCCCATGGTGCCGAAGGAGGCTTGGCCACCGAAAGCAACTCCTTCAGAAGCCCGGATGAGCGGGATATAAACGATCATGATCAACATTGGCAGGAGCAGCGCCATCCACAGCGCATAGTCCGGCTCACGGCGGCGCCAATAGCGGGCTGCCTCCGCGACGACAAAGGGAAAAGAGAGAACGGCGCGAAGAGATGCGCTGCCGACATCAGCAGTGAGGATATTGCTACGCCGAGGAGCGCAAGACCACGCGGATGAGGCCGGATCGCCGTGTCCCACGAGAGCAACAGACACGCAAAGGAGGCGAAGATGAGCGCGTATGGCCGGGCTTCGACGGCGTAATACAACGTGGGCCCGCAGACCCAGATCATCAGCACCGCAACAACGGCGAAGGCGATGTTAGCCTTCCGTTTGACGTACAACAGGATCGCCATGCTGCCGACGTAAAACTCAATCATCGAGGGAAGGCGCAGGCCGAAGGGCGTGGGGCCAAACACCGACATGGAGAGACGGCTCAGCAGGTAGATTGTCGGGGTGTGATTATCGAACTGGAGTTCTCTGCTCCAGAGCTGTTGAAGAGAGGTGGAGCGGGCAATATCGAAAGTAAAGAGCTCGTCGTACCACAGGTAACGATGATTGCCGATCACAACGGCGACTACATATAAGAACGTGAGGCCGAAAAGAAGCGGCCAGAATTCTCTTTTCGTGCCGGAGCGCCCGGACGAATTGCTACGGTCTGTGATTGCCTGCTCGTCCACGGCGGGCACTCTCATCGCGGGCTGCTCCTTTTACTTATTTTTTAGCGATCTTGCCCGATTCAGCTCCAGACTAGCACTTGGAAACCGCTCTCCATGGGTTGGGAATCGACGGCGGCAACGGAACCATTGTCTTTTTTTCCATGGCGTAGAGATCTTCGATATTTGCCGGTGGGCTAGTGTTCGCTCGCAAAGCATGCACAGCCATCTATCACGCAATCAACGCCGTTAAGATCTGCGGAAGCGAACCCAGTTGATAACCGCGGATGCCGATATATTCAATGGCATGTCGCGCATTGTTTGACCGTGTATTGCGGTTTCTACTACATACTTGTGTTTGGTGTTGCGCGTCTTCAGCGAAGCACCACCTGGAGCGTTCTGTTGGAAGCCTCGGACATCATTTCGGAGACTCAAGCCCCGGCATCCGGAATGCGGCGGGTCCGCTGGGGTGTAATCCGATCTCCTGGGGACCGGATGCTGTATACGCTTTACGGTCTCGCTCTCGCGCTTTCTATTTCCGTCTGGTTCATCGCCATCCGTGCCCCCCTTTGGCTGGATGAGACGATTTCCCTGTTCGTGATCAAAGGGGGCTTTTCAGAGATCCTTACTCGCCAGGGGTGGCCTGGGGTTCCGCTCTATCCGGTGCTTCTGCTGTTATGGACCAAAGCCCTGGGCACCGCCGAGCTTACGGTCAGGATGTCCTCCGTAGTAGCCATGGTGGGAGCGGCCTATTTGCTGTACCGCGCAGCGAAGGAGCTCTTCGAGAGGGATGTTGCCGTTATTGCTGCCGTCTTCTTCTGCCTTCATCCAGTCATTTATGTGGAGTCGATCGACGTTCGGCCGTACGCGTTTGCGGCCCTGGCAATCACTTGCTCAATTTTTATCCTTGTCCGCTTGCGCCACAACAACTCAAATTGGCTGGCCGCTGTTTTCGGCCTCTCGGCAGCATGCATCGTTTACTTTCAGTTTCTGTTCGTGGTCATTTTGCCGGCTCTTCTTATTTCTTTCATCGCCCTCAAGATTGGCGACCGCAATACCCTGTGGCGGCAGCTGAGTGTTGCCGTGGCGGTTTTTGCCCTGGCGTTTGTGCCCGTCATTCCCGGACTGCGATATATGTTTGGCACCAGTGCCACGCACGTCTTTGAAGCAGCGCCAGAGCTGGGAGCCCTGGGGCAGGTGTTGGGCCAAAAGATACCGGCGTTGCTGTTCGCGGTTACGGTCCTTGTAGCGGCCGTTACGCGGCGGCTCGACCTGCGCCATCGAGTGGACGTCCGGGTCGTATGGTTGTGTGCGTCAGTAGCGCTGGTGCCGATCCTCCTGCTCTACGGCGTAAGCGCGGAAACTTCGGTCCACGTTTTTGTCTTCCGCTATCGGTTGGTGGCGGTTCCCGGAGTTGCACTTTGCTGGGCGTTGGCGGTCAGCCGGATTCGTTCCCGCACGTTGCGACTGCTGTTCTGCCTGGCGTTGGTCGCGGTTGCGGGCTATCACTATTTTTCCGTGCGCGCTACCAGGATTGACAACTACACGTGGAAGTACGCCCTGGCGTTTGTTGAGAGCAATGCATCTGCGGACCATGCGCCAGTTCTGATTTGTAGCGACCTGCCCGAATCGAACTACATTCCCATGCCCGTTGGGTCCGCGGTGAAAGACAGTGCGATGTTTGCACCGCTCAGTTACTACCAGGTCAGTGTGCCGGTCGTAGCGTTGCCGCGTGCGCTTAACCAGGAGGCTGTTCGGGTGGGTTCGCAGTTTCTACGACAAGAGGCGCAACGCCATGAACGCTTTCTGGCGGCTGGATACTTCGCCTCCTATCCGACACTCGACTGGTTGGCGAGCAAGTCCGCAGCAACCCACGACGTCCGGTGGCTAAGGGATTTCAACGGAATCAAGGTCGTGGAATTCGTACCCCGCCCTCGGGCGGATATCGCGCACTGATGCTGCCCAAGAGAGAGCGAGAATGTGGCGACTATGACGCTTCCTTGTGAGCTGCCTCGCCGGAGAGGTTTCGGAGGACGAGCCCCATGGTAGAGTCCCTGACGGGTTCGCGACCTGGCCTTTCGAGTCCCATAAGTACACCCCCTCGTGATCCGCCGTTTGGCGCCATACCCCGTTTTCGTCTGGGGTTGCCGGAGATCGTGACCCTCTGTCTTTATGGGGGGCTGCTCGCCTGGGCGATTCCTCACCACGAACCCTGGGCAGATGAGGCGCAAGCGTGGCAGATTGCCCGGACGCTCCCCCTGGGCCAGATCTTTCACTTGCTCTCGTACGAAGGTCATCCCGGGCTCTGGTATCTCTGCCTGTGGGTGCTGTCTCGACTGCACGTGAGCTACGCCGGCATGCGTTATTTTGCCGCGGCGATTGGATTTCTGGGCGTAGCGGTCCTGGTGACCACTTCGCCCTTTCCGCGCTTCATCAAGCTGCTGCTGCCCTTCACGTTTTACCTGGCCTTCCAATACGCGATCGTAGCGCGCAGTTACGTGTTGGTGCCGCTGTTACTTTTTCTCTGCGCATATTTCTGGCCGCAAAGACTGCAGAGACCTTTAACGATCGCTTTGTGCCTGGGACTTCTTGCCAACGTCGCACTGCACGCCGCGGTGATCTCGGGTGGCCTGGCCATCGTCTATCTCATCGACCTCTGGCTAGGACGGCGAGAACATGACGTGGGCGTGCCTCGCGTCAGGCTATATTCCGCCGGCGCGCTGCTGCTGGTGCTCTACGGAATCAGCATCTGGGTCGCGCTTCCCGCGAAGGATACAAGTGGCGCAGGGTTCGTCATCAGACCCAACCACGCACAGAGCCAGCCGATCGAAGCACAACAGTCACAGTTGCCGCCGCGTTATCCTCGTGCCGAGCCCGAAAACAGAAGCTCGATCCAGTGGCTGGCCTGGAAAGTAGAGGCGCGGCTCGCGGAGCTGACGGAAGGACTCATCCAGCCGTTTTGGTTGGGATGTGTGTTCTGGGTGTTGCTGACGTGGAAGCTTTTTCGGACGCGCAAGCTGCACTACCTTATCCCGGCCGTCTTTCTTGTCGTCCTCTCCCATGTCTACGCATTCTTTTGGCATTCCGGCCTGATGCTGCCGTGCGTCATCGCTCTCTTATGGATGACATGGCCGGCAGAGCAATTGCCCTTCCGAAAGCTGCCGCTCTACGAGCAACTGCCTTTGCTGATGCTCTTACTTATTGCCGCGGAGCAGATCAGCTGGGCCGAATTTGCCTTTCAGTTCGATCATGAGCACGACTATGGATCCGGTGCGGCAACCGCTGCTTTCCTCGAAGCCGTATGTTATGTCCAGCGCCAGGATCATTGAAATCGGTAACGATTTTCTTTCCGGTCGGCGTCCAGCCCTACTTCGATCACAACGTTTTTTTGAATCAACCGTATAGAGTACTACTGGTGGAGTACGCACAATCCTGCCAAGCTCCGCTACCGGGAACTCCTGACGCGAGAATCCAGAGATCGTTGTCCTGGAATGGAGATTTCGCGACTTTCCCGACCGCCTGAAACGATTGCGGCGATCCCTCTGGCGACGCAGTTAACCGGGCGGGATACCGCAATACTCACAGTTTCTGCGGCGGTCTAGTGCGGCCGGGCGAGACATCCTGGAGTGGGATTGCGACCTGATCTATCAACCTGATTGAGCGAATCCGCAGCTTAAGCTTCGCACGTGGCGCCTCGACTGGCGCGATCGCCTGGAGCCACGAGAAGCTCTGGAGCCGCATCGGGCCCAATATCAAGGTCGTCTCTCTGTGGGGTTTCATCGAGGCTACTCCCCGGAGTAATATTCTCCCGAGCCGAGTGATTCCCTGTAGGCTAGCAACGACATGAAGCCACACGCGACCTTACCAAGAATGGCGCCATGAAATTCATTGACGATTGCGCGCGCTGTCGAGATTACATCGGATGACGTTCTTGGCTCTAAAAAATAAACTCCGCTCTTCGCCCATCGAGATAGTGGTGTGGCTGCTTGGCATCGTAAGCCTTGGTTTCAGCTTTTACGCAACCAGCGTAGGGTTCGATAACAGCCTTTTCGATTTCCATGGCTTCCGGCAAACCCAGACTGCAATTGCAGCAGACTCGATCATGCATGGCGGCGGTTTTCTCCACTATGAAACACCGGTGCTTGGGCCGCCATGGTCGTTGCCTTTTGAGTTCCCCCTTTACCAGGGGATTGTCGCCGGTGTGGCAAAGACACTTTCGACTCCGCTTGATCAGACTGGCCGCTTCGTTTCGATTTTGTGTTACTTCTTATGCTTCTTTCCGCTCGCATCGATCCTGTCGAGTATCGGCCTGCGAAACGTGGGGATGATCCCACCGTTGGCGCTATTCGCCATGAGCCCGCTCTACGTCTTCGTATCGCGCCTGTTCATGATCGAGTCGATGGCGATGCTTTTCTCGCTCCTGTATGCGGATCAGATGTTCCGGCTGGTGCTCGGCCATAGACAATGGCCGTACCGGCACATCGTGGGGGCGGCGGTTTTCGGAGTACTAGCGGGACTAGTCAAAGTCACTACACTGGCGCCCTTCTTCGCCCTGGGTTCGTGCTTAGCTGCCTGGGGTTTCTGGAGGGATCACAGAAGCTGGAAGGTTCAAATTCAAAACGATGGCTTTGGTAGCCCTTGTTTGCGTAGCGCTTCCCTTTGCAGCAACCTGGGGGTGGACCAGGTTTGCAGACGGAGTAAAAGCGCAAAACCCCCTGGGGATTTACCTGACCAGCAAGGCGCTGCAGCGGGTGGAATTTTGGGCCATTTCGCGAGCGACTTCATCCCCGAATTTATATAAATCTCCTCTCCGCCGCCAATAACCACGTCGGCAGTGTCAAGTTGGCCTTCGTCGTTCTTCTAGCGTATATCTGGCTGTGCCGGCGGTGGAATTGGACTGCCGCTTGGTGTGTCATGCTCTACGTTGGAACGATTTTAGTTTTCTTCAATTTGCACGTGGTGCATGAGTACTACCCCTACGCGAACGCTATCTTCCTGGTGGTTGGTACAGGAGCGCTGATCACGTCCCTCTTGAGAATTCCGGGCTCGCGGGCCTGGATAGGCGTGGCGTTGCTGGTTCTGCAGATGGGGGCCTGTGGCTGTCGATACTTTACTCACTACTACCCTATCCAGGGCAGGAATGCGCCGGGGCGACCAGGAGCGGCTGCGTTGGTCGACAATACTACTGAACCCCAAGATGTCATTCTCATCATGGGCCTGGATTGGTCTTCGGAATTCCCCTACCAGAGTCATCGTCGAGCAATTATGGACACGTCTTTTGGGCGGAATCTCGATTCGTGGAGCACCCGACCCATCGAACATGCCGTAGCGAATGAAGGTCCTCAGAACGTAACGGCGCTAGTGGCTTGCGATCAAGGCCGGTATGAATCTCGCCTTTCGATTCTTCTGCAGGATTTACAGTTGTCACACGAAACAGATTTGCATGCGGACAACTGCGACATCTACGAGCGCAGACGCGGAGCAGGTGTTCGAAGAGACCGTAAGAAGTAACCCTATGCCTAACAGGTTCTTGCTGTCATCAGAAGGCTCCGCCAGGAGGCGCTATCCAGGGTCGCAGATCCTCGGTTCGTTACCACTCCCGGGCGCAAAGTAAAAGTAGCAATGCGTGCATCCATAGTCCGCTTTTGCTAACTCTAAATCGGAGCCAACGAAGTAGCCGGTCCGCCGTAGATAACTCAACTTTGCTCCTCACCCGCCTACCTACGAGAGCATCGCCTGGCCACGCTATCTGAATTGTCATCAACACGGACGCATCCTACTAGTAACTATTTGTGCACCCTGGAGGGAGAATCGTTAAAGTAGTGATTTCGGTTTGCCGCGGCTTCCGGCAAGCTGTAATACTCGCACTTTTGTACTTCGTGCTTGTTGCGCTTAATGTCGCAACCCCGTAGGGCATAAACCGCGCATAATGCGTTCGAATCGTTTTATCTGCACGACAGATGAAGAGCCGTGACAGATATTAGGAGCTGATCTGATGCAATCACGTTCTGGATTTCTTTGCGCAATCTCTCTGGTTGGACTTTTGGCCGGATGCGGTGGAGGTGGTTCAACATCGCCGGGAGACTTTACCCTGGCGATTGCTCCCTCAGCCATAACGCTCACTTCGGGCGGGACTGCGCAGGCGATCGCAATTACAGCTTCACCGGTGAGCAACTTTACCGGGAATGTAAACGTGGCTGTTGGTTCTCTGCCGGCCGGCGTAACCGCTTCACCGATGACCCTATCCATGGCTCCCGGCTCGCTGCAGCAGATCACAGTGACTGCCGGCCCATCCGCGGCGAAGGGAACCGCAAGCATCACCCTGCAGGGAACCTCTGGCTCGCTCACGCATAGCGTGACCGCACCTGTAACGGTCACTGCAGCGCCGCCGGCGTCGACAACTGCTTCCTTGAGTGCGGCCTCGTTCAACTTCGGCAATAACCTGGTCAATAATGCAGTCACACAGTCGGTGGTCACGGTTACGAATACCGGCTCGGCTGCATTAACCCTGAGCCCTGCTTTGACCGGCGATTCGAGTTACGCGCTCGTGAGTACCGGCTCTTGCGGCGCGGAGCTCGCGGCCGCAGCCAGTTGCGCCATGATGGTCAGCTACACCCCAACCATCGCCTCTGCCCCTGGCACCCAAAACTCCGTCTTGAATCTTGGGTTCGGCGACGTGCCCGATGGAACTCCTCAGACCGTCGCCTTGTCCGGAACTTCGGCGGCGTTGCCCGCAGGCCAGGTAACCGCGACCGACAACCCGCAAGTGGCGCTCTACACCATGACGCTACCCTTTCCCGGAAGCATGACGGTGAGCTTCGGCAAAGACACGACTTACGGTTTGCAGACCTGGGCCCAGTCGACGCCGGAGAGCGGCGGCCAGGTAAGCATCTTTGTCGCCGGGCATGCAGGGGAGCACCACCTACCACATGCAGGCCGCGGTGCAGTTTACCAACGGCATCAGCGCGAAAGACGTCGACCACTCCTTTACTACGCAGGCGGTGCCGGCCAACATGCAGCCGACTCTGACCGCCACGACCTCAGCCGGAATGACTCCGCAACCCGGGGTAGAGGTGCTTGACCTGCTGGCCGGTAAGCCGTCCGGCGTGGCGGTAACCGATCTTGCCGGGAACGTTCTCTGGACCTACGCAAGCCCTGGCATTTCCTCGAACTCAGTTCAGGGCGTGAAGTTGATGGCAAACGGTGACTTCCTGTTGGGGATCGGTCCTGGTTCGACAGCTCCGTTTGTCGGAATTCCGAACGGAGCTATCACTGAGATTCGGGAAGTGAATCTGGGGGGCGACACGGTGCGTGAAATCACGCTCGACGACCTGAATGCGCTCCTGGCAACCGCTACATGCGCTGAATGCAACGTGACGTTGGCCAGCTTCCATCATGATGTGACTGCATTGCCAAACGGCCACTGGCTGGTGCTTGCTAACACGACCATGCAACTTTCGCCGAACACTAAGCCCCCCCTGAACAATGCTCCAGCCACTACAGTCTTAGGCGATGTAATTATCGATCTGGATACGAACCTGCAGCCCGTGTGGGCCTGGAATGAGTTCAATCACCTGGATCCCAACCGGCATCCCTACCAATTTCCTGATTGGACCCATACCAACGCGATGATCTATTCGCCAGATGATGGCAATATTTTGGTCTCCATCCGCCACCAGAATTGGATGGTCAAAGTTGACTACCAGGACGGCAAGGGCTCAGGCGCCATCCTCTGGCATTTGGGTGAGGGAGGCGACTTCACGCTTAAGGGTGGAACGGATCCAACAGATTGGCAATACGCCCAGCATATGCCCAGTTTCTTCAGCACGAACACAACCGGTGTGTTTTCACTAGGAGTGATGGACAACGGCGACGATCGCATTTTTCCGGCAGGCGTTACTTGCGGTGCGGCCGGAGCTCCGCCTTGCCTGTACACGACCGTTCCTATCTTTCAAGTCGATGAAAACGCGAAAACGGCCACCCTCATTTTCCACCAGATACTGCCTGCCAACCTCTATAGCAATTTCGGCGGTGGCGCCGATCCGCTGGCAAATGGAAACGTCGAGTATGACCTTTGCGGTATAGGCAGCGGCTCTTACGTTTACGAAGTGACGGACCAGAGTACGCCGCAAACCGTTTGGACAATGCAAATCACAGGAACGAATGCCTACCGTGGATTCCGCATGCCGAGCCTTTATCCAGGAGTGCAGTGGTAGATACGATGAGGGAAGGGCACGGCTTTAGAGTGTGTATGAACCCAGTCGAGAAAGAAACGACTTCGTAGTATCGATCTCGAAGCGTACTCAGCGGCTAAACAGGCTGCGGGAGAATCCGGGATCGGACGGCTGAAAGTTGTCCAGGATTGAATCGCGACCTATTTCCAGCCGTCCCTACGGGACTCTTCAACGGTGCAAGCCGGCCCAGGACTACGTCCTGGGCTAAGTTCAGCCAGAGCTGTCCAAATTCGCGGAAGAATTTGCTTTTTGAGGATGTAACTCGTTGATTGCTTTGAGGAGAGTGCGGCCGAACAAAATCAGGTTGTGTTTGACCGGCTGCTGTCAAACACGCGATTAGCTCATGCATTGAGAAGGAAAAGGAAACCGGCAGATCTCTCCACTACGCTGCGCTCCGGTCGAGATGACAATATCTGCTTGAGTATAAATTCGGCGCTTCCAGAAAAGGTCCGTGGAACTGCAGATCCGCTCAGCTCCGCTTCGGGATGACAAAGGAAAGGGTGGCGGTTCCATAGGCTATGGTTGCTGGACCGAGACCGTTTCTCAAATCTCAATTTGGACAAGTCTGAAGTTCAGCCGTCCCTGCGGGACTCAATTTCTGTGATGGCCGTTCTCACGCAGACCCTAAAGCCCGACTGATTCTCAATCATTTACGGCCCGACTAAGGTCGGGCCCTGATACAAAACCGAGTTTTTCAGGAGCATCTAAAGCCGTCAGGCGCACAGACCATTACGGCCTGGCTGAAAGCGTCAAGTGCCCTTCGTTCGACAGTATTTCGCAGCCTCTTAAGGTAGTGAGGGGTTCATGCGCGGTCCAATTGGCCAACGGCGCGGGCTTCACAAACTGGTCGACCTACTCTCCACCAATCCCCGGGCCCGCGCAACAAACTCTTCCAGCGGCATTCCACCCTTGTCTCCCTCGCCGCGGACACGCAGGCTGACCGCACCCGTCTCCGCTTCTTTGTCCCCGACCACGAGAATGTAAGGCAGCTTCTGCAGGGTGAAGTCGCGAATCTTGGCGCCCATCTTCTCGTTGCGGTGATCGACTTCCACCCGCAAACCCGCATCCTGCAACGTCGCCTGTACCTTTTTCGCGTAAGCCAAATGGCGCTCGCTGATGGGCACAATCCCTACCTGCACCGGCGCCAACCAGAGTGGGAAGGCTCCCGCATAGTGCTCCACCAGCACCCCGAAAAACCGCTCCACTGACCCGAAGAGCGCGCGATGGACCATCAGCGGTTGATGGCGCTCGCCATCCTCACCCACGTACTCCATCTCAAAGCGTGCCGGCATGTTGAAGTCGAATTGTACCGTTGACAGTTGCCAGAGGCGTCCCAGGACGTCCACCAGCTTGATGTCAATCTTTGGGCCATAAAACGCAGCTTCGCCCCGGATGGTCTTATAAGGAATGCCCTTGCGCCCAAGCGCGTTCTCGAGCGAACGAATCGCCAGGGCCCAGTTTTCGTCGGAGCCGGTGTAGCTCTTGCGGTCCTTTGGATCCCAGGTGGAAAGCTCGACTTTGAATTCCGCAAAGCCGAAGGTGTTCAATACCAGCTGGGCAAAGTCAATGCAGGCCACCACTTCATCTTCAATCTGATCCGGAGTACAAAAGATGTGGGCGTCATCCTGGGTGAAGCCGCGGACACGCAACAGCCCGTGCATGGTGCCCGAGCGCTCGTAGCGGTACACATTGCCCAGCTCCGCATAGCGCACGGGTAGATCCCGGTAGCTCTTGGGCGAATTCTTGTAGATAAGAATGTGGAACGGACAGTTCATCGGTTTCATCCGGTAGTCCGCGTCGTCCAGCTCCATCGGGGTAAACATGTTCTGCGAGTAGAAGCCTTCATGGCCGCTGATCTGCCACAGATGGACACGGGCGACGTGCGGCGTATACACGAGCTCGTAACCGTGCCTGAGACACTCGTCCCGCATCCAGTCTTCCATGATGCGGCGCACCATCGCGCCTTTGGGATGCCAGAAGATCAGGCCGGGCCCGGCGACTTCCTGGATCGAAAACAGGTCCAGCTGCTTGCCCAGGACACGGTGATCGCGCCGCTGCGCCTCCTCCAGACGGGCAAAGTGCTGCTCCAGCTCCTTGTTGGAGAAGAACGCCGTGCCGTAAATTCGCTGCAGTTGCGGATTCTTTTCATCGCCCAGCCAGTAAGCCCCGGCCAGGTTCATCACTTTGTAGGCCTTCACCCTGCCGGTGGACGGCACATGGGGCCCGCGGCAAAAATCCTCAAACTTGCCGTTGCGGTAGAAGGAAATCTCCTCACCCGGCTTGGTGAAGCGTTCGACGAAGTGGGCCTTCATGAAATCGTCGCTCGCGTTGAAGCGCTGCAGGCTCGCCTCCCGCGGCTCCCATTCGCGCACAAACGGTTCGTTGCGCGCGACTACCTCGGCCATTTTGGCTTCAATGGCCTTCAGGTCTTCTGGAGTAAACGGCGTAGGCCGGTAGAAGTCGTAAAAGAAGCCCGCGTCCGTCGCCGGACCATGGCCGAGCTTGGTCTCGGGATAGAGCTCGAGCACGGCCGTCGCCATCACGTGCGCAGCGGAGTGGCGCACCACCTTCAGCGCGTCGGCATCCTTCTCGGTGAGCAGCTGCAACCAGATGTCCTCTTTGAGAGGAGTGCTCAAGTCCACCAGGCGCTCGGCGTTCGCTTCCTCGGCGGCGTACATGCCGGCTTCCGAAGGAGCGTCTCCGGCTGCCTCGGTCGCGTCGCTGTCTTTGGCCGTGCCGTTCGTGTTCGCTGGGCGAACCCGGGCAACAATCGCGGCGGCGGCGAGCCGCGGGGAGATGCTCTGGGCTACATCGAGAGGAGTGGAGCCGGCGGGGAATTCTTTGATGGAACCGTCGGGAAGATGGACTTTTATTGGGTCTGCGTTCGGGGTCATTTTCCTGCTTCAAATCTTAAGGATATGTGTCTGTGGGCTGATTCGTCGAGGGCGGACCAAATTCCAACTGTGGAGCCGCGTGCACGTATTCCAGCCGCCCCCCGTTCGACAGGATTGGGGCAGGCTCTGCGGGACTCGGTTTGGAATCTTCAGGCTCGAGCGTTGGGAAGGAGAGGTTCACACCAGTGCGGAGTGAGTCATGGCCTCGAGCACAGACAGGGGCGAGGATTCAGGAGAAACCATCGCCTGATGTTGCACCAGGAAAGTTTGCTCCAGTGCGTACTGGCCGGAGAGAACCGCATGAGGAACCATGTCGGTGTACACCATCCAGCTCGATCCGGGGGGGAACTGCAGATATTCCTTGCGGCACTCCGCCTGGAAGGATGCGTTCTCCTTGAGGAAGTTGTGGAAGCGCATCATGAAGTCGTCGTAGGGCGATCGCTTCAGACTGGGAATCGCGTAGCCCAAGCCAGCGGTTTTGGCGAGGGAACGCAGCGCGCGGCTGGCGGAGTTGCCAGGCACAGGAAGCGAAATCTGTTGCGGCGCGTAACGTGACGCAAGGACGGGAAAAGGGTCGCTGACCACCCAGTCGCGCGAACGCGTCGGATGAATGTTGTTGAAGAAGCGCAGAATGCGCGCGCCCCGCGTGGGCCTGGTCGGGAAGGCATCGGTGTGGAGCAGATCGTTGCGGCGGCGCAGCGGCAAGTCGCGGCCCTCTTCCTCCTGCGGCCGGAAGCTGGCGTAATCCAGCTGCCAGCGTCCCTGATAGGGCGACAAGAAGTTGCTCAGAAAGCGGGTCACATCCTGCGAGTACTGGCGCATGACCGCTTGCAACTGCTTCAGTTCCGCAGCACCCTTGGTGCCGGTATCCAGCCCGCTTACGCTATCCAGATTGGGCTTATAGGCGATGTTCTTGTGCAGCGTGCTGCCCGTCTGCTGCTGGCCCAGGAGAAAAGAAAGGTCCTCAGGCCGCAAGCGAATGGGAGTCTGCGGAAAGTAGAGAATGTCACCTGCTTCCAGCTGCCGGCACAGGGTTCGCGCCTGATCATCTGCGAGCCCGTTGCGCTGCGCTGACTCAACATCGATGGTGACGAGAGCCACGCGAACAGGCCTCCTAGCCTCGGGAAACCTTGCGCCGCACCCAAAGCGAGCCGAAAAAGATAAGGCTGGCAAGCAGCACGACACAAGCGGCAGGGAAGGAAATGTACTTGTAGCTGACGGCGTAATCCACGTGGTGACCCATGCCGTTCAAGATCATCACGCCCACGATGGCCAGGAAGGTAAACAGGAAGAAGCTCAGGAAACCCACAGTAAAGGCCATCAGAAGACTGGTGGCGAAACCGAGGTCGCCCAGCGGGACGCCGAAGAACTTTCCCCCTGCCTGTGGGGGCCGAACCTGCTGCAGGTTCTGCTGCGCATTCATAATTGGCCTCGAAAGGGGAAGTGCACACTCCTCCACTCAGCTAGAATACTAGGTTATGGCTGAAGCCGCGCAAATGGAGTTGTTACCGGCCTCGCTCGTGGCGCAGCAGACGCCCGTGCATCAATCCGAAAATCGCCTGTGCTACGCAATCTTTGCCGATACCCACATCACCGAGCAAGAGCTGGAGCCGATCGTGCAGGCAGTGCCCAACGCGATCGCCGCAGCCCTGTCCCGGCATGCCTATTATTTCGTGCCCCTCACCATTGGGGAGACGGAAGAGACGATGGTGGCGCCGGGCTACACCATCGACCTGGGCGATCGCGCGATGTGCCACCGCAATGTGCAGTTTGACGGTTCCGATTGCATCTTCATCTCCACCCGGCTCATGCAGGACCGGTTTGCCCTGGCATTCGAGTTTTTTATCAATGTGGGTCATCACTTTGTCGAGGCAGCTGGGGTGCCGCAGAGTTTCTGTGACCTGGTGTGGTCGCAAGCGGTTGCCGAGGTGCGCGGAGAAACCAGTCAGGATAGCTACGAAAGCCGCCGCCGGGCACTTGACCGGGGGCGCAGTGATAGTCCTGCAACCCGCATGGCGGAGAGGAGCTTCTCCCGCGTGGACCAGAGCGCCTTGGGCCGGGTAGCGGAAAAGGGCCGCGTGGACGAAAAAGCTAAGAGCAGCTTTTTTGAAGCAGCTTTTTCCGACGCCCTGGCCATCTATATGCTCTCGCTCACGCTGGATTTCAATTACACCGATTTGCGGGAGCGTGAGTATCCACTACTGGCTGCACCAGCCTTGGCCGAGCGCTTGCGCCATGTGGCCGCGCTGTTTCCCCCCAATGCCGGATACGACTTTCAGATCTCCTATCGGCACAAGTTCTAAAGCGGTTCGCGAGATCTGGGCTGGCTTGCACCGTTGAAGAGTCCCGTAGGGACGGCTGGAAATAGGCCGCGATTCATCCTGGACAACTTTCAGCCGTCCCTGCGGGACTAAATCATGTTTCATAATGTACCCAGGATTATCGTCCTGGGCTAAGTTCAACCAGAGCTGTCCAAATTAGCGGAAGAATCGACTTTTTGACGATGTAACTTGTTGACTGCGTTGAGGAGAATTCGGCGGAACAAAATCAGGTCGCCCTGTTTGATCGGCGCTGCATAGATGGCGCGAGTTTTAGAGTTGCCTGATAAACGCAGGGCACCGCGAGTACGCGCACTACAAGGGGTTTAGCGATTGAGTGAGGACTAAAGGAAAACGGCAGATCCCACGGCACCCCGGGGCGGGCGAGATGACAATTCTGCTTGAGCATGGTGTCCGTGTTTCCAGAAAAGGTCCGTGGAACTGCAGATCCGCTCAGCTCCGCTTCGGGATGACAAAGGAAAGGGTGGCGGTTCCATAGGCTATGGTTGCTGGACCGAGACCGTTTCTCAAATCTCAATTTGGACAAGTCTGAAGTTCAGCCGTCCCTGCGGGACTCGATTCGTAAATCCTGGTTCTCACACGTTTTTTAAAGCCCAGATGTTTGTTGGCCGTTTACGGCCCGACTGCAGTCTTGCGCTGATAAAAAGGCAGTGCGCGTTGGGCTCCAAAAATTCGCACCGTTCCGCAGATTTGGATTTATGCCCTCAATCTAAAAGTACAATCAGCGAATGATTGCGCACCTGCGCGGAAAGCTCCTGGCGAAACATCCACAGCAGGCGATCGTCGAGGCCGGTGGCGTGGGCTACGACGTGGTGATCAGCGTGACCACCTTCAGCGCGCTGCCACCCGAGGGAAGCGAGGTGGCCCTCTTTATCCACACCCACGTACGCGAAGACTCCCTGGCGCTTTATGGCTTTCTCAACCCCGCAGAAAAGCGTGTCTTTGAACGCTTGATCACGGTAAGCGGCGTAGGCCCAAAGCTCGCCGTCACGATTCAGAGCGGTTTGAGCACGGAACGGTTGGTGGGTGCCATCCGCGGTCAGGATCATGCCACACTTTCCCAAATCCCGGGCATTGGCAAACGCCTGGCGGAGCGGTTGGTGGTGGATCTCAAAGACAAGCTCGAAGATATGGCCACTTCGCCGCGAACGGTCGAAACCGGACCATCGACCGAGGACGTGCTTTCCGCCCTGGTGAACCTGGGTTACCAACGCCCGCTGGCACAGAAGGCAATTGCCGCGGCGGTCGCGAAGGATAAGAGAGTAAGCGACAATTTTGAGGCACTTTTCCGTGCTGCTCTCGCCAGTATGCGAAATTAGGTTCAGTGGGAAGCGGGTAGAATTTTCCCATCGGTGGGTAGATTGAACCGGATTTCACTATGCGGGAAATCCACACCCCCGTAAAGTGCTGAATCGATAAGCCTCACAAGCATGCCTGTTTGGCACGGCACATGCATTCGCTTTGAGGTGTAGGTTGCAGCGAAAGAGCTAGCCGCCGCGCGGTTTGGCGGTTCTAAGTTTGCGGCTCACTTCGGTGATGCCGCGGAGAAGATGCCCATGCCAGGGAGGTGTGGGCATCTTCTTTTTGGGTTGGCCTTAAAAGCTCATTCAGACGCTGGTTTCATCTGGGCCTGATTGACACAGCCGATGGCCTTGCGCATATCGGCATCGTCACCGGAACTCGCTCCCGTCTCGTGCATAATGTCGTGCTGAAATTTCTGCAGTTCAGGGAATGAGTAGTGCGTACAAAGATTCAATTCCCATGTATCAGCCGTCTTTTTCGAAACTACATACATGCGAATGGTTTCATCCGGGTGTTGGGCAGAGTCGCTTTCCCGAATAATGGAAAAGCTATAGTAGCCAGGGATGAAGCCGGCGTCGGTCCGGGTATCCATCGAGTTCATCACAATCGTGCGATCATCCACCGTGATGTTGTCGTATCGAGCGACGATGAGTGCGACCTGGCGAGCCTGGTCGAACTCCATCTCATGCACACGCGCACGCGCGCACAGGGTAGAGGAGGCCATCAAAAAGAAAAAGAGGGCAAGTTGTCTCATGTATGTGAGCAGCCGGACAGCCTTGTCAGATTGAGGGAGGCAAGCAAAGTCTACCGAACAACCATCGAAACACGCTTTGTTGTGCCGTAGCAGGTCCATTACTTTTGTACTTCAAAACTGGTTTCCGAGTATATCCTGCCGGGTTACTATCATTGAACAGGAAGCACCTCAGGGCCGAAAAGCCTAACGATTCTTGGGTTTGTGTACGGGCTGAAGCCCGTACCTACCAGCCCGTCCCTACCAGCCCGTCCCTAACCGCCGTACTTTCAATTTCTCCACGCAGACTGTTTTCCGGTAATGCAGTCGTTTCGGTATTTATTGCTCATCATGACGATCTCCTCCTCCCCACACATCCCCGGCAAACCGTACTTTCGCGAAGCCGGGCTCAAGTTCCTGCGCAGCCTGAAACGAAATAACCGCCGGGAGTGGTTCGAGGCCCATAAGCCGGAGTTCGAGCGTGAGTTGAAGCAGCCCATGTTCGCGCTCATCGAAAGCGTCAACACGGCCATGGAAAGTTTCGCTCCCGCCCATCTGCGGCCGCCTCAAAAATGTATGATGCGCATTTATCGCGACATACGCTTTTCACCAGACAAGCGGCCTTACAAGAGTCATATCTCTGCCTGGTGGTCTCGGGAAGGGCTGGAAAAGACTTCCGGCGGAGGCTACTACATGCATATCTCGCCGGAGGAAGTTCTTATCGCCGCAGGCGTCTATATGCCGGAGCGGGAGCAGTTACTGGCAATCCGGCAGTATATGCTGGTGAACCACGGCGAGGTGCGGCAGGTGCTCAACGACCGCAAGCTCAGGCGGCTGATGGATTCATTTACCGGCAGACCGCTCACACGCCCACCGAAAGGCTTTCCGAAAGATCACCCGGCGATGGATTTGCTTTTGTGCCGGCAGTGGGGCGTGGAAGCAAAGCTGCCCTCATCGGCGTCGTTGCAGAAGGATTTTGTGGATGAGATCATCCGCCGCTTCCGACTCGCAAGCCCGCTCGTGGACGCACTGAATACGCCACTGCTGCTGAACGTCGAGAAAAAGCGTCGGCCCCTGTTCGGGCTGGAATCAGTGCGAACGATGCGCTGAATTCTGAGGAAAACCTGTGAAATTGGGCCAAATCTTGGAAAAACGCGCCAAAAACGGAACAAATCTCGGTTTTTCGATTGACAAACGTGAGACGAAGCCGCATCGTAAACGGCGGTGGGTTCGTTTTTACCCGCATAAACACTGGGTTTTCTGATGATTTGGAGGGTCGTTTCGCGATCATCCAATCCGCAGAAACCGGTCAAGACATGGATTCTCAAGGGTGCGGAATAGCGCGACCAAGGGCCATGAAATAACACAGACGAAAGAAGGACACACTATGGCAACAGGCATGACCAAGACAGCACTGGTCCGGACAATGGCAGAAAAACTTGAGTTGACCAACAAGCAATCCGCGGCTTTTCTCGATCTGCTCGCAGAGACAGCAGTGAAGGAAACGAAGAAGAATGGCGTGTTCGTCATCCCTGGGCTTGGCCGGTTGGTAAAGGCTGAGCGGAAAGCCCGCATGGGTCGCAATCCCCAGACTGGCGAAACCATCAAGATCAAAGCCAAGACGGTGGTCAAGTTCCGCGTGGCCAAGGCTGCCAAAGACACCATCGCGCCGCCGAGGAAGTAGTAGCACTCCCGCACGGCTGCAACATCGAAGAGGGCAGGCGTCTTGCCGTGCCCTCTGCACTTCCAACCTGTTCTTGCGCGCTAAACCCTGCCCTCGACTCCTTTACCTGTCAACGCGCGAACCACGAGCGACACCCCGAAGCAAACGAGCACGCACTGAACCAGGATGCGCGCGTTGTAGCGCCAGGCAAGCACGGCGAAGCAAAGGGTAATGGCGACTGGATACGTCTCCGCCAAGAGAGCTTGCACCCAATGGGGGCGAGCCGCCGAGATTGCCGCATTTCCGCCGGATAAGCGGGGCCATAGCCGGGGCACATTCTTGCGGTACTGCTGATATACGTCCCCCTGTTTCATCGAGAGGAAGCGTTCCTCCGCCCGGATCAGCAGCAGCACGAAGACGCTAAAGGCAACCAGGAAGAAAACCGCCCCACCAGGCGGCATCAACACAGAGACGCCGAGGGCAAGCAGCCACGATCCCAGGTAGAGCGGATTACGGAGATACCGGTAGGGTCCCGCTGCGACGAAATGCCTGGCCCTGCATTTGAGCGCCGCGCATCACGCCGGAGCCAAGATACGCCGTACCCCAAACGCGCAGAACAGTTCCAATCCCCAGGCAAGCGAGGCTGACAAGAGTGACTGCCACAGTTGCAGCTGCGAGGCTGATCCATCCGGAGCGGGCCAGAAGCGTCGATGCGGCGAGCCACAGCGTGTCTCCTGAGTGGCCGGTGCTTAGACGGCCGCTGCGCAGTTCCCAGGGCGCCAGAAAGCCTGCCAGGTAGAGCAACACAAAGATGAAGACGCGGAAGCGAAACGCCAGCTCCGCCGCTTTCATAATGGCCCAATCCGCCGGTTGTTCCTACATGGCAGCCACTTATGTAACTGTGATGGTTTCATATCACGAGGCCACGCTAGAGGCGCTACTTACCCGCTATGGCTTCGAGCAGAGCGTCGAAGTCCTCCAGGCGGGAGTATTCGATGATCACCCGACCGCGACCATTCTTATCTTCGATCGAGACCTTGAGACCAAGGGCTCTCTGCAGCGCATCGCGAGCTTCGCGAACATTGGGGTCAAGCGGCGCTTTCTCTTTTTCTTCACCCTTCGGCTTCTTCTCCGGATTCAGCAATCCTTGTACATAACTTTCTGTCTGGCGTACTGACATGGAGAGCGCGCTCACCTTTTGCGCAGCCTTGAGGATGGACTCCGGCGATTCGAGGCTAAGCAGTGCGCGCGCGTGCCCAAAGCTAAGGCTGCCGGTCTCCACTTTTTGCTGGACTTCCGGCGGCAAGCGAAGCAGCCGCAAGAAATTGGCGACTGAGGCCCGATCCTTGCCGGTCCGCTGGGCCATCTGCTCTTGGGTCATTTTGAAATGGTGGCTGAGGCGGTCGTACGCACGCGCCTGTTCCATGGGGTTCAGGTCGGTGCGCTGAAGATTTTCAACGATGGTTATTTCCATTGCCTGCTCGTCAGAGACGTGGCGCAGGATGGCAGGGACGGTTGCTTTGCCGGCCATTTTTGAGGCAAGCCAACGCCGCTCGCCGGCGATCAACTGGAAACGATTGTCGGGCATCGGCCGCACTAATATTGGCTGCACAACCCCCGTAGCCGCAATGGAAGCGGAGAGCTCTTTGAGGGCCGCCTCATCCACAACCGCCCGGGTCTGAAACGGGTTCTTCTCAATCAGGTCGACGGGGATTTCCCTCGGTTTGCCCTCATCAGGAACTGGGGCAGTGTTCGCAGCAGCGGGGGTGGGTGTAAACCCAGATCGACCAGGCAGGAGGGATTCAAGACCTTTACCAAGGGCGCGGCGTTTGGGTAGTTCGATGGAAGGGTTCATTGTTGGGTCCTAAGAGCCGACGGTTGAGACTGCTAATTCGGTTTTCGGCCCAATACTACCAATTGGCCGGGATCAAGGTATTTTCCCCTGGGGAGGAGGCGGTCAAGCGTAGGGCCAGAAACGCACTTTATTCTCTTGTCTTGTTTGCGAGTGTGCCTGGGTGGCTGCTTTGCGTTCCAGGGCGCGTGGGCTCTCGATGTTATTGCGAGTGAGAATTTCTTCCGCAAGTTCGCGGTAACTTTCAGCGCCGCGGGAACGGGGATCATAGAGGGCTACCGGCTTTCCGTAGCTGGGCGCCTCGGCCAAGCGGACGTTGCGCGGGATAGCCGTTTTCAGCAGCTTGGCGCCAAAGAACCGGCGAAGGTTTTCCGTGACCTGCTGAGCCAAGTTGGTACGCTCGTCGTACATGGTGAGGATCACACCCTCAATGTCGAGCGTCGGGTTGAATGCGGCTTGAATGCGGCCCAGCGTGGTGAGGAGCTCGGAGATGCCTTCCAGGGCAAAGTACTCCGCTTGCATGGGGACCAACAGCCGGTCTGCCGCGACCAGGGCATTCAGGGTTAAAAGATCCAGAGCCGGGGGGCAATCGAGGATGATGAAGTTGTACTGGTTTCGGACCGGTTCGAGAGCTTGGCGAAGGCGGTATTCGCGGCGCTCAGCGTTGATCAGTTCGACAGTGGCGCCAATGAGGTGATTGCTGCCTGGAACGATCTTCAGGCCATCGATTTCTGTGGGGAGGGTAGCCTCCGCAATGGTGGCGTTTCCGGTGAGGATGTCGTAGGTGGAGTTGCGGTTTTCATCCCGAGTGATTCCGAATCCTCCGGAGGAGTTGGCCTGTGGATCGCAATCGACCAGTAGGCAGGTCAATCCTTCGAGAGCCAACGCCGCAGAGAGGTTGATTGCGGTAGTGGTTTTTCCTACCCCGCCTTTTTGATTGACGACCGCGATTACTTTTCCCATGCGTAATTGGAAGAGTATCTAGGGATGGCGGGGAGAGCAAGAAATGACAATGTGCAGAACTGGGCTTCCATTGTGGAGAAAGCGATAGAGCGCAAAAAGGAGCGGCCGCAAGCTCCGCATTTGCAATGATATAGCGCCTCGCTGTTGGGATGGTGTAATTAACACGCCTACTATAGCCCGGTGGAAATCTTGGTGTTCCACGTGGAACAAACGCTGAAGGGCCGCACAGAAAAGGCGGGCGGAGACAGCGATGTTCCACGTGGAACAGCTACCCTCGTCGACCGATTTCGAGGACCATCTGCTTGGTATTAGGGATAGAGATTGGGTCCAGCCACTCCAGGCCAGGAACGGCTGTTCCGCGAGCGAGCATGGACCGCTCGGTTGTAAGCAACACCAAGTAGTGTTTTACACGTTGGAGCGCAAGGGGAATTGCGAGTTCCATCTTCTCCACCGCTCGCATCGCAACAGCGTCAAACCCACGTTCGGGCATCGTTTCGACGCGCCCGTCGTAGACTTCGCCTTCCAGGTTGAGAGTCCGTAACGCTTCCCGGAGGAAGGAAGCTTTCTTGCCGTGTGCCTCGGCCAGAGTCACGCTGATCTCAGGGCGGCAAATTGCGATTGGTATTCCTGGCAATCCCGCGCCGGAGCCGTAGTCGAGAAGGTCGGCTATATCGCGTGGAAGCTGCCCTGCTGCGAACGCGCACTCCACAAAATGCCGCTGGATGATTTCGTCGGGATCTCGCACTGCGGTCAGACTAAGGCGCTGGTTCCAACGGATCAGTAATTCCAGGTAAGCCCCGAATCTCCCATGGGCGCCTGCGGGCAAATCCGATATTCCAGCTTGGGTGAAAGCCTTCTCGATTTTCTCTGCAGTATTCAACGCGCGCGCGACTCGCTGGCGCCGGCCCTCGGGGACGATGCCCACTCCCGGGCTGCATTCATAAACGCCGCAAAGAGAGAGCGCGACGCCGCGCTTACGCTGTAGCTCCGCTCGGGATGCCACTGAACTGCGACTACAAATTGGTTAGGGTCAGAACCTTCCAACGCTTCGATGACTCCGTCGCCGGGGCTAGTGGCCACAACTTTCAATGCCGTCCCAGGGCGACCGACTGCTTGATGATGGCTCGAATTGACGAAAAGTTCCGGCGTTTCCTCGCCAACGTCTTTTACCAGTTTTGAAAGCCGGGAGCCTGGGGTCATCAGAAGCGGGTGCGCCTTCTGGACCTCCCGCCCCGGCTGATGGTTAACAATACCCGCAATGGCCGCGTCGCCGCGAGGCAAGTCTTGGATAAGAGTGCCCTGGCGCCACACATTCAACGACTGCAAGCCATAGCAAATGCCCAGGATTGGCTTCCCCTGGTCGAAGGCGCCTTGCAGAAGTAGATCGTCCACCGCCTCACGCGCCCCGTCCTTTGCGGCGCATGCCTTCACCCGTTCCTCTCCATATCGAGCGGGATCAACGTCTGCAGGGCTCCCCGGGAGCAAGATACCGGAGCAGGAAGCGAAGATGTCGGCCCATTCGGCTGGAGTCGCGTGCAAAGGAATGGGCACGGCTATTCCTCCCGACCCTTCCACGGCGCGGACGTACTGCGGCAAACTGCGCTGGTTGTAGGCCTCGTCCGTCGACGTCGGTTCCGGGATGGCGATTCGAGGAAGCGTCATAAATCCTCTCTTACAACTTCCGCAGTTGAAGTAGCGAGATTCGGCGAGAGATCGCCGGGCATTGAATGAGCTTGATACAACTGCAAAATCTCGTCGCGAAGTTTGGCCGTAAGTTCATCCGTCTGCCGAATGGTATAGCTGGATGGGTCGATCGGTTTGCCAACTACCAGCTTGACCGGCCGCGGACGAAAATGATGCGTGTGAATCGGCAACAACTCAAAGGTACCAATCAGCGCTATCGGCACTAACGGAACCCGGGCACGAATTGATATGTAAGCCGGCCCTCGCATGAAGGGCTGTACCTGCCCATCTTTGGTACGACCGCCTTCAGGAAAGATGAACAGCGGCATGCCCGACTTAAGCACCCGGATGGCCCGATTGAGGCCGGCAACCGAGCCGCTATCTTCGTCCACTGGAATCTGCCCTGACCGCTGCAGGTGCCAACCAATGAACGGCCACTTCCACAAGCTCTGCTTCGCGAGGATTCGAAACTGAAAGGGCAGGCTGCTGAACACCAAAGGTGTGTCCATGAACGAGGTGTGGTTGGAGGTATATACAGCGACCGGCAGCAAGTTCTCACGTCCGATAACAGTGACTGGAGCGCCGGCAATTCGCAGTGAGGTCCTCGCCCATACGCGGGCAATGTTGTGTTGCAATCGCCCATCCTTTTCCAGACAAGATGCCGTCAGCGACATGCATCCAAAAACACCTGTAGAGAGGAAGAACAAAGGGCTCCGCGCCAGGTTCGAGGTCAACCGAGTCGTCAACGACAAAACCGGCTGAGCACCCGGTGGAGAGCTCGTATCCGCGGCGCTCATACTTTCATCGGCTCCACAGATGTAGGCATCCCAGCTACCAACCGCGCCCGCAACTCTCCCACCAGGTAGACCGAGCCGGTCACCACGACGAGACCGTGCACCGGCGTCAGTTGAAGCGCACGCTCCAGCGCGGCTAGCGCCCCGGCTGTCGCCTCGACCTCGCTGCCTGTAGTCGCCGCAGCCGCCAGCAGATCCTCAACCGCGGCACTACGCGGTGAGTCGACCGGTGTCAGCACCACTTTGCCAAACAAGGGAAAGAGAATCTGGGCGAGCTCCACCGCAGGTTTGTCTTTCAGGCAGCCGAAAACCAGCGTCAAGGGCTGGCCGCGGTCCAGATGCGAAACCGCGGCGCGCAGCGCCCATGCGCCGGCAGGATTGTGGCCTACATCGAGGAGTACATCTGCGCGGTCGCGAGTACCGGGTATCAACTCGAGCCGGGCCGGCCAAACGGTGTCCCGAATGCCGGCCTGGATATCGATGGGCGTGATATTGTAACCATGACTGTTTCTTAACTCCACAGCGGCGGCAATCGCCAACGCGAGGTTGCGCTGTTGATGCGCGCCGGCCAATGGAGAGTCAACGCCGATCAGTTCGCCCATCACAGACAATGGATAGCGATTGCGTGTGTATTGTTCGGGGTGATTGTGCACCGGCATATAACTGGCGGCATTCACGCCTCTCACTCCGAGTGCGACTGCCACTTCTCCCAGTGCCTGGTTGGCTTCCGGGTGCTGTGGCAGTGTGATCATGACTCCCTTGGGGCGCAGGATGCCGGCTTTTTCGCGTGCTATCTGGTCGACCGTCGAGCCCAACCACTCCGTGTGGTCAAGCGAGATATCGGTGATCACCGAGACCGCGGGCTCGACAATATTCGTCGCGTCCAGCCGGCCACCCATGCCTACTTCGACCACCGCGGTATGCACCTGGCGGGAAGCAAAATACAAAAAGCCCATAGCGGTGAGGGTCTCGAAAAAACTCGGCAATGCCGGCAGCCGCTCGTCCCGTACCAGGCTCTCGGCGACTTCCTCGACATGCGAGAAGAGGGCGGCAAAATCATCGTCGCCAATCATGGCGCCATCGAGCTGGATGCGCTCATTCACGCGGCTCAGATGAGGTGAAGTGTAGAGGCCGGTCCGGTAACCGGCTCGAGCGAGGATACTTGCCAGGGTCGATGCGGTCGACCCTTTGCCGTTGGTACCCGCCACCAGGATCGAGGCGAAGGAACGTTCGGCGTTGCCCAGCGCTGCCATAAGCGTGCGCATGTGCGCCAACTCAAATTTCCGGCGAGGCGCGCCGGGCGCGGTGTGCAGTTCCTGACCGAGAGTATGCAGGCGGTCAAGGGCCGAGGCGTAAGACATGTTCTTATTCTAGAGTGAATTCCCTACTGCTAAGCGCGGGCGGACGCCGGCCACATGAAGTCCAACGCCCGGATGAGATAGTTCTTCATTTCGCGGCGCGGTACGATGGCGTCCAGCATACCGTGTTCCAGAAGAAACTCCGACCTCTGAAATCCTTCCGGAAGCTTCTGGCGAATCGTCTGCTCAATCACTCGTGGGCCGGCGAAGCCTATCAGGGCGCCGGGCTCGGCAATGTTGAGGTCGCCCAACATGCCGAAGCTGGCGGTCACACCGCCCGTGGTCGGGTTCGTGAGCACTGAGATATACGGCAGACCTGCGTCATCCAGCTGCGCCAGGCCGGCGGATACCTTGGCTAATTGCATGAGGCTTGCCACCCCTTCCATCATGCGCGCGCCGCCCGACGCGGCGACGATAATGAGGGGCTGCCGTGCAGCCAGTGAGCGGTCGATCGCTCGCGCGATCGTCTCCCCCACCACGCAACCCATGCTTCCGCCAATGAAGGCGAACTCCATGACACTCAGAACCACGGGATAAGGGCCGAGGTTTCCCAGGGCATTGATGACGGCATCATTGAGGCCGGTCTCACGCCGGGCCTTTTCCAGCCGGTCCCGGTAGGGCTTGATATCGACAAACTCCAGCGGGTCGGTGGATACGAGTTCCAGGTCTACCAGCTGGTACCCGGGTTCCAGCAGGCTGGCGATGCGGCTACGCGAGTCCAGCCGGAGATGGTGTCCGCACTTGGGGCAGACTTGCAGGTTAGCTTCGAACTCGGCCTTGAAGACGTATTGCCCACAGCCCTCGCACTTCTGCCACAATCCCTCGGTGCGCACACTCTTTTCTGCTGGATTCGGTTCAATCTCGTTTTCCTGCCGCTTAAACCAGGACATGTATTCCCTTCCGCCACTCTTCCCCGGTGGTGTTGATTGCCGTGCCCATAAACGTTCTTGCCCCGATTCTGGAGCATACAGCTACTGCTCTCGATATGCCTCTGATTTGTGCAGCCTTCCCCGGTCAGGAAGCTGCTTACACACTGCCGGCATCAGTGCCCGGTGTGGTACGGATGCCCTGCAAGTATTGTAAATGCCCGGTAGAGTTGCTCCGCCACTACCAGCCGGGCAAGCTCATGGGGTAGCGTCATGGGTCCCAGGGAAAGCATCGTCTGCGCGAGTTGCGGCGTGCGGTCCGACCAGCCACTCGCCGGCCCAACGGCGAACACGATCATCTGCTGGCCTGAATCCCGCCGGACACTGAGCCACTTGGCCAGCTCTTCCGACGACCAGGCTTCGCCACGGCTATCGAGCAAAACCAGCCACGCGGGGGTGCGAGCCCGTTGCCGGGCCACAAAGGCAAACAGCGCCTCCTCTTCACGGAAAGCCTGCGCTTCGATGGTGGCATACGGGGCAATACGGTCCAGATAGAAGCTCGTAGCAGGACCGAGCAGATCGCTTCGGGTACGCTGGGCCACGAACGCGAGGACGAGGTTCAGGGGGTCTCCTTGAGACGCCGTGGAAAATAAGCAGCAGAGAAGGCGCGTGGAATCCGGAAGAGGAACAGCAGAACCTAGCCGACTTGCAAAATGAGTCCCCGTTAGGGACGGCTGAACTTAGCTGAACTTAGCCCAGGACGCAGTCCAGGGTTGGATTCACAAGGCACCAGCCCCGTAGGGACGGCTGAAAGTAAGCCGCGACCCAATCCTGTAGAGTCTTCAGCCGTCCCTGCGGGACTTAATCATGTTTTCATGATTTACTCAGGACTACGTCCTGGGCTAAGTTCAGCCGTCCCTAACGGGACTTGTTTGCATGATGGCGAATACTTAAACGCTCCGGCCGGCGCCTACCTGCTCCCTGACTGGGGCCATCCCCGCGCCGTCAAGCACGGCTTCGATCATGGCATCACAACCCATGCATGAGTTGATCATCATGTGGTAGAGCCTGCGATCGCTCCAGTCGCGGTCATAGTAGCGGCGGACGTACTCCGCGCGCCGGTTATCCGTGGCCTCAAGCTCTGCGCGGGCACGTCCCGCCTGCTCCGGGAAATGTTCTTCAAACCAACGAACCTTCCTCGACATAGAGGCATACACGAAAATATTGAACACGCCCGGCATGGATGCCAATGCACAAGCAGCGCCGCGGCCGACAATCACACAATGACCGTCCGCCACGCATTGTTTCAGGTAGTTGCGCACGAACTCGACCATGCGCTCGCTGTCAAACACCTGGTCTTTGGGCGGCGCCGGCAGCCGGTCCACACTGCCGTGCCAAAAAGACTTGCCCATCCGGTAGTACCACGGGTCCAGGCGCTCATCACACTGCTCCGCCATGCTCTTGGGCACCCCGGCCTTATGGGCAATTTCATCGATGAGGCATTTGTCGATGAGCTTCCAGTGCAGCCGGTTGGCCAGGCGGTGGGCAAACTCTGCCCCCTGGCTGCCATATTCCCGTTCAACCGTGATCATCCTGACCATGGAGATTCTCTCCCGGCAAAATGTGCCGAACCGTCCAGTGGCGTGATGCTAGCACCGGCAGACCGAATAATCCAGAGGCCGGCGGTACCGTCAAGGTTCGGCGATTACCGGGTTTTTCAGGCTGCCGATACCGGCAATCTCGATCACCACCTCATCGCCCGGCCGGAGCCAGCGCTGAGGAGAGCGCCCCATTCCTACGCCCGCGGGAGTACCGGTGCTGATGATGTCCCCCGGCACCAGGGGCATCATGGTCGAGATGTAGGAGATGAGACGCGGCACCTTGAAAATGAGCTCCCGGGTATTGGAACTCTGCAAAGTCTGCCCATTAATAGACAGAGAAATATCCAATTGGTGAGGGTCCGGTATCTCGTCTTTGGATACGATCCACGGTCCCATCGGCCCGAAGGTGGGGAAGTTCTTGCCCAGGGTCCATTGGGAGGTAGCCAACTGGACGTCACGAGCGCTCACATCATGAAAGATGGTGTAACCAAAAACGTGATCCTCCCAGTCAGCCTCGGGTATATTGCGGCCTCCCTGGCCAATCACCACCGCAAACTCGGCTTCATAGTCAGGTTGCTGGCTGGCGCGCGGCAGAAGGATGGACTGGCCGTTCCCAATGAGCGTATGGGAAAACTTGGTAAATACGGTGGGAAACTTGGGCGGCTCCATCTTCGACTCCGCGGCGTGGTCACGGTAATTGAGGCCAATGCAGAGAATCTTGGGCGGCCGCTGCAGTGGTGCCTCGAGGGAGACGGAAGACAAAGACGCGAGCAGATTGGGACCGGTCTCATCCAGCTGAAGATTTACCCCCTCCCACCGCTTCGGACCCGCGGCGATAAAGGAGAGGGTGTCCGGGTATCCAAGCGGACTGAGAGGGAAGACGTGGCCGTCCTTGACGAGTGCCGGGCCAACGGTTGCATCACGACGATAAGTGATCAGGCGCATCCGTCAATTGTCCAACGGCGGACGGAGGAATGGGTAAAAAATCGTGGCACCCGGTCGGGCTGGCCGCGGGACTTGAGTGGTACACCCGGATCGCATCGGCAAAAAACCGCATCTGCCTACAATGGATGGTTGTATCGGTTTCAAATGGGGGGTTAATGGATAAGCCGAACGAGGGACGAAATCGGGTCGTCATCGAAAACGTACTGCCACAGGTAAACTGTGGCCTCTTTCCCATCAAGCGCATTGTTGACGACCTGGTCTCCGTGCAGGCGGATGTCTTCGGTGACGGCCATGACCATGTGCGCGCTCGTCTGCTCTGGAAGAAAGACGGAGAGCGCGCCTGGCAAACGGCAGAGATGCTGCCTTTGGGAAACGACCGCTGGCGGGGCGAATTCCCGGTGGCCCGGATCGGGCTATATCGCTACACCGTCGTGGGTGACGTGGACCATTTTGAAACCTGGCAGAGTGACCTTAAAAAGCGGGTGGAGGCACAGCAGGATCTCGAGGTGCCGTTCGCCACCGGCGCCCTGCTTCTCGAGCAGGTACAGCCCCGGGCAACGAAAGAAGATAGCACCAAGCTGGCAACCTGGGCCAGGAAACTCAGGACCGGCAAGAAGGATGACGCTGCAGTCGCTTTCGCATTGCAGGAAGAGCTGTTGGCCTTGGTCCATCGGTATCCCGATCCCGCGGTCGAGACGTGGTACGAACGAGAATTGGAAGTAGTTGTCGACCGGGAAAGGGCGCGTTTTTCCGCGTGGTATGAGCTCTTTCCCCGCTCCTGGTCAACCGTTCCAGGAAAGCATGGAACGCTCAACGACGTAGCAGGCCGGCTGGACTATGCAGCGGACATGGGCTTCAACGTTCTCTACCTTCCGCCCATCTCACCCATCGGAAAGAGTTTTCGCAAAGGCAAAAATAACTCGGTCGAAGCCAACCCGGGAGACGAGGGCAGTCCTTGGGCGATCGGCTCTGACGAAGGGGACCACACCGCGATCCATCCCAAACTGGGAACCATGAAGGACTTCGCAAACCTGGTCAAGCGGGCAAAACAACTGAAGATGGAAGTTGCCCTGGATATTGCGTTCCAATGCGCGCCGGATCATCCCTGGGTCAAAGAACATCCTGAATTTTTCAAGAAGCGCCCCGATGGGTCGATTCAGTATGCGGAGAACCCACCCAAGAAATATCAGGATATTTATCCGCTGGATTTCGAGACCTCCAACTGGACGGGATTGTGGGATGCGCTCAGAGATGTCTTCGCGTTTTGGATGGATGCGGGCGTGCTTATCTTTCGGGTGGACAATCCACACACCAAGGCGTTCCCATTTTGGCAGTGGGTAATACCCGAACTGAAAGCGAAAGACCCAAATGTACTGTTTTTGGCTGAGGCTTTTACTCGGCCCAGGGTCATGGAACGGCTGGCAAAGGTGGGTTTTTCCCAGTCGTACACCTACTTCACCTGGCGCGACACTAAAGAAGAGCTCACCCAGTACATGCTTGAACTCACCACGACTCCGGTACACGAATACTTCCGGCCCAATTTTTGGCCCAATACGCCGGACATCCTGCCCGGACACCTGCAGACGGGTGGTTTACCGGCGTTTCGCAGCCGGCTGGTGCTGGCCACAACGCTCTCGTCCAATTACGGGATCTACGGGCCTGCTTTCGAATTAGGGGAGAACACCCCTGCCAAACCGGGGAGCGAAGAATATCTGAACTCGGAAAAGTACGAGATCAAGACCTGGGATTTGCAAAACCCCGCAAGCCTCAAACCGCTGATCACTCACCTGAACCAGATCCGGCTGACCAACCCGGCGCTCCAGAGCAATGAGCGGCTGCACTTCCACCCTACGGACAATCCCTCGCTCATGTGCTACTCCAAAGCCACGGCGGATCGCAGCAACCTTATCCTGGTGGTGGTCAACCTCGATCCTTCTTTGGTTCAGGCGGGTTGGGTGAATCTCGATTTGGACGTCCTGGGGCTCACTTCGGGCGATACATTTGAAGTTTATGATCTGCTGGCGGATCACTCGTACACCTGGCAAGGGTCGAGAAATTATGTTGCCCTACGGCCGGCCGAAGCACCGGCTCATGTCTTCCGCGTAATGCCGGCGGGGGAAATCTTTAAAGACACTACAGTAGTGACGATTTAAGCAACCACAGCCGGGAGGCAGGATTGAAGAAACCGGGAAGCGCGGCGGACCCGCTCTGGTACAAGGACGCGATTATCTACGAGTTGCACGTCAAGGCATTCATGGACGGCAACAACGATGGCATCGGAGACTTCCAGGGATTACTGAGTAAACTCGACTACGTGCAGGACCTGGGCGTGACCTGCCTCTGGCTATTGCCCTTCTTTCCCTCTCCTCTGCGCGACGACGGCTACGACATCTCCGATTACCTGAGCGTGCACCCGAACTACGGCACCATGGAGGATTTTCGCGAGTTCCTGACCCAGGCGCATGCCCGCGGTCTGCAGGTGATGATCGAGTTGGTCATCAATCACACTTCCGATCAGCATCCCTGGTTCCAGCGCGCGCGCCACGCTCCCAAGGGGTCACCCGAACGCGACTTCTACGTGTGGAGCGACACCGACCAGAAATACCAGGAAGCACGCATTATTTTCACCGATACCGAAAAATCGAACTGGACCTGGGACCCTGAAGCTCAGCAGTACTACTGGCATCGCTTCTTCTCTCACCAGCCGGATTTGAATTACGACAATCCTGTGGTCATTGAAGAAGTCGTCAAGATCATGCGCTACTGGCTGGATATGGGCGTCGACGGGCTGCGCGTCGATGCGATTCCCTACCTTGTCGAGCGGGAAGGCACCAACTGCGAAAACCTGGCGGAAACCCACGCTGTGATGAAGCGCATTCGCCATGAAATCGACAAGGACTACGCCGCCAGGACCATCCTGGCCGAGGCCAACCAGTGGCCGGACGATGTGCGCATTTACTACGGCGACGGGGATGAGTGCCACATGGCGTTTCACTTCCCCCTGATGCCCCGAATGTACATGGCATTGCGCCAGGAAGATCGCCTGCCCATCACTGACATCATGGCCCAAACGCCGGAAATTCCCGGCAACTGCCAGTGGGGGCTGTTTCTGCGCAACCATGACGAGCTGACGCTGGAGATGGTAAGCGACGATGAGCGCGATTACATGTACCTGGCTTACAGCGCGGACCCGCGCATGCGGATCAACATCGGCATTCGGCGGCGGCTGGCGCCTCTGGTCGACAACAGCCGGCGCCGCATCGAGCTGTTGAACAGCCTGCTGTTCTCGTTTCCGGGCACCCCCATCGTTTACTACGGGGACGAAATTGGCATGGGTGACAACATTTACCTGGGCGATCGCAACGGCGTGCGCACCCCGATGCAGTGGAACGGAGACCGCAATGCCGGCTTCTCCCGAGCAGTGCCCGCAAAGCTCTACAGCCCCGTGATCATGGACCCGGTCTGGGGCTACGAGGGCTTGAACGTCGAGGCGCAGCAGAGCGACCCCTCGTCGCTGCTGAGCTGGATGCGCAATATGATTGCCTTGCGCAAACTCTTTCAGGTGTTTGGCCGCGGCACGCTGTCTTTCCTAAACCCCACGAACCGCAAAATCCTCGCTTACATCCGCGAATTTCAAAACGAGAAGGTCCTGTGCGTAGCCAATCTTTCGAGGTTTGCTCAACCGGTCGAACTGGACCTGGCCGCGTATGCCGGCATGGTGCCGGTCGAGATGCTGGGTTACGTGGAATTCCCCAAAATCCGCACTGCCGGCTATCCGTTGACCGTGGGCCCCTACGGCTTTCTTTGGCTGGAGCTGCAGCCTTCGCCCGAGCCGGTGCCGAGCACGGCAGAAGCCGGCGAGCCGGAACTGGAAGTCAGCGGGCCGACTGACTGGATGAGCGTTCTTGAAGGCAATGGCCGCCGGGAACTCGAAGAGTCGATCATGCAGGGCTTTATCGCCCGTCAGCGTTGGTTTGGCGCCAAATCACGCGCCATTACCGGAACCCGCATCGAAGACTGGGCCGTCTTCAACGAGGGGATAAGCGCCCTGGTGTGGGTTCAGGTCCAATACGGTGAAGGGGAATGCGATACCTACCTGGTCACCCTGGGATTGCTTTTCGGCAGGGCCGCCGAAGCCCTGCGGGAGGAGTCTCCCAACGCCGTCTTGGCTCGGCTGACCTCCGTCGCTGGCGATGGTGTGCTCCACGAAGCCATCTTCAACGATACCGCCAGCGAAGCGCTGCTGGCGCTGATCGCTGGCGGAGGCCAAATTTCCTCACGGGAGGGAGCCATCCTTGGCATCCCCAGTAGCGCGCTGGATCACTTGCAGGGGCCGCCTGGGGAGCGTATTGCCGCGAGACGCGGTTCCGCGGAGCAAAGCAACACCTCGATTCTCTTTGCGGACAAGCTCATCATGAAGCTGTTTCGCAGACAGCAACCAGGCCCCAACCCGGACACCGAGATCGGGCGCTACATCACCGAGTCGACGCATTTCACCCACATTGCGCCCTTCGGAGGATCCATCGAATACAGCCGCAAAGGGCAGGAACCGTCGACCCTGGCCATGCTGCAAGGCCTGGTCAACAACGAAGGCGATGGGTGGCAATGGACACTCGAGGAGTTGGACCGCTACTACGAGGCCAGCGCCGCTGAGAACTTCGCCCAGGGCGCCATCGCGGATGGACCAACCAATCTTCTGCAGCTGAGCGCGGCCGACGAGACAGCGTTTGCCCGCGAACATGTGGGCACCTATCTTGATGCCGCCGCCTTGCTGGGAAGAAGAACGGCGGAGCTGCACGTGGCCTTGGCCTCGCCCAGCCAGGACCCGGCATTTACACCCGAGCCTATGAACTCGAGGGATATCGCGCAACTGCGCGAGGAACTGCTCGGGCACGCCGCCGGCGCCTTCGACGCATTAAAGGAAAACATAGCTCGTTTACCCGACGCGGTCCTCGAAAAAGCCGGCCTGGTGCTCAGCCGTAAAAGCCTGGTCCTTGATCGTTTGGGGCAATTGTCGGCCAAAGAAATTCATGCCCTGCGTACCCGCATCCATGGGGACTATCACCTGGGGCAGGTATTGCGTTCCAAAGGCGACTTCGTAATTTTGGACTTCGAAGGTGAGCCGGCGCGCTCGCTGGCAGAGCGCAGGACCAAGCAATCGCCGCTGAAAGACGTGGCGGGGATGTTGCGCTCCTTCAGTTATGCTGCTTTCTCGGCCCTGATGAAGTACACCACGCGGCGTCCGGAAGACTATCAACGGCTGGCGCCGTGGGCGCACCTGTGGGAACAATCGGTTTCGTCCGCATTCCTGCACGCCTACTGTGAATTTGCCCGAGGGGTCGCGGTGGTGCCAACGGAACCAGCACTCTTCCAGCAATTGCTGGAGGCTTACGTCATCGACAAAGCGTTTTACGAATTGGTGTACGAGCTGAATAATCGGCCGAATTGGGTACTGATTCCGCTGACAGGGATTCTCGGCTTACCCCTGATAGGGTAGAGGCTCGCAACACCGGCCCCACAGGGACTGTATATGGGGCCGCCAATGCAAATGAACTAAGAGCGCGTGTGAGAACTCGATTTCCAAGCAGTCCCGCAGGGACGGCTGAAGGTTGTCCAGGATGGTGTCGCGGCCTATTTTCAGCCGTCCCTCCGGGACTGGTCGCCCTGCCAAATCCAACCCAGGACTAGCGTCCCGGGCTAACTTCTACAAGTTCAACCGTCCCTGCGGGACTGAGTTTGGAAATCGGGTTCTCATACACGCTCTTTAGCCCCTGAGGCCGTTGAGCAGTTAAGATCCGTTGTAGGGACCAAAGGTAAACCCATGGCAAAGGTTGAGCTTTCGGAAGAAACGAAAGCAGGGATAGAAGAAGTACGAGAAGCCGATCTGCTGATCGCGGTCGCTGTGCCGGTAGATACGGAGCAACTGCGCGCGGCGGCCACGCAGGCGATCCTTGGCACCGGTCAATCCATTTCCGGATTGCGCACCGTGGTCACGTTTCCCGGCTCGCCCGGCGCGGAAGCCCCCATCCAGGCGAAGACGGACGAGGAATCCGTGGAAACCTCGGGATTGCGCTTTGTCCCTTACGCAATGCCCGCCGCCAGCCCCGAAAGGATACCCTGGCTCCCGAGTGTCGGCACCTATCAAACGCTTTTTGGCATGGCGCGCGAATTGGGAGTGAGCGCGTGCGCCGTGATCGGATTCGATTTAGCCGCGTTACAGACAAATTTTCTGGCTCCCATGATGACGGCGGTCCTCGAGAAAGGCTGCGACCTGGTGATGCCCGTCTACTCGTTGGGAAAATTCGACGGCCTGCTGAACTCGAGCATTTATGCTCCCCTTACCCGCGCGCTCTATGGCCGCCGGGCACGTTTTCCGTTGGCGCCGGACTTTTGCCTGTCTTCCAAGATGATTCCGGAGCTGGAGTTGGCCCTGCAGCGAGCGAACACCCAGGGCCAGTCCATGTTCTGGCCGGCCACCGAGGCGGCTATTCGCGACCGTACGATCTGCCAGGTGAATGTAGAGACGCGGCACATTCCGCCCGCCGACGGCGTCGATCTGGCTACGGTCCTTTCCCAGACGGTCGGATCTTTATATGCGGACATGACGACCCACGCAGCCCTTTGGCAGCGCGTCCGGGGTTCCCAGCCGGTCGAGACGCTGGGTGTACCGGTGGCTCCCCCGGCCGACGGGGCAGCGGCGGATACAACTCCCATGGTCGAAACGTTTCAACTCGGCTTTCGTAACTTGCAGGAAGTCTGGTCTCTGGTGCTGCCCCCGGTGACGCTTTTGGAGTTGAAGCGTCTGGCCCGGCCGAGCACTTCGCGCTTCCACCTGCCCGACGAGCTTTGG
Organism: uncultured Acidobacteriaceae bacterium; assembly: GCA_963753715.1. Lineage (GTDB taxonomy): Bacteria > Acidobacteriota > Terriglobia > Terriglobales > Acidobacteriaceae > PALSA-350. The sequence continues at coordinate 1,302,854 of CAVWDK010000004.1, read as the reverse complement.
GTCCGGATCATCTACGACTTTGCTCTCGCCTATCGCCTGCGTACCATTAGCCGCGCCCATTTGTTGGGGGCATTGACCCCGCTTTACCTGGGCTGGGTAGCCTCGTACGCATTGGAGGTTGGAAACTGCGGCGCCGGCCGAGGCGGAGCAGAGGCTGGAGAAGCTGGCTCGCGCCTATGAAGAGGGCAAGCCCTATCTATTATCGCGGTGGCGTTGGCCAGACCGCTTCAACCCTTAGGCCCGGAGGAAATCATTATGTGGAGTCAAGTGTCACAGTCACTGCACGAATCGATGGCTCGGGTCATTAGCCGCATCGCAACACTGCTTCCGGGGATTCTGGCCTTTATTCTTGCCGTCCTGCTCTTCGCAGCGATCGCCTGGGTACTTGCGTGGTTGGTGCGTACGCTTCTCAACGCTATCCGCATCGACGAACGGCTTGCCCGCGGCACCAACGCGATCGCGGAGTGGTCCCCGACCTACACGCCTACCACTTTGATCACGCGTGTAGTTTTTTGGTGTATTGTGCTGGTCGGCTTTTTGGTGGGCCTGGAGGCCTTCGGCGCATCGTCGGACAATCTTCTCTCCTCTCGCTTGCTGGGCTATATACCCAACGTGGTGGGTGCCGTTGTGTTGCTTATCCTGGGCAACGTGATCGCCCGCTTCCTTTCGCGCAGTGTGCTGATCGGCGCGGTGAATATGAATCTGCATTACGCGCGGCTGTTAAGCCTGGGCATCAAGTGGCTGGTGCTGGTGCTGACTGCCGCGATGGTTCTCGATCACCTGTCGATCGGGGCTGCGATTGTAGATCTCGCCTTTGGCATTCTCTTTGGCGGGATCGTTCTTGCCCTGGCGCTGGCCGTAGGCCTGGGTTCGCGTGACCTGGTAAGCCGCTCGCTCGAACGGGAAGCGACCCGGCCAGCAGGAGAGACCATGCCCGAAGAGCAGTTCCGTCACTTTTAGCTTTCTTCCCGCAAAGCGCTGGAGAACGCCACCTTGGTTGTAGCAAATACCTCTCCCGGTTTTAACTCTTACGTCGATGAGAAAGCTGGGTGAGCCGATATGGATAGACAGATGAAAGTCGCTATTTTGGGGTTTGGCACCGTGGGCAACTCGGTTGCCCGTATTTTGTGTGAACATCCTCCGAAGGGCGTAGAGCTGAGCTGCATTTTTAATCGCGGCATTGATCGCAAGCGCGTCTCGTGGGTCCCCTCATCGGTTCTTTGGACGGAAAACTTCGATGAGGTCCTGGCGTCGCAGCCCGACATCGTAGTGGAGCTCGCAGGTGGTCTGCAGCCCGCGGGTGAATGGGTCCGGCAATCGCTGGCGGCGGGTAAGAACGTGGTCACGGCCAACAAGAAGTTGATTGCCGAGCACGGCATTGCGCTCGAAGAACTGGCAAGGCTGCATGGCTGCCAATTGCTTTACGGCGCCGCGGTTGCCGGCGGAGTGCCTGTCATCCCTGCGGTACAGCAGGGGCTCGCCGGCGACCGCATCCAGCGCCTGCACGGCATTTTGAATGGGACCTGCAATTTCATCCTCAGCCACATGGAAGAGGGCGCCGAGTTTGAACCTACGCTGCGCGAGGCGCAGGAGCGGGGCTACGCTGAGGCGAATCCCACGGAAGACGTGGACGGCTTTGACGCCCGGGCGAAGCTGGTGATCCTGTCGCGCATAGGACTGCGCGTGGAGGTCCTGCCGGAGGAAGTTGCCTGCCGTACCATCCGCGACGTCTCCGCCATTGACTTTGCCTATGCTAAGGATCTCAACTGCACCATTCGGCAGATTTCGCGCGCCGAGGTTAGAAATCAGGAGCTGTTGGCCACGGTCGGGCCGATGCTGGTTCCGCGCAGCTCTCCTTTGTCATGGTCGCGCGGCACGGAAAACATGGTGATCTCCGGCGGCCATTACGGCGGCGAGATCGTCTTCTCGGGCCATGGGGCTGGGGGAAATCCTACTGCGGTTGCCGTCATCTCCGATGTGCTGGCGATCGCCCATGGTGGTTGTCCGGTGACCATCACCAGCACCCGGGCCCGTGTTGACGGAGACTTTGTCGTGCCCCACTACATCCGGTTTGTGGTGGACGACAGTCCGGGCATCGTCGCGGCCATTGCCGGCCATCTTGCTGAGCAGAGCATTAATATCAATGCTCTGCTGCAAAAGCCCGGGTATCCGAAGGACCGTTTGCCCTTCGTCGTCACGGTCGAACCCTGCCCCAGCTCCGCGTTAAAAATTGCCCTGAAGAAAATTGCACAACTGGATTGCATGCAGGCCGCACCCTTCGATCTTCAGATGATGCAGGAGTAAGCGCACACGACATGGGTCGAGAAATATTTCCAGGAAATGTTTTCAAAACCCCAGCACCGGATGCGGCTCATAAGGCTGCTCCAGAGCCTTGATCTCCGCCTCGTCCAGGTGAATCTCCATCGCGTCGATCGCCTGATCCAGGTGCTCCATCTTGCTGGCGCCGATGATAGGTGAGCTCACGCCAGGCTTGGACAAAATCCAGGCCAGGGCTATCTGCGCATTCTGCACGCCGCGCTTTTGCGCAATCTCCGTCAGCCGGTCCACCACAATAAAGTCCGAGGGCCGGTAATAGAGCTTTTGCGCAAAGTCATCCGTCTTTGCGCGCACCGTCTCCCCGCGGCTCTCGGCATTCCGATTCCCGGCAAGAAACCCGCGTGCCAGGGGGCTCCAGGGAATGAGCCCCACACCCTCCTCCAGGCAAAGCGGAATCATCTCCCGCTCTTCTTCCCGGTACACCAGGTTGTAGTGGTTTTGCATGCTGACAAACCGCGCCAGGCCCATCCTGTCGGAGGTCTGCAGCATTTTCAGAAACTGCCACGCGTACATCGAGGAGGCGCCGATATACAACGCTTTCCCCGCCCGGACCACCTGGTCCAGGGCTTCCAGCGTCTCCTCGATAGGGGTGTGGGGATCAAAGCGGTGGATCTGGTAAAGATCGACATAGTCGGTCTGCAGTCGGCGCAGGCTGTCGTCGATGGCGTGCATGATGTGCTTGCGGGAGAGACCCTTTTGATTCGGATCCTCTCCCATGGCGTTGAAAACCTTGGTGGCGATCACCAGTTTGTCCCGCGACGGGCCGTACTCCTTGAGGGCGCGCCCGGTAATCTCTTCGCTAACCCCGAGCGAATAAATATCTGCGGTGTCGAAGAAATTGATCCCTGCTTCGATCGCGCGCCGGTAAAATGGCCGCGCTTCTGCGTCCTCCAGCACCCACTCGCGCCACTTCTTCGAGCCGTAGGTCATGGTCCCGAGGCAGATTCGGGAAACTTTAAGGCCGGTCGAGCCAAGATTGACGTATTCCATTGCTCCCCCTGAAGTCGATTCTATCGGTAAGGTGTCCTATATCTTCCGAGAGATGCTGCGGGTAACATACTGCGCAATCCGGCCCAGAAGACCTCTCGTTGTTCATAGCGCAGATGCAATAAAAAATGCGCCGGGTTCGCATCTGGACCTGTGGCGGGCCTCCGATTCCCTATCGGTACTCGATTTTCCACTGCGAATAAATGGTATAGGCCGCATCTCACTCGTGCCCTAAAATGTCGATAACCGCACTGTTACTGATCCGGAATGGAACGGTGCATTGCGATGAAGCCAGTAGAACGACCGAGCCCACGTGCCATGGGTGCACATGTGGCGGTCACCCCATGCCATAACATTCTGGCAATTTCCGCAAGTCTCCTGCTGTTCGCGATACCTTTGGTTCTCGTGGGATGCGGTCTCACTATCAACTCCACGGCGGGATCCGGTCCCGGCCAAGGCACGGGTAGTACGGGAGGAAGTGGATCCTCAGGAGACGGTGGACCAGCCGGTGGGCAAACTATCCCACCTCCTGATACTCTAGAGGCGCTCACCGGGTGCAGGAATCCGAATACGGGAGTCTCTAAGTGGAGATTGGGGTGTAGGGACCGACCCTGTTTACACCACTCGTGGATAACACGGCACCGGTTGTCGGGGAGCCCCAATCTACAAGTCGAATGCTGTCTTTTGGACCTCTCGAGAAAATGCGCCCGGGCAATCAATTCTGCTGACCGGCGCTTTCACGGATGCAACGAAGACCGCACGTTTCGCTCTTATTCCTTCCGGGAACTACCGACTGGGAAACATTGGTCCGCGGAAGCAGCACCGTCGATCCCCACCACACAGCAGGGTACGACTGGGCTTTCATTTATCATCCCTTCGACCTTTTCTGGCAGGCGTCTATGGATTTGAGATAGACGATCCTTCCGCTTCACCGATTCTTGGGCTAGCCAACGTGCCCGCTCTGAACTGGGCAATTGGCGTGCCTCCTACGACTGATTCAGCGATGGCCTTGCAGCATCCGGTTTATGACTGCGGCGTCGAGCAGGCGGCACGCTGAGCACTCTTCGGTAAGAACTTCGTGGCGTCCGATCAGGTTGTGCTGCAATCATTAAATGGCATCGCGTATTTGCTCAAGACCATCGAAGATAGACAGTAACTCCATTGCCGCTGCGGTCCCCAGCACCATTTCTCCCGGCACATACAAGGTATGGGTCGGGACCTCCCCGTGGAGTGTCGTTTCAAGTCCAGCAGCTCAGATCACGGTCCACTCTCCGTTGCCTATGTCCGTGAGTAAGGTCAACTGTTCTCACTTGGTCGGCGATGGTGTGACAGACAATACCAAGTCGCTTCAAACATGCCTGGATGTGAACGCGCCGATCGGCTCAAGGGAGGTGGCTTACTTTGATATCCCGCCGGGAACATTCGTTCTCACTGGGGCAATTACCGCACATCCTTACGAAGTGCTCATTGGATCTTCCCCCGCGATGACTAAGTTCGTGGGCCGCCCCAAAGGATCACCACCTGCGGCCTGGTTCAACGTGCCGCAATACTTCGGTCTGACAGACTTAGCTCTGGAGGCGCCCGCAAACCCTAATCTTCTGCTGAGTTCTGGCACGACGACAGGAAATCCGCTGACGTCCGGCCATCTGTTCTTCAACAATATTGATTTTAGTCAACCTCTGATGCCTCGAATGGAGCCGAGATCGATGTTCGCTCCTCGCAGGCCCCGACATTCAGGTCTACAACTCGTATTTTCTTTCCAATTCCAATCAGGTTTTCGACATTCTCTTTGGCGACGGGGGCATAGTCTCCGGTAACCATATAGTTCTAAACAATTGGACCGGGATCGGCATAAGTGACAGCCAAAACGTGATTTTTGAGGGCAACCTTACTGACTCCCAAAACCCGCCTGGCCAAGGAAACGGTCGCCACTCAGGCGGTTCAGGCCTGAGCATAAGCCGGGGTAACAGTCTTTACGGACAATCTGCACTCTCGCAAAATGTGTATGTTGGTTACAACAGTTTCCAGAACATGGGTTCCGGGGATCAACAAGTTATTACGAACGATGGCGACGGCGGATCCTACTTTGGCCCTGTTGCCTCCAGTAGCGCGAGCACAGTGACTCTGGCCGATGATCCAAACTGGAACTGGATGGGAACGACAAACCCACAGGCAGCGGTGATGGCCATTGTTTATGGAACAGGCGTGGGCCAGTACTCCTTTCTCAAGAGCTACAGTGGTCGAACCATCAACCTTTCGACTCCATTGCAGGTCTTGCCCGATGAAACGTCGGTCGTTGTTATTTCTCAGTATGAGCTGAATATGACGATCGCGCACAACACCATAACAAATACGCTTGGAGACGCGATCGTCCTCGGCGACGCATTGGAAGGCGTGATTGAAGACAATGTGCTCACCAACGCAGGTGGCGGAATCCTGATTTCTGCCTTTGGTCCCTATGGTGGTCCTGCAGCGTTCGGTCCGGTCATGAACACTGATGTCCTTCGCAATATCCTCACTGTGGGGGACGGCAACTTCATTCTTCGAGACAGCGGCATCCTCTATCTCTGGGGGATCGGTATTCAGGACTTCCCCGGTTGCTCGGTTTCGGGACTGATGATTCGAGACAACGCGGTCACCGCTGTTCAGACGATCTATAACACGGATGGCGTCAATGGAATTAGCGCTAACATCGTAGAACAGAATCAGGCTTTATGGGCACCGACATTCCGAACCCCCGGGCTCCTCATACAGGACAACTCACCTCCACCAGACTGACCTCTATCCTGAGGGGTCGACCCAACGATACCCGGCTCTTAAAGCCACCACCCTAAGAAACATTCGTGGATCCCCGCACGCCCGTGCGCCCGGCAGACGCCTTTCCATCGGCAGGAACCCGATTCGTAAGCAGACGCTTGGGAGGCCGCCGTTCGTCGTCTCCGCCGTCGATGCTAAGGTGAGTATGACGCCGCGAGAACCGGAGGCTTTCGCCTGTGCTTGATCTGCTGAGTGACGCCACAACCGCGAAGGCGCAATCGGTACGGCGATTCTATCAACCCGAGCTGGACGGATTGCGTTTCTACGCCTTCCTGGGCGTGTTCGTAGGTCACACTCTACCGTTCGATGACCTGTTCTACCAGCGCCTGCACTTGCCCTTGCCGTGGATTTGGGGAGCCGCCGTTCGAGCAGGCGGCGCGGGTGTCGATCTGTTCTTTGCTCTCAGTGCTTATCTGATCACTTCACTTTTGCTCAGAGAGGCCGGGAGACCGGCAACCTGTCACTTCGGTTGTTCTATATCAGACGCACGCTGCGCATCTGGCCGCTCTATTTTCTGGTAGTGGTCCTGGGAATTGTCTTTGCTCACACCGGCGGGGAGCACGAAACTCGCTGGTTTTACTACCAGAGGCTTCCCTGGTACTACGTGCTGGGATACGTTTTGTTTGTCGGCAATTGGATCTACGCTATTTTTGGAGTGGCACAATCTATCTGCGCTCCATTGTGGACCGTCTCCATCGAGGAGCAGTTCTACCTCCTATGGCCTGCACTGATGAAGAGACTCCACCATCGCGGGATGATCATTGCCGCCGCTTTGACCTTCGTGCTCTCGACCGCAAGCCAAGTCGGCCTCGTTCTGGTTCATGCAAATCCGTACTTCATCGACTTCGGCAGCGCGTCACGGGTGAATTCGCTGGCCTTGGGTATCCTCTTGGCGCTCTGTATTGATCACCTGCCAGGGCGACTCTCTACTAGCTCGCGCGTCCTCATCGTCGGGGCTGGAGTGATAGCCTGGGTCGGCTCCTCGGCATGGCTGACGGATAATCCGGGGTCGATTAGTATGCGCATGGTTCTAGTGCGCTTGATTGTCTCGATCGCTTCGGGCGCGATCCTTTACGGTTGCATTCACAGTAACGCCAGACTTCTGACGGGAAACTACGTGGTGCGGCTCGGCAAAATCAGCTATGGACTGTATATGTTTCACTTCATGGGAATGCTTTTAGCCTTGACCCTCCTCCATCCGGTCTCACGATGGCAGCTGCTTACCAGCAGGGTGCTGGGCTTCGCATTGACCTTGGTTTTCGCGTTGGCATCTTACCGCTGGGTGGAATCGCCTTTCCTGCGACTCAAGGATCGTTTTGCCACGGTTCTCAGCCGTCCGGTCTGAAGAACAGCATGCAATAGACTCCAGCGCGTAACCGCACATAGCCTTAGGAATCTGCGCACTGGCGGACGCAACCCGCAGCCTCCTCGCGGAGCATGGTCGTTGTTATGCGTAATCTATAGGTGCGCTGCTTCCGGCATGTTTCTCTTGAGCTCCTTATACCGAAAATGCGACTTCAGCTTGAGAAAGCGCACTTCAACCAGGTGGTAACTCGCCATCGCCAAGGCGGTGAAGACGGCTAGCAGCACCATCACGTACGCCATCTGTCCAAGAAGAAGGGGATGGATGTGACGGATGAACCACCCTTGCCAGGGAATGCAGATGGGAGCCGGCAATTGATGCCAGACATACAGCCCGTAGCTGTAACGACCGAAAAAGCGAAGCAAAGGAACACGGCCGAGGCGATTGGGAATGGTGCCAGGATTAGAGCAAGGCAACGACACGTACATACTCCGGCGGTCATGGAGTAGCCCCAGGAAGTCATCTCGCTTGAACTAAAGAAGAGCGTCCTGGCCCGGATAAACAGCACGACGAGGATGAGGCAGTACCCAACCATGAAGGAATAAAGTATCCGGCGGTTGCGCCAGACAGCTGCTTGGGATCCTCGAAGTCCGAGCGCCAACAATCCGCCGGCGAGCAACGAATCCATCCTCAAGGGAAGCTCGGTATAAAGGATCCACGGCGAAGCCTCAAAATGCGTCAAAACGATCCGCAAGAGAAGCGCGCACAGAATGCCTCCTCCGCAAATCTGCATGAGAGTCCTTCGTTTGAACACAAAAAACACGAACAGCGGCCAGAGCGAGTAAAACTGCTCCTCGAGAGCCAAGGACCAGAAATGCAGGCAGCTGAAATAGGGAGAGAAGTCTGGAAGCCCGTTGTGGAAAGCCAGCATCAGGTTTGCACCGTAGATGTAGAACGGGATCTCTTTCCAACTCATGGAGGCATGAGACAGGGCTGCCGCGCTTAAGACGATACCTACGGCCACAAAATAAACCGGGAAAGACGCAAGGCACGCCGGGCGTAAAACGCCCTGAAAAAATTGCCGGCCTCACGCGTGTCGTAGAGGATTCCAGTGATCAGAAATCCGGAAAGAACAAAAAATAAATCAACACCTGTCCAGCCCACGCTTGCCAGCCAGGAAAGCGGGTTGTGAAGATTGCGCGGCAGATAGTGATAGAAAAACACGAGAAGGATGGCAAGGCCCCGTAGCCCGTCCAGACTGTCAATGTGCTTTTCTGAACCAACCCTCATGTCGGGCGCTTCAACACCTCAGACCTTTAAGGGCCCACTCCTGAGGGTGAGCCGATTGGAGACTTTCTTTCCTAACGCAATTGAGGGCACTTCTACGAAACGGTAAATCAAAAAGGCTGCACCAAGGGAGATGGTTAGAGCACTCACCATCAATACCACGGTGGCGGTTGCTGAACTTGTCTCACTGGAAAACACATGACTCAAAAGCTTTGCAACCAGGATAGCAACGGGGAAATGGATAAGGTAAAGGCTGTATGACAAGTCTCCAAGCCGAACGGCCCAGGCACTGCGAAGGAGCCTGATCCTGCCGTGCTCGGATGCAAGTATGCCGATTAAAAAGAACGCTGCCAAACCTTCAACCAGCATTGGTAACGGAGCATCGTAATCGAAGTCCAACGGCATCGGGTGGCCGTTGCAGGCTGCGAACCAAACGAAACGGAAAAAGATAAGCGCCATCGTGGCGCCAAGAAGCTTGGGCAGCGACCTCCCCTCTAAAACATCCATCTCCCCGAAGCCAACGATGCTCCGAGCGCAAAATCAAAGAGGTAAGCAAGCGAGTTAAGGCGGTGTGGCGCGTAAGCCAAAAGGTAGGACACCACCCCCATCCCCACCAGGGTCCAATTGAAAAGCTGTCTCTTCCTAAAAGCCAGGGCCACGAAAAACGGCATCGCTGCAGAACCCATGAGCTCAATGAAAATAGTCCACACCGGCATTATCAACGATTTATCGATTGCCAGCGCCACCAAGATCAGCTGCATCCCGGAAGGAAGGGGATAGAGGTAGAGAACGAACCAACCGCTGGGCGCGGGACGGATCAGCGACTGCGGGAACAGGAAGAGAAACAAAGCTGAGATTGCGCTGGCAACCCAAAGCGCAGGAAATAGCCGGAACAACCGGCCTATATAAAAACCTTCTACACTTTTCAATTACAGGCCACGACGCCAGAGTCACCAGTCAGGACATAACCGCTCAACACGAAGAAGACAATGATAGACCGTGTGCGTTGCAGACGGCATCAATCGCGATCCTCGCCGCAGACGGAAGGGCGTAAATCGAACTTATTGAGAGATCGCCACAATAAAGCTGCCATGCCTCGAAGTGACTGTAGTTCGTCTATATGACGCCTGGCATCCAAAATGGTCCCATCTCCAAAAATTCGCGCTGACTCGGCAGAGTCTCTCTCCCACGTCCTGCTCGTCGTTGCGAAACTGCCTTTTGAATCCTGGCGCCCCTCATGTGCCTACGGTACTTGGAAGTCGCCGCATGATAGGAAAAAGACTTAACGAAAGCGGCACAAGGCGAAGTTTCTGATAAACAAGCAGACCTTAATGCGCGACTCTGCTTGCAAGCCGGAGTGGGCGACGCCGGCTAACCGACCTGACTTGAGAACGACCGACCCGACAGCTGCCGGAACGGGGAGCTTCAATATGCTATAACTCAGCAAGATATAGAAGGCCGCCCTCATGCGATTGACGCTCCCAAATGGCGAGTAGAGTATATCCCACACGAACCCCACCAGCATGTAAGAGTATAAGGGGGCTAAATGGGGACGGAGAGTGCTAAGACGCAGAAGAGCCCGCAGGGTCAAAATTAGAATGTAGATCCAGCAAATGCCGCCAAGTATTCCTCCCTCCACCCAAGCCAACGTCAAGTGAGAGTGAGTCGGAATTACAGGGTAGTCGACTTCCTCTGCATCATCACTGTCGCTGTACCCATGTTCGTACTGGATATCCTGTTTTAGTTGCATATATTTTAAGCCATATGGGAACGAGCCATGGCCAATGATCGGGCTGTCGCGGATGGCCTGAATAGCTACGAGGGTTTCGGGCCGTCCTCCGACGAGTACTCCATAGTCCCCTTCCGCTTGCCCTAGAAACTTCTCATTTTCGGATTCTTCAAAAAACCCGCGCTGCGCTGCGTATTTGATCGCCGCATTCGCCGCGTAAGCGGCTCCCGCCGCAACAACTAACAGAAGGAGGATTCTGGCCTTTGCCTGGACTTTCCGCGCGGCCGCAGGCTGATTCCGTGTTCGAGCAGAAAGAGGCCAAATGAGCACAATTGCTACAAAATGCACTCCCAATTGTGAACGGAAGCCATAACGCAAGTTCAGCGCCGCCAAGATTAACGAAATCAGAAAACAGATCCGGTATCTTCGCTTGGCATAGTAATACGAGGAACCGAGCAGCGCGATGATTGCAAGACCTTGGCTAATGCCAAACTTCCACCGAAGCATGAATTCGGGGAACTGCAACGAAGTAGTGATCAACACAGCTGCAATGCTCAGCGCGAAGATCACAATCCTACGAGTCTTGTTGTTTATAAAAATGGAAAGTGCCACGAAGTCGAGGATGAAAAAGACGACCCTCGCGGTCCCTTTCATCCGATTAAAATCCGGGATTCCATTGTAAATATCTGCAATTTGGGTGCCCAAGAACCAGCCTGCAGCCAGAATGTAAAACAATAGATATTGACGGTCGAAGGCTCGTCCGCCTCGTGCCAGAAGCAGCACAGGGAGCATTGGGAGAAGAAGGGCTTCGCTACCGGGGAGTGAGCCGATAATGTTGAGGCTGTAATAGCCTGCGGCTCCTAAAACAAACAGGGCGGCGTCGGTAAAGAAGGCTTCTCGAGAACTCCAAAAAGGCTCCGGTCGGCGCCTATATCCAATCAGTCTGGGAGTGGCGATAGGCATTCTGTTCCCTCTGCCGTCAGCACAAACCAGCTGCAAACGACTGCGAAAGCGGGGTTACGGTAAGGTCGTCTCGAGAATACCAAACCGTATATTCGCTGCGCCCCGGGCATCTGTTGGGATGCATCTGGAAGTGGTTGCACAACTAGGCGAGTGTGGCAGAATCCAGGCCAGGACAGATGCAAAAATATCCCTTCCTTCTTCACCCGCCAAATACCTTCTTGGTTGCCCATGTCCCGGTACAGAAAGCCCCCCTAGTTTGTGGTCGGCGACCGAGCGGTTGGGCAATCGGGAGAGACATGGGTTAACTCCGTCGTCCAATCACCGCTGTGGTGGACGCTTGCGCGCGACGCTTCATACGAGTCATCAAGACAAGGATATCAAGAGAGCTCGCTCATGCCTGGTTGTTTGATCCCTGAATAGGATCAAGATTGCAATGTTCCTACCACCAACAGCTCTTCGCCGCTTGAGTCCCAGCCCTTTTCAAAAGCTTGGGGTGCCTTCTCGTAGGGCGAACTGGAGAACTCTGTCGAAAACCCATGCCCCGGGAGATTCTTACTGAAGAATTCAGCCGTCAGGGCCAAAACATGCTTCTCATTTATCATTTGACCCCACCTCACGCCCAGCCGCTTCGCTTGGTCCCCGGAGCAATTTGGCACATATAAGAAGAGCTTACCTCCAGGCTTTAGAAGCCTCTGAAAGGCCATCAAGGTGGTTTTTGGAGTGGGGATGTGCTCGAGCACATGGGCCGAGTAGATCGCATCGAATCCCTTGCTGGGTAGGCTGTCAATATCGCTAGTCAAATTCACATTGAGCGTTCGTCGACCGTACTCGACGCGCGGCCGCGAGATCTCAAACCCGGTCGCATCATATCCCGCCTTGGAAAGCTGATAAACGCCATACCCCCACGAGCAACCGTAGTCGAGAACAGAACCGGCAGGAACCGTCGCTCGCATAGTTCTAAGATGGGTGGTCAAATCACGCCCAACACTCCTAAAACGCTCCGAAATATGGAAAGCGACGTCCTCTTCCCGGGGTAGATCTGTCACATTTTCCTGTCGATATTTGTTTTGGTAGAAGCTGACATTTTCCTCGGGATGGTCCTTGGGGAACCTGAAGTTCAGCGAACATTCAGCACATAGCCGGAGCTGCCAGATTCGGTTCTTCCACTGAACAATGCTTGTCTGGTTGGACTCGCAATAGGGACAACTGGCCGATTGAAGGGTCGCGTACTTGAGCAGCGTCTTCAGCAGAAATTGGGATTTGCTCATGATGCATGTCATCCTAATTGTTCGGGTAATTCAGAGTTCTCATTGGAAGGGGCATGGATGATCAGAGGGTATCAGGCATGGATCAGCATCGGAAGTTGCAACCTGGTGGCGCCGGAAAGCGTCTAGGTAGCCATGGAAATCGAACTGCGCCGGTTGATCGGTCATCAGGTTGTGGTAACGGGGCCAGTCTTTGCCGACAACGAGAAACTGCGCAGCGTGAAGTTGTTGGCAGTAGAAGAAGCCGGCATCTGGATCGAGAGCCAGGAAGCAGTCGACCAAGTGATTGGGAGATTACAAAAGAAGCCCACGTCCGCAGCCCTCGCCTTCTTCGTTCCCTACGCCCAAATCACCACCATCATCGCTGGTTTTGAACCGTCGGGCATCGAGTAGTGCCTTAGTAGGTTCTCCACGGCCAACGGTTCCGCGGCGCTGGCCGAGTGCGCCTCTGTTGCAATTCCTTCCTCAAGAGGGCCGTCGACCGGCCGCCTCCAAAAAACAATCCAGCCGTTCCTGCGGCTGCACTTAGCTATGATGGGGCGAGCGTCGGCTGATCCGGCTCGCGCACTGCCGGATCAGAATCTGACCTCAAGTGCGTAGTAGCCGGTGGACCGATCTTGAGACGAAAGAGCACTCGCAACCATCAGTTCGATCTGCTGCGCATAGTCTTTGCCACCCTGGTGCTGTTGTCGCACGCTCCCGAGATCACTGACGGCAATGCCTCGCGTGAACTTTTCCACCGCTTAACGCGCACCCCCATGACGTTCGGGGTATTGGGAGTAGATGGGTTTTTCGTGCTCAGCGGCTATCTGATCGTTCAGAGCTGGCTCGGAGATCCCGAGTTTCTTAACTTCCTACGCAAACGCGTTCTGCGCATCGTTCCCGGCTATCTTGTCGCGGTCGCGATCAGCACGGTCGCCGTTGGCTTGCTCGCACCCGGAGTTGCACACTTTTTCCGTGACATTGATGTTCAGTTCTTCAAAAGCGTCGCTCTTCTGAGCTCGCCGGCGACCCCTCCAGTGTTCCCGGGGCAGTCGTACGCCATGGTGAACGGTGCGATGTACACCATTGGCTATGAATTCCGATGCTACCTGCTGGTCGCGCTCCTCGGGCTATGCGGTTTACTTCGCAGACCGATCCCGGTGCTCGTGGTGACCACTCTCCTGCTGTCCTCGCTCCTGTTCCCGGGGCCCTTTGGGCTCATGCACCGGCCGAGGCATATGGAAGCCCTGGTAGGCCAGCCTGGCTTGTTCTTCCGCTTAACCGCTGTTTACCTGGTCGGCTGCTGCTTCTACCTGTTTCGCCATCGTATTGCCTTTCGGCCAGTGTTCGCCGTAATCGCCACTGTAACGATGGCAGTATTCTTTGTCATCGCGCCTGCCAGGGCTGAGCTGGGATTGGTGCTGTGCGGCGGCTACCTCATGTTTTACCTCGGCCAGATGCATCTGCCTTGGTTGTCCGTGATGAAAAAGCTTCCCGACATTTCCTACGGAATCTACCTGTACGGATGGCCGGTGGAAAGCCTGTGGATTTGGTTCCACAGAGGCTCACCCTGGATCGCCTTTGCTGCGTCGACCGTCCTCTGCTTCAGCCTCGGCTGGTTGAGCTGGCACTTTATCGAGCGTCCCGCGCTTACCTTAAAGCGGAAGGCCACTGCTCCGCTGACCGTCGCGTAGGGTCATGCGCTGCGCGAGCGACTGGCGGAGCCCACCTACTCTGTTCGCAAAGCCCGCATCGGTTCCAGGCTTGCCGCAATACGCGCCGGCAGGAACGCTGCAAAAAAAGCCGCCACGCACAGCACCAACAAAGTGACCGACAAAATGAGCGGGTCATAGGGCTTCACCCCAAACAACTGGCTCGCCATCGCGTGTCCGGCCAGGATCGCCACCGGAATCCCAATTGCCAGACCAATGCCTACCTGCAGGAATGCACCGCGCAGCACCATCCGCAGCACGCTCATGCGATCAGCCCCCAGCGCCATGCGGATCCCAATCTCGCTCGTACGCCGTTGCACCGAATAGGCCGTCACCCCGTAGAGTCCGATCGAGGCCAGAACCAGCGCCAGCACCCCGAAAAACGATGTCAGCTTGGCGATCATCGCCTGCTGCGTAAAGTTGGACTTGACCTGCTCCGCAAAGCTTCTGAAATCAATGATTGCGAGATCCGCATTCACCTGCGCAACGGCACGACGCACCTGCGCTTCGAGGCCAGGCACGTTGCCCGCAGTCTCAATTTCAATCGCGTTCAGATATTGAGACCGGTCCTCAAACTGCTGATAGCGCAGATCGTCGGTGTGGACGGTCTGCCCCTGCGCGAGAAAATACATGGGGCGCATCTTCTCCGACGGTCCCCAATAGTGCGTGTCTTCTGTCACACCGACGATTTCAAAATACCCCGGATGCTTCACATCGTCGCTGAAGTGTTTGCCGATCGCATGGCCGTCCTTGAAGTACTTTTTCTCAAAGAAGCGATTTACCACGGCAACGTTGCGCGTCGTTGGCGTGTCCTGGTCGTTCATGGCGCGGCCTTCTACGATCTTCGTTCCGATGGTGTCGAAGTAATGCGGGCTGGCGCGCAGCCATGAGGCTCCATGATCATGGGTTCCGGGTGGCGGCGGTGGCTCGCCCTCAATGAACACCCCCTCCCCCCAGTTATCTCCTTCCATCGGGCTGTACATGGAAAAACTCACCTGCTTCACGCCCGGGATCGCCGCCAGGTTGGCGTGCAGTTGCCGAAAGAGCGCTTCCAGCTGGTTCGGCTTGTAGCCGGCCATTTGGGGGTCGATATGCAGGATGTAGCGATTCGCCGTGACAAAACCAAAGTCCTGATGCTGCATGTTGCTCAAGCTACGCGCCAGCAAACCAGCGGCACAAAGCAGCACCACCGACAGAGTCGCCTGCAAAACCACCAGCGATTTCTGTCCCCATCCGCCATGGTTCGCCGTCGAGCGATTCGCGCCGCGTAGCGCCTCGACGGGATTTGCCTTGGACGTCAACCACGCCGGGCCAACCCCAAAAAGAACACCCGTCAGCAAGGAAACCAGGAGGGCAAAGCCAAGCACCGGCAGCGAAGGACTGGCCGGTATCGGCACCGGTTCCTTCTGAAACGCAAGAAACAAGATGACCCTGGTCCCGGCGAACGCTACCACGATACCTGCAATACCACCCAGCACGGCCAGCACAATGCTTTCGGTCAGGGTTTGCCGGACGAGTGTCATGCGTGGGGCTCCCAGCGCCGACTGCACCGACGTTTGCTGCTGCCGGTTTGCGGAACGCACCAACATCAGGTTGGCGAGGTTCGCGCAGGCAATCAGCAGAACAAAGCCGGACACCCACATCAGCAGGTGCAGCCCGTCCTTATACTCGTCCCTCATCATCTGCACGCCGTTGCCCCCGTGAGAGAAGTGCAGCATCTGCTTGGCCACCAGAGGTTTGTCGCGCGGCTCGACTTTGCTTAACGGGCTGAGCAAGAATTGACGCAGCTGCACTTGCATTTGCGCTTCCATGGCTTGCGGGTTGGCGCCGGGTCGAATACGGCCGATCAGATCGAGCCAGTCGAGTGAGGCCTCCTCCAGGATCGTCCCCGTCGGGCTGATCAAGGGTTCATCGTTGAGAGGAATGAAGAAAGCCGGAGGAGTGCTCTGGACGCGGTCGCCGAAAAATCCGGGCGGAGTGACCCCCACCACGGTGAATGGCTGACCGTTGATCACAAAGCCCGACCCAACCACCGAGCTGTCTTTGCCGAACTTATCCTGCCAGGTCCTGAAGCTCATCATGGCCACGGCAGGCGCGCCCTTCCGGTCGTCGTTCGGGGTGATCGCCCGCCCGAAATAAGGAAGGATCCCGAACGTTGAAAAGTAATTGCCGGAGACAAACTCGCTCTTGTAGGGCTCCGATGGCTTGTTGCTGCCATCGCGGCGAACACCGATCATCGTTCCCCCGGCTTGAAAAGCCGCCAGTTCCGCGAAGCCGGAAGTCTGCGCGCGAAACTGTTTGTATTGCTCGTAGGAAAAGAGAGTCCAGTTATCCTGCATGCCGCCGTTGACGCAGCAGTTCTCTTCATTGCCGACTCGCCACAAGTCCTCGGGGTTGACCACCGGCAGCGACTTCAGGAGTACCGCATAGACCAGGGTGAAAATGGCGGTGGTGGCGCCGATGCCAAGGGCCAGGGTGAGAATCGCGGTCGCTGTAAATCCCGGCGCATTGGCAAATTGACGGAGTGCGTAACGGATATCTGCTACAAGCTGCATCCCTGTTCTCCGAATCTTGTGCTGAGAGGCATTCCTCTCGCAAAGCTAGATACGGAGAGTCCGGGCTGGTGGTTCGATATATTTCTAGCCTTCTATTCGGGGGCCGACCGGCGGCGGCGTCCGCTCAACAGGTAGACTGCGGCCCGCAACTCCAGCAGCGGGTCATCGGAGGCATCAATGCCGTCCACCCGCGGAATGGGGTCGAAGATAATCTGCTTCTGTTCATGAGCTTCATCGAGCACGGGCTCGGTGAACGACAGTTTGCCCAACTCAACAAGCTTGCGGCTCTCCGGCCATTGGATGGTCACATCGTTCACGGTATCCCCGTCCTCGGCTAATTGGGCCACCACCCGAAACTTGACGGGCTCATTGGCGATCCGGTGCTCAATTTCATCGAACAGATAATTCGGCCCTTTCGCCGCCGCGGCCGCGGCGTCCAGATGATCGTTGCCGGCCTCCGGAAGAATACGGTAGCGACCGTAACGGCCCACGCCGTCCTTGTTGATGAAGCTTCACGGCGGTCAGTCCAAAATAGGTTTCCCGGGCGAAGCTCGAAGCCGGGGGCTTCGGGGCTTGCACAAATGCCAGCGTGGCCGGATGGGTTCCCAGATATTTTTCCAGCGGTGAGCCGGGAATGTGAGTAAGGTCGGTCGCGGCAATGGCGGTCAGGAACTCGAGGAAGTCCTGCCCCGTGCGCGCAGGAAAACCATTGGTGGAATGGGCCACGATATCGGTGTGCACGCGATCGGCAAGATAAAAGCGGATCGCACAGCCGCGTGGATCGGCATTTGGATCATTGTCCGGGATCACCGGAATCCCGGTAGAGTTGGAGAATCGCACCGTGGCCGGCGTGGATGGCCGGTTCAAGTGAGGCGCCTTGCTGAGCGAAGCCGCTTCCGGTGTTGGCGTGAACGATCCGTTCAACATGATGCCCTTGGCGTGAGCCGGCCGAAAGCCAGGGTGCGCTCCGAACAGGGCTTCGAACTTCTGCAGTATCTGGTTGCTCAGGGCAACGATTTTTTCGTCTGTGGGCAGCGGCATGCGGTGATTCCTCCATGGTAGGTAGGCGTTGATACTGCCTCGGTAATCCATACCGAGGGAACGGGCTTTGGGGCTCCAGGCGCAATAGTTCCCTCACTACGATGCTGCGCGGCGCGAATGGTCTCAAAACAACGATACCGGGTCTTTGTTAGAGAGGAATCTGGAAACCACCGCTCTGATGCTTTGTGTCGGGGCCCGATTTTGGTCCGCTGCACGGCGCAACAGAACTGGGCTAAAGAGTTCTGCCCTTTCCTTTGCGTGCAGTGTCAGCCCGTTCTATTTTCCGATGCAGAACGTGGAAAAGATCAAATTCAGGATGTCATCGCTGGTCGTCTCGCCCGTGAGCGAATCGAGATGACGAAGCGCTCCGTACAAATCCAGCAGTACCATCTCGTGCGGAATATTTTGCCCGGCAGCGGCAGCCGCGGCAGCCAAGCCATCCAGCGTGGCGGTCACCGCCTGGTATTGGCGCAAGCTGGTCAGCATGCCGCTCTCCGTCTCCACTGTGCGCTCGCCCACCAAGGCCAACATCTTTTCCTTTAACTCGCCCACTCCTTGCCCGCTGAGCGCCGAGGTATGAACCACCGGCAGACCCAAGCCGCCCAGTGCCTCCTCCATGGCGCTCGAGGGGTGAGCCAAGTCGCTCTTATTCACCACTACCAGTGCCCGGCGCTGCGCCAGCGTGGCTAGAAGCTCAAGCTCCTGCTGACCCGGCGCCGCGGTCGCGTCCAGCACCATCAACACCATGTCCGCATCCGCCAGCGCCTCGCGCGATTTGCGAATGCCAATTTGTTCTGCCTCGTCACTGGCTTCACGCATGCCCGCCGTGTCCACCAGTTCTACTGGAATTCCGCCCAGCGAAACACGCTCCGTGACCAGGTCGCGCGTGGTTCCGGGCGTCGCGGTGACAATCGCCCGCTCCCGCTGCACGATGCGATTAAAGAGAGACGATTTACCCGCGTTCGGCCGGCCGACAATCGCCAGCATCAAACCCTCTTGCACAATGCGGCCGCGGGCAAAGCTATCCGCGACCGGCTGCAGCTGAGTGCGAATCTCCTTAATCGCGTTCAGGATTTCGCTCCCGGGCAGTACATCCACGTCGTCTTCCGCGAAATCGATTCCTGCTTCGAGCAAAGCAATCAGCGCGACCAGTCCCTCTTTGATGGGCTTGATGCGGCGCGAAAGCGCGCCATGCAATTGCTGCGCAGCGACCCGAGCCTGGTAGAGCGTCTGCGCTTCAATCAGGTCATGCACCGCTTCGGCCTGGATCAGATCGATGCGACCGCTCAGAAACGCTCTCTGGGTAAACTCACCCGGAGCCGCCAGCCGCGCACCGCCGGCGAGCGCCTGCCTCACTAGAGTCTCCAGAATCACCGGCGCGCCGTGCGCGGCCACTTCGACCACATCTTCGCCGGTATAGGAATTAGGCGCGGCAAAGAACGTGACCACCGCTTCATCCAGCTTTTCCTGGGTGTCGAGATCCAGTAGATCGGCAAAGCGTGCCTGCGCATGGGCCAGCGGATTGCGCAGACGCAGCATCGGCTCGGCGATCCGGGTCGCCTCAGGCCCCGAGAGCCGCACGATCCCAATACCCCCGCGTCCGGGCGGCGTCGCAACGGCGACGATGGTTTCGTTCTGATAAATCAGGTGTGGATCGGGCTGCACAACGCCTCCCGATGATTCAGTAGGGAGAGTTGCGTCGCGCCGGGCGTGCGCCGCCTACTTCAGAAGCCCGTGGTCGAAGCCGCGCTGCCCCCTTGGGGTACACCACCACGAAGCGCCGCAACCCCTCACCGCTGCTTTCGGTTTCGAGATCGGTATAGTCACGGAACGCCAGGTGCAGCATGCGGCGCTCCCGCGAACTCATGGGCGCAAAGCTATAAGGCTGAGATGTGCCGCGGACCCGTTCCGCCGCTGTTTCCGCAGCCAGCTTTAGCTCCCGCGCACGGAGCGCCTTGAAGTTGTTGGCATCGAAAGACACGATGTCGTGCTCTTCTGCCTCGAGGCGCACAATCTTGGCTGCGATGTGTTCCAGCGCCCGTAGCAATTCGCCGCCACGCTGGGTCAGAAGCACGGCATCCGGCCCGGCCATCTCCACGTAGATCTCGCGGGCTTCGAGCCCATCGGGATCATGGGCTCCCGCACCCGCGGTGATCTGATACTTCAACCGCAGGCCGCCGGTGGTGGTAAGAGTCTTGAGGAAGGCTGCAATCTTTTGCGCTGCAGCCGCGTGGTCGACGATCGGCATCGGTTTAGTATCGCATCTCGGGTGTGGGAAGTCAGCCAGGCAGGAAACCAATTCCAGCGCCCGGTAATCGTGCTGGCTGAATCCTTAACGCCGGACCATTTGCCGGCCACTGCCGCCGCTTTTCTTGGCCGCCCGCTTGGCCGCCATCTCACGCATCTGCTTGCCGATACCGGTGCGGTTCATGATCGCCTGCTGGATCACGTTGATCACGTTGCCAAAAGCCCAGTAAAGCGCCAGCCCGGAACTCAGGTTCCACGTCATGAAACCAAAAAAGACGGGCATCGTGAAAGCCATCATCTTCTGCTGTGCCGGGTCCATGCCCGGGGATGGGGTCAGGTACTGCACCAGGAACATGGTGACGATAAAAAAGACCGGCAGAATGTGCAGCGGGTCAGGAGCGGCCAGGTTGTGGATCCACAACCAGGGTGCCTGGCGCAGTTCGATCGTGTGCAGCAGCATGCGATAAAAAGCGAACAGTAACGGCCACTGCACCAGCATCGGCAGGCAGCCGCCAAACATGTTCACGCCCTCGCGCTTCTGCAGGTCGAACATCTCTTTGTTCATGTCGGCGCGGCGAGGGTCCGTGGCTTTGTACTTCTTGTACTTCTCCTTGATCGCGTTCATCTCCGGCTGGATACGCTGCATCTTCAGCGCCGACCTCATCATCTGGATGCGCGTCGGCAGCATGGCCAGGTTGATCACCAGGGTAAGAACCAGGATGGCCCAACCCCAGTTGGAGACAATATGCTCGTGCACCCAGCGCAGGGCCAGGAACAACGGCTTGGCGATGATCCCCGAGTAACCGAAGTCCACCACCGGTTCGAGACTCGGGCCCGCCTGCCCGCCATTCGCGGTAGCGCGCACAGAGGCAAGCACATCCAGAACCTTGGGTCCGGCAAAGAGACGCAGGCTGGTGTGACCGGAGTTTGAACCCATGGCAGCGCCGAGCACAGGCGCCTGGTCCATCTGATCGGTTTTGCCATGGCGCGGCAGGTCTATCGAATCATGCAGACCAACCAGCAGCGTTTGCGATGGGTCGTCGGGAAGAAAAATCGCTGCGAAGGAAAGGTCGCTCACGCCGGCCCATTCGAAGGGTCCGGGCATCGTGCCGCCGCCGGCGATCTTCTTCGCCGCCTGGTTCTCGTTCTTGCCTCCCTGCATGGTGTCGAATTGCGACTGCGCATAATCCGGCAGCGTATCCTGATCGCCAAACCCGCTGGGCCAGGCAACGAGCGCGGTCACCGGGACCCCATGATTGGTAGCGGTCGTGTCCACGTGAACAACGTATGTTGAATCGAAGGTGAAGGTTTTTTTCACTTCGAGGCCGCTGTCGGAATAGGTAAAGCTGAGCGCGGCAGGAGCATTCAACGTGCCCGTAGCCGACGGCACATACAAGGCTTGCGCCAGCTGGTTACGCAGGTTTGCGTCGTAGGTCCACAGCGAGAGCGGATGTCCGGCCTTGGCCGCAGCCTTCGCATTAACCAGGTCCAGCGGCTTCCCGGCATCATCTTTGTATTTCTTCAGAATCCAGGAGACGACCTGACCGCCGCGATTCGAAAACGTAATCCGGTACAACTCGTTCTCGACGATTGTGGTCGATTCGTTGGGTGCTACGACGGCTTGCTTCGACGGGTTGGGGGAATCGGGCGTAGCAGCCATCGCAGCGGCAGGTGCAGGCGCAGGGGGAGCAGTAAACGTCGACGGCTTGGACGCAGATGTTGAAGCCACCTCGGCCGGTGTCTCCGGTTGCGTCTTCTTCTTCGGCGAAAAGTACTGCAGGCCGAGGAATATCAGAACAAAGACGACGGAGAAGATGAGAAGTGTGCGTGAGTCCTGCCCACCGCCACCCGGCTGATTAGGATTGCGAATTTCTGCCAAAGAGAGTTCCTGTCGATCGGACGATCTTGCGGCACCCGGCGCGCTCCGCGGTTCCACGATCCATGCGTCCGATGAAAACACCTCGTTGGGGGCTTTTCACCAAGAAAAGCCCCGCTTCCCTGAGGCTGGAGGAAGCAAGGAAATCGTGAAACCGCATCGATGCGCGAATGGCCACGACCTTATGGTAAATGGCAGGGGTCATCTGTGCGGAAGGGGTCCCGAGTAAGTGCCCGGAACTGGGTCAAAGCCGCCGCGACCAAAGGGGTTACAGCGCAGCACGCGCCAAATTGCAAGCGCGGTGCCAAAAAAGATCCCGTGCCGGCGTACGGCGGCCACGGCATATTCCGAACAAGTGGGCTGAAAACGGCACGCACCCGAAGCTCCGCTGACGGAATGAAGCAACGGCGAGATCCAGCGCCGGTAGAGATCAGACATCCGTAGGCCTCACCCCGGCCAACGAGGGCTTTGCCCCAGCCTTACTCCCAACTTTATCTTTTGCATTTTGTACCGTGGCAAAGATTTTCGATACTTCCTTTTGGAGCCCGGCAAATTCCGCGGTCAGCACCGTTCGTCTCGGGTGCAGGACGACGTCCACGTCTCGCGTCAGGAGAGCCAGACTCAGGCGCACAGCCTCGCGCATCCGTCGCTTGATGCGATTGCGTTCCACCGCTTTACCAAGGACACGCCCGGCAGTCAGACCGACTCGCGGGCCAAAAACCGCGCCCGAGCCCCGCTCAGCGTAGAAGTATGTCATCGAGGACGAAAAGTGTTTGCGGCTGCATTGATAAACACGTTGATAATCAACGTGCTTGCGTAACCGCGCATCGCTTGGGGTAAGAAGCCTCAACAAAGAATTCCCCGGTTTCCCGTAAACTCTTCTAGTCGCGGTAACCTGCACTGACGGAAACGCGCTTACGTCCCTTGGCACGGCGGCGGGAAAGCACTGCTGCGCCTGCCTTGGTTTTCATTCGAGTCAAAAAACCATGAGTCTTCGCCCGATGGCGGCGGTTCGGTTGAAATGTGCGCTTTGGCATAACACTGCGCTCCTGATCTCAGTAAAGAATCTGTGCCTTGAGGCAAGCTTTAAGTATAACGGATTCAGCCCAAAGGGCCAAGCGGCTCGATGCCTCAGGCGGCCGGGCCGGTCGCTTTCACCGCCCCTTTCACTGCTCATGGTGCAACTCGGGAAAGAAAGATTTTTTTGCCCGGAATGAGCCGTTGCGCCGCCTTGTAACTGTGCTAGTATCGGCTCCGATCAAGATTGATTTTCTGCACGTCCACACTTCCTGATCTTTCGATCTGGATACTTTCGCGAAGGGGCATGTTCCCCCAAAGCAGTTCCTAAGCACAGGAGCTACAATGGCACGCACGGTCAATCCCGCTGCGGGTTCGCTCCTTTGCACTTAGCGGAAGGTATCAGGCAAGTCGGCGTTGAACGAAGGAAGCGTATGTCTTTTGTCGCCACCGCCCCGGCCGTGCCCAATCCCTGGGCACGGATACTGGGAGCTCTTGAAAAGAAGGTCAACCGGCAATCGTTTGACACGTGGCTAAAACCCACGCGGTTCAGCCACGTGACTGGCCGGATGCTTTTCGTGCGGGTGCCCACACCCGAGTTTCAGCACATCGGCGACCGCTACGGCGATCTGATCCAGGAAGCCATTGACGCCTTCCACCTGGAGTTCGACGATGTCTCCTTCGTCATCCCGCAGGAGGATCCTGCCGCTGTACGTGTGCGTGAGGATGGAGGTTTCGCCCCCATGCCCTCCCATTCGCCAGGAGCGCAACGCCCAGCCAATCGTAACGTAGGTATGCCGGCGCCGCCACCGCAGCAGGCCAAGTTCGATTGGGCCACGGCGGCGCAGCTCAACCCCCGCTACACCTTCGATGCCTTCGTCATTGGCAATGGAAACCAGTTTGCCCGCGCGGCCTCTGAAGCGGTCGCCGAACGGCCCTCCAAGGCCTACAATCCGCTCTTTATTTACGGCGGTGTCGGCATGGGCAAGACCCACTTGATGCATGCCATCGGCCATGAGGTAAAAAAACGACAACCGCAATGCTCGGTTTGCTATGTCTCCAGCGAGAAGTTCACCAACGAGATGATCAACTCGTTGCGCTATGACAAAATGACCAGCTTCCGCGATAAGTTTCGCTCCGTCGACCTACTGCTGATTGATGACATCCAGTTCCTGGCGCAAAAGGAGCGCACCCAGGAAGAGTTCTTCCACACCTTCAACGCTCTCCACGAGAGCATGAAGCAAATTGTCATCGCCTCTGATCGCCCGCCAAAGGAACTGCCGGAAATCGAGGATCGGTTGCGGAGCCGGTTTGAATGGGGTTTGATCGCCGACATTCAGCCACCCGATCTGGAGACCAAGGTCGCTATCCTGCAGAAGAAGGCGGAGAGCGAGCATGTTCTCCTGCCCACCGATATCGCTCTCTTCATCGCCTCGAACGTTCGCACCAACGTGCGCGAGCTGGAGGGTGCCATGGTGCGGTTGCTAGCCTGGTGCCGCCTCAACGGCGCCGAGCTTACTTTGCCGACCACCCAGCTATGCCTCAAGCAGTTCATCGATACCCAGGTACGCAAGATCACCATTGAAGCGATTCAACGCGCTGTTTCCGAGCAGTTCGGGATGCGCGTAGCCGAGCTGAAGCAGAAAAATAATTCCCGCTCCGTGGTCGTTCCCCGCCAGATCGCCATGTATCTGGCCAAGCAGATGACTGAGGCATCCCTACCCGAGATAGGGCGGCAGTTCGGCGGCAAGCACCACACCACCGTGATGCATTCCATTGCCAAAATCGACGAGCAGCGCCGTGCCGACAAAGATCTAAACCGCACCATCAACAAGCTCCTGGAGACTCTCAACGGCTGAGCGCTTCGCATCTGAAGGGCCTGGCCGGATGGGAAGGTAGTTACGGCCTTCAGCGGGTAAACCGCATGCCATTCAAATCCGGTACCCTTTTCACGTCCGGGCGCTCCCGGTATGCTCAAGTTGTCTATGTTTTGTTTCGAGTCGCCGCGCCGCCTGGCTTCATTGGCTGGCTACTTGATCACGGCTTTCCTCCTCAGCATAACGCCGCTCATGGGGCCGCCCGCTTACGCCCGCACGCAGGACACCGGTTTTCTCAATCGCACTATCGCCCTCAATGGCACCGTCTATCACTACGTCGTCTATCTACCCATGAACTGGTCCCCAAAGCAAAAATGGCCAGTCATCCTGTTTCTGCACGGATCGGGTGAGCGTGGCTCAGATGGTCTTGACGAGACGCAGGTAGGTCTGCCGAACGCGCTGCGTTCCCATTACGAACGCTGGCCGTTCGTAGTGGTCATGCCCCAGGTCCCCTACAACCATCATCACTGGACCGACCCGGAAATTATGGCGATGGCGATGGCTGCGCTGAATGCCGAGGTAAAAGAATTCCACGGCGATCCCGACCGTCTCTACCTTACCGGCATGTCATTAGGTGGCTACGGGGTTTGGGAAATTGCCAAGGACTATCCCGGTCACTTCGCCGCCATTGCGCCCGTGTGCGGAGGCATCTACTGGTCCTACGCGCCCGGCCGCTGGCATGAGCCGGAGCTTGTTCCGGAGTACGTCAAGGCCATTGGCCGCACACCCGTATGGATCTTTCATGGCGCGGACGACCCTGTCGTATCGCCCGCGCAATCGCAGATCATGTTTGCCGCCCTCAGTGCCGCTGGGGGCAATGTGCGCTTCTGGGAGTACGCCAACTATCACCACAATGCCTGGGACAGAGCTTACGTTGATCCCCAACTACCGTTATGGTTTTTAGCCCATCACCTCTCCGATATCGCTTCCACCAAGCCGTATTCGGAAAAGCGGGTCATCCCCATCCACCCTCCGCCGATCAAAGTGGATCCCACGGTTTATGACGCTTATCAAGGTGAGTACGTCGACGCCGGCGTGACCCAGGTGACCGTGTTCCGTCAGGGCAACCGGTTGATGTCCAGAAATCGCACCGGTGACCAGACGGAGTTGCTGCCTGAGCAACCCAATCGATTTTTCTATCCCAGTGGCAGTAGCACTCGCCTTACTTTTCAAAAGGGTCCCGATGGACACGTCACCGGTTTGCTGTTTTCCGACGATCGCCACCAGGAACTGTGGGAAAAGGCACCCGAAAAAACGCCCTAAAGCGTTTTTAGGGCACTGTGCAAAGCTCGCCTCTCTCGGAGCTGCATGAAGACTGATTGGGAACGGGCTTTGCACTCGGCGCCGTCGCTTTCCACAGCCTTTTTTCGGGCGCCTGTGCAGACCGTGGGGAAGAGGGAACCCAACTCGGGGTTATGCGCTACTCTTCCTGCTTTTCATTTCGTGAGGGACCAGTTTTCTAAAACGTGGACGGCTGTCGTTCGCGCCCCCTGCTTGGTTTCCGGCTGTCTTTCCACTTTTCCGTTACGAACGGCTACTACGACTAAGAAGGGATGGATCAAATTGTGCTTTTCATCGTAGTAAAAATTTTCTGTTCCCGTTGTCGCCCCGCGGTTGTATTACGCACCGGGAATCCACAGGATGAAGCGTAGTTGAGATTCTCAGCCCCCTCCGCAGTGGTGTAGAGTGAGTCAAACCGACAAGGGGGCAAACACACCATGCTTAGCGCGGGGGTTGAGCAGGAGAGACCGGTCGTACAGGGAGCCGCAACGATGGAAATCAGCGTAAGCCGTCAGGACCTGCTGCGGGAGCTGAGCGCGACGCAAAGCGTCGTCGAGCGGAAGACGACGATTCCGATCCTCTCCAATTTTCTCCTTGAGGCCGGTTCCGGGGAAGGGGACGCGACGGATCGTCTCACCATCACCGCGACCGACCTGGACCAAAGTATTCGTACCTCCTGTGCCGCGAGAGTCAAAAAGCCCGGGGCGTGCACCATACCCGCGCGCAAACTCTTTGACTACGTCAAGTTGCTGCCCGACGGTGATATATCCATCAAGCTCATGGAGAACCACTGGGTACAGATTCGTTCCGGCCGCTCCAACACCAAAATGGTGGGAATGGCGCGCGCCAATTTTCCCCAGGTGCCCGAGTTTCCCGAGACCGGACTGACCCAGCTGTCAGCAGCTTCGATCAAGGGCATGATCTCAAAAACGATTTTCGCCATTTCCAATGAGGAATCGCGTTATACCCTGAATGGCGCCCTGCTCATTCTGAAAGCGGAGTCGCTTTCCATGGTCGCCACCGATGGGCACCGGCTGGCGCACATTGAGAAGACTGGCGAATCGCTCAAGAACATCAGCGGTGAAAAGAAAACCCTGATCCCGCGTAAGGCGTTGGCTGAGCTGCAATCCTTGCTCGCGGATAGCGACGGAGAAGCGCTCGACTTCTACGACGATGAGCACACCCTGTTCTTCCGTCTGGGTCATCGCGTGCTCACTACCCGTAAGCTCACCGGCCAATTTCCCAACTACGAAGCGGTGCTACCCCGGGACAACAATAAGTTTGTGGTTGTGCGCAGCGAAGAATTAATGGGGTCCATTCAGAGGGTCGCGCAATTCGCTGACGAACGGTCCGGCGCTATCAAGATCCGGCTGGAACAGAATGAGATGAAGATCTCTTCCTCCTCCACCGAATC
The DNA here is from genome assembly GCA_963753715.1 of uncultured Acidobacteriaceae bacterium. GTDB lineage: Bacteria > Acidobacteriota > Terriglobia > Terriglobales > Acidobacteriaceae > PALSA-350. The sequence goes on along the minus strand of CAVWDK010000004.1, from coordinate 1,275,164 downwards.
GGGCGAGTCGGAAGACACCATCGAAAGCCCCTACAGCTTCGATCCCATCGTCGTCGGTTTTAATTCGACCTATCTCATCGACTTCCTCAAAGCTGTCGGATCCAGCGGCGAAGTGCGGCTTGAATTCAAAGACGCACAGTCCGCAGGCCAGATGCGCCCGGAAGATGCCGCGGATGATTTCAAGTACCGCTACGTGATCATGCCTATGCGCATTTGAGAACTTCCATCAGCTTTTTTTGGCCTTGCTCATCCCGGGCTTGCGTCGGACCACCGTCGCTTTGGGCGAGGCCTTGGCAGCGGTCTTCTTAGCTACAACCTTTTTTGCTGCCTTCTTCGCAGGTTTGGCCCGTGCCACCGTAGTCTTTTCCACCAGCATGGCCTTCAACTGATCCAGGTCCACGGTGCGCGCCGATTTTCGTAGCCGTTCAATGTCGTAGTACGCGCGCTTTTCGGTGAGGAAAATGTGGACAACAAAATCCACATAGTCCATCAAGATCCACTCTCCCTGCCGCCGGCCTTCGACTGAGTTGGGGTAGGTTTGAAAATCCTTTTTCAGTCGAATCTCAATCTCATCGGCGATCGCTTGTGTCTGGCGTTCGTTCGACCCGCTCGAGATGAGGAAAAAGTCGGTGAAACCGGCGTCCATTGCATCGAGCTCGAGGATTCGGGTGTCCTCAGCTTTCTTGTCTTCGCAGGCCCGTGCAGCGGCCAAAACCATGCGGCGCGTTTCCGTAGTTGCCATTCGGTCGGTTTCGTATCTCCTTAGCCCTATGGTATCTCTACCTGCCGGTAGAGTCCGTGCGAACGAATGTATTCCGCAACCGCGGCTGGCAGCACGGTCTGCGGCGTCGCCCCTTCGGCCAGGGCGGCGCGAATCTCCGTCGCCGAGATGTCCTGATCCAGGTCCGGCAGCAAGAACAGCTCAGAGCTCTGGCCTATAGGGCCGGAGAGCGTGAAGCGGGTGTACCCAGCTTCCCGATGCTCGCCGGTGTTCCCCACACCCTTGGGAAGCACGGCATTAACCTCTTTGAGCGAGAAACCTGGCCGTCCGGCCACGATGAAGTCACACAGAACCAGGAGTTCGGCGCATCGATGCCATGATTGGAGCGTCAGGAAGGAGTCGGCTCCCAGTAAACAAAAGAGCGTATCGGTGGGTTGGAGCTGGCCGCGCAGGCGTTGCAGAGTGTCGAAGGTGTAGTTAGGCTGTCCGTCGGGTAGAGGCGCATCCACATCGCTTGCGATGAGCCCGGGTTCTTCTGCCACCGCCAGTTCCACCATCGCTAGCCGATCCTCAAAACTGGAGTGGGCAGAGCCGCCCTTAAGGGGCTGGGTGCCCACGGGTGCCACCAGCACCTGGTCCAGCGCCAGCCGGCGAATGGCGGCGCGGGCAATCGCGATGTGGCCACAATGCGGCGGATCAAAAGTGCCCCCAAAGAAGGCAATGCGCATAGGGCATCGTATCGTGACGGCTGTATTCTGAGGCCACTTCGATGCCTACCGCCTACATTGCACTTGGCTCCAATCTGGGTGACCGGGAGAAAACCCTGGCCGCCGCCACGGATCGTTTGGGACGGCTGGGCCGGGTGGAAGCGTGTTCTTCGCTCTATGAAACCGAGCCGGTAGGGTTTCATGATCAGCCGGCCTTCCTGAACGCAGTCCTGGCTCTGGAAACGAAATTGGAGCCGCTACCGTTGCTGCATGCCTTGCTGGCAATAGAAAGGGAGTTGGGGCGCGACCGTAGCCAGGGGGTGCTGAACGGTCCCCGCATCCTGGATCTCGACCTGCTCCTGTTGGGGGACGCAGTGATGGTTGGGGAGAAACTGACGCTGCCCCACCCGGCCCTGGCCCGGCGCCGCTTTGTGCTAGCTCCGCTGGCCGAGATCGCGCCCCAGCTCCTGTACCCGCAACGCAACCAGACCATAGCGGAGTTACTGGCCCTGCTGCCCGACGAGGGAGAAAACCGAGTGTCCGCAGTCCGCAGGCTTGAGAAACATGGGAAGTCCCGTAGGGACGGCTGACCTTAGTCCAGGGCTTTTCTGAGACGCAAGCTAGAATCACCTACGTGTCTCTCGCTTTTCAGATAGAAGCCATCAGTGGGCAAGCGAGGCGAGCGACCATAACGCTGCCTCATGGGCTGGTCCAGACCCCGGCCTTCATGCCCGTCGGCACAGCCGGCTCAGTCAAGGCAATTCCCCAACATCTGCTCGAACAACTGGACGCGCAGATCATTCTGGCTAACACCTATCACCTCTACCTGCGTCCCGGCCACGAGCTGATTCGCCGCCTGGGGGGCCTGCACCATTTCATCGCCTGGCCGCGGCCCATGCTGACCGACTCCGGCGGCTTTCAGGTTTTCAGCCTCAACGAGTTGCGCAAGGTAAGCGAAGAAGGCGTAAAGTTCCGCTCGCACCTGGACGGCTCCTCCCATTTCTTCTCCCCTGAGCACTCCATGGACGTGCAGATGGCCTTGGGTGCCGACATCATCATGGCCTTTGATGAGTGCACGGAATATCCGGCCGACCGGGGGCGCGCCCGGCAGTCTCTCGAACTCACCCTGCGTTGGGCCAAACGCAGCCAACAGCACTTCAACCTCCACGCCAACAGCGGCCAATCGCTATTTGGCATCGTGCAAGGCGGCATGTACCCGGATCTGCGGCGCGAGTCCGCCGAGCAGCTAGTAGCCATGGATTTCCCCGGTTACGCCATCGGCGGGCTGAGTGTGGGTGAGCCCCGAGCCCTCACCAGAGAAATCATAGAAAGCACCCTGCCCCTGCTGCCCGCGGACAAGCCAAGATACGTAATGGGCGTGGGCTATCCCGACGAGATCGTGGAGTATGCCGCCCTGGGCGTGGACATGATGGACTGCACCATCCCCACCCGCGCGGCCCGGCACGGCCTGCTCTTTACCTCCGGGGGGAGGCTCAACATCAGAAACCGCCGCTTCGCCGAGGATCCCGAGCCGCCTGATCCGCACTGCGGCTGCATGGTGTGTGCCCGCTACAGCCGGGCTTACCTCCGCCATCTGATGGCGGCGCAGGAACCGCTCGCCGGAGTGCTCAACACGCTGCACAATTTGGCCTACTACCTTGACACGATGCGATCCGTACGAAATGCTATTGCGACGGATACTCTTCCTGCGCTCTTGGCCCGCGTGCGCGCCCAAGCCGATCGCGTTGGCGCGGGATGAGCCCCTCACGCCGAGTCTCTCTGCCTCTCCGGCGATCTCCCAGTCCAGTAGACAAACCGGGGCAGATAGAATGTAGTAGATAAGAAACTAGAGGATGGTACGTTGACCTTCACCCCCCTGTTACTGGCTCCTGTGATTCCGCCCGGCCTGGTGACCTTTCTCCCGTTCCTGCTGATCATTGCCGTTTTCTACCTGATGCTGGTACGGCCCAACCAGAAGAAGCAGAAGGTATGGCAGGAGATGCTGACGAGCCTGAAACCTGGCGATCGCATCACCACCACCGGCGGCATGCGCGGGACCATCATCTCGCTCAAAGAGGACGCGGTACAGCTGCGCGTTCCACCCGACGGCATAAAGTTAGAGGTCATCAAGAGTGCTATCGCTTCCGTAACGACTAACCAAGAGGAAGCTAAATAACCGTATTTCGCGGGCAGACGGTAAGCCCGGCGAAAAACCGATTGCGATTCCCATGCGTAAAACCCTCCTGATCGTTGCAGTACTTCTCGTGTTCGTCTTCGGCATCTTCGGCATTCCGAATGGCGTTGGCCTGTCTGCCTGGAAGACGGCTTTGACCAACCGCATCCACCTGGGTCTTGACCTCAAGGGCGGCATCCACCTGGTATTGCAGGTAATGGTGCAGGAGGCGGTCAGCGCGGAGACGGATAATGCTGTCGCCCGGGTTCAGGCCGACCTGCAGCAGGGCGGCTTCCCCGCCCACGTATTCAAGCCCGATCCTAAGAAGCCGGAGCTGATCCAGATTCAAGGCACCCCTCCCGATCGTGTCGGGGACGTGCGCAACCTGCTCGACTCCCGCTACGGCGCCCAATACACCATCGCGTCCGAGCCTAACAACAACTGGACCCTCACCATGAAGCAGACCGAGGTGCAGTCCATCGAGCAGCATGCGGTGCAGCAATCGATCGACACCATCGGCACTCGCATCAATAGCTTGGGCAACTACGAACCCACCATCCAGGAGTACAACCTGGGCACCAACCAGATCCTGGTCGAGCTGCCGGGCGTAGACGATCTGAGCCGGGTCCGCGACATCATCCAGTCCACGGCGCGCCTGGAAATCCACTTGGTAGTCGGTGGCCCGTTCCCCACCGAGCAGGCGGCGGCACAAAGTGTAGGTGGAACGGTTCCTCCTGAAGACGTTGTCATGGCGTACGGAGGCACGGAGCCGGATTTACAGGGTCAGTACTTCGTTCTGCAGCGGCTTCCCATTGTGGCCGGCGATGACTTTCGCGATGCCCAGCCCTCCGTGGACGAGAACGGACGACCGGACGCGACCTTCATTCTGACCCGAAACGCGGGAGACCGCTTCTACCAGTTCACCAGCGCGAACATCGGCAAATCCCTGGCGGTCGTGCTCGACAACCGGGTACAGGAAGCGGCCAATATCCAACAGGCCATCCGCGATCAGGGCCGGATCACCGGCCTGGGCAAAGACAAGGCGCAGAACCTGTCGTTGATGCTGCGCACCGGAGCGTTGCCGGCTTCCATTCACTATCTGCAGGAGAGCGTCGTCGGACCGTCGTTGGGCGCCGACTCCATTCGCAGGGGCGTCCTCGCAGCGATCATCGGGATGTTGGCGGTCATGATCTTCATGCTCGTCTACTACCATGGAGCAGGCATCAACGCGGATCTGGCCCTGATGCTGAATCTGATTATCCTGCTTGGCTTTATGGGCTTTTCCGGGGCCACGCTCACTTTGCCCGGAATCGCCGGTGTGATTCTCACCATTGGTATGGGCGTCGATTCGAACGTGCTGATTTTCGAGCGCATCCGGGAAGAATTGCGCGCCGGCAAGGCGCCTTCGGCGGCCGTCGACCAGGGCTTTGCGCACGCCTGGGTGACGATCGTCGATACCCACGTGACGACGATCGTTTCGGCCATCATTCTGTTCCTGTTCGGCACCGGGCCGGTTAAGGGTTTTGCCGTCACTTTGAGTTTTGGTTTGTTCGCAAACCTGTTCACAGCGGTTTTTGTCTCGCGCCACATCTTCGATTCGATTCTCAAGCGCAAGCAGCGCGGCGAAGCGCTTTCGATCGGCTAGTGGCCGCGTAAGTAAGGCGGAGTTTTCAGTGGAACTATTTCATGACGTTAACGTTGATTGGCTAGGGAAAAAGTGGTACTTCCTCGCCTTCTCGCTGGTCTTCAGCGTCTCGGGAGTGCTGTCGATCCTTTTTTGGCATGGCATCAAGCTGGGGATCGACTTTCGCGGCGGCACCCTGGTCTATGTTCAGTTTGAGCAGGCGCCGAACGCGGACAGGATACGCCAGGCAATGGACCGCGCCGGCATCCATGACAGCCGCATTCAACCCTACGGTACGGCCGCGCAGAAGCAGGTCGCTATTTCGCTGGCGCAGAAGGAAACCCAGGAGTCGGCCCTCGACACCGGGCGGCAGACGATCGTGGAGGCGTTGAACACAAACTACTCGAGCAACGGCGCAGCGAACCAGGGCAAGCTGGATCTGGATAACGCCAGCCAAGGCGCATTGGCGCAGTTTCTGCAGCAGAATGACCCCGAACACCTGGCGAGCACGGGAGGCGGCGCGCAGAAATATGCCGAACAGGCAGCGGCCATCCTGAATCACCGCGACCATGACCTGGGCGGTATCTTCAGCAGTATCGACCAACTGAACGGCGTGGCCGATCCCGCGGTGGTGAGTCTTCTGAAACAGAGCGCCTATCTCTCCGGCTTCCATGTTTTCGCGGCAGACATTATCGGACCCCAGGTTGGGGCGGCCTTGCGTAAGCAAGCCCTGATGGCCACGCTTTATAGCCTGGCCGGAATGCTTATCTACCTGTGGTTCCGTTTTGAGCTGATTTACGGCGTGGCCGCTGTGGTGGCAGTCTTCCATGACACCCTGATCACCGTCGGCGCCTTTAGCCTGAGCAACCAGGAGATCACCCTGACGGTCATCGCGGCCATTCTGACCCTGATTGGCTACTCGATGAACGACACCATCGTGGTCTTTGACCGAATCCGTGAGAATCTGCGCATCTCACGCCGCGAGACGCTGACGAATGTGGTGAATCGCAGTATCAACCAGACGCTGAGCCGAACGGTTCTCACCTCGGGCTTAACCTTCCTCACCGTCCTGTCGCTGTACCTTTTTGGCGGCGAGGTCTTGCACGGCTTCTCCTTCGCGCTGGTCATTGGCATTTTGATCGGCACCTATTCGTCGATTGCCGTGGCCGCTCCGATGCTGGTGGCATACCAGGAGTGGCGGGCCAAGCGGGGCAAGAAGGCAATTCTGCCGGCCGGCAAGAAGGCGCGCGTCTGATTTTGGACCTGAAGTTCGGGCCGGTTGCCAAAGACCCAGCCAACTCATAGCCGGGACAAGCACTCTGACAGGGATACAGGCGAGCAGGGGGATGGCCAAGTTCCGTGGCCCGATCCTCTGCGCATCTGGCTTTTTTCGCTGGCACGGAGTACCTTTGCATGCCAATAGCCCTTTGGGATCAAAAAAACCAGTGCCGGTGTCTAAAGATGTACAAGTTCGAATATCCGAGGTAAGGCGATGTTTGAAGATTCACTCATGGAGTCTGGTGGGAAGCTCAAGACCAAAAGCAAGTATTGGTCGATTGCCACTTTTGGCATCAACGGGCTGATCCTGGCAGGACTCATCATTTGGCCACTGCTGCATCCCGAGGCGTTGCCGACACAGATGATGGCCACGTTGCTGGTTGCCCCACCGCCCCCACCGCCCCCTCCCCCGCCACCACCACCTCAGGCGCCGGTACAGGTCAAGATCAAGTCTGAGATGCTTAACAATGAATTGCAGGCGCCAAGCAAGATCCCGAAAGAAATTAAGCAGATCAAGGAGTCTGCGGCCCCGCCGGCCATGGCCGGCGTTTCCGGTATGGAAGGTATGGGCGGCGGATCCGCTGGCGGCGTGATGGGAGGTATTCTCGGCGGTATCGGATCCGGACCACCGATCGTCAAGGCAGCACCCCCCAAGAAGCTGAGTATTTCCTCCGGCGTCATGGCGGGTAACCTGCTTCAAAAGACCATACCTCAGTATCCGGCGATCGCGAAAGCGGCCCGCATTCAGGGAACGGTTGTCTTACAGGCCACCATTTCCAAGAACGGGTGCGATTCAGAACCTCAGAGTCGTGAGCGGTCCTCCGATGCTGCAGCAGGCGGCTTTGGATGCAGTCCGCGCGTGGCGCTACAGACCGTATTTGCTTAACGGAGACCCTGTCGAAGTTGAAACTACCGTCAACGTAGTCTTCAACCTCGGTGGCTGATCCGATGTCTGCCGGCCGCCGCGCCTCTTGACCAAGAGGTGGTAGCCGGCAATCCCCCTTGTGGCCACTTCGGGTCATTTCGGAACGAAGTTGTCGAGTGCTAGCATCTGGTTGTTTCAGAGCTATAACGAAAGTTATTCCGTAGGAGGAAAGATTCAGTGATTCTCGCTCACCTCGCCCATCAGGCAGCTCTCGGTATGTACTTCTTTCAGGATTCAGGACAAACCGTCGGCTTCTCTCCCATGGACCTGTGGCACAACATGGGCGGCCCGGCTAAGGCCGTCGTCGCTGTTTTGTTCGTCATGTCCATCTGGTCTTTGGCTGTGATCATTGACCGCGCCCTTTATTTCAGCGCGGCTCGCAAGCAGTCCCGCGAGTTTGCGCCCACGCGTTGCCGGCGCCCTCAAGGAAGGCAAACTGGACGAAGCAGTGAAAGTTGCTGACCGTAATAAAAAGTCTCACCTGGCCGAAGTGGTCACCGCCGGCTTGCAGGAGTTTCGCAACTATGGCAGTGGCGGCGCGATCACCGAAGAGCAGATCGAGTCCAGCAAGCGCGCCCTCGAGCGTTCCGAAGCCATTGTCCACGCCAAGTTGAAGAGAGGCTTGGGCGGTCTGGCCACCATCGGTTCCACGGCACCATTTATCGGGCTGTTCGGAACGGTGATCGGTATCCTGAATGCTTTCCAACAGATCGCAACCCAGAAGACCTCCGGTATCGGCGCAGTCGCCGGCGGTATCTCTGAAGCCCTGGTCACCACAGCGTTCGGATTGCTGGTCGCCATCCCGGCCGTTATGACCTTCAACTACTTCACCGGCAAAGTGGAAGCCTTCGACGTGGAGATGGACAACTCCTCCAGCGAGTTGATCGATTACTTCATCAAGCAGAGCCACCGCCGCTAAACGGCGCCTGTGTTCAAGCACTCAACAGCGGGAATCCTGCACCGGTTGGAACGGACTGAAAATCCGTTCCAACCTGGTGGTTTTCACCGGACTCAAAGAAAGTCATCTTGAAGGTGGGCAGGCCGGGAGCGTTTTCACGGTTGGTGCGGTCCGGCAAGCGAAAGTGCTACCGGCACTCACTTTGAAAACGCTATAGCCGCTTGACCCACGGAGCAAAATAATGGCAATCGTCGTCAGAAACGAAGGCGCAAAAGTAAACTCCAACATCAACGTCACTCCCATGGTGGATGTGATGTTGGTGCTGCTTATCGTTTTCATGGTCATCACACCCATGCTGCAGAACAAGGTGAATATCGAGTTGGCCAAAGTCACAGACCCGACCTCGATGCCCGACGCCGATAAAGAAGACTCGGTCGTCGTTGCCATCACCCGCGATAACAAGGTGTACCTGGGGCAAAACCAGGTTTCCATGGCGGATCTTGGGGCCAAGGTCGCCGACCTGCTGCAGAACAAAACAGAAAAGCAAATCTTTATGCGTGCAGACGCCCGGGCGCAGTACGGCACAGTCATGGATGCGATTGATGATGTACGCACCGCTGGTGTTGACCAGGTCGGCCTGCTGACCGATAAGCGGCAGGACCAGGCAGCCGCGCCAGCCCCGACGCCGCCAGCCGGGCAGTAAGCTTCTGGAACGCAAACGAAACGAACGACAGAATTCCGGGAAACGAGGGAACGAAAATGGCATTTGATACAGGTGGTGGTGGTGGTCTCAATTCAAGCATCAACGTGACCCCAATGATTGACGTTTTGCTGGTGTTGCTGATCGTGTTCATGGTCATCACGCCGGTGACACCGAAAGGGCTCGACGCCCTGGTGCCCGCAGCCGCCGAAGGAACCCCAGAAGCAGCAGGATAATGACCGCACCATCGTGGTCCAGGTGACGCATCGGGCGGGTGGTGGAGTTCCGGGTTATAAGATCAACGAGTTGGACGTTTCCCACGGCGACCTGTTAAATAAGCTGGAAGGGATTTTTGCCACCCGGGCTGAGAAGGTCATGTTCGTGAAAGGGGATCCAGAACTGGACTTCTCCGCGGTGGCGGACGTGCTCGACATCGGTCATGAAGCAGGCGTCGATCACATTGGCCTCATTACGCCAAAGGTGGCGGCGGGGCAGTAAGGTTGTATCGTTGTTGCAGGCCGGGCCATGGTATCCAGCAAGCCGCTGTTTCGCAACGCTGGAATTGAAGGAAAGGTTGCCTGACCCTGCTGCATGAGCTACCACGAGAGACAAGCAGTTCGAAGATTTAGCGTCCTCGCGAATGGTCCGCGGCTGCTTCTGAGCAGCCGCGGACCTTGTTTTTTGGGCAGGGCTTGCCAGTGGGCGGAAACCAATTACAATCACTGCGCGGAGATTTTTCCCCTCGAGTCGCAGGCCGGGTAAGCTTGTAGGAGATCAGGCGTAGCCTGGCGATCACTAAGGAGATTTAAACCAGAATGAAGCGAAGCGCATATATTCCGGTGCTGGCGGTCGCCACCCTGTCGCTGCTGACCATGGTAACCGGGTGCAGCAAGCTGCAGGCTCGCGATCAATTGATTAAGGGTGTGCAGGCGTATAAGAACGCCAAGTTTGAAGAGGCCATCGACCACTTCCAGAACGCGGAACGGCTCGATCCGACGCTCGAAAACGCTCCTCTTTATCTCGCCACGGCATACGCTCAGCAGGTAGTTCCCGACGCAAACACGCCAGAGAATACGAAGAATGCGCAACTGGCAGTGGACGCCTATCAGAAAGTGCTGGTCAAGGATCCCGAACGACCTGACTGCCCTGCGGGGAATCGCCGCGGTCTACCTGAATACGGGCAAGACCCAAGAGGCCAAGGAGTGGCAGAGGAAGGTCACGGCTGTCGATGCCAATGACCCGGTGGCGCATTACACCATCGGGGTTATCGACTGGCGAGTCGCCTATAGGAATGCGATCGCACGCGCAACAGCCTGGGCATGCAGGATAACGGCGACATGATCAAGGACAAGGCCGCATGCCAGAAGTTGGCCGAACAGAACGGGCCCATTGTCGACGAGGGTATCAAGGAGCTGCAGCAGGCGATCAATCTGCGCCCCGGATACGATGACGCGATGTCTTATCTCAGCCTGCTCTACCGGCGCAAGGCCGACCTGGATTGCGGCGATGAGGCTGGACACAAGGCGGACATGGCTATGTTCGATCAATGGCGCGATAAGACCATGGCAACCCGTAAGGCGAATGAAGCGAAAAAGAACCAGCAAACGCCTGGCGGCATCACCATGGGCGGCAAGCAGTAGTTATCGAGAACCTTCCATCGGCCCCTGGCTTCGGCCAGGGGCTGTTTGCTTTTAGCAACCATTACCGCTACAACTGCGGCTTCGTGCATGTTGTAATCTTGGCCCGTGGCTACCCTTCTGGAAGTCGACCAGCTCTCCATTTACTTTCGCGACCAGGCGGTGGTCCGTGATCTGACTTTCTCTGTTCGGACAGGGAGAAGTCCTGGGGTTGGTGGGCGAGTCAGGATCGGGAAAGTCGCTGACCTCGCTTTCCATCCTGCGCCTCCTCGACGGCGCAGCGCGCGTGGAAGGCGCGATCCGTTTCGAGGGCCAGGACCTGTTGACTCTGAAGCCGGAGCAGATGCGCCACTATCGTGGGCGCAAAATCGCCATGATCTTTCAGGAGCCCATGACGGCTCTTAATCCCGTCATGCCGGTGGGACGGCAGATCGCCGAAGCCATCGAAGCCCATCAGCCTGAGTTGAGCCGCAAGCAGGTGCGCGACGCCGTCGTTGAGGCCATGACCGCAGTGGCGATTGCCGAGCCGGAGCAGCGCCGTGCGCGATTATCCTCACCAGTTTTCCGGTGGCCAGCGCCAGCGCCTGCTGATCGCGATGGCGCTGGTGAACCACCCCTCCCTCCTCATCGCCGATGAGCCCACCACGGCCCTGGACGTCACTGTGCAGGCACAGATACTGCTTCTGCTTAAGGACCTGCAGCAGCGTAACGGCCTCGGCATGCTGTTCATCTCCCATGATCTAGCCGTGGTGGCCCAGATTGCCGACCGGGTTGCCGTGATGCGCCGCGGCATGCTGCTGGAGACCGGAACGCGTGACCAGGTCTTTCTCCATCCCCGGCATGCCTATACAAAAAGCCTGCTGGGAGCGGTGCCGACCCTCACCACTGACCGAGACCAGCCTCTGGCAACGCTGGCGGCGGCCGATACAATGAGCTGGGATCCTGGTGGAGCAGGCCCCCGGCCACTGGGTACGCAGCGTCGATCCAGTCTGATATTCTGGCTGTTTGCGGCTGATTTCGGGTGGCGCCAGGCTCCTGGAACGTGTGCCGTCGAAGGCACGGACACTATGCGCGCTTTACTCATTTCCGACATTCACGCCAACATCGATGCCCTCGAGGCTGTGCTCGAGGCTGCTCCGGCGCACGATGTGGTCTGGAACCTGGGCGATGTCGTGGGCTACGGAGCGGCGCCCAACGAAGTCATTGAGCGGGTGCGCGACCTGGGCAAAACCTTTGTCCGGGGCAATCACGATCGCGCTTGCAGCGGGCAACTATCGCTCGAGGATTTTAATCCGGTAGCCAGCCGCGCCGCCCGCTGGACGCGCCAGGTGCTCACTCCCGAGCACATCGATTGGCTGCAGCACATGGTGCGAGGACCGGTCACGCCGGATGGTCCCCAGGTGAGCTGCATGCACGGATCCTATCTCGATGAGGATGAATACCTGCTCTCGGTGCGCGATGCAAGGCTGCCGCTAAAGCAAGCGGAAACCCGCATCAATTTCTTCGGCCATACCCATCTGCAGGGCGGCTTTGCCGAGCATGGTGAGGACTGGTTCAAGCTCGATCCGGTTTACTCGAGTGACGATGAGCCCGATATGTCGGAGTTGGTGTTGGTGCCAGGGGCGCGTTATCTGATCAATCCCGGTTCGGTGGGCCAGCCCAGGGATCATGATCGCCGTGCCGCCTTTGCGCTCTACGACGATGAGCGCATGGTGGTCGAATTCCGCCGCGTGCCTTATGATTTCCGGCTGGCGCAAATGCGCATCATGCGCGCAGGACTTCCCGACCAGTTAGCCATGCGGCTGAGCTACGGCCGCTGAGCGGCGGTGGGAGTTTAGACGGAATCGAACTCCGGTCGAAAAACATTTCCACGAAAGGTCTGTGGAACTGCAGATCTCGTCGCCTTCCCCGGATTTCCTGTCGAGATTTGCGGCTTCGGTCGGGTGCGTGTGGTTCTCTTTGAAGAGAACCACATCCGCGGTGCTGATGAGAGCGGCGATGTAGGAAATCCGGGTACGCTCCTAATGAACAAAATGCGTCCGGAGATAGAAACAGTGGTGTCGGGGGACAAATAGGCTCGGTTTGAATTGGCGGTATGTTTGCCCTTGGGAATCGGGGAGGGATCGAGGCTGCACCGCAGGTTCCTCGCTTCGCTCGGAATGACAAATAGGAGAGGGTTGTTGAAAGGGAGAGGGCTGTTGCCAAGGGAGAGGGCACTCGTGTGTCGAAGGGACCCGATGTCTCCCAGTTCATTCCTCTCTTAACTTGCCTGTGGCTTGCCACAGGCAAGTCGCTTGCTCGGGATGACAAAAGGGAGAGGGTCGTTGTAAGGAGAGGACCGTTGCTAAAGGACAGCGCGGTTGTATGACGTGAAACCCATTAGCGACCGCCCCTACTTCAGCAACTGCCATCTCCTTACAACGACCCTCTCCTTTTTGTCATCCCGGAGCGAAGCCGACGTCCCGGATCTGCAGTTCTACGGACCCTTCCTGGGTATGTTTTCGCTACCCCGGTTTCGCTCCATCCTTCAGGATCGAACTAAGCCGCCTCTTCACCCTTGACCGTCACCTTGATGTGCGCGGTCACTTCACGATGCAACTTGATCGGCACATGGAATTCGCCCAATTGGCGCAGCGGTTCTTCCAACTGCAGCTTCCGGCGGTCTATGGTGAACCCCTTGCCTTCCAGCGCATGCGCGATCTCGGAAGCAGTGACCGAACCGAAGAGGTGCTCGTTCTCGCCTACCTTGCGTTCGAAAACAAGCTCCACCTGGTTAAGCTGAGTGACCAACAATTCAGCCTCAGACTTTTCCTTCGCGGAACGTCGAACCGCCGACTGCTTCATCTGGTCGATGACCACTTTATTGGCAGCGGTGGCTTCCATGGCGAGCTTCTTCGGTAGCAGAAAATTTCGCCCGTAACCGTCGGCCACTTTCACCACATCGCCGCGCTGGCCGAGCTTGTTGACATCTTCTTTCAAAATGACTTCCATGACCAATCTCCTGGTGACCGCTCTAGTAGCGGGCTGCAAACGGCAGCAAAGCGATATTGCGCGCCTGCTTGATGGCCCGCGCCAACCCGCGTTGATGGGTGGTGCAGACGCCGGTGAGGCGCCGGGGCACGATCTTGCCCCGCTCGGCGACAAACTGCTGCAGCAGGCGAACATCGCGATAGTGGATGGCGTCGATCTTCTCGACACAGAACTTGCAAACCTTCTTGCGGCGAAAGAACTTGCGTCCGCCGCCGCCGGGGCCGCTGGGGCGTCCGCCGGGCGGACGTCCGCCCGGGCCTGAGGGCCCGGGTCCAGAGCCTTCGGGGCGGGAGGTGCTTGGTGCGCTTGGCGTGCTGGTTTCGTCAGCCATAATTTTCCTGTTCCTTTCAAATATTGCTTAGGCGCTGGCCGCTTCGGTCGCCGCCGCTGGTGCGGCGACTGGCTCGACGGGAGCTGGGGCCGTGGCCGCCGGCTGGGCGCTCAGTTTCTTGCGTGTCGCGCGAATGGCCTTGATCTTCGCCACGCGCTTCTCTTCTTCGTCCATGCGGACGGAGATAAACTTGATCACCGGCTCGGAGACACGCAGGCGGCGTTCAATCTCCCCTACCAGCGAACCATCTGCATGGATCGTCAACAACACATAGTTGCCGTCGTTGAACTTCTTGACCATGTAGGCCAGCTTGCGCCGCCCGAGCTTTTCCATTGACTTGATGCTGCCGCCGCCCTGGGTGATATTTGCCTCCAGGCCGGCGATCAGCTTGTCGAGATCCTCGTCCAGAATGTCAGGACGAACAATAAACATGATTTCGTACGTGCGTTGCATGGCTATTCTCCAATTCATTCCTGTTCGCCGCCGTTCTCGCGGCGATTGAACTCATTCATTGCCGGCCCCGCTCCCTTGGCCAGCACCATCTCTACTGCCTTTGCCGTGCGATCCAGCACCTCATCCAGAATCGCCAGTTGCGCCTTGCGCATGGGCGTCAGCACATAATCCTTCCGTCCCCGCCGCGCGCGCTCCGCAGCCTCATCCCCGGGGGGTGCGACCCCGATGCGTACGCGCAGCCACTCTTCGCTGCCTAACGCACCAGAGACGGATCTGACCCCGTTATGGCCACCTGCGCTGCCCCGCTCCCGGATACGCAGCGAACCCAGGCTCAACGCGATCTCGTCGTAGATCACGATCAGATCGCGCGTCGCATCGGCATCGAACTCCTTCACCAACGCTTGAACCGAGATGCCGCTCAGGTTCATGAACGTTTCCGGCTTCGCCAGCACTACATCTCTGCCGGCAATACGAGTGGTGGCCGTAAGCGCCCGGCAGCGCCGGTTATTCACCGTCACCCCACCCTGTTCCGCCAGCCGGTCAATCGCCAGAAAACCTGCATTGTGGGGGGTGAACTGGTACTCAATACCCGGGTTTCCCAAGCCGACCACCAGGGCCGGCCCCTTTCTTTCCCCGTCCACTTCGTCAGCCAAGCTCAGAGCCAGGTCACTTCTTCCCGCCCTTTTCCGCAGGCGCGTCCGGTGTCTCGGTCTTGCCTTTCTTGGCAACTTCCGGCTCTGCCGGAGCCGCCGCAACCACCGCGTCCACCGTCGGCGCAACTTCTTCCTTGATCGCCACCACGTGGGCTACGGTTGCGTTCTCGTCGGTAATGAACTTGAGCTTGCCACCACGTGGCAGATCGGCCACGCGGATAGAGCTGTTCAATGCCAAGCCGCTGACATTCAAGTCAATATGGCTGGGGATATCGCCCGGCAGGCATTCAATCTCAACCTCGCGCAACACCTGGTCGAGAATGCCGCCCTGCATCTTGACCCCAACCGGAATCCCCTCAAGCAATACCGGCACCTTCACCCGCATCGCCTTGTCCATCGCGATACGCTTCAGGTCGATGTGCATGAGCTTGCCTTTGATAGGCTCGTATTGCCAATCGACGATCATGGCCTTGGTCTTGCCGCTTCCGATCTCCAGATCAAAAATCGTGTTGTGCCCCGAATCCGAATGAAGGATGCGGGTAATCTGCTTGGGATCGAGCTCCACCGCTATGGCGGGTTCCTTGGCGCCGTAAACGACGCCTGGAATCATGCCGGCGACACGCACCCGGCGCGCCGCATTCTTGTTCAACTTGCCCTCGCGGGGTTTTGCTGCGACCACTTCCTGCTCAGCCATACTTCTCTCCTCTAACTCTTCCGCGCCGCCCGGCTTTAACTAAACAACGAGCTGACGCTGGTCTCCATGTGAATACTCTCGATCGTGGCGCCCAACAGGCCGGCTACCGAAAGCACTTTGATCTTTCCCTGCCGTTCCAGCTTTTGCGCCTCTTCGCGCAGCGGGATCGAGTCAGTGACGATGACTTCCTGTATCCGCGAGCTGGTAATGCGCTCGATAGCCGGCCCTGACAGCACCGCATGCGAAGCTGCCGCATAGACCTTCACCGCTCCCGCGTCCAGCAAAGCCTGCGCCGTCTTGACCAGCGTACCCGCGGTGTCGATGATGTCGTCGATGATGAGGCAGGTTCTTCCCTGCACATCGCCGATTACGTTCATCACCTCGGTCACGTTCAGATCCGTGCGCCGCTTGTCCACAATGGCCAACGGAGCCTGCATCTTGGTCGCAAAAAACCGCGCCCGTTCCACACCACCCGCATCCGGCGAAACCACCGTCAGATCGGGCAAATTCAGCTCCCGGAAGTAGCTCACCATCACCGGACTGGCGAACATGTGATCCACCGGGATATTGAAGAACCCCTGGATCTGCGCCGCATGCAGATCCATGAACAACGCCCGGTTGGCTCCCGCAGTGGTCAGCAAATCCGCTACCAGCTTGGACGAGATCGCCACCCGCGGCCGATCCTTACGGTCCTGCCGGGCATATCCGTAATACGGCACCACTACCGTGATTCGTCCGGCCGAAGCGCGCTTCAGCGCGTCAATCATGATCAGCAGCTCTACCAGGTGCTGATCCACCGGGAAACATGTTGGCTGCACGATAAAAACGTCTACGCCGCGGACGTTCTCGAGCAACTGAAAATAAATCTCTCCGTCGGCAAAACGCTGCAGCTTGCTCTCGCCCAGCTGCACCCCGACATGGGCGCATATGCCCTCGGCCAATTTGCGGTTGGCCGAACCGGCGAAGATCTTGAACCGCTTGTCTTCGCTCAAGCGCCCAGCGCGCTTGCGTTCCGGCTTGACCTTGCCGGGCGTCGCTAGCTCCTGAGTCATGCTCTCCACCTCTTGTTGCGAGGCAGGAACCGTCAATACAGTGGATTCTCCCTTCACACGAACCTCCCAAGCTGGTTTGCTTTGGTTGTTCCGCCTGATTGTTGCGCCACGGAGCCCTTTCCCGCGACAGGAACCACATTTTCGACTGCAAAACTTGGCTGGGCGACTAGGAGTCGAACCTAGACAAAGTGCTCCAAAGGCACTTGACCTACCATTAGTCGATCGCCCAACTGGGTGCGACAGAACGCACTAAACCGCGCCTGCCACCATCATAGTGCGCCAGTAATCGCTGCGAGGCAACGTGCTGGTGACCAAGCCAGTTACACCGTGCTGTTCCAGCCGAACCAGCGCCGCCTGTGCCGCCGCCGAGGTACGGTACAGCCCAAAAAGAGCTGACCCAGACCCGGAGAGGCCTGCATAGACAGCCGCGTCCTCCGAGCCGGGAATGCCCGCAAGAATGCGCTTGATTTCACCGAGAAAGGGATACTGAGGAAAGACGACCCGTTCAAAGTCGTTTTCTATCCCGGTTCGGACAAGCGCGAGAAGCGGATCCTCGGCCCGGTCTACTCTCGCATCGACTGCTTCGGAGAAGACACCGGAGGAGTGCGGTTCGCCAAATGCAGCAGCGATCGACCGACTCAACACTGTGATTGTAGCTGAGGAGGCGGGCACGGTCAACGCAGCCGCCGCCTGCAGGCTGTCCCAGTCCCGGTAAGCCTGGGGCGTAGAAACCCCAATTGCCGGCAGAGCGAGCACGCAAGGTCGCGACGGAATATCGGGGAGAGGGTACACTTCCTCTCCGCGCCCCACCCCGACCACCGCTCCGCCGAGCAGAAACAGTGGGATATCCGAGCCAATCTCCGCTGCGGCGAGCAGGCGGTCTGGCGGCGAAAGCCGGCGGTCGAGTTCGTGCTCCAGCCCCAGGAGCGCGGCGATGGCGTTGGCCGAGCCCCCGCCCAAGCCGCCTTGTACCGGCAGTTGTTTGTCGATGTGAATATGAACCGCGGCCCGCAGACCAAGCAATTCGAGGCTACGGGCCACCATCCGCCATGCCGTGTTGCCTGCATCGGTGGGCACGCGCGGATCGGTACTGCTGAGCGTGATGCGCGTTTCGGAGGCGCTGCGCGCTTCCACTGTCACGCGCTCATGCAGGGCCAGGGTTTGGTACACGGTCGTTAGCTGGTGGAAACCGTCCGGACGCAGAGGGCCAATGGCCAAGCCCAAATTGATCTTGGTATGCGATCGAACGCTGGTGGGCATCGGTCCGATTCTAGTCTGCGGCGATCACTTGAATTACCTTGTTGCAAAACTTATACGAATTACCTATTGCCAATCACTAGTCTCACGGAGGAAACTCTTTCTCGATGCACCCTTTCCCCCTAAGAGTGATCGAAGTTGGCGCGATGGTGGGCGCCGTGATGGGCCTACTGATCCTGATCGCTCCTAACTTCGGCTTGAAGCCGAAGCCGACGGCAGATGGCTGGCGTTTCCCGGTAAAACCGACCTGTCTTCTGCTCTACTACCTTGCGCTGGGTGCGGGCATAGGCGCAGTTGGCCTCAGTGCGGCCCAGATGCTTATCTCCGGTACCACCAACTGGATCGCCTGGGTGGGCTTTGGTTTCGGCTTCTTCCTGGTGCCCCTGGTGTTGGCCGACTGGCCGGAACCGCTGATCCTGGACGGGCAAGGTCTGCTCGAAGGCGGTTGTGCCTCCAGCCGTATCCTCTGGCAGGAGCTCAAGCATGTGCGGGCCTATCGCATCCGCTGCGATCGCGGTGTGGTCATCCATGGCGACGGAGGAAAGCAACTCGTCGTTGCTCATATCGCTTATGACTCCAAGGCTGTTCTCGACTGCCTGCTGCAATGGAGGCCGGTTCCGTACTATTCCCTGCAAGACGAGATGGCTCCCCTCTCGATTTTCACCGATCCTCATTCCCGCTACTAAAGCCCACAGCAACGTACTGGGTCTTGTTGTCTATCCGGCCACGATTTAGTCCCGCAGGGACGGCTGAAGGTTGTCCAGGAGGGCATCGCGGTCTATTTCCAGCCGTCCCTGCGGGACTGGTCGTCCTTTCAAATCCAACCCAGGACTAGCGTCCTGGGCTAAGTTCAGCCGTCCCTACGGGACTTAACTCTTATGGCCCGACAATGGTCGCGCCGTTCGAAATGTAAAAATTTCGAGTCCCGCGCAGGCACTCAGTGGCCGAAGCTCCGTAGACAGAATTTCTCAACAGCCCGCAAATCGAGTACTCTCCAACGCGATACTAATTTCCCCCAGAGTGTTTCTCCTGATTCATAGACCCATCGCACGCAAGCGCGCGGTGAGAAGATAGAAAGAGAAAAACGGAGCCGAGGAGTTCCGTGGAAACGGCGCGATGCTGAGAACGATTTCGACCCACATATTTTTGCGCCAGCGCCTGCATCCGGGGCTGCTGGAAACGTTAGCCAAAGGAGGCGCCCAGGGAATCGAGATCTTTGCCGCGCGCCAGCACTTCGACTACACCTCCAAGACCCATGTGAAAGAAATCGCGCTGTGGTTCTCCGCAAACCCCGTGGAGCCGTTTTCCATGCACATGCCGATGTTTGGGGATACCGAGATGGGACGCAGCGGCTCACCGGCGGTCAATGTCGTTCATCCCGAAAAGTCACGGCGCATCGACGCCATGGACGAGGTGAAGCGAGCCCTCGAAACCGCCGAAGAGATGCCGCTGCGCTACCTGGTTCTGCACCTTGGCGAGCGCGAAGACCGCTGGAGCCCGCGGACCCTGGAGCACGCCATGACCGCGATTGAGCATCTGCAGGCCTTTGCCCGGCCGCTGGGCGTAAAGATTCTGCTCGAAAATCTCCAGAACGAAGTGACCGAGGCGGTCAACTTGCTGGAGATTGTGAGGATCGGCCACTTCAAAGACGTGGGCGTGTGTCTCGACGTGGGTCATGCCCACCTCGGGAGTGGCATCGCTGCCGCAATCGGCGAGTTGAGCCCGCTCATCCGGTCTGCCCATATTCATGACAACCATGGGCAGAAGGACGAGCACCTTTGGCCTGGAGACGGAACCATTCCCTGGGCGGAGACCATGAAGCAACTGCTGACATCGCCGCAGCTTTCCGCCGCCGTGCTGGAAATTAATTACCTGCCCGAGGAGTCGCCAGAGCACGTCGCCAGCCGGGCCGCAGAAACATTCAAGATGCTCGAGCTGTAGGTGGAAATGCCAGAAGAAAATCAGAATCAAGCCGTGGCCGCCCCGCTGGCCACCATCGCAACATTGAATCAGCATGAAGGTAAACCAGTAACACTGAGGGGATGGCTCTATAACCTGCGCGAGAGCGGGAAGCTTCTCTTCCCCATTTTTCGCGACGGGACGGGCACGGTACAAGGCATCGTGCCCAAAGCCGCAGTGCCGCCGGAGGTTTTTGAGCGGGTGCGCGGCCTGACCCAGGAATCAAGCGTAATAGTGACCGGGAGGGTGAGAGCGGATAAACGAGCCCCCGGCGGTTACGAATTGGATGTCGATAACGTCGAAGTCCTGCAAAGGGTGAGCGAAGAAGAACCCTTCCCCATCACGCTCAAGGAGCACGGGGTCGAGTTTCTGATGGAGCACCGCCACCTGTGGATCCGCACCCCGCGGCAGTCGGCCATTTTGCGCATCCGCGCCGAAATTATCAAGGCGGCGCGCGATTATCTCGATGACAACGGCTTTGTCCTGACCGACCCGCCAATTCTCACGCCTGCCGCCTGTGAAGGCACCAGCACCCTGTTTCCGGTGGAATATTTCGGCGACGAAGCCTTTCTGACCCAGAGCGGCCAGCTCTATATCGAGAGCACCGCGATGGCGCTGGGCAAAGTCTATTCTTTCGGTCCCACCTTTCGCGCTGAGAAGTCGAAGACTCGCCGCCACCTGACCGAGTTCTGGATGGTGGAACCGGAGTTGGCCTATGCCACCCTGGACGATTTGATGGTGTTGGCAGAGGAGTTTCTCAGCTTCCTGGTGCAGCGCGTCCTCACCCGGCGAGCACTCGATTTGAAAGTGCTGGGGCGCGATATAGCCAAGCTGGAGGCCGTCAAGCCGCCCTTTCCCCGCATCACCTACGATGAAGCCGTCAACATGCTGAACGACGCGCATGCCCGCGGCTTGCTCGAACAAAAATTTGAGTACGGGAACGATTTTGGATCGCCCGACGAGACCTACCTCTCCTCTCAGTTTGATCGTCCGGTGATGGTGCACCGCTACCCGGCCGCGGTGAAGGCTTTCTACATGGAGCCCGATGCGCAAAATCCGAATCTCGCCCTGTGCGTCGATGTACTGGCTCCGGAAGGCTACGGGGAGATCATCGGTGGCTCGCAGCGTATCGCTTCCTACGATCTGCTAAAGAAGCGGATTGAAGAGCACCACCTGCCCCTGGAAGCTTTTTCCTGGTATCTGGATCTCCGCCGCTACGGCTCGGTTCCCCACTCCGGCTTCGGCATGGGGATTGAGCGCGCGGTAGCCTGGATTTGCAGCCTGGACCATGTCCGGGAGACGATTCCTTTCGCGCGCACCCTCAATCGGATTTATCCCTGAAAAGCGGTCACACGATCGCCATGAGACGATCCCGTCTCCCCAGGCATCCTATGGGGTGTCACAGAGTTGGGTGTTTCTGTGGATGAGGGTTTCATGGCTGGAGTGAACATCGATGGGACTATCCGGGAGTTTCTAGCGGGAGAGCGGTTGATCGATCTGGTCAACCGCATCGGCAGCCATCTGCCCCAGGTGTGCTACCACCACCAGCTTGGCCCCATCCAAACCTGCGATACCTGCATGGTCGAGGTCGACGGGAAACTGGTTCGCGCTTGCGCGACCGAGCTGGCCGACGGCATGACCATTTCCACCACCTCTCCCCGGGCGGATGCCGCCCAGCGCGAGGCTTTCGATCGCATCCTCGGCAATCACATGCTGTACTGCACGGTTTGCGACAACAGTAATGGCAATTGCACCGTGCATAACACCGCCAGGTCTCTCGCCGTCGAGCATCAGACCATTCCGTTCACTCCCAAGCCCTACGAAAAGGACATGACCAATCCTTTCTACCGCTACGATCCGGATCAATGCATCCTATGTGGCCGCTGCGTAGAGGCTTGTCAAAACGTCCAGGTCAACGAGACTCTCTCCATCAACTGGGAATTACCTCGGCCCCGGGTGCAGTGGGATGGCGGAGTGCCGATCGGAGAGTCCAGCTGCGTTTCCTGTGGCCATTGCATTACCGTCTGCCCCTGCAATGCGTTGATGGAAAAATCGATGCTTGGGCATGCCGGTTACCTCACCGCTTTGCCCTCCGCGGCGTTAGACGGCATGATCGACGTGGTGAAGGGGATTGAGCCGGAAGTCGGCTACGAAGCCATCATGCGGCTTTCTGAAGCCGAGGCGCACATGCGCGAAGCGGCCATCCGCAAAACAAAAACCGTGTGCACTTACTGCGGAGTGGGTTGCAGCTTCGACATCTGGACCAAGGATCGCCATATTCTGAAAGTCGAGCCGTCCGAGGGAGCCGTCAACGGCATCTCCACCTGCATCAAAGGCAAGTTTGCATGGGACTATGTCAACAGCCCCGACCGCCTTACCCAGCCGCTCATCCGCGAAGGCGATAAATTTCGCCCGGCTACCTGGGAAGAGGCCCTGTCTCTCGTGGGCCGGAGACTCAAAGAGATGAAAGCCGCCCACGGGCCTGACTCCCTGGCGTTCATTTCTTCATCCAAATGCACCAATGAAGAAAGCTACCTGATGCAGAAGCTGGCGCGCGCAGTGGTCGGCACCAACAATATGGACAATTGCTCTCGCTACTGCCAGGCGCCTGCAACGACCGGCCTTTTCCGCACGGTGGGTTATGGTGGCGACTCCGGGTCCATCACTGACATCGAACACGCCGGCCTGGTGATCATCATCGGCAGCAACACTGCGGAAAGTCATCCCGTGCTGGCTACGCGCGTCAAGCGCTCCCACAAACTCAAGGGACAAAAGCTGATCGTCTCCGATCTTCGCGCCCACGAAATGGCCCGCCGGGCCGATCTCTTTATCAGCCCCAATCCGAGCACTGATCTTATCTGGTTATGCAGCGTCACTCGCTACATTCTCGAGATGGGCCTGGCCGATAAGGAGTTCCTCGCCAAAAGGGTGAATGGCCTGGACGCCTACATACGTAGCCTCGACCCCTTCACGCTCGAGTTTGCCGAGCAGCGGTGTGGTATCCCCGCGAAAACGCTGAAGCAAATCGCCCATATGATCGTCGACTCCGACGGCGTCTGCATTCTGTGGGCGATGGGTGTCACCCAGCACTCCATGGGTTCCGATACTTCAACCGCTATCTCCAACCTGCTGCTGATCACCGGCAACTATATGCGTCACGGTACGGGGGCTTATCCGCTTCGTGGTCATAACAACGTTCAGGGAGCAAGCGACCACGGAGCGATGCCCAATTACTTCCCCGGCTATCAGAAAGTCGAGGATCCGGAGATCCGCGCGAAATTCGAGCAGGCCTGGGGTGTTTCTCTGCCCCCTAAGAACGGCCTCGACAACCATCAGATGATCGATGCGGTTCACGACGGCTCTCTGAGAGCGATGTACCTGTTTGGCGAAGAAATCAGCCTCGTCGATTCCAACTCCAACTACGTCGATGCTGCCTTGGAAAAACTCGAGTTCTTCGTGGTGCAGGATATCTTCTTTAGCCAGACGTGCAGGTTCGCCGATGTAGTTTTTCCTGCGAGCCCTTCGCTGGAGAAGGAAGGAACTTTCACCAACACCGAGCGCCGCATCCAGAGGTTGTACGAGGTCTTTGAGCCGCTGGCGGAGAGCCGCCCCGACTGGCGCATTATTCAGGATGTTGCCAACGAACTCGGCGCGCACTGGAACTATCAGCATCCGGCCGACATTTATCAGGAAATCGCCGCCGTCACTCCGCTCATGGCTGGGGTGACCTACGAACGCCTTGAGGGCTATAAGACTTTGCAATGGCCTGTCGCCGCCGATGGGAGCGACCAGCCCCTGCTCTATACCAAAGAGTTTCAATTCCCCGATGGCAAGGCAAAGCTTTTTCCTGTGTCCTGGCACGAACCGACCGATCAGCAGGATGAGGTGTACGACCTGCACCTCAACAACGGACGCTTGCTCGAACATTTTCACGAAGGCAACATGACCTACCGCAGCCCTGGGATCAAAGAGAAGACACCGGACACGTTTGTGGAAGTTTCTGCGGATCTTGCGCTGGAGCGCGGAATCCACAGCGGGACATGGGTGCAACTCATCTCTCGCTATGGGAAAGTCCGCGTCCGCGCCGTCGTGACTGACCGAGTACACGGCAAGGAACTCTACATGCCCATGAACTCGGTAGAGAGCCCGGTCAATCGTCTGACCAGTAGTCACACTGACGCGGCGACCCACACCCCCGCCTACAAGGAAACATCGGTGCAGATGATCGTGCTGCCCGATCCCGGCGAGAACCCGCTCCCTCGCACCAACTTCCGCTATGGCCATCCGACGCCCCAACATGGCGTCGAAGTGGAGCGCAAATGGAAGCGCCCCGACTATACCGAACCAGGAAGCCAGAAGTTAGTGCAGATAAGGATGAACGAAACCAAAGCGGTTACGACTTAAAAGTTGACCGGTACGTGTTGAAAGGAACGGCGCCATGGCGCGTCCCATACCATTCGAACAGTCTTCCCTTGACCCCGAGACTCGACTGCGGGAAAGTCTCGAGCACGCTCCTGTCGAGCATGCCGAGGCCTTGCTCGATACCTACAAACTACTTCAGGACTTACGCGACGCCCACGTGTTTGAAGTGCTCCACGGTGTGCTCACCAAGGGCGACAAAATCGTGGAGCTCGCGGTCGACGCGGTGAAAGAGCCGGACGCCATTCGCGGCCTTACAAACCTGATCATTCTTGGCAAGATCTTCGGCTCGATCGATCCCGCGCTGCTCCATGGCATCGCTGCCGCGGTGCAGGAGACAGTCGAGACCATTCCTCGACAAGATGCCGAGCCGCCGGGATTTTTCGCGCTGTTGCAGCAATTGCGCCATAAAGAAACCCGGCGTGCCCTCGGCCTGATGACCAGGTTTCTTAGCGCCCTGGGAAGGCATCTTCCGGCGTTCGTAAAATCCTCAGACTGAATGCGCGAGCAGTACCCGCACAAAACCCGGTGGATGGGCGCTACTGGAAAAGCTTGAGTGCGTTCATCAGGGTGTAATACACGCCCCATGCGGCGGGTATCGACACCACGAGCCACGCAGCCAGGATTAGAATCGACGATGTCTTGTTCTCATTTGTGACCATGGATGGACCCTCCTCCGGTTCCGGCTCTGCTCAACGCGCTGCTCCAACCTGGCTGCTCGCGCTCTCGATCCAATACTTCTTTGCCACTGGACGCACCAGGAGATTGGCGATAAAGCCCACCACCAAGAGGCCAGCCATGATGTGCAGGATCACCGGGTAAGCCTGCTGTTTCGGCAAGTGGTTGGCGACGTAATGGTCGAGGATGCCGTTGACGATGAGCGGCCCCACAATGCCTGCCGTGGACCAAGCCGTCAGCAGGCGTCCATGGATGGCACTCACATGATAGCTGCCGAAAAGATCCTTGAGATAAGCCGGAATCGTTGCGAATCCTCCACCGTACATGCTGATCAGCACGCCCGCAGTCAGCACAAAAAGCGGAACGGAATTCAGGTGGGTATTACCCGTAAAAGGAAGCGCCAGATAAAGGAGCATGCCCAATACAAAAAAGACGAAGTACGTGGGCTTGCGTCCGATGAAGTCCGACATCGACGCCCAGACAAAACGTCCTCCCATGTTGAAGAGGCTCAGCAGGCCTACGAAACCAGCCGCCGCGATCGCCGAGACACGCCCGCGGAAAAGGTCCTGGATCATCGGCGACGCCTGCTCCAGGATGCCGATGCCCGCAGTCACGTTCATGCACAGGATGACCCACAGCAGCCAGAACTGCGGCGTGCGAGTGGCGGCGTTGACGTCGACCTTGTGGGTTGAGATCAGGGACGATTGCCTTGCCTTGGGAACCCATCCCTCTGGCTTCCATCCCTCCCGCGGCACACGAATCGTAAACACACCAAACATCATGAAGACAAAGTAAAGAAGGCCCATCGTCACCCAGGTGGCCGCGATGGGATGCGCGGACGCTTTGTAAAACATCATTAGCCGGGTGCCCAGCGGCGAACCGATCATCGCACCTCCGCCGAAGCCCATGATCGCGAGGCCGGTAGCCAGTCCCGGCCGGTCGGGAAACCACTTGATCAGCGTCGAGACCGGTGAGATATAGCCCAGACCCAACCCCACGCCACCGATGACTCCATAGCCGAGATAGATGAGCGCCAAAGAGTGGTTCGCCGCGCCTGCAGCCGCCACCAGAAATCCCGAGCCGAAGCAGGTAGCCGCGACAAACATCGCCTTGCGCGGTCCTGCCGTCTCCAACCATCGACCGAACAGAGCCGCGGAAAGCCCAAGCACCGCGATGGCGATGGAAAATATATAGCCCACCTCTTTCAGATTCCACACGGCGCCGTCCGCACCTTTCAGCGCCAGCAGCGGGTTCTTGAAGATACTGAAGGCGTACACCTGGCCGATCGCCAGATGGATGGAGAGTGCCGCGGGCGGCACCAGCCACCGGCTGAAACCGGGAGGGGCAACAGAGACTTCGCGATCAAGGAACGACGGCATTCGGGCGTACCTCCAACAGCGGAGTTCATCGGACAAATCGATCAACCGGGAACCGGCTCGGAACTTTCACACTTCAGGCCGTTATCGATAGGAAGACACCATCTTCTATCACATATGATGTTGCGAGCGACAATTGAGCCTCAAACCCTCTCCCAGCCGCTGGAGCAACCATATGCCGGACGAATCCGAAAAAGTACTAAGCTTTGAAATCGAACGTGACGGGGATACCGCCGTCGTGAAATGTCACGGCCGGCTGGTAGCAGGCGCCACCGAAGAACTCTACCAGGAGGTGAAACATCTACTACCTCAGATGAAAGTGGTAGTGGTTGACTTAGCAGAGCTTACCTACGTCGACAGCACGGGACTTGGCACCTTGGTGCGACTGCATGCATCTGCCCGTAAGGTGGGATGCGATTTCAAGTTGCTTCACCTTGGTAAGCAGCTTCGCAATCTGCTAAAGCTGACCAACCTTCTTTCGGTTTTCGCCCAGGCGGAAGATCACGGCATTACGATTGCGTGATGATGGTGCGCGCGCATGACCCGAACCCGGGCAGCCTCTTACACGGTGGCGTCCAGAGCCTTCCCCCACGCCAGATCCGCATTCTTGGCGCGCCTCTCGATCTGGGGCAGTCCCGCCGCGGCGTGGACATGGGGCCTTCCGCGGTCAGGGTCGCGGGACTCGAAGCCAGGCTCAAATCCCTGGGTCATCTGGTGAGCGATGGCGGGAATGTGCCGGTGGCCATCGCTGAGACTCGCAACGCCGGGGAACCCAACGCAAAGTATCTCAGAGAGATCACCGAGACCTGCGAACGCGTCGCCGGCATGGTGCTGCAGACGTTGGAGGAAGGTATCACTCCGCTGATTCTTGGAGGCGATCATTCCGTTGCTGCAGGCTCGGTTTCCGGTGTAGCCGAGTTCTACCGGCGCCGCAACCAGAAGATCGGCCTGTTGTGGATCGACGCTCACGCCGACATCAACACTCCCGAAACCTCACCCAGCGGCAACGTGCATGGCATGCCGCTGGCCGCTCTGCTTGGCCTGGGACCGGACATGCTGTCGGATATCTTCGGTTGGCGGCCCAAAATCGCCCCCGAAAACGCCGTGCTGATTGGCGTTCGCGACATCGACAAAACGGAGAAGGAGAACATCCGGCGCGCAGGCATTGGCGAGGTCTACACCATGCGCGACATCGACGAGCGGGGTATGCGCACGGTGATGGAAGAAGCCTTGCGTGCGGCCGGCCGGGGTACAGCAGGCTACCACGTCTCGCTCGACATGGATTGGATCGACCCCGAAGACGCGCCCGGTGTGGGCACCCCGGTGCGCGGCGGCGCGACCTATCGCGAGGCGCACCTGGCCATGGAGATCCTGGCCGACCACGGACGATTGCTGAGCTTTGAAACCGTCGAGGTAAATCCGGTGATTGACGAGCACAACCGAACCGCCGCATTGGCGGTCGAGCTTATCTGCTCCGCGTTCGGAAAAAAGATTCTCTGACCTCAGTTAGCGATGGGCCGGTATGGCAGGCTCATGTACGGGATCCGCCTCCACCGCCGCCTGGCTTGAAAAGCGAAGAGAGAAAATCGCAGCCAGATACAGCAGCAACAGAAAAAGCATGACCAGGTTCTGGGGCCGCAGCAACAGGATGAACAGAAACTTGTTGCCGAGCATGCTTTGCCACTTTCCCTGTTGCAGAAGAAGCATCTGCACCCGGTACTGCACTGAGATCGTCGTGATCACCGTCAACACCGCGATCACGCCACCGAGCACGCGCCGCTTCTGAAAAACGACCACCACCGCCGGGACCGAGAGCAGAAGCAGCCGGGTGTCGTAGAAGCGATGATAGACGGGCATCAGCGTGAGGATCGATAGGGCTCCGAGCGCCAGCAGGTGTAGCTGCGGCCCTCGCTGGGCTCGCAGAACAACCACCATGCCTACCCCGCACAGAGCCAGAAAGACAGCGTAGGCAGCAGCGTTAAATTGCCCCGCGTCGGCAAGGAAGATGCTGGTCAGAGCCTGCAGATTTTCATCGCCGATCGCTTGTTGATTTGCCGGCCTGGGATCCGCGCTGCCGCCGGGGCTCAATGTCGCAGAGAGATTGGCGCGAAGCGTGGAAGCCCAACCGGCACTGCGCGGATGGTGCCCCAGAATCTGGCCTGCGCACAGAAGAAGCAAAGCCGCACCCGCCAGGGCAAAGGCGGCGTAGCGCCAATAAATTCTCTGCGCTAAAAAATAGAGCACAATAAAGCCGCCGATCTGGGGCTTGACCGCGAGGCTTAGCAAAAACAAGAAGGCGCCAAGCGGTACGAAGCGGCCACGCAGAAAGAGACAGCTCCCGGCAATCACCAGTGAAATGGCAAACACAGCGGGTTGGCCCAGTACCAGCAAAATGCCGGCGGTCACTAAGAAGAAGGAGACCAGAATGGTGGCCAGCCAGCGATGGGGTGGCGGACAGATGGACAAAATGAGCCCCGCGGCGCTAGCGAACAAGCAGCCATTCAGCAGGAACCAAACCAGCCTGGCTACAGGAAAACGAAGCAGCGCTAACGGGGACAAGACCAGGAATGTCGAAGGCGGGTAGACAGGTACGTCGATCTGCCAAGAAGGCAGGTCAGAAGGCAGGCCGCCTGCTTGAAAGAACTCCGGTTCCAGTTGCGACGTGTCGTATGGGTTACAGCCATGCAGCAGGCACCGTGCCCCGGCGTAAACAGGAACAAAATCGTTGGAGGCGCGGAAGACTCTGGCTCCCCCCACGGCAAACAACACCAGGGAGGCGATAAAAACAACCAGCAAGTGCAGGTCCGGCTTGATGAACTTCATGGTTTATCTGCGACCTTGGGCCAGACGCTTGCCTGCATCATAGCGCCCAAATGTTCGTTTTTCTTAACCACAACGTTGCGTAACCATGTTCTCCTCATCGCAGGGAGGGTCTTCGTGTCCTGGTACGCCCTAGATGATCCCAATGACCCGCAATTGGATGAACTGGCCACCCGGTTTCAGCTCCATCCCCTCCACATTGAGGACTGCCGCAGCAACAATGAGCGCCTCAAAGCAGAGGGAACGGACAATTACCTCTTCCTCATCCTGAAATATATTCAGTCGGTGCAGGGTGGAGACATAGGGTTCGAGAATGTCTGCCTGTTCGTCGGCCGCGATTTCCTCGTCTCCGTCCGCGATCCTACCTGTGTAGGCAACGAGGTGTCTGCAGCGTGCCTTGAAGGCGGGACCGGAAGAGAAACCATCCAAGCTTCTCTATCTGATCATCGACAGTATTGTCGACTCTTACTTTGTCTCCATCGATCACAGCGACGACCGTATCGACGAACTGCAGGATAGCGTTCTTGACAACCCATCCCCCGCGATACTCGAGAACCTTTTCGATCAGAAGCGCAAGTTGATCGAGCTGCGTCGCGTGCTGGTCAACCTTCGCGATGCCTGCATGTCGCTCCAGCGGGAGTCCGGCTCCATCCTCAGTCCTGAGCTCTACCCGTTCTTTCGCGACGTTTACGATCACTCCCTACGCCTGCTGGATATGGTAGAGACCCTGCGCGACCTGCTCAACAACACTTTTGACGTGTACCTTTCGAGCGTGGCCAATCGCACCAATCAAGTGATGAAGGTCTTGACCGTCCTGAGCACGATTGCACTCCCTGCCCTTGTCATCTCCGGCATCTACGGGATGAACCTGAAAGGCCTGCCGTTTTTGGAGTCAGATCACGGCACCGAGATCATCGTTGGGGCGATGATCGCTTCCACTGGAGTGGTGTTATGGATGCTCAAGAGGTTCGACTGGCTGTAGAATTCTCGATCAAATGCCTTTTACCCCGAGCACCATAGCCGCGTTGGTCATTGCCGCAAGTTTTGCCGCCGGGCTTAACGTTTACGCGACCGTCCTGACGCTGGGCGTGCTGGCTCATCTCCATTGGGTCTCCCTGCCGCCGGGCCTCGAAACCCTGGCAAGCTGGTGGATTATTGGGGTGAGCGGAACCCTCTTCGCGGTGGAGTTTATCGCCGACAAGATTCCCGGATTTGACCTGCTGTGGAACGCCCTGCACACCTTCATTCGTGTACCGGTCGCAGCGTTGCTGGCCTTTCGCGCCACTTCCCAGCTGACCCCCGGCATGCAAATGCTGGCGACCGCCCTGGGCGCTGCCATTGCGCTGGCGGCTCACGGGTCCAAAACCGCTGCCCGGGCGCTGGTCACTCCCAGCCCGGAACCCGTGTCGAATATTGCCCTTAGCAGTACTGAGGATGTAGCCGCAGTGGGCATCACCTGGCTGGCCACCCAGCATCCCTGGGCCGCAGCCAGCATCACCCTGGCCCTGCTTCTGGCCTCGGTTTTGATGGTGCGCTGGGTAATCAGGGCCCTGCGAGGGTTGTTGCAGAGACTGCGGCCGGCCCCGGCGACCTAGCCTCACATACGGGTCCCAAAAGGGCTCTCCACGAAAGGCACAACTTTTAGTCTGGCCATAGAGGATTGAGTACCTCGGGCTCTTGAGGGCGGGTGAGAACCACGATTTACGAATTTAGTCCCGCAGGGACGGCTGAACTTAGCTGAACTTAGCCCAGGACGCTAGTCCTGGGTACATCATGAAACATGATTTAAGTCCCGCAGGGACGGCTGAAAGTTGTCCAGGATTAATCGCGGCCTATTTCCAGGCGTCTCTCGCAGACTCTAAGCCCCCCAATAGGGGAGTCTAAGCAGACAGCGAAAGTTGTCCAGAGGTGACTCTTCCCGCAGGCCTTCTCAGCCGTGCGCAGCCGCGCGCCGGGTCAGGGCCGGCTCAGTGACCGGCTCCGTCACATCCGTCTCGCCCTCCGGCAGCACGCAAACCGATCCCGCCACCCCGGCTTGCCTGGCGGCAGCCATCAGACGTTCGACCGGCTCTTCCATAGGCTCCTGGGACAGCCGGAAGGTGCCGTAGTGCATGGGGATCATTCGCCGTGCCCCGAGGTCGAGAAAAGCCTGCAGCGCCTCTTCTGGGCAGGTGTGCACCCCACGATAGCTGTCTGGCCGGTAAGCCCCGATCGGCAGCAACGCCACCTCAGGCTTGAGCCGGCTGCCAATCTTGGCGAAACCATCGAAATAAGCGGTGTCACCGGAGTGGTAAAGGGTGTGACCGCCACCGTGTATCACGTAGCCCCCGAATCCCCGATGGGTATCTTTGAACAAGCGCGCCCCCCAGTGCTTGCAGGGCGTCATGGTGATTTCGAGGCCGCCAATCGATTTGGTTTGCCACCACTCGAGGGTCACCACCCGCGCAAAACCCAGGTCGTCCACCAGGTCCTCTACCCCCCAGGGCACCACGGCAATCGGCGCCCGGCCAGCTACCTTGGTGTTGTGCGCCACGATCCGGCGCAGGGATGGCCGATTGAGGTGATCCATATGTGCGTGGGAAAGCAAAACCAGGTCAATCGCAGGCAGGTCCTTAATCTTGACCCCAGGCCGGCGCAGGCGCCGCAGCGCGATCAGACGTTCGGCAAAGACCGGATCCATCAATAGTTTACGCCCGGCAATCTGTACCAGGAAGGATGAGTGGCCGATGAACGTGACCCCCAATTCCCGCGGCGAAACCAGGACAGGCTTTCTTGATTCTCCGGTCATGGGCCTGAACGCAGACTCTCCCACGAGCGTTCCTAACGATTGCATCTTGAGGAGAACCGCGCTCTTGCCCTGGACCCTGGTTTTCATTGCCACCCCAACTCAATAGATTCGCCTACCCGGTCGAGAGATGCCATTTCGACGGTAAAGTAACACACGGCGACCGGTTCGGGGTACCTCTATTAATAGACGGCACCCACTAAAGAATGCTTTGGTACGCGATTAAAAAGCGGAGATTTGCTGGTGACGTATTCGGGTTGTCACCAGAAGCGGGGTTCCACGCCGAGGTTGTACAGGAGGAACGAATAAATATCGGCCGCCGTGTCGAGCGCTTTACTGGTATTGCTGGCCCCATGGCCGGACTGGGTATCGATGCGAATCAACGCTGGATTGGCGTGGTTAGCTTTGGCCTGCAGCGTGGCTGCGTACTTGAAAGAATGGGCGGGAACTACGCGATCGTCGTGGTCCGCCGTGGTAACGAGTGTCGCAGGATAGGTCACGCCGTCACGAATATTGTGTATCGGCGAGTATCGATAAAGCTCCGGGAACTCTTCCGGGTTATCGCTCGAGCCATAATCAGCAATCCAGTTCCACCCGATGGTGAACTTCTGGAACCTAAGCATATCCATAACCGCGACCTGGGGCACGGCGGCGCGGAACAAATCTGGTCGCTGATTGATCACCGCACCCACCAGCAGACCTCCGTTAGAGCCTCCTGTGATCGCTAACTTTGCCGGCGAGGTGTACTGGTTGGCAATCAACCATTCCGCAGCGCCGATAAAGTCGTCGAAGACATTTTGCTTTTGCCGTTTCATCCCCGCCTGGTGCCAGGTTTCGCCATATTCGCCGCCGCCCCGCAGATTGGCCGAAGCATACACAAATCCTTGCTCCAGCAGGGCCAAACGCAAGGGATTAAATTCGGGGGCAACAGTGATGTTGAAGCCGCCATATCCATAGAGCAGCGTGGGATTGTTTCCGTCGAGCCGCAATCCGCGCTTGAAAACGAGAAACATCGGCACCCGGGTGCCATCCTTGCTGGGGTAAAACACCTGCACCGTCTCGTAGCCAGCGGCCCTGAAGCCTTTGATCGCGGACTCGCGGAATACGCTCGATTCTCCAGCCGCGATGTCGTAGCGAAAAATTGTGCTCGGATAATTGAATGAGGAATAAGCGTAGAAGGCAGAAGTATCCTCCAGCCGGCCACCAAAGCCGCCCGCAGTCCCTGGCCCCGGCAGCGCGATTGCGTGCTCCCTCTTGCCGTCGAGCGAATAGACATACGGGTGCGAAGTGACATCCCGCGCATAGGTGATGAAGAGCTTGCCTCCCTGGGTAGACGCACTGCTCAACGTATCCGTAGTTTCCGGCACCAGGTCTTTCCACCCCGCTGCGGGATCGTAAAGTACGATTCGCCCGTTGGGAGCGTCCTTGTTGGTCAGGATGAGGAATTTGTCGCCGGCATTGTCCACCACCTGGAAGCGGTCGTCGGTCACCTCGGCAACAATCGGGGTGAAGACAATCTCGTGCCGGGAAAGGTCGCTGAAAAACAGCGCGTTGCCGTCTTTGCCCTGGCCGCGCTCTGAAACCGTGAGCATGGCAAATCGTTCGTCTTCCGTCGTCTGTACCGTGTGGAAGCGCTGTGGGTGCGCCTGGTCCTCGTAAATCAGGCGGTCGTCCGCTTGCGCGGTGCCCAGGCGATGGTAGTAGACCCGGTGCCCGTCATTGCGCGAGGAAAGATCGTGCCCGTCCTGGGGTGCGTCGTATCGGCTGTAAAAGAACCCATCGCCAAACCAGGCAAGGCCACTCACCTTCAGCCAACGGAGATCATCTTCGAGAGCCTTTCCGGTTTCAATTTCCAGAACGTGACCGTCCAACCAATCCGAGCCGCTGCTGGAAAGGTAATAGCCAAAGTAGCGGCCATTCAGGGAAGCCTCTCCCGCCATTAGCCGCACGGTGCCGTCTGGAGAGAGCTGGTTGGGGTCGAGCAAAACCCGAGGTGTTCCGTTCAGGCCTTCCTGTACATAGAGCACGCTCTGATTCTGCAGCCCGTCATTTTTCGACCACAGGTAGAACGCTCCGCTGCGGCTTGGAATGCCGTACTTGGGATAGTTATAAAGTTCTTGCAGCCGCTGTTTGATCTGCGAACGGTAGGGAATCTGCTCCAGGTAGCTGTGGGTTACCTGATTCTGAGCGGTGACCCAAGCCAGGGTCTCGGCAGAATTGTCATCTTCGAGCCAGCGGTACGGATCGGCGACCTTGGTCCCGTGATAATCGTCTACCTGGTCATCTTTGCGCGTTTCCGGATATTGCACGTTTGTCCAATCAGGTTCTGTCGCGACAGGGCGTAGCGCCGGCCGCTAAATCGACAGCGACTTCAAATACTCGCGAAAAGCCCCACCCAGCTCGTTGTGGTTCAGAGCAAACTCTACCGTGGCCTTCAGCATGCCCAACTTATCCCCAGCATCAAAGCGCAGCCCATCAAAGCTATACCCGTACACTTTTTCGTACTGCAGCAAGCCCCGGATGCCGTCCGTTAACTGCAGTTCCCCGCCGGCCCCGAGGGGCGTCTTCTCCAGAACGTCAAAAATCTTGGGCGTCAGAATATAGCGCCCGATAATCGCGTTCCGCGAGGGAGCCTCCTCCGGCTTGGGTTTCTCCACCAGGCCCTTAACGTCGAATACTCGCTCACTGCCTTCCACCGGAGTGCAGTCGAGTACGCCGTAGGATGAAATCGAAGCACCCTCCACCACCTGCGTCGCCAATATCGAAGACTGTGTCTTCTCGAAGACCTCGATCATCTGCTGCAGGCACGGCACACTGGCCTCAATAATGTCATCAGGCAAAATGACCGCGAACGGTTCGTCACCCACCAGGTCGCGCGCCATCAGCACTGCGTGTCCCAGCCCCATGGCCTCTTTTTGGCGCACATACGCGATCCGGGCCATGTGCGATATTTGCCTGGTCATGGCGAGCAATTCGGTCTTGCCCCGCTTCTCCAGCAACTGTTCCAGCTCAAAGCTGATGTCGAAGTGATCTTCGATTTCCGCCTTGTTCCGGCCGGTAACGATGATGATTTGTTCGCAGCCCGCCGCAATGGCTTCTTCTACCCCGTATTGGATCAGCGGCTTGTCGACTAGCGCCAACATCTCCTTGGGCAGCGCCTTGGTCGCCGGCAAAAAACGTGTGCCGAGTCCGGCCGCGGGAAAAACTGCTTTGCGTACTTTATCTTTCATCTCTCGATGCTCCAGTCCAGTCTCACAGTGAAAGCAACACCCTGCTCCGGGTATCTAGGATGCAGGAAAAGCTAGAGTGTAGGCGAGGTGTCCCCCAGAAGAGCGCGGCGGACGATCTTTATCGGTGGAAATCCTTGCTTGAGAAAATCGTCGTGGAATTGCCGCAGCGAAAACTGCGCGCCCTCCTTTTTCTCCAAATCGGCCCGCAACTTCAAAATCTGCAATTTACCCAATGTGTAATAGAGATAGGTGGCATCGGTGGTTCCGCGCTTGGCCTCCACTAACCCACCGGCGTGCGACTGATAGCCCTCGTCTACAAAGAATCTTACTGCCTGATCGAACGTCATCTGACCCGTGTGCATCTGTATGCCTACAACAAATCGGGCATCGCGCAGGAGCGCATCCTGCAGTTGTCCCAAACGGATCATTTTGGCATCCCGGGCATCGCGTGCCCCCGTCCCCGGTTGGCCATACCCTTCGTCGAGCATCATCTGCTCGCAATAGTGGGCCCAGCCTTCGGCGTTCGAGGAGGCGCCCAAAAGTTTGCGCACCTTGCTGGGTGCCTGGGGCACCCATAAGAATTGTACGTAGTGGCCCGGATAGGCTTCATGAATCGCCGTGCTGATAATGGTTCCCCGGTTGAACGAGGCCATGAGTTGCTCCGTTTGTTGTGGAGGCTCGTGGCGGCTGGGCACGGTCACATTGAAATAAGCCTGGGTCGAGACTTTCTCGAACGGTCCCGGCGTATCCATCGATGCAGTCGTGGTAGCGCGCATGAAGGGCGGCGTGTCTTCAAGCGTCGGGCGCACCGGCGACGGAATGTCGACAATATGCTTTTCCTGGATGAACTGGATCAAGCCCTGAAAGGTGTCGCTAAAACTCCGCAGCAGATGATCGGGTGAAGGGTGGTCGCGGCCCAATTCCGCCAGCACCTCGCGCGGTGCCCGCTTGGGATCGACTTCGCCGGCGATGCGTTTGAACTCCGCCTGGTTCCGGTGCAGGTCCGCATAGCCGATCTGCAACAGCTTGGGTAGCGGAGTGTCCACCATCTCGTCGTATTGCAGCAGCTTCGAAAAGGTCTCTGCGCCAAACCGGAAATCGCCGTGCGAGCGAGGAAGAACTTCCTTCCTGAGCCAGGTCTGGTAGCTTTTGAGAGCCGCGATCACAGCGCCGTTCGACTGCGAAAACTCGCTTTTGAGTTGCTCGTTCTTTGCTTGCTGAAAGGCGCCAGGAACGTCCGTTTGAAAGAAGCTGATGATGTCCGGTAGTTGTTCGAGTGCAATCTCGGTGTAAACCTGCGGCGGATTCTTTAGATTCTGACGCGCCTCGTCGAGTACCGCCGGCATCAGCTTCTCGCGCGCAATCAGCGAACGCAAACGATCGTCGGGCGACGCAAAGTTACGCTCCATCAGCACAAAGGCGCTATCCGAAATACCGCTCGAATACTCGTCTGGATCTTTCTCCCACAAGCGAATGGTATTCAGCCTGAGCAATCTTCCGTGAATATTCCCGAGGAGCAGCTCCAGGTCGCCCTGGCTGGTCAAATCGAGTTGGTTCGCGGGAATTGCCGCGAATTCACCTTCAAACCGCTGCAAGTCGGCGGTCTCCCCATCGACAGCACCGCGCGAGTAATCCTCAAGCTGCGTATCGTATTGGTGGAAACCGTCCGATGTTCCGGTCGAGGGAGCGTAATGATAGTAGACCTGGTCGAAATAATCATCGGCCAGCTTACGCAGAACATCGTTTGCGCCGCTCGGTGCCTGCGCGACCGGTGTTGGCGTACTGTGGGAGCAGCCGGTGGCCGCCGCTAGCCCAACCAAAGCAACAGCAATCCATTTGCTATGTAACAAGCGTGTGTCTCCGAATCTGCCTGCGCCGAAACAGCAACAACTCGTGGGATACCACGAATCTCAACCGAAAGCCCTTGAAATCCGACCTATCTACGCCGGTGGGGAGCCGCCACCTCGGGTTCTTCGCTGGTGGCCAGCACTTCCAGCAACGTCCGAATCTCACTGAGTACCTCCCCAGGCTCCGTTGCCTTAAGCGGAAAACGAAGCACGCCCTGGGGAGTAAACTGCGCACCCTTCTTCGCATTCTGCGCCACCAGCTTCATCAGCCGCCCAGGATCGATACTGGCCTGGCCAGTAAACCGGACGTGGATCTGATCACGCTTGCGATCCACCTGCGCCACTCCGGTCCGCTCGCATTGCAGCCGAAGGCTCGCCGCCTCCAGAAGATGGTGCACGCTGACCGGCAGCTCGCCGTAACGGTCTTCGAGCTCGGCCCGCACTT
The DNA here is from genome assembly GCA_963753715.1 of uncultured Acidobacteriaceae bacterium. Classification (GTDB taxonomy): domain Bacteria; phylum Acidobacteriota; class Terriglobia; order Terriglobales; family Acidobacteriaceae; genus PALSA-350. Next base: position 1,237,472 of record CAVWDK010000004.1, on the reverse strand, counting down.
CGTCCAGCATTCCCTCATCCTGCGCGCCGGCGATCTTCTTGTAGATGCGCAGCCGCTGGTTTTCTTCCTCGATGTAGTTTTCATCGATACGCAGGCTAATCCCGAGGTTAAGGTGCGTAGTTGCCCGCTGCGGATGCTCTTCGCCTTTCAATTCGTTGACCGCGTGCTCCAGCATGCTGGTGTACATTTCGAATCCCACGGCCTCGATGTGGCCGCTCTGTTCCCCGCCCAGCATGTTGCCCGCGCCGCGTAATTCAAGATCCAACGCGGCGATCTTGAAACCGGCCCCGAGGTCGGAGAACTCCTTGAGCGCCGCCAGCCGGCGGCGAGCGATCTCGGTCAGCTCCTGCTCCGGCGGAATCAACAAGTACGCGTACGCTCGGCGGTTCGATCTTCCCACCCGCCCGCGCAGCTGGTAGAGCTCGGAGAGCCCATGCCGGTCGGCGCGGCTGATCAGCATAGTATTTGCCAGCGGAATATCGAGTCCGTTCTCGATGATCGTGGTCGCCACCAGCACATCGTATTCTCCGTGCATAAACGCCAGCATGACTCGTTCCAGCTCACCTTCGCTCATCTGGCCGTGGCCAACCGCGATGCGAGCTGTGGGCACCAGCTCACGGATCTTGGTGCTGATCTCGTAAATCGTTTCTACCCGGTTGTGCACAAAATAGACTTGGCCGCCTCGTTCTAATTCAAGTTCCACGGCGGAGCGAATTAATTTCTCGTCAAACCTGGCCACGACCGTCTGAATGGCCATGCGATCTTTGGGCGGCGTTTCAATCACGCTCATATCGCGCAAGCCGACCAGTGACATATGCAGGGTACGGGGAATGGGCGTGGCCGACATGGCCAGCACATCGATCTCTCGCCGCATCTGCTTCAGCCGCTCTTTATGGCGCACGCCGAACCGCTGTTCTTCGTCCACTACCAGCAGGCCCAGGTTCTGGAAATGCAAATCCTTTGACAGCAGCCGATGGGTCCCGATCAGGATGTCCACTTTGCCCGCCTCTACCCGCTCCAGAATCGACTTCTGCTCCTTGGGAGAGCGAAAGCGCGAGATCATCTCCACGTTGATCGGGAATTGTTTGAACCGGCTCTTGAAGGTTTCGAAATGCTGGAAGCTGAGGACCGTCGTCGGGGTCAGCACCGCCACTTGCCGGCCATCCTGCACCGCCTTGAACGCAGCGCGCATGGCTACTTCCGTCTTGCCGTAGCCCACGTCGCCAACCAGCAGGCGATCCATGGGCAACGGCGATTCCATGTCGCGCTTGATGTCGGCGATGGCCGTGATCTGGTCCTCGGTCTCGTTGTAATCGAAGGCGTCTTCGAACTCGCGCTGAAAATCGTTATCGGGGGGAAAAGCGTGTCCCTCGGCCGCCTTGCGCTGCGCGTAAAGCTTCAGCAGCTCATCGGCCATATCCTGCATGGCCTTGCGCACCCGCGCTTTGGTCTTGGCCCACTGCTGGCTCCCCAGACGGTTGAGCACGGGGACCGGGCCAGCGTCTGTGGAACGGTATTTCTGGATCAGGTCGAGCCGGGTAAGCGGCACGTAGAGCCGCGCCTGCTCCGCAAATTCCAGCACCATGAATTCCACCCGGATGCCGTCCTGCTCAATCTCCTTCAATCCCATGTAGCGGGCGATGCCGTGCTCCACGTGCACTACGTAGTCGCCCACCGTCAGGTCGCGAAAATCCGAAACGAACGCAGCCGTTTTGGACTTGGCCTTTTTGGGAATCGGGCGAGCCGCCACATCGGCCTCGTCAGAAAAATCATTGGCGCCGAAGAGCACCAGGTTGCAATCCGGCAGGCTGACCCCACTGGAAATCGCGCTCTGCACAATCACCGGCGTCCTAAAATCGCCTGCCAGGTGGCTGGATTCGTCATAGGCCTGCTCGCCGCCCGGGGCTTGGGCGCGGCTGCCCAGCCGGTAGGGCTGGCCATATTCGCGCAGCAAGCCGGCTAACCGTTCCACCTCTCCGTGGTTTGGCGCCACCAGCAGCATGCGGGTTTCCTGCTCTGCCAGGGATTTGATCTGCTGCAGAAATGCCGGAATCGAACCGTGGAAACGCAGCGTCGGACGGGACGAGAAAGCGATCTCGTCCATGGGGTTGACGTCCTCATCCAGAACATCCACCGCGCCCAGCTGATCCATTTCCAGGCCGGGCAGGAGGGAGATTTTTGCCAGTAATTCATCGGGCGAAAGGTAGATGTCCGTGGGGGTGATCAGCGTCCCAATCCCGCTGCGTTCATGCCGCTGCTCGACTTTGTTCCACCACCGGTCCAACTGGTTGCGGATCATGGCCGGCTCTTCGAGAAACACCTGCACCTTCCCGAATAGATCGAAGAGGGTGCGGTCGGCGCCTGCTACAGGGCAGAAAAACTCCCACCCGGGAAATACGCTTACGCCGCCTGCCGTCAGCGCCCGGTCCAGCAACTCTGGATCATCTCCGGCGTCCAAGCGGCTCCCCGTCAAGCGCCGGTGTACGGCAGCCAGCAGATCCTCGGAGATCGGTGTTTCGGTCAGCGGCAACAGCCAGGTTTCATCGATCGCCGTGGACGAGCGTTGCGAGTCTGGCTCGAATTTGCGAATCGATTCGATCTCGTCTCCAAATAGCTCCATGCGGACCGGCCGGTCCGCTTCCGGGGAGTAGACATCGAAGATGCCGCCGCGCCGGGTAAACTGGCCCGGCATTTCGACGATATCCATGGGGCTATAGCCCACGCTCGCCAGGTGGGTGGTGAGCTCGTCCATGTCGATCTCTTCCTCGCGCCGCAGCACGCGCCCGAGGTTGGCATAGTAGTCCGCAGGGAAAACGCGCATACTGGCCGCCTCCACGGGGACAATCACAATCGAAGCCGCACCCGTTGCAATCTTCCACAGAACGGAGGCGCGTTGCTCCTGCACATCCGGGTGCGGTGACAAATTTTCGAACGGCAAAACATCGTGAGCTGGCAGGCGGAGCACCCGCTCTGCTTCGATGGCCCCAGTCAGCTCACAAGCAGCACGCAGGGTCAGCTGGAGCGAATCGGCCGCCTTGTTGTCGGCGACGATCACCACCACAGGTGACTGGGCAGCGCGGGCGAAAACCGGTAAATAGAGGGCCCGCGCCGTAGCGGTCAGTCCGGAGACACGTTTGCGCCCCGCAGCGAAGGCCAGGTGCCGTCGTACGCGTTCAAATGGAGCACAGTGTTCCAGGTCCGTGAGCAGCTCACGGACGAAGGGGAGGATCATGCCTGCTGTAATTCTAACCGGAGGCTCAATCTTCCCAGACGCGGCTGGGGTTCAGATCCAAATCTATGGAACACGCGGTCTTTATTGGAGTCGTCGCCAGTCAGGCCCTGAATCCCCAACAAAGTTCCGGGAAGAGGGTGTGTCAGAACCGGGACCTGGATATTGAGATGGGTTTGGGGACTTTTACCACGCAGACACACCACGAGCAGTCCCAGGCGGGCGCCGGGACTGCTCGCGCGTTAAGTAACGCTGGACTACGCCTGGACGGCGACAGCCTTTTCCGCAGCATTGGACATCGTCGCTGCCGGAACGCCTTCTTTCCCTTGACCCGGCTTGCGGATGTCGATGCCGCCCTTGAAGAAGGCGCCATCTTCAATGCTGATGCGCTGTGCAATCACATCCCCGGTCAACGAACCTTCGCTGCGGATGTCTACACGGTCGCTGGCGTTGATATTGCCGCGTACCTTGCCCAGAACCACGACTTCACGGGCGGAGATATTCGCGGAAACCTGGCCATTACGGCCCACCGTAACCCGGTTGCCAGGTAGGTTGATCGCGCCTTCGACCTTGCCGTCGATGTACAACGACTCGGAACCTGTCACCTCGCCCTTAACCACCAGGCTCTTGCCAATCGTGGCCTGATCGGCAGCTGCCGGGGATGCGGGTGAGGTGCTGGAAGTGCGCGTGCTGGTTGGTTCGTGGCTCGAGGCCGTGGGTACTGACGGGCGCGTGGGCTCCGTGCTAGGGGACTGCGAGGGACTTCCAGGTTGGTTCGGTTTCCACATCTGTTTTGTACTTCCTTTCGTTTACTGCTGGATACAGGTCCCCGAACAACCCTGCGGAGCTGTTTCCGCATTTCAGGGCAAATCAGGCGGAACTGTGAGTTTCCTTCTCATTGCTTGCCCGGCCAACGCCAATGCAAGCGGCGCAATCCTGGCTCTTCTCTGCATCTTAATCACGGTTAGCGCAAAATTGAAATCCCCCATTCCGAAACTTTCGGACTTCGGGTGGGATCGACCCATTAGTATCAACAAAGGCATGGCCTTTGGTGCGATTTGTGTAAATCTGCCCCAAAATACCCCGAATGACAGACCGCGAACTCCTCCACCGCATTGAACGTTCCGCCGGCCACCGTGCCGGATACAAGCAACTGGTGCGCGAACTGGGCCTTGGCGGAGGCCGGGAACGCCGCATGTTGTTGGAACAACTCGACCGCATGACCGCACGCGGTGAACTGATCAAAGCCGACCGCGATCACTGGGCCCTCCCCCTGGCGGCCAATCGCAGTAACCTGCTTGCCGGCCGTTTGGATGTGCATCGCGATGGCTTCGGATTCGTCCGCCCGGAAACGCGCCAGGCGGGCGGGGACGACGACATCTTCATTCCTCCCAACGAGATGAATGGCGCCATGCAGGGCGACCAGGTCCTGGTGGAACTCGCGCCCCCCAGGCCCGACGGCCGCCACAGCGGACGCATCGTCAGGGTACTCAGTCGCCGCAACCCCACAGTCGTAGGGATTTTTCATTACGCGCTCCACGAACATGCACCCGGAAACACGGTGACCCCACTGGACGACCGGTTAACCCAGCCCATCCTCATTCCCTTCGGGCTGGAGCAGGCGCCCGTGCTAGCCGGCGGAACTCCACATCGCGTCGTTAGTGAGAATATCGGCCCACAAGATAGTTCCGTGACCCCTGCCGATCTGGAAGGCATGGTCGTGGACGTGGAGGTCACTGACTGGCCCACTCCCACCCGTTCCGCCCGCGGCCGCGTGATCCAGGTTCTGGGCCGCGAAGACGATTTTGGAGTGGACGTCGAAATCGTCATCCGCAAACACCATCTCCCCCATGTTTTCCCACCCAATGTTCTCGACGAGGCTCGCGCCATCGCCCACCTGGATCAGGAGGAAGTTTCTCACCGCCGGGACTTTCGCGACCTCCCGATCATCACCATCGACGGCGAGACCGCCAAGGACTTCGATGACGCTGTCTTTGTCCGCCAGCATGGAGGCGCGGACGGCACCTGGGAGTTACAGGTCCACATTGCCGACGTCGCCCAATATGTCACCCCTGGCTCGGCGCTCGATCTGGAAGCCCGCCTGCGCGGCACCTCGGTTTATTTTCCCGATCGGGCTGTCCCCATGCTCCCCCAGGAACTTTCGAGCGACATTTGCAGCCTGCGTCCGAAGCAAGACCGCCTGGTCCTCTCCTGCATCATGTTGATCGATCCCGATGGCGAGGTTCGCAGCTACGAGGTCACCTCGGGCGTCATCCGCTCGGTTGCCCGCATGACCTACACCCAGGTTCACGCCGTGATCGACGGCGACCGCCAGGTGCGGGAGCAATTTGCTCCCCTGGTTCCGGATCTCGAACGGATGTACGAACTCGCGCGTTTGCTGCACCGCAAGCGCGAGCGTCGCGGCTCTATTGATTTCGATTTGCCGGAGCCGGTCATTGAATTTGATGCCCGGGGCGCCATGCAGAGCATCGTTCGTTCCGAGCGCAGCTGGGCCAATCGCCTGATCGAAGAGTTCATGCTCTCTGCCAACGAGTGCGTCGCCTCGTGGCTGCAGAACCTCGACATACCGTCACTGTATCGAATCCACGAAAAGCCGGAAGCCCGCCGCGTGGCCGAATTCGAAACCGTGGCCGCTACTTTTGGCTACTCCCTTGGCGTCGGCTCGTTGCCGGTAAAACGCGTGACTATGAAGTCGGAGCGCCGCGAGCAGAGAGGCCGCGCGCCCGGCCGGGGTCACCAGCCACGCCAGTATGAGATCGCGGAAGATATAGCCGTCACCCCGCGCATGTATCAGCATCTGGCGCTCAAGATTGCCGGCAAGCCGGAGGAGCGCATCCTGGCCCACCTTATGCTCCGTTCCCTCCGCCAGGCGCGCTACAGCGAAAAGAACGAGGGCCACTTCGCTTTGGCCGCCCCCTGCTACACCCACTTCACCTCGCCGATTCGCCGTTATCCCGACCTTATTGTGCACCGCATTGCCAAGGCGGTCCTTGCCTCGGGAGAAAGCGGCATGGGCGTACTCGCCAGTCAAACTGGAGCCAAGGCCAAGGGCCGGCATCCACAAGCCGGCAGCGAACCAACTCCGATGAGCGATTCGGAGCTGGCCGGCATAGCCTATGAATCCAGCCAGGCAGAGCGCCGCGCCGAAGATGCCGAGCGCGAACTGATGGAGTGGAAAAAGGTCAAATTCATGCAGGACCGCATCGGCGACGACTTCGACGGCATGATCCTCAGCATCACCAAGTACGGATGCTTTGTGGAACTGGACAACCTCTTTATCGAGGGCCTGGTGCCGATCATGAGCCTTCAGGGCGACCACTATACTTTCCGCGAGAACACCCGCCAGATTATGGGCGAGCACTCCGGACGGCGCTATTCCATGGGCGACCGGGTGCGGGTGATCCTCGACCGCGTGGACTCTGTGCAGCGACGGTTACAATTCTCCATTCTGGAAGAGGTTCCGCCCATCCGCCTGGCGCGCCCAGCCAAGGGTAAGGCCAAGGCCAAGTCCGCTAAAACACATCCCTACATTCCCCCCAAGAACAAGCTGCTGCGCAAGGGCAAGCAGAGGCCGAAAAACAAGCGCCCGGCTAAGAAACGCAGCTGAGCTGCTTATCTCTTACAATGAAGAAGCCAAGGCTTCCGGAGGAAAATTGCATGCCACACATGGTCGTTTGTGCCCGCTACAAGCAGGAAATGGAAGGGCTCGACGAGCCCCCATTTGACAGTGATTTTGGCCAAAAAATCTACGATCATGTTTCCAAGAAAGCATGGTCGGAGTGGATCGAACGGCAGAAGATGCTGCTCAATGAGTACCGCCTGCAGCCCTGGACGCGGGAAGCGCAGGAATTCCTGGTGGAGCAGATGCAGGAGTACTTCTTCGGCGAAGGATCCGCGCTGCCTAAGGAGTATGTCCCGCCTGCCCACTAAGCCGGTTTCGTCGTCGGCTGGGCACGCGGCCGAATTTCAGGGACCGCCCACAGTCGTGTACACTCAAGAGGTATTTTTCGTCGGGACGTGGCTCAGCCTGGTAGAGCACTCGCTTGGGGTGCGAGGGGTCGGCAGTTCAAATCTGCCCGTCCCGACCATCAAATAAGACCCATCTTTTCATCCCGGTTGCGCCCTCGCAAAAGCTGGGAACGTCCCCTTAAATTTCAAAATCGAGATCCACTTTTGGTACGCGACTACCCTGGCGCTGACTCTTCTTCAGCCCGCTTTGGACTACCAGCCAGATCAGTGACCGGGATCACATACGAATCTTCCAGCCGGTTCCAGAATACAGATTCGGAGATGACTGGAATGCCAAGCCAAAGTGTTGAAAACCGCCGTACCTGCCTGTATCAATCCATCCACAAGGGCTGCCTGAATTGCGCCTCGGCCCGTCCCTGCCCGCCCCTGATTGTGATTGCCATGCGCTACACGGAAGAGATGAACAAGGTTTCCGGCCAAGGAGTGCCCGCCGGTTCTCGCCAAACCGCGTGATGTCCGTCACAGATTTTTAGTTTCTCGAGGTCTAGGCTTGAGCTTGAAAGGAGAAACAGGATGACTACCCTCACCGATCATCTGTCGATCAACGAGTCGCTACGGGTTGCAGTAATCCGAAAGCTTGAAAGGCATCCGGATATTCGCTCCAGGGACATAAGCGTCGAGACTTACGGACCCACCGTGACCCTTACGGGATTCGTCCCTACGTTCGCCGAGAAGGCGAATGCTGAGAAAGCCGCAAAGTCGGTCAGCGGGGTCCTCTCCATTGCCAACGACATTGAGGTCTTGCCCAGCACCCGAACCGACCCGGAAATTGCCCGGGACCTGCAGCATGTTCTCAAGTCAAATCTCCTGGTGCCGTTGGCGAAGATCACGGGAGCCGTCCATGACGGTTTTGTAACCCTGGAGGGCAGCGTGGAGTGGAACTATGAGAAAAGCGCAGCGGGTGAAGCTGCTGAAGGCATTCGCGGTGTCCGGGGCGTCACCAACCTGATTGCGATCAAGACCAGGATATCGCCCTCCTCTGTCAAGCTGGCGATCGAGGCTGCATTACGCAAAAACGCAGACATCGATGCCCGGGGAATCCAGGTTTCTGCATACGACAACACGGTCCAGTTGTGGGGAACGGTGCATTCCTATTCGCAGCGTAAAGAAGCAGAACGTGTGGCCTGGGCGGCTCCCGGAATCGAGTCAGTCGTGAACCGCATCCAGGTCACCTTCCCGGATTGACCGATCTCCCTGGTGCCCGTGGGAGGGCCACGCCGGAGAAGAAAGGCCAGTGACAGCGTCGATCCGGCGTGGCCTTACAGGTGATCAGCAGCAGTCCGTGTCCGGTGCTCACCATTCGAGAGTAGAAGCGAAACACACCGCAATGAAGAAATCCGAACCTCTTTTTTGCGGCTAAACGTAATCGCTTCTCTCGATGCCCAGCTTCCGCAGTTTGGAATTGAGTGTTGTCCGCTTAAGCCCAAGCTTTTCTGCAGCGCCCCCACTTCCACCGATCATCCCCTTGCTTTCTCTTAGAACGCGCAGAATGTGTTCCCGCTCCGCGTTATGAAAGTTCGGGTTCGCGATCTGGTAATCGTCTTCAACCTTTTCCAACTCGGCGAGGGGAGCACGCAGAGTAGACCCAGGAGTCAGAATCACGGCTCTCTCCAGGAAGTTCTCTAATTCCCTGACGTTGCCGGGCCACGGCCAGGCGACGAGAGCAGCCATAGTCGCTTCCGGGATTACGTGGATCGGTTTATTCATCCGCCGGGCATGTTTGTTGACGAAATAATTTACCAGCAGCGGAATATCAGAGGTTCTCTCGCGGAGCGGCGGGAGGGTGATGGGGAAGACCTTGAGACGGTAGTAGAGATCGCTGCGAAACTCCCCGCTCTTGACCATTTTGCCCAGGTCGCGATTGGTGGCAGCGATGAGACGAACATCCACGGGAATCGTTCTTCTACCGCCAAGCCGCTCTATCTCCCTTTCCTGCAGGGCACGCAGGAGTTTTGGCTGCAGTTCCAGGGGCAGGTCTCCGATCTCGTCCAGAAACAGTGTGCCCATATGAGCCAATTCCAGGCGTCCGATTCGCTGCGAAATTGCGCCTGTAAACGCGCCCTTCTCATGACCAAAGAGCTCGCTCTCCAACAGGCCAAACGGAATTGCCGAGCAATTCAATTTAACGAAGGTCCGCTCACGTCGCCGGCTGATGGTATGCACCGACCTCGCGATTAGTTCTTTCCCCGTCCCGGTTTCGCCCAGAATCAACACCGTCGCGTCGGTGGAAGCCACGCTTTCCACTTGCTTCAAGACCTCCTTCAAATCGCGGTTTTCGCCCACGATTTCCTCGAAGTTGTACTCCGTACGAAGCTCTTCCTCGAGGTAGCGCTTCTCCTCTTTGAGTTTGCTGCTGAGCTCGACAATGCGGCGAAACGCATGGTCTAAGCTGATGATTCCCGCAATCTGGCTGGCCGCCTGCAGCAGCATTTCGGTATGCCGCGGTTCGAAGGTAACATCCTGCCGCGATCCTACGAACAGCGTGCCGATGATCTCTCCCCGCGCGTTGAGAGGAACCCAGCAGCCGGACTTAACTCCGGCTGACATCTGGAGAGCAGGCGAACCTGCGTTCCTATCGGAGATCTGGCTCATCAGCAGTGGTTCCTGATGTACGAAGACCCAGCCATCCGGGCTTCCGTCAATCCGAACCATTATTTCTTCTGCGGAAGGCGGCCCGGCCGACGGCAGCTCGCGCATCACAAGCCGATCGGTACTCTTCAGATCTTGAAGCGCCAGGGTGGCGTAGTCATGGGGGATGAGCCGTTGGAGACTCGCCTCGATGGCACCCAGCATCTGCCGGATATCCGGATTGGTCAACAGCGCTTTGCCGAGTTCAAGTACCAACGACTCCTCCGCCCCTTTGCGGTCGGTGAAGTCGCGGGTAACCTTCGAGAACCCGAGCAGCTCACCGTCGTGCCCGCGCAATGCGGTAATGATCACATTGGCCCAGAACCGGGAGCCGTCCTTGCGGATCCTCCACCCTTCGTCTTCGAATCTTCCCTCGGCCGCCGCCGCCTCGAGCTCATGTTCGGGTTTTCCGCGCGCAATCATTTCCTGCGGGTAAAACTTCGAAAAATGCTCGCCCACAATCTCTTCTGCGCTATATCCCTTCATTCGTTCCGCACCAATATTCCAGGTAGCAACCTTTCCCGCGGGGTCGAGTATGAAGATCGCATAGTCTCTGGCGCCTTCGACCAATAAGCGAAACCGCTCTTCACTGCGTCGCAGGGCATGCTCTGTTTGTTTGCGCTCCGTGATGTCACGGACAACCGTCAGGATGGATTGCTCGCCGCTGGTCCCGAAGGGACTCAGCATGATGTCGACTGGGAATTCGGTACCGTCTTTCCGCCGCCCATACAATGCGAGCCCCGTGCCCATCGGTCGCACGCTGGGCGCAGCCGCAAACTGTGCCCGATGCCCCGGGTGATCGCGGCGAAGCCTTTCCGGCAAAAGAACCTCTACGAAGTTCCCGATCAACTCTCGTTCGCAATAACCAAAGAGACGTTCCACGGCGGGATTGGCGGCGGAAATACGGCCATCGGCGCCAGTAACCACAATCGCGTCCGGAGAAGCGAGAAAGAGCTCTTTGAAAAGCGCCTGCGCATGATCAGAAACGGCTGCGCTGTCAACCTCTGGAGCCATGAGCTTCCCCTTTCGGCATGGATTCGAGAGAAGGCAAACCGCTGGGTCTTCGGCCCCCGCTCGTTCTTCTGCCCTTAGATCGGCGCCAGGGAAAGGTGCTCATGGATAAACGTTCGAACACGCACGTCCTATGGGGAACAATTTCCCCATAATAAGCTTAGCTATGTCATGTTGTGAATCGAGACGGCCAGGGCCTCACAAATCCGCTGCCATGTCAAAGAACTCCACGTCGAGCGATGGAAAATCGGGCAACTCGCGATCCCGGCGAAGCGACCGGAGCGGACAGCATTGACATGGCCGTGAAAGCATTATTCTCCGCACTCCGCCAGCAAAGCAGAGCGGCTGGGGATCGTTATCGTGGTCCCCTTGAGGGTCACCAGGTGCCTGTTCTTGAATTCACTCAGCGTACGCGTGATCGTTTCCCGCGTAGAGCCTACGCATTCGGCGATCTGCTCGTGCGTTAATGCCATCTTGATCTGCGCGCATTCTGACGTCCGCGGTTCTTCAGAAGACCAGTCCAGGAACAATCGAGCAACTTTCTCATGCGCGCTTGCAGAGAGACCCACAGTCCGCAACTGCTCGCAGGCTCTAGCGTATTGAACATTCAGCTGCCTGGTAACCGCCTGGTACACCTCGGGAAAGCGGCCGAGAAACTGCAGAAAGTCCTCACGGCGGATAAATGCCACTTTGGATGGATGAAGAGTTTCAGCGCTGACCTCGTAGGCGACGCCAGACATGGATGCGCTCAAGCCAAGCATCTCACCCGGCCGCGCGAGTTGGAGAATCAAGGTCTTCCCCCCCCGAGAGCTTACCGACAACTTTACTTTTCCGGAGCAAAGCAGAAAAATCCCTTTGGCCGGTTCGTTCTCCAGAAACAGGGTAGATCCCGCCGGATAGAAGGTTGAGGATTTGATCGATTCAAACTCCCTGGCGGCGACGGGAGTCAGATGACAAAGGAAACCGCTCTCCTTCAACTTGCACGACTCGCAAGTCAGGGTGCGTTCACGCTGGGCGTTCATTTATTTCTCCTCCGGGGCAACGACCCTATCCGCCGCGGCCAGGTTAGCAAAATACCGGGTTAGGGGTGAGTCGGCGACAATATCCGCACCAGTCGCCCGGACAATTTCGCGAAGAATCTGGCTCCCTTTTTGATCCGCGAAAGTCACTCCACGAATGTCCAGCCGCAATCGTTTTGGGTTGGTCGAAGTCCATAGATCGTGCCAGGTTCTTCCCAGTTCGATGGCCCACGGCCCCACTACCCGGCCTTCGACCTTGAGTGTTGCCACCATCGCATCGTCGTTCATGGAGATCTTCATCACAGGCTTCCCCTTCCTGCATTGATATAAAGCAAATAGGTCACCAAAGGCAGGCGGGTGCCCGCTTATCTCGAAAACCATTGAAAGTAGAAGAGTTGGCGGTACGGGGAATGTCCCAGGCTGGGACTGAAGGACGAGGCGGGGAGACGATATATCGTCAAGAGACGAACAGGTCGTCTCTCTACAGCAGGATTGGGTCGTGCACCAGGAAATCCCGGGGCGGAAGCGCTCTGTGCGATCGCGTCCGCCCCAGGGGCCCTACGTCTGGAGGAGCGTCATCACAGGGCAAGGCGCCCCAAGCAGGACCTTGGCTGCCGTGCCGGGCGCCAGGTGGGTCGCCATCCAAGCGGCTGGGCGTGCGCCCATAACAATTAAGTCGGAGCCGCGTTGCTTGGCGAGATCCACGATATTAGTCCCCGGCGCCGTACTCGCAAGCCGGGTACGCAACCACGAGGATTCGCCCAGCCCTTCCGGAGCATCGTAGCGAAACGCCTCTTCGAACGAGATCCAGTCCACTGTTTCCTCTGCCCCTTCCTTCACATGGAGCAAGACCAACTCTGCTCCCTGCTGGGCCGCGAGCTTTTGCGCGTATGCGACCACTTCGGCGGAACGCGGGTGGAGAGTCGTTGCGCAGAGCACCTCGCGGATTTGCCAGGTTCTTCCCTCCAGGCTCGGCACCCCAGGTCCGATCGAAATTACGGGACAATGTGTGTGCCTAAACAAGGCTTCCGCATCCGACCCAAGCAGGAATCGTTTCAGGCCCTTCTTGCCGTGGGTGCCCAAAATGATGAGGTCCACGTTGTACCGTTGGATCGTGGAAAGCAGCTCATCATCGACCGGGCCGGTGAGGGAGAGAGCCCGGGCCCGGTATCCCTCAGAGCGCAAAGCGGCGCCGCTTTCTTCCAATTGCTGCTCCCGCATGCCCTGGATTTCAAACCTATCCATCCAGGCGGCTTCAGGTGAAGCAATCCGGTCTATCGGGGGATTCACATGGGCCAGAAGCAATTCCGAATTCCCCTGTTTGGCTAGACTCTTCGCGTATTCCAGAGCACGGTCCGAGACGTCTGTGAAATCAGTCGGAACAAGCATGTGCTCAAATGTAACCGCAACGGAATGTGTAGTAGTAGCCATAAGTACCTCCTGCACGAATTCGATGGGACTGTTCATTCACTGTGACAGAAATCACACCCTGGTCCGCGTGAGCTCTTAGGCCCGGGTCTGGCGGTCTTCAGCACCGCCCGATTGAAAGTGTGCATGGTTTTCCCAACCCCGGCTGTGACCGCTGTCACCGCTCACAAGCCAAAGCGGCAATAACTCTCCGGATTAAGTCGAACCCATCTCCACTCTGGAAAACTCGCGGTATTTGCCGCCCGGTTTGGTCTTTGCTCCACTGCGCAGGGTGAAGGCAGGGCACGGCGCTTCCGCAATCACCCGGTAGGCCACGCCCGTGCGGAACTTGGCACTGAACGGGGACGCGGAAATTGCGCCCAGAACCAGCAACTCCGGATTCTCCGCCGTACATTCAGCAATAATCTCTTCCCCCGGTTCACCACAACGTATGCGAATCTGCGGTTTGACTGACGCGGATCGGATTCCCAGAAGCAGCTCCTGAATTTTAGACATGGCGCCCGCTGCAAGGCCCTCGTCCCCGAGATCCTGCTCGCCGACGTGGAGCACCGTGAGCTCTGCCGGCAAGCCGGCGGCAAGATCAAATGCGAACCGGAGCGCAGGTTCAGGGTGATGACGTAGCGAGAGGGTGAGGAGGATCCGGCGAGGGCGATCCTCCGCCAGTGGCTTGAAGTGTGGACCCACGGTACAAACAGGAATATCCAAACTCCGAATCAATTCTTCTGCGACCGATCCAACGAGAAGCTTACCCAACTTCCCTCTGCTGGATGTTCCGACAATCAGCCGGTCTATGCCGTGTTCACGAATACAACGCTTGATCTCATCCACCGGCCGCCCATGACGAACCTCATAAGCGCAAGCCAAATCCTTCTCTTTCAATTCCTGCTTGGCTTTGGCAAGAGCCGCCTCCGCAGCGCGGTATGCCTTTTCTTTTCCCTCGAATGGGTAAGCTCCCGCTTCAACCGACGCGTAGGCTTGCGGAGGAATTACGTGGAGTAGCCGAATCATCGCTCCGGTCATCCTGGCTTGGGCAACGGCCACCGGAAGCAGAAAATCCAGATCTTTCAAATCTGTCGCCACCAAAATGGATTTTGGCCGGCTCATCGAGGACAAATGCGTGGTGTTCATCTCTGTCTCCTTACCTGAGTCTGCGGCATTTTTTGCCGAAAGGCTGTGCCGTAGCGCACACTTGCCATCCTTCGTTCGAGCCGATCAAGAGGAGTGCGGCGGCACAAGGAGCACCGGACAGTGCGCTTCGCGAATCACTGCTGAAAGCTTTGTCCTCGGCATATGATCTGCCAGCGGCGCTCTGTGAGGTGCGCCCAGGACAATGAGATTGGCTTTGTTTTCTCGCGCCGACTGAAGGATGGCCGGGGCGATCTCGCCAGCCCTTAAATCGAATTTCAGGGTGCAGCAGTCTCGGCACTCACTCGGCAACAGCGCGTGCAGCTTCCTGCTAGCGCTCAGCTCGTCGCTCGCTCGCTCCTCCGCCGTGCTGGTGGTTGGAAGCACATTGACGATCGTCAACTTCGCTTGGTGCTCTTCCGCGAGTGAGCCGGCATATTGCGCCGCACGCAACGACTGCTCTCTCAGGTCAGTCGCGAGGACAATAGACCGGAACGGGTGGAACCTCTCGTTGCAGGTAGGCCCGGCCACCAGCACAGGATAGGGAAAGCGTCCGATGGCCCATTCCGCGACCGAGCCAATCGCCAGTTTTGCCAGGCCCTGGCGCCCGTGGCAACCAAGCACCAGCAAATCAATCTCATGAGATTTCCCCGCGGATTCAATCCCGTGACCGGGAGAACCGAGAAAAACTATCTCTTTGTGTGCCACCGTGCGCAACTCAGGAATCCGCAGCGCATATTTGTGCAGGTTCGACTGGGTAGCCCTTAGATCTAACATTGCGAGTTCAGGAACCGGCCCCAGCATGCCAACACCATAGAGTTCAGGCATCGCCGCGTGCAGCAGGTAGAGCTTGGCGTGGAACTGCTTGGCCAGCCGCGCAGCCAGCCGAACGGCCGTCGCACTCGCGGGGGAACAATCTGTCGCTATCAGGATGGATCGAAATCGCAGACCTACGGGGCCCAAACCAGACCTTTCGCGCTCCCTCGGCAACTGGCTCCCGGAAGTAGTAATCATGACGGACCTCTTTCTGTGACCACGCGTTCGCCTTCGGCGCCACACGCAAGTGATTGCTGTCAGGATCACGGAAATAAGTGGTTTACGTCTGTGATGGAAATCACCAGATCACTTGCTATAGCGAACTCCTGTGATCCGCATCACTGCGCATTCCCGGCCGCCGAAGCATGCTGTCCTCAGGAGAACAGAGCAATGAACCACAACATTCTGAAATTCAAAACGATCGCCGTAGCGACGGATCTGAGCCACCCGGCTTCCGAGGCGCTCCGTTATGCCCAGATCATGGCGCAAATGTACCGCTCCACTTTGGTTGTCATACATGTGATCGATCCCCTTGCCTATGCCTTCCCCGAGGGAGCCCCCTTGTTCCTGGCAGCGAACCAGGCGGCGGCTTTGGAACTTAGGAAAATAGAAGAGGAAACAAGCGCGCTTGGCATCCCGGTTCATTCGGTCATGGAAAGCGGAACTGTCTGCGAGCGCATTTTGCAGGCGGTGAAGGACAATCACGCCGATTTGCTGATATTGGGAACCCGCGCAAAAACCGAGGCCGGACGGCTTGCATTGGGCACTGTCGCACGGCAACTTCTGGCCAAGTCACGCTGCCCCATCATGACCATTTCGCCCGCCGCTACGAAGTCTTTGCCGTGGGCTGCTTGTTGGGGGCGCGTGCTCGCAGCGACCGATTTCTCCCCTGCTTCGATCCGCGCCGTGCAGTGTGCCCACCAGGTGGCTCTCAGACAATTAATACTTCTTCATGTTATCGAAGGCGATCGGCAGTCGGGGGCCGCGCACTGCCTGGAGCAACTTCGCTTTCTCGCGCCCTTCAACGAGTCTCACACTGTTCCCGTCGAGCATATTGTCGATGCGGGCAACGCGGCGGATCTGATAGACCGTTATGTCCAAAAATATGCGGTAGATTTACTGCTGCTCGGCTCTCCCGACAGGGAGTTGGCAGAACAAGACTTTCACTTGAGCACGGTCCTGCAGGTAATCTCCAGGGTCCACTGCCCAGTCCTGTGCCTGCCGGTCCAAACCGATGCCTCTACGGAAGAGGTCCGCAATGAAGAGGCCATCCTGAGCGCGGTTACGCGGTAGTCAGGCTCGATTTCCTTCGTGCCCGCGTCCTCAGTGGGTAGCTTCGTGGCTGCGGCGCTCGCGACGCACCCGGCCCGCCTGTAACAGGACCAGGGCCAGCGGCCATCCCGCGTACAAGCGACGTTGACAATGGCGGCAACGCACCGGGTATTGCAGCAGTAGCAGCCGCTCAAGATCTTTCATGCGGAAGCGCGACAAACGGAAACTGGAAGAGGAACATTCGGGACAAGTCACTGGATTCACCGGCTTTACATAGGCTGCCGCGGCTACGCAGTGGAACCCGGCTCATCGAAAGACTCATTGCCTGTTTTCGGCAACGCAAACCATCTCGCGATCTTTATCAAGCCCAGTCACTGGGAACCGCTTTATAATCGTTCCGGCCCGTGCTTACCGCTACTTTAGCACGGCTCCCCAGCTGCCTCGATGACTATCGGCGGCTGATCTGGCTTTCCTGTTTGGTGCGCAAGCACTTCTTTTCCGGCAATTCACATTGGGAAGAGAAACGCAGGAGGGAAGTCTTGAACAAGATGAGGTAAGCGATGGTTTGGGATGTCTCGTTCACTTGCGACATTTGCGGCCGCAAAAAGCTTGAGGCCAATCACTGGTGGATGGTGGTACTAGGGGACGTTCCCTGCTTCGAAGAGGGCCAGCCGGGGCAACGCTTCACCCTCTTGCCCTGGAACAAGGCGGAAAGCGGCAATCCTGACTTCTACCACCTCTGCGGACAGGGCTGCGCCATGCAGGCCATGGAACGCTTTATGAACCATGGCAGTATCGTATCCGAGGGCGCTTTACACGGCGCTCAAGAGGGAGCCGTAACCAAGCCGGCCTAAATCTTACAGTTGGAACGATTTAAAGTTCGAACAAACCAGGTTTTGCGGCCGGGGGGGCTGGCCGCTCCTTGACCTCTACTTGTAGTTGTGGCGTGGGCGCCGCAAGTATGCCCTGGATCTCGCGCAATTCCTTGCGCACTTTGTGCAGCCGGGCTTCCAGAAGCTGCATCGACTGTTGCTGCTGCGGCAAGGGCAGTTCCGGTTGTCCGCTGCTTCGCTTGTTCCGCGTTTCCGCCTGGATCGCCTGCCGGGCGCCGGCAATGGTGTAACCCTCGTCGTAGAGCAGCCGCTTCACCCGCAAAGCCATCTCTACATCGCGCCGGCGATAGAGCCGCTGGCCCGTACCGCTCTTGTTCGGCTTGAGCTGGGTAAATTCCGTCTCCCAGAAGCGCAGAACATAGGGCGCTACCGAGCACAAGCGGGCAACCTCACCGATGCGGAAATAAAGCTTGTCGGGGATCTCCGGTTTTTGCGGGGCACGTTGCTGAGGCAGGTGAGTAGCCATACTAATATTCCGGCGGCGAGGCTTACACGGACCCGCCTTCGCTCAGAAGTATAGGACAGCTTGCCTCGCCACCGGAGCTTTTCTTGCCCAGTCCGGTGGATTTCTGCGCGCAACACACCAAGTATGACAACGCCTTCGTTTCTCTAGATCGTCGCTGTTACCCGCACAGGGGATTCAACCGTCGGTTCGCGCTCCTTGCTCCCTTGCGGCGCCGCACGAAGGTACTGTGCCGGCCAACTCGTAACGTTCCCGAGTTGCGCGGCCGCCTGCAGCGGCCAGTATGGTTCCCGCAGCAACTCTCGCGCCAGCAGGACCACATCCGCCTGGCCTGTCCGCAGGATGTGTTCCGCCTGGGCTGCTGCAGTAATCATGCCCACTGCGCCCGTGGCGATCTCCGCCTCCCGCCGGATGCGCTCCGCAAACGGTGTCTGGTAACCCGGTCCAATCGGCATCACCGCCGTCGCTGCCATGCCCCCGGAGGAGACGTCGATCAAATCCACCTTATGTTGCTTCAGCACCTTGGCCAAGGCTACCGATTGCTCGATGTCCCAACCGCCTTCGACCCAGTCCGTCGCTGAAATCCGTACCAGTAGCGGAAGCTCAGCGGGCAAGACCGCCCGCAATGCGTCCACCACTTCCACCAGCATGCGAATGCGATTTTCAAACTCGCCGCCATATTGGTCGGTGCGCTGGTTGCTTAGGGGGGAGAGAAATTCATGCAGCAGGTAGCCATGCGCGGCGTGCACCTCGACCAGGTCGAATCCTGCCTCCAAAGCCCGCTCTGTGGCCTGGGTGAAGGCCCTGATCAGACTTTGAATCCCTGCGAGGTCCAGTGCCATCGGCGGAGCGAAGTTTTCCGCAAAACGAACCGCGCTGGGGGCCATCACATTTTGCCACCCGCCTTCGCCCGGGGTCAGAAACCGCTGCTCTTTAGCCCACGGGCGCGCCATGCTGGCCTTGCGCCCCGCGTGCGCCAGCTGCACTCCTGCCCGTGCACCCTGGCCATGAACAAATTCCACAATTCGTTTCAGTCCTGCAATGTGATCGTCTTTCCACAATCCCAGATCTTGCGGCGTGATCCGGCCCTCGGGAAGAACAGCCGCTGCTTCGGTAAACACCAATCCTGCGCCACCCACGGCACGGCTTCCCAAATGCACCAGGTGCCAGTCATTGCTGAATCCGTCCTCGCTCGAGTACTGGCACATGGGAGAGACGAAAACGCGGTTTGGGACGCTGACGCCTGCCAGCTGGATAGGGGAAAATAACAGCGATTTAGACAATGGGCGAATCCTCTGTTGAGAGATGCACAGCAAATCGGAACGACTCAGTCCGGGTGGCTCCTCCCTTTCGAGTGCCCCGGTTTGGTTTTGTATTCAGGGCACGACTTTAAGTCGGGCCGTAAAAATCAGCTTAGGGGAATCTAGTCCCGAAGGGACGGCTGTACCTAGCCCAGGACGCTAGTCCTGGGTTGATTTGAAAGGACGAACAGTCCCGCAGGGACGGCTGAAAATGGGTCGCGACGCCATCCTGGACAACCTTCAGCCGTCCCTTCGGGACTTTAATCATGTTTCTTGATGTACCCAGGACTATCGTCCTGGGCTAAGTTCAGCCGTCCCTTCGGGACTGGACTCCCAAAACGCAACCTAACCACTAGCGGAACTTTTCCGGAACATGAAAGACTCGCTGCGCGTACACATGAAAGGGAGGGAAAACATGAAAGCTGGCATCACGGGATCTTCATTGCTCGCCGTACTCCTCATTGGTGCGGCTGGCTGCAAGGTGAAGGTGGACAAGTCCAGCGATGGCGACAACGTAAAGATTGCCACTCCCTTTGGCGGCATCGCCGTCAATAAAGACCAGACCTCCGCTGCCGATCTTGGTCTCCCTGCCTATCCCGGGGCGGTGACCGACACGGCGGACGACGGAAATAGGTCAGCCAGGGTGGACATGGGTTTTGGCTCCTTTAAGCTGCGCGTCAGGGTGGCTCACTACAAATCCGCGGATGACCGCGATCAGGTGCTGGCCTTTTATCGCAAGGCCTTGAGCGAATACGGTAACGTGATCGAGTGTGAGGGAGGTAAAGCGGTCGGCGCCCAATCGACGACCAGGGAGGGTCTCACCTGCGACCATTCTGATCATGACCACACTACATCCCACAGTCCCAATGATTTGCAGTTGAAGGCTGGATCCACCCGCCATCAGCACATTGTCGCTTTCGGCGACGGAAGCTCCCCCACGCACTTCACCCTGATCGCCCTGGACCTTCCTCACGGCTTTGATAACGAAGAAAAAGGTACGAATTAAACCCTCGATTGCGCTCCGCTCGCCCCTGAGATAGCTTCAAGAGGGATGAATCTGCTCTGCCATCGGTGTGGCGCGAATCTCAGCGCATCAGAACTGTTCTGCCCCAACTGCGGTTCGCCGCAACTCAAGTTTGCCCAGCAGGAAGAGGGTGAGACCATCTATGGCGGCGCCCGCCCTGCCGGGCCACCCCTGCGGGCCCAGGGAATCTCCTGGAAAGACGCCATCGTGGCCGCGCTGTTCGTTGCCGTCCCTGCCGGTCTGCTGAGCGCCGTTTCCGTCTTGTCCTGGGGATGCTGTCTGTGGGTAGTCGGCGGCGCGGTGCTGGCGATCGTCCTCTATCACCGGCGGGCTCCCGGGTTTCTGTTGGAAACGCGCTCCGGGGTGCGCATCGGTGCCGTCGCCGGGCTTATCGCCGCCTACAGTTCCGTCATTGCCACCGCCATCTGGCGCGTCTTTGCCCGCTTCGTCCTGCACCAGGGCCACGCTATCGATCAGTTCTACGATGCAGTCATTCAGCAATCGACCGCGCTGGTCAAAACCAATCCCGATGCCGAGGCCCAGTGGCGCGCTTATGTTCACTTTCTCATGTCGCCGGATGGGCGCGCCGCGTACACCCTGATCAACGCGGCCACCACCTCCGTGGGCATCATTCTCTTTTCCGCGATTGGGGGCGCTTTGGGTGTCCGTTTACTTGCCCCGCGCAAAACCCCGGTGGGCAACGGCTAATTGGCCCTCGTCCAATTCATGGCAAAAAAACATTAACCCTCGTATCATCCGGCCAGAGCAATTATGAGCAAAGCAAAAGTCACTGCGACACCAGTGCTGCGGGAAAAATCCCGCATCATGTCGGCATCGGAAATCGAGCGCACGCTGATTCGGCTGGCGCACCAGATCATCGAGAAAAACAACGGCGGCCAGAACCTGGGACTCGTCGGCATCAAGCGCCGCGGGGTACCCCTGGCCCAGCGCCTGGGGCACCTCATCGGCGGGATCGAGAAATCGCCGGTTGATACTGGAGTCCTTGATATCAACTTCTATCGCGATGACCTTTCCACCCGCGACCTTCGGCCGGTCGTCGTACCCGGCGCCATCGGCTTTGACATTGCCGGCCGCGACATCATTTTGATTGACGATGTTCTCTACACCGGCAGAACCATCCGCGCTGCGTTGGACGCTCTCTTTGACCACGGCCGTCCGCGGCGCGTACAACTGCTGGTGCTGATTGACCGCGGCCATCGCGAGTTGCCCATCGAAGCCAGCTTTGTCGGCCGGCATGTGCAGACCACCGATCGTGAAATTGTCGAGGTCAAACTGCGGGAGATCGACAACGACGAAAAAGTGATCCTGGTCGAACGCGCCGACTAACCTTCCGCGTGCCCTGATTGCGGAAGAATGCCACGGCACAATCGCCACTGCCCCAACCATGACAGCTATCAAAGCCATATCGGAGCCACCTCGCGTCGCGCTGCCCACTCCTGCGACCGTTGGGGATCCGTCTGCGCGATCGTTGCTCTCCGTTACCTCGCTTGCTGTGGACGACGTCTCCGCCATCCTGCGCCTGGCCACGGAGCTTGAAGCCCAGGAGCCCGCAGCGCGCGCCCACCGCTTGGCCCATCGCCGCGTTGCCCTCCTCTTCTACGAATCCAGTACCCGCACGCGAACCTCCTTCGAGCTGGCGGCCAAGGGCTTGGGCGCGGACACCGCACTGATCAGTTCCCAATCATCCTCGATTGAAAAGGGCGAGTCGCTCAAAGACACCGGCATCACTCTTCGCGCGTTGGGCGCGGAGTGCATCATCCTGCGCCATCTTTCTTCCGGGGCCCCGTACCTGCTGGCCCAGGCTACCGGGCTTGCCGGTACTGAACGCCGGGGATGGCATGCACGAACATCCCTCCCAGGCGCTGCTGGACGTGAGAACCATGCTCCGCGCTCTGGGCCGGCCCGAAAACGCCCCAGGCGAAACCCTGCTGCAAGGCATTACGGTGGCGATTACCGGCGACATTCTGCACTCCCGGGTGGCTCGCTCCAATGCGCTTCTGCTGCCCCGGCTCGGTGCCCGCGTCCTGCTCTGCGGCCCGCCCGCGCTGCTGCCCGATGTGGCCCTGGAATTGGGCCCCGGTATCGCCATCGAGAGAGATTTCGATCGCGCGCTCAAGCAAGCGCAGATTGTCATGATGCTGCGCATCCAGAAAGAACGGCTGACCGGGGTACACATCGACCTCGAGGAGTACACCACTCGCTATCAACTCCATAGTGAGCGGCTGCGAACCAGTGCACCCCAGGCCATCGTGATGCACCCGGGTCCCATGATCCGTGGACTCGAAATTACCAGCGATGTGGCCGATGGGCCGCAATCCGTGATTGCTGATCAGGTACGCAACGGCGTGGCCATTCGCATGGCCCTGATTCATCGCGCCCTGGTCCCTGAACAGGGAAAAGCCGTGCCGAAGGCCCGCCCGGACGAAGCGCGAAAGCCCGCGGTCAGAAAAGCGCCTGCGGCCGGAAAAGCGAGTGGCGCTTGAACGCGATCCTGATCCGCGGAGGCCACCTGGTCGATCCTTCCGCCGGGATAGACGCCAGCCGCGACCTCTTGCTCAAAGACGGCCGCGTGGCCGCCGTTGAGCCCCACGGCAAATTGACGGCCGCGGCCAAACAGGCGGACGCGGAGATCATCGAGGCCGGTGGCCTGGTGGTGGCCCCGGGTCTGGTCGATATCCACGTCCACCTGCGCGAGCCGGGGCAGGGCTATAAGGAAACGATTGCGACCGGCACTGCGGCGGCGGCGGCGGGTGGATTCACCACCGTCTGTGCCATGCCCAACACTGTTCCAGTCAACGATTCGGTGGAAACCACGCGCTGGATGCAGAGCGCGGAGCGCAATCCCAGTGCGCGCGTGTTTCCTATCGCGGCGGCTACCCGCGGCAGCATGGGCGAAGCCCTCACCGAGTACGGCTCGCTCAAGGCCGCCGGCGCAGTTGCGGTCACCGACGATGGCAAGCCCATCCTGGGCGAGGCGATCATGCACCAGGCACTGGCGGCTGCGGCTCGTGCCGGGCTACCGGTAATCCAGCATGCCGAGGACACGCGCATGACGGGCGGATGCTCCATGAACGCCGGAGCCCTCGCTTTCCGGCTCGGCCTGCGCGGTATGCCGGTGGCCGCGGAAGCCGGCTTGGTCGAGCGTGATCTTCGTTTGCTCGCCGAGCTCAAG
The DNA here is from genome assembly GCA_963753715.1 of uncultured Acidobacteriaceae bacterium. Taxonomy (GTDB): domain Bacteria; phylum Acidobacteriota; class Terriglobia; order Terriglobales; family Acidobacteriaceae; genus PALSA-350. The sequence goes on along the minus strand of CAVWDK010000004.1, from coordinate 1,214,020 downwards.
GGTGGTCGCGCTCACTTGCACGTGGCTCACTTGTCCACGGCTGCGGCGCTGGATGCGGTTCGCAAAGCCAGACGCAACGGGCTGCACGTAACCTGTGAGGTTGCGCCCCACCATTTTGTCCTCACCGAGGCGGCGGTCGGCGAGTACAACACCAATGCCAAGATGAATCCACCTTTGCGCGCAGAGTCGGATCGCCGCGCTATGCTTGAGGGTCTGCTCGATGGTTCCATTGATTGCATCGCCACCGACCACGCTCCCCACGCGGTGCACGAAAAGGAGCAGGAGTTCGAGCGCGCGCCCAACGGCATCACCGGCCTCGAGTCCGCTCTAGGCCTGACCCTCGATGTGCTTCATCGCAAACACAAGGTCTCGCTTAGCCGCCTGATTACCCTGCTGAGCACCCAGCCCGCCAACCTCCTGAACCTGCGCGGCCGCGGCAGCCTGTCCGTCGGAGCCTTCGCCGACGTAGTCCTCTTCGATCCCAAGGCAGAATGGACCTTTCAAGCCGCGGCTACCCGCTCCAAATCCAGCAACACCCCCTTCGACGGCTGGCCAATGCTAGGCAAGGTGAGGCTGACTATCAGCGAAGGCCGAGTAACCTACCGCGCCGACTGAGGGCTCTACACCTTCCTGTCTCCCTGGACGGGTGCCCAATCCAGACCAAAATACTGCTCTTTTCTTTGTCATCCCGGAGCAGCCGACTCGCTGAAGCGAGCCGGGAGAGAAATGACCGGGTTTCTGTACCGGCAACAAAGGCCGGGTGCCCCACATCTCGCTCGTTTTTCGCGAGATGTGGGATACCACGGTCCTCGACCCGCAACTCTATCGATGTCATTAGGAGCGTACCCGGATTTCCTACATCACGGCCCTTACCAGCCGATCGAAGCCGCAACCTTCGACAGGAAAATCCGGGGGAGTCGCGGGATCTGCAGTTCCCAATCGGACACCATGAAGGTCGCGATGCACGACATCTCTACACCGGGCCTGCTTTTCAGGCGGTCGCATCTTTCCGGGTTGAGAGATCGACCCCCCAAAGAACCGCCCCCACCCCCACGCCAAGCATCAACCCGACAAAGAACCGAAACATGGGCTCGTTACCATGCCAATGCAACACGCCCGTAGCGACATCCACTAAATTGAGCACCACCGCCACAGCCAGCAACCGGCGAGCCATCCTCAACCGAACCAACGCCCCAACCGCCACTCCCCAGTAAATCCCCAGGCACCGCACGCACACCGCCACCGGCGCCCCACCCAGCATGAAACTCCGGTCAGGATCCTGATGGCAGAGCTCGGAGAAAAAATTGCGAATGAGCAACGCCGTCAAAGGGTGAGTCCCGCAGCCAGCAGCGGCGCCGCCAACGGAGCCAACGGCAACGCCAGAGCCAGGATAGCCAACGGAACGCGCGATCTCATGTCAACCCCAGTCTACTAACACAAAAGTGTCGCATCCTTACCCGATGGTTCGCGGTACGCTTTGCCTTTGAGGCGCCCCGATGAACGATTCCCCCACTCGCTGGCGAGCCATTGCCACGTTTACGATTCTGGCCTCCGCACTGTCGTTTGCGCTTGCCGGATGCACCAACAAGACCAGCCCTGTGCCCGCCGCGCAAACTCCGCCGGCTGCGCCCGGCGGCAACCCGGCCACCGCGGCCAACAGCGTTCCTGGAAACCCCGCACCCGCGCCCAATCCAGCTCCGGCAAAACCCGCGCCCCAACCCGCCTTGGTCCTTCCCTGCCGGCACTCGTTTGCAAGTGCGTCTCAACCAGACCATCGACGTCAAACATGCCGAGTCCGGCGACCGCTTTACCGGCGTCCTGGCCGAGCCCGTGGTGGAAGGCAACACCGTTGCCGTGCCCTCCGGTTCTGCAGCCAGCGGCGAAGTCCTGGTAGCCCACAAGCGTGGACACTTCAAAGGAAAATCTGTACTGGCGTTGACCCTGACCCGGCTGGAAGTCAACGGCGCCACCTACCGCATCGATACCAGCAACCTGGCGCGAACCAAAAAAGGAAAAGGCAAGCGCAGCGCAGCCTTTATCGGCGGCGGCGCGGGCATGGGTATGCTGATTGGAGGACTCGCCACCGGAGGCGTGGGCCTGCTTGTCGGCGGCCTGGCTGGAGGCGGGGCAGGAGCTCTCGGTGCAGCCTTTACCGGCAACCGCGATCTATCCATTCCCGGCGGAGTCCGTCGTCACCTTCCGCCTGCAGGACGCACTCACCCTGGCTCCGGAGACCCAGGTGAGTCAGATGAACAACCCGGCGCCCTAACGAAACCATCGCGGTTGACATCTGCTTGGGCGCAAGCCATCGTGGATCCATGGTGATCCTCCTCTACGCCTTCCTGCTTGGTTGCGTTTGTGGTTTGCGCTCGATGACCGCTCCAGCGGTGGTTGCCTGGGGCGCTCATCTGGGATGGCTGCACCTCGACGGATCTCTGCTCGCCTTCTTTGCCAACAAAATCTCCCTGGTGATTTTCACCCTCTTCGCTCTCGGCGAACTGATCGCCGACAAGCTGTCTTTCATCCCGCCCAGGACTCAGGCCGGGCCCCTCGGCGTCCGCATCCTTTTTGGCGCCCTATGCGGTGCCGCCCTATGCATTTCCCTCGCCGCCGCCCCCTTGTTGGGCGCGGTTCTCGGAGGACTGGGCGGCGTAGCGGGTGCCTTCGCCGGCTATCACTACCGCCGCCGGTTCAGCTCCATGCTTCCCGACTTTCCCCTTGCCCTGATCGAGGACCTGGTCGCAGTGGGTGGCGGCCTGCTGTTGGTATCTCACCTGTAAATCCGCAGTCCAGCGAATGCGCCGCGGCATCATAGTGTTTTACTCCTGGGAGGTGGTCGCACATGAGTGCGGATGCAAGTACGGAGAACTTTGACGCTATCATCGTCGGCTCCGGCCAGGGGGGCAATCCCCTGGCCGAGGTTCTGACAGCCGCGGGAAAGAAGACTGCCATGATCGAGCGCGAGCATGCAGGTGGTACTTGTATCAATACCGGTTGCACTCCCACCAAAACCATGGTGGCCAGCGCGCGCGTTGCCTATCTGGCCCGCCGAGGTAGCGATTACGGTGTCGATGTGGGGCCCGTTGCTGTCGACATGGCCCGCGTCCGGGAAAGAAAGCGGAACGTTGTCAGCACCTTTCGTCGCAGCCGGGAAAAAAGGTTGGCCAACGCCCATGCAGAACTTATTCGCGGCGAAGCCTCCTTTACTGGCCCCGGAAAAATAAGCGTCGCCCTCCGCGACGGAGGGACGCGGTATCTGGCCGCCCCCCAAATCTTCATCAATACCGGCACCCGCAGCGCCCTCCCCGCGATCGAGGGTCTCGATACTGTTCCTCACCTCGACAACGAAAGCATCATGGAGTTGGGCCGCGTACCGGAACACTTACTGATCGTGGGCGGTGGGTACATTGGCATCGAGTTCTCTCAGATGTTTCGCCGCTTCGGCAGTAAGGTAACCGTGATCCAGTCGGGATCGCAGCTTCTGCGTGAAGAAGATCCGGACGTCGCTGCTGAGGTCGCGAAGATCCTGCGAGAGGATGGCATCGAGGTGCTGCTCAATGCGCGCACGCAGAAGGCCGTCCAGGCTAATGGCGTCATCAGTCTGACGGTCATGGTCGAAGGCAAGGCGCAGACCGTAGAAGGCACCGATCTCCTGGTAGCGACCGGGCGTGTGCCCAACACTCGTGCATTGAATCCGGCTGCGGCCGGCATCGACACCGACGAACACGGCTTTATCCGCGCCAACGAGCGGCTGGAGACTTCAGCTCGCGGCGTTTGGGTCATCGGCGATGTAAAGGGCGGTCCGCAGTTCACCCACATCTCTTACGACGACTACCGCATTCTGAAAGCCAACCTCTTTGATGGCGGCAATCGCACCGTGCACGACCGCATGGTGCCCTACACCGTCTTCATGGATCCGCAACTCGGCCGCGTCGGCATGACAGAAACCGAAGCAAAAAAATCCGGAAAGAAGATCCGTGTAGCCAGGATGCCCATGACCTCTGTAGCGCGCGCGATCGAGATGGACGAAACCCGAGGCCTGATGAAAGCCGTCGTCGATGCCGACACCGAAGAGATCCTGGGTGCAACGGTGCTGGGAATCGAGGGTGGGGAAGTCATGACGGTCATTCAAATGGCCATGATGGGCCATCTGAAATACAGCGTGCTGCAAGCCGCGGTCATTGCGCATCCGACTCTATCGGAATCGCTCAACAACCTCTTCCTCCACTTCGACGACGAAAAATAACCTGCTCTCTCCAGTCGCAGAAAATTAGAGGGATCAGGACGGGTGGGCCGAAAAAGATGGGCGCAGCCCCAACGATCGCTTTTGCTCGACCGGCCCGCTAAACCCGCAAATCGACCACCGTGGCCCCCGCTCCGCCCTCACTGGGACTAGCCTCACCCACCAGGGCCACATGCGGATGCCGCTCCATAAGCGCCCGCAGCGCCTTCCGCAACACGCCCATACCCATGCCATGCACGATCCGGACCCGCGGCAACCCAGCCAGAAACGCGCGATCCAGATACTGCTCCACCTCACCGGTCGCCTCTTCCACGGTGCGCCCGATCACGTTAAGCTCCGGGCGAACCATCTCCTCCGGATGGGCAATCGAGACCGTAACCCCGCGCCCCCGCGCCGCCTCCAGTGGACTCACTGCCCTGATCTCACGCCCCGCGATCACTTCCGCGATATCATCCCGGGCTACGCGCATCTTCATCGGCCCCACCGCTACTTCGAAGGCGTTGCCATCCACCTGCCGCTGCACCACGCCGGTCTTGCCCAGCGATTTCAGCTTCACCGTATCCCCAATCGATACATGCCGCACCAGGTGTGGCTGTGCGTTGCTGTCTCCCCGGTCGGCTCCGCTGTGTTGTGCCACCACCACGGAGTTAAATTGCTCGCTGAACTCCCGCCGCAGCCGAGCCATCCGCCGCTCCGCTTCCTTGGAGAGCTTCTGCTGTGCAGCCCGGTCATCGATCGCCCGCACCGTCTCCCGGATCTGGTAGGTAAAGTCCTTCAGTAACGACTGCAGTTGCTGTTCCAGGTCGCGTACTTTCCCCCGCCACTCCTTGAGCCCCTCGCTCTCCAGCCGGTTCTTCTCCCGTGCCACTTCCTGCTCGCGTCGCTTCAACTCCTCGCGTTCCCGCGCGACGGCGTCGAGCTGGCTATGTAGCTGGTCCAGGAAGTGAGCAATGTCCTGCGTCTGCGTGTTCTGCTGCTCCCGCGCATTGGCGATGATGGCGGAATTGAGACCCAGGCGCTGGGCAATGTTGATGCCGGCCGAAGCGCCAGGAACCCCCAGCCGCAGCGCAAACGTCGGCGCCAGCGTCTCTTCATCAAAGCCCACCGACGCATTGAGTACTCCCGTCCGTTTCGCAGCATAGAGTTTCAGCGAAGTGTGATGGGTTGAGATGAGGCACCACGCATGGCGCTCCAGAAAATATCCAGCGATGGCCACCGCCAGAGCAGCACCTTCTTCCGGATCGGTAGCCGAACCCAGCTCATCCAGCAAAACCAGCGAAAACGCATCCGCCAGCTGCGAGATGCGCTCCAGGTTGGTGATATGGGCGGAAAACGTTGAAAGATTCTGCTCGATCGACTGCGCGTCCCCGATATCGGCCAGAAACGCATCGAAAAGCGGGAAGACCGCCTCCACCGCAGGCACCGGGATTCCCGCCTGGGCCATCATGCCCAGCAGACCAGTCGTCTTGAGCGCCACCGTCTTGCCGCCGGTATTGGGACCGCTGATGATCAGCTGCCGCTGCAGCGTCGTTCAAAGCCAGGGTCAGCGGAACCACCGCTGCCTGTCTCGCCCGCAACCGCTTTTCGAGCAACGGATGGCGCGCCTGCGTGAGCTCAAGCACCGGCGCCGCCGGATCGGCAAACCGCGGACGTACGCATGCAAACTCGGCGGCAAAGCGTCCCCGAGCCTGCAGGCCATCCAACTGGGCCAGAATCGCCGCGCCTTGTGCGATGGCATGGGACTGCACCCCAATCTCCCGCGTCATGGCCAAAAAAATGCGCCGGGTCTCGGCCTGTTCTTCTTCGATCAGCCGCACCAGTTCGTTATTTTGCTCGATGGTCTCGAGCGGCTCCAGGTAGACCGTCTGCCCGCTCGAAGAAGCGCCATGCACCACTCCGGGAATGCGCCGCTTATGCTCCGACTTGACCGGGATCACGAAACGCTCCCCGCGGATAGTGATCAGGTCCTCCTGCGTGCTGCCTCCTTCCGAAAGACGGCGCAAGGTACTGCGCAGGCTCTCTTCGATCACTCTTTGCTGGCGTTCCATCTCCCGCCGGATGCGCCGCAGATCGGGGGACGCATCATCGCTCAGCGAGCCATCGGGATTGAGGCGCGACCGCAGCGAACGCGCCAGGTTCGCCAGTTGTGCCCCCGCGGGCAACTCGCTCAGGGCTTTCAGCCCAGCGAGCTGGGAGGCCACATTTTCGGGAGGGCGCTCGATCAACGCCTGCCAGGTGGTGATGTTGTCCACCAGAAACAGCAGGTCGCGGATCTCTTCCGGCTCCAACAACGCTCCCTGGATGCGCGCTTTATCCGTCAGCGTGGTCGGGTCGAACAACCCGCCCAACGAAGGGGAGACGCCCTGGCCCAGCAGCAAGCGCATCTCGCTCACCAGGTCGTGCTGCAGCTCAATCCACGAGCTATCCCGGGACGGCATCATCGCAAGCAGCCACTCGCGCGTAACCGACGAATGGACGAAACTCGCCACCAGCTCCAGCAGCCGCCCCCACTCCAGCGCGTCACAGCTGCACTCCTCCACCACCAACGGAACTGGTTCTAACAGGCTCACGGAATCATGCTAGAGCATGGCCAGGGGGAATTCTATTAAATACTATTTACATTCCACATTTAATGTAATTACACTATCATCAGATTAGGATTAACGGAGGCGGGAGCTTCGGCATGAACCTCAAAACAGTGTCCAAGATCAAGGTTGCGGATGAGGTCTGGCTTGCTACCGCTTTACTTCACCGCGAGAATCCTTCCAGAAGCGATTTCACGCTGAATGAAATCGTGGAACGAGCCGCGAAAGAAGCGATCGTCGACGAGCGGCGACCGGGTGTGTATGTCCATGCTGCCCTCCACTGTGTCGCAAATCGGCCTCCAAAACCCGCTCGCTATCGAATGCTTTACGAAACCCGGCCCAAGCATCGTCGCTTATTTCGTACGGGGGACATCTTCGATCCACAACGTGCAGGCAGCAAGATCACTCCTGAAGCAGACGAGATTCCCCCAGGTTATGAAGATCTTCTGCAGTGGTACCACGACTGGAGTCGCTCCCAGGTCGAAAAAGCAATTCAGTCCGATCCGCTCTTAGCTCTCTGTGGGTCGGGTAAGGATTTGTGGGCCGACGAACACGCTGACGAGTACGTGGCTCGTTTGCGCGCTGGTTGGGAATGAGTCGCGTCTTTTGGGACACCAATATCTTTATTTATTTTCTTGAACATCGTGGTCCGGAAGGCAGGAATGCGCGTGAACTGCGGGAGCGCATGCTGCAACGAGGTGACCAGCTGATCACCTCGGCGATGACCGTGGGCGAAATATTGGTCAAGCCTCGGGAGCGTCAAGATTTCGACCGCTGTAAAGAGTACGAGCGTGTAATCACCGCGACGGCATTCGTTCTGTCGTTCGACCTGCGCGCTGCGAGACGATTTGCCGAATTGCGCCTTGATCGCACTCTCCGGGCACCGGATGCTATTCAGTTAGCATGCGCTGCGATGGCAGACACCGACCTTTTCGTTACCAACGACAGCCGGCTTTCCGGCCTACGAGTCGATGGGATCCAATTCATTGTCTCTCTTGATCGAATCCCTTTTTGATCAGGGCCGAACTTCAAAAACACGATCCCCGTAAAATCAATCCATGGAATTCCCTGTGACCCGCCTTCGCCGCTTACGCCGCACCGAAGCCATGCGCTCGTTGGTACGAGAAGTTCATCTTCGCCCCGAAACCTTCATATACCCGCTCTTCATTTGTCCGGGCGAAGGCATCCGCCGCGAAATCAGCTCCATGCCCGGCGTCTATAACCTCTCCGTCGACGAAGCGATGAAAGAAGTGGAAGAAGCTGCGCGCCTCGGCCTCGGCGGTTTGCTGCTCTTCGGACTTCCCGAGGCCAAGGATGAGGAAGCCAGTGGCGCCTGGGCGGAAGACGGCATCGTGCAGCAGGCGCTACGCGCCTTTAAACCGGCGGCCAAAAAACTCCTGCTGATCGTCGATGTCTGTCTCTGCGAATACACCTCGCACGGCCATTGCGGCGTCATCAGCAAAAACGGCGAGGACTACGAAATCCAGAATGACCCTAGCCTCAGCCTGATCGCCCGGACCGCCGTATCGCTAGCCGCAGCCGGCGCCGATATCGTAGCTCCGTCTGACATGATGGATGGCCGGGTGGCAGCCATTCGCGACCACCTGGATGATGCTGGCCTGGAGCAGGTGCCCATTCTGTCCTATGCGGCGAAGTTCGCCTCTGCCTTCTACGGACCCTTCCGCGAAGCCGCCGACTCCGCGCCCCAGTTCGGCGACCGGCGCACCTACCAGATGGACGGCGCCAACTTCCGCGAGGCCATGCGTGAGATCGACCAGGACATCGCCGAAGGCGCCGACATGATCCTGATGAAGCCGGCCATGCCCTACCTCGACGTCCTGCGCGCCGCAAGGGAGCGGCTTGATGTGCCGATTGGCGCCTACCAGGTCTCCGGCGAATACGCCATGCTCCAAGCCGCCTTCGCCAAAGGCTGGCTGGACCGCGAGCGTGCCATCCTGGAATCGCTCATTTCCATTCGCCGTGCCGGAGCCGGCTTCACCGTGACCTACTTCGCCAAAGAAGCCGCGCGCTTGCTGGGATGATCGCGATCGCGGGCAGAAGAAGCTAGCGGTCCGGATTACCTTCTAACCCAGCCATGGCAGCCTCCAACCGTCGCGTAAAGCTTTGCGGTTCCTCACCTGGCTCCATAACCAATGGCTCGCCCAAGCGAACCGTCACCATCCCGCGATCCGGCCATTTCTCCCCCTTAAGCCGCTTCAATCCGCTCACAAAAATCGGTTGTACCGGCACTTCCGACTCCTGTGCCAGCAAACCAATCCCCGGCTCGAACGCCTGCAACCGTCCATCCCGAGACCGCCGTCCTTCTGGAAAAACCAGCACGTGATAGCCCTTATCCATGGCCTCCCCGGCGTGCGCGAAACTCTGCCGCAACCCAGCCCCGCGAGGCAATGGAAAAACATTGAACAGCGCGCTCACCAGCCAATACGCCAACGGAGTAAACACGCTGGCCAGGCGATGCCGCTCCGCCTTGCCCCGCCGCCATCCCATCAACAACTGCGCCGACATAGCGACCGCCACATGATCGCGGTCATTGCTGGTCAGGGTATAAAGAACCACCGGCACATCAAAGGCCGTGAGGTGGTTAGCGATCAGCAAAGAGGGCCGCGCCAGCGGAACCCGCGGCGCGATGCGAGGGGCAAGCACCAACCCCAACAACGGACGCATCACGCCCTCGAGAAAACCGGCGCGCACCCAATAGATGGCCGGCCACCACGTCCAGCGTGGAAAAACCGCGTCCTCTTTCCTGCTCGGGATTACCGGCAACCGCTCCGGCGCACCCTCTGCTGCCGGAACCACGGCCATCGGCCCCGAGGTCGCGCTGCCGCCGGGAGCCCCGTGCGCCACAGGACCCTGGGACAACAAACCTCGCAGATCGCCCACCGTTCTCACCTGTTCCCATACCGCGTCGTCGAGTTCCAGGCCAAACTCGGTTTCGAGCGTGGACTGCAGTTGCACCATAGCCAGGCTATCCAGGTGCAGGTCCTCAGCCAAACGGTCACTCGCCGCCACAGCCTCTTGGGTCGCACCTAACCGGCGCAACGCTTCGAGCAGGCGGTCGGAGGGGTCCGCAACCGCAAGCCCTCCCCCCGCGAGCGATTGCTGCGCCCAACTCTGCACCTGCCGCCGCAAAACCTTGCCCGTGGACGTGCGGGGAAACTCCGGTTGGGGCCAGCGCAGCCAATACCGAATCTGCTGGAAGGCCGCCAGTTCGCGGTTGGCGCCGTCGACCGCGCTCTGCAGAGCATCGTCTGCACTATCAGAGATCAGCACCGCGGCGGGCACCGGGCCAGCGGCGGAATCGTAGTTCACAATCAGGCAATCTCGCAGCCCAGGCTGCCGCCGCAACACCGCCTCCAGATCCTGGGGATGAATATTTAACCCGGCAGCCGTGACAATCACGTCACCCTTGCGCCCGGCAAAGATCAGCTCTCCCTCCGCGTTGCGGGTGGCCAGGTCACCCGTGGCCAGCCAACCCGGATCCCTGGCCTGCAAGCCGCCGTGCTGCCACAACTGGGAAGCAATGGAGTCGCCGCGCACCAGGATCTCCCCATCGGGCCCGATCCGCACCTCCCGGCCCGCAAGAGGTTTGCCGATGCTGCCGCGGGCAATCTTAAAGGGGTGATTCAGGGTCACCAGCGCGGTCGTCTCGGTCATCCCGTAACCCTGGATCAGCGCGAAGCCAACCGTGGTCCAGAAACTCTCCAGGTCGGCAGGCAGCGTGGCCCCACCCGACACGAAAGCCCAGAATTTAAACCCCAGCCGGCGATGCAGAGCACGGAACCGCCACCAGCGCTTCGCAATCGGCTCGCCTCGGGCGGCCACGGCGCTCTCCCGCAGCCCGGGAAACTCGGCTTCCACCCACCCTCGGACGAGATCGAGCACCCGCGGAACCGCCGCCAAAACCGAGATGCGTTCCTGCTTGATAAGCCTGGCCAGGCGAGGCGCCTGGAGCCGGTCTTCAAAATGCACTTCTGCCACCAGCAGAGGCGGAACCCAAAGACCCATGAATTGCCCGAACACATGGCTCAGCGGTAGCGTGTGTAGAATGCGCAGCGGATGCACAAACCGTTCATAGCGCAGATACTTGCCAATCTCCTTCTCCAGCGGATCGAGCGAAGCCAGCACATTCCCATGCGTGTGCACGATCCCCTTGGGCTCCCCTGTGGTCCCGGAAGTAAAAATGATCTGCAGTGGAGTATCCCGCGAAAGCCCGGGAGCCGGTCGAAAATCCGGTGACGGCAGGGAAGCGCGCATGCCGGCGAACCCCAGCGTAGGAATTCCACCATCGAGCTGCTGCAGCAGCGCCAAGTCGCCCACCAGCAGTCGTGGCTGCACTTCCGCCACCACCCGTCGGGCAAACTCCACGCTGCCGGCGGCGTCCAGCGGAACTGCAACGATTCCGCGCAGAACGCATCCAAAGAAGGCCGCTACCCACTCCACCGAGTTGCTGCCCCAGAGCAAAACCCGGTCGCCCGGCTGCAGGCCGAGCTGATCGAGCGCATGGGCGCAGCGCCCGCTCAGCCGCGCCAGGTCCGCGTAACTGGATGAAAAACGGCGATTGCCGCGGTGGGTAACGACTGCGAGCTGCTCATCATAGCGGCGGAAATCCGCCACGAGCGTTGCCAGGTGCGGGCGCACCCGTTCAGTGTGGCACAACGGAGCGCCCGGCGCGGCTCGCGTAAAATAAGAGTTTTGTGTCCATAACGACGAACAGATTCAGGACGAACAGATTTAGATTAGGAGCTTGCTGTGGCAGAAACAATCTACGACATGGTCATCATTGGCGGCGGTCCCGGGGGATACACCACCGCCATCCGCGCCGGGCAATACGGGCTGAAGGTCGGCCTGATCGAGCGGGAAAAGAAACTGGGCGGCACCTGCCTCCACTGGGGCTGCATTCCCACCAAGTCCCTGCTCTTTGATGCCGAAGTCTATGACCACCTGAAGCATGCGGCCGAACACGGCATTGAAGGGGTGGGTACGGTCACCATCAACTGGAAGACCATCCTCGATCGCAAAAACGGGATCATCACCAAGCACGTGAAGGGTCTCGACTTCCTCATGCGTAAGAACAAGGTCACCACCATCGAGGGAACTGGCCGCCTCACCGGCGCCGCCAACAATGGTATTCACTCCATCTCGGTCGAGGCAGCCAACGGCGAGAAGAAAGTCGTGCAAGCCAAAAATGTGGTGATCGCCACCGGCTCTGACGCTCGCATGCTGCCAGGGGTGGAATCGGACGCCACCAGCATCCTCACCAACATGGAGATCCTCACCCTTCCCCAGATTCCCAAGTCCATGGTGGTCATTGGTGCCGGGGCGGTAGGCGTCGAGTTCGGCTCCATCTTCAAGAGCTTTGGCAGCGACATCACCATCGTTGAGTACCTGCCGCGCGTGGTTCCCAACGAAGACGAGGACGTGAGCAAGGAACTGGCTCGCAATTTCCGCAAGCGAGGCATCGACACCCACACCGGCGCTAAGGTCGACAAAGTCGAGAAGACCAAGGACGGCGTGAAGGTCACCTTTACCAGCGCCGACGGCAAGCAGGTGGTGAAGGAAGCGGAGAAGGTCCTGGTGGCCGTTGGCCGCGCGCCACGCACCGCCAACATCGGTCTCGAGTCCACCAAAATCGAAGTGGAGCGCGGCTTTATTCGCGTGGACGAGTGGATGCAAACCAAGGAACCCGGCATCTACGCCATCGGTGATGTCGTCGCCGGTCTGCCGCAGCTGGCCCACGTGGCGGCCATGGCGGGCATGGTGGTCGCCGCAAAGATAGCCGGAAAGCGCGCACGGCCGGTGCGCCGGGACCGCATCCCTGCCTGCACCTACTGTGAACCCCAAATCGGCAGCGTCGGCCTCACCGAAGCCCAGGCCAAGGCCGCAGGTCACGAGGTGAAGGTAGGCAAGTTTCCCTTTTCCGCCAACTCCAAGGCCTCCATCGTCGGCTCTCACGAAGGCTTCGTGAAAATCGTTGCCGACGCCAAGTACGGCGAGGTGCTGGGCGTGCACATCATCGGCCCCCAGGCCACGGAATTGGTAGCCGAAGCCGTAGTCGCCATGGAACTGGAAGCCACCATCGAGGATCTGATGTTCACCATCCACGCCCACCCAACCCTGGCAGAAGCCATGCTGGACGGCTTTGGCAGCGTGGAGAACATGGCCATTAATGTCTGAGCCGTCCATCTCCGTGGTGGATCTCGGACGCCTTGATTACGCCGCGGCGCTCGCCCTGCAACAGCAGGTCAGCGCCCTGCGGCAACAGGAAAGCATCGGCGATGTGGTGCTGCTGGTCGAGCATCCGCCTGTGCTTACCCTGGGCCGGAACGCCCACCGCGAGCACGTCGTGGCAGACCCGGATTTCCTGGCGCGGCGGGGCATCTCGCTGTTTGAGACCAACCGCGGAGGCGACGTCACCTACCACGGGCCGGGCCAGCTGGTGGGTTACCCCATCCTGCATCTGCGCAGCTTCACCCCTCCGCTGGGCATCGTCGAGTATCTGCGCAAGCTGGAAGAAGTCCTCATTCGTGCCTGTGCCGACTACGGCATCCTGACGCAACGAGCACCCGGCCGTGCCGGCGTCTGGACCATGCCTGGAGGCGCCGTGGCCGAGAAGAAAATTGCCGCCCTGGGTGTCCACGTGGCCCGCGGCGTGACCACCCACGGCTTTGCCCTCAACGTAACCACCGATCTCAACGACTTTGAACTCATCGTGCCCTGCGGCATTCGCGACCGCGGCGTGACCAGCATCGAAGCAGAAGTAGACGCTGCGCCTTCCCTCGGCCAGGTGGCCAATTCCGTATCCCGGCACTTTGGCCGGGTTTTTGGCCGTCAGATGGTATGGGTGGAAACGCTGGACGATCTGCTGCCCTACGCGCACCCAGTCACTTCAGGATTGCACTAGAATAGGAAGTTCGCCGTAGCGAAAGGGAGTCCATGCCGACCGATGTGATCATGCCCCAGATGGGCGAGTCGATTTTTGAAGGCACCATCACCAAGTGGCTCAAGAAGCAGGGTGACACGGTGCAGCGGGACGAGCCTCTGTTTGAAATTTCCACCGACAAAGTGGACGCTGAGATACCCTCGCCCGCCAGCGGAATCCTCACCGAAGTCAAAATCGCCGAAGGCAACACCGTCCAGATCAACACCGTAGTCGGCGTGATCGGTGACGCAGACGGTCAGCCCGCCGCCGCGCCAGCTCCAACGCCAGCGGCCCCAACTCCCGCGAAGGTTGACCCGCCCAGCAACAGCAACCCGCCCGCTCCCGTGGCCCAAGCTGCGCCGGCCTCGCTCACCGATGTGATCATGCCCCAGATGGGCGAATCGATTTTTGAAGGCACCATCACCAAGTGGTTGAAGAAGCCTGGCGATACGGTGCAACAGGACGAGCCCCTGTTCGAGATCTCCACCGACAAGGTAGACGCCGAGATTCCCTCGCCCGCGGCCGGCGTGCTCTCTGAAATCAAAGTCCAGGCCGGCACCACCGTCCAGATCAACACCGTAGTGGCCACCATCGGCGTGGCCGGAGCCGCACCCGCGGCAGTCCAAGCGCCGCAGCTCCTGCGCCGGCCGCCGAAGTAGAAACCGAAAGCGACACGGCAGACGCCGAATCGGGAGAACGCGTTCGCTCCTCGCCCCTGGTGCGCCGCATCGCCCGGGAGAACAATCTCGACCTGCGCCAGGTTCCGGGCACCGGCTCAGCCGGCAGGATCACCAAGGAAGACATTCTCGGCTATCTGGCCAAGGGGAGCGCACCCGCCCCGGCGGCGCCCGCTCCCAAACCACCTGTGGCTCCGCCAGCTGCGGCCCCTGCCGCGGCCAAACCAGCCGCGCCGCCCGCTGCCCCAGTGGCCATGCCCGGGGACGAACTGGTGCCGCTGACCCGCATGCGCTCGATCATCGCCCAGCGCATGGTCGACTCCAAGCGCACCAGCGCTCACGTGCACACTGTCTTCAAGATCGACATGAGCCGCATCGTGCGCATTCGGGAGAAAGAAAAATCCAAGTACGAGCAGCGCAACGGCGTCAAGCTCACCTACATGCCCTTCCTTTCCCGCGCGGTCATTGCCACCCTGCGCAAGATGCCCATCGTGAACGCTTCGATGGAGGGCGACGCCATCCGTTACCACAAGAACATCAATCTAGGCATTGCCGTTGCCCTGGATTGGGGGCTGATCGTGCCTGTCATCCGCCAGGCGGAAGACAAGAGTTTTCTGGGGATCGCGCGAGCCATCGTCGATCTGGCGGAGCGAGCCCGGGCCAAGAAGCTCAAGCCGGAAGAAGTAGCATCTGGCACATTCACGATTACCAATCCCGGCATTTTCGGCGAGCAATTCGGCACCCCGGTCATTAACCAGCCGGAGTCGGCCATTCTCGGTGTCGGCGGTCTCTTTAAAGAGCCAACCGTAGTTACCGATGAAAACGGTTCCGACTCGATTGCCATCCGCAGCATCATCCGTCTTAACCCTGGGCTTCGATCACCGCATCATCGACGGAGCCGACGCCGGCCGCTTCATGGCGGAGATGAAAAAATACCTGGAAAACTGGAGCGAAGACATAGGCTAAAGCCGAGTCCATCACGCTGCTGAGGGTGGAGAAGGCGCAGAGAATTTGGAGGGTAAGGACGGGTGCCCCAGGTTCGCCAAAGCGTACCTGGGCCGAAAAGAAGGGGCAAAGCCCCATCGAACGATTTAATCTCTACGGAAAATTCGGGGCCTCTCGCTCGTATTCGCGAGTTGTGGGGATACCAGAAACCTGAACCTCTTTCTGAAAAAGGGCCAAAACCCTAACTCCACCCCCGCCTACAACCGGCTCTTAGCCTCCAGCACCCGAGCCACCGCCTCTTCCGCCGTGTCCGCAGTCGCCGAAAGGTGCCCCATCTTCCGCCCCGCCCGAGCCGTATGCTTCTCATACAAATGCAAACGAACCTCCGGCACCGCCAGTGCCCGAGCGAACCGCGGTTCTCCCTCCAACCACAAATCGCCCAGCAAATTAGCAATCGCCGCCGGCCGAACGATCCTTACATCGCCTAAAGGCAAATCGCACACCGCGCGCACCGCCTGTTCAAACTGGCTGGTAACGCAGCACCGCTCGCTCGCGTGATAGCTATTGTGTGGCCGCGGCGCCAGTTCATTCACAAACAGGCCATCCCCTTCCGTCACGAACATCTCCACCGCCAGCAACCCCTCCAGCCCCAACTGCCGGGCCATCCCGGTAGCCAGCTCCTGCGCCTTGCCTTCCAGCCACGCCGGTATGGAAGAGGGAAGCGCGCTCCACACCAGAATCTGCTGTTCATGATGATTCCTGGCCGCGGGGTACGCCACCACCTCCCCGCTGGGATTCCGCGCCACCATCACCGAAATCTCAGCTTGCAGATCGACCGCCTGCTCCGCCACGCAAGGTTGCTCTCCCAACGCCCGCCACGCGGCCCCCGTATCCGTCCCGTCGAGTTTCACCTGGCCCCGGCCGTCGTACCCACCCTGTGCGCGCTTGAGATAGATGCGCCCACCCAGTTCCGATACCGCATCCGCCAGGTCGGCCTCCGAATAAATAGCCCGGTAAGGCCCGACCGGAAAACCCTGATCTCGCAACCAATTCTTCTGCCGGATCCGATCCTGGACCATGGCCAGGATCGCCTTACCCGGACGCACCGGCGCATGCCGCTCTGCCGCCTCCAGCGAAGCAATCGAAATCTGCTCAATCTCCAAAGTGATCACATCGCTGCCCCGAGCCAGGTCGGACGCTGCCTTGGCGTCATCCCACGACCCGACAAAGCATGCATCCACCACGAACCGCGCCGGGCAGGAAGGGTCGGGGTCCATCACCTGTACCCGGTAGCCCATCGAACGCGCCGCCATAGCCGTCATACGGCCCAGTTGCCCGCCCCCCAAAATCCCAATGGTCGAACCCTGAGGGATCGCGCTCGTCGTCAAAATGGTAGCTCCGTTTCCAGCACTTCCTGCGCCCTCGCCTGCCGCCAGGAGCGGAGCCGGCTTCCCAGCTCCGGGTCGTGACTCGCCAGGATGGCCACCGCCAGCAACGCCGCATTGGCGGCGCCTGGCTTACCGATCGCCAGCGTCGCTACCGGGACCCCTTTCGGCATCTGCACAATCGAAAGCAGAGAATCGATCCCCTGCAGGCAAGTGGAAGGAACCGGCACCGCCAGCACCGGAACAATCGTCTTGGCCGCCAGCATTCCCGGCAAATGCGCCGCTCCGCCCGCGGCCGCGATGATGATCTTCAGCCCCCGCGGCTCCGCTTGCTCGGCATACTGAAAAAGCCAATCCGGGGTCCGATGGGCAGAGACAATGCGTGCTTCATGGGGGATGGCGAACTCCCGCAACAGGTCCAGGCAAGGCAGAAGCACCTCGTAATCGCTCTTGCTGCCCATGACCACGCCAACCACTGGAGAGGCGTTCATGTTGCCGATTATCCCACCTATCAGACGCGAAGCTCCCGCCGCGCCGTCTCGGCGATGCGTGGCAGCTCGGACGAGGTCATCACTCGAATGGTATGTTCCTCCATGATTTCCACCCCAAACCGGTACTGGACGATCCGCTCTTCGCTGGGCTCGTCTCCCTCCGCCTGGCGAATGGGTTCCACAATCGCGGTCAGTTCCAGATCGGCCCTTTCCACCCGCTTCACCCCGGCCACCAGGCTAAGCGCGCTGAAGGCCAGCAGCTTGGCATCGTCCGCGTCGCTCTCCAGTGAGATCGCCTGGAACATCCGTACCACCCCATTCGGCCGATAGCCGCAATCAATGCGTAGCGGATCGCCGGGCTTGGTGTAGTCGGCGGCGGCAATCTGCTTGCGCATCAGCGTCCAAACCCCTGCCTCCTCAAAGCGTGTGCGCATCGCCGCGTGCAGCGCAGAGCGGCCACCGCGGCGTTGCATCCGGGGCCGCGGCGGAGTATCCACGTACTGGCGCATCAGTTCTTCCAGGCCGGCAAGGAAACTCTCGGCCAAATGGGCCTTGCTCTCGCTCATCTGTACCCCGTTGGAAAGCGACTCCTCCAGCAGGGCCAGTGATGGGCTTGGGATGGTTGGCGGGTTGGGTTCGCAAACGCTGCCCGATCTCGATCTCCAGGGCTTCGAGCATCGCCGTATCCGCTTCCGGATCCAGGCACCGAACCCGGCCCCAATCCCGGGTAAACCGCAGCGTGCCCGGTTCTCCTTCAGCGCGCAACAGCACCCCAATATTGACAAACTCGTTCTTCACCGGATCCGGCACATAACGGATAAGCTGAAACTCGCATTGCTTGCGTTCCGCCATGTCCTTCTCCTCTCCCCTAAACTCTTCCACCCCGCTCACTATCTTGCACCCACTGTACTTCCCCCAACCTCTCCCTCAACCTCTTTTCCCCCGCCTCCCCCCAATTCGGAAATGGCCTTCGCGCCGATTCCCCAAATCCCACGATCAGCTCCCGCACCCGCGCCCGCCGCGCCAGCAAGCGATCGATCAATACTTCCAGCGCGCTCAAGTCCCCCCCGTACCACTCCGGGGGAATCATCTCCGCGATGCTCCAGGCGGCTTCCGGAGCGAAATTTTCTATCCGGCTCAGCCAGGGTTCGAAGCTCGCCCACCCGGTGACGCCGCGATACACCGTATTCTCGGCAAAAACACCGCCCAGCTGGGCATCCACAAATTTCCAGTCCCCCGCGTGAAAACAGTATCCCTGGTCGATAAACGTAGCGTTGTACCGGCGTTCCCGCCGGGTCTTCTGAAAAACCGCCTGTCGTCCATTGATGTTGCAGGTCCACTTGTCCAGGGCCAGGATACCGGCGAACTCGGCCAGGTTACGCACTTCCAGCAGCTGCTCCTGGGGCAGATAGTCGACCGTCTGCCCCGGCATCAATCCTCCCACCCAGCGCGAGGCGAAGTGCAGGCCAGCCTGGCACCGTTGCCCTCCGCCGCGCAGCTCGATGGTCAGCTCTCCCGTGTTCTGGATCAGCCACTCGCTCACCTCGATCACCTCGGACGGAGGGACCGTCAGCCCGATCGCCGCCGCCAGCCGCGTGGCCAGGAACTCGTTGGCCAGCACCCGCACATGCTGCGGGTTGTTGCGAAATTTGACCACGTACAGATTGCCGTCCGAGGCGAGCATCAGGTGGCTCTGGGCCCCGCCACGCATGCGTCGAATCTGTTGGATCGCGATCACCGCCAACCAAGTCACCCTTGCGCCGCTTTGGCCGCCGCAAGTAGCAGCATACTCGAACCACTCCCCAGCTTCTGGTAGCATCGCCACGGAGGAAGTACATGGATCAGGCTGTCACCACCCCGAATGGCTCGCGCCGCAATGAAGACATCGCGCTGGATTTATTGAAGTTTGTCGCTGCGACGACGGGGATCATCAGAGCAACTTCGGCCGCCGCTGGCTTTGTCGGCGCCTCCGGCGCCAAGCCGGAAGACCAGGTAAATCAGCTACTCGCCCTCTACACCAAATGTCTCGGTGTGGTGCAAGGCAAATAAATAACTTACCCATGGCAGACAGTCGCGACGCTCAGCCTTTTCGCTTCTGCCGTACCGAGAGCAATTGCCGTCGGCGCGGCTTTTTCTCAAAAAAAGCCGCACTTCACTACGCTCGCCTGTGCCTATGAGAAGCGAAAAGGCTCTCAGCGTCGCCGTCTTCGGAGCTGGAACCTTTGGCCGTAACCACCTGCGTATCTACCGTCAACTGGAGGGTAGCGGGGTGCGGGTCGCTGCCATTGTGGATACCGATCCGGCCACAGTCGAAAAACTCCGCCAGGAGGAAAACCTAACCGTCTATTCCTCGCCGGAAGCATGCCTGGAGGCATGCCGCGAAGGCCGGCTCCATTTAGACGCGGTTTCCATCTGTGTGCCCACGTCTGCGCATTTTTCCGTGGCCTCACAGGCCCTGGCCCAGGGGCTCGATGTGCTGTTGGAAAAGCCCATTGCGGTCACCCTCGCGGAGGCCGATGCCCTGGTGGCGCAAGCGGCCGCCGGCAGCCGGATCCTGCAGGTGGGTTTGCTGGAACGTTTCAACCCAGCGGTGACCGCCGCCCAGTCGCTGGTCAACGGGCCGATGTTTTTCGAAGCCCACCGCCTCAGTGTCTTCCATCGCCGGGCTCTCGACGTCGACGTGGTGTTGGACCTGATGATCCACGACCTGGACATCGTTCTCACCCTGGTGCGTTCTCCCGTGCAACAGCTGCACGCCGTCGGGCTGAGAATTTTATCCTCCCAGGTGGACATCGCCAACGTGCGCCTCGAATTTGCCTCCGGCTGTGTAGCCAACTTTACCGCCAGCCGGGTCAGCACGGAAACCGTACGCAAGTTGCGCTTCTTCCAGCCCCACCAGTACCTTTCCATCGACTACGCGCGCCAGGATCTGCTCGTCATCAACGTTGCTCCGGGGGAGAACGGCAACGCAGCTCTTGCCGTCAACAAGCCCGTCGTCCAGGGCGGAGAACCTCTGCTCCTGGAAATCCAATCCTTCCTGGATGCGGTCAGAACCCGCACCGCCCCACGAGTAACCGCTCAGCAAGCGCGCGATGCGCTGGCCCTGGCGCTCGAGATCAACCAGGCAATCCAAGCCCACGCAACCCGCGCCGGCCTGATCTAATCTTTTTTCCCGGAAAGCGGGTAGAAAAGAACCGCAGGTCACCCCAACGCAATCAGTCCCGCAGGGACGGGACAATCTGGAGCCCGGCACGGGAGTGCCGGGTAGGATCTCACGCCAATCGAGTCCCGAAGGGACAACACAATGGGGAGTTCTCACACAGACTCTTCACCCTGAGATACGTCGATTCGATCCCTAAGGCATCCGCTGCACCTTATAACCCGCAGGCACCTTCGATTCGAACTGCTTATCGGGTAACGGCTGGTTGAAGGTAACCTTCTCCACCGTAAGAGCGATGCGGTATTCCTCCAGCGGCCGGTTAATTGTGACCGTGCTGGGATAAGGCATGCCGTTGAAGGTCTGGTACGGCCCGTAAAGCACCTGCGTTTCCATATCCCCGTCTTTGTTGTAAATGTCCTGCTCTGTAGGCATCAGGTCGACCCGGCTGAATTTAATCACTCGATGTGCCTGAAAACCTTCACCACCCCAGGAGCCCCACCCTCCTTGCCTGGGTTTAACACCGTCAGCTCGTATTGCGGAGTCTCCAGCAGTTGCTTGTTCTTGGTCATGGTGGTGGCGCTGGTGTTGGTCAAAGAGACAATTCGGTCGGGAGAGATGCTCTGAATCAGGATGGCATCCAGGAAGAACTCCGGACGCATATTCTCCAGCGGATTGGCGGCCGGTTTGCTCACTGCATTACTGCCATTAATGGCCCGGCTCCGGGGCGGAATCAGCAGTGTGAAGCTCTCCCCGTTGCTCGCCAGGTCAAACGCGTGGTGCGCAACACCGGCACCAACCCCAACACCCGCAGCATCTTTGGCTTGCGGAAAAGAATATATCCGGGTACCGAGGTGTAATCCGTCTCCTTGCCCTTTGTGGGCCCCTCCCACCGAAGCCGCAAACTCCACCGTGGCCGTCAGCGAGTTCACCTGGTCGTACCGGCGATTGATCGCTTCCACTAACTGCACCGCGTCGGCATTGAGGGCCACCCCGGCTAACTTGGGCTGCTGAAGCTTGTGGGTGTGGCTCAGGCATCCGGCCAAGGCCGGCAGCAACAGCGCCAAAAACTTCCACCAATCTCTCCGCATCCAATTCAACTCAGGAACTGCGAGTATAGAGCAACCGCACCGTCAGGGCCCCTCAATGGGCCCCCTGTAAATCCTTAAGACCCTGCCGGTACGCGGTCACATTCCGTTCATGTTCCTGGAGCGTAGAGGCGAATCGCGAGTGGCCGGCCGCAGCCGGATCCGCAACAAAATAAAGAAAATTGCTGTCAGCGGGATGCATGGCCGCCTGCAGGGAGGCAGTTCCCGGGCTACAGATCGGCCCCGGCGGCAGACCCGTGTGGCGGTAGGTGTTGTAGGCCGAGTCCCGCTTCAGGTCAGACTGGTAAATCGTTCCCCGGTATCGCTTCTCCAACATGGCGGCGTAGATCACCGTGGGGTCGGTCATCAGCGGCATCGCCTTGGCCAACCGGTTCTCCAGCACGCTGGCGACCAGCGGCCGGTCCGCCGCCACCGGGGTCTCCTTTTCCACCAGCGAAGCCAGGGTCACCACACGGTGATAATCCCCAGTCAGGCCGATCGATGCGCTGTTCTGCCGAAATCTCCTCACCATCGCGGCCTGCATCTGCTGCGGGGTCAACCGGCGAGGAAAGCGGTAAGTATCGGGAAAGAGATAGCCTTCGAGGCTCTTGGCCCCCGGGTCCAGATCGGCAATCAGGGAGACGTCCTGGCTGGCTGCGGCCAGAAACCTATCCTTTGACCCCAATTGGGCATCCTCAATCGCCTGGGCGATGTCGAAAAGATTATAGCCTTCCGGAATCGTCACCGTGCGGGTATACACATCGCCCCGAACGATGCGGTTGTACACCGATGGAAGCGTCGCCGGCTGAACGAATTGATATTCTCCCGCTTTCAGCTTTCCGCCGCGCACCACATGCCAAGCGTCAAATGCGTATTGGTTGCGGATAATGCCATGCTGCGCAAGCAATGCACCGATGGCACGCGTACCCATTCCGGGAACGACTTCGACAATCGTCTCTGCCGGCGGTGTGGCCGGCTTAATCAGATCCCGGTAGCCGAGCGCAAGCACACCCAGCACCAGGAGCAAAACAACTACCAGAAAACGTCGCACAAGCGGGGACCTTGGGGATTGGATTCTCCACCTGGATTTTATGATGCGATTCTCTTGTTTGCTCCAAAATGCACCGCAGGCAGAGCACATTGGAGTAACATCCGCAAAGGCTGTCGCACAGCCTGTGAAGAGCTATGCCTGAATCGGACCCACCAGCCTGTCGCATTCTGGGTCTCGACGTCGGCGATCGCCGGGTCGGTGTCGCCGTCTCCGATGAGCTGGGGCTCACCGCTCAGCCCGTCCTCACCCTGGTGCGGAAGAACCGGCGTCAGGATCTCGGCTCCCTGGCCAGGCTGGTACGCAGATACGGCTGTACCCGGGTCGTGGTGGGCAACCCGTTGTACATGTCCGGCGACGTCAGTCCCCAGGCGCTCAAGGCGCAGGATTTCGCCCACGCGTTGCAGCTCCATACAGGAGTGGAGGTCACGTTGTGGGATGAACGGCTCTCCACCACCGAAGCCCATCGTCATCTGGATGCCGCCGGTCGCATGCCGTCGGATCGTCGTGCCGTGATCGATCAGGTGGCCGCCGTGCTCATCCTGCAGAGTTTTCTCGACTCCCGCTCCGCCCGCCACAGCCGGGACACCCAGGGGTGAGGCAGAGACTGCCTGCGGGAGAACCGTCCGTCGTATAATCGTCTTTTGCTGCGATGGGGCCGTCTATCAACCACGGCCGCGGTGTCATACCCGCAAAAACGAACCACAGGCTCTGAAAATCAGCGACACGAAAGAAGGTAGCGCGGGCGGCCACGCGCATCCCGGGTCATTGCGAAATGCCTGAACATATAAAGAAAAAACTGGAAGAACAAATTCGCGTGCTGGAGCACGAGCTCACCCACGAGCTGCCGATCGAGATCAAGAAGGCAGCGTCGTTGGGAGACCTGAGTGAGAACGCCGAGTACCACATGGCCAAGCAGCGCCAGGTCTTCGTCAATGCCCGCCTGGGCCAGCTCAAGAAGCGCATGGCCGAACTGGCGCTGGTGAACTTATCCAACATCCCCAGGGACAGAATCGCGTTTGGATCCACGGTCGTGGTCTTCGATACCACCAAGAATGAAGAGATCACCTATAAGCTGGTTACCAGCGAGGAATCCGACGTGAACCAGGGCCTCATCTCCACCACTTCGCCCATTGGCCGCGGACTTGGTCGGCAAGCAGGTCGGAGATATCGCCGACCATTGTGACCCCCAACGGCAAGCGCGAGCTGGAGATTCTCAAGCTCACTACGATTCACGACGAGGCGCAATGACCCCTAGTTGGACTTGGACCGCCGCCTTCGGCAAAGCCTGCGGGGTCCTCTTGCAACGCATCGTGGATGGGCTGGCGCTCACCCGTATTTCGCCCAACGTGCTCACTTTCCTGGGCCTGGTCATCAATACCGTCGCTGCCATTCTCTTCGGCTGGGCCAACGAGCATAATTTCGTTCGCCTGTTCCTCTACGCCGGCCTGGTCATCATCGGCGCCGGTATCTTCGACATGGTCGACGGACGGGTGGCGCGCCAGACCCACCAGGTCACCATCTTCGGAGCCTTCTTCGATTCGGTCATCGATCGCTACAGCGACGTGGTTCTCTTCTTCGGCCTGCTGGTGTTTTATGCCCGCGGCAACCGATTCTTCTATGTCGGTGCTGACCGCCTTTGTCATGGTCACGTCGCTCATGGTCAGCTACACCCGGGCCCGTGCCGAGGCCCTGATCGGCTCCTGCAAGGTGGGCTTCATGGAGCGGCCGGAACGCGTGGTCCTCATCATCCTGGGGGCCCTCTTCAACCGCTGGGGCGTGATGGCCCCGGTGCTCTGGGTGCTGGCCGTGTTGTCTACCATCACCGTCATTCATCGCATCAGCTATACCTATCAACGCACCAAACCGCAGCTTGCCCAGCCAAAACCCGCGGAGTCACCCTCGGCCGACCTTCGCCCTCAGGGAGTCACAGTCACGGCCGCGCGGTCTGCCGCCGCCGATCTGTCCCCCGCTCCCCGCGCCTGACGATGACCCAAGGCTCCTCCCCTCGCTCTCCTGTTCTGCTGGTTCATGGCGGCGCCTGGGACATTCCCGCCGACCAATTGCAGGCGCATAACTTCGGCGTGATTCGCGCCGTAGATGTGGGCTACGCCCTGCTCAGCCGCGGAGCCTCCGCGCTGGACGCGGTCGAGGCCGCCGTGACCGTGCTCGAAGATGATGAAACCTTCGATGCCGGCCGAGGCAGCTTCCTCACCGCGGATGGACGGGTACAGCTGGACGCGCTGCTGATGGATGGCGCAACCCTGCGCGCTGGCGCCGTTGCCTGCGTGGAGAGATTGAAGAATCCCATCCAGGCTGCCCGCCTGGTGCTCGAACGCAGCCCCCACGTTTACCTGGTCGGCCAGGGCGCGGAAGCGTTCGCCCAGAAAAACGGGCTGACCCTGATCGATAACGCCGAGCTGGTCATCGACCGCGAGCGGCAGCGCCTCCAGGAGGCCAAGGCTCGAGCCAGCGCCGGGATCCCCGATTCCACCTTTGCCGGCGACCCAACCGGCTCGCATGACACCGTGGGCGCGGTCGCGCTGGATGCGGACGGCAACCTGGCCGCCGCCACCTCCACCGGAGGCACACGGAACAAAACCCCCGGACGGGTCGGGGACTCCTCGGTCATTGGCTGTGGGGGCTACGCTGACAACCGAAGTGCGGCCGTGTCGCTCACCGGATGGGGCGAGCCCATCATGAAGCTGGTCCTGGGCAAATGGGCCGTCGACCGCGTGCCCCTGCTGGGGCCGGAACAAGCCGCCGAGGACGCCATCGCCTACCTCCATGCGCGCCTGCAGGGCCACGGCGGGATCATCCTGCTCGGCCCGGACGGCCGCTTCGGGATTGCCCACAACACACCGCGCATGGCCTGGGCCATGTGTGACCAGGATGGTGTCCGTACCGGCACCCACGTGGCCGATGCCTAACCCATGAACTTCACCCTCATCCTCGCTTCTGCCTCGCCGCGCCGGCGGGAGCTGCTGACCCAGGCGGGCTATCGATTTGAGGTGCAGCCATCCTCCATCCCCGAGTCGCGCGCGCCGGGAGAGGATGCGATCCGCTTTTCCACCCGGCTAGCCCGGGAGAAGGCGGAAGAAGTGTTCGCCCGCAATCAACCCTCCGCCACGCCCATCATGGTACTGGGCGCCGATACGGTGGTCGTCTGCGATGGAGAAGTGATGGGCAAGCCGGCGGACGCTGCCGACGCCGCTCGCATGCTGCTGTTGCTATCCGGCCGCACTCATCAAGTTGTGACCGGCGTGGCCGTAGTCTGGGCCGCGGGTTCAGCCGAAGTCGCTGCGGAGATGACCCAGGTGACCATGCGCACGCTTTCCCCCCAGGAAATCTCCGATTATGTTGCTGGTGGCGAGCCCATGGACAAAGCCGGCGCCTACGCCATCCAGGGTTATGCCGGACGATGGATTCCCCGCATCCACGGCTGCTACTTCAACGTAGTCGGGCTGCCGCTGACCCTGGTCAGCAGCCTGCTCGAAGGAGCACAACTGCGCCTGGCAAGCCAACTCGATCCAGCAAAAGATCTCTCCCTCCGCTGAACAGGCTGCTCGGTTTTGTATCAGGGCACGACTTAGTCGGGCCGTAAAGGATTGAGAATACGTCTGGCTTTAGCCCCTGAGGTACGCGTTCTCGAAACGAAAACGTACCCTTTTGCAGAGCCTGCTGCTCTCAGAGCGATCCCTTCTTTTCTCCCTTGGGGCGAAGCAACTGCGTGGAACACAGAACGAAGATAGTCAGCAGAGTCACATCGAAAGCGGCCAACATACTGTCCCTTTCCGCGGTCTACTGCAAAGAAAGACCGCCAATCATCGCCGCAAGCAGTGCTGTTCGGGGAACGAGAGCATCGAGCAGAATAGATTCGTGGGGAGCATGTGCGCCTTCTCCCACCGCACCCATTCCATCCAGTGTCGGGATACCCAGGGCCGAGGTGAAATTCCCGTCCGAACCTCCGCCTGTCGCTGCTTCCTGCAAATGGAAACCCAACCCCGCAGCCATTGTTGCTGCGCGCCGAAATAATGCGACTGTCCCTGAAGTCCGCTCCATGGGCGGCCGATTCAACCCGCCCGTAATCTCCAGCCTGCATTGCCGGTCCACTGCGCGCAACGAACGGAACCGCCGCTCCATGCGCTCTGCATCGATCGCCTTGGCAATGCGGACATCGAACTCCGCCCAAGCCTCGGCCGCCACCACATTGGACCGCGTCCCGCCCCCAATCACCCCGGCATTGACGGTGATCCCCCGTGCCTGGTCCGTGAAGCCGCTCGCCCGCTCGATCTGGCGGCCAAGTTCCAGCACTGCGCTGTGTCCCCGGTCGAAGTCCACCCCGCTGTGCGCGGCTACCCCGTGCACCCGCAGGTGATAGTTGCCCACCCCTTTTCTTGCCGTCTTGTACGCCCCAGGGATGCCCTGGGCGGGCTCCAGGACAAAAACGCACTCGCATTTCCGCGCCAGCGACTCGGTCAGTGCTCGCGAACACTGGCTGCCGGTCTCCTCGTCGCTATTGAGCAAAATCCACACCGGCCTCCTGAGCTGCCCGGCATCCATCAGCATGCGCAGGGCGCCCAGGGCCATCACCACCCCCGCCTTCATGTCCAGCACCCCCGGTCCCCACGCCCGCCCCTGGCCCACCCGGAAAGGCATCTTCTTTAGCGTCCCCAGGGGCCACACCGTGTCCAGGTGGCCCAGCAACAGCAAGGGCTTGACTGCGCTCCGGGCCGGTCCGAAGCGGCCCACCAGCAGATCCCCCGCAGTCCTTTGTTTGCTGCGCTGACTCTGGGCCCCACTGGCTTTGATCCATCTCTCTACCAACGCCACACAGCGATTCACTCCTGCCCGGTCTTCCGTGGGCGACTCCAGGCCCACCAGCTCGGCGATCATTTTCAGCATTTCCGGCCGTCGCTTGGCCGCTGCTCCGGTCACGTCGCGGTAACTTTCCATCAATCTTTCTCCTCTGGCGGTAAACCTAACACCCTGGTTGTACGTCTGATGGCCCGATCAGTTTGTGTCATTTTTGACACATCACAACTTTTCTAATCCTAGGTACTCTATGACTTTGCGACTCATTGCAAGCCAGGAATACTGATTCGTGGACGCAGACCACTTAGAAAAGACCATCGCGTCGGTGATTGAATTCTCAGGAATCGGTCTCCACAGCGGGGCGCCGGTGAACATGCGATTGCTGCCCGCTCCCGCCGGCTCAGGAATCCTTTTTCGTCGCACCGATCTGGACAACTACGAGATCCCAGCCACCGGTAGGAATGTCGCCAAGGTCAGCTACGCCACCAGCATCATGCGCCAGGGTGTGCTCATCTCCACCACCGAGCATCTTCTTTCTGCGCTCATCGGCATGGGCGTCGACAACGTCATCATCGAACTCGACAATCTGGAGTTACCCATCCTCGACGGTAGCGCCCTGCCTTACGTGGAAGCGTTTGCCGCGGTGGGCATACGCACCCAGCGGCGCCGGCGCCAATATTTGCGCATCCTGAAAAGCGTCGAAGTGCGCGAGAACGGCAAGTTCATCGCGGTGTATCCCGGTGAAGGCTACAGCATTACCTACGACATCAACTTCGCTCACCCCATCGGCCGCCAGGCATTCACCGTCGACCTGGCTGCCGGAGCCTATGGCGCCCAGATCGCAGCCGCCCGCACGTTCGGGTTCCGCGAGGATGAAAAAATGCTGCGGGATATGGGCCTGATCCGGGGTGCATCCGAGGAGAACGCGATCGTTCTCTGCGATGGCAAGGTGCAAAACGGTCCGCTTCGTTTTGACGACGAATTTGTCCGCCACAAAGTGCTGGACCTGATTGGTGATCTCGCCTTGGTGGGACATCGCATCCTTGGCCGGGTCGTGGCCCAGCGAGCCGGACACGCGATGCACACCGCCCTTGTTTCCCGCCTGCTGCGCGATCGGTCGGCTTGGGAGCTGGTGCAACTTCCCGCTCCACGGCGCGCCATCGTGTCCGTGACGGCCCCTCGACTGGCAACTGCGTAATCCTAATATTCAGCCAGGATGGAGTTATCGGGAACGGGAGCCATTTCCGCTTCGCGAGACGCCCGCACCACATCGCCGACGGCATATTTGAGTTCGTTGATGCCCGCGCCACTCACTGCGGAGATAGCAAAAAACGGCAGCTTGCGCCGCTTGGCCATCGCGCGCAGCTTCTTGAGCTTCTCCGGATTGGCCACATCGGCCTTTGACCCCACCACCAACATCGGCTTTTCATCCAGGCCGTGCCCGAAGCTCTTTAACTCCGCCATGATCACCCGGAAGTCCTCCACCGGGTCCGGCCGTCCGCTGGCATCCGAAACATCCACCAGGTGCACCAACACCCGGGTGCGCTCGATGTGGCGGAGAAACTGCACCCCCAGGCCCGCTCCCAGGTGCGCGCCCTCGATCAAACCTGGAATATCAGCGACCACGTAGCTGTCCTCATGCGGCGGCTCGCCCACCGAAACCACTCCTAGATTTGGCTCCAGGGTAGTGAAGGGATAATCAGCAATCTTGGGCTTGGCGGCGGAGATCCGCGAGATCAGAGTGGATTTGCCCGCGTTGGGATACCCCACCAGCCCGACATCGGCGAGCAGTTTCAGTTCCAGCCGGTAAGCCCGTTCTTCGCCCTCTCTCCCTGCTTCCGATTCTCGAGGAGCCTGGTGAGTAGACGTAGCGAAATGCTGATTGCCTCGTCCTCCCCGTCCGCCTTTGGCGGCGATGATGCGCTCATCCGGCCGGCGGAAGTCATGCACCAGGGCCCCCGTCTCGTCGTCATAAAGCACGGTGCCCACCGGCACCTTCAAAATCGTATCCACGCCTTCCCGGCCACTGCAATTGGATCCTTCGCCGTGCCGTCCGCGCTCCGCCTTATGTTCAGGATTAAAACGAAAGTGAACCAGCGTATTGTGCCGTTCGCTTGACTCCATGATGACGTCGCCCCCGCGTCCGCCATCCCCGCCGGACGGACCGCCGCGCGGAACAAATTTCTCCCGCCGGAAGGCCACGCAGCCATTGCCGCCATCCCCCGCTTTTACCCGAATCCGAGCCTCATCAATAAACATAGCCATACACTTCAAGTGTATCCTCTGCCGAAAACCCCGAAGGAAACAGAACGGATGGCCGAAAACGGCGGGCGAAACCCTTCAAACGCTTCAACCCCGTCCCTGCCACAGCTCCCGGGTGCCCCACATCTCGCTCATTTTTCGCGAGATGTGGGATACCACAGCCCTCAATATTCAGCTCCCAAGGTCGAAAAACCCCGAAGGAAACAGGACGGGTGGGTGGGCGAAGCGCTTCAAACGCTTTTCTTCGGTTAATCCACGATCACCCGAGGAACCCGGGAGCTGATCGCACACAAAACCTCCCAAGGTATGCTCTCGGCAAGATCCGCCAGATCCCACGCATCGATCGAATACTCGCCCTGACTCCCCAGCAACACCACTTCATCGCCGATCGCAACCCCGGGAATCTCCGTAACATCCACCACCGTCTGGTCCATCGAAACCCGCCCCGCAATCGGCGCCTTCTCCCCGCGCACCAGCACATACCCGCGATTCGAAAGCAGCCGGTTGTATCCATCCGCATACCCGACCGGCAGCAGCGCAAGCCGGGTCTCCCGATCAGCAACGAAGGTGCGCCCATAACCCACGGCCTCACCACTCTGCACAGTCCGCAACGACGTCACCTGGGTCTTCCAGGCAAGCACGGGCCCAAAATCAGGCTCGCCCTCCCACGACAGCCCATCCAGCGTAAGCCGGTCGAGGTAGCCATACAGCGCAAGCCCGGGACGCAACATCAGCCGCGCCCCCATCCGCGCAGCCATCTCCAGCAAAATCTTCCGGTCAGGTCCGGCAACCACGCTCGACGAGTTCCCCGCATGAAGCCACTGCGGCCGCAGCCCGAGGTCAGCTATCAAGTTGAGCGCAGACTCCAGCCCAGCTAACTGGGGATTGGGCCGCACAGAAGACATGATCTCCGGCGCGCTGAAGTGGGTCATCACGCCCTCCAGCCGCACGCAGGACCCATTCCGAAAACGAGGCAATAGCGCAGGTGCGTCCACCACCCGCACCCCCTGGCGCGACATTCCCGTATCGATCTCCAGGTGTACCCCAACGGACCCGGCCGGCATACCCCTCCGGACCCCGGCTTCCTCTAAGAGATCAAGCTGCCACGGCTCCCAAACCAGGGGAGTCAACCCCTGGTCGATCACCGTATCGGCCTCACCGCGGAAGATACCGGACATCAACAGAATGCGCGGCTCAGGACAGACCGCGCGTACCGCGACTCCCTCTTCGGTCGAGGTCACCCCCAGCCACCTGGCTCCTACGGCAGCCAACAACGGAGCGCACGCCAGTACATCGTGGCCATAGGCGTTGGCCTTGACCACCGGCACCAACTCCGTCTCGGAGCCGGCCATGCGGCGCAGTTGTTCATAGTTAGCGATCAGCCGATGGCGGGACACTTCAGCCCAAAGCGGTCGGGTCGGCATCTACTGGCTAGAAATCCCCGGGCGCTTGCCCAAAGGCCATGTTCTCGAAGCGCGTGCAGTCCGCGATGTACGCCAGGTGCACCGACCCTGTCGGACCATTGCGCTGCTTGGCGATGATGATCTCCGCCTTGTTCTTGGCGTCGGGATCCTCTTCCCCGTTTTCGTCCTTGTTGTAATAGCTGTCCCGATGAATAAACGCCACCACGTCGGCATCCTGTTCAATGGACCCGGACTCGCGCAGATCAGACAGCATCGGCTTCTTATCGCCGCCACGCTGTTCCGAAGCGCGGCTAAGCTGGGAAAGCGCGACCACTGGAACCCGCAGTTCCTTGGCCAGAGCCTTAAGCCCACGTGAAATCGCGGACACCTCCTGGGTTCGATTCTCGTACCGTTTTGCGCCCACTCCAAACGAGGAAGCGCTCATCAACTGCAGGTAGTCAATCACGATCAGGTCCAACCCGCCTTGCTGCCGCTGCAGCCTCCGCGCCTTGGCCCGCATCTCCGAGAGCGCAATCGCCGGGGTATCGTCGATAAAAATCCGCGACTCCGCCAACCGCTCCAGTGCCTCCATCAACTTGCCCCGGTCCGCCTTGGGAATAAACCCGGTCTGGATCTTTTGCATGGAAACCAGAGCCTGCGAAGCCAGCATGCGCCGCAACAACGACTCCTTCGACATTTCCAGCGAGAACACGGCCACGATCTTTCCATCGCGCACCGCGGCGTTCTCCGCAATGTTGATCGCCCACGCCGTCTTGCCCATGCTCGGTCTGGCGGCAATGATGATCAAATCAGAAGCCTGCAAACCGCTGGTCATCTTGTCGAACTGGGTGTAATGCGTCGCCAGCCCGGTCACTTCTTTCTGCTGCGCGTACAAATTGTCGATGGTCCCGAAGGAGTCACGAACAATCTCCGGGATCCCGGCAAAACCACGCGTGATCCCGCGCTCAGAAACTTCGAGCAAGCCGGACTCGGCTGCATCCAGCACCACCAGCGCTTCATCGCTTTGGTCGGCCGCCCGGGTGATGGCATTGCTGCAAATATTAATCAGCTGCCGCGACAGCGATTTGTCCTTGACGATGCGGACGTACTCTTCAATGCTCGGCCGCCGTGGAAGCCCCTCGGTGAGGGACGCAAGGTAGGCCACTCCGCCCACTGCCTCCACCTCTTTGCGCCGGCCCAACTCTTCCGCCAGGGTCACAATATCGACTGCACGCCGGGCGTCGATCAACTCCGACATGCGGCTATAAATGCGCCGATGCGAATCGAGCGAGAAATCTTCCGCGCGCAGCTTTTCCGCGGCCTCGTTATAGGAATGGTTGTCGAGCAGGATCGCGCCCAGAATCGAACGCTCCGCCTCCACGCTGGCGGGCAGGCCGCGGTCCAACGATACATCTGAAAGGGAAGCCATGGGGGAAACTCCAAGCCCAGTGTAGGGCACAACCACCACCACCCGCCCTGAGGGAATCAAGGTAGAAATCTGAACAAACGGTATGATTAAGCAGATGGGTCGTCGTACAGAATCTCTACTCCTTGCTCTCTGCGTGTCCTTGCCGGGTGCGATCGCCGCAGCGCAGCAAACCAGCCAGGCAAACGCAACCACGGTGCCCCCTGCCTTTCGCGAGATGCAGCAGGTGGAAGACCGTTGGGCCACTGCGGTCACCAAGCGCGATCAATATGCCCTCGAACTGGTCCTCGCCCCTCAGTACATCGGCATCTCCGCCGGCGGAGACGTGACCACGCGCAACCAGCAAATCGCTCACCTTTTCGTCAAGAACGCCGGGCCCGATTCTCTCGAACAGAAAGTGATCAGTGTGCGCTTCGTGGGCGACGTAGCCATCGTCAACGGCACCTATGTCATGACTTGGAAAGGAGAGAAGGGTCCGGTTCTGGAGAAGGGCATTTTCTCCCACGTCTTCGAACACGTGCATAACAACTGGCTCTGCGTGAATTCCCAGCGAACTGTAGTCGCCGAAGAAAGCAAAGGGCAAGCCTCGAAGGAGAAGCCCAAAGCCAGGCGTAGCGATGCCGAACTTCCCTTCCATATTCCCCTGGTCTACAAAGGACCGGACAGTGCCCAGGCCAAACCGGCCCCGGGCGCAAGCCAGCCTCCTCAGTAGCAGCGCGCCCTCGAAGACTCTATGCGCAGCACGGAATACGACACCGTCCGTGATCGCCATGACCGCTTTCTGCGTGACGAGCTTCTGGTCCCGGTTTTCGGGTTGGCTGACGAACGAAGAGCACGGCTTCAGTTGTCAAGTGAGAACTGTTCTTTGTAGATCCAAATCTGCGGAAAAGCGCCCTTTTTTGATAGCCGCCGCTCTCATGTTTTGTATCAGGGCACGACTTTAGCCGCTGATGTGAGCCTTTCCAATCCTCTGTGGCCAACCCAGAGGCGGAAAGACATGACCGTGCAAGGAAATGACTTCACCCTATATGGAATAGGGTGTCGTTCAGGCAGTAACCGATTTCGCCATCTGAGTTTTGACCAGGCCCACGATGACCATGATCACCGCGCCGCCGACACCACCCCCAGCGACACTCGACAGGATGGAAGACATATCCAGCCCTCCGCTTGCGGCCGGGGCAACGGCTCCGGTCAAGATACCGAGCAGCTGACCTCCGCCAACACCACCAAGGATCCCGGCAATGGTATTGCCAATAGGGCCTAGATTGAACCTCTTCAACAGAGCGCCGGCTATATTTCCAGCAACGCCACCGCTGATCAGTTGAATAATCATCGGCATCCAGTTCATCTCGTTTCTCCTTATCTTTCTGCGTATGCAATCGAGCTTGTGCCTAGGGGCCGGGAGAGGGAAACGTCGCTTGTAGCTGGGAATTTGGCCGGAGTTTCGGGGCCGAAACAGATGGGGAAGCCCATTTATTCATATACGTTCCACTAATGCAACCCCTTTCTCCATGTTATTGACTGCCTAACTAGCCCTTAGCTGCGATGGCAAGAATCCGGCGCACGCAGCAATCAAACGGTCATTTGTACCCTCACGCATCAGCGAACGGGGCTTTCGTTTTTCACCTGCGGGCCTTGCTGACCAACGGCTTTTTTATTCCATCAAGCCCCGGCGTCCTTGCTTCGAGAAAAGCGCTTGTACTCCCATTTCCACTCGTCGTAGGATGGGTGGGCTTTTACCCGGTAAAATTCTCGCTTTTATCTCAACTGGAGTGCATATGAAGAAATTGGTTAGTTCGCTGCTGGCCGCAACCGCGCTGGCTGTAACCGCAATGATCGCTTCTCAGGCAGGTGTGGCTCAGGCCCCCGCAGGCGCGCCCGCTGGAGCAACCGGGCTTTGCAACGATGGCTCCTACTGGACCGGCGCGAGCAAGAGTGGGGCGTGCCGAGGTCACAAGGGTGTGAAGACCTGGTACGCCGCTGCCGCCTCGGCACCAGCTCCGGCTGCCGCACCAACCGCCCCCACACCTGCTGCGCCTGCAGCTCCGGCTGCCGCTGCCGCCCCAGCAGCGAAAACCAAGACCATGACATCGACGACTCCAGCACCCGGCGGTGGACCCGGTATGGTTTGGCTGAACACCTCCACCAAGGTCTACCACTGCTACGGCACTAAGTACTACGGCACAACCAAGGCCGGCGCCTACATGACCGAAGCGGCTGCCAAGGCAAAAGGCGCCCATGCGGATGCAGGCAAGCCCTGCAGCTAAAGCTGCGCCACGATTTGCCCACCGCATCTGTCGTAATTCCCTTCGGGGCAGCGTCTCTTTATCCAACCGCTGCCCCGAAGCTTTTTTATCGTCGCATGGTGACAAAGTCTGCCCGGCAGCCGCGGTCCACCCAGATACCGCGATTGTCGTATCCCCATGTCTGCCCTTGAATGCAAGGGGAACCGCTTCGCTGGTTAGTGAGTTGTACCCCCCGGCTGGTGTTCGCCGGGCAGTAAACGCGCTTGCCGTTGTTCGATGAGCAGGTGATGGTAGTCCCGCCGCCATAACCAGGTCCGCCGGGACCAGGTCCAGGCCGATAGTTGCTGGCCAGGTAGAAATCCGCCCGGCAGCCGCGGTCCACCCAAATTCCCGATCGCGAATACCCCCAGGTCTGCCCCTGGACACAGGGCGACCCGCTACGCTGGTTCGTCATGGTCACCCCCCGGCTGGTATCGACCCGGCATAGATGACGCTTGCCGTCATCGGAAGCACACGTGACATTTCGGCCGTTTTGCGCAGTAATCCCGCTTTGCGCCCACGCTTTTGACGATCCGGAAGATAAGCTCAGGGTCCCCAGTAGCAACATAAGCCATGTTAGGCTCTTCATTCCCATCTCTCCTCGAAGGCTGGAAGTTGTACGACTCTGCTCACCGTGAAATTGGTTCAAGCGATGATAAAGCCGGCCGGCGCTATGTGGCGTGAATCGAAGCAGATATTAGCCGTGGAAAGGATTGGTGAGATGAACATCGGGTCGTCTGGGTGGAGTTTTGTCCCCCGATCTGTCCGAAGTAGACCTTTCAGCAGGAACTTACACCAATTCCAGTTGGTCCCCGACGTGAATCCCGCAATGACGGATTTGTCCGGCCGGCAGTTCCAGAACACTGTGCGCTTTCCATTGCAGGCTGGTGACCCGGAAGGGAACCAATTTGGGCCAAAGCTTTACCACCCGCAGGTCTTTAGAGAGCGCGACCGCGTCGATCGGAAACAACATGCCAAACGTGTGAATGCCGCAACACGGCCTGATAAGCAGCCCGCATCCGGGGTCGAGTTGCCTCCTCCCCAGCAAGCCTGCCAGGCGAGTGAGAGAGGTGTCGGCGATCGTGATCTGTGTACCGATCGTGGTGCCGCTGGTTCTGTCTCTCAGCTCGATCTTTGTCCTCATCGATCCCGTTCACGCAAAGCGCAATCTTCTCGAGCGTGCTGAGTCAGACCAGAAACGGCACGCGGTCCCGCTTGACCGGGACCGCTATGTCTCCCGCCGAGTGCAGCACTGAACCAAATACCGAGAGCGAAGAATAATCCGTGGCTTTCTTTCGGAAAACCACTCGCCCTCTCAACCAGCTCACCACCGCGCAATCGTTGTTAGACCTTCGCGTGCTTTCTGCGGTATATCAGGAAAGCGAGCGCAGCGACCGCCAAAACACCCGCGATGATTCGAACCAATGTTGTCGTATCCATCTGATGTATCCTCCTTTCTCCCAATCTCGCATAACCTGCAAAACTCTATAAGAAACTGATTCTGTTTCTATAATGAAGAATCGTCGCGAGCAGTTCACCTACTTGAACGACTGCATATTCTTCGCAATGTTCAAGATCGCGGGCGCGAGCAACACAATGAAAATGCATGGAAATATAAACAAGCACCAGGGGAAAGAGTATTTTGATTTTGGTCTTCGCCGCCATCTCTTCGGCCCGTTGCCGTCTTTTCAGACGGATCTCGTCACCAAACCTGCTCAACGCTCTGACAATGGGAGTACCGAACCGGTCCGCTTGCGTCAACATGCTTACGAACAGCGAGAACTCCGGAATCTGTGTCCGCTCTGCCGCGCTCTTCCATGCTTCCAGCCGCGGCTTTCCCGCAAGCTGCTCCAGGTTGACTTGCATGAATTCCTGGTGGATATCCGGGTGGCTGATAATCAGCTCCTGTCCAACCCGCAGCATAGCCTGATCCAAACCCAGGCCCGCCTCCACGCAGATAACCAGCAGATCGAGTGCATCCGGAAGGCTTTTCCTGATTCTTTCTCTCCGTTTCTTGATCTTCATTCTCAGCCACATATCCGGGACAAGATAAAAGACAGCGGCCAGGGACAAAGCCCAGAAAACCGTGTTGGATGCGAATCAAGCTTCCGCAGACCAGCCCTATCATTGGACCAACAAAACGGCTGGCAGAGTATGCGTTCATGCTTCGACTGCTTTTGATTCCCGCGCTCAG
The DNA here is from genome assembly GCA_963753715.1 of uncultured Acidobacteriaceae bacterium. GTDB lineage: Bacteria > Acidobacteriota > Terriglobia > Terriglobales > Acidobacteriaceae > PALSA-350. The sequence goes on along the minus strand of CAVWDK010000004.1, from coordinate 1,177,076 downwards.
CAGCTGCTGTTTGATCTTTTCATCCTCGGCCAACCCCAACCGGGCCTGCAGAGCTCGTGGCCATGGACAGGATCGTCCCTTGCACCCGCTCTTTGTAGCCGACACTTCTTTCATCCGGGCGAGTGCTCTGCACCATCTCCAGCATTCGTCTGGCGGCCGGCGATGGCCTCAAGATAACCGGAGCCAGCAGCAGCGCAACAAGAAGAAAGACGGTAAGCATCACGGCGATGTAAAAGATCAAGCTCATATCTCGCTAAACCTCGATTCCATTGACGATGCGGCGAATGATCAAAGTGCCCAACCGCCAGCATCCCGATGCTGAAGTAGATCAGCTTGCGGCCGAATGGATCGCTGAGCAGGATACTGGAGTATCCCGGATTCACCAGGTTGAGCAGCACCAGCATCACCACCGGCAGCGCGCTCAAAATCCATCCGGTAAGTCTTCCCTGGGCGGTCTGCACTTGAATCTCGCCTTGAATCCGCAGCCGTTCTCGAATGACGAAGACGGTGCGATCCAGAATCTCGGCCAGGTTGCCGCCGGTGTCCCTCTGCACCAGGATTGCGGTCACCAGAACCCGCAGATCGGCAGAGGGAACGCGATCCAGAAGTTGCATCAGTGCGTCGCGCATTGGCAAGCCGAGATTCTGTTGCTTGAAGATTTCTCCGAATTCCGAGGCCGCCGGTTCCTGTGCATTCTCAGCCAGCATTTCCATGGCGCCTACCACGGAATGGCCCGCACGCAGAGCCCGCGCCAGCATGTCAATGGACTCCGCGAGCACTGCGTTGAAGGCGCTGATTCGTCGCGTCCGCTTGAAGGAAAGAATTCCGTACGGCAGCGAGCCCAGCGCTACGCCGGCCGGCGATGTCGATCAGAACCATGGGCGCGAACAGCCACGCGATTGCATATCCGGCAAGGAACAAACCCAGACTGCTCAGAATCAGAGTGGCAACCGTCGGTCGAGCTGCCCGCCTGGAAAATGCGCTTCTGCGATCGTCTGCACGAATGGGTAAGGTTCCAGGATTTCATCCAGCCAGCCAAACCGGCCGCGTGCTCGTCGCCTTGAACAATTGCTCGGCTCTCAGGGGCAGTCGCCGGCCTTGTTCTTCTGCGATATGGCGGATCAATGCCATCCGCTGCGTCGATGGTCTTCTCCTGCGCCGACGGGCGCGTCATCGCGATGACCAACCCAAAGGTGGCCAACAGTATCGACAGAAATAATAGAACCAGGAGAGCCATCTTCTATAACTCCTACACTTCCACCGAGTAATCGAGCAGACCGGTTGGCAGCGGAATGCCCGCAGCTTTCAATTTGTCGCCGAATTTTGGCACGATGCCGGTCGCGCGAAAGCGGCCCTTCACCTTCCCGTTGGGTCCCAGACCTTCCTTTTCAAAAAGGAAGATGTCCTGCATGCTGATGACATCGCTGAACGCTCCGGTAAGTTCGGTGATATGCGTAACCCGGCGCGAACCATCGCTCATGCGGGCTATCTGCACGATCAGATGGACGGCGGACGCGATCTGCGCCCGAATCGCCTTTTCCGGCAGGCTCACGCTGCCCATCATGGCCATGGTCTCCATGCGCGCCAGCGCATCGCGCGGCGTGTTGGCGTGGACAGTGGTCAGGGAACCGTCGTGGCCAGTGTTCATGGCCTGCAACATGTCCATGCACTCTTCGCCGCGGACCTCGCCCAGCACGATCCGGTCGGGACGCATACGCAGCGCGTTGATGACCAGTTCTCTCTGCTTCACCGCGCCTTTCCCTTCCACGTTCGGGGGCCGGCACTCCAGCCGCACCACGTGCGCATGTTTCACTTGCAATTCGGCCGAGTCTTCAATGGTGATGATGCGCTCGCGCTCGTCGATAAAGCCCGACAGTACGTTCAGCAAAGTAGTCTTGCCCGCGCCGGTGCCGCCGGAGACGATGATGTTCAGCCGGGCCTGGACCGCACCCTTCAGGATCTCGAGCATCGGCTCGGTGAGCGCCTTGTTGCGCAACAGGTCTTCTGCCCCCAGCGGTGTCGACCCAAACTTACGGATAGACAGAATAGGGCCGTCGACCGCCAGAGGCGGAATGATCGCGTTGACCCGCGAACCGTCTTTGAGACGGGCATCCACCATCGGCGAGGATTCGTCCACCCGCCTTCCCACCGCGGAGACGATCTTGTCGATCACGTGCATCAGGTGCCGGTCGTCCTTGAAGATGACAGTCGTCTTCTCCAGCACGCCGCGCCGTTCTACATAGACTGCGTTGTAGGTGTTTACCAGGATGTCGTTGACTGTCGGGTCCTGAAGCAGCGGTTCCAGCGGACCAAGGCCGAAGACTTCATCCAGCACCTCCTGCGCCAACCGGTCCCGTTCGGCCGCAGAAAGCGGAATATTCTGCTCGCCGATCAGCTGCTGAATCACCGCCACCAGTTGCTGTTGGGAGGCGGGGTTCTCGTGCATCAGGGCGATCTTCTCCAGATCCAGGCGCTTGATCAGTCCCAGATGCACCGCGCCCTTGATTTCCTGCTGTATCTTGAGGGCAACAGGTCTTGCGGTTCTCACGATGGCGGGAACAACCCGGGTGCTCCGCAGTTCATCAGCCTCAAATCACTCATCCCAGAACCCCTCCGTGCTTCAAGCGCCACTACCTTACTTCCACAGGGCAAACCGCTTCTTCGCCGGCTCTGCAGCCGCTGGGCGTTGCGACCCCGACTAACGAGGCCGCCCACTTCGTCATCTGCAGGGAAAAATCCGACTTGCTGTCCGCCGACAGCGGTTCGCCGATATTGATGGATCGAACCAGTTCGCCATAGTTATTGGAGATCTTGATCGCGATTGGCAGGTGGACCGCCCTTTCGATCTGCTCGATCGTGACTGCCTCGTGCGAGGAGTAGCGGTTGATGACCACCTGCAGCTTCTTGGTCGCCTGCTCATTCTGAATAAGACCGTCCACATAGCGGGACAGGTCGCGGATAGCCCCGATCTCCGGAGTGGCGACCAAGTATATCCAGTTGGAGAAAGCAATGACGGCAAGGTTGATGTCCTCAAACGACGCCTCGCAATCCAGCAGCACGAAATCGTATTGGGTGCTCAGGAACTCGAGCGTCCGTTCGACCGAGTCAGCGTCGGTTTTCCACGAGCCGCCATAAACGTCCGGGGAGGACAGAACATCCAGCCCGCTGCTGTGCGTGGCAATGAATCCGCGAAGCAATTCCTGGTCCAGCCGGCTGACATTCTGTACCAGGTCGTAGAAGTGATGATTGCTTCCATCCATTCCGAGATAGAGGACTACGTGTCCTAACTGCGCGTGATTGTCGATGAGCAGCACTTTCTTGCCCAAGCCCCGGACCAGGAACATGGCCAGATGGACCGCGAGCGTGGTCGTGCCAACGCCCGCCTTTTGCGCCGAAGAAGGACAGAATTTTTCCCGAATTTTGCGGACGGGCTACGCTGGCAGACCAGCGATGGTCGAGCCGGGTGAGCGCATCCGTGAATTCCTCAGCAGTCAAACGGTTTGGAGCAGAAATTCGCTGTACCCGGCGCGCATGGCGCGCAGCAACAGGTCAGGATCGGTGGTGGAAGAGAGAGCCAGAATCGCGATCTTGTGGTAAAAACTCTGGCGCAAACATTCAGCCGTCTGCAGTGCGAACTCCGGATCCTTATCGAAGTCGACCACCGCGATGCAGCCCTGGGCTTCGATGGCCCGCTGGGTAAGGGCTGGGAGCTTGGTGGTCGAGAAGTAGTTTTCGTAATCCACTTGAACCAGCGCCCAGGGCATCTGGGAAGCAGTCTTGCGGATCTGCTCCACCGCCTCCGTGTTCGACTTGCACCGTCAACAGCGCCACCTGTAGACCATCCGGATTGCGCGTCGTTTCTGTCATTCTGTGCCGCCTGTCCCTGGCTTTGGTTGCGTCGCTGGTTTCGCTTGCCTGTCTTCTTGTCAAACTGTTTGGGGTCGAGCATCGGCACCGGAAGTTTCGGCGGGGTGGGAGAAGTCGCATCGTTCAGCGGATCGACGATGCTGGGGGTGACGATCACCATCAGCTCCACGGTGGAGTGATTGACATTCTTTGAGCGGAACAGCTGACCCAGAATCGGCACATCGCCTATGCCCGGCATCTTGTTGAAAATGTCGGTCGTGCGATGATCGAGCAGCCCGGAGATGGCGAAACTCTGTCCATCGCGCAGTTCCACCTGGGTCTCTGCCCGGCGGGTGGAGATGGCGGGAATCGTGTACCCGGAAATGGTGACCGCATTGGTGTAATCGAGCGCGCTTACTTCCGGCGCAACTTTCAACTGAACCGTCCCATCGTCATTGACGATCGGGGTAAAGTCCAACTTCACGCCATAGGGGCGGAACTGAATCGTGATGGAAGTAAGTCCGCCTGATGAACCCTGAACCACCGGGAAGGGAAACTCACCCCCGGCAAGAAACGAGGCCTTCTGCCCGCTCAGCGTAGTAATGGTCGGCTCGGCAAGAATTTGCGCGATATTTCTGGCCTGTAGATCCTGTAGGGTCAATCCGACATTCACGCCAAAATTGTAAAAGAGCAGGTTGAGAGGGTTGCTGCTGGTGAGAGTGGCCGGAGCACTCCCAGTGGCGGGCGTATAAGTTTGGGTCGACGGAAACTGTCCCGTAGCCGCGTTGCTTTGATTCTTCCCGTAGCTGAAAAGGTTGATACCAAACTGGGCTACCTTCGACCGGTCAATCTCGATGATCTGGACCTGCAGCTTCACTTGTCGGATGTGCGGCAGTCGGACCACCAAAGAATCGACCACACTCTTCGCGTACATGGCGCCAAGTTTTACGGCCACTGCGGCGGAAGCATCGCTCAACACCGTGCCGGAAAGAGAAACGCGGTCCTCCTCCGCTTCTACCGTGATGTTCTCACCGGGCAGCGCCGCCCGAATTGCCGCCTGCAGACCCGCCACATCCAGGTCGGAAAAAACCAGATAGGTCGCCGACTGGCCCGCTTCGTCCCACAAGATCAGGCTGCTCACACCCGGTGTCTTAGCTGTAATAACAATCTGCGTCGGGCTCGAGGTGAAGGAATCCACTGCCACCGGATTGCTCACATACACACGCTTTAGCCGGCTCACGCTGGTGATGAAAAGCGACCGCCCTACCAGGACGTGCAGCGGCTGGCTCCCAGATCTCGTCGAGCTGGCGAGCGCCGTGGTTGCGTCCGGCAACGTCGCTACGTAGACCGGCCGCCGAGCAGCGGCTGCTGCTGCCGTTGCCCCTGGAACTGTGGGCGGGGTTTGGGCCTGGCCGGGGGCCAGAAGCATGGCCGAAACCAGCGCGCGATATGTTCCTCTGAACCAACAATTCACGAGTATCAACCTTCGCGCCTCAATGAAAACCATTGACTACTTGCTTATCGCCCAGAATCGTCTCCACCTCGTATGGCTTGGGCTTGGGGTGAGTTAGTTTGGCAATGGGCGCCCCCTCCGGGGTTCGCGAAAGAGCAGAAGCGCCGGCGAGTTGAGTAAGCCCAACCGGTGAACTGAGTGCCTGCTCCTCGTCCGCGCCATTTCTTAGTACGAAATAGATCCCTCCCAGGCTGGTTGCCAGCACCAACTTTTCCGCGTCCTCCGGCTTTAACAACAGCGTTACCACATTCACGCTGATCGGCTTGCCATCCGACTGGGGCTGAATTTGCTGACCGGCGGCAAGTACCACCACATCCTGCAACGCTGTGAGTGTCTGTGGCTCCGGGGCGCTCACCGAGTGATACGTCATGAGCACGTCCACGTGCGTGCCCGGCAGCAGGAAGCCCGCGACCCCCACAACTTCATCGGAACGAACAGAAATCGCCCGCATGCCCGATGGAATCTTTGCCGTGATGCCCGCGCCGGCTCCCGCCGCCGCTAATTGCCGTTCCAAAACGGGTTCGCCCTTCGGCAAGGGATAGAGCACGACTCTGCCCGCCGCGTCCTCGATCTTGGTGAAGCCACCTGTAAGCGGCGCCGGTGCCGCCCATTCCACCAGCTCCAGGCTCCCTGGTTTCAGTACCTCGCCCGCATCCAGAGCCTTGCCGGCAGCAACATACCGTTGCTTGTGCGGCACATTCACCCGCGCTGCCTTGGCCACCCGTCTGCTCAGCCAGAAAGTAAATAGACCGGAGACCAGCACTGCGAGCAACAAGGCGATCAGCATCCGCTTTGCCTTCATTGCCTCACCTCTGCGCGATCAACAGGCAAAAACTGAGAGCGCTGCCTGCGGCGATAGCCGTTGCATAGGGCAAGCGGAGCGCCTGTGCATTGTCGAGGTTGAAGTCAGGATGCGGCGCCAGGCCCGCTGTTCCGTGATGAGCCACCAGCGCGCACATGTTGAGCAACGTCTGCTTGAGCCGGCGATGATAGAGGGCAAGGCCAACTGCCATCGCTCCACCGGAGAGAGATGTCAATATGAGCAACGGCGCAACCAGCGAGAGCCCGGCGCTGCAACCCGCCGCCGTGATGAGCTTCACGTCCCCACCGCCCATCCCCCCGGCGAGGTGAAACACCAGAAAGATCAGGCCGCAAAGCAACCCACCGGCTGCCGCCGATCCCAGTTGCCGCCATCCGCCAAGGCTGAAATGCAGCAGTAGCCCAAACAAGATTGCCGGAAGTGTAAATGCATTCGGTATCCTGCGGCTGACTACGTCATACACGGCCCCAACGAGAGCGCACAAAAGGGAGCAAGCTGCGTACGCAAACTCCATGTTCAGTTTTCCCACGAGATGCTTTCAGGTCCGCAATTTCGGTTCGATCTGCAATCGTACAAGTTTCATATCGGCTTCTATCCTGAGGGTTAACCGGTCGAGTCAAACGGCCCCGGTGAGTCGGGTGCCAATGCCGATGAGGGCAGTCCCGATCGTGGTCGCCAGGGCCCTCATCGAAGCCGTGGCGCCTAATCCGATGAACGCTGCGACCAGTGCGTATTCGATAAGATCCTGGCCAGACTCATCGTGAACAAGATTCGACAAAAGCCGGTTGAGGTCATGCATTAGATCTATTCCCTGGGATCGGAGCCTGACCAGCCTGCGGTGAGTCTGCCGATCGCGCCGGTAGCATCGGCAGCCAGCGAGCTATACCGCCGCGGTTAGCTTGCTTCCGACGGTGCTGAAGGCCGTGCTGATGCTGGTGGCGAGGCTGTTCATGGCAGCCGTGGCGCCCAAAGCGATCAACGCAGCCACCAATGCATACTCGATAAGATCCTGGCCCGACTCATCGCTGAGAAGGCCCGACAAAATGTGTTTTAGATTCTTCATGAACGTTCTCCTTCAGGCTGTCAAACAGAGAGACTGCTTGCTATGTAATGGAATGGTGTATCTATGCAAGAGCGATGTCAATCACATGTTCCCGTGAGCCCAAAGAGTGATACTTACATTGGTCATGAGTATGTACGCAGTAAGTGACAGGTCGATGGTCGATGGAAGCTTAAGTAGACGAGGGTTGTCGCTTGCTTTTCCCAGTGCTAAAAACTGACTAATGGCCGGTCGGTGATTGCCGATAAAGAAACGTGTCGGAGAATTCGACCGTCGAACCATCGATGCACAAGAGAATGCGGCCGGCTCTCCTGAACCACTGCTACCTTCAGAGAAAAAGCACAACCCTTGAAAAGCGAGAGGATGGCTTGCATACGGATACCGCGTTTCCTAGGAACCGCCGCGGCACGACGTCTAAGTCGGGAGCAGCAGGGTCAGAGCCTGATTGAGGTAGCGCTCATGATCCCCATCTTTACCGTCCTGGTCTGCTACGCCGTGGACTTCGGGTTCTTCTTGCTCGTCGCCACATCGCTGAACTCCGCCGCCCGCAACGCTATGGAATATTCGATCCAGGGCACCTCGTCGTTTGCTCAGGCGTCTGAGCCGGCTGCCTCGGTCATTTCCAATCTTGCCATTGCCGCGATTGGACTCTCCGGCGCCACAACCAGCACCGTCTCTGTTCGCGTTTGCTCCAGTGCCGTAGGCGTCACCCCGTCGAACAACACCACCCAATGCACCACCCCCAGCACCGGCGCCGGTGCCGTCTCAGGGACGCCCGATATAGATCCCGAATCCCCTACCTTCCAGCTCAACCGCGTGGACGTGGTCTACACCGTCACTCCGCCAGTTCCTATTCCTCTGTCCATCTTCCCTACCCGGACCTTCCATCGCATGGTGGAAATGAGGGGCATGCAATGATGGCCGGGTTCCCCTGGCTCGCCAGGCGGCGGGAACACCAGCATGGACAAGCTACGCTCGAGATACTCATCTCCCTCATGGTGGCCCTTTCGCTCGTGTTCTGGCTATTTGAGCTTTCCATGTTCACCTACACCTGTAGCGTGCTGAACGAAGCAACCCAGGAAGGCGTCCGCTACGCCATCGTGCATGGAATCGACAGCACTCTTTGTAGCGGGCCGGATTCTACCTGCACAGATCAGACGCCTTACGCCAATGTGAAGGCAGTCGTGACTGCTGCCGCTTCCGCCTCACTGCACAACATATCCGCCATGACGATTACCGTAACCTACGCCAACAGCACAGCAGCGATCGGCAATCCGGTCGCGGTCAAGGTGGCCTACACCTATGTCCCCTATCTCAATCTCCCTGGCCTGATGAATACTTTAACCTTCACTTCTCAGGGACAAATCTTGTACTAGGCCGCAAGGATGCAGCGTTTACGAAAATAAAAACCCTAGTTCGTTTTGCGACGGTAGAACTGGACAGCCAATCTGGCCAGGCATCGGTGTTCCTGCTGGTGATCCTGGGCACCTTCCTGCTGGCCTCAGTGGGCTTCGCCGTCGACCTCTCCAGCATGTGGTTTCATCGCCAGACTGCGCAATCGGCCGCCGATGCCGCCTGCGTGGCCGGCGCCATGGACATGCTCTACCTCCACAACGGCACCATCACCAGCAGTCCAGGGTTCACTGTCGGTACGGCAGGTGACTGCGCTTCCTCGTCCTCTGCTGCGCTATGCAAGTATGCCCAATTCAATGGCTATACTGCGACTACCTCCGCTGCCGCGTGGAGCCCGGCCACGGCCGGGGGCGCCGTCGCGGTAAGCTGGACTTTCCCCGGTTCGGTGACTGGCGTTAAACCAGCTTCCGGAATCACCTATCCGTTTCTTACTGTCCTGGTGCAGGAAAAACCTCTCACCTGGTTCATGGGCCTGGTGGGGGTCAAATCCATGGCGGTTGCAGCATCCTGTACCTGCGGACTCCCTCCCGGTGCGGCGCCCCCGCCGCTCGTCATCCTTAACCCCACCATTAATTCAGCGCTCACTCTATCTGGCGGCGCTCATATTGTGATCGTAGGCGGCCCGCAAACCAGCATCCAGGTGAATTCCTCAGCCAATGGTTCGGCTTCGGCAACCGATCCCAGCAACGCCGTCTATTGCAACGGTGGCAATGGCTATCCTATTGACACCAGCACCGCTGGCCCGTCGGGAACGGGCGGAAATGTGGCGGTTGTCGGCGGACCGGCTACCAACCAATTTTGCGGCGCGAACTACGTCATGAACAATACCACCCACGCCCTGTGGAAGAGTCCCGTAGCGGTCGCTGCCGACCCCTATGCCAGTGTTCCCGCTCCCACCAAGCCGCCGGGCAAGGTGCTGGAGGCCGTAACTCCCGTAGCCACCGTAGCCCAGGGTTACACCCCAACGTCAGACGCAACCTATGGCTATACTTCCGGCACCTGGGTCGCGAGCGGAACCGACAGTTGCCCCAACACAGCTGCGCAGCAGCATTACCTGACGTATAGCTCTACCTATCCGCTTAACGGCGGAAATATCTATGGCAACTGCCTGGAATTTACCCCCGGGTATTACCCCAACGGTATTGACACCACCAGCCTCGCAGGCTACTCCAACGATGTGGTCATTTTCATGCCCGGAGTTTACTACCTGAACGGAAACCTGAACGTTGGCTCAGCCACCACCCTTCGCAATGCCTGGGTCGGAAGCCAGCCGTCCACCCTGGGCGTCATGTTTTATTTCCTCACCGGAGGGCCCCTCTTCTCCGGGGGCTCCGGAGCCCCCAGCGCCTCGATCACCTCGGTTCCTTCTTATTATCTGAATTGTTCCAGCACCATAAGCCCGGTTGGGACGCCGGCTTCTCTTACTGGAAATGTTCTGTTATCCCAGTGCGGCGCGTCAGGAACCTACATCGGTGCACCAAGTTCCGACACTTATTCAACTACAGGAAGTCGAGGGCTTCTCTTCTTTGCCGCTCACTCCGACACCTATACCGCCACCTTGATCGGCGCGGGCGCATCGTTGAACTTTAGCGGAGCCTTTTATTTCCATAACAGCGGCTACGCCGACTTGGTCGAGTTGGATGGTGCCGGCGGCTCAACCACCTACGCAATCGGCATGATAGTGGTCGATCGATTGACACTGAGTGGAAGCGGAATCATCAGCATAAATCTGTCCGGCGTCACCGGTGCAAACCCATCTGAAGTCGGCATATTCCAGTAATCGCATGCCGGCTACCGCGGGGCCGCGCCGCACACGGCGGGGTAGGGCGCCAGAAACTGTTCGGCGGCTGCAGCATCCCAGGCAGCAGTCCTGTCTGGCGGCGGGATGAATCCCCGTTCTGGCGGCATGAGCAACCAGGCCTGGCGATCTTTGAACGCGCACAACAGCGGCACATTCGACTCGGCTGGTTCCGTATCTCGCGCCCAGATCACATGCTGGGTTGGGATGTCGTAGCCGTTGTTGATCCAGCTATATCCCCAAAAATGATCGGGACGGTAGCGCACAATCACCAGCTGCCTGCCCGCCTTCGACTCCATAATTCCGTTGATGGCTTGATAAGCAGGAATGTCCGCTGTGTGCGAGGCCCAGTTGGATGGCAAAGTATTCATTGGCACCACTATCAACCGGACAAAGAACATGACCATAACCGCCGCCAACGTGCCCCGCAGCACCTTGAGCCAAATCGCGTGATGACGAGCGCTCACGTGCATCCAGCGCAGGCCATTCAACATGATGAGATACAGAATGCCGCAGACTACGGCGACGTAGTGCGCCTGAAGCCATGTCTCGGTAAGAAAGCCAAGACTCGCGAAGGCCAACGTACACATCAGGACGCGCGACTTTTTGGCACGCAAGGTCGGGATTAAACCGATACACGTCAGCGTCAAAGCCGGAAAGACAAAGAACAGCCATTGATAGATCCCCTTCACGATGACTTCCATAACATAGTCACCCGGCACCTTCAAACTGACATAAGGCATCATCTCTTCATCGCGACTGTAGATAAGCTGGTCGAGGAACTGGTAGTGAACCGAATAGTTCGGTTTGCCAAATAGAAACGGTGGGCAGATGCTCCACTGCTGCCAGTAAACTATCCACGGGAAAATCAGGCGTCCGGTCACCCGGTGACAGTAATAGCCAGTCAAGACAGCTCCCGCCAACAGGAGAGCGATGCCCGGGAGCAAGATACCAATCCTGCCTTTCCTTTGGAAAAGAATCCAGAGGGTATAGAGGCAGATGGGCAGTGAGATGAGAGCGCCTTCAAACGGGCGCGAGTTTGCGAGCAGAAGCAAGCCGAGCGCCATCAGGAGCCCGTCGCGCGCTCGCCTCTTGCGAACTAGCCTGGCCGCTGCGCCCAGCAAAAGACAGCCGCCCAGTATGGCGACCGACCCTCCCCAGTAGTCATTCCCGAAATAGCTGAACCAACTGATGCGAACTACCGCCAGTAGTCCGCCGAGCAAGGCCCATTCCGCCGGGAGATAGGCTTGTAGCATCCAGCACAAGCTTCCCGCCGCCAGCGCCATGCTTAGCAATATGCCGGCCCGCGGTGTCCCCAGCCAACGCTGCCCAAGCGCCATAAACAGAGGCTGGGCTACACCATACTTCGAGGCGAACGTCGGCTGCATGAGTACATAGAATTGTTCGAAGTGATGCCACAGCGGAGGAGTTGGGTTGGTCAGCCGGCCATGAGCAAACGTGTCGCTCGCCAGCAGATAGCTGAATTCGTCATGAATGTTGGGAGACCGTAAACGGCTCTATCGGCAGCAGCACAATCCGGCCAACCAAGGAAAACAGGAAGACGGCTACGCAAGCCCGCAAGCGCTTCTGTGCAAAACAGTGGAAACCTCGGTTCGGGAAAAACGCGAGAAATCTCACTGGAAGCAGGATAAAAAAAAGCAGCACTACCAGCGTCACCACTGCCTCGATGCCCACAAACCTCAGGTGATAAATCTCGACGTGAAAGAACCTTATATAGTTGGTCATGGGTCCCTCAATGCCCCGGGGTCCTTTCCCTGCAGAAGACCATGGCCAATCCGTCATCGTAGTCGATGCGCCAATCGGAACTTTCTCGTAACAAGCTCGACAACGCCGCATCCGTGGGCATAAGCACCCACTTCACTTGATAACGATCGAGTGGCTCCCGCCATTGACGGGTTCCCAAAACAGCTTTCGCGTATTCCTTAATGAAAGCCTCTCCGTAAAAGTCGTGGCGGTCGTCGAAGTAAACCTTGGTTCCTGGATAGAGCTTGTAAATTAAATAACCGCTCCAGGTATCGGAGCTGAAGAGATGATCGCGAATGCCTCTTTGCGCGATGAATCGGGCGGCCTTTACAGGAAAGGTCTTCTCATCAAACTGGGCGGCGAGAATCTGTTTCGAAAACGCCCGCCCGCCGTGCAAAACCAGTGCTACGGAAGCGGCCATTGCGGCTGACACCAGCACATGCCCACGGAGTTTCCCTTCCAGGTTCGTCATACTGTCCGAGATACCTTGTCCAGCGTCAAGCAGCGAACGGAGCCATCGAGGGCGGGATCGGCAATCAGACTTAGGAGAGATGGCTACGGTCATCAACGGCCCGAGTATCAGGCTCATGATGATGGCTGCAATGGGTATGTTGCGCACTGCATATAGCCCCGCGTGAATGGAGAACAGAAGCAGCAGCAATCCGGTGGCCCTGATCCGGTCCCGTCCCAGCGCGGTTCCCACAATCACCAGCAGCAGGAACAGCTCGAAATACCCGTAAACCGCAACATGGAAATTCGGAGACACGAATTCATCAATGCTGTTCATCAGAAACTGATTGGACAAGTACTCATACACGTGAACATCCAATCGGTAACCGTAAGGCGTCACTAGAGTGGTCAGGAAGCAAACCGCGAGGATCGTGATCAGTTGGGCGACCTTTTGGCGATCCCCCTCGCGTGGTGTTGTGAGAGCGCTCCACATGCACCCCACGGCAAAAACTCCTAACAGCCCTAGCCCTAAAACGAATCCCGCGTGAAGATTTGCCCACAGCAACATCAGAGGCGGAAGCCACAGCAACGCCGTACGCTTGCCATCTTCAAAGCGGCATAGGCTTTCCACCCAGAGCAGTGTTAACAGCCAGCTCAGAACATGCGGTCTGGCGAGCATGTGAACTTGGGCAGCCGCGATCGCCAACAGCGTCAGAGTTCCGGCCACTACCAGGTTTCCGCTCCTTCGCAGAATGAATCGAAAGAGAAGTGCGAACGTGCTGCTGATGACTACGGCCGTAAAGAGTACAACTCCGTTCAAGCCCGATACGTGGTGGATTGCGGCGACGACCACGTCGTACATCCACTCCCACGCATACCAGGGCTCTCCCTGCTTCGTGTATGAAAATGGATCGGTCCGTGGAACCGCGTGGGTCAGCAGAATCTGCTCGCCGCTCCGAATGTGCCAACCAGTATCGGCGTCGCGAAGCAAATCGGCACTCATCGGGCTGAACGCAAGTATGCCTATAAGCACAATGAAAAACACATCGGCGAATGATGGCAGCACCCAAATTAGCCATGCTGCCGGTGCTGTCCCCGGGCTCCCGGTCACCGCCCCGCCGCGCGATCTCGGGAGCCGGTCACCGCGTACGCCGCCAGGATCGTGAGCAATGGATCGATGACCAGCCGGTAGCGGAATTCGGCGTGAGTGATGTAGTAAGGCAAAGGAAAGAGCATAAGGGGCAGGATGAACAAGACGGACAGGCTAACCCGGCCATCCCTGAGGATGCGCCAGATACCCACCATTCCAAGCGAGGTCGTCAATACAGCATGGAGTGGGAAGAATACCGAACTCTCTCGATTGCCCGTCCCGGTCCAGAAGCGGATGAATCTTACCGCGCTGAGTCGCAGGAACTCACCCGGATGCGCCCGCACGTACGTCTTGGCAAGCGCTGACTTATCGCGCATGTAAGCCACCTCGCCTTTCGCTGCGTACTGGTCGTATTCCGATCTGTTAAACAGCGGGAACACGGATTCATCCAGGAACCCCGTTGCTCCCGCACGATTCCCCATCCACAATTCGAAGCCCACTGTGCTGCGCAGCGGAATGAAAGCGCCCAGCGCGCGTGCATTCCGCATAGGCCACGGTGCGTATACCAGAACCAGAACCAGCAAACCAAGCAGAGGCGAATACCGAAGTCTCGTCCGCGTCTGCCACGCCGCCCATCCCAGCAGCGCCAACAAAGCCATCAGCAGTGCTGGATTCACCAGCGCAGCCAATCCGCAATAGCCGCCCATCAGTGCCCAGAGAAACCTGCTCGGCTTTTGTTCACAGCGCAGCGCCAATGCGATCATCCCCACCAGCAGCAGTGCCGATAAGCAAGTCTCCCAAAAGATCGTCGGCATCCACACCAGCGGCAGCGACACCGCCCAAAACGCGCCTGCCAGATCAGCCGCCCGGCTATCAAAGCACCTTTGTGCAATGTGCATGATCAACAGCACGGTCATGACGCTGAACAACACTTGCATCACCATCACGCCGATCGCTGCCGCAAACGTGAACGGCCCGAAGATGCGGAAGACCAGCGCGATCACCGCGGGGTAACCGGGAGCCAGGAGCGCAGTCGGACCGGTCCATCCGCCGAAGGGTGAGCTGAGTCCTTGCCCAGCCACGAGAGACTGCGCCAGCGTTCCCAGCTCAATCCCGCGCGAATAAAGCCACGCATGCGGAAACCGCTCGACCACAAACCATAAAATGAGTAACCGTGTTGTGAATGCGAGCAAAACGATGGCGAAAGTGTTCCGTCGCACCAAATCGCGCGGAGCGTTCCTCAATGCGATACTTCCCACGCTGAAATGACGGTGCCAGTCAAACCCGGAAGCCACGGTTGTCTTCCGTTATCGGCAGATCGGGTGGATTCTAGAGCGGAGTCGTTGGCCACAACTTCTCCCGCCCTTTCGCGTTTCAACCTGAAGGAGTGAAAGCCGCCATGTTGCGTCCCGCCCCCCGCGTTGCTGTTCTATTGCTCATGCTGATGGCTCCGCTCGTGCTATCCGCCCAGAATGCGCGGCCCGCCCAGCAGCCACCCATGAACTGGGTTCCGCAGGGCTTCGAGGTTCTGGGTCGGCGTGCCGCCTTCCACACCGATTTCACCTTTGATCGCTCCATGCTTCAGTTGGCCGGCTATTTTGTCGGTGACGCCGATCCGGAAGCCCGCAATGCGATCGCCAAGTTAAACGGTATCTCGGTGCACAGCTATCACTTCGCCGCGCCTGGCCTCTACGATCCTGCCGCCCTGGATCGGATTCGCAGGCAATACGAGGCGATGGGCTGGAAGCATCTCGTCGCGGCCCATGCTAAGGGCGACCCCTTCAACGCCGGCCAGACCGACTTATGGATCAACTTCGCGCACATGGACGTAACCGGCATGATGGTATTGTTTGCCGGGCCCAAAGATCTCAACTTGATTGCCTTCGATGGCGACATCAGCACCGTCGACCTGCTGCATTTGCGCGGTCATTTCGGCATTCCGCGTTTCCCCGGTGATCGCTTCGTGCCCCCCGGTCAAGCTGCGGGTCCCCGCGCCCCGTATGTTTCCCCTGAGCCCTCACAACCGATGGCCAACCAGGCGCCCGAACCATCTCCCGAGCAATCCCCAGGTCCTGAGCAGTACCCGGGCAGCGTAGGCGTCGGAATCGGTGCCGATGCCTCACCGGTAGAAGCCGCACCTCCGCCGCCCACCCCGCCCGGGTCCTAGCAAAGGCCAAACGTATCGGATGGGTGCTACAGCGTCCCATTTTTTAGTAGTCCCGCAGGGACGGCTGAAGGCTGTCCAGGATTACGTCGCGGCCCATTTTCAGCCGTCCCTTCGGGACTGGTCATCGTTTTAAATCCAACCCAGGACGAGCGTCCTGGGCTACGTTCAGCCGTCCCTGCGGGACTGAGTTGGATGGGAGTTCCCACGCCCACTCTTTGAAGCGGCTGCGGAAGGTCTTTTCTGAAGGGTACGGCCTTTAGGCCGTACATAACTCCCGTGTAATGAATTCGGCTTCAGCCTTACTCAGCCCCAATCCCAGCCCCGGCCGCTCTGCGCCTGTCCCCAACCTCCAAATGCACATGCAGCAAAGAAAGAGCAGCCGGAGTCACCCCGGGAATCCTGCTAGCCTGTCCCAGCGTCTGCGGCCGCACCCGCGACAAGGTCTCCTGCATCTCCCGTGACAACCCGCTAATCCCGGTGTATTCAAACCCCGCGGGAATCGCCCGCTGTTCCGCCTTCTTCAGCTTTTCAATCGCCTTCCGCTGCTGATCCAGGTATCCGGCATACTTGATCTCCGTCTCCACCGACTTCAGCTCATTCCGCACCCGTGCGTTCACCGTCCCACTAAAGAAGGCCAAAGGACTCTCCGACCCCTCCCATTCCGTCCGCAAAACCGGCAGCAACCCCTCCAGGGTGATTTCCGGCCGCTTCAGCAGCTGCCCATACGTCTGGCCGGCAACATTACCCAGCTCCGGCAATAACTCACCCACCCGATCCACATCCACCCTGCGCGTAGCCAACACCTTCTCCAGAGCCACCGCCCGAGCCTGCTTCTGCTCATAATCCTGCCAGGCACCGCTCGTGATCAGCCCCAACTTGTGCCCATACGGAGTCAACCGCCGATCCGCATTATCAATCCGCAAGTGCAACCGGAACTCCGCCCGCGAGGTAAACATGCGATATGGCTCATTGGTGCCCTTGCTGATCAGGTCGTCGATCAATATCCCGGTATAAGCCTCAGTCCGATCCAGCGTAAAAGGACCTTCGCCACGAACCAGCAGCGCCGCATTGATCCCGGCCATCAACCCCTGGCAAGCTGCTTCCTCATACCCCGATGTCCCATTGATCTGACCCGCCAAATAAAGCCTGCCAATCTGCTTCACCGCCAGGCTGCGATCGAGTTCCGTAGGATCGATCGCATCGTATTCAATCGCATATCCAGGCCGCAGCATCTCCGCATTTTCCAGGCCAGGTATTGACCGCACCACCTCCCACTGCACCTCCATCGGCAGCGAGGTGGACATACCGTTCACGTACACCTCATTCGTATCCAGCCCTTCGGGCTCCAGGAAGAACTGGTGCTGCTCCTTATCCGGAAACCGAACCACCTTGTCCTCAATCGAGGGGCAATACCGCGGCCCGATCGCCTGGATCTGCCCCGAATACATGGGCGACCGGCCCACATTCTCGCGAATAATCCGCAACGTCTCCGGCGTCGTGTACGCGATATGGCAGGAAATTTGCCGCTGCGGCAACTCCACCGTGCGGAAACTGAAAGGCGTCGGATCCACGTCCCCCGGCTGCTCCGCAAACCGGCTCCAATCGATGCTCCGGCCATCCAACCGCGGCGGCGTACCCGTCTTGAGCCGGCACCCACGCAACCCCAGTCGCTTGAGTGCCTCGCCCAGCAGCACACTGGGTGGTTCACCGCTCCGCCCCGCGGGATACCGCTCTTCCCCGCAATGAATCAAACCATTCAGGAAAGTTCCGGTGGTGATCACTACAGCGCCGGCGAACACCGTGCGGCCGTCCCGCAGCCGTACACCGCGCACCACCCTTGGCCCCTCTTTTTCTTCGTCGAGGAGCAAATCCACCACTTCCGCCTGCTTGATGTGCAGATTTCTCTGCCCCTCCAGCACCTGTCGCATTTTGACCCGGTACTGCCGCTTATCGCACTGCGCCCGCGGCGACCAAACCGCCGGCCCCCGAGAAGTATTCAGCAGCCGAAACTGGATCCCCACAGCATCCGCAACCTCGCCCATAATGCCGCCCAGCGCGTCCACTTCCCGCACCAGGTGACCCTTGGCAATGCCGCCAATCGCGGGGTTGCACGACATCTGCGCGATCAGATCCAAATTGAAACTGAACAGCGCCGTCCGCAGCCCCATGCGCGCAGCCGCCATCGCCGCCTCGCATCCCGCGTGCCCCGCACCCACAACAACAATGTCGTAACTTTCCGTAAACCCCATAACACTTCTATTCTAGAGCGTGGGCAGGAGATCTCATGGAACAGACAAAGATAGCGTTACTAGGGCTTGGACTGATGGGTTCAGGCATGGCCGGGCGCCTGCTGGACGCAGGCTATCCCCTCACCATATGGAATCGGACTCCGGACAAGGCCCAGGCGCTGACCAACCGCGGAGCCAGGCTGGCCAAATCCCCAAGAGAGGCCGCAGCCGGCGCCGCTGTAGTCATCAGCATGTTGGCCGATGTCCCGGTCTGCCGCGACGTCTGGCTGGGCCGCGGTGAGGCCCTCGTCGATATTGCGCCGGGGACCATCCTGGTTGAATCCAGCACCGTCACCGTGGAATGGATTGAGGAGCTCGACCACGCGGCTAAAGAGCACAGCTGTGACCTGGTGGACGCGCCCGTGACCGGGAGCAAACCCCAGGCTGAGGCCGGCCAGCTTCTCTTCCTGGCCGGAGGTTCCTCTGCGGCCGTGAACAAAGTGACACCAATCCTCAAGGCGATGGGCCGCGACCTCGTCCACCTGGGCCCCGTAGGCAGCGGCGCCCGTCTGAAGCTGATCAACAACTTCCTGTCCGGCTCGCAGGTAGCCGCGTTGGCGGAAGCCCTTTCCCTCATCGAGCGTAGCGGGCTCGACCGCGAGAAGTCGCTGGGTGTGCTCACCGAAGGAGCACCAGGCAGTCCGCTGGTAAAACTGTTGAGCGGACGCATGACCGCCCGGCAATACGAGCCCAACTTCCTCCTTCGGCTCATGGCCAAGGATCTCCGCTATGCTGTGAGCGAGGCCGACCACCAGGCCCTCGACCTCGATATGGGCCGCGCGGCCTTGCGCGTATTCGAACACGCCATCGCTGCCGGCCAGGGAGACGACGACATGTCCGCCGTGGTGGAACAATTCCGCATCCAGGCCCAAACCGCCAAATGAAGAAAACGCTGGGAAAACTGTACGCACGCTGGATGTACCGCTGGGAGACCAGGCTGACCACCCTCGACTCCAATCGCATCGTGCGCCCGGTGGAGTGGGGCTTTGATTGGCTGCGCGAATTCGCCCAACCTCGCGGTTTCAGCTTTCCCCAGCATCCTGAGCAAGACGACGCCACCGCGGAGCGCGTCATGCTGCAGTTGAACGACTTCATCCTCCGCCATCGCACCGAGTTCTTCGCCTACCAAAGTCCACAGGACTTCGCTCTGGAGGAGCGGCACCCCCGCTTGTACCCCACCAACGTGCGCCCCCGTACCCTGAAACAGGACGCCCGTTTTCTCCGCTTGGCCGAGGCCGGGCGCCTCCCCAAAGCGGAATTTCTCCGTTTCACTTCACCGGTCCGTTCGCCCTATCCGGAGAATGATCGCGTCAACGCCCGCTGGTTTCCCGCTCCTCCCGAAAAAATGGCGGGTAAACCAAAACAGGCGATGATCGTCATGCCCCACTGGAACGCCGACGCTTTCAGTCACAATGCTCTTTGTTCCGTCTTCAATCGCTTTGGCGTTTCCGCCCTGCGGCTGAGCAAGCCCTATCACGACATCCGCCGTCCGGCGGAACTGGCGCGCGCCGATTACGCCGTGAGCGCCAACATTGGACGCACCATTGCCTCCTGCCGCCAGGCCGTCGTGGACATTCGCTGCTGCATCGATTGGCTGGAGCAACAGGGCTACCAGCAGGTGGGCATCCTGGGCACCAGCCTCGGCTCCTGCTACGCCTTTATTGCCGCCGCGGCTGACAGCCGTATACGCGTCACCGCGTTTAACCACGCTTCCATGTCTTTTGGAGATGTCGTTTGGACCGGGCAGAGTACCCGGCATATTCGCGAAGCCTTCGAGGCGATCGGCATGAACCATCAAAGGCTGCGCGATGTATGGGCAGCCGTCAGCCCCGCCTCTTACATGGACCAGTTTGCCGCGAATCCCAGAAAGATCCTGCTGGTCCACGCCACCT
Source organism: uncultured Acidobacteriaceae bacterium (assembly GCA_963753715.1). GTDB lineage: Bacteria > Acidobacteriota > Terriglobia > Terriglobales > Acidobacteriaceae > PALSA-350. The sequence goes on along the minus strand of CAVWDK010000004.1, from coordinate 1,156,975 downwards.
ACGACCTCACCTTCCTCCGCAAATATTCGCTACAGGTAATCGAGAACTTCCGCCGTCGTGGCGTTGATTTCGTCTCCAAAGTCTTACCCTGTGGCCACTACACCACCGGCGAAACCCCGTATAAGTTCATGGATGGCTGGTATATCGGGTCGTTTATCTATAGAACCTTCAAACACTTGGCTACACTCCCGGTCGTCGCGGCCCCGGATCCAGAGCTGCTCGCCCGCTAGTCTTCGGTGATTACCAAAGTAACTTTCACCGCTTTTCGCTCTTTTCGCGCATCTTTTTGGGTCCAACCACCGAGGGGAAACCCCGGTGCCGGATAGTCTAAAATCGCAACATGTCTGACCCTATCCGCCGCCCGCTCACCGAGGCCGATCCAGAGATCGCCGCCGCTGTTGACCACGAAATCCGTCGCCAGCACGAAGGCCTGGAAATGATTGCTTCGGAGAATTTCGTCAGCCAGGCGGTGCTTGAGGCTGTCGGGTCGGTCTTCACCAACAAATACGCCGAGGGCTATCCCGGCAAGCGCTATTACGGCGGCTGTGAGTATGCTGATGTCGTCGAGAACCTGGCCCGGGATCGAGCCAGGCAGCTCTTCGGCGCTGAGCACGTCAACGTGCAGCCCCACTCCGGCTCGCAAGCGAACGCCGCCGCCTACATGGCGGTCATCAACCCCGGCGACACCATCCTGGGTCTCGACCTCGCCCACGGCGGCCACCTGACTCACGGGCACAAGCTCAGCTTTTCCGGCAAGCTTTACCGCGTAGTTTTCTACGGCGTAGACAAAAAGACCGAACAGATCGACTACGACGTGCTCGAGGCCCTCGCCGAGCGTGAGAAGCCAAAGCTGATCATCGGAGGAGGCAGCGCCTACCCTCGCATCATCGACTTTGCCCGCATGCGCCAGATTGCCGACAAGGTCGGGGCCCTTCTCCTGATCGATATGGCCCATTTCGCCGGCCTGGTGGCTGGCGGGGCGCATCCTTCACCGGTACCTCACGCGCACATTGTGACTACCACCACCCACAAGACCTTGCGTGGTCCTCGTGCCGGCATGATTTTGTGTCAGCAGCAATTTGCCACCGCAGTCGACAGGAGCGTCTTCCCTGGCCAGCAGGGTGGCCCGCTCGTCCATGTCATAGCCGGCAAAGCCGTTGCCTTTCGCGAGGCGCTTGACCCGGGCTTCCAGCAGTACGCGCAGCAGGTGGTTGTGAACGCGAAGGCCCTGGCGGAAACCCTGATGGCGGAAGGCTACCGGGTTATTTCAGGTGGAACCGACACCCACCTGATGTTGATAGATGTCTTCTCAAAAGGCATCTTGGGCAGCGAAGCCGAAAACGCCCTGCACGAAGCCGGCATCACGGTAAACAAGAACGCAATCCCCTACGACGCCAATCCGCCGCTCAAGCCCAGCGGTATCCGCATTGGAAGTCCAGCCCTGACCACCCGCGGCATGCGCGAGCCCGAGATGCGCACCATAGCCAAGTGGATCACTCAGGCCCTCGATCAGCGCAACGACCCTCAAGCCCTGCGCAGCATACGAGGCCAAGTCCTGGAATTGGTCGAGAGCTTTCCCCTCTACGGCTGGTTAAGAGTGCCAGAAACCGTAGCCGCCGAATACGGACCTTAGTCCGCTCACTCGGGTCGGGAAAGTACGCCGGGGTACAAAGCAGTTCCCCTCGCGGTACAAAGCGGACTCTCCTTTGACCACGACCCTCTCCTTTTTGTCATCCCGAGCGCAGCCGAGGGATTTGCAGTTTCACTTTACCGGCACCCAACGCTGAGGTGCACGCGACCCTACACCTCGAACTCCGTCCCAACCAACAAAGTCGGGTGCCCCACATCCCCGATTTCCTGTGAGGCTCAGGGCTTCGATGAACTTCATGCGCCTTTCCTTAAAGAAAGGCGCACACGCGGATTTGTCTAATGCGGCGTGCAGGAAATTCGGGGCATCTCGCTCGTTTTTCGCGAGATGTGGGATTCCACAGACCTAAACCAGCAACCCCTCAAGCCCCACTATCCCTGCAACACCGAAGACCGAATCTCAATCAACTTAGGCAAAACATCCCCCAACTCCACACCCTTCCCATCCCGCTCTCCAAAAGCAAAATAAACCTTCCGGTACAACCGGTAGAGTTCCTCGTAAACCCCAACCGCCTGTAACTCCGGCTGATACGTTTTATGAGGAAGGCACATCTTCTCCTGGGCCTCTTCCACCGAACCAAAACTCCCCGCCGCCAAAAACGCAAAAATCCCCGACCCCAAACTCGTAGGAATCCCATCCGGAACCAGCACCGGTTTCCCCAGCACATTGGCATAAACCTGGTTCAGCACGGCATTATTCTGCGGAACCCCGCCCGCATTGATCACCCGTTCCACCGGCACCCCATACTCCGCCAGGCGCTCAAGAATGATCCGCGTATGAAACGCCGTCCCTTCGATCGCGGCAAACAACTCGTCCTGCGCGGTGTGCACCAAATTCCAACCCAAGGTGATGCCGCCCAACTCCGGATTGACCAGAATCGTGCGATCGCCATTATCCCAACTCAGTCGTAGCAGCCCGGTCTGTCCCGGTCGATAATTTTCCAACCCGCGGCTCAACTCCGCGACTTTCACATTCGCCCGCCGCGCAATCGCCTCGAAAATATCTCCAGTAGCCGAAAGCCCCGCTTCGATCCCGGTATACCCAGGATGCACGCTCCCGGGAACCACCCCACATACCCCAGGGATCAATGCGGTCTTCTGCTGCATGGCCATGATGCAGGTCGAAGTACCCACCACATTAACCACATCCCCCTGCTTGCACCCTGCGCCAATCGCATCCCAGTGGGCATCGAACGCGCCCACCGGAATCGGAATCCCCGCCCGCAATCCCATCTTCTCCGCCCAGACCGGCGCAAGATGCCCCGCCAGCGCATCGGAGGTGTGATACTCCCCTGCCAGCTTCTCCCGAATCCCATCCAACAGCGGGTCCACATCGGAAAGAAAAGCCTGGGACGGCAACCCATCCCACTTCGGGTTCCACATCCATTTATGGCCCATGGCGCACACGCTGCGCTTCACCAGCTTGGGATCGGTAATCCCGCACAAAGTAGCCGCAACCATGTCGCAGTGCTCGAACGCACTCGCCAACTGACCACGCTTTTCCGGATTATGCCGCAGCCAATGCAGCAGCTTGGCGAATCCCCACTCATGGGAGTAGACCCCACCGCACCATTCAATTGCTTCCAGGTGTTTGCGGTGGGCAAGCTCAGTAATCTCCTGGGCCTCGCCCTTGGCGCGATGGTCGCACCACAGGTAGTAGTCATCGAGCGGCTGCATGCCGGCATCGACCGGCACTACGCTGGAGCCGGTCGTATCCAGCGCAATCGCGTCCACCTGCGCGCCCGAAACCCCCGCCTTGGCCAATACCTCGCGCATGGCGAGGACCAGCGCATCCATCTGATCCTGATGCGATTGGGTGGCGAAATCCGGGTCTTCCCGCTTACGCTTCAGCGGATAAGACGCCGACGCAGTGGCCAATCCGCCCTTGTGCTCCCCGGCGCGTCCACTATCGAAAAGCGTAACCCGCACGCTCAGCGTTCCAAAATCAACCCCTGCGACAATCGCCACGCACTGTCCTCATGCCTTTATCAAAGAAACATCCAATTCAAGCTTGAGATCGTCGCCCAGCATAATGCCGCCCGTCTCGAGCGCTGCGTTCCACGTCAAGCCAAAGTCGCTCCGCTTGATCTTGGTAGTCGCGGACGCGCCCACGCGGATGTTTCCCCACGGGTCCTTTTGCTCCTCCGTTGGGCCTTCCACGTTCAAACCCACTTCTTTCGTGACTCCGTGCATGGTCAGATCGCCGGTAACCTTCAGGCCGTCCCCATCCTTGGTGATCTTCGTGCTCTTGAAGGTAATCGTGGGGTACTTCTCTACATCGAGAAAATCCGCGCTCTTCACGTGCGTATCCCGGTTCGTATCCCCGGTGCTGAGAGTGTTTTTGTCGATGGTTACATCGACGCTCGATGCGTTGAGATCAGCCGGATCGTACACCACCGTGCCCTGCACTCCGCTGAATCCGCCGCGGACGTTGGTAATCATCATGTGACGAACGACAAACTGTGCGTTGGAGTGGGCTGGATCGATCTTCCAGGTCGTTTTCAAGATGCTCTCCTTTATTCGGAATCGTGGTTGTACATGCTCCAGCCCAAATAGCGAACCGCCGCTTCGTGCACTGGACTCGCCACCTGCGAAAAATTCGCCGCGACATGGTGCTCAAAGCCCTGCTCGCAAATGAGTCGAAGCAGCTTCTGCAGCCGTGGAATTCTGGCTACCCCAGCGCCCCCAAATGTTTCCAGTGGATCATTGGTGAACTCTCCCTGCCCGACGTAGCCCCGGATCTTACCGTGGAAATCGTCCGTGGAGAATCGAACATAAGTCATAGCGCCGGCCTTCACCCGTCCGACACAAGTGCCAAACGTATTCTCCTTGCCCACCGTGCCGGCGATGATCGCCTGAAAATCCATAATGACGTCGTTGAAGAAATGCTTGGGCAAATTAGAACAGTGGAAGCAAACGCACTTGTCAGGATCGGAACCGTAGTTGTTGTTCCAATCCAGCAGCGCGCTCGGTGTCTCCGAAGCCAGGGCCAGGGCATGCATACTGATCGTGCCGCAAATGTCCACCTCGCAGGCGCTGGGAAACAAGTTCTCGCTCATCATGCTCATTACCGTGCAGGGCACCACGCCAAAGTATTCTTCGAGCGATGTCCAGCACTGAATGGCGCTGACCGTGCAATACGTCTGCTGCATCCATTGCTCGATCACCACCCCCAGCTTGGACATCTTGATCAGCGCAGCGAGGGGAATATTGTTGGTGGAGACATATTTCTGGATGGCCGCCAGCTTCATCTGCACGACATCGTCGTTGTCTTTGAGCCGTTCAATCCGCCCCAGCACTTCGGAAAGATCAAGAGTGTCGACCGAAATGCCGCTTCGCTCCAGCAGCTTCTCGCTGTAGCGAACCGTGTTGAACGCCGCCGGCCGCGCGCCGATCGCGCCCACGCGTAGATTGGTAAAACCACGCACCACGCGGCAGACAGACGAAAACCACGCCAGATCTTTGCGGAACTCATCCGAGTCCGGCTGCACCGTATGTTGCGCGGTGAGCGAATATGGGATGCCGTACTGCATCATGTTGTTGCAGGCCGACATCTTGCCGCAAAAACTATCCCGGCGATGAGAAATCTTCATGTCTGCGGCCCGGTCAGGAGTCGCCTGTACCAGCACCGGCACCTTCAACGTAGAATGCCGCAGCGCGTCGACGATCCCCCGCTCTTCGCCGAAATTGGGAAGTGTAACAATCACGCCGTCGATCTCATCCCGATGCTTGCGGAAGAGGTCTGCGCACAGCCGGGCTTCCGTCGGCGTTTCCACAGCCCCAAATTTCGATTGCTCCGGGGTCAAAGAAATGGTGCGGACGCCGGCCGTCTCCAATACTCTGAGCATCTCCTCACGGCCGGTCTTTGCCAGTTGATCGGGAAAAAAGCCGCGATTGCCTACAATCACACCAAACGTCATCTGTTTCGGCATTTGCTATTTCCCTCGCTTGCTAACCACTCGCCGGGGTCGAAAGCTGATGGTGTAACCCAGGCCGGCAACGGTGAGCAGCCCGCCCCACCAGATGGGCGCATGAAGATTACTCAGGACTGGAGGATGCGCCAGGGGGTGACTCAATTCCCAGATACCGGTCGTGAGAATCACCACTCCATACGCTAACAATAGGATGCCTGCGAACCACCAGATAGAAAAAGACTCTCGCATCAGTTCAGCTCTCTTTCAGAACTACCAGAAAATCACATTCAGAATGATGAACAATACCGTCACCACGCCGGCCCACACAATAGGTCGCTGGTACCAGTGTTCGTCGTGTTCCTCGGGCAGCTGTGAGGCGCCATAGACCAGCCCCTCCAGTTCCGCCACCGGTCGAGGTTTGGTCATGTAGCTCACCACCACCGTGACCAGCACACAGACCGACCACGCCCACAAAGCCCGGTATACGTTTTCTGCCATATCCTTGGCGTCCGGCGACATGGCCACGTAGCGCAGGGCAGAAGGGTCATTCTTCACCCACAGCCACAGGCCGATCGAAGTGCCCGTGCCCGCCAGCAATCCCCAGAATCCCGCCTCCTTGGTCGCCCGCTTCCACAGCATGCCCAGGATCACGGTTCCAAACAGCGGCGCAATGAAGAAGCTGAACAGCTGCTGCACGTAGTCCATGATGCTGGCTGCATGCTGCACCAGGTACGCCGTGCCTACCGAAACCAGCACCCCGATCAGCGTGCTCCAGCGGCCCATCGCTACATAATGCTTGTCCGTCGCCTTCTTGTTCAGGAAGGCGCCATAGATGTCGTAGGTCCACACCGTCGAGAACGCGCTTACATTGCCCGCCATTCCGGACATGAAGCCCGCGATCAGCGCCGTGACGCCCAGTCCCAGCAGGCCTGGTCCACAGTACCGCACCAGCATCAGGGGCAGAACCTCGTTGAAACTATGCTGGCCTGTCTGGACGGCCACGTCCTGCGCCACCAGGTGAAACGGCAATACGGAAAGCGCCAGCAAGCCGGGCAGAATCACGATGAAGGGCACTGCCATCTTGAACGCTGCGCCGATCACCGGAGCCATCCTTGCCGACCGGATGCTATCTGCCGATAAGACGCGCTGGACGACCAGAAAGTCTGTAGTCCAATAACCGAAACTCACCACAAAACCCAATCCGAAGACGATCCCGAACCAGTTCACCCCCATCGGATTGGTGTTGAAGTGGCCCAGAGTCGACCACAGGTGAACATAGTCGGAGCGGCCCAGGTTGGTCGCAATCTGCTGTCGCAGGTTGCTCCAGCCCCCTACTTCAATCAGGCCCAGAATGGGGATCAGCAGGGCGCCTGCCCAGATCAGGAGAAACTGCAGAATCTCGTTATAAATCGCCGACTTCAGCCCGCCCAGCGCAACGTATACCGCCACCGTGACCGACGAAACCCAGATGCTGAAGTTCAGGTCCCAACCCAGGACCACCTTCATCACGATCGCCATCGAGTACATGTTGATCCCGCTCATGAGGATGGTCATGAACGCGAAGCTGACCGCCGAAAGGGCACGCGCCCCGTCACCGTACCGCAGCTTGAGGTATCCGGGTACGGAGTGGGTTTTGGAGATGTAGTAGAACGGCATCATCACGATGCCCAGAAACAGCATCGCCGGAATCGCACCGATCCAATACCAGTGCATGGCCAGGATCCCATACTGGTACGCGGATCCAGCCCAACCCATCAGCTCGAGCGAGCCCAGGTTCGCGGAAACAAAGCTCAGCCCGGCGATCCAGGCGGTCATTTCCCGCCCCGCCATGAAAAACTCTTCACTGGTATTCGAGGAGCCCCGCAGATAAAAACCAATGAAGACCACGATCGCAAAGTAGATCGCGATCACCAGGATATCGATCCAGTTGAGCCGCGCAAGTTGAGTGGAAACCGCTAAAGCCGCGGTCACGGGCCGGGGAAGTAGTCCATTAGCTAGGTGCATCACCAGGTGCATCATTTCTCCTGTCCGTAAGTCGCGGTGGCGCCATGTTTGCGAAAGTAATGCCGGTCCAGCAGCGCCTGGGAGACACCGGTACAACCAGCCCGCAGGGTAGCCGTGTAATAAGCCATGCGGGCAACCGTTTCCAGAACAGCCGCGTTGTGGGCCGCATCGTGCGGCGTTTTCCCCCAACAGAAGGGGGCGTGGCCGGCCACCAGAACAGCCGGGGTAGCAAGCGGGTCAAGACCACGGAAACGGCGGCTGATCGCCACGCCGGTGTTGTGCACGTAGGCCCCGCCGATTTCCTCGGCGGTCAGCTCCTCGGTGACGGGAACCGGACCATAGAAGTAGTCTGCGTGGGTGGTTCCGTATGCGGGAATCTCCAGCCCCGCCTGGGCCCATGCTGTCGCATATTCAGAATGCGTGTGCACCACCCCCCCGATGCCGGGAAACTCTTTATAGAGCAGGAGATGCGTCGCCAGGTCAGAAGAAGGCCGCAGCTTGCCTTCGACCACCTTGCCTTCCATATCCGTCACTACCATATCGGAGGGAGTCAGCTGGGAGTAGTCGACCCCGCTGGGCTTGATGACCACCAGCCCAAGATCGCGATCGATGCCGCTGGCATTGCCAAAGGTGAAGAGCACCAATCCCTGCCGAACCAGCTCCAGATTCGCCTCGAGCACCCGCTCCTTCAGCGTGTCAAGCGAGTCCAAGGGCGGCTGGGCGGCGTTCAGCATCGCTCCTGACCTTAGGAGAATCAGGCACACGGCGTCAAGCGAATGCTCTTAACCAGCTTTTGAGGTAGGGGTCTGTTTCAGGTGAATCTTGTGCGGATCCTTATGGGGAACGTCTTTGGCCTTTGCATCCATGGCCTCAGCGGTTGTGGCCGCACTGCCCCAGATAGCCCGCACCGCCTTGCCATAGGCGCTGTATTCCTTGATCCCGTGCGCGGAGAGCTCGATCACCACCCAGCGATCGTCCAGAATCTTGGTCTTGGAGCCGTAGGCGGCCTGCCAGCGGTCAAACTCCGGACCGTCCTTCTGGCGCAAATACCGCCACAACTCTCCATCCGCCGTGCCGCCAAACGCGCTGGCGACCAGCACCGGTTCGTGGTCCGGCCATCCGTGCTGCACCGCGTGCGCCGACATCGCGCCGCCGCGAATCATGCGGGTGATTTCCAGCTCGGCTTCTCGAAGGGTGCGAGCGATGACATTAGCCTGGACGTCTTGTCCGACATATGCCCGGCAAAAGTAACCGTCGTGCGGTTCCATAAGTCACCTCTGATAAGCTACGCGATCCTGCTCGTACGCGAAAGAGGGAAAAAAACGTTGGGGTTACGTTTGGTCAGGGTCCCCGAGGAAATCCCGGCCTCTATTGCTGCTGCTGTTGTTGCTGTTGTTGCATGCGCTGCAGTTGCAACAGCTGCACCGGCGGCGGCGGCGGTTCCTGTGCTCGTTCCACCAGAATAGACCAATCTTCAGGAACTGGCATGTCGCGGTCCAGCGGAGGCATATCGACATATTTCGACACCTTGACCGCGACGTAAAGCTGGCTGTCCTTGCTGCCGCGATAAGTCCCGCGGGTGGGTGGGACGTCCGCGTAATCTCTGCCTAACGCGGTCCGGATGTACCGGTTTTGCGCCAGCAGGTTGTTGGTTGGATCAAATCCCACCCACCCTACTTGGGGCAGGAAAGCCTCAACCCACGCATGGGTCGCATCAGCCCGGGACCGGTCCCCGTTCTCCTCGCTGTGGTAGAGATAGCCGCTGACGTAGCGGCAGGGAATGCCCACATGCCGCACCAGCGCAATCATGGTGTGGGCAAAGTCCTGGCATACCCCTTTCCGGGACTCGAGCGCCTCGTCGATGGCCGAGTTAACGTGAGTGCTGCGCGGTACATAGTCGAACCAGTGATAGAGCGAGGCGTTCAGCTGTCGTAGGAGCACCAGGGGATCGTCGCGGCGGCGGACATCCAACAGCTTCGCCAACTCGAGCAGCGCGGGCGAGGGTTTGGCAAACTCGCTCGGTAGCATCATCTCGGAGAAATCCCCTAACGCCACCAACGAGTCCAGCTCGTTCCACGCGCCGGGCCGGAGCGATTGCGGAATCTCCGGCAGTGGCTGCTGTTCGACCAGCGCTTCCGCAACCATCACTAATTGCGAGTGCTCCCCTGGAATATCAAAGTGATGGACATTGTTACCCAAATGGTCTCGATAAGAGAAAACCCGGCAACGCGGGCTAACGGACAAGGAAAAGGACAGGCAGCGCTGATTGTTGTCGCTCCGCGGGTGCATGCGTGCCTCCATGAGGCTCTCGCTCACCTGATCTCGATACAGGAACTTGGTCAGATGCCGTATCAGATAAAAATCCATCGCCTGTCGAACTCCCCGCTCCCAAAGTGTTGTTAGATCCGATGTATTCACACCAACTACCCCACTTGTGACCCCAACGCCCGTCGAAAAAAGCTCACTAAACTGAGTCCCGCAGGGACGGCTGAACTTAGCCCAGGACGCTGGTCCTGGGTTGGATCCGAGGATGACCTAGTCCCGCAGGGACGGCTGAAAATGGCCCGCGACGCAATCCTGGACGACCACAGCCGGCGCTCTGTCCTTACATAGCCAAAGCCGCTTCCACCGAGTACTGAATATAGAACCGGTAAATCAGGTCATGCGTCTGCCGGCACTGTTGCAAAATGTTGTGCAGATAAGCCCCAGCATCCTGGGCCAGAATGTCGGAGACTTCCACGAAGCTCAGCGAAGCCTGCAGCCTACCAGAAATCCTGGTCAATTCATCCACCGGCGCCCTTCCGCTGGACTGTTGCACCGCTACCAACGCCTGGCGCAGACAGTCAATCGAATACCGGAGCGAATGGGGAAACTGGGGGTTCAGCAGCAGAAACTCAAGGATCTGATCCGCCGTGATATCCGCCGTATACACCTTGCAATAGGCCTCAAACGCCGTGCAGCAGCGGAGCAAACCGACCCACTCCTGGTACTGGCGTCCTTCCGCTGCTACCTCGGGTGTATGCAGGATTTCCGGCTGATACAGGTCGAGCAGATTCGCAATGGCCGCCGCCCGCTCCAGGTAACGGCCCATCTGGATAAATTGCCACTCCTCGCCGTGGCTCATGGTGGTATCGGTCACCCCTTGAAAAAGGTGAACCCCGTCGATCACCGCGGGAAGAAAATCGCCCAGACGCGTATTCAAGCCAAACTCGGAATGGGGCTGAATCACCCAGTGGTACATCCGGTTTAATTGCTGCCACTGCTCGGAACTGATCTCGTCGCGCACCTGGCGCGCGTTTTCCCGGGCTTCGATCAGGCAGGATGTCACCGATGCGGGAACGTCCGCGTCAAACGTCAGCGTGTGGACCAGTCGGTAGTAGTCATTCTCCCACTCAACCCCCTGAGGATTCCCCAGCGCAGCCAGTACCCGCTTCCACCGCCCCTCGGCGCTGGTGCTGGACTTGTCCAGCATGAGCCCCATGTTCACATCCAGCATGCGCACCGTATGCTCGGCGCGTTCCAGGTACCGGCTCATCCAGTAAAGACTGTCTGCTACGCGAGAAAGCATGAGCTCCTTTAAGCATTTTTCCTAATGATGTACACCGGAGAATTGCACTTGACGCGGCCATTCCGTCAAAGAATGGCCGCACATAACCGATCTCACCGGACCATCGTATTAGGAAAAATGCTTTATTTAATCGTTGAGAACCCAGGTATCTTTACTGCCCCCACCCTGTGACGAATTCACCACCAGCGACCCGCGGCGAAGCGCCACCCGGGTCAGCCCTCCGGGAACGATGCGCACTTTATCGCCGTACAAAATATAAGGACGCAGATCCACGTGCCGCGGCTCGATGCCGTTTTCCGTCAAACAGCCGGCGCGGGAGAAATCGAGCGTCGGCTGAGCGATATAGTTGCGCGGGTTGGCCTCGATCGCCCGTTTGAACTCCTCCCGCTGCTCGGCACTGCTGTGCGGTCCGATCAGCATCCCATAACCACCCGACTCGCCCACCGCCTTCACCACCAGCTTGTCGAGGTTCTCGCAGCAATATTTCCGCTGCTTGGGGTCGGTCATGAGATACGTCTCCACGTTGTTCAGAATCGGCTCTTCGCCCAGGTAGTAGCGGATGATTGCCGGCACGTAGGCATAGACTGCCTTATCGTCGGCGATGCCCGTCCCAAACGCGTTGGCCAGGGTTACGTTCCCGGCCCGGTACGCATTGAACAAGCCGGCCACACCCAGAATCGAATCGTTGCGGAAGGCCAGGGGATCGATAAAGTCGTCGTCTACCCGGCGATAGATCACATCTACGCGCTTCAAACCGGCGGTGGTCCGCATGTACACGATGTTGTCGTGTATGACCAGGTCACGTCCTTCCACCAGCTCGATCCCCATCTGGCGAGCCAGGTAGGTGTGCTCGAAGTAGGCCGAGTTGTACACCCCGGGAGTCAGCAACACAATCGAAGGGTCGTGCCGTCCCTCGGGAGCCAGCGACCGCAGCGTGCTCAAAAGCAACTGGGTGTAATGTTCGATCGGCTGCACGCCATAGTCGCGGAAAAGCTGGGGAAACGTCCGCTTCATGACCCGGCGGCTGGTCAGCATATAGGAGACGCCGCTCGGCACGCGGAGATTGTCTTCCAGCACCACAAACTCGCCGTTGCTGAGCCGGAGAAGATCTGTGCCCGTGACCGTGATATACACATTCCGCGGCACTTGCAGACCGCGCATTTCTCTCCGGAACTGGCGGCAGCTGTACACGATCTCGCGCGGCACGTGGCCGTCGTTGAGAATCTTGCCTTCGTTATAAACATCGTGCAGAAACAGGTTGAGCGCGGTAATGCGTTGAGTTAACCCTTTTTCAATGTGCGCCCATTCCGCCCCGGTGATGATGCGCGGCAACAGGTCATAGGGAAAGATCTTTTCTGTCCCCTCCCCATGCCCGTAGACGTTGAACGTGATGCCCTGGGTCAGGAACGACAGGTCCACCGAACGCTTGCGGCGGGCGATTTCCTCCGGGGGCAGATTCAGGAATTTCTCCAGCGCTTCCGAGTAGTGCGGCCTTACCATACCGTCCTCGGTAAACATCTCGTCAAAGGTGTTATCGAGGACGTAGTCCTTCAGGAGCGGATTGCCGAACGTGCTGGGGCGGGCTACTTCCATCTATTTCCTGAATCCTGACGTGGCTTCTGTAACCACCTCGTCACTGACCACGTTGAAGTGGGTGAGACTGGCGATCCCGAAGGAGGTAGTGATCGCCACGTCGGACGCATCCCGGCCCACGGCCATCAACACCCGTCCAATGCGGGGATGATTATGCCGCGCATCCACGGTCCACCAGCGATTTTCCAGGTACACCTCAAACCAGGCGCTGAAGTCCATGGGAGTGTAGGTTGGGGGTATCCCGATGTCCCCCAGATATCCCGTCACATAGCGCGCAGGTATATTGACGGCCCGGCAAAACGTCACCGCCAGGTGTTGGAAATCGCGGCATACGCCCACCCGCTCGGTGAACACGTCGAGCGCGGTCTTGGTGGATCGGGCATGTTGATAGCCGAAAGATACTTTCGAATTGACCCAACGGCAGATTGCCTGGACTCGGCCCCAGCCTGGCGCAAGATCCCCAAATAGCTCCACGGCTATATTGGAGAGCCGATCCACTTCGCAATACCGGCTGTTGAGCAAGTAGATCAACGTTTCGTTGGGCAAATCCGCAACCGGATGCTCCCGCGCCTCGAGAGGTGCAGGATCTTCCAGACCCGAATCTTCGATGAGGGTAGAGCTGGTGAGCCGGATGTGGCCCACCGGCGCGACGAACCGCGAGCATCGATTGCCAAATGTATCGATATAGCTCGTAATCGGCACTTGAGGATCCAGTTTCAATTCGTCTGGTTCAAGCAGATCTGGTTGACGCGAGGGATGCACATGCAGCATCGCGACGATGGTCACGGGAGCGGGAACGTTAAAACCGATGTCATAACCTAAGCGAATATGCATTGCGCTCCTTAATCGACCCCTGAGACGAAACTGCCCAAGGATTGACCCCAGGCAAGTCCGACAGGAACGACAAGGTCCTTGTCGCAAAAATTATGATGCTGAAAAACTATCAGACAATGACTCCCGGTTCACACGGAAAATGCTCTAGCATTCAGTTTGGGGAGAAATAATGACCTATTGTCTGGGCATCATGACCCGCGAAGGACTGGTTATGGCGTCCGATTCTCGAGCAAACGCCGGCTTCGACCAGGTAAACGTGTGCCCCAAGATGCACACCTTTCTGCAGCCGGGAGAACGTGCATTTGTCATCCTGACCAGCGGTAATTTGTCGCTGACTCAGTCTGTGATCACCTTGTTGCGCGATGATTTCGACGCTGGCGAGGGATTGGCCAAAGCCGAAACCATGTATGCCGCCGCTCGTGTGGTGGGCGATATGGTGCGCCGGGTCTCTGACCTGGATCGGGCTGCCCTGGAGAAGGACGACTTCAAATTCAACATCCATCTCCTGTTGGGCGGCCAGGTGAAGGGCGAGAAACCTAATCTTTTTCTTATCTATCCCCAGGGAAACCCTCTTAGCGCGACGGAGGACTCTCCTTACCTGCAAATCGGTGAGGTCAAGTATGGCCGGCCCATCCTGGATCGTGGCATTGAGTTTGAGTCCACCAGTCTCGAAGTAGCGGGCACCTACGCGTTGCTATCGCTGGACGCCGCCATGCGTTCCAACGTGACCGTTGGGCCTCCTCTCGAGGTCCTGCTCTACCAGAACGACAAGCTGGACTTCGACCGCTACCGGCGCTTTGAGGACGACGATCCCGAACTCGACCGGGTGCACGCGCGCTGGGAGCAAGCTCTCCGCCGCGCCGTAGAAGAGCTACCCAACGTCCATTTCGACGTCCGCCCGGTACACGTTCCCTAGAAATGCGCGCTTTTCTGACCGCCGCCGCTCTCATGTTTTGTATCAGGGCACGACTTTGAGTCGGGCCGTAATGACTCAACAGAGACCTGGGCTTTAGCCCCTGAGGCACGCCTTTGATCGAAGGGGGGCTCTTACCCTGTGCTTTTTTTGCATTGCCTGGGATTCCGCGACTCTGTCCCGAGCACCCTACAAAATGTAACGCGACAAATCCTGATCCTTGACGATTGACGCCACCATAGCCCGCACATATTCCGGATCAATCAGGACCACCCGCTCCGGGCCGTCCGCCGTCTCTACTTCACTTATCGGTAGAGGCACGGTGGCGCCATTCTCAGCACCCGCAGCTTCCAGCAAGACCCCACCGGCTGCATGGCCCTTCATCATGTCCGGCGCCATAAAGCTAATTTCATCCAGCACCCGCTCCATGATGGTATGCAGCCGCCGGGCGCCGATGTTTTCCGTGGTCTCATTGACTCGGAAAGCAAACCGCGCCATCTCTTCCAAAGACTCCTTGGTAAATCTCAGTTTCAGCCCTTCGGTTTCGAGCAGAGCCGTGTACTGCTTGGTCAGCGAAGACTTCGGTTCCGTAAGAATCCGGACAAAATCTTCCACCGTCAGCGACTGCAGCTCGACCCGGATAGGGAACCGCCCCTGAAGCTCAGGGATCAGATCGCTTGGCTTCGAAACGTGAAACGCCCCCGCCGCGATAAAGAGAATATGGTCCGTCCGCACCATCCCGTACCGGGTATTGACCGTGGTCCCTTCAACGATCGGGAGAATATCTCTTTGCACCCCCTCGCGCGACACGTCCGGACCATGGCCACCCTCGCGGCCGGCAATCTTATCGATTTCGTCCAGGAAGATAATCCCCGAATTCTCCACCCGCTCAACCGCCAGCCGCGTTACCTGGTCCATATCAACCAGACGCGTCTCTTCTTCCTGCACCAGGTATTCGAACGCCTCTCCGACCTTCATCTTGCGCTTCTTGGTGCGCTGGCCGAACAGGTTAGGCAGCACATCCTTGAGGTTGATATCCATCTCCTCGATGCCCTGGTTGGAGATGATTTCAAACGACGGCGTGCTTCTCTCGCGTACATCGATTTCCACCGTGCGGTCATCCAGCTTGCTTTCGCGGAACTGTTGCCGCAGCTTCTCCCGGGTCCGGTTATGGCTCTCCTGGCTTGCCGGAGGAAAACTGTTGCCGTCGACCGCCACCGGTCCCGGTATAGTGTTTGCGGCCGCAGGAGCAGGAGAAGGCGGCAGCAGAAGGTCGAGCAAACGCTCCTCGGCGTTGAGTTCGGCCCGGTCCTCCACCTCTTCCAGTTTTTCCTCGCGCACCATGTCCACTGCGATCTCGACCAGGTCGCGGATCATCGATTCCACATCTCGCCCGACGTAACCTACCTCCGTAAACTTGGAGGCTTCCACCTTCATGAAAGGTGAGTTGGTGAGCTTGGCCAGGCGGCGCGCAATTTCTGTTTTGCCCACGCCCGTAGGGCCGATCATGATGATGTTCTTGGGCATGATCTCTTCGGCAATATCCGGCGGCAGCTTCTGCCGGCGCATCCGGTTTCGCAGCGCGATGGCCACGGCCCGCTTGGCCGCGCGTTGGCCGACAACATGCTTATCCAGCTCCGCCACAATTTCCCGGGGCGTAAGGTCTTCGAGAGAGAGCTCCAGCTCCTCCGCAGTTCCTGGTAAAAAGATCGCCATATGCCTCCTTTGATTGGGGCGGCAGCGTTAAGAAGTAATCCTAACCGTGAAGTTCCTCGATCGTGATTTGATCGTTGGTATAAATGCAGATCTGGCCGGCAATACGCAGGGACTTTTCGGCAATGGCGCGCGCCGGGAGGTCCGAATTCTCGACCAGCGCGCGGGCTGCTGCCAAGGCAAAGCTTCCACCGCTGCCAATGGCCGCAATACCCTCATCAGGTTCAATCACATCGCCCGACCCGCTGATCAAAAAAGTTTGCTGCAGATCGGCAACCACCAGCAGGGCCTCCAGGTTGCGCAGCATCTTATCGGTGCGCCAATCCTTCGCCAGCTCCACTGCGGCGCGGCCCAAATTACCAGCGTACTGTTCCAGCTTGGACTCAAAGCGGCTAAAAAGTGAGAAGGCATCCGCCGTCGAGCCGGCAAATCCAGCCAGGATCTTGTCCTGGTAGAGCCTGCGAATCTTGCGCGCCGAATGCTTGATCACGCTTTCGCCCAGGGTCACCTGGCCGTCAGCTGCCATCACTACGCTCGAATTGCGGCGGACACACAGTACCGTAGTCGAGCGAATACGCCGGCCTGCGGAGCGGGAATTTGCCTTGGATGCGGACCTCGATGCGGCGGACGCCGTCGAGCCTTGGACAACAGACGAACGAATGGACATCTCAAGCGAGTATAACGCAGGCGGGGGGTTGCCGAATGGGGTCCGGCACGCTCACCGTACTCCCGATAGGCATCGGCCTGGGATATCCTGCATCGTGTACTGCTTTTTTGGTCCGGAGCATCAATGAACAGTTTGCCTCTCTTTGGCGCCGCTGGACTCTGCCTGGGGGGTGCGGCCGCCTATGCCATGCTTCGCCGGCGCCCCAGCCCGGACGAGCAGGAGCGTAAGCGTAGAGAACTCCTGGTTCAGCAAGGGCGCATCATTGATGCCACCGTGATCGACATCTCCGACCTCAACGCCGAAGAGAGCGGGCGGCCTAACGGGATGCAACTGATCCTCTACAAATATGAGGCAGCGGGGGTGGTCTATGAGTGCTCCCAGGATGTCACCATGCTGCGCCACCTGGTCAACATCTACGACTGCCGCCTGGGCTTTCCCGCATCGGTGCGCTACGATCCGCACAATCCCGGCAATTCCCTGATCGTGGCCGAGGGCTGGAGCGGGTTGCGCAATACCGCCAATTCCGTCCCTCTCCATGGCCGCGCGAAGACCGCGACTCCCTCGCTGCGCTAATCGCTGCTCTAATCGCGCTTACCTTCTCCCGGTACAATGTAGGCATGCATGTTCACGGCGGGGGGTCGGAGAAGACCAAGCGGATCTTGCGCATCTCCCTGCTGGCGACCCTCGCCTATGTGGCGCTGACTTTCTTTGCCGGTGTCCGGGCTCATTCTTTGGCATTGATTTCAGAGGCGGGCCATAACGTCTCTGATTTTCTGGCGCTGTTGCTGTCCTTTGTGGCGGTCTATTTCCAAACCCGCCCGCCCACCGATCAAAAAACCTTTGGTTATCAACGCGCCGGCGTGTTGGCGGCCTTTCTGAACGCCCTGACTTTGGTACTGATCGCCGTCTGGATTGCGATCGCTGCCATCCATCGGCTCAGCGAACCGGTGCAAGTGCAACCCCGCCTGATGATGATCGTCGCGGCGGCCGGTGTACTCATGAACGGGGTCATTGCCGCACTCCTCTGGACCACCTCGCGTGATGTCAATATCCGCAGCACGTTCATTCACATGCTCGGCGATACGCTTTCGACTGCGGCCGTGATTGTGGGGGGCGCTGCGATCCTGTTCACCGGGCACAACTGGATCGACCCGGTTCTCTCCATCCTGATCGCGGGATTGATTCTCTGGAGTTCGCTGTCCATCGTGCGCGAGACCCTGAACATCCTGTTGGAGGGCACCCCCCGTGGTTGCTCCCTGGCGGAGATACGCGTCTCCTTGCAAGCCATCGAAGGTGTCCAGGACGTTCATGATCTTCACGTGTGGAGTCTGGGATCCCAGACTCACGCCCTAGCGACGCACATCACTATCGACGACATCCCGCCCTCAGAGAGTGCCCGCATCCTGGAGCAGGTAAACGGGACGCTGCGCCAGAAGTTCCGCATCTATCACTCGACCATCCAGTTCGAGTGTGTCGAATGTGAAGTCGCCCACGGTTGCGCCCCGCCGATCGAGATCGACGAACACAACCATCCCGGCCACGGCCACTCGCACGCCCATTCTCATTAGAGTTCGGTTGACCAATTTACGGTCGCCGGCAGATCTGCCACCTGGAGAAGCGCTTGGTCGTTTGTGACCAGGACTGCCCCGACAGAAATTGCATGAGCCGCGATCAACATGTCGAGATTGCCGAGTGGCTTTCCCGCAGCCTCCTGCTTTGCCCGAAACGCCCCGTATGCCAGTGCCTCTTCTCGTCCCCACGGAAGAACTTGAATTTTAGCGACGAACGCTTCAACTACTGATCGGATCACTGTCGCCTTTGGCGTTTTGGCTAGCCCGTATTGAAGTTCCGCCTCAGTGATGGCTGAGATGCGGGGATTCTGACGGCTTGACTCCTGCCGCTCATAAAGGCTTTGGCCTTTGTGACTTGCGCCATGTATGTGCACCCCCTGGTATATATCATGCTATGTAGCAGAGCGGGAGTTCAAGTCTTAAACGCGGCTAGGTATCCTCTTGGGTTTGCACGGGCTTATCCGGCTGCGACTGATAGATTTCAGCTACCCGCTCCAGGGTGTCAACCTCGCTGACGGGCTTGTCATTGCGAATCCGCAGAATGCGTGGGAAGCGCAAGGCATAACCGCTGTCATGCCGGTTTGATCGCATCACGTTGTTGAAAGCCACTTCGACCACCATCAGCGGTTCCACGGTTCGGACGCTGCCGTAATCCTCCACCGTATGTTCCAGAAAGAATTGGGTTAATTGGGCGATCTCTGCGTCGGTTACGCCGGAATAGGCCTTACCCACGTTGCGCAACACTTCGCCGTCACGGACTGCGAAAGTGTAGTCGCTGAGCCATCCGGCGCGTCTCCCGTGGCCATACTCGGCTGCCGTCACCACGACGTCGAGCGTAGCCAGCTCCCGCTTCAGCTTGAGCCACGCGAGACCGCGCCGTCCAGGCTGGTACGTACTATGACGAGCCTTCAACATAACTCCTTCATTCCCGCGCGCCCGGGCATCCACGTAGGCCTGTTCGAGCTGAGCTACGCTTTGGAGCTGCACAGCGGGTGCGAGCACGAATCGGGCAAAGCCGCTGTCCTCTGCGGCCGTTTCGAACAGCAACTGTGTTTGCTGCCCGATTGAGGTCGATCGGCTGCCCACTTTGGTAAGTGCCTGCTCCCGATCCACCAATCCCTCGAGCACTCTCCGGCGCTCTTTGCAGCGGCCTCTCCATGGTCATTTCGCCGGCCGCGTAAAGCACATCAAAGGCCATGAAAACTACCGGAACGGACGCACGCATCTCGGCGGTGACCCGCTTCCGCCCTAGCCTGGTTTGCAGAGAAGAGAAGGGCAGCGCACGACCCGCGTCACTGATGGAGTCATGCTGCCAGGCGAGAATTTCGCCGTCCAGCACCAGCGGTTCTGCGACCCCGGCAAAGGCCTCGACAATTTCCGGAAAACTGGCAGTCATGTCTTCCCGCGAGCGGGAAAAAAGGGCCACGCGGCCCGGGTAGTCAGGCGAGCCACAGTGAATCTGCGCCCGGACGCCGTCATATTTGTCCTCCAATTGCGCCTCTTTAATCAGCGGTTCGTCTGGCCGAGCCTCCGCGGAGGGGGACTTGGTTTCCTCCGCCACCTCGCTGGAAAAACGCTCCAATGCCTCCTCTACCGTCTCCACTGGGCTGGCGAGCATAAAGCCAAGCGGATGAAAAAGCTTCATCCGCGCCTCATTCAACGAGTTACCAGCCGCCAACTCGAGTACCTCCGGCAGATTGCCGTTCAGCATCCTGGCCCGCCGCACGTCGCCGATAGGTGTGCTGTAGGCTGCAGCGATCGCCTCCTCCACCAGGCTGACCTTGATGCCCGTCCGCATATCTCCCAGGATGATCTTGATCACGTACTTGGCTTCGAGCGGGGTGGCTTTTTCGAGCAGGTTTTGCGTGATGTGCTGTTTGGCGGCAGGCTTTCCCGCGTTCGCAATTGCCTCAAAGGCGGCCGCCACATCTGGAAGCAGGAGAGTAGCAGCCACTTTCCGGCCGTGCAGAAGCTCCTGGGCAGCGCCGCCCAGGTCGCCATGGCGCAGGTACGCGGCATGCATTTCGGGTTGGCCGGCGCCGGTTAACTGCGCCAGGACCCGGCTGAGTAGCGCGCCACCGACATTCAACGCTCGCCCATCCGTTTCCGGGAAAGGAACCCCAGCCAGGTACAGTGCTGCCAACCCCGCCTCGGGGACGGGGAGTGCACGCAGATACTCTGCCATGAGCACGCGCTTCTCGATCTTGCTGCCGGTTTCGGCCAGACGTTGGCAGAGTTCGGCAAACTGGGACAACTGGGCAGGCACGGATCAAGCCTCGTGTAAAACCTGATAAAATAAGGGCAATGGTTCATCGCGTCGCCAACACGGTTCCCGTCCGGCACGCACTTTCCTAGCGGCTCCCGCCGCCGGCTGTCTGTCTCTCGTTTCGCCCCCAGGAAAGGAACCTGATCATGTTGGATCGTTTAGAACAAATTGAAACCCGTTATGAAGATCTTGGACGCCAGTTAGCCGACCCGCAACTGGTCACCGACCAGCAAAAATACCACAAGACCGCCAAGGCCCATCGTGACCTGGAAGCAATTGTGGGTAAGTACCGCGAACTCAAACAAGCGCTGCAGGGAATCACCGATGCCAAAGGCATGCTCAACGAGAGCGACGCAGAACTGGCAGCCATGGCGCAGGAGGAGCTAACCCGTCTCGAAGGAATTACCGTCACCCTGGAAGAAGAAATCAAGGTCATGCTGCTGCCCAAGGATCCCAATGACGAAAAGAACGTCATCCTGGAAATCCGTGCCGGCACCGGGGGAGACGAGGCCTCGCTCTTTGTGGCTGAGATTTTCCGCATGTACTCGCGCTTTGCAGAGCAGCATCGCTGGAAAGTGGAAATCCTTTCTCAGTCCGAATCAGGGGTGGGTGGTCTGAAGGAAGTGATCGCCATCATCGAGGGCAAGCGCGTCTACTCGCAGATGAAATACGAGAGCGGAGTCCACCGGGTGCAGCGCGTGCCTGCCACCGAGACCCAGGGCCGTGTACACACTTCGGCCATCACGGTCGCGGTTTTGCCGGAAGCCGAAGAGGTCGACGTGAAGATCGAGGCAAAGGACATCCGCATTGATACGTTTTGCTCCTCCGGGCCCGGTGGCCAGTCGGTGAATACCACCTACTCAGCGGTGCGCATCACCCATCTCCCGACCAGCACGGTCGTGAGTTGCCAGGACGAGAAATCGCAGATCAAGAATCGCGAGAAGGCGATGCGCGTGCTGCGCGCCCGGCTTTATGAAGTCGAAATGGAAAAGCAGCAGGAGGCGTTGGCCAAAGAACGCAAGCAGCAGGTGGGGAGCGGAGATCGCAGCGAGAAAATCCGCACCTACAATTTTCCCCAGAACCGGCTCACGGACCATCGTATCGGCCTGACCAATCACCAGCTGGCGGAAGTGATGGAAGGCCGCCTGCAGCCGACCATCGATGCCCTCATCGCGCACTACCAGGCCGAGCGTCTCAAGGCTGAAACAGCCACTGTGGCGTAAAGTGCCGGCAAGCGCCGGTGAAGTACTGCAAGTGGCCCGCACTCGACTCGTTCAGACGTCCCAATATCCTCGACGCGACGCCGAGTTGATTCTTGCGCACGTACTGAGATGTGATCAAGCAGCATTGCTGACTCATCCCGAGCGTATACTCACAACGCAGGAAGCGGAACAGTTTGATGCCTTGCTCAAGCGCCGCCTGGCATTCGAACCAGTGCAGTACCTCACCGGAACGCAGGAATTTTTCGGCCTGCTCTTCGAAGTCTCGCCGGATGTTCTGATCCCCCGTCCTGAAACAGAACATTTAGTCGAAACAGTGCTGGAACGTTTCGGCCGCGAAGCAAATCTTCGTATTGTGGACGTGGGTACCGGGTCAGGTGCAATCGCTGTTGCAATAGCCCATGCCTTGCCACGGTCCCAGGTGACGGCCGCGGATCTCTACCCGCCGGCGTTGGAGATCGCGCGCCGAAATGCGGAGCGGCATGGCGTGATCGATCGCGTAACTCTGCTCCAATCCGATTTGCTGGCCGCCGCCGGCAGTACGGAGTTCGACGTCGTGGTATCGAATCCTCCTTACATTGCAGAAGGAGAAGTGTTGGAGCCGCAAGTAGCTAACTACGAGCCCCGCTCCGCACTGTATGCCGGCCCAACCGGGCTGGAAATCTACCAGCGCTTGATACCTCAGGCGCGCACAGTCCTCAAGCCACGAGGTTGGCTCATCATGGAGATTGGGTACGGTCAGGAGGCGGCCCTGGGAGCCCTGCTTGGCGGCTGGTGCGAAGTCAGCTTTATACCCGACCTTCAGGGGATCCCGCGAGTGGTTCAAGCGCAAAAGCCGTAGAAGCAAACATCTCCAGGAAGGGATCTGCAGTTCAGCGGACCCTTCCTGGAAATGTTTTTCGACAGACTTGGTTGATAATAGACACGAGGAACCCATGGCTACCATCACCGAGCTTCCAAAAATATCTCTTACGTTTGAACAGAAACTCGACCGTCTCGCCCAGGTTGCCGTGAACGTCGGCCTCGGGCTTGAGTGCGGACAAGAGCTGGTAATGACGGCAGGGCTCGATTCCTTGCCGCTGGCCCGCTTGATTACGGAGCAGGCTTACAAAGCAGGAGCCTCACTTGTCACCACTCTGTTCACCGACGAGCCATCGACTCTGCTTCGCTATCGCTACGCCGACGATGCGGGCTTCGATAAGGCGGCGGGATGGCTCTTTGAAGGCATGGCACAGGCTTTCCGCAGCGGAGCTGCCCGGCTTGCGATTACCGGTGGCAATCCGTCTCTGCTCTCGAAAGAAGATCCGGAAAAAGTGGGGCGTGCCAACCGCGCTGTGTCCAAGGCCTACCGTCCCGCAATCGAGCTCATTACGCGGCATGACATCAACTGGACCATCGTCGCCTCCGCCACACCAGCGTGGGCGGCGGCTGTCTTTCCCGATCTGCCACCCGATCAGGCAATGACGAAGCTGTGGGACGCAATCTTCGCCGCATCGCGAGTGGATGTAGATGATCCGATTGCGCGTTGGAAGCAGCATGACGGCGGACTCCATCGACGCGCAGACTTGATGAATGAAAAGCGCTACGCCGCGCTCCACTTTCGAGGACCGGGGACCGATCTGCGCGTAGGGCTGGCAGACGATCATTTATGGATGGGCGGAGGCACGCACGCCGGCACCGGCGCCTACTGTATTCCCAACATGCCGACCGAAGAGGTGTTCACCACGCCACACAAAGATCGCGTGGAGGGTACCGTGACCAGTACCAAACCACTCTCTCACCAGGGAACACTCATTGAGAAGATCGCGGTGCGTTTTGAGGGAGGCCGCGTGGTCGATGCGAAGGCATCGCGCGGGCAGGAAGTGTTGCAGCGAATGATCGATACGGACGACGGCGCACGACGGCTGGGTGAAGTGGCCCTGGTGCCGCACTCCTCACCCATCGCGAGCAGTGGATTACTATTCCTGAACACGCTCTTCGATGAGAACGCAGCCAGCCACATTGCCCTCGGACAGGCTTACAGTACGTGTCTGAAAAACGGCGACCAGCTCACCCCGGAGGAGCTTGCTTCCAAAGGTGCGAACGAGAGCTTGATCCACGTGGATTGGATGATCGGATCGAGTGAAATCGATCTAGACGGAATCACAGCAACCGGCACCGCGGAGCCCCTGATGCGCAAAGGCGAGTGGGTCTAAGAAAAAGAAAACCGCAGACCTCTCGGAGAGATCCGCGGTTCTTATTCCGGCAAGCCAGGCAACTCAGGCTTCTACCGTTCTGCCCACGACGTCGAACAGCAGCCGGTTCTTCAGCGGATCGGCATCAATGCGGATGTGATCGCCATGAAGCACCTCGCCGTCCAGAATCTTGATAGCCAGGGGATCCTGGATCAAGCGCTGGATGGCTCGCTTCAACGGGCGAGCCCCATACTGGCGGTCGTACCCGGTCAGTAGCAATTGGTGACGCGCACCATCGGTCAACTCCAAAGTGATCTTCCGCGCCTCCAGCAGCTTGCGCAGATCGCCTAGTCGTAGATCGACAATGTGCTCCAGTTGCGCCTCTCCCAGTGGACGGAAGATCACCACATCGTCAATGCGGTTGAGAAACTCCGGCCGAAATGTCTGCCGCAACAATTGCATGACCTGCTCCCGCGCCGCGTCAAACGCCGTTTCGCTGTCGAGGTTCTCTGACTGCAGCAGATGCGCTCCCAGGTTCGAGGTCATGATCAAGATCGTGTTCTTGAAGTCCACCGTGCGGCCCTTTGAATCCGTCAGGCGCCCATCATCGAGCACCTGCAACAGCACGTTAAAGACATCCGGATGTGCCTTCTCGATCTCGTCGAACAGGATCACCGAGTAAGGCCGCCTGCGTACAGCCTCGGTCAACTGACCGCCTTCGTCGTAGCCCACATATCCCGGCGGAGCGCCGATGAGCCGGGCGACCGCATGCTTTTCCATGTACTCCGACATGTCGATGCGAACCATGGCCTGCTCGTCGTCGAACAGGAACTCCGCCAGCGCGCGCGCAGTTTCTGTCTTACCCACGCCCGTCGGTCCCATAAAGAGAAAGGATCCAATGGGTCGCTTGGGGTCGCTCAGCCCTGCGCGTGACCGGCGAATCGCGTTGGCTACTATTTGCAGCGCCTCGTCCTGTCCCACCACCCGCTCGCGTAGGCGTCCTTCCATCTCGACCAGCTTGCGTACTTCGCCTTCCAGCATCTTGTCTACCGGGATGCCGGTCCACTTGCTCACAATCTTGGCGATGTCCTCTTCGTCGACTTCCTCTTTCAGCAGGCGTTGGCCCCCTGCAGCACCATCCTGCGCCGCCTCGAGCTTCTTCAGCTCGGCTTCAAGCTGGGGAAGCTCGCCATACTGGATGGCGGCCGAGCGCTCCAGATTACCGCGCCGCGTCTGCTCTTCCATTTCAAAGCGCAGAGCCTCAATCCTTTTCTTGACCTCGGTCAGCCGCGTAATGGCCTCCCGCTCCGTCTGCCAACGCGCCCGCAGCCCGGTGGCCTGTTCCTTCAGCGCCGCGAGTTCCCGCATCACGGCTTCCAGCCGCTCTTTTGAGTTCCGGTCGGTCTCCCTCTTCAGCGCGGTGCGCTCGATTTCGAGCGACATAATTCTTCGCTCCAGCTGGTCAATCTCCATCGGTACCGAGCCGATCTGGATGGCCAGCGAAGCGGCCGCCTCGTCTACCAGGTCGATAGCCTTGTCGGGCAGAAAGCGGTCCGAGATGTAGCGATGCGAAAGAGTAGCTGCGGCCACAATCGCCGAGTCCTTGATGCGGACGTTGTGATGAGCTTCGTACCGCTCCTTGAGGCCGCGCAGAATCGCGATCGTGTCTTCCACATTGGGCTCGCCGACAAACACGATCTGGAAACGCCGCTCGAGCGCGGCGTCCTTCTCGATGTATTTGCGATACTCGGCCAGCGTAGTAGCCCCGATGGCCCGCAACTCGCCTCGCGCCAGCGGCGGCTTCAACATATTCGAAGCATCGATCGCGCCTTCCGCCGCCCCTGCACCTACCAACGTGTGCAGTTCGTCAATGAAGAGAATGACTTGGCCATTCGATTCCTCAATGTCCTTGAGGACTGCCTTGAGCCGATCCTCAAACTCGCCACGATACTTCGCTCCCGCGAGCATGGATCCAAGGTCAAGCGAGATCACCCGCTTGTCACGCAGCAGCTCGGGCACATCCCCGGAGACGATGCGGCGCGCCAGGCCTTCCACAATGGCGGTCTTGCCTACGCCAGGCTCCCCGATCAGCACCGGGTTGTTCTTGGTCCGGCGAGACAGCACCTGGATCACGCGGCGGATCTCTTCGTCCCGTCCGATGACCGGATCCAATTTGCCCCGCCGCGCCAGCTCCGTCAGGTCCTTGGCATAGCGGTCGAGAGCCTGGTATTTGCCTTCCGGATTCTGATCGGTGACCCGTTGATTGCCGCGCACCGAGGTGAGTGCCTGCAGAATCGCGTCCCTGGTAGCGCCCAGAGAGACGAGCAGCATTTGTGCCGGGTCCTTCTTATTTTGTGCCAGAGCCAAAAGCAAATGCTCGGTCGATACGTACTCGTCCTTGAAATCCTGCGCCTCTTTCGAAGCGTCGTTCAATACTTTTTGCATGCTTGAAGAGAGGCCGGGCTCCGAGGCTGCGCCGGAGACCTTTGGTAGTTTGTCGATGACCTGGCGGGCGCTCGAGACTAACTGCTCGGTGGGCACACCGATCTTCTGCAGCAACGGAACAATAATGCCTTCTCTGTCTTCTACCAATGCCATCAGCAGATGGATTGGCAACACTTCAGGCTGGCCGTTCTCAGTGGCCAGTGAACTGGCCTTCTGAATCGCCTCCTGTGATTTCAACGTGAATTTATCCCAGCGGATAGCCATATGGGTGTCATCCTTCATGACCAGATCATCCTCGATCCGCTTGTCGTGCGAAAGCAAGGGCGGCATCCCCCGGATGCCGCTCGGATCGGTCGTCATTCCTGTTTCGACTTGAAATTGCTAACTAGGTATCTGAAAAAAGATTTGGGGAGTTCACCCCGGAGCGACGCCCTGAGGTGAACTCAACCCTAAAGTTACGCTGTCTTAGCGGTTTCGGCTGCTACCGGTTGCGGCTGGTTCTGGTTAAGCTGCTTGGCCGATCCCACACTCACCTTGATCTGTTTGGGCTTGCTTTCGGGACGCTTGTGCAGTTCCAGACGCAGCACTCCGGCTTCATAGTCAGCCTTGATGCTTTCCGGATCAATCGTGTTCGGAAGGGTGAACGCACGATAGAAAGTCCCGTAGCGGCGCTCGACACGATGGAAGTTCTCTTCCTTCTCTTCTCTCTGTAAGTTGCGCTCGCCCTTCACGGTCAGGGTGTTATTTTCCATGCGGACATCGAGATCCTCCTGGCGCATGCCGGGGATTTCGATCTTGAGCACCAGCTTGTTCTCGTCCTCATAAATGTCGACAGGTGGTACGAATCCGGCAGCGGTCACGAGATCGTTGTCTCCCGAATTGTTGCGGGAAAAATCCTGAAAGATGCTGTTCATCCGATTCTGCAAAGCCAAAAGGTCGCGATAGGGTTCAAAACGGGTAATTGCCATACATCTCCTCCGAATTGTGGCCAATTCGTTGGCCACCTAATTCCTTGGATGCAAATATAGCATATAAGAGTCATAAAATATGAGTGTGTCCGCATCATATTTACTGCTGCGGTAACTCCGGTGTCGCTTTCAGAAGCGCTTTGGTATAGGCCTCGGCGGGAAAACCGCATATCTGGTCGCAGTCGCCCGTTTCCACCACCTTGCCGGCGCGCATGACCACGATGCTGGCAGCTAGGTACCGAACCAGCGGCATGGAGTGGGAAATAAAGAGGTAAGTCAAGTGGAATGTTTGCTGTAGACGCCGGAGCAGGTTAATGATCTGGGCCCCCACGCTCACGTCGAGCGCGGAAACAGGCTCGTCGAGCACCAGGAGCTCGGGGCGAAGAGCCAGGGCCCGGGCGATATTGATCCGCTGACGCTGGCCGCCTGAAAACTCATGAGGATAGCGAGGCAGGGCAGACTCGTCCAGGCCTACCTCGGCCAGCAGTTCTCGAGCATTTTCCGCCGGTTCCCCCGAACCATCGTGACGGTGAATGCGAAAGGGTTCGGCGATGATCTCGGCGACCGTCATTCGCGGGTTAAGTGCCGCGAAGGGATCCTGGAATACGGGTTGCATCCGCCGCCGCAGCGTCCGCAGCCTGGCGCTGGAAGCGCCGCAGATCACTTCTTCGCCGGCGAAGGAGACAGTTCCCGAAGAGGGTGGGATGAGGCCCAGGATCATGCGGGCCACTGTGCTTTTGCCGGAGCCCGATTCGCCCACCAGGCCGAGGGTCTCGCCGCGGGCAATGGTGAAAGAAACCCGGTCAACGACGCATTTTTCCTGGAGCGCGCCACGCCATCCGCTGCGCCGCGCGTAGTTCTTGGTGAGTTGATTTACCTCGAGCAGAACCATGGCCGGATGGTACCAGCCGCTCGCCGCAGCGCGACTTGAAACCTAGGTGCTCAAAATTAGATGTCTAGGTTCTTGACGTCCAGCGCGTTATCTTCAATGAACTTACGCCGCGATTCTACGTCTTCGCCCATCAACGTGCTGAAGATGGACTCGGTCTCCGCGATATCTTCCAGCTTTACCGAGAGCAGCGTACGGCGGTCGGGGTCCATGGTCGTTTCCCACAGCTGGGTCGAGGTCATTTCGCCCAGACCCTTATAGCGCTGTACATCGTAGTCGCGCCGGCCCTGTTCGATCACATACTCGAAGACCTCACGCGCCGATTGCTTGGTCACGGGATCCGCGGTAACCCGCTTGGCCTTCTTTGGTTTGGCAGCCGCAGTTTCCCCCGCAGCCACCTCTGCCTCTGGTTCATCGGCTTCTGCCGCTTTGGCGTACTCGATCACGAACGGCGGTTCCATCTCGTCCCGGATCAGGGAATACTTGGCCATCATTTGCCTGTATTCGGGAGAAGAGGCCAAGGTCCAATCGACCCTGCGCTCCGCTCCCTGGCTGTCGGTAAAGCTGACTGACCAGGTGCGATGCTCTTCCTCGTAACGGGGCGCTGCCACGGCTTTGAACTGGAACCGTTTGGTCATCTTCACCAGCTCGGCGTGCAGCTTGGCGAGTTTTGGTGGCACTGTTCCGTTGCCCTCAAAGTCGGCACGCCGCATCAGCTCAAACCTGGGGAGCAGCTCGGTGACCTCTTCGTTGCGCATGTGCTTGTTCGCTTTGTCGAACACGCCCAGGTAGTCATTAAGCTGGCCCATGAACTTCGTCAATGCGGCGCCTTCGAGCTTCTTACCTGCCGTTCCGTAGCGCAAGCCCATGCCTTCCGAGGCGCGCTTGATCATCACTTTGACAAATTCCCGGTCGTCCTTGATGTACTGCTCGAACTTGCCCTTCTTGATGCGGTAGAGCGGGGGCTGGGCGATGTAGACGTGCCCGCGCTTGATCAGGTCGACCATGTGGCGGAAGAAGAAGGTCAAAAGCAGGGTCCGGATATGCGAACCGTCCACGTCGGCGTCGGTCATCAGAATGATCTTGCCGTAGCGCAACCTGGCCGGATCGAAGTCATCCTTGCCAATGCCGCAGCCCAGCGCGGTGATCATGGCGCGAATTTCTTCATGGCCCAGCATCTTGTCGTAGCGGGCCTTCTCCACATTCAGGATCTTGCCCTTGAGCGGGAGGACTGCCTGGAATTTCCGATCCCGTCCCTGCTTGGCGGTGCCACCGGCAGATTCACCCTCGACCAGGTACAGTTCGCAGCGGTCGGGCTGGCGTTCACTGCAGTCGGCCAGCTTGCCGGGCAGGCCGCCGCCATCCAGCGCGCCTTTGCGCCGGGTCAGGTCGCGGGCTTTTCTGGCCGCCTCGCGGGCGCGCGCAGCCTCGATCGCTTTGTTGATGATCCTCTTGGCGACGGGAGGATTCTGCTCAAAGAACATGCCCAGCCGTTCATTGACGAAAGCCTGCACCGTGCCGGCGATGTCGGAGTTGAGCTTGCCTTTGGTCTGCCCTTCAAACTGCGGCTGCGACAGCTTCACGCTGACCACCGCTACCAGCCCTTCACGGACATCGTCTCCAGAGAGGTTCTCCTTGACGTCCTTGAACAGCCCCATCTGCTGTCCGGCAGTGTTGATGGTCCGGGTCAGCGCGGTGCGGAAGCCGGAAAGGTGGGTGCCCCCGTCGACCGTGTTGATATTGTTGGCAAAACTGAACACCGACTCGGAATAGCTGTCGTTGTACTGCAGGGCGATATCCAGCTCCACGCCGTCACGGGAAGATTCCATGACAATGGGTTTGTCGTGAAGTACCTGCTTGCCCCGGTTCAGATGCTTGATGAACTCTGCGATGCCGCCGGCATATTTGAAGTCGGAACGCTTGGCCTCTCCGGTTTTAGGATCGGTCGTGCGCTCATCGACCAGGCTGATCTCCAGGCCCTTGTTCAGGAAGGCTAGCTCGCGCAGCCTCTGGGCCAGGGTGTCGAAGTTGTATTCGGTCACCGTGAAAATCGAGCGATCGGGGAGAAAGTGAATCTTTGTACCGCGCTTCTTGGTCGTCCCCGTCTGCTTCAGCTTGGTAATCGGGGCTCCCTTGGCGTACTCCTGCTCATAGGTGTGCAGGTCTTTCCAGACCTCGACGTCGAGCTCTTCGCTGAGCGCGTTCACGCAGGAAACACCAACCCCGTGCAGTCCGCCTGAGACTTTGTAGTTGGAAGAGTCGAACTTGCCTCCAGCGTGCAGCTTGGTGAGCACCACCTGCAGGGCCGGCATCCGCTCGCCACCCGGGACATCCATCTCGTCCACAGGAATGCCGCGTCCGTCGTCTGTGACCGTGATCGAGTTGTCGATGTGGATGATTACGTCTACGTGCGTTGCATAGCCGGCGAGGGCTTCATCGACCGAATTGTCCACTACCTCATACACCAGGTGGTGAAGACCTTGATCTCCGGTTGACCCGATGTACATCGCGGGACGCAGGCGAACAGCTTCTAAGCCTTCCAGAATCTTGATGTTGTCGCCGGTATAGGTGCGTTCCGGGTTTAAATCATCGCGCATGGGTACCTGGGGCAGAGCGGCGGAAACGGGAAGTTCTTTGGTGGACATGCAACTCCGAACAGCAAAGCTTGAAAGCGGCTCTCGGTACGAAGGGACCGATTAGAAATAACATCTTGAAAGTGCAGGGTTTGGCTGCACTTGACTGCTTCAAGTTTACCACGTTTTGGGGGCCAATTAGCGGCCTGTAAAGGCACCGTGCAGGGTGGAAAACGACGTCCCAAATGTGGCTGCGCGGGGGACGCAGGGTTTTTCCTGGACACGAAGGTTGCCGGTACTTCGGTGACCAATATGCCCCTTTTGAAGAATTCTGAAGTAATCAAAAAATAGGGTACTCTAAGACAGTTGGAGAGGGTACTTCAGTAATGACAAGAGTAGATAACCTCTATATGTGCTTTAAAACACACACTCACGAAGTCTGCGAACTATACTCTTGATTGTTCCCCCCTTCCACACAGAAACGAAACACACACCCCCCGGAGGTAACCAGTCATGAAACTTTTCGTTCACGCAGCCATCTTCTCAGTTGTATTCGCCGGTTTTGTCGCCAGTGCAGTAACTACCAAGGCTACCGATCGTGTGACCGCGAGTCATAGCCTGGTTCTACCGCACGCCATGCCGGTACCGACCTGCACGCCGGGTGACTGCGGCCTTTAGGGCGAAATGCGGTACTAACGCTATCTCCGTCAGTACCCAAACTATGCACTCATAGCACAAAAGTGCCAGATTTAAAGGTTTTCTTAGGTTGAGCACCACCCCTTTTCGAGCTATTCTCAAGACTCGGAAGGGGTGGTGTGATCATGAACGAAGCCCTTAGCACCTTGTACACGGCGGAGCCCCTCCTCATGGTCGTGGCCATGGTGACTCTGCTCAGATCCCGGGAACATCGGCGCTTCCCCGCGCTTTTCGCTTATGTCACGGTGCGGCTCACATCTACAGTGATCCTTCAACTTCTGATGCACGCGCACAGCTTCATCACGGTGAGCGAGAAGGCCGTCTACTCCTGCTACTTTTACACTTATTGGTGCAGCTATGTCGCGGGCGCGATTGTCGTGTTCCTGGTCATCCAGGAGCTGTTCCAGTCCTCCATGGATCCTTTTCCCGGGCTTAAGTGGTTGGGTACGATATCGTTTCGTTGGGTCGCCTGCATTTCCTTTGTTGCCACGTCCGCGGCCCTGCTCACGCCGGGCGACAAAGGCAATAGGTTTGTCCTTGCCCTTGTGGGCCAATCGATGCGCTGCGAGAGCGTCTTCATCCTCAGCCTCCTGCTGTTCCTGATGCTTGCCGCGGGCAAGCTTGGGCTGTCGTACCGCAGCCGGGTTTTTGGAATCAGTTTTGGCTTCGGCATCATGGCTGCGAGTGACCTGGTCGTCTCTGCGGCGTTTTTGCACTTCGGAGAAAACATGTTGACGTCGACCGTCAGCGTGGTCACGACAAGCGCCAGCCTGGTGACCCTGGCCGTCTGGTCCGCTTACTTCCTGGTACCTGAACCAGCTCGCCGGGTTACAGCGCTCAGCGCTACGTCACCCCTGGCGCGTTGGAACGAAATCGCAACCACCTTTGGACACAGCACACCTCGGGTTCCAGTGGCGGTTCCGGCCAGCGACTTCTTCCTTCAGGATGTCGAAAAGGTGGTCGATCGCATTCTGATCAAGAATTCACTTCATGTAGCCAGCTAAACTTCCAGGCAATGCAAAAGGCCGTAACGGGATACTCCGTTACGGCCTTTTGCGCGTTTAGGCCCGCTAGGACAGCTGAAAGTTGTCCAGGATTGAATCGCGGCCTATTTCCAGCCGTCCCTACGGGACTGTTCAACGGTGCAAGCCACCCCAGGACTGCGTCCTGGGCTAAGTTCAGCCGTCCCTACGGGACCCAATTTCTGTGACGCCCGTTCTCACACCCCCTCAAGCCCCCGAGGTAAACCTTTGCTCGAAGGGGGGCTTTAAGCGGGGGTCTCGACCGGCTCTACGGAGACGAAACGGCCAGTCTTGCCGCGGTCGATGAAGTTCACCCGGCCGGCAATCTCAGCATAGAGGGTGTCGTCTTTTCCCCGGCCGACATTCAGACCAGGCTTCAACTTGGTGCCGCGCTGGCGCACGATGATAGAACCGCCGGTGACCACCTGGCCGGCGAAGATCTTGACGCCCAGTCGCTGTGCATTGGAATCGCGACCGTTTTTGGAACTGCCTAAGCCTTTTTTATGTGCCATTGCGAATCCTCAATCAATCAGAAATTTGCCTACTGGGCAGCCTGTTCACTGCCATAGCTGAATCCATTGACCTCGATGCTATTGATCCGCACCTCGGTGTAGGCCTGGCGATGGCCCTGCAGCTTCTTGTATTGCTTCTTGCGCTTGAAGTGGAAAACCAGGATCTTGTCCCCGCGTCCCTCGCTGACCACGGTGCCAAGCACCTTGCCTTGCGTGGGTTTGGAGAGGGGATTTTGCCCGTCTGAAAAGGCCAGCACGTCGTTGAATTCCACCGCGCCGTTAGGCTCGACGCCTGCCTTTTCGATTTTGACGACTTCGCCTGGGGAGACACAATACTGCTTACCACCCGTGCGGATCACAGCGTACATAAAAATCCTCCACGCCGAATCACATCGGCGGAAAAAGCTAGCTGGGCAAATATCGGATTGCTGATTGTGCTCAAACCCGAAGGTGAGCAGACCGCACCAAAGGCTTAGGTCCCAAGCTCTCTAAGTTTACGGTTCCTGCCTGTTTTGGTCAACTCGGCGGATTGAAACAGGTAGACCCCGAGGATCACCATCAACGGCTCCAGCGGGTGGCGAAAGCGGGCGTGGGCAGCCACGCCGTAATACACAAGGGGCAGGAGCAGAAAGGCCCACG
Organism: uncultured Acidobacteriaceae bacterium; assembly: GCA_963753715.1. Taxonomy (GTDB): domain Bacteria; phylum Acidobacteriota; class Terriglobia; order Terriglobales; family Acidobacteriaceae; genus PALSA-350. The sequence continues at coordinate 1,123,147 of CAVWDK010000004.1, read as the reverse complement.
CGAACAGCCAGGCGGCAGGGGCTTTCTCTCGTAGCGCGAGCGCGAGCCCGAGCAGTCCGCAAACACTGCCAAAAATGAAGTTCAGGCTGCGCGCGTACTCCACCCACTCCGTCCGGCTTACCGGGTGAGGAACCCCAGCCCAGAAAAAGAACACGCGCTTAAGTGTGTTCTTCACGAAGCGAACACGGTCCGCGCGTATCGACGCCATGGCTTGCTCGCCACGCATCCTGGAATAGGCAATCTCGCCCATCGCGGTGTAAAGCCGAAGCTGATCGGGCGCCTGGATAGGGTGGTCATACTCCATCAACAACCCGGTCGACCCCGGCCCGTTGCCCAGGTACAACTCGGCGCCGAAGTTTCCACGGGCGGGCACCAAGTGGTGAAAGACCAACCAATTCCTCCAGGTCCAGGGGCCCAGGCATGCAGCGAACAATACCGCCGCCAGCAGCACCCCGGTCACATTGCGCCCGGGCTTTCCGGCAAGCACCCAGAGCCCGCAAGCGGGCAGAAAGATCAGGAGAGCCGGATTGCTGAGTCCGGTCAATCCCCAAAGCAGCCCGAACAGGGTCCAGCGTCCGAGGGTCTCACCGGACCGCAAGCCCAACGCCAGCACTAGTACCCAGGAAAAGAGAAACGTGGTGAGCGATGTATCCCACACCCAACGCACGGCATATTGCATGGCTGCCGGGTAGAGAGCCCAGACCCAGGCCGACCACCGGGCCACCTTCCGGTTGAAACAACGGGCTGCGATCTCCCATATAGCGAGAGCTGTCAGGGCTGAAAACAGGCTATCGAGGGTGAGAATGACCCAAGCAGACAACGGGGTGAACACGCCAAACAGCTTGAAGACTCCGGCCAGGAGCAAGGGGAAGAGCGGTCCCACCCACGCGGTTGGGCCTGTGTGCCCCCGGAAAGGATCGGAGAAGCCGTAGCCGGTGGCCAGCGCGCGAGCGATCCGGCCCATTTCTTCGCCGAACAGCATGTGGTCGTCGTAAGGCCGGATGCGATAGGTATGCGCCAAGGTGAGGTAGAGCACCCGCACGGCGAAAGCTACCCAGAAGACCAACCAGGGCGGACGGAATGGTTCTCGGTTGGGCTGGGAAGGAGCGGCTACATCGCGTTTGGGCATCGAGGGAGCAGGAAGTCGTGATCCGCCATTCTATAGCGCCCATGGAAAGTGCCGAGGAGAGCAACGCTCAAGGCCGAAATCCAGGAACGAAAGGGGGGTCCCACGCGGCCCAGGTTGTCGCCGGGTGCGGGTCCGGCTATACTGGTAGTTCGCGAGTTTGTTGCGTGTACGTGTCTTGTGCTTTAGCCCACTATCATCCTCTTCGATAGTGCGTGCACTGAGTTAGACTGCCGCACGGTTTCTGCGAAAAGCTTAAGTAATCTGGAGTTTGTCATGGCTCAGGTTTGCACAATCTGCGGCAAAGGCCCGCAGTTCGGTAACAAGATCTCGCACGCGCACAATGTTTCCAAGCGCCGCTGGAACGTCAATCTTCGTCCCGTCAAGGCTGAGCTGGATGGCGGCAACAAACGGATTCGGGTGTGCACCCGCTGCATCAAGGCAGGCAAGGTCGTTAAGGCCTCGTGATTATTCCTTTGCCCCCGTATGTTTGGGGTCAAAACCCAGCGACAACGAATTGATGCAGTAGCGCAGCCCGCTGGGTCCCGGGCCATCCGGGAAGACATGCCCCAGGTGGGCGCCGCAACGGGCGCACGTAACCTCGGTGCGCGTCATCCCGTAGCCTTTGTCTTCGTGCAGCTCCACAGCCTGGGCGTTTGCCGGCACCGAGAAGCTGGGCCATCCGCTTCCCGACTCAAACTTGGTGTCGGAACTGAATAGCTCAGCGCCGCAGGCTCCGCAACGGTAGGTCCCGTCGGCATGGTTCCGATAGAGAGCACCGGAGAATGCCGGCTCCGTCCCCTTCTGCCGCATCACGTAATACTGTTCCGGCGTCAACTCGGCTCGCCACTCGGCGTCTGTTTTCTCAATCTTATCCAGCTTGGCGGCTTGCTCGTTTTCCATGATCTGCTCCCGACCGATTCGATGCATTGCGTCCTAAAGAAGCGAGGCCTAGCGTAGCGCGATCACTTCAATTTCAACCAGGGCGTCCTTGGGCAATCTGGCCACTTCGACCGTGGACCGGGCCGGCGCGACCCAGCCATCTTTCGCCAGATAGGTGGCGTAAATCTCGTTCATCGCTGCAAAATCACTCATGTTCCTGAGATAAACCGTCGTCTTAACTACCTTTTGCAGGTCGCTACGGACTGCGGCCAGGATCGCCTTGAGGTTCTCGAGCACGCGCACTGTTTGCTCCCGGATGCCTCCGTCCACCATCTGCCCGGTTCTGGGATCGAGCGCCACTTGCCCGGAGGTGTAGATCATTTCCCCGATTTCGATAGCCTGAGAGTAAGGGCCGATCGCCGCGGGAGCATTTTCTGTAGAAACCGCTGACTTACCAAGAAGATTCATGCCCTGATTTTCCCATGCTTCATACCTTGTGGGCGCGTTGCACGTCGCGGACACCCGGCACCCGACGCAGGCCGCTTACCAGGCGCGTCAGGTGCCGCATGTCTTCAGCTTCCAGAACAAATTCGACGATCGCTTCCGAGTCGCCCGTCGGCTTGGAATCGACCCCACGGATATTCGTCCCGTCGTCGCTGATCACTGCGGTCATTTCCTTCAGCATGCCGGCGCGATCGTCGCAAAAGACCGTCAGCTTGACCGGGTAGGTCATCTTGCGGCCTGGATTCTCCTCCGCCACCCGCGCCCACTCCACCGAGATGCGGCGGTCGCTTTCATAAAGCAGATTCTGGACATTCGGGCAGCTCCGAGCGTGCACCGCTACGCCCTTGCCGCGGGTTACGTAACCCACAATCTCTTCGCCGCGGATGGGATTGCAACATCGGGCGCGGTAGACCAGCAAATCGTCCTGGCCTTCCACCTGCAGGGAATCGGAGCCGTGCATGTGGACGCGTCTGACCGCCTCCGACATCAGGCCCTTGGGGGCATCCTTGCCCGGCTCCATTTCCAGGCCGGTCTGCGCGGTGACTCCCGGAGAAAGCTTGTTCAGCACCTGGCGCGAGGAGTACTTGCCAAACCCGATCGCAGCCATCAGGTCGCTGGCCGTTGCCAGTCCACATTCGCTGGCCGCCCGAGCATAGTCCGTATCGGTGAGTTTGCTCAGGGAGACTTTGTATTTGCGCGCTTCCCGATCGAGCAGCTTCTTGCCGATTTCAATCGCCCGCTCGCGCTGATGCTCGTTGAGCCAATGTTTGATTTTGTTCCGGGCCCGTGAGCTCTTGGCGAAGGTGAGCCAATCGCGGCTGGGGGTGTGTCCGTTCTGGGTAACCACTTCCACAATGTCGCCGTTGTGCAGCTTGGTCCGCAGCTGGGCCATTCTTCCGTTTACCTTGGCCCCCACACAGGTATTGCCCACCTCGGTATGGATCGAATAGGCGAAGTCAATCGGCGTCGCATCCTTCGGCAGCACCACCACCTTGCCCTTCGGGGTAAAGGTGTAGACCTCTTCGGGGTACAGATCGATCTTCAGCGTGGAGAGAAACTCATTGGGATCGGACATCTCCCGCTGCCACTCGACCAGCTGCCGCACCCAGGCCAGGCGCTGCTCATCCCGCGCGCTGGTGGGTGAGCCGGCCGCTTTGTATTTCCAATGCGCCGCGATCCCTTCTTCGGCGATGCGATGCATTTCTTCCGTCCGGATCTGGACTTCGAATTGGTGCCCGCCCTCGCCCATCACCGTGGTGTGCAGCGATTGATACAGATTGGGGCGGGGCATGGCGATAAAGTCTTTGATGCGGCCCGGCACCGGGCGCCAGATGGAGTGGATCAGGCCGAAGGCGGCGTAGCAGTCCTGCACCGTTGGCGTAATCACGCGGACGGCCAGCAGGTCATACACCTGGTCGACGGTTATCTTCTGCTTTTGCAGTTTCTGGTAAATGCTGTAGAGCCGCTTGATACGCCATTCCACACGTGCGTGGATATTGTTTTCCCTGAGCCGCTCGTTGAGCAGGGATTCGACGGAGTTGAGAAACTGCTCATCTTCATCGCGGGCTGCGTCCACCGCGGTCTTTACCTGTTCATAGCCGAAGGGATCGACGTAGCGGAAAGCAAGGTCTTCCAACTCGCCACGCACCTTGCCCATACCCAGCCGATGGGCCAAGGGAGCGTAGATGTCCAGAGTTTCCCGGGCGATGGATTCCTGCCGGTCGGGCGCCAGATGTTGCAGCGTCCGCATGTTGTGCAGGCGGTCCGCCATTTTGATCAGGACCACGCGCACATCGCTTACCATCGCCAGGAGCATCTTGCGTACGTTTTCTGCCTGGCGATCTTCGCGATTCGCGAACTGGATTTTGTCGATCTTGGTTACGCCCTCGACGATGTGCGCGACCTGCTCCCCGAATTGTTCGGTTATGTCTTCGGTAGTAACTGGGGTATCTTCGACGGCGTCGTGCAGCAGGCCGGCCGCGATTGCGGTGGAGTCCAGCTTCATCTCGGCCAGCACCTGGGCTACTTCGAGTGGGTGCAGGACGTAGGGCTCTCCAGAGGCCCGGAGCTGCCCGCTGTGGTGTTCCACACAGAACTCCCACGCTTTGCGGATAACTCCGATGTCGTCGCTCGGCCGGTTCTTACCAATCGTCGCCAGCAATTCGGCAAATTTCGCCGTTAGGATGCTTGGCTCGGCGGGAGGCTCGAGTGGCGTAGAGTGCACAGTCGCCATACCTGATTATAGGCTGCTTGGGTTAGGTAGGCTATGGCCGGGGTGTTTGACGCGAGGCAAAGATGGTGGCTTAAAAGAAGCTGGGCAGGGTGGTGGATAGCCGCTACCGGAGACGGCCGGAGCATCGTGCCCTTCCATTCGATCAGCACGGCTGTGCGAAGATGACTTGTGGCCCGTGAACCTATCTCCGCGCCCCCCAGCCAGGCTGCGCGCGCCTTCAGCAGCGAGGGACCGGTCGCCATTATCTCCCGCAGGGCCGCAGATCGGCTGCGTGCCGGCCACGTCTGGGTCTACCGCTCCGACATTGAGCATGTCGTAGAAATGGAAGCGGGCCTGCTCGCGGTAGCCGACCATCGTGGCTTCCCCCTGGGCACGGCGCTATGGAGCCCCACTTCGCAGATCGCGCTTCGCCTGGTAACTACCGATCCTCATCTAACCCACCCAGCTTGGTTGGCGCTCTTCGAGCTGCGTCTTCGCCAGGCGATTCAGCTCCGCGCGGGTATGTTGGACGAGGGTACAGATGCCTGCCGCCTGGTCTTCAGCGAAGCAGATCAGCTTCCCGGCCTGATTGTCGACCGTTACGGCGACTTGATCCTGTTTGAGATCAACACCAAGCCCCTGGACCGGGACGACATTCGTGCGCTCATCGTACATGTTCTCCAAACGGAACTCGCCCCGCTCACGATCGTCGAGCGATCGGATGCTCGGATACGCGAGCTGGAGCAATTGAGCGAGCCGCCGGAAGCGCCGCTCTACTCTGCCGAGCCTGTTGCCCAGCTCAGAACTATATTCCATCTCAATGGGCTGGCTTTTCATTACGACGCCAACGCCGGGCAGAAGACGGGAGCCTTTCTTGACCAGCGCCGGAACTATGCCGCCGCATCCCGCTATGCCCACGGCGAGGCGCTCGATGTCTGCACCTACCAGGGCGGCTTCGCGCTGCATCTGGCCCAAGCCTGCACCCGTGTTACAGGCATCGACGCCTCTCGCGCGGCGCTCGAGGTGGCGGAAGAAAACCTTGAAGTGAACCGGCACCGCATCCAGGCCCCGGTCGAGTGGATCGAGGCCAATGCCTTCGATCTTCTGCGCGACTGGAGCGCAGCCGGGACCACTTTTGACACCGTGGTGTTGGACCCGCCCGCTTTTGCCAAGTCCAAACGCGCCGTCCCCGGTGCTCTACGCGGCTACAAAGAACTAAATCTGCGGGCCTTAAAGATGCTTCGCCCGGGCGGGACGCTGGTCACCTGCTCCTGTTCACACTATGTTTCCTGGGACGAATTCCACGCGTGGTGGCCGACGCCGCCGGAGATGCGCAACGCCGGATTCGCTTGCTGGAGCGCCGCGGGGCAGCCCCAGACCACCCCGTGGTTCTCACTATTCCCGAGACCGAGTATCTGAAGTGCCTGATTCTGCAGGTCGACTGAGAGAATAAACTGCATGGCACTCGGCCCTCACTGGCAACACGCTTGGTTAGTCATCGCTTCTTTTCTCGCGGGCGCGCTCAATGCGATGGCGGGCGGCGGTTCTTTCTTGTCATTCCCCGCTCTGCTGGGTGTAGGTGTACTGCCGATCCAGGCGAATGCAACCAATACCGTCGCTCTCTGGCCGGGTCAGTTCACCTCGATCGCGGCGTACTGGCAAGATCTGAAGGCCAACCTGCGACTGGTGTTCCCGGTCTGTTCCGCCGCCCTGTTGGGAGGGGTGCTGGGGGCGATCGTTCTGCTTCACACCGGGCAGGCCACCTTCATGGCGTTAGTGCCGTGGTTACTACTGCTGGCCGCCGGGCTCTTTGCGGTCAGCGGTCCGGTTTCGGCTTGGCTTCGGCGTAACCGCGTGAGCGTTTCCGGCGATAAGCCCAACCTGGCGCCGCTTTGGATCGGCGTGGTGGTGGTGTGTTTTTACATCGGCTATTTTGGCGCAGGTGCGGGCTTTCTGCTGATGTCGGTGCTGGCCGTCTTCGGCATCCAGAACATCAACCAGGTCAACGCGCTGAAGGTGATCGCCACCACCACGGCCAATGGCATCGCCGTCGTCACCTTCATCGTGGAGAACCAGATCGTCTGGCAGTACTGCCTGCTCATGATGATCGCTGCAGCCATAGGCGGGTTTCTGGGAGCACGTTATTCGCGGGGTTTGAATCCGCGATTCATGCGCATGCTGGTGGTCGCGATCGGGCTGGGGATGGCTGCTTACTTTTTCTGGAAACAGTATGCTTAAAGAGGGTTTGCGATGAGCCACGAAGGCATTCGATTTATCAGCGAAGAAGAGGCCCAAAAGCTGGCGCAGGAATCCGCGCATCGCGATTTGCCTAAAGAGGCGACCGAACCGGCACGGGTCCGCGTGCAGAAGACCACGGGTACCGGGATGGAGATTGACTGGAAGGACGGCCATCAAAGCAGCTGGAACTTCACCTGGCTGCGTGATGCTTGTCCTTGCGCTACCTGCCATGAAGAGCGCGGAGCTACCGGCCGTAAGCCGGGGCAGCCCAAGCCCCAGCCGGCAACACTGCTGCAGATGTACAAGGCACCGGCGCGGCCGGAGTCAGTGTCCCCGGTAGGCCGCTACGCCATCAGTTTTCGCTGGAATGACGGGCATCAGAGCGGCATCTATTCCTGGGACTACCTTCGCCGCCACTGCCTCTGCGATCAGTGCCGCACGACTGTAGGGCAGTGAAATCCGAAAAGGAAACTGCAGATCCCTCGGCTTCGCTCCTAATGACATCGATGGAGTTGCGGGTCGAGGACCGTGGTATCCCACATCTCGCGAAAAACGAGCGAGATGTGGGGCACCCGGCCTTTGTTGCCGGTACAGGAAACCCGGTCATTTCTCTCCCGACTCGCTTCAGCGAGTCGGCTGCTCGGGATGACAAAAAGGGGAGAGCAGGTGACAGGGAAAGAATGGTTGCTAAAGGAGAAGCCTTCCGGCCGAAAACAACTTTTCCTTGAACAACCAGGTCTTCTCTTTTCAAACCTGCCCCCCCCCGACCAACACCCTTTCCTTTAGCAACCACTCTTTCCCTGTCATCTGCCCTCCCCTTTTTGTCATCCCGGAGCGAAGCCGAGGGATCTGCAGTTCTGCGGACCTTTCTTGGAAATGTTTTTCTACAGACCACGGTTTCTCCCTCCCTAAAGCTGCAATCTAGCGATACTCCCACCACGGCGTATCCGCGCCTTCGGGTTTGTGGCGCTGGATATGTTGCGCAATCTCAATGACACGCTGCGCAGCAGTGACCGGACCTTGCCAACAGTGCGGCTTGAGGTTGCCATACATAAATTGTGCTTGAGAATGCGGGGCACTCGTCGTCTTTAGCCACGCATCAAGCTCCATAGTCGAGTTATTGAGGAAATAAGTATCCGCATCCCCGGCAAAGAAATAGAGGTTGTCCTTGAGCTTCGGACCGACCGTGGACCAGTTGCGCTTTAAGTACTCCAGTAGGTCCCAGTGGTCGCGCCAGTAAGCAACGACGTCCTTGTCGATCTTGCCGGTTGACTTGTCGAAGGCCGGCTTGAAAAACCCATCTTCGCCGACCGGGCCCCACACCGCAGACCACACGTCGATCTGTTCGCCGGAACGGCCGTGGTCGCCGCTGACCAGCTCATAGCGATTGCGCTGCTCCGATGTCTGAATCGCCTGCCCGTTGGTGAAGCGGCTATTGATCGTAGGCACCGGACGCCAGTCGTACATCTTGAAAAACGCATTATCGTCCTTGTAAAAATTCACTCCCTCCACATCAGAGAATGTGACTGCATCCGGACAGGAACACCACGCTCCGCCGAAGAAAGTGGGATGGAAGATCTGCAAATACGCGGAGATCCAGCCTCCGGTAGAGCCGCCGGAAACGACCCTGGCATAGGGCTCGCCGATTACCCGGAACTGCTTTTCAATAGCGGGGATGAGTTCCTGCATCAAAGCGTCGTCGTAGGGCCCAACGTTGGGCGAATTCACTAAATACGAGTCGTCGTAGTAGGGATTGGGGTGCTGTAAGGTCACAGCAATCATGCGCGGGAAGTGATCGCTCATCCAGGCTTTTGAGAATTCGTTCTGCCCGTCGAAGCGATAAGGCGCCTGCAGCGAAAAATGTCCCTGCACATAGTCGATGGGATAGCGAATCGTTGTCCGGTCGTAATCGCGAGGCAGCAGCACGACGGCGCCCAGGTAGATGGGACGACCCCAGAACTTCGACAGCAGCTCGCTCTTGAACTTGATGTGCTTGACGTACTCAGTGTCCGCGGGCACGGTAACCGGCGGGATCACCTGATCGGCGATCAGGCGGATAACGCCCGAAGCAGGGTCGATGTGCATCTTGACCACTTGGCCGTAGAGGTTGCCCGGCGACCGTTGCCACCGCTGGCCTTCCCATTGATCGTCATGCATCCACACCGTGTGTCCATCAGCCCGGTGGAATTCCGAGTAGACGTTGATCATGGCCTGGACGTAGTAGTCGCCGGCCGGAATGTCCGACAAGTGCGCGAGTGGGGAACCGAGGCCGGAATTGTCGATGGTCGCGGAGTCCCCGGGCTTAAGGGAATCGACATCCCGGCCGAAGAAGGGAACACCAATCCGGCTAACCTGCAAGCGAGGCTCACAGGGTTCTCGAGTGGCGGCGACTGCATCGGCGGGACCACAGTGCGCGATGTCGCGAGAGAGGATCACGAAGACCCGCCCGGTTATCGGGTCCGCGTGGGCTGCCGCGGGAAAGGAAATCTCGAACTTGAGCCCCGGTTTTGCCGGAGGTTTTTGAGCAGCGCCGTGCGCCAGGCATGGGGCGAGCAGGAGCGGGAAAACGCTTTTCCATCTCATCGGTGAGCCGGTTATATCGCATGCCGGAATTGCAGACAACAACTTAGGGGGCAGGCTCGGCTGGGGCGACACGGCTGATAGGCAGAGATTGCCACCGCTTCTGCACGCATTTGAGTGCATCGGGAGCATTCCCCACGACTTCGATCAGGGCATAGTTTTCCGGCTTGAGAAACCCCTGCTCGACCGCGGTCTGAAGAAAGCTCAGCAGTTGATCGTAATAGCCATCGTTATTCACCAGCACGCAGGGTTTTTCATGGATGCCCAATTGAGCCCAGGTAAGAATTTCGAAAAATTCGTCAAGCGTGCCGAAACCACCCGGCAGAGCAACAAAAGCATCGGCCTCTTGGGCCATCAATGCTTTGCGCTCGTGCATGGTCTCGACCAGAATCAACTGGCTCAGATGCTGATGCGCAACTTCGATCCCAGCCAGGGAGCGCGGAATCACCCCGATGACTTCGCTGCCGTGGGCGAGCGCGGCGTCGGCCAAAGCGCCCATCAACCCCACTTGTGCTCCGCCGTATACCAGGCCCAATCCAGCATCTCCGAGCAGACGGCCCAAGGTCACTGCTTCCGCATGGTGCTCTTGCTTCACCCCGAGGCTCGATCCACAAAACACGCAAACTCTTCGCCGACCTTGTTCATCCACGCTGTGCATATCCGAATTGCAACACAACTCGCGCCGGGCGATACACTGGTAGAAGAGAATTCATCGCTTCACCATCCTCCAGAGACCAGCCATTGCAACATCTGCTTGATAAATTAAATCCGCAGCAACGCGCCGCCGTCGAATTGGTCGATGGCCCCTTGCTGATCCTGGCCGGGGCGGGCTCCGGCAAGACCCGGGTCATCACCCACCGCATCGCCTATCTCATTGAGGTACGGAATGTTGCGCCCGATTCCATCCTGGCGGTTACGTTTACCAACAAGGCGTCGGCCGAAATGGCGGAGCGGGTCGATAAGCTCCTCGAGCATCGATCGCTTGCCAGGCCGCTGCTGGCCACCTTTCACTCCTTTTGCGTGCGCCTTCTGCGCCGCGACATCGAAGCGCTGCGCATTGGCAATGAAGGGCTTACCCGCAACTTTGTCATCTATGATGAAGCCGATCAGCAAGCCATCGTCAAGCAAGCGATGCGCCGCATGGGTCTCGATACGAAGCAGTTGACGCCGCGTACTGTTCTTTCGCGTATCTCCTACGCCAAGAACCACATGCTCGACCCACAGGAAATTTATCTGGAGTCCACCGATCCGGTGGCCGAACGGGTCGCTCACATTTACGAGATTTACCGTAAGGAACTGCGCAAGGCCAATGCCCTGGACTTTGACGACCTTCTGCTCGAGGCGGTCCGCGTGCTGCGCTCTTCCGGAGAAGTGCGGGAGCGGTACAACCGTCGCTATCGCTACCTGCTGATCGACGAGTATCAAGACACGAACCGGCCGCAGTACGAGTTGATGAAGCTGCTGGCTGGAGCGGAGCACAACGTCTGCGTGGTGGGCGACGAAGACCAGAGCATCTACTCCTGGCGCGGCGCCGATATTCGCAACATCCTGGAGTTCGAGCGTGACTTTCCGGAAGCGAAGACCATCCGGCTGGAGCAAAACTATCGTTCCACGCAGGTGATTCTTGAAGGTGCGTCCGCAGTGGTTGCCCACAACCTGCAGCGCAAGGGCAAGAACCTTTGGACCTCGCGCGAGGGCGGAGCGATGATCGGCTACTACGAAGCGCCGGATGGAGAAAATGAAGCGCTTTTTATCGCCGACCAGATCCAGAAGTACATGCGCAAGGCAGGCGAAGAGCAGGAGCTGCCCCGCGCCGCGGTGCTCTACCGCACCAACTCCCAGTCAAGGCTGGTGGAAGAAGCACTGCGTCGTTACGGGATTGCCTACACCATGGTGGGCGGCTTCTCCTTCTATGACCGTTCCGAGATCAAGGATCTGCTGAGTTATCTCAAACTGGTGCAGAACCCCGACGACTCGATCGCGCTCGCCCGCGTCATCAATACCCCGGCCCGCGGTATCGGCAAGACGACGCTGGAGGTGCTGGACCGGTTGAGCGTGGAAACCGGCATGAGTACGTGGGCGGCGATCGGGCACGCAGTGAAAGGACAGCTTTTGCCCGCACGCGCGTGTATTGCGCTGGCGAGTTTCCGCCGCTTGATCGAAGATGCCCGCGCATTGCTCGAGCCTGGATTTGCCGAAAAGCTCACGCAAGACGTCGCCGCCGATCCGGAGTCGTGCGCCCCCGAAAGCGTCGAAGCCGATTCAGGCGAGTGGGAGGATGTTGGTTTCGACTTTGGCGATCTGGAACCCGAGCCCGCCGATGTAGACCCGGAGGAGCAAGCACCGCCGCTGCTGAGCTTCGATGAAGCAGACAAGCCCTTTCTTCCCCCGACCGACCCCGTGGCGCATGAAGGATTCCGCAAGCCTGGAGACGCGGCCACGCTTCCGGAATTGATTCGCTTTTTGATCGACCGCACCGGCTACATCCGTTCGCTCGAGGAAGAAGGCACGCCTGAATCTTTCTCCCGCATTGAAAACCTGAAGGAACTTGCCAACGCGGCCCAGGATGCGCAGCAACGCGGCGAGACGCTGTCCGAGTTTCTCGATCACGCCGCCCTGGTCAGTGACACTGACCGTTACAATCCCGAGAGCCGGGTAACGTTGATGAGCCTGCATTCCGCCAAGGGCCTGGAGTTTCCCCTGGTTCTGTTGGCAGGCATGGAAGAGGGTCTCTTTCCCCATTCACGGACGCTCAATCAGGCCAACGAGCTGGAAGAGGAACGGCGCCTTTGCTATGTGGGTATGACGCGGGCCATGGATGCCCTGGTGATGACGCGAGCGCGCTATCGCCGCAGATACGGCAGCGATATGCCGGAAGCGAGCATGCCCTCGCGATTTCTCGAGGAGATTCCCGCGCACTTGCTGCAAGACCTGACTCGCGGACAGCGTCCCCAATCCGGAGCCTATGCCGCGCGTTACGGCTCGAGCCGCGATCAGTGGGAATCACCCCGCCACTACAATTACGAGGATGAGGACCAACGGACCGTTTCCCGAACCGCGCCTTCGAGCAATCGGCAGTCCGGCGGGCCGAAGCCGGCGGGTTCGTTAGACAACATTGCCCAATTCTTCTCCTCGCGCAAAACGAATGGAAGCAGGCCGAAGCTGGAGATTCCGGTTCCCGCCGGAGCGACCGGCTTTCGCAGCGGCCAGCGTGTTCGCCATCCCAAATACGGCGAGGGAGTTGTCTTCCGCCGCGAGGGAGACGGTGATGACGCGAAGATTACGGTACAATTTGCACAATTCGGCGTGAAAAAGCTGGTGGAGAAGTTTGCCCAGCTGGAGAAAGTGTAGACAAGGAAGATAATGGCCAATACCAAAAGCATCGAAGACAAGTTGGAACGGAAAAAAATCAAGCGCACGGCACGCAAGAAAGCTGCACCCAAGGCCGCGCGTACCACGCCCCGAGGTTCCAACAAGAAGAAGACCAAGAAGCTGTCTCGAGGTCAAAGCAAGCGTTAGCGTGAGCGCTAGCTACGCGCAGAAATCATAAAAGTCCCGGAGGGACGGCTGTAATTAGCCCAGGACGTTAGTCCTGGGTAGTTCCAAGAAACCTGATCAGTCCCGAAGGGACGGCTGAAGTTTGCCCAGGGTGGAGTGTCGGCCTATTTCCAGTCGTCCCTACGGGACTGGTCAGTTTTTTTGGAACTACCCAGGACTAACGTCCTGGGCTAATTACAGTCGTCCCTCCGGGACTTTTCTGCGGATGCTGAGAAGTTCGCTGATCGACTCATAGATTAGGCCGCATACTACTAACAATTCGCACCCCCAGGAGCCGAGACGCTGCGAAAGCAACTGTTCGCAACCAAATCGATCGATAAGCTGATCAGCGACTCGGAGCTCCCCGAGCACTGTCTCAAGAAAACGCTTGGCCCCTGGTCGCTGACGGCGCTGGGCATCGGTGCGGTAATCGGTTCGGGGATTTTTACCGTCATCGGCACCGCCATCGCTGGGGAGAAGTTTGATACCTCCTCCATTCTGAATACTCCGCTGCTCGACTACCTGGTGAACCACCACGCCTTGGCAGGTCGGCCGGGCGCTGGCCCGGCGCTGGCCTTTTCCATCATGTTGGTGGCGATTGTCTGCGCCTTCACCGGGCTCTGCTATGCAGAATTGGCGTCCATGATTCCTATCGCCGGCAGCGCGTACACCTACACCTACGCCACCATGGGAGAACTGGTCGCCTGGATTATCGGTTGGGATCTCATCCTGGAGTACGCCGTCAGCAACATGGCCGTGTGTGTCGGCTTTGCCGCCCACATTGTCGATTTCATGGATTGGTTCGGCGTGCATCCCAGCGCCCGTTGGATTTCACCCGCGTTTCTGCCCTCCGGGCTCACGGACCTGCAAGGCAACACCATCTATCGATCGGGCTGGCACCTCGGTTTCAATTTCCCCGCCTTTCTGATCGTGTTGGTTTTGACGATCGTGCTGGTGCGGGGCATCCGCGAGTCTGCGGGAACCAACAACATCATGGTTCTGCTTAAGATCACCGCGATTCTGGTGTTTATCGTGGTGGGCTCGCGCTTTGTCCACCCCGGGCATTGGCATCCATTCTTTCCCAACGGCTGGTCCGGCGTGCTCACCGGCGGCAGCATCATTTTCTTTACCTACATCGGCTTCGATTCGGTTTCAACCGCCGCTGAGGAGTGCCATCGGCCGCAGCGCGATGTGCCCATCGGCATCCTTGCGACGCTGGTCGTCTGCACTTTGCTCTACGTCGGCGTCGCGATCGTGCTCACCGGCCTGATCCCGTGGCAGACGCTGGTGGACGATGCGGCCCCGGTGGTCAACACGCTCAAGAAGCTCAGCCATAGCACGGGCTCGGCAACGCTGAATTGGGTGCGGCTGATCGTGCTTTGCGGAGCCATGATGGGGATGATTTCGTCCATCCTGGTGTTTCAACTTGGCCAGGCGCGGGTCTGGTTTGCCATGTCCCGCGACCGGCTGTTTCCCCGCTGGTTCGGCAAGGTGCATCCCCGCTATCGCACGCCCGCCGTGGCTACCTGGGTTGCCGGCTTTCTCGTAGCCATACCCAGCGGACTTCTGGACATTGGCACCCTGGCCGATCTGTCGAACATCGGCACCCTCTTCGCTTTCGTGCTGGTATCGATCGGGGTCCTGATCCTGCGCTTCCGTGAGCCGGACCGCCGTCGCGGCTTCCGTGCGCCAGGCGGCATCTCTGTGCCCATTCTGAGCCTCTTTTTCTGCACCCTGCTCATGTCTGGACTGCCGGTCATCACCTGGTTACGCTTTTTCGCCTGGCTGATCATCGGGCTGGTCATTTATTTTCTCTACAGCCGCAAGCACAGCGAATTTTCGTCCCTCTCATGACACCGAGTGCCAGCTCGCGCCGCATCGTGGCCACCTGGTTGCGTGGAATCCCGAAAGCTGAACTCCATCTTCACCTGGAGGGCACCGTCTCCCCGGAAACCCTGGTCGAATTGAGCCAAAGGCACGATGATGAGCGGTTGACATTAGCCGAGGCCAGGGCCCTTTACCGCTACACAGATTTCACCGGCTTCCTGTTGGCCTTTAAAGCGGTCAGCGAACGGTTACGCACGGCTGCGGACTATGAACTGATCACTTTTCGTATGCTGGAGCGTTTGGCGGCTCAGGGCGTGGTGCACGCCGAGGTCTATGTTTCCGTGGGTGTCGTCTACTACTGGCGGCGGATCGAGTTCGAAGCGCTTTTTTACGGGATGGAAACGGCGCGGGTGCGTGCCGAGCGCCAATTCGGGATCACCCTCTACTGGATCTTTGACGCGGTCCGTCATTTCGGTCCGGAAGAGGCGGCCCGGGTGTTTCGCAAAGCAGCAGAATTGCGGCGCGACTCGCCCAGCGTCGTGGGCATCGGCATTGGCGGAGATGAGCGGCGTACCGGCGCCGAGCCCTTCCGCGAGCTGTTTCAGGAAGCCCAGGACGCCGGCCTGCGCCTGACTGCCCATGCGGGTGAGACGATGGGGCCGGAAAGCATCTGGGCAGCGCTCAATATCGGCGCGGAGCGCATCGGCCATGGATTGTCAGCGCAACTGGATCCAGATCTCATGGAGGTACTGGCGGAACGCCAGGTGCCGATCGAGATTTGCGTCACGTCGAATTTGCGCACCGGGTGTTGTCCCACGCTTGAGGAGCACCCGGTCCGCCGATACTTTGACGCGGGCCTCATGGTCACGCTTAACTCCGACGATCCGGCCATGTTTCTCAGCGATCTCCAGGACGAATATCGCCTGGCCCACGAGGTGTTTGGCTTCACCGAGGAGCATTTACGGGAACTGGCGGCGAATTCGATTGAAGCCAGCTTTCTCCCCGCGGCGCGCAAGGTCGCTCTCCTGCATCAAATTGAGCAGGTGAAATAGCCCTTTGGTGTCGCCCACCGTAACTACGTGATTGTCATCAACCTGCGCTATTATTTCGGCATGAAGTACATGGATAGTAACGACATTTACGGACTACAACATTCCGGTCAAAAGCCGGAAATCTCTTCCCCCCAGGAAGAAGGTTCTGCAATGTGGATTGTTGGCTGGACTTCAGTTGCCGTCGGAATTGCTGCTTTGGGTCTCTACATCGGTCGCGAGTTGCGTGCGCGTTACAAGTTCAATCACCGCACCCAGTACGATTTCTTCTCGCATGCCGGGGACAGTGTCTGCGCCGCAGACTACGGCACCGGAATTTAGCTTCCTCCTAACAGCGGGCCCCTTCACCGAAGTGGCGAACGATGAGCGCCCCCCTGCGCGCCTAAATAGCCCTTGGGTGACACCCGCATCCGGAACGAGCGAGTCTTTCCGAGTCACGGCTCTCATGCTTCGTATCAGGGCACGACTTTAGTCGGGCCGTAAAGACCTCACAAAGATCTGGGCTTCAGCCCCTGTGCTCTTTCTCCTCAGAATTGTTTTCGGACGAGCATTTTCGCTCTGGACACGCGATAGCAGGGGCTGAAGCTCAATTCTTTGCCGCTTTTATGGCCCGACTAAAAGTCGTGCCCTGATACAAAGCGGGAAACATGCTGCACCCGCGTCCCTTTGCAACTACAAGGCTTTTGACACCAATCGCTATATACTGCGATTACCCGCCGAAATGGAGTCCAAATCTGTACCCCAATGGTGGGGCTGGGGCAACTGAGTCATGCGAGAAGAAGGAGAAAATCCTCCCGGGCACGACGCCTCAAAACCGGGCCAAGGGGGCGTACGCGCCCCGGTGAAAGGTGAAAGCTCGTCCGCCGACCGTCATATCCCCAGCGATGCCGATACTATATTCGGCGCCCCCAGTGTCAGCCCAAGCCCCAGTGACAGTCCCACCGTAGTAGGAACCTTTTCCCACGTTTTGTCCGGGGACTATTCCGAGGCAGGACAACACGTCCTGACTTCCGGCCACCTGCTGGCGCAACGCTACGAGGTCCTGACCTTGCTGGGCGAAGGCGGCATGGGCGCCGTTTATAAGGCGCGCGATGTCGAACTCGGCCGCATGGTGGCCCTCAAGGTCATCCGCCCCGACCTGGCGCGCAACCGGGCCATTCTCGACCGGTTCAAACAGGAACTCATCCTCGCCACCCAAGTCACCCACCGCAACGTCGTCCGTATCTACGACCTCGGCGAAGCGGAGGGGATCAAGTTCATCACCATGGAGTACATCGACGGTGTGGATCTCGCCGCCGTCATCCATCAGCGAACCAAGCTTCCGCCAAAAGAAGCTGTCGAGATTGTCGAACAGGTATGCCGGGCACTGCGAGCCGCGCACAGCGTGGGCGTCATCCACCGCGACCTGAAGCCGCAGAACATCATGCGGGAAGAGGGAACCGGCCGCATCCTGGTCATGGATTTTGGCTTGGCCAAGACGCTCGAAGGCAATCGCATGACCCAGACCGGCGCCATGGTCGGCACCATGGAATACATGTCGCCGGAACAGGCCCTGGCCGGGAACCTGGACCAACGCTCCGACCTCTTTTCGCTGGGCCTGATTTTTTATGAATTGTTGACTGGTCAAACTCCCTTCCGGGCGGATAGCGCCCTGGCCAGCCTCATCAAGCGTACCCAGGAAAGGGTTGTTCCCGTATCGGAGCTCGACAAGGCCGTCCCCCCAGAGCTGAGCCAGATTGTGAGCCGCTGCCTGGAGCGGGATCTCACCCTCAGATACCAGTCCGCGGCGGAACTGCTGGCGGATCTGGAGCTTTGGGCGGGCACAGGCAAGTCCGGCATCATCGCCGCTCGCCTCAAGCCCGGCCCGCGCCGGTGGGCAGACGAAAACAAGCGACTGCTAGCGGGCGCGATGGCTTTGCTGCTGTTGCTGATCGGAACCCTTGCCTACTTCCTCACGCACCCCAGGAGCACATCTGTTCCCGAGGCAAAAAAACAGGAGGCGTCAGCCGTCACCGCGCGATCCCTGGCGATATTGCCCTTCCGCAATTCGTCCGGCGATGCCAAGGATGATTGGATAGGGTCCAGCGTGGCGGACATGCTCAGCACCGACATCGGCCAATCCGCCCATCTGCACACCGTGCCTACCGGCCGGCTCCACCAGGTGCTTTCTGATCTCCAAATCGGGCCCGACGTGGCGATGGATCCGGACCTGCTGCGCCGCGTAGCCCAGTTCAGCAACGCTGACGTTCTCGTTTCCGGTCAATATGCACGCTTCGGCGACCAGATCGTGATCGATGCCTCCATTCGTGACTTGACGCACGATCAAACCATCCCGGTAAAGGCGCAGGCGCTGGTGAAAGATCTGCCCACCGCCATCGACAGCCTGGCTGATTCCGTACGCAAGAACCTTTCTCTCTCCGCCGACGTGGTCGAGGAATTGAAGGCGCAATCGTTTAAACCAAACACCAAATCCGTCGAAGCACTTCGCGAATACAACCAGGGTGCGGTGCTCATGCGGGCGGGCAAGTATCTCGACGCATTGAAGCATCTGCAGGCCGCAGCCAACCAGGATCCCCAGTTCGCGCTCGCGTATTCCAAGCTGGCGGATGCGCAATCCCAACTGGGCTTTCAGAGCGACGCCGAGCAGTCTTCCATCCGTGCAGCCGATCTTGCGAACAACCAGAATCTACCCTTGCCTGAGAAGTACCTGATCAACGCCAGCAACGCCCGAATCATGAAGGACAACAAGAAAGCCTTGGAGGCCTACGAAAACCTCGCCAGAAGCTCGCCCGGAGATGTCGATGTCCAATATGAGTTGGGCAACCTCTATTTGCAGAACGGCCAATACGACAAAGCTCGGGCCGAGTTCGCGGGAATTCTGAAAACCGATCCCAGGAACATGAAAGCGCTCTGGAGCTTAGGCGTTGTCGACAATCTCACCGGCAACCCGCAGGCAGCGCTTGATTCGCTGACGCGCGGAGATAGTCTTGCCATTCAGGTAGACAACGAAGAACAACATGCCTTGATGTTGCTGTCGATCGGAATCTCCTACCGCTTGCTCAATAAACCGGAGGAAGCGCTGCGCAACTATCAGGAATCGATCGCAGTCAATGAGAAGATCGGGCAGAAGCGTGGCGTCGCGGCTGCACTGAACGAGATTGCCGCCGTGCAATGGACCAGCGGCCATCCGGAATTAGCGGTGGTCAGCTATAACAAAGCGCTGACCCTCCTGCGCGAGATCGGCATGAAGGATGAGGTGGCCAACACGCTCACTAACATGGGTGGCGCTTACACCGATCTGGGTAAATTCGATCAGGCGCTCGACCTTTATAAACAGGCTTTGCAGATCCAGCGCGACAACGGCGACCAAAGCTACGAATCGCGATGCCTGGACAATATCGCCGCTGTATACCTGGCCATGGGCGACACCAACAACGCCTTCACCTATTCGCAGCAGGCTTTGCAATTGCGGGAAAAATTGGGCGTCCCGGGCGATATAGCCGACTCCCTTCTCGGTCTGAGCGAAGCCTACACGGCGATGGGCCAATACGACCAGGCCATGACCACGCTGATGCGCGCGCTCGCACTGAGCCGGCAGGACGGGGACCCCAGCCGCATCGCGCAGGCATCCCGTCAGATAGGACGGCTCCTTGAATATCAAGGCCGGTTCGGTGCTGCGGTTAAGTCGCTGCAGGATGCGGTGAGCGCATTTCGGCAACAAGGCGAGAATGGAATCAACATGGCCGGAGCCCTGAATGATCTCGCGGAGGCCCTGGCGAAGGCAGGAAGGGGAGATGAGTCCGCTGCCCATCTTGCCGAAGCGGAAAAAATCCAGCAGTCGCTCAAAAACCAGTCTTTCCTGGCCTCGATCCTGAACACGCGTGGCGACGTTTCATTTTTCGGCGGCGACGTTAAGAGCGCCGGCCAATCCTATCGGTCCGCGCTGCAGATTGTATCCCGTTCCAGAGAAGACGAAGTAACGCTGCTATCCAAGCTGAATGTGGCCAGAGTCGCCGTGGCCGAGGGCCGGTTTCAGGAAGCGATGCGTTCTTTGCAGACGATGCTCAATCCACAAAGCGGCATCAGTGCAAATCTGTCTTTGCAAATCCAGCTTGCCATGGCGCAGGCCGCGATCGGCCTGAAAGATTACGCGCGCGCCGGCTACATTCTTGAGCAGCAGTTGGGAACGGCGAAGCGGTCTGGAATTCGCTTCGATCTGGCAAGAATCTACTATCTGCTCGGCACTTCCGCGAGACTCAACGGCAGCGCCGATCGCGCAGCTGACTACTACCGCGAAGCAGCCCAATTGCTGGACGTAATCCGCAGCGATTCAGGCGATGGCATTTTGCGTCGCACCGACTTCAAAACAATGTACGACGAATCGAAATCCTTCAAAAAATGATCTCCCAGGTTTCTGAGAGCCACAACAAAAAGAGGGGTCGGCGGGCCCTAGGCACCGTACTTTTTGCAGGCTACAAGCTTGATCCGTGCCAGCCCCGGGACTAAAGTCCGGGGCTGGCACAGCTTAAGCTATTCGTTGATCCAAACACGGGTAAAATGTCGTCAGCCGGCCACTTCGCAGCTCGAGAAATGTAGAAACTCCAGGGGGCCGGCATCTCGTAGATGCCGGCCCCCTCCAACCATTATTTTGTAACTAGCGTGATTGCAGTGGACTGGAGGACCGCCAACTTCCCTTCAGGGTTCGCGCTGCTGACCGTCGTTGTGTTCTTGAGTTTTGTCCCAACGGCGGCTTGCACCTGGACAACAATGTTGAACAGCAACGGGGTCTTCAGGGTAACGGAAGGAGCCTTGCACGTCACCGTGTTGCTGGCGAAGGTGCAAGCCGGCGCCGTGGAACACCTACCGTTGATGCAAACGGGCTCTGTCTTGACGAACGTGACGCCTGCGGGAAGCGGATCCGTTACAGTGACCGCCGAGGCCGCCTGATTGCTCAGGTTGGCCACGGACACGGTGTAAGTCAGCTGGCTGTTCTGCTTCACCAACAGGGGAGCCAAATTCAGGATCACCAGGTTTACCTGCGGGGCGACCACGGTGTAATTCACCGAGGCAGACGTCTGGTTTCCTGCAGCATCCACCGCGGGTACGGTGTACGTCTGCGGGCCTGCTGTGGATGCAGTGAAGGAACTGGAAAGGTTGCCAGTATCCAGCGTGGTCCCAGGTGCATAGGTGAACGTGCCGCACTTCACGATCCCGGAACGCTCATCAGTGCACCGGTAGTTGGCGGTGATTTGCTGGCCGATCAAATAGGAGTTGGGGACCCCTCCGTTGGTAGAGGGCGGGGGAGACAGCGTCGGCCCTGACGCGACGATCGGAGCGACTGTGTCCACGTTGATCGGGAAAGTGTAGAAGGATGTCGACCAGCTTCCCGCAGTCTGGGTGAACTGGAGTTCTTCCGTGCCGGCACAGTCCTGGGCAAAGTAATGCAGGAGGTATGCGCCGTCCGCAGAGACGCTGACAGTTTGTGGGGCAGGTGTAAACACGGTGGCCGGCGGTGGATTGGAGCTCCCGGGAGTTGGGCAGGCAGTGTTTGGTACCGTGATGTCACCCGCTATCGGCGACCCGGGCTGAGGCACGTTCGAGGTACCGGAGATGCCATACGTAAGGCTCTGAATTGGCGCGGCGACAAAGCTATTGTTCGATGCCACGGCAGGCGGTGTGCTCACAAAACTTACGACCGCGGTCTGCGTGTTGATCCAGTTGCCGGGTTGCGGTTTTGGGCTCACCGTGATGGTGGTCAAATCCTCGGGCACTGGGGCTACGGTGATGAATCCTGAGTTGGGACTTTGTCCCGGTCCCCTGGAAGCGAAGGTGCCTGGACCCGAAAAGCTCGTGAGCACATTTTGTGGGCAAAGCTGATTATGGATGCTCGACGAGGGATCGAAAACGCAAGTCCCTCCGCCCCATCCGTCCACCGCCTCCAGGAAACCCACCCCTTGATGGAACGTCATGCCGTTCGTGCCGTCAATATCGGGAAGGGTAAAGTTGGGGCCGTCGAAGACCTCCTCAAAGAATTCGTTGCGTTCCTGCGACGCGGGGCACAAAGCACCTTTCTGGGTGGGATCCGTACCCACCTGGCAGGTAAGGGTGTAGAGGTTGCAGGCTGGCGAACCGCTGATCAACTCTCCGTCGTGCAGCAGGCAATTCGCGGTCGCGAATGACGTGCCCTGGAGATAGTGAGTGGTGAAGGTTGTCGGGTCGATTGGTGTGTTCGCAGTTGAAGGCGTGGAGCCGTCGGGAATCGATAGCGTTCCGGCATTCTTTGCCTGGGAGAGATCGTAGGTGAACTGGATCTGCTGACTATTCGACGAGTTGAATGCATAATTCTGGGTTAGTTGCTGTCCGGTCGGACTGCTGCTCGGAATCGGGTTGCCCGTTATGTTCCCCGGCCCGGAAATCCCCAGGTTGGTGCAGTTGGTCACCAGGTAGAGAGTAGAGCTGGTGAGATAGCCCCCCGTATCCACCGTTGTAATCTGCGCCTGAATTGCGCCCGGCCAGAGGCGGCTGCTGATATCGATGGGCGGCACTCCTCCGGAACTGGCCAAGCCGTCCGGATCCTGCCCAATCAAGCCCCCGTGCTGCGCCTTGGATTCGTAAGTGGTGTTGAAGCAGTTCTGCTGTTGGCCGCCATTTTCCGTGGTGCCGTGTTTGCAGATGTCGGCTGCATTCCCTCCGTTGACGCTGAGCGAGACGAAGTTGTCGACCAGCACGTTTCCGTTGCCGTCAGGGGACGATGACAGGACGGCATGGACGGGCGAGGCGGCGCATTGCAGGTTCAGGATCGTGCTGTTGAAGGTCTTCGCCTTGTCCCCATAACCCGCGCCCTGGGTGGACACCCTGACATTAGCGGGACTGAAGAGCTGGATGGCGTTCTGACCGGAGACGGCCGAGGCAGTGGCAGCGATGCAGACGACCGTGAGGCCCTGCAGGAAAGCTGAAATCTTCATTTGCACGCGAACCCCTATTTCGTTCTGCGGAAGGCCGGCGGAATCCGGTTCACGCTTGACGGAGAAGCAAAATTTCCGGACGCAGGGGAGGATGTGTACCGGTAGTGTTTACTAAAGCCTTACGGATTGTGCAATCCAGCGGTGCGCCTGTCAACTAAAAGTTCGCGCTGGAGGGTTCTTCTTCGATCTGCAAGAGGGATTCTTCTGTCAGCTGAGCGATGTCTCTCAGTCCGGGGAACAGTGTGCTCCAAATCCCGGTAATCGCCAACGCTCCCAGACCACCGGCCACCACGGCGCGCACCGCTCCCCACCACTGGGCGGTGACGCCACTCTCAAATTCGCCCAATTCATTCGAAGCGCCGACAAAGAGGGAATTCACCGCGCTCACTCTGCCGCGCATGAAGGCGGGCGTCGCCAGTTGCAGCATGGACGACCGGATCACGACACTGACCATGTCTGAGGCTCCCACCACCATCAGGGCCGCCAGAGAGAGGGGCAAGCTCCGGGAGAGGCCGAAAATGATGGTGGCTACTCCATAGATAGCGACCCCCGTGAACATGAGCACCCCGGGACGCCACAACACCGGCCGGAAGGTTAGCCATATGGAAACCGCCAGCGCGCCGAGCGCAGGGGCGGAGCGAAGCGCGCCCAGCCCCTGCGGCCCGGTATGCAACAAATCATGGGCAAAAATGGGCAGCAGCGCGGTAGCGCCGCCTAACAGCACCACGAAAAGGTCCAGAGAAATCGATCCCAACAATAGCCGCGATTTCCAGACATAGCGAAATCCCGCCAGGATCACATCCACCGAAATGGCTTTGTGCTCCATGCGCCCCGGGCGTACATGCAGAGAACCGATCAGCAACACGAAGCTGACGCCGGTGACCAGGGTAAAAAGAAACACAATGGGGGCCCCGTAGAGTCTGCCCTTAAGCGGCAGGGTGTAGAGCAGACCCCCGACCGCCGGGCCGGCAATGTTGGCAATCTGGAAGACTGTGGCTCCCCACGTGATGGCATTCACAAAGTGTTCCGTGGAAACCAGGTGGGGCAACAGTGCTGAACTTGCCGGGCCGCTGAACGCACGTCCAGACCCGATCAGGAACAGCACCGCGAAGATAGGTGCAACCCGGTGCAGTCCGCGCAAGGCGAAGACCAGCAAGGCAAGGGTGCACAGTATCTGGAGCATGTAGCAGACCAGGATCACCTGGCGGCGGTCATAGCGGTCGGCGACATGCCCGGCCGGCAGCAGGAACAAAAGCCCGGGCAGAAAAAGCACCAGCCCGGTATAGCCCAGATCGATCGCCCGATGGGTGATCTCATAGACCTGCCAGGCTACCGCCACCGCCTGGGCTTCCGCACCCATGATGACCATCACCCGGGCCAACTGGTAGCGGCGAAAGTCTCGATAGGCAAATGCGGCTGTACCTGTTGTCGGTGGGCCCATAGACCTGCTTTTTTAATATTTGACCAAGAAGTGGACCGCCCCTCAAAAGGATATCGCACCCGCAGTAGTCAGATGAGAAGTGGGATACGATGCAGTCATGGCGTCCGGAACCCCGGCAAAAGTGGACACGCCCGACTCTCAGCCCATCGTCACCCGCAACGAGAGCGAGCAAAAGAGCAGCCCCGAGGCGGCGTTGGATGAGCTGATCGCCGGCAATCGCCGATTTACCAGTGGCCGCACCTCTTCCCACAGACGTGACCTTGCTTTGCTGCAACAAATGATGGAGAAGCAGGAACCCTTCGCTGCAGTTCTCTCCTGCGCCGATTCACGGGTGCCGGTGGAAGTGGTTTTCGACCAGACCATTGGACAGCTTTTTGTCACCCGCGTTGCCGGCAACATGGTGACTGCGGAGATCATGGCCAGCCTCGAGTACGCGGTTGCCATTCTCGGGACTCATACCATTCTCGTGATGGGCCATAGCAGGTGCGGCGCGGTGACCGCGGCCATTCAGGCCGCAAATCACGCGCAGGAGGTTCCGGGACAGATCAGTGCGCTGTTCCCCCATATTGCGCCTGCCGTGAAGCAAGCCGGCCCTGATTTGGAGGCCACCGTCCGCGCCAATGCATTGCTCCAGGCAGCTCGGGTGCGGGAATCTCCGCTGCTGGCGGCGATGATTGAAGCGGGCAAGCTGATCGTAGCCGCCGCGTACTTCGATCTCCGCACCGGAGCAGTGTCGTTGCTCGACCAGCCAGAGGGCTAATCGGTCAATTATTTGCCGTGCAGGTAGGTGGCGTATTGGGTATCGACGATACCCAGATTGCGTGCCAAGCCAAGCTTTGCCTGGTTATGCTGACTGGTCGTATTGATAAGAGTGCTCTCAGCGTTGGCCAGGGTCGCCTGCGCCTGCACCACCGGCAGATTATCGTCCACCCCGGCCTGGAAACGATCCGTAGTCTGTTCCAGTTCCTTCTGTGCCAGCTCTACGTTGCTTTGTGCCACTCGCACCAGTTCAGTAGCGGTTTGTACATCCAGAATGCTGTCCCTCAATTGCCGGTTGATCTGCTCTTTCAGGCTGGCCATCTGCTGCATGAGATTGGTCAGGTTGGCCGCGGCCACCCCGCTGTCCCCGCGAAATTTTGCTTCCCGGAAAATGGGGACGTTTAACGTCCCTGCGGCCACAAATGTTCCGTGGTAGAGGCCGCCCGTCACCCCGGTCACACCATAATTACCTCGAAAATCCAGGGTAGGGAGGCGCTCCCATTTGGCTGCCTTTCGTTGCCATTGCGCAGCCCGGATTTGTGCCTGCAGGCCCTGGTAGTCCTGACGGCTGCGGTAGGCGATTTCCTTGGCCTGATTGATATTCATGGTCGCGAGGTCGGCATAGGGGGACGTATCTGTAAGCTGGATCTCCTGTTCCGCGGGCAGGCCTATCTCCCGGTTGAGCGCAATCTTTGACTTCTGGAAGTTCACCTCAGCCGAGATCACGGCTTGCTGTTGGGTCTGGAACTGGACCCGAGCGCGGAGTTCATCAAGATTCGCCGCCGTCCCTGCCTGGTGCTCTGCGACGGCTTGATCCAGAAGAACCTGATCGGCCTGCAGCAGAGACTTGGCATTGTCCACCTGCGCCCCCAGAGCCAACGCTTGCAGGTAGGCATCGCCCACTGTGAGCACGACCAGCCCGCGCGAGGACTGCTTACTAAAATACGAGGCCACCTCGTTTTGCTTTGCCGCCCGGTAGCGGTCGATATTGGCCAGGCTGAAGAGAGTCTGGGAATAGTTCACCATGGCGTCGGTGACGTTCACCTTCACTACTGTGTGAAAGGAGGAGATGTCCACGCCAGGAGGGAGGGCTGCCGATTTGCCAAAGACACTGGGGGAAAACCCGAGGGCGGCCAGATTGATCTGGTGGGCCCCCGAATCGGCTTGAGCCGTCACAGTCGGCAAAAGGGACTGGAGGCTCTCGAGCGACTGCGCCTTGGCGCTCTGCTCCTGTTCCCGCGCCTCGATCAGCGCCAGGTTGTGCTCGATGCCCAGGCCGATGGCCTCATCGATCGTCAGGGGTTTGACGCCATCGGTTGGTTTCACAATGGTGACGCTGCCGTAGTAGGGGCTCTGCGCGGAGCTTTGATTGGCCGTTTGCGCCGGCAGGGTTCCGGCAGACAAAAACAGTGCCATACACGCTGCCGGAAGGCTCCGCGCTGGAATCGTCATTATGGGGGGTCTCTTCCTTTCCGTTCAATCCTTTAGATCGAATCGGGGGCTGCAGGTTGCCTAATTTTGGCCGTGTCCGCGTGCGGACCTCTTCCATCGTACTCGTCTCGAAGCCCCCAGGAACCGACCCTTAGGGCGCTTAAGGCGCATACTTCCACACATAAGGCGCATAGGGCGCTTAAGGCGCACACTTCCACCCCGCAGTCCACCAGGCCCGCCGCGCTCAACGTTTTCGATTGAGCGCGCCTTCTGGATCTGTGGGCCGCGGGGCATGGTTGGGTTCATTCAGGTGTGAGCACAGACCGCTACGATTCGTCCTCGGCGTGCGCGTGCTTGTGGGACGCGGCAATGACTTTTTCGGCCGCCGCCGGGGGGACCACATCATAGCGGGCCATTTCCATGTGGAAACTGCCCAATCCCTGGGTCAGCGATGTGAGCGTCGCACCATAACTGAGCATTTCTGCCATCGGAACTTCGGCCCGGATGACGGTGGTGCCCCGCCCCCCGTCCATTCCCTGGACACGCCCCCGCCGCCCGGTCAGGTCGCCCATAAGAACCCCGGTGAAACCCTCGGGTGCCTCAATCTCCACCCGCATCAGCGGCTCCAACAGAACGGGCCTCGACTGCTCCATGCAGTTGCGAAAAGCCCGCCGTCCGGCCAATCGGAAGGAGAGTTCGTTAGAGTCCACGTCATGGTAGCTGCCGTCGTAAAGGATGGCGCGGAAATCGACCATGGGAAAACCGGCCAGCCAGCCTTGCGCCGCCGCTTCCTGGATACCTTTCTCCACCGCCGGAATAAAGGTCCGCGGAATTGCGCCACCAAAAATCTCATTGACGAACTCGAAACCCGCACCCAACGGCAGTGGCTCAAGGCGCACCCAGCAATCGCCGAACTGTCCGTGCCCTCCGCTCTGCTTCTTATGCCTGCCCTGGGCGTCGGCGCGGCCCCGGATCGTCTCCCGATAAGGCACCTTAGGCGCCTTGAGCGTCACTTCGGTGTGGTAGCGGCGGCGCAGCTTTTGCACCACGGACTCGATATGGGGCTGGCCGGACCCGGCGAGCAGGAATTCGTGAGTCGCATCATCGCGGTAGAAGCGGACCATCAGGTCCTCCTCCATCAGCTTGTGCACCGCCGGTGCCAGCTTGTCCTCATCCGCCCGCGTCTTGGGCTCGATCGCATAGGTGACGGCGGGCTCCGGCATCGTCACCGGGTCGAAGTAGATCTCATGGCCCGCGTCCCCCAGGGTGTCACCCGTAAAGGTCTCGCGCAGCTTGGCGACCGCCCCGATATCGCCGGCATGCAGCTCAGTGATCGGCATGGCCGTACGTCCCTGCATGACCGTCAGGTGGGCAAGACGCTCCGTGCCGCGGTGGGTGTAGTTGTTTACCGTGGCATCACCTTTGACGACCCCGGAAAACACCTTGAAAAACGAAATCCTGCCCGCAAAGGGATCGGACATGGTCTTGAACACATACAGCGACAGCGGCTCCCGGTCGTCGACCTTGCGCAACACCATCTCCCCCAGCGAATCGGCACTGGGCGCAGCGCCGTTAGCCGTCTCGACACCGTCGGATGTCTGCTCGGCGGGCTTGGCCCGGCGTGTCGTTTCCAGAGCTCCCCTGGCAGCCACCGGAACCCGCTCCACAGGCGCCGGGGTGTACACCTGAAGAAAATCCAGCAGATGATCACTGCCCACGTTTCTCAGCCCGCTCGCGTAGAGCACGGGGAAGATCCGGTCTTCGCGGATGGCCTCATGCAGGGCCACAATCAGGTGGTCTGTCGGGATGGTTCCTTCGCGGAAAAACTCTTCCATCAACTCGTCTTTGCCTTCGGCGACCAACTCCACCAGGGCCTGGTGAGCGGCGGTGGCTTCTTCGCGCAGGCGTACGGGGATCTCGGATAGACGACCGCAGCCGCTGCCGTCCGTTTCGTATACGAAGGCTTCCATGGTGACCAGGTCCACCACGCCGCGGAAAATTGGGTTCTGTCCATTGCCCTCGAGGATGGGCAACTGCACCGGAACCACCTGGCGGCCAAAAGCCTCAATCAACGCGTTGACCGTGCGTTCCCGATCGGCGCGGGGATGATCCATCTGGTTGACCACGATGGCTCGGGGCAGGTTGAACTCTTCGCCGAACTTCCACACACGCCGGGTCATGGCCTCCACGCCGCAGGCTGCGTTCACCACCAGCAAGGCTGCTTCCACCGGCAGCAGGGCCGCGCGCGCCTCATGCACGAACATGGGAAAACCCGGGGTGTCGAGGAAATTGATTTTTACGTTGTGCCACTCGGCGAATGCCAGTGCATTCTGCATGGTTGTGCGGCGCGCTACATCCTCTTCGTCATAGGCGGTCACTGCACTGCCGTCGTCCACCCGGCCTAACCTGTCGGTCATTTTGGCGGCTTGCAGCAGCGCGGAGATCAAGGTGGTCTTCCCGCAATGGGCATGACCCACCAGAGCGACGTTACGAATGTCCGGTCCTTGATAGGGTTTCAATGAACGATTCATTCGGAGTTTCTCCAATTCCGATCCGTGCGCACCAGGAAGCGCGCAGCGGAAGGCCGTAGGCCTGTGAATCTCAGAGGAAGTACAGCACAGACCCGATTTTCGGTGCAGACGAGCGGCCTGCTCGTTTGCGGGAACCGAGTGTAGCACAGTGCTCCCGCTTCGTTCTTTCGTCTACCGGTGGATCTTTTTACTGGCGATCGAGGTCCGCGCGTTGCCGGCGGAGGTTCCAGACGAAGAACCCAATCCGCAACAAAAGGATCACCAGCAGGGCTATTGCCAGGGCTGCCGACTGCCCATGGACCCCGCGGCGTAACAGGAAACCCAATGCGCCCAGGACGGCGATTACAAATACTCCGAAAGTTAGCCACTCCGCCCGATTCTTCATATCACTTCCTTATACGTGACAGCCGCACGTAGATCACGATAGCCAGCCCGGCAAAGACCGCCATGGCGATCATGGAGCTGAGCTGGAAGCGAAAGAGCACGGTGCGGGCGGCAGGCGCCTCCGCGCCCGGTAGTACGGCTTCCAGCAAGACAAAGACGCAAAGCCCAACCATACCCGCTCCCAGAAGGCTGAGCACGATCTTGAACGTTGCGCGTTGCATCCCCCACCGGAAGCCTGCATCATATCAGCCCCCCACCCATTACAATTAACAGGAGTGAAGGTCAAAGGAATGATGCAGGTACTCCCACCAGCTCCGGCTACAAACTCGAAGGCCCGCCCGAAGCAGCTAACCATGGCGGCGATACTGCTGCTCACCGCTCTTACCGCGCGGTTTGCCGGTGCGCAGGCTACCACCGTTCATGATCCCGCGGCGCTCAAGCCACCGCCCGGCGCGCGCGTGGCGATCGTGGAGTTTGAAGACATGGAGTGTCCTGATTGCGCCCGGGCGAACCCTCTGCTCAAGGACGCTGCGGCTCAGTACCATATTCCGTGGGTGCGTCACGATTTTCCGTTGCCATTCCACGCCTGGAGTTTTGACGCTGCCGTTTACGCCAGGTGGTTTGACCTCAAGTCGAAGAAGATTGGCGACGATTTTCGCGATGAAGTCTTTGCCAACCAGATGTTGATTGATGCGGCGGGTGAAACTTCTCCGGAGACGCCGGCAGGGCCCACGACCGCCGCGGCGGCAGCGATCCACAACTTCGCCGAAAAATTTGCCCAGCAACGCGGCTTGGCGTTGCCCTTTGTCGTCGACCCGCAAAAGAAGCTGGCGGCGGAAGTCCAGGCGGACATCGATCTTGGTAAGCGCATCGGTATCGAGCACACCCCGACCATCTGGGTGGTCACCAGCAAAACCAACGGCGTGCCCTTTGTCGAAGTAGTCGACCGGCAGCGCCTTTACCAGATCATCGACCAAGCCTTAGCCGATACCAAGGGGCAGACTGCACCGGCCCATCACGGCACAGGCGAGTAGGAGTACATAGCGTAGGGCGTGAGAACCGACGGCAAAATGAGTCCCGCAGGGACGACTGGAAGGTAGAGCTCCCTAATTCAGGACTATGTCTCGATTGACTTTTTCAGTCGTCTCTACGGAACTCGGTTTCGTCAGCTAAGTTTGAATCTTCACTAACTGGCTTGGAGTGGTTTGCTGCGTCTGGGGCGAGCGCCAATGGTCGATGTACGAAATCTGGTGTACGCAGGAAACGGTGCAATGCGGCGCACAGCTCTTTTCCGTCAGGTACTCTCGCTGCAAATCAGCTTTGGTGTATTCCGCCAGCGGAACCCCTGGATACCCTCGCTGTTGCGAGCAATAGTGCACCAGCCCGTCTTCGCACACATACAGGAAGCGTGACCCAGCCCGGCACCGCCAGTCGTTCGGCTCCGCATTGGCAATCGCCTCCTGAAACTTGTTGAAGCGCGAATAGTTCTTCTTTGCCATGCCGGCCATCTGGTAATAGACCCGCCGCTCCTCATCCTTCAAGGCCTTCAGCTGACCTTCCCCGTCGTGAATAATCCCGATGGTAGAAGTAAACCCAAGCTGCAAAGCCCGCCTGCCGATAACCAGGGCGTCGTTGGGATCCCTTATGCCACCGCCGACCACGGAGTTGATATTCACGTGAAACTCGGCATACCGGGAGAGAAACTCCAGCTTCTTGTCCAGAACCTTGAGGCTCTTCTTCGAGATCTCATCCGGCTCAATGTTGTCGATCGAGATTTGCATGTGATCAAGACCGGCACGGTTTAGTCGCTCGATCCGCTCCGGCATCAGCAGATAACCGTTGGTGATCATGCCGGCTACCCGCCCATGGTGGCGGATACGGGCAATAATCCCGTCCACTTCCGGATGCGTGAGCGGCTCTCCTCCGGAAATGGTAATAATGCTCGAGCCCAGGGCCGCCAGGTGGTCGATACGACGCACCATCTCTTCCAGCGGGACCGGCTTGGACACCTTGTCGTATTCGTTGCAATAAGCACACGACAGATTGCAGTAGCGCATGGGCACAATCTGCGCCATGACCACATGCTTGGTGGAAGCCAACGCATGCCCCACCAGAGCCAGCTCGCGTGCTTTGCGCGCCGCCGCTTTGACCCTGCCCTTTAAAGTGTGCTTTTGGAGACGCTCCGTCTGCTGCATCTGCTTGTATTCAATCACAGTGCAACCAGAGGCGCGAGTAACCAGAAAGGAATGGGGAGAATCTTCACCTGAGCTGCAACACAGGGCACCTGGACGACGCTCTACTTGTTTTTCAGCTTTCCCGCGCTCATGGTCAGGACCTGCTCCTGCTTATTGCGCATCACCGTCACTTGCACCAAATGCCCGCGGTGGTTACGAATAGCCTTGACCCAGTCACCTTTGGAGGTCATTCGCTGCGACTCCACTCTCACTACGACATCACCGGCTTTGAGACCCGCGCGTGCGGCTGGGCTTTGGTAATCGACATTTTCGACCAGTAGTCCCGTACCGCTACTCACCCCGAAATAGTCAGCCAGCTGCGTCCGCACCGGGTTCAACTCCACGCCCACATAGAGGCCTTTGGGCATCACCGTATCCAGGATCCCATTGACCGCCGTACTGGGCGCCCCTATAAAAGTTTGGGAGAACCCGGATCTTGCCGGTGATGGTTCTCGAACGGTCTTGTGTTGCGACCAGGCTTTATGTTCAAGTTCCTCCCGGTCGCAAAGTTGTACAGAGATGGTGATCGGGGTACCGTCGCGGTTGACCAGAAAACTGACGGTGCGTCCGGACGGCATGTCCAGCAGGCGATGTTTTAATTGATCGGCATTCTCGACTGGCTGCCCATCCAGTTGAAGAATCACGTCATGGACCTTAAGGCCTGACTTACCCGCGGGGGCGTCGTGGTCGACGAACATCACCTCGGCACCGTGGGCATCTTTCAAATGGAGCGCGTTGATCCGGTCGGTATCGACCTCGCTCAAATTGACGCCGAGGTAGCCTTGCGCGCTGTACATCAGGAAATCCGGGCCCAGCTCCCCGGAAAAATTCATGGGACTGCCTGACGCCAAGCCCTGATAAGCGGTAAGAAAACTGCCCATCACCACAGCCACCAGCGAACCAAACATCGGAAAGTGCTTCATCGGAGAATCTCCCCAGGTATCACAAAACTCAGACTTATTGACGGTTCAAACGAACTCCCAGCTACTGGATGTGAGGAGATTGATCCAAAACTTCCTGGGAGACGGTTCGAATATGAGGATTGTCATCCTCCGAGGCCACAGTATGCAATACCTCTCGCACACTGCTATCGGCCTCGACGGGGTGCAGCAGTTCGATCGCGCGCGAGCGCACGGTGGGGTCCGGGTCATCCAACAGAGCTTCCAGCACTCCGTCGCGTACACCCATGTCTTCCGCGACATACGGTTTCAGACCGTTCAAGGCGTTCAAGCGGACCCCGCTATCCTTGTCGTATCGCAGTGCTACCAGCAAAGACTGACGAATCGGGCTGTGTGGGGGGCACTGGTGGCCGGCCTCGCACTCACGGGCCAACAGGTTCACCGAATTTTGGGCAACGCCCGGGTTGAGTGGACTCTGTGTACCCAACACCAGGAGCTCGCGGATACGTGGGTCATCGAGAGATCCCTGAGCAGTTTCCGGGACCAGACGATTGAAGTGCACGACCACATTTTCCGAATTTGGTTCCGGGACGATGCTGTTGACGTTGGCAATCTTGCCGGCGCCCTCGACCGCCCCGGCGAGTTCTGCGACCGGCTGGTGATTGTGCGCGGCGGCGTACTGGAAGCCAGCCCAACTCCCCGAGCCAAGGCCCATGACCAGCAGCGCACAGGCTGCGACCGGCGCCCGGCCGAGCGTACCGACACCGCGAAACATGGATTGCTGGATACGGGTGAGCCAGCTGGTGCGCGGCATGTTGTCCAGTGCTTCCTCCAGCCGCAGACGAGCCTGCGCGAGCAGGTTGGCTGAAGGCTCCTGGGCAGGCGCGAGCGCCATTGCCTGCTGGAGCGCTTGTACTGCTGCAAACTCCTCTTGACACCGCTGGCAGGTTGCTAGATGACCTTCCAGCGCGGGACACTGATCGTCAGGAAGCTCTCCGTATGCAAAGAGAGCGATCTTCTGTTGAGCCAGTTCGCAGTCCATTTTTGTAACCTCGCCTCACCGAATTGCCGCCAGATTTGCTCTTAATTTTCTTGTCGCACGAAAGAGCGTATTCTTGGCGGTCTCTTCCGTGGTGTTCAACATTTCCCCGATCGTTCTCAATCGAAGGCCCTGGTAGTGCTTGAGTTCAAAAACCATGCGTTCCCGCGGGGTCAGGTGGCTCAGCGCCTCCTGGATCCGTTCCCCCAGCAGCTTGCGTTCCAGTTCACGCTCCGGATTGGCCATGGACCGATCGTCAGAGATATTGCTGAGCAGGTCCATCTCCCCACCGCTCGAGTCCACCACCACCGACTGCTCTTCCCGGCGAGACTTGCGCCGGCGCAGATGATCGAGGCACAGGTTGGTGACGATGCGGTAAATCCAGGTGTAGAAGGAACACTCAAAGCGGAAGTTTGCCAGATAACGATAAGCCTTGAGAAAGGCTTCTTGATGAATATCCTGCGCATCCTGTTCCGAGCCGGTCAAGCGCAGGGCAAGTCGCAAAACCGCCTGGTCATATTGACGCACCAGGGCTTCGAAGGCGGTACGCGAGCCTTTTTGGGCCTCGCGGATCAGCTCGGTCTCGGTGGCCCGACCCCATGCTTCGCTTGCCATGCCTGAAGAGGATTGTACCGGTCGTTTGGGAGCCCAGGCCGAGCTCCCAGCCTTGCCCCCAGCCTTGATTGTTCCTTGCGAAAAGCGAAGCGCGTCCGCCGTCATTCGTCGCTCCCAAGATACTCACTGACACACACTAGACCGCTGTTCGTAGGACGAAGCCAGGGCCGTTTGGTAAGCAGGCCAGGCTCACGTTAATCTCAGCCTATGCCTCCTCAATCCCACACTCTCGATGGAAGCTCTCGCGCCCCGGTATTCGACGGAATTGTTGCCTACTGCGACGGGGGCTCCCGCGGTAACCCGGGTCCGGCAGGCTTCGGCGTGTATATCCAGGATTCCGCAGGAAGGGTGCTCGCCGAATTGAGCGAATTCCTGGGTGCCCATACCAACAACTTTGCCGAATATTCCGCGCTTCTCGCCGCCCTGGAATTTGCCATCACCAACGGGCACAGGAGTTTGCGGGTCATCTCCGACTCGGAACTCATGGTCAAACAGATGAAGGGGCAGTATCGCGTGAACAGCCCGGAACTGCGCCCTCTGTACGACGAGGCGAAACGCCGGGTTTCTCAGGTCGACCACTTTCAGATTCAACATGTTCTGCGGGAAAAGAACCGTCACGCAGACCGGCTGGCAAACCTGGCCATGGACCGGGGCATGGGCCGGGCTCCGGCTGCAAATCCGGTACCTGCGCCCGCACCAGCCCCGCCGGCGCCTAGTAAGCCGGTCATGTTACGCGGCTTGGTCAAAGGGGGAGTCGTGCACGTCCTCGGGGGGGAGCTGCCGGACGGCATCTTCGTCAAAGTCATCCCCGAGTGAATTCCGTCCGCGCGACATACCGGGATTGGTCGCAAGGAAAATGACTAGCCGGCCAGGGCGGATTTGACCATTTCGCTCACCAGCCGGCCTTCGGCGCGCAGACCGTCGGCCTGAATTCTCGCCTGAACCGCCTTCATCACGCTGCCCATATCCTTGGGTCCGAGGGGAGCTCCCTGCGCCCGCAAATCCGACAAGGTTGAAGTGACTAGCTGGCGCAGCTCTTCATCCCCAGCCGCTTTCGGCATGTATTCCTCGATCACCACGATTTCCGCCGCCTCTTTTTCCGCCAGTTCGGGCCGATTCCCTTTAGTGAATTGCTCGATGGAGTCCTTCCGCTGCTTGATCAAAGTGGTCAAAACCTGCACCGCCTGGGCATCGGTGACAGGCGAACGTTGGTCTATCTCCTTATTTTTCAATGCAGCCTTCATCATGCGCAGGGTAGAGAGGCGATCAACCGCCCGCTGCTTCATGGCCCCCACCATATCTTGGTGAATCTTCTCAACCAGGCTCATAGGCCTCCAGTCGTATCAAAACCCCCATTATAGAAACCTTTGTTCGGGCGGACTTTATTACAATGGAAGCATGATCCGGAAGACGCGTTTATTTACGCCAGGCCCCACGCCGCTACTTCCTGCAGCTCAGTTCGCGATGGCTGCAGCCGATATACATCACCGCACTCCGGAGTTCCGGGCACTCTATACCAAGGTGCTCCGCGACCTGAAGACCTTTGTCGGCACCAAGAACGATGTCATTCTGCTCGCCTCCTCTGGTACCGGAGCGATGGAGGCGTCCGTCTCCAACCTCACCTCGCCAGGAGACCGTGTGCTGGTGCTCACGGCGGGCAAGTTTGGCGAGCGCTGGGTAAGCCTGGCCAAAGCCTTTGGCTGCGACGTCGACGTGGTCACCGCCCCTTACGGTCAAACCTTCGATCTGGAAGAAGTACGCAAGGCGCTCAGGATTGAGACCCGGGCTGTCTACATGCAGGCCACGGAGACCTCGACCGCAGTGCGCCACAACGTGCAAGGGGTCGCGGAGGTTCTCAAGCAAAGCGGACGGGACGCCGTGCTGGTGGTGGACGCCATCACCGGCCTGGGCACCACCCACATCGACATGGACGCCTGGGGCGTCGACGTGCTCATCGGTGGATCACAGAAGGCGGTCATGATTCCGCCCGGCCTGTCTTATCTCGCGGTGAGCGAGCGTGCCTGGGACCTGATGGAGATCAGTCTCAATCCCCGCTACTACTTCGATCTACGCAAAGAGAGAAAGAACGCAGCCAAGGGCGAATCCGCCTACACCCCTGCGGTGGCTCTCATCGCCGCTCTGGGCGCGGCCCTCGACTATATCGCCGGGCAAGCGGATGGTGATCTGGCAGCCGGCCGGGCAAAGCTGGTAGAGAACGCTGAAACCTGCGCCGCCATGACTCGCGCCGCGGTGGAAGCCCTGGGCCTCAAGCTCTTTGCACCTGGCTCTCCCTCTGCCGCGGCAACTGCCGTGCTGCCCCCGGCTGGTATGGATTCCGGTGCCTTTGTCAAAGAGTTGAAGACCCGTTTTGCGGCCATCATCACTAACGGACAAGGCGAGATGAAGGGTCAGATTTTCCGCATCGCGCATCTGGGCTATTTCGACTACATGGATACCATCGCCCTGGTCGGCGCGCTGGAACAGGTTGCCTACTCGCTCAAGCTCCCCGGTTTCGCTTTTGGGAAAGCTTTGACTGCTGCCCAGAATGTCTTCGCTACCCGAGCGCCCGATGAGGCGGCGCGCAAGGAGCTTGCCATGGCAGGCGCCGCCCCCTCTCGTTAGAAGCGTCCAACCTCATGCGATTGCTGCTGCCATCAGCGGCAGCAATCGCGTCGCGGTATTAAATCCCCTTAGGAGCACGATGAAGATCGTATTGGCAGAGAAAGTCTCGCCCGCCACCCTGGCCGTGTTTCAAACCGAGGCTGGTTGGCAGATCGTTACTCACGATCAAATAAAGAACGGGCTGGCTGCCGAATTGGCCGATGCCGATGCACTTGTGGTTCGCTCCGCGGTGCAGGTGGATGAAGCATTGCTTGAGGCGGCACCGAAGCTGCGCGTGATCGGACGCGCCGGGGTGGGCGTCGACAACATCGACGCCGATGCGTCGACCCGGCGAGGAATCGTGGTCATGAATACGCCGGGCGCCAATGCCATCGCGGTGGCCGAACTCACCATCGGATTGATGCTGGCGCTGGCCCGGCAATTGCCGCGAGCCAACACGCTGTTGCACGCCGGCAAATGGGAAAAGAAGTCGCTCCAGGGAGCCGAGCTGCGGGGCAAGCAGCTGGGCATCCTGGGTCTGGGCCGCGTAGGGCTCGAAGTGGCGCGACGCGCAAAGGCCTTTGGCATGGAGCTGCTGGGCCACGATCCTTTCGTTGCGCCGGCCGTCGCCCGCGAGAATAATGTTCGCCTCTGCTCCGTAGACGAGCTATTCCGCAGCGCTGATTTTCTGACGTTGCACGTAGGGCTTACCCCGCAGACGGCGGGGATCATCAACGCCGGGACGTTGGCCACCATGCGGAAGAATGTGCGTATCGTCAACTGCGCCCGCGGTGAACTGATCGACGACGCAGCGCTGGTAGCGGCCCTGCAGGCTGGCAACGTAGCTGGAGCCGCCTTGGACGTCTTCAGCCAGGAGCCCTTGAAGGACTCGCCCTATTTCGGCCTGGACAACGTGATCCTGACCCCGCACATTGCCGGTTCCACTGGCGAGGCCCAGGAGGCGGTCGGGGTGCAGATCGCCCAGCAGGTCAAGGAGTACCTGAAGTTCGGCGTGGTGCAGAACGCCGTCAACCTGCCCTCCATGACCTACGAGGAGTACCAGGAGGTTTCCCCCTACATCCTCATGGCCGAGCGTCTGGGCGCTTTTCTGTCTCCGCTCGCCGCCGGGAATTTGGAGAGCATCCACATTTCGTATAGCGGGCGTTTGGCGCAGGGCAAGACAGAACTGGTGCGCAACGCCGCCATTCAGGGCGTGTTTGCGAACTCGGAAAATGTGAATCGTATCAACGCCCTGTCTGTGGCCGCTGAGCGTGGCATCCGAGTGCACGAAGACAAGAAGGAAGAAGGGTCGGGCGGCGCGGGAACGGTGCTTAAGATTACCCTGCATACCGCCGCCCGCGACACCACTGCGAGCGCGACCGTGCTCCACGGCAGTTCGCCGCGGTTGCTTGCCTGCGACGGCATCGACATTGAAGCCCCGCTGCATGGAACATTGCTCTTCATCCGCAACCTCGACGTGCCGGGTGTGATTGGCCGCATCGGCACCATTTTGGGCGAGCATAAGATGAATATTGCAAACTTTGCTCTAGGACGCAGTGTGCGGACGGCCCAGCACAACGCTCTCGCCGTGGTGCAGATCGATGGTCGTGTGTCACCGTCGGTTCTGGTCGCACTGCAGTCGACAGAAGCGATTACCGAGGTTCGACTGATCGAGTTGGCTGATCGCCGGCCGGCGCCCGCAGTTACTGAATGAAGGAAGATAAATGCCGCTATACGAATTCCAGTGCAAACAGTGCGGACATCGATTTGAACGAATCCAGTCCTTTTCTGCCCCGGATGAAAAAGAATGCCCAGTTTGTCAGGGCGAAGTGGAACGGTTAATTTCCACTCCGGCCCGCCCGCACTTCAAGGGTTCGGGTTTCTACTCCACGGACTATGCTGCCAAGCCCTCTGCTTCGGCCAAATCGGGGGACGGAAGCAGCGGCTCTGACGGCGCTTCTACTACTTCGGACAAGGGTGGAACCGATAAGGGATCGGCTGACAAGCCGGCCGCGAAAACGGAAAGCGCTCCGGCTCCCGCCCCCTCCACTTCCTCCAGCAAATCGGATTAGTTTTCCCACTTTATTGGCAACGAACCGGGGCACCCGGGATCCGCGGTCAAGACAGAAAGCCCTAGCTAGCGGCTCGCTGCCGTAGCCGGCAAAATTTCCGCCACGTCCACCCACTGCGTGGGATAGTCACCCGTGTAGCAGGCGGTGCAATATTGATTGCCCTCGCCCCCGTCGCAAGCCTTTTCCAATCCTTCCAGAGAAAGATAGCTAAGCGAATCGGCTTCGATGTACTGCCGAATATCCTCGACAGAAGAGTTGGCGGCAATCAGCTCGCTCTTGTTCGGTGTATCGACTCCGTAGTAGCAGGGAGAAATGGTCGGGGGGCAGCTGATGCGCAGATGCACTTCCTTCGCTCCCGCCGCGCGCACCATACGCACGATTTTGCGGCTGGTAGTACCGCGAATAATCGAGTCGTCGATCAGGATGATGCGCTTGCCTTCGAGCAGATTACGCACCGGATTCAGCTTGAGCTTGACCCCAAAATCACGCACCCGCTGTTC
Source organism: uncultured Acidobacteriaceae bacterium (assembly GCA_963753715.1). GTDB lineage: Bacteria > Acidobacteriota > Terriglobia > Terriglobales > Acidobacteriaceae > PALSA-350. Next base: position 1,083,721 of record CAVWDK010000004.1, on the reverse strand, counting down.
GGGCTCAATGAACGTGCGCCCCACATAGTGGTTGCGTATCAAACCAAAGTTAAAAGGAATCCCGCTCTGCGCCGCATACCCCAGGGCCGCAGTCACCCCGGAGTCAGGAACCGGCACGACCAGGTCGGCATCTACCCCCGATTCGATCGCCAGCCGCCGCCCCATCTGCTCCCGGCTCGCCTGTACCCAGCGGCCGAAGATTTTGCTGTCGGGCCGGGCAAAATACACATGCTCAAAAATGCAGCTGGCCTGCCGTATGCCGGTTGCATACTGCACGGAAAAGACGCCGTCCCGCGTCACCATCACCACTTCGCCAGGGCGCACATCGCGCTCGTACTTTGCCCGCAGAAGGTCAAACGCACAAGTCTCCGAGGCGAACACCACGGTGTCTGGTCCGCCTGGATTGGTGATCCGCCCCATGGAGAGCGGCCGGAAGCCATACGGATCGCGGGCCGCAAAAACCCGGTCCCGGGTCATCATCACAATCGAGAATGCGCCCGTCACCTGGCGCAGCGAGTCGCCGATTGCCTCAATGAGCGAATTCGCGTTGGAGTGTGCAATCAACTGCACAATGATTTCCGAGTCGCTGGTGGTCTGAAAATAAGCGCCCTCACGCTCCAGGCGAGTGCGCAGCGTGCCCAGGTTCACCAGGTTCCCGTTGTGTGCGATGGCAATCAACCCGCGGGTCGAATCCACCCGGATCGGCTGCGCATTCAGCAGCGCGGAATCGCCGGTGGTCGAATAGCGAGTGTGCCCTATCGACAATTCGCCGGGCAATTTGGCCAGTACATCATCGGTGAAGATGTCGGCCACCAGGCCCATGCCCTTGATGTTGTAGAGGTTGGTGTAATCGGCCGTGGCGATGCCGGCGGACTCCTGTCCGCGATGCTGTAATGCGTATAGAGCAAGGTACGCTTGGCGCGCCGCATCGGGATGGCCATGCACCGCGACCACACCACACTCTTCCCTCAACTTATCCAGATGCTCGATGGCCGTACTCTCCATGCCCCTAGTTTCCTATCGGCGGGTCGTTACGCAACAAGGCTGCCAGTGCGTTTGACCATACATTGCGCAGGCCGGAGACCTTTTCCCGGATTAGCACCCGGCTGTCGACCGCGAGCTCAAAAAGATCAGTCACGGTTTCACCCAGCGTGGCCGCCATCAGGCCCGGATATTTTCTAACCAACTTCTCGATCTGGGCCACCGATGCTTTGGAACAACTGATCACGCACTGGCTGGCCGTCTCGCCAAATAGATCCCATTCCGCCGGCAAATCCGGAGCCTTGGAAAGGTTTGCCCGCACGCCGATTCCGTGGCAGAAGGATGCCTCTGCCAAAGCAACCGCAATGCCGCCGTCGGAGACGTCGCGTGCTGAATGGATCAGACCATGCTTTGCCAACTCAGCCAGGCAGCGATGCAGGCTGGCTTCTACCGCCAGATCCAGGCTGGGCGGGGTTCCCCACATCGTGGAGAGCACTTTTCTGGCGTACTCCGAGGAACCAAACTCCTGCATGCGCTCTTCCAGAGGGGGAACGAGTGCGGGCGTGATCAGCAGCACCGCATCGCCGGCACGCTGAAAATCCGACCCAACAGCGTTGCTGATTTGATCGAGGATGCCCACAATCCCGATGACCGGGGTAGGATAAATCCCCTGGCCACGGGTCTCGTTATACAGGGAAACATTGCCCCCGGTAATTGGCGTTCCCAGGGCAACGCACGCCGCGGAGATTCCGTCGATGGCCAACGAGAGCTGAGCCATGATCTCCGGCTTTTCCGGGTTGCCGAAATTAAGGCAGTTAGTGGCCGCAACGGGTGTCGCACCCGTGCAGGCGACTTTTCGCGCAGCCTCAGCGACCGCATGGGAGGCGCCCAGCTTGGGATTCAGGTAGCACCAGCGTTCGTTGCCGTCGAGCGCCATCGCCAGCCCGCGATCCGTGCCCTTGATGCGCATCACACCGGCCTCGCCACCCGGGCCCTGCACCGTGTTGGTCTGCACCATCGATTCGTATTGCTCGTGGATCCAGCTCTTGGAACAAATATTTGAGGAAGCCAGCAACGCCCGCAACTCGTCCGCATAGTTAGTGGCGGCAACGGTGAAGCCTCGGAGGGTCTCCTCGAAGAAGGTGAGCTTGTCCAGCACTTTGGGCGGAGGACTGAGACTAACCGGCGCCTTCCACTCTCCAACCGGCCGGTGATACAGCGGCGCATCGTCGGTGAGCGACTGGTTGGGAATATCGGCTACCAGCCGGCCATGGTGGAGAATGCGCAACCTGGGTTCGGCGATCACCTGGCCCACGATGACCGCGTCCAATCCCCATTTTTCAAAGACCCGAATGACCTCGCCCTCACGATCCTTAGCCGCCACCAGCAGCATTCGCTCCTGGCTTTCGCTCAACATGATCTCGTAGGCAGACATGCCGGATTCGCGCTGGGGAACGTGGTCCAGTTCTACTTCGAGCCCAACGCCGCCGCGGGCGCCCATCTCGCAGGTGGAGCAGGTGAGCCCGGCGGCTCCCATATCCTGGATACCCACGACGGCCCCGGTGCGCATAGCCTCGATGCAGGCCTCCAGCAGCAGCTTCTCCATGAAGGGGTCGCCTACCTGGACGTTGGGCCGCTTCTGCTCCGCGCCTTCTTTGAACTCTTCGCTGGCCATGGTGGCTCCGTGGATGCCGTCCCGGCCCGTCTTCGCGCCGACGTAAATCACCGGATTCCCAATACCGGCGGCCTTGGCATAAAAGATCTCGTTCCGCCGGACCAGGCCCAGGGCAAAGGCGTTGACCAGCGGATTGCCAGAGTAGCAAGCTGCGAAACGAGTCTCCCCACCCAGGTTGGGGACGCCAAAGCAATTTCCATAACCCGCGATACCGCTGACGACTCCTTCGAGCAGCGAATGGTTCTTGTGCACGACCGCGGAGGCGGATTGCTCCCCGCCCAACTCCTCCTCGCAAATGGGCCCGAACCGCAGCGAATCCATGACGGCGAGGGGCCGGGCGCCCATGGTAAAGATGTCGCGCAGAATCCCGCCCACGCCGGTCGCGGCGCCCTGAAAAGGCTCGATGAACGATGGGTGATTGTGGGACTCGATTTTGAAGGCGCAGGCCCAGCCATCGCCAACGTCGATGATGCCGGCATTCTCCCCCGGCCCCTGCACCACCCGGTCGCTGCGCGTCGGCAGCCGCTTGAGATGGACGCGGGATGACTTGTAGGAGCAGTGCTCACTCCACATGACGCTGTAGATGCCCAGCTCAGTCAGCCCAGGTTCCCGCCCGAGCGCGGCAACGATACGTTGGTACTCTTCGGGTGTGATGCTGTGCTGAGCCAGAAGTTCCGGCGTGATGGGGATAGATTCCAGGTCCACGGACAGCGACTCAGGTTTCATGCGGTTAAGTCCATTGTCGCATGTTGCAGGAGTGTGACGGAGAGAAAGGACTTAAACCCAGACGACCCGATCACTCATCAAGGGGTGCACCATATCCCCGATTTCCCGTTGGAGTGAGTGGGTTTCGCACACTTCATACGCCTTTTCTTAGAACAGGCGAACGGGCATCCTTGTGAGCGTCACTCTTATTGCCTCCAGAACTGTGCAACGGGTGCCCTTAGCCAGGGCACCCCTAAGTCTGTAGATGGGTGAAGACCCGGGGACCCTACTTCAAGGCGCCGGACTCCCTTGTGTTGAGGAAGACGGTTGGCATTGGTTTTGTTTCACGGCCCGGTTAAGGTCGTGCTCTGATACAAAGCATCCAGGTTGCTAACGGCTGGTATGAGTTTGCACCGGTCTTGCATGCAACCGCTGGGCCACGCTCAGGCTAACCTTCAGAGGCAGATTTGCGCTCGCCTTGTATATGCTGCCGGTCTTGGAAGTGAATGAACCGGCAAGGCTCAGGGTCGATGTGCCTGCAATAGCACTTGCGCTGCCCGTCAGCTTCAGCGCACGGAACAAGGCCCCGGCGGGGGTTACGCCAGGTGCGCCCCAGGAGGCCGTAATACCCTTCGGCAGTCCCGAAGCAATGCTGATGGTCGACCAGCCGGCGTTGGTTACCAAAACCGCTCCCCCGAACGGTGTGGCTGTCACCGTGACCGTTGCGCTTGAAAGAGAACCCATCGACAGGGTCTGCGGCGATACGGTCACCACAACACCCAGCGCAGGTTGCACTTGCAAGGTCATGCTCCTGTTTGCGGAAACCCCATCCCCGGCAACCGTAACCACCACGGTAGCTGACGACGGCGTAGCCGTAGGAGACGCCGTGAGCGTCAGCATCTCATTGTTTGTGCTGACACTTGCGGGCGGCGTTGCCGGATTAGCCGACCATTTCGCGGTGACGCCTGCCGGCACACCGCTCACCGAATAACCGATCATACCGGTGAAGGACCCGCCTGTGAGGGCGGTGAGCGCCAAGGTACCGGAAGCGCCCTGTACAACCGCCATCGATGTAGAGGCTGCATTCAACGCCAGAGTAGGCGGCGGCATCACTGTGAGCGTGTAGATCGCGGTGAGCGCACCTGTGGCGTCGGCACCGGTGATGACAATGTTCTTTGCTCCCGCTGCAATGGTCGAAGCTGCCGTGATCGTCACCGTGGCTGTGGTGCCGGGCACGATCGACGCCGGGCTGATGCTGCCCGTCAAGCCGGCCGCCGCCGTCGCCGTAAGAGAAACTTTATTTTTGGCCGCGCCGCTTTCTGTCACGCTGAGCGTGAATGAAGTTGTCCTGCCGGGGAGCAGGGTCCCCTGGCTGGCTGAGGGCGTGAGCACAAAATCTATTTTCGGATTGGCCGTGCTCAACCCGCTGCCCCATTGGGACACCAGCAGCGATCCGTCCACCGATCCCAGACCGGTGGCGAGATTATAGGAAGCGCCGCTCGCCGTGAACCCGGTCACGCCCGGTACGTTGTTGTTGCCGGAGGGCGTGGCGTGGAAAGGAGTCTTGCTCGCGTTTAGCAATGCATAGAGGGATGGATTGGCGTTGCCTTGCCCCACTCCGCCCTTGGTCTGGACCGTGAGTGCCATGACACCAGCCAACGAGGGAGATGCTGCCGACGTACCCGAGATCACGTAATAGTTACCGTTCTCGACGATGATGTAGCCGTCGTGCGCGGATGCCGACGCGGCGACATCCGGAACTGCCCGCATGCCATTGGCTGCTCCCATGCCGCTTACGCCCTTTTGCCATGCCGGCTGGCTAAAGTAGAGGCTCGTACCGCCGCCCGAGGCCCACAAGCCCGACCCGCCTTTCGTCGCACTCTCGTTCCACACTTCTTCCGGAATATAGTTGAGCGCGGAACCAGATCCTGCTCCGTTGTTCGCAGCCCAGTAGGCGGTCGAATTGGAACCTTCATTGAATTCCGTTCCGCCAACGCAGGTGGAGTATGGCGAACTGCAAAGTCCATTCACTCCTGTGCTCGATGCTGAGCTGGATGAGCCGCCATAACAACCCGCGGCGCCCGCATCTCCAGAAGACACAAAGGAACTGATGCCCTCAGTCGCCGCCTGCTGCCACAGGCTGTTATAGAAGGACAATTCAGTCGCACCCATATCGACTTCACAGCTTCCGTAACTGGTGCTCATGACGGTAGCGGTTGCGTGGTTCACTACGTATTGCGCGGATAGGTCGATTCCATCGGTAGTCGAAGTGGAAGCGCCCACGACAAACTTCACCGTTGCCGAGGGAGCCACGGCGCCGGCCCACTCTACGTCCAGCGTGGATTCGTCCTGGTCCCCAGAGACGAGCCCCGGATTCGCACTTACCAGGACCACCGTCGGGTTGCGCGCTGGAAGGCCGGAGGCAGCACGAAACGCAGAAATATCGGCTACATTAATATTGCTTCGCCCAACGATTGCGATCGAGGTTCCCGCGCCATTGGTCCCCGCCTGGTAAAGCGGGTTCAGGTTGTAGATGGCAGCCCAATCCGCCGGAAACAGGTAGTGCGTGTTCCCGCTCGTGTATCGTGGACGGACTTCTAAACTGACTCGTGACTGGATATCCGAAGCGTGCCGGAAATTATGCAACGACAGAATTCCACTCACCACACCCGCCATCGCCGAAGGAATCTGCGGGTCCTGGGTATTCGCGATGTGATCCTCGCCGCCAACCAGGAAGTGATGGATTTGGGTATGAAATGTATCTTCAACCTGCCCTGCATTTCCGGAAAACGAGATCTGCCGACGGTTAACGGCGATTTCGTTGACTGTAAACCCATGCTCTGTCAGCCAGGCGGTAATCCTGGCCAGATCCTGCACGCTCGCCCCAAAACGAGAACCATATTGGGCCGGAGTGAGCCATTGGTGGTACAAGGGCGAATGCGGATCGTGCTGTGCTTCCGCCAGTACTTCCAACGCTGCCTGCTGCGCTGCCGAGGGCTCGAGTTGAAGCACCATGTGATCCAACGGCGTCTCCGCGTTCACCAGGCCCTGGTCAAAGTCCCCCCGCGCCATCGGATGTACGTTTCCCTGCAGGGTGGTTACCTGCGCATCGTCAATTCGGGGAGCTACCCGGTTCGTTGGTGTTTGTGACAAGGCGGATGTGCCCCATCCGTAGATAACCAAAAAGGCAAAAAAGGAAGAGCAGAATTTAATTTGCTTCGACATTGATGTCCCAATCCGGGCGCACAAAACGCGCAGTCGCGCCGATTTTCGGCGTCTCTGGTCTATCGGCTTGCCTGACGAAAAGCCCGGAACTTATTTGCGGAAATTGAATTACCTAAGTTCGCGCGATGGCCGGCAACTGGGGGCTTGCCGCAGGGAGGAAGAAGCGGAAGCCATCCGGGCTCGCTTTAGAGGTGAGCGAATTTGGGACGAAGCAATCAGTGGCGCCAGACGCCGGCTACCGCGCGCACGTGTTCCGGTCCGGTGCGGCAACAGCCCCCGATCCACTGCGCCCCGTCGTCTCGCCACAACTTTGCCAGCCGGCCGAATTCCTGAGTCTGTCCATCGCCTTGCCAGCACCGGTGGACTGCATCCCACGCTTCGCCGGAATTCGGATATACGACGATGGGTTTGCGTGTGACTCTGGTCAGCTGCCGGATCAGGTCGCCAATCAGCACGGGGGCCGTGCAGTTCACGCCAATCCCGATGACCTGCTCCTGTCCGTCGAGTAATTCTGCGCATGACTGCAGAGTTTCCCCATGCGAGACGTGGCATCCATCCCGGCAGGTAAAGCTCAAGTACACCGCCAAGTCAGGATAGGGGAGAAGTGCGGCCAGGATGGCCTTGGCTTCTTCGAGGGAAGGGATACTTTCGAAGGCCAGGAAGTCGGCATTGGTTTCAGCCAGCACGGCAATGCGCCGAGTGTGGAATCCCACCATGTCGTCGAAAGAACAACCGTAATTGCCGTGATACTCGGACCCGTCGTGCAGCATTGCGCCATAGGGCCCGAGAGAGCCTGCGATCCATATCCTGCGCGCTGCACCGGCCTGGTACTCGCGCCTGACTTTCTCGGCGATGGAGACAGAGGCGCGAAGCGCGTTTGCCGCAGCATCGGTTGCCCTTCGGGCGTCGTAGCCGATCTTCTGAAAACCTTCTGCGGAGACCTGGTAGCTGGCGGTCAGCAGGCAATCGGCCCCGGCCTCGAGATAATCGCGATGCACGCCGGCGACGGCTTCGGGCGAGCTTTCCAGCACGTGTGCGGACCACAGCGGACCGGAGAGGTCGAAGCCCTTTCGCTCCAATTCGGTGGCCATAGCTCCATCGAGCACATGCAAACCGGTCAGGTCGAGTTGGTGTAACGGTTTCATCGGCGCGCGAGCCCCAGGGCTCTCGACCGCAGTGTACGCTGAGTCTCGCGGTAGATTGGAGGCGGGGCGGCTCGCGTGGGGGTGTCCTATCTTCTGATACACTTTGTTGTAGTTCACGGGCGTTCACAAAGGCATCAGCCAGGAGCCTTTCGGTCCGTAAACGTCCTTCCAACCGCAAGTTCGGGGAGTGGCTCAGCCTGGTAGAGCACCTGGTTCGGGACCAGGGGGTCGGAGGTTCGAATCCTCTCTCCCCGACCATAAGCCTCAGATAATGAGCGATTTGTGTGTTAGTGGGCGGCTCTCTTGTCTACAAGGGATTCAGGTTTTCTCCTCCAACTGATAAGCCGCGTTGAGAGAATAGGTTGGCGTGCTCTCCTTCTCACCAAGTTCCAACTTGGGTCCATTGACAGGAACGAGCTGGTCCCAATAGTGGCATTAAGGGAACTTACACCGATCTGATCGCAATGAACGGCGGTCGGAACCGGAATCGCTCATTGCAAATCTCCTTTTCTCGGGCGGCTTGTTTGCCGGCCGCTTATTCCAGGTGTGATTTCTGTGATTGCTCTCTTGACCACGGTTGCGAAATCGAGGTGCGCAATTCGGGCCGTTGAGCGACGATTCTCGCACGGGACGTCGGTGTCCACGACCAGGACAATTTTCGGCATCATGGGCAACCCCCGCAATCTTTGGCCGCAACTAGCCACGTTGGCAACAGTCATGGATGTTCGTTCAAATGCTTACGGCAAGCGCGTGACCCCAGGGCCGTGCCACGCAATGGGTTGCCGGATACTTGGGTATCGGTCCGAGTAAGACGCCACGATGACGGACCACCTGGCGATGCGGTATTCGGCTAGGGCACGAATGCGAAGCTTCCAAGGAGTTGACCGCCTGGGCAAGCCGCACGATCGGCATGATCGCAGACCATCGTCGCTTCGCGGCGCTTGGCTAAACCTAGCTTGCTTGCCATTTTCACCAGATCTGCGAAAGAGTCGGCGTGCATCTTCTGCATCACTTGGCCGCGGTGCGCTTTCACCGTGATTTCGCTGATGCCGAGTTTGCCGCCGACCTGCTTGTTTATCAACCCGCAAGATACCAACGCCATGACCTGACGCTCGCGGGCTGAGAGAGACGCATAACATTCCTGAAGGGCTTGTTTCTCCGCCTTTTTAGCAAGAACGAGACGACTCCGTTCGAGAGCTTCTCGGACAGCGGGCAAGAGTTCGTTGTCCCGGAAAGGCTTTGTAAGGAATTCGACAGCTCCTGCCTTCATGGCTTCGACCGTGGTGGGAATGTCGTCGTTGGCGGTGAGAAAAATGGTTGGGATGTGAGGGCATTCCACGGCTGCGCGCTTCTGCAACTCGAGACCGCTCATGCCCGGAAGAGACACGTCCAGTGTCAAGCAGCCGGGAGCAACCTCGAGCGGATGGGCGAGGAATTCTTCGGCCGACGCAAAGGTCTCCGGATGCCAGCCTTCGCATCGCATTAACCGCTCCAGTGATTCGCGCACGGCCCTGTCGGGGTCGACGACGAAAACGACCGGTGTGGACTGCGAAAGTTTTGAGGATAACCTTTGACCAACCTCGGGCGCCGAACCTAAGTGATGCCCCAGAGGAGATTCCGTCACCATGAAACCCATATCGGCCTCCTTAACCCTTGTGCGATTCACTCGCAAGACGTTGTTTTGGGAATTTCATCGTTTGGCGCTTCCTGACGGAGGGTTCTCCGGCCGGGAAGAGCGTTAAGCTACGAGGATCACTATGCAATCTTGGCCGATGCGCTCACAACCCCAAACGGATGGAATCTTTTTCGTTCTATGGGTTGCGTGATCGTCCGACTTTTGGGGGATGCATGGGAGGGCGACCAGAATGTTCAGCTTCCGATATGCTTTCTTCCGAAGAGCCGGGCATCGATCGACCAGGCACCTGGACCGATCATCGCCAATGTGCCGCCTAGGAACGCCAGAATAATTGACACCGACTCATCGCCGGCGCCTGTGAAGGCGATCCACACCTGCACGACCGCGACGAGCGCTCCCATTGCGGGAGTCCATAAGCCTGCCAGGATAAACAAGCCCAGGACACTTCCGATTAGATCCGGCACAAATGGCACATCCGCAGGGACGCCCCTGAGCAGAACCGCCCCGTGGTAGATCAGAGCAATGCCCAGGACCAATCGTTGAATGAGAAGGCCGAAGCCCGGCCAGCCGTTCGCGAACGTGGAGAATAGTCGTTGCAAGGAACCCCCTTAGGGAGCGTACCCCCCTCGCAACGGCCTGGGAACCGCTGAAACTCGGAACAGCGTTCATACTTTCGGGTGATTAGATCTCGATAATTCCGCGCCTGAGGCCGATTGTGACAGCATGAGCGCGATCGCTGGCGCTAAGCTTCGAAAGGATGTTCGTGACGCGGCTCTTCACGGTCGCCTCCGCGATGCAGAGTAGGTCGGCGATCTGTTTGTTGGAATTCCCGGCGGCAATCAGCCTCAAAACCTCAATTTCCCGGGGACTCAACTCATCGTCAGTGGCGTGTTCAGCGAGCTCAGCCGCGACTTCCGGCGGTATCCTCTTTCGCCCTGCCATGACCGCATGAATCGTTTCGATGAGTTCCCGATCATGGCCTTTCAATAGATAAGCCCGTGCGCCGGCACGCAAGGCACGCAGCACTTGAACATCGCCGCTATAGGTCGTAAGGACAATGATGCGCGCGTCCGGAAATTCAGCCAGGATACGGATCGTAGTCTCAATCCCATTGAGACCGGGCATTTGAATATCCATCAGAGTTATGTCTGGGCGGTGTGCACGGAACTTCTCGATGGCCTCTTCACCGTTCGAAGCCTCTGCGACCAGCTTCAAGTCGGGCTCTGCGTTGATCGAAGCCGCAAGGCCCTTGCGCAGAAGAGCGTGGTCGTCGACGGCGAGAATTCGAATCAAGCCAAGAATACTACTCATCGCTACCTGCCCGGTGGAGCAGCCGGAATCGACGGTTGGGACGACGCTTTTCATACGCCATCGCAGCGGGAACCGTTAGCTGCACCTCGGTGCCTGCGCCCATCTCGCTCCAGAAATCCAATCGCGATCCAATCCGCTGAGCCCGCTCGCGCATCCCCGATATGCCCCAATGTCCAGGTTGTCCGCCGGCCGCGAGGATCTTTGGGTCGATCCCCTTGCCATCGTCGCGGATACGCACTCGAAGCTGATCCCGATCATAACGGATCTCCACTTCGATGTTGCTCGCAGCCGCGTGCGCAAAGGCATTGCGGATCACCTCGCGCGAGATTCGGTAGACCTCATCCTGAAACATGAGCGAGAGGTCCTGCGGTCTACCTTCCACGACCACTTCGAAGGTTGGGGCATTCCCGTTCCATTGGTGAGTGTCCGCCAGTTCACCCCCAGTCGCCTTCAACAATTCCGGAAGATCGCGCTGAGCGGCTGGTTCCGGGCGCAGGTCATGAATGGCAGCACGTCCCTCCGCAATGCCTCCCTCCGCTGCTTGTATTGCGTCATCTACGACCTGCATCGCGTTGTCCGCGTTGCGGAGCAGCAGTTTACGAGCCGCCTGAAATTGAAAAACCGCTCCCTGAAAACTTTGCAGCAGGGTGTCGTGTAGCTCTCGCGCGACACGCGTTCGCTCGTTGACCCGCGCCTCCGCCCCGATCGTCAATTGATGCCGCAGTTGGTGAAGACGGAGTTGGTACAAAGCCCACAGTAAAAGAAGAAATGCTGCCCCGCACAAAAGCCGGAACCATGTCGTCTGGTAATACGCCGGAAGGATGAAGAAATTGAGAGTCGCGCCTGTCTCGTTCCACACGCCGTCGTTGTTGCATGCGATCACACGAAATTGAAACGACCCAGGTCCCAGGTTATTGTAGTAGGCCTGACGGCGCGTGCCGACGTCTTGCCATCCCTTATCGATTCCTTCCAGCTTGTAGCGAAAACGAACTCGCTCCGGCACCGATAAGCTCAGTGCGCTGTAGTCGATTTGAATATTCGCGGTATGCGCCGGGAGCCGCAGATCGGTCAATTGCAAATGACGCGAACCATCCGCAGATACAGAGGTAATCGAAACCGGCGGGGGGATGACATTTCTCGGGATGTTCCTCGGGTCCACCCAGGCGACGCCTTTTGTTGCGGTAAACCATATCCGCCCGTCCGTGCCCTCGATCGCGGTTGGATATGTACTTGCATACCTGCCTATAGCCGGAGTACGCCCTGGAAGGCCATCGGAGGAATCGAATCGTTCCCACTGACAGTGATAGTTGGCATCCTGCAAAGCCCGGTCTGCCTCATCTCTGGAGATGTGAATCACGCCAGTTGTCGCATTGAGCCAAAGCCCTTCCCACCCGGCGTCAACAACCCCTGTAACGTCCTTAAAAGAACCCAGGGCCGTCGGCCGGATCAAGCGAAAGTGGCCCTCGTGAATGAGAACCAAGCCACCGGCGCCGCCTGCCCATATCTCGTGCGGTGCATGCTCGGCAAAGGACGTGACATACCGTATTGGATTATCCGGCCTCGCCGGATAGTCCACGACCTTTCCTTTGTCCATCGTGATGATGTCGCCTTGGTAGGTTGATACCCAGATAAGCCCCGTGCTGTCGGAGAACATATCTGCAACGCGCTGCTTCGCGACTTCCGGCGGAGTCGCCCAGGCCTTCCATCGGCCGTGGTCCAAAGTGAAGAAACCCAGGCCGTCAGAAAAGGCCCACAAGGTTCCGGATTTGTCGCCCACTATCTGCCAATAGCCTCGGCTGCTGAAGTCACTTTGCCCTGGAGGTGGCGCCACGATCCGGAACTTGCCGTCCTTCCATTGTGCAAGCGACCTCCCTTTAAACCAGGTAACGCCGGAGGGATCCTGATAAGCCTTTTCTGGCTTGGCACTGACTTGGGACACATTCTTCGAGTCGCCATGAATTCGTGCGACATATTTCCAGCTGGCGGCAATCAAGACATCTCCGCCGTCAGCAGGCGCGATTCCGATGTGAAAGATCGATGTCGGCAGGGCAACCGGGATCAGCGCGGTATCGCGGAACTGGTCCAGTCCATCCCGCGTTGCCACCCAGATATTTCCCTCCCGGTCCTCCAGTATGGGATTGCAGTCATCGGCACTCAAACCGTCCTTTGAGGTGAATCTCTGCAGGGCATCGCTGGTCATCGAAATCGGCCGGTCCTTCAGCCGCTCAGGATGCGGAACGCGGAACACTCCGGAGGTATCCGTCGTGATCCAAAGACTTCCGGTGCGGTCGAAGAGAAGGCGGGCAGGGGCGCTGATCTTAACCACCAGCGGACCTTCGCTGGGACATCTTTCAGGCACCTCCTCAAGGGTCTGCGCCTCGCATCTGGCAATCGCGGCGGATTTCGCGCTGACCGTCGTGCTGATGGCCCGGACATAGCCGTCGGCATCCGCCAGCCATATCGTGCCGTCCGGCGCCTCAGCGATCGACGCCGACCAGCCGGCAAATGCACCGGTTGGTTCAAATCGCTTCGATCCTTGCTTGATATAGAGAACGGTATTGTTGATCCCGGCCCAAAGAGTTCCACCTCTATCCACATACAATGCACCTGAAGTTAGGCGCGGCACCTCTTCCGGGAAGTTCCAATTCTTGCCGATGTGTTCCCATCGCGTACCGTTGAAGCGTATGACTCCCGTCTGGGTGTTGGCCCAAATGGTGCCTTCGCGGTCCTGTACGATGGCCCTGGGGCCTGTTGCTATACCTTCAGCTTTGCCGTAGCACTTGACGTTGCCCTTCCGCAGGTCACAAATCGTGTCCCCATCATAAGCAACCCACAAACTGCCATCGGAGAGCACCAACAGGCTATGCACCATTTCAGCTGGAAGCTGGTCTCCCGATCTCGCCTCATACCGTTCAAAGTGAACGCCGTCGAATCGAAAAAGCCCGGTACCAGAGCCTAGCCACAGAAATCCATCCGCGGTTTGCGCCAGAGCCTCCGACCTGCCAGGATACCCGTCCTTTTCGCCCCACGTCCGATGCGCAAGCTGGTGGATGTCGCGATCCGGATTGAGAGCACCGGCAGCCGCGACGAGGGACAGAAGGAAGGTGCAGATCGAAAGAGCACGGACGACCTTCATAGGTTTCCCTTCGGTCAAACACCTTAAGGCCCGGGACCATCATCATATTTGCTCCGGTACTCTCCGGCAACGCGCGGATGGTCTTCGCCACGCGCGTCTAGCTAAGCTAGAAGGTGAGTGCTTCCTGGAGGTCCATAATGAGGTGTACGTTGCCCATCGGGTTCGTATTATTTTCGATGGTCTTTCTCTCTTCGTGTCTTACTGGTCAAGAGACTCCGCTTCGTGGTGTTGTGACCGGTGCCACGGGCGCCGTACTGCCAAACGCCACCGTCATTCGCCGCCACCGATTGGCGGAGCACCGAGCCACAGGGGGGCGTGGGATCCGATCCTCGCTGACTCATACGTAAGCGTCGTTTTCTGGCCGCCTAAGCTCGATTTGTACCCTAGGGCCGCGGAGGGGCTTGGATGGACGAGGAAGCGAAGGCCTCGATGGAGCTTCTGGGCGGCGGCGTTACTGGAGGGCAGAAGAGAAGCGGCAGATCGTGGAACAGACTCTATCGTCGAGCTTGTCGGTGGCGTCCCTTCCACGACAGCACGGCCGCAAACGCCAACCAGTTGTTCTACTCGCGTAAGTTGTACCGTGCCGGCCAGTCGCCGAGCGCCTGCGCGATCTGAGCAATAGCCGTCCGATACTTTGGTATCGCCAATACCAACGAAATGCATGCTAATTACAGCAATGACCGAGTTGGCAGTCGATTTGGCTCGGACGACTTCGGGGGCGCCGTCCCGATCCCCGACTCCGTGCTCTTTCCGTCAGGTATCTCTTCGACGAATGGGCTTTTCGAATTCTTAATCGCTGGGGCTGGCGAGTGGGCAACTGGCAAGAATGGGACAAGCGATCAAAGGCAGGTGAATGTAATCGACAATTTTGCCTGGACCATAAGTGCTCATGAATTGAAGTGCGGAGTGGATTACAGGTGGCTTTCTCCCTTTAGTAGCCCATATTCTTACATTCAGTTTGCTGAATTTGGAGGGGTGTCCAGTGCCCCAGGAGGAGCCCTCTCCGGAACGGCGCTTTTCGCTGATGTCGCGGCGCTCAAGAACGTTGCGCTTTTGACGCGAAATGTTTCTCTTTACGGTCAGGACATGTGGAGGGTTTCGCCGCGCCTGACCTTCACTTACGGCTTGCGCTGGGACGTCGATCTCCCCCTTCAGGGTAAGAACCCGCAGAACCAGCCGTTCACCGTGATCGGCCTGAATGATCCGGCGACCATGACGCTAGCTTCCACTGGAGCTTCACGATCCGAGAGCCGTCCGGGAAAGCCTGGCCGTTAAGGGGAACGCCGGCCTTGTACGCCGTGATCATTTTCGGATTGGCGACGATTACCTTGAGTATTTCGTCTTGCCGGGCGGAAGAGACAGCAGGCCAGTCCTCGTAGCCACTGAAGTCGGAGAACGCGATTCCACCTGGCGAGATCAGCGAGTACTTATCGTGCGGGTAATCGGCCGCGAGGAAAAGGACCGCGAGCAGTGTCACGACTATCACGGAGACTGTGAAATGCGCGAGACGTTTTACGGCGGCGCGCGCTTCCGTCATTCGTTGCTCCTGCGCAACAGATTTCGTTACAAATTCAAACATGCTGCGTCTCCTTCAGAAACAAGTCTCCTGAAGAAGATCAACGTGCACCTCAAACAATCGTTATTGGGCCAGACGCGGGGGGTTCAAAGCAATTGGACGATGGTATGCCCATACCTTCGTATCAAGTGCGCGGGAAAAAACCCTAAAGAAAACTTGTCCTCCCCTCAGTCCGAGCATCTCGTGCATGATCGGATCAATGTTCGCCAGAATGCGGCCATTGAGCCGGCCAAGCAAAGCCAAAACTGCAGATTTGGAATGAACACACTTTTAGAGCCAAACCGAACGGGAGGCGGAGTCATTTCAGAGTCAGGAGGATGGATTGCATATGGAATATGACCTGCCGGGATCGGCATCGCCGACCACGCTGAAGGTGGTGCAAACGCCGTCACTGAATTATCGGATACGAACAAACTCGTCCCGATTCCGGCGACCCCATTTTGCTCCTCCACGGCTGGCCATACGATCCGCGTTCTTACGACGATATCCGTGGACCTCTCGCCACTGCCGGCTATCGTGTCATTGTGCCGTACCTTCGCTGCTGTGGACCGACCGTCTTCCGTTCGCGGGATGTTTTCCGGTCTGGCCAGCAGTCGGCTCTGGGCAAGGACGTCATCGATCTGCTGGATGCGCTAAGGATCGAGAAGGCAACGCTGGCCGGCTATGACTGGGGCGGTCGCGGAGCATGCGTTGCCGCGGCACTGTGGCCTGAGCGCGTCCAGCGCCCAGGTGTCCGCCACCGGACATACCATCCAAAATCCAGAAAAGAACGCGAAGGAGCCCGGCAACATCGAGATGATTCGCCAGAGGTGGTATCGCTGGTTCCTGAACATGCCTCTGGGATAGATCGAACTCGAAAGGGACCGGAAGCGTTGACTCGTGAATGCTGGAAAGCGTGGTCGCCGAAGTGGCAGTTCACAGACGCAGAGTTAACCGTCACCGCGAAGTCGTTCCACAACCCCGGATTGGGTAGCAACGACATTGAACTGCTATAGAGCCTGGTACGCGAATGGACCGGTTGATCCGGCATTGCGTTGTTTACCAGCTTCTACGAGCGTCGAATCCTCGAAGGAGTGGGCCACTGCCCGCCCAAGGAAGGACCATATTCCTTCTTGAAAGGTATCGAAGACCTGACAGCGGCAGCCAAGATGTCTTAGCGACGGAGAGGTTCTTCAGAACAGGAGAGATCGCGGCGCTGGCAACCAAGTCTTGCTGAGCCCACAGAACACGGCCGCAAATCGCTTGAAACTTTGGGTCCAAGTTGGGTCCATTCGCTCCCGAATACCCTACAAGAATAAGAGAACAAGCCCAAACGACACAACAGGTTAGTACATCGGTTGTTGGTTCGGGACCAGGGGGTCGGAGGTTCGAATCCTCTCTCCCCGACCATCTAAAGAACTAAGATAATGAGCAATTTGCGCGTTTTCGCGAGCGATCAAAATAGGCTCCCTTGTCGACCAGGGATTCAGTTCGGATCCTCCGCTGGTAAATCGCCCAGCGAGAATGCGTTGGCGTGCTTTCCCTCTCACCAAGTTTCAACTTGCGTCGCAAGAAACCTCAGCGATTTGATAGTCATTCGCCGGGCTCAATGCCAATTTATATCCCCTTCTTGTGTCGCGGCCGATTGAGGTTCCGCCGAAGCCTTGAAAAACCTTGTCTTGTCTCTCCTGTAGGGGCCGGTTTGTCGCCGGTGACCCGGGCAGAGAGAGACTTTCATGAACAGAATTTCATCCCGACTTCAGCGTGCACTCAGGTCGCTCCACGTAGTGTTTGTGGTGACTTTTAGTCATGGTTGGCACAGCTCGCTCGGGTGTGCCGTGACAGTTAGACAAATTCCCAGCATTGACGTTGCCGCCAAGGAGAAACAATCTTAATGGAAAGGTCAATTCTCGCCGTCATGGCGGCCGCGATCATATCGTTCGGTCAGGCTATCTCTTCTACCTCCGCACAGGAGACCGCTCCGCTGAACCTGATGAAGACCGTCACCTTGCCCGGATACTCCGGAGACTTCGATCACTTCTCCGTCGATCGGACGCGGGGCCGGCTGCTGCTTGCCGCAGAGGACCACGCTACACTTGAGATCTTCGACCTGAAAACAGGGGCCCATCTGCGCACGGTCAAGGGTTTTGGCGCGCCGCACAGCATTCTGATCCGGCCCAACTCCAAGATCGTTCTGGTGACCGATAGCGACAAGATGACGCATATTCTGGATGCCGATACCTATGCCGAGATGGGCACGATCGCCCTCACGCCGGGCGCCGACTCTGCCGGATACGACGCAGCAAATAACGTCTACTACGTTGTGACCGGAGGCAAAGATGTGAAGATGGCCACGGCGAAGCTAGAAGCGATCGATCCCGACACGGGCGCAAAACTCGGTTCCATCGAATTCATGGACAACCACGTCGAAGCGATGGCCCTGGAAAAGAATGGGCCTCGCATCTTCATTAACCTTGCCCAGACCAATCAGCTCGCCGTGGTGGATCGAAAGACAATGAAGGTCATCCACACCTGGCCAGTGCCGCCGGCCAGGCAGAATGCCATGGTCGCCTTTGACGAGGCAGCCCACCGCCTCTACGTTGTCTGCCGCGATCCCGGGATGGTGGTGGTTATGAACTCCGACACCGGGGCCGTGGTCTCCACCGCTCAGGCTCCGCTCCGCGCAGACGAAGTGGTTTACAACACAGAAGCGCATCGGCTCTACGTTCCGGGCGGCGAGGGATACATCGGCGTCTACGATACTTCTGACCCTAACCAGATTAAGGAAGTCGCCAAGGTCAAGTCGGCTCCTGGCGCGAAGACTGCAATCTTGTTACCCGATATGCGGGAGATGATTGTGGCCGTATCGCCCGGTGAGTCCAAAGCGATGGCCAAAGTGTTGACCTATCGCACTCAGTAGGTCAGCCGCGATGGGCTTGTCATCGCCGAACCAACGTGACTCGGTGCCAGTACCAGCGATACCGGTCTAGGAATCGGATACGAGATACCACCCATGTCCACGCCAGCTGTCGCCCCGCCCCAACCGAAGCAATCCCTTCTCGGGCGCTGCACCGGGTTCTTCGTTTACTTGTTCGAGAACCTCATGCCGGACCCCTACGTCTTCGCGGTTCTGCTGACACTTGCCGGTGCCATTCTCGCCGCTGTCGTGATTCCGAACATCACCATATTCTCGATTGCCACTGCCTGGTACAACGGGGTCTTCGCACTCTTCACTTTCGCGTTTCAGATGGTCATCATGCTGGTCGCGGGATACGCTCTGGCGACCTCGCCACTGGTGCATCGAGCCCTGGAGAGGATCGCGTCGCTGGCAACAGATCCCTTGTCAGCCATCTCGCTCACCATTATCGTGAGCATGGCTGCTTCCTGGCTGAACTGGGGCTTGGGCTTGGTGACGTCGGCGCTGATCGCTCGCGAAATCGCGAAGCGCATCCGCATGGACTTTGGATGGCTGGTGGCCGCGGCCTATAGCGGATTCGTCATCTCCACCGAAGGCCTTTCCGGCTCCATCGTGCTGTCGCAGGCCACGCACGGTTCAGCTCTGAACATCGTGGAGAAGATCACCGGACACGGCCTACCGCTTTCGGAGACCGTCTTCACGCGCTTCAATCTCATCCCGATCGCGGTGCTTTTTTGCGTTCTCCCAATTGTATTCCGCTACCTGGCTCCCACCGAGGCTAACACCGTGATTGCCGACCCCGATCGTCTGCGGGCCGAAGACGCACAAAAACCGGCAGTCGAAAAGGCTGCCAACACCGTGGGCGCAAAGCTCGACAATGCCTGGATCCTGAATCTGACGCTCGTGCTCTTCGGCGCCTTTGCGGTCTTCCTCGAGTTGAAGCGGACCCACGGCGCTGTAGACCTCAATTCGGTCATCATGACCCTTCTGATGGCCGGCCTGCTGCTCCATAGGACGCCCGCTGCCTACATCGCGGCGGTGAAGAGCGCGGCTCGCATCGCCGGCCCGCTGATCCTGCAATACCCTCTCTATGGCGGGCTGATGGGCATCATCACCACGACCGGACTAGCCGCCGTTTTATCCAAGGTCTTCATCCACTACTCGAGCGCTCACACATTGCCTTTCTTCACCTATCTCACCTCACTCGTCATCACTCTCTTCGTTCCATCGGGGGGTGGTCACTGGGCGGTGCAGGGCCCATTTGCCGTTCCCGCCGCCCGCGACCTGCACGCCTCCTTCGCCGGCACGACCATGGCAGTGGCCATGGGAGAGTCTGTCGCCAATATGCTTCAACCGTTCTTTGCCCTGCCCATCCTCGCCATCGCCGGTATCCCGATGCGTCGCATGATGGGGTTCATGGTGGTCACGTTCGTCATCGCTTTCATCACCTTTGGGCTCTCGCTGCTCTTCCTTGTCCCACTGCAGTAGCGACGGAACCTTGCAAGGGCGGGGGCGAAGCCGGAAGTGCGTGTTGATTGCGTGGTGGCCTCGCATGTTCACTCTGATGTAAGCGAAGCTACGCACCTAAAGCACGCGATCAGGCGGAGCGGAAGTCACCGGGCGGAGACAAGTTCTTTGTTGCACTTGAGCATTGGATGCACTCTTGGCAGATGGCTGCTCAACCGCCTTCGGAGAGCCACCTTCGCGCAGCAGCGGGAGCTCGACGCGAAACTTTGCGCCCCGCCCCTCGATGCTGGATACGGATACAGCGCCGTCATGCGCGGTGCATATAGACTTTACGATCGCAAGACCCAGCCCTATTCCGCCGGATTCGCGCGATCTCGCTTTATCCGCCCTGAAAAACCGCTCAAAGACCAATGGCAGAGCCTCTGGCGGGATACCGATCCCTGTATCGGATACCTCGAGCACCGCGCGACCAGCTTCTGCCGTGACTGACATGGTCACGCTTCCTCGGTCTGCCGTGTATTTGATGGCGTTGTCCAGGAGATTGACCACTACCTGTCTCAATCGCATCGGATCACCGGTAACGTAGACCGGTCCCGAAGTGTCGCAGGTGAGACGAATCTGCTTCTCCTCTGCCAAGAGACTCATGTGATCCAGAGTCGCCGTGGCGACTGACACCAACTCCACCGGTACCATGGCCATCCCCTCGCTACCGGCTTCCAGACGGGAGATCGTCATTAAGCTCTCAACGATGTGTGACATCCGGTTGCTTTCCTCAAGTGCGCTGGCAATACCCTCAGCCAACGATGGCGGCAACATCGGCGTTTGCAACAAAACCTCAAGCTCACCCCGGATGATGGTGAGAGGGGTGCGTAGTTCATGCGAGGCATCCGCAGAGAACCGCCGATTGTGCGCCACCGTGTCTTCCAGACGCTCGATCATGCGATTGAGCGCGAGGGATAAGCGCTCCAACTCGTCCCCCGAACGGATGATCGGCAGACGCCCTCCCAAGTCGTGACGGCCGACCCTTTCTGCCTGTTCTGTCAGCGTCACGACCGGCCGCAGGGGGCGAGACATCAAGACAAACCCCCCAAGCGCCGCGGCGATCAAAATAATCGGTGTCCCGATCAACAGCGTCAGAGAGAGGCTGCGAAGAACACGATGGATTGGCTCCATGCTGGCGGCTGTCTCGATCACGATCGCATCGCCTTTCGAGGTGCGATACGGCAGAGTGAAAAGAACCAGGTCCTGTCCCTTGATTTGCGCGCGGCGCACTTCACCAGAATCTTCGACATCGCTTGAAAGCGCAGCCAATCGGCCAGCTAAGGGCTCCCCCAGGTCACCTGTCTGGTATAGAACCTCAGGTCCGCGAGACACACACACAAACGTATCGCTCACTCCGACGGGATACGATTCGCTCATCTCGCTCTGAAACCAGCTAAGGCCTTTGGACTCCAGGGGTCTGACGTAGTCGGTCAGGATCGCGGATGCGTCTATGTTTAGTGAATGTTCGAGCGATCTTATAAGAAAGGCCCGAACCCCCAGGTACACGGCTGCGCTGAAGATGACGAGTGCGACCGCTAGCAGAGCTACATGAAAGGAAGTTACGCGATAGCGAAGCGAACTCCGGTTCACAATTCTCGTCCCGGGCGGATCGTGTATCCTGTGCCGCGGACAGTGCGAATCATCTTCAGGGGATTGCCGTCATCCACCTTGCTGCGTAAATGTTTGACATACACGTCGACGATGTTCGTGACTCCATCGAAGCTCTGATCCCACACATGCTCGATGATCATGTTGCGTGAAAGCACGCGGTCCTCGTTTTGCATTAAATACTCAAGCAGGGAGTACTCTTTCGCGGTCAACTCCACGCGCCTTCCACCTCTTCTTACCTGCTGCGTCAGCCGATCGAGTTCCAGATCGCCAATGCGCAGGGTGCTGGAGCGATTGACTGGCCCTCGCCGCAAGAGTGCCTTTACTCGAACCAGAAGCTCGGCGAATGCGAAGGGCTTGGTCAGGTAATCGTCCGCCCCAAGCTCGAATAGCTTCACCTTGTCGTCGATGGAGTCGCGTGCGGTCAGCACCAGCACGGGAACATGCGAATTCTTCCGCCGGATGCGCTGCAACACTTCGCCCCCGGTCAAGCGCGGGAGCATAAGGTCGAGAATGATTAAATCGTAGGGATAGGCTTCCGCAAGCTCCAAGCCCTCAAGTCCGTCGGCCGCCACATCGACCGCATACCGCTCCGCCGTTAGCCCACGCTTCACCAGGGCTGACACTTTCTGCTCGTCTTCTACGATCAGGATCCGCATATCTGTTCGCGCCACCCATTACCATGAGCGGATCTTAAGCACGTCTGAATCGACCATGAAAATCCGTTCATTTTGCAAGTCGTTCCAACTACTTGAACGGAGGCGACCGGTTCGCTCGCCGCTGTTGACTCCCGACTTTAGTCTCTTCGATCATGCTGTGCAAGGATGGAGGTCCTTCCGGCAAAACGGCACAGCGGCCAGGGTGGTCCCCCCCTGCCTAGCAAAGAGATGACTAGTTTTTCATTCGGAGTTCAGCACCGCTTCACCCATGCAGCCGCTAATGGAATAACTCTCAAGAAGAGACAGTGTCACTCTTTTGAGAGTCGCCATTCGGCTTGGTGGCGTAGTTTTGGGAGACATGCTTGCGTATGGTAAACACCTAACCGTACTCTCTAAGGAAACGAGCGCGACAGGAGCTGAATGAAAGGCACACGGAGCCTGGTAAAGACCGCACCGCCCACCGCCAACAAGCACCTCATCCGTTGGGTTGAGAAGATGTCGGATTTGTGCCAACCCGACAACATCCATTGGGTCGACGGCTCTCAGGCCGAGTACGATTTTCTCTGTGACCTGCTGGTCGCCGCCGGCACCTTCACCCGGCTCAATCAAGAGCTCTGGCCCGGCTGCTTTTACGCGCGTTCCACACCCAGCGATGTGGCTCGGGTCGAGAACCGGACCTTCATCTGCTCGCTCTCCAAAGACGCCGCCGGCCCCACCAATAACTGGGAAGACCCATACGTCATGCGCGGCAAGCTCAAGCAGCTCTTCCGCGGTTCGATGCGCGGGCGCACCATGTATGTGCTGCCTTTCAGCATGGGCCCGATCGGTTCATCCATGGCGCGCATCGGGGTCCAGCTCACGGACTCTGCTTACGTTGTGGTCAACATGCGCATCATGGCCCGCATTGGGTTGCCTGTCTTTCGGGAGATCGACAAGGGTATCCAGCGGGTGGTTCCTTGCGTGCACTCCGTTGGCTCGCCGCTTGGTCCTGGTCAAAAGGACGTTTCGTGGCCCTGCAACGACGAAAAGTACATCGTCCACTTTCCCGAGACGCGCGAGATTTGGTCATACGGCTCCGGTTATGGGGGCAATGCCTTGTTAGGCAAGAAGTGCCTCGCCTTGCGCATCGCGTCCAATATCGCGCGCGACGAAGGATGGATGGCCGAGCACATGCTCATTCTCGGTGTCGAAGCACCAAGCGGGGAAAAGACCTATGTTGCGGCGGCTTTCCCCTCCGCCTGCGGCAAGACCAATTTCGCCATGCTCATCCCGCCGCCGCCGTTTGAGGGTTGGAAGGTCTGGACAGTCGGCGACGATATCGCCTGGATCAAGCCCGACCACAGCGGCCAGCTCCGAGCCATCAACCCCGAAACCGGCTTTTTCGGTGTCGCACCCGGCACCAGCGCGAAGACCAACCCTAACGCCATCGCGACGCTGATGCGCAATACCATCTTCACCAACGTCGCGCTCACACCCGAGGGCGGTGTCTGGTGGGAAGGCATGACCGAAAAGCCGCCCGCCAGTTGTCTGGACTGGCGCGGCGAGCTCTGGACCCTGGAAATCGCAAAGGAAACCGGGGCCACCGCGGCCCACCCCAACGGACGTTTCACAGCACCCGCCTCGCAATGCCCAGTCATCGACCCGGCGTGGGAGTCGCCCGACGGAGTACCCATCAGTGCCATCATTTTCGGCGGCCGCCGCTCCGATACGATGCCGCTCGTCTACCAAGCCTTCAACTGGTCTGCAGGGGTCTATATCGGCGCCACCATGGGCTCAGAAACCACCGCGGCAGCAGCCGGTGCGGTCGGCAAGGTCCGGCGCGACCCCATGGCGATGCTGCCTTTCTGCGGCTACCACATGGGCGACTACTTTCGTCACTGGATCAAAATGCAACGTAGTCTCTCCGCGACCCCGCGCGTCTTCCACGTCAACTGGTTCCGCAAAGACGAGAGCGGCCGCTTTCTCTGGCCCGGCTTTAGTGAGAATATGCGCGTCCTCAAATGGATCGTCGATCGTGTCCGCGGTCGTGCCCAGGGCAAGGAGACTCCGATCGGCTGGACCCCCTACTATGACGATATCGAATGGACTGGCCTCACTTTCTCACGCGAGCAGTTTGAAGCCCTCCAGCAGGTTGACCGTGACGCCTGGCGCCGCGAGGTCATGGGCCACGAAGAGCTCTTCCTGAATCTCCATGATCACCTGCCGCCAGAGATGATCTACGAACGCGAACTGCTCATCTGCCGGCTCTAACCGGGTTTGACCCAGAACCCGCGGCACGGGCATCCACCATCCGTGTCTTAGCCTTGGCGTGTCTTGCGGACAGCCGATCTCCTCGTAGCTGCCAGTGAGCCGCCCTCCAGAAGCGGACCCAGCAACAAACCACAAATGAAATTGCATTCGACAACGTTGCAGGCTAACCTCCACGAGGCACCTTAACGATTTTTTATGTCGGCTTCATTCATGCTTCATTCCGTCGCCCATAAATGACCATGGTCAAGAATGATGCTGATTCGCCGCTGTGAAGATCTTCGAAGTCGAGCTTCCCTCTCGGTTCCTTGCTCAGATGCTCCATCCTTTGCTGGCTTTCACTCGTGCCGGTCGCATTTCAGAGGCACTCAATCATGAACGGTTTCATCAAACGCACCAGGCTACTGACTATCATTCTTTTGCTGCTCCCGCTGGGCAAGAGTGCATCACTCCGTGCCCAGGTCTCCACCGGCTCCATCGTCGGCTCTGTAGTCGATTCAACCGAGGCCGTAGTTCCCGGAGCTACCGTCACCGCCACCAACCTCGCGACGAACATAAAGCACACCACGACAAGCAATAGTGATGGTTTGTTTGCCATTCCGAATCTGCCCGCGGGCAGCTATCAGGTGGACGTCTCTGCCAAGGGCTTCAGCAGTCAGTCCGCAACGAACGTCGCTCTTGACGTGGGCGAGCAGCAGGCGGTCAACTTCTCCTTGAAGGTCGGCACCGCAAACGAGAAGATTGTCGTCACTGAAGTGGCTTCGGAGGTTGACCTGGTTAGCTCAGTCGTCATGCCCGTGGTCAATGAGAAGACCATCGTCGAACTTCCGCTCAATGGACGCGACTGGGCCGCCCTCGCCAACCTGCAGCCCGGGGTATCGGCCGTCCGCACTCAGTCGGTCGTCGCCGTCAGCAACCAGCGCGCCAACCGCGGGGTCGGCAACCAGCTAACTGTCAGCGGCGCCCGGCCGCAGATGAATAACTACCGCGTGGATGGCATCAGCATTAACGATTACTCGAACGGCGGCCCGGGCGGCGTTATCGGCAGCAATCTTGGCGTCGATGCGATCCAGGAGTTCTCCGTTATCACCGGCAACGCCACCGCCGATTACGGCAAAACAGCCGGCGGCATCATCAACGCCGTCACACGGACCGGCGGCAACAAGCTCCACGGCAACGTCTACGAGTTTTTCCGCAACAGTGCCCTTGATGCGCGCAATGAGTTTGATACCCCCGGCCACATCGCACCCCTGCGGCGAAACCAGTTTGGCGCGTCCGCGGGTGGCCCAATCGTCCGCGATCGCACCTTCGTCTTCGGAGACTACGAAGGATTACGCTGGTTCAACAGCACCAATGCCAGCAGCACTGTGCCTTCAGCGAATGCTCGCACGGGGCAACTGGTTGCAGGCACCGTCACGGTCGACCCCGATGTGGCCAAGTATCTGCAGTTCTACCCTCTCCCAAACAGCACGGTGAACGGCGATACCGGCATCTTTCTCTTCGCCGACCCGTTTCGCACCACGGAGAACTACTTCACTATCCGTGGCGATCACACGATTTCGGCAAAAGACCAGTTGGCTGGGACCTACTTCTGGGATAACGGCACGCTTACCGCTCCTGACGCCTTCAACGAGAAGGTTACGGGTAACATCGCCAAGCGGCAGATGGCGTCCATCAGCGAATCGCACGTCTTTACGGCGAACCTCCTGAACAGCGTGCACGCTGGTTATAGTCGCGTTGTTTCCGATGCGCCAACCACCCTCAACGCGATCTTCGGCCCCATCTCCGACCCCGGCCTCGGCTTCGTTCCCAACCTTCCCGTCGGCCTCATCAACGTCGGCGGTCTCAGCAACTTTACCGGCGGGCTCCATGCGGTTGGTGAGTTCATCTTCCACTACAACTCCTATCAGGTCTATGACGACCTCTACTGGACGCATGGGAAGCATGCGCTCAAGACGGGCTTCGCCTTTGAACGGCTACAGAACAATCAGCTGGGAACCTCGAATCCGAATGGCCAGTTCAACTTCGGCTCACTTGCCGGATTCCTTCAGAATCAGCCCACCGGCTTCAATGCTCCGCTAGGGCAGACGACATCGCCCAAAGACCTGCGTCAGTCAGTCTACGGCGGTTACATTACCGACGACTATCACCTCACCCACAACCTCACCCTGAACCTGGGCGTTCGCTATGAAATGGCGACTGTCCCCACGGAGACTGCGGGGCGTCTCTCTAACCTGCCAACACTCACCGCGGGAACGCCAAACCTCGGCTCACCCTACTTCTTCAACCCCACCGAAAAGAACTTCGCTCCGCGAGTAGGCTTTTCGTGGAGCCCTTTCAAGGAAAACGGGACAGCCGTGCGCGGCGGGTTCGGCATCTACGATGCGCTGCCGCTCAACTATCTCTTCGAAGGCCTGAGCATCTTCGCAGCGCCCTTCTTTGAGTCGGGCAGCGTCAGCAGCGCGAACGCGCTCCTCGGCACATTTCCCCAAAAGGCCTATCCTTTGCTGACTCCCGCAACTTTCCGTTACAGTTACACTCCGCAGCATCCCAAGCGCAGCTACGTGGAGCAGTGGGGCCTGAATATCCAGCAGGAACTTCCGGGTGACATGATGGCGCAGGTCGGCTTTGCCGGCTCCCATGGCGTCGATATCGCTTACCGCGAGGACGACATCAATACCGTGCAACCCATCGCCAGGCTGAGCGGAGGAATCTATGAGTTTCCCAGCCTCTCCAACAACATCTCGGCCTCAACCGTCAACCCCCGGCTCAACACCAACGTCGGCCAGATCAGCTCCATGTTGCCTACGGGCTATTCGAAATATTCCGCTTTGCAAGCGGGTCTCACCAAAAGGCTCTCGCATCGGCTCCAGTTGCAAGCGTCCTATACCTGGGCCAAATCCACTGACGACGGTTCTTCCTCCACGTTTGGGGACACATTTGCGAATTCCGTCAGCAGCCTGCCCTATTTTGCTCCAGACCGCAGGGTTGCTGTCTCCGACTTCAACATAGGCCAGAACTTCGTCTTCAACTACCTCCTCCTCCTGCCTGATGCCCCGAAGTCTCTTGGAGCGACGGGCTGGGTAATCAACGGCTGGCAGTTCGGGGGTATTTTTCAAGCTAGCTCCGGCTTGCCCATCAGTCCGCTCGTCAGCGGCGATCCGCTGGGTCTGCGCAGTTCGGATACCTTCGGCTTCCCCAACTTCAACTACGGGACCGGCTGTAAACCGGTCAGCAAGCAGAACAAGGTTCACTACATCAATGGAGCCTGCTATTCCTACCCGACGGAGTCTGCTTCGTACAACCCGTACCTGGGCAGCGCCGGCCGCAACTCCATTAATGGGCCGGGACTGGAAAACGTGGACATGTCTTTCGTCAAGAACAATCGCATCCCGCGCTTCGGCGAAGGTGTAAACATCCAGTTCCGAGCCGAGCTTTTCAACATCATCAATCGAGTCAACTATGCCAATCCCCTGAAGGCTTCTACACAGCTCTTCTCGGCGGCCCCAGCACCTTCTGCGGCGCATCCGGCGCCGGCGTTTGCCGGAGCTCCCATCATATCCGCCGGTGCGCTGACGGCAACCGCAACCACCTCTCGTCAGACTCAGTTCGCTCTGAAGATTATCTTCTGATTGCATCTAATTTGCCGGTCCGAATAACGCAGCTGCCGACGGCAGTTGCGCCTTCATCTCGTCGCGAATCTGGGTTGCGATCTTCGCCAACGCCTCTTTATCATCGCCCTGCTTGTAGTTGAACACCACACCCAGGGCGCCAATCGTTTGCCCCGAGGCGTCCTGCAGGATCAACTCATCCTCGAAGTGCTTCCCGGTCGAGTTCAACTCCAGGTTGCTCTTGCCTGTCCGGATGCAGCGCAGATCATCTTCATCGCCAATCTTGCCAATGCGTCCAAAGTTCGAGGCCACGATCAGATTTTTATGCTTCGGCGGGGTTGCATGAATAGCGATTAGTATGACCTCCGGATGTTTCGCCAAGGCCACGTCCAGCAGCTTCTGCGCAAATGGAGCTGGGGTCTTGTATGTGGGATCCATCTCTTTCGCATCAACTTTTCTCATCCCGGCTACGGCCTGCTCCCGTGTTTCCTGCGCAAAAACCGGGATTACACTTAAGGCTGCTAGTGCACTTACACAAGTTATGTGAACGACTTTTTTCATAGCATCTCCCAATGGCGATGAAGGATCAGTTCCCCTGAAGGGCTCGCGGCATACGCCCTGTAAAAGATTGACCCCACAGATGAGGGACGTCTGAAACAGAAATGAAATTGTATTCATGTCCGTCGTAAAGCCCCACGACCGCAGTGGAATCCTACATCTCCCACCAGGTTCATTCCAGCGTTCGATCCTAAAGCAGATCGCAGTTCTACTGGTTGGCGGCGGCAAGACTGGAATCAGCGAAAAGAAATTTTACAAGGCGCTGATCGCCAAGGCGGATGCGCGTTCGAGCGGCACCTGGTGAGAGTTAAGGCAGAGATCAAGACCGGCACCAAGGGGCGGAAGAAATGAAGACACTCCAGGACAAATTGAAGGCCCTTCCGGCCGACCGGCGTACTAAGATCGCAGCCCGTACCGACGAGCTGATCCGCGAGGAAATGACGATGCGCGAGCTGCGCAAGGCGCGAAACATCACCCAGGCTAAGCTGGCCAAGGAATTAAAAGTCAATCAGGAACAAATCTCGCGGATCGAAAAGCGCAGCGATCTCCTGATCTCGACACTGCGCCGCCAGGTCGAACCACTCGGCGGCGAACTTACGATCCTGGCGAGCTTCCTTAAAGTGATGAGCCGGCTCAAAGGACCTTGAAAAGGTACGGGGATGCGGTAGACGGCGGACGGCGGCCTCGATGAACCAATGCCCGGATAATGGCATTCAGCACATCATCCAACCGTTTTCCAAGATCTTCAACAAGAAACCGAAGTACAAGATAGCCATTTTCTTGTAGCAGTAGATCCTTTCGTCGGTCGCGTCGGTACGCCTCCGCGCTGGCAAAGTGTTGTTCGCCGTCCAACTCAACGGCTATACGCGCATCCGCGCAT
Source organism: uncultured Acidobacteriaceae bacterium (assembly GCA_963753715.1). Classification (GTDB taxonomy): domain Bacteria; phylum Acidobacteriota; class Terriglobia; order Terriglobales; family Acidobacteriaceae; genus PALSA-350. The sequence goes on along the minus strand of CAVWDK010000004.1, from coordinate 1,054,363 downwards.
AGCAGATCCACCTCCATCCTCCCCAAACCGTCGAACGGGATGGGGAGTTCGACATTGAGTTGAAACCGCCCCTTTGTTTCAGCAAGAGTCTCGAGCCGGCGAAAAAGAAAAAGCTCGCTTGCACTTCTGGCGCGATCGCTATCTTTCTGGCTTGCCTCAACAAAGAGATTCGCTAACGGAGAGTCAACCCCATCAAGGACCAGCCGCCGTACCGTAGACGAGTATTGAGCCTTCCATTGGGGATCAAAGGGAAGAGATATATTCGGCGGCCAGCCAGGTAGCGCACTAGCGGGTAAATGAAGCTTGTAGCCTGCTGCCTCATAACCCTTACAGCGGCGATCAAACATTCGTGCAAGCATGGGTACATCAAAATCGGCATAGTCGTATACCTGGACTTCCCGCTTTCCGTCGTGAAGGCGGTGAAGACGACCCACATACTGCGCAATCGTCCCGCGCCAGGAGACAGGTAGCGTAAGGAAAAGGGTGTCCAATCGGGCATCGTCGAACCCCTCGCCGGCGTAGGCTCCTGTTGCCAGCAGCAGACGTTCATCATCGTCAGGAATGGCTTTGAGCATCGCGCGCGTCTTGTCGATTTCTCTTTTGCCCATACCGCCGCGAAGCACAACCACATGCTTGATTTCATGGGTTAACTGCTGTACCAGCTTATCGAGATGGTCGTTCCGCTCCGTCAGCACGATTGGGGAACGGCGTTCTCGAACAGCTTGCACGACCTCCCGGCATATAAGCCGTGTGCGGCCGTCGTCGCAAACAAGTTCGTCGGTAAGTTCGCGAAACTGGGCGCGCAGGTCAGGATTCGGCGCGCGCAGCGTGCGAAATCCTGTCGGCCGGACGAGGACGGTGTGCTCGAACGGCCGAGCGGCCGCCTGCTCCCTTCCGTTGACCCGATGGCGCAGTGGGCCGCATTGCATAAAAATGATGGGATGGTGCCCGTCTTTACGGGTCACGGTTGCAGACAAACCGGTCACGAACCGTGCTTTCGCGTGGCGGGCAACCTGTTCGAAACTGTAGGCGGAAAGGTGATGGCATTCGTCGACGATCAGGTGCCCATAATTGCCAACGATGTCGTCAACTACCCCTTTGTGGACCAGGCTTTGAATGGTTGCAACGTCGAGGATCCCGGTCGGCACTCTGCGCCCGCCTCCAACCCGGCCGATAGCATCTGACGGCAACCCCAAAAACGTCGACAGCCGTTCAATCCATTGTTCTTGCAATTGCCGCCGATGCACGAGCACCAGCGTGTTTACGGCACGCTTTGCGATCAACCATGCCCCGACCACGGTCTTGCCGAAAGCCGTAGTCGCCGAAAGTACGCCCGTCTCTCGTGCAAGCATGGTTTCTGCGGCGACTCTTTGTTCTTGGCGCAATTCTCCATGGAAAGTAACATTCAGCGGGTTCCCCGAGAAACGATCATCGCGCAGGACCCATGAGATCTTTAGGTCTGAAAGTAGCTGAAGGAGATCCTCCAGGCAGCCACGAGGCAAGCCGAGACAGTGTGGATAATCCCGTGCACAGCCAACGATCCGGGGAGTATCGTAGGTCGGTCGACGCATCGCTTGCGCTCTATAAAATTCAGGGTTTTGAAAGGCGGCCAGGCGGATCAGACGGTTGCGCAGAGCGGGAGGCAAAAGATCTCTGGCAATGAATATTTCGCTACCCAAAACCAACTCCAATTGCTTCGGCACGGGACCGGCTATCGATCTTCCCCTTCCGCGCGACTCAGGAGAGAACAAGGCAAGGTCATCGCCTTCTTCCTCGCTCGGGTGAAGACGGACCCCAATGACCTGACCTCTTGCTTCCGCCTTGCTCACGCGTTCTTCGACTTCGGTGCGCCCGATTCTGCGAACATCCGACAGGAAGGCCCATTGATCCTCATAGGGCAATAGCTTGTCGTCGAGAAACAAGCTGTTGCCCAGCTGCCTGGGTTTCCGTTGCAGCGGCAGCGCGATCAGACTGCCAAAGCCACCTTGCGGAAGAGTGTCTTGATTGGGGAAAAATCTGTCATAGGAATCCAAACCGACATCGGGACGCCGCTCCATCGTTTCCGTCAGAACATGCGAGGCGAGTTTGCGAGCAAGCGCAGCTGGAATGGGCTCCCTGAAGAAGAACCAGACATGGCCTCCGTTGCCGGAACGAGACCTCTCCAGCGCGGCCGGGAGATTCATCGCACGACAGGTTTCGATAAATGCTGCTGCATCCTCTTGCCATGTGGCTTTGTCGAAATCCGCGACAACAAAGAAGCACGTCTCATCCAGCAGCATCGGGTAAACGCCGATGGTGAAATCCCAGCCGTTGCCATCCTGCCCGGACAGGTGAGAACGAATCACCTCATCCGTAACAGGCAGGAACCGCCGATGCGGGCATTCCGCGCACTTGATTCTCGGCTTTTCACATACGCCCTTAACCCACTCATTCGCGCATGCGGGAGCATAGCCGGACTTCCCGGTCTTGCGGCTCTCAAAGCGGCGTGGATAAACATCGTCGCGACCGCGGAAGAGCGACCGGAAGAGCGCAACCTTGTCCTCCGGGTCAGAACGGTGATGGATGCGCTTGATCGATTCCATGATCGTGGCTACCGCTCCAGTTGAGCCTACAATGAAGGCCGCCGTTTAAGGATATTTAGCCGGGGAATGGTTGTTCAAGGAAACAGTTGTCTCCAGAGAAATCCAAATAACACCATCACTGGGTGTGAAACCAGCTTGTTGAGACTTCGCCGTCCAAGCTAAGAATATATGTGAAGGGTGTCCACGAATGCGGGATTGCTGAGAAGCCTTAAACAAAAAGGACGGCGTTGTCGTTGATTCCTTAGCGCCCCGCGCAGCAGAAAGAGTGCGATGAGACGGTAGCTGACGATTGAACAGGAACGGGGGAGTCCCAAATCCGTCTGTAAAAGGAGGGCCGTCTCCCAAACAGAATGGTGCTACTTCTGGAAGAGATCGAGAATGCATCCCTCTTTTTCTATCAATTCAGCGGCATCCGGCGTACCGTTACGGTTTCAGGCGCGTACATCAGGCGACCTACGATCGTGCGAAGGCCAACAAGGGACCGATGTCGTGCTTGTCCGCAGCTTTCAGCGCGTCGATATAGCGTTGCCGAGCGTCGCCCACAGCCTGGAGGCTTGCGCTGCCCCATGTGAAGCGCCCGCCGCCCAAACGCATGACGAGCAGGTCGGCCATCAGTCGCGCGTGGCGGCCGTTGCCGTTCGGGAACGGATGGATCGCGACCAGGCGGTGATGAAACCGCACCGCGAGTTCGTCGGGCGGATAGCTGCTGTATTCAACCCACGCCCTGACTTCGTCGAGCAGGTGGTGCAGCTCGGTTGGGATCAACCACCAGCCAATGCCGATGTTACGTTCGTTCTTGCGATACGAACCCGCCCATTTCCAAACGTCTTTTAGCATGCGCCGGTGCAGTTCAAGCACGAAGGTCTCGGTCAGGATGTCCACGCGCGCGCCGCGCGCAAACACCCATCGCTGCGCACGCGCGATGTTTTCCAGCTCCGCCTCGTTCAGTTCATGCTTGAAGGTGATGTGGGACGGCTTGAGGTCGCGCCGCTCTACCGCAGTAAGGGGTGTAGCTGCGTTGTCCGGCCTCTGAAAGAGGTCGTCATTCACCATCCCACAGCTTACGCGGTCCGAGGTCACGGATCATATCTTCAACCTGGCCTTCGGTCAGGTCGACGCGCTGATCCTCAAGTGCCATTGAGTGCTCGATCGGCGCGAGTTGCTTCAGCACGACTGCGCGCGCGCGTTCGTGCACGATCTTCTCCAGCGGCTTGTTCGGCACAAGCGCATAGATCAGCGTGCAGTCGAGCGCTTGGGCAGCGCGGCGCAGCGTGTCGATCTCGATCTTGCCTCTGGCCTCGGACTGCTCATACCGGAAGGCGGTAGACTGCTTGATATTCATGCGGCGCGCGAGTTGCACGCTGGACATGCCAAGGGCCTCTCGGATGGCGCGAATCCAGCCGTGGACCGGCGGGGTGAAGCGGCGTACGGGGCCGAAATCCTTGAAGCGGTCGTCAAGGCGGGTGCGGGAAGTGCGGTGTTCGGCCATAGCTTATAACCTATGAAATTATCTTATATTATAGCCTATAAGACATGGATAAATGAATGTTTATAGCGTATAAGCTATAAAATGTTTGATGGTTCAAGGACAGCGTTAGGAATTCTAAATACTGACGCACAGGCTCACGAAGGTATTGAAGACCCTATGTCCTTCCCAGCAACTACGGGATGAGCCAGACAGATAGAGACCTCTGCCGCGGGTGTGCCTCCGGATAGAGGCTGCAAAGGCAGCACCATATCAAATCGCTTGATCGCCGTAGGAAGAGACCCACTTATTCGCTCAAGGGAAAATCACGAAAGCTAGTGGTCAAAATAGGCATAGGTGGGGATCTTGATCGTATTCTGATCCGAGTGGCGGGATGAAAAGTCTTAAGGCGCCTCACGACGGGGCTCAAAACAATCTCATGACGCAAGCGAACCTGGCGCTGGCAGCGCTGCTGTTAACGATCGCGCACTTCTTGCAGATGCTTCGACGGGTCAACTCCAACACGACCGGGAAGATGCGACTTCACTCTTTGAGCTGCTTGCTGGCTATCGTTGTTTGCCCGGTAACCTCTTTCTGCGCGCAAAGCAGAACATTTCACATCACGCAGCGATACTTGAATATCCCAGTGGAACGCGCAAGCGAAATGCGGCTGTTTCAGATCAGCGTCGGTGGAGTGCAAAAGCGTGAATTTCCTGTGCAACTGGCAGAGCATGCTATTGACTATTGGATATTTCTCGACGTTAGCGAATTCAAAGGAAGCACCATCAGCGTGACGGGCCTATCTGGCATCGCGAGTCCTTCTGTTCAGGCCGCTTTGGGTCGCATCTATCAAGCACACCAGATCGAGGGTGCGGCCACTTTATACAAGGAGAGCAATCGGCCGCAGTTTCACTTTACCGTCAAGCGTGGCTGGAGCAATGACGTGAACGGCCCCATCTTTTACAAGGGCCAGTATCATCTCTTCTGGCAGGCCTTTCCTTTCGGAGTCAAGTGGGACACCGGTTTCATGTACTGGGGCCACGCTGTCAGTAAGGACTTGATTCACTGGCGCGAGCTGGCGCCTGCGCTCATGGTCGATAAGCTTGGTGCCGCGTGGTCTGGCACGAGTTTCGTCGACCACCACAATGACGGAGGCTGGGGGAAGGATGCGCTGGTGTTGGTCTATACGGCCTTCGACCGCACCTCGCACAAACAGGTGCAGTGCCTCGCGTACAGCACAGACAACGGAGCTACGTTCCAGCACGCTCGAGAAAATCCAGTTTTGGACACGAATCGCGAGGTGGGCTCGAACGACACCCGGGATCCCAAGGTCTTCTGGTATGAACCAGGCAAGCGGTGGGTAATGGTCTTATTTGAGAAGGATGGTATGTCCTTCTTCAACTCTACCGATCTCAAAACATGGACGCGTCGAAGCCATCTTAAGGGCTTTCATGAATGCCCGGACTTTTTTGAGCTTCCCATTGATGGAGACAACAATCATAAGAAGTGGATTCTCCATGGCGGCTCGTCCAGCTACGAGATCGGCAGCTTCGATGGCGAGACGTTCACTGCCGAATCGCCTGTTCTGCATTATGCTGAAGGCAAAAATCTGAAGGGAGACGACGTTTTATATGCGGCGCAGTCCTTCGGCGAGATGCCCGATGGCAGGCGGATCCAAATGGCATGGGGAAGGATTCAGCTTGAGGGCATGCCCTTCACTCAGATGATCTTGTTTCCTACCGAATTCAAACTGAAAACGACCAAAGACGGTCTGAGAATGCAGGCCGCACCGATCGATGAAATCGCACAGTTGCGGACCAAAGCACGCACTTGGTCCACATTGACCGTTGCCGGCGCCAACGAGAAGTTGGCGTCAGCCGGATCGGGACCTCTCGACCTAAAACTCCAGGCCTCGATTGAGAGCGGCGAGGGCCTCACGATTCGCTACGACGGAAACAACCTCACCACCATCGCATCGGAAGATCTCGAAAATGGCCAGGGCCAAGTGGAAATTTTGATAGATAAAGGCATCGCCGAAGTCTTTGTAGACGGGGGCACGCGCTACATCACTCGAGAGCTACCTCTGTCCAACGGCGGTCACGGCCTGGAGCTGAGCGTGAAGCAGAAGGCGAGCGTCATCAATCATCTGGAAATCTACGAAATGAAGTCGATGTGGAAGCCACGGACCTAAGCAGAAGTTCCTCTTCGTGGATCAATTGTCTTTCTTCTTCGGGTGAGCCACTAGATTTCGGATGGCCTGCTTCAATTTCTCTTCGCTGGGAGTCAGCCGGGACACAAGGGATAGGCGTGCTGGTTTCTGACACACTCATGTTTCAGCGTGCCGCACCGCAACCATCTGACGAAAACCTCGGGCGATTCTACGGCCTCGCGCTGCCACTGCTGATGCGCGGCATGCCGGTGGAGCCGGTACAGATCGAAAGCGCCTCTCCAAATCCGCCGCCGGATTTCCTAAGCGGAAACCGTGTCTACGACCTTGCACAACGCGCCGCCAGATCTGCCCACCTGGCCTTGAAAGAGACGAACGCGCTCGTGCTGCGTCGCGGGCCCTATGTAGTCATCGCAGGGCTGGATAAAGATCCTGCCGACCGCGGACAGCCGTCCGCACACGCGGTATCCGTGACCGGCGACCTGATCAACCTTTTTGACGCCGATCTCTCTGAGACTTCTGAAGTGGCGGTTCGTCCAGGGACCCGGGCGGGCTGTTGCTTGACGTGAACTACTTCAAATCCTCCACCCCGCGCATCCTCGCAGCCTCCGCAAAAATCATGGCAGAGCACGCCTCACCTGGCAGCCTCGCCTTTGAAGCGGAAGGGATCGATCAAACAAACGCCGTCGTTCGCGTTCTGTCCGCCAAACCCGCACGGGAAATCACGGTGAACGGCAAGCGTCTCGACCCGGGCCAATATCGTCAAAGTGGACGCATACTTCTCCTGCATTTTTTGAACACAGCCACACCTCAGCAAATACAGCTGTTTTTCTAAGCAGACAGGTCCGACAACACGCGGATGGAGGTTCAGCGCTGTTGTGAAGGTTTCACCAAGTTGCCGAAATCCGTCAAAGACCCATTTGCAGATTCAAACCCTTGTGATGGGTGAACGCGCGAGGGCACGCGCGCTTATTTCGTCACGACGGCGGTGCGGTGCTTGCATCCGCAGGAGCGGCGTAACACGATTTCGACTGGCAGTGCGATCCTTGTTCCGGTCAGCGGCAATTCCGCCCGCTCGATGCGATCGAACAGCAAGCTGGCTGCGACGCGACCCATTTCCTGGGCGGGTTGTCGCACGACCGTGAGGGGCGGCGAAGTTAACTCTGCTAACTCAAAATCGTCGAAGCCGGCCAAGGCAGCTTCCACCGGCAACTTGACGCCGAGACTCAGCAGCGCGGCAAAGACGTAGCGCGTAGCGAGGTTATTGGAACTAAAGAAAGCAGTTGGACGATTTTTCTCATTCAACATGCCCTCCACGGCGCGCCGGGTGTCCTCTCGTGAATTACATCCGAAGAAGGCAACGCCTTGTAACCCAGCTTCCTGCATGGCGCGGTGATAACCGAGGTATCGGGCGTTCATTGTATAGAGGTTTCGGCTAAGCCCCATATAGCTGATGTTTTTGTGCCCATGTTCAATAAGATGTTCCACGATGCGCCGTGAGCCCGAAGTGTTTTCCACCAGCACGACGTCGACCGACGGGTCCGCAATCGGACGGTCAAAGGCGACGACAGGAGTTCTTCCGAATAGAGATCGGTTAAGGCGCGATTGGCGAAATCTGGACGGGATCACCATCAATCCCTCCACATGGCGCTCGAGCATTTGCTCAACTTCTGCAAATTCGATGTCCGGATCCTCATTGGAAGTGGTGGTGATGACCGAATAGCCATGTTCCTTCGCGACCGTAGTGACCGCATGAGCACAGTTAGCAAAGAAGGAGTCGTAGAGGTAGGGGATGATGAGACCGACGCTGCGGCTTCGCTGGCCTCGAAAGGCCCGCGCCAGCTGATTAGGACGATATGCCAGCTGTTCGACGGCCTTTTGGACGCGACGGGCAGTTTCCTCCGCGACCGGCACTGTTCCGCTGAGCACACGGGAAACGGTCATCGTGCCCACGCCAGCTAAACGGGCGACGTCGGCCATGGTGGGTTTTCGATGCACAGTTTCTTTATCATACTTGGTGAGGCGACGGCTCTCTAGCGGGTGCGATTTGCTGCCGTAGCTTTTCCAGGTGCAGAAGCGGCCGTCCTGCCTGGTACCGGGCCCTTGCCCTCGAGCAGGGTCAACAGTTGGTCGGCCTTAACACCGCTGAATTTCTCGATCAGGCCGGAAGGCCAACGCACTTCAACCAAGGCGGTTGTGAACGAACCCAGCCCAAAGTGCAGACGAGGGTCATTGGACGAAAGATAACTGCTTTGACTCGACAGCTCCTGAACCTGAACGTTGTTCCCGTAGCGCACCACAACCCGCGCTCCGATTGCGCTGCGATTACTCTTTGTGCCCTCAAGCCGTATCTTCAGCCAGTGATGGTTGCGAGGCGCATCGTTCCGCAGAAGTGACGGCGGTTCGTTCTGATTCATGATCAGGATGTCGGTATCCCCGTCGTTGTCAAAATCGCCAAAGGCGCATCCGCGGCTAATATGCCGCGCCATGGTGGCAGGCCCTCCCTCTTCACCCATTTCGGCGAACTTGCCGTCACCCAGATTCCGGAAAAGGATGGCCGGGCCTTTCGCCGGATACTTGGCAAAGGTGCGCTCCAGACCCGGATATACGTTCCCGGTAACGCAGAACAAGTCCGGTAGGCCGTCGTTGTCCAGATCGACGATTCCCGCACCCCAGGAAACGAACCGGCGCTCGTTGCCAATCCCGGCAGCAATCGACACGTCGTCGAAGTCGCCCTTACCCGATGAGCGGTAGAGGCCGCTCGGCTGCAATTGGAAATGAGTCTTGAAAATATCTGTATGACCGTCGAGATTGTAGTCGCCAAGGCCCACCCCCATGCCGCCCATCTCCTGACCATCACCGCTGACCGCCAGGCCACGCGTCAACGCCTCCTCCCGAAAGGTACCATCGTGGTTATTCATGAACAGAAGGCTCGGAGTGGAGTCGCACGCGACAAAGATATCGGGCCAACCGTCCTCGTCCGCATCAAATGCAACAGCGGTCATTCCATATGAAGAAGAGACAGTGTCGATTCCGGACTTTGTCGATACATCTGCGAACGTGCCATCTCCGTTGTTGCGGTAGAGTGCGTGGCGAGGAGCTTTCAATCCGCGCGGGCCGCAATATACCGGCAATCCCTCGTAGGAGCACGTCGCTACGTGGCTATCTGGCTTCGGCGCGTGATCCAGGTCAACTTCTACATAGTTGGCCACGAACAGATCCAGGTTTCCATCACGATCGAAGTCAAAAAATGTACAGCCGGTTCCAAAGCGGTTTCCCGCGTGGAGGAGGCCGGCTTTGGCGGTAACGTCAGTAAATGTTCCATCCCCGTTGTTCCGGTAGAGACGGTTATGACCGTAGTAGGTGAGGAATAGATCCTCCCAGCCGTCATTGTTATAGTCGCCGACGCAAACTCCGGTCGCCCAACCCGGGATCAGCGAGACCCGATTTGCCTGTCACGTCGGTGAATGTCCCGTCGCGGTTGTTCCGGTAGAGGCGGTTTCCCGCGCCTGGCGGGATGCTCCCGAGTTGACGGCCGCCGACGATGAAGATATCCATCCAGCCATCGTTGTCAAAGTCGAAGAACGCGCAGCCGCCTCCCATCGACTCGACGATGTAAGTGACTTCACCGGGGGTTCCGTAGAGGATGGGTTGTGTGAGACCGGCTTGCGCAGCAACATCCGTAAAGCGGGAAAAGGGAGGCAGCGTTGCGGCGCCTGGGACGATCCAACGCTGCTGACGCGCGAGGCGCAAGCAGGGCGCCGGAGCTCGCAAGCAAGGTCTGTAGAAAGCGCCGGCGGGAAGGGAAGCGAGCCATGGGGTCTTGTAGATCCTTGTTATGGCGTGGGAGCAGCAGATGCGCCCGAAGCCAACATCCTGAGTATCTGCTGCGCAGGCTCGTCCGTGGGATCTATTCGTATTGCATTCTGCGCCGATTCGCGCGCCTCAGTGTATCGCGTTTCGCTGGCCAGGGTGGCAGCGAGATTCGTCCAACCCTGGACGGAACGGGGGTTCGAGGCGAGAGCGTCGCGAAACTGTTGTTCCGCTTCGCGATCCTTGCCTTGCTGGCCAAGCAGAGTCCCGAGATTGATGGATGCTTCGGCAAAATGCGGCGTGATCCGCAGAGCGCGCCGGAAGTGTTCTTCCGCCATGGCCAACTCACCGCTCTTTGCGGCCAGAATACCCAGTTGATCTTCGGCCCGGGAAAGATTGGGGTTGAGAGCAAGAGCTCTTCTCCAGAGCCGCCCGTTCCTGCGATAAATCTCCTGTGCGATCAAGCGCCAAAGCGAGGTTGTACTGCAACGTGTGCGTTTTCCGGATCAGCAGCGATCGCTTCCCGGTAAAGCTCGACTGCTTTCGCCGCATCGCCGTGCCCTCAAAGCCTGTGCCGCCTCACTGGATTTAGTAACGGAGAGATCGTGCTTTTCGGCCGCCAGCATCTTCTGGCGATAGATATTCAGTTGGGCCTGCGACTGATCTTTGCGGCCCAGAGTACGCAGAACCTGGGCAAGCTGAAAATACGCCTCTGCCTGGTTGGGATCGAGCTTGATGGCTAACTGCAACTGCTCGAGAGCTGATTGCGGCTGTTGCATATGCACCAGAACCACACCGAGGTTGTAGCGCGCATCGTAGTGTTGCGGATTGAGTGCCACCGCCTTGCGCGAGATGTTCACTGGCTGCGGCAAATTCCTGATCCTCCCGCTCCACCAGCCCAGAGAGGTAGAGAACTTCAAAACTATTGCCGTTAGCGGCCAACAATTGTTGCGCAAGAGGCCGCGCAGATTCGTAGTCACCCTTCAGAACCAGCAAGCGCAGGTCGAGCAATTGCAAGCCGGTATCGTCCGGGTGAGTGGCGCGAGCCGTCTTCAGCGTGGAGATCGCCTCTTCGTAGCGATGCGCCTGGGCAAAGACCGTTGCCAGTGCGGTGGCCAACCGTAATGAGTCAGGCTTCCCGCGGATGGCATCGCTCAAAACTGAGACAGCGGTATCAAGATCACCGGCGCTCGAATAGGCAAGAGCGAGATCGAGGGTGAGGTCTTCGTCGGGCGGTGCAGACCGCAAAAGGTCGATAGCTCCCGCATCGTCCTGGCGTGCAATGCGGGATTTCGCCAACCAGTCCAAACCAGTGACGGAGGAAGGATCAATCTGCAGCGCTTCCTGCCACGCTGCCTCCGCTTCCACGCCTCTTCCTGCCTTGTTCAACGCGGTGCCGAGAGCCAGTCTTGAACGCGTGTCGTGAAGGTCAAGTTTGGCGGCGCGATTCAGTTCCGTTATCGCCGGCGCTGTCTTCCCCGCGGAGTAATAGGTGATCCCGAGAAAGTAGCGCAAGCGTGCGGACTCAGGATCGAGACGGACTGCGGCTTGAAAGGCAGGGGCAGCGCACGTAAATTGCTGTTGCTCACCAAACCACGCTCCAAGAGCCCCCCACGCTGTCGCCGACGGGTGAATACGCACTTCCTGCTCCAACTGTTCCGGTCCCCGGCAAGCCGGCGGTGTAGCCATCCCACAATGCCCTGCCAGGACCAGAACAGAAGCGGTGATGAGATCACGATTACGCATCGATCAAAGTTTGGGCGATCAAGGTTGCGGGGCGAGGGTCGAATGGCTCGGAGAGGATCGAGAGGCGCAATCGCGCCAATACATCGCGGCGCCGAGCAGAGGTGCCTTTTCCAGCAGGACTGATGGTAGCAACCGAATCCCTGATCCGTTCATCTGATTTCGTGCCGCGGGCAGAAACAAATCAGAGGATCGGGAGATGCCACCCCCAAACACTACGACCTCGGGTTCAATGGGAGCTATTAACTCGTTGATAACTTGACCGAGGTGGTCTCCGAACGTATCGAAGACCGCGCGCGCGTCCGGATCGGTCGCGGCCTGCTGGGCGATGGCCTTCACCGATTGGTATCTGGCTGTGCGCGCCTGGTAATCGCTCTCCAGGGCGCGCGATGAAAGCGAGTCTTCGACGATCCCGCCCAGGAACGGAAGATTCCAGATTTCGTTCTCAGGCGGGACTCCAGGTGCTTTGTCATTGAGACTTCCGTTCTGGACATAAGAGAAGCCGATACCAGTGCCTAGCATGATGCCGACAGCCTTCGCAGCGCCTTTGGCAGCACCCGCCCCAGCCTCCCCCAACAGGGCAGCATCGGCATCGTTCAGGAAGTGGATTTGTTCTGTCTTCCATGCGAAGCGATCAGCCAGAGCGGCCTTCAGGTCCACTCCATAAAGGCTCTTCAGCTTGTGCCGCATGTAGCTAACGCCGGTGTCATAAGCGAACGGAGCTGGAAACGCTATCGACGTCTCCGGCGGCCTGATCGCCACCGTCGATCAATTGTTGGCCGAGTTCGTGCAGCAGGCCGATGAAAGCGTCGCTGGATATCGCGTCGGGCAGTGGCGCCACCGCGATGCTCAGAAGGCTCATGGGTTCCAGGAGGCAAAGCCCGACCGTTATGTGACTGCCACCGATATCGTAGGACAACAGCCGATCTGCAGGTTTCACCACCAAGCTGACTCTCCCGAAGATATCGATATCATTTGTAGCACACGGCTTCGCGGGCGACTGAAGTATCTAAAAAAAATCCTCTTGACAATTATGTTTCGCCGGACGTAGAACTTCCCTCGACCCATGATATCGATACCATCAGATCATCACCTGATATCGATATCACGATTTGGGATCGGGCGGCAGGACAGGATCCGCAGAGTCGAGCTGCAGTGCGCGTCCATCCTCCATCAAGACTTTAAGGAGGCAACATGCAACAAATTCGCTGGTTTTTCTGGCTCATCGCAGCCGCCTGTCTGGGGAGCCTGGCTATGGCACAGACACCCACCGGAACCATACAGGGCTCGATAACGGATAGCTCGGGGGCTATGATTCAGGCTGCAACTGTCACTGTCTCCAATAATGCGACCAATGAGAATCACACCGTGACCAGCGACCCGTCGGGCCGATTTATCTTGCCGTTCGTTCCCCCCGGCACCTATACCGTAACCGTGGATGCCAAAGGCTTTCGCTCCGAACGGCAGGAAGGTATCGTCGTCGACGTCGCCCAAACTCGGGCTCTGGTCTTCGTCCTGTCCGTAGGGACCGCCGCCGAAACGGTCCAGGTGACCGCAACCACACAGGCACTGGACGTGAGCAGTTCGAGCGTTGGCGAAACAATCCAGGCCCATCAGATCCTTGATTTACCGGACAATGGCCGAAACCCATTCGATTTCGCTCTGCTGGTTCCAGCCGTGAACAACACGGGGAATGCCTCAACCCCGCACATTGGCGGCAGCCGCAATGGCAACAACGAACAACTCATCGACGGCATGACTAACATCCTGCCGGAAAACAATGTCGGCAACAATTCGAGCGCATACACGCCCATCATCGATTCAGTGCAGGAAGTGAACGTGCAGACCAGCGTATTGCCTGCCGAATACGGACGTTTCTCCGGCGGCACCATCAGCTTGATTACGAAAGGGGGCACCAACCAGTTGCACGGCACCTTCTACGAGTTTGCCGAGGACACGCCGCTGAACGCGTTGCCTTTTGGCAGCAGCAAAACCTCCGTCAAACCAGATGCATACCGGTACCAGACGGGCGCCACTGTGGGTGGCCCCATTGTGTTGCCTCGTCTCTACGATGGCCATAACAAGAGCTTTTTCTTTTTTGACTTTGAGGATTCCCGTCAGTCGAACGGAGTAGCGAACCACTATACGGTTCCCAATAAGAATTGGCTGACCGGCGATTTTTCGGATATCAGCGGGCAGATCTACAATCCGTATTCGGTGCACGCGGTCACGAACCCGGATGCTTCCACGAGTTATGTGCGCGATCCCTTCCCCGGTAACGTAATCCCTCAAAGTCTGCTCACATCCCCGGGCGCTAAGATCGCGCAAGCGGCATTGGCCTATTACCCCGCACCCAACGTTCCCGGCGCCACGCCTCAATCCACCGGGAATTTTCTTCAGGTTGGTTCAAGTCTGAATAACTATTGGCATTACGACGCGCGTGTAGACCAGGACATAACCAAGAAGTGGCACGCATTCCTGCGCTTCTCGCAGTTTTCCAATGATAGCGCCCCTTTGAACGACTACAACAATGCGGCATCCCCCGGCGGCTACAACGGTCCGGCCCATTCCTCGGCGCTCAGCGGCTCCTTCAATAACACGGTGAACTTTACGCCTACTTTGCTGGGCGAGTTCCGTTATGGTTATTCAAAGTCCAAAGTACTGCGCACGCCCTTCCCTTCAAAAGGCTTCACCCTTACCAGCCTAGGCTTCCCACAGTCTGTTGCTGATCAGGCAGAGGGCGGGCTGGCTTCCGTCTTCCCGAGCTTCAGCTTCTCCAACAGCTTTTCTGATCTGGGCACGGACGGTTATGTTGCCCTCAAAGAAAATCCTGTGGCACAGGATGTGAATGGCAGCCTGGTCAAAATCCTTGGCGGCCATACCATCAAGTTTGGCGGCGAGTATCGCGCACTGCTGTTGGATTTCTACCAGTACGCTTATCCGACGGGTAATTTCGTCATCCAATACCGGCTGGACTCAGCTCAATCCGCAAAACAACGATGGAACCGGCAATCCCATCGCTTCCTTGCTGCTGGGCCTGCCCAATAGCGGCGATCAGCCAAACGAGCCTTCTGTTGTTTCCACCAGTGGTTACATGGCCTTCTATATACAGGACGACTGGAAGCTCAGCTCCCAAATTGACGGTCAACGCCGGCCTCCGCTGGGATGCCGAAATACCGCGGGTGGAAAAGAACAATCAGTTGTCTTACTGGAATGCCGATGCCCCCTCACCTTTGCAGGGCATGGTCCCCTCCAGTGCGGCCTGCCCGAATTGCGGCAGCTTAAAGGGTCAAATGGTGATCGTCGGCACCGCGGCCTCGCAGTACGGTCGCCATCAGGCACCGACCAATTGGAATGATTGGGGTCCGCGTCTGGGCGCGGCGTGGAATCCGACACCGAAGTTGGTGGTTCGCTCGGGTTTCGGCCTCGTCTTTCAACCCTCGGCACTGCAGGCTGCCGGCACCAGCGGCGCCCCAGGCATCGAAGGATTCACCAGCCAGACCAATCTGGCCACAAGTTTCAATAACCAGCAGACGGCTCCCACCTTCGATCTGTCGAATCCTTATCCCAGCGGGTTCAACTTACCCCAGGGCAAGAACCCAGCTTGCCTTGCGGTGGCTTCTTGCATTCAAGCTATCGACGTCGGCACAGGAATTGGCCAATCGTTCTTTGACTCTCACCGTTCGCCGTACACCATTCAGTGGAATGCCAACGTGCAGTATGCGTTCCCGGGCAATCTCATTTTGGAGTTGGGATACCTGGGCAACCGGGGTATCTATCTCATCAACGGCGATCCCGGCAAACCGTATGACCAGTTGCCTACCAGCAATCTAAGCCAGGGGGCTGCGCTGCAGAATACGCAGGTTGCGAACCCGTTTTACGGCGTCATTACCACTCCCGGATCAGATCTTGCCCAGCCAATGATTCAGGCCAGCAAGCTGCTGCGCAAATGGCCTGAGTATGATGGCGTGATGAGTTTCCGTAAGCCGGGCGCTTCCTCTACCTTCAATGCGTTTACGATTCGCGCCAACAAACAGCTCTCAAATGGCGTGGCGTTCACCCTCTCGTTCACAGATGGCCGGGAGTACGACAACTCGGCCGCCGCGGTCACTTATCTGGGCCCGGTCAGCTCGACGTACGCTGACCAGTACAACCCCAAGGGAGAGTGGGCCATCGGCGCTCAGAACGTCAATTACCAGATTGTTTCCAGTGTTATCTATGAACTTCCGTTCGGGCACGGCAAAGCTTTCCTCAACAGCGCCGGAAAGGGCGCTGACCTGTTGGTGAACGGCTGGCAGGTGGCCGGAATCGAAAACTGGAGCACCGGTAATCCGGTCGTACTGAACTCATTCGATAACGGAACCACAGCAGAAACAATCTTCACTCTCGGGCAG
Source organism: uncultured Acidobacteriaceae bacterium (assembly GCA_963753715.1). Taxonomy (GTDB): domain Bacteria; phylum Acidobacteriota; class Terriglobia; order Terriglobales; family Acidobacteriaceae; genus PALSA-350. The sequence goes on along the minus strand of CAVWDK010000004.1, from coordinate 1,038,199 downwards.
CGCCCAGCATGGGATGGGAAATCGTCGAGCAAGGGTACGGGACCATACACAAGGTTCGATTGGCAGGATTTCGCCAAGCCGGCTCCCTACACCATCGGAAACGCACCCCGTGCGTTGGGTTGGGTCCACAACCCCGATTCTCAGAATTTCGACTTCTCGCTCACCAAGAACACCAGGTTTGGCGATCGATATAACGTCCAGATCCGGATGGAGATGTTTAACGCGTTCAACCATCCTAACCTTGGCTCGGTCGACGCCAATTTCGGCGACCAGAGCTTCGATTCGAGCGGCAATCGGACCGGCGGCAACTTCGGTACGGTTCCAACCGGTTCCTTCGGCAACAGTTCCCGGCAGATCCAGTTGGCTGCCAAATTCTATTACTGAGCAACTATGCGATCCGCCCCATGGTGGGCAGATCGCGTAGTTTTTTGCCAAAGTGTCACTTCGCAACCGCAACCCGCGGGAACCGCAGTGGTTCCCGCAGAAGCATTGCATATAACGTTAACGAGGCTGGGAGAGCTCTTCATAGGCTCTCCAGCCTCATTTTCATGGGAAGACTAGAATTCGGTCCAAGCAAACTCGATGAATCATAAAGACCCTGCCGGAACAATGAATTGCATGCCTCTCCGTTTTTTTCGCCGCCTTGTCTGCTTCTTCAGCTTGGCGATGGCGCTCATTCCGGTGTATGCCCAGTCTGCGGCGACGCCGGTTGAGAGCTACGGTCCATACAATGTGAACTCGTTGCCGGGTGGGCGAGGGTTGAGTAAGCCGCTCGAAGGTGAGCAGTTTTTGTTGGACCACGGAGCCCGCTGGTCCATGGTGTTCTGGTTCCGCTCCAGTGAGGCTCTGTCCGGCTCTACACTCCTGGCAGGCTTTGGAGATCCGGGTTCAGGGAACGCACGCTATGTTGGACTTTCAGGCAATCACCTGATCCTTTGGCTCGGCCGCGACACGAACCTCAGATCTCATTCCGAGCTCGCTTCCCGGGAGTGGCATTTCGCCGCCATTGTCTGCGATGGTCAGAGCGCGACCCTTTATGCGGACGGCACTGCGGCGGGTAGTCAGGAAGTCGGAGCTGGGCCTGTTGCGCCCGTGCTGCGTTTCGCGCCATCTGCTATGCCACCCATCATCGACAGTCACTTTGGCGGCCAGATCGCGGGGCTGAAAATATACAACATCCCTCTCACGGCTACCGAGATTCAACAAGCCTTCGCCGTTCGGCCGGACATATCGCTGACCGTTTTCGAAGACGCTTCGCCCTCCTGGCCATTGCAGACGCGCCAGCAGACCGGATACCGCGCCCCACAGGATCCGTCCACTCTGCCCCGCGCGATCGCATTGCCACAGAAGCCAAAGGCTCTGCCAGCGCCGAGTGGAGACACGAAGCTGGCAGGTGCGAACCCCTGGTCCATACAGGGTGGGTGGAAGTTACAGGCGGCGCCTCAAGTAAAGGATTCGGGCATGCAGATCTCGAAGGCGGGCTATTCTGCGAGCGGCTGGTATGCCGCGACGGTCCCTGGGACCGTGCTCACAACCTTGATTGATCGCGGGGTCTATCCTGATCCCGATTACGGTTTGAACAACCTGGCCATTCCGGAGAGTCTCGCCCGCCAGAGCTACTGGTATCGTGTCGAATTCGAAGTACCGCCGCAGGCTCGAAAACGAACTCTCACGCTAACCTTTCAGGGCATCAACTATGCCGCGGAGGCGTGGCTCAATGGCCAACGTATCGGCACTGTCACAGGGGCATTTATCCGGGGTAGGTTCGACATCACAAAGTTGGCGGCATCCTCAGGACCCAACGCGCTCGCCGTGCGTGTAAGTCCACCGCCCCACCCCGGCATTCCGCAGGAGCAATCCATCAAGGGCGGTCCCGGTGAAAACGGAGGGGTCGAGGTGATCGATGGCCCAACCTTTTCGGCGACGGAAGGATGGGACTGGATCCCGGGAATCCGCGATCGGAACACAGGAATTTGGCAGGATGTCACACTCTCTGCGACCGGTCCGGTCCAGATTGGCGATCTGCAGGTCGTGACCACGCTGCCCAAAGCCGATCGCAGTGAAGCAGATGTTGAGATCGAAGTGCCTTTAGACAATACTCGCAACTCCTCCGTCAAAGGTGAACTTTCCGCCACCTTTGACGACGTGAAGATTACCAAGCAGGTGAACGCGGTTCCGGGTGAATCCATCATTCGTCTCCGGCCCGAAGAGTTCAGTGCATTGAAGGTGCAGAACCCGAAATTGTGGTGGCCCAACGGATACGGCGAGCCTGCCCTGCACACCCTTACTGTCAGTTTTGGGTCTTCACGCACACCAAGCGATCAGAAGCAAGTTGACTTCGGGATGCGGGAACTGAGTTACGAGCTTTCGCTCTTCGACAAAGGGGGTCACCTAAGGCGCGTTGAGGTGATGCCGGGCCGGACCCACGACGAATCGTTGCCACTGATCAATGAAACCCACGAAGGCATTCGGGAGATTGACGATCGAACGCCCAATCTCTCGGCACCTGAGATTCCGCCGGGTGTTTCGCGGTCCGTCTTAAATGGCCAGCGGCCAGGCTGGGCGCAATCCTTGCGAGAGGATGCCGAGAACTCAGCTTCGGTTCGCGATGTAACAGGAGATTGGGTCGGTACCGATCTGGTCATCAAGGTGAATGGGGTTCGGATTGCCGCGCGCGGGGGCAACTGGGGAATGGATGACAGCCGCAAACGGGTCAGCCTGGAGCACCTCGAACCGTACTTCCGGCTTCACCGCGATGCGCATTTGAACCTGATCCGAAACTGGATGGGGCAGGATACCGAGGAAAACTTTTACGCTCTCGCCGACAAGTATGGACTCATGGTCTGGAATGATTTTTGGGAATCGACGGAGGATTACAACCTGGAGGCACAGGATCCACAGCTCTTTCTCCGCAATGCCCGGGACACAATTCTTCGCTTTCGTCGCCACCCGTCCATCGTGGTCTGGTGCGGCCGAAACGAGGGTGTACCACAGCCCATCCTGAATGAGGGCCTGGCGGAGCTTGCCCGCACACTGGATCACACACGCTACTACACCGGAAGTTCCAATCGGGTGAATCTTCGTAACTCCGGACCCTATAAGTATCAGGCGCCAGAGAGTTACTACCGCATCAACCGCGGCTTCAGTGTTGAGTTAGGTATTCCCAGCGTACCCACCCTTGAGAGCATCAAGTCGTGGATCCCCGAGCCTGATCAATGGCCGGTCAGCGACACCTGGGCATATCATGACTGGCATCAATCGGGCAATGGAGCGGTCGCGCCCTTCATGGCGCATATGGAGACCGAGTTTGGCGCTCCCACCAGCCTCGAAGACTTCGAACGAAAGGCACAGATGCTGAACTATGTCGGACATCGCGCCATCTTCGAAGGATTCGCCGCGCACCTGTGGCAACCCAATTCCGGACGCATGCTGTGGATGACCCAACCCGCCTGGCCCAGCATGGAGTGGAATATCTTCAGCTCAGATTACGATACTCAGGCCAGCTTCTACGGAGTGCAGAAGGCTTGTGAACCCGTCCACGCGCAACTGGACCTGACCGACAACGCCGTCGACCTTATCGATCTGGGCCCGGCACAGTTGTTTCACGTTGCTAGTCAAGTCGAAAGCCTCGATGGGAAAGTTTTACTGGATCAGACACAAGATGTCTCAGCAGCGGCCAACGCGCGGACCCGCGTTAAAACGCTGGACCTGGATAACCTGGCGGCTGGCCACACCGTGCTCGTGAAGTTGCAGGTGAGCGATGCGGGTGGCCGGCCGGTCTCGGACAACCTCTATTGGTGGGCCGCTCAAGAATCAAGCCTGAGTGAATTGAACGGTCTCCCGGAAGCAAAGGTCAAAGCTTCGGCAAGTTTGTCTTTAGAGGGTGGGGAACGAAATGTGGTAGTCGAACTAACCAATGCCGGGTCCACGCCGGCTCTCATGATCAAACTGACCCTCAAAAACTTACAGACAGGCGAACGGATCTTGCCTGCCAATTACACCGACAACTATGTCTCGCTGCTTCCTGGGGAGACCCGAAAGGTCGTAATCGGTTTCACGGGAACGTCAGCCAGCCCTTCCGTCGGTGTGCGAGGCTGGAACTTGAAAACTGAGGACATCCATGTAAGTGGAGCAAACTGACAAGCTCGGCTTGGTCTGCTTCGAGGCAAGGTATCGTCCTTTCAAACGTCCGTCAAAATACCATCATGATTTGAGTTGCGGAAAAGCCGTGATCCGAAGTTTCGCTGCAGCATAGGGAACCAATGTAATCGTCTCCTCCGGCTCGCTGCTAAGCACCGGACTCTGAGGGACTGGATCAGCCACTCCGTCGACGGCCAGCCATGATGGCAATTTGCGCGCTTTCATCTGCAGTTTGACGGGGACTTCGCTGAGCGAGAACGGCGATCCGTTTACCGGAAATTCCTGAACAGTGTGCCCGGATATCGCATCCCCGGAAACGGCAAGGGCGTAATTCCATTGTGAGCTGGGAAAGACCTGCCAATCGGCCGTCATTCCTCTGTCTCGTAACTTCACCCAGCTTTCGCGAATGGGAAACGAGAAAACCAGGGGCCCCCGCGCGAGGGAGACGGAATCGTTGTAACCTTTGACGACTCTCGGAGACATCGGAAGCCGCAACTCCACAACATCCCCTGCCTTCCAGGTGCGTTCGATCTTTGCGAATCCAGCGTCATGCGAAGCATCGGCCTGCAGTCCGTTTACCAGGATGACTGGGGCGCTGGACCAGGCTGGAATCCTGAGTCGCAGAGGAAAGTTGAGCGCGATGGCCGGCTCTATCTTGATGCGGACACTTCCCCGGAACGGATACTCCGTTTCCTCCAGGATGTGTACTGCTGTATTGCGGACCATGGTGCGGACTTCGCACGGTGAGTAGAGTGCAGCGACCAGGCCGTCATCGTTGCTAAGCATCCAAAGACTCGCCGCAAACTTGGGCCATCCCTGATGAAAGTTGGCGGTACAGCAGCCAAAATTAGGCTCCAGGCCGTAAAGGTTGGACTCGGGGCCGTTTGTCGTCCAGGGCTTTCGATGAAGGCTGACCTCCACCTGGTTCGGCTCCTGGTCATACTGGTGGGCCCACATATCGTCGCTGAAAGTGCCAGGCAAAGCATTAAAAGCGATCGTCTCGATCCGATCGCCGATCGTTGAGTGGCCCAAAACGGCAAGGGACTGCTCCAGGGAAAACAGCGTCTCGACCACGGTGCAGAGTTCGCTTCCCTGCGATGGATTGCGCCCAGCGAGATGTTCATCGCAAGAGAACATACCGTTGGATAAGCCATGATATCTATCCAACGCGGCGAGCATTTGCTGGAAACCCGCACGATCCAGCTCGCTGTTTGACAGCAGCGACCATATAGGCGCGGCCTTGAGTGCCTGCCCGTTGTTCACTCCATGAGTCGAGAGTGCCAGATCGCTAAGTCCCTGGCCCTCATCCAGCTTGATCATCTCTCGTGTGACAGGTTGGGTAAATTTGAAATCTGAGAACTGCGCCTGCCAATCGTGTCCCTGGGCATGTAACAGGCGGATGAGCTGCAATAAGTTTGGGTCGCCCGTGCGGTTATAGAGCCAAATCGCAACCAAAGCGTTATCTTGCCAGCGGAACTTACCCCAGTCGCGCAAGGGGCGGGTGGGAAGCGCACTGAGTTGGTACGTGAAGTACCGCGACAATACGGGAATCACTCGAGAATCTCCGGTCGCCTCCTGATATTGCGTTAGCGCCTTGAGCATTACCATGCGTGGCCACCAGTCGTCGTTGCCACTCGGGCCAATCATCCCGTTGGTCGCCTGATGGGTCAACGTCCACTCAATGAACTTCTGTGCTTTGGCTTTCAGGCGAGCGTCGTCCAGCAAATAAGCGAGCGGAACGAGCCCGTCAACGAAATAAGGGCCCCGTTCCCAGGACTCACCGGTTCCGCCAAGCCACCCACTATTGCTACCGACATCCGCCCAGGTCTCATCGAGGTGGCCGCTCAAGCCATTTGCCTGGATTTGCATCTGCTTCTTCAGCCATCCTGAGGGGCGCACGGCGCCAAGGGGCAACAGATTGAAGGCGTTTTGCGCGAGCGGCGCCTTGTTCTTGATGACGCTTGGCGATGGGTCCTTGGTTCGAGAAGAGGTGAGGCTGGCCAACGCCAGACGATCGGTTCCTGACAGAGATCCAACCGCGACTGCCCCGGCTTGTTTCAGAAAGTGGCGGCGGCTTACCATATGTCGATCATTATTTCTCATAACTACCTCCGGCCACCTGCTGCCATCATCGTTATCCAGATTGTTGTGGTTCGCGCATGCATCGACTGTTAGCTCACCTCGATCTCGAAGTGTGAAGTGGTGGCAAAGAAGTCTTTATGCAAAGTAACGAAGCCGGCGTCAAGCGCTCCGGCGGAAGATCGACGGATGGGTTTCCCATCGTTGGGGTGAATGTGGATGACAAGGTCGCCGGTGAATCCCGTAGGCACGTCTACCGTTACCTTCCATTGTTGGTTGGAAACTGATTGTGTCGACCAGCTAACCAAGCCAAAGCGGGTTGGGCATTTCGATACCGAGATGGTTTCGCCAGTTGCAAACCAGTGCTTTGGCGCCCCCTTCTGCAGGTGGCAGATATCCCTGTCCCACTCTTCATAGCATAGGAGCCATCGCAGGCCGAGAGTGGGTTGAAGGGCGCTGTTGATCACCGAGGCCCAGCCGTACCGTCCGCCTTCACCGGCAAAGCTACCGGGGATGTACGCGTCCTCGGGCGAGTACCGGTTGCCGGAATCTGCGGCATAGCAAACGAGAGCATAGAGGTTGAGCAGGAATGGCCGGTAATCCTGCTGCCGAATCTTGACCGCAAGGCTGCCGTGGTCCATGAAGTTAGACGTGCGAGCCACAGCACCGTCGGTGTGCAGGCCCATGATCTGCATGCCCGCGATCTCCCGATGTTTCAGATGGCCGAGATCGAGCCCAGCATCGCCCCAGTCGGCGAGAAACCAGTCCTGCATGAAACGGTGGTTCTCGTAGCTCGACAATTCCTTCGCCGGATGATCAATATCATTCGGCGTAAACGGTGTGATGCCTGCCCTCTTCATCTCCGGCGAACAGAGTGATAAGGTCGCCGCGAGCGATGCCTGAATATTCGCGCGCATCTCTTTTGCGATCGCATCGTAGCGCGTCGCCGCCGAATGGATGCTCTCATCGTGTGCAGCCTGCGCCGCCAGCTTCAGGCATCGGCTGTGCTCTGAGAGGCCGCGCCATATCCAAACCGAGTTTTGATAATAGTAAGGGTGGGAATTTGGGAAGTCGTTCGCGGGATCGCCGAGGTCGGCCTCGGGGGACCCATAGATAAGGCCATGCCTGCGATCGCCGGCGGGGAACTGTTCCTTGCTGTATTCGTAACGCGCCAGCGCAAACCCGATCATACGTTCGAGCACAGGCAGGCGCTTCTGAAGGTTTGCCAAATTGCGCGTGTAGTCGAACGAACGCGCGGAGTTAGCGAGAAAAACCCCAATATTCAAAGGTGCTTCCACCTGGTCCTGCGTGTTGTAGAGAAAATCCCCATTCGGCAACACATATTTGTCGAGGTAGTACTGCAGGTACTCATCGGAGTCGTTGGTCAAATTCCAAAGTTGGTGCGCCCACACGAATTCGTATTGAGCGACCGGAAATAGGGCATGGCTGCGTTCCGGAATCTTGGTGTATGCGCCTTCTCCGATTTGGTAAGTGGGTTCCAAGCCGCGATAGCTGCACCGGCACAGCGTGATGCCTGCTCGCGCGGAGTTCAGTAGCCATTCGTCAGGAATCTTGACCGGCATGGCCGTCTCATAGAGTGAGGACCAGCGGTTCCAGATTCCAGCGAGCGCTTCGTAGAACTCCTGAGCAGAGCATTTCCAGTAACGATCGAGATAGGTCTTGCCGTCGGGAGCTTTTCGCAATGAATGGGTGCCGGCATAATGCGGAGCATGTTCCTCGAGCACGATCGAACGCACTCGCCCGAGCGGCCGGGCATCCGTGCCCGGTGGCAGCAATACCATGGTTTCGTATCCACACTGATACGCAGGATTCCATACCCCGATGTCGGCTACCGGAAGATAGCCCCCAAGCAACGTGCGTTTGCTGTATCCAGAGCTGTATCCGTAAATCTGCGGATTCTCTCCAGGGAGCAGAGAGGTGGGATCGAAATAGGCGCCGAGTTGGTCCTGCTCCCAATCGCCGTTCCCGTCCGGCTTACCGGCAATCTCCCGCGACTTGCCGTCTGGTTCAAGATACAGCGAAGCTTTGGGACCTCCCTGCTCATTCGCGACCAAAGTCCACCCGATATACTCGGCGCCGAGCGCGGCGACGTTTTCGTAGCATGGATCGTCGGAGGAATTCAGAATATGCAACCCAGGAATATCCGGTCCGGGCACATAGTGAGCGTTACGTTCGAACCGAACGCCTTGAGACGTATTCACAGGACGAGGGCGAACTTTGGACAAGTCGCCCACTTGCTTTGGAATTTGGGCGATCGTCCCTCGGGCCTCGGTCACATACGCAATCGCGCCTCGATGGGTGACATGTTTTTCAAACACGGCTGTTTCAACTCCACTCATGTTGCCTAGGGCGAGAAGCTGCCAGCCTTCCATGAAGTCGCCTGGGCCAAGTGAAGCCGAACGGCCACCAAGCGTTGCTGTTAATTCACCGCCTCCTATCTTGCTGACCGAGGGCGGGGACTTCAACAACTCTTCCTCGCCGGGCAGAAAGAGAGAGAATTCATTCGGTATTCGCGCAGCCGCATAGCCTGTCTGAGCCTGAGTTTGTTCGCCATACAACGCGAGAGCAGATGCCGGGTCGATGACAGAAGCGGCACCGGCGCTGGCAAGAAGTTGCAGGAATTCACGGCGGCCAAGCAATGTCGGAGCGCCTCCAGGGATATTTACGCGAAACATGCGTTGGTTAAGTGTCACCTGCGGGTCGCCATCGGTCTATAGTCCACCTTGGCTACACCCGATAACCAATAGCTTGCTTCAGATGTTTTCGTCAAAACTTCCACAGAACCGTCATGCTAAGCGGAAACCGCAGATCTCTCCACCGATTGACGAGAGTTTTAGTGTGCGCGTGAGAACCTGCCAATTGCAAAATGAGTCCCGCAGGGCCCTCGTCAATCGGCGGAGAGATCTGCGGTTTCCGCTCAGGATCACGTTTTTTGTGTTGAGTTGGGCCGTCGTGGAGGACTATGTTGCAGGATCCTTCACTAATCATCGACAGAGATAAGGCCTCTTTGAATTGCCGTAGTAGCGGCTTCGGTACGGTCCGAGACTTCGAGCTTTTCGATCACGCTGTTCACATGATTTTTTACTGTATTCTCACTGATTCCAAGCGCATGGCCTATCTGCTTGTTGGTCGGTCCCTTTGAAAGCAATTTGAGGATTTCAATCTCGCGCGGGGTGAGATCGGTCCGCATCATGCGCTCCGCGAGGCGGGAGGCGATGTCGCGCGGGATATATTTCTTCCCTGCATGTACGGTACGGATCGCTTCCACCATCTCCTTGAGGCTCGTGTCTTTGAGCAGATAGCCTTGCGCTCCGGCCTGCACGGCGCGATAGATGTCTTCGTCGGTCTCAAAGCTGGTCAGGATGATGACCCGGGCGTCGTGAGATCCGCGCCTCAGGGCGAGCAGCGTTTCTACCCCACTCATACCATGCATCCGAAGATCGAGCAGCAACACGTCCGGCTGTGCCTGGCTGAGTTTGGAAAGGGCTTCTTCTCCGCTGGCGGCCGAGCCAACAACCTCGAGTTCGGCCTGGGTGCCGAGCATGCTTCTGAGGCCGGCGCGGATGACCGGATGATCATCCACGATAAGGATGCGGATGGGGCGGATCGGCTGCTGTGGCATCACTAAAATGCTCCCTTAAAAACCTGAACAGGTGTCTTGGCCATGAAATAAACGTGAGGCGCGGCGGCAGCGGAGCCGTGACCGACACCTGGGTACCTTTGCCAACCACGCTCGAAATGTCGAGCGCGGCGGAAATGCTGGTGGCGCGCTTACGCATGCCAAGCACACCAAACCCGCCCAGCTCTTCCCGTTGGACGAATCCAACCCCATCATCGCTGACAAGTAGACGCACCGAGTTTTTCTTGTATTCGAGGATTATGCCGAGCGTGGCCGGTCGCGCGTGCCGCACTGCGTTCGCGAGAGCTTCCTGCCCAATGCGATAGAGATGATCGCTCATGCGTAATGGTATGGACCGGACTTCGCCTGTTGATCGGGAGACGACGGCAACCGAACCCCCTGCCACCAGTCTTCGAGCGCAGAGAGCAAGGGAGTTGAGCAGCCCTTCAGACTCCAGTTGCCGAGGCCGGAGCATGTCGACCGTGCGACGCGCCTCCGCGTGGCTGTGCCGGACCAGATCACTCGCTAAATCGATCTGCTGATGCATACGCAACAGTTCCTCAGGAACCCCGGTCCGAATTGCCTCGAGTTGAAAGCCGATTCCTGCGAAGCCCTGGGCCAGTGTGTCGTGCATTTCGAATGCCAGATGTTCCCGCTCTTCTACGATCGCGCGCAGGCGCCAGTGATCAACCCGGTGATAGGCGAAGTTCGCTAACAATGCGAGCAGCAGGAAACCAATTGCCATCCCTACCAGGTGCGGGGCACTGTACCATGGCGGCCCGGCCAACTCTACGATGTCATCCGTGGAGCGTACGAGTAAGGTGAAAGGCGTGAGATCCTGCGTATACGCTGAGTCAACGACCGCGACCCCGCGTATTTGCAAGCGGCTGTCCAATTTCAAATGGTTGTAGAGGTAATCGCCGCGTCCTCTTTTCATCAAGGCACGGAACGATTGCGGTCCGGAGTCGAAGTCGAAGACGAGGTTGTCATCGGGTCCGTATTGCTTTTGGCGTAAGCGGCCCTCCACCTCGATAAATGTAGCGTCAAACGCCCCGGTGGCCGCCTGCGACGCCGTAACCGCGAGGGCCGGCATCGGCGTTCCGCCCCACAGGGCACGTACGCCGGCGTGCTCCAGCGTTGCACTGAAGGTACCGGGCCGCACAATCCCAGTAGCTTCGATTTCGTCCCCGACTCTTACCGGTTCGCCCGCCGACTGTTTAACCAGGATGCCGCCGGTCGAGTCCTGAACGAACAAGGCCGGTGAGGTAAGAACGACGATGCCGCGAATCGTGGCGCTTTGCGGGCGGGTAATTGGAAAAAGTTTCAGGCTGCTGATTGGCTGAGAGTCTGGATTGGAAGGCCGGGTTTGCGCAGGATATCCTACTTGAGGTGCATGGAAACTACTCTGTGACTCGGTGTTCGCGACTTGATTTGGTGAGCTCTGCCCATCCTGAGCTTGTTCTTGCCCTAACATCTCAGCAGCATCAAGCTGTGTCGCCTGGCGAATCACCACATTCCGCCAAACCCCGCCGGAAGCATAGGAGCGCAAGCCCGCACGGCCGGTTTGCACGCAATCAACGTCGTTGACCATGAGGGACGTTCGTGAGCCCTCTGGGAGAATGTTGGCTTCAGCAACAACTTGACAGCCATAAGCCATTAACTTCAGGTGATACCACTTTGAAGTCAGCACCTGACTATGATCGGCAAAGAACGGCTTCGTAACCTCCATCCATCCATGCCCGGCTCTTCCCAGGACGAGCGAGTTGTCAAGGTTGCGAAGTCCCGCATAATAGCCGGTGTAGGCATCGACTCCTTCTTCCTCATCACTCGATCGCAGGATGAGGCCGGCGTTGCCACCCTCTCCCAGTAGCATGACATCGGCTTCAATGGAGTAATTTTGCCAATGAGCGGAACCGGTAAGCAGCTTGGCTCCCCGTTCGTCCGAGTCGTTTCGCATGGAGCCGTTCATAAGCTCCCATGTGCCGCCAAACGCCTTCCACTCTTCGGCCTTACCTATCGCGAATGAGTCATGGTAGGGCAAACCGCGGCTTGGTTTTTGGCGGTATTCATAGAAACCGAAAAATCCGGCCACCAACAGGCAGGTGAGTAACGCTATAAAAATCACTCGCCGGTGGCGAAATAGTCTGCTCACGGGGTGGCTCCCCACGTAGCAGGTCCCCATGTCCGCCGCAGATGCTCCGGTCGCCAATCCATGGATGTGAGTTGACGTACTTCGGCTGAATGCACGTTTTCGCGCGTAACCAATAGCGGTTCGCATTGGGTGACAAGAGGTTCCCTCTGTCCGTGAATTTTCGCGACCAACAGGCGAACTGCATCGACGCCCATTTTCTGGGTGTCCTCGAGTACCTCCGAGTCGAGGTGTGGATTTTCGAAGTTGAGACCATCGGGATCGAAGGCGACGACGCGAATTTGCCGGCTCGAGCGGACGTTGCCAAGCGCCGAGAGCGCCCCAAAAGTTGACGTAGATGTGAGCGCAACCACCGCGTCCAGATCGGGATTACTCTTTAATGTTTCCTCGGCAACTTGCTGCTCATGCGGGACATTAAAAGAGCCGGTTCTCTTAATGATGCGAATGCGTGGGTAGTTGCTGACCAGGAACTCCTCCAGGCTGCGTGCGCGCGTCATAATGCCCGTAATGTCGCTATCAATGCCGAGTATCGCGACTGAACCTGAGCCATGGAGAATGGTGGCGATTCGCTGACCGGCGATCCGGCCTCCTGCCTGCTCGTCATTCAAGACGTAGGCAAGTCTCTCGCCCGCCGGCACAGGCAAGGGCGAGCCAATCACCACGATGGACAGACCGCGCTGCATGGCCCGCTGTATCGGCGTTATCAGCGAGCGTGCCTGATCAGGGGCTAAGACAATCCCCTGGTAATTCTTGCTGCTGACTCGCTCCACCAGGGCGATCTGGCCTTCGACGTCATCTTCTCGAGTAGGGGCATTCCAGTAAATACGGGCGCCGAGCTTGAGGGCGGTGGCTTGGGCGCCGCTGTGCTCGGGCTCCCACATGATCGTGCCACAAGTTCGTGGAATGACCGCGATGGCGAGGGGCAAATGGCGTTGGCAACCGGCAAGCCACAGTAGCGCTAGGTCTGCCAAAAACAGGAGACCCAGAGATGTTCTTAGTTTCGCGACCCAGAATTGTCTCTTACTCACAATGACCATCGCATGGATGGCGGGAGTTTACTCCGGGCGCCAGACAACAGCAACTCAACCCGGCGAGGGTGTTCCGGTGACGTAGTCAGAACGGACTATATAAAACTCACCGGGGTAGCTCATGCGCGCTCGCACTCGCAGCCCATACTCTCGCGTGGGCTGGGTAAAGGTTCCGGGGCGTGCATGAAACCGGTTACACGACGCACCCAGATCGATATGGCGTGATGGCAGCTTCGCTGGGTCTCGCTCGAACACACAAGTAAGAGTTTCCAGTCAGTGACGTTTTTGGAGGATGAAATGGCACGGTTGACGCAAGGTTTCGTCAGTCTTGAGAAGACAGCCCGACGGTCGTTAAAGGCGGTGATGGGCACGTTTGGAAAACTCACACGGAAGTTCGCGTGGCTCTTCTTCCTGATGGTGGCACCGGCGGCGTTCGCCCAATTTAATGCGGGAGTTCAAGGGAGCGTCCAGGATTCCACCGGAGCATCGATCCCGGGCGCGACCATCACGCTCACCAACGCGGACAATAAAGTAACCCAGGCCACGCAAAGCGATGCGAGCGGGGTCTTCCGATTTGCCAGCCTCGGTCCCGGCAACTACACAGTCTCAGCCACGGCCAAGGGATTCTCAACAGCGCAAACAGAGATTGTGCTGAATGCCGGAGAGACGCGCAACGTGCCGCTGACCGTGTCTGTCGGCCAGGTGGCTACCAGCGTCACGGTTACCACGCAAGCGGCCCTGCTCGACACCAGCGACAGCAGAAATCAGCAAACACTCGATACCGTGGCGCTTGAGAACCTGCCCTTGGCAACGCGCAATCCGACCGCATTGCTCACCCTGACGCCGGGGGTCACAGGTCTCGGTGCCGGCACCGCCACCAACTTCAACCCGGAGAATTACATCGACGCAAGCGCGAACGGGCGCGGACAGAACGGCAATCAATTTATCGTGGACGGGCTCGACGTTACCAGCAGCATCCGGCCCGGCGTTCTCAACCTCACCCCCAATGTTGATTCGTTGGCGGAAACGACGATACAGGTCAATACCTATACCGTCGACTATGGCCGCGCCAGCTCCCTCCAGACAGTAATGACAACCAAGTCTGGAACAGACCAGTTTCACGGATTTGCCAGCTATTACTACACCTATCAAGGTCTAACGGCGAGGGGCGAGTTCGGTGTCCCTCAGCCGCAAAAACTGGCGCCCTACCACGTGAATAACATGTCTTTCGGTGTCGGCGGCCCGGTGATCCCCCATAAGAGGTTTTTCTTCTTCGTCAGCTACGAGCCTTACTTTTCCCTGGCATCGAATGGATCGTCGCTGCAAACGTATGAAGACCCAGCCTTCGTAGCCTTTGCACAGGCCGCGGCGCCCAATAGTCCAGAGGTTCAATTGCTGACCAAGTACAAACCCTCAAACGCGACATTCAGGAACGTTTTTCAGAATGCGCTGCAGGAATTCGGACCTCAGGATTTGGCGGCGAACACCGGGTGCGCCACTCCAAGCACCGATAACATTCCTTGTGCCACTCCTGTCTTTGACCAGGGAAACTTCAATTCCTCGAGCTATAACAACTCGAAGCAGTACAACATCCGCATCGATAAGTATTTTGATAAAGATCGGGTGTACGGTTTGTTCTATCGCGATACCATCAGCACCGGCGGCCCAGCGGTCAGGCCGGCATTCAACACCACGAATAACTTCTATACGTTCTCGCTGCAGGGGAGCGAGACGCATACCTTCTCTCCTTCTACCCTGAACGAGGGCTTCTTTGGATATGGCCGGATCGAGGGCTTTTCCCCGTCCTCCGGGCTCTTTACCGTGCCCGGGGTCAGCGTTACCGGGCTGGGAGTGGGTTTTGGAGATGGTTTCGCCTTAGGCGACTACGTCCAACATAGCTACCACTGGCGCGACGTACTCACGCATATCCATGGAGCACATGCCTTCAAGGTGGGGTACGAAGGATGGCATGGCAATGACCTTGCCTATTTCGCTGCCGCATATGCTCAGCCATCTCTCCAATACACGAATATGATCCAGCTGATCAACGATCACCCCTACAGCGAAAGCGGCCTGGCCTACAACCCGGTGACCGGGGAGCCCGGCAACCACACTTATGGCTATCAGGAAACGACGGGCGGAGCTTTCGTCGAAGACACCTGGAAGGCGACGCGAAAGCTCACCGTGAACTATGGAATTCGCTACGATGACTTCGGCAATCCGTATATAGCGCTTCCATCGACAGTCCTCGCAAATCTCCACCTGGCTTCCGGCTCCAACTTCCAGGATCAGGTGGCGAACGCGGTCATGATGCAACAAAAGCATGTCTTCAACCACGACTTGAATTGGAATTTCACCCCGCGAGGAGGGTTTGCGTACGATCCCTTCGGCAATGGAAAGTGGGTAGTGCGCGGGGGAATAGGCCTGTACCACGATTACTTCACCTTAGGAAACGCGGAGAACGGGTTGGGCGGCAATCCTCCAGGACCGGTTGTTCCCACTTTCTTCAACAACGGGTCGACCGCTCCACCGATCTTTGGTTATGGAACACAAAATAAATATCCGTTCGGGTTTCAATATCCTGCTTTCAAAGGAACCCCGCTGGACGCCAAGGGCGGCATAACCGGCTCGCAAATCAACGTCGGTGGAGTAAACCCGACCCTGGGTTCGCCTTTCACCCTCAATTGGAGTTTGGCGATCGAACATCAGATTACCAACAACATGGTCGCAAGCATTGGCTACACGGCCTCACATTCGGGGAACCTGATAACCGGCGGTGGAAACCAGGGCTCTACCTCTTATGGAAATGACGTCAATGCGTTTTCTGGCAACCTGCTTGTGGAGCCGAAATTTTCCGCTACCGGCGCTTATACGGGATCGGGGACCCAGACGCGTTTAAACACAAGCTTCGGCAACATCAACTATGCCTTCAATGGAGCCATCGCGAACTATCAAAGCCTTATCGTCGCAGTGAAAGGCCGCTTTGCGCAACGGGGCTTCCTTACCGCTTCTTATACCCACGGGAAATCGATGGATAATTGGCAAAATTATCCGATTGCCTATCCGTACAGCCAGTTCTATGCTCCGTCTCCATGGGATGTTCCCAACCGGTTCTCTCTGGGCGCCAGTTATCTGCTGCCCGGAGACCACCTGTCCAATGCCATTGCCAGCCGCGCACTCGGAGGCTGGACGATCTCGGGACTCACCGTTCTGCAGTCTGGCTATCCCTTCACGGTTTATAGCGGAGCTCCGTTGTCCGTTAGTACGACCGCCGCTGATGGTACCCCGCTAACGTCGGCAAACTATGCCGCTGAAATGGCGGCGGGAAATTTGCAGTTCGCGTCAGGTAGCGGCGACTTCAACGCTGACGGCGATAACAATGATTACCCCAGTATCACCGGCTATCAGCAGAAACATAGTAGAAAGGACTATCAAGTGGGGCAGGGAATTTTTCCAACCTGTCCCGGTGGAGTTCTACCTTGCGGACAGTTCACGCTACCAACGCTCGGAAAAGAGGGGAACGAAACGCCGAACCAGTTTCGAAATCCGGGATACGCCGACACCGATTTCTCCGTTAAGAAAGTTACGCAGATTAGAGAGAGCATAAACTTCGAATTCCGCGTCGATTTTTTCAACCTGTTCAATCGTGTCAACCTGAACGGCGTCGATGCAAACCTGCAGGATGGAGGATTTGGACAAACTTCTTCCACCCTGCCGCCGCGCAATATGCTGCTCGGCGCCAGGTTGAATTTCTGAATGCAAGCGCATGTCTATGGAGAGAGCACGAAACGCCCGCTCATGCACGGTGATAGATATTGCCAGGCTGGCAGGGGTTTCGACTGCGACGGTATCGCGAGTCGTCAATGGATCCGGGACTGTGTCGCGCGAGGCTAAAAAGAAAGTGTTGAGTGCAATTTCAGGTTTGCAGTATTGCCCAAACAATCACGCGGCCGAACTGGGGCGGGGGAATAGAGGAATTCCCCGGAGGCGCGGAATGTACGCGGTCGCTTCGTCTCACGCGGCTTCCAAGCCAACCCCTCGTGGTTTGGATAAGCTCCCTACTGCAGGACGATTGCACCTGCTGGAGGACGAAAACTCTCGACTAAGGCGGCTGATAGCAGAATTGAGGCTGGATCTGGAGTTGTTGAAAAGAGTGACCGGTAGTGTTGACCGGCGCTAAATTTTTGCTCACGTCTGATTAGGGCGAGCAGTGCCGAGAATGCACGGACTCCGAATTTTCTGTATACGATGGAGACAAATGGCCCTGCCTTGGGCGCATGTTCTCCTTATTTGCGCTTTTCTGCGGACCGGGAACGGGGCATTTGCGCAAACCAATCCGGGCGGCAGCGCTGTCGACGAGATTACCCAATCTCTACGCAACCAGAATATCGATGGTGCATTGCGCGAATGCGATGTCGCCCTTAAGAAAACCCCTAAAGATAAACGAATTTGGGCATTGCGCGGAATTGCCTATGCCGGGAGAGGAGAGCCCTCAGCGGCACTCGACTCCTACCGCCGTGCCCTCGGTCTGGACCCAGCTTATCTGCCTGCGCTCGAAGGGGCGGCGCAGATTGAATACCAACAACGCAGCGCGCGGGCAAAGCCGTTGATTTTGAGAGTGCTCGCTCAGCTGCCCAACGACCCTACCTCGCATACCATGCTCGCGTTTCTGGAATATGCAGGGAAAGATTGCGCCGGCGCGGTCCCTCACTTTGAGAAGGGCGGAGAAGTACTCGCAAATCAGCCGATCGCCTTGGCAGCCTACGGTGCTTGCCTGGCACAGGCCGGCCAGTACAACCAGGCCATTCCACTATTCCAGCGGGCTCTCAGCGCGGAACCATCCGTTGACAGCATTCGCTTCAACCTGGCTCTCGCGCTGTGGAAGGCAAACCACCCTCAAGACGCCTTATCGACCCTGCAGCCCGCCATTGAGGTGGGCACAGGCCAAGGTGACGCTCTTCTGCTCGCGGCCGATATCTACGAGTCGATGAACGACACGCAACATGCAATCGAGTTGTTGCGCAAGGCAATTCTGTCCGATCCAAAGAACGTAGACGCCTATCTGGATTTTGCTAATCTGTCCTACGATCACGCGTCGATGCAAGTCGGCATCGACATTCTGAATGCCGGCATCGGGCAGCTTCCGAACGAAGCCCGCCTCTACCTGGTTCGCGGAATCCTGTATACCCAACTCGGAAAATTCGACGAGTCTGCGGACGATTTCGAGACGGCGAATCGCCTCGATCCAAGACTCTCAGTGCTTGGCGCGGTTCAGGGACTGGCGGCATCGCAGCAACACAAATCCATCGAAGCTCTCGCCGCATTTCGCGCAGCGGCCAAGGCCCAGCCAAAGGATGCCCTGACCCAATACCTTCTTGCCGAGGCGCTTTCGCAGGAGAGCCCACACGAGGGCAGCTTTGACTATGCGGAGGAAGTGGCCGCGGCGAGACGGGCATCCGAGCTCGATCCTTCGATGGTGGCGGCTCACGACCTGCTTGCAACCATCTACCTCCGGGATGGACATACTTCCCTTGCCATCGAGCAATCCAATGCAGCTCTCGCAGTTGACCCGAAGGACCAGCAGGCAATTTTTCATCTAGTGCTGGGACTCCGGAAGACCGGTCAAAAAGACCGCATATCCTCCTTGCTGAAACAATTGGCAGCATTGCGAAATCCGACGCAGTCTGAGGCGGCACAGAATAAGCGGTATCAACTTCGGGAGATCCCAGCGGGCGCATCAGCCCACTGATTGTCCTCTGAGGCCTCGGGGTTGCATGCCGTAAGAGCTCCTGTATTGTTTTGATATCTAGTCGTTCACCTTCAGCAGCAGTGGCAAAGGCGTGCCCTCACGCCTTCGAAAGGGAGTTAAATGGGAGAAGCACTTGGGTCTGCTTCAGGTGTATGGGTGCTGATCCCCGGCAGGTCCCGCCAATGCAGCAGGTATCGCTTCGAGTGACTCCACTGCACACCCTTTACAATTCGAGACTGCCGGAGTGGCCTTGGAGGTCAGGCTCTTTACTGCAGCGCTGCCGCAAGATCTTGAAGCATTATCACGTCCTGTCGACTATCTGACATGGAACATCAATTCCACCGATGGGCGGCCCCATTCCGTCAGCCTGCTGCTCGATGTGAGCCCTCGTGTAGCCGTGAATTCAGATGACGAGGCAGTCACGTGGGGAAGATCAAAGCTTCCTGGAATGGAGGTGCTGCGGGTTGGGTCACGCGACCAGCGTGTGCTGAATCGCGGGGGCGATAACCTTCGAATCGACTGGGGATATTTCTATCTTGCTGTACCTGACCAGGAGGAGGCGACTCTGGTCACCTCAAGTAAGGCGATCCCGGACTTCATGGCCTCTCGTGAATTGCCGCAATCCGATGATATGGAGATGCCACGACAGCCCCGTGAAGGTGCATCGCACTTGGCGGTTCGATTGAATGCAAAAGTGTCTGCAGGTAAACCCGTAAGCCGGCATGTGCTCATCGCCTATGACGAGACTGATTCCATCGAATATCTCGATCGCAAGTGACGGCCCTATTGGCGCAGAAACGGACAGACTGCGGGCGCCATGTTAGTCGAGTCGGAGACTCAGTACACCCGCCTTGAAGAGCGTGGCAACCGCTTTGATGCGGAACTCACGAGCGACCTGGAACATGTCGGCGGCAAGTCCTATGCGGAGCTGGGAACGCTGGCGTACCGGCAGACACTCGCCGCTCATGGCTTCGTCGCGGACATTGACGACACGCCGATGCTTTTTCCCAAGGAAAACTTTAGCAATGGCTGTATTTCGACCGTAGACGTTTTGTATCCGTCAGCACCGTTTTTCCTATTCTTCAATCCCGCTTTACTCGAGGCCCAGCTAAAGCCGGTGCTTGAATATTCTGCGCTTCCGCGATGGCGCTGGCCTTTCGCGCCGCATGATCTGGGCACTTATCCGCTCGCCGATGGACAGGTGTATGGGGGAGGAGAGCTCACCGAAGAGAATCAAATGCCGGTCGAGGAGAGCGCGAACATGCTGATCCTTGTGGACGCTCTTGGGATTGCTCAAGGCAATTGGCAGTTGGCGGAGGAGTACGTAATAGCCGTCTCTCAGGGTAACGTCCGCCCTTTTTCGGCCGATAGATCAATACGGGGGCGCCAGAGCGGTTTTCCTGAGAACCCGCGCGACCGTTGACCCCTGCCACGGGCAGCCCGCTCCGCGTTCGTGGGCCAATGAAACATGGTGAGACGAACCGAACCAGCGGAAGTTGTGCGCCGGTGCACTGTGCGAGTCGTTCTCCTCGCCCTCGGTGCCTCCCTGGCCCTCTCCGCGTGGGCAAAGCAAAAACAAAGGGATCTCACCAACCTCAGTATCGAAGAACTGATGAATTTCCGGGTGACCTCGGTCTCCAAAACAGAGCAAAGCCTCTCCAAGGCGGCGTCCGCAATCTTCGTAATTACACCGGAGGCCATTCGCCGCTCGGGGGCAAACAATATTCCGGATCTGTTGAGAATGGTTCCCGGACTGGACGTGGCCCGGATCAACGCCAATACATGGGCGGTCAGCGTGCGCGGATTCAATGCACGATTCAGCAACGAGTTGTTAGTGCTGATGGATGGCCGAACCGTATACACGCCAATCTTCGGAGGTGTGTTCTGGGATGTTTTGGACCTTCCTCTGGAAAACATTGAAAGAATCGAAGTTATCCGCGGACCGGGCGCCTCGATCTGGGGTGCGAACGCCGTAAATGGTGTCATCAACATCATCACCAGCCAGTCCTCAGCCACTCAGGGCCTGCAATTGGTTGCGGGTGACGGCAATGTCGACCAGGGGTTTGGGGCCATCCAATACGGCGGCGAGCTAGGTAAGCGCACTAGCTATCGCGCGTATGCGAAATATTTCAACCAGGGTCAATTTCCCACGAACATAGGCCCGAACGGAGAAGATGGATGGCGTATGCTGCGCGGCGGCTTCCGTGCTGATAGTGTGCTCTCTTCGAAAAACACGCTGATGGTCCAGGGAGACATTTACAGCGCCCGTGAGGGACTTCCTACCAGCGACTTTGTCATCATTCCCACTCCCGCAGAGCAGGACCTTCAGCTGTTGGTCAATGTCGGGGGCGGCTTTCTCCAGGGTGTCTGGAATCACACCTCGTCTCCTCGTTCCAACTCCAGCCTTCAGCTTTCCTATGACACCTACGAACGCAACGATCTACTGCGCGAGGAGCGGCACACATTCGATATCGACTTTCAGCACAACCTCAACGTGCGAGCACGGCAACAGATCGTCTGTGGAGGAACGTATCGCTATTCGATCTCTCGATCCGAAGGATCTTCAAGCGCCTCATTGATTCCCGCCGACCTCAACACACAATTATTCAGTTCGTTCCTCCAGGACGAGATCGTGGTTGTGCCGGATCACCTCTTCTTTACTCTCGGAACCAAGTTGGAGCACAATCACTACACGGGTTTTGGCATCATGCCAAGCGCTCGTGTGGCCTGGACCCCTACACAGCGCAGCACGCTTTGGGCAGCCTTTTCGAAAACAGCGCGGACCCCCAGTGAGACAGACGCTGCCTTGCGTTCAGACGTCGGTACGTTCGCCGGTCCGGGGGGAATTCCAGTTGTGGTCACCGTCTTTGGCAATCCGCTCGTTGGCAACGAGGAGTCTACCGATTACGAGATAGGGTATCGAACCAGCTTTCTGGAACAGTTGTCGATCGACGTCACCGCCTACTACAACAACTATGCCCACCAAAACACAAGCGAACCCTCTCCGCCGTTTCTCGCGCAGATGCCATTGCCCCACCTTGTTCTACCTTTGGTTATCCAGAATTTGATGCACGGAGAAACTCACGGCTTTGAGGTCGCGGTGAACTGGAAAGCGACCCGCCGCTGGACCCTGAATCCTGGCTACGCCTTCGAGCGGATACACATGCATCTGGCTCCCACAAGCCAGGACACGGCATCGGTGAGCGAAGCCCAGGGAAGTAGCCCGGTCAACGCCGCACAGCTTCGCTCCCACGTTGATCTGCTCCGCGGCTTGTCCTGGGATACGTCTGCCTACTTCGTCGGCCGCCTGAACGATCCCACGGAACCCTCGTATACCCGGCTAGATACCGGGTTATCGTGGCCGCTCGATAAAAAGATAAATTTGAGCCTGTTCGGCCAGAATCTACTGCGGGACCGCCACCAAGAGTTCGTCGACTCCACCGGTAGCACGATGAGCACGTTGATCAAGCGCAGCGCCTACGCCAAGGTGGAATGGCGATTCTGATCGATAGCGCAATCGTGGTCATTGCTGTTTAGGCATGGCCGGTGCTTGGTCCGAATGGGTTGCCGTCCTCTTTTGAAAGTTCTTGCGGATCTTTTGGCTGTCGTCGATATCCGCCAAGTCTGCTTTCTCTTTCGCTGTCTTCGGTCTGGCAATGCGGGCCCGCGCCGGGTCAAAGACTCGCGAATCAGTGGGCAGCGCGGTGTAGGGCGTAGGATTTGGCTCCGTGGTAAACATATCGCTCAGGTCAGAAGCCAACGCATCCTCAAGGTTGAGTGATCCAAGTCCAAGCAGCTCGTAAATGGTTCTCTGTATGCTGCCCATGCTGCTGTGTTGGTGCGAGAGGAAGCCGCCGCGAACATAAGGACCCATGACCAGCAGAACGCTGCGGTGAGCATCCACATGATCCACCCCGCTCTGCGGATCGTCTTCGGTGACGAAGACCGCTGTATCCTTCCAGATGGCGCTGTGCGAGAGAACATCGATGATCTGCCCCAGTGCCAGGTCGTTATCGGCCACATACGACTCAAGCAACGGATATCCATCGCTGGGGCGTGGACCGGCCGTATGGTCGTTTCCGAGGCGCATGACGATCAGCGCTGGAACATCGCCGGCCGATAATCGCGCCGCAAAATCTTTGCGGAATTCCGCAGCACGAACAATGTCGGGAATACCCAGGTTGATCGTTGCAAAATTGCGGTCCGTTGCTGCGAAGACGGGTTGCGGTATAGGAGCGTTCAGGAATAGACGCTGCCCTTCCGGTTCGGATCCCACCATCTCGTCCATTCCTTCCACTTCCAGAGACTCGCCGTAGTTCAGCACGCCAAGCCCACTGTTGCTGACGTGCTCCCACAACGAACCGAACTCAGGTTCGTCTTCCGGCATAGGCCCATCCGTAGCCCCTCCCAGGGCGCGCCGTCCGGGCGCTGGGCTGAAGGGGTTGCCATGCCTGCGGCCGCCGTAACTGGAAGGCCATGCCTGCGCCATCCAGGGCGTTGGTGCAATGCCGAGCGCCCAACGATGTCCGTCTACGGATACGTCACTGTCTGTGTAGTAATGGTCGCTGGTTGCGAATTGAGCCGCCATGGCGTGCGCGTTTGGCGTTACGTGCAGGTCCTGCATCGCGGGAGCACCCTTTACCCGGCCGTGCATGCCATAGCGAGCCAGGGCCGGGTCTCCATCCGCTCCAGGGAAGTCGCCGAAAACATCGTCGAAGGTACGGTTCTCGCGAATGATGAGAAACACATGCTTCAGATGCGGCAGTGGGCCGCTTTTCATGCGCGCCGCCATGTTGTTTACGACGACATTACCGGACTGCTCTTGCGCCCGCTCCCCATCGCTCGTAGGGATGGCTGAGATGCTGCCCAACTCCAGCTCTCCGATGTACGCCCCATGGAGAGCCGGGTTGAATTTGCTCCCCGCATTGGGACCACTCCCTTTGCCTTTGGAGTTCGCGACGTAAAGCATTTGGGCGTCCGCAGAAACCGTGACGGCGGAGGGGCTCCAGCCCACGGGCAGGTGTCCGATGACTCGTCTCTCGGTGGTATCGATCACCCCCAGTGCGTTGATACCTGTTTCGGTTACATATAACCGGTTGGATTTGAGCGCGAGTCCACTTGGCATGACTCCGCGCAAAGGATTGCCTTCACGATCCTGAAACTCAGGACCCACAAAAGGAGTGAGTGGAATTTGCGTCTGCAACCCTCGGCCATCGGTGTCGATGACTGCCACTGCATCCTCGTGCGCCAATGCAACATAAACTGCATGTTCGTTGGCCACCACCGCGGAGGGTGCGGCGCCTCCGACCACTCTCGTGGACGAGATGGGTGTACCCAGCCTCAGCGAGGCTACGTGCCTGGCCTTGCGCGGTCGCTTATGTCATAGGTCCATAGCGAGCTTCCCCGGGTATTGTTGGCGTCGCCCAGTCCCGGGATCTGCCGGCCTTCGACGGAGGCTCCGTTTTCCGCGGCTTTCGATGGATAGCCGAAGGGTGGAAAATGCAGCCCACTGTGCAACCGGTCGGCGTTGTCAGCGCCGAGGAATCGTCTTATATTCGAACAGGCCTGAGTTGGCGATGTAGAGCCGCTTGTCATCGGGGCTCAGGCAAATGGCGATCGGGTTGACTCCGGTTGCCAGTGTTGCGGCTTTCGTCTTCGTCGCCGTATCGATCACCACCACTCGCCAGTTGGCCTGGTCGATCACATATAACCTGCGTCCATCCTTTGTCAGCACCAGCGATGCGGCGAAGCTTTCCCGGTAAATATGGCCTTGCAATGCGCCATTTAGGTTGATCCGCGCCACCCGGTGCCAATCAGCCATCGACAGTACATCGACGGCGCCGCTGTCTCCCGTCGCAAGATAAAGCAGCTTCCCGTCGGGAGAGTATGCTACCCCGGCATAAAACTCAACTCCCGGAACGCTTAGGAACCCGCGAGGATTCTGCGTCACTTTGTGCTCCGCACTCGCGGGGCGATCGATAATGTTCAGAGCAAAGGGAAAACCCAGCGATGGCGCAACCAGTTGCCGGCCATCTGGACGAAGCGCCAAGGCAAACGGAAATGGCGCCACAGATATCCAATCGCCGATAGGCGTGATCTGCCTTCCATTAGGAATGGTCGTTGTCCCGCAGATTGGGTCTGGGCAAGCAAGCATCCGGGAAGAAACGAGACCAAAATCATCAGGCAGAGACCCTTCAAAGCAAACCTCCGAGCATGTTCTAGCCGTTTTCACTCGTTCTCGCGCCGAACAACAAAGGGTCATTTGCTTTTCTCGTTGGTCGCGACCCCGATGAATTTCCTGCGCGACCAGCTCATACTGGTCCGACGCAAGGTAATCGACATGGGCGGCGATAGCAGCGCGCCAGCGCACCCGCGCCTTATCCAGCGAGCCGAAATTGTAATCATGGAACCAACCATTGCAACTGAGCTGTGCCTTGGTCGCCCCGTCGAGGGTATAGAAGCGAATCCACAGACCGTTCGCGTGGGCGCGCTCTACCAGCGCGCGAAGCCGGTTCATTTTGGCCGCGCGTCCACTCGCCGGCGTTCTGGCTGGCCGCCGGCCTCGACCACCTTCCACGGATTGTTCCACCAGCGCCGGTAATTCGTGGCTTTGCCAGGATCCATGACCTCGGGTGCTGCAGAGGGTTCCTTATCTGCTGTATGAATGGCGCCGAACAGCAACACACGATCTCCGGTTTGCAGCTGATCGTAGAACACGGTTTGCTGCTCATCGGGCTCGCCGGTCAGCACCAGATATTGGCTTTACGTCCAGTGGCTGGACCTCCGCTTGCCTCGGCCCCTTTCACCGAAGTCGTCAGCCAGGACTGATACTTGCGGAGCAGCGCCAACACAGCCGCCAGGTGCTCCGGCTTGTTGTCCTTGAAGTCGAGATTGAGCGTAATGATCGGCCAATTGCCGTGGTTGCCTTCCCGCAGAGCCTTCTCTACGATCGGCCGAACCCGCTCGAAGAAATACTGATCCATGGTCGGCTCGTTGCCGTAGGTTGGTTCTCCGTGGGTCACCACCGACCAGCTGCGCCCGTCTTGGGATCGGTATGCCAGGCAAGGTCCTGCTCGATTGCCAAGGGAGTGCCCGCGGAAAGAGCACGATCGATGCGGTCGCCCCACCATTCGAAGTAGGGATAGCAGTTGTGCGCATCCATCACCGTGCGCGAACCAGGATGCGACTGCTGCGCATACTCAGCAGAGGAACAAGAGCAGGAGAGCCAGGGCGAAACTTCGCATCGCTTATTCCTCAGGAAAATTTATGTACAGCGGACTACTGATCAACTCGCTGACGCCCGGCGCAGTCGCGCACCTCTACCGCAGCCAATGCCGGCCAGGGCCTGGCGTGAGCGTAGTTTTCACGGTGGAGTCGATCCCGTCGAGCGGAAGAGGTGTGTTTGTGTCCTCACCGTCCATCAACAGGTGGACCACAGATCCCTCGGTCGCAACGGTTGGATGCGCAGCGAAATCGACGGTGCCAGTGGTCTGTGTGCAGCGTGCCGCCCATCTTTGCCGACGAGCCCTCCGCTTCCGCCTCAAAGTCCAGCATCTTGTCCCGCGAGGCAGTCAGATCGATAAAGGTGCGTCCGGAGCGAATTCCATTCAGGATCGCCGGCACGGAAAGCTCATCAGCCTCAATCGCTGTCGTCGGCCAGCCAATCGCTCCCACGTCACCTGGCGGAATCGTCGCGTTGTGGTTGTCGCTGCCACCAACCGCAGCCAGGCGGTGGCCCTGCGCGCAATTGAGAGTCCCAGTACTTCGCGCTGGAGAACATGATCTCCCCGTAGTTGATTACTTCCACTGCGCTGAAAAGTCCAATGTCCGGCTCCCCAGAAGGCATCCAGCGGCACCCCATGCATTGTTCCCCTTCCGGTGCTTCGGCATGGTTCACAGAAGCAATGCCGCCCTTGGCACGTGCGTCGCGCAAGCATAGCGTTCAGATCAAGGCCGCCCTCGCCGATCCGCCAGTCCATGAACTGCGTCACTCCGAATATATTGAAGTGGCCATGAAAAGTGGTCATCTCGCGCCCCGGTATCAGCAGCAGGTGATCGAAGAACGGTTGCAGCTCGCGCAAGTCATCATAATGCGAGTCGGTATTGTGGTCAGTAATCGCAATGAAATCCAGGCCGCGCGCCGCCGCTGCCTGCACCGTCAAAAACAGCGGACAAGGCACCTTGCGGCCGCTTTGGCTTTGGCAGCTGCCGTCGCTATGCGCCGTGTGCATATGCAGATCACCGCGATACCACCGCGTTCCCGTGGCCAGGGGCTGGGTGGTGAAAGCCGCGTCTTCGGCCCGGGAGTTAAAGCGTATTTCTGCCTGGTAGTGCGAAACCACCTTTGGGCGCATGTTAGGAACCGCGATGATCAGCCGCCACTCCCCGGCAGGAATCGCACCCGGGAGATACGACGGCGTGGCATCCGTCTCGCTGATAGTGAAATGGCTTTTGTTTCCGCCGCTTTCTCCACGAAAGCGTTGCGGGTCGGCGATGCCGAGATCCAGAGTAGCGCGCTGATCCCGTTCGGTGTAGTGGAAGTCGACGCTGATGCGATGCACACCGGCCGGCACCATAAAAGGGACTTCTAAGTAGGTCTTATTCTGCGTACCTGTGATGTCGCCGGTGAGCACCAGATCCGCCGGTTTTCCCGGCTGAGCAACGGCCCCAGGTCCAAGCCAAAGCGAGAGTAGCACGAGACAAAGACATCGAATCTTCATGACGTCCAAATTAACTCTTCCGATATCGTTCGCCAAATAGCAACAAATGCGTGTGCCGCTTACCTCGCGTTCATTGCGAGAGAGGCGACATCCGATTTTCCCGGCTTCACGGCGTTGCCTTTGACGTCTACCCGGAGAGCGAGCTGAGTCACCCTTGGATTGTTGAACGAATGCCCCCCGCACGCGGGCCCTTACTTCAAGACGGGGCTTCCCTCTTGCTGAGCGGCGACACCGAACTTCTCCAACAGCTCAATTAACTCTTTAATGTCAAGCGGCTTTGAGATGTAGCTATCCATGCCGGCGGCAATGCAACGCTCCCGGTCGCCCTGCATTGCGTGGGCGGTCATGGCGATGATCGGCAAGTGCGCCCCGGTGTGTCGTTCCCGGGCCCGGATGGCGCCGGTGGTTTCGAACCCGTCCATCTCCGGCATCTGCACATCCATCAACACCAGATCGAAGCGAGCTTGATCGAGAGCGCTCAGCGCCTGGCGCCCATCCGCAGCCACCGTCACGTGGTGTCCCTGTTTCTCCAGTACGTGACAGGCGATCTTCTGGTTGATGGCATTGTCCTCAGCCAGCAAAATACGCAAGTGTTTTTTCTGCTTTTGTTCGGCAAGATCCGTGACCGGGACCGCTGAAGGGAACTCCACGAGCGGCGCGCAGAACACCGCCAGTTGCGCCGGGGCAGTGGTTTCCATCACCGGGTTGCCTACGCCGAGAACAGCGGTGAAGTGAAAGCTACTGCCATGTCCCAAGGCACTCTCCACCCAGATCTTGCCGCCCATCAACTCCACCAGCTGCGAGCAGATGCTCAGGCCCAGACCGGTGCCTCCAAACTTGCGAGCCGTGGAGCCATCCGCCTGAGAGAAAGCGTCGAAGATGAGTTTCTGTTTTTCCAGAGCAATACCAACGCCCGTATCCGACACTACGAAGTGCAGCAGGATTTCAGCGGGCATCCGGGAATCCACCTCGACGCTGAGCCCCACGGCGCCACTTTCTGTGAACTTGATGGCGTTGCCGATGAGATTGACGAGGATTTGCCGTAAGCGGCTCAGGTCGCCAATCACCGAGTCAGGCACCTCGGGGTGGATATTGCAGGTTAGTTCAAGACCCTTTTGCTGAGCGCGCACGGCCAACATTCCGATGCTCATAGCTACGCCATCTCGCAACTGGAACTCGATCGACTCCAGGTCGAGCCTGCCTGCTTCGATCTTGGAGAAGTCGAGCACGTCGTTGATGGTGGTGAGCAGCGAGTCGGCGGACGACTTTACCAGGACCGCATATTCCCGTTGTTCGCTGTTGAGTTCGGTGTCCAGAAGCAGGTCGGTCAGGCCGAGCACGCCGTTCATGGGAGTGCGGATTTCGTGGCTCATGTTGGCCAGGAACTCGCTCTTGGCACGGCTGGCTTCTTCGGCGGCATTCCGGAGTTTTGCCGCTTCCTCAAGTTGCTGACGGATGGTATCGGTTTGCTCTTTGACGCGCTTGCGCAGCACGAACACCCATGTCAGCACCGCCAGGATGAACATGACCCCCGCGCCCAGCATGGCGATCGCGTGGGCTGGGGTCCACCAGGAAGGACTCTTGATCACCACCACATCCTGCGGCGACCGCAGCAGGATGCGAAACGACGCCGGGGTCGAAAAACCGTCCCCAGCGGTACCGGCTCGGTCGGTTCCGTCCTTCACCGCGCAGATTCCTACTATTTTGAAAGTGGTTCCCTTTTTCCAGGAGGCCAGTCGCTGCTCTGGGGATTGCGCCCCCAGCACCGCGGAAAACACAAATTTTCCCGAAGCTAATACGATCGTTGGGTCACTTGCAGACTCGTCCTCCCCAATAAGCTGGCCCTGGATTGCGACTAACTCCGCGTCGTGGTCGCCCCTTAGAGCCTGGTCGGTGGTAAGAGCCACAGCAGACACCGGCTTTGTGTAACCCGCGGCCTTATAGGTAGCGTGAGTCAAGCTGGGGGTAAATGCGCCAATGATGGGAAAGCCGATTACGTCGGCTAAGTCTCCCTCTCTCAAAGGAGTGGTCTGGTCCGTTTGCGCGCAAAGACCGTGGAGGTGGTCCTGAATGCACAGCAATCGGCCGGGCCACGCCAGCGTAACCGTCCCGCGAATATGGACCAGGTGGTGTAGGGCGGAATCGGGAGTGAAGCGCAGGAGGCCGCTGACTGGCGTCACCGGCAATGCAAAGGGGTGCTCCGGGCCTGGTTTCTCAACGGACACCTGCGCGCGATTGGGAAAGAACAGGTGAACGCCGGTCATCTGCAACTGGTGGTTGAACAGCGGCGCCTGATTGCCGCGAAGTTTTATCTTGGCGTCGACTAGACTGTGATAATTCGCACCCACTTCTTTGATGGTGTTGGCTGTGATGGCGCCATCGCTCAAAGCCAGATCTAAACTGATGTTCTCTCTGGATTCCCGAACCGCCTGTACTACGCCTTCAATCTCCACCCATTGGCCGTCCTCTGCGCCGCTCAGCAACTCGGTCAAGGTCTCCCTCGGCGCAGTGAGAGGCAAAGGGGCCTTCCCAATTACGTGTGCCTCAGTACCTTTAAGGATAGGAGCATAATCCCCTGCGGCACTTACGCCCTCAATCTCGACCAGGTCGCCTGCCTGGAAAGGCAGCGCAGGCATCGACACAAAGATCGCGCCCGAAGCGTCAGAGGCAAAAAACACCGGGTGCCGCGGATCCGCGTTCACGTCGTAGTAGGTAACAACCGCGGTCAGACGTACGGGATAGTTCCGTACCGCCTCTTTAAGCGTCAGAGTATGGACTTCGTGGGCCTTGGTAAGGGTAGGTAACGGCGGCGGCACGGCTCGCTCTTGCTGGCCAGCCGCCGCCCGCCCCTGAAGCAGGCCAAGAACAATCATCAGCACAAGATAGACGTTGCCGCGCAGGGCCTGTGTCCTCTATTGCCTATCGACATTTTTCCCCAGGACGCAGAGCTTCTGTTCGGCACTTTCGTGGGATACGTGAATCTGCGGCCGCCCCCGATCACATCCGCGAGTAATAAAACCGCATCGCGTTGCCCATAGGGTACTCAGTCTGTCTCAAGCTCAATCACTTCTTCTGGCGGATCATGCTTGTGGCGTAGCCTGACACATAAAAGAATCTTGCCGCTAGCCGTCTCGATTTCGAACTTTCTCATTGCCGATATCGACAGCCCCCGTTGGGCGTGATTCGTATTCAGCCACAAAATCTGTACGCCCTGACCAAGAGGTTCAAAGCGCGATAACTGCTGGCGGCCCGCGCCGGAGCGGTTTTCGCAACCTTTTCGCCTGTTTACTGTCTAATAAACAAGAGAGGTAAAGAAACACTATGCCAAGGTTGAAAGCGCTATTGCTTTCCCTGGCGACTTTGTGCGCGCCTGTTGCACTAGCGCAGACTGCAAACCCAGCCGTTCCAGGGACTATCAATTACATAGAAGGTTCGGCCTCCATCGACGGCCGGGTACTGAATCAGCAGTCGGTGGGTTCTGTCTCGCTCCAGCCAGGCCAGCTGTTACAGACCGCAAATGGCAGAGCGGAAGTGCTGCTCACTCCCGGTGTGTTTCTTCGTATGGGAGAAAACAGTGCCCTCAAATTAATTTCACCAGATCTATTGAACACCCAGGTGGAGCTGGATCGCGGCCGCGCAGACATTGAAGTGGATGAAATTCTTCCGCGCAACAACCTGCAAATCACGGTCGCGGGTGCCTCCACCCGCCTGCTGAAAGACGGTCTCTACGCGTTCGACGCGGATAAAGACAGCGTCCGGGTCTTTAAGGGAGAGGCTGAGCTTCAGGGTCGAGGCGATAACCAAAAGGTCATCAAGGTAAAGGGCAATCGCGAGGTCCAGTTGGCCGCAAGCGAGACAATCAAGCCCGCCAGCTTCGATCGCAATCAGGCTGAAGATCCTCTCTATCAATGGAGCAGCTTGCGCTCTCAATATCTGGCCGAGGCGAATATGAATCTGGCTTCGGCTTATGCTGGTTACGGTGGCATGACTCCAGGTTGGTATTGGGACGCGGGTTTCTGGGGCTATACCTGGCTGCCCGGTGATGGGCTATGGTGGAATCCCTTTGGGTGGGGCTTTTATTCGCCCAGATACATCTACTACGGTGGACCGGTGTTCTCCGGCAATCGTGGTTATCGCGGCTACTATGGCCGCGGCTATGCTCAATTCCACGGGGCCGGAGGCTCTTTCCATGGAGAAGGCTTTGGCGGCGGTGGTTTCCACGGGGGCAGCAGCTTTCATGGCGGCGGCGGCTTTCATGGCGGCCGTGGATAGCTGACACCCCACACTGCGCATGACAACTCTGAAGCCCGTCCTTTGTGGACGGGCTTTTCCTGTCGCCGCAGGTCGGAGTGTGCCGCGACATTGACAGAGGCGGCCTCCCGGGACTATCAATCTTCCGGGAATGCTAAAGATTGCCATCTCCTCGCCCGCGATCGTGTTGGCATCGCTGCTTTTTGCCCGGGCTTGTTACGCCCAGAACATCCCACCGGCCCGGGATTGGACCACGTGGGGCTACGATCAGGAACGCACCGGCTGGAACAAGGGCGAAACTGGGCTTAGCAGGAGCAACGTTTCCCGGATGAGACTGCTGTGGAACACACAGCTGAAGACGCCGCCCAAAAGCATAGTCCTTTCGACCCTTACGGCGCCCTTGGTAGCCGAAGGCGTGAGCACGCCCCTGGGTCCCAAAAATCTGCTCTTCCTGCTCGGTGCCGACGACACAATGTCCGCGCTCGATGCGGACACAGGAAAAGTGTTTTGGCAGAAGACCCTCACCAATCCAGCCACTCCCATGTGGGCCGCCACCTGGCTCTGTTCGAACACCGTGAACGACACTCCAGTGATCGATAAACAAAACGGAATCATTTTCCTCATCACCAGTGACGGTAAACTGCGTGCTCTTAATTTGAGCGACGGCGCTGACCGAATGAAGCCGGCCGGCATGGTCGAACCATTCGCCCGTGCCTGGAGCCTGAACCTCATCGACAACGTGGTCTACACCACCAGCGGACGCGGTTGCGGCCAGTTGCCTTCAGGCAAAGGCGGCAAACCTCCCGTGGTGCCAGGCAGCGTCTCCGCGATGGATGTGAGTGATCTTACAGATCCGAAACTGACACGCTTCTATACCAGCGGCACAAAATACTCTGGGCCCTGGGGGCGCGGCGGTGTCACCATGGGCCCGAACGACACGGTAATCACGCAAACCGCGGACGGTTTCTACGACCCGGCATCCGGTGATTTTGGCGAGACAGTCCTGAAACTGGCCCCAAAAGCGACGCGGCTGCTGGATTCATTCACGCCCTCGAACTGGCAGTTTTTAAACACCCAGGATCTTGATTTGGGTTCGGCAAGCGCAGACGTTTTTGCTTTTCAGAACCGAACGCTCATCGCGGTCGCCGGCAAAGAAGGTTTCCTCTACCTCCTCGATGCTGCTGATCTCGGCGGACGCCCATCCCACTCCGCCCCCTTATACAAATCGTCGCAGCTCGGCAATGATGCAGCCGAGGGTAAAAATCCAGGCCAAGGCATTTGGGGGTCCATTACCACCTACGAAACCCCTGACGGCAAACGCTTCCTGTATGTGCCCATGTGGGGGCCGCCATCGAAAAATGCACCCCAGTTCCCATCCAGTGGCGGCGCAGCACCCCATGGCAGCATCATGGCATTCCAGGTAGTTGCCCAGGGTGACAAGGTGTCGCTACTCCCACAGTGGACTTCACCCGACATGATCGTGCCCGATCCACCCGTGGTGGCGAACGGTGTGCTGTTTGTGATCCAGACCGGAGAGCAGACCATCCAGAGCCCGGCCTATGTTCATGGAACCCAGGACGAAATCAATCACAACCCGCTCTCGGCTAAGTACCGCTCCACCCCAGTCAACAATCTCGTTCTCTTTGCATTCGACGCGGAGACGGGAAAACAACTCTATTCGAGCGAGAAGATCATCCCCGATTGGGTGCATTTCAGCGAACCCGTCGTGGCGCTGGGAAAAGTCTTCGTCGTAAGCCATGACGCTCATGTCTATGCGTTCGGACTCAAATAAATCGAAGGAACAAAACATGCGCGGCTTTAACAGGCGGGAATTTATTTCTTCAGCGCTGGCGCTGGGCACCTCTTATATGTGGGGAGCTTCCCCTAAATCCCTCGATCCCATCGACCCCTACATGCGCTTTGGGATTACTGGTTCCTTATGGGGTGACTGGCCAAACGGAAATCTGCGCATGTCCACCGATATGCGGCAGATCATCTCCGACACGGCACGCTTCGGGCTGCAAGGTATCGAGCCCTATGCCAGACAACTGGGAGACTTCGTCGCCAGGCCACTCGCACTCAAACAACTGTGTGAAGCTTCCGGGATCAGTTTGATTGATGTTGGAGATTTACCTCCCGCGCAACTTCGTTCCAAGGCTGGCTCCCATCCCCAACCGAACCCCCAATCTAATCCTTGGATTAGCGCCGAAGGCAACTCCGAACTCATCACTGCCATGGTGACATTTGCTCGCGACTTCCTCGCCCCCTGTGGCTGCGATCATTGGAAGACCAACATGGGCAGCCGTCCCCAAGGAGGACCAAGCGACGACCAGCTCAAGATACTCGCCCACACCCTCAACGAAATCGGAAGGCAAACCATGGCCTTCGGCGTAAGGCTGGCGCCACATCCTCATATCTGGGGACCCATGGAACGCGAGCGTGACCTGCGCAGGGTGATGGAGCTCACCGATCCTAAGCACGTGTACCTTACAGCGGACACAGCACATTTGACCCTGGGTGGTGGAGACGCGTTGCAGATCATCCGCGACTACTTCCCGCGCATCGCCGAAGTGCACATGAAGGACACCTATCCGAGATATCGAGGCAATACCGCAACGCCAACCCAAGCGGAACACGCGAAAGCGAGCCTCTATCACAATCTCGGCGCGGGCGGCGTAGACTTCCCGGCTATCTTCAGGCTGCTGCGGGATCGAAAGTTCAAAGGCTGGGTGGTCTACGATCTCGATGCGCCGCGGCCTGACGACGGCACCGGCAGCATCGAACAGAATCTCGCAGTCAACATCAACTATCTAAGAAACGTTCTGCACGTCAAGCTTCCGCCCCCAACGCAACACACCTGACCTTCGGATCTTCACGGCCGCTCCGGCCATGAGTGCCGGGGATACCGGCGCATCAGCTCGCGACGCACTTGCGGATACAGCCGCTCCCAGAATCCTGCGAGGTCGGAAGTCGTTTGCACCGCCCGCCGATTGGGCGCCAGAAGGTGGACCACTACCGGTGTCTGCTCCGGCCCGATTCGCGGTGTTTCCCGCATGCCAAAGAAGTCCTGCAAGCGGGATGCAATCCACGGCGGCTTGCCGGGCTCGTAGTGTACTTTCGTCTGCCGGCCATTCGGCAATCGAACGCGTTCGGGAGCAATCTGCTCCAGCCTTCGCGTGCCCATTTTTTGTTCAAGCAGCGCCATGAGATTGGCCGCCGTGTTCTTCAACTCGCTAAAGCTTCGCAGCCCCAGGCACAAGTCCTTCAGCGCCTGCGGAATGTCGGGTGGCTCGAAGCCGGCGAACTGAACCCGCGCTACAAATTCATTCATCGCCTCGTTATCGACAAAACGATCGATGCCTGCCTCGAGCGCTTTCTGCGCCAGCAACTCAGCTGCGGCCTCCGCGTCTGGAGCCGCTCCCCGCGAATCTTGTATCACCAGCTCGTCATACAGCAGCGCACTCACGGCATCCACCCGCTCGCCCAGCCGGTTCCACTCCACGCCGGATTTCTCCCGCACATGATCTGGAAATAACTCGATCAACCACTCCGGCTCGATGCGTGCCGTCATGCGAATCAACGGCAGCGGCTTATCCTTGCGATCCTCAGCATCGACTGCCACCATAAACTCATATCGCGGAGGGTCGCCCGCAACCTCCGCCGAGCCCCCTGTTGAGAGCAGTACCTGGTTGCCTGCGCGCCGCCGCGCCACCCGATCTGGAAACCCCGCCAGTACCGACATCAATAAAGCGTCATCGTTGTGCTCCGTCTGCCGGGCAGGGCGTACAATCCTGCGCAATTGCTCAACCTGCTGCCGGGTTCGATAATCCTGGTCCGCGTCCATGGCTGCGAGCAGATCATTTTTCTCCGAGCGCGCGCCCGACCCAAGCTGCGCCGCCACCACGCAACCGTCCTCACCTGCCCCGCGCTCGATAGCCGCGATGAGAATGCGCGATAGCCGCGGATGCAGCGGATACCGAGCGAGGTGATGGACCCGCTCTTCGGTCGCCCCCAGCCGGTCGAGCAGTCCCTCAGCGCTCAGCACTGCTGCCTCCGGCGGGGCATCCAACCATTCGAGGTCGCTGATTCTCATCGCTCTCAGAGCCAGGCAAAGCTGGGAGAGATCGCTGCGTGCGATCTCCGGTGCGTCGTGCTCTGGCCGGCGCTGGTAATCCTCTATGCCGTAGAGACGCACCACGCAGCCAGGCCCGGTACGTCCCGCTCGCCCAGCTCTTTGCTGGGCCGATGCCTTACTCACCCGGCCGACATGGAGCGTCGGCAATCCAGTCCATTGGGAGTAAGTTGCAATGCGTGCCAACCCGCTATCGATGACCGCATTTACGCCCTCGACTGTCACTGAGCTTTCCGCAACATTCGTAGCTAGGATGACCTTCCGTTGTTCAGCAGGCATGATGGCGCGGTCCTGCTCGGCAGGGGACAGGTCGCCGTGCAACGGCAGCACCAACAAATTAGCCCGTCGCGCGACTGCCTGGCTCTCGCGCATCGCGCGCCGGATCTCCGCCGCTCCAGGCAAAAAAGCCAGCACGTCGCCGGAGGGTTCCTCACCGATCACCAGCTCAAGCGCGTCCGTCAACTGGGCCTCAAGGCTCTTAGGCGAGTACGGCAAGTGCCGGATCGAAACCTCGAACAATCGCCCCTCTGACCGTAGGACCGGACATCCGCCAAGATATTCCGCGACATGACCCGTATCGAGCGTCGCTGACATGACAATGATCCGCAGGTCGGGCCGCGTCCGCTGCAGGCGCTTGAGCAACGCCAATGCGAGGTCGCTCTCCAGGTGTCGTTCATGGAACTCATCCAGCACTACGGCCCCCACGCCCTTGAGCGTCGGATCGGAGAGCAGCCGTCGTGTAAGCACTCCTTCGGTGACAAATCGCACCCGCGTCCGCGAGCTGACTGCCTCTTCAAACCGAACCTGGTAACCGGCCGTTTGCCCAACCTGTTCGCCCATCTCCCAGGCCACACGTCGGGCTGCCAATCGGGCCGCGATCCGTCGCGGTTCCAGTACAACGACTTCACCACTGACGATTTCAAGCAAAGCCGGCGGCACACGGGTCGTCTTACCCGCGCCAGGGGGTGCCTCAATAACAAGGTTAGGAGAGCGCTTGAGAGACGCGATCATCTCCGGCAGAATCGCATCTACCGGAAGTACAACTTTGCTTATTGCCACTTTTCATCCAAACACGCCCCATGGGAAGCGTCAACGCCCAGCTTCCCCCTTTTGCACGGGCTTAACCACGGACCCTTGCGACCCTGACTCTCAGTGACTAAACTCCTCCCCATGAAGTTCGCGATGTCGAATACTCTCAAACTCACCGTTGCAGTCCTACTTCTGTCTCTAGCTGCCGCTCCGGTCCAGGCGCAAGATTGGGCGAAAACCCGCCTCGAAGCATCCCCCCGCCATCACGAGTACGTAGCTCTCAAGCACGGCGATCGCACCGTTCAGGCCTTCGTGGTCTATCCGGAGGTAAAAACCAAAGCGCCCGTCGTCATCCTCATACACGAGATCTTCGGCCTCAGCGACTGGGCCAAGGAAATGGCCGACGAGCTAGCAGCAAAAGGCTTCATCGTAGTCGCCCCCGACCTACTCTCCGGTTTCGGACCCAAGGGCGGCGGCTCCAGTGAATTCCCCAGCCAGGACGCAGCTGTAAAAGCCGTCTCCGGCCTGAATCCAGACACCGTGATGGCCGACCTCGACGCGGCCGCCGACTACGGCAAACATCTTCCCGCGGCCAATGGCAAAATCGCCGTCGTCGGCTTCTGCTGGGGCGGCAGCAAATCCTTTGCCTTTGCCGCCCATCGCAAAGATCTCTCCGCCGCCTTTGTCTTTTACGGCACTGCTCCCGCGGACGTGACCACTATCACCGCCCCTGTTTACGGCTTCTACGCAGGCAACGACGCGCGCGTCGGCGCTACCATCCCAGGCACTACCGAAGCCATGAAGGCCGCCGGCAAGAAGTATGAGCCCGTCACCTACGATGGCGCCGGGCACGGCTTCATGCGGGCCGGCGAGGATCCCACCAACACTGTCCCTGGAAACAAGACCGCGCGGGAGGAAGGCTTTGCCCGGCTCGTCCTGCTCCTTCAACGGATGTAAATATGGAAGGGAACAAAATGGCCAAGGTCGTCTCTGTTGAGGCGCGTACCGTACATATTCCTTTGCGTGTGGCGACTGCCTTTGCGCGTCGCAAGGTAACCTCGCGTGATTACAGCCTGGTAAAAATCCGCACCGATGACGGGATCGAAGGGATTGGCCATTGTTACGCCGGCCACTCCGGCGGCAATGTAGTGACGACAGCGGTGCGCGAAATGCTGGCGCCCATGCTCATCGGCGTGGACCCTTACGCTACAGAACTGCATTGGAAAAATATGTATCAGGAAGTGTTGCTGCATGGCCGTGTCGGCTCGGTCATGCGGGCGCTCAGCATCCTGGATACCGCGTTCTGGGACCGAAACGCCAGGGCGGCCAATCTCCCCCTCTACAAATATCTCGGCGCCGCCTACGAGGACACCGTTCCCGCCTACGCCAGCGGCGGCTACTACCTCGATGGCAAGACTCCCGAAATGCTGGGCGAAGAGATGGCCGGTTACGTGGCTCTCGGCCTCGACGCGGTGAAGATGAAGATCGGCCGTGGAGACCTAAGGTCAGAAGAGGCAAGGATCGCAGCGGCGCGCAAGGCCATCGGGCCGGATGTACTCCTCATGCTCGACGCCAACAATGCCTGGTCCGATGTACCGACAGCCTTGCGCTTTATCGAGCGTTACGCGCCCTACGATCCCTATTGGGTGGAAGAGCCCTTCAACCCCGATCAGATCGACAATCACGCCAAACTGGCGGCGGCCATCAGCATTCCCGTAGCCACTGGAGAAATCGAGGCAGGACGCTGGCGTTTCAAGGAATTGCTGGACAAGCAGGCGGCGTCCATTCTGCAACCCGACGCCCTGGTCTGCGGAGGCATCACGGAATTCCGCCGTATCGCCGCGTTGGCCGATGCCTACGGTGTCACCATCTGCCCCCACTGGTTCCACGATTTGCACGCCCACATGGTTGCGGCCTCTCCCAACGGCCAATTCGTCGAATACTTTCCCGACGAAAAAGTATTCAACTTCCGCGAGATTATCGACCGTCAACTAAAAATCCATAATGGAGGCCTGGCGCTCACAACCGAGCCCGGTCTAGGCTATCAATTCGACGAAAAAGCAATAGCCCGCTATCAGTCAGATGCCTGGAAGTAAGCTGCACTACAGGTCTAGACCTTGACCTTGCCACGGACGCTGGGTGCCCCACACCTCGCTCGTTTTTCGCGAGATGTGGGATACCACGGCTCTGCACCGTCAGCTCTTCACCTGTAAGAACACGTAGAATGACCCTATGGACTTTGGCCTCAAAGGAAAAACTGCACTGGTACTAGCCGGAGGTGGCGGCTTGGGCCGGGCAATAGCGGAATCGCTGGCACGCGAAGGCGCCAACATCGCCGTAGCCGGCAAAGGAGCCGATTCCATTGCCGCCACGCAAGCAGTATTGGCAGCCATCGGCAGCAAGAACCTGGGTCTGATCTGGGACCTTTCCGACTTAACCCAAGTCGAGGGGCACATCTCGAAAATCGAACGCGAACTGGGGCCAATCGACATCCTGGTGAACAACACCGGCGGCCCGCCGCCCACCACGGCCAGTGGTCAAGACCCCGCGCTATGGTCCAAACATTTTCAATCCATGGTGCTTTCGGTCATAGCCACGACCGACCGCGTCCTGCCCAGTATGCGCGCGCGCCATTGGGGCCGCATCATCACCAGCGCTTCCTCGGGGGTAGCCGCGCCGATTCCTAATCTCGCCATTTCCAATGCACTCCGTCTCTCCCTCCTGGGATGGTCCAAAACCCTGTCCCGTGAAGTCGCCAAGGACGGCATTACGGTGAATGTCGTTCTGCCCGGCCGCATCGCCACCAGCCGCATAAAATTTCTAGACGAGGCCAAAGCCAAGCGCGAAGGCCGTACCCTGGAAGACGTGGAGGCCGAGAATACGGCCAGCATACCCGTCGGCCGTCTAGGCAACCCGGAGGAATACGGCGACGTGGTAGCCTTTCTAGCCAGTGAACGGGCCGCTTATATCACCGGCTCCGTCGTCCGGGTCGATGGCGGCATGATCCCCTCTATTTGATTTCATTTATTATGAGCGACCATCTGGGAACCTCCGCCTTAGACGAAAAAACCACGGCAACCCTCTCCGCGATCGCGACCGCGACGCTCACCACCGTGCTGCTGAAGAAAGGCCTGCGCAATGTCTGGCTGCGCGGCACGAGGCCGCTGGCTCCAGGCCAGAAGCGCCTGGTCGGCCCCGCTTTCACCTTGCGCTTTGTTCCCGCGCGCGAAGACCTGGCCACACCAGAATCCTGGAGTTCCCCCATCTCCACCCGCGCCGCGATTGAAGCGATGCCTCCTGGCTGCATAGCCGTCGTCGACGCCATGGGCATCACCGACGCCGGCATTTTTGGTGACATCCTCTGCGCCCGGATGAAGGTGCGTGGTGTCGCCGCCCTGGTCACCGATGGCGTGGTGCGTGATGTTGCGGGTGTGCTCGACACCGGTCTGCCGGTGTGGTGCAAGGGCGTCGCCGCGCCACCGTCGGTAGCCGGTTTAACCTTCGTCAATTGGCAGGAACCGATAGGCTGCGGCGGGGTAGCGGTGTTTCCAGATGATGTCATCGTGTCGGATGAAGATGGAGCCGTCGTCATCCCCCGGGCCCTACTCAACGAAGTGGTGGAGGCAGCAGCCGAGCAGGAAAGGCTGGAAGCGTGGATTATGGGTGAGGTGAAGGCCGGAACACCATTGCCAGGCCTTTACCCGCCCAATACCGAAACCAAAGCTCGCTACGAAGCCTTCCGCAACGAAAGAACCAAAGCTCCTAAATAGATCAAATCGTCCAGGCCTTGCCGGCACGGCACGGAAGAGAAGGGTGAATCCCGCAAGGGCAGCTCAATCGACATGGATTCAGCTGCCCTCCTTCCCCGGGACTCATTCAGTAGTGTTCCGAGCCAATGGAGCGTTACATTACTTTAGTTAAAAAAACGTATTTGCTAACTGCCCCTCGTGCTATGTAACGTTTGTTCCTTCTCCACCACTACATGGGCATGGAGAACCGCCCATCGCTGGCCTCGACTCACATAGGCAAATGGCCAGAACATCGTCGGCGCTGCAAAACGCTTAGACCCTTAAGATCAAATCATGCCCCGATCGTCCTCTTAGCGGGCTCACGTGGCGGTGTAAACTTGAACCCGCCCGCTCTCGCCAGGGAGGAATCGCGATTGGAATTTTTTGTGTTTGACGCGTCCTACGTCGAAAGACTCCGCTCTGGGGACGCACATATCGAAGGGCACTTCGTGAACTACTTCAGCGAGCTGATCCGTCTCAAACTGCGCTCGCGCTTGAACACCAAGGAAGCCATAGAAGATGTGAGGCAGGAGACCTTTATGCGCGTGCTGGCCTTGCTGCGCGGCGAGTCAGGGTTAAGGCAGCCTGACCGGTTAGGATCATTTGTCAATTCTGTCTGTAACCATGTGCTGCAGGAGCACTATCGTTCCAAAAAGAGGGTAGAAGCCTCCATCGACGACGAGACGGAGTCTACCGTTGCCGGCCGGGAGCCAAGTGCCCTCCGCCTGCTTGAGGCCAAGGACACCGAGCGAGTGGTGCGGAAAATCCTAAACGAGCTGCCCGAACGTGACCGGCGTCTGCTCCAGTCGGTGCTCCTCGAAGAGCGGGATAAAGATGAGGTATGCGCGGAGTTCGGCATCAGCCGCGAATATTTAAGGGTGCTGCTGCACCGCGCAAAGCATTCCTTTAAGTCTTTTTATATCGACCACTTGGGGTTGCATCAGGGACGATGAGGCCCGCAAAAACTTATGGATCACAACCAGTCCACAAATCTTATGGCAGTCGAAAAGTATCTTCTTGAAGAACTAACCCCAGACCTGCGCAACGAATTCGAAGAGCATTTCTTCGACTGTCAGGAATGCGCCATCGACCTCCAGGCAACAGCCGCGTTCATGTCAGCGGCCAGGCAGGAATTCAAGACGAATCCCGTTCCAAAACCCGGAAAGGGTGCGAAAGCCAAATCATTTTCTGCTGCGTTCTGGCCCACGGCGCTGGTTTGGTCTGCGCTTGCGGCCTCTCTTCTCCTGGTCGCCTATCAAAACCTGGTGGTCTTTCCGCACTTCAAAACCGAGATTGCGGAGCTGAAGACCCCGGAGATTTTGCCCGTCATTTCCCTGGTCGGGGGCAACAGTCGCGGGGACCAGACTCCCACGGCCACGGCAGCAGCGACGCGCCCCTTCCTCTTATCTCTTGATATTCCGACCCAGGACCGCTTCACGAGTTACACCTGCCTGCTGTATTCGCCTTCCGGTACTCTCGCCTGGCGGGTCGAGGTTTCTCCGCAGGCCGCCAGAGACACTGTTTCGATACGCGTCCCGTCGACGGACAAGCTGCCCGGGGAATATACCCTGGCTGTTCAGGGGAACCTTGCCGGAGCCTCTACCGATCTGGCGCACTACAGATTTGCTTTGAAGTCCCACGATTAGAATTTCTGTGTAACGAGGTGCACCATGCGTTCGGAATCCAAGAAGACCTTTTATTTCCATGCAGATGCGAGCTCGCTCGGCGGTTTCATCGAGAAACCGTTCCAAAAACATCTTCCTCCCCAAGCCTCAGCGTCCCTCCCTTCGGTCGGCGGCCATATATCGACGCGAACAGAAGCATTTGATTTCGAGGGGGTCATTTCCTGCCGGGCGGCACATACCCGCGTTTCCGGCAGGCATCTCGAAGACGATGGTTCGGCGTCGATTTTGGTCACCTCGGTTCTCGAGGGTTTGAACATTCTGGAAATCGTCAAAGCCGAACGGATTGTGGCACAGGTCACCGCTGAGTTTCCGGCCGCTGGCGGCTTTCCTCGAATCTCCTTCGCGGGCACTCATTTCGACCAATTCGTGATCGGCCATTCCGGCGCCGAAATCGCTCTGAATCCCGGCCTGTTGGGCTTTGCAAGCGGCAAAGCAGCTCGAGCCGTTCTGACCCAATCACTTTTTCACGAGACTGGTAAGCAACAAGCTGCCAAACTAGTCAAAAGCGTGAAAGCGGAAGCCGATCAGAATACTTTCCGCTGGCTGACTGACCGATATGGCTGGATGGACTCCGATCGAAAAACGGAGAAAGACGGATTTTCTTTATGTTCGCTGGTAGATGGCGTGGGTGGGGAAATCCCTGGCAGATCTTTTGGCCACGTCATCGATATTCCCGATTTTGGCAGGCTCTTTCTCGGCGAGGTCCTGGTCTATCCAAAATCGGTTCAAATTTCTATGGTTCGGGCCGAACTCGGGTGCAGCACACAGGGAAAGGTGAGCGTGGGCGTCGCCGCGGTTCGGGGTGGCACGGTCCCCCCGTCTTAGCGATACCGTTCCTGATAGCGATGACCTTGGTCGGATGCCGCTCCCCAGCCGGGGTGGATCAGGCCACGGTTGATCCGACAGTCGTCTATCAAAATATCCGCAGCGATTTCCTCCGAGGTAATCTGGCTGCCGCGCAGCAAGATGCAGAGAAGGCTCTTAGGGCGTTTTCTACCGGCAACGCGGATTGGGCTATGCGATTCCGACTCCTCGATGCCGAGATCCTCATTTATCAGGGGCGTCGGCCGGAAGCGATCGCTCTGCTCAACGACCCGGGGGTGACCTATCCCACCTCGGGCGATCTTGCCATCAAGAGAGATTTTCTCTGCGGGTTGGCGTACGCCACGCTTGGCCAAGACGAGCTGTCGGATGCGGAGATGCGGGAAGCGCAGCATCTTTCCGACGCAAGCCATTCCGCGCTGAACGGCGAAGTCTTGCAGACGGAAGCCATCATAC
This sequence comes from uncultured Acidobacteriaceae bacterium, assembly GCA_963753715.1. Classification (GTDB taxonomy): domain Bacteria; phylum Acidobacteriota; class Terriglobia; order Terriglobales; family Acidobacteriaceae; genus PALSA-350. The sequence goes on along the minus strand of CAVWDK010000004.1, from coordinate 994,531 downwards.
AAATTCGTCGAAACCACTTGCCCGAGGCCGCGGACCTTGCCAGAAGAAGTTTGCAGGTTGCCCAGGATCGGCGGGATTCGTATCTTGAGGCATGCGATCTCTTGAATCTTGGCCTTGTAGACATCCAAATGAGGCACTACGACGAAGCTCTTATCTTCTTGAACGCAGCCGCGCATCGTGCCCGATCGATTCAGGCACGGGTCATCATAGAGGCCGCGTCAGGAAATCTTGGACTCACCTATTATCACCTGGGAGATTTTGAGAAAGCCCTATCCAATTTTCAGCAGGCGGAAACAGAAGCGAAGGAAATAGGAACCGCGAGCCTGCAAGTCGACTGGCTGATGGACGCCTGTCACTCCAACTACATGCTTGGTAACCTCCAGGAAGCGAAGGGATGTTTCGACCAATCGCTCAAGATTGCGACGGGTATTGACGCGCTTGCCGAGGTTGCGGATATCCAAACCGGCCTCGCGTTTTTGTTCTTTCGCGATGGGCAATTGGATTCGGCAAAGGCGCATAACGAGGAAGCAATCCAGGCATCGCGCAGGGCTGGTGACAAACCTCAAGAACTCGAGACCCGTTATCTGCAAGCACTTCTGGCCTCTCGAGAGGAAAACGAGCGAAACGCCGAACGATTGTTGTTGCAGGTGGACCATGACTCAGCAGCAGATCCAGCGCTGCAGGGGGAGATCGAAGGTGCTATCGCAGACTTCTATGCGGGCAAGAAACAGGCAACGAAAGCGGATCTCTGGTATCGCAAGGCGATCCGTAGCTTTGAACAGCAGCGGGCGGCTGTTGAGGACGAGGAACTCAGGTTGCCCTTTTTTGCGAACGGCGAGGCTCTCTATCATCGGTACGCCGACTTTCTTATCGAATCTCGCAAGGTTGACAGCGCTTTACAGCTTCTCGATGCCGGCCGGGCAAGAACGATGACAGAAGGCTTGAACCTGACGAAGGAGAGCTCAAATCCGCAGCCAGAACACCAGATAGACGTACAAGCCGTTGCGCGCAAGTTCGATACGGTTATCCTCTTCTACTCGCTGGGACCGAAAAAATCCTGGTTGTGGGCCATTACTCCTCATCACACCCATCTCCTCTCGCTTCCCGCTCAATCAGCGATAGAAACGCAGGTGCACAGCTACCAAAACGCAATCCTGAAATCAACCGACCCACTGCGCGAGGAAAATCAGGCTGCAAAGGACCTCTACGAAACCCTGGTCGCGCCGGCCGCAGAAATGATTCCCAAGGGTTCCAAGGTCCTCATCATTCCCGATGGCGTCCTCAACGGACTTAATTTCGAGACCTTGTTAGCTCCGGGCTCCGGCAAATCGCACTATTGGATCGAGGATGTAACCATCCGCAACGCGAACTCAATTCGCATGCTCTCCCGCGTCAACCCGGATGCTGCGCAGAACAACACCAAGAAGCTGCTGCTGATCGGCAATCCTATCAACACCGGGACCGGATATGACAACCTGGTGAACGCCTTTGCAGAAACCCGCGCTATCGAAAAGCATTTTCCGAAAGACAGCGAAACCGTAATTACACAGTCTGCTGCGGTCCCCGCCTCGTACCTGGAAAGCAAGCCGGAAGAATTCACTTACATCCACTTTGTGGCTCACGGCACGGCCAGCCGGTTGGATCCGCTGGATTCGGCGGTAGTGCTTTCGCCACCGCCCGACAACCCAGACAACTTCAAACTCTACGCCCGCGACATTATGAATGATCCGCTGCACGCCCGGCTGGTCACCATCTCCTCCTGCTACGGATCGGGTTCTCGCGCCTATGCCGGCGAAGGCCTGGTAGGTTTGTCGTGGGCGTTCCTCCGTGCCGGAGCGCACAACGTGATCGGCGCTTTATGGGAAGTGAACGACGCTTCCACGCCGCTACTGATGGACCGGCTTTATGCCGGACTGGAAGCCGGCAGCACTCCTGATGATGCACTCCGTGCAGCGAAGTTGTCCCTGATCCATTCCCCGGCTGTGTATCGCAAGCCGCTCTACTGGGCGGCCTTTCAACTTTATACCGGCTCCTGAGAAACCAACGGCGGCCGCCAAACGTCAAACTATGCGAAAACTCCAAGAAGAAAAGTCGATTCGAGTTGATACGAAAATGACTCTTACGTCACTACCACGGTGATGCATGCGTCCCGTCATGAATAGGAGAAAATTTGTGGCAACCCTGGCAAAGTCGAAACCGGAGACTTCCGCGGATCAGGTTCATCGCTTCGAGCGCAAACTCCATGAAGTGAGACAGGCAGTAGCCAGTCTTCCTGGCACTGAATACCACGCTGAGCTTCTTAATTTAGTTCGCCGCGCCGGGTGGACCACCAACGCCGAAGGCATCCTCTTCGATGCCTTGACTGACTCAATCCTGGCGCAAACCCGTGATCTGCAGCAGCTTCACCAACGTCTGAAGGCGGCGTTCGAGGCGGTTCAAGGACAGTAGCAGGGCAGTATAGTATGGCGGGATGGACCATCCGCCGGGATCAGACACCACCAGGGGCCTACGCAAAGGACTCACCAGCTACGGTGACGCGGGCTTCTCCTTATTCCTGCGCAAAGCCTTCATCAAAGCCGCCGGTTATTCCGATGACGCGCTCGATCGCCCGATCGTCGGTGTGACCAACACCTTCAGTGACTACAATCCCTGCCACGGCAATGTGCCCGACCTGATCGAAAGCGTAAAGCGCGGCGTTCTGCTCGCCGGCGGTTTGCCGATGGTGTTCCCCACCATTTCTATTGGCGAAAGTTTCGCTCACCCCACTTCCATGTTCCTGCGCAACCTGATGGCCATGGACACAGAGGAAATGATTCGTGCCCAGCCTATGGATGCGGTGGTGTTGATCGGAGGATGCGACAAGACTCTCCCCGCCCAGGTGATGGCCGCTGCCAGCGTAGATCTCCCGGCCGTCGTCGTGCCGACGGGCCCCATGGTGGTGGGCCATCATAAGGGCGAAGTCCTCGGTGCCTGCACCGATTGCCGCCGCCTTTGGGGGCAATATCGTGCCGGCGTCATCGACGTTGCCGAGACCGAACTTATCAGCGGCCGTCTCGCTCCGTCCGTCGGCACCTGCATGGTGATGGGGACCGCGAGCACCATGGCTTGCATCGTCGAAGCCATGGGCCTCGCTCTGCCCATGAGTGCCACCGCGCCTGCCACCCTTGCCGATCGCCGCCGCATCGCTGAGGCCAGCGGCAAACGAGCCGCCGAGATGGTGAAAGCCGGCGCGCCCAAGCCGAGTGAATTGATCACCGAGACCTCGGTGCGCAACGCCATGATTGTGCTGCAAGCCATCGGCGGCTCGACCAACGGCTTGATTCACCTGATCGCCATCGCTGGCCGCGCCGGCGTAAAGTTCGACCTCGAAACCTTCGACAAACTGGGCCGGCAGGTTCCGGTGCTGCTCAACCTCAAGCCATCGGGTACCCACTACATGGAGCATTTTCACCATGCCGGCGGTCTGCCCGCTCTTATGCGCGAGCTCGCGTCATTGCTCGATCTCCATGCGCCCAGCGTATCCGGCTACACCATCGGCGATGCGATCGCGAACGCGGAAACGGTGCCCGCACAGGATGTAATCCGGACTCTCGCCGCGCCGCTCACGAAAGAGGGAGCGATGGCCGTGCTTCATGGCAACCTGGCGCCCGGGAGCGCAGTCATCAAGCAGTCCGCGGCTTCCCCGAATCTCATGCGCCACACTGGCCGCGCCGTCGTATTCGACGGGGTAGAAGACATGACCACGCGCATCGACCTGGCAGATCTCGATGTACACCCGGAAGACATTCTGGTTCTGCGCAATGCAGGCCCAAAGGGCGCGCCAGGCATGCCGGAAGCGGGCTATCTTCCCATCCCGATGAAGCTGGCTCGCCAGGGCGTGAAAGATATGGTCCGCATTTCCGATGCGCGGATGAGCGGCACCGCCTTTGGCACCATCGTCTTGCACATCACGCCCGAATCCGCTGTAGGCGGCCCCTTGGCCGTCGTTCAGACTGGCGACCGCATCCTGCTCGACGTCGATGCGCGCCGGATTGAACTGCTGATCGACGAAGCCGAACTGCAATCTCGTCTCGCCGCCTGGAGACAATTGCCACCGCAACACAAGCCTGCAACCCGAGGCTACGCCAAGCTATTTGAGGATGCCGTATTGCAAGCCGATCAAGGCTGCGACTTCGATTTCCTCCTGCGCCATGGCGATGCGCAAACTCCCTGACTCGTCCGAAAGAATCTCTTGATCGCTCGAACTTGCACAGCCGTCGCTGAAAACAAACGACCCAGCCGGAGGTATCGGAACCAGTCCCGATGGGACGGCTGAACCTAGCCCAGCACGCAGTGCTGAGTGTTCGTCCCAGCAAGACCAGACCCGCAGGGGACGGCTGGAAATTTCCCCCTTGTCGCGGGTGCACTTGAAAAATCCCCCCCGCCGGATTCCACATCTGGCCTCTACGTTCCGCAATGGCACACATTGGGTTCTGCATCACAATCCTTCGGCGAAGTCCATCACCCCTGATAAGCCCGAGGCCGTATAGCTATGCAGAGGGCCTCCGGAGTGATGTCTGATCCCGCCTCAAAACCTTCCGCGTATCTCCCCACCCTGGATGGTTGGCGTGCCCTTTCCATCGGCCTGGTGATCCTGCATCATTCACAGATACAGTTAACTGTCCCCGTGATTGGACGGCTGCTTCAATCTCTCGCCTACTTTGGCGAACTGGGTGTGGAACTTTTCTTTGCCATCAGCGGACTCCTCATTTGCAACAGGCTGCTTGAAGAGGAGTCGAGAGCGGGGCAGATCAGCGTGAAAGACTTCTACATCCGGCGCTTCTTTCGTATTCTCCCCGCAGCCATTTCTTACCTTCTGGTGATCGCGATCCTGGCGGCATTTCAGATCATTCCAGTTTTCCCGAAGGACTGGTTCGCGGCCCTCTTTTTCTTCCGCAATTATGCCATGCTGTTTGAATACCTGAACCATAGTCCACTGCCACTGCATTGGTACACCGGTCATTTTTGGTCGTTGTCGATGGAAGAGCACTTCTACCTGGTACTCCCAGCAGTGCTCGTAGCCTTCAAAAGGACGCGGCGTTGGGTTCTCGCGGGCATGGCCATTTCTGTTGCACTCTGGCGAATGGTTCTGGCGCATGTCATGCATCACGACTATCAGTTCAATTTCCGCACCGATACCCACGTCGACGCGCTTCTCATCCCGGCGGTGATCGCCCTGGCGCTTTTTCCCCTGACGCGTAAGCATGCCGCCAGAAGATATATACCCGGCTGGTCCTTTCCTATATTTCTTGTGTTGGAATTCTTGCTACTCACCACCAGGATCCCATGTTTCTTTACCCTGCAAGCAATCATGCTTCCACTGCTCATTCTTTCGACCGTGCTTCACCCCAACACGGTACAAGGCAGAATCCTGGAAAGTAAGCCGCTACGTTGGATTGGCTGGATCTCCTACAGTCTGTACCTATGGCAGCAGCTATTCTTTGGCGTGAATTTCGTTGCCAGCCCACCGGGACTTGCCCTGCTGCGCAAACCGCCGCTCAACCTCCTGGCTCTGCTCGTGTGCGCCACCTTTAGCTACTACGCTGTCGAAAAGCCCTTCATCCGCTTGGGCCATAAGCTTGCTTCAACCTCGAATCCTCCTCGTCGCAGAGGGCAGGCCGCCTTTGTAAAACATCCATTCCCGAAGAATCGCCCGGTGCTCGAATCCCGCCATCTGGCACATCTGCATGTGCCAGAGTTGGACAATGGAAACGGAATACCAGCTCCGGGTGAGAGATCCGTGTTAGATACTTACCACCTACGGGCCGTCCCGAACCCGTTTGTAGTATTTCGGCGACGCCCACCCAGATGCATGATGAAGTTGTGGAACAGATAAACCCCGACTTCGACGCGCTACTCGTATTCCTGGCCAACTGGGAAGCTAAAGAACAGTCCGCGCTGGGTAAAATCCTAACCGCGGGCCAACTGGCCGATGTGCAGGAACTGGAGCGCCTGTACGCGCTGCCATCGGAACCAACGGAACACTTGTCAGAATAAGCCGATTTCTCCGGCCAGTAGCCCAGGATCGCCCTCCTGCGTAGACTTGGACGCAGGCCGGGGTCGATATGCAGTGCACACGCTTCCTTTCCCTTCTATTGTTCGTTGTCTTGTCAGGAGCCTCCACGTCTCTGGCTGCATCCGACCCTGATCAGGCCTGTGCCCGCTGCCATCAGAAAATCTTCGACAGCTACAAGAAAACTCCCATGGCCCAAGCGAGTGGCCTAGCCGCCGACGGCCTACTGCCGGGGGATTTTACCCACGCTGCCTCTGGCGTTCACTATCGGCTCTTCTTGCGGGATGGCCGCGCCTGGCTGAGTTATGACCGGCCCAACGCACCTCGGCAACGATCCCTCAAGGGAGAACAGGAGCTCACTTATTTCGTTGGCTCCGGCCAGCGAGGCCGCACCTATTTGTTTCAGAAGAACGGCTATTGGTTTGAGAGCCCGGTGAACTGGTACAGCAAGCAACGCGTATGGGACATGAACCCAAAATCGATCGATGCGCGGGAAATGCCTTTCACCCTCAAGGTAGACCGAGGCTGTCTCCACTGTCACGCCACTGCCGTGCAGCCGTCGGCCGGAGCCAACAATCACTTCGGGTCCCAACCTTTTCTTTATGGAGGTATCACCTGCCAATCTTGTCATGGAGATCCCGCGGCACACCTGGCGAGCGGCGGCGCGGCCCCCATCCTGAATCCGGCAAAGTTGTCGCCCAGCAAGCGAGACTCGGTATGCCTGCAATGCCACCTGGAAGGCGAGACTGACAGTCAACGCCCCGGGGCGCTCTCTCGCTGCTTTCGTGCCGGGCGAGAATCTTTCCGATTATGTAACTCACTTCGTCCACTCCGGAGAATTAGGTCCCGACGGAAGAGCGACCAGCCAGTGGGAAGCACTCCTGCAAAGCGAGTGCAAGAAAAAGAGCGGGGACCGTCTTACCTGTACGACCTGTCACGATCCACACGCCTCGCCTTCCCCTGAACAGCGGATCAGCATACTTCAGAAGCCGATGCCTTAGCTGCCATGGAGCCCCAGCCTTTGTCCGCCAACACCACCCGGATCAGCCGGACTGTAGCAGCTGTCACATGCCCCGCGAAAAATCAGGAGACGTGGCCCACGAACAAGTGACCGACCACCGTATCCAGCGCCGTCCTGCGCCCTCTTCCACGCAGATGCAGGCCCGCACCGGGGACTTGACCTTAGTGGGCGGAGGCCCAGTAAGCGACCGTGACCTGGGGCTGGCCTATTTTCAGATGGCTAACCTGGGCGACCAGCAGGCAGGCCATCGCGCGATGGAGTTGTTGCAGCGGGCGGAGCGCCATGAAGACCAGCCGGATCCAGACCTGCATAGGGCCCTAGGTTTTTTGGCGCATCTCGCCGGCGACCGCGCCATGGCCATGCACGAATATGAGGCGACACTCCGAACGAACCCGGCTGATTCGATGGCCGCAGGAGACCTGGCGATACTCGAAGCACGTGCCGGCAACCCCAAAGCTGCGATCACTTTGCTGGAGGGCATCAGTCAGCATGATCCGGGGGAAACCACAGCCGGCATCGACCTGGCCATGATCGACTGCGCCATCGGCCACCCGAAGGCCGCCACCCAAGCCTTACACCAGGTGCTGGAATTCTCGCCCGACGACGCCAAGGCTCAAAGCGCGCTGTCTGCCATAGAAACCAAACCCGAAACCTGCAAAGGCAGTAAATAAAACTGGCCCCGAAAATGAGAAGGGAACTAAAGGAAACTGGACGGGAACGAGAAGCGAACCTGACGGGAACAGGACGGGTGCACACGCGCTGATGTTGGTTGTAGCCGGAGTGCCAGGAAATTCGGATACCTGGGCCGAAAACGGCAATCGCCTGGTCACCGAGGCCTTCCCGAACCCTCCTTGAGAGAAATCATTTGATCCGCCGCGGTACCCGGGAAAGACCTCAGTCTTCCCATTAGGCCAGCGCACTTCAATCGACTCCCACACTCGTCGCGTGGCCCAGCCCAAAGTGCAACCGCATATCGTTATTGGAGCTGTAACTAGACCCGCTCCGTACCTCATCGACCCACACTCGCCCACTCCCCGAACCATGCACCACGACGCGAGCGCCGATGCCGTCGCGATTAGAAACCACGCCGATCAAATGGATCCCCAACCAATGGTTATCGTTCCTCGCCAGGTTGACCAGCAACAGCGGATAGTCACTCACATTGTTGACCACCGCCTCCAGCCGCCCATCATTCCAAAGATCACCCACGGCCAGACCCCTGCTCGACTGCGGTTGAGTAATCCCCGGGCCTGACTCCTTGGAAATATCTTTGAACTTCCCGTTCCCCAGATTCCAATAAAGCACTCGCGGCTCACGATAGGCCGAGCCCATATTGCCGCTGTCCACCTCGGGATAAACGTGACCGTTGACCATTAACAAATCGGGCCACCCGTCATTATCGACATCCATAAACATGCAGCCCCATCCCAGGTACTGTGTGTTGACGCCAATACCGGAAGCAAAGGTCATATCGCTGAAGGAGTGGTCGCCATTATGGTGGTAGAGGGTAGAGGTATCGTCGGAGAAATTGGTCTTGACAATGTCCAGGTGGCCATCCCCGTCATAGTCTCCGATCGAGGATCCCATGCCAGCCTGTTCGCGCCCATCGTCGTTAAAGGCCACGCCGGTATCGGCCGCAGTATCCGTAAAAGTGCCATCGTGGTTGTTACGATAAAGAATGGCGGGAGTCGAATCGCAGGCGACGAAGATATCGGGCCAACCGTCCTCGTCATAATCAATGGTGGAGACGCTAAAGCAATAATGGCCCTGGGTCTTCTCGAAGCCGCTCGCCTTGCTCACGTCGGCAAACTTGCCATTGCCGAGATTGTGGTAGAGAAGGTTAGGAGAACTAGCCAATCCTCTGGGGCCGCACATGACCGGAACCCCCTTCCACGTGCAACTGGGCGAGGAGCCGGGAGCGGGAGTAGTGGCCAGATCGAAGCTGACGTAATTGGCCACAGCCAGGTCCAGCTTGCCGTCGCGGTCGTAATCGACAAAGGCGCATCCTGTTCCCCATAGCTTGCCGGTGCCTGCAACGCCGGCCGCAGCGCGCTACTTCCTTAAAGGTGCCATTGCCCTGGTTGTGATAAAGCCGATTCTTGCCATAGGCGGTAACAAACAAGTCTTCGTAACCGTCATTGTCATAATCGCCCACGCACGCGCCCTGGCCCCAGGCCGTATCCGTAAGTCCGGCATGGGCCGTGACATCCGTAAAAGTGCCATTGTGATTGTTATGAAAGAGATGACTGGTGGGATGCTCGTTTTTTCCTGCAGCAGTTCTCCATTTACCAGGAAAATGTCGGGCCAACCATCGTTGTCATAGTCGAAGATGGCGACACCGCTGCCGGTAGCCTCGACAATATAGTGCTTCGATTCGACGCCACCATTAGCGTTCAGCACCCGGATGCCGGCCTTCCCAGCAAAATCCTCAAACCACGCAGGCCCACCATGTTGCGGGGAGGGCGGATAAACTTGGGTCCCTCCAAGGCCGTGCGCCGCACCAACCAGCAGCAAAAGAAGCAAGGCTCCGGCGAACATCGCCACTGTTTCGTGCTTGCCTATCTGCATGCCATCCCTTCGTCCTCATTCTAGAGCGGAAGCGAATACTGTTGTTGCCTCCACCCCTATCCGTGGCCGGGAAATCCCCTGGCGCTGTAAACTGTTCGCGGTAGCCCTATGCTGAACCTGCGCGCCGTATATCTCCTGGTCCTGGTACTACTCACCGTTCCCGCGCACCCCCAGACAGCCAATCCGCCCAGCCCCCCTGCCATCGAAGGAGCGCAAAAACTCCTCGACGCAGGTCATCTCGAAGAAGCATTAAAATCCCTGGACGCGCTGGCGCAACAACAGCCGGAGCCTGCAGGCGTCGAACGACTCCGCGGCATGGCTTTCTACGAGCAGGGAAAAATCCAGCTCGCCTCCGCAGCCTTCGAGCGGGCCATGGCCCAAGACCCATCCGACCGTGAAGCAATGCAAATGCAAGGGGTCGTGCTCTTTCGCTCCGGCAAACCAGCCGATGCCATTCCCTTGCTGGAAAAGGCTCACCTTTCCATCCCCCGCACCAACATCGACACCAACTATGTTCTGGGCTTGTGCTACCTCGATGCCCGCCGCTACGACGACGCGCGCAAAGCCTTCGCCACCCAATACAATTTCCTGCCCGACTCCCCATCGGCGTACCTACTGGCCGCAAGAATGATGTTGCGCCGCGACTATCTGCCGGTGGCGGACACCTTCGCCCAGAAAGCCATCGCGCTCAACCCGAACCTGCCCATGGCCCATCTGCTCATTGGACAGATCCGGCTGTCGCAGTCAAAATTGCCCGAAGCCGTCGCGGAGTTTGAAAAAGAGAACGAACTCAATCCGCTCTACGGCGAAGTCTACGACCGGCTGGGCGACGCCTATCTACGCCAGGGCGACTATGCCAGGTCGCAGGCGTCCCTCGATCGCGCCGTATTGCTGGAACCCAATTCCTCGGTTCCGTACATCTTGCTGGGTAAGGTACTGCTGAAGCAGCAAGATCCGGTGATGGCAAAGATGTACCTCGATAAGGCGCTCGCAATCGATCCAGGAAATTACACCACCCACACTCTGCTGGGGCAGGCGTATCGTTCCCTGGGGCAGGCAGATCAGGCCTCGCATGAGTTCCAGGTAGCCGAGCAGATCCAGGCCGACGCTCAGCCCAAACTCGAGACCCCCAAATAAGCTACAGAGGGATAAGCTGCCCGAGGCCATCGTTAACTGCTAAGCCTTTAACAGCTACACCACGAGTAATAAAAGGCTTAGCCGACAACGGGAAAGGCTTCTACGCCCGCGCGTGTACAGTAATACACCGTAAGGCACTTGAAAAGACCTTTTCTGAAGCCGAGAACGGACTCGCCAGAATTACGAAGGCGCTGAAGTACTTCTATGGAGGATCGACCGATGCAATCCATATTGAAAACGCGCACCAGATGCGCGTTCCTGGTTATTCCGCTCGCATGTCTACCATCGACCTTGCCCCTGTCGGTGCAAGCCATCTATGGGTCTATCTACGGCCGGTGACTGACCCGACCGGCGCCGCCATCCCCAACGCCACGATCACCGTAAGCGATGAGAGCAAAGGCACCTCGGTCCAGGCCACCTCCAATCAATCGGGTGAATACACGGTGCCGAATCTCATTCCGGACGTTTACGACGTCAAGGCAGAGGCTGCGGGGTTTAGAGCGGTTGAGAACCATGGAGTTCAGGTCGCAGCCGATACTTCACCCAAGGTCGACCTGAAACTCAGTGTCGGCAACGCCACCGAAAGCGTTACCGTAACTACCGAAGCCCCACAGCTTCAAACCGATCGCGCGGACGTAGGGACTGTCTTCAACCAGAAAACGATTTCCGGCCTGCCCATCGCGGGGCGCAACTTTGCCAGCCTTCAACTGCTGATTCCGGGAGCCCAGGCGATGGGATGGACGCAAAACAACGCCGAGGACTCGCAGGGCAGCCCGACCGTTAACATCCAGGGGCAGTTCTTCGCCGGTGTGGGTTATCTGCTCGATGGCGCCTCGAACCAGGATCCAATTTTGGGCTGGGCCTCGAAATCGAGTATGCCGACGAAAAGCCGGCCGGTCCAATCGAGCTGCGCATCTATCGCGGAGCCGATGGCAGCTTCGACCTTTACGAAGACGAAGGCGACAACTACAACTATCAGAAAGGCGCCTATGCGATCATTCCCATTCGCTGGGATGAGGCCGCAAAGACTCTTTCCATCGGAGATCGCAAGGGACAATATCCCGGCATGCCAGAGAAGCGTGTCTTTAACATCATCTGGGTCTCCCAGGGTCACGGCGCCGGCGAATCCGTCGAGTCCACAATTGACAAAGTACTTCCATACGACGGACACCACGTTTCGATAAAAACCCCGTGATACCCGCAGCCCGCGATCGGAATCGCGAGCAAATCCCTGTCGGACAAAGAGCACAAAGCTTCTTAAACCACGCAGTACCTTTACTGCCCCGTTGTAAGGTTATGGAACCAATCGAAGGAAGCAGTGAGCGCCGGCGCCTGGCTGGGGGTGGCATTGTAGTTCCACGCATACGGCGCCAGCCCCGTCACTGCCAGGGTATCGGTAAACGTTCCCACCTGGTTCCAATTCACGCCGTCGCTACCCCAATACGTCGTGTAGTTGTTGCCTATGCGCGTCAGGCGAAGATACGTCGGGACAGGATACGAAGAGAACGGGGATATCTGCAATTTCGTACTTTGTACGCCCCCAGTAATTGTGTTCACGCTAAGATTGACCGTACTCCCGGAGCTGACCTCGAAGCGGATGTAATCCTTGGCATCTCCCTCCACCATCAGGCCTTGTCCGTAGTATGGGTGGGCCGCCAGCAGGGTGGAATCGATCTTGACTGCCACATCGAAGTCCGAATTACTGATCGGCTGAATCACCTGGACTGCGTCCAATGCCGGAACCGCTGCATCGTGATTGCTCCCCGCCGGCACAGTGAGGACCAGCTCTCCATTGCTGACCGCCACCGAACCACCGACCGGCGTACTCACCTGCCATACCGCCGTGTTCAGACTGGTGCCGGTGAATTCATCCGATACCGCTCCACTCGTTACCGGTGAATAGGTATAGCTGGCCGATCCGACGGCGCTTTGTGTATAGCCGCCGGCGGTAGCGATCGCTTTCACGGTCGCGGAGGCGCTGATAGTGAACGGGCTGGAGTAAAGCGTAGACCCCGTAGTAGGCGCGCTTCCATCCGTGGTGTAATAGATCGCCGCCCCCGCAGTCGAATCCGCAATCGACACACTCAACGTCGAAGAAAAGCTCGTTCCGCTCGCAGGGCTAAACGTTGGCGTCGCCGCCACAGGGGTCACTGGTGAATAGGTATAGCTGGCCGATCCGACGGCGCTTTGTGTATAGCCGCTGGCGGTAGCGATCGCTTTCACGGTTGTGGAAGCGCTGATAGTGAACGGGCTGGAGTAAAGCGTAGACCCCGTAGTAGGCGCGCTTCCGTCCGTGGTGTAATAGATCGCCGTCCCCGCAGTCGAATCCGCAATCGACACACTCAACGTCGAAGAAAAGCTCGTTCCGCTCGCAGGGCTAAACGTTGGCGTCGCCGCCACAGGGGTCACTGGTGAATAGGTATAGCTGGCCGATCCGACGGCGCTTTGTGTATAGCCGCTGGCGGTAGCGATCGCTTTCACGGTTGTGGAAGCGCTGATAGTGAACGGGCTGGAGTAAAGCGTAGACCCCGTAGTAGGCGCGCTTCCATCCGTGGTGTAATAGATCGCCGCCCCCGCAGTCGAATCCCCAATCGACACACTCAAGGTCGAAGAGAAGCTGGTTCCGCTCGCAGGATTAAAGGTTGGCGTCGCCGCTACAGGTGTCCCACTGCCAGCCAGATTATGGAACCAATCGAAGGAAGCAGTGAGCGCCGGCGCCTGGCTGGGCGTGGCATTGTAGTTCCACGCATACGGCGCCAGCCCCGTTACCGCCAGGGTATCGGTAAACGTTCCCAACTGGTTCCAATTCACCCCGTCACTACCCCAATACGTCGTGTAGTTGTTGCCTACGCGGGTCAGGCGAAGATACGTCGGGACAGGATACGAAGAGAACGGCGACATCTGCAATTTCGTACTTTGTACGCCCCCAGTAATCGTGTTCACGCTAAGATTGACCGTACTCCCGGAGCTGACCTCGAAGCGGATGTAATCCTTGGCATCCCCCTCCACCATCAGGCCTTGTCCGTAGTACGGGTGGGCCGCCAGCAGGGTGGAATCGATCTTGACCGCTACGTCGAAGTTCGCATTACTGATCGGCTGAATCACCTGAACCGCATCCAGTGCCGGAACCACTGCATCGTGATTGCTGCCCGCCGGTACAGTGAGGACCAGCTCTCCATTGCTGACCGCCACCGAACCACCGACCGGCGTACTCACCTGCCACACCGCCGTGTTCAGACTGGTGCCGGTGAATTCATCCGATACCGGCGCTCCGCTGGTTACGGGTGAATAGATATAACTGGCGGATCCCTGCGCGCTCTGCGCAAAGCCGCTGGCGGTAGCGATCGCTTTCACGGTTGTGGAAGCGCTGATGGTGAACGGACTGGAGTAAAGCTGAGATCCTGTAGTAGGCGTGCTTCCATCGGTGGTGTAGTAAATCGCCGCCCCGGCAGTCGCATCCGCAATCGACACACTCAACGTCGAAGGGAAGGTCGTTCCGCTCGCAGGACTAAACGTCGGGGTTGCTGCGGGTGAGGGCGCCCCCTGGATCTGGTACGTACCCACCACAATCGGGCTGTCCTGGTACCCGGTCGCCGAGGCAAAAGCGCGTATCGTGAGCGATGCTCCACTGACCACGATCGGAGCGCTGTAGACGCTGGAAGAATGGGTGGGGGTGGACCCGTCCACCGTGTAGTAGATGGTTGCGCCTGTCGTCGCACTGCTTAAGGAAACGTTCTGTGCTGAGGTGTAAGTACCGGGCAATGGATTGAATACCGGATCGGCAGCCACCTGGGTCGTTCCCGAAGTGAACGTCCACGTCTTGATATTCTGGATCGCCGTCGACCCTCCCGAACCCCCGGTAAAGCCAACGTATGCGGTGTTCGCTCCGACCGTAGATGGAATATTGACAGTAAATGACTGGCTGAAGGTGTTATTCGTAACCGTATCGGTCAGGTTCAGGGTCAGCGTCGTCCCGTTGTAGACAAGTTGCGCGGAGATGGTGTCGCCGCTCGACAGCACGATGCCGGAAGAGGTAAGGGAGACGGCTGGGGTAGTCGGCACTGCGCCGTTGGTGAATACTCCCGTGGAGTCCGAGCCCTCGCCGGAGTTGCTGTAAATATCGAATTTGACTGCGACACTTGTAGCGATGCCAGCGGGTGTCCCGGTATTCGGATTTGGCCCGTAACCCAGACCTCCGCCGATCCCGCCCAACGCCGTCGGCCCGGCGTTCTGGATCGTGAAGGTAAATCCATCGGCCACGGCACTGGTGAGCTGGAACGTAAAGTTCGTGGTGAACGCCTGAATATTCACCGGCGTCGTCCAGAAGGCGCTACCCGCCTCGCTTTGACCGCCATCGGTAATCTGAAGGAAGTGGCTTGAGCTCACTTTTGCCACACTGTTCAATTGCAAACCCGTGGCACTGGGAAAGCCGCCGGCGAAATTGATGTTGCCGGATCCGCCGGTTTGAATGACGTAGGCTGCGCTGGCCACCGCGCTCTGCGCGAACCCCGGAGCGACCGCCAGCGCTTCGAGCGTGCTGCTGGTGCTCACCGGGATTGCTGAACTGTAAACGGTAGATGAGGTGGTCGGAGTAGAGCCGTCGGTAGTGTAGTAGATCGTTGCCCCAGGCGTCGCATCGGAGATGGTCACCGACTGCGCTGTGGTGTAGGTTCCTGTACCCGGTGAGAAGGCGGGCGTCGCCGTTGCCGTGGGCTGAATGTTGTAGGTAGCGCTGCCCACGCTACTGGCAGTGAAGCCGGTAGCTTGTGCAATGGCTTTGATCGTGACCGATCCGCTATCCACGGTAATGGGCGTGCTGTAAACGGTAGATGAGGTGGTAGGCGTCGACCCGTCGATCGTGTAATAGATCACCGCCCCGGCGGTTCCGTCACTCAGTTTTACGCTTTGCGCCGTCGTAAACGTACCTCCGGCGGGTGAGAAGGTCGGCGTCTGCGTCACCGATCCTGCTTGCGACGTCAACGTCCACGTAAGAATCTTCTGACTTGAGGTCAGGCCGCCCGAGCCGCCGGTAAAGCCGACATAAGCCGTATTGCTGCCGATGGTCCCCGCAATGTTGATCGGGAACGTATGCGTAAACGTCTTATTGACCACGGCATCTGTGAGCGTCAGGATCAAATTGACACCGTCGTAGGTCATGTGCGCGCTGATGGCGTCTCCGCTGTTCAGAAAAACACCCGAAGAGGTCATGTCGATCGCCGGGACGGTGGGCACCGCACCATTCGTGTAGAGTCCCGTCGAGTCCGTGCCCTCGCCGGCGTTGCTATAGAAATCGAACTTGATGGCAACGCTTTTGGCGATGCCGGCCGGTGTGTTGGTGTTCGGATTCGGTCCGTACCCCAGGCCTCCGCCGATCCCACCCAGCGCAGTCGGGCCCACATTTTGAATGGTGAAGGTAAATCCATCGGCCTGGGCCAGCGAGAGCTGGAAGGCGAAATCGGTAGTAAAGTTCTGGATGTTGACAGGAGTGTTGTAGAAAGCGCTTCCAGCCTGGTTAGCCACGCCCGTGGTCAACTGCAAACGAGTGTCGTCTACGTTGGTGGCGCTCCCGTTCAATGTCATCCCGGCAACACTCGCGAAGCCATTTCCGTAATTAATCCCCGTTCCATTCGGCTGAATGATGTATGACGCCGTGGCCACATTACTGTTTGTCAGCCCACTGAAGGCAGCGATCGCATTGATGACGCTACTGCTGCTGACGGTGATAGGTCCGGCATATTTTGTCGAGCTAGTGGTCGGGGTCGATCCATCGGTGGTGTAATAGATAACCGCTCCCGACGTGCTATCGGAAATCGTAACAGCCTGCGTAGTGGTGTAGGTTCCTGGCGCCGGCGAGAACTGCGGCGTCGGCGTTTGCGTGTTGAAGGTATAGGTTGCGCTTGCCACCGAGCTCTGGAGATATCCGCTCGCGCTGGCTATGGCCTGAACTGTGCTATCCACGGAGATTTGGAAAGGCTGCTTGTATACCGTCGATCCTGTGGTCGGGGTCGATCCATCTGTCGTGTAATAGATAGTCGCACCGCTTATCGTATCTGTGAGAGTGATTTGTTGCGCCGTGCTATAGGTACCGCCAGAGGGTGAAATGACGGGTGATGGGGCCTGTTGTACTCCGTTCAAAAGTCCGTACACGTCAACCTGGCCACCCGCGGCTACATAGACCTTGCCGTTAGTGACCACGGGAACGGTGAACTTGACCGCGGGTCCCGCGTCATCACGGGTCGGATTCTGATTGCTGCCATACAGCTCCTGGGCCACATTAGTAGCGTTAAACGCATACAGAATCGAGGATCCGTTCGAATTGTACAAATCGGTTTCTATCGCCCAGACAATGCCGTTCTGCGTGCCGTTGGCCGAGACGACCGGACTGGCTCCCGGAAACCCCGACGTGGCAGAAGATTGGGCTGAGGCCTTGGTAGCCAGAGCGCCGTTGGTGAGCGGAAACATCTTCATCGAATCGTTTTCCGCCCACATGTAAACGTTCCCGTTCCAGTAGGCCGGGGTGCTCCACAAGCCGTTGTCCGTTTTCAATGCGTTGGTAATATCCTGCAGGATATTTGTATTACGCCCGGCACCGGAGCCGGCATAGCCGCCGAGACCATCCCGGTTTATGACCAGAATGCGGCCTTCCTTACCCACCTGGATAAGTTCGTGCGCATGCGCTCCTGGCTGATCGGGAAGAAGGAGAACTCCGCCCGAACCCTGATCGAGATCGGAGCCCGTCAACGACGATTGGTTGTAATCCGTAAATGCGTCACTGATCGCGAAACCGCCATTGGACAGGTCGTAGCGCAGGACGCTCTCGCCATAGTCCACGCTGTTCGTGAGCGGGGGATACGACGTCATATCACCATTACCGGTAGCCAGAAAAGCCCTGCCATTGGCGCTCACGGTGTCGATGGGCAATCCGGCGCCCGCCATCCAGACGGCGTCTCCTGACCCGTTCGGGGAAGTGCACACTGCGCCCGTCTGCGCGAGAGTCGTTTCGTTGTAAACCAATACCCAGCCATGCCATGGGCCATTGTCGCCATGAGCGCCAAAAGCGATGTAGATATGTCCATTGAAAAGCCCAAGTGCAGGGCGATTCAGCTGCCACAACGTGCTCAGGCTGAGCGTGCCTCCCGAACTTCCGGTGCCTGTCCCGGGCACGGATGCTGATATCGATACCGGGCTGCCGGAGCGTTCGCTCCATCCAGAATGCTGAGTGCATGCAGTCGCTGCACGTACTTGCCGCTCTCTTTACTCTTGGCGACAACGAAGATGGTCCCCGTGTTGATATCGATGACCGGGGTGGAGCTGATGCCAATTTCGGGATGGAGGTCTTGTGTACTTGACATCTGTGGCGGGCACGGTGGTCGCCCCCGACGCGGCTCCATGTGCCGTGCTGATCATGCTTGCCTGCCAGAGCGGCCCACTATTCGTTCCGCCATTGTTGTCGGCGTCGAAGGCGTAGACCGAATCGTGCTCTGTAGCAATAAAGATTACGTTATGCGTCGTCTGGTTCGGCAACGTGAGATTGCCAACATAGAGCGGCTGCGCATAAACCTGCCCATCCACCGTGTGGCTAAACAGCTTGCCAAACGTGTTGGTGGTGACATTGGCCGGGGAAAGAATGGTCTCCTGGGTATTTTGGCCTTGATGGGTATTGTCATACCGCCAGGTCAGTACATTGGGGGCCTGCGCACAGAGGAGTCCCGTCGCGCCTAGTAGACAACAGACACAGTATCAGGAACTGGATTAGGCTGTCGGTTAAAACTGAACTGAACCGGACCAGAGAAGTGACACGAATGGATACCCTTGGCCGAAAAATAGGACCCTCCTACCCAGGTGGGCTGTCGGGTATCACATCCGGCGACGTCATGCGCGTGCCGGGCCCGTTCCACCATCGAACAGTTGTTTGGACTAAAGCGTCCGGGAGCGCTTCTGTCGCGAAATCGTACAGTTTGGGGGATGGGGGGATAGTACAAGGGGGAGAATGCAGCAGGAGTTACTTTAGCGTTAGACGACTATACAACATTTGCGCTATTACCGAAGAGATTAAATGAGATATTCCTTAAAGTGAATGAAAATTTCGTGGGGCTTGACAAGGCCGCACTCTGTGAATCCCGATTCGCCCGCCGGTAAGGACCGGAGAGCCAGGTAGATCGAGCATGAAGCGTAGACGCGTGTTGTTTGTCATGGTGGCCGGAATTCTTGTGCTGGTAGCCGGGTCAGCCACCATCGTTGTGGCTGAGCGCGTTCCTCCGAGCCCCGATCTTACTGGAATGATATGGGAAAGGCACGGAGACTGGCATCTCAATGGCAGTTCCGAAACGCTCCGCCTGGGAGAAGCGATCCCGCCCGGCGGGCTGATCACCGCGGGCCTTAAGGGCTCGACCCACTCGATAATCATTCTGTTGCCTGACGGTCAGCGCTTGCTCTGCGAATGCTTCGAAGCAAAAACCTGCGCCCAGGGTTTCCGTGTGCCGGCGATCACCCCGCCGCCCGAACCTCCGATTTGGGATATGTTTGTAGCTGTCAGGAACGTTTTATTGTTACGCCCAATTGGGGCTGAGACGGCCTTCCCCATCCCGGTGGGCCGTGCGGAAATGGCAGGTAACTTCGAGATGGTTGCGCCCGTAAGCCTCCAGGGCCAGATCTCCATTACTCCCGCGCTTCGCGTTCTGCCTCCGGGCCAATACTCCCTTAGCGTAGTGAAGGATGGACGACCATCCGCCGCATCCGCCGTCCAGGCGCTGGATTGGCGAGCAGGCCGGCCTATCGCTCAAGTGCGGGTAGGCGGAGCCGGCCTCTACCGCATCCGCGTATCGGATCAAACGTACATACCACGGATTGAGATCGAGGTGCTGGCGGTTTCTCCCACTGCCTATCCGGTCGAAGCCGCCGGCTTAAAACAAACCCGCGAGACAATCCTGAATTGGAACCACATCCACGAGGGATGGCCGCTTCATCCATTTTTGCGCGTCTATCTGGAGTCGCGCTCGGCCCAATGACCGGTAAGGTTTGGAAAAACGTGCGCACTAAGCGCACTAAGCTCACTAAATTACCTAAGTCACCTATGGCTCTAAGTGAAGAAGCAGTCAACGCCTCGGTGAAATAGATGCATATAACCCGGGTTTATTAGCGTTGGCTGCAACAAAAATCGGCAAGAGGCCATGACCTTTAGTGTCTGCCTAAATATTCCGCGACCTTCGCATCCACAGGCCGTGGCTTCCCAGCCTCGGCTGCCTCATCCATGCGCAAAAAGGCCCCCTGCATATAACGCACCGCCAGCCAACGCAAAGGTTCCACCTCCCACTTTGGAGAGGATCTCTGGGCAAGCGGAAGACCTTCCAGTCCGCTCTTCCGATCCGCGATCAGACCCGCGAGCAATCGCCCTGCCAGATTGCTGGTGGAGACACCCTGTCCCGTATAGCCCATGATCGAAGCGATCCGTGAACCTGCGTCGTGCCGCACCGCCGGCATCCAATCGCGAGGCATGCCCACCGGCCCACCCCACGCATGGGTGAAACGAATGCCCTCGAGCGAGGGAAACCACTCCAAGACCGACCGCTGGATCATCTTCACGGTAACCTCATGCGTATCCTGCTCATCTGTGATCTTCGAGGCAAAGGCATACGGCGCGCCCCGGCTGCCAAACAGAACGCGGCCATCCGATGTCCTAGTGAGGTAGACGACTGTGTTGCGGGTGGAGGAAACGCTCTCACCTCCCTGCCAACCGATCTGCGACCATTGCGCGGCGGTCAATGGTTCGGTGAGCGAAATAAGCGAATACACCGGTAATAGCGCCCGATGCAAACGCGGAAGACGCGTCACATAAGCCTCTCCCGCAATCACCACCGCCCGCTTCGCGCGCAGTTCTCCTCCGGGCGTGATCAGGCTGCCAGGCTTGAACCCAGTCACAGGCGTCTGCTCGTAAATAACACCACCCCGCGCCTCGACCGCGTGCGCCATACCGCGTACCAGCCGCCCCGGATGAAGGCTCGCGCCGTCCTGCGTAAACAGCGCACCGTGCACGCCGGTCACGCGAATGCGCTCCGCCGCTTCTGCTGCGCTGAGCAACCGGTAGCGCTCGCCCAGTCCCAACCGTTCATAAGCTTGATAGGCCGAGCGAATCGCCGGCAACTGATGCGGTCCGCGCGCGAGTGTCAGCACGCCGCCTTTGTGGAACCGCGCATCGATGTTCTCTTCACCGCAAACCCGGCCCACCTCGTCCACCGCGGCGCGCATAGCCAAAAGCAGATTGCGTGCAGCAGGAGCCCCGAAGCGTTTTTCCAGACCTGTGGCGGTTACAGAAAAATTAGGAGAACACCAGCCGCCATTGCGTCCCGAGGCGCCGAACCCGGCAATCTCCTTGTCTACCAAGGCAACCCGCAGCGCAGGCTGGTGAAGCAACAGGTAATACGCCGTCCACAGCCCGGAGTAGCCGCTGCCAAGGATGGCGACATCCACCTCGGTAGACGAGGTGAGCGGCGGCCGCGGGGTGAGTGCCTCGCCCGCATCCTCAAGCCAGAAGCTGTAACTGCGATAGTCGCTCGCCGGAGATTGCATCAACCGGCCAACAGAAAACCAGCCAGCAGCGCACAGGCTATGCCCAGCCCCTCCCGGGGTGAGATCTTCTCCTGCAGAAAGAGGACACTCAACACGATCGTGATCACCGGGTAGAGAGACGACATGGCAATCACCGTCGAAACTTTACCCTTCTCGATCGCCGCAAAGAAGGCGAGGAAGCCCATGAAGTTCACAAAGCCGGCCGCGGCCGACCAGCCAAATCCTGGAGGGGACCACGTGAGTTGGAAGCGCTCCATGGCCAGCACGACAAGCCCAAAGGCCATGACCCCGGCTGCTTGAAAAATCAGCGTTTGCCGGGGCCGCGTATAGCCTGACGCCAGCTTGCTGAAGAAGCCCCATACCCCCCATGCCAGCAGGGTCAAGCATGCATAAACGATCCAGGGTTTCATCAGTGATGGCTCAGAGCCCAGACATAGGCAGAAAGCGCCTGCACCTGGTCAGGAGTCAGTTGAGCGCCGCCCATGGGCGGCATAGGGCTGCGATATTCCTTCGGTTGCATCACGCCCTCGGTGATGGTCTTGGCAATACCTGGATAACTGCCATCGCTCCACAACCACTTGGCATCGGTTAAATCGGGGCCAAGGGGAGTTCCTTTTGCGCTGGCGCCATGGCACCCTGCGCACGACGCTCCGCCCACTTCACCATGGTAGATACGATCGCCCAAGGCCACCAGCTCTTCGGTTGCTCCTGGTGGCGGAGTAAGGCCGGCATCGGGATGCGTGCCCTCCGGGGGTTTGGCAGCGGCTTGAGCGATCTCGCCGGCGGGAGCCGAAGGACCAGGACAGAGTGTCGGGTGACCCTCAAATCGAGCCCCACCCTGATAAGTGACGCGGTAAATCCTGCCTGTAATGTCGTCCGAAATGTAGAGCGATCCGTCGGGTCCCACGGCAAGCCCGCTGGGACGATGCTGGGCCGCCTCCGGAGTCTTGACGGCCGTGAAGCCATCGGCGAATATCTCGCACGGACCCGACGCGCGATCGCCGTTTAGCGGTTGAAAGACAACGTTGTAGCCGCCCTGGGGATAGGGTGCACGATCCCATGATCCGTGGAAGGCAATGAACACCCCGGAGCGGTAATGAGCCGGAAACTGCTTATGGTCATAGAACACCGCGCCATTGGGCGCCCAATGCGCAGGGAAAGCTGCAACTGGCGCGATCTTGCTGGCGCAGACGCCCACCTTTTTGCCCCCGTCGCCGCCGTATTCCGGAGCGAGCACCAGCTTGCGTTGCACCGCGTCGTAGTAGCACTCAGGCCATCCATAGTCGCCGCCCTGCTTCAACAAAACCAATTCTTCCGCGGGCAGCGTGGCTTCTTCCTCGGGCTTATACAGGCCGGGCCAATTCGCATGCAGCTGGTCTCGTCCGTGTTGGGTAACGAATATCCGCTTGCTGGACGGGTCGACAGCAAAACCTTCGCCGTTACGAATCCCGGTGGCGAAGCGGTCGGCCGGAGTGAACGGTTGGTTGGTCCGGTTCGCGTCATAGCGCCAGATGCCGCCCCGGGTCTCCAATTCCGTGCAGGGATCGGCGCCCGGCGACTTCAGCGTTCGGTTCTTCAACTGGCACGAGTTGGTTGCTGTGCCCACATCGACGTACATGGACCCATCGGCAGTGATGGCAAAGGGATGCATCGGATGATCGCCGCCCAGGGGCAGTCCGGAAACCACGGTAGTGGCCGAACCCTGGGGCACGGTTGCCCCCGCCGGCAGCAAATACCTCACAATCCGATCGTTGACCTCCGCATAGATGGCGCCCTTGTAGAGGGCGATGCCCGAGCCGCCGGCCGCACCGGTTTCCGCGGTTTCGCCAAAGCGTTGGGTTGTGCCGGCTTTGCCTGTACCCGCGTCAGGCTGCAGCGCTAGCAGGAACCCGCCAGCAGGCGGTTTGTCTGCAGGAGGGTAATAGTCGCCTGACCAGGTGTTGACGTAAACCACGCCGCTTGGAGCCACCACCAGGTCCCGGGCGTGGCCAATGTGGTCGGCGAAGATCGTGGCGCAAAAGCCGCCCGGCAATGTTAGCCCGCTATCGTTCTCTGCGCACGCCATGCTTTTGGATTGGGCGCCGACTCGGAGTTGATCGGATATCCAGGAGCTGCCGACACACAATGCTCCGAAACCGGCGACGGCGGGCAACAGAATTCTGAACAGGCTGGAAGATCGCATGAGCACCCCCTACGAGATGAGTAGAGCAAAATCTCCCGGCGCACTATCAAGGCCGGTGCTTTCCGGCGAGGGCCCGTTAGATCGGCGATGCGGCTAAGCTTACAAACGGCCGAACTTCTTGACTGCTTCTTCGATGGACTTCGCGTTTTCGATAAACGCGTACATGCTGTGTTCTTTAAAGTCCAGTTGCTGTGACAATACCAGGACCTTGGGCGCTATCTCCCGGGGCACAACCACCACCCCGTCGCTATCCGCGGCGACGATGTCGCCCGGGTTTACTTTAACTCCGTCACACACCACCGGTACGCCTGTGCCTGCGACACGATAGTGGCCCGCCGACGTAGCGGGGGTGATGCCGCGGGCATACACGGGAAAGCCAATCTTGCGCAGATAGGCGACATCCCGCACCGCTCCGTCGATCACGGCCCCGGAAAACTCCCGCGCAGACATGGCCGTGCCCATCAGGCCACCCATTCCGGCGATGTCTACTCCATCCGGGATGGTCATGACATAGACCGAGTCTTTGCTGCCCTGGTCGATCGCCTGCAGCATGCCGCGCAGCGCGTTCGGATCGTGGTTTTCTTCCTTCACCATCTTCACCGTGATGGCATAGCCGGCAAACTTGGTGGTGAAGATCGGCTGCATGTGGTGGGTCATATACATCCGCTGCCCGGTGAGCTGCTCAATGGCGTCCGAGACCGACGAGACCTCGACATGCCTGTATCCGGCCAGCATGGCCGCGGGGTCGTTGGCATACACCGAAGCGTCGGGAAAGGTCTGGCCGTGCAACAGGAGGGCAATCAGCGTGCAGGGTACGATCAGGGCCACGGCCAAAAGCAGTTTCTTACGGGACATCAGTCTTCTCCTTCAACCTCTACCAGTCCAGAATGGCGCCGTCCGCGGCACGCGCAACCGAGGTAGCAAAGGTTTCTTGCTGGAACGGGTGTTTCGCCGCCTCTGCTTCGTCGACTTCTATGCCCAGGCCCGGAGCCTCCGTCTTGACCCAGTAGCCATTCTCCATTTTCAAGCCGTGCTTCACGACATCCCACCGCCACGGCACATCCGTAAGCATATCCTCCTGGATCAGGAAATTCGGCGTCGAGAGGGCAAAGTGGAGCGCGGCAGCATTGGCAATCGGTCCCAGCGGATTGTGCGGCGCTACCCCCATATAGTAGGTCTCCGCGGCGGCGGCTATCTTCTTCGCTTCCAGAAGGCCGCCGCAATGGCATAGATCGGGCTGAACAATGTGGCACGCTTGTTGCTCGCAGAGTTCGCGAAACTGGAAGCGGGAGACCAGGCGTTCCCCGGTCGCTATCGGCGCACGAACCGCCTCCCGAACCTGCCGCATCGCCGGAATATTCTCCGGGGGAACCGGCTCTTCACAAAAGTATGGGCTGAATTCCTCGATGGCGTGGATATATTGAATGGCCATCGCCGGCGAAGTACGGCCATGGAAGTCGATCATGATATCGATGTTGTCTCCGACCGCCAGCCGCAGCTTCTCAAACATGCTTGCGAATCGATGTACATACTGCCTACCCATGAGTGGCTCAGAGTACGGGACGAAGACAACCTTGAGCGCAGTGTAGCCACGCGTCACCACCTCATGGGCAAGATCAATGAGCGGCTGCGGATCGAAAGTCTGGTAGACCGCCTTCATATCCCCGCCGCCAAGATGGGTATACATGCGGACCCTGTTCCGGACCTCGCCACCGAGGAGCCGGTAGACCGGAATCCCAAGCGACTTGCCGAAGATATCCCAGCATGCCTGTTCCAGGCCGCTGATGGCGCTCATGCCAATCACACCCATCCGGAAAAACGAATGCCGATAGAGCTTCTGATAGATGTGCTCGATATTACGAGGGTCCTCCCCGATGAGCATCGGAGCGAAATCTTCGACCGCACCGACCACGGCGCGGGTCTTCCACTCCAACGATGCCTCGCCCCAGCCGAACAGCCCAGCCTGGTCGGTGACTACCTTGACGAAGATCCAGTTCCGCATCTCCGCGTTGACGACCACCGTTTGTACAGTCGTGATTTTCATAGCCTTTTGTTCTGCCAGGGAAGACCAGGTGATCGAAATTCCAGCTCGTTTTCGAACTTCAGTCCCGCAGGGACGGCTGAACTTAGCCCAGGACGATAGTCCTGGTTTGATTTGAATGGACGACCAGCCCCGAAGGGACGGCTGAAAACAGGCCGCGACGCCAACTGGAAAACCTTCAGCCGTCCCTGCGAGACTTAGTCATGTTTCACAATGTAGCCAGGACTAGCGTCCTGGGCTAAGTTCAGCCGTCCCTGCGGGACTGAAGTTCGAAAACGTGCAACATGCCGGCCACAGTATTGTCAGCGTCAGTGAGCCTTCGCGACTGCATGCGTCGCCTTCGTATCACCTTCCGGTAGAGCCCAGGCGAACAGCACGCTTCCTCCACTAGTAAGCAGGTACTGGCGACCATCAAGCTCATACGTAATGGGTGAACTGCCGATTCTCGCACCCGACCCGGCATGCCAAAGCGTCTTCCCGGTAGCGGTATCCAGGGCAAGAAAATTCCCCGGAACATCCCCTGTAAACGTAAGGCCGGAGTCCGTAGTCAACACCCCTGAACCCGGGCTTCCCTGGCCAATTTCATGCGACCACCGGATCTTGCCCGTTTTGTAGTCGATCGCTTCGATGACCCCCTTGCCCCACAACCCATAATCCGCGCCCGCCCAACCATAAGCGCCATCGGCCGGCTTATGGAAATAGACGCTAAAGGCATGGTGGGCACTCACGATAAAAAGGCCCGTCTTAGGGTCATAGCTGGGCGAGCGGTAGTTGGTCGCGCCAGCCTCGTCCGGTGCAATCAACACGCCGTCGGGCGACGGTTCCTTGACCGGGTCGGGAATCGGACGGCCTTCCTTGTCGACTTCCTTCGCCCAATTCACCGGCGCAAAAGGAACGGTCAGCAGGTTTTTGCCATTCGTGCGATCCAGAACGAAAAAATATCCGTTGCGGGATGCCTGCATCAGCATCTTTCGGGGCTGGCCATGGAATGTTCCGTCGACCAACACAGGGATCTCGACCGCATCCCAATCATGGGTATCATGCGGGGAAGGTTGGAAGGACCATACCAGCTTGCCCGTGTCGGGATTGAGGGCAACAATGCTGCAGGTGTAGAGGTCATCGCCCGGCCGCGCAGAACCGTCCAGGACCGGGGTCGGATTTCCCGTCCCCCAATAGATAAGGTTGAGAGCGGGATCGTAGGTCCCTGCCATCCAGGTCGTGCCGCCAGTCGTGACGCCCGGGCCCGGCGGGGGAGTGACATTCCATTTCCATTGAATCGCGCCCGACTCGGGGTCCACAGAAGCCAGGAAGATAGGCAGGTTATCGATATCGCCGCCCACGCCCACGATCACGTGGTTGCCCACAATGAACGGCGCCTCAGTCGCCCAATAACCCTTATTTACATCCGCGAGCTCGATGATCCAACGCACTTTGCCATTTTTGGCATTCAGAGATACCAGGTGCGCGTCCGGGGAGACGAAGAACAACCAGTCCTTATACATGCCAACGCCGCGCTGGCCGATGTGATCCCCTTTGTTGGGCGGATAGGTATAGTGCCACAGCATGTGTCCAGAGCGGGCATCGACGGCCCAGACATTGTCGGGCACAGTAAAGTACAAGACGCCGTCAACCAGGAGGGGAGTCGCTTTAATCTCCGCTGGCTGGCTGGTCTGAAAGGCCCAGGCGAGGCTCAGGTCCTTTACATTTTGCGGCGTAATCTGCGTCAGCTTGCTGTGGCGCTGTCCGGTGTAGTCGCCCTGGTAGCCGGGCCAGCTATCCGCCGGTGGATGCAGAAGCATCGCCGCATCCACGTTCTGGGCCTGAAGCGGCCGGGCAATCCCAGTCAAAACCACTGCGCTCAAGGCAAAAAGCAATCCGTTCTTAAACAGCTTCATATTGGTTTGGAACCTCTAGCGCTAGCGCAGTGTCTGGATATATGCCATCAGGTTATGGATATCGGCGTCGGTATATTTGGGGAAGAGGGCCACATGCGCCTCCACCGGGGCATCGACCTTGACCTTGACGGTGCTCACCGGCCAGGACCGGTACGTTCCGGAAGCATCCCGCAATCCAACCGTGAATTCGTCCAGATACTCGAGGGTGCCGGCAACGGTCTCGCCTGAAGGCAGCGTGACGGTCACCTTATTCTTCACGTCCTTGGGGTAGAGCATGCGTTCTTCCAGCTCCAGTCCCTGGTAGCGGCTCGCGATGCCGGCCAGGTCGCCGGTAGGCGAATGGCAGGACGCGCACCCGCCTGCTCCGTTGAAATAAGCCTTGCCGGCCTCAACGTTTCCGGTCTGCAGGTCAGCCACATCCACGCCTTTGCGCTTGCCGCTTTGGGACATCGCTTTGATCTGTTGGGCATGAATGAAGGCCGCGACCTGAGTGATTTGTTCCGGGGTAAATTGAAAAGCCGGCATGCCCTTGTCAGGCCGTCCATGCAGGACGACGTCCCCAATCTTGTCTCCGCCCACATCTGCGGAAACCAGCTTGGAACGGGTGAGGTCGGGACCGGTTTCTCCACCGCCGGCGTCGCGGCCGTGACAGAAAGCGCAATTCTGTTGGAAGAGCGAACCGCCGGCCGCAGCCAGCTCAGGATTATGGGCGGACGTAGTATCGCCCCCGTGGGTGGGTCCCGCGTTTTGCGTGGTTGCCGGTGCCTGGCCAGTCGCGGCATAAATGTGCAATTGCCTGCCCTGGTAGGCGGCTAGTCCGGCGATCGCCGCCAGAAATGCCAAATCCCGAAACTTCTTCATGCTTGAGTTACCACCTTTTTTAATCATCGGGTTGCGGCCGGCCGGGCGTGAGACGTGGTGCTTCCCTCGGTCATCCCCAACGACCACTTGATCGCTTCGAAGTACATCTTCTTTATATCCGGATCTTCCCAAGCTTCTTCGGTGTGCCCCAGGGTGGAATAGAAGACCCTCCCTTTACCGTACATCTTGCTCCATGCCACGGGAAAGTCGTGATCCGTGCGATGGATACGCGGGTTGTTCTCGTAATTTAGCTTGTTCGGATCCAGGCTGAGCAGCACGTTTACTTTGTCGCGAGACCAGCTTTTAGGCTGATAGATCTCGTCGTATTTGACGAATGCTTTAGGAAAATGACGGACGGCAGGGAAGTCGGGTTCCTCATTAATGATCGGCGCGTTGAAGGTCATCCACGGATGCTGGTCGAACCACCCACCGATCATCTCACCGTATTCCGGCCAGTTGTAGTTGGTGTCCAACGCCGCGTGGATGCCCACAAAGCCCTTGCCATCTTCCTTGATAAACGACATGAAATCCTGCTTCTGGCTGTCGTCCATGTCCAATTCACCGGTGGTGCTGGCAAAGACGACGGCGTCGAAATAAGTCAGGTTTTTGGTGTTGCGCTTCAAATCCTTCTTGGTGAGCAACTCGGTGTCGGTACGAATCATGGTGTCCCAAAGGCCGCTTTCCTTGCCCATGTCGTAGATGGCGGCCATCGCTGCGGAGACGGAGTCGTGTTCGAAGCCCTTGGTCTGACCGATCACCAGAACGTGCTTGAGGTGAATCTCCTTGGCATGCGGTGGAGGGGGCGGCATGTCGCTCGCTTGCTGTGCTTCTACATGGCTACCCGAAACCAGTACCTGAGGACTGAGAAAAGCCAGGGAAAGAAAGAGAAACATCCGAAGAAGGCGCACGCAGACTCCTAGCAAACTCTGCAAAACCTGGACGACGCCGGTCTCAGCGCGGTCTCAGCTACTTTTTCACTCGGAGAGAAGTCTATTGAGGATTGCCCGGAGACGCAATTCTTAACCGGCCGGCTGTGTGCGGCGGGCCCTTGAGCGATCAATCGCCGAGGGCCCGCCGGGGTGGAGAATCATCATTCATCGATTGAACCCGGCGCCACGGTTCCGCCTTTGCAAGTCCACTATATGAGCTAGCAAAGTAAAAATACGTTTTTTGGTATTCCCTTCGAGAAACGGCAATGGGTCGAAACCGGGGAATTCTGTTAAGCGCCATATCTTTCAAGCATTAAGGCTTGGCTGAAAGATTTTTGGATCTTTGGTACCACAGTTGCATACATGGCAATTGTTGTCTCGCCGTCTTTGACCACGTTCGTCAACGCCAGCAAATTTGGTCCGCAGGGCCCCATTGCCGTCAGAAAATTTCTCGGAGGCGTTGCATGACGCTGTTTTCTAGAGCTTTCGCAGTTTTTGTCGCTTTCTCGTGCTTGGTCCTATCCACTGCCTTGGGGCAGCAAGGGTCTGCTGTGACCGGTAGCCTCAACGGGTCTGTGACCGATTCGACTGGTGCCCTCGTTTCCGGCGCGCAATTAACCGTGACCGGCCCGCAGGGCGTGCGAACGGCTAAATCGGATGCGCTTGGGCGCTATTCCATCGACAACCTAGTGCCGGGCTTTTACGACGTTACGGTGGAGGCTCCCGGATTTAAGAAGGTCGAGTCGAAGCATAACGAAGTAGTCGTGAACGTATCGTCTTCCCTCAACTTGAAGCTCGCGGTAGGCAGTACCGCGGAGTTGGTGGAGGTAAATGCGTCAGCTATCTCGATCAACACCGAGTCCAACGCCATCGACTCCAACCTGACCGACACCTTTTATAACAGCATCCCGATGGCCAGGAATGTAGCCAGCCTCTTCTATGCGGCGCCAGGCGTCGTATCTGGCTTGGAGTCCAGCGCGGCGATGACGCCAGGCGTGGGCGCCAACGGACCTGGAGCCTCCAATCCCTCCATCGGAGGCGCCACCGGGCTCGAGAATCTGTATGTCGTGGATGGCGTGACCATCACCGATCAAGCTTTCGGTAGTCTCGGCACTTTCAATCGCTATCACGGTGCTTTGGGCAGCGGCGTCAATCTTGCCTTCATTAAAGAAGTCGACGTGAAAAGCGGCGGCTTCGAGCCGCAATACGGAAAAGCGCAAGGCGGCATCGTGCAGATCGTGACGAAGTCAGGGAGCAATGCCTTTCATGGTGCATTGGCGGCATATTTTGGTCCTGGTAATTGGTATGCAAACCGATACCAGTTCTACCAGTTCGGCTTCCTCCAAACTACGCCAGGATCGACTTTCGGTAATCCGCAATACGATGCCAGTGCGGAGTTGGGCGGCTATATTCCTCATCTCCAGAACAGAATGTTCTTCTTTGGCGCCATGAATCCCGGCTTGA
Organism: uncultured Acidobacteriaceae bacterium; assembly: GCA_963753715.1. Classification (GTDB taxonomy): domain Bacteria; phylum Acidobacteriota; class Terriglobia; order Terriglobales; family Acidobacteriaceae; genus PALSA-350. Next base: position 963,815 of record CAVWDK010000004.1, on the reverse strand, counting down.
GTCAATACATCAATGAAGCCAACCCAGCCGCGCCCCTCTTCTCGCACGGCCCGTATGCTTTCAGTACTACCGTCTTCAACTGGGCGGGTAAGCTCACGTACAAGATGGGGGATGCCAGCCAGATTGAGGGCTCGGGCTTCGGCGATCCTTCGCGTCATAACCAAGTGCCTAACAGTCTCTCCGCCGCAAACGCCCCTTCCGTAACCAGCGCCTACAATTATGGCTCGATAGATTCGGTGCTGCGGTTGAATTCAGCGTTCTCGCCGACGTTGCTATTCACTGCATCGTATACGTACAATCACAACCACTTCAGTGAGACACCTTCACAGAACTTCTACTCGGTAAGCGACCAGAGCGGTCTTACCCTGCCTACGGTAATCCCAACGACTGTGACCGGCTTCGGTGCCTACGAGCCGTCCGTAAACAACACCTATAGCTTCTCAGTGGGGGTACAAAAGATTGTCAACTTCCACGGTCAGCACACTTTCTCGACTGGTTACTCGTACGATCACACCAACTTCCTCGACGAGCCGAGCCGATCGGGGCCCCTTTACCCGATTCCACAAGCCAACGCGCTTGGCGTACCTCTGACAACACTTTTCAGCAACATCCCGGCCAAGGCCCCCGGCTCTCTGACCAACGGGCAGTTCCAACTGGCCGCAGCGAACGCCAGCGATTACACGGATATGACCTGCACCCAGTGCCCCACCTACCGCGGCCAAAAGGTGTATCTGACGCAGACTCGCGGAACCTACGTGGGACTGAAAGTTTTGGCCAACGGCGTTTATCACTCCGCCTACGCCAACGACAATTGGCAGATTAATCGATACATTTCGCTACTCGGCGGCGTCCGTTGGGAACAGCAGCGTACTGCGGGCACCATACTCAGCTATGTCTTTACCGGAAACTGGTCGCCGCGCCTCGGTATCAACATCGATCCGTTCGGCGATCGTAAAACCAAACTATTCTTCAACTACGGCAACTACGTCTGGGCCATGCCCCTGGATGCGGCCATTCGGCAGCTAGGAAACGAACAGGACGACACCAGCTTCGCCTACGCTCCTGAAGCAGATGCTGCGGGAAACATGTTGATCGGCCCGAATGGCGGCCCGATACCGATGCTGGACAGTGCTCATGTACTCAATGGTCTTCCCAGGAGGACCGTCTCTGGCGTTGTCTCGAAGTTCGGCGCGCCGAATTTCGCCTCCTCTACCGGGGAAGGCATTCTTTCGGGCACCAAGTCTGAATACGAGACGGAATACCTGATCGGTTTAGAACGGGAACTTACGCCCGGGGTCGTCGTCAAAGCTCGGTACACAGACCGCCGCCTGCAGCGCGTTATCGAAGATATCGGCTCCCAATCGCCGGAAGGATCAACCATCGGTAGCAACTATTACGGTGGCATTTCAAACCCTAGAGCATCCACAGATTTCACCGTAAACGAAGATGAAATAACCTACACTGCGGCTCAATATAACGCTGCCAATCCGCCTGGTTCCACTACGTACACGCCTCCAGTTGCAGGTTGCACAGCGAAAAACGACACTTCCCAGGCGATCGGAGGCGTGTTTACAAATGCCCTGAACCAGCCCATAGGCGGTGCGTGCTTCACCAACCTGTCCACCATGGATGCTCCTCCGCCGGATGGCAAGCCGGACGGTTTTGTTGACCCTACCCGTCGCTACCAGGCCTTGGAACTCGAAGTCGATCGGCGCTTCACCAATCACTGGATGGCTGTGGTGAATTATCGTTATGCGAAGCTCTGGGGCAACTACGAAGGAGCCTACCGCAACGACAACGGTCAGTCTGACCCCGGCATCAGCTCCCTTTTCGACTTCACTGCAGGCTCACTCGGTCTGCTCGGGGATCAATTTAAACCCGGCTACCTGAACACCGACAAGCGTAACGTGGGCAATGCCTTCCTGAGCTATAACATTGGTTCCGGACAGCGCTTTGTTGGGCTCGCGCATGGTTTGACGGTTGGCCTCGGCGCTCGCGGTCAGTCAGGAAGTCCGCTCAGTAAGTATGGCGACCACCCGGTCTACCTGAATCAGGGCGAAATCCCAGTGGGTGGCCGTGGCACTGCTGGACGTCTGCCCTCGACCATGCAGCTCGATTTGCACGCCGACTATCCAATCACCTTCAAAGAAAAGTACAGCGTGAAATTGGCTTTTGACAGCTTCAACGTGACCAATAGCCAGTTCATCACCAGCAAGGTCCAATTCCTGCAGCAGCCGGCTAGCGGAGTAGGTGTGACGCCTACGGTCAACCAGGATTTTGGAAGACCATCGGCTTTCCAGGGTCCCTTCTATGCCCGAGGCAGCATCCGCTTCGAGTTTTAACTTGTTACACTTCGAACGGCAGCGGGGGAAAGCGCAAAGCCGCTTTCCCCCGCTGTTGCGTTGTAGGGAGAAGTCTTTTGCCGTTGCGTTACCGCCTCAACCCGTCCGTTGCCGCAGTGCTTTGCCTTCTGGGTCTCTGTTGGATCACCCTTTTCCCTGCCCACGCCGCGGATAAATCACGCAATCTTGCCCCACATTACCGGCACTGGCTGAATGAGGAAGTCAACTACATCATCTCGACCGATGAGCGGAAAGCGTTTCTCGGCCTGGCGACAGATGCAGAGCGCGACCACTTTATCCAGAATTTTTGGGATTTGCGTAATCCCGATCCGCACTCCGAAACCAACAGCTACCGGGAAGAGCACTACCGTCGCCTGGCTTATGCGAACCAGATGTTCGGACATCCTATGCTTGGCGATGGATGGCACACGGACATGGGCCAGATATACATCACCCTCGGCGCTCCTAAGCAAAAAGCCGATTATCAGACCGGGCAGAACGTCAAGCAGATGCAGATCTGGTTCTATCAATCCGAGACGCCGGTGCTTCCGCCCTACTTCTATATCGTCTTCTACAAGCGGAGCCCGATCGACGACTATACGCTTTACTCTCCCTATCAGGACGGTCCGGTGCGCCTGGTCACCACGCTCGAGAACATGAATGACCAGAAGAAGAGTCTGGATATCATCCGTAAGTCCCTGGGCGATGAAGTGGCGCGGACGACGCTGACGCTGCTTCCCAACGAGCCGGTGGATTTCACGACCTATAATCCCAGCCTGACCTCCGACGTCTTGCTGAGTAATATTTTAGGATTGAGAGATAACCCGCTCACCCTGAAGCATATGAAAGAGCGGCGGATGAGCGAGCAGGTCACGACCCGCTTGCTCGTTGGGGCCGAGCAGACGGAATTGCAGACCGCCGTCTTTCGTGGGCAGGACCATCGAAGCACGGTTCACTATTTGCTTCGTTTTCGCGAACCGGAAGCCACGCTCGTTGGAGCCGTCGGCAAAGACCAGGAAGGCTACAGGCTGATGCTGGAGACCACGGTGCTTACTGCTGCCGGCAAGCCCGTGTATCGCGATCAATCGAGTTTGACGCAGGTCTTGAGCGCCGATCAGGCGGAGGGTGCGCGGCACCAGCCGTTCGGTGCAGCAGGCAGGCTGCCGCTTGCGCCTGGAAAATACAAGCTGCTGGTTACTTTGACCAATCAGCTCAACCATGCGGCGTACCGGCAGCAGCAGGACCTGGTTGTTCCCGAGCCGAGCGGCATCGGTCTCCAACTAAGCAGCGTCGTGGCGTTCTCATCTGCGCCGCCGGTCACTGATGCCGCCGGTCACCTTCCATTTGATGTTTCCGGTATTTGCTTCGATCCGATCGGTATTGGAAGCGCGACGATTCGCCAGGGAGAACTCCTGCGGGTTTTCACCCAGGTTTGGAGCGACCTTCCCCAGGACGGGGCGCGCGCGGGACGAAAGCTCAATTTCCGCTACTCCTATGGCAGCCTGTCCGGCGGAAACACGGAAACGGAGGTCGATGCCGTTGACGAAGAAGCGTTCGATACGAGCGGTTCGCTGTTAACTGGTAAGAAGCTTGCGACCGACCAACTATTGCCCGGCAACTACCGGCTGGTGGTCTCGGCAGTGGAAGAAGGAGGCGAACGCCATGCATACGCCTCACTCAACTTTCAGGTACAACCCACTAACGTGCCCGCGGGTCTTTGGACCGCGCATGATCCTGGACTGGTCCAACTCGCCGGTTATGGGCAGGACGACTACAAGCGTGGCCTCAGCGCCGCGGCGCAAGGCAATTCGGCGGAGGCTGCGAAGTGGTTTGGGCTTGCCGTCAACGCGGCTCCGCCCTATGAACAAGGTCTACCGCGGCTGGTCGGTTTGCTTTCTCAGCAACAAAAGTATGCCGAGCTGGCGCAGCTGGGACACCGCTTCGCCAACTCCAGGATGCTCGATGAGAAGTCGGTCGTTCTGCTGGCCCGGGGAATCGCGCAATCCGGTGACATCCACCTGGCGACCCAGGTCCTCGAAGGTGCGTTGAGTTGGCAGTCTCCCACTGCCGATATGTACTCGACGCTCGCAGGATTTTATAGAGCGTCGGGAGACACCGAGCACGCGGCTCAACTCGACGCCCGCGCCAAGACATTCTGAAAAAAGCGCTCATTGATCGACATCGCTATTGCGGGTCCGGCCAGCGTAGGCCACGCTGTTCTTCCGTGTCAACTGTCGCAGTTACATTTCCAGTGAACGCCCACGTCGAGGCCAAGCCGCGGTAGAACCGGCCCGGGTCTACTTCTGTAAAGGCGGGACTTCCAATGTCCCATCGCTCCGCAGCAAATCATCATCAGTGTCTTCCACTGTTCTCGACACCTCTGCGCATCAAGATTCCGGCAACCCCTTATGAAATTCTGTAGGTATACCACAAAAGTCGTCCGCAATCCGAGAGGTTTGCCGATTGCAACCCAGCAACCCTGCCTGTATTTGCTGGAGAGATGAATCATCACCATCTCTCCAAACAATCTCCGCCAGGTCTTCCAAAGCTCTCCCACGCCCAAATCCGGCGCGTTGTTTACAAGAGCGCAGGTTTTGTTAACGACATCACAATTACCGGGAACTTTGGCGCGCCGCTTGCGAACTATGGAAAGGCAGAGGGCCATTCGACAGGACCCTCGGTGTTGTATCCACCATGATCTGTTGACGGACGTTGGAGTGGTCAGCACAAAACACGGTCAAGTGGTTATTGCTGCTTGGCATTTTTTTGGCGAACATAACGGAAGCGGGTAGAGATAACCGTTCACTGCACTTGTCGTCCTGACGCTTTCAGTCGTCGCCTCACTTTACGGCCCCGGCCGTCTAAGATACCTACGCGCCATGCACGTTACAGTAACGGATACGAGTGGGCACCAAATAAATTTGGCGTCCCTTGGAAGGGCGCCGCTTCCGTAGCATCTAAGGTGCAAGCAACAGTGATGGCGGACGGAACGCCGGTGAACACAAGCAGAGACAACTTATCGGAACGCAATTCGGAGGCCAGTGATGATGGAAACGACCAAGTTGACAGTCAAATTAGCGATCCGGCGTGAGGCACGCAAGCTCTGCCTCCTGGCTACATTCCTCGTGCTGTGCGTGATGAGCCACAATGCCGTGTTTGCCCAGAGCGCGACGACCGGGAGCATCACCGGCACGGTCGTGGACACGAGCGGAGCAGTGGTCCCAGGGGCATCCGTAACCGTTACGGATTTGGCCACCAGGGACCAGCGTGTACTGACCTCGAATGCGGAAGGCCGCTTCACGGCCCCATTCCTGAAGCCGGATAATTTTGAAGTTTCGGCAACGTCTCAGGGGTTGCAGTCGACCAAAACAACAGTGCAAGTGTTGACCGGCCAGCAGTCCGCCGTCAATCTGACACTAGCCCCCAACGCAACCACGCAGACGGTAGAGGTCAGCGCCAACAACGCGCAACTTATCGATACCCAGACCTCTAACACCACGACGACCTTTACCACCGAACAATTTCAGAATCTGCCGGCGCCAGGCGGCGACATTACCACGATTGCGTATACCGTGCCCGGAGTGGTGATGGGCGCAGGAACCCAGGGGTTCGGCTCGATTGTCTCTGACGGACTTCCTGGACTTTCCAATCTGGCCGTCATCAACGGCGCCGACTATTCGGTTTCGCTCTACAACATTGCGAATTCCGGTTCTTCTAACCTGACCCTCGGCCAGCAGGAGATCGCCCAGGCAGCCGTGGTGCAAAATGGCTACAGCGTTCAGTACGGACGCCAAGCCGGCATTATCGAAACCTATACCACCAAAGGTGGAACCAACCACTTCCACGGATTGGCGCAATGGGACTACAACAGCGCCGGCATGAATGCAAACGACTTCTTCAATAATCAGGCCGGCATACCGAAGTCTAAAGCTGTATCCAATCAATACGCGGCACAGATCGGCGGGCCCATCAAGCGCGACAAACTTTTCTTCTTTGCCGACACCGAAGGCATTCGCTACGTTCAACCCAGCACCGGTTTTGTCAATCTGCCATCGAAGGCCATGCAGGCCAGTATCCTGGCCAATCCCAGTCTTTCTGCCGGCAGCAAAACCTTGTACGGCGCAATGTTCGCTGGTACGAATGCATCCCCGGCTTACTCAGGATCGATTCCAGTCGTAACCGGGCCCGGGTCGCAGCAGGATGCCTCGGGCGCGTACGGCTGCGGAGGCCTTGCCGGGACACCCGACTATGCGACTGGCGGAACATTGGGTACGAGCGCTGCGGAAAGTTGCATCGATTCAGCCTTCGTGAATGTCGGGGCACTCAATCGGGAGTGGCTGGCGGCGGGACGGCTCGACTGGAATATCAGCGACAAGCATAGAATCTTCTTTCGCGTCACCGACGACCAGGGCGAACAGCCCTCTTTCGTCAGCCTCATCAATCCGGCCTGGAATATGGTCAGCATTCAACCCAATTACACCGGGCAGCTCAACGACATTTATAGCTTCACTCCAGCGCTCACCAATCAATTGATCGTGTCCTCCCTTTACACGGGGGGTGTTTTCAAGCCGGCGAATCTGGCCGCGGCCCTCGCAGCGTCGCCCACAGAATTCAACGAAACCAATGACGGTGGAACCAATGCACTGGCCGGCGTCGGACAATCCTCCTTCTTTGCCAACGCCACCACGCTGGGAACGGTGTGGGACGATTTTCCTGGGGGAACCAACACGTCGCAGTATCAGATCGTCGACGGCCTTTCCTGGCAGAAAGCCAGCCACAGCTTGAGATTCGGAGTCGACTTCAAGAGATATAACTTCACCGATATCGGTCTGCAGACAGCCGCTTACGGCGGTTTTTATTCCTTCGGTAGTATCGCGGACCTGGCTGGGGCCTCCCTGCCCGGAAACACCGGTTCAAACTTCATTCAGGGCTTTCCGCGATTTGCCAACATCCACAACGCCGTCTACAACCTGGGACTTTATGCCCAGGACGAGTGGCGCGCGCTCCCGAACCTGGCCCTGGACTTCGGTATCCGCATCGATCGCAACGGCAACCCCATTTGTCACGATGGCTGTTACTCGCAATACCTCGGAGGATTTCCCAACGCATCGGCAACCCTGGATACTCCTTACAACGCCACTCTTTCCGCCGGCCACGACAGCTTTGCACCGGCAATCGAGCGAGCGATCGTGCAACCGCGTTTCGGCTTCAACCTGGACATTCGCGGAGACGGGAAAACTGTCGTGCGCGGTGGAGTCGGACTATTTTCCGACAGTTTCCCCGGCCTGATTCTCGAGCAAACCTTCCTCAACTTTCCCAATCGGTATTTCGCAGCCGTGAACTCGGGAACAGTCGCACAGGGCTCAGGCAGCGCACAGGCAGTCGCAGCCGGCTCGGCCAGCGCGGTATTGAACGGGTTTTCCCAGGGAGCTACGTTCAATCAGATCTCGTCGACACTCGCGGCGCAGGACATAGACTTCTTTCCTCCGAATTATGTGACCACTCCGCACACATTCAAAAGCGCCCGCTATCTGGAATACAGCATGCAACTTCAGCGGCAGCTTACCCCTGCGGATGCCCTGGTGATCTCCTATGCAGGCAACCACGGTTACAATCTGTTTATCGCCAATGACCACCTGAACCAGAATGTCGGCACCTCTCTCTATGGGGCATACGGAAACGGAACCTTCGACGACGTTCCGCTGGTATCGCCGGATCCGCGCTTTGCCACGGTGCAAGGCTTCACCAACAATGCAATCTCGAACTACAGCGGAGTGTCGGTGCAGTACAAACACTTCGACCGGCGCGGTTTGACGGCGGATGTTTCGTACACGTATTCTCACTCGCTTGATGACATCTCCAACGGAGGCAACTCACAACTCCCGTACAACGGGAACACGTCTGTCCCTCTCCAGATCACCCCGGATATGCCATCGAGGCTGATGTATTCCAATTCCGACTACGACATCCGCAATAACTTTCTCGTCGACGTTGTCTACGTGGAGCCCAATCGCTTTGGCAATCGAATCGTGAACGCGGTGGGAGCGGGCTGGACCCTGGGCAGCAAGGCATACTGGCGCTCGGGACAACCCTTCAGCGTAGTCAACTTCAATGCGGAGAGCGCGCTGGGGGCGAATGGGACGGGGGGAGCGAGCACTGTGCTGGCAGAAGTGCTGAACAACAAATTCAACCACAAGTGCAATTCGTACTCCAACCCCTGCTTCCAGGATGCGGGCATCTTCAACGGTCAGGGCTTAACCGTCGATCCTGATTCCGGCAATGTCGTGCCGGTCGGACCAGGGCCAGCGCCGCAAACGACCTATGGCAACGTGCCCCGGAATGCCTTTTATGGTCCTCACTACGCAGATGTCGATCTGAATCTCTATAAGGATGTCTACAAACATGAGTCGATGGTCTTCCAGATCGGTGCGCAGGCTTACAACGCATTCAACCACGTGAATTTCGCAGCTCCTCAAAATAACGCATCCAACCTGAGCACGCTGGGGCGCATTTCTTCGGATGTCAATCAACCAACGAGCCCCTACGGTTCAACCCAGGAGTCAACGGTCGCCGGCCGTGTACTCGTGGTGCAGGGACGTTTCCTCTTCTAAACGAATGCTGGCCTCGCTTCGGAGTTAATCCGGGGCGAGGCTATGTCGTGCCTGACGATAGATCGAGGATAAGCCGGGTTTTAGACCGTGCGTGAGAACTCCGTTTCCAAAAGCTCAGTCCCTGCGGGACTATATTCGCCTGTCCCGGTGCTTCCCGGTGCTTCCCCGGTGCTCACGCACGCTCTTTAGCCCCTGAGCTACACGTTAACGCGTGCGAACCCTGGTGCCGGTCGCACCTCGTGGTCCAACCGTGGTTGCCGTAACAGTACCGGTACCCCGTCCAGTGACGCTGCGAGTCGCGACCGCGCCATTGCGGCCCGTTACTGTTGTTTGCGAATTCCCTCCGCCATACGTTGTGCTGCGGGTTGCGGTTTGCCCATTGGGGCCAGTCAGGGTTGCGTTGGTTGATCCCGGGGTGCGGCTGACGCTTCGCGAGCTCGTCTGGCCATTCGGGCCGGTCGTTGTCGATTGAACGTTCCCGCCTCCCCGGACGGTAGACCGGGTAGCGGTTTGCCCATTCGGCCCAGTGACAGTGGAAGTACTGCTCACCTGGGCTGTGGCGGCTAGGGTGCAAAGACCGATAAGTGATACTGTGACTGTGCGCGAAAGAGAGTTCATGTATTCCTCCTGGTATGCGGCCATTTCTGCGCCGGTTGCTCTACTCAGAACCAGAGCCTAGCCGATTGTTTCGCGGAGAATTGTAAGGAACTGTATGATCGCGCCTGTCTTACACCATTGGTTGTAGACCTTACACTTCTTTACCGAAAGCCCCCTTCCAACCGTGATATCTCCAGTACAGTGCAAAACGCTGTAAGTACCCAGAACGGAGATATAGCCATGAAAATGAAATTCGTTTGTATCGCGCTTACGGTGTGCGTGCTCTCGGGCCTCGGCTTTTCAGGATGCTCGGCGGGCAATCAATCTTCACCCGCACCGACGTCGTCCAACTCCACATCCTCAGGAACTGTGAACCTCGTAGTTCAGGACACCCCACCGACCGGCATCACCGTGCTCTCCTTTCAAGTGCAGATCGCGAGCGCCACACTTCAGCCGGGATCCATTTCGCTACTCAAACATCCGGTCACTGTCGATTTGGCACAATTGGTTACCGATACGAGTTTTCTCGCGTCCCAGGTGGTGGATTCAGGGACCTATACCAGCCTTACCGTGACTTATGCCAATCCGCAGATCACGTTGATGAACAGTTCGAACGCGCCATTGGTTACGCCGGCCGGCACCTGCGCGGTTGGCCAGGTGTGCACGTTTTCCCCACGGGTCAATAACGCCTCTGTCACCATCAGCTCCGGCGTCTTTCCCATTACTGTCACCGCCAGCAGTAGTACCGGGTTGAACCTTGATCTTTCCATCCCCGATCTGCTGCAGTCCGATCTCTCTCTCACCTTTGCCAGCGGCCAGTCAGTGAATCTGTCATTGCTCTCCGCCCTGGCTTCGCGTACCGATCAGCAGAGCCAAATTGACGCCGTCCTCGCAACCGTTCAGTCGGTGAATGGACAGCAGGCGACCATTCAGACCGCTTTAGGCAACTCGTTGGTCATTGGGTTGAATTCCGCTACTGCCTACAACTACCCGTCGAACGTGTGCCCTGCCGCGAGCTCATCCTGCTTGGCGACGGGCCAAATCGTTGATCTGGACCTGAGCTTGTTAGGCGATGGTTCTCTGGTGGCGCAAAGCGTAACGTATGCCGATGCCACCGGCGGTGCGGCTGCCCGCGGGACGGTTCTGTCCACACCGGCCAGTGGGGCGAATAGCTTCCAGATTCTGCTGCATCAGGTCATCCCCGGCGCCACCTCCGCGATCGGCGGCAACCTGGTGACGATAACCCCAACCAGTAGCACGCTCTTTGCGGTGCCCTTCACTGGCTATCCAGTGGTGAACGGGGCTAACTTTGCCGGTACCGGCGACCTCGTGGCAGGCCAGGAAGTGCTGCTCCAATTGGGGGCCGGGAACTCGACCACAAACTACAACTCTGCCCGCGTTTATCTCGAACCTTCGCAAACGATCGGCATGGTTGCTTCCGTCAATGGAGGTGGGGACTCGTTCATACTGAACGGACTGACCGGCCTGTGGACTGCCTCGAAGCCGGTCGTTAATCAAATCACCTGCCAGGCGGGTGCGCAGACCGCATATGAGAACCTATCGTCGGCGAGCCTGGGCGCGTTGAGTCCGGGAACCGCGATTGGTGTGAAGGGTCTCGTGTTTAATAGTGGGGGCCCGACCCTGAGCACAGTGATTGTGCGCGGGCGACGGTGATTCTCTCGAGGAGTGTATGCCAGGTACAAAGCTGCTGCTGATCGATGACGACAAGCCCTATTGCACCTCGCTGGCTCGCCTGCTGGCCATGGAGGGCTTTGAGGTAGAGGTGGCGCACACAGCCGAAGCCGGCTTTGCCAGCGCCACCGGTCAGCAGCACGAACTGGTTCTACTCGACGTAATGCTGTCGCCGGGCGATGGGAGGAAGGTTCTGCAACGAATACGTACCGTAAGCCAGGTGCCGGTAATCATGCTCACCGCCCGGGGTGACGAAGCAGACAGAATCAGCGGCCTGGAAGGAGGAGCCGACGATTATTTGCCCAAGCCTTTTCACCCCAGAGAACTGATTGCGCGCATTCGCTCCGTCCTGCGCCGGCGCTCGGCTCCGATGCCGGCGAACGTCGTGGTGATCGGGGATCTCGAGATCCACCCGGGCAGCAGGCTTGTGCTGCAGACCAAAGAAGGGGAGAGCCAGCAGGAGGTCCTGCTTACGGGAGCTGAGTTTGATTTGCTGATGTTATTGGTGCGCGCCGCAGGCGAGGTGCTGTCTCGCGACGACCTGGCGCAGGGTGCGCTGGGGCGCGGCGTAGCCCCCTTCGATCGCAGTATCGACAACCACATCAGCAGTCTGCGCAAAAAACTTGGAAATAAAGTCGATGGGGTAGAACGTATCCGCAGCGTTCGGGGTAACGGCTACGTGTACGCCAACCAGAGCCGGAGCGAGCCGCAATGACACGCAGTATCTATACCCGGATTCTGGTCTGGTTCTGGCTGGCAAACGCTGGGATCACCATGAGTATTCTCGCTATCACGCTAATCAGCGGTGCGCAGCCGCTAGGTCGCCGGTGGTTGGCGGCCTCACTGGATCTCTATGCTCAAACGGCAACCGACGCCTACCGGAGCGGCGGGTCACCGGCCCTTAACGCTTATCTCGATCACATTCAGTCGTCGGTTTCCATGCGGGGCGCGCTGCTTGGCCCCAGCGGAGAAACTCTTTCGGCGCATGCCGTGCCTCCGGAAATCCTTTCCACCGTCGAGCAGGTCCGGACTACTGGAAAACCGCGGTTTCGCTTCGGAGTCAATTGGCTGGGCACGTCCATCGTGCACACGCCGCAAGGGGATTACCTTTTCGTCGCGCAGGTAGATGCGCTGCGCAGATTTAGCCGCCAGCTCGGTGCCGGCGGCCTGGTGCTCAAGGCATTGGCGGCGATGCTCGCTGGCTGCCTCCTCTGTTGGCTGCTCGCGCGCAGCATCACGGCGCCGATCAGAACGTTGCAAAGCGCGGTGCGCTCGCTGGGAGAGGGAGACCTTTCTGTCCGTGTCTCGCCAAAAATTCCGCCGAGAAACGATGAGTTGTCCGATCTCGCCCACGAGTTTGATCGCATGGCTGCGCAGATTGAAAGCCTGCGGAACGAGCAGCACCGGCTCCTGGCCGATATCTCCCATGAGTTGCGGTCGCCATTGACGAGGCTCTCGATCTCCACGGAGTTGGCGAGCCGGGGCGATTTGGAATCACTGGAGCGAATGCGCAAAGATATCACCGCACTTGACCATCTGATCGAGCAGATTCTGACCCTGACCCGCCTGGAGATTCAGCAACAGACACGCGTGCAATCCAGTACTCCGCTCAATAAAGTGTTGATGGCCTTGGTGGATGATGCCGACTTCGAGGCCCGGGAACAGGGCAAGAGCGTAATCCTACAGGCGCCGCAGTCATGCTCCGTGCATGGCGAGCCCGGTCTATTACGGAGCTGCCTGGAAAATGTTATCCGCAACGCTGTGCGTTTCACACCGGTGGCAAGCGCCGTGCGCGTGGTGGTACAGCAAGGGCAGAGAGACAAAAAGCCAGTCGCCGTGGTTACCGTTGAGGACCAGGGAAAAGGGGTGCCGGAAGATTCTCTCGACCACATATTCGAGCCCTTCTACCGGGTTTCGCCCTCCGACGACGATGCTTCTGACAATAGAGGATCGGGTCTCGGCCTCTCCATCTCTGAGCGAATCGTTACGCTTTATGGCGGAACGATCAGCGCGCACAATGCGGTGACTGGCGGCCTCGTGGTGGTAATTGAGCTGCCGCTTGCGAGCTAGGTATCTCCATGAAGAGTCCGCGGCGGCACCGCAGGTCCCTCGGCTCCGCTCCTAATGACATCGATAGAGTTGCGGTCGAGGACCGTGGTATCCCACATCTCGCGAAAAACGAGCGAGATGTGGGGCACCCGGCGTTTGTTGCCGGCACAGGAAACCCGGTCATCTTTCTCCCGACTCGCCTCTAGCGAGTCGGCTGCTCGGGATGACAAAGGAAAGGGTAGCAGTTCCATAGAGAGTGGATGTCGGACCGAGGCATCTTTCCTTGCCTTGGTGGGCCGCAGGCCGGGGACTCCTCCGGCCGAAAGGTTTTACGTTACTTCGCGGTCCCCGCACTCATCGCCTTGCGCATCCGGGCCTCAGCATCATCGCTCCAGTATTTGCAATTAAGCTGCAGGAACACAGAAGTATACGGAACCGTCATGGTTGTCTTTAGCACCACGATATGAAACGTCTTCCCCACCTCATCGACTTTCGCAATGATCTGCTCATGCGGCATGGACGTTACCTTCTGACCCGCGAGCACATTCTTGATTCCTTGCCGGTAAGCAGTTACCCCGGGAGCGTCTTTCTCCGGCACATAAGGCAGCTCCGCATCCATGTACACAATCGGGCGCACGTGGATGGATTTGTCAATCGCGCTCAAAACCTGGCGGATCACCTCCATCTGATCCGTGTTGGTTTCAATCGTTTCCACGCCGGTGGAGCTCTGCAGTGGGTACGCAGAATCCACGATCATGATCCAGTTACGGTGGCCGAGCAGAGGCAAAACCTGCGCCAGCCTGGTCTGCCAATCTGCCGAAGGCTGTTGCGCAACCGCCACTAGCGCGCTCGCGAGCAACAACCATGCGGCCAGGATAACCTTCATGCTCCCTCCAAAGGCTCTCTTCGCTTCATGCGGACTCCGATAAACGAGTAAAGGGCAATCGCGCAGTAGCAGAAGAGGGGGACCATATACGCCCTGGCAATACTATGCTGCGTCTGCGAAATCCAGCCCATGAGCGGCGTAAGCACTGCGCCTCCGACAATTGCCATCACAATGAGCGAGCCGCCGATCTTTGTATTCCGATCCAGGCCGTCGATGCCGAGAGCAAAAATTGTAGGGAACATTACAGACATGAAGAAACTGGTAAAAAAGATGGCCCACAGCCCCACCCAGCCAGGAAAAGCAACGCCCACCGCCACCAACGCAATATTAATGAGGCTGTAAATCCCCATCAGTAAGGCAGGCTTGACATAGCGCATCAGGGCCGCCGAGCTGAACCTGCCCAGGCCAAACGCAACCAGCGTGCCGCTGAGAAAATATCCGGCGATCTTTTCCGGCTGATGCGTTCCATCCTGCACGTACTGGATAAAGTAGCTCCAGGTGCCCACTTGCGCACCTACATAAAGAAACTGCGCGACGATCGCGAAGAGGAAACTGGGGTAAAGCAACAGCTCCTTAAAGCTGCCATGCTCCTCCTGTGGATTCTCATGTTCCCGGGCAATGGTGGGAAATTTTGTTCGCGCGATCAGGGTGGCCCAGATCAGCGCAATTATCCCTACCACCAGGTACGGCACCACCACCCGCATGGTCTCGTGCTTGAGGTACGCCTGGTAGGTGTTCGCCGTCTGCATGGCGGCCACTTGCTGCGGAGTAAGTTCGACACCGGAAAATATAAAAACCGTGCCGACGAGCACTCCGGCGATCGACCCCAGGGGATTAAATGCCTGAGAGAAATTCAAACGGCGCGCCGCACTCTCAGGAGACCCGAGTTGTGCGACAAATGGGTTGGAAGCTGTCTCCAGAAACGAAAGCCCACTGGCAATCACGAAAAGGGCAAACAGGAAAAAACCGTAACGTCCAAGCAGGGCGGCCGGCCAGAACAAGAACGTGCCACAGGCAAACAAAAGCAACCCAACCACGATGCCGAATTTGTACCCCATCTTGCGCATCAACAGCGCAGCGGGGATAGCCAGCACAAAATAACCCATATAAAAAGCCGACTGCACCAGGCCGGCCTGGAAACGGGAAATGGCAAACGACTTCATGAACTGGCGAATCAGCACGTCGTTCAGGTTGTTGGGAACCCCCCAAAGAAAAAACAGGGCGGTCACCAGAAAGAAGGGGATAGCGAGTCCCTTTGGCACCAGTGGTGGTGTCGAATCCTGCGCTAGCTTTGCGTCTGTCGATGAAGGCACAAGCATCGATGCGTGTTTCCTTTCCTAATCTCCACAAAGATGCACATGGATGCCCAGCTCCGCCATCATCGCGGCTTTGGCGGCCAGCGCCTGGTCCGCGACCTGGCTGGTTGGAGCATAGACAACGTTGAGGTGGTTCGCTCGATGGCGAGCCATGAACTGATCACGGGTAACCCCGTGGAGCAGCGTATGCATGATCGGCCACTGCGGGGTTACCGACTTCAAGCGGCGCTCCGTCTCTTTCGCGGGCAGTTCGATCGCGGTCGCCCGGCCCAGGTCGACATGCAATCCGCCGGCTTCCACGAAGACCCGGCTCCAAACTACATGTCCCGGCTTGCAGACTCCGTTGAGCGTGCCCCCGCCCAGGCGGAAGTACATCGGCGGTTGCCGTTCACTCCTGGCCCTGGCATAACCACCGGCAATATGCGAAGCCGGTACGGCGCCCGAGATCTGGAATACCCAGACGAATTCGTCGATGTCCCCACCGCTGTAATGCTCTCCCCAGCGGACGTCATGCAACGTCGTCGCTGGGTCAAGCTGCATCGCGCTCCAGACCCGGTTGGTAATCAAAGCATCGAGCCCCGCGCACTCGTCAACCTCATTGAAGTGGGGCAGTGGTTTTCCCGCGTAAAGCTCGCGGCCATTGGCGTCAAAGACCGGAGGCCGCTCCACGTTATTGAGCAACCCTTCGACCAGGTCGGAGGCGGGCGCCATATCCTTCAACCCCTGCTGATATTGGATTCCGATGGCGTCGCAGCCGAACTCATCGGCGATCCGCATGGCGGCGATATACATCTTGCACTGCCCCAGAATCTGCCCGTCCGTGAGTTCGGTCTCCTCCTTGGTGCCGGTAACAAAAGTAAGCCCGCGCTTGTCGAGCCAACTGCGCACCGCTCGCGCCTCTGCATCGGTGACCGCAGCCATCGCGGCGACCAGGGCGGACTGGCTAAGCCGCTCCTTATACATTCCCGTGGGATTGAGCAGGTTATCTTCGATGATGGCGTTATACATGCCCATGCACCCTTCATCGAAGACGCCCAGGATAGCTTTACGCGTTCTCAGATCGCGGGCCAGGGAAATGCCCAAATCTCTCTCCGCCTGCGGTAGACCGGAGAGCTCGAGCTCGTGCACGTGGCTCAGATCCTGTTCGACCGTGTGTTCCTTCAACCATTGCCGCAGCCCCCGGCGAAAGAAGGGATCCTTGAAGTCCTTGCTCCAGAGCGTGCTGAAAGTCACCCCGCCCTTGTGCAGGCAGCCATTCAGATTCAGCATGCCTACCAACCCCGGCCATTGCCCCGACCAGTTGGCCACGGTAAGAATAGGGCCGCGATGATGCTGGAGCCCGCTGAACACGTTGTGGCTGTATTGCCATACGGCTTCCGCAACAATGATCGGCGCCTCGGGATGGATCTTCATGAAAACATCCATGCCCATGCGCTGGTTGTAAATGAACCCGTGTTGCAGATCCTCGCGATAGGGATGCGCACGCCGCAGCGTAAACCCCTCCGCGCGCAAGGCCTCAGTCAGTTGCTTTTCCATATCGGCCTGGGCCAGCCAGCAAACCTTATTTGCCGATTGGCGGAGGTCGCCACTGGCGACGAGCAAAATTTCATCAGGAGCAACGGGTGTCGGCGATTCCAAAACCGGGACAGCATAAGAGGACATCAGCAAAACTCCTGGGGCGAGGGCAACCGCCAACGATAACAGTTGCGTCTGGCCTGTGGCAAAATGGTGAGTCTAAATCTAAGCATAGACAGAGAAGCAGTGAGATGGGCGCGATCTCCACGCGGTTGCGTTACCACGGTGGGGTGGCTATATGAGTGGACCATCAGTTCGCACCAGGCCGTGGGTCGTGTTGGTAGGGGGCTTTCTCGGGGCAGGCAAGACGACCCTGATCCTGGCCGCTGCCCGTGAGCTTGGGCGGCGCGGCCTGCGTAGCGCCATGGTATGGAACGATCAGGGCAAAGACCTGGTCGACAGCCGCTACGCAGCGCAATCGGGCATGCGTTCCGGAGAGGTGACCGGCGGTTGCTTCTGCTGCCGGCTCTCCGCGCTGATCGGCGCAATCGGCGATCTTCGCGCGCACGCACCCGATGTAATCTTTGCTGAGCCGGTGGGGAGCTGTACCGATCTCTCCGCCACCGTGCTGCGCCCTCTGCTCGAGTACCGTGACACCTATCAAATTTCGCCGCTGACGGTTCTGGTAGATCCGCTCCGCGCCCGCGGCATGCTGGAAGCAGATGCGGATCCGGATATGCGCTTCCTGTTCGACAAGCAACTGCAGGAAGCCGACCTCGTCTGCTTTACCAAGTCGGACCTCTACCCTGAATATGCGGAGACGGCCACCCCGCATGTACGCCAGCTAAGCGCGAAGACAGGGCAAGGCGTAGCCGCGTGGTTGAACGAGGTTCTCTCCGGCACTATCAGCACCGGCGATCATGCGCTGGTGATCGACTATTCGGAATATGCGCGAGCCGAGGCCGCCCTCGCCTGGTTGAACGTGCGAGCAGTGTTCGAACCGCAGGGTGGGCTTTCTCCGGCTATGCTGCTGGGGCCCCTGATCGACCGGATCGATAGCGCACTGACAGCGGAGCACATCTCCATCGCCCACTTGAAAGCAATCGTCACTTCGCCCACAGGCTTTCTCAAGGCGGCCATCTGCGGAAATGGGCGGGAGCCCATGGTCGAGGGAGACCTGGACGCCTCTCCTGCGGCCAGGCTGGAGTTATTGCTCAATCTGCGCGCAGTGGGAGACCCGTCCCTGGTGCGCAAAATCGTTGAGCGAGAGCTGCATCCACTGGATTACGGGGCCAGCCAGTGTGCGATCGATTGCTTTAGTCCAGCCGCACCAGTCCCCGAACGGCGCATCGCCAGGGCCGGTTGAAGAAGCTAGAAAGTCCGGTCACTGAACCAGCCCCGAAACCACGCCTGAAACCACTGTTCAAACTGTTTCCCCGGAGCCAGGCGCGCCGGCGAATTTAGCATGGGAAATGTGGCCGGGAGGATCCCTCGTGCCTGCGCGATCCATTTAAGCCCCCACGGCAATGGCAAGCAATTTACCATCTGGCTACCAGCGGACGACATATCTGAATCCTCCTGCCTGATGTATGCTGTGCGCATGAACCCGCAACGCCTACAATCACCAACCACCGATGACCCCGAGCGAATCGCGGGACTGTAGTTATAAATGGCTCGTTGTGGTCATGCTGTGGTTCGTCTGCTTCTTTAACTACGCCGATCGCCAGGCGATCTTCGCTGTGTTTCCCCTGATCAAGCAGCAGTTGGGGCTCACCGATGTTCAATTGGGAATTGTAGGCGCTGCGTTCATGTGGATGTACGCTCTGTTCGGCCCCCTGGCCGGCTGGCTGTGCGATCGCTTCCCGCGAAAGTTCCTGGTGTTGGGCGGATTGATCGCGTGGTCACTGGTCACAGCGTTGACGGCGGTTTGCCACACCTACGGCCAACTGGTGCTGTGCCGCGCGCTCAGCGGATTAGGGGAGGCGGTTTATCTGCCCGCCTCAATGTCTCTCATCGGCGACTATCACGGAACGGCCACACGTTCGCGCGCCATGTCCGTTCATCAGTCAAGCGTGTATGTGGGCTCGATCGCGGGCGGTGCGATTTCCGGTCTTGTCGGGCAGTTTTATGGCTGGCGATGGAGCTTCATCTTCTTCGGGGCGGGCGGCCTGTTGTTCGCCCTCGTGGTGGGAAAGTTCCTCATAGAACCCGCGCGTGGCAGCTCTGAACAACGAGCCGGTGCATCCTCGTTACCCACTTCCTCCAAGGGCAACCTTCTTAGTGAATTAAAGGCTCTGCTGGCGGGCCCGATCGTGCGCTTGCTGATCCTGGCCTTCGTAGGCGCCAACTTTGTGGCTGTCGTCTTTCTCACCTGGATGCCGTCGTTCCTCTATCGCAAATTTCACATGAGCCTGAGCATGGCGGGATTGAACGGCACCCTTTACTTGCAGCTGTCTTCAGTTGTGGGCGTTCTTTGCGGGGGGCTGCTGGCCGATTTCCTCATCCGCCGATTTGCCGGCGGCCGCATGCTCACGCAGGCGCTGGGCCTCTTCCTGGGCATCCCGTTTTTATTCTTCACCGGCTGGGCCGCCTCGGTTCCCGCCGTGGTGCTGGGCATGGTTGGCTTTGGCTACTGCAAAGGCCTGTACGACGCCAATATCTTCGCGTCGCTCTACGATGTAGTCGCGGTGAGACAACGCGGCATCGCGGCCGGCATGTTGAACTCCCTGGGTTGGCTTGGCGCTGGCTTCGCTCCTGTCGCTATTGCCGTAGCGGCTAACCGGTACGGGATGGGGCCGAGCATCAGTGGTACCGCGTTCGTTTATTGCCTCTCCGGGCTGCTGATGCTGCTGGCGGCGTGGCAAACCATCTACACCCGATCAAAACCCCGTATGCCCTGATCTTCTTCGAGCCATGAAATTATTTTCGTATACGCATGTAGTCTTATTGTCGACAAATCCTATCGGTCCTTCTTCCGGTGGCCTTTCGTGGTAGCTTACCTTTCACCATTTTTTGAACGGGATTTGACGAATGCATTGGTACTCACGCAGAGACTTTATTAAGAACGCGTCGTTCACCCTGGCTGCGCCTCGCGCTCACTGGTTTCAAGGGGCAACGCCGGCCGAACAAATCGATCTCAAAGAATGCGTGCTTGTCACTTCGCAAAATCCAACCCCGCGCGAACTCAAGGCTCTCACCGTCCTCTCGGAGGAGTGCTACAAACGAAGCGGGCTTGCCTGGAAAGTACAATCGTCCGGTAAAAGCACAGCACCGGTTACGATCTACGCCGGGCTGGGAAAGATGGGGCCAGGGATCCAGTCTGTTGGGTCTAATCCCGAGACGTACGCAATCCAGGCTGGAAGCGACGGCAGCAGACGCTGGATAGCCGTCGCCGGGAGCGACGAACGCGGGGTCCTCTTTGGTGTGGGGCAGCTGCTGCGTTTGATTGACTTTGGCCGGCAGGCAGCAACCATCGATCATGACCGGCTTCCGATACACGGCAGCCCAAAGTATCCGCTGCGTGGGCATCAGCTCGGCTATCGCCCGAAAACGAACGCATATGATGCCTGGACCGTAGAGATATGGGATCAGTACATACGCGACCTGGCGATCTTCGGCACCAATGCGATCGAGATCATCCCTCCCCGGTCGGACGATGAGCCGGACAGTCCTCTCTTTCCCCTCCCCCCGGCGCAAATGATGGTCGAGATGTCGCGCATCGCGGATAGCTACGGACTGGATGTCTCGGTCTGGTACCCGGCGATGGATAAGGATTATGCCGATCCGCAAACGGTCAAAGCTGCTCTGGCCGAGTGGGGGGGCGTTTTCAGAATGCTACCTCGCGTCGACGTGGTGTTTGTGCCCGGAGGCGACCCAGGCCACACGGAGCCCAAGTACCTGCTAAATCTGCTCGAAAAGCAGAAGGCAGGTTTGCGGAAATACCATCCAAAAGCGCAGATGTGGGTTTCGCCTCAATCCTTTACCGCGGACTGGATGGAGGAATTCTTCTCTATCGTATCTACGGCTGAGACGAAAAGCTGGCTCGATGGCGTGGTGGTGGGACCGCAATCCCGGCTGACGCTGCAGGAGGTGCGGCGACGGCTCCCCGCACAGTATCCCATTCGCTTTTATCCGGACATTACCCACAGTACAGGCTGCCAATTTCCGGTTCCGGATTGGGATGTGGCGTATGCGCTCACCGAAGGGCGGGAAACGATCAACCCGCGTCCCTTGGGTGAAGCCAATATCCTGCGAAAATTTCTGCCGGAAACGATTGGCTTTATCACCTACTCCGAGGGCTGCAACGATGATCTGAACAAGTTCGTCTGGAGCGGGCTCGGGTGGGATCCGCACAGAGCCGTGATCGATGTTCTTCGCGACTTTTCCCATTACTTTGCCGGGAAGGAGCAAGCCGAGGGCTTGAGCCATGGCCTGATGAGCCTGGAAAAGAACTGGCAGGCGCCCTTGGCCACCAACGCATCTGTGGCCGTGACGCTGGCCCAATTCCAGGACATGGAGCATACTGCCGCGCCGGCGTTGCTCGCTAACTGGCGATTCCAGCAGGCGCTGTATCGGGCTTATTACGATGCCTACGTGCAGAGCCGCCTGGTCGAAGAAACGGCCCAGGTAGAGCGCGCGCTGGCTGTTCTGCGGCGAGTGGAGGAGATTGGCTGGACGCCGGAACCGCTGCAAATCGGCGCCCCTCCAAGTGCCACGTCTCCTAACGGCAGAGATCCGATTTTGCTGCTCGAGGAAGCGCGAAGTCTATTGCAACAATCAATGGTCCAATCAGCCGGCGGAAGCCTGCGGCAAAGGGTTCTGGAGTTGGGAGAGGCTTTGTTCCAGAGCATCCGGATGCAGCTAGCGGTCGATCGTTATCGCGGCGAGGCGATCGTCCGCGGAACTAATCTGGAGACGCTGGATTACCCAGTGAGCGATGCGCCGTGGCTCCTCCACCGGATTTTGGAGATCATGCGTGAAACCGATATAGCGAAGCAACTTGCAGCAATGCGAGCGCTCCTCCGCCGAACCGACCCAGGTCCAGGCGGGTTTTACGACGATTTGGGGAACGTCGCCAATCGTCCCCATCTTCTCCTCGGAGAGGGAGCGGAGCGAGACCCCGAATTCCGGGCCACTCCGCTAACCGGCTTCCTCTATCCCGATGTGCTTGGCCCTCGCGCGCCCATTGCCTGGAAGCGCTGGGCCGAGTCGCTCTTCGATGCGCCGCTGAAAATGCACTACACCGGTTTGGACCCGAAGGCGCATTACCGTTTGCGCGTGGTTTACAGCGGCGATCAGCCGACGAAAAAGATGCGCTTGGTTGCGAACGAGCAGCTTGAAATTCACCCCTACGTGCTGCGTCCCTGGCCACCGGTACCGCAGGAGTTCGATATTCCTGCTGCCGCAACTTTTGCAGGTGAACTCACGCTCTCCTGGACCCGCGAGCAAGGTCAGGGAGGCTCCGGACGAGGGTGCCAGGTTTCCGAGGTCTGGCTAATGAACGGTATAGAGCAAGGCGGGTAGGGTGATTGCGGCCGAAACCGGCCTGATGCTATTCCCGATTTTTAGCAGTCGGCTCAAACCCGCTTGGCGTTGACTTTCGTGGCGAGGCCTACTTTTTCCAGCATCCATATGCCCAGGTAGTTCACGTCCAACTCGTACCACGCCATCCCGTGGCGAGCCGAAACTGGGTGCGCGTGATGGTTGTTGTGCCATCCCTCCCCGCCGGTCAGCAGGGCTACCCACCAGTTATTGCGCGAGTCATCCCGGGTATCGAACCTGCGCGAACCCCAGATGTGGGTCGCCGAGTTCACCAGCCAGGTCACATGCAGGCCAACCGTAACCCTGAGGGCAATGCCCCAAAGTACCCAGGACCATCCACCCACCGCCAGCAAACCAAAACCGAGCAAGGTCACTGGTAACCAGTGCCAGCGGTTCAGCCAGCGATAGAAACCCTGCTTCATCAGGTCGGGAGCATAGCGCTTCAGAATGGCGCTTTCGTTGTGTAGCGAGCCGTTCAGAATCCAGCCCATGTGAGACCACCACTTGCCGTCTCGCGGCGAATGGGGATCACCCGGCTTGTCGGTGAATTGGTGGTGCAGGCGATGCACCGCGACCCAGTAAACGGGGCTGCCCTGCAAAGCCATGGTGCCCATGATGGCCATCGTGTACTCCAGCCATCTGGGGACCACGTAGCCGCGATGCGTAAGTAAACGGTGATAAGACAACCCGATACCGATGTTTTGAGTCATAACCCAGGTCACGGCAAACACCGCGAGGGCCGACCAGCGGAACATGAAACAAGCGCCCAGGGCCGCCAAGTGGAAGACCCCGATCACCAACGCGAACTTCCAGTGGAACCTACCCTGGTTGGGCTCAAGTGCGGCCTGGAGCGCAGCGGTTTCGGCGGCCGAGCCGGCTGGATTTACGATGGTTCCCATCGCTAGTAGGCTATTTTGCGTAAGCACCGGGCGGTGTAAGAGTTACGTAATATCTTAAAATCCTAGGTTTGCTCCCCCGCCCGTTGTGGTTGTTGGGAATTCGGACGTATACTGAATATGCGACCGAGCCGGTCGCAATTGCATCTCAAGGTAATCGGGAATGCTCAGGCTCACCAAGAAGGCTGATTACGGTTTAATGGCGCTGAAGTTTCTGGCCGAGCGTTCTGACATGCCTTCGCTGAGCGCAAAAGATATCGCCGAGGCCTACGGCATTCCGCCGCAATTGCTGGCCAAGATTCTGCAGCGGCTTACCAAGGCGGGGCTGCTTCGATCCCATGCCGGCACCAATGGCGGATACGCCCTTTCGCGATCGCCTGAGGATATTACGGCTTTTGAAGTGATCGGCGTCATCGATGGGCCGCTGTTTATTACCTCATGCGAGACCGGCCCGCACGGTTGTGATCTTACCGATAGCTGCACTGTCAGGGAGCCGCTACGCAAGGTGAACGAGAGCATCGCAGACGTATTGAAGGCCATTCGGGTTTCGGATCTGTGCGAGCCGGAACACACCAGGAAGTACCACGGAAAACCGGTCGAGTCCGTGTTAGTGAGCCTCGGTGGTGACTGAGGCAAGAGTCAGGATTGAATTGAAGTGTCAGGAGCAGGAGAGCTGAATGAGCACCGTTGAGACAGCAGTGAAGGCGCCGGCAAACGTGAAGTTGCCGATCTACATGGATGACCACGCAACCACGCCCATGGATCCGCGCGTGCTTGAGGCGATGATGCCATTCTTCACCGCGAAATTCGGCAACGCTGCCAGCCGTAACCACTCCTTCGGGTGGGAAGCCGAGCAGGCGGTCGAACAAGCCCGTGAGCAAGTGGCAAAGTTGATTGGCGCCAACGCCAAGGAGATCATCTTTACCTCCGGCGCGACCGAGAGCAACAACCTCGCCATCAAGGGCGTTGCCGAGATGTACCGGGAGCGCGGCAACCACATCATCACGCAGGTAACCGAGCACAAGGCAGTGCTCGATGCCTGTAAGCGACTGGAAAAGTACGGCTATCGCGTCACCTATTTGCCCGTCAAAGCAGACGGCCTGATCGACCTCGAAGACTTGAAGCGGGCCATCGACGACAAGACGATTCTGGTCTCTATCATGTTTGCCAACAACGAGATAGGCGTAATTCAGCCAATCGCCGAGATTGGCAAGATCTGCCACGAGCGCAACGTCATCTTCCATACCGACGCAGTGCAGGCCGTGGGCAAGATTCCGGTCGACGTCAACTCGATGAACATCGATTGTCTTTCCCTGACCGGGCACAAGATTTACGGGCCCAAAGGCTGCGGCGCGTTATACGTGCGCCGGCGCAATCCCCGGGTGCAGATCTCCGGGCAGATCGATGGTGGCGGGCATGAGCGCGGCATGCGCTCGGGAACGCTCAACGTCCCCGGCATTGTTGGCCTGGGCAAGGCCTGCGAGATAGCGGGCCAGGAAATGGCAGCCGAAGCAGATCGCTTGAGCAAGCTCCGCGACAAGCTGAAGGCCAAGCTATTGTCGAGCCTTGACTACGTTCAGGTGAACGGCTCTATGGAGCACCGTCTACCGGCCAACCTGAACGTCAGTTTTGTCTACGTGGAAGGTGAGTCGTTGCTGATGGGCATCAACGATGTTGCAGTTTCCAGCGGATCTGCCTGCACCTCCGCGTCACTTGAACCATCTTATGTATTAAAGGCTCTGGGCCTCGGCGACGATGTGGCCCACAGCTCGATCCGTTTTGGTTTGGGCCGCTTCAATACCGAAGCTGAAGTTGATTACGTTGCTGACAAGGTAATTGATGTAGTGCAGAAACTCCGCGAGCTTTCGCCGCTGTATGAAATGGTGAAAGAAGGCATCGATATTACGAAGATTGAATGGCAGGCGCACTAAAGCGCATTCATACGAATTGAGGAGAACAAATGGCTTATAGCGACAAGGTAATCGACCACTACAACAATCCCCGCAACGTGGGCCAGATGGACAAGAGCCAGTCTGAGGTAGGTACCGGTCTGGTCGGAGCCCCCGAATGCGGCGACGTCATGCGCTTGCAGATCAGGGTCAATCCTGAAACCCAGGTAATTGAAGAGGCAAAATTCAAGACCTTTGGCTGCGGTTCCGCCATCGCGTCCTCTTCGCTCGCAACCGAATGGGTCAAGGGCAAGACCGTCGAGGAGGCGATGCAGATCAAGAACACCGATATCGTGAAGGAACTGGCGTTGCCGCCGGTCAAGATTCACTGCTCGGTGCTGGCGGAAGATGCGATCCGCGCCGCCATTGGCGACTGGAAGAAGAAGAACGGCGTAACCGAGACCGCGGAAGCCACGGCCTCCGTTGCTCACTAAGCAGGCAAGATGGAATTAGCCGTCCTCAATGCGGAGAATACTGCGCCGAATCAGAAGGGCATCCAGGTCACGGAGCGCGCTCTGAAGCGGATTCGCATAGCCATGGCCAAAGAAGGAGTCTCCCCTGAACAAGGGGGGCTCCGGCTTGGCATTCAGGGCGGTGGCTGTTCCGGTTTGTCCTATAACATTCGATTCGACTCGCAGCCGCGAGAACGGGATCGTGTTTACAATTTTGAAGACGTCCGTATCTTTGTGGATCCCAAGTCTTTTATCTACCTCCACGGCATGATTCTCGACTACGAAGAGACGCTGATGCGGCAAGGCTTTAACTTCATCAATCCGCATTCCACCAAGTCCTGCGGTTGCGGGTCATCTTTTTCGGCTTAGACACGCCGGGGATCGCTCCGCCCTATGCAAATTATGGAAAGAGTCAGTGCGCCGGCAAAGTGCTGGTCCTGCGGCCAGGAAGTCGCGGAGGGGCAGCCTTTCTGCGGGTCCTGTGGCAAGGTGCAATCCCCGCGCCAGGCAGACTACTTCGGCATGTTCGGTCTGCCGCCCAAGCTCGATCTGGATGTGCAGGCGTTGGAGAAGCAGTTCTACCGCTACAGCCGCAAGCTCCATCCCGACCTGCACGCGCAGGCTTCGCAGCAGGAGCAGGAGTGGAGCCTGGCGCAGGCTTCGCTGCTCAACGATGCCTATCGCACCTTGAAGGTTCCACTGGATCGCACCAAATATCTGCTTCGGTTGCAGGGCGTGCAGTTCGAGGAAGATCGCGGTCCAAATCCGTCCAAGGTTCCTGCGGATCTGTTGGAAGAAGTCTTTCGAGCTGAATATGCAACTCGAAGAGTTGCGCCAGAACCAGAAGATGGGTGAGGACGACCCGCAGTTGCGCCGCGACCTGGAGGCTGCGAAGAACCAATTTGCTATGCAGCTCAGCTCGCTCGACGAGCAAGTGCGTTCGCAATGGGCCGCCTGGGATGAAGCCTGGGAACAGAGCGACGAAGCAAAGAAAACGGCGGCGAAAGAAGCAATGACCGCGTTGCTGCAGCGTCGCAGCTACCTGCAGAACCTGGTGCGCGATGTAGACCAGACCCTGGGAGGATCGTGACAGTTATGGCGGATGAGCGTGTAGTCGGTATTGATCTGGGCACGACCAACTCGTTAGTCGCCTACATGCAAGGGGAGAAGCCCGTCGTTATCCCTGGGGAAGATGGGCTGAACCTGGTGCCCTCGGTGGTGGCGTTAGGCCCTGCTCGCGATGGCGCCCGGCCGGCGATGGTGGTCGGCAATGGGGCGCGCACCACTTTGTTGGGCGCACCCGAACGGGCGATTTATTCAGTCAAGCGGCTGATGGGCCGCGGTGTCGAAGATGTTACCGAGGAACTGAAGTTCTTTCCCTTCCGCCTGGTCGACGACATTCAGCCCGGCGAAGTGTTGCGGATTCGTTTGGGCGACTCGGAGTTCACACCGCCAGAGATCTCAGCGCACATTCTTCGCCAGCTCAAGCGCAACGCGGAACGATATTTTGGCGCGCCGGTGACTCAGGCCGTGATCACCGTGCCCGCGTATTTCAATGATGCGCAGCGGCAAGCTACCAAGGATGCGGGACGCATGGCGGGCCTCGAAGTGCTGCGCCTGGTGAATGAGCCCACAGCCGCAGCTTTGGCGTATGGTCTCGATCGCCAAAAAGAAGGCATCATCGCCGTTTATGACTTCGGCGGTGGGACCTTCGACATCTCCATTCTCAAGTTGCACGAAGGCATCTTTGAGGTGATCGCCACCAATGGCGATACCCATCTGGGTGGCGACGACATTGACAACCTTCTGATTGCGATCGCGCTGGATGATATCGCCGGCGATGCGGGCGCCGATCTACGCCGGGAGCCGGAGGTCATTCAGGCCATACGCAAAGCCGTGATCGAGGCTAAGATTGCGCTTTCGTCGCAGTCAGTGGCACAAATCGATATCCAGCTTCCGCAAGGCGGGCGGTACAGCAGGGAACTGTCGCGCGAACAATTCGAGCAACTGATCCAGCCGATTGTGGCTCGCACCCTAGCCCCCTGCCGTAACGCTTTGCGCGACGCGGGGCTCACTCCCGATCAGATCGACGAGGTTGTGCTGGTTGGGGGTTCTACACGAATTCCCCTGGTACAGCGTTTGGTGAGCGATGTGTTTGAGCTCCCACGCCGCGGTAAACAACCACGCACCGAGCTCAACCCCGATGAGGTGGTGGCGCTCGGCGCCGCTGTACAAGCCAATATCCTGGGCGGTGGATCGAAGGCTACCGAGGATATGCTGCTCCTGGATGTGACTCCGTTATCCCTTGGCATTGAGGCCCTGGGCGGAGTCGTCGCGAAGATTATTCAACGCAACTCCACTATCCCTGCCTCCGCCTCCGAGTCGTTCACCACCGGCGTGGATGGGCAAACCAACGTCGCTATTCACGTGCTACAGGGTGAACGTGAGATGGCCAAGGACTGCCGCTCGCTGGCGCGCTTCGACCTTAAGGGGATTCCTCCCATGAGCGCGGGCTTGCCGCGCATCGAGGTCAAGTTCCTGATTGACGCCAACGGCATTCTCCATGTTTCCGCCCTGGAGCAGCGCAGCGGCAAGCAGGCGGAGGTTTCTGTAAAGCCCGCCTATGGCCTGACGGACGAGCAGGTGGAATCGATGATTCTCGACTCCTTCGATCACGCTGAAGACGATATTCACCTCCGCCAGCTGGTCGAAGCCAAAAACGAAGCGGACACCATTCTGAATGCTCTGGAGAAGGCCCCCTCCAGTCCGGCGTGGCAACTGCTCGAACCGGATGAACGCACCGAAATCAACGCTCTGAGTGCAGAGCTCAGCGTGCTGAAGCAGGGTGATGATCTGCAGGCGTTGCGCGCCGGCACCGAAGCGCTGGACAAAGCAACCCATCGCTTTGCAGAGCTTATGATGGACGCGGCCGTATCCACCGCGATCAAGGGTCAAACAATGCAATCTGCCGGGGACAACCTGGGCCAGGGTCCTACTGCTTCGCATCCCTTTGCCCAGGCCGAGTTTATTGAAAGAAAGTAAAGCCGATGACTGACAACATGGTTCGCATCACATTTCTTCCTGAGGGCCGTACGGTGGAGTTTCCCTACGGTACCCTCCCCTATGGGCATCACGGAAAGCCCATGTCCTTTCTCGACGTGGCCGAACACTTCGACATTTTTCTGGATCACGCCTGTGGCGGCGTGTGTGCCTGTACCACCTGTCATCTGTGGACCAAGGAGGGTGCCGAAGCACTCACCCCGCCGGACGATGATGAGCTCGACCGGCTGGATATGGCCGCGGATCAACAGCTCAATTCGCGGCTTGGCTGCCAGGCCGTGATCACCGGGCCCGGGAACTACGTGGTGGAGATTCCCAAGTGGAATCGCAACTATGTTTCCGAGGGCAAGCCGTTGACCATGGCGGAAGGGAAGTAGGAAGCGGACGATGGCGCGCGAAATTATGTGGACCGATGCGGAAGAGATTGGTATTCAGCTGCAGGAAAAGTATCCCGACCTGGATCCCTTCACGGTGCGCTTTACCGATCTGCACAAGTACGTAACCGAGTTAGAGGGCTTCGCCGACGACCCCGCGAAGTCGAACGAGCCCAAGCTCGAAGCCATCCAAATGGCCTGGCACGAAGAATACGAAGACGCCAAATAGCCAGGGAAATCGGACGAACCCCATTTCCTCAGTCCCGCAGGGACGGCTGAACGTAGCCCAGGACGCTAGTCCTGGGTTGGATTTGAAAGGGCGACCAGTCCCGGAGGGACGGCTGGAAATTGGCCGCGAAGCAATCCTGGACAACCTTCAGCCGTCCCTACGGGACTTCATCATGTCTCATGATGTACCCAGGACTATCGTCCTGGGCTAAGTTCAGTCGTCCCTACGGGACTAAGCTCCAAAATTTTGGTTCTCATAAACGCTTGGAGCTTCTTTTGGCATTTTTTTCGGCACGTTCTCCGCGAAATCAGATCTTCCGTATAGCCGTACTCGCCCTTACCCCAACAGCACGTGGCATCCGGGCAAGCTCCGCATCGGTCGAAGCATCAGGAACCGAGCAACCCGGAGTGATGAGGTACTTGCTTCCCGCTTGCTCCCGAGCCAAAGTCCACTGTTTCCGGATCTCCTCCGTCGTGAGCTTATCGAAATCCACCTCGTCCACTCCGCCGGCGATCGCCTGTGAATACTCTTTGCGAACCTCCGCAATAGGAATGCCACTGGTCTTTACCGAATAATTGATAACCGGCGCCTGAAAATCCTTGAACTGGGCCAGATACGGTCTCTCCAGCGTATGCAGATGCAGGAGCGTCAGCTTGGTATCCGCTAGCGCCGCAAGCACTCGCTTGTCGTACGGCTTGCTGTAGCGCTCGTAATCTGACACCGAACCAAACTTGCTGGTCGCATTGAAAATGCTGACCAAAGTCCCCGAGCAGCCAATTTCCTGCGACCGGCGGATATGGTGGATGGTCGACTGCGTGATAGCCTCCATCGCCTGTTCCCACCCCGCGGTGTTTTCCTTTTGGAAGTCATGAATGCTGTTGATTACCTCCGTACGATCCTCTCCACCCTTCTTGCCGGCAAACTGCGGCTCGGCCGCCAACAGCAACATTGCTGTCATGTAAGGGCCATACAGGGTATCGATAAAATACGCATCACCGTGTAGGCCATCACGCACCAGTTCGAGAGTATGCAGCTGCTCCGGATACGGCGTCTGCAATGGCTCCAACTCATACCACTTCCCGGTTTTCGATCGCGGATAATCAAAGTCGTTCATCACTTTGACAAAGTCGGTATCGTACCTGCGATGGAATTCCAGGTGATCCTGCGCTTCGAGCTCCGCGGTCGGACGCTTGTAGTGGTGCCACAGGCTGAAAGGAGGACGGTCCACATCCTCTCCTTTCAAGGCACGGTCAACACGCTCTTTATGCGAAAGACGGGTCGACGATGCGAACGATGCCGGGACTGCCGTCATCGCCGTAACTGCACCCATCGCGGAAATAAATTGCCGGCGGTTCATCAAATGCGGCTCCTCTCAACGCCATTCAAATGCACCACGGAAGAGTTGAACGTCGGCGGCTTTTCGCGCCTCGTAATAAATCGACAACACATCGAAGCGTACATGGTCCGGCGTATCGGGCAGCGCAAGGAGATATTGCCTTGCCATCCGCCGCAACACCCGGGTTTTGTCGTGGTCAACGGCAGACTCTGCCGTCGCAACCTTCCGGCTGGTGCGTGTTTTCACTTCAATAAAACAGAGAGTGTCGCCTTCCCAGGCCACCAGATCAAGATCGCCACGAACCTTTCCGCTACGCCAGTCGCGGGCCACCACCGTATACCCACGCCGGCGCAGGTAAAAGAAAGCCGCTTCCTCTCCACGGCGTCCCAGCTCCAGGTGCGCCGGTCCCCCAATCCGGAAGCGGGCAGTGAGATAGTCGCTTAGGTGGACAAACTCCTCCAGCAACCGCAGCGTAAGCATGCGCCCTATTCTATGCCCGGCGTTATCCGGCAAACCGGCTAAACTACTGAAAGCGATCCACGTGAAGCCTCCCATCACCATCTCGAAAGAGGACTATCTGAAGGCCGTTCTCGAAGCAGAGAGCGAAGGGCAGGAGGTGATTCCTGCAACCCTGGCGCACTGGCTTTCCGTTTCCCCACCCGCGGTCACCATGGCGATTAAGCGCTTAAGGCGCGACGGGTATCTCGAGGTCAAGCCGGACGGTATCGTCCGCCTGAGCCCAAAAGGAAAAGAGACTGCCTATCGCACCGCCCTGCGTCACCATCTGATCGAGCGCATGTTGGCGGAGATGTTTGGTATGGAATGGTATGAGGTCCACGATGAAGCAGAGCGCCTGGAGCACGCGGTGTCGCCGGCGTTTGAAGCCAAGCTGCTGGAAAGACTGGGCTCCAAGGGAACCTGCCCGCATGGCAATTGGGTATTGCCGGAAACCCCTGAGGAGCGCGCGAAACGCGGGATGATTCTGCTTTCCGAAGCCAAAGAGGATGCCGGCTACACCGTCGTAAGCCTCTACGAACGCGATCCAAAACTGCTGCTTTTCCTCCACCAGGCAGGCATAGCGCCCGGTGGCCGGGTAAGCGTCCTGGCAAGAAATTATGACCGGACGATCTCCATCGAGACCACCGCCGGCCGTTCCACCCTGGGCCATCCGGCGGCTGAGAAGGTGTGGGTGAAGCGGCGGGGGAAAACTTAAAGGCAATTTAGTTTTAGAATTATTGCAGTGGTGGGAAACCGAGGTTTCCGGTGCGATTCCCAAAGTAATGGAATAGCCGAGAGTTGTCGCATTGTGAACCGGAGTCGTTGAGGTAGCCTCGATGCGAATGAGGAATCTTTCCTTTATCTGGTTCGTGGGCGCGGTGGTCTGGTGGATTGATGCAGCTGTGGCTGTCCACTACCGCAACAAGCCCCATGCCATCCTGGCGCTGGCCGTGGCGTGTGTTTTTTTCGCCGCCGGAGTGATGTGGGTGAAGAGTACGGAAAAGCACTGAGCGGCTGGCCAACCCTAGACCCTCTGATAGCGCGCCTCAGTCAGGTCCAGTTCGCGCTCGATGGTTCTGAGCATCTCGTCATTGATCTTGTCTTCATTCCGCAAAATGACCGCGGTCGATCGTTCGAGCGCGCGTAACTCCTGGGCCAGGTTGCGTTCGTAGCGAGCCATGGCGATTTCCCGCTCCGGCTTCATCGCCTCGCCTCCCCCTTCAACCAGGGTGGCGCGCGCCTGGTAGTGGCGGATCATGTCGTCGTAGATCTCCTTATGATCCGATTTTGACTGTCGCGACAGGTCCTTCAGGTAATCGAGCACCGTGTGCAGGATAAGCAGACGAGCCTGCTGCTCTTCCAGGTTTTGCTCTTCGCCCGCCGCCAGTCCCAGTTTCCTGATCACTGTCGGCAGGGTCAGACCCTGCAGGACCAGGGTCACGAAGATCACACAAAAAGTGAGAAAGATGATGAAGTTTCGCTGCGGGAAAGGAGCCCCGTTCTCGAGTACCGTAGGCAGCGAGATGGCGGCGGCCAGGGCCAGCACTCCGCGCATGCCTGTCCAGGCCACGATAAAAATTTGTTTGCCCGTGGGTAGCGGCTGTACTTGGTGCATCAGGCTGTGTCGTATCCAACCTGCAATTGCCGCCCCAGGAAACACCCAGATGATCCGCAGCGCCACCACCAGGATCGCGAACGTTACCCCGTAGCGAATCATTTGACTCACGGAATGGTGCTGGATGCCGCTCAGAATCAATCGAATCTGCAGGCCCATGAGGATAAACACGAGGCCGTTGAGACCGAACTCCAGCGTCTTCCACACCGCGGTGCCGTCGATCCGTGCGTTGACGGATAAGGTCTCCGAACTCTTGCGTCCGAGATACAGGCCGCAGACCACGGTGGCGAGCACGCCCGACGCATGAATCCCCTCTGCCGCCAGGTAAGCCAGGTAAGGGGTGGCGAGAGACAGAGTGATTTCCACGGGCGAGTCGGTGATATCGAGGGAGACTTTGTGAATGATGATGCCGCCGAAGAACCCAACCGCCACCCCTCCGGCAACCAGCCAAAAGAGTTCCAGCAATGCCAGCCCCGGTCCCGGGCGCCTGCCGGCGACAACCAGGGCAACAGAAAACTGCAGTGCGAGCAGGCCACTCGCATCGTTGACCAGGCTCTCGCCTTCTAATATGTCGACTATGCGCCGGGGTAGACCGAGGCGCTTGGCAATCGCGGTCGCAGCGATCGCGTCCGTGGTACAGACCACTGCTCCCAGTACCGCTCCCAGCCGGTGGTCAAATCCAGGAATCAGCCAGGCCGCGCCCACCGCAACCCCAAAAACAGTAAATCCGACCAGGCCAAAGGCCAGCATAAGAATGCTGACAATGTTCTTGTGAAAGTCACGCCAGGAAGTGTTGAACCCACCGATGAAGAGCAACGGAGGTAGAACCACCAGGAAAACAACGTCCGGATTCAGCGCGATCTGAGGCAGGTGGCGGAAGAGAGAAAGAACCACTCCACCCATGAAGAGCACGATGGGATAAGGAATTTTGAACCGCTGCGCGAGCGTCGTCAGCCCAGCGACGAGAAGCACGAGGAAGAGAAGCGTGAGCTCGAGGTGATGAATGCCTGCGGCCTGCACGGGGCGTCGGTCTCCAGAGATTTCAGATTAACCCAGAGAATAGCGGATGCCCCACCTCGCATGGGGCATCCGCTCATGCATCAAACAGTCGCTGAGGCAAAGCTTGCGGCGTGCGCGTGCTCCTCCTCAACTTGGGCAACGCACTCCTCGAAGATATCGAGACCAATGGCCGCTTCATGCTGGTTCACGATCAGCGGGGGCGCTAGTCGGATGGAGGTCTCTCCGCAACCCAGCAATAACAGGCCCTTTTCGAAAGCCAGGGAGACGATGCGGTCGCGCAAAGTGGGCGCGGGTTCGCGGGTTTGCTGACTCTTTACGATCTCGACACCGATCATGAGCCCTCGCCCCCGGACATCGCCCACGATCGGATGCTTGGAAGGCCAGTCCCCTAGGCGGGAAAAGAACATTTTCCCCATCTTGGCCGCATTGGCAATACCCTCGCGCTCGAGCACATCCATGGTGGCCAAGGCTGCTGCGATGGCTACGGGGTTCCCCCCGAAGGTTGAAGCATGCGAGCCGGGAACCCAATCCATCAGTTCCGCGCGCGTCATGCAGATACCCAGCGGCATACCCGAGGCGATCCCTTTTGCGATGCAAACCATGTCCGGCTGCACTCCGGAGTGCTCGACCGCCCACCACTTGCCGGTCCGGCCGGCGCCCGATTGCACCTCATCGACCACCAGCAGGATGCCGTGCTTGTCACAGATCCGACGCAGCTCCTGCATAAAGATATCGGGCGCTACCACGTAGCCGCCTTCTCCCTGGATGGGCTCCACAAAGATTGCGGCGACTTCCTCCGGGGGAAGCGTGGTCTTGAACAGCTTTTCTTCGATGTAACGGGCGCAAGCCAGTGCAAAGCGCTCTTCTTCCTGAGGGCCACCGCTACAGCCTCGATAGGCGTAGGGGTAGCGCACGTGCGTGACCCCGGGAACCAAAGGAGCAAAGCGCCGCCTTTGCTGGGGCTTGGAAGCAGTGAGCGAAAGAGCGCCCATGGTGCGGCCGTGGAAAGCTCCAAAGAAGGCGATCACGTTCTGCCGCCCGGTATGGTAACGGGCAAGCTTGAGCGCGCACTCGATGGCCTCCGCGCCGGAATTCCCGTAGTAGAATCGGTGCGGTCCTGGCATAGGCGCGATGGCTGAGAGCCGCTCGGCGAGGGTCACCATGTGTTCGTAATAGAAATCGGTGCCGGAGATGTGAATCAGCTCGGCTGCCTGTTGCTGGATGGCCGAGACTACTTCGGGATGGCAGTGACCGGTGGAAACGACGGCAATGCCGGCGGCAAAGTCCAGGAATTCGTTTCCGTCCACATCCTCAACCCGGACGCCACGACCGCGCTTGGCCACCATGGGATAGGAACGGGTGTAGCTGGGGGAGACGTAACGTTCGTCACCGGCGACAATTGCGCGGGCTTTCGGACCTGGAACCGGACCCACAAGCTTCGGACCGTACTGGGCAAAAAGATTGCTATTGATCTGACCATTGTTCTGCATAGTGCTTCTCTGCTTTCTCGGCGTTCTTACAAAGGCGAGTCAATCGACCGCTGCGAAACAAACGCAATGCGGTCGGAGTCAGGGCAGAGCTTCGGCGGAGGAAAGCTAGTCGCCGCCGAAGAGACTAGGTCGGGTGCCGGCGGGGAGCACGTTCAGACGCGTGCGTGGCATGGGGCAGGAGCCGGTGTTCGAACCGCGCGGTCTCTGGTCTTCCATCCACATATTGAATCCCCTTGCCCCTTAAGGTTACCACGGGGCAAAGAGTCCAGCCTTCAGAGGGTGTGTGAGAGCCGCATTTCCGGTCTCAGTCCCGCAGGGACGGCTGAACTTAGCCCAGGACGCTAGTCCTGGGTCGGATTTGAAAGGACGACCAGTCCCGCAGGGACGGCTGGAAACGGCCGCGACGCTATCCTCGGCACCTTCAGCCGTCCCTGCGGGACTGAACGCGTAAAGGGGTTTCCTCTCGGTCGAGACCCTATTTCCGCTTCCACCGTGCGCCATCCTTGGAGTCCTCAATGAGGATGCCCAAGGCAGCCAGCTCATTCCGAATCGCGTCCCCGCGAGCAAAATTGCGTGTCCGGCGAGCCTGGTCACGCTCGGCCAACAGCGCGTCGATTTGCTGGTCGCTGAGGGAATAAGCAGCCACCAACTCAGGCGCCGCCTGGTCGCTCCGCCCTTCCTCCTGGGCCCATTGCAGGGCGCCGCGCGCAATCTCCGCGTCCCGATCCTCGAGCACCGCGAAGATCTCATCGAACCGGCGGAGCGCCTCCTCGATGGCCGCGACGTTCCCGGCAAACAACTTGCCCGAGTCCGCCGCAATGTTCCCAGTCCGGACCAGCTCAAAAATGGCGGCAAGGGCTTGCGATGTATTCAGGTCGTCCGACAGCGCTGCGCAAAAGTTCTGCTGCGCCTTGGCCGTTTGGGCTTCCAACTCCGAATTCGTCCCCGCCGGCCAGTTCCCACCCCGAACTCGTTGCGCAAACGTGCGAACCCGTTCCACCGCACTGGCCGAGTCGGTCAAACCCTCCAAGGTGAAATTCAATGGGCCGCGGTAGGGAACCGAAATAAGCAGAAACCGGATCGCCGACGGCTTATAGCCCTTGAGCAACAAGTCGCGCAAAGTGAAGAAGTTACCTTCAGACTTCGACATCTTGCGCCCGTCCACCAGCAGAAAACGAACGTGCATCCAGTGGTAGGCCATGGTCTTGCCGGTGGCCGATTCCGACTGAGCGATTTCGTTCTCATGGTGGGGGAACATCAGGTCCTCCCCCCCAGCGTGCAGGTCGAAGCTCTCGCCCAGGTATCTGAGCGCCATGGCGGAACACTCAATGTGCCATCCCGGCCGGCCGGGGCCAAGCCGGGTATCCCAGTGTTCTCCGGGCTTGGCTGCCTTCCACAGGGCGAAATCGCGGGCTGAATCCTTGTCGTACTCGTCCAGGTCTACCCGCGCCCCGTCGGTGATGGCCGTGAAATCCTTTTTCGACAGCTTGCCGTACTCGGGAAACCCGGCTATCCGGAAATACCACGAACCGTCCGGCGCCTGATAAGCAAGGTCCTTAGCCGCCAGCCGTTCGATCAGATCCACCATCTGCTCGATGTTCTCCGTGGCCCGGGCGATGATCTCCGGCCGTTCGCAGCCGAGCGCGTCCAGATCCTGGAAAAAGGCGCGCTCATACTTTTCGGTGTATTGGTTGATAGGCAATTTTGCCGCGGCCGCATTGCGGATGATCTTGTCATCGACATCCGTTATGTTCATGACGTGTTGGATCTTATGCCCCTGCTGCTTCCAAAAGCGCCGGAGCACATCCAGCTGCAGAAAAGTGCGGAAGTTGCCGATGTGCCCATAGTCGTAGACCGTGGGGCCGCAAACATAGATACGCAGCGTCTCGCCATCAGAGGGCTCGAGATCTTCGACAGTATTAGTGAGAGTGTTGAAGAGACGGATGGTCATCCAGGCTGGGGCTTACCTGACCCCCATGGTAACTTTTCGAGCGTCTACCGTCCACAGCTTGGTATCCAGGTTGGCACATCACTTGGGAAGCAGGCGCTTCACTTCCGCGATGGATTTTCCCTTCCAATGGCGGGTGAAATTCTCGAGCGAGGTGAGACTTACACTGCGCATCCGATCCACATAAAGCGCACCCGACAGATGGTCGATTTCGTGCTGCAGGATACGCGCATGCCAGCCCGAGGCCTGAATGATTTTAGGCTTTCCCTGGGCATCGAGGCACTCGACCGTAACCTTGCGTGCCCGAGGCACCAGGGCGACCAAGCCCGGGAGGCTAAGGCAGCCCTCAAAAAACTCCACCTCCGGCTCTGATTCCAATGTAAGCACAGGATTGATGATGACCTCGAAAGCCACCGGCTTACGCTCCCGCTCGGTCAGCATCTCCCGGGTAAAGTCCTTCATATATTCTTCGCGGTCCTCGATGACGGCGAGTTGCAAGGGCAGACCGACCTGTGGCGCCGCCAGGCCGACTCCCGGCGCGTCCTGCATTGTCTCGCGCATGGCGGCGATCAGGTTCTGGGTGCCAGGCAGTAGGATTTCTTCGGGCCGGAGTGGTCTCGCGCGCTGGCGCAGGACGGGTTCACCCGTTGATCTGATCTTAAAAATCATTTTTTCCCCAGGGCTAACGACGCGTTGGCGGTCAGATCCAGGCTTGCAAACCCGCCCGCCAGGAACCGGGGCCAAGCCGCAGCCGCAATCATGGCTGCATTGTCGGTGGAGAGCGCCATCGTCGGAAACGCGATCGGCAGTCCTCGCTTCAGGGATTCTTCAGTGAAGCGCTCCCGCAGTTCACGGTTCGCGGCAACCCCACCCGAAACCAGGATACTTTCTGCGCCGAGTGTCTCGGCGGCCTGAAAGGTTTTCCGCTTGAGATCCTCGACCACCGCGCGTTGAAACGACGCAATCAATCCCAACGTTCGGTCGTCACACAAGGAAAGCGCCTCGGCGGGTCCAGCCATCGGAATCGCGGCCAGTGCCTCACGGCGGCGCTCAATCGAAGGATAGAGATCGTGAATCTGAACATAGCGAAGTACCGCGGTCTTGATGCCGCTGAAGGAGAAGGCAAATCGATCGACAGGAGAATCCGGACGATGAGCTTTCTGTTTCACCTGGGTAAGGGTAAACGCGACCGACGAAGGATCCCCATGCGGCGCCAGCGCATCGATCCAGGGGCCGCCCGGATAGCCCAGTCCCAGCAGCTTGGCGACCTTGTCGAAGGCTTCGCCGGCCGCATCGTCGAGCGTGGCGCCAACGTTGCGATAGCTAAAACTTTCGCCCTCGTAGCGGACAAGATAGAGATGGGTGTGGCCACCGGAAACAACCAGGGCCAGCGATCGAGTATTGCTCAGCTCCAGCCTTTCGCTATGCGCCAACAAAACGGCGTGAATATGGCCCTCAAGGTGGTTTACGGCGATAAGCGGCTTGCCCAGAGCAAAGGCGAGCGACTTGGCATAGGCGACTCCAACCAGGAGTGCGCCTGCCAGGCCGGGGCCCTCTGTGACTGCGACTGCGTCCAGATCGGAGAAGCTGACTCCGGCTTTGTCCAGCGCCGCGCGCACCACGGGAACGATATTGCGTAGGTGTTCGCGAGAGGCAAGTTCTGGAACCACACCGCCATAAGGCGCATGAATCGCGATTTGCGAGGCCACGATGCTTGAGAGCACGTGGCGCCCGCGTTCGACCACCGCGGCTGCCGTCTCATCACAGGAGCTTTCGATAGCCAGAATCAGGCCGCGGCTATAAGCGCCCTCGGCGCCAGAAAGGAGCTGGCTGGATTGACTCACCTTTCTATAGTAGTAGGGATGGAACCCAATCCAGCACGCGATGCGGCTACGGCGATCGTGACCCGGCTGCGCGCCGCCGCGCATCAGGCTTATTTCGTTGGCGGCTGCGTGCGCGACCTGGTGCTGGGCCGCGCCCCTGAGGACTTCGACGTCGCCACCAGCGCGACGCCCGATCAGGTGCTGACCCTGTTTGAGAAGACTTTTGCCGTGGGTGCACACTTCGGCGTCGTTTTGGTCTGCACCGGGGAGATCACGACCGAGGTCGCCACCTTTCGTAGCGACGGAGTCTACTCCGACGGGAGGCACCCGGATGCAGTGCGGTTCTCCACCAGTCCGGAAGAGGATGTGAAGCGCCGCGACTTCACCATCAACGGCATGATGATGGACCCGGTCAACGAGTCTGTACTGGACATGGTAGGCGGCATGCATGATCTGGACGCCCGCTTAATCCGTGCCATCGGAGACCCGAGCGAGCGATTCACGGAAGACAAGCTGCGCATGTTGCGTGCCGTACGCTTTGCGGCACGTTTTACCTTCGAACTGGAGCCGGCGACTGCGAAGGCAATCGAGCGATTAGCGCCGGCCGTAAATCAGGTGAGCTACGAGCGGGTGCGTGATGAACTGTCCCGCATGCTCACCGAGGGTCACGCGCGTCGCGCCTTCGAAATGCTCGATGCGACCGGGCTGTTGGTCCAGGTGCTGCCTGAGGTGGTCAGGATGAAGGGAGTAAGGCAGCCTCCGCAGTACCATCCCGAAGGGGATGTCTGGGTGCACACGCTGATGCTGCTCGACGGACTTCCCGCCGGCACGCCGGTGGCTCTGGCCTGGGGCGCTCTGCTTCACGACATTGGAAAACCCGCGACATTTCGCGTGGCGCCGGATCGCATACGTTTTGACGGCCATGTGGAAGCGGGCGCTCGTATCGCCGAGCAGATCTGCAAGCGTCTGCGATTTCCCAATTACGAGACAGAGCAGATACTGTCGCTCATCGACAACCACATGCGTTTCGCCGACGTGCGCAAGATGAAGGAGTCGACGCTGAAGCGGTTTTTCCGCCTGCATAATTTCGATCAACACCTGGCGCTGCATCGTCTCGACTGCCTGGCCAGCCACGGATCCTTGGAGTTGTACGATTTCGCCCGCCAACGCTTCGAGACCTTGCCGCAGGAGGAGGTTCGACCCCACCTGTTATTGACCGGCAAAGATCTGATCGAAGCCGGCTATCAACCCGGACCGAAATTTTCCCAGATGCTTGCCGCAGCCGAGGACGCTCAGCTTGAAGGCACCATTCACACTCGCGAAGAAGCCCTCGCGCTAGTCCGGGAACGATGGCCGCAAACCTGAACGGAAATGAGTCCCGCAGGGACGGCTGAACTTAGCCAGGACGCAGTCCTGGGTGGGGATTCGTGCGACGAAAAGTCCCGTAGGGACGACTGGAAATTACCTGGCGCCAATTCAGGGCCATATTTCGATTAACCTTCTCAGCCGTCCCTGCGGACTCATTTCGCGCGGTCGGGCGTAGCGCACGAAAAATCTGTGGTCTCCCCAATCTCCCGACAACATCGTCGGGAGATTGGGTCTTCCGAACTACTTACTTCTGTGCGCGCTCAAACCGCTTGTTGACCTCGTCCCAGTTCACCGTGTTCCACCATGCGGCAAGATAATCCGGACGCTTGTTCTGGTATTTGAGGTAATAAGCGTGCTCCCAGACGTCATTTCCCAAAATGGGAAGAAGCCCCTGGGAAATAGGATTGTCCTGGTTCGGCGAGGTGACCACCTTCAGCTTGCCGCCCTCAAACACCAGCCAGCCCCAACCAGACCCAAACTGCTTCGCAGTGGTCTCATTAAACAGCTTCTTGAAATCGGCGAAACTACCGAAGTCCTTCTTGATCTGATCGGCAATCTTGCCCGTGGGCTCACCGCCGCCACCGGGCTTCATGATCGCCCAGAACATGCTGTGGTTCACATGGCCGCCGCCGTTATTGCGCACCACGGCGCGGACGTCTTCCGGAATGGTGCTGAGGTTGCGCAGCAGATCCTCTGGGGTGTGCTTGCCCAGTTCGGGATGCTTCTCAATAGCGCCGTTAAGGTTGTTGACGTACGCGGCGTGATGTTTGTCGTGATGAAGCTTCATCGTTTCGGTGTCGATGTTTGGTTCAAGCGCAGCGTAGTCGTAGGGAAGTGGTGGCAGTTCGTAAGCCAAAATATCCTCCTGGATTGGTCCCTCATCCACCAGGGATGAGCGTGGGACCAGCTAGCCCGGATTGGGCGTGGTGCGGTTAGGGAACCCTTGGCGGGCAAAAACGTCCGGCGCAACGGCTGCGCCTGATTGCCCGATCCAATATTGCTTCTCCATGCTATCGGATGCAACTCGGGCAACGCGGGTTCGGGGAATGTAGATGCATTGTCGCGATATGACTGTATCAGCAGCAAAAAAGGCCCGTTACCAGACGGCAGCCCCCACCTTCTGGTGATATCGAAGGAGAAACGCGGGTTTACACTCGAAAGAGTGCGGCAGAGTTCCCGCGCTGAAGCTTCGACTGCTCTTATTTCGGCCTTGAGATTAAATTTGCATTGACCCGGACACGAATAACCCGCAGGCAGCTTTTACGGCAAGCGGGCGCCACAGGCGCGCTCGCCTTGAGTGCATCCGGCTTGGCAGCGGGCGAAGCACTGCAGGACCGGCCAGCCGAACCATCAAACGCGGCCACAGCCGCTCCAAAAACAGAGAGCCAGGCGGCCGAAAAGTACGCGCATCCCCCAGGCGTATTCATCAACCGCCCGCTCACCCAGGTTTCCCGGATGGCGGACGCCCTCCTGGACGACATGGAGGGAAGGAACTGCGACTTCTTCTTTAACGAGGCCAGTCC
The DNA here is from genome assembly GCA_963753715.1 of uncultured Acidobacteriaceae bacterium. GTDB lineage: Bacteria > Acidobacteriota > Terriglobia > Terriglobales > Acidobacteriaceae > PALSA-350. Next base: position 921,685 of record CAVWDK010000004.1, on the reverse strand, counting down.
CAGGAGCGGACTCGTACGGGATCGGGCGCCGACCGTCGGAAGGTCCCTCAGCCGCGTGGCGAGCATTGCCGCCACCGGCTTTGGTTTGAGCGCCTTGTGCATCGCCGCCAAATATAACTACCTGCGCCCCCTGGACTGCGAACAGCGAGTGGAGAAGACCCTGGCCTTCCTGCTGGAAGAATGTCCGCACGAGCACGGTTTTCTCTATCACTTCATTGATATCGATAGCGGGCAGCGGCTCTTCGGCAGCGAACTGTCGTCTATCGATACAGCGCTGCTGCTATGCGGCGTTCTGCATTGCCGCCAGTTCTTCACCGGCAACACCCGCATTGAGGCGCTGGCGACCACCTTCTACCGCCGTATCGACTGGCAATGGATGATGAACGGCGGCAATACGCTCTCCATGGGCTGGCTACCCGACCAGGGCTTTCTGAAAAACCGATGGGACATCTACTCCGAGCTGACCACCATGTACCTGCTGGCGATCGGTTCGCCCACCCACCCGGTTCCTCCGGAAGCCTGGGATGCAGTGCAGCGGCCAGTCGTGACCTATGGCGGAATCGACTACATCAGCGGCGCCGCGCCGCTCTTTATTCACCAGTACCCGCAAGCCTGGTGCGACTACCGCAATCAGCGCGACCGGCACGCCAACTACTTCACCAATTCCATCGCGGCGACCCGGGCTCACCAGCTCTGGTGCCTCGTACAGGGACAGAAATATCCCTGGATCGATCAGGATATGTGGGGGATCTCAGCGTCCGATTCGCGGCAAGGCTATCGCGTGTGGGGTGGTCCGCCTTCCATCGGGCCTCTCGACGGAACCCTGGTCCCCTGTGCGGCGGCCGGGTCTCTGGTCTTCCTGCCCGCAGAATGTTCTCACGTGTTGTTAACGATGCGGGAGAGATTTGGCGATAAGCTTTACGGGCGTTATGGATTCGCCGACGCATTTCAGCCAAAAGTCGGGTGGTATGGCGAGGATGTGATCGGGATCGACGTGGGTATCGGTATGCTGATGGCAGAAAACCTTCGTTCCGGTTTTGTCTGGGATTGCTTCATGAAGAACCGGGAAATAGCGCACGCCATGCGCGAGGTTGCCTTCCACCCTGATCCCGACGCCAACACCCAGGTCCTATAGCCTGCTTGCTTGGTTTGCCGGAAATCCCGCGTGCCCGGTTATTTTCAAGTCCTTTGTAACTTCGCGAGCATCCATCCGTCAGGTAATCTGCATTCGCTAGGAAAGGTAGACAATGACGGATCAGTCATCCAGCCAGCGCTGGATTGAGGGCCAGGGCCCGGCCTTTGGATGGCCCGGGGTGGAACCGCGTTGGACTTCCAGCAGAAAAGACTGCGTAGGCATGGCATACTCTGCCTCCAGCCGCATCTGGTTCACGATCTCGCACGGCATCCTCAACGAAATCTACTATCCCACCATCGACCGGCCACAGACCCGTGACATGGAGTTCCTGCTCACCGACGGGGAGACGTTTGTCCACGAAGAGAAGCGTGATCTGGAACGCACCTTCGAATACATCGACAGCTGCTCATCCGCGGTCAGGCTGATCAACTCCGATCATCAGGGCCGCTACAAGATCATCAAAGAGGTCATCGCCGATCCCCACCATCCTGTTGTGTTGATGCGGGTGCGGTTAGAAGGCGAAGAGCGGCTGCTCTCGAGAATGAAAGCCTACGCCTTGCTGGCCCCGCACCTGGATGTCGGCGGAGCAGACAATTCAGGGAAGGTGCTGGACTTGTCAGGCAAGCTGGCGCTGCTGGCGACAAAAAATGGAATCTCGCTGGTAATGGCGGCAAGCTGCGGCTTCAGTCGCGCCAGTTGCGGGTTCGTCGGCAGGAGCGACGGCTGGCAGGACCTGATGGACAACTTCCAGATGGATTGGCAATTCGGTTCCGCGATGAACGGAAACATTGCCTTGACGGGCGAGATCGACATTGCCCGGCACCGCGAATTTGTGGTGGCCATCGCCCTGGGAGAGGGACATCACTCTGCTTTGACCGCAGCCTTGGGCGCAGTCACGACTCCTTTCGATCAAAACCTGAAGCGCTTCAACGACCAGTGGCACCGGGCGGGCACCCCAGCAGACTTGAAGGGCGCTGCGATGGATGCGGGACGGCTGCTGCAGGTGAGTCAGAACGTTATCCTGTCCCACGAGGACAAGTACTACTCCGGCGCTTTTATCGCCTCCGCTTCCATCCCCTGGGGTCAACACAAGAGCGATGACGATGTGGGTGGCTACCACCTGGTCTGGACTCGCGATATGGTGCAGAGTGCCACCGCGCTGCTGGCCTGCAATCGCGTGGATACCGCAAGGCGCGCCTTGGTGTACCTGGCCTGCACCCAGAAGCCGGATGGCAGCTTCGCACAAAACTTCTGGATCGACGGCACTCCGTACTGGACGGGCATTCAACTCGATGAGGTCGCCTTCCCTCTTATCCTGGCGTGGCGGCTGTGGAAACTGGACGGCTTGGGAGGATTCGACGTTTTCCCGTTCGTGGAGCGGGCCGTGGGATTCCTGGTACGTCATTCCCCGGTCACCCAGCAGGAGCGCTGGGAGGAAGCTGCCGGCTACTCCCCCTCAACCCTGGCCGCGGTGATTTCGGGCTTGATTTGCGCCGCCGATATCGTCCGCGCATACGGGTCGGCGGAGCTTGCCCGCTTCCTGGAAGAGCATGCCGACTGGATTGAGTCTCACCTGGAAGACTGGACCGTCACCAATAACGGCACCCTGTTGCCGGGGGTGCCGCGGCATTACATGCGCATTCGCCCACCCAAGTGCGGAGATCCTTATGCGCACGACGGGTGCGGTGAAGAAATCGTTCGCATCAATAATCGGGGTCCGGGTGAGAAAGCAGACTTCGAAGCGCGTAATGTGGTGGATGCGGGCTTTCTGGAATTGGTCCGTTATGGAGTTAGGCGAGCGGATGATCCGGTGATCATCGATTCGTTGAAGGTAATTGATCACACGCTCAAGGTGGAAACTGTCGTGGGCCCGTGCTGGAGACGTTACAACCACGACGGCTACGGACAGCGGCACGACGGGGGTCCATTCCTCGGTTGGGGCCAGGGCCGTGCCTGGCCGCTCTTGACGGGAGAGCGCGCGCATTATGAATTGGCGGCGGGCCACAACGTCCGGCCGTACATCCAGGCGATCGAAGGTTTCAGCTCCCGCGGCGGTATGTTGCCGGAACAGATCTGGGATGCGCCCGACATTCCCGAGATGGGATTGAGGCTGGGCAAGCCCACCGGAGCGGCTATGCCCCTGGTGTGGGCCCACGCCGAGTATGTCAAACTCCTGCGCTCGGTGACCGATGGCCAGGTCTTCGATCGCATCTCGATCGTGGCCGAGCGCTACGGAGCCGGTAAACGGCCCTCTTCCATCGAGGTCTTCCGCCTTGATCGGCAAGTGGAGGCCATTCCGGCGGGGAGCAAGCTGCGCCTGGTGGCCGATGGCCACTTCTCCCTGGTATGGACGGTGGACGACTGGGAGACCGTGCGCAACAAGGAGAGCCACCATATGGGCTGTACAGGCCACTTCGCCGATATGGAAACCGAACCCGGGCAAGCCGGCCGGCTGATCTTTACCATGAAATGGCGCCTGAACGATCGCTGGGAAGGCCGTGACTTCGAAGTCCGGCTGGATCCAGTCGAAATTCAGGAGACCGCTTACGCGGGCGCTTCATCTGAAGGAAAGAGTCGGTATTGAATCCTAAAGCATTTTTCGCAAAGGTGTAGACCGAAGCCACAGAAGTTTGCGCAGCTTTCCGCCAAAGAAAGCTGCTCGTAACCGCCGCAGGAAAGTTCATAGTATTGCGAAAAATGCATTAGCACAGGAAACCGAAGTATTCTCGAAGGAAAGAGCGAGGTTGTCTATGAGTGAACTGGATCAGCTGTCCATCAATACGCTGCGGTTTCTTGCCGTGGATGCAGTAGAGAAGGCAAAGAGCGGGCACCCGGGGGCGCCCTTGGGCGATTCCCCCACCGTGTATCTCCTCTTTCATGAGTTCATGCGCCACAACCCAACCCATTCCAAGTGGAGCAATCGCGATCGCTTTGTATTGTCCAACGGCCATGCGTCGGCCATGCTTTACGCGGTGCTGCACCTGACCGGCTACAAAATCGGCATCGAAGATTTGCAGCAGTTCCGCCAGTATGGCTCGATCACCCCCGGTCATCCGGAGTATGGCGAAACAGACGGAGTGGAAGTCACCACCGGGCCTCTGGGCCAGGGTTTCGCCATGGGTGTGGGTATGGGCATCGCCGAGAAGCATCTCGCCGCGATCTACAACCGTCCCGGTTATGACATAGTCGACCACTATACCTACGTGATGTGCGGGGACGGCGATTTGATGGAGGGCGTGTCGCACGAAGCGGGTTCGCTTGCCGGTACGCTTGGCCTGGGCAAGCTGATTTACTTCTACGACGACAACTCTATCTCGCTCGACGGACCGACAGCCCTTTCCTTCACCGAGGATGTGACCGAGCGCTTTGCTGCCTATCACTGGCACGTGCAGATGGTCGACAACGGCAACGATCTGGTAGCGATCTCGCAGGCCATCAAAGCCGCCCAGGCGGTAAAGGACCAGCCTTCGCTGATCCGGGTTCGCACAGTCATTGGGTATGGCAGTCCCAAGGCAGGCACGAACAAGGTACACGGCGAGGCGATGGGCCCTGAAGCCACCAAAGAAACCAAGAGGAACCTGGGCTGGCCGGAAGATAAGAGCTTCTACGTTCCGGACGAAGCCAAGCAGAATTGGCTGCAGGCGGTAGACAAGGGAAAGAAATACGAGCAGGAGTGGAACGATCTCTTCGCGCGCTACAAAAAAGATTATCCCGAGTTGGCTGCAGAGTTCGAGCGCACCCAGGCAGGCACTTTGGCTGCCGGATGGGAGAAGAGTTTGCCTGTGTACGCTGCGGATGCCAAGCCGATGGCCACGCGCAATGCCGGCGGCGAGACCATGGACGCCATCGCCAAGGCAGTCCCTGAATTGATCGGCGGCGCAGCCGACCTGACTTCCTCGACCAGAACGATTTTCAAAGGCATAGCGAACTTCCACCTCGATCCAGCGGGCCGCAATATCTTTTTCGGCGTGCGCGAGTTTGGCATGTGCGCAGCGGTGAACGGCATGGCCGTTCACGGCGGATTGATTCCTTTCGGGTCGACCTTCTTTACCTTCAGCGACTACTGCAAACCAGCGATTCGACTGGCTGCCCTGATGCATGCGCACTCGCTCTTCATATTCACTCACGACTCGATCGCGCTGGGTGAAGACGGACCGACACACCAGCCTATCGAGCATCTCAGCATGCTGCGCGCAGTGCCTCACTTGACGGATTTTCGTCCCGCGGATGGCAATGAGACGGTTGCTTGCTGGCGGCTCGCTCTGGAACGGAAAGAAGCATCCTTCATGGCGCTCTCGCGGCAAAACCTGCCTATACTCGATCCTGAAAAATACAAGGTTGCCGAGGGGGTTCGAAAAGGCGCCTACATCCTGCAGGACGGCGGCACTTCGCCAGACGTGCTCCTGGTCGCCGCCGGCGCTGAGGTCTGGCCGATTCTGCAGGTTGCTGCGGATTTGAAGAAAGAAGGTATTTCTGCGCGGGTGGTCTCGATGCCCAGCTTCCGAATCTTCGAGGAGCAGCCGGAAGCCTACAAGCTGCAGATCTTTCCCGATCATCTTCCCAAGCTCGCAGTCGAAGCCGGCGCACCGATGTGCTGGTGGAAGTATGTCGGTCGCCACGGAGATGTGATCGGCCTGGAACGGTTTGGCGCTTCCTCGCCAGGGCCCAAGGTCTACGAAGAGCTTGGCTTCGGTCCGGCGAACATCATGAAACGGGCCAAGCAATTGCTGGAGCGGGTGCGGCCTGCTGTAACCGCCGGCAAGGCCTGAACGCTGTCCCATTCACAAACCATGGGTGCCCCACACCCGGATTTCCTGTAGAACCCGGGGGCTTCAACGAGCTTCATGCGGCTTTCCTTAAAGAAAGCCGCACACCCGGCCCTTGGGGAAGGTCACGAGCAGGAAATCTGGGCATCTCGCTCGTTTTTTGCGAGATGTGGGATACCACAGCTTTTAACGTTAAAGCTTTTAGGGGTCCAGCAATTGTCGGTCGAGAGCAGCGGCATCCCACATCTCGCGAAAACGAGCGAGATATGGGGCACCCGGGGGTCGTTGGTTAGGTCGAAGCCCCCAATCGAAAATCACTTAGCCAGTCCCGCCCCTAGGGAGAGCCAGACATGGTCGAGATCAGCACGATTCTTTGGGATGTGGGCGGTGTTCTGCTCACCAACGGCTGGGATCGTCAGGGGCGCGCTGCCGTCCTGAAAAGATTCCAACTGGATAGCGAGCCGTTCGAGCAGCGGCATGAGCTCGCCAACGATCCGTGGGAAGATGGCCTGATCACGGCGGAGGAATATCTCCTGCGGACTGTCTTCTACGAGCCGCGCTCCTTTACGCCCGCTGCATTCCTCCAGGCGATGAAGGAGCTTTCAACCTTGTTGCCTCACACCGCAATGCGAATCCTTCAGGAACTTTCGGCATCAGAGGAACTGGAGTTGGCCATGCTGAACAACGAAGCCCGGGAACTGAACGATTACCGCATTGAGCGTTTCGAACTCGGCCGGTACTTCGATTCCTTTTTCAGCTCCTGCTACGTTGGGCTGCGCAAGCCCGACCCTAAAATCTTTGACCTGGCGCTGGACGTGCTGCAGCGCGATGCCGAGGAAGTCGTTTTTATCGACGACCGTCAGGAGAACTGCGACGCAGCCGAAGCTTTGGGAATTCACGCAATTCACTATCTGGATGAAGCACAATGCGTGCAGGCGCTGGAGCGGCTTGGTCTCCACGCGGGCGTAAGGATATAGACATCACTGTTTGAGCAAGGAGCGAGTTCCATGGCAACCACTGAAGTGCAGTTTTCCCCTGAAGATTTGAAAGCGGCCCAGAGTGCTGAGCGGATTCCTGAGCCAACGGTCGTAGTCATCTTCGGCGCCTCCGGCGACTTGACCAAGCGCAAGCTCTTGCCCGCTCTATTCCACCTCGAGCAATCAAACCTGTTACCGGAAGAGTTCTCTGTCGTAGGCGTAGCACGGCGTCCTCTCCAGGGCGAGTTTGAAAAAGACATGCGCGAGGGCATTCTTCAGTTCGGAGGCGTGCAGGAGGGTGAGAAAAAGCTCGACGAGTTCATGGGCAAAGTCAGCTATTTCGCCATGAACTTCGACGATCCGGGTGGCTACAGCAACTTGAAGACCGTTCTCGAGGGCATAGACCAGAAGCAAGGCACAAACGGGAACCGGCTGTTTTATCTGGCGACGGCGCCGGAATACTTTGCCGAAATTATCGAGCAGCTCGGCCAGCATGGCATGGCCAAGCCACAGCAGGGCGCGGTGCACGTCATCATCGAAAAGCCTTTCGGCCACGATCTGGTTTCGGCCCGGCAGCTGAATGACGAAGTGAACCAGGTCTTTGCCGAAGACCAGATCTTCCGCATCGATCATTACCTCGGCAAAGAGACGGTGCAGAACATCCTGGTCTTTCGCTTCGCCAACGGCATCTTCGAGCCGGTCTGGAATCGTAACTACGTCGATCACGTACAGATCACCGCTGCAGAAGATATCGGCATCGAGGGCCGCGGGCCCTTCTACGAGAAGGCCGGCGCGCTCCGCGACGTAATGCAAAACCACGTGATGGAGCTGCTGTCGTTCGTAGCGCTGGAACCCCCCGTCTCTTTTGAAGCCGATGCGATGCGCCGGGAGAAGGTCAAGGTGTGGCGCTCGATCCAGCCTATTCACTTTATGGACGCAGTGCGAGGGCAGTATGGTCCGGGCAAGGTGAGTGGGAAAGACGTGAAAGGTTACCGGCAGGAAGAACGTGTCGATCCTAACTCCTCCACCGAGACCTTCGCTGCTTTGAAAGTGGGCATAGAGAATTGGCGTTGGGCGGGCGTGCCTTTCTACCTGCGCGCGGGCAAGCGGCTGGCGAAGAGGGTCACGGAGATCACGGTACAGTTTAAGCAACCTCCGCAGTTGCTTTTCAAAAACCAGTCGGGTGCATGCAGGGAACTGCAGCCCAACCTGATCGCGATGCGTATTCAGCCGGATGAGGGGATTTCCCTGCGCTTTGGCGCCAAGGTGCCCAGCCCGAATATGGAAGTCTGCCCGGTCAACATGAATTTCAGCTACGCGGAGGCGTTCGGCAAATCATCGGCCAACGGCTACGAGAGGTTGCTGCTGGACGCCATGCTGGGGGATGCGACTTTGTTTGCTCACCGCGACGGGGTCGAGGCCACGTGGTCGTTGTTGACGCCGATCCTCGACTACTGGGCTGCCAACAAGCCGAAGGACCTCCCCAACTATGCCGCCGGGACCTGGGGTCCGAAATCTGCCGACGAATTGCTGGCGCGCGATGGACGCGCCTGGCACAAGCTCTAGAATACGAGTTGCATGGCTCAGACGATCGAAGTTCTCTATTACGTGGATGCGACCGCGGACGCAGTAACCCGGCGCACGGCGCAGTACTTTACTGATGGCATTCGTGCCGCTGCGGCTGCCCGGGGCAAGGCGAAGATCGCCATCTCCGGCGGCCACACTCCCAGGAATGCGTTTGCCCTCCTGGCCGACCCCAGCGCGCAATACCGCGAGCAGATTCCCTGGGAAAACCTGGAGCTCTACTGGGTCGACGAACGCTGCGTTCCTCCCGATCACCCAGACAGCAATTACCGCATGACCCGCGAAGCGCTGCTGGACAAAGTTCCCCTGAGCGAAAACCAGGTATTTCGCATTCGCGGGGAGCTTGAGCCGGAGGGAGCCGCGTCCAGATATGAATTTGATATCCGCCAGAGCTTTCGCCTGGAAGGCGCGGAGATGCCAGTCTTTGATATGGTGGCGTTGGGGATGGGCCCGGATGGTCACACCGCGTCTCTTTTCCCCCATACGGAAGGCTTGCACGAACTTATGCGCATTGCGATCGCCAACCACGTGCCCCAACAAAAGGAATCGTGGCGGGTCACGCTTACCTGGCCTGTCATCAACCGGGGGCGGGATGTCTTTTTTCTGATAGAAGGCGAGGACAAAGTCGCCGCGCTCAAGCAGGTCTTCACTGGACCGTATGATCCGGAAACCTATCCATCGCAGCTGATCAAACCTGCCAACGGTCGCATCACCCTCCTGCTCGATGCCGCTGCCGCCGCTGCGCTGCCCCCGCCTGGCGCCGACGGCGTGGGTAAATTGGAGATCTCGCGATGATTCTGGCCGGGGACGTGGGCGGCACCAAGGTCGACCTGGCCTTGTGCAAGTTTGATAATGGACAACTGCTGACCGTGCACGATCACAAATATCATGCCAGGGATTTTCCCGGCCTGGTGCAGATCGTGGGGGCATTCCTGGCGGAATGCAGGCAAACGCTCGGCCAGCCGGTCGATGTGCTGGCGGCCTGCTTTGGAGTTCCGGGTCCGGTACGCCATGGCCGGTTGAAGCTGACCAATCTTCCCTGGGTACTCGATTCCAACCAGCTGAGAGTCGACCTCAAGATCGAACATGTTTTCCTGATCAACGATCTTGAGGCGAATGGGTACGGTATAGCTGAGCTGACCCCGGATCAGATTCTCGTTCTCAGTAAGGGCGACCCCGCTGCGGAAGGAAATCGCGGGCTCATCGCGGCAGGCACTGGCTTGGGTGAGGCCATTCTGGTATGGAATGGCCGCAGTCATCTGCCCATGGCCTCCGAAGGCGGACACAGCGACTTTGCCGCGCGTAACGAAGAGGAAATTGGCCTGCTGCGTTATCTGCAAAAAACTGTGGGGGGCCGCGTCAGCTCGGAGCGCGTCATTTCCGGCCTCGGACTGGCCAATGTCTACGCTTACTGTCGCGATGTAAAGGGTCTCGAAGAACCGCAGTGGTTGAAAGATCGCATGCGCACGGAAGATCCCAACGCAGTGATCGGCGAACTGGGCGAGTCTGGCGCCAGTGAGCTTTGTGTGGACGCCTTACATATTTTTGTCTCTGCCTACGGCGCGGAAGCCGGCAACCTGGCGCTCAAGATCCTGGCCGTCGGCGGTATGTATGTAGGTGGAGGCATTGCTCCCAAGCTGCTCAAGAAGATGCAGGATGGTACTTTCATGAAGGCATTCACCGACAAAGGCCGGCTGAGTGATCTGCTGGTGCAGACGCCGGTGCGCCTCATCCTGGAGAGCCGCGCTGCTCTGATGGGCGCCGCCGCCTATGCCGAGGCCCGCGCGGCGGAAATAGGCGGACACTCCGAGCGCGCCCAGTCTGTACAAATGCTGCCATCCTAGATAAAACGACAAAAACTCCATCACCAATCCTGGCTCAGGCATCAAAGTGCCAGATGTTTTTGGGGAGAGGTTCGTCATGAACAGCAAATCACCGCGATGGTTCGCAAGCGTAGTGATTCTTTTCGTTGTTGCCGTACTGGCAGGCTCGCGCCCAGCGCTGGCCCATGCCGTGCTCGTAAGCTCCACGCCGCAGAAGAACGCCGCAGTGAGTGGCCCGGATATTACGATCAATCTCAAGTACAATTCGCGCGTCGACGGAGCACGTTCGAGCCTTAGCCTGCTCAAACCCGACGGCACGATTGAGAGAATCGGCACTCCGGCTCAACCGGCCCCCGATGTGCTATCGGCCACCGGTCATGGGCTCGCAAAAGGAGCCTACGTCCTTCGCTGGCAGGTTCTCGCCACGGATGGTCACATCACGCGGGGTGAAGTCCCTTTCCAGGTGCAATAACGCTACGCTACGCTCTGTCGGAAAAACATTTCCACGTACCCTTCCTGGGGATGTTTTTTTCCATACAGCCTGAGATGACAGCTTGATCTGGCTGCTGCGCGATATCGATCTACTCAGTACGCTGTTGCGTGCGGCAAATCTCTCCTTTGAGGCGTTGCTGCTGGGCGGCATCATTTTTCTATTAGCGGTTGCGCGTCCAGCCGGAGCGGCCGCGCCAGTCGAGTCCTTTTGCTTTCGGGGTATTCGCTGGGCTGCTCTCGCCCTCACGGTCTCTGAGCTGGTATCCGTGACCCTTTCCAGTGCATCGCTGCTCGCCGACAGCGGCCTGCATTTCCGCGACGTCATCAGCACCAGGTTTTTCGTCGCGGGCACCTGCGCTGCGCTGCTTGCATTCCTGTTGTGGATCTGCGCCCGGGTGAAAACCCGCAAAGCAGTGACGGCCATGGTCCCCATAAGCCTGCTGCTGCTGCTTGCTACCGTGTCCACCAGCCATGCGGAAGCCCGCATGGATCACAGGCTTTCGCTGGCCTTGGCGACTGCGGCCCATCACCTGGGCACAGCCGCCTGGATTGGCGCGATGCCCTTCCTCCTGGTTTCGTTAGGGCATGCGGAGTGCCCACAGCAAGCACGCTCCATGGTCAGGCGCTACTCCTTGATGGCTATCCTCAGCTTCGTGGTCCTGGTTCTGGCAGGGCTTTACATGGCCTGGTTCTACGTGGCCACCTGGAGGGGACTCTATGGAACGAGCTATGGCGTTCTGTTGCTGGCCAAGATCTATCTCCTGCTGTTGATCCTGATGATGGGCACTTTGAATTGGGTGTTGGGACGTAGGCTAAACACCGATCCCAAGCCCCTGCTCGCTCGTCTGCGGCGTTTTGCTGAGGTGGAGGTGGGATTAGGATTCACCGCCATCCTGGCCGCGGCTTCCATGTCCGCTCAGCCACCCGCGGTCGACGTCCCTGACCAGGTATCGCTGCACGTCATTGCCGCCCGCATGCATCCGGAAGCTCCGCGCCTGAAGAGCCCCGCCGCGTCGCAGCTTACCCCGCCCACCTCCATCGAAACTGCCGTGCGCGAGACCGAATTCCAGGCCAGCGGAGACAGCGATACCACAGACCGGGAATGGTCGGAGTACAACCATCATTGGGCCGGCCTTATTGTGCTGGCCGCGGGATTGCTGGCCTTTGCGAGCCGCTTTGCCCGTCTGCGCTGGGCACGCTTCTGGCCGCTTACCTTCGCCGGTCTCTCTATCTTCATTTTGCTTCGCGCCGACCCTGAAAACTGGCCCCTGGGTCCACGTCCCTTCTGGGCCAGTTTTTCTGCTCCCGACGTGTTGCAGCACCGCGCCGCAGCCTTGCTCATCCTGTGCTTTGCCGCGTTCGAGTGCGCCGTGCAGGCAGGCAAATTGCGCGTCCGATGGGCAGCCTTCATCTTCCCCGCGATGTGCGCCCTGGGCGCCGCCGTTCTACTCACCCACAATCACGCCCCCAGCGACAATGCCGAAGATTTGCTCGCGTCGCTCAGCCATACGCCCATCGCTCTGCTGGGTGCGACTGCTGGCTGGAGCCGCTGGCTGGAGTTGCGGCTGCCTCCAGGCCGCGCTTCCAGAATCGCCGGCCGCGCCTGGCCCCTCTTGCTCGCCTTTGTGGGACTGATCCTGCTGAACTATCGCGAGATCTGAGCGTCTAAAGATAAGAATGTCAGAATGTTGTAGGAGATCTCCCTTTTGCTCGTGCCCACCCGTATTTCCCGTCTTCTTTTCGCAGTTGTCTTCCTGTTCCCCTCTGTGGCCGTAGTCGCCCAGCGCCTGCCCGACATCGCCCGCCCCCAGCACTACATCTTGCAACTGGCGCCAGACTTGCAGGCGGCTACGTTTACCGGCGAGGAAACGATCGATCTGACCCTGGCGCAGCCCGTGGATTCGATTGTGCTGAACGCGTTGCAGCTCAAGTTTGGTGCAGTGACAGCACAGGTTGGTCGCAAGACCTGGCCCGCGGAAGTCACCCTCGATCCAGGCCTCCAGCAGGCTACGTTTCATTTCGACCGCAAGCTGCCCGCCGGGCCCGTCACTTTGAAAATCGCCTACAGCGGCATTTTGAACGGAGAACTGCGCGGCTTCTATCTTTCCCGCACCGCCAAACGGAATTATGCTGTGACCCAATTTGAGCCCACCGACGCGCGCCGCGCCTTTCCCTCCTTCGATGAGCCGGCGTTTAAAGCGACCTTTGATGTCAGCCTGATCGTGGCCCAGGGAGATACCGCGATCGGAAACACCAATATCGTTTCCGATACGCCCGGCCCCATCGCGGGGGAACATACCATCACCTTTGCGCGCACGCCGAAGATGTCAACCTACCTGGTGGCCTTCCTGGTAGGCGATTTCAAATGTCTTTCCGGTGAGAGTGACGGCGTGCCCATCCGCGCCTGCGCCACCCCAGACAAGGTACAGTTCGCGCAATTCGCTCTTTCCGGCGCAGAGTTCTTCCTCCACTATTACGACGACTACTTCGGCATCAAGTACCCCATGCCCAAGCTGGATATGATCGCAATCCCGGACTTCGAGGCGGGAGCCATGGAGAACTTCGGTGCCATCACCTATCGCGAAACCGCCATGCTGGTGGACGAAAAAACCGCCTCGATCGACGCCAGGAAAATCGTCGCTGTGGATGTTGCCCACGAGATGGCGCACCAGTGGTTCGGCGACATGGTGACCATGGAATGGTGGAACAACATCTGGCTGAATGAAGGTTTTGCCACCTGGATGTCCAACAAGCCGCTGGCTGCCTGGAAGCCGGAATGGAACATTCCCGAGAGCGAGGCCGCGGAGCTCAACCAGACCCTGGACCTCGATGGCGGGCGCGCCACCAGGGCCATCCGCTCCCGCGCTGAGACTCCTGCCCAAATCAATGAGATGTTCGACGGCATCGCCTACGGCAAGGCGGCGGCCGTGCTTCTGATGACGGAGAACTACCTGGGCGAACAGGCGTTTCGTGCCGGTGTGCATCGCTATCTGCAGGCGCACATGTATGGCAATGCCACAGCAGAGGACTTCTGGAACACCTTGCAGGCATCGAGTGGCAAGCCCGTGGACAAGATCATGGAGAGCCTGGTGATACAGCCAGGGGAGCCTCTGCTGACCTTTGGCGGCGTCCACGACGGCAAAGTGGACGTGTCCCAGAAGCGCTTTTTCCTCAATCCCAAAGACGCGACTGCTCAGGAGCAAACCTGGGTTTTGCCCGTGTGCATCAAGAGTGCTGGCGATCAACCAGAGTGCCCCATCATGAACGCCGGCACCCAGCAGCTGCCGGTGCCGGCAGCGCGGATTTTCTATGGCAATGCCGGCGGGAAGGGCTACTATCGCAGCCGTTATGACAGCGCTGGCTATCAACAGCTTTTGCGCCAGGTGGAGACCAGCCTTACGCCGTCCGAACGGATTACTTTTCTGGGCAGCCAATGGGCGCTGGCCCGGGCCGGCATCTCGCCGGTAGGAGATTTTCTAAATCTCGCAGCCGCCGTTCGCGACGATAACAGCTCGTTTGTGATCACAACCGTCTCCGGCGCATTGCGCATCATTGATCAGCAGGTGGCGTCTACACCCGAAGAGCACAAGGAACTAGCGGCGTGGGTGCGCCAGAACTTTGCTCCTTCCTTCGCGCGCCTGGGTGTGCCGGTTGCCGGGGAGGCGCCGGATAAGAGCCTGTTACGAGCCGCGCTCTTTGGTCTCCTCGGCAACATCGGCAGTGATCCCGCGATCATCGCCGAGGCCAGGAAGGTTTCGGAGCATTACTTAACCAACCCTGCCTCCGTTGACCCGACGTTAGCGGCGACGGCGCTCAATGTCGCAGCGCAGAACGGAGGCGCAAGCTTCTTCGATCAGTTGCAGCGAGTGAGCCAGACCAGCGGAGATCCGCAGATTCGCTCCCAGGCTTTCCGTGCTCTGGCGAGCTTCCACGATGCGGCCATGGTTGTCCGCGCTCTGGATTATGCACTTTCCGGCCAGGTAAAAAACCAGGATGCCCTACGCCTGGTTCAGCTCGAAATGAGGGATCGTCGAACGCGGGATGCCACCTGGCAGTACGTGCAGCAGAACTGGCCTAGGGTACGAGCCCAAATCACAACCTGGATGGGCGGAGGATTAGTCGAGTCGATGGGCGGCTTCTGCAGCACGGACCGCAGTAGCCAGGTGTCGGAATTCTTTGCCGAGCACAGCGTACCGGCTGCCTCGCGTGCCCTCGACAAGGCTCGCAACAGCATCGCGGATTGCGTAGACCTGCAGGTGGCACAAGCACCGAACTTGAAGCAGTGGCTACAAACAGAAGCTACCGACGCCCGCTAAGATGGCCCACGAACCCGCTTGGCAGCCAACCCAGTCTCTGCCGAAAATCAGGGCTGGAGCTGACGTTTGCCTTGCCAAAACTCCTCGTGTAGCTGCGCGCGATCAGCGCCGTGCAAGTCCAGCATCCGTTGCGCTACCTCTCCGCTGGAGAGATTCTCGACCGCCACCTCAATGGTTTGCACCTGGTGCCATGGATAGACCAATTGTTCCCAAATGAGAAATCCAGAGGAAGCCCAGCCCTCCATAAGCGAACTTACTTCCTTTTTTACGTCCGTCTCATGTCTTACTGGAAGCAGCTCGACAGTTTCGCCGGTTACGAGACGCGCTTTAAGTCGCGCTATGAGCATGTGCGGTTATCTCCTCCGAGGGTAAGATGCGGTTTGGGTCGGGCCGAAACTCCTGAACGTTACAAATGCATGTACAAAACGACCCTGTATTCCACAAAGGTTGTACCGCAAATTCAATCTGTCACTTGAGTGGATACATTGCTTCTGCTTGAATCGTTGAGTGAACCCAGTGCCTCAATCCCCAGTTTCTTCTTCGCCGCAACCGGTCACGAGTAACGTGGTCGCATTCGCGGATCTACGCTTGTCTACGCCGATGACGGGGCAACCCATCGTGCTGCTTGAATATGAAGACCGGCAAGGCGTTCGGTCGATCCACCAGGTCGCGTTGACCTGCACCGGCCGGGGTCGTGGTGGCTTGGTCTATTTTGGCGGCTATGACAAGGGGAAGTTCAGCATCTTCCGCGCGGATTGTATTCACCGGGTCGTCACTCTCTAAACTCTTTCTCATAAACACCGCATCTGAAGCCGCTCAAAGCGCTCAAGTTTTTTGCCGCCCCCTGCAAGCCCAATTCACCCCAGGCCAAATCGAAAGGGTACACTTTGGTGCTCTCCCTGTCGGCGCACGCAAGCCCCTGATTAGAAAGAGCAAAGTCGCCCCAACCCTGGGCACGAGTTGGTCTGTAAGGGTCAGGGAGACGATTTTCCCTCTACTTCCTGGAAAAGCTGTAGCATTTTGCGACATCAAAGTGTAACCTCAGTTCCACTCCCCGCTCAAAATTGCAACTTCCGTGGTATGGGCAAAATCGTGCCCTTGGGCGACCCCTGCACGCAATTGCGTTGCAAAAGGGTTGCAAGTTAATAGCCTCCCCTTAGACTAGGGGTGTTCGAACCAAAGTTGTATAGGAGTGCCGTTCCCATGTTTGCCATGTCATCCAGGTTTTGCGCAAAAGATTTCATCTCGAAGCGGAGATTATTCTGCTTCCCTGTCCTGGCTCTCGCTATATCCGCTTCCACCGGCTGGGCACAAGTCCCGTCCATCATCGTCGATGCACAGCAAACTATTGGGACTGGGTACAGCCGGCCACAAAGTATGGCAATTTCCAAGAACGGCACGATTTTTATTGCGAACATGGGCAAAAATCAAATCCTCGCGCTTAACCCCAAGACTGGCGTCAGCACTCCAGTGTCCACTGGGGCGATTAACCTGTCGTCTCCGATCCCAATCGCGCTGGATGCTAATGGAAATCTCTTCGTGGGCGACACGCCTCCCGGCATCGGGGGCAGGATCGTCGAGTTGACCGGGGATGGCAACGGCAATCTTACCGGTGCTGCGACGACGTATTTCGCGGGGTCTCCCCTGACGGATCCGTTCGGGCTCACGGTCGATAGTGCGGGGACACTGTTTATCGGCGACCTCCCGTCTACGGGTAACGGAGTCATCTATTCGCTGGCCGCGGGTGGCACTAAGCTGACGGCCTTGAGTTTCACAGGCATCCCCACCCAGTTCTCACCAGGATCTCTCTTCAGGGCTGGAACCAATCTCTACATCGCGGACAACGGCGGTGGCGACACCGGCATAGGCGGCGTATACGTAGCCCCGGCCACCGGCGGAAATGCCCAAAAGATACCAACCTCTTCGTTTACCATCATTTATCCCTCGGGTATCCGGCTGGATGCAGCGGGCAACATCTATATCCTGACGTATCTCACCACCGGTTCGGGTTACAACCAGGGCCAGCAGGTGGTGATCGTCCCGGCAGCTTCGCCCGATACTCCTTACATCTTCCCCAACTCCGGATTAGGGGCCGCCAGCGACATGGCGTTCGATCCCGCCGGGAATCTCGATGTGCTCGACTTTTTCAACGGGGGCGTTGTCCAACTGACATCGGCAAATCCGGTCAACGTGGGTGATAAAAATAAAGTCGGTGCCACCGGATCGCCGGTCCAATTCAACTTCGAGTTCAACGCCGCGACCACCCTTCGCGGGTTTCGTGTCATTACTCAGGGCGATGTGAGCAAGGAACTCACTCAGGCCGTCGGCGGGACTTGTGTCAACGGGAAACACACCAATCTCGGCTCCGGCGGTCCGACCATTTCTAACTTTTACCCTTACACTTGCGTCGAAAACTTCTCCGGCACTCCAACCTACCCGGGGATCCGCACTTCGGCCCTTCAGGTTAAGGGCGCGAACAGTACGATACTTGCGTCCTTGCCTGTCTACCAGACCGGTCTCGCCGGAGCAGAGATTACCTATCCGCTCAATCGGACTTCGACCGCTACCGGTCTACAACAACCTCAGGCGGTGGCAATATCGGGGTTGAACAAGACCGTCTATGTCTCCGACAGCCAGGCGGGTCAAGTCTTTTCCATTGCAGGTTTGGGGGGCAGCACACTCACTCCCGTTTCGACCGGCACCGTTCCCCTCTCGGTCCCGCTCGGTTTGGCTCTCGACGGGGTCGGCAACCTGTTCATCGCTGACTACGGCAATGCCCAGGTGATCGAAGTCCCCACCACCACCGGGCTCGCACCTTCGGTGGTTAACACCGGCGGTCTCTTGCAACACCCCATCACCGTGGCCTTCGATTATCACGGGAACCTTTATATAGGGGATGCGGGACCGGATGGGCAGAACGCCGGCTACCTCGTAAAAGTACCGGTCGGGGGTTCTCCGTTCAAGATGACCATCCCTTCAGTGTCGATTGCTTTCCCGCAGGCCCTGGCGACCGATCCCGTCACCGGTGACCTGGTGATCGGCGATGCCGGCGATTTCCCGGAAGGTGTCGGCCAAGTGGTTAAGGTCTCCGCCGACGGTTCGACCGCGAGCGCGATACCGATCGATGGCGTAACCGCTCCGAGTGGATTGGCGTTTGATCCAGCTGAGCAACTCTATGTTCTCGACGGCGTTGCCAACACCATCACGATCGTTCCTTCAACCGGTGCGCCCCACTTGCTTCCCTTTGATAACAGTACGTTGGTGGCTGCCAGTGCCTTTGCCATGTCCGCTGGGGGACAGGGCTTTGTGGTAGCGAATCTGGGCGGTAACACCAGCGACAACCTGGTCTATCTGAACGGCAATCGCTCCACCCTGGCGTTCGGAGGGGTCAGGCTCGGAAACCAGAAGAATCTGACAGCTACGGAGTACAACATCGGCAATATGCTTTTGACGCTCGCTTCGCCGTATTACAGCACCAACGTGACCAATGCTGCATTCACTGTGTTGGGTAGCACGAACTGCGGCAACGGCGTGGCCCTGAATCTCGCCGCTTTCTGCGACATCAATGTGCAGTTCGCGCCGAACACCCTCGGCCAGACCACACAACAAGTCACGGTGCACAGCGATGGGTACAACGGCGGCAGCGGCGCCATCGCTGCTCCGATCCTCACGTTGCGGGGAACCGGCAACGCGGCCCCCAGCAAAAAGAAAAATTAAGGCTGGTTTTACCGGGCAGCCGGAACGCAAATTACCGCGTTCCGGCTGTTTGTTTTTTGGCGCCATTTCCAGAATAAGTCCCGGAGAGCCTGCCCGCGGCTTGTCGAACGGGGACGGCCGAACTTAGCCCGTTGTGTGTCTCACGCAGACGATCGTTTATGTTTTGAAGGGTACGGCTTCAGCCCATACGTAAGCCTCGCAACGGGGCTAGCTAGAGGGTGTGTGAGAACCAGGATTACGAATTGACTCAATTTCTGTGCTGGCCGTTCTCACGCACGCTCTTTCGAAGCCCTAAGGGAATACCGGCTACGCTAGACCTGGGTGGGATTTGACGGGACTAAATTAGCAAATCCTGGTTCTCAAACGAACTCTTTCAGCGGTGCCACTTCAGTTTGGGAAAGTAAGTCAGCTGGAACGATCCCGTGAAGTCATGCTGTTGTCCGGACGCCAAAACGGGGACCTTCCAAAACTCTGCCTGGCCAAAGGCATTTAGCTCCAGGTTCTCTTTCAGCCGCAGCACCGCTTTGATACTGATGTCGTTCTGCGTCGTGCCCCCGGGTATGAAGCTATTCGAGACTTTCGCGTTGCGATAGCCCAGTTGGATGTATTCCTTGGGGCTGAGCCAATCCGTCAGCCATGCTTGGCCGCCTTTGCCTTCCCGTCCTATCCAATTTCCAAACAGGTTGTCCTTGTTCGTATAGCCGTCCGGATATTCGAACTCATAGTAGACTTGCTGGCCACCTGCGGGAAGGGCATCAGGATCGGTTGATACTGCCTCCGCGCGAAGGTCGACATGGGGAAGCTTCGGCAAATGGGACAGGTAGAGGCCAGGGTTGATGGACGCGTGACGCGGCGCCGAAATAGGGCTTGCATCGTCGTGGACGATCGAGTCGGAGTAGAGCGTCAGCCAGTTCTCCAGCCAGGGAAGCCTCCAGGTAAAGTCAAAGCTCGAATGACGCGATCCCGGATCGTTCCGGCTCTCCTTTTCCGCCAGGCTCACATTGCTGAAGCTGGTGAAGCTGTGCCAGAACGAACCGAACGTGAGCGGCACGTGGTCCTTCCCGGCGAACACAACCACGCGAGAGAAGCCGAACTCTACGTTCCTGGTCGGCTTGAAGCTGAATTTTTCAGCGTGGATCCACGGAGCATTGGGATAGCGATGGCCCTTCAATGAGCCAAACAAACCTTCATAGCGAAACGGGCCCGTGACCTCAGAGAGTATTGGAATCCGCAGCGGCACCACACGATTGATGCGTAGCGCATAAATCGGCTCGGCATTGTCGCTGATCGCCATGCTCCCGGCTTGCGTTGGTCCCCACCAATCTTCCGATTTGCCTACGGAAAACACATTGTTAGCCAGGGAAAGCGCAAGGTTCGCATCAATTAACCGGAATACGTTGGTCTGGGGTATGGGTTCCGGCGCCAGCAGCGGAGTGCTGTCCACCCGCGCAATCAACTCCTGTACAGATTCGGAATATGCGGCGCGGCCCGGGGCGTGCTGATACTCCCCGCGAACATCGAGCGAGAGATGGTAACCTTCGGCCCTGGCCGAAAACCCATCCAGGGCGTTGAAGCCCTGTTGGTATGGGCGCCCATAGTCGTTAACCAGGGTCTGCCCAAAATGAAACGAGTCATTGATCGGCCGGCCCTTGATGTACATATTCCGGGTATAAACATCCGAAACCTCGGCTTGGGGTGTGGTCTGCCCGGCGTCGACTCCAAATTCCAAGGCCAGCGCCTGAAAGATATTCCATGCTTCCGTGTCCTGCGGCGCATTCTGCAGCTTGGGGTAGGTTTCCTGCAAAATCTGTAGGCAGCTGGTGCGCGTCCACGGCCGCATACCAAGATAGGCGGAGTCGGCATAGCCGAGCGAGAAGAGCCGTGCGAAGGCCGGATAGACCCAGCTGTCGAGGGGCACATAGACCAAACCGTAGTTGCTGCTGGTGGCGGGCTCAAAATCGTTGAAGACCGGATCGAGACTTGCCGGCAACGCCGGTGGGGTGACCGTTTGCTGGCAGAACAAAGGACGCCATGGCACCGCGGTCAAGCTGGAAACCAGAGCAAATCGAACCAGCAATCTACTGGCCCTACTTCTTTGCAGGATCAAAACGCTCTCCAAATTAAGAGCATAACGCACTGAGGAAAATGAACCTGCCTCTGCGTCCGCGGTCAGAGACTTATGAGTTCTCCCTGGTGGCTGACCACTGGGCGTGGCCATATTCGCCCAATTCCACCGTCCCGCTCATGGAATCCCCCTCCACCGACCCGGCGAACGAATATTCAATCGCGTTGCCTCCAACCGGCATCACGCTGCGAAAACTCACCTGTTGCGCGTGCACCTTCCCGGTAAGATTTCCGTTGTAGATCTCGCCCTGGTGGACGCCGGTGACCGCGCCCCCTTGTTGCTCCAGCAAAAAGCGCTGCCCACCCTCGCCGCAAAGGTACTTCATTTGTACCTTCCAGATTCCCGCGACCTCCGCCGGGGGGCCCTGCGCAACTTCGGGAGCCGAGAACATGGGTGGATGAGAGAGTGTGGCGAAGAGCGCATCCGCCACTACCTGCGCGTCTCCGGGCATCATCATATAAGGCATGATGGTCACCGAACTTTCCATATCGTCCGGACGGCTTCCACTCCACTCATCGAACTGAATGCGCGGCGTGCTCGCGTCCAACGTCTTGGCCAACTCGTCACCCGTGATCTTCAGCGCATGGCCATCCCACTTGATCCGCAGTTCTGGCGAATGATTCGATAGATCCTCAGGCATCAGGTATTCGGTAGTCACCGAGGGGAGAGGCTTGACCTTAGCTTCGATGGTCCCGAGCCACTCCTTCCAAGTGTTCCATTCAGCGTCGTGGTCGCGTTTCGTCCACATCTCGACGGCTGTCAGCATGCCCATGATTTCTTCTTTGCCGACCTTCAGAGATCGTCCCACATTATGGTGCGGCGCCGCTTGGAACCAGGCTGCCTGCACAAGATCCTTGCGTCCCAGCAGTAATCCTGCGCATTGCGGTCCGCGCAGGCACTTACCGCCGCTGTATCCAACGAAGGTCGCGCCCGCCGCAAGATGAATATTGGGAATGGTGAGATTTTCTGCTGCGGCATCGACAAAGACGGGAATGCTTTTCCCCTTGGCCGCCTGGGAGATATTCGCAATGCTCAACGGCCCGGTCGCGGCGGCGGGAGAAGACAGGATATAGATCATCGCGGTTTGCGGCCCCATGGATGCCTCGAGTTGTTCCGGTGTTTCCACCTCGACCACCTCGACCCCGAGCAGGCGCGCACCTACGTCGTAAGGATTGCGCGAGTGTTTGGGTATGATCACCTGGCTCTTCAGCCCGCCCTTCACCATGTACGGCATCTTCTGCGACTTTTCCGGATCAGTCCCGGCAATGCACGCCGCAGTGGCACCTGTGATCGCGGCCGCGCAGCCTGCGGTCACGATGCCCCATTCTGCACCAGTGATCTTCGCCAGCCGTGCGCCCACTGCCGCCATGAGCTCGTCCATGTTGACGTAATGATGCCCAGCCTCTTCCATGGCTCGCTTCACTTCGGGCAAGGTGAGTGAACCGCTGATGATGGTATAAGTGCCCTTGGCATTGATCAGCGGGCGTACACCGATCTGCTGGTAGAGATTGGGGCCGGCTGGTGCGGGCGGCACAGTCTTTGCCGCCTGGCTCGTGCCCGGCAAGAGCGATGTGGCCGCTCCGGCCATGACCGAACGCTGCACGAATTTACGCCTGCTTAACTTTGGCTGACGAAGATTGTCCATGTTGATATTGCCCTCCCAGGCATTGGAAACGAACCGACCGTTAGCGCGTCAAACTCGCATGCTCTCGCGCTGCCCAGCATTTCTTGACACCATAAAGGATCACCAGTAACCTTTTTTTACCATCATTTAGTTTTCTTTTATCATCGTTTGGTTTCGGGTCCCGTCACAAATTCTTATTTGAGAGGTCAGGTGCCATGAATCGATTCTCAAGATTCGTGTCTTTCGCTGGCGTAGCTGCCGTTGTGTTTCTAGGGACCCTTGCAGCGTGGGCGGCCATTACCGGCTCCATCTCTGGAGTGGTCACCGACCCGAGCGGTGCCGTCGTACCAGGAGTCACGGTCGTGGCCACTGCCGTTTCGACGAATGTGCAGAGCACCGCAGTCACCGATGCTAAAGGGTTCTATAACTTTCCCACCTTGAACGTTGACACCTACAACGTCACCGCCAGCCAGGCGGGCTTTCGCGATTACCAACAGAGCGGGGTAAAGATCGATGCCAATTCCGCTCTTCGCGTCGACATCGCCATGCAGCTCGGAACGGTCAACAATACCGTCAACGTAAAAAGCGACGCGCTGCAGGTAGAGACGCAGAGTACCCAGAATGGTGTGCTCATCGATGGCACCAAGATCACCTCTGTGCCACTGAACGGACGTTCTTACATTGACCTATTGAAATTGCAACCCGGCGTGTCGCCTTATTCGCACAGCCAGGACAGCGACACATCGGGAATTGGCGCAACCCAGGTGTCGGGCGACCTGGACAACGGCCAGCAATCCGTGAACGGCGGCCGTACTGGGTCCAACGCCTTCATGGTCAATGGCGCCAACGCAGAAGAGGGTGTACATAACGGGGCCGCGATGATCCCCAATCTTGATTCCATCGCCCAGTTCCGCATCATCACCAACAACTTCGACGCGGAGTACGGAAACTATAGCGGCGGCCAGATCAACGTAGTCACCAAGTCGGGGAGCAACCAGTATCACGGTACGGTTTTCGACTTCCTCCGCAATACCGATCTGGATGCGAGAAACTACTACTCTCCCACCCGCGGCGTATATATCCAGAATCAATTCGGAGGTACGGCCGGTGGGCCGATCCGCAAAAACAAGATGTTCTGGTTTGCCGACTACCAGGGGACGCGGCAGATTTTGGGACAAACACAGAGCTATCCGGTGCCCTCAGACGCCAATCGCACCGGAGACCTTTCGGATTCAGCGGATTCGCTCACCGGCACGGTTGTAGGCGCCGGCTGGGCCAACACTCTCTCCCAGACCGTGGGCTATCCCGTATCCCAGGGCGAGCCATACTACACCCCAGGCTGTACAGACACCGCAACCTGCGTCTTCCCCAATGCCGTCATTCCCAAGAGCGCTTGGTCGCCGGTTGCAGTGAACTCGCTGAAGTTCGTCCCATCGGCCAACGGGATCATCAACAATACCCCTAACTTCGCCACCGCTGCCTTTAACGAGACGTTGACCGACGATAAGGGGAGTGGCCGCATCGACGTTCCCACCCGCTTCGGCACTATATTCGGCTATTACTTCTTTGACCGGTTCAGCACCATCAATCCGTATAGCCAGGTAAACGTCCCGGGCTTTGCCGCAACCAACAAAGGCAAAACCCAGATGATCAATTTGGGGTTGACGACCACGTTCAACTCATCAAGCGTCAACGATCTTCGTCTCGCCTATTTGCGGGACGTAAACCAAACCGGGCAGCCGACCGCAGGTCAGGGCTTGGGTGTCACCCTTGCCTCGCAGGGCTTTGTCACGCCGTGGGGTCCCGACGGCGGTATCTCTCCCACCAATGCTTCCTACGAGGGCGTCGCCAACTTCCAGTTCAACAATTTCCAGCTTGGTGTCCCGCCCGATGCGTTGAGGCAATACAACAACACCTTTCAAATCATCGACAACTTCACCAAAATTCTGGGCACACACACGGTGCAGTTTGGAGCCAACCTCCACTACAACCAGATCAACGAGCGCAACTACGACTGCTATGACGGCTGTTATGGCTTCAACGGTTCCGAGACCGGCCTGGACTTTGCGGATTTCCTGATCGGGGCGCCGGCCAGCTTCGTGCAGGCCAGCCAGCAGCTTCTGGACTCGCGGAGTAAGTACTACGGCTTTTATGTTCAGGATAGCTGGCGCGCGACTCGCAATCTCACCCTCAATTACGGGCTCCGCTGGGAAGTGGCTTCCCCTTGGTACGACACGCAAAACAAGCTCGAAACCGTCGTTGCCGGAGAGCAGTCATTAGCATTCCCCACCGCCCCGGTTGGACTGGTTGTTCCCGGAGATCCCGGCATTCCGCGCACGCTGGGACCCACCAAATACACCAACTTCGCTCCTAGAATTGGGTTTGCTTATGCGCCCGACGTGAGCGACGGTTTTCTTGGCAAACTACTGGGCGGTGCAGGAAAAACCAGCATCCGCGCCGGTTATGGCATCTTCTATAGCTCGATCGAAGACGCCACAGGATTCGTCGAGGTGGGCGACGCTCCCTATGGCAACTACTACTCTGTCTCATCGACGCAACTGGCCACACCGTTCGTCGATCGGCCGTCGGGAACTCCCGCGGGACAGAAGTTCCCCTTCGTCTTTCCGCCAACCAACGTGTCGCCTGCGAATCCCGATACAACCTTCAACTGGGCGGCAGCGACACCCATCGGCGGATCGGACTATTACTATTACAAAAACAAGATGCCCTATGTCCAGGAATGGGAGCTCTCTTTCCAGCGTCAATTGGGAACCGCAACCGTGCTTAGCGTGAACTACGTCGGCACAGTAGGGCGGCAACTGCTGACGTTTGTGGAGTCGAATCCAGGTGACCAGGCGCTGTGCCTCCAATTGAGTGACCCAGCCAACGTGGCCCCCGGAGGAACAACTTGCGGCCCGTTTGGCGAAGACACGATCTACACCACGGCCAGCGGACAGACGGTGAGTGGAACCAGGCCGGCCTTCGGAATTAACTTCAACAGCAATCCCTACATGAAGACCGCGGGTAGCTCCAGCTTTAACTCGCTGCAGGTGACCCTGGAGCACACTGAAAAATACCTGAATTTCCTGATTGGCTACACCTTTGAAAAATCGCTGGATAATGGTTCGGATTCCTTTAACGCGACGAATCCCTTCGACCCAGGCCAAACTCGCGCATTATCGAGCTTTGACGTCCCGCATAACCTGGTCGCCAGCTATACCGTGCAGTTGCCCTTCGATCACTTTATCGGCGGAGGCGATCTGGCGAAGCGGTTCACCGCAGGTTGGGAGCTTTCCGGTGTATCTACCTTCGCCAAAGGAGAGCCGGTCGGTCTCAATGAGAATGACGATAATTCCCTGTTGGGCGCCTTCAATGCAAACGTAGATACGCCAAGCTACGCGAACAACGGTAGCAGTCTTTTTGTAAATAAAAACCCGCGCAAGGGATTACCCTATTTCAACCCGGACTACTTTCAGCCGGAACCGCTCGGCCAGGTAGGAAACGCAATGCGACGCTACTTCTCCGGTCCAGGCCTCGACAACTACGATATGGCTTTATTAAAGAGCACAACCATCACTGAGAGCACCAAGCTGCAATTCCGGGCAGAAGCCTTCAACGTCTTCAACCATGCACAGTTTAAGAATCCGTCGGGGCTCGTCAACAACACCGGCCAGGGCGGATTCGGCTATGTGACCTCGGCGAACGATCCTCGCATCATGCAAGTAGCGCTGAAATTCTTGTTCTAGGCTGAGCAAAGGGGACCAGTGACGAAGGTGGTTTGGCGGCGGGGCATCTTCGTTCTTGTTGTCTTACTCGGTTGGGGCTCGTTGACCACTTTGCGGGCGCAGCCGCCGGGCGCCGTAATCTTCGCGTCCAATTGCGCCACTTGTCATGGTGCGGATGGACGCGGCGGAGAGCACGCACCCAACATTGCCACGGCGCCCGAAGTGCAACATCTCATGGATCGCGAACTGGCCGGCATTATCCGCTATGGAATCTCCGGTGCGGGTATGCCGGCCTTCTCCTCACTGAAACAACAGGAAGTCGCCGAGGTGGTTAGCTACTTGCGGATCCTGCAGGGCAGGGGCGATATCGTGAAACTCCCCGGAGATCCCAAACAAGGGGAAGCTCTCTTCTTCGGCAAGGCGCACTGCTCCGATTGCCACATGGTCAACGGCAAAGGAGGATTTATTGGCAGCGACCTCTCCTATTACGGCGCCGAGGCCAAGCCTGATCGAATACGCGCCATCATCCTCGACCCTGACAAGAATCTTCCCGCGGACCAAAAAGCCACTACCGTGGTGACAACTGCGGGACAAAAAATCACCGGCATGCTCCGGACCAACAATAATTTCTCCCTTTCCCTGCAGACCCTGGACGGCTCGTTCCATTTCCTCCCAAAGTCAGAGCTTACCCGGGTGGATGTGGGCTCCCACTCCCTGATGCCTGCTGCGGCCTTGAATAGCAAGGAAGTGGATGACCTGGTCAGCTATCTCCTCCGTACCGGGGATGAAAGCGCCAAGCGCTCCCCAGCCCACTCCTCGAAGGAGGACGATCATGACGACTAAAAACCTCATTGCCTTACTGGCAATAGCGACGTTAGCTGGTCTGCAGGGAAGCGTTTTTGTTCACGGACAAAGTGACAAGACCAACTCTGCTCTTGAGGCCCTCACGCCCCGGTTCTGGACGTTATTCGACCACAAGGCACAATTGACGACGGTGGCCTCCGGCTTTGGCTTCACCGAAGGACCCGTCTGGGACCCCGCCGGCTATCTCTGGGTCAGCGACGAAACCCTGAACAAGATATTCAAGGTGGACACAAAGACGGGTGAAAAGCGCGAGATCATCTCTCTTGGCGATCCTGACGGCAACACCTATGACAAGCAGCATCGGCTCCTGGATTGCGCCAGCGTCCTGCGAGCGATCATCCGCCTCTCCCCCGACGGCACCCAATACGAAACAGTCGTAGATCGGTACCAGGGGAAACGTTTAAACAGCCCCAACGACGTCGTGCTCGGCCCGGATGGAGCGATTTACTTTACCGATCCAACCTCTGACCTGCCCAAGGATCAAAAGCAGGAAATCCCCTTTAAAGGCGTCTATCGCGTAGGACCCAATAATCAGGTTGAGCTGCTTACCAAGGATCTTGATGAGCCGAATGGACTCGCTTTTTCACCCCAAGGCACAAAGTTCTACGTAGACGACTCGAGCCAGCGGAACATTCGTGTCTACGACTTTCGCGACGGCAAGCTGAGCAATGGGCGCATCTTCGGCGTCGAGCCCGGCGGACCCAAAGAGGGCGTGCCCGACGGAATGAAAGTTGATCGCCAGGGAAATCTGTATGTCGTGGGTCCACGCGGGATATGGGTTTGGGACTCAGCCGGTCATCACCTGGGAACGATTGTCGTACCCGAGCAGCCTGCCAATCTCGCCTGGGGAGACCCCGGATATTCCACGCTTTACATTACGGCGACCACGTCTGTGTACAAGATTCCGACGCGGGCGCATGGCTTTATCCCTTATTTGTAAGAGGACCCAAATGCCCTGCCGACTTCCTCGCGTCTTCCGTTACCTGTTGCTCCTGGCCCTTGCAGTACCGCTCCCGGCGCAGACCAGTAGCTTCAAAGTTATTCAGCCGCCGGGTGCAGACCCGGCTTACAGCGCCGGTCTGCTCGCGAATGGCACGCTCTACGTATCGGGCCAGGGTAGCTCAGCCCAGGACTTTACCGGCCAGGCGAGCGAAGCGATGCATAAGGTGCAGACAGTCCTGCGCGCCGCCGGGATGGATTTCGAAAACATCGTCTGGATGAATGTCTACCTCACGGATACCCATGACCAGGCGGCGCTGGAGGATGTGTATTGGAAGATGATCGGATCCAGCCCTCCGGCGCGCACGGTTCTGACGGTTGCCGCTCTGCCTCAGGGAGAGAAGGTTGAGATCAACTGCATCGCCGTCGCGGACGCCGGCGAACGCAAGGCGATCTGGCCTGCAGGTTGGCCGCGAGGACCGCGAGTCGATCCGCCTGCGATCGAAGCTGGAGAAATGCTCTACCTCTCCGCGCAAGGCGGGGGTGATCCGCTGACAGGAAAAGTGAACCCGGATTTTTCGGCGGAAACCAAGCAGGCCCTCGATAACGTGCGCACCATCTTGAACGCCGCGCAGATGAGCATGAAGAACGTAGTCTGGGTGAACCCCTACATGAGCGTCGGCGGCGTGTACGACGTTATGGGTAAGGTCTATGCAACCTACTTCGAGTTTGGCAATACACCGGGCCGTGGGACCATTCAAGTCATGGGCCTCCCTAAAGGAGAGCACATCGTCTTCAGTTGCATTGCCGGGTCAGACCTCAGCAAACGCAAGGCGGTGCGCCCGCGAAATATGCCGCCCAGCAAGACCGCGAGCCCGGGGATCCTCTATGGCGACACCTTGTACCTGTCCGCCAAAGACGGATTCATCCCCGATCAAGGCATCGTCACGCCGCTGTTTGATTTGCAACTACGGCAATCCATGCGCAACCTTCTCGATGGATTACAGGAAGTCGACATGAATTTCTCCAATGTCGTCTTCAGCACGGTTTACCTGCGTCAGATGAAGGATAGTCACCAGATGAGCGAGCTGTACAACAAGTTCTTCAAGCCCCCGTACCCCGCAAGAACCACGCTGCAACAGAACCTCGAGACCGGAGAGGAAGCTGCCGAGCAAATTTCTTTCATTGCGGTAAGGCGCCAGCCCGCCGGGACCAACGAGGCCTCACGATGAACCGTAGATCGTTCGTCAAATGGGCTGCTGCCTTCCCGCTGCTGGCACAAGTTGGATGGCAACAGGCTCTTGGCACCGGATGGGCAGAAGTCGCGCGCAACTCTACGGACAACATTTACACCCGGCTCGGCGTGAAGCCATTGATCAATGGCCGTGGGACCTGGACCTATCTCAGCGCCAGCCTCGAGTTGCCCGAAGTGAGAACCGCCCAAGTGGAGGCTGCGCAGCACTTCGTCAACATCTTCGAGCTGCAGCAGGCTGCCGGCAGGCGTCTGGCCGAGCTCACCGGCGCCGAGTCTGGCATGATCACGTCGGGCGCGGCCGGAGCCATGGCCGTGGCGACTGCGGGATGCATTGCCGGAACCGACCCGGATAAGGTCTGGCAACTGCCAAACACCGATGGACTGAGAAATGAAGTGGTCATGGTCGGCGGCCGCAGCGTGTTTGATAGCGCCATCCGTCTGGCCGGGGGCAAACTGGTTCTCGCCGAATCAGCCGATCAAATTGCCAACGCAATCACCAGCAACACGGTGATGATTTACACCACCTCCGAGCCCGAGCAACTAGCGAAAGAGATTGCGATTGCCAAGGCGCATCGCGTACCCATCTTCATGGATGCGGCGGATGGCATCCCTCCCGTCAACAAGCTGCAGTTATTCAATAAAATGGGCTGCGACCTCTACACGTTCAGCGGGGGCAAGGGACTGTGCGGACCACAATCCAGCGGCATCCTGCTGGGGCGCAAGGATCTCATCGAGGCCGCTCTCGCCAACAGCAATCCGTGGGAGGGCGCGGTGTGCCGCCCCATGAAAGTGGGCAAAGAAGAGGTAATGGGCTGTCTCGCCGCGGTTGAGACATGGCTCAAGATGGATGTGCCCAAGCTCAACAAGGAATGGGGAACGCGTGTGCAACGCATCGCGACCCTGGTGGGCACAGTTCCTGGTGTGGAAGCAAAAGTCTACATGCCCGAAGAGAACCAATGCCCCACGCTGATGATTTCCTGGGATCAGAAGGCCTGGCGATACACCACCGCCGACTGCGCGAAACAACTACTCGATGGCACGCCCGCGATCGCAGTCCTCACCGATGACAATCCGAGCGATGTGCTTTCGCGAAAACAAACACCTGGCAAGACCCCGAGAAGGGAAGACAAGCTTCAAATTGTTTCCATGACCCTCAGGCCGGGTGAGGAAATCATTATTGGGCAGCGCCTGCGGCAGCTGCTAACCCAGGCGCGGCGGCAGGGGACTCAGTCATGAAAACTGCTGCGGCGGGTATCCTCACGCTTGCGTTGGCGGCGTCCGCGGCAAGCGCCGAGCCTTCCACTTGCAAGATCCAACCAGTCGTCTACGAAGGATGGCAGGCGCAACAGGTCTCGAATGATTGGGTGCAGCTGACCTTTGTTCCCCAGTTGGGTGGCCGTTTGATGCAGGTGACCTTCAACGGGCATCCCTACCTGTTCGTGAACCCTGTATACAAAGGAAAGAACATTTCCCCTGCGGAAGCGGCGGGCCGCTGGATTAACTATGGCGGTGACAAAATCTGGCCATTGCCTGAGGGCGATGACGACGAGCAGCACTGGCAGGGAGCTTCCACGCCTCTGGACGACGGTGACTATAGGTTCACCGTTCTATCGCAAGGTCCGAAATGCACGGTCCGGCTGGAGGGCCCGCCCGATCCGCCGACCGGTCTGCAATACACCAGGGAGATCAGCATAGGTAGCGGCTCGCCGCAAATCTCTTTCCACGCGATTACGAAGAACTTCACCGGCCACTCCATCACCTGGTCGGTGCAGTCGGTCTCGCAATACAACCTCTCCGATGCGAACGACCGCGCCCAGTACAACCACAACTTCTGGGCGATCACCCCGATGAATCCGCACTCCGCGTATTTGCTCGGCTACCATGTCCGCGATGGGCTCGCCAATGATCCGTCCTACAAAGTGAAAGACGGATTGTTCCGGTTGAATTGGAAATACCTTGAGAATGAAGTGTGGCTCGATTCGACCGCCGGATGGGTCGCCCTCATCGATGGAGCAACGAAATACGCCATGGTCGAGAAGACCAAAAACATTCCCGGCGGAGACTATCCCAGTAAGGCAACGACCATCTTCTACAAAAACGGTCCCACGGTGGAATTGGATGAGAAGGGCATGCCCTTCCTCAGGTCCTCGAGCATAGAGAAGACGCCGTATTACATGGAGGCAGAACTAAATAGCCCTATGGCGGTCCTCGGCCCGGGTGAGACCTATGCCTTCGATACCACCTGGTTTCCCTCGCGCCTGAGCGGCGACCTGACTACGGTGGCCGAAGCGGGCCTGGTGGCCCAGCCGCTCGTTGCCCGGCGCAATGGGGATAAGATCGATCTCTCCGGCAGCTTCGGCGTGTTCTTTCCCGGCGAGCTCAAGGCCTTCCTCTACGATGAAGGAGGCCTGGGAGCAGGGGAAGTGACGGTCGAACCTGTTCAACCACAGGAGCCCGTGGTGCTGCAACAGGCCATTGCCGCAGCGAAAAAGATAGCCCGCGTTTCTCTTCACCTCATCGATAGCAACGGTGTCGATCACGGCGCCCTGGGAGAGGTATTCGTTACTATCAATGATGAGGGCCATTGAGCGCATGAAGCTTGCTCGGCTGTGGGTCATAGTTCTTTGCGGGTGTGCCTACGCCTCTGCGCAGATCAAAGACAATTGGCCGATGTACAACGGCGACTACACCGGCAAGCGCTTCAGTGGTCTTACCCAGATCACTCCTGAGAACGTTGGCCATCTACAAGCGCAATGGATTTTTCATACCAAAACCCCGGGTGTCCTCGAAGCGACACCGGTGGTGGTGAATGGCATCATGTACTTTACCGGCTCGAACGATGCCTTCGCATTGAATGCGCAGTCGGGAGAAGTACTCTGGCACTATTCGCGGCCCATTTCCAGTGGGCTCATCGATGACGCCTCCGGGCATATCAATCGGGGCGTGGCCTTGTCTGGTACTCACCTCTACATGGAAACCGACAATGCTCACCTCCTTTGCCTGGACAGCCGATCAGGCAATCTCATTTGGGATGTCGCCTACGCGGATTGGAATAAGAACTACGGCGCCACGGGTGCGCCGCTCATCCTCAAGGACAAGGTATTAGTGGCAACCTCTGGTGGAGACGACGGAGTCCGCGGTTTTCTGGCCGCCTTCGATGCCACGACCGGAAAATTAGCCTGGCGCTTATGGACCATTCCTGGTCCAGGGGAGCCCGGCTCTGCAAGCTGGCCTGGCGATACCTATCTCCATGGCGGCGGCACGGCCTGGATGCCCGGCACCTACGATCCCGAACTAAATACTCTCTATTGGGGCACCGGAAATGCTTCCCCGGATTACGACGGAACCGTTCGACCCGGGGACGACCTATATACCGCAAGTTTGCTCGCGATCGATCCGGACACGGGCAAGCTGAAGTGGTACTTCCAATTCACTCCCCATGATCTTTACGACTATGACGCTGTGGAGACGCCGGTTCTTGTGGACCAGGAGTACCAGGGGAAGCCCAGGAAATTGATCGTTGAGGCAAACCGAAACGGTTACGTTTATGTGCTCGATCGCGCCACGGGAAAATTCCTGTCGGCCACGCAGTTTGTGAAGCAGCTGACCTGGGCAAAGGGAGTCGATGCCAACGGCCGCCCTGAGACGACTGATCTGCAGCCCAACGCGGACGGAACCCTCATTTGCCCGGGAGTGGAAGGCGCTACCAACTGGTACTCGCCCTCGTACAGTGAAACCACGCACCTTTTCTATTTTCTGTCTCTCGAGAGCTGCTCTGTCTATTTCCGCAAACCGGCCGGTTTTGAAGAAGGCAAGGAATACTACTCAACCGGGACCAAGCGTGATCCCACGCAGAAGAGCTCGCAGGTACTGTTAGCCTTCGATCCGCAGACAAAGAAGTTTGTCTGGCGCTATCCACAAGCGGGTGATACGCATGGCTGGGGCGGAGTCATGAGCACAGTGACCGGGGTAGTATTTTTTGCCGACAACCAGGGCTTCTTCGAAGCCGCGGATGCAACCACAGGAAAGTCCTTGTGGCACTTCAACACTGGGCAAAGCCTGCACGCCTCGCCCATGAGCTATTCAGTAGGCGGCAACCAATATGTAGCAATCGCCTCGGGTAGCGACCTATTCAGCTTCGCGTTGCCCCGATAGGGAGGACTGCAGATCCCTCGGCTTCGCTCGGGATGACAAAGGAGAGAGCGACCTTTGTATGAAAAGTGGTTTCTGGACCGAAGGCA
Organism: uncultured Acidobacteriaceae bacterium; assembly: GCA_963753715.1. GTDB lineage: Bacteria > Acidobacteriota > Terriglobia > Terriglobales > Acidobacteriaceae > PALSA-350. The sequence continues at coordinate 888,102 of CAVWDK010000004.1, read as the reverse complement.
TTCAGTAACCACTTTCTACCGAACCAACGCCCTTTCCTTTGTCATCCCGAGCATGCGACTTGCCTGCGGCAAGTTAAGAGAGGAATGAACTGGGAGGCATCGGGTCCCTTCGACACACGAGTGCCCTCTCCCTTGGCAACAGCCCTCTCCCTTTCAACAACCCTCTCCTATTTGTCATTCCGAGCGAAGCGAGGAACCTGCGGTGCGCCTCGATCCCTCCCCGATTCCCAAGGGCAAACATACCGCCAATTCAAACCGAGCCTATTTGTCCCCCGACACCATTGTTTCTATCTCCGGACACATTTTGTTCATTAGGAGCGAAGCCGAGGGATCTGCAGTCCTCAATCAGCCACAAAAGACCGGGATACCACGGCACTCGATCCGCAACTTTGTCGACTGATCTGCAATGTCATGCCAACTGCAAATCGATCTTCCTGGCATCGGGTTCCATCTTGCCAATCCGGAAGCTGCGAATCTGCCCAGCGCTGATAGCCTCAGGTTTCGCGGCGCCGCTGCTCACGCCGCCCTTCCAACGTGCCTGCAACATCGAGCTTAGTGACGATAAATCCACTTTGCCGGCAGCCACCGGCGTTTCCGCAACGCCGGTCGCCGTGCTGGTCTGGCAAACGCCCTCAATACCCTCGCCCAATTCCACCCTTGCCAACCCGTTGGCAACCTCTAGAATCCGCCCTGTGACCACGCTACCCACCGGGTGCTCATCAAGATATTCATCCACCGTGACGGAAGTCCGTTGCTTCATGCTCAGGCGCAACTGACGCTTCGCTTTATCCACCTCGAGTACCTGGGCCTTCACCACCTGGCCCACTCGAAGCACATCCTGCGGATGGTGAACATGCTTGTCGGCAGTAATCTCGCTGACGTGCACCATGCCTTCAACCCCCTCCGCCAACTGCACGAAGGCCCCGAATTTAGTAAAGCTTGTAACCGGTCCTTCAATCGCCGAGCCTGCCGGAAACTTCTGCTCCACCTCCGCCCACGGATCGCCCAACGTCTGCTTCAATCCCAGGGAGAGCCGGCGTTCGCCCATGTTCACGCCCAGCACTACTGCTTCCACGGTGTCGCCGGCCTTGAGCACATCGCTCGCCTTCCGCACCTTCTTGGCCCACGACATCTCCGACAAATGAATCAAGCCCTCCACCCCGGGCTCTATTTCAACAAAAGCACCAAAATCGGCCACCCGCGTGACCACGCCGTTTATCCGATCTCCCACCTTCAGCTTGCCCGCGATCCCATCCCACGGGTGCGGAAGAAGCTGCTTCATGCCCACCGAGATGCGCTGTTTTTCCGCGTCCACCTTGAGCACTCTGGCTTCGATCTCTTGTCCAATCGAGAGCACGTCCTCTGGCTTGTTGATGCGGCTCCAGGCGATATCGCCAATGTGCAGCAACGCATCCACGCCGCCTATATTCACGAACGCACCATACCCGGTAAGGCTGCGCACTTCCCCGTGCACCGTGTCGCCTTCCTTGAGTTCACCAAAGCGGCGTTCTTTGGTAGAGCGGTCTTCCTCTTCGGTAAGCACACGGCGATCGACGACCACATCTTCTTCCGCCGCTTCCAGTTTGATAATCCGGCAGCGAATCTGCTGACCTACAAGCTTTTCCAACTCCGTGGCGTCACGCGCTCCACTCCGAGAGGCGGGCAGGAACGCCCGCACGCCCACATCCACGGTCAGTCCGCCTTTGACTAAGCCCGTCACCGTCCCGGCGATCGGAGCCTTCTCAGCGAAAGCCCGTTCCAACGCCGACCAGTCCTTTGGCTGTTCCACTCTGAAACGCGAAAGCTCGTAGTAGCCCTCAGCATTGCGGCCCTTGACCGCCACCAGGAACTTGTCGCCAGGCTTTACTGCTTCATTGGCGCTTTGAAATGGGGCCAGCGGCAGAACTCCTTCCGTCTTGTAGCCGATGTCGAGATAGACCGAGTCAGCGGAAACTGCAATGACTGTAGCCTCGATTTGTTTGCCGCCCGCTTCTGTATGGCGTGCGTGGGTCTGCTCATACTCCTGGAAGATTGCATCGAATGATTCGCTGCCTTCCAATTCGGTGTTGTCGGGGTTATTGCTGGTGGGCATGGGTATCCAAGCTGATTTCGCTCAGGATACCACCTCATCCTCTTCTCGCTCTCGCGGCACGATCATCAGGTGCTTGAGCGCGGTGCCCCGCAGCAGGCTCACATTCTGTGGTTTACCCGCCCGCTCCGTGGTCAGCAGGCGATGCAGGTCATCGATCCCGCCCACGGATTGTGTCGCAAAACCGATAATCACGTCGCCCTCTTCCATACCCGCGGTGGCCCCGGCGCCACCCGGCGCGATGGCCGTGGCCATCACACCCGTCGGCAGAGGCAGCTTGTATTCATAAGCCAGCCGCCGCGGGATGGGCACATTCTGCGCCGCAATCCCAATCGAGCTGCGGCGCACCCGGCCATGCTGCAGAATCTGCGCCACCACGTACTTTGCCGTATCGATCCCGACCGCAAATGACAGGCCCTGGGCGCCAAGAATGGTGGCCGTGTTCACGCCGATCACGTTGCCGCCGGAGTCCAGCAGAGGGCCTCCGGAGTTGCCGGGATTCAGCGGCGCGTCGGTCTGGATAATCTCCTCCATCATGCGGCCCGAGGCCGCGCGCATACTACGGCCGAGCGCACTCACCACGCCCGCCGTTACCGAGAACTGAAAACCAAACGGATTCCCCACGGCAATTGCAATCTGCCCAATCCTTAATCTCTTGGAACTGCCCAGCGGGGCAGGGGAGAAGACCGCATGTTCCGTTCTGAGCACAGCGATGTCCGTATCCTGGTCCTCGCCGATGAGTACCGCGCCACTCCGGCTTCCATCCGTAAAGGTGAGCGAAATCTTGGTGGCACGGTGAACCACGTGGCTATTGGTCAGGACCAGGCCATCGGGAGTAAATACAAAACCAGAGCCGGACCCCTCCTGCCCAGGACGATTGGCCCGGCGCGCGCTCTGTACGTCAATTTTTACCAGCGAACCGCTCACCCGCTCGACAGCCTGCGTCACCGCCTGGGAGTAGTTGTCCAACAGATCCGCGTCGTCCAAACGGCCCGAAACCACGCCGGCATTGCCGGAAATAACCGATTTGTGTTCCATTTGCTTCCCTCAAACTGCAACCAGGCCACGCGTCATGCCAATTGTCACCGCTTCTGTACGCGTTCGAGCGCCGAGCTTGGCCAATACGGAGCTCACATGAAACTTGGCCGTATGCTCGGAAATGTTGAGCACAGTGGCCAGCTGCTTGTTTCGATAACCCCGCGCCATCAACCGCAAGACCTCCACCTCGCGTGCGGTTAAGTCTTCCGCAATACGCGGCACCTCCGGCGTTCCGGCGGGCGGCCGCGGAAGCGTTACCGCAAACCCAGCCACCGTTGCTGCGATGGCGGCCACTAGTTGATGCGTGGTGGCCTCCATAGGAAGCACGGAATATATCTTCATGCGCGCTGCGCTGCGCACCATAGCTGTGTTTGCCTGGGCTGCCAGCAACACTGCTGGGATATCGGAAAATATCTCCTGCAGTGCGCTTCGCTGCGATGCCCCAGCCAGGAACGTCTCTCCGGCTGCAATCACGATTACGTCGGGATGATCACTCTGCACCCGAAACAACAGGGTCGAGGGAAGTGCCACAGCCAGCAAGTGCAACTCGGGCGCACCACGAAGAGACGCAAACCGGCCCGCGTGGAGCATAGAGTCCACGACCGGCAACACCACCATGGGTGTTGCCGTCGCATTGTGATCTTCAGCCACGATCCGCCAGAATCACCGTCAGCTCCATTTTTACGCCGCCGCGGATGACCGCGATCGCCACTGGATCTCCGACTTTCAGGCTGGATAGCCGATGCTGAACATCATGCACGTTATGAACCGCGTGGCCGTCGACCGAGAGCATCAGATCGCCTACCAGGATTCCCGCCGAAGCGGCAGGCGTATTGGGTTCCACGTGCAGCACCAGCAAGGCCTGCTCCACGCCTTGGCCGAAGTGTGTGCGCTGAGCCTCGGGTACCGGAACGGCTTGCATGGCAGTGCCCAGAAAGGGGCGAGGCACATGACCTCGTTCGAGAATGGCATCGACCACTCGATCGATGGTCGCCGCCGGCACGGTGATCACCGCATTGCGCGCCAGCGCTGAGCTATTGATCCCCAACACTTGACGCTGCTCGTTCACCAGAGCACTGCCGGACTGGCCAACATAAAGCTGAACATCGGGACGGATGAGTCGATCCACCTGTCCACCACGCCATGTACGCCAGGCGCTGCCGAGCCGGGCGACGATTCCCGCGCTGGCCGAGATGTCGCCCAGCGAGGAACGGCCAACGGCGAGCACGAACTCACCTACGCGAACAGACTGGGCACTGGTGGCAGGCTTGGTGGTGCCCTGTTCGGTCTTTGATCCGATGCGAAGGACGGCGAGATCGGTTCCCGCATCGGATCCGGCCAGTGTGGCAGGAGACGGTTCACCGCGGTGGGCGACCTGGAGGGAGTCACTGCGGCGCAATCCGTGACGCACCGTGACCACGACTCCGGGACGCCAAACCACCCCACTCGACGTAGAACGGCCCCCGCCATGCACCGTTACGATGCTGTCCTGAACCGCTTCAATTGTTTCTGCTATCGACCTGGAGAGACCACTCCAAACCCCGGCGTTCTCTACTGCTGTTTCCATCATCTTCTCCCATACGGACAAGATGATCAAAACACTTCACGGGACTCTGCACATCACCCGGATGACTAGGGTGTCCTAGTCTTTCTGATGGAAGACCGCGTTGTTGATATCCGGCCAAACTTCCTTGAAGACAAATACGCCGCCGTCGATGCACAGGTTCGTGATCCAGCGCTGATAGGTCTTGGTGAACGTCCGCTCGCCGCTCGGATAATAGAGATTGGCGATGCCGGAAAACGCGCCCGCACCCAGAACCTCGCTATAGTTGAAATCTCTGTGGCCGGAATCCGTGCGCGTAATCACGACACGTGAGAATGCATACCCGACCCGTTTGCCGAATTCGCCCTTCCCCAGCGTGTAGTACCGCGTGTCCTGATGCAACACTGAGGGGATGATGAACTCGACCCAGGTGTTCTCGTTGATCGCATCGGCAAGTGTGTGCCAGTAGTATCTGCCATACCCTTTGGCACCCTGGCCAAATTCAGGGTAGGACTTGGTCGCCATCGCAACACCAGCCTGGCCACCAACGAAGATGAACGAGGAGTAGTCAAGACTATCAAGCATCGCCGTCTTGAACTTTTCCTTCACCGATTGCGGGGGCAGGTGTTGATCGGCGCTTACCGCGCGGAAATTCGGCACGACGTACAAAATTCGCTTGGTTTGCCTTCCCTGAGCGAGGGGGTCCGTCTCAGCATCGGTCTTAGCCGCTGGGGGTTTAACCCCAGACCCTTCCTGGGCTTGCTGCTGCGCCTCTGCCGCAGGATCATCGGGCAGAGCTGAATCCGCCGAGGACGCAGGCGCTATCGACGTCAGACCCGCCACCGTTACGGCATGCTCCGGCGCCTGCGTTCCAATGGTTAAAGAGAGTGTTTCATCAGCGCTTGCTCTCGCCCCTGGACAACAGATGCTTCCTATCAAAAGCGGAAGAAGAAGCAAAGATGATCTCTTGAATACCCGCATACAAGGCCTTTGATTCCGGTAGTGGGAGTTTCGGTGCAAACAGTGCGTACTTTGTAGGATATACTTCGGCCGGGCCAGGGACGGGCGCCTGCTCTCTGCCGCACTCCTGAACGCAAACTAATTGCGCTCACTTACGATGACGTTTCGCATAGACGAAGTTCTCATATTTGACGTACGAATCGGAGCAGAAGTGTGCAGCAGCCTCAAAAAAGTTCCTTGGAAGGAACTAATGCCGGTACAACCTTTAGGGGACAAGATACTTTTTCAGCGCAGCCAGGCCCTCTTCGATGGCCCGGGGATCGATTGCATAGCCAAAGCGGACGTGGCCTTCGCCCTGCCCTCCGAAGACCACCCCGGGAATAGTGGCGACATGTGCCTTGGTGAGCAGAATCCGGGCTGCATTCCGGCTATCCTTGCTGATCTTTGTCACCCGCGGAAAAGCATAGAACGCCCCCTGCGGCATCTCGCAGGGCAGGCCCACCTCGTTCAATCCGTTTACCAGTAGATCGCGTCTCTGCCGGTACTGCTCGCGCCGCGCATCAATCTCGCTGCGCGGAATACGCAGGGCCTCCAGGGCCGCCCACTGGGTCATGGTAGAGACTCCGTTCACGGAATACAGCACCAGCTTCCGCAAACCGGTCATAAAAGGTTCCCTTGCGACCGCATAACCCACCCGCCATCCAGTCATGCCGTAGGTTTTCGAGAAGGTATAGGCCGAAATCGTGCGTTGCGCCATCCCCGGTAACGACGCAATCGAAAAATGCTCTCCTTCGTAAACCAGATCTTCGTATGCCTCGTCTGCAATCACAACCAGGTCGTGTTTCTGGGCGAACGCCGCGACTTCTTCTGCTTCCGCGCGAGAGAAGACCGTGCCCGTAGGATTCTGCGGGGTGTTGTAGTAAATAGCCCGCGTGTGCGGAGTGGTGAAATCCTCGAGCGTCCGGGTCAGGCCCGCGCTGCGCGCAGTCGCTGTGGGCACCAGCAGAGCCCGTGCCTGGCAACCCGTGATCATCTCCCGAATCGGCGTCCAATAGGGAGAGAAAAGCAGAACATCGTCGCCCGGATCCAGCACCGCCTGAAATGCCACATAGAGTGCGTGCGCGCCTCCAGAGGTCACAATCACATTTTCCGCGGAAACCTCGAGGCCGTTGCGTTCCTTCAGCTTCGCGGCGATCGCCTGCCGCAGGGGCTCTATCCCGGAAGAAGGTGCATACCGGGTCTTGTTTTCGACCGCGGCGCTCAGCAGCGCGTATTTCACTGCGTTCGGGGTTTCGAAGAAGGGCTCGCCGGTGTGGAAAGCATGCACCACCTGGCCCGCCGCACGCAGCTCCATCACTTTGTTCCGCACCTGGACAATATCGGAAAAACCTACCTCATCCAGGCGCTTGGCCAATCGCATCGCGTCAGCCGCCATGATTTGCCCTCTCTCTGCAGCATTGCTAACTTCTAGGCATGAAGTCCAGATATCTCTACCTTGCGGCGTCCGTTGCCTTCCTGGTGGCTGCGGTGATGGAGCTCCGGCCCCCACGCAACATCACTGCGGCTGCTCTCGATGCGGCCGCAGGTGCCATCTTCCTCTTTCTCGGAGCGGGTCCGCAAAGACGTCCACGAGCCTAAATTTTGATGAAGATTTTCTTCCGGTACATCCACAGCACCGGGAGGAAGCAGACCAGAACGAACGCGATGGCATACATCAGCGATCCGAAGGAAGGATTGATGATGGCGAAGAACCAGTGCTGGTAAATGTACTGCTGCAGGTTGGTAGCCCTGCCGCCGTCATGCACACTGATGGTGCCCAGGGCAGCGGCCAGAAGCTCCGAGAAAACATACGCGGTAATGGCGTTGGAACCGAACACCAGCCAGGGAAACGTCCAACCACGCGTCCACTTCTTGATCTCTACCGCATAGAAACACACAGCAAGCAGCAACAAGGTGCAACCAGCGGCGAAGAGCACGTACGAGCTGGTCCACAACTTCTTGTTGATAGGGAACCAAATGTTCCATATCTCCCCCAGCATCAGTCCACTGATCGAAGCACCGAGCAGGCCAAGAGCCTTCGCCCGCGCAGTTGTGGGCCGGCGAAGCCAGATCCCGGTCAGCACACCGAACAGAATCGTGCCCATCGCTGGAATATTGCTGAGCAGTCCTTCCGGATCGCGCACTCCCTCATACAGCCGCCCGTATAAGAGCTTGCGATCAAGATAAGCCACCCAATTCTGATTGGGATCGAGCAGGGGCACGCTGTGCGTGGGAACACCGATACCGGGAATGGGGACCCAGCGCATCAGAATCCAGTAACCCAGCAACGCCACAATCGCGGTGGTAGCGGCAACCCAGGCCCGGCTGTTCCACAGATAAAGCAGGCTGGCAAGAAGAAAACAAATCGCAATGCGCTGCAGCACGCCGTAAATGCGCAAGGTCCCGAGATGAAACAAGGGAAAGCCGTTGACCACCAGGCCAAGCAGGAACAGGATCACTGACCGCTTGAGGACGTGCAGCCGCAAAGCACCCTTCGACTCGCCACGTCGCCATGCGCGCCTCGTTCGAGAAAACGATCGCAATCCCGGCGATAAAGAGGAACGACGGGAACACCAGGTCCGTGAGCGTCCAGCCGTTCCAGGCGCTATGTTCGAGCTGCCCGTAGCTGTATTTCCCGTTGCCGCCATTGTTCACCAGGATCATGAACGCGATCGTGATGCCTCGCGCCACGTCGAGTGAGACCAGCCGGCGCATGGTATTCGCCAGGTTCTGCGGGGCCGTGGTGGTGGTAGCCGCGCGCTTAGTAACCGAGGTTCCCATGATGGGAAGTGTATCCGCTGCATTCAAGCAGTGTCGACTGGTAATCTCTCGCGGCTAGGACGGGATAAACAGGCTACTGAAAATGTCATTCCGAGACACGGAAAGTAGGTACGGGCTTTAGCCCGTACCTGAATCCACCAAAGTCATTCGGCCTTCAGAGCGTGTGGGAGAACTAGTATTTACGAATTGAGTCCCGCAGGGACGGCTGAACTTAGCCCAGGCGCTAGCTAGTCCTGGGGTAGAGAATGCAACATGATTGAGTCCCGCAGGGACGGCTGAAGTTTGTTCAGGATTGCGTCGCGGCCTATTTTCAGCCGACCCTGCGGGACTCGTTGAGGCCAATCAAGCCGACAGCACGCCGGAGTACACTGCCATCCCGGCCACAGCATCCACCCCAATCGCGTCCAGGGCATCGATCTCGGCCTGTTCCCGGATGCCCCCGGCCACAATCAACTGCCGCCGCGTCATTTGCTTTAGCCGCTCCGCCACCTCGATCGGGAAACCCTGCATGGTCCCTTCCCGATCGATATGCGTATAGAGAAAGGCGCCGCAATACGGCTCCAATTGAGGGATGGCCTCTTCGGGAGTCAGCTCCACCTGTTCCTTCCACCCCTTGACCGCCACTCGACCGTGCTTGGTATCCACGCTGAAGACCAATTGCTCCACACCCACCGCCTCAGCCAGCGCTGCGCGCAAACCCTGTGTTCACCAGGCTGGCCCCGCCGAAAAGCGCCGAGCCCACAATCACCCGCCGGGCGCCGGCAGACAGCACCGCAGCCGCCTTCTCCACCGTCGAGATGCCGCCCCCCACCTGGCAAGGCAACCGGTTCGCAATCCTGGTGATCAGCTCGCTATTCTCCCCCTGCCGCATCGCAGCGTCGAGATCGATCAACTGCACCAGCGGATAATGTTGAAACCGCCCAATCCAATACTCAAAATCGTCGAAAGCCAGCTTGAGCGTCTCGCCCCGCACCAGCTGCACGATCCGGCCACCCATCAGATCAATCGACGGAATCAGCATGGCAGCCTCACCGGGACCCCTCGCAGCGCCAGCTCCCGCTTGAGTGCCCGCACATCCGCGATGCCGAAATGAAAAATACTCGCCGCCAGCGCCGCATGTGCCTTGCCCTCCTGGAATACCTCGGCAGAAGTGTTCCGCCGTGCCAGCGCCGCCAGAAGCAATCACGGGAATCTCCACTGCCTCGCTGACCCGCGCGGTCAGCTCACAGTCAAATCCAGCGCGCGTGCCGTCGGCATCCATGGAGGTCAACAGGATCTCGCCCGCCCCGCGCGCTTCCGCCTCCCGCGCCCACTCGATCACCTGGCGCCCGGTACGGGTGCGTCCACCGCTCACAAACACCTCCGCCTCTCCCACGGGATCGGCGCTCTCCTGCGCCCGCCTCGCGTCGATGGCCACGATCACCGCCTGGGCGCCGAAGCTTCTCCCGATTGCGTCAATCAGTAGCGGATCGGCGATCGCCGCCGAGTTGACACTCACTTTATCCGCGCCCGCATCGAAGACCGCCGCCGCCTCATCCGCCGAGCGTATTCCACCGCCCACCGTGAACGGGATGAACAGCTCCTTCGCCGTCCGTCGCACGGTATCCAGTAAGGTCCCGCGGCCCTCGTGGGTAGCCGTGATGTCGAGTAAAACGATCTCGTCAGCGCCCGCCAGCGCATGCCGCCGGGCCAATTCTGCCGGGTCTCCCGCATCCACCAGGTCCACGAACTGCACCCCCTTCACCACCCGCCCGCTGCGTACATCCAGGCAGGCGATGATCCGCTTGGTCAGCATCGAAACTCCAGAAAATTCTTCAGAACCCTGAGCCCGGCGGCGCTCGATTTTTCCGGATGAAACTGCACCCCCATCACGTTCTCGTGCTCCACGGCCGCGGCAAACCGCTTGATGTAGTGAGTGCCGGCTGCCACTGGATCCTCGGTCTCATCCTGCCCGTTGCAGGAGATGGTGGTGGGAACGAAGTACGAGTGGGTGTAGTACACGAACTCATTCTGTTCCACGCCGGCAAAAAGCCGCGAAGGCGATGAGGTGCGGGTCAGGATGTGGTCCCAACCCACGTGCGGCACCTTCTCGCTCCCCTCGGGGAAAGCGCTCGCACCAGCCCTGAAAATAGCCCAGTCCCGGCTGCTCCGGCGCCTCCGGCTGCCGGTGAGAAGCCATTGCATGCCGACGCAAATTCCCAGGAAGGGCACCCCGCGCCCAATCGTCTCGCGCAGAGCAGGCGTGATCCCCGTCTCATCCAGCCGGCGGGTAGCCGCGAAATGACCCACACCGGGCAGAACCACGCGGCCGGCCGCGCGCACGTCTTCCGCGCGATCCGTCACCGTGACCTCGGCATCCAGGTAACGCAGCGCCTTCACCACCGAGGTCAAATTGCCGGCCTTGTAGTCGATCACGGTAACCGGGATCACAGCAGTCCCTTGGTACTGGGCAACATCTCGCCCAGTTGTTTATCCCGGGAGCAGGCCACGCGCAGCGCCCGGGCGAAGGCCTTGAACAGGGCCTCGATCTTGTGATGGTTGGAGCGGCCGTACATGGTGGCAATGTGCACGTTAGCCCGTGCCCCGCGCGCGAAGCCTTCAAAAAAATCCTCCACCAGCTCACTTTGCAGATCGCCCACCAGTCGCTTCTTCACCTTTGTCTTGACCACGCAAGACACTCGTCCGCTCAGGTCGACGGCCGCGACGCCCAGGGTCTCATCCATTGGCATCAGGAAGTATCCCGCGCGCAGAATACCCTTCTTATCGCCCAGCGCCTGGTCGAATGCCTCGCCCAGGGCGATGCCGACATCTTCCACTGTGTGGTGCTGGTCGACGTCCAGATCGCCGTCGCAGGTGCAGTTCCAGATCAAAAGCTCCATGGCGCGTGAACAGCTCCAGCATGTGGTCGAAGAAGCGAATCCCCGTCTTGACTTTGTAGCGCCCGCTGCCTTCCACCACCAGCTTCAGCGAAATCTTGGTCTCGGTTGTCTTACGCTCGATAGCGGCTTGGCGCTTTTTTTGAGAGACCGCTTTCTTCTTTGCCATCATGCTTTCTCCCACCCGATCTCGTTCAGCGCTTCCGCCATGGCAGCTCACCGCCTGCCTCATCTGATCCCGCGTCCCCACCGTCAGGCGAACACAGCCGTCGCACCCCTGGTCTTTCGATCGGTCCCGCGTCAGCACGCCGCGGCGGTGCATCGCCTGGACGAACTCGGCGTGCCTGGGGCCGATCTTCACCAGGATGAAGTTGGCCTGGCTCGGCCATTGGGGAACCCCGAGTTGGCGCAGGCTCTCCACCATCTCTGTCCGCGCCGCCTTTACTTCTTCCACATACCATTGCAGGTACGCGTCATCGTCCAGCGCCGCCGGCAGGCAGGCCAGGGCCAGCGAGTTCACGCTGTAGGGGGAGATGACTGTCCGCAGCCACTGCTGCATACCCACCGGCGCGGCGAGCATTCCCAGCCGCAGACCGGCGAGTCCGTAAGCTTTGGAAAAGGTCCGCGCCACAATCAGGTTGGGCACCTTTCCCACCAGGTCCATGACCGTCTCGCCGCAGAAGTGGTAGTACGCCTCATCCACCAGTACCACCGCGTGCGGAGCACGATGCAGGACCTGCAAGAATCTGCTGCCGGCTGGCCACCGTCCCGGTCGGGCTATTAGGGCTGGCGATCGCGATCAGCCGGGTTTCCGGCGTGATGGCCGCCAGCAGCGCCTCGAGCGGGAAGGCAAAATCCGCAGCCGGAAGGCACAGTCTTGACGATCGCATCCGTGCAGGAACCGTAGACCTCATACATGGAGTAGGTAGGCGTGGGAAAGAGAAACTCGTCTCCGCGATCCAGGTACGTCTGGCACAGCACATGGATCGCCTCGTCCACTCCGTTCGTGAGCAGCACCTGCTCGGCCGCGAGGCCCAGGTGCTGCGCGACTTTCGCTTCCACCTGGCCCCGCTCGGGATATTTTGCCAAATCCGACGCAGCGATCTTGCCCAGCGCTTCCAGCACGCGAGGGGAGCACGCGACGGTGTTTTCGTTAAAGTCCAGCCGCAGTCCCTGCCGCCCGCTCAGCGGAGGATGATAGGCATGCATCCGCTGCACTGCGGCCCGCGGCGCGGGCGTTTGTTGCAACACCGTCTCAGCCATCGATCCCCCTTGCCCGCACCGCCTCGGCGTGGCCATGCAATCCCTCCGCATTGGCCAGCGCGATCGCCGCCGGTCCCAGCCTTTGCAACCCGGCCAGCGTATATTCCTGCACCGTGATCACCTTCAAAAAGTCCATCACGCTCAGCCCGCCCCGCACCTGGGCCACGCCGCCAGTGGGCAAAGTGTGGTTGGGGCCGGAGACGTAGTCGCCCATGGGCTGCGGCGAGTATCGGCCAATAAACACCGAACCCGCGTTGCGCACCCAGTCGAGATCCTCGCTGCCATCGACGGTCAGATGCTCGGGGGCCAGCCGGTTGGTAATTTCGCGGGCCTCGTCAACGGAACCAGCAATCACCGCCAGGCCATTGCGCTCGATCGCCTGTCGGGCAACGGGATTGGTCTTGACCCGCTGCGCCAACTTCCTTCACCACCGCGCGCGCCAGCGGTTCGTTGGTGGTGATCAGGATGGCCAGGGCTTCAGGATCGTGCTCCGCCTGGGCCACCAGATCGGCAGCGATACCCACTGCGTCGCCGCTTTCACTGGTCACCACAATCTCCGTTGGGCCGGCCAGCATGTCGATGGCGCAATCGAAGGCCACCATCTTCTTGGCCGCGGTCACATACCAGTTGCCCGGTCCCACGATCTTGTCCACGCGGCGAATGCTATCCGTGCCAAAGGCGAGCGCCGCGATCGCCTGGGCTCCGCCGATGCGGTAAAACTCGCTCACGCCGAGCAGCGCCGCGGCCGCAAGTGTCTCCTTTGCCGGTTTCGGCTGACACCACCACAATCCGCTCCACCCCGGCCACCTGCGCCGGGATGACCGTCATCAGCAAGGTAGAGGGCAACGGGTAGCGCCCGCTGGGCACATAACACCCCACCGCGCCCAGGGCCCGCACCTGTTGTCCGGTCGTAAGCCCAGCGCTCGTCGTGCTCCATTGTTTCGGCATTTGCCGTGCGGCGAATCGCCGGATATTGCCGGCCGCCGTCTCCATTGCCGCCCGCAGCGCCTTTGGCGTCGCGTCCCATGCCTGCTCCATTTCGGCGCGGCTTATCTCCAATGGCTGTTGCTGTGTCAGCCCATCCAGCTTAGCCGCGTAGCGGCGCAGCGCCTGGTCCCCGCCCTTGCGCACATCGGCCACAATGCGCTGCACCACGGGCATCGCGCGCGCCGTGTTCCGGGCGCCTCGCAGCTCCAGTTCACACAGCATCTGCCGGGTCTGCTTACCCCCGCGTCCCTGTGTCTTCACCAGCCTCATGCAGACGCTCCTTAAATGAGAATCCGTACCTGCAACAAACCCCGGGTGCCCCATATCTCGCTCGTTATTCGCGAGATGTGGGATACCACCGTCCTAAACCGGAAGTCTCTCGGACCACCCGGAGTTCGTTATCGAACCGCAACTAAAAAACAATCTTATTCAGCGGATACTCAACGATCCCAGTAGCCCCCGCACTCTTAATTTGGGAATCACGTCCCGCAGCACGCTCTCTTCCAGCACCGTGTTCAGCGCCGCCCATCCCGCATCGCTCAGCGTGGAAATAGTCGGAGAATCCAGCGCCGGCAGCATCGCCAACACCTGATCCAAATTCTTCTTCTCCACATTCATCATCAATCCCACCCGGCCCTTGGCCGCGATCGCGCCATTGAGCATGAGCGAAATATTGTCGATCTTCTGCTTCTTCCACGGATCCCCATAAGCGCCTCGATTAGCAATCAAATGAGTTTCGCTTTCCATCACCGTATCGATAATGCGCAGCCGGTTCGCCCGCAGCGAACTGCCCGTCTCCGTCACTTCCACAATCGCATCGGCCAGCATAGGCGGCTTCACTTCCGTCGCCCCCCAACTGAATTCCACCTTCACCGGAACATTCTTGGCCGCAAAGTAATTCTTGGTCACCTCCACCAGTTCGGTAGCGATCACCTTCCCGCTCAGCTCCTCAGCCTTCTGAAACGGAGAATCCTCAGGCACCGCGAGCACCCATCGCACCTTGGTCCGCGTCGCCTTGGAATAAGTGAGCGAAGTCACGCTGACCACATCGAGCCCGCTTTCCACCACCCAATCGATGCCCGTAAGGCCGGCATCCAGAACGCCCTTCTCCACATACCGCGCCATCTCCTGGGCACGGATCAGCATGCACTCGATCTCGCTGTCGTCAACCCCGGGAAAATACGAGCGCCCGTTGGCATAGATATGCCACCCGGCATTCTCAAAAAGCGCAATCGTCGCGTCCTGCAGGCTTCCCTTGGGAATACCGAGCTTCAACTTACCTGCTGCCATTCCGTGCCTCCATCGTCTCTGCAGCCGGCAATGCAATCGGCCTGGTAAAACAGCTCACTGTTCCCTCATGGCAGACCAGCCCGTCGCCCTCGACCGCTACACGAAACAGCAGCGTATCCTGGTCGCAGTCGGTCGCCGCAGACACCACCCGCAACCGGTTGCCGCTGGTCTCGCCTTTCATCCACAATTTCTGCCGCGTCCGGCTCCAAAACGTCACAAATCCTGTTTCCAACGTTTTCGCGTAACTTATCTCGTTCAAAAAACCCACCATCAGCACTTCGCCGCTCACTGCGTCCTGCACGATTGCAGGCAGCAGGCCATCCATCTTCGCAAAATCGAGTTTCACTGCTTCGCTCATTCCCGAACCTCTCCCTTTTTAACTTCAGACCAAACGCAAAAAAGCCCGCTTGCGCATCTCGCGCCGGCGGGCTTTTTCCTGATTCTGGCTTCCTGGCCGCTATCGCTGGCCGGAACCGTCCGCCGACACGCTCGTCACGTGATGATGGTGATGACGATGATGGTGGGTGCGGACTTGCATATCTATTAGAAAGCTAACCGTCTCGTCCGGCGATGTCAACCCGCGGTCTGCTACCATGCCGCCTGAAGCTGCATGAAAACGAACCTCGCCAAACTTCCGTACTTGTTGCTGGCCATATTGGTTGTGGGTTCAACCCTCTTTTATGCGGCCAACACGGCCGCGACCTTCGACAGCCTTCTTAATCCCAACCGGGCGCGGCCCCCGCTTGAGCAATCTGATAACCCCCGTTTCTTGGTCCAACCACTTCCCGAGTCGAGACGCGCGGGGATGGCATCCGAGGACGAGCCCATTTCCGTGAATGGAGTTCCATTTACAGGCATGGCAGGGCTGATCCGCCAAACCTTCCACGCTCGTCCCGGACAAATCTTTACCATCGTCTATCGCAATCGATTGGGCGGGATGCACACGGCGCGCGTGGGGTTGATGCCTCAGCGAAGAGTTCCTCCCACCTTCACCGAGTGGCTGATCAACATCGTGCTGGTGGTCCTCTTTCCCGCCTTCTGTCTTCTGCTCGGCATATGGGTGGTCCTGGCCAGGCCGTTTGAATGGAATGCCTGGTTTCTGCTGGGCATCATGAACGTGGTTCCCGTTTTCAGCAGCCGTATCGGATATTTCCCCGGCTTCCTTGCACCCTTCACGATCTTCTGGCAACTCTTCGCCATCCAGTGGATGCTCATCTCGCTGATCCTGTTCAGCATCCATTTTCCCGTCCGCTCCCGTACTGACATGCGCCACCCATGGATCAAGTGGCTCATCATTGTTCCCCAGATCGCGATGGTCCCCGCCCAATTCGCTTTGGCGTACGGCCGGCTTTACCACGTACGTTTCATCCAGCCCTACCTTTCCGCCATCGATCCTCTCCAGGTCGCGGGAAATGTTTTCGCCGCGCTCTCTCTCTGTATCTTCATTGCCGCCATCGTCGGCAAGCTCTTCGCCGTTCCTGCTCCCGCGCCGGATGCCCTCCGCCGCCTGGGAGTGGTGGCTGCGGGCTCGCTCCTCGGGCTGGGCCCGGTGCTCGTCCTGCTGGTAACCTCCACCCTTTCCGGAAAAACCTACCTCGAGGTGGCGCCTTCCTGGGCTCTCCTCACCGTGGCGGTTCTGTTCACCTTCTTTCCCCTCTCTCTCGCCTACACCGTCATCGTGCAGCGTGCCCTCGACCTGCGCATCATCCTCCGCCAGGGCACCCGCTACGCTTTCGCCCAGGGAACCCTATGGGTCCTGCAGGTGATCGTCTTTACGTTCCTTGCCTTCCGGGTCGTTCACTTTGTCCATACCTCGAGCCGCGGGGCCCTACTCATCGCCCCGGCGCTCTTCGTGGTTGTCGTTCTGTTTCTGCGTCTGCGCATCGCGCGGCCTCTCTCCCTCTGGATTGACCGCCGCTTCTTCCGCGAGGCCTACTCGGTCGAACAGATCCTGGCGGATCTCTCCGAACAGGCGCGGACCTTCACCGAAACCGAACCTTTGCTGCGAACCATCACCGAGCGCATCAGTCAAAGCCTCCACGTCGAGCGAATCTCCTTCCTGTTGCGCCAGGGCAAGCTCTTTCACCTCCAATATGCCCAGGGGATTCCGGATGGAGTGGACGTTTCACTGCCCGAGAATTCTTCCACTATGCGCGCGCTCGCCATCGATCGCAGTCCCAAGCGGGTTTTCCGCGAGCATCCCGACCCCTGGTTGGCCTTGGCCGCCCCGGCGGAAGTCTCGGTACTCGATCAGCTCGACGCCGAGCTGCTGCTGCCCTTGCCAGGGCGCTCCAGTTTGATTGGGGTGATGGCCCTGGGGCCCAAGCGCAGCGAAGAGCCCTATTCCCGCTCCGACCGGCGGTTACTTTCCTCCGTAGCCTTGCAGACCGGCCTGGCCATCGAAAACAGTGCCCTGGTCCACCATCTCGCAGAGGAGTCGGCGCAACGCCAGCGTATCGACCGCGAAATCGAAATCGCCCGCCAGGTGCAGGAGCGCCTGCTGCCCCAGAGGTACCCCCTGATCAAGGGCATCGACTTCGCCGGCTACAGCCGCACCGCGCAGGAGGTTGGCGGGGACTACTACGACTTCATCGCACTCGAAAACGGCCGTCTGGGTATCGCCATCGGCGACGTCTCCGGAAAAGGCATCTCATCCGCTCTGTTGATGGCCTCCATTCGCGCCGCCCTGCATGGGCTTACCTTTAGTGGCACGCTCAGTCTTGCCCGGCTGATCGAGGGACTCAATCGCATCATTTACGATTCCTCTACCAGCAATCGCTTTGTGACTTTTTTTTTCGGCGAATACGACCCTTCCGCGCGCACCCTGGATTATGTGAATGCCGGGCACAATGCACCTCTGCTCTTGCGTCCCTCGGCCCCTGGGCTGGATAGTTTCTGCAGCCCGGATGATCCGTGCATGGTGCAGCGACTCGAAACCGGTGGACCGGTCCTGGGCATCTTTACCGAGGTTCAATATGAGCAAGGCCAGCTCCAACTCCAGCCCTATGACGTCCTCATCGGTTACACCGATGGAATCAGCGAAGCCATGACTACCGGCTTCGAGGAGTGGGGAGAAGAGCGGCTCATCGCGGCGGCCAAAATGAGTACTCACCGCTCCGCGCAGGATATCGTCACCGCGGTGGTTCAATGCGTCGACCGGTTTACTGCGGGTGCGGAGCAAAACGACGATCTTTCCCTGGTCGTTCTGAAGGTGCTCTAAGATGCGTTTCTCCCGGTTGATTGCCGTTGCGCTCTGCTGGTTGGCTACGGCTGCAGTCCAGGCGCAAACACTGCCGGTCGAGTACGCCACCTTCATGAGCCATGGCAAAGCTGTCTCCTGCGCGGTTTATGACGCTCATGACGCCACCGCGACGATTATCTTTTTGCGCGGTGCGAGCCCTTCCGATCTTGCTTTTGCTCGGATCGAGGCCCGCTTCTTTGCTGAACACGCTTTTCGTGTGTTGTTGATGGACTACCTGACGGTGACGCCCAACCTCGAACAGACCCCAGCGAACTATCGGCGTTGGGCCCAGGCGGTCGAGGATGTCGTGGTCGATCTACACGCGCGTCCGGCGGCCAGGGCAAGGAAAATTGCGCTCATCGGACACGGCCTGGGGGCCTCGGTCGCGTTGCTGGCCGGTTCCCATAAACTGGGCGTCGAAGCCATTGCGGAATGGTCCGGTCTTCTCCCAAACCAGTTTTTCTCCCAGGTGCAAAACCTGCCTCCTCTCCTCATCCTTCATGGCGGGCAGGATAAGCAGGTCCCGATCGTCAACGCCCGCCAGCTTGTCCGCCTCTGCGAGCTCAGAGACTTCACCTGCGAAGCCGGCATGTATCCCGACGAGGGCCACGTCTTTAGCAGCAAAGCAACGGAGGCGGCGAACCAGCGTGTGCTGACCTTTTTCCGAACCTATCTATGGGCAAGCCTACCGACCAAGGCCGAGTAAAAACACAGCTGGTACAGCACGGAGTTCGCGACCCTTTCTCCATTTCGAAACTCAGTCCCGCAGGGACGGGCTGGCCTTAGCCCAGGACGTTAGTCCTGGGTGGTATTTGATAACGACGACTAGTCCCGTAGGGCCGGCTGGGAGTGGGCCCGGGCGCAATCCTGAACAAGCTTCAGCCGTCCCTGCGGGACTCACTTTCTAAATCTCGTTTCACACACCCTCTTTAGCCCCTGAGTTACCTCCCTCACCACTACAACAACCGGGCCAAATCCTCGGCCGGGTCTTTGAGCCCCAGCCCAGTCAAGTGGAGCCGCGACGACTCCTGCATGTAGTAATGCAATCGGTGCGCAGCCGCCGTGTACCCCAATCCCTCTTCCCGTACGTTGGAGATGCAATTCCGCTCTGAATCCTTCCTACCCGGCCGCGGCTCCCACGTAATGTAAACACCCAAAGAATCGGGCGAGCTCAACCCCGGCCGCTCCCCAATCATCACCACCGCCAGGTGCGCGTGCAGCGCCTCGCCAATCGCGTCTCCTATGGCGACCCGGCCCTGCTCCACCACGCACACCGGCGCCAGCCGCCAACCGCCAATTAGGGACAAGATCTCTCGCATCAGCCGCGGGGCGTGCCTCTCTACGGCTAACGCCGAGAGCCCATCCGCGATTACGAAGACAACGTCGTATTCCCCCGGCCTCAGTAACGCTGCCGAATCCTCGCTCAGTGCCCGGCCGAGGTCCGGCCGCCGGAGATAGGTGGCCCGGTCCCTGGCCTTGCTTTCCAGTGCCAAACACGCCAAATCGGACCGCCGCAGTTCATCGCACAACATACGCGCGTCGATCGCCGCATGTACGGCATCGCGCGCCCGCGCATGCGCAAGCTGAAAGTCGAGCAGCGGACGCGTCGCCAGGCTCACCCCGGTGCGTTCGAGGCCCAGCCGGGCAGGCGTATAGCTGCGCAATGCCTCTCGCGCAGCGAGGGACATTTCTGCCACCGTCACATCCGGAACTGCCTCGATCTGGTTCGTCTTTTGCGTCCGTCTGGCAAACATGAGCTATCCGAGAAACGCCGGTACATTCAACCGAAACCGTTCATCACTCTGCAGCCAGGCTTCAAACTCCGGCGCCGGCCTCAGGCCCAGCACCCGCCGTAGATACAGCGCATCGTGAAACGAAGTGCTTTGATAATGGAGCATCACATCGTCCGCTCCGGGCACCCCCATAATGTAGTTCACGCCCGCCGCGCCAAGCAGTGTCAGCAGCACATCCATGTCGTCCTGGTCGGCTTCCGCGTGATTGGTGTAGCAAATATCACAACCCATGGGCAGCCCCAGCAATTTGCCGCAAAAATGGTCTTCCAGTCCAGCGCGGATAATTTGCTTGCCGTCGTACAAATATTCCGGCCCAATGAACCCCACCACGGTATTCACCAGCATCGGCTGGTAACGCCGGGCGACTGCGTAGGCTCGTGCCTCACAAGTTTGCTGATCCACTCCATGATGGGCCTCGGCGGATAGGGCGCTCCCTTGCCCGGTTTCGAAATACATCACATTGTCGCCCAGCGTAGGTTGGCCACTCCCGGACGCCGGCTCAAAAACCGCCCCGCGCTTGAGTGCCCGCGCCGCCGCGCAGGCTTCATCCAGTAGCGCCAGGTTCACCCCGAACGATTGGTTCGCGGCTTCCGTCCCGGCAATCGATTGAAAGACCAGGTCGACCGGAGCACCCTGTTCGAGGGCTGCCATCAGGGTGGTGACATGGGCCAGCACACAACTCTGCACTGGGATCGCATACTTCTGGCGCACATGGTCGATCAATTTCAGCAGCGTCTGCACCGTATTCACATTGTCCGACGCCGGATTGATCCCGATCACCGCATCTCCTGAGCCCAGCGAGAGCCCATCGACCATGGCTGCAGCGATGCCTGCCGGATCATCTACAGGATGGTTTGGCTGCAACCGGGTCGATAATCTGCCCGGTAAGCCCACCGTCGTCCGAAACTGCGTCACCACCCGTATCTTGCGTGCCACCAGGATCAGGTCCTGAACCCGCATCAACTTGCTCACCGCCGCGACCATCTCCGGCGTTAGACCGGGTCCCAACGCAGCCAGCGCCCCACTCGTCGCGGCATCGGAAAGCAGCCAGTCGCGAAAATCTCCTACCGTGAACGTCGCTATCGGAGCAAAGGCGGACAGATCGTGACTATCGACTATCAGCCGGGTAACTTCATCCACCTCGTAAGGGATCAGGGCTTGCTGCAGAAACGCGCGCAGGGGAAGATCGGCGAGCGTCATTTGCGCCGCGGCGCGCTGTTCATCGCTCTCCGCGGCAATTCCAGCCAGCGCATCTCCGGAGCGATAGGGGCTGGACTTGGCCAAAAGGTCGCGCAGATCATCGAAGTTATATGTAACTTCGCGGATCTTTCTGCGCAGCCGCATAATTTGACCCAATAGTAATACGAAACTAACGGGCAGGCTGGATCTGCGATATTCTGCAAACCATCTTGGCCTTCCGATACCTGTCCCCCATCCTGCTTGGATTCTTAGCCGGCGTCGCCTCGGCGCAAACTCCGCCAGCCGCTCAACCCATCGTTCTCCACGCCGCGCGCCTTCTCGATATAGAAGCCGGTCGCATTCTCGCCCCCGGCGAGGTCCTGGTCGAAGGTGGAAAGATCGTGGCTGCCGGCTCCTCCGTAGCCCATCCCTCCGGAGCGGAGACCGTCGATCTCGGCGACACGACCCTGATGCCTGGCCTGATTGACGCCCACGTACATCTCTTTCTCCATCCCGGCGCGGAAGATCTTCAGACCGTGGTCGAGTCCGTGCCCCAGCGAGTGATCACTGCCACCCTGGCCGCCAGGGCCGACCTTCTGGCCGGCTTTACTGCTGAGCGCGACATGGGTACGGAAGGCGCGGGGCCAGCTGACTCCGCCGTCCGCAACGCCATCGACAAGGGACAGATCCCTGGGCCCCGCATGCGTGTCAGCGGGAACGCGATCAGCGTGCTCGGCGGCCACGAGGACGCCATCGGCTACAACCCCGAGCAGCATGTCCTGTCCAACGCAACCTATGCCAACACCGGCGACGAGCTGGTGGCCGTCATTCGTCAGCAGATCAAGGACGGTGCGGACTTCATCAAGATCTACGAGACCGGCCGCGACTTCTTTAAGGACGGCCAGTTTCATTCGATTTTCCAGTACACAGAACCGCAATTGGCGCAGGCCGTCGCCGAAACTGCCCGTCTGCAGACCCGCATCGGCGTGCATTGTGAAGGTGAGCCCGGCGCCCTGTATGCCGCCCAGGCGGGGGTGGCCTCGATTGACCATGCTGACCAGCTGGGCGACGAGACCATGCGCTTGATGCGCGAAAAGCAGATCTACGCCGTTCCGACCTTCACCATCCAGGAATATTTTGCCGCTCATGCCAGCTCGCCGGAGGGGGCGGCGCGAGAGCACCAACTCCTCGACTATCACGTGCAGCAGTTTCACCGCCAACTGGAGCACGGTGTCCCCATGGCGGTGGGCTCCGACGTGGGACCCTTTCCCCACGGCACCCAAGCCCGTGAGTTCGAGCTCATGGTGCAGTACGGAATGAAGCCGCTGGACGTACTAAAAGCCGATCTGCTCAATGGAGCAAAACTCCTCGACTGGGACCGCGAACTAGGCGCCCTCAAGCCCGGCTACGACGCCGACATCATCGCCGTACCCGGCAATCCTCTCGACGACATCAGCGTACTCAATCACGTCTCGTTCGTCATGAAGGCCGGGGTAGTCTACCGTCGCTAAGGCCTCAACAACCTCGACCCTTTCTCGTCTGAGCACAACGATTGATTGTCAAAGAGAACTTGTATAGTATGCTCAGCGGTTACCAGAGGAGTTAACTCCGCATTCGCTTCCGGGTTTAAACGCAGGCAATGCTGTATTGCTGTGATGGTGTCAACAAACGCCTCAAGGAGAGAGTATGAAGAGAACTGTAGTGGCACTAAGCCTCATGGGCCTGATGGTTCTGCCCGCTCTTGGTCAGGACAAGGAAGCGGATCGAGTCATGGCGGCGGGTACGGTCATTTCCGAGATCATGAACGTCCCCGATGACATCCCGCAAAGCGTGATCGACAAAGCAGACTGCGTGGTCGTATTGCCGTCCGTGCTCAAGGCCGCCTTCATTGTCGGCGGCAGCTACGGCCGGGGGGTGTTGACCTGCCGCAGTGGCAGACACTTTCGCGGTCCCTGGAGTGCTCCATCGATGATGGCTCTTGAAGGCGCCAGCGTCGGGTTCCAGCTCGGTGGCCAGGCTACGGATTTCGTGCTCCTGCTCATGAGCCCAACCTCCGCCGCAAACATCCTTAAGAGCAAGGTAAAGATCGGTGGCGACGCTTCCGCCGCGGCCGGTCCCGTTGGCCGCAATGCGTCCGCTGAAACGGATGTAACCATGCGGGCGCAGATTCTTTCCTACTCCCGTGCACGCGGGCTCTTCGCCGGTATCTCACTGTCCGGTTCCACGTTGCGTCCTGACAACGATGGCAACAAGGAGCTCTACGGCAAGGATGTAACGGCCGAGGCCATCGTTTTCGACAAGGCGGTCCCAGCCCCACCCTCCGCAGCCAAGTTGTTGCGGACTCTGAACAGAAAGTCACCCAAGAACCTGTCGACTGAAAAGTAGCACCGGGCTAAAAACCGGGATACCCAGCGGGCCGCGTGCAAGACGATTTGCACGCGGCCTTAGCATCTACCGGTGTGGACCTAACAGGCAATTCAGGAGGGTACGTGTATGTTTAGCCTATTGTGGGAAGCCATCATCGGCCTGATCGTTGGGGCGCTGGCTAAGCTGATCATGCCCGGAAAAGACCCCGGCGGCATTTTCATCACCATGTTGATTGGCGTCGCCGGCGCCCTGCTGGCCACGTTTATCGGCAGCCACGTAGGTTTGTACCACGAGGGCCAGCGCGCCGGCTTCATCATGTCGCTGCTGGGCGCAATCATCCTCCTGGCCATCTACCGCATGTTCAAGGGCAAATCAGCCACAACCTAAAACCAGGCTCGGGCTTCGTTCTAGAAATCTTCAGCGAAGCCTGATCGCCACCGGAATGTCCCCCTTATCCACGCCTTCCACAGCGTGTACTCTTTCTCCGCCTTGTTGGATCCCCCAGCCGGGCGTAGCTTTATTTCAGGCGCTGTCCGATCAGATCTGCGGAACGCCAGTTTCCCCCCAGGTCACGGCTCCGATGCTTTGTATCAGGGCACGTTAGTAGTCCGGCCGTAAAGGATTGAGATTACGGGAAGGGCTTTAGGGGGTGGCAAAGAACCGCAAGTCACCTGACGGAATCAGTCCCGAAGGGACAGGACAATCTGTAGTCCGGCACGGGAGTGCCGGGTAGGGTTTCACGCAAATCGAGTCCCGAAATGACGACACAATAAGACTTCTCACGCAATCTCTCTAGCTTTCCTGTCCCATTCTGAATTTTCCCGCTGCCTGTTTAGTCCGTGAGGTACGTTTCTGAAAGGCAAAACCCGCCCCCGGACTGGCCTTCCCGCGTTCTCCACAGCCGTTTGTTCGGCTTTGGAACGCAAATGGAGGGATATGCATATAAACTACTAGATATAGTGGTTCTGGCTTGACACACGCCATGGAGAGCGGTACTTTCGCATCTCACGGCTTTACTTTCATGATCCGGTGCTCAACCTCGCCGGATGATTTGTCGCCAAAGCCTGGTTGTTGAGTAGTTCCAGGAAGGCCGGTTTCACCCCTGTGAAAAGCGCCGCTACGAGCGCCCCGGGAACGGCTTTTCTGTCAAATTTTTAAAAATCGTGAGGGAGAATTATGGCTGAGGCCACCAATTCCGCAACTTCCGCCGCCGCAAACGGCTGGGCCGCCCACTATAGCCACTCCGTGCCAAAGCCCGAACCCACAACCGGCCTGCACTGCACCCGCCTGTTCTCCAAGCCCGGCATTTCCCCCTACAGCGAGGTTGCGTGGGAGCGTCGCACCGCTTCCATCACCGACGCCACCGGGGGAACGATCTTCGAGCAAAAAGACGTCGAGGTCCCCGCTGATTGGTCGATGACCGCGACCAACATCGTCGCTTCCAAGTACCTGCACGGCCACGTAGGCACTCCGCAGGGTGAGTTTGGCGCTCGCGAAACCGGCGTGCGCCAATTAGTCGCCCGGGTGGCAGAAACCATCCGCGATTGGGGGATCGCGGGAGGTTACTTTGCCACCCCGGAAGACGCGGCCGTCTTCCATGACGAACTGGTCCATCTGCTGCTGACTCAGAAAGTAGCCTTCAATTCGCCCGTCTGGTTTAACGTCGGCTGCGATCGGCTGGAGCCAAACTCCGATGCCCAGAACTGGCATTGGAATGCCCACACCTGCGCCGTCGAGTTCTCCGCCACGGGCTACCGCAGTCCGCAGTGCTCAGCTTGCTTCATCAACTCGGTCGATGACTCGCTCGATTCCATCCTGACCCTGGCTAAGACTGAGGGCATGCTCTTCAAGTGGGGATCGGGCACCGGGACCAATCTCTCCAGCATCCGTGGATCGATGGAAACCCTTTCCGGCGGCGGCACCGCCAGCGGCCCGCTCAGTTTCATGCGCGGGTTCGATGCCTTTGCCGGCGTCATCAAGTCCGGCGGCAAGACCCGTCGTGCAGCCAAGATGGTCATTCTCAACGTCGACCATCCGGATATCGAAGACTTCATCGAGTGCAAAGCCAAGGAAGAGCTCAAAGCCTGGACCCTGATGCAGGCCGGCTATGACGGCTCCGGGCCGGACTCGGAAGCCTACAGCTCGATCTTTTTCCAGAACGCCAACAACTCTGTCCGCGTGAACGACGACTTCATGCGCGCCGTTGAGCGGGACCAGGACTTCACCACCCGCAAGGTCAAGGGTGGCGAACCGGCCAAGGTCTTCAAGGCTCGCGACCTCATGCGCAAGATCGCCGAAGCTACCTGGCAATGCGGCGACCCGGGTATGCAGTACGACACCACCATCAATAAGTGGCATACCTCCAAGAACTCGGGCCGCATCAACGCCTCGAACCCATGCTCTGAGTACATGTTCCTGGATGATTCGGCATGCAACCTGGCCAGCTTCAACCTGCTCAAGTTCATCACCCCGGCAGCCGCGTTTGATGTGGAAGCGTACCGCCATGCCATCGACGTCATGATCATCGCGATGGACATTCTGGTGGACAACGCCGGCTATCCGACCGAATCGATCGTGCGCAATTCTCACGACTACCGTCCGTTGGGCCTCGGTTACGCCAACCTCGGCGCCCTCCTCATGGCGATGGGTTTGCCCTACGACAGCGATGCCGGCAGAGATTTCGCTGCCACCCTCACCGCCATCCTGTGCGGCCAGTCCTACTTCCAGTCCTCCGTGCTGGCCGAGAAGGCGCCAGCTCTGGTCTCCGCCACCGCGCTTTGCCAGCAGGCTCAGTATGCCAACGGCGGCCTGGCGCAACGCGGAGGCGCGTGCCCCGGCTTCTACGTCAATCGTGAGCCCTTCCTCGACGTCATCCGCATGCACCGTGCCGAGGTAAACAAGATCGGCCATGTCAACTCGTCCGAGCCCTTCACCACCCCTCAACTGGCCTCCCTGATTGCGGCCAGCAAGGATTGCTGGGACCAGGCCCTGGCCCACGGCGAGCAGCACGGCTACCGAAACTCGCAGGTCACTGTGCTCGCTCCCACCGGCACCATCGGGTTCATGATGGACTGCGACACCACCGGCATCGAACCCGATCTTGCGCTGGTCAAGTACAAGAAGCTGGTCGGCGGCGGCATGATCAAAATCGTCAACAACACCGTCCCCGTGGCGCTGTTCAAGCTCGGCTACACCAATCCCCAGGTCGATTCGATTGTCAGCTACATCGACTCTACCGGCACCATCGAAGGGGCGCCCGGCATCAAGCCTGAGCATCTTGCGGTGTTCGATTGCAGCTTCAAGCCCAGCAAAGGAACCCGCTCGATCCACTCTTCGGGCCACATCAAGATGATGGCCGCTGCCCAGCCCTTCCTGTCCGGAGCCATATCGAAGACCGTCAACCTGCCCCACGATGCGACCCTGGACGATATTACTCAGGCCTACATCGAGGCTTGGCGTCTGGGCCTCAAAGCAGTCGCCGTCTACCGCGACGGCTCCAAGGGCGCGCAACCGCTCAACGTCTCCGATGGCAACAAAGCCAAGGTCATCAAGAACGCACTGGGTGGGGAAACCAGCGCCGATGTGGCCGTCAACGCTGCTGCCAACCGTGTTCTCACCGCCATGGCGCAGGGCGACACCAGTTCCATCGGCGACGACCTGCGGGTGTTGGAAGACAAGGTCTCGGCCCGGCTCGAGGTCACTGCCAACACCGTGCTCACGGCGGCCAATGCCTTCTCCGCCTCCATCGCCAACGCCGTCACCCTCGGCCAGGCTGCGGCGTTGCGCGAAGACGCGGAGGCAACACAGGGTCCGCCCCGTGCTGTCCGTCATCGCCTGCCCGAGGAGCGCCCTTCGCTCACCCACAAATTCTCCATTGCCGGCCATGAAGGCTACATCACGGTAGGCCTTTATCCCAATGGTCAACCGGGTGAGATCTTCATCAAGATGGCCAAGGAAGGGTCCACTGTCTCCGGTCTGATGGATTCCTTTGCCACCGCGGTCTCGCTCTCGCTCCAGCACGGTGTTCCGCTCAAGGTTCTGTGCGAGAAGTTCGCGCACACCCGCTTTGAGCCCTCAGGCTGGACCGGCAACGAGCAGATTGGCTTTGCCAAGTCCATCATGGATTACATCTTCCGCTGGCTCCAATTGCGCTTCCTTTCCGGACATCAATTGAGCTTGTTCTCTGGTCTGACTGCGGGCACCCAACTGGCGCCTGCGGATGAGACCCCGGGTGAAACGGGTAGATACGAAGTGAAGTACGAAACCAGGCCGCCGGGCAGCGGCATCCTGCCCGAAGCGAGTGCTCCTGCTCAAGGCGGGGCCGGCGGTAGCATGGAAGACCGTGGCATTTACGGAATGCCCGAAACCCGTAAAGGCGCCCCCATCTTTCACGCAGCCGACGCCATGAAGGAGTATCTCGACATGGGTGACGCACCCAGCTGTCACACCTGCGGAGCCATCATGGTTCGCAACGGCAGCTGTTACCGATGCATGAGCTGCGGTTCCACCAGCGGCTGCAGCTAGCACAACGATTGACAGATGCCCTATCCTTCGCAACCAACGCGAAGGATAGGGCAATTTTTTCTGGAGCGTCCATCTTCGCCACCCATCCGGACCATCCCGCGATCATCGGCCTATCAGGGGCGTCTCAACCGTCTCGGGTATCTGTGGAACCCAGTCCCGTAGGGACGGCTGAACTTAACCCAGGACGCCAGTCCTGGGTTACCGTTCAAAACGCCATCGAGTCCCGCAGGGACGGCTGAAAGAAATTCAAGGATGCAAGTATCCTCTGAGTCTGGAAATGCGTCGGAGGTGTAGCACCTTGAAGTTCAAAGGGAAGGTCGCCTTCTGCTGGCTGTTCGCGCTTTACTGTGCTCACGCGTATGCGCAGGCTGGCCAACAACTACGGGCCAAGCTGTCAACCACCGACACGGTCCTGGAACTATCCGCTGGCCCCACTGCACCCGCAATCATTTCGCTAAGCGGCCACCACCAACACCCGTGGCGCAATCGCACTCCGGAGCATCTCCCCGCATTTGTGGAACAAGCCGGCACCCGGCTTCCCCTCACTTGGCGCCTCGTTCCCCACTCCGCCACCGTCAACGCCAACCAAGTCATCTTTGTCTACGAGTCGAAGCAACCGCATCTGCGGCTCTCCTGGCAATGGACTGCCCGCGCAACATTCGGACCCATCGAGCACACCATCGAAGTGAAAAACCTGGACACTCGTGACTTCTGGATGCCAATCATGGACAGCCTCTCCATTGACTGGCACATCTCGCCCAACATCCCACTCAAACATTTCTACGTCGAGAAGGGCGCAGGTGAACCGACTCCACTCGGCACCCATCTCGACCAAGCCGCGCCAGGATATCGATGGACCGGTTGGTCCACCACCTACGCGCACGACGTCCCGGGGAGAGGCCGCGAGATCATCCCCTACGAGGCAATTCTCCTCTCCGGCGTCAACCGAGGCTGGTACGCAGCCATCGAGTTTAGCGGGCGAACCCGCATAACCCTTGATCGCACGTCTCACGATCTTCGGAGCCAGCTTGGTCTCGACCCCGAACCAGGCCCCGCACTCAGCCGGCTCCCAGCCGGCGGTGCCATCCAAGCGCCAACAGTTTTTCTGGGCGCGTTTGCGGGCGGGCCAGATGGCGCAGGAAATCAGCTACGCCCCTGGGTGCGCGCGGTCCTTGGTTCGCCCCGCACCTGGGCTGATCCCCATTATCCGCTCACCGTAAACAACAGCTGGGGCGCTGGCATGCAGGTGAATGAAACCATCGCCCAGCGCATGATCGCCGACTCCGCCGGCCTGGGCTTCGAGATGTTCCACCTCGATGCCGGATGGTTTCGTGGGGTAGGGGACTGGTATCCAAATCCAAAAAACTTTCCCCGCGGATTAACCCCATTGGCCGATGACGCTCACCGCCGCGGGATGAAGTTTGGTCTTTGGGTAGATTGGGCGCAGGCGGGCCTCGACACCGCCCCAGGCGCGCTCAACTTACGCGATCCAACCGTGCGCGACTGGCTCGTGGCCGGCGTGGGCCCGGATTGGAAGCCGCAGGAATTCAAGGGTCAGACGATTGACCTGGGAGTACCCGCCGCTCACGGCTATGCCGCGCGCGAAGTGAACCGCATCGTGAGCGACTACCACCTCGACATGCTGGAGCACGATGGCTACGTGGTGGCCCAGGGGTGCACCCGCGATGACCACCCTCACGCGCCGCCTGACCCTCGGCACATGAGTATCCGCCACATGACGGTTCAGACCTGGTGCTCAGCTCCAACTCGACCGACGTGAGCTATCACGCAGTACGCTCGTACTACAGCATCCATGACCAGCTACGCCGCGAGCACCCAGGACTGCTGTTGGAAATTTGTAACGATGGCGGACGCATGGTCGACTTTGGCAGTGCCGCCCACGGCGACTACTTCTCCATCACCGATTCGTATGATCCGCTGTCGAACCGCCGAGCCTTCTACGACACCAGCTTTGTGCTGCCCCCTGCGATGCTCGAAACCTACGTGCAAAAATGGCCCACGCCGCACCTGGAGAATTTCCTCTATGAATTGCGTAGCGGCATGATGGGCTGGTTCACGGTCATGCAGGATACCAACGCCTGGACCGCGGAACAGCACGCGGCCGCGCGACAGGCGATCAAGTTTTACAAGACGAACCTGCGTCCGTTGATTCGCGACGCAGAACTCTTCCATATATCGGCTCGGCCAGACGGTGTGCACTGGGACGGGATGGAATACTGGGATCCCGCGCAACACAGAGGAATCGTTTTTGCCTTCCGCGGCTCCGGCAATGACGAACCGGAACACCGCTTCCTGTTGGCTGGGCTCGATCCACAGCAACACTACCGGCTCCATTTTGAGGATGGCAGTTCGCCCGATACAGACCTTACCGGGCGGACCCTCATGAGCGCTGGGCTGACCGTAGTTCTCTCGCGACCGCTCAGCTCCGAGTTAATTTCTGTAACCGTGCCTTAGAGCGTTGCCGCGTACAGCTCTCTCAAATCGCGCATACGGCTGCGCGTGATCAAGATCAGGCAGCGTGTCTGCGCACTGGGCTCAGTCGATCCCGGATGCTTGATCGTGCCCAGGTCGTAGACCTTCACCATGGCGTCGCAGGCCGTCACCCGGTATTTTTCCCAAACCATCTCCGTCTTGTCCAGCGCCAGCGCATTGGCGTCATTGGGGGAACTTTGGATCAGAGCCTCTCGCAGCGCGCCGAAAAACTCATTGTAGTTTTTGTAAGTCTCGTCTCGAGCGTCGTTCAGGCATACGTTGCGGTCGCTCAAGTCCAGTGCTTCTGGACACGCTCCCACCTCGTGCGACATTTCTGCTTGGTAAGCCAGTTCGGCTATGTGCTGCTGCTTGCCATCCTGTGCGTCCCCCCGCTGGTTGGAAGCAAGGGCAAACAATAAGAGTAAGGTCGCCGTCGCCGGGCGTAGGTTCATCGCTCCATACCTCCGCACCCATACTAGAGTGTGGGGAGCAATTTTGGTGCTTTCAGAAGGGGAGAGGGGCCCGGGGAAATGCGGTTGTCTCACATTTCCCCGGCGGGGGAGAACCACAAACTGGCGTCTTTACCGGTGTTCCTACTGAGGGAGCAGGACCCGAACCAGATCTTAATACCCGAGAAACTTGCCCATGGTGCCGTAGGTTGGTTCGCGCCGCTCCGGCATTTCGACCGGTACCGCGCTGTCTTGCCACCGGCTTGAAGTTTCCGATTGCACCGGCTTTTTCGCCGTGAGCGGCTGTCCCTTTTGCGCCCAGTTGCCAATCGCCGTCACGATACGCGCTGCCGCCAACCGTCTCGAAGCCCCATCGCTCTTGCTCCCGCCTTGAAATTCTCCCAGGGTACTTGGGGACCGTCCGTCTTCCAGCGCGTTCAAGGTCCAATGACCCTCTGGTTGCGGAGACAGCACAAAAATTGCCCGAAGGCTGCGCACGATAAATTCGACCGTAGGTTTGCCGTCCTGGATATCCAACCGGGGATCGAGTTCCAGCTTTTCCTTGCTGGTGAAGTCAAACGCCGCCTCGATCTGGGACGAAAGTTCCAGGAGCTTTACTTCGCGTTCCTTTTCCCGGATCCGGTCGTTTTCTTCCGCCAACTTCCGATCGGTTTCCACGACCAGCTTCCGCGCCTGCTCGAACATCTCCAACAGAATCTGCTCCATGCCTATTACCCTCGGGAGCAGTATGCTGGCTAAGAGATGTATGCGGCCATACAACTACTTGGTTACGTTTGTAAGCTGGAGGCAGCTCTAGTGGCGCCGGCGATCCCGGTCGCGGTTCCCGCCACCACCCCCCCCGCTTCCCCCGCGGTTCTGCCGTCCGCCGCCACCACCACCACCGCCGCCGCCACCCTGTTTGGGCCGGTAGCAGCTTTTGCAGTAAACCGGACGATCCCCTCGGGGTTCGAATGGCACCGTTGTGGTTTGGCCACAACTGGCACAAACCACCGTGGTGCCTGTGCTCATGCCCGGGCCGGCGCTGTAACCACCCTCGTGTTGGGAATGGGACGGAGCGTGACCACCACCGCCCCCGGCACCTTGCTTAGCTTGACGGCACGGCTTACAGCGTCGGGGCGAGGAGTAGCCGCGTTCCTGGAAAAACTGCTGTTCACCAGCGGTAAAGACAAATTCCTGACCGCAGTCGCTACAGGTTAGTAACAGGTCGCTGCCGCTCATGGCTTCGCCTCTTTCAGCGAGTGTACCGCCAACGGCCCACGCGCAATGGAATGTTACACGCAAAATTACCGCCTAACACTCGACGATTTAAACTGGCATTTTCAGAGGAAGGGAACTCATGAGAAAAATACAGATGCTTACCCTGCTGTCTCTGCTCGGCGCCACCGCGTTCGCGCCGGCCAAACAGCTCGGCTGGAAGCAGCTTTTTGACGGCAAGGATCTGAGTGGCTGGCAGCACGTAGGGCCAGGCAGTTTCATTGTGGAACACGGCATGCTGAAGTCTCAGGGCGGCATGGGGCTTCTCTATTCCACTGTCGGGCCCATGTCCGACTGCGAAATCAGAGTCGTGTACAAGATGAGGGACGAGAACGATAACTCCGGTGTATTCATCCGCATACCCTCGGAGCCCACGGAACCCTGGATGCCCGTCAACCGGGGATACGAAGTGCAAATCGACAACCATCCCGAGCGCAGCAACGAAGACGACTATCACGTCACCGGCACCCTCTACTCGCTAACCCGGCCCCTGGCCAAGCCAGGCAAACCTGGCCCGCAATGGAACACAATGCTGATTCGCATCGAAGGCCCGCGAACCCAGGTCTTTGTAAACGACGTAAAGGTCACCGACTACACCGAAGGCCAGCCGGTGCCAGACAAGAAAGCTTCTTACGAACCCGACCGCGGCGTGCGTCCCGACAAGGGCTGGATCGGCCTGCAGAATCACAGCGACAAAGACGTCGTCTATTTCAAGACCGTCGAAGTATTGGAACTGGGCACGGAGCAGCAGGGCGTAGTCTACCGCTAGCTCATGGTATCCCGCGAAAGCGTGTGGGCTTTAACTGGGTAGAAACGAACCGCAGGTCACCTAACACAATCAGTCCCGCAGGGACGGGACAATCTGGAGCCCGGCACGGGAGTGCCGGGTAGGATCTCACGCAACTCGAGTCCCGAAGGGACGACACAAATCTCTTTAGCCCCTGGTTTTTTTCGAGCCCGGAATTCTCTCCTGGCAGGAGCTGAAGAGGGTGTGTGAGAACTTCGTTTCAGTCCCGAAGGGACGGATGACCTTAGCCCAGGACGCCAGTCCTGGGTTAAGGTTGAAAGGACGACCAGTCCCGTAGGGACGGCTGGAAGTACGCCGCGATGCAATCCTGAACAACCTTAAACCTGAAAATCCCTACATCCCGTCATAATTAGGCCCGCCGCCGCCTTCAGGCGGGACCCAGGTGATGACCTGGTACGGGTCCATAATGTCGCATGTCTTGCAATGCACGCAATTGGCAAAATTGATATGGATCTGTCCCTCCACCATCTCGTAAACCGCCGCCGGGCAGAAATGCTGGCACGGATTCCCAAACTCCTGCACGCAACGATGGTTACAAATATCCGTATCCCGGATCACCAAATGGACCGGTTGGTCGTCCTCGTGACGCGTGCCTGAATGGTAGACATCCGTAAGCTTGTCGAACGTGAGCTTTCCATCGCTCTTGGCCGGTCCCAGCGTCGCTTCCCGGCCGTAGGTCGATCGCCCGATGGAATCCAGCTGGCGCATATGCCGGTAGCCCGCATCGTTCTTAAAGTCCGCACCAAGGTTTCTGCCCCCCAGCACCTGCTGTACGCCGCTGTGCAACAACCCGGGCAGCAGCCCATGCTCAAACCCCTGGTGAAAATTGCGTACCGGGTATAGTTCCTCTTTGATCCAGCTGCCTTCCACTCGGCTCTCATAAGCGCTGAGAGCCGCGCTCGAGTTGTCCCCCACCAGCATCGATTCGAAAGCCGTTTCCGCGGCCAGCATCCCGCTCTTAATGGCCAGGTGGATTCCCTTAAGCCGCTGCGAATTGAGCATGCTTGCCGAGTCACCCAGGATCATCCAGCCCTTGCCCGCCAGTTTCGGCATCGTGAGCCATCCGCCGTAAGGCAGGCTCTTGGCGCCATAGCGAATCATCTTTCCCCCCTCGAGCAGGGAACGCGCCAGCGCATGCTGTTTGAACGACTGAAAAACATGGTGCGGGTCAAGCCGCGGATCCTGATAATCCAGGCCAACTACATAGCCAACCGAGAGCAACGTATCGGATATGCCATAAATCCACGCCCCTCCGTACTCTTGTCCAGTAAGCGGGTACCCCAGGGTGTAAATCACTTCCCCTTTAGCCACCCTGCCGGCCGGAACCTCCCACAGCTCCTTGATTCCCACCCCGTAGGTTTGCGCGTGTTCCGGGCTTTCCAGCTGGAAGCGCTCGATCAATTGCTTGGTGCACGACCCCCGCGCGCCCTCGGCCAGGATCGTGATCTTCGAACGAAGATCGTACCCCGGCTCGAAGTTAGCTTTCGGATTTCCCTCTTTATCTACCCCTTTGTCATCGGTGCGCACACCGGCGACCCCGTCCTCGTTGAACAGCAACTCACTGCCGGCAAAACCGGTAAATAGGGTGATACCCGCCGCTTCGACTTTGCCCGCCATCCACTTAACAAACTTGTTAATGGAGATAACGTAGTTGCCATGGTCGCGCAGGGGCGGCGGCACGAAAGGGAGTTTGTGGTGTCCCTTCTCCGTCAGAAAGTAAACCGACTCCTTCGTGACTTCAGCATCAATCGGAGCCTCCGTCTCAAAACCCGGCAACAACTCGCGCATGGAACGGGGGTCCAGCAGCGCTCCAGAAAGGCAATGCTGCCCGGCTTCACGCGCTTTCTCCAGCACGTAAATGTTCTCTTTGGAAATTGCCGGAAGAGGAGAGGCCTTCAGCGCCAGCTTATCGTTATGAGCGTCGATGAGCTGTGAAAGCCGCAGTGCACATGCCATCCCCGCCGGGCCGCCACCGATGATGACGACATCCGCCTCCATCTGTGGCCGTTCGATTCCTTGAATTGGTTGGCGGAAGTGAATCATGGCTTGGCGTGGAAGCCTGCCTCAGGCCTTCGCCTTCTTGATTTCTTCAGTCAGCGCCGGGACCACGTCGAAGAGATTCCCCACCACTCCATAATCCGCGATCTCGAAGATGGGTGCCTCCACGTCCTTATTGATGGCCACGATGGTGCGTGCACCCTTCATGCCCACAATATGCTGGATCGCGCCGCTGATCCCCAGCGCAATGTAGAGTTTGGGGGCAACGGTTTGCCCGGAACTTCCGATTTGCCGCTCCAGCGGCAACCAGCCGTTATCGCAGATCGGCCGCGACGCGGCTACCTCGCCACCCAGCGCCTTGGCCAGATCCTCGGCGAGGGCGACGTTCTTCTGCTCTTTGATGCCTCGCCCAATCGCCACGATAATCTCCGCCTGCGACAGATCCACCGCCTGCTTAGCTTCCTGGAAAACCTCGTGCGGGGTGATGCGCAGCGCCGGCGGGGGCGCCGCTTCGACCGTTTCCACCGCAGCGGAACCGGTCTCCGCCTGGTCGGCGCGATACGTCCCGATCTGCAGAGTAGCCAGCCACGGCGTCTCTCCAGCGAAGGCCACATCGGCCACAAACTTTCCCTGAAACATTTGCCGGGTAAAGAGCAGCTTGCCGTTTTCGTACTTGTACCCCACAGCGTCCGCGATCAACGTGCGGTCGAGCGCCATGGCGAGCCTTGGCGCAAAATCGCGCACCTGGTAGGTATGGGGGAACAGCACCAGCTTCGGCTGCTGGCTCGAGAGAAATTGCTTCAGGGCATGTACGTAGGCGTCTGAGGTATAGGCTTCGAGCGAAGCTGCCTCCAGGTCGTACACCTTCTCGACCTTGTAGCCTGCCAATTCCTGCACCGGCGCAGTCGTGTGGTAGCCGGGCAAAACCACTTCAACTGGCCAGCCGGTTTCTTTGCCGATGGCTTGGGCAGCGGCCACGGTTTCCAGTGAAACGCGGTTCAGCTTACCTTCCCGCTGCTCCGCGACGACCAGGATCCGATCTGCCATCACTGCCTTTCGCGAAAAACTCTAGAACTCCGGCGCGCCGCGGCGCAGGTACGTCCCAGCCAGACCGGTGAATGCTGAAACCAGCACCGCAAAGGCAAAATAATAAGCGATCGGATGTGCCCATCCAGGTGCGTAGGTTAGGTCCTGCACCAACCAAAGCAACAGCACCGTGGTGATGATCCCAAACTGCCCGGAGATCACCAGCAGCGTCATGCCCAGGCTCCTGCGCTTATCCAGCCATTCGACCTGGTCCGGGGTCAGACTTCGCTCTTCTATCGGGAGGAGTGTATTCGCCATGCCGTTTCCCTCGTGCGCAACACTGAATTGTACTAAATCACACGTGCCTGATTCTTAAGTTGCTCCACCAGCTTCCGTGCCACTTCGGCGGGCGGGCCTTCCAGCATCTCTGTCTTTTTTTGCTTCATCGGCACGTAGAGCCGTTCGATCTGCTGCTGGTTCTTGCTCAATTTCCCTTCCACGTCAGCCCACGCAACTTTGCGCAGCGGTTTCAACCGCGCCTGTTTGATGCCGATCAGCGTGGCATAGCGCAACTTGTTGATGCCGCTCTGAATGGTCAGGACAGCGGGCAGCGGCACATCGACGTACTGGTATCGCCCAGCTTCTAATTCGCGCTTCAGGCGCAGGCCGGTGTCGGTCTTTTCGATGCCGATAATGATGGTAGCGTGGGGCCATCCCAGTACCTCGGCCAGCAACACCCCAGTTTGAGCATGGCCGAAATCGTCTGATTGCAGGCCAGTCACGATCAGGTCAAACTCTTCTCCCGCGATCGAAGCCGCCAATGCGCGCGCGACGTTGGCCGCATCCAGCGTGGCGAACCGGTCATCCTCGAGGTGAATCGCGCGGTCCGCGCCTTTTGCCAGTGCTTCTCGCAAAACCTGTTGCGCTCTTGCCGGACCGGCGGTCACCACCACCACCTCGCCCCCGTGCTTCTCCTTTTGCCGCAGCGCCTCTTCGAGCGCGTACGCATCCGGCTCGTTCACCTCGTAGGACACGTCTTCGCGAATCCAGGTCCCGGCGTCGTTCAGCTTCAGGGGCGCATCCTTCTGCGGCACCTGCTTGATGCAGACGAGTATTTTCATAGGTCTCTTGGTCTAGATAAATGCCACGGACTGCAGGCTCGATACTTCGAACCGCTTGCGGCAGCGAACGTTCTTGCAACCGACGACATCATCTTTGCGAACCATGTAGGACTGTGCCTTGGCGAATCGGGCTCGGTCGCGCTCGTCTGCCCTACCCGGCAGTTGCGTTTTTTTGCGCCGCACCAGCCACGCTACCTCATATTCTTCGGCCTTGCCGCAATGAGGGCAGGTCAGCGTGTGCTTGCGCTGTTCCGATTTCTCGTCGAAGAAGTCCCGTTCTTCCATGGCCTGGAGACCCACTTTCCCGGCGGCGGAGAAAACTCCTCTCGCCGAAATCTATAGAAGTATTCCATACTTGGACAGTGATTCCATAACCGCGGGTCTTGAGGAGGATCGCTTTGTGGCCAAGAGGAAGCGGCGGCCGGAAAAGTTTTCGGTCGTCAAAGCGGTCAAGGCCAACGCCCGGGAGCGGGTTGGCCAGCCCCGGCCGGAGCGAGTCATCGAAGATCCCAAGCGGGCCGAGAGGCGCAAGCCCAAACATCCCCAAACCCTGCCGCAGCTCTTGAGCGGAGAATGAGGAGAGAATGACCCGAGCAACTGGCGTAGGAGGTGTGTTCCTGCGTGCTGCCGATCCAGAGAAACTCCACGCCTGGTATGAGGACCATCTCGGTATCAAGCGTACCGAAGACGGCGCCTTTGCTTTTTTCAGCGAAGGGCCGCGGGAGATGACCGTCTTTGCCTTCTTCCCTATGGACACGAAGTATTTCGGTCCCACCGAGCAACGAGCCATGCTCAATCTAAGGGTCGACGACCTGGACGCGGTGCTGGCGAAACTCCAAGCCGCGGCTGTCGACATCGACCCCAAGCGCGAAGATCACGACTACGGCCGCTTCGCCTGGTTCAACGATCCCGAGGGCAACCGCGTAGAACTCTGGCAACCCCCGAGCCCAGCCGGCGTCTAGCCGCAGCTGGGTCGCCGTGTTCTGCAAACTGGCATTTTGAGGCAGCGGGCAAGAATGGGCACCCTTGGAAGTCAACCAACACAATCAGTCCCGCAGGGACGGGACAATCTGGAGCCCGGCACGGGAGTGCCGGGTAGGATTTTACGCAAATCGAGTCCCGTAGGGACGACACAAAAACTTATCGGATCGGGAATTCTCAATCGCGGAATATGCGTCCTGAGCTAGGTTTAACCCCTGGGCTTTTGGGCCCCGGAATAGCTGGTTAAGCTGCGGACACGACGAACGGATCGACGATCAATGGCTCGATCGCGGCCTGCGGCAAAATCTCCGGCATGCATACGTCCGTGTAGCGGCCGGCGGCCACGTCAACAAACACCACATTGGCCGTGTCTTCGGTGCGGGTAGTACTGATATGCAGCTTCCGAACTGCTTTGATTGCAACAGTTGCGAGCAAAAACCGGTTCGCTATTTTAAGCCCGGCCGAGTACACCAGTTCAGAGCGCATAGAGCCTCACGTTCTTCAGGTTAAATATCCTTCTAGGGGAACTCGGGCTCAGGGAGACAGGACACAAGCCGAAGTGTTACAAGCACTCTTTCCAGCATACAGGCGCACCATGATTGTTCCTATTGAATTCGTGCACGAAACAGACAAGTCCACTCCATCGGTAACGAAGGAAACCCGATTAGCACCGTCCAGCCAAAACCTCAGCCAAATGCACGGCGTGACGAGGCGAATTCTGCCGAATCTGTTCCCGGCAACTAAACCCATCGGTGACCAGGATCGTCTCCGGTGCGGCCGCCCGGACCGCAGGCAGAAGCACGCGCTCTCCCAACGCCTGCGAGACCTCAAACTTATCCTTCTCGAACCCGAACGGCCCCGCCATCCCACAACACCCGGAATCCAGCATGCTCACCTGGGCGTCGGTAGCCAACAGTAGCCCAAGCTCGTCCTGCATGCCCATCAGCGCCTTTTGGTGGCAATGGCCGTGAAGCACCATCTGCCGGCCGGTCAACTTGGGCGGCTGGTAACCGCGAGCCTGGTGGGCAAGCACCTCACTGAGCAGGAAGGTCTGTTGCGCCAATCGCTGGGCGCGCTCATTGGCCGGGAAGAAGTTGGTCAGCTCGTCCCGGAAGACGCTGGCGCAGCTGGGCTCGAGGACCACAAAGGGTATCCCGGCATCAATCTGCGGGCCCAGACGTTCGAGAATCCCCAACAGGTACTTCCGCGCCTGGTCCAGGAAGCCGAAATCGTACAGCGGACGGCCGCAGCAAATATGCTGCGCCGGGACCTGAACCTGGAACCCAGCCGAGGACAGTACCTCATGCGCCGCCCCCAGTACCTGGGGATGAAAATAGTTGTTCCACGTATCGGGCCAGAGCAGCAACGGAGTCCCATGGGAACTGGCGCGGTTGCGGTACTCAGCCTGGAAGCTTCGCCCCGCGAACTGCGGCAATGTGCGTTGCGGCGCCACCCCGGCTATGGTCTTCACCAGCCCGCTGACCCCGGGAATGCGCATCGGTAGATTAGCCAGTCCCGGTGCGATCGCGGCCAGGTTGGCCCACCGGTCCATGAAGCCGAAAAGGTAGTGCTGCAGCGGGTGGACACGGTCTTTGTAGTGATGGCCTAGAAACTCCGCTTTCCAGGTCGCCATATCCACGTTGACCGGGCACTCCGTCTTGCACGCCTTACAGGATAGGCAGAGGTCGAGGGCTTCCTTCACCTCCTCATTGCGCCATCCATCGGTGATCACCTGGCCTTGCATCATCTCCCACAGCAGGTGGG
Organism: uncultured Acidobacteriaceae bacterium; assembly: GCA_963753715.1. Lineage (GTDB taxonomy): Bacteria > Acidobacteriota > Terriglobia > Terriglobales > Acidobacteriaceae > PALSA-350. Next base: position 848,217 of record CAVWDK010000004.1, on the reverse strand, counting down.
CCCGCCCGCGGGTAGAGTGCTTTTCTTCCCGCGTAGCCATATAACTGGGGCACATCGTGCCGTGGTCCTGCTTGCGGCAAGCTCCCACGCCCACACAGCGAAGCGTACTTTCCGCAAATCCGCCCGGGTCCAGCGGGTAATGAAACCAGGTGTCGACTTTCTTGGCTTGATACCCGGCCCCAAGCCGAAGATTGTCCACCGCATCGTAGACGGCGATGGGATCGATCATCTTGCCCGGGTTCATCCCGTTCTCCGGATCCCACAGCGCCTTGAACTCCTGAAACGCCTTCATCAGCTCCGGGCCGTACATTTTCGGCAGCAGGGCGCCTCGGGATTGGCCGTCACCATGTTCGCCGGACAACGATCCGCCGTGCGCCAGGACGATATCCGCCGCCTGATCAATAAACTGGCGATATTTCCGAATGCCCTCCGCGGTGACCAGGTCGAACGTAATCCGCAGGTGAACGCAACCCTGGCCGAAATGCCCGTACATAGGCGTCTTGTACTCGTATTGTGCGAGCAGACGGTAGAGCTCGCGAAGGTAGCTCCCGAGCTCCTCCGGTGGCACCGCGGAATCCTCCCAGCCCTCCCATCCATGCTTCTCTCCGGGAACGAAAACAGTAGCCCCTAGGCCAGATTCGCGGACATGCCAAACCCGCTTGGCCTCAATCTCGGAGTAGCGGCGCACGGTGCACGTTTTGCCGAACGAGAGAGCCGCCTGGTTGAATGTTTCCGCGATGCGATCAGCATCCTCTGCGGAATCGGCGCCAAACTCGCACAACAGAAAGCCCCGGCCTTCCGGCAGCAGCAGTACATCCTCGACTGCCAGTTGCTTGCGCAGCATGTAGTCCACCAGCAGGCCATCGAAGCCTTCCAGGCCGATCGGCTTGTACTCGAGCACGGCAGGCACGTGATCCGCGGCAATGAAGGGATCGGCAAAGCCCAGCGCCACCAGGCGCCGATGCTGGGGGCTGTGCTTCAGCATGCAGTGCGCCTGCAGCACGGTGACGCAAGTGCCCTCTGTCCCGACCAGGGCGCGGGCCACGTTAAACCCGTTCTCAGGCAGCAGCTCGTCGAGGTTGTATCCCGAAACCCGTCGCGGGATTTGCGGAAACCGCTGCCGGATAAGCTCGCCGTAGGTATCCCGGATCCGGGCCAGGCCGGCATAAATCTGCCCCCGGCGTCCCCCACCGGCGATGATCGTCTGCAGTTCCGGCTCCGTGGTCGGGCCGACCGTGAGCCGGGTGCCGTCGTACAGCAAAATATCGAGCGCCTCGATGTTATCGACCGTCTTGCCGCCCATGAGCGCGTGTACGCCACAGGAGTTGTTGCCGATCATCCCTCCCAGGGTGCAGCGGCTATGCGTAGCCGGGTCGGGCGCGAACGTAAGATCGTGCACTTCGGCGGCATCGCGCAGCCGGTCGAGCACGATGCCCGGCTGCACCCGCGCGTACTTTCGCGCCGGATCCAGTTCCAGGATCGAGTGCATGTATTTGGAGAAGTCCAGGACCACGGCCACATTGCAGCACTGTCCGGAAAGACTGGTCCCGCCCCCACGGGAAAGAACCGGTGCGCCCAGTTCCCGGCAGGCGGCCACCGTGGCCACGACATCCGCCTCATCCAGAGGCAGAACCAGGCCAATCGGCACCTGGCGGTAGTTGGAAGCGTCGGTGGCGTACAGGGCGCGGGAAGCCTGGTCGAAGCGCACCTCGCCCCGCACCACCTGGCGTAGCTTCTCTTCGAGCGCCCGGGAGGCTGAAAACTTCTCGTGCGCATGCGCCTCGCGGCTTGCCTGTTGCAGGATAGGAAAAGCAGTTGGGGCGGCCATGGTCAAGGAAGATGTTACCAAGATGCAGCAACTCCTGTGCAACCGGTCACCGAATCGGGTCAGGCGAAAATTTTCCTTCTCTTCCACTGGACTTGTCCTTCGGGTCGGGAAGAAACTTGAGTGCGAGGAGCATTGCAGATGGAAATGGAAATTTCGGAGAAGGTTCTACGCTTGACGCGCATTCTTTCGGAAGAAGCCAAAAAGTTCCCCAGGATCACAGTCGACCCATACTCCACCGGCACCTACGGGTACGACTGGAAAGTCTATATGGACGAAGAGCGACAGCTTGGCACCATCGCTTTTACCACTGAGGTCACTCTCTCCGAGAAAGAACTCCGGGCGGCATTCCGGCACGAGTTAAAAGCGCTCGTGCGCAGTCAAGTGGCTTCCCCTGTTCCTGTACTGACTGCCGGTCTCCGGTAGCAAAATTTTCACGGAGCAATCAAGCCGCACGATTCGAAGCCCTACCTTCGGTGCGGCTACAGGAAATCTATTTTCGGGCCCCTGCCCATTCCAAAAATGAGTCCCGCAAACCCTCCCGTGGGAGCGGAGCGGATTTGCAGTTCTATGGACCTTTTTCGACCGAGGAGTCATGGGCCTGCGGCCCACCGAAGGCAATGAAAAACGTCTCGGTTCGGCAACCGCCCTCGATCTAACCGTTGCCCTCTCCTTTGTCATCCCGAAGCGTCTGCAGTTTTATGGACCCTTCTTCGACCGAGGAGTCATGGGCCTGCGGTCCACCGAAGGCAAAGAAAACGTCTCGGTTCGACAACCGCCCTCAATCTAACCGTTGCCCTCTCTTTTGTCATCCCGAAGCGTCTGCAGTTTTATGGACCCTTCTTCGACCGAGGAGTCATGGGCCTGCGGCCCACCGAAGGCAATGAAAAACGTCTCGGTTCGACAACCGCCCTCAATCTAACCGTTGCCCTCTCCTTTGTCATCCCGAGGCGTACCCGGATTTCCTACTTCACAGCTCTCACCGCGGCCACTTATGTGGTTCTCCTTAAAGAGAACCACATGCAATTGACCGAAGTCGCAATTCTCGACAGGAAATCCGTGGGAGCGGAGGGATCTGCAGTTCTACGGACCCTTCCTGGGAATGCGTGCGTTTCGGAGTATGCCACTGCGCTGATGCTCTCTATCAGGGCACGACTTTAGTCGGGCCGTAAATTGCTCCAGCAGAAGACCCGTTAACCCTCGACCTTTCAATCCCCGCCCCCCAAACGACGCCCCCGGAAAAAACATTCTCCGTCGACGGGACACGCCGCGATAATCTAGCCCATCAGCCCAGATGGCGGGTAGCGGCTCTGTGACGAGCCCCACAAAGGGAAAGGGGGCCACCATAAAACCGAATCGTCCTGTTCCCCCGGCCTGGCTGATGGGCATCTCGAATGCTACCTTCGGGCTCTACAGTGGCATCGCTTTTTTCGCGATTCCCCAGGTACTGGCCACGCACCATGTAACCGAGGCGAGGATCGCTGCTATCACGGCGATGGCCCTGTCTCCTAATTTCTGGGCCGTAATCTTTGGCCCCATGCTGGATGTACGCTTCAGCCGCCGTTGGTATGCCACCTGCTTCGCTGCTCTGTCAGCTCTCCTGGTCTTCATTGCCGTCATCAACCTGGAACATCTTGTCGTGCTCGAAGTAGCGCTGGTTCTGGGTTCTTGCTCCGCCATACTCTCAACCACAGCGCTGGGCGGATGGTTTTCTTCAGTCTGTCGCAAAACAGAAGAAAACCAGCTCAGCGCGTGGTTTAACCTCGCGTATATCTGTGCTACCGGCTTCACCATGATCGTTGCCGGCGAATTCATCCGTCACCTGCCCTTGTGGATGGCCGCAGTCATTCTGGCAGCGATCGTATTTCTTCCCGCCACTCTCTTCCTCGTCATTCCGGCTCCCGGTCCGGATCGCAGACTAGCCGGCGAAAGCTTCACCCAGTTCACTCGCGAGATCCTCACTCTCGTGCGTCGCCGGGAAGTGCTGGTCACGCTGCTCCTCTTCCTCATGCCGTGTGGTTCCTTTGCATTGACCAACCTGCTGGGAGGAATTGGCAACGACTTCAGCGCGTCGCCCAGGATGGTGAGCCTGGCCGGCGGAGCGGGTGCCATCGTTCCCGGCATCTTCGGCTGTCTGCTCTTTCCTGTCCTCGCCAGGCGCATGCCGCTACGCTTTCTTTATCTCGCCAACGGAACATTAGGTGGCCTTTTTACCCTGAGTCTGGTTGTGTTGCCCCACGCCCCATGGACCTTTGTCCTCGCCTTGTTCGGCGAATTCCTCTTCCAGGCCGTCTCCTATACCGGCACCGTTGCCCTTGCCTTTGAAACCATAGGCCAGGACAATCCGCTCGCGGCCACCACCTTCACCTTCCTGATCGCGGCCACCAACGTCCCGGTTGCTTACATGCTGTTCGTGGACGGAAGGGCTTACGGCTTCGGAGGAGTACGCGGCAGCTTCGCAGCCGATGCCATCATCAGCATCATCGTATGCCTGCTGATTGGCTTCATTCTCTCCCGCCTGCAAGGAGAGGCATTTGGTTCGGGTATCCCCGTCATGGACCCAATGAACCCGTTGCTGCCCGATGAATAATGCAGTCGTGGTTACAAACGAAACTATGGAAGTCTGCGCACAGGTTCCGCGCCCAGCACCCTGCGAAGAACCTCGCTCATTTCCCTTACCGTCCAGGGTTTGACAATCACTGCATCGAAGCCGTACTCGGCAAAATGGGACATCACCGGAGCCTCGGAATATCCGCTCGAAACAATGAGTCTTGCGGTGGGATCCAATTGCTTCAGCATCGCGGCCGCTTCCATACCACCGATCCCGCCGGTCACCGTCAAGTCTAAGAGGACCGCGTCAAATCCCTTACCGGCAGCTTTGGTATTTGCATAAAGGTCGACTGCTTCGGCTCCATCGCCCGCCGTCTCCACCTCGTAACCGAGTGTGCTGAGAACTGCCTTGGACAGGTCCCGGAGAGCCTCGTCATCGTCCATCACCAGCAGCCGTTCGGTGCCGGTTTGCATAGGGAGGCTCGTCGGCATCTCCGAAAGAGGAGCTTCGAGCGAGGCGGGTAGATCGATGGTGAATACGCTCCCTACGCCGGGCGCCGACTCCACCGAAAGATGGCCTCCATGTTTCATCACGATGGCATAGGCGGTCGCCAACCCCAGACCGCTGCCCCCCCGCTTGGTGGTGAAATATGGATCGAATATCCGCCGGAGTACTTCGGGTGAAATTCCGTGGCCTTGATCCCGGATTGAGATTCGTACGTGAGGCATTGTCTCGCCGGAACCATTTTGCAGGGCAATATTTTCCGCACGAACCTCGATCGTGCCACTACTGCTCATGGCCTCTCGTGCATTGATGAGGATATTGTGAAGCACCTGGCCGATCTGCCCCGCATCGACCTCGGCGGACCATAGCCTTTCCGCAAGCTGAAGCTCGATCGCGATCGAAGACCCGGAGCGTGCTAGTAAAACAGCATCGGTGACGAGTTGGGCGGTGGACGCCACTTGTCGGACAGGAGCCCCGCCTTTCGCAAACGTCAGCAACTGTGAAGATAGAAATTTCGCCCGCTGGCAGGCGTTTGCCGCTTGATCGAGAAATTCCCTGGCCGCTTCGGCCGGCGTCAGGTGTACCTTCGCGATCTCAATGTTCCCCTGAACGACAGTCAGAAAATTATTAAAATCATGGGCGATACCGCCGGCCAGCACTCCCAGCGATTCCAGCTTGCGCGCGCGGAGCAGTTCCTCTTCCGCTTGTTCTCGCTGAATAATTTCTGCTCGCAGTTGTTCTGTTGACGTATGCAGTTCGGCCGTGCGCTCTTCGACTCGGAGTTCCAGTGCCTGGTTCAACGCCGCAGTTTCCCGGTTTGCGGTCCGCAGTTCCTCCACCAGGTCGCGGTTTTCGAACTGCAGTCTCAGCGACGAATCCACCATGCGACAGAGTCGTCTGGTAGTGATCAAGGTGGCGAGAGTGAACAGAGTCGCCAGAAGCCCCATGGCCAAATGCGTCTCATCGCGGTCAAGAAAAAGCCGGACCGCCGGGATGAGACCTGCTGGAATTAAAAACGTGAGGAACGTCTCTGGTCTCGGGGCCAGCACCGATGAGGCGCCAAGCATCATGCCCCCCAGGACGAAGACGAGAAAAACCTGGTTTGTCAGGTGACCCGGCGCGTAGAGGAGAACGCCCGCCGCGCCCCAACCGGCGCCCGCGCAACCAACCCCGATGGTGAAGAGAGTTCGCCACCGGCTAAGGTCTGTCAGGCTTGGTGAGGCTTGCCAATAGCGCCGCGCCAAACCATACCGCGCAATCGATACCAGTGTTATGTACGAACACCAGGCCATGATCGTCGGCTTGGAAACAATTCCCCATTGCAGCGCCCCTAGGATGGCGGCCGCCACTATGTTGACCACAGCCCCCAGGTTAGCGTTGCCATACAAAAGCCGAAGCTGCGCCGCCAGAAGTTGTGGGCTGCTGGAATCCCGATTGACCCGTGCTTCGGACGCAGTGGGGCGCATGGCGGACAATCCGATAACCGGAGTAATGTACTCTTCCCAATATAAACGCTGTAACCCGCCCATCGCTCCAACCCGTACAAAAACGCAAATCTACGAAGTCCGGCGGAAAAAAGGCCGGTATTTGTATCCGTCTCGGGACCTATTCGCCACATCTCCGTCGCACGGGTTCGTAGAGGCTACCGATATGGTGAATCTGACGAGCAATCTATATCGTCGTTATTAACTTTTTTCCGACTTCAACCCCGGCGTGCCGTGCGACGGAAGCGTAGCGTAGTGGAGAGACCTGCGGTTTTCTTGTACGTCTCAAGCAGATTCTGTGTTAAACAGCAGCCAGTCAAACAGAAGCAACCTGATTTTGTTAGGCCGCACTCTCCTCAAAGCAATCGACAGGTCACATCGTCAAGAAGCCAATTGTTCCGCTAATTTGGACACGCTGGGCTAGCTCAGCCAGATTTGTCCAAATTAGATTTTTAAGGTTGACCAATTTGGGCAGCACAAGGAGCAATCACGGGCATTAAGAGGTGTAAGGAAGATTATCGAAGGAAGAACACGGCGTCAGCCGTACGGTAAATGGCCAACGAGCTTTAAAGCTTTAGCCACGAGGATATATATGGTCTTCCCGCTCCGTTCCACTTTCCCGCCGCCTCTTCGGCCCCTGTAGTCCCTGCAGCCCCTGCAGTCCCGCAGGGACGGTACAACCTAGAGCCCGGCACGGGAGTGCCGGGTAGGCTGAGGTTTATGTACGAGTCCCCCTACGGACGACACAATGCGCAGCCGGGTCGGCGATTGGCCCTCACAGCCCCTTTCCCTCTTGTCACTTTTACAACGAATTCCGCCGGCAAAATCCTGCAACTATTACCTGCTCATTTTAGGGTGACTCGTGTACACCTCGCGTCCAGCGAGATGAATCGTGCAGGCCCGCCGATGGAACGGGCGCACTCATAGCCAAAATGCGCCACACTGTTCCCTTGCAGCAAAACTAAATCTAGGTAATTCCACCTTTGTAATCTGGCGCACACCTAACCGTCACAGTTACTGTGTCGTTCAGTCGCTCACTGGAATTGGAGGTCTCCAACATCGGCGAACGGAGGGTAGTGTGAGAAGACCTGCTTACAACCTCTGCGATGATGTTCGCCGAGACTTCCCCCACAACACCTACTGCGACCAACGGATCGTCGTCCGCTGTCGTTTGCTTATGACTGGGTAGGCAATCTTGTCCAGGAATCCGACAACGTGACCGGGACCATCGACTTCGGGCGCTCCATCGCCGGCGAGGTGACCTCGATCACAAATGCGAGCTACCAGAATCTACCCTACAATCCGCCCAACCTGGCTTCGAACGTAGTCAATGGCCCGGACGGTCCCGTGAGCTACACCCTGGGCAATGGGCTGAATGTTTACCGCTCGTACGACACGTTAGGCCGTTGGCAGGGCCAGTGGGTGTGCAATGGGCCGGCGGCGGTAAATTGCAGCGGGGGAACGCAGATCTATGGGAGCAAGGGCGTGTGGCAGGGATCGCAGATGCAATCGCAAGCCGACACCGTGCTCGGCCGGCAGATCGCTTACGGCTACGATGGTTTTAATCGCTTGACCTCGCGCACCGTCACCGCCGGCACGCAGCAAAATTACACTTATGGCTACGACATTTATGGCAATCGCGTGTCGCAGAACGCATTGCAGACGGGCTATAATTTCCTCCCAACGATCAACCCGGCCAACAACCACATCACGACCACCGGTTACACCTACGACGCGGCAGGCAATATGACCAACGACACGGTCCACAGCTACACCTATGATGCGGAGGGCAATCTCACCAAGGTGGATGGGGGCACCACCGCGCAATACGTCTACGACGTGTTCAACCGAAGAGTCCACGTGCAGACGCCGAGTGCAACGACCGAATACACCTACGATTACGCAGGAAGAAGGATTTCGAGCTGGTTGTCCCCGAACAACACCGGCAACGAGGGCAGGATTTACTAGGGTGGCCAGCAGTTTGCGTATCGTTCGCAGGATGGCACGACCTACTTCGACCACCAGGACACGCTAGGGACGGAGCGTATGCGGACCGACTTTGGCGCCGGGTCTGGGGCCAGCTTTACCTCACTGGCGTGGGGTGACGGCTACACGGCGACGATCAACCTTAGCGGCGGAAGTCAGGACAACGAACATTTCGCCGGCCTGGAGCAGGATGCGGAGAGCGGGACAGAGCACGCGCAGTTCCGCAACTATACCTCTGCCCAAGGCAGATGGCTAGCCCCTGACCCATACCTTAGTAGCTACGATTCGACCAATCCACAGAGTATGAATCGTTACGCCTATGCGTTGAACAATCCGACCAGCTTGGTCAATCCCAGCGGGCTCGACACGACCCAGCCTGTTCCATGCACCGACGCTAATGGGAACCCGATCTTTTGCATGGCCGCGGTAAACGGTCCTTTAGGCGACGGCGGCGATATCGAGTGTTGGTGGTGTATGGAGTACGGCGGCGGCGGTGCGATTGAGTGTTGGTGGTGTAGTGTGCCCCCCGGCTCGTCCTCGGGCGGTGCTAGCGGATCGACGGCGTCCACCTTGGGGCCATCAAGGCTGGCTCTCTTGAGTGCCCCAAATAACGGGATAGGGGCTAAGGTATGTAGTGCCATCCCCTCCGGCAGGACAGAAGGAGTTTCAGGTGGACTTGGCGGTGTTGGTAGTGTCGGCGGTGGCGGCGAACTTGTCTTCAATTACAATTCCGGCCAAGTAAGCGCATTTGGTTTCGGGGGCGTTCAAGTCGGCTGGAACGGTGGCGCTTCCGGGTCGATTTATACCGGCTTTGTGTATGGCCTGAACAGCTCAAATTCCAACTACTCGGGAGGCTTCACTGGTTTCAACGTCGGGGATGGACTGGGCATCTTTGGAGCGTCTTCGAGCGGTGGACTGTCAGGGGGTACCGGTGGATTGGCCCCTAATGGCGCAGTGACGGCGGGAGGTATTAGCCTCGGGGGCGGATTGCTGGGCGGTCTAGCGGGCGGAGCTACCGCCACAAATTACACTAATCCTCTTCAGCTAGGTAAATTGTGGGCGTTCGATCCGCTCGATGCATTGCTCTAAACAACCAGGTGACAAAACAACCAGGTGACAGACAGGAAGTAACCCATACCGTAATGACTACAGCTACAAATGTTAAATTCTAGGCCGGAATCTAGTCTGGTTCAAAAGCCAGTACCCTCCTTCTCGCCTCTAAACCGGTCTTAGGAGGGCGGCCGCCTTTACACTTCAAGCGGAGCTCAAGAAGTCGTCAGACACAGGTTCGTGGGGTACACCCTATGTCGGGATGTAACCCTATCACTCGGGTCAGGATTTCAGCTGCCCGTTAACTCTAGCCCAACACGGCCTCGATTGCTTGACGGAGCCCCGCCTGATCCGAGGGTTATAGAACGCCAAGGACGATCCGGGACGAAATCAACCTCATTGTCCTGATCTCCAGGGCCGGATGATATTTGCGCGGCAAAAGGTAGCCCCCGCGAGGGACGCCTCACCCTCCAGATTCAAACACTTCTACGTCCGAAACTTCCTCGGGGCTAACTACTTCGTTATTCTTGAACAGCAGGGAGTAATCACGAGTTTACTACCCGCTCTTCCACATGTTTATTTCCCAGGATCATGGACGGCGGCTCCCGCGCGTATTACTGTGGCCATAAGACGAGATTTCATGCCAAACCGGTCGCACGGAGGCAACGGTTTTTGCGTTGCGCCCGGCCACGCGAGACATCACTGCCAATGAGCGCGGGGGTTGCCCCACAAAAATGGTGACTAAATGGAAATCGACCGGCCGAACAAAGATTTCTTCAATCGAGCCTTTCGGCTCCCGGCCCCAACTCGCGCCGGAGTACCCGCCGCTTAACGAGAGGCAAGATGATCAAATAAATTACTTGAGCACCTTGACCATCTTCGTGAAACAAAGGACTTATTTGGCAACGTTGCCAAATCCCAATCTGCGGGCGAATGCATTTTTCCAAACCGAAGGTCAGCGGGGGACCCCCAACCAGAGGCCCAACCTACACAAAACCGAGATTCGCCGAGCTGAAAGCGCCAAGGCTGGGAAAGATCGAATTAAGCTGGGCCGCGCTCACGCCGAACCAACTGGCAAGTGTAGCCGCGTACTGCACCGTGCTGGTGGAAGGAATCCATCGCCCATTCACGGAGAAATCGTCCGGACCCCCGAGCGCAAGCGTGGGATACGTGCCGTAAAGCTTGGCTCCCTTAACCGCACCACCCAGAACGATGTGGTGGCTGCCCCAACCATGGTCGCTGCCGCTGTTCGAATTCGGCTGGAAGGTCCGTGAAAAATCGGACATGGTGAAGGTCGTCACCTCGTTCGCGATGCCCAGCTCCTGCGTCGCCTGGTAGAAGGCAGACATTGCCGAAGAAACCTGCGCCAACAGCAGGCTCTGTTGTCCTGCCTGGTCCGCATGGGTATCGAAGTTGCCCACACCGGCAAAGAAGATCTGACGATTCACTCCAAAGCTGCTGCGCACCTGCATCAACTGAGCGATCTGTTGCAGTTGCGTGGCAAACGGATTGTTGGCCGGGAAGACCGTGGCGAGTGGAGCGATCGAGGACACGGCCTGCGTAAGAACGCCGGCATAACGCGCAGCATTCTGGCTGATGGCGTTGTCGGCCTGCACCAGGTTAAGGCCGCTGGCAAAGCTGAGGAAGCTCTGTGCGATCGCCTGTCGCACACCGCACTCCGCCGCCCCTTCCCCACACGAGACGCCGGAAAGATTGCCGGGGCTCACCGCCAGGGGCGTGGTGGATTGGCCGTCGCAGAAAAGCGTGTCCCCGGCCACCGAAGTGATCATGGGGATCGAAGCGGATGGATTGAAGCTGCTGCCCAGCAGATCGCTCATGCGGCCGGCCCATCCTGTAGAGGTCGTCGAGGACGCTGCCGCATTTTGCCATTGCAGCTGTTGATCCGAATGACTGAACAAATTCGAAGGCAGATTGAGCTGTGCGCTTACGTTGGCGCGGGTCGTCGGGTTCACCAGCGTGCCGACATTCGCGATCAAAGCGGCTGCCCCGCTATCCACCAGCTGGGCAATTTCTGGCAGGCTACCGTGCAGGCCGTAGTGGGGCAGGGAAGCGAGCTCTATCAGCTGGTTTTGCGGCAGCGCCAGTGGTCCGCGCAGCGTCGCGTAATTGTTGTAACCAACCGTGTCCGTGGGCACCAGCGTGTTGTTGGCGTCGTTCCCACCAAAAAGAAAAACGCATACAAGCGCCTTATAACCCGGCACTGGAGCCGTTTGTGCAAACGCGTTCAACGCCCCAAAGGGTCGTAAGCCGGCAAGACTGCCGCTGGCCGCCAGCGAGGCATACTGAATAAAACTGCGCCTGTTCATACTCATAACTCGTAACCTCTACTGTTCAATCTTGTAAAAGTTGGAACTGATGACGAGCCACGTAGATACGCGTACCCGTTGGCCGATATCCGGTATAAGCGCAGCGTTGGCCGCAATCGCCGATTGCATCGCGGGCGTCATCTGCGCGTGCGTAAAAAGAATGTTCAGCGCGGTCACCAGGTTCGCGCTGTCCGTCGCGGGGTTGCCGGTCGCCGAAGCGATTTGCCCCAGAAAACTAGTCGCACCCATGTCAATAGAGAAAGACGTGAGGTGATTCCGGACGATGCTGTCTGCGAGCGTCATGCGTAGCGTCGCGGCGGAAGTGTTCTCCTGCGCGAATTCGGGCGCGTTGATCGCGCCACCGGGAATGACATAGCTCGGCGGGAAAAAGTTAAACACGCTCGCAGCGGCATAAGGTACCTCTCCCAACGGCGCCGTGTAATTGCTGGCAGCGTCATAACGGCCTTGTGGATCCACATTGGTGAACTGCAGCGCGCGGAGGATTCCCGTGAAGTACAAGATGGGCTCTCGCAGATGGCCACCGGCAGCAGTCGGGTCGCTATCGGCTGCCCGTGCTTCCGGATCATTCAAAATAGTCGTAACCACCGCTTTCATATCGCCGCGGACACCCGAACCGTCGTTCGCAAATACCGCCGCAACGCGACCGACGTACGCGGGGGACGGATTGCCCGTGACCAGGTGCTGGATCAACTGACGGCACACGAAAGGCCCCACGTTCGGATGATTGAAGATGGAATCAATCACTCCCGATAGGTCTTGTTCCGCCGTTTGCCCGGCGGGCAGAGTGACACCGCTCAGCAGCGCCTTGGCCGACATATCATGCGCTACCTCAATGGCCCGCATCGGTTGATCGAAGTTGGGTACTCCGTTGGGGAAACTTGTGGGTACGCCTCCGGTGGCGTCGGCGTAGGTCCAGCCGGTAAGTGCGCGCGCGTAGGCCTGCACCTGCGCCTGGCTGTAGACCGGCTGTGGCATTCCCTGGCCATCCAGTTGAAGACTGCCATCGGCGTTCAGCATATTCAGCCCGGTGGTAAAGAGCTGCATCAGCTCACGGGCGAAGTTTTCGTTCGCGATCTGACCGGCGGGCGCCGCGTCGCTGTTCAGCATATTGAGATACGCACCCATCGCCGGGGAAGTGGCGACATCATTCAGGAGCTGCCGAAAATTGCCGAAAGCATCGTCCGCCAGTAGATTGTGGTAGGACGGTATGGTGCGCGCGTTCACCATATCAGTGGACACCACGAAGATTTGGCTCAGCGCAAAGGCGACGCGCTGGCGAAGCTGGTCGTTACCGCTAAGCGCGATCTTCCAAAAAGAACTCTGCGCGCAAGCGAACGTCCCGTTGGGACAGGTAGCTACCGGCGGATTGGGAATAGCCGGCATGCGCGTCGTTGGGGTGGCAAACTGCTGTGCCAGATAAGTAGCCGCACCCATTTGTTGAACGCTCTGTACACCCGAGAGTGTCGGGCCGAATGTCGTCTGGTCCAGCAGTCGCGTTGCCTGGGCAAGGCTGACGGGCGGAATCGTTTGCACGGCGATCGTTGCCGTGACAGCAGATTTCTGCGCCGCATTGGGATTCAGAACGCCCACGGTGATCGAAGTCGTTCCCGGGGGTAGACTTATGCTGCTCTGGAGTTCACTCGATGAGATCAACGCGGTAGCAATGTTCACGCCCACCAGCTGCAATTGTGAACCAGAAACGAAACCAGACCCATTTACGGTGAGCACAAAGCTGGTGCCCGGCATCGTCTGCGTGACGGAACCGGCAGTGATCGTCGGCAGCGGGTTGAGGACCTTAACGCTAAGCGAGGCCGGCGATGCCGGTTTTGCAACCGTTGCTGCGCTAATAGTGACCGAGTGACCCGCAAAAATGGCGAGAGCGGGCGTGTAAAATCCCGAAGTGGAAATCGGCCCAGTGGAGCCGATCCCGCCGGCATATCCATTGACTGACCACACGACGGTGCCCGGGACGCCATTGACCAGAGCGCTATATTGTCCTGTGCCGCCAAGCCTCACCTGCGTTGGACCGCTCAGCGAGACCGCCGCCGCAGTCTGCGCCTGCAACACGCTGCCGCAAGCCGCCAGGAAGAACGCCAGCGCGATCGGCCGGGAAGAAGTCGACATTACTCGACCCTAGGGTCATCCCGGCCCCGAGAGCCATACAACCAACATCCAATTACGGAGGAGCGAAAACCTTCTCTAGTTCCCGTCAAGGCAGCCGATAAATACCGTTCCAGACGAAGATCAGTCCCGCAGGGACGGCTGAACTTAGCCCAGCACGTAGTGCTGGGAATAAGTCACGGCTAGACTAGTCCCGCAGGGACGGCTGAGATTCCCCAGGACGTCAGTCCTGGGGATACGTGTATCCAAAGCCAGTATGGACAGGCGAAGGCCAATCACATATCTGTCGCAAGCCGGCAATCCCCGTCCTAAAAATTGAAAGACACCTGAAGATCAATACTTCTATTAGATGAGGGCGACGAAAAGAAACCACCCGCGAGCGCATTCGACTTGCCAAACAGAGGCGACTCCAGAACACCGACAGGCGCCGCCAGGTTCACATTGTTAAATATGTTTCTGCCCATCGCCGTGAAGTTCAGTGAATACCGCCGCGATGCCTGCTGATCCAGCATAGGCGGACGCCCCCCACCGCCGCTGAGTCCCCCTGGGCCAAGTCCACCTCCGGGAGGGCCACCGCCTCCGGGCCCGCGCCCGCCGCCACCGCCAGGAGGCGGCCCATTGAAGCCGCCACTCCCCGATCTCTCCGTGCGTGGTCCGATGCCGATCGACTTACTCACCCGCAGGTTCGTGCTGAACTGTCCCGGCCCCGTCACGTAGTTGTACGCGATCCTTGCCGCGTCTGCCGAAGGATTCAAGTCAAAGTCGCCATATTTGGTCTGCATCACATCCGTGCTACCGGAAGTCGCGAAGGAAGGACGATCGTTGAACTGGTTATCGCCGTTCAGGTCCTGGCCAACGGTGATATTGAAGGGAGTCCCCGAATCCATCACCAGAAACGGGCTGATTGAAATACCAAAAGGTGCAGTGTAATTTCCCCCCACCAGAAAGCGCTGATGAATATCGAAGGTCGATCTGCCGTAGTCCGCGCGTGGGTCGAATTGATTCGAAGGAAAATAGGTCGCGCCCGAGGTGTCGGCCTTGGCAGAGTTCAACACATAGAACCCGAACAGCGTGACCTTGCGTTCCCGCACGCTGAAGTTGGTGACCAACTGATTCTGGTGATAAATGCCACCGGACTGAAACTGATACAAATTCTCATTGATGCCATTCGGCCGCACGCCGGTGCCGGTAGTGATGTCATACGTGCCCGGCAAAAAAGCGTTAACGTTGTCGCTATAAAGTTGATGCAGTCCACGCGAGTTGATGTAGGTGCTGGAAAGCGTAATATTCCTCCCAAAGCGATGTTCGATCCCGATGGCCGCTTGCATATTCACCGGAGCGGTGAGGTTGGGCGCGATGGAGTAGGTCGTCGGAGCGGCTTCGCTCGCCGCCAGCGAACCGGTGGTGATAGCAACCCCGGGAGCCGGATTCTTGATCACGAACTGCTGCTGGTTGATACCATTCTGCCGTATCGCCTGCAACACGTTGGTCGATTGAAAGCGGTCAAAGAACCACCCGTATCCGCCGCGGATCACCGTCGTTGCTGGTTTGCCTTTCCCGTTAACTGCCCAGGCGAACGACACCCGCGGTCCAAAGTCCGCATGATCGCTGATACGATTCTGACCTTCATAGCGAATGCCATAACTCAAAGTAAAGTCCGGACGAACCCGCCAATCATCCTGAAAGAAAAGGCCCGCGTCAAACAGAAGCACACGCGCCGTCGGGGTGCCCACCGTTATCTGGTATTGCGACGGCAGGCCGGCGGCATAGTTCTCGAGCGAAGAATACGTATAGCTCCCGTTGAAGCCTGCGGTTGAGCTATTCGCGTCGCGCACCGCCCGCAGCCGGCCGCCAAAACGAATCGAGTGTGCCCCAAGCGCCGCTGAGGTGTAATTCTGCAGCTCATAGTGATCCTGCGCATCATGGATCGTTCCCTCGTTGTTGCCACCCCCGGTAAAAGCGCCTTGCACCGTGATGGTCGGCGTGGTGAACAGCGGCGTTTGATTGTCCCGGTCGCGAATGTACTCGAACCGGGTCTCATTGAGCACCCGGGAGCTCAGAATCTGCGTGTCGCTCACCTGCAGAGTGTTTTCCTGGTTCAGCGTGTTATAACCCTGCGTCTGCAACGCAAACTGTGACACTCCGTTGTTCGAGCTCTTCTGCCGGTCATACATATAACGGAAAGTAAGAGTATTGCTGGGTGTGATCTGCAGGTCCAGGCGGGGGCTCAGATCCATGCGCGATTGTGGATTCGCAACCGCGGCCGCGTAGTTGTAACTCGTGCCCGTGGGATCCAGCAACTGTGCATTGATGATGGAGTTCGCATTGTTGTCCCGGCGAAATCCACTCATAAACCACGACGAGCTCTTGTTGAGCGAGCCGCTGACATTACCCAGAAAAAAAGTGGAATAATACGGGGGCTCGCTGGTCACAAATGTGTTCAGCGAGTTGAAGGCGGAGTCATTACCGCTGGCCATGATCATTCCATGCAAGTGGTCCGTACCCGGCTTGGTCAATATCTCGATGCGGCCGTATCCCAGCTTGTCGTATTCCGCGGAGAAGGGATTCTGATTGATTCTTATTTCCCGGATCGACGATTTCGGCGGCAACTGTCCGCCTGTGAACCCATCGATATAGATCTGGCCGCCGTTGGGGCCGGCTGCAGGCCCCGCCAGTGCATTCAGCTCATCCTGTAACTGATCCGGGTCGTCAGACAGCGCGTCCAGATCCTTGCCCTTGATCACGATCGCGCCGGCGTTATTGTCCGGGCTGGTATCGAGCCCCAGCCCCCTGGTCGTTGACGGTGACCTGTTGCTGGTCGACAGCGATGATCAGAGCCAGATTCGAAACTGTCGCATGCCCCGCCTCCACCGTCACACTCTGTGCCTGGGCCAGCGCAAGCCCCGGGGCGGTCACGGTGATCACGTAGGTACCCGGCGCCAGCTGAGGAAAGACGTAAGTGCCATCGGCCCCGCTCAGTACCGCCGACGTGTGCCCATCCGTGTCCTCGACCGTGACCGTGGCTTTGACCACGCGCGCTCCCGAAGGGTCGGTCACCGCGCCATGCAGGGATCCATTTGCCGGCAACGCAAGCAGATGGGCGGTTGTGAAGAAGCTCACACACAGCAGCAACACGATCGATCGCAGTCCTACAACTGAACTTTGCATGGCATCACTCCTGAAGCACGGCCATCTTCAGAAGACACCTCCCTGGTCTGCAATGCGGTCACGTAGCGTAATTCTTGGTAAAGGAATGTCACCCCCCTGTGACAATTTGTTACATTTCCGCCGCCTCATATCAGCCCGCTCGGCGTACCCTCGGAAGTGGCAGAAAGACGAAGGCATGGAGCCCATTCTTCTTATCGACGATGATGTGGAGCTTTGCGCGATGCTGAGCGACTACCTGGGACGCCACGACTACCAGGTAACCGCTGCCCATGACGGCAAAACCGGCCTGGCAAAGGCTCTCGGCGGTAGCTACTCCATCATGCTTCTCGACGTAATGCTTCCCGGCCTCGATGGGTTTGAAGTCCTGCGCCGGTTGCGTGCCGCATCCTCTCCCATGAGTGTTCTGCTCCTCACGGCACGCGGAGAAGACGTGGACCGTATCGTAGGCCTGGAGATCGGGGCCGACGATTATCTCCCCAAGCCCTTCAATCCCCGCGAGCTTCTGGCCAGGATCCGGGCCATCCTGCGCAGAAGCGGAAGCGCGGACGCGCCGGCCGCCGCGGGAGACTTTCTCACCGTGCAAGGGCTGGAGCTGGATACCGCCGCGAGGGTCGCACGCTGCGCCGGCGTGCAGCTAGACCTCACAGACATAGAGTTCGGACTACTGCAAGCCCTCATGCGCAGCGCCGGCGAAGTAGTCGCCAGGGAGCAGCTTGCCGAAACCGTCTTAGGCCGTAAATTTCATCCCTTCGATCGCAGTCTCGACATGCACGTGAGCCGGTTGCGCCACAAGCTCGATGCCGCCGACAACTTCGGAGACAAGGTCAAGACCATTCGCGGCATTGGGTACCAGCTTGCGGTGCCGGCTCCCCGCAAACTCGCAGGAGATCGATAGCGATGCGAGGACTCTTCGCCAAAATCTTTCTTGGTTTCTGGATCGCGCAGAGCTTGACGTTTTTGATCTCGACCGTGTTGATCCTGCGCCGCCAGTTTGTACGGCCCAACGAAATCATGGGAGTGTTGAACACCACCCTGCCCAGTGCGGCGACCGCCGCTGCCAATGCATACGAAGCAGGTGGCTGTGCCGGATTGCAACAGTTTGCCGTATCCCTTCGCCAGACCATTTATCTCGCAGACACGCCAACTCACTTCCTATGTGGCGCAAGCGCTTCCTCCGCTGCGGCCCGCGTGTTGGCCAGTGTGAACACAGACCCCGGCGCCCATTCGACCCTGGTCGGCGACGAAAATTTATGGACCACGGCGATCCAATCTGCGAGCGGCCGCCGCTACTTGTTTCTCCTCACCCGCCACCACGCTGCCAGCTCCCATGGTTTGCGCGAACTGCTCTTTTTCGCGTTTCCCCAGCTGCCCGTGGCCATCGTGGTCTTCGGCATAACCACCTTCATCCTTGTTCTCTTGTTGGTCCGCCCCATCGGCCGCTTGCGCATCGCGGCTCGTGCGCTGGCCAACGGAGAGCTCGCCACCCGTGTTGCCAAACCAGACGGAGAAGAACGCATCTTTGGCGGTGACGAAATTCAAGGCCTGGTCCACGACTTCAATTACATGGCAGAGCAGCTCGAACGGCTTGTCGGAGCGCAGAAGATACTCGTGCGCGACGTCTCCCACGAATTGCGATCCCCTCTCGCTCGTCTAAGCGTCGCTCTTGAACTGGCGCGCGAAGAAGCTCCTTCATCCATGCAGGAGCATTTGCAGCGCATCGATCGCGAAGCAGGGCGTCTGAACCTGTTGATCGGCCAGCTGCTTCGCTTGTCTTCCTTGGAATCGACCAACGCCGCCAGCCACCTCGATCAGTTCACCCTGCATGGGCTGGTCGAAGAACTGCTGCCGGATGCGGAATATGAGGCTCAACAAAGGGGCTGCAAGATCAAGCTGCTCGAGCATTCGGACTGCATGGTTCAGGGCAATCAGGAACTCATTTATCGGGCCGTTGAGAATATTGTTCGCAACGCCATTCGTTACACCCACCAGGACTCAGTGGTCGAGTTGAAGATTCGTTGTGAAGAACGAGCTGGGGTACGCATGGTCACGCTCGATGTGACTGATTCTGGACCAGGCATTCCAGAGACGGAACTGGAAAATATCTTCCGCCCCTTCTATCGCGTAGACGCTGCGCGCCAGCAGGACACGGGTGGCTTTGGCGTCGGCCTGGCCATCGCGGACCGCGCCGTGCGCCTCCATCACGGAGAAGTCCGGGCGCGCAACCGTCCCGAAGGCGGCCTCAACGTCAGTCTCTCTCTCCCTTGTGAGAAGTGACTCCGCTACAATGAGC
Organism: uncultured Acidobacteriaceae bacterium; assembly: GCA_963753715.1. Lineage (GTDB taxonomy): Bacteria > Acidobacteriota > Terriglobia > Terriglobales > Acidobacteriaceae > PALSA-350. The sequence continues at coordinate 828,890 of CAVWDK010000004.1, read as the reverse complement.
CTGAGTTCCTTTCAGGCCGCGTGTGGGACGGTGGGGAATTGAAACCGAAGTTCTTATTGCTATGGATAGCGGTCCCCATGATGGCATGGGGCCAGGTACCTCAACACGCCGAGGACAGTTGTCATATCCACGAAGTGACCGAGCTCCCCGGTAGTCGCGAGTTCGGCAGTCACTTTCTGGAAGCCATGGCCGGCGATCCGGATCCCAGGGCCAAAGATCGCACTGTTATATGGGGGCTCACCGCGGATTTAAGCAGCAGGGTTCCCGCCCAGGATCGAGCTCTCTACATATCGAAATCCTCCGACGGCGGAAAAACCTGGATCCAAGTCGCGCGAGTAGGCGCGGCCTATTTTGACGCAGACATCGGCGAGGGCGAACGCAACGGACTAGCCGTATCTCCCGGTGGAACTGAATTTGTGATCACCACTCAGAAAGGAGCCTTCCAGGTCGTGCTGCGGGCAGGTAAGTCGGGTGCTCTCGTGAAATCCATTCAAGGTCCCAGGGTGCCCGATACAGATCCCATGGTGACCATCCCAAAAGCAAAAGGTGATCCGGTCACCGCAGGCGCCGTCAAGATAACCCCCAGCGGAAGGGCGATGGCGGTCAGTTATGGTTACTTTGATCTGGAACCACAAATCTTCACGTATCACAAAGGCCGCGATGGCTCATGGATCGAAGATGGGCCCTTGCCGTCGATTCCGACCGAAATGGATATCCTTTCCATGCAATTTGCCAACGAAAGAAATCCAGGTCCGGGATCTCTCTATGTAGGAACCGGGGATCAAGCCTTCCGCTTTCATCCTCAAACCAAAAAATGGACGCGCATTGATGGGGTGGGCGATGATTCCGCGATTCAGGGGATCAGCATGGTGGGAGGCCCGCATCTGGCCGCCTGTTGGGGTGTCTACAACCCGATAAGTGCGGATGTTGTGGAGAGGGTGACGCACGCGCAGTTTCTTTTGTACAGGCAGAGTGATGAGGCCGGCCCCAACATTCGCGCTTTCAGCATAGAGGTCGACCCATCGAGGCCAAACCGCGAAGTAGTGACCTCTCTCACTGGTGTCTATGTCAGCAGCGATCGTGGGAAAACCTGGAAAAGACTCAATGAGCTTCCGGATGGAGAATTTCGTTCCGCCCGCTTCACCTCGGACGGAACAGTCATTGTCTCTGGAATCGCAGGAACATTCCTGGCCAACCCCTTTTCCACTACGTGTTCGCCTCACCTCAAATCTCGTAACCCATAGACATGAAGAATCTCGCAGGGTTAAACATGCTGCGGGAAGAGCTTCGTAGATCCAAATCTACGAAAGTGCGTGCTCTTCTGGCAGCCGCGTCTCTAATGTTTCGCACAAAGCCAACAAAGACCTGGGCTAAAAGCCCCTGAGGTACTTTTTCCCGGAAGCGTATGGGCTTTAAGTGGGCAGAAAAGAACCGCAGGTCACCAACGCAATCAGTCCCGCAGGGACGGGACAACCTGGAGCCCGGCACGGGAGTGCCGGGTAGGATTTCACGCAAATCGAGTCCCGAAGGGACGGCACAATGGGAGTTCTCACGCAAACTCTTTGGTACGCCTTTGCTCGATACCCAGTTGTGGTGTAGTCAATTCAGCCGCTCAGGGCTGCCCGTTTCTCCAAACCAGCATTTTTCCGCAGCCGATCAATCCACAGTCGAGACCAGCACATCCTGCCCGCTATATACCGGCACCGTAAACCGGAAGCAGCTGCCCTTCTCCACTACGCTCTCGACCCATATCTTGCCGCCCTGCTTCTCTACCAGTTCTTTCGCAATGTGAAGGCCAAGACCTAAGCCCGCGCGGCCGGCCGTGTCACCGGAGTTGACCTGGTAAAGCCGTTCGAAAATATTGTCGCTCATCTCCGCCGCAATCCCGCAACCATTGTCGGAAACCTCCACCAGTAGAAAGTTGGGGTCGCTATCAAGGAAACGGACATCCGTCTCGATCGCGCCATAGATACGTGTGAACTTCACCGCGTTCTCCAGCAAAATAACCAGGAGTTGCCGTAGCCTTGTTTTATCGGCATAAGCGGCGCCTACCTCTTCGCTGATATGCACAGAGACACTGATCGATTTGGCCGACGCCGCTCGCTCCAGTGTCTGGATAGCGTAGTAAACGGCTTCCGAGACCGAGACACTCTGCAGCCGCACCGTGAGCCTCCCAGTCTGAATGCGGGTAGTCTCCAGCAAATCGTCGATCATCGACTTCATTTGTGCGACGTTCATCCGAATAATGCCGAGATACTCCTCTTGCTGCTCGCTTATTTCTCCCGCAAGGCGATCGGAAATCAGGGTCACAAATGCATAGATGGAAGCCAGCGGCGTCCGGAATTCGTGGGAGATATGCGAAAGGAATTCATCCTTCATCTGCAACTCCGCGCTCTTGATCCTGTCTTGCGCCTCCGCTTGCTCCTTCACCAACGCAATATCATCCAGATGCTTCTGGGCCGTCAATCGACGCAGGTCCTCCTGCGCCTTCTTGAGGTTGATCTGATTATTGACCCGGGCTTTGAGAGCCGCTGAGTGGACGGGTTTGCTGACGAAGTCAGTTGCTCCCAATAGCAATCCTTTGATCTCGGAGTGCACGTCCCTGGCCCCGGTGAGAAACAGGACTGGTATTTCTCGGGTCTGTGGATCTTTCTTCAGTTCCTCACAAACCGCATACCCGTCCATGCCAGGCATCATCACATCCAGCAAAATCAAATCCGGTGTTTTGAGCCTGGCGAGCTGGAGCCCAGTCGCTCCCTGATTCGCTCGCAGCACTTCATAGTCATCGTGAAAGACGTCGGCGAGCAAGTCATGAACCGATGGCTCGTCATCAACGACGAGAATGCTCAGCCGAAATTTTGACCGGTCGCCCTCGGCAGGGACCAGCTCGGCGGCAGGCAACCCGGAATTCATCGGCAAAATCGTGGATGCGGCTGCAACCGCGGGAGCAAGCTCTTTCTCCAGTATCTCGATAAGCGGCGCCACGGTCTCCCGATGGCCCGCACGAAGTGCCTTCTCCACCGCGAAAGCCGCATCGGCCAGATCGTTGGCTTCGAGCGCGGCCGCAAGGCTCTTGAGTGAATGGACCAGCCGTTGCGCCTCTTCATCCTGATTCTCAGCAAGATTATCCCTCAACTCTGCGATGGTATCGCCATACCGTTCGCGAAAGGTCAGGAGCAACTTGCGGATAAGTTTTGGCTTGCCGTTATTGCGCAGTAAGGCTGCCGGAATGTCGAAGGGCGGAAGCTGATCCGGAATATCATCTTCTGCCGGAATAGTCAGGGGCGCGGGCACTCCCTGCGGGCATCCCTTGACCGGGCCTGCCGGCATCCATTGAATCAAAGACATGGTCAGTTCATCGAAGCTGATTGGTTTGGTGATGTGGTCGTTCATCCCAGCACCCAGACTTCTTTCGCGATCGCCGTTCATCGCGTGCGCTGTCATAGCGAGGATGGGTAGGCTGCGAAAGCGGCTATCGGCACGGATGAGTTTGGTCGCCGTCAAGCCATCCATGACAGGCATTTGGATGTCCATGAGTACGAGGTCGAACGGCTGTGTTCCCACCAGGTCAACTGCTTCGCGCCCATTGACGGCAACGGTGAACCCGATACCAAGCTCGGTCAGTACTTCGGCGGCAATATCGCGATTGAAGTCGTTATCTTCAACCAGCAGGACCTGCCTGCCTGTCAGTCTGGCTGTTTTCGCCAGTTTGGGTTGCGGCGCATCCGCCTCAGCACCGGGCTGCGCACCAAAGATCTTGCTCATGGTATCGAGCAGTTGCGATTCGGCGACCGGGCTCACCAGGAACCCCTCGAGATCAAGCCCGTTCAGCTCACTCATAACCTCACTGCGTTCAAAAACAGAAACCATCAGGATAGCCGGGACGTTGGCAAGACTCTGGGAGGCCTTGATGCGCCGTGAGGTCTCTATTCCATTGATGCCGGGCAGCCGCCAGTCCATCAGCACCAGGTCGAACGGCTCTCCAGCCTGGGACTGTCCCGCCAAGGCCGTGAGCGCCTCCTCGCCCGAGGCAACAGCTCGGGCCTTAAGCCCATTTGCGGTGAGCATAGCGACCAGCGAATGTCGACTCTCTGAACTATCATCGACGACCAGCACTGATTTGCTTTGCAGTTCACTCAACGACGCCCGGATTTGCTGCGGCGCTGCTTCCGCCGAGGTACCGAACGCGATGATGAAATAAAAAGTACTTCCCACCCCATATTCGCTTTCCAGCCAGATCGTCCCGCCCATCAACTCCGCGAGCTGTTTGCTGATAGCGAGACCCAGACCGGTACCGCCGTACTTGCGCGTGACCGAGTTGTCTGCCTGGCTGAACGATTGAAACAGGTTCGCCATCTGTGGCGGTGTCATACCGATGCCGGTGTCGGAAACGGAGAACTTCAATCGCTCCGGCTCTCTCATCGCCTCATCCTCGGTGGCCTGCGCCTCCGCCATCATCACTTTGACGACGATCTCACCGTGCTCGGTGAACTTGACGGCATTGTTGACCAGGTTGATGAGGATCTGTCCCAGCCGCAGCGGATCACCAACCAGGTACTTGGGAACATTTGGCTCGACGGCAAAGATCAGCGGCAGACGCTTCTGTTCAGCATTTTCGCCCACCAGATCGCGAACGGTTCGCAACACCTCTTCCAGCGAAAACGTAATGTGCTCAAGGGTGAGCTTGCCGGCTTCAATTTTAGAAACATCGAGGATGTCGTTCATGATGCCGAGCAGCCTGCGCGCCGCGATGTCGATCTTGGTCAGATAGGTTCGCTGCCTGGTATCAGGATTGGCACGCAGTGCGAGGTGGGCCATGCCCGTGATCGCGTTCACCGGCGTACGGATCTCATGGCTCATATTGGCGAGGAATTCCGACTTGGCCTGATTGGCAACTTCGGCTTCAATCTTTGCTTTTCGTGACGCCTCCTCCGCTTGCCTGCGCTCAGTAATGTCGTTGTTGCTCTCCATCACCTCGATAGGGACGCCAGCCCCATACCGCTGCAAAACCCAACGGCTGGCCACCACGATACGCGTTCCATCTTGAGTCGTGTGCTCCAGTTCTCCTTCCCAGCATTCTTTTTCCAAAAGCTCTGCTTCGATTTCAGCCAGCGGTTTGGGAAAAATGGTCCCAAGCAAAGTATGCGTGATACTGCCCAGGGCCTGTTCTTTCGAGTAGCCGTACATCTCCATTGCTCCCTTATTCCAGAACAAAATCTTGCCGTTCAGGTCGCGCATCATGATGGTGTCGTGAGACAGATCGAGCAGGTTGGCTTTCTCACGCAGCTCTTCCTCTGCTTGTTTCCGCTTCGTTACATCCGTCGCAAACTCCACCACCTTCGTTACCACCCCGTTCTTATCCAAAATTGGGTTGTAAAACGGTGCAATCCACACCTCGCGGCCATTCTTGCCGATGCGCTTGAATTCTCCAGACTGGAACTTGCCGGCTCTCAAGTTATTCCATAATTCTTCTGCGCCTCGCTGCTCGTTTTCGGTCATAAAAATACTGTCAGCTTTGCCTTCCACCTCAGCGTGGGTATAGCCGAACGCATGAAGATAATTGTCATTCGCCTGGATAATCGTTCCATTCAGATTGAACTCGATCATCATCTGCGACCGGTTGATCGCTTCCACCTGGCCACGGTAGTTCGCCACCGCGTCTTCCTTCTCTTGCCGCGCCACTGTGAGCGCCAATGCGTCTCTGGCTCGTTCCACATTCCTCGATCCTTCCAGCACTCTGGATAGATCGCGCATCTGGCGTCTGAAAAGCAACCAGATCCCGCCCGCGCCTACAAACGCAAATAGAAAGCAGCTGACGCTCAGCAGCACCGAGCTGCTTCTCAGGCTTTGAACACTCAAATTGCGCTTACCTGTCTCGCCCGCGATCAAAGCAGCATATTTCGCTCGAAGCACATCTATCTGTGCCTTGCCTGCCAGCATCTTGCGGTCGCGCACTTCCTCCGAATCGTGCACCACCCCGTTGTCCTGCTGATGGATCGTCTTTGCCGCTTGTAACCTCCACTCGTGGAACCCATCGCGGATGGTCGCCAGTTGAGCTTGTTGGGACGGGTTGTCGGACAGGAGTTTGTTGAGGGCAATGAACTTGGCATCGATGACTTGTGACGCTTCTTGGTAGGGCTCAAGAAAAACCGGTTTGCCCGTGAACTGAAAGCCGCGAAGACCGCTCTCCATGTCGACCGTCAGACTGATCAACTCCCGGGCGGCGTTGATCACCTGGTTAGCGTGGTCGGCCGACTGTAAGGTCGTTCTTTGAAATTCCGCGCCCACAAAGAGCAACATGGACGCGAAAATGGTCAACGCGACAATCTGAAGCGCCGTAGCGCGCTTTAGCGACGGTTTGAAGTCATGCGCGGCCATGATGGGATCCTGAGAATGAAGAATGTCCGAAACGAATGCATGACGCAGAATTCATTTGCAGTAGAGCAATCTTGGGAATGTGCACTCTGTCGTTCACGGCAGTAAATCCGCCGAGCATTGGGGCAGATCAGGATTGAGGCAGACACCGAATCTCCAGACGTTAAAGCAATGCATCCTTTGCTTCGACCACACCAGAGCGTGGACATGCTTACTACTCAGTACTTCGGCTGATCTGAAGCCGCCGATGTACCACATTTGGGCCATGGCAAAGGTCTGCACTAGATGGTTTTGGGAAGTAGGTACGGGGCTTTAGAGGGTGTGCGAGACCTAAACGAAGCCACCTGCCCTAAGCGCTTCTCCGCGACCTCATCACTCGGCCCCGTGACCGCTGGCGCGACGGTTTCTGGGTTAAAATTCGACGCCCAACTTGAATATGCGACCCTTCTGATCGTATATTAATCCAGACCGAACTAGTCGGAGTTCGAAGAGTCAACAGAGCTTTATCCCGAGCCCCCGCACGTACTCTTGGCCGAGCGATGCGAGGACCCGGGCAAAAACCACAGCTTGGCAGCCGTAGTGTTCCTACTATAGGTCTCTGCGTATGCCGCTTTCAACTCGACAGCGGGCTTCGGGGCGGCAACGTCTCCCCCGGCCAGTTGTGTGTAGGAGACCAGCGGAGCATGAACAAGAGTTTCCCTCAAAACCCTCAACCGGCGAAGCGATCCGAACGTACTCGGGGCAGGAAAGCCTGGCTCACTTTGGGTACAGTGGCCGCCTACGCCGCCGTCTCCATTACGAAATCTGTGCCGGCATGGGCACAGGATGCCGATCCGACCTCGGCGAACAACAAGCCAAAAGAGCAGCAAAACCTGACCGTACGCCGCCTGGATATCCCCCAGGGCCCACTCGATGCAACCATCAAAGCTTACGAGGGGATTACTGGGATAGAAGTCTCGTTCTCGATTCCGGCGGAAACCGTCGCGGGTTTCAAATCCCCAGGGGTGAAGGGCCTGTATACAGAAGACCAGGCGCTGCGCGCATTGTTGGCGGGCACAGGTCTCTCCTATCAGATCGGTAGCGATGGCGCGGTCACCATTGCCGTAAGAGCGGGCGAGTCGGTCGTCGTAAACGATAACACCCCGCAGCTGAGCCTCGACCGTTATCCCGTGCCGCTTTTGGATACGCCACAATCCATCACCGCCATTTCCCAGGCGGTCATCCACGAAGAAGGTGCGACCACCTTGCGCGATACTTTGCGCAACGCGCCCGGCATCAGCCTGGCAGCCGGCGAAGGAGGCTCGCAGGGCGACAACCTTACCCTCCGCGGCTTCACAGCGCGCAACGACATCTTCCTGGATGGCATGCGCGACTTTGGCAGCTATTATCGCGATTCCTTCAACTATCAGGAGGTCGAAGTACTCGAGGGCCCTTCCTCTGTCACCTTTGGCCGCGGGTCGACCGGCGGTGTCATCAATCAGGAAAGCAAAACCCCCGTGAACCATCCGTTCGTCGTGGCCGAAGGCGACTTCGGCACAGACATCACTCGCCGCTTTACCGCAGACATTAACCAGCCCTTGGAGAACGTGGGTCACGGAGCGGCGGTTCGGCTCAACCTCATGGGCAATGAGTCCAACGTGGCGGAGCGCGATGTAACCGAAAATCGTCGCTTCGGGGTAGCCCCATCGTTCGCGCTTGGCTTGGAAACCGCCAACCGTCTCACCACCAGCTACTTCCACTTCTCCGAAGATGACATTCCCGATTACGGCATTCCCTGGTACTTCAACCGCCCCGCCCCTGTCGCGCGCCACAACTACTATGGCTTTCGCGACGGCAACTACCTCCGGACCGATGTCGATATGGGGACGATCAAAGTGGAGCACGATGTCTCTGATTGGGCCATCCTCCGCAACCGCTTTCGCGTTGCCAACAATCACCGCGATGCCAGAATCACTGAGCCGCAGTTAAACAACGCCACCGCGGGATCCATTACTCCATCCACGCCGCTGAATCAGATCGCGGTCAACCGCAATCAGATTGCGACCCTCAGCGACGAGGGCCTCCTCTGGGACCAGCTTGACGCCACGGCGCATCTGAAAACGCTCGGTATACGGCACATTGTCGTGATCGGCGCCGAGGGCGGGCGTGAGACTTCGGACCCGGTGCGGCCGACCTTCAATTTCGTGAATCCGTCCGGGCAAACCATCAATACCGTGCCCACAGCCAGCCTGCTCACACCCAATGAGAGCCAAAGCTTCAGCGGTACTTCTGCGCCTGCTTCCAACGTTCATGTCGCCTCTACCAGTTATGGTCTTTATCTCCTCGACACCTTGCAATTCGGCAGCCACTGGGAGCTGATCGGGGGAGCTCGCTTCGACCGCTTCCTTACCGATGAGAAAAGCATTGCTTACCCCACTCCGAAACAGGCGTTTCCTGGGGGCCCGATTGTCCAGGGTCCGCCTGCCATCACCTACCCGAGCCGGCTCGATCGCAAGCCCAGCTGGCGCGCCGCGGCGGTGTACAAACCGGTCAGTTACGGTAGCATTTACTTCGACTACGGCACCTCCTTTAACCCATCCGCCGAAACGCTCGCGCTCACCGTCGGGCCGGCCGGTACCGGCACAGCAAACCTCGCGCCTGAATTCAACCGGTCCTACGAGGTCGGCACCAAGTGGGATCTGAACAACGCGCGCTTCTCCTTGCGCGCTGACCTCTTTCGCACTACAAAAGACAACGCCCGCGAAGCGTCGCCTACCAACTCGCTCCTCTACGTGCTGGCCGGAACGCAGCGGGTCGACGGTGCGGAACTGGTGCTCAATGGCCGCGTCAGCAATCGCTGGCAAATCCTTTCCAGCTACACCTACATGCATAGCGAGGTGGTCAATTCGCAGTACTATCCGCTTGCCGTGGGCTACAGGCTGGCCAACGTGCCCAACCATCTCTTTAATTTGTGGACGACTTATCAGCCCATGCAGCGGCTGACCATAGGCGGGGGCGGCAACTATGTCGACAGCCGCACTGCCAGTTCGACCGTGCCGCTCGATCCCACCACCGGCCTGGTGAAGCAAGTACCGGGCTATATTGTCCTCAACGCCATGGCTCGCTACACCCTGACCGACAATTTGTCACTGCAGGCGAACGTCTTTAACCTTGCCAACCGCAATTACATCGACGAAATCCATCCCGCGCACATAGTGCCCGGAGCAGGCACGTCGGGTCTCTTTGGCCTCAACTTTAGATTCTAAAATCCATCGTCAAACCGCGAAGGAGAAGCCACGCAACCATGTTGATTACGATTCCCCATGTCTTGACCGCCGATCAAATTGCGCACGCGCGGCGAACCCTGGCTTCGGCTGAGTGGGTAGATGGCCGCGTGACCGCCGGCCATCAGTCGGCCCAGGCCAAAGATAATTTGCAGATCCCGGAAGGCCATCCCGCGGCAATCGAGATCGGCGACATGATCCTGACTGCGCTTGGCCAGAATTCGCTCTTCATCTCCGCTGCTCTGCCCATGAAAGTCTTCCCACCCCTCTTCAACAGTTATGGGGGTGGGCAGTCCTTCGGAACGCACGTCGACAACGCAATCCGTCATGTAAAGGGGAGCTCACACCGCGTGCGCAGCGACCTCTCGGCTACCCTTTTTCTAACCCCGCCCGAAGACTATGACGGTGGCGATCTGATGATCGAGGACACCTACGGCATCCATAAAGCGAAGCTGCCGTTGGGGCACATGGTGGTCTATCCTTCATCGAGTCTGCACCGCGTCGAGCCGGTAACAAGAGGCCGCCGCGTCTCCTCGTTCTTCTGGATCCAGAGCATGGTGCGCAGCGATGCTCAGCGGACTCTTCTGTTCGACCTCGACGACGCTACCCAGCGCGTGAACCGAGACCTGCCGTCCAATCCGGCCGCCGTCCAGCTCACCGGCATTTATCACAATTTGCTACGGCAATGGGCAGAGGTGTAGCGTGCGTCGCGCCGCGCGCTTTCTGGAGGCAGATCAGCGAACGCGAGGCAGCTCGATTCCCGGAAATATCTTGATCACGGCTGAATCATCTTCTCGCCCCAAACCGGAGGCTGAAGCTTGCAGGAACATCTGGTGTGCGGTGCTGGCGAGTGGCAAAGGAAACTTGCTGGCGCGGGCTGCGTCGAGCACCAGGCCGAGATCCTTGACGAAGATGTCCACCGCCGAAAGCGGAGTGTAATCGGCAGCCAGCACATGAGCCATCCGGTTCTCGAACATCCAGCTGTTGCCGGCGCTGTGGGTAATCACGTCATAGAGGGCGGCTGGATCCACTCCTTCGCGCAGACCCAGTGCCATCGCTTCCGCGGCGGCCGCAATATGCACGCCCGCAAGAAGCTGGTTGATGATCTTGACCTTACTGCCGTAACCGGCCGCCGGGCCAAGACGATAGACCTTTGCCGCCATCGCATCGAGTGCGCCCCCGGCCTTCGTATATGCATCGGGATGTCCGGACGTCATCATGGTGATCTCGCCCTTCGCCGCCTTGGCCGCGCCCCCGGAGATCGGCGCATCGAGGTACACGATGCCTTTCTCTGCCAGACGTTTCTCCAGTCCAATCGACCAGCCAGGATCGACCGTGGAGCACATCACGAAGACGCTGCCGGCTTTCATGGCTGCTGCCGCACCACCGTCGCCGAACAACACAGTCTCTGTTTGCGCCGCATTGACGACAACGCTGATCATCACTTCGCACAACCCCGCCATCTCAACCGGACTACGGCAAACCACTCCACCCTCCGCAGCAAAACCCTCGGCCACCTCGCGGCGCACATCGAATACATGAACGTTGTAACCTGCCCGCCGCAACGACCCCGCCATTCCCAAGCCCATGGCCCCCAGTCCAACGAGCCCAATCTGCTTATCGCTCATGCATTTTCTCCTCAACCAAGCTCGTGGATTTTGGACGGGTGCCCCTCAACGTTCGCCCAACCTGCCCCGGCTTGCCGTGGGGCGTACATGGGCCGAAAACGGAATTTTTCAAATGCTTTCACTCCACGTTGCCAGGACTCTCTTCTTGGCCGCAGTCCTTGGGAACCCCAAGGACAAGATCTCCACACTCCCAGCTACGCAGCGCTTGCTGTCAAATCCTCCGCTGGGGCCCTGCCGGAGATCTTCATCACCAGCGACACCACCGCCGCAACCCCCAGGTTAACTGCAAGCGCGGGCAACGCAGCGTACACCCCATACACGTGTCCAGCATAATGCAGCGGATAAATCGAGCTCCTGAGTCCCAGCGAACCGACCATGGTCGTGCCCGCAGCCATGCCGGCGAGCCATCCCCACAGCAACGCGGGGCCGCGAAAGAAGCGGCTGAAAAGCCCACCCACCACAGCCGGAAACACCTGCAAAATCCATACCCCACCCAGCAGTTGTAGTTCGATGGCAAACTGAGTTCGCGCCAGCAGAACAAACGCAAGCGCGCCCAACTTGATCGCCAGAGAAACAACCTTAGCCATGGCTGCTTCCTGCCCGCCCGTCATGGCTGCGGAGGAGAACGACCGATGAACCAGTTCCCCGTAAAGATTGCGGGTGAAGAGATTGGCTGTGGCAATCGACATGATGGCCGCCGGCACCAGCGCTCCAATGGCAATCGCGGCCAGGCAAAACCCGGCAAACCAGGAAGGGAAGACCGTAGTCAGCAACAACGGAACCGCGCTGGATGTGTCGGCGGTGTGGACGCCAGCCGCAATTGCCAGGTAACCCATCAACGCGATCAAGCCAAGCAGCAGGTTGTAGGCCGGCATCAGTGCAGCATTGCGGCGGATCACGCGGTCACTCTCCGCGCTCAGTGTGCCCGTGATGGTGTGCGGATAAAGCATAAGCGCCATCGCCGACCCCAGGGCAAGCGAGGCATAGCTCGCGAATTGCGCGGGACGCAGGATAATCGAAGCCGGTGGCGAGTGCTTGGCCAGTGAAGAAGAAGCCACCGCGAAGATGTGTCCATAGCCGCCGAGCCGCAAGGGAATGATGATCACCGCCGCCAGCACCATGATGTAGAGCATCACGTCTTTCACAATGGCAATCAGCGCCGGCGCGCGCAGGCCGCTCGAGTAGGTGTACGCGGCGAGAATCACGAAGGCTGCAATCAGCGGCCACTCTCCGTGTATGCCCAGAGCGGCAATGACCTCACGCATGCCGATCAACTGCAGCGCGATGTAGGGCATGGTGGCGAGGATCCCGGTAACCGCCACGGCGACCGAAAGCCAACGGCTCTGGTAGCGCCCGCGCACATAATCCGCCAGTGTTATGTAACTGTTTTTATGGCATATCCGCCAGAGTGGCGGGAGCACCAGCATCATGAGGGGATAACTCATGATGCAGTACGGAATGGCGAAGAAGCCGATCGCGCCGGCCCCGAACAACGCGGCAGGAACCGCTATGACGGTGTAGGCCGTGTACAGGTCTCCACCGATCAGGAACCAGGTCACCAGGGTGCCGAACTTGCGTCCCGCCAGCCCCCACTCATCGAGACCTGGACTGTCGACGTCCGGCCGCCGCCAGCGCACAGCCCAGAACCCTGCGCCGGTCACCAGCAGAAAGCACCCGCAAAACACGGCCAGAGCGGTTGCACGATAGATGTCGGCGGTAAAGATGCTTTTTACGGGGCTTTTCAGCAAGAAAAGCCCCACATCGCTGAAGCCGGATGGGAAAACGAAATCGTGGAACCGCGAGAGAGCTACGGGATGGATGGACGCAGACAAGTCCCTAGCGTAACAGTGCGCCGGTCGACCCGGTCCATTCGTCCACCACCACCCCAAGGTCGTTGAGGATCTGGATGGTGGCCTCGACATTGCGCCGGATGGCGACCCGCTCCGTTTTGGGCGCAGTGGGCGATTCTTCGATGGCGACTACCCGGCCGTAGGGCCAGACGTCAGGCGAAAGGGAAGCGAGTGCTTCGGGCAAATCAGCAATCCGCACGTCAACCTCCTGCTTGCGGGCTTTCACTGGCCGCAACAGGCCCCCGGCGTTAAACCCATTGGGATCCTGGTCGCGATAGAGAACGGTGAGGGTAACCGTCTGGGGATGAACCACGAGAAATGGATTGCCGTAGGCGTCTTTGGTGTGCACGCTGAGATAGCGATTCTTGGATGGCGGTGGAATCTGCTCCAATTCCTGCCGGGCCGTGTCCATCTTGCTCTGTTCGGCACGGCGTTCCTGCCGCACCTCTGCCCGGGTGGGCGCAGAGGTCTGCGTTGCGTTCCGGCAGCCGGTAACGCTGGGCAGAAGCGCGCATAACAAGGCGAACTGGATTGCCGGAAATGCCAAGCGCCGTTGCCGGCCTATCGGGAAGGAAGCAGGTTGCGGCCGAGCCACAAAATCAAGCATAGCAAGCGGAACACCGGATTGCCGCCAAGTCTGCGCGTACCGGTTGGTGAGCGTGGTTCATTTTCCGCTCCAGATGGGAGCGCGCTTCTCGAGAAAGGCCTGTGCACCCTCCGCCTTGTCGCTGGTGGAACAGGCCAGGCCAAAAAGCGAAGCTTCCAGCTCAAGAGCGCTCGCCAGCGGCAGATCGTATCCCGAATTCACGGCGCGAATGGAGTCGCGGACTGCCAGCGGAGCCATCTTGGCAATGGTCTCGGCGAGTTGCTCGGCGCGCGGCAATAGCTGATCCGGCTCTACCACCTCGTCGACCAGGCCCAACCGCAGGGCCTCCGCCGCGCTGACGGCCTCACCGGTGAGAATTATCTTGAGCGCTGCCCCTTTGCCGATCAAGCGAGGCAGGCGCTGGGTTCCACCATAGCCAGGGATAATGCCAATCTTTACCTCAGGTTGGCCCAGGCGGGCGGTGGAACTCGCAATGCGCAGCGTGCAGGCTAGCGCCAGCTCGCAGCCGCCGCCCAGGGCGAAGCCGTTGATGCAGGCGATCACCGGCTTCCCGCAATTCTCGATCAGGTGGAAAATTCCTTGCCCGCGGGCCGCGATCTGTTCGCCCTCCAGCGGGGAAAGGGAAGCCAACTCCCCAATGTCCGCTCCGGCAACAAACGCCTTTTCTCCCGCCCCGGTAAGCAGAACAACGCGGACGTCAGGGTTCTTCTGAAGTTCGGTGAAAACCTGCTCCAGTTCCGTCATGCTCTGGCGGTTCAGCGCATTGAGAACCTTAGGCCGGTCAATCGTGACCACCGCAATCGGCGGTCGCAGTTCGTAGCGAATATTCTCCAAAACCATGTCGATCCACTCCGCGGGCGAAGCTGTGAGTCTAGAGCAATTTGCTATTGGTGTCAGCGAGGAATCTGAGATGGACGCGGCCATTCCGTAAGCATGGCCGCCCCTCGCTGATCCCATCCCCCACCACAGTAATAGCAAAATGCTCTTCAAAGCACCGGTGATACAGTCAGAGGAGCATGATTAAGGGAATCACAATCGTGCGCCCGGCAGGCACGCCGGAGGCGTACGCCAAGCTGGCCAGCTTCTTTTCCGCCCTTGGATTTGAAGGCGGCCGGGGCTGGCAAGAAGAGTTGAGCCGCGGGGTTTCGTTCCTGGCGCCGCTCGGGAATCTAGAGTTTGCCGACGGCATCGCGCCGTCTTCTGCGGAAATCATGGTGGAAGTGACCGGCCTCGAGGCGGTCCAGGCGGTGGCCCGCGATTGGATGACCAGCAACTGGGGCGAGCAAGAAACCGAACATCGCATCAGCCCCGTAACCGAGACCCACTGGAAGACCCGCCTGTTCATCGTAGAACCAGCTCCCGGCCACTCCATCGCCTTCTGGGAGTGGGATGATCCCCTTAAGGGCAAACCCGTGGCAGTGGAAGGTGATCTGACCGCGCACGGCATGCGCTTTGCGGTCGTTGTCTCGCGTTGGAACGCCGTGATCACCGACCGCCTCTTGCAGGGAGCGCTGGACGGGCTCTACCGCAGCGGTGCTTCCCGTCGCGATGTGCAGGTGATCCGCGTGCCCGGAGCCTGGGAAATCCCCCTGGCAGCGCGCAAAGCCGCGGCGAGTGGCCATGTGGACGCGGTGATTACCCTGGGCGTACTGCTGCGCGGAGAGACTGCCCACTATGAAGCTATCTACAACGAGGTGTCGCGCGGCATCGGCCAATCGCAGCAGGAAACGGGCATACCTCACGCCTTTGGCGTCTTGACCTGCGAGAACCTGGAGCAGGCGCTGAACCGCGCCGGGATCAAGGCCGGCAATAAGGGATTCGAAGCCGCCATCGCCGCCATCGAGATGGTCTCACTGGACCGTAAGATGCAGGCTCCATGAGCGCCACTGGTAAGCGGCGCAAGTCACGCGAACTGGCTATGCAGATGTTGTTCCAGGCCGACGTCGGCAAACACACTCCCGACCAGGTGCGAAAGACATTCTGGGGCTCGCGGGACGAAGTCGATGCTGAAACCCGAGGCTTTTCCGAGGACATCTTCCGCGTAGCCACCGCCCGCAATGAAGAAATCGATGCCCTCATCCAATCTCATTCGGCGAACTGGCGCCTGAGCCGGATGCCCGCCGTCGACCGCAACGTGCTGCGGACAGCCATCGCCGAACTCCTGGGATTTCCCGATACCCCGGTGCCCGTAGTGATCAACGAGTCGCTCGAGATAGCCCGCCGCTACTCTGCCCCGGAGTCACTCAATTTCCTCAACGGGGTCCTGGACGCGATCGCAAAACAGAGGAAGTCGTCAGCCGTTTCCTCTCCAGCCAGCACAAAAGAAGACGAGCTCGCCTGAATCCAGTAACTCAGCGTCCGGCGCTATTCTGGACCAGCAAGTGCTTTCCTTTGCGCCTCATCCATAAAGAAAACATAGAGACATAGCGGGCACTGCACGTGCAGGGCATCCACGGTGACGAATGACTCGACCTGCGATGCATATTTGCAATCTTTGCAAAGCACGGTAGAAGCTTCCGCTGCCTCTTTGCGGCCATGAGAGAGAGATTCCTGAGTTGGTGGCACAGAAGTTGTACGAACCGACTTTGACTTCTGGATTTTGTTTTTTGTGACTTTTCGCTTCATTGCCGGCCGCCACCTTTTGTGGGAGGGAAAGCAGGAGAGATCAAGGTTAAGCTTGGCGCAGCCATCCTAACCTAGGAAGCGAAGGCCGAGTCTGGGGTTTGCCGGATCCATTCCGCCAGCGTGGGAGAGGCATAAAACTCTGGGGAAAGAGCAAGCGTGATGACCTTCCGTTCGTTTCGCCGGCTGGGGGCATCCGCCCTGGTGATTTGTTTAGCCTGTGCCGCTCAGGCTCAGACCGAGTCTGCTTCAGCCGCTCCCGCAACTTCCATATCCGGTCAATCGACCCTGTCGCAACAGCAACTGGCGGCAGAGCAGGTCAAGCAGCAAGAGAAGCAGCGAATCGCCGGGGTGGTGCCCAATTTCAACGTTTCTTACAACGGAGATGCGGTGCCGCTCTCGCCAAAGCAGAAACTGCATATTGCTTTCCGGAGCGCCGTAGATCCGGTTACCTTTGTCGTCGCCGGGCTCGATGCCGCTCGCAGCCAGATACAAAACGACTTTCCAGGCTATGGGCAGGGGTTGCAGGGGTACGGAAAGCGCTGGGGTGCCTCCTATGCTGACAACTTCGACGGCACCATGCTCGGCAATGCCATCTTTCCGATCCTGTTAAAGGAGGATCCGCGTTACTTCCGGCGAGGCACGGGAAGCTTTTCCTCCCGCCTTTTCTACTCTCTGTCGACCACCGTATGGTCCAAGAGGGACAACGGCAAATGGGGCCCAAACTACGCAAATGTGTTTGGAAACCTGGCTGCCGGGGGAATCTCCAACCTTTACTATCCGGCGTCTGATCGTGGTGCGGACCTGACCTTCGAGCGCGGCTTTACGGTCACTGCCTATGGCGCGCTAGGCGGCGTCTTCAACGAATTCTGGCCGGATGTTGCGCGCAGGATCTTCAAAGACCGCCTGGCCAAACTACAGCCCATCGCGCCTCCCCCCGCCACATCCGCCGCCGCGGCAACGCAGTAGATCCACTAAACGAAGCGCCGGGCGATAGATTTGAATCGAGGGAACGGGCGAGCTTTGCTCAGCCTTGTATCAAGGCACGACTAGTCGGGCCGTAAACGCCCAACAAAGATCCGGGCTTCTCACCCCCCCTCTAAATGTCCCGGAGGCCGTTCACTTCAAATCCATGACCACAATTCGTCCATCCGATTCAAAGGTACCCCCCGTAGCCGTCTTTGCCGTAGTCAGCGGATTCGCCGGCTCCACATAAGCAGCACCGGCGATAACCCCGGCCCCGGAGAAACTCTGCTCCAGAAAATCACGTTCCTGGTCGACATTAGCGTCGATGTGATGAGTGACTCCGCCATTGCGCTGATCCTTCTCAAACCCATTATCGTGGGTCGCAGATCCCACCCAAAGCGGCTCGCCCCCTACCGTTTTGGCGGTCTTCCACACTCGCAAATGATGCCGGATCGCAGCCACCGCGAGCGGATCCGCGCGGGCATACGAAAGGTCCTGCGACCTGCCAAACAAATAAAGCGTGCTCATCGGCATCTCGGTGTACGCCGCGTGAGACAGAGTCGAGATCAACCCGTGGACAACCGCGTCCTCCGTGGTCTTGTCGACCTGCACCCAGCCCGCGGCAGCAAACGCTTTGGTCACCTGGTCCTCGGTGCCAATCAGGGCGTAGTTCACCATGTCTCCGGGATTGCCTTGCAGATCCCCCACCCGGCGGGGAACATCCGCGAACAGTTGCGGTGACAAAAGTTTCGCCAGGTCCGGCGCGGAAACAGTCTTGTGCGCCGGCTGGTTGGTCAACTTCATCTTGACCTCGACGTTCCCGGTTCCGGAAAGATCGGAGCTGAGGTTCAGCCGCAGATAGAGATTGCCGGTCGCCGAGACATCCATATCCTTGCTGGCGCCGATGAGGAAGGGAACAGCCGCGTCGGCATTGCCGATGCGGCCAATTAAAGCGCCGCTGTTGGCCGAATTCAACGGGTAAGAGCGCACCAGGTCTTTCCATCCCCGCGTCAGGCCGTCGGGTGGGGAGGATCTCCCGTCCGCGAGGGCAAGATTGCCGGTCGCGGTGATGTTGAGGTGGTCCGCAGGCGTGACCGTCACCCCGGTGTCGGTCCAATCCCCGCCTTCGATTTTGAAGGAGTAGGACCCCTTGCGAGCCTTGAGTTGCGATGCGTCCGGAGTGGTGGCCTTGATCACCTCGACCGCCGGATGGGGAGTCGCGGAGACGGCAGGCGCTTGCGCCAGCATACGGGAGCCGAGGATCAGCAGGCAGCCGATGATGGGGACCTTCTGTTTCATGCTCATAAGACGTTTCAAAGGGGGAAAGAGATGACCGGGCCGTCGTTGCCGCAAAAGAGAAGGGCTCCAGTCAGGAGACCGGAGCCCTTAGATTGTATTACGTCGTTTGGTTAGTAGCGGTAGGTATCCGGCTTGTAAGGGCCTTCGGGAGCGACGCCCAGGTAGTCGGCCTGAGCCGGGGTCAACGTGGTTAGCTTGACGCCGATCTTCTCCAGGTGCAGCCGCGCTACTTCCTCGTCCAGATGCTTGGGCAGGGTGTAGACATCGATTTTGTAGGTGTCCTTGTTCTTCCACAGGTCGAGCTGAGCCAGAGTCTGGTTTGCGAAGCTGTTGCTCATCACAAAGCTGGGATGGCCGGTAGCGCAACCCAGATTAACCAGGCGGCCTTCCGCCAGCACGAAGATGGTGTGCGCCGGCTTGCCGTTGGTGGCGGCGAAGTTGTACTGATCCACCTGGGGCTTGACGTTGACCTTCTCCACGCCCTTCGCGGCGTTGAGGCGGTCGATCTGGATTTCGTTGTCGAAGTGGCCAATGTTGCAAACGATGGCCTGGTCTTTCATCTTCGACATGTGTTCCAGCGTCAGCACATCCAGATTGCCGGTGCAGGTCACATAAATATCGCCGCGCCCGAGCGTGTCCTCGACCGTGGTGACTTCAAAGCCTTCCATGGCAGCCTGCAGGGCGTTGATGGGGTCGATCTCGGTGACCACCACCCGCGCGCCCATGCCACGCAGGGAGTGAGCCGAACCCTTGCCTACATCGCCGTAGCCGCAGATCACGGCAACTTTGCCCGCCACCATCACATCCGTGGCGCGCTTGATGCCATCAGCCAGCGATTCGCGGCAGCCATACAGATTGTCGAACTTCGACTTGGTGACCGAATCGTTGACGTTGATGGCCGGAACCAGAAGCTTGCCCTGTTCCTTCATCTTGTACAGCCGGTGAACTCCGGTCGTGGTCTCTTCCGATACGCCGCGCCATTCCTTCGCAACCTTGTGCCAGTGCTTGGGGTCCTCGGCGTGAATCTTCTTCAGCAGGTCCTTAATCACCTGCTCTTCGTGATTCGAAGAGGAGGTGTTGACCCAACCATCTCCATTTTCCAGTTCATAGCCCTTGTGGATCAGCAGGGTCACGTCTCCGCCGTCATCAACAACCAATTGGGGACCCTTGCCCTCTCCGTGGTCGAGAGCCTGTGCCGTGCACCACCAGTACTCTTCGAGGGACTCGCCCTTCCACGCAAATACAGGAACACCGGCTTTCGCGATAGCCGCGGCCGCGTGGTCCTGGGTAGAAAAGATATTGCAGCTGGCCCAGCGCACATCGCCGCCCAACTCCACCAGAGTCTCGATCAGCACTGCGGTCTGAATGGTCATGTGCAGGGAGCCTGTGATGCGCACGCCGGCAAGAGGCTTGGCCGCGGCATACTTGCGGCGAATCGACATAAGCCCGGGCATTTCGTGTTCGGCAATGGAAATCTCTTTGCGGCCCCAATCGGCCAGGGAAAGGTCGGCCACCTTGTAGTCGGTGGCTTTACGGTCAATCGTTGCTGGTGACATGTTTTATCGCCTCATATCAATACATCGGGATATATTGATACAATATCAGAAATGGCCATCCCGTCAATCGTAAAATCTCTCCGTGTGCTGGGAGACGCAAATCGCCTGCGCATGCTGTTACTTCTGTCACGCGAGGAGCTTTCCGTAGCCGAATTGCAGGAGATTCTGGGCATGGGGCAGAGCACCATCTCGACTCATCTGGCGCAGTTGAAACACGCGGGTATGGTCGAGGATCGGCGCGCCGGCAAGAATATCTGGTACCGGTCAAAATCGGGCGAAGTTCTGTCCAAAATGCTGGCCTTATTACAGCAGGAGGATCTGCCGGAGTCCCGGCACGACCAAGCCGCGCTGGAATTGGTGCTGCACAAGCGGCAGGATAAGACGCGAGCCTTTTTCGATGACATGGCAGGCCGTCTGGGGCGCGAGTACGTTCCCGGGCGATCCTGGAAAAGCATCGCTGAGGCCCTGTTACTGATGCTGCCGCCGATGGTGATCGCCGACCTGGGCGCGGGAGAAGGAGCATTCTCACTGCTGCTGGCGCAGCGCGCGCAGCGGGTGATTGCGGTCGACAACTCAGACAAGATGGTTGAGCTGGGAAGCGACCTAGCGCGAAAGCAGGGAGTCCCGGCGCTCGAGTATCGCAAGGGGGACCTGGAAGCAGTGCCGATAGCGGACAGCTCCGTAGACCTTGCGCTCTTCAGCCAATCGCTGCACCATGCTCAGCATCCGGAGCGCGCGGTAGCGGAAGCCTGGCGCATTCTGAAGCCGGGGGGAAGGATCGCCATTCTGGATCTGGTGCAGCATCGCTTTGCCGAGGCCAGGGAGCTATACGCCGACGTCTGGCTCGGCTTCAGTGAAGTGGAACTGCAGCTGCTGTTGAGTAAGGCCGGCTTCGCAAACCTGCACACCGCGGTCGTGCATAAAGAAACCGAAGCGCCGTTCTTCCAGACCGTGCTGGCGACAGGCACCAAGGGCTCGGCCTAATCAGTACCGAGTCCCGGAGGGACGACTGAACTTAGCCCAGGACGCAGTCCTGGGTTTGAATGCGCCATTGAAAAGTCCCGCAGGGACGACTGAAAACTTTAAACGACAGCCGTCCCTCCGGGACTCAGATGCCATTGGTTAGAACCTCACACACAACCGGGGCGCTTAAGGCACACACTTCCACCCACGGCTCTCCATGAGCAAAAGCTTCTTCTTACGCTCGACACCCCACCGGTATCCGGTGAGCGAACCGTCGCTACCGATCACGCGGTGGCAAGGCACCGCAATCGCAACCGGATTGGTAGCGCAAGCCCGAGCCACCGCCCGCACCGCGGTCGGCTGCCCGATAGCCTCCGCCAACTGCGCATAGCTCCGCGTCTCCCCACGCGGTATTTCCCTAAGCGCCTGCCACACCCGCGCCTGGAACGCGGTCGCGCGCACGTCAAGGGGAATATCCCCAGCAGCCGGATGATCCGTCATGGCCGCAAGGACGGCTTTTACCTGTTCCGCTATACCCGTGGTGTCCGGAAGAATATTCGCCGCGCGAAACTGCTGCCGTAGCAACCGTTCCAGGGTCTCCACCCGATCGCCCAACATAACGCTGCAAACCCCCCGTTCCGTAGCCGCCACGAGCAAGATTCCGAGCTCACAGGGAGCCGTGGCAAACCGGATCGTCTCATTCAATCCCCGTTCCCGAAACCGGGTAGGGCTCATGCCCAGATTTTCCGCCGCCTGCTCATAAAAGCGGCTTGAGGACGAATACCCCGCCTGGTAAATCGCATCCGTGACGCTCGCTCCAGATTCGGAGAGGCTACGCCGAACATGGCTAGCCCGAAGCTGCGCCTGATACTCGCGCGGGCTTACACCCAGAACCCGGGTGAACATGCGCTGGACGGTAAAAGGGCTGCTGTGCACCAACTTGGCCAGATCGGCCAGGGTCACCACCCGATCGCGATGCGCGGAAAGGTAACGGCAAAGCCGGGCCACGGTGGCCGCTTCCCGGTGCTCGCCCAGAGGAGCACACCGTTTGCACGCACGATAGCCCGCAGCCAAGGCTCCGGCTGCTTCAGAAAAGAAACGTACATTGGTTGCGACAGGGCGCTTGCTGGGGCAGGAAGGGCGGCAGAAGATCCCGGTGCTGACTACGGCATAGAAAAAATCAGCGCTCGCATCCCGCGCCAGAACTTGCTGCCACGCCTGGGTTGGGTTGAGATCAGCCTGTCGAATGCTTGACATGCCACAATCATCAACCCAACCCAGAGCGCGACGCTATCCGTTTCTTGCCGGTGAATTATTTAGAAGCAGGCGCCAATTCCGGCTTCCCCTTAAGACCAGCCGCCTCGCGCAGGGCCTGCGCTTTGTTGGTGGCTTCCCAAGTGAAGTCCTTATCTGAGCGACCGAAGTGGCCATAAGCCGCCGTCTTGCGATAGATCGGGCGGCGCAGGTCCAGGCTCTCGATAATGCCCTTCGGTGTCAGCTTGAAGTTGGCACGAACCAGCTTCTGCAGCGTGGCCGAGTCCACTTCTCCGGTGCCAAAGGTTTCAACCAGCACGCTCACCGGCTCAGCCACACCGATCGCATAAGCCAACTGCACTTCGCATCGCTTGGCCAAACCAGCCGCCACGATGTTCTTGGCGATGTAGCGGGCCATATAAGCCGCCGAACGATCGACCTTTGTCGGATCCTTGCCGCTGAAGGCGCCGCCGCCGTGGCGGCCCATACCGCCATAGGTGTCGACGATGATTTTCCGCCCGGTCAAGCCCGTGTCGCCCATCGGACCGCCGATGACGAAACGGCCGGTCGGATTGATGTGGTACTTGGTGTCCTCATCCAGCAACTTGGATGGCAAGGTCGCCTGGATCACGTGCTTCAGAATGTCGGCGCGGAGCTCTTCAGTAGAAATGGTCTCGGAATGCTGGGTGGAGATCACCACGGCGTCCACCCGGACCGGGTTCATATCCTTGTCGTATTCCACGGTCACCTGGCTCTTGCCATCGGGCCGAAGGTAGGAAAGCAGACCGCTCTTGCGCACATCGGTCAGCTTCTTGCTTAGCTTGTGGGCGAGCGAAATCGGAGTCGGCAACAGGTCTTCGTTCTCGTTGGTCGCATAGCCGAACATCATGCCCTGGTCGCCCGCTCCGCCGGTGTCTACACCCATGGCGATATCGCCGGATTGCTTGTTGATGCTGGAGATCACGGCGCAGGTATTGGAGTCGAAGCCGTAGAGCGCGTTGTCATATCCGATCGAAGCCACCACCCCGCGCACCAAGGACTGGAAGTCGACGTATGCCTTGGTCGTGATTTCACCGGCGATGACCACCAGGCCGGTGGCGGTCAGCGTTTCGCAGGCGACCCGGCTATAAGGATCCTGCGCCAGGCAGGCGTCGAGGATGGCGTCAGAGATCTGATCAGCAATCTTGTCGGGATGTCCTTCCGTCACCGACTCAGAGGTAAACAAAAATCGATCATGTTGTGGCAAAGCAGCTTCCTCCTAATTCTTCAACGCGCACCGTACGCGCGGCTTTCGTCCTTTTAAGCCTTTTATGACCGTATCAGAGGGGGGTCCGACAGGCAAAACCTGTTTGCTGTCAGTGGTGGTAAAGCGCGGTAATCAAAACGGACGTCTATGGACACTGCCGCAACCGAACGAGTCACGTGTAGAGGCGTTTCCATCGACATCTTCTTGTTTACATAGCTCCAGACGAACCAACTGAGACCCGCCACCAGGAGCACGAGCAACCCAATGCCCGTCCAGCGCAGACGCTGGTCGGGGCGGCTCCGTCTGCCCGAATCCCCACGGGCCTTGCTGGCATTTTCTGCAAAACGCATCCAGCCGTCGTCGTCGAGCTCCCTGGTCGTTTGGTGCGCCGAGAGATAGCGTCCGACCCATTCCTCTTGATCCAGGCCAACGACGCGGGCATATTCCCGCACCATGCTTTTGTTGAAAACGCCGCCCGGGAGCACCTCGAAGTGCTCCTGCTCCAGGGCTATCAAGTGACGGTTGCTGATCTTCGTTACCCGGGTAATCGCGTCCAGCGTGATCCCGCGGAACTCCCGTTCCTGTCGCAATGTATCGCCGAATTTCCCCATACCCTCAACCCGTCGGCTGGACCTATACCAACATTCTCAACCATAAAGCCGCGTGATAGCCAGATCAAAAGCAAATCCTGTAGCCCTTTATTTTGTGCACGCTACAGCATCTTTTGAGTTACTGGAGTTACGCTCCATGGCACTAGCAGATCGGCCAGGATCAAGCCATAAACCAATTTTGCTACACTCGGCACAGTCAGGCGAATAGCATGAATAGGTTAGTCATCGGCAACCTGCTGCACCGGCCTTTACGCTCCGCTATCAGCATTCTCGCAGTCGCCATCGAGGTGGCCATGATCCTGTCGATCGTGGGCATCCTGTTCGGCCAGATTGAAGGTTCGCGGCGGCAGCAGAGCGGCATTGGCGCCGATCTCATCGTCCGTCCGCCCAACGCCAGCTTTATCGCCGGGGTGAGCGGCGCACCCATCCCTGCCAAGGTGGCCGACGTTTTGCGCAAACTGCCGCACGTTGCGGTAGCCTCGCCAGCCATTCAGCAGTTATCCGTAAAAAGCAGCGTGGAGACGATTTGGGGCATTGATTACGTCAGTTTCAACGCGCTGCGCCCCTTCGTGTTCGTCTCCGGAGGCCCTTTCCAGGGGCCCAACGACGTCATCGTCGACGATATCTTTGCCAGGTCTGACAAGCACTACTCGGTGGGGGAGACGATCCAGATACTCGACCACCCCTTCCGCATAAGCGGCATTGTCGAACACGGCAAAGGTGCACGCAAATACCTGCCTATCCGAACCCTGGGCGCGCTGTTAGGCGCAGAGAACAATGCCTCGATCATGTTCGTAAAGAGCGATGACCCCAAAAACGAGCAGCTCATCGAACAGGAAATCCATGCCACCCCCGGCCTGTCTGACTACAAGGTGCAGACGCTGGCGGAATCGCTTTCCCAGTTGACGCCGGAGCACCTGCCCGCCTTTACGGATGCGCTCTATGTCGTGATCGGGTTGGCGGTGGTCGTCGGCTTCATCGTTATCTTCCAGGCGATGTATACCGCCGTCCTCGAGCGCACCCGCGAGATTGGCATCTTGAAGTCGCTAGGCGCATCCCAGACCTACATCGTCGACCTGGTTTTGCGGGAAACAGCCTTTCTTTCGATCGTCGGCATTGTCATTGGCGTAGGCGCCACCCTCTTGCTGAAGAAGGCGATGGATATCCGATTTCCCAGCATTCCTTTTCCCGTCGATCCTCATTGGATCATCAACGCTACCCTGATCGCTCTGGGCGGTGCACTGGTGGGGGCAACTTATCCCGCTCTCAAGGCCGCGCGCAAAGATCCGATCGAGGCGCTGGCCTACGAGTAGGTGACAACCGTAAGGGCATTTAGCCGCGGAGGGCAGCGTTCGGTCGTCCGGCCCCTCGGGCTAGACTCGAGAAGCAGAAAGCAGCTGCAGCACGCCATCATGTTGACGTTCGCGTGCATAGTCGGCCGGAGTTTTCCCCTGGTGGCAGAGCATAGCCCGGTCCGCCCCGGCGTCAAGCAGCATCTGAACCAGGTCCGCACGCCCGTTGGCCGCAGCCTGGTGAAGAGGCGTGTAGCCGCCCGCCTGCGCCATGTTGACATCCGCCCCCTGCTCGACCAGCAGCCGCGCGGTCTCGCAATCCTGGCTTATGGCAATGCAGGCATGGAGTGGCTGGTTGTGCAGGGGATTGCGCGAAAATCGATGTACGTGCGCTCCATGGGTTAGCAACAGAGCGGTCGCCGCCGGTCCCCCAAATGCGGCTGCCAGGTGCAGCGGAGCCCAGCCGTCGCCCGAGCTCGCATGAACCAACATTGCATCCTGTCGCAGCAGCGATTCAATGCGGCTGCAATCCCCCAGCGCGGAGGCCTCAAAAATATCCAGACTGGGCACGCGGCCGAGCAGGAAGTCCCGGACCAGCGGTTGACCGCTGTAAATGCTCCACAAAAAAGCAGAGACGCCCTGGGCGTCTCTGCAAGCAATCAGCGAAGGATCTTCTTCCGCGGCGGCGGCAACCTCTGCCGTTTGACCGTTCTTGATCAGACTAAGAAAGCGCTGGCTCACCGAGCCAGCTTAGCATCAGTGGGCGGCTACCTGCCCTTCGGTATCGGCGACGGAAGCCGCCAGAACTGTCTGCTTCGATCCCTTCGCCACCGAACCCGGTTTGGTGCGGTTGGAGTAGATGCGGAAAGTGACCACCAGGTCAACCACGACCGGCACCGGCTGACCGTTCGCCATCGCTGGGCGGAAGCGCGAGTTCTTGATCGCCTCCACTGCCTTCTCATCCAGCCCAAAGCCTATGGGGCGTTCGATCGCCATCTGCCGGGGAACGCCCGTGGCGTCGACCACGATCCGCAGCAACTCCATACCCGCAATCCCGTACTTTTGAGCATATTCGTTGGAGCTGGGGTCGATGCTGTTCAGCACTCTGGGCGGCGTCATACCCTCGCTGACCACCTTGATGCTGGCGTCCTTGGGCATGTACTGCTTGTGCTCGCTCTTGCTGGTGAAGTACTCCTGCCAGTACTCAGGCAGATGAGACATCATGATCGGATCGATGTCACCGGCAAAGACATTGTTCAGAGCCTTGTTCATCACCATAGCGCTGTGCGCCGGTGAGACTGCCTTGAGGGCATCATTGGTTTCCTTGAGGGCTTCAGTAGATTCCTTGAGGGCTTTGTTGGATTCCTTCAACGCTTCGTTGGTTTCGACGGTGGCGGCCTGAGCTGCAGGTTTGGCCGTTCCCGCCGTAGCCGGCGCTGCTGCGTCCCGGGTCTTCAGGGTCTGGGCCGCCGCCAACTCCTGGGGTGTGGGCTCATTCTTCTTCTTTTCTTTCTTCACTTTAGGAATGACTATGACTTCGCGCTCGATCGAGATGTGGACCGGCTTCTTCGAAATCTTCACCTGGTCAAAGGCTTTGGCTTCGTCCTCATAGGGCAGGGTGCCCAGGAAGTGGAGTCCGTAACGATCGGCCTCGATCTCCAGCTTGTGCTTGGAAAGCTTTACTTTCCTGACCTCGAACCCGGAAAGTGTGAACGATCCGACTGTGGGTGAGCCGTTGGGTTTGCCGTTCATGTCAAAGTTCAGGTCGTCGCCCAGGTAGGAGCCGCGCAGGAAGATCAGCTTGCCGACGTACCGGGATCGCAGATCGTCTTCGGTGAGAGGAGGGGTTGACTTAAGCAAAGCTGCATCCGAGCCCGCGGCCGCCGAAACTGCGGGAAGCACCGACGGGGAACTTGCCGCCGCTCCGCCGGCGGGCGCTGCCTGCTGCGCACTCACGAACGGGGTGAATGTACCGCAAAGTAGGGCCGCAGTCATAAGCGACGAGAGCTGCTTTTCGAAAATCATAAGTCTCCTTGCTCCAACGCACCGGCCGGGAAGCGAACTATCTGCTACGCCGTCCGGGTGGTTCGAGTGCTTGCGGCGTCTAGCCGCGATTGCAGGCTTGTGGTATGGCCAGTCCGTGAATGGTGGGACGACGGTTGAGCCTGGGCATTCTCGGCCATCAGCATGATGGCCAGGGCCAGCAACAACCCGACGCGAATGAGCGCAGCGACCAAAGATTCAGAGGCACGTTGTGTCATGTGTGGGGGACCTCCGCTATATTCCAAGAAGAGCGTATGTTGTTCTGAATGAAGCGGAAATGCCTCTTTTGTGTGCGATGAGTAACCCTACCCCGGTTGACTCCGTTGCCCGATTGCGTTACTCTGAATTTCTTGCGCAGCGCCGCGTCCGGCCCTCTGTTTCGCTGTCTGATCCGAACGAGGTGAAGTCCCGTCAAGTGCGGGAAGCCGCTTCACCGTAAATCGATCTGACGTTGAGCGAGCCCAGGTAGCCTGCCAGGAAAGCGAATCGAAGACGCTTTAAATCTTTCTTCGCCACTCAAGCGATTCTGGACCTTTCGTTTGCGGGAGGGCATTTGCCGGCCGCGAAGTTTTCTGCGGTGTGCAAAGCGCGTCCAAAGAAAAGGTTCTCCTGGAGAAGCAGGTTACGATGTCTACGTATTTTCCGAGCTCGCACGATATTACCCGCAAATGGTTTGTGATCGACGCCAGCGGCAAGACCCTGGGGCGCCTGGCGACCGAAGCGGCTAGCACCCTGAGCGGTAAGAATAATCCCAAATACACCCCGTTCATCGACATGGGTGACCACGTAGTCGTGGTCAACGCGGAGAAAATCGTGCTGACCGGTCTCAAGAGCCAGCAGAAGGTCTATCGCCGCTACACCGGCTTCCCCGGCGGTCTGCGCGAAGAGTCTTTCGTACGCTTGTTGGCCCGTCGGCCGGAGAAGATTGTCGAAGACGCGATCAAGGGCATGCTGCCCAAGAGCAAAATGGGCCGCCAGATGGCGACCAAGCTCAAGGTGTACCGGGGTGACAAGCATCCCCACCAGGCCCAGCAGCCTGAAGTGATGGAATTGACGGCTCGCTAAGCAGGAACCATAAAGAACAGGACGGACATGGCAGATTTAGTTCAGTACTACGGAACAGGGCGGCGCAAGGCCAGCGTGGCGCGCGTATTCTTGCGTCCCGGCAGCGGCAACTTCGTGGTTAATCAGAAACCGTACGACACGTATTTTGTAACTCACCAACAGCGGGTTTCCGCCAAGCGGCCCCTGGAGTTGGTCGAGCTTGCCGGCACCTTCGATGTGCTGGCTACGGTCAAGGGCGGCGGGGTGAGTGCACAGGCGGACGCGGTCAAGATGGGTATCGCGCGTGCCTTGCTCGAGTTCAACCTTGAGCTGCGTAAAACGTTAAAGGCTGACGGCCTGCTGTCTCGTGATGCGCGCATCAAGGAGCGCAAGAAGTACGGACAGAAGGGCGCCCGCAAGCGGTTCCAGTTCAGCAAGCGCTAGCAGTCGATGTAGGTCGTTTCATAGTCTTCCCCGCCTGCTTTTGGGAGCGGGCGAGGGAAATCAATTCCGGCCATGCCGGAATGCAACTCACGAGGAGGTATTTTGGCCACAATCACCATGAAGGAGTTGCTCGAAGCAGGAGTTCACTTCGGGCATCAGACAAAACGTTGGAACCCGCGCATGAAGGAATACATCTTTGGTGAGCGGAACGGAATTTACATCATTGACCTGCAAAAAACCTTGAAGATGTTCAAGGAAGCCAGCAAGTTCGTGACTGATCTGACCGGACAAGGCAAGGTCATACTGTTTGTGGGTACCAAGCGGCAAGCCCAGGACGCGATTGCCGAAGAGGCAAACCGTTGCGGCATGTTCTACATCAACCAGCGCTGGCTGGGTGGACTGCTGACCAACTGGATCACCGTCCAAAAATCCGTGAAACGCCTCCAGGAACTGGATGAGATGGCCACCGATGGCCGCTATGAGCTGCTGACCAAAAAGGAAGTCATCCGGCTGGAGCGCGAACGCAAGCATTTGCAGGCGAACCTGGCAGGCATCAAGAATATGCGCCGGTTGCCCGATGCTCTCTTTGTGGTCGACTCGAACAACGAAGCCATTGCCGTGAAGGAAGCCCGCAAGCTGGGCATCCCGGTAGTCGCCGTGGTTGATACCAATTGCGATCCTACGGTGGTCGACTATGTCATCCCGGGCAATGATGACGCGTTGCGGGCGATCCGCCTCTTTACCTCCAAAATCTCAGACTCCGTGGTCGAAGGAGTGCAGATGGCTGGCGATAAGCGCGCCGCCGATGCTGGGGTGACGGCGGATGAACAGCTCGAAGCGGCACCAGTGGAAGTGGGCGGTCTGGAAGCCGGAGCTGACGAGCCTACAGGCGACGGCGAAGTGGTCGATCTGGAAGCCGCGCTGGGCGGCGGCATTCGCAAAGCCCCCGGGGCGATCGCTGCGATTGATGAGCCGGAAGTCGTCGAGCGCACTCTGTAGCAACGTTTACACCTACTGATTCAGGGCCTGTTAACAGGCCAGCAAAGGAACTGCAAGAGGATGTCTACTGTGACTGAAAATATCTCTGCCGCCCAGGTGAAGGAGCTTCGCGAGAAGACTGGCGCGCCGATGATGGACTGCCGCAACGCGCTTCAGGAAGCCAAAGGCGATCTGGAGCAGGCGGTCGTGGTTCTGCGCAAGAAGGGCATGGCGTCGGCAGCCAAGAAGGCTTCCCGCAGCACTTCTGAAGGGGCTGTCGGTACCTACATACATGCTGGTGGGAAAATCGGCGTGCTGATTGAAATCAACTGCGAGAGCGACTTTGTCGCCCGGACGGAAGACTTCCAGGAGCTGCTCAAGGACATCTCCATGCACATCGCGGCTACGGACCCACGTTATATCCGCCGCGAGGATGTAACCGCCGAGGATCTGGAGCGCGAGAAGGACATCTACCGGTCCCAGGCCGCGGCCACCGGTAAGCCGGCCAAGGTGATCGACCAGATCGTAGAAGGCAAAATGAGCAAGTTTTACGAGGAAGTTTGCTTGCTGGATCAGCCTTTTATCAAGGATCAGTCGTTCGCCATCAAGGACTTGATCGCGCAAAAGATCGGCAAGCTCGGCGAGAATTTGAGCGTGCGCCGCTTTGCCCGCTTCAAGGTCGGCGATCCAGTGTGGACGGTAGCCCAAATCAAGCCAAACGCAACCGAATAACGTTCGATCAGCGCCAGGAGGGGCCGGGATAATCCCGGCCCTTTTCTTTTTGAGTCCCGTAGGGACGGCTGAACTTAGCCGACGCTGTCATGCAATCAGGACGCAGTCCTGGGTTGGATTTGCGAGGACGACAAGTCCCGCAGGGACGACTGGAAGTTACCATGAGGTATCTCGGTGCCTTTCCAGTCGCCCCTACGGGCTTGTCAGGAAGTGCGTGCTAACCCAGGACTCCGTCCTGGGCTGCCTTCAGCCAGAGCTGTCCAAATTGGTGGAGCAACTGGCTTTTTGAGGATGTAACTTGTTGATTGCTTTGAAGCGCGCTTGGCGGAATAAATTCTGGTTGCATGTAGATCGTCTGCTGCCCAAATTGGATTTAAACAATTCCTTGGCTCCGCAACCGCCCTTTCATCCAGCAACCGCCCTTTCCTTGCCACGGTCCTCTCCTTTTTGTCATCCCGAGCGCAGCCGAGCGGATCTGCGGTGCGCCATTCGTGGGCCCCGCTCCTACCGGTCTACAACCTAGTCATCCACCGAACCCTCCTGGAAACATCACTCTCCCCTCTGTTATTCCGGGTTTCCAGGAGTACCCCGTAGAACCGCAGATCCGCTCGGCTTCGCTCCTAATGAACAAAATGTGTCCGGAGATAGAAACAGTGGTGTCGGGGGACAAATAGGCTCGGTTTGAATTGGCGGTATGTTTGCCCTTGGGAATCGGGGAGGGATCGAGGCGCACCGCAGGTTCCTCGCTTCGCTCGGAATGACAAATAGGAGAGGGTTGTTGAAAGGGAGAGGGCTGTTGCCGAGGGAGAGGGCACTCGTGTGTCGAAGGGACCCGATGTCTCCCAGTTCATTCCTCTCTTAACTTGCCTGTGGCTTGCCACAGGCAAGTCGCATGCTCGGGATGACAAAAAGGAGAGCATCGTGGCAAGGAAAGGGCGGTTCCTAAACCGAGGCATTTTAAAAATCTAATTTGGACACGTCTGAAGTTCAGCCGTCCCTACGGGACTAAACTCGTAAAATCCTGGTTCTCACGCAGACTCCCTGGCCCCTCATTGGGCCAGCTAGTGGCAGCCTTCCGAGGCGTGCCCTTCCGTGAGTCCCAAGTGACTCAATATGCGTCGAATAAACACCGCAAGTTGCCCCCAAACCGAGGGATAGCGACCGGTCCTGGATGTGCGATACTTTGCTTGAATGTATAAAAGAGTGCTGCTCAAACTGTCCGGCGAAGCCCTGGCCGCCGACCGCGGCTTCGGGGTGGACGTCGCCAAGCTGCATGAAATTTCACTGGAGATCCTCGCCGTCCGGGATCTCGGCGTAGAAGTCGCGATCGTCGTCGGCGGGGGCAATTTCTTCCGCGGCGTGGCGGAACAGGCGCGCATGATGGACCGTGTTTCCGCGGACCACATGGGCATGCTGGCGACCGTGATCAACTCACTTGCACTGCAGGATGCACTGGAAAAGTGCGAGGTCCAAACCCGGGTCATGTCTGCCATCGAAATGAACCAGGTAGCCGAGCCATACATCCGCAGGCGGGCCATCCGTCATCTAGAAAAGGGTCGCGTCGTCATCTTTGCCGCCGGTCTGGGCAACCCGTATTTTTCCACGGATACCGCAGCTTCGCTGCGTGCCATGGAAATCAAGGCAGATGTGCTGCTAAAGGCCACTAAAGTGGAAGGGATTTATGACGCTGACCCTGTTATTACCAAAGATGCGGTTAAATTCGAGCAAATTACTTACATGGAAATCCTCCGGCTCGGTCTAAAAGTAATGGACAGCACTGCGGTGAGCCTGTGCAAGGACAATAATTTGCCCATGATCATTTTCAACATGAATCGGCCCGGAAACATCCTGCGCGTGGTCAGCGGAGAAAAGGTCGGTTCCCTGGTGACCGCCTGACCCCCCAGAGCACAGTCGCGGAGTTCTCCCCAGCACTACAGGTCCCAGCACGATCGGTCCCCGCAATGCCGGCCCCGGCCACACAAAGTCCGGCGGGCCCTGTTCTTGTTAAACCAGGCGCAGTCTCCGCGCCGCGGCGCTCTCAATTGCCGGCGCTCACCGGCATCCGTTGTTTTGCCGCTCTCAACCTCGTCTTTTTCCATTTTGCCGATCCCCATTCATTTGGGCCGCTCAGCCCGGTTGTGAACGGCGGCTATATTTCTGTCAGCTTCTTCCTCCTGCTGTCGGGTTTCATTCTTACCTATAACTACGCCGATCGGGCGCAACAGGGAGCGCTCACCGCGCGCAGTTTTTGGTCTGCGCGCTTCTCCCGCCTCTATCCCGTGTATTTGTTCAGCCTGCTGCTTTCCGCCGGCACGCTGGTGCTGGAACTGCAGGCGCACACCCGGTTTGATTTTGGCCTCGGACTGGTCCTGACCCCGCTGTTGCTGCAGGGATGGCATCCGCTTCTGACTAATTTCTGGAACACGCCAGCCTGGACCATGTCCACGGAAGCGTTCTTTTATGTCCTGTTCCCATGGCTGATCACCCGGCGCCGTCCGCGACAGGCAAAAACGATCCTGCTGCTGCTGTTTGCCGTTTGGCTCTGCGGCCTGGTGCTGCCGGCGTTATACATGCATTTCAATCCGGATGGTGACGCCCACCCGGACCGCTACTCCACCGGTATCTGGATGCGGGCGTTGAAGTTCATGCCGCTGCAACACCTGCCGTCGTTTCTATTCGGCATGGCCTTAGGATTTTTAAACGAGAAGATCCCGCCTGAAAGCCGGAAACGCCTGGCGGCGGGGCTCATTGCTTTTGCCTCGCTCTACCTGATCCTTTGCGTGGGCGACCGCCTACCCTACGTCATGATGCACGACGGTCTGCTGATGCCCTTATTCGGTGGAGTCATCCTGTGCCTGGCCGGTCGCAATCGCATCGCGTGGTTTTTTGGGCTGCTTCCCTTTATCGCCATCGGCGAGGCCAGTTATTGCCTGTACCTGCTGCACTTCAATCTCTGGACCATGCTGCACGATTCGCACTTTTTGGAAAAGAGCGGCCTGATCGTGTTCGACCCGTGGATTTCGTATCTGTTATTGATCGTCGCTGCGCTGCTGACCAAACGGTTCATCGAGCGGCCGGGAAGAAGCTGGATTGCCCGGCGTCTTTCCTCCAGCGCCGCGCGCGCCTGATTTTTTAATAATGGAAAATCAAATCGCACGCGATGGTGAACTGGCTTTGCCGTTTGCCCAGGTCGTATGATTTCCGGTCCCAGGCGTGATCGAACCGGATCTCCGGCCGCATCTGCACCGTGCTTCCAATCCAATGGCTCAGCATCAGCGTGTTTTCGGTGTACTTGGTGTTGAACCCCGTGCGCTGGCCCTTCTTGTCGTTGAGCAGGTCGCTGCGGAAACCGATAAAGTCGTGCTCTGACAATTGCTTCAGGAGGTAGTTCACCGCCGCGTATTCGGGTGCCAAACAAGTCTGGGCCCGGGGCGGCAGGTGGCTCCATTGGTGCCCGACTTGGGCTTGATCGGACCTGAGACGCTCGGCACGTCGCGCTGGTACATCACGTACGTCTCCGTCGCGCTATGCCAGGTCTTTGAGAACTTGTGGTACCACGTGGCATCGTACTGCTGCAGGTTGTTGTAGGCGTATTTGCCGTCGCATCCACATGCTCCCGTTGTACGGAATCGGGCACCCGCTCCACATACACGATCAACTGATTCATTTCGAGGCGATTGGAGTAGATGTCATTCGTCTCTGGGTAGTTGCGATGGGTGGAAGTGCCGAAATTCACAGTAGGCTCGACCCACCCATAGACTTTAGTGCGGCTGCGCGCACCGTTCCAGGCGGTCATCAGAGGGTAGCTATTGGTATCCGGTTCACCCAGAACCGGGGAGCCCCCATAAGACCAGTCGGCGTTGGGAAATGGTGGGGATTCGAGCGGCGAGGGCAGTCCTCTTCTGGGCGGTGGCGGGGGCCAGGGGAGCGGTGCTATGCCAGTCCTCGCGATAGAACTGAATGAATCTTTGGAAGAAGCTCCGAGCCTTGGCCGGTTGCGGAGAAGGGTTATCAGGCAACGCTGCAGGCGAGGTGTTCTGGGCGGAAGCGCAGCTTATGCTCAATCCGATGCAGCCGAGGAGTAAAGCAACGCGACCCACCCAAGTCTTCCATAACATCACTCATGTAGAGTACATGCCTCCTCGTCGCCTGTTGTTTCAGGATCATCGCGCCGACGCCCAGGGAAGCAAAGCTGTGCCACGCCAACTATTACCGTTGTGTCGCGAAATCACCACTTGTTCTCCCTGGATCGTCCTGTACCAGTCCTCCACTTCGTCCAGGCTGTGGTAAAAGGCCGTGGGAGCAACCAGCTGATCGAAGACGTTCCAGAAATTCTCAGCGAAAGAATAATTGGAGATGGAGCAGAGATAATCCGAGTAGGGTAGAAGCCGTTTTAGCCAGGGGAAGGCCGCGGCAGGACGGTAGAGCAGCTTGAGGCCCAG
Source organism: uncultured Acidobacteriaceae bacterium (assembly GCA_963753715.1). Lineage (GTDB taxonomy): Bacteria > Acidobacteriota > Terriglobia > Terriglobales > Acidobacteriaceae > PALSA-350. The sequence goes on along the minus strand of CAVWDK010000004.1, from coordinate 793,675 downwards.
GTACAGAAATACCGCCGGTGGGATGCAGAGAAGGCGGGTGACTACTCGTGGCAGCCGAGAGGTGATGTTTTTGCGGATGGGATCAATCAAAGTCTCAATCCACTGATTGCCTTCTTTGCCATAGACCCAGGTAACGATACGCCCCCCAGGTTTTACGTGACCGGCTAATGCGACGAACCCATCCTTGGGCACAGGAAGGTGGTGCAAGACGCCGATACTATATGCCAGGTCAAACGGACGCGCAAACGGCAGAAAAGACATGTCAGCCTGAATGATATGAACGTTTGAGAGATGCATCGTGTTCTTATAGGCGGCTTCAACCGCAGCTGAGAGATCAATTCCCACCACCGACCGGGCATTGAATTGAGCTGCTAATAGAACATGACGGCCCTTGCCGCATCCGCCATCCAGGACAATCCGGTCCTCGAAGTCCGCGGGGGCTAAGGGTGAAATCCAATCAAGGAACTCTCGACGGTCTTCTTGTGTGATTGTCGAATATCTCGTCCACTCATATCCAAATGCATCTGCCGTGTCCTTTTGGTCCTGGGTAAGACTTGCTGGGAGAAACCGCGGTATGCCGGCAACGATAGGAAAACTGGAGCCACAATGAGAGCAGCTGAACAAACCATCCACAATTTCACCGCTGTTCCGGCTGTGCACCTTCATCGTGAGACTGTTATGGCACTTGGGACATACGATCAAATCGAGAATGGCTTCTTTCATACTGACTCCCTTTGGATACTTATCAGCTGGAACGCAGACCAATAGCCTCACCCAACCTCGCGGAGGACCCTGGTTGCGTGTCTGCGTTCCAGCATCAATAAAATTACATAACAGGCTACGCCGGCAATGATGTGTTTCAAGGCATGGCCGCTTATTACGTGGACGGCCCGGTAGATCTCGCTGTCAAACAGCTCAAGAAGCTTTGCGAGGGCAAATAGTAAGAAAGCCGTGACGAGATATCTGATGCCCGTGTAAGAAGGCGGGAAGAGAACAATCATGAGTGCAATCAGGAGCGGCGGAAAAAACTGGACGAATAGGTAGAATCGGTAGTCTCCATGACCTCGTGCCTCAGTGACATACCAATACCCCACGCTGCTGGCGCCCAAAAGCAACAGTGGAATCAGGAGTGTCCTTCCGAATCGAACGCCAACCCTCTCGATAGCTATAGACGTCAACATCGCCATGAAGGCGAATGTCATAGGTACCAGGTCAAAGGGTAGCCGTTGGTTGTTGGGATTCAGGTGATACCAGAAGGAGCCTACGCCAGTAAATGCAACACCCAGAAAAAATATCAGGTAAACAGCTTTCTCCACGCGCGTTTGGAAAGCAGCGGCACTCGAACGGCCAAACAGCCAAATGGTTCCCCAGAGACCTACAAGCATGAATGGAATATTGGAGAGCACATCCAGACAATTCGGTATCCCGAGCTGGGTACGATTGTCTGCAAAGATGTGGTAACGCGGGCCGAGCGGCACGGGCGGTAAAAGCCATAGGAAAAGGAAGGAAATCAACGACACGGCCACGAGAAGGGTGGCCCGTGTGCGAGATCCAAAGCTCAGTTCGTCTATCCTCACTTGTCGATTGGCCTCCCCGAATATGAACCTATTACCGCGTATTGCAGCAGGGCATGTTTGTCAGTAGCATCTTGCCACCGCTACGATCCACAATTTCAATCCTGTCTCGCCCGAGGAGATCGGTAAATCTCGAAAGCTGGCCCGCGCGCGCGACCAGGTAGTAGCGTTGCGGCTGCAACCAGAGAGCCTTCAACTTAGCTTCATCGATAAACACATCTGGTGGATTTGGCGCATTGGAACCGTATTCAAGGTTGAACCACTTGCCATTGAGCAAAAGTACGGATTCCCCGGTATAAAAGGGAATGGAAGAAAACCACCAATAGCTGTGATCGAGGATGATCTGTCCGGGCGGATCTTTCAGAATCGTTTGTGCAATTTGTCGAGAGGAAAGCAACGGATCAAACTTGACCATGGCCAGGCGAGCAGCCTGGAAAAAAAGAACCATCATCATCGCGGCGGCCAGGGAGGCTCGTAAAAAGCCACGCCGGCCGGCGGCTTTTAGCGTGCCGATTGCACCCAGCAGGAACCCGGCGCCAGCGATAGCGAGCGGCACCCGCAAGTACGCGAATGAGTCTAACGTGAGATCTTCCATATGGCCCAGCGACAGCTTGTAGGCGTTCGGATGTACGCTGAGCGCCGCGGTAATGTCCCCTGGCGTGGGCACATGTCGAACAGCGATCAGAATGGCAAAGCAAGCGACCCCGGCCATGCAGGAAACAATACTCAGCGCTCTCGTCCCTCCGCGAACCCAGCTGTTCTCCTCGGACATTGCCGAACCGAGCAGCAATGCAAATGCCGGGTAGCACGGCATCGAGTAATACTCTTGGGTGGTAGAAAAGGTGAAGAAAACCAGAACAAAACCAATCCAACAGAGTGCGAGCAGGCGAACCCGGCCGGCCCTGTCAATCGGTTTGAAGCGAAGCCTGCTGACAGCAGCCAGATAGACGCTCCACGGAAAAAGCCAGATCAGATGAAAGAGCCAGAACCAGATGCGCGGTACGGTGTCGTAATCGCGGGGATACCGCAGATTCAGGAAGCGTAATAGTTGCTCATTGATGAAGTAGAACCAGAGAAAGCCGTGGTAGTGCCCCGGCATGCTTTTGAGCGTCCACGCGAAATACGGCGGATTGCGGATCGTCGCAAGCACATGCCACGGAACGGCGACGAGGAGCATGAGGACCGTTCCCGAAATCGGACGAAGCTTTTTCCAGGTAGACCAGGAAAACAGCTGTCGAGTGAAAAGCAGGAATACCACGGCCGCTCCGATCGGGAAGACGACACCGATCAGACTTTTGAGCAATAAGCCGAGACCCAGAGAAACAAAGAACACCCTGGCCCAGATTGCCGGAGAGCGTTCCTCCACGTCGAGGGCACGGAGAAAGGCCCACATGGCGAGGGTAATGACGAAGGTGAGCATGACATCGGGAATGAGGATACGAGTAAAGAGCCATAGCCCCACGCACGTTGCCATCACCAGGCCCGCGTAGAAGCCTGCCTGCCTGCCAAATGCCCACCTTCCAAAAGCTGTGGTTAACCATACCAGGCCAATTGCGGCGAGTGCGAATGCGATGCGCGCTGCCCAGTCACGAAAACCAAATAACTTGTAGCCTATATTCATCAGCCACCACGATAGTGGCGACTTCTCCAGGTAGACGACTCCATCGAGTCGAGCAGTTACCCAATCACCGGAACTCAACATATTGCGGGCAATCTGAGCCTCCACGGCATCTGAGTCGTCCATCAGCGATGGTGGCGACAGGATGCTTGTAAGGTAGATTACTGCGGCAATCAGTAATACAACGATCAGAGAAACGTTCCATCGTTTCTCTTTTTCCGAGTCGAACAACCTGAAGCTCCTGACAACAAACCTAAATTAAGGATACTTGAACATCGTCATCTCGCCGGGACGGAGCGCAGTGGAGAGATCTGCGGGTTCTCCTTCCGGTGTGCCCACAAATAAGAAAGCCGCACGGAACGCGCCGGGTGATGGCGGCTGTGCGGGCAGACTGTCCGGGGAGCTTGAAGGGGGTTGTTCTGTAGCGCAGATGGCGCGCCGGTTGCGAATTCAGTGCCAGACCGGATACCGTGTTGCCGAAGCAGTTCGCAGCGTAGACATAGCGAGCCTCGGCCAGTTTGATCAGGAAAATGCTTGTAGAGCTTGTTTGCCGGCAGATCGCTGGGAACAAACACCTGTCCCGGGTAGATGCCTTTGTCGCCCGGACCTCATGCATTGGCTCCGCAGCACTGTGCGGAATCAGGGTGCAACGACGGTATGTTTGCCATGCGTAATCGCAGCGCTGCAGGTAGGCTGTTGCGCCGCACCGAAGGGCGTATTTTGCACGGCCGAGAGTCCTCCGGTGGAGGGGTTCAGAGCCAGGCCGGATACCGTGTTGGCGAGAAAATTAGCGGTGTAGATATAGCGGCCTTCCGACGGTTCGACCATGATACAGATCGGCCCAGTACCAACCGCGTAGGTCGTCGAACCGGAGACCGGGGTGGCGATGCCGGTAGATGGGTCGATGGTAAACGCGTTCACGTCGTTACCGTTGTAGTTGGCGACGTAAACGTAGATGCCGCGGGGGTCGACGGTGACGGCATCGGGCAGGTTATCGGTCCTGAAGGGTGCCGGCATCGCCACCAGCGATCCACCGGACTGCACCTGGAAACCATACATCTGATTAGAGGCGCCGTCGGTGACATAGAGGAATTTACCGGCCGGATCGCTGGCGATCGCATTGGGGGTTGTTCCGACCGGGAAAAGGCCGATCGAACTAAGCGCACCATCCGAGCCAACTTGAAACGCGGAGATGGTGCGATCGGTTTCATTCACCGCGTACACGAAGGTTCCACTCACCAGGACGTTGACGGCGACGGGATTATTTCCCAGTGGGAAGAAGCTGCTTGTGCCGTTTGCCAACGGCTGGCACAGGCTGCCCGTCGCGCCCAGCTGACCGGTGGCATTGATGGGAAAGACTACCATCGCGCCGGGTCCCGGAATGCTGGTGCTGAAGTTCGGCTGGTAGGTCTCTACCACGTAGAGATACGTACCGGCGTGGTTGACCGCCAGCTGCGTCGGATAGCTGCCAGGCAGGTTGCAGGTCTGCTGGGGATAGAGTTTGCCATCAGTGCCAATGGCGAATTCCACAATCGTATTGTCGTCATGATTGATGACGTAAAGGTTCTTACCGTTGGGCGACGTCACATCAGCGACGGGGTTCCGGCCGCCGGATCCGTATGGGGAGTCGGGGATCTGGTGCAAAACGCCCGCCTCGCTATCCACCTTGTATACGCTGATCTGTCCCGGGTTTTGCTTGGACCCCGTGACATAAAGAAAGTCGATTGTATTGCTGGGTGCGCATGCAGTCACACCGAACCCAAGACCAAGGGAGACCACCGAGACCAGGGCCAGCCGGCCGAACTTACTGAACTTCATGCGCTTCCTTCATCCTGGCCAAACCAACCAATGGAGCAGGGCTGCAGTTCGCAGCAGAGCTATGGATAGAAAATTTTCCCGCCTGGCCGCTCCGAACCACCGCAGGGGGGTCGCCGATACTATGCAGAATCAGGGCTGTATGACCTCGATGGAATGGTTGCCGTGGGTAATGGCAGCACCACAGGTAGGCTGCCCGGTGGCCTTAAAGGGTGTGTTCTGCACCGGCGATAGCGCTCCCGTCGAGGGGTTCAGACGGAGGCCAGACACCGTGTCGCCAAGGAAGTTCGTGGTGTAGACGTAGCGCGCTTCTGCGGGTTCGATCAGGACGCAGAGTGGGCCCGCATCCACCGCATATGCGCTCGTCCCAGCGATCTGGGTAGCATTTCCGGTGCCGCGATCGATGGTATAGGCACTCACGTCGTTGGCGTTATAGTTGGCGACATAAACATAAATACCGCGGGGATCGACCGCGATTGCGTCGGGAAGATTGTCCGTCTTGAACGGGGTCTGCATCGCGACCAGGGTTCCGTTGAGCTGAACGAGGAACCCAATCATCTGATTGGCCGCGCCATCGGTCACGTAAAGAAACTTGCTCGTCGGATCGCTGGCCAGCGCATTGGGGGCAACCCCGACCGGAAACGTACCAACGGAGGTGAGAGCACCCGACGAGCCAACCTGAAACGCAGAGAGCGTGGCGTCACTCTCGTTGGCGACATAGACGTAGGAGTTGCTGGCCAGCACATTGACCCCTACTGGATTATTGCCCACCGGAAAGAACGCGTTGTTGCCATTCGCGACCGGGGTACACGAGCCGCCGGTGGCGCCCAGTTGCCCGTTGGCATCGATGGGAAAGACCACCAAAGCTCCGGGTCCGGGTGTGGTCGCGCTATAGCTCGGCTGGTAAGTATCCACAACATAGAGGTAGGTACCGGCCCTGTTGATTGCCAGCTGGGTAGGAAAGGTGCCCGGGGTGGCGCAGGACTGTTGCTGAGAAAGGCTGCCGTCTGTGCTGATGGTGAAGACCACGACCGTATTGCTGTCGTGGTTCACCACGTAAAGATTCTTGCCGCTCGGGGAAGTGACGTCCGCTACGGGATTCGTGCCGCCCGAGCTGTAGAGCGACTTTGGAATAGGAATTAACGCACCCGCTTGACTGTCGACCTTATAGACATTGATCTGCCCCGGGTCTTGCTTGGAAGAGGTGACGTAAAGGAAATCAATCGTATTGCTGGGTCCGCACGCAACAACCCCGAATCCAAGACCAAGGGATACAACAGAGGCCAGTGCGATCCGGCCGAATTTACTGAACGTCATGCGCTTCCTTCATCCTGGCCCAACTTAATAATGGAGCAGGCTACCGCTCGCAGCAGAGCTATGGATAGAGAGTCTTTTAGGCCCACTTGCATTGTAAAAGATCCTTAGAACAATGTACCGCTGGCGGTGCACCAAGTGGGCTGGCCGGCCGCGGCGAACGAGGTGAGCTTGCGCAAGTTGGACAGGGTTCCCGTGGATGAATTGATAATTGCGCCGGTCACCGTACTGTCAGCATAATTTGCCGTGTAGATGTACTGGTTCGACGGGTCCTCCAGGATGCACCGTGGAGAAGATCCTGCGCCAAACGGAACGCTCGTCGCCAGCGGTGTCAACCTGCTCGTGGTCGGATCGATGAAGAACGCGCTCACCGAACTGGCTTCGCTGGTTGCGGTCAAATTCGGTCCCATGTTGGCGAGGTATAGGAATTTGCCTTGATGGTCCACAATCATCGGGCCCGGATTGGCGACAGTGCCTGAGTTAGCTACCTGGCCGCCGACCAGCGATTGCAGCGCGCCGTTAGTGCCGATCGTGTACGGCAGGATCTGGCCCGGCGTGGTTCCATTCTGGGCATCGATCAGGTACACATTTTCCTTGGAGCTGACGTAGATATAGCTGAGTTGGGCGGCGCCCGTGGGGATGGGCGTATTCTGCGACAAGGTCAACTGGCCGCTGCTGTTCGTATATACGAAGACCGCCTGAGAAGGATCGAGTGTGCTCCCGCTGCCCTTTTCAATGGTGTAGATGAACGAGTTACTGGGCGTTACATAGAAATTGATCGGTCCGCTGCCCACAGGGAAGTACGAGAGATTGGTGCCATTCCCATTCTTTACACCCTGGTTGGTGATCAGCGAGAGCCTGCCGGTACTGGGGTCGATATTGAACGATGTAATGTCACCACAGATGGTGTCTGAATTTCCCGGCACATAGCCAACACAGGTGGTGGGATCGGTGACTGTCGAATCAAGCACGAACAGATGGGTCCCGGAAGAGTCGGCCTGCATGGAGACTGGGTTGTTGCCCTGACTGCTATAAGCAGCCTGGAAGCTCAGTGCGCCCTTGCCACCGATGGTGAATAGAGAAATGTTCGCCCCGGTTTCGCCGGCAGCCGTGCCAGTTGGACAGGCAATCTGGGAGGTGCCACCGCAACCTGCGTTGAGCACGTAAAGGAACTTGCCCGCGTTCGCCGTCAGCGCCTTTATGGGATTAACCCCACCCGAGGCAAATGGAGAGTTGGGTACAACCGTGAGCTGCCCAAGGTTGTTATCGATTCTGAAGGCGGAAACCTGATTGTATTGCGAACCGGTCACGTAAAAATAACCGACTGCGTGATCTGTACTGCAGGATGTCACTCCCAATCCCGTTCCAAGGGATACGGCCAAGGCCAGACAAATCCGGCCAAATTTACTAAACTTCATGCGTTTCCTTCATCCCGGTCGCTGTCGCGGTCTAGGGCTGCCTGTGCAGCTAAACTGTCAAAACTGGATACTATCGCCAATTGTAAAAGCTAGAACCACTTTCGGCTATAGCGGCTCCCCTACGGTAAATGCGCATCACCACACCCTGCAGGCGTTCTCCGGATACATGGGAGCACCCTTCTTACAGCTAAAAGCCTTGCCGAACTCGTCGAAGTTCTGCACTGCCCCGTTGACCCGCCATTTGCCCGGAGAGTGCGGATCCACCAGAGCGCTGTTGCGTGCTGCCTGCTCGCGTACGTTCTCGCACCACAGCTGGCCATAGGCAATGAAGAACCGCTGCGCCGGTGTGTAGCCGTCGATCTGCGGCGCCGCCGGCTGCTTGGCTAACGTATCCATCAAAGCCATATAAGCCAGGCGAAGGCCTCCATTGTCCGCGGTATTCTCGCCCAGGGTGAGGTTGCCGTTCAGCTTAACCCCCGGCACAGCCTCGAAGGTCCCATACTCTTTGACCTCGCAGTCCGTGCGCTCGGTAAAGGCCTTCCGGTCGGCGGGCGTCTGCCACTCCACCACATTGCCGTGACCATCGTATTTGCTGCCCTGGTCGTCGAACCCATGCGTCATCTCATGGCCAATCACCACCCCGATGCCCCCATAGTTCACCGCAGCATCCTTGGAAAAGTCATAGAAGGGAGGCTGCAGGATGCCAGCCGGGAAGTTGATGTCGTTCATGGACTGCATGTAGTAGGCATTCACCGTGGGCGGGGTCATCTCCCACTCCGTCTCGTCCACCGGTTTGCCCAGTTTGTGCAGGTTACGGCGGTCCTCAAAAATGGTTGCCCGGTTCATGTTCCCCAGCAGATCGTCACGCTTTACCTCCAGCGTCGAGTAGTCGCGCCAATGTTCCGGATAACCAATCTTATTGCGGATGAGCGCCAGCTTCTCGACCGCCTTCTTCTTGGTTTCCTCCGACATCCACGGCAACTGCTCAATATCCTGATGCAGCGCCGCTTCAAGCGCCGCGACCAGTTTGAGCATGTTCTCCTTCTTTTCCGGGCTGAAGTACTTCTTGACCCAATCCTGGCCTACGGCTTCACCCAGAGCATTGTCGGTCGCCAGGGTGCATCGTTTCCAGCGAGGTGTCTGTTCCTGCTGCCCCTGTAAAGTGGTGCCATAAAATTTGAAATTCTCCTGCACAAACGGTTCCGACAGCCAACGGGCGGCATTATGCAGTGCGCGCCACCGGAGATAGCTCTTCCATGCTCCCAGGCTCTGGCCGGTTATCTGCGTGTTCATGGCGGTAAAGAACCCCGGCGACACCACATCCAGCTTCTGGAAGGAGCCCATGTCGATGCCACGCAGGTAAGACTGCCAGTCGAAGTCCGGGGTTAGCTTCTCTAGATCTACGAGCGGCATCATGTGATAGCGTTTGGCCGGGTCCCTCCGGTCGGTCCGGCTCATGGAGCCCTGGGCCAGGGCGGTTTCGATAGCCATGGCGGCCTGCGCTTCGCCCGCAGCTTTCTCCGGCGTGTCTCCAGCCAGCTCGAACATGGTGGTCATGTGGGCAACGTATTCCTCGCGAATCTTCTGCTGCCGCGGAGTCTGCGCCAGGTAGTAGTCGCGATCGGGAAGCCCCAGCCCTCCCTGGTCGGCTTGTGCGATCTGCATGGTGGAGTCTTTTTGATCCTGACCCACTCCGAACTGAAACAGGCCGCCCGTCCCATCTTTGATCTCGAGCTTACCCAGCAGGGCACCCAATTGCTTCTTGTCGTTCAGGGCGCTGATGGCGTCCAGGGCCGGCTGCAGCGGGCTCACGCCCTTTTTGTCGGCGATCGCCGTATCCATGCATGCGGCGTAGAAGTCGCCGTATTTCTGTTCCAGCGGAGTCCGCGTTGGGCTTGGCTGAGCGGCCGTCTCCAGCTCCTTATACAGCAGCCAGGAGGTTCTCTCCCGCAGTTCCGTGAACTCGCCCCACTTCACCTGGTCGGGCGGGATGGGATTGTTTTTCTGCCAGTTGCCGCAGGCATACTGATAGAAGTCGGTGCACGGGTCAGCGGTCTTGTCGATGGCGGTCAAGTCAAAGCTCTGCGGGGCTTTGGGCTCAGAGGGGGCCGCATTGCTTTGAGCGTGAGCCATCCCACTACACAATAAGAGCGCGCTGAGAAGACAAACTACCTTCATAGACCTCAAAAAATCTTGACGTGGAAAGTTAGGTATTTCTTGGGATTTTCGCGAATGGCCGCGATGAGGCCCCGCGTTTCGGTCAGCGACTGGTCGAGATTGTTGTAAAGAGAAGGATTGCGCACCAGCTGCCCAACCGTCCCTTCGCCGCTGTCCACCCGGTTCAGGACCGAATCGAGTTTGTCGACCGTATCACGGAGCTTAGCTGCGAACTGGGGATCTTTGGCGATCATCCCCAGACCACCTTTGCCCGCATTGATATCAGCGAGAAGCTTGTTGGCATTGGCGACGGACTGGTTCAGATTATTCGCCAGAGTCTCGTCTTTCAACAGCTTGCCGAGGGTGCCCTTGCCCTCGTCGAGCTCGGTCGACATCTTGTCCAACTTGGCGACCGTGTCGTTGATATGGTTGTACAGGGTGTCGTCGGCCACCAGCTTACCGATCGAGCCTTTACCGTTGGCGACCGTATCCACCAGTTGTGAAAGCTCGTTCAAGGTAGCCACGGCTTTGTTGTAAAGGTCGGGATTGTTGATCAGCTCACCGATCGAGCCCTTGGTGGAATTGAGGGAATCGGCCAGGTGGTCGACCTTGGCCAGGATGGTGTTCAACTGCTCGATGGTCCCCTGGCTGGACTTGATGACGTCGGAGAGGTTTGGCGTCTCGTTGGTTTTGAGCTCGGCGTTGTTCTGGACCGCGGGACCGATCGCGGTCTTACTGTTGATGTCCACGACGGTGTCGCCGAGAACGCCGATGGTTTCCAGGCTGGAGGTCGAATCCGTGTGCACTGCGGTTCGATACTTGGATCCGATCTTCATCGTGACCTCGACCGGTGTGAGCTTGCGCGCAGGTACGATTTTTATATCGGTCACGGTGCCGATCGTCACCCCCTCCAGGTTGACGGGGGCACCGTTCTTCAGGCCGGCGGAATTCTCAAAGTAGGAGAGAAGCGTGATCTTTCTGCTGAATATGCCGCCCGTGGATCCCGACATGAGGAAGATGAGAGCAGCCAAGGCTGTCAATGCCACCAAGACCAGAACGCCCACCTTCAGTTGTGACCACTGGACTTCCTGCTGGCTAGGCACAGACCCCCTCGGGTGTAAGCGAGTGCAGCGGCTATTTCCCGCTGGGACTGAGCATATCAAATGACGCTTTCGGCTGGCCTATCGCGATGTTGGTGAGAGGAAAGCAGGTCGTCGAATGCCCGGCTCTCGGCGGGTTGTCGGTTCAACAATGATCTGCGGCTTAAAGGGTGTGTGAGAGCCGTCCCTACGGGACTCGATCTCAAAGATCGTCCTTCAGTCACCCTTCCATCATCACCGTCGCCATGGCCAAGTTCCCAGTGTGGGTCAAGGAAAGCGAAATCGTCTTCACTCCGAGTTCCCGGGCCAGCAGCGCCGCCCGCCCGCGCAGTTCAAGAACAGGTCGCCCTCCCGGTTGACGGGCAATCTGGAACTCAATCCACGTAACGCCCCGGCTGATCCCGGTTCCCAACGCCTTGGCCCCCGCCTCTTTGGCGGCGAAACGTGCGGCGAAGCTCTCCGCACTGCTTCGCTTGCTGGTGCAATACGCGATCTCATGATCGGTGTAGATACGGCGCAGAAAGCGCTCCCCATAACGCTCAATCGAATGCGCGATGCGCTCGATTTCAATTAAATCTACGCCCGTCCCGATCAGCATTCTGAACACATTACCATGGGGTCAATTCCGGTCATCTCGATCTCGAACCGTGGTACCTGTTCTGCGGTTGAAGATTGCGCTTACCTGGCCGATCAGATTAGCAAGCGAGGTATATTCAAAGTTCACGAACCATACTTAACGACGTAACCGATACCCTTATGTCCGACACGTTTGCAGATGATGTCCTCTACCTGACCGCCCTTCTGGGCGAAGACCAATCCACGGTGGTGCCACGGCTCAGCGGAGTCATTCCCGATTGCGGCGCATGGATCCGCAGCCGTTCCTACGTGGAGCCCGGTACGGCTCGGTTTGTCTTTGAGTTTCCTCGTGACGTCTGCATCGAGGTTTATAGTGCTTTGGTTTCTGTAGGGCTTCAACTCACGGCGGCTTCGCATAGCCTGCTCACAGAACTCTGCCGCTGCACCCCCAATGTCTTCGATCTATCCTCAAGGACGCTTCCGGCAGTGGACGGCGCTACCCTGGACGACGCGACACGCTACATCTGCTCGCTCGAAATCATCAAGGTTCAACTGCAGATCTGGATGGTCAAGGACGAAGAGCTGCAGACCCAGCGTGAAGCTGTTCAGTGCTACGCTGCCTGACTAAATTACCCCGCATCCACCAGTCCGTAACGGCGTTGCCAGGCTTCGCGCAGCCTGCTCCATACCTTTCCCTTTTCTTCCTCGGTCACCTCGGTCCCTGCCTCTGACACGAACCAGGCCGACTCGGTCTTGGCCAACTCCAGAAGAGCGCGGTCGCGTACCAGGTTGGCTACCCGGAAATCCGGGATGCCCGCTTGGCGGGTGCCAAAAAACTCTCCCGGGCCGCGCAACTGCAAATCCAGCTCCGCCAGCTCGAAGCCGTTCTGTGTGCGCACCATGGCCGCCAGCCGTTCTGCCGCGGGCGCGGAGATTTTTCCTCCCGTCATGAGAATGCAATAGGACTTCGCATTTCCACGGCCTACCCGGCCACGCAATTGATGCATCTGCGCCAGCCCAAACCGCTCCGCATGTTCAATGACCATCATGGTTGCATTTGGCACATCCACCCCGACCTCAATCACCGTGGTCGCGATCAGCACATCTACTTCCCCGCGCTGGAAACGGCGCATGATGATCTCTTTTTCATCCGCATCCATTCGTCCATGCAACAATCCCAGGCGCAGGCCCTGCAGGGCGCCCGTTTTCAACTCCTGGTACATGTCGGTGGCGGCCTTCAGTGAAGGCGTTGAAACCTTCTTGAACAAGAGGCCCGGGCGCCCCGATGGATCCTCTGGTTCAGGATCGCCGGGGGCAAAATCCAGTTCCGGCTGATCCTCCTTCGCGCCCTCGATGACGGGATAAACCACGTACGCCTGGTGCCCTTTCTGCACTTGTTCCCGCAACAATTTCCATACTTCGCCGGCCTTGTCGTCTGCCACCTGGCGGGTAACGATGGGCGTGCGCCCAGGGGGCAGTTCGTCCAGCACGCTGAGATCGAGGTCCCCGTAGAGAGAAAGAGCGAGTGTTCTGGGGATGGGGGTGGCGGTCATCACCAGAACATCGGGTTCGCCCGCATTGGGCTTCTTCATCAGGCGAAAGCGCTGCAGAACCCCGAAGCGATGCTGTTCATCGACCACCACCAGGCCAAGCTTGGCGAAGTCGACACGCTCCTCGATCAGCGCATGGGTTCCTATGACCAGTTGCGCCTCGCCACCGGCGATCAAGCCGCGGTTGGCGCGTTTGCGATCCTCATCCAGAGACCCGGTCAACAGAACCACTTTGTAGCGCTGCTGCGACCGCTCCAGCAGCTTGCGCGCTCCCAGGAAGTGCTGGGTAGCCAGGATCTCCGTGGGCGCCATCAGGGCGGCCTGGTAGCCGTTCTCTATGGCTACCAGCATGGCCTGGAGGGCCACAATGGTCTTTCCTGACCCCACATCGCCCTGCAGTAGCCGGCGCATCGGTTCCGGCGCCCGCATGTCGGCCACGATCTCCCCCAACGCGGTTTTCTGCGCCTTGGTGGGGTGGAAGGGAAGCACCTGGCGCAGTGCAGAACGCACCTCGGCATTGGTTTCGAAGGGGATCCCTTGCCGCTGCCGGAATTTTTTCCGTTTCACCTCCAGGCCCAGTTCGAGAAAGAAAAGCTCCTCGAAAATCAACCGCTTTTGGGCCGGCGTAGCCCAGGCTTGAAGCTGGTTCATCGGCGTCCCAGCTTCGGGAAAGTGCGCCCAGCGCAGTGCATCTTCGCGGCTGGGCAGGTCCAGACGGCGGCAAATTACCTGAGGGAGGGTTTCGGGGATGCGGCCTTTCAGGTCCTCCAGCACCCGGTAGATGACGCGCCGCTGCCATCGGGAAGCCAGCTTGTTGCCCAAAGTTTCGTACACCGGAGCAATGCGGCCCACCTCCAACAACTTTGACTCCTCATCATCGTGGTCGTCGGGTAGGACCTCCACTTGTGGTTGGATCATTTTGAAGCTGTTGGTGCTGCGCGAAGGCTCGACTTTCCCGTATAGGGCTACCCATTGTCCGGCTTTGAACCGGTCTTTCAGGTAGGTCCCGTGGAACCACATGCACTTGACCCTGCCGCCCAGGCCCTGGCCGACGGTCATTTCAAAGATGGGCATGCGCCGGGTGCGCAGCAGAGCCATGCCGCGGACTTCTCCGATGAGACTGGCCATTTCGCCGGGAACTAATTCTTCGATGGCCTGGGGACGAAGGCGATCTTCGTAACGGAAGGGAAGGTGGTAGAGCAGGTCTTCAATCGTGGTGATGCGCTTCTCTTGCAGAGTCTGGGCAATGCGCGGGCCAATGCCCTTCACAAACTGCAGAGACGTTTCCAGAGTCAGTAGCACACCCCGATGCTATCAGCGGACCCGGGAGATCACGTTGCCATGCCTGGGCCGCAGCCGCGTACGTGGGACGATAAAGATCAATTTCCGGTGCTTTCCAACCGGGGCTCCGTAACGACCGGCTATAGGGTACAAAAGCACGGATGGGGCTTGGTTTTCGGATTTCCTGTTGAGCTTCTTGGCGCCTCCGAACCTGATGCGGCTTTCCTTAATGAAAGCCGCACACGTTGGTGTCGGCAGCGCCCCGTGACAGGAAATCCGAATCGCCCGTCCTTATCGTCCCACGTACGCCACAGCGGCGCGGGCGTTTCTCCCGCGTGCCGGCAGCGAGAACTACCGGACGGAATGGGCCAACCGCCGCTTGTGCGAGGCGGCATCCAGCATGTAGACACACCGGGCGTCCATATGCTCGGCCATCTGGAAAACTCTATCGAGCTTGTCATCCAGGGACGGTTTGCTTCCAGACCTAGGCAGAGAGTAGTCACGCGAAGTTAAAGCAATCTTGTGTGTGCTCATAATGAGTATTGGTATACCTGAGCGCCGGGCCGAGAGAAATGCGCCAATCACACTATTACCCGCACACAAAGGCGGTAGCGGGACTCCCCCTTCGACTGACCTGGTGGTTACCCTCGGGGCGGCGCAGCGTGCGCAGTACGCCATAAAATCCCTATCTGTAACAAAACATGCGCTGCATCGGGCGAGGCTTGCGACACCGTGGCGCTTTCTGGCGGAATCTTCTGGTGGGACTGCGGCTTTTCAGGTTAATATCGGGCTGCTCCGACCCGGCGAAAGCTCAGGTTTCCCCCGCGCAGTGGTTACCAGTTCCATAAATTTAGATGCGGTGATTGACCTGCCATGGGCCACGGGAAACAAAAGGTGCTTCGCCACCGTGCGTCGCACATCCTGATCGTACTTACATCGATGGTTGCTGGTTGTGGAGGAGGGTCAAGCGTACCCGCTCCCACTCAAGCTGTCACGAATGCGGTGCCAGCCATCGCCAATCTCACGCCATCTTCAGCGGTCGCCGGTGCGGGAGACCTATCGATTACGGTAGCGGGCAACGGTTTCGTTAGCGGCTCAAGCGTTCAATTCAATGGCACTGCCTTGAAGACAACGTTCACTTCGGCCGCGGCCCTAGCGGCCACCGTACCTGCCGCCGATTTGACGAATGGCTCGATTGCGGCCGTGACCGTTTCCAGCCCGTCGCCGGGGGGCGGGGTCTCGGCTGCTGTTACTTTTACGGTGGATAATCCACAGCCGGTCGTAAAGTCGATCGATCCCGCGAGTGTCATGGCAGGGTCGAGTGGAACTACGATCGACATCGCCGGCGCCGGTTTCGTGCCGTCGTCAGTTGTGAACTGGAACGGCGCGGCTCTCTCTACAGTGCTGGTCAGTTCAAGTGAGATGAAGGCTTCGTTGCCGGCCAACAGTCTTTCGATCGGTTCTGTTGCAATGGTGACAGTGTCGAATCCTGTTCCCGGCGGTGGTGCATCGAGCGCAGTGGAGTTTGATGTGACCAGTCCGGAGCCCGTCATAACTTCGATTTCCCCCAAGCTGGTCGCTGCGGGTGCGGTAGCCACCATCGCGCTCACGGGTACAGGCTTCGAAGCCAATTCGGTGGTGTTATGGAATGGGTCAGCGCGAACCACCACGTTTGTCAGCGCAACCGCATTACAGGTGGTTTTAAGTGCGGCCGATTTGCAGAACCCGAGCGTTGGCTCTCTGACCGTGAGCAATCCGGGGCCTGGAGGATCGACCAGCGGCAGCACCCCGCTCACGGTAACGCCGCCGGTCCCAACGATCACTGGCGTGACCATCACCAGCGTGCCCGCGAATTTTCTGACGGGAAGCGACGCATGCCCGGTATTGCAGGTTTCAGTATCCGGAACGAACTTCGCTTCCAACTCAATGATCAAAGTGAATGGCACCGCTCTTCAGAATCTGAATTACACGGGTGACCTGAGCACGATCTTCAATCTCCTGCCCTCTGGTTTTCAGAGCAAGCCCGGGGCGCTTTCGTTTACCGTGACCAATCCCTTCCCGTCCCCAACTACGTCTACCCCGTTTGCCTACCCTGCGAACAATCCCCCGGTCATTGCGATTTGCCCAACGCCATCGGCGCCTGCGGTTCTGCCGTCCAGCAATTTCACGGTTGCGGTGCGGTCGACCGAGGTGAATGCGGGCGGGGGCGAACAGCTGACTGTGGGCGCGTTGGCCGCCGGGTTAACGGTCAGCAACGCTACCGTGCCCCTGCCACCGAGTGGAGCGGTACTGCACTTCCAGGCGGCGTCTTCCCTTGCCGCCGGTACCGACAACATAGTTCTTACCGGTACGGCAGGCACTGCGACCGGCGCTGCGACCTTGGCGCTCACCGTCAATCCAAATCTGCAGCCGGGCTTCTCCTTCGTGGGACCCCTTTCAACCGCATTGGCCGTACCTATTGGCGGGTCAGGCTCCATCCAGTACGACACCTCTGTCCAGCCGGCGAATGCTGAGTTTGATATCACTGCCTCCCTGAGCGGTCTGCCGCCTGGGACCACGGCGACGATCTCGCCTACCGTCTTCTCTCCCGGAGAGATTGTCACCATTACGGTTACCGCCGCCGCAAATGCGCCGGTGACCCAGAACGCCGTGGCGACGCTGACCGGAACACCCTCGGGCGGAGTGCCGCCGGTGACTACCACCTTCCGCCTGGATGTGACCCAACCGCCCGGATCGCTGCCCAACAATCGAACCGATTACACATCGATCGCAGGCCAGCCCTTTGCCGCGGTTTACGATTCCGTGCACGACCTCATCTTTTCCAGCAACCCCTCCTGGAATCGTGTGGATGTGCTCTCGAATAAGACGCACCAGGTTGTCAAGAGCATTCCCATGCTGAGCCCTCAGGGTCTGGACATCACACAGGACGGCTCGACGGTCTGGGTCGGAACGCTGTCCCAGCAGATATTTGCGATCAATACCAGCCGTCTGACCACAACTCGCTACCTTCTCCCAAAACTCAATTACCAGAACTGGGAGGATTACCAATTGGAGGCGCTGGCGGATGGGACGGTGTTCCTATCTGCGGGTCTCGGATTCCCCAGCAACTCGGTCGGTGTCTGGGATCCTGCGACCAACGTGCTCACACCTGTGCCGCTGCCCTCGGGGGCTCTCCCTGGGCTACCTTGGGGGCCAATCTCGCGCTCGGGGGATGGCACTAAGGTTTACTCGTTCAACGGGGACTCTTCCAACTGCCAGGTACTCGTTTACGACGTGTCTGCCAAGACCGTCGCGTCCAATGGCGGATTCGATGAAGTCTGCGGCTTCTATGCAGTGAACCGCGACGGTTCGCGGTTGGTGGGCGCGAACAATGGACGTGTCTATCTCTACGACAGCTCCTTTAACGTGCTGGGCAAGCTGTTCGATTCGTCGACATCGTATTTTTCCGGCAGCTTTATCTTCAGCCGCGATGGAAGCACACTCTACGAGATTTCCGGGGCATTGATCTCCACCATTGATGTCGCTTCGCTCCGGGTGTTGGGGACAGCACCGGATATGTCTAACCAGCCGATCAACGGCGGAGCGGCTGTTTCCCTGCCATTCGCCGTAGACAACACCGGGATGATGCTGGGCATCCAGCCATTCGGTATCGGGTTTGAGGACACAACGTTTTTTCAGACCTACGGCGCCACTCCGCCTCCGGGGCTTTCCTACATTGCTTCGCTCACCCCTGACAGCGGTCCGGTCAGTGGTGGTACACAACTGACCCCCTATGGCTACTTCGGGCTCACCCCGGACGTATGGTTCGGCAACACGCGCGGCACCGCGATGCTGAATGGCAACACGTTGACGGTGACCACGCCTCCGAGCGCAGTGCCCGGTCCAGTCAATATGAAGTATCTGTTCCCGGACGGTTCGCAATACTTCTCGCTGCTGGGCTTCTCCTACTCGGTCACTCCGCAATACGCGGTTTTCTCGGGGGCAAGCCCGGACGGAGGTGCGCCAGGGAGGATCACCGGATTCGGCATGCCCCTGGATGCGAGCGGCGGATCCATCACGGTGGGTGGAAACAGCGCAGTCATTTCGCCGCCCAAGTCGCAATACATGCCATTTACCGGCGAGCCCTATCCCGATGCCAACCTCAATTTCACTGTCCCGCCAGGGACACCGGGCCCGGCTGATATCACCGTGACCACTCCTGCGGGTAGCGGAACCTTGCACCAGGGCTTCTTCTACGCGAAGAGTGTCAAGGACTATCCGTCGGCGGATAGCTTTAACTCCTTGCTGTTTGACCCGGTCAGAAACCAGGTCTATCTTGCCGCCGGCGACCACGTCGATGTCTTTTCCACCACCGCGAATCAGTTTGTGGGTCCGCTGAATCCGGCTGCCAACGCGAAAGTAAAGCAATTTTCCGGGCTGGCGCTGACTCCGGACAACAGTCAATTGCTGGTGACTGATCTGCAGGATGGATCGATGGCAGTGATCGACCCGGATTCTCCGGCAAATACCTTCGCCGTCCCCATCACGCCGGAATACCCCTCGATCAACGGTTGTCCGGCTGGGCCGCTCTACGTAGCGGCAACATCGAATCAGCAGGCGTTCGTCAGCATCGGAAGTCTACCCGCACCCTCTTGTGGTAACGGAGGAGGCAGTCTCTTCCTGGCGAACCTGCAGACGAAGACCGCTGTCCCGCCCCCCACATCCCCGTGCGCCTTCCCCGGGGGCTATGGAGGTCCTGTGGATGGCTCGACCAATGGCAATTTCGTCGTGAGCTCGGGTTGTGTCTACTCTGCCCAGGCAGCGGCCTATACCGCCATACCGTTCGCCCCCGTGGAGATCTCCGGTGATGCCAACGTTCTGGCCAACGTTCAGACCAACGGCACCGTGTTGGCGGACATCAACGGCAATCGTCTGGGTAGTCTGGCGGCTCCTGTGGCGCTCTATCAAAGCATCGGCCTCTATCCCCTGGCCAACGCGCCGGCGCTTTTTCGTCCGCGCCTGAATGCAGCGGGAAGCCTGTACTTTGTGGCCTATCCCAACTATCTTGAGATCTTCGATGTGCTACACGGTAAATTGCTGATGCGGTTTTCCTTAAGCGAAACCGTGCAGAATACGGCTTCGCCGATAGCTATCGATTCCGGCGGCCGCCACATTTACCTCACGACCGACAAGGGGCTGACTGTAATTGATCTGGGGGAGGCATTGCTGGCCATCGGTCATTTAAGCCAGTCCGCCGCATCGGTCGGGTCGCAGGTAACGGTTCGTGGGAGCGGATTTGATGCGAGCCTCACCGCCACCATCGGCGGTCAAGCGGCGGCCGTGAGCGTGACCGATGAAAACACCCTGACCTTGAATGTGCCGGCGGCGGCCTCAGGACCCGAAGATATCGTTCTGACCCGAGGCGACGGCGCAACGTACACACTGGAGAATGGAATAACGCTTCCGTGACAAGGGATTCCATCCGGTGAACGACTCTGCCCAGAAGTTCAGTTTCGGCCAGCGCATCGCAATCGCGATTGTCCCGCGGCTGGTGGCTTTGCTTTTGCGAACCCTAAATCGGACGTTACGTTACGAAGTGGTGGTGGAACCGGGCGCCGCTCCGGCGACCCCACCGGCTCAGCAGGTCTGGTGTTTCTGGCATCGCTGCCTCATCTCGTGCGCTTGCTATTTTCACGATCGATTTCAGCCTGCGGTATTGATCAGCCGCAGCTTCGATGGTGAATTGATCGCGCGCACCATCGAACGGTTAGGGTTTCTCACCGCGCGAGGTTCGAGTACCAGGTCCGGAGGAAGCGGCCTATGGGCGCTGGCCAAAGCAGTCGAGCGCGGGCACCCGGCAGTGTTCACCGCGGATGGACCGCGAGGCCCGGTGTACAAGGTCAAGCCCGGAGCGGTGAAATTGGCCCAGCTCACCGGCTACTCGATCGGCATTTTCTATGCTCATCCGGAGAAGGCGTGGCTACTGAAGTCCTGGGATCAATTCATGATCCCCAAACCCTTCTCTCGCGTAGCGATCAGCTGGGCACGCCAAGTCCAGGTGCCGCAGAGCGAGGACCCGGCAGTGCTCGAAGCCAAGAGGCTGGAGGTAGAAGAAGCGCTGGAACGAGCGCGCCTCAACGCCGAGCGGCATTTTCTCAAGCGATGAACATGCAGTCGCCGTAGGAGAAGAAGCGATACCCGGCTTCGACTGCGTGACGATACGCAGCGAGTGTGTTCTCTCTTCCTGCAAACGCGCTGACCAACATCAGCAGAGTCGACTGCGGCAAGTGAAAGTTCGTGAGCAGCGCCTTGACCACTTCCAGGCGCGAGCCGGGCGAGAGGAAGATGTCCGTGCTGCCGCTATGGGGCTCGAAGCGGCCTACGCGGGCGCAGTGCTCCAGCACCCGGACCGTGGTCGTCCCGGCGGCCACAATGCGGCGGCCGTCGCGTAGCGCATCGTTGATCCGCAAGGCCGTTTCTTCTGGCAGAGAGTAGCGTTCCTCGTGCAGGCGGATCTCCGAGACCTCGGCCACCCGCACGGGCTGAAAAGTCCCCAGGCCAACGTGGAGAGTCACCGGAGCAATGAGCACACCACGGGCTCGGATTCGCTCAAGGATCTGAGGGGTGAAATGCAACCCGGCGGTAGGTGCCGCGACTGAACCGCGCTGCCGGGCAAAAACAGTCTGGTAACGTTCGCGGTCAAGCGGCTCATCCCCACGACGAATGTAAGGGGGTAACGGGACGTGCCCCAGGCGCTCCAGCCGGGCGAAGAAATCGTCAACCGCGGTGAAATGAAGCAGCCGTTCGCCGAACTCGCCGCTCCCGGTGACGATGGCGTGGAGCAGCTCGTTGCCATCCTTGTCAGCGAAAGTCAGCTCCTGGCCCATCCTCATCCGGCGCGCCGGCCGGGTCAGCGCTCGCCAGTCCCAGTCGTTGACCTGCTCGGTCAGCAGAACTTCTACCTTCCCTGCATCTGGTCCCGGGCGCACGCCAAACAGCCGTGCGGGGATCACGCGGCTGTCATTTAACACCAGCACATCCCCTTCCCGAAGCAGCTCGGGCAACTGCGCAAACCAGGAGTCCTGCCATGTCCCGGTTTCACGGTCCAGGGCCAGCATGCGGCTGCTGCCTCGTTCGGCGGGTGGTTGCTGCGCGATCAGTTCGGGAGGCAGCTCGAAGTCGAAATCGGAGACCAGCACAGGTTCGATTGTATGAAAGCGACAACCTCTGCACCGGAGCGGTATCCTCAAAGGAGGAGGACGCTATGGCAACCACGACCCATGTTCCCGTTGAGGTCTATCTCCGGTCCTCTTACGAGCCTGATGCGGAGTACGTGGATGGAAAGATCGAGGAACGTCCTATGGGAGAGTTTGACCATGCCTCCTGGCAACAGGCGATCCAAAAATGGTTCTGGCAACACGAGAAGGAGTGGGGGATTCGAGTTCTGCCGGAGTTGCGAGTTCGGGTTGCGGCGACCAGGTATCGAGTGCCCGATGTCACGGTCCTCGACCGCAGCCGCCCCATCGAACAGATCATCACCTACCCGCCGGTCGCGGTCTTTGAGGTTCTGTCTCCCGAAGACAGGCTACAGCGCCTCAAGCGAAAACTGGAAGACTATAAGACAATGGGCATCGCGGAAATCTGGGTCATTGATCCCCAGGACAGTACGTTTTATCGCTATGAGAACCTGCAACTCCAGCGCAATGATTCCTTCTCTCACACCGAAAAGGGCATCGTCTTCGACATGAATCAGCTCAAGACTCTGCTCTACTGAAGAGGAATGACCTCGCCCCCCAAACCACCCATCTTTCTGCTGGACGCCATGTCGTTCATCTTTCGCGCTTATCACGCGATGCAGCGCCAGCGCCCCATGTCCACACGCTCTGGCGTGCCTACGGCGGCTACGTTTGTCTTCGTGAACATGATCAACAAACTCCGCCGCGACTTTCAGCCGGAGTATTTTGCTGCGGTCTTCGATGTGAGCGGTTCGGTCTTTCGCGATGAGCGCGCGCGCAGCATCGCGACGGTGCGCAAATGGAATATCAAGACACAAACCTTCGACGAGCTCGACTACGCTGGCTACAAGGCCAACCGCACGGAGATGCCTCCAGACCTGGCCCAGCAGCTGCCCTTCATCCGCAGATCGCTCGAGGCCTTTCGCATCCCCATCCTGCAATCCGAAGGCTTTGAAGCCGACGATGTGATCGGAACCCTGGCGCGGCAGGCCGCCGAGCAAGGCCACGATGTGTTCGTGGTCTCGAACGACAAGGACATGCTGCAACTCGTCACCGGCAAGGTGAAGGTGCTCAACCCGGTCAAAGACAACCTGATCCTCGATCGCGAAAAAGTGGTCGAGGTCCTCGGCGTGCCGCCGGAGCAGGTCATCGACGTGATGGCTCTCCGGGGCGATTCCATCGACAACATTCCGGGTGCTCCGGGGATCGGAGACAAGGGCTCGGTCGAACTGATCCAGCAGTTTGGCAGCGTCGAGGCGGCGCTCGATCGTGCCTCGGAGGTAAAGGGAAAAAGGTATCGCGAGTCGCTCGAGAACAATCGAGATATGGTCTTGCTCAGCAAGGAGTTGGTGACCATCCACTGTGAGGTGCCGATCGAACTCGAGCTCGAGAACATGCGTACCCAGGCGCCGGATGTGAGCGCGTGCCGTGCCCTGTTTAACGAGCTTGAATTCACCACCATGCTCAAAGAGCTGGCTCCAGAAGAGGAGGCCGCGCCCCTCGCCATCATCCCTGACCCGTCGCCGGAAGAGATAAGCCGCTTCGTGACCGCGGCGCGCACCCATGGGTTCTCACTGGCCTTTGACACTTCACTCTTGGAGGTCGCTTCGGAACAGGTAGGCGAGGCTGAAGGCGAGGCCATCGAAGAGGAAGAGCCGGAACTGAAAACGATGTCGCTTGGCCTGTTCGATGCGCCGCAACCACAAGCAGAGGAGAAAGCCGCCGCCCCGCAGACTCTCAAGGTGGCCGTCTCCGCAGAAGCGGGCAGGGCTTTGGTCTTTTCTCTCGATAAGAGTCTGGATAATCCTTCTGCAGAGCCCCTGCGCGCATCCTTCGTAGACGAGCATATCGCCAAGTCGCTCCACGATCTGAAAGCTGCCCTGCGCATCCTTGGCCGTCATGGCCACGATCACGGCTTGCGCCTGGCGGGTCCGGTCGATGACCTGATGCTCTATTCGTATCTCATCAACCCAACCCACACTACCCATCCACTCCCCGATGTCGTCGCTCGCTTCAGTGGGCGGGCGCTGCCGCCGGCAGGCGATGAGCTGCTGCCCGCATCGGCGAACGCTATTCGCAGTCTCGCGACGCTGCTCAAAGAGGACGTGGAGACGCTCGGTGCGGGCCAGGTATATCGCGACATCGACCTGCCGTTGGTTCCGGTCCTGCTGCGCATGGAAGAGGTGGGTGTGCGCATCGACCGTTCCGTTCTCGCCGAGATGGGGGGGCGGCTGACGGTAGAGATGGAGCGGGTGAGCGAGCAGATCTTCGCGGGCTCAGGCCATCGCTTCAACATCAATTCGCCCAAGCAGCTGGGAGATGTGCTGTTCAATAAAATGCACTTGCCCAAACCCATCAAGTACGGACGGGGCAAGGTAGTCTCCACGGCCGTGGATGTGCTCGAAGAGCTGGCGCAGCATAACGAGGTTCCGCGCCAGGTGCTGCAGTATCGGCAGTTGGCCAAACTCAAGTCCAACTATATCGACTCATTGCCATTGCTCGCTGATGCGGAAGGACGGGTGCACACCACCTTCAACCAGGTGGGTACGGCGACCGGGCGACTCTCTTCCACCAATCCGAATCTGCAGAATATTCCCATCAAGACCGAGTTGGGACGTGAGATCCGTGCGGCCTTCATCGCGGCGCCGGGGAACGTGCTCATCTCCGCCGACTACTCTCAGATCGAACTGCGGCTCATGGCTCATTTCAGCGAAGATCCTCTGCTGGTGAAAGCCTTTGCCCAGGGCGACGATATTCACACTCTGACCGCGTCGGAAGTTTTTGGCGTCGCCGCCGAGGGGATGGACAAACAAACGCGCGACCGTGCCAAGGCGGTAAATTTCGGCATCGTGTATGGCATTTCTCCGTTTGGGTTGGCGCAGCAACTCAACATCGAGCAGAACGTAGCCCGGCTATACATCGAAACCTATTTCGCGCGCTACAGCGGAGTGCGCACTTACATCGATCGCCTGCTCGAGGAGACACGCAGGGAGCAGAAGGTAAGGACGCTTTTTGGGCGGGTTCGTCCGATCCCCGATATGCAGAGCCGCAATGCCAACCTGCGCGGCTTCGCTGAGCGAACCGCAGTGAACACACCGTTGCAGGGCACGGCCGCCGATCTGATCAAGATCGCCATGATCCGTATCGATCAAAGGCTGCGCGAAGAAAACTTCGCAACCAGGATGACCCTCCAGGTGCACGACGAACTCCTCTTCGATGTTCCCGAAAAAGAAGTTGACCAAGTAAAGCAGCTAGTGGGCCACGAGATGGAGACGGTGATTCAACTGAAAGTGCCGGTGGTAGTCGACTGCGGAGTAGGCCCCAACTGGCGGGACCTGAAGTGAGTACTGCTAGCGCTCTTTGGTTTTGTATCAGGGCAAGACTTTAAGTCGGGCCGCAAAGGGCTTAACAAAATCTGCCCCTTAAGGGCTCTGTGAGAACTTCATTTTCAAGCTCAGTCCCGCAGGCACGGCTGAACTTAGCCCAGGACTAGTCCTGGGCTAGCTAGCACCGTTGAAGAGTCCCGTAGGGACGGCTGGAAATAGGCCGCGATTCAATCCTGGACAACTTTCAGCCGTCCCTGCGGGACTGACCTGGCAATGAGGTTCTCACCTACTGCGCCGACGGAGTCGTCTTCCCACTCAAGCTAGGCGGCGCCTCATGAATATGGTGGATCACGATTGTGTCCCCTTTGAACTCAACCTTGTCATAATCGCGTCCCGTGCTGTCCACGTAACAGCCGCAGTCCGTATTCGCATGATGAGCTAACTCAACACCCTGAGTCGCCCCCATCAGCGCCGCCTTGGCCTGTACCAGCTTCGCTTGGGCGTCGGCCACCGCCTTGTTGGCATCGGCCAGGGTCTTCACCTCAGCGGGGGTAAGCTTCTCCGTCCGTACCGGAGCCGTCGTTGTATCGGCCGCGGGGGCTGCAGCCAGACCCGGATCTTGCGGCTGCATCAGGGCGAGCAGAAGGATAGCGCTAAGCATAACTGTCTCCTCCCTTCATGATACCCATCTAAATCCCAATTTCCACCCGGATGGCCTGGGCGATACGATCCGCGTGTACCCGCATCACCTGCTCCGATTCGGCCTCAATCATCACCCTCGCCAGAGCCTCCGTGCCCGAATAGCGCACCACCACCCGGCCATTGCCATGCAGATCCGTTTCCGCCTGGTGAATACTCTCAACTACCGCCGGAATCTGATCCAGCGGCCTTTTTTCCCGCACCTTCACATTGACGATGACCTGGGGGAAGACCCGCAGATCGCTCAACAGCTCATGGAGCGGTTTGCCGGAACGCGCCAGCAGATCGAGCAACACCAACGCCGTCAGCAGTCCATCCCCGGTGGTGCTGAGCCGGGGAAAGAGGATATGACCCGACTGCTCCCCGCCCAGGTTAGCCTGGTGCTTCCGCATCATCTCGAGAACGTACTTATCGCCCACCGGAGCGCGGAACATGCGGATGCCGCTGGAGCGCAGCGCGGCTTCCAGACCCATGTTCGACATGGTCGTTGCCACCACCAGATCGCCCGCCAGCTCAGCCTTGGCCTTCATGTCACGCGCCGCGACCAGCATCACTCCGTCCCCGTTCACCACCCGGCCGTGGGCATCCGCAAACAGCGCACGGTCGGCATCGCCGTCGAACGTAATCCCCAGGTCGGCACCCAGAGCCTTGGCCTCCCTGGCCACGACCTCCGGATGCAAGGCACCGCAGTTTTCGTTGATGTTGCGTCCGTTAGGGCTTACGTGCGTGAGATGAATCTCCCCGCCCAGGGAAGGGAAAAGCTCAGACGCAATGACCGCCGCCGCCCCATTGGCACAGTCGATCACAATCCTCTTGCCGCTCAGGTTCAGACCGGGAACAACACCACGCAGAAAGGCCTCGTACTCCTCGCGGAATTCCTTGCCCACCGGGGGCGCGTTCAGGATTTCGATCTCGGTCGAGGGAGCTTCCTTGAGATGGCGAAAAATCTCCCCCTCAATCTGCAACTCGGTCGCGTCGGGCAGCTTGTAGCCGTCGCCGCCAAACACCTTGATCCCATTGTCCTGCCAGGGATTGTGCGAAGCGGAAATGACGATCCCCGCGGCAAACTGATGCTTGCGCGTCAGGTAAGCCACGCCGGGAGTGGTGATGACCCCGGCGTTCAGTACCTCGGCACCCCCGCTCTGCAATCCCGCGGCAACCACGGCCATGATCCAGGGGCTGGATTCGCGGGTATCTGACCCTAGCAGAACCCTGGGCGCCGGGCGGAGCTTCTTGAGAGTGGATGCCAAGGCGAGCCCGGTGGCGAAAATGGTGGGCGGGTCAAGAGGCGATTCCCCAGCGACCGCACGAATACCGTCTGTTCCAAAAAGTTTTCTCATGAGTGGGTTGGGGGCAACTTCCTTTCGAGCACCCGGCTGGTGAGCGTGCTTTGAGCAAATCGAGTAGTGATCAGGCTGCCGTCCGAAGCGGTTGCGGCATCCCGGATCAATACCCCGGCTTCATCGAACACCAGGGCGTACCCCCGACTCAACACAGCCAGGGGAGAAACGGCCTGTAAAAGCCCCTCCGCTCGGGCGTGCCGCGCCTTCCATCGCTGGAGCAGTTCCAGTTGCGCGCGAACAATCCGTCCATCCAGCATCTCCAGCCGCTCGCGAACCGCGCGCATACGGTGGCTTACATCCTGACGCAGTAATCTGGCCTCCAGTTTCTGCAACCTTTCGGTCATCTGCCGGCTTTGCCGGTGCCAGGCCGCGTCCAGCTGGTACTGCAGCTCATCGACCCGCTGCTGGCGGCGCGCCAACGCATTGCGCATCCGGGCAAACGCCGCGGGCGCGGAGAGCCGGGCAAAACGCTCCTGGGCGCGCATCAGCAGGTAGCGGCAGGCCTGGTTCAGGCGCCGGTGCAATTGCTCCACCCGCTCTTCCACCTTATGCTGCGCCTCGGTGAGCAGCTCCGCCGCGGCGGAGGGTGTAGGTGCACGCAGGTCGGCGACAAAATCGGCGATCGTGAAGTCGGTTTCGTGGCCAACGGCCGAGACCACCGGCAACTCAGACTGGGCAATGGCACGTGCCAGCAACTCGCTGTTGAACGGAGCCAGGTCCTCGAGCGAACCGCCACCACGGGCCAGGACGATCACGTCGACCGTGCGCGCCCGGTTAAAAAAAGCAATCCCAGCAGCAATTTCCAGGGCGGCGCTCTCCCCCTGCACCGGGGTAGGGTAAAGCATCACGTGGAGCGCCCCGTGCCTGCGCCCGGCTACATTGAGGAAGTCTCGAATCACCGCGCCGGTAGGGGAGGTGATAATCCCAATGCAGCGCGGGAAGGTGGGCAAAGGCTGCTTCCGATCCGCCGCAAAAAGCCCCTCCTTCTGCAGGCGCGCTTTTAATTGCTCAAAGGCGATCTGCAGCGAGCCTGCGCCCACCGGCTCCACGAACTCGGCCACCAACTGCATCTGGCCGCGCTGCTCGTACACCGAGACCCGCCCGCGGACCAGGATTTGCAGCCCATCTTCCGGCCGAAAGCGCAACAACATCGCCTGGCGCCGGAAAAGCACCACCGGAAGCTGTGCCTCGCCATCCTTCAGCGTGAAGTACATATGACCGGAAGGCGCCGGCCGGTAGTTGGAGATCTCGCCCTCGACCCACACATCGGCGTACTCCTGCTCGATGTGGTTCCGCACCTCGCCTACCAGCTGGCCCACCCGCCACACCCGCCGCAGGGCCGCAGGAGCTTCCGCAGCAGCCTCGGGAAAACTCAGTCCAAGCTGGCTTAAGGATTCTTCGGGATTGGGCACGATGCCTCCAGCAAGCGAATTCGATCTTACCGCCGAAAGCGGGAGAGGAAATAGAAGACCACGGAGAGCAGGACACTGAGCAGAATCGAAGTGCCCAGGGGGACGTATACGGAGAAGTTCTTGCCTCGGTACGAGATGTCTCCGGGAAGCCTGCCGAGCGGGATGCCGGTTCGCCCCAGGAGTAGGAGTAAGCCGCCGCCAATCAGCAGCAGCAATCCTAAACCGATCAGCAGCCGGCCCAAGTCATTCATGAACTCATTCTAATTTCAACCCGGCCCGAGGGGCCCCCGGTCGATGAGATGGGTCAGCTCCGCCAGCAGGACCTGCAGGCGTTCGATTTCGACCTTGCCCGGCGTCGTCGATAGACCAAAGAGCACCTCTGCCTCCCGGGCGAGGTCCGTGCCCCGGGGTAAGCCGAAGGTCCCCAGCACTCCGGCCAGCTTGTGGGCAGAGTCCACCGCGTTCATCTGGGTGGCCTCGTCCAAACGGTTGTGGGCCAGCAGATCTCCGGCGGTTCGCAGCAGAGCAGCGCGCTCCACCACCGTGTGCCGGCTCCGATCCCAAAGAGCGGAGATCATGCTTTGCAGCTTTTGCTCCTGGCTCTGCCCATTCTCGTCCGTGGAAATGCGGTCTTTTTGGGTCAATGGATCATCCTTCTTTCCACCCTAAGGCGGCAGAAATCTGCCGCGCCAGAGTGAGAGGATCAAAGGGCTTGAAAAGGGTCGCTGCCACTCCCATTTCGGCAAACTTGCGCTGATCCGGGCCCTGTACTTTGGCCGTCAACAGCAACACAGGAATGTGCGAAGTGCTTCCGTTGGCCTTGAGTTTGAGCAGGGTCGTGGGGCCGTCCATCTCCGGCATCATGACATCCAGCAGAATGGCGTCCGGCTGCTCGGTACTGGCGCGTTCGATACCCTGCTTGCCCGAACTGGCAAGCACAACGTCCCATCCGGCAACAGTTTCCAGGCTCATGGCCGCAACCTGCCGGATGTCGTCTTCGTCGTCAATGATTAAGATACGGTGTGTCATAAGAAAAACTATGAAGGCCTGCCGGTAGTGCTAAAGATTGGGAGATGGGCTTCCATCCCATCCCAGTGGTACTTCGCTGGAGCCATGCGGCACCCGCAGCATCGAGAGCACCAGTGTCTCCACATCCTGCGGCTGGACGCGCGCCTTGGTCAGGAACTCAGTCGGTCCTAGCCGTAGCTTATTACGTTCGCCCTCGTTCAAGTCTTGTGCGGAGTAGACGACCAGCGGAAGTTGTTTCATCTCTTGTTGCTGCCGCAGCCAGTCGACCAGTCCAAAGCCATCGCCGTCGGGCAGAGCAATATCCAGAATCAGCAAGTCCGGTGGCGACGAAACGCACAGCTCCATCGCTTTGCGCTGCGTGGAGGCGTGATGCACCTGTATGCCCGCCCGCTCGAAAGTAGCCAGGATGACCTTAGCCAAATCGGCATCATCCTCTACCAGTAACACACGCGAGGGCTGCCGTTCTACCTGCAGCACCCGGGAAAGCGCGGCTAACATCGATTCCGTCTGCAAGGGCTGCTCCAGCCACGCGTCGGCTGCCTTTTCTACTTCGGGATCGTTGAGCGCGCCAAAAGCGCTCAAAACAACGACCGGGATGGCCGCCGTGCGCAGATCGTCGCGCAAAAGGTGCAGGGTCTCCCAGCCGTGCAGGCTGGGAAGGCTCATATCCAGCAGGATGGCCTGGACTTGGGCTTGCCGGGCTATGCCGACGGCCTCGTCGCCGTTGGCGGCTTCCAGCACCGAGTAGCCATTTTGCCGGAGGCTTTCGGACAGCGAAGCCCTCGTCTCCGGGTTCTCGTCGCAGACCAGGACAGCAGGCGCGCTGGTCATCGAGGAAGTAGAGGCGCCCCCCAGACGGGACGGATCCGCGTCGCGCGTAACAGTCGGCAGGAACATGCGGAAAGTCGAGCCTCGATCCGCGTTCCGCTCCGCCCAGATGCGTCCGCCGTGCTGCATGACAATGGTGCGGCAGATCGCGAGGCCCAATCCGGTCCCGCCCTTTTGCCTGGCGTCGGAGGCATCGACTTGTTGGAAGCGGTCGAAGATCGATTCCAGCTTGTCCTTGGGAATGCCGCGTCCGTTATCGCGTACGCTGATGGTGACCCCGTCCAGCAGCCGTTCGATCAAAACCGTAACCTGCGAACCCGCCGGAGAGAACTTGATCGCGTTGCTCAGCAGGTTGGTCATCACCTGCTGCAGCCGATCGGGATCCACTTCCACCTGTGCCGGTCCAGCTTCCAGCAGCAATTGCACCTTGGCGGCTTCCGCCATGGGCGTCATGGCATCGATGGCCTGCCTCGCCAGCTCTTCCAGATCGCAGTTTCGATAGGTGAGGGGCGCGCGGCCCGACTGCATGCGCTCCAGGTCGAGGATGTCGTTGATCAGCCGGACCAGGCGGTCGGAATTGTTGACCGCGATCCGCAGCAGGTTCGACGCCTTCTCTCCCATCTCCCCTAACAGACCGGTCGATAGCAATCCCAACGATCCTCGGATGGAGGTGAGGGGAGTGCGCAGCTCATGGCTCACAGTGGAGACGAATTCATCCTTCATCCGATCCAGGGCGTAGCGCTGGCTGATGTCGCGGAAGCTGAGCACGCTGCCCACCGCGATGTTGTGCTCCACCATCGGTGTGACCGAGAACTCAACCGGGAACGAGGCTCCATTCCTGCGGTAGAACACATCCTGGCCACTGGTGCCCTCGCGCACCAGGAAGGCTCGCCCGGTGCGGCATTGATCGGAACACTTTTCCCGCCCTTTACGCTCCTCATGCACCACGGAGTGGACCGTGCGGCCGATCAGATCGAAGGCGTGGGCACCCAGCATGCTCGCCGCCGCCGGGTTCACAAAAACAATGCGGCCGGCGGAGTCGGTGCCGAAGATGCCGTCGGCCACTGAGTTGAGAATCGACTCCTTCTGCCGGTTCAACTCTTCCAGCCGGCTCTCTTGCGCCGATCGCGCCATAAACTGGCCAATGGAAGCACAAACTGTTTCCACGGTGGCCATCATCTCCGTATCTTCGCGCTGCTTCTGCCGGCTGAAGAATTCCACGACCGCGATCACCTGGTTGCCGACCCTGACGGGAACACCCCAGCCGGTGACCAGCCCGTCCGTCTTGGCCGATTTGCTGCGCAGAAAGTTGGCGTCTTCGCCGAGGTCTTCGATCCAGCAGGGGCTTTCGGCGCCCCAGATCTGGCCCGGCAAGTCCTTGCCCTTCTGCAGCACGCGCCCGATGCTATCGCGGTGAAACTCGATGCAAGCACGATCCGGCGCGTACCAGCCCGCCAGGTAGCGGCAGTGATGGTCACTGCTGACGAACCAGAGTCCCGCCATGTCGAAGCCCAGGTTGGTTCCGAGCGACTCGAGCATGGCCGGCAGCGCCTCGTCCGAGGTGGTGGATTCGCCCACTACCTGGCTGACCGCCAACTGCATTGCCAGTCTGCGTTCGCGTTGATATTGCTGCGTAACATCGCGGAAAATGCAGCGCACGGACACCGGCTCGCCGCGATCCTGGCGGCAACTCAAGCTTGCTTCCAGCTCGCGATACATTCCGTTTGAGTCCTGAACCCTTAGATTCGCGCGATCAATGCGCTCGCCCCGCAGTGCCCGGTCGAACAGGCTGGCCGCATTGGCTTGCATCTCCGGCGGGAAGGCAGCTTCGAAGCTGATCAGGCTTTCAAACGCAGCCGCGCTCTTGCCAAAGCACGTCTGCCACGCCGGGTTGACGTACAGGTACTTGGCTCGCGGGCTCAGCGTAGCAATCATTTCCTGAGAGTTATCGAACAGGTCGCGGTAGCGCTCTTCGCTCTCACGGAGTGCATGCTCGGCCCGCTTGGTGGCCGTGAGGTCCGTGGCGATGGCCAACAATCCGGTCAGCGCACCTTCCGCATTCCTCACCGCGGAGAGATAGACCATGGCGGGAAAGGTGGTCGCATCCTTGCGCCGGCAAAGGATTTCAAACCCCCGCACCCGGCTTACCGGGAAGCTGGTGACGTACTGGACGTAATGCTTCAGTTCCGGTGAGACGCTTTCCAGATCGATCATCGGAGAACGGTCGAGGCGCGAAACCAGCAGCTGGCCCACCCGTTCCAGTTCGCCTTCGGGAAAGAGATCATGGGCATTCAGCTGGCCCAGGACCTCATGAAAGCGATACCCCAGCATCCGCTCGGCGGCGGGATTGAAAATAAGCAGGTTACCCTGCAGGTCGGTAGCCAGAATCATCGGGCCGGCGGAGTCCAGAATGCTTCGCTGTAACTGGGCTACCTGCTGGACTTGCCATTCCGCTTCATCCTGGCGGCCGGCATTGAGGAAGGTGTGGACGCAGAGAGCGATCAGCAGCACCTGGGCACAGGCCCACGCGATCACCGCGGCAGAGAAGGTCCCCCCGCGGCCCAGCAGCAGTACCAGTCCCCCGTAAGCAGAGAGCAGCAGCGCAACCGCGAAAAATATGGTGGAAGGCAGCCTATCCCGAAGCCAGCTCACTCGTTCTCGATCGATGCGGGTCTGATTAACGAGCTCTCGCCAAGTCAGGTGTCCCAACCAATAAAGAGACAAAACTGGCCCATGCTACACGTTAACTGTCCGGAGTATAGGCGTCTGATTCTGGCCTAGACAGTGACTAACCGGAGTCCACGGTTGCATGTGGGAGGAACTCTCGCATCTCCAACGGGTCGGATCGGGGGAAAACTGCAGTCGAATGAGCAGCGCGTTCCATAGTGTGAGATCGCGGACGCGCTGGCTCTTGAGTCTAGGGCCATTTCACAACTACCGTGTCTCTTGGAAAAAACCCGCAGCGAATTCTGCTTCGGTTCACACCTGTTTTGAAGCTACTAACCGCGACGGAACGGAACCACGTTGACACGGCTTTCAACGAATCTGTCTGAAAGGGCCGACATACGGCCAAGGGACCAGAATCCGAGGAAAAGCAATGCATAGGTGAACCCGGCAACACCAAGAAGCAGAGACAAGATAGAACCCCCAAATATTCAATTTACGGCCATTGGGGGATGCCTCGAAGTATACCGATCCGCAGGGGCGAAACTATAGAAAAAGAAAGAGTTCGGCTGCTACTTTAGTACTACCGTGCATACCTCAGCGTACTGGGGTTGGTTACTAGGCCGTGACCGGCTCCAACAGGCGCGACCAGCGGCGTTGCTTGCGCTGTGCATGTGCTTTCTTATGATAGGCATAGCCAGTGATCATTGGCAACGCCAAGGTAGCCTCGCTGTACACCATCTGTTCGAACGTGGTATCGACCTTGCCCCAGGAACTCGCTTCCTTCAGCGTACTGGAGGAGAGCGCTCCGTCGCGGACGTCGGCAACCGTGACCTGGATCGCATACTTATGCATTGGCGCATCCAGGCCGAGGATCTCGGCAGCGACCACAATATCCTGGGCAAAGTTCTTGGGTACCCCGCCGCCGATCATGAGCAGGCCGGTCGTCGGGTTGGCGATCTTCAACTGAGTCAGCTCGTAGAAGTCCTTCACCGAGTCGATGGAGACTTTGGGCTTATCGCCCCGGCCATGCTGGTGCGCCACCAGTCCGAAGCCGGCCGAACAGTCGCTAAAGGCGGGCACGAAGATCGGCACATCCATCTGGTAGGCGGAATAGATGATGCTGTCAACGCCTCCCTTTTCGGGAGTCTTGCCCTGCTTTTCGAGGTAGGCGCCCATCTCACGGATGAACTCACGCGAGCTGTAGGGTCGGGGGGCCAGGGAATCGGCAATGACTTTGCAGGTGTCGTCGCACAGCCGGAGCTCTTCCTCGTCGATCAGGGTGTCGTAAATGCGATCGATCATCAACTCGCGCAGCGTGCCATCTTCCGTCCCTTGGCGGTAGAGGTCGTCGGCGATCCAGTGCTTGTACCCGAGGGCCTCGAAGAAATCCTGGTCCACGATGTTGGCGCCGGTCGAGACCACGGCGTCGACCATGTTGTTGCGGATCAAATCGACAAAGATTTGTTTCAATCCGGCGCTGATCAGCGATCCGGCCAGGCAGAGAATCACCCCACATTCCTGGTCGCGCAGCATGCGCTCATAGATAGAAGCAGCCCGGGCAAGGTCACGGGAACTGTACGCCATGGAGTGCATGGCATCCACCATCGGAACAACGTTGTGCTGCTTGATGTCGATGTGCTGGATCGGGGAAGTCAGAAGCTCTTTTTTCGTAGGCATAGCCTCTCAAGAATAGCAAAGCGAGACCGCTGCGCTTGTTAAATTCCGCGAGAAATGACGGGCAGCAGGGCCACCAGCAAGCTGGTCAATTGCGCCTGCGCACGCGCTCCTGTTTCCATGACTTCCTGGTGGTTGATCGGTTGATCGAGAATGCCGGCAGCCATATTGGTGACGCAGGAAATTCCCAGAACCTCGATGCCCATATGGCGGGCAACGATGACCTCCTGGACGGTGGACATGCCGACCATGTCCGCTCCCCAGCCGCGGAAGGCCCTGATTTCCGCCGGCGTTTCAAAGCTGGGCCCGGAAAGGCTCAGGTAGACTCCCTCCTCGAGCTCGGCAGCGTCGTGGGCCAGGAGGCGGAGCCGTTTGGAATACGCCTCCGTCATGTCAAAGAAGCGAGGTCCGAGGCGTTCGTCGTTCGGGCCTGAAACAGGATTCCGGCCGCTAAAGTTTATGTGGTCTGAGATCAGGACCAGCTGACCCTGCTTGAGATTGAGGCGGATCCCGCCGGCAGCGTTGGTGACGATCAGGGCGGTGATGCCCAGGCGCCCCAGGACGCGAATGGGAAACGTAACTTCCTCCGGGCTATATCCCTCGTAAGCGTGGACGCGGCCCTGCATCACAAAAACTGGCGTGCCTGCGATGTTCCCCGCAATCAACCGGCCGCTATGGCCCTCCACCGTGGGCCGCGGAAAGTGGGGAATCTTCTGATACGCGATCGCAACCGGATGCTCCACGCGCTCCGCGAACGATCCCAGCCCGGAGCCAAGAACAACGGCCACGCGAGGGCTAACCGAGAAGCGTTCGCGGACAAAAGCGGCCGCTTCGTCAGCCTTCTCAAAAATGCCCTGTGCCACTTCTTCTCCTCTAACTCCGAACCTCTCAATCACAGCCTCTAGCTAGTCCTGAAGGGTCTGTTGTTCAACCAAGGTCTACGGTCCAACCAAGTCTATGGTCCAACCAAGTCTATGGTTCAACCAAGGTCTATCGTTTAACCAAGGTCTATGGTTCTGGACGGGTGCCCCAGGTTCGCCAAAGCGTACCTGGGGCCGAAAATGTTTTTTCCAATGCTTTTACTCCACGCGTAAGCATTCTCGCTCTTGGCTGCAATCTTTGGCCCGAGTGGCAAAACGTTCGAAGGGTGCTGCGCCCGTCTTTTTCGGCCCATGTACGCCCCACGGCACGCCGGGGCAGGTGGGGCACCCGTCCAGGGAAGAGGGCTTCGTTCTTTGGTCCAACGGCTCTTATGCAACAACACACTGACAATCGCAGCCAACACCCATCCAGGGAAGAGGGCTTGGTTCTCTACCGCAACAAGACACTCACAATCGCAGCCGACATCAAATTAGCCATGGTCCCTGCCAGCATAGCGCGCAGCCCCAACCGCGCCAGGTCATTCCGCCGGTTTGGCGCCAACGCGCCGATACCGCCAATCTGCATCCCGATCGAACTCAGGTTGGCAAACCCGCATAGGGCAAACGTCGCAATCGTAAACGAGCGGTAATCGAGCGAAGACTTCTGCGCTCCCAACAGCGCATACGCCACCAGTTCGTTGGTCACCGTACGCGTGCCCAGAAGATTGCCGACCTGGTGGGCACTGTGCCATGGAATTCCGATAAGCCAAGCGACTGGAGCGAAGAGAAATCCCAGGATCACGTTCAAGCTCGCGGGAAAAGGAATATGGTGCCCGCCCAGCCAGTTATGAACACCGCCGAGCATGCCATTCAGCAAACCAATCAGCGCCAGAAACGAGATCAGCATGATACCCACGTTGAACGCCAGGCGGCCGCCGTCAATGGTTCCGCGGGCAATCGCACCCAGCAGATTCTCCTCCCGGTGCTCTTCGTTGATGGGCATCGTAACCCGGCCCATGGTGGCAGGGGTCTGGGTCTCGGGAACCAGCATTTTGGCCATCAGCACGGTGCCCGGTGAAGTCATGATCACGGCGGCCAGCAGATGCTTAGCCTCGATCCCGTAAAGGATATAAGCCGCCATAATCCCGCCGGAAACGTGCGCCATGCCGCTGGTCATGATGGTCATCAATTCCGAACGTGTGGCACCCGGCAAAAACGGGCGAATGCTGAGTGGGGCCTCCGTTTGCCCCATGAAGATGCTCGCCGCCACGTTCAGCGACTCAGCGCCGCTGATACGCATGGTCAGCTGCATCAGCCGAGCCATGCCTTTGATGACGATTTGCATGATGCCCAGGTGATACAGCACGGCAAAAAAAGCGGAGATAAAGATGATGGTGGGCAACACCTGGAAAGCGATGATGAGCCCATAGGACGAATGTTGCTTGCCCAGCTCGCCAAAGACGAATCCGGAGCCGACAAAGGCATAGGCGAGCATGCGGTTCACCGCGTCTCCCGCGGCGGCCAAGGCCCGCTCGCCGGCGTCGAAGCGCAGCACCAGCAGGGCAAACACCCACTGCAGCCCCAGGCCCCAGGCTGCGGTACGCCAGCGAATGGCCTTCCGGTTCGTCGAAAGCAGCCACGCCACCACTAAGATTGCCACCAGGCCCAGCAATCCGGTAAATCGTCCCAAGCTTGCTCCTTACCTCACGAATTTGAAGCGATAGGGAAAAACTTCTTCGAAGCGATAGTCTTCCCACCCCGCCTCACCGCGAAAGATGACCCGCGACGCCGGCAGCATGAACTCGCTCAACACCTGCAAGCAAGCCCCACACGGGGGACTCGCCGCCTGGTTCAGGTTGGTGATTGCACACGCAAGCACCCGCATCTCCGGCCCGTGCTCCGCCACCGCGCGAACCACAGCGGATCGCTCCGCGCAAATCGTCAAACCGTAAGACGCATTCTCGACGTTGGCCCCGGTAACCAGCGCGCCGTTCTGCAGCAACAAGGCAGCGCCCACGCGAAATTTGGAATAGGGAGCATACGCGTGATCCGCCGCGTCCGCCGCCTGCGTAGTCAACTGCCGCAGCAGTTCCGGAGTAAATCCATTTTCACCTGGTTGCATCGTCCCCTGAGCCTAAAGGCACTTGCCCACATACGCAACCAGACGACCATTCAACCTCTACCCGCGACAGACGACGCTTTTCGAACTTCACCCGGCGACAAATCCCGGGCGCCCCACATCTCGCTAGTATTTCGCGAGATGTGGGATACCGCTGCCCTAAACCGGCAACCGTCAACCCCGACGCGATTTGCAGGCTGCGGAAACCGCAGTACAACCCAACCTCCCCGAGCCGCTATCCTTGATGCAGCACCTTATGGCGGGAAAGAAGCCAATTCGTCCTTCAACCACCGACGCCCTCGCTCTTTTTCACCCCGTGACGGCATCCTGGTTCCGAGCCGTCTTCGAACAACCCACAGCCCCACAGCGGCTAGGTTGGCCGGCCATCGCCCGGGG
Source organism: uncultured Acidobacteriaceae bacterium (assembly GCA_963753715.1). GTDB lineage: Bacteria > Acidobacteriota > Terriglobia > Terriglobales > Acidobacteriaceae > PALSA-350. The sequence continues at coordinate 755,705 of CAVWDK010000004.1, read as the reverse complement.
GGAAAATACCCTGATCCTCGCCCCCACCGGCACCGGCAAAACCCTGACCGCCTTTCTCTGGTGTCTCGACCGGCTCATGTTGCACCGCGCTCCTGACGAGACCGAGGGTTGCCGAGTCATTTACCTCAGCCCCCTGAAAGCCCTGGCCGTCGACGTGGAACGGAATCTGCGCTCCCCTTTGGCCGGCATAGCCAACATGGCCCGGCAAGCCGGAGTCTCCTTCCATCACCCGGAAATCAGTATTCGTACCGGTGACACATCGCAAAAGGAGCGAAGCAGGTTTCGTCGCCACCCGGCCGAGATCCTGATCACCACGCCGGAGTCGCTGTACCTGCTCCTGACCTCGGACGCCGCCGCCAGCCTTCGACGCGTCGATACCGTGATCATCGATGAGATCCACGCGGTCGTGCCCACCAAGCGCGGTGCGCACCTGGCCCTCTCCCTCGAACGCCTCGAAGCCATCACGGAAGGCCGGGTGCAGCGGATTGGTCTTTCCGCCACCCAACGCCCGTTGGAAGAGGTAGCCCATTTTCTCGGCGGCTCATCTTCGCCGGTAGAAACGGCAGAAGGTGATACGACACCGGAAGCCGCAGAAGACTCTCCGCTCGTCGCGTATCGCCCGGTCACCATCGTCGATGCCAGCGAACCCAAGCGGCTGGACCTGCGCATTGAAGTACCAGTCGAGGACATGGCCCGCATGGGCCAGAAAGAAGAACTACCCAGCGGACCCGCGTCCCAGGGTCCCAAGCGGACATCTATCTGGACCGCCATCCACCCTCGCCTCGTCGACATCATCCGCGAGCGTCACTCCACCATCATCTTCGTCAACAGCCGCCGTATCGCCGAAAGACTCGCCGGCGCGATCAACGAATTGGCAGGAGAGCAACTGGCCCGCGCTCACCACGGCTCCCTGGCCGCGGCGCAGCGATCCGAGATCGAAGAGCAGTTAAAAGCCGGCCGTCTGCGCGCGCTGGTAGCGACCTCTTCGCTTGAACTGGGGATCGACATGGGCGCAGTCGACCTCGTCATACAAATCGAGGCGCCGCCTTCTGTAGCCAGCGCCATGCAACGCATCGGCCGGGCCGGGCACCACGTGGGCGCAGCCAGTGAAGGAGTTATTTTTCCCAAGTATCGCGCCGACCTCGTAGCCTGCGCGGCGGTCACGCGCGCCATGCACGAAAACCTGGTGGAATCCACGCGCTTTCTGCGCAACCCGCTGGATGTGCTGGCGCAGCAGATCGTCGCCATCGTGGCCCAGCCTCCCGCTTTAGCCGGATCGCCGCTCGCCGAGCGAGAAATTCCCGTGGAAGAAGTCTTCCGGCTGATTCGCGGCGCAGCCCCTTTCAGCAGCCTGACCCGCACCGCGTTTACCGGCGTACTCGATCTGCTGGCCGGCCGCTACCCCTCCGACGAATTTGCCGATCTGCGGCCACGCATTACCTGGGACCGCACGCGGGATACCCTGACGCCGCGCGAGGGCGTCAAGATGCTGGCCATCCTGAACGGCGGCACCATTCCCGACCGCGGGCTCTACGGCGTGTTTCTTTCCGGAGCAGAAGGCAAGCCGATCCGGGTCGGCGAGCTGGACGAGGAGATGGTGTTCGAAAGCCGGACCGGCGACACCTTTGTCCTGGGCGCGTCGACCTGGCGCATCGACGAAATTACACACGACCGCGTTCTGGTATCACCGGCGCCGGGCCAGCCCGGCAAGATGCCGTTCTGGCATGGAGACAACGCCGGCCGCCCTCTCGAGTTCGGCCGCCGCATCGGCCAACTGGTGCGCGAGCTGCGAGACATGCCCCGCAACGCGGCACTCAGTCGCCTCACCCGCGAGCACGATCTCGATACCATGGCGGCGGAAAACCTCATCCGCTTTCTCGCCGACCAGGAAATTGCTACCACCGTGGTGCCAGATGACCGAACCATCGTCATCGAACGCACCCGTGACGAAATGGGTGACTGGCGTGTCTGCGTGCTGACCCCATTCGGCAGCCGCATTCATGCGCCCTGGGCCATGGCGATTACCGGCCGTATTCGTGCCAGTGGCGGTGCCGATGTGGAAGCCATGTGGGGCGATGACGGATTCGTGTTGCGCTTTCCTGATAGCGATGCCGCTCCAGAGTCCGAATTGATCCTGATCGACCCGGAAGAAGCTACCGATCTGGTGCTCCGCCAGCTCAGCGGCACCGCGTTGTTCGCAGCGAAATTTCGCGAGAGTGCAGCCCGAGCCCTATTGTTGCCGCGCAGGCGCGCGCAAGGCCGCGCGCCCCTGTGGCAGCAACGCAAGCGAGCCTACGATCTGCTCTCTGTTGCCTCCCGCTATCCTTCATTCCCCATCCTGCTCGAGGCCTATCGCGAGTGTATGCGCGACGTCTTCGACATGCCTGCGTTGCTCGAAACGCTGCGCGCGATTCGCCAGCGCAATGTTCGTGTGCATGTAGCCGACACCCGTACCCCTTCGCCGTTTGCTTCGTCGCTGCTCTTCAGCTACGTGGCCAATTACATCTACGACGGCGATGCCCCGCTGGCGGAGCGCCGCGCCCAGGCCCTCTCCATCGATCAGGAACAGCTACGTGACCTGCTGGGCGACGCCGATCTGCGCGAGCTGCTGGATGCGGATGCCATCCATGAAGTGGAAGAACAGCTCCAGGGGTTGCTCGAGACCCAACGTATTCGCACAGCGGATGGCATACACGACCTGTTGCTGCGCATCGGTGATCTTGCACGCGAGGAATTACTGCGCCGCCTGGCGGATCCCGGGCTTTCATCAAGGTAGACCGCCTGCTCCGAGGGCGTCGTCTCCTGGAGATCAAGATAGCCGGAGAAAAGCGCCTGATCGCCGTCGAAGATGCGGCGCGCTTTCGTGACGCGCTGGGCATCCCTCTTCCTCCAGGAATCGCAGCATCATTGCTGCAACCGGTCGAGGCGCCCGTACTGGAACTGGTTCGCCGCTTCGCCCGGACCCACGGACCCTTCACCCTGCGCGAAGTCATCCTGCACTTTGCGCTGGATACTCGACAGGTCGAAAGTGTATTGAACACGTTGCTATTGGATGGCCGCATCGTGGAAGGAGGATTCCGCCCCGGCGGCGTCCACCGTGAGTGGTGTGATGTCGAGGTGTTGCGCCAGATCCGCCGCAAATCGCTCGCCCGTCTGCGCCGCGAGGTGGAGCCCATCGAGCAGCAGGCACTGGAGCGGCTGTCGACTCACTGGCAGGGTGTACTGCAGCGCAGGCGTGGTCTCGATGCGTTGCTCGACACCATAGAACATCTACAGGGTGCGCCGCTAGCCGCGTCTTTGATCGAGACTTCGATTCTCCCTGCGCGTCTGGCTAATTATTCGCCGGGAAGCCTGGACACCTTGATTGCCGCCGGCGAAGTAGCCTGGGTCGGGCTCGATTCTCTGGGTGAGCATGATGGGCGCATCGCCCTTTTCCTGTCCGATAAACTCCGGCTCCTGCTGCCACCACGCCCAGACCCAATCCATGACCCGCCGCCGGAAAACCCGTTGAGCCCGAGGGAACTCGCACTCATGGAGCAATTGGCTCGCACCGGCGCCGCCTTCTTTACTCAACTGCACGAAGCAGTCGGCGGAGGATACCCGGGCGAAACCCTCGATGCGCTATGGAGCCTGGTGTGGCGGGGCCTAGTGACCAATGACACCTTTCACGCCTTGCGCGCGTATGTTGCCCGGCCCGCTTCCTCGCGCCAACCGAAGCGCCAGCACAATCTGCCCTCCTTCCGCTCCCGGCGAACCACTCCGCCCAGCGCCCAGGGCCGCTGGAGCCTGGTCCCCTCATCGCTGGCTTCTGCCACGGAGTGGAGTCATGCGTTTGCCAATCAGCTGCTCAATCGTTATGGCGTGCTCACCCGCGAATCGGCGGCGACGGAAAACCTACCCGGTGGATTCAGCGCCATCTACGATGTGCTCAAGGCGCTCGAAGAAAGCGGGCGCATACGCCGCGGCTATTTTGTCGCCGGCTTGGGCGCGACCCAGTTTGCGTTGCCTGCGGCCGTCGATCTGCTGCGCTCGCTGCGCACTGGACCCCCGCTCGAAAAGCCTGAAATGGTAACACTCGCGGCTACCGATCCTGCGAATCTATATGGCTCCGTGCTGCGCTGGCCGGCGGGTGAAGAGGAAGACGGCCCGCGCATGTTTACCCGCAGCGTTGGCGCCGGCGTGATCCTCCGCAATGGGGAACTGGTGGCCTACCTGCGGCGCGGGAACCCCAGCCTGCAGATCTTCCTGCCCGCTGAGGAGCCGGACCGCTCCATCACCGCCCGCGACCTCAGTCAATTTCTCGCCACTCTGGCGCAACAGGATATGGATCGCCGCGAGGACCAGCGGGGCGGCATGCTGATCTCGATCATCAATGGTCAGCCGGCCGCGCAGCATTTCTTCGCTACCTTCCTCCAGAATGCCGGTTTCCACCTGGCGCCGCAGGGCCTCAACTACCGGCGTGCTCTGCTGGCGGTCGCTACGCCCAATGCCTGAAGGCGATACCATCTTTCGCTCGGCCCGCGCTCTGCACCAGGCGCTTGCCGGCCAAACTATCAACCTTTTTGAGACCGCCTACGCACCGCTAGCCAGCGTGAACGACCAAAGCCCGGTGGCTGGCCGGACGGTGGAGCAAGTAGAGTCGCGCGGAAAATGGCTGCTCATCCATTTCTCCGGCGACCTCATCCTCACCACCCACATGCTGATGAGTGGCAGCTGGCACATCTATCGCGTGGGCGAGCGGTGGAAGCGTGCCCGCAGCCACATGCGGATCGTGCTCGGCACAGCCGATCTGGTAGCGGTGGCCTTCGACGTGCCAGTAGCACGCTTTCATACCGCACGCACCCTGGAGCGGTTCGTCGGAGTGGCCGGGCTCGGACCAGATTTGCTGGGTAAGCAATTCGCATCGGATGAAGCCGCTGCGAAATTACGTGAGCATGGCGACGAAGAGGTAGGAAACGTCCTACTCAACCAAAGGGTCATGGCCGGTATCGGCAACGTCTTCAAATCTGAAATCTGTTTTGCCTGCGGAGTGCATCCCTTCCGCAAAATCGCCAGCCTCAGTCCGCAGGAGATCGACTGCCTCCTGGCCACTGCGCGCCGTTTCCTCGCCGCCAACGTAGCCGACGGCGCTCAGGACGGCATCGTAACCTACACCGGAGGCCGGCGCACGACGGGCTCCAGCAATCCCGCAGCCAGGCTCTGGGTGTATCGCCGCGCTGGCGAGGCTTGCCGCCGGTGCGGCACAACAATTGTTACTCATAAACAAGGCACCGGCGCCCGCTCCACCTTCTGGTGCCCCGATTGTCAGAAGGCAAGATAGCAAGGACGCCGTCCCTACGGGACTCATTTTGCAATCGCTAGGTTCTCATGCAGACAATGAAACCGAATTCCTCGGCCCGACTTAAGGTCGTGCCCCTAAAAAAAGCCGAAGCCCCAGGCGTCGTCCTTAGCCCAACGCTTAATGGGGCTGAGCCGGGTCGGCCTGCTGCTGCTTATTGTCGTCGCCGCCCTTGCCAAACAATTTCGCAAAGAACCCCTTTTTCTTCTTTTTCTGCTCGTCCGGCGGTGGCGGAGCTGGTCCCGGCTGGGTGGCAGCAGCTGCCGCCTGCGCGCCCGTCGGTTGCGCGGGCAAAGCCGGCATTCCATTTACGGGTGCTCCGGGACTGACAGTAGCTTCCTTGCCAATACCAAAAAGCTTCTGGAAAACATTGCGCTGATCGCCGGCGCTTTGGTCGCAGGTCTGCGTGGGGGCCGTCCCGTCGAGAAACGCGGCATCGTAATCCTGCGGGCAACTGGCGTCCGCGAGCAGGTTCGTCACCTTATCCAGCCGCACCGTCGAGACCCCGGCGGGGGCAGGAAACGGACGCGTATCGGAATACTGCGGCAACTTTACCGCGTGCTTCATGAACTCAGCCCAAATGGGAACGGCTGCCTGCGCACCTTCGAGCTTCAGGTCAGTGTAGTCGTCATTACCCACCCACACCACGCAGAGCAGGTTGCTGGTAAAGCCTGCGAACCAAGAGTCGCGTTCCGTCCCTGTCTTGCCGGCTGCAGGAGCGGTGAAGCCAAGGGAGCGAATTCTCGCAGCAGTGCCCGAGTTGACGACGTCCTCCATCAGCGACAAAGTCAGGTACGCGACCCGCGGGTCAAGAAGCGGCTTGGAGTCTGGCGGGTAGTCATTGAGTACGTCACCAGAAGCAGAACGGACGGAAGCCACTAACCAGGGGTCGATCCTAACCCCGCCGTTAGCAAACGTAGTGTAAGCACCGGCCAGATCGAGAGGTGTGGCGTCATAGGCGCCTAACGCCACCGCGGGCGTTCCGCGAGCTGATTTGATCCCGGCATCGCGGGCCAAAGCAGCTACATTGTTGTAACCCACCATCTGGGCCAGAGACACAGTTGCGTTGTTTTGCGAAAACTGGAGCGCGGTTCGGGCGGTGATGTCGCCGTTGTAACGCGCTTCATTGTGGTAGTTACTCGGAGCATAGCCGCCTTCGAAGGTCGTCAAATTATTGTCGAGCATGGTGATGGCGGTGAAGACACCGCTCGGCCTCCCCGGATCGGGCGGAGCAGGATCAGAGGAAACAAGTTGCTCATTGGGAGCGGCTTGGGAAGGAGGTTGGGTGAGTATCGTTCCAGCCAGGCTGGTATTGAACGCCGCGGCATAGACAAAGGGCTTAAAAGCGGAGCCAGTTGGCCGATGTTGGATGGCATGATCGAACTGGCTCACGCCATAGTTCCGTCCCCCAACCAAAGCCAAAACCTGCCCGGTATGGGGATTCAGCGCCACCAGTGCCACCTGAGGATAGACGATCGGCGAATCGTCGCCCGCCTTAACTCGCCGAGCATGCTTTTTCTCCACCTGCAAGTCGACCGCCTTCATGCCTTCCGTCACTGCTTCCGTCGCCTCTCGTTGTAGATCCGGGTCGAGCGAGGTATAGATCCGCAGGCCTTGCCGATTAAAGTCGGCGTCTCCAAGGTGCTGCACCAGCCGGTCGCGTACCAAATCGACGAAAAACGGCGCCTCTCCGGCATCGATGTTCATCGGGGCTAACTTGAGCGGCTCGGCCTTGGCTTCGATCGCCTCTTGCTTGGTGATCTTTCCCGTTTCCACCATCGCATCCAGAACCATGTTGCGGCGTTGGACAGCCCGATCCGGATGGCGGTAGGGGTTCAGATAACTTGGGTGCTGAATCATGCCCGCGAGTAACGCACATTGGGCGAGGTTCAGCTGCCGCACGTCTTCGCCGAAGTAGGTCTGTGCCGCCTGGCCAAAGCCATTGATGGCGAAGCTTCCCTGCTGTCCCAACGGGATCTGGTTGGCGTAAAGCTGGAAAATCTGCTGCTTGTTGAAGCGGTTCTCCAGCTGAAAGGTGATGGCAATTTCGATAATCTTGCGCTTTACCCGCTTCTCCGGCGTCAGGAAGAAGCCGCGCGCAAGCTGCATGGTGAGCGTAGAACCACCCTCGCGCCGCCGGCCGGCCCGCAAATCGTCACGGAGAGCTCCGAGCAACCGGAAGTAGTCGACGCCGCCGTGGTCGAAGAAGCGCCGGTCTTCGATCGAAGTGACGGCATTTACAAGATTCGGCGGCAGCTCGTTATAGGTCACCAAGCGGCGCTTTGTGCGGTATTGACCTTCTGAGAGCCCGGTGATGAGCTGCGGCTCCAACTCATACGCGTCCAGCTGCTGGCCACCATCGCCTGAGATCCGGCTGACCATGCCCTTGTCAAACGTGACCGTGGCCCCTTGTTCCGAGTGGTAGGACTGCGGACCAGGCTGGATCGTAATGCTGCCATCGTTCAGTGCATAGGTTCCCATGCGCGACCGGTCGCGATCGTGATCGCCGCTGTAGCCCGCGTCGCGTAACTCCTGGGCCACTGCCTCTGGAGTTAACTTCTGTCCGATGCGTAATTCTTTCGGCGCGGCATAGATCTTCGCCGTTTGAACAAAGAGAGGCTTTTGCAGCTTCTCGTCGACGATGTGCCTATATTGAAAGTAGTAGTAGCCGAAGATCGATTCGCCAATTACCAGGCTAAGCAGGAGCGTGCCGCCCACGACCAGCAGGATGATGTTGCGCACCGGGTGTTCCAGCAAGCTTGCTCGGACAACCTTGATTTTCACTGCCAAATTAGCAACTCCGCTGCGGCATTAGACGGCTTCCGCGTTAGGCGAGTTCTTGAACCCGCTTGACTATCTCCGCGATAGGAACATCCTGGCTGGTCGCTGAGGAGCGCGTGACCAACTCCAGCCGCCCCTCCGCTGCCTTCTTGCCCACATTAACCCTGAAGGGAATCCCTATCAGGTCCGCATCTTTGAATTTGACACCTGCCCGCTCGTCTCTGTCATCCAGCAAAACCTCGAATCCAGCCTCCTCGAGCTTTAACGCCACTTGCTCACCTGTGGCCGCTAGTTGCGCGTCGCCCGTGTTGGTAACGGTCACAACGACGTCGAACGCAGCAATCGAGCGGTCCAGCCAGAAGCCGTTGGCATCATGGTTTTGTTCAATAGCTGCGGTTAGGATGCGTTCTATCCCGAGCCCGTAACAGCCCATGATCGGGGTCACTTCCTTGCCATTGGGGTCCAATACCCGGATTCCCATGCCATCGGAGTACCGGTAGCCCAGCTTGAAAATGTGCCCCACTTCGATGGCCTTGGCCACCTTCAGAGCATTCCCCGGCACCGCCGGGCATTGCGGGCAACTCTCCCCCTCCGTCACGTTGCGCACATCCGCGGTCAGCGTGGGGATGAAATCGCGCCCCGGGGTCACATTGCGGAGATGATATTCCTCCCGGTTTGCGCCGGCGACCAGGTTGCGTCGTCCGTCGAGAGCACGGTCCAAAATGACCGTTGCCTTGCCGGCCTCCGCCTGCTCCCCCGCCGCCAGGGCGTCAAGACCGATCGGGCCCAGATAACCAGCCGGCGAATGGAACGTATTAAGGATTTCCTCGGCTGTCATGGGCCGCAGTTCGCGGGCGCCCGGAAACAGCCCCGTGAGCTTGGCCAGGTTGACAGTGTGGTCACCGCGCAGAAAGACCGCCACCGGGCTGGCGATTTCCGCTGCCCCCGCCTTGGCCGGCTGGGTCAAAGCCATGAAGGCCATGGTCTTAATCTGGTGCACCGGTTCCAGTTCAAGCAACGCACCCACGTCTAGGATGGTGCGCCGTCCAGGTGTATGCACTAACTCCGGAGCGGCATCCCCGGGCAGATCTTCGACCGGGGGAAGCTGCGAGGTCGCCTTATCCATGTTGGCCGCATAGTTGCACGCGGGGCAGCTGGCAATCAGGTCTTCGCCCGCTTCCGCGTACACCATAAACTCCTGCGACTGGGAACCGCCCATGGCGCCGGAGTCGGCCTGCACCGCGACGAAATTCAGGCCACTGCGGCTAAGGATCGCGCGGTAGGCCGCATCGTGCTTCTTGTAGCTGACATCCAGACCGGCGTCGTCCATGTCGAACGAATAGCTGTCCTTCATGATGAACTGACGCACCCGCAGCAGGCCCGCTCGCGGTCGCGGCTCGTCCCGGAATTTGGTCTGAATCTGGTACCAGATCTGGGGCAACTGCTTATAGCTGCGCAGTTCTTTGCGGGCAATGTCGGTCATGACCTCTTCTTCGGTCATGCCCAGCACCAGCCACGCGCCTTTGCGGTCCTGCAGTTTGAACAGGTTCTGGCCCATGATCGTCCATCGCCCGCTCTCCTCCCACAACTCACGAGGATGCAGCCCCGGCAGCAGAAACTCCTGCCCGATGCGGTCCATCTCTTCCCGCACAATGGCCTGAATCTTGTTAATGGAACGCTGGCCCAGGAAAAGGTAGGAGTAAATTCCGGCGCCGAGTTGGCGAATGTACCCGGCACGCAATAGAAATTTGTGACTGGCTACCTCGGCATCGGCCGGGGCTTCACGCAAAGTAGGGATGAACAGCTTCGACCAACGGTGCATTCAGGGGGTACTTTCTCCGGGCAAACGTCTTCCAATTCTAAATGGTCCAGAGATCGGCCGCCGTATTCACCAGACTGTCATCAAACCGGGGCCAACGCTTTTTACAATCACGGATGCTATGTATAACGACCCTTTGACCTTCGACGTTGTTCCCGGCAGTACGGCGGATACCCGCGTCTTTCGCTTGCACGGACCAATCACTCTGAGCAATTTGTTCGACTTTCAGAAGGTCCTCAACGCCGGCACCGAGAAACTCACCATTATCGACTTCACTGAATCGGAATATATGGACTCGGCGGGGCTGGGAGCCCTGCTGAACTACTACGTCTCCGGCAAGCGCCGCGGCCGCACCCTCCGTCTGGTAGCGGTCAATTACCGCGTAGCTGAGCTCCTGAAACTAACCAGCTCCGACACCCTGATCAAAACCTACGACACCGTGGAAGGCGCAGAATCCGCCGCCTCGTAGAAAACCGCTGATCTCCTCACTGCGCAGTGAAGAGGTCTGCGGTTTTCTACACTCGTATCAAATCAACTCCAGTCCCCACAAATCGTGCAGATGTAGCACGCCGCTAACCACCCCGCCGCCCTCAACCACCACCAGCGAAGTAATCTTCTTCTCCTCCATCATGCTCAAGGCGCGCGCGGCAAACTCATCCGGGCCGATCGTCTTCGGCGTCCCATTCATGGCATCACCGGCCGTCATACCCAGCGCATCCGGTCCCTTTGCCTCCAACAGCCGGCGCAGATCACCATCGCTCATGATCCCGACCAGAATCTGCCCATCGGTAACCGTGGTCATGCCCAAACCCTTGCGGCTCATCTCATAGATCACCGCCGGCATCGGAGTAGCAGAGGCAACCCGAGGCACTGCATCACCCGCGTGCATCAGTTCCCGCACCCGGGCCAGTTTCCTGCCCAATTTGCCCCCTGGGTGCAGATCCGCAAAGTCCTCTGCCCGGAAGCCTTTTTGCTGCGACACCGCGATCGCCAGGGCGTCCCCCAGAGCCAGCATCACCGTGGTCGACGCCGTAGGGGCTAATCCCATGCCGCAGGCTTCCTGCTCCACGCTAAGATCCAGGGCGACGTCGCTGGCCAACGCCAGCGTGGAACTCATCGCGCAGCAGAAACTGATCAGGGCGTCGCCCATTCTCTTGAGCGTGGGCAGCAGACGCAGGATCTCCTCCGTCTCGCCGCTGGAAGACAGTGCGAGCACCAGATCCCCTTTAGCCAGCATGCCCAAATCGCCGTGAATCGCCTCAGCCGGGTGCAGAAACAAAGCCGGCGTTCCTGTGGAGTTGAACGTAGCCACCAGCTTCTGGGCGATAATGCCACTTTTACCGATGCCGGTCACCACCACCCGCCCGCGGCGGCTTCCGCACTCCACCACCAGCTCCACAGCGCGAGCAAAGCGGGCCGACATACCGTCCTCGAGACGCTCCGCAAGTCTAAGCAGCGCTTCGGCTTCAATGCGAATCAGTTGGGCTGGAGTGGGTGTATTCATCAAACATCCAGGGCGAAAACACACGGCGAAAACAATTGATCGTAGCAGGCGTCCATTAGAATGGTAGATGTGAAGCGCAATCAATGGGTCATCGTGCTGGTTCTAGCCGCATTCGCACTTATGGTGTGGTCGGGATACGCCAACTACAAGCGCCGGAAGCAATACGCACAACGTCAGGCGCAGGGCACGCTGATTCCGGAAACTGCCAACAACCAATCTGTCCAGCAAGACGTAGCCGACGATGAGGGTCTCCCTGACCTGCGCGGCAAACGGGCCCCCGATTTCAGCCTGCGCTCGGTTGAGGGCAAGAAGGTCTCACTCGCCGATTACAAAGGCAAAGCGGTGCTGATCAACTTCTGGGCAACCTGGTGTGCGCCCTGCAAGATCGAGATGCCCTGGCTCGTCGCCCTGCGCAGCCAGTATGCTCCACAGGGCTTCGAAATTCTCGGCGTGAATGCGGATGCTCCGGGCACGCCGCGATCCAAGCTGGCCAAATTCGGTGAGGAGCAAGGTCTCAACTACCCGCTGCTGGTAGGCGATGACGCCATGTCCCGCAAATATGGGGGAGTTGAGTTCCTGCCCACCTCCTATTTCGTAGGCCGCGACGGCAAGATTGTCGCGGAAACCGCCGGCCTGGTCTCAAAAAACGAAGTAGAGGCCAGCATCAAGAAGGCTCTGGCCGCAGGGGCCAACTAAATGTTCCGCTGTGCCATGATAATTTTTGCCGGGCTTGCGGCGTGGTTGCAGGTGATCAAGGATCAGCCTTTGCCTTTGCCCGCAGATAATGCGGTTCAGTTCCTTTACCCCGCCCAGGTGACGATTCCCGCAAAACGCGCCGCCCAGATCGACCTTCACTTCCGCGTGGCCAACGGCCTGCACATCAACTCCCACAATCCCACAGAGAAGTCGCTGATTCCCGCTAGATTGGCCGTGGTCGAAGTTCCTGATCTCAATGTGAGCGCAGTCGATTTTCCCCCGGGTACCGAGTATGCCTTTCAGTTCGCTCCCAAAGAAAAGTTGAGCGTTTACACGGGTGAGTTCGTTCTCCACGCCCACCTGACGGCCCAGCCAGGAAAACACGTCCTCGAAGGAGGCCTGCACTACCAGGCCTGTGATTCCAACTCCTGCATGCCCCCGCACACCATTCCCGTCACGGTGACGGTTGTAGCCCAGTAAGAAAAAACCTTTCCTGGAAATGTTTTTTTCTTACCCTACCCGCGATTCTTCCTGAGCAGAGGGAATCGACCCAGCCGCCTTCAGCCTCTTGGTCACCCGCTCTTTCCCCAACGCCGCCATCACCGCAAACAGGCTCGGAGCAACCCCCTGCCCGGTAAGCGCGACCCGCGAGCCATTAATCAGAGCACCTGCCTTGACGCCCTTCTCCGCGGCGAAAGCGCGCAGCACTTCCTCGGTAGTTGTCTCGGTAAACTCGGCCACCGGTTCATACCGCTCACCTAATTCCACCAATAGCGCACGGCTCTGTTCGTCAGCAAGGAATTTCGCCACAGCGGCCGTATCGTATTCATACCCATCGCTGAAGTACCCCCGAAAAGCTCCGGCAAAATCCTTAAGACTGCGCGCTCGCGGTTGCAACAACGCGATCGTTGCAAGAATTTCCTCACTCCTCCGGTCCGGCTGGAATCCAACCCTGGCCCACTCCTGTTCGATCAGCGGCAGCAACTCCTGGGGTGAGTAGCGCCGGATCCATTCCGTGTTGAACCACGCCAGCTTGTCATTGTCGAACACCGCATTCGACTTCGATATGCCAGCCAACGAGAACAACTCAACCAATTCAGCGGAGCCAAGTATCTCTTTGCCCGCGACACCGGGTGTCCACCCCAACAACCCCAGGAAATTCCGGAACGCTTCCGGCACGATGCCCATTTCCTGGTAAGCCAGCACACTCGTAGCGCCGTGGCGCTTGGAAAGCCGGCTCTTATCCGGCCCAAGGATCAGCGGCAGATGAGCAAAGATGGGCAGCCTTTCCCCCAGAGCCTGGTACTGCAACACCTGCTTGGGCGTGTTCGAGATGTGGTCAGCCCCGCGAATAACATGGGTAAGCCGCATATCCAGATCGTCGGCCACCACGCTCAGGTGATAGGTAGGCACCCCATCCGAACGCAACAAAACAAAATCTTCCAGTTCCGCGTTGGCAAACTCCACCCGGCCGAAGACTGCATCTTCGAACGCGGTCACGCCCCCTTCCGGTACCGCGAAACGCAAAGCGCCAGGCTCCCCCGCCTGAACCCGTCCATAGGCCACCAACGGATCCAGCGCACGGCACCGCCGGTCATACATCGGGGGCCTACCGGCAGCTACAGCGGCAGCCCGCCGTCGCTCCAGTTCTTCCTTGGTACAGAAGCAGTAGTACGCATGCTCGCTCCGCCGCAACCTCTCAGCCGTAGCCTGATACAGCGGCAGCCGTTGCGATTGAAAATAAGGTCCTTCATCCCACCCCAGGCCGAGCCAGCGCATGCCATCGAGGATGCCCTGCACCATATCCTCGGAGGAGCGCACGAAGTCTGTGTCCTCGATGCGAAGGATGAACACACCCCCGGCGTGGCGGGCAAAGAGCCAGTTGAAAAGAGCAGTGCGCGCCCCGCCGACATGCAGGTAGCCGGTGGGGGAAGGCGCGAAACGAACACGAGGGGTCAAAGGTGCGTCTAGCATCGCTCTCAAGATGCTAGATCATTCGCAGCAGATCTGCTTTAGGCTCGCGGCTGGTACGGAACCGGCGGCGGAGCAGGGTAAACCATCCCCGCGGGAACCACATTCCAGCGCGCAAAAGCCAGAAAGTACAATAAGACGACGTTGATCAGAGGCAGGAACATCAGCAGTGCGAGAAACGGGCTGAACCCGGCCTTCTTAAAGATAAACCACCACGGAATCAGCACAATGATCGACATCAGTACTCCGAAGAAGCCGAAGAACATGAAGTAGATGAGCGAATGCGCCGGCCCGAATCCATAGAGTGCGTGCATGGCTTAAATCTCCGCAATGAAGTGTTGGCAAGCTTACCGCTCACACTCCACGGGAGCAAGGGCAATGCGTTAAGTGATGTCTTCGGTATCGAAAGCTGGCAAAGGCACCATACGCCGGGGCTTGCTGCTCCCCAGCCCCTCGCTCACGCCAATATGCGTTAGAACCTCTTCCACTTTAGCCGGGTCATCGACCTCGGCTTCCAGCAATCTGAGCCCCACGTTGTCGTCTGATGATTCCAACAGAACCACGGCGTGGGCCTGGGCTACGTGATCCAGATTCAGGCCCTCCGGTGTTTTGGCCTTGATCCCCACTGCGTTGGGTTGAATCTCCAGCAACTCCGCCACCCGTTGCCGCATATCGCCGGAGATGGGGCCGATCTTGGGAGCGGCCAGCACCAGCGTGGTGTCGACGTTGACGATGCGATAGCCCGCAGTGCGCACTTCTTCCAGGGCCAGGTTCAGGAAGATCGCAGAGTCGGCATCTTTCCACCGTGGGTCGCCAGGCGGAAAGAAGCTGCCGATATCACCGACCGCCAGCGCCCCCAGCAGGGCATCGGTGATCGCATGTAACAGCACGTCACCGTCTGAGTGCCCCGCGAGGCCCTCGGGATGATCGATGGCGATGCCTCCAATTTTCAACGGCACGCCAGGCTGAAATGCGTGCGAGTCCCAGCCGCAGCCTATTCTCATGCTCATTCGTTTCTCAGCTCGTCAGGACCGGTCTTGCAAATAAAACTCTGCCAGCTTCAGATCGCCAGGATGGGTAATTTTCAAATTTGCCGGCGAACCCATCACGACGGCGACCTGTACTCCCGACCGCTCGACGATGCTGGCCTCATCCGTTCCAATAAATCCATCGGCTTCCGCGTCGGCAAAGGCTTGGCGCAGAACGCTCCAGCGAAAACCCTGTGGGGTCTGCGCTTGCACGATATATTCCCGGGGAATGGTAGCGGTCACGATCGCGCCCCGGGCAGTGCGCTCTACTTGCTTGATAGTATCCACCGCCGGAAGCCCCACAATGGCCGCGCCCGAACTTTCTACGGCTTCGATGGTTCGTTCGATGGTGGCGGGGTCGATCAGTGGCCGCACTGCATCATGCACCAGGATGATGTCATCGTCGGCCGCAGACAGAGCCTTCAGGGCCTGGCTCACGGAAGCCTGCCGTGTATCTCCACCCTCTACCACCCGTACTCGCGAAGCCAGCGAATATTCGGCAATCAGCGACTCCATGCGGCCCATTTCCGGTTTTCGCACCGCGACATAAATGCAGCTTACACGCGGCACAGCCGCGAACGCGCGCAAGCTGTGGACCAAAATCGGCAGACCCTGCAAAGCAAGAAACTGCTTGGGAGCATTGGGGGTGGCATGGCCCGGCGCCATCCGTGTGCCCATACCGGCGGCCGGTAGAATCACGAAAACCCGCATAAAGATCGGAGTATAGCAGGGAAGGGGGTCTCAGCCTTCGACCGCCTCCACGTAGAACATTTCGTTGGTCCGGCGGAACCCATTGCTTTCGTACAGCGGTCTCCCTTCGTCGGTCGAATGGAGAGCAACCACACGAATCTTTTGCTTCCGGGCCTCTGCCAGTGCCTGGTCGATCAGCTGACTCGCCAGTCTTTTGCGGCGATGCTCCGGTTCAACATAAACATTCAACAGGTATCCGCGTTTGTCCTGCCGGGGATCGAGTGGGTGCGGCGGCCAGTCAAGCACAATCAACCCGGCGCCGGCGACGACCCTGCCGTTTTCGCTCGTCAGCCAGCCAAAGTACCGTCCGTCCGCCAACCTCGTCTCGACCCAGGGCTTAAAGTATTCCGCCATGACATCCAGAACCCGGTTGTCCTGTCGCCCGGCATCCACAAACATCCGTCGCCGATGATGGGTAATGACCGCTGCGTCCGCCGCCGTCGCTGCACGTATCTGGTACATGCCCGCAGTATAGCGCCACAACCGCGGCGGCTCGGCGGCCTCGTTTGCCCGCAGACTGAAACAACATATCTCAGTCCTCCGCGGCCCCGCCATAAGAAGGGCACGGCTTCGACCGTGCCATAAAGGCCCAAGAAAAATCGGGGCTTCAGGGCGTGTGTGGGAACCCGGATTTGCGAATTGAGTCCCGCAGGGACGGCTGAACTTAGCCCAGGATGCAGTCCTGGGTTGGATTTGAAAGGGCGATTCAGTCCCGAAGGGACGGCTGGAAATTGGCCGCGATGCAATCCTGAACAACCTTCAGCCGTCCCTGCGGGACTCCGCCCGACTTAGGTCGTGGCCGACTCTGCATTCAAAGTATCTGTTCAGCATCTGCATGCGCCGTTCCCGATAACATAACTCCAGCCATGCAGGCGTCCCCACTCACTGTGCGGAACCATCTCTTTCGTCCCGGTCAACGGATCGGCGTCGCGGTCTCCGGGGGTGCCGATTCCGTAGCTCTGCTCCGGCGCCTGATCGAAGAGCGGCCTCATCTGGGCATCGCACTTTCCGTGGTGCACGTACACCACGGCATCCGCGCAGCCGCTGACGAAGACGCAGCGTTTGTTGGCCAGCTGGCCGCAAGCTACGACCTGCCATTCCACCTACATCGCACAGATGCACCTGCCGCTGCCGCCGCCTTCCATGAAACCCTGGAGGAAGCCGCCCGCAACCTTCGCTACGCCTTCTTTCGCGAGCTCATGGTAAACGGCGAAGTGGACGCAATTACCACCGCCCACACCCTGGACGACCAGGCGGAAACCGTGCTCCACAAACTTCTGCGCGGCGCCTGGACTGAAGGCCTCAGCGGCATCCACCCCGTGCTCGCCCTCGAGCCGGGAAGCATCCTGCGGCCTTTTCTCGACAACACCCACGCCGCCGTGGAGGCCTGGCTTCTCCAACTCCGGCAACCCTGGCGGGAAGACGCCAGCAATCACGACCTGGCGCATACCCGGAACCGCATCCGCTGGGAGTTGCTGCCCTTGCTGCGTACCTTTAACCCCCGGATCGCCGGGCAGCTGGCGCGGCTAGCGTCCATCTCGGCGGACGAGGAGGATTACTGGCAGGAAGAGCTGCACCGCCTCCTTCCAAGCCTGCTGCTGCCTGGCCGGCCCACCCGCGGGGGTGGCCGCTCGTCCAGCACTCATCCCGAGGAAGAAACGGTGGGAATCGAGCACGGCAGGCTGCGCGAGATGCATCCGGCCGTTGCCCGGAGGATACTGCGTGCGGCCGCGCGCCGCTTGGGCGCCCGGCTCAGCTTCGAGCACACGGAGCAGTTGCTGGCGATGGCCGCGCCCAACTCCCCCCGCGCTGGTAAATTCGATCTTCCCGGCGGGATTACAGTCGAGCGCAGCCTGCGGGAGATCCGTTTGAGCCGAGATTCGACCCTCCCCATGCCTGGCCCGGAGCACCCATTTGTGATACCCGGCGAGATTCGCGCACCCGAGTACGGCGTCTGTTTGCGGGCCGAGTCAGTATCAACCGCGCCCGCAACTTTGAGATCCTGGAAACCCGGGGATCGGGTAACACTTCGGCACAGCCGAGGTCCCAAGAAAGTTGCAGAAGTGCTGGACCGGCTCCACATAGGGGGCGCGGCACGGAAAAACTGGCCGGTGGTCGAGTCTGGGGGGAAAATCGTGTGGATGCGCGGGATCGACGTGGAGGCGCCGGGGCTTCGGTTTACTGTCCAGCTCCTTCCCGAATGAGGTCGGTAACACTAACCGGCTAGTCAGTACCGAACTCGTATAACTTCGGAAACGCTTTCCCGTGGTTTCGCAGCCGTTTCCAGCTTCTGCGGAGTAGAATAAAAAACGGAACCAAGAGGTGTGGCACGCATACGGTGATTGGCCGTATCCAACACCCAGAAAGTCTTTCGGAATCATCGGCAGGTTACTGTCGTCTAATAGTTGTAAAAGCTGCTGAGAGCGTTCCCGGTGAAGCAGATGTCTTCGCCTCGAATGGTCCTTTCTCTTCAAAGAGGCGCAGTAGAAAGAGGGTTATTCGTGAATTCAACGGTCAAGACAATTATTTTCTGGGTATTCATCCTGGCTTGCCTGGTCCTTCTATGGCAGATCGTCCAGAAGAGCACGGGCATGAGTCATGACCGGGAAATCTCCTTCTCTCAATTCATGCAGGACGGTCAGTCGGGCAAGATCAGCGATGTGACGATTACGAACAGTGAAGTGCGCGGTCACTACGCTACCGACCGCGAGGCCTTCCACACCACCGTGCCCGCCAACTACCCTGACATGTTCAAGATTCTTCAAGACAACCATGTCAGCATCACGGTAAAGGACGGGCAGGGCAATTCCTGGCTCCCCATCCTGCTCAACTTCGCCCCCATCATCGTGATCGCGGCGCTATGGTTCTTCATGCTGCGGCAGATGCAGAGTGGTGGCAACAAAGCGCTGTCCTTCGGTAAGAGTCGCGCCCGGCTCCTCTCCATGCAGCAGAAAAAGATCACCTTCAAAGACGTCGCCGGTGTGGATGAGGCCAAGGAAGAGCTGAAGGAGATTATCGAGTTTCTGCGCGAAGCGCAGAAGTTCCAGAAGCTGGGCGGCCGGATCCCCAAGGGCGTCCTTTTGGTTGGACCTCCAGGCACTGGTAAAACCCTGCTGGCTCGTGCAGTTGCGGGCGAAGCCAACGTCCCGTTCTTTTCCATTTCCGGTTCCGACTTTGTGGAGATGTTTGTCGGCGTCGGCGCCAGCCGCGTACGCGATCTGTTCGAGCAGGGGAAAAAGAATGCCCCCTGCATCATCTTCATCGACGAAATTGATGCCGTCGGACGTCATCGCGGCGCCGGTCTCGGCGGTGGGCACGATGAACGGGAGCAGACCCTGAATCAGCTGCTGGTAGAGATGGATGGTTTTGAATCCAACGACGGCGTCATTCTGATCGCTGCGACCAACCGTCCCGACGTGCTTGATCCGGCCCTGCTCCGTCCCGGCCGCTTCGACCGCCGGGTGGTGGTGGGCAGGCCCGACGTGCGGGGACGCGAGGAAGTTCTCCGCGTTCACGCCAAGAAGGTACCTTTGGCGGAGGATGTCGACCTCCGGATCCTGGCCCGCGGTACTCCAGGATTCTCCGGTGCCGACCTGGCCAACATGGTGAACGAAGCCGCGCTGAATGCTGCGCGTGCCAACCGTAAAGCGGTGCACCAGTTCGACTTCGAGCTCGCGAAGGACAAAGTCATGATGGGAGCGGAGCGCAAGTCGATGCTCCTCTCTGAGGATGACAAGCGGGATACGGCGTATCACGAAGCCGGTCACGTTTTGGTGGCGGCCATGCGTGATCATGCAGATCCCTTGCACAAGGTCACCATCATTCCTCGCGGAATGGCGTTAGGCGTGACCATGCAGCTGCCGGAAGAGGACAAGCACACCGTCACCAAGGATTACCTCGAGACCCAGCTGGCCATTCTCATGGGCGGCCGCTGCGCCGAGGAAATCTTCATGAACCGCAAGACCACGGGTGCCGGCAATGACATCGAGAGGGCAACCGATCTGGCGCGCAAGATGGTTTGCGAGTACGGCATGAGCCGCATGGGTCCGCTCACCTTCGGCAAGAAGGAAGAGCAGATCTTCCTCGGCCGCGAAATCGCACAGCACCGCGACTTCTCCGAGGAGACGGCACGTCAGATTGACGCCGAAGTGCGCAGCCTGGTGGACGAGGCATACAAGTCCGCCTACTCCATCCTGGGAGACCACAAGGACACCATGCACCGTATGGCGCAGGCCCTCTTGGATCGTGAAACCCTGGATGCGAATGACATCCGCATGATCATCGCGGGCGAGGAACTGCCCCCGCTGCCGCCACTTGGTCCGCCCCCTGGCAACCCCGGTGGTGACGTCCAGCACGTCATCAAACCGGAGCCCGGACGTGCCCCCGGTTTCGGCGGTGAAAGCCAGCCCTCGCCAGCCTAACCCACACTCATTAAGCAGACACGAAAGCCCCATTTCCGACGAAATGGGGCTTTTCGTTGGGCAGTCTTCGCGGTTATCCTCTGACGGTCCCAGCCGCAATCCGTCCGGTAAGGGAAATGCGACAATAACCACAGCATGCGCGGTTCCTTAGTTCTATTGTTGGCCTTCACCCTGCCACCCCTCACCGGTTGCGGATATCACACCCTGGGCTCCGCCGCTCATCTACCCGACACCGTGCACACCCTTTCCGTACCCATCTTCAAAAACAAGACGCAGTTCTATCACGTGGAAGTCCCCATGACCCAGGCGGTGGCGCGGGAATTTACGGATCGCACCCGGCTCAGCGTGACAGGAAATTCAGGCGATGGCCCCGACGCTACCGTCAGCGGGACCATCCTCTCCGAATCCGTGCAGCCGTTGACCTATAGAACCGAGACCACCGACGTCCAAACCGGTCAGACGACCAGCGTCACCTCCAGCTTCCTAATCACCATCAACGTGAACGTGCTGGTCACCGACCGTGACCAACGCGTCCTCTATCAACACAACAACTACGTTTTTCATGAACAATTTGAAACCACCGCCGACCTGACCAGCTTTATCGAAGAAGATTCGCCTGCCGTGCAACGGCTATCGAGAGACTTTGCGCAAGCCCTGGTGAGCGATATTCTGGAATCCTTCTAAATGCCTCCGGACGATGTAAGCAAACTTCGAAGTTTCTCCTCCTCGGATCGCTTCGTTGCCGAAGTCAAAGCGGCTGCTTCATCAAACGCTTCCTTGCGGCCGGGGTACGTTCTCGCCGGGGACGAGATCTTCCTTTACGAACGCTGCCGGCGAGCCCTGATCGACTCGCTGATCGATCCCACGCTACGCGAGTTTTCGTTGAGCGACCTCGACCTTGCCGAAACCAGCGTCTTTCACGTGCTCGACCTGGCTCGCACTCCCTCACTGATGGCGCCGTTTCAGGTCATTTTCGTCAAAAACCTGAAGAACCTCTTTACCCGCGGGGCCAAAAAGGAAGAGTTCGCCGCCCTGAGAGACTACTTCCGTTCTCCCAATCCCCAGGCGGTGCTGATCTTTGTGGCCGACCACCTGCGTCTTCCCGCCGATCTGCGCCGTATGGACCTGCAGGATAAAGAACGCTATGACCGAATTCGCGAGACTCTGGGCGACGACTGCGGCTTGGTCGAGCTGGCCCGGGTGGACGAAGCGGATGCCGTGCGGTGGCTGCTCGCCACTGCGGAAAACCGGGAAATGAAGTTCGACGCCGACGCGGCAAGAGAACTGGCCGATGCCCTGGGAGCGGACATGATGCTTATCTCCAGCGAACTGGAAAAGCTTATGCTCTACGCGTCCGACCGCGGACGGATCACCCTGGGCGACGTCGAAACCATGGTCTTGGCGGCCAAGCAGCGTTCTCTCTACGAGCTGACAGACGCCATTTCCGCGCGCGACAAACCCCGCGCGCTGGCCCTGCTGCACGGCCTCCTGAATGCCTCCGATGGGGGAGAGGATTCCGCCATCGGGCATCTATATATGCTGGCGCGGACGTTTCGCCAGATGGTGGTCATCCTGGAGAAAAATGTGCGCGACTCACGCGCCATCTGGCAGGCGTTGTGGCAGGGTTTCCGCATGCCTCCATTTGCTGCGGAGGATCTCATTCGTCAGGCTCGCCGCTATAGCTCGCGGCGAGAGCTCACGCAAAAGCTTCGCCTCATCGCGCACGCGGATCTCGAGTTGCGTTCTTCGCCGCCCGATAAGCGCCTGGTGCTCGAGCGCCTGGTGATGGATCTGGCCAGTGAACCCCGTCCACGCGCTACGGCACTGGCTGGGGCTCAATACTCCGCCCAGTACTCCATGGATCTGTAAGCCCGGCGCTGGCTACGTGGCGCTACCAGGCAAGATGTGGCATGCGATCACCTTCACATCGCTGGGCGAACCCGCCATCGTATTGAGACCCAGTAAGAGTTGGAAATATTTGACCGGTCCTGTGGGCCTGATTCCGCAATTCTGTAACTCGGTCGATAGCCGTTGCCTGTTTGTGATCAGTTCCCCCGCCGCCGTGGTGCCCCTCTCCGTTTGCGCCAGCCAGCAGCAAAATGTGTCCGTTCTGGCCTGGGTTGGGAAGGAAAGTGATGGTCGCAAACGATTGTCCCGTCGCATATCCTCCGGCTGTCGGAACATACACTGACTTCTCATCCGAACGAGGATGCATATTGCGAATGATTTCTTGTCCTGCGTTCAATTCGAACCTGAAGTCCAATTGGTTGTTGAACAGGCTGGCCCAACGATTCGAGCGGGGGCTTCCCAGGAAGATGAAATTAGTGTCGGTATAAACCTCCGAGAGGCGGAGGTCTCGAGCGCCTTGCACCTCGATCTTACTGGCGCCGGTCTGCGCTAGCGCCGCTATCCTTGCGACGACCCCGGTATCGACCGCGGGGGCCAGATCCCCCCGAAGAAAATCTTTACAGAAACGAACGATTTCCGGCGATAGAGCCCTGGGGTTCGGAATGTACTCCTGGTTCGCATAGTCCGAAAGCGAGATGGGCTCACCGCTCAGGCGTTCAATCTTTTCAATGTTTGGGTCGCTGGTCACCACTTTAATCGAGCTCCCATTCCGGAAAATCGTCGACCAGGGCAGAGTGGCAACTGATTCGGTTCCTTTTGCCAGGGAATGTCTCCAGAACAAGCCCCACACCGATAGATTCAATCCCGCCAGCAGAATCCCAAACGCCGCCCATCTCAAGACCCGGCGCGGTTTTGTGATATGGGCTGGAGGAGCGGGACGATTTGCGCGCTGGCCACCGCCGTTTGCGGAGCAATCGTCACCACCGGCTCCGAAACACCAACAACCGGACGGGCAAGGTTTTCCGGACCGTGAAAATCCCGGCGGAGCTCCGGAACGTAAGATCCCAAAGGAAGCATGAAGCGCGCCTCTGAGTTGGTTCCGTGCGCACCGTAATGTTGAAGCAGACGTTTGCGGACGTCGCTCGCGGTCACGCGAACGATCGCGTCTTCACCCGTGTCGTAGGTGGGAGCTCGCCCGAACAACTCAATACCGATCGATCGCTCCTTTAAGGACTCGAAGTTGCCCGCAATCGATTGCTCCACAATATGCTTGAGAAATTGCCCGCTGCGTTGGCTCCCTCGAAACGCCGTGCTTGCAAGAACTTCCTGAAGATGTCGGCGGACAAAGGCAATCTCTGCCGGAGTTTCCGCGATTTTGGCTGTGCGAGGGTGACTTTGTGCGGTTGAGTTCATAACCAAATCCGAGGCCTTAGCATCTCGCGGCGACTCCAAAGCTGCGACAAAACAGTTTAGCCGGGGACGGCATCTTTTCCGACAGATCTTCTTCCTGCTGCGCAATCATAGACAATCCCGAGCCCACAGTAGCTACCGTTATGCCGTGGCTCTCCAGCTAACTCGTTGTCTTCTGTGGCGATAGGCCACGGTTACGACTCCCGCCCTAACGTTGCACAAACGCAGGTTGACCGCCTAACATTCTTGCTCCAGAGGGATACCACACGGTGAATCGTAGAGAACTCATCAAGTCAGCCGCTGCCTCGCTTCCATTGCTCTCGGTCGCCGGCGCACAAGAAGTTGCTAACCGGTCCAATGGTCTTCCCCCACTCACCATCAAAGATTGCAAGGTCATCACCACCAACGGGGGCAGCCACTACCGTTGGATCTTCCTCAAGATCATAACCAGTGAGCCCGGACTGTATGGCATCGGGTCTGCCAACAACAACTACGAGACCATGGCCGTGGTGGCCGCACTGGAAGAACACCTGAAACCCTGGCTGATCGGAAAAGACCCCGACCGGATCGAAGACCTCTGGCAGTCAGCACAGATGCGAACCTACTGGCGCAATGGCCCGGTCAACAACAATGTACTCTCCGCGATGGATATGGCGTTGTGGGACATCAAGGGCAAGCGAGCCGGCATGCCGGTTTACGAGATGCTGGGCGGCAAGGCGCGAGATGGCGTACCCGTTTACGACCACCAGGGAGGAAAGACCAAAGAAGAATGCCTGGAGGCCCTGCAGAAGTCACTCGCCAACGGCTTCACGCACGTACGCATTCAACTGGGTGGGTACGGCGGTGGCGGGTTTACTCCAGCGGGCGAAGGCAATCGTCCCGAGGGCGGATACCAGGGCCCGGCGTTTGATGAGCAGCAGCTGGTCGATACCATCCCTCCTCTCTTCGAGTACCTGCGCGATAAGGCGGGTTTCGGGCCGAAGCTGCTTCACGATGTGCACTCGCACTTAAGCGGCATGAACGCGGTCGAGCTGGCCCGGCGCCTGCAGCCCTACCAGATGTTTTATGTCGAGGACATCCTTCCCCCCGAACAGATTGCTTACTATCGCAACATCCGCGAGATCTGTACAACCCCGCAGGCGGTCGGCGAAGTCTTTTCCCATCCGTTTGAAGTCATTCCCCTGGTGAAAGACCGGTTGATCGACTTTATTCGCTGCCGCGTGGCGGCGACGGGCGGAATTACTCCGATCAAGAAGCTCACCACGCTATGCGAAATTTTCGGTGTCCGAACTGCTTTCCAGGAAGGCGGCGAAAACGATCCCATCAACCAAATCGCGAGCTATCACGTCGACATCTCGAGTAGCGCTTTCGGGATCCAGGAGGAAAATCATTTTCCTCCCATCGTCCATGACATGTTTCCCGGCATCGGAGAGATTCGCAAAGGCTATCTATACGGCAGCGGCAAACCTGGTCTCGGCGTCGACATCAACGAGCAACTGGCGGCGAAGAATCCTCTGGGTCCCATTCGGGACGGTGGCGCTTACCCCACTGATCGCACCATCGACGGAACAGTCGTCAAGCCTTAAGAGACTGTCGAACGAAGTGCACGGCTGAAGAGCAGAGATTCGATCGTGGACAACTTTCAGCCGTCCCTGCGGGACTAAGTTCGTAAATCTTGGTTTTACACACGCTCTAAAGCCGTAATAAATCTAGCGAATCATGGGCCTTTAGAGTCTGTGGGAACCGTTCTTTGTACATCCCAAATCTGCGCAAATGCGCGCTTTTCTGATAGCCGCCGCTCTCATGTTTTGTATCAGGGCGCGACTTTAGTCGGGCCGTAATGAGCGAAAGACCTGGGCTTTTAGGGCCTGAGGTACGCTTTCTATTTCATTGCCCCACCCGAAAAAGAGATCCGCCCTCGGTCTTTACACAGACTCGTCAGCCCTGGGTTTACCTGCAATGCACTCCAATGTCAGACTCACGAAGGGCCATCCTCCGCCTTTTTGACCAGCCGCAGGAGTATGAAACGCGCTCATCAGCCTGGCAAATATCTTCTACACTCAAAGAGAGCAGGGCCGCGCCATCGCCCCAATCGATGAAAAGGACCGCAGGCACAACAGGAATGCCGAGTCGCCACTTTCCGGCCGCGGTGATCACTTTGGTCTTGTGGCTGGCAGGGGTGCCTCTCCTGGCCTTCTCGCACGACAAACAACCCCGGCCTCCAGACCCTGAGGAACGCATTCCCGTTGGCCTCTTGGGCTATCGGCCACCGGGCCCGCTGTACATGTTGTCGGGAAAAACCTTCACTTCCCTTGATTTCATCGATGCCCATCACTTGCTGTTCACTTTCCGCCAGCCGCGGCTGATGCGGCGCGAAGCAAATCCCGGGCGGTTCGATAACGACCAGGTGATTCAGGCACTCACCCTCGACCTGCCTGGCGGCACAGTGCAGGCGTCGGCGGAATGGCGGATGCATGACCGTTCCAGATACCTGTGGCCATTAGGTGGCGGCCGGTTTCTGGTGCGCCAACGGAACACCTTCTCGCTTACCGACGCATCGTTGAAACTGCACCCCTACATTGAGGTAGCCACTCCGGTGCTGCAAACGGAAGTTTCCCCCGACGGCCGCATCCTGGTGGTCGAGCACCAATATGAAAGGCATACCCCCGAGGAGCACAGCAAACTGGAAGCCCAGGCGAGAGAGTACGGAGAACCGCCTCCCGCCGAAGACACGCAAATCACAGTGTTGAACATAGCTTCCAGGCAAGTGCTGGCGGCGCTGAGAACGGAAAACCCGATTCACGTGCCCATCACATCCACCGGCTATGTGGGCGTGGCCAAAGACACAAAGGAAGACCAATTCCTGATTAGCTTCATTCCCTTTGAAGGGCAGTCGCTGGTTTTGGGTAGAGTGGCGTCCACATGCACGCCGCACGAGGAGTTTCTCTCACCCGTTGCACTCATGATCGAGAGCTGCGGCCCCAAGTCGCCGGATGTTTATCTCGACGCCTGGACTACGGGAGGAAAGAAGCTTTGGGCCGGGCAGCGCGAGGGCCACCTGGTGTGGCCTAACTTCGCCTACTCCCGCACCAGCGGCCGCTTTGCCGTAAGCCTGCTCCGAGTCAACCATTTCATCGACTTGGTCGATTCGCTCAACGAGGAAGATGTGCGCGAGCAACTGGTGCAGGTCTTCGATTCAACCACCGGGGCGCTGTTGATGGCGACCACGGCATCGCCTATTCTGACGGCAGGACAAAACTTTGCGCTCTCCGAGGATGGAGAGCGCCTGGCAGTCCTGCGAGAAGGCGCGATCGAGATCTACAAGGTGCCGCCACCCCCGGCGGACGGGAATCCCGGGCCTGCGGTAGCGAAAAAGAAGGGATCTCTTAGATAGGACGCGACCGGTTACGCCGCTTTTTGGGTGAGTGCCTTCACTCGGGCATGCAACCGGCTTTTGTAGCGAGAGGCCGTGTTTTTGTGGAGCACGCCCTTTTGCACGCTCTTGTCCAGAGCCGAGACGGTTTTGCTGTACTGCTCTGCCACGCTCGCCGTGTCGCCCTTGGTAATAGCCTCGCGCAAGGCGCGAAGTGACCTGCGGACGTGACTCTTATTGGAGCGGTTTACCGCTGTCCGTTTTA
Source organism: uncultured Acidobacteriaceae bacterium (assembly GCA_963753715.1). Classification (GTDB taxonomy): domain Bacteria; phylum Acidobacteriota; class Terriglobia; order Terriglobales; family Acidobacteriaceae; genus PALSA-350. Next base: position 728,501 of record CAVWDK010000004.1, on the reverse strand, counting down.
CTGTCTGACGGGCGCGCTTCAGCGCCGACACATGATTTGCCATCGTAAACCTTAGCTTTCTTGAACTGGGAGCGGGCGGAGGAATACCGGATCGCCCACAAACATCAAGTTTACGGGCTTTCACCCTATGGGTCAATCTAGCGCCATCCAGCAGGAATGTACCCCCGGGCCCCGCCGTGCATCCAATTAGGCAAGAATTCACCGATTAGGCGTTGACGCCAGGATCGGCAGACGCTACTCTGTGCGCATCCTCGGGAAATATCTGGTGATTATCGCCAACCCGGCCAAGCATTCCATGCACGCGCCCTTTGCTGCGTCGCTGCCCTTCCTCAGAACCTGTTCTGCAACCAACCCAACCACGACGTCAGTCCCTTGGGATCTGATAGGAGGTCATTTCTCCGCTTGATGAAAAAAGCCCTGGAAATCACGCCCAACCTCGAGCCCCTGTTCGGGACTCGCGATGAGAATCTCAGGCTGCTCGAGCAAAATCTGCATGTCCGCATCGACCTGCGTTCCGATGCCCTCCATGTGGAGGGGGCGCCGGAGGCAATAGCCCGGTTTGAAAGGGTGTTTGCCGACTATGAGCACTTACGGCGTAACGGGACCCTCTTGTGCAACGGCGAACTGCACGGGATGCTTAAGCTGGTGACCGCCGATCCGGCGGTCACCCTGCGCGGACTGGTGGAAAGCGGAAAACAGCGCTCTGCCGGCATCAAGCGTATGGTGCAGCCCCGTTCCATCAATCAGAGGCGTTACTTCGAGGCCATCGAAGAGTGCGACATGGTCTTTGGGGTCGGCCCGGCCGGCACCGGCAAGACCTACCTGGCCGTCGCCATGGCCGCTTCGGCGCTGTTGGCAAAGAAGGTGAGCCGCATCATCCTCGTCAGGCCCGCGGTCGAGGCTGGCGAACGTCTCGGTTTTCTCCCCGGAACCCTGCAGGAAAAGGTGGATCCCTACCTCCGTCCGCTTTACGACGCACTTTACGACCTGCTGGAGCAGGACCGCGTTGACAAAATGCTCGAGAGAAACGTCATTGAGGTCGCTCCCCTGGCGTTTATGCGCGGCCGAACGCTCAACGACGCTTTCATCATCATGGATGAGGCCCAGAACACGACCAGCGAACAGATGAAGATGTTCCTGACCCGCCTGGGCAGTAACTCCAAGGCGGTGATCACTGGCGATGTCACCCAGATCGATCTCCCAAATCCCAAGAAGAGCGGGCTGGTGGAGGCGATTGAGATTCTGCGCGGCGTGGACGGCATCCGTTTCTGTCATTTCGAAGACGGTGACGTGGTTCGCCATCACCTCGTACAACGGGTCATCCGGGCCTACGATAGCTTCGGCCGGGCACAGAGGGAACTACCGCTCAATCTGCGTGAAGGCGCCTCGGCAAAGTCGGCTGCCAAGCCCCAGTAGGCTTGGGGTCCCATTTCGGTGCAGAAGAGGGCGGCTGAGCCTTATCGGGCCGCCCGCTCACTTGGATTTTTCATGCTCAGAGAGGCCTAGTGGAGACCAGTTCACAGGTCGCCGATCGCAATATCCTTGCGCCACCCGCGGTCCCCAACCCCTTTCCCAGGCGGCTGGCACGGAACCTGCTGGGACGCTTGGCTCGCCAGGTCCCGGACAATGAACTCGGCCGTCGCGCTGTCGTCTTCTCACCCCACCCCGACGACGAGTCGCTAGGTTGCGGCGGAACGATCTTAAAAAAGAAACGAGCGGGTGCAACCGTCAAACTGGTGCACGTTTCTGACGGCGGCGGCTCCACCACGCTCATCCCCAGGGACAAGCTGACGGCCATGCGTAAACAAGAATCGCTGAACGCAGGCCGGGTTTTAGGGGTGGACGACATCTACTTTCTGGAATTTCCAGATGGCCACCTCGGGGAGTACATGCCGGCGGCGATCGAACGAGTGGCCGAGATCTTACGCCGGGAGTCTCCGGAAGAGGTCTTCGTGCCGTACGGTCGCGAGCCCGCAAAACAGGCAGCCGACCATGTTGCGGTCACCAACATCGTGCTGGCTGCCCTTCGCCGCCAACCCAAGCCGGTCACGGTCTGGGAGTACCCGGTGTGGTTCTGGCTCCACTGGCCGTGGGTTAGCTTCTCGCAGAACACTCCGCCTCTCAAACCCAAACATATCTTGAAGAATTCTCTCCTGGCTCGTTTTGGAGGACGCGCGTTCCTGGATCTCAAACACAAAGTCAACATTGTCGATGTGCTGCAACAGAAGCGCGCGGCTATCGCTGAGCATAAGTCCCAGACAGAAAAGCTCATCGACCATCCCAGCTGGGTTACGCTTGAGCAACTCTCTAACGGAGAGCTGATGGACTGCTTCAATCAGGAATACGAGTTCTTTCGCTGTTACCTCTATGGCGGAGACAAAGGTGAAGACGGTATTGGTTTCTAGCGTGTAACTGGGCGCTGTCCTCTCCTCGCGCGTTCCACCGTCCCAGAGCTGCGGGGAGTTATCCATAGGCCGGATTACATCGTTAGTAACCTAAATCTTGATTCCTCGACTTTTCGGAGCGGCACAATCCATTGACATGGGTGTAGGGCGCGTCTAAATTACGAGAGAACGAAATGCATCCCGGCGGGGAGTAAGAAGAACCTGACGCCGCGATGATTTTCTGCAGTGTTCCGGAGACGGTGCCTTTAGATACCGCAACGGAGGATTGGCACTGTAGCTAGAAGGTACTAGCGGTCTTACATTTACTGTTTTTCGGCTCCTCCAGAGGTGCTGAGAACAGGATTTTATAGAAGTTTTTACTGCGTGGTATTTAAAGGGAACCGCTGCTTCCGGCAGTTCCGACCTCGCCGAACAGGTAGTTAATGGTTGAACAAAGGCTTTGCTTTCGCTTTTAGTCGTGAAGTTACTAAAGTTTTGTGTGCAAAAAAGGCTCATGTCACTTTTACTAATGCGGGTCCTGATTCAGGGAGATCGTAGGACGAATCACAAGCTGCCGACGTTCGCCCTGGCACTCAGCAAAATTTTCACCTCTTCCCCCATACAGTTGTTTAAACTCCGCGGCATTTTGCGCGTAAATCGGGCGCCGGCCCTGGTCCATCAGCAGTTCGCCGTCGTATAACGATGGGGCTTTCGACCAGGGACAAGGCGGGAAGGGTTATATGAAAATAGCCTTCGTCAATCAGGCCATCGACACCATTATTCCTCCCGGACAAAACTCCGTTGGAGCGTGTACCTATGGTGTCGCCAATATCCTCGCCGAGTCCTGCGATGTTGTGGTCTACGGGGCGAAACGCAGCAATCAGGCGCACGGGACGGAATTTTCTGACCAGAGGGTGAAATACAAGTTCTTCACCACTGCCCGCAGCGATCGATGGCTCTTTGAGGCGCGGAGGAGATACTCCCGGCTGGCTCCGGGCGCTCCCCCCATGTCCACTTCCAGCTTGCTTTACCCTTCCTTTGCAAGGCAGGTCGCCATGGACTTGCAGCGGCAGCAATGCGATGTGATTCACATCCAACACTGCTCTCAATGTGTGCCGATCATTCGTGAATACAATCCAAACGCGAAAATTGTCTTGCATCTGCATGCAGAGTGGTTTTCCCAGGGCGACTCCCGCATCTTCGAGCGCAGGCTCAAAGACGTTGACCTGGTAAGCGCCGTGAGCGGGTATGTTGCTCAGAAGACGCGGCGGGATTTTCCCTCGATCGCGGAACGCTGTGAAGTGCTTTACAACGGTATCGACTCCCGGGAGTTTGCACGTGGGAAGGATTACGGTGTGGCACAGGACACGCCAAAGCGCATCTTGTATGCGGGCGCGATTTCCCCGCATAGGGGACTCCACGTTTTGCTCGAGGCGTTCAAGATCGTCGTCAAGCGATACCCCAACGTCCGCCTCGACCTGGTCGGCCCTGAGGGCAATTACGCCATGCAGGATACCTTCGACATCCGGGATGGAGCCTTGCGACAGAGCGTGGCCCCGTATTACGCGTTCAATCCAATGTCGGTCATCAAAGCTAAACTTTTCCCGACGTCTCTCAACCGGGCAACCTATCGGTCCTATCTCGAGGGTATGATGCCCGCCGAGGTTTCCGAGAAAGTTACGTTTCACGGCTTGGTGCGTCATCGTGCCCAGTTGATTGAGCACTATTACGCGGGCGATATCTTTGTGCTTCCGTCCATTTGCAACGACAGTTTTGGCATACCCGTAGTGGAGGCGATGGCCGCCGGCTGCCCGGTGGTCGCCAGCCGGTCAGGTGGAGTGGTCGAGACCGTGAAAGACCGCGACACTGGCTTCATCGTCGAGAAAAACGATCCGCAGCAGTTGGCGCATATGCTGCTAAGACTTTTGGAGGATGATGGGCTGCGGGAAAAGATGGGAAGAGCCGGACGGGAACGGGCGCTTTCTAAGTTTACCTGGGACATGGTGGCCGAGACGATGCTCGGACGCTATCGCGCACTTTCAGGATTTGCTCCCTCGATTCCAACAGAAGCCGCGCTTGCGCCGTTGATGGAATACGCTTCCGCGAATATGGCGTCATAGAATCGCGAAATGCCAATAGGGTCCAGGCAAGAGCGGAGTTCGATCGTTTGCGTCGTCTGCCCTCCGTCTCACGGGCTCCATCCATGATTTCCTACCCCAAACAGGAATGCCCGGTTCCTCGTGAATCCGGCCTCGACGGATTTAAGCCGAGGTAACATACAATGAATCTTGCACTCTGCGTCAAGAAGATCCTTGAGATGGTCTTTTTCTCTTTGATCCTGGACACGCAAAGAGCACGGCAAGATGATTGTTATCGAAGCTGCCCGAGCGAAGACCTTACCGGCCGCCTCTGCTCTCGGTAAGCGTGACCTGAACCGGTTTCTTACCTGCGCTACCAAAGCGCTCGGTTTGACCGGCGAATTCTCCGTCCTTCTGACGGGAGATGAACGGCTACGCGCATTGAATCTTCAATTTCGACGCAAAGACAAGGCCACCGATGTGCTCTCGTTTCCGGCGTTGCCGCAGGCCGCAAACTACGGTCAGGGTGGCGATCTGGCCATTTCCCTGGAGACCGCTTCGGTCCAGGCAGCGGCTTACGGGCATACCTTACAGATGGAAGTTAAGATATTGATCCTGCACGGCCTGTTGCACCTGGCCGGCTACGATCACGAACACGATCAAGGGCAAATGCGACGGCGCGAAAGCCGCCTGCGCAGGCAGTTCGCATTGCCTGCCGGCCTCGTTGAACGGAGTAAAGCCGAGCGCAGTAAGACCTCCGATCCTCAGCGACCGCCACGGCCACAGCGGGCCGGTAAGCCATGAGCCTCGTTTCCGCTATCGTCATCGCCCTTCTCCTGGCGATCCTGACCCTAGCTTCCTACGTCGCCAGGCTGTACGCGGAGATGGGTAAATTTCTCTCCGGCGATTTCCAGGAAAATATCGACGTCTGGGAGCTGAAGGTAGAGCCGCGTCTGGGGCTCAGCAGGGAGCGAATCTCGCTTTCCGCCGCAGTCTTAACCCAATTCTCCCTGGCTGCGCTGGCCCTTTACTTCGGCGTACTGCTCTTTGCCGGGAACGGGGGAGCCGCTCCCAGTGGGCCAGAAGTGGCTCAGGCGCTGCTCGGCTGCGTCCTGGTCATCGTTCTTTTCAACCAGTTCTTGCCCTTCGTTTTTTTTACCCGCACGGGCGGTGTGTGGATCGTACGCCTGACGTTCGTCGTCCGCATTCTCTTCTATCTTGTTCTGCCCGTGACGATATTGCTGGCCTTCCTGCTTTCCGTCGCTGCCCTGGCAGAGCCGCGTCCCGGCAACCTCGAGGAGGATCCCAGCGAGGCCGCTGTCGAGGCCCTCATCGAAGCTGGAGAGGAAGAGGGAATCATCGAGGAGAGCGATCGCGACCTGGTCCGCTCAGCGGTGGAGTTCGGCGACAAAGTGGTGCGTGACGTCATGACTCCGCGCCCGCATGTGTTCGCAGTTCCGGCAGAGATGACGTTGGAGGATTTCATCTCGGGGTTGAAGAAGCATCCCTACTCCCGCGTGCCGGTGTTCCAGGGCTCGCTGGATCACGTGACCGGCATCGCCTTCGCCCACGATCTGCTGCATATCGCCGACGCTGCCGCCGGCACCCAGACCGTGGCCAGCATCCAGCGGCGGGCCGCTCTGGTGCCGGAAACCAAGCGTGTCAACGAGCTGTTGCGCGAAATGCAGCGCGAGAAGCAGCACATGCGCATTGTCATCGACGAGTACGGAGGAGTGGCCGGCCTGGTGACGATCGAAGATCTGCTGGAGGAGATCGTCGGTCGTATCAGCGATGAGCACGAATATGACAGCGACCAGGACGCCCCGATCCACGAAGCCGGCGGCACCTGGCTGGTTTCGGGAAACCTCGAGGTATCCCGCCTTGAAGACCTGTTGAGCGGTGCTTCTCAGATAGCGCAGGAATACCAGGCAGCCACTGTCGGCGGCCTGGTAAGCGAGATCGCCGGTCGCATCCCGCTGCCGGGCGAAGTGATCGTTGCCGACTCACTGCGTTTTGAAGTCGTGGCCTCCACCGACCGCAGGATTGAGCGCGTGCGTGTGTCGGCGATTGAAAGCGATGATCGTTAAGGGAGACTACACTAAGATGTGCGCTCCGGTTTCGTCTCCATTCTCGGCCGTCCCAATGCAGGCAAATCGACCCTGCTGAATGCCCTCATCGGCGAGAAGATCGCCATCGTCAGCAATAAGCCCCAGACCACGCGCAACCGAATTCAGGGAATCGTCGAGGTACCGGCGCGCAAGGGCCGCTCCGCCGCGCAAATCGTTTTTGTGGATACTCCCGGCGTCCACCGTCCCGGCTCTCAACTGGACCGCCGCATGATGCAGGAGGTGTACGAAGCCCTGGAGAGCCGGGACATCGTCATCCTGATGGTGGATGCGGCTCGCTACAGCGAGCCTCTGCCACCGGGGAAAAAGCCATCGGCCCGCGCGCAACGAGAAAGCAGTGAAGACGCCTTCGTCTTGCAATTAATCCAGAAGCTCGACTGCCCCGTGTTTCTGGTGATCAACAAGATCGACCTCGTCCTGCGTTCGAAGCTTCTGCCCCTCATCGAACGATTTCGAGCCCTGCATCCCTTTGCCGAAGTGATCCCCATCTCCGCCAGCAAGAACGATGGGCTCGACACTTTGTTGATGAAGTTGGTCGAGTATTTGCCCGAGGGCCAGCGATACTTCCCAAAGGAGCAGTTCACTGATCAGCCCGAGCGTTTCCTGGTTGCGGAACTCATCCGCGAGCGGATCCTGCTGGAGACCGGGGAAGAAGTGCCCTACGCCTCCGCGGTGGTGGTGGAGCGCTTCGAGGAACCGGAACCGGTCGCACGCAAGTCAGCGAAGTTGCCCCTGACGCGCATTTCGGCCGTAATCTACTGCGAACGCTCGGGGCAAAAAGCGATTCTCATCGGCAAAGGCGGGAGCAAACTCAAGAGCATCGGTGCAGCCGCGCGCAAGGAGATAGAATCCCTCCTCGGCACCCGGGTCTACCTTGAGCTGCACGTGATCGTCGAAGAAAACTGGCGCGAATCAAGATACTTTGTCGACTCCCTCGACTGGCGCAAACAACTGGAAGACCTGGCGCTGGCCTCGGAAGACAAAACCGACCTTCTGGAAAAAAACGGACCAAGACCCGTCAACAAAACTGGACGGGTGCCCCAGGTTCGCACCAGCGTACCTGGGACGAAAAAGAAGGGCGAAGCCCCCCCAGCGCTTTAGTTCAAACGTATCTGCGGTTCTCCTCTTTACTCCCGCACACTAATCCCCAGGCTCTTCATCTTGCGATACAAATGACTGCGTTCCAGCCCCAATGCCTCCGCCGCACGGCTAACATTCCCGTGGCACTCATCGATTTTCTTCAGGATGTAATCGCGCTCGTAAGCTTCCCGCGCCTGGTGCAGGGTACTGAATTCTTCACCCTTGCGGCCGCCGCCGCGGAAGACCAGCATGGGCAAGTGCTTGCGTTCGATGCGGATGGTCTGCGGGTTCAGGATCATCACCCGCTCAATCACGTTCCTCAGCTCGCGCACGTTCCCCGGCCAATGGTATTGCTTGAGCACCGCTACCGCCTCATCGCTCATCTCGATACGCGGACGCCCATACTGCCGCCCGAACTCCTGCAGAAACTCGCGCACCAGCAGCGGAATATCTTCCTTCCTGTCCCGCAAAGGCGGTACGTAGAAAGGAATGACATTCAAGCGATAGAAAAAGTCCTCGCGGAAATTGCCCTTGGCGATCTCCTCTTCCAGGTCTTTATTGGTCGCAGCAATGACCCGCACATCGACTTGGATGGTCTGCGTGCCCCCGACCGGTGTGAAACGCTGCTCATCCAGGGCACGCAGAACTTTGGCCTGCATTTTGAGGCTCATGTCCCCCACTTCATCGAGAAAGAGGGTGCCCTCATCGGCTCGTTCAAACGTCCCCAGCTTTTCTACGGGACCGTTTGGAATCGCGCCATGGCGATAGCCGAAGATCTCGCTTTCGATGTAATCCTCAGGAATTGCAGCGCAGTTCAACTCCACAAACACCCGGTCGCTGCGCAAACTCTCGCTATGGATGGCGCGCGCGATCAGCTCCTTTCCGGAGCCGGATTCACCATAGATAAGCACTCGCCCGTTGGTAGGGGCCATTAATTTGATTTGCTGGCGCAACGCCTTGATAGAGACGCTCTCGCCGGTGATGGGCACATGCATCAGCAGCTGGCGCTTGAACTCCTGGTTCTCGCTGCGTAGCCGCCGCGCTTCCACAGCATTCTTCAGCAGGATCAGGGTGCGGTCGATGGAGAGAGGCTTCTCCAGGAAATCAAACGCACCCAGCTTGGTGGCCCGCACCGCCGTTTCGATGGTGCCGTGACCGGAAATGATGATCACTTCCGGCGTACTCTCGATGGCCAGCGAACGAATCTCCGTCAACACATCCAGCCCATCGCGGTCGGGGAGCCAGATGTCGAGCAGCATCACATCATAGGAGGCGTCCCGCAGCAGGATCAGCGCCTCGGAGGCGGTCGCCGTGCTGGTCACGGCATACCCGTCTTCTTTCAGGATTTCGCCCAGGGACTCGCGAATCTCCGCCTCGTCATCGACGATGAGAATGTGGTTCATGACGATAGCCTGCCGTTAGCACCTGCCAGAGCTGCTTCATGCGTGCTCTTGGCATCGGCCAGCGGCAGTTCGATAATGAATCGAGCTCCGGTGGGACTGTTTTGTTCCGCGCGAATGGCCCCGCTGTGTTCCTGAATGATTTTCGAAGCAATGGCCAGACCCAGCCCGGTTCCACGCTGTTTGGTTGAGAAGTAAGGCAGGAAAAGCCGCTCCCGCATTTCATCATTCAAGCCGTGGCCGGTGTCGGCCACCACGATTTCCGCCGTGGTGTGGCCTTCGATCAGCCCGCTTTCAATCGTCAGTTCCCGCAGCAGGCTGCTTTGCATGGCTTCGGCCGCATTGTCGATAAGGTTGGCAAGCGCGCGCTTCAAGGCCTCTGGATCGGCGAGCACCGGAGGGATACCGCTCCCCAGCCGTTTCACGACGCGAATATGCTGAATTCTTCCGGCAAACAAGGCAAGCGCGCTCTCCACAATGGAGTTCAGGTCACAGACCTTCGGCCGCGAAGTAGGGAACTGGGCCAGCGAAGCGAACTGATCCACCAGCCTGCGCATGGTTTGCACCGAGCCCAGGATCACCTCGCTGCATTTCCGAATCACCGAGTCGGAGTCGAGCGTGGGCCGGTCGACATGCTTGCGGATTCGCTCCGCGGAAAGCGCGATCGGCGTCAGCGGATTTTTTATCTCATGAGCCACCCGCTGGGCTACTTCCTTCCAGGCCATCTGGCGCTGTGCATGAAGGAAATCGGTGACGTCCTCCAGGACTAGAATGCATCCCTCGCGATCCTTGTCCAACTCCAGCCGGGCGATGGTCGCGGTCACGTTGAGCGGCCCGCGGGGTCCGGGTAACTCAATTTCCGTGGCCGCCAGGCCCATGCGCTTGCTACGCCGCAAAAGCACGATCAGCTCATCGGCGATTTCGCGGGGCAAGATCGACTCCAGCGGCATGCCGGAGAGGTCGTGGTGATCGCGCGGGCTGAGCAGGTTGCGCGACGCGCGATTCGCCTGCAGAACGCACATTTTCGGATCAAGCGTGACCACCCCGCTGGGAATCGTCTCCAGCACAGTCTCCAATTCGCTGCGGCGCTCTTCCAGGGCCCGGTTCGCGGCTGACAACTGGGTGGTCGAGGTTTCCGCCAGCGCGCGGCTCTCTTCCAGGTCCTCTGCCATGCGATTGAACGACCGCACCAGTTCCCCCAATTCCTCGGTGGCTTCCACCTTGACCCGGTGAGTGTAGTGGCCGGCAGCAACGGCATCCATGGCATCCGCCAAAGCCTCTACCGGCCTGGTCACCTGCTTGGAGAGAAACAGCGCCAGCCAGCTGCTGGCAAAGAAAACCAACGTGGTCATGAGGAACAGGAGCAGCAGGTAGGTGCTGCGGATGCGGTTCCGTGCCCGGTAGAGTGTCTGGTAGTCGCGGGTCCCGGAGCGAATGTCCTGAACCGTTGCGCTGAGTCCTGCCGGCAGGGGAAGACCGGCAACCACGACTCCCCCGTCTCCGGTGCTGGCCTCACCCAGCACATATTCGTCTTTCCCGGTCACCAGCATCGGCACATCGCTGCGCTGAGCGGCTCGCAAAACGGTGGCGGGTAGCGAGTTCTTTCCCTGGGCGACATCGCTTTCCGTTTCATCCATCCAGGAGCGGATGATCGCCTTGCCATCATCTTGAGGTAGTTGATACTGGCCGAAAGCCACGCCGTTCCGGAAGACCAATGCAAACCCACCCTCGAGCGTGATGCGATGCGATCCTATTTCCCGCGCCAGCGCCTCGGAATCTCCGTTTTGCACCGCATGCAGCAATCTAGGGGAACTGGCCAGTGATTCCGCCTCAGCCCTGGCGTTGGCGGCTGCGTACTCGGAAAGTTCGAGCGACACCCGCGTCGAATCCTGGCGTAATTGCGAGGCCGGCTGCGAGAACCAGCGCTCAATGGAGCGATTCAGCAGCCCGAAGCTGAACAAGAACATGAACACGGCGGGCGCGAACGAAAGCAGAAGCGCGCCGACCAGCATGCGGCTGCGGATTCTCGAGCCAAGCACGCGGCTGCGCTGGTCGGCCAGCAACTTCACGATGTTGCGGAACAGCAGCACCAGCAGCGTCAGCAGAAGCAGAAACGCCAGCACTGAAAGCGCCGTAAACAAAAAGATCTGGCCGCTGCCGAGAGGGCGCAGAAATGGCGGCAGGGGATTGAAGGCGTTCAGCGCAGCCAGCACCAGGAGAAGCAGGAACATGGCTCCGCCCAGCGCGACGACCGCACTCCTGCGGTGCTGGGATTCCGTTCCCATGCGTGCCCCCTCTGTGTGTCTAACAGATTACAGGAATGGTGCAACCCTCAACGGAAAACCGCAAACCTTCCGTCTTGCCTGATCGCTATACCCGGGGCCTCAAAGGGCGTGGAAAAAGACAGTCCCGAAGGGACGGCTGAACTTAGCCCGGGACGTTAGTCCTGGGTAGGATTCGGAGCACGAATCAATCCCGCAGGGACGGCTGAAAATCTTCCACGATGTAATCCTGGGTGTTCAGGTCTGTGATCCGGGCAATCCCTACAGAGAGTTCATCTTGAGCAGAAACTCCGCATTGTTGCGAGTCTTGCCCAGGCGATCGACCAGCAACTCCATCGCTTCTACAGGGGAAAGCGGGTTGAGCACCTTACGCAGCACCCAAATCCGCTGCAGATCTTCCTTGGGGATAAGCAACTCTTCCTTACGCGTGCCGGAACGCTGGATGTCGATCGCCGGAAAGACACGCTTATCGACCAGCTTGCGGTCGAGAATCACTTCCATGTTGCCCGTACCTTTGAACTCTTCAAAGATGACTTCATCCATGCGCGAACCGGTGTCGACCAGGGCGGTGGCGATGATCGTCAGAGATCCACCTTCTTCAATGTTGCGTGCCGCGCCGAAGAAACGTTTTGGGCGCTGCAGCGCATTGGAATCCACGCCGCCCGAGAGAACCTTGCCGGAGGGAGGAACGATGGTATTGTAGGCGCGCGCCAACCGAGTAATGGAGTCCAGAAGGATGACCACGTCACGCTTGTGTTCGACCAGCCGCTTGGCCTTTTCGATCACCATCTCGGCCACTTGCACGTGTCGAGCTGCGGGCTCGTCGAAGGTCGAACTGATGACCTCACCCTTCACCGACCGCTGCATATCTGTCACTTCCTCCGGGCGTTCATCGATCAGCAGAACTATGAGAGCGACCTCGGGGTGATTGGTGGTGACGGAATTGGCGATCGATTGCAGCAGCATGGTCTTGCCGGTGCGCGGAGGAGCGACGATCAGGCCGCGCTGTCCTTTGCCCACCGGGGTCAGCAAATCCATGACCCGCCCACTGGTGTTCTCGTGGACGGTCTCCATCTTGACTCGTTCCTGGGGATAGAGCGGGGTGAGGTTATCAAAAAGAATTTTGTTTCGGGTCTCTTCAGGAGACTCGAAATTGATTGCCTCGATCTTCACCAGGGCGAAATATTTTTCGCCTTCATGGGGAGGCCGCACGTTGCCACTGATGGTGTCGCCGGTCTTCAGGTCGAACTTGCGAATTTGCGAGGGTGAGACGTAAATGTCGTCCGGGCCGGGAAGGTAGTTGTAATCAGGAGAACGTAGAAAGCCGTATCCGTCGGGAAGGATTTCCAGCACCCCTTCGGCAAAAATATGGCCTTCTTTTTCACTCTGGGCCTGAAGGATCTTGAAGATAAGATCCTGTTTTCTGAGGCCGCTCGCGCCGGGGATTTCGAGCGTGCGGGCGATGCGGCTCAGCTCTGTTATGTTCTTTTCTTTTAACTCGGAAATGGTCATTTTCACCTACGGGAGGTAGCGATTGGAGGGGTTTATCGGGAAGGAATCTTGCTGGTTTAAGCAGGTTCGAGTTCTTTTAGGAAGGGGTCGAAAAGGCCCAGAACAGGGCCGCGCTTAAGCTGCGCGGCGCTGCTGGATCTGAGATGCTTCCGGAGTGGCGACGGCTGCTGCCGCCGGGCTTTCGTGGTGGAACCGGACTAGAACCTCGTTGGTCGTGTCCTGTAAGCGAGTATTGGGCTTGTGCAGCTTGCGCGTTGCCTTGGAAGCCAGCTGACACAGTGTATAGCGATTCGTGACGTGGGCAAGTGCCCCAAAGATAAGATCAGAGCGCATCTTTATTCTCCTTCATCCTTTGACCGTCCATGTGCGCATTTGTCTAGCGGCAAAGTGTCTGCCTGCGCGTGCGTCGGTCGATTTTCTATCTGTTAGACGCGTATGCTCTCTTGCGGGAACAATTTTTTCGTCTGGGTTTCTTGTTGTCCAACCGGTTACTGGAAAGATTCCCTGCGTCGTAACTGAACGGCGCTTCCGGCGGAGTTCCTCGCGCGGAACCCTCAGGCAAAGGCGCTTGTGAGCACCATGGCCTTTATATTTAGGTTGTGCATGCGTCTAAGTGACCTGCATGTCGCGCTGCTTTTGACCCCTACGGCTGAGAGAGTTCCGTCTTCCGGATGCCCGATACCCTTGCTGAAGCTGGACAATCAGAGAAAAGGGCGGACCGCTAAGCCCAAAAGGCGCACTCTCATTGAGGCCAAATAGAACTTAACGCGATCGAAACTGAGGGTCAACACTTTTTTTCATATAATTTACTCGAATGGTTCCCAAAAATGGAAGATTCGAGAAAGTTCGGTTGTAACCCTCCATTCTCAACGAAAACACTCGTCTAGGCAAGTTTTCAGCAACTGCGTACCATGAGCGCAGGCGGGATCCGGCCTGCCACCAAGTTGATGGCCAAAAAATCAAATCCTAACCCCGAAGCTACCTCACCCCCGCTTTCCCTCGAAAAAGCCGAGAAAGGCTCACATCGCTCTATGTGGGAAGTTTTGCTGCAGTTGCGTGCCCTGTTGCCCTATGTTGCTCACCTGGTGCCCCTGCTCGACCGCGGCATACTCAAAACCGGTCCAGACGTTGCCGAACTCACCAGGGGCGTCGTGACCATGCAGACCAGCACCCGTGATCTGGAAGTACAGGCCAGAAATCAGGCACTCCAACTGGAACGCATTGAACAACAAATGGGGCGATTGCAGGTGGTCCACGAAAACAGCATTGAGGAAAGCCGCAAACTCGTGGCCGAGATCGGCGCACTCCGCCGTGTGTTTCTCATTCTGGCCATCGTGATGGCCGTGCTCCTGGGGGCTACAGTGGGAATGGTGACTTATCTGGTGGTCCGTTCGTAAAGTCAGTGGCGTTACAAGCTGGCAGCTATCGGCCTCTGCCCACACAACCCAGGCCGAAACCTCAGGCCTTTAGGCGCTGAGGTTGGTTTTCCCTACCACTTCTGCCGAAAGCATCCCTTTTCCACAGTCTCTAAGCTGGCTTTTTTTGCGACTGTTGATGGCATTGCATGATATTTCGATAACACAAATGCGATTTATCGAAGACGCCATTTTGTACCGTATCGCTGCAGCCTTTCTGTTGCCAGTCGTACAAATCCGGGACTAGGATACGCGATAGTTCGGTGCAGTCCTCTTCCTTGGACGTGCCAGATCTCCCCTACGAAGTCGTTCCAGGCCTCACGATAGCTAAAGAAAAGCTGGCGACTTCCTTCGTCAGTATGTGTGGAGTGACTCTCTATGGCATGGTATGCCTATTGTATTAGTGAAAAGCAGGCGTTTCCTGAACTTAGCCGCCACCGAAAACCCGTACCAATGGAATCGGTGTTGGGGATCTCAGGAAATCAGATCTTCCTCTATCCAGCCAGTGATCTCGCAGTCATCGTCAGCGAACATCATCCCTCAGAAAACCTAGACCAGAAAGCAGCCGTCGAGCACGCACGAGTGATCAGCGACTGTTTCAAACTCTCCACCGTGCTCCCTTTCCGCTTTGGCACTGTTTTTGCGGACGACGAAGCCTTGAGAAAATCCATTCGCTCCAACCAACGGCAGTTTCTTGCCAACGTTGAGCGTTTACGCGGGAAGGCAGAGATGCACCTCAAAGTGCTTCTGGACGACTGCTGCCGCGAACAAGGCGCTCCGGTTGCGATGGACCGGGTGGGAAAAGAATACCTGTCCAGCTTGCGGGAGAGTGCTACCCGGCAACGCGAACGGCAGACCAAGGCGCGGGCTGTTTCGGTGCAGATGCACCGCATGTTCAGCCCACTCGATGAAGAGATCAGCTGCCGCAGAATGGATTCCGGCAAAATGCTCCTCGACATCGCTCACTTGATTGACCACAAGGGCATCGAGCGCTACCAGAACAAGTACTCAAGTGCCAGCCAGCAGTTGAAGGATTGCCACATGCAACTCTCCGGACCCTGGCCCCCTTATCACTTCGTGCAGCGGTTGACCCGCCCGGTGCATGTTCATGCGGTACCTGCATAGAACGACTGCAACCTGAATCCAAACAAAAGCCCCGGCCGTCTGCCGGGGCTTTTGCTGTTTCTGTTTCCCGAGTCTAACCAACCTTATTGGCAGCCGGCAAATCTTTCCTTCTGCTCAAAACAAAGCTGGCGTGAGAACGCCGATCCGCGGAAGCGTGATCAATCTTGCGCCAAAACGCCACAAAATAATCGACCGCAGAAATAATCGAAACCACCACCATGAAATAAATGGCAGCAATCGCGATCCACTCGACCGGCAGAATAAACCAGCCAAAATGCCACGCATACCAGGCATGCGCCAGGATAACTGCCACTACCGAGACAATCTGAATCACCGTCTTCAGCTTGGCCAGATCGCTGGCCTCAATCGTGAACCCTTCCGAACTGGCGATCGATCGCAGGCCACTGACCAGAAATTCGCGGCCGATGACCAACACCACAATCCAGGCTTTCATCAGGTGAGGGTTGAACTGCACCAGGCAAACGTAGGCTGCGGTGATCATCAGCTTGTCAGCCAATGGATCGAGCAACATCCCCATGGTGGTGATTTGCCCGCGCTTGCGCGCCAGGTAACCATCCACGCCATCGGTGATCGAGGCCAGGATAAATAACAGGGAGGCGGCAACTTCCTGCTCCCCATGAAAACTGTGAAACGGAAAGAAACCGGACAACAACCAGATGAGCAGAGGAATGCAACAGATACGGCTCATCGTGATGGAGTTGGGCAGGTTCACGATCGACTCGGCTGTTGAGGGCAGACGTGCCCCTCTTCAATTATGCACCAGGCGCCTGCGGAGAACTGGGCGCCCGGTGGATACTGTGCGGGCAAGGGTTACGAAAGTCCCTGCTCTACGCGTAAATGCCGCGTTGCTTGATGGTGAAAGCAACCCGGTCGATTGCCAGCATATAGGCGGCAATTCGATTGTTGACCGCGTGCGCCTCGGCATAGCGAACCACGTCGCCGAAGCTTTCCGCCAGGATACTCTCCAACTGCTCGTTGACCACCGCTTCCTTCCAGAAGTAGCCCTGTCGATCCTGCACCCATTCGAAGTAGGAGGCGGTGACCCCGCCGGCATTGGCCAGAATGTCGGGAATGATGAAGACCTTCTTATCCGCCAGGATCTCGTCCGCAACAGCGGTGGTAGGGCCGTTGGCGCCTTCGCAAACAATGCGAGCCTTGATGCGGTCGGCATTGCGGCTGGTGATGACGTTCTCCGTGGCCGCCGGGATCAGGACCTCACAATCGGAAACCAGCAATTCGGAAGAATTCACCGCTTCCGCGCCCTTGAAGCCCATCACCGTACCATTCCGCTGGCGGTATTCGAGCAGCAGATGAATATCAATTCCGTTGCTGTTGTAGAGTCCACCGTCGTATTCGGCGATCCCGATGATTTTGTAGCCCTTCTCCATCATCAGCTTGGCGGAGTTCGAGCCTACGTTCCCAAAACCCTGAATGATCACCCGGCAGCCCTCACGCTGCATGTTCAGGTAACGCAAGGCCTCGTCGCAGACCACGGCGATGCCCCGGCCAGTCGCCTCCCGGCGCCCCCGTGAGCCGCCGATGTTGAGTGGTTTTCCCGTAACCACAGCGGTCACCGTCTGCCGCATGTGCATGGAATAGGTGTCCATGATCCACGCCATGGTCTGTTCGTTGGTGTTGATGTCCGGGGCGGGTACGTCCTTTTCGGGCCCGATAAACTCAATCAACTCCGAGGTGTATCGGCGGGTCATGCGCTCCAGTTCGCCAATCGACATCGTCTTGGGGTCGCAAATTACGCCCCCCTTTGCGCCGCCAAAAGGGATGTTGACTACAGCGCACTTCCACGTCATCCAGCTGGCCAGCGCGCGTACCTCATCGAGCGTTACATCCGGGGAATAGCGGATTCCGCCCTTGCCCGGACCACGGGCGATCGAATGTTGGACGCGGAAGCCGGTGAAAACCTCAATGCTCCCGTTGTCCATCATCACCGGGATGTGCACGATCACTTCGCGTGCGGGGTAGCGCAGTACCTTCCAGAGCCCTTGATCCAGGTTCAATTTTTGTGCAGCAAAGTCAAAGCGAGCAGCCTGAGCTTCCCAGGGATTGATTTCCTGCTCGAGGGATACGGTTTGCATAACCAATTCTCCACGTTCGGACTGCCATAACAGTCCTCTCAAGTCCCGCTGCGGTTGAGCCGTTCGCGCCCGGGCGGGACGGCGCAGGCACTTCGACGGGGCGAAATCGAGCTGAAAAACCTAAGCAGGATTTCCGCTCCCGGCGAGCCTTACGCGCGCTTGCGCCCACTTGGCCGGGACCTCTTAATCGTACTAACCCCAAACCTACCGAGTATATGCGTCACCAGAAACCCGGGCAAGCGCTCCTGCTCCTTAAGATGCTTCACCCCGACGAATCCTCTCCTGTTTATCTCACCGCTGCCATGGCCATTTAGTATGAGCAGAATGCCGGTCGACACTACCATTGCCCCCTCGCGCGACGAATTCCTCCGGTTGGCTGCGAAGCACAGCCTGGTTCCGGTTTACCGGACGCTGACGGCCGACCTGGAAACTCCGGTATCCGCCTTTTTGCGCCTCGCCGCGGACGAACCACAATCTTTTCTGCTGGAATCGGTAGAAGGCGGCGAGAAAGTTGGCCGCTATACCTTTATCGGCATTCGGCCCTATCGGACCATCCTCTCCCGGGGCAGCTCTATCACCATCAACGAGCGAGGAAAGACCCGATCCCTGAAAGGCGACGTGTTTGCGCTCTTGAAGGAACTATTAGCGGGGCAAACGCCCGCCCATATTCCCGGTCTGCCACCGTTTACCAGTGGCGCGGTCGGCTTTTTCGCCTACGACGTGGTGCGGCAACTGGAACGTCTCCCTGAGCTGGCCGAGGATGATCTGGGCATCCCGGACGCCTGCCTCATGTTCTACGACGAGGTACTGGCCTTCGATCATGTGCGTAAGCAGATCCAGCTCATGGTGACGGCTGACCTCGGGCGCCAGAAACCCGCAGCCGCCTACGCGGACGCGAAAAAGCGGCTCGGCGAGTTGGAAAAGCGTCTGGCCAAGCCCATTCCCAAACCGAAGCATGCTCGGCCGCGGGGTAAACTTTCCGTCACGAGCCACACCCGAAAACAGGACTTCCTGGCCTCCGTCGCCAAGATCAAGGAGTACATCGCCGCCGGCGACATCTTCCAGGCCGTGCTTTCTCAGCGTTTTGAAGTCAAGCCGGGGGTGGATCCGTTCTCTGTTTACCGCGCCCTGCGCATCGTCAATCCTTCTCCGTATCTGTATTTCCTGCGCTTCGACCTGAACAAGGCTTCCACTTGCCTGGTGGGTTCCTCTCCTGAACTGCTAGTGCGGGTACAGCAGCGCCATGTCGAGTACCGTCCCATCGCCGGAACTCGTCCGCGCGGTGCTGACGAGGCGGAAGATCTGCGCGTCGAGCAGGAACTGTTGACCAACGAGAAGGAACGGGCTGAGCACGTGATGCTGGTCGACTTGGGCCGCAACGATATCGGCCGGGTGTGCGAGTTCGGCACTGTGAAGGTGAAGAGCCTCATGCATGTGGAACGCTATTCCCACGTGATGCACCTGGTCAGCTCCCTTGCGGGCCAACTCAAGAAAGGACTCTCCGCGGTAGATGCCTTCTGCTCCTGCTTTCCCGCCGGCACCCTGAGCGGAGCCCCCAAAATACGCGCCATGGAGATTATTGAGGAACTGGAGCCAACGCGCCGGGGCATTTACGGAGGCAGTGTTTTCTACGCCGACTTTTCCGGCAACTTTGACTCTTGTATAGCCATCCGCAGCATGCTCCTCAAAGGAGAGCAAGGCTACATCCAGGCGGGAGGAGGCATCGTTGCCGACTCCGTCCCTGAGGAAGAGTACGAAGAATCGGTAAACAAAGCGAAAGCCGTGGTCCGAGCGGTCGAAAGGGCCCGGGCTGCGGCCGGCGGTAAGTAAGCACCAGTTCACCCTCGCGAAGGTTGACCGTAGCCAATTCAGTCCCGCAGGGACGGCTGGCTTTTTGGGCCGGTTCCCAATGCATGCCCTCCATAAACCACGAAGCCTGATCGCGTTCAGAGTCGCCTCTGGCGCTACACTAAAGCAAGTGGCGCCCATGGTCTTCGTTCTCGACAACTACGATTCATTCACCTACAACCTGGTGCAGTACATGGGTGAACTAGGTGCCGAGATGACCATCAGCCGCAACGACCAGCTAACGGTCGAGCAAATTGAAGAACTAAAGCCAGAGCGCATTGTCCTCTCTCCTGGACCCTGCACCCCTCAGGAAGCAGGCGTCAGCATCCCCCTCATCCGTCATTTTGCGGGCAAAGTGCCCATCTTAGGCGTCTGCCTCGGCCACCAGGCGATCGGAGCCGCCTTCGGTGGCAACGTCATACGCGCTCCAAAATTAATGCACGGCAAAACCAGCCCAGTCGAGCACGATGGACGCAACTCTTTTCGCCGGCCTATCAAGCCCCATGACCTGTACCCGCTACCACTCGCTCATCGTTGCCGAAGAGGGTTTGCCGGAGGAACTGGAAATAAGCGCCAGGGTGCAAAGCAGCCGACGGCGATGGAACCATCATGGGCTTGCGGCATCGCCGCTTTCCGATCGAGGGGGTCCAGTTCCACCCCGAGAGCGTCCTGACCGTAGACGGCAAGAACCTGATCCGGAATTTCCTCTCTCTTTGAGAACAGCTCTGACGATGCGATTTTTCCTGGCCGGAACGGTTCTCTTCCTGACTCCGATCATGCTGGCCCAGCAACCGATCGGACGTACCTCCGCTACCGAAGTACAAGTTTCAGGCGCGGTCGACATCTCGCATGGCGAGACGCTGCTCGGCAATGGCAGCCAGATCACCGCTGGAGAACAGGCCGTCAAGATTGCCTTGCAACGGGGCGGCTCGCTCCGCCTGTGCTCCACCAGCTCCGTTCACCTGGCCAAGGATCGCTCGATCGACGACCCCGCGAGCAGCGCGCTTATGATGGCGCTTGATCGCGGCGCCATCGAGGCCAACTACGCCGTGGGCAAGTACTCCGATGTCTTGCTTACCCCCGACCTGCGCATCCTGATCTCCGGTCCCGGGCAAGCCGACTTGAGCATCCGGGTAAATCCCAAGGGGGACACCTGCGTCGACAACCACGGCACCGACGCACCGTACGTCACCGTGACCAGCCAGCTGGAAGGCGGAGCCTATCGGGTAATGCCGGATCAACGCGTGAACTTCCAGCACGGCAGCCTGAGTGAAGTGGTGGACCATGAACCTGAGCCTTGCGGCTGCCCGGCGATGCCGGTCACTTCCGTGGCCAGTACCGGAAATACAGGAGCAAATCCCGCAGCACCAGGAAAGCCAGTGGGCGGCCCTTCCTCAACGCCTGCAGATACCGCGTTTCCCATAGCGGAGAGCGAGGGTCTGGCGCCGCCGCCCCCCACTCCAAGTGCGCCTGTGGTTCCTGCGGGGCAGACGCACGCTGAGGTGACTGTTCCGCTCACCTACAACGGCGAGAATCCTTGCCCCCTGCGGCTCCGGCCGCTCCTCCGGCCCCTGCGACGCCGCCGGCCACAGTGACTCCGCAACCGGAGGTTGCCTCCGCGCCTCCTCCACCCAATCGTTCATCCAACAACAACGGCGTATTCCATCGCATCGGTCGCTTCTTCTCCAGAATCTTCGGCAAGTAGGGAAGGCGCTACAATCGACTGTTGAGAGTCTGCATCAGCTAATCCAGTGAAAGATCAAGGAGTTTTTCTTTTATGGCGATTCCTGCCACACAGATGCGCCCGGGCATGATCATCAAGCACAACAACGAGCTGCACACCGTTTTCAGCGTCGAGCACCGCACCCCTGGAAATTTGCGCGCGTTCATCCAGGCCAAGCTCCGCAACCTGCGCACCGGCGCCATGTTCGAGCATCGTTTTCGTTCCCCCGATCCGATCGAACGGGTCATCGTCGATGAAATTTCCATGGATTTTCTGTACGCCGACGGCGACGACTACTACTTCATGAACACAGAGAACTATGAACAGACGCATCTCAAAGGCGGCACACTGGGAGATGCGATCGAGTACCTGACCCCCAATCTGCAGATCAAGGTTTCGTTCTTCGATGGAGTCGCGGTAGGCATCGAGTTGCCGCAGACGGTGGAGATGACTGTAGTCGAAACCGAACCAGGCCTGAAATCGGCGACTGCCTCCTCGGTCACCAAGCCCGCCAAAATGGAGACTGGCCTCGTAGTGCAGGTGCCCCCATTCATCAACGAAGGGGAAAAGATTCGAGTGGACACCGCCGAAGGCGCCTACCTGTCTCGAGCATAAAGGGAAGAGCATACATATGGTGCGCCACTACATCGTCAAGGGTCGTGTGCAAGGAGTCGGCTTTCGCTGGTTTGTTCACCGCGAAGCAGGCGCTCGGGGATTAAACGGTTGGGTTCGCAATACGGATGCTGGGGAAGTCGAGGTCATGGTCGCCGGTAACGTGGAAAAGCTGGACGAACTACGTGCCCAGCTCGAACGCGGTTCTCGCGGTAGCCGTGTCGACTCCGTGCAGGAGCGCGTGTTGGATGAAGCCATGGCACAAAACCTGGAATCATTCCAGATCGAAGGAGCCTGGTAGCTAAGAATGACTCACCCTCCCATCAACTGTGAGCCTCTGAAATCTCTCATCCGGACGATTCCGAATTTCCCCAAGCCGGGCATTCTCTTCTACGACATCACCACGCTACTCAAGGACAAGAACGGCTACGCGACCCTGGTGGACGCCTTGGCAGCCCACTACATTGGTATGGAGAATGTAGATCTGGTGCTGGGCATTGAGGCCCGCGGATTTATCTTCGGCCCGGCCCTGGCCTACCGCCTGAATGCCGGCTTCGTGCCGGTGCGCAAGCCGGACAAGTTGCCCGCGCCCACCGCGCGCGTAACCTACGATTTGGAATATGGAACGGACGCACTTGAAATCCACCTGGACGCCATCGAGCCGGGTCAGAACGTTCTCATCGTGGACGATCTGCTGGCCACGGGAGGTACGATGGAAGCCACGGTGAAACTGGTTCGGCAATTTGGCGCCAGGATTGTCGGCCTTGCATTCGCCATCGAACTCGACTTTCTCCACGGACGCGACCGGTTCAACGAGTACAACGTGTTCAGCCTGCTGCATTACAGCGAGTAGCTACACTGCCCTCCGGGCGCCGAGCACGAGGTGAATGACCAGGGCGATCGCCGCGATAATGAGCAGTACGTGCAAGGCAAATGCGGCGATGTGAAAGAGCAGAAATCCGCCGACCCAGAGCAGGATAAGAATGATCGCAAGTGCCAGCCACATTGCTCATGCACCTCGCGGAGAGTATCTCATCTAAGGAGCGACTCTAACCATGCTTCTGCGCACATCGTTAGCTATGTTGATTGTTTGGACGCCACTGTCGATTGTTGCTGCCCATGCCCAACTGGCCCAACCGTCAGGCGAGACTGCTCTGACCCATGTGCGGGTGATCGACGGCACCGGCGGCGCTCCGCTCGAAGATGCGACCGTGGTGATCGAGGGCAATCACATCAAAGCTGTTCAGTCCGCATCCGCCGCGGTTCCATCGAATGTACGGGTACTCGATTTGCACGGCGACACGGTCATGCCCGGGCTGATCAACGCCCATGGGCATTTGGCTTTGATTGCGGACGGCCAAAACTCAGCCACCGCCTATACCGCCGAGAATGTGCTCGCGGAATTGCGGCAGTACGAGAGTTACGGTGTCACTGCGATGCTATCGCTGGGCCTCAACCGCGACCTTCTGTATGCCATTCGGGAACAGCAACGGCAGGGCAAACTCGATGGCGCCACGGTCTTTACCGCGGACCGTGGGATCGGGGTTCCGGACGCCGCTCCACCCTTGCCGGCCGCACCTGACCAGCTGTACCGCCCCGCAACCGCCGCGGAAGCGCGCCTGGCGGTCGATGCGATGGCGAAACGGCACGCAGACATGGTCAAGATCTGGGTCGACAGCCTCGGAGGGACGAAACCGGCCATGTCCCCCGAGATCTATCGGGCGGTGATCGAGGAAGCCCACAAGCATCATCTGCGGGTGGCCGCACATGTCTATTACCTGGCGGATGCCAAGTCACTCGTCAACGACGGAGTGGACGTGCTGGCCCATAGCGTCCGCGACAAACCCGTCGACCAGGAATTGATTTCCGCCATGAAGCGCCGCGGGGTCTGGTACATCCCCACTCTCACCGTCGACGAATCCTTCTTCATTTACGCGGAGCACCCTGGGTTCATGCAGATTAATTTCTTCAAGGAGGCCGTCCCGCCGGTCGTGCTGACGATGTTGACCAGCGAGGCCTATGCCGAGAAGGTGAATCAGGACCCAAAGACAGCGCAGCATAAGGCGGACTTTGCCATGGACCAGAAGAACCTGAAGACGATCTACGACGCGGGCGTGCGCGTGGGTTTTGGAACCGATTCAGGAGCTCTGCCGACCCGGATCCCAGGCTTCTCTGAGCATCGGGAATTGGAGGACATGGTACAGGCAGGCCTCACTCCGATGCAGGCCATCGTCTGCGCGACCAGAAACAACGCAGAGTTGCTGGGGATCGAGGCTAAGAGGGGAACCCTGCGCCCGGGCAAGCGAGCCGACCTTATTGTGCTGGCCGCCAATCCTCTGGATGACATCACCAACACCCGGTCCATCGTGACCATCTTCCACGACGGACGCACGGTAGCGCCGCGCGTTCCAGTGGTGATGGCCCGCTCAGTTCTTACCTTTCCTGGCTACAGGACCAGCCGCCCGCACCGCAGCAGGCGCATCGAACTTGGCAAAATTCTTCTCGAACTTTTCCGCCAGCATAACCGCCTGCGCATCGTAAGCCCGAGGATCCTTCCAGGCATTGCGCGGATTCAACAACTCTGCCGGCACATCCGGGCAACTCAGCGGAATACTTAACCCAAACGCCGGCTCAGTGACGAACTCACCATTGCTCAGCCGGCCATCCAACGCCGCATTGACCATGGCCCGGGTGTATCTTAAGGCTCATGCGCTCACCCGTGCCGAACGCCCCGCCGGTCCATCCTGTATTAACCAGCCAGCACTGCGCATCGTGTTGCTGCAGCCGCTCGCCCAGCATCTTTGCATACACTGCCGGAGCTAGAGGAATGAAGGGCGAGGCGAAACAAGTGGAGAACTCCGGCACCGGTTCGCTGCCCAACCCGGCTTCCGTGCCCGCCAACTTGGCTGTGTATCCGGAAAGAAAGTGGTACATAGCCTGCGCCGGGTTCAGCCTGGCAATCGGCGGCAACACCCCAAACGCATCGGCAGTGAGGAACAAAACATGGTTGGGATGACCCCCAACGCCGGGAATCACCGCATTGGCGATGTACTCCACCGGGTAGGCAGCCCGCGTGTTCTCTGTGTACCGGATGTCACTGTAATCCGGCGCCCCGGTTTTGCTGTCGATTACCACGTTCTCGAGCACCGCGCCGAAGCGGATCGCGTGATAAATCTGGGGTTCCTTCTCCGCTGACAGATCGACGCATTTGGCGTAGCACCCACCTTCAATGTTGAAGATGCCGTTGCCGCTCCAGCCGTGCTCGTCATCCCCGATAAGGCGGCGTTGCGGGTCGGCGGAGAGCGTAGTCTTGCCGGTCCCGGAAAGTCCGAAGAACAGAGCAGTATCCATTGCCTTTCCCAGGTTGGCCGAGCAGTGCATGGGAAAAACATCGCGCGCGGGCAACAGGAAGTTCATCACCCCAAAGATCGACTTTTTCATCTCCCCGGCATATTTCGTGCCCCCGATGAGAATGATCCGGCGGGTGAAATCGGTGATGATAAAAGTGCCGGAATGGGTGCCATCGCGCTCCGGCACGGCTTCGAACTCCGGCGCGGCAATCACTGTAAATTCGGGTTTATGGGCGGCCAGTTTCTCCCCCGGCACGCGAACAAACAATTGCTTCACGAAAAGAGCGTGCCAGGCATACTCCGCGATGATCTGCACCGGAAGCCGGTAGTGTTCGTCCGCGCCCGCATAAAGATCCAGGACGTACAGGTCGCGCTCCCGCATATGCGTGACCACGCGCGCCAAAAGCGCCTCAAACTTGACCGGGTCGAAAGGCTGGTTCACCTTACCCCAGTCCACCGAGTCGCTGGTAACGGCATCCCGCACCGTAAATTTGTCTCGTGGGGAGCGCCCAGTTCGAGCGCCGGTCAGAGCCACCAGGGCGCCGTTGTCCGCCAGGCTGGCTTCACCGCGGGCAATCGCCGCTTCCACTAGTTGGGGAGTGGAGAGGTTCCGGTGGACGTGGGCCCCTTCCACCAGCTTTCCTGTCATCGTAGTTGCCTTGATTGAATCCACTCGAGGCTCCTCCTGACTACCGCTCAGGTATGCAAGAGTTTACCCAACGCTCACTTGTTGGAGCAACGCTTTTACGGAGCAATGGCCAATGCCTGTTGCATCTTGAGCAAGAATGGTCTGGGTGGGACCAGAGGCGGATAATCTATCCGGCGATCACCGGCAGTTCGGGGAGCAGGGACGAGTGCTTAGCTTCCGCCATGACCGCGTCCACCTGCTCGAGAACCTCGGCTACGCTCATGGTGTACATTTCGCGCCCGTTGTCATACCCACTTTCGGCCGCCTGTTTCAGGTAGCGGCCCGCCACCTGGGCCGCGAGGCGGTCCGTAATGACGTGGCCGGAACGCTCTTTCTGTTCGACCCAAGCCATAGCAGGCAAGGCAATCCAGACCGGCCGGCCGTTGACTTCAAAGCGGATGTCGACCGCGTCGGCGTGGCGGGTGGCGATGGCGACCACATTTGCCGTCCATCGGCAGTGCAGGTCCTCTTGGGTCCAGTGATCGATCACGTGGAAATCTTCGTACATAATTACCAGCCTAGAGTATTTTGTGCCTGGCAGGGCGTTCCATCTTAGGCACTGGGAAAGAAATTTGAAAAAATTTAAAAAGAAAGATAATTTCGCCGATAATCTGCGTCCAATTAGGCGACACTAGAGCGACATTTTTTTTAAGGTGTCGAGGAGCAACGAAAAAAGTGGTGCATAATCCTGAAAACATACAGAAATTCGAACAGACCCTCCGTCGGCAGGAGAAACAGCTCGAGCAGTCGATGATCTCAGCAGTGGAACAGGGTCGCGAAGTTGCAGCAGACAGTGCGCTGGATGCGGCCGACCAGGCCGTGCAGTCCTACCAGAAGGAAATGCTTTTCAGTCAGGGAACCAGCGGCCATGAGCAGCTTGCGCTCGTCCGCCTGGCGCTGAAAAGGTTGGATGAGGGTACCTATGGGGATTGCATGCACTGCGGCAAGACCATCGGTCTGAAGCGGCTGGAAGCCCTTCCCTGGACGCCGTACTGCATCGAATGCCGGGAAAAGATCGAAAACGGCGAAATCGAAGATCCAGTCGTCGCTGCCTGAGCCGCCCAGCCGCTTACCAGAGAGCGCAGAACCTCGCTCGTTTGACCCGCAAACTTCAGCGCTGCTAAACTTTAGAAGCTCACGCAGGCAGCAAACGGTATAGCGGCTGGCTTGCGACCCCTTCCCGCAAAGGCTTCTCAAGGAAATTAGTGGATACACAGACACGTCACGCGCTCAAACAAGACCGTTTTATTGAAGCTACCAGGACCGGTGTGAACTGGTTCGGGGACCATCGATCGAAGGTGATTCAAGCCAGTGTGGCCGCGGTTGTTTTGATCGCCGTGGCGGTGGCAGCATTAGTCGTTTACAACAAGCGCTCCGCCGCGGCCGATTTGGCTTTCGGCGAAGCGATGGACACCTACAACACGCCTCTGGCACAAGCGGGGCAGCCAGCCCCGCCAGGGGAGAAGACCTTTCCGTCCGCCGCCGCGCGGGCCAAGTCGGCCAATGAGCAGTTCGTGCAGCTCGCGAATCGGTACGGGTTTTTCGAGGCGGGCAAGACCGCCGAATATTTCGCCGGCCTGACGGCGATGGATATGGGCCAGCCCGGGCAGGCCGAAACCGATCTGAAGAAGGTCGCCGATGGGCATGATGCAGCGCTGGCGTCGCTGGCCAAACTTGCGCTAGCCAACATCTACCAGCAACTGAACCGCAACAGCGAGGCAGTCGTGCTTTACAACCAGCTGATCGCCAAACCAACCAACACGGTGCCGGCGGATGCAGCGCGCTTGCAATTGGCGTCGCTTTACGAGAAGACCAACCCGACCGAAGCCAACAAAATCTACGCCCAGCTAAAGACATCCAAAACCGCCGCCGGCCAGATCGCAGCCCAAAAGCTACAGCAAAAGTAGCTAATTCCCCAATAAACGCCAGAGGACATGGGACGGTGCCCCTACCCCCTGCCCCCTACCCCCAAACCTCAAATCTAAAGCGGGCTTGCCGGGGGGTGTCTAAAAGATGTGCTTCGAAGTGCCTGTTTTTCCGAGTCACGGCTCGGATGTCTTGTATCCGGGCACGACGTACCTCAGGGGTTGAAGAGTTTGGGTGAGAACTCCCCATTGTGTCGTCCCTTCGGGACTCGATATGCGTGAAATCCTACCCGGCACTCCCGTGCCGGGCTACAGATTGTCCCGTCCCTCCGGGACTGATTGTGTTGGTGACCTGCGGTTCCTTTCTACCGGGAAAAGTACCTCAGGGGCTAAAAGCCCAGGTCTTTGGTGGGTCCATTACGGCCCGACTTAAAGTCGTGCCCTGATACAAAATATGAGAGCGGCGGCTATCAGAAAAGCGCGTATTTCCGCAGATGTAACCATTTCGGCGCAGGTTCTCTCTCAAAAGGCTGGACAACATGGGACGAGTGCAATCAATGTTTGCCAATCGCCGCACCTAGTGCGCTGTGGCGCCCGGTTGCTGCACGGCATCTGTCTGAAACTTCTTATACTGGTCGAACCGGATATCGATTTCGGCGCGAAAACCAGCAACCAAAAAGGCCCGCGCCTGCAGATGTAAGGCGATCGCCGTAGGCAGCCACGCCTCGCTGCGAATCAGCGCCTGATCGAACACGACGTTGCTCCCCTTGGCGACCGAAGCCAGCAGTCCAAAGCCCACATGGTAATTCTCATCCAGGGTCGCGCTCATCCGCGAAACCTCACGATCCGCCTCATCGATCCAGATCGTCCCGCTCACCTTCTTGAGCGCGTCTTCACCGCGACCGTGCGTCTTAGCATGTGGATCCCCGGCGAAGTCAAACGCAATGGTGTCCCGCCCATTCAACTGCACTCGCCGCGGCCTGGAAAACTCAACAATCTGTAGCAGTCGCGAAACGGTGATCTCATCCTTGTCAGGATTGCTATACCCAGGTTGCGAGATCTTGATGACCTCTTTATTAACCCGGTCCTGTTCCTTCCGCGCCTGGTTCGGACTCAAGTCCTTGCCATCTTTGCGAACCAGTTTTTGCACCTGGTGGCCGTTCACAAAAAAGACCTCGTGCTCCTCCGTCTCGACCTTTTTCGTGTTCCCGCTGCTGTCCAGCTGCCGGGTAGTCTGCACCGCGCGGAAAGTATAGTTTTCCCGCACTTTGTCTAGTTGCTTCTGGTGCGTCTCAACCTCTCGCAACATAGTTGCCGCATCGGGCAAAGCCGCCGGCTCATTGGCGCCGACTGTGGAAGGAGCCACGCAGGCCAACGAAACCAGCAAAGCACCCGTGGCCAACCATAGCGGTAAGACAGACATCTTGCCCCTTTGTCCTCATCTTAGCGTAGGCTGTTACCACTGAATTCCTGGTGTGTTCGAAAGGAAACGACAGCAATGCTGAATTTGCTCCTGAAGTGGATCCTTGGCGCGTTGGCCCTCTTGGCAGTCACCTACATTGTGCCCGGATTCCGAGTGGTGAGCCTACCCTCCGCGCTGGTGGCAGTACTGGTGATCGGCTTTCTGAACATGACCTTGGGACTGATCTTGAAGATCGTGACCTTTCCGTTCGCGATCCTCACCCTTGGCTTGCTGTTTTTAGTGATCAACGCGATCATGCTCATTCTGGCCAGCAAGATCACTCCGGGGCTGCAAATTGCCAGCTTTGGGGCTGCATTCATAGGAGCGGTGGTCCTGGCAGTCGTTCACATGATTATCGAGGCAGTGCTCTAGGGAGTCAGTGCGCCGGATCGGGAGAGACGGCAGGGGTAGCATGGGGTGCGACAACTCCCCGCGGCAAAGGTGTCAGGTTCCCGTCGGGGAGCACGGCCCGTCCCGATCTGGACCGGCCTCGTCCCTGGTTAACCGGTGTGGGCTGCACGGGAACCGGCTCAACCGGTACGTGCACCGCGGAGGCCGTGCCAAACCCACCTGGGACCGGAGACACGACCCGCGGAGCATTGGCTGCGGGCATACTTTGGCCCGCGGCATGGTGAAACGCCCGGCTGCGCAGAGCAGGATTCAGGATTACAGCGGACAGAGCAACGCTGGCCGCCAATGCGCACGCGGCTATGGTGCGGGAGAGGGTAACAGAAAAGCGGCGGCGCGAATTCTGAAGCCGGAGGTTTATCCGGCTCTCCAGGCCGGAGGGGGGTTCGACACTGCCCAGCCGGCGCAGGGTATCGTCGATTTCCGAATGTACGGTCATAGCAAACTTCCTTCCTGCTCCAGCAAAGCTGCGAGCGCGTGCCGGGCCCGGTACAACCGCGAGCGGATGGTCGATTCGGTGGTGTCGAGAACCAGGGCAATTTCTACCGTCGACAACTCCTGGACCGCCGAGAGCAGCAAAACCTCACGCTCCCGAGCCGGTAGAGTGTCAATCATGGCCAGAATCCGGGCATGACGCTGGGCGGTAATCACCCGTTTTTCAGCGCTCAGCTCGCTTGCCGGCAAAACCCGCGCCAGGTCTTCAAAATCATCGACTTGGGGCCGCGTTTTGGCGCGCCGTTTGCGATCCAGCACCAGGTTCCAGGCAATGCGCACCAGCCAGACGCGGTAATCGCGCACCTCGGCCAGCTTGCTGCGGTGGCGAAGAACGCGGAGGAAGGTCTCCTGCACCACATCTTCCGCGTCGGCCGTGTTGCGAGTCACCGAATAGGCCACGCGGTAGAGCGTGGTCGAATACTCTTCCACCAGCGCGGTCACCCGGGCGTGCGCATCCTGTTCTGGTACGGCCACGGGCTCGGCCTCCAGCCATCCGACGAATTGTCCTTCAAATGTTCCCATAATCGAACAAAGACCGTCGCATATAGAGACGCATCATATACCTTTTCCGCTCGCCCCCCGCCCCGTGGGCTCGCCGAACCTTTACCGAATTCTTCTGGAGGTGCCGAATTCCTGTGACCGGGTATGTGAGCGCCATCTATGATCATTCGTCATGTTTGTCCGTCCGCATATCCCCCGCTCCCTGCTGGCGCTTTGCTGGATCCTTGCAGCCGCCTTCGCCACCCTGGTAGCCCAGGGGTACGAGACGAATCTTTCCGGCGTCTACCAGGGCCACGCACCTTCGTCGGATGCGGCGAAACGGGTCTTTACCCTCAACCTCGCTTCTGATGGCAGCGCCATGCTCACCACCCAATACATCGGCAAAGACAACTCCACCCTCCGTGGCCGCTGGACACAAAGTGGCAGGCAAATCGTTCTTACCTTTGACTCGATGGGGCCGAATGGACCTCCCCGGCCCATTACGTTTCGTCATCGCGACCACGAGCTGAGCCCAGTCCACTGGGACCCCAACGAGTGGGGCCGGGCTGGACCTCCCGTCCTTCACCGTGCCCGCGTCGCGCAAGGCGGCCTCTGAAACCATGAGTGTGTTCTACAACATCATGCTGGGATACTTTTTTGGCTTCGCGCTGGGGGTTGGCTGCGCGCTGGCCGTGTTTTACGCCATCTATTCCGGTGGCTACCGCAAGGCGATCGAACACTCCCTGCAGCCGCAAAAGCCGAAGCGCTACCAGGAGGAAATGGCAGCCGCGATCAAACGTGCCGACAAGGAGAAAGCTAAGAGTAGTTGATTTTTAATTCCCTCAACGAGGGCAAGAATGCGGGATGCACCTCCACCTTCAATCGTCCGGACTGGACCCCGGGATCTGCGGAAGCGATCGCCAAAGCCTCGCCAGCGTTAGCGGCGGCGATAATCGACATCCCCACCAGCGGACCATCATCGGTAACCGGCCCCGCCAGCATGTACCGACCAGCTTCGACCTGTTCCCGAATGAATGCCAGTTGGCGCGGCACCAAGTCGGCCACGTCTGCACCCTGGGCATCGTTCCACCGTTCACCTTTAAGAAGAAAAGCGATGAAATAAGGCTCGACGTTGCGAGGAATATCCCTGGGTCGCGCATCCCTGGTTGGGGTATTTCCGATCCGCGGCTTTTCTGATGCCGCCTCTTCCGTCATTTCTGTGCCTCTTGCAGCAATTGAGCCGCCGCTTCCGTCTTACCTTCTTTTTGCAGCAGGGCAGCATGCTGGCGCAAAATCGTCCGCCGTTTCTTCTGGGCGGCCGCACTATCAGCCGCATTCGACGGTTTGCGGAAGTTTTCTTCCGCGGCTCGATAATCGCGGTCGGCCTTATCGTTCTGACCCATCTGGATGTAAATCATCGCTCGATGCCAATACGCCGTGCTCCACTCCGGAGACCCCGGTTTCACAGCTTTGGGCACCAGGACCACTTCGCGATTGAACTCCTCCAGCGCCTCCTGCTTATGATCGAAGGCAGCCAGCGCGATCCCGTATTCGTCGTAGGCCAGCATTTTGTCCACCAGGCGCTGATGGGGAGGATACTGGTCGGCCAGGTCGCGCTGCTGCTTGCAATAATCGAGCGAAAGAGGATCCTGAGCGGTCAGCAGGTTCACGCACTTGACCATCAGTTTGCCCACCTGTTCACTTAGCTGATTAGCCTTATCCTCGTCGGACATGGGAGGAGTTGTAGGGAGAGGACTCGGCGGCGGCGCTACATCCCCCGGCTTGGCCGTCGCCTGGGCCGCAAACGAGGCATGTGGGGTCATCATGAGCGCGGCCACGCAGCAACAAACAAAAAGGCGCATAAATTGATTATGCCGGAGGAACAAGTGGGTGTGACCCGTCACGTGACTGCGCTTTATAGCACTATTGTGTAGCTAACAGCCGTTGCGCCTCGCCGTGTTTGCCCTGATGCTCCAGCACATCAGCGTGCTGTTGGCGCACCCGGCGGCGCAATTGGCGAAAATGTTCGGTAATTGCTGGATCGCCGCCGGCAGCGGCCATGGCTGCGGTGAAGGTATTCTCTGCCGTCCTCAGATCAGCGGCAGTGCGCTCCCACTCCTGCAGCTGTTGATAGGCGGTGGCACGGTGCCAGAAAATCACTGCCCATTGCAGGCTGTCAGGCTTAACCGTGCTTGCCGGCAGCAGGGCAACGGCCGAGTCAAAAGCCTCCAGCGATTGTTTTGGTTTGTGGGCCACTGCCAGGAGAGCAACGCCGTATTCGTCGTGGGCCACGATGCGCGCCATGTGTTCGCCGGCGGGAGCATTTTCGGCCGCATCAAGTTCTGCCTTGCAAGCGGCAACGGCTCTTGCATCCTGCGCCTGCAGCAACTGCGCACACGTCGGGGTGCCACCCTGGCCCGATGCGGCTCCTACCGTCAATAAAAAAAGGCGACCGCGCCGAACGCGGCTCGACCTCTGAAAAGTGGCAACCTCAATCTCCCCGGATAGAATAACCTGCAGGATGTCTGACCGGCTTTACTACGCTGACCCATCACTGGCCTCCTTCGACGCGCATGTTTCCGACATCCGCGAGGTTTCCCGGACCCAGGGGCGGTCGTTATGGCAAATCGCCCTGAACCGAAGCGCCTTTTACCCCACCAGCGGCGGCCAGCCGCACGACACCGGCCTGCTCACGGCCACCTCTTCGGGAGGCGCTCTGCTCGAGGCTCCGATTCTCGCGGTGGAGGAGGACGAGCACGGAGAGGTTTGGCACACCACACCGAAGCCGCTTCTGGCGGGAACCGCGGTGCGTGGGTACGTCGACTGGAGCCGCCGCCGCGACCACATGCAGCAGCATTCCGGACAGCATTTGCTTTCCGCCGTGGTGTATCGCCAATTAGGTGCGGCGACTGTTTCGTTCCACCTAGGTGAGATGACCTCGACCATCGATCTGGCCCGTGAGGCTATTGCGCCAGAGGAGCTGGAGCGAGTCGAGGACGCGGTGAACGAGATCATCGCCGAAGACCGTGCTGTCACCATGCGCACCATCCCAAGGCAGGAAGCGGAGATGCTGCTCGCTGCCGGCACTCTGCACAAGCTGCCGGATCGGGAAGGGGACATCCGCCTCATCGAGATTGACGACATCGACCTTAACGCCTGCGGTGGCACACATGTCGAGGCAACGGGGCAGATTGGCGGCCTGCTGATCCGAGGAACAGAGCGCATACGGCAGGGGATGCGAGTGGAATTTGTCTGCGGCATGCGTGCTGCGCTGACTGCCCGGCGTGATCTGGCTACGCTCACCCACGCAGCGACGGCGCTTTCGGTGGGCCGTCTGGACGTAGCCGATGCCGTCGAACGGTTGTTGGCTGAGTCCAAGGCAGCGAACAAATCACGTCAGAAGCTCACCGAGGAACTGGCTGGGTATCATGCAGCGAGTCTGCTGCAGCATCATCCTCTGCAGGGCGACCGCAGGGTAGTGCGGTTAACCTTCACCGATCAGGATGCCGGCTATCTTAAACTGCTGGCGTCGCGGCTGATTGCGTCGTCTCCTCAAACCTGCGCGCTGCTGGCGACCACACAGGAGGAGCCGGCTCGTGTAGTGGTTGCGGCAAGCGCGGACGTGAAGATCGATTGTGGGTCCCTGTTGCGGGATGCTCTGTCGGTCTACGGTTTACGGGGCGGGGGATCACCGGGAATGGCGCAGGGTCAAATCCCCAAACCCCACCTGGATGAGCTCTTCAGCGGGCTCGAAGGCCGCTTCTCCAACCGCTGAGTCTTGCCCTGGGCCGAGTTTGGCATGAAGTTCTCACATACGGCCAGGAGAAGGGGCCGCAGATTTCCTGGGCCCTTAGTGTGCTGAGTCCTTTGTTTCATCAAGTTGATCAAATTTCAATATTTCCCGCCCCCTTGCTGGAAGATGCCACAAATAGTGCGCGAAAAGCGTGAAAAGCGCGATAAGTCACTGCGTAAAACCTCAAATGGTTTGAAGCAATGAAGTGCGAGTGTTCCGCACACTGCATAGATGCGGATTTGGGTGGTTTTGTCGCGG
This sequence comes from uncultured Acidobacteriaceae bacterium, assembly GCA_963753715.1. Taxonomy (GTDB): domain Bacteria; phylum Acidobacteriota; class Terriglobia; order Terriglobales; family Acidobacteriaceae; genus PALSA-350. The sequence continues at coordinate 694,003 of CAVWDK010000004.1, read as the reverse complement.
TGGAGGTGTTGATTTCGGGGAGAATATTGGTGGAGCTAAGCGGGATCGAACCGCTGACCTCCTCGTTGCGAACGAGGCGCTCTCCCAGCTGAGCTATAGCCCCACAAGGCGGGAACAACCAGCCATCAGTTTAGCAGCGAAGCCGGCGATTGCGGAAGCACACGGTGCCCCACGTTTGCAAGAGCTTTTAGACTCCGTAGTCCTGGCGGAACGTGGGCCCACGGGGCAGCGTTCATAAAACTGTATGCATTGCATTCATGCCGCTGATTGACACTCCGGGGGCGCCGGAGGCAAGATTACTCGCGAGAAAAACCCACCGCAAGGAGCCTCCCCAATGCCCATCACAGCGACAGAGACTACGTTTGCCGTCAGTAGGCCCGCGCTCGGTTCAGCCGCGGCCGCGTTCCTGGCCAAGAAACATCAAATGCTGATCGACGGCAAATGGGTGGATGCCCGCAGCGGGCAAACGTTTGCGGTCGAGGACCCCGCAACCGAAGAAATCATTGCTCACGTCCCCGCGGGTGACAAGGCGGATATCGATCTCGCCGTTGCCGCCGCACGCCGCGCCTTCGAGACCGGCCCGTGGTCCCGCATCTCCCCTGCGGCCCGGCAGCGCCTGGTCTGGTCGTTGGGTGACTTGCTCGAACGTCACGCCGACGAATTTGCCGAACTGGAAGCGCTGGATAATGGAAAGCCGGTCACCAACGCCCGGCGCGACGATGTCGGCGGCTCCATCGAAATGTTCCGCTATATGGCGGGATGGGCAACGCGGTTGAACGGCGAGCAAATCCAGGTTTCGACTCCGGGCAACTGGCACGTGTATACGGTCCGCGAACCGGTCGGCGTGGTAGGCCAGATTATTCCCTGGAACTTTCCCTTGATGATGGCAGCCTGGAAACTGGCACCCGCCCTGGCTTCAGGATGCACCATCGTCCTGAAACCCGCGGAGCAGACACCGCTTTCGGCAATCCGCCTGGGCGAACTGATCACCGAGGCCGGTTTTCCCGACGGCGTGGTGAACATCGTCACAGGATACGGCGAGACCGCTGGAGCCGCGCTGGCAGAACATCCGGATGTCGACAAAGTCGCCTTCACCGGCTCGACCGAAGTCGGCAAGCTGATCGTCAAGGCGGCTGCAGGCAATCTGAAGCGGGTCTCTCTGGAACTGGGCGGCAAATCACCGGCCATCGTTTTTCCCGACGCCGATTTGGAACTCGCCATTGCGGGAACCGCCAGCGCCATCTTCTACAACCAGGGCCAATGCTGCACAGCAGGATCGCGGCTTTTCGCCCATAAATCGATCTACGACAAGATCGTCGACGGCGTCACCAGGGAGGCGGCCAAGTTGAAGATGGGGCATGGCTTGGATCCGTCCGTCAACCTGGGCCCACTGGTCTCGAAGGAACAACACAACCGCGTAACCGGGTTTCTCGAAGCCGGGCGGCAAGAGGGCGCAGAGATAGTGACCGGCGGCAAGGTCATGGGCAACCAGGGCTACTTTGTCGAGCCGACCGTCCTCGCCCAAACCAATCGCTCGATGAAGGTCGTGCGGGAAGAGATATTTGGGCCGGTGGTATGCGTCCAATCCTTCGACGATGCTGATCTGGACGCGGTGGCCAAATTCGCCAACGACACGGAATATGGACTGTCCTCAAGCGTCTGGACGACCAATCTGAAGGCCGCGCATATGATGGCGCGCAAGATCAGGGCAGGCACGGTCTGCATCAACGCCCATAACTATGGAGACCCCGCGTGGCCGTTCGGCGGCTACAAACAATCCGGCTGGGGCAGGGAAATGGGCAAGGAAGTCATGGAGCATTACACCGAGACCAAGGCGGTTGCCGCCAGGCTTTGACGGTAGTCTACCGGTCTAACTTCCGCTGAACGTATTGCAGGCACTGACCTGGCCGGTGGTAAACCCGCGGTTGAACCAGGACATCCTCTGCTCCGAGGACCCGTGAGTAAAGGAGTCCGGGGTGACGTACCCGCGCGACATCTTCTGCAGGCGGTCGTCGCCTACCGCGGCAGCGGCTTGCAGGCCGCCCTTAATATCGTTCTGGTCGGTCACCTGGCGGTCGGTGGTCGAGTGCGCCCATACACCCGCGAAGCAGTCTGCCTGCAACTCCATGGCTACGGATAGCTGGTTCCGTGCCTGGGGATTTTGCTGCTGTATACCTCGGACCTTGCGCTCAATGCCCAGCACATTCTGTACGTGGTGCCCGATTTCATGGGCAATCACGTACGCCTGGGCGAATTCACCGGAGGCTCCAAACTGCTTCAACTGGTCCCAGAACCCGAGGTCCAGATAAACCTTCTGGTCTGCCGGGCAATAGAACGGCCCGGTCGAGGATTGCGCCGCCCCGCAGTCTGACTGCGTATAGTCGCGGAACAGCACCAGGCGCGCCCGAGGATAGCGGATTCCTTCTTTGGCGAGGATCTGTGTCCAGGTGTCCTGGGCATCGCCCAGTACAAAAGAGGCCAATTGCGCCGATCGGTCTTCCTGGGGTGATACGGATCGCGGTCCGCTCTGCTGCTGTGTGGCTGCGCCGCCGCTCGAAAAGTAGGCGCCAATGTAATTGCGGCCGGTTACCAGGCTGATCACCAGCAGGATGATGAACCCGACAATCCCGAGGCCGCCTCCGCCGAGGCCGCCACCGGACTGGCCTCGCCTGTCCTCAACGTCGCTGCTAAGACCACCAGGAGTCCAACGCATAAAGTGCTACGAGTGTAGTACGAGCGGGTCGGATTGGAAGTGAAAAATTGGCTTGGCTTACGCTGGGGTAAAAAAGTTAGTTGGCTCCGAGCAAACTCTGGATTTAGTATGGTCGTCACTTACTTGCATCACTTTGTCTTCCTTTAAGTCTGCGGTCACGCAAACAGGGAGCTGCTATGAAAGCCTTGATTCTGATTATTGGGGACGACCCTGTTCTCTTACGGACGCGCGCCGAGCTGCTGCGCGATTGGCAGATAACCACAGTGGGCTCACGGGACGCAGGAGAAGCCCTGCGATCGCGACCCTACGACCTCGTGATCTTGAGTCAAACAGTTCAGGAAACCCTGGCCAGGAGCTTAATCGCTCAGGCACTGGAGAAGGACCCGAATCCCAGGATATTGGCGATTCGCTCAGGAGACGAGCGACAGCTTGGACCCACGACCTATCAGGTGGACCTGAACAACCCGGGCGGGTTGCGGTCGGCGGTGGCGAGGATCCTGGATTATGAAACCACACCCTCTGCATGCTGAGGAGATGACAAGGGGAGCCCTTCCTAAACTACATAAAGGCGAGAGCAATCCCCAGCAGCACAACCAGCAACTGAAAACCGAACGTATCGAGGAAGCGGTTGGTAGAGCTTGTGGTGGCCGGTGAGCCCACAGTCATGCCGTGGGCGGATTCAGTGGCCTGTGCCTGACCAGGTGGAGCCTGGCCAGAGGGATTGACAGGGGCGGGGGAGACCATGCAAACCTCTTTCCGTTCATGAGATTATCGACTCATTCGGCGCAAAATGATGGCCTTCGATCTACACCTTTCGTGCAGGGTCAGGTACCGGAGGCAGAGAACACGACGTAATTGCGATTGATGTAAAGCCGGTACCGGTTAGGCTGTGTATCGGCGAGAACCTGCAACGGAGTAGGCCGCTTCAACTGTGCGTCGTGCACGCCGCCGGCGGTGAACAGGTCGTGCGCACCGAGATCCATCACCAGGAACTTGTTCCCCTCCACAAAGCCGACCCCGTAAGCTCCCGGTTTCAGCATCTGCCCGTTGATATCGAGAGCGACTTCGGTGATGAAATAGGCCTGGTATTTCTGCTGTACCGCGGTCGAGTAGCCTGAAGTATCCACCAGCGCGCAAAGCACCAGCATGCCGTCTGCCAGCTTGACTCCGCCCGAATTACGCACCTGTACGCTTGCGACCTGGCCGCGGAAGAAAACCGTCGCGGGGATAAGGTTAGCCATGTCCGGCGCTTTCAGGATGCTCGGGGAACTGGCAGCGCTGACGTTGCCGGGAAGAGAAACAAACAGGGCGACGCACAGCAGCACGGCCAAGCAGGATTTTGTGGCTGACAAGAGACCCTCCTCACTGGTTGCCTTGGCGAGTCTGCACCAGGAATGAATGTACCATCGAGGCTTGAAGTTTCATTGCACCAAAAATGCGCCTTGGGCTTGTCCTTTCGCTATGCGGCGCTGATGCGCCGGACCGCATCCCAGACAGATCGGAGCTTTCGTGCCCTTAGGTAAATTAAAGAAGAAGACCGAGCCGCACGCCAACGGATCATCGCAGGTTCAGACCGAGCTCGATCGGCCAACCGCAGGCGAGATCTACGAGCAGGTCTCCCGCAACGCGCGCCATGAGCTGGATCGCTCAGCAGTGGGGCTATGTATCTCCGGACTGGCTGGTGGCATCACCATGGGCCTGACCGCCCTGAGCACATCGATCGTGATCGCCCAGTTGGGGCAGAGCCCGGTCTCCAGGTTTATCGCCGACCTCTTATATCCCATCGGATTCATCGCCGTCATCCTTGGCCGGGCCCAGTTGTTCACGGAGAATACGCTCTATCCTGTCGCGCTTATGCTTGCCGAACGCCGTCACGGCTGGAGAACGCTCCGCCTGTGGGCGATCGTTTTTCCCTCCAATGTCGTTGGAGCGTTTCTCTTCGCGCTGCTCGCGGTGCGCACGGGTGCACTGCGGCCTGAGTTTGTGACCGCGATGACGCGGATGGGTGTGGAGGCGGCCGGGGTAACGACCAGTCACGTATTTTGGAGCGGCGTCATCGGCGGGTGGATTATCGCGCTGGTGGCGTGGCTGGTGAGTGGCAGCCACTCCATCACCGGCTCTGTCATGCTTATTTGGTTGTTGACGTTTGTCGTGGGCCTGGGAGGTTTTGCCCATTGCATTGCAACCAGTGGAGAGATTCTCTCGGCGATTCTCGATCATCAGCTCGCGATGTCGCGGTATTTTGGCTGGCTTGCTCCGGCGACACTGGGCAACATCTGCGGCGGCGTGCTTCTGGTCACGCTGCTGGAGTATGGCCAGGTGAAGGGTGGAGAAGAGGGAGGCTACTATCGCTAGGCTTGTGGTGCGGGCCGCCGCGCACGTTCGATCCTTGTCGTCTCCAACCGTAGAATGAGTTCTGAGGATGGCAAGGGGAATGACTGATACCGCAAAACACACCCACGCTCCCATTGAGAGTTACGCGGTCATTGGTGACTGCGAGACGGCCGCACTTGTCAGCCTGGATGGATCGATCGATTGGCTTTGCTGGCCGGACTTCTCTTCCGACGCGTGTTTTGCCCGGCTGCTGGGAACGGAGGAAAACGGCCGCTGGCTGATAGCGCCCGCGACCGAGGCGGAGAAGACTACGCGCAAATATCGCGCGCACACGCTGATTTTGGAAACCACGTTCGAGACGACTGATTTCGCAGTCATGCTGATCGATTTCATGCCGATTCGCGGCACTAATTCCGACATCGTCCGCATCGTGAAAGGACATTCGCGGAAGCGCACCGATGAAGATGGAGATGGCATTGCGCTTCAACTACGGAAGCCAGGGTGCCCTGGGTTACGCGGAGACATGGCGGCATTCGCGCCATTGCCGGGCCCGACCTGGTGGTTCTTCGCACCAAGGCGCCGCTTAAAGGCAAAGGGCTCACGACCGTGAGCGAATTCACTGTCAACGCCGGAGAAAGCGTCGATTTCGTGATGACCTATGGGCCTTCTCATCTGCATGCACCGCGCACCATCGATGTAAACAAGGCGCTCGAGGACACGCAAGACTTCTGGCAGAAATGGGCGGCGGAAAACTGCTACCAGCAACTACCCTACGGGAAGCCGTGGAGCGCTCCCTGATCACTCTGAAGGCGCTCACTTATCGGCCGACCGGCGGGATCGTCGCCGCGGTGACCACGTCCTTACCGGAACAGTTGGGCGGCTCCCGGAATTGGGATTATCGGTACTGTTGGCTGCGCGATGCGACGTTCACATTGCTGTCATTTATGTTTGGAGGGTACTACCAGGAAGCAAAAGCCTGGCAGCAGTGGTTGTTGCGCGCCATTGCCGGCAGCCCCGACCAGGTTCAGATCATGTACGGCCTTTCTGGTGAGCGCTTTTTGCCTGAACGTGAAATACCCTGGCTTACCGGCTATGAAAACTCCAAGCCAGTGCGCATTGGAAACGCAGCCTCCGAACAGCTTCAGCTGGATATCTACGGCGAAGTGCTGGCCGCATTCCATCACGCGCTGAGCAAGATGGGTAAGGATGGTGAGGAGTCGTTTTCCATGCTTCGAGCCATGGTCAATCATCTGGAGACCATCTGGCAGGAGCCCGATGAAGGTATCTGGGAAACGCGCGGGGGACGGCAGCACTTTACCTATTCCAAGATGATGGCCTGGGTGGCGTTTGACCGCGCGATCAAGGCGGCCGGCATGTTGCACGCCAACGCCCCGGTCGAACGGTGGCAGAAGGTGCGGGCGAAGATTCACGACGAGATCTGCACCCGCGGCTAGGACGAAAAGCTGGGCAGCTTTGTGCAGAGCTACGGCTCAGAGCATCTCGATGCATCGTTGTTGCTTATGCCGCTGACCGGGTTTCTGCCCGCGGAGGATCCGCGCGTCCAAGGCACGCTCAAGGCGATTGAGGGCAAGCTGATGCCGGATGGACTGGTCTTGAGGTACAACACAGAAAAGGTTTCAGATGGCCTGCCTCCCGGCGAAGGAGTGTTTCTCGCTTGCAGCTTCTGGATGGTGAGTGCGCTCAAGCTGCAAGGGCGCGACGCCGATGCCAGGAAGCTTTTCGAGCGCGTACTGTCTTTGGCCAATGATGTTGGTTTGCTGGCTGAGGAATACGACACCACCGCTAAGCGTCTGGTGGGAAATTTTCCGCAGGCCCTCTCACACATTTCGCTGGTGAACGCTGCAGTTAATCTGGCCGGCTTCGATGCCCCGCCCACGAAATAGGCGATCCAGTCCGCATCTCACTGGAAGCACGTAATTCCGCAACGGAGGATTGGAATGCACGTATTTGAGGTCTGGGCACCTCGCGCCGGCACCATGGAAGTAAAAATAGGAAACAAAAAGTTTCCCATGAAGAGAAAGCCCAGAGGCTATTGGTCATCGGCCGTGGAAGAGGCAGGGCCCGGTACGGACTATGGGTTTGTGATCGATGGCTTGGAACCCATACTCCCGGATCCGCGAAGCCAGTGGCAGCCTTATGGTGTCCATGGTCAGTCCCGGCTGGTGGATCACGCTGCGTTCGCGTGGAGCGACAGCGACTGGCAGGCGCCGCCTCTCTCGAGCGCCCTTATTTACGAGCTGCACCTGGGCACGTTTACGCTCGAGGGAACGCTGAAAGCGGCAGAGTCCCGTCTGGAGTATTTGAAAGCCCTGGGTGTGACCCACGTGGAGCTGATGCCGATCGCGAATTTCCCCGGCAAGCGTGGCTGGGGTTATGACGGCGTGGATTTGTACGCAATTTTCAATGCCTACGGAGAGCCGGGCGATCTTAAGCGATTCGTGGACGCATGCCATGGCAAAGGGCTTGCCGTGTTACTGGACGTGGTCTACAACCACCTCGGCCCGGTGGGTAATTACCTGGGGAAATTTGGGCCGTATTTTACCCGCAGCCACACCACGCCCTGGGGGGACGCGGTCAATTTCGAAGAAGCCGGCGCCACGGAAGTGCGCCGCTTCCTGATCGACAATGCGTTGATGTGGCTGCTGGATTACCACTTCGACGGATTGCGCCTGGATGCGGTGCACGCCTATATGGACCGCTCTGCCATCCATTTTCTGGAAGAGATCACCGGGGAGGTGAGAAGGCTCGAAGCAGCGTTGGGAAAGCACTTCGTCCTGATCGCCGAGAGCGATCTGAACGATCCCCGGATTGTGAAGGCCGAAGAAGCGGGCGGATATGGTCTGGATGCTCAGTGGAGCGACGATTTTCACCACGCTTTGTTCTCCGTTATCTCGGGAGAGCGAGCCGGCTATTACACGGACTTCGGTACGCTTGCCCAATTGGCCAAGTCGCTTCGCTGCGTATTTGTCTATGACGGCAATTACTCTGAATATCGTCAGCGGAATCACGGCCGGCAGGTCGTGGGGTTGTCGGGCCAACGCTTCATAGGATTTGTGCAGAACCACGATCAGGTGGGCAACCGCGCCCAGGGCGAGCGTGTCAGCCACGAGGCCGGGGTTGGCCGGGCAAAAATTGCTGCTGCGCTGGTGCTTACAGCCCCGTTCGTGCCCATGCTTTTCCAGGGGGAAGAGTTTGGCGCGTCTGCTCCCTTCCTGTACTTCACCGACTACGATGATCCCGAGCTCGGCCGGATGATTTCCGAGGGTCGCAAGAAGGAATTCGAAGCCTTCGGCTGGACTCCGGATCAGATTCCAGATCCCCAGGATGAGCAGACCTTCCTCCAATCCAAGTTGAATTGGGCCGAATTGACCGAGCAGCCGCATCGCTCGCTGCAGGAGTGGCATCGGGAGTTGATCGGTTTGCGGCGCACCCAGAGCAAGCTGTCCGATGGAAACCTCAACGCCGTGAACGTGCGCTTCGACGAGGAGGCGCAGTGGCTGGTGCTGGAACGAGGAAACCTGAGCATCGCCTGCAACCTGGGACAGGCACCGGTGAATGTAGAAGTAGGCAACGGTGCGCAGGTACTCCTGGCCTCTGATGACTCCATCGCTCTGAACGGCGCGGACATCAGGTTAGGGCCCGACAGCGTGGCTGTCGTGTCCGTAGCGGCGCCGGTCGCGGACGGCAGGGACGGTTGAGCTTGTTGAGCTTAGCCCATGACGTAGTCCGGGCTGGCTTGCACCGTTGAAGGGTCCCCTCGGGACGGCTGGAAATGGGCAGGGATTCGATCGTGGACAATTTTCAGCCGTCCCTGCGGGACTTGATCAGGTCAGCCCGTCCCTGCGGGACTAAATTCGTAAATCCTGGTTCTCACACACCCTCTGAAGCCCAGGTCTTAGTTGGGCCATTACGGCCTGACTAAAGAGGCTGCCCTGATACAAGACATGAGAGCGGCGGCTATCAGAAAACGCGTATTTCCGCAGATTTGGATTTACAAAGAACAGCCGCAAAATGCACGAACCCTCCGGCGAACCGTACCTCCGTGGCTAAAGGCCTCGGCGCGATAGGATTATCAGGAAACGCGAGTCGGCCTAGCCTGAAAAGCGCCTTATGCCGACATCAATGCAATAATCTTAGCGGAGCTAAAGAAGTGCCTCTGAGCCGATGCATTTTGCTCGTGTACCTGGCTGCGAGCGTATCGCTCATAGCGCTGGGTCAGAGCGCCGCCTGGCAACCAAACCTGACCCGTCAGCAGACCTACACGTTGCATCGATCGTCGAGCTCAGATCCTACCGGAGGCAATGCCGACCACCGCAAGGTCGACCCCGGGGAAACACTGACTGTGCTCGACACGGACGGCCCCGGCCTGATCTCGCACCTGTGGTTCACCATCGCCAGCTCGGAACCCTACCATCTGAAACGGATCGTATTGCGCATCTACTGGGATGGCGAAGAGACCCCAAGTGTAGAGGCTCCAATCGGCGACTTCTTTGGGCTCGGGCTCGGCTACTACCATCCCTGGCAATCGGAAATGCTTTCCGTCGGAAGCGTTAAGGATTTGAACTGCTTTTTCCCCATGCCCTTTGAGCGCCATGCCCGCATCACCGTGACCAATGAAGGGCATCAAACTATCAAGGCGCTCTACTACAACATCGAATACCGGATGGAACCAACGACGCTTGCGCCAGGGACGTTGTACTTCCACGCACAGTTTCGTCAGGCGCAACCCAATCACGGCTGGACCAGTAACTGGACGCGTAACAGTCAAGCGCTGGTGAACAAGAAAACCAACCTTACGGGGCAGGACAACTACGTGTGGCTGGATGCCAAGGGGACTGGCCAATATGCGGGTGTGACCATGTCGATCCTGCAGAACCAGGATGATTGGTGGGGCGAAGGCGACGATATGTTTTTCGTGGACGGCGCAAAGAAGCCGACGATCGCCGGTACCGGAGCCGAGGACTACTTCCTTGGCGCGTGGGGCTTCAAAGACCATCCTTTTTCTTATCTGCTATACGGTGCACCCATCGTGGAAAAAGGCAGGGCAGGATCCCGATCGAGCGTGTACCGCTTTCATCTTGATTCGCCCATGGTGTTCAAGACGTCGTTCAAGGCGACCATCGAACACGGCAACGCAAACCATCGGTCCGATAACTACTACTCGGTGGCCTATTGGTACCAGACCGAACCACATGCTCCCTTTCCTCCATTGCCGCCGGTGGAGCAGAGGTTGCCTGCGCTCGAGCGCGTGGGCGGTCCCGGAAATACCCTCCCGGCCCCGGTTCCTAAAGGCAGCCGTACAACTCCGGAAAAGCGTTGAGAGACACGCGTAGTTACAGATCAAAGCGCTGCCGATAGCGCGAATGTCAACAGCAGGGCGATGATCGAAATCAAGGTCTCGCTGATGGACCAGGTCTTCATGGTATCGGCGACGCTCATGTTGAAATACTCCTTCACCAGCCAAAAGCCACCATCGTTCACATGGGAGAAGATGGCCGAACCTGCGCCGGTGGCGATGGTGAGTAATTCCGGCCGCACGCCTGGGCTGTGCGCGAGGATGGGAGCAAGGATACCTGCGGCCGTGGTCAAGGCGACGGTAGCAGATCCGGTAGCCAGGCGGATGAGTGCGGCAACCAGCCATCCCAACAACAAGAGCGATACATGGGCGTGCAGGGCAACGGAGACAATCGCCTGCGAAACGCCGCTATCCTGAAGGATGCGCCCAAACCCGCCGCCCGCTCCGATCACCAGCGTGATGTGCGCGGTTGGGGCCAGGCATTCATTGGAGAATTTAAGAATCGTCTCCCGGTTGAAGCCGCGCATTTTGCCCAAGGTGAGAAAGCTGATCAGCACCGCTACCAGCAAGGCGATGTCAGCAGTCCCCAGCAAGTGGAGCACGCGGTTGGTGGTGGTGCCGGGCGATGCCAGCACCCCTGCCCAACTGCCAATCAACATCAGCAGCACCGGCAGCAAGACAGTGGCCATGGAGATGGCAAAGCCAGGTAACGATCGATTCTCATCGTGCTCGGCAAACTGCTCCGCCATGGGGTTGTGCGCGTCGAGCACAATCCGGGGAGCGATGAAACGGGCATAGAGTGGCCCTGCAATTACGGCGGAAGGAATACCCACCAGGAGGCCGTACATAGATGGTCCGTCCCACGTCGGCATGGAAGATGACGACTGCGAGCATCGCGGCGGGATGCGGGGGCACCAGCGCGTGCACCACCGAAAGCCCGGCCACCAGGGGCAGGCCGACCAGGATGAGAGAAGTACGGGTGCGCCGGGCGACGGTGAACGCAATGGGTATCAGGAGAACGAAGCCGACCTCAAAAAAGACCGGCAAGCCCACGATGAGCCCAGCGCACATCATGGCCCAGGTCACGCGCCGGGCGCCAAAAAGATGAATCAACGTCTCCGCGATGCGTTCCGAGGCTCCGGATTCCGCCATCATCTTGCCCAACATGGTGCCCAGCCCAACCACGATGGCGATGTGTCCGAGGGTATTGCCGACCCCGTTCTCAAAGGAGGAAACGACGCTCCCAAGCGGCATTCCAGTCACCGCTGCGAGTGCCAGAGAAACCACCATCAGGGAGAGGAAGGCGTTCAGCTTGGCCACCGCGATGAGCAGAATCAGCCCAATCACCGCACTGGCAGCGGCGAGCAGCAGAAAAACGCCATGACTATCGAGCAAGGGCGCCGGGTTCAAGCGGTACCCAAGGAGGGGCGGGGCAGAAATCGCCCGGCTCTTTGCCCAGTGGCATCCCCATCTTCGTACGACAGCACTCCATTGACCCACACGGCGGCGATCCCTTCCGCAGCGCAGACCGGGTTGCTGAAAGTAGCCGTGTCTTTGATGGTCTCCGGGTCGAAGAGCACCAGGTCGGCATGGCAGCCTTCCCGGATCTGTCCTCGTCCAGCCAATCTGAATCGGTGTGCGGGCAAGCCGGTCATCTTGTGCACCGCCTGCGCGAGCGGGAAGATGCCCTCGTCCCGGCAGTAGTGACCCAAGACACGAGGAAACGTCCCCCATAAGCGCGGGTGAGGCCGGGGGTCGTTGGGCAGGCCATCGGAGCCGATCATGCTTGCGGGATGCTGCAGGATGCGGCGCACGTCCTCTTCGGACATATTGTGATAAATGGCTCCGGCAGGCTGGAGGCGTGCCGCCGCTTCTCTCTGCATCATTCCCCAGGCTTGGGCGATCTGCTCCAGCGTCTGGCCGGCCAATTCGGGGTGTGGCGCCGACCAGGTGATGACGATGCGGACGTGCTCATCCACCTGGCGTAGATCGAGAGTGCTGGAGGAGGCTGCGTAGGGATAGCAGTCGCACTGGACGGGTTGTTCAGCCAGTGCTGTTTCCAAGGCGTGAAGGACCTCTCCGCTCCTGCCCCAGTTCGCAATGCCGGCGCACTTCAGATGGGAGATCACAACCGGCACATGGCAGTTGCGGCCGGTGGCAAAAGCCTCGCCCATGGCAGCGAGGATCCCCTCGGCCTCGGTGCGCATGTGCGTAGTGTAGATTGCGCCGGCGGCAGCGAGCGGTTCGGCAAGGGACAGTATTTCCTGCGGCGGAGCAGAGCGGGCCGACCCGTAGGCGAGTCCGGAACTCAAGCCCAATGCACCGTGGTCCAAGGCCTCGGTCAGCTGGGCGCGCATGGCCTGGATCTCAGCCGGGGTGGCCGCGCGGTCAAGCCGATCCATGTGGTTGTTGCGGAGAGCTGTGTGGCCGGCGAGTGCCGCCACATTCACTGCCGGTTGCGCCGCGTCGACAGCCGCGACGTAGGCCGCGAAGGTGGGGTAACGGAAAGCGTCGGCATCCCCCAACAGATTCATTGGATCGGGCGGGGGGCCCGCCAATTGGACCGGGGCCGCGCTGATGCCGCAATTGCCCACGATCACCGTGGTGACCCCCTGCGACAGCTTGGCCATCATCTGGGGATCGCGGATGACGTTCGTATCGTCGTGGGTGTGGACGTCGATAAAGCCCGGAGAAAGAACCTGTCCATTTCCCTCCGTCACCTGCCGGGCCACGTACCGTGAGAGTTGCCCGATGGCGCAAATGACACCGGCGTCGATAGCTACATCAGCTGTCTGGGCTTCGGCGCCGCTGCCGTCCAGAACGCGAATGTTTCGAATAAGCGTGTCACAAAGAGGCATACGGCATGGTAAATCCCATCCGGCGGTAGCGACCATGGAACCGTAGAACGAAAAATGCTCTAGACTGTTCTGGCATATTTAAGAGTCGGGAGGATGCGCCATGTCAGAAGACGATCTGAAAGCAGAGCTTGAGAGACTACGTGCGGAAAACGATCAGCTGAAAAACAAAAGCGTGCGTGGGCTGAGCTTGAAAGTGAGCGAAAAGGGAGCAGTATCGTTGTACGGAGTGGGCCGGTTCCCGGTGACGCTCTACAAAGAACAGTGGGCCAAAGTTCTGGGCATGAAGGATGACATAGAAAAGTTCTTGCACGATAACGCGCATTTGCTGAAAACGAAGGAATAACTTTGACACCCTGGAGAACGCCGGTCGTCGCACGCCGGCAAAGGGCTCCGAAGGCAAGCAGGATTGCCGTCGTAGCCAGGGTGCCCAAGCCGACGACGGCGAAGCCTACCAGGGGCAGGAGCATGTGGGTAACCGGTTCGGTCGCTGCACTATTGATGCTGTCAGCGTGCAGGAACCAGGCCGATCCGAATGAAAACGCAGCGGCGGGCAAACCGCAGGACCCCAATCTCAGCGTACAAGCAAGCGGATATCACGGAAATCACTTCAGGGGGCCCGTCTATCTTCCCCGGTTTTCTCCTGTGGAAGGCGTCACTACTGTGTACAACGTGACCTATCAGGATGGCGTCACGGTGATCAGCCGGGCGGAAACGATGCACCACCTGGTCGCCATCCGCCGGGATGGAAGCTACGTGTTCGACTCCTCCGCCAGCCAGATCGCCAACCTCGAGCCGGGAAGCGTGCTCCTGCTTTCCGGCCTGGCGCTGTGCACGGTAGTGGATGTGAAAGACACCGGAGACGGTTACCTGCTCAAAACAGGACCAGCCAAAATCACCGACGCCATCAAGGAAGGCCGGCTGGAGGGCACGTACAGGATCGATTTCAGCCGGATGCAAGCGGAGCGGCCTTCATCCAGTCAAGAAGGCATTGCAGACTTTGATGTGGACTTTGGCGGTTACAATTACCACGTCAAATTCACGCCGGGCAAGGACCGCATCGATGTTCAGGCGATTATCAAATTTGGAGGCAGCGAGGGAACTCTGGCGTATGAAGGAATCGGTTATCTGAGCAACTTCGTTTCGGCAGTCAAGATGCAGATTAAAGATGGCGAAGTAACCAACCTGAGCTTTACCAACTCTGACTTCAGTGGTCAGGCCGAGCTGAAGTGGTTTGCCGTCGCTACGGATATTATGAAGCCCGGCTCCACGGCCAAGATCACCTCCTGGCCGGCCGAGCTGCTGAAGAGCGCCCCGCTTACCAAAGCGGCCTATCACGTCCCGATCCTGGTGGGAGCAGTGCCATTCGATTTGAGGATATCGCTGGGCTTTAGTTTTATTCCGGCGCTTAGTTCGAAGAATAGCGTTGTCGAAGGCAGCAAGCTCATCAAGTACGGCGGTACGGGCGGCTTCGTCTTTTCGAATGGCCAGACGAGGCCCTATGGAACCGTGAATGTCCAGGGAGAGGTCGCGGGGCAGGACAACAGGGTGGTGGCTGCCGGCCCGGTAGGCTTTACCGCGGCTACCGAGGCGCCCCGAGTGGAACTGATGATGGGCTGGCCACCCTCGGCCATGCTCGCCGCGGGTTATCTCAACATCATCGCTTCCTATGGCATAGTGACCAACGGGATGGCCAGTCCGATTCCATGCCAGACCAACATCATGGCTTTCAGCGTGAACGCAGGATCTGCCTACTCGTCACCAAACACGTTCGCCGACTGGTTTGGAACAGCCACGGGCATCACATCCTCGGTCACGCTCTGGCAGAAGACCACAAAGGCCGCGGGTGCTGTGGGTCTTATGTGTCCCAGTTGAGTGAAGCACCGTGGCTATTACAGATACGCAGGCTTAGCCGTCTTCACCAATATCTTCGTGCCAGATGTCTGGAAAGTCGCGGATGAAACTTTCCATCATGCGCACGCATTCGTCAGAGTCCAGATCAAAAATCTTCACCCCGGCCCCGCGCAGCCATTCAAGGCCGCCGGCGAAGGTCCTGCTCTCGCCTACGACGAGCGTGCGAATGCCGAACTGGCGCACCAGCCCGCTGCAGTACCAGCACGGCGCCAGCGTAGTCACCATGATCACATCGCGGTAGGAACGCAACCGGCCCGCTCGGCGAAAAGCATCGGTCTCCGCATGCACGGAAGGATCGCCTTGCTGTACCCGTCGATTGTGCCCGGAACTGAGCAACCGCCCCTGGCTATTGAACATTGCCGCACCGATGGGGAGGCCACCCTCTGCCAGACCTGTGCGGGCTTCACGGACCGCGACGGCCAACATCGAAGCCCAATCCTGTTCCACGTCCATTGCTCACCTCACCAGTGAGCATACGTATGCCGGCTTCGGCTTGTCGAGATTGACGATGGGGGAACTAGCAACAGCAGTGCCTAAGGACAGCATCCTATCGTGTGCTCCGCCCGGAACCGGCACATGAGCATAGAAAGGATTTTCGATGATCAGGTCACAACCAATATAGAGCAGTGCTCGTTTTTTGCGCTGCCACGCTACTCTTCGCAGGTTGTAACAAGCAAGACGATTCCAAAATGAATTACCAAACTGCGATCAACGACTACTACAAGGCTCATCCCGCCTGTATTTGGCAAGACACCAAAAAATTCCCTGTGCAGGCCGCGACCGCTGACGATGCAAAAACAGAGGGTTTTGACGCCCTGACGGATGCCGGCCTGCTCACCCGCACGACGGCGGAGAAAAAAGTATTCATTATCGCCTCAAAGCAGGTGAACAACTACGATTTGTCGGACAAGGGACGCTCTGCCTGGACGCCTGATACGACCCAGCCGGGATATGGTAACTTCTGTTTTGGCCATCGGACTGTTGATGCCATCGATAGCTTTACCACCGGTGTCAACGGTTCCGGTTTAAAGACGGCGCAGGTCAACTACCATTACACCTTTGCCGACGTTCCGGCCTGGGCCAAATCCCAGGAGGTGCAAACGGCCTTTTCATCGGTAGGTGCAGCGCTCGCGCACAGCCAGCCGGGACAAGATTCTCTGGTGATGAACGGCAACAACTGGCAGGTGACGAAGTAAAAGAAAGGATGCCCCATCCTTGAACCGGTTTGGAGTTCAAGGATGGGAACGCAATCCGTTATTGCGCGGCCGCTTCCAGGGCAAACACGAGCAAGGAGCGCGCCGTGACTCCGTAAGAATCACCGATCTTGAAAATCCCCTTTTCGCTGTTGTCGGCGATATTTGTGTCGATCAACAATGACCAGGTATCGCCACCGGTGCAATCAGGCAAGGTAAATTCAACCAAATCGTGATAGTCATTGATCACGATCAGCAGAGTCGCCTGCTTTCCTCTTTGGCGGATGCCGGTTACCTGGGCACGCC
Organism: uncultured Acidobacteriaceae bacterium; assembly: GCA_963753715.1. GTDB lineage: Bacteria > Acidobacteriota > Terriglobia > Terriglobales > Acidobacteriaceae > PALSA-350. Next base: position 677,371 of record CAVWDK010000004.1, on the reverse strand, counting down.
CGTCCAGCAGCATGCCGAAGCAGCGCATGTTTGTGTCACCCCAATGCTCCTGCTCCATTTCTGAACCGTTGGCATTGATCCAGGTGAGATCTTTTACCCCGAGCTCCTCGTTATATTGGCCGGTAAGAAAGAGATTGCGGCGCAGGATGGGATACCTATGCCGCATACTGATGAGCCGCCGGGCAAACGTAGCCAGGTGCTGGTTTTTCTCCAGCAGCTGCCAGTTGACCCAACTGATCTCGTCGTCCTGGCAATAGGCATTGTTGTTGCCGTTTTGCGTGCGGCCGAACTCGTCTCCGGCCAAGACCATGGGTGTTCCCTGGGCCAGCAGCAAGGTAGCCAGGACATTGCGTATCTGCCGTTGGCGCAGCGCGTTGATCCCGGGGTCGCCTGTAGGGCCTTCCACGCCGCAATTCCAGGAGTTGTTATCTGAATTGCCGTCCCTGTTGTCTTCTCCGTTGGCTTCGTTGTGCTTCTCGTTGTAGGTGAAGAGATCGTTCAAGGTGAAGCCGTCGTGTGCGGTGACGAAGTTGATCAGACGCCCATGGCCTGCGTCCCTGATGATTGAAGATGAAGGGCCAGGCACAGAGACTTTCAGTGAGAGCACCGGCGGGGGCATTTCCGATCCAGAACTTGCGCGTGGTGTCTCGAAATTTGTCATTCCACTCTGCCCAGCCGGGAGGAAATGCGCCCACCTGGTAACCACCAGGTCCCAAATCCCACGGCTCCGCAATCAACTTGATTCTGGAGAGGCATGGATCCTGACTGCACGCCTTGAGAAATCCACTTTGATTGTCGAATCCGTTTGGTTCCCGCGCCAGAATGGTTCCGAGATCAAACCGGAAGCCGTCTACGCGGGTCTGCTCGGTCCAGAATCTCAGACTATCCGTGACCATCTGGATGACTCGAGCGTGGCTGAGGTTCAGAGTGTTGCCGGTACCGGTGTCGTTGATGTAATAGCGTGGATTATCGGGCAGCAAACGATAGTACGTTGCGTTATCAATTCCCTTGAACGAGAGCGTGGGTCCGCGTTCGTTTCCTTCGGCGGTGTGGTTGTAGACCACGTCCATAATGACTTCGATCCCAGCCTCGTGAAAGCGCGCGACCATTTCCTTGAACTCGCGGAGTGGGTGTCTGGACTCGGCCGCATAGCGCGTATCGGGGGCAAAGAACCCGATACTGTTGTAGCCCCAGTAGTTGGTGAGGCCTTTTTCCAGCAGGTGGCTGTCATTGATAAAGAAATGGACCGGCAGCAGCTCAATCGAAGTGACGCCCAGCTGCTTGATGTAGCTGGACCACGGCTTCTTCCCCCAGGCCCGCGTAGGTGCCGCGCAGGTGCTCTGGCATTCCGGGGAAAAGTTTGGTGAAGCCCTTGACGTGCAGCTCATAGATGATCGTGTCGTCGAAGGGCACCCGAACCTCACTGAGCACACTTTGACCGTGCCAATCGAAATTAGGATCCACCACGACGCACTTGGGCATAAACGGGGCGCTATCCCGCTCGTCGAAAGTGGTGTCGTCACCAGACTCCATGTTGTAGCCGAAGACCGCCGGGTCCCATTTGAGCTCGCCGGTGTGGGCCACCGCGTAAGGATCGAGCAATAGCTTATTGGGATTGAAGCGGTGACCAGACTCGGGTTCATAAGGTCCGTGGACGCGATAACCGTAGACCGTGCCTGGTCGGACATCGGGAAGATAACCATGCCAGATTTGGTTGGTGTATTCCGGCAGCTCGATGCGCTCCAGCTCCTTCTCGCCGTTTTCGTCGAAAATGCAGACCTCAACCTTGGTTGCATGGGCCGAGAACAGAGCGAAATTGGTACCCTTACCGTCCCAGGTTGCGCCTCGCGGGTGAGGCAAACCTTCCCTGATGGGGGTAATGCGCGGTTCGGTCATTGTCATTGCGGCCATCGTGATCTGCGTCCTGTCGTGCTTGAAATGAAAATAATTTTAGGAACAAATGTAGATTCAAGTAGATGCTGATTTATGCGTTTTAGCTGGTTGGTCCTGGGAGCTGCCAACAGCCGCAGCCCTTTCGTTCAGGGCATCAAACGCGGAAAAAATTTTGCTCCGCCGGCTCGACGGCCCGTTCCTGCGACCGTTCACGGTTTCGGTACCGGGGTGAGCAGACCTTGATCGCGAAGCCATTGCTCGAGCAGGACTGGCCATAGGTCCAGCGCTGCATTACCCTCTCCCATGCCGCTGCCGTGAGCGCCGTGACGAAAGATATGCAGCTCGGCCGGGACGCCGGCGGCGATCAGAGCGTTGTAGAAATTGACGCTGGCGCTGATGGGGACCGTTTGATCGTCAGTGGTGCTGTAGATAAAAGTGGTTGGAGTCTGGGGAGTCACGTGCAGGCTGGGGGTATATTTCTGCTCGTCCAGCTTGCAGGTTTCCGCGGGGATGATCTTGATCCGCGAGCAGTAGGTGATGTAGTGGCCGCTGGGCTGCATGGCGTTGAGCCAGGGGTAGCCGAGCACCAGAAAATCAGGCCGGCTGCTCAGGCGCTCCACTGGGTCGGCGGAGTCGGGCTTGCCTGCATCGAAGAGCGTACCAGTGGCTGCTGCCAAGTGGCCTCCGGCGGAAAAGCCGACAAAGCCGATACGATCTTGGGCAAACCCGTAGACAGAAGCTAAGGACCGCACCAACCGCACCGCCTGTTGTGCATCCTCAAGCGGAATGGGATACAGGTACTTGGCACCCAGCCGGTATTTGAGGACAAAAGCGGTGACACCGCGGGCGGTGAACCAGTCAGCGACCTGGCGGCCTTCGAGGTTGCTCGCGAGACCGAGGTAGGCTCCCCCGGGGGCCACGATCACCGCCGATCCCGTGCCCTTTCCCTTTTGCGGAAGGAAAATGGTGAGCGTGGGCAAATCGGCTGGGTCGGTACCCGCGATCTGCGGCGCTTCCCTTGGCCATAGCTGCAGGCTCGAGATACCGAGAGCCGGATCGATCGGCTGCTCAACCTGCGCCTCCACCAGCCACGGATTTATGGCCAGCAGGCACAGAAGGGTTCCAAATATTTTCTTCATGGTGCTTTCTCCTCCACGTTGAAAACCGCTCATAACAGGGTGTCCGACCCCCCTCGAAAGGATTATTCTCCGTCTCTAGAATTTGATGTTCCCGCCGGGGTCTGCCTGCCGGTGTGGCCGACCGTTCACCAGTAACCATGCGGTTTCGTCGTCGAACGCACTTTCCTGGATTGTCCAGCCGCTGCGCTTTTCATCTTACTTTGCGATTCCAAATGGTTGGTTGTGAGCCGCCCGAATGAGGGTTTCGTGGCGATGGATGGATCACTAACTTGAATTCATCGCTGCACGCTCCTCCCGCGATTGGTACGAAAGGTGATCCGCAAATGCTAAGCGCTAACTTTGCTGTCGATACCGTCAGCCCATTTCCCGGGGTCATTTCGCCCAAGGTGCTTCCTGCCGCCAAAAAGAAGGTGCGCGGGGGGCATGCGCTGAGTTTGGTCGAAGGAGGAACCTACGGGAATCGCATGGCCAGGCACCTGCACTTGGCGGACGCGCCGACGATTAGTGTCAAAACCCGGCACCGGGCACAACTCGCCGTAACCCGGCTGCGCTCAGAGACGGCCCTCGCGGACAGGACCACACCATTCGCTTGCGAAAGAGCCTTCACCGTTCAGTTGCACATGCGGCCAGTCACGCCGGTCAAACTGTGGCTCCATGGACGGCCATTGCAGGTCGAGACGGCACGAGAGGATGGCAGCGTCAGTATCCTCCCGCTGGAACAAGATCCTTCTATGTATTTGGGAAGCGCCTTTGATATGGTGCAGTTTTATGTCTCTCGCGCCGCCCTGGATGAATTCGCGGACGAGAATGACGGCTGCCGATGCGAGACTCTCTCCTGGCCTTTTGGCAAGGTCGATTCGAGGTTGAAGAATCTGGCGTTGTGTCTCTTGCCCGTGCTCGAGAGACCTGAAGTTACCAGCGAACTGTACGTCGACCACCTGGTGTTTGCGGCGCATGCCTACATAGCCCGCACTTACGGCGGAATACAATCTGCACCATCTATTGTGCGTGGAGGTTTGGCCCCATGGCAACTGCATCGCGCCATGGAAATGTTGAAAGCAAACCTTGATGGGCAGATAGCGCTCTCTCAGGTGGCGAGTGAATGCAAACTATCTGTCAGTCATTTCGTGCGCGCGTTCAAGAGAACTGCCGGGCAACCGCCCTACCGCTGGCTTCTGCAACAACGCATTGACGCAGCCAAGGAGCTCCTGCTGCATTCGGGCCTACCCATGGTAGAGATTGCGCTGAAGTGCGGGTTTGCCGATCAGGCATGTTTTATCCGGGCCTTTCGCAAATTGCTCGAGACCACACCTGGAGAGTGGCGGCGAATACGTATGCAGTAGGATCTCGCATTCGCCGCGTCAACTTATTTTCCACGGCCATCAATCAAGGCTGTCAACGATTTCGCCCAGGAACCAGGACCTGCGTTCCGTTTCGTCGATCCAAACCTCGATCAGGCTGGTGGTGGCGACGTCGTTGTGCCGCTCGCATACTTCGTGCGCGGAGCGGAGAAATGCAGTCAGCTGCCGATTGTCCGCGAACAGTTCGCTGAGCATTGCCTTCGGGGAAACGTGTTGCTCGTTGTTGTCCTTGAGCCGCTGCTGGGCCGCGATCTCGCCGATGGAATGAATAGTAGTTCCCCCCAACTTGCGGGCTCGTTCCGCGATTGGGTCGGTCATGGCGAAGACCTGGTCGCCGTGCTCATCCAGGAGCAAATGATAGTCGCGGAAGTTCTTGCCCGTCATATGCCAGTGAAAGTTCTTGGTCTTTAGATAGAGGGCGAACGTGTCGGCCAACAAGGGACGCAACTCGCCTGATATTTCTTCTACTGCGGCATGATCCAACTGTCCAACGTTCTTCACCGAAGCTCTATTGTTCTTCGATTCAATTTTTTCTGCTGTTGCCATAGATTGTCTCCTTCTGTTCGCACGGGAGAGTCCTCTCCAGGGTGCTACCCACCATAGATGCACGCGCCCGTGAAACGCACTTTAATTTTCTCGCTTTGCTGGTGCGGTCAACCTCTTCTCACTGGTTGCAGCAATTAAAGCAAACTATGCGCAAGCCATAACAAGATCGCAAGTCATGGCTCCCGCTAGGTTGGGAGAGATGCGATCTTCAGGAAGTCAGTTGGCGACCAGAGGTGTTGAGGGACAGCGGGTGGGGTATGCATCCCGCAGGCCGTTAGCAAATGTATTGGCCCAACTCGATCGCGGCAGGGGCGATAGGAGGTAGCGCCTATGGCCGATGTTGAGCGATACGACGCCGTTGTGCTGGGCAGTGGAGAGGCCGGAAAGTACATGGCCTGGCACCTGGGTTTGAACGGCAAACGGGTCGCAGTCATTGAGCGAAAATACATCGGCGGCGCGTGCCCCAACATCGCCTGCCTGCCGAGTAAGAATCTGGTCCACGGGGCCAAAGTCGCCTCCTATTTCCAGAGAGGCGAAGAGTTCGGCATGCTGACCGACAAGTGGACGGTTTCCATGCCTGTCGTGCGGGCACGCAAACGCCAGATGGTCGAAGGTCTGCTGCAAACGCACCTGGACAACTTCCGCCGCAGCAAGGCTGAGATTGTCATGGGGGAAGGCCGCTTTATAGGCGACCGAACACTACAAGTCACATTGCCAGGGGGAGGGGAGCGCGTTCTCCATGGCGAGCAGGTCTTCATCAACACCGGGACCCGGGCGAAGGTCGATAACGTGCCCGGCATGGTGGAAGCCTCTCCGCTCACGCATGTGGAAGCGTTGGAGCTCGACATCGTCCCAGAACACCTACTGATTCTGGGCGGCGGTTATGTGGGATTGGAATTTGCCCAGGCGATGCGTCGCCTGGGCAGTCGCGTCACCATCATGGAACGCAATGATCGCCTGGTGCACCGCGAAGATCCGGATGTTTCCCAGGCGCTGACGCAGCTCCTTCAGGAAGAAGGCATTGTCACTGTGGCAAATACCAACCTGGGGCGGGTAGAAGGGAAGTCGGGACAAAGGGTTCGGCTGCATGGTTCCAGGCGTGGGTCCGAGATCATCGTCGAAGGTTCGCATGTAATGGTAGCGACCGGCCGCGTGCCCAATACGGAGGGGATTGGCCTTGCACTAGCTGGGATCAAGACCACTCAAAAAGGATTTGTCGAGGTAAACGAACGGCTGGAGACCAGCGCAGCAGGGGTTTGGGCGCTCGGCGATTGCGCTGGTAGTCCGTTCTTTACCCATATCTCTTTCGACGACTTCCGCATCGTCCGCGACAATCTTGCAGGCACCGACCGGACGACGACGGGACGGCAAGTACCATCCTGTCTTTTCACTGATCCTGAACTTGCGCGCGTGGGTCTGGACGAATCGCAAGCGAAGCGGCAGGGAACGCCGTACCGGTTAGCGAAGATCCCTATGGCCGCTGTGCTGCGGACCCGCACCATGGCGGAAACCACGGGATTCCTTAAAGTGTTGATCAGCGCAACGGATGACACCATCCTCGGATTCACGGGCTTCGGCGTGGGCGCAGGAGAAATCATGGCAACGGTGCAGTTGGCCATGAGGGCGGGAATACCGTACACCGTGTTACGCGATATGACGATCACACACCCCACGTTTGCAGAAGGCCTGGTACAGCTCTTCTCCTCGGTACCCGCCCGCAAATAGGGGTGGAGGTGGCGGGGAAGCCGGCTCCGACGCATGCGTCTTGGGTCACATGGCGAATCCGCCAATGGCAAACGCCACCAGCAGCCCACCGATGAGAAGGTCGGCAAATCGCCTTCTCTTTCCAATGGACTGCGTGGTGCTCAACAGGAGGATCCATTCGGACGTCGTTTTGTCTAGCCTTTCCATTGCGTGCCTCCGACGAAGGTCAGCTTGCGGCGGCGACGCGCTCGGAAGTCGACACCATGGACTTGCGCAGCGCAACTTTAGCGCGTGCCAGCCTGGACTTGGTCGCCGGAACCGAGATGCCCATATTGCGTGCAATCTGTTTCATCGAATGGCCTTCCATCTGTCCGCGCTCGACCACTAGCCGGAGCGCATTGGGCAGGCGGCAGATGGCCTTCTTGAGGTGCAGAGACCTCTCGTGTCCGACGTAATACTTCTCGGGGTCTGCGGAGTGGTCGGCGATTTGCCACGTCTGCCACGTTTCTCCTTCAGCGGTCGCATCGATTGAAGTTTCAAGACGGATGCGCCGTTTACGGAGAATCATGAGGGCCGAGTTGATGCCAATTCGAGTGAACCAGGTGGCGAAGCTGGACCGGCCGTCAAACTGTTTCAAATGAAGGAAGGCTCTCATCATGGAATCCTGGAGAGCGTCTTCCGCATCCTCGCGATTTTTGGTGACACCGTAGATGGTGTTGAAAACACGCTTTGAGTTGCGTGCGCAAAGTTCGACAAAGGCCCACTCGTGGCCGGCTTGCGCCGCCTGAACCAGCAGGTTGTCATCCATATCGCCAGGCTCCAGGTGCTGGGCGATGCTGTTATTTATCACGCTGCAGGAACTCATTAGAAATACCTCGTGGAAGATTTGATAAAGCTACGGGGGAAAAAATCGTGCCTGGGGAAAACCTGTGCGTACCGTGAGCATGACAGAAGCCCGGAGAAGAGAGCCAGTGAGCAACTGTTAGCTAACGGTTATCTGCGATACGGGGTAGTACAAACGCGCACTCATGATGTCACTCGACAAAAATAGACCAGGCGATTCAGTGTTTGCTTGATTGAAATTGCTTTTAATTTGCTGATCTTGCGCGAAGGATGCCATTGCAAATGCTGCAGTGTCAGTGGCAGATCAGAGTTTAAGAGAACCGATGACATGGAGCGCCAGGCAACGCGAACCGGCCCCGATGCCATCTTGTGAAGAGCGAATAAAAAGCGTAGGAGGGGATATGACGGTTGTCGATAACGAGGACGCCTTAAGACAAGCGACGGAACGAGCAGAGCGTGCAGAGAAGGAAGTCGCACGGTTAAGAAGGGAAGTGGTGAGCCGGGAAGATGTGCAAGCACCGGGAGATGGGGAAGCAGAGTTGCGCAAGGATTCCATGATGGCGCATCTGCTGGACTCACTCAACGCCGGGAAGGACATCGGCCACTATGGCCGCCTGGTGTTTGCCATGGTGGCGCGACATTTTATGCCACGCGAGGATGTGCTTGCCTGGCTCTTGCGCGACCCGGACTTTCAACAAGCAGACGCGCTGAACATGCTCAGCCAGGTAGAGGGACGAGATTACAATCCACCCAAACGGGATCGCCTGTTGGAATGGCATGCGCAACAGGAGTTTCCGATTTTGCCGCATCCCGATGATCCGGATTGCGGCAATCTCTATCGGAACCTGAAGTTTCCCGACGCCATCTACAACCACATCAGCGAATACCAGGAGCAAAAGGCGCATGCGGAGTAAAACTGAAATGTGCTTGATGTAACATCCTCCCTTAGGCCCCTAGAGGGTGTGTGAGAAGCAGGATTTACGAATTGAGTCCGGCAGGGACGGCTGAAAGTTGTCCAGGATTGAATCGCGGCCTATTTCCAGCCGTCCCTACGGGACTCTTCAACGATGGAAGCCGGCCCAGGACCGCGTCCTGGTCTAAGTTCAACCGTCCCTGCGGGACTCGATTCGTAAAATCCTGCTTCTCACACACCCTATAAAGCCGGTCGACAAGGAGAAAGAAACATTGGTGCAGAAGGATTGGGCTGGAATCTTCCCGGCCATCACCACACCATTCCAGCCGGATTTGTCAGTCGACTACGAGACGTTAGTAGCCCAGGCTTGCTGGATGGTGGAGTGCGGCTGCAGGGGAATCGTCGCTCTTGGATCTCTGGGCGAAGCGCCCACGCTGACCAGAGAAGAAAAGGTTGAGATTCTTAAACAAGCGCGGCGCTCCCTGAGCGACAAAGCGCCAGTGATCGCCGGCATTGCTGCGCTCAGTACCGCGGAAGGGGTGTGGCTGGCGAAAGAAGCACACCGCGTGGGTGTAGACGGCTTGATGGTGCTGCCGCCTCAGATCTACCGGAGCGACTGGCGCGAAACCCAGGCTCACCTGGATGCCATCTTCGAGGCAACGCCGCTCTCCTGCATGCTCTACAACAACCCCATTGCGTATGGAACAGATATCACTCCGGAACAGATGATCGAATTGCGGGGGCGTCATGAAAATTTCCATGCTGTAAAGGAATCAAGCGGTGACATCCGGCGCATCACTTCGCTCAAGCATCTGGGCTCACTGGCAATATTGGTGGGCATGGACGACGTTGTCGTCGAGAGTGTCGCGGCTGGTGCGACCGGGTGGGTTGCCGGGCTGGTGAATGCGTTTCCAGAAGAATCGGTTCGCCTATTCAAGCTGTCGCAAAGCGGTCCATCGGCAGAACTGGATAGGCTCTACAGTTGGTTCCTGCCCTTGCTCCGCCTGGACACTGTGCCCAAGTTTGTGCAGCTTATCAAACAGGTGCAGGAGGAGTGTGGAGGCCCTGGGGCGCGGGTAAGGCCTCCCCGGCTTGAACTCGCGGGTGCGGAGCGCGATGAGGTGGTTGCACTCACGCACAGGAGCCTTGCCACTTGCCCTAGTTAGCGGATGTCAGAACTTTCCCGTGGCGGTGGGCTCGAGGACGGTTTGCTGCTTTGCACCGCCACTCGTTCGACGCCAACTGATCATCGCCAACATCAGCAGCGCTGCTGCCCCAGGCACCAGCAGGCCGATGCGCAGCGATCCGGTGCCACTCGAAATCGTTCCGGTCAACCAGGACAGAACGGCTCCGCCGAGCCCCGCGACTGCAAACACCCAGCCCGCGTTGCGCGATCCGCCGATCTCCTCCAGGAACAGGGCCAGAATTAGGGGGAACAGGGGCGCCAGCGCCAGCCCGCTGAGAACCGATCCGGCGAGGATGGTGAGTGGGCGGTGCGCTGCCAGCAGCAATAACACGCCTGTTATGGTGGCGAACACCGACGCTCGATAGAGCCCAAGTTCCGGCACCCGGGCCAAAATTACGGGTGTGATCGCTCGGCCCAACAAGAGGGCCGCCCAAAAAAGAGCGACCGCCAGTGTGCTGCCGGCGAAAGTCCAGGCAGTGGCGCGGGTCGCGTAGGTGCTCATCCAATTTCCAATCGAGGCCTCGATCCCGACATAAAGAAAAGCGAGAATTGCAAAATAAAGGATGGTCCTCGCTTCTCTCATGCCGGTGGGCGCTGGTCCTGCGCTGGTTGCGGCTTGCATGTCACCCCGGGCAGCGAGTAGGGGTAACAGGGCAAACGGGAGTGCCAGCAGCCCGATCACGGCGAACGCGGCGCTGCTCGGGGCCACGCGCAGAAATTGGGCAACCAGCAAAGGGCAAGCCACGGCCCCCGCGCTCCAGGAGAAGTTGAGTAAGGCAAGCGCAGCCCCCATGCGCTGTGGATAACGACGGCCGGTGAGCATATTGGTCGACGTCATCGCCAAGCCAAGGCCGAGTCCGTAGACGGCAAAAGCGGGTAGGGACTTTTGTTGCAGCAGAAAAATAGCGATCGCGCCAGCGCCAATCAGCCCATAGCCGCAGGCCAGCGCCTTCCATAGGTCGCGCCGGACCAACAGGGCCCCGGACGCCGACGTGGCAAACTGGACCAGCAGCAGCAGACCGGCGTCTTTATCGCGCAAGTGCCATGGTGCAGAAAGCCGGGGCAGAATACTGCCGAGCAACACTGTGCCGGCGCCAGTGAGAGCGAATCCAAGGTGGAGCAGGGGCTCCAACAGGCGCTGGCGAAGGTCCTTGGCCGCACTGTGTTTGGTGTGAGACATCGGGAAAAGGCGTTTTTAGAGCGAGGGCCGCCGCCCTATTCACTGTACCCGTTGGAAGGGCGAAATCACGACTGGGCGACGAATGGGGTTGGTGAAGAGGAGACGCCTATGCCTGGGAGCTGGTGCCAATCATTGCTGTCAGCAACAGCAAGGCAACGCGGTTTGACCCTGTGCGCTACGGTTGCTACTATCAAGGTGCGGGGTGGAGCAGTCCGGTAGCTCGTTGGGCTCATAACCCAAAGGTCGCTGGTTCAAATCCAGCCCCCGCAACCAACAGAATCTAATCAGGTTACTGTTTTTCTCATTGCCAATCGCGGTACCCTCCTCTCACGTTAAGGGAAGACCTTGGCCGTTTTTTTCTATCAAGCGGACCTTCCGAAGATGCCGGGCGCCACAGGTGTCGCGGAGCCGGTTTCCGAGCACGCCGGCGCTTGCGGTGGGCGAAGGCGTGGGTCAATGCCCGTAGCAACGTTGCATCGGGCGTTCATGGCGCATTAGCAGCATGGAAGGAATGGTCGCGAAGGTCGTTCCTCTGTTTAGGCAAATGACATCGGTGAGGGCATTCGAAGCCTCACGAGATACGCCAAAGAGAAGGTTTTCCATGATGCCGTCCCGTATGATCGCTGCTATGTTTCTCGTTTCGTCCCTGTTGCATGCACAATCCATCGATACAAGCAAAGTCGGGACCGTGCATGTGTACCGCGAAGGCAGACTTTTGACGGGAGTCTCCGTGTCTGCAGATGGGAACAACATAGTATCCCTGGCGCCAGATGACATCGTAACCTTCTATCTGTATCCCGGATATCATGAGTTGACACTGCGAGCGGGTGAGATTAGCCCCAGCGCATCATTTACAACGGCACGGGGTGAAGAGTATTTCTTCAAAGTGGACTACGAGCGTGTCGCCTCTGCCACGTCCCTGAGGGACCTGAAGGTGAGCCTTAGTGTGGAGCCCAACGCTGGCGATGGGGATGAACTCCGGGAAGTAAAGATTGATCAAAGGAAACTGCTGGATATTCTTGAACAGAGTAAGCCGCGTGGAGTCGAACCGGCTAATTCGACAACCAGCACTTCTAACGTGCAAGGGACGAAGTAATCGGATGTTGCGTGGCCTATATGTTTACCATATCTCGTCCTAACTTACTAAATAGCTAAGTATCCATCCGCTCATCTTGGCAGCCAACCGGTGGTATGTCTCGTGGACACCCATCTGCGTAAACCGCGATATAGCGGCTTTAGCCGTATGGCCATAAATGTCGACGCAGTTGCATACAGTACCTGGGCCTGACTTAAGCCAATGCTTCGAACGGAAGAGTTGTAGTCTCCGCAGCTAACTGCTGGTCGCGCCGCCGCCCATAATTGTGACCACTCCCCTAAGTTGACCTACCATCTTAGCCTTGCCGCATCTGCAGGCAACAGGCTGCGAATTCGTCTATTAGTAGATCTTACAAATACGCCTTATAACTGATCGACAGCGGGGGCGGGTATTCAGGGGCAAGCGGTGCGACTTTGAGGCCATTAACCAAGCCGTGTCTGATGCCGTAAAGATCTTAGCGTCAATGACTGTAAAGCTGCATGGACACAGTCAAGGCTGCTATCTCCGTATCAGATACGACAAGGTGGAAATAACATGATCTGCAAGCATAAGTTGCCCGCACTGCTTACTATCGCCAAGGAATCAGGAGTGACGCCGCAGTATTTCGGTGTATCCATGCAACCGGCAACCAGAATAGCCGATTATGCCCCATCTGTCTCACTCCCAATTCACAATCCTCTCAGTGAAAGAGGAGTCGTGGAACTGGCGGGCGGCGATCCTCAGGCAAACCTGACGCGCAGCCGGTCTTTAGTGGAAAAGGGGTGCCGCGTCGGACTTTTTGCGCTTACGATTTCGACATTGGGCGGTTGCGCCGCCCTACCATCCCGCGCACCAGTGACGCCGCCGCCGACGGCTCCGCAGGCCAAATTCGTAGTATTCGATGGCACATTATACCAGGGAAAGCCAACCACGGAAGAACTCGGCATGAAGCCGATCACTCTTCTCTATCAAGCATCGATGTGGCCGGGCAAATCAGGCGATCCCCAGAGCGTTCCGGATGCAGACGTGGTGCGGGCACTGGCCTTGAAGGCGAGTCAATCGGGAGGCATGGCTGTCGTAGACATCGAGCAGTGGCACGTGACGGGAGACCCCGCAACGGTGGCACAAAGCGTTGATAAGTATCAACAGACATTGCAGATGTTTCAGCAAGCTGCCCCATCGCTCCAGGTGGGCTACTACTCCGTCGCCCCGATCCGGGACTACTGGAGCCCAATCGACGGGGCGCTATCATCGAACTATTTGGCCTGGCAGCAGGAAAATAATACTGTAGCCCCAATCGCCCAGGAGGCGAACGCGCTCTTCCCCTCCGCCTACACGTTCTATACAGACCAGACCGGGTGGCAAACCTATGCCATTGCGCAAATAGCGGAGGCTCGCAGGATAGCTCCGGGTAAACCGGTCTATCTCTTCTTATGGCCCCAGTACGACAATGGCAACGGCGCGCAGGGCGGCGATTATCTGCCTGATGATTACTGGAAAATGGAACTCGAGACGGCCAGAAAATATGCTGACGGTGTGGTGATCTGGGGTGGTTGGACGCAGACGTGGGATAGCAATGCCTCATGGTGGCTCGAAACTCAGCAATTCATGACGGAGACTGGAGCGAACCAGGCGAGCGAGACCGGCAAATGAGTGTTTGTTGGAGCCGGGACGCGACGATTAGAACCCTGGCCGGGTAGACGGCGCCACTCGACTCAATCATGCCTCTTGCTTAGCTCGCAAGCTTGCGAGCTAAGCAAGAGGGAGTAACAGGCGGGATAAGATACAAGGCAGTCCTGTTGAAAGTGGGCCGCCCCATGAGCGTTGCGGTAGTTAAGAAGTTAGAGCGGCTCGATTCGCTGACTAATGCCGATAGTCTCGACGGTCAGGAACCGAGTGATCGTAAAATGAGTCCCTACGGGACTCGATCTCGAATGATAGATCTCACGCAGACTGGTAAAACCGGGCCCTTTCGGACGTTAAACCTATCAAGTGATTCTGCGGATCGGGTCGTGACTCATGTGTCCTGGAGTAAGGCGCTTGTTCGCCGACGGCCGGGACCGGCCGGTTCTTAATCGAGGACCACAAAGCGGGCCGGACTCGGAGGACGGTCGTCGCGCTCCATGGAGCAGAATGAGCCATTGTCGTTACCGAGCGGATCGATTGCGATTGCGCGGACCGCATCGTCAGGGCCAATCGCGTTCCGAGCATGATGAAATCCATCTCTTGGCCGATGATACGTACGAAGGCGAGCGGCAACATTGTTACAAACAAGGCGCCTAGCCGAACGTGCAAGCTAAAGAGTTGTAGGAAAGGGAAGATCACTTGCTAAGTGACAATGGCGAAGCCGCATCCCAACAATGCTGCCCTGGAGAAAACACAGCTAATTCACAACGGGAGTGGTTTGCAGCGTATACGATGTCCCGGCACGAAAAGCGTATCGCTTCCCATTGTGAGCGCATCGGCATCGAACAATTCCTTCCCCTCTATACCACCCAGCGATCGTGGAAGAACCGTACGACCGTCGATCTCCACATGCCGCTTTTTCCGAACTACCTCTTTGTGCGCTTGTCGCCGCAAGATCATGGCCCGCTCATGAGGTTACCTGGCTTATTAAGCACTGTCGGCAACGCCGCGGGGCCGGTGGTGATCCCGGATGGCGATATGGAATTGCTCCGGCGGGTCATCGCTTGCAAAACCATCGAGCCCCACCCGTTCATGGCCAAGGGAGATAGGGTTCGCGTGGTAACGGGCCCCTTGGCCGGCGTGATGGGCGTGGTGCAAAAAAAAGGTAACGGCCTCCGTTTCATTGTAAATCTGGATGTGATCGGTAAGAGCGTTTCGCTGCACATTGACGGAAGCGCTCTCGAACTCATCGCCTCCCACGCTCATCTGTCTGCCGAACATCGAAATGCCGTCGCCTGATCCAACGGGCGCGATTGCCTTCCGGGAGACTCTGATATGCCTTTGATTTCTCTGCCTGCCGGTGGGCCGGAGCAGGTCCCGCGCCGGCTTCTCGCGCCCATCATGGACCTGGCCGGATTCACTATATGCGGATTCCTTGCCTTCCAACTGCGTTTCGACGGTTCCGTGCCCGCCATCTACGCGCAGGGAATGCATGAGGCTATCTTTATATGGGCAATCGCCAAGTCGGTTGCGTTTTTCTTTGGCGCGGTCAACACCGGCTACTGGCGTTATACCTCGCTTGACGAGGCCGTACGAATCGGGTTGGCTAACTCCGCCGGTTCGCTGGTGGGTGGGGCGATCATTGTTCTCGGGGTGCATCCGGGAATTCCGCGCTCCATATACATCCTGGAATGGCTGACGTCATGCTCGTTGACCCTGGGCACTCGATGCGCAGTCCGGTTAGCCACGACCGCCAGAGGCAGCGAGAAGAGTGACGGCGATCGGACGAGGACCCTTATCTACGGCGCGGGAACAGCCGGATTGGCGCTTGCCCGCGAGCTGCGGGAGAACCATTCGCTGAAGAGTGAGCTAGTTGGCCTGATCGATGATGATGCGCGCAAAGTCGGCTTGACCTTCCACGGAACCAGAGTGCTGGGCAGCGGCGAGGCGCTTGGAGCCCTGGCGAAAAAATACGAGGTCGACCAAGTGCTGATCGCGATCCCGTCCGCTACCGGTCCGCAGCTGGTGCGCATGTTGCAGTCCGCCATTGATGCGGAAGTCGATTACAAGATGGTCCCGGGTTTAGCGGATATCATCCACGGCACGGAACTGGGCAAACAAATTCGCGATGTCGCGGTGGAAGACCTTTTGGGAAGAAGGCCCGTGCTTCTGGATGAGGACAGAATCCGCGAGCGCATTGCAGGCAAAACCGTTTTGGTGACCGGCGCCGCGGGTTCGATTGGTTCGGAGATTTGCCGCCAGATAGCCAGGTTCAACCCGCTTGCCCTGGTCGGCTTTGATGAGGCCGAAACGCCGCTGTTTCAACTCGACAGAGAGTTGAACAACAAGTTTCCCCGGCTGACGTTCTTCCCCGAGTTGGGCAACATTACCCGCTCCGGGAATGTGCTGCAGGCGATGGAACGCTATCGGCCGTCGATCGTCTACCATGCTGCCGCCTACAAACACGTACCCATGATGGAAAGGCACGTGTTTGCGGCCGTAGAGAACAACATCTTCGGAACCTGGAATGTAGCCAGCGCCGCGATTGATCATGGAGTGGAAGATTTTGTCATGATCTCTTCCGACAAGGCGGTCCGCCCTACAAGCATGATGGGCGCGACCAAACGTATCGCTGAACTGGTGATCAGCGCGCTGCAGAAGCAAGGCAAGACGCGGTTTATTGCCGTACGCTTCGGGAATGTCCTGGGAAGCAATGGCAGTGTGGTTCCGATATTTAAAGAGCAGATTGCCGCGGGTGGACCTGTAACCATTACTCACCCAGAGATGCGTCGCTACTTCATGACCATTCCGGAAGCCACGCAACTGGTTTTGCAGGCATTCTCCATAGGGAAAGGCGGCGAGGTTTTTGTCCTCGACATGGGCGAACCGGTCAGAATCGTAGACCTCGCCCGTAATCTGGTCTTACTATCCGGATTGCGGCCCGATCGGGATATCAAATTCGAATTCACCGGCCTGCGTCCGGGTGAGAAGCTCTTCGAAGAGCTCAATCTTCAGAACGAACAATTTATGCCTACGGCGCACAGGAAGATTCTCAGTTATCTCTCCCCTTTCTCGGCCGATCTCAAGGTGATGCATGTCGCCCTGGAAGAACTTCGCCAGATCTCGGAACGCAAAGATGTTGCCCGCTTGATCTTGTACTTGAAGGAATTGATTCCGGACTATAATCCCGGATCTCCCCTGCTGAAGCTCGCCCTGTCAGCGACAGGAACTCAGGTCCCGCCGGCGAAGCTGAATCACCCTGCAGCGGTCACGAACGAGTGGCCGCTGCCTCTTGGAACGCCGGCCAACCTTCTGAACTGAAACCACGGTCCTCCCACAAAACCACAGCAACCCTTGGTGAAGCGTTTGATCTACGTTACGCGATTGCTCCTACTTGCCCTGGTGGGAATAAGCGCAACTCTCAGCTGGGCGCAGTTAGCCGTGAACGCTGCGCCGTCAGTGATCGTGCGCGATCAAAGCGCGATCGCAATCGGGCCCGGCGATCTACTCGATCTCAGCGTTTTCGATGTGCCCGAGCTGGTGTTGAAGGTCCGGGTGGATGTAAACGGATGCGTAAGTCTTGCTTTTCTTGGAGACGTGAAGCTTGCCGGGATGACGGTTGGCAATGCGCAACGCTTGATTGCCCGTGAGCTGGTCGCGCGCCAACTGGTGAAGGATCCGCAAGTATCGATATTCATCGAGGAGTTCGCTACCCAGGGCATCACGGTCTACGGAGAGGTGAACGCGCCGGGGATCTATCCCCTGATGGGGCCACATCACCTATATGATGTGATCTCGGCTGCCGGGGGTCTCACGCTGAAAGCAGGCCGCACCGTCACTGTTTTGCATCCCGGGCAAAGCGATCACCCCGAAGTGGTCGCACTGGCAAACATAAGTGCCGGCGAAAATCCACCCGCGCACGCCAATGTACCCATTTATCCGGGCGACACGATCGTCGTCTCCAAAGCGGGGATGGTCTATGTGCTGGGAGAGGTCAACAAGCCGGGCGCCTTTCTCATGGAGGACAACACCTCGATCTCGGTGCTGAAAGCGACGGCGTTGGCAGGGGGTACCACCAAGCTGGCGTCTCTGAAGGGGGCGCTGATTCTCAGGAAATCTCTTACAGGCACAGCGCAAACCAGAATTCCGCTGGACAAGATCTACCACGGCAAAGCCCAGGACCTGCAGTTGCACGCAGAGGACATCGTGTTCGTTCCGCTGAGCAATATCCGGAACTACGGAGCCATGGGACTGCAAGGCGCGATCCAGGCCGCCGTTTATTCCATCTACGCTTTTCAACTGCACTAACCACATAGCTGCACGGGCAAGAGGCAAACCGGTGATGAGCTCGACTCGAAGTGAATCTGAGCACCGCAATCTTGGGATCATTCGCGGTGCCGGGGAGGCAGGTGATCGCGGCCGATCCGACGAGATCACTCTCTCCGATCTGATCCGGGTCTTGCGGCGCCGCAAACAGATCATCCTCACTTCGGTGATCGTGGTGATCCTTCTTGGCGGTCTGTATTGTGCGCTGAAAACTCGCCGATACGAAGCGGTTGCGGACCTTGCAATTAATCCGGAGGGATCCGATGCACTGGATATGGGTGACATCACTGCGAGCCTCGGAGGCGGCGGTCTCGGTTTCGATCAAAAGCTCGAGACCCAGGTGAGGATTCTGAAAAGCGACAGTCTGGCATGGACTGTCATTGGCGCGTTGCGGCTCGATAAGCAGCCGACCTTCGCCGGCCAACGCAAATTCGTTTTCTTCGGCCGGTATAGCGTGCGGGACGCGCCAGCCGATTTGGAGCAGACGGGAGCGCAGCGCCGGAACGAGCTGCTGGCACGGTTCCGTGGGGAGCTGACCGTGCAGACGATCTCCCGCACGCAAGCGGTAGAAATCACTTTTCGCAACGCAGACCCCTACCTGGCGCGGGAAATCGTCAACCATCTGGTGTCCGCTTATACCCAACGCACCTTCATGACCCGGTACAACGACACCATGAAAGCGTCGGACTGGTTGTCGGGTCAGCTCGTTCAGCTCAAGTCTACGATCCAGGAATCGCAGAGCCGGCTCTCCCAACTACAAAAAAAGACCGGCATCTTTGGCACCGATGAGAATGACAACCTTGTGCTTTCCAGGTTGAGCGATCTCAGCAAGGAGTTGACCGACGCCGAAGCCGACCGGATTGTGAAGGAGGCAAAGTACCGCGTGGCGCAGTCGGGCAATCCTGAGCTGCTCGGGATCATCGTTCCGGACAGCGTTCTTCCCGTCCTGCGTGGACAGCAAGCCGATTTAAAGATACAACTCGCCCAGGCGAACTCGGAGTTCGGTCCTCAATATCCCAAAGTGATCCAGCTCAAGAATCAGTTGGCCCAGGTGGAGCAGTCCCTGCAAACCGAGATCGGAGACATTCAGGAACGTTTCCGCACGGACTATGAGGTTTCTGCCGGCGCCGAGAAACAGTTGCAATCAGCCTTTGATGGGCAGAAGCAGCAAGCCTACAAGATGAGCGAGGGTCTTGACCGGTACGGCATCCTCAAGCGTGAAGTGGAGTCCGGTAACGATCTCTATGAAGACCTATTGAAGAAACTCAAAGAAGCGGGTGTCGTGGCCAGCCTGAAGGCAGCCACCGTCGATGTGATCGATCCGGCAACGCTCCCCACCAAGCCGGTGGAACCCAATACCTCGCTGGTGCTGGCGTTAAGCCTGCTGCTGGGCCTGGGCGCCGGCATCGCCTGCACGTTCGCCGCGGAAAGCCTGGATAACCTGATCCGGAGCCCGGAAGAAGTGGAGATTTTGACGGGAGCGCCTCTCTTTGGGATGATCCCTCACATTAAGGGGATGGTCCCGCATAGCGAGCCGGGCCGTCTTAAGGCGAACGGGCAAGAAGGATCACCCCATTGGGATGGATCGAAACAGGGTTCTTTGGTAACCGTGCTGCGGCCCAACTCTCAGGCCTCGGAAGGGTTTCGCTCGCTGCGTACCGCGCTTCTACTTGCCTCGGCGGGCACGCCGCCGAAGACGGTCCTGATCGCAAGTGCTCTCCCCGGTGAGGGCAAGACGACGGTCAGCATGAATATCGCCGCGGCGCTCACCCAGCGGAGCGCGCGCGTGTTGCTGGTCGACGCTGACCTACGGCGTGGGGTGCTCGCGGAACGATTGGAGATGGCGAAGAACCCCGGGTTGAGCGGCTCCCTCACCGGAGCCGTCAATTGGCGCGCTACGGTCGAAGCTCACCCCAACGCTCCTAACCTGTTTGTTCTTCAGGCCGGTCCGCGTCCGCCGAATTCCGCCGAGCTGCTCGGATCTGCCCAGATGCACGAACTTCTAGAGGAATGGAAATCGGAGTACGACCACGTGATCATCGATAGTGCTCCGTGTCTGGTGGTTACCGACGCCGTGCTCGTAGCACAAAAGACCGACGTGGTTCTTCTCGTGTCCAGATTGGCCGTCACGCCGCGTCGCGCCTTGCATCGCGCCAGCGAGTTGCTGCAGTCTGGCGATGGTCGTCTCACCGGTATCGTGGTCAATGATGTGCGTGTTGCCGAGCACTATTATGGATACGGCTACGGTTACGGATATGGTAAATATCACGGCTATTACTCTGAGAAATCCCTGGAAGAACACTAGTGTAGTGTCTCAATGATTGAATCCATTTTCAGCGCCCGCCAAGGGTGAAGCCAGCCAGCCGGTATTCCCTCACGGGCCAAAGCCCCCCTTCGAGCAAAGGCGTACCCCAGGGGCTTCGAAAGAGGGTGTGTGAGAACGGCCCTCACAGAAATTGAGTCCCGCAGGGACGGCTGAACTTCAGCCCAGGACGCAGTCCTGGGTTGGCTTGCACCGTTGAAGAGTCCCGTAGGGACGGCTGGAAACAGGCCGCGATTCAATCCTGGACAACTTTCAGCCGTCCCTGCGGGACTGAATTCGTAAATCCTGGTTCTCACGCACCCTCAAAAACCCCGCCGATTTTGCGAGGCTTACGTATGGGCTGAAGAGATTGCGTGAGAACTGCTATTGTCCCGTCCCTTCGGGACACTAGCAACCCTTGGTTGCTAATCCGCTCGATTTTCCTTTACTGCCGCGCTGGCATGCCTATGAAGCAGGTACTCTCGCGACTCTGTAGCCGATGGCTGCCAAAAGGCGGATTCGCCCGAAGCGTCTCGATCCTGGTGGGGGGAACGGCCATGGCGCAAGCGATCGCGGTTGCCGCATCGCCAGTTCTGACGCGTATCTACCGCCCGAGCGATTTTGGCGTACTTCAGGTATTTATCTCCCTAACGGGATTTCTCATGGTCATGGCTGCAGGGCGCTATGAGTTTGCGCTGCTTTTGCCCGAGGATGAACAGAGTGGGTTCGATCTGCTTGGGGTAGCGATCTTCTGCGTGTGCGTTACGGCGACCGCGACTGCCCTGATGGTCGCCATGTTCCAGCGGCATCCCTGGATGCTTCCTGCCGGCGTGCTGGTGCCGAAGGGCTACCTGTGGCTTCTTCCGGTCAGCGTGCTGGGCGGCGGACTTTATCAGGCGCTTAGTTACCAGGCCATGCGGCAGAATGCGTACCGGCAAATTGCTACCACCAAGCTCACGCAAGTGGCGGCCATGGTCGTCGTCCAACTGGCTGTGGGCCTCGTGGTCCGAGGACCCCTGGGACTGTTGACGGGCGACGCGGTGGGTCGCATGACAGGAAGCGGAAAGTTTCTGCGCGAGTTATGGCGGAACCATGGGGTCCAGCTTCGTGGTATAGGTGTTCCTCGCATGATCCGGTTAGCAGTTCGCTATCGCGACTATCCGCTGGTTTCCATCTGGGGAGGCCTGCTCAACGCGTCGGGGCTGGCATTGCCCGCTCTGTTCCTGGCTGGATATTATGGCGCGCAGTATACCGGTTGGTTTGCCCTGGTCAACCGCGTTTTGGGGGTTCCGGCAGCATTAATCGGGGCAAGCATTGCCCAGGTCTACACTTCGCAGGCAGCTACCCTATCCAGGACGGATCCCCAGCGGCTCTTGTATATCTTTCTTGAGACCACCCGGCGGATGCTCTACCTGGGGCTCGTCCCTTGTGCACTGTTTGCGATCTTCGCGCCGTGGGTCTTCCAGACTGTTTTTGGCCGCGTATGGCATGAAGCAGGCGAATACGCTCGCTATCTGGCGTTCATGTGCTATGCCAGCTTCATCAATTCACCGGTCACCCTGACCTTGAGCGTTCTTCAACGGCAACGGACACAGTTCGTTTGGGATGCCGGCAAACTGGCGCTGACAGCCCTTTCCTTCACCTTACCCTACCATTTCGGTTATGGTCCGCGAGTCGCCATTCTCGTCTACGGAGTCGCGATGACTCTTATGTATTGCGTCCATTGGATGCTATCGCATGGTGCGATCAAGCATTGTGCAGATGCGGCGGCAACGGCCTTGGCGAACCTGGCAGAGGCCTAACGTTGGCATGAGATATCTAACTAGCCATGACCGACCACTGGTAAGCGAGGTGACCAGCGCCGGACCTTCAAGAATGGCCGGCCTGGTGACCCTGCTCATGACCGGAACCTTAGCGGGTTTTCTCATGGTCTCATACGTTCCCGGCGCGCTGGGCGTGGACAGCCGTATCGCGACCGTTCCCTTTCGCGGCCTCATGCTGCTTTTGCAACTGTATGCGCTCTTTCGATTTCTGGGCGCCGGCCATCTCCGCATGGGGATGTCGATCATCTCAGCGGTGGTGGTGTTTTTCTGGGTCGCTTATAGCTTGCGATTTATCGTCGACGCGGTGTTCCTGGAGGTTCCGTTGGGAACAGCTCCATCGGATATGGCCTTGTCCCTTTTCGCTATCTGTCTCCCAACTTTCCTTGTCCTGTACCAAATCAGAGATCTCGAGCTTTATAGGAAGGCGCTCCCATGGACCATGGTGGCACTCGGTGTGTGCTGCCTGGCATCGATGCTTCGCACCAGGACTTCGCAGGATGTAACCCTGCATGGCCGTTATCAGGGGAACGACATTCTGAATTCGGTCTCCTATGGTCACATGGGGGTTACAGCCATTATCCTGGGACTCTTTGTTCTTCTACAAATAGGCAGTGTCAAGAGAGCGTGGTACCTCCGGGCCGGCGCAGGAGCCACAGTCTGCCTGGGTGCGTTCAGCATCCTGGCCGCATCATCCCGCGGTGCTCTGGTCGCCGGCATCCTGGTGGTTCCGTTTATCGCGTACCTGGGCCTACGGCGCGGCTCCCGGTTGATCACGGTTGCCATGTGCCTTGTACTGGTATTTGTCGTCTCCGTCACTGCTACTTATTTTTCCCGGAACGGACTGAATATCGATCGCCTGCTTGCATCTGCCGCGGCCTACGACACGACGAGTGACTCGGTAAATACCCGCCACAACCTGATTCGGGATGCATGGCGTGAGTATATGGACCATCCCTGGTTCGGCAGCTCTATCGTCGAAAGAAATGCCCTGATCTATCCACACAACGCGATGATCGAGGCATTCATGGCTACGGGAACGTTCGGCGGCGCAGCGTTCGCACTGCTGATCCTGGCGGCTATCTATCGTGCGACGAGGTTCGTACGGCGGGATCCCGCCATGGCATGGATCCCGATTTGCTTTTTCCAGCAACTGATCGGGGCCATGTTCTCGGGTGGCCTCTATGGCAATGTGCCCCTGTGGGGCATGATGGCCATCATGCTCGGCGCCGACATCCCCCGGACACAATTGCCGTTGCCGGCCAAACAAGTACCATCTTCATGATTTTCCAGATAAAGGAATTTCTGGACCGCGTGTTCTATCCTTTCTACCTCCTGCGCGGACGTAGGCCGTGGACGCCGGGATACTATACCGCGAAGCGCCGGCGAATCGAGAGTGCCATCGAGGACGGATTGCTCAAGCCCGAGGCCCCTCTTCCCAAGGGCTACGGTTTCCGGATGGATGAACGTGTCATTGAGTATCCGTGGGTCTATGCCCGGTTGCCGGGAGATCCGGGCCTGATGCTTGATGCGGGAGCCGCGCTCAATCACGGTTTTCTGGTAAGAAGGCCTCCGGTCAGCAATGCGAAACTGTCGATTTGCACGCTGGCGCCGGAAAGGCAGTGTTACTGGCGACGAGCGATCTCCTACGTGTTTGACGATCTGCGGTCATGCACCTTTCGCTCCGAGATATTCGACACCATCGTGAGCATTTCGACCATTGAACACATTGGCCTGGATAACACCATGCTGTACACGACGGACGGAACGAAAAGGGAAGAGGACGCGGAGGGTTTTCGAGCGGCAGTGCGGGAATTCCGGCGCGTGATTCGGCCAGGAGGCGTTTGTTTCATTACCGTACCGTATGGAAAGGCGTGCAATCGGGGCTGGTTCCAGGTGTTTGACGCCAAGATGGTCCGCGCGGTGCTGGATGATTTTCAACCGGCACAAACAGAAGTTGAGTATTTCGCATATTCGCCCGAAGGATGGCATGCCTCGGATCCCGCCGCGTTGGCAGAAGCAACCTTTTTTGACATCCATCAGGAAAAGCATTTCGGTCCAGACTATGCAGCCGCAGCGCGCGGTCTGATTTGCATGCGGTTGGTTGCATGAAGTTCCACGATGTCACTCGGAAACGCGGCGAGCACCTCGTATGAGGTTATTTCAAAACTCAGGCGTTCCTCTTAGTTATTTATCCAGCCGCCGGGCAGAGCTACAGAGTGCAGTCACCTTCCAGGACCGTATCGCGCGCTTCCTCCATCAACGTTACGGAGCGTTGCACTTTCTGGCGCCAGTATTGGACGGCGAGGAAACAGCCTTTTTCGCCAATGGCGACGACGAGGCTTCGCAACGGATGTGGGCGCGGCAGATGGGCATGTCGAGGCGGGCCTCTTTGCCTGATATCCTGCTGGCGCAAATGGAATACCATCGGGCGGAGGTTTTCTATAACCTTGACCCTATCCGTTTTGACAGTGAGTTTGCTCGCAAATTGCCGGGATGCGTGCGCAAGACGGTTGCCTGGCGTAACATCCCTTTGCCTATAACAGACCTGGGTGGATACGACCTTGTGGTATGCAACTCCGCCAGTCTTCTGAGAAGATACCTCGCTTCCGGCTGGAAGGCGGCGTATTTTTCGCCCGCCCATGATCCTGTGATGGACGAGTATGCCGGCAACCAGGAACGCCCGATCGATGTTCTCTTTGCCGGAGGGTATTCCCGGCACCACATGAAGCGCGCGGCTGTATTGGAAGCGGTAGCCGGCCTCAGGGATCGCTACAGGATTGAGTTCTGCCTCGCCCGTTCACGGCTGACCCGGCTGGCAGAATCACCGCTTGGCTACCTTGCGCCGTTAGGGACATTTCGCAGGCCCGCGGACATTCGCTCGGTTTCGCGTGAACCCGTGTACGGCCGTGATCTATACGCGCTCATTGCAGAGTCGAAAGTTGTTTTGAATGGCGCCATCGATGTGTCAGGAGAAGATCGGGGAAACATGCGCTGTTTTGAAGCAATGGGGTGTTCTGCCCTGCTTCTGGGCGACGCAGGGCTGTATCCCGATGGCATGCGGGATGGCGAGACATTGGTCGCTTACTCATCGCCGGCAGAAGCAAGAGAGATGGCGCAGCGGGTGGTCAACGATTGGAGCCGTTATGCAAAAAGGGCAGAGCAGGCGAATCACATGGTACGCACTCTCTATAGCAAGCGGAACCAGTGGAGTGCATTTTGCCGGCTGGTGAGCTGTATCTAGCGCCGCTGCGCAGTAAGAGGTTGGATAAGTGAACCTGGACTATGTGGCCCGGCGCTTATTGGGGCGTCCCACCTGCATTCTTGATCGCGGCGCCAAGTTATACCGATCCGCCCGCATTCGCAATGCTTCGGGAAAGGACACTGAGATACGAGTCGGGAGCCACTCAATGATTCTCGGTGAGCTCCTGACCTTTGCTCACGGTGGACAGATACAGATTGGGGCATGGTGCTATGTCGGGGAGGGTACAAGGATATGGTCAGCGTCGCGCGTCACCATCGGAGACAGAGTGCTGATTGCCCACAATGTGAACGTTTTCGATAGCCTTACGCATCCCGTCGGCGCAGCCGCGCGGCATAGACAGTTCCGGATGATCGTCACTTCCGGCCACCCAAAGGAAATTGATCTTGGTGAACGGGCGATCAGCATCGGTTCCGACGCCTGGATAGGAGCCAACGCGATTATTTTGCGAGGGGTCATGATCGGAACAGGCGGTATCGTCGGTGCCGGAGCGGTGGTGACCAGGAATGTTCCAGACTACACCATCGTAGCCGGTAACCCTGCTCATCCAATTCGGGAACTTACCTCCTCCGAACGAGATGAACTGTGAGCGAACCGTCGTCTGGATGGGAAAACGCGGTAGCGTGGCTGCGCTCTCAACCCGACCAGCAGGATCTTGTTCGGAACGCATACTACGACGACCCCCTGATCGCGGCAGCTAGACGGTATTGGAAAAGCTGCGAGTGGGAGGAAATCAGAAAGCTCCTCGGCTGCGCCCGGGGACAGGCGCTCGATGTAGGGGCGGGTAGAGGGATTGCGAGCTACGCGCTGGCGTGCGAAGGATTCGCTGTGACCGCTCTGGAACCCGACGGCAGCCGTCTTGTGGGCGCAGGTGCGATTCGTTCACTCGCGGAAGAGAGCGCGCTCCCGATCACGGTTGTGCAGGAGTTCTCCGAACATTTGCCTTTCGACGATGGCCAGTTCGACATAGCGTTCGCACGCGCCGTCTTTCACCATACCAGGAACTTACCCCTGGCCTGCCGGGAGTTCTTCCGTGTCCTCAAGCCCGGGGGCCGACTGATCGCTGTTCGTGAACATGTGATTTCGCGGAAGAAAGACTTACCGGTATTCCTTTCCCGCCACCCTCTGCACCGCTTGTATGGAGGCGAGAACGCTTTTTTGCTTTCGACGTATAAGGATGCCTTGTTAAAGGCGGGCTTTGCCATCGAGGGTGTGCTTTCTCCGTTGAGCAGTGTGATTAACTACGCGCCCTATACCGAGCAGACGCTGAAGGAAGTGATTGCTGATCGTGTCGGCGGTGCACTGGCGATGCGGGGTGTGTTGCGCTACGCGCTCAGCCGGCAAGGCGTGTGGTTCTTAGCTTCCAAGACATTTTCCTGGGTTGACCGCCGTCCCGGCAGACTCTACTCGTTTGTGTGCACTCGGCCATAACCATGGCACAGATCTGGATCACAGGAACGCGGGGCTTCATTGGCCGCCATCTCGCCCGCTGGCTTTCCCGCCAGGGTCACACCGTGGTGGGCATCGGTCACGGTCCCTGGCCGCCGGCGGAGGCGCAGGGCTGGGGTGTCCAACGCTGGCTTAATGGCGGAATTCATGCCAGCAATTTGCAACAACTGCTGCGCGATGGCGGTTCTCCGGATTACATTTTTCACCTGGCCGGAGGCTCTTCGGTGGGCGCGTCGATTGCCAACCCCTATGAAGACTTTACGCGCACGGTCGCGACCACGGCGGAATTGCTCGAGTGGATGCGGCTCGGAGCGCGCCACGCAAAGCTGATCTCCGTCTCCAGTGCGGCGGTCTATGGGGCAGGTCATACCGGACCCATCCGGGAAGAACAAGCGCGTCTGCCGTTTTCGCCCTATGGGTATCACAAGCTGATGATGGAGAACGTATGCCTGTCGTACGCAGCGAACTATGGCCTATCGATTACCGTGGTACGGCTGTTTTCCGTGTACGGCAGTTGGCTGAAGAAGCAGGTGTTGTGGGATATGTGCTCCAGCCTGGCATGCGGCGCGCGGCAACTGGTGCTGGGGGGCACCGGCGAGGAGATGCGCGACTGGACGGACATCCGGGATGTGGTGCGTGCTTTAGAAGTCGCCATGGGGTTGGCATCGGATGCGGACGCGCCGGCGGTCTTCAATGTCGGCTCGGGAGAAGCGACGAGCGTAGGCCGAATTGCCGCGATGGTGTTGGAGTCCTGGCCGGCGCCGTCCAGGGTTGTCTTCAATGGCAAGGCACGGCCCGGTAACCCTTGCAGCTTGGTGGCGGATGGCTGGTTGCTGCGGAAAAAAGGTTTTGCCTGGAGCGTTCCCGTGCAGAGTGGGGTTCGCGATTATGTGCAGTGGTACCTGCAATCTTCCAGGAGTGATCTGTGACTCGGGTGGCGTTTACGCTGATCAGCGGCGCCAACTGGATGGGCACCGGCGGTTATAACTACCTGGTCAATCTGGCGCAAGTATTGTCTGCCCACACGCCCGATCGGGTGCAGATGGTGTTGTTTGTGGGCACGGATGCGGTGGCGGCGAACGTTGAGCCTTTTGCGGGCATTTCGAGGGTGCAGGTAGTCCGCGTTTCCGCCTTTAACGACGCGCAAAGGAATCAGCGACTGCGCCAGGCGCTCTTGACCGGCTGTGATCGAGCCGCAGCGGACGCATTTCGCGAGCACCGCATCGACGTGCTCTTCGAGTGCGCTCAATTTTATGGCTGGCGCTTTCCGTTTCCGCGCATTGCCTGGATCACGGACTTTCAACATCGGCACCTTCCTGAATTGTTCGGCTTTGGAGCGTACTGGAAACGCGATCTCGGTTTTCGGGCGCAAATCCTTAGCCGCCGGCACGTCATGCTCAGCAGCGAAGCCAGCCGATCGGATTGTGAGACCTTCTTTCCCCGATCCATGGGTAGAACCTCCGTCGTTCGCTTCGCGATGTTGCCGCCGAACTTATCGGACGGTAGCGATGACCGGGCAATCGCATCCCGCTATCAGTTGCCACAGCGCTACTTCTACCTGCCCAATCAGTTCTGGAAACACAAGAACCATCGCACGGTGATCGAGGCGCTCCGCATATTACGGCAAAAGGGTTACGACACGGTCGTGGCCGCCTCGGGCAGAGCGGAGGATTACCGTCATCCCGAACACTTTGCGGCGCTTCAGGCATTGGTGGCGGCATACGGGCTAACCCATAATTTTCGCTTCCTGGGCATACTGCCGCGCGAGCATGTGTTTGCATTGATGCGGGGTTCCAGGGCGTTGATCAATCCTTCCTTGTCCGAAGGGTGGAGTACGAGTGTCGAAGAGGCTAAATCCCTCGGAGTGCCTATGCTGCTTTCCGATCTGCGCGTGCATAGAGAGCAGGCTGGGGAGGGCGCAGACTATTTTGATGCGGAAGGAGCGGGCCAGCTTGCCTCGCTCATGGCTCTCCACGAAGATTCGCCTGACCCATCACGCCGGGATCGACAGCAAGAGGCCATCGCGGCCTCCCAGAATCGAGTGAAACAATTTGCGGTTGATTTTTCCGAAACCGTGGAGCGCGCCACGGCATTATTTCTCCGTCAATGAGCGCTTTCGGACAGTGAGACCAAATGAGCGAACTGAGAACCCGACTACTCGTCGGCCTGTTGGTATTGTTTGCAGCCGCGACAGAGGCCAGCCCTCAAACAGAGCAGAGTGGTCCGCCGGCAAGTCAAGTGGCGGTTCGCCAAAACCGCAAATCGGCCAAAAGCAGAAGTTCACTGACTACGGGCACAATTCCAGGAGCGTTGCCACGGCTCTGCTTCCAGCCTGGAGTTGGCTGGCAACGGATTCTTCCAGAGCCCCCCGGTGTACCAGTCACGCCGGGCGCGAATGGTTCCACAGAACTTGCGGTAAGCAGTTCAGGCAGCGTAGCCCAGGCGCGATCGATCGATGCCCGGTCATCCGGTGAGAGGCCGGAGCCTGCCGCCGACTGTGCCGGCATCTCGGCCAACAAGAAAGCGTCCAGAGCCGGCGTAGGAGAGTTTACAATCCTCAATCGATCCGGGACCATCCGATCTGCCGGGTCGACAGAGTCCGGTACGGTAACTTCACGCGGCATGAATTCGCCGCCGCCTATCCCCACCTATTTCGCGTCGAAAGCTGAATCAGACCTATCCGCGGACCGGGCAGACGTTCGCGAGTTTCACGCCTATGTCAGTTCGATTAAGCTACGCAGGCTGATACAAAATGCGCCCGAGTTTCGAACGCGGAGCCAACTGCAACAGCTACAGAACAATCCGGCTGCGCAGCTGCACAAAGCAAGGGTCGGCACAAATAGAGGCGCGGCCAGGAGGTCGCTGTCACGTGAGCGCGCAAGCCGAACGTCTTCACGGAGATCCGACACTCACGATCAGCCACGGGACAATCCGGGGACGATGGTTTCCGGCGCTTATCGATAGCCGGCCTGCTGGTGGTGACTGGACCGTGGCGAAGACGGCCAGCCCCAGAGCCTGGGAGTAAGACCATGAACGTGGTGATCGTGAGCGCCGTATTCCCGCCTGAACCTGTGGTGACGGCGCAGACCAGTTTCCAGATTGCCGATGAATTATTTCACAATGGTCATCAGGTAACGGTGCTGGCCCCGTTTCCCAACCGCCCCGACGGCAGGCTTTTCAAGGGCTATCGAAGGTCACTCTACCGCCGGGAAAGCATGGGTTTCTCGGTGATCCGCTGCTTCTCCTTTCTCTCCAGAAAGTCCACCATGGGCAGCCGGCTGCTGGAGAATATGGGGTTTGCCATTACCTGTTCCGCCCGCCTCCTCTTGCTGCCGCGGCCTGATGTCCTTTATATGAACTCATGGGTGATTGTCTGTTCCGGCATGGTTTCCGCGGCCGCCTGGGTTCGCAGCATTCCTGTCGCGATGAGTATTCAGGATGTTTACCCGGAATCACTTTCACAGCAAAAGAGAATCAGCGCCCATTCGCTCCTGTTTCGGGTTCTGCGCGCGCTCGATCGCAGGATTGCGCACTCCGCAAAAGCTCTCATCGTGATCTCGGATCAGTTCCGGGAGACCTATCGCGTGGACCGTGGCGTGCCTGCCGAGCGCATTCATGTGCTGCAGAATTGGGGAGAGACGAGCTCTGTCAATGTGGACGCCCGCGGCGCTTATGGCTTGCGTCAGAGGTACGGCATCCTCGATCACACGATGTTGGCCGTCTATGCGGGCAACATTGGGGCGGCTGCTGGCGTCGAAACGGCGATCAGGGCATTTGAGTACTTATGGAACGATGAGAATATTTGTTTGCTCATCGCTGGCGTGGGCTCGTCCTTGGAAGCGTGCCAGCAGATGGTAGAAGAGAAGGGGCTGCAGGATCGCATTTTTTTTTACACGCCCTGGCCGAAGAAGGACACTGGCATCGTCTTATGCGCTGCGGACGTTCTCTTGTTGCCAACGCAGGGCGAGCAGTCGTTGGTTTCGGTTCCGTCCAAGCTTATCTCCTATATGTTGTCGGGCCGGCCGGTGCTCGCCATGGTGCTCGGCAACTCTGACACTGCGAAACTGATCATCCAAGCGCAAGCGGGTTGGGTGATTTCGCCCGATGATCCGGTCGGTACGGCGGCCGCTTTGAAAGTCATCGCCGCCAGTCCTCCCGAAGATGTTCGCGCCGCCGGAGCCCGCGGTCTGGATTATGCCCTGTGCCACCTGACCCGCGAGGCGAACCTTCCCAGGATGATCCAGCTGCTGCTCGAGACTGCAGAAAGTCGAGCCATCCCTTCTCTACCCCAATACTGACGCCCCAATACTAAGGCAATACTAAGGAAGGATACAGAGAGTGACCAATCGGCTAGGCCGTGCCTGGAAGCGCTTCTTTGATCTCACCGTGGCCATCGCCGCGCTGATTGCGTTGGCGCCAATGCTTGGATTGATTGCTGTGGGTATCAAGCTCGGCTCCAGGGGGACGGTATTGTTCCGGCAGGAGCGTATAGGTTGGCAGGGCCGAAAATTTCTCATCATTAAATTTCGATCGATGGTGCGCAACGCGCCCTATATTCGCAACCCTGACGGTAGTGCTTATAGTTCCGACACCGACCTGCGCGTGACCCGCTTGGGTAGGATTCTTCGCCGAACCAGTCTGGATGAACTACCCCAGTTGTGGAACGTGGTCCGCGGCGAGATGAGTCTGATCGGGCCGCGCCCGGAGCTGGCGGAAGGCACGCGGACTTATCGGCCAGCCGACTTCCGGCGGTTGAATGTCCGCCCCGGTATGACCGGTTGGGCGGTGGTGCATGGGCGCAACGACGTGCCTATCATCGAACGGCGTGAGCTAGACACCTGGTATGCCGACCACGCGGGTTTCGTGCTGGATTGGAAGATCCTCTGCAAGACGATCGCAACCGTCGTGGTCCGCGAAGGAATCAATCGGACCGGAGATCCGCCGCTTCCGGGTGCGGAACATGGAATGGAGGCCCAGCGATGTTCCACGGAAAACTAGGGGCGCTTCTTCCTTTTGATGAAGCGGCTTTGCCATTGGTAAGAGCCTGGATCAACGATGAAGAAGTGAGGCGGGGTACGGGAACGGAGGGCCCAGTCTCCGATCGGGAACACCGTCGCTGGTACGAATCCGTCATGGATGACCCTGCGCAGCGTATCTTCCTGATCGCTCAAGGGAGAGGGAACGAGGTGAATGCGGTGGGAGCGCTCGGACTCCGTGGGATTAACTGGCGCTCGCGTCATGCGGAGTATTGGATTTACCTTGGAGATCGTCTGGCGCGCGGCAAAGGTCTCGCTGAGGAGGCCTCCCGGCTGTTACTGCGATTTGCCTTTGGTACGTTGGGATTGCATCGGGTCTTTCTCCAGGTCAATGTCACCAACCAGCCCGCGATCAGCCTTTACCAGCGGCTTGGCTTTGTGGAGGAAGGCGTACTGCGGGCCGCGGCATTTGCCGATGGGCGCTTTGTCGACCGTCTCCTGCTTTCCATGCTGTCGCACGAGTTTCGACAGTCCCCGGACTAGCAATAACGAAGCAAGTAACGACGACGGCAACCTGAATACAACCATTCCTTCGAAAGGGCGAGTTGTGATTCCCAGCTTATTAGTGGTGGGCGCCGGTCCACTGCAGGTACCCGCGATCCACGAGGCTCGCGCCCTGGGGATTCGCTGCATTGCGGTGGATGGCAATTCTTCTGCCGTCGGCCTCGCTTTGTGTGATGCGCCCTACGTGGCCGATATTCTCGATGCGGATGCTGTCTGCGCCATTGCCAGGAGAGAGAATATCGACGGCATGATGACCCTATGTACGGACGCGCCGGTGTCCACCGTGGCGGCGGTCGGCCAGCGTATCGGCCTCACCGTGTTGTCACCGCAGGCGGCTGCGCGCGCAACCGATAAGCGCCTGATGCGCGAAGCCTTTGCCCAATCGGGGGCGCCGTCTCCGCGGACTCGTCTGATTCACACATTGGCCGAGGCGCGGGTTGCGGCTGAGTCTGTGGGATATCCTGCGGTGCTCAAGATCGGGCGCGGTTCAGGAAGCCGTGGGGTTTACCGCGTCGATGATGACGACGCGATGCAGGCGGCTTATGTACGCTGCCGCGATTGGCAGAGGGAAGGAGCGTTGCTTTTAGAAGAATGGGTGGATGGTGGAGAAGTGAGTGTGGAAGGCTACTGCACGGATCGGGAACGGTTCATTGTGGCCATTACGGATAAGTTCCTGTTTCCTGGGGTTCACCCGGTGGAGGTTGGCCATTGTCAACCATCCATCCACGCACCTTTGTGCGAGCAGCAAATCCACAGCGCTGTTCAGGCAGGACTGAGTGCATTAGATCTGACCTGGTGCGCGTTTCATGCGGAGGTCAAGGTTTCGACCCAAGGAGCGCAGTTGATCGAGATCGGCGCCCGGCTCGGAGGGGACCGCATCTCCACGCATTTAACCCCTATGTCGACTGGCGTCAATTTGGTGAGGGTCGCGATCCTGCTGGCTTTGGGGGAGCGCCCTCAATGCCCGCGTATTTGGGAGCGCGCCGCGTGCGTCCGCTACTTTGATGTAGAGCGCACCGGCACGCTCAGAGGTGTGCAGGGTCTCCGCAGACTCTATGAGATCCCGGGCGTGGAAGTGATCTATCCTGCCTCCGAACGGGATGGGATCTTACGCCAGGGCTTTGCCGTCGGGGAGATTCGTTCCAGTCTTGACCGTTACGGGCATGTCCTCTATTCCGCCGCAACCCGAAATGAGGCCATTGCCCGCTGCGAACTTGCGGCGGGTAGGGTCTGTTTCCAATTCGAGGACGGGGATAGCCGTAATGGCGTGGGCGCACCGTGGTGAACAACGCAGTCAACGATCGAAACGCAAGCCATCGATGAACATCAAAGAGCAGACAATTCCATTTCACGCCGCCAGCGTCGGAGAAGACGAAGCCAGGGCCGCTGCGGACGTTATCCGTTCCGGCTGGCTCACGATGGGGCCGAAGACGATTGAATTCGAGCAGAAGCTTTGCATCCTATGTAGGCGCCCGGCATGCCATCGGCGTGAGTTCGTGTACCGCGGCGCTGCACCTTGCGCTCGAAGCGGTCGGATTGCAGCAGGGCGAGGAAGTGCTGGTGCCCACAACGACGTTCACAGCGACTGCGGAGGTCGTTGTCTATTTTAAGGCGATTCCTGTGTTAGTGGATGTGGACCCGATCACGCTTTGTATCGATCCCGAGGAAGCTCGCAAGAAGGTTACGAGCCGGACGCGCGCCATTCTCCCAGTCCATTTTGCAGGACAGCCTTGCGATATGGACAGAATTCAAGAGCTAGCAGCCAGCCACAGTCTTCACGTCATCGAAGACGCGGCCCATTCGCTCCCAGCTTCCTTTCGCGGGGTCCCGGTAGGCGCCATCAGCAAACTGACTGCGTTCAGCTTTTACGCGACCAAGACCCTCACTACCGGTGAAGGCGGTATG
The DNA here is from genome assembly GCA_963753715.1 of uncultured Acidobacteriaceae bacterium. Lineage (GTDB taxonomy): Bacteria > Acidobacteriota > Terriglobia > Terriglobales > Acidobacteriaceae > PALSA-350. Next base: position 643,301 of record CAVWDK010000004.1, on the reverse strand, counting down.
GTCACTACCGATGAGGATGAGCTTGCTGCTCGCATGAAGAGGATGAGGCTACACGGCATCGGCCGGGATGCATGGAAGCGCTATAGCAGTGAAGGTTCCTGGTGTTACGAAGTACTCAACGCGGGGTTCAAGTACAACCTTACCGACATTCAGTCGGCGATCGGTATCGTCCAATTGAACAAGTGCACGGAAATGCGCAGTCTTCGTGCACGCATTGCCGGGCAATATACAGATGCTTTCTCGCAGTGCGAGGAAATCCAAACTCCGACGGTTCTCGCCGATCGCGAATCCGCCTGGCATCTTTATGTTCTGCGTCTCCATTTAGACCGGCTGACGATCGGGCGATCGGAAGTCGTGGAACGGTTGAAGCAGAGGGGAGTGGGAACCAGCGTCCACTTCATTCCTCTCCATATTCATCCGTATTATCGTGACGCCTATCATTATTGCCAGGAAGACTTTCCCGTTGCGCTGAGGGAGTATTATCGGTCTTTTTCGTTGCCGATCTATCCCGGCATGTCACTGGATCAAGTCGCTTATGTGATTGAGCAGGTGATCGAAGTTGTGAAGAATGGGCGTAGGTAACCGGTACTGTTGGCATTCCGGCTTTTGGCCCGAGCAGCGAGGGCTCCTCTAGTTGGGCACGCGGGCGGGAGCACTAGTCAATTCGATAGACGAGGCCCGCACTGGCGTTGAGCGCGGTCAGGGTTCTGTCGGCCAGGTAAATTTTCGAGTAAGCGAGCTCGCCCACGCGGAGGCGGAAGTGATGCGCGAGGCGCACGTCCACTCCGCCCAAGATCGACCATTGGAGGCCAACTGCCTCAATGATGAAGGGTGGTTTGCTAGGTAGGTTGCGCGACCAGGCGTTGCCGGCGCCCACCAAGCCGCACCCATAGGGAGTAAAGCGGCCAAAACGCTTCGCGGCTCTTGGACCCGCAAGCGCCGACTCTTCATGCTGGTCGCTGCCCCACTTCAGGATGGAACCGCGCACTTCGACGCCGAGGAGGCGGCGTGTCTGCCAGAAGCCACCCGCTGAGAATCCGTAGACGGCGCGGTCGTAAAGGTAGCGGAAGTTGGGTTTGGCATCCGTAGCTGTCGCAAATATGGAGATATTCGGGGCCAGCCGGGCTGCTGGACGCACCTGGGCGGCGGCGATGTGCGGACCAAAGAGAAGCAGGACCGCAGTGATTAGCAATACAAGCTGTTTGTTAAAGAGAGAGTTCCTGTTCATGATTCCCTTGGCGGCCCGTCGCCGCAGTTGAGGGTTTCGCGCATGGTCCACTGTCTGTAAAAGCGACAGCACGCGGCGCGTAGCGCTTGCTCGACAAGCCGCCGCGCGGGACAAGCAGATCATGCGTAGATCTCTGAGCACATGGTGAGCCTTTACGAGGAACAATCGGCAACTACTATGGAGTTCGTGATAGGAAAATGACTTCGGGGTGACGGGGATGTTCTGCATCACCCCACAATTGGCTTGCCAGCAGGGCAAGCGAGCTGCAGTAACTGGAAAAACGACCGTCTACCTACCCGGTGATACCATCCGCCTAAGCTGTATGAAATTGCTACCAACCAACAGCTGGCGTATTTACTTGAGTCACCCATTGGTTCTTGAAGTAGCAGTACTGTGGCCATACGTGCCTCAGTCTTTGTTATCGGCATTTGACCTGGTTGCATTATCGAGATGACCGGTGATAGAGAGCAGCCGCTGATGGCAAACGCATACCGTCGTGAATCAGGGCCACGAACGGGCTATGCTGATCCATATTGCGGCATCAACCTCAAGTTGGAGCGTTTCGGCATCGCAAACGGGCCCTTGCTTGTGTCCGTCGCTGTTTTGCAAAGGGAATACACGCTTGAGCCGAAAAAGTTCAAAGGCACTCTACACCATTGATCTTGCTGGACACCTCAAAAGCGAGCACGTCCACATCAGTGCAGAACGTTTTTCGTTCCCTGTCTGGAAGTTCCTCCAGCAGATCGACATAGGGGATAAGTTCGCAACCTTGAAATACAGCGAAACCTATGCTGTCAGCCATTCTGCAACTCACTTTGATCAGGGCGGCCAAATCCCAGGGGTCGTCCTTCTGCCTCGGGGAATGATGATCAGAAACGATGCTCGTGAAGTGCGAGGGCAATTTCCAATCCCGGATGAGATGCCGTCCTGTCTCACAATGATCGAATCCGAACAGATCGTGCTCTGCCTGGAGGACACTGCTGGCGGATCCGACATGTGTCTCCAGCAGGGAGGCGTATTCTTTTGCAGCGATCACCGCCAGCGCCACCCGTCCGATATCATGCAGAATCCCAGCGGTATACGCTTCGTCTTTAGGCATAGAACCGGCGCGGGCCAACTGTTGAGCTATGAGTGCGCAGGCCAAACTGTGGCGCCACATAGCCCGCAACGACTGATTGTTGAGCGACTCGCCAAGGTAAGCTCTTACTCCGACCGTAAGACACAAGCCTCTGAGGCGTTTGGTGCCCAGCACGGCGACCGCCTGTAGCACGCTGGTGACAGGAGAGCGGACGCTATAGAGCGCGGAATTCGCGATGGTAAGAAGTTCGCTCGAGAATGCAGGTTCGGCAAAGATTAACGCACTCACCCGGCTCATCGAAATGTCTTCGTTATTGGTCAACTGGAGGATCCGGATGGCGATTTGAGGAAACGGCGGAATCCGGAGATGGGCCCAAGGCAACCTGACGGTCTGCGCGCTCTGTCCCTTGATCGGCATGGTCGGAGCATCCCTTCCTTAACAACATCGGCAGTTAAACAAGTCTGGAGATAGTCATCGGTTTATCGGGAGCGAGCTCTTCTATCCTTCTCCACAACTTGCGGGGTTTGGTCATATTTAAAGGATCCTTATCGGACTGCCGATAACAATCTAAGCCGCGTCAATACACCTGCGTTGCCAGATAAATGAAGGGCATCATATTCAACCTCCTTGAAGATGTTGTGATCAGCAATCACGGTGTAGACACATGGGACCAGCTATTGGCCACCGCGGCCTTGGATGGGGCCTATACGTCATTGGGTAGCTACCCCGACGAGCAGATTCAGGACCTTGTCGGGGCTGCGTCGCGGAAGCTCGGACTGACTGCGTTTGAAGTGTTGCGCTGGTTTGGTCAGCAAGCGATTCCTTTACTGTTTGAGCGCTATCCTGCGTTCTTCCGCTCCCAGTCTTCCGCGCGTCCTTTCGTTTTGAGCGTGAACAGTATCATTCACCCTGAAGTGCGAAAGGTTTATCCTGGCGCAGGTGTTCCCGCTTTTGAGTTTCAGCACGCGCCGGACGGCGGCCTCATGATGGGCTATCGCTCCCCCCGGCGGTTATGTGCCTTGGCCCAGGGATTTATCGAGGGGGCGGCCGCGCATTATCGCGAAGCGGTCATTGTCGAGCATCGGGAGTGCATGCACAAAGGAGATAAGAGGTGTCTCTGTCACATCTCGTTTTCGTCCGATCGGAGCTATTAAATCGTGCGATCTGCCACCGAGGATTTCGCGGAAGAGACGCGGAAGTGGAAGCTCCGCTCGGAGCGTGACCGCCGGGCGCGTTTTGAAGCGGAAACTATCGCCGAACGCGGGCTGCGAGAGCTGTACGAGAAGAAGGTACAGATTGAACTGCTGGGCAACATTGCTGTTGCCGCCAACGAATCCACCTGCGTGGAAGATGCGCTGCGCTTTGCGATTGGAAAGATCTGCCAGACCACCGGTTGGACTTTAGGCCACGCCTACCATGTCCGTTCCGTTCATGAATGCGGACGTTTAGTCTCCACCGGCATCTGGTACGGCTCAGAGACCGAACGAACTCGAGATTTCCAGATTCTATCCGAAGCCACCGCTTTCGATCCCGGCATCGGGTTGCCTGGGCGCGTACTCTCCTCGGGCAAACCGGCCCTCATCCTCGATCTTTCCCAGGACGCCAATTTTCCCAGAGCCGAAGTTGCGCATAGTGGAGGTATACGGGCGGCCTTCGCTTTTCCGGTTGTAGCCGGCAGTGACGTTGTAGCGGTTCTGGAGTTCTTTGCCGATTCGGCGCTGGCCCCGGATGAATTCTTCCTGCAACTGATGGCGCAGATTGGCACTGTATTGGGAAGAGTCGTGGAACGCAGTCGACTCAGCAGCATAGTCGATGAGCGAAACAGAAATCTGCAGTCTGAAATTGTCGAGCGCCAGAAGGCAGAAGAGGCTGCGGAAGCCGCCAATCGTGCCAAGAGCGAATTTCTCGCCAACATGAGTCATGAGATCCGTACGCCGCTCAACGGCGTCATCGGCCTGACCGGCATCGTGCTTGATACTGAGCTCACTTTGGACCAGCGTGAATGTCTGGAAACGGTCAAATTCTCGGCCGATTCATTGCTCACCGTGGTCAATGACATCCTCGATTTCTCGAAGATCGAAGCGGGAAAAATCGACCTGGAAGCGATTGATTTCAAGCCTCGCGATTGCGTGCAAGATGCTCTGAAGATGTTCGCTCTGCGTGCCGGCGAAAAAGGACTGGCGTTACTTTGTGACCTCGCTCCCACCCTGCCCGAGATGGTCCGAGGTGATTCTGGCCGGCTGCGACAGATTCTTCTGAATCTAGTCGGTAACGCGATCAAGTTCACCAACAATGGCGAAGTCGCCCTAAAAGGTGAACTTGAGAGTAGGGAGCCAGACGCACTCACGCTTCGTTTTACGGTGTCCGACACCGGGATTGGTATCCCCGGGGAAAAGCTGGAATCCATCTTCTCGCCCTTCACCCAGGCGGACTCATCGACCACGCGTAAGTATGGAGGCACAGGTCTTGGCCTCACTATATCCGCCAGGCTGGCGTCGATGATGGGGGGAAGAATCACGGTGCAGAGTGAGGTCGGACGGGGCTCCCGTTTCTGCTTATTCGTGCGTATGGAGACGGTCGCGAAAACGATTGAATCCGACACCGACGCGGGGCCGGATTCGTCGAGTTCCGAGGCGTCGTTGCCCCGCGAAGGCACCGCGCGCAAGGGGTTACGCGTTTTGTTGGCCGAGGACAATCGTGTGAACCAGGCAGTCGCATCGCGGATTTTGGCAAAGTTGGGCCACACCCTGGTCATCGCCAATAACGGCCTGGAGGCGATCGAGCAGCTCAAGCAACACCCCTTCGACCTCGTGCTCATGGACGTTCAGATGCCCGAGATGGACGGCATCCTGGCCACAAAAGTAATTCGCGAGGTAGAAAAATCAACCCATGACCACATACCGATCATCGCCATGACCGCACATGCCATGACGGGGGACCGCGCTCGCTGTCTCGCCGCAGGCATGGACGGGTTTGTTACGAAGCCGATCAGTCCTGAGGAGGTGGACGCGGCCATCCTCACTGCACTCCATGACGCATTCGAAGCCGGCCACGATAGGGGTATCGAGGCACACCAGGAAAAGGCGACTGAAGGAGGCGAGCTGCTTTGGAATTCTTCAACGACTCTGGAGCAGCTCGGTGGCAGATGAAACCCTTCTTCAGGAGGTGATCGACATTTTTCTCGAAGAGGCTCCCAAGCACCTGGCAGCCTTGCGCCTTGGCGTGGCACAAGGGATGGCGAAAACAGTAGAGACGGCTGCCCATACCTTGAAGGGAGAGATTGGTTACCTTTGCGTTCCAGAGATATCGCAAAGGGCCGGCCAGATCGAAGAGATGGGGCGGAGCAGCGACATCAAGGGTGCCGCTCGCCTTCTTCCACAATTTGAAGTGGATATCCGCAGCCTGTTCACTGCCATACGCGCTGCAAAGGCCTTGGGTTGGAATCGCGTGTGACGACTGTTCCTTTCGGAGTGGACCATGGTTCGAGTCACAAACCAAAGAGACAGCGCCCAGGCCTTCTTTGTTCACCACCATGTTCACTGGGCGAACGGAACTGGCCGATGAACAAGACATGGAAACCCTGACACTGTCGGCCTTTCTGACGGACGGCCTCCACTGGCTTCGACGCCAGCAACTGAGCGCACGAGCAGAAAGCAGGGTGCGGAGGTTAGCGGATGGGTGGCTTTCGGCAATGGGATGGCTGGGTTTGCGGTGGGCCTTTTCCTGCACGCGATACCCGGGTCATGGTGGCCCCGATGGCTGCGGGAACTCGTTGGGAAGAAGGGCTAAGCGCAGTTCAGGCTTTGTTTATCAAGGGTTGCAAGATTATGTGTTGGCCGAAATCTAGATACCTGCCACCGTGCCTCCGCTGGTCTTGCTCCAATGCACAGCACTAATTTTCGTCGCCAATCCTAGACGGCCCATTAACCAGATGCCGTAATAATTCAGATCAAACTCGTACCAGGCGAAACCGTGACGAGCCGAAACGGGGTGCGCATGGTGATTGTTGTGCCAGCCTTCACCGCCTGTAAGCATGGCGACCCACCAATTGTTTCGCGAGTCATCGCGCGTCGTGAAACGCCGGGATCCCCACATATGGGTTGCCGAGTTGACCAACCACGTCGCGTGCAGGCCCAGTGTCACCCGCAGGAAGATACCCCACAAAACCAGAGGCCACCCTCCAAACGCAAGCAGAACAAAGGCAAGCAGCGTGAGCGGAACCCAGTGATACTGATTCAGGCGGCGGTAGAAGTCATTCTTCATCAAATCGGGAGCATACCTGGCGAGCAGAAGAGGTTCAGCATCCGCGCCTGATCCATGGATGACCCACCCCGCATGAGACCACCAGCCACCTTCGCGTGGCGAATGCGGATCCCCCGCCTTATCGGTATGCTGATGATGAATCCGATGGGTGGCCACCCAAACCAATGGCCCACCTTCCAGGCTCAGTGTGGCGCATACCGCCAGAAGATATTCCAGCCATCTTGGCACCTGGTAGCCCCGGTGTGTGAGCAGGCGATGGTAGCCCATGCCGATTCCCATATTGATGGCTACGACATGAAGGGTAACGGCAACAATAAGTGCAGACCAGCTGAAAAAGAACAACGCTGCGATCGCGCCCAGGTGAAAAAGCAGCATAAAGCCAAGCACCAGCCAGTTTACTGAGAGAGTTTGCGCCGCCCGCGAGAGGGCGAGCACCCCAGGTTTCGGCTTACCTGGGGCCGGCAACTCTTCATTCACGGACGGTAAGGAGGTGGCCGCAACCTCACTATCCTGTTTCTCAATCGAAGTAGAAAGTGGATCCCTTTTCACGACTACCATTGAACGCCTGCTTGACCGGTTTCGTTCGTCATAGTTTTGTAAATGCCAACCATAAGAAACGGATAGTGATCAAAATGACTGAGTCACGTCATCGGCGCCGTGGAGGTTTAGGAGACGGTGGCTGATTTCCGTGCGTGATAAAGGTCAAAACGAACCATCGAACGCCCGCTTCCCGTCTTTCCGGTGTTTGCCGCAACGGGCTTTGTTGGCTTCACCTTAGCGCCCAGAAGCCGGGGCGGCGGACAACTCCTACGATAGGTATACTGTCAGCCGACCAGTAGTTCGGCGGCCGATTGTCCATCTTCGAATGGAAGCCTGGACACGAGGCAAGCAAATGCCAACGAAAAGATTGCGGGGAAAGACCATGTCAACATCTGCAGGAAATTGGGCTCGCGCCGCTTTCATGAGTGTTGCCTGCTTCTTTGTTCTGAACTCGGGCGCTCAGCAGCTAACCCGGATGCCTGCCGGAATGACGATGACCTCCAATGGAGTGACCCTGGAGGTGACAGCATTACGCGATGACGTGCTTCGCGTGCGCATGTGGAAAGGCACTGCTGCGCCCGAAGATGCCTCCTGGGCAGTTCTCCCATCCGCGCGTTCCAGCCGGGTTGCCGTCGTGGAAGAGTCGCGCGGGTTTGCCACCGGGAAACTCCGGGTGACCGCAGATGATCAACTGCAGCTAACCGTAGCCGATCTTGCCGGTAATCTCATTCAACGCGATGCCACGCCGGTTCAGTGGGACGGAGCGAAATTCACGGTAAGCAAGCAAGGCACGTGGAGCGACCACTTCTTTGGGCTCGGTGACAAGCCAGGGCCGCTCGATCGGAAGATGGAAGCGTTCACCATGTGGAACACCGACTCCTTTGGATGGCAGGAGTCCACGGATCCCATCTACAAGAGCATCCCTTTCTTTATCGATATGAATCATGGACGTGCCCTGGGCGTGTTTCTGGACAGCACCTGGAGGACGAATTTCGATTTTGGCCGTGCCGATCCGGACCGCTACACTTTTGGCGCTCTGAACGGTCCGTTGGACTACTACCTCCTTTATGGTCCTGATCCCAAGGAAGTCGTTTCCGGCTGGTCGTGGCTCACCGGGCCTACTCCGCTGCCGCCCATGTGGGCTCTGGGCTTCCAACAATCGCGGTACACCTATTTTCCTGAGTCGCAACTGAGGGAAGTGGCTGCAAGGATGCGCAAAGATCGCATTCCCGCGGATGTTGTTTGGCTGGATATTGACTTCCAGCACGAAAACTGGCCTTTCACTGTGAACGAGAAGGCATTCCCCAACTTTCCCGGCCTGGTGCACGATCTGGCGCAAGAGCAGTTCAAGCTCGTCGTCATTACCGATTTGCACATCGCCAGGCAGCCGAACGTTGGCTATGCACCGTATGACACCGGGGTTGCGGGCGACCACTTTGTGAAGAACCCGGATGGCTCTACCTTCGTGGGCAAGGTATGGCCCGGCCCCGCCGTGTTTCCGGATTTCACCCAGGCACAGACACGGCAGTGGTGGGGATCCCTCTATAAGACGTTTGTTGACGAAGGGATCGCCGGATTCTGGAACGACATGAATGAACCCGCGGTGTTCGAGACCCCATCCAAGACCATGCCCGACGATGTTCAGCATCGCATCGACGAGCCCGGCTTCCGAAAGCGTACTGCCCCTCATCTGGAAATTCACAACGTCTATGGCATGCAGAACGCGCGCGGCACGTATGAAGGCCTGCTCGCGCTTCGGCCGAACGAGCGGCCCTTTGTCATGTCTCGTGCCAGCTTTGCTGGTGGTCAGCGCTACAGCACCACCTGGACCGGCGACAACAGTTCCACCTGGAATCACCTGCGCATGACGGTGCCGCAAATCGTTAACCTTGGACTGAGCGGCTTTTCCTTGACTGGTGCGGATGTGGGCGGTTTTGCGGGTTCGCCGCCGGCTGATTTGCTTACCAAGTGGATTGAACTATCAGCCTTTCAACCCATCGATCGCGACCACTCCGCAAAGGGAACACGCATGCACGAGGTGTGGGTAGACGGCCCTCAGCAGGAGGCGATTCGCCGCCGCTACATTGAAGAGCGATATCGGCTGATGCCCTACTTCTACACCGTGGCTGAGGAAACCTCGCACGACGGATTGCCGATCAATCGGCCACTCTTTCTCGAATTCCCGCACGCCACCGAAGATGGCACTCCCTTTGACCTGACAACGGGCGGAGCCGAGTTCCTCCTGGGCAGCCGCATTCTCATTGCTCCTAACCCGTCTCCCGGAGGAAGTCGCCCCTTACGTCGTGCGCTTTCCACCGGGGACCTGGTATGACTACTGGACCGGCGAACGGTACATCCGGGGAGTTCCCGGCAGTTCTCTCGATGCGGAGCAGCGCGACCTGGTACTTGCTGAAAAGGAGCTGAGCATCACACCGAAGCTGGAGCAAATGCCGGTGTACATCCGCGGCGGTAGCATCCTTCCGATTGCTCCACTGACGCAAAGTACTTCTCAAACTCCCAGCGGTCCTCTGACGCTGCGGGTTTATCCGTTGGCCCCGGTCCTGAAAGGTACGGGAGAGGAGTGTGCTGGAGAGGTTTATAGCGACGATGGCCACACCTTCGCCTTCCGTCAAGGAGAGTACGCGCGTATTCGCTTCACCTGTGCAGTCGCGTCAGACGGCTCGGTGTCCGTGACCATTGCCAAGCAAGACGGTACCTGGAAACCCTGGTGGCGCTCCTACCGGATTGAAGTGGTGGGATGGAAGCCTAAACAAAGGCGCGGAACCGATAACGGTCGCAGCGTCCCGCTCGCAATAGCAGAAGGACGATGGGGAGTAACCGTCACGGCCGACGGCAGCGCAAAACAAGTCGACCTCCGTTAGAAGCGGCGAGCGCGGGCCCTCCCTTAGGGGGCGCTGTGCTACTGTTCTATGGGTCATGACCCCGAACCTGATTTCCCGCCGAAGTTTCCTCATCACGGGCAGCGCTTTGCTGGCGGCGCCCCTCGCCAAGACCGAACCAGCTCCAACCCAACTCACGGCCGCCCAGGTGGTGGAACAAATTCGCAATCACGTGGGTGTTCCGTGGCGGGCGGAGACGGTCGACCGCATCCTCGCCGGCGACCCGAATACTGCGGTACGGGGCATCGCCGTCACCATGATGGCTACGCTCGATGTGATCGAGCGGGCCGTGGCTGCGGGCAAGAACATGATCATTACCCACGAACCCACCTTCTATGTACACCAGGACACAACCAAGGAACTTCAAGCCGATCCCACCCTCAAATACAAACTCGACTTTATCCGTAAGAACAACGTCGCCGTTTTTCGTTTTCACGATCACTGGCATGCTCATCATCCGGATGGCATTGCTGTCGGCATGATGCAGCAGCTTGGCTGGGAGAAGAATGTGGACCCCGCGAACCCTGAGCGTTTTGTCTTCGGGGGTGAACCGCTGGCGCAGTTTTGCCAGGGACTACAAACCCGCTTGAACGATCGCACCATGCGCGTCATTGGCAAGCCAACGATGCCCGTTAAGAGAGTAGCTGCCAGTTGGGGTGCCGCGGATCGGTTGACCACCATCCCACTGTTTGCCCGGCCGGATGTGGATGTGCTCGTCGTCGGGGAAGCTCGCGAGTGGGAACTAGTGGAGTACGCCCAAGACAGTATCACCGCAGGCAATCAAAAAGCATTGATCGTGTTAGGCCATGTCGTTTCAGAACAGGGCGGCATGAAGTACTGTGCGGAATGGTTGAAGTCTTTCGTGACGGAAGCACCGATCGAATTCTTTCCGGCGAGGGAACCTTTCTGGAACCCAAGCAATCCTGCCGAAAGCTGAGAGGGACCTGCATTGACGCCCATCATCACCGGAATTGCGTGGCACATGGTCGGTGCCGCATCCGCTGCATCCTTTTACGCACCTATCAGCAAGGTGAAGCGATGGACCTGGGAATCGACGTGGGCCGTTGCCGGCATCTTCTCCTGGGTCTTGCTGCCGATCTGCGTGAGCGCCATCCTGCTGCCCGACATGCGCGCGTTCTACGGCTCGCTTGACTCGTCCGTCGTGCTCAAAGCATTCCTCTTTGGCTGCATGTGGGGTGTCGGCAACGTGAGCTATGGCCTCACGATGCGCTATCTCGGCATGTCCCTCGGCATCGGGGTGGCTATCGGCGTCACTCTGGTTGTAGGAACGTTGATTCCGCCGCTCGTCCACGGACAGGCCGCGGAACTTGTGACCACACGCGGCGGCCAGCTCACTCTCCTGGGGATTGCGGTTGCGCTCTGTGGCATTGTCGTCGTGTCGGTGGCCGGGCATCGCAAAGAGATTGCCCTGGGTTCGGAAGTCCGCGAATTCGATGTAAAGAAGGGCCTGATGCTCGCCGTCATGTGCGGCATCTTCTCCTCCGGCATGTCGTTTGCCATCGATGCGGCCAAGCCCATGCAAGCTGCGGCGTTAACCGTAGGAGTGAATCCGCTCTACAGTGCACTGCCAAGTTACGTCATCATCATGGGCGGGGGAGGCCTGGTCAACTTTGCCTACTGCTTCCTCCGGCTCGCGTTCAAGAAAGATCTTTCATTAAAGGCCGACCTCGCGCTACCCGGGGCCACGTTATTCAAGAACGGATCGCTTGCCGCCACGGGCGGCATCATGTGGTATTTCCAGTTTTTCTTCTATGCATGGGGAGCAGCCAGTATTCCTGCCAGCTTCGCCTATGTGAACTGGATGCTGCACATGAGCGGCTATGTTTTATTTGGCGGGATCGTGGGCCTGGCGCTCGGCGAATGGGCTGGTGTGGGCTCCAAGCCGGTTCGCCTGCTCTGGGCCGGGATGCTGGTTATCATTGCCGCAGCCAATATCGTGGGCCTTGGCATGGCGTCCTAGTTAGCCGGCAAGGTCACCCGGCAACTGCAATCTCCAGCTGCTCGCCCGCTTGCAGTTCGATCGGGTCCGCGAAATATACCGTCGTCTCTTCCTGGTTCTTCTCTACGCGGGCGGTTATCTTCTTTGCCGCCACCCGCGCCGTCGCGCGGGAGCCGGGCGCAACCAACGTGCACGATTTGCACGGCAACGTTCCCGCCAACGCTTTGATCTTGAACTGGACTGTGCCTGACTGCGTACGCTGCAGAGAGTATGTTCCCCAACCGGTACCCGTCGCCCAGAAGCATTGAAAATGCTCATGCGGAAGCCGCGGCAGGGCAATCACATGTCCGCGATCGCCTTCATAGTGGAACCCGCTCAGGGCCGCCACACTTGACCACGAAGACATGGCCCGGGCATAGTGGTGCCCGCACTCCGCCTCATCCCAGGGGTTGCGTTTAACGCCGTCATACCGCGCGCGAAGATTTTCAACGTACTCCACTCCTTGCGGAATCATGCCCGAGTAGAACATCAGCGCGGCAGTGGAATGCTCCAGTCCTGTCCAGGCCTCGGCGTAATACGGAAAAGGAATATGCGGGCGCGGTGCTTTCCCGTAATCGCATACCACCACGGCAGCCTCATCGTTCAGAGCGTAAGTGCGCTGTACGGTGTCATGATCTTTCAGGCTCCGCTTGTAGTTGTAGCGGTAAATCGAATCCAGCGTGGTACGAACATGCTGTGGCGAAACCAAAGGCCCCAGTCCGGCAATCTCCGCAAGATATTGTCCCAGTAGTTGATCGATCAGGCAGCCGGCGCCTACTTGATACTCTGGCTGTTCCGTATTCTCGCTTCCCATGCCACTGCGCAGTTGTGGCGAAATCTCGTCGGGACGAAAGCCGCGAATCTGCTGAATATAAAACTCCCCCCGAAAAAGATTGTCGTCAATCCAGCGGCTGCCCTGGTCGAACAGCCTGCGGTACTCATTGGCGGAAGCATCATCGCCGGCGGCACGCCCCATCTCCTCGGCCGCACGCAAAGCCCCCAGATAGTAGATCCCGCACAGGGGGTTGGGCCCGTAAAATTCCACGTCGTAGGTGTTGTGCTGCACTCCATCCAGCACGCCGTCGCGGTTTGCGTCCCAGCCTCCGGGAATCCAGGCGAACTCCACCCCTTTCTTAACCCGCGGCCACATTGTCTTGAGCCACGCGTTGTCTCCGGAAAGCTTCCAATCCAGGTATGCATGGATGATCTGGCCCATCTGTCCGTCAGCCGCCGCGATGTGGTATCGCTCCTTCCCGTCTGGTAGCAATTGCCGAAATCGCATGCCTCCCTGGTCATCCATGCTGTAACCGAAGGCTGCCTCGCGTAGCGACCGGGCATACGAGGGAAACAGAAATGCAGTGGCTGTTTCGTAATTCCACACGTGGGTGCAGTTGCCGAAGCAACAACCTCGATGATCATCGGAGCCCTCGAAGCCGTGGAATTCGCCATCCGCCGTGCGGAAGCAGGTCGTCGTCGCCAGAGTGGAGAGGTTAGCGCTCGCTGCTTCTTTCACCGCCGCCGGCAGCGTGCTGGCAGCGAAGGCATCGACGAAGCTGCGGGTGCGCTTTTCGAGCGAGGGTAAATTTGTCGCAGTGTATTCGGCTACCGCCCACGCGTCTTTGAACCGCGTGGCATAGTGATTGCCGATAATGGTCTGGCCCTCGCCCGGGGGAAAGTCCCATCCGCACCACTCCGGGGTACGGTTGGGGAAATGCCAGGCCAACAGGAAAGTGAATTGGGCTGAGCCGCCCGCAGGGATTGTCTTCTGCTGGCACAGCGCGCCAACTGCACTGCGCGACGCGGGCTCATTCAGCAAAGCTCCATCTTGCGAGAAAGCATCCCAAAACAACATGGGCGAATTCCACCAGCGTCCGCGCGGCCAGCCACGCCAGTGCGTGGTCTGCTCACCGGGGCTTGAAACCACCGCGAGTGCGAAGCTACCCTGCATCGGGTCAACGCTGTTCAGGCTGGGGTTAGTCATCAAAAGGCCTTCCAACTGGTCGGCCGTCTGGTACTCATTAGCGCGGGGATCTTGGCCACCCTGTGCCACGTCAACGTTGACGGGCGCCTTGACCGGGTTGTCGATGGAAAACGCAATGGCGACCTTTGCGCTGGAAGCCGCCGGGTTGCTCACGCGATAGCGCAGGATCGCCACCGGCAATCCCGATGCGTCGGGATCATGGGGGATGAAAGGGGAAAATGCTTCGAGCTCCATCTTGACCGGCAGACTCGGGTCTTTGAATTCGCAGGTAGGCCAACGGATACTGCGCGGTAAACTCTGCTGTCGCGATGCGGCTCAATCCCGGCGAATTGTTTGCACCCAGTCCATCCTGCCCTTCATAGGGAGGCAGTATCCGTGCTTCGAGTACCCGGGTGACGGGTTTGGCATTTTCTGACTTGATATAAATCGAGGGAAACGCGTATTGCGGAGAAAAGCCCTTGTTAGGCCGGTTGAAAATCTCCCAATCGCGTAGCTGGCCTCGTCCCCCTAGCGCCAGGCTCCCGGCGGCGACGCCACCCAGCGGGAAGGCCAGCATTTTGAGCTGATCGCCCGAGAAGACGCGAGGGAACGAAATCTTCTCTGCGGCTGGGTGAAGCTGTTGCTGCGCGTCTCGACTCTGCGCCTCGGCGAAAGGAGACCAGTGGGGAATCCGTGTAGCAGCGCCGACTGCGGCCGCCGCCTGCTTGAAGAAGTCCCGACGTCCGATACGATACTTGCCGGCCATCGGATTAGTGTAGATGAGCGACCCGCTGATTGACCTCGCGGGAAACTTTGCTCATGTCGTTCTTCTGCAAATGGTAAGTATCCACCAGTAGGTCGCCGCCGACATACACTTTGGCCAGGTTCATGGCATTACAGGCGAGCACGACGGCAGCGTAGGGATCGACCACCGGCCCGCGCTCCACCAGTTTGGGATCGACAATGATAATGTCGCCAAACTTGCCCACCTCCAGGCTGCCCACTTTGTCGGCAATTCCCAGAACCTCCGCGCTGCCCATGGTGTGAAAGCGCAGTACGTCAATCGGCTGCAAAATCTTTGCACTCTCATAGCGGGCGCGGATTACATACAGGCCCATGCGCATATTCTCAAATGGGTCTGGCAGGTCCGAGCTGCCTTCACCATCGACACCCATGCCCACCTTAATGCCCATCTTCTGATACTTGGGGATGTCGGCGATGCCCGAGGCCAGCCGGCCGTTCGACATGGGGTTCCACACCATGCCCGAGCCCGCGGCCGCTACGGCTTTAAGAATTGCATCATCGGGGTGAATGAAATGCCCGAAACTGACGTTTGGGCCGAGGATATTAACCGCCGTGATGTATTTGAAAGTGTCGCGCTGCTTTTCCTGGTTAACCGGGGATTCGAGGAAATGAATTTCCGAGTAGAGGTGGTAGTCGCGGAGAAACGAAGCATCGAGTTGCATGGCCTGGGGGGTGGTGACCCACCCGGAGTAGGCCATCTTTAAAACCGTCGGGCGCGACATATCTTTCCTCGCAAAGGCGAGAAACTTCTCCAGGTTTGCCCGCCGCATTTTCGGGGTTGAATTTCCTGAAGGTTCGTAGGAATGAATAAAGCGCATCCCGGAATCGAGTTCAGCACGCCATTGGTACTCCTCGAAAGCTTCGTCATCCTTCCGGGCATAGGCGAAGTTGTAAACCGAGGTAATTCCATGCACCAGGTGATCGAGGGCGCCTTGCAGGGTAAACCAGTAGTAGTCTTCCGGCTTGGTGCCAAGTTCTCGCGTCTCGAGCGCTTCCACCCAACCCGTCAGCGCCGGGTACTGGTAAACGTACTGGTCCGTTGCCAGCCCGCGAAAAGCACTTTCCGACAGATGGCTATGCGCAGAAATAAAGCCAGGGAGGACAAACTTCCCTTTGGCGTCATAAGTGGTTCGCGCCGTAGTGCCGGCCGGCGGGTCGCCTTTGCCGACGGCCCTGATCTTCCCGTCATTGCCTACCAGGATGTAGCCCACGAATGGTGTCGTGTCTCCCGTCTTCATGGTCAGGTTTGTACCGTTGACGATGAGGAGCTTGTCGACGGCGAAACTGCGGCAGGGAAGCAGCGAAACGCTCAGAAAAACCGCAAAAAACCAACCCCATCGACCGGAAGAGGGCATGCTTTCAGATCCTCCTGATTATGTAGGGGCATAGACTAACAGACTTGTCCAAATTAGATTTTTCAGTTGGCCAATTTTGACAGCATTGGCACCCGTCCAGGGAGGAGGGCTTCCGTCTTCCCTCCCACCACGGCGACGCCGACGAACTCACGACGGTTGCACAACCTGCTTTCGCAAGCCCGTTTGCAGCTGCAGTTCGTCCAATAAAATCAAACCACAGAACCGAACAATTCGCTAATGAAGCCGTGCCCTTCGTTCGACAGCCTTCCCAGCCTCGAACGGCTCGCTGAGGGTTTCGTGGTCGTGGCTCTCCCCCGAGTAGATTCTCGGCCGCACACCCGATGGCTCGCACTAAGCCGGATGCCGTCGTATCATTTCCAGCACCTCTTCCGGAGCCTTGAGCTCCTCCACCGGCCCGGGTATTTTCGCGCCTGCCAAGAGGAGTGCCTCGACCGTCTGGGGAAAGTCCCCCGCGTCGCGATGCCATCCGTGTTCAGATCCGTGCAGCGCCCAACCCAGCGGCGTTCCTTTGAATTGCTGCTCCTCCGCTTCCAGCAAAGCATGGTGACGCAGCAATTCCCGCACCATCTCCACATTGCCGTGAAACGCAGCCCAATGCAGCGGGGTCTGATCGTGTTCACCCTGAACGTTTGCCGGCCATCCGGCAGCTAACATCATGCCCACTGCGCGCGCATTGTTGCGCACCGCCGCGCCGATAATGCGGCGGTAGGCCCTAGGGGGCTGTTTCGCAATCAGGTCCGGATGCTTCGCCACCAGGCTCTTCGCCAGCGTTTCGTCGCCCACCTCGCAGGCTACCGCGAAGCGAAGCCCCAGAGGACTGCGCTGCATCAGCAGCTTGAATACTTCTTCATGGCCAAACTGGTGGGCCAGCATGTGGGCTGTCCTCGTCCACCCAAAGCCGAAAATATAAATACATCCCCCGCTGTCCGGGTTCTGCTTGGGAAAGTCTCTCTCGGATACGTTGATGCGGACGGAGTCGGGATCTTCCTCAAGATGCTGTCGCACCAACTCGAGATCGCCGACCGACGCAGCCATAAGGATATCCGTCTGCGCGCCGCGAGAGATCAGATACCGGGCAACCTCGGGCCGCCGCGGCCAGTGCGCGGCCATGTATTGCGCAGGCGTGGACTCGTGATCGATGTCGCGTGCATCGATCTCCGCACCTTGGCCGAGCAGGTATTCCGCAATCTCGATGCTGGCCGCGAAATGCAGCGGTGTTTGGCCATCACCCCCGCGAGCATGGACCAGTTCGGCATCGGCTTCGACCAGGCTTTTTAGCCGGTCGAACCTGCCCAGGCGAGCGGCCGCATGGACATCCACGTAAGCTCCACGTTCGATGAGATAAGGCGTGAGTTCCACGCTGGACATATCGAGCACGCCGAACCCGCCCGCCCACCACTTGGTGCGCGCATTGATGTTCGCGCCGGCGTCGAGCAACGCGTCGACCATCTCGCGGTTTTCCTTTTGCACGGCTGCGATCAGGGCCGGCGTGTCAAAGCTATAGCTGGGCAGGGGTTCATCCAGTTTCGCCTTCAATGCCGGATACCGCTCGAGAACCTGCCGCAACAGCGGCGCGTCATTGGCCTTGATGGCTGCGGTTAAGGCCTCCATCGGGTCATCCGAAAGAGCCCCGACGTGGGCTTTCAAATTCGCCCAGTTGTCGAACCCATATTCGCGGGCGATCACGTGTTGCGCGTCCGCAAGCTTCGGCGCTGACTGAACCTGGGCTTCGCGAAAGCGGTCGAGGGCTGCAGGTTCTGCCCGTAGGGATCCGCGGAGCAAAAGCCTGGCTTGTTTCCTCAGGTGTTCAAGGTTGGGGCGCGCGGGTAATTCGCGTAGAGACATAGCTCACTCCTTCATGGTCGCCCGTGGTCCGCTGCGCCGGGCAGAAGAGAGTGAAGGTAAGGTCGAACAATACGGCAAGGTGGGATAATCCCTTTCCGCGGACGGGGTGCACCCTTGACGTGCAGATTTAATGTACCAAAAATCCTTTCGCGGGCGACCGGCCCACCACAGCCCAAAGCCGAAATTTCTCTCACAAAGGCATAGAATTGGTCGGTCCACTATAGACTGAAGGCGTTCCCCCGTCCCGCTAACCCAGGGTTTACTAAAGGCTTCGTGAGGTAAGTACTTGTCCATGACCATGGGCCCTCTCCCCGCGGGGGTGCGTATTCGATGAGTTTCGAGCGCAGTAAAATCCTTGTCCAGTGCTGCCTGGCGGCGCTGGCATTTGCAGGACTTCATGCCTTGGCCAAGCCGGTCGCTGTCGGGACCAAACTGGAGATACGCCTTCAGCAGCCGATCAGCTCCTACGCCACGAAGAAGGGAACCAGGATCTCCGGTGTCCTGGTCGCTCCCCTGACTGAGGCCGGCGAAATGCTGCTTCCTCTTGGAACCACGGTCGAAGGTTCCGTGGTGGCGGTCAGGAAAGTGGGCCTTGGGGTAGTCCATGAGACCGCGCGCCTCGATCTGCAGTTCGACCGCGTGGTGCTCGCGGACGGGGAGAGCGTTGCTTTGCAATGCAAGGTAATGGAGGTGGAAAATGCCCGGGAGTCTGTGGATGCGCAAGGCCGCATTCAGGGCATCCGCTCGACCGCCACTTTGAGCAACCGTGCCTCAGGTTTGATCGGCAGCCTTGCCTTTGGCGATCCGATCGCGGCGATCTTTACCACTGCTGCCTCGGCATCGGTTCTTCGATTTTCAGAACCTGAGATTTCGCTTCCCGCAGGCACGGAATTGATTGCCCAGCTCACCGCCCCGATCGTGATTCCAAAGATGCAGCCGATCCTCGTTCCCCCGATTGCCACCACACCCGCGGACAAGCAAGACTTGCTCAAGCTGGTGGAGGAGCTGCCGTTTCGTACCTATACCGACAAAAGCCATGTTCCGTCGGATATCACGAACCTCATCTTCATAGGCAGCGCCGACGAAGTTCAGCGCGCATTTGCCGCCAGTGACTGGGTGCAAGTCGACTCCCTCACCGCGGAGTCGACCTACGCGACCATTCGCTCCGTAGCCGAGAACCAGGGCTACAAGAGTGCGCCCATGTCCACCTTGCTGCTCGGCGGGCAACCTCCCGCGTACGCCTACGCGAAGACGTTGAATACCTTCTCCAAACGCCATCATCTGCGCATCTGGGCAAGCTCACTGCCCTGGGAGGGCCAGACGGTCTGGACCTCATCCTCCACCCACGACACAGGCATCGGATTTTCCAAGAAGAACAAGACATTCATCCACCTCATCGACAGCCATATCGATAACGAACGTGCCAAGGTGGTGAATGACCTCATCTTTACCGGGTGCGTATCTAACGTTCAGCTGGTCGCGCGCTCATGGATCCCCAAAGATGCCAAAAACGGGACCGGTGAAGAGCTGATTACAGACGGAAGGATTGCGGTGCTTCAGTTGAACGAGTGCCTCATTGCGCAAGACACGATCGAGGAGGCGGGCAACACGCTGCGCGTTCATGGCAACCGTGCAGAACGGGTTTCGCGACAAACAACCCTAACGCTCAAGAACAATATTCTGCGCGACAACGTCGGCGTCATGGCCTATTCCGGAATTCGCACCGGCATCTCCGAACTAAAAAAGAAAGATACGGTGCGACCCCAGAGAAGCATGGATATTGAGGGCGATGAGTACACCATCAACGGAAAAACCGGGCGCAAAACCGACTATGCAATCGATCCGGCCGCCATCGCGAGCGGCGGGAAGCAAAGCTTGGAATACGACCGCTGGAAGCCGCCCTCCGTCGAGATCGGTTTTCGAGCATCCTGGCTGGGCTACACGGGCGGCAATGGCGGTGGGATCGGCTTCATTCTGGATTCAATTAATCCGCCTGGAGAGCAGGTTGTCATCGCTCTCGACAACTCGCTGCACAATGGATGGAATCTTGGCGGGTCCGTCACCATCAACCCGCATAAATACTTCTCTCACGAATTTAGCTACAACCGAAGTTTCACTACCTTCAAGATGGCGTTAGGTGCGGTGGATAACGACACCACCAGCGGCAGCGTGCAGAGTGCATTTGCTTTTTCCACCACTGGGCTGCTCACTTCGCAGATGTCCTATAACCTGCTTATCAACACTCGCCCCAAGACGTCTCGACTGCGTCCGTACTTCGCCATCGGGCCGGCCTTGCAATTGATGCATTTGGATGACGCCCCGATCAAGAAGGCCCCCAGCTATTGGAAGCTGGGGCTAAGTAATATCGGTCTTCTCAGTGCTGCCTACAACTTCGGGTCGCACCCCGCCGCTGGAGGGTGGCGGTATCTTCCAGGTCGGGTTCAATTACGGCGGCGGCGTTCGCTATCGAGTCACGCCCCGGTGGATGATTCGCCTGGACTATCGTGAAACGCTGACCTCTCAACCAGACTTCTGGACCAAGTCGAAGACCAGCATCCTGAACGGTGTCGTGTTGGATAACGCGACCCTGACGTTTGTAGGTCCGATATTTCAGGGAGCCATGCGCCAGCAGCGTGTTGGAGGGGGAGTTTCTTTCACCTTTTGACATGGCCTAAGTGTCGATCGCCGAGCGTACGTGGGCCGCAAGGGTGAAGGCAAGACGCTGTCTGCGGACCGTATTTTCTACGGGTGTCAACGCGCAAGGTTTTCCTCGGCCACGGCTCTGAGGGCACGACTTTTAGTCGGGCCGGAAAGAATTGCAGGAGAAGCGGGCTTTAGGAGGGTGTGTAGAACCAGGATTTCCGAATTTAGTCCCGCAGGGACGGCTGAACGTTGTCCAGGATTGAATCGCGGCCTATTTCCAGCCGTCCCTACGGGACTCTTCAACGGTGATAGCCAGCCCAGGACTACGTCCTGGGCTAAGTTCAGTAAAGTTCAGTCGTCCCTGCGGGACTGGTTCCAATATTCCCCTGGGTTGTCGCTGGTCCCCCACGGGCTGTCCATAGCAGCAGTTCGAGAGATCAATTTGGACAAGGCTGAAGTTCAACCGTCCCTGCGGGACTCAATTTCTGTGATGGCCGTTCTCACACACCCTCTTCAGCCCAGCGGCGGCTATCATAAAAGCGCGTATTTGCGCAGATTTGGATCTACAAAGAACAGTCTCACGCACACTCTGAAAGCCCCTGATGGACAATTTTCCGCCCCGAAATACTTGTCCGGAGAAAATTCAGAGACGGAAAAACTCAGGGCTAGAAGCAGACGATTCAATCCATGTTGCGTGAAGCTCTTTTTCCCTTGGCTACCGTGGAGGCGCATCGGGATGACGCCACTGCGGTAGATTCACGCACCATCAGTTCCGGCTGCATGATCACTTGCTGGGCGTAGGACGCTTTCGGATGGTTGATCCGGTTGATCAGGCATTCAGCGCCTGCTTTGCCCATTTCCCGCAGCGGTTGGCGGATGGTCGTCAGGCTCGGAATATGGAAGGGGGCGCTCAGTACATCGTCAAAGCCAATGACGGAAACGTCGTCGGGGACTCGCAGTCCAGCTTCATGCAGAGCTCGAATGGCGCCAAAGGCAGCGATATCGTTAAACGCGAAGAGCGCGGTAAAGTCCCTGGTGCGCGAGAGCAACGCTTTTACCGGGCCATACCCGAGGGCGGGGGACCAGCTGTTCTCAGTTAACCTGATAAGCAGTTCCTGGTGAAGTTGCATGCCGCAGGCGCGGGCTGTGTCCAGTATTTCCTTCCAGCGGTAGTCCGTATCGACCGTCTGCTCCTGGCCTTTCATGAACGCCACTCTGCGGTGTCCCAGATCCGCGAGATGTTTAATCGCAAGACGAGCAGCCAGCCTGTGGTTGAGCTGGATGTTCGTTACGCCGGGTACGGCTTGATGCCCTGAAATGGAAACTATTGGCACCTGCACTTTCGAGGGCGCCGGAGTATTCACCAGCAAAAGACCATCCACCGATCGTTCCAGCAACATCTTCGGATATTCCTCGAGCAACTCCGGCTGCCAGTAGTGCGCCGCCAACAGGTAAAAATACTTTGCTGACACGAGGTACTCTTCTACGCCGTTCATCACCAGCGTGAAATAACCCTCGCTCATTTCAGACACCAGCACCCCGACCGACATGCTGCGTTTCTTACGCAACGAGCGCGCGAAATAGTTCGGCCGATAGTGGAGCTCGGTGGCTGCGGCGAGTATCCGCTTTCTGGTGGTGAGGGGGATTGCCTGCGCAGCCGGCGAGTCACTCACGACGACCGAAACGGTGGTAAGTGAGAGGCCCAGGTGGTTAGCCAGGGTTCTCAACGTTACGTTCCCGTTCTTGTCAGTTGTTTTCTTACTAGTCAACGGTTACTTCCAGGAGATTTTTCGATTCGCTGAGGGAGTGTCGCATCTTAAATTGGCCCTGTCAAAAGGGAACATTTCCCGTCTCGAATTTTAATGGCGCAAAGGGGTGTGCTCGTCGTCATAAGCATTTTTTAGGAGGTGAAAGTCGGGTTTGACAGGCGTCGCTGAAAGGGCTTCTACTTGTCGGCAGTTATGTACAGAACCGTTTCTTCTCTTTAAAGAAACGTTTCTGCGAACTTGACAGTTCTACTTGCGCTCCGATAATGTCGGTTGCGGTCAGGTTCCGGGTTCTGCGCAGTCGTGAAGCGCCCGAGAGAAGGCCGAAAGACCTGCCAGCCCGGTATGGTTTAGGCAGCCAAGACAGTAAAGATTCGTTTTTCACCATTTGGAGGACCTATGCGACGCCCCCTGCAGTTAAGGCAGTGTGCTGCCTTCTACCCGACCGATTTCATTTCATACGAAAGCTCTCAAGCGAATCCAGCCGTTGGCCGCCGTTTTCTTAAGCCGAGTCTGTTCCTGCAACTCGCCCTGCTCGCGCTGCTTGCGGCATTTTTTCCCGGCGCCAGACTGCATGCACAAACAGGGTCGATAACAGGCACAGTGGTAGATCCTTCTGGCGCAGCCATTCCCGGAGCCCAGGTGAAGATCATCAACCAGGCAACCGGCGATTTGACGCGCGAGGCGGCTTCAGATGGAGCTGGCAATTTTCGCGCCTTGAACGTGCCCCCGGGCACTTACAAGATCACCGTGAGCGCTCAAGGTATGCAAGCGTTGAATCGGAACGATGTCGTGCTCGATCAGGATCAGAGTCTCGGTCTCGGGCAAGTGGCGTTGACACTTGGGCAGGCCTCGCAAACCGTGACGGTTACCACCCAAACCCCGTTGATTGACACCGCGACTTCAAGCAACGCAGCCGTCATCGACCAGCGCCAGGTAACAGAGCAGCCGCTCAATGGCCGTGACTTCGAATCTTTGCTGACCACCCTGCCCGGCGTGGTCACCAATAACAATTCGCAATTTCGGCTGGTCTTCAATCAGACCGATGATTTCTACGTCAACGGGATGCGCGGCACGGCGAACAATTTTTTCCTCGACGGCATCATCAACACCGACGTAGGCGCAAACGATGGCGAATATACAGCGCTCAGTCTAGATGCAGTGGGTGAATTCAAGACTCTGACGGGAAACTTCAACGCCGAGTACGGCCGCAGTCCGGGCGTCATGATTCTTATCAATACCAAGAGCGGCGGCCAACACTTCCATGGCACGGCCTATGAATTCAACCGCAATACGGATTACAATGCCAACGATTGGTTCAGTAACCATAACGGCGAGGCCCGGGCCAATCTGAAATTCAATCAGTTCGGCGGGAACATCGGCGGTTACATTCCCATCCCAAAAATCTCGCCCCGGGACAACAAAAAGGCGTTTTTCTTCTTCAATTACGAAGGAACCCGGGCCAACCGGCCGAACGGGAACCCGGGAGGCGCCGGAAGTACCTTTTACACCATGCCGTTGCCATCGATGCTGGGCATCGGCACTCCGAATGGGCAGGCTGACCTGTCACCCGTTTATCGCTCGGGCAATATGTGCGATTTCAACGGAACACAAACCTGCACCCCGATTCACGACACGAACGGAAACCTGGTGCAGAACGGCCAGGTGTTCCTACCAGGAACCATCAAGTACAACTCGGTCGGTGAGGTCGCCACAGGAACGCCATACGTAGGAAACATCATCCCGGCTTCGCAGTTCAGCAGCCAATACGCGGCCATGGTTAAGTATTTCACTCCTGGCTATCGGGGCAGCTTCAACAACCCCATCTACAACAACGGTCACAACGACGAGCAACAGATCAATTTTCAGGACACCTACACCTTCACCAAAAATCAATATGTTGCTCGTATCGATTACAACTTCGGACCGAAGGCCAATGCGTTCTTCCGTTACGTAGATGACCGCCAGCAGGAGAGTCAGGGCTTCGGCATCTTCTCCGGAAACAGCTTCCCAGTCCTGCCCCAATACCGTAAGAAGCCAGGCAAGAGCTATGGTTGGAGCCTGGTAAATGTGATTTCCCCAACCCTGACCAACGAAGCCACGGTGGGCTGGTTGCACTTGACGCAGGTTGTCGATATCGTCCCCGGCACATCGAAAGCTCTTTATGACAAGGGCACCCTGGGCTTCAACTTCACCGATATCTATCCTTCGACCAACACCCACGATCTGGCCCCGAATATCAATAGCGGCGATGGCTACATCAACATCAGCCCCTTTCCTTCTGGTTGGACCTCAACCGGCAACACTGTGGTCGCCACGGACGACGTGACCAAGATCCTCGGCAATCACGTGATCAAGTTCGGTCTCTTCGCGGATTTGAACGAAAATGGCCAGGAAGGAACCTGGACCGAAAATCCTAACCTCAACTTCGGAGCAAGCAACCAGAACGCGAACAACAGCAACTCCGGCATCGCCAACACCTTGCTAGGCAACTACACCACCGTAAGCCAATCCAACATCTTCGCCTTCGGTCACTTCCACTTCTTCCAATACGAGGGATACGTCCAGGACACCTGGAAGGCGACCCCCAGGCTGACTCTGGATATGGGTGTCCGGTATGAGTTCATCGGACCCACGTACACTACCGGTCAGTATCACCAGTACTATTTCGTGCCTGGCGCCTACAATCCTGCCAACGCTGTATCGATCAACACGGCGGCGAACATTCCTGGCCAAGCCCCAACTCAGGGTTCCATCATCCCTGGCTCCGGAGACCCGTATAACGGTATGGTTCGGGAAGGCACGAACGGCCTGCCGAAAGGCGGGGAGAACTTCCGTTGGAACAACTTCGGTCCGCGCCTTGGCTTTGCATATGATGTCTTCGGCAATGGCAGAACGGCGTTTCGCGGTGGGGCAGGCGTCTTCTTCGAGCGCTATCAACAGAACGTCTTTAACTTTGGTGGCATCAGCAATCCGCCCACCGTTTACACTCCTACGATCTATGGTGGGAACATCGGAAACATCTCACCTTCCTTGGCCAACGGAGCCCCTCTCACGCCGTCAGGTGGGATTCTGTCGCCGGACCAGGCGGGAAATATTCCCACCACCTACGGCTACAATCTGGGCGTCCAGCAGGAATTGCCATCCAAGATGGTGTTGGATATTAGCTACATCGGCAATGCGAGCAGGCACCAGGTGTATGTCGACGAACTGGAGCAGTTGCCGCTCGGCTACACCACCAGCACGCCCATCCTTTCCACCGTCAACAACGTGACCAACGCCATCCTGCCGTACAAGGGCTACAGCTCCATTCATTACAGCCGGTGGGGTGCCAGCAGCGTCTATAACGGTCTGCAGGTAAAGGTGAGTCGCCGGTTCAGCAACACGCTGACCATTAACGCGGATTACACCTGGTCAAAGGTCATTGACCTCTTCGATCAGGACAACGAGGCAGACGTCATTCCCGACTACACCCAGCTCAAGCATTTCTACGCTCCTGCGGGCTTCGATCGGCGCAATGTATTCAACTTCCAGTATGTGTACGACCTGCCGCAGTTCAAGGGGTCAAACAAGCTGGTGCAGCTCACCGCCGGTGGCTGGGAGTGGTCCGGTGTTACCCAGTTCTGGAGTGGAAGCCCCTGCCTCAACGGTGCCAGCCCGACTTCTGATGGTTGCGATCTTACTGTGAGCTCCGGCGGCAACCTGGGGAACGGAGGTTTTGGCCATATTCGGCCTGATTACATAGGCGGTCCGATCAAAACATCGCACAGCCACAACCAGCCCGCGGGTCAGAACCCCATGTGGTTCGACCCGGCCGCGTTCGCCGTGCCGGCCCCTGGCAGCTTCGGTGACTTCCATCGCAACACGATTTACGGCCCTGGGATCTTGAATTTCAACATGGCGCTGTACAAGAACTTCAACTTCACAGAAAACACGCGCATCCAGTTGCGCTTCGAGAGCTTCAACGTCTTCAATCACACTCAGTGGGCAAACGTGAACAACAGCTTGTCTGCGCCGACTTCCGGAACCCCATTCTCCGGAAGCAACGCCGGCAGTTCGGGCCAGATCACCAGTGCTCGCGATCCTCGTCAGCTGCAGTTCGGGGGCAAGTTCTACTTCTAGCCTCACTCCTCAATGGCCGGACCCAGATCACTATGGGTCCGGCCAATTTTTTTTGCCAGAGCGAAGCCTGCACTAGACTGATGAAGAAGATCTGTTCATGAAACGTCTCACCTCGGCTGTTGGAAGCGTTGTGCTATCGATCGCGCTCACCGCATTTGGGGCGGCGCCTGATACAGCCAGGCAGACATTCGAGTCCGCCATGCAAGCGCTGAACGCCGGCGATTACCCGGCAGCAGAGGCAGGTTTCAACAAGATTCTCGCCGCCGATCCTCGCAATGTCAGCGCACTCGCGAACCTGGGTGTGCTCTATGCCAAGACCCATCGCTACGGAAGAGCCATCCAGGTCTACCAGCGGGCTCTCCGCGTAAGTCCTCAGCTGCGTGAAATTGAACTTGATCTTGGCCTGGCCTATCTTAAGCAGGAAGACTACGTTCACGCGCTGCCGTATTTCCGGGAGTTGCACACCAGAGCTCCTTCCGATCATCAGGCCGCGATGCTTCTGGCGACATGCCTCACCTTCAGCGGCCATCCCGATCAAGGCCTAAGCTTGTTGAAACCATTAACCGGCACGGAAGATGCCGACCCCGCGGCACTCTACTTGCTTGGCGTAGCCTATGCGCGCGCGGGGCAGGCGGCAGCAGCCCAGGCTGTCTTTACCAAGCTCTTTGCCAACAGCGCCACGCCCGCCCAGGCCAATTTCCTGCTAGGTCAGGCCTATTACGATGCGGCTCAATTCCACGAAGCCGAGCAAGCCTACCAGGCGGTTCTGCAGGCGGATCCCTCGTTTCCCGGAGCTCATCGTGAGCTGGGCAAGGTATACATCAGCCTGCAAAAAAATGACGATGCGGAAAAGCAGCTGAAGCTGGCGATCGAAGCCGACCCGCAGGATGCAGGCGCCTTTTATTTCCTCGGCGCGTTCCTGGTTCAGTCGCAGCGCTATGCCGAGGGCTTGTCCTATCTAGAAAAAGCGCAGACCATGACTCCAGATTCCTGGGCCACCTATTTCTACATGGGGAAAGCGCAATTTCAGCAGCACGACACAGCAGCGGCTGTGCGCTTGCTCCGCCAAGCCGTAGACATGAACCCCGAAGACCCTGGATCGTTCTACCTGCTCGCCCGGGCCCTGCGCTCGGAGGGTCATGTGCAGGAGGCGGATGCGGCCATGCAGCGCGTGGTGCAGCTGCACACTTCATCGTTGGACGCAGAAAAACGCGCCTTGAAAGACGCCGGTGTGGTGGGTGCCCGATGACTTTACGGGTGTAACACCAGGGTTCGTTCCAGGCGGAAGGTCATCGTGGTTTCCGCCGGTACGCTGATTTCTTTGCCGCGGGTAAACAGTTGGGTAAGCGCACCGCCGCCGGCTCCCGCCAGCGCGCCAATGCCGGCGCCTTTTCCTCCACCAAACACAGCGCCCATCAGGGCGCCAATCCCCGCTCCACCGCCAGCATACTCGGCCGTCCGACGGTTAGCCCCGAGACCCCTCTTGTTGCTCTCCGTCACTGAGGAAGTATCTACGCGGTATTGTTCGCCGTGAACGTCTACGGAGTACAGATCCAGTACTAACTCCGGGCTGTGCACCGCGCCCCCGCTGCGGACGTTGCTCACCACCAACTTCGCGCGCGTGCCTGCCGGAATCGCTACGCTGCCGGAGCTGCCATAAACATCCCGCTCAATGGTCGCGGGATACAGCTGGCCCGAGGTATCCTGCCCTGATCGGACACCGTCGTCCGTGCGGATAACGATGTCTGTACCTTCAGGAATGATCACCGTAGGGATGTGGTGCGGAACAGAGGGAGCCTGTGATCCCGTGAGCACGAGCGAGCTGACATCGCGTAGGGGAAACTGGTAGTCGATGCCACCGCTGCCCTCGAATGGAATCATTTCGGTTCCATTCAATTGGCCGGAATAAGTCTTTCCGTTGTGTAACGTCAGGTGGTCCGCGGCGTTTGAGAATACCAACGACTGCACGTCGCCAACCGGTATGTCATAGTGGACACCCTGGTTGTCGGTGAACGAGAGGGTTCCGTTTCCAGCGGGAGCGAAGTGTCCGGAATAGCTGGTGCCGTCATGCAGAACAACGATGTCAGCAAAAGCAGGAACCGCCGCAGACAAAAGGGCCCAAATCAAGATTCGCACTAGCATTTTCATTCGGCTCAACCCCTCAACGAGATTAAGCGCTAGGGTACAAGAAAGCCAAAAAACTAAGAACAAATTTCATCTCTTTCGAAGGACATGGGCTGGTAGGTACGGGCTTCAGCCCGTGCATAAATCCAGTAAAGAGCGTGTGTGAGAACCCCGTTTCCAAACTCAGGCCCGCAGGGACGCTATCCTGGACAACCTTCAGCCGTCCCTTCGGGACTTAATCATGTTTGCTGACGTACCCAGGACTAGCGTCCTGGGCTAAGTTCAGTCGTCCCTCCGGGACTAAACGCGCATCCTGGTCCTCGCACACACTCCTGGACCTACCCAAAGGGGATTTGCTTCCGCACTCTAAAAAAGCAGCTTCAACCCAAACTGAATCTGCCGCGAAGTCGTCGCCGTAGCGCTGATAACGCCGGCGGTCGGTGATCCAACCGCCGCTGCCGTGGGAGCCTTTGGGTTCGGACCCGAGCTGTAGACAACCGCGTTCGGCGTAGTGAAGTTGGAATGGTTGAGCACATTGAAAAGCTCCGCACGGAACTGCGCGTGCAGCCGTTCATGAATCGTGGTGCTCTTAGCCAAGGCCAGGTCCAGCTCCGAAAGCCCCGGGCCCGTGAGCGTATCCCGGCCGACGGTGCCGAATGTCCCCGAAATGGGCGCACTAAACGCAGAAGGATTGAACCATTGCTGCACCGTCTTGCTGTAGAGCGCCCCACTGAAGCCCGTAGCCAGGTTGGGGCGCACCGGATTGCGCGTGTCACCGTTTCCGGTGGGGTTATAACCCAGCTGGGGCGAGAAGGGGAAACCACTCTGCAGAGTTGCGATGCCGCTGAGTGACCAGCCTCCAATCAACTGCTTCGCCGCCGGGTTGGCCAGCAGCCCCTGGCTGAACGGAAGTTCCCACGTGCCATTGATCGCGGCAGCATGGCGAATATTTGTGGCGGCCGGGCCATAGTCAAGCGAAGGGTTCCCCGGATACATCACGTAGGCCGGAGTATTTGACGACACACTGGTATTCCAAGCCGAACCGTTATCCAGGTTGCTGGCAAAAGTGTAAACTCCCCGAAGCTGCAGTCCATGCGACAACTGCCGCCGCACATCGACTTCCAGGCCGTTATAGTTGCTCACTCCCTGCCCAATCCAGGAGGTGGTGTTCGCCACGTTGGGGTTCGCCTTGGTCGTTGACGGATAGAATACCGTTCCCGGAGCGAGCGCAGCTGAGCATCCGGGTGCAGGGCAAGTCACCGTGGCTGGCGTGTTCTGGTCCTCTGAAAGTATCTGGTGGTACCCGTGCGAACCCACATAGCCGATGGTGAGAGAAGTAGCAGGGGCGACCTGCTGCTCAATCTTGAATGTCCAGGCCAGCACCGTCGGGGTAGAGATATCCGGCTGCACATTGCTGGGCGAGATCAGTCCAGTTCCCGTGGACGATCCGCTGGCGAGGCTAGCCAGTTTATCCACCGTAGTATTGCTGAACGACAGGGTAGTGTTGAACGGCGCCGTCTGGTCAAGCCGGTAATCCAGTGTGTCCAGCAGCGCGCGATGTACGCCGAAGTTTGCTCGGATCGCTGTCTTGCCATTCCCAAACAAATCGTAAGCGACACCGATACGCGGTTCAGGCATGAACGTTGCCCGGTTATTTGACAGAGCAGAGCTGCCGATTGTGGGATTCGTGTGAATCACCCCATTGGTAAAACCATAATTCGATGCGCGGCCGTGGACCTCGTTCCAACCGTCGGTCGACTCGGAGCGGAAGCCGGCGCGAAGCTCGAGCCGCGGCGTTACTTTCCAGGCGTCTTCGATAAAACCTGCTGCGAAGAGAGAGCGCCAACCCAGCTCCGTGGGCGCAGGAACAATCGTGAACGTCGCAACACTGCCCTTTAAGAACGAACTCAGGGTCGAGAAAGACGCCTGTCCATACTGGTTCTGCGCCAGGTTGTCGTTGGATTGCAGCCGTTGCAGCCAGACACCGAACTCGACCTGGTGCCGGCCGTGGGTCCAGAAAACGTGCTCATCCACGGTAAACAGGTTCCGAACGGCCTGATTGTTGCTGCCGGTGTTCGCGCCCGCGAGCGTGACCTGAGAGGCCCCGTTCGATGCGGTGCTTCCCGAGATCACGACGGCGCCGACAGGTTTGCCGGCAATCCAGCCAGGCACCGACCCAGGCGCGTGGCCGGTAAAGTAATAAGCTCCTCGTGAGAAGCCAATGCGGAGTGTATTGAGCAGGTTGGGTGAAAAGACGTGCTGCTCCTGCGCGCTCAACACCTGCTCCCGCAGCCGCTCGTAGATTGTTGAGTAAGGATTCTGCGAGGGGGTATTGGCGTCACTGTCATCCGCGGTATAAACGCCAAAAAGCAAATCGTTGGCCGTCAAGTTGGCATCGATCCGCGTCGTTCCAAAATCCTCTCGAACATGTTGCGGCGGGTTGGCGAACGCTTCTGCGATCCCACTTGGTGTGCCGTTCGGGTTGAGCAGCTCCGGACCGTTGGCTACCGGCCACAATGCGAGCAGTGGCTGCACGATGGCGGAAGCAGCAGCGCGCGAGGCGCTGTCCGGAACAAAGCTGACCGCGCTCAGGCCAAGATGTTGGCGGTAACCTTCGTAGTTACCAAATCCAAATAGCTTGTCGTGGCGCAGCGGGCCGCCCAGTGCGGCGCCAAAGTCATTCCGCTGAAACTCCGGGATGCTCGCTTGATCGAAGTAATTTCGTGCATCCAGGGCGCTGTTGCGCAGGAATTCATACACCGAACCGTGGACCCTGTTTCCTCCCGAAGCGGTAATGATTGAGACCTGCGCACCCGTGCGCTTGCCATAGTTCGCGCCATACGTATCGCTGACCACGTTAAACTCACGGACTGCGTCCACGCCCAGCAGCTGCCCGCTGGTACCGCCCGGAGTCACGTTGATAAGCGAGGCTCCGGTGTACTCGATTCCGTTCAGCAGGAAGAGATTATCTTGCGGGCGCCGGCCTGAGACTGAGTACATATTGCCGACCGAAGAGTTGGATGTGCCCACACCGCCCGAACGTTGGGTGGTGTAGCTGACCGATGCCGGGTTGAGCTCGATAAGCTGGTCGAAGCTGCGCCCATTCAGTGGCAGCTCTTTTACCTGTCGCTCATCGACCAGTCCCTGTGTCTGGAGGGTAGAAGTATCAACCACGGCCGGTGTGTCCACGACGGCGACCGTTTGTTGGACACTGCCGACTGTAAGGGCAAGGTGCAGTTGGACATTCTGGCCAACCGTGAGCCCGATTCCTGTTCGACTCAACGGAGCAAATCCATCCCGGGAAACGGTCACGGTATACACGCCAACGGCCACCGAGGGTACGGAGAAGGTTCCGCCGTCCGCGGTAACAAAGTCGCGTTCACTCCCCGTCTCTTCATTGCGGATGACCACTTCAGCCCCCGCAAGGGCAGAGCCTACGGGATCGACTACGTCTCCGGAAATGGTGCCGCCCACCATCTGTGCCCGGGCGCCGGGGGCAATCAAAATCAGCATAGAAAGAAGGCAATTCGGAAGTACAAGCCGCAAGTCACGCATAAACGAACTCCTTGAGATTTTTTCCGGATAAGGCGGGAAACAGCTAGCGGCAACAACAAGAGCAGAAGGAGCGCTGCAAGAGGGAAGCGCGTGGTTCAGACCTGCGTAGCTGGGGAGCGAATCTCAAATGAGGTTTTCCCTGGTGAGATTAGTAATGAGAAGAAAATACTGCTGATGAGATGGGTGCGGGAACTATCGCGAACAACAACAGCTAGCCGGCGCTGAGGAAGCGCGGCGAGAAAGTACGAAGCTGTTTGGAGCGAAGGTCACATAAAGAGGCTACCACAGGAGATGCCCCACGCCAAAATACCCGAACGGGGGAGAATTACCTCAGATCCGAAATGAACTTACCTTAGTGAATATTTAAGGGACTGCGAGGGGCACCCGTCCAGAACCAAGGACCGTGGTTACGAGATGTAGTCTGCCGCTTCCGTCACAAATCTAAGTCCCGCAGGTGCCCACGATTAGGAATTGCGCTCGCCCGTGCCTGCATAAACGTGTACGTGAATGTCGATCAACCTCGGAGTCACATAAAGACCCTTGACATCCACCGTCTTCAGCGCCGACGTAGCGGGAATGTGTGCGGCCAGTTTGGCGATCTTGCCGTCCTTGATCGCCACATCCATGAGGCCGTCAATATGATTCTTGTCGTCAAGCACGTGTCCGCCACGCAGCAGCAGATCATAGACAGGCTGGGCCTGCTAGGCGAAAGCGTTCGCGCCCCCGGCCAGCGCGATCATCGTCTGTATCAGTATTTTCCTGGTCATGGGCTCCCCGGGTCTCGAGAGTTAGATATAAGCAATAAGGTCGATTTCTACGAGGGAGTTTCCGGGAATGCCGCCCGCGGGGGCAACCGTAGTCCGCACAGGAGGCACTTTTCCCCAACGGCCGGCATAGGCGGTGTTCATTCTTGCCCAGTCTTTGATGTCGTTCAGGTAGACATTCACTTTGAGCACCTTCTCCATGGAAGACCCGGCACAGATGAGGTTCTTCTCTAATTCGTCGAGAACATGCTTGGTGTGTTCTTCAATCGTACCCTCGAAGTGTGCGCCCACGCCGGCAAGGAAAAGCAGGTTGCCGTAGGAGACGGCGCTCGAGAATAGTGGAGGAGCCGCGGGAGCGTTGTCCTCATTGGGCTTGCACGAGTAGGCCTTCTTTTCGAGCGCGCTCGTTTTCTTTGCCTCGGCAGCCGTGCCCAGCATGGCGCCGCCGGTTGCGACCGCGGCCGCCGTAGCCGCGCTCTTCAGAAGACCTCTTCTGGACTGCGTTCCCATCGATGTGCTCCTTTGATTTGGACTTGTAGCGCGATGCGCTTCGGTTCGCTCACCAATGCGACTCTCGTTTTGCAGTGTAGCTCACTGTGACGCAATCGAACGCTCCTCTATGCGCGGATCGCCATCTTGTGATGAAAGATGTTGTTCGAGTCATAGCGCCGCTTCACCTGCTGCAGAAATGGGTAAAGATCCCCGGTGCCGTAGTAAACCTGCGGCCAGAACGCATACGCGAGCATATCGCTGTCTGGATAGTTAATGTAGCAACCCTCGTAGTATTCGTTCGGGTAGGGAGTACCCGCGTACTGCGGCTCAACTTCCTGCGAGTAAACATCGGTGTAGAACTCTCGCATCCATTGCAGACGTTCCGCGTCTTCCTCCGCCCGATCCCAATATTGCTGGAACTGGACCTTCATGATCGACGACCGCTGCCAGACGGATGTTGTGGCGGCCAGATCCTTCGCATTGACCGCACCTCCATACGAATCCACCGCCATGACCGCTCCCCGCAAATCCACGCCAGGCACCATGCTCGTCAGGTGTTTATAGATACACTTCGCTTCATTGGGCGTAAAGTTCCGCTTCATGTATGACGATTTGTAAGCTGCCCGTCCACTGTGCCCGCCCCCGCTATCGCCAATGGTTGCCTCCAGCCACAGCAACCGGTCGATGCTGTAGCGTCCCGTGTGCTGCCGGTCTGCCGGCGTGCGCGGCGCAAACCGCTGGTCGCCCGGTATACCCGCGCGTCTCTCCACCGGGTCGAACTCCACAAACCGGTCTAAAAACTCGTCCAACGGCTTCAAATTATCGCAGTGGCCATCCGGATTACAGAATTGCAACCCAAGCCCAATCCGGCCGGAAGAAATATGCGACAGGCCGAGCGCTGCAAACAGGCCCCACGTGTCCCGGTCGCAGCCCCGCTGCGCCATGTAATCGCCAAACGCCTGCAGTAGTGCGACAAATCTGTCCTCAGTCATGCTGGCCCAGTCAAACGAGAAGTGGGCATTTGCAACTTCAAACGGAGCGGTTGGCAATCGGTCAAAAAGAAAAGCGGTCACAATCCCGAAGTTTCCCCCTCCCCCACCCAGGCAGGCACGAAAAAGATCTGCATCATGATGCCGGTCGATCTTTCTGAGCTCTACGTGTCCTTTGTTATCGACGGTGAGAATCTCAATGGCCGAGACCCAGTCGACGGTCAAACCATAGAGCCGCGAGAGTACTCCGTAGCCGCCCCCGGTAATGTGTCCTCCGGCCCCCACGTTGTAGCAGCTGCCTCCCGGGATGGTCACGCCCCGTCGCTTATACAGGTCGATGTAGGCCTCGCCCAGCTGCTGCCCGGGGCTGATGCGATAACGATCTCCATCGCCGGGCAGGGCATCGCTTTTCAGCAGGCTCAAATCCAGGAGCATCCCCCCGGGATTATTCACCACAAAATCCTCATAGCAGTGGCCGCCGCTGCGTATGGTGGGCCGCATGCCCGCGTTGATGGCCCGTTGCAGGGCTTCGGCAGCCTGCTCCGCAGTCTCGCACAGTTCGATCTCGGCAACCGCGTCCGCTGCGTCGCCGTCCCAGCGAAAATTGCGGCTGCGATGCAACAGCGCATACCGCGGATCGCTGCGAGTAACCCTGATGGCCATCAATAACCCCGCGAAGTCCTCTGTATATGTTTTACAGAATACCGGAACTGCCCTTGTCGAAACCGCCGCTCTTCGGCCTGGAGCCCGCGGTCGGGCGAATGAACGGTATTTGATACCATCAGCCCTTGTACGGAGGAGCGGTGGATGGAACTGATCAAGGACAAAGTCGTCATTGTGACCGGGGCAGCAGCAGGAATTGGCGCGGGGGTCGCAAAGTTGTTTGCCGAGTGCGGAGCCCATGTATTTCTTGCCGACCTGGATGCTCCTGGCGTTAAGAACGTCGCAGCCACTCTACAAGCGGCAGGCGGCTCGGTGTTTGGCTTTGAGGCCAATGCGAGTAGCCGCGAAGCCATGGCAACTGTGGTTGAGAATGCGATCACACGATTCGGCCGCATCGACATCTTGATCAACAATGCCGGCATTTATCCACGGCAACCCTTTCTGGAGATGACAGAAGAGCAGTGGGATGGAATGCAGAACATCAATCTGAAGAGCGTCTTCCTATGCACGAAGCTGGTAGTGCCCCACATGGTTCGGCAACGGGCCGGAGCCATCGTAAATATTTCGTCCGTCACCTTCTTCACCGGATTGCAGAACCTGACTCACTACATCGCTTCGAAGGGAGCGATCATTGGGTTCACCCGCGCCTTGGCCAGAGAAATGGGCGAGCACAACGTCCGCGTAAACTGCATAACTCCGGGAGCCATTGAAACTGAGGGAGAACGCAAGCTCATGTCCAAGGAGGAAGCAGATAAAGTGATGGCGCTGCAAAGCCTCAAGCGCCGCATCAGCCCGCTCGACCTGGCCCGCGTATGCCTCTTCCTCTCAACAGAATTAGGCGACGCCATGACCGGCCAGACCCTCAACGTCGACGGCGGCTGGATCATGTACTGACGGTTCCAGGGACCCACTCGCATCCACGGAAACAATCGGAGGGTGCCCCAGGTCCCCGCTGTGTCGTGAGCAGCGAATCCGAGGGGCTCAGGCGTTTCCCTCAACCAGCATCAAACCCAAACAATGGCCGCAAATATTCAGAGCTGAGAGCAAGCGCCCGTTTCCGTTGCTCCAGACTCCCTTCAAACTCCCTCTCCTCCACTTCCACGCAAACCGGCCCATCATACCCCGCGTTCGCGAGTGCACGCAGAAACCCCGCCCAGTCGACATCCCCCCTGCCCGGCAGTTTTGGGGTATGAAACTCAAGCGGGTAAGCCAGGATGCCCACCTCATCCAACCGTTGCCGATCGACTGCAACATCCTTCAAATGAACCCGGAATATCCGAGACGAAAACTCACCAATCGGAGCGATATAGTCCATCTGCTGCCAAACCATATGCGACGGATCGTAATTGAGGCCAAAGTTGGCGCTCGGAATCTCCGCGAACATGCGCCTCCAGATTGCGGGGCTGGAGGCCAGGTTCTTCCCACCGGGCCATTCGTCGGCGGTAAAGAGCATAGGGCAGTTCTCAATAGCAACACGAACCCCCTGATCCTCAGCATATGAAATCAGATCGCCCCAGACAGATAAGAAGCGAGGCCAATTGTCTGCGAGGGACCTCGTCCAGTCGCGCCCCACAAACGTGCTCACGACGGTCAGTCCAAGCATCCTCGCTGCGCTCATCACGCGCTTAAGGTGAGCAGTCGTAGCGTTGGCTTCCTCCACATTCGGAGTGAGCACATTCGGGTAATATCCCAGACCGCTGATCTTCATCCCGTGCGCACTGGCGACGCTCAACACCTGCGAAGCGTCCGCCTCGTCAAATTTGCTGACGTCGATGTGGGTAACCCCGGCGTACCGGCGATCGGCCTTGCCCGGAGGCCAACACATCAGCTCGACACACGAATAGCCCGTAGATTTGCCCAGCCCGAATACTTCTTCCAGCGTAAGGTCGGGGACGATGGCGCTCATGAAACCAAGTTGCATAGCCTTCGATTCTACTGTGCTCGCCCCATGCTGTTGAACTAAAACATATACAATGCAGAAACTCTCCCGTACCCGTCGGCCCCGTTTCCATTGTGATCGAGGAAGCAAGCAGCTTATGAACATCGCCGGAATTTTTTCCGCCTCGCCCTTCCTGTTCGTGCTTCTCGCGCTCCTAACCACCAGCCCGCTTGGACGCGCCGCGGCTCCAGAGAATATGACCCCGCTCCTGCTCGCAGTGCAGGACGCTCCGGTGCCTTTCATGGGCTCAGACGGGCACGTACACCTCGTCTACGAATTAGGAATGACTAACTTCTCGAGCGCGGAAATTGCAGTGAAGAAAGTTGAGGTGATCAGCGAAGGCGCCACCCTGCAAACACTCGACACCGCCGCTGTTGCCGGACGCCTTCAGCCTGCCGGTCAGCGCGATTCCACGGGAACGCTTGCCAAGGGCACGCAGGCGCTGCTCTTCCTCAATATCACGCTTGCCCCCGGGGCGAAGGTCCCCGCCGATCTCTCGCACCGGATCTCCCTTCAGGTAGACGCAGCCCCTCCAGGGCATCAGGAATTCAACGAGACGGGAGGTACCACGACGGTCGACCGGCGGCCAGTTGCGTCGATCGGGCCTCCACTGCGTGGAATGAATTACATCTCAGCGGACTCATGCTGCGACGCCACACGCCACACCCGCGCAGCCCTCCCTGTTAACGGCCGCGTATGGGTCGCGCAACGGTACGCGGTGGACTGGGAGCAAACCGATGCCGGCAGACGAATCTATGCCGGCCCCCGCGAAAAGCTGGAAAGTTACGCCATCTTTGGCCAGCCGGTGCTGGCGGTTGCTGACGCTCTCGTCGTCTCCGTCATTGACGGTGAGCCTGAGCAAACACCGGGCAGTTACCCTACCAACATCACTCTGGATAAAGCTGACGGCAACTGTGTCATCCTTGACCTCGGCGGTCACCGCTATGCTCTCTACGCGCACATGCAGCCCGGCAGCATCAAGGTGCGCAGTGGTGAGAAAGTTCACTTGGGCCAGGTGATCGGCCTGGTGGGCGACACCGGCAATTCGGTCGTGCCTCACCTGCATTTCCAGGTAACCGACGGCCCGTCCTCTCTTTCCTCAAACGGGCTTCCTTACGAGATCAGCGAATTTCAAGTAACAGGTACTACCGCGGGTACCAAAGCCTTCGACAAGGCAGAGTCAAATGGAACTCCGCTTCCGATCACGCCCATGGTTCCACCGCAGGCCGTCAAGCAGGCCATGCCACTGGACCAGCTGATCATCTCATTTGCCGGTTCGCGCCCCTAAGGTCGAGGCCGATTAAGGAGTAAGCGGTTGCCGCCACAGTCGATAGCTGGCCCAGGCCGCGAACGTACAAACATCGCGAATCTCGCCATCTCTGAGCTTCTGCTCAAAGGTGACGATGGACAACCGGACGACCTCCATGTCGTCCTCTTCGGGGTCCCGCTCGTGCGGACCTGGCACCAATTCTTCGGCCACGAAGATGTGTTGGCGCTGGCGGACGAAGCCATAGGCCATCCACACCCACGGCAACTGGGTCATGCGGCCAGCCGTCAGTCCGGTCTCCTCGCGCAGCTCGCCGCGCGCCAGGGCTTCCGGGTCCACATTGTCTGAAGCCCAGGCGCCCTGGGGTAGTTCGAGCGCTCGTTCGCCGACGGTGTACCGGAACTGCTCCACCAGCCATATGTGGTCGCCGTCAATAGGCAGAATAACCGCGCCGTCCGGCTTATCGACCACGCCATAAATGCCGTGTGCTCCATTGCTGCGCTCAATGGCGTCCTCGCGCAAACTGAACCAGGGATTTCGATAAACTTCGCGGGACGAAAGCGTGCGGATGGCCATGCCCTAGGATGGCAGGGAAGAACGAGAGGGAGCAAGTGCGAAGCTCAATCTAAAGGCCATCGACCTTTAAGGTTTGGAGGAATCCCGCAAGGTGCGCGCCAACTGTGTGCATAGGTTCACGAGTTTTTTCCAAGCGCGACATCATGATGGCTCCTTCCAGGCTTGCGATGACGATCGCCGCAACGGCGGCCGGATCAACGCCTCCTCGCAACTCCCCCTTCTGCTGTCCCCGGTGGACAATATCCGCGATCTTGGCGCGCCACTCGTCGAGGGCCGCGCGAGCTTTGCCGCGGAGCAGCGGATTCCCGTCATCGCTATCGACTGCAGTGTTGAGTAGCGGGCACCCACCGGGAAGAGGGCGCGGCGGCTGCTCAACAAAGTTCTTCACCAGCAACAGAAGCTTTTCCATGGAACTCGCGCAGGCTTCAAGTCCACGCCAGCGTGGCTCGCTGACCGTCTCCCACGCATAGTCGAAGGCGGCCGCCGCAAGATCCTGCTTGCTCGCAAAGTGCCGGTAAAGACCACCCTTTTCAAGACCAGTAGCCGTCATCAGTTCAGACATGGAAGTGCCGGAGTAACCGTGCCGATTGAAAACAGCGGCGGATTGCTCCACGATGCGCCGGCGGGTAGCTTGACCCCGGGAGGATTTGGTTGTCTTTGCTGCCATTTCTTTTGCGACCGATCGGTCTCAGTATACATCTGATCCGTATCTCGCTCAAAGGAAGGCTGACGCACGGTGGCGACCACAACAGCGGAACTACGCGCCGTACCGGTCTCAGCGAGCACCAGGCAGGTCAACCCGTGGGCGGTGGCATTGACGGTCACGTTGGCCACGTTCATGGAACTGCTGGATACGTCGATCGCCAACGTATCGCTGCCGCACATCGCGGGCGGCCTGGGACGCAGCTTTGATGAGACTACGTGGGTCCTGACCTCCTACCTGGTGGCCAACGCAGTAGTACTGCCCATGAGCGCATGGTTGAGTCGCGTTCTCGGGCGAAAGCGTTACTACATGATCAGCGTGGGCCTGTTCACCGCGACCTCTTTCCTGTGCGGCATCGCGCCCGGCCTGAACTTCCTGGTCATCTTCCGCGTGCTGCAGGGAATTGGTGGTGGCGGCCTGGCTCCGGTGGAGCAGGCGATCCTGGTCGACACTTTTCCCGCGAACAAACGAGCCGCCGCCTTCGCCCTCTACAGCGTCGCGATTGTGACCGCCCCGGCCATCGGGCCGCCGTTGGGCGGCTGGATCACTGACAGCTTCTCCTGGCGGTGGGTCTTCTTTATCAATGTGCCGATCGGGCTCATCTCTCTCTTCCTCAGCAGCCGCCTGGTGAGCGACCCACCTGCATTCAAAGCAGAAGTAGCCGAGGCCAGGCGTCTAGGCAAATTGCGGGTGGATTACATAGGCATTCTGCTGATCGCGTTGGGCTTCGCCTTCCTGGAATTCGTACTCGATCGTGGGCAGATCGACGACTGGTTTGGCAGTTCCGTGATTACGGCCATGTTTGTAGCAGCCATTGTCTGCCTGGTGCTTGCCGTGTGGTGGGAATTGCGAGTACCCGATCCGGTGGTAGAACTCGGACTATTGCGGGAAAGAAATTTCGCGTTCGCCAATATCTTCTATTTCCTCTTTGGCTTCGTTCTTTTTGGCAGTACGACCATGATTCCTGAGATCCTGCAAAGTTTGTACGGTTACACCGCCACTGATGCGGGTCTGGTCTTGGGGCCCGGAGCCGCGGTGATCACGGTGCTGGCGCCTTTCGTCGCCATATTGACGCAGAAGGGTAAAGTCAGTCCGCGATGGTTGATCGCCTTCAGCTTTTTCGTGGTTTCGCTCTCCATGTTTTATTACAGCGGCTTCACGCTGCAGACCAATTACACGCATTACGCATTGGCACGAGCGTTACAGGGCTTCGGCTACGCCTTCTTGTTTGTGCCGGTCAGCGTGCTTGCCTATTCTTACCTGCCTCCGGGCAAGAACAATAAGGGCTCGAGTCTGACCAATCTCGCCCGCAACTGGGGCGGTAGTTTCGGCGTTGCATTCATCACCACCGTGCATGAGCGCCGCACAGACCTCCATACCGACCGCCTGGCGCAGAGTGCTGATGTTACCTCACCGCTATTTCACTCACGAATCGACGCACTGACCAAAACCTTTGAGCACCTGGGCTATTCGCATTTCGACTCGGCGCAACACGCTCAAGGATTGCTGTACAACCAACTGAATCAACAAGCGAGCCTGATAGGCTTTATGGACTGCTTCCGCATGATGGCCCTCGTAGCCCTCATCGGCATTCCCTTGGCCCTGGCCACAAAAAGTTTCCACCCCGGAGGCGAAGCCTCAGGCGGCCACTGAGCCTGGGCTAAGTTCAGCCGTCCCTGCGGGACTAAATTCGTAAATCCTGGTTCTCACACACCCTCTTTATGGGGTATGTTCTGCCTTACTTTGTTCCAACCTGTTTGGGCCCATTCCGAACCGGACCAGCAGTTTAAGCTGGAAACCTCGACGCTCAATGGACTTCAAAGCAAAATACGATCAACGGCCCTCCTCACCCTCCAGTCTTCCGCCTGAAATCGTGCTGGAAGCAGCCTCCCAACTCAGCTCCTCGGGTCTGCGCAACTCGGCTGTACTCAGCGGCGGGTTTAGCACCACGAACATCCTCGTGGAGTTCGCAGACGGCGACCGTCGTGTCCTCCGGCTTTCCCCCCAACACGAACGATTGCAGATGGAAGCCGATCTACTGGACTACCTATCGCGCGAAGCGCCGCAAGTGCCAGTGCCAAAAGTCCTGTGGCGCGCCTCCGAACATTTTCCGGGAGGACTGGGAGCATTCGCCATGACGTATGTAGAAGGCCATCTGCTTGCGAACATTGAGGACAGCCTATCCACCGCAGACTGCAGAGATATTTGCGAGCAACTGGCACTTGTAGCAGCTCGGATTCACGACCTCCGATTTACCCAATGTGGCCTGCTGGGGCCGGGCCCAAAAGTAACGGAACCCTTCACCAGCTATGCCACCGGGACCGTGGGATTCATGCAATCCTGCCTTGACGACGCAAATCTGCAACGCCGATTAGGCTCGGAAAGATGCCGCCGCCTGCAGCGAAGCCTTATTCACCGGCCCGACCTGCATCAGCCTTCCGCGACTCACCAACTCTGTCACAGCGATTTCAATCAAAAAAATTTCCTGATCCGCCGCGACACCAATGGCCGCCAACATCTGGCTGCGGTGCTTGATTGGGAATTCGCCTTCTCCGGAGCGAGCGTCATTGACATCGGCAACCTCTTAAGGTTCGAGCATGAATCGCCCGTTGTCGAAGGTGCCTGGTTTGCCGATGCTTATCGAGCGGCCGGCGGACATCTGGACAAAACCTGGAGAGAGCAAACCCTATTTGCCGATCTCCTGGCTCAATGCGCTTTCCTGATCGCCCCCGAAGAACTACCAAAGACCTTCAGAACCGCGATCGGAGTGATCGATCGCACACTAGCTGTGCTCGATCCCCGCGCCTGAAGTTGTTGCCAACCCCCGCCCAGCGCGTCCGCTTTGTCACTCCGGCCGGTATCAGCCAGTTGCCAGTGCGGCTTGTTCCGGTCTCACTAAATCGATGCGACCCCGCCATCCACGAACAACTCGATCCCATTCACAAAACTGGAATCGCTCGAAGCCAGAAACAGCGCAGCCGTCGCAATCTCCTCCGGACGTCCAATCTCCCCCCGTGGAATCATCGAAGCGAACTGCTTCTTCGCGTCCGGCCCAAGCGGGTCAAGAATCGGCGTATCGATGGTTCCCGGACTCAACACATTCACTCGTATTTTCCGTTCCTTCAGCTCTAGCAGCCACGTCCGCGCAAATGATCGCACGGCAGCTTTGCTGGCGCTGTAGACACCAAAAGCCGGAAAGCCCTTAACGCTTGCAATCGATCCATTCATGAAAATCGACCCGCCATCGTTGAAAATGGGCAGAGCCTTCTGCACCGTAAACAAAGTGCCCCGGACGTTCAGGCCGAAGGTCTTATCGAAGTGCTCGGGCGTAACGTCTTCAAGTTTTATCAGTTCACCCATGCCCGCGCTGGCGAACAACACATCGATCTTTCCCTTTGCCTTTTTAACCGAGTCATACAGCCGATCCAGATCGTCGAGGTCGGAAGCATCGCCCTGAATGCCAGTCACATTCCGCCCAATCGCTTTCACCGCCTCATCCAGCTTGTCCTTGCGTCTTCCGGTAATGAACACATACGCACCCTCTTGCACGAACAGCTTCGCCGTCGCCAGCGCCATGCCGGAAGTTGCTGCTGTAATCACTGCTACTTTTCCGTCCAGCTTTCCCATTGCATTCTCCTCGACTCCAGGTGGGCATTTACCGCAGGCAGCCGCAGGCGAAAGCGTACTCCCCTGCGAACCAAGCCCCGGTTGGATTATTTGGTTAAAGAAAAGGTTTTGTTTGCGAATTGCCCCATGCGAGCCCATGCTGCATGGGGCACTTGCGTTAGCGGAGCCCGCCGCCGGCCAGAATCTGCTCGCCTGTAAGCCAGCCCGAATCGTCAGACGCGAGAAACACGGCAACCGACGCGATATCGCGCGGCTGCCCAATACGGCCAAGTGGCGTCTGAGCGACGAGGGCTTTCTCGAAATCAGTGCCGAGGAAGCCCGCACTCTGCGTGCCTTCCGTCTCGACCATGCCCGGGTTGATGGTGTTGACGCGGATGTTCTTCGGCCCCAGTTCCCGCGCAAGCACGCCGGTGATCGCATCTACGGCCCCTTTGGTCCCGGTATAAACCGCGGATGCAGGAGGGGTGACACGGCTTACCACCGAGCCGACATTGATAATGCTGCCTCCCTCGCCGATGTGCTTGAGGGCAGCCTGGGTAGTGAGCAGCAGGCCAAGAACGTTGATGTTAAACATTCTGTGGAACTGGTCTTCCGTGACGGCCTCGATCGGGGAGAACTCATAAACCCCGGAATTGTTGACCAGGATGTCCAGCCGGCCATAGTTCTTGATG
The DNA here is from genome assembly GCA_963753715.1 of uncultured Acidobacteriaceae bacterium. Taxonomy (GTDB): domain Bacteria; phylum Acidobacteriota; class Terriglobia; order Terriglobales; family Acidobacteriaceae; genus PALSA-350. Next base: position 599,407 of record CAVWDK010000004.1, on the reverse strand, counting down.
GCGGCGTCGATGATGCCTTCCGCCTCGGAAGCCTTGGAAACGTCGCCACCGACCGCGACAGCCTTGCCGCCTGCTGCGGTGATGGAATCGACCACTGTTTTCGCGCCCGACTTGCTCGACGCGTAGTTCACAACCACGGACGCGCCTTCCGCGGCCAATGACTTGGCAATGGCGGCTCCGATACCCTTGGACGCCCCCGTAACCACTGCTACCTTACCTTGAAGCTTGCTCATATGCGATCCCTCTTCGAAGACTCTCAACCACTTGCTGACGGTTAAGATGGGGATCACCGAGTCCAGGATTCAATAGTTCGGAATATCTGCACTATTGAACAAGCAGCCTTGTGAATGTAGGATGAAAATCATGCGGCCCCTATTCCACCCTTCCATCGAAGACATTACAGTGGAGGGGATTCTTCACGCGCTCTCTGATCCAGTGCGGGTCGCGATATTCACCGATATAGCAAGCTCAGCGTGTTCCCAAAACTGTACCAATTTTGTGAACGTAAGCGAAAGGCCCATCCCCAAATCGACTCTCTCGCAGCACTTCAAAGCGCTGAGAGAAGCAGGCTTGATCCGTGGGGAACGCCGCGGGGTCGAAATGCAAAACACTTCACGTTGTACAGAAATAGATCAGCGCTTCCCCGGCCTGATCGCGTCCATCGTCAATGCTCACAACATTCAGTTGCGAGACAAACTCGCGTCCGGCCATGCCGGCAAGCGCAAACCCGTCAAGCGGAGTGCAAGAGGCAGGTAGGGACAGCTAATTGAGCTCTCTTATCCAGATATTCCTAAAACTGATGGGCTCACTCTTATCGCCATGGGCCTGGAGCTTGATGGGAGCGCTGGTATAGGCCTTGTAAAAAGGCTTGCCAATATAAAGGGTCTGGCCTTTCAACTCAAAGTGATTTTCCACCAGCACGCCGTTGAACAAGACCGTGGCATAAGCCGGCGTCTTTACCGAGCCATCCGCGTTAAAGGTAGGCGCCGTCCACACGATATCGTAGGTCTGCCACTCTCCCGGCTTGCGCGTGGGGTTCGCCAGTGGAATTGCCTGCTTATAAAGGCTGCCTGCCATACCGTTCACGTATGTCTTGTTTTCGTAGGAATCGAGTACCTGCAGCTCATACCCGTCGTCGCCCGGTCCGGTGGAGGCCAGGAACACGCCACTGTTGCCACGTGCCTGGCCACTGCCGGTGATGTTGGTGGGAACTTTCCACTCCACGTGCAGCTGATAGTTGGTGAAGCTCTGCTTGGTCTCGATGCTTCCGCCCGATTTGTTCACAGTCATCACTCCATCGGCCACGTCCCATTTAGCCGGGGACTTGTCACGGTTTGTGACCCACTGATCCAGGTTCTTGCCGTCGAAGAGCACGATCGCATCCGAAGGCGCCGCCCCACACGTGGCGCCCGGAGTTACCACCTTGGGAACCGGCTCCCAGATTTCGGTTTCCTCGGGTTTCGGCTTAGCCGGTGATTGTGCGAAAAGCGGAGCGGTCGTGGCAATCAGAGCCGCGCAGGCGAGAAGGCTCGAAAATGGTAAGCGAATCATTACAAGAAAATACACCCAACGGCGTCGCTCTGGCCAAAACCGGCGACCCAAACACCCGGACCGTCGATTTTCCTCTCTGGACGACACTCAACAGTTTAAGATTAGACTCCTCCCCGGATCACCGCCGGAGGAGGTTTGCGATGAGTCTACGTGCCCCGGAATCCGAAGACACAGGCCTCGAAGTAATTGACATTCTGAGCGATCCTCAGTATGCCGGTCGAAAACCAAACGCTCGCGATGTTTCCTTGCAGATGGCCGGGCTCGGACGCCTCGCCCACGCCTTTGTTGAAAATCCTGAAACAATTCTGCAGGAACTGGTGAACGCCGCGGTCGACTTATGTGGAGCCGATAGCGCCGGCATCAGTATTGAAAAACAAGATCGAACCGACGAGCACTTTTATCACTGGGTCGCGACTGCTGGACTTTACTCTGGGTTCTTGGACGCGATCCTTCCCCGCTATCCGAGTGCCTGCGGTATTTGCCTCGAGCGCGGCCGGCCACAACTCTTCCGTGTCTCGCAACGGTTTTTCGAGATTCTCGGAGTGCAAGCTCCATCGGTGACGGATGGGATCCTGCTCCCCTGGCAGATCGATGGTACGCGAGGAACTATCTTCGTCATGGCGCATGGATGCGTCGAGGCGTTCGACCACGGAGACATTCGCACCATGCAGATGCTGGCAGACTTTGCCGCCGCCGGCTTTCGACAACAACACCAAAAGAAACGGCTGATCGATCAGGAAAGGGCTGCTGCCGCGGCTGCCATGGCGAATCAACTTGCCCACAATATCAACAACCCGCTCCAAAGCATCACCAATGTTGTTTATCTGGCAGCCAACCTTGAAACCAACACAGAGGCAAGAGCTCTGGCAAAGAATCTGGAGACGGATATTCGAAGGCTATCGGAATTGGTGAACGAGATCCTGGCTCTTCCGCTGGCTTCAACACGAAGCGACAACCCATCTCATTTTTAATCGATATCTACGTTCCCGGCACAACCGGGGTGTAGCTCTGAAATCCAGCGACGGCCATCCCCCGTTGTGCCTCGGGGTTCTTCATGAAGGTCTCCCAGACGAAAGACGATCGTGCATTCTCCGCCATAAGCATGGTGATGCCAGTGTCGATGCCGACAACGTCATGGTCATACCAGTTTTTCAGCGGATTGAACGCGTCCACGAAGCCGTAGCGGCACCAGGCCTGCGGGTAGTGAGCCCGTATGTTTTTCAACACCCGCATCGTGGCAGTGGGCAGAAAGGGAATTGAGCCTCCCGGAGCAGCAGGAACCACCGTTCCATCGATCGGGCCCATGGCCGGCGGCCCGCCCCAGATCACATAGCCTTTGTCAGAATCTGAGGCAGTAATCCCCCAAAGATCGTCGCTGTAATCGGGAAACTGCTTCCCCAGTTCCACGCAGAAGCGGCGGTGCACATCCGTAGCGATCGCCGAGTTCACGAAGTAGTCGGCATACTTGTCGCGCTTGCCCCTGAAGTCGAACCAGGCCTGCGAGTACTGGTGAACAAAGAGCGGCGCAAACGAGCCAATGTAGCGCTCCCCGTCGTACTCGAACGTGATCCTTTTCCAGGCCGACCACGCCGACGGGTGCAGGGGATGAGTGGAGGAACCCATCCCCAGCAGGTAGATCATCATCAGCTCGCTGTAGAAGTCCCACTTGTACGGCAGAAACCCGAACTCTGGGGTCCAGCCCTGCGGCAGCAGTGCGGTGTCTTCGGAGAGCCAGGTCCAGTCGACCCGGTCAAAAATGGCATGGGCCAGCTGGATGATGTCGCGATCGTCAAAGTACCGGCGGCACGTAAGTATTCCGCAAAGCAGAATGGCTGTATCAACCGAAGACACTTCCGAGTCCCAGATTCTTTCCCCGGTATTGATGTTGGCGAAGTGATAGAAGAACCCACGATGCGTGGGCAGCGTTCGCCAAAGAAAGGTGAGGGTCGCAATCACGCGCAGGCGCGCGTCCTGGTAGGGGAGGAACCCGCGCTTTTCGGCAATACATATGGCAGTCAGGCCAAAGCCGGTCGAGGCGATGCTCGCCACCACACTCGTGTCCGCAGTGCGTGCGTTGCAGCGGTCTTTAATCAAGCCCGTCTGCGGACTGGCTTGCTCCCAGAAAAACAGGAAATTGCTCCGTTCAAGGTCGTCCAGGAACTGCTCTTCTTCCGGCGAAAAGGGCGTTTGGGGAGGCGCCGAGTCCTTGCCATGCTTATCTACCCGCGGCGTCGCTGGCTTCTGCGCCAGCCCTGCGATTTCCAACCAGGGGGCCAGAGGCAGACCCATGGAGATGCCGGCCATTTGCCGCAGCAGTCGGCGCCGCGATCTCAGATGCTCTCGAGGGTGGATCATCGTGCGAAGATGTGGTGCGCGCCTTCCGTCAGTCTCATCCACGCTCCTTCAATCCCTCCACTCTCGCTCATCCATTGTTTCCCTGCGACAATGGAATCGATTAATTGAATAATAGATGCAGGGGCGATCCAGAAGAAGTGACTCCTGGGTAGCGTGAGCTCTCGACAGGCGCGTCCAATGGGTATGGCATGACGAGAAAAAAAGTTATCTGGACGACTGCCGCAGTCGTCGCTGCCGTGGTCATCGGGCTGGTGCTGTTCCAGCGTGCGCACCGGTTGCGGTTGATTTCAGAGCGCCTCTCGGTGCCGATTGAGGGTGCCGTGATCCAGCGCGATGCCGATCCCAAGAAGGAACTGCCAATCGCCGATGTGGTCGTCACCGCCTCTGACGGTGTAAGGAGCGCCGCTACCCGGTCCGACGCGGCGGGCTATTTCAAGCTCGTGCTGAACAAAAGAGTATTGTCCGACCTTCCCATCAGGGTCACTTTCCGTAATCCGCGCTACGAACCCCTGGATTTGACCGTGCAAACGGGACGCTTCCAGACTCCGGAACAGCTTTATGTTGCTGCGATGGTTCCCATTGTTCCTAAGGTCGTCGTCCCCCCGGGCCCGAAGTCACCAGCTCGGGCTGCCCGTCCCCTCACCCAGGTCTCAAATATTCGCGTGAGATATACGATCAACATCCGCGCCCAGACAAATGTCGGCAGCGCAGTCAGGACTTTTGAGGTGGTCAACCAGGGAAATGTGCCCTGTGATCATCACTTCCCCTGTTCGCCGGATGGAAAGTGGAAGGCTACCTCTGAGACTGTGTCGCTCGATGCGGGGGCGGATAACACGTTCGGCAACATTACCGCCTCCTGCATTGCGGGTCCGTGCCCCTTCACGCGCATTGACTCCAGCGGGTTCATTCATGGCGGCCGTAACATCAGGGTGACCGCCCTGAACTGGTCAGACACGGCTACCTTCCTCATGGAAGCTGAGGTTTATCACACCGCCATCAACTCCGAGGTGCGCGAACTGTACCCGGTGAAATTTGGCGAGACCCTTAACTTTACCCTCCCCCCAACCCAGGAAGGCGTGAGCCTTGAGGCCGAAGTCGACGGTGCTCCCATGGTCTTCCCCCTGGGCCCGAATCTCTCCTTGAGCTGGGCCACCTGCAACGTCCGAACCGGCCCCGAACAAGAAAAAACTGCGGTCTACCGCTGCGAGCTAAAGCCAGGATTTCGGTTCTGACACCCCAACTCGGAATACAGGCTGGCCCTCGAAGAGGCACAGTGGTACACCAGATGGATGCATTGGTCCCGTCGTGCGCTCGTCCTCAGTCTCATCGGCTCTCTCAACCTCATGGCGCAGGACAGTCATCCCACGACTGCGTGGAAAGCCGGCCAATTTGTCATAGACACTGCCCGCCTGGTAAGCCGCTCCGACATTGTCTTAGGCCAGCCCAACGCGGCGCCCGCCGAAGCCATGCCGATGGGCAACGGACGGCTTGGTATTGCCGTGTGGTCAGCGGATGGATTCACTGCGCAGCTTAACCGCGTAGACACTCTGCCTCATCGCGATTCGCCCGGCCAGGTGATTATTCCCGGCCTTCGCGCGCTCACCTCAGCGAAGGATTTCAGCGGCCGTCTCGATCTCTACAACGGAAGCCTGGTCGAGCACGGCGGTGGAATGAGCCTCACCGCCTATGTTCAGGTATCTACCGATGCATTCGTCGTCGACGTAACGGGCGCCGACCCCAACGTCAAACAAACGGCTGAACTAAGGCTCTGGCCGCCCCGCACGCCCGAAGCCACGGCCTCCGCAAAAATCGGCATGCTCGCACAAACCTGGGTCGACCATTACGGCCCTGGAGCATCAGGCGATACCTTCGGCGCCCTGGCCGCCATCACTGCAATGGGCAGGGAGGTGTCCGCAACCGTAAGCAACCCCCGCGCGGTAACCGTAAGCTTCAAACCCGCTCTCGATGGACACTTCCGGGTGATCGTTGCCTGCCCCCACTACACCGGTGCGGCGGCCAAAGAGGCCAGCATCGGGGACGCCTTGATCCACTCCGACCCCGCCGAACACTTTGCCTGGTGGCACGCTTTCTGGCAACGCGCAGGCCTCATCAAGCTAACCTCCGCGGATGGTTCCGGGGAATACATGGAGAACCTCCGCAACCTCTATCTCTACACCGCTGCCGCCGAGAGTGGAGGCCTTTTTCCTGGTTCCCAAGCCGGCATCGCCGACCTTTTCTCCGCCGTGCAGGATGTTCACCACTGGGACCCCGCCGCTTTCTGGCACTGGAATCTACGCATGCAAGTGGCCGCCAACCTCGATGCCGGTGTTCCTGAACTAAACGCGCCGTACTTCCGCCTGTACCGGGAAAACCTCGCCAACATTAAGGACTGGACCGTGAAACATATGGCTGGCCGTCCCGGGATCTGTGTCCCCGAGACCATGCGCTTCAACGGTCCAGGAGTCGAGTACGAACCCGCTTGGGATCCCTCCAAGCCTCCCATCATCGGCCTCAACTGCGATGCGAGCTTTCACTCTTATTACAACGCTCGCACTCTCTCCACCGGTGCTGAAGTCTCGCTCTGGATCTGGCGCCAATATCTTGCGACCGGAGATCGCCAGTTTCTCGCCGCAAATTACCCGGTCATGGCTGCGAGTGCGCAATTCCTGCTTGCTTATGAAACCCAGGGCACCGACGGAAAAATGCACACTCATCCTTCGAACGCGCACGAGCAGCAGTGGGACGTCACCGACCCCACCACCGACCTCTCCGCGAGATCAACTCTATATCCCGCAGTTATCGAAGCGGCCGGGCTGCTGCACACCGATCCCAAACTTGTCGAGCAACTCAAAACCGAACTCAACCGGATTCCATCCACTGCCCCAGGCTGAGAAAGCAACCGCCACCGGTACAAAACAGCCCGTGATTGCGGAGTCGTACACGGTTCGGGGCTGCCGAACACAACGAAGAGAACACTGGTCTCGAGCCCGTTTGGCCCTACAACCTGATCGGAGACGACTCTCCCATGCTGGCCCTCGCCAGGCACACGTATGCCACCCGCCCCTACCCCGTTCACCAGGACTGGAGCTTTGATCCGGTGCAGGCCGCGCGTCTTGGCCTCAGCGGGGAAGTTCGTTCGACACTGATTGCCTTAACCGAGCGGTACCAGAAATACGTGAACGGCTTTGCCAATTGGGGCGGTCCTGCCGGCGAGTTCTACGTCGAGCAGGAAGGCGTCGTAGCCCTCGCTCTGGCAGAAGCGCTGGTGCAGGACTACGACGGCTTGATCCGCATCGCACCGGCGGTGCCGCAAGAATGGAATTTCGAGGGCAGCGTCTGGGTTCGTAATCGCACTCGTGTCGACGTGCAGGTCCGCGCAGGCGTGCCCACCACCGTTGCCATCGAAGCCGGAGCCACTGAAACCCTACGCATCCGCAACCCCTGGCCGGGTCAGCGAGTCGAAGCCATAAATGAGCAGGGAAAGACCGTTCTCAGCACCGCCTGACGCCACGTTCCGGCTGCCCGTAGTCAAAGGCAAATCGTACTTGCTGGGGCGATCTGGCATGGCAACACAGACCTTCGTCGCCGTTACCGGCACTCCAGCGAAGCAATACAAGAAGCTTGGCGCTGTGCAAATCGGAAAATAAGACTTGCCCGGCTCAATCTTTTAGCGCGAGGGGAACTCCTCCATGTGCGAATCGCCCTTGCGGCCAAGATAGAGCACCTTCCTCCCGGTAAGGACTTCTTCCGTCTTTCTCGTTACCTCATGAATTGCCTGCGTGTTCATGTCTCTCCTTCAGACCGCATTTCCACGGAAGTGTATTCAGATCTGCGGAACCACGCGAGTTTCCCTAAGTCATGGCAGTGATGATTTGTATCAGGGCACGACGAGTCGGGCCCGAGCAGTCTTCAAAAACCCTGCAACACTCGGTTCGAAAAAACATTTGACAGCAGTTAGTGTTGTAGTTAAGTATATCAGTAAACCACTGGCAACCCGGACACCTGCCCGGTGGCTAGGAGCTCTTGGAAAACGCAATGGATCCTGAGTGGAATGACGGTCAGCCGATTTACCGCCAACTGCACGACCGCGTGGTCGCGATGATACTCGACGGAGTTCTCAAGGAAGGCGATCCCCTCCCGTCGGTGCGCAGTGTCGCCGCGGAATATCGCGTCAATCCGCTCACCGTTCTTAAGGGCTATCAGCAACTGGTAGACGAGGGACTAGTAGAGACCAAACGAGGCCGGGGCATGTTCATCAACGACGGAGCACGCACTTTGTTGCTGCAGGGGGAACGGCAGAAGTTCCTCGGCGAAGAATGGCCCAGGATCTACGCCACCATTCAGCGCCTGGGCCTCAAGGCTGAAGAACTTCTGCAGGCCGGATCCGACGCCAGAAAAGAGGAGCGCTGAACCATGGCATGCATAGAAGCACACGGACTGCGTAAGGCCTTCGGTTCCAAAATCGCGCTCGACGGCATAGATCTTCGCGTGGAAGAAGGCCGCATCCTCGGCATCATCGGCCCCAACGGTGCCGGCAAAACCACCGCTCTGAACGCGATTCTCGGCCTCGCCCCGTACCAGGGCCAACTGAAAGTGCTCGGACGCAACCCCTGGACCGAACGCGATCAGCTCATGTGCGATGTCAGCTTCATTGCCGATGTCGCCGTGCTGCCCCGCTGGATGAAGGTTTCGCAGGCACTCGACTATGTCGCCGGCGTCCATCCGCGATTCGATCGCGCCAAGGCAGAAACTTTTCTCGCCAGAACCACGATCAGCCCCACCAGCAAGGTGAGGGAATTGTCCAAGGGCATGGTCGCTCAACTCCACCTGGCCCTGGTCATGGCCATCGACGCCAGATTGCTCGTGCTGGACGAGCCAACCCTCGGCCTCGACATCCTCTATCGCAAGCAGTTTTACGATTCGCTGCTGAATGACTACTTCGACCGCAGCCGCACTATCGTCCTGACCACCCACCAGGTGGAAGAGATCGAGCATGTGCTCACCGATGTCATGTTCATCTATCGCGGCCGCATCGTCTTCAATTCCAGCCTGGAAGACCTGGAGTCGCGCTACCTGGAAGTTACCGTGCGTCCCGAACAGGCCGCCGCGGCACGCGCGCTCAAGCCGATCCACGAGCGCGAGGTCCTCGGTCGCAGCATCCTGCTCTTCGATCATGTCGATCGCCAGCAACTGGCCGCGCTGGGTGAGGTGCGCACGGCCCGCATCGCCGACTTGTTCGTTGCCGTGATCGGCAACCAGGACGGACAGAACAAAGGAGCGGCTCGATGAATACCCAATCCGATGCCCTGCGCGAGTCTCCCCTCGAAGTCGCATGCCGTCGCCGTGATCTCACCCGGCCGGCGCATGCTCTGGTCTCTGCGGCGCGAATTGTGGGAGAACCGCTCGCTTTACCTCGCGCCCCTAGCTGTCGCCGCGCTGTTCATCGTCGGATATCTGATCAGCACCCTTCGTTTGGTAAGCAGGATACATGCCGGTTTGGTGCTGAATCCGTTGCAGCAGCAAGACGCCCTGGAGCAGCCATACACCATCGCCGCGCTTTTTATCATGGCGACGACTTTTATCGTCTCCTTCTTCTACTGTCTCGATGCGTTGTACGGAGAACGTCGGGATCGCAGCATCCTGTTCTGGAAGTCGCTGCCGGTTTCCGATCTCACCACCGTGCTTGCCAAGGCCAGCATTCCGCTCGTGGTTCTTCCCCTGATCACCTTCGCCATCACCGTAGTGACCCGGTGGATCACGCTGCTGCTCAAGCAGCCTCATCTTGTTGGCCCGCGGGTAAAGTGTAGCCGACGCTATGGAGTCATTTGCCCTTGTTCCAGATGTCGGGGACGTTGCTTTACCACTTGCTGGCCTACCATTCGCTTTGGTGGGCCCCCATCTACGCCTGGTTGTTGCTGGTCTCAGCCTGGGCCCGCCGTGCTCCATTTCTCTGGGCGGTGTTACCGCCCATGGCCATTGCTGTAGTCGAGAAGATTGCCTTCAACACTTCTCATTTCGCGTCCCTGCTGGCGCGTCGCTTCAGTGGTGGTGGGCAGGCCGCAGGTTTTGAACCAGGCAATATGGCCATGGTCCCGCTTACCCAACTAGGTGTGGGTCATTCTCTGGTCAGCCCGGGGCTTGTGGTCGGGCCTGCTGGTCGCCGCTGTTTTTCTCGCCGCAGCAGTGCGCTTGCGCCGCTATCGGGAACCGATCTAACGGGCCGCTTCATTCGATAAGCACTGGAAGGAGAATCGGGAATGAGCACTCAATCTGCAAACAGCTTTTTGGGTCGCTGCTGTCCCACAAAGCAAACAGTCATTGCGGAAACCCGCCGACCGCGCCCTGAAAGCAGCCGCCGGCTTTTGGTTTGTGGTGGCCGTCCTCGGCCAGCTGGTGTTCGCGTTTGCCGTCGCTTCTTTCTATGGACTGTCCGGCCGCACGGGGCAACTGGCAGCAGTGGAACAAATCCATGACTCACGGCTACGCCCCCGGTCATCCCATGGATAATCTGGTAGTCGCCATCCATCTAGGCTCGGCCGTCATCATTCTGCTGAGTGGAGCGCTCCAACTCATCCCGCACATCCGCCACCGCTCTCCGTTCTTTCATCGCTGGAATGGCCGAATCTACTTCGTGACCGCCTTTTCTCTTAGCCTGGCCGGTCTTTACATGATGTGGTTCCGTGGAGCCGTCGGCGATCTCTCGCAACACCTTGGCCAGAGCCTCGACGCCGTCCTGATCATGCTCTGCTCTGCCCTGGCTCTGCGCTACGCATTAGCGCGTGATTTCAAAACTCATCGCCGCTGGGCCCTTCGCCTGTTCATGGTGGTGAGTGCATCCTTATTCATCCGCGCTGGAGTCTTTCTCTCATTCGTCCTCAATCGCGGTCCCTTCGGTTTCAATCAGGCCACGTTTAGCGGACCCTTCCTCACCTTCATGTCTTTCGGCCAATACCTGGTGCCCCTCGCCGTTCTTGAAATCTACCTGCGCACCCAGGACCGTGGCGGGGCTCGAGGCCGCTTTGCCATGGCCGCCGGCCTTTTCGTGATGACAGTGGTGATGGGTGCCGGAATCGTCGCGGTCACCATGGCCGTGTTCCTGCCCAACATCAAAAAGGCCTTCGACAGCCGCAAGTCCATCGCCGACACCCTATCTGCCACCATCGCCAGCAGTGGCATCGACCAGGCGGCAAAGCAATACCATGAGTTGAAGGCGGCCGCACCCTCCACTTACAACTTCGACGAAAACGAACTCAACTCCTTAGGCTACCGATTTATCCAGGCCATAAGTTCAAGCAAGCCATCCGCATCTTCCAGCTCAACGTCGAAGCCTATCCGCAATCCGGCAACACCTAGGACAGCCTCGCCGAGGCCTACATGGACGACGGTGATAAAGCCCAGGCCATCGCCGACTATCAAAGATCCCTCGAACTAAACCCCAGGAACGCCAACGCCGTAAAGATGCTGCAGAAACTCAACGCCCCCGATGTCGACAATCGAAGGAGGATCATATGGAACCCGTGATTGATCAGAAGTGCTCACTTCCCACCGAATTCGCCACCCTCTCTCCCACCGCGCTGATCTGGCAAGACGTGCTGGCACAGGCGATGACTGGCGAACTCACTCGCCGCAATGAACTACACCTCCTTATCGGAGATCTGTGACGATCCCGCCGAAGTAGCCGATGCCTTGGAGCATGCGGCAGGAGAAAAGGGCCACGCTGCTGCGTTCGCTGCCGAGGGCCGCAGAATCGGAGTGCCGGTCTCCAACAACGTAAACGCGAAGCACTGGAAGCGCCTCCGCGAAGCATTCCTGCGCTGCATTGCCGAGCGGGACTTCATCGGCTGCCTGATTGTGCAGGAGATCATGCTTGAATCCTTTGCCGTCGCCAGCTACGCGCGGGTGGGCAAGGTGGCGACCGGGCAGTCTGGGCAAAACCTTTGCCGCGATCGCAGCCGAGGAAGAGGAGCACATCGAGCACGCGATGGAAATTCTCCAGGCAGAGCGAGCCTTGGATGCGCAGCGCTTCGACGACAAGCTGTATCGGCTGCATCTTGAGGTGATGACCACTCTGGCGGAGATGCTGGCCAGGGATTGCAGCACCGGACATTGCGAAGTTTGCCACGGTAGCTGTGTCAAACCGGCGCTCCCTGACGTCAGCCTAAGTGCGGCCGAGCTGCGCGGAGCGTCCCTGCATCAGTACCTGAAAACGCTGGACAAGCTGGGGCTGCCGGGGGAGGTAACACTCGCATGGGTAACTCAATTGCCAATGTAGCCGAAGTCGATTTTGCTCTGATCGGGCACCAGGAAAGTTGGCGAGCGGCTGCCGATGTACTCGCGGTCCTTCGCGGACCCGAGCGTACACCCCTGCCGGACGACGAGATCCGGGACATCCTGCCCTGGATCCCGCCCCGGCCAGTCTGTCACGTCGAAATTGCATCCGTCATTGGCACGAAAGCGCATGGTCTCTACATCGACTCCTTCATCCCTCCCGACCGTCTCGACAGACGCCCATCTGCGCGACAACACGGCGCGCGTTCGGGGAGCGGCAGCCTGTGCCATCGAAGCGGGCGCAAAGATCGCGAGTCTCGGCGGTTTCAGTTCCATCCTTATCGAAGGCAATTTCAATCAGCTCCCGGAGAGGAAGAATACGGTCTTCACCACCGGCAATACCTTGACCGTTGGTTTCATCGTCCAGGGCGTCAGCAAGATGTGTGCGCTCGGGGCCGGAACCTGCGGCAGATCCACGCTGCTCATAGTGGGAGCAACCGGAGACGTTGGATCTGGCTGCGCCCGCTGCTTTGGCGGGTGGAGTAAAGCGTGTGCAGCTCCACGCGCGTAACCCGGAGCGGCTACGCAGGTTGGCTGCGGAGTTGGAAGCCGAGAGTGTTCAGGTGGAAATTGCGACCGATCTCCGGCAATTCTCCGCACCAGCCGACGTCGTGATCTGCGCAGCAAGCCTGCCATCCCCTTCGCTTCTATTGGGCAGCATCGCATTCGACGCAATTATCTGTGATGCGGGCTACCCCAAGAATCTGTCGCCCGGAGCGGAGATGCCGTGCGTCACGGTTTTCTTTGGAGGGTTGGGACAGGTCGCCGGTGGAATGACCTTCACCCCTGATCTTCATGGAATCCTGAATCGGCATCCATTTCCTGACGTCGCCCACGGCTGTTTGCTCGAAGGTATGGCTCTCGCTCTGGAGCACCGCTACGAGCCGTTCTCCCAGGGAAGAGGATTCATTACGCAGGAGAGAGTTGCCGAGATGGAGACCATTGCCGATCGCCATGGAATCCGTCTCGCCCCACTGCACAACGCCGAGGGCCCGCTGGACCGTGCTCAGGCTACCTTCCAAATCCGCAGGCTCGGGGAAAAATTAACAAATACAAAACACCCGCACGAGGGTTTTCCGCATCACAGTGGGGTATCAGGGGAAATAAAAAGCTCCCCGATGCCTCACGAAAGTCCTGTCAAACCCGCCGACTGGATGAGGCGTTTCTGGGAAGCAGCCACAACTTAAATCGTCCCGTGTCAGTCACATAGACCAATTGCGCACGAGTCCTGGAAATTGCAGGAAAATCATCCCGATTACGCACCTCGACCGTGACCTCATGCCTCTGAATGGGTAGTCGGGGTCGACTTGAAACGCGTTAAGTATAACTGTACAGTGAAGAGGAACGGTTACTCCTTGATAACTGTCAGATTCCTATAGGGTTTGGAGTGGTGACGCTTGGTTTGGAATCCAGGAAAGCTCCTCCGCCGGGGTCTGGTTCAGAATGTGCTTGCCCTTTACGGGGTCCAGATCTGCACGTACGCCCTCCCACTCATGACGTTTCCCTACCTTGCGCGTGTCCTGGGCCCGGCGGGCTGGGGCAGTGTCGTTTTCGCGCAGGCGATTGGTGCGGTGATTGCCGTTTTTGTGGAGTACGGTTTTGATATTTCTGCTTCACGGGAAACTTCGCGCCACCGGGACGAGCCCCGGCGACTCTCCGAACTGATCTCCGGCGTATTGGGCGCGAAAGTTGTTCTGGCCGCGATTTGTGTTTGCGGAGCAATCTTTTCCCGTCGCTATACCCACCACATTGCGCCCTCCGTGGCACTCTTTTGGTCGAGCACCATCTGGGGTGTCTGCCAGGGCATCAACATGCTTTGGTATTTTCAGGGTTTGGAGCGCATGCGTTTGGCCAGTGCTCTGGAGATCGGGGGAAAAGTCGTTGCGACCTTAAGTATCTTCGTCCTGGTTCGTAATCCTGACGACGGATGGAAGGTAATGGCGGCGCAATGTGTAGGTTGTGTTGTGGCTCACGGGATCACCGTTGTCCTCGCCTATCGCGAAGTGGGCTTTGTGTGGCCCACACTTTCCACAGTTCTGCGTGCGCTTCGTCTCGGCTGGTCGATGTTCTTGTTTCGTGCTGCCCAGGGGATTACCGGCTCGCTCAACGGATTGGTCCTGGGCTCGGTAGCTCCCATCGCAGCTCTCGGCCAATACGCGGGGGCTGAACGAATTTCCCGCGTCTTTCAACAAGGGCTATGGCCGGTAAACCAGGCACTCTATCCGCATATGTCCAAAAAGATGCACGACAATCGCCATGACGCAATGAAGATGGTCAGGTCAAGCCTTTTCCTTCTGGGCGGTCTTGGTTTGCTCTTCGGCCTGATTCTCTTGATTGGGGCTCCCCTGTTAGTGCACGTGGTCTTGGGCGATGCCTTTCACGGTTCGGTAGCGGCATTGCGTGTATTCGCCCTATGGATTCCCTTGGTTGCATTGTCCACGGTAGTGACCTTCCAACTCCTGCTTCCTAACCAGATGGACTACCAGTTTAATGCGGTGATACTGACCGCAGGCCTACTTAGCTTCGGCAGCGCTCTGTTGCTCGCTCCCAGTTTGCAGGCTGTGGGCATTGCATGGTCGGCGGTGCTCGCCCAACTCTTCACCCTGGTCGCGTTCTCCGTCGTGCTGGTGCGCGCCGGGCTAAATCCCTTTGCCTCTTCCGCCAAAACAGCTGTCGTCACTGTATCCGGCTAAACGGGCGGCGGAAAAGCCATTTCCGGAGACACGGAAGGGAGGTAGGGGCTGCGTGAGAACTGTTCTTTGTAGATCCAAATTTGCGGAAATGCCCGCTCGTCTGACCATGGTACCGTCGGCGTGTTTTTGTGAAACCGGCGAGTTGGGCAAAATTCCTGTCGCACCAATCGCAAGGCCCTTCGACTGATCATCATCCTTCGACCGGAACACCCGCGGAAGTCCCGGCGCACCGAAATTCCCCGGGGAATTACTATATATTTCCGGAGAAAGCATGACCAACCGATCAGCGTGTCTCGAGCGATGGAAAGCGAGTAGCGAGCGGGGAATTCCCATCCTCGGCGCGGGCGCGGGGACCGGAATTTCCGCCAAGTGCGCCGAAGCGGCGGGAGCCGATCTCATCATCATCTACAATTCCGGCCGCTACCGCATGGCGGGGCGAGGCTCTTTAGCCGGCCTCATGCCATACGGGGATGCGAATGCCATCGTCGTCGAGATGGCCCGCGAAGTCCTGCCCATCGTTCGCAACATACCGGTACTTGCCGGCGTTTGTGGAACCGATCCGTTTCGCGTCATGGATCTCTTTCTTCGCGACCTCAAGCACCTTGGCTTTTCCGGAGTACAGAATTTCCCCACGGTGGGGTTGATCGACGGACTCTTCCGAGAGAACCTTGAAGAAACTGGTATGGGATTCATCCATGAAGTGGAGATGATTGCCCGCGCGCATGAGCTGGACCTGCTCACCTGTCCGTATGTCTTCAATGAAGACGAGGCCAGCGCAATGGCGAAAGCAGGCGCGGATCTTCTGATTGCCCACATGGGATTAACCACCAAAGGGACCATCGGCGCCAAAACCGCCATCACACTAGATCAAGCGGTCGACCGCATTCAGTCCATCCAGCAGGCTGCTGCTTCCATCCGACCGCAGATTCTGGTCCTTTGCCATGGCGGCCCAATTGCCGAGCCCGAAGACGTTCAATACGTTCTCGACCGCGCCCAGGGCGTCTCCGGCTTTTTCGGCGCCTCTAGCATCGAGCGTCTGCCCACCGAACGCGCCATTACCGCGCAGGTACAAAACTTCAAGAACCTGAAACTGCAAACCGAACGCAGCGAAAGGAACAAGCATGTCTAAGCTACCTGGTCGCCGATTCGTAACTCCAGCTGATGTCGAAACCCAGCTTTTTGACTGGGGAACGATCAAATGGCTGAGTGAACCGCGGGTGACCGGCACGGATCGCTTCGCCATGGGAGTCGTCCTCTTGCAACCGGGGAAGGGCCACGTGCGGCACAATCACCCCGGAACAGAGGAAATCCTGTACGTCGTCTCCGGCCAGGGCAAGCAGATGATCGATGTTGATGGCGAGCAGTGGGAGCCCATCAGTGCCGGAGATATGATTCACATCCCGCCCGATATCTTCCACGCCACGATCAACAGCGGTTGGGAGCCCTTGAAGTTGATCGCCGTCTACTCGCCGCCCGGTCCCGAGGCCCTTCTGCGCGCGATGCCGGAGTGCTGCGTCCTTGCACCGGGCGAACTGCCCCAAGCCTGAAGGCGATGACTTCGAATATTCCCAAGACGATCGCGCTCATCGGCACATTCGATACCAAAGGCGAGGAATTTTCCTTCCTGCGTGCGCGCATTGAGAGCGTTGGCTTGCGAACCATGATGATCGACGTCGGTGTGCTTGGCCGTTCGCCCTTTGCCGCAGACATCTCGCCGGCCGAAGTGGCTGCAGCAGCCAAAGAAGACCTCGCCGCTCTGCAACGTGAAAGCAACCGGGGTCGAAGTGTAACCGCCATGGCGCTCGGGGCGACCGCGATTCTGCTGCGGCTTTATGCCCAGGGAGCCATTCACGGTGTGGCTGCTCTTGGCGGATCCGCCGGTACAACGATTGCCACCGCAGCCATGCGTGCGCTCCCCTACGGTTTCCCAAAGTTGATGGTTTCGACCCTGGCTGCCGGCGACGTCAAACCCTACGTGGGAATCAAAGACATCTGCATGATGCCTTCCGTGCTCGACATCTCGGGGTTGAATTATGTTTCCCGACAAATATTGAGCAACGCAGCTGCGGCGATCTGCGGGATGGTTGAAGCGGAACCCCCCGCCAACCCCAACCACAAACCCGCAATTGCGGCAACCATGTTTGGCGTCACGACGCCCTGCGTGACCGCTGCGCGGCGCATACTCGAGCAGAGTGGCTTCGATGTTCTGGTTTTCCATGCCACCGGTACTGGTGGCATGGCGATGGAGCAGTTGATCGAAGACGGCGCAATCCAGGCTGTTCTCGATCTGACGACCACCGAACTCGCAGACGAACTGGTGGGCGGGGTCATGAGTGCCGGGCCGCACCGGCTGGAGGCGGCCGGCCGCATGGGCATTCCCCAACTGGTCTGCCCGGGCGCGATCGACATGGTCAATTTCGGCCCTGCGGAAACAGTCCCCGTCAAGTTCCGAACCCGCAAGCTCTACGTTCACAATCCAACCGTCACCTTGATGCGGACAACACCCGAGGAGTGCGCAGCGATCGGACGCATCACCGCCACCAGGCTCAACCGCGCAACCGGCCCGGTGACCGTGCTGATTCCTTTGCAAGGTGTCTCCGCCATCGATAAGCTCGGCGGACCGTTCTATTCGCCTGAAGCGCTCGACTCCTACCGAGGTGCCCTGAAGGCGACACTCAGCTCGGTCATCAAGCTGGTCGAGCTTGACGCGCACATCAACGACGATACCTTTGCGCGTGCCGCCACAGACCTTCTGCTCCAGTCGCTCGACGCCGAAGGGGCGTCGCGGGTTCTCTAAGGACCTACCAGGGCTTCGAACGGGCCACAGCGATTCCGCGCACCTCGTTGGGGTATTGGCCGCTGACCGCACAATAGAAGTGATAGAGAGCACCTTGGTGCGTGATCACGGAAGGTTTGTGGGCGAATGTCTCATCGATCGTTCCCCGAGCGCCGGTGTCAATGAGGATCTCGGGAACCTTGACGAAAGAGTAGGGATCGCGGCCAAGCGCGAGCATCTCGCACGCGCGGCCCGGGCGTTGATAGCGGAAGCCATAGTAGAACATGGCGAAATCACCGCCGTTTTGCACCACGAACGGATTCGAGGCGAAGCGGCTATCGCGGGCGTCTGGTGTGGGCGGCTGAGTCGATGAGATGGGGTTTGCGGCAGGGTAAGTGGCACTGCCGCGCGCACCGTTACGCAAGATCGGATTCTGTTGATAACGAGTCCAGCTCTTCAGGTCTTTTGACGTTGCCACCCCTATCTGTTCGCGCCAGCCTCCGCCTTCGCTCACTGGAAGTGTGTCGGTCTTGGCGTTGTAGTACAGATAGTAGGTTCCATGGTCGAGCATCAGGTCCGGCCGATAGAGACCCCCATGCTCCCAGGGCGCCCCGTCCTGAGGGGTGAGGATCGGATCGGAGAGCTGCCAGTGGAGAAGATCTTCTGATGTCGCCATACCGATGACAGCAGCGCCTTCTTCGTACCCGGCGCTCGGGTAAGCGTTCCATGCCCCGATGAATTTGCCATTGACCTTAATGGCATCGCCCCGCGACCGCAACTGCTTGTCCCGCAGAATGGAGCTCAGTGCGAGGTTGTACTTTGTATACTTTGACGCTGCATCACGCGGCCCCACCAGTGCCGTGCGCGTCCAGCGGATGAGATCGGGAGAGGTCGCGAGTCCCGTCTGGTAGCCAATGCCGTCCCAACCGATGTAAAGCATTTGAAAGGCTCCATTGGCGTAGAAAACGATGGGATCATCGATACTGCGCTGGTCAAAATCCCCTTTGCGGCCGGTAGCCGAGAGCACAAGCTGGGGATATTTATAGGGAGTGCGATAGGGTGCCGCCTCGTCCAGAACAGCCAGCCCGAAATGTGGCGCCATGGATGTGGCCGCACCGAGGAGGGTAGCGTTGCGCAGGAAGCGGCGACGAGTATTCTTCATGGCGAGGAGATTACGTCCGGTGCAATCCCCATACTAAAGTAGCCGAGGTTATGTTTGCCTGAGCGACCGCAGCAGCGTGAAGTCATGTCCTTTCGCGGCTGAGTTCGCGGCGTGGGGCTGCCTCACACGGCGGTGGCCACTACGTACGTCGATGCGGCATCCACCAGCCGCGGAGGCTCTCGATCCATCGCGCTCGGACCCGCTTCTCTGAAGCGCTCGTTTGCCGTTGCTTTTTCCGTCTACCGCGGTTGCCGAACTGCCAGGCCAGGGCCTCTTCTGCTGAAGGAGTCGGGCGGTCCGGATATTCTCGTGAGTACTCCTCAATCGCATTTTGAATGACCAATATATCCATTGGGCCAAGGTGAGTCATTGCATCCTGCCGGTAGCACCTTTCTAAAGACTCGCCGGGATGCCACCGGTCTCAGCGGCGAGGTTCGCTTCACGGAACAATCACTTTTTTCTTGGGGAATTTTTCAGTGCCGCTCTCATTTGCGCCAGCCTTTCATCCCCACACGCGAGCGGCTTTCCGGAACGCATCGCCTCGTAGAAAAGCCACAAGCTCTCCAACACCAGGCTCAACCTCTGGAGGCGGCTCTCAGGCCGGGCTGCGTTGGCCACACGATTCGAAGCCGGTTGTGCCTCTCTTGGAGAGAATTCACCGAATCGCACCGTGTCCAGATTCATGTCCACATTCATAAGCCTCTCGAACTCGACTGCCGTTTTTCTCTTGCTCCCCTTTTCATCAGCAAATTGCGTTGCCCTGGGCGCAGAAAAGCATCGGACACATGTGGAATGCCTGGAAGAAGCCTAAGTGTCTGCAGTGTATGTAGGGCGAGAAATGCTGGCGTGGCGCTCTCAACATCGCATTCCCTTCTACTAATAAGTAGCTCGGGGAAGTAGCAAGATTACAACACAAACTTAACTGAAAGTGGTAACAAACTAAGTTTTGTGTAAATGAGATAGGCGCATTTTTGATTGAAGTCAGTAGGGATTAAGAAACACCAAACAGCAATTAAATCATGCTGGACAAGCAAAGCATTTGCGTCTGTGAACCAGCAGAGCCTTGCATAGCATCTACGCACTCCGGCCAGGTTGGTGCAAGGATGCAGAAGCAAGTTGAACGCGCGAACCTACCCTGCTTAGAACCCGAGTTATCCGATCAACGAGTGGAGGCGCGGGATGGAGTGAACCACCAAAGGCTTTGCAGACCCGTCCCTTTTCGTTTTGGGATCCGCGCCATCTCTCACAACGTCGGCATAGTGACGGCAATGAAGCAATCGTTACACCAAAACTGAGCCGCGATTGCCCTCGGGGCACTTCATGAAGTCCCTCCCCCGAAAGAATCCATGAAAAAGCCCTAAGAAAACCGCAGCTTGCGATGGAGCATACGTGACAAATAGAGATTTGTATCGCGCATCTGAGTAACCTGACGCTTCTATCTAGTACTCAAGCGGTAATCTACTTTCGCTGTACCGATTAAAATTTCTAGGGTAAAAGCACGTCGAGCACTTCTCGCGGTTCCGGACGAACGCGAAAATCGGCATGTGCGTCGGCAAACAGCACCGTGCCGTCACGCCCCAGGATGTAGGTAGCGGGTAGAGGCAATTGCCAGCTCGCATCGCCGTTTACCAGCGGAATGTTTACCAGGATGCTGCGGTAATACCGCTGCTGGGATGGAGCCACTGCGTAAGCCAGCCCGAATTGTGCGGCAACGTTGCATCCCGCGTCGGTGAGAATGGGAAATCCCAGCCCATGTTGCACCGCCGTAAAGTCGTTTTGGCGGACCGTTTGTGGGGAAATCCCGACCAGCAGAGCTCCCCGCTTGCGCACGGCGCCATACAGGTCCCGCCAGGTCTCAAGCTCCGTCACACAGTAGGGGCACCAGCGTCCGCGGAAAAAATTGACCACCAGTGGGCCGAGCGCCAGCAGATCCGTGCTCCGTATGATTCGGCCTCCGGCATCAGGAAGCGCAAATTCCGGAGCCTTTGAGCCCACCGGGAGGATTCTATCCTCGACCCCCGCAGCGTAAAGCTCAGCCACCGCCCGCTCGCTAATCTCCAGGCGTTCCGGCTGTACCAGGTTCCGTGTGTTGGCCGTAATCTGGTCGAGTTGGTCTTGCAATTTCGACATGACGACGATCCTTTTGGCTCTCCTTGGACGTGTCCACAGCCGCTTTCGTCTCAAAGAATGATCGCATGGTAGGTACGGGTTTTACAGGCCGCGGAAAAACGCAATTTGCCCCAAGGGTACAGCCTTCAGGCCGTTCATAACTGCTGTGTAATGAATCCGGCTTTAGCCGCTGAGGGCTGCTACTCTTCTCAAATCGCTGTTCTTTTGCAGCTGGTTCAGCCCATACATCCAACCCAACAGAATCATTTGGCCTGTTTAGCCCCTGAAGTACTAGCGCCCCATGCCGCGCATGCCACCCAGCGCGCCCATCATCCGCCGTTGCATGCCGCCGCCCTTGCCCGCGCTTTTGAACATCTTACGCATCTGCGCATACTGGCGTAGCAGCTGGTTTACTTCCTGCACGCTCGTTCCCGACCCCCGTGCAATCCGCTTGCGCCGGCTTCCCGAGATGATTTCGTGCTTGTCCCGCTCCTGCTTGGTCATCGAGTTGATGATGGCCTCAATGCGGTTGAATTGCCCTTCATCCACCTGCCCGGCCATCTGCTGGATGCCCTGAAAGGGACCCACCGACGGCAGCATTTTGAGGATGCTCTGCATGGAACCCAGCTTGCGGATCTGGCGCAGCTGATCGCGGAAGTCCTCCAGCGAGAACCCGTCGCCGGAAAGAGCCTTGCGGGCAAAATCCTCCTGCTTCTTCTTATCAAGCGTCTCTTCCGCCCGTTCGATGAGCGTCATCATATCGCCCATGCCCAGAATCCGGCTGACAATACGATCAGGATGGAAGGGCTCAAAAGCGTCCGGCTTTTCGCCCGTGCAGATAAACTTTACCGGTTGACCGGTTACATGGCGAATGGAGAGTGCGGCGCCGCCGCGCGCATCCCCGTCCATTTTGGTCAGCACCGTGCCGGTCAATGCCAGCTGCTTGTGAAATTCTCCCGCGGAATGGACCGCATCCTGCCCTGTCATGGCGTCGGCGACGAAAAGGATCTCCTGTGGGCTGAGCAGCGCCTTGAGGCCTCGCATCTCCTGCATCAGCTCCTCGTCCAGCGCCAAACGTCCCGCTGTGTCGACGATCAGCGTGTCGCAACCCGAGTTAACGGCTTCGCGCCGCGCCTCTTTAGCCAGGCGCTCCACCAAGGCATACCCCGGCGCCTCACCCTTGGTATCCCCTTCATACAGGTTGACTTTAATGGAGTTGGCCAGGATCCGCAGCTGATCCCGCGCCGCCGGCCGATAGACGTCCACCGAAACCAGCAATGGCCTATGGCCGCCCTTGCGCAGCCACGCTGCCAGCTTCCCCGAAGTCGTGGTTTTGCCCGCGCCTTGCAGACCGGCCATCAGGATGACCGTGGGCGGACGGGAAGCGAAGTTGAAGCGAGCCGTATCCTTGCCCAGCAACGCCACCAGCTCGTCGCGGACGATCTTGATCACCTGCTCGGTAGGCGACAGGGCTGTCATCACCTGCTGCCCCACAGCCTTTTCCCGGATGTGCTCGATAAGCTCCTTGACGACGTTCAGGTTAACGTCGGCTTCGAGCAGGGCCACGCGAATCTCCCGCAGGGCGTCCCCAATGTTTTCTTCGGTGACGGTACCCTGGCCACGGAGATTCTTGAACGCCCGCTGCAGCTTGTCGGATAGGTTTTCAAACATGGTGGTACGTACAGTTTAACCGACGAATGCGGCCGGCCGGGGACCAGCCTATCCCCAGCCGGCCCAATCTTATTCCTGGGAGGAAACCGACCGTTCGCTGAGATCTGGGACATTGATGCCCAGCGCCGTGGCCAGCGAGATTTGATGGTCCTGTTCCTGCAGCAGGATTTCCCTGATGTGCTCCGCAGTCGCGTACTCACCTAGCTGGTCGCACTGCCGAATCCGCTGCCGATAGTTGCGAATGGTCTCATTCTCATTTTCCAGGTCGAAGCGCAGCATGTCTTCTGCCTTTTCCGACGTCTTGACCGGCTTGGGGACTACCACCGGCATTCCACCCATGTAGTCGATCTGGTTGGCGATCGTGATGGCGTGCTGCAGCTCCTCCGTGGCATGCACCTCCAACTCAGCTGCGATGTTCATGTAGGCAGCGCCCTTCAGCACCTGGGAGTAGTTCACATAAGAAATGATCGCCTGGTATTCCCGGGCCAGATCTTCATTGAGTGCGGCGATCAATTGTTCGCGGGTAATGGTTTTTTCAGCAGGGACGGTGGCAGTAGCCATTGCTCTCTCCTCGTTCTTAACGCAGTTTTGTCGGTCGCCAGATATGGATCTGAGTGATTGGGTGCAGGAGGCTGGCGAGAGGTTGCAGCGGCCCTACCAGAGATAAGGAACTAAGCCTTTCACCTGTTCCCGGTAGCGAGTGTACTGATCGCCAAATTGTTGCACCATCAAAGTCTCTTCGCTCATGGACTTGATCTTCCACGCGATCGCCGCCAACAGAACGCCGAGGAAGCAGCGAAGCTCGCCCAGAGCAATCGCCGTTCCCAGCAAGGCAGCCAGAAGCCCCGTGTAGATAGGGTGGCGGACAATCCGGTAGGGCCCGGACTCAATCAAGGTGTGGTCCTGCTTCAAAGTCACACCTGAACTCCAGTTCCCACCGAGAAACAGCCGCGCCCAACCGGCGAACACCATTCCGGCGAACAGCAACGCGTATCCTGCCGCCGTCGAGGTCCTTCCCGCCGGCACCACCCTTAGGTTCAACAAACCCCAGTCGCGACCGCTATCCACGATCAGAACATATGCCAACAGCAGCAGAATAAGCTGCAGGATGCGAGAGCCGGTGGTCTGCCGCCGGATGGTCTTCTTCCCGAAAACTGCCGGTAGTATCCAGAGCACCCAGAACACAGTCCAGATGATTGCCAGAGCGTTATGGTCAAAAAACGTCAGCGCACGCCTCGCCTTTCTGCCGACCATTGTACGGGGGATCAAGGACTTGGCCGCCCTCCCAGGAAAATCCATCAAAAGCACGCGACTTCAAACTCAGCCGTGGGTCTGATACCCATAGATCGATGGACGATATTTGTGGAGTTGCTCGGCCATGCCCCTTGCTTCCGGTTGGATGTTCGGTCGCTTTACCCGCCTTATGACGGGCTGCCTTGTGCTCTCCCTGGTGCAGGAGCCGTTCACCCTGGTGGCGGCTCCTTTGCCCGGTTGGCATGCGAAGAAGACGACTGCCGCCAGGCCCCTGACCGAAGAAGAACGTGCCACCCACGCCCTGAATCGGCTCACCTTCGGGCCCAAACCCGGCGATCTGGAACGGGTGCAGGCAATTGGCGTTAAAAAGTGGATCGAGATGCAGCTCAACCCGGAGCAGATCGACGATAGCCTCCTCGACGCGCGCCTCCAGAGTTTCCCCGCCATGCACCTCAGTCAGCAGGAGTTGATTGAGGCCTTTCCCTCCGCAGGTGTGATTCGCGCCGTGGCCGACGGAAGGATCGCCCTCCCCAAAGATCGCGTGGAACACGCCATCTATCAGAACCAGGTCTTGGCCTATGAGGAACGACGCCAGAAGCAGGCCCAGGAAGCGGCTAACGACGCGGCTAAGCAGCCGGCAGCTGAGCCCGTTGCCGCAGCCGCAGCCGCGCCCAACCAGATGGCGGCCAACGAAAACCTGATGGCCGACGCGATGGCGCTCGAGGATGTGGCCAGCTCCCCCTCGATCGCCGTCCACGAGCAGAAACTGTATGCGGACCTGGCCTCAACCCAGATCGTAAATCTATTGCCCGGCCAGCGCCTGCAAAGCCTGGTGAGCATGAGGCCGGGGCAGCTGCGCGGATTCATGAAGGAACTCACTCCCGAAGAACGCTCCCAGTTGACAGCCGGGATGACGCCGCAGCAAAAAGAAACCGTGGTTGCGCTTTTAAATCCTACCCTGCTGGTGACCGGTGAATTGTTGCAAACCCGCCTGCTCACCGACCTTTACAGCCAACGCCAACTCCAGGCGGTCATGACCGATTTCTGGCTGAACCACTTCAACGTGTATCTGAAGAAGGGCCAACTTGCGCCGTGGTACCTGGTGGACTACCAACAGAACGTAATTGCCCCGCACGCGATGGGTAAGTTTGAAGACTTGCTCGTAGCCACGGCAAAGAGCCCGGCGATGCTCTTCTATCTCGATAACCATACGAGCATCGGCCCCCATTCCATGGCAGCCATGCGTGCGCAGGCCAATCCGCAAGCCAAGAACCGGGATCCCGGTCTCAACGAGAACTATGCCCGCGAACTAATGGAGCTGCATACCCTCGGCGTCGATGGAGGCTATACCCAGAAAGACGTCACCGAAGTAGCCAAGATCTTCACCGGTTGGACAATCGACGAGCCCCGCAAAGGAGGAGGGTTCACCTTCAACGAGCGGCGCCACGAGCCCGGCCTGAAGGTGGTGATGGGACAGACCATTCAAGAGGATGGAGAGCACGAAGGCCTGGAAGTCCTGCACCGCCTGGCTACCAGCCCGGCGACGGCGCACCATCTGTCCCAGCAGCTCGCCGAGCGTTTTGTGAGTGACACGCCTCCTCCTGCCCTGGTAGACCGCATGGCCAAGACCTTCTTGCATTCCGATGGTGACATCCGCCAGGTATTGCGCACGATGTTTACCTCCCCGGAATTCTGGTCTCGCGGCGCCTATCGCGCCAAGGTAAAAACTCCTGAGGAATTTGTTCTCTCGGCGGTGCGCGCAACCGGCGGTCAAGTCGATCGGCCGGCCGTCGTGCTGAATGCAATGGGCCAACTGGGGATGCCCTTCTACGGCTGTCAGACGCCCAACGGCTACTCCTGGACCGCGGGAGCCTGGGTAAATTCCGGTGACCTCTTGACCCGCATCAACATCGCTCTTGCTCTAGCCAGCCACAAACTAGGCACAGCCACAGATCTCGATGCCCTGATGAAGATCAAGGGACCGGCCGCCGCCACTGCCGCGCAGAAGGAAGCCAAACTGGAAGCACTCTTTCTCAATGGGGAATTGAACCTCCAGGCGAGGCAAACCGTCTTGCAGCAAGCCGATGCACTTGCCGCGCAGGGCCCCATGGCCCTACCGGCAGCAGAGCCATTCAAGCCCGGCCGAAAGCAAGCCGGAACAATGCCCATCCGGGCAGCCTTTGTACAGCTAATGGACCTGGCAACGCCAATTCCAGCCCCGGCCGACAAACAAGCCGCCCTGGTTGCCGGCCTGCTACTAGGCTCCCCCGATTTCCAGAAGCGTTAAGACCAACCCTCTGCCCTGACCGCTGACCCTGGGTGCCCCATATCTCGCTCGTTTTTCGCGAGATATGGGATTCCACTGCTCTATCTTTGCCGTTGTCCATCCAAGCGCGCTCTCATGGAAACGTCGCCCACCCAAGGTAATGAAAAACGCTTCGGTCCGGCATCCACTCTCTATCGAACCGTTACCCTTTCCTTGTCATCCCGACCGGAGCGGAGGGATCTGCAGTTCCGCGGACCTTTCGTGGAAATGTTTTTCGACTTTGAAGATAGGAAAATACGGCAGGGGATCGGCGTCGAAGACCCAACCTATTGAGGAGAATTGTTGCTAGGCGGCGTAGGGCTAGTGGGGCTGCTCGGCGATCCGAAACCCGGCCCGTTATTGGAACCATTGCTCGAACCAAAGCCCGATCCTGAATTCGATCCGAAACCAGATCCCGAACTGGATCCAAATCCCGACCCGTTACTAGACCCAAATCCAGACCCGTTACTAGACCCAAACCCACCACTCCCGGTGCCCGAATTAATTTGAGTGCCGTTGGTAGTGCCGGCAGTGGCGCCATTGACGTTGCCCACGCCCCCTGCCGCCGCATCCATAGCCATCTGATTGGGATCGAACACAAACTCCCATTGGTTGTAATGAGTCTGCTTCCGATAGACCTTGATCGACGCCTTC
Organism: uncultured Acidobacteriaceae bacterium; assembly: GCA_963753715.1. Taxonomy (GTDB): domain Bacteria; phylum Acidobacteriota; class Terriglobia; order Terriglobales; family Acidobacteriaceae; genus PALSA-350. Next base: position 572,549 of record CAVWDK010000004.1, on the reverse strand, counting down.
TTATCCGTCAAGCCAACACCCACGATCGGCGCGCCCCCAACCGAAACACCTGGTGACCCAAAGGCGCTGCTGCTGCCCCCGGTCGTTTGCACTCCACCGATATTGTTCGTGTTCGTCCCGGCGGCGCCATTCGTCGTCGTTCCACCGACCCCGGCGGACGCCCCGAACCCACCGCTGGAGCTGGAGTCGGTGCCCCCTATCGGCGACGTAGAGGAGCCGCTATTCCCGAATGGCGAACCGGACGACCCGGACCCAAAAGAAGACCCGCTGCTGCCAAACCCAGACCCAGAAGGGCTGCCGTTACTCGCGGAAGTCCCCGGAGACCCCGCGGAAGACCCAAAAGGCGACGATGACCCGATCGACCCAGCAGTGCCCGTACCAGGGCTTGTACTCGCACCAGTCGGCGTGATCCCATTCTGCGGCACCGACTGGCCAAACAGACCCATGGCCGGCACCTTTTGCTCGCCGTTGTGAATGATGCGCCAATCGTCCTTGCCCGTCATCGGATCGAGATACCGCTTGCGCAGAAAACGCTGATTGTTGGTCTTCACCAGTTGATCGATGGTGTTGGGATAACGGCCGAACTTGTTGTAGTACATCCGGATTGCACGAGCGTATTGCTTCCCCCGCTGTATCGTCTCCTCTTCCTTATCCCGGCGGATCGATTCAGCAATCTTCGGCGCCGCGACCGCCAGCGCAATCATGATCAGCAGGATCATGAAGAGTACGCCGAGCAACAGAAACCCCTCTTCCTGCCCCGATCTTGATTTCAATTTGGAGATCCGTCTCATCATTGGCGAAGTGGTAATGTCTGCGTGTTGTGATACGGAATATCTTCTACTTGGACGGACACCGGGTTGATTTTGACTACCCGATACCGCCGGTCGACCACATCGCCTTCCGAGGCGATGAAAATATCATCTCCCTTCAGCAGGAAAACCTGTTTCTGGCCAGTCTTCTCTGCCGCGTAGCCATAGAAACCCAGGTTGATGGGCGGCGGTGGAGGAGGCGGTGGCGGCCCGGTATTTACCGCCGCCTGGCGGATAGGTGCAATCGGTTTCGGAATGACCGGGGGTGCAGAGAACTGGGAGAAGATGTTGCGCCCATGGCCGGTATACTCGAGCGACTCCGCCTGCCGCATGATCTCGGGATGCAGTGTCGGGTCAAGCGCGGCTAAGCCGCCAACCTTGGCGGCTTGGTGGCCGCCGTAAACCGGAGCACTTGCATTGTCCTGAGGCGACTCGCCTGTGGCCGTTGCCGGCCGCGCCACGGTGACCGCAGGAGGCGGCGCCGGTGGCGCCCCAGGCGACGGTCCGAAAGTCTGCCACAGAAAACGAATCAGCAGAATCAGCATCACTCCGCCCAGACCGGCTGCCAAATACACTTTCTTCTTATCCTCGGTACCGGCTTTGATCGCCATCAGCGCTCTTCCTCCCCTGACGGCACTTCGTCTCCCTGCGTGATCGGAACCAGCTGGTTCAAATCGTTTGCGTGGAGATAAGTGTTGAGCTTCAAACGCAGGTTTACCAGCCCGCCCTGTTGCCCGGTGAGTGTGAGCCCGGTAATGAGAAAGAAAGTCTTGCTCCGTTCCAGCCCATTGATAAAGTGCATCATTGGTGCATACTCCCCGCTAAGACTGGCATCCATGCGCACCTCGGCCAAGCCTGCAATGGCGGGCGTCGGCGTGTAGGCGAGGTTGGTCAGGCGAACATTATTCTTGCTCTCCAAGTCATGGATGGTCGCGGAGATGGTGGAGTACGCGGCAGGGAAGCGCGCGGTGTAGAAGTCATTCGCCTGCGTGCGGGAAAGGGAAACTTTTTGCGGCAATCCCCGCAACGGGGTCATCTCGAGCTGCAGCGCGCGATAGGCAGTCTGCTGCTGCTGGAGCTGGTCGGCGCTGGCAGTGCGCAAGGTACTCCAGGCGAGGAACAAGCGCACCGTGAGCACCAGGTTCAGAATCAACAGCAACCCAACCCCGGCGAAATGCAGGTTGAGCAGGCTGATCAGCTTCGTGCGCATCTGCTTCACGGGGTGACCGCCTTTCTGGCATGCCGGGGCGTACGGGCGCTCTTGGCGGCTGGTTTCGCGTGCTTCGTCTCCGTCTGCTTGGCGGCGGGCTTCTCCGATGCGTCCGGTAACGGGTTGTACTCCGCGAGCAAATCGAAGTTCACGTTGGTGGCTGCGCTTACCTGTTCAATCTGCCGGCCGTTCTGATTACTTTCTGCTGTCTCCCGAGCCAGGCGGGGCGCGAGAAACCGGTGCGAATGCTCCAGGTTGCGTACCAGGTCGACGCCGCGATCATGAGCTCCGCTCACCCGGAGACGGATCGTCACCTTCCCATCTTTGGTAGGCACAGGATCGATGTTCAGCACCTGCACGCCGCTGGGCAGCACGTTTTCCAGGTCCATCATGACCGCGGTCCATGAAAACGCCTTACGGGCAAAAAGTTGGTTAAGAAACTGAGATTGCAACAATACCGAAGCGTTTTGCGGCTCGCGCATCGACGATTGAAATGCCTGCCGCTGGGCTTCGATCGCATGAATCCTTTGCTGCACGGCGTCCAGTCGCGCCTGGGCCTCAGCCGCCTTTTGCTTTTCTGTGGCCAGCAGTAGCCACAGCGGCACAGCCACGACTGCCAGCAGCACAATAAGCACCCGCAGTCGCAGGTAGAGCGGCCCTAACTCGACAAATGGGCGGGAAGCGAGATTGAGTTGTATGCGCATCAGTTGGCCAGCGCTCCCACCACCCCGGCAAGGATGCCGCCAGGCATAGCCTTGTTCTTGTAGGGCGTGGGGACCAGGTCACGCACTGGAATACTTTCCTCGCCCAGCAGGTGGATAAGCTCTTCCGGGCCTCCCAGGCCGCAGCACAGCAACTGTCGCGGTGGCGAGTCCAGCGTGTCCTCAAAATAAGCAACCGCCACCGTGACCGACTGCTGCAGCTCCTCGACGGAATGGAGAGAATTTTCCTGGGGCGTCCAGTCCTTTTCCGTGAGCTCGAGCGTCCGATGCAGTAGCAATTCGTTCTGCCGGGTAATGGCTGTGGTCACCGAGCTGCCGTTGCGGTTGATCACCAGCGACGGTTCCTCCGAGTTGACCGCAGCCAGTGCTGCCAGCGTGCTGGGCAGCACGACGCCAGGTTCGTAGCCGGCTTCGCGCACGGCGCTTTCATACTCTGCCAGGACCGCCGCCGGAGAAACCGCGACAATCACCCGCACTTGGCCCGCCTTGCTCGGCATGACCTGGTAGCTCACTGCCGCATCTTCCACTTCAAAAGGGACCAGCTTGCGCAGGCGAAAACGAATAATCGGCAGCGCTTCCGCGACCTTCGAGGGAAGCTGGTCGAAATCCAACAGCAAAACCCGAACCGCAGCGTCGGGGATCACGACTGTGATTTCGCCCTCTTTAATGCTCACCTCATTCAGAGCCTGGCGCAACGCGCTGGAAACCGCCGCGCGGTCGCTGAAGTTGGGTGTCTGCAGCCCGGCCGCGAGCACGCCGGGACGCAAGGGAGCAAAAGCAGAAACAATCTCCTGTTCCGCCTCGCCAGGGCGGCCCGCGACCACGCCCGCGCTGGTGATCTCGCACGCCAGGCGCGGACGCAACGCGGTGGCTTCGGACGGGAAAATACGATTGGCAATATTCGAAAGCATCTCTAGCGGAAGGCCTCGATAAAGGTGACCTTGTTGATTTCCTTCAGTGTAGTCAAGCCCCGGCTGGCGCGGTCGACAGCGGATTCGCGCAGGAACTGCATGCCGCCCTGCTGGGCAAGTTTGCGTACTTCGGAGGCCGGCTTCTTCTCCAGAATGATCTCTCGGATAGGATCAGTCAGCTCCAGTAATTCATGGATCGCGGTTCGCCCGCGGTAGCCAGTCCCGCCGCATTCAATGCAGCCGGCCCCTTCGCGAAAGTCGAAGTCCCGCCACAACTCCGGGTCCAGTCCACTGTTGCGCAGGAATTCATCGTCGTAGCGTACCGGGCGGGTGCAGTGTTCGCAAATGGTGCGGACCAGTCGCTGGGCCAAAATGCAATTCAGCGCAGAAACAAAGTTGTACGCTTCCACGCCCATATTCAGAAAACGGCCCAGCACGTCGACCACGTTATTGGCGTGGACGGTGGTAAACACCAGATGCCCGGTGAGCGCGGAGTTAATCGCGATCTGTGCCGTCTCCTGGTCGCGGATCTCACCCACCAGGATCTTGTCCGGATCGTGACGCAGGATGGAACGCAATCCGCGGGCGAAGGTAAGTCCCTTTTTCTCATTCACCGGGATTTGCGTAATGCCGCGAATCTGGTACTCCACCGGATCCTCGATGGTGATGATCTTGTCCTCATCGCTCTTGATCTCGTTGAGCGCCGCATACAAAGTTGTGGTCTTGCCGGATCCGGTAGGCCCCGTGACCAGCACCATCCCGTAGGGCTCGCGGATGTAGCGGCGGAAGCGGCGCAGGTCGTCCTCGCCGAAACCCACCACGTCGAGCGTGAGCTTGCGGAACTTCTCGCTCATCGACTCCTTGTCCAGCACACGCAGCACAGCGTTCTCGCCGTGCACGGTAGGCATGATGGAAACCCGGAAATCGATCAGCCGTCCTTTGTAGCGGACGCGGAAACGCCCGTCCTGCGGTACCCGGCGCTCGGCGATGTCCAGTTCGCTCATGACCTTGATTCGGGAAAGGATGGTGGAATGATGTTCGCGCGCAATCGGCGCCATCGCCGCCTGCAGCACACCGTCAATGCGGTACTTGACCACCAGCGAGTCGTCATAGGTCTCGAGGTGAATATCCGAAGCGCGGCGCTCCAGCGCGGTAAAGATGGTGGTATCCACCAGCCGGATGATCGGGCTGATGTCTTCTTCCGACGTGAGCTTCTCGATCGAGATATTCTCGTCGGGATTGTCTTCGGCGGAAATGACGTCGAACGTAAGGCCCTCGGAGGCCTCGTCCAGCACCCGCTGCGACTGCTCCGTCTTCTTGAGCAGGTCGGTGATCTGTGACAGGGTGGCCACCCGGGTGATGACCCGTTGCCCCAAAAGGCCGCTGATCTCGTCCAGCACCATGAGCCGGCTCGGATCGCTGACGGCGATCACCAGGCGATCTTCCATCTGCTCCAGGGGCACGAAGTTGTAACGAAACATCATGTCCACCGGCACGCTGCGGAACAGTTCGTGCTGGATGCGGAAGTTCTTGAGATCGACAAAATCGCAGCGATAGCGATGCGCGAGCGCCTGGGCCCGCCGGGTCTCGTCTGATTCCGATACAGCCGTGGTGACAAGTACTGTGCTGTCAGCCATACACAACTCCTCAGGGCAATATGGACAAAGAGGCCTAGTGGCCTCCCATGGTGCTCGCTTGTCCCAGCGAGAAGATGGGCAGATAAAGCGCTATCAGGATCACCACCACCACCGATCCCATCACGATCAGGATGGCCGGTTCGATCAGCGCCAGTGCAGCGGTCAACGCCGTCTGTACGTCTTCTTCGAAAAATTCTGCGACCGAATTCAGCATCTGCGGCAAGGCCCCGGTCGATTCGCCTACATCAATCATCTCCACCGCAAGATCGGGGAAAACGCCGGTTTTCTCCAGGCTCTGGGCCAGGCTTTTTCCCTCCCGCACTGTGCCCACAGAAGCCATAACAGCCTGGGCAATGGTGTTGCTCGAGATCGAGCGCGCCGCGGTCTCAAGCGAAGGCACTGGCGGCAATCCGCCGGTCAGCAGGCTGGAGAGCGTGCGTACAAACAGCGCAACCTGATACTTCCGCCAGATATTGCCGAACACCGGCATGCCGATGCGCATGCGGTCAATCCGCGCTGCGCCGGCTGTGGTCTGGCTGTAGCGGAACAGACCGTAGACGATCAACGCGATACCTGCCAGCACCCAAAGAATATAGTGCTGAAAGTTGTTGCCCACGGACAACAGCATGCGCGTCGCCGCCGGCAGATTGGTACCCAACTGGTCGTAAAGCATGGCAAATCGCGGCACCACGAAGCTGATAAGAAAAACGAACAGCGCCACGACCATGGTGATCAGCAAGCACGGGTAGAGCAGGGAAGCCATCAACTTCTTGCGGAACGAAAGAGAAATACGCTGGAACGAAAGGTAGCGCGAAAGCACGTCTTCCAGTTGGCCGCTTCGCTCTCCCGCCAGCAGGGTAGTGGTGTAGATCAGGGGAAAGCCACCCTGCGCTTCAAAGGCCGCTGAAAGCGACTCCCCAGTGCGCACCCGTGCGGCTACATTTTCCAACTGTGCCCGAAAGGTCGGGTTCTTCTGCCCTTTCACCAGCATGTCGAGCGAGCCCAGAATCGGCAGGCCCGCGCGGACCAGGGTAAGAAACTGCTGGTTGAAGATAATGAACGCTTCCAGGTTGGCCCGTTTGCGGCTGCCGCCCACGCCCCGCATGCCGCGTGGCCGGACCGAGTAGACGTAGTAGCCGGCCTGTGAAAAACGGCTGCGCAGTTCTTCCGCCGAGCCGGCAACTTGCACCTGCTCCTGAATGCGTCCCCGCTCATCCGCCAGCTTGACTACGTACTCTGCCATGGGTCCCTTACCAGTTTACCGGGATACTCCAGCCGGGTGGGCCGGAAGCGTTCCCAGCTTACCAATCTGGCCATTGGGACCAACGGCCCAAGGCAGGCTGAGAGCATTCCAATTACCACTATCGAGCCATTGCCACGTGACGCCATCGTCGTAGGAGATATCGGATCCATTGCTGCCCACCGTGATCCAGGCTTTGTCCCTCGCGTCCCAGACCACGGCAGAACGGTACCCATGGGGCAGTTTCCTGGGAACGCTCCAGTGTTCTCCGCCGTCCGCGGTGTACGCCGCAGTGCCGATTGCCTCTTCTGGTTTGCGATAGTCTCCACCGACAGCGATCCCGTGCTTTTGGTCGCGAAACGCTAAGGAAAAGACGCCTGAAGAGTCATTTCCGCTTGCCAGCGGAGTTTGCGCATCCTGCCATGTTCTTAGATCCCGGGTTCTTAGAACCCTGGCCTTACTCGTTCCCAGCCAGATCCATCCTCCGCTGGCCGTCATGGCGCTATTGCTGGCGGCAAAAACAGACTCGCCGGGAAGCGGCTGCAACGCAACGGCCGGGCTCCACGTTTTCCCTCCATCGCGGGTCTCGAGCAATCCAAACCTCACATGATCACTACGTCCAGCGGCCTGCGCTGGATCGCCATAGATCAAGCCGTGCCGCCGATCGAGGAAGATCAGTCCATCCCAGAAGCCAGCGGGATCGGGATTGGTCAGCAGCAGCTTCCAACTGCTGCATCCATCGGTCGTCTCATACAGGCGGGACAAGTCGCCGGTACCGCTCGACAAAACCAAAACATTCTGTGCATCCCAAGCCCATATCCCACGAAAATCCAGCTTGCCCGCGCCTGGCGGCAAAGAGCATTGTTGCCAAAGGAATCCAGTGTCCTCGCTGCGCAGCACGGTACCGCCCGTGCCGCTCGCCCAAACCACGCCCCCGCCCGCGGCATGGATTCCCCTCAGGCCAGCAGACGAGCCGCTATCCTCGATTTCCCAAGGACCGCTCTGCGCCCCAGCAACCAGGGTCACCAGCACGCATACGGTTGAAGCCACCAAGGCTCTGATTCCCATGTTTGAAGACTAAAGGGATACTGCAGATCTCTCCACTCCACTACGACTGGCACTAAATTCGTAAATCCTGGTTCTCACGCAGACTCTTTAAGCTCCTGAAGTACTTTTCCCGGAAGCGAGGGGCTTTAAGTGGTAGAAAAGAACCGCAGGTCACCCAACGCGATCAGTCCCGAAGGGACGGGACAATCTAGAGCCCGGCACGGGAGTGCCGGGTAGGATTTCACGCAAATCGAGTCCCCAAGGGACGACACAATGGGGAGTTGTCACACACCCTCTTTAGCTCCCCTGAGGTACGGTCTTTGTCCGGCGGCTCGCATCGAATCCCCTTGGCCAACGGAGAACGAACTAAACCGGAGGCAATCCATCCACCACCGGGACGCCCGTCGGCGGCTGAAACACAAACTCCGAATCCGGTGCTGGTGCATCCGCCAGGCTGTCCTTAAACGTGAACGCAGTCTGCGCACCATCCGTCTCGGTGATGCTCATGGAGTGGATAACCCCCTCGGGGCTCACTCCAAGCACAATCCTCTCCACCCGCTTCTCCATCCCCTTGGGAACCCCTGACAGCAGCAACCCATCGGGCCCAGAGGAAACCGTCAACCCCTCGAGCTCCTTCTGCAATTGCGTATGTCCCAGCAGAAATCGCAGCGGCGAACGCAGATCATCCAATTGGGCCGAGGAGATCCGTTCCACCTGCGCATCCCCGGGGGAATAGAACCACGCGTACTTGCCATTCAGCACAAACACTTTTCCCGCCGGATTGCTATAGTTCCAACGCATCTTTCCCGGTTTGCGCAGCAGCAGGGTCCCGCTCTCCTCCCGGCCGATGCCCATACCGTGGAAACTTTCAGTAAAGTCAGTCCGCAGAGAATGAAGGCCGTTGTAGTACTTGTCCACGCGTTGTGCTAATTGTTGCGCGGTATCGGCGCACAACCCGGCCTGCGGCAAGAGGAGAAGCCCCAGTACGAGGAACCTGCCCCTTACTGAATTGACTGTGTGCAATTGGTGCCGCCCGCAAGGTCTGCCTTGATCTCCCCGGCGGAGTCAATGCAGAAGCCACGGTGACCCGACTTTCCTATCGATTGGGGAACCGCAGTTGCCTCGTACGAGGTGTACATGTCCTGATTATTCACCGAAACCTTATTGCAGTTGATCACGTTGAACGTGTAGCCCGATTTCTGCCCCGTGGCCAAATCTCCCTGCAGCACTTGTGCCGCCTGCGCGCTCGGTGGACCCGAGCTGGGGTTGCCCCCAAGTGCACTCAAAGAGCAAGCGAACCCATTCGAGGGAAAGTTGGTCTGGTACTGGATCTGTGCCTGGTAAATAGCACGGAGCGATTGGATGGCCGAGGTCTCGTCTGCTTGCGCCTTCATGCTGATGAAATTGGGAATGGCAATCAACATCAGAATGATCATGATGGACATGACAATGAGCAGTTCCATCAGGGTGAAGCCACGCTGGCGGTTGCGTTGGGTCGAGCGGGTAAAGCTGATCTGAGTCATGGGTATTCTCGATTCCTGTAGCAACAGGGCGGTCTCGCCCCGTGTGACCGCTACAAGTCTACCAAGAATAAGAGAAGACGCAGCCAACACTATAAACGCTCACGGCGCGGATTCAGCAGGCCAGCTGAGCGCGGCTTACCTTGAGCCCGTCGAGCCGGCCCAGCAGGGTGACCGCGACTTTATCCGGGTCGAAGAGGGTATTGGCCATCTCCATAACCTGCTCGCTGGTAACGTTTTCGACCTTGTCCATAATTTCCTCGACGCCGAAAAAGTGCTCAAAATACATTTCCTGCCGAGCCAGGTTCGACATCCGTGACATGGAGCTCTCGAGGCCAAGAATAATGTTGCCCTTTAACTGATCTTTTGATCGGCGAAGTTCGTCTTCCGGCAAGGCTTCGCTCTTCAGGCGGCGAAACTCGCACATGATCAGTTCGATCACTTCCAGGCAGTGCGCCGAAGAAGTACCTGCGTACACACACAGCGACCCGGTGTCGCGATAAGGGTTGAGGTCGCTGAAGATCGAATAGGCCAAGCCATGTTCTTCACGCACCGTCTGGAATAATCGCGAACTCATGCCCCCGCCCAGAACCGTATTGAGCAGTAGGGTCACATAACGGAGCTCATGTGCGATCGGCGGCGAAGGCACGCCCAGGCAGAGCTGTACCTGCTCCAGGGCTTTCTTGTTGCGCAGCACAATCTTTGAAGCGGTACGCGGCTCCGTTTCTGCAAGGTCGCTGGTGCTGGGCGCGAAGTGGTCAAAGCGGCGGGCCACCAGGTCCACGAAAGCATCATGCTCCAGGTTGCCGGCGGCGGAGAAAACCATGTTGTTGCCGGAGAACCGCTGGCCGTAATAATCGAACAACGTCTTCTGTTCGAATCCGCGCACTGTCTCCTTGGTGCCGAGGATCGGCTTCCCCAGCGGATGGTCCTTCCAGAAATTCTGAGTAAAGATCTCGTGCACCAGGTAGTCGGGGTTGTCCTCATCCATCTTGATTTCTTCCAGGATGACGCCCCGCTCACGCATGATGTCGTCGTTATTGAAAACCGGATTCAGGACCAGGTCAGACAGAACGTCCAGTGCCGTAGGAACGTGCTCATCGAGTACCTTCAGGTTGAAGCAAATGGTCTCTTTACCGGTGAATGCGTCCAGGTTGCCGCCGATGGCATCGACCTCGCGCGCAATCCGTTTCGCGGACCGTGACTGTGTGCCTTTGAACACCATGTGTTCGACGAAGTGAGAGATGCCGTTCACTTCCGGCAACTCATGCCGGGAGCCGGCTCTGATCCAAACCCCCATGGCGACGGAGCGGATGTGCTCCATGCGCTCTGTCAAAATCGTTAAGCCGGAGGGAAGGACCGTGCGTCGAATGCTGCGTTCTGTCACCATCTCAGTGTATCGGCTTTCCCCGAGGTGCAGAGGATTTCCTGCAGCCAACCGGATGCTATGCTGCGAAATAGGCCTGAGTCCGAGTTGATGCCTGGTGGGGGAAATCTCGTCCGAGTATTAAACAGCCCAGCCATGCCTGCCGTCAAAAATCTTTTTGGCCTTTCCCGTCAACAACTTACGGACATCATGTCCGAATTCGGACAGCCCCCCTACCGGGCCGGGCAGCTCCTCCAGGCCATGTTTCAGCACCGCACCAGCTCTCTCGACCAGGTCAAAACCTTGCCCGGGGGACTACGCCGGGAGCTGGCAGAGTTGGGCTGGACCATCGACCGGCCCCGAATTGTCGAGACTTTTCGCTCCGTGGATGGTACCGAGCGCTACCTGGTCGCGGGCCAGGACGGGCAGACGGTGGAGGCGGTCTGGATGCCCGGGGGAGACGGGGCCGAGCAGGGAGACGCCCGCGAAACCGGCAGTCTGCGAGCCACCATTTGCGTCTCCAGCCAAGTCGGTTGCGCGGTGAACTGCCAATTCTGTCTCACGGCGAAACTCGGCCTGCAGCGCAATCTCTCCGCGGGAGAAATTGCCGGACAAGTGATCGCAGTGTTAGAGCGGCAGGCGGTACAACTGGGTCGGGACCGGATCAATTTGGTTTTCATGGGCATGGGCGAGCCCTTCCTCAACTACGACGAGTTCATGGCCGCCGTGCGCTTGCTGGTCAACGAGGCATCGCTCGCGGAATCCAGAATGACCGTTTCCACTTCTGGCATTGTGCCCGGTATTTTGCGTTTCGCTGGGGAGTCAGTACGGCCGCGGCTGGCCATCAGCCTGAACGCGCCTGACGACACGATCCGCGAGGCCATCATGCCCATCACCCGCAAGTGGAAGATCGAGGACGTCATCCAGGCGGCCGGTCAACTCCCCCTCAGGCCGCGGGAGCGAGTGACGTTTGAGTACGTATTGTTGGGCGGTCTGAACGACGGTTTGCAACACGCCGAGCAGTTGGCGGGATTAGCGCGCAGCGCGCCCATGCCGGTAAAGGTGAATCTGATCGCCTGGAATCCCGGCCCGGGAATCATCTATGCGATGCCCGCACCAGAGCAAGTAGAAGCCTTTCAGCAAAGGCTCATCGCTCGCGGTGTGCCCGCCTTTTTACGCCGTCCAAGAGGCCGAGACATCTACGCCGCCTGCGGCCAACTGAAGCGAACCCTAACCGAAATCCAGCCCGCACTGCCGTAAGGTACGGGCTTTAATGGGTTAGAAAAGAACCGCCGGTCACCCGATACAATCAGTCCCGAAGGGACGGGACAATGGGGAGTTCTCACGCAGACTCCTTAGCCCGTACACAACCCAGCAAAACCATCCGGCCTTTAGGCCCTGAGGCGTAGGTGGGCCGAAAACGACGGGCGAAGCCCAACGATCGCTTCTCCCCTCCTGTACCGGCAACACAAGATCGGGTGCCCCATATCTCGCTCGTTTTTCGCGAGATGTGGGAGACCACGGCACTCGATGTGCAACTCGATCGGTTATCACAAGAACCCCCCACCTACCGCCGGCCACCAACCCCCAACCGCAACACCGCATCCGCGACACGATCCGCGGCATGGCGAACCACATCCCCCTCAGCCGCAAAATCCCCAGCAATACACCGCACCCCGAGCTTCTCAATCGCCTTTACATCCGCAACAATCGGTGACGCCCCTTCCCCCGCATACCGGTCCAGCAAAACCCGGGACACGGGAGCCGTATTCACCAACGCATAGTCAAAAATCGGCCGATGCGCATGCTCATAAATCCGCTCAATATGCTGCGAAGCAGTCAAATTCAAACTCTCATTCGCCTGGGTCATCAAATTGCAGATATACACCCGGACCGCCTTCGAAGAAGCCAGCGCCTCCGAAACCCCTTTCACCAGCAGGTTCGTAATCAGGCTGGTAAAAAGCGAACCCGGACCCACGGTAATAAGGTCTGCCCTCTCAATCGCCTCCAGTGTTTCCGGAAGCGGTTCAGCATCAACCGGATCGAGCATCAGTTCCACGATGCGCTGTCGGCTCGCCGTAATCTCAGTCTCCCCGCGGACCATCGAACCGTCGTCCATGCGAGCGGCGAGGGACACGTTAGCGTTAGTGGCCGGATAAATATGACCGCGCGTGGCCAGGACCTGGGAGGACAATTTGATCGCCTGGGCAAAATCCCCCGTGATCTCAACTAAAGCGGCCACAAAGAGATTGCCGAAGCTATGCCCTTCCAGTCCTTCCCCGGTGGTAAACCGATGGCGAAAGAGGCGGGAAATCAGATGCTCATCTTCAGAGAGGGCCACCATGCAGTTGCGCAGGTCGCCGGGTGGCAGCATATTAAAGCCGCGCCGCAGTCTGCCGCTGGACCCGCCATCATCCGTGACCGTGACCACTGCGGCCAGATCGGAGATGACGCAGGGCGCGTCCACGCGGTCCGCCAAAGATTGATGTGGGGAAGCGACATACCGGCGCAACCCACGCAGCAAGGTGGAAAGTCCAGTGCCGCCGCCGATCGCCACCGCACGAATGCTGCCGGGTTTTGGGGTACTTCGCGAGACGATGCCCTTCGCGGACCTTGGCTTGACCAAGGCAGGGGAGAGAGTTTTCACCATAAAGCCGTCACCCAGCTAACCTGCGCCAGAAAACAAGCCCGCGGCGATGCCCTGAAAACGGCTCCCCGGCGAGCGATGATTCCTGGCGTTTAGGGAACTTCGGGGTAGAGTAATTCGGTGAAACGGGGATCATCGGCCATATCCTGGAAATCTGAATCGCTGCGCGCCTGGATGCGGTTGCGAGGGCTTAATTCAATCGCTTTGGCCAGGTGTTCGAGGCAGGGTTCAGCCAACCCGGTCATGCTTTCTAAGATGGCCAAACCGTAATACGCGTAGTCGGCATCCGGGTTGGTTTTGAGAATTCCCTGGAACTGATCCCGGGCCTCTTCATAGAACCCGGTATTCAACAGGGAGATGGCGTAGTCGTACTGCTCCTCGGGGCTGTCAAACGAAAGGCCGCTTTGTTGGGCACGGCGTTGGCACGCCGAAAGATACACCCGCACCCGCTCCAGAATCTCCACCGGACCGTCCTGGCTGAGCTTTTCAAAGACCTGCCGCGCTTTGTCGTACTTCCCTTCGTGCATCCATTGCAGCGCAGTCTGGTACTCGTTCAGAGACTTCTGGTGTGAAGCGTTAGGCATAGGGCGCGCCTTACCCTCAATGGTCCGAGGATTGCGCCGAGCGGGGATACCCTGACCTGTGTTTTGCATAACCCACTCTTCTTTCAATGTGTCCACGTACGTCGAAATTTTCAAATGCAATTGGCTATCAGATTCGTCTTTATACCCACCTGGGGCGCGTACGTCAACCCGGTGAAGCGTGGCATCCTTGGTCAAGACTGTAGCACGGGCGCCGGGAAGGGCGTCATGATAGGCAAACTCGGGACCGGCGAGAGGGCCGGATCAGGAATGAGACCCAGGTCCGTACAGAGCCGGGTTCAACGCCGGGTCGTTATACATCTTGAGCTGACGGTAGAGCTTGAAGCTTTTCTGGCCCTCCATCACCTGTTGCCACAGCCGGTCCAGTGCAGCAGCCAGATCGTCCCGCTGTTCCGCCAGAATCCGCAGCCGTTCCACATTGCGCGCGGCGTGGCCCGGTGGTGCACCGGGACGGTCGATCTCTTCGCGCGTATGAAAAAGCTTAAGCGACAGGATCGAAAGTCTGTCCAGGATCAAACCGGGAGACTCCGAATGCAGTTCGGCTCCGGGAGCGGGCAGATTCTGCCGGTTGAGGAACTGGAGCAGCAGCACATCGCATTGCTCCGTGAGATCATTGCGCCGTTGGTTGGCGTCATCGATGAAGCGCTTGGTCCGGGCTATGTCATGGTCGCTGGCTTGCGGCGTGCGAGCCGTATCCTCAGCGTGCCAAAGCTCGAAATTGGCCAGGTGTTGCTCCGTCACCGCTCGTTCCAACCCGGTCAGGGACGGCTGCACGGCGGGAGTCTCATGATGCCAGGCGATCGTGCACCGGTCTTGCAGCAATGTGATCTTCGTGGAGCTAAGAGAAGGGGTGTCAGGCGGACTGGCGGGCATTTCATGGCACCGGTAAGGAGCGTCGAATGAGGCACCTGCGGCTAACCCACCAGCCAGGTACTCGGTAGCTCCGAGACGTGGTGAGCTCGGTGGGAATCGAACCCACGACCCACGCATTAAAAGTGCGTTGCTCTACCGACTGAGCTACGAGCTCAACTTCTACTTGTTTCCAAAGTACCACAATGAATTTCGAGGTATGTTAGGGAACTGGAGCTGAGGAAAGTATGACAGAGACGCCGGAGGATATAGCAGCCCTCTACTCCCGTGCGCGCATTGAATGGACCAGGTACTGGGATTTTTCAGCGTCTCGAAAGCAAGTGCGGCAACAACTCCGCCTCGGAGTCGTTCGTGAACCCCTCGAATGGCCGACCCCTCCTCCCAGTCAACCCGAAGAGGAGCTCCCGCAACCACAGCTGCAGGAAGTCAAAATCGAGGATCCGGAGCTTCAGGATTCCCCGGCTCCGGAGACCCCTCCATTCCAGGCTACGGAAATGGAACCTCCGGCGCCCGAACCCGAGCCGATGCCGCAGGCCAACCAAGCATCCCACACACGTTGGTATGCCTTACGGTCCATCTTTGCTCCCGCGCAGGCCGCGGGCGATCCGTCGTCCTTTTCCGCGCTGGAACAGCGGCCACCCATCGTCGTCGTATTTTCGCTTGCCGGCGGCGTGGGAAAGACCTGCCTGGTCGCCACCCTGGGGCGTCTTCTCTCCGCTCTCGGGGAGCATGTGCTGCTCACCGAGACCGCTGCCTGCGGACTTTTGCCCTTCTACTTCGGCTCGCGCGAATTGAGGCCAGGGGTAGTTCGTACTTTCTTCCCGCCCGGCCCTTTTGGAGAGGAATTGGACGCGCCCGTGCAGATGCTGAACCTTCAGGGGGACGGGCATCCGGCAGATGACAATCAGCCTGACCCGTGGCTTGGGGAACTGCTGCGCGACGGCCGCGGCGCCAGCCGCATCGTGGTCGACGTGGCTACAGCCAACCGCAAGTGGATGAGCCGTCTGCTCTCGCTACGACCCACGCTCCTGGTGCCCATCCTTCCGGATATGAGTTCGGTAGCCTGCCTTGGATTGATCGAGGCGATGGTTGCCAACCCCAGCAGCGAGGAAAAAGCCTTTTACCTGTTGAACCAGTTCGATGGCTCATCGCCACTGCACCAGGACGTGCGTGCCCTCCTCCAGCAGCAACTGGGTGATCGGCTGTTGCCTTTCGTGTTGCGTCGAAGCTCCCTGGTGAGCGAAGCCCTGGCTGAGGGAATGACGGTGATCGATTACGCGCCGGGATCGGACGTTGCCGCCGAGTACCACGATCTCACCGCTTGGCTGCGTAGCCTGGCCGCACCGGCGACGGCTGGGAGCGGGCTTCGCTGGAGCGAGCGATGACGCCGAGTGTAACTATCGAGCCGGCAATTCCGTCGAACAGGGAAGGATGAAGGCAACTCATAAATGGCTCGCTGCGATACTCACCCTGACGACGTGCGCTTCATGTAGGGCGAACGTTCCCCCGCCCACGGAGATCGAGCGTGGCTTCCAAAGTATGTACAACCTGGAATTTGACCAGGCCCATCAGGATTTTTCTACCTGGGAACATCTGCACCCGGACGACCCGCTCGGACCGGTTTCGCAAGCTGCGGGCTATTTGTTCTCCGAGTTTGCCCGCCTCGGCGTTCTGGAGAGCCAGTTCTTTACCAACGATAAGACCTTCGAATCCCGGGCCAAGCTGGCTCCGGACCCCAAGGTGCGGGATGAGTTCAACGGCGCCGTAAACCGCGGGGATCAGCTGGCGGACGCTGCCCTCAAGCAGCATCCCGACGACAGCAACGCACTCTTCGCCAAGATCCTGGCGCTGGGCCTGCGGTCGGACTATGTGGCCTTGATTGACAAGCAGGATTTTGCCGCTCTTCGTTACATGAAGGAGAGCCGTATTCTTGCGCAACAGTTACTGCGACAAAGACCCGACGATTATGACGCCCTGTTGGCCGTCGGAGTAGAAAACTATCTCACCGGCATCAAGCCGGCCCCGGTGCGTTGGATGCTGAGCCTGGGGGGCATCGACCCCAACAAGGAGCAGGGTCTGCGCGAGTTGGAGCAAACCGCCGCCCATGGAAATCTCTTAAAGCCTTTTGCCAAGCTCTTGCTGGCGATAGCAGCCTTGCGTGATAACAACAACACTCACGGCTGTGATCTGCTGCACCAGTTGGCTGTAGCTTATCCGCGTAACGCTCTCTACCGTAACGGCGCCCCCGAATGCCGCTGATGCTCCTTTGAATTTTGTATCAGGGCAAACTGCAGCTGCAACGGGCTTGCGAAACCAGGTTGGGCGACCTTCGTGAGTTCGTCGGCGTTGCCGTGGTTGGAGGGAAGACAGAAGCCCTCCCCCCTGGACGGGTGCCCCTCCAAATTAGATTTGAAAAGCGTTTCGGTTCAGCAACCACTGCTTATGTAACCGTTGCTCTTTCCTTTGTCATCCCGAGCAAGCGACTTGCCTGTGGCAAGCCACAGGCAAGTTAAGAGAGGAATGAACTGGGAGACATCGGGTCCCTTCGACACACGAGTGCCCTCTCCCTTTCAACAGCCCTCTCCTATTTGTCATTCCGAGCGAAGCGAGGAACCTGCGGTGCGCCTCGATCCCTCCCCGATTCCCAAGGGCAAACATACCGCCAATTCAAACCGAGCCTATTTGTCCCCTGACACCACTGTTTCTATCTCCGGACACATTTTGTTCATTAGGAGCGAAGCCGAGGGATCTGCAGTTTTCGCGGACCTCTGCTAGAAACGCGGAATACTATACTCAAACAAAATTGTCATCTCGACCGGAGCGTAGCGTAGTGGAGAGATCTGCTGTTTTCTTTTACTTCTCACGCAGATTCTAAGGCTCTCATGAGTCCGCTGTTAGACAGCAACCGGTCAAACACAAGCAACCTGATGCTGTTCGGCCGCACTCTCCTCAAGGCAATCAACAAGTTACATCGTCAGAAAGTCGATTGTTCCGCTAATTTGGACAAGACGGGCTGACCTTAGCCCAGGACGCAGTTCTGGGCCCGGCTTGCACCGTTGAAGAGTCCCGTAGGGACGGCTGGAAATAGGCCGCGATTCAAATCCTTGTTCTGACAAACCATCTAAAGCCCCTTCGGTTTCATTTCCTTCTAACCCAGGTGGCCGATGATCGGCGCTGAGTCGGGCATAACGTACCGCCTAAAAAGCAACTGATACAGTCCCGAAGACCTATAGCGCCGAGTCATCTCTTTCCCCGCTGAGTTCGCGAGAAATCACAAATCACCGCTTACCCTTAACAAGGGGGACCACCTGTACCGTGGCATCGCGAATCTCCGCTAAAAACCGGTTGATCACCGATCCGTGTAACAGAATATCGAACCGGGACCGCACCGATTGCCCGAACACCACATGCGAGATGCTCTCCTGCTGCGCAAACTCGATCAACGCGTCCGCGACATTCTTGTCTTTCAACACCACCACTTGCGCCCCCAACTCCCGAGCGAGACGTTGATACTCCTCCATGCGTTGATACTCTTCCGGGTTTCCATGCCGTCCATCCTCATCCGGGGATTCCACGCGCACCGCGTACCAATTCGTCGCCAACCGGCCGGCAATACGGGCTCCCACACGCAACAGGCGTTCACCACCCGAGCGAGGGGACAGGCACACCATTACCTTCTCTGGAATAGGAGCCTGTTCCAGGCCCTGGCTGCGGCGATACTCCGCGGCCTGCGATCCGACCTCTTCGGCGGTCGTGCGCAGCGCCAGCTCACGCAACATACTAAGATTCCCTTTACGGAAAAAATTAGCCAGCGACTGCTCGATCTTCTCCGCGGCATAGATCTTGCCCAGCTTGAGCCGTGAACGCAGTTCTTCCACCGTGACGTCTACATTCACGACTTCATCAGCCCGCTTCAGGAAACTATCCGGGATGGTTTCCCGGATCTGGGTATCCGCAGAACGGGAAACCGAATCGTTCAGACTTTCCAGATGCTGTATGTTGACTGCGGTCATCACGTTGATGCCGGCGTCCAGCAACTCCAGCACGTCTTCATACCGCTTGCGGTTCTTCGATCCCGGCACATTCGTGTGTGCCAGCTCATCGACAATGCAAAATTGAGGATGCCGGGCAAGAATGGCATCGAGATCCATCTCTTCCAAAACCACGGACCGGTAAGGGATGGCCCGCCGGGGAATCACCTCCAGGTCCTTAAGCTGGTCTTGCGTATCTTTTCGGCCGTGCGACTCGATCAACCCAATCACAACATCGATGCCCTGCTTCCTCATCAGGTGGGCATCCTCGAGCATTTGGTAGGTCTTGCCCACGCCGGGCGCGGCGCCGATGTAGATCCGCAACTTCGCGAGCTCTGGAGCGGCAGGTAGGATGTCGGTCGAGAGTTCTGTCATATCCCTTGTAAAGATGAAAACACAGGCGGGAAAGCGTTAGCCGATCTCAATGGGGTGGCGTGTCGCGACCGTGGTGGCGACGGGGAGGGTAAAGGTGAACGTGGCTCCATGGCCGAGCCTGCTTTCCACCGAAACCTGGCCGCCGAGCAATTCGACTAATCGGCGCACCAAGGCGAGACCCAGACCTGTCCCCTGATCGTGCGCCGCGTTAAACCGCCCGAAGATGTTTGCCAGCCGCTCAGCTTCGATGCCCCGGCCCGAGTCCCGCACCGAGAATTGCACCGTTTCCTTCTGCTCCTTTGCTTGTAACAGGATGGTGCCGTTCTCTGGAGTGTAACGAACAGCATTGCTCATCAGGTTGTCCATGACGCTGCGCAGAGCGCGGCGATCTCCGTTCACATACGAGAGGTCGGCGAATGCCTCGATCTGCACATCGATATTCTTGGCCCGCACTTCCTCCCGTGCCCGGGAAAAGGCATCGCGAAGGACATCGATGGGCCGAAATCGATCCAGGCGAAGTTCGCGCCGTCCGGTGTCGAGTTCGGAGACCTCGATCAAATCCGACATGAGGTCGTTGAGGCGTTCCGCATCTTCTTCGGCTCCGTGCAGCACATCCGCCTGCAATGGCAGCAGTTGGCCCGCGAAACCCTGGGCGAGGGTGTACAGGCTCAAACGAAGCTGCTCTAGCGGCTGGCGCAATTTCCGCGATGCGACGCTGAGGAAGCGAGTCTTGAACCGATCGATGTCCTGCATCTCGGTAATGTCCTCGAGCACGCTGACGGCTCCCAGCAATTTGCCTTCGGCATCCCGCATGGGTGTGGTGCGTAGACGATAGCTGCGATCGCCCTCTCCCAGCTTCATGGGCAGCATGGCCGCTTCATCCTCGCTGGCGATGGACTGCCGCATCGAGACAGCGTCGCGCACGGCGCGCAAAATCCTCTCGCCCCCCGGGGTGTTGGTCAGGGCCATGCGATCTCCGGCGGCTTCGCCCAGTACCTCTTGCGCGGCCTGGTTGAGTTTCAGCACGTGTCCGGTTGCGTCGGTGACGATCACCGGCTCGAAAATCGATTGCACCACCGCATCCGAAAGCTGCTGATCCATCTGCTTGCGGCCATATTCCGTATCGCGCAAGTCGCGAAGCCGCACCGCCATCCGGTTGAGTTCGATGGCGATCGTGCCCAGGTCATCCCGGGTACGCCATTCGATGCGTTGCTGTAACTCGCCTTGGCCAATGCGGCGCGCCGCGGCGGCAGTACGGCGAATCGGGCGGATGATGGAAACCAGAAAGCCGATCGTGATCGCGATCCCGCTCAGGACGCAGGCAACGGTAATCATCGTGGCCCGCCGGGCAAGCCCGGCCCGCGCCAGCACTGCCGCGGAGAGGTTCGCATGGTGATCAAGAGCGGCTGCCTGATGAAGAGACAGGGTATCGTGCAAGCCGACGGCAAGCAGAAGGGCGACAAGGAGAACGTAACCGAAAATCAGCCTCTGATACAGCGTCAACATGAACGGCCTCTCCGCGCGTTTTCCCCGAATATTATTTTGCGCCTTCCGGGCGATGAAGCAAAGCTCCGCCCAGCCGGCAGACGCGGACTCGTGCATTGCTAAAGGGACAGGGAAAGCCCGTGCTCGCCTCGGCAGGCAGTACGATCCACGTGACACCCAGGGGTTGAAGCTTTGTTAACCGCTGCTCGTCGCTGGCGCGGTTGAGCTGTTCGGTGGCCTTCGACCCTTGCCACCACAAAGCAGCGGCTTCGGGGAAGTTGCTGGCGATTCCGCCGTCTTTAAACCAATCGGCGACCGCGCTTCTTTCTGCGGTCGCACGAAACCCCTGAGCATCCTCCCCGGGGCTCTCAATGTAATCGTTATCGAGCGCGAAGATCGCGTCTCTGGGCGTGTTGTCGCGAATCCAGAGGAAGGCTTGTTGCCACAGATTGCGTGGCCTGAGCCCCGGCCATTCCACATGGTTGGATTCCGGATAGGTGAGCCTCTGTCCGGCAAAGAGAGCGCCTGCTATGAGAAGAGCCCCTGCTGCTAGAAGATAGACCAGAGCGGTCGCACGCCTGCGCTGCTGCGCCAATCTGCCCCCCATACCCCCTGCCAGCAGGACGCCGCAGATGTAGACAAACTGGAACCCACGCAGCACCTGTAATCGCGCTAGAAAAAGGCTTCCGCTGCGATGCACAAAACACAGGGAAGTGACCAGCGCCCAGCTGCCCAGCAACGTCGCGGTTATAGCGAGCGCGCGGGCGGCCCATGGCAAGCGGCTGCGGAAGCCCGCGAACCACAGCAAAAGTAGCGGTATCACCAGGCCCGGATACTCGTACCACCGCCAACTGAAGAGAAAAAAGTAGGAACGGCTAAGGGCCGCGCGGTTATAGGCAATGCCGGCATCTGCGCGATGCGTCGCGAGGAAGATGACTCCGCACAGCAGCCATCCCAGCCCTGACGTCAGGGCAAGTGCGCGCCACATTTTTCGCCGGGCTAGAGCAAGCGTGAGCATGGTGATGGCCGTGTAGCCAGCCATCAAGGGATGGAGCAGCGCACTCAAAGCCAGCCACAGGCTGGCTCCCCCCAGTTTTCGTCCAGCACGGCCGCCAGCGCAAAAAGACTGAGCGGCGTGGAAAAGGAGCGTGCTGTGACGTATGGATCCATGATGGAGAGCGAAGTGCCCGCCACCGGAAGAGTGAAGCAGCACGTAGCAAGCAACACGGCTCCCCAGTAGCTGCCGCGGTCGGGAAAAATGCGTGTCGCCACCCGCCAGGCGCCCACCAGGAAGAGAAAGATCGAAGCCACCTGGCAAACCAACAGCAACATCGGCAAACCGCCCCAGTGGAGCAGCGGAGCCAGAACGTGGGCGAAGATCGAGAAACGTGTGGGCGATGTGGCGAACACCGCGTCCGATCGGTAAAGGGCGGGATTCGCCAGCTTCTTGATCCCAGTCACATAGACGGCGCCATCATCCGCCAGCGGGTGATAACCATGGACCAGAAGCGCCACCAGCGTGAGCAAAGCGATCGTAGCCAATGGCGACAGCGACGGCAAAGACCGAAGGGTGCCCCAGCCTGCCCCGGCCCGCCGTGGGGTTTCGCTTTTGACAGAAATCAAATGAGGACCCACCCTCACCTTTGCAACCGCTCTCTTTGGAACCGTTGCCCTTTCCTTTGTCATCCCGAGCGAAGCCGAGGGATCTGCAGTTCCGCGGAGCCTGCGTGGAAATGTCTCTCTTCTGCGCGTACCGAATTCCCATCCAAAGAGCGGAAAAAGGTCCTCGTCTGCCCATTTGCGGGGCTTAAGGCGCATAAGGCGCTTAAGGCGCAACTTCCACACAAAAGGCGCTTAAGGCGCTTAAGGCGCACACTTCCACCCGAGACCCTCACTTCTTCTGGTAACGGCCCAGGACATCCTCAAGCGTGACAACCCCCTCCAAAATCCCTTTGCTGGCTCGATTCTGAATGGGAAGAACCGGCCAACGTGCCAGGTAGGCGATCGCGCTATCCAGCGGCAGGTCCGGAAACAGGAGCGGCGTCCGATCGGGCTTGATGGCGCGCTCTAAAAGCGTATCCGGGGTTTGCGCAGCGGTCATCGAGGTTAACTCGCTGCGATCCATGGAATACCAGGAGCCATCGCGCAGTTTCACCAGCAACATGGGCGCGTCGGAGGCTCCCAGCTGACTGGTCACCTCTTCCAGGGTTGCCGTCCCGGGGAAGACAGGCAGGTTCACCGGACGCAGGGCGTCCTCCAAATGCAAAACGCTCTCCTCGCGCTGCTCCTCCATGGAAGGAAGATCGAGTCCGTCCTGATGCGTGAAGGTCTCGAAAATCGGAGACGGCTGCAAACTCCGGGACAGCAGGTACGCGATGGTATTCGCCAGAATGACCGGAAGCACAATGGAGTAATTGCCGCTGACCTCGAGGACCATGAAGACGGACGTCAACGGGACTCGTAAGAACGCCGCGAACAGCACTCCCATGCCCACCAGCGCATAAGAACCGACGGAAATCGGAAAGGCAGGGAAGAAGATCTTCTCGAAAGTGCCAATGGAGGCCCCCAGCATCGCGCCAATGAACAGCGTAGGCGCAAACATCCCGCCCGGGGTACCGCTGGAGAAAGAGATCGTCGTCGCCACAATCTTGAGCAGGGCCAGAGCAAGAAGAAATTTCCAGGTGAATTCGCCGTGCATGGCCTGATCGATCACGCTGTACCCAGGGCCCATCACCTGCGGGACACCGAAAAAAGCAATAGCCCCCACGATCAGACCGGCAATCGGTGACTGGACATAGCCGGTCCAGCGGGGAAGATTGCGAAGACGAGGGCGAAAGTATCCCAGCGCCTTGGAAAAGAGCAGCGACGCAATACCACCGGCAACCCCAAGAACCGTGTAAGCAAGAAGTTCCTGGGGGCCCTTGAGCGTGACCATCGGGATGCGAAACATCGGCTCCGCGCCCCAGAACGCGCGGGCCACAACCACGCTGGAGATCGCAGCCAACACGATCGAACCGAGAACCGCCGCGCTCCACCGTCCAATCACCTCTTCCACTACGAACAGAATGGCCGAAATGGGAGCGTTGAACGCTGCTGCCAGGCCCGCGGCGGCGCCAATCGGGGCAAACATGCGCAACCGTTCCCGCGAGAGATTGAGCCGGCGGCTGACCATCGAAGCCACGCCCGCCCCGATTTGCAGCGACGGGTCCTCGGGCCCCAGCGAGAATCCACCACCGATGGCCAGGGCCGAAGTGATGAATTTCCCCAGCACGGTTCTGAACGAGATGTAACCGTTGTAGATATAAAGTGCTGCCTTGGTCTGGTTGATGCCGCTGCCGCGGGCCCCGGGAAAAACCAGCTGCACTAGAACTGCCACCAGCAGCCCGATACCCATGGGCACAAAAAACAAGCGGAACTGGCCCGGGTGAGGCGAGGAGCCGAGGGTCAGCACTTGGATCCAGCTAATGGCTACGCGGAAACAGACCACCATCAGGCCGGAGATAACACCGATAAAAATCGAGAGAACGAGGAAAAGCCGCTCGTCCCGGTTGGGCGCCAACCGCTGCACTTCGGCGGGGTTAGGCCGGTAACGCCTCTCCGCTGCAACCTCCTCCGGGTCAACTCCCGGAACCACGCCCGGAACAGGCTTCGTGCCAGGCGTTTCCGTGGTCGTGCTCATTCGTCCTCCACTTCATTGGGTGCCTGGGCAATCTTTAGCAGCAAAGCGTCGTCTCCAGTGGGTGCTCCGCAAACCTGCTGGGTGATGAGCTCAGTGTCGTAGATGAGTTGAATCTGCGTTTGGGCCAGATCAGGATCCTTCCCGAGTTCTGCCAGAGTGACCTTGGGGGGCGATTGCTTCCATCGCTCCACCAGACCCTGCAACGGGTCGACCGCAGGAGCAACCGCCTGGTTCACTGCAGGCTTGGGCGGCTGACGGGAGAATCGCGAAGCCAGGCTTTGTAAGGGGTTGGACAAGGTCTTGGGTACCGGCGTGTCGGCGGCTGCTGGAGTGGCCGGCGTCGCAGCCTTTGCGTTCACGCACGTCTCCAACCGCGCCATAGCAAGCTTACGGCCAGTGAGAATGCGGGCATCCCGTTCACGTTCGCTTAAGCGCGAAGACGGATAGAGGGCCAATATTCGCGTTGCTTGGTTCAGTTGATCGCGACTTTGCTGCAATGCGGCCACCGCCCCTTGTTCTGCGTCTGCCTCGGTGGCGGGGAGTTCCAGTGCACGCGCAAGATAACGTTTTGCTTGCAGGTAACGGCCCAGCTGGAATGCGGTACGCCCGGCTCCGTCCAGAGCCTCCCGCAACGAAGGATGGTGATGCAAAATCGTTCGGTACATGTGAAAGGCATCGCTGGGGTCCTGCGCCTGCTCCATGCTGCGGGCAATTTCCAGCTGGACGCTGATGTCATCCGCCGGGGCATTGCCCGAAGCTACCAACAACTCGCTGCGGGCCTGGTCCAGGCGATGGTTCGCGATGAGGTAGTTGATGAGCTCAAAACGAACCTCACGACGGCGCACATAGCCATCCCCCTCCCAATTACCGTAGATCGCCCTTTGAAAATCCTCGATCGCCTGGCCTTCGTTTCCTTGCCGGGCAGCCAACCGGGCAAGTTGCAGATTGATTAATCCGTTGCCTTGCTGAGACTCCAGCAGCGCGTTGAAATAAACAGTGGCTTCCTGCACCCGGCCGGCGGAGGCGAGCGCTTCGGCAAGCTTGATGGCTGTGCCGCGATCATTGGGCGCATATGCCAGTGCCGAGCTGAGGGCATCCACCGCCGCCTGCGGCTTGTTATCTTGCAAAGCCTGGTTCCCACGCTGCAGCCATCGGGCGGCCAGCTCAACTTGATGGGAGGCGTAAGATTGGTACAGATAATTGGTCAGTACGGCCAACAAGGCCGTGATTGCGAACAGGGTAACCAGTGACAAGGTATCTGAGAAGAGCAGACGGCGCCGCTCGATCCGGTCGGTGGCGCTCAGAGGGGACTTTAAAGCGAAAAACGACATCGCTTAACCAGTTTACTTGGATTCCGACATCTTAACTCCGTGGACTGCTCGCTTTGCCGGAAGTGAACACAAATGAACCAGAATAGCGACCCTGAGAACAATCTCTCGCAGGACATCAGCCTCGAGGAAAAAGAGCAAGCCCTCCACGCGAGATTGAGTTCGCTCAAGAGCATCATTGTTGCTTATTCCGGCGGGGTGGATTCCGCTTACCTGGCTTACGCAGCCCATGCCGTTCTTGGGCCCCGGATGCTGGCGGTCATTGCCGATTCCGCCAGCCTGGCACGCTCACAACTGAGCGACGCGCGAGAGTTTGCCCGCGAGCACGGCATCCCTTTGCGAGCCATCGAAACCCACGAGTTGGAACGGGAACAGTATGCGGTCAATGGCCCCGATCGTTGTTTTCACTGCAAGGATGAACTTTTCGGCATGTTGGAGCAGGAGCTTGAACGCACCGGCTTTGAAGCTCTCGCCTATGGGTTAAACCTCGATGACGGGCAGGATTTCCGTCCCGGCCATAAGGCGGCGGCACAGCATCGGGTGGCAGCTCCTCTGGCGGAGGCGGGGCTGACCAAGGCCGATGTCCGTGCCCTCTCCCAGCGCGCAAAGTTGAGGGTTTGGGATAAGCCGGCTTCGGCATGTCTGTCGTCGCGCATGGAGTACGGCCGCCGGGTAACCCCAGGTGCACTGCGCATGATTGAACAGGCAGAGGATTCGCTGCGCGGCCTGGGCCTTAAGCGGTTCCGGGTGCGGCATCACGGCTCCATTGCGCGCATTGAGATCGCTGAGGAGGAAATGGCAGACGTCCTGCAGATGGGGAGAATGAAAGCCATGGCTGCGGTCGTGCGGGCGGCAGGTTTCCGCTATGTCTCCCTCGATTGCGAAGGCTATCGCTCCGGCTCGATGAACGAGGTGCTGCCGATTGAGGTCCTGACCGGCTTTCAAAGCGGAAGGCCCAAGTGAGCGGATCTTTGACCAGCGAGAGCAAGCGCATCGGTTATCTGGAGTGCTTCGCGGGCATCAGCGGCGACATGCTCATGGCCGCCCTGGTAGATGCTGGTGCTCCGATCGATCTGCTGCAGCGGACTGCGGCTTCGCTCGGTTTGGGCGCTGAATTACACGTAGCAAAGGTGAGCCGCAGCGGCATTCAGTCAACCAAAATCGATGTCATGGTCGATGGCCGGTTGCATGAGCCGCTCCAACCCTCTGGGCCGGCAGAGCACGAGCACAACCATCACCACGACAATAAACACGAGCATCCTACCCACCACCATGAGCACGAGCACGGCCGCGGCCTGCCTGAGATTTGCCACCTCCTCATGCATGCTGACCTAACCGGGCGCGCCCGCGATCTCAGTCTGCGCGCCTTCGGCTTGTTGGCCGAGGCAGAGGGTCGTATCCACGGCATCCCGCCGGAGAACGTCCACTTTCACGAAGTGGGTGGGATCGATGCCATCGTGGACATCGCCTGCTCTGCAGCCGCGGCAGACGCGCTCGATTTGGACGCTTGGTATTGTTCCCCGGTGAACGTCGGCAGTGGCTTTGTGAACTGCGCCCACGGACGGTTCCCGGTACCCGCGCCGGCCACGGCCGAATTGCTTAAGAACTTGCCGACCTACTCCGCGCACGTGCAGGCAGAACTGGTCACCCCCACCGGGGCGGCTTTGCTGCGGGCATTGGGTTGCCGGTTTGAATCAACTCCCATGATGCGCACCCAGTCGATCGGCTACGGAGCCGGCACGCGCAATCCAGAGCGGTTTCCCAATGTACTGCGCGTAAGTATCGGCGAGATTGCCCAGTCGTCGCCCCAAGTCGTAGAACAAATTGGGGAAAAGGTTACGGTCCTGGAGTGTGCCGTGGACGACCTGAGTCCCCAGGTTTTAGCTCATACCGCACAGTTGGCGTTGGAGCGAGGCGCTCTCGATGTGATGAGTGGACCGGTAACGATGAAGAAGGGACGTCTGGGAACTTTATTGACGGTGCTGTGCAAGCCCAGCGATGCCGGCCATCTGCAACAGCTGATCTTCCGCGAGACCACCACGCTCGGCATCCGGGCGCGCGAGGAAAATCGCGTGATCCTGGCCCGCGAGATTACTCCCGTGCATACGGACTTTGGCGTGATCCACATCAAGACCGGTTCCTGGCAGGGCGAAGAATGGAATGCAGCCCCCGAGTTTGAGGACTGCCGCCGTGCGGCCGAGGCTTTCGATGTACCCCTGAAGACCGTCATGCAGGCGGCGCTTGCCGCCTGGCGCACACGGCAAGTGGGCACTGCGCGCACAACCCAGGAGGCTGGGTCGCGATCATGAAGACAGAGACCATCCTCGAAATGCTGCAACGGGTACGCGACGGCGGCCTGCGTCCGGAAGAGGCGATGGAGCGCCTCGCCAACCTGCCCTACGAGGACGCGGGTTTCGCCAAGATTGACCATCATCGGCAGCTCCGTGTAGGCCTGCCCGAGGTTATTTACGCCGGCGGCAAAACCGCTGAGCAGGTAGGGGAAATCTTCTTTCGCATGGCCGCAATGGGCGGCGATGTGCTGGCGACGCGTGCCGATGAGGCCGCGTTCGCCGCGGTGAAAGTGCTTGTCCCGGAGGCGCAATACCATCCCGTGGCCCGCGTGATCGCTCTGCGGCAGACACCAGTGGAGGGCAACCTTGGCCGCGGTTCGCTGGCAGTGCTTTGCGCGGGAACCAGCGATCTTCCGGTTGCGGAGGAGGCCGCCGTGACGGCCGCAGCCATGGGCGCCGAGGTGCGCCGCATCTACGATGTGGGCGTCGCCGGCCTGCACCGGCTGCTCGCGCACCGGGAGGTTTTGCGCGAGGCGGAGGTAGTGATTGTGTGCGCGGGGATGGAAGGCGCGCTCCCCAGTGTTGTCGGGGGCATGGTGGGAGCACCGGTGATTGCGGTGCCCACAAGCGTCGGTTATGGTGCCTCGTTCGGGGGCATCGCAGCCCTGCTGGGCATGCTGAATTCATGCTCGCCCAATGTCACGGTGGTGAATATCGACAACGGGTTCGGCGCCGCGTACGTCGGTTGCATGATTCTGCGCCGGATCCACATCGGAACTCGGGAGCATTCTGTGTATAACCAGGTAAGCTGATTTTCCGGTTGCCCCGGTTTGCACCAGAAATGTATCTTATTCTCCTCAGGAGAGCCATGGCATCCACAGTTTGGAAGGGCTACATCTCGTTTGGCCTGGTGTCGGTGCCGGTGCGCCTGTACGCCGCGGCGCGTGAACAGCACGTCAGTTTCAACCAGATTCACGAACCGTGCGGCTCCCGCATCAAGCAGCAGACCTTCTGTCCGGCTTGTGACCGTGTGGTGGAGCGGAACGAATTGGTGAAGGGCTACCAGGTAGACCGCGACAGCTATGTGCTCGTCTCCGGCGATGAGCTTAAGACCCTGGAAGCCGATTCATCGGAAGCGATGGAGATCGCCCAATTCGTCAGCCTGGAAGAGGTAGACCCGATCTACTACGAGGCGTCGTACTACTCAGCCCCTGAAGATCCGGGCAAGCGAGCCTATGGGTTGTTGCTGCAGGCGATGGAAAAACTCAATGTAGCCGCCATCGCCAAGGTGACGCTGCATCAGCGCGAGCAGATTGTCCTGATGCGGCCCTATCACCAGGGCATCGTACTGCATACGCTGTATTTTCCAGCTGAGGTGCGGGAGATCGCCGAATACGGCAAGACAGAGACCATGAACCTGCAGAAGCCAGAGATGGACCTGGCCGAGCAGTTCATCCGCCAGCTCACGGCAAAGTTCGAACCCGAGCAATATAAAGATGAATACCAGCAGCGGGTCCTGGAGCTTATCGAAACCAAGCGGGCCGGTGAGGTTATCGCCGGTCAGCCGCCGAAACCTAAACTAGCCCCGGTCATTGACCTGATGGAAGCCCTGAAGAAGAGCATCGCGGAGCGGGGTGGCCCTGCCACGTCGCCGGCACTGGTGGAAGCGGACAAGAAGAAGGCGCCCAAATCCGCTCCGGCTGCAGACGCCAAGCCGGCCCGCCGCCGCAAGACGGGTTAGTTCCCCTCACAGAGTTCTTGTTTTTCGCGTAAAAGCTTGACCGGAAGTCTTAGCAGGTTAAGACTATGAGCAGTCCGATTTTGGGCGGAGTCCGATGTCCCTATGATCAAAATCCGCCTGGCTGGCCTTGTGCTGTTGCTGCTCAGCAGCCTGGCTACTGCGTGCCACGGCCAAAGTACCACGGAGCAGGCGCCTGCAGGCAGTATCAGTGGCACGGTTCTCGATGTGAACGGTGGTGCGATCCTGGGCGCGCAAGTGACGCTCGTTGCCTTGGATCGTCCTGCCAGCCGCTCCGTCATGTCTGGTGATGGGGGCCAGTTCAGCTTTCTTGAATTGGGACCCGGGAGATTCAAGCTCACGGTCACCGCGACTGGGTTCGAGCAATTCGCCTCGGCCGAGATTGTTTTGTATCCGGGCGAAAAATTGATAGTGCCTGAGTTCCGCTTGCCACCTGCGCCGACCACCACGAATGTTCGGGTTTCTGTGACGCAAATCGAAATAGCCACCGAACAACTGCAGGCTCAGGAGCAGCAGCGTGTCCTCGGCATTTTCCCCAACTTCTATAGCAGTTACATCTGGGACGCCGCGCCGCTGTCTTCGGGACAGAAGTATCAGCTGGCGGCGCGTTCGCTCGTGGACCCGTTTTCCTTTGTGGGAACGGGCATTTTTGCCGCCGCCGAACAGTGGCAAAATACCTTTCCCGACTATGGCCAAGGCGCGCAAGGGTACGCCAAGCGGTATGGCGCCGCCTACGCGGATGAAGCGCTGAGCAGGATGATTGGAAGCGCGATCCTGCCCTCACTTCTGCATCAGGATCCTCGATATTTTTATCGCGGCACAGGAAGCAGAAAAACGCGAGCGCTCTACGCCATCTCTCAGGCGGTCATCTGCAGAGGAGATAACGGAAAGATGCAGCCGAACTACTCCTATGTTCTGGGAAGCTTCGCCGCCGGTGGTCTTTCCAATCTTTATCATCCTGCGGCTGATCGCGGAGCGGCTTTGACGATTGGCAACGGTTTCCTTAACGTAGGCGCGCATGCGATCGATAATCTGGCGCGTGAATTCCTGTTCCGCAAACTCACACCTAAAGTTCCCGCCTACGCCCAGGGCAAACCTTAAGCTCTCCCGCCGAGACCAAATCAGGGACGAAGTGTTTGGTGTTCGGCTTTGTATCAGGGCAAGACTTTAGTCGGGCCGCACAGCCACCAAAATCCGGGCTTAGGCCACAGCGCTCTTCGTCATACGCCTACAGTCCCGGAGGGACGGTTGAACTTCAGAGCTGTCCAAATTGGTGGAGCAACTGGCTTTTTGAGGATGTAACTTGTTGATTGCTTTGAAGCGCGCTTGGCGGAATAAATTCTGGTTGCATGTAGATCGTCTGCTGCCCAAATTGGATTTAAACAATTCCTTGGCTCCGCAACCGCCCTTTCATCCAGCAACCGCCCTTTCCTTGCCACGGTCCTCTCCTTTTTGTCATCCCGAGCGCAGCCGAGCGGATCTGCGGTGCGCCATTCGTGGGCCCCGCTCCTACCGGTCTACAACCTAGTCATCCACCGAACCCTCCTGGAAACATCACTCTCCCCTCTGTTATTCCGGGTTTCCAGGAGTACCCCGTAGAACCGCAGATCCGCTCGGCTTGCTCGGGATGACAAAAAGGAGAGCATCGTGGCAAGGAAAGGGCGGTTCCTAAACCGAGGCATTTTAAAAATCTAATTTGGACACGTCTGGTTGAACTTAGCCCAGGACGCTAGTCCTGGGTAATCGATGAAGCATGATGAAGTCCCGCAGGGACGGCTGACGCGTCGCTGCCTATTTCAGCTGTCCCTCCGGGACTGAGTTGCCTCCTGGGGACAACGCAAACCCTGGCGGCCAGCACCACCAATGCGATCCAGAGGAGGTCCGCCACGAACAGATGGGTAATTTGCAGCCAGAGGGGAGCAAGCAAGAGCACGTCCGCAACCCCGAGGACACATTGCAGGCCCAGTAGCGACAGCACTCCAATCGCGAATTGACGCTCTCTTGGGCGGGGGACGCTGCGCAGCAGCAGCCAGCAGATAAAGAGGCCGGCAATCACTGCGGTAACCGGGTGAAGAAAACGCAGCTGCTGCAACCACGTGCTGCCACGCGAAAAATCCTGTGCCAGTGCGGCACGCACGGACGTAGCAGGGAAGAGCGTGTCACTGAGCGCAGCCAGCGTTCCGCTCATGCCCACCAGCAGGATGGCCGTGAGTCCGGCGATAGCCTGCGGTAGTTGGGTAAAACGGATGCTGCGCCGATGGAAGTCCTGGCCACCCGAAAGAAAGTGCGCGCAGAGCGCGAGTGCGCCCAACAGCAGCAGAGTGTTGGCCAGATGCAGCGAGAGATAAACCGCGCGCGCCGGTGAGCGGTTGTCCGCCGTCAGCCGCAGCAGAACCAGCAGTGCGCCGAGCAGCGCCTCGTTGAAAATGAGCACAGACGCCGCGACCACGGTCATGCGCGACAAATGTCCCGCTACCGTGCTGCGGAATATCCAAACCAGTAGGAGCAGGATTGCGATCACAGTGATGCCGCTGCTCATGCGGTGGGCCAGCTCGATCAGAGTTGCGAGCCGCGGATGACTCTGTACCACGACCCCATTGCACAGCGGCCAATGAGCACCACAACCAGCGCCGGAGCTGGTGGCGCGGACCACGGCCCCCCACAGAACCACGGCCACGTTGTATCCCAGAACGATCCAGGCAAATCGCGGCAGCAACGTCGAGGTGCCCGAACTCCTGGGCGTTGCGGTAGCCGAAGTTGGAAGGGCGTGGGCAGAACTCATCGGTACCCCTTTCCCATCTTACCCGGCCAACTCCTTGGCGCGTTGTGTCGCCCGCATCACGGCTTTGATCAGAGTGACCCGAAGGCCGCCCTCTTCCAGTTCCAGAATGCCATCGATGGTGCAGCCCGCTGGGGTGGTGACCGCATCCTTCAGCAGCGCTGGATGGTAGCCGGTCTCGAGCACCATCTTGGCTGCGCCAAAAGTAGTCTGGGCGGCCAACAGGGTCGCCACATCGCGCGGAAGGCCGACCTTGACTCCGGCTTCCGCCAGTGATTCCAGGATGATGTAGATAAACGCCGGCCCGCAGCCGGAAAGGCCGGTCACGGCGTCCAGGTGCTTTTCTTCCACCACCACCGTTCGCCCAACGGTGGCGAAGAGATACGCGGCTCGGTCCATCTGTACCGGGGTGGCGAACTGGCCGCGGCTGAGCGCAGCGATTCCCGCTCCCAGCATGGATGGAGTATTGGGCATCGCCCGGACCACTCCGATTTCCATGTCCGCAGCGTGTTCGATCGCGGTGGTCCGCACCGAGGCAGCAATGGAAATCAGCAGCTTTTTGGGGTTGAGCGCGGGACGAATCTGCCGCACGACCTCGGGCACCGTGATTGGCTTGAGCCCGATCAGGATCAGGTCCGCCGACGCCGCGGCGGCCACGTTGTCAGTCGATACATCCACCCCCCATTGGGCAGAAAGCTGACCGGCGCGCTCCTCGTGCTCCACCGTGGCCATGATCTGTTCCGGCTCAAGTACCTTTGACTTGAGGAATGCCTGGAGCAGAATGCCGCCCATTTTTCCGGCTCCCAGAATGGCTACCTTAACGCCGGCCAGCGGTTGGCTGGCTGTGAATCCGCCCATGATGTCTCCTCTTACTTTTGTGCTTTTTGCTGCGCGATCCAGCTGTCGACGCGTTGCTCCAGAGTATCGAGGGGCAGAGCGCCGGAATCCAGTACCTGGTCGTGGAAGGCCCTCAGGTTGAACTTGTCACCCAGGGCCTGCTGCGCCTTAGCCCGTAACTCCAGGAACTCAATTTGTCCAACCTTATAACCGAGCGCCTGGGCCGGCCACGCGATATAGCGATCGACTTCTGCCTGTACACCGCTTTCCTCCACCGCCGAATGCTCATGGAAGTAGTCGACCATCTGCTGCCGCGTCCAGTGCTGCGAGTGGACGCCGGTATCGACCACCAGGCGGATGGCGCGCCAGATGTCACCTTCCAGGCGGCCGTAATCGCTGTAAGGGTCCTGATAGAAGCCAACATCCTTGCCCAACTGCTCTGCGTACAGGCCCCATCCTTCGGTGTACGCCGTGTAGCCGAGGTATTTGCGAAACTCGGGAACGCCGGTTAGCTCCTGCGCGATGGATATCTGCAGATGATGCCCAGGCAGCCCTTCGTGATACGCCCGGTCCTCAACATCAGCGAGGGACCGCGTTTCGAACTGATAAGTGTTGACGTAAACCGTGCCAGGCCGGGAACCGTCCGGCGAGCCCTGATCGTAGTAGGCTGCCGCCTGATCCTTTTCGATATATGCGGGCACTGGCATGACGACCACCGTAGCTTTGGGCAAACGCCCGAAAAGCTGTGGCAGTTTCGGGCGCATGCGGTCAAGATAACCACGGTAGGCGTCCAGAAGCTGCTCTTTGCTGGTTGGGAAAAGCTTCGGGTTATGCGTCGCGGCGTTCTGCAACGCCTTGATGTCCGAAAAGCCCAGCTTGTGCGCAATGGCCAGGAGCTGGTCCTCGTCCTGCTTCACCTGGCCGACGCCGATCTGGTGAATCTGCTCCGGCGTCAGGTCGGTAGTGGTGCTCTGCTTTACCAAAAAGCGATAGTAGGCTTCGCCATCGGGGAGAGCCCATATTCCTGGATCGCTACGGCCGCCGGGAATGTATTGTGCCTTGAGAAATTTGCCGAAACGAAGATAGGCAGGCGTCACCTGCCCGGCGATCGCAGCTAACAGCTCCTGCTTGATGCGCTGCTTGTTGCGCGGCGGAAACGGAAGCAGGAAATTTTTTGAGCGGCTGCGCGAACGGTCCGTCTTCAGGCTTTTGATTGGCGATGGCGTTCACCTGCGCCAGCGCCTTTTCCATCAAGTAAGCGGGCGGCTCGCGATGGTCTTCCATGCCGATCGACATGTCGTCGGTGATCTGCTGGAAGGCGAGCGGCACCTTCTTCAGCCGGGTGATGTAATCGTCGTAGTCTTTCACCGAGTTGAACGTGAGTCGAGGGACAAGCTGGGGAAGGGAGATCTGCAGGCCGTCGAACTGGGTGACCGGCATTTCCCAGGGTTTGAACCTGGCTTCCTGTTGATTCTGGATCAGCTCGTGCACCAACAAGTCTTTGCTCAGCTGCTCCTGGGTGGTCATGCCGGTTGCATCCACCTCAGCCAGGCGACTGAGAAACCCTCGCCCCCGCGCGAGCGAGTCGTTATAGGCCTCTACGGAGTAATCCCGCAGTTGATCGTTGTACCGGTTGTCGCCGATGGAGGAGGCAAACTCCGGCTCGTGCTGGAGGTGATCTTCCCAGTAATCGGAAAAGATAGCGTTCAGGGTTTTTACGCGATTGCCAAGGGGAAGGTCCTGCGCTCGGCCTCCGCTGATCGTAAGCGGGAGGAAGACGAGAAGGATGGCGATAAGGTTGGGTATGCGTGACAAACGGGATTCCTGGGGTTGCTGGAAGCTGGGCCCCGGATTCCCGTGTGGCTGGGTGAGATCGCGAACCCACACGCAACGACTGGATGGGCCCCGCACATAGGAATCAAGGTCTATGCGCAGTGTATCGATATTTCGCCTGGGCGAACAGGGTAGCGGTCAACGGCAGTTTCCGGCGAAGGAACTCAGTCGTGGTGAGAGATAGCTGGGGTTGCCACCATTTCTTCGTGCTTTACGTCGGCAGATTGCATGGGCATGGCGAGGTCGGCTTCGAGCATGCGATAAAGCGTGGACCTGCTGATGCCGAGTTTGGAAGCGGCGCGGGCTTTATTGCCGTCGCATAGCTTCAGCACCTGGAGAATGTGGCGCCGGATCACTCCATCGAGGGTGAAGTTTTCGGGCAAGGCGGGCTCGCCGTCCTTACTACCGGCTGGTTCGAGCGGCAGTATCACCAGATCGATGGGACGCAGCCACTGGGCTTCGCTCGACAGGCACGCCGCGCGGACCACGCTTTCCAGTTCGCGTACGTTCCCCGGCCAGAGGTGGCGCAGCAGAATGGGGAGGGAACCAGGACCGAGACCCTGCAATGGCCGCTGCTGCTCCCGGGAGACGGTATCGATGAACATTTGCACGAGCGCCGGGATGTCTTCTTTGCGATCGCGGAGCGGAGGAAGCGAGAAGGAAACAGCACTTAAGCGATAGTAGATTTCCGGCAAAAAGCGCCCCCGCGAGGACCTGGGCGCGCAGCGGCTTACGTGCCGTGCAGATCAGCTGAGAGGGAGAGGGTGAGCACGCCTTGCTTTTCCCCAGAGAGAGACGTTTCGAAGGAACGAATGTAGCGCAACAGCTGTGCCTGAGGGGCGGCTGCCAATTCGTCAATGTTGCGGATCAGCAGGACGCCTTCGCCCGCCCGGCGAACGGCGGCACGCAGAAGCTTCGGAACGAAGCTCGCTGCTGCTGGGGTCATCGGCCAGGAGCAAGCCGGACGCCTCCTCCACGACCATCGGGCCCGCGGAGGCATGCCGCGCCTGAATGTGTCTGGCAAGCAGGTGTTTCCCCGTGCCCGCTTCCCCTTCAATCAAGACAAGCCGTACCCGCGGGCCGATCTGCTGCAGTTGCTCACTCACCCGGCGCATGGCCAGCGATCGCGAAACTAACTCGGGCAACGGGCCGCCCGGTGGCCGGCGCGAAGGCGCCCAACGACCTTGTTCCCGGTGCGGTTGCAACGGCTGATTGATCATTCCTTGCTCCTTTACTGCGTCCTAAACAAGCTTTGAAAGCGCTCTTAGCGGTTTATCGGCGGTGCAGTACAAGAGTTGAGGCCGGGATATGAGGAGGTAATAGAGCTACAAAAATCGTTTGAAGTGAAGGGTATGGACCCGACGGCGGCTGCGCAAAACTCCGAACGACGGGCGCGGGCTTCTCCGTGCCATTGGCCACTCGATCTGATGAGGGCTAAGTTCAGCCGTCCCTGCGGGACTCGCAGATTCTTTAGCCCCTGAGGCACGTTTTCCGATCGTTCGTCGAGGATTCTCAGCCGCCCAACACGCCGGAAGGTTTTTCAGGACTTAGGTCGGCGAATCCCGGAAGACACCGAGTCGGAAGCGATGATTCCATCCCGGATGTGAACCACGCGGTGGGCGTACTCTGCGATGTCTGGCTCGTGGGTGACCAGGATGATGGTGTTGCCTTTTACATGCAGGTCATCAAAGAGCGCCATGATCTCGTCGCCCGTCTTCGAGTCCAGGTTGCCGGTCGGTTCATCCGCCAGGATGATCGAGGGCCGATTCACCAGCGCCCGCGCAATCGCTACCCGCTGGCGTTGACCACCCGACAACTCATTGGGTTTATGGTTCATGCGCTCTTCCAGATTGACCGAGCGCAATGCTGCCTTGGCCCGCTCGATTCTCTCAACCGCAGGCGTGCCGTTGTAGATCAGTGGCAGTTCCACATTGTGCAGAGCGGTGGCGCGCGCCAAAAGATTGAATGTCTGAAAAACGAAGCCGATTTCGCGATTGCGAATGCGCGCCAGCTCGTCGTCATTCAATTCACTCACCAGGTGACCGTTGAGCCAGTATTTCCCCTTGGACGGTGTGTCCAGGCAGCCAATCAGGTTCATCAGCGTCGACTTGCCGGAGCCCGAGGGGCCCATGATGGCAACATATTCATTGTGCTGAATGCGCAGGTTGATGCCGCAAAGCGCATTCACCACCTGGTCCAGGCCCATGGTGTACGTCTTCCACAGATTCTCGACCACGATGACCTCTCCCTGGGCGCCGTCACGGGCCATGTCGGCTTGCGCTGCGCTGCTGGTTTCGAGTGCCATCTTCTGCTCCTGTCTCGCGGTTGTTACGTTTACGACGATTCCGTGCTTTGGGTTGCGGCCGCATTGTCCCGCTTTAATTTGACGTCGTTCTTGAGCGTGCGCAGCACTTTATAGGGCCCAATGACAATTTCATCCCCTTCTTTCAGCCCACCGGTGACTTCGATGTCCGTAGAACCGGTGATGCCGGTGGTGACGGGGACAAACTGCGATTCAATCTTGCTGCCATGGGAGCGCAATAGAAATACTCCCTGCGTCCCCGGATCCTGAATGCCTGGTTGGGGGCTCATCCCCATTGGAGGCAGCGTTCACCGTCTGCATCGAGCCGCCGGGCTTCAAGGATGCGGGAGTGCGCATGGCCAAGGCCTGAATAGGAATGGTCAACACTTTTTGCCGCCGCGCGGTCGTGATTTTGGCCGTGGCCGAAAGTCCCGGGCGCAGTTCCGGGGACGGATTGGCGAGCGTGACCACTACCTTGAAATCCTTCGCCTCTTCAGTGCCGGTGGTGCTTTGGCTGGTGGCGATGCCGGTGGAGCGCAGAATCGCCTGATCGCCAACTTCCGTCACTTTGCCCGCGAAAACCTTGCCGGGAAGAGCATCTACCGTTACGTCCACCGGCTGCCCCATGGCGACATTCACGATATCGGTCTCGTCGACCTTAACCTCCGCCGTAATGACGGACAAATCCGCCAGCGTCATCAGTGTGCTGCCCTGGGCGTTCTGAATGCCCACCACAACCGTTTCGCCTTCGCGTACCGGCATGTTGGTCACGATCCCATCGAACGGGGCGATGCTGACCGTCTTGTTCAGCGCATCGATGTTGCTGGTAAGAGTGGCTCTGGGCCGTGCCCAGCTTGCCCCGGGCAGAGGCGGTCTGGGCGCGCGCCTGCACCAGCGCGGCTTTGCTTTGCGCCAGCGTGGCGACGTCGGTGTCATAGGCTGCCTTTTTGGAGTCGTATTCCGACTTGGCGATCAGCTCCGCCTTGTACAGCGCTTGCGCGCGCTGCCAATCCAGCACTTTTTGCTGGAGGTCGGCCTGAGAGTGGGCCACCGTCGCTTCCGCTGTCTTCTCCGCCGCCAGATAGGAAGAGATGTCCGTATCCGCAGACCGGATACTGGCCTCCTGCGCTTCCACGCCTGCCTTGGCCTGCACACTCTCGACCGTGGCCAGTACCTGTCCGCGCTTGACGTGATCGCCTTCCTTCACGTACAGGTGCGTAATTCGGCCGAAGGACGTAGCCCCGATGTTGACGTAAGTCTTGGGTTGGATCTGGCCGGTCCCGCTGACGATGGAGACCAGGTTTTGCCGAACCACCTTGGCAGTAAGCACCTTGGTATAGCCCGATTGGGCGCGGACGATGGTGAAGCCGGCGATCCCCGCCGCCACCAGGACCGCACCTGAGATGATCAGTATCTTCTTCAGTTTCATGGGTAGCGGTATACTCCGCCCTCGACTACATCATACGTTGACCGCAGGCACGGGGTTCCCTGCTTTTCGCTCCAGTACCTTAAATTACGGTTACCGGAAGCTCCCCTATCGGCCGGAAGATAAGGGTCGAAATCACATTCGCCGCTTGAATTCGCCGTTACCGAACCTTAAACTTATTGTGCCGTACGGGGAGTATCGCGCAACCTATGCTAAGGGTTAATTCCACCCTTTTTCTGCTCTTGTCGTTGGGCCTGCCATCCATGGTCATCGCGCAGACTGCGTCGCCGCAGGCCAGCACGCCGAATCCCTCTTCCAACGCCACCCAGGATACCCAGAGTACCCCGGCGTAACCAGGATCCGCTGAAAAGGCCGCTGAGCGATAAAGAGAGGTTCAAGCAGCAAAAGGAACTGAGGAACGAACTCAAGGGACCTTACAAGAAGTGGGTCGACGAGGATGTGCGCTGGATTATCACCGACCAGGAGCTAAAAGCATTCAAGAGCCTGTCGAACGATGAAGAGCGGGACAACTTCATCGAGCAGTTCTGGCGCCGGCGCAATCCTGACCCTGACTCTCCCGAAAACGAATTCCGCGAAGAGAACTACCGCCGCATTGCTTATGCCAACGAGCATTTTGCCGCCGGCAAGCCGGGTTGGAAGACCGACCGCGGACACATGTACATCGCCTACGGCAAGCCGGACAGCATAGAGTCTCATCCCAGCGGCGGCTCCTATGAGCGGCCCATGGAAGAGGGTGGCGGCGAGACCTCGACCTTCCCCTTTGAAACCTGGCACTACCGGTACATCGAAGGCATCGGCGAGAACATCGATATCGAGTTTGTCGACACCTGTATGTGCGGCGACTACCACATGACCCTGGACCGGTCGGAAAAGGACGCCTTGCTGCATGTCCCGGGAGCCGGCGCGACCCTGGGCGAGCAGATGGGAACCTCGAAGCGGACCGACCGCTTCAATGGCGGCCTGGAGAACCTCGGCGGGGGCCCCATGGCTAGCTCGAATCAAGCCAAAGAGTTTGACCGCCTGGAGCAGTTCTCCAAACTTCAGGCCCCACCGGTGGTCAAGTTCAAGGATCTGGAATCGTTCCTGGTGAACCACAAGGTGCTGAGCGGACCGTTCTTCCCCTTCGAAGTCCGCACTGACTATGTGAAGGTCACCGAGGATACGGTGCTGGTTCCCTTGACCCTGCAGATTAAGAACCGGGACATCACCTTCAATACCAAGGATGGCGTGGCCAAGGGCGAGGTGAACGTCCTGGGGCGGGTCGCGACCATCACCGACCACGTGGTGCAGACCTTTGAGCAGACCCTGGAAGTGGAGGAGCCGAGTGAACTGTTAGGCAAGGCGCTCGATCAGGCTTCGGTCCACTGGTGGGCTTTGCCCCTCAAACCGGGCCGGTACCGCGTAGATATCGCTATCAAGGACGTAAACAACCCTGACCACGTAGGAACCTGGGCGCAAGGGATCGTGGTGCCCAAGTATGACGATGAAAAGCTTTCGGCGTCTTCACTGATCCTGGCCGACAAGATGGAGGAGGTGCCCACCAAGCAGATTGGCACCGGGCAGTTCATTCTGGGCAACACCTATGTCCGGCCTCGGGTCAGTTCCGGGCCTTTGGTCGCTGTCAGTTTCCATCGCAGCCAGAAGCTGAACTTCTGGATGCAGGTCTACAATCTGGCAATCGACGACAAAAGTAAGCAAAATGCCGCCACTATTCAGTACCAAATCATGGATATGGCGTCTAACAAGGCG
The DNA here is from genome assembly GCA_963753715.1 of uncultured Acidobacteriaceae bacterium. Taxonomy (GTDB): domain Bacteria; phylum Acidobacteriota; class Terriglobia; order Terriglobales; family Acidobacteriaceae; genus PALSA-350. The sequence goes on along the minus strand of CAVWDK010000004.1, from coordinate 532,073 downwards.
ATCCTGAATACGTCGGAGACGAGCGCCGCGTTGGGAGACAACAGCGTCAACTCCGACCAATTGACGGTGAGGAGATCGGTACCCCTGGCCAGCCTGCAGCCGGGCAAGTACCAGGTGACCATCACGGTTAACGATCACGTATCCAAGCAACAGGTAGCGCAATCGGCCCCGTTTACGGTTGACTAGGCCTCTGATAAGCTCAAAAGAGTAACGTGACTGGCCGGACTCGGGCCGTCCGGCGATCGCAGGACTGGGTTACTGCAATGCGTTTGAGTGAGTAGCGTATTGAGTGCGTAAAAGGTATTGCCAAATCGCAGCTCTGATGGTGATGACCGTGGCCGGGCTCTTGTCCGCCTCGGCCGCGCCTTTCCCTGCAACCGTGAGCGGAGTAGTGCGCGACGCGCGGGGCACTCCGCAGATGGGCGCCATGGTCGAGTTGATGGCTGCCAATGCAACCGTGGTTGCCCGGGCATACACCAACGTCCGCGGTGCTTTTAGCTTCGATCATATTTTCCCTGGGACCTATCAGATAAAGGCAACCGGCGACTCCTTCCTTCCAACGTTACGTGAAGACCTCCAACTTGGTTCTCGCAGCAAAGTGGTCGTCAATCTCACCCTGAGCACGCTGTTTGAGGCCATCCAATGGCTTCCGGCTCAGCCCAAATCGCCTGACGAGCCAAGTGATGACTGGAAATGGACGTTGCGTTCCTCTAGCAACCGTCCGCTGTTGCGGCTCCTCCAGGATGGTCCGCTGGTAGTGCTTTCCGGCGATGACCACGGCTCTGGTCCTCAATTGGCGGCCCGGGTCGAGGTGACCGGTCCCTCGCGGGCATTTGGTCAGGGCGGACCCCATCATGCCTTTGCTGTGGAGCGCTCGAGCACAGTGGGTGGCCATCTCATTCTCCGTGCCAACCTCAGCCCGCAGCCCGAGCAGGGTTCCGACTACATGGCGGGATATCAACTGGCTCTTGGGCCGGAACGCCAGATCCGCAATGTAGTCAGCGTGCAGCAGATGAACGCTGTCGAAGGCGCAGGCAGCCAGGGTTTCTACGCTTTACGGTTGCGCAGCGCCGAAGCGGTAAACCTGGGTCCCAATGCTTCGATGGAGCTGGGCAACGAGGTGCAGTCGGTGCATGGGCCTTCCGAGACCACGTCCAGTCTTCCGTTCGTCAACGCCTCCTGGCACGACGAAGGGATCAGCGTTGCGTACCGCGCAGCCACGTCGCCGGAAATGCAGAATGCCGGAACCGTGGCCGATAGCGCCACGCTTGCCCCTATGTTTTCTGAAGAGGGTGGCAAGATACGTATCCAGCACGGTCTCCATCAGGAACTGCGGTTTGAGGACAACACCTCGTCGCGTCGGGCTATGGTGGCTTTCTATCAGGATGAAATCCAGAGCCCGGTGATCGGCGGTGGCGGGTGGGTATCGCAACAGGATCTGACCGCAGGGGACATCCTGTACGATCCCGTTTCGCAAGGGTTCCGCGTGACCGGCCCTGGCTACACCACCGGTGGAATCAGCGCCGTAGTTGCGCAAAAGATCCCAGGGGCAACTTGGGCGACTCTCTCCTATGCCAACGGCAAGGCACTTGCTTTCGACGGTCCGGATTCTGAGATCAGCGTGGCCGAGGCAGTGCAACGATTAGCCCAGCGCAGAACAGAAGCCGTCACGGCGTCGCTCGACGGTCGCGTAGTGCGCACGGGAACAAGCTGGCGTACTTCCTATCGCTGGCAACCCGTAAACACGGTGACCCAGGTTGCGGTTTATGACAGCTTCGGGCAGGGTGCATACCTCAACCTCCTGATCCGCCAACGAATCCACTGTGGTCACTTGCTACCCAATGGAACAGAAGCGCTGGTCGATGTTCGCAATCTGTTGGCGGAGGGATATCGTCCCTTCCTGACGCGCGATGGAAGCACGCTCTATTTCGCTCAGAGTGAGCGGTCAATCCAGGGCGGTCTCTCCTTCTCGTTTTAGCCTTCACCCGTACATCCGGTGTTTGCATGCAAAGCGCCGAAAAGAGCGGTGCCGATTATGTTATATTTTGCTTGGGCATGAGACGCGCTCAATGCGCCTGTCTCCCGAATGTTGCTGAACATTCGGCCTTCCCAGCCCTTCCGGACGCGTAGCTCAACTGGCAGAGCATTCGACTCTTAATCGACAGGTTGGTGGTTCGATTCCACCCGCGTCCACCATCGCATCACGTATTTCTGTCACCCCTTCGGATTGCCGAAGAACATGTCAGAAAAACTGCTGCGGAAGTCCTGGAGCGATAACTTTTCGATTCTCGCATACGGGTTGTAGAGCTCGATGGTAGATCCCTGAATGCCCATAACGGCGTATCCATGATGAGCTGTAACCTTCGTAGCATCGTCTCTGGATGCGGCAATGGTCGGGATCGTGCCTGCGGCTTTTGCCGCAGCACTGATCTTTGTGAGATCAGCGCTCTCGTTGATCGCCAACCAGTCTGGTTTCGCACCGACGAGGACGGCCCAGAACTTGTTTACGGTTTGTTTGGTGTCGTCGTCGAGGTCATCGTAACTGCCAATCTTGACTGCGTACGCCTTCTCGATCACGCACGGCCAAAGCGCCCTCTTCGGCGAATCCATGTACATCATGTTTACGTCGGATCCATCCGTATATTTGATGTAGAACACGTCGCTAACCTCGATAGAACTACCAAGGTTCACGGTGAAATATCGCTTCGAGAGAATCTCTTTTTCCGGGAGTTTGTAATCGGGATCATCCATCTTGGCGGATAGCGTCGCCAACACCTCTTTGGAGAAGGTCGTCTTGATCTGAGTGTTGACGTATTCAGTGATCAGGCTGTCGATGCGCTTCCTGCCGATCGCCGTATGAGCCATGGCAGCCAGGATTGCGGCTACCGGGCAGTTCGCGAGTTCACCCTGCTTGACGTCGCGTTCGGACGGGGTGTCCTTGGCGAGGTCCCACCCCACAGACCGTGCCTGTATGATTGTGCTGCTCCCAGCCGCCGGAGGCGGCATGGCCAGCTCCTTGACTGCTTTCGTCGCTGCCTGCGATGTCCCCAAATCCACCTGTTGGAAGTCCAACGGCCCGGGGATGCGTCCGCCTAACGTCCCCTCAAACCTGCCGAGCGGCCCCGGAGACCTGGCGGCGCCCTTGTATTCCAATGCCATAACACTTCCCTCAGCCATTACGCCGGCAATCGGAAGTGATTGTAGATCAAGCGGCGCCGCAGCGTCTTGACTCAGCTCAGTTCCGCAGCCGATTGAATCAGAGCCCGGATGTAGCCGTAGTCGTAAGCGAAAGATTGCAACTGGGTTGTCGGATCATTTGGGGTTTGCGGCACGTGATCGGGCATGAGCATGTATTGGTAGCCGACCTCTTTGTAGACCTGGAGTGCTTTGACAAAGTCGACATCACCATCGTCGGGATAGGTCTCTACAAAGTCGTTGCGATGCCCGCGGATATTGCGGAAGTGCACGTTGAAGATTTTGTCGCGGGTGCCGAAATAGCGGATCACGTCGAAAATCTGTGTGCCCGGGCTGTCCAGCATCTCGCATACAGTGCCTTGGCAGAAGTTGAGACCGTGATAGGGGTTCTCCTGGATGGTGATGAATCGTTTGATCCCATCCACCGTGCCCAGAACCCGCTCCACACCTTGATACCCGGGGGAGGGAACACTAGGGTCGTCAGGGTGCAGCGCCATCCGAATCTTGTACTCGCTGGCCACGGGGATTACGTGGTCGAGGAAGTAGGTAATGCGCTCCCACGCCATGTCTGCGCTTACGTGACCGGCGCGAGTCAGCGGTGTTTTCGGTTTCGCTTCCGAAAGCTTCCAGGTGCTGTAGGTCGCGTCCCCCCGTCCAGGCGAGCGGCCTGTACGCAGGTCTCCGACGATCTGCAGGTTGTACTTGATGGCAGGGATGCCCGCCGTCGCGCAGTTCTTGATCAGGGTCTGCAGATCTTCGATGTCGCGGTCACGCTGCGGGCTTTCCCCCAGCATGATCGAAGCATGCCGGTCCTCGTCCACTGGGATAGAGGCTAGAAACGGCGGCGTGGTCATATCCACCTGAATACCGTTGGCCCGGGCCAGGTCCTGCATGCGATGCAGTTCTTCCACTGTCGCGTAAAGACGTTCGTCCGCGATGACGGGATAGCCACAGATATTGCGGACGCCATAACGAGCGAGATATTTCAGGTGCGCGTCGTTCGTGGGTGCGGATTGGCAGCCGAGCTTCATCACGACAGGCTTTTTCGCAGGTTTCTTCGCGGTCGGCGCAGCGATAGAAGCGACAGGGTTGACTGCCAGCGCTGCGGCCGCGGCCGAGGAGGAGAGAAATTGCCGGCGGGGGATCTGCGTCATGAGTGTCTCCTTGCATGGGGTGGAGATGAACTTCGCGCTGCGTTTTACGTGGGCACTCGTTTTTACGAATGCCACAACAATTCCATTTCGCTTCCCGCGAGCAGAAAGGCTCCGACTCCCTTGGGATCATCGTCCACCACGGGAGCGTGTAGATAGTAGTCATAACTCCCGTCATCCGCAGGACCGGCGCCGAGCGAAATATGCGTAACCGTGCCGGTAATCTTCACCTCTCCCGATTCACTCGTACGGACAAAGCGTAACCGGATGGCTTTCCATGCGCGGGCCGCTGCGATGCGGTAGGGCTTGGGCAGGTAGCCCAATCGAGCACCTTTCGCGAAGGCATAAGTAAACATGAGCACCGAGGAGGACTCGATGTAGTTTTCGGTCGCCCCGGGCTTATCGAGGACCTGGTACCACAAGCTGCTCTGCGGGTCTTGCGCTCGCTTGATCGCCGCTGCGGCTCGGTGGAAAAGAGCGAGCAACTCAGCATGATGGGGATCGTGCTCCGGAACGTACGGTAAGGTATCGACCAGTGCCATAAGATACCAACCCATGCCACGGGCCCATAGACTGGCCGACGCTCCTGTGCTCATGTTTGCCCATGGCGCTGTGTGCGATTCATCCCAGCCGTGATACATCAGCCCTGTTTTTGCATCGCGTGTGTGCTGATCGAGAAGCGTGAACTGCTTCACGATGTCGTCCAGATCTTGCGGCTCATCGTGCGGCGGATGGAAGGTAGCCGCATACTCGGCATAAAACGGGGCCAGCATAAATTGGTCGTCAAGCAACATCAGGTTCGGCGTGGCCCTGGAGTGCCAAACTCCTCCCGAGGCGGTGCGAGGTTGAGTGGTAATCTGCTGCCTGAGTCTTTCTGCGGCGAGTTTGTATTTTTCCTGGTGAGTCACCCGATAGAGTGTTAGCAGTTCACGCCCGATGAGGATATTGTTCAGCGAATACGCCTGCGAATCGTAGCCGGCGATCGTGCCATCAGCCTGCACAAACTGGTCTACGGCGTGCTGCATGTAGGTGAGATCACTCGGGTTGTTTGTTGCGCTCCAGACTGCATTCATGCCGGCGAGTACGATACCCAATTCAAATCCCCAGGTTGTTCGAGTGCCCTTCGGCCTGATGTGCCCCTCAGGCCAGCGCACCATCACCTGGTTGGCGACACGGACAGTCAGAGGCGATGTTTTGGTCTGGGCCGTCAATAGGGGGGCAGCAGCGATCAGCAGGCAGGCTGCTCCCCGAGCCGTGTAGCGAAGCGATACGGTGACCAGGCCTGGGATCATAGCGAACCTTTATGCAACAGTCGTGGAACGGGCTCCCAAGGTGTGAGTCGCACGGCCGTCAGCCGCGAGCAGCGATTCGATCGCCGCACCAAATTGGAGAATGTTTTGGTCCTGCATCGCCAGGCCCGCGATCATGAGTCCGGCCGGCGCCTCGCCAGGAAAGTGGCATGGAACGGACAAAGCGCAGCCATCGAGAAAATTGATCACGCTGGGATTCCGCAGGATCATCGCATTGGCTGCGAAGTACGCGGCATCCGTCGATTCGAGATCTGCTATACGGGGTGCCATGCAGGGCACGGTGGGCATGAGGATCGCGTCGTAGCCTGCGAAGGTGCGGGCTGCCTCGGCAATGATCTCGCGCCGCGCCTGTGTGAGTTCAGCGTAGTCCGCTGCGGTGATCTCTTTGCCCCGCAAAATGCGTGAAGCGACCCGCGGGTCATAGTGCGATGCGTGGGTTTCCAGCAGGGAGCGATGCCAGGGATACGCCTCGGCGGCGGCGAACCCTCCCTTTTGATTGGCAACAGGAATTTTGTCGAGCGACGAAAAAGTAACTTCTTCGAGACGCGCTCCGCTGCGTGAGAGAACTGCCAACGCGGAGGAAAAGGCCGCAGCGACATGCCCATCGAGCCCTGCCAGCACGTAGCCCTGCAGCACGGCAACCCGCAGGGTGCGGACTTCCACCGGCCGAATGGGTTGCGGAGCGATGCCGGCTAACACCGCATCCATGAGTGCGCAGCAAGCGACTGTCGGCGCCAGGGAACCGACGGAGTCTAGCGTGGCAGACAGTGGCACAGCCCCATCGAGGGGTATGCGCCGGGCGGTGGGCTTGAAGCCGGTGAGACCACACAGTGCCGCTGGAATGCGCACGGAACCGCCAGTATCTGACCCGACTGCTGCATACGCCATCCCATCGGTTACCGAAACAGCCGCCCCAGACGACGAACCTCCCGGAATGCGTCTGTTCTTGCGGTCGTAGGGATTAGACGGCGTGCCATAGTGCGGGTTCACTCCCAAGCCAGAGAAGGCAAACTCCGTCATATTCGTATGCCCCATCACGATCGCGCCTGCTGCCTGCAGTCTGGCCACAGCCACGGCGTCAGCTTTGGCAGCGGGAGCCTGGGCAAGCACAACCGAGCCTGCCGTGGTGGTCTCCCCGGCAACGTCGAAGAGGGCTTTGACCGAGATCGGTAAACCTGCGAGCGCTCCAGCGGTGCGATGGTTGTCGAATTCCTTGGCCTTCGACCGTGCGCTGCCGGAGAAGACGCGGGTAAAGGTACGCGCTCCTTCTCCGGAGCGGTCCGCGATGGCGTGGAGACATGATTCCACCAGATCGCTGCTGCGAACCTCCCCGGCAGCGAGCCCGTTCAACGTGTGCGCAATAGGCAGCCTCACTCCGCACGCGCCCCAAGCTCGTCGTAGATGTGGATCTCCAATAGCAGGCAGCCATTCTCTGATTTGAACGGACCATGAACGGTGCCCGGGGGCCGGCAGGCGTAGGTGTTTGGGGGGAAGCTTTCACCTCCGTTGCCGTCCGCGTCATTGCCGACAATCAGATCCCCTGAGACCAGGTAAACCTCTTCCCAGTAGTCGTGGACAAACGGCGCGGTGGTATAAACACCGGGAGCAAAGCGTAGATGCCGGGTGCGAAAGCCGCGCTTATTCTTCTCATCCAGAAAGCCTGCCAATATCTGCTGCTGAATCCCTTCCGGATATCCCGGCGGCGTATGCCATCCGGTGGTCAGGTCGACGGTATAAAACTCCTTGTGTTCCTTTTGGATTGCCATGGACCGCTTCCTTCTTCAGTCATTGTAGGGAAGCTCACGCGTGCTGTACCGATGGCGGAGCCAGCGGCCAAGAACAGGGTCTTCCAGTTCCATGTGGAATTCGGCGGCGGGCCCGATCGGTAACAACAGTGGCATCGTGCCGCAGAACATCGCAGTGCCTACGGGAAGAGTGGCATCGCCGCCGGTGTAGCGCGCGATGAGATCCTCCGGGGCGAGCATGCGCGTCACGACACCTTCCTGATAAAGCCCCTTTTGATGATTGCGAGTTATCCAGGAGCGAAGGACAAGCGCATCCCAGTGATCCTTCATCTCTGCAAACGGCCACAGCTCGCGAGAGATGGGTTTGGGACACATCTGCTTCGACACCGTCACCCCATACGATTCCACTTTACGGTCGGTGTGGTCCGATCCCACACCGACATAGAGACCCTGGGGGAGGGAAAACAGCACGAACTCTACTTCGCCGCTGCCATCCGTACCGGTCACATCGAATGTTTCCTCGCTGGTCAGCAGGTTGGCTCCGACCCTATAGAAACTGGGAACGCTTCGTGGACGCGCAACTCCGATCGCGTGCAGTTCGGCGATGTGGTGCTCGACCGTCGCGCTATCCCGGCCAGTCCATCCGGCGACCACGAGATCATTGATTCCCATTACTGCCGGCCTGCCATGAAGTAGAAGTTCGATCGCGGGCATTCGTATTTAGCTCCATCCCGTGGGAGCAAAGTCGGAGAGCGAGCCGTCTGGCGTAGGTATCTTTTCCAATTGGCTGCGCGCATATGTTCCATAGCGGCCGCGGTAGAAGAGCAATGGGTCAGCAGGCGGCCCAAGGTGCATCTGCGTCACTTCACCAAAGAAAGTACGATGATCGCCCCCGTCGATCTCCGCGTAACGCGAACATTCGAGCTGTGCCAGTACATCCGCGAAGAGAGCGCACCCGTTGGCTCCTTCGGTGTAAGGCGCAGTGTCCCAGGACGCGCTGGAGGGCCGCGCAAAGATATTGGAGAGAGATTCCTGGGAGTGGGCGAGGATATTGACGGCGAAGCAGTGCGTCCGCTGAAAGTGGGCGAGAATCCTGCCGGTTTTGCCGAGCGAGAACAGGATAAGCGGCGGGTCCAGCGACAAAGAGGCAAACGAGTTTACGGTGACCGCGACGTGCTCTCCAACATCCGTGCGCGTAGTCACAATGGCGACTCCGGTCGCGTAGCATCCGAGCACGTCTCGCAAATTGCGCATGGCGGTCGATGACATACAGAGCCTCTAAGCCTTCATGCCGTGCAGATCATAGGTGGACATGAATTGATCGACCATCCCCGTGGCCTGCTCCCAGTCGCAGGTGCGGAAGGCGTGGCCCCGTGTAACCATGTGCGCTCCCGCATAGAACATCTCGTACTGCAGATGGCGCGAGCCGAACTCGGATCCGACAGCATCCCACGCGAGCTTGAAGAACTTTACCCGGCCCAGCGCGTCCGTCGCCGGCGAATGCTGTGTCTTCCCGATCAAGCCCGCAATCTCGGGATTGGCAAAGTCATTGGCCGAAGAGGGAAGCATGATCATACCGCCCCCCGCGAGCTCACGGAGTTGATTGGTGAACTTGGGATAAAGCTGCTGCGTGAGCACCATCGCGGCGTAGAGGCGGCGGCCATTGGGCACAAAGTACTTACCGTACTGCGAGCCGCTCACCTCCATTGACTCGACCAGCCCCTCCACCATCGATGCTTCCGCGGCCATTTGGCCAAGAGTTTCCCGCACGGCAGGAATAGCGATAATTCCATTTATCTCGGCAATCTTGCTCGCCAGGCCGAGCAGGAAGCGCAGTTTTACCATGAGCCGTATCTGGCATTGATAGTTCTGGTAGACATGGGTGGGAGCGGCATACCACTGCGCTGCTGCCATGCGCACGTCGTTGTGGACAAACACGCGGCTCCACGGAACCTTGACGGAATCGAAGTAGAGCACACAGTCATTCTCGTCGTAGGCGGAAGAAAGTGGGTTATCGAAGGTCGACGCAGCCGCAGCCTCGAAGGACTTTCTGGAGAGCAGTTTCACTCCCTTGGCGTTCAGCGGAACCATTGCCGTGAAGCTGTATTTCTCCTCGCCTGGTCTCAAGGGTTGAATAGACGCCACCATAACCTCATTGGCCATTGGACAGCCGGTAGCCAGCATTTTTGCACCCTGCAGGGTGATCCCTTCACTATCCTCATCGACCACACCGGTGGCGGCAAAATCCTCTGCCTGGTCCCCAATACCTTTGCTGCGATTTGCTTGAGGACTGATGATGGCATAGGTCAGATATAGATCATGGTCGCGGGCATATTCGTAGTAATCCGACAGTGCCTGGCCATATCTCTTGCCATGCTGGCGGAAAATATCAAGTCCCATGTACATGCCGGAGACTGCCGAGGCCACGTGATCGGGAGAGCGGCCGAGAAACCCGCAGGACAGCGTGGCCCAGGCTTCGAGCGCGGCACGCCGCTCCACCAGTTCGTGGTAGGAGGTAGGAAGCTGCCACATGCGGTTGACGCATTTACCTGTTGCAGGAGAAGGAAAGGTCATCTTCTTCTGGTTCTCTGCGGAAGCCTGATAGTCGTACATCGCAGCCACGGAGCGAATGCTGGAGCGGAATGCAGGGTGACATACGTGGTCTTTAACAAGCTGGCCGTCGATGAATATCTGGCGCCCATCGCGAAGACTTAAAAGGTGGTCTTTTCCATTCTTAGGCATGCAGCACTCAAGGGAAGAGCGGGCTTCGTTCTCTTTACGGTGTGGGTTGTAGCATAGGTTCGAAAAAGAATGTAGTCAAGTAGGTTAATTAAGTTTATTATTGACCGAACAAGGCCGAAGGTTATGGTGTCCTCATCAAATGGCGCGAGGAAACGGCGATCAGGGAACGGTTTGCCTGATCATCGAGCCTCATCGCGCGAGGCCGCCGTTTCCTTTTTGCCGGAGAAGGAAACCCGGGCCGGCAAAAAAAAGGACGCTCTGTTTCGCCTGGCGTTGTCGGCCTCTCTGGCGGAGTTGCTCGATGAGGGCGGCAAGACGGATCATCGTTTTCGCCAGCTGCTCTACGACTTCTCTACCCTTGGCGCTTCGCTCGAGGTTGCCCGCGCATATCTCGCTTCTCAGCTCGGGATTTCTCCTCCCCAGTACAACATTGCTATGATTGTGGCGAACCACCAGAACACTGGTGGACTTAGCGTGACGGACGTTGCCAAGCGGCTACACGTAAGTACCGCCTTCATCACTTTGGAGGCGGGAAGCCTGGAACAGGCCGGGCTGATCGAGAAGAAGCCGAACCCCAAGGACCGGCGTGGCATATTTTTGCGCTTGACCCGTCGTGGAGAATCGTTGGTGGAGAGCATTGGGCCGGAACGCCAGAGAGTGAATGATCATTTATTCGGGAGCCTGTCCGCAAAGGACTTCCGACGGCTTTCGGAAATCCTCTCTTCGCTTCTCGACGACTTTGCCTACACGGTCCGACTTCTAAAAAGTGCGCGCAGTGAGCGATCTCCTGGCCTTTCTGCCCTGGGAGAGCTTGACCGTTCACGCGAGACAGCAATTAAGGCGCAGTTCGAGATTGGCTAACCGTTCGCCGCGGGCCGGATCACGGATGTTTCCAGCATCAGTAGGGGTTTTGGGGCCAAGCAACGGGCAAGCTGACGGCTTAGAAGCCGCTTGAACATCACAGCTCTATAGCGGACACGCCACCCTTACTGTTGCCGAAGGGCTGAACCCTATATCGTAAACGACCCCTGGGATCGTGCAGCTACATCACGTGAGGAGTACGCAATATGCGATGTTCTTATCCGCACGTCAAATCCGGGCACGTTGTTCTGCTGTTTGCGTTTGCGTGTTCCGGCGCAATGGCTCAGGGTGCGGTTCCGCCTGCCTCCACACCGTCTTACGTCGCCGTCTCCGCGGCACTCCGCTCCACCGGCCAGAACCCACGCCTGCGAGCGGTGGAATTTCGACACTCCAAGCGAGGGGACTACCCCATGGTGATGGCGGCACGCGAGGGTGATGAGCCGCGGCCGCTGGATTATCAGACGATTTGTTTCTACATCACACTCGTCCTGCTCGCCGCCGCGCTTCCGGTACATCACTATTGGCGCCGGGTTCAGTCGATGGAAGGACACATCGGGGTTCTGCTGGAGGAACGAGAACGCATTGCGCGCGAATGTCATGACACGCTGATGGCCGGGTTTTCCGCGATCGCCTGGCAATTGGACGCCACGGCAAAGATCTTCCGTGACGGGAACCTGGAGTCTACGCCCGCGGCAAAATCCTGCGAGATGGTGCGTACCATGGTCTCGCAATCGCAAGCCGAGGCACGGCGCATCATCTGGGATCTGCGGGACTCAGCAGAAGATACTAAATCTCTTTCCAGCGCGCTGGCCAGGACGCTCGACGCAAACCACCTGTGTCGATCGGTTACCACTACTTTACAATTTGAGGGTACCGAACCCTCGCTGGCTCCGGACTTCGTCCATCACCTGGTCTGCATCGGGCAGGAAGCGGTGACCAATGCCATCCGCCATGCTGCACCGAGTTGCGTACAGGTTCAGCTCAAATATGAGAGTGACGCGCTGAGCCTCTCGATCCACGACGATGGCCGAGGGTTTCAGACTCCGGACGGGGGGAGGCCGCGCCACGGACACTTCGGTATCCGAGTGATGGAGGAGCGTGCCCTTAAGCTTGGAGGGACGTTTCAGCTGAATACCAACATTGGAGCAGGAACAGAGATCAAAGTCCGGGTCCCAGTCCCGGCGATGCGGCAATCAAGCCAGAAACAACATCAGCTAATGCGGTGGGTGAGGGCATGAAACAGATTCGTGTCCTCCTGATAGAAGACCACTTTCTTGCACGCGTAGCCCTGCAATCGGTCCTCGGAGGCTATGAACAGATCGAGGTTGTTGGTGAGGCCGGCGATGGAGAAACCGGCATCACCCTGTATCGACAGCTACATCCGGATATCGTGGTCCTCGACCTGCGTTTGCCACAAGCCAGCGGCTTCGACGTGATCAGCAGACTGCGCGCGGAATTTCCGGGGGCGCGCATCATCGTGCTCTCCAACTATCGAGGCAGCGAAGACATCTATCGTGCCGTGCGTAACGGCGCTATGGCATACCTGACCAAAGACACTAACGGCGAAGAATTGCTGGACGCGATTCGTAACGTTCATTGTGGGTTGCGTTATCTTCCGCATCCCATGCTCCATCGTCTTGCCGAGCGCATGCCTGTGGCCGACCTTACGCCAAGGGAATCGGAGGTCCTTATCTGCATTACCCGGGGCCGCAGCAATCGGGAAATAGCAGAGGACCTGCGCATTGCCGAGAAGACTGTGCGGATCCACGTGAGCTCAGTGCTTGAAAAGATGGGAGTGCGCGACCGTACCCAGGCCACCATCCTGGCATTGCAGCGCGGACTGATTCATCTCGATTAGCTTTTGCTGAAGTTCCACTCTTACCAATGGAAGACAAAACATGATCAATCGCCGGAACTTCCTTCAAGGTACTGGGGCATTTGCCGGTCTGAGCGCGGTTGGGCCGGCCGGTTGCACTCGGCATATCGACTCTGCCAGGAATCCTTAGTGTAATTTGGAAAAGTGTGAAGCGTAGTAGCCTATTTGTCCTATGACATCCGGGAAATCTGGTTCCACAATGGAATGCCAAACGTGCCGTGCTTGCTGTTTGGTTCGCGAGCATCGGCTTATCAACAGAGGAGACCCACATTATGGAGATCGATACTCGGCGCAGCTTTTTTGGCAAGATTGCGGCCATGGCGGCTTTCGTAGCCGGCGCACCAAGACTCTTTTCTCAGCAGACTTCCCCGGCTGCTCCGCCTCCAGCCTCGGGAGCGCCCATGCCGGCAGCCGGCGGTGACAGAGCCCATCGCGCCGCCAGCCACACTTACGACGGAATTTACTACTTCAGCGGTACGGGATCGAATGACGGCTATCCGAAGGAGGACCATATCCTGGTGACGGATCCCTTCGAAAAGCATGTGACGCGTACCATGGACGCGCTTAAGAAATCTGTGGAGCATGCAGGATGCACGATGGATAGCATTATCCATGCCCAGGTATTTTTCTGCCTCCCGCTTGCCGACGGAGTACCCATGCCGACCGGAAAGGCGCGCTTCGACGCCCATAAAGCGCAATACGATGCATTGAACAAGATCTACCGGACCTACTTCAGTCCCGGCAGTGCACCGTCCCGTGCCTGCATGGCTCTCGAATGGATTCCAGGGGATTCGCTGATCGAAATCGTCGGCAGCGCAAGGGTCGTCAACACGCCGCCGGCCGCATCGGCTGGACAGTAAAGGGAGCTATCGATGAATCTGAAGTTTGGCTGGAGTCGCCGGTCCTTTCTGTCGCTGCTCGGAATTGCCAGCGGGGGCATGCTTGCTCCTGTTGAGTTGCAGGCTGCCGGAATGTTCGGCAAAAAGCCCAAAGCGTCCACTACCGGGGTCGATGGCTGCCCTATCGTACCGATCACCAGCGGGCTGGGATCGGGCGATATCTACGAAGAGCTTGGCATAACCCCTCTCATCAACATCAATGGCACGGTGACGGTGATCGGCGGGTCGGTCATGGCGCCGCAGGTCATGGAACTGATGCGCCGGGGCAATGAACATTTCGTGCTGATCGACGAACTCGAGGTGGCGGCCGGGAAGTTTATTGCCAAGCTGTGTAAGTTGCCCGCGGGTTACACCGGACTGGTCACGGGCGGCGCGGCCGCGGCCATGGTGGTTGGGTACGCGGGCATGATGACCGAAGATCTAGAACCCCGGCTCCACGTGATTCCTGACGTGACCAGCTTTCCGAGAAACGAGGTCATTATTCAGAAGAGTCATCGATACAATTTCGATCACCAGATACGCCAGACTGGGGCGAAGTTAGTCGAGGTTGAGACGCGCGAAGAGATGATCGCGGCGATCAATCCTAAGACCGTGGCTATTCACTTTACGAATATCTTGGCCAATCGGGGGAAAGTCAGCGGGCCGGAGACTGTCGCCATCGCCAAGGAACACAACATTTACAGTTTCAACGATTTTTCAGCGGACGTTCCGCCGGTTTCGCGGCTCTGGGAGTATCCTGCGCTTGGTTTTGACCTGCTGACTGTGAGCGGCGGCAAGGACATCTGCGGACCGCAGGCGTCGGGCATCCTGATGGGCCGGGAAGACTTGATCCATTACGCCCTGCTGAATATGAGCCCGCAGGAAGATCGTATCGGCCGCTGTTGTAAGGTGGGCAAGGAAACCATCTTCGGCCTTCTCAAGGCGCTGGAGATTTTCGTTAACCAGGATTATGACGCTACGCTGAAGATGTACGATGCGCGCGCCCAGGTAATCACGGACGCAGTCAAGAAGTTCGGAGTGACTGCGCTTCCGCGGGAATTCGATCCCCAGGCTCTGGGCAACGTGACTCCACATTATTCCTGGCATATTGATTCGTCTAAACTGAAGATCACTGGACCAGAGGTCATGCAGAAGTTGGCGGATACGCACCCGATCGGAATCGGCAGCATGGGTGCAAATTCCAGCGGCATGCGTGGACGCAATCCGGACGCCCCTGCCAATCCCGCTCCGGCCCGGCACAACGGTCGCGTCACGGATCCAAGCACATTCGGCTTTGCGGTTTGGCAAATCAAAGAAGGCGAAGACAAGATCATCGCAGAGCGATTGGTCGAGATCTTCAGCGAAGCACCTAAGCCCTCGTAGGTAGGCAGTTCATCGCCAATATCTGCCGTTCTCTCGTGGGTTAAACCGGGTTGGTCACCAATGGCGACGCGGCCCGTGAGTGCGGAGTCGAGAGGTCTGCGGTCTCTTTTCCCGGCGGAGGAAAACAGTCAAGCAGATCGTTTCCGAGCCGTCTCGAGAATCCGGCGTAGCCGGTTGCCCACGACCAGGTCTTCTCCCGGCTGCAAGGTCATGGAAATGATTTGCAAATGATTCGGATGCTTCGTCTGAGATTTCTTGGGGTCTGCTCCTTCGTGGACCGCCGGGACCAGGCTGGGATTCGTGTTTGTCAACACCTCGATGCGTGGCTCACCTTCGCGGAGTTGCTGGTCGCATTGAGCTACGGTCAGTCCAAACTGTTCTTCATTCCAATTTACGTTCAGGGTCGGATAACTATTACCCTCCTGCGGGATTTCTATGGAGGTGGTCACGCCGGGGACAGTGGCGACGAGTTTCTCAATCCGTTTGACGCGGCTTGCCCACTCTTTATTCAACGCCGCCAGATCTGTGCGAGACCAATAGTCCACCGCAGCAAGTATGCCCATGATTTCTTCCTTGCCAACCTTCATCGGCCTGCATACTGCGCCTTCCCATGGGCTGGTATTGGCTAGAGCCGCATCGATCAAATCTTTTCTGCCTAACAACAAACCGGAACACTGTGGCCCTCTCAGACCTTTCCCGCCGCTGAAACAATAAAGATCGACACCCATCTTTGCGTACCGAGTAAGGTTGTCAAACGGCGGTATACCTGCCGCGTCGTCCAGCAGCAGGGGGACCTTGGCAGCGCGGGTAATCTGCAAAGCCTGCGACAGGCGGTCATCTCGCCAAGTGGTGTAAACCATGGCGGTCTGTCCATTGATGGCCGGCTGCAAGTCGCCGACTGTGGGCGCCAGCACCAACTTGCCCCCGGCAAGGCGAATCGCGCTATCGAAAGCGCTCCGCCCACCAAGCATCACGACTTCATTCTTCAGCCCCGTTGTGTCGGGCAACTGCCAAATATTGTTAGGATCACTGCCGGCTATGCAAGCCGCGGTCGCCGATGCCATCGCACCCGCTGAGCCAGATGTCACCATGCCGGATTCTGCCCCGGAAAGCTCCGCAAGCCTTTTCCCAGCCGCTCGTTGTAGCTCAAACATGTCAACAAATTGTTTGGATGCCTGCTCCGCTGCTTCGCGAACTTCAGGCAGTTCCAGCGAACCACTCAGATACGTCCACGTCCCCCGGCCATTGATAAACGGCCGAACGCCAAGGCGCGAGTAGGCGTTCGCGCCTAAAGACTTCGCTTTAGCCGCCGCCACGGTATCCGCAAGGCTTCGCGACGCTATGGTAAAAAAGAGCGGAGTTGCGGCCATCATTTTGATGAAGGATCGCCGGTCGTTCAAGCTCTTTGGGACTTCAGGATCAGGCAACATAGTGCTCTCTTTCCTTGCGTAGTAATTTTGGGCTATATCGACTTAACACAACGTTTCCTTGTCTCCACGCGCCTCTACTCCTGTCGGGCGGCGTATCTGTAATCTACTTGCTCTTTACCGCGATCACCATGATCTCTACGAGCGCGTTGGGGTTCGCCAATGCCGCAAGTTGCACCGCGGCCCGCACCGGCCGGTTGGGCTGCTCTGCTGTACCGAAAAACTTAGCATACGAAGCATTCATACCAGCGAAGTCCATCTTGCCGCCCTTTGCCGGGTCGCCCACCAGAAACACCTGCATCTCTACTACGTCGGCCATGGTGAGGCCCTGTCCCTTCAGGGTGCTCTCGATTGTCTTCAGCGCGCCCATAGTCTGCTGCTCAGTGTCGCCGTACACGGCCGGCGTTCCCTTTGCTTTGTCTTCCGGCGTCACCGGCGGGCCGGTCATGCCTGAAACATACAGCGTGTCTCCCGCCCACACTGCGGAGGCAATCCTCTGCTGCGGTGTCGCGTAGATGCGCTTCACCGCCATTTGCGCCTGCATCCCAAACGAAACGGTCCCCAGGACCGCGGTCATCAAAAGAGTTCGAAGCTTCATCGCGGTATCTCCATTGGATTATTGAATAGTGGCAGCCATGTTACGGCGAAACAGAGTGCTTGCCTACGGACAAATAGGTCCCCCAATGAATAGGTCGAATGACCTACCCTGGTCCAGCTACACGGAGGTGAGAATACTTTTTGTGGTGACCAACTTGTGATTGACGTAGTTGTAAGGAGGAATGCGGTCGCCCTTGATCATGGCCAGTCCCAGATGGATCAGCCGCGCACCGTAGGTGTTTACTTCATGCGAGACCGATCCGATAAACGGTGAGTTGGCCCTGGTCATCTCTTCGAGAGCTTCTGGAATGCAGTCCTGGCCGACGATGGCAACATACTTCTCCCGCTTCGCTTCGCGGACAGCCTGCAACGCTCCCAGGGCGCTGGTGTCCGTCGCGGCGGCAATCAGCAGACCGCGATCCTTGGGGTGACGACGTAAAAAGTCGGCCATCAGCTTGTAACCGCGGTCACGAAGCCCGCGCGCGTCCATGCGCACGAACGCTTCGATCGGCACGTCGGGCAGCACCGAACGCACCCCTTCGAAGGCGCCGGTGATCCGGCTCTGCACCAATGGGCCGGCTTCTTCGATATCCAGGCCGATGACCCACGATGCTTTGCTGTCCCACTTTTGTCGAGCATGAATAGCCAGATACTCACCCGCTTCAAAGCCGGCGCGATAATTATTGACTCCGAAAAAGATGGCGTGCGGATGCGGGATCTCGACCGCAATCAAAGGAATGCCCGCGTCCGCAATCTTGTCCGCAACGATCGGCGCGACCTGTTGCTCGATCTGAAATTCGATGACCAGGTCCACCCGGTTGGCGACAAACTGCTCCGCATTGCGGATCGCCGTCGCGGCATCGTAGTGGTTATCGAGGATCATCAGATCCACGCCGGAAGATGCTGCGGCGGCCCTAAGGCTCTCGGTGACCGCCTGCGAGAAAGGCAGGTCTTCCGACTGGCCTCCGAAGCCGAACCGTATTTTTCGCGGACGGGTCGCTAGCCGGTACAGGCCATTCTCAGTCTGCGCGACATAGCCGCGATGGACAAAAGTCTTCAGGATTCGATAGACAGAGGTCTTGGAAATGCGAGTTCGTTGGTAAAGAGCTTCCAGCGCGAGTGGCTCATCCTCCGCCTGCAACAATTCCAGGATATCGAGCGCCTTTGACAGGATCGGAATGTGATACAGCCGCTTTAACCCAGACTTTGCCAAGCCTCTCCTTTTTGAGCCTTTTTGCCCTTTAATGCGCCGATTCAATACAGAAACCACGATCAGTATAGCGTCCAAACCGGTCTTCTCGCAGCTTCGGCCTAATTGCGAGATTTTCGGAAGCCACGACCCTCAAACACACCAGGCAGAGGTTGCGGCTGGAAATCGATTCTCCCGTCGCCACTGGTGATATCGGCATGCTATATTTGTCCGCGCAATAAAACCAATTGAGGAACTATTTCACTTTTGGTGAAGGACCGTCGGCCCGGCACATTGAGTAAGAGGGGAAAGACTTTTTATGACGACGCGTTTCACGCTCAGCAAAGTTGCAGCGGCCGCTCTTGTCGGAGCATTGGTAGTTCCTGCCTTAGCTCCTGCTCAAACGTCAGCGGATCCGTTGGAGCAGGGCTTTCTCAGTCCCCCCAGCGGCGCGAGGCCGCGTGTCTGGTGGCACTGGATGAGCGGCAACATTACCGAAGAAGGCATCGGCCTGGATATGGAATGGATGAAGCGCGTAGGCCTGGGCGGAATGCAAAACTTCGACGCCGCGCTCAACACTCCCAAGGTGGTGGAGAAGCGCCTGGTCTACATGACCCCCGAGTGGAAGGAGGCATTTCTTTTTGCGACCAAGAAGGCAGATTCACTCGGTCTGGAGTTGGCCATTGCGGGATCTCCTGGATGGAGTGAGACCGGCGGTCCGTGGGTTGAGTCGTCGCAGGCAATGAAGAAGTTTGTTTGGAGCGAAACCGCCGTCGAAGGCGGCCATCCCTTCACCGGCGTCATCGCCAGGCCACCCATGGTAACCGGGCCTTTTCAGAACCTCGCGCAGCAGGATCCGATGGGGATGATGGGCGGTCCCGGCCAGCAGCCTCCGCCCCCGAAAGACTACTACGCAGACAGCGTCGTGATTGCTTACCGGGTACCGGATGCGGAAATCTCCTCCTCCCCCGTGGAGCCAAAGGTTACCTCCAGTAGCGGGCATGTGGATCCTGCGATCTTAGCCGCCCGCGACATGATGAAATCTACCGACTTGCCCATTGCTCCCGTAGGGCAGAAGTCATGGATACAGTTTGAGTATCCAGAGCCGCACATGATCGACGCAGTCACCCTTGCTATGGGCGGCCCGCGCGATCCGCTGGCACAGTTTGCCGGAGATACGGGTCATGGACCAGTAGTTGAAGCCAGCGACGACGGGCAGCAATTCCGTTCCATCGTCACCATGCCGACCGCAGGCGCCGTGCAGCACACCATGGCCTTTGCCCCGGTGACGGCGCGCTTCTTCCGCCTTACCTTCACCTCCCTCGAGCCGCCGAAATCGATGCTCGGGGATATCGATCTGTCGGACCTCGGGATTTCGGGCATGCCCCCTCCGCCCACGGACTATCACATATCGGAATTTGAACTGCACTCGGGTGCACGCATCAATCGCTTTGAGGAAAAGGCCGGATTTGCAACTCTGCCGGATCTTTATTCATTTGCTACTCCATCCGCGGCAGCCGGCCAGGCAATCCAGAAAGCGACGGTTGTTGATCTCACGGCTAAAATGCATCCCGATGGAACGCTGGATTGGGCGCCTCCGCCAGGGCACTGGATTGTTCAGCGGATGGGTTATTCGCTTACCGGCATCACCAATCACCCGGCCTCGCCCGAAGCCACCGGCCTCGAAGTGGACAAGCTCAACCGCGCCCACGTGAAAGCCTACTTCGAACACTACCTCGACAATTACAAGGGTGCGGTCGGTCCTTTGATGGGCAAGACGGGCGTTCGATTTGTCGTGACCGACAGCTGGGAAGCAGGTACCGAGAACTGGACCGATGACATGCTTGCCGAGTTTGCGACCCGGCGTGGCTACGATGCGCATCCCTGGCTCCCCGTGCTTACCGGCCGCGTGGTCGAGAGCGCGGAAGCCAGCGATCGCTTCTTGTGGGACTGGCGTAAAACACTCGCCGATCTTGTTGCCGAAAACCATTATGGTCAAATCGCTCAGTCTCTGCACGCGCGAGGTATGGGCCAGTATGGCGAATCCCATGAAGAAGGCCGCGCCACCATTGGCGATGGCATGGAGATGAAAAAAGCCGACGACGTTCCCATGGCCGCCATGTGGACACAACGTCCAGGTGTGAACGCAGAGCAGTATGGCTACAACGCTGACATTCGCGAATCTGCGTCCGTGGCGCACATCTATGGGCAGAACCTGGTGGCCGCTGAGTCTCTGACCGCTGCAAGTGCTCCCTGGGCATGGTCGCCGTCGACCTTGAAGCCCACTGCCGACAAAGAATTAGCGGTGGGCCTGAATCGATTTGTGATTCATACCTCCGTGCACCAGCCCTTGGTGAACAAGGCTCCCGGCCTCGCCCTGGGCCCCTTTGGACAATGGTTTACCCGCAACGAGGTCTGGGCCGAGCAGGCTCAGCCGTGGATCACTTACCTGGCGCGCAGTTCGTTTCTGCTGCAGCAGGGGCACTTTGTCGCTGACATCCTCTACTTCTACGGGGAGGATTCCAATCTCACGGCAATTTTCGGCAGCAAGTCGCCCGATGTTCCTGATGGCTACAACTTCGATTACGTGAACGCCGACGCGTTGATTCATAAGCTGTCTGTCAAGAACGGAGCATTGGTTACGGCCAGTGGTATGAGCTATCGCGTACTGGCCCTCGATGCTTACAGCCAGCACATGTCCCTTCCCGTGCTGCGCAAGGTCCGAGACCTGGTGCTTGCCGGCGCTACTGTCGTTGGCGCCCGTCCGATAGACGATCCAAGCCTGGCCGATGACGCGGCGGAATTCCACGCCATCTCGGATCAACTCTGGGGTCAATCGAAAACCGGCAAAGGCAAAGTCTACGGCGATCAAAAGCTGGCCGATGTTCTTGCGGGCATGAAGGTTCCGCCTGACTTTGCTTACTCCAAGCCGAAAACCGACACCGAGGTTTTGTTCGTGCATCGTAGACTGCAAAACGCTGACCTCTACTACGTCGATAACCGGAATGATCGGGTGGAACAGGTGGATGCGACCTTCCGCGTCGATGGAAAGGCGCCCGAACTCTGGCATGCTGATACCGGCATGATGGAGCCGGCAGCCTATCGTATTGAAAACGGCAGCACGACGGTGCCACTTCATCTGGATCCATACGGTACGGTCTTCGTCGTCTTCCGCAAGCCGTCTAGTTCTCCTTCTCTCATTCTCCCCGCAAAGAGCGAGAGCACGGTGGCGACGGTCGAGGGTCCGTGGGAAGTGAGCTTTGAAGCTAACTGGGGAGCGCCCGAAAAAATCACTCTCGATAAGTTGATTTCGTGGAGCGACAGCACCGACGAGGGCGTGAAGTATTTCTCCGGGCACGGCACCTACACGAAAACCGTGGACGCGCCCGGAGACTGGTTCAAGCCCGGGGCGCAGCTTTGGCTTGACCTCGGCGACGTAAAGAACCTGGCCGAAGTGACGGTCAATGGAAAGGCACTGGGGATCGTATGGAAGGCCCCTTATCGCCTGGATGTGACCGGCGCCATGAAGCCGGGAGAGAACAAACTCGAGATCAGGGTGGCCAATCTCTGGGTAAATCGGTTGATCGGCGATGCGCAGCCGAACGCAGTGAAGAAATACACTTTCACCACTCACAATCCTTACAAGGCAAATTCGCCACTGCTTCCCTCTGGCCTGCTTGGAGCAGTGCAGGTCATCCGCGTATCCTCACAACCATGATGCGGAGCAGGTATCGGCATTTGCGGATTGGGTTGGTTGGGTTGGGGCTCGAGGCTTATTGGAGCCAATTCGTGGGCCTGGAAGAAAGACTCAAAGGCTACGTAGACGAAGTCGAGGCCCAGATCTCAACCGATTCGCGAATGGTAGTGAATCTCGGCCTGGTCGACACGCCCGAGAAGGCGGTGGAAGCTGCCCATACGTCGCGGCGCGAAGACATCGAGATCCTACTTGTCTACGTGACCACCTACGCACTTTCCGCGACTGTGCTGCCGTTAATCAAACGGGCAAAGGTCCCGGTGGTATTGCTGAACCTGCAGCCTGCGGCTGCAATCCACTACCAGCGGTTCAACGCGATGGAAAGCAGAACGGCCATGACGGGCGAATGGCTCGCCTATTGCAGCGCCTGTCCTGTTCCTGAAATCGCGAATGTGCTTCGCCGGCTGGATATTCCATTTCACCAGGTCACCGGAATGCTCCACGGCGATCCGGGCTGCTGGCAGGAGATAGACGAATGGCTTCGCGCCGCCGAAGTGGTCCACAACTTGGCTCACAGCCGTCTTGGCTTGATGGGCCATTATTACGGAGGCATGCTTGACATCGCTACTGATCTGGCGCAGGTGAGCGGCAGATTTGACCTGTATATCGACATGCTGGAAGTGGATGAGCTCACCGCGCTGAGGAACACCGTCAGCGAAGACGAAGTGCAGAACAAGCTGGTGGACTTTCGCGCCTTCTTCGCGGTGGGTGACGATTGCCCGCAGGCGGAGCTGCTGCGCGCAGCTCGTACGGCGGTGGCACTCGATCAGCTGGTAAAGCAAAAAGACCTTGATCTGATGGCGTACTTTTACAAGGGAACCGGTGTCCCCGAAAATGAGGACACGATAAGTTCAATCATCCTTGGCACATCGATGCTTACTGGCCGCGGAGTGCCGGTTGCCGGAGAGTACGAGGTCAAGAACGTGATCGCGATGAAGATCATGGACCTGTTGGGGATCGGAGGGTCCTTCACCGAGTACTACGCAGTGGATTTCGCCGCCGATCTCGTCCTCATGGGCCATGACGGTCCGGGTCACATCGGCATTGCCCAGGATAAGATCAAGGTGCGTCCGCTCCGCGTTTATCACGGTAAGGTGGGTGCGGGTTTATCGGTTGAAATGTCGGTTAAATATGGGCCTGTAACTCTGCTTTCCGTCATCGAGGATAAGGACACCGGCTTCGCCCTGCAGATCGCGGAGGGTGAAAGCGTGCCGGGAGCCATTCTGGAGATTGGTAATACGAACAGCCGCTATAAGTTTCCGTTGGGTGCGCGCAAATTCATAGAAGCCTGGAATTCACATGGTCCGGCACATCATTGTGCCATAGGGATAGGGCACGCCGCGGCTCAGATTGAGAAGATTGCGAGTTTGTTGCAGATGCGTTTCATCCGAGTGTGCTAGGGAAGAGGGAAAAAACCACTGCAGATCCCTCGGCTTCGCTCGGGATGACAAAGGAGAGCGCGACCTCTCTATGAAAATTCGTCTCAGGCCTGTCACACACCGGAGAGGTTGAAAAAATGCCTCGGCCCAACGCTACTCTTTGTGGACCGCCGCCCTCTCCTTTGTCATCCCGAGCAGCCGACTCGCTGAGGCGAGTCGGGAGAGAAATGACCGCCTTCCTGTACCGGCAACAAAGGCCGGGTGCCCCACATCTCGCTCGTTTTTCGCGAGATGTGGGATACCACCCTCCTCGACCCGCAACTCTATCGATGTCATTAGGAGCGAAAGCGAGGGATCTGCAGTTTTCAACGGACCTGTCCTGGAAACACGGGATCTTGTCTTGCCACAAATTCTGCAACTAGAGCGCAGCCGTTAAGATTCGCTGCGCCCAGTGCGCAACTGTGGCCGCCGCAACGCCTTCCGGGCGCGGATCTTCCAGGGCAGCCAACTGCACGGCGAAATTGCCAATCGTTGCGCTTTCCACTGCACCACACCGTACCTCCAGACCAGTCGCGGCCTCCGTCAGCCGGTTCAGCAGCGTGTTACGGCTGCCGCCGCCGACAATATAAATCCGCCGAAGCTTCTTTCCCGTAATCTGCGCAACGCTGCTCACAATCTCCCGATATCTGGCGGCCAGACTATGAAGCATGAGACTCGTCATCTGTGGCGCGCTCTCCGCGCCGACTGCGAGCGGAGCCAACCCGCGGCGCTTGAGCTGTCGATTGATGCGCGCCGGCATCTCTCCTGGTAACAGAAGGTCCGGATCATCCACATTCAACACAGCAGCAGGAGCCGGAACCTGCTCGGCGGCGGCGATCAGCTCAGGCACGGTCCAGTCAATTTCCGCCGCCCATTCCATCATGCATTGCCGCAGCATCCACATGCCGTTCACGTTCTTGTGAAAACAAATGCGGCCCCCGACAGCCCCGAGATTAGTGAAGTCCGCGGCCTGCGCCTCCGGTCCGTTGATGGGCTCGGAGAGCAGGGTTCCGACCAACGACCAGGTGCCTGAGCTGATGTAGGCCCAGTCGTCCCCGCTGTCAGGTATACCCGCGATGGCAGAAGCCGTGTCATGACAAGCAGGCGCGATCAGCTCCGCACCTTCAAGGGCGGGCAGGTTGAGCGCATGTCCGTTTAGTTTTCCGATCACGGTCCCCGGTCCCACGATCGGAGCCGCGGCTGCTTGCACCAAACCCGTCGCGGCAAAGATCTCCCGTGACCAGCTGCGCTTCTCCGCATCTACAAGCTGGGTGTGGGTCGCGTTCGTATATTCAGCCACGCGCCTTCCGCCGAGGCGATGCAGGACATATTCCGGTAACGTGAGCCAGGGCCTTTCCTGCAAATCATCCGCATCGGCGCAAAGTTGGTAGAGCGTATTAATGCGGCTCATCTCAATCCCCGTGATGGCGCGAAGGCGAGCCGCGGACATCCGTTGAAACACCTCCGGCTGTGAGCGAATGGTTCGTTCGTCGCGATAGCAGAAAGGGTCGGCAAGGGCTTCACCATCTGTGTTCAGACGAACGTAGTCCACCGCCCAGCCATCCGCGGCGATGGAGCGGATGCCTTCGCTTGCAATCTCTGCACACTTGCGCAGGCCGACATCCAGCTGCTGCGTAATCTGGCGCAGGTCCCAACGGATCTCGCCGTTGTGGCTGACGGGAGCGTTCGCATGGCGATGAACCAGCTCAATATGCGGCGACTCATTCAACCAGCGGAGCAGCGAAACGCGGCAGCTCTCCGCGCCCAGATCGATCGCGATCATCGCTCGCCGGTCTTTTGGGCAGTTCTCGCTCATCGGAGATAAGCCTCCGTCAGACCTCCATCAACCGGGATCAGGTGGCCCGTGGTGCAGGGCGCTTGCGGGCCGGCGAGAAAAAGGATAGCCGTGGCGCAATCCTTCGGATCAATCGGCTGATGGGTCAAGGTTCTTTGGGCATAGAACTGCGCCAGCAGCGCACGCAATTCGTCATCGGAAGCGGCATCCTCAAAAGGGATCTTGTACTTCGTCAGCGACGCTTTTACGCGGTCGCGAGGGAACATCGTCGAACCCTTGACCACGGTTGCGGGACTGATGCCGTTCACCCGGACTCCAGGAGACAAAGTGACGGCTAGTTCGCGGATCAAATGGCTGAGCGCCGCCTTGCTGACGTCGTAAGCTTCACTACCGCGTTTGGCTACGACCGCATTTGCTGAACTGGTCAATACGATGCTGGTCACAATTCCCTGGGCCTCGAAGATCTTGGCTGCTTCGTCTGCCAGCAGATAGTTGGCGGTGACGTTGATCTCCAGCGTCGATGCCCATTGTGCGTCGCTGATCACGCCGTCGGGCGAGGAAGGGAAAATCGCCGCCGTATTGATCAGGATGTCAATGCCGCCATACGCGGCGATCGTCGCGTCGAGCGCTGCTCGAATTGCAGCACGGTCACGAATGTCAATCTTCGTAGCGATCGCCCCCTCGCGTCCCGCGGTCGCCTGCGCTTCAGCGGCAACCTTGTTGGCCGCATCCATCTCGCGATCGGCAACGACTACATGCGCCCCGCGCGCCGCAGCCATCAGTACCACCTCGCGCCCAATGCCGCTGGCTCCTCCCACCACCAGCACGACGCGACCGCTCAATTCCTTGGCCGCGGGTTGCCGGCGTATCTTTGCTTCTTCCAGAGCCCAGTATTCAATCCGAAAGGCCTCAGAAGCCGGCAGCGCCACGTAGTTGGAGTGGACTTTGAAGGCGCTGGTGTCCGCCGCCGGGCCAGACTGCGGCAGGATCGCGGGGCAGGTACCGTCATCTAAATGCCCTGCGCCTTCCATCACGTGAATGGCGTTGACATAAAACTCGCCGGTGATCCGCGCCTCGGCCTTGTTCTTGCCAAAGCTGAACATGCCGATACCCGGCACCAGCACGACCGTCGGGTTGGCGTGGCGCATCGCAGGCGAGTCCGGCAACGCATGCTGCTTGTAATAATCCGCGTATTCGTGGCGATAGTTCTCCAATGCAGCCGTCGCCGCAGGAAGAATCTGCGCAGCATCCTTCGATGGGTCCCAGTCCACAAACAGCGGCCGGATTTTCGTGCGGATGAAGTGATCCGGGCAGCTGGTGCCCAAATGCGCCAGTTCCGCCGCCGAATGCGAATTGATGAACTCCAGGATCTCCGGCATATCCGTAAAGCTGCCAATCATGCGCTGCTGGGTCGATACATTGCCACGCAGGAACGGCATGAGTTTGGTAGCAATCGCCTGCCGCTGCTCGTGAGGCTTGTACTTCGCGCCACCAAACGGAGCAGTGCTCTTTCTGGATCGATAGCTCTCGATAAACTGGCCAATTTGGTCGATGATGGTGATGGTGTTGAGATACGAATCCCGCTGCGTATCGCCCCAGGTGAACAGGCCATGGCCGCCGAGCACGACGCCATCGCAGCCAGGCACTTGCTTCACCGCCCGTTCGAGCATCATGGCCAGCTCAAAGCCCGGCCGCTGCCAGGGAATCCACACCAGCTTGTGGCCGAACTGCTGGTTGAACTCATCCATCTTTTCCTTGCCATTTGCCGATGCGGCGAGCGCGATGCCCCAGTCAGGGTGGAGATGATCTACGTGCGGGAAGGGAAGAAAAGCGTGCAGGGCGGTGTCGATCGAGGCGGCTACAGGATTGTTGCCGAAGGTGCAGAGCGGATACAAGCCAACGATCTCGTCTTCAAACTCAACCCCACGGTAGATCTTCGCCAGGGCGAGCACCTTATCCATGTAGAGGGTGGCAAAGCCCTCGACCTTGATGCTGCCCAAGTCACCGCCACTGCCTTTCACCCAGAGCACTTCCTTCTTCTGGCCGTCCAGCGGATCGGTGCCCTCGAGTTTCGAGCTGGTATTGCCGCCGCCGAAGTTGGTGATGCGCAGATCGGATCCCAGCAAGTTGGAGCGATAGCGCAAAAGAGCAGCGGGATCGAGCGTTCTGGCGTGGCTCTCATCCCAAAGATCGGAAAGATACTTGAGGGGCATAGGTCTTCTCCTTGTGTTGTCGTCCGCCATCACGAGGCGTTTTGTCCGCACGAACGTGGTATCTGATTCAATAGACAAAGTATTTCACAATGTCTCCCGGTTCACGTAGGATTAGTGCGCTTGCTCCAACCCCTGAACCGAGGTGAGTGTGGGTCCTAACCCATTCATTGGCGTTATCTATCACTGGATTGGCGGCCTCGCTTCTGCCAGCAATTTCATCCCTTTTCGGGGAATCAAGCGCTGGTCGTGGGAAATTTTCTGGATCATCCAGGGCATCGCCGCGTGGATCATCGCCCCCATGGTGTTGGCCCTCCTGCTGGTCCCGCATCTTGTTCGCCATCCTTCATGCGGCGCCGTCTGCCAGTATCTACTATGCCTGCTTCTGGGGAGTGATGTGGGGGGTGGGCGGACTCACTTTTGGCCTCTCGATTCGCTACCTTGGTATTGCCCTGGGATATGCGATCGCGCTCGGTTTTTGTACTGCATTCGGCACCTTGATGCCACCGATTTTCAGCGGCCAGATGTCCTCCATCCTGCATGAGACTTCCGGGGCAGGTGATCCTCGCCGGAGTCGGAGTGTGCATGCTGGCGATCGCCGTCAGCGGCCTGGCCGGCTATTCGAAAGAGCATGAAATTTCTAGCCGAGGACCGGGCAGAAGCCGGGGAGCGCGACTTTTCCTTTGCCAAGGGCCTGGCCGTAGCCATCTTTGCCGGCATCATGAGTTCCTGTTTTGCCTACGGGCTGGCTGCAGGCAAACCCATCGCCGAGATTGCACGCGTTCAACTCCTTGCGCAGCATCGCCTCGATCTTTGGCAAAATCTTCCCGTCCTGGTCGTCGTTCTCTGGGGTGGATTTGCAACCAATTTCCTATGGTCTCTCTTTCCTGATCCTCAAGAATCGTTCCTTCGCCCAGTTCGCCGGAGCACCGGGCATCAATCCGATGGGTGCGGTCGAGCTCACACCCGCAAAGTCATTGGGTGCAGAGGCGGCTTTGCTTGAGCCGGAAAGCCGCCTTACCGGCCCGACGCTGGTAAAAAATTATCTTCTCGCCGCCCTGGCCGGAGTCATCTGGTATTTCCAGTTCTTCTTCTATTCCATGGGGCAGACCAAGATGGGCAAGTACGACTTCTCCAGTTGGACACTCCACATGGCCAGCATCATCATTTTCGCCACCCTGTGGGGCATGGCGCTCAAGGAATGGAAGGGAACCAGCCGGCGGACGAAAGCGCTGGTAGCACTGGGACTGTTCCTGCTGGTCGGCTCAACCGTTGTGGTGGGCTACGGCAATTATCTAAAGGTGCGCTAGAGCTTCAGGCGTAACTTGCGACCGCGCCCTGGTTTGCGGCAGCACGTTCCTTGGTGATCTGTTCGATATAACCGCTTTCGCGGAGCGCGAGCAGCGGATCTTCTACCAATCCTTTGGATCGCCTCCAGCTCTTGACGATTGGCCGCACATCCTGCCAGAACGCGGAGCGAAAGCATTCTTCCGCTTCCACCAGCTTGCATTCTTCCTGCAGTACGGAGAGCCGCGCTTGATCGACCAGGGCGGCCTTGGCGTAAATTTCCTGCGCGGTGCAAACAGTCTGCACCATGGCTTCCATCTTGCCCTTCATATTGTGGCTTTGATCGATCATGTACGCCACATCGACAGGGGCTCCTGTTTCCCATTCGTAGTTGCGGATTTCGTGAAAGATCCGGAATACCTGGTAGGGGTCGATCGATCCCAGCGTCAGGTCATCGTCGGCATAGCGCCGATCGTTGAAGTGAAATCCGCCCAGCATTCCCGCGCGCAGCAGCCAGGCGACGATCTGCTCAATGTTCTGTGTCTGGTAGTGGTGCCCGGTGTCGACCAACACGAGTGCCTGCGGCCCGGCTGCCTTGGCCAGCAACAGCGCCATGCCCCAATCGGCGACGTCGGTGTGATAGAAAAACGGCTCAAACGGTTTGTATTCGATCAGCAGTCTTTGGCCGGGGCTCATGGCGGCATGCGTTTTTTTGAACGCCTGCTCAAACCAAGCAATGCGGTGACGCATACTCTGGGTTCCGGGATAGTTTGATCCATCAGGAAGCCAGGGCGCTATATCGCGTGAATTCAATTTATGGGCGATCGCGACGCAGTCCAGCATATGATCGAGCGCCTGCTTGCGGATGGCCGGATCGGGATTGCCCAAGGCTCCGAATTTGTATTCCTGACCCTGAAAAAAATTGGGATTGATCGAACCCGCGGCCACGCCGCATTTGCTGGAGAGTTCCTGCACATGGGAAACGTCTTTGAGGCCATTCGGCAGATCCCAAAGGACGTGCAGGGCAACCGTCGGGCAGGCTCCCGTTAACTGGTTAACCATGCCGGCGTCGCTGAATTTCTCCGCCAGGTTGGTTGCTGCCGCAGGCTGCATGAATTTGCCGAACCGGGTTCCCGTGTTCGCGAACCCCCACGAGGGCAATTCGATCTTGAATTGATCGAGCGCCTGCCAAACAGAGCCTTCCATGTCCAGTGCCATAGTGTCCCTATCCGCGAAACCGTACTGAACTCTTCCGTCAACGTGCTTGAGTGCAGGCGGACCTACTACCTTGAACAGCCAAGGGCTGATGCATTGCAATAGGGTAACAGTTTCTATCCTAAATTTGGATATGTCAATATTCAGATATATCAATTGCTCGTCGCGTGCAAAAAATCAAATTTTCAATAGGGGAATTTGCCCGCGCAGCCAGGGGAACGCAGTCCTTCGGACTACTCATGATTCTACAGTCCGCAGTCTTACTGTGTCGTAACCCGAAACGAATAAGTGCCGGCCGGCAGCTCGAACGTAGCACTCCCCTCCGAGTTACTCACCAGGCGGAGCTTCTTGCTGTTGGATAACGGCTCCCCGTCCAGCGTGAACTTATCCTGCTGGCCGGCTGGAAGCGGCAAGTGTTGCCGTCGTGTTGGGGGGAACCGTGACCAGCCAGGTAACTGTAGTACCCTTCATCGACCACGCGGATCGTATCTCGCCGTAAGCGGATTGGTAGCGAAAATCGAGACTTCCCAGGCGGGCATCGAAATTGGGATGGAGATAGATGGTGTGGAAGCCGGGGTCCGTGGGAAGAGCATCGATCCCGGCCGCATAGCGATAGATCCAGTCGGCCACTGCACCGTAGGCATAGTGGTTGTATGAATTCATGCTGGGGTCGCCGCGCATCTGGTCGCCGTTCCAGCGCTCCCACATGGTGGTGGCGCCATGCCCGACCAGGTATCCCCAGGAGGGATACTCAGTATTGAGCAACAGGCGATAGGCAACATCGCTGTGGCCGGTATCCACCAGCACAGCCAGTAAGTAGGGCGTCCCCAGAAATCCGGTTGCCAGGCGTCCGTGATTGGCTTCTATCTTGGCTACCAACCGGTTGGCCGCCGCGGCTCGCAGCGAGTCGGGCACCAGCTTCATATTCAATGCCAACACATAACTGGTCTGGGTATCGCCTCCGGCCGCCTTGGCTTCGGGGTTGTTGATCTGTCCAAAGGGAGACGGGCCATTATCGGCTCCCGGAATAAAACCGTCGGCATGAATGTACTCGGCGGCAAAGGCGGCCTTGATCTTTTTGAAGAGTTCAGCATACTTTGCTTCGTCTTCAGTCTTGCCCAGGGCATGCGCCATCTGCTGCATGAGCGTGACATCGTAAGCCCAGTAGGCGCTCGCGACCAGAGGCTCAAGCGTTGGACCCTCGGGAGAGAGCCAATCGCCGAAGGGTATGCCATAGCCTGTCTTCCAGAGATAAGAGGGATTGGCGGCCTCGATCGCCGCCAGGTACTTCTCCATTGCGTCCCAGTTTTGTTCTATAACCCGCGTGTCTCCCGATTGCAGCCACGCGGTCCACGGAATGATGACGCCGGCATCGCTCCACCCTGCGCCAAAGCCAGGGTTAGGCGTATCGGTTCCCGGAGCGAAGATGCCGTACATGGGCGTGCCCACCTGGGTGTTTCTTATATCGCGGGCAAACTTCTTTGAGAACTGGGTCAGGTCCATGTTGTACGAAGCGGTCCGCCAGAATACCTGGGCATCCGCGGTCCAGCCCAGACGCTCGTCGCGCTGCGGGCAATCCGTCGGCACGCCGACGAAGTTGGAGCGTTGTCCCCATAGGATGTTGCTCCACAGTTGATTGATCATCGCGCTGCCGGATTGCATCTGCACCGTAATGGGCGCGTCGGTGTACAGGGCCACAGCCTTCACGGCACTGAGGTCTGGTTTGTATTTCAGGCCCGTCACTTCCACATAGCGAAAACCGTGAAAGGTAAAGTCCGGCTGGAACTCTTCGTCACCTTTTCCGGAAAGAATGAAGTGGTCGGTGGCTTTCGCGGTGCGCAGGTTCTCAACATAGAGAGTGCCGTCGGGATTCAGCACTTCCCCGAAACGCAGCTGAACGTCTGTACCCGCAGCGCCTCGTGCCCGCAGCCGCGCGACGCCCGCCAGGTTTTGGCGAAAGTCGTAGATGTACACTCCCGGCTTGGGGCTCGTGATCTCCCCGCGGTGAGCGTTTGATGGGCACGGATTGGCTGGAAGGATTGCGGAACAATTTCCGGTTCCTTCGGGTTGATCAAGTCGACTGGCTTCCAATGCGCGTCGGAAAAAGCTGCGGTGTCCCAACCCGCCTGTTCCTTGCGCGCGTCGTAGTCTTCGCCGTCGTAGATCTCCGCCTGGGAAATCGGAGAAATATCGGCTTTCCACGTGGCGTCGGTGGCGATCCACTGAATCGAGCCATCCGCATGCTCAATGCGAAGCTGCGCTTTCAGAGCCGGCGGAGTGTCTCCGTAGTTGTATCCCTGGCGAAACCACATCAGCGGCGTCGTATACCATCCCGGCGCCAGCCACGCGGCAATCGCGTTTTTTCCATTCTTCAGCTGCCGTGTAACGTCATAGGCCTGGTAAGGAACGTGAAATCGAAAATCATCCCATCCGGGAGACAAGATCTGATCGCCTACCCGCGCGCCGTTGATCTGCATGCGATAAGCGCCTAACGCAGTTACATAAAGGCGCGCCGAGGTGACCGGCCCGCTTATTCCGAACTCATGGCGAAGCAGTTTCACCGGCCCGGTGCGCCACGGATTCCCCAACGTGTCCGCGCTCATCGGCGTCTTTGGGAGCACGTAGGTCATCGCATTCTGCCACGCGGAATCATCATAGTTAGGGTCATACCAACCCTGAGCCGCATTCAGCTTGGCTTTCCATTCTTTGTTGCTGGCAAAGACGACGACACTTCCATCCGTCATCTCGACATATAGGCAAGCGCTCATCGGGGTGTGGCTGATTCCGGGCGGCGGTGTCCCGTCGGCCGAGGGCGTTCCGTACAGAGTGACCCCGACGGCCAACAGGTTCTCACCGCTGCGCACATTCGAGGTGACGTCCTTGAGCAGGTAGGTCTTCCAGGGCGATTGCTTCCATGGCGGCAGTGGTACCGTCTCCAGCACCTGTTTCCCGTTTACCCACGCTGCGGCGGTGTCTTCGCCGGTAACAAACAGGTCCGCATGTTTCACCGGCCCGCGGAGCTGGAATTTGAAGCGAAAATCATGCTCGGTATCGGCAACGTTCTTAGCGCCGGCGGCAGGGCCGTCCGCGTTGGTGATCCATGTAGCCCCCGATTTACGAACTGCGCGATGCTCCGGATCTTCATAACCGATCCACTGGGCTTTCCAATTCTCCTTGAGCAATCCCGTTTCCCACCAGCTCGCGTCGCTTGCCGGGTAGGGCTTTCCGTCCTTATCCCAAACCTCCACCCGCCAGTAGTAGCGTGTGGAAGCTGCTAACTCCGGACCACCGTACACCACGTCGACCGATTTTCCGGAAGTGGTCCGGCCGCTATCCCAGACGTCCGGCTTGCCACTGGTCAGCATTGCGGGCTTACTGGCCACCTCGATGCGGTAGGCAGTCTGGCGTGCTGCGAAGCCGGCGTCCTGAAGCTGCCAGGAAAACAGAGGCTGGCGGGAATCGATGCCCAAGGGCTCAGTGAGCGAGTCGCAAGTAAGGTGGTCCGGTTTACCCGCGAGTGAAGCGGCGAAAGCGGGAACAAGGCAAAGGATTGTGGAGAGCCCGGTCACCGCCAGGACGGCGTGACGGATTGCGCGTGGCGCAGCGTTGCCGTCGTTGAGAGCGTTCAATGAGTTCATGTGCATTCGGCTGAAACTATCGAGTTGCCGAGGCGGCAATGTCAATAGGAAAGTGCTGTACCTTTCGAATCTCGGGTGTGGACTTCGGATAACGGGAAACCCACGGACTGCCGTCCAGGGCCCATCCGAGTGCAAATCACGGATGAGACATAGATTTCCCTATTTGGAACTGTTGCCCTATTGCTTTGTTTCTGTATGATGGGGGCGGTTTGGGAGAGCGACTTGATCTATCGATCTATTCCCCTCGAGCTTGGCGGGAAAGTTCTTTCTCGCCTCTTGTTGACGGCAACCTTCTTCTCCGGCTCCGTGCTGGCACAAGCGGTGAGCAAGCCGAATGAAGTCACTGTCGACTGGAACAAGACGGTCATTGTTTCCAGGTCTACGCCCACCCTGCAAGTAGTCGTCAACCCCATGTTGCGCTCCGGATCTCCAATACACGACGCATCTTTCCAAGCCGTCAAGAATCTGGGTGCGGACTACGTCCGCTATGTTCCCTGGCTCCCTTATCCCAGGCTTGGAGTCGCTGAGCTCGAACCACCTACCAAAGAAGCAACATCCTGGGACTTCTCGCTCATTGATCCCATGACCAAAGACTTTCTGGCGGCGACGGAAGGTCACAGCACGGTGATGAACTTCAGCACCATTCCTGCCTGGTTATTCAAGACCGGCAAGCCGATCACCTATCCGGCTGATCCCAACCAGGTGTACTGGGATTACACCCAGGGCACGGAATTGAAAGACCCATCAGGCAAGGACCTGGGTGACTACTTTGCTCGGCTGGTGAGCTGGTACACCAAGGGCGGCTTCACCGACGAAAACGGTAAACAACATTCTTCCGGCTACCACTACGACTTTCCCATTTGGGAAGTACTCAACGAGGTGGAGTTCGAGCACAAAACCACGCCGGAGCAATACACCGAGCGCTACGATGCGATCGTCAGCGCCATCCACGAGGTAAGCCCCGACACGAAATTCATGGGGCTGGCGTTAGCTGATCCCTCGGCCGACCCTCACTATTTCGAATACTTCTTGAATCACGCCAATCACAAACCTGGAATTCCGCTCGATTACGTGTCCTATCACTTTTACGCCAGCCCCACGCCTCAGCAGGACATCAACAGCTGGCAGTACACGTTCTTTGACCAGGCAGATCGTTTTCTGGCTACTGTTCGCTACATCGATGCGATTCGCCAGCGGCTCTCGCCGCAAACCAAGACGGATACCGATGAGCTGGGAGTGATCCTGGCTTCCGATGAAGCGGAGATCGCGGAAAGCAAAGCGCATCCCGACACCATCCCAGCTCTGTATTGGAATGCGGCCGGCGCACTTTACGCGTACCTGTATGGCGAGCTGGCAAAGCAAGGCGTTGAGGTCATCGGCGAATCGCAGCTGGTCGGTTACCCGTCGCAGTTCCCCAGCGTCACCATGATTGACTGGAAGAACGGTAAGCCCAACGCGCGCTATTGGGTGCTGAGTCTCTTGAAGGATAACTTCCACCCCGGAGACCAACTGGTTAAAACGACGCTCTCTCACCACAGCGACATTGCGGCCCAGGCTTTCGTTACTCCCGCTGGCAAAAAGCTGTTGTTGATCAACAAGCGAAACCGTGTCGTCGACGTCACGTTGCCGGATGGGGCGCAGAACGGGAATCTTCTCACTGTCGATGAGGAGAGCGGGGAAGGTCCGGCGCGCGCCTCAAAGCAGGAAGGCACGCACCTGAGCATGGCTCCTTTCGCCGTGGTAGTCGTAAGCGTCCCCTAAAGGCCCATTTTGCACGACGGCGAAAATAGGTTGCGGCTATAGAATTGCTGCCAATTGAAGGTGGATGAAGATGCGGATCCTGGGGCTGGCGGCTGCTCTTGTGCTCTGTTGCGCGGCGGTTTCCGCGGAGAAAATCGCCAAGCCGGGCGCAGACCCGATTCAGGCGGAGCTGATGGCCGATCTGCATGCCCGCCTGCTGAAGGTGGGCGGAGCCGTCTACGCACGGGTCACCGTCGAATGGCGAAGCCCCACGTGTGTTCTCAGGAACGGAGCGGTCCTGGAGGCGCATGTGGTCTCGGTGGTCCCCAGTATCAAACCGGTCAAAGCTTCCGAAGTGGGCCTGGCCTTTACCGGGGCGCAGTGCGGGGACCAGAAGATGGGCGCTTTCAATCTGCTGCTTTCCGCGATCGCGGCTCCGCCGGAGAATAGCGATCTGGGCCTATTAAGCTATAGCTTGCCGGTTCGGGCTATGTCTGGTGTGTCAGGGCTAGTGGTTCTCAATAGTATGCGTATCAGCAATGATCGTACTTTGGAGCTGGCGTCGCCTGAGGTCTATCTGCTCCCGATGATCCCGCGCATGGAGATGGGTGATGTCTACCGGATCAGGGGATTGAAGCTGAGCGTGGGCACTGGGCCAGAGAACAGTTCCATTCTGACATCGAAGGACCACGACGTGGCACTGGAGAAGCACTCCCTTCTGCTGCTGGTTCCGGCACAGTGGACAATTGCCCGAGCATCAGGCGAACCAGGCAACGCCCAGCCAGAATCAAGTGAACCCGCCAAGCGTATTCCCTTTGTAACCAGCGCCTCTGCGCTGCCGGCACGGCTGCCCGTCAACGACATCGATCTTTGCGTGCCGCCGCAGTGCAACGTGGCGTTGCCCTC
This sequence comes from uncultured Acidobacteriaceae bacterium, assembly GCA_963753715.1. Classification (GTDB taxonomy): domain Bacteria; phylum Acidobacteriota; class Terriglobia; order Terriglobales; family Acidobacteriaceae; genus PALSA-350. The sequence continues at coordinate 495,756 of CAVWDK010000004.1, read as the reverse complement.
GGGCAATGTGAGCGATATGGGGCACGCCGCAGCCACCATTTCCATCCGCGAGTTGGGCTATTCTCCGCGCCCCCAAAGGGACGCGTTCAGCTTTGTCCACGATGAGGTGCTGGCCTATCTCGGTCCCAGGGAACTGCTGGTCGCCTTCAACCCGCACGAGCTGGTGTCAAGAGATGCGCCGGGGACAGGCTCGACGGTTCGCGTGATCCGTGCTGCTGTGGTGGACACGGAGACACACCGGGTCACCCATACCGTTGACTGGGAGATGCTCGACAACCGGCAATACCTCTGGCCGCTGGCGGGTGGCCGTGTGCTGGTGCACGTCGGTTCGGAGCTCCGCGTCTATGGCGAGGGACTGCAGATTCAGAATCGAGTTCCCTTGGACGGCCCGCTGGCCTTCGTGCGGGTGACGCCCGATGGCGGCTTTATGGCGGTAGGCGTGCTCCGTGAGCGGCACACGCCCGAACTGCATGCCGCACTTCGCGAGAGCCTCAATGGCGATCCGGAAGAAGACGTCCGTATCCTGGTTCTGAATCGCAGCTTTGAAACCATCGCCCAATCAACGGCAGAGTCGAACCTGATGGCGCCCACCCTCCTGAACGAGGGCCAGGCTACGCTGGCAGCCCAATCGAATATGCGTTACCGCATCTCCATGGTGACCTGGGACAACCACGCCTCGGTCCTGGCCCGTTTCATCTCAAGTTGCACGCCCGAGCTTTCCAGCATCGCGCCGGACCTTATCTTCCTGGTGAGCTGCGAAAAGCAAAATGGGGGCCGCGAGTACCGAGTGCTGCGCGCGAATGGAAAGCTAGCGTTGAAAGGTGACTCGACTCTGAATGAGTGTGGACATGCCGCCGAAGGGAGTGCCAACCAGGAGGCGTTCGTGGTGAAGATCGTGGAGTCGACTCTGCCCGTGCCTCCAGGGTCGCCCATGAGCGCGTCGCAATTCTCCTCCGAAGAGTTGCGCGTCTATCGCGCAGCGGATGGTAAGCGGCTGCTTAGCGTGCATGCCGCTCCACCGTCCATGAGCCGCGACGGGTACGCGCTGGCGCCGGATGCTTCCCAGCTCGCGGTGATGACCCGCGAGCAGATCGTCGTCTATTCCGTGCCCGGAAAGTGATCTCGCGGCATTGGCGTTTCGCGTAGACGTTTACGCCTTGGGCGGGGCGCTGATGACTAGAGTGAAAACCACCGATGCAGTTTGCCCGGATGAGCCAACAGTGATTACCGGCATGTAAGTACCTGGCACGGTCGTGGTGTTGGCGATCAGGGTAAGCAAGCCAGAAGGATTGGATTCTGATTCTTTGTAGTTATAGGAAACTCCGGCAGGCAAGCCGGCGATGGTAAACGTGGCTGTTTCGGTGGGGGCTACGATGGTCACCGGGACGTTGACTGCTGCCCCGTTCGGCGGCAGGGTGACAGTAGCATTGTTGACCGAGACAGAAAGGTTGATCGGCGGAGGTGAAAAGCTAGTCCCACCGCCGCAACCGGTCAAGGCGAGCAGGAATACTGCGGAACGGAGATTATTGAACCTCTCCATTTTGCAGCACCTGTTTTGTTACCTCTCCGGGTGTGCTCGTCCCTTGCTGTAACGCAATCTGGCTCCGCAGACGTTGAAATTGCGCCAGCGCTTTTTGTTGCTCGTCTTTGTTGCCGAGGGCTCGATCCGCCTGCGCCAGACGGTACCACGCAACCTCATCGTCGCCATTGAGTGCCACCGCGCGCTGCAGATGCGGTAGGGCGAGATCGGGTTTCTGCTGCGCCATGAGGGTTGTGGCTAAACCTACATGCGCTTCTTCAAAGTCAGGATAGTACTGCAGCGCAGATTCAAAGAGCTGTTGTGCCTGGTCGAGCTCATTCTGTTGGCGATGGATCTCAGCTAGCTCGTAAATGGCGTTGGCGTTGCCCGAGTCCAATTGCAACTCCTGCTCAAACTCCTGCACTGCTTGCGCCTTGTCTTCCGGCATATGATTCAGCTGCCAGCGGGCCAGGAAGGTCCGGCCGATGCGATAGTGGATGTTCGGCCGATGCGGATCGAGCTTTAATACCTCGCGGTATTCGCCAATGGCAAGGTTGGTCGACCCTTCGCTCTCGAACGACTCGGCAGCAGCCTGGTGGCGCCATATTGATGTAGGCGCCACGACCTCCAACTTATGGAACGTGAGAAAGGCGTAATTTCCGTAGACGCGCCCAGTGTGGTAGAGGATCTCAGGATCGTTCGGATACAGTTGGTTCAACTGCATGGCCACATTCACCGCATCCTGGTCACGCTGGAGGCCGGTATAGGTTCTCATCAACTGCAGACCGCACATACGTTTGGTTGCTGGATCAGGCGGGTGCTGGAAGCCCTTCTCGAGCCCCGGCAAGGCCTCCTGGTATTCTCCTGTCTCTGAAAGTGACATCGCCAGCAAAGTGCTCGCTCGTCCCAGTGCTGGCTTCAACTTCAATGCGCGTCGCAACTCGGGTACCGCCAGATCGAATTTCTTTTCCTGGAAGTAGACCAATCCGAGTGTGGCGTGAATTTCGGCGATATCAGGATCAATGGCAAGCAGCTTCTTGAAATCGCTCTCTGCTTCGTTGTAGTGCCCCGCAGCCAGCGCCTGCTGTCCGGCTTCAGAATATTGCTGCAGGAGCTGTTCCTGGGAACCCTGCGCCGCCATGCTTATGGTCCCATTTAATGCCAGCAGCGCTAAAGCGGGTAAGGCAACAGTCCTGATTCTAAGAATCATGCAGGAAGTGTATCTCTTACCCAGAAAGCTCCGCCACGCCGAGTAGGCGTGGCGGAGGTGAAATCTCCCGACGACTTGTGAGTCAGAACGTAACCTTTCCACTGAACTGGAATTCGCGGGATTTCGAGGATTGAGTGATCAAGCCAAATTTGGAATCATTCACGTTATTGTCAATCGGGGTGTTGCCTCCCGACCCGGCAACCAGCAAGCCGCCGACATCACCCGCATACTGGTGATGGTTGAAAGCGTTGAATGCATCCGCTTTGATCTGGAATCTGAGCCGCTCGGTAATGTCGAACTGCTTGCCAATACCAATATCAAAGTTGTTAATGCCCGGCTGGCGCAGGGTGTTTCGCCCGATGGTTCCGTATGTCCCGAGTCCGGGTTGAGTAAAGCAGGCCGTATTGATGCGCTGGAACTTCGCCGTCAGATTGCTTTTGATATTACAGCCCGGGACAATATTCGCGTGCATAAACTGGCTGTCGTTCACACTCTGAATATCGTTGCCAACAATGGTGTAGGGGAAGCCGTTCTGGAAGGTGGTAATGCCGGTTGCCTGCCATCCGCCAATTGCCAGGTCTTCCACCCGATTGACTCCGCCCCCGAATTTCTTGCCGCGGCCAACGGGTAGCTGATACACATAACTGGCGACGAACCTCTTATCGACACTGAAGTCTGACGGTCCGTAGTCCAGGTTTGGGTCATGGTTGTTCTCGAAGCCCTGATAGCCGGCACCCGTAGAGCCCACGCCGGCTGCAGCCGACTTAATGTCCATGCTCCTGGCCCAGGTAAAGACTGCAGTCGCTTGCAGATCGTGAAGGCGATGCTCGAATTTGATGTTGGCCGCGTTGTAGTTGGCGTAGCCGTGGAAGTCGCTGTTAATGTAAAAGCCGTTGAAGTTTGGATAGGGCAAGCGGCTAACCGTGGTGCAGGGAGCTTGGCTGAGGTTGATGTAAGCGCCGGTGACCGGATCCGTTGCCTGACAGAACGGCACACTCGCCGCCGGCACTGGATACGGCTGCGAAATATTGTGTCGATCGAGCAGATGCGTTGATTTCGTGCCGATGTAGTTAATCTCCAGCGTTGTGTTCTTTGCCAGTTCACGCTCGCCCGAGAGCGTCCATGATTGGACGTATGGATCCAGCGGATTCTCCGACTGGATCACGGCGATGAACGACAGCGTGGATTCAGGGAAGGGCCCAAGTGTGTTGTAACTCGGGAACAACTGATTGGTTAACTTGGGAATTCCGGCAACCGTCGTCGGGGCGAGACTGTTGCGGATGCTATACGGATAGATATCCGCCGAGTCATCGATTTCGCGTCCTTCAAAGGAGTCGAAGAAGACGCCGTAACCGCCGCGAACAACGGTCTTGTCATCCACGCGGTAGTTTATTCCGAAACGGGGGGCAAAGGGGTATTTCTGGCCACCGCGGGGTGAATTGCCACAGTAGCGGAGGATTGGGCCCCCATTGATGCCCACGCCGGGCGCCACTCCGTCGGTCGACAGCTTCGGATCGGCGTAGCAAAGACCGCCTTGTGGGTTGGTGGTGTCGAGCCAGAAGAAATGGTTTTCAACTTCATAGGGCGCCATGCGGAAGTCCCAACGAAGGCCGTAGTTAATGGAGAGCTTCTGGCTTACCTTCCAGTCGTCTTCCACGTATGGACCCCAATAGTTGTAGACGTGGTCTTGTGGGTTACCGGCCTGTGTCGTCGGGCTTAAGGGACCGGGCACAAATCCACCTACGCCGTTGTAGTAGCCGGTCAACATGTCGGCGATGGCGTTGCCGGTGCCGCAAAGCGGCTGGCCACCGTTGATGGGTGAAGCGGGGTTGCCGCAGGTCACAAAGTTCTTTGCGCCCGTATTGGATTGAAACGTCCAGTCACCGTAGAAATCATCGTCGAGATTGCGAATCAGGTGCCAGCGACGATAGTCGAGACCCAAGCCAATGGTGTGCTTTCCGTGAACCGTGGTGAACGAATCGGCGAACTCCCAGTTGGGATTATCCGATCCGCTGTAAGAGTTGACCGGACCACCGCCGCTCGAGAATTTGTTACTCCCGAAGCCAACATTGGGCCAGGTCTCCTGAAGAGCGGTGAAAACCTTAAAGGTCCCCGAAAGGCCCAGTGCGCTGACCACGGAAGCTGGCGGAGCAGCCGAACCCTCTGGGGCCTGAGCGCGCAGCTTGCCGAAGCGGAAGTTGTTTACATTCTTTCCGCCGATGCTGATGGTATGCGCTATCTCCCACGCGTCTTCGGTTTGGATATATTCCTCGATACCGTAGTCGATGGATCCGGAGTTGTACTGGGTATGGTTGTTGTAATAGGCGTGAGTGTAGCGGCCGAAAACGGAACCGTACCTGCCAAGGTTCTGATCTCCCCGGTACGTCTGCTGGTTCATCACCAGCGGACCGGGAATATTGGTGATAAAGTTGGTGACTCCCTCCGGCGTGTTGGCTATATTCGGTGCAGACCAGAAATGATTGGCAACCGCCACCAGCCCTATCCGGGCGGTTTGGAAAGCGGTCGGAACCTGGGTTCCCCAGTCATTGAGCCCGGTTGTCGGATCCGCCGGCAAGCAGTCGTAGCCCGCGTTTTGTACTGCGGTGCAGGCGGGTGTTCCAAACGCAGGCAGGGGACCTCCGGCGTAGCCAGTTACGGCCGGCACGGTGGTGGCGGAAAAGTCGCCCGCCAATTCCGCCGCGGTGGGTACAACGTTCTCCACCCGGGCGCCGTTATTCATGCGCCAGCCTTCGTAATTGGCCATCCAGAAGGTCTTATTGCGCCCGTTGTAGATTTTAGGAATATAAACGGGACCAGAAGCGACGAATCCGAACTGGTTCAGATGCAGAATCGGATTCTCGGTTTTTACGCCGGAGATGATATCGGTCGCGGTAGGAAACGGCGAGCTATCGAAGGCATTGTTGCGGTTCGACTCGTAAATAGCGCCGTGGAGGGAATTTGTTCCGCCCTTGCTGACGATGTTGATCTGGCTGGCGCCGAATCCATTTTCAGCAGGATATATGCCGCTCTGCACTTTGAATTCCCCGATTGCGTCCTGGGAAAGGATCACCGCTGGGGTCATCAACGCTTGATCGGTATTTACCAGCCCGTCCAGGGTATAGTTGTTACCCTCGGGCCGGCCGCCGTTGACGCTGATGGCGTTGCCTTCACCTTGGCGCATGGTGCCTTGCTCGCCACCTACCGTTACCGCGCCCGGACTGAGCAACAGAAATTGCACGAAGTTGCGGCCGTTCAAGGGAAGGTTCGCCACCTCCTCGCCGCTGATTTCCTGCGACAAGGCGGCATCGTCTGTGTTCAGGTTAATGGCCTGTGCAGCCACTTCCAGCGTTTCCGTCACCGCTCCCGGCTTTAAAGACAGATTGATGCGAACTTTTTGGTCGACTGCGAGGGTGAACGGGTCGGTCACGGATTTTTGAAAGCCGGCGGTCTGGGCTGAAACCGTATACACACCTGGGGGCAACGAGGGCGCATTGAAATCTCCAGCAGAATTGCTCTCTGTGTTGAAGGCGACGTTCGTTCCCGTGTTGATGACGACAATCTTGACGTTTGGAAGAACTGCGCCGGTACTGTCGGAGATGGTACCGAGGATGGTGCCGGATGCGCCCACCCCCTGCCCGAAAGCCATGTTGACTGCGACAACGGCGAGAACAAAGAAGATACTAACCCTTCTCAATGACATACGACCTCCTCCCAAAATGGCTTGCTGTTGCCGCGATGAGTGGTTGTGCCCCACCTTCCGGCCGCTTCCAGGGTGCGCGTGCTCAAACGCCGGGAAGCGAATCGCCCAGGCTCTCACACGTCACCTGGATGCCCACACTGAATACGCGCCCGAAAATATAGGTGTCAAAATACGAATGTCAAGGGAAAAGAAATTTCTCAATAGAATTTACTAAACCAACTGGGCAACTATTCCAAATCGGGCGACCCGGCCTAAGCGGTGAGAAGTGGCGAGTCAGAGCCGGGAGTTACGAATTTGCTAAGTCAGATCGGTAGACGGCAGTGCTAAGTTTGCACCGGGGCAGGTTAGAGCCTTCAGGAAGCGACAAAACTCAGGCAGGCTACGGCGTAAGGCAAAAGCTGGATGTGCCCAGGCCCCTGCCATTCGCGCCACCGACCGTTGAAATTCTGTTCGTCGAGCAAAAATACAGAATGGATGGGTAAATCTCCCTCGAACACCACTTCTTGCTTTCGACTGGTAAGGTTTGCCAGCCATGCGACACGCCGTCCTTCACGATCCACGGCGGCGACCGCGGCTATCTTGCCTGCTTGGCTCGAGTTGCACTGGTATCGCGGATTTCCACCGAGTTCTGCAAGTCCGCGCGCAGCGTAAAACGCCGGATGGAGTTGCAGTTGCTCAGAAACATGCGCGCGGGCAAGTCCCAGGCGTCCAGTCAGACTTCCGACCGTCAGTGTTTGTAGGGCTGCCGCAGCCGTACCGGCGACAAAGCCAATCATCCAAGCGGCTGCGAAGAGGCTCGTTTGTCTCGGATCGCAATCCGTCATCGTAACCCGGCCGTTGGCCGGGTTGTCCATCACCCGCGCTCCGTAAGGGTTATGGCGCATACCGATGGTGGAAGGGCCAATCCAGTAAGCCTTCTCGTTACCGATGATCGCCCGCGCCGATCGCACGATATGTGGCAAGGCTTCCAGGCTCTCCATAACGCTCAAATCGTCTGCTGCATGCACGATCGGGCAGGTGCAGTGGGAGACGAAATCGAGCAATTCGACGAGGCGGGCGCTTGCGGTTGAGTTCTGTGAAGTAGCTAAGCGTGCCTCCGCCGACTGCGACGCCAGGAAAAGCTTTTCGTGTCGCTTGGTAGATTTCGCTGAGCGGCGGGCATGGCGGCCAGGTGCTGCCCGGCAGGGTGGATTGGCGGTCCACGGCAGGCGAAACCAGAATGCCTGTGAGACGCAGGCCGGCGGCGGCCACCATCTCAGCCACACCGGCCAACTCTTCATGCACATTACCTTTGGCGGGCAGCACCAATTCAAGAACAAGTTCTGTCTTGTCGATCGCCGGAACACGCTTGGCAATGTCTGCGAACCCCCGAAGATCGCTCTCCCCGTGTCCCACGGTGGGATCGAAGTGAAACAGCAAAAGTTGCGGACGCAGGTTGTTGAGTAAGCTGGGGTGAGCGAGTGCCTCCTGGATCAGGTCAGGATGAATAGACACGCCAATGCCAGGAAAGGCGCCCTCTGGGCCGGCGATGTTGATGCGGACCGGGCCGGCTGGTCGAGCCGAGGGTTCGGCCGTCGACCCCGGGCTGAGCGTTATGCTGAGTTCCACTGACTGCCGGTTTACCACTTCCTGCTCCATCACATAGGGCCACGGCAGAGAGAGCGGGCGGACGTAGGTCTTGTACGATGCATCCGACCAGTTGCGCTGGTCTTCCATCTCAAACACGTCTCCGTTCATACAGCATCGCGCCGTAATCGAGGGAGTGACCTGGTGGTGGATGGCGCGAATATCTTTGAACGGCTGTGCGGGGGAAATCAGCTCCGGAAAGACAGCCTGTTCCCGGGAGCCGTCAACGTGCTCCACGATGGCCGGCTGCCCGGCGACGCCTGCAATGGGATGCAGCACAGCAAACCCACAACGAGCCGTGCGGAACGGGGTCAGCGGTTGGGCGAGCACTTCGAACGCGAGATTGCCCTGAGCACTCCCTGTAATGCGCGCCTGGTAATCGAGCATCTGGCTGGAATCAGCGGAAACGCAGCGCGCTCGATATGTAACCGTGAACGACTTGCCGTTCTTGCGGATGAGGCAATCGCTGATTTCAGGATTGAAAGTTCCCCAATCTGCATTCCGTACCACGTAAGCAATCGCGCGCAAGACCTCGTGGCCCTCGTAGCGGATCGCCCGCAGATTTCCCGCCACAAACTCTGCGGACAGTGGGCCCGCCTTCAGGGCGACACACTTCGGTGCTTTTTCCTTCGTCCCGACGCGCCGCTCGATCAAGCTTGTTCTCATGCTTCACCAATATGCCCTGCCTTTATACCCCAGCATGCGGTTATTTTCCTGTTCTCATGCAGTCTTTTTAGCCCACGGCGTGAGTACGGCCGTCCCTTCGGGACTCATCGTGCAACCGTCGGGTTCTGATGAAAAGCTCGACATCGAGAGAAGTTCGACGTGGATTCTCTCCATCGAGGAGACAACGTTGCATGCTCCTTGACACAAATGCCGCAGCTAACCCATGATTTGATGGCTCTGACTACTGGTTCCAGGGAGGCATTCTTCTTATGTTCGAGGGAATGTCGAGGCGATCGTTTGTGAAGGCGCTGGCCGCCAGCGCAATGGCCAGCTCGACGATCAAATCCAGCCTCGGACAGGAGCGAGTGGCCGCGTCCAACGAACCCACCGAGTGGTCCTACACCAGCGGAAAGCAATACTCTGACCCCTTCAATCAGGTCGATGTGGACGCCATCATCACGCTCCCTTCCGGCCAGCAAGAGCGTATGCCGGCTTTCTGGGCCGGCGGCTCCGAATGGCGAGTTCGGTATGCCGCGCCTGCCCCAGGGCTCTACAAAATCCGATCTGCCTGCAGCGACACCAGCAATCGCGACCTTCATGATCGTGCCTCCGTCCTCAACGTGGAGCCTTATAACGGTCAGAACGCCCATTACAAGCACGGCCCCCTCAAAGTCGGAGAAGATGGTCGCCACTTTCAGCATGCCGACGGAACTCCTTTCTTCTGGCTCGGGGATACCTGGTGGATGGGCCTGTGCAAACGGCTTAGCTGGCCAGACGGCTTTCAGACGCTGGCCACCGATCGCGTGCAAAAAGGTTTCACCATGGTCCAGATCGTGGCCGGTCTGTATCCCGACATGGAGCCCTTCGACGCCCGAGGAGCAAACGAAGCGGGCTTTCCCTGGGAGCCCGATTTTGCTCGCATCAACCCCGCGTACTTCGACATGGCCGACGTGCGCATGCAGCACCTCGCTGATCGAGGCCTCGCCGCCTGTGTGGTCGGCTTTTGGGGATACTTCATTCCGCGCATGGGCATGGCCAAGGTTAAACAGCATTGGCGTTATCTCATCGCCCGCTGGGGTGCTTATCCGGTTGTCTGGTGCCTGGCCGGAGAGGGAACCATGCCTTACTACCTTTCCAAAACCAAGGAGCAGGATGCCGAAACACAAAAGCACGGCCTGACGGAATTGGCGCGCTATGTACGGACCACCGATCCCCGGCATCATCCGATCACCATTCATCCTTCAAAGAGCGCGCGGCTCTGTGTGGACGATCCTGCGGTGCTCGATTTTGACATGCTGCAGACCGGTCACAACGATCGGCAAAGCGTGCCCAACACCATCGAGACCGTGAACCATTCCCTGGCCGCAACCCCCAAAATGCCGGTGCTGATTGGAGAGGTGTGCTACGAAGGTATCGCCGAGGCCAGCCGGCAGGAAGTACAGCGATTCATGTTTTGGTCTGCGCTCCTGGGTGGAACGGGCGGACACACCTACGGAGCTAACGGCATTTGGCAGGTGAATACGCGACAGCAGCCCTACGGACTTTCGCCGCATGGCCATTCCTGGGGCGGCCCCGCATGGGATATCGCGGCGCAACTGCCAGGCTCCGGGCAGCTCGGATTGGCCAAAGCTCTCCTTACTCGTTATTCCTGGTGGAAACTGGAACCCCAACCGGAGCTCATCGAACCACACTGGAGCGCGGCCGACTACTGGCAACCCTTCGCTGGCCACATCCCCAATGAGGCAGTGATTGCGTTTTGTCCATCGGGTTTCAAGCCAGTCGCCTTTAAAAATCTGCAGGTGGCAAACTATCGCGGCTTTTTCTTCAATCCCAGCGATGGAACGGAAACAGCCATTGAAAACATCCAGCCGGACAGTAGCGGTACATGGAAGCCGCCGGAATTTCCTATCTTCCGCGATTGGGTGATCGTCCTTGAGCAGAAAGCATGAACCCATTCCGTATCGGTTTCTCCGCAGATTTTTGCGATCAGCATGGGCAACCGGTCTTTCCCGATATTGGGTTGTCGCTGCTCGAAGGCGTTCCTCGCCTCGCCCACGAGTTTGTTGCTGAATATCGGGAGGAATACTCTCCTCAACAGCTCTCAGACTATGACGTCCTGATCTCACTGAGGCCCAGGGTGACGGCCCAGTCCCTCGCGGGCATTTCTCGGTTGTGTGCCATCGGCCGGTGCGGTGTTGGCTATGACAACGTCGATCTCGAAGCCTGCACCGAACATGGAATCGCTGTCTTCATCACGCCCGGCGGGGTCGTACGGCCGGTGGGCGAATCCATTGTCCTTTTGGTGCTGGCCCTTTCGCACCATCTGCTGCGAAAAGACCGGCAAGTGCGACGAGGACTCTGGGCCGAAAGCACCCGTGCGCTCGGGCGGGAGCCGCGGCAGCGCGTGGTGGGCACGATTGGGCTGGGCAACATCGCCTCCGAGGCGATTCGTTTGCTGCGAGTCTTTGACGTGAGCCGGTTTCTGGCCTTCGATCCATACGTCTCGTCTGATCGGGCCGCCCAGCTTGGAGTGGAGGCAGTCTCGCTTGAGGATCTGCTGCGCCAGTCGGACTACGTTCTCGTCAACTGCCCGCTCACTCCACAGACCCGTGGTTTACTGGGCAAACCTCAGTTCGCCCTGATGAAACCAGACGCTGTGCTTATCAATACGGCACGCGGTCCGATCGTAGTCGAAGGCGCACTGGTCGAAGCTTTACAGACCGGCAGGATTGCCGGCGCCGCACTCGATGTGTTCGAGACGGAACCGCTCAGCCCCAGCTCGCCCCTGGTCGCGATGGAGAATGTCATTCTGACGTCGCATTCCATCGCCTGGACCGAGGAACTATTCCGCGATATGGGGCGCATCGATTGCCAGGGGGCTTTGGCAATCTATCGCGGAGAGGTGCCGGACCATGTAGTGAATCCCAAAGCATTGAGCAGTCCTGCCTTTCTGCAAAAACTCGCGAAACACAAAGCCGCATTTTCGACGGAGGGCGATACGCCATGACCAATTTTCGAAAACGGCTGCGTCAGGGTGACGTGCTTTTGGGCCAGATGGTGCTCGAACTATTCACGCCGGGCATCGGGCAAATGCTTGCGGCAAGCAGTCTGGATTTCGTGATCTTCGATATGGAGCACGGCCGTTGTGACATATCCCTGCTCGCAGAAATGGTTGCGGGCTGTCGCGGTAGCGATATCTATCCCATCGCACGTGTTCCCGACGTTGCCTATGCGCCTTTATCGCGCCCGCTGGACATTGGCGCCCGCGGTGTCATGGTGCCCCGCGTGGAAACCAGGGCGCAGGCTGAGGACATTGTCAGCCAACTGAGATATGCGCCGCTAGGCAGGCGGGGAGTGGCCCTGGGTATCGCCCACGATCTTTACCGCGCCGGGGACGCGGACTTCTTCGCCCGAACAAACGAGGAAACTTGCGTCATCCTCTTGTTGGAAACGGTGAAAGCTTTTGAGAATCTCGATGCCATTATCTCCGTGCCTGGGGTGGACGTTGCCTGGGTGGGACATTACGATCTCACCGTCTCCATGGGTATCCCGGCACAATTTGAGCATCCGCGATTTCTCGCCGCGATGGATGAATTAGTCGCGGCATGCCGGCGCCACGGCGTGGCTCCCGGATTTCTTCCCTCTTCGCCCGAATTGGCCGTGCATTGGATCGGCAAAGGCTTTCGCGCCCTCAGCTTGGGCAGCGATATTGGGGTGTTTCTTGACGGTGTGGGCAAATTTCGCGCTCACGTGCAATCGAGCGGTGCACCGTGAGGCGAAGATGTACTCCTGCGTGCTTCCCGCGCTGCTTGCGGTGATCACCTGCGTTGCGGCGGGGCAGGTCCGCCGCGCGCAAACGCAGGATGGAGTTTTCGAGCAGACCTTTACGTCTCAGAAGTCCTACGCCGACCCATTCAATGAACTAGACGTCGACGTTATTTTTGCGAAGGGTGGAGAAACCTGGCGCGTGCCGGCGTTTTGGCGCGGAGGCAACCAATGGACCGTTCGCTTCGCCCCTCCCACGTCTGGTGAATACACCTATCACCTGGAGAGCACAGACAAATCCAATCCGGCGCTCAACGGCCACGAGACGCGCGTAAGTCTCGCCGCACGACAACACGGCATGTTGCGTGTCGCCGCCAACAAGCGTTATTTCGAGCACACCGACGGAACACCGTTCTACTGGCTGGGGGACACATGGTGGACCGGTTTATCTGACCGGTTAAGTTGGGATGGTTTTCAGAAGCTCACGGCAAACCGCAAGGCCAAAGGGTTCACCGTAGTCCAGATTGTCGCCGGCCTGGTTCCCTCAAATGAAGAGGAGGCCCCAGTCGATCCCGGCTTCCACAATGAAGGTGGCGCGGTATGGGACCCCGCGTTCAAGCAGATCAACCCTAAATATTTCGATTTCGCGGACCGAAGAATTCAGCTGCTGGTAGACGCCGGAATCGCGCCCGCGATCGTAGGCGCCTGGCATCAGGCCCTGGGTCAGATGGGCGTCGCCAAAATGGAAAAGCACTGGCGATACATCATCGCCCGCTACGGTGCCTATCCCGTGTTCTGGATCGTGGGCGGCGAAGTATTCGATCCGCCGGCAGAGATGGGCAGCAAAGCTCCAGGCATCGTTCTCAATGGCAAACTAACCGATCTGCGATCGCCGGGCTGGACCGAGGTGACGCGATATATCCGCGCCACCGACCCTTATCATCACCCGATTACGGTCCATGAAATTCCGCCTCCATTCAACATCCCTCTGCAGGATGAGTCGCTGACGGACTTCGATCTTTTCCAGCCCAGTCACATGGGATGGCCGAGCATTGCGGTGGAGGTCGCACTCCTGGACATCTGCCGTTCGCGATCCGTGGTAAAGCCGGAGGTGGTCGGCGAGATTGGCTATGAAGGCATCGGCGGAACGAATCTTGAGGATTTCCAGCGTGTCTCCTTCTGGGAGGCCATGCTGAACGGAGCAGCTGGCTACACCTACGGCGCCAACCCGGTGTTTGAGGCGTACAGTGCAGACAAGCCATTCCAGCGAACGAAATACACCCTTCTGACCTGGGAAGAGGGAATGGACCTTCCAGGCGCCTACCAGATCAGCCTGGGAGCGAAGTTGCTTCAGCAATACTCATGGTGGCAATTTGAGCCGCATCCGGAGTGGGTCGCACCCCGAGGCACCACACTGTTGGAACCGCGAGGTGAGAGAAGCGGTTCCGAACTAGGATCGTTTGATTCCATTCTCACTGACGAATCCCCTCAACCCTCCGGCACACCGTGGTCGTATCCGGCCGGCGAGTGGAAGGCAAAGAACGGCAACATATTCCAGCCTTATGCTGCCGGAATTGCAGGAAAGATCCGGTTTATCTACGTGCCCTGTTTGAGCCTGTTTTGCCACGCGCCCCCAACTGTGCTCGGTCTGGAGCGAGGCGTTCGCTACCACGCCTATTATTGGGAGCCGACGATAGGCGTCAAATTTGATCTGGGGTCGATCGAGCGTCCCTCGCCTGGCGCCGTGCTGCTTACCGACGAATCTCCCGAAAACGGCAAGGTGACCGCCGATGGCGCCGTTTCGGCCATCCATCCAATCAGCGACCAGGACCTGGTGGCGAGCGTTGCGGGTAACAGCAATGGGAATGCCGGGCTGATTCTTCGCTATCACGATGCCGGCAATTATCTCACCGCGGTTTATTCGCCGACCGCTAAAGGGGTGTACCTGCTGGATCGGGAGAAAGGTATTGACAGCGACCCGCTGGGAAGAATGCCTATTGGCGCCATGGGGCCGAACTTTGTCTTGAGTGCCGAGGTACGAGGACCGTGGGCTGCAGTATCCGTCACCGATGGAACCAACACTTACACATCGAAGATCGTTACGGTCAGCAATACCACTGCAGGGGCCGCGGGGCTACTGGCACGAAAGCGGAAGTCCCTCGCAAAGCTACACTCATTTCGAGTTGAGAAAAAGCCCAACGCTGGTGACGGATGACCACCTGGAAAAGAAGCTTTATGACGCGCGGGGAATCTATCGCGGCGCATTGACGGGGAAGGGCTGGGACGATTTTGGCAGGGAGAAAATTCTCCTGCTGGATGCGTATCAACCCGGTCCCTTGCCGATGCCGCAAGATTGGATTCTGGTTCTCGCCAACGACAAATGAAGGGTCTTAAGCATCCATCTCGATCAGCATTTTGATGTTGGCTCTTCCCACTTCTTCAAAGCGTGTCAAATGGTTCCAGGCCTCTTTGAGTGGAAGCACTTGCGAGACCAGAGGCTCCGCTTGCAGCCTGCCGTCGTTCATCATCGCGATCACGATCGGGAATTCGTCGTTGTAAGCATTCGTAGTGGTGATCGCCTTCTCGTCGCGGAGCACGTCATTCCAGTTGAACTCGATCGCGTGGGGTATCACCCCAGAGAGGCAAACCGTGCCTCCCGGCCGGGTAACGCTGAGGGCCGTGTTGAGCGCCGCGCCGGAGCCTACGCATTCAAAGGTATAGTCGGCTCCCATTCCGCTCGTCAGATCTAAGATGGCCTGGCGAGGATCTGTTAGTTCCGCCTGGATGAATGCACTCGCGCCTAAATCCTCGGCAAACTTTCGTTTTGCGGAAGACTTCTCGATGACGTAGACGTCCACGACTCCACAAGCGCGAAGGGCCTGCAGGGTACATAAGCCGATGGTACCGCCGCCCACGATGGCTGCCCTGCTGCCCACTTCGACTCGTGCCCGACGTACCGAATGCAAGGCCACCGAAAACGGCTCAACCATGGCCGCCGATCGGAAGGAGACGTTCGGTCGCAGTACATGGCAGCAGTCTTCAGGAACTGCCGCGTATTCCGCATATCCACCATCTCGGGCGAAGCCGATGGTGGCTGCGGCCGGGCAATGTACAAAGAGTCCCCGGCGGCAGAACTCGCACTTCCTGCACGCATCCACCGCGTTCACCGCAACCCGATCGCCAACGCGAAGCCTTGTCACCCCGGACCCAAGCTCAATCACTTCGCCCGAAAACTCATGCCCCAGAACAAGCGGTACGGAGCGGCCCGTCCTCTTGTGGGGAGTGGCCGCCACATACAGTGGACCATTCACGTATTCGTTAAAGTCGGTATGGCATAGACCGGAGCACTTGACGCGAAGCAGCACTTCTCCTGCTGCCACCTGAGGATCTGCGAAATCCTGGTACCGCAGGTCTTTTGTCCCGTGATAGACAAGTGCTTTCATTGGCGTCGCTCCGGCTAACAGCCTATCAGACCGGATTTGAGCACAATTTGGCCAGCAAATGAAGCCTTCGCTGGAAGCAAGCTCATGTTTTTTCGCACATGAGTCCGCCACAGATGATTGGAAAAACATACCTCAGGTATCTCAGGCGCAGAGAGAGTGCGTGTGAACCGACTCCAAAATGAGTCCCGCAGGGACGGCTGAACCTAGCCCAGGACGTAGTCCTGGGTTAGCATGTGCCGTTGAAAAGTCCCGTAGGGACGACTGAAAAAGTTATCGGATCGGGAATGTTCAATCGCAGAATACTTTTAGATAGAAGTCGCTCTGGGGATTGCCTCCAGGTAACTCCAGTCGTCCCTGCGGGACTTTTCGTCTCTCGAAGTTCAGCCGTCCCTACGGGACTGAATTTCATGCCGGTCGGGTCTCACGCAGGGGCTAAGAGCCCAAATCTTGTCCAGCCTGATCCAAAACTTTGGCGCGGTGAGTCTCTTGAACCTTCTTAGACCAATCCCGCATACGGCACACACGCATCCGAGAACAAGCTTCCCCACGAAGGCATCCAGAGTAAAGCCATCGCTGCGTGCTGAACCAACTTGTTGGCAACTCCGGAATATGCAGCAATCCGTGGCCACCCGCACAGATCAGCTCGGTACCGTTCCAAGCCAGAAAATTTCGTCGAAGCTTCTCCAACCCGAGCCGGGTTGGAGAGCACACGAAGGCAAACCGGGCACCGTTTTCGCTGATCCTCGAGTATCCATCGAAAGGCGAATAGAAACCCGAAGTACGAGAGCGCGAGCTGGATATATTGCGTGCTCGTCGAACTCAGTGAAGGAATTCCGTAGGCAACATCCAACGAGCTCAAACACACCAGTGGCACGACCAGCGAAACCTTACTCAACAGAAACAGCCAGCGTCTCCCGCTGACCGCCCAGGGAAGGCGTCCGCTACGGCGTGGGTACTCACCAAGAGGCAACGCGGTAGTGGCGGGCAACGTGATCACAGCAACAATGAGCGTGAACAGAAAGATGGACAAAGGTAACCGCGACTCGCTCCGCCAGCGATATGCAATCGAAGCGATCAGTGCCTCCATCCTCGCTCGCTGACATTCATGGTTCGCCATCCATCCGTGCGGCGCCGCCCAGATGTGCGCATCTGGGCCACCACAAAACCTTTGGAGTTCCGCGGCAGCTTATCCAGGTGCCGCTCGTCCTCCAGCAACCACGCATCCACCTGGCCCGGCAACTGCGACGAGTCTTGCGCGATCACGCCGGCGATCAGAACTCGCTGCCCACCTATCTCGGTGTGCTTCCAATCACGCCGGCGTCGCTGCCGAAAAGCCCCCGCCAGGCAGCCTGGCTCAAAAACAGCCTAGCCGCATCCTGACCGCTTGTCTTGATCGCCGCTATCATGCGAGGCCGGCAGATTGAGCAACTGGAAAAGATTGTCGCTTGCCCGGCCAATCGAAAGTTCGGTACCTCGATGCATGGCAATATGCACTCGCTTGCGTATCGGTTGATAAAAGGCAATGCCGGTAAACAAATGGCGGGTGCTCGTCTTCCATGATTGATAATCCTGGAGCGGTATGGTCGGAAACTGTGTGCCGGCATAGCCGCCACTCGAAATCATCACCAGTCCATCGGGCGTATCGGTACGGCGATGGACTCATCGCCTTGCGGGCGCCCGGCAGAGACAAACACACCACAAAGCTGATCGCTGTCCATACAGCTAAGGAAAAGGAACAGCGCGACGCGGAGCCGGGCCGCAGGATTCTGCGAGGCAGCGAACGCGGGCTATACCACCTCAGCCAAAAAGCATCCTGAAACGCCCCGAGACAGAGATCCGTTACCTGGGCGCCTGCGATCTTGCAAGTGCCATACATGCCAAACCTCCGCCTGCCACTCGGCCAACCACTCTGCTCGTTCTCTGCCCGGCACCAGCCATGCGGCACACCGGAGAAGGAAGAGAGACATCGGGAGAGAGCGGAGCAGCAGGCGGAGGCTCATGCGTTCTTGACCTCTGGATCAGAGATCATTTTTTGCAGGAGCGGATAGCGTTTGTGCATCGCCTCCAGGGTCGTTTCCCCGGCACGCGTCAGTTTGTAGTATTTCCGCAAAGGCCGCTGCTCGGCATCGGCGATCGATTGCTTTTCCCACTTCGAGACGATAAGACCGTCGCGTTCCAGGCGCCGCATGGCCGGATAAACCGTCCCGCTGGGCAGACCTGTCGCTTCCATCACGCTGAAGCCGTAGATCTGGCCGGCATGAATCGTCTGCAGAATCATGGCCGCGGTATGGGAAAGTTTGGGCTCGGTGGCCATGGTGAGCAGTATACCTATGTAGCATACTGTTGACCAGGGAAAGATAGTATGCTACATAGGGTATAGCGATCGAGGTCCCAATCCGTGCTTGAACTCGAAAACCTGTCCAAAAGCTATCGCGGTATCCCGGCCATCTCGAACGTCAACTTCCGGGTAGACGCCGGCGAGGTGGTCGGCTATCTGGGAGCCAACGGCTCAGGAAAATCGACCACCGTCAAGATCATCACCGGGCTTGCTGCAGCCGAATGAGGGCCGCGTGTTATTCCAGGGCAGGAATATTCGCGACGATCTGGTCAGTTTCCGTGGCGCGCTCGGCTACGTGCCGGAAGAAGCGCATCTCTATACCTACCTCTCCGGAATGGAGTACCTGCAGTTAGTAGGCAGGCTGCGGGGCCTGCGCGAACGGCAGATCACAATCAAGGCCCACAGGCTACTGCAACTGCTTGGCCTGGAGTCGTGGCGGCATTCGCCAATTTCCATGTATTCCAAGGGGATGAAGCAGCGCGTGCTGATTGCCGCAGCGCTCATGCATGACCCTCAGCTGCTTGATCTTTGACGAGCCGCTCTCCGGCCTCGATGTCCTATCCTCGCGCCTGTTCAAGGATCTGCTGCTGGAACTGACAGCGGCAGGGAAGGCCGTTCTCTACATCTCTCATGTTCTCGAAGTCGTGGAGCAGATTTGTAGCCGCGTTGTCGTCATTGCGAAAGGGAAAATCCTGGCCGATGCCAGCCCGTCCAAACTGACCGAGCTCATGGAACTGGCCAACCTGGAAAGTGTCTTTGCGCAACTGGTCCAGCAGGAAGATACAAAATCGGTAGCCCGCGAAGTGGTCGAAGCCATCAAGGTGCCGAATGTTTAGCAGCCTCCGCATCTTCGCTCCGCCGGAATTCCCCGTGCTGTCACTCGAAGTGCAAGCCCACTTGCCCGTAGCGGAGGCGCAGGAACAAAGTCAGTTCCGCCTTCTGGTTCGCCACTTTCTGGAACGATTCTTCAACAACGATATGGTTTCGGCAGATGGTGAAACAAAGGCGCGCCTTCTCCAGGTGGTGTATGCGATCGCTCTCCCGGGAATGGTCGTCGCCTTGTTTTTGTTTCCCTTGTACCATGCCCCACTGGAACGGCCCTTCTGGTCTCAGGTGAGCGACCATTACTTCTATGTCTTGTATTCCTTTGTGGCGGTAGGGGCGGTCAGCATCTTTGCCTGGGACTTGCTCTTCCCCGATCTGCTCGACCTTTTCGTGCTCTCACCCCTTCCCATTGTCGGTGCGAGACTGTTCCGGTCCAGGATCGTAGCTGCCGTACTTTTTCTCGGCCTGTTTCGTGCTCGGCAGCAATGCGCTCGGGGCCATATTCTATCCCTTGTTATCTGATTCGCCAGGCCTGGCACGCCACCTGCTGGCCCATGTGCTCGCAGTTCTCGCCAGCGGCGTGTTTGCTGCAGCGTTGGTACTGAGCGTGCAAGGATGCATGGTCACGGTGTTGGGTGAACGTCTTCTCCCGCGCCATTTCCCCCTTCCTGCAGGGCATCTCGATGATGCTGCTGTTGACCATCCTCCTGCCTGTTCCCGGTCACCGCCCGGTTCCTGGAGGTGCTGGTGAATTTGCCCGCCGCCCGATATTTTCCACCATTCTGGTTTCTGGGAATTTACGAAACCCTTCTCGCCGGCTCATTCACTCCAGCCCGTCTTTAGCGGGCTCGCAAAAACAGGGTGCCTGGCAACAGCCCTCGTGCTCGCCTTGACCATCGTCTCTTATCCGCTTGCCTATCGACGCAGAATGCGATACCTGGTCGAAGGATCCGAGGAATTCGATACCCGGAATCCAGCCATCGTTCCCATCCGTCACCTGCTCCACGCAACATTGTTGCGCAATGCAGTGCAGCGCGGAATTTATCACTTTATCAGTTGCTCTTTGCTGAGGACCCAGCGGCATCGCGTGTATATGGCCATGTATGGTGGCCTCGGCCTCGCTCTCTTACTCGCATGCACGGTGCTCCTGAAACTTTCCCATGGTCATCTCGGCTTCGCCCTGTCGCCCGATGGTTTGCGGGCTGCCGTCCCCATCGCCGCTTTCTGGACCATTGCTGGATTGCGCACCGCATTCCTGTCTCCTACCGATAGGAGAGGCGGTTGGATCTTTCGCCTGATCCTGGGCAAGCCCACATCTGCTCAACTTGATACGACCATGCTATGGATACTGCCATGCGTACTGGGTCTGACATTGGGTATGGTCGCGCTGATTAATCGACTGGCGCCCCTCGAGCTGCGCGGCTGGAAGTCTCTTGTCTGCCAGGCGCTGATGGCGATTGGCCTTTGCCTGCTGCTGACAGACGCTCTGTTCCTCAAAGTCCGAACGATCCCTTTCACTGGAGAGGCAAGAGCGCCGGCGACGAACCTGGCGTTCATACTCCTGCAATACTTCGGATTTTTTCCGCCCCTGGTGTTGCTTTCGGTCAGTCTTGAACCCTGGCTAGAGGCCAGTGTGTGGCATGTGCCGGGCGTGGTAGCAGTCATAGGCGCGGCGCATCTCGCGGTGCTCAGGGTTCACAGCAAGGATGCCGAATATCACGCTGAACCTGATTGACCTTGATGATGACGAGGAGGAATTTCCCCAAAGACTCGGCCTTCGCTACTGAGAATTCGGAACCCCGGTCGCCCTGCTTGCGTATTTGCCATCCTAAGCCCGGCCCGCCGTTCACTCGCGGACAGAACTGCCCGGAAGTGAACAGAAGAGAGTTGGATTCCTTCAGTACGCGCAATGAACACGCAAAGCGAAGCTGCTTGCGAGCGAAGACAACGGTTGGACCGTCAAGTGCAGTGAAGATACAGGGATGGGGCCGCCCATGAAGAATCTCTTCCCACGAATTTGCAGCTTACTGGTTAAGCAAGGCCTGCTGCTCACCCTCAGTCTCGCTTTTATCTCACTCGCCAGTGCACAGTCGACGGGAAGCCTGCGAGGACAGGTATTGGATCCCAGTGGTGCCGTCGTTCCGGGAGCATCCGCCACCCTTACCCAGGGAACGACCGTGCTGAGCGTGCAATCCGGCAATGACGGTACCTACATCTTCAAGGCGGTCCCTCCCGGCTCATACACCATCACCGTCCAGGCAAACGGGTTCGCCACCTTCACCAAGACCGGCATTGTGGTCGCCCCGGGGCAGGCTCGCCAGCTGAATGTATCCCTTGCCATTGCCATTCAGCAGCAGGACATTACAGTCACTGATCAAAATTCCGGCGTGAGCGTAAATCCCGACGAAAATTC
Organism: uncultured Acidobacteriaceae bacterium; assembly: GCA_963753715.1. Classification (GTDB taxonomy): domain Bacteria; phylum Acidobacteriota; class Terriglobia; order Terriglobales; family Acidobacteriaceae; genus PALSA-350. The sequence continues at coordinate 474,251 of CAVWDK010000004.1, read as the reverse complement.
AAGCGCGCTGGTGGTGAAGGGAAGCGATCTCGATGCTCTCTCCGACGATCCTGATGAGTTACAAAACGAACTTCAGGCGCTCGCCGGGCCCGCAGCCGGGCCGAGCGGCGGCCAGATCTACATTGATGGTTTCACCGGAGGCCAAATTCCTCCCAAGTCCTCCATCCGGGAGATCCGCGTCAACCAGAATCCTTTTTCCGCTGAGTTCGACAAGATCGGTTACGGCAGAATCGAAATTCTCACCAAACCCGGCTCGGATAAATTCTCCGGGCACATCACCTCGTTGGGCAACGATTCGGCGTGGAATACGGCCAATCCGCTTGTCCAGCAGCAGCCGAGTTACTATCTGTATTTCATCCAGGCGGATGTCAATGGACCGTTGACCAAAACTGCCTCGTACTTCTTCAGCCTGTTTCACTTTGACCGCCAAAACCAGAGCATCATCGATGCCGTCAACCCCGAAGATCCAAGCACGAATTTCAACCAGGCCCTTCCCAACCCCTCCTCTCTCCTGGTCGCCAATCCTCGCGTTGATTTCCAATTGGGCAAGAGCAATACATTGTCCGTCCGCGACTCATACGTGCGCTCGGTTGCAACCGCCAATGGCCCGGGTCAACTCAACCTTCCTGAGCAGGCATACAACGTAAACAATCAGGAGAATGCCATCCAGGTCAGCGACACAGTGGTGGTCAACCCGCGCGTGATCAACGAAACCCATTTCCAATGGCGCCGCGTGCGCAACAGCCAGGTCGCCTCCTACTTCACTCCGACGGTAACCGTTCAAGGAGCCTTCACCACCGGAGGAAGCAACTCGGGCGTGGCGCGCGATCACCAGGACATCTTCGAACTGCAGAACTACTCGACCGCAACCGCCGGCAGTCACACCATACGCTTTGGCGCCCGTCTGCGCGCCTATCGCGACGCCAACTATTCCACCGCCGGCTCCAACGGAAACTATCTCTTCACTTCGATCGATCAGTACCTCGCGCAGACGCCGGCGCAATACCATGCCACCGTGATTCAGAATCCGTTAGCGCGGGCAATTCTTGTTCGATGGCGCGCTCTTTTATCAGGACGACTGGCGCGCAAGACCCAACCTCACCCTGAGCTATGGATTGCGCTTTGAAACCCAGAATCGCATTCGCGATCACGCCGATTGGGGACCGCGTTTCTCCGTCGCCTGGGCGCCTGGCCACGTGGGCAAGACACCTCCCAAAACGGTCGTGCGCGCGGGCTACGGTTGGTTTTACGATCGGTTTACCGTGCCCAACTCATTTGCTTCGTCCACCGGGACACCCTACCTGGTGCAGGCCATCCACCAGAACGGAATCAATCAACAGAGTTACGTCATCAACAATCCTGACTTCTATAACCCGAATGCTGCGGCATCGCCCAGCACCCTGGCCAACTGCCGCCACCTCCATTCCATCCTTCTACAACATCGATCACCACTTTCACGCGGCACTCAGCATGCAGGGCGGGGTCGGGGTCGATCAGCAGATCAGCAAGAAGCTCATGGTCAACGTGACCTATCTATTTACCCGCGGGGTTCATCAGTACCTCACCAACAATGTCACCGCGCCGGAATTTGATCCGTCCACCTACACCGTGGTAGGCCCTCTTCCCGAGGAATATAACTACCAGTTTCAGTCCGGCGGCATTTACAAGCAGCACCAGGTGATCGTTACCGCCAACGCGCGGTTCCGCCATGTTTCCGTGCATGGTTCCTACACCTTCAACCAGGCCAGCAGCGACACACAGGGAGTCAACTACGTCCCCTCGGTGGCCCAGAACCCAGGTCTTGACTACGGCCGCGCCGGCTTTGGCATCACCAACCGTCTCTTCCTGCTTGGTACTTACTCTGCGCCGCATGGAATCGTGTTTGCGCCTCTGTTGGCGGCTCAATCCGGCACGCCCTATAACCTCGTCATCGGCAACGATCTCACCGCGAACAACCAGTTCAATGCGCGGCCGACGTATGGCACTTGCGGGGCTGCGAACGTGGTTTCGACTCCCTATGGCTGTCTGGATACCGATCCAGTGGGCAAGGGAGAGAAGATCGTCCCCTATGGCGCCGGGCTTGGTCCCGCAAATTTCGTGTTCCATATGCGGGTCAGCAAAGTGATCGGGATCGGCCCTCGAATCGAAGGCGCGAAAGGCGCACCGGGCATGCAGGGAGGGAATGGCAGCGTGAACGGCCGGGGCCTCAGCGGTGGGCAGGCGCAACCGAAGCTTGATGCTACCGTCGCCCGCAGATACAGTCTGACCCTGGTCGGCGGAGCTCTCAATATTTTCAACATCGTGAACCTGGGCACGCCCAACGGCACTTTGAGCTTCACCGCTCTTCGGCAAAACGCAATCTCTTGCCACAGGCCCGTTCGGATCGCCGACACCGGGCAACCGCTCTGTTTTCCTTCAGGCTATTTTCACCTTTTAAGTGTTCGGCAGATTTTCATTGCCGCTCAGGTGCCGGGCTGACCGCTGCGTGCGGACGATCGCTCCGCCGATAAGGATCGCAAACATATCAGCGAAATCCCATGTCAATCTCGACAGAGCCCAGTGTCCCTGGATCACCCAGCTCACCACCGCGGCGCCACAGAGCGCAGCATAAATGAAACTCAGCGTCGTCGCGGCCGCCATCTCTCTGTCCTTTGCCACTATGGCGGCAAGACAGCCCTCAAACAGGAAAACCATGAGGTATGCGATGTCGAGCCCTGTCGAGGCGAAGAATACGTACACGTTGAAATGATGTTCCGGAATTTGGTATCGGACAAGAACTGCAAATATTGTGGGCTCCACCAACCTCCAAAGCAGCCGGTGCCCTAACATTCCTCCGGCCACGCCGGCGGAGGTCCACCACGGAGCGGCACGGTAAGCGGTGCCGACCAAATGCACGATGGTTTTCAAAGCCTGTCGCCAATACCATCGCTGGGCGAAAACAACTCCCGTTTGATGAGCAATCTGGGAGAATTCCTCGAGCAGATCTCCCATGATCGCTTCTGCATTATCAGGAACAGTGAAGAGGTTGACGAGCCAGACGGCAAGACGTGGAGGCTGAAGGGAAAATGATGGAGACGTCATGAGTAGTTCTCGATCAGGCCGAGGCCTTCGCTCATACTATGGAGTGCCCGTTGCGTGCGGTTCACAGCCATCACTCCCTTAGCTGTGACGCGAAAGAAGCGTTTCGAACGTCCGCCCCGTTCAGGTGTGGGGTTGCCTCGATAAGACTTGACGCAACCCTTTGTCTCCAGGCGGTCGAGGGTGGCATACACGGCGCCGATGGAAACCTCGCGGTGAGTGCGTAATTCAATCTCCTGCCGCACCGTTACCCCATAGGCGCGTTCTTCGAGTCGCAGAAGAGCCAACACGACGATGTGTTCGAATTCGCCAAGATAATCCCGGCCAGCCATTATCTATACAATATAGAGCAAATAGCGGCGACTACACGACAGTGGGGTCTTAGCCGCAGGCGCCTGCAACCCTGCGAAAGGTATCAAGCCCTTATTTCCTAAGGGGTTCCGTCGCGTGGGTGGGCTGTTCGATCGAGGTGGCGCGGCCCGGCGAGTGAAACAGCCAAACGCCGACGGCCATCACCAGCGTCACCACAATGACCACCCCAAGCACCATTCGGGTGACATTTGAAGGGCAAAACTCTCCGACGCGTGGCATAATCCCTCGATTATAGCCACCGATAGTAATCGACGCGCCAGCAGCCAGACAATATCTGTCAAACCCCGACCGGCCTAACTTATCGCACGCCGGGAGGAGAGGGAAATCGTTTTCGCCGGGCGACCCCTACCCTGTCTGGACGCATCTACCAGAAGGCCCGGGTTCGGTGTGGGCTCAACTTTGGGGGCTACCTCTCTCGTTCTATGACCCAGCACCGGCAAATCGGGGATTGGTTTGAACACGCTGCGACCGGCTTTGCCGTGACCGACGTTTGTGGCAACGTGGTCGATGCGAATGAAGCTTTGGCACGAATCGTCGATCGAACCCCAGCCGAAATCGGCGCCGCAAACCTCTTTGCGTTAACCCACCCCGAGGACCGAGCGCGGCACAGCAGCCTGCTGGAGCAGCTCCTGGCCTCGCAGATCCCAGGATTCGTCATAGAGAAGCGCTACTTGCGGCCGGATGGAAGTTCCGTCTGGGTACGCAATTCGGTAAGCATGGTACGCGACGATCAGCGCAATTCATGCCATCTGATCTCCATCTGTGAAGACCTCAGCCAACACAAGCGGGCCGAGCAGGCTCTGGAAAAGCAGGAGCAGATGGCCGCGATAGGAAGATTGACCTCTTCCATTATTCATGAAATCAACAACCCACTGGAAGCGGTCCTCAATCTGATTTTCCTGGCCCAACGTGCAGCCGATCTCGAATCAGCCAAGCCCTTCCTGAAGGATGCAGAAGAGGAACTGGGCCGTGCTTCCGAAATCACCACACAAGGGCTGCAATTTCACCGCCAGTCTTCTTACCCGATCCGTGCCAACGTGATCCATATCGTCCAATCAGTCCTGGCGCTGTTTAAGGAAAAATTCCGCACCGCCCGGGTCGGCGTCGAATTGCAAACACAAGACGCACCGGAACTCCTGTGCTTCCCTGGAGAGTTACGCCAAGTCGTTCTCAACCTCATTGGGAATGCACTGGAGTCCATGGAAAATGGAGGTCGGATAACGATCCGGGCAAGGCCCGGCACCGACTGGCGGACCGGGGATAGAGGCGTTCGCATCACCATCGCCGATACCGGTTCCGGCATGAGTCTTGAAACTCGGAACCATATGTATGAGGCGTTCTACACCACGAAGGGTTCAGCAGGGTCGGGTCTTGGCCTCTGGGTTACGGCCCGGATAGTGCGCAAGCATAGGGGTCATATGCGTGTCCGCAGCAAACGTGCGGCGCAATCCGGCGGAACCGTATTTACCTTGGTTTTTCCCTACGCCGGCGCGGAAGGTAAAACTGCTGGGCTCCACGAACACGCTGCTTGACCCGTTTATCTTCCTTTTACATGTAGGTAGGATCAATCACGGAACGCACCGCTTCCACCGAGTCCGCGGGGAACTGGCCCAATCGGGCATGTTCCCGTATTGTCGCCTCATCGGGAGCGATATAGACGCAGTAGATCTTGTCATCCGTTACGTACGACTCAATCCATTGAATTTGCGGGCCCATCCCCTTCAGTACGTTGCACGAGGTTTGGGTAATGGCGGCCAACTGCTGGCGATCGAGCGCGCCGGCGCCCGGTATGTTGCGTTCAATGATGTATTTAGGCATACAGTTCCTCAAGTCCAACAATGTTACATGACGCTCATGGCTCGACTCGATGGAACCTACATATTTCGGCAGAATACGTCAAACCCCTTGCCGCGAGTAACCCAGGCTGCATCTTATTTAAGGGGAAAGGACTTGCCATGCAAACGCAAAAGCCAGCTGTGAAACTGGAAGACTGGGCGGTAGTGCCAGGTCCCAGCTCAGGGATCTATGAGGCATTGCTACCAGGGAATTTCCTGGTAGGCAGGGCTTTCGGCCATCAGAGGATTGAGAAAGGAAAGTTCATCTTCACCTCTCCCATCGTGCGCGTCGATAGGCAACAAGGGATCGTAGAAACAAAGAACACGTGTTACTCCCTCGGCGAGGCGAGCCACGAATATAAGCTATGGAGCAGAGAACAAGAGCCAGGCGCTGCTGCGTAGCTGGGCGACGCTCAGGGCGACAATAGTGGCGGAAGGATTTCTGTCGCCGGCCCCAGGGCGATCTCGTCGAAGGCCTCCGCGTTCAGAGGCTCCTCGGGGCCCACATAAACGGTACGGATGCCCCGCTGGTTGGCAATGTGGACAAACCCCGCAGCAGGATACACAGAACCGGAAGTACCCACTACCAGCAAGTGCGTAGCGCGATCAAGTTCACGATAAATACCGTCCATATCCAGCGGGATTTCGCCGAACCACACGATGTGCGGGCGAATCGGTGCGCCACAGTCCTCGCATCTGGGTAGATTGTTAGCGCGCTCATACAATTTCTGGTCCCGGAAGGGCAGGCCGCAGTTTACGCAACGCGATGCAAAGAGGCTGCCGTGCATGTGGTGGACGCGAGTCGAACCGCCGCGCTCATGCAGGTCATCCACGTTCTGGGTGCAGAGATAAAAGCGATCGCCTAACGTTTTTTCGATCTCTGCCAAGGCCACGTGTCCAGCATTAGGCAGAGCGGCGAGCGCATCCCGGCGACGCATGGAATAGAACCGCCAAACCAATTCCGGATCAGCATGCCAGGCCTCGGGCGTGGCCACCTGGTCGACCCGATAGCCATTCCACAGTCCTCCGGAGCCTCGGAAGGTAGCCAGTCCACTTTCCGCAGAAACCCCTGCGCCTGTCAGGACGAAGAGCCGGTCATGCGGGGACAGAATCATGGCGAAAGTCAGTCTACTAGTTGGCCGCCGCGACGTGTGCGGGCACGGTAGCAGCTGCCGTTGGTACTCTGCTTGGCCGCTTCGCCCTTGCTTCTTCTACCCGGGGCATGGTCGCCCGGCACGCTGCCGGCACATTCTTCATCTGCTTCGCGAACACTAGATAGCTTGACGTTTCCGGCCGCAGAGTTACCCAGTAGCTTGACGGCGAAAGCAGTGGCTTTCTCTGCGTCAGCATCTGGTTTTCGAGAATCTTCACTCCACACAGCAAATTATTTTCGGGTGTCAAAATTGTCTTGGCAGGAGACCTCTTGGCCAGTTCTTTGTCCTGTTCCCAGTTAAAGTCGCAGCCATATCGCTTGGCGTCCATATAGGTCAGTTGCAGCAGGCCTTCTTGCCGTACTGTGCGTTTAGTAACCGGGTCTTCCACTGCCACTTCGGGCTCTGTATGGCGTACGTTTGTTGTTGGTTCCAGGCCCGCCTCAGCCCCGGCTAGTGCCTGGAAAGTATAAGCCCAGAAAGCGCGTTTATCGGCCTCACCCATGCTGGCGAATCGCGGGCAGAACGTTCTCACACCTCGGGCGACTCTCGGCGACAGCATCCCCGGAGACAAGGCCTTTTCCACGATCACATCCCACTGCGGGTCCCACGAGTCCTGTCCGAGCTCTTCCTTCTTCTCTGCAATGGGGGTAGCCGGAGCCTGTTTCAAGGCCGGCTTAGGCGGTGAGCTTGGCTGCGCGGGCTGCTGCGCAACCTGTCTCGCGCACCCCCCAAGCACGAGCATCCAGCAAAGTGCCAATCCAGCCATGGAAACCGTCCGCATCGTTACTTGGATGCCGATTCTCCCACCCAAAGGGCATCAGAGAGTAAAAACTATGGGGGGTCGCGTCAGAACCGATAGTTTGCGTAGTCCCGCAGGGACGGCTGAACTTAGCCCAGGACGTAGTCCTGGGTGGGCCTACACAAATCGGGGCAGTCCCGTAGGGACGGCTGAAAAACGCGGCTACATCGATCGTCTCTATGGGACTGTTAGTCCTTTCAAATTTCTTACGGCATCTTCAGGAACTCCGTAGGTGACAAAGCCCGGCGGGTAAATCGCGCCTCCAGGATCGCACCCTTGAAATGATCTTTGAGGTTAATGCGTACCCCCACCGACGAATGCCCAGGCCGTTGCGGGACCAGTTGCACGCTACCCTCGCCCTGCAACTCATCGTCTACATAGTTGCTGAGCGTCTTCCCGTCATAAACCGCGGTCACGCGATACCACTTATCCAGCGGGTGTAACTTCTCGCAATTCAGCAGCGCCTTCGATTGACCACCTGCCATGGCAAAGCTGTCCAGGCACCACTGGCCACTCACAATCCTTATCTCAAACAGCAGCCGATCATCGATATCCTTCCCCGTTGCCGGGTCCAGCACAGATAGATGGAAGAACCGCTGCGCCGGCGCGCCATCGGCATCTGGCCTGAAGATTACCTCCCACGTCCAGGTCGGCGCACCCGCCAACGGATGCACGGGAACAAACAGCGCATCGTCGACTCCGTTAAACTGAACCGCCTTGCCTAAAGGAGTCTCGATCACCTGTGGATGGCCGAGTATCTGGGTCGTATATCCGCCAACCGAGGACGTCTGATCGAACATCCAGACGTCCGTGTTTTGGCCCCTCAGGAGCGAGCAGGCCAATACCAAAACCGCAATTCCAATCAAAGCCGGCTTTTTCAGAAGTAGAATTTCCCCGCTAATTGGATGACGCGCGTCGCAAATCCACCGGAAAGCCCATTATTAATTCTTCCGTAGTTCTGCGACGTGATGTTCGTGCTGATGGTCGAGGGATCAGGATTGTAGTGTTTGAAGGCGTTGAAGAAATCAGCGCGCAATTGCAGGTTACGCGACTCACCCAGCTTGAATCCCTTGGTCGCAGAGAAATCATCGTTGAACAAACCAGGCAACCGGACTGCCCCGGTGCGCGGCGATGTGCCAAATTCCCCTGGCTGCGGAGCCGTGAACGCCGCGGTGTTGAACTGCATCATCGGCGTCCTGTTTCCACGAGCTAAATTTGCAATTTGACCGGGAACCACGTCCGGACGGGAAGTTTGTCCGGTTCCGGTATTCGACGTGCCGGAATAGGCCACGTTGGAAGCATCTCCGGATACCGCGGTCACGATCGTCGAAACCTGGAACCCGTCCAGTAACAACTTCTTGAGTCCGCTGGAGCTTTGAAAGAAGGGAATATCGTAAAGCACGGTTCCGCTAAACCGGTGAGGGATGTCGTATAGGGAAAGCGATCGATCGTAGCGTGGATTGTAAGGATTGAGCGGCCCGGCACCGAAATTGCCGCCACCCACGATCCCGCCAATGTCGCCCGGCCCGGAAATCGATTTAGACCAGGTATATGCGACCAGGGTATTCAGCCCGTGTCCGATGCGGCGTTCCAGCTGGGTCTGTAGCGAGTTGTAGCTGGAGTTACCGCGAGAAAAATCACCCTGCACCGGACGCAGGAACGTCTGGTTCGGGCGCCTCGCATTGATGCTGAGGGTGGTGCTCGCGGGATTGATCGGGAACGGCATGTTGACGTCGTTATACGAAATGAAGTTGTGTGTTCCGCGAGCGCCCACATAGGCGATCTGACCGGTAAATGCTCCGGGCAGCTGGTTCTGGAACGTAAGGTTGAATTCCTGCGTCATCTGGTCCTGCAAGTGCTGATCGATCGAAGTGTCAAACGGGTAGGTCAACGGTCCGCCAGTGCTCACTCCGGGAAAAGGATTGCTGAACATGATGTTGGGTATCTTCTGCGCCGGGTTGGACGCAGTCACGCCGGTGTTGCCCGTGAGTTGTGCTCCAGCCTGTGCCTGGTCACCTTCACCCATGCTGAAGGGTGCGTTGTCGATTTCCGGCGTGAAGTAGATCCCGTAACCTCCACGCACTACTGTCTTGCCGATGCCATACGGCTGCCAGGCGAAACCAATACGAGGCTGAAAATCGTGGTACGTGGGTTGCAGCAGACCGCGTCCGTAGGGAGAAGTCGCCGGAGTTACGGCCATCGAAGGATTCAGCCCGTTCGGTCCGTTGTAGATGTCGGCGTATTTATCGTTGTCCTGGGTATAGGGCGCAAAATGATCCCAACGAAATCCGAGATTAAACGTCAGGGTTTTGGTCACGCTCCAGTTATCCTGCACCGAATAAGCCTGAATGATGCTGGAGATATTGGTCCGGGTCACTGTGGGGTTGATGCTGTCGCTGGCGATATAGCCGAGCAGGTAATCAACCAGCGAGGACCCGGTGTATTGGCCGGTAAAGTTGAATGTGCCGTGAGGATCGCGCGCCTGGCTGAAGTAATCGGTGCGCCGTCCAATATTGACGCCGAACTTCAGGTAGTGCCTGCCCCATTGGTAAGAAAGGTTGTCCACAAACTGGTTGATGCCATTGGCACGATTGCGCGGGCCAATGTTGCGCAAATCGGCAAACAGGCGGTACGAACCATCCGGCCCGCTGATCGTGATGTTGGGTCCCCCAAAGAAGTGGGGATCGGAAGAAGAGAAGGGAATCTGCATCAGGCCATTGGAAATGTTGTACTTCGCATTGTTTGTGGTTCCAAAGGTCTCGAATTCCTGGAAGTTCTGGTGCCCGTAGCGAAACTCGTTGACAATCCTGGGTGAGAAGACGTGGATTTCAGACACTTCAATCAGATGGTTGAAGGCGTCGTTATTATCCTCATCGTTGCCGAAGAATGAGGGCCCGTTACTGTAGGTCTCGTCGTAAATGTAATGTCCGCTGACTGTGTCTTTACGAGTGAGATTGTGGTCCATTCGGCCGATGTAGTCATACTGATAATTCAGCGTGTTCACCGGTGTGGTGTTGTAGTTGGTGCTCCAGCCCGCATTGGGTACATTGGGCGCCGGGGTCACCTGAAACATGATGGCCGATCGGGGATCGACGGTGACCTGGTCTCCAATCTGATATTTGTGCCCGGAAATCGGATCGACTACGTTGAGGGGCTTGCCGCTGGACGAGGTGAGCGCGGTCGCGTCGAGAATTCCCGCGCGAATGCTGTTATCCGGAACGATCGCCTGCTGTACATTGGCGCCGTTCAGCAGCTTGCCGGTCTCCCAGTTGAAGAAGAAGAAGGTCTTATCGTGCCCGTTGTAGATGTGCGGAATATAGAGGGGGCCGCCGAAGTTCGCGCCGAATTGGTTGCGATTCAAACGCGCTGGCGTGGTGTCCTTTTTCGCAACCGCGTCGTAGGTCTGGGTAAAGTCGTTATTGCGATTGAACTCCCACAGCGTACCGTGCAGGTTGTTGGTTCCTGACTTGGTGATGATGTTCACATTGGCGCCGGCCGCAGCGCCGGAATCGGTTCCGCTGGTGCTGGTGTCAACCCGGAACTCCGCAATCGCGTCGACCGACGGCGAGAAGCTATAGGTCCATGCGTCGTAGTCCATGGCCTCGGTCCCGTCGATGGAGAAGAGATTCTGTGTGTCTCGTTCCCCGTTGACTTGAATGGCAATGGTGCCCCCGGTCGCGTCGGTAGTAGCGATCGACCCGCGGGCTCGGCGAACCGTAATGGAACCTTCTACTCCCGTGTTCACCCCTGGGATGAGTTGGGCAAGCTGTACAAAGTTACGGCCGTTGAGCGGTAACTCAACAATTTTCCTGCCATCGATCACCTGGCCGACAGCTCCGGTTTCGGTTTGCAGTTGCGCTGCTGCGGCGCCGGCCTCAACCGCGACCGTCTGGCTTACCTGACCCACACTCATTTTGAAATCCTGGCGTGCCGTCTGGCTTGCGTCCAGGTGGATCCCCGTAGCGCGCTGGCTCGCAAAGCCGGAAATCTCCACGCTCAGAGAGTAGGTCCCGACCGGTAAAGCAGGGATCGTATAGCCGCCATCGTTATCTGTGACCGTGGACCGGACGGTGTTGGTGGCCGCTTCCGTCGCTGTTACCTTCGCTCCTGCCATCACCGCGCCGGTGGTGTCAGTCACGTTGCCCACAATCGTTGCGTTTGTCTGCTGAGCCTTTACGGTGACAAATCCGCCCAGGATCAGAAGCGAAACGGTGAAAAGACGGGTCAGGGTGGTTCGCTTCTTACGCGAATCGAATATACCCCTGCAGAAGGCGTTGATTCCTCGCATCGTGTTGGTCCCCCAAAGAAACGTTCTCGTAGCCTCTAGCCTCCTTCGGCTGCAACCGGTCACGCTCCGCGCTAAACCGGATTGGGAGTAAATGTTTTCTCTTTTCGGCTACGGTCGGGATTCTTCCAGCCGTAACTTACGGGTGTCAAGGACATAGTGATCCCGCCGTTCCGCCCTGCGGGACGCGGTTTCAGGGAGTAGCTCTCTTGACAGAGCGGAAAACGGATGGAAAGAATAGCTGCCCGGTGGGCTCGCTAAACGGGCGGCGCATAGTCTTCACGATAAGGAGTGAAGATGTCCAACACCTCGGAATCCTCCTGCGCCGAAGCCTGATGCACGACATCGCCCGGTACCAGGAAGCTGTCCCCGGTCTTCGCCTCAAAAACTCCGCCAGGATATTCAAAAGTAAGATGGCCGCTGATGATATACACGAGCTGCTCGTGGGGATGGCTGTGCCTGGCGCCGACCCAACCCTTCTTCATCCTATGCCGCACCAGCATCATGTCAGGACTTGAGGACATGACTTGCCGCCGGAGCCCCGGCTCGGGAAGAGACATCGATTCATCCTGTGAAGCTATAACCTCGATTGCCGACATGCATTCTCCTCAGTTGAGCGCACACGATTCCCGACCAGCCGACTAAAGTCGTCGCCCGAAAAGTCTTTCAGCGTGCCATCCAGCCACCATCCACTACCAGCACTTCACCCGTGACGTAGTCGCTGGCAGGCGATGCGAGAAACACGGCCGCACCGGCAATATCTTCCGGCTCCCCCCATCGTGCGGACGGGATGCGCGCCAGTATCTGGCTATTGCGGACCTCGTCCTCCCGCAGCGCGGTGGTATTTTCGGTGCGAAAGTAGCCCGGCGCAATGGCGTTCACCTGTACGTTGCGCGCCGCCCACTCATTGGCCAGCGCCTTGGTCAATTGCGCAACCCCGCCCTTCGATGCAGCATAGGCCGGCACACGAATGCCCCCTTGAAACGACAAGAGAGACGCGATGTTGATGATCTTCCCTTGCCGCCGCTCCAGCATGCTGCGGCCGATAAGCTGGCTCAAGCGGAAGACGCTGTTGAGGTTCACCTGAACCACCGTCATCCACGCCTGCAGGTCGTGGTCCTCCGCCGGCTCGCGATAAATGGTCCCCGCATTGTTCACCAGAATATCCGCAGAACCCATGGCCGACGACACCGCTTCATACAGTCGATCCGCGCCTTCCGGTTGGCTAAGGTCGGCGGCGAAACTCTGTGACTGGGGGCCAAGGGCACGAATCGCTTCGCTGGTTTCCTCCGCCGGGCGGCGATTCCCGTGGCATGCCACCGATGCACCAGCCTCGGCCAGCGCAACAGCAATGGCGGCGCCAAGTCCGGTGGCAGAACCTGTGACCAGCGCAAGCTTTCCGTCGAGACGAAACCTATCAAGAATTCCCATCGTTTACCGCTCAGTATTCTTTGGTGTCACGAGCAGAATGTCAACATCCGCAAGTATGAGAATCGGATTGCCCCTCCCGGCATGTGGGACAATACCTGCAAAGGGCTCTATGTCCGGATTCGTACAGATCGGTTCCCAGCCTGCGAAACCCGTCTCAGCGTGCGCGCCCGTTCCACGTTCTCATGCCGTGCTCTGGCTGCAGACTGTCACGCTGGCCTGGATGCTCATCGAATGCGGGGTCTCCCTTTATGCTGCAGCCGCTGCGCGCAGCCCATCGCTGCTGGCGTTCGGTTCCGACAGTTTCGTCGAGCTGCTGTCCGCTGCTGTAGTCCTGCTGCGATATGGGTCACCCAAATTAATTTCGGAACAAAATACTGCGCGCATCGCAGGGGCCCTGCTCTTCCTTCTCGCATTCGTAGTCGCGTCCACCGCTTTGCTCTCTTTAGTTCTTCACTGGCGTCCTGAGCCTAGTTTCCTGGGCCTGACAATGACCGCCGCTGCTTTGGTAGCCATGCCGATCCTGGCTACGTTGAAACGCAGGGAAGCACGCCGCAGCAACAATGTCGCACTGGCCGCCGACGCGGTTCAGTCAGCCACCTGCGCTTACCTGGCTCTGATCACCTTGGCCGGGCTGGCAGCGAACGCAGTGTTCCATACCCCCTGGGTCGATTCCCTTGCCGCTCTGTTGGCCATACCGATCCTTCTTAAAGAAGGAAGATCGGCATGGCAGGGACATACTTGCAGTTGCTGCTGACCGCCAACCGGAAGCGCCTACTTCACATCCCCGCAGGAATCACTGACCCACTTACCTTGGATCGTTCCATCGGACACCATGGTTTGACCTCCGTGGGTCATCTCGAAGTGAGTCTTACCCGTTACGGTCTCCCGATTGAGGGCCTTGTAATGCAGTGTGATGACCACCTTACCGGTGGGATTTGAACACTCCTGGCGAACCTCCAGTACCGTCGGCGTTTCGGTAACTACCGTCTGCTTACAACCAGGGCGGTCAGCCTCCTCTGTGAATCCACGATCCATCTTGTCTTGCGACATGCAGACTTTCGTCGTGTGCGGTTGTGTCGCCCTTGCTTGCGAAGACGCCATCGCGTCCGCCATTTTTCTCTGCTGTTCCGGTGTCAGTTGCGCCTTCACATCGTCGGACAAAGGAGGAGCACCGGTGCTGTGGCTCACTACCGTCTGTTCCCAAAGCCCGGTTTTCACATTGAATTTCGGCTGCTGGAAAAACCCGGTCATCACAGGAAGCGCGCTACAGGCCAGGACGCACAGAAAGAGTCTGCGCTTTTGCATGTGTTACCCCCGATGTGAACATCTATTTACAACCCACATACTGCTTGTCCCAAAAATACACTGTCGACAAAAAAATAATATCCGTGTCGGCAAAGCTGAGGTAAACTGAACCAGTCTTTCAGGATAGAGCGCTATGTCAATCAACACTCAAACCCGTAACTTCGTCCCTCAAGTCCTCCCTGCCTGGGTATCGGACTTTGTCGGCTTGAAGGAAGTAGGGCGCCCCTAGCGCACTTCGTTAGCGAATTTACGAAGGCCCTGAGGCGCAGCCTCAGGGCCTTTTCTCATTCCCCTGGGGACAGCTTCCTTTGTTGAGCCATTCGGCTCCAACTCATCGTCGAGGTGCAGTTTCCTCGCGATCTACCAGTTGTCCTGGTGAGTGCTATGCGTGTTTCCCGAGGTAGTCAAAACGTGATGCATGACGTACTGGCCTTTCTCTTTCGCCATTGGCGACGTGAGGCATGGCTGGTAACCGGCGTCGCCTGTTCCATGGTGGTAGCGACCATTGCCGACCTGTTCATGCCTGTCTTCGCCGGCCGCATGGTCGATGCCATTGCCATGCACAGCGGAAGCCACCGGCAGGCATTGCACGCCGCCATCTCGGCGTTGGCCACCATGCTGTTATTGGGTGGCATCCTGGTCGTCGGCCGCCATTTATCCCTGCTGGGCATTAGCCGGTTGACCATACGCTTGATGGCGCGCCTGGCCAGCGATGCGTTCTACCGTTTGCAGCGCTTCTCCACCGACTGGCACGCCAACAACTTCGCTGGCTCGATCGTCCGTCGCGTCACTCGCGGCATGTGGGCGGTGGACCTGATGGACGACACGCTGCTGCTGGCGTTACTGCCGGCATCGCTGGTGTTAGTCGGCAGTGCGTTGGTGCTCGGTGCCCACTGGCTGTCGATGGGTCTGATCGTAGCGATTGGCGCGACCCTCTACGTCAGCCTTTCCATCGCGCTCTCACTTAACTTCGTGTCCCCTGCGGCGCGGCTCTCAAACGCCCAGGACACGTTGGTGGGGGGAGCCCTGGCAGACGCTGTGACCTGCAACGCTGTGGTCAAGTCCTTCGGCGCCGAAGCGCGTGAAGATGCGCGCCTGGGCCGGGTCCTAAACAAGTGGAGTCGCCGCACTTATCGTCACTGGACCAACGGCACCTGGAGCGGAACCACGCAGATGGTCGTGTTACTCGGTTTGAGAGGCTCGGTAACCCTGTATGCGATCTGGCTGTGGTGGCAAGGCCGGGCTACGCCGGGCGGAGTCACGTTCGTGCTCACCAGCTACTTCATTGTTCATGGCTATCTGCGCGACGTAGGCCAGCATGTGGCGAACTTGCAGCGCAGCGTGAACGAAATGGAGGATCTGGTCGAGATGCACGTCCTGCCGCTGGGCGTAGCAGATCGTCCGGACGCCGGACCGATTCGCATCGATAGGGGAGAGGTCGTTTTCGACCGCATTACTTTCCGCTATGGTGCGCATCCTGATCCGCTCTTTGACAACTTCACCCTGCGCATCGAGGCGGGCGAACGCGTAGGGCTGGTCGGCCACTCCGGCTCTGGTAAGACGACCTTCGTCAAGCTGTTGCAGAGGCTTTACGATTTGAATGAAGGCCGCATCCTGATCGACGGGCAGGAGATCGCCCGCGCGGCTCAGGTTTCGTTGCGTTCGCAACTTGCCCTGGTACCTCAGGAGCCGTTGCTCTTCCACCGTTCGTTGGCAGAAAACATTGCTTACGCGCGACCGGACGCAACGATGGCGGAGATCGAGCGCGCGGCAGAACTGGCCAACGCGCACGACTTCATCATTCGTCAGCCGAAAGGCTACGCCACGCTGGTGGGGGAACGGGGAGTCAAGCTCTCTGGCGGCGAACGCCAAAGAGTAGCGCTGGCCCGTGCTTTCCTGGCCGATGCGCCGATACTGATTCTGGACGAGGCGACCTCCAGCCTCGACTCTGAATCGGAAGCGCTCATCCAGGAAGCGATGCAGCGGCTGATCGTGGGCCGCACGGCCATCGTCATCGCTCACCGGCTCTCGACCGTGCGGATGCTCGACCGCATCCTCGTCTTCGAGCAAGGCCGAGTGGTTGAAGAAGGAACGCACGATAACCTCGTCCGCCGAACCGAGGGCACCTACAAACGCCTCTTCGAACGTCAGGCCTTGGGACTGTTTGTCGCGGAGTCTGACCTGGATGAAGCAGAGGAGTTGAGCGCCTGAACAACAGCGGTCCCCATCCCCAAAAGGTGGGGACCGCTTTTCCTGCAAACACCTCTTTCCCTTTTGTCATTAGGACCGGAGGAGTTATGGGCCTGCGGCCAATCAAGGTGATGAAAAACGCCTCGGTCCGGCATCCACTCTCTATGGAACCGTTGCACTTTCCTTGTCATCCCGACCGGAGCGAAGCGGAGTGGAGGGACCTGCAGTTTCACTTGCCCCGAAACAAATGTTTCAGCCGTGAATCCTAACGCTTCCGCGAGCCTTTAGGATCCCAAACAGCCACGCCAACACGAGAGTCAGCGCAACCGTAATACATAAACCACTTACCCTGAAAGTAAACCAACCCTTCCGCAAACGTAGTGCCCGCAGCGTATTGCCCGCTCTGTTCCCACGGCTTCTCAGGCTTAAAAAACGGCTTCGCCGTACGCGCTAACAACTTCCGGGGATCTTCAGCCGAGAACAAAGCCTGTCCATCGGAGTAAGCACCAGCAGCAATTCCAGGCGCCCCATCGGTCGCCGCATTTTTCCCGTTGTAAATAAGCACAATCCCATGATCGGTAAGAAGCGAAGGCGGCCCAACCTCAGGAAACGCACTGTCAAAGTGCCGTAGACGATTATGCAGCAACACGACCGCCTTCCCGGATTTATCCTCGACCGGGGTCCAGTGAATCAGGTCAGGCGATGTCGCCAGGCGCACTTGCACCTCTCCCCAGTACATCCAATATTTCCCCTGGATTCTGGCAGCGATTAAACGCCCACCCGTGAGCCGGGTAACGATGCTGGCTGATTTGTAGTCGAAATGCTGATACTTTTCCCCCACCAGCGCAGCTCCGTGCTTGGTCCAGTGAATAAGATCAGTGGAGGTTGCGATTCCGATATCCGTAGCCTGCCGATTCCACTGGGTATAGGTCAGAACGTAAGTGCCATCTTCGCTCTCGACCAGGCGAGGATCTTCAACCCCGCCCGGCCACTCTCTGTCTTTCTGGGCATCAGCCTCAGGATAAAAAACCGGAGCCGGCTCGGTCGTGAAGTGCACCCCGTCGTCACTCGACGCGAGGCCCAGGCGAGACGTGTGCATACCGATAACCATGGCCCCGGAGTCATCTTCGGCGCGATACAGGACATAGACTTTTCCTTCCCGCACGATCGCCGCAGGATTGAAAGTGTGCAACGCCTCCCAATGCACAGCTTTGCCAAGAATAGGGTCGGTAAAAACAGCCTTCGGGTTCGGCTCGATGATAGGTGCATCGACGGGGCGCACAAAAGGACCCAATACCCAGCTCTGCGTGGACTGTGCAAGCAACGAACTCGCCGCCCAAAGGAAGCCGGCGGCCAGCAAAACGTGATGAGGGAACCTGCGCACAAGTGTTCCTTTACGGTCTCGTTTACTTTCTGCTGCGATAAAAAACGTGCCAGACTTTCCCATTCTGGCTGTCGGTAATGAAGATCGTGCCATCCGGAGCTTGCGCCACTCCATCGGCTCGCGCCAGCGCATCGGTAGGACTCATCAGCGGATCCTTGCCCGCAAATCCGCCGGCAAAAATCTCAAACTTGCCCGAAGGTTTCCCACCGGCGAACGGCTGAAAGGTGACATTCGAAGGCGCCTGCGGCAGCGGAGCGCGATTCCACGAACCGTGGAAAGCGATAAACGCCCCGCCCTTATACCGGGCAGGGAACTGGCTGCCGGAATAAAACATTACATCCACCGGTGCCCAGTGCGCCGGATAACTGGCAACCGGGAGCGCAAACGCGCTGCATCGACCCACGATCTTGCCATCGCCGCCGTACTCCGGGTTAAGTAGCAGTTTCTGTTGCGTGTAATCGAAAAAGCAATACGGCCAGCCGAAATTCAGTCCCTGGGTCGCGCGGTACATAGGCTCGGCGGGACGGGTCGCATTGTCTTCCGCCGTAAACTTACCTTCCCACAGAACGTCCAACTGGTCCCGGTTGTTCATCACGATATAGAGCGCCCCATCGTGCCAGGTGATCGCCGGCTCCTGGCGCAGTCCGGTGACAAACCTTTGCCCGTCCGCCTCTTTCTGGTGCAGCTTATTCTCATCAAACTTCCAGATGCCTCCATGCGTTCCCAGCAACGGACACGGATCCTGGCCCACGATCCCTTTCTGCCGGTCCTGTGACTGGCACGCATTGGAGGGAGAACCGATATTGATATACAGCGACCCCTTGCCATCAAACGCGATGCCCTTGTCGTGATGCTCGTGCTCCGTGGGCAGATCCTCGACGATCACCTCCGGCGGTCCGGTCGGCTTCAGTTGCCCCGGGGTCATCTTCCACCGTTCGACCGACTCCACCTTGGCTACGTACAAATAGCCGTTGCGCAACGCAATCCCGGTGCTGCTTCCGTCGCCGAAGTATTCTTTGGTTTCAAATCGCCCGTCGCCGTTATCATCGCGCAGCGCAACCACGCCCCCGGTCTTGCCCTTGCCGCTTTGTAGTGCGACGTATAAATCGCCGTTGGGTGCGACCACGGCGTGCCGTGCCGTCCCCAATCCGTCCGCCGCCACCAGCGCACAAAATCCCTCGGGCAGCGTCAACCCCGCGTTGTCGGGATCGCAGGCGTACGGGGTGGCCGCACGTAATGCGACACTCGTCATGCAACATGTCGCCGCCACCAACAATCCAATGATCGAGCGTTTTGATCTCATTCCCTATCTCCGGGCCGATGTTTAACGTCTATATCGATTGGGATTTGCCGTACGATTAGGTAGTGTAATCTTTTTGAGGAGTCGACACGGTGCTTGCGAGAAACAACGTCCTACTTTGCTTCGCCCTCATGTTAACTGGATTCTCCTGCCAGGCTGTCTACGGGCAGGCAAATGCGGCACCAGCAGCGGATGGCCTCTACACCGCCGACCAGGCCCACCGTGGCGAGACCATGTATAAAGCGCAGTGCACATCCTGTCACGGCGACGCGCTCGATGGTGTAGGTCCTTACCCGCCACTCAGCGGAGACGACTTCCTCACCAAATATCAGGGCCAGCCTGCGCTCAACCTATACAACATCATTCAGAAACTGATGCCGGCCACCGCCCCGGGCTCGCTTACCCGCCCCCAGGCCGCGGATCTTCTCGCCTATATCCTCAGCTTCAACAAGTTTCCCGCCGGGACAAAAGAATTTCCCATCGACGAGGATAGCCTGAAGAAACTGATCCTCCCCAAGCCCGCGCCCAAGTCTTAGTGGCCCAAAGCCTGCGCAATGGCATGTTCCGCGAGGGGCGCCATCACCGCATACCCTTTCGCGGTCGGATGAACGCCATCGGAAGATAGGCCCGGAAGCATGGCGCCTTGCGCGTCCGCCATGGAGCTGTAGTAGTCCAGGTAGACGCACCCATTCCGGGAGCAGAAATCCCGCAGCCACTTGTTGAGCTCACGGATCCGCTCCACTGGCTGAATCCCCGGCTTCCATGGGTAAGCGAATGCCGGCGTGATCGAAGCAAACACGACCTTGATGCCGTTTTGCTTCGCGATCTCCGCCATCGATGTGTAGTTGTCTTCGATCATCTCTTGGGTAGAGGGGCCGGTGTTGCCCGCAATGTCGTTCGTGCCCGCCAGGATAACCACCGCCGCGGGATGCAGATGGACCACATCCTGCTGGAACCGCACCAGCATTTGCGGCGTGGTTTGCCCGCTAATGCCCCGGTTTATGTATGGCTTGCCCGGAAAAAACACTCCCGTTGTGGGCGATCGCCCCCACGCGTCGGTGATGGAATCTCCAAAGAAGACCACTCGCTGCACATCCGGCGCTACGGGTGGCAGCGCCTCATTCTCCGCCCGATATCGGGCCAGGTCCGGCCAGTCCTGGGAAACTGTCTTCTGCGCCCACAGGTATCCCACGCACAGCAACGCGCCGCAAATCCAAAGACTTCTTTTCATCTTCATGGTTACAGGTGATACCAGTGGTCCGCTCCAAACACAAGTCCAAGCTCTAATGTTTTGTATCAGGGCACGACTTTTAGTCGGGTCGCACAAGCCGCCTTTGTTCGAAGGGGGCAGGCCCTGCCGTACGTAGTTCCTCTTTCCGCGCCTGTGCTACCAGTGTCAATTCGAGCTGATCGAATAACGAACCACCAGGCCCTCGACGTACGTTACATCCACCCGCCGGTCCCCGCTTGTATATTCAAAAACTTGCGTTTTCAAACCATCGGGCGAAACGGATTGCGATATCTGCTTTCCCGGCCCAAACAGGTTCGAAACTTCACCCATCTTCATGCCCCGCTTGAGCTGAGCCGTCGCCGGAATCCCGTTATCAGGTCCAGCATTTTCCATCGGGGGAGGAGGCCCAGCCTGCTCTGCAGCAGGGAAGCTTACGTAATCCGCCAGCAGCTTCATCACAGCGTTGGGATTCTTCTGGTCCGCAGGTATGGAACCCGGCCACCGCAGATTAAATCGCGATCCTCCGCGCAGCCGATCGTCCGCCACCTTTTGTGACTTGATCTGGCTGGCGACCATCGCAGCGTCCTGGTTATCGGCTTCCTGACGCTGGCGCCGAGACCGCTCCCGATCAAGGTCACGCTGCAGTCGCCGCCGCTTATCTTCATCGGTGGTGTTGGCGATTTCTCTTTCCAGCTGCTTTTCGTAGTCGCTCTTATCGACCGACCTTGGATTAACGGTCGTGCTGCTGTCGTCGAAAAAAGTGCCGAACCCGCCGCCATCCAACTGAAACTCGATCCGGTCATTCTTGACCACGAACCCCGTGATGCGCGCGGTGTCTCCTTTGTGGATGGCGACCCCATTGGCCTTCAGCCGGCTGGAGTACTGCTTCCAGTTCATGGGGTTGTCTTTGTTAAAGCTCAGATCAACTCCCTGCTGGGTGCCGGGCATGTCGATCTTAAGCACCACTTCTTTCCCGGTGAAATAGTTCGATAACGGGTCTGAATCTTGTGCGCTCAGCGGCAACGCACACAACACCAGGGCAAGAAAGACTACGCGCGTAGCTAATCGAAGCAAGGCTGCCTTCTCCTGTGGGGACGGCAATGATCATAAGCGAGCCGTAGTCTCCGCTCAATAAATTAGTGTGCCAGCCGGTAGACTTCTGACCCCGCCAGCAGAAAGGCACCCGTACCGAAAACATAGCTCGATGCCGCCGTGTAATCCCCAGGGGCAGCGCCCACCGGCTGGATGCAACCCAGCCGGCCATCCTCGTAAATATGAGACAACAGACCCTTCCACGCTTTCTCCACGACAGGCTGGTATTTCGCGCGCTCCAGAATGCCCGAATTGATCCCGTAAGCAAAGCCAAAAACAAAAAAAGCAGAACCGGAATTCTCCGGTAGCGGATATGCGTCCGCATCCAGCAAACCAGGCCGCCAAAGCCCGTCCGTGCCCTGCAGCGAAGCCAGTTCCTCGGCCATCTCTTTAAACTGGGTCACATACTTTGTTCGCGAGGGGTAGTCCTTTGGCATCTCTGCCAGCACTTTGGCCAGCCCGGCAAACACCCATCCATTGCCGCGCGACCAGAAAATGCTCCTGCCATTTGCCTCATGTTTTTCAAGAAATGATTTGTCGCGAAAGTAGAGGTGGTTCGACGGGCTGTACAACAAAGCGGACGTGATCCACCATTGGTGGTCCATGAAGTCCAGGTACTTGCGGTCGCCGGTCGCCCGGCTCAGCTTCGTAAAAACCGGCGGCCCCATAAAGAGCGCATCGCACCACCACCACAGAGGCTTTTCCGGATTATCCGGCAGCGCCATCACCGCGTCCTCGCGCTGCCGGATGGGTGCCATCATCGCCGGATCGTGGTAGTGGAAGTAGAGGTCTAGGTAAGTCTGGCCGATAGCCGCGTCATCGGCGTTGGGCACCCGTGGTCCCGGTTGCCAGTTAAACTTTTGCGCCATCTGCAGCATGGCCTTTTGATATTTCTGGCCATTGGCCGCCTTGGGTACGGCCATGAAGCCGGTGTACAGAGCGGCAAAAGTCCAATCCTGGTTGAACCCCGGTTCTGCTCGCGCCAGTTGCCAATCGGCGACCTTTTGCATGGCATGGCTAATGTTTTTGCGCGTCAGTTCCGGCGAGAGATCTGTCGCCGGCGGCGGAGCGGTCGCGGGTGTGTCGCCCACCCAGGGTACCTTTTCGGCAGGTGTAAGTTGTCCCCACAGGCCATGGGGAACGAACAGGATCGCGGCAGCGAGACCCAATCGCTGGACAAGACGATTCATTGATCGGACGCTCCTCTGGCGAATCTTATATCACCAGCAACTTGTCCTGACCGCGAGGGCCCCCTCCGGGTGTCGAGGTGGGCCTCGCAAAGCCGCCGCGTTTGACCACGAGACCACGAGATCTTGATATCGAGTCCCGTAGGGGCGGCTGAACTTCGCTGAACTTAGCCCAGGACGCAGTCCGGGTAGAGAAGCGAGAGACCTCGCCCTCTCACTACTCAATCCCCAGCCGATGCTGCATCTGCTCCAGCGACACGCCTTTCGTCTCCGGATAATACTTCAGAATGATGAAGAAATGGATCACCATCATCGCCCCAAAAAACATAAACGGGTAAGCCCCGGAAGACCCGCCATAATCGGAAACACCAGCGAGATGATCGCGTTCGTCACCCAATGGGAAGAGCTGCCCAGAGCCTGCCCCTTCGCTCGCACCCTATTGGGAAATACCTCGCTCGACATATACCCAAATCACCGCACCCTGAGAGATGGCGAAACACGCGATATACGCCATCAGCAGCCACACCAGCCAATGCAGGTGTCGATGGGTCATAAACACATACGCCACCGCGCTCAAACAAACCGTCAATCCCGCAGTACCCGTCAGCAGCAGCTTCCTGCGCCCGAATTGATCGATCACCGACATCGCCAACAGGGTAGCCACGAGATTTGTTGCTCCCACGGCCACTGCCTGCAGAGCCCCGGAGACCTTCGTCGCCCCTGCAAGCGCAAAAATATCGTTCAGGTAATACAGAACAGCGTTGATTCCAGATAACTGGCAGAACATGCCCATTGTCACCGAAAGAAAGATGGGAAACGCATACTGACGAGAAAACAAAGGGTCGGTAGAGGCCGCTCGCTCCTGATGAATCGAAGCGATAATCTCCTTTAGTCCCTCTTCTGCTTTCGGAATCCCGGTAAGGCGAAGTACAGTTAACGCCTCATCCATCTTTCCTTGCATTGCCAGCCATCGGGGACTGCGCGGAATATCAAACAAAGCAGCCAGAAAAAGAACCGCCGGTACCGCGGAGACCCCGAGCTGCCATCGCCACTCGTGAGCGCCCAGCTGCATGCTGTCAATCCATGCGTTGGACACATAGGCGAGCAAAATGCCGATCACAACATTCAACTGAAAGCAGCCAACCAGGCGTCCCCGCCATGCGGGCGGCGCGATTTCCGCGATATACATCGGGCCCAGCACCGACGACCCCCCGATACCCAACCCGCCGATGAACCGAAAGAAAATGAGCGCAGTCCAGTTCCAGGCAAGCGCGCACCCCAATGCCGAGATCACGTAGAAGATAGCCATCACCCGAAGGCTGTCCCGGCGTCCGAACTTTTGTCCGGGGATGCCGGCCGTGATGGCCCCGGCAACCGTGCCCAACAAAGCGCTTGAGACGGTCACGCCCAGCAGCGCGGGCGACAGGTGATACGTCTGCGTCAAAGCATTGGTCGTGCCCGAGATCACCGCCGTGTCGAAACCGAAAAGCAGCCCGCCCAGTGCGCCGACGACTGTGCTTTTTATAACGTGAAAGTTGATGCTCATGTGTCTCCGATAGTTCAGTCGGACCCACCCAAGCTTACATTGCGCCTGGCTGCGCAGTGTACCTACAATCGCTGGCATGAAGATATCGGCGCGTAATCAATTACGAGGCAAGGTAGAAACGGTTGATCTTGGTGTGGTCACGGCGAAAGTGGGGGTACGCGTCGGGGACAACCTCATCGAGAGTGTCATCACCCGGCAAAGCGTTATCGACCTCGGCATCAAGGTGGGAGACGAGGTTACAGCCGTCATCAAGTCAACCGAGATCATGTTGATGGTGGACTAGCTGCCCGGGCGCGCTCCAGTAGCAGGCTGCGCTCGCGTGTGTTGCGGGTGAGTGCGGCCGCTGCCTCGAACTCTGCCCGGGCTTCGTCCCACCGGTCGAGCCTGGCGAGGAGATCGCCGCGCACGCTCGGCAAAAGGTGATAATTCTTCAGCGAGGGATCAGCAGTGAGCTCATCCACCAACGCCAGCCCCGCTTGCGGGCCAAACGCCATCCCCACTGCCACCGCGCGATTGAGTTCCACGATAGGAGAAGGGGTGACGTGTGCCAGGGCAGCGTAGAGCGAAGCAATCCGCGGCCAGTCTGTATCGTCCGCCGCGAGCGCCCGCGCATGACAAGCGGCGATGGCTGCCTGGATAGCGTAGGGGCCAGGCGCAGTACCCAACCGCTCTACCCGCTCCAATGCGGCCAGGCCACGGCGGATCAGCAATTGATCCCATTGCGCCCGGTTCTGGTCCAGCAGAAGAATCGGCTCCCCGCCAGGTCCTACGCGCGCGCGGGAGCGCGACGCCTGGATTTCCATCAGCGCCACCAGGCCGTGAACTTCAGCCTGCTCGGGAACGCACTCGGCCAGAATTCGCCCCAGGCGCAGCGCGTCCTCACAGAGTGCCGGCCGCAACCAGTCGTCACCCGAGGTCGCTGAGTACCCCTCATTGAATACCAGGTAGATGACCTCCAGGACCGGCGACAACCGCTCCGCCAGCTCGCTCCCGCGAGGCACCTCGAACGCAACCCGCGCTTCGCTGAGGGTCCGTTTGGCCCTGACGATACGCTGCGCGATGGTGCTCTCCGGGACCAGGAACGCCCGCGCGATTTCTCCCGTCGACAACCCCCCAAGCAAACGCAGCGTAAGCGCGACCTGGGCCTCGCGGGAAAGCACCGGATGACAGGAGATGAACACCAGCCGCAAAAGGTCATCGCCGACCTCGTCGTCCAGTGCGCTCACCAGGTCCGGCACGGCCATCTCTTTGGACGCCACCTCCCGGCCGAATTCGTCGAGTTTTCGTTCCAGCCGTGTGTTTCGGCGGAAGCGGTCGATAGCGCGATGCTTTGCCGTGGCCATCAGCCAGGCGCCCGGATTATCCGGGATGCCCGACTCTGGCCACTGCTCCAGTGCGGCCACCAAAGCATCCTGTGCCAGATCCTCGGCGACGCCCACGTCCCGAACCATCCGCACCAGGCCGCCGATAAGCCGAGGCGATTCGATTCTCCAGACCGCATCGATGGTGCGATGGGTGTCGGCTGCTCTCACAGCTACCCATCACACCATCTTCAATCCGCCTCCGCAACCCGGGCCGGTTAAGCCGGACTGTGTTTGCCCGACT
The DNA here is from genome assembly GCA_963753715.1 of uncultured Acidobacteriaceae bacterium. Taxonomy (GTDB): domain Bacteria; phylum Acidobacteriota; class Terriglobia; order Terriglobales; family Acidobacteriaceae; genus PALSA-350. The sequence continues at coordinate 448,457 of CAVWDK010000004.1, read as the reverse complement.
GCATCTCAGAAAATCCGGCCGCCGCCTTCTGCACGTCGGCAGGGAAATCGGACATTTCCTGCACCTGACGCACCTCGATGGTGCAATCGTCGCCCGGGCACCGTGTGGCCCATTCAATCGCTTCTTCTCGCGATTTCACCTGGATCATCCAATACCCGCCCACCACTTCCTTTGCCTCGGTAAACGGTCCGTCGATCACTTTCGCCTTGCCGCCGGCAAACGTAACCCGCGCCCCCATGGAGGGCGGGTGCAGTCCGTCGAGGGCCAGCAGCACACCCGCCTTCTGCAGCTGCTCGTTGTACTTCATCATTGCCGCTACTGCTTCCGCGCTCGGCACAGTCCCAGGTTCCGCCTTCTCATATCCTTTGGGGATCATCAGCATCATGAATCGCATGGTCGTTTTCTCCTTCTGAGTGAATTCCTGACTCTACTGAAGCGTCGAACAAAGAAGAAAGAAATCGACACCTCCCAAAAAAACATTTCCGCGGACCGTTCCTGGAAGCGCGGAATCTGGCCCGTCCACAAAGTTGTCATTTCGCCCGGAGGAATCATGGGCCTGTGGCCCACCGAATGTAATGAAAACCGTCTCGGTCCAGCAACCACGCTCTACAACCCCGCTGCCGTTTCCTTTGTCATCCCGAGCAAGCGACTTGCCTGCGGCAAGTTAAGAGAGGAATGAACTGGGAGACATCGGGTCCCTTCGACACACGAGTGCCCTCTCCCTTGGCAACAGCCCTCTCCCTTTCAACAACCCTCTCCTATTTGTCATTCCGAGCGAAGCGAGGAACCTGCGGTGCGCCTCGATCCCTCCCCGATTCCCAAGGGCAAACATACCGCCAATTCAAACCGAGCCTATTTGTCCCCCGACACCACTGTTTCTATCTCCGGACACATTTTGTTCATTAGGAGCGAAGCCGAGCGGATCTGCAGTTCAGCGGACCCATCGTGGGAATGTTTTTTCGACAAAGTCTGGCGGACCGGAGAGATCTGCGGTTTCTCCGAAGGAATGGGATCGTAGGTCGTAGGACCTACGAACAGGTGTGCCCCTAAGCCACCTTCTTGCCGACCGTACCCTTCTTCTCCCGCTCCTTACCCGCGACAATTTTCCGATGCAACAACTCCTTCGCCTCTTCGAGCACCTTCAACCGCGTCGCCGGCAAATTCTTTCCTGCACGGTTGATATAAAAAGTCAGCATCCGCATGCCGGACGACGGCCCCTTAGGGGAGACCCTTTTCGAAGCCAATTCACGAGCAATGGTCTTGGCATCCTGTTTGAATAACCCAGCCTGCGGATGCGTGGAATCCGTAGTGACTCCAGCAGACCATTTCCGCTTTCCGTGAGAATTCTTGTGAGAATCATCCTGTTTCCCGGGCATCCTGACCTCCACCTATTCTCGGATGCAGGACGCCCGCAAAACGGTGACCCACAAATCTACCCCCGCGAAATCCGTCTACATCTCGTAAACCTGGCGGATTTCTGTTTCACCATCCCCCGCCACGTTAAGAAACTCTTTCGTGAACTCGATAGCCTCCGCCTTGGACGCTGCCCGGATCAAAGCAAAGCCGCCCACCACTTCTTTAGCTTCGGTGAACGGGCCATCCACCACGTTGAACTTTCCGTTGGTGAGCCGAATCCGCGCCCCCAGTGCGCTAGGCAGGCATCCTTCGGTTGCGAGCAGCCTACCCGATTTCATCCATTCCTCAATGAGTTTGCCCATCTCGGCCATTTCCTTCTCCGTGGGAGGCGTGCCCTCCGGCTTCGCGGACTTGTACAAGCACAAGAACTTCATATCTCGTTTTCTCCTTTTAAGTCGAGCCAGATTCAAAATTTCCGGCTCTACTTACGCGTCGAACAAGCCGAAACGAAATCGACACGCGCCAAATTTTTATTTTGTTGCTAGCCCCCGGCCACCGCCGCGATCACCAGAAAAGGCTCCGCTTCGGCCACCACTGCATCGGGCAGAGGAGTGTCCGGCGGTTCGTGCGACAGGTCCTCCGCGCAAGCGAAGAATCGCAGGAATGGCCGGCGCTGCTGCGTCACATGATCACGGATGGTTCCCCGAAGCATCGGATAGCATGCCTCGAGCGCATCCAGCACCGAGCGCTGCGTGACCGGCCCCTCCACCTCACCTTTACCTCCCCGCTGACGTGCGCCAGCGTACGCAGATGTGCCGGTAGCAAAACCCGGATCATGACAGAGTCTGTACCTCGACCGACAGCACGGCGGGCAGATCACGCACGATGGGCGCCCAACTATCGCCCGCGTCAGCCGACGCATACACCTGTCCGCCGGTGGTGCCAAAGTACACCCCGCAGGCATCGAGCGAGTCCACGGCCATCGCATCGCGCAGCACATTCACGTAACAATCGCGTTGCGGCAAACCCTTGGTCAGCGCCTCCCACTCGTTTCCTCCCGTTCGGCTGCGAACACGCGCAGTTTTCCATCCGGCGGATAGTGCTCAGTGTCGCTCTTGATCGGAACAACGTAAATCGTTTCCGGTTCGTGCGCGTGCACGTCGATGGCGAAGCCGAAGTCGGTGGGCAAATTCCCGCTCACCTCTTGCCATGAATCCCCGGCGTTATCGCTACGCATCACGTCCCAGTGTTTCTGCATGAACAGTACGCCCGGCCGCGAAGGGTGCATCGCAATGTGGTGCACGCAGTGGCCGACCTCGGCCTCGGGATCGGGAATGTGCTCGGATTTAAGCCCGCGATTGATCGGCCGCCAGGTTTCGCCGCCGTCATCGGTGCGAAAAGCCCCCGCCGACGAGATAGCGATGAAGATCCGCCCCGGGTTCGCTCGGATCGAGAATGACCGTGTGCAGGCACATGCCGCCCGCACCCGGTTGCCAGTGCGGGCCCTGAGCCGTGCTTGCGAAGACCAGAGATCTCCTGCCAGCTTTGGCCGCCGTCGTTGGAGCGGAACAGCGCCGCGTCTTCCACGCCCGCATAGACGGTGTCCGGATCGTTCAGCGACGGTTCGAGATGCCACACGCGCTTGAACTCCCACGGATGCGGCGTGCCGTCGTACCACTGGTGCGTGCCGGCAACGCCGTCATACACGAACTTGTTGTCCACCGGCTGCCACGTCTTGCCGCCATCATCGGAGCGTTGGATCAGCTGGCCATGCCAGCCGGTCGACTGCGACGCGTACAGCCGATTGGGGTCAACCGGCGATCCCTTGACGTGGTAAATCTCCCACCCCGCAAAATGAGGACCACTGACGTCCCACTGTTCACGCTTGCCGTCAGACGACAGCACGAAAGCGCCCTTGCGCGTGCCAACCAGTACTCGCACCTTACTCATCATCCGCTCCTTTTATTTCTCTTGATTGCCAACGCCACGCGCCTGACCTGGGCAGCAACGGGGTGGAATCCCTTTCCCTCCATCTCCGCCTAACCTCTGCCAGCACTGCTTCCCGGTTCTGCTCCATGGTCTCGATCACCGAGCAGGGTGCCTCGCTCGTCTCATAATGCGCCCCCCAAATCAACAATTCGAGCAGAGCCGGCGCAAGATCGATCCCTTTCTCGGTGAGCCGATAGTTCAATCTTCTTCCGTCCGTCTCCGCCCGCTCGCAATAGATGATTCCGGCCGCTTGAAGCCTCTGCAGCCGGTCGGCCAGAATGTTGGTTGCGATTCCCTCGCCGGCCTGGTGGAATTCCTTGAACGTTCGATAACCCCGAACCATAAGGTCGCGGACGACCAACAGCGACCAGCTGTCGCCAAAAACCTCCAGCCCCACGCTGACGGGGCAACCGGAACGGCGCTTCGATCTCGGCTTGCCAAGCACATGAAAACAATAAAGAAGTTTACTTGTTAATTGCAAGTAATCGCTCCACTGTTGCTGATTTAAATCCGGGAGCTAGTCAACCCTTGTCCAACCCTGATACTATCCGGCTGCATTAGTTTGCGACTCGTACATTAGGGGATTTCAAAACAAGATGTCGTTTCCTTTCGGAGGCTGTAATGCACCAGCAAATACACTCGTCTCGGGAGTTGCCTAGGCGCGCTCCTTGGCTGTTGACCGCCATACTAGCTTCTTTGGTCTTTCTGTTGGCCCCGCTTTCCCGCGGGCAAGCAGTATCGGCGACGCTGCTGGGCAACGTCACCGATGACACCGGCGCGGCTGTGCCCAACGCACAAGTCCAGATACTGGAAAGCAGCACGGGGATTGCCCACGCCGGGGTGACGAATGATAGCGGCAACTTTACCTTTCCCAATCTAACGCCGGGAAACTACACGGTAAGTGTCGAATCCAAAGGCTTCAAGAAGGAGACGCGCGCGAACGTGGACGTCGTGGTGAATACCGCGACGCGCGTGGATCTTTCCCTTCAGCCCGGAAGTATTACGGAAAGCGTTATCGTGACCGCTGCGCCCCCGATCATGCAAACTGACCGTGCCGACGTGAGCGCAAACATTGAGTCGCACACCCTGCAGACGGCGCCGGTGGCGGTCAATCAAAACTTTCAGACATTACTGACTCTCGTGCCGGGAGTCGGGCCTCCGGTCTACCAGCACTCCCAGTTTTTCAACGCCGCAAGTTCCATCCAAACGGAAGTAAACGGGACCCCGCGGATGGGCAACAGCTATCAGATTGAAGGCATTGATGACGATGAGCGGACGGGGCTGCTGCAGATCTTGATTCCGCCGATCCAGTCGATTCAGACCGTGGACGTCTCTACGGCTAACTACGATGCGGAGCTGGGCCGCGCTGTCGGCGCCGTGACCAATGTGAGCATCCGGTCCGGCACCAACGAATTTCACGGTTCGGCCAGCGAGTTCCTCCAGAACAGCGAATTCCAGGCGCGCTCCTACTTCAACAAGGGCGTGGGGCACCTGGCTTATAACTACTTCGGCGGCGGAGTCGGCGGCCCCATCATCAGAGACCGGCTCTTTTTCTACGGAGACTACTATCGCTCTCCGGACCACGAAGCCAACTCGAATATTCTCACCATTCCGCCGACCCAGTGGTATACGCCCAACTCGGCCGGCTTCATCGATCTGAGCGGTCCTTTAACAAGTACCGGCAAGGGTCAAGTCTACGATCCGGCGACGGGAGATTCTACTGGAGCGGGCCGCACGCCTTTCGCCAACAACCAGATTCCTTTTTCCCGCGTGAACCCCGTATCCCTCGCGCTGTTGAAATTGTTGCCTGCGCCCAACGCGAACCTGGGCACGAACCTGACGGCCCCAACGAATAACTTTTCCATCAACCTGCCTTTCCAGAAGACGACCACTCGATACGACATAAAAGTCGATTATCAAATTACCCCGAAGGATCACCTGAGCGGCCGATACAACCGCCAGGACGTCAACATTTTCCAGCAGCCCGCATTCGGGGCCGCAGGCGGCGGCGCGGCGCAGAGCGCGTTTGCGGGTACAGGCAAATCTGGTATCTACAGCACCGGTATCAATTATGACCGCGCTTTCTCCGGGACTCTTCTGACCGAAGCCCGCATCGGGGTGGCTAATTATGGCAACAGCGCTACGCCCAGCGGCTATGGAACCGACTATGCCACGCAGGCTGGAATTCCCGGTGTCAATATCAGCCAGTTCACCAGCGGCCAGGTTGGCATCCTAATGCAGGACTTCACCAACAGCACCAGCACCCCGCTCATTGGGTACTCCGCTTCGCTGCCCTGGATACGCGCAGAGACCAACATCGATGGCGTAAACCACTGGACCAAAATCATTCGCAATCACACCGTCAAATTCGGCGTCGACATTCGGCGCGTCCATGACGATCTGCTGCAGGACCAGACGTTCAGTCCGCGCGGAGCCATTACGTTCGCAGAAAACAACACTTCGGAGCCAGGTGCTTCCACGAATGTAGCCAATGAGATCGCCAGCTTTCTCTTCGACGTTCCTTCAGCAGGTGGGCCGGGACATCAACACCTTTTTCCCCGCATATCGGCAATGGTGGTTCTTCGCCTTCGCCGGCGATAAATGGCAGGTTACGCCTAAGTTGACCGTGGATCTGGGGCTTCGCTGGGAGTTTTATCCGCCGGCAACCCCCAAGAGCGCCGGAGGCTTTTCCAACTATGATCCGACGACTAATTCCCTGGTCATCGCCGGGATAGGTTCGAATCCTTCCAATCTTGGATTGCAGACCAGGTATAGCTACTTTGCGCCGCGCTTCGGGTTGGCCTATCGTGCCAGCGAACAAACTGTAATTCGCGGAGGCTTCGGCATCAGCTACACGCCGTTTGAAGACAATACCTACGCGTATAACTACCCGGTCCGGGCGAATAACAGCTACCAACAACTCAACCAGTACGGACCCGCACTCGAGTCCGACAACGTAACGCCGATAACTTTCCAACTCGGCTTCCCGCCGCCGGTCGACATCAAAATTCCCGACAACGGCATCATCAGTCCTGCGCCTGCTCAGGCGTATACAGTCATCCCCAAGGACTATCACAACCCATACGTGGAGTCCTGGAACGTGGCGGTGCAACAGGCTTTGCCGCAACAGTTCACCATGCAGGTAGCCTACGTAGCCAACCACGGCGTTCACTTAGGCTCGTCACAAAATATCAATCTTCCCCCGGCGCTCGGCCTGGGCACGGCGGGCGAACCGGAATATATCGCCTTTAAGCGCAGCGCCGCGACCACCGTGAACTTCCTGGGCTTCTCCTCCAATTACCAGTCTCTCCAGTTGCAATTGAACCGTCGCTTCGCCAAGAGCCTGGGCGTGACCACCTCATTCACCTGGGGCAAGGGCCTCGGCTACCAAACCGGTGACGATGGCAATCTTTACTTCTGGATCGATCAGCGTCACAACTATGCACCCAACGATTTCGATCACCGGCTCAACTTCGAGGAGAGCTTGATTTACAAGCTGCCGTTCGGTCCGGGCGAACATTGGTTGAATACCGGCATCGCTTCTTCGTTGCTGGGCGGCTGGCAGCTATCCGCCATTGTTTCTCTCTATTCAGGCTTACCCTTCAACGTAACCGCCAATGCGGGTACGATCAATACTCCGGGACAAGGCCAGAATGCAAATCTTGTTGCCCCCTTTCATGTGCTTCATGGCATAGGGACGGGAAGCAATTGGTTTGATCCTGCAAGCTTCGCCCAACCTGCCGGCTGTCCCAAGACGGGAGCATGCCCTATCGCCTACGGAAGCGTGCTCGGAAATGTGGCCAGAAACGCGTACTACGGGCCGGGATACATTCAGGACAACCTTTCTGTGTTCAAGACTTTTGCCATCTGGGAAAGTGTCTCCCTGGAAACCCGGGCGGACGCGTTCCAGTTGAGCAATAGCCCGCAATTTGCCAGCCCTCAAAATTCCATTACGAGCACCACCTTTGGAAAAGTGACCAGCACAATTGGCAGCGGCACAGGGATTAACGGGATAGGAGGCGGCCGTTCGATCCAACTCTCGGGAGCCGTGCGTTTCTAAAATGGCGTTCTAACGCATGCCATCGCTCATGATGATGCGGCGGGGAACCGAGCGCGAAGAGACAGGCCTGAGGTGATGCTGCAAAACCAGGGCCAGGGCTCCCCGCAGGCGGGCCATGCCGCAGTCTGCGGTGGTGATGATACGAGGAAGCTTCGCGTTCAGATTCCCCGGTAATTCTTCGCTCAGGATGCTCGAGAAGTAAGGCCACGCGGATACGATATCGCCGGCAAACAAAACCACCTCCGGCGAGAGCCCGGCGAGAATGGTTCGCAGTCCGCGGGCGAGCTGCACAAACTGGTAGCGCAGCGCTGCCACCGCTTCCGGTTTGTGATCCTGGGCATCAATTAGCAAATGACGATACGTGAAGGAGGCCGGCGCCTTTCCCTTCAACTTGCGATAGTGCCGGAGAGCAGCCTGGTTGGATGCCACCGTCTCCCAACAGCCGCGGTTGCCGCAGCCACAGAGAAGGCCCGCGGCCTCCACCGACATGTGCCCAAACTCGCCTGCCATGCCGTTCCAGCCCGAGATAAGGTGCCCTCCGGCTAAAATGCCGGTGCCCAGGCCTTCCGACACGTTAATGGCGACCGCATCCTGGACGCCCGATAGGCTGCCAAACCAACGCTCGGCCAAGATGATCAGGTTGGCCGCATTCTCAATCTCGACCGGGAGCCCGGTTCCATTCCCGATCGCCTTGCCAATGTCGAACGGGCCCCAGCCCAGGTTGGGCGCAAATGCCAACCGCCCGGTAACCCGATCCACCCGCCCCGGCACGCTGATACCCACGCCCTGGATGGCTTTTCTCGGCTCGGCACTACACACTCGTTTGATGGCCGCCAGAATTTGGGTGACCGACCGTTGCGGCTGGGCAGAAATCGGCACATTTTCCTGAACCAGAAATATGCCGCTGAAGTCTGAGAGAGCGACGATGGCATTGTCCGGGTGCAGATCGAGGATAACCACGCCTAGGTCATTGTTCACTTCCAGCATTAGCGGCTTTCGCCCGTGTTTACTGAAGCCGGTTTCGCCTTCGCAGATCCAGTCGGTCGCCAGCAGCTCTTCGACAATCGCCGAAACCGTGCTCTTTTGCAGACCGGAGAGACGAGCTAAATCGGCCCGCGAAACCGCACCGGCCAGGCGAATCAGTTCGAGGATGATGGTTCGGTTGGTATCCCGGGCGGTTTCGCTGCTTGCGGCCTGGATGGCCAAGCGCGGAACATGGGCCAACTGGCGGAGCGCACGTTCGTTCATCGGGCCAAACTCACGGTCATTCTCATCAACATAGAGGGTAAGACTCCACTAGCACATTACGCAGGCCGTTCATAGCAAAGTCGCTTACCCCTTTAGTTACAATTCATTATGCCCCGAGGTTGCTATATTCTTCTCATGGCGGGAAAACCCAATTTGATGGTTTTTCGCCGAAACGCACACAGGGGGTCGCTCCGGCCATAAATCTTGACCCGTCTCGTTATGACACCCATCCGGTTGCTCCCGTGGACACTGTTCATGGTCTTGTTGTCCTCGAGCGCTTCCTCCCCCGCCCAGACACCCGGGGTGCCTCTGACCTTGCAACAGGCCATCGCCTTGGCGCGCGCAAAGAACCCTAATCTTCTCTCCGGGCAGCAGCATGTGATTGCCACCAGGGCCAGCGAAGTCACAGCCGCTCTGCGTCAGAATCCGAACCTTACACTAAGCGGCACCGACGTGACCCTCCCGGCGAACAACCCCGGCAACCCTTATTCCTATGCGGCCAACGTGTCGCGCCTCTTCGAACGAGGGCAGAAGCGCCGCTGGCGGCTTGACCTTGCGCACTCCACCACCGACGTCACCCAGAGCCAATACCAGGACACGGAACGGCAGACCATCTTCGCTGTCAAACAGGCCTTCACCCAGATGCTGGGCGCGAAAGCCGGGCTGAAAATCGCCGATGACAATCTCCAGAGCTATCGCAAGACCGTCGAGCTGAGCAAGCAGCGCCTCGATGCCGGGGATATCAGCGCCACGGACTTTGATCGCATCGAGCTCCAACTTGCCGAGTTCGAAGCCGACTACGACAATGCAAATCTGAATCTTGAACAATCCGCCGACCAGTTAAAGATGCTGTTGGGCATCGACACGCCGGCCCCGGCTTTTGACATTGCCGGCACCCTCGATCCTCCCCAAGTCACTCTGACCGTAGCAGACGTGGAACAGCGGGCGCTTGCCGAGCGTCCTGACTATCGCGCCGCTCAGCAGTCTCTCCGCGTGGCTGAAGCCAACGTCAAGCTGGCCGAAGCCTATGGGACCACCGACCCGACCCTGGGCGGTGAATACGATCGCTCCGGTAATGACAACTCGGGCGGCTTCCAGGTGAATATCCCCTTGCGCATCTTCGATCGCAATCAGGGCGAAAAGGAACGGACCCGCTATGAAGCGCAGTCCACCCGCTTCTCCGAAATAGCGGTGCGCAACCAGGTCATCAATGATGTAGACCAGGCTTGGGCCGGCTACCAAACTGCGCTGCGACAGTCACAGCGCTACAACGGTCACTATCTTGCACAAGCTTCACGCGTTCGCGAAAACCTCGAGTTCAGCTACCGCCACGGAGGCAGCACTCTGCTCGACTACCTCGACGCTCTGCGCGATTACCGGCAGGTCAATCTCGACGCCTTGAACGCCAATGTGCAGGTCTGGCTTGGTCTCCACCAACTCAGCTACGTCGCTGCATCGGAGATAGTCCCGTGAAACGAGCTATGACGCAAGCGTCCTCTATTGGATCGTCGTTCAAATTTTGGATGGCTACCCTGTCGCTCCTGGCCTGTCTCGCCTGCAATGACAAAGAGCCCACATCCGTTGATAGCACGCCCCCGAAGGCCCCGATCGAGGTCGCCACCGTCCATCCGCAATCAGTCACGGATCGCCTGGTGCTCGCAGCAAGGGTTGAGCCGGACCCCACCCGAGTCGTCCATGTCTTCTCGCAAATTACCGGCCGCCTGGTTGAACTGTATGTTCGCCCTGGCCAGGAAGTGACCAAGGGGCAAACCATCGGCCTTATCCAAAGCAGCGAAATTTCTTCCGCGCGAGCCGATTACGATAAAGCGAAAATCGAGGTAGCCCGTTCCGACCGGCAACTCGATCGCGCCAAGCTTTTGCTGCAACACGAAGTTATGGCCCAACGCGATTACGATGACCTCGAAGCGGCCGATCAGGCCGCGCATGCAGAGCTTACCCGCACCGTACAGCGCATTCACATGCTCGGCTTTTCCCCCGATGGATCATCAGACTCGGTGGCCCTGAAGGCGCCCATCAGCGGCGCCGTTCTGGAAATCGGATCAGCGAGTGGCGAAATGCAGCGTTCGCTTGACAATGCCAGTCCGATCGCCACCATCGCTAACCTCGATTCCGTCTGGATTCTCGGCGACGTCTTTGAACGCGATCTTACGACCGTCCGCGACGCCCAATCGGTCGACGTGACCTTTCCTGCCTACCCGGGCGAAACCGTACGGGGCAAGATTTCCAATATCTCCGACGCCATGGACCCCACCACGCGCACCCTCAAGGTCCGCGTGGTCCTGCCCAATCCCAGGCATCGCTTCAAACCGGAGATGTTCGCCAGTCTCTCCATTGCCCGCACCGCGGCTCCGGAGTTTGTGCTCCCCACCACCGCGGTCGTTCACGACGGCTTCTCCAGCTACGTCTTCCTTCAAACTTCTCCCGGAAAATATGACCGGCACCAGGTAACGACCGGAGCTTTGCGCGGCAAAACGGTGGTCGTGACCGCAGGTCTGAAAGATGGCGATCAGGTCGTCACTGCCGGGGCGGCGCTGCTGCGACCGCCCTCCGGAGACTAAGCATGAAGGCATTGATCCGAACCCTGCTGGGATACAGCGCCATCGTGCTCATCGTGTTCGTTGTCTCCCTGGAAGTTGGCGTCTACGCCTTTTCCAAACTCGACATCGAAGCCTATCCTGATCCCTCCCCGCCACTGGTCGAGGTCATCACTCAAAACCCATCCTGGTCTGCAGAAGAAATGGAACAGCAGGTCACCGTTCCCGTCGAAGCCACGTTAAACGGTACCCCGCACCTCGACCAGGTCCGCTCCATCAGCATCTTCGGTCTCAGCGACGTAAAGCTTTATTTCAATTTCGACAGCGACTACTTCCGCGACAAACAGGAAGTCCTGAACCGTCTCCAGACGTTAGCCCTCCCCAACGGATTACAGCCGCAGCTCTCACCCTGGTCGCCGATCGGCGAGATTTATCGCTATCAGCTCACTGGCGGTGGCTATTCGCTCAATGAACTCAAGGCCACCCAGGACTGGCTCGTCCGCCGCGAGTTGAAGCAGGTTCCTGGCATCATCGACATCACCACCTTTGGCGGCACCACCCGCCAATATCAGATCGAGGTGGATCCCAACAAGCTCTTGGCCATGAATGTGACCCTGCCCCAAGTGCTCAATGCTCTTCAGAACAGCAATGCCAACGCCGGCGGCAACTATCTCACCCTCGGCGATCAAAGCATCAACGTCCGCGCCATCGGTCTCCTGAGAAATGCCGACGATATCGGCTCCGTTGTCGTTGCCGAACGGAATGGCGCTCCCGTGCTGGTGCGCGATGTGGGCGAGGTGAAAGAGGGTTTCCAGCCGCGACTGGGAAAGGTCGGCCGCAACGGCGACCCGGACGTCGTGCTGGGCATCGTCTTGCTGCAGAAGCAGGAGAAATCCCTGCCCGCACTTGAGGCCCTGAAAAAGAAAATTCACGAGTTAAACCGCGGCAGCCTGCTCCCTCCAGGCATGCACATCAGCACCGTCTATGACCGCACCAATCTCATCAACACCACCACCAAAACCGTTCGCCACGTAGTCTTCTCCGGCCTCTTCCTCGTCACCCTGGTGTTGATCTCCATGCTCGGCGACTTGCGCATCAGCTTCATTGCCGCCATCACTATTCCATTTGCCGTGCTGTTTGCGTTTTCCATGATGGTGCTCACCGGCCAGTCTGCCAACCTGATCTCCATCGGCGCCATCGACTTTGGCATTCTCGTGGATGCCTCCATCGTCGTCCTGGAAAGCATCTATCGCAAACTCTCACGCCGCACCGAGCACGAAAACAACATCGATCTCATCATCGAAGGCGCAAGCACCGCCTCCAAGCCCGTCCTGTTTGCCACCTTGATCATCCTCGTGGCCTTCATTCCTCTTTTCACCATGCAGGGAGTGCCGGGCAAGATCTTCGCCCCCATGTCGGTCACCTACGGGTTTGCCTTGACCGGTGCGCTCATCTTCTCCCTCATCTTTGCTCCAGTGCTTGCCCAACTGATTGTTCCCACCCAGTTGAAGCAGGAGAAGCACGAAACCTTTCTCGGCAACTTTCTCCGTCGCCGCTATGACAAAGGACTGCCGCGTGTCCTCGCCTATCGCCCGCTTACCTGGGTGCTCGCCCTCGTTTGCCTCGTGGGCTCCGCCATACTCTTCACCTTTGTGGGCGGAGAATTCATGCCTCCCCTGGAAGAAGGGAACCTCTGGATCCGCGCTACGCTTCCCCAGGACATTTCCTTTGACGCCGCGGCCAGGATTGGCGACGAGCTGCGGGCGCAGATTGCCAAGTCGCCCGAGGTGACTCAGGCCGTCTCCCAAATGGGCCGTCCTGACGACGGAACCGACGTGGTCACCTTCAACGACGTGGAAGTCTCCGTCGCTCTCAAGCCGCCCGGCGAGTGGCGTCCGGGTCTCACCAAAAACGGGTTGATCGATGAGATAAGCCATCGCCTCTCCCTCATTCCGGGCATGGACCTGAATTTTTCCCAGAACATTCAGGACAATGTGGAAGAAGCCATGTCCGGCGTAAAGGGGGAAAATTCGCTCAAGCTGTTTGGCGACGACTTTGACACCTTGTCGCGCCTCTCCAACCAGATCGCCGGAGTGATGCAATCCGTAAGAGGCGTCGCCGATGTCGGCATCTTTCGCATTGGTGGCCAGCCCAGCCTGCTCATCCGCATCGACCGCGCCAAGGCTGCGCGTTACGGTCTCGCTGCCGCTGACGTAAATGCCACCATTCAGGCAGCGGTGGGTGGTGCAGCTGTCACCCAGATCATTGAAGGCGACCGCAGATTCGATCTAACCGTCCGCTTTCCGGAGCGATATCGCAACGGCCCCGACGCCATTAAAGGCATCTTGCTGCCGACGCCTGACGGGGGCCGCATTCCCATTGGCCAGATAGCGGATGTTGAAACTCGCGACGGCGCCTTCATGATCTATCGTGAAAACGGCCGCCGTTATATTCCTATCAAGTTCAGCGTGCGCGGCCGCGATCTGGCCACGACCATTGAGGATCTGCAGCATCAGTTGGCCGACAAGATAAAACTACCCTCTGGTTACAACTACACCTGGGCCGGTGAGTTCGACAGCTTACGCAAAGAGCAGCGCCGCCTTGCCTTCATCATTCCCATCAGCTTGGTCGCGATTCTCGTCCTGCTCTATATCCAATTCCGCACCTGGAAAGACGCGCTCATCGTGCTTGGTACCTTGCCCTTTGGAGCCATTGGAGGCGTACTGGCCCTGTGGCTTACCCGTACCCCATTCAGCATCTCCGCCGCCGTCGGCTTCACCTCGCTGACCGGCGTTGCCACCTTGGGAGCCGTCGTTTTCCTCTCCGGCATTCGTCGTGCCCAGGCCGAAGACGGGTTTGACGAGGGACTAAGGAAAGGCTGCAGTGACGAAATGCGCCCCGTGGTCATGGCCTGCATGGCCGCCGGCCTGGGCCTCTGCCCCGCCGCCCTGGCCAACGGAATTGGCGCCCAGGCCCAACAACCGCTGGCCCGCGTCGTTGTCGGTGGCATGTTCACCACCGTGATCGCAATCCTCTTCATGATGCCCCTGCTGATCTACCTCTTCCGCACCAAGAACGATGTTTAGCAACAAGCCGGGAGAAGCCCCTGAGGTACTTTTTCCCTGGAAGCGTATGGGCTTTCAGTGGGTAGAAACCACCGCAGGTCACCCAACACAATCAGTCCCGCAGGGACGGGACAATCTGTAGCCCGGCACGGGAGTGCCGGGTAGGATTTCACGCAGCCAACCTGAAAAATAGATTTGAAAAGCGTTTCGGTTCAGCAACCACTGTTTATGGAACCGTTGCCCTTTCCTTTGTCATCCCGAGCAGCCGACTCGCTGAGGCGAGTCGGGAGAGAAATGAACGGGTAGACATCGAGGCCCTTCCCACCCATGAGCGCTCGTGCTTTGTATCAGGGCACGACTAGTCGGGCCGAAAACATCCCTCAACGACGGGCTTTAAGCCCATCCTAGTCTCATTCATTTACGACCCTACTAAAGTTGTGCCCTGATACAAACCGGGTTTTTCCGCAGCCTGTAAAGTCGTGCCGGAAGGACTCAACAAGAATCTGGGCTTTAGAGTCTGCGTGAGAACCAGCATTTACGAATTTAGTCCCGCAGGGACGACTGAACTTCAGACTTGTCCAAATTGAGATTTGAGAAACGGTCTCGGTCCAGCAACCATAGCCTATGGAACCGCCACCCTTTCCTTTGTCATCCCGAAGCGGAGCTGAGCGGATCTGCAGTTCCACGGACCTTTTCTGGAAACACGGACACCATGCTCAAGCAGAATTGTCATCTCGCCCGCCCCGGGGTGCCGTGGGATCTGCCGTTTTCCTTTAGTCCTTACTCAATCGCTAAACCCCTTGTAGTGCGCGCACTCGCGGTGCCCTGCGTTTATCAGGCAACTCTAAAACTCGCGCCATCTATGCAGCGCCGATCAAACAGGGCGACCTGATTTTGTTCCGCCGAATTCTCCTCAACGCAGTCAACAAGTTACATCGTCAAAAAGTCGATTCTTCCGCTAATTTGGACAGCTCAGACTGAACTTAGCCCAGGACTAACGTCCTGGGCTAAGTTCAATGGTCCGTGCGGGACTGAGTTTGGAAATGCGAATTCTCACGCAGACTCTTTAGCCCCTGTTCCTATCTCGAGCACATTTTGTTCATCCCGAGCGAAGCCGACCTGTCCCGGCGTGCCGTGGAGGGATCTGCAGTTTTCGCGGACCTCGGCTGGAAACGCGGAACACTATACTCAAACAAAATTCTCAATCATGGTGCACTGAACGCTGATGCTCATGGATCTGGGATTGGGCCCGTTGTACGGCGGCATCGAGCGCCGCAGCTGCGGAGACCTTGATGTCGGGCTGGATGCCGGCTGCTTCCCAATCCGCTTGGCCGTAGGGATTGACCGCACGGTTCTCGGGTATGGCCACGCCGTAGTGGTCGTCGATGCGATGCCAGACGCCCGCATGCGCACCACCGGCGGTGACTTCGCCGACGATGGTTGCCCGCTTCAGCATCTTCAGGTCGTAGGTAAACTGCTCCGCGGCGGAAATCGTGATGGGCGAGGTGAGGATATATACAGGCTTATTGGCGAGTTTGCTGCCGGGAACCGGAGAAGACGTCCACGACCGCGACGTCGGTACTCTTCTGGGATCGAACATATATTCGGGGTGATCGAACAGGTAAGACGAGATGAGCGAGACCATCTCGGCGGTTCCTCCTCGATTGTCGCGGAGATCGAAGATCAGGGCATTGACGTTGTTCAAAGAAGCCATCGCACTGGTGGCGGTGCGGCCACAGCCGGAGGGATCGGGAAAAGCATCAAGTTTGAGATAGCCGATATTGTGCGGAAGTATCTGAACCTTCTCGAAGGAGCAGTTGTCCTTTTGCAATGAGGTCAGCATACGTGCCAACGGCTGGGGAGGAAATGTTGCGGTATAGACGACTTCCAGGTGCAAGTCGTGGCTTACCTCGCGCATTTGCGCCGTGAGCAGTGCCGCGTAGACCTTGTCCGTGGCGGCAGCAGCGTCGTCGCCGCGCCGCTGGTGCGCGAGCAGCGCGTCGGCCGTTTGATGTGCGATAACAGGATCGAAGTAGTGTTGCTGCAGGTTAGCGATAACCGCGTCGAGTACGCGCTGGCGCTCGGGATCGAGCGTTGTATTTGGCACGGAATGGTCGCTGCCGGGCGCGGCCTTGTTCGCCGACTCCCCGGCAGCGGATCCTGCAGCGGCAAGCTTGTCGGGAGTAGCCTGGGCGAAAGCTCGCCCCGCAGTGGAGTTGCCCTTCGCTCTCGATCCCGCAAGACTATGAAAAACGCCAGGGTGGTTGAGGGATACCGCGAACAGTGCGCACACAGCGAGGGTGATCACACAGCCGGATAACAGCGCGGCGGGTCGAAGGGGCTCGTCTTCGAGAATCCGGAATGCTGGTGCGCCCGTGGAGTTTGCAACCGTGGCAGCGGCGAATGTAGGTTGCGTGTTGAAGTGCAGGCGCGGAACCGAGATGGCAAGATCGAGGAAGATGTCGAACCACAGTCGCATTCGGCGAAACCAGCCGGTCTCTGCGCGAAGTCGGTCGCGGAAGAGTTGCAGCGCATCTTTGCCATACGTATCGCGGAAACTTGCGGGATAAAGCCGGAGCAGGCAAGCATAGATCTTCTCAGACATGTTCCCCTCTCAGGATTTTTTTGGCACGCGCAACCCGAAGAAGATCAGCGAGACGGTCTGCTTCTGCGCAGGCAAGTTGGCGTCCGGCTGAGGTGAGGCGGTAGTAGCGTCGGCGTTCGTCATTGATCGAAGAGTCTTCGCGCGAATCGAGTTCCTCAATCAGTTTGGCTTCCAGCAAAGATCGGAGGGAACTGTACAGAGTGCCGGGGCCCAGGCGCATGCGGCCGCCGGTCTGGTCGGCGATCTCGCGCATGATGCCGTAACCGTGAAGATCTTCGCCGGCAAGCGAAAGAAGAATCTGAAAAGCGGCGGATGGGAGGGGATCGAGCTTTTGTTTCGGCATAATCGATGATCGCTATATCGATTATCGATCATAAACCCAAAGACGATCCGCCGTCCAGTCATTTTGCGCTGATGGTTCAGTCCTGTTTTGGAAGCTGCCTTTTGGTGCTGTTAGAGAACCAGGGCTTACGAATTTAGTCCTGCAGGGACGTTGAACTTAGCCCAGGACGCTAGTCCTGGGTACAAATGCAACATGATTGAGTCCCGCAGGGACGGCTGAAGGCGGATTGGGTCGCCGCAAATCCAATCGGGGACTGTCCCGGCCCTGTTCAGATTCTCAAGAAGGAATCGACCGCGAACAACCCGCCACTGCTCCACCGAAGGGTGGAACTCTCCATCCACCCTAGGGAGGATTCCGTCTCGCTCTACCTCAGATAACCTCG
This sequence comes from uncultured Acidobacteriaceae bacterium, assembly GCA_963753715.1. Lineage (GTDB taxonomy): Bacteria > Acidobacteriota > Terriglobia > Terriglobales > Acidobacteriaceae > PALSA-350. Next base: position 430,854 of record CAVWDK010000004.1, on the reverse strand, counting down.
ACCTACCGCAACGCGGCCTCGGATTCCCCCATTAGCGATCGGATAAGCTAGCGTGGGAGTGCGAGCATAAGGCCATATGAGCAGTAGAAGCTCTCGAACATGGGGGAACATCAGCAGAGCAGCCCATTGCGGGACGATAGCCCTCATCGTGCTAGTGACTGGCTGCAACCCCTCCGGACTACCCAAGCCTGACACCAAGGCATATCTGGACGAGGTGACAGCCTTCTACGTAGGCTTGGCGGCGCTGCAGGTAGGAGACGACGTGCGTGCCGACACCACCCTGGAACGAGCAACGCAACTGGCGCCAGGAGAGCCGGCCGGCTGGGCAAACTGGGGCCTGCTTGCATTACGTCAGGGAAATTTCGATGCGGCGGCCAAACGCTTGGCGCAGGCGCAAAACCTGGCGCCGCAAAACGACCACCTTCACTACCTGTCAGGTGTACTCGAGAGCAAACGGGGCAATCCCTCGCAAGCCATCGTCGAACTCCGCAAAGCCGTCCAGATCAACCCCGGTAACCTTCGCGCCATGTATTTGCTGGCGCAGGAAGTGGAGCGCCAGGGCGACGCCAACGGAGAGGCTGAATTTCAGCAACTGCTGCAAAAGATTCTCGCCGCCCAGCCAGGCAATCCAGCGGCGTTGCTCGAGTTGGGGCGAGTGGCGGCAAAGCGCGGAGACGCGCAGACCCTGCACTCCGTCGTAGCCAACCTGAACGCGCACGCAGCAACTTGGCCGCCGGAAGTGCAACAACAGTGGACCGCTTTGCAAGCTGCGGCCGCCGGCCCCGATCCGCGATCAGCCGCGGTACGCATCGCGTTTTTACGCAACTCACTCATGCGCGTACCGGAATTTCGTCAAAGCCTGAACCTGATCCAGCCAACCGCAGGCAACGAGGCCACACCCTTCACCCGATTCCTGCTGCTGTCCTCGCCAACATTTACTCCGCCGCCCGCCGATACCGCAATCAACTTCCAGACCGGGGCTATGACCGGTCTAGCCTCAGGAAAAGAGAATCCGTGGACCTGGATCGGAGCCGTTTCGCTCAGCGGAGCAGGCGCGCCGGCCATCGCCGTGGCCAATAGTCAAAGCGTGAAGTTGTCGACTGGCGCAGAACTCCCTTTTCCGGGAGGATCCGCAAATGCGCCCCTTCAGCCCGAGTCCATTCTGCCCGTCGACTTTAATTACGACTTCAAAACCGACCTGGTCCTGGCAGGAGAGGGCGGCGTTCGCTTTTTCCGTCAGGAGAGCCCAGCATCCTTTACAGACGTAACCGCCCAGACCAAGCTGCCGCCGGCGTTGCTCCACGCCAGCTACTCCGGCGCTTGGGCCATCGATGTCGAGGCGGATGGAGACATGGACATCCTCTTAGCCACGCATCAAGCATCTCCGCTAGTCCTGCGAAACAACGGCGATGGAACCTTCACTTCGGTCCACCCGTTTAACGGCATCACAGGCCTGCGCGGTTTCGCTTGGGTCGACCTCGATGGCGACGGCAATCCCGACGCGGCCATGGTAGATGGCTCCGGCATCCTGCACTTCTTCCACAACCAGAGAGGTGGTGTGTTCAACGAGCTTCCGCTGCCCGCAAATCTGCCGCCGGTAAAAGCAGTCACCGTCGCCGACCTGAGCTCCTCAGGAACCCTTGATCTCGTAGTCCTCGAGCGGACAGATGCGCAGACAGGTGCACTGGTCGCGATCACGCGCGCGGACCAGGCGTGGAAGGTGACCCCGTTGGGAAACGTACCCCGCCCTGCGGCAGAAGTTCGTCTGCGTGCTGCAGACCTCGACAACAACGGAGCGGTCGACCTGTTATCTCTCCCCGTGGCGCTCAATCCTGGCGATCCTCCCGGCGCCGTTGTTTGGTTGAACAACGGAGCGCAGAAATTCACCGCGCTGCCGGCTCCCGCAGGCTCACCTCGCGTATTTGACCTTGCCGACCTCAATGCGGACGGAAAGCTGGACCTGCTCGGCTTGTCCTCAAACGGAGAACCGCAGCAATCGCTGAACCGCGGAAGCAAAAACTACCACTGGCAAATCCTTCGTCCCAGGGCCCGTGTGGCCACTGGCGACCAGCGCATCAACTCCTTCGGCATTGGAGGCGAGATGGATTTACGTTCCGGCCTGCTGCTGCAGAAGCAAGCCATCGCCTCGCCGCAACTTCACTTCGGCCTGGGAGAGCAGACCACCGCCGACGTTGTCACCATCCTCTGGCCCAATGGCATGCAAAACGCCGAGTTCGCTTTGAAAGCCGATCAGGAAGTGCTGACCGAGCAGCGTCTGAAGGGTTCTTGTCCTTTTCTCTTTGCCTGGAATGGCAAGCAGATGAGCTTCGTGAAGGACGCTGTCCCTTGGGGCTCGGCGATTGGCTTGCAAATCGACTCCGTGGGATCCCCGGGGATCGCAGCCACCGAAGAGTGGTACAAGATCAGCGGTGATCAACTCGTGCCGCACAATGGCTATTACGATCTGCGGCTCACCGGCGAGCTTTGGGAAACCTACTACTACGACTACCTGAAGCTGATGGTCGTCGACCATCCTGCCGGCACCGCAATCTTCACCGATGAGCGGTTCGTGGTGCCCCCGCCCAAGCTCGCCATCACCACCGTGGCCCCGCCCCACAGCATCGCGAAAGCAACCGACGATCACGGCGCCGACGTAACCGGGATCGTCAGCAACCTCGACGGCAACTATCTGGATACCTTCGGCCGCGGACAATACCAGGGGCTCACCCGCGATCACTATGTCGAGGTAGATCTTGGCAACGATGTACCCACGAGCGGCCCCCTGTGGCTGATAGCCAGGGGATGGGTCCATCCGACAGACTCCTCCGTGAACGTAGCCATCAGCCAGGGACATCATCAAAAGGCGCAACCGCTAAGCCTCGAAGTTCCCGACGGCCATGGTGGATGGCGCACCGCCCAGGCGAACCTCGGCTTCCCGGCCGGCCGCAAAAAGATCTGCCTCATCAATTTGGAGAACGTCTTCCTGCCCGGCACACCGCGCAAATTGCGCCTACGCACCAACCTTGAAGTCTATTGGGATCAGATCCAGTGGGCCCAGGGCCTGCCGCATACTCAAACAAAAGTCACACGTTTGGATCCGTCGCAAGCCGACCTTCATTACCGCGGATATTCCGTGGTCAACCAGGCCAACCCCTCTTCTCCTGAATTGCCCAACTACAACCGCATCGCCGCCACCACCCAGATCTGGCGCGACCTCGAGGGTTACTACACTCGCTACGGCGACGTCCGGCCGCTCTTGTCAGCCATCGATGATCGCTATGTGATCATGAACGCCGGCGACGAGATTGCCTTGCGTTTCCCCGAGCAGCCTCCGCCCCCGGCCGGATGGGTCAGAGACTATGTAATCGCCGGAGATGGCTGGATTAAAGACGGAGACTACAACACCGTTGAATCAAGAACGATCCGGCCCTTGCCGTACCACGCCAGGACGCAATACAACCAGGCCCCGGGCACCCTGGAAAGCGAGTGGGTCTACCGCCAACATCCGCAGGACTGGCAAAACTACCACACCCGCTACGTAACCCCCGAACCTCTTGATCACGCTCTGAGGAGCGGCGAGGCGCAATGAAAGCAAGCCGCACCGCAAGAGTCATTCTGGCCATTCTGTTCCTGGGGATGTTAGCCACGCCCCTGGCCATTCGCCAGGTTTCCGCCCGGCGCGAAGAAGCCCAGGCAAAGCTGGATGAAGGCCAGGCGATCGCGCGCTACGGATTCCATCTGCAAGAGGTCTCGCAGCAAGCCGGCATTCATTTCGTTCACCAGCCGCCGACCCTCGACCCCAAGCTGGAAGCCATCATGCCGGAGGTCGCCTCGATGGGCGCCGCGGTTTCCGTCGTCGACTTCGACCGTGACGGCTGGCCGGATCTCTACGCAACCAACAGCGCCACCGGCAGCCAGAACCACCTTTACCGCAACATGCACGACGGCACCTTTCAGGACGTGGCGCCGCAGATGGGGCTGGCCGATGTGAACCGGGCAGGAACCGGGGTCTCCATGGGAGCCGTCTGGGGCGATTATGACAATGACGGTTACGAAGATCTGTTTCTCATCAAGTGGGGAAAGCCGGAGCTCTTCCACAACGACCATGGCCATGGATTTACGCGAGTAAGTGACACTGCCGGCTTACCCCCATGGATCAATGCAAACACCGCCGTCTGGTTTGACTATGACGGTGACGGCCTGCTCGACCTCTTCGTCGGTGGCTACTACCCGGAGCAACTGGATCTATGGCATTTGCGTACCACGCGCATGATGCCCGAGAGTTTTGAGTACGCCAAAAATGGCGGTCGAAAGTACTTGTTTCACAACCTCGGCAATGGCAAGTTCGAGGAGGTCAGCGAAAAGGCCGGAATCAAAAGCACTCGATGGGCCCTCGCCGCATCTGCCGCGGACTTGCGCGGCACCGGCCATCCCGACCTGTTCATCGCCAACGACTATGGTGTCTCCGAACTGTATCTCAATGACGGTGGCCACTTTCACGAAGCGGGCGAAGCGACGGGCGTGGGCTTTGCCCCCAAGAGCGGCATGAACGTTGCCTATGGAGACATACTCAACCAGGGCAAGTACGCCATCTACGTCTCCAACATCTCCCAGGAGGGAGTGCTGATCCAGGGCAACAATCTCTGGGTGCCCCAGGAAGGGTCGACCTTGAAGTACGAAAACCTGGCCCGGGATATGGGCGTGGAACTCGGTGGCTGGAGCTTCGGCGCGCAATTCGGCGATCTGAACAACGATGGCTACCTGGATCTCTATCTCACCAACGGCTATATCTCCCTCAGCCGGAATAAGAGTTACTGGTATGACTTTTCCCGGGTCGCCGGCGGCAACAGCAAAATCATCGGCGACGCAGCCGACTGGCCAGCCTTCAACGGACGCAGCCTGTCCGGTTATCAGCAGAAGAAAGTCTGGATCAACGACGGAGCCGCAAAATTTGTCGACGTCGCTCAGGCTGTCGGCGCAACCGATATCTACGACGGCCGTTCGGTGGCCATGGCCGATTTGTGGAATCGCGGCGTCCTGGACGTAGTGGTTGCCAACCAGGGCGGTCCTCTGCTGATCTACAAGAACACCGTAAACCCGCAAAACAAGTGGGTCGAATTTGCCCTCGAGGGGACAAGCAGCAACCGCAGTGCCATTGGTGCCCAGGTAACTCTTTACTGGAACGGGCAACAGCAAATACAGCACGTCGCCGGAGGAAGCGGCTTTGCTGCGCAGAACGATCGCCGGCTGCATTTCGGCCTGGGCAAGAATCCGCAGATCGAGAAGGCAATCATCCGCTGGCCATCCGGTAAAGTCCAGACCATCCAGAACCTGGTTGCCGGAAAGCTCTACAATGTCAGGGAGGCGGAATGAGTCAAGGCGTCAGTATCGCGCGACCGGTAAAGCTTGAGGCAGCGTGGAAGCGCTTCTTCAGCCCCTCCAACCGCTATCTCTCCCCGCTCTTGATCTCCTGTGTCCTGTTGGTGGGCCAGCTTTCCTACGGCATCCTCGAGAGCTACACCCGCACCCTATTGGCGATTGCCGCCAGCCTCATTGCAGAAGCGGTTTTGTCGCGCGTTTATATGGGCAAATGGCCCAACCTGTCGAGTGCCTACATTACCGGTATCAGTGTCGGCATCCTCGTACGCTCTCCCGCCTTTTGGCCCTATGCTCTTTGCGCCCTCATTTCCATCACCTCGAAGTATGTGCTGCGCGTGCACGATCGCCATATCTGGAATCCATCCAACTTCGGCATCGTGGCCATGTTTATCCTGGCGTCTGGAACCGTAGCCGGCTTAAGCATCCAGTGGGGCAACTTTGTCTGGCCCATGGTGGTGATCTGGACTTTGGGATCGGCAATCATTTATCGCCTGCATCGTTTCCATATCAGTGCCACGTACGTCCTATCCTTCCTGGGATTCGCCTTCCTGCGCAGTTGGATCACCGGCGACCCCTGGCGCTCGGAAGTCTCGCCCATCACCGGACCCATGTATCAGCTCTTTATCTTCTTCATGATCACTGATCCCAAGACCACCGTCCGTTCGAAAGTCGGCCAGTGCGTGACCGTGTTTGCCGTCGCCGCGGTCGAAATGGTGCTCCGGCTGCACCAGGCCGTCTACGCCCCGTTCTACGCCCTCTTCCTGGTAGGGCCGGCAGCCATGCTACTGGAAATGTGGATGGAGTCCCGCCGTGCCCGTCTTCTGGTCGCGCATGCCTAAAGGTACGGTAAGTCGCTTTCTTCTTTTATGTCTCCTGGGAACCGTCACCGCGAGCGCAGTAGCGCAACGCCCTTCCGGCCCCATTCGCTTTGTCGACGCCACTGCTGCCTCCGGCATCTCCTTTCGCCACCATAGCGGTGCCTTTGGCAAGAAGTATCTTCCCGAGACCATGGGAAGTGGCGTCTGCGTGTTGGATTACGACAACGATGGTTTCCAGGACATCCTGTTCGTAAACTCGATGGACTGGCCAGGGCACGGCTCAACCAAAAACTACCCCGCCCTCTACCACAACAACGGAGACGGAACCTTCACCGACCGCACCCGGCAGGCGGGCCTGGCAGTGGAGTCGTACGGCATGGGCTGCGCTGTCGGCGATTATGACAATGACGGTAGAGACGACATCTACATCACCGCGGTCGGCAACAACCATCTATTCCATAATCTAGGCAACGGCCGTTTCGCCGACGTGACTGCCCACGCGAAACTCGCGGGCGGGGGCTTCTCCAGTGGCGCCGTCTGGTTCGACTACGACAACGATGGCAAGCTGGATCTCTTCGTGGCCCACTATGTGGACTGGTCGATCGCCAAAGATCAGTTCTGCTCCCTCGACACAAAAAACAAGTCCTACTGCACCCCCCAGGTCTACAAGGGCGAAAGCGCGAGGCTTTATCACAATCGCGGTGACGGAACCTTCGAAGACGTGACCCAGCGCGCGGGCCTCCTCGACCCAACCAGTAAATCTCTGGGCATAGCGTTGGTGGATTACGATGACGACGGCTGGCTCGATCTGCTGGTCACCAATGACACCCAGCCGAATAAGCTCTATCGCAACAACCACAATGGCACTTTCTCGGATGTGGGCGTACAGGCCGGAATAGCCTACAGCGACGCCGGCGCGATCCGGGCCGGTATGGGAGTCGATAACGGAGACTATGACAACTCAGGCCATCCCGGCATTATCATTGGCAACTTCACCAACGAAGGCATAGCGCTCTACCGGACCGACGGCTCAGGTCTGTACACGTCCGCTTCTGAATCAACCGGCATCGACCGCTGGTCCCTGCAGTCTCTCACCTTCAGCACGTTCTTCTTTGACTACGATCTGGACGGTTTGCTGGACGTCCTGGCGGTCAACGGTCACGTAGCCGACGACATCGCCGTGACCCAACCACATCTAAGGTATGCGGAGCCCGCCCTCGTATTTCGCAATCGGGGAAAAGACCAATTCGAAAACATGTCGACCCAGTTGGGCCCAGCGCTGGAGCGCCCCATTGTGGGCCGCGGTGCCGCCTACGGGGACTTCGACAACGACGGCGATCTCGACCTCGTGATCACCGAAGCCAACGGCCCAGCGCGTCTGCTCCGCAATGAAAACGGCAATCAGAACGACATGCTGCGGATCAGGCTGATCGGAACCCGTTCCAACCGTGACGCCATTGGAGCCAGGCTCACCCTCCAGATAGACAAAAACCTCCGCCTACTACGCATGGTCAAGACCGGTTCCGGCTATCTGTCACAAAGTGAGTTACCAGTGACCTTCGGCCTAGGCAAGCCCGATCCCAACAGAAAAATGCATCTGACCATAGCCTGGCCCAGCGGTCACAAAGACACACTCGAAAACCTGGCGCCCAACCAATCCATCACCATACAAGAAGGTAAGGGAATTCTCAAAGCCCATCCAATAGCCTTCCAGAAAGCGAAGCCCGCGCCTCACGCCTAACAGCGTTCATCCCGAGCAGCCGACTCACTGAAGCGAGTCGGGAGAGAAATGACCGGGTTTCCTGTACCGGCAACAAAGGCCGGGTGCCCCACATCTCGCTCGTTTTTCGCGAGATGTGGGATACCACGGTCCTCGACCCGCAACTCTCGACAGGAATCCGGGGGAGCCGAGGGATCTGCAGTTCGATCAACCGCTCACCAAACCTGTCGATTGCGACTGATAAAACCCTGACCTATCCAACATGGAGACAATCTCCTCCCGGCCAACGCCAAACTTCGACCCCGCCTGAAGCAAATCCTCGGCGCACACTGGATAGCAATTACGAAAAGCAGGATCACCGAACCGTCCAACATTAAACGGCGAAATCACCCGCACAACCTCATCCGTAAAGGCCCGCGTATCATCAACCCCACGCAACATATGCGCTCGTTCAAACAGTCTCCGCGACGCCGGACCAAAACCCGCATGCTCACGTAAAAGAAACCCCGTCGCTAACTCCGGCTTCCCCAACCGGTAAGCCGTCTCCGCAAAACTAACCGCACCGAAATACAGCAGAGACACCGCAGTAAACGCGGGAAAATTGTCCATCGTCGAGTACAAAGCACCAATCAGCCGGCTGGCCGCCAACAACTCCCCATCCGTTTGCTCACCGTACCCCTGTAGCTGCTCAGCAATTTCATCGGACTCGAAATACCGATCAAGAATCCGAGCCAGCCTCTCAATACCCATCAACGTAAGTGCAAACCCGGTTGAGAGCAGAGGATCGACAAACCCAGCCGCAGACGGCAACATCGCCCATCGCTTACCCGCAATCGTAGAACTGCGAAAACTCACTGCCGGCATATACCGGAACGGCTGGCATGCGACTGCCCCGTCGAACTGTTTTTTCAACCCAGGCACATGATCGAGAACCCGCTGCCAAGCCGGTTCGCCCTCCCGCAGCCCCAACTCTGCAGCCAAATCCGAAGACGCGACGACGCCCGCACTCGTAACTCCGTTATTGAATCGAAGCACCCACACCCATCCACCCTCGAAGATGTGATGAACCGCCGCATCGTCGACGGGAAAAGGAGTATCCCTATCCGTCACTGAACGACCGACACCGGTAAAGTGACTGTAAAGACTCTCCGTAGCAGGCATGCCAGGCAACGAATCCTCACCAAGCCCCAGCGAGCGATGCAAAAAACCGCGCGGGCCGGTAGCATCAATCAGAAGCCTGACCCGCAGGTGAAACTCCTCCTCCCCAGCCCACCCAGCAAGATCCGCCCCACCCTCTGACAAATCCAGACTCTCGATCCGCACCCGGTCCCTGTACTCGACCCCCATCTTCTCCGCTTCCACGACCAGGAAGTGATCCACCTCCGCCCGATACCAATGTGTATCCGCGATGGCATCATGAGGGCTTGCCGCCACCAGCAGCTGACCCGCCTCGTGAAAAAAACTAAATCCACGCTTCAGCCCACAAGCAACCTGCGGATAAGCCCGTTGCCACCTTCCCCATTTCGCCAGTGGAGCAATGCGCGGCAGATCGTACGTCGTACTCAGCCTTTCCAGCAGCAGGTTGCTAAGCGGTGTAGTCGATTCGCCAATCACCACGCGGGGATGACGACCCTTTTCCAGCAGCACCACCGAGAGCCCCAGCCGGCGAGCAATCATCGCCATCAGGCTGCCGCCAAAGCCGGCCCCGACAACAACCAGGTCAACCTCGCGTTTCAACTCGCACCTCCGCACCGCGCACAGACCATCCTGTCTAGCACCACTTGCTCAAGGTTCATCCGGCGTAAACGAGCGGCCCGCTGTGAGTGGCAACTCGCGCACGACGCCTGCAATCCCCAAAGATCCGCGAACACCCTGCCCGCCTTAAGCCCCAAACCATACTCCATTGCCGACTCCAATGTATCCAGCCCAGGCAAAGCAAACCGCCCCTCCGCCATCAAGTCATCCATGACCCCATTCCCCGCACGCGTCGGAATCAGCGTCGCAGCCGTCGCCCCATGTTCCATGGCGAAGTCCAAAGATCGCTCCGCCCAATGCAGCGCTTCTCCGGCAGGCATATAAGGAGGCTGCACCAAAATAAAAACCCGCACATCCATCTCGTGCCCCCTCAAAAAGTCCGCCGCGCGCGCGAACTGATCGAGCGTCATCTGTTTATTAAGCTTGGCGAGAACCTCGGGATGCGCCGTTTCCAGCCCCATGGCCACCTCCAGCCGCCCGCGAAGCATGTCGCGGAAGCGAAGACAGCTATCACCCGTAAGCGCAGGATGATTCTCTACAATCAACCGATCAAAGCCATTCGCGCGGTCCGCGATAGCCCCGTAGTCCCCGGGAGGAATCGCATGAGGATCAAAGAAACTCCCGCTGTTGTAAAGCTTCAGTTGCTTTGCCGGCGGAAGCCGCAGCAAAGCATGATCGATCTGCGCCGGGATCGCACCCACCGGCACGGATTCCGTAAGCGTGTTCCGCCACAGGTCGCACATCACGCAGCGAAACGGGCATTCCTTATTCGTAAGAAAAACCGTGGCAACCGGCTCAATCAGTCCTCCGGCAGCGCACTCCTCTTCAACGAAATACTCATACGGAAGATAAGCATCGCGTTGCTCACGCGCCGGACGCCGGCTCAGTATCCAGGCATCCACCGCGGAGCTCATGAGTACAGGGAAAAAAACTTCTGCCGGTACTCCGCCTCGCGGAAGGGAAGCCGCGACTCCAGTGTCTTTTCTGAAACCGCCCCATGCTGGAAGCGCCGTTTGCAGAACACCGGCATATCGAAGCCCGTGACTGCCTTTACCCCGCGCGCTACGATATCGCCCTTCAGCGCATACAGCCGCTCCACATCGTACTCAGTAAGAGCAATGAAAGGAATGCCCTCTGCGACAGCAATCACTGACGGTTGCGTATAAGGGCTAAACCCAACGAACCCGAAGTGATGAGCCGGTGCGTAGGTTCTGCAATAAGACCGGCTAAGCCCCCCGCTGTAGGTCAAGGAGTGTTTGATCTTCCCCACACCCCAACCTTCCTGGTACAACATCGGATTGTGGATGACGCTGCGGATCGTCAGTTCGGGATTCTGCTCGATGGGATAATCCTTAAGGTTCTCATCCCCGCCATCCCCGTCCATCAGGTAGCGCCATTCCGGATATCTTCGCCGCAGCCCTCGGCATAACGCCATTGCCATGGTGGCTGACTGAACATCGAGCGCCTTATAGTCTTCGACCACGCGGATGGTCTCATCCACATCGAGCGACGCCGCATCCACCGCCACCGGCTCGAGAAACAGCCCTAGTCCAACAGAATCCAGGAAGGCCCGTGCCTGGCCAGCATCGGGACCGTCCCCCACATCCAGCACGAAAGCCTTCAGCCTTGAGGGACTCATGCCCAGCTTCAGCATCACGTGGTACGCCGTAAGAAACACGCTTCCGCTGTCGACGCCTCCCGAGAAGCACACCCCGATGGGTTCGCGCGCAGGCACCCGAGGAAGCCACTGCGCCAACTCGTTCGCGAGAGCACCAATATAGGCCTGCCCGATTTGATCAAGGTCCGTGCTCAGCACCGCCTGTGGGGGCGTAAAGAAACGGGTGTAGACCGGGTCTGGATCCGGGCACCCGATGAGCTGCAGCTCCACCACGTGGTGAGCCGGAACCATCCTCGTGTAACTCGGATGAAACTGACCCTCGAGCCCCTCCGCCTTCAGCCACTGGTAAATGGTATCGATGCGCGCCGCCACAATCAGCACCGGCCCCTCCTGGCGCTTGGCCAGAAAGTAGCGCAAGGGGCGGTCCAGTGATCGCGCCATCTTCACCGTCTTGCCTTCGCGGGCAACCACCGCAAACGATCCGGCAATGCGGCCCACTGCCTCCGCCGTCCCGTACAAAACAGTCTCTCTAGCCTCCTCGACCGTGATGCGATAGAACTGGTTGGCTTCTGGCTCCGTAAGATCAACCACGCGCTCAATGTACTGCTGCTGCATAGTTTCCTCGACCGTTGTTCTTTCCCTTGGTCAAGGATAGCGCAATCAGCGATGGACCAGTCTTGGAGCGCTCAGTGTTTGAGCGGCGTGTCCCAGTGGAAAACCAACTCGAGAAAAGCAAACTGGGCATTGCGGCCTTGCGGATAGATGTTGCCGGCCACGCTCTTGCCCCACGCGTAAGAATAATACCCTCCCACGTCCAGGTGGGGCGTGGCGTGCCAGTCTGAACTGATATCGGCAGCGCTGGCGAAAGAGGTAAATCCCCCGCTGGGCCGTCCCGTGAATCCGAAAACCTTGTTATCGTATGCCCCCCCACCCTGGTACCAGAGGTCTTTGCCTGAAGTAAGCTGCAGCCAGTACAGGTCGCTGCGCAGTTCCCACTGGCGCTTTGGGCGATCGATGAGCTGCACGAATTCATCCTTGAGGTCCATCAGATTCCAGAAAGGGAACCGCGCATAGACGCGCGGGGTGGGCAAAAGCCCAAAAAAAGTGCCGTGCTTATTATCCGAGGGATTGTTGTCTCCGCTGCTGCGAAACCAACCGCCACGAAGCCACGGTGTGCTTGCCACGTGTAGAAGCTGATACCCTCCTTCAATATCGGCGGCGCCCGCGCGATGGTCCTGCTCTCCCCACTGGCCGTTTTGCAAAGCTCCCCAGCCGACCAAATCGAATTGTCCCGGGCCGGCGGGAATGGCGGTCAGAAAGTCTCCACCGTAGGTGCCGACACGAATGTTTTGATGGTCTGCCTGCCGCACCGCCAGGGGGCGGTTGTCCGTCTTCGTAATTCCTGGGCGGCCGTCGTGATAGCCAATCGCAAACACACGCCACAGGAAGCGCTCCTGCCAGTCGGACTTTGTATATGCAAGGTACTGCATGTCCACGTTCAATTCCGGATTGCCGTTCATGTTGAAGACGCCCTGGTCGGAGCGTGCAGCCATTGCGGTCACATCCCACGTGCCCTGGCCGTAGTGGGCATCGATTCCATCAAAACTTCGCTGTGCATTGGTAAAGCCAAAGTTGCCCACCAGCCGTTGCGCCACCCGGTTGGGCTGCAGCCATGCCAGGGTTGGATTCTTCGGTTTCGTCTCCAATCCCTCAAAAAATTCAAAGCGTCCGAGGCGAATATTCTTGTCTCCGTCGAAGCCATAACGAACGAATCCCTGCTTGAGAAAGGCTGCCGCGGGATAAGAATTGTTGCCGTTGCCAACGTAATAACTGGCGCCCAGGCCCAGTTGGCCCTGTGCAGTAGATGGACTGACCGCGGTGTTGGGAGCGTCAAGAATCGTGGCTTGCGTGATCTCCAGTCTCCAGTCCCAGCGCGCTACGGTCTGTGAAAGCCCAAAACGCAACAGTGATTCGCCATATCCATAAATGTTGTCAGGAGGGGCTTTGTACCACTGCCAGCCGGGACCTCGTCCCCGTGCATACACAAAAAACTTAACGGGATGCTGCCTAGGTATTGATTGCGGCGCCTGGCCGCGCAAAGCAACCGCGCTCGATAACAAGATCAAAAAGCAAATAGAACGACGCACCCTACCTCCAAAATGATTGCCCGGTTCTTGCGGCAATTGATTTATCAACTTTTATGTAGAAGATTTGTTACTGAAAATGCTCGGACTCGCACGACGTTTCGGTTAGGGAGTGCCGCAATTCGGACGGGCGAGCGCAAAGCCGTGCCGGCACCCGGGCGCCCCATGGATAGGGACAGGATCGCTGTCGGATTTATAAACATCGGTGGCGCAAGCATCAATGAATCAATGCCAGTGGTCAACCACCCTGGGGCTGGTGTTTATCTCAACCCTCAGGTGGAGATCGTTCGGGAATCGGCCCGGGAAGATCTTGCGGCCATTTACAAACCTGCTGCAGCTTCAGTAGGAGGCTAGGCTGCGCTCTGGCGAGAGGGTTGCTGCCATTTGCAAAAGCTGTAAAACAGGAACGTTCCCAGGCGCGAGAGATTCAACAGAGAGCAGAACAGAATTGTCTTCAAAACCCCGCGCGGCCGGAAACGCGAATAAATTGAGTTGAGGCTCCACGCTGGCACCGTATACACCTCGCCCGCCTGCAAAACTCCGACCCGGTTCCTGATCGGTGGCTCGTAGATCGCTCTCTCGATGCCACGATTGAAAAACATGGCCAGGCCCAGAACCCGCCGGCCATACATCGCTGCTCCCAGGGAAGAAATTCTGCGCCGGTCTCGAGACTCGATAATAAGCCGAGTCCCTTCGGATGCATGTCTCAGCGCCGCCGTCACCCCGTTTGCGGTCATCGGATCCACCATGGTTGCAGCCTCTCCCATAATCACCCAGTTAGGTCCGGCGACCCCGCCATGCATGCGGCAAACAAATGACGTCACCGAAGGCGAGATCGCCGGAACCGACTGCAAAAGACTTTCGAACCGCGGAAAACGGCCCAGCTTCTCTCGCAAAATATCTTCCACCGTTTGCCCGTCCTGGCGCCTTGCTTTGATAGTTTCGCCCCTGGCGACATACCCCACGCTCAGCGTGTCGGGGGTGATCGGTATCTCCCATACCCATTCCATATACTCCGGTTTCACCCCGTCGGCGTACAGCGTTGTTCCTTCGGCCGGAGTCATGACAGGGAAGTAGCCCCAGATAGCCACCTTCCGCGGGCCTGATTCATAAACCGGCAACCGGAACGCCCGCGCAAACAAGCACGCCGCGCTACCCGAGGCATCGATAAACCACGGCGAAGAAAGTTTGTTGCCGAGCTGTGTGTTCACCGCCGCAACCCGTCTCCCGCTGGTTTCAACCGAGATGACTTTATCCTGCAGAAATGTAACTCCAAGGCTAAGCACCCTTTTCCGCAGCAGTTGATTCAGTTGTCCCCGGTCCACATGCAGCGTCCGCAGTTCTACGTTGAAAGGTGGCCGCCCCAGCCACTCGCCCGGAGTATAGCTGCGCTCAATCCCGTCCCCCAACTTCAGCGTGACATGGCGTTTGTACGTCGCTATCTTCTCCGCGATAAGCTCTTCCATCGTCAGCCCTAAGACCTTCAATAAACCAGGCGCGGACCAATCCAGCGACTCGCCCACAGAACTGGCATCTGCCACGTCAGGCTCGACGCACAAAACCCGCAGCCCGGCCTTCGACAGATGAATCGAAGCAGCCATGCCTGCCAGGCCGCCGCCAATGACAGTCACATCGATCGTGCTTACAGGAATCTGCATGAATGGAATGCACCAGCATACCGCGAGACACGGGGTGGAGGCCCACATCAACCTTTCGGTCGAGGTGGATGTCCGCGCTATGGCGCTAGAATGCGACAGCGCACTACGGGACTTGATCCGACAAAAGAAAAGAGGTCGAAAGGCTTGATTGTCCGTCTCCGCCCGATCGCGCTCATCGCCGTCCTCCTGCTGCTTTGGCAATTTGCCGTCACCCGAAATCCCATCCACATCCTGCCCACGCCCTGGCAAGTCGTCATCGCTATGGGCGACCTCCTGCAGCATGGCTTGCTGTTCAAGTACGTCGTCGCCTCGCTTTTCCGCGTGACCTGGGGCTTCGCTCTGGCCGTTGTCGTGGCCGTGCCCTTAGGGCTCATCATCGGTTGGAATCGCCGCGCCGAGATGGCCCTCAATCCCTTGATTCAGATCCTGCGTCCCATCTCCCCGCTCGCCTGGATCCCCATCGCCATCCTCTGGTTCGGTGTCGGCGATCTGGCTGCCATCTTTCTCATCTTTCTCGGCTGCTTCTTCCCCCTGCTGCTGACCGCGATGAATGCGGTACGAGGCATTCCCGCGGTCTACATCCATGCCGGCCGTAATTTCGGTCTCTCTTCACCAGCCCTCGTCTCCCGTGTCCTTTTTCCCGCGGTCATTCCTCAACTAATCATCGGCATGCGGATCACCCTCGGTGTCGGCTGGCTGGTAGTCGTCGCAGCGGAAATGATTGCCGTAAGCTCTGGGCTCGGCTTCCTGATAGTGGATGCGCGTAACGCTGGCAACCGCTACGACCTCGTCGTCGCAGGCATGATCATCATCGGCCTCATCGGCCTGCTATTAGATATAGCGATGCGATCCTTGCAGCAAGTGAAGTCGCTGCGGTGGAGTTACTCGGAGGATTAGTGACAAAAAACAAGCTACAGGCCGAGCACATCCACATGGTGTTCACCCGCGACGGGAAAACTACGTCCGTGCTCAACGACATCAGCCTCACCGTTGCGGAAGGAGAGTTTGTTTGTCTCCTCGGCCCCTCCGGTTGTGGCAAATCAACCCTGCTGAGCACCATGGCGGGCTTTCTTTCCCCTACCAGCGGAGAGATCACCATCGATAGCGAAGCCGTCCACGGGCCCGACCCCCGCCGCATCTTTGTCTTCCAGGAGCGCGGCGTCTTTCCCTGGCTCACCGTGGAAGGCAACATCGCCTTCGGCCTTTTCCATTTGCCTGCAGCGGAACGGAGCCAGCGCGTCGCACATTACATCAAGATGGTCGGTCTTGAAGGCTTTGAAAAAGCCTATCCCCCAGCACTCTCCGGCGGCATGAAGCAGCGGCTCGAAGTAGCGCGGGCGTTAGCCGTCAACCCAGACATGCTCTTTCTCGACGAACCCTTCGGCGCCCTCGATTCCATCACCCGCCTCGTCATGCGCGGCGAACTGCTGCGCATCTGGCAAGCGGAACGCAAGACAATCATTTTTGTCACCCACGACATTGATGAGGCCGTCCAGCTTGCCGACCGCGTCGTCGTGATGAGCGCCCGCCCCGCTACTATCCAGCAGATCGTCAACATCGACATACCCCATCCCCGTGACATTAGTTCCGCCCGCTACCTCGAACTCCGCGACGGAATCTTCCAACAGATCGGCTTGGCCCACAAAATATGAACTCCCTCGTCGAGCCAAAAAAATGGGAGAAGTTCTTCTGGCCACTCCTGGCCACCGCGCTCTTGCTCGCCCTATGGCATTACTCTGTCGTCTGGACTGCAACCAAAATCTTCCCGTCGCCCCTCGATGTGAAGAAGGGAATCGCCGAGCTCATCCGGAAAAAGGTTCTATGGCCCGACATCGTCGACTCTCTTCGTCGCGTGGCCATCGGCTTCGGCGCTGCAACCGTGATCGGTATTCCCCTGGGCTTAACCCTCGGCTGGTATCCAACGGCTAACCAGGTGGTGAACCCCGTGTTGCAGATTCTTCGCCCCATCAGCCCCATCGCCTGGATTCCCATCGCCATCATCATGCTCGGTGTAGGCGATCACGCAGCCACCTCGCTCATTTTCCTGGGAGCCCTTTTCCCCATCATCGTGGCCTGCGTCGACGGAGTATCGAATGTGCCCTCCGTCTACCGCCTCGCCGGCCGCAACTTCGGCCTCGGGCCTTTCCGCCTCCTCACCCAGGTGGTCTTCCCGGCCGCCCTGCCAAAAATCATCGTCGGCTTGCGCATCGCGCTTGGTATCGCCTGGCTCGTAGTCGTAGCCGCGGAAATGATCGCCGTCGATTCCGGCCTCGGCTACCTGGTCATCGACTCGCGCAACTCCGGCAAGCGTTATGACCTGGTGGTAGCCGCCATGCTGATCATCGGCCTCATCGGCCTCATTCTCGATACCGGCTTCCGCCGCCTGGAAAAAATCAAATCCGTTCGCTGGGGATTCCGCGATGACTCTTAAAACCAAAATCGTCTTCGGTATCGTCGCATGGCTCCTGCTCATCACCGGCCTGCACGCCTGGCTCAACATCAACTGGGGCGCGATCCTGAACGACTATCAACCGCTTGCAAAACGAAAAATCACAGTGGCCTACCTGCCCGTCACCTGCCAGCTAACCTGCCCGGTGACCGACTACATCTCCAAATATTCTCTTTCCGGCGAAATGTTCCTCCCCAAAATGTTTCAGGGCTTTCCGGAGATGAAGGAAGCGCTCATCTCCAACCGCGTCCAGGCTGCTTTCATCGTCGCCCCGTTGGCCATTGCTCTCGTTTCCCAGGGAGTGCCCATCAAGATCGTCTATCTGGGGCATCGTTACGGCAGCGCGGTCGTGGTCCGCAAAGACGGGCCCATCAAAACCTTTGCAGACATGCGCGGCCGCACCATCGCCATTCCCAGCCGCTTTTCCGACGAGCGCCTCTTGGTCTTTCGCGCCATGAAGGTGTGGGGCATCAAACCCAGCGAAATCAAAATGGTCGAGATGGCCCCACCCGATGTGTCGGGCGCTCTGGCGGCTCACGCCATCGACGCATTCGTCATGGGTGAACCCTTCCCCTCGCAAGCGGAACTCGGGGGCTTTGGCCGCGTCCTTTTCCAGGCTAGGGAATATTGGCCCGACTACATGTCCTGCATTCTCGTAGTCCGGCAGGACCTTATCGACAAACGTCCCGAGGTCGTCCAGACCCTGGTGGATGGTATCGCCCGTTCCGGCCTCTGGCTCGACACCAGCAAGCCTCACCGCGAAGACGCCGCCGACTTTGTCGGCCGCTTCTACTACAACCAGAAACCCGCTTTGCTCCGGTGGGCTCTCACCAAGCCGATGGATCGAGTCACTTACAGTCCCCTCGCTCCGCGCAAAGCAGACTTCGACATGGTGCGCGATCTCATGATCGAAACCGGTGTCTTGAATAAGAAAATCGAATTCAGCGACTACACCGACACCCGCTTTTCTGACCAGGCCAGTATCCAGACACCCTGGAGATACGAGCCCGGCACCGCCACCGCCCGCTAAGGAGGTAACAAATGTTTCGCAGAAGGTTTCTTCAACTGGTAACCATGGCGAGTGTGGGTGGTTTAGCCCCTCTCGAAGCCGTGTCAGCCGTCGCCACCACAACGATGATTTATCAAGTCAAGGGGTTCACCTGCATCACCTGTGCCACCGGCCTCGACACCCTGCTCAGCCAACAGAAAGGCGTAGCCTCCAGCAAATCAACTTATCCCGAGGGCAAGGTGACAGTCGCCTTTAATCCCAACCAGATCACCGGACAAGCCATCGTCGCCTTCATCACCGAGCTGGGCTTCACCGTGCAACCAGACCAAAAAAGCTAAACGAGGACCGACATGTACGCACAGCAAGCCGCCCTTCTCGCCGCATCGCTCGATCTTCAGCAGCCGCCGGTCGCCATCGCCTTCACAAACACGATTCCCGCAGGCATCGAAGCCCACTCCGGTCGGGTTCCCGCAGGCTGCAAATTTTGGCAAGATGCCGCGAGCGGACCCTTTGCCACCACCGCCGAAGACCACAATCTCTGCGCCATCGGTGTCTATACGCACAACCTTCAATCCTCTCCAGCCCAGCAGACTGACCTGATGGACGCACTCAAAGTATTCGCGGACCTCGACTATGTGCGCCCAGAAGACTTGGCCCAGATTCCCGTTTTGGCCTCGCAGCCTCGGCACGTCGTATATGCCCCCCTGGCGTCGACTCCATTACCCCCGGACGTAGTGCTTCTGTTTGTAAACGCCGGCCAGACCCTCATCCTTTCTGAAGCGACCCAGCAGGTAGAAACCCAGAATGCGCCCGCAATGGGACGCCCCGCCTGCGCCATCGTGCCCCAGGTCATGAACACCGGCCGCGCAGCTTTAAGCCTGGGCTGTTGCGGAGCCCGAGCCTACCTCGATCTACTGACTGACGACGTAGCCATCTTTGCCATCCCCGGAGCCAAACTCGAAGCCTACACCCGTCGAATCGAGGCCTTGGCCAAGGCCAACGCCGTCCTGGCCACCTTCCATCAAATCCGCCGCCGCACCATCGCCGCTGGAGCCACCCCCACCATCAAGGACTCCCTGGCCGCCCTGTCCCCCAACTAGGAACATCTCCCTCCCTTGTCAAATGACGGGCTTCCTGTATCGGCAACAGAGATCGGGTGCCCACATCTCCTCGTTTTTCGCGAGATGTGGGATACCACGGTACTCGACGTGCAACTCTATCGGTTGTCATCAGGAGCGAAGAAGTCACGGGCCTGTCGCCCATCTAAGCTGATGAAAAACGTCTCGGTCCAGCATCCACTCTATGGAACCGCAAACCTCCCCTTTGTCATCCCGACCGGAGCGAAGCGGAGCGGAGGGATCTGCAGTCTCCCTCCACCTGCGACAAATGCTCAGGCTACAACCCAAAATTCTCCCGATTTTAATCCCCCACCCCACCCCAACCTCCGGCGCAACCCCACTTCTGAGAGAATCCTTGCATTGGAAAAATTCCCCCCGAAAGATACCAAACCGCCGGTGGGGCATCTAACCCGCAAGTCCCAATAGGGAAAGGGAGCAATGCGATGGCAACGGCAGTCAAGCTACAACCTCTCACCCAACGAGCCGCCTGGAAGGCCCTCGAAACGCATCATGAAAAAATGAAAAACACTCCTCTGCGTTCGTTGTTCGCCGACGATCCTCAACGCGCAGATCGCTTTAAAATCGAAGCCGCCGGCCTATTTCTCGACTACTCCAAAAACCGCATCACTGAGGAAACCCGCAAGCTCCTCCTCCAGCTGGCCCAGGAATCCGGCCTGCGTGAGCGCATCGACGCCATGTTTCGCGGCGAAAAAATCAACATCACCGAAAACCGCGCCGTCTTGCACGTAGCCCTGCGTGCCCCCCAGGGAGAATCCATCATCGTCGACGGCCAGGACGTGGTGCCTCCCGTCCACGCCGTCCTCGACAAGATGGCAGCCTTTTCCAACCGCGTCCGCAGCGGAGAGTGGAAAGGCCACACCGGCAAGCGCATTCGCAACGTCATCAACATCGGCATCGGCGGTTCCGATCTCGGCCCGGTCATGGCCTACGAGGCGCTCAAGTACTACAGCGACCGCAACATGGTCTTCCGCTTTGTCTCCAATGTCGATGGCACCGACTTTGCCGAGGCAGTCATCGACCTCGACCCCACGGAAACCCTCTTCATCGTCTCTTCCAAAACCTTCACCACCCTCGAGACCATGACCAACGCCCATAGCGCGCGCGACTGGGCCATCAAGGGTCTGAAGGACGAGTCCTCCATCGCCAAGCACTTCGTCGCTGTTTCCACCAACGCGACGGAGGTCAAAAAATTCGGCATCGACACCGCCAACATGTTCGAGTTCTGGGACTGGGTCGGTGGCCGTTACTCCATGGACTCCGCCATCGGCCTCTCCACCATGCTGGCTATCGGCCCAGACAACTTCCAGGCCATGCTCAGTGGCTTCCACCAGATGGACGAACATTTCCGCACCGCGCCCTTCGAAAGCAATTTGCCTGTAATCCTCGGCCTGCTGACCGTCTGGTACACCGACTTCTTCGACGCGCAGACCATGGCCGTCCTGCCCTACGAGCAATACCTGAAGCGCTTTCCCGCCTACCTGCAGCAGCTCACCATGGAAAGCAACGGAAAGCACGTCACCCTGGACGGAGAGCACGTCACCTACGACACTGGCCCCATCTACTGGGGCGAGCCAGGAACCAATGGCCAGCATTCGTTTTACCAGTTGATTCATCAGGGAACCCGGCTCATCCCCTGTGACTTCATCGGTTTCTACAAAACCCTCAACGCCCTCGGACGCCATCACGACATGCTGTTAGCCAACGTGTTTGCCCAGGCCGAGGCCTTAGCCTTCGGTAAGACCGCGGAGCAGGTCAAAGCCGAGGGAACGCCCGACTGGCTGGTGCCCCATCGCGTGTTTGAAGGCAACCGCCCCTCCAACGTCCTCATGGCAGATAAGCTCACTCCGGAAACCTTGGGTAAGCTGGTTGCTCTTTACGAGCACTCCGTCTTCACCCAGGGGACGATCTGGCACATCGACTCCTTCGATCAATGGGGCGTGGAGTTGGGCAAGGTACTGGCCCAGCACATCATTGCCGAGATTGAGGCGCCCACAGAGCCGGCCTTGCAGCATGATGCATCCACCACCAACCTTATCCGCCGCTACCGCAAGCAAAAGTAGACGGCACACAGACGAGAACACTAACTGAAAGAGGAGCGATTCGATGCAATTAGGAATGGTGGGTCTGGGAAGAATGGGCGCCAACATGGTCAAGCGCTTGATGAACAACGGTCACACCAGCGTGGTGTTCGACCGCTCGCCGCAAGCGGTTCAGGATCTTGAAAAGCAAAAAGCCGTAGGGGCCTCCTCGCTCGCCGACATGGTCGCCAAGCTTTCCAAGCCACGCGCCATCTGGCTGATGATTCCCGCCGCCGTAGTGGACCAAACCATAGCGGAGATCGCGCCCCACCTGGAATCCGGCGACATCCTCATCGATGGCGGCAATTCCTATTACATCGATGACATCCGTCGCAGTGCTGAGCTTGCGCCCAAGGGCATTCAATATGTCGACGTGGGCACCAGCGGCGGTGTCTGGGGTCTCGAACGAGGCTACTGTCTCATGATTGGCGGCCCGACCACTGCCGTCGAACACCTGGATCCCATCTTTAAAACCATCGCCCCTGGTGTCGGCGACATTCCCCGCACCCCGGGACGCGACAAAATAGGTGGCACCGCCGAAGAGGGCTACCTTCATTGCGGCCCAAGCGGCGCTGGCCACTTCGTCAAGATGGTGCATAACGGCATGGAATACGGCATCATGGCTGCCTACGCTGAAGGTCTCAACATCCTCCACCACGCGAACGTCGGCCACAAGACCGGGGATATCGATGCAGAAACCACCCCCCTCCGCAATCCCGAGCTCTATCAATTTGACTTCAACCTGTCGGATGTAGCCGAAGTATGGCGCCGCGGCAGCGTCATCTCCTCCTGGCTGCTTGACCTGACTGCGGCTGCTCTGACCAAGAGCCCAGCGTTGGCCGAGTTCGCAGGCCATGTCTCCGATTCCGGCGAAGGCCGTTGGACCATCAAGGCGGCCATTGACGAAGGTGTGCCTGCGCCCGTGCTCACCGCATCCTTGTACGAACGCTTTAGTTCCCGTGGCGAAGCCGACTTCGCGGATAAGCTGCTCTCCGCCATGCGTTTTGAGTTTGGCGGCCACGTCGAGAAGAAACCCTAGTCATTCCCTAGTGGGCCGCGGGTGTGGCTTCGGGTGTCACTGGGAGCCC
Source organism: uncultured Acidobacteriaceae bacterium (assembly GCA_963753715.1). Taxonomy (GTDB): domain Bacteria; phylum Acidobacteriota; class Terriglobia; order Terriglobales; family Acidobacteriaceae; genus PALSA-350. The sequence goes on along the minus strand of CAVWDK010000004.1, from coordinate 407,999 downwards.
TAGATCGTTGAACTGCTCCGAGTACATGTCGGAGTTCAACTGGCGCACGTCCGCCGGCGCATTGGCAACGATACCGGTGAAAATGCCGCGAGCCTTCGCCCTATCGTTGTCGCCGATAAGCTCCGTGGTCCCCGGTTCTTCATGTAAACCGTGGCCATGGAGCGAAGCGTACAGGGCCATGGACCGCGCTCGTTGGGCCGGGTCGGTAGCCACAACCAGCACCAGGTTATCCTGCACGTGAGGGACCACGGTGGCGGCGCTCACTTCTGCCTGAGCCATCATGATGGCGATCACCCCTAGCGGCTGGGTAGCTCGAAAGCTGATCAACGATGTTTTCCCCGCTGGATCGCGGTCGAAGACCAGCGCCTGTTCCTGGTGGTAGTACTTCGCCAAAAGTGCTCCCAGTTGCCGTGCCCGTTCGTTCGGGCAGCCATCGATCATGCCGGAGTTTTCCGCTTGGCCTTTCCACACTCCCACCGCGCCGTCGATTTGCGGTTGCTGGCAAAGATGTTCTGCCAGGTAATGTGCGGCAGCGAGGTAGTGCAGCTGTTCAAAAGAGCCCAGCGAGCCTTCGGCGCAAGACATGCTCAAGAGACCCTTGGCGCTCGGGCTTACGAACACGATGCTCTGGGCATGTAGCCCATGGAACCACGTCAGGAAAATCAAGCATGCACCAAGGGCCATTCTCCTCATCGAACGCGTTCTCCTGTTTTTGCGATAAGCATAAGCATAAGCTACCGGCATTTCAAACGACGACAAGACCGCTCGGCCCGCGTTGGTTTTCTAAATTAGGGGCTTCTGGGTTTTGGCTTTGTATCAGGGCACAGACCCAACCAAGACCTGGGGCTTAAGGGGTGGAAAAGAACCGCAGGTCACCCGACGCAATCAGTCCCGAAGGGACGGGACAATCTGGAGCCCGGCACGGGAGTGCCGGGTAGGATTTCAAGCAAATCGAGTCCCGAAGGGACGACACAATGGTCATTCTCCCGCCATCTCTTCAGCCCCTGAGGTACGCCTTTGCTCAGCGGAGCTATGGGACGGGTGCCCCTCGTTCGCCTTAGCGTACGTGGGCCGAAAACGATGGGCGCAGCCCAACGATCGCTCTTGTTAAATCGAGTGGATCGGATAAGCCTTCGAACGGATCGCCCCTGAACAACCCGCCGTTGCTATGACACACAGGATCGCAAACTCTAGCTTTCCGTCTCGCCACCGGGCTTCGCTTGAGCGTCCGGTTTCAGTCGCTCATACACGCTTCCCGACTGCACCCGGCTGGCCACCATCTCAAAGAACTGGGAACGTAAACCAGGCTTGGAAATAAAAAGGTCCGTGTTCGGTTCCAGTGGCTCGCAGTACCGTCTCAGCAACAACGAGGACCCGGCGACAAAGTTGATCAACTCCTGTTTAAGACCGATCTCATGTTCCAACAGGAAGGCTCGCATCACAGCCGAGAGTGATTCCTTCTTGTAGTTCATATCGTTCATCTGCAGGTCTACATAAGTCACTTGATTGCGCCGCCACCCAGTTACCATGCTCAGCCAGGGTCCATCCACCAATCGCAGCCCCATGGAGAAAAACTCCGATTTTCCCCGCAGTAGACGATAACGCGCCTGGTAAAACTCTGTGACCCGCTGGGGCATTGACTTTCCGTGCAGTTCCAACATCGCCTGGAGGCATTGGTCCGGCTCCAGTGCGGCGATGAATTGCACATTCATACTTTTTTCTAATTGCTGGCGCTTTCCCGCCAGGCTGCGCCGGGTGCGCGGGCCCATATTGGCCAGCAGGCCCTCGTAGGTGCTCGCGAGCGGCAGCTTGTGCTGTACCTCGCTCCCGACAAACCTCTTGAAGTAACTCGCCGGGCCCATAATCTCGATACAGCGATCCACGGGCGCTTTGATGGTGATGCTGACCCCATGGATCCGCCACTGTTTCAAAAGCGCTTGCGTCGCCAAATGCACATAGGGCACGTGGAGCGCTTCCGGGGCGACCACCAGGCTCTCCCCCACGTAGTCCCCGCCGCGGAAAAGTCCCAGCCCAATGCCATATCGGGTATGTTCGTAGAAAAACACGCAAGCTTTGAGTTCCTGATCCTTGCGAATCAGTACCGCCGCACACCGTCTGTTGGGCAGGGTCTGCGCCGCGAAGAAATATTCAGGCTCTGTGGTCAGATCGTCTTGCTGTTGACAACGCCGCCGCAGCTCCAGAATCTCTCGCCAGGTGCGAATGGATCGCGCGGTTGCCGATAAGCACGTACGTGGCTCTTGGGCCATCCAGAAACACCGAGCCGGGTTTCGATTCATTCCATGCTGTGCTGGTATTCAACTGTTGACTGTTATCAATCAACCCGCTTGAACTCACTTTGTTTCTCCCGCACCAGGAAACTGTCGCGTGTCTATGCTTTATTGTCTGGTCTTCATCAGGCGTGTACAGCAGCAGCAAGTATCAGTTACACAATAGTTTGTTAGGCACCTGTGACGGACTCACCCCAGGCCGCTTCGGGCTCTTTGCGTGAAATCCAGTCCTTCAGCAAGTACTTTGAGAACCGAGTATAGCACTCCGTCACGGTCTGGTAAGCCCGAAATTATGACCCTTTAGAGTAGTTGAAGCGGAGGAAATCAGCTCCCAAACAGTCGAATTCGTACTGTCATTGCTCTTTTATGGGACGCGTGGACCAGCGCTGAACACAACCATGCCGTTGTCCGTTCTTTTGCCGCAAATGTTCTTCATAAGTAACAGCAGCTGCAAAGGTTAGCGCCGGTCCCACTCCATAACAGAGGTCTGGCGTCCGCGCACCACCTGTTCAGTGCTGCTCGCGACGGTAATGAAAAGCCGTGGTCCAGAACAGGACGACCAGCAATCCATCACACCCTAGGCTGGTCCATGCCGCCCCGCGCCACGAATACCGCGGCAGAATCGCCACATTCAGGCCAATATTGATCGAGGCGACCATCACCTGGATCCCCGTGCGGATGCGCTGTAGTCCGGCCCCAGAGAGCGCATCTGCCATGAAAGAGTGGAGGCAACGCAGCAGCGGGATCAGTGCCAGCCACCGCACCGCTGGAAGAACCGCCTGGTACTCGGTTCCCAGAATGTGGGGCAGCATCGGAGCCGCCAGCCACAACCCGGCAGAGGCGAAAGCGCCATAGATCGAGGTCTTCGCAATCAGTGAGAGTGCGTAAGGATAGGTCTGGGTCATCCCGCCCACCCCCTTGCGGAAGAAGTGCGGATAAGCAGCTGCCGCCAGCGATCGTACGGGCGTCATGGTCACATCGATCACGCGATAAGCAGCACCGTACACGCCGGTGGCAGCCAGGTCCGCCAGTCTGCTCAACATGATCTTGTCGATATCGTTGTAGATCGTCGTCGCCGATCCGGCGACACTAAAGAACACCCCTTCCGTGGCATCCTCCCGTAACGCTCGCAAATCAACCGCGGGGCGTCCCCAAAGCTGCCCTCCCTTTACCAGTGCGTACATCGTACCCAGCAGTGTAGTAAGCAGGTAGGTCAGCACCCAGAGATCGAGAGTAACTGGATGGACAGTAGCTACTAAAACAATGATGCCGCCGAGCCGCAGCAAACTCACCACCACACTTTGAATCGACGTTTGTTGCATCCGGTCCATGGCGGTAAAGCCGGATGCTGCCAGTTCCGTCACTTTGAGCAGGACCAGGTCGGCAACGCAAACGATCGTAACCACAAGAGGTACAGTCTTCAGGTGCAGCAGCGCGCTCAGCCCCACCCCAAGACAGGAGAGCAAAGTTCCCGAGAGCGCGGTAAGCAGCATCCCGTTGCCCCAGCAGATCGGAGCGCTCCGTTTGCCTGAGCGCACATTCTTGATGAAGAGATTGGCGGTGCCCAGCCCCGAGAATGGTCCCAGAAGGGCGGCCATGGCCACCACCGTTACGAACGCGCCATAGGCGTCCGGGCCCAGTGATCGAGCGATCAGCACAAAGTACGCGGCCTGAATGACCAGCCGGAATCCCTGTCCGATGGTGAGGTGTGTGGTGTCCCTGAGCAGGCCGCGAGTCCGCATACGGACCAATACGCTCACAAACACCTCTCTGATCGTGTCGCATCAGAGTACGACGGTTTTCCCTTCAAAAGACGGGATAAGCGAACCTTAATGTTCCAGCCCCAGGAAAAGCTGCTTCATAACGGGGCACGACTTTCAGGTCGGGCAGCAAAGAATGAAAGGATAGTTAGGTTTTTAGGAACCATGATTTACGAATCGAGTCCCGCCGGAACAGCTGAACATCAGACTTGTCCAAATTAGATTTTTAAGTACGGTAAATGGCCTACGAGCTTTACAGCTTTAGATGGGATGAGACGGCTGGCCTCATCGGAAGCTAAGCTTTCGATACGCACTCGAGGGTGCAAAGGAGACCAGCCATGAAGAAGAGTAGCAAAAAGCAAGATGGGGGCAGCAGTGGTAGAGAGCAAGCCTGAGAAGGTAGTGGGGTTGGATTTGGGCGACCGGTACAGCCATTACTGCATGTTGACCAGCAGCGGAGAAGTGATGGAAGAAGGCCGGATACAGACCACGGCAGCAGCCCTGGAGAAGCATTTCGGTGGCGAGGCGCGGATGCGGATTGCGCTGGAAGCGGGCACGCATTCACCCTGGGTGAGCCGGTTGTTGAAGAGCTATGGTCACCAGGTGATCGTAGCCAACCCGCGCAAGATCCCCACCCTGACCGAGAGCGAGAGCAAGAACGACCGCAACGATGCCGAGCAGTCTAGCGCGGATGGCGGCCTTCGACCCCAAGCTGCTCCATCCGATCGAGCACCGCAGCACAGAGCGCCAGCAGGACCTGAACCTGATCCATACCCGCAGCGTGCTGGTGCGGGCCCGGACGATGCTGATCAATTCGCATGCGCGGGCTGGTCAAGAGCGCCGGCGGACGTCTGCCCTCGCTGTAGCTCCGAGGCGTTCCCGGAGAAGGTGCCGGCGGCGGTGCCGCCGGCACTGAAAGCGGCCTGCACACCGCTGCTGAAACAGATCGCGCAGATGAACCAGACGATCGCCGCGATGGACAAGCAGATCGATGGGCTGGAGAAGAAGTATCCGGAGATCGCCCTTTTGCGCACCGCCCCCGGGGTAGGTCCGGTGGTGGCCGCCTGCTATGTGTTGACGCTGGGAAGCCGGAAACGATGGAAACCAACCGCCAGGCGGGGGCCTTTCTCGGCCTCAGACCCCGCCAGCAACAGTCTGGCGACTCCAACCCGCAATGCGGGATTACCAAAACCGGCAACATCTACCTGCGCAGTTTGCTGGTGCAGTCGGCGCAATACATCCTGGGTCGCTTTGGCCCCGACTCGGAGCTGCGCCGCTGGGGGCTCAAGCTGGCTGCCAGCGGTGGCAAACGGGGCAAGAAACGCGCCCTCGTTGCCGTGGCCCGCAAGCTGGCCGTGATCTTGCTCAGCATGTGGCGCAACCGCAAGAAGTTTGAACCGTTTCCTCAGTCGGCGACCCAGCTAGCCAGGGCTGTCTAAACCCTTCCCCTCAACCGGAAGCGTAAGGAAAGCAGAACAGATTTTGTTGCGGACGAATCCATCTCGAGTTTGGGTGACTGCGCTCAGCGGCTTGGCCTTCCAAGGCCGCGCTTTAGATAGCAGCCCCAATTCATCTTCATCGGACACCATCAAGCACCGAGTCCTTAGCGACTCTCCTCGAGTGCGTATAGAAGTCCGAGATGAATCCTCTTTCAGGGCCTCGTCAGCAACAACAGAAACAACAGCAAAAACAAAAAACCCTAACAATAAAAAAACAGGAAAATACCCTTGAATTCCACAGCCGTCTCATAGAAGCCACTGAGGATACGGTCTGTCCCTCTCTCTGTTCCACTTTCCGCAGCCTCTTCAGCCTCTTCAGCCTCTGCAGCCTCTTCAGCCTCTGCAGCCTCTTCAGCCTCTGCAGCCTCTGCAGTCCCGCAGGGACGGTACAACCTGGAGCCCGGCACGGGAGTGCCGGGTAGGCTGAGGTTTATGTCCGAGTCCCGCAGGGACGACACAATGCGCAGCCCGGGTGGCGATTGGCTTAAAGTCGTTCATCAACCTTCGTCGGCGTTGCCGTGGTGCGAGGGAAGACGGAAGCCCTCCTCCCGTCCAAAACCAATGACCGTGGTTACGAGATGTAGTCTGCCGCTTCCAATCTAACTTGGACGGGAACGCCTGGAAATAGGTCACGAAGCCATCTGGATAAACTGTCGTCCCTCCGGAACCGCCGCCCGCAAGATTGGTTTGGAATGACAATCTGAAAATAAACAAACATCAAGAGACCACCTTTCCATTCACAGTGCGATCAAAACAACAACGGAACCAACGAAATTGAAACTTGACTGGTATGATTAACAGGTGGCCGTGAGCGTCGCACACAAAATCCGCCCTGACCTGTCCAGGTTTACCTTTGTCTTCCTGGGGTTGGCGATTTCCGTGTTCACCTGGGGCCTTCAGTACAAGCTCTCCCTTTACGATCCTCCCCACTCCACTTCCCATGACATCCCCGAAGCAAAGCTACTTTCGAGAGATGAACGGGCAACGGCCGGTGAGGGTTTATTCGTAAGTAGTACGGAAGTCTGTCCCCTGATCGGGCAGGGTGTAACGTTCGGTCTGCTGGCATTTGTCTTACTGCGCTTTGACCTCACCCCCGCCCCGCGATTCAGATATCAACCTCATGAAGCGAAGCGCCCGTGGCGCACTTCCTGCCGCCCGGCACTGAACGCCTTCTTTTTTCGTCCCCCTCCTTCGTTTATTTAGCTCTCCTTCTAAACCACCAACAAAAGAAACCGGTTCATGTCGAAACCCAGGTTGTTGCTGGCGTGTCTCTGCGGGGATAGTCCCCTCACTGGGCTTCGACCTACGATCAATCTATCGAAAGGTGCACTGCAGATATGCGAAAGCGAATCGCCTTGTTTCTCGCGGCGGGGTTGGCGCTCCCTCTCCTCGCCAGTGTGATTGCGTGCAATTCCAGGGGCAGGAACTCGCAGGCGGATGCCGCAGAAATTCCCTCGGCAACTGTAGCCGCAGTGAAGCGGGGAAGTATCGTGCATATGCTCAATCTCGCTGGGCAGTTCCAGCCCTTTCAGGTCATTGATGTCCATGCGAAAGTCTCCGGATACATCCGGCACATCTACGTGGACATCGGCGACAGGGTCCGTCAGGGTCAGATCCTTGCGGTTCTGGAAGTACCGGAACTGAGCGCTCAATTGAAAGGCACAGTGGCGGAAGTTGCCAGCCGGAAAGACGAGATCGCGCGCGCCCAGCAGGAAGTGCTGCGCGCGCAGTCCGAGCACGCCTCCCTGCATGCCAACTACACCCGCCTGAAACAGGCCTCGGCCAGTCAACCCGGCTTGATCGCGGAGCAGGAACTGGACGACGCTCAATCGAAAGATCTGGCTTCCGAGGCGCAAATCGATGCAGCCAAGTCGGCCCTCAGCGCCGCCCGGCAAAACTTCGATGTCGCCGGCGCTGATAACGAGAGGGTCGGCGCTCTGGAGAATTACACCCGCGTGGTAGCCCCCATCGACGGCGTAATCATCTGGCGCTACGCCGATACCGGTGCTCTGATCCAGGCTGGTACCGCCTCCGATGTCCAATCCCTACCCGTGGTTAAGCTCTCGCAAAGCAGCTTGCTCCGCCTTCGCCTTCCCGTTCCCGAGGATGCGGTCGAGTTCATCCACGTTGGGGCTCAGGTCAATGTGCAGGTAGATGCTGTCCACCGCACCCTGGTCGGCAAGGTAGTTCGCTTTACCAGGGATATCAGCCTCGCTACCCGAACCATGGAAACCGAAATCGACGTCGAGAACAAAGACTTGTCGCTCACCCCCGGCATGTACGCCGACACCACCCTCGAGTTGGAGCGCAGAGACCACGTGTTGACCATTCCTGTGCAGGCCGTCATCACCAATGGCAATCAATCCTCCGTGCTCATCGTCGACCATCAGAACCACGTGCAGACCCGGAATCTGACCCTCGGCTTGCAAGGTTCCAACCTGGTGGAAGTGAAGAATGGATTGGCTGAGGGAGACCGTGTGATCACCGGAGGGCAGTCGAACTACCAGGTGGGGGAAACCGTAAAGCCGAGACTCGAACAGTTGCCGGCCTTCGACGTGAATGAAGAAAAATCAGGGGGCGAGTAGCCATGCCTAAGTTCGCTCTCAAGTATCCCTTCTTCATCATCATGATTTGTATGGTGATCATGGTGGTCGGAGTCACCGCCATCATCGGTATGCCGGTAGACCTGTTTCCCAAAATCGATATTCCGGTGGTGGTCGTAGCGACCTTCTATTCCGGCATGCCCCCGCAGCAAATCGAAGCCGACATCACCGGCACCTTCGAGCGCTTTTTCACCCTGGGCAGCAACATCGACCACATCGAGTCCCGATCGCTGACCGGCGTCAGCCTGATCAAGATCTACTTCAAGCCGGGTACCGATGCCAACGCGGCATTGAGCAATATCGCCAACCTCGCTATGGCCGATCTGCGCCGATTACCCCCCGGCACCCTCCCTCCCGTTGTGCTCGGCATGGATGCATCGAGCCAGCCCGTTTGCCTGGTGACCTTGAAAGGGCAGGGGCTGAACGAGACCCAACTCAAGGATCTGGCCCAGTTCCAGGTACGCAACCAGATTGCCAATGTGCCCGGCGCCTCCGTACCCCAGCCCTATGGCGGACGCTTCCGCCAGATCATGGTCTATGTCGATCCCCTCAAGCTCGAGGCTCACAACCTGAGTTTGATGGACGTGGTCAGGGCGGTGAACCAATCCAACCTCATCTTGCCCGCCGGCGATGTTCGCATCGGTCCCAAGGACTACAACATCTACGCCAATAGCCAGGTCTCCACACCGGAGCTCATCAACGACCTCCCTCTGAAGTCGGTTGGCAACGCCTCCATCATGGTGGGCGACGTGGGCAAGGCGGAAGACTCGGGCACCCTTCAGACCAACATCGTGCGCATCGATGGCCAGCGTTCCGTCTATGTGCCGATCCTGAAGCAGGGCGGCGACAGCAACACCATCACCATCGTCAACGGTATGAAGGCGGCGATCAAGAACCTGGTCGACATACCCGCGTCGCTCAAAACAGCCGTTGTCTTTGATCAGTCGGTATTCGTCAAATCCGCCATCAAGAACCTGATGAACGAAGGCGGCATCGGCCTGGTTCTTACCGCCTTGATGATCCTGTTGTTCCTGGGCAGCGTACGCGCCACCTTCGCCGTTCTCTTATCCATTCCCCTCTCCGCGCTCGCAGCCTTTATTTGCATCAGCGCCGGGGGCGGCTCGATCAACACCATGGTCCTGGCGGGGTTAGCGCTGGCCTTTTCCCGCTTGATCGATAACTCCGTCGTGGTGCTCGAAAATATCTTCCGCCATCTGGAGATGGGAGCCACGCCGGAGGTGGCGGCCGAGGTCGGTGGCAATGAAGTTCAAGTGGCCGTGCTCGCGGCCACCTTCACTACCGCGATTGTGTTCTTTCCCGTTGCGCTCCTCTACGGAGTGAGCCGCTATCTCTTTACCGCCCTGGCGCTGACCGTGGTCTTCGCGCTCTTTGCTTCTTACGCCGTAGCCATGACCGTGGTGCCGCTCTATTGTGCCCGGTTTATCAAGTCCGCTGACGCCGGTCATGAACAAGTTGTGCAAACGGACGGTACCGCCTCTCTGGTTCCAGCGCCAAGGCAATCCTTCTTCCAAAGAATCGTTGGCAGCTTCAATCGCTGGTTCCAGAGAATGCTTGAGAAGTATGTCGTGGTGGTGCATCGCTCCATATTGCGTCCGGTCGCCACCGCCTTCGGTATCCTCGGCGTTGTCCTTCTCAGTTTTGCTTTATTTCCTTTGCTCGGCCGATCCTACTTTCCCCGCACCGACCCCGGTCAATTTGTGATTAACATCCACTGCCCCAGTGGAACCCGCATCGAGCTCAGCAACCGTTACGTTGCCCAGGTGGAACAGGAGATTCGTGATGTGGTTCGCCCCCACGATCTGGATATGATCGTCTCCAATATCGGAATTACTCCCGATCTCTCCGCCATCTATACCAGCAATTCGTCCATGGATACGGCGTTTGTGCAAGTGAGCCTGAAGCCGGAACACGAGATCGGAAGCTACGAATACATGGCCCGCGTGCGGAGAAAGCTCGCCAATGACATGCCTGAGTTGAGCACCTACTTCCAGGCGGGAGGACTGATCGATTCCGTCATCAACCAGGGACTGCCGGCGCCCATCGACATTCAGGTGAGTGGCAACGATATGGATCAGTCGTTTGCCATTGCCAGCCACATCGCCGCCCAGGTCAAGCGGCTCAAGGATGTCGGCGATGTGCTGATTCCTCAGAACCTGCGTTATCCCGGTGTGGCCCTCGACATAGATCGCGAGCGAGCCAGCCTGATTGGGCTGTCGCCCAAGGAGATCGTAGACAACGTCATTACCGCGCTCACTTCGAACGGCATGGTCGCGCCCAGTTACTGGATCGACCCCCGGACCGGGAATAACTACATGCTCACCGTGCAGTACTTCGACCAGAAGATCGCCCACATGAGCATGGACGACTTCAAGCAGATTCCTCTGCGGGGCGACACCCAGACTTCGTACACTCCCTTGCAATCGGTCGCGAATATCAAGGAAATCAATACCCCCACCGAAGTGGATCATTACCAGATTCGGCGTGTGATCGATGTCTACGTGATGCCATCGACAGAAGCGCTGCAGCACGTGAACAGCGAGGTCAACCGGATCATTGCCGGCGTCGAAAAGCCGAAGAACATCCGCCTCACGGTCCGCGGAAGCGTGGTCAGCATGAACGAATCGTTCTTCCGCTTTGGCATTGGTCTGGTGCTCGCGATCGTGCTCGTATATCTCATTCTCATGGCTCAGTTCGCCTCCTTCGTCGATCCCTTCATCATCTTGATGGCCATTCCCCCTGGGCTCACCGGAGTGCTCATTATCCTGCTCCTCACCGGGAGCACCCTGAATGTGATGTCGCTGATGGGCGTGATCATGATGACCGGCATTGTGGTGTCCAACAGCATCCTCATCGTGGAGTTCGCCGGGCATCTTCATCAACAGGGTTTAAGCATCTCCGATGCGGTCGTGCAATCCTGTAAGATTCGCCTGCGGCCGATTCTCATGACCTCGCTGGCTACGCTGCTGGGGATGATTCCGATGGCGTTGGGTATCGAGGCCGGAAGCGAGCAATACGCACCGCTGGCGCGCGCGATCATTGGCGGCCTGGCCGTTTCCGTAGTTGCCACGGTCTTCCTCGTCCCCGCCGTCTACCTCATCATCCACGGCAAGGGCAAGCAAACTCAGGCCGGTCAGGCAGGCACTCATGCCTGATGACGCTCACTCGTTCACCGGCCGCGCGATCATCGGAGCAGTCGACGTATCTGTAGCGGTTACGTTCTTCCTGGTCCCCGCCCTGTATGCAGTCGTCCATGGCCGGCGGGAGAACAAGAATGCGGTTGCACAAGAGGCATTGAGAATGTCGAGAAGAAAAGCGAATCCGCGTCATCATTGGTTAGTGACCCTGTCCTTGCTCGGCTGCGCAGCCGGCTCTGCGGCCCAGACGCTCAAGACTAATGCCTCCCTGCCCGATGCCCCGCAAACGCGTCTCATCGCCCAGGCCGGCCAATCGAACGCTCCTATGCAGCCGAGCGCCGCCAATGCAGCGCCGGCGCAGCCGCCCGGCTCCCTTCCTCCCCTGGGCCGCGCGCAAGCCGAGCAGATGGCCATCAAGAACAACCCTAGGATCAGCGTTGCCCACCTGCTCGCCTTAGCTCAGCACCAGGTCGTTCGCGAGTCGCGAGCCGCCGAGTTGCCCGCGGTCTCCGGCAGCATCACCGCTGTAGACGCCGAAGATGGCTCCCGTCTCTCTGCCGGAACCATTACCGCGTCCCGCCTCTTCGAACACGCGGCCGCGGGCGGCAGCGGCACCCAGTTGATCACCGATTTTGGACGAACCAGAAATCTGATTGCTTCCTCCAAGCTCCAGGAAAAAGCTCAGAACGCGAACACCCTGGCTACTACGGAAGACATCGTCGCCGCCACCGACCAGGCATTCTACGACGCACTGCAGGCCCAGGCGCTGCTGGGTGTGGCCCAGCAGAATGTCGAAACCAGGCAGACCACCCAAACGCAAGTCAACCAAATGACGAAGAACAATCTCAAGTCAACCCTTGATCTGAGCTTCGCCGACGTTAACCTCTCGCAGTCCAAATTGTTGCTTCTCGATGCCCAGAACAATCGCGATTCCACCATGGCAGCCTTGGACGCGGTGTTGGGTCTCGATAGACAGGTTGTTTATCAATTGCAGGACGAGACGGCGCCCTTGCAGCCGCCGCCTCCCGACGTCGAAGCGCTGACCCAGCTTGCATTGCGCCAAAGGCCCGATTTGCAGGCGTTGGATTACGACCAGCAGGCAGCGGTGAAATTCAGCCATGCTCAGCGCGATCAGATGTTCCCCACCATCAGCGCCGCGGGAACGGCCGGCAGTGTGCCCATTCGTCCCGCCCAGTACTACACCTCCAACTGGTGGGGAGGCATCGGCGTCAACATGAACATTCCCATCTTCAATGGCTTCCTGTATTCCGCTGAAGCAAAGGAGGCCGCTCTGCGCGCTCAAGCCGGGGCAGAGAGGAGCCGTGATCTGCGCGATCGCATCGTGCGCGATGTTCGTACCGCCTGGTTGGCGGCTAATACAGCCTTCCAGCGCGTCAGTGTCACCGCTCAATTGTTGCAACAGGCGAACCTCGCATTGACTCTGGCTCAGACGCGCTATCAGTTGGGGTTGAGTTCCATCGTGGAGCTCAGCCAGGCGCAGTTCCAGCAAACCGATGCCGCCATCGGCAACGCCAATGCGCAATATCAATACCGCCTTGCTCTGGCGACCCTCAATTATCAGATCGGTGCCACCCCATGATCGAGAACTTCCACACTCCGGCGACCGGCATGGCTCGCGTCTTTATCGAGGGGAGGTGCCTTCGATGCCCGTGATTGGCGAAAGGCCCGAGCTCGATTTGAACGCCGTAGTCTACGGAACGGATTTTTCCGTTTGTTCGCACCATGCCGGCCTTTACGCGGCATTCCTAGCCCGGCATTTTGGGGCATCCTTGATGGTTGCCCACGCCTTCACTCTCTCCCAGGCCGCCATGGAGGTAGAGGCCGAGCCATCCTCGGTAAGCCAACAAAGAAAAGATCTCGAATTTCTTTTGTCCCGCGAAGCCGCTGCGTTGTCGCATGCTTCGCTCAAGGCCGCCTCCGTTCTGGTGGAAGGGGATCCGAAGCAAGCGATTCCCCATCTCGCCGCCGCCTCCGCGCCCTCGCTGGTTGTGTTGGGAACTCACGGCCGGGAATGGTTAGCCCGGGAGATTATCGGATCCGTTGCCGAAGGCATTCTCCGCTCCACCTCCTGGCCCGTTCTTACCGTTGGTCCCCACGTCGCGTCCACGGCGGACAAGCCCTCGCCTTTCCAGCACATTCTCTACGCCACCGATCTCACTCCGGCGGCCGCGCGCGCGGCGGTTTATGCAGTCTCCTTTGCCAAAGCATTCCGCGCCGACCTTGACGTGCTCCACGTCGTGCAAAGAGAAGCAATCGATCATCCCGACCGGCTCAGCGATATCAGAAACCGCTTTTACCGCGCACTCGACGATCTTGTACCGGACCATGCCAAGGAATTCTGCAATCCCAGAAGCTTTGTAGAAGTCGGCAGCGCACACCACCAGATTCTCGAACACATACGGGAACGAGCGGTCGATTTATTAGTGCTCGGTATCCGAAAGTCTTCTCATCTCGGCATCGAGACCCGAACCTCTCAGGCCTTTCAGCTTATCGTCCACGCGGCTTGTCCTGTATTAACCATCGTTGGATAGCCGCCAGCCCTCATCACAGGAAACCGGAAAATGCCCAGACCTGAAAAGCAAACCACCATGCCGGCGTCCACTCCCGTAGCTCTCTTGGTCTCGTTGCTGGCTGGAGCAGGGGCCTTCTACTGTGCTGAGGTCACTTACGGCGGCATCGAGGATTCCGGCGCCGCGGGTCTACGTCCGTTCCCCGTTTGGCGCGTCCACATGGGGTCGGCTTGCGTGGCGATGCTGGGCTTTATGCTCTGCCTATTCCTTCTCGAGAGTCTCGGCAAGGGCTCGCGTCGAATCGCATTACGCTCCATAACACCGTGGGCGCCCTTGGTCGTCCTCACCGGAGCGGCGACGCTCATTCACATTCCCGCCTTCTTGGTTGTGATCACGGCCTTGCTTTATTGTCCGTGGGCCTATCTGCAGACCCGTGCCGTCCGTTAACCCAATACGGCAAAATGCCGGTTCATGGAATAACGTCTCCCCTCATCCCCCGCGTGCGGCAAATCCTTTATCCTTTGGTGTGACCCTCAAAGGAGTGCCCTGCTTGTTCTGTCGCAGTCTGGTGTTGGTTTCGTTGGTGGCTTTTTCCGGGGCTATGCGAGGCCAGACCCCATCACAGGAACAACCCCAGGCCATGGGTGGCGTCAATACTGGTGGCACCCACGCCCCGGTCCTCGACTCCGAAAAACGTCCCATCACTGCCGGCGGCTTCGTGAAAACCGGCCCCATCGTCTTTGAGGACATAGCTGCCAAGGCCGGACTGACCACTTGGCATCACACCATGGGCACCCCCAAAAAACAGTTCATCCTCGAAGCCCCAGGCTCGGGCGTAGCCCTCCTGGACTACGACAAAGACGGCTGGCTCGACATTTACCTGGTGAACGGTTCCACCTACGACGCCCTTTCCGGCAAAGCCGAGTCGCCCCACGCCGCCCTCTTCCACAACAATCACGACGGCACCTTCACCGACGTCGCCGCCAAGGCAGGAGTCACCAACGACCGCTGGGGCTTTGGCGTAGCCGTCGGCGACTACGACAACGACGGCTACCCCGACCTCTTCGTCGCCAATTACGGCAAAAACCGCCTCTACCACAACAACCACGACGGCACCTTCACCGACATGGCCGAAAAAGCCGGCGTCCAACTCGGCAACTGGTCCAGCGGACCCACCTTCGGCGACTATGACGGCGATGGCCGGCTCGATCTGTTTGTCTCCGGCTACGTCCACTTCGACCAGGATCAGCTCGCCAGGGCTGACGGGAAAGGCGTGGCCTCAAACTTCTGCCAATTCCGCGGAGTCAACGTAATGTGCGGCCCGCGCGGCCTCAAAGGAGAGCACGACCATCTCTTCCACAACAACGGCGACGGCACCTTCACCGATGTCAGCCACAAGCTTGGAGTCGACGATCCCAACGGCTACTACGGATTCACCTCGATCTTCGTGGACCTGAACAACGATGGCAAAGTAGACCTGCTGGTGGCCGACGACTCCACCCCCAACTACCTCTACATCAACAAAGGCAACGGCACCTTCGAAGACGACAGCTACGCCTCCGGCTATGCTCTCAACGAAAACGGCCGCGAAACCGCATCCATGGGCGTCGCTGTGGGCGACTACCAGAACAACGGCCGCCTCGGTCTCTTCAACACCACCTTTTCCGACGACTACGATGTGCTCTACCGCAACGACGGCGATGCCAACTACACCGATGACAGTTATGCCGCCGGGGTAGCCGAGCCGACCGTGCCCTTCTTAGGCTGGGCCACCGGGTTCATCGACTACGACAACGACGGCTGGAAAGACTTGTTCATCGCCAACGGTCACGTCTACCCCATGGTCGATCAGAACAACTGGGGCTCCACCTACGCCGAGCGCCCCCTGTTGTTTCACAATCAGCTGGGCAAGAAATTCGACCTGGTGCCGGCAGTCGAAGGCACAGGGTTAGCCCTCGTCATCCCCGCTCGGGGCGCGGCCTTTGGCGATCTGTTCAACGACGGCCGCATCGACGCCGTCATCAACAACATCGACACCGTGCCCGTCCTCCTGCGCAACGTGAACCCCGATCACCATCATTGGGTGGAGCTGAGCCTGACCGGCGGACCCAAAAGCCCCAGAGATGCCGTCGGCGCCACCGTGTATCTCACCGCCGGAGGCATCAAGCAGCGGGGAGACGTCCTCAGCGGAGGCAGCTTTGTCTCCAACAACGACCCCCGCGTTCACTTCGGCCTGGGCGATGCGGATAAAGTGGATGCGGTAGAGATTCACTGGCCCAGCGGCCTGAGAGAAAAAGTGAAGCTGCCCGGCGTGGATAAGATTTTCTCCGTCGAAGAAGGCAAAGGCGTAACCGGCCCAACCCCGAACGGCAAGGCTCACTGAATGGACACCAACCTGCAATCTCCCCATCGCCGTTACGATCCGCTGCGCGGCCGCTGGGTATTGGTTTCGCCTCACCGCACCCAGCGCCCCTGGCAGGGCGAAGTCAGCCGCACCGATGCCAAGCCTGCCGTCCACTATGACCCGGACTGCTATCTATGCCCCGGCAATACCCGTGCCGGCGGGAAGCGGAACCCGCCCTACAACAGTGTCTTTGCCTTTACCAACGACTACGCAGCGCTCCTGCCTGATTCACCCGGTATCGCGGAAACCGGCCATCCCCTTCTACGAGCGGAGACGGAGCGCGGCATCTGCCGGGTCTTGTGCTTCCATCCCGACCACAGCCTGACCCTCGCGGGCATGCAAGTGCCCGACATCGTTCGCGTCGTAGAAGCCTGGACCAAGGAGTTCAAGGAACTCGGGGCACGTCCGGAAATCCGTCACGTGCAGATCTTCGAGAACCGCGGCGCCATGATGGGTGCCAGCAATCCCCACCCTCACGGCCAGATCTGGGCCACCGAACACATACCCGACGAAGCAGCCGCTGAGGTGGCCAACCAGAGCGCCTATTCCAGCCTCCACAATGCCTGCCTGCTCTGTGACACTCTCAAAGTCGAGATCGAGCAGAATCAGCGCATCGTTTGCCAGAACGAGGAGTTCGTCGTCCTCGTGCCTTTCTGGGCCGTGTGGCCGTTCGAAACCCTCGTGCTTAGCCGCAGCCATCTGGGCAGCCTCCCGGAATTCACGCCCGCCGAGCAACGCGGCCTGGCCGGCATTCTCAAGCAGCTCACCACCCTCTACGACCGCCTCTTCGCCACCAGCTTTCCCTACACCATGGGCTTTCATCAGCGTCCAACCGACAGCGAACCCCACCCGGAGTGCCATTTCCATGGCCACTTTTATCCCCCGTTATTGCGTTCCGCGACCGTGCGCAAGTTTATGGTTGGCTTTGAAATGCTCGGGATGCCGCAGCGGGATATCACTCCCGAGGCCGCCGCCGAACAATTACGTTCCGCTGCAGGCGGCTAACTTGTTCATGCGTTTCCGCTGGCCCGCTGTTTTACCCCTGTTCCTGGCGCTTGGCGCCCTCGCTCAGGTAATCACCGTCGACCACGGGCCGAACGCAGCCGCGCAGCAGGCGAAACCCTACGTGGTGATGGTTTCGCTCGACGGCTTTCGCTATGATTACGCCACTAAATACAGAGCCAAACATTTGCTCGCCCTGGGCGCCGAAGGCGCGATCGCGCCGGAAGGTATGATCCCTGCGTATCCTTCGCTCACCTTTCCCAATCACTACACCCTCGTGACCGGCCTCTATCCCGAACATCACGGCATCGTGGCCAACAACTTCTACGATCCGGTCCGCAAAGAGCGCTACTCTTATACCGATCCCAAAACCAGCACTGACGGCACCTGGTACGGCGGGGAACCCCTGTGGGTCCTGGCCGAAAAGCAGGGCATGCGCACCGCCTGCTTTTTCTGGCCTGGCTCAGAAGCCGAGATTGACGCCGCCCGCCCCTCCTACTACCTCAAATTCGACG
The DNA here is from genome assembly GCA_963753715.1 of uncultured Acidobacteriaceae bacterium. Lineage (GTDB taxonomy): Bacteria > Acidobacteriota > Terriglobia > Terriglobales > Acidobacteriaceae > PALSA-350. Next base: position 390,242 of record CAVWDK010000004.1, on the reverse strand, counting down.
ACCGTTTTCCCGATGAGAAGCGCATCGACCAGGTACTTGCCTGGCTGCGTCTGCCCCCGGAGCAGCGCCCGCACTTCATCACTCTTTACTATGCGACTGTCGATCATGCCGGTCACCAGTACGGGCCTGACAGCCCGCAAACCGCGGCCGCCGTCCAACATGTCGACCAGTTAGTAGGTATTCTCTGGACCGATCTCGCCCAACTGCACCTGCCTATTGATCTGATCGTCGTTTCCGACCACGGCATGGACCAAGAGCAGGGAAGCTGGATTGATCTTTCCCGATACGCCGATCTCGAAAACTTCACCACCGTCGGATCGCTCCTCTACCCCAATTCCGAAGCCGCAGCCGAGAAGGCCTATCAGGAGCTAAAGATCAAGACCGATGCCTTCACCGTCTATCGCCGCAAGCGCGTACCGGCGGCTCTGCATTACGACACCAATCCCCGGGAAGGCGATCCCGTGGTCATCGCCAACGGACCTTATGCCATCCGCGCCCACGGGAATGCCGAAGACCTGCCCCCCGAGCCTGGAGCTCATGGTTACGACCCCAGGGTAGTGAAATCCATGCGCGCCTTCTTCCTGGCCCTAGGCCCCGACATCCGGCCCGGTTCGACCCTCGCCCCCTTCGAAAACGTAAACCTCTACCCCCTCCTGGCAAACCTCCTCGGCCTGAACGCCCCTCAGGTAGACGGCACTCTGAACGTCCTCTCAAAAATCCTGAAAAACCAACCCAAAGAAGACAACCCCTAAATCTCCAACCCGACAATTCCGGTAAGACTTCCGAAAACTCACCCCGGCAACAACTGAAGGGTGCCCCACATCTCGCTCGTTTTTCGCGAGATGTGGGATTCAACAACTCCAAACCGAAAGAGGTAAATCGCAAAACCGAACCACATAAAAACAACCCCATCCAGACCCCTGGACGGGTGCCCCTTGTTCGCACCACCTGCCCCGGCGTGCCGTGGGGCGTACATGGGCCGAAAACGAAGGGCGACCCGGATTTCCTGCCACGGGGCGCCACCAACGTCCGCGTGTGCGGCTTTCATTAAGGAAAGCCGCATGGAGTTCGCCAACGCCAATAAGGTCTACAGGAAATCCGGGGGAAGCCCAACGATCGCTTTTCCTGAATCAACCACCAAAGCACGCATCATCAGTCACTCATGAAAGCCGCTGACCAACTACTCGACAACCCCATCTGGAACGCCCTCTCGACGGATCAGTCCTACCTGGCTCAGACCAACCACCTTGCCAAGCGCTTCCCTCGGGAAGTAGCACCCTTCGGAGCCATGAAACATCAATCCCCACCTGAGTACGAGGCGCTGGCACAAATCCTCTCCGGAGACACAGCCGCCTTATTCCTGGATTCCAAACCCGTTCTACCCGCTGACTGGACAATGCGGATCAGCGGAGACATATATCAAATGACCCTCGACGACGCCCCACTACCCGTCAACCCCAACCACGTCGTGCGCAAATTAACCCAGCAAGACGTCCCCGAGATGCTGGCGCTCACCAGGCTGACTGAACCAGGTCCTTTCCTCCCCCGAACCATCGAACTCGGCTCTTACTACGGCATCCACGAATCCGGATCCCTAGTAGCGATCGCAGGGGAGCGGCTACGTCTTACCGGCTTCACCGAAGTCAGCGCCGTCTGCACTCATCCCGACTTTCGTGGCCGAGGCTACGGAAACGCCCTTATGTCCGTAGTGATTTCCGGCATCATGAACCGCGGCGAGACCCCATTTCTCCACGTCAAAACAGATAACCCCGCCATTGCCTTATACAAAAAACTCGGCTTCCAAATCAGGGCACAACTTTTCCTGGCCGTCATCCAGCAAACCGCCCCGGAACCAATCAAATAAATTCGCAAAACGCTATTGACGGAACGGAAATTCAGCCCCAACCTGAATCTAGCGGCAGATCGACAACGCCGGTGGGGAGTACCAGAACTGACTTAGTGCGCATAGTGCGCTTAGTGCGCACGTTTTTCCAAACCCGAAATCACCCCCGCCGGTGTATCAACCGTCCAAGGGAGGCGTCTCTCACGCCACAAGGCCGAAACCCCCCTTGCCCGCCCGTTTACAATCAAGCATGATGCCCCCGTCCGACGTCACCCACGAACCCCGGCCTGAACCCGCGCCCACGGCCCTTCCCGACCGCTATGATCCCGCGGAAATCGAAGTCCGTTGGCAGCAGCGCTGGGATGCCGATCCAGAGCTCTATCGTGCCGACCCGCCGCACAGCGGCAAGCCAAAGTACTACGTCCTGGAGATGCTCCCGTACCCCTCGGGCCAACTCCACATGGGCCACGTCCGCAACTACTCCATCGGTGACGCTCTGGCCCGCTACATGTGGATGCAGGGCTACAACGTCCTCCATCCCATGGGTTGGGATGCCTTCGGCCTCCCGGCTGAAAACGCAGCCCTCAAAAACCAAACCCCGCCCCGCGAGTGGACGCTCCAGAACATAGCCCACATGCGCCGCCAGATGCGCCGCCTCGGCCTCAGCTATGACTGGCAGACCGAGATCACCACCTGCCTGCCCGATTACTACCGTTGGACGCAGTGGTTTTTCCTGCGCATGTTGGAGCACGGCCTTGCCTTCCGCAAAAAGAGCAAGGTGAACTGGTGTCCGCTCTGCGCCACCGTCCTGGCCAACGAGCAAGTCATCGACGGCTGCTGCTGGCGCCACGAAGACACCGTGGTCGAGCAGCGCGACCTGGAGCAGTGGTTTCTCCGCACCACCCAATACGCGCAAGAGCTATTGGATGGGCTCGACCACCTGCCCGACTGGCCCGAGAAGGTGCGCACCATGCAGCGCAACTGGATCGGGCGCAGCCAGGGTGCGACCATCGAGTTCATCCTCGACCCAACTCCCGAGCCTGACACCGGGCGAGACCGGGGTAAAGTTCCTCTGCCGGCGCCCGAACATTTTGTCGCCGGATCTCCGCTCCCGCCCGACGCCGTGCGCATCCCGGTATTCACCACTCGGGTGGACACCATCTTTGGCGCCACCAGCCTCCAACTCGCCCCTCAACACCCGCTGGTCCAGCAGTTTGCCCAGGCCGACGAGCGGTTGGCTGGGGAAGTCGCCTCGCTGGTCGAAGAACAAAAGAAAGCTCGCGATGCCGGCGACCCCGGAGCCATCGACAAGCACGGCGCCTTCACGGGTCATTACGCCATCAACCCCTTCAGCGGAGAGCGAGTCCCCATCTGGGTGGCCAACTACATCCTGCTGGAGTACGGAACCGGCGCCGTCATGTCGGTACCGGCACACGACGAGCGCGATTTCGAGTTCGCCAAAAAATACGGCCTGGAAGTGCGCATCGTGATTTTGCCCCGGCGCACCCTCGAACCCCTGGCCGCCGGTCGGCCGGACGAGCCCGTATTGCCCTACACCGAAGAAGACAGCCTGCTCATCAACTCCGGCGACTACAACTCCCTGGGCTGCCAGGAAGCTCAGCAAAAACTGGCCGCGTTTGCTGAGCAACACAGCTTCGGAAAGACCACAGTTACGTTTCGCCTGAAAGACTGGGGAGTCAGCCGCCAGCGCTACTGGGGCGCGCCCATCCCCGTGCTCTACTGTCCCAAGGATGGCATCGTGCCCGTGCCCGATGACCAGCTCCCCGTCCTCTTGCCCGAACAAATCGAGATCACTCAGCAGGATGGGTCCCCTCTCAGCCGCGTCCCCTCGTTTGTGAACGCGACCTGTCCTCGCTGTGGAGGACCCGCGCGCCGCGAGACCGACACCATGGACACCTTCGTCGACTCGTCCTGGTACTTCTATCGCTATCCCGATGCCCACAACGCATCCGCTCCCTTCAGCCGGGAGAAGATCGACTACTGGTTTCCCATCGATCAATACATCGGTGGGGTGGAGCACGCCATCCTGCACCTGATCTACTCCCGCTTCTGGACCCGGGTCATGCGCGACCTGGGTTTGGTGAGCAATGACGAGCCCGCCACCCGCCTCTTCACCCAGGGCATGGTCATCAGCAATGGCGCCAAGATGTCCAAGTCCCGGGGCAATGTGGTCTCGCCGGACGACATGATCGCCCGCTACGGCGCCGACGCTGCCCGCATGTACTCGCTGTTTGCCGCGCCGCCCGACCGCGATTTGGACTGGCAGGAGGATGGTGTGGCCGGGGTCAGCCGCTTCCTGGGCCGCGTCTATCGTCTGGTGATGCGCTACCGGGACGCCGTCCGCGGCCGTACCGCTCAACCGTCGGCACCGCCCACTTCCCCCCTGGCCCAGGCGCTCCTGCGTAAGCTCCACCAAACCATCAGCAAAATCACCCAGGACTTTGCCGGGCGCTGGCACTTCAACACCGACATCGCCGCGGTCATGGAACTGGTCAACGAAATTACCGCGGCCGAGCCGGGGTTGGCGAAAATGCCGGCCGAGGCTTCCGCACAGCTGATGGCCGCCATCGTGCCAACTGTGGTCCTGCTATTGGCGCCCTTCGCCCCTTATCTGACAGCCGAACTCTGGAGTGAGATCGGCGGCGCCGGCGCGCTGCTACGACACCCGTGGCCAACCTTCGATCCCGATCTGGCCAGGGAAGAAGAGCTCGAAATCCCGGTCCAGGTGAATGGCAAGCTGCGCGCCGTCGTTCGCCTTTTGCCCGACGCAGGCAGCGAAGCCATGCAGCAGGCAGCGCTGGCCGAACCCAAAGTGCAAGCTGCGATCGCCGGTAAACAAATAGTCAAAGTGGTGGTCGTACCCAACAAGCTGATCAATATAGTTGTGAAGTAGGCGTCGTGCGGGGAACTCAGTCTCTGCTGCAAATCTGCGCCGATTGCTGGAAGCGCCCAGGCCTGTTGGGCAGGGAACTCTTCTGGCGCTGGGGCTTTGGCCTTCCCGCCGCCGCCCTCCTCTGCTTCTACGCCGTCCGCATTGCGTCCGGAGTCCCGCCCGCGCTTGCTGGCCTTTCCCTGGCCGACCCCATGCAGGCCGGTCAGCAGATCGCGCAAGCGGCTGCAGCCATCAAGCCGGACGTGGTCCATGTCGCCGCATGGTTGGGACCACTATTGGCGATTGCTTGGGCCATCGCCTCCGGCCTTGGCCGCACCGCTGTACTCAAGTCCCTGGACCCCTCGTTGCACGCCGCGCCCTTCACCCTGATCCTGCTGCAGTTGCTGCGCATGGCGGCCTTGATCGGTGTCTGGCTAGGCTGGTATCGCGCTATCCAATGGGCCGCGAACGTGACCCTCAGCAGCGCAACCCCCAACGTGGTCGGCTGGAGTGCCTGGGTCATCTGCCTTTCGCTCGGCATCTTCGTCCTTTGGGCCCTTCTGAGTTGGATTTTTTCGATCGCGCCCCTGCTGGCCATGCTCGAAGGCAAAGGAGTCGTGGGCAGTCTGGCCAGCAGTCTTCATCAGGGCCCGCTGACCGGCAAACTGGTCGAAGTCAACCTGGTGTTGGGTATCATCCGCCTGGCGCTGATCGTGCTTGCCATGGTGTTCTCCGCCATCCCCCTGCCCTTCGAAACCGATATGACAGGAATGGCCCTTTACCTCTGGTGGGCCTTTGTCACAGTCCTCTACCTAATTGCGAACGACTTCTTTCAGGTTGCAAGGTTAGCCGCCTTCGTGCAATTCTGGCGAACCTACTCCGACCTTGCCCCCTGAACAAAATCCTGAAAAACTAGAACGTGGATACTTCCTCGATCGTCATCCTGGACTTCGGCAGCCAATACACACAACTCATAGCCCGCCGCATACGAGAGCAGAACGTCTTTTCCGTAGTCCTCCCCTGCACAGCTTCTGTCACTGAGATCCAGTCGCACCAACCCATCGGCCTCATCCTCTCCGGCGGACCCTGTTCGGTCTACGACCAGGACGCGCCCGTAGCGGACCCGAACATGCTCGCCATGGGACTACCCATACTCGGCATCTGTTATGGTCTGCAATTCCTCACCCATCACTTAGGCGGCAAAGTTCGCTCCGCGGACAAGCGCGAGTACGGGCCCGCGCAGGTGTCCATCGTTTCTGGCCAAGCCGAAAACCCCTTGTTTGCCGGCCTGCCCCCATCGCTCGATGTCTGGATGTCCCATGGAGATGAAGCCCTGGACCTGCCCCCGGGCTTCTCGCTCATAGCGCGCACCGCCAACGCCGTAGCCGGGATAGCGGATCCGTCACGCAACATATGGGCGGTGCAGTTTCACCCTGAGGTCCGGCACACCCCTCGGGGAACCCACCTGCTGCGCAATTTTCTTTTCAACATTTGCCACGCCCAGCCGAACTGGACACCGGCGCACTTCATCCAGTCGACCGTCTCCGCTATCCGCGAACAGGTAGGCGACGGCCGCGCCATCTGCGCTCTCTCCGGAGGGGTCGATTCCTCCGTAGCCGCCGTGTTGGTCGAGCGAGCCATTGGCCACCGGCTCACTTGTGTCTTCGTGAACAACGGCGTGCTGCGCAAGAACGAGTTCTTGCAAGTCCAGCAAAACATGCGCGACCGTCTGGGCTTGCGCCTGGTAGCGGTAGATGCAAGCAACCGCTTCCTCTCGCGCCTGGCCGGCGTCCTTGATCCTGAGCAGAAGCGTAAGATCATCGGCAACGAATTCATCTCCGTCTTTGACGACGAGGCGGTGCGCATTCTCGAGCAACACCAACCGGGAGCGAGCCTCGCCTGGCTGGTGCAGGGCACTCTCTATCCCGACGTGATCGAATCTTCTTCCGTCAAAGGCCCATCCCAGACCATCAAAAGCCACCACAATGTGGGCGGTCTGCCGGCAAACATGAAGTTGAAACTCATTGAGCCACTACGTGATTTGTTCAAGGATGAAGTCCGGCGCATCGGTCGTGATCTGGACATGCCGTCTGAGATCCTTGAGCGCCAGCCCTTTCCCGGTCCGGGACTGGCAGTGCGCATTTTGGGAGAGGTAACGCCCGAGCGGGTCGCCCTGCTGCAGGAAGCCGACGACATCGTGGTGAAGGAAATCAAGGCGGCTGGTCTCTACCAGCAGATCTGGCAGTCGTTCGCCGTGCTCCTCCCCGTCAAGAGTGTCGGGGTGATGGGAGATCAGCGCACCTACGCCTACACCTGTGCGATCCGCGCGGTGCATTCCGAAGACGGCATGACCGCCGACTGGGTTCCTCTGCCCTACGATCTGTTAAAGAAAATCTCCAGCCGCATCGTCAATGAAATCCACGGCATCAACCGCGTCGTCTACGACATCACGTCCAAACCACCGGGCACCATCGAGTGGGAATAAGAAGCGCGGAATGCGCAATTGTTTTGTATCAAGGCACGACTTCAGTCGGGCCGTGATGACCGAACAAAGACCTGCGTTTTCGATGCTGTGTGAGATTAGTCCCGCAGGGACGGCTGAAAGTCGTCCAGGATTGAAATCGCGGCCTTATTTCCAGCCGTCCCCGCGGGACTTAATTCCTGTGATGGCCGTCCTCACACACCCTCTTTAGTCCCTGGGTACGCGCCCCACCGCTTTTGGCGAAAACATCCGGCTGAAGCTTCCCCAGGACGCCGTCCTGGGGAAGCCTCTAACCCTAAGCCAGAGCCAACAAATCCGCAGCCGTCACCCCAACCTTGGGGAACCACGAGTGCGCCCCCTCCAGGCTGTGATTGACGTTCTGGATATTCTTCACCCCCTGATCGTTGAGCCAGTCCTCAAAAGCCTTGGCCCCGTTCTTGGCGTAGATCGCAATCCCGTCCTTCCAGGTAGCGCGTCCGCAGAGCACGCCGTTGAAGGTCGTACCGCTCTCCACCGCCAACTCCAGGGTTTCCGTGAAGACGGAATTGCTGACGCCCGCCGACAAATAAATAAAAGGCTTGTGGGTCGTCGTGGCAGCGTCCCGGAAATGCTGCAGAGCCTCGCTACGCGTATACGCGGACTCGCCCTTGAACGCCTTGGTCCCCTGGACAAACTCCATTTGCACCGGAACCTCGACCTTGAGCACGTCAATCAAATACTTCTCTTTGCCGAATTCCGACATCGAACCGGAAACAATGTCCGGCTTTTTCTTCGCATACTCCAGCGACTTCTCGCTATTGCCATGCACGTCGTACCCCACAAACTCGAGGAAGAAGGCGATGTCACAAGCCCGGCATTCGTCGCCAATGCGTTCAATAAAGGCATGCTTCCGGTCGTTGATTTCGCTCTTCTCAAACGGAGTGTAGTAGAGCAGCACCTTCACGCAATCCGCGCCCGCTTCTTTCAGCCGGCGCACCGACCAGTGGTCGAGCAGATCGGGCAGCCGACCCGGCGTGTCTGCATCGTAGCCGGTCTTCTCATACGCCAATAGCAAACCTTTGCCATGGCGCCGCTTTGCTGCCGGCAGCCCGTACTCAGGATCGAGCAGGATCGCCGATGCATACTTCGTAAGCACCTCGGTCACCAGTTCCTTGAACTCAATCAAGGCAGAATCGGGCAGGTCCGAAACGCCCTTCTCTTTGGCCAAAGACTTCTTCAGCGATCCGCGCTGGTCCATCGCCGCGGCAGCGATGACTCCGCGCGCATCCGAGACCGCCTTCAGTCCCGCCAGTTTTCCAGCTGTCATCTTGGTGGTTGTCATTGCTCATTTCCTCTCAATTGTTGCCATTGTTTCCCGGGGCTCATTCTAAAACATCCGCGGGGACTGCGAAGAGTAGGTGGAGGTAGGTACGGTTTTTAGAGTTGGCGTGAGAACTGTTCTTTGTCGATCCAAATCTGCGGAAATGTGTGCTTTTCTGATAGCCGCTGCTCTCATGTTTTGTATCCGGGCACGACTTTAGTCGGGTCGTAATGACCCAACAAAGACCCGGGCTTCAGCCCCTGAGGTGCGTTCTTCCTTCTCTCTCGGTACAAATCAACCCTTTGCCGCAACCTGCTGGATGGCCAGCGCTGCACGCTGGGATTCAATCAGTTCGATGATCCCGCGCTGTGCATGATCCATCATCTCGATTAATTTTTCCCGCGGAAAGGCATTGCGCTCCGCGGTCGCCTGCACTTCCACCAATCCGCCGCCCTCGGTCATTACCACGTTCATGTCGACTTCCGCCTGGGAGTCCTCTTCATAGGCCAGGTCGAGCAGCGTCACTCCTTCCACGATGCCTACACTGGTAGCGGCCACCAGTTGTGTGAGCGGCAGCTTCTTTAACGTTCCCGCCTCCACCAGCCGCCGGAAAGCAATGGCCATGGCCACACAGGCGCCGGTGATGGCCGCTGTGCGGGTACCGCCGTCAGCCTGCAGCACATCGCAATCAAGGATCACCGTGCGTTCGCCCAGGGCCTGCATGTCGACCACGGAGCGCAGCGAGCGTCCGATGAGCCGCTGAATCTCATGCGTCCGTCCGCCCACCTTGCCCCGCTCCGCTTCCCGCGGGCTGCGGGTAAGCGTGGCCCGCGGCAGCATGCCATATTCCGCGGTCACCCATCCCCTTCCACTGTTCTTCAACCAACCAGGCACTCCGGTCTCGACTGTGGCGTTACACAACACGCGGGTGTGGCCCACTTCAATCAACACCGAGCCTTCGGCCATCGAAGTGTAATGCGGGGTAAGGCGCACCGGGCGCATCGCGTCCGGTGCCCGGTCGTTGGGGCGGAAGAATGCCGCCGCGGATTTCTGCTGGGGGTTCATCTCCTGATTGTATGAGAGCTTTGCCTACCGTTCCCGTTTCAGGACACGTCCCAAAATGGAACCACCTTCCTAAACCATGGAGTCAGCTGAACTTACCGACTCTGCAACGACCGAGCCCGTTCCCAAATGGGAATGGGCGACAAACAGGGACAGGGAGCGGCCCTGCGCTCCCCATTCTGCAACTCATTGCTACTTAAGCACTTATCCCCCTCTCTCTCCCCCCTCTCCCTTTGGCCCCGTGCGTGCTCTAGCAACAGCACCGGGCAATCGGAAACAAGCTCTCACCCGTCGAGTCCGGAAAGGGCAACGGAACCTGGCCATCTTGCGTTCGTGAAAGTAGTCATGAGCACGAACAATCGCGAACAACATGAGCAACAGAAATGAGCAACATGAAAAGGAGTAAAGAAATGAACTCAGGTCTGCAGCTGGTGGAGCAAAACTCCTACGTGCCCGCCAAGCGGCTAAGTACAGCATCTGCTGAGGCTTTCGCGGATCATTCGTCCGGCGCAGCTTTTCCAAGTCAGCGAATGCAAGTTGCCGCAATATCGGTCGATACAACAGGCAGAGAAGTTTCCGGCCAGAAAGGAATCTGCGTACAATGGCGATAACTGTTCCAGTTACATTTAACGTGCCAACTATGTCGCGACCCGTGGAGCGCATCGGCAAGCTTCATCTGCTCGTGGTTGACGAGGATGCCGCAATCCGTTCGGCGTGCTGCGAAATAGCTACTGACCTCGGCTTTGTCCCCCAGACGGTTTCCAGCATTGACGCCGCCCGTACCCTGCTGCGCGACCAGGGCGTCGACATTCTGCTGCTCGATCTGCGAACCCCTCTCGAGGAAGGCCTGGGCCTGCTGAACGAGATCAAAGCCCTCAACCCTAGCTTGGTCGTCGTCGTCATGACCGCATTCGCAACCGTGCCCGCCGCGGTCGAGGCCATGCGCACCGGGGCGGCCGACTATCTCACCAAGCCTTTCGCAATGGATGAACTCACTGCGGTGCTGGAGCGCGCCGTCGAACGGATGATGGAGCGGCGAACCCTGGATGGCGAGAGCCGCCGTTTGCGCGAATCCTTGCGCTCGCCTCAGGGCCTCGGCAACATGATTGGCCGCAGCCCTGAGATGGACAAACTGTATCGCATTCTCGCCAAGGTGGCGCAGAGCTCCCATCCCGTCCTCATCCTCGGAGAAAGCGGTGTGGGTAAGGAACTCGTAGCCCGCTCCATTCATTCCAACGGACCTCATGCCGACCGGCCCTTTGTACCCATCGATTGCGGCTCGCTGGTGCCGACATTGATGGAAAGTGAGCTCTTCGGCTACGTCAAAGGGGCGTTCACAGGCGCCAATCGTTCCAAAGAAGGTTTGCTCGCATCCGCCGAGGGTGGAACCGTCTTTCTCGACGAAATTGGCGAGCTCCCGCTCGATCTACAAGCCAAACTGCTGCGCGCCCTGCAGGAAAAAGAGGTTCGACCGGTGGGCGCCACCCATCGCGTGCCCATCAACGTCCGCATCCTTGCCGCCACCAACCGCAACCTTGCAACCATGGTGGAGCAGGGCCGCTTCCGCAAGGACCTCTACTACCGTCTCAGCGTCGTCAACCTGCGTATTCCCCCACTGCGTGAGCGCAAGCAGGACATTCCGCTCCTGGCCGCGCACTTCCTGGAGCGGCTATCCCGCGAAACCGGCACCGCCCACACCCTGAGCGATGATGCCCTGCGCACCATGGTCGAGTACGAGTGGCCGGGCAACGTACGTGAGCTCGAGAATTCGCTCGATCGAGCCTGCACCCTCTCCTCCGGTCCCGTCATCCATCTGGGCGACCTTCCCACGCAATTGCAAAATTTTCACCTGCAGAACCGCCGACCCGTTGCTGTCGCCCCATCTGCGCTGAACCCCGCAGGTTCTGCCCGGGGGCCCGTCCTACCCTTGGCCCAGTTGGAAAAACAAGCAATTCTCGAAACCCTGCGCAAATTAAACGGCGACAAACTCCTGGCCGCCCGCCTCTTGGGCATAGGAAAGACCACCCTGTATCGCAAGCTAAAGGAGTACGGCATCGGCGCTCCCGAAGCAGAAGAGAATGCCCGTAACGACGGCTCCGCTCCTCCAGGACTATAGAAGAGAAGAAGCCCAAAAATAAACCGTGCGCAGCGGATTGCCCCATCCATCGGGCCACTTGTCTGAGGAGACGTCGCATCCGCTTCTAACAGCAAACCTGTCCCCGGCCCAACCTTAAGGAGGTAGTCGTGAAATCACCGCTCCAGCATAGTGTCCTCATCATCAGTCCCATGTCCGATGCGACTCGCATCGCCGACGGTCTGAGCACAGCCCTGGGTTGCTCGGTAAAAGTCGCCCCCAACCAAAGAGCGGGCGTGACCGAACTGCGCCACCGCGACTATTCCGTGGTCGTCGTGGACGACTGCACTGCCGAGGCCAATCCCGCCGCCACCGAGATGTTATGGCAAAGCCTGGGGATGGCGGTTCCGGTCCAGGTCAACTTCGCGTTTCATGGCGGTCCTCGTTTGGCCCGCGAGGTTCAGGCGGCCATTGCGCGGCGCGAGCAACAGCAGGTCCAGGCTATGCGGGCCGCTGCGTCGCTGCTCCAAAGTGAACTGAAATCCACCGTCACCGGGCTCCTGCTGCAGTCGCAACTGGCATTGGCCGAACCCGAGGTAACCGCAAAAGTCGCCGGCAAATTGGAACTGGTGGCAGAGCTTGCCTCCAACCTCCGCCGCACGCTCGAGCACGCCCAAGCCTAGCACTCGGCAGCCATCGAACAGTGCCCCAGACTCCCCGCCGAGACCTGGGCTGCGTGTAGAAGGTCAAGCTGCTTTGGATCCTGGGCTTTGTTCCATACCGTCCTGGACCAAGTGAAGCCGCAGCACCAGACAGGAAATCCGGGGAAGCGTAGTGGGGAGATCTGCGGTTTCCTTTTCTCCCGAGCTTGATGGAGGTGAAGTTGACGGCAGGCGAAGAAGAGGCAAAACTGATACGGTGTGGAACCTCTTATGGGCTGGCCAATCTGATCAAATGACGGTTGGAGTCGCGGCCTATGCCGCCTGAAACCCCGGTTTTGAGCAACACAGAGATCGCCGACCGGCTGGCAAGCCTCGCCCAGCTCCTCTCGATGCAGAAGGAGAATCCCTATAAGGTCAAGGCCTATCAACGCGCGGCGGCCAGCATCCGAACTTTGTCCCAAAGCGTGGATGCACTGGTACGCAACAAAGCCGACTTGACCGCGTACGCCGGCATCGGCGCGACGATCAGCAGCGCCATCCGCGAGATCGTGTTGACGGGAACCCTCGACAAGCTCGAAAAACTGCGATCCGAGGTCAGTCCCGAACTGATCAGCATCAGCGCCTATCCCCGTCTCGATCCTAAACAGGTTTTGCGCATCTACAAGAAACTTGGCATTTCATCGACCGAGGCACTGCGCGCATCGCTTGAGAACGGGACTATCGCGCGCGTGCTTGGCCCCAGGATGGCCCAGCATGTCAGTCAGGGTCTTGTGGAAACCCACGCAATGCTGCTCTCGCGGGCCCACGATCTTCGGGTCACCGTGGAAGAATTTCTCCTGGAAAAAGCCGGCGCCCGTCGCGTTGAGGCGGTAGGCGGCTACCGGCGTCGCGTCGAAGTGATCGAACAGCTGGATTTTATTGTGGAAACCTCCGCTTTCGCCGCCCTGGCCGCCAAAATAGAAACCTACGGCGGACGCACGCCACTGGTAAAGTCCACAAACTCCTCTGCCACGTTTGCTCTTTCCGCAGGAATTTCCTTGCGGCTGGATGCGGCCCCGAAGAAGAATTGGGGACTATCGCTGGTTCGATGCACAGGAAGCCAAGCTCACTTACGCAAGCTTAATACCGTTACCGGCAGCTTGGCGGCGATGGAGACAAAGGGCCCTTTCCCCACCGAGGAAGCTCTCTACAGCAAGTTCGGCTTATCGTTCATCGAGCCTGAACTCCGCGAAGGCTACGATGAGGTGAAGCGGGCCGCTCAGCGCAATCTTCCCGTTCTCGTAACCGTGAAAGATCTTTGCGGTGAGCTTCACGCCCACACTACTTCGAGCGATGGCTCGGATTCCATTGAGCAGATGGCCATCGCCGCACGGGATCGTGGCTACGAATATCTCGGCATCACAGATCATTCGCAGAGCCTGAAAATCGCGCGGGGCGTATCCATCGAAGGCCTCTGGCGGCAGATCGGCGCTATCGATAAACTGAACGGCCGTTTAAACGGCATCCGCGTCTTGAAATCTGCCGAGGTAGATATCCTGGCGAACGGCGCGCTCGATTATCCTGATGACCTCTTGCGCGCACTCGACTACACGGTTTGTTCCGTTCATTCGCAGTTCAACCTCGACAAGCAGCAGCAGACCGAGCGCATTCTGCGTGCGATGGACAATCAGTATTGCAACATCCTGGGCCATGCGACCGGGCGGCGTCTGCTCAAGCGTCCGGGATATGAAATCGATATGGACCGCATCATCGCGCACGCCAAACAAAGCGGCTGCTTCTTTGAAATCAACTCGAGCCCGGAACGGCTTGATCTCTCAGCAGAAAATGCACGGCTGGCAAACGCAGCTGGAATAAAGATTGCCGTCTCGACCGATGCGCACAGCACCCGTGAACTCGGTTTTGTCCGTAACGGCATCGATCAGGCACGCCGTGCCGGCCTGGAGAAGACGTCTATTCTCAATTGTCTGCCGTGGCCAGTCCTCGCGGGTCTTTTCAAGCGGTAAGGGGGTACTACTTCCCATCCATGGGTCCGCCCACAGTAGACGATCCAGTCCCGCTGCAACCGTCATTGCCATAGCGGAGAAACTTCTGGATCCGTTTTCCGGTGTCGACTTCGCCGGTATAGATGTTGCCCTTGCTGTCCAGGCTCACCTGGTGGATCCAATGGAATTCACCCGCCATCCGGCCGCTGCGCCCGAGCCGGCCCAGCTCCTGCAGGTTGCTTCGGTTCAGCAGATACATGGTCATGTTGGCGTTATCTCCGACATAGAGGCAACTCTGTGCCTGGTCTTTGGAGAAGCTCATGGAAACCGCGGTGCCAATGATGCTGGTGTGCTTGCTGATGAATTGCTCGGTGACGAAACCACATTTGCCGGCTGCGCCCGTCGGATTGCTGCAGGGTTTGCCCAGCGCTGGATCGTGAATGTCAAACACCTGAATACGATCGTTTCCCCGATCGCAGACGTACATCTTGCCATCATTGGCAATCTTCACGCAGTGCACGGGATTACGGAAGAACGCGGGCTTCGTATGCCCTTTGCTAGAGTCCTCAATCCACGTCCCGGCAGCGGCGGCACCTGCGTCGTCAACGGGATTATTTCCGTAGGCGCCGAAGTGGCCGATATATTTGCCGGTGTCGGCGTCGACGATCAGAACCCGTCGGTTTCCGTAGCCATCGGCTATGTAGAGGCGGTTGGTTGCGGGATCCACCACCATGTCGGCTGCCTGGTACAGCAGCGGTGTCCCATGCACACCGCCGTCCGTGTTGTTGCTGTCCGGTCCCCTGGGTGTGCCCCCGATCCTCATCTTGAAGTTGCCGTCCATGTCGAACTTCAAGACAAAGCCATCGCCGCCCTGCTTGTTGGTTGCCCAAGGGGTGCCTCCATGGTCGGCCGCTGCCGAATTCCCTGAGAGCCACACATTGTCTTTCTGGTCGACATAAATACCATGCTCACTACTCGGCCACAGGCACCCTGCTTCGGCCTTACATTTACCGCCCACAAAGCCGGGGTCGGCCGGGCCACCCCAGGCGCGCAGAAGCTTGCCATCGGAATCGAATTCCAGAACCGAAGGAGCAGCCTTGCAGCAATCTGCAATGGGGCCATACGTACGCACCTGGCCCAGCCCGTTGATCGGCTGGCCCTTCTGATCGACCGCGCCCGGCACCGGCCCTTCCAGCCCGGCCTCTTCGTTGGTCATGGTGCGCGGCCGGTTGTAGACCCAGATGTGATCATGATGGTCGACAAAGAGCCCGCCTATCTGGCCAAGACGCCAGTTATTGGGCAGCGGCTGTGGCCATGCCGGGTCCACGACGAACCCCGGTGTCTTGCCCGTGCTGGAAGCGTTGTACACGCCTGCTTGCTTGAACAGCCGGGCCAGCGAGCCGTTGTTTTTGAGCACACTGCTATCGGTATCAGCAGCGATGGCCAAGCCGGTCAGAGTCAATACCATCATCGACAGCGTGGCCGTTACTTTGCTGTTGAACCACTGCACGGAACCCTCCCCGAGCGCGATGGTCGCCATGATACACGAGAAGTTGAAGGGAATCGTCCAGAGAAGGCCCTCATTCTTTGCTCCAACTTCCGCTCCGCCCACCGCCGCAAACACCCAGAAGATCGCAGCGCTGGCTGAACAGGCGAAATTGGTAAGGCGTCTGGTATTTGTTTGTGATCCACTAAGGTAAAGCGATGAACGACGAGAAAGGGAATCGGCGGAAAAAACGTAACCCCGGGCAAACCAAGGGGCAAGCGCGACCGGAGGAAACCTACCAAATCGGAGCCCTTCGCCGCGGCGTCATTAGCGTTTTCATCCTCTTCCACCTGCTTGTCATCACTGTCGTCGCCGTGCCGTTGAAGGCATTCGCGGGTGTCAAAGAGCTGGTGATGCCTTACATGCGATGGAGTGGGCTGTTTCAATCGTGGGATATGTTTGGTCCCGATCCTGTGAAGGTCAATGCCTACGTCAAAGCGGTCATCATTAGTCGCGATCACCACATGCAGGTCTGGTCGTTTCCTAAGATGGAAGATCTGGGCTTCGGGGAGCGGTTTCGTAAAGAGAGATACCGGAAGTTTTTGGAGGTTCTGCCCCAGCCGCAATATGCTCCACTCTGGCCCGATGTTGCCAACCACCTTGCGCGATCGTTGAACAACCCAGCCGATCCTCCCGACAAGATCCTCCTGATTGAGTTTCAGTCTGATATCCATCCGGGAACCGATGACTCACCAGAGCCGGTTGCGCGGCCGAACGTCTTCTATGAAGACTATCTTTCACCCGGGGATCTTCGATGACGCCGCGAACTTTGCGCGAAGCCTGGGATCACTTTTTCTTTGCTCCGCAATCGCCCATCCCCATCGCCCTGTTCCGCATTCTCTTCGGCATCTGTGTTTCCGTTACCGTCATCCTGCTGCACTCAGACTGGCTGAATTGGTTTGGCGTTCACGGATGGGTAACCCTGTCGACCATGAGGCAGGTGGAACCAGGTATGCGTCTCAACCTGTTCACGGTGATGCCCCAGGATGACCGCTGGATCGCGGCATTCTTCTGGGTATTTCTGGGTTTTGCGTTGCTCCTGACTGCAGGAGTCTGGACTCGGCTCAGCAGCGTGGCCGTCTTCCTCTGCCTCACGTCTATCGATCAGAGGAATCTCCTCATCCTTCACGGCGGCGATACCTTCTTACGCATCGCCGGGTTTTTCCTTATGTTTGCGCCGGCGGGAGCAGCCTTCTCAGTCGACCGCCTGATACGCCTGCGAAGAGGTTTGGAAGGATTGCAAATCCAGGCCCGGGCTCCCTGGGCACAACGGATGATCCAACTTGAGCTGGCCCTGCTGTACTTCACCGCGTTCTGGTGGAAGATGAAAGGGCACACCTGGCTCAATGGAACGGCGCTCTACTATGTGCTCCATCTGCACTCCATCGCGCGCTTTCCCGTCCCGCGATGGATACAATCTCCCGCCATATTAAAAGCGGGCAGTTGGTTCACTCTCGCTTTGGAGTTTTCCCTCGGAGTCCTCATCTGGTTTCGGCGGTTTCGCTATCCGTTGCTACTGCTGGGCCTGCTGTTCCACTTGGGGATTGAATATGCACTCAACCTCCCCATGTTCTCGTGGGACGTCATTACCGGGTACATACTCTTCATCGACCCATCGGATTTGGACCATTGGTGGCGCGGCGTTCGCCAACATCTGGCGCGAATTCCTTTGCGCAAGATCTATGTTCCAGGAGAAGCGCACACTCTTCCAAAATAACCAGATTCTCCCGTGCCTAAGGGCGTTGGCGTGGGTGCCCGGGGATGGTTTGCGCACGATTCCCAGGTGCTGAGTCTAGTGGCCACTAAACCTTCGTAAGGGCTCTCCATACGAAGGGTAAACACAGCTTTACCAATGAGTGATAGTTCCCCTCGCCCGCTGTGAGCTACTCTGAACATTCAGTATGCCGTCCACTTCGTAATGAACCAGGACGCCCAGGAACGCTGGTGCGAACTGGATTGAAACTTGGGCTTCCTACCCGTCACCGCCTCCAGGCTGGAGTACCGAAAAGAGATAAAGGGTGAAGCGGCGCCATCGGCGTTGCGTTCCTCGACACCCTGATCCCAGCCAAAAGCATGCCAGGTAGAGATGTCGGATCGAAACCAGGGATCTCGGGTCCAGTCGAATTCATTGGATGCGCAGGTCTTTCTAGTACCGCTCTGGGGAGGTATTTACGACGGCTAAGAGGGTCCTGATTGTCGATGACGAGCCTGTCATTGCACATACATTAGTCATTATTTTTTCCAACGCCGGCTATCATGCACGTTCCGCCTACACTGCGGAAGAAGCACTCGAGTTGATCCCCGTGTGGCGCCCCGATTTCGCCATCATCGACGTCATCTTGCCAAAGATGAACGGTGTTGATCTGTGCCTCAAGATCAAGGCCGAAGCTCCGGATTGCCGGGTCGCACTCTTTACCGGGGGGGCCGCCGCAAGCGACCTGCTGGCGGCAGCCCCAAATTCGTTCGAGGTTCTCGAGAAGCCTATCCACCCCAGGGAGATCCTTGCTCTTGTCTCCCGTCTTCTGTCCTAGTCCTCGGAGCACGAGGGCTTATCGTCTCACCAGTTCTTGTTGAAGCTGAACGGGCGTTGTGTGGGCAGCGACTGCCTGCGATCCCACTGCGGGCGTCGAGAGATCCAGTGTGTCTTTTCGTTCGATGGCAAAGCTGCCTACCATTTGCTTCAATTCAACAGAGGTGGACAATAGCTCCTTTGCCGTGGCGAAAAGCTGCTCGCTTTGAGCAGCATTCGACTGCGTGACATGGTCGACCTGACTGACTGCTATATTCACGTTCTCGATTGCCAGCGATTGCTCAGAACAAGCGTTCGCAATGTTTGACACCATTTCGGCAACTCGCTTGACCACCTTGACGATCTCGCCGAGTGTCTCTGCCGACCGGTTCACTTGCGTGGAGCCATACTCTACTTTCACGACGGTGTCTCTTATGAGATGGTTGATCTCCCGCGCAGAGGCGGCACTGCGTTGTGCCAGGGTGCGCACCTCCGCGGCAACGACCGCGAAACCCCCTCCCAGATCGCCCGCCCTCGCCGCTTCAATCGCCGCGTTGACTGCCAGGATATTGGTGTGAAAAGCGATCTCGTCGATGCTGGCGGTGATTTGTCCGATCTTGACCGAAGCAGCGTTTATCTGATCCATCGCGCGCTTGGCAGAGTCGATAACCTCGATTCCCTGAGATGCCGTCCGGGAGGCGTCGCTCGAAAGGTCGCGCGCCAGGCGTGCATTCTCGGCTGTGTGCTTCACGGTTGCCGTAAGTTCCTCAAGGCTTGCTGAAGTCTCCTCCAGGCTGCTGGCCTGCGATTGGGTGCCGTCCGATAGTTGCTTCGCGGCGGTTTCAAGCTCCACCGATGTATCGGAGACCGCCTTGGCGATGTTTCCAGCATCGCCAAAGCCACTTTTGATTGCGCTCATTGCCGTATTGAACGCGGTCGCCATCGCTCCCACTTCATCATCGTTCACCACCGTCAGCTGGGGAGTAAGGTCTCGGCCTGCAACACGTCGAAGCGCATCGACCGCCTTTTGGAGCGGACCGGTGATGGAAGAGATAACGTAGAGGCCAACGGAGAGAGACAACAGCAGGCTTATCAGGCTGATCACGATCAAAAGAGTGATGCGGGAAGCAATCCTCGCCTTGGCCTCGTCTTCACGCAGCCTCTGGCTCTTCTCGGTCAGATCCGCGAGACGTTCAATCGCGGCTTTGTGCTGCTGGTAGAGCGGCGCTAGCTCCGTGTCAAGGATAGTATTCGCCTGGAGGTCATCCCCCCGTTTCGCGGCGGGAAGAAACTGATCGAACAATATTTGAAAATACTTGATGGCAGGATCTCGCGCGTCTTTCAAAATCCCCTCGCGAATCTGCATTTCCAGAGACGTCTCCGAGGGCAGAGCATTTTTCCAATAAGACTGCCGGTCATCGAAGTCGTGCTTCAGCCCGTCGATCTTCTTGACCAACGGATCGATCTGTTTAGGATCCGCCCGGAGGGCTTTCGCAATCTGCAGCGCGGTCAGATGGGTTTCGACGATGAACTCGGGCGGAGGCAGAATGTCAGAGCGCAAGTCCATTTCACGCGCAATCGCCGCGTAAATCGGTCCCGATACTTTTACTTCGTTGATGGCGGTGAAGAAGAATATACCGAGGCCGGCGAGGCTGATGATCGAAAGGGCGATCATCGATGCGAGTTTCGCTCGCACGCTCAGGCGTTGAAGGAATGAATGTTGAGATGGACCGGAGGCATTGCCGGGCTCTATACGCCCGGCTGCACGAGAGAGCAAACGCCTTTGACCGCGAGAATCCATGTATATGCTACCGTTACGGCTCTTTGACAACATCGGCCGATTGGCAACTCCCCGCTATGTTGCATATCGGGATCGCGGGGAAGCGGTCATCTTCCGGCCAATTACCGGGAAGAACCCCAGAGCCTGCGGGGCAGCACGTAAGTAATGCCACTGGCGACTTGCCAACGAGTGGAAGTGCCAGTCAGTCCGTCGACCAGGCCGGTATCGATGACCAGGTTGGGGCGAATGCTGTAGCCGGCACCCCAGAGTGTGCTGTAGACGCTTCCGCCGGTAAGCGGCTGGGTGAAGTGCCGCAGCTCTGCCGTAGCACCCAACTTCGCTGTCACCGGGTGCGAAAATGCCACCGCCTCTCCCAACTGAGCTCGCCGAACCGCACCCTCTGTCTCATTTAGAAACGCATTGGCATCGACATGAAGGTGGCCCAGGTCACAACTCGCTAGCAGCAGAGCGCTGTTTGAATAGCCACCGATATCCAGGCTGGATGCGGTGCCCATCCTTATTAGATGAAGATAGCTGCTGGAGATGGTTGGTTTGATCCCATGACCCGGCATCAGGACCACCTGCAGGCCCGCGGTTGCATCTCCTCGCTGGTTCAGGGTTTCTTGCGCTGTGCTGGTGTGGGCGAGCGGCTCTGCCGCGACGATAAACTGGAGCAAGGGCGAGACCGTGACCCGCATCGTCTCCTCGTCCCCGCTCCGATGGGAGAACCCGGCCGAATCTGCCGCGAAAAGCAGGCCGCTCTCGAACTGCGCGTGGCCCACAGGAGTAAGAAGTGCCGACGTTGCCATCGCCGGCCGTCCGGGATTCGCTGTGATCTCGGATTGCTTGTCGTCTGCCGCTGGTACGTTCACCGGCGTCGATATCACCATGCCTGTGGAGGGATCGCCGCTTATGTCGCCATCATGGGCATCGATAGCGGCCGTCTCTACCGCCTTGCCTCCCGCCGGCGCATTAAGGTTTTGTGATTGTGAAAAGGCACTCATACCGCTGGTGCAAGCGATTACGAGCAGCAGCTTCCACCAGGAGACTGAAGGAGCAATGGCTTGCGGCTCATTCCGTCGTACTGGCTGGCGGCAAAGATCCTGGCCAAGTGGTCGTCCGGCTAAATGGTTCATGGTCATCCTCCCCCCTCAGATCGGACGAATGGCCGGCCGCGTTCAAGGAGATCAGGCAGACTTTGTGGCTAGGCAGACGATCTATCGTTCGTCCCCACGGTGTTCCAGGTTGATACACGGAATCAGGTTAGCGATGGGTTTCTCAGATGGGATATCCAGTTGCGGAGGACAGAGGGTTGCCGCAACCGGTCCGTACTTCTTTACAACACTACAATTCCGCGGCGGAGTCCGTATCCAGGTAGACGGTGACATCCGGGTGGGTGCGAAGAAGAGTCGAGGGGCAGGCAGTCGAGATTGGGTCGTGGACCGTACGCCGAATCACCTGCGCCTTACGAGGACCCGGCACTGAGGCTATCAACTTCGGCACACGCAAGACGGTCGGAATGGTCAAAGTGAGCGCCCGTTCTGGCGCTTCCTGCCAGGTTGGGAACCAACCCTCCGCTGCCTGCTGCTGACGGCACATCAAATCGAGTGTGACGATCTTCATCTCCAGGGGATCGTGGAAGTCGGCCTCGGCTGGCTCGTTGAATGCTATGTGCCCGTTTTCACCAATCCCGAGCAGGCAGAGTTGGGGCTCAGACACGTGCAGCTCCTTGATGTATTCGCGGCACACCGCGTCAAGATCCGGGGCGGTACCGTCCATCTCAAAAAATGCACCCATGTCTACGCGTTTTGTCAGACGCTGGCGGAGAAAGTGGCGAAAAGAGGCCGGGTGGTCCTCACGCAGCCCGACGTATTCATCCAGATGAAAGCCCCGCACCTTCTTCCAGGGCAAACTGGAAGTTGAGGTCAAAAATTCAAGCGTATCGAACTGGGCGGCGCCCGTAGCAAAAATGACGCCAATCTGGTCGTGAAGCTGATCCAACCGCCGAAGCTCCTCGGTTACCGCCAGCGCAGCCGCTTCACCAGCCGCCCTTTTGCTCGGGTAAACTTTTAACTTCATCTTCCCTGCAGTAAGCGATGCGACCATATCATTTGTCGTTTCCATATTTACCCTCCGAGCGCTGCTCTGGTTCGATGTCAGTTTTCTCTTTTACCACGAACTGAGCATTCCACTCTAGCGGGGAAAAACAGGACCTGATCAGCCAGTCGCAATTCCGATCCGGCTGCGTCCAGCGACGGGACTACCATTGCACGAGAAGGAATGAAGGGGGCCTAGAAACCAATTCTCGTTCTCGCAGCCATTTCGAGCGCAGCATCAACCTGTGCCAGCACCTGATCTGCAACCATCGGCGGCGCCCCCGCCAGGTAAAAGTCTCTTAGCCGCACCAAGGCCGACGACAACACGTCAGTGCTCTCTATTAAGCGCCCGACAAACGCCTCTATTCGGGCCACGGCATCATGTGGCTGAGAGAACTCGATCAACTTGCCCGTTCTTTTTGGAGGATCTTCCATAGTGGAACGATTATGCGGCAAGCCGGGCAGTATGCCTTCTTCGAGGCACAATATGGCGTGCCCGTGGCTCAGTATTTGCCTTCTAAGAGCGGATAGGAGCACTAAGCGAACGTTCCAGGATTGTTAGCCCCCGGACCGCGACTTATAGAAATCCCGGCTCAACACAGGCGGAGACGTAATCGGTTTTCAGGAATTAAGCGTCTAGTACCCATATGCATGCCGCTCACGCCTCGACTGTTCTTCGCTTTGCGGGAAAGGAGCATGCCGCTACTGAACTTGATGATATCGACCAGTTGGTTCACCGGTATGGCGCCCGTCTCCTTCGTTTTGTGGCCTTCTCGATCGGCGATCAGGATCTTGCTCAATCCATCGTCCAGGACTGCTTCATGAAGGCTTACAACGCGCGGGACAATTTTCGCGGTGACTGCAGTGTTCAGACGTGGTTAAACCGCATCGCGCTCAACATGATCCTGGATCACCAGCGAACACAAAAGTTTCGTTTCTGGCGCTCGTTTCGCAAGACGGCTGTGGACATTACGGAGATCGCGTCCACCTTGCCCAGTCAAGCGAGCACCCCCGAAAAAGATCTGTTGAGGCAAGAGCGGGCAGCCCAGGTGGCAACGGCTCTGGAGTCGCTGTCATTCAACCAGAGAACTATCTTCCTGATGCACTTTCAGGAAGGAATGAATATACCGGAGATATCGTCGGCCATCGATATGTCTGTAAACACAGTAAAGACACACCTGCACCGCGCGGTAAAGGCGGTGCGGGAGAAGATCGGAGAGATGAAATGACCGGTCAACATTTGACAGACGAGCAGTTTACCGACTTACTCTCAGGCGATTACCCAGCCGATGCGAGCCGGCACATGCTGGCGTGCGTCCAATGCCAGGGGGAGTTCGATCGGGTGCAGGCCTCGATTGAGGACTTCGTGACCCTCAGTCTCGAATGGGCAGAACGGCGGGCTTCGACCTCGATCTCGGCGCCGTCAGCCTTTGTGCTTGGATGGCAGTCTGTGAGTTCGTGGGCCGCGGCAGCCGCTGTCCTGGCGGCCGCAATCCTCTTTGGAGTACATCAGGGTGGGCGGCTGAGCTCCGATGTCACTGCGGTAACCGGCAGCCAGCCGGCCGAGTCCGCGTCTGAAGTCGCGGATGATAATCGGCTGTTGATGGCCATCGATAAGGAGATCCGCTGGCAGCCGGAGTCACCTATATCGCTCGATGATCTGACGGCCTCGGCGGGCAGGCCGCATGCACGGCTCTCAAGCGGATTGAGAAACTAATGGGCATCGGCCGCTCCATCATTGGTTATTTCGTGGTGGCGGGATGTTTGAGCTTAGTCCCCAGCTTATCCGTGCTTGCCCAGAGGCCGGGTGGAGGTGGCCCGCCTCCTGGTGGTGGCATACCCGGCGGAGGTGGGATGTCGGGTGGCGGCATTATGCCGGGCGGAAGCATCCCTGGAGGGTCACCGCGGGAGAGCGAAGGAATTCTCCCCTCCGGCCCTTCTGTGCAGCAGGGTGGCGCCACGATGCGTGGAGGAGTGCAACTTGGCCCGCCAAGCCGATGGTGGGACGATAAGCACTATGCCAAAGCCCTACATCTGCGACCGGACCAGAAAACCCGAATGGATGGGCTTTTCGACGAGAACCGGGCCAACCTGGTGAGCCGCTACGAGGCCCTGCAGCAGGAAGAGCGAAAGATGGAAACCCTCAGTCACGCGCAGACGCTCGATGAAGCCACCCTCTTCGCCCAGATCGATCGTGTCGCCCAAGCGAGAGCAGATCTCGAAAAAGCAACCACCCACCTCATGCTCCAGGTCCGCAAGGAAATGGACGCAGATCAGATCACGCGCCTTGACGCCTCTCGCTAGTGTAGTGCGTCACACAGATGGAGTTTATCCCTGCAACCAGTCCGGGTCGCCCCTTTTGCCCCTGCAGACAGGGCCATTCTCATAACCTGAAAATGACAGCGGAGATGTAGAATGCAGTCGGGACGATCCCCTCCCATACACTCATAACGTCGTGTATGTAGTGGTGTCAAGAAACTTGCCCGGCAGGAATCGTGTGAAGAGCACAGCCTTCAGCCCGTGTGTGAGAACTCCATTCCGAAACTCAGTCCCGCAGGGACGGCTGAACTTCTGAGCTGTCCAAATTAGCGGAAGAATCGACTTTTTGACGATGTAACTTGTTGACTGCGTTGAGGAGAATTCGGCGGAACGAAATCAGGTCGCCCTGTTTGATCGGCGCTGCATAGATGGCGCGAGTTTTAGAGTTGCCTGATAAACGCAGGGCACCGCGAGTACGCGCACTACAAGGGGTTTAGCGATTGAGTGAGGACTAAAGGAAAACGGCAGATCCCACGGCACCCCGGGGCGGGCGAGATGACAATTCTGCTTGAGCATGGTGTCCGTGTTTCCAGAAAAGGTCCGTGGAACTGCAGATCCGCTCAGCTCCGCTTCGGGATGACAAAGGAAAGGGTGGCGGTTCCATAGGCTATGGTTGCTGGACCGAGACCGTTTCTCAAATCTCAATTTGGACAAGTCTGGCTGAACTTAGCCCAGGACGCTAGTCCTGGGTTGGATGGAAGGACGATCCAGTCCCGTAGGGACGGCTGAAAAATAGGCACTCCAACCCAATCCTGGACAACTTTCAGCCGTCCCTCCGGGACTGAGTCCGGAAATGGGTTCTCACACACCTCTAAAGGCCGTACCCTCCACCCTGATTCCTGGCAGGGCAAATAACCTGCGCTTTGTTTACCTTGCTGGATATATGCTCATCTGAGTGACCCACTACACTAGTTGGCCGCTCCAAAACTAATAAAAGTTTCGCTCCAGCATACTCCGCATTCCTGTTGAACTTCCTGGCGTTGCCGCCTTCGATTGCCTTCTAATACCCCAATTCCATTGCTTCCGTCACCGGTTTCCAAAAACCACACGTCTAGAGGGTTATGGATAGCAGTGGGGCAATATCAGTAGAAGCCATCCGGATACTTATGCCTGATAGCCTGGGGCTATTACCTGAGCCTGCCGTACGACTTAGATCATTCATCGGTAGTCTCGTCTTTAACGTTAGTATCGGAGCCTTATTAGGCTGGTTCGCTGTAACTCAGTTACACCACGATCCTATGCCACCGAGATATGTAACTACAGAATTAATGTTTCCACATAGGTCACCGTCTCTCCACAAGAAACTGCTCCCGCCGCATCCGCTAGCCGAATTGCCACGGAAGATCGAAATCAAGCTGCCAAAGCCAGAGCCCGCTAAGCCCCAAGCCGTGCACATGGATTCACCCGCCATTCCCACGATGCCGAGCCCACGGGCATCGATCGTGGTGGCCCCTGTTAAGCCCAATCCTGCGCCGGCAGTCAAGACCGGTGGTTTTGGCGATCCCTTGGCCGTGCCGGTGAATGCCAACACAGCACGGCCGGCAACCATTGCTGCAATCGGCAAGTTCGAAAATGCTCCCGGCCCGGGACAAGGGGCAGCTTCTCCCCGCGCCGGCGTTGTAGCAACCGGCGGATTTGGTTCCGGAGTCGGTAACGCGCCGAAAGGGAGAGGCCTGGGAGGCGGAACCGTCGCTACCGCCGGCTTCGGAAGCAACGCAAGCGCCGCCGCCCCAGAGCCCACGATCCACCAAGTGCACTTCACTCCCCCTGAAGTGCTGTCTGAACCTCGTCCGCAATATACACAAGAGGCGAGGCAACTCCGTATCCAGGGCGA
Organism: uncultured Acidobacteriaceae bacterium; assembly: GCA_963753715.1. Classification (GTDB taxonomy): domain Bacteria; phylum Acidobacteriota; class Terriglobia; order Terriglobales; family Acidobacteriaceae; genus PALSA-350. The sequence goes on along the minus strand of CAVWDK010000004.1, from coordinate 363,860 downwards.
AATCACATTGCAAGTTCGCTTTGGTGTCGACGGCAAAGTGGAGGTCCTGCGCGTCGTCTCCGGCCTTGGCCATGGTCTTGATCAGGAAGCTGCCTTGGTTGCCGGGCAGATCCGGTTTAAACCCGCGCTGAAAGACGGACAGCCAACAGACCACATCACTTACATTCATATTCTTTTTCAACTTGCGTGAAACAACGGCTTATTCGACAGATTGGTGGGATGCAATGATAACGACTCAGATCAGTGTAACTATGCACAACCGTTGTATGGCGGTGCCGTTCATCCTTCTCTTCACCTTAGCCGCCCAGGCAAAGAAGCCGCACATCATGGCACTGACTCCACCCACCCCGGCACAGGCCGCTCTCCTCGAGAGAGCCATCGCCAACGAAAAGGTGATGGAGAAGGAATTGCAGAAGCGCATCCCCATGGTCCAAACCTATATTCAGAATGTAAAGCCGGATGCCAAACTTGCCACAGTCCCGGTGTCGGACGAGTACATCCTGAGCCGCGTAGATTTCGACAAGTCGTTTGAGGCGGATGGCTACCGTGAAAAATCGAAGGGACTTCTGCGAGGATCGAAGGGAGCCCTGAGCGTTCTCACCAAGGCCCTGGGGCTCACTGCGGAATACGTGCCTACCGGCTTCATGGACATGATGTTCATCGACACTGCAAATTTCGATCGCCAACACTACGACTTTGGATTCGTGCGCAACGATTTTCTGGGCACCGTGCATACCCAGGTATTCGATGTTTTGCCCAGGGAGAAGAACGGCAGCGGACGGTTTACCGGCCGTATCTGGATCGAGGATCAGGATGGCGCCGTGGTTCGCGTAAATGGAATATTCAGCGGCAACGCCCATCTCGATCGTCCGCGCTATTTTCACTTCGACAGCTGGCGCGTAAATCTCCAACCGGGCATCTGGTTGCCCGCAGAGATCTATGTCGAAGAGACCCACGGCAACCGCCTGGATGATGAGCCGGACCTGCGTGCGCAGACCAGTTTCTGGGGGTACTCTCTGAAATTACCGAGTCACGAAGCCGAAAACACTGCCATCCAGATCGACGATGTAACCGACAATAGCGACCAATCGCACGACGTAAGCCCGCTGCAGGCAAAACGTGCGTGGGTCGCTCAGGCTGAGGCGAATGTTCTCGACCGCTTGGTCCAGGCCGGAGTCCTGGCGCCCCCGAGCGATTTCGACAAGGTGTTGGAAACGGTCACCAACAACCTCATCATCGGGAACGACCTGCAGCTCCCGGATCCGGTGCATTGCCGGGTCTTGCTCACCGCTCCACTCGAGTCGCTCGCCGTGGGCAACACGATCCTGCTGAGCCGCGGGCTGATTGATGTGTTGCCCTATGAGGAAGATCTGGCTGCAGTTCTCTCCTTCCAGCTGGCGCACATTACTCTTGGTCATCACATCGATACCCGCTATGCATTCAACGATCGCCTGCTTTTTCCCGATGAGGTGACGTTTCAACGGATCACCATGAACCACTCCGCCGGCGACGACAGTGTGGCAGCAAAGAAGGCGATCGAGCTCTTGAATAAGTCGGTCTACCATGATCATCTGGCGAACGCCGGATTGTTTTTCGCTCAGCTCCAGAGCCGGTCCAGGGAGTTGAAGGCCTTGACCACACCGCGGATCGGCGACTCACTCCTCAGTCCCGCCGGAACCCCCTGGCTGGCCGACTTAACCAAATCCGCACCCAAGCTTGATATGGATAAACTCGACCAGGTTGCAGCACTACCGCTGGGCAGTCACCTGAAAGTAGATGCCTGGGACGATAAAGTTTTGCAGTTGAACGCAAAGCCGCTAGCGTTGTTGAATGCCCGGGACAAAATGCCCTTCGAGATCACTCCGATCATGTTCCGGTTAACCCGGTACGCGGATTCCGCGCTCGCTGCTGCGCCGGCGACCACTGCCGCAGGATCAGCCATCGCTCGCTCTGTTCACAGCCAACAGTGAAGTTGCAATCAACAAATCGTTCAGCAGGAGGTGATATAGTCCTCGGTCTGGGCCCTCATCGACGCGAGGACCAGATTAAAGGAAAAGATAAGCATGGCGGAACGCGTTTCCCGACGGGGAGTCTTAGCCGGAATGACGTTTGCCGCAGCAGACCTGCTGTTCAGCAGGGGGATCAGTGCCGCGCCGCAGGATGTTCCGCCAATCGGCAACAGTCACTTATTGACGCTCACTGCCGTAAGCAGAAAAACCCTTCGTCTGCGCGATCATTCAGCAAGGCAAGCAGGGACCGGCAAGTGAGACGGGTGTTGTCGCCAGAACATGGCCAGAACCTTTGCCCGAAGACGCCAACGATGTCGTGGCTTGGGGAGAATACAAAGTCCGCATCGAAGAGCGCCCCTGGCAAATCACCATCACGGATGGCGCGGGTAAGATACGACAGCACCTTCGTCTTGAGCCCTCAACCGGCGCGATTCACTTCAACCTTGGCGACGGCCCGATCTTTGGCCTTGGCGAGGGAGGTCATCCGCTGAATCGCCGAGGCACCGCGGATGCAATGCGGAACGGACAAATCAGTCCCGGCCTCGCCACTTACGGAGCACGAGTTCCCATCCCCTGGGTGATCGGAGCAGAGAGTTGGGGAATCTTCTTTGCTCATCCATCGGGCACCTTCGATCTGCGGGACCCGGAGGGCATTTTTTCTCCTTCCGAGCAGACACCGACTCGGGACATCTTCATTATCCTGGCCGATACGCCATCGGACTTGATGCGCGAGTGGGTTGAGTTAACCGGCTATCCGCATATGCCGCCTCTCTGGTCTCTCGGCTACCAGCAATCGCATCGCACGCTGGAGAGCCGGGAGTCCGTACTTGCCGAGGCCCGGCGTTTTCGCGCTGAGAAACTTCCTTGCGACGCGATGATCTATCTTGGCACTGGCTTCTGTCCCTCGGGGTGGAACACAGGTCACGGGTCCTTCACCTTCAACCCCAAAGTTTTTCCCGACCCTGCGGTCATCATCCGGCAATTGCACGATGACCACTTCAAGGTGGTGGTTCATGTGGTAAGCCCTCCCGAGGATCTGCATGGCGAGGTAGGCGATACCGGCGCGGCGCTCGATGACCCAAGCAGTGCGGCCGCTTATTGGCCGAAGCATCGAGCAGTGCAGCGCACCGGCGTGGATGGATGGTGGCCGGATGAGGGAGATGAGCTGGACGCCGCATCCCGCCTGGCCAGGAATCGGATGTATTGGGAAGGCTCGCAGCTTTTTCAGCCGGACACTCGACCGTTCGCCCTGCACAGAAACGGATACGCAGGGCTGCAACGTTATGGTTGGCTCTGGTCGGGTGACACCCTCTCGACGTGGGCCACGTTAGCAGCGCAAGTGAGCATTGGGATAAACGCCGGGCTTTGCGGCCTTTCCTACTGGGGTACTGACACCGGTGGATTTGTGCCTACGAAGGAATTCACCGCTGAGCTCTTCGTGCGCTGGTTCCAGTTCAGTGCCTTCTGTCCGTCGTTCCGCTGTCATGGGCGAACCTGGAAGTTGCGTCTGCCGTGGGGTTGGAATCTGGGCAGCTATGAGCCGGCGGAATTCGACAGTCAGTTTTCCGCCGCCACATTACCCCAGCCGCAAGACCTGCACAACACAGCCGTCGAGGCCATCTGTAGAAAGTATCTCAATCTGCGTTACCAGCTTCTCCCGTATCTCTACTCTGCGGTGGCTGAGACTCATGCATCCGGGCTGCCGTTGATGCGCGCGCTGTGGCTCTCCTATCCGTCCGACCCGAAAGCCGTCGAGGCCGACAACGAATATTTGTGGGGAGAAAGCATCCTGGTGGCTCCCGTGCTGGAGCCAGGCGCTACGCACCGCACCACCTATCTGCCCCACGGGCAATGGTGGGACTACTGGACCAATGATCGCATCGAAGGCGGAAAGGATAATGTGCGCCAGGTGGATCTTGAACTACTCCCGTTGTATGTGAGGGCGGGAACCATTCTGCCGGTGGGGCCAGTGAAACAGTACGCGCAGGAAGCAAGCAGTGAACCGTTGACTCTCCGGATTTATGCCGGAGCGGACGGTGCGACGGCGCTGTACGAGGACGACGGCATCAGCTTTGGTTATCTCAAGGGGCAGTTCAGCCGCGTGCTGTGTACCTGGAACGACGGCCAACGCTTACTTACGCTAAAAGCCGATCCAAGCGGCAAACTCCCGATGCGCCAGGCAATCGTTGTCGAGATAGCCGGTGCGGCCGGGACCAAACCGCTCACCCTAAGCAACGGCAACGCCTCCATTCACTTGTAATGGGTCAAGCCTCCTCGGGATTTCTTTTGGCGAGTCACATCACTCATGGTGGTCGGCACTCACGCGGACACTGAAACACCATCACATCAGTGAAACGTAGGCAAAATACCCTGTTCAATCGCAACCGTGGAAGCCTCAGTGCGATCGCAGACCTCGAGCTTCTCCAGGATCCGGTTGACATGGTTACGAACCGTAAACTTGCTGATCCCGAGCGCCTGGCCGATCGTCTTATTGGTAAGCCCCTTGGACAACAGCTCCAGAATTTCAATTTCCCGCGCACTGAGCCCATCGCGCTGCTTGCGCTCCAATAGGCGCTCTTCGATCCGCTTGGGGAAGTGGGTATTGCCCGCGTGCACCGCCTTGATGGCGGTGATGATCTCATCCCGCGACGTTTCCTTGCCCAGGTAAGCCATCGCGCCCGCTTCGACTGCGCGAAAAATCTCCTCGTCCAGTTCGAAGTTGGAGAGAATCACGACCTTTGGCGCTGACGACAGCTTGCGCAAAGCGCGCAGCGTGTCGATGCCGTCCATGTGGGGCATCCGAAGATCGAGCAACATCACATCGGCCGGTTCGTTCGCCAGGAACTCGAGCGCTTCACGGCCGCCATGCAGTGACCCGATGATTTTGAGGCCGCTCTGCTTGCGCAGCATGCTGTTCAGTCCCGCACGTACCACAGGATGGTCATCGACCAGCAATACTCGGATGGGCGATCTTGCCAATATCTCAGTCATTGTTACGCTCCTACCGCACTTTCCGGTCGTACTCTCGCCGCCTTGACCGGATAAAGCGCTTCGTTCGGGGTACGGTTACCTGGACCGATGTTCCCGCTCCCGGAGAACTGCGAATATCCAATGCAGCGCCGATGCTTTCCGCGCGTTTTCCCATCCCCCGGATGCCGAAGTTCGCCGAATCCTGACCTGAAGGAAAGCCTCGGCCATCATCTTCTATCAACAGCTGCCAGGTCGTCGACTGGTGGAGGAGCGAAATGACCATCTTCGACGCATCGGCGTGCCGCACGGCATTGGCGATCGCTTCCTGGCCGATGCGGTAGAGCGCGTCCGCGACCCGGGGAGGAATCGAACCGGGGTCGCCGCCGCCCACATTGCGCAACTGCACCTCAATCGGTCCGCCGTTTGCGATCCTGGCGGCACATTCATCGAGTGCCTGCAACAGCCCAAGTCTCTCGACGGTCTCCGATCTTAGCGCAGAGATGCTCCGTCTGGCTTCGTCATGACTCGTGCGCACCAGATCGCTAGCCAGGTCGAGGTGTTCCCGCAGTTCCGCCTCATTGCCTACCTCATCGTGAATAGCCTGTAGCTGATAACCGATTCCGGCGAAACTTTGCGCCAGGGTGTCGTGGATCTCGTGCGCCAATCGCTCCCTTTCCTCGAAAACTGCACGCAGTTTCATCCGCTCGATGCGCCCGTGGATGGTTTGTGCGGCCAGCACCAGCAACAGGAGCACAATGATGCCGGCCACGATATGGCCTGTGCTCCACCAGGGCGGCCGTTGAACTACCTCGATATCGTCGATCGCCGGCAGGATGACCGCGAAGGGGGTTTGGTTCTGGGTGTACGCGGGGTCGACAACGCAAATTCCATGCAACTGCAACCGGCTCTTCTCTTCAAGAGTCCAGGGGAAGGACGTGCGGCCTTTCCCGCTGACGATGGCGCGGAAACTTTGGCTCCCACTGGACAGCGTCAGGACGAGGCTCTGGTTGGGCCCTTGCTCTTTCTGCAGCAGCAGGCCCTCAATTTCGATAAACATGGCGTCGTAAGTGCCGGACGCTGCCTGAGAGGCGGTCACCGAAACCGGCGCGACCGGTGAGTGAGACCACAGCACACGCACACTTGCATTCTTCAACACCGAGCTGAAATCCCCTGGCGCCAGGTCGCCCGTGGCCTCGACTTCATCGCCGATCTCGAGCGGCGAGCGCGCATCGCGGCGCACAATGGCGAGCCCCGCTCCCGCGTCCTGGATGAATAACACCGGAGAGGTCAATGTGACGATCCCGTGCACCGTTACCTGGGTCAACTTGCCGGGAGCCAGCAGGCGGAGATTGCCAATGGGGATGGCGTGGGGATCGAAGTGGTGATTTTTGGTCTCGCGATCGATCGCTTCCAGATCTCTGTCAAGAGTGTCGGATGTGGCGCCACCGGTGAGGTCTTGGGCAACGGCCAACGGCGGCGGTTCCGGTCCGATCATTGCGACCTCATCGGCGCGGGTTGCCGGGCGCACCTCGACGTTGCGCCACAGGGCGCCCGTGGCGTAAGACTTCAGGCCGAATCGTCCCGATTGCAGGCAGTCCTGGTTACGCACGGCCGCGGTGGTGGAGTCGCCGGAAAGAGACGTAGCCTTCACTATGAAGTCGCATTCGTAGGCCAGGAACTTCAGGTGATACCAGCTTTGGGCATTGACCCTTGGTTTCACCGGCACCGATCGATATTCCCTCCAGCCAAAATCCGCGCGCCCCAGGATTACCGAATCATCGAGATCGCGCAAGCCGGCGAAGTATCCGTTGTACGCATCCACTCCCTCCTCTTCGTTTCTGGCGCGCAGGATAAGCCCGGCATCGCCGTATTGTCCAAGCAGCTGCACATCCGCTTCGACCGAGTAGTTCTTCCAATTGGCAGAGCCACTCATCAGCTTGGCGCCACGTTCATCTGAATTGTTGCGCATTACGCCGTCCACCGCTTCCCAGGTGCCCCCGTAAGCGGTCCAGTCTTCTCTTCGATCAAGCGATGCGGTATGCGCCGCGGGAGTGTCCAGCCGCGAAGAAGAGAGTCGCCATGCCAGAAAAGCAACCATAGCAGTGACTACAAGGCAGCCCCCCACTAGCAGAAGGACCATGCGCAACCGGGTGCCTTCCCTCATTGGCCCGCCCACCAGTGCGCCGTCAGCACCTCGCGCATCTGCGGAGAGTCGATGTTCTCGCGGGTCAGAAGTTTCGGTTGCACCATCAGCTTGCCGGGAACCTGGGCTCCATGGAGTTGCCCGTCAATTTGGGTGATCGCCAATCGGCCGATTTCAAAGGTGTCCTGGGCGACGACGGAATCGAGTCCGCCATTGCGAATGGGGGGTAGAAGGTCCTGGTCAAAACCGATCAGCTGGACCATCCCCGCTCGATTGGACTCGATCAAGGCGTAATAGGCTCCCCTGGTGGCATCAGCAGAGAGCGCGACCAGGGCATCGAGGGTGGCTCCGCTCTGCAGCAGTTCCCCGGTTGTTTCTTGTTCCTGTGCTGCGCTGGCCTGGCCAGGTCTGCGCGCTACCACGCGGATGCCCGGGAACTCTGCAGCCAGGGTGTCTTCGAAACTCCGGTCGCGCAGTGTCATACTTTTGAGCTTGGGATCGAGGCCCACGATCGCAACCGCACCTTGGCCATTCAGAATCAGTCCCAGGCGCCGCGCTGCCAGGCGCCCGCCGGCAACTTCATCGTTCAGCACATACGACAGGTTGCTCGCCGGGTCGATGCCGAGTTCCGTTCCCACTACCACGATGGGGATGTGCGTCGCCAGCGCATGTTTGATCGGCGTTCGCAGCGCCAGGGTCTCATCGGGGGCGAGCACAATGCCGCGGTAGTGCAGGGCCACTACCTTTTCCAGCAGCGCGATCTGCTTCTGAACATCGTGAGGCCGTGTGGGAGCGTTCCAATAGACAGTCATGCCGCGCGCTCTCGCTGCCGCCGCGGCGCCGGAGTGCTCTGGCTCCCACAATGCGGTGCCACACGCACGTGGAATGACGGCAATCGCCGCCGGCCCACGTTTACAGGCGGAAAGTGCAATCAAGGCAAGGGCAGCAAACGTTATCCCGACTCTTCTGGTTAACCCGTTTCTCGCAGTTTCCATCATGTGCAACTGCAGTTGCCGGGCCGGCGCGCGGCCGTCCCGGATGCATGGACGATGCCCTCCTCCCGAACGAATCATGGTACACCAATAGGCGATGGTCGCTGTGCCATCAAACAACGGCACCTCACCAGCTAAAATTCGTGCCCCCGAGGTTTTACCATTCAAAGTGAATCGAGGATTCATTTGGTGGAATGCGCGGATTTACTGCTCGAATGCTTCGGATTAGGGCACGGCTTTAGTCGGGCCGTAAAGGGCCAACAAAAATCCGGGCTTTAGCCCCTGAGGCACGTTCGTTCCATCGTCCCTTCGAACCATCGCGCCCGGTCGTCGCCCCTGCACGTTGGTACACATGACCCATTGCGCATCGTCTTGAGCCGGGCATATGGTTCTCCTGCCTGGACCAGGAAACAAACTCGCTCCGTCGAGAAAGCGTTTTCTACTTGTCATTTCTTCGTCGCAGGCGAGAGACCCTGACCGGATGCACGACTTTGCGGACCTTTTTGGGAGGTTGGTATGAAACGCAATCCAATACGCGCAGCCCTCGGGCTGGCGCTGGCTATCGGTGCTTTTTCCAGCGCCTTCGCGCAGTTTAGCGGCAGCATTTCCGGCACCGTGACTGACCCTGTCGGCGCCGTCGTCCCCGGCGTCACCGTCACCCTTATCAACGCCGGAACTGGCGCAGCAAAAACGGGTACCACCGACGCGTCCGGCTTCTATCAGTTCGTCAGCCTGGCCCCCGGCAGCTACGCATTGAAGACCACTGCAAAGGGCTTCGCAGACACCCAGCAGAGTTTCACGCTCGAGACCAACCAGACCCTGAACCTGCCGGTCAAGTTTACTGTCGGTACCTCAACCGAGACCGTCCAGGTCACCACCCAGGCGCCGTTACTTGATACCAGCGATACGCGCCTGCAGGAGACACTCTCCACACAAACCCTCTCTTCCCTCCCGCTCGCCGGGCGCAACATGATCTCACTGGTCACTTTGGCGCCAGGCGTAACCGGATTGGGGGTCACCAGCAACGGAAGCCCTGGGTCAGGCCGCGATAACTATTCCACCGAGACCCAGGTCGATGCGAGCGCGAACGGCCAGGGCGCCGTCGGCAATATGTATGTGGTGGACGGATTGGACGTCACCAGCTCCATCCGGCCTGGGGTACTAAACATGACCCCAAACCCCGACTCCATTCAGGAGACGACCATTCAAAGCAACACCTACAACGTCGACTATGGCCGCGCCAGTTCTATTCAGATGACCATGACTACCAAGTCAGGCTCCAACCAGTATCACGGCAATGCCAGCGACTATTTCACTTACCAGGGTTTACTGGCGCGGACCGAGTTCACCTCAAAATATGCTCCGTTTCATTCCAACAATATCTCGGCAACGATTGGCGGTCCTATCGTTCCCAGGCATGACATTGGCTTCTTCTTCTTCGGGATCGAGCCGCTCCGTTCGTCGGCTGCAATTTCGACCAACGTGAGCTTTGAGGATCCGCAGTTCACTGCTTTTGCGCAAAGCACCTTTCCCAATTCTCTCGGAACATCGCTGCTCACCAAATACCCGGTGAGTCGAATTTCCAACCAGGCAGTCCAGGCTACTGCGGCGACCCTGTATGCCGGCACCTGTGGCACTGCGGCTACCTCATTCCTGCCTTGCAGTACGGCGATGGTGGACACCGCCAACTACACCAACACTTCCTATCGCAATGGCTTGCAATACAATTTCCGCCTGGATAAGGCCTTCGCTGCGGAACGGCTGTACGGCAGCTTCTATCGCACCACCTTGAGCACCAACACTCCCAATGTACGCGCCGCCTTTGCTACCACGAATCAGTACTATCAGTACGCCATCCAGATAAATGAGACCCACACTTTCAGCCCCAGCACCTTGAATGAAGCCGCGTTCGCCGCCATGCGAGTGGAAGGTATCCTGGGCACGTCGGGGCTCTTCTCGATTCCGGTGGTCAACGTCACCAGCGTCGGCAATGGCTTCGGATCGGGCTTTGCCGCGGGCGACTTCATCCAGCACAACTACCACTGGCGCGACGTGCTCACCCACACCATCAAGTCGCATGACATAAGGGTCGGCTATGAAGGCCTCTTCGGAGATGATGTCGAAGTTTTCAATGGTCCGTACGATCAGCCGACGTTCCAGTTCAACGGCTTGCTTCAGCTGGCAAGTGACAATGTCTACACGGAAACCAGTCTTTCCTATGATCCGATATCCGGGCAGAGAACGCAGTACAACTGGAATGCCGCGGGCGTAACCAACGGCGTTTTCGCCCAGGACACGTGGAAGGTGCGGCACAACGTAACTCTTAATTATGGGATCCGTTGGGACGACTACGGAAACCCTTACTCACGAAGCCCAAGTACCGCGTTCGGAAACTTCTTCTACGGCCCCGGCCAAACACTTCAGGAAGAAACCGCCAACGGATTTGTGCTTCGCCACAAACACGCTCTTAACCGCTCGATTACCGATGTGTTTAGTCCCCGCGCCGGCATAGCCTGGGATCTGACAGGAGACGGTAAATGGCTGGTGAAAGGGGGCACGGGGATCTTTCATAACTGGCCAACCCTGGCCAATCTTCAGGAACAGTATCGCGGCAATCCGCCCGGCAACATCTTTCCCACCTTCTACAGCGGCCAAACGCCGGCCCCCATTTTCGCGTTGGGCACTTCCAACTCCAAACCCTTTGGTTATCCTGCTCCGGTGTTGCCCGGACGTCCCCTCAACGCCCAGGGAGGAATCACAGGCCTTCAATTCACCATCGGCGGCATCGATCCGAATCTTGTATCGCCGGTCGCCTATATTTATTCTGCTTCGCTTGACCGCCAATTGCCTGCAAACCTGGTAGCTTCCGTGTCCTACTCTGGAGCCACTGGACGAAACCTGCTCTCCGGCGGCGGCCAGGTCTACAACGTCAGCTACGGCCAAGACATCAACGAGCTTCCGGGAGATCTTATCGTGCATAACAGCACGACTCCCACCAGGCTCAACACCAGCTTCGGACAGGTTCTTTACACGCAGAACGATCGCGTCTCCAACTACAACGCCTTTATCCTCGCGGTCCGCGGGCGATTCGCGCGCGCCTTCTTCAATGCCTCGTACACCCGGTCAGTTTCCAAAGACGATACTCAGGTTTTCCCGACCTACATCAACCCGCATCAGTACTATGGCCCGTCGCTCTGGGATATCCCCAGCCGCTTTTCACTGGCGTGGAACTACCAGCTTCCTGATGTGGGCCACGGAGAGGGTCTGGTTGGCCGCGCGGCCAGTGGCTGGCAACTGAGTGGAACTACGATCGTTCAGTCGGGAAGTCCTTTCACCGTGTCGTCGAATGCAGCCTTCGCACCCTTGAAAGATGGGGCCGGAAACTTCACCGGCTATGCCCCTGGGAGCGGCGACTATAACGCCGACGGCGATAACTTCGACTTTCCTGATGTGGCTAGCTATAAGTACTCCACCAGTCGCAAGAGTTACCTGAACGGTCTGTTCCCCTCGGGCACCTTCAACGCTCCCGGAACATTCGGCGCGGAGGGAAATGAGACTTATAACAGCTTCCGCCAGCCTGGCTTTGCTCAATGGGACGCAGCGCTCCTCAAGAACACGGCCATTACCGAGCGGGTCAATTTCCAACTCCGCTTCGAATTTTTTAACGCGTTCAACCGGGCCAACCTCAACAGTGTGGACGTCAACCTGCCGGATGGAAACTTCGGCAAGGTGACCGGCCAATACACGCCGCGCTTTCTTCAGTTCGGCGGAAATCTGACATTCTGAGGTTGTGACTCTTACAATGAACTATGCGGGCACCTGTGACTCCGTCGGTTATCAAAATATGGGTCACCGCTTTTGCTGTGGGTCTAATGCCGGCGGCGCTTTCCGCCCAGTTGGCGGGTGATGACGCAAACACGGTGGCACACGAGTTGCAGCAGAACAACAATGCGCGGGCTGTTGTCATCGCCGACAGGATTTTGACCACTCGTCCGTCCGACTGCCAGGTCCTGACCCTTCGCGGCATTGCTCTCAGCCGGGAGGGCCAGGTGGGCGATGCTCAGAACTCCTTTGACCGGGCGCTCGACTCTTGCCCAGACTCTCTCCCGGCGCTGGAAGGAGCGGCCCAGATTGCCTACGCCAAGCGCTCTCCGGCCGCGGCCGGCCTGCTGCAAAGGATCCTGCAGCAGCACCCCGATGACCAGACCAGCCACGCCATGTTAGGCAGCCTGAGTTTTCAGCACGGTGACTGCGCCGCTGCGATCGAGCACTTCGAGCGGAGTCTTCCCCTGGTGCAGAGGAGCGTGGAGGCGCAGCGCGAATTCGGCTCCTGCCTCTTCTCGCTAGGCGATCATCGCAAGGCCGAAGAAACCTTTCGCCGGATAACGGAGCAGAACCCAAGCGAAAAAAATCGATTGCAACTCGCGCTGGTGCAGTGGAAGTCGAAAGATTTCGATGATGCCCTCAACACCCTGCAGCCTTTGATGGCGTCAGGCTCAGCGGACAGCAGGACCTTCGCCCTGGCCGCGCAGATCGCGGAAGAAAAGGGCGATACGCCGCACGCTGTCGAGTGGCTGCGCACTGCGATTCTGAAGGCCCCGGCCGAAACAGCTAACTACCTTCTGTTTGCCGCGATTTCGTTCAACCATGCCTCGTACCAGGTTGGTATTGATGTTGTGGACTCAGGCATCAGGCAATCGCCCGATGCCGCGAAGTTGTACCTGGCTCGGGGTGTGCTTCAAGTCCAACTATCGCATAACGACGCAGCGGTCGCCGATTTCGAGAAAGCGCATGCTCTCGATCCCAAGCTTTCGTTCGTCGAAGATGCCATGGGCATGATGCGCAGCCAGCAACACGATTGGGCAGGCTCGCTGGCGATCTTTGAGCGGGAGGCAAGGGAGCATCCCCAGGACCCGCTGTTGCAATACCTTTACGCCGAATCCCTGGCTCAGGGGAATGCGAATGACACGGAACAGAACGAAGGCAAAGCAATTGCGGCAGTGAAAAAGGCGCTGGAGCTTGAACCCGATTACCAGCCGGCACGGGATCTACTTTGTGCGCTCCTGTTAAAAACAAATCGGTTCGCGGAAGTGATCGACCAGGCCGGAATCGCGTTGAAGAATGATCCCACTGACCAGGCTGCCCTTTATCAGGAGATCCTGGCCCAACGCCGATTAGGCAACAAAGAAGCAATCCAGCCGCTGGTGAGCCGGCTGGAGGAGTTGAAGCGCCGGCAGCAGGTAGTGCAGGCACAGTATCTGCTCGAGGACGCGAACACCAACCGAAGCTCCCCTTAGCGAGAGGAACCATGGGCATTTCAAGAAAAACATCTCGACGCGACTTCATATCCACCACCGCTGCGGCCACCGCCGCAATGGCTCTACCCGGGTTTGCCAGGCAGACCACCGGTACTACAAGCACTGCTGGCCTCGACCAGCACTGGGCGGATGCCGGCATCGTTGCCACGCGCAACTCACCCTATGCCAAGTTGAAGAGTGTGCCGGTGCAAGCGGTCACCATCGAGACCGGATTCTGGTCGAAGCGGCGCACAACCAACGTGGCGTCGAGCATCCCCAGCATGCGCCAGGAGCTTCTCGATCACGGCCGCATGGACAATTTTCTGCGCCTGGCGGGGCAATCGCAGGCGCCGCAACGTGGGCCGGTGTACTCTGACTCCGACATCTACAAATGGATTGAGTCTGTCGGATTCGCTTGCAATCTGCAGCCGTTGCCCGAGCTTCGCAGCCAGACCGATGCGATGATTCGCGAAGTGGTCGCGGTGCAGGAACCCAGCGGCTATCTCAACACCTATTACGTCGGCGACCACAAAAGCGAGCGCATGTTGTGGAAGACGCAAACCACTGGCCACGAGCTCTACAACATTGGCCATCTTCTGCAAGGTGCGATTGCCTACTATCGTGCGACCGGCGATCCCACGCTGTTGCAAGCGGGCATGCGCTTCGTCGATGGCTTCCTGCTTGCCGGGCTATGGGCCGGGTGCGAATCAGGCGCCGATTGTTGCCGGACATCCGGAGATCGAGATGTCTCTGATTGAACTCTATCGAACTACGGGCAACAAGCGATATCTTGACCTTGCCGGTTACATTCTTCATGGCGATGCGCGGAAGCCCCTCACCGAGCGCCAGATCGTCTACATGTTTTGCGGCATTCCGTTCATCTCGCGGACCAAGCTCGAAGGCCACGCGGTGCGCGCAATGTATGCCTGTTGCGGCGCGACAGACTATTACCTCGAGACCGGTGATCCCGCTTACTGGAAGACCCTGAACGTCTTATGGGACGATCTCGCAGCGCACCAGCTTTACGTGACCGGAGGCGTAGGTGCTCGCAGCGACGGCGAAGCCTTTGGCAACGCCTACGAGCTGCCCAACGAGCGCGCTTACGGTGAGAGCTGCGCGGCCATTGGCAATATGATGTGGAACTGGCGCATGCTCTCTGCAACCGGCGATGCCAAGTTCACCGATGTGATGGAGCGCGCGCTCTATAACGGCATCAATTCCGGCATGTCGCTCGACGGCAAAATGTATTGCTACCGCAACCCGCTGGCGTTCGATCCCGCAACCGGCGATAAGATCCGCAACCCGTGGTACGACACAACCTGTTGTCCTCCAAACCTGGAGCGAACCTTTGCGTCCCTCCCCGGATATTTCTACAGCACCTCTGCGGAAGGCGTGTATGTCCACCTATATGACAACTCGGAGATGAAGTGGCATCTGGCCAGTGGCAACCCGCTCACTGTGCGTCAGACCACGCAATATCCCTGGGAGGGTACGGTCGAAATCTCCGTTACCCCTGCATCCGCCGAGGAGTTCACCTTGTTCGTGCGCATCCCCGGCTGGTCAAAACAAAACACCGTCAAAGTAAACGGCAAGGAGATCGCAGGCGTTACCGCAGGACAATATCTGCCGGTGCGGCGCCGTTGGAGTTCCGGCGACAAGCTGGAGCTCTCCTTCGACATGCGCCCCCAAGTCGTCCATGCCAACCCAGCCGTCGCAGATGACCGTGGCCGCATCGCGTTGCAGCGCGGGCCGGTCGTCTACTGTATGGAGCAACTCGACCAGTTGGAGGCATCGAAGGATTCGAGCATCTTCCCTCGCTACACGGCCCATGTGACCGAAAGCACGACAGAGCGTTACGATGCGACCTTGCTCGACGGGGTCGTCGTCTTGGAGCACCCCGGCGCCCTGCTTCCTGCTGCAGCGCCCGCGCTCTACCAGGCGGCGCTTCCAGAAGCGGCCGCCGGAAAAGATACAAAACTGAAAATGATTCCCTACTACGCATGGTCCAATCGCGACCTATCGGCCATGCAGGTATGGATTCCCTATCAACATGTGTGACGCAAGGACCGCAGGGACGGCTGAACTTCGCTGAACTTAGCCCAGGACGATAGTCCTGGGTAGAAAATCACGCATGAATCAGTCCCGTAGGGACGGCTGGAAGGTCAAAAGGATGGTCAGGACAATGAAGGACTTAAATCGCAGAAAGTTCCTGAAGGGAAGCGCGGCGGCAGCGGGCATAGGCTTGTGTCCTTCTCTACCATCCCTGCTCGCCGGCGCAGCGGATACCGCCGCGGTCAAGCCCAAGCTGAGCCAGTTCGATTACGCCCAGGTCACCCTTCTCGAAGGGCCGATGCTCGATCAATTCAACCGCAATCACAAATTCTTCCTCGCCCTTGATGACGACGGCCTTCTCAAGCCTTTTCGCGAGCGCGCCGGCCTACCCGCGCCGGGGCCGGTGATGGGCGGCTGGTACAACGACAGCCCCGATTATGATCCGCCCAGGAACATGACCGGTTACATCCCTGGTCACAGTTTTGGCCAATATCTTTCCGGCCTTGCCAGGGCGTATGCGGTCACCGGCGACAAGCCCACCCAGGAGAAAGTTCAAAGACTGGTCAAGGGTTTCTCCGCAACAGTCACTGAGAAGTTCTACAAAGATTATCCACTGCCTGCGTACACCTTCGACAAGACCAACATGGGTCTGCTGGATGCCTACGCGTTCGCCGCCGATCCCATGGCTTTACCCGTGCTCCGCCATGCGACCGACGCTGTGCTGCCTCACCTGCCGGCTGGCCCGCAGACGCGTGTAGAGGCCTGTGCAATGCCGCACAAGAATATTTCCTATTGCTGGGATGAAACCTATACCCTTCCGGAAAACTTCTACATCGCCTGGCTGCGTAGCGGGGATCCGCGTTATCGCAAGCTGGCCGAGCGGTTCCTGCAAGACAAGGACTACTTCACCCCTCTCTCCGAAGGAGAGAATATCCTCCCCGGCCTTCATGCTTATAGCCACGTCAACGCATTATGCTCGGCACTTCAGGCTTACCTGGTGGATGGGAGCGCGATGCATCTGCGCGCAGCGAAAAATGGATTCGACTTCGTTCGCACCACGCAGAGTTTCGCCACCGGCGGCTGGGGCCCGGATGAAAGCTTCCGCAAGCCGGGCAGCGGGGAAATGGGCGAGAGCCTGGTCCGAACCCACTCCAGCTTTGAGACCCCGTGCGGTGCGTACGGACATTTCAAGGTTGCCCGATATCTCATGCGTATCACGGGAGACAGCCGCTACGGCGACAGCATGGAAAGTGTCTTATACAACACCATCCTTGGCGCCAAACCGATTCTACCTGACGGCACCAGCTTTTATTATGCGGACTACAACAACACCGCGACCAAGTTTTATCATCACGATAAGTGGCCCTGCTGCTCGGGGACCTTCCCTCAAATTACAGCCGACTACGGCATAAGCTCCTACCTCAGCGCGCCGGATGGCGTCTACGTGAACCTCTATGTTCCTTCGCAGCTGAGCTGGAAACAGAATGGCACCCGGTGCACGCTGGTGCAAACTACGCAATATCCCTACCGCGCGGAAACCACCATGAGCCTGCAGATGGAGAAACCCGAGACCTTCGCTATCTATCTGAGAGTACCGTCGTGGGCAGGACCCGGCACCCATTTAGCCGTGAATGGGAAGAGCACGTCGGTTGCTTTGAAGCCCGGCACATTCGTTCCGGTACGCCAGAACTGGAAGAATGGCGATCGGATCGAATTCACGATCGACCGGCCAGTGCGGCTCTCTTCCGTTGACCCGCAGCATCCGAACCTGGTGGCCGTGCTGCAAGGTCCACTTGCGCTCTTCGCCGTTGGGGATCTTCCCTCTGCTCTTACCCGCAAGCAACTCCTCGCCACCGGGCAACGGGGAGGGAACGAATGGCAAATTCCTGGTTCCGCGCAGGGCTTGAAAATGCTGCCTTACCCTGCGATCACGAACCAGACCTACAGGCTTTATCTGCCGGTCACGACCTAGCTAAACCCAAAGGGCCGCGGATCCCCCAACCCACTCCAGATTGCGGTTGTGATCGACCCCCATCATGATGCCGCGGCCCATACGAACCAGCGGCAGTACGGGTGTGATCTCGCCACCTTCAGGCCACGCATACATGATGCGAATTTCGGCCTGTGTCATACCATGCGGCGTCGTGATCACAGGTTCGAAACGCATCCGTTCCTGCAGCATGTAATGCCGCCGTTGGCTCATAGGGATGGCCTCTACATCGGCCTGGGTGGGATTGAACTTAATGCCAAGCCCGGCAAAGGAATACAGCGGCTTCAGGATGTAGTTCTCGTTGTCTAACGGCACGCTGCTGTTTTCGCTCACCAGCCAAGTCCTGGGAACACACGGATGTTTGAGGTAGGGAATGGAGAACTTGCTGATGCGGTAGTACCAGTTGGGATGTCCCGCCCACTCCACGTCGAGCGGCTGCGTGAGATCGAAGGGAAGCTTGATTTCTTTGCGCTCCAGCTCATCCACAATGCAGCGGTTGTAGACCCGGCGCACAGGAATTTCCCGGCCGTTTCTTTCATAAAACAGGCCTTTACCGCGTTTCTTCAGTGTCAGGATGTCTACGATCGCGATCCCGAGATCGCGCTGCGTGAGTAAAAAGTCGCAGAGGGTCTTCTGCTTCTTCGGATTTACTTCCAGCAGAATCACATTTTCAGGATCATGGTCTCCGACGATCAGTTCCCGCATCAGTTGCTGATACGTATCGTGGCTGTGGCCGCCGAGATAGATCCCGAGGTCTGTTCGCAGTCCGTAAGAGTCAACGTATTGCTTCGCCAGCACCGGCTGGTAGCCGTACAGGGAAGGGAAGGCCTGTAGCTCAACCAGCTTTGGTTCCAGCTCACCATTTGCATTGCGCACCAGGCCGAAATCGACTTGCAGGAACATGGGGCGCGGCGACTCGTTGGCAACGTTATATTGCGCAGGGACGGTGACGTCCGAGGCGCGGCGGTATTCCGGACTGTCAACCAACTGCAGAACCATGTCGCGGCCGTACTCCGCCATCTGGTCGAGCAGCCCTTTAGGAAAGAAGCAGGGAGTTTCGGAGACACGGAAGGCAATGGGCGTGCCGGCGCTCGCTTCTAAATTCTTAAGAAAGTGCTGGTAGGTCTCGGGGCGAAAGTTCTGGTTGAAGGCCTCGCGGAGGGCGGGGATCATGTTCAGTCCTCGATCAGGAAGCGGCCCTTTTCCATGATCTGCCGTCCATCTACCCAGATGTCGAACTTCCGGCCAACCACATCGATGTGCGTACCGGAGAACCACTTGGCGCCGGTGTGCTCTCCGTAAGGATTGCCAAAGGCAATGTGGATGCCGGGAAACTTCTCATCTTGCAGGATCTGCCCGATCACGTTGGTCAATTCAATGTTCGTGCCAATCGCAAATTCTCCCACGCGGTCACTGTTTTCGTCGGTGTGGGTGTACGACCAAAAATCCTGCTCCAGCGCCTTGTTCTCGCTGAAGACTTCGGTGATGCGATTGTTCTGCATGCGGATGGTCAGGGGTTGTTGCTCGAGATCGCCGTATTTGTCGCAGAGATAGTCGCCGACCACTCCATCGGCTACATAAACGCCGTTTACCTCACCCGGCGAGGTAAAAATCTCCCCGCCCGGCAGGTTGCCCCATTTATCCCGGCTGATAATCCCGCTGGTCTTTATCCAGCGATACTCGGGGCTGAGCGCGGTGGTGAAGTCGCAGCCGGCGGCTGTTTTGCCGGTGATTTCCCGGGCTGTGCTGACGATTTGCATCACTTTGCTGCTCAGGGCGTCGACGCGGTTGAAGTCGGCGCGCATCCCTTCCAGCATGATCTGCCGGTTGATGTTCACCATGTGCGCGTGTCGCATACGCCGGCGGTTCACGATCGCGGTCATCTCCATGCGCGACTTCAGCTCGTTGGTCTGCACCCGCACGGCGAAGATGCTTACGTCGCTGGTCTCCATGTCTTCGGCGATTTCATGCGGCAAGCCGGTCAACGGGCGGGGAGCCAGATCTTCGAGTACAAAGGCCTTGAAGGAGCAACCAACCTTCATCAGTTCGCGCGCGATGCTGGCTGCAATTTCCCGGCAAGCGTTGTCGGTGATCAGCGTGACCTTTTCTGCAGACTGAATCCGCAGGCAGGTGTTCACGGCGTTGTAGGCGCCGGGTGAGAATTCAGGGTCGAATTCCATCCTGGTGATATCGGTTAAAACGGGCTGGGCCAATCGCGTCCTCTCCAACGATTCTACGTCTGCAATGCAGCTGTTTCCTGCATGACCCCCACGCGGGTCTCAGCCACGATGTAGTCGACGACCTTCTTCAAATCGCCCGTTTCTTCGTAGACTTTAAGTTGCCGGTCAGCGCCGGTTCCCATCCTGAGCATTTCATGGATGTAGGCGATGTCCCGCTCGCAGCCAAGCTGTTTGGCCGAATCCGAAATAAGGTCGATGTACTCGATCATCAGGTCGCGCATCGGCACTTCCTCTTCCCGGCCAAAGTCGATCAGCTTGCCATCGATGCCATACCGGGCAGCGCGGAATTTATTCTCCATGATGAGAGCGCGGCTATAGATGCGATAGCTCTTGTTCTTCGCATGCAGGTCGTACAGCATGCCCACCGTTGCCTGTATCAGCGCAGCAATGGCCATGGTCTCATCCAGGCGCATCGGTATGTCGCAGACCCGGACCTCGAGCGTGTTGAAGAACGGGTGAGGGCGAATATCCCACCAGACCTTCTTGCCATTGTCGACGCAGTTAGTTTTGACAAGTAGATTGATAAACGTCTCGTACTCTGCCCAGTTGGCATAAACATCGGGGATGTTGGTGCGAGGGAAACGCTCGAAAACCTTCGAGCGATACGATTTGAAACCGGTCTTCATCCCCTCCCAGAAGGGCGAGTTGGAAGAGAGCGCGAGGATGTGAGGCAGGAAGTAGCGCATCGAGTTCATAATGTGGATCGCGGTATTGCGATCTTCGATGCCGACGTGGACGTGTAATCCGAAAACGAGATTTGCGCGCGCCACCAGTTGCAAATCTTCCACCACCTGCTTGTAGCGATCGTCCGGATAAATATCCTGCTCTGTCCAGTGAGCGAAAGGATGCGTGCTGGCTGCAGCCAGCAGCAGGCCGCCTTCGCCGGCGAGCGTGATCATCTGCCGACGCAAATCAAGAATGTCCTCGCGGGCTTCGTCCATATCGCGGCACACCCTGGTCCCCACTTCGACCACTGCCTGGTGAAGTTCAGGCTTGGCTCGATCCATGGTGGCGAGCTTGGCTTTTTCGAGAATTTCGGACTGGATGTGGGAACGAAGATCGCGCGTTTCCGGATCGATCGTTTGATATTCCTCTTCGATACCGATACTGAAACTGGGACGGTTCATCCATGTACCTCCTGGCCCGCTTGCCGGGGTGTTTGGCCGTTCGTCGCGTTGGCTGAGGAACCGCCAAGGAAGGCGTTCCAGCGATATTCAGAAACCGCTCCGGTATGTTTCCTGGCCTTCTCCATGGCGAGTTCCGCCACTTCGTTCACGATCCAGTCGAAATTGGCCTGGCCCACGGAGTGTATGTCCGCATCGGGCGCCGGATTCATAAAGTCGATCGCGTAGGGGATCCCGTCTTCGCACGCAAATTCCACCGTGTTGAGGTCATAGCCCAGTGCGCGGCACAGCGTCAGGCAATCACGCTCGACGCGTTCAAGAAGCTTGGGGTCCACCGGCGCTGGGTTTTTCACATAGCGCTCGTGGAAAGGCAGTGAAGGATCGTATTGCATAATGTGAACCTTCTCCTGGCCGACACAGTAGCACCGAAAATACTCTTTGAAGTTGACTGCCGTCTGCAGCGTCATGCAGAGATCGCGGGTTTGATCGTAGGCATGGAAGAAATCGCCGGGCGAAGTGACTTTGTACACGTCTTTCCAGCCGCCCCCGTCAAAGGGCTTGAGGAATGCGGGGAAGCCCACGTAGCCGAAAATGCTGTCCCAGGGCAGGGGATGCTCGAGGTTGCGCATGGACCGCTCGTTGGTGCCGGGCGGATGGTGTTTGTGGGGCAGCAGCACGGTTTTGGGAATCGCGACCCCGAGCTTGGTACCCAGTGCGAAGTTGAAGAATTTGTCGTCTGCGCTCCACCAGAAGGGATTGTTGATGATGATTGCTCCGGAAAGCGCCGCATTTTTCAGGTATCCGCGATAGAAGGGAATATCGTGGGAAATGCGATCGATGATCACATGGTAGGGAGAGGTCTCCGCCATCCGCACTTCGCCAATGTGGACGAACTCGGCTTCCACCTCGGGATCGTGGAAGGAGTTGATCTTGTCGACCAACGCGGGCGGGAACGTCGACTCCATCCCGAAGATAATTCCGACTTTCTTCACGGCGGGCTCCTTTAAGGAAGCTGGAGACAGAGAAGGCCCGAAAACCGATGCCGCGGGGGAAACAGCCCCAATTCTAAAGCATTTTCCCGTTGCACTCCATGTGCGGAGTCTTTTTACTCCAGGTACATCCTCGCCATGGGCCGCCACCAGGGCCAATCGTGAAAGCTGCGATCGCCCCACACGTACAGCTCGTGCCGAATACCCTTATTTCGCAAAACCGCCGCAAAACGCTCATTTTTTTCCCAGCAAAAGTCCCACACGCCCGTAGCCAGCACGGTGCGGATATGGTTGTACTTCCAGGGGTCGATAGAGTTGGCGAGATAGTCGGGAGGGTTATGGAAATACAGGTCTTCGCTATACCAGCCCTCGACGAAGTCCTTCATATCGAAGGCTCCGCCCATGGTTACGATGCCGGTGACCATTTCCGGGTGGCGGAAGCCAAAATTCGCGGCGTGGTAGGCGCCAAAGCTGCAACCCGTCGCGATCAGGCGTGGGGTCTGGTTCTTCTTGCCCATCAGGGGCAGCACATCCCCAACGATGTAGCGCTCATACTGCATGTGTCGCTGCACCCGCCAGTAGGGATGGGCCTGCTTGTTGTACCAGCTCTCCCCATCGACGCTGTCGACGCAAAAAAGCTGTAACTGACCGTTATCAATGCGGTCCGCCACGCTGGCGACCATACCATTGTCTTCATACTCGAAAAATCGCCCCCCGGACGTAGGAAAGACCAGCACCTTGGTCCCCCCGTGGCCGAAACACAGCAATTCCATGTCGCGGCTCAGATCCTTTGACCACCAGCGATGGT
Organism: uncultured Acidobacteriaceae bacterium; assembly: GCA_963753715.1. Taxonomy (GTDB): domain Bacteria; phylum Acidobacteriota; class Terriglobia; order Terriglobales; family Acidobacteriaceae; genus PALSA-350. Next base: position 341,246 of record CAVWDK010000004.1, on the reverse strand, counting down.
ATTCGCGCTGCAATCTTTGCTCCTTTTGCTAATCTGGAAAACCACGGTGCGCGAAGCCATAGGTGGTCATGGTTGCACCATTCTACAGAACGCCGGTGGAACCGCTTATAGCTAACGACCGACCTCTACCTTCTCCGGCGAACGGCCTGCCCGCGCGCCTGCACAAGCACCAGCAATTCATCTCCAGGCTACTGGAGGATCACCACGACCTCATTGTCTATGTTCCGTCCATGTACCAGGCCGAAGCCGATCGCCGGTTCCCGGTGCTGTATATGCAGGATGGACAAAACCTCTTTGATCCCGAGACCTCCTTCATCCCGGGGAATTACTGGCGCTTGGGTGAAACCGCCGACGCGCTGATCGAGACCGGGGCGATTGAGCCGCTGATCATCGTGGGTATCTACAACTCCGGCGTGAGGCGGATTGATGAGTACACGCCGGTTGAAGATAAGCGACTGGGCGGAGGACAGGCCGATGCCTACGGCCGCATGCTGGTGGAAGAGCTGAAACCCTTCATCGACCAACAGTATCGGACGCTGCCTGGGGCCGAGAACTCCGGGATGGGTGGTTCTTCGCTGGGCGGCCTGGTCACCCTGTACCTGGGTTTGCGGTATCCGGCAATCTTCTCCAGGCTGGCGGTAATGTCTCCTTCGGTATGGTGGCGCAATCGAACCATCCTCAGGACGGTTGCGGCACTCCCTAAAAAGCCTGAGCTGCGTATCTGGCTGGATATCGGTACGAAAGAATCGGCTCGTGCTGTGCCGGACGCGCGTGCGTTGCGCGATGCGCTGATCAAAAAAAACTGGCGCCTCGGAGAAGACCTCGCCTATTTCGAAGCGGACGGTGGGGAGCACACAGAGTCCGCCTGGGCGGAGCGCGTCGATCCCATGTTGAGGTTCTTGTTTCCAGGGTCAGCAAAAATAAACATCTGACTCCTCTTGTCCAAAATCGCAATGCATGGGATTTATATAGGCATGAACGTCGCTCTTGAACCGCTGCAGGGAGAGAGGGTGACTTACCGCGCACTATTTTGCGGCAACGTTGCCCACAAAATTGCAACGGACCGCCAGTCCTAAAGGGCTCAGCGAACCCCGGGTGCCCCATATCTCGCTCGTTTTTAGCGAGATGTGGGATACCACGAACCCAATTGTTCGGAAATCGGACGGCGTACGGGCACGACTTTTGTCGGGCCGCACAGACCAACAAAGACCTGGGCTTTAGAGTGCGTGTGAAAGCCAGGATTTGCGCATTTAGTCCCGCAGGGACGGCTGAACTTCAGGGCCTGTCCAAATTAAATTGGAGACGGAAGCGGCAGACTACATCTCGTAACCACGGTCATTGGTTCTGGACGGGTGCCCCTCGCACCAGCGTACATGGGCCGAAAACGGATTCTTCCAATGCTCTCATTCCATGGGCAAGGACTCCTGCTCTTGGCCGCAGTGTCTTGGCCGCATTGCAAAGCGTTCGAAGGGCTGCGCCCGTCGTTTTCAGCCCATGTACGCTGGGGCGAGGGGCACCCGTCCAGGGAGGAGGGCTTCAGCCGTCCCTCCCACCACGGCAACGCCGACGAAACGTACATCATGAAACATGATGAAGTCCCGCAGGGACGGCTGAAAATTGTCCAGGATTGAATCGCTGCCTATTTCCAGCCGTACCTACGGGACTCTTCAACAGCACAAGCCGCCCCAGGACTGCGTCCTGGGCTAAGTGAAGCCCTACGATCGCTCTTAGCTAGCCCCATGATCCCAACGATCTGCGATGAAACACACGCGGCAAGCTGCGTAATCTAAGAAGCAAGGGCTTCATCCGGCCGGCGCCGTTTGAAACGATTGCTGATGCGATCGAAGTAGAGATAAATGATAGGCGTGGTGTAAAGCGTAAGCACCTGGCTGAAGAGCAAGCCCCCGGCGATGGCAACACCCAGCGGCCGGCGCAACTCGGAGCCCGTTCCAGTGCCGAAAGCCAGCGGCAATGCGCCAAACAGGGCCGCCATCGTAGTCATGAGGATAGGACGGAAGCGCAGCATGCAGGCTTCGAAAATAGCATCTCGTGTGTTCTTACCGTGCTCCCGTTCGGCGATGAGAGCGAAATCGATCATCATGATCGCGTTCTTTTTCACGATGCCGATCAGAAGAAAAATGCCAATAATGGAGATAACATCAAGCTCGCTGTGAAACACAATCAGAGCAATAATGGCGCCTACGCTGGCCGACGGCAACGTCGTGAGAATGGTGATGGGGTGCACCAGGCTCTCGTAGAGCATGCCGAGCACAATGTAGATGGCGAGCAGCGCGGTGAGGATGAGCAGCGGCTCCGTGGAAAGTGACTTCTGGAAAGCCTGGGCCGTGCCGGCGAACGTGCCGCGCACAGATGCAGGAACACCGATCCTCCGCTGCATCTGATCAATCAGCCTGGTCGCTTGGCCCAGTGAAATCCCGGGCGCAAGATTAAAGGAAACGGTCACCGAGGGGAAAAACGAGGAGTGATTGACACCGAGTGGTGAGGTGGACGCAGTGGCGTGGCTAAAAGCATTCAGCGGGACGATGCCGCCGTTGTTGGAGTGGACGTAGGTGGACTTAAGCGTAGTGGGGTTCAGGAGAAATTGCGGAGCCGCCTGCAAAACCACGTAGTACTGGTTCAGCGACGTGTAAATCGTCGAGACCTGCGACTCGCCAAAACCGAAGTAAAGCGAATTATCAATGACCTGTGGAGTGATGCCGAAGCGGGCGGCGGATTGGCGATCGTAGGCAAGCATCATCTGCAGACCACGGTTCTGTTGGTCGGTCGTCACGTCCTTCAGCTGCGGAATCTTCTGCATCTCGTTGTAGACGCGCGGACCCCAGGTGCTCAGGTCTTCGACCGTGTCGGCAGAGAGTTGGTACTGGTACGCGGCGTTGCTCTGCCGGCCCCCGACCCCAAGATCCTGCGATGCCTGCAGGAAGGTCGAAGCGCCGGTAAGCTTTTGCAGCTTGGGACGCAATCGATCGACCACCGCAGCAGCGCTGATGCCCCGGTCCTTGAGCGGCTTGAGGATGATGAAAGTGAAACCGTTGTTGATGGCCCCGCCCCCAGGGCCGCCACCCCCTCCAGTGAAAGCGAGGACGTTCTGCACCGCCGGATCCGCCTGCACCACTTTTTCGACCGCTATTACGGAATCGCGCATGGACTGAAACGAGGCATCCTGCGCACCCTGCATGCCGCCTTGAATGCTGCCCGTGTCCTGCAAGGGGAAGAATCCTTTAGGTACGCGGCCAATCAGCACGACGTTCAAGGCTAATGTCGCAAACAAGGTGACGATGATCAGGACAGGGTGTTCGAGCGCCAGGGTGAGCGTGTAGCGATAGCCGGAGAGGAGCAGTTCGAAGCCGTGTTCAAAGGCGCGATAGATCCGATTATGCTTTTCCGCGCCGACCGGTTTGAGCAGCCGGGAGCACATCATCGGCGTGACCGTGAGCGACACCAGCATGGAGACAGCAATCGAAGTCGTCAGCACAAAGGCGAACTCGTGGAAGATACGGCCCACCACGCCCCCCATGAAGAGGATGGGCACGAACACCGCGATCAGCGAAAGGCTCATGGAGAGCACAGTGAAGCTGACCTCCTGCGCTCCTTGCAGAGAGGCTTCCATCGGTGGCATACCTAGCTCAATGAGCCGGGCGATGTTTTCCATGACCACGATGGCGTCGTCGACCACAAAGCCAGTGGAGATGGTGAGCGCCATCAACGATAAATTATCCAGGCTGTATCCAACCAGGTACATGACCCCGAAGGTGCCGATAAGCGAGACGGCAACCGCGACACCGGGGATCAGCGTTCCGCGCGGGCTGCGCAGGAAGGCGAAGACCACCGCGATCACCAGGATGACCGAGATCATCAGGGTCCGCTCCACGTCGCTGACCGAGGCGCGAATCGTCGTGGTGAGGTCGGTCACCACCGCGAGGTCGTCGCCGGCAGGAATGGAGGCGCGCACCGAAGGCAGGGTTGCCTTGATGCGATCGACGGTCGCAATCACATTGGCGCCAGGAAGGCGAAAGACCAGCAGGATGATGGCGGGCTGCTGATTGACGAAGCCGGCGGCGCGCAGGGTCTGCACCGAGTCGTACACATTGGCGACATCGCGCATGCGGACGACGCCGCCATGACCGTTGTTGCCCACGATCAGGGGAGCATAATCCGCAGCCTTGGAGATCTGGTCGTTAGCGGTGATGTCGGCGGTGGTGTAGTCGTCGGAGATCTGCCCCTTGGGACGGTTGGAGTTTTGCTGGCTGATCACGCGGGCGAGGTCCTGCAGACCGAGACCGTAGCTATTGAGCTGCTGCGGATTGGCGTCAATGCGCACCGCGGGCAGGGCACTGCCGACCACCTGCACCTGGCCCACACCTTCCACCTGCGACAGCTTCTGCTGGATGACCGAGGAGGCAGTGTCGTAGAGCTGAGGTTTGCTGCGCGTGGCAGAGGTGAGGTCGAGCACCATCACAGGCGCTAAGGCGGAGTTGATCTTTCGATATTGGGGATTGGCAGGAAGGTTTGCGGGCAGGTAAGTGCGCGCGGCGTTGATGGCAGCTTCCACATCGCGCGCGGCCCCGTCGACATCGCGGCTGAGGTCGAACTGCAGAATAACCGAGCAAACGCCGAGCGTGCTGGAGGAGGTCATCTGGCTGACCCCGGCAATATGTCCAAATTGGCGCTCAAGCGGAGTGGCCACCGAAGAGGCCATCACTTCCGGGCTGGCGCCGGGCAGTGCAGTAGCCACGGTGATGGTTGCAAAATCAATCTGGGGCAGGGAAGAAACAGGCAGATTGAAAAAAGCCAGTAAGCCCGCGAGCGTGACCGCGATAGTGAGCAAAGTGGTGGCCACGGGCCGGCGAACGAAGGGTGCGGAAATGTTCATGCGCCCGCAGCCCCCGAGTTTGGATCCGCGACCGTCGCATGCGGCTTGCCCGAAAAGCGGGTGGCAATCCGGTCAAAGAAGATATAGATGATGGGCGTGGTGTAAAGGGTGAGCACCTGGCTGACGAGCAGTCCGCCGACCATCGCGATGCCCAATGGCCGCCGCAGCTCAGATCCGATGCCCGTGCCGAAGGCCAACGGGATCCCGGCGAAGAGCGCCGCAAGGGTGGTCATAAGGATAGGACGGAAGCGCAGCAGAGAGGCTTCATAGATAGCTTCGATGGAGTTCTTGCCGTGTAGCCGCTCAGCTTCGAGCGCGAAATCGACAATCATGATCCCGTTTTTCTTCACGATACCAATGAGCAGGATGATGCCGATAACGGCGATGATGTCGAGTGACTGGCCGAACAGGCGCAGCGCGAGCAGTGCGCCGACGCCGGCGGAAGGCAGCGTCGAGAGAATGGTGAGCGGGTGAATGAAGCTCTCGTAAAGCACGCCAAGCACGATGTACACCGCGAGCAACGCGGCAATGATGAGCAGCGCTTCATTGCCGCCGATGGCCGTGTAGGCAGCGGCAGTCCCCTGAAAGCCGATGATCACGCTGGCCGGCATATGCAGGTTTGCTTGCGTCCGATTGACCGCGTCGACTGCCTGGCCGAGCGACGAGCCTTCCGCAACATTAAAGGATACGGTTACGACGGGAAACTGGCCCTGGTGCGCGATGGTGAGCGGAGAAGACTTCATCTCGAAGTGGGTAAAGGCGGAAAGTGGCACCGGGGTCGGCATGGTGCTGGAGGAAGCGGCGCCTCCGGCCGAAGCTTGACCCGAGGTTTGGCTGCTGGATGCGGACGAGGATGTAGAGCTACCGGAACTCGACGAAAGGGCATTGGTCGGTGTGCCGGTGGACAGGTTGGAGCCAGTGGCTGGTGCAGTGCTCGACGTATTCGCAACCGTATTGTTTTGCGTGGTGAACGAGGAGGACGAGCTGCTCCCGGCGGCCGAGGAAAGTTGTGTGCCCTGGGTGGTAGAGGAGTTTGCTTTGGAAGAGGCGACGAGAGTGGTCACCGGATTAGCGGCGGCAGTGCTTCTACCGGAAGTGGAGGCGGCCGCGCCGGCAGTAGTTGTGTTGGCAGCCCCCTGGACATAGAGGCTATCGAGTTTCCGGGGGTCTTTCTGGAACGCGGGCAGGGCCTCGAGGATCACGTGGTATTGGTTTGACTGGGTGTACAGGGTGCTGATCTGGCGTTGGCCGAAGGCGTCGTAAAGTGTCGAGTCAACGGTATCGGCGGTGATGTTCATGCGCGATGCCGTGGCGCGATCGATGGCAAGCTGCGCGGTCACGCCGTTGGGCTGATCATCCGTGGCCACGTCACGCAATTCCGGAAGCTGGCGCATGGCCTGGACCAGCTTGCCGGTCCAGATGCCGAGCTCGGCTGGATCCGGATCTTCCAGGGTGTATTGGTATTCGGTGCGGCTGGCGCGGTCGTCGACGGTCAGGTCCTGCACCGGCTGCATGAAGAGCTGAATGCCCGGGACACTGTGGAGATTTCGGTCCAGACGCCGGATGACCTGGCTCGCGGTGAGCCCGCGAACGGCCGCATCTTTCAGATTGATCTGGATGCGGCCGCTATTCAGCGTGGTATTCACGCCGTCGGCGCCAATGAAAGAGGAGAGGCTTTGGACCGCCGGGTCCTTCAGGATTTCGTGGGCCAGTTGCTGTTGCTTCCGCGACATGGCGGCAAAAGAGATGGATTCCGGAGCCTGCGAAATGCCCTGAATGATGCCTGTGTCCTGGGTCGGGAAGAAGCCTTTGGGGATCTCGATATAGAGAACAATGGTGAGCACGAGCATGGCTGCCGCGAGCAGCAGCATCGGTATTTCGAAGCGGAAGACCCAGCGAAGGCTGCGGCCATAGGCGGCTATGACTCTTTTGAAGAGGCCTTCGGTGTAATGGTAGAAGCGGGTCTGCTCCGCCTCCGGCGTGTGGCGCAGAATCCGCGCGGCCATCATCGGCGTCAGGGTAAGCGACACAAAAGCGGAGATGAGAATGGTGACGCTCAACGTAACGGCAAACTCGCGAAACAGGCGCCCGACAATGTCGCCCATAAAGAGCAGCGGGATCAGCACCGCAATGAGCGAGATGGTCAGCGAGATGATGGTGAAGCCGATCTGCTGTGCGCCCTGGAGGGCGGCTTGCATCGGCGTAAACCCCTCCTCCAGGTAGCGGGAGATGTTCTCAATCATCACGATGGCGTCGTCGACGACAAAGCCGGTCGAGATCGTGAAAGCCATCAGGGTGAGGTTGTTGAGGCTGTACCCCAGAGCCTGCATCACCACAAATGTGCCGATCAGCGACAGCGGCACCGCGACGCTGGGGATGATGGTCGCGGAAAGGCTGCGCAGGAAGAGAAAGATCACCGTGACCACAAGCGCAATGGTGAGCATCAGTTCAAACTCGACGTCGCGCACCGATGCACGAATGGTATTCGTGCGGTCGGTTAGCACCGTGAGTTTGACCGCGGCGGGGAGCGTGGCCTGGAGCTTGGGCAGCAGCTCTTCGATACTTTCGACCACCTGGATGGTATTGGCCCCGGGCTGGCGCTGGATGTTGACAATGACGGCCGGGGTTTCATTCATCCAGGCAGCCAGCTTGCTGTTTTCGATACCGTCACTCACCTTGGCTACGTCGGTGAGCATGACCGGGGCGCCGTTCTTGTAAGCGACGACGAGATCCTTGTAGCCTTTGCTCGAGAGCAGCTGATCGTCGGCATTGATTTGAAAATTCTGCGCCGGCCCGTCGAAACTGCCCTTGGCGGAGTTCACACTTTGGGCGGTGAGCGCATTACGCAGGTCTTCCAGATTGATGCCGTAAGCAGCGAGAGCCGTGGGGTTGGCTTGCACGCGGACGGCAGGCTTCTGTCCGCCGCTGATGGTCACCAGGCCTACGCCGCTGAGCTGCGAAATCTTGGGAGCGAGGCGAGTATCGACCAGGTCTTCGACCCGCGAGAGCGCCATGGCGTTGGAAGTGAGCGCGAGCGTTAGAACCGGTGCATCCGCAGGATTGGACTTGCTGTAGACGGGCGGCACAGGCAGGTCGGTGGGCAGGTACCCTTGCGCCGCGTTGATGGCGGCCTGCACTTCCTGTTCGGCGACGTCAATGTTGAGGTTCAGCGAAAACTGCAGCACGATGACCGAGCTGCCATCGGAGCTGGTGGAGGTCATCTGCGAGAGCCCGGCTACCTGGCCAAACTGGCGCTCCAGCGGGGCCGTCACTGCAGACGACATCACCTGCGGGCTGGCGCCGGGATAGAAGGTCTGCACCTGGATGGTGGGGTAGTCGGCTTCCGGCAACGCAGAGACCGGGAGCGTGCGTATAGGAGGCGAGACCAACGACCAGGATCGCAACCATCAACAGTGAGGTGGCGACCGGCCGAACGACAAAAATGCGCGACGGGTTCAACGGGTTTGCCCGGCGGCGCTCTTTCCGGCCTGAGTGCCCGCGGCTTCTTGCGGAGAATCTTCGATTTCGACCTTGGTGCCATCCTGCAGCTTGTCAAAGCCGGTGATAGACACCGTGTCGCCTGGGTTGAGACCCTGGACCGCAGACGTAGTTCCGTCGGTGGTCTGCTCCACAATGTTCTGGGTCGCGACGGTATGGTTATTGTTCACCTTATAGACAAAAGCCTGCACGCCATTCCGCTGGACGGCCGCACTGGGGATCAGCAGCGTGTCATGCAGCGTGCTCACCAGCAGGCGCGCGTTGACAAACTGGTTAGGGTAGAGCGCGAGATCCTTATTGTCGAACTCCGCGCGGAAGCGAATCGTGCCGGTGGTGGTGTCAATCTGGTTGTCGATGGTGAGCAGATGGCCGGTGGCGATCTTATTCATCTGCGAGCGGTCGAAGGCGTCGACCGGGAGCGCCGTGCGGCGCAGAATTTGCGACCGCACCTGGGAAAGGTTGTCTTCGGCTACGTTGAAGACCACGGTAATCGGCTGCAGTTGTGTCACCACGGCGAGTGCATTTGAGTTGCCGGCAAACACCGTGTTCCCGGGGTCGACGAGGCGTAAGCCCACACGGCCGGAAGCGGGTGCAGCGATATGACAATAGCTGAGCTGGACCTGCTGGTACTCGACCTGGCCTTCATCGTTCTTGACTGTGCCCTTGTATTGCTCGACCGCCTGCTCCTGGTCGTCCAGGGTCTGGTGGGCGATGGCGTCTCGCGCGACGGCTTTCTGATAACGGGCCAGATCGATCTCCGCCTGCTTCAGCAGGCCTTGATCATGCTCCAGGGTGCCTTCCGCCTGCTTAAGCTGGGCTTCGTACGGCCGGGGGTCGATTTCGATCAGAGACTGACCTTTGCGGACCATCTGGCCTTCGCGATAGTTGACCGCGACCACCCGCCCGGTGACCTGGCTATAGAGACTCACCGTAGAGATGGGGGTGACGGTGCCGAGGGCGTCGACGTGGATGCCCATGTCCCCCTGGCGAACCGTGGCGGCCTTGATGGTGACGACGGGTGGTTGATTGAGGGCGCTGTCTTCGGGTTTGGGCTTGGGTTTGTGGACCACCAGCAACACGATGCCGCCAATAAGCAGAGCTATCAGAACGATGCCAAGCCAGGGGCGGCGTTTTCGTTTACCGGCGGGCGAAGCACCCGTGTAGGGATCAGGATGCAAGCTCGCTGCGGGACTCTCCATGGGCGCAGGACTCCGGTGGACGACTGGATAAGCTATGTGCCGTACGAATACTTTAACAGTCCGCGGGTTCCCGGAATGGGATGTCTGCCTTTCACTTCCGGGTGTCCATGAATGAACGCACCAAAGCGGCAATCTCGCCTGCTTTGGTATCAAGTGCAAAGTGTCCTGCATCGAGTACGTGGACCTCTGCGTCCGGTACGTCCTTCCGGTAGCGTTCTGGCTCGCCCAAGTCGAATGAGAGATCGTGCTTGCCCCAGAGGACCAGAAGCCTGGGCTGCGTCTTCCTCATCCATGCCTGCCAGGTTGGATACGCATCGACGTTGGTCCGGTAGTCATAGAAGAGGTCGCTTTGAATCTGTGCCTGCCCAGGCGCGTTCAGAAAGGCGTATTCGTCGGTCCAGAGATCCGGGTCATAGAGCTCAGTATTCGGGTCATCTCCGATATGGCGGGTCCTCGTAGTTGCCAGCGACAGCAGGTTTTTGCGCAGAGCCTCTTCGTAAGCAGGCCGATCCGCCCAGAATGCCCGCCGCGTCGCCCAATTCGCACCCAGGCCTTCGTTGTGGGCGACCGCATCCTGCACGATAAGAGCATTCACCCGCTCCGGGTGGGCCAAGGCCATGCGAAAGCCGACTGGTCCTCCGTAGTCCTGCATATAGAGGGTATAGTGCGACAGGCCCAGCGCTTGCGTGAAGCCATCCATCACGGAAGCGATGTGGTCGAAGGTGTAAGCGAACTGCTGGGGGTCGGGCCAGTCGCTGTGTCCGTAGCCGGGATAATCAGGCGCAACCAGGTGGTAGTTGTCTGCCAGCCCCGTCAACAGCGGCTGAAACATTCGCGACGAGGACGGAAGCCCGTGCAGTAAAAGAATGGTGGGCGCATCCTTGGGCCCCGCTTCCCGGTAGAAGATGGAAAGTCCATCAACCTTTACCGTGCGATAGAAGACCGGCTGTTCCATGAGTTTGTCCTTTCTCTGGGCATGCATGCCTGGCGTGAAGGGAAGGCCTCCGGCGTCCGATGGATCGAGGTCTTCATGCGACTTCAAATACGACGTCGAGTTCTACCGGCATGCCAAGGGGAAGGCTGGCGACGCCGATGATCAGCCGAACGGATGTTTTTTCCATGCCGAAGACATCGCGAAACAGGTCAGAGACAGCATTGGCGACCCTCGGCTGATCGAAGAAATCTCCATGGGTGGTCGGTGCGCTCACCATTTGCCCACGTGCGCACCGCCGTCCACGTGCAGCACCTCCCCGGTAACGTGACGAGCTTCTGTAAGATAAACGACCGCATCGGCAATTTCCTTCGGGTCGCTGAGAGAACCCATAGGGGAAAGGCCCTCGAGGAGGTTCTTCGGATTGTCTTTGTGGAGTGGGGTATCGACAACGCCCGGCGCGACCGCGTTAAAGCGGATGTTGTTTTTCGCGTATTCACTGGCGAGGCTGATGGTAATCGCATCCAATCCGCCCTTGGTGATCATCGGAATGGACGCCGGAATTCCGGCGATGGGGTTATCGGCCAGTGCGGCCGTGATGGTGGTGACACTACCGCCCGTGCCCTGCGACAACATCTGCTTCACGGCGGCCTGGGTGATGAAGATGAACCCATCCAGGTTGGTGGAGACAAACTGGTGGAATTCATCGATGGTGTAATCCGTGAAGGGCTTGGCCGAATAGATGCCCGCATTGTTGACAACATGGTCGATCGAGCCGAACTGAGTGATCGCGGTTTTCGCAACCTTCTCCGCCGTCGTAGCCTCGCCGATGTCTCCGTCGACGAGTGCCAGGGTCGATGAAGGCGCGAACCCGGCCCGCGTCATGCTACGCGACGTGGCAACGACGTTATAGCCGCGCTCCAGAAAGGCCTGGACCACGGACGCTCCGATGCCCTGGGAAGCGCCGGTTACGATCACTGTCTTTTTGCTAGCCATTCGTACCCTCCCGTTCCTCTCGCACAGTGTGTTGTTCTGGGTGATTTGACCTGCTCCATACCACGGGTCCCCTTTGCCATTACACTGAAGCAGATTCCTCTCACGTCCATCGTGATTCGTAAAAGGTTAGATTTTGAGTGGAAAAGTTTGGCCATCCTGATTACTCGGGCCGGTTGCGCTTATTTCGACCAGCCCTCATGCTTAACCGCGATAGACTCGAAGTTTCCAGGTCAGCTACGCAAGTTGGGAGGTACATGTTTCATGAGATCTGACATTGTTCCCGGGGCGCTTTTCCCTGACTACGAACTCAGCGACCATACCGCAAAACGCCGCAAGCTCTCGCAGCTCCAGGGTCCGCATCCGATGGTTCTGGCACTGAGCCGCGGAGGCTTTTGTCCCAAGGACCGCCGTCAGGGAGAACTACTCGTCCAGCTGCACCGTGAGATGGAAGTGGGATATTGCCGGCTGGTCACGATCAGCACCGACAACATCACGGTTACGAACGAGTACCGCACGGGCGTAGGCGCTCACTGGCCGTTCCTGTCGGATGCGGGAAGAGTGGTGCAAAAGGATCTGGACATCGCCGAATATACCGATCCTGCCAACAATCCAATGATTCCCCATGTGATCGTTCTGGAGCCGGGGCTCATCGTATACAAGATTTACAACGGTTACTGGTTCTTCGGCCGCCCGACGATGGAAGATTTGCGTCAGGACCTGCGTGCCGTCACGCGGAAGTGCCGGCCGGATTGGGATATTACGACGCCGGAGCTGCGGGCCGCGTGGAAGGAAGGGCGTAGAGACCTCTTCTATCCCTATGGAAAGACTTATGCGCAAACGCTCGGCGAGCAGGATTAGGCTGTCTTCGGGGGTTCTATGCAGACTCTGCTAAACGATTTGCGCTTTGCGGTGCGCCAACTGAGCAAGACCCCCGGGCTGACCGCGCTCGCCGTTCTGTCACTCACGCTGGGTATCGGCGCGAACACAGCCATCTTTACCATCATCGAGAGTGTGCTGCTGCGACCGCTCCCTTATGCGCACGCCGATCGATTGATCTTTATCGGGCCCGCCGGCGACAAATCGGGGTTCGGGGCCACCTCGTGGCTGAACTACCGGGATATCGCCGCCCAGTCGAAGCTTTTGGAATATGCAGCAGGATACTCCGAAGATGTAAGCGTGGTGGAGGGCAAAGACGGCTCGCAAAGCGTGGTCGCACCGCGGGTGACGGCCAATTTGTTTTCCATGCTGGGCGCGCACCCATTGCTGGGTCGTACGTTTACCGCCGCCGAGGGCCAAACGGGTGGGCCGCCCGTAGTGCTGCTGTCGGAAGGCTTATGGCGCCAGACTTTCGGCGCGGATCGCGACATTGTCGGGAAAGCGGTCAAAATCGGGGGTACGCCCGCACACGGTGATAGGGGTCATGCCGAGTTCGTTTCACTTTCCTGAAGGGATGGGGCCGGACCTGCAAAAGGGCGTGTGGCTGCCGGTTCAGCCCTCGGGAGAAATGTTAAAAGACCGGGGCTATCACTTCTTCGAAGTGGTCGCTGATCTTCGACCCGGAGTCAGCATGGCGCAGGCGCAGCAGGAGCTGGATGCAATCGGAGCGCATATCCCGGCAAAAGATAACGGTGACGTGATTCGATTTCGTTCCACCCCGTACCAGGAAGTGCTGACCGGGCCAGTGCGTCCGGTTCTCTACGGGCTGTTCGGAGCGCTGGCGCTGGTGCTGGTGATCGCCTGCGCCAATGTTTCCAACCTGCTGATTGCGCGATGCCTGGGACGTCAACAGGAGTTTGCGGTGCGGGCGGCGCTGGGGGGAGGCCGGTGGCGGCTCGCGCGACAGATGTTATCCGAGGGATTGTTGTTAAGCCTGCTAGGTTGCGGTGCAGGAGTGATGCTGGCCCGCGTTGCCATGATTGCCGTAAGCAAGCTGCCGGAGGGAACGATCCCGCGCGCCGATTCGATTGCGATCCACTGGACAGTCGTGCTGGTGCTGGCGGCGATTGCCATCGTCGTCACGGCATTGTCTTCGTTGCTGCCGGCCGTGCTGGTGGCGCGTTCCAACCCGCAGGCTGCATTGCAGTCGGCTTCCCGCGGTCTTGGCTCGCACTCCGTGAGCGGCAAGCTGAGTCGAGGGCTGGTCGCGGGCGAGGTGGCTCTTTCCACTTTGTTGCTTGTCGGGACCGGACTGCTGTTTCACACCCTTTGGAACCTGGAGAAATCGCAGCTCGGATTCGATGCGGCGCGCGTCACCAAGTTCACCGCCATGCCTGCCGATGCCGCAGGTTTTTCTGGTATGGCGGTTTCTGAGGCTGGGGGGAACACCCCGCCGTCGGTTGCTACGCTTACCTACCAGCCCGTGCTGGACCGTATCCGTCAAGTGCCCGGCATCGAAAACGCTGCGTTGATCACTTCGCCGCCGTTGTCGGGTATTGATATGAACACAAGCTTTGAGATTCGAGGGCAAGCAAAGGATCCGTGCCAATGAGCCCCGTGCTCGTATCAGCGCCGTGAGCGGGGACTACGCCCGGACCATGGGCACTCCGGTCCTGCGCGGCCGCATGATCAGCGACTCGGATACCGGGACAACGCCATTTGTTGCGGTCATCAACCAGACCTTCGCCAGCAAGTACTTCGCAGCCAAGGATCCGCTGCAGAAGCAAATCGAGCTGGGCGGCAAGCATACTGGGATGATCGCGCCGTACACCATTGTTGGTGTCCTTGCCGACCAGGTGGACAGCAATGTGGGGGGAGCCGTTCAACCATTCATCCTGTTGTCGCAGCATCAAATCCCAACCACGTCGCTTTTCTACCAGGCGCTTTTGAAGACGGTGGTGAGTTTCGTGGTGAGGACCCGCGGCGAGATTCCGGTGGCAGCGGAGATGCGATCGGTCTTTCACCAGGTTGCTCCCGGTTTGGCCGTGGAAGATTTTCAAACTCTGGAGGAGGCGGTGCAGAAAAACACCTTCAGCCAGAAGTTAGGCTTGTATCTGGTAGGTTCGTTCGCCGGGCTCGGAGTTGCGATGGTGATTGCCGGGCTGTATGGAGTGTTGTCGCAACTGGTGAGTTACCGCCGGCGGGAAATCGGCGTTCGCATGGCGCTCGGCGCAACGCGGCGCAGTGTAGCGCAACTGATCCTGCGGCAAGGTTCGATCGTCATTGGTGTGGGGCTGGGGGCGGGTCTTCTCCTGGCGATCGCGACGGGACGCTGGGTAAAGAGCTTCCTGTACCAGGTGCAGCCGCTGGATGTGTTGACGTATGTATCGGTAGTCGTGGTGCTATCGATCGTCGGACTGATCGCTGCTCTACTCCCCGCGCGCAAAGCCGCCTCTATCGAACCCATGCAGGCCCTGCGGGAGGATTGAGAGAAGTGGCGCACAGACCCATGGAATATGGATCAGATAGGTGAGAAAAAATCTCTGTTCGCAGAGAACCACGTTTCCTCAGCGGCTTCTGAAGTGTAGACGTACAAACCTATCGATTGAAAAATAAGTCCCGCAGGGACGGCTGAACTTAGCCCAGGACGCTAGTCCTGGGTAGAAACTCGAGAGACGAAAAGTCCCGTAGGGACGACTGAAGGACACGGCTTCAGCCGTACGGTAAATGACCTACGAGCTTTACAGCTTTAGAAGCCACTGGGGATGTGGTCTTCCCTCTCTGTTCCACTTTTCGGCCGCCTCTTCAGCCCTGCAGTCCCGCAGGGACGGTACAACCTAATGACGGTGGGCTCCGTATACGATGTGTATGCGTACCAATGGTCCATTCCCCATCCGAAGGAACAGCGTTTGATGAATTTGAACTCATCGATTGCGGCAGCCGTAGTCCTCACGTCCATAGTGGCACCGGCGCAAACCGGCCGCGTTTATACGTTCGATGATTACAGCCGGGCTGCCAATCTGCTGAACGCAGGCACCATTTCGCTGGTGGATCATGCGGTCAAAGAGGCCACCTTTATCGGTGGCGATCGGTTCTGGTACCTCGACAGCGAAAATGGGTTGCCGACGCTCATGGTCGCCGACGCGGCTACGCGCACCAAGGCTGCCGCGTACGACCCAATGCGGATGGCCGCGGCTCTACACGCGGCCGGCCTGGAAGAGACGGACGCGAAGCGCATCTATCCCGACGAATTCGAGCTTCTCGAAGATGGCCGGAGCGCAAGAATCACGATCGAGGGAACGCGCTACAAATGTGCACTTGCGGCTGAGTATCGCTGCTCCCTGGAACTGGCCGGTCCTGCCGGCACGCCAAAGCCCAGCTTAAGCGATGCTTCCCTGGCTGATTTCTCTCCCGACGGACGCCGCGCTGTTTTCCTCCGCGATTGGAACCTTTGGGTGCGCGACATCGCAACCGGGGCGGAAAAGCAGCTCACCAGGGATGGCGTGAAGGATTACGGATACGCAACCGACAACGCAGGCTGGAGGCACACCGAACACGCAATCGTCGTTTGGTCCCCGGATTCGAAGAAGATCGCAACCTATCAACAGGATCAGCGCAAGACCGGGGAGATGTACACGATCACCTCCCGCATCGGACATCCTCACCTGGAAACGTGGAAATACCCGCTGGTCGGCGACAAGGACGTGACCATGATCGAGCGGGTCATCATCAATGTGGATACGGCAAAGGTCACGCGACTGAAGATGCCGCCGGATCAGCATCGATCGACTCTATGCGACAACCTGGTTTGTGACGGCCCATGGGAAGATGTGCAGTGGGCAGAGGATGGTAAGACCCTGGCCTTTGTTTCTACTTCGCGCGATCACAAAGTAGAAAACATGCGTATCGCAGACGTAGCGACGGGCGCGGTTCGCGATGTGTTCACGGAAACGGTCCCCACCTTCTTCGAAAGCGGCTATAAACATGTGAACTGGCGCTATCTGTCCAAAAGAAACGAAATTCTCTGGTTCTCGCAACGGGAGAACTGGGGAAACCTGTACCTATACGACGCAGGCACAGGAAAGCTGAAGCATGCAGTGACCGAGGGCGCCTGGAACGTCGATGAGGTCCTGCATGTCGACCAGGACACCGGTGAGATGATCTTGACCGGTACGGGTCGTGAGCCGTCAGAAGATCCCTACTACCGGCGGATCTACAGCGCGAACCTTGATGGCAAGCACTTGAAATTGCTTACCACGGAGGACGCCGATCACGTGGCTGCTGTTTCCGGCGACGGAAAATTCATCGTCGATAGCTATTCCACGCCGCAAACGCCGCAGGTTATGGTGTTGCGCGATCAGTCCGGGCAGGTGATGGAAGAGTTGGCACACGGCGATATCACGCGCCTCGAAGCTGCGGGATGGATTCGCACCGGAAACTTTTCACGTCAAGGGGCACGATGGTAAGACCGACGTCTATGGACTGCTCTTCCGGCCCGCTCATCTTGACCCCTCGCGGAAATACCCGATCATCGATTACATCTATCCGGGGCCCCAAGGCGGGTCGTTTGGCAACGCATTCCTTTCAAGCCTCTCGTGCGGATTGCAATTCGCTCGCGGAGCTTGGCTTCACGGTGGTAGAGATTGAAGGCATGGGAAACCCCAAGCGGTCGAAGGCTTTTCATGACGAGTATCTCAACGACATTGGCATGAATGCAATTCCGGATCAGATCAGCGGCATCAAGGAGCTTGCCCAGCGTTACGCGTGGATCGACCTCGACCGGGTCGGCATGTGGGGGCACTCTGGCGGTGGCAATGCGACGGTGGCAACCATGCTTCACTTTCCCGACTTCGTGAAGGTCGGGATCGCGGAGAGCGGTAACCATGAAAACCGGAACTATGAAGATGATTGGGATGAGAAGTGGGTCGGCCTGCTGAAGACGAACGCCAACGGAACTACCAATTACGATTCGCAGGCAAACGCGAGCTTCGCCGGGAACTTGAAGGGCAAGCTCATGCTGGCCCACGGAATGTTAGACGACAACGTGCCCGTAGGGATCACCATGCTCCTGATCGATGCGCTGGTAAAGGCGAACAAGGATTTCGATCTGGTGGTCTTTCCCCAGGCTCACCATTCATATGGTCCTGCCGCCGGTGCGTATATGATGCGGCGACGATGGGACTACTTCATCACGGAGCTCATGAAGGCGACGCCTCCTCATGAATTCCCAATGCCAGAGCTGCTGATCTCGCCCAGGTGACTAACGCTTCAAATGATCGTAGGTTGCAGTGAGCCTCTCGCGCAGATAGTCGGCCCCGCTGATGGGCCGATATTTTGACGCGGCGCCAGGTACGATGCAACTCTGCAGCACTTCGACGCGAGCATCAGGATTAGGGTCGAGAAAGAATGCCACCGAATAGCGATCCTGAATAGGGATCGCGACCCGGTGGGGAGTGGAGATATAAACGTCGTTGGTCCAGCGCATCAGGCAATCGCCGATGTTGCAAACGAATGCGCCCGGGATGTGCGGCGCATCGAGCCAGTCGCCGCTTCGCGCGCGTACCTGTAGTCCGGCTACACCGTCGGTGGCGAGGATGGTGAGGTTGCCGTAGTCGGTGTGCATGCCGGCACCGCTGTCGGGAGCGTGGTCCTTGCCGTTCGGGCGTGCCGGATAATGCAGCATGCGCAGCGTGGCCAGAGGCGCGTCCAGTTTGTCGTCGAAAAAATTATCCGCAATGCCCAGATCGAGGGCGAAGCCGTGGTGGATGCGGCGGCCCAATGCCCAGCAGGCGTCGTAGTAGGCCAGGACGGTCTCTCGCCAATGGGGAAGCTCCGGCCAAAGGTTGACTCCCCGGAATGGTTTACCCGCTACTACCTCGGGATGGTCGGCGCCAAGCTCCAGCCCGATATTGAACGCTTCCTTGTAGTCGGATCGGGCGGCCCGGTCGTCGAGGCGTTCGCCCTCGAGCGCGACATAGCCTCGGTTGTGGGGCGAGCGCTTGATCGAGTATTCCTGCTTGACTGCAATGGGTAGAGCGAAGAACTCCCGTGAAGCTGCAAACATGGCATCGCGCGTTGCCTGAGGAATGCCATGATTGACGACATAGAAGAAGCCGATCTCGCGACAGGCACGGCCTAGCTTCGCGGCAACTCCAGCGCGCGCGGAGAGCTCGGTGGAAGCCAGCCCCGAAACATCGATCACAGGAAGCTCGGTCATCTATGTTTCCGCTCCAACAAACAGGGTCAGATTGTAGCATCGGTAAAAGGCACATCTGGAATCTCTCTTTGCTGCAGGTAGGATTGTCTGGTTGGAGGGGTCGATACGTGGTGGATATGCAAAAGTTTGTGCAGGCATTGCCGAAAGCAGAGCTGCACCTGCATCTGGAAGGAGCGGTTGCCGCAACCACCGCAATCGAGTTGGCGAGAAAGCACGGCCTGGCGCGGCACAATTTCGAAGATGCATCGAAGCTCTTTGACTTTGCCGATCTGGGTGAGTTTCTGAAAGCCTACGACATCATCTGTAGCTCCATTGTCGATACTCACGACTTCCACCGCGTGACCTACGAGATGCTTGCGCGCTGTGCCATCAACGGTGCACGCTACGTCGAATTCTTCTTCAGTCCACAGGCGCATCATGGTGTGGCGTACGGCACCATGCTCGATGGGATCGTCGCGGCCATGCGCGACGCCACGCACGATCTTGGGGTGCAGTCACGACTGATCCCGGCTCTGAACCGCGAGTTGGGGCCGGACGTCAGTCTTCAGTTCCTCGATCTCGTGCTCTCGGACCGGCGCCAGGAAGTGATCGGACTGGGGCTCGATTACAACGAGATCGGCAATCCACCCGCTCTGTACGCCGAAGTTTACCGGCGCGCCAGGAATGCAGGTCTGCGCGTGACCGCGCATGCCGGCGAGAATGGTCCGTCCGCCAATGTCAGCGATTCGCTCGACTTGCTGCGCTGCGACCGCATCGATCATGGCTACCATGTGGTCGACGATCCGGCGCTCGTGGCCGCGTGCCGGGAGCACGGCGTTTTCTTCACTGTCTGCCCTACGACGACCACTTTCACCACCTCATTCCGCGAGCTCGCTTCGCCCGATCATGCGATCCACCGCATGTTGGACGCCGGGCTCAATATCGTGATCAATACCGACGACCCCGCGCTATTCCGCACCGAGCTTAACAACGAATATTTGCTGGTTGCGCAGCATATGGGTTGCACCCCGCAACAACTGGGGGAAGTGGCACTCAATGGTCTACGCGCGTCCTGGCTCGATGACACCACCAAGCGGACTTGGATCGCCGAATGGAAAGCCGAGATCGAACAGTTTTCCCTCGATAGTTAGGCCGCCGGCGCAGAAGACCTCTCGTCGCCGGCGGCCCTGAATGTTGAGTTGAGTTAGAACTGCGCCTTGAGTGCGAACTGGTACAGACGTGGGGTATAGTTCGGATCGAAGTTGCTCACCTTTCCGAAGTTAGTACTCCCAAGTTCGGTACTGCCGTCGCCCAGCGGGAAGATGAAGCTCGGTGTGTTGCTGATGTTGTAGGCCTCGGCGCGGAATTGCAGGTTCACGCGCTCCGTCACCGCGAAGTTCTTGAAGAGAGACAGATCCACGTGACGGAAGTCGGGGCCGAAGAGCGAATTGCGCGGCGTATTGCCGACTTCCCCGGTGGGCTGAGGGGCGAAAGCAGCGATGTTGAAAAATTCGGCCTTCGACTTGTTTCCGAGACGAGGGTCGAAGAGAGTGTTGGGGCGATCCCTGCCGCCGCCGTTATTCGGCACCGCGCGATCCCCGTAGGACTCGGTAACCGACTGCCCGGTTGCAGGATTGATGTAGGTCGTGGTGTCGTTGTTGCCCGGGCCCGGCATTGCCTCCGTTGTTAAGAATGGTGAAGGGCTTGCCGCTCTGCCAGACAGTGATGGTGTTGACCTCCCAACCAGTGAGGGCCTCTTTCGCTAGACCTGTCCAGGTCTTACCGTATTGAAACTGGTAGTTCAAAGAGAGCGCGAATCGGTTCTGGATATCGTTCTCCGCAATACCATACTCAATCTGCCGCAGCCGGGTTGGGTCAGCATCGCTGAAGCCCTCCTGGCTGCCTTCTTGCGAAAACCCCGTATTGTCGCTCAAGAGCCTTTGACCAGGTGTAGTTCGCATCGAAGGCCAGGCCCTTGGTGAAGCGCCGTTGCAGAGCGGCTTGTAAACCGTTGTAGTTGGAAACACCTTCACTCTGCACCAGGCCGACCCCGCTCAGGTTGCCTCCGGGGAACTGGGGGTCCAGTTTGCGCGGCCCGCTATTGGGGCGAATGGCGGTACCTGCCTGGTAGAGCGGACTATTGGGATTAGTACTGTAGGGTGCGGGTTGGTTGATGTCGTTGATCACCTGTGGCAGGTGATGACCGATGTTGCCGACGTAGCCGATGGTGAACACATTGGGACCGAACTGCTGCTCCACTTGCAGGTTGTATTGATCAATGACAGCGGACTTGAAGTTGGGACTCTCCGCTCCGAAAGAGAGTGGGTTGAGGTTCTGGAGGTTCGAGACATTGGGTGCTGTGGCTAAGGGCAGACCCTGATCGAAGGAGGCATAACCCGAGGCGCATTGCCCATTGCCAACGCTGTGACCAGCCCCGAGAAAGCTGGTTTCGACCTGTATCGCTACCGCCGCTTGGCAGTTGGGCTGAAAGTTCGAGAGGAAGGGCACGTTCTTCAGATCGGTGTTGGAGGTGTAGTTCCCAGGGAAGTAGCTGATACCGAACCCCCCGCGGATGATCGTCCCGGAGGCAGCGGAGTAGGCGAAACCGACGCGCGGCGCCAGGTTGGAGTAGTCCGTGGAGATCCCCGCGTGACCGTCCACACCGTTGACGTTGGCGATCTTCAGCGCACTGGTGACGGTTGAGGGAGTCAAGCCAAGGGCTTCATTGAAGTTGAAGTTTGCAATGCGGTTGTGCGCTTCGGTGAACGGGGTGAAGACATCGTAGCGCACACCATAGAGCACGGTCAGCTTCGGTGTCACTTTCCAGGAATCCTGTGCGAAGAAGCTTGGCTCATAGCTGCGATAATCGGGCGCCGTGAGGTCCACCTGTCGCTGCTCGCCGCTGAAAGCACCGGTTAGAGTGGAGGCGATCCCATTGTCGCGCTGTTGCGTCGCACTTGGTTGAACGGTGGAACCTGGTGCCGGTGAAGAGTCGGTGGGCAGGCCGAACGTATATTGACCACCGACGTAAGGGCTTTGCACGTTGCGCGCCTGGCGGCGAAGAAAGCCGGCGCCGAACTTGAAGTTGTGGTCACCCTTGGTCCAGCTTACGGTTCCCAGGTACTGAAAGGTGTTGTCGATGTCCTGCAAGGGGACGAACGAGCCGTCACCGATGTCGCTCAGGCCAGGAAAACTGATCGGAGTGAGGTTGGTCGATTGGCTGTTGAGGTTCGAGGCGAACGTACCCAGGCCTCCAGAAACAATAGCGTCGGCGCTTTTGTTGCCAGTCGAGTTGAGGGGCAGGGAGAGATTGTTGATCCGCGTGAAGGCGGCGCGGAGGTCCACCAGAAGATTCTGGGTGAAGATGTGGGTATAGCCGAAGCCGTACTGCTGCGCGGCGTCGGTTGCCGGGCCGTCGAAGTCGAACTGGCCGCCGCTGATCTCGAGCCCGGTCGCTGCATTCGTTCCCAGACCCGGAGGAGTAAATGTATTGACCTTGTTGTAGTCGTAACGGCCAAAGAAGAGATTCCGGTCGTTGAACCTATGATCCACGCGCACATCGAAGCTGTTCGCGAACTGGGTCCGGTTGGGGCTGGTGATGTAGTTATTCGATAGAGCACCGGCGCCGCCTGCATTCGGCGCAGGGTACAGCTTCAGGTAAGCCAGAGCAATCGGGTCAACCGCGAAGCCCTGCGTGCCGTTGCCGGCGTTGAGCAGGAGTTGCGGCGATCCGCCATTGAGACTATTGACATCGTTGTACTCGTTCTGGGTCAGCGTCGTTTTGGTGTAGGTAAGACCATTTACCTCGCGGAAGCCTTCATAGTCGCCGAAGAAGAAGGTCCGGTTTTTGTAGATAGGTCCACCGATACTTGCGCCAAACTGGTTCTGACGGAGTTCGGGCCTTCTGCCGGTCGTCTGCAACACGTTGCGCGCATCGAAGATGTCGTTGCGGAAAAACTCGTACGCGCTGCCGTGAAACTGATTGGTGCCGGCGCGGGTGACGATACTGACGACGCCACCGGCAGTACGGCCGGCTTCCGCCGTGTAGTTGTTGGTCTGTACGGTGATCTCATCGATCGCTTCGACGATGGGTCGCACGCCAATCGTTCCGATAATGCGCTCGTTGTCGTCGATACCATCGATGGTGTAGTTGTTGAGCGTGTCATCCTGACCGTTTACCGAGAAGCTCGCCGTCTGACGGCGATCGTCGGGACGGCCGCCGCTGGTCAATCCGTTACCCGGACCCTCGTTGGCGCCGGGAACAATCTGCACCAACTGAACGAAGTTGCGGCCGTTCAACGGGAGATCCTGCACCGCTTTCGCTGTCACCGTGGAGCTTACAGTTGCGCTATCAGCCTGTAGCAGCGGGGTGGTCGCCGTTACCTCGACGACGGCGGACGCTGAACCGACTCTGGAGATGGACATCAGCACGCGCACGGTCGCCCGCTTCTACAGCGAGGTCTTTGGTGATCGACTCCTGGAACCCGGCGGCTTTCACGGAGACAGAGTAATGTCCGACGGAAAGAAGAGTGAAGGTGAAGTCTCCTGAGCCGTTGGACTGGACGGTACGGTGTTCGTTGGTCCCGAGGTTGATGAGGGTAACGGTGGCGTTCGCGATGCTGGCGCCTGTCTGATCCGTCACTGTGCCAAGAATGTCAGCGGTGGTCAGCTGGGCCAAGGCCGCCGAGGTCCATAATAGTAAAACCGCCAGCGAGAAAACTGACGGCATCGAGAGGTGAGAGAGTATTCGCCCGCACTGGCCAAGGCGGTTGATAGCTGTTTTCTTTTGATGATTCATGGGCATTCCCGTTGTACCGGTTGATCGGGCGTTGGCGATGATCCAGGCGCTCGTGCTAAGTTCAGCCGATCATCCACAGACCACGAGTTAGCTGATCTATCTGCAGCTGCTTGGGGCCGAAGGCAAATAGCGCTGAGATACACAGCGCGAGTTGAGCGGGAGGTCAACTCGCGCGTGAATGTCATTGCGCGACCTGTTGGAAACAGATTCGTCACAAAGGTTACAAACGAATTTGATCGGGCATGATTCGGTGTGTGATCCCGATATCGTTCCGCTCTTATGGAGCTAACTGGCAAGCACGTAATTTATTCACGACAGAAGGAACAAATCTATTGGTAGCCTGGATCAGAACGGGCGGAGGCGAGGTGTGGAACTAGATAGTGCTGTTCGGGGTTTCGCTTCGTCTAACCTTCTGGAGTTGTCACATATCGGATGGATACGGAGTCTTCAGCATATAGGTCGTGCAGTCAGTCAGTAGACAGCAGTCCGTTTTAGTTGATATTGCGCGGCGACAGGATCTCGCTCAGGTAATCGTGAGTTCCGGGTATCCGTTCCAGGTGGGGATAGCGCAGGCCCCCAGCGTATTGAAGTTCCCGCGTTTCTACGGTGTCGAAGTTGCGAACAACCAACGAGATCTTGCCGCCCCGAGGGCGCGCAATGGAAGCGGAGAGCACCTCGGGTGAGTATGCATTTCCATCGACCGCCACCACCTTCATGCCCGGGCCCAAGCCGGCATCGTAGGCCGGGGTGCCTGGAAACACTTCGGCGATCGTCCCATCCTTCTGCAGGTCGATCCCAATCGATGCGGTTGAAAAATATGAGGGAGCTTCGGGGAGATCTGCATAGAAAGGTTTGTTGTTCGGGGTAGCGTTGTAGACCACGCGCCAACCCGCGGCCTCAAGCCCCTCCATCGGTGGCGCACTGTTTATCTGGTAGACGTACTTCTCGAAGAAGCCGTGCCAGTCGTAGGGACAAATCGCCCCAAGCGATGCTTCCACGTCGGCCCGGGTATAGGGAACGACGATCGGACCGGTATCGCGCTGGCCGAGGAAGCTGCGCAGAAAGTCGTCCAGCGAAAGGCGGTCGTTCGTCTGTTCGCGTATCAACATATCGGCATGCATCCAAATCAGCGCGCCCTCATCGTAGTAGTCCTGGCCGCGGCGCAACGCATACCATCCTCCGTGGGCGGAGCGTAATACCCAGTCCTGCGCAGCCGTATCGACCAGCGGGGTGGTCGCGCGCCCCGTCTCGTGGGCATAGTCGGAAGCGATACGCCCAAGATAGTCGCGCATGTAGGCAGAGTCGTTGAAGCCGGCGCGTGTGGCCAGCAGCATGCCTATGTATTCATTCAGGCCTTCATAAACCCACAGCAACGTGGTCCTTTCCGGGCCTTGATAGTCGGGCTTGGAATACAGCTCTCCCGGCCGCCGGTACTTGCCGTCCCAGGAATGGGATTGCTCATGCGCAAGGAGCGGAAAGCCAAAACGTTCCAGGTCCTCTTTTTTCGAGAGGCCCGCGTTACCGATTGCATCCCACGGAGAATCCTCATGCTCCAGTCCGTCGTAGGGAAGCGCATCACTCTGGGAGACGAGCAGGTGCATCGTTTGCCAGTGGCGGAAGCCGAACATTGCCTGGTCCTGATCGATCAGCTTGCCGAAGATCTCGAAGGCGTGGGCGTCGTCCGCCGAGTCGATAGCCGCTTGGCTGTCCCCGGTGAATTCGAGTTCAGCCGGCCACTTTGAGGCCAGTCGCACGGCTCGGAAAAACTCACCGGCCAGCACCGGGGAATCGATCAAGCGTTCGAGGGAGGTAGGGGCAAACGTCACCCGGTTCCCAGCCTGGTTCGTGACAGGCATGGAACTGCCTTGCTTCCAGTTCGGCGGAAGAAGAATCGAAGGCTCGATCATCAGCTCGCGTTTATCGATGCCTCGCGGGTAAAGAACGGAGGTGTTCCAGGCAAGCAGGAGTTGATGGTCGTCGATGGTATTTTCGAGCAACGTATCGAAGTCGACGGTGATCTTGCCGGTCTTGGGCGGGACATCGATCTTGATGGTGTTGATGTCGTCCGGGTCGCGGGTCCAGGGCAGGGTCACTTCCCCGGAACGCACCCGGATCGCCGCCAGGTTTTGAATGGGACCCGTTGGTCCGTGCTCTCCTGGAATCCAGCGTGGATACGCGAGTGCGAGCGGCCCTGGTTGCACGCGAATTTCCTCATGGACAAAAGCAATTCGCCGGAAGGCTTGCGTCTCATCGACCAGCAGCGTCATGGTGGGAACCGCGGTGCTTTGCGCCATCACGTTACCTTTGGTAATAGCGACGAGAACGCAGTAGCCCGATGGCAGGGATTTTTGAGCGAACGAGCATGATCCTCCACGATGCTTCAGGCAAAAGCCATTGTAGGGCTTGCGACCATCATTTTCGGCCCGGAGTACGCTCGACGGCAAGCCGGGGCAGGTTTGGCGAACGTAGGCACCCGTCCAGTTCCCTTTAGGTTCCTTTTGGCCCGCCACGATTCGGATCTACCTGGGGTCCGTCTTCAGTCTGGGGCCCTGGATAATATGCAATAGGTCGCTGGTAAGGCAAGTCGATTCAATGGGATAGCTGTTCCGCGTCGAATTGCGGAGCTCGACAACAGTTCAGGGCAGCGACTTAGGCGGCGGAGCCACCTAAGCCAGATCCTCCGGGCCGCCGTGAGCCCGGCTGGCTATGAGTATTTATTCATAATTGGATATTGCCGACGCCTGTTCCTGGGGGGAGAATAGGACACGGATTGCATCGCCGCATTCCGAAGTGCTGCATGCCAAGGAGGCGAGTCATGGGTGAGATTCCCAGTAGGCCGTTCTTCTACATCAAACCGGCTTCGCACTCGCCATACTTGCGTTGACTACGGCCGGGCTGTGCGCCGGCCAAGCGCCTGCATCTCAAACCACAAACAGCCCTCCCCCGAATACCTCGACGACCGTCCGCAAAACCCTGGCCCTTCAAGAGGTGCCGGCTGAAAAGAAGGCTGATATTTTGATGGCCCGCGGAGAGTATGCAGCGGCGATTGCCGCTTACCAGCAAAGCGATCTGAAATCCGCGATTGTCTGGAATAACATCGGCATGGCGTACCACCATCTTTTTGCCCTGGCTGAAGCGCGGAAGGCCTACCAGCAGGCACTGACGCTCAATCCTCGCTTTGCCCCTGCTGCCAATAATCTCGCCGCCGTCTACTACGGTCAACACGAGTTTAGAGTCGCCGAACACTGGTACAAGAAAGGCGCTGAAACATACCTCGGAGAGCGCGGTTATCTACTGCAATCTGGGCACGGCCTATTTTGCCGAGGACAAGATGAAGAAAGGCATCAAGATGTATCAGAAAGCCTTCTCCATTGACCCCGATGTGTTTTCTCCCAATCGAGCCGCGATGGTCGAAGGTGGCGGCTCACGGGAACAACGCGTGGCCATCAACTACTACATTGCCCAGACGTTTGCCAGCGCCGGCAAGCAGGAACAGGCGCTCCTTTATCTACGCAAGGCCATGGATGAAGGGTTCAGGGATCGCAAACGGCTGATTGAAGACAAGGATTTCGCAGTGCTGCGGACCACGCCGGAGTTTCAAAAACTGCTGGACCAGGAAAACCTGAACTAAGTGCCTGAGGCACCATCCTTCCGCTCAAAATCAGGTTTGGAACTTTCCATGGCTTAAGCCAGAGCGTTAGGATGGATGCGCCTGTCATACCCACCCGCTGCGGGAAAGCTATTTCCCTGGAAACTCCGGGTGGGCAAAAACGGCAATCGGAAAGCAGGGGGATCGATTGGCCGCGACCATGAGCCCAGGCGCTGTGACCGCTCCTGCGCCACCATTGAAGCTCGATTACAGCCTTACCGGGGTCAATTCCACACTCGCCGTCGAACGCGGCCTCGCGGAAGCTGAGTGGTACCAGTGTCCCGTACCGCGCGATACCTTGCGCGGCCTGCTGCAGCGTCGCGATGGTCCGGCCATCCGCGACACGATTTTGTGGTTTGCGCTCATTTTCTCAAGCGGCTTTTTGACCTACAAGCTGTGGGGTACCTGGTGGGCCGTTCTGCCGTACATCGTCTATAGCGTGCTCTACGCCTCGACCTCTGATTCGCGATGGCACGAAACCGGCCACGGAACCGCCTTCAAGACGGATTGGATGAACAATGCGCTATACGAGATTGCCTCGTTCATGGTCATGCGCGAGTCCACGGTCTGGCGCTGGAGCCATACGCGTCATCACAGCGACACGATTATTGTCGGCCGCGACCCGGAGATTGCTGTACCCCGGCCGCCGGATTTGAAGGGCATCGTCATGTCGTTCTTCAACCTGCGCGTGTATGCGAAGTATTTCCGCCTCATCGTGTTGCATTCGTTGGGGCGCATGAGCGCGGAAGAGAAGACGTTCATTCCGGAGACAGAGTTCCCCAAGGTTTATCGCAAGGCGCGGATTTATGTCGCTCTTTATGTGCTGGTGATTGGGCTGTCTATCAAGACCGGCAGCGTGCTTCCGTTATTGCTGGTAGGCTTTACGAATTTATTCGGCACCTGGCTGCTGGTCACTTACGGGTACACGCAGCATGCCGGGTTGGCCGAGAATGTGCTCGACCACCGTCTGAACTGCCGCACAGTGTATATGTGCTGGATCCACCGCTATCTCTACTGGAACATGAACTACCACGTGGAACACCACATGTTTCCGCTGGTGCCTTATCACGCTCTGCCGAAGTTACATAACGCGGTCAAGGACGATTGTGCCGCGCCGTATCCCAGCCTTTTGTCGGCCTGGCGGGAGATTGTGCCGACCATTCTCAAGCAGGTGCGGGACCCCGGTTATCACGTCAAGCGCCAGCTTCCTGCATCCAGGCTACGAGCGAACGAAGCTCCCCGTTCCTCGCAGGCCGGCCCCGATGCGGCGGGCTGGATCGAAGCCTGTGCTGCGGCCGATCTCAAGGCGGCAGATGTGATCCGCTTCGACCACGGCAGGAAAACGTACGCCCTCTATCGCACAGCGGAGGGCGCGCTCTACGCAACCGATGGATTGTGCACCCACGGCAATGTTCACCTCTCCAAGGGCCTGGTGAAGGGCGACATCATTGAATGCTCCAAACATAACGGCCGTTTCCATCTGATCGATGGTTCGCCGGCGCGCGTGCCGATTTGCCGTGGCCTGGTCACTTATCCGATTGAGGAGCGTAACGGTCGAATCTTTATGAACGTGAGCCGGCCGGGCGGCGCGGGTGCGCGTCCGCTCAAAACGTATCAATTGCAGGTAGTGAGCAATGCCAACGTTGCTACGTTTATCAAGGAACTCGTTCTCGAGCCTCTGGATGCCAGGGAAAAGGTTGCTTTCACCCCCGGGGACTACCTGCAACTCGATATTCCGGCGTACGAAACGATCCGCTTTCGCGAGTTCGAAATTCCGGAGCCTTTCGCTGAGGTGTGGGCGCGGCAGCATATCTTTGACCTCGTCGCGCACAATCCCGAGGCTGGCAAACGCAATAATTATTCTCTGGCCAGCAACCAGCAGACCGATCGTCTGCTGCGCTTCAATGTGCGGATTGCCACGCCGCCGCCCGGGCAGGATTGTGCCCCCGGGGTTGGTTCCAGCTACGTGTTCAGTCTCAAGCCGGGAGATATTGTCACTGCTGTCGGACCCTTTGGGGATTTCCATATCAAACCCACGCAGCGGGAGATGATCTATATCGGCGGGGGCGCGGGCATGGCTCCGCTGCGTGCCCACCTCTCTCATCTGCTGGAGACGGAGCAGACTGCGCGCAAGGTCAGCTTCTGGTACGGCGCACGATCCAAGCAGGAGATTTTTTACCAGGAGTACTTCCGGGAACTGGCGGAGAGACATGGCAACTTTGCTTTCCACCTTGCGCTCTCCGCCCCGCTAGTCGAGGACAGGTGGACGGGCCATGAGGGGTTCATTCACGAAGTCGTGTTGGAGAAACACCTTCGCGATCACGACAACGCGAGGGGTGCGGAATATTATCTCTGCGGTCCACCCCTGATGATCAAGGCTTGCCTCAAAATGTTGAGCGACCTCGGCGTGCCGGAGAACCATATCTCCTATGACGAGTTTTGATCGCTGGCCCCGGCGAGGGCCAGGACCGCACCGCACAACAACATAGTGTCTGCCAGGTAGTTCAGGCCGTCCGCGATGTCCGCAGGATTGGCTATCACGATGGGTAGATAAAGGAGTAGTACAAGCAGAAGGACGACCAGCCCCAGCCAGGTTGCCGCGCGTCGAACCTGCTTATTGAGGAGCAGGCTGATGGCGATCGCTACATAAATTGCGCCGATCACATAACCCCAGAACGAGTGCGCCGGCACCCACAGGGGCGTGGTCTTGACCAGCGGAACGCCGGGCGCGAGTTCCGGATGCAGGCATTGCTGCACACCCATAAATGCGATCGGAATGGCGATTAAAAATCTTGCCAGCGTGGCGAAGGCACGCCTCACCTGCAGTTTCCATCCTCCTGCCAGGGTTGCGGCAAGAGCGAATGCGCCCCCGGCGAAGGCGGGTTCTCTCAAAACCACAACCCATGCGATCCGGGTGTGCGGGTTGGCGACGACGTTGGGAAGATGGATGAGAAGTACGAATAAGAGAATCAGGACTCCAGCGAGTGCGGAGGCAAGCCACGCGAATCTTCCGGAGGCTATGCTCAGGGCGGCGGCGACGAGGCAGGCGCCTACGAAGAGCGCCCAGAACACGTGTCCGGGAAGCCACGCAGGCACCATTCCCGCTAAGATTGTGGTCGCCGTAAAGTGTTCGGCGCCAAACACTGCCAAGGGAGCCGCAAAAAGGACCGGACCTAGAGCGACGATTTTGTCCAGTCCTTGCTTCTGGAGAAAATCCTTCTTGGCGGTGATAAGGCCAATCACCAGAACCAGGGTGCCTGTGAGGTAGGGCAACCATACGCCCCAGGGAAATCCAGGAATCCATGCTCCGATGTTGCCGGGGTAGAGAGCGAAAGGTGTGCTCGGCATGCCCAATAACCTTCGACGAGAAGGCTTAGAGTGGCAATAGCCACTTGACAGACTTTTGTGGTGGTCACTCATAGCCACTATTGCCCTGGCTTGAAGCGGGCTTCAGTTGACCGGAAGATGCTGCGCAAATAGACTCAAATCCGCACCCTCAGAAGCTAAAAGCAGGAAGTGAAGCCCTCCATGGCGAGACACCGAAATGTTGCTGCAACGCTCCAGCTCCTGGCCCTGTTTGGGCTGGCTAACCTGACCGTTTCTCGCGCGATGGCGCAAACGGAGACGTGGTACCTCGATCCTCCGCACTCCTCGGCGCAGTTTGCTGTTCGCCATCTGGGAATCTCCACCGTCCGGGGGACCTTTAACAAAGTGGGCGGTGTAGTGGTGGATTCATCCGATCCCAGCAAAGCTTCGGTGAATGTGACCATCGACGCCAATTCCATCGACACCAGGGTGGAAATGCGGGATAAAGACCTGCGAAGCGATCACTTCTTCGATGTTGCCAAGTATCCGACGATTACTTTTGCATCCAAACGCGTGGAATCCGCTGGTGCAGGCAAGTTGAAGGTGACCGGCGATTTGACCATGCATGGAGTTACCAAGGAAGTCGTCCTGGATGTCGATGGCCCCACGCCTCCGATCAAGGATCCGAGGGGAAACCAGCATCGCGGCGTTTCCGCCACGGCCACGGTCAATCGGTCGGACTACGGAATGACTTACGACATTCCCATGGTGGGAGACCAGATCGCGATCCAACTGGATGTGGAACTCGTCGACAAGGCCCCAGGTGGGCCGCGGCCGGGACCCGCTGCGACGCCTCCACCACCACCGCCGGCGATGTAGCGCGAGCTCCTTTAATCGTCGAGCTGATCCGGCTTGAGGTACTTGATGAGCACGACCTCATTGCCCTTTTCGCCGTAGATCAGCTCATCGATGATGTTTTGCGTTACCAGGATCCCGAAGCCGCCCGACCGGAGCCCCTGCTGTTCGCGGATGGCTTCGTGCCGGATCGGTTCCGACGGCGGATTCATGATGGCCGCATGACTCAGCTCCTCGAACGAAAAGCCCTCTCCGGGATCTTTCACGCGGCATAAGACCATGTGCTTGGCTCGTATGTAAGAAATCGCAACGTGCTGCGTGGCTTTGAAGTGGGCACCATGCTCGATGGCGTTCATGAGCATCTCGCGAAAGGCCAACCCTACTGCGTCTCTCTCTTTCATGGGGAGATCTGCGATCTCATGAATGAACTGGATCAGCCGATCGGCGGTCTTGCGGTCGCAGCGGGCCACTAGGTTGATAAATTGTGGCGTGGCGGAAAGAATCTCTATGCCTTCGTCCCAGACCGGCCCGGTCGTCGCGAGCTTCAGCATTTGTTCAAAAGTCTCCGTGACATAGGGCTCGGAGAAATAGCTGAAAGCTCGTTCGCGCATAGCGGCAATCACGTCGGCCGGCGTGCTCTTGGAAGTGATGATGATGAGCCGTACATGAGGGCGGACAGTGCGAATCTGGCGCAAAAGCTCCACATCCTGTTTGCCCGAGGTTTCTTCGCCGGTCAGGACAAGGTCATAAGCCTGGGTCCGGAGCATTTCAAGGGCGGTTCGATTGTTGTTTGCGCGGGCAATGTCCCAGCTCGGCAAAACTCTCCGCACAGCCGCCACGACTGTGGAATCAGACCCAACCAGAAGAGCTGTCTTTTTAGGGCCTGACGGCCCCGGTCTCGTACGGCCGACGATAGGTCACCACCTTGCGCTCCATCATAACCAACCTTGGCCCGGGGCTCACCCGATTACCTCGCCTAGTTCATCTTCATGCCGGGCATGACGGCGTGATCCATGTTGTCGTGTCCCTCGTCATCATCGTCGATCGCCCAGATTTTCTTTGCGTCTGCTTCATTGGGATAGACGTGCACCATCCAGCCGAATACATGCGGGTGAAACACCCCGCCCGCTGCCTCGCAAGCTTCTTTGGTGGTAATGGATCCCAGCAACCCGAACTTTGCGTCGGGGCCGAAGTAGCCGGCCTTTTCCCCGGCCGGCGCCTTACAGAAGTTGATGTGCTGATGCCAGTGCGCAATGCTCAGCGGAATGCGGTCGTTTAACTCGTCCTCGGTGGCGTCGACGCGATCGGTATACATCACGCCCACCAGGGTGTAGCCGCCGTCGGCCGTCTTCTTATAGAGCAGCGAGGTTGGTTTGCTTGGATCGAACTGCGAACGGGCTTCAAGGCCGTATAGGTATTTTGTGAAGTGATACTGGGGTTGCGGCAGATTGGGAAGAAAGATCTGGTAACCGTCCGCCAATGCCTTGTGGTAGTCCTGATAGGGCGCCATGGCCGTTTTGGCAGCTGCCACGATGGTGTCGGCTTTTTGCTGATCGCCAGGCTTTGCCGGTCTGAGCACGGTCATGTACATGTGGCCTGCCATGTGCGCCATGCCGCTTTGTTGACCGCCGTTGATGGCCGCGGCCGTCAGGCCGGCCACACCGAGCGCGAGGGAGCCAAAGGCCAGGGCCCACCCTCTAAAACGAGTTACGAGTGACATCACAATTACCTCGCACATACTAAGACGGATTCGCGGGGCCTAAGTTGCGGTCCCGGTGCCCCCAAAAAGTGAAAGGACGGCTGGGGAAGGAGCTTCAGCGCTGCCGGCAAGAGGTCCATCGATAAAGGCTTTCATATGTGCGGGACCTTTCCATGGCACGCGCCACCCAGGGGAATATTGGAACCAGTCCCGCAGGGACGGCTGAACTTCAGACCTGTCCAAATTAGATTTGAAAAACGTTTCGGTTCAGCAACCACTGCTTATGGAACCGTTGCCCTTTCCTTTGTCATCCCGAGCGAAGCCGACCTGTCCCGGCGTGCCGTGGAGGGATCTGCAGTGTTCGCGGACCTCTGCTGGAAACGCGGAATACTATACTCAAACAAAATTGTCATCTCGCCTGCCCCGGCGTGCCGTGGGACCGGAGCGTAGCGTAGTGGAGAGATCTGCGGTTTTCTTTTACTTCTCACGCAGATTCCAAGGCTCTCATGAGTCCGCGTTAGACAGCAACCGGTCAAACAGAACCAACCTGATGCTGTTCGGCCGCACTCTCCTCAAGGCAATCAACAAGTTACATCGCCAAAAAGTCGATTGTTCCGCTAATGTGGAGCAACCCAACTCAACGGTACAAGCCAACCCAGGACTGCGTCCTGGTCTGAAGTTCAACCGCCCCTACGGGATTCGACTTCGCGATGGTCGTTCTCACGTCGGCCATGGATAAGGAGCAAACGCCATAAAGGCGAATTAAATTTGGGGCAGGGTAACTCCGGAAAGGCGACTGCAAGCGTCGATGAGTGCGTCCTGAATCAGCGGGTCGCGGGTGGCTGGATTCGGTTTGCGCGGCCGCATATGGAAAAAGTACTGCCCCGTGACGGCCGCATCCTTGTCATTGCTGGCGGCGAGCCAGACCTGGGTCCGGTGGCCCTGGTCCAAATCGTCCGGAGCGCCGCGGCCACCCATCTTAGTGGGCACCCAGCCCGGCTCAAGAGCATTGGATAAAACTCCGGGCCAGCGCCGTGCGATGGCGAAGGCCAGCAGCACATCGTGCAGCTTGCTGTCGGAATACGCCTGCTGCCCCCGCCAGGGCCGCTGTTCCCATACAAGATCTTTCAGGCTCGCATCGCCGCCCTGGTGGAGTCCGGAGCTGAGGTAGACCAGCCGCTTGGGTTGGTGAATGAGCGCCGTCAAAATGTAGGGGGCGAGTGTATTGATGGCGAACACGTGAGGCAGGCCATCTTCCGTGGCGATACGGCGCGGCTCCTGATAGCCAACGGCCGCGTTGTGAATGACCGCGTCAAATCCACCCAGGCGATTGACCTGCTCGGCCACGTGGTGGGTTTGCGCAATGCTGGCCAGATCGCCGATGACTACGCTTTCCGCTCCGGGTACCGCGGCCAGGGCTTGCTGGCCCCGCTGCTCGCCACGAGCGTGCAGCACCACGTTGTGCCCTTGCTCGACCAGCAATTGAGCCGCCATTTGTCCCAGGCCGTCGGAGGAACCAGTGATAAAAACCCGCGCCATCGCCGCTCCTTCTCCGCATTTTGAGAGATGCAGAACCCAGGGCTAAGGATCCAGCCGATGTTTACGCCGGGCGTGAGGCGCAGGCATAATCGACCAGACATAGATTAACCGTCGACGTTATGGACCTTGCCAACTTTGATTTAAACGACATGATCGAGTGTGGCAGGGCGGTGCGGAAGGCAGGCGAAGCCGCGTCCAGCATGGAAGAAGCTGCGGGCGAGATTATCCGGCTCCTTCGCCGCACCCTGGTGGACAGCCGGACCCGCGAAGCCAACTGTCCACTGGTACGTTGTTTCAAGACCCATCCCCTGAGCCAGCTTCCCCCGGATTTGGAACAGATTGCCCAACGCTCGGTAAGCGATAAGCGCTACCTTCGGCCTGATTTGCCGTGCCTTACTTTGCTCGCGACGGCGGGAGACATAGAGCCCTGGAATGACCGGCGAAGCTCGCGGGGCCACGCCGCGATTCCTTTGGAAAGCCTGGAGATGGTGGAGCGCGTCCCCATGATCGCGTCTCTCCTGCGCCAGATGGGGCTGAAGATCGAGACTGCTTTGAACCCGGATTCGCGGTTGATTCTCGATGCCGATCAGCACACGTTCAACGTGTTCCATGTGGAGCATGCCCAGGGCAATCCTTCCATACCGGCGCAGGCAGACTTCATCCAGCCCTACGGTATTCGGTCGGCCCTTGGCTTTGGAGGCTTACTGCCTGGGGGGAGCTGTTCACCATCATTATGTTTTCGCGGGTCACGATTCCGCGAGAAACAGCAGACATGTTCCGCACCATTGCCCTGGGCGTGAAACTTGCGCTAATTCCCTTCGTCCGCGGAGCCGTGTTTGCGTCGCCTGTAGACAAAGCCCGATTGGATCGGAACCTGGATCGAAGCCAGGGGAGGGCGGGCGACATCGAGCAACTCGCGATGCGGTCTGAGATCGCGACTATGCATCTTTTGATCTTCCGCTCTGGAGGAAGCGGCGCTGCGCCAGACCAAGCGGCTAAAGTCTGCTTATGGCGAGCTGCAGATACAAGGGGA
The DNA here is from genome assembly GCA_963753715.1 of uncultured Acidobacteriaceae bacterium. GTDB lineage: Bacteria > Acidobacteriota > Terriglobia > Terriglobales > Acidobacteriaceae > PALSA-350. Next base: position 305,780 of record CAVWDK010000004.1, on the reverse strand, counting down.
CTTGGCGCAACAACAGAGTGCGCGCGAGATCGCCCGTGCAAGAGAAGACGAGCGGATGCTTCAGGAAAGCGAACGAAGGCTTCGCCTCGCTCTGGAAGCTGGGAAAATGGGGACCTGGAAGTGGGATGTGGAGACGGATCTGCTCGACGTTGACGAAAAAGCAGCAGAAATTTTTGGCTGGAGCCCGCACGTGTCGGTCACCAGAAGCGCATTACGAGACCGCGCTGTCTTGCCCGAAGACAGGGCGCTCACCTCGCAAGCCCTGGCCGTAGCACTCCAAGGGAAAGAGAACTATCGATCGGAATACCGGGTGGTACGCGAGGATGGCGGTGTGATTTGGGTTCATTCTTCGGGGGTCCCCGTTTTTAGTGCGGAGAAACCCGGGGAAGTTGTAGGCATGATCGGTACTGTTCAGGACATAACGGAAAGGCGCAACCAGGAAGCAACCCTCAAGCAGACGGAAATGCTCGCCGCGACCGGGAGGATGGCGGCCACCATCGCCCACGAAATTAACAACCCGCTGGAAGCCGTCATTAACCTGATTTTTCTCGCCAAGACCCATGAAGACATACCGGAGTCAGTGCGCAGGCACCTTGAACTGGCGGATGAAGAGCTGGCTCGCGTAGGCCAGATTGCGCAACAAACTTTAGGGTTCTACCGGGATACCTCTCGCCCGCATGCACTGAATGTTGCTGCCGTCATTTCCGATGTGATCGCGGTATTCGAACGCAGGCTTTCTTATAAACAAATCTACTGCCGCCCGGAATTTCGCGGAGATCTCGAAATCTTTGGATTACAGGGAGAGCTGCGACAGGCGATCTCTAATCTGTTGTTGAACGCGATGGATGCCTCGAGCAACGGAAACCTTCTCCGCATTCGTGCCTGCGAAACGAGGATTGCGAGAACCGGCCTGGCGGCGGTGAGTATTGCGATCGGTGACAGCGGCTGTGGCATATCTGATTCTGCGAAGAGAAAATTATTCTCTCCCTTCTTCACCACCAAGCAATCGGTTGGCACCGGACTCGGCCTGTGGGTAACGAAAGGCATTGTTGAAAAGCATGGTGGCTCCATTCGCTTTCGAAGCCGGGTACAGCCTCCCTGCGGTACGGTCTTCCGTATTGTTCTGCCCCGTCGCAACGATGGTCTGGATCCCGAAGCAGGGGCGGGAGCGAAGTTAACCACAGTTCCGGCATCAGAAGACACGGCTGCCAATTCGCGAGCGTACGAAGGGCTTGAGATTGCATCGGGTTCAAACAGGAAGACCTCACAGGCGACCTGATGTGAAACAGCTCAACAAGGGTCCGTAGCAGAAGAGTGGACTCATAGGAAAACCAGCCGATGAAGCACCAAGACAGAGGCCGGGGGCCGTAACGCACAGCGCCATCGCTCACGCAGAAAACGCCACTCGAAGCAGAGTGGCGTTTTTTGGCGCCAATACGTCTGCCAAGCAAGCTTTGGTATTGGACGGGTGCCCATGGACGCTGGGCGAAGATGGGCCACCCGTCCAGGGAATTGGGCTTCGTTCTGCGCTCCAACTGCCGCAGCGCCGACCAACTTCCGCGGGTAGACTTGGATTGAGGGCGCATCCAAAGATTCGGTCATGACGACACAACGAGATCGGCCTTACAGGCGGGATGTAGTTGAGTTCTGCGTGGGCTATGGCCTGATCCTGGCCGCGATCTGGACCTTGAATCCCTGGCAAAGGTGGTTTTATTGGATCGCCATCACCTGGATCGTCGTGACCACGTGGATGGGACGCCCGACATGGAAGGCTCTGGGCCTCGGGCTGCCGGGTCTGGTCCGGTCTCTATGGGTGGTGGCTGTTGCAGCCATCCTTGCGGGCGCTAGCGGTCTACACGGCGGCCCGGCTGCACTCGCTGCATCGGCTGCATGGCCCCACCCCGCTGATCTCCCATGTTTGGGGATACCTGATATGGGCGGTCATGCAACAGTTTTTGCTGCAGATCTATTTCCTGCTTCGCTTGAGGCGATTACTGCCGGGCAAGGTTGCGCCGGTCCTGGCGGCCGCAGGCTTATTCTCTCTCGCTCACCTGCCGAATCCGGTGCTGACGCCAGTTACGCTCGTGTGGGGCATCGCCGCCTGCATTCTGTTCCTGCGCTACCGGAATATCTATACCCTGGGCATCGCCCACGGTATTCTCGGGCTCTGTGTCGCAGTGATTGTGCCAGATTCCATCCAACACCACATGCGGGTGGGGATCGGCTATTATCGCTATCATCCTCATCGCAGCCAGATTCCCCAGATCGTATCCACGGACGCGTGGGTGATGGCGGAGGCTCCGACGCGGCGCTCCTGACGCCATGCCAGGCCATAGAAGATGCCCGCTAGAGCCGCCAGTAGGACGTAGCGCCAATTGAAGACCGCGGCGCGCTTGTTGAAGTGGGAAAGACCAAACAAGGCCGAGGTGACGAGCAATCCCCGCGCCGGCCCGACCCGCCGCTCCAGAAGATTCTGCATCCAGCCACGAAAGAAAAGCTCCTCCGGCACGGCAACAAAGAAAAAGGAGAACACCCACGCGAGCAGAGCACGCCACACGGATGGGACGAGGGCATGGAAATGCAGAAAGCCAAGGAACAGTCCGATCGTCACCGCGATGGGGGTATAGGCGGCCAGCGCAAATAGACCTGCAACAAAGTCGTGCAGGCGAAGACGGAGATCGAAGCCAACCTGGCGCAGCTGCCGGATGACGAGGAATCCAAAGATGCCTGCATCCAACAGCAGCATCTTGTTGAAGACAGCAAGACCGGGTCCCCAGGCCGGCTCGAACCAGCGAAGATCGACGGCGAGGCCGAGCGAGATAAGGACGAGAAAATCCCGCCATCCCCCGCGCTGGGCCGGGTCGGCCAGGCTCGCTTCGTAGAGCAGCAGGCTGATGCCTACCGGCAGCAAGGTGTAAAGCACAAGCCAGGGCCAGCGAAAAAGGCCGGTAGACAAGGAGACAAGTGCGTAGGGAAGACCCAGCAGCGCGGGCGCCAGAATGCGTAACCGGATGGGTAGCCGGCGGGCCAGGTCAAGGCCGCTGGGGCAGAATGCCGCGGAGAAGTATGGGACAAGCGTCAGCAGCGCGGCGAAGATTACGAGCGGATGCGACAGCTGGTGCAGCATTCATCGGCCAAACTGGCGCAGGTGATGATCGGCGTGCAGATATCCCCATCGCATCCAGTCCGTCTGCCGTCATTTCCCGAAAGATGGGGTGCGGCACACAGGGCCTGGGCAAAGCATCGCAGAACCGGTCCAGGGTCGAGAGCAGCGGAGCGAAGATCCTGATGGAAATCCAGCGGAATCGAACCACCTTTGCCCTGTTCAACCTCCGGCCGCGTGCGAAATCCCTTGCTCCACTGCAGTGGCATCTCGAGCGCCAACCACTTGAGCAGTGTTCGCTGAAGATAGCCAGTCGCCGGGCTGGCATACTTCTCTCCGAGCCCAATCTTGTAGCAGTCATCCAGATGGCACACCATCTGATGGACGGACATCGAGCCCCAGCGCGCCGTATCGCCTGGCGACAGCGCCGACATGCGCGACGATATAGTTTGCCGGTCGGCGACGTTGCTCAGAGTTTTCACGTTACTTCGCGGGATGACATGCGGACTGCATCTTGCCCGCCATCGAATCAGAGTACAAAGTTACCGAGCCGCCCGCTTCCCACCAGATATATTGCCCGGCGGCATAACGTGCGCCGGAGCCGGACGTCACATTGGCAAAGATCAACGAGTTGCCATGGATGGGGACCACCGCCAGGCTGTTCCCGGCCCCGTTGATGTATTCGACCGGAAATACAGTCGCGGGAAGGCCTATCGCTGCAGCCTTAGCGTCGCATTGATACTGCACGGTCTTACGCGAAACCGGTTGTGAGCCATTGAGGTGAATGGTCATATCGGTTGCGCCCGCCAGGGCCGTGCTGCAGCCGAGCGCAGCCAGCGTTATCAGGTTCCATTTTGCCTGCATCGATCCCTCCTTACGAACCTACAGCCACCACGAAGTACTGCGCCTTTTCCGGTCCCGGATTATGGACGCCGTGCAATTCATTGGAGTGGATGAATGCCGCCGATCCTGGCCCGATCGTGGTTGTCTTCCCCTCAATAGTCACCGCGACGGAGCCCTTCATGAGCAAAAAGAGTTCCTCGTGCAGGTGGCGGTGGGGTGGATGCGGCTCGCTTCCTGCAGCCAGAATGGTCTCGTGCACTTCGAGGTGCTCCCCGGTGTGGAGAAGTCCGTCCAGGATCGGCCTGGATTCGTTCTGCCCGTTTTGCTTTACCGGCAATTCGCTATAAGGCTTGACGAACGAGGGAATCTGCTGTCCGTCGGCAGCAAAGGCCGAAGAGGCGGCCAGCAGGGGGATTGCCTGCAGAAGAGTACGGCGGGTGGCATTCATGGGATCTCCGTGTCACCCCGGTCGATGGGCCGTGACAGGGTCTTTTATAGGCCTTCCGGCGGGGCCAAATCAAGACACGGTTTCTCTTTCACTGGTAAGATCGTCGGGAATAAATTGACGGGGTTTCCATGACATTTACGCCTAATCGCCGCAGTTTCATCATTGCCAGTGGAATGACTGCCCTTGCCTCGACCAGAGTCCTGGGTGCCAACGATACCCTTCGCGTCGGCGTGATCGGAGCCGGCGGCAGGATGCGAACCATCCTCGATTCTGCCGATAAATCGGGCATTCCGTTTCAGATCGTGGCGGTGAGCGATGTGTATGGGCCGCGCCGGGATGAAGTGAAGGAACGGTCCAACGGCATCGCGACCACCCATCTCGATTATCACGAGGTGCTAGCGAAGGATGTCGACGCGGTGCTGATTGCCTCGCCCAATCATTGGCACGTGCGTATGGCGTGTGACGCCCTGGCGGCAGGAAAAGACGTCTACCTGGAAAAGCCTGTCACTCACACCATCGAGGAAGGGTCTGCCCTGGCGAAAGCCGTGCGCTCCAGCAAGCAGATTTTGCAATGTGGAATGCAGCAGCGCAGCTGGACGCACTTCCGCAATGCGGTCGATCTGATTCAGGGTGGCAGCCTGGGGCGCGTGACCCAGGTGAGGACCTACTGGTGGCAAAACTATAACCAGGCAAGCTGGAAACCCAAGCCGATCAATGTTCAGGAGCTCGATTGGAAGATGTGGTTAGGCGGCGCTCCGGACCAGCCGTTCAGTGAGGAGAAGTATTACCGCTGGCGCTGGTTCTGGAACTTTGGCGGCGGCGCCATGACCGATCTGTTTGCCCACTGGATCGATGTTGCCCACTGGGCGATGAAGAGCGATACACCCAAGGTCGCCCAGATGCTGGGGGACAAATACATGTTTGAGGAGTGGGACTGCCCCGACACGATACAGGCAGCGTTCCGCTACCCGGGCTGGGATTGCGTCTATGAGGGCATGATGAGCTCCTCCATCGACGACGGAGGCCTCGAATTCCGCGGCGACCAGGCAACGATCAAGCTCGATCGCAGCGGTTTTGGCGTCTATCGCGAGGGGCTGCAGGCGGGGCAAAATCCGATTCTCAGCGAAGACAGTTTCCGCGATGGAACCATCGACCACGTGCAGAATTTCTTCGAGTGCGTCAAGTCGCGCAAGGAACCCAACGCGCCGGTCGAAACCGGCATATCGTGCGCGCGGGCCGGCCACATCGCCAATCTCGCCTACAAGCACACCGGGCAGATCACCTGGCCGCCGAAGGGTTCGGCTTAGATCTTGTTCATATCAAGCCGGCTGCAAACGGGTTGCCGGTATGATTCTGACCGACAAGCACGGGGTGGTGTAGCAGGTGGGGCCTAGCACATTCTCGCGTCTCTTTGGCATGACTGGCCGCAGCGCGGTCGAAAGCATCACGCCGCGCCGCGCTTTTGATGATGTCATTCTTTCTCCCGTGACCCGCAGTGCTCTTGAAGCTGCGCTGGCCCAGGTTACACAGCACGATCTAATCTTCAAGAGCTGGGGTCTTGGGGAACGACATTCGACCGGCCTGGGTCTTGCCTTTAATTTCGCTGGGCCGCCAGGCACTGGCAAGACCATTTGCGCCGAGGCCATCGCCAAATCGCTCGGTCGCCAGCTTTTGGTCGTCCGATACGCCGAGCTCGAATCCATGTGGATGGGCGAAACGTCGAAGAACGTTGCCGCGATCTTCCGTACAGCGCGCGAGGAGCAAGCCGTCCTGCTGTTCGACGAAGCGGACGCGATCGCTGCCCGACGGTCGACCTCACTCGATAGTGCCTCCCAGCGCGAATCGAACAGCGTGGTCAATGTGCTCCTGCAAGAGTTGGAGAGGTACTCCGGTGTCGTGATCTTCGCCACCAATCTTGCAGCGAACTTCGATCCCGCATTCGAGCGACGGATCCGAACCCACGTCCTCTTCGAGCTGCCAGGCGAGACGGAACGCGCCCGGATCTGGAAGGTGCAGTTGCATCACTCCCGGACGCCGCTGGCCCCTGACGTCGATTTCAACGCCCTCGCGCACCAATACGCAGTAAGCGGCGGAGACATCCAAAATGCTGTGCTGAAGGCAGCCCTGGCTGCGGCTGCTGAGCCAATCCCCGATTCCTTGAAGAAAATCCATCAACGTCATTTCCAGGCTGGGATAGAGGACGTCGTGGCGAGCAAGCGGGTGATGCAACAGTCGATCTTTGCAGAGCCAACAGTCGTAATGCCAGAGCAAGACCTCATCCCTCCAGCAGCCACTTCGCAATCCTCGCAACTGTTGGCGTACGGCCTCTCCGGAGCGGCGTTGCTGGTCGCGCTGATCGCGCTTGCAGTAGCGCTGCTTAAGTAGCTGCGGCGTTCACACGCACCAGCGCGTTCAGCACTGCATTGCACGCACCGCGGGCTGCGCATCACGGCGGTTCGCAACAGCTCGTCATTTTCTGGAAGGCCGGCATTCCGACAAGTTACCTGATGACAACCAGCGCTCAAGTCGATCGGCGTAGGTGCGGCTCGAGCGATGCTCCGAGCCGTCCGAAAGCTTCACCGTGAACTCGCGGTTCTCGATGGATCGCAGCTCCAGTATGCCTTTGGACTGCACAATTCGGGAGCGGTGTATGCGGAGAAACTTTGCCGGGTCGAGCCTCTGTTCGAGAGACGCCATCGTCTCGCGTAACAGGTAAGAACGACCGTTGACGTGGAGTTCAACATAGTCACCAGCAGCCCCAATCCACTCAACATCCTCCGCAATGACGATTTGAATGCGGGATCCAGCTTGCACCGTAAACCGGGACGCGAATCCATCTGAGGTGCGGTCCAGCATTTTCATGACCCGCTGTGCCATGTCGGCCTTTAATGCGGAATCGACCAGATCACGAGCTCGACTGACCGCTGCCGCGAAGCGTGTGTCGTCCACCGGTTTCAACAAGTAATGCAGCGCATGAACATCGAATGCCCGCAAAACATGTTGCTCATACGCTGTCAGAAAAATGACTGCGGGCAGGCTTTCTCCAGGCAACGCGCGCAGAACCTCAAAACCGTCCATTCCCGGCATCTGGATGTCGAGGAACACAACATCGGGAGATCGTTCCAGAATTCTCTCCACTGCGGACTGCCCATCTGCCGCATTCTCCAACGATCTCAACATCCCTGAATTTACGCAGCCTGAGAACGACGCCGCGGCGCGCCAAAGGCTCGTCGTCGACGATCAGAGCGCGCACGGTGAAACCTCCTGCAGGTTCCGAGTCCTGCGTAACGGCAATTCCAGCACGACTTCGCAACCGCCCGCTTCAGGCCACCCAAGCGAGAATTCAAAATCCGTCCCGTAAAGTGTTTTCAGGCGCTCCGCCGTGTTTCCGAGACCGATTCCATTTCCATTCTTTTTCTGCTCGCCCTCACCACGCCGTCCGGAGTTCCCGATGACAATTCGCAACCTGTCGGCATTGAGCGCGCTCTTGATCGCAATCCACCCACCTTCGATCAATGGCGCCACTCCGTAGCGCACTGCGTTCTCAACCAGCGGCTGCAGCAACATGCTCGGCACCAGGGCATCCCGCGTTTCCAATGGAACAGCCATATCGATTCTTAGCCGCTCCCCCAGCCTTGTTTGCTCGATCGCCAGGTACCCTTCGGTAAAGGCCAGTTCCTGAGAAAGCGTCACCTCTGCTGTGACTTCGGAATCCAGGCTTGTGCGCAGAAGATCTCCGATCTGCGCCAGCATCCGCGTGGCCGCAGGCGCATTTCCATCCAGAACGAGAGTGGAGACGGCATTGAGCGAATTGAATAGGAAGTGTGGATTCAACTGATAGCGAAGTGCAAGCAGGCGCGCCTCTCTGAGCCTCAGACTCGGCGCGAAGCAGCCGCTCCTTCTCCTCGCTCGATTGCTGCCATTGCTTAATGCTGAAGTACAGACTGCACCACATGAAGAGAATGAAAAAGGACCACGTCCAAACTGCAACCAAAGCGTGCCAGGGCACATGCTCGAAGGATTCCAAAATGAGGCAGGCTGCGCAGGCTACGGGAATCGATGTGACCATGGCCGCCGCGGCTGCTTTCAATTCAAAAGCGATCCATGACTGCGACTGTCGCAGCAGCCGGCGGCAAAAAGGACGCAGTGCGCAACTTCCCAGGAACATGAAGAAAATAGGCACCGTCTGTTCCTCGATCGACACACGCTGAGTCAAGAAGTTATGAATGGACTCCAAAAGGTTGAAGAGATAGAAGCAGCACCACCCAACGATCTGGATTTGCCAGAATGACCGCAAATTCAGGACATTCTCTCGATTCATGAATTGCATTTTAGCCTAAGTGGAGTATCGGCATTCCACGGCCTGGCGCACGAAACCCTCGGCTCATCGCATTTCTCAATCGCCCGGCAGATTCTCTCTGGCTGGTCAAGTTCATTGAGCTAGGCTCTGTACACCGCTCGAAGGTCGATGTAAATCGACGCTGCGGAGTTAACCGACGCGACGCGACACCTGAGCTTGAGCGAACGTGATTCAGGCGCCACGACTTTACCGGAGGAAAAGAGACGCTATGAGGATGATTAAACAGTTGCGGAGTTTCTGGATACTGCGGGCTACGACGATTGCTCTGGCCTGCTCCGGCAGTGCGTTCGCTCAACAGAGCTACAAGATTACCGATATGGGCCTTAACCACAGCACGGACAACTTCAGCATGGTGATGGGACTCAATAATGAAGGCTGGGCGGAGAACATGGATGGGGTTGTAAACCCGCCCATCAAGTCGACCTCCACGACCATTGCAAGTGGCCGCGCGGTAATAAACGCCTACGGACGCAACATCGACCTCGGCACGCTTGGAGGAAAGAACAGCTGGACCAACTATGGCGGGATCAACGATCGCGGGGAAGCCGTCGGTTTGGCCGAAACATCTGTTCCAGATCCAGACGGTGAAGACATGTGCGCCTTTGGCACAAAACTTACGTGTCGTCCGTTTCTTTGGCGACTCGGCCACATGATGGCTCTCCCGACGCTGGGCGGAAATAACGGGCAGGCCAGCGCGATCAATAACCGCGGACAAATAGTAGGCATTTCGGAAACGACGGTCCAGGACTCCGGATGCCCGCCTAGCAAGCCTGGAAAGATTATTTCGCCGGTATTTTGGGAAAGAGGCGAAGTCCGACCTCTTCCTACGGTGGCTGGCGACCCAGACGGCTTCGTACAAGGCATCAACGATCAGGGCCAGGCCGTAGGCTCCTCGGGAACCTGCACCAACATAGCGACCCACGCCGTGTTGTGGGAAAACGACACTGCCTCCGAGCTTCCAAACCTCGGACACGATGGAAATGACGCCTACGCCATTAATGACCACGGCCAGGCTGTTGGGTATGTCTCGACCACTGACGGCACAACCATCGTTGCCTCTCTTTGGCCGAACGGCGTACACAGTGCAGTCACAAACCTCGGCATTCTGCCGGGAGATGGTGCCGCCTTTGCCACAGGCATCAACAACCGGGGCCAGGTGGTGGGAAGCACCTTCAACTCCGCGGGCTGGTCCCGCGGCTTCATCTGGCAAGACAACGTGATGACCGACCTGAACACGCTCATTCGCAGAGATTCCAACCTCTTCATAATCGCGGCTAGCAATATCAATGAGCGCGGACAAATCTCAGGCATGGCAACGGTCATGAGCGGGCTGGATGAGGGCAAGATCCACGCCATTCTGTTAACCCCTGTAGACGAAAGATAGGCGAGTCGGTTGCAGATGTCGCACGTTCACGCCCGGGATCCAATTTGTCCGCGAATGCTTGCCACCACCCTTCGCAGAGATTCGGACTTGGCCAACTCCAGCGATAAGGGGCATTTTTCGGAGCTTCTGCACCGCCCAGCCAATATCTTCTGGTGCGCAAGGTCGGAGGTTGTGTGAGACAACCTGGGTCACGCGAACGTCGTGACCCAGAATTGTCAGCAAACTGAAGAGAGATCTTAATACACCTCGAAACCCCGCACTCCGGCCGTAGCCAAATAGCAGCCTGAACCATAACTTCGTGCATCTTCTTCTTGACGAACTTCATTGGCAGGATATGGCGAACGGTCTCACAATCATGCCCAAGAGCGAGAATTCACGATGACAAGCAATGCGGCGCAATGGTCCAGAATCGTAGGCCGGAAAAGCCGCTTCACGCTCGCGAAGAATTACGAACCGAGGATCTGGAAAGCTTGGGCGGTTATCCAATGCAGGAAGAGACCTCCTTCACGGATTGCGAAGGGCGGCCAGGAAGGTCTGGTAAGGTGGGGTCGCTCTTCAAACGAACTTGGATCGAGGATAGACAATGCGTATTCGTGCTCTGATTCTTGCAGTTGCTGTGATGGTGAGTGGTGGTATGCAGATGCGGGCGCAGATGAGTGGGGCCTCGCCGTCGCCGCCGGTGGGTACAAAGGAAGACCCCGCGAAAGCGGTGGACGGTTTGCTCGCCATGATGGAGTTCCAGGTAGTGGGCGCGGCGAAGGCCATGCCAGCCGATAAGTACAGTTTCGCGCCGACGCAAGGCATCTTTGCTGCTGGCCAGACGACGCAGTTCGATACCGTGCGCACATTTGCGGCACAGGTGACGCACCTGGCGCAGGCGAACTACTTCTTTTTCGGCTGGAGCGGCATTAAGCCTGACCGCGACTTGAAGGCAATCGGCTCCATTACGACGAAGGACGAAGCGGTGGCTGCACTGGAAGCATCGTTCGTCTACGCGCACAAGGCGATTGCGACCATCACGACAGAAAATGCATTTGTCGCCATCAAGCCGGTCGATGGGTTCAGCACGCGGGCTACGATTGCCGCTTTTGCAGCGGCCCACGGGAATGATCACTATGGTCAGATGGTGGAGTACCTACGGATGAACGGCATTGTGCCGCCGGCAAGCGCCAAGTAGTAGCTGGTTAGCGAGTCAGCGCGTTCAGCACCGCATTGCACGCACCGCGGGCTGCGCATCACGGCGGTTCGCGAAAAGCTCGTCATTTTCTGGAAGTCGACATTCCATCAAGTTGCCGACAATGTATTAGGGTGTGGGCGGAGAAGGCAAAACGCCGAGCTGGGCCATCATGCCAAAAGTATCCATGATGATGCGAGTGTCCTTGATACGGCCATCCTCCAGGCGATCAATGACAACTCCCCAGACGCGCACAGGCCGTCCTGTTGCGGGAATGCCGAGAAATTCACCGTTGTGGGTGCCGGTCCATTCAAAGCGACTGGCTACTTTATCGTGTTCCGCGACTTGCTCTTGAATGGAAAAGACAATATCCGGAAAACCGGAACGCATGGCGCGAAGGATATCTTTCAGACCATCAAGTCCGGGACCCTGGCCAGGCAGCGGAACCTGCTCAACCACGTCTTCCCATACATAGTGCGCTGCCGCCTCGATGTTTCCATTTGTGATAACTTCGTCCACAAAGCTGCGGATGATCAAGGCATTATCCTGTGCCATTCTCTTCCCCTTCCGATCCTGAATTCATGATTATAGACATGCTCCATATCGAAATAATTGCATGAGGTAAGGGTGCCAAGGATCTGGCGTGAGTTACCGCCAGCAAGTGTCGCCTGAACCTCAGGCTCATAGGCTGCGAGGCCGGAAAAGACATGGTTGTGATCGCGATAGTCGCGATATTCCGGCCAGGAAACGTAGCCCCCGTTGTTGCGAATGTCGCGATTGCCCTGGACATGAAACTGGAGAATCTGACGGATGCTCAGCACCTCCCTGGCGCGCGGAATAGGAAGCAGCCGAAGCGCCAGGCCGTGGGAGACAGGAAACTTTTTCTGCATCCCCGAAGGCCGCACAAAGGAAAAATCTCGCCGGGCGGTCAAGCGAATGCGAATCAGTACCGGGAAGTCGCCTGTGTTCTCCACACCTGATCTAAATTGGCGCTATGTTCTAGCAGGTGGACGTTCAAACCGGCTACTCGGACAACTGACTGTCGCGCTGAGACATCGAGCTGCTGTCGCGCCCCGCTCTCGTGACTCACACTCGAGTAACCATTGAGTTGGTACGACCGTGCAGGAAAATGCGTCCTGCCCATGAAATCGAGCCTCAAGAAGTGCTATTCCCTAGAGCAGACGATATCGGCAAGCCGCGGCTTCTCACGCAACCGCGCTTAGTCCGGCAGTCGCCGGTAGTTTCGGCCTTCCGCGTGAGCGAAGGATAGCTTTCCCGCTGTCCGGTAACGCACCCTATCCCTGTCTCAAAATCACACCATCGCCCGCCCGAACAAACGCTCGGGTGAAGCCAACCGAGGAACGAGGATTCCCTATGCCCAAAAACCATGCCTGCCCCGGCGTGCCGCGGGTCAGCGACCCCATCACCGATCAGGAAATGGCCTTTGCTCACCTGATCATGTCCGGAACCATGAATGACCGTCGCGCCGCCGAAGCCGTCGGCCTCAATGCCGACTCCGCCGCCTACATCAAATACAAACCTCGCATCCGCGCTTACATGGTCGAGCATCGTGCCGCCGTGCGGGAAAAGTTGGTAGACCAGGAAGCCGAGGGACTGCGCAAGCTAAACCTTGGTCGCGACCAGACCCTGACTCGGCTCTGGGAACTGGCCACTCTCAGCTCCATCCCACAACCGCTGAACCGGGTTCCCGCCGCAACCCACGGCTTCTTTGATGTCGTTCTGGACGCAACCGGCCCCCTGAAACTGCCCTATTCCGTCAAGCCAGGCTACTTGGCGCGGAGCCGCTCAGTCGAAAAACGCTCAAATTTTATCGAATTTTATAAATTACCCCGCCGCCCTCAGGCCGCAGCCCTTCGAGTCGCGAGGTTTTCAGCAACGTTAAAAACACCCTGTGTCCTGCATCGTAAGCCGCGCGAGCCGGCCACATCATCTTGGCGTAGTACTAACAGAAGTGGCCTTTTCCTGAGGAAAAGGCCACTTCGCATTTCTGACCACCCACTCCCTCAGAATTGAATCCGGGCAACGATCTGCCCGCTGCGAGGTGGGTAGTTGCTCGCCGCACTGTTGATGCTGTCGCCGAAGTAACCGTAGCCGTTGGTGATGGAGCCATTCGATCCGAATTGCGCCGGCTGTAGAGCGTTGCCGGTACCGTTCAGACCCGGGTAGGCCCAACGATTGAACACGTTGAAAAAGTCAGCTCGAACCTCGAAGTTGAGCCCCTCTTTCAGCGGCAACACCTTGCCGATTCCCAGTTGCTCGTTGGGGTATCGGGCATTGCGGAAGTCCGAAAAGCGAGGCTTTGACGTCCCATACTGGCCTACTGCAGGGTCAGACCAGGCGGCGGAGTTGAGCACAAATGTGGTGCGCGGGTTGAAGTCATGTTTGTTCAAGTTGTGCAGGAAGAGAGGCTGGTTGGCAACGCGGTTCGAGAAGTTGCCATTGGCAAACGTCACCGAAGTGAGTCCATTTTGTGCACTGGGTCCCTGGATAAGGGTGCCACTCGAATAGCGAAGGATGCCGTCGGTGGTCCACCCACCAAAAACGGCTTTCTTCCAGCCTGATTCCGCCCGGCCGAACGTAGGGAGCGTGTATTTGAAGGCCACGGAAGTAATGTGCGGGGTGTCGACCGCGGTGTAGGTCTTCTGGCTCTTGGGCGGCAGCGAGGAATCTGCAACCGGCACAGAATCTCCCCATTCGTCATCAACCGTTCCCAGATCTTTCGACCAGGTGTAGGTTCCCAGGAACCAGAGGCCATTCGAAAGCCGTTTGCTCATTTTGATCTGCAACGAGTCATACCAGTAATTGCCGACCATTGCTTTCTGGACACCAACCCCGTTGAACTGGGGATACGGCCTCAGGGCCTGCGCCAATGAGCTGCCGGACGGAAAGGAGGCATAGGGAAGCGTAAACCCGCGAGCGGTCACGCTCGGATCAGAGATGGTTCTACTGAGCAACGAAATGTCATCCGGATTGTTCAAGCTGAGTCCAAACTTGTTCAGGCGTTGCTCGGTGAGCTGATCTAAATTGACCAGCTGGTCTGCTTCAAACCACTGGCCACGCACGCCAACATAAGCGATCTCGAAGGTCATATCGTGGGTAATGGCGCGCTGCATACCGATGTTGGTCTGCACCGTCCTGGGTGGGTGGCCGTTGTTGGGAGCGTTCCAGCTGGGCAAACCGTCGAGCTGACCGGGATCGGGACGTATGCCTGGATCGAAGTTGTTGGCATACAGTTGATCGTGTGTGTAGGGAATTCCACTAGAGAGCTGCCCAGCGGATAAGCCAAATCCGGATGGGGACAAGTTGACGGTATTCCAGCCAAAGCCCAGGCTGTTACCCGATCCAACATAGTTCAAAGAAGGCTGCTGGCCCATGAACAGCCCAACCGCCCCATGAAACACGGTCTTGGGATCTGCTTGAAAAGTGACTCCGAAACGGGGACCGAAGCCCCATGGATAGTAATGTTCGAAGACGCAATTGCAGCGTCCAGCGCCGTTGCCCTCGAACTGTGCTCCTCCCGGTAGACCGCCTGCGGAAGGATTGGCAATGGTTGGGTTGAATTGACTGGTCCGATATTTCTGCTCGTGTTGCAGCTGCTGCATGTCGTAGCGCAGGCCGTAGGTAACCGTCAGTCTGTGGGTGGCCTTCCAACTATCCTGCGCGTAGATGCCGGCCGTGCTTCTTTCCCACCGGGGATTTACGACGTTGCCGATGGTTCCTTGATTCAGCTGCCCCAGCAGGAAGCTGGCGAACCCATTGCCGACGGAGCCGCCGTTGAGGTTGGCGCCGTTGGTGGAAGGCAGGCCCGTCTGCTGAGCGTCGAAGCCGTAGATACCCAGGGCGTTTTCGGAGGACTCGTTCAACCAGTTTTCGTGCCGCCATTCGCCGCCAAACTTGAGGCTGTGGGTGCCTTTGATCCAGGAGACAGAGGCGACCGCGGTCGGCTTGTTGAGGACATAGAGCCCGTAATTCGAAGGGCCAAAGCTCAGGCTCTGTCCATTAATGTTCAGGCCTGACATCACTGGGAATCCACCCACCAACGCTCCGTTCAAACCCAGCGAGGTTGCCTGATTGAAGGTTGTGAGAGGCGTCGTGTCCGGATTGTGATAACGCTGAAAGCCGCCACCAACGTGAAGCACGAGCGCGGGCGTAAGCACGTCGTCCGCGTTGATGCGGACAGTTTGACTGCGAATCACCTGGTAGCGCCGCGCGGAAATAGGATCAGGAAGGCCGTCTCCGCCGTTGTCTTTGTCCGTAGCCTGCGTGGAGTAGTAACCGGCCAGGTGGATGTTGCTCGTCAGGGTGTGATCGATCTTGATGCTGGGGATCCACTGGAACTTGTTCGCCGGGAAGATGTCCGGATAGTTCTTGGTGGGATTGCCGTTGACCGGGGTAGGCAGATAAGAAAGTACCTTCGCGGCTACCGGATCGAAGCGGCTTGGGTCGATGTAGTTGTTGGGGAATGGATCGCGGACAACCTGCCCATTGACCGTCCTGGTAGTTGCCGGGTCATAGATGGCGCCGTTCATGATAGGACGGCCCAGGGGATCCGTGCCAATCTGCTGGCCGGTGGGAGGTAGCTCAAATCGCCGTTGCGATAGGCGGCCGTGGGAACGGTTTCAAAGCCGTTGTTCGTAGCGACACGATCGCGATACATCTCGTAGTTGAAAAAGAAAAATGTCCGATTGTGGCCATCATAGATTTTGGGGATCCAGACAGGGCCGCCGAAGCTGCCGCCGAAATCATTCTGCCGGCTCTTGGGCCGCACCAGGCCCCCATTACCGTTGTCCGTGAACGGCTGGCCCGCGTTGAGAGCCTCATTCACAAAATACTCGTAGAGCGAACCGTGAAAGCGGTTGGCGCCCGATTTGGTGGTGTAGTTGAAGATGCCACCGGTGGTTTGTCCGAACTCTGCGGAAAGCTGTCGGCCTGCAGCGTAAACTCCTGCAGCGCTTCTACCGAAGGCTGTTCTTCATCGGAAACCCTGGAATGCAGGCCGCTTCCTGAGTCCTGCCCATCCAGGATGATGCGGTACGTGTTGCCCGGTGACCCGTTGATGTGAATGTCGTTCCAACCACCCACCGTGGTCCCAGGCGCCAGCTCGGCGAAGGATAGCGGATCGCGTACGGCGCCCACCCCCGCCATGTTCAGAGGCAGCGAATTAAAGTCAGTCGAGGTGACGGTTATGTTGTTCTCGGGGTTTTCTGTTTTCAAGAGGGGAGCGTCCGATGTCACATTGACCGTTGTCGTAGCGGCGCCCACGTTGAGTGTCATATCCACGCGGATCGTCAGATTTACCGAGACCGTGATACCGCTGTGAACCAGTTTGGTAAAACCAGGAGACTCCACGGTGACCGAGTAAACACCGGCCGGCAACTCGGGAATGGTGTATTCTCCAGCCCCCGTGGTCACAGTGTGATTCTGTGCGCCGGTGCCTTCGTTGGTGGCGGTGACCGAGGCGCCGGGAATGCTGCTTCCGGCGGCGTCGGTCACAGCTCCGGTGATGCTGCCACGATCCGACTGTCCCCAGCAAAGAGGGTTGAAACCGAGAAGAGCAAAGGCGGCCAGACCGAACGCTAACTGCCTGGAGCGGTTCTTCATGAACATCGCGGGTCTCCTTAAAGTGGTCGTACACTCAACCGTTTCGAATGCGTGCTTGACGGCTTGTTGAGCTTCTTAGCGTTGCGATTTATAGGCGCTACTTCTGTATGCGAGCAAAACTCACCGGAAGCGCAGAACTGTATTTCTGCAACACTAGAAGTGCTAATTTGTAGCCGACAGCACACTAGGCCTTCACCAGAAGCATGCGCAACCTACGATTGGCCCTAGAATCCAGTATGCTAACGGGCAGCAGTTTGCCTCTACAGACGGGTAGGGTTGGCATAGTACAAATGGGCCATATGGAGACCCGGGAAGGCGGCCTGCACTGTATCTGTACAGGTGCAGTACCGGGGTAATAAGATCCATGAACGCGTCCACCGCCAGGCATCCGATGACTGATGAGCAAACAATCTTGTTCGCGCACGTTGTTGTTATTGGCGGCCGCATTCGGTTTGCTCGCGGCGGAGCTTTGCTTTGCGGAGGACTCAAAGGCCCCCGATTTTTACCGGACGGCGGCGTCGATCCTTGCTCTTCCCCCGGCGCAAACGACATCTGAGCATCCGGCGTTAGTGCGCGGCGTGGTAACTCAGTCCACAGATCTTGGCTTGGTCCTCCAGGATTCCACGGCGGGAATTTGGATCTATTGGGATGGTTCCGCGGATTTTGCTCCGGGTGACGATGTGGAAGTGGAAGGAGTGGTGGAAACGGGCCGATACGCACCAGTGGTGAAAGCTCTTTCTGTACACAAGGTCGGCCGAGCACCCCTGCCCATTCCTAAAGAAGTGACGTACAAGCAACTGAGTGCAGGCGACGAGGAATGCCAGTACGTTTCCGTCACCGGCACCGTGCGCTCCGTTGCACTGAGAAACGGCGCTTCCCCAAAGCAGAAACTGTGGCTAAAGATCGATATGGGAGATGGCTTCGTGAGCGCTTCGTTTCCCGGGGAAGACGCTTCAGCAGCAGAGAAGCTGATTGATTCGCTGGTCAGGGTTAACGCGGCCGCGATGAGCACGAAAAACGAAAACCGCCAGATAACGGCTGTGACCCTTTCCGTGCCTGGCATGCGCAACGTGACCGTCTTGAGGCCTGCACCAGCCGATCCGTTTGCCAAGCCGCTGACGCCTATCGGGCGCCTGATGCAATACCGCTCGGGTACGGATTACGACCATCGCGTTCGAGTAGCCGGAACCACCACCTTTTACAAGCCGGGCGAGAGCCTCATTCTGGAAGAGAAGGGAAAGGCTCTGTTCGTCACCACCACCCAGAGCAGCAACATCGCATTGGGCGATCGCGTGGAAGCGTTGGGTTTCCCGGCGGCCCAGGATTCTGGTCCAATCCTCCAGGACGCGGTGCTACGCCGGGTTGCTGCCGGTGTTCCTCTGGCGCCGGCCAGGGTGGAGTCCACGACATCTGCTCCGGCAATCTCAACTACAACCTCATTACTACGGAGGGGCAGCTTTTGCGCCGGGTGCGCGAACCATCGCGAGAGGTGCTGCTGTTGCAGGATGAAGCGGACATCGTCCTGGTGGAGTTGGCGAAGTCGGAAACATCCGGCACTCTGCAACTACTGAAAGAGGGCAGCACGGTGCAAATCACCGGCATCAGTGTGCTGGAGGTGGAAGGGAGCTGGAATTATGGGCTGAGGAGCGCGAGCGCGATTCAGTGCAAGCTGCTGCTGCGCTCACCGGATGATGTGCGGGTGATGGGGCCTCCCTCGTGGTGGACGACGCGGCATGTGCTGTATATCGCCGCCATTCTAGGGGCGCTGGTGCTCGCTTTCCTTTGCCTGGTGGTGTACAGCCGGGTGGAGCATTGGCGACTGCGGGCGATCCATCGAGGAGCGCGAACGGCTGGCCAACGAAATTCATGACACCCTGGCGCAAAGTTTCTCGGGCATCGGATTTCAGTTGCAGGCGATCCGCAAAGCCATCCCTCATGAGATTCCTCGTTTGCAGAAGCAGGTAGACCTGGCCTGCGAACTGGTACGGCACAGCCACAGAGAGGCGCGCCGGAGTCATTGAGCCGCTGCCGCCGGATCCGCGCGAACGCATTGACCTGTTATCTTCTTTGGTGAAATCGGCGCGCAAGATGGTGGAAGGAGGATCCGTCGAGGTGGAGGCCCTTCGCAGCGGCAGCCCGCGGCCGCTCCCCCCGCGGATCGCCGATACCTTGTTGCGCATCGGCCAGGAAAGTATTGCCAACGCGGTTCGTCATGCGGATCCGAGTCACTTGCAGATTTCCCTGCAATGGGAGAAGGATGTAGTACGGCTGGCAGTTCGTGACAATGGGATTGGGTTCGTAAAAAGCGGCGGTCTGCTCGGGTTCGGACTGCGGGGCATGCGCAAACGCGCAGCCTCGATTAATGCGAAGCTGGAAATTTTTAGTCAACCAAGTGAGGGGACTCGTGTCGAGGTGACGGCCCCGATCCCTCCCGGCCTCAATTTGGGTACTCTGCTCAAGCGCAGATGGATGTATGTATCGGAGCGTGTCGCGCATGTCGAAACAAAGCAACAATCTGATTCGGATTTTGATCGTTGACGACCATCCTGTTGTCTGTTCCGGCTTGACGAATATGCTCAGCGCTCAAGCCGGGCTGGAAGTGATCGGGTCGGCAGCCAGCGGCGACGAGGCGCTGGCGATGATTCAGCACGATAATCCGGACTTGATTTTGCTCGATTTGCGCATGCCCGGGATGGATGGCATCGGTGTGCTGCATGCGCTCAAACGGATGGAAGCGCCTCCGCGGGTGATTGTGCTCACGAGCTTTGAAAAAGATGAAGACATTTATCGCGCGATTCGTGCCGGTGCTCATGGGTATCTGCTGAAAGACACGACCGAGTCGGAGATGGTGGCGGCGATTTCGGTGGTTGACGCGGGGAAGCGTTATATTCCGCGCCACATAGCGGCCCGGCTTGCCGACCGGATGATGCGCGCGGACCTGACCCCCCGCGAAGTGCAAATTCTGGAGCGGCTCGCCCAGGGTTCGACGAATAAGCAGATCGCCTCCGCTCTCGACATCAGCGATAACACGGTTCGGCATCATGTGAATAACATCATGGGCAAACTTGAAGTCTCTGACCGTACTGAGGCAGTGGCTACCGCCATAAGGCGCGGTGTGCTTGCGGGCACCGATTGATGGGGCTGGGGAAACGTTCCCGCGTGTTTGTATCAGCACAAATTTAGTCCCGTAGGGACGGCTGAACTTAGCCCAGGACGCAGTCCTGGGTCGGCTTGCACCGTTGAAGAGTCCCGTTAGGGACGGCTGGAAATAAGCCCCGATCCAATCCTGGGCAACTTCAGCCGTCCCTGCGGGACTTAATTCGTAAATCCAGGTTCACACTCTTCTTAGCCTTGCGGCACTCAATTATGTAATTGTTGTTGTTACGTAGTGGCTGAAGCCAGGATTTTGTTGGGCCTTACGGCCCGATCTGATACAAAGCATCAGCGCAGTGACGCGAGGTTTCCTATCGGGTCGTTCGCTCATAAATCGCGATGCGATGACTTCTCACCTGTGGGTTCACGCGGTGACCTCCTGCATCGAGAGCGATCAGATTTGATTCCCGCAGCGGCATGTGGCAGTCCACGCATTTGTGGAGGATGCTGACGCCAAGTGTTGAATACTTGCCGCAGCTCTCAGCTTTATGGCAGGTCAAGCAGCGTTCCGAGAAGTACGCTACATCCCGTTGCTGCTGGTGAACATCGTGGCAGGTGGTGCAGGTCATACTACTGGACCGAAAGCAGCGGCTACTTTCCAACAGCTGCACCTGGTGCCCATGCACATCGACGGGTGTATCCGCCGGATCGTCCGGTATGGCTATAAACTTCGCCAGGGTTGCGCCGGGGACAAAGGAAAAAGCCGGCGCGCGCGGGTTCCCCGGGCCAGCGTGGCATAATGCGCACAGATCGATTTGCCGATCCCGGGTAAGCTTTGCCGGGTTAATGATGTTGCCTGATCCTGCTGCTTCGACATGGGTTCTACCAGGGCCGTGGCACTTCTCGCAAGTGATCCCGAGAACCGCGCTCGCTTTATCAAAATGATTGAGCGGAGGAGGCAGCGACTCGATGTAGGTGGCATGACATTCCAGGCATCGGGGAATGATCGGCTTATCGAAGTTAGGCAAACCGTCGGGGTAGCCGGGGCTGTTCACCCACTGGCCTGTTTCTGCCCAGTAGGTGACAGGCAGTTCGAAGAGCTCCGAATTTTTCCAATAGAGGTACGTCTGACCCTTTCTACCCGAGCCGATCACAAGGTCAATGCGTTCCTCATGAGAGATTGTTTCCGTGGGCGGGAAGCTCGCAACCGCTTTCTGAAAGTACCCCCCTTTGCCGGCATTCATGATGAAGTAGAAGTACGGGTTTGACGTCCGCAGGATATTCGAACCCGGTGTGAACTTTCCTTTGACCGAACTCTCATCCGGAAGCCGCGACGAGATATGGTGCGCCGAGCCGCGGTAGTTTTGGTACGTTTCCTTGTGGCAAGCGCTGCAGGCTGCGTCCCCCACATATTCATTGCGTCCCACACCCGCGGCCGGTGAGGGCGCCTCCGGTAGCTGTGCCAACAACGGCATCGGCACAGCCAGAAGCAAACTTAGAGCGGCGATAAGGCGAGTTACGCTCATCGTTGGAGGGTTTGCGGCGCAGCGTGAAATTTGTCCAAATGCGCTTTGGCCAAGTCAGGCTTGTTCAGCTTGAGGTAGACATTTCCCAAAAGGAAGTGGATTTGACTGTCACTAGTCCCCAATTCCGGTAGCGTGAGCGCCCGCTCACCGTCCGCTGCTGCCTCCTGGTATTTGTGCTGGTGCTCAAGTCCTTTCGCTCTTTCATAGAAGGCATCCCTGGACTGTCCGTCTGCAGCAATGGCGAGTTGATCCTGGGCAAGGCTCTCTTCGTATTTTCCTAGTGAATAAAGCAGACGGCCATAGGCGACAAAGATCGAGGCGGTTTGCGCATTTTTTCCCGGGGAGAGAGCAGCGGCCTGCTCATAGAGATGCAGAGCAGCTGGTCCATCGCCCATCGCC
This sequence comes from uncultured Acidobacteriaceae bacterium, assembly GCA_963753715.1. GTDB lineage: Bacteria > Acidobacteriota > Terriglobia > Terriglobales > Acidobacteriaceae > PALSA-350. Next base: position 283,828 of record CAVWDK010000004.1, on the reverse strand, counting down.
TCTTTCGACATGGCCAGGTAGAAGTACGGCATCGGATCCTTCGGCGACAGAGATTGCGCTGCCTCCAACGGTGAGATGCCCAGAGCGAAATCATTTTGAAGATAGTAGAAAACGCCAAGAAAGAATTGAGCGCTCTCAGAGGAAGGCTCAATCGCGACCGCCCTAATGAGACAACGTTTGGCAACATCGGGGCGGTGAGCAAAGAGTGCCAGCCTGGCTTTGAGAATCAGCGCCGGGACGAAATTCGGATCGAGTTGCAGAGCCAGATCGACTTGTTCATCGGCCTCGCTGAATTGCATTTTCGCCAGATCATCTTTGGCGTGGTCGTAGTGTTGCTGTTGCGGTGACAGGGAAAGCTGAAGAGCGAGCAGCCAGATCACTGGAGTTTGCCCCCCGGTGTGAGCGAATAATATCTTCCCCCGGCCACGTGCTCAAAACGATCGGTCCGCCCCACCGCGGCAGGCCACTTGATTTCCACCCAATCCGCATAAGCGGCTGGTCCCAGGCCGAGAAGGTCGCGTGGATCAGAGGAGGAAAGATAACTTCCTCCTCCTCGATGAAAGAGGGAGTGCACGACACCACCGGCCGACCAGGTGATATTCGCGCCCACCTGTTGGCCCACCAGGTTCAGGCCGAGCCATTGATTCGTGTTGTGAAGTTGATTGTGGAGGATGACAGGCGGTCCGCCATTGTTGGCCACGACCACATCCGGGCGGCCATCATTGTCCAGGTCTCCGACGGCCAGCCCTCGCGCCGGATAGCGTGCAGCAAAGGCAGGTCCACCGAGTCCACTTACATCCTCGAAGCCATGGCCGTTGTTGTGAAAGAGGAGAAGGGGTTCTCGATAGTGTAACGAGCTGGAGATGCTTTCGATCAGATCGTCAGGGTGCCCGTTGGCCATGATGATGTCTGGCCAACCGTCAAGATCAAAGTCGAAAAAGCGAATTCCCCAGCCGGTATCCATGATGGTGGCCATCGCGATGCCTGTCGGTCCTGCCACGTCGTCGAAGCTATTATCCTTCTGATTGTGGTAGAGGGAAAACTTCTCCCTGCTGATATTGGCCACAAAGAGGTCCTGAAAGCCGTCCTGATCGTAGTCGATCGCGTCGACGCCCATGCCCGAGCGTGCAGCGCCTTCCGGGCTAAAGGCCACTCCGGCCGCTAATCCGATCTCCTCAAACTTGCCCCCGCCCTTATTGAGAAAGAGAAAATTTGGTACGGAATCGTTGGCCACAAAAAGGTCGAGGAGGCCGTCGTTATTAATGTCCGTAGCGACTACACCGAATGATTTGCCGGGATAATTGCCGATGGTCGAGGAAATGCTGACATCTGTGAACGTGCCGTTGCCGTTGTTGCGGAAGAGCCGGCTTGGCCATGGGTCATAGCTTTTCGGATAGCAGTAGTGGGCAATTCCGTTGGTGCTGCAATCGTGTTCCAGAGACTTGTTGTATTTGGCAAAATGTCCGACGTAAAGATCCAGGGTTCCATTGTTGTCGTAGTCGAACCATACTGCGCTGGTAAAAAGGCCCGGCGCATCGAGCCCGGCCTTCTTGGTTACGTCGGTGAATGTGCCGTTGTGGTTGTTGTGGTAGAGGATCAGTCGCCCATAGGTGGTAACCAGAAGATCGGTCCAACCGTCACCGTCATAGTCCGCGGCGGCCACGCCGATGCCGAAGTCTCTTCCTGCCACGCCCGCTTTTTCGGTTACATTGGTAAATGTGCCATCGTGATTGTTGTGATACAGCGCATTGTGCAGGGGAGTAGTGGGCGCGAAAAAATCCGCCGGCCCGCTGTTGACGAAGTACAAATCCATCCAGCCATCGTTGTCGTAGTCAAAGATGGCTACGCCGGGGCCCATCGATTCCGGAAGGTAGCGGCGAGTCGACATTGCATTGTCGTGCTTCCAGGTTATGCCGGTGTGCTGCGCGGGCCCCACTTCAAAGTATGGTTGCGGAGGGGCTTGCGGGTAGCAGCCCAGGTGGAGAACCAGGCTCACAAAAAGTACAAGGCCCATCGACCGGATACACGGCATAACGCCCATTCTACAGTTGCTCTAAACGAAGGCGGTCATCGTGCATCCGGCAGCAGACCCTGCTCTACCAACACGGGGGGCCGGCGGTGCCTGGTGGTTTGTTCGTAGGCGTACGCCCAACCCAGCAAGTCACCGTCTCTCCATGGACGGGCGGAAATCTCTAAACCAAACGGCAAACCGTCCGGGTAAAAGCCGCCCGGAACGACCACCGCGGGAACGCCGAGCATGTTTACCCAACTGGTATCGCTGTGTGGGCCACTACTGATTTGCCCATCCTGTGGCATGGTCTCGTCCGGTGGCGGCATTTGTGTTGCCGGATAGACAAAACCATCCAGATGCAGGCGGTCGAGGGTCGCGGTATACACTCCCAACGTCTTGCGGCGTGGGTCACGGAAGTTGGCGTCTGCCTGGGGATCGGTTTCCAGTGCTACCTGCTTCATCACCGGGCGGCCGTTGTGGGCGTCGGCCCTGTCGGTGATTTCATGCGGCAACGGCGTTCCGGTCACTCTTTCGTAGTCTTCGATCGAGCGGTACTGCGGAGGACCGAACTCGGAGAGAAAGTTTTCTGTTCCTTCGCGGATGTAGGGGATGGTGCAGATGTGCGAGGCGGCTTCGGCAAAGCTATCGGGAAGAATGGAGTCGTCGAAGACGACGGTCGCACCGGCGGCGCGCAGCCCTTCAATCGCCTTCATGAATGCTGCCCGCGTTTCGGGCCGCAGCGGGACGCGGGCGGCCACTCTATCTTCAGCGGCCACGTTCGCCGGCTCCGAGGGTGCTATGCCGTGGAAGGGAATGCCTGCTCCTTCAAGAATGAAGGCGGGCACCCCGAAGCGTTTTCCTTTGAGCGCATCCGTCTTGAGATAGGAGGTATAGGGACGGGGCTGTGCCAACGTAGATTCGCTGGTGCGCGGATCGAGCGGATCTTCGCCCGCCATCACGTCCAGCGCGATGGCTGCGTCGGTTACATCACGAGCGATCGGCCCCGTATTGTCGAGCAGCCAATCCAGCGGCGCGATGCCGGCGATACTCACCAGGCCGCGCGTGGGAAATACACCAACCACCGAACTGGTCGCGGCCGGCATGCGGATGGAATTGCCGGTGTCGGTTCCGTTGCCCAGCACGGCGAAGTTTGCGGTGACGGCGGTGACGGTGCCTCCGGAAGAGCCTCCGGGACTAAAGCGCACATCGTAGGCATTGCCGGTGCGGCCGAAGGCGGTGCTGCGGTTGGTATCGCTGGCGGCGAAGTCCGGCATGTTGGTTTGCCCGATGATGATGGCGCCCGCGGCCTTCAGTTTCGCCACGATGGTTGCATCCTTGGGCGCGATCAGCTCATGTCCGGGGATCATGTAGCCTTTCCATCCATCCGTCGTGACCAGGCCCTTAATAGAAGTATTTGCCTTGGTCACAATAGGGACGCCCCAGAGCGGGCCATGCGGGGTGGGTTCCGCATCTTCGCGTGCCGCCGCGGCGAGGGCTCCGGTCGCGTCGACATTCTGCACGGCGCGATAGATCCCGTTGTACTTCGCGATGCGCGCCATGTACCACTGCACCACCTGGGTGACGGTATATTTGTGGTCGCGATACATCTGCTCGAGCTGTGGGACGGTGACCTCGAGCAGGTCGCGACTCATGGCATCTTGTGAATCGGCAGCGAAAGCAGGTGCGGTGATTACGAAGAGAACAAACCAGGAAAGCAGCGCTCGCATTTTCATAAAGTATCAGGGAAAAGAGACCGCAGATCCCACGGCACGCCGCGGCAGGGCTCTCCATTGCGCTAATCCGGATTGCAAAATGAGTCCCGCAGGGACGGGACAACCTGTAGCCCGGCACGGGAGTGCCGGGTAGGCTGAGGTTTATGTACGAGTCCCGCAGGGACGACACAATGCGCAGCCCGGGTGGGCGAGTGGCTTAAAGCCGTTCATCAGCGCACCTCGAGAACTCGCCACCTAGACGGCAGCCGATCCACAGCGACCTGAATCTCGTTCGGCCAGCCTCGCGTCAAAGCACTCAACGAGTTACATCCTAAAAAAGCAAGTTGAGCCGCTAATTTGGCCGGCTCTGGCTGAACTTAGCCCATAGATTCAGGATCTCGTCTCGAAAAAGGGGGCCAGCAGTGCCTTTGAGAATACGGTGTTTCCCCTGAAAGTGACAGCCAGAGAGAGGACGGCACTGATAGACTGAGCAGCACATTGAAACCGTATTTCTGCTCCGCGACCCGGGAAAGATGACAATCGCTGAGGGAACACAGTTTGGCCCGTACCGCCTGTTGGAGAAGATCGGAGCCGGCGGCATGGGCGAGGTGTATCGCGCACTCGACACGCGCCTGGAGCGCGAGGTTGCGCTGAAGCTCGTTTCCGAGAGCTACCTGGCGACGGAGTTAGGGAGCGGGTCGCCCTCCCCGGCTACTCCACATTCCGGCCATTTATCGCATGAGCGTTTCCTCCGCGAAGCACGGTCCGCGGCCACGCTGAACCATCCCAATGTTTGCTCCATTCACGACACCGGGGAACAGGACGGGCGTCCTTACCTGGTGATGGAACTGTTGCGCGGTGAGACGCTCAAACACTATCTGGCCAAGGCCGGAGGAAAAAGCTTGCCCGCGGACGAAGTGGTGACCTTTGCCCAGCAGGCTGCGGCGGCGTTGGCTGCGGCCCATCTCAAAGGCATCATCCATCGGGATATCAAGCCCGCGAACCTGTTTGTGATCGAGGCCCTGCGGGGCAAGCGGCAAATCAAGATCCTCGATTTTGGGCTGGCGAAGAAGCAGGGAGTACCAGCGGCCGCAGACTCGCGCACCTACGGTCTACCGCCGAACGGGGCCGTCGATGAGACTGCCATTGAGCCGGGCACGGCGACGATGGGGTTGACCAGCCCGGGGTCAGCTGTGGGGACGGTGGCCTATATGTCACCAGAGCAGGCGCGGGGGACACCGCTCGATGCGCGTACGGACCTGTTCAGCCTGGGCTCGGTTATTTACGAGATGGCGACCGGCAAACCGCCTTTTGGTGGCGGTTCCACGGCCGAGGTGTTCGCGGCGCTTTTGCGCGAAGACCCGCCGCCGGTGAGCAAGGTAAATCCTGCGATGCCCAAGCGCCTGGATCCGATCGTAGCCAAACTCCTGGCGAAGGATCCAGCGCAGCGCTATGCCACCGCTGAGCAGCTACAGGAAGATCTCGATGGATTGGCCGATCAGACTGGCCGTGCGTTGCCGGCAGGAAGTAAGCCGCCGAAGAGCTGGTTGTGGCCGTCGCTTGCCGGGTTAATGGTGTTGCTGCTCGCGGCTGGGCTGGCATGGTGGAAGTTCCGGCCTGCCGCGCCTCCACCACCCGCGGAGACCGCCGGTGCAGAACAAGGTCGCGCAGATACCGGCGGCCCTAAGGCGCCGAAAGACTCGCTTATCCTGGCCAATTTCATTAACCGCACCGGCGATCCGGTGTTCGACACCACGTTGAACCAGGCATTGCAGATTGACCTGGAGCAGTCGCCAGTGATCAACATCGTCAGCCAGGAGCACCTGGCGCAGAGCGTGAAGTACCTGGGAAAACCGGAAGACACCCCGGTGACGCCGGCGATCGCCCGGGAAATCGGTGAACGCGAAGGCATGAAGGCGATCCTTACCGGAACGATTGCCAACCTGGGCAAGGAATACGTGATCACGCTGACGGCGCAGAACACCGCAACCGGTGATGAGATTGTCAGCGAGCAGGCGCAGGCTCCGGACAAGGAGCACGTGCTCGACGCCCTGGGGAAGGCGGCGGCAGCCATCCGCGCGAAGTTGGGCGAGGACCTGTCGAGCATCAAAAAACTGGACACTCCGTTCGGCCAGGCCACCACCACCTCGCTCGAGGCCTTTCGTGCGTATGCGCTGGGTGACGCTGCCCACGTGAAAGCACTGAACATACCGGAGGCAGAGGGTCACTACCAGCGTGCCGTGGAACTGGATCCAAACTTTGCCATGGCGTACGCGCGTCTGGGGGTGGTGTACGTCAACTCAGGCCAGGTCGCGAAGGCAAATAAGTATTTCGAGAAGGCATATCTGCTTTCCAGGCACGTCAGCGAACGTGAGCGGCTTTATGTTGCCGGCCACTACTACCAGAACGTGACTGGCAACATGCCCAAAGTGATCGAGACGCTGCAAGAGGCGATCCAGACATATCCCAGCCAGCTCGACAGCTACATCAACTTGAACGTGGCCTATCAGTCAATTGGTCAATTCGAGCAGGGCGTCCCGTTTGCGCGAAAAGCGGTCGAGATGGCTCCTGACGACGCGATCGCTTCCGAGAACCTGGTCGGCGATTACGCAGCCTTGGGACGGTTGAAAGACGCGAAAGCGGAAATAGACCGCGCGCACAAACTCGGCCTCGGCGGCAGCACGGACTACGCGGGCATCAACCTCGTCACGTATTTTTTGTTGGGGCAGCCGGATGAAATGCAAAACACGCTGGCGCAAGTGGCGGGAAGGCCGGATGAGTTTCTCGTCACCCAGGCGTTGGCCAGCACACAGCAGTTCTCCGGACGCTACCGGCAAGCCGCCGCAACCACACAACAGGTGTTCGACCTGGCGGAGCACGCCAAGGCCCCCGACGTGCAGGCAGCGACAATCCTGATCAATGCGGAAGCCAGAGGTTTAGCCGGCTTATGCGAAGGAAACGACAAGGTTGTGGAGCAAGGGCTCGCACTGGACAAGAACAAGCAGACATTGGAATCGGCTGTGCTGGCTGCCGCGGTTTGCGGCAACGGCAAACAGTCGCTGCCGCTGGCGCTGGAGCTGAGTAGGAAATTCCCCGAGGACACGCTCATCCAGGATGTATATCTGCCCTTGGTCAAGGCATTTCTGGCCCTGGCAGCGGGCCGGCCTGAAGAGGCGGTGGCGGCTGCCAAGCCGGCGAAGCCGTATGACTCCCTGTTCCCTGGTTCCTACGTGCAGGGTCTTGCCTACCTTCAACTGCACGACGCCGGGCAAGCGGTGACCGCCTTTGAATCGGCAACGAAGTTGAAAGGCGGCAGCATCACTCAGGCGGCGGCGCCCTTTTACGCCCAGGCGCAATTGGGACTGGCGCGGGCTTATGCCATGGGCGGTGACAAGGTAAATGCCAAAAAAGCGTACCAGGACCTCTTTACCACCTGGAAGGACGCGGACGCAGATCTGCCGATGCTGGTCGCGGCCAAAAAGGAATTCGCAGCGATCTAACGCAACAAAAAGCCGGCTATTCTGCCCTGCGAGCGAGGCCAAGGAATCATAAGTGATTCTCTTGTGTGCACTGATAGACTGCTGGCACAATATCAGTCCGCGTGATCTGCGGCGTAAACCAGGGACAGATGACGATCGCAGAAGGAACACAGTTTGGTCCGTACCGCCTGATCGAAAAGATCGGTTCGGGGGGAATGGGCGAAGTCTATCGTGCCCTCGATACACGCCTGGAGCGCGAGGTCGCAGTCAAGCTGGTCTCCGACACCTATCTCATCACCGGAGCCGGCAGTGGATCGCCCTCTCCGGTTACGCCGGTGCATGGGACGCCCAATTCCCACGTGTCGCATGAGCGCTTTTTGCGCGAGGCGCGTTCGTCCGCAACCTTGAATCATCCCAATGTGTGCGCCATCCACGACACCGGGGAACATGACGGCAGGCCATACCTCGTCATGGAGCTGCTGCGGGGCGAAACGCTGAAGCACTACCTGGCGAAGTCCGGCGGTAAGGGGTTGGCAGCAGACGAGGTGATTTCGTTCAGCCAGCAGGCGGCTTCGGCGCTGGCAGCCGCACACGCCCAGGGGATCATCCACCGGGATATCAAGCCGGCTAATTTGTTTGTCGTCGATGCCGGCCGGGGCAAGCGCCTGATCAAGATTCTCGACTTCGGGCTGGCCAAGAAGCAGCCCGGGACGACCGTAGCCGACTCGCGTACCTTCGATCTTCCCGGCAGCGCCAGCTCGGATGAGACGGGGATCGGCCCGGGTGCGGCCACCATGGAGCTGACCAGTCCGGGTTCCGCGGTGGGGACGGTGGCCTACATGTCCCCGGAACAGGCGAAGGGCGAGCCCCTGGACGCGCGCACTGATTTGTTCAGCCTGGGAACCGTTATTTACGAGATGGCGACAGGGAAGACTCCGTTTGCTGGCGGGTCGACGGCAGAAGTGTTTGCCGCGTTGCTGCGCGAGAACCCGCCGCCGGTCAGCACGGTGAACCCGGCGATCTCGAAGAAGCTCGATCCGATCGTGGCCAAACTGCTGGCCAAGGATCCCGCGCAACGGTACTCCACCGCTGAGAAGCTGCAGGAAGCGCTCGAGGGACTGAACCCACAATCGGGCGGAGCCGCCGTGGCGGACGCGGGTGGCCGGAAGTGGTCCTGGGCGATCGCGGCCGTCGTCCTGCTCGCGCTGCTTGCGGGAGGTCTGGCCTGGTGGAAATTCCGCCCGGCGGCAACCTCGCCGCCTGCGGGGAATGCCGCCGGAACTGTGCCCGGGGCCGCCAAAGACTCGATTATCCTGGCCGACTTCATCAACCACACGGGCGACCCCGTGTTTGACACCACGCTCAACCAGGCGCTGCAGATTGAGCTGGAGCAATCGCCGGTCATCAACATTGTGAGCCAGCAGCACCTGGCGCAAAGCGTGAAGTATCTCGGCAAGCCAGAGGGCACCGCGGTGACACCGGAGATTGCGCGGGAGATCGGGGTGCGGGAGGGAATCAAGGCCATCCTCACGGGAACGATCGCCAACCTGGGCAAGGAGTATGTGGTGACTCTGACCGCGCAAAACACCGCCACCGGGGACGAAATCGTCAGTGAGCAGGCACAGGCTCCCGACAAAGAACATGTGTTGGATGCGTTGGGCAAAGCGGCCGCGTCCATACGCGGCAAGCTGGGGGAGGACCTCGAGAGCATCAAGAAATTGGATACCCCATTCGGCCAGGCAACCACCTCCTCGCTGGAGGCGTTTCGCGCCTACGCGCTGGGAGATAAAGCTCACGTGAACGCACGCGATATCCCCGAGGCCGAAGGTCACTATCTACGTGCGGTAGAGCTCGATCCCAATTTCGCCATGGCCTATGCACGGCTGGGCGTGGTGTACATCAACAGCAACCAGGTGGCCAAGGCTGACAAATACTTTGCCAAGGCTTACGCGCTTTCGAAGAATGTGAGTGAGCGCGAGCGGCTCTACATCACCGGCCACTACTACCAGAACGTGACCGGCGACATGCCCAAGGTGGTGGAAGCGCTGCAGGAGTCTATCCAGACCTACCCTACTCAAATTGATAACTACATCAACATCACCGCAGCGTATAGCGCCTTGGGCGAGTTTGAGAAAGCCCTTCCTTTCGCAGAGAAGGCGGTGCAGATGCAACCGGAAGACTCGATTGCAGCGGAGAATCTGTTGAGCGCCTACGTCGGCCTGAATCGGATGGACGACGCCCGCGCTGAAATGGACCGCGCCGACAAGCTGGGCATCAACACCAGCACGCTCGACCGTACCGTGCGGCTGCAGACATATTTTCTCCTGGGCGAGCCTAATGAAGTGCAGAGGATGATGACGCTGACAGCGGGCCAGCCGGATGAGTTTCTGGCCACCCAGGCCCTCGCCGGCACGCAGCTCTTCTCCGGCCAGTACCGTCAGGCGGCGGCAACCACGCAGCGAGTCTACGATCAAGCTGGTGTGGCCAAGGCTCCGGACGTGCAGGCGAATGTCCTTCTGACCAACGCGGCCAGCCGCGGCTTTGCCGGCTTGTGCGAGGGCAACGATGAGACCGTGCAAAGGGCTTTGGCTTTGGATAAGAGCAGGCAGACGCAGTCGTTCGCTTTGCTCACGGCTGGGATTTGCGGCAACAGCAAACTGGTCGGGTCGATGGCTCAGGATTTAACCAGGAAGTTCCCGGACGACACGCTGATCCAGCGCGTATTTGTCCCTCTGGCCAAGGCCTTTGTGGCTCTGTCCGCCGGGCAGCCGCGAGAGGCCATCGATGATGCGGAACCGGCCAAGGCGTTTGCCCTGGTCTATCCAGGGGCCTACGTGCAGGGCCTCGCTTATCTGCAACTGCACGATGCCACCCAGGCGGCGAATGCCTTTCGGATTACGACCCAGTCTCCTGGCGGCAACCTGCAAACTACGGCGCCCTTTTATGCCCAGGCTCAACTGGGTTTGGCGCGCGCTTACGCCATGGGTGGCGACAAGGCAGATGCTAAGAAGGCCTATGAAGCCTTCTTTACTACCTGGAAGAGTGCGGATGCGGATCTGCCCATGCTGCTGGCGGCCAAGAAGGAATACGCCGCGCTCTAAATCAAAAGGGAGAAGTCTTGCGCCGATCTATCTTTGTTCCTCTCATTGTTCTTACTCTGCTCTTAGCTGGCTGCAAGTCGACTTACTACAAGACCATGCGCACCCTGGGGAAAGAAAAGCGCGACATCCTGGTGCAGCGTATTAAAGACGCCAAGAAGGATCAGGATCAAACCAAGAAGCAATTGCAAACCACGATGGAGTCTTTCCAGGCGCTGACCGGATTTCAAGGCGGCTCTCTGGAGAAGTCCTATAAACGTCTCAATTCCGATTACGAGAGCGCCGCATCGCAGGCCGGTAAGCTCCACGACAAGATTCAGTCCATTGACCAGGTGAGCAACGATTTGTTCAAGGAGTGGCAGGGGGAAATCAATGCCATGGACAATGGCAAATTGAAGTCGCAGGACACCGTCATGCTGCGCAACGCCAAAACCCGCCAGGCTACGTACATGCGCGCCATGCGTAACACCGAAGACCATATCGCGCCGGTGCTGAAGGCGTTTCACGATCAGGTTTTGTTCTTGAAACACAACCTTAATTCGCGGGCCATCGGCTCGCTCAAAAACACCTCAGCCGGCCTGCAGGGCGACGTAGCGGATCTCATCCAGAGTATCGACGCTTCCAGCCAGGAGGCTGACAAACTCATCACGTCTCTCGCTGCTTCCGACAGCAAGAACTAGGGCGGCTGCGAACAGGTATAATTCGGCGATTTCAAATTGAGAGGAAAGTATGACCACATCTGCTCCGGTAACGCCGGAACGCATCATGCAGTTCGCCTGGGGATATGTTCCACCGCTGCTTCTGGAAGCGGCGATTCGCCACCGTGTTTTTGATGTTCTCGACGGCGGGGCTAAAACGCTCGCTCAGGTGCACAAGGAGACCGGCGCCTCGGAGCGCGGGTTGACGGCGGTGATGAATGCTCTGGTGGGCCTGAACTTTCTGGCAAAAGATACGCAGGGCCTGTTTTCACTCACGCCGGAAAGCTCTGCATTTCTGGTCAGCACCAAGCCCGGCTTCCAGGGTGGACTTCTTCGCCACGGCAGCGAGCAGTTGATCCCCAAATGGCTTCACCTGAATAAGATTGTCGAGACCGGACGGCCTGAAACCTCCGTCAACCTGGAAGAGGCCGGAGGAGATTTCTTTCAACAGTTTGTCGTTGATATCTTTCCTTTGAGTTATCCTGCAGCGCAGGCGCTTAGCCGGCATTTAAGTGCCGATGCCGTGGTCCGCGTACTGGACCTGGCCGCAGGTTCAGGAGTTTGGAGCATAGCGCTCGCGCAGGGCTCGGAAAAGGCCACCGTCACCGTCGTAGATTGGCCGGAAGTGATTCCCATCACCCGGAAAACGGTAAGCAAATTCGGCCTGGGCGAACGCTATTCATTCATCGCAGGCGACCTGCTGCAGGTTGACTTCGGTAGCGGGCACACCGTGGCGACGCTTGGCCACATCCTGCATAGTGAAGGCAGAGACCGCAGCCGGGAGCTGCTGAAAAAAACATTCCAGGCGCTTGCACCGGGCGGAACCATTGCTGTTGCCGAATTTCTGGTGAATGCGGAGAGAACGGGTCCGCTCAACGGACTTTTCTTTGCCGTCAACATGCTGGTGAACACCGATTTTGGAGACACCTACTCGTTCGAAGAAATCAGCAGTTGGTTAAGTGAAGCGGGCTTCATCGACCCGCGGACACTGGACGCACCGGGCCCATCGCCCCTGATCCTGGCAACCAAGCCTTGAGAATTTGCACGTCATCAAGAAGCTACTGACGAAGGACACGGCTGCTCAGATACACCTTTGGCGATGAGGGTGAATACGCCAGAACCAGGAACTGCGAATTGAGTCCCTGCGGGACTCAGTTTGGAAATAACATTGTCACACATGCCCTAAGAGACCACACCGGTCACGGTCGCTGTGACACGGATGAAGACGGCCGCTCCTGAGTTACCAGAAGGGCCGTCCACATCAGGGCGCCTTTGGAGTTTTACGGCAGCTCCTCCACACTGCGTGCCACGAACACCGGCTGTTGCGTTGCCGGATTCTTCAAGACAAGACCGACCACGCGGAGAGAGATAGCCGAATTGCCACTAAGGTCACTTAGCCCGCTCAAACCGCCCAAATATTGCGTGACCGGCGTGCTGTAGACCGTGACCGGACCGTTAAAGAGGACACCAGCCAACCCGTCAGAATTAAACGAGAAGCTACTGTTAGCCGTGTTCGTGCTGCCCACAACCCACTGCCCCGCGTGACCCTCATGGCGAAGAACAATGCGACGTGTAGTTACCGACTGGGCATTGGCCGCCCCGCTTGCCGGACCACCAATGCTGATGTGCTGCCCCGGAATGAGCAGGCTGGAGTTAAAGAAGAAATTCGTGAGAGGCGTATGAAGCTTGTAGACAAAATAATTTTCACTACCGGTGAGGTTGATGTTGGCGATCTGGCCCAGAGTCAGCCCGGTGTCGGCCGGCAACTCAGCACGGACGTACATGTTGAGGGAGCTCGCTGCACCTTGCGCCGGGGTTACGTAGGTGACGAGGCCTGCAGCCCAATAGCCATTTTGCGACAGGATGCCGACGCAATCGGCATTGATCGTCTGGCTGTTGGGAGCGAACGAGCCAGAGACCTGAATGATGGAGCTGGTAGTGAGGTTGGCGATGGTCTCGTTATTTTCGAACTCAGTGTTAGCCGAAAGCTGCACCGTGTATTGACGGCCGTGTGGGCCCTGAATCACGAACGTGCTGGATGCGGGATCTGTACTCACTACCCCTGCATCGAACTCATCGATATACCGTTCCGGATCGTTCGTGCTGAGAGCCGCGAGATCGAGTACCGGCGTGACTTGGCCGGTGATCTGCCCATTACTGTCCACCTGGACTGACTTCCGCAGATCGAAATCGAGCCTGAGTGCGTCCATGTCACCGGCGTTCACGACAAAGGGGCTAGCTAGATTGATGGTGACGACAGGCTGCGTAAGCGTCGCCGGCATAGTTGCGATTGTAGGTGCTGCCGACGGCGTTGTATTGAGATACCCAAGCGTTCCGCCGCCGAGGGTAATGGTCGCAGTCGTATATGTGCCCGCCGGGATGGAGTTGAAATCAAGCAGCGTGTTGAGGCCGTTAAAGCGTGCAAAATCGACTGTCTGCGCGCCATTCAAGATAGAAATCGGTGTGGATGCTCCGTTGGAAAGCGTGATGCTTTGCACCCCAACCGAGAAGGAAACAACGCTGGGAAGCGGAGCATCGGTTCCCAGCACATATACGGAGCCAGTCTGCGCAGAGTTTGCAGTGGAACCCGTGCCTTGGCTCGGAGCGCTACCGCTTCCAGCGCTGCAACCAACCACACACGCGGTAACCACAACGGTCAAGAACACGCGAAGCTCATAGATACATTTCATAAAGCCGCCTGCTTTCTTAATGGAGTAGGTTAGTGCTGTAGATCACCCGCAGTCATCGCGCCCAAGGTTTGTGCCTGGGGAACGGATCTCATCGTCTGCGGCCTCCGGAGGAACGGCCGCCAATAAGTAATCGTGGCTGCCACGCTGTAACTGTGCGATCGCCGTCACTGTGGAAGGGAACACTGGTCCGTAACTCAAAGTTTCGGAAATAATTGCAACTTTAGAGGGAGGAAACCATAAAGCTTTGAGCGTCCGTTCATGGCAGACAGTCAAGGCCAGCGGTATCTTATATCTCGCGAAAAACCAGCGAGATACCCCGAACTTCCTGCACCCAACCCTGGAGACTACGGGCGTGAAGTGCGCGGAACCCACTAACCCTCACAGGAAATCGGGGATATGGGGCAACCAGGATTAACGTACGAATTAGGATGCGATCCTACTGGTTCATCGTCAGGGTAAACGTCTGCGTATGAGTGGGTGCCGAAGCCCCGGATGCAGTGACCGTGACGTTATAGGTGCTGGATTGGGCTTGTGGTTGGGTGCTGTTGGGAGATGTTCCGCAGCCGGTCAGGGCTAGCGCGAAGAAGAAAAGCAAGTTCCTCCGTGATTTGCCGGCCAGCCCAAAACAAAGCAGAGGAAGCGGCGAGACCAGGGCCAGCACCAAGCCCGAAGGCGTAGGCATCCACCAGCTGCTATTCGTTGCACTCACCGTCATCTTCGTACTTTGCGAAGTGCCCCCGGAAAGCGTAGCGGGAGCAAAACCACAACCCCAACCGCTCGGCAACCCAGAGCACGCAAACGACAGCGAAGCACTAAATCCATTTTGCGGAGCAACCGAGACCGTCAACGAACCAGATGCGCTAGGTGACATCGCCAGAGTACTGCTGGAGAGGGTAAGTCCGTAATCTGGAGAGGGACTGCTTGTGGGCGCAGTAATGGTGACCGTAACCGTGTTGGAGCTTGCAGGGGAGTCGGCTGCGTCGCCGCTGTAAGCGGCGGTCAACGAATGGGTTCCGACGCTCAATGTGCTCACGGAGAGGGCCCCTTTGCCGGCCGCCAGGGGTGCGGAGCCAACGGTGGCGCTACCGTCTACAAACGAAATCGTTCCGGAGGCGGAAGCTGGCATGACGCTCGCTGTCAGCGAGATCGACTGCCCCGATACTGCGGACGCGGGGGAAGCGACCAGGGTAACTGCCGTTGATTGCAGCTGTGCTCCATTCACCTGCACAGACACTGCACTGGAAGTGGACGCTCCATCCGCAGAGTCCCCCGCATACGAAGCGGTGATGCTATGCGTGCCCGCCGCCAGTGAGTTAATGGTGAATGTGACCACTCCATTGGTCAGCGATGCGGTACCAAGTGAAGTAGAGCCATCCAGCAGCGTGATCGTCCCGGAAGGCGTGGCTCCTGCGGAAGCCGCGACCCCCACAGTAAAGGATACAGACTGCCCAACATTGATCTGCGCGGCCGACGCTGAAAGGCTGGTGGTAGTCGTAGCAGCGGCGGTAGCGGCAGGCTGTACCACGAACATGACTGCCGAATAGCCGGGAAACGTGTAGCTGAGAGATCCACCTGTGATCGCGACATCAGAAGGATGCGCAATCGATGTAAGACTTGCCTGCGAGTAGTCGTAGACCTGGGCCGTCGGCGGCAATGTCAAGTTGGAGAGCGCGATCGCACTGGTAAAAGATCCGGTTGTTTTGTTGATGACCAGGATGGTCACTGCGTTGTCGCTCGACCTCTGCGCGGCGTAGATCGAGAGCTGTGCCTGATTGGTGCTGGTGGCGCTGATGGAAGTGTCCCCAAACTGGCTGCCCTTACCGTCGTAATTCCGGAACATGCGAAAGGCGAAGGCGATCGGATCCTGTGCTCCCGGCGCGCTCCACATGTTGGCAAAGTCGAGTGGCTCCCGGCCAAAGATGCCCAGCACGTCCATCTCGGCAATGGCATCGACAATGGACTTCTGGCCACTATCGATACTGTATTCGGAGAGCGATAAGAGGGTGCCGGGATAGTTCGCGCTGATCCAGCTGCGGAAGCGTGGGATCAACTGCATAGGGCCATTGAAGTCATATTGCTCTACCCAGGTACCCCCGTTGTAGGTGGGATCCCAAAGCGTGCGGGTAGAGGCCAGCTGTGCCGCCGGTGTGGAGGTGTCGAAGTAATAGTGCTCATCGAAGTAATCGAGGATGCGCTGGCCATGCGCCTTGTCATAGGCACCCATTTGCTGGAGATAGTATTCACCGGCGAAGACCCCGCCCTGCTGGCTGGTATTCCCGATCCAACCGCCCAGGGTGAAGTCGGACGGCCCGAGCACCAGGGCAGTGCTGTCTGCCTGCTTGACTGCCGCCGCATACTGTTGCCCTAACTGAGTAATGGTAGGGTAAGTGGCCCCGTTCGGCATCACATCCCGATGTGTGTTCGACCATCCATAGGGCTCGTTGTCCAGCTGGTAGAACTTGACTCCACCCTTGGCAGCAGTCCCAAAGGTGCTGACCAAGTGCTGTACCCATTGCTGTTGCAAACTGGGCGTATTGTCGATGTGGTTGGCATAGATATTGTTATCCGTCAGCTGCGCGCCATTCGTGGCGATGCTGTTGCCGCAGTTATCCCCGTTCGGATGCACGTAGGGATTGGTGGACTGTTGCGCCCCGTAGACTGAGACGGGGAAGCTGCAGTTCCACGCCGAAAGTTTGTTGACGTAAGGAATGATGGGGATGGTAATCAGAGCATTGGCAGGTTTGTAGGTGTTAACCATCAGGTCCGCTGATGCGCTGGGCACTGGTGTGCTCTGACCGTTGCCGCCCATGAAGTACCAGTCAAAACCCGCATTGCTAGAATCGACCAGCCAGTTATAGCGAGTGGTGCCGTCGCCGCCCCAACGGATGTTCGGCACCTGGATCTCTTTGGCAAAGCTGGCGTCGAGACCATAGCTGGCGATTCCATAGATTTCCGGGCTTATCGGGTGGTGCGATGCATTTGCGTTTACGCTGAGTGCGGGCGCTTGAGCGGACGCAACGTGACAACCGAAGAGGACCGCCGCACGTTACCAGGAGGAAAGCCCATGTGTGTGCGCGATCGGGTCGCATACCTGGCCTCGCGGTCTAGCTTTGACCAGGTTAGGGTACCGTCGATCCAGTCACTCTATCTAGTTACTGATGGGGGATGCTGCGGCGCCAGATCAGCTAATTGGCCGCAGTTCCATAGCCAGGTGTCTCTACCTTCTTGTACCCCGCCGGCACCTCGAAGTTCGACGAGGAGACGGGCGCTTGGGAAAAGTTCGACTTCTGCACCGTCGTCTCCATCAGGATCGCGCTCGTGGTCTGCGTGCCGTCCGGGTTCGTGGTGGTGGTGGTTGTTGTATCAGATGCCGGTTGGGCTGCCTTCTTCCGATGGAACGCACCCAGTGCGGAGCTACCCAGCGCAGATCCTAACATTCCCGAGACCGAGCCATTGGAGTTAGTGGGCGCTGCGGCGGGAGCAGAATCGGAAGGTGGAGCGGAATTTTGCGCCCCCGCGGGTCCGGTTCCGCTTCCTCCCATTCTCGTCACTTCCATCACGCGCGTGCCCTGGAGCTTTGCCATCTCTTTCCCCATCTCGGCCATGGCTTCTGCCGATCCGGGCTTGCCCGCGAACATCTGCGACATCCCGGGATTCTGGCCCGTGTCGTGCATTTGGGTCATCTGTGCTTTGAACGCCGACAGATCTACCCCCTCCATCAACTTCTGGCCGAACCGTTTGTCGAAGTCCTGGATCTCCTTTACCTCCGGCGGATCAGGGGTGATCCATGCGTCGGTGGTGACCACGTAGGTAGCTGCGTTGGCGCCTTGTGCAGGAGGCGCATTGGGATCGGTGACGTGCATTTGCAGCGTGACCAATTGCTCCTGTGCCGAAAAGCCATTGATCTCCTTGGTCACGCCCGTATTCTTTACGGATACGTCAAAGCTGGTCTTCAAATCAGATTTTGGCTGTTGCGGCTGTTCCGGAGCTTGTTTCGCTTGGGCCTGCTGTATCTGCTTGGGCGCCTGTGCGAAGGCTTGGCGCATTTGGGCGAAGGTCACGACCGTATAAGTCTTATGGACAGGGTCTATGTGAGTGACGGTTTCCTTGTCAAGATCGGTGATCTCGATTGAATCTTTGCCCACCACCGCTTTCTGGTTGCCATGGATCATGGTCGTAGTCGTGATAGGCGCGAGCATGTCACGCATCGATTTGCTGAGAAAACTCATCGACTTGAGCGGGGCCATCATACTTCCACCTGTGATCTGCGTCGTTTCCTGGTAGCTCGCGTCGGCGAACATCAGCCGATTGGCCAATAGGAGGATTCCAAATGCTGCTACCTTGCGTAAATTCATTTACCGCCTCCGTAAATCCCAAAAGAAGTCTGTTTATATTTGTGGCACGCGCCGATTCATCGTTACAAACGCCGTCAGCTTGCCGCGGCTGGCGGGACCAGCCTTCGTCGGCCAAGATTATAGGCCCGGGAGGCTGCGGCAAACCAAAATCTTCTTATCGGTTAGAAATCGCATCCAGGTTAACAACAAATGGAAGACGAGGCCGCGGCTCACAGATAGTTGCTGATTTCAATCAGGTTGAAGTCCGGGTCCCGGAGGTAAATCGAAAGCATTTCACCCCGCGCGCCGTCGCGTGCCACCGGCCCAAGCTCGACGGCGTAGTTACCGGCGTGCAGGTGAGAGATTACTTCCTCGAGAGGCGCCTTAGTGATGAAGCACAAGTCCCCCGATCCAGGAGTAGGACGCAGGGCCTTAGGCTGGAACTCCTTCCCCACCTGGTGAAGGTTGATCTTCTGCTCTCCAAACCGGAGTGCCTTTCGTTCCCCGAACGTAATCAATTCCATGCCCAGGGCGGAGGTGTAAAACGCGACGGTTGTGTCGATGCTGGCTACGGTGAGGACGAGATGGTCGAGATGATCGATGACGAATCCCATACCCACACTTTAATATATGGAGGCATGTCGCCAACCTAGTACAGAATCTTCAACCCGAATTGGATGATACGCGGTTCAAACGTGCTGGTAATGCTGCCGCCGCTGCTCGGCGCACCACCAAGAGTGCCGCCCAGCCCACTGGCGGGTAAATAAAGATTGGTGTGATTGAAAGCGTTATACATCTCGGTGCGGAACTGCACCTTAAGCCCTTCCAAAGGAGTATCGAAATTCTTGTTCAACGCAAAATCCGTGGTGTAGTACGCAGGCGTCCTACCCGGGTTACGGCTCTCGTTGCCGAACGGGCTTAGCAGACTTCCGCTCGCGTTCCTGGTAGCCGGTAACGCGAGGGCCGAGTAGTTGACATACTGGATATATCCACTCGACAGCTTGACCCTCTCCGTCAGAGGAGCCCCGTTCACGCGGTTCGGACGATACTCGTTCGCTCCGCGATACGTAGCCGCAATCTGAGGCGAGAGCGCGTTCGCGGAGTTCGGTGTGTAGACCAGGTTGAACGGGGTACCAGCCTGCATGGTGTTGATCCCGCTGAGCTGCCATCCACCCACGATGGTATTTACCAGGCCATTGCTTTGACCAAGAAACTGCTTTCCACGTCCAAAGGGAAGATCGTAGACCAGGCTCGTGATATTGGCGATAGGCAGGTTGTAGTCCGACTGCGCGTAGTCCGCGGCGATGTTGTTCCCATCCTGCGGAGAAGGAGTGTTGCCCTCCAAAGACGCGCTGGCGTTGTCCAGCGAATGCGACCAGGTGAAGGAGTTCAACAACGTCAGACCAGCAACAGACCTCTGTTCATAGCGCACCTGCAGCGCTTGATACTGCGACCAGAACTCATTCACCGCGGCCGTAATGTCGCTTGGCCACTGCGTGTACGGCCGGATAAATCCCTTTGCCGGATTGATCTGGTTAGCGTTCAGGAAGCCCTGCAGTTTTACTCCGTGGTTGCCGACAAAAGCGACGTCCAGCAAGCTGTTCTTTGCCAGCTGGTTCTGCACGCTCACAAAGAAATCCTGCACGTAACTGTCTCTGGTGTCTTTGGGGATGTACGTGATGTTGTCTGTCTTGGGGTTGAACGTGGTGGCCAAACCCTGCGGGTAGCCTTGGTCCACGGTGCGATAGCCGGCCGTACCCGGTTTCGGCTGAGTTACAGAAACGAACAGCGCGTTGGGCGCATTGATAGCCAGAATGTCACCCGAGCCCGCGCGCGTGTAGTGCACGTAGCTGATACCGTAACCGCCACGGACCACAATCCGCGGAGTCGCCGCATACGCAAAGCCCAGCCGGGGACCAAAGTCACCAAAGTCCGGATTCACCAGGGTCTTTCCATACACTCCTCCCGCCGAAACGGGAGTGACACTGCTGGTTTGCTCATAGCCTGGCGTGATGGTTAAGACAGTCTGTGAAACGGGATCGAAGTTTGAAAGCAGGTTGTGCTGTTCCGAGTAGGGTGAACCGTACTCCCAGCGCAGGCCCAGGTTCAATGTCAGCTGGGGAAGGATCTTCCAGTCATCCTGGGCATACGTGCTTTGTATCGTTTGCCGTAGGTGGGCGACAAAGAGGTTGGCCAGAGAGTAGTTATTCGTGGTTCCGAAAAGAAAATCAGCCCAGTAGTTATCCGTGACGGCGGCGTTGATGCTGGTGCAATTCGGATTGACCGGAACCTTAACCCCGCCCACGGTGGTGCTGGGGCAAAGACTGTAACCGCCAGTGTAGCTGAAGGAGCCATACAGCGGGTTGTTATCGTTGACGGCCATCCAGATGTGCTCGTATTCATAGCCAAATTTCAGTGAGTGCTTTCCTTTGACCCACGTGAAGTTGACTTTCGGATCAAGCAACGACGGGTTTTGCCATTGCGGGTTAGTACTCTGACGGCCAAAGGAGCTAAACCCGGAGATGCTGGTAGAGGGCAGGCCGCCCGCAACCGTGGGATTGGTTGGAAGACCCGGGATGGTAATCGCATTATCTCCGATGGAGAGCGAGTATTTGCCGGCCTTGGTCTTGGAGAGCCCTACACGCGCATCGATAACTTTATTAGCGCCCCACAAGTGGGTGTAGCCAAGGGCCACCTGCTGATCGAGAATGCGGATCGTGCCGTTGGTCTGCCCATCGAGCGGGAGCAGAATCGCGGGATAATTAACCCCTGTCTCCTTACGGTCGCTCACCCGCACAAACCAGGAACTGTTGTTGTTCTGCTGGTAGTCGAGCCGGACGTCGCCCTTATCCGAATCGTCGGTGAAGGGAACCAGTTTGGAGTAGTCGTTGGTCGCCAAACCGGTAGTAGCCAACCCGCTGACGGGCAGCCCCGGAATCTGCTTGAAGAAACCAATAATCTGCTGCGATATGGGGTTAATGGCGCTGGCCGGGATGGGAGAGCCGGCGGGATAAACAACTCCCGTAATCGGGTTCTGCACCGGAACGACCAATACACCGTTGAGTTGGTTCTGCGTGGGAAGCGTCAATACGGCGAGCGGCTTGAGCGTCTGTCGAAAACCTTCGTAGTCGACAAAGTAGAAGAGCTTGTCCTTGAGCATCGGGCCGCCGAAGTTCACGCCGAACTGGTTGCGATTGAACGTGGGCTTCTGGAAGGGAACGACGTTGCCGGTATTGCCGACCACCGTCGGTTTGAAATATCCCGCGGCGTTCAGATCGGTATTGCGGAGGAACTCCCACAGCGCGCCATGGAACCGGTTCGTTCCGCTCGCCGAAGCGACGTTAATGGTAGCTCCGGAAGAGCGGCCGTACTCCGCGTTCTCATTGTTGGTCACCACATTCCACTGCGAGACCGAGTCCGGAGGGATGGCGATGATCTGGTTATCAAAACCCTGGTTGCTCTCGCCGTAGGCATTGTTATCCATGCCGTCGAGCAGAAAGTTGTTGAACATGCTCCGTTGCCCATTGATGTTGTAAGCGCCCTGGCGCACCAGGCTGTTGATCGAGCTGGTCGTCGCCGCTGTTGGGGCCTGCCGGGAACCCGTGACGAGGCCCAGCAGGTCTGAGTAGTTCCGGCTGACCAGGGGCAGGGCTGCCGTCTGATATTGGGTGATTGTCTGGCCTCGCTGGCTTGAGTCGGTCTCCAGTTGCAGCGCTACGTCGCTCACTTCGACCGAACTTTGGGTTTCGCCGACCTTCAATTCCAGGTCAATACGCTGGCGGCTGCCGACGGAAATGGCGATGTTCTGGGCAACGGCTTCGGCGTAGTTGGTCGCCTTGGCGGAGATGGTATACACGCCGACGTGCAGCGACGGGATTTCGTAATCGCCGCTGTCATTGCTGGTGGCGGAACTTTCGATATTAGTAGCTGTGTTGGTGGCGGTGATGGATGCACCCGCCACGGCTGCACCGCTTTGGTCGCGGATCGTTCCGACCAGGCTCCCCACGTCGAATTGGGCGTGCGCAACACAACTCATAAAGGATAGCGACACGGCCAATGAAAGAGTGCGCACTGCTCGTCTGAATACGTTGTTCATATCCCTGACGATAGGAACATCCGCGGAAAGGAAGTTTAAAGCCGTGCGAACGCCAGATGAATATGAACGATGGATGAAGAACTTACGAGGCGACAAACTTTGAGCGGAACTTTATTGACAGTAGCTCAAGTGAAGCTCCCGGTCCGTGCCCGCCACAGCGCGCCGTCGATGGGATCGACCCCTTCTTTTGGTGCCCGCACGGCGGGAAACTCGCGTTGCACCGCGGCCATCAAGGCGTCACGAACCGGGGGAACGTTTTCCAATATGCTGCCGGTGTAGGCGATGGGCGGTGTCCATGCGGGTTCGGTCGAGGCGCGGCGCAACCTCCGGATGACCAGGCGGACCAGGTAACCAAGATCCTCCCCTTGTTTCCGCAGGAGTGCAGAAGCGATTTCGTCGCCCTGGTCCGCGCAACTCAATACCACCCCAGTCAGGGTGGAAAAGTCGGGTGCGGGAAGAGCATTTGCATGTTCAACAAGGTGATGGAGAGAAGATAGTTGCCAGAAATCCAGCACCGCGGGCAACAACAGCGTTTCGCGTTCCTCGTCCTTAGCCAAAAAGATCGCGCGCAGGCTTTCCAGGCCGATCAGATGTCCGGATCCCTGGTCTGCGAGCGCGGGTCCCCATCCTCCTGCAGAAACAAGCTCCCCTGCGATGGTGCGTCCAACTACATTGGAACCTGTGCCGGCCATGACCAATACCCCGGCACGGCCGGGAAAAGCTGCCTCGAGTGCGATTTCAACGTCACCAAGAATCAGCAATCCACCGCCGACCCGCGCGCTGATCGACTCCCGCAGCCAATCCGTGACCAGCGGAACCGTTTCCCCCGCAGTCCCCACGCAGGTGCGGGTCACCTGTGTCATGGAAATGCCGGTGCGCGCAGAGAGCTCAGCCAGCGCCGACTCCAGGTTCTGGCAGGCAGTCATCGCGTCCACACGCATGCGCTTGATGGTGCCCGTGCGCACTCTGGCCAGCTCTCGCGTTTCATCGGCGAGCACGTAGTCTGTTTTTGTTCCGCCCGCATCCAGAGCTAAAAAGAAACTCATTGATTCATGTACTCCGGACCCGCACGCTACGCAGCGGCAAAATGGGCCTCAATCTCCTCGAGAGTCTTGCCCTTTGTTTCGGGAAGGAAGAACGCCGCGGTCAACAGGTAAATCAGGGTGAACCCGCAGAATAAGAAAAACATCATGGAATAACCATACTTGCCGACGACCGGCAGGAAGATCGCTGCCAGCGTCGTTGAAACCATCTGGTTGATGACCAGCGCAATACTCATGCCATTAGATCGGATGCGCGTGGGCATCAACTCGGACAGTGCGAGCCACACGCAAACCCCCGGCCCCAGCGCATAGAACGCGACGAAACCGTACAGCCCTATCGCCACCAGCCAGCCGTGCATCGCGTCGGGCAGAGGCCCGACATAGGCGTGCTCAATTTTGAGCGGAGCCGCGCGTGCCGCGTCGAGGTTCGCAAAAGGGTCACGGAAGAATGCCTCGACCTTGGTCGAGGGCAGGCTGCTCTGCCGGTTGATGGTGACCGGGGCCTCGCCCTCCGCGGAACGCATCGTTCGGGTGGTTCCGTCGAATCCTCCGTAGGAATAAATCACCTTCAGCGCTAACCGGTCGGGCGCGCTGCCCGCGAAAGCATTGGCAGGAAGCAGGCGCTTGGCGATGTCTTGATCGAAGTGTAGCGAAACGCCTTGATCCGGCCCGATCTGAGATTGGATTGCGTCCCGAATGTCAAACCTGTTCTTTTCCGTGCGCAGGAAAAGGATGCCGACAAACGCCAGGCAAACGATGATGCCGGAGGTTCCCAGGGTCAACAGGAATTTCCGCCCCTTGCGATCGACCAGCGTCATGCCCACGATCGTCATCAGGAAATTACACGCCGTGAACAGTACGTATCCCCAATGGGCGTGCAGATCGGAAAGCCCACTCTGCAGCAGGATATCGGTGTTGTATCCAATGATCGAGTTGATGCCGGTCGCGGTGTTACAGAAGAGGATGACGCAGGCAAGCAGAAAAGGGAGAACATACTTTCGCTGTAAGAGGGCGTCTTTGACCGCCCCGCGTGCGGTCGAGGCGCGTTGACTGGAGAGGGAAGTCTGCTCCATCTCCTCCAACTCCACTGCAGCCTGCTCGCTGCTTCGCGATCGCAGCAGCGCCTTCAGGGCTTGCTCCTTGCGTCCGCGCCGGAAAAGCCAACGCGGCGATTCGGCGACAAACAGGCTACCCCCAAGAAACAGGATGCCCGGCGGCATCGACATCCAGAAAATGCGCCGCCACGCCTGATCTTTCACGCCAAGCAGGGCTGCCGGCGTGGTGGAAGTGAGCAGGGCGGACACCCGGTAACTGTAGTAGATGCCGATGAGCGCCGCCAGAAAAATGCCCAGGGTCAAAAGCCATTGGAAGGCGCCCGTGCCCTTGCCTCGGTCCTGGGCCGACAGGCACTCCGCCAGATAGAGAGGAACCACCATACCCACCAGCCCTCCGCTGACGCCTTGCAGCAGGCGGCCAAAAAACAGGGGGCCGAATCCGTGGGAAAGAGCAATGACGGGAATGCTGAGCACAAAAATCGCTCCGCTCATCACCATCAGAGGCTTGCGTCCCAGCCAATCGGCGAGCAGCCCGGCAAAGAGGGTAGAGAAGACGCTACCCAGCAACACCGCCGCAACAATGATGGAGAGCTGGCTGGCGTTTAAGCCGGAGGTGGCTTCCAGGTAAGGCAGCGCGCCGCCGATGATGCCAACATCCACCCCGTACAGCAACCCACCCAGCCCCGCAACCAGCAGAAGCAGGCGGTTATAGGTGCGGTTAGGATTCACAGCGGCAAGGGTAGGCATCGTGGCGACCAGGCAAGCAGGATTGAACTCCAAACCACCAGAATAACCTGCGGGCGAAAACCTACCTATCCGGAAAATTCGGGGTGCCGGACTCGATCACCGTCCAGGGAGGAGGCTTCGTTCGTTGCTACCGCGCCACGGGGCCTGGAGCAATCTGGTTTCCCTTGGCCCGCAATCCAGAGACTTAGTGAAGCCTGCGCTTGGTTTCCATCAGGGCCTGCTTGGCGGCCATGTCGCTGGCGATGCCGAAAACCATGAATTCGAGGGGCCCGCTGCCGGAGTTGGCAAAGGACTGGCGCTCGCCCAACCGCACGGGAACGGCATCTCCGCTGTGGATCTGGGCCGTCTCCGAGCCAATCGTGACGCTGCCATCGCCCGCCATCACGTAATAGATCTCGCTCATATCCGGCTTGGACACAGGCCCCACGGTGGTCCCCGGGGGCAAGAGCAGATGATCCACATAAGACCAGGTGGTGGCGAAGACCGTGGGATCCAGAGCCCGGCGATATTGCACCGTACCGGTGCCCCCATCCATATGCTCGACCGGCTTCAGCAGCGATCGGTCGAGATGCATGGCCATAAATGCGGGGATCGGATCCAGGGGGGCGCCTACCCGTCCATCGCCGAGATTGAAGGCGTCGTAGACACCCTTCATGGTCCCGACGTTGAAATTGATCCACTCCACCGGCTTGTCGGTGGCGTTATAGATAGCGTGCGAGTGGCCGAGTCGTGTCGGCGCACCCGCCGGCCCCTTCAAGGTGGAAGTCCGTCCATCAATTGTGAACTGGGCTTCGCCGTCGAGGATGATGAACATTTCCTCGCACTGATTGTGGAAGTGGGCCCCGATGCCGCTCTTGGGCTCAATCACGCCGCGGTGCATGAAAAACAGATTGGTCTCGAGCGATGTCGCATCGAACAGCGGCCTGTAGTCGAGCGCGCCCGGGCCATCATGCACCGCCTTCATGTTCCGATACTTTGACGGATCGGCGTGGGCGATGCGTTGCTCGAGCGGCACTACAGGGGTGAGTGGACCCCGCTGCGCGAGCAATAGCCCCGGGGCAATCATCCATAGAAGCGCAAGGAATTTTGTCATGCAAGTACCTCCGAGTCGACCAACGGCGGCCGAAATCCCAGGCGAGCCAAAATGATGTAAACCAGGAATCCGCAGGCGAACGCATACAGCTCCGATGGATTGTCGGCCTTGACCAAAGCTGCTGGGAGCCCCGGAATATGTTCCGGCATGCCGACCATGAAGCCGATGATCCAGGCTATATATCCGGCCCAGTTGATGCCCAGCCGCGGGCCAGACCATCGTTTGCCGGCCAGCAGATAATCCGCCACCATAGCGCCGCAGATAGGGCCGAAGGATGCAGCAATAATGCTGAAGAACCCGATCAGGTTGTCGGCTACGCCACTGATGGCCAGGACGGCGCTGATGGTAACCCCGACCATCGTCGATACCGGCCGGGAAATCTTGGGCAACATCGTGCTGAAGCTGTTCGCCGCAATGAAGGCGGAAAAGCAGGTGGGCACCAGGCAGGCGGCGGCGAAGAGAAAGAACATCACCGGAGCCAGGGCTCCCACGCTGGCAATGGCTGCCGTGTAATCATAGCTGGCCGGTCCGGTACTGCGGCCTAAATAGCCGGCAACGGAAAACACCGAGACGCCACCGGCAATGATTGCGCCGGCAACGATCCCGGTGACACCACCGAGAACAACGTCTTTCCGGTTGCGGTTATTCATGCCGAAATCGGTACCGGCTGCTCCTGCCGTGGCGAAGAAACCGATGGTAACCAGCAGCGCATTCAAAAAGCCGGTCAACGGTTCGTGGTGCGGCGCCTGGTACTGTGGAATGCCCGATCGGTTGGCCCACAGCACGATCAGGATCATGAGGAACGGAATCCAATTGAGGAATTTGGCTACCTGGGCGACATAATGAATGCCCTTGATAGCCACCCATCCCAGGCTGTACAGCCACACCAGGGCGATGACGCTATAAAGGATCCTGGAGGTCTGGCCCAGGCCTTTCATGATGAAGCCGGTGGCGATCGCGGCGTCCACGGCCACCCAGCCGACCTGCAATAGCCCCATCAGTATTCCGGGGATGAGAAATCCGCCCGTAGTGCCAAAGGTGGAGGTGCCGACCACGTAGAGTGTGCGTCCGGTTTGCATGCCCAGCATGGCCGGCACGTAGTAGTAGAGCCCAAAGCAAAGCAATCCCGCGACCACCAACCCCCACAGCACAACGGTGGGGCTGGCATAGCCAATCGTCGGCTCAGCCAGCTTGAGGTAATAGCCCACAAAGAGAAAAATGCCGAAGTAGCTGGGGAAAGTGCTCTTGTACCAGGGAACCCTGGCAGTGGCTGGAACGGGAACCGACGCGCTTACGTATTCGGGAACGTTTCGTTCCATAGGGCTCCTTAAACCGAGGTGTAGTCGTTCACCGAGAAATCCGCAAAATAGCTTTGCATCTGGGGCCACACCACCTGGTGCAGATCCAGCGCAACCCACTTTTTCTGCAATTCGCGGGACTCGAAAGCGATGCTGAGACGCCATTCGCCGCCTGCCTGGTTTGGTCGCAGCAGTTCCACCCCGCGAAAGCCTTCTTGTTGGGAAATTGCAGGCCGAAAGGTTTCAGTGTAGGTCTTTTCCAGGCCCGCCTGTGCCCCCGGCTTCAGCTTCATATCCACAAACAGGACGAACATTGTCACCTCACCATTTCAGTTTGAACACATCGATCGCTGTCCCGCCCAGAACCTTCTCATAAACCTCGGGGGCGAGCTCGAGTGCCTTGTATTTCGCATATTCCACCGGCACATTGCTGGGCAGATCGGCCCCCAGCATCACCCGGTCCGCGCCGATGGTGTCGATCATCCAGCGGATATCCTCTCCAATGCACCACGACGTTTCGAGATAGAGATTACCGCATACCGAGGCAGCGACCTGGGCCTCAGCCGTGAATACGGCAAAACCGGCGTGGGCGAGAACGATTTTCAGGTCGGGATATTTTCTGGCTGCGGGAATACACAGCGCGGGCAGCGCGAAGGGGACTCCAGGGCCGGTGTGGACCATGGCCGGAACACCGAGCGAGTGGGCCGTGGCAAACACCCGGTCCCCATCCTCCGACAGTGGATTGACCCCGTGGCCAATGGTGTGCAGCTTGATCCCGACAAACTTCAGGTCCTTTATGCAGCGCTCCATTTCCCGCTCATACGCATCGCGAGGCCCGTGCGGAGTGGTACTGGCGATGCCGAAGAAGCGGCCCGGATGCTTGGCGCACAGCTCAGCGATGCGGTCGTGTGTTTTCGAGGCCGTGGTCGCTCCCGGATACGGCTGGACGATGGTCGCATCCACTCCGCATTCTTCCATCCGGCGAAGCATGTCTTCTTCTGTGCTGAGCAGCCCGAACACGCAGCATTCGCCCAGGTGTGCATGGGTATCGATCTTCTTGGTCATGAATCCTCTCCATATTGAGTTCAGTGTGCGTGCGGAAATTCGCCCAGCTCCGTATCGAGCGCGTTCTTCTGGGCCGAGATGCCGACGACCATCAGCTCGAGGTCTGCTGATCCATTGTTGGTGAAAGAGTGCGCTTCGTTAAACCGAATCGGCACCCCATCGCCCTTATGGATAGGTGCCGACTCCGCATTCACTTGCACTTCGCCATCGCCGTTGAGCACGTAAAAAATCTCTTCTACGCCCTTATGGTAGTGCTTGCCGATCGAAGCTCCGGGCGGAATGAGGATGTGATCCACGTAAGCCCAGTTGGTCAGGAACACATCCGCGTCGAGCGCGCGGCGGTACTGCACCGTGCCCTGGCCGCCTAGATAGTTGGGCATGGGTTTCAGCTTCGTTTTATCCAGGTTCATGGTCATGAACACCGGTATGGCGTCCTTGGGGGCCCCGACCCGGGCATCGTTCAGATTGAAGGCATCGTAGTGACCTTTGATCTGGGCCACGTTGATGTTCATAAATTCGACCGGTTTATCTGAGGGATTGTATATCGCATGGGAGTGGCCCATCCGGCACGGCGCCCCCACGGTTCCCTTGAGGACCGAGGTGCGGCCGTCGATGGTGAATTCCGCCTGGCCGTCGAACACGATGAACATCTCTTCGGTGGTGTTGTGGAAGTGGGCGCCGACGCCGCCGCCGGGCATAATTTCACACCGGTGCATGAAGTTGAGATTGACGTCCATGGCGGAAGGGGGAACCAGCAGTTCGCACGCCATATCGCCGGCGCTGTTGTGGGAGCGGCTGCGGGTGTATTTGCTGGGGTCGGTATGGCCGATTCTGGCCGCCAGCGGTGTTTGCGCCCACACAGAAGAGAAGGGAAGAAGCGCAAAGGCACAAAGAATCCGTCGCAGATACACGGGTCGCATCATATCGTTTCCTCGCATGCTTGTCAGTCGGGGCGCACGGCTCGCCCTCCGTTTAAGCCGCCCAAGAATATATTTCGAGAATAGGACCGTCAAGACAAAACAGGACCAGTAGAGAGGAAAGTAAATTACATTCCGATATTACGATGGTTAGTTCGGAAAATAAGCTTGTCGATGGCGACAAAGAGAGAAACTACAGATTCCTCGGTTTGGCTTCCATGGCACGCCGGGGCAAGCGTGTGTGAGAACCAGGATTTGGGCAGCCGTCCCTTCGGGACTGGACTGATTGAGATACACACTTCTAGCCCTGGGCTTTTCCATGGCCAGATCTGCGGTTCTTTTCTCGCGCTCTCAGGCCTTCTTCAGATCCGACGCAAGCTGGTCTGCACAGGCCCGCACCGCCGCGATAATCGCCTCTTCATGCGCCTTATCCTCCAGCCGCGACTTGGGCATCGATGAGCTGATAGCAGCGGAAACCTGCCCATTCGGTCCAAAAATAGGCGCGCAGAAGCAAATCCCGTCGTAAGCGCACTCCTCACGATCAATCGCGTACTTCTGCGCCCGGATACCCTCGTACTCCTGGTTCAGGTCCTTGCGATCCGTGATGGTGTGCTTGGTAAACCGGTAGGTCCCAAAGCTTCGCAACAACCTTTCCCGGTGCTCCGGCGCCTGGAAAGCCGTAATCGCTTTACCCAGCGAACTGGCGTTAGGCGGCAATATATGCCCCACAACATTGCTCATCCGGATCACATGCGGACTCTCCACCACCGCGATAACCTCGACCCGATTCTCAAACAAAGCCGCCAGGGTAGACGTCTCGGCGAGTTCCCGGCTGAGCGCTCCCAGGTAAGGCACTCCGACACGGTGCAACTTGCCCAACCATTGCGTGGGCGTGACCGCGTGAATGCCCGGGGCAAGCACGTACTGGCCCCGCCCATCCACCACCACGCATCCCAGGGTTTCCAGGGTACGCAGAATGCGAAACGCCGACGTTTTCGAAAGTTGAATCCGCTGGGCAATCTCGTTCATGGATAACGGCTTTAACTCGCCCTGGAGGAACTCCAGAACCTCCAGCGCCTTGCCCACAGCGCGGGAGAAGTATTGGTCTCCGACACGCGGTTCCTTAGTGGTGTCGGTCTTCACCAGGTTGGGTGCCCCGGCCTTGGCTGGGCGAGCGGGTTTGGTCTTCAGCATACGAGTTCGATGGACATCATGATATCGGAACCAGTGAAACCGCAGTGGGCAGATGATAGCGGAATAAAAACCGAATTGTCGAAAAATGATCCGGAATCCGAATTTATATTCAAAAAACGTTTGCACATCGTTTATCCACGGTGATATAGGTTTCTGCGCACGTTTTCAGGAGGCAGGAGCTGTGGTCAACAAGCAAAGAACACACAATCTGGTTTTGTGGGCGAAGGCGCTTTGCGCTCTGGCGGCGATTTTGTTGGTGTGCTCGCAGGGTCAAGCACAGGTCGCTTCCGCGGAATTGAGCGGAAACGTGCTGGACTCTTCCGGCGCGGCGGTCGCGGGCGCCACCGTGCAGGCCATCAACGTCGAGACTTCCATCGTGCACACCACCACCAGCGGGAAGGGCGGAGACTATGTGCTGACCTCGCTGCCCCCGGGGAACTATACCCTTGCCGTGGAGGCGCCAGGGTTCAGCAAACTCGAACAGACCGGCATCAATCTACAGGTCAACCAGCAGGCTCGTATCGACCCGGTGATCAAGGTAGGCCAGGCCGCCGAAACGGTCAGCGTGACCGGCCACCCGCCGCTGCTCGAATCCGAGTCGTCTTCTGTGGGAACGGTGATCGCTCAGCAGCTGGTGAACGAGTTGCCGCTCAATGGCCGGAACTTTGTCCAGCTGGCGACGCTTAGCCCGGGGGTCAACGGCGTAGGCGAATCGACCACCGGAACGATCATGGGCGGAACCAGGCCGGACGACCGCCGCGCGGCCTCGGAAATTTTCTCCAACGGTAACCGTGAAGGCGACAATAACTTTCTTTATGACGGCATCGATAACAACGAGCGCCTCACCCTCTCCATTACCCTTCGCCCCGCTGTAGATTCGGTACGCGAATTCAAGATCCAGACCAATCTCTATAGCGCCGACGTGGGCCGCAATTCCGGCGCGGTCATTGACGTCATCTCCAAGTCGGGAACGAACCAATTGCACGGCAGTCTCTTCGAGTTCATCCGCAACTCCGACGTGGACGCGCGCACCTACTTCAACGCGGCGGGCACCAGCTTCCCCACCTTCCGTTTGAATCAATTTGGCGGGTCCCTAGGCGGGCCGGTCGTCATACCCAAGCTCTATCATGGGAAAGATAGAACGTTTTTTTTCATAGATTACGAAGGCTCGCGCAATAGTGTCCAGATATTCGAGCGGGGTAATATCCCCACCCTGCGCATGCGGCAGGGCGATTTCGGGGAACTACTTCCGAATACGCTTATCTACGACCCGCTAACGACCAGGCCGAATCCTGCAGTCCCGGGCGGTTTCCTTCGTACAGCGTTTCCCAACAACATCATTCCGTCCGATCGATGGGATCCCATCTCGGCGAAAATGATCAATGCCTACCCTACTCCGACCAGCACCGCTCGGCTCAACAACTACTCTGTTCCTCGCATACAAACGCAGAACTACGACCAGGGCGATGTAAGGATCGACGAACAGATCACGGCGAAAGACGCGGTCTTTGCCCGCTGGTCCATTCAAGACACAACCACCATTGCACCCAGCACCTACGCGCAGAGCACTATCCCCGGTATCTCTACACCGGTGAGTCTCAGCGACGAAGCGTCGTTCGCCGGTGCCTCCTCCTCACCCACTCAGCATGTCGCAACGAGTTACGTACGCGTTTTCTCTCCCACCCTGGTCAACGATTTTCGCGTAGGTTTTAACCGCTACCGCCTGGATTACGTGCCCATCAATTTTGCCCCGGGAGGTGGCCTTGGCAATCAGCTGGGTGTTCCGAATTCGAATGTCACCCCGCGCGAGCAGAACCTGCCGATTTTCTCTCCGGCCAGTTATCTGGGTGTGGGGCAATCCCGCTCTCTGCCGCTCTATCGCCGCGAGAACACCTTTCAGGAACTCGACAACCTGACCTGGACGAAAGGCGCGCATACGTTCAAGGTGGGCGCTGACTTCCGCCGTCGACAGCTGACCATTTATCAAACCAACCTGGGCAACGGTCGCTTTAATTTCTCCGCAGCGTTTACCGATTCGCGCAATCCCGCAGGTAAGGGTGGCGACGCCGCGGCGAGCTTCTTACTTGGCTTTCCAACCCTTGATGGTCACGACTACACTTACCCATTTCCGGGAATCCGGATGAACGAAGTAGGAGTCTACTTTGCCGATGACTATCGCGCCACGAAGAACCTGACGCTGAATTACGGCTTGCGCTGGGACTACTTCAGTCCACCCAGTGAGGAATTAAATCGTTGGTCCAATTTCTCACCTGTTACCGGTCAGTACCTGGTCGCCGGCGTGAATGGTGTCGGCCCCACGGTCGGCGTATTGAAGTACTGGCCGAACTTCGGACCACGGTTTGGCTTTGCTTATCAGGCACTGTCGCATACGGTCGTCCGCGGCGGGGTGGGCCTTTTCTATAATGCTTCCGGCAGTGAAGCGGGCAATATGCGGCTGGCTCGCAATCTTCCCTTCGGCTTGACATTGCAGACCACCCCTGGCGACGTCAACGTCGGGCCGACGGTAAGCCAGGGCTTCCCCGCGTTGCAGCCTATCGTCATTCCCCCCGTTCCGAACGGCACGGCAACTGCTATCGCTCCGAATTTCCGCCCTTCTTACGCTGAACAGTTCAACCTCGGCGTGGAACACGAGATCGTACCGTTGGAAATGGTGTTGAAGTTCGTTGGCGTTGGCAATCTGGGCCGCCACTTACAGGATGTCTGGAATGCGAACGAGCCGATTCCCGGACCGACCTCGACCGTGTCTCGGCGGCCGCTCTACAAGACCGACCCGCTCCAGAGCGACGTGAATTACTACGTCTCTGATGGATTTGCCGAGTATTTCGCCTTTCAGTTCACCGCCGACAAACGGCTGAGCCACGGCGTGAGCGCGCTGCTCGGCTACACGTACTCTCATGCTATTGACGACGTACCACTCGAGTTCGGTGGAGGCGATACCGGGCCCAATCCCCAGGATGCGCGCTTCCCCCACGAAGTAAGCAACTCGGTCATTGATCAACGCCACCGTCTGACATTGAGCTTTCTCTGGGCGTTCCCTTTTGGCAAGGGGCAAAAGTTCCTCAACAATGGTGGTGTAACCGATTTGCTCCTGGGTGGATGGCAGATGAATGGGATTCTATTTACGCAGAGCGGTCTCTGGTTTTCGCCCGTCTTGCAGACATCCACGACCAATGGAACGTCAAGCCGTCCCAACATCGTTGGTCCCGTCGTCTACCCCAAGACTCTGCTGCACTGGTTTAGCCCCTCTGCCTTTGCCACCCCAGCGCAGTACACCTACGGTAATGCTGGACGCAACTCGATCGTCGGGCCAGGGCGGACGAACTATGACGCATCGCTCTTCAAGAACTTTCCGATTCACGAGCAGATGATGTTCCAGTTCCGTTTCGAAGCGTTTAACGCATTCAACCATCCCCAATTTAATTATCCGAACTCGACCGTTGGAAACTCGCAGGTAGGCCAGATTACGTCCATTGTCGGCAACGCTCGTAACTTGCAGGCCTCGCTCCGGTTCCAGTTTTAAAAAGCAAGCAAGGGATCATCATGACTCTTCTCGAACGGAAACGAAAATCTGTTGTTACCTCGCTTGCTTTGCTAGCCACACTGCTGGCAATCCAGCCCGCGGCCAGGGCAGCCAAACGCGATCTTCGGGTGTACTTCATCGATGTGGAGGGCGGTCAATCCACTCTTTTTGTCACCCCGACGGGCCAGTCTCTCCTCATCGACACCGGTTGGCCTGACAATGAAGGCCGCGATGCGGATCGGATACTCGCGGCAACCAAGAGCGCGGGCATCAGTAAAATTGATTATGTTTTGCTGACCCACTATCACGACGACCATAGCGGGGGCGTACCGCAGTTGGTCGACAGGATTCCTGTGGGCACCTTCATCGATCACGGCGCCAACATCGATACCAAACCCGGGGGACCCACGGGAAAAATCTATGCTGCCTACCAGCAGGTGTTGGCCACCGGCAAGTCGAAGCACATGGTGGCACACCCCGGCGAGGTGCTGCCCGTCACGGGCCTCAAGGCTACGGTCATCAGCAGCGATGGCAATGTGATCGACCATTCCCTACCCGGCGGCGGGGAAAAGAATCAATACTGCGACACGCCGGAAACCAAGCCTACCGACCGCAGCGAAAACTCTCATTCGCTCGGAATCCTAATCAATTTCGGTAGGCTTAAAATCCTTGATCTCGGTGACCTCACGTGGGACAAAGAAATGATGTTCATGTGCCCGGTCAATCGGATTGGAAGCATCGACATCCTGGTGGTCTCGCATCACGGACTGAATGCAAGCTCCAGTCATGCGCTGATTGACGGTATTCATCCCCGGGTGGCGATCATGAATAACGCAGCCACCAAGGGCGGATCGCCGCTGGTGATCGATGAAGTGCTGAAGGCTCCTGGTCTGGAGACGCTCTGGCAGCTTCATTTTGCGGAGAAAGCCGGCCCGGAGCACAACACGGCCGCGGAATACATCGCCAATCCACAAGGCTCGGATCCGGGAAATTATTTTCTCCTGACCGCGAGCCCCAAGGGCAGTTTCACGCTCTATAACTCGGGGACCAAACAGACCAAGGACTATGCGGCGAGGTAGGGTTCCTGACGCCTTGTTACATTGGGTCAGGAGAAGAACTCCCAGGAGCATAACCCTTGATTGCAGTGGATTGGGGTACCAGCAACTTCCGTGCGTTTAGGGTCAGTGCAGAGGGGTCTGTCTTTGCCAGGGCCTCTTCCCCCCAAGGCATTCTGCGCGTAGGCGAAGGGAATTTTGAAGAAGCTTTAAGGGCCGAGGTCGGGGTCTGGCTGGCCGCCGGCGAGAAGCACATCCTCCTCTGCGGCATGATCGGCAGCCGCCAGGGTTGGGTCGAAGCAGAATATCTTCCGTGCCCGATCGGCATCGCCGAACTGGCGGACGCCGTGGTTCGGGTACCATTCGAGGGAGCGAAGGTCCGCCTGGTCCCAGGCGTCATTGGGCCAGACGCAGCCGGCGTGCCGGAGTTGATGCGTGGCGAAGAAACAGCAGCCATGGGCATTCAGGAGGCGTTCGGCGGCTCGGGCCTGGTCTGCTTTCCCGGAACGCATTCCAAGTGGATTCAACTGAGCGATCGCAAGATTGTGAGCTTTACCACCTGCATGACGGGGGAACTCTATGGTGCTCTGCGTAAGTGCACCATCCTGGAACGCACCATGACCAGCAACCCCGCAGTGGACAAGACAGCATTTCACCATGGGATCGCCCGCTCGGTGGATTCCGGCGGACTGCTTCACCATCTTTTCGGCGTGCGCACTCTTCCGTTGATGGGTCAGCTCAAAGAAGAGAAATCTGCCTCGTATCTTTCGGGCCTATTGATAGGGCACGAGGTGCGCGCCACCATGCCAAAGGGCAGTCACGTACACCTGGTAGGCGCGGCCCATCTTTGCGACCTTTACGCCCAGGTGATCGAGGCCTGCGGAGGTGTGGCCACGATGGAGGACGAAGATGCGGCGGCGCTCGGTCTCGCCGCCATTGGCAGGAGGCTGCATTGGACGTAAGAGCATGGCTCGAACGTTGCCCCCTGGTTGCGATCCTGCGCGGCGTCCAGCCGTTCGAGGTGGAAGCAATCTGCTCTGCATTGGAGCGGGCGGGAGTCAGCATCGTCGAGGTGCCATTGAACTCACCGAACCCGCTCGAGAGCATCTCCATTTTGTCGCGAACTTTCGGCAGCCGCATGCTGATTGGAGGCGGCACTCTGACCACAGTGTCGCAGGTCGAGGAAGTGGCCGCGGCCGGAGGGCAGTTGATCGTCACGCCTCATGCCAACACCGCGATTGTGCGAGCCGCGAAGCAGGCCGGCCTGTTTGCCTTCCCGGGATTTTTCAACCCGACTGAAGCCTTCGCCTTGTTGGAAGCCGGTGCCGATGCAATCAAGCTTTTTCCCGCCGAGGTGCTCGGTCCGCCCATGCTCAAGGCGTTGCGTGCGGTTCTGCCCAAGTCATCCGTCGTAATTCCCGTAGGTGGAGTCGACGTAAACCAAGTGGCCCCCTGGTTGGCCGCGGGAGCGCAAGGTCTAGGCGTCGGCTCGTCGATCTACAAGCCCGGAGATGACGCGCCCACGGTGGAAGCAAAAGCAACCGCCCTGGTGGCCGCAGTGCATGCCTACAGGAACAAGTAAATGCGTTGGAGTTCACCGCCATGAGCAAAGAAACCGCAGCCTAGTGGAGAGATCTGCGGTTTTGTCTCGGTGCGACCAAGTTTCGAAGTCTGAAGGAGACGTCACGTCATGAAAAGAAGAGCATTCCTCCGTTCCCTTGCGGCCACAGCAATTGCCACCGGCATGCGCACTCTACCGTCCTACGCGACCCCTCTCCCCAAGATGAAGATCACCCGCGTGCGTGCCTATTTACCGCCGCATCCTAACCCGCTTTTCAACCAGAGCGACGTGGTGGTCACCGTTGAGACTGATGCCGGCATCACCGGGATCGGCGAAGGAGGCGTGAAAGATACCCTCTCCCCGTCCGCGGGAAGACTCATCGGCCAGGACCCGCAATTCATCGAGCGTCTCTGGCAAGACATGAATCGAGCCTTTTTCTACCCGGCCGGCCGCGAACGAACCGACGCCATCGGCGCCCTCGACCTGGCACTATGGGATATCAAGGGCAAGGTGCAAGGCCAGCCGGTACATCAACTACTGGGCGGCATGGTGCGCGACCACGTGGAGTGTTACAACACCGCCGGAAAAATTCCCGGG
The DNA here is from genome assembly GCA_963753715.1 of uncultured Acidobacteriaceae bacterium. Lineage (GTDB taxonomy): Bacteria > Acidobacteriota > Terriglobia > Terriglobales > Acidobacteriaceae > PALSA-350. Next base: position 246,544 of record CAVWDK010000004.1, on the reverse strand, counting down.
ATCACAAAAGAGACCAGCCTCAAGGATCGTGCTCGCCTCACTATCGAAGCCGGCTATCGCGCATTCCGATTCGGCGCCTCAGAGGCGCCGGCCAACGGTACCTATAACACCCGCGAGCGCATCACCATCATGCGCGACCAATGCGCCCAGGTACGGGAAGGTGTCGGCAAAAATGGCGACTGGTGCATCGACTTTCATCAGCGCTTCGACTTGCCCGATGCCATCCGCGGTTGCAATTCGATCGAAGATCTCGCGCCCTTCTTCGTCGAAGACCCGGTTCGTGCGGAAGCATTCCAGCAAGACCTCCCCATCCTGCGCAGCAAAGTAAATGTTCCCCTGGCTGCGGGCGAGGAATGGGGAAACCGCTGGGACTTCAACAAACTGGTAGAAGACCACTCCATCGATTTTGTTCGCGCCACGCTGCCCAATGTCGGCGGCATCACGGAGATGATGAAGGTTGCCGCCATTTGTGAAACCCACTTTGTCGGCATCGTTCCCCACTTCACTGGACCCATCGCCACCGCCGCATTAGTCAACAGCCTGGGAACATTTTCGGGCCCGGTCCTGATGGAATACAACTACCAGGGCCGTACGCTGGACTACCTGCCCAAGTGCCTGGACTTCAAAGACGGCAAGCTCTATCCCAACGACCGGCCCGGCCTGGGCGTGGAGCTGGATTTGAAGCTACTTACCCAGATCGCCGAAATTACCGAACCCGTCACCGCACGCGCACAAACCTACTTCCGGCCCGATGGTTCGATTACGAACTGGTAGGAGTGTTTATGAAAACATGGTTGATGGCGGCGATGCTGATACCCTTGGCAGCCTTGGCGCAAATGACGGCTCCTCGTCCGCCGCTCGCGCAGAGAATCGGGCACACTGATCTGAGCAAGGTCGAGCCCGCGCACTCCCACGGCAGTGTCGGCTTGAGAAAATGTCAGACCCTCGTTCCGGCCAGCGCCGTGGACGTGAACCTGAACTTTGTCTTTCGCTGCCAAATGCAGCCCGGCGGCGGTGTTGCGGAGCACTTCCACAACACAGTGGAAGAAATGTTCACCATCCTCGACGGGGAGGCAGAGTTCACGGTCGACAGCCATACTTCGCGGGTGAAGGGACCCGCCGGAGCGCCCCAGCGCAGAGGCCACTCGCACGCCGTCTACAACCCGACCAACGAACTCGTCGACTATCTCAACATCAACGTTTCCATGACCAAGGGGCACTATGACGCCTTCAACCTTGGCGACTCGCGGGACAAGGTGACGGCAAAAGATGAAATCCCGCAGTTCATGGTCATGCGCCTCGACAAGTCGCTGTTGCAACCGGTCGCGAATTATCATGGCGGGCAGGGAACGGTGAGATACCGGCGTGCCCTCGATTCGGACGTTTTTGAGACCAACTGGGCATACGTCGATCACTTGCTGATTCCGCCCGGCGCATCGGAAGGATTGCATTACCATACCGGCGTGGAAGAGATTTACTACGTGATGGATGGGAGCGGCCAGGTGCAGGTGAATAAAGAAACCGAACCAATCCACAAAGGAGATGGAGTGCCCATCCTGTTCCGCGAAGCGCACTCCTTCACCAACAATGGCTCTACCGATCTGGAGCTGATGATTATCGGCATTTCTGCGGTGAAGGACGCGCTCGACACCGAACTGGGTGCGCCCCGTCAACCAGGGGGATAAAGGTATGTTGCCCGGCAAGAACGATGGTCGCCCGATGTACGAGGTCTGCTAAGGCACAGCCTTCCATGACCCAGGTTCCCGCACGCAGCAACTCAAGATGGCTGGTGGTTGCGCTCCTTACCCTGGGTGTCATCATTGCCTACACCGACCGCATCAACCTGTCTGCTGCGCTCCCGGCAGTCCGGGCAAGTTTTCCGCTCAGCGCAGAAGCGTCGGGGATCTTACTATCCGCCTTTTTCTGGGCCTATACCTTGTTGCAAACCCCCGCTGGATGGGTGGTGGACCGCTTCGGTCTCAAATGGCCCTACGCGGCGGGCATGTTTCTGTGGAGCGCCGCTTCGGCCGCGACCGCGATGGTGAGCTCTCTGCACGGCCTGATCGGCTTACGCGTGGCGCTGGGCATTGGCGAGGCGATCGTCATTCCCGCCAGCATGCGGTATATCCGGGAAAACTTTTCTGAACGTGAACGCGGTCTGCCGATGGGCATCCTGATGTCCGGGACGAAGTATGGACCCGCCATCGGAGCTCCCATCGCCACCTATCTTGTGCTGGGCTTCGGATGGCGGTGGATGTTCGTGCTCAATGGAGCGTTCTGTATCCTTTGGCTCGTACCATGGCTGTTCCTGGTGAGGGACGATCACAGACCCGTTGTGGTGACAGAAGCACAGGGTGCCGGCACGGCAGTGTCCTGGGGCGCTATTTTGGGTACGCCAGTCATCTGGGGCACCTGCCTCGCGACCTTTTGTTACATGTACTTTGTCTACTTCTGCATGACGTGGATGCCAACCTATTTCAAAGAGCGCTTCGGTCTTTCATTAGCCGCTTCCAGTTGGTTCACGTTCATGTCGTTTGCCGGAACCGGGACGATTGCCATCCTCGCCGGGTGGGCCGCCGATCGGCTCATCGCGCGTGGACGCAACGCCGTCACCGTACGAAAGGCATTTACCATCGCAGGTTTCGTGTTGGCGTTCAGCGCCGCCTTCGGAGCCTTTTCGCACTCCACCGCGGTTACGCTCTTTCTGGCCGTGTTTTCGCTCAGCGGACTCGGGCTAGCCACCGCAAATTACTGGGCGTTGACTCAGACCTTAACGCCGCGCTCCGCCTCGGCCCGAGTGGCCGGCATACAGAATACGGCCGCAAACATAGCCGGGATCGCAGCCCCCTGGATCACCGGGTTGCTCATACAAAAGACAGGGAGTTTCCATGCGCCCCTGGTCGCGGTCGGTTTCTGGCTGCTGATCGGCATCGGTTGCTATCTCTTCCTGGTCAGAGAGAGATACGCGCTACGGTAGCGAGCCGGGGTCGAAGAGGGTGTGTGTGAACCGCATCTCGAAACTCAGTCCCGTAGGGATGACGAGAAGGCCGTCACCGGCCCCTAAAGTCGTGCCGTGATACAAACCATCGAGCGGTGACTTCCGGAAACTCGCTTCTTCCGCAGATTTGGATCCGTCCACCAGCCCCGAAACTCCAGTCTGGGAACTTGGCCCCCGAAAGTCTGGCTCGGAGAAACCAATTTTTGATATTTCCGTTGGCGCATCCCCTCTTACGGCTGCTTTCCACCCCGACCACCCTCCAGCGCGGGTCGCCTGGCGTCGCTGGCATCCTAAAGAAGTGTGCAGAGTTGGTGTAAGCTTAAGGCGTTCTCAACGCGGCCGCCTCCCTCGATCCGTGATCGTGCATCAAGATTGTCTGGGGTTTGCAAGGCTTGCTGGATCGAATGGCTGGACCTTCGGTCCGAATCGATTTGAGATCGACCCGGGTCGCGCAAAATTGAGTGCAATCCAAGGCTGCTCAGCATCACTGCACAGTAACTTCGGCTCACGCGCTGATTCAGGAAAAGCTGGAACAGCCGGCTTGGCATGACGGCGTAGAGACCTTCGCATCAATGGAGAGAACCATGAACAAGCACACTTTATCGAGCGCAATCGACTCCACTGGCCGCCCTACGACCAGGCAGGCCACGTACGCCTCCGGCATGCTTCCGCTCGCATTGAGCGCATTGCTGTTGCTGGGCGGATGCAATAAAGGGCCGGCTCCGGCCGCCGCCCCTGCTGCGGAGCCTACCCCCCAGGCAGCGGCTCCCCCGCCGGCCGCCCCTGCCGCGGAGCCTGCACCCGCGCCAGCACCCGCCGCAGCTCCTGCTCCGGTCGCTACCGCTGCCGCCCCGCCCGCGCCCCCACCGCCTCCCAGGGAATACACCGTTCCTGTCGGCACACCTCTGGTGGTTCGTTTGGAGCAGACGGTCAGTGCCAAGAACAGCAACGTCGGCGATAGCTTCAGTGGCGTTCTCGCCCAGTCTGTGGTCGTCCACGGCGTTACTGTCATCCGCGCTGGTGCTCCGGTTACCGGTGTGGTCACGGCTTCCAAGGGTAAGGGGAGGTTCAAGGGCGCTGGAGATCTGGCCATAGCGATCAGAAGAGTCGGTGATTATTCCGTCAGCACCACCGCTTATGAGGCGACCTCCAAAGGCAAAGGCAAACGCACCGCCGGGTTCATTGGCGGCGGTGCCGGGGGCGGCGCGCTGATTGGCGGCTTGGCCGGCGGCGGCAAGGGAGCCTTGATCGGCGGCCTGCTTGGGGCTGGCGCCGGCACTGCGGGTGCCGCTCTTACCGGCAATAAGGACATAACCGTGCCGGCAGAAAGCGTCGTCACCTTCAAGTTGGCTGAGCCCGTGACCGTTACCAGGAGTCGTGGTTAGCCAAAACTTCTGTTCCGGAAGTGGGATTGCCCGGACGCTCGAAGTTGCAGATACTTCAGACCATAATCAGGGTAACGAGTCGTAGGGTCATAGCTGCTGATGTGCAGCCGTTCTGGAGCAACGGCTGCACGGCGGAGCTCCCTGGATTTCAGCTCCGGAGGCAGAATGGAAAGTGATCCCGCAAGCATGGCGGAGCATAAGCACACCAACCGCTGGATGACCATCCTGGCGCTGGGCCTGCTGGCCATTTGCCTGCTCGCCTGCTTGTATATCCTCATCGGATTTCCGGCGGAGGCGCAAACGGTTGGCAGCTCGACCATCGACCCGGCCACGACCCAGGTTCCTGCCTCTCCCCCCGCTTATCAAGCCAGACGCCAGTCTCTGGCAAGTTACGCCGCTCAGGTTGCTGCTCCAGCGGCGGTGCAGCCTGCACCGGCAGCTCTGCATGCCGACTCAACCTCGGATGAGATCCATGCCGAGATGAATCAAATCCACGACCAGTTGCGACAGTCGCAGGAAACCTTGCAGCAAGCCATGCAGGCCCAGCACCGGGTCCGCACCACTTCGGCGCTTTTCCTCGCGGTCTTCGCCATCATTGCAGGATTGATCGTGATCCAGGTCTACCAGCAGGCGCGGGCTTGGGACAAAGATGCGTCCCGGGCCGTGGCCGAGGTGGAAGCTGTGGCTACGGAACTGAAAGCCCTGCGGGACTCCAGGAGCGAAGTCAGGAGCACCTTACCCACATTGTTGCAGGAAGTGGGCGAGCAACCCTTGAGCTTCCAGGAAGAGGGCAACGCTTTTTCTCCTCGCGCGCAGGCGATCATCGACGATATTGACGACCTCGCCTACGTGGGCCAGGGTCGCATTGCTTTTCAGGATCTTTCCTCGGGATCGGAGGCGGCGGTTTACCTGAACGGCCTGCTGCTTTCCGCAGTGGCCCACCTCTACCGCTCCGATCCCTGGACAGCCTTCGTCCGTCTGGACGAGTTTTTCTCCCAGATGACCCGCTTCCCGGACGCGGTGGAGCGGCGGCGGATCGCCCAGGCGTATTCCTACCGGGCGCAGGCCGGTTATATGGTGCTTGAGGCGCAAGACCGGGAACCGTCCTGGCAACGGAAGACGGAGCGAGCTCAGCTCGAGTCTCTCTCCAAGCAGGCTTTTGCCGATATTGCCCATGCCGCGTCGGTGGATCCCGAGTGGCGTCATACGGCCTTTGTCGAAGCCTTGCTCTGCAGCCGGTTTTATGTTCCGGAGGAGACTGCCGACAACAGCTCGCGCAGCGATCTTTTTGTCCGCGGCCTGCGCCGCGCGGTCACCCTATACAAAGGATTGATCGAGGAACGCTCCTACCGCGGGCCTTCGCGCCGCAACCTGGCACGCTGCCTTAAACGAATTGCGGAGCAGACCGGGGAGAAGAGTGATTTCTCCGATTTCGGCTACGGATTAAACGCCTTCCCCACCGACGAGGAGCTCGCCGATGAGGCCTTGGCGGCCCGCCAGCCCGCTTCCCAGGACAGGTTCTTATGGCAATGGCTATTGGGCGATGAGGAGTTGTTCGCCAACGTTGAGCGTCTCAACCTAGCCGAGTACCGGGCCTTCTGGATCCGCATGCTGGATACTAAAGTCCATCTTAGAAACTGGCGAGCCGATCTGGCAGAGCTGCAGCGCATCCGGCCGGCGATGAAAGAGTGGAGCGTCCAGTTGCTGCAGTCCGATCCGCCTATTACCCTCTCGAATGCCATGTCCCGGCGCCAGGAGCGGTTCGACAGCCCCGCGTCCGGAACCTGATCCCTGTGGAAAGCGCCTGAATGTAGCCCAAAAGTTACTAGCGTACAAGCTGGCAATTCCATCCTCTCCTTCGTATCATAAAAGGGTGCCTATAGTTGATACGGCAAGTACCTTGAAGGAGACATCGATGACTACCAAGAGCGTAGAAGCGCCAAACGGGACTGCCAAACGCCGCAAGCCGGCCGCCAAAAAGCAGACCCCCGCAGCAGCTCCGGCCCCCACTCGGGAGGAGATTGCTCGCTTGGCAGAGAAGTACTGGGCGGAGCGCGGCTGGCCAGAGGGTTCCCCAGAGCAGGATTGGCTGCGCGCTGAGAAAGAACTGAAAACAGCCTCGTAACCGTGCGGGAAGGCCGGACCTTCCCCCCATTCTTCGCCCATGCGTCTTTTCTGCGTAGATCAAATCTGCGGAAATGGGCGCTCTTCTGTTAGCCGTCGCTCTCATGCGCTCTATCAGGGCTCCATTTTAGTCGGGCCGCAAAAGCCTAATAAGGACCTGGGCCTTACAGGCTGCGGTAAAACTCGCCTTCTCTGAAGGGTACGGCCTTTAGGGCCGTTCATAACTGCTGCCTAATGAATTCGGATTCAGCCGATGAGGGCTGCTTTCCTCTCAAAATCGGCATTTTCCCGCACCCCCTTTAGCCCGTACGAAAACCAGCAAGATCATTAGGCCTTGGGGGCGCCTTCCATTTTCATTTCTGCCAAATCTGAGGTACGTGTTTTCTCGCGGATCGGTGTAATTTTCAGTGGATATCTTCAAGAGCCGCTGGAAACACCGGGAGGGTAGTATTTTCCCTAACCCCTGAAAACCGTACCTCAGCGGGTTAGGGCCGGGTAGCGAAGAGGGAAGCATGGCACCCCGGAAGCCGTGCCATACGTACATAGACTCTCGGCCCCCTGTACAACCCTCCCCTGTCCGGTCACACTTCGGTGATCTTGAGACTTTGCCATGTTGAGCGATACTTAACACCAGGGAAAAGCAGACTATTTCGCTCTTCCTTGTTTCACTTTTTTGTATTTTTTTTCTGCCTGCGTCTCGTTGCTCATGAAAAACGAAGTGCTCGACATTCTGATCCTCGGACTGCTCGTGGTGTTGTTTGCCTCGATCTATCGCAAACGAGCGTCTGCACGCCTGCGCTACTGGATCGTTGGCTGGATCCTGGTCCTGCTGCATTTTGCGGCGCTCCTGGTGCCGGCTGCATCGGTGCATGCGCAGGATCTGGTCGACAGCCTGAGCATCAGCGCCTTGCTCCTTTCCGGCCTGTGCTTCCTTTTCTCCGCCTCCGCCATCTACCAGTCCCCGGCGGGTCGCGCTCTGGCGGGATTGGGCATCGGGGTTCCGGCGCTCTTTTACACCAACTATCTGATCTTCGGGGGTTCGCAATCCTGGCCCCTTTACCTCGCCTCCGCCACCAGCTCTTTGGCCGGTGTGATCCTGGCCTGGAGATTGTGCCGCGGCCGTAGCCGGGTGTGGGCAGTCATCACCCTGGCCTTTACCGGCGGCGGAATCTGGACTGCGGTCTCCCTCGTCAACCAACAGCCGGATCACGGGATTTCCGCGCTCCTGTTTGAATTTTTTCTTACCTTCGCCGCTCTCTATTGGTTCGATTTCCGCCGTACCTCTGCCGGTGTTCTGACCTCCGTCCTGGGCTTGGTGGCGTGGGCTTCCGTGTTTCCCGTGGGGTTGATTTGCGATTACCTGCTACGGGCTGGGCAGATTCCCGCAGAGCTGTGGAATGTGCCCAAGTATTTTGTTGCTTTCGGCATGATTCTGACCATGCTCGAGGATGAGTTCCTGGCCGTGGGGCGTGCCACCGAGCATTATCGTCTGCTCTTTGCCGCCAACCCGCACCCCATGTGGGTGCATGATCCTGAAACTCTGCGAATCCTCGAGGTCAACGATGCCGCAGTGACCCACTACGGCTACTCACGTGAAGAATTTGTCAGCATGACGCTGCCTGATCTCCGCCCCACCGAAGACGTGGAAGCAATTCTCAGGGAAAATTCCGTCGCCAATTCCACCAAGCTGACCGGACCCTGGCGTCATCGGCGCAAGGATGGCTCTTACATCCAGGTCGACATGGCGTCCCATTTCATCGACTTCCAGGGGCGGAAGTGCAGTTTCGTGCTGGTGCAGGACGTCACCGACCGGCAGCAGCTGCATGAGCAGCTGGTTCACCAGGCACACCACGACCTGCTCACCGGGCTCCCAAATCGGCTATTGCTCGAAGATCGCATGCAGCAAAGTCTGGCCCAGGCAGCTCGCTACGGCCAACAAGCCGCAGTCCTCTGCCTGGACCTGGATCGCTTCAAGCAGATCAATGACAGCTTTGGCCACGCTACCGGCGATCTCTGCCTGCAGCAGGTGGTCAGCCGCATCTCCGCCCGCTTACGCGCCGTGGATACCTTTGCCCGTACCGGCGGGGACGAATTTGTGATTATTCTGGGGGAGTTGGCCAACCGGCATAGCGCCCTGATGGTCGCGCGCAGCGTCCTCGAGGGCATCAATAAACCGATCGAAGTCGACGGTTCTTCCTTCGACATCTCAGCCTCGATTGGCATTTCGATCTATCCCGAAGATGGGACCGACGCGGCTCAGCTGCGCCGCCTGGCCGACGCCGCCATGTACCGTGCCAAGCAGGCGGGCGGGGGCCAATTTCTTATGGTCTCTACCCAAAGCGCCGACGAGGTCAGCGAGTTGGAGCGGTTCATGCGGACCGCGCTTAAAGACGATGGCCTGGAACTCTACTACCAGCCGCAATACTCCATGGCGGGCAATCTCTGCGGCCTGGAGGCCATGCTGCGGTTGAACCATCCTCAACTGGGTACCGTCGCTGCCGATCGTTTCCTGCCCGTCGCCGAGGAGCATGGCCTGATCGTTCCCTTGGGGAACTGGGTCCTCGACGAGGTGTGCCGACAGAGTATGGAATGGCAGCGGCGGCAGTTCGCGCCGCAGCGCATATCGTTTGCTGTGTCTCCGCTGCAATTTCTGCACTCCGATTTTTCTGCCCGGGTGCTCAGCGCTGCGGCCCAGCGGGGCCTCGATCCGAAACTGCTGGAAGTGATCGTGACCGAGAGCGCCGTCATGCGCAACCGCCCGGAGGTCGCCTCCCAGATGCGCAGTCTGGCCGCCCTGGGGGTGCACTTTTCCGTGGCCGGCTTTGGCAGCAGCTATTCTTGTCTGAGCCATCTGCACCAGCTTCCCGTCAGCACCCTCAAGATCGACTGCTCGTTCGTCGAGCGCATCTCCGATCCCAACGGGACCTATACCATCGTGCAGGCGATTATTGCATTGGCCCATAGCTTGGGCTTTAAGGTCGTAGCGGAAGGCGTGGAGCGCTCCGATCAGCTGGAATGCCTGCGCACCCTGAGCTGCGATTTTGTCCAAGGGCTGCTTCTGGCCCCAGCCCTGCCCGCCACGAATATTCCCAAATACTTAGCGGCACCCGATCCCCAGGTGGCCAGGCACTCGCGCCGCGTGTCCTGAGGCCCTCGAGTTACGGCGCGGTGATCACCGCGCACGCGATTCTTCCCCCTGCGTTGCCCGTAGGATCGGTCATCATATCGTCGGCCTTCTCGTGAATGACGAACGCCGTGCCCCCGTTCGCGAAAACCGAGTTCTTCGCGTCCTTCTTCAACGAAATGCTTTGCGTCACGAAGGTGACGTGGTCTGTACCGTCAGCCATCACCTGCAGGTTCATTGGCATGTCTCCGGCATGAGGGCCCTTGGGGTTCTTGGTCCCATGCTCTTTGCTGTCGGGATTAAAATGGCCGCCGGCAGTCTTGAAATCCGGCCCGTCGCATTTCGCGCTCGCATGCACATGGATGGCGTGCTCGCCTTCGGGAAGGTTCCTCAGATCCAGCTTGACCTTGACCCCATTGCCCGCGGGCGTAAGTAGCGCCGATCCTGCATCCTGACCATCGCTGGTTTTGAAGTCCACTTCCAAACCTTTGTTCTTGTGCAGTGCCGCCGATGCTGATAGTGCCAACAAGACCGGTAGCGCCGCTATGCATACTCTGTGCAATCTGGTCATTATTTCCTCGCGTCCTGGCCGGCGATTCCGGCGCACCGCTAGCATAACCGATCTCTATATCCGAACTGGTAAACTTCCTTTACGTAACTGTAACTGCGCCCAATGTTCTGTCTGATAACGATCTAAGCCGCCTATTATCAAGGTAATGCACATCAAGTGTTATGTACGCCCGGAAGTGCCGAACCTAGAGTGATAACAACACTCCAGAGAGCGGGCTAGCGCATGGTTCCTCGCATTTTGATCATTGACGATGAAGCGGACATACGGGAAGTGACCGCACTGAGCCTGGAAACGATTGCCGGCTGGCAGGTCATCCTGGCCCCTTCGGGGGCGCAGGGCATCCGGCGCGCATCGCTCGAACAACCCGATGCCATTTTGCTTGACGTCATGATGCCCGACATCGACGGCCCGACTACCTATCAAATCCTGAAGCAGAACGGAAACACTGCTCACATTCCGGTCCTTCTGCTCACGGCCAAGGTGCAGGGACAGGACCGGCGTAAGCTCGACGCGCTGGGAGCAGCCGCCATTCTTTCCAAGCCCTTCGACCCCCTCACGCTAGCCGACCAGATCTCTGAGATCCTGGGCTGGGAACGAGATGGCTTTTACCGGAGTGGTCCCTCAAGCGCCGTTACGCTCGCCGGCGACTGACAGCCCCCAATCCGAGATATCGATCCTGACGGGTACCCCTGAATGTTCGCTGGGGCGCGCGACAACGACGGGGCCGAAGCCCTACGATCGTTTTCAGCGCATCGGCTAACCGAAGTTGAAAACCGCAATCTCTCCACCACGTCGACCGGAGCGGCCATGGGCCTGCGGTCCATCAACGCAACCCGTGAGGCGCCCCGCCTCCTAAGTAGTCGGCCGCGGCTTGACCGCAAGAAATACCGGCGGCAACGGATTGCCATTGATATCCGTGAGTTTCGGGTCGATCTGTTTGGTATCCAGCAGAGTCGTCGTGTCGATCACGTGCAGCTGATTATCGCCCGTAGTCCCAGCAAAAAACAGCGTGTTGTCCGGGGAGAAGATCCCCGCCACCGGCGCAAGCGCCTTACCAGTACAGCGTTACGCTGCCAAGCGTTCCCGGAGAACCCGCCGTGGTCGATGGCTTGTATACCGGCAACAGCGCACCCCCGGCAGGCGGCGTGGTGGCGCTGCTCCCATAGGTAACGAAGGCTTCGAGCGAGTTGGTGGCTGCGACCACCTCGTTGATGTTGGTAATGCCGTACGCCGCCAGCGAGAGCTGATTCACCACCGGAGCAGGATTAAACGTAATCCCGGTGGTTTGCCCATTGCGCATTCGTCGGGCAGGCATTGATGGGAACCGTAATCGACAGATCCGTCAGCTCCGCCGGATTCGCGGAGGCGCCAATGATGTGCTTGCCATCCGTGGTCGAAGCCACGTGGTCGGAGACCGCGGCGACCGTGGCCGCCTCCGGATAATTCACCACCGGCTTGACCGTGGTGTCCGGGCACTCCCCATACGCCGAGGTCGTCGCACCGGAGAGAAACACCGCCGCCGCCGGAATGGTCACCGCAAGATCGGGCGAGCAGAACATGTTGTATGTGTTGTTGGGGTTCGCCGTGGTGTTGGGCGGATAGCTTGTCGGATCCTGGGGAATCGGGCTGGTGGTGTTGGTCGCCGGGCAGATGCCGGTTGTGGGCGTGGCCTGATTCGCAGGCAGGGTTTCGACCGACCACCCGGTGAAGTTGTTGTGGATATAAAGCACACCATTGCCCACGATGTAAACCGTCTGGCCATCGGGGGTGAACGTAGCTTTCTGGCCGACTCCGGCGAAAGACGTGTAGGCCCCGGACGACGGTGTGTACAGATAGAGAACCCCCCGCAACTGATCGTTGACCACCACGGCGGAGTTGGTGGGCGAGACCGCAAGCACCACGCCGGGCACATTGGCCACCTCGGAGGCCAGGCTGTTGGTGGCCGCGGTATAGGTCATCAGCTCGCTATAGCTGCCGAAATAAAGCGTCGTGCCCGTGGGATCGAGGACCATGGAATTGGGCGAATAGGGCATCTTGATCTGGTTGCCGATGGTCCCGGTGGAGAGATCGATCGGCACGAAGTACGGCGAACCGGGGCTGGACATCCAGATGTAGTTGCTGTTCTTGCCCGGGGACGCGATCTGCACAAAGTTGCTGAGCACGGGAACCCCTGTGCCCAAAGTCCCCATCACGTTGATCGGGGCCGGATTGCAAGTGGTCGGCTGGCAGATGGCGGTGATCGCCGAGTTCGAGGGAAAGGACGCCGTGACCGCGCCGGTGGAGCTGACGGCAATGCTGCCCGGGTTTGTGGACACGTAGCTGAGCGCCAACCCGTTGATGACGTTGTTATTCGTATCCGTCACCGTCGCCGTGAGGGCCAGGGGAGTGTTCAGCGTGACGCTGGCGCTGGTGGCGCCGGTCGAGGCCACGCTGAGCGCAATCTTGGCCGGCGGGCAGGTATAGAAGTAGCCGGCGTTGCTGCTGGTCTGGGCAATGGTGCCGGTGATCAGCGTAGAGCCAGGAGCCTGTGCCGTGGCCACGCCGTTCTGGTCGATGGTGACCACCCCTGCGCTGGCCGCGGCATAAGTGATATGGCCGATTAACGCGTTGCACTCGGGAACCGTGGCAGCACTGCCGTCTGCCGGCGCCGGCTCGCACAGAAGAACCGGCTGGCCGGCGGCATCGTCGGCTGGGGCATGAACCCGTGGTCCCGGTCGACGTGCAATAGGCCGTGGCGTCCAGTTGTTTGGTTTGCCCCTGGGAAAGGCATTGAGGCGCGCCTGTGTTCCCGTTCGTCGGACCCTGGATGGAGATGCTGGTGAGCGGAGGATGGGAATACACCGCGACCTGGTTGCTGGTAAATCCGGCGGCGCTGGCGGTCATATAGGCGACGCCCGTCTTGTTGGTGGGGAGGCAGGTGGTGTACTCGGCGACTGCGGGGGTGTGAAGATTCCATGTGCCGCCGCAGATCGCCCCCGTGGGCGAAACGTCGGCGATGGTCCGGTCGGACGGTGCCGTAGGTATAAGTGCCGACGGATGCTGAACTCCCCTTGCAGTCTTGCGCCGAAGGAGCCTGCAGTTGTGAAGTTTGCGAGAACGCAACCGATAAGCCCGTGGTCTGCGGCTGCAATGAAATAGAGACTGGTTGGCCATTGGTGTAGCCGAAGCCGACGCCGTTGCAGTAATTGGAGTTTTTGTTAGCACAGCCCTGGAGTGAAAGACCCACGGGAACGGTAAGAAGAAGCAAAACCACAAAAGTCAAAAACCGCTGCATGAAACCTCCCCGCCGGGTGTCGCCGATCCCGGCGGTTGATGAACTACTAAAGCGAGTCTCCGGCATGGGTACTCCGGAGCCGCTGTCTTCCCTGTGGCTTGCCCGCGAGGACAAGCCACGCCTTGCGCATTTCGGTGGTGCCTCAGCAATCGGAGATCGCTCGCCTGCCTGAACTGTTCCACCAACCAGCTCTGCTCCAGGCTGACTCTCCATTTGTAGGAGCGCGACTGTGCGTTGCCTGATCGCCGGCACCGTGGACACCGCTTCGATGCGCGTGCAGAGTTGTGGTGGTCAACGTCCTAAGTGTAGAAGGGACTGGGCCATGAGGCAACAGGCGGCGCCTTAGCTTTGTGGCGGCATGTATTGTTCGAACCACGCCAAAGCCCGGGCCAGCACATCCCGGCGATGCTGCGGCGAGTTGAAGCGATGGCCCTCATCCGGGTAAACCACCAACTCGGTGGGCACATGCTCCGCCCGCAGCGCATGCCAGAATTCGAACGACTGGGGCGCCGGACACTCGCCATCCCGGTCCCCGACCACTACCAGGGTAGGCGTCTTCACGTTGCGGATGAAGTCGATGGCCGAGCTCTTGGCGTAGACCGCAGGGTTGTCATACACCGAAGCCCCGAAGAAGGGGGTCATCCACTGATCGATGGAGTTTTCCCCGTAGTAGCTCTGCCAGTTGGCAATCCCGGCTCCAGCCACGGCCGCGTGAAAGCGTTGCGTCTGTGTGACCGCGAACATGGTCATGAATCCGCCGTAACTCCATCCGGTGATGCCGATGCGCTGCTGATCAATGGGAAACTTGGCGCTCACCGTGTCGACGCCGGCCAGGATGTCCCGGAGATCACCGTAGCCGAAATCCTTGCGGTTAGCTTGCGTAAATGCCTCTCCCTCGCCATAACTGCCCCGAGGGTTGGGCATGAGCACAAAGTAGTCCAGCGCCGAGAAGGCAATGGGGTTGTAGCCCAGGTCCGGCCAGCGCGGCTGTACCTGGCTCGAGGGGCCGCCGTGCACGCTGACTATGAGCGGATACTTCTTGTTTGGGTCGTAGTGCGCCGGGTACAGCAGCCAACCCTGGACAGGGAAATTGTCGTTCGTCCATGCCAGCGAAGCAGATTTACCCCAAAGCGGCTTGAGGTCGTCGTTGTAGTGCGTGACCGGATGGCCTGGCGTGCTCAGGCCGCCCAGGTAAACCTCCGGCGCCTCCGAGAAGGAGCTCTTGACATACGCCAGGTTCCGATGCCGGTCCAGGGAGAGGCTCTGTTCCAGCCGTCCATCGCCGACTGATGCCGGGAATGTCTGCCACGAAGAGCTTTTTCCGGAGTCAGGGTCGAGGGAGCCGAGCTCTACCGCTCCGGACTTGCTCCACGAGACCAATAACCGAGGTTTGGGGTCGCTGAGCCAGTGAATCCAGGCTGCGCTCCTGTCTGCATCCGGGATCAAGTCTTTCGGCTCTCCCCCTTTATTGGATATCAAATATATATCGCCACCAGTGGCGCCCTGGTCGCTCATCAGGCCGCCGATAAAAGCGATTTGATCGCCCGAGGGCGACCAGCGGGGCACCGCGATCTGCAGGCCATGCAGCGAACCCGGGGTGTGTTCCGGGTCGAGAATGGCGTGCGCCTGCCCGTCCGTAAGCGGTTGGGTATAAAGTTGCGCTACCCACCAGTTATTTTCTCCGGGCGGCGGTGCAGCCACAAAGGCGAGCTGCCGGGAGTCGGGCGCCCAGTCATATTCGTAGACATGCAAGCCGGCTGGGCTGACCTGGCGGAATTCGCCCGATGCGGCCTCAATGACAGCAACGCGCTGGATTTCGAGTCCTTCCACTCCGATAACCCCGGCCGGCGGTTTCATGGGGGCAAGCGCCCCGGCAGGCCGGGTAGCGCCTTCGATATACAGGCAGGCAATATGCAGGCCGTCCGGAGAGAAGGCCAGGCTGGTGAGGCCGCCGTGCAGGTGCGTCAGCCGCCGGGCGGAAGCCCCGGCCGCCGCAGGGTTAATGAGGTAGACGTCCAACTGATTTGAGGAATTCGATGGGGCATTGCAATCGGAGGTAAAGGCGAGCGATTTACTGTCCGGCGACCAGGCCAGATCCTCCTCCGTGCAGGCGCCCCCGGTCCCCGCGGTCAAGCGGCGGGGGTGGGAAGGATCGGCCGTGGCTGCAACCTGAATTTCGATCCCGGCCGGGCCATCGACTGCCCAGGCGATCGTCTCCCCATCCGGCGACAGAGAGACCTGGCGAATCTGGCGCGTCTTCTCCAATTCCGCGATCACATTGCCGATGCGGGGATCGGGAGGCGTAGGAGAAGCGGCAGCACTCCGCGTGATCGTGAGCGCGATCAGAAGTCCAATGCAGGCAGGGGCAACCGCACGCAAAAGGCGCATAAACAGAGAGGTTGGGGGATACGCAGACATTAGCAGGGATGCTAGCACACCCTTTTTCATCCACTCTCCCCGAATTGCGGAAGTGCCAGGCGGAGAGCAAACTCGCCTCTTCTTTCGCAACAACAGAGCGGCTAAAGTGTCCCGTCAACAAAATCCTCACACTTTGATACAACGCCTGATCTTTCCGGCCCTCTGAACAAATTCCGCAGCTTATCTACTTGATCTCTGTCTAAACCTCGTTTATTAATTAGCAATCTAGATTTGCCACCGCGAAATAGAAAATCCGCAGATTTGTAAGACCTGAAGTGTATTCGGGCTCAGCAACCAAAAGGGAATCCCGCCATTCAAGAGCGGGTGTCACCGGGAAAACCGTTTTTGGAGGTAGTACGCATGCGCTGTTTCCGTCAGCCTCTCGCATTCCTGTTTTTATTCAGCAGCTTTTGCGGCCTTGCTTGGTCGCAGCAATCGTTCACCTCGTTGCGAGGCACAATTACCGATCCCACTCTTGGCGCTACGGTGACCGCCGCGAACAATGCCAGCAGCATCACTTCGACTCAGGCAGCGAGCGATCAGGCCGGGACAAACACGTCCCGCGGGGTGCCTACGAATAAATCGTAACGGCTTCGCATAGGTTAAGGGCCCCAGGCAAGACCTGAGTACGAAGACATCAACCAACAATTCAGGCCCAGCTACTCGCGTTCATTTGGAGGCAGTCGTGACCGGAAGGTATTTGGCAGTAGCATTTCTGCTGATCGGCTCAGCGGCGATCAGTTTTTCCCAGATAGCGAACACGTCTCTCCACGGTGTGATCAAGGATTCCAGCGGTGCCCTTGTGCCGAAGGCAAAAGTGACCCTGTTCGACAATGCTACCGGGCACAGCTTTGAGACCACAAGCAATAGCGCGGGCGAATATAATTTTTCCCAGATCCCTCCTGCCAAATACCTCATCACTGCGGAAGCGCCGGGGTTCGCCGCCCAGAAAAAGTCCGCCGAGCTGCTGGTGAATCAACCCGCGACCATCGATTTCGCGGTCGCTGTCCAGTCCAACTCGGTAGTGGTCGAGGTCAGCGCGGAAGCGCAAACCCTAAACACCACTGACGCCTCTCTGGGCAATTCCATCAATAACGCGATGATCCAGGCGCTACCGAGCGAGGGCCGCAACGTGCCCGATCTGCTCTCTCTTCAGCCCGGGGTGCTCTATCTCGGTCAGAATTCCGGCCGGGCCAGCAATCCCTCGCTGCAAAACGATCCACGCAGCGGCGCGGTCAACGGAGGACGGTCCGACCAGGGCAATATCACCCTGGACGGCGTGGACGACAACGACCAGGTCAGCGGCTTCGCCTTCACCGGCGTGCTGCGTGAAACCCAGGATTCGATCGAAGAGTTCCGCGTGACCACCGGACTTGCCGATGCCGATCAGGGACGCTCGTCCGGGGCCCAGGTCAGCATGGTCACCAAATCGGGAACCAACAAATTTCACGGCGCGGCGTATGAGTACAACCGGCCCACTCTGACCGTCTCCAATGACTGGTTCAATAAAGCCGCCCAGGTAGGCAACGGCGAGCCCAACATCCCGCCTAAGCTGATCCGCAACAGCTTCGGCGGCGCACGTGGGCGGCCCGATCTTCAAGGACAAGCTGTTCTTCTTCGGGAACTACGAGGGCACGCGCCAGGCGGAGAACCAGATCGTCAGCCAGACCGCCCCCACTGCCAGCTACCAGCAGGGAATCATCACCTATCAGGGCGACGACGCCTCCGGTAATGTGCAAACCACAACCATTTCGGCCAGCCAGATTGCGGCCCTCGACGGCGGTTGCACGACCAACGGGGTTTGCCCGTGGGGGCCGGGCCCCAATCCAAATGTGCTGACCTACCTGAAGCAGTTTCCGGCGGCCAACGGTACCTCGCTGGGCGACGGTTACAACACCGGCTCGTACACTTTTTCTTCTCCCAACCCGGTAACTCTGAATACTTCCATCGCCCGTATCGATTACACCCCCGGTCAAAGCCATCGCATCTTCGTGCGCGGCAACCTGCAGAAAGATACAACCGCAGGCACGGAGCAGTTTCCCGGGCAGGGCCCCTCTTACAACCTTATCGACAACACCAAGGGGATAGCCGGTGGCGACACCTGGTCGATCTCATCCAACCTTGTCAATGACGTGCGCTATGGCTATATCCGCCAGGGTTACAGCCAGCGTGGTCCGGGAACCGGCGATTACGTGGACTTCCGTTTCATCGACACCCTGACGTCAGAGAATCGCAGCACCGTTGTTACCGTGCCCGTGAACAACATCACTGACAACCTGAGCTGGAACAAAGGCAAGCACTCGCTCCAGTTTGGGGGGAACTGGAGGCTCGTACACCACAACCGGGGGTCGGATGCTCTCTCTTATAACTCCGCCACCTCGAATCCGTATTGGCTGGGCGGAAGTCCTCCCGACCCCTCAACGGTTGGCGGACTGCCGGTAGATAGCGGCTTTTCCAATTCCTATGGGATCGCGTACGCCAATCTGGTGGGAACCATCCCCCAGGTCACGATACAAGAGAACTACACGATCAACAGTCCGACCACAGGATCGATATTGCCGGATGGCGCCTTCATCAACCGGCATTTCAGCGCCAACGAGTTTGAATATTACGTACAAGACTCATGGCGCGCGTTGCCCAATCTGACAGTCACTTTCGGGCTTCGGCACACCATCCTGCAGACTCCGTGGGAAACCAAGGGCCAACAGATTGCACCCACCATCGACACCCATGCCTGGTTTTTGCAGCGCAACGCGGCGGCTCTGATGGGGCAGGTCTACGAGCCAGATCTTACCTTTGCCCCCAGCGGGCCCTTCTATCACAAACCCGGTTATTGGCCGAAGCAGAAGGCTAACTTCGCTCCTCGCCTGGCGGTCGTTTATTCTCCCGACACCAAAACCACCATCCGCGCGGGTTTCGGTATCTTCTTCGACCATTACGGCGAACAGTTGGTGAACACCTTCGACGAGCAAGGTTCGTTCGGCACCAGCTCCTCCATCAGTAATCCGGCAGGTGTGTATGGGTATGAAGACTCGCCGCGATATGTTGATCGCCGCACCTTCCCGTCGATCCCTACACCTCCCGCTGACGCCAAAGTCACCTATCCCTATACTGCGCCAACTGGAAATTTCGCCATCACCTGGGGTCTCGACAATAAATTGAAGACTCCGTATTCCGAATCGATCGATCTTTCCGTGCAGCGCCAGATTCCCGGCGGCTTCACTCTCGAAACTGGATTATGTTGGCCGCCTCGGCCGTCACCTGCTGCAAAGCCTCGATCTGGCCGAGCCGGTGGACTTCCGTGACACGCAATCAGGTGTCGACTACTTTACCGCGGGCTCACAGCTTTCCGCCATGGTGGATGCAAACGGCGGATCCCCCACCGCATCTGTCTCCGCCATCCCCTACTTCGAGAACGTGTTTCCCTATATGGCCGGTCTCGACTATCTGGGAGAAAGCGCAACCCAGGCCATTTACACCAACGAGTGGGCCCCTTTCCGTTCAAACTTAGGGGCGACCAGTGCTCTTGCGGATCTCGACTTCTACTGCTACTCCCCACTGCTGGGCGTAAGCTACGGCTGCCCGTCGCAGAAGCCCGCTTTTGGCAGGACCAGTTTTCATCGCTCTACGCGCTCGACACCATTGGCACGAGCTATTACAACGCAGGTCAATTGATTCTGCGGCACCCCACCTCCCACGGACTTAACGTTGATTTCAGCTATACGTTTTCCAAATCCATTGACATGGGATCGGATACGGAACGCGGGAGTGAGTTTAACCAGGTCACGGGCGGCCAAAATGGCGGCAACCTGAGCAACATCATCAACACCTGGAACCCCAGTCTCAATCGCGGCGTCTCCGACTTTGATACCCGTCACCTCATCACTGCCGATTGGGTCTATCTGGTTCCCGTAGGTCAGGGCAGGAAGTTCCTCAGTGGCGGCGGATTTCTGACCAACGCTTTTCTTGGCGGATGGCAATGGTCTGGGATCAATCGTTGGACCAGCGGCCTGCCCTTCAGTCTCACCGATCCCGGTTGGGCCACCGACTGGCAGATCGAGGGTCTGGGCGTAGCGACCGGCAAGGTCCAGATGAAGAAGCAGGTCGTCAATGGTGCCCCGACCGTCTTTGCCAATGCGAACGCGATCAACAGCGGAACCAGCAACGGCACCCCCGTCCGCCTGTCCTATCCAGGAGAAGCCGGACAACGCAATACCTATCCGCGGCGACGGAATCTTTGGCATCGATTCGGGACTCTCCAAGTCCTGGCAGTTTGGCGAGTACGGGGCTCTCAAGTTCGCCTGGGAAGTCTTTAACGTTACCAACAGCGTTCGTTTCAACGACAATCCTCTGTACCTTGGTACCCAGCTCACGGGAGGAAACCTCGGCACTTACAGCGCCATGCAGAATCTGCCCCGGCGCATGCAGTTCGGCCTGCGGTACGATTTCTAAATACTGACAACCTTGGAGCCGGCCTTCGGGATACGCTTCAGCGTATCCCGAAGCCTCCCCCAAAGCGTCTAACTCGAAATTGTTTTCTGCTCAACCTTCTCGAGGTGCAAATCCTTAACATTGCGTGACATGGCAACACTGAAATCCTCAACATTCTTAAGCTCAAAGATCGGCGAGTCCATCGCCTTCGGCGTCTTAATGCGAAAGAACTCAGCACCCTTCACATTGTCCAGGTAGAACACAGGCCGCGCGTCCGGGTGGCTCCACGAGAGTTCCACGTTAGTCATCTCGATATTGTTCACATTGCGGATAAAGAAGCCGCTCGCGGGAATATCGCCAAACCGATAAGGTTCAGGGTACCCCTGCTCCATCTGCGGAACCGCCCGCGCCGCCATTTCGCGCGTCCCTCCTCCGCGATGCTCCATATACAAGTCGTTGATCTTGATATCCTCGATAGGATTGGACGGAACCCCCATAATCAGCCCCCCACCGCTGAACTGCGACACGGAATTGTAACTGACAACATTACTGATAATGACCCGCTTCAGCGTGCCCACAGGAACTCCCGCCGGACCGCGCATGCGGCTTCCCAGCCGGAGAAACAGCGGGGTGTTGGTGCAGTCGCGCATGGTGACCCCGGTAAAGGTAATATCTTCGAGCAGAGCACCATCCACGCTCTCCAGGGCAAACCCGCGGCAGCCGTCAAACACGCAATTGGAGATGGTAATGTTTTTAAACCCGCCATTCGACTCGGTACCGCATTTGATGCGGCCGGTAGGAGCCACCTTGAAGTCGGCAGGCCAGCGTTTATACGTCCCATCCAACATTGTCCCTAACACATAGGCCCCGGTGACGTAGCAGTTCGTAATCGTCACGTTCTCCGTAGCACGCGCATAGCCCAGCGCAAACGAGCTTTTCGGGCAAATCCCATCGTCCCATGGAGAATTGACACTGCAATTCGAAACCCGAACGTTGTGGCAGCAATCGATATCCATGCCATCGCGGTCCGTGTCGATCTTCAGATTGTCCATCGTCAGGTTGTCGACCCCGGTTGCCAGGATGCCAAAGTGGCCCCCCTTCAAAATAGAGAAATCGCGCAGGATCACGTTGTGGCAATTCTTGAGTCGCGATCGCCTTATTCCCCATGCCGGGAGTTTCCGCCTTCGGCTCTTCAGAACCGCCGCGGCTCAGCCCTTTGCCCCAGATCAACCCCGGCCCAAGAATGGCGACGTCGTGGATGCCCTCACCCCAAATAAGGCTATTGTGCCAATGGTTGTGTCCATAATCCTGGTAATCTTCCCAGGGTTTATTCGGCTCCGCGGGGTCATAGCACGCACCGCTGGTGGCGCCGCCCGGCGCAACATCGGCGGCCAGGATGGTGGCCCCCACTTCGAGGTACAGTACGACATTGTTCTTCAGGTGAATGGAGTAGGAAGCATACGTGCCCGCGGGGAAGCGAACCGTTCCGCCTCCTTGTGCGCTCGCGGCCTCGATCGCCTTGTTGATTGCCCCGGTATCGATGGAAGCACCGTCTCCTCGTGCGCCATAGGCTTTCACATCCAACACCGCATTGGTGCCTGCCCCGGGCATGTTTACGGTCTGCGCTTGAGCGCCGAGTGAAATACCCGCTGTAGCCCCGGCCATGCCAGTGGTCGCCAGCTTTAAGAAGTCTCTGCGAAAAACAGTCATTTATTTTCCTTCGTGGCGCACAGACAAAACCCGGGTCTGACAGCGCTGAACCACTACTATGCAGTTGATTTTCCAATCACCCGAAAACGCCAATGATTCTAGCAGCGCCCTCGGCAGACCCGCCAGTTTCCCGGATACCGGAACGGTTCGTCCTCAACGCCTTTCCCTTGTCAAGCCCTGTCATCGCGCCGGCGAGGTTCGTCGCTTCCTGAACAGCGACTGTTCCGGGTTAAGAATCAACAAGGCCCTTACGGCATGGTCACCAGGTAAACGTGTTTGGCGATGCAAGGGGAGCTTGCCGCAATATATGCGGTTGGAAAGGCAATTCCCGGAACGTCATATTCGCCGTCGGAGTTCGGGTCTAAAGCAGCGCTGTTATTGTTAGGCCGGACCCCCGAAAAACCCAAAACCAAATCGACTTTGGCTCCGTCTTTCTGCAGTTTCAGCGGCAACCACTCAAACGGATCAGCGAAGATGAGGAATTGCTTCTGGCTGGCAATAAAATCGGAGAAGGGCGCCACATTCCGTTAAATGTAAATTCAGCGCTCTTCATCTCGTCGAGCGCCTCAAAGTCGTAATAATCATCGGTGACCCCAGCGCAGCGTAGAGCGGGTAGTCACAACGCACATCTTCCGGAGGGGAAGGCTTGGTGGGCCCACCAGGACTTGAACCTGGAACCAACGGATTATGAGTCCGCTGCTCTAACCAATTGAGCTATAGGCCCTTCAACAACCTGCGGCTGTATCACTTTGCCGCAGTCTATTCACAGTCCTGTGACAAGCAACACTCCTTAGTGTAAACGCATGGTTCCCGCCTCCACCAAAAGTGCACCGGATGTGCGGCTAAACAGGATGAGGTACGGCTACTTCCCAAATCGTCAGAACGCCAAGGATTGCACGACTTATCGGGTCCGCTCTGATAGTGGCCACAGGCGAGCCCGGTTCCATCCAAGCCGAGATCGTGGGGAAGAAAAACTGAACAATCTGATCCCGGTACTGCTAAGCTTCTCGCTAGTGGCGCTTGCCTGGAGTGGAGGGTGATGCGATGCGACCGACAATCCTTGCTTTGTTTTTCTGTGTGGGTTCCGCGGCAATTTGCCAGTCCACCGTGCCCACTCCCACGACCCCTGAAAAGCAGAAACAGCCAGTCACTCAACCCTGGATGAATTTCAGCAAACTCCCGCCAACCTGGTTTCCAATGCAGCCTGCGCCCGTTCCAGCCGATCCGAACGTTTCATGGGGTAGGAACAATGCGCAGCGTGATTGGAAGATAAATCCTCAGCAGCCCTTACCGATCGGAGGACAACCGTTTGGGAAGGTACTGATGGCCCAAACCGAGTCTCCCGATGCATCGTTGCCGTTCAGTTCCTGGCCGAATGCGAAAGTCGAGCCGATTCCTACCCAGTGGCCGAATGGGAAAGTCGAGCCGATTCCGACGCGGTGGCTAAATGACAAGCTGCTCCCGATCACAGCCCGGCCCGGCTCGCCGTTGATGCTGCACGCTCCCGCGTACGGCGTTTCTAAGTAAGGCCAGTGAGGTCAGCCGACGCGCAAGGTCTCGCGCGGCGCCGCTTTTTTCATCGAGATCGCAGCCTCACACTTGTCGATCCGGTCCCTAAATATGGCCGCCATGGTCGGCGCGCCGAGGGGACCCATCCCGGTAATATGTCCACCCTCCAAATCAACGATGTCAATTCCGCCGTTCACCAGGCCAGACCAACCCATGAGTGGATCGGGGCCATACTCCCAGGCTTCATCGTGAAAGCGGATCAGTAGCGCAGATCCTGAATAGGGCTCCGGCTTGTAGGCACGTTCAGCAAGCAGGAGCGCCTGCTCCATGCTGATCTCGCTTCTTGCGGCCGAATCCTCCAAAGCGCGAACACGAGCGTGCAGCCACAGATGCCGCAATCGTTTCATAACGAATTGCCTCGGACCCTCCGCAATTTCGTCCTCCAGCTTAAACGCGATTTTGCAAAGCTTGCGCATCGCCATCTTTGCGTACTTCACGCGGGGCGTCATGGGTGGGCCCTCTGCGTTGACACAGCCATCGATCAACGCGAGCAGACCTACGTTATTCCCGAGATTCTTGAACTGGCGGGCCATCTCAAAAGCGATCACACTTCCGCTGGAGAATCCGGCTAGATGGATGGGACCTTCCGTTTGCCGCTTTAAAATTTCTTCAACATAATCAAAGGCGAGGGCCTGCAGGCTGTACGGCTGCGGTCGATCGATAAAATCAACCGGTGGCTGGACGCCGAACACGGGCCGGTCGGGCGCAAATTGACTGGCGACGGAGCGGTAAACGAGAACGTCTCCCAGAAGATGATGGATAAGGTAAATCGGCGCCAACGATCCTTCCGGTTGCATCGAGACCAGATACCGTGCAGAACCATCTTTGGTCCGCATCAATAGCTCGGCAAGCTTGCGGGCTGTTGGCGCTTCCACGAGATGACTAACTGGCATTTTCAGGCCCAGCTTCTTATTCAGTTCCGCGAGCACCCGCATCGCCTGTAGCGAGTGGCCGCCAGCCTGGAAAAAGTCATGGTCCAGCCCTAGATCGGGTCTATTCAGCACTATCCGCCAGCAGTGAAGTATGGTGAGCTCCAGGCAGTCCTCCTGGACTTCAGAACCTGCTTCCACGTCCAGTGCTCTTGAAAATTGAAACCCCGGAAGAGCCTTCCGATCCACCTTCCCGTTAGCCGTCAACAGGAACGATTCCACTGCCATGAACGAAGCAGGAACCATATACCAGGGCAAGCTGCGCAAAGCGTGCTGATGCCAATCTGCTTCATCCACCCGTTTCTTATCCTTCGGCACCACGTAGGCGACAAGGCACTGATCGTCGTCGCCCACGCTTATCACCTTCGCCACAGACTTGCTGATGGATGGGTGACTATCCAATACCGCTTCTATCTCTTCCAGCTCGATCCGATAACCGCGCAACTTTACCTGGTTGTCGGCTCGGCCGAGTAGATCAATTTCTCCCGCCGGCAGTACACGAGCAAGATCGCCGGTCCGATAGAGCCGCGCCCCTGGCTCACTGCTGAACGGGTCGGTAAGGAATTTTTCTGCCGTTAATTCTGGGCGGTTCAAATAGCCGGCCCCTACACAGATTCCGCCCAGGAAGAGTTCTCCGATCGCGCCCACCGGCAATCGCTGCCGGTGTTCGTCCAGAACGTACGCAGTGCAGTTCGCTAGTGGACGCCCGACGGTGATCTTTGTGCCTTTATGAATCCGGGTCCCGGTCGCATAGACGGTCGCTTCTGTGGGGCCGTAGAGATTCCAAAGGTTTGCGCCACGCTCCAGCAGGCGCTGGGCAAGTGTCCGGGTAAGAGGCTCCCCCGCGGTCAGCATCTTAAGACCTGACTGACCCTCCCAGCCGGACTCGAGAAGAACCCGCCAGCCTGCCGGCGTCGCCTGAAGCACCGTGACATCATGCTCCCGGATGGCTTTCGCCAACAGCTTCCCATCGATGGCGACGGAACGAGGGGCAACCACCAGATGGGCTCCAGCGATCAGTGGCGCGAAGAGCTCGAAGGTAGAGATGTCGAACGATATCGTGGTCGTCGCCAGAACAACATCTGAGCTGGTCAGCGCGACATCATGCGAAACGGCAACCAGCATGTTGCTAAGCGCGCGATGGCTGATTTGCACTCCCTTTGGTTTACCTGTGGATCCGGAGGTGTAAAGCACGTAGGCGATATCGTCCAGACTTGAATTCCGCGGCGGTGAAAACTTCCGCACACTGGTGACCTCAAACGCCGGCATGTCTGCATTGACACAAAGCACATGGCTTGCGGCGAAGGAGAATTTCTCGCGCAGATGAGACTGTGTAACCACTACCAGCGGACGCGCATCCTGTTGCATGAACTCAATGCGGTCAGGGGGAAATGCAGGATCGAGTGGCAGATAAGCGGCGCCTGTTTTGAAGGTAGCCAGCAGGGCTGCGACCATCTCCGTGCAGCGATCCATGCAGATGCCGACGAGAGTTCCCGGCTGAACCCCAAGGCTCTGTAATCGCGCAGCGAGTTCATGCGTCCTGGTGCGAAGCGATCCATACGACACGCTCTTTTTCAGAAAGGTGATCGCGATATCGTCTGGCCTTTCCTTAGCCGTCAGCTCGAATAATTCGTCCACGCGGACGGGCGGGTCGTAACCACTGGTTGCATTCCAAGTGTCAGGATGATTGATTTCATCAGCGTTAAAAACGTCTTTCATCAGGGGTTACGCCTTTCCGGGCGCACTAGTAGCCTGCGCATCTCGCCTCTCAAGTGAATATCTGGCTTTTGCCGCTTTCGTTGTCTGCGTCTGCAGTAGGGGTTATCGGCGAACGATCAGACGCCATGAGTCAAACAGCACACTTCGGTTTCTTTAAACCGTGACGGACAATTCAATCCGAACATTTTTGAGCACCGCGTCGCTTCCAGGCCGTTTTTTGCATCCTAAAATGGCAAGCACAGGCTCCTGGAAAGCAGGGCCGTGTAAAGGAGCCGTGATGAAGAGAGCGTTGTTTTGGGGAACTATCGTTGCCGGCGCCGTGGCCGCATATCTGATGTACCGTCGCGGAGAGTCCATGGGTACCATTGCTGTCCGAACCGTAACCAACCCCGTAGGGTCACTGGTCTCAGAACTGCAAACAACGTCTGGTTGAAGAAACCAATCGCTGTCACTCATTCCTGATTAGCCCCCATCTGGTCCAGGCCAGCCACCATCACACCTGCATGCCCAGTCAAACCAGCCATCCGAGCCCGGGTGGCTCCTGTTCTTTTGCTCCCATCGTTGTGATCAGGTATCATCTCGCCTTCCGGCCTGAGTTTCTCGAGCAGCACTCACAGCCGGGCCGGGTTGAAAAGGGAAGGGTCCAACATGTCGGAAGCGAATTGCGATATCGGTTTAATTGGTTTAGCGGTCATGGGGCAAAATCTGGTGTTGAACATGAACGACCACGGCTACAAGGTCGCTGTCTTCAACCGTACCGTCTCCAAGGTGGATGATTTCGTTGCCCATGAAGCCAAGGGAACACAGGTGGCGGGGGCGCACTCAATCGAGGAAATGTGCAAGCTGCTGAAGACGCCGCGGCGCATCATGATCATGGTCAAGGCCGGAGAAGTGGTCGACCAGACGATTGACCAAGTGCTCCCCTATCTGGAAAAGGGCGACATCCTTATCGATGGCGGCAATTCGCTGCACACCGACACCACCCGGCGAACCAGGGATCTTGCCGCCAAAGGCATTCTGTTTATCGGGACGGGCGTGTCTGGGGGCGAAGAGGGTGCGCGCTTCGGCCCCTCGATCATGCCCGGTGGCAATAAAGAAGCGTGGCCGCACGTGAAGGGTATCTTCCAGGCAATTGCCGCAAAGGTTGAGGATGGAACTCCCTGTTGCGACTGGGTCGGCGAGGACGGCGCCGGGCACTACGTGAAAATGGTGCACAACGGCATCGAGTACGGCGACATGCAATTGATTGGCGAGGCGTACCAATTGTTGAAGGATGGACTGGGACTCACCGGCGATGAACTTGCCGAAGTCTTTACCGAATGGAACAAAGGCGAGCTCGATAGCTTCCTCATCGATATCTCAGCGACCATCTTCGCCAAGAAGGACGACGACGGGCAGCCCATGGTGGACAAGATTCTCGATGCCGCCGGGCAGAAGGGTAC
This sequence comes from uncultured Acidobacteriaceae bacterium, assembly GCA_963753715.1. GTDB lineage: Bacteria > Acidobacteriota > Terriglobia > Terriglobales > Acidobacteriaceae > PALSA-350. Next base: position 218,850 of record CAVWDK010000004.1, on the reverse strand, counting down.
TGGCAAGTGGACCGCGATTTCCGCGCTCGATTTGGGCCAGCCGGTCACTCTGATTGGAGAGAGTGTATTTGCGCGCTGTCTGTCGGCCTTGAAGGCGGAGCGTGTCGCGGCCGCAAAAGTTTTGAAAGGCCCTCGCAAGCGAAAAGTGTCGACAGACAAAAAGGCGTTTATCGAGGAAGTCCGCCTGGCTCTCTATTGTTCCAAGATGGTGAGTTATGCGCAGGGATATATGTTGCTGCGCGCGGCGGAGAAGGATCAGGGCTGGAACTTGAACATGGGCGGTGTAGCGTTGATGTGGCGTGGGGGCTGCATCATTCGCAGCGTTTTCCTGGGCGACATCAAGGCTGCGTTCGATCGCGACCCAAAGCTGCAGAATCTGCTGCTGGACAAGTTTTTCTCAACTGCAATGAACAAGTACCATCCTGCCTGGCGGAGGGCCATTATCTACGGCACCAGAATTGGCGTGCCCATGCCCGCGTTCTCGACCGCGTTAGCATTTTATGACGGCTACCGCACGGCGCGTCTCCCCGCGAACCTGTTGCAGGCGCAACGAGACTTCTTCGGCGCTCACACCTATGAACGTGTCGATAAGCCGCGCGGCGAATTCTTCCACACCAACTGGACAGGCAGAGGTGGCCGTGTATCCTCCTCCACCTACAACGCCTGAACAACCGCATCGGTGATCATTTTCCATTTTTGAGTCGAGGCTGCAGAGACTTTTCCGCAGCCTCGACTCAATGCGGAGAGCCGGCCGGAGGGGTACTCGGCTGCGGCGGTTGTTGTCCGTTAGCCGGCGCATTATCAGGTTGTCCCGGCTTGTTCGTCACGTCCTGCCCCTCAAAGATCAGCTTGACGGTAGAGCGAAACTGTTTGTAGTCGGTGTAGCGCACAATCTCCCGAATACGCACATCCTGGCTCATGTACCCGCTTCCGCCCGAAAAATGAAGCTCCGCATCCGCCTTGGTATAAACCGGAAACCAATACTTCCCATCCACCTGTTCCCGGTAAGTCGTAAACGGCGGTGAAAGGTCCTCGTGTCCTTTGCGCATATCGTCGGGAACGTTCTTAGCGCTGGTGATCACAATTTGCAGATCCTTCTGGTCTACCCAGATGCGCCCCTTTAGATAGCGCTTGCCCTTCTCCATGACCTTCGGCGCCACATCAAAAACGTAGCAATCTACTTCGTCGACCTTCTGCCGCCCTACGTAAGTCAGGTTGTATTGCCCGACATCCTCCGTGGTTAAAACGAAAGGCAGGCGCTGCTCGATATCGGAAACATCGGCCGGGCTCATGGTAATGCGCTCCAACGTGTTCGCAGGCGCGAAGGTCACATGTTCTGATTTGCGCCCATTGCTGTCGAACGTAATCTGCACCACCTGGCGGTATTCACCGTCGACCTTGCCGTCATCGTTGATGGTCTGTATGCGCACGTCCCGCTGATAGGTGTAGTTGTCCAGAGCGTGCCGGAATTCACTTTCCTTGGCCGCAAATTGCTGGACGATCTTGTCCGGCGGTATGGCCGGAGCGCTGGTATCGATCGGCCCAAAGCCCTGGTCCGGCCGGTCTTTCGACTGGGCCGGCGACGGTAGACATGCAATGGGTACAAGCGCCAACAAAATCAGCAACTTCGCTAAACCCTTACCCCTGTTTTTGTCTCCCATTGCGTTCCCCCAACCTACGGCCATTATGCACCTCGCCCCGCTGTCTTATGAATAGACGCAACCGGCCCCCCACTCGGCTACGGGTGATCCGGTCCCTCGCCCAGAACCACGCGCAGCCGCCCTTGAGAGGCTTCCAGACGTTGCGTCGCCTGCTCGCGCGTAATCCCCAGTTTCTGCATCACGATTGCGACCCGCACCGCGCCGGCCTGCTCCAGCAGCGCGCCAGCCTGCTCTTCGTCCACTCCGGTTGCGGCGGCGACGATCCGTATTGCGCGATCCTTCAGCTTCACGTTCGTCGGTTGCACATTGACCATCAGGTTGCCGTACACCATGCCAATGCGAATCATCGCCCCGGTGCTCAACATATTCAGCGCCAGCTTGGTGGCGGTGCCGGCGCGCAGACGCGTGGAACCGGTAATCACTTCAGGCCCGACCGCAGGCGTAATAGCGATCTTTGCTCGTCGCTCCACTTCCGAGCCTGGCACGCAACTCAGCCCCACGGTGAGCGCCCCCAGGTGATTGGCATAGGCCATGCCGCCCAGCACATAAGGGGTGCGTCCGCTGGCTGCGATGCCCACCAGCGTATCCCCACCTTTTAAACCAGCGGCCTTCAAGTCCTCGACCCCCTGTTCGGCATCGTCTTCCGCGCCCTCGATCGAATGCCGCAGTGCATAGTCGCCGCCGGCAATCAGGCCCACCACCAGGTTGGGATCCACATTGAAGGTCGGCGGGCATTCCGAGGCATCCAGCACGCCGAGCCTTCCTGAGGTGCCGGCACCGATATAGAAAAGCCGGCCACCTTTTTCCATGCGCTCTGCTATACCATCGACGGCCTGAGCGATCCGGTCCAGCTCTGCATGCACTGCATCCGCCACTCCGCGGTCGGCCGCATTGATTACCTCCAGCATTTCTCGCGTCGGGAGCTGGTCGATTCTCGCCGTGCCAGGATGGCGGGCTTCTGTTAGCAAATGCTCAAACTTCATCATCAGCCAACCATAGCAAAGTCCCCTGGGTTAAATGTTCTCTCCGTCACCCGATCCGGCTTTCGCCGAAAATCATCTTAGAAGTGCTACGCTGTGCCCCAACGATCGTGAATCGGAGAAGCTCTTGGATACTGTTTCTCAAGCTACGCCAACTCTACCCCGCCACCCGCGCCTGCCCCAGATTCTGGAACAAAACTGGCAGGCGGAAATGACCGGCTGTTACACCTACCGTGCGCTCGCCGAGCGAGAGCCGGAGCCGGGGCGCAAGCGGGCGCTCGAAAACATGGCCGCTGCAGAAAAGGAGCACGCCGGCCTCTGGGCAGGCCGTTTACGGGAGTTGGGTGAGCCTGAACCGGTTTACCGGGGCAAGCCGGCCGGCGACGCCGACAGCTTCAAAAACCGCGTCGGGGGCGACGATCTCGCCTTGCGTCGTCTCGAAATCGATGAAAGCCGCGATATCGCTCGCTACAGCCAGCAGCTCAAAGCGCTCGGCGATGCACCCAGTGTCGCCATCCTTGAACGAGTGATTGAAGACGAGCAGGAACACTATCGCGAGCTCAGCAGCCTGATTCGACGCTATCCACCGCGCCCGGCTGTTTCTGCAACCGGGCTCGGCCCCAAAGCGCTCCTGGAACAGCTGCTGGCAAAACGTAACCAGGGACGTTCCCACACCGCCGGATGGATCGGGGACGCCATTTATGGCGTCAACGACGGGCTGGGTTCGATCTTCGGCATCGTCTCAGGAGTCTCGGGCGCAACCCTCGGCAACAGCAAGTATGTCCTGCTCTCCGGCATCGCCGGCATGATCGCCAGCGCGCTCTCCATGGGTTCCGGTGCCTACCTTGCTGCCAAGAGCGAGCGCGAGATCTACCAAGCGGAGCTTGCGCGCGAGCGGGAAGCCATTACCATGAACGGCGCGGAGGCCCGCGAGTTACTATCCCTCTACTTTCAGGTCAAGGGCCTTCCGGAGCAGGACGCCGACCACATGGTCGAACACATTGCGAGCGACCCCGAACAAATGCTCCGTGCCCTTGCTGCTGAGCGGCTCAACTCTACTGAGGAAGCTCTCAGCAATCCGCTCACCTCCGCAATGTCAGGAGCGCTCTCGACAGCCGCCGGAGCTTTCATACCCATCGTGCCCTTTTTCTTCCTCACCGGTTACAGCGCCGTCATCATCTCGGCAGTCGTTTCGCTCCTAGCCCATTTTGCCGTTGGAGCGGCCAAGTCTCTGGTCACCGTGCGTTCCTGGTGGAGCAGCGGTTTCGAGATGACGCTAGTAGGAGCCGTGGAAGGCGTTGTTACCTACGTCATCGGCCTCGGCCTGGGCCATCTAGGCGCCTAGTCGCCCGTGGAAACACGATGTCTACGAAGGGCACCGCGAATTGGATCAGACGGATGAGGCTTTTAAAGGGTGTGTGAGAACGGCCATCACAGAAATTTAGTCCCGCAGGGACGGCTGAACTTAGCCCATGACGCTAGTCCTGGGTACATCATGCAACGTGATTAAGTCCCGTAGGGACGGCTGAAAAATGTCCAGGATTGAATCGCGGCCTATTTCCAGCCGTCCCTGCGGGACTAAATTCGTGAACCCTGGTTCTCCCTCGCCCTCACCCTCAGCCCATCAAACCCGGAAGCAATCCCCCCGCCACGATACGACCGAGCTCTTGATCTGCTTGCGGCTCAGTCCCTCATTCAAAGCCCGCATAGCCAGACCCGGCAACTCCGCATCCGATGCAAACCGAAGCGCAATCAACTGCGACTCCGTCAGCTCCCCAATCCGCGCCCGCGCCGCCTCCGGCATAAGCATTGCCAGACGCAATCGCTCCTCCAGCCGGATGACCCGGTCCTGCACCTTGAGCGCATAGCTCCTTGCCTTAAACGCGGTCATCACGAACCCAATGGACAGCACAACCCCGAGTGTGGAAGCGATACCAGGGTCACGGATAATCCAGATGACGCTCAAAACAATCGCCCCAAGACCTAACGGCAATAGAAAAAAATGGAACGGCGGGTCCAACCTCGTGTGGTTGGCGAAGGACTGCGTCGTGGCATCTGCCATACGAAAAACCCCTTTCTGGAACAATCCATCATGCTTGAGAGAGGCGCCTGCTGTGAAATGATTAAGTAATGAACAAAGGTCGAATCGCTCTCGCCTGCATCAACCTGCTTCTCTTCTCTGCCGCGTGTTGCCAGGCCCAAGCACCTGCACTCTCCCCGATTACGCTGCATGTAGACCTCACCGACGCCCCGCGCCATCTGCTGCATGCTCATCTGGAGATACCGGTAAGCGCCGGTCCTCTCACCCTGGAATACCCGCAGTGGATCCCTGGCGACCATCGTCCCACCGGACCCATCGATAACCTCGCCGGCATCGTCGTTCGCGCCAACGGTCAGACTCTCCCCTGGCACCGCGACGATGTGGATATGTACGGCATCCACGTCGAGGTGCCATCCGGCGTAACCCGGCTCGACGTATCTCTCGACTTTCTCGCTACCCCAGGCGACACCGGCTCCGATGAAGATCAGGCCACCAGCGCCAACATGACGGTACTCGAGTGGAACTCCGTCATCCTCTATCCGGCGCACATCCCAGTGGCGCAGATTCCTATCACGGCTTCATTGACCGTGCCCCAGGACTGGAAGCTGGGAACCGCCTTGAGCATTACCGCGCAGCAGGGCCTGGAGACATCCTTCGCCCCGGTTTCCGTCGAGCAGTTGGTAGATTCGCCCGTGATCACAGGCAGATATTTTCGCGAGATTCCGATCGCTCCGGAGATCACCCCCAGGCACTATCTGGACGTAGCCGGTGACGCTGCGGAGGACGTGGATCTCAAGCCGGAGTACCTCGCCGCGTTGAATCAACTGGTGCGGGAGACGGGCCCGCTCTTTGCCTCCCGCCACTATGAGACCTACCATTTTCTTCTCAGCCTCAGCGACGTGATTCGCGAGGAGGGTCTCGAACATCATCAATCGAGCGACAACGGAATCGAGAAAAAGGGCGTCTCCGATCCCAAGCTGGCCGTGCTGAATGCGGAATTGCTGCCGCACGAGTTTACTCATTCCTGGAACGGCAAATACCGCCGGCCCATCGGCTTAGCCACACCCGATTACGCCACTCCGCAGAAGGGCGACCTGCTGTGGGTCTATGAGGGCATGACGCAATACTGGGGTGACGTGCTGGCAGCGCGCTCCGCTTTTTGGACGCCTGCGTCTTACCGCGAAGCACTGGCCTGGAGCGCGGCCCGGCTTGACGTGAAACCCGGCCGCACCTGGCGCGACCTCGAAGACACAGCCATAGCCGGACAAACCCTTCGCGGAGGCCACGCGTCCTGGTCCAATTGGCGCCGCGGACAGGATTACTACCCGGAAGGCGAGCTGGTGTGGCTGGATGCGGACACGACCATCCGCCAGCTCACCCACGACAAGAAATCATTGAATGACTTCTGTCTGAAGTTCCTGGCTGTCGGTGGCAACACTCCGCCCAAGGTAGTGCCCTACGATTTTGAAGAAATCGTTGCCGATCTCAATTCCGTTGCGCCTTACGACTGGCGCACCTTTTTGACCGAACGCCTCGATGCGCACGCCGCCCACGCACCCCTGGGCGGAATAGAACACGGGGGGTACAAGCTGGTTTATGGTACCGAGCCCACCGACTACGAGAAGGCTGTCCTCTCCGAAATGAAACAAACGGACGCGTGGTTCTCGGCTGGGCTCATGGTGAGAGCGGATGGCACCATTGCCGATGTCAGGATGGGCTCGCCGGCTTTTCAGGCTGGGCTGGGCCCGAGTACCAAGCTGGTAGCGATCAACGGGCACGGCTACACCGAAGACGTCTTGAAGCAGGCCATTCGCGCGGCCAAGGGAACGACCGCCCCGATTGAACTGATCGTCTCTAACGACAACGAATTCCGCACAGTGCCGCTGGATTGCCACGACGGCGAGAAATATCCCCGTCTGGAGCGAGTGCAGGGAACCCCGGATCTGCTGGACGAGATCCTCAAACCGATGGCAGCAAGCAAGGCAAGTGGCCTATAGTGGATCGTCCCGGTCGTCCCGGTCGATTCTAAGGAGAAATTATGCTCATCGGGTTGCGTGCCCTGCTGCTTGCCGCGTTGTTTATGCCAGCCACTCTATTCGCACAGACCACCACATTGGCCGCAACTCCGCCCATGGGATGGAACAGCTGGAACCTCTTCGCAGGCAGAGTAAACGATGCCGATGTCCGTGCCGCAGCCGACGCCATGGTTTCCTCCGGCATGAAAGACGCCGGCTACATCTACGTGAACATCGACGACACCTGGCAGGGCGAGCGCGATGCTCAGGGCAACATTCACGCCAACAGCAAATTTCCCGACATGAAGGCACTGGCCGATTACGTCCATTCCAAGGGCCTCAAGATCGGGATCTACTCCGGGCCCGGTGCGCAGACCTGTGCCAAGTACGCAGGCAGCCTGGGCCACGAAGCGCAGGACGCCAAAACCTATGCGGACTGGGGCTTCGACTATCTCAAATATGACCTCTGCAGCTACCGTCAGAACATGGATCAGGAAGCTCCCAACGATCCGGCAAAAAGAACCCAGATGATGAAGGAGGCCTACGAAAAAATGCACAAGGCACTGCTGGCGACAGGGCGCCCGATCGTTTACAGCTTCTGTCAATATGGTTGGGACGCAGTCTGGGAGTGGGGACCCTCGCTCGGAGCCAACCTGTGGCGGACCACCGGAGACATCAATTCCACCTGGGATCGCATAACTCTGATTGGCTTCTCCCAGGCCGGCCTCTCTAAATTCGCAGGCCCCGGGCACTGGAACGATCCCGACATGTTAGAGGTAGGCAACGGCAAGCTCACCCTGGACGAGAATCGCTCCCACATGAGTCTATGGGCCTTGCTCGCAGCCCCACTGCTGGCGGGCAACGATCTCTCCAAGATGAAGCCCGAAACCGCGGAAATCCTGACCAATCGCGAGGTCATCGCCATCGATCAGGATCCACTCGGCAAGCAAGGGGATCGCGTATCCGAAGTGGGTCCAATTGAAATCTGGGCCAAACCCCTCAAGGGTGGTGCGAAAGCCGTCGGTCTCTTCAACCGCAACGACAACGCCCTGCCCATCACCCTCAAGCTAAGCGACGTAGGTTTTGCAGCAGGAGCAAAGGCCCGCGACATCTGGCAAGCAAAAGACCTCGGCAAACTCCAGGGCACCTACACCGCAACCGTCCCTCGTCACGGAGTAGCCTTACTAATCCTGACAAAGTAGCGAGGAGCCGATCATCCCCTAACCCCCAAAGAACAGGTAAACTTCCGGGATGGCGATTGACTCGCTGCCAACCCCCGCGCCACCCACCTCCCCGGCTCATGTGGAAACACATTTCGCCGCGACCGCTCTCGTCCGCGACATCGTAATCGGGATGTCCGATGGCCTTACCGTACCCTTTGCCCTGGCGGCGGGGTTATCCGGAGCAGTCAACTCACCCCACGTGGTTGTCCTGGCCGGGCTGGCCGAAATAGCCGCGGGATCGATCGCCATGGGCCTTGGTGGCTTTCTCGCCGCCAGGGGCGACGCCGAGCATTACGCCAGCGAGCGCCTCCGCGAAGAGCGCGAGATCGTGGAACGGACCCGCGACGAGGAAGAAGAAATCTACGAAATCTTTGAGCAATACGGCGTGCAGCGAAGTGAAAGCATGCCCGTCCTCGAAGCCTTGAAGCGAAGGCCCCAGGCCTGGGTCGATTTCATGATGAGGTTTGAGCTCGGCCTGGAAGAGCCCCGGCGAAACCGGGCCAGCCGCAGCGCGATCACCATCGCTCTTTCCTATGTGGTCGGAGGCCTCATCCCGCTATTCCCCTACATGACGGGCCGCAGTTTACCCTCCGCTCTGACCGCCTCGGTGGCCATCACCCTGGCGGCACTCCTGCTTTTTGGCGGAGTCAAAGGCCGTTTGACCGGAGCCGGCACCCTGCGCAGCGCCATTCAGACGGTAACGATCGGCGGTCTGGCAGCCGGCGTAGCCTACCTTCTGGCCCGCATGTTAAGCGCCCATTGAAGCGCCAGCAAAAAAGAACAAAAAAAAATAGGCAACATCGCAGCGCTTCCTGTCTCTAAGTAGATGGAGAAACGGTGATTATGACGCCAGCGACTGCAACGACGGAGACCACTGCCCGTCTGTTTGAGGAGTTTTCAAAAATACGGCGCCAAAGCGAGCAGCTTTGTCTCCCGCTATCGCCCGAGGACATGATGGTGCAGTCCTGCGCCGAGGCCAGCCCAGCCAAATGGCACCTGGCGCACACCACTTGGTTCTTCGAGACCTTCCTGCTGCGCCAGTTTCTTGACGGCTATCGCGAATTCAACCCCGACTTCCGCTGGCTCTTTAACAGCTACTACAACTCCATCTCTGACCAGCCCGAAAAAAAGCTGCGTGCCTCCTTCTCGCGCCCCCCGGTCGACAACATCTTCCAGTACCGCCGTCACGTACAGGAGGGAATTCAGCGCCTGCTGGCCTCCAATCCGCCAGAGGAGGTAACGCGCCGCATCGTTCTTGGACTTCATCACGAACAGCAGCACCAGGAGTTGTTGGCCTACGACATCAAGCACGCGTTCTGGACCAACCCTCTTCGTCCCGCGTACACCAACGATCCCGTCGACTTCCACGCACCATCTCCCGCAAAACAGGAATGGATTGAATATGACGGAGGCCTCTTCGACATCGGATTTGCCGGCGACGGATTCGCCTTTGATAACGAGCTGCCTCGCCATCCGGAATACCTGCGTCCGTTTGAATTTGCTTCCACTCTGATTACCTGCGCAGACTACCTGCAATTCATCCACGACGGAGGTTATCAACGTCCGGAGCTCTGGCTTTCCGCAGGTTGGGATGCTGTCAAATCCGAAGGTTGGAAAGCGCCGCTCTACTGGCGCCAGCAGGAGGGTGCCTGGCAGGTATACACCATGTATGGGGAACAGCCGCTCACCGGACTACTGCAAACTCCGGTGTGCCACGTGAGCTACTTCGAAGCGGACGCGTTTGCTCACTGGGCCGGCAAGCGCCTGCCCACGGAAGCCGAGTGGGAAGTCGCCGCGGAGGGTCTCCCTCTCACTGGAAATTTGCTCGATGGCGGCAAGCTACATCCCCTGCCGTTGACCAAAGTCCCCCCGAAGGGTCCCGCGCAGATGTTCGGGGATGTATGGGAGTGGACCCAGAGTGCTTACCTCGGCTACCCCGGTTATCGCGCTGTGCCTGGAGCTTTGGGCGAATACAACGGCAAATTCATGAGCAGCCAGATGGTTCTGCGTGGCGGATCGGTGGTAACTCCGGCCTCTCACATCCGGGCCACTTATCGTAATTTTTTCTCTCCTGCGACCCGCTGGCACTTTGCCGGCATTCGCTTGGCGAACATTTAACTCATTCAATTTAATTACCAGTCCGCGGGAGAGCTCATGTCTGCTATTTCGTTGCCCAAGTTGCCGTTTATTGCGGCCAGTCCGGTCGCAGTGGAAGTCTTGAACGGCCTCACCGAACGCCCCAAAACGCTCTCGCCCTGGTTGTTTTACGATCAGGCCGGTTCTCGGCTGTTCGAGGAAATTACCGAGTTGCCCGAGTATTACGTGACTCGAACAGAGAGACAGATCCTGGCTGAACATGCCGAGGAAATCATTACCGCAGCAGCCGGAGGCCGCGATCTGTCGATGATCGAGCTGGGCGCTGGCACCGCTACCAAAACAGGCTTGCTCCTCAACGCTGCCGTCGGCCTTCAGGGAAGCGTCACTTACTATCCCATCGACGTATCGGAGACGGCGCTTGACGAGGCACGTACCAGGCTGGAGGCGGAACTCCCGGAAGTAACTGTGGAGCCCATCGTCGCGGACTACACCGAGGGCATGCGTCAGAACAGTGCTTCCCACACGGGAAGAAAGCTGGTGCTTTACATCGGCTCGAGCATCGGAAACTTCTCGCCGGGCGACGCGCTCGAAGTCCTCCGCGGTGTCCGCGCCCAACTCTTGCCCGGCGACTCTCTGTTGTTGGGAACGGACATGGTGAAGGACGTAGACACGCTCCTCGCCGCTTATGACGATCCCGCCGGTGTCACTGCCAGGTTCAACAGGAACATCCTGGTCCGGATCAATCGTGAGTTGGACGCAAACTTCAATCCAAAGCTCTTTCGCCATCGGGCCCGCTGGAACGAACAGCACTCGAGAATCGAAATGCATCTGGAAAGCTTACTGACACAAAAAATCACCCTGCGCGCGCTGGACCTGGAAGTGAGCTTCGCCCGAGGCGAGACCATCCACACCGAAAACAGCTATAAATTCACTGACGAGCAAGTAGTGGGCTTGCTCACGCGAGCAGGATTCAAGCTCCGGCAACAATGGAGCGACCCCAACCACTGGTTTACGGTGCATTTGGCAGCTGCAAACTAGCACCGGAGGAAACCCTCCGGTAATTAACCGGAGAGAATGACCGGCTTCCCGTACCCGCAACGACCGGCAACAAAGACCTGAGCTTTATAGGTGGATGGAAAAGAACCGCCAGGTCACCCGACGGAATCAGTCCCGGAGGGACGGGACAATCTGTAGCCCGGCACGGGAGTGCCGGGTAAGATTTCACCCCAATCGAGTCCCGAAGGGACGACACAATGGGAGTTCCCACCCAATCTCTTCAGCCCCCGCCAAGGCGTATCCTCCTCGGAATACTGGAGCGAAAAGCGGCCGCTGAGGACCCCTTTCGAGACTGAAATAGACTCTCTCGCTGAGTTCGAAAGACGCACCTCAGGGACTAAACCCGTCTCACGACAACGGATTAACCTGCCCCTGCGTCCATAGTCATAACGCAGCCGTCTAAATGGTGCATGAAATGCACGGCAAAACTGGCAATTGCGGCTCTGGGAGTGGCGATGTTCTCTGCACAGCTTTGTCCTGCACAAGAAACCGACGGCCCACCGGATGGAATGCGGCAAGCCTTTGGCAAGGGAAATGGAATTCGCGGAACGGTCACCGCTGCCACACCCAACAGCTTCACCATCCGTACGGAGGAGGGAGATACCTACCAGGTTCTCTATAGCCCCAATACCCGCCTGATGAAGGATCGCCAGCCCATCGACGCCACCGACGTGCACGTGGGAGACATGCTCATGGCCGGTGGGATCGTGGACTCCAAGGCCAAGACAGTAGGGGCGGTTTTTGTCGTTGACATCGATGCCAGGGAAGTTCGCGACGCTCGTGCTGCGTTCGGCAAGACGTGGGTGATGGGGAAAGTTACCGCCATCCATGAGCTCAAGATCACGATCGAGCGAGCCGGCGACAAGCAGACGCAGATCGTGGCGGTCGACGAAAACACGTCATTCCGCAAACGTAGGGAAGATGTGACTCTCGCCGACGTAAAGGTAGGAGATATGATTAATGCCCAAGGTGCGCTCCATGGGGACACCTTCTTAGCCACCAACCTACGCATCATGACTCCGGGGTCGAATCCCGGGCAGGGCCGCCCAAATGGACCCGGCATCCCCGAACCTGCGCCGCCGAGCCACTAAATGAGCTTGCTAAGTACTGCTAACAGGCCGCCTGGCGGGATAGGCGGTCTAAGATTCGTGTATAGAAACAAGAAAACCGGTCTGAGGCAACGTCTATCCCTGTCCTCGTGCCTGTTGGGCGTCCTTCTCATAGCCCCGGCGTGGGCGCAGTCAACTCCTCCCCCGGCGCCACCGGCCAATCCCAACCCAGCGTCCCCTGCTCCAGCGGGCGGGTTGATACACGGCACGGTGAAAGCAGGCAATATTCCTCTCCCCGGGGTGAGTGTCGTCGCCACCAACACCCTTACTGGCAAGCGCTACGCCACCGTCACCGACATTAACGGCAACTATTCCATGAACATCCCAGCCAATGGCCGTTACGTACTTAAGACGGAACTCGCGGCGTTTGGCACTGAAACCAAGACTGTACTCATCAAGTCCACGACTGGGCCTACGACGGCCACGCCACCGTCCCAACAAGCTGATTTCGCCTTGACCCTGGCTTCTCGAGTACCGCCCGAAACTCCGCAGGCAAACATCGCCGCCGCGGCCCAAGGCCAACGCCCGGCAGCCACTCTGCGGCGCAATGCCGGCGGCGGAGCTCAAAATTTGGCCCTGCTGGCGCAACTCGCAGGTGCCGAGGACACAGGGATCAGCAGTGGAGCCACCGGGGCCACCCTGCCCACGCTCGCCAACAGCTCTGATTTCTCTACCGACTCAGTTGCCGTCACCGGGCAGGCCGGAACCACGAATCCTTTCGCCGGAGTGGACATGGAGCAGCTCCGCCAGAATGCGGAGCTCGATCAATCCCTCTCCGGCGGCGGCCCAGGCGGGCAAGCAGGAGGTCGGGGACAGGGAGGAGGCCCGGGTGGAGGCGGACCCGGAGGCGGAGGTGGTTTCGGCGGTGGCGGTGGAGGCTTCGGGGGTGGAGGTGGTTTCCGTGGCGGTGGGGGACGAGGCGGCCGCGGAGGCGGTGGCGGCGGCTTCGGCAATTTCCGCAATTTCAAGCCCAATCAGCCCCACGGCGCTTTCTTCTGGACCGGTGGAAACTCCGCGCTCAACGCCAACCCCTTCCCCATCCGGGAACAAACCCAGCATCAGCCCAGCTACGCACAAAACCAATTTGGGCTCACCTTCATGGGCGCCCCCTATATCCCTCACCTGATCGAGCACGACACCAAAGATGTGATCTTCTTCAACGCTTCCGGCCAACGATCCAGCTCGCCCTTCAGCCAATACGGCACGGTGCCCACTGACGCAGAACGTCAGGGCAATCTATCTGGCCTTACCACCCAGGAAGGCGCTCCGATCACCATCTACGATCCCAACACGCCGGGCGTCTCATTTGCCAACAACACCATCCCCGCGGCCCGCATTGCGACCCAGGCAACGGCGCTCCTCAATTACATTCCTGAGCCCAACCTGCCCGGCCAGTTTCAGAACTACCGGCGGTTGGCCTCTTCCGAATCCAACACCACCCGGATCGGCGTCCGCTTTATCCATAGCTTTGGCCCCAGTACGGGAGGCTCCCCGCTGGGCGGTCTCATTCGTCAATATCTCGGCCAGGGGGGTGCCGCTCTACGGCAAAGCGTCAACGTCAATTTCAATTACAGCCACCAGGCGGCCGACGAACTCAGTCTGTTTCCCGATCTAGGCGGCAAGCAGCAATCCCACCAATACTCATTAACACTGGGCTACTCAATCGGCAAAGGCAGAATCACCACCAATCCAGGTCTCAGTTGGAACCGCAGCCAATCGCAGCTGAAAAACAACTTCACCAGCAACACCGACATTGCCAGCCAGGTGGGCCTGGAAGGCCTCCCCACTGACCCGTTGCTCTACGGCTTGCCCAGCCTGACCCTCAACCAGTTCACCAGCGTGAACGAACAACAGCCGAACTTCCAGACCAACCAGACAGTCGCTGCTACAGATTCCACCTCGTGGATCCACAAGAAGCACAACGTCCGCTTTGGCGGAGACTTTCGCCGCGTCCACAACGACCTCTTCGGCAACACCGGCAATGTAACCGGAACCTTCGTGTTCACCGGCCTCTTCACGCAGCAGCCCGGCTCCAGCAGCGTCGGGCCCGGCGGCACTCCCACCTCAGGCTCCTCGCTTGCCGACCTGTTGCTCGGCTTGCCCCAACAGACCTCTCTGCAGGCTCCTTATCAGAAGTCGTACCTGCGCCAGAACGCCTGGGACGCCTACGTGCAGGACAACTGGCGGCCACTGCCGAACCTGACCCTGCTCTTCGGTCTGCGCTACGAATATTTCTCCCCTTACTCGGAGAAATACGACCGGCTATCGACCCTCGACACAGGCAACGACTTTGCCTCAGTCGCAACCGTGCTTTCCGGAGGCGTAGGACCTTACACTGGCAAATACCCACGTGACCTGGTCTATCCCGAGCACAATCATTTCTCGCCCCGCATCGGGATCGCCGTGCGAGCGGCAAAAGATACGGTAGTGCGCGCCGGGTTCGGCATTAACTATGCCAACGGCCAATATTCGAAATTCATTCAGGACTTCGCCTTCCAGCCACCCTTCGCCGACGTGCAGACCAATGTAATAGCGGCGCAAACGATAACCCCGCCGTTCACTCTGGCCAAGGGCTTCCCCACGCCGCAAGCCGAAGGCAACTATGCAGTCAACAAGTACTATCGCCTTCCCTACGTGCAGGTGTGGAACATCAATCTCCAACGCACCCTGCCCCTGGGCGTCGTTCTCAACATTGGTTACAACGGCTCCAAGGGAACGCGCTTGGACGTCGTCAATGCCCCCGGCCGCACCCCCACGGAATCGCTCAGCGGTGTCTTCTATGACTATGAGGACTCGGTGGCTTTCTCCAACTACAACGCTCTGACCGTAAGTGCCCGCAAGCGCCTGCAACGCGGCATTGGCATGGGAGCCACCTACACCTACAGCCATTCCATCGACAATGCCAGCTCCATTGGAGGCAGTGGTGGCACCGGGCTGATAGTGGCGCAAAACTGGCAAGACCTGCTTGCCGAAAAATCAAATTCCAGCTTCGATATACGCCATCAGTTAACCGGCAACTTCATCTACGAAATCCCCTTCGGGCCCGACGAGCGTTGGATCAACACCGGATGGCCGGCACATACCCTCAGCGGCATCTCCGCCTCCGGCACCTTTACCATCAACTCCGGTGAAGCCCTCACGCCGCACTATGAAGCAACCGTGGAAGAGGTATCCCGCGGCACCACTGCATCCCTCCGGCCCGACCGGGTGCCGGGAGTCTCACTCACCGCCGGCGGCGGATCGCTGCGCAACTGGTTTAACAAGAATGCCTTTACCACGCCGGCAAGCACCTATGGGACGGCCCCGCGTTTCTCCATCCCGGGCCCCGGCACGGTTTCAGTGAACGCTTCCCTTTCCAAGACCGTGCGCTTTTCAGAGACACGTACGTTCGAGATGCGCGCCACCGCCAGCAACGTGTTCAACACCGTCCAATACTCAGGGGTCGACACCACCGTGGGATCGGCAACCTACGGTCAGGTCACCGCCGCTGCCGGCATGCGCCAATTCACGTTTAACGCCCGCTACCGGTTCTAGAGAGAGGATTCACTTCGGATGAACGTCATCGGCCACCTTCGCAGGCTCACCGCTCTCGCCCTCATGGGCCAGTTGGGAGCGATGCCTATGGCTGCGCAGGATCAGACCCCGGCGACGAATACCCAAACCGCCTTCACCCTCAAGGTAGATAGCGACCTGGTACTCACCAACGTGGTCGTCCGCGACAGAAAGACCGGTGAAGTGGTGCGTGGCCTCACGGCCAACGACTTCCAGGTTCAGGAGAATGGCAAGCCGCAAAAGATCATCAGCTTCGACTTCCAGAGCGTCGACCAGGCCGCGCCGCTCAACGAGGCCACGGTGAATGGCATGGCGCCCAACGCCATCATGGGCAACATGAACCGCACCGCAACCTCGGCCCAGTTGCGCAACCATCGCCTGATTGTGATGTTCTTCGACATCACCTCCATGCAGCCCGAAGATCTGGAGCGCGCGCAGGATGCGGCCCGCAATTACATCAACAAGCAGATGCAGCCGGCCGACCTGGTAGCCGTCGTATCCCTCGATCAGTCGCTGTCGCTCGACCTGGATTTCACTGCCAATAAGCAACTCCTGACGAACGCAGTTAACGCGTATTCCGGAACCCAGGGCTCCGGCTTTCAATCGGGAGCCACCAGCACCACCAACCAGGCGGAAGATACCACCTCCTTCACCGCGGACGAGTCGGAATACAACGACGTAAACACCGACCGCGAACTATTTGCCTTTGCGGATATCGCGCACTCGCTGGCGTACATCAACGAGAAAAAGTCACTGCTCTATTTTTCTGGCGGCATTCAGCGCGATGGCATTGAAAACCAGGCCTCCCTTCACGCTGCCATCAACGCGTCCGTGCGTGCCAATATGTCCATCTACTCTGTGGATGCACGCGGCCTCGAAGCTATCTCGCCCCTGGGCGACGCCTCCACCGGTAGCCTGCGCGGCACCAGCGGCTATAACGGCGCGGCCCTGCAAAACAATTTCGATTCCAACTTCAACACCCAGGAAGTCATGGCCACTCTGTCCTCCGACACCGGCGGCAAGGCCTTCTTCGATTCGAACGATTTCTCCCCGGCGTTTCAGCGCATTCAACAAGACACGTCTGCCTACTACGTGATTGGTTTCCGCTCTACAGATACGGCGAAAGACGGCCGCTATCGCAGGCTCTCCATCAAAATCAATCGCCCCAACCTGAAGCTCGAGTACCGCCCCGGCTACTACGCCCCTGCCGACTACAAGCACGCCAACAAGGACGAGCGCGAGCGCCAACTGCAGGAACAGCTGGCTAGCGATCTGCCGGCCACCGACGTCGAGGTTTACCTGCAGGCCTATTATTTCCGCAGTGACACAGGCGCCGCCCAACCGCGTTTCTACGTGCCCGTCTCGTTGATCGTCCCCGGCTCTCAGATTCCCTTCGTCAAGGGAGGAGATCGCAGTAAGGCCACCCTCGACATCATCGGGGAACTCAAGAACACAGCAGGTCAAGATATGGCGGAGATTCGCCAGACGGTGAAGCTTGCCATCGATGACTCGCAACAGGTCTCGCGCAAGAACATCCAGTACACCACGGGGTTTACTTTGCCGCTGGGCAAGTACCACCTCAAGTTTGTGGTGCGGGAAAATGAGACCGGCCGCATGGGTTCCTTCGAAACGGATATCAATTTGCCCGACCTCAAGAAGTTTCCTCTTAAGCTAAGCTCCGTCGTGCTCTCCAGCCAGCGCGGTCCGTCGGGCAAAAAGGATGAGGATAATCCGCTCTCGAATGGAGGCTTCACCTGGGTTCCAAACGTGGCCCATGTCTTCCGCACCGACCAGCACATGTATTTGCTCTACGAGGTTTATGATCCTGCCTCGGCTCCGCCCAAGGTGATGCCGGCCTCGGCTCCTGCTGCAAAGCCCCACGGTACGACGGGGCAGGCGGGTGTGAAAGTCCTGACCAGCATCGAATTTTTGCAAGGGACCACAAAGGTATTCGAGACTCCGCTGGTCGAAGCCACCAGCGTAAACGTCCCTGGGCGCGATGCCGTCGCTTTTGCCTTTGACATTCCCCTCGACCGGCTCAATGCCGGCCTCTACATCTGCCAGGTCAACGTCATCGACGACACCGGAGGAACCTTCAGCTTCCCGCGCCAAGCCCTGCTGGTCCGCGCCGCAGCTGCGCCACCCACTACTACCACTCCGCCTTTTACGGCCAGCCCACCGGCCGATCACGCTCCTTCTCGCTGACCGTCGGGGAGGCTTTCCCTCCCGCGCCTGGGGAAGGCCACTTTTTGGGAGAAAATGGTTAGGTTAGATGGTGAAAAAATGAAGGCAGTCCTGCTCCACAAATACGGAAGCGTCGATCAACTCCTCTACGAGGATGTCCCCATCCCCGTAGCCGCCCCAGGTGAAGTGCTGGTAAAGCTCACTTCCACCAGCATCAATCCGATCGATTACAAAATACGGCGCGGGGACATGAAAGACATCATGCCCATCGAACTCCCCTTCATCCTTGGCTATGACCTTGCCGGTCAGATAGTTGCCCTGGGCGAAGGCGTCACCGGCATAGAACTGGATACCTTGGTGATGGGTGTAACCGATCACACCTACGCTGAGTACGTTGCCTGCAAAGCCGAAATCCTGGCTCTGATACCGGAAGGCCTCAACCCCAGCGACGCCGGCGCGTTCCCGCTTGTCCTGCAGACCGGCGTGCAATTGATCGAAAAGGGAATCGGACCCCAACCCGCACAAAGGGTGCTGGTCACAGGGGCGTTAGGCAGCGTGGGGCGTACCGCGGTCCACATTGCCAAACAGCGGGGAGCTTACGTGATTGCCGGCGTACGCGCGAGTCAGCGAGCTGAGGCCGCAGCGCTCAACGCCGCCGAAATCGTCGCCGTTGATAATGAACGGGAGGTTGCCGGTCTAAAGGAATTAGACGCAGTTGCAGATACCGTTGGCCGCGACGTGATCGATCGTCTTCTGCCCCGCATCAAGAAAAATGGAATCCTGGCTACCGTGGTCGGCAAACCCAGGTCCGCTGACGGCCGCCCAGTACAAGTGAACGAAGTATGGTCCCAGCCAGATGCTAAGCGGCTGCAGCAACTTGCCCTCGAGATTGCCAAGGGTGACTTGACCATCCCCATCAGCAAGAGGATGAAGCTGGCGGAGATTCGGCAGGCCCACGAGCTGGCTGAAAAAGGGGCGTCCGGAAAAGTAGTGCTGATGCCGTAACCACTTGCGTTCTACGAGCCGCCATCAGTTGCCTGTGCGCTTCGGTAAGGGCAGTGCCTGCATCCAGAATTGCAGCAGCTTCCGCGCTTCAAGTGATACTGCGCAGTAAACACAAGGTAAGGGCCGTCGTAGTAATAATCCTCGCCCATTTGCGGCGCCGCGGGTCCGACGGGAGGCTTAGCCGGTTCATCCTGCATGCCCCTATTCTCGCAGGCTTTGCCGTCTCACTCGCCAATGGGTATCGCCCATCGTCAGATAATTCGGATTGAAGTCCAGCGCGACGGTTGGGGCCCGAATCACCGAACCCGATCTATTACTTACTTTTTTAGGTTTACGTCCCGGTATCCAGGTGGAATGTTTTATCGTACGGCACTACCGGGTATCCCTTGGCTTTCCATGCCGCCAGGCCACCCCTCAGGAACTTGACCCGGCTCAGGTCGATATTCGGCGCCAGGCTCTGCGCCTTGAGCGCGATCGCACGGCTGGTCTTGTCACTGGGGCAGGTGCAATATACGACCAGCTCCTTATCGTTGGGAATAAGAGCTGGATCCTTTTCCGCGTCCTGGGGCGAGATCCTCTGTGCACCCTCGATGATTTCGGAGTCTGCCAATAAATCGAGGGGTTGGCGAACGTCCAACACCAGTACGTTGTGGTGTGCTACCAGGAGATCATGGAGGGCCTCCGGCGTAATGCTCAGCCGCTCTATTTCCCGGCGCGCCTTGATGCGTCGTGTCCAGATCACGGCTAACCAGCCCCAGATAACGATCGCAATGATAGTCAGGATCAGGTTCACCTTTGGCCTCCTTGGCTTAATAGCCGTTAGATTAGCAAGCCACGCCAAATGATTCGAGACTGTTTCAAATGGCCGGTACTGCCAGGCTAGGTTCTTCCACCCGTACGGCGCCGGCCAAAAAGGTAACCGTCCTTCCGGGAACCGCCGCCGGCCGCTCTCCAGGGACCACTATGCCCGCCAGGTTCAGCGGGTCAGCCGCAGCCACCGTGATCGCCTCCTCCACGGTATTCAGGCGGGTTTCCCGCAGGGATGCGACCGCTTCCGGCACCGCGAACTGCTCCCCCCCAAAACCGCTCAGGAATCGGCCTCCGCGTACGTTTCCCCGCGCCTCCAGCCGGCGAAACATGCCTTGTAGTTCGCGCCACCGGGGTATGGTCGTCTCCCGCTCCAGCACGTCCCGGAACACCACTCCGTAACGCCGGAGCAGCATCCAGCAGGCGGACTCGATCTCGGCCTCGCGTCGCTCCGCCTGCGCCCCTACGCTTTCGCTCGACCCAGCCAGAGGATTCAGCAGGCTCCACCGTCCAACCGTGTTCCGCTGCCGCTTTAACCCCCCTTGAAAGATCGCTTTACGCCGGGGATCGATCAGTACCCGCAGGCTGTCAAAACCGTCGGCTGTGACCAGCCCGGCGGCCACCAGTTCCCACAGGGCGCGGTTCACTTGTTCCGCTGGAACACCAAAGAGCCGGACCAGGTCGCCGGCAAAAACTGCTCCATATTGCGACAGATGGCCGCGCACCTGCCAGGCCAGTTCGCTCAGGCAGGCTTGTAAGGCAGGCTCCGGAATCGCGCGTTCCGCCAGGCAACGGTCCATCCAAAGTGCGTCCTCGCGCAGAAAGAACGTCACCGGAGCCATGCTGGTCGGCACCACCCGTTTCGGAGCGGAAAACTCGACCCCGTGGGTGGCAAACGCCGGGTGAGGCGAAATACGTCCCCACCCCACAACGCCCTCAAGGCATAAGACATCCAGCCAGCGCGGATCGTAGCCGGCGACCCGTTGCGGCAGCAGCGTCCGTTCCCACTCGATAGCCGGCGCTTCAAAGCCCTCCAGCTGGCGCAGCGCCTCCAGCACTCCCGCCTCCCCGCTCAACTGCGAACGCGGTGCGACCCGCTGCCAACGCATCAACCACTGCATATAAACCGCCGGCGTGACCGGCTCGATCTGCTTGCGCAGCCCAGCCAGCGTCCTCTTATGAATCCGCTGCAGCAGCCTGCGTTCGCACCACTCCACATCCGCGTCGCTGCCCGCTTCGCCGCCTTCAAATATCCCGCGCAGGATGCTCCCCTGCATCTCCATCACCAGCATGGCGGCCCAGATCGCCGCCGGCTCGATACCCAGCCGCGCACCCAGCCTCCGCGAAGTCACCGGGCCGAGCAACGCCATCCATCCCTGCACGGTCTTACGGACCACATCGCTATACACCAACTCTTTTGCTTCCGGAGGGCAGGGAATTGGCCGCTCGATCGCCACCTCGGGCCACAAGAGGTGGAGGTGCTCTACCCGTTCCGCCGCCACCAGGTACCGCCGTCCAGTGTGTTCGGCTATCGTGGCCCGGCCGTGGAACTGTAGCTGCTCCAGGAACCCTGCCCAGTGGACCGCGCCGTCGATCGACAGCATCTCCTCCGGCACCACCACCAGGGAACACAGCAGATCGTGCAGTTCGTGCTCATCACGCACGTCGGGCCAACATTCATCGCGCAACTCGGCAATCGCGGCCGGATCAAGGCGCCCCGCTTCGCCCAGCAGCTTATCCGGAACCATGCCACGCATGCTCACCGCGCGGGCACGCCGCTCTTCCAACGGCGCATCGTCGAGGAAGGCATAGGGATTCGCGTTCAGCAGTTCATGTGCAAACGCGGAGGGAACCGCGCTGTCGACTGCGAGACAGCGAATGGCTCCCGTTCGGATCCCCGCCAGCAGCTGAATCAGTCCCTCCAGGTCCATCGCCTCCGTCAATACGTCCTTCATGACTTCCTGAATGAGCGGATGGTCGGGGATCTGGATATCGCCTTCAATGTTTTCCTGGCACGCGGCGACCTGCGGAAAAACGCTGGCCAGCAGGTCATCGGACCGTGTCCGTTGCACTTGTGGCGCAATGCGCTTGCCGTTATAAAATCGTAACAGTTGCAAACTCCTCCCCGCATCCCACCGCCAGCGCGCGCGGAAAATGGGCGAGTCGAGCGACGCCTGCTCCAGCAGCTCGGTCACCGTCTGCTCGGTAAGAAAGTTAAACACGTCGCTAAGCGGGAAGCTGTGCTGTTCGGCCAGCGAAATATTTAATCCGTTGTCGGTCGCGGCTGCCTGCAACTCGAAATTGAAACCGCGGCAGAAGCGTTTTCTCAACGCCAGCCCCCATGCCTTGTTGATCCGCCCGCCAAAAGGCGCATGCAGGATCAACTGCATCCCGCCACCCTCATCGAAGAAGCGCTCGGCGATAATGGTGTCCAGCGTGGGCACGGCCCCCAGCACCGCGCGGCCGGCGACTATGTAGCCAATCATTTGTTCTGCGGCCGCATCATCGACCCAGCACTCCTGCTTCAGCCAGGCCACAGTCTCCGCTACCTGGGGATGCGATTGGCTGATGTATCCCGGCATCACATTGCCGGTCCGTGAGCTTATCTCCTGGCGCAAGTTGGAGACGAAGCGCGACAGCTCAAACGTCCGTTGCGGAGCCTCACCCCGCCAGAAAGGTACATTCGGTGGTTGACCGTGCGCATCTTCTACCAGCACCCGTCCTGCGCTCTCCACCCGTTGAATGCGCCAGCTGGTGTTGCCCAGCAGAATTACATCTCCCGCCGAAGAGTCGATGGCAAAATCCTCATCCAGGGTAGCGATCTGTACCCCTTCCGGCTGCACAATCACGGCGTAGAGCGCAGTATCGGGAATCGTGCCCCCATTGGAAACAGCGATGGTCCGCGCGCCTCGCCGCGACTGCATGCGGCCATTCACACGGTCGCGCAGCAGGTACGACCCGTAACGTCCGCGGCTGGCTTCTATCCCATCTGCCAGCAGGCAGAGAATCTCGTCATATTGTTTACGCGTGAGAGCGCGTACGGCTGCGCCCGCCGCATCACGTCATACAGTGCATCTTCCTCCCAGGGTTCCGCAGCGCACGCCGCAACAATCTGTTGCATCAGCACATCGATCGGACAGTCAGGAATTTCCAGCTTGTCCAGCACCCCGGCGCGCATGGCTCGGATCAACGCCGCGGACTCCATCAGGTCGTCGCGCGTGGTGACGAAGAAGCGGCCCTTGGGAATAGCGCCGCGCCAGTGGCCGGCGCGTCCCACCCGCTGCATGGCCGCGGCAATCGCGCGCGGAGAGTTCACCTGGCACACCAGGTCGATGCTGCCGATATCGATACCCAGTTCCAGAGAAGCCGTGGCCACCAGTAGCCGGATCTCACCATTTTTCAGTTTCCGCTCCGCCTCAAAGCGGAGTTTGCGCGACAGACTCCCGTGGTGGGCCGCCACGTTTTCCGCGCCCAGTCGCTCGCCCAGGCAGAAGGCCAGCCGTTCCACCATGGCCCGCGTGTTGACGAAGACCAGCGTCGAACGGTGCTCCAGGGCCAACTTCGCAAGGCGTTCGTAGATGTCGTCCCAGATCGAGTTGGTGCCCACGGATCCCAGTTCTTCGCCGGGCACCTCGATAGCCAGGTCGAGGGCACGGTGTTGACCCACCTGCACGATGGCCACTTCCGGTCCGCGCTGTCCGCCTAAGAAACTGGCGACCAACTCGATCGGGTTCTGGGTTGCGGAAAGCCCGATGCGCAGCGGAGGCTGCGATCTTCCCCGGATCATGGCTCCCGGGCTCAGCCGGTTCTCTCCGCACACCAGTGCGTCGAGTCGTTCCAGGGTGAGCGCGAGGTGGGAGCCGCGCTTGTCGTCGGCAACCGCATGGATCTCGTCGACGATCACGGTCTCAACCGAGCAGAGATTTTGCCGGCTCTTTTCCGCCGTCAGCAGGATGTAGAGCGACTCCGGCGTGGTGACGAGGATGTGCGGTGGCCGCTTGATCATGGCCCGTCGTTCCGCGGGCAGCGTATCGCCGGTGCGTACTGCGGTGCGGATGGGCGGGCATAAGTAACCGCGTGTCAGGGCCAGTTCCTGAATCTCCCGTAGTGGGACCTCCAGGTTCTTCTGCACATCATTGCTGAGCGCTTTAAGCGGGGAGACATAAACCACCGCGGTCGTTGCCGGCAGTGAGCCATCGATGGCCCGGCGAATCAGTTTGTCGATACAGATCAGAAACGCGGCCAGGGTCTTGCCCGAGCCGGTCGGGGCGGAAATCAGCGTCGGTCGGGCGGCGAGGATCGGTGGCCAGCCCAGTTCCTGCGGAGAAGTAGGCGTACCAAACTTGGCAACGAACCACTCCTGCACCACCGGATGCGCCCAGGCCAACGAGCCGACACTTACGGCCTCAGGAATGCAATGTTGGAGGCCCATTCCTCCATCTTAAAGCCTTCCTGACAGGGCTAACGGGAAGAGGAACGCAGGGCTGCTGGTTCAACCGGACAACATAATTGGCGCTTCCCCGCGGAACATTTCCCAGGACAAGGAAGGTAGTTTAGAAGCCCTGAGGTACTTTTTCCCGGAAGCGTATGGGCCTTCAGTGGGCGCACGGGAGTGCCGGGTAAGATTTCACGCAGATCGAGTCCCGAAGGGACGACACAATGGGAGTTCTTTCTCTTTAGCCCGTACTTAAATCCGGCTGCGATCCGCCGCTGCCACACGACGTTTTGGGTTGGGGGCAGGGCACGACTCGTCGCACCCCAGGGGGCGGAAACCCATCCGCAGCACCCTCTTCATCCTGTGTCCGAAACCCCGCGCAGCCGCTAAGGCTAGTAGTTACCAATAAGGTCCGCTGAGGCATCAAACCCAACCACGCAACTCACAGAAAGCCGTGTTTCTTATTCGTGTGCCAGTTCGAGTCTTCCTTCTTGAGCGCCGGAGGACTCGTCTTTCCCCAAAGCACATGGTTCCAGGTCACGGCCTGAAGTCCATCATGGCTAGGTTGGAACACCATCGGCGCGTCGGCAGGTTTGTCCCCCACCGGGTCGAATTTGATCGTGATCTGGCTTCCGGCATCGGACCAGTGGCCAAACGTAGTAATCGCGCCTTTTCCCATATCCTGGGTCACTGTAGCCGTACCGTCAGGGCCCAGGCTTACGCTGAACGCAGGGCCGGCAGGACCAGCCGCGTCCGTCGTATCGGGAGCCTCCGAACTATAGATACCGGCATAATGTGAAAAGGGAGAGCCGAAAACCGGAGTCGCTACCAGCGCCAAAACCGCGATGGCGCTGGCTAAATGCAGAGGAAAGTGTTTGGTAGTTCTCATGGCGTTCTCATCATTGCGCTAGCCTGTGTTGAAGGCAAGATGCAGTGAGAAAACGAAAGTTGTATTTGAAACAACCGCCGCAACATACCCGTCCTTAGAATGAGGCTATGGATTTTTCCGCCGCTGACCGTGCCCGCCGAATTCGCCTCGTACTCTTCGACGTAGACGGAGTTCTTACCGACGGCAAGATCTGGTCTCTACCCATCGCCATCGATACCCCACCCGACAAGACCTTTGAACCCAAGGGATTTCACGCCCACGACGGGATAGGCATGTCTCTGGCCCGCATCGGCGGCCTCCATACCGGCGTGATCACCAAGCGATCCTCGGAAACCGTTGCCCAGCGCGCCCGCGCCCTGCGCATGGACTACGTCTACATGGGACAGGACTACAAAATACGTGCGGTCAGCGAGATTATGCAGCGGGGATCCTTCACCCTCGATCAGATCGCCTACGTGGGCGATGACGTGATCGACCTCCCGGTCATGCGCGTGTGCGGACTCGCCATCGCAGTGGCCAACGCCCGTGACCAGGTAAAAGCCGCCGCCCATTACGTCACTCCCAATCCGGGTGGGGAAGGGGCAGGGCGCGATGCCGTCGATTTCATCCTTCAGGCCCAGGGCATCCTCGAGCGGTGCATCGAGGAGTACATCGACGAGCATCATGCCGCTGCCGCCACCCGGCCGCAGTGACCGCTGGCGTATGCTATCTCTTTGGGTTGAAAGATGATGTCGTACCCATTTCCATTTCTTTCAGGCGCAGGAGCGTGGGCAAACTGATGTGGATTCCCTCTGTTCGCAGGTCCTTTTCTTTCCCTCTTTTCATTCTTCTTTCCATCTCATTTGCGTGGCGCCCGGCAACGGCACAGACCCTGAAGAACATTGAAGGTGCGGTAAGCGTCTTTGGGCAATCTACCGGGACCATCAATAGCAATGGCATTCGCGACCACCCGACCGAGTCCATGGGCGCACTCGCGACCGTCCGGCAATCGTTTCATCCCTGGTTGGGCTACGAGGTCAACTACTCCTATACCCGTTTCACCGAGAGGTTTTCCACCATCCCTTTCGGTGTGCAGGACAACGTCCACGAGGTTTCCGTTGCCTACCTGGTGCAAGGGCCGACCATTCCGATTCTTGGCTTGCAGCCTTTTGCTACCGTCGGGACCGGTGCCTTAATCTTCCTGCCTACCAGCGTCGGCGGCCAAAAGTACAACAAACAGACGCGTGTGCCGGTGCTTTATGAAGTCGGCGTCAACCATCCGGTCTTTACGTCCCACCTTGGACTGCGATTTCAATACCGCGGCCTGCTATACAAAGCGCCGGACTTCGATGCCCCACTCTTAACAACCAACGCCAGGCGGCAGACCTCCGAACTCAGCTTGGGCGCCTATCTACGGTTCTAAGAGAAGAACGATCAGGAGAGACGAACGATGAGCAGCATACGCACTCGAACTCTGACCGTGATTTTGACCATCGTCTTTTCCGCGCCGTCATTGTTTGCGAAACCAGAGGCAAAGAAGTGGGTCGGCACCTGGGCATCGTCGCCTCTTCTGGATGCTCACGCCAAAAATGCTGAGGAACTCCTCACCGCCGGCACGCAATCGGGCGCCACTCTGCGCGAAGTGGTCCACGTGAGCATGGGCGGAGAGACGGTGCGGGTACGCTTCTCCAACCTATACGGAACCAGTCCACTGGTCATCGGTGCGGTGGAGATCGCTCAGACCCTCAAGGGAGCGGCGATCGTTCCCGGCACCAACAAAGCACTCACCTTTAGCGGACAGCCATCGGTCTCCATCCCGCCGGGCGCTCTCGTGGTGAGTGATCCCACGGCCTTTAAGCTTGCTCCTCTTTCCGACCTCACGGTCAGCTTCTTCCTGCCCAAACCAACGGGACCAGTGACGGAGCATCAACTGGGCAACGCAACCGCCTATCACGTAACCGGCAATGTAGTCTCCACCGCCAGTCTGGAATCGCCCACCACCGCGACCAGCTGGTATTACCTCAACGGTGTCGATACCCTAGCCGCTGCCGATGCCGCAGCAGTCATCACCATAGGCGACTCCATCACCGACGGCGCCAGGTCGACGATCGACACCAATCAGCGCTGGCCGGATGAGCTGGCCCGGCGTCTGCAAGCTGACCCGAAGTTTCGCAACCTGTCGGTATTGAATGAAGGCATCAGCGGAAACAAGATTTTGCTCGATGGGGCCGGCCCCAGCGCTCTGGCGCGCTTCGATCGCGATGTGATTGCCCAGAGCGGAGCGAAGTATCTTCTCATTCTCGAAGGCATCAATGACATCGGCCGCTTGCACGGCACGCCCGATGCAGGCCTTACCGCAGCCGACCTGATCTCCGCCCTCAATCAGATGGTTGTACGTGCGCATGCTCATGGCATAGCAGTCATCGGCTGCACCCTCACGCCCTATCACGGCGCCGGCTACTACACCGAAAACGGGGAAGCCATCCGCAAGGCGGTAAACGTATGGATCCGCACTGGCGGCGTTCTCGACGGCTTCGTCGACTTCGAGGCCGCGGTTAGGGACCCCAATCACCCCGACTCATTCCTGCCCAGCGTCGACCCTGGTGACCACCTCCATCCCAATGACTCTGGCTACAAAGCAATGGGAGATGCGATCGACTTGAAGCTCTTCACCCTAAAACCAAAGCAGCCTTGATCGATCGTGACCGACACTCGACCAAAATGGCTCCATTGGGATACAGCGAAGGGTGCCCCACCCTGCCCGGGCTTGCCGTGGGGTCTTGCGTTTGAGACCTGGGATCCCTGCAACAAATCCCAAATGGAAACTCCACCTCCCTGCATCGGAGGTAAGCGCCTCGCCCGGCTTCTGCAGCAAATTACGCGCGCCGCGAGTAGCGTAGCGGTTCTGCTGGCCGCGACGATCGTTGCAGCACAGACACCCCCGAGGCCACACATCCTCGGTATAGCGCACATCGCAGTCTTTGCCCACGACTATGAAAAGTCCCGTTCCTTTTACGGCGGCTTTCTCGGTTTCGAAGAACCGTATTCGCTAAAAAATAAAGACGGTTCTGCCTCCATGACCTTTTTCAAGATCAATGACCACCAATACATTGAGCTCTTCCCGGAGCGCGAACCCAACTCTGACCGGCTGAACCACATTTCTCTCGAGACCGACGACATCGAAACGCTGCGACTCTACCTTGCGTCGAAGGGAATCAAGGTACCCGCTCACGCCCAACAGGCAAGAATCGGAAACCTTAGCTTCAATATCACCGATCCCGCCGGCCATCAGGTGGAAATGGTGCAGTATATGGCAGGTGGAAAGACGGTAGCCGCGTACGGCAAATACATGAGCGACACCCGCATCTCCACCCACATGACGCACGTGGGACTGATCGTCACCCAACTGGACCCTGAGTACAAGTTCTACACCGGGATACTTGGCTTTAAGGAGACCTGGCGAGGCAGTTCATCGGGAACCGTCCTTTCCTGGGTCAATCTCAAGGTTCCGGACGGCGACGACTATATCGAATTCATGCTCGCAAAGAACGCGCCGGACCCAACTCACAGGGGCTCCGCACATCATCTTTGCCTGCAGGTTCCTGATGTCGCAGCCAGTGTAGAAACGCTGAAGACCAGGCCCTACTACAAAACTTACGATCATCCGATCGAAATCCATCTCGGCATCAATCGCAAACGTCAGGCCAATCTCTTCGACCCGGATGGAACCCGCACCGAGCTCATGGAACCCCACACAATCGACGGAAAACCCACGCCCTCGTCCACCGCTCCTCCACCCGAATAGGCTCACGATTTCCAGTTGAAGGCGTGTAAAACTTCCATTACTATTGGGTCATAAACGGTACTTTTGTAACCATTGGGATCCCGCAATTACGCATCTCAAGCCAGTGGGAGAGAAACTCTATGAACGCCTATTGTGTCATCCTGTGTCGCCAACCCTTTGTTAACCCCGCCTATCCCCGCACCAAGCGCTATTACATAGGAGCGCCCTCGGCTGATCGTGCCATTATTGCCGCCGCGGATGACAACCCGCATTTCCGGGTCATGGGTGTGGAGCATAGCGATGTCTATACCCCTCTTCCGCAAAATGAGCCTTCACCCGCGGCCACCTCGGCCTGGCAGGCTGCTTGAACTCAGACATCCTGCCAGCCCCAGGACACCAGCGGAGTTCCCCTATGCGACACGATCTGTCGCAAGTAATGCAGCCTTGACCCGTTCTGGAGTAAACGGCAGGTCCCGCACCCGCGCACCGGTTGCATCGAAGATCGCGTTTCCAATCGCAGCCGGAGTCACCGTGATCGCCGTCTCTCCCGCGCCCGTCGCGGGTACACCATGGGGCGTCACCAGGACGCTCTCGATCGCCGGTATCTCGTAATCAAGGTGCAGGCTTTGATAGCTCTTCCAATCGACCGACGTAATGCGCCGGTCGTCCCACGTGACCTCCTCCACCAAAGCACGGCTCATGCCTTGCAGGATCCCACCCTCGATCTGGTTCCTAAGCCCGTCAGGATTTGAGATCGGCCCACAATCCAAAGCCACAATAAAGCGCTTTGGCTGAACTAAGCCCGTCTCGAGGTCTACGGTGACTTCCGCAACCAAGGCAGCATAGCCGTTCTCGCCCTCGTAAGCCACACAGGCGATGCCGCGTCCGCTCACGACTTCTGCTTTGCCCCCAACCCGCGCTGATGATCGGCGCGTGGCCCACCTCGAAGCCTCGGCAGCAGCCTTCAAAACGCCGATGGTTCGCGAGTCTTCTAGATGCTTCAAGCGGAACGCCACCGGGTCAGCCTTCGCATGCGCGCACAGCTCATCCATAAAGCATTCGTTGGCAAACGTATTCTGAATCCGCAACGGCGAGCGCAGTGGTCCGGTGAAGAACGGAGATCGCACCGTATGCGTGAGCGCCCGCTCACTGCGGATCGTTCCTCCACCACCGCAGACGCCGCCGATACATCCCGCGAAGTAGGAAGGCACAACATTGCTCTGGTTACGCAGCTTGCCAGTGGGTGGTTTTGCCGGCCCTGGCTCCAGCGGTTCCGGTGGGTAGCCGGCCAACATACCGCTGATCACGTTGCCCGGCTGATCATAGCCCGGCCGATTGCCCAGGGAAGCTACCCAGCCCTCCCGATCCCAGGCGACGATGCGGCCGTCAGGCGTAATCCCGGCTCGATGTTCGATCACGCAAGCCGATCCCAGGTTCTCCCACTTCATTTCGTCCTGGCGCGAGAACTGTAGCCGCACGGGTTTTCCCACTGCTTGCGACAGCAACGCCGCATCGAACGAAACCGCATCAGCACCGTTCAATCCATAGCATCCGGATCCTCGCTTGTAGATCACGCGCACGCGGTCGACCGGCAAACCCAGCAGTTCGGCCACAATACTTCGTGTCGGATATGCCGATTGGGTCGGGGACCACACCGTCGCACCGTCTGGCTTGACGTCGGCCACCGCACAGGATGCGCCTACCGATCCGTGCATTTGATAAGGGTAGGTATATCTTGCCCGCACTATGCTGCCGGCGGTAGCAAGTTGGGCCTCCACGTCCCTGGAGTCGACGCTGAGCGCGTCCTGTGACGGCTGCTTTTGCAGATGTTCGAAGAAAGTCTTCTGCGCCGGTAATGAAGGGCCGGGATTCCACCGCACCACCAGTTGACGCGCCGCCAACACTGCTTGGTGTTGCGTCTGCGCGACCACCCCGACGAAGTCTTTGCGAACCACCACTTTCATCAGCCCGGGAATATCGCGGACCGACTGCTCATCCACATGGGCCACGGTAGCTCCCATCTCCGGCGGCCGCACCACCCGGCCGTGGAGCATGCCCTCCAACCGCACATAGTGAACAAACTCGAACTGTCCGGTCATGAGCGCGATCCTGTCCAGCGACGGAACAGGCTTCCCCAGCACCGTCCACTGCGCTTGCGATCGCCGCTTGGCCGTCGGGTTCAACGGCAGGTTGAAACGCTTGCTCCCGATGAGGTCTTCATACTTGACCCTGCGCCCCGACCTGGCGGTGATGACTCCGTCCTCCACGGTCAGGTGGTCGGCCTCTTCGCCCAGCCTCTTGGAAGCCAGGCCCAGAAGAGCTTCGCGCGCAGTTGCCGCCGCAAGAGCAAGATTTTCCACGTTGAAGTTCGTCGGCGTCGACTGGCTGCCGGACGTGGTTCCTTGATCCGGAGTGACCGCTGTATCGCACTCAATCAGCTTCACGCGTCTCAGGGAAACGCACAGCTCCTCAGCAATCAGTTGCGTCTGCGCGGTAAAGATCCCTTGACCGAAATCGCATTTACCCGTGTAGGCGGTAATCGTGCCATCGGTGCCGATGGCTAACCAGGAATCCAGCTTCGCAGCATCCACTGAGGAAGAATATTTGCGGGATCGTCCCTGGCCGAGCCCGGGAGTAATGGATGCAGCACTGAAGCACACCATCAGGGCGCCACAGCCCTGCAAAAACTCACGACGCGACGGAGTCATGCCGTTTCGCCTCGGCATATTTTCGAATCGCCCGCAGCATACGAACATGGGCAAAGCAGCGGCAGAGAACTCCCCCAAGAGCTTCGCGGATCTCCTGATCGGTCGCCCCTGGGTTTCGATCGAGAGCAGCCTTCGCTGTCAGGATGACGCCGCTGAGGCAATAGCCGCACTGCGCTGCTCCTTCTTCGATGAATGCCTGTTGAATGGGATGAGGCTTTTCCGGATTGCCCAGGCCTTCCAGTGTCGTGACCTCCGCCTGGCCAACCGCGCTCACCGGCATGACGCATGATCGGATCGCCTGTCCGCGCAGGATGACAGTACATGCACCGCACTGCGCCATACCGCAACCAAACCGCGGTCCGCGCAGTCCAAGCTCGTCGTTCAGCACGAACAGCAGCGGAGTCTGAGGATCGACCTCCACATCGTGTTCCACGCCGTTCACCTTGAGCCTGATCTTCATAACATGACCCGAAACTCCCAGGCCCAACCTAAGTAATATTCATCGACCCGTCTGCACTCGGTCACCCAGCACCCGACCCGTCGTCTCCTCTTCCACAGAAGCGGAGACCACCAACCCCGCAGCGACACACTCCAACAGGATGCATGCCCCCAATCCTGGGTTGGACGCCCCGAAGGCCCACACGACCGCCCCAATCACGCCTCCTGCCACCCCGCCCAGCAAAAAACGGCGCAACAGCCGATCCGGGACTCCCCACAAACCAAAAATACCAATCGCAAACAATCCGCTCACCAAAATCTCAGCGCCGGCGAGTTCTATTTCACGAATCGGCAGCGACCCCGGAAGCCAGCGCATGATG
This sequence comes from uncultured Acidobacteriaceae bacterium, assembly GCA_963753715.1. GTDB lineage: Bacteria > Acidobacteriota > Terriglobia > Terriglobales > Acidobacteriaceae > PALSA-350. Next base: position 186,507 of record CAVWDK010000004.1, on the reverse strand, counting down.
TGTCTCGGCAACCGGGGTCGTTGCGCTCCAAGATCCGCTTCGCTCACCAGTTTGCCGTCGACGTACAGTCTGGAGATACGCCCATCGTAAACCGCTGCTACCAGCGATGCGTGGTCTAACGAAAGAACAGGTCCGGTGTAGAGAGCCGGATTCGCTCCGTTCGACCCAGACCCCGGAGTCCGCAGCCGGAAGGTGAGTGTGTTGCCGATTTGCCCCAACGTAAAGTTCCGATTAAACGGGTCGAGAGAATAGGTGACGATGCGCGCCGGGCCCGTCTGTTCGAGGTTGTTCGTCTGCATCCGAACCAAGATAGTGAGCTGACTGCGGCTCACCAGTGTGTGGTAGAGCGTAAGCTCCTCCTGCTTGGAAAGGAGCGGACGGCCAAAATTCGTCGCTAAGTCCGTGGGCTCCATCGGACCAGCAATGGCCGCCGCAGTCGGCCATTTCATCGAAGCCTTATCCGCAAGATCGCTAATTTGGGATGGAGACATCGCAAAAGGATAGATGGCGAGCTCTGAGATAGTTCCTGACCACGGGCGATCCCCGGTGAGTTCATTTCCTGCTGCCAGGTGAAACGCCGGGCTCCAGTTGGAGAAGTTCGACGGTGGAGGACGGTGCAGGAGCGCCAAGGTGCCGAGAATTGCGATTGGGATAGCAATAACCGCGATCGGCCGGTAAAGCCGCAGTGACCGCGGATCATGGCCGATCCGAACAAGAAGGCTCGCGATCAGGTAGCCGATCACCGCTCCGCAGGTGTTACTGGCAATATCCAGGAAAGATGGGATGCGGTCCACGTAACCAAGCTGCAACACTTCGGCACACGTCGATAACGAAAGGCCGTAGAGCAAGGCCCGGACAACAGACTTACCGCCCAGGGCGATCCCTAACGGCATGTAGAGGATTAGATTATTAACGATATCGGTGGGATCGATGACGTCCCGAATGTACGTAAGCGAAGGATGTCGCAGGCCGGTCGGGACCATAGTGGCAGCGACAATCAGGGCGATTGCGGGGGCCAGCAGTCGAAGGCGAAGTTGCGGTCGCGTCAATAGATTTCAACAGGCGCAGGAAACCTGTGAACCCAGTGTAACGTGAGGACTCGGATCAAAGTGCCTTGCGATACACCAGAAACCCTGACTCTTCTGCTACCTGGTCGTACAGTTTCATTGCGGTCGCGTTGCTCTTATGAGTGTTCCAATACACCCTGCTGCACCCTGCATCGGCCGCATATCGATAAACCTCTTCGATGAGCGCGCGCCCCACGCCCTGTCCTCTGGCAGCTTCCACCGTGAACAGGTCCTGCAGATAGCAGATTGGGCCCACCGAGATCGTGCTGCGATGAAAAAGGAAATGCGTGAGACCAAGCAACTGGTCCCCTTGCTCAGCGACCAGCGCATGCATCGGTTCGTATCCGTCGAAGAAGCGCGACCATGTCATGTCTGTGATGGCATCTGGCAACGCGCTCTCCCCTTTGCGGCCGTAGAAAGCGTTGTATCCATCCCATAGCGGTTTCCATTTCGCAAAGTCCTTCTGCTGGACTGCCCTTACCTGCAATCTGCCCTTCAACGTGCTACCTCATCCGGAAAAAGACCTCTCGACTCAATCTTAAAGCAGCCCTATGGAGCGGGCGGCAAAGAGGAAAGCGCTCGCAGATTTCTCCGCAAGCGATCCGAATCACCTTCTTCCACGACCCCTTCCACTTCCAGGCTGGTGCGCTCCCAAACCGGCACCGCCTTGGCCAGGAGCGTCGCACCCTTTCCGGTCAGGCTCGCCCGTCGGCTACGCTGGTCAGAAGGGTCGATCGTCAACTTGATAAGCCCGCGCCGCTGCAGCGGTTTCAGGGCAGCGGTCAAGGTTGTCCGGTCCATCCCGAGCAGCGATGCCATTGACCCCATACCCGTAGGCTCCGGACGGTTCAGCGACATCATCAGCGAGAATTGGCCGTTGGTCAGCTCGAGTGGCCGCAAAGCCTCGTCAAACCGCCGAGCCAGTGCCCGTGCGGCCCGCTGCACGTGGAGACAAAGGCAACAGTCGCGAACCCGCAGCGTCGTCTCAAAAGGAACAATCGCCACTCTTGACATGGTTATAATGTGTTGATATCAACTTATTCTGTCAAGCCTTTCCGGCTCGGGCCCAGTAATTTCTAGAAACGGCAAAGTCATCTGCCCCAGGGAAGCCCTCATGTCATTCCTTCATGATTTGAAAATTGCGTTGCGCTCCTTGTCGCGGGCTCGTGCGCTATGGATCACTGTCGCTTTTACCTTAGCTCTCGGTATCGGCGCCAACGCGGCCATTTTCAGCGTGGTCCGCTCTGTCTTGCTGCGCCCCCTCGCCAATCGCGACGAAGACCGGCTGCTTTATATACGCCAAAGCGCCCCAGGCATCGGGGAGGACAACGCGGCATTCTCCATTCCGGAAATCCAGGACATCGGCCATGGGCTGAAAACCATCAAGGAGCTAGGCACATTTTCAGAGATGGACTTCACCGTCGTCGGTCTCGGCACCCCGCGCGAAATCCATGGCGGTGTCGTCGATGGCAACTACTTCGACGTGATGGGGCTTCACCCCGTGATGGGACGCTTGCTGGGCCCCTCTGACGATGGTCCCAATGCACCTGGCGCCGTAGTGCTGACCAATCGATTCTGGAGTACCTCCCTCCACTCCGACCCCACCTTGATTGGAAAGTCCCTGCGCCTCGACACCGGTGAAGGATCGCGTACCGCAGTCATCGTTGGTGTTCTGGAACCGTCGGTACCCTATCCGGTAGAAACCGAGATCATCTCCAACATCGTCACCAGCCCCCATCACTTATCCGCCACCATGGTGACTGGCCGCTCGCACCGCATGACGGAAGTGTTTGCCCGGCTCGCTCCCGGCGCAAGTCTCGACGCCGCGCGCAACGAACTCCGCACGGTTCACGCCGCCATGCTGGCCGCACATCCCGAGGAGTACAAACCCAACGATCACTACCAGATCTCAGTAACCCGGATGCACGACCAGCTTAATTCTCGTGCCAACACCATCCTGTGGGTGCTCTTTGCCGCCTCTATTCTCTTGTTCGTCATTGCCTGTTCGAATGTTGCCAATCTTGTGCTGGCCCGAACCGCGCGTCGCGAGTCTGAACTAGCCGTGCGTTCCGCGTTGGGAGCCACCACCGCGGCGCTTCGCCGCTCCCTGTTGGCGGAAAGCATCGTGCTGTCCGGGACGGGAGCATTGGCGGGGCTGCTCATCGCTGCGCCCATGGTCGCTGTGCTTGGCCGTTATGCCGCGCGCTTCTCGGCACGCGCCGACGGCCTGACCCTTGATTTCACCCTGATGTGGATTGGCATTGCGCTCGCCTTGATCGCGGCAGTCTTCCTCGCCTTTGTTCCCCGCCTGCCCTCCGCCGATTCATCGCAAGGCCTTGGCCTCAGCAGCAGCGGAACCCGTGTGACCACAGGCAGCAGCCGGCGCCTCAGCCTTTTCGCCGTTACCCAAATCACCGCCTCGTTTCTGCTGCTTGCCGGAGCCGGTGCCCTGATCAAAACTCTGCTCGTACTGGAACGCACCCAGCCGCCATTCGACACCGCCCGTGTCTTGGCGGTGAACTTGCCCGTGATGTCCTACGGCCGAACCCCCGAGCAGGTGCGTCAGTTCTATCGCGACGTGGAGCGCAGAGTCAGCTCCCTACCCGGAGTCGAGCACGTGTCTTCCGGCTTCGGCGTTCCCTGGCGCGATGCCAGGGGATTGAACATCAATTTCATGTTTGCCATGGACGGTGCAACCCGAGAGAACGGTCAAAGTGATTTGCGCGCACGCTTCCGTTCCATATCTCCCGGATTCTTCGCAACCCTCGGCGTGCCCGTGAGCCAGGGCCGCGATTTTAGAGACACTGACCGCGAGGGCTCCGAGCGTGTCGTCATCATCAGCCAGAGCGTGGCCCAGAAACTCTTTCCCGGCCAACAGGCGCTCAATCGCAATCTCCGCTGGACCGACCCGGTGATGAAGTTCGTCGGTATCAGCGAGAAGCCCCGGCGCATTATCGCCGTCGTGCCTGACGTCGATGACGAAAACATCATTCCTCAACCAGCCTTGACCATCTATCAGCCTTCTGACCAGGAAGGATGGGGAGGCCGGCTGTTTGTGCGTGCCGCGGGTGATCCCTACGCGCTGGTACCTATCATCACCCGCACCATTCACGAGATGGCGTCGGACCAACCGGTAGAGCGAGCCAGCACCCTCGAAGACATCCGTGCAGAAGTCTTAACCCCCAACCGTTTGAACGTAATTGTGTTCGGCGGCTTCGCCGGCGTAGCGCTCTTGATCTCTGTGGTGGGTGTAGCCGGTGTGCTCGCCTTTTCCGTGAGTGGCCGTGCCCGCGAGTTCGGCATTCGCATGGCATTGGGCGCTAATCCGCGCATCATTCTCACCAATGTTCTTCGCGAAGGCCTCGTGATGGCCGCTGTCGGAGTAGCCATAGGCATGGGCCTTGGTTTCGTCTTCGCGCGCGTGGTTGCCAGGTACGTCGCGGATGCGCAACTGCCAGGAGCTCTCGCCTTGATCGCCTCTGCTGCAGTCATTCTGGCTGCCGCAGTCATCGCCTCAGCAGTCCCAGCGGCCCGCGCCGCCACGGTAAATCCGGTAGAAGTACTGCGCTCAGAGTAATCCGCCATCTCCTCGGTCGAAACAAGGTCCGAGGGAATCGGACCCCACGTTTGCCACAGCGTACGTGCGCCGAAAACGAAGGGGCCAAGCCCCACGGTCGCTTTTGCTGAATGTAAACACCGGATTGTCATGGGCCCGTGGCCATCCATGTGATGAAAAGCGCCTCGGTTCGGCAACCACTCCCTATGGAACCGTTGCCCTTTCCTTTATCATCCCGAGCGCCAGCCGACCTGTCCCGGCGTGCCGTGGAGGGATCTGCAGTTCGGAGGACCTTTCGTGGAAATGTTTTTCTAGAGAGCGAGTGGAAACATCTGCGGCTTCTGCCAAGGCAAAAAACAATTTCATATATCGTGGTGATTGATTTTCATCATTCCATCTGAATGGGATCACTCGCCATGTCTGCAACACGCTTCACTCGAACCGCGCGTCTGCTCTCCTTCCTTCTTCTGTCCTTCAATCTGGGTGTTTTAACCTCAGCCGCTGCAGACGACCCAGAAGTCGGCTCCTTGAACAAGCAGGATCGCCTCGACTGGTTCCGCGATCAGGGTTTCGGCCTCTTCATCCACTGGAGCGTGGACAGTCAACTCGGCGTAGTCATCAGCCATTCCCTCGTCGGCGCATCGCCCGAATACACCGGCCGCTTCTTCGGCGAGCTCCCTAAAACCTTCGACCCGTATAACTTTCATCCGATGGACTGGGCTCGACTAGCGCACCTGGCCGGCATTCGTTACGTGATGTTCACCACCAAGCACCATTCCGGCTTCGCCATGTTTGACACCAAGACCACCCCCTTCGGCATCATGAACACGCCCTTTCATCGCGACATCACGAAGGAAGTCTTCGACGCCTTCCGTTCCCAGGGCATCGCCGCGGGCGTTTATTACTCGCCCGATGATTTCTGGTGGCTGCACCAAAACGGTAAGACCATCGAGCGCGGCGTCCCTGGCGTCCAGCCGCGCAACAACCCCGGCCTGATGGAATACGACCAGACCCAGCTCCGCGAGCTGCTGACGCACTACGGCAAAATCGACGCCCTCTTCCTTGACGGGGAAGCGGTCGGTCTGCGCGATCTCGCCTGGAAGCTCGATCCTGACATCATCGTCACCCGCGGAGCCATCAAAACCCCCGAGCTCACAGTCCCCGGAATGCCATTGCCCGGAGCATGGGAAACCAATATGACCATGGGCACTGCCTGGCAATACCAACCGCAAAATGAGCACTACAAATCGGGGGGAGAGCTGATCCGCCTGCTGATTCAGACCCGCGCCAAGGGAGGCAACTTTCTCCTCAACGTGGGTCCCAAGCCGAACGGCGAGCTACCGATTGAAGAAGAGGAGCGCCTGCGCGAAATTGCTCTATGGATGTTTGTAAACTCCGACGCCATCTATTCCGTGAGGCCTTGGGTGATCACCAACGAAGGCGACATCTGGTTCACGAAAAAGAAAGATGGCCAGGCGCTTTATGCCATGATCGAATCCGACAAACCCTGGCCGCGTGCAACCTGGAAGGAATTCACGTTGCACTCGGTTCGCGCGACGGCCAAGACCGAAGTAAGCGTACTCGGCCAGAGCGATCAAGTGGTCGAGTACCATCCTGAAATCAAGCCCATCTCCACCTGGCACCAGGAAAAGGATGGACTGCACGTGCGCGTGATGCAGGCCCAGCGTCTGCAGGACAATTTCCACTGGCCAAACCCGGCTGTCATAAAAATCACCAACGCCGAGCCTGCCTTCACTCCGCCGCACGTGCAGACCACGGGCTCAATCGCCGAATCATCCGGTCAGCAGGAGGCTCTCCAAGGCGAGGTGCTCGACATGGGTGACAGCGCCACCCTGCAGGTGGGCTTTGAATACCGTCCGATACTCGGTGAAGACGCAAATTCGCGCACCACCGCCTGGACCGCCACGCCGGTACAAACCATATCGAAGCCCGGCCCATTCACCGCTCACATCGGCGGCCTTTCCCCCAAAGGCACCTACGAATTTCGCGCTGTCATCCACCATCCGCTGCTCGCGCTCTACGGTGCGGAGATATCGATGAAGCGCTAATTTGGAACACCTGCGGACTGTGTGCGTGCCCTGGGCTTTAGCCCCTGAGGTACGCCTTTCGAGACTTATCAGCGCGGCTGAGTTCGCGACATACGAGAGGAAAGACCTACCCCAGGGCTTAGAGTCTGCGTGAGAAGTTTATTTCCAAACTCAACACGCGCCCTCGAACCGCGTGGCCGCAACCATGATGCAGTCCCGTAGGGACGGCTGAACTTAGCCCAGGACGCTAGTCCTGGGTTGGATTTGAAAGGACGACCAGTCCCGTAGGGACGGCTGGAAGGACGCCACGACGCAATCCTGCACAACTTTCAGTCGGATCTGCGGGACTTAACTCGTAAAACCTGGTTCTCAGACACACTCTTAAGCCATGCTCCCGTGCAAACCGTCCGCTTTCACGCACCGCAACAGCCCGCGAGCAAATCACCGAACCTCAGCATCGAACACACCCGTCTCAACCGTGCTCCCATGCTTCATCTGTATAAAAACCCGATAACGCCCCGGCGAAGGAAATCCGTAAGGGAACTCCACCGTAGGCGGAATCTGCTCCGCGGTCCCACCCATGGAGGCCATCTCCCCGGAGCCGCCATTAGCCAGCATCATCGCCTGCATGGCCGCGGACCCCTCGGGATGAGTGTGCGCAAACACCGTCCCATCGGTCTTGACGAAGGCGGCATGTCCTGCCATCCCCAGGTATGGATGCACATCACCCGCCGGCTGTCCTGCGCCATCGACCAAGCGGAAGCGAAACGCATACGCTGTATTCGCGCTCAGATCCTGCGGTCGATCCCAAATCATGGTGTACCCGTCGGGAAGCTTGTAGGCCGTGCCAAGCTCACCCTGAGACAACGCAGCCGGCGCGGCTGACGCGTCTTCCGCCGCAAGGGGCGCAGGCGGCAAATCCGCCGGAACAACCAACTGTGCGGTAAGCGTCTCTGGGAAACCATTCGCGTGCACGATATCCCCGTAAAGCCGGTACCTGCCTGGAGGCATAGAGGGAAGCGTCATCCGCAAATCGCCAGGAGAAACCACCGCAGGATGCAAGTGGAACGCTGCATCCATGGCCGGCTCGCGAATCGCGTAGAGGTGCATCACGTGCCCATGATCGGGCAGCAAGTCGTCATTCGTGCGCGCCCGGGACGTGTGCCTCGCGTCCGTGTCGTGGCGCCCAATGAACAGATCGAGACGATTGCCGGAGAGCTTTGCCGTAAGGCTCAACGGATGGTAAATGTCCGACGCGTAGGCCGCGGCCTCAAGATCCCACCATTTGTAACCACCATAGACCAGAACCCCAGTGATGGCGAGAGTAACCAGTCCCGCAATCCATGCCTGGCGTCGCGCGGTTGGGCCGGGATCTAAACCAGGATTCAGCCGCGCCTGCCCCACCGCAGCCGCCACAATGCCTGCGAGGCCGGCAACCAGCACAATCCCCAGCAACGCGAGTGCGAGGCCCAGCGGGCGCTGCATGGGCAGGATGGAAAGAGGCATAGCCGAAACCGGTACGCTGCTACTCGCCTTGCCTGCGGAGCCGTCGATGTCGAAGTGGACCTGCCACGAGCCGGAAGCCATCAGCCAGAGTGACCCGGTGAAGAAAGCCGGGTCAGCGGCAGAGGGCTGCATCGCGTCCGGCGTGGGCGGGTGCTTCGAGGCTTCGCCCGTCAGAGGCGTCGGCGTGATCCCTATAGACCTGACCTTCGCTCCTGAGCTTCGGACTTCAATCGTAGCCACGCCAGGAATGACGTTGGGTGTGCGGATGGTGATGAAGAGCTTATACGGCCCTGCACTCACCTCCTCGTAAACGTCCTTGCTGCCGATATGGGCATAGGCGGGCACGGCAACCGACAAGGAGATAAAAAACGCCAACCATCTCAGGCGTGGCACCCACGTCATCGCTGCACACCGCGCATCCATCGGCCGAATTGCACGCCGATCCAGGTAGAGATAGACGCGTAAACCGCGGCCCTCGCTAACCCCGCAAACAGCGCAACCCCGTGATCGGGCTCGAACCATTGCCGCATGCGATCCCAGCTCATCGGGCGCGAATTGTAATCAAAATAAATGGTTCCGAAAAAGCGGTTCTTGCTGGCGTTCGACATCAGGAAGTTGGCAAATGGCCATTCGACCGCCGTAAGCACCACAATGAAAACCACCCCCGACACCAATGCGATCTGCCACGGTTTCCAGTGCTTCACCCGCTGCCAAAGTAGATCTAGGGCCAGGGCCGGAACCACGATGAGAATCGGAAACTTCGCCGGGATCATGTGCGTGACCGGGTTATAAACCGGCCCCAGCTTCGGTTGGGCGGGGAACAGCGGAAGAATCAGTATTTCGGCAATGAGAAAGACGGTATACACCGCAGCCATCGAAGTGGCCGCCCAGCGCGACCGTGACGCCCACGAGAGCGCGGCGAAAATCACCGGCAGGCCGATCCCCATCGCAATGTATGCCGCCGCCGAATGCAGCTTTACGTCCCAGGTGTACTCCTGCACAAAGAACATCTGGCCCACGATCGCCAGGCCCCCCACGTAAACAAGAAGCATTTGCAGCCGTTTGAAGGTAGCCTCATCGCTTTCAGCAGCACGGTTCATGGCGGCGAGGATAAGGAACATCACGCCCGTCGAAATTCCGCGGAGCCCCAGAATCAGCAACGCGTGGGGCGGGCTCACGATCTTGACATCGAGGCCGTAGGCGTTGTGCCACCAATTATCGAACGGAGCCGACGTGAGCACGGCGACACACCCCCAGCCCGCGAGAAAAATTCCCAGCGGGGCGCGTAGCCCAAAGACATTCACGGAAGCAGCCGAAAGCTCCGGGTCTCTCAGAAACGAAGACTTGACAATCAGCCAGCTGCAGATGACGCCGGCGAGCACTCCACACGCATAGATCGCCATGTGCGCGGGCGTCCAGAAAGTGTCCCGGCCAATCGACCGGTGCCAGGAGACATCCCAGGCGCCCCCAATCGAAGAAGACGTAATAGCCGCAACGCCAAGCCAGATGTACCAGGGGATCGCGGAGAGGTGGCGCGACGTGGAAACGGCCGGATAATGAGCGGCTGTGGACAAGCTTCCTCCAGGCAAATCACTAAGCCGATGATAAATGACTGCCGGGCTCATCCTTTGACACCGCGTTTCCTTATTGGTAGTGTTTCCAGGGTGAAGCTGCTTTCTTTTGTGCTGTTCCTGAGCGTGAGCGCTTCTGCGCTCCATGTCGCCTTGGGCCAATCAACCGACGCTGCGGAGTGGCCCACCGGCAGCTTCGACCAGCAGCGCGACGGCTGGCAAAGAAACGAAACCAAATTAACCCCCGACAACGCGAAAAACATCCGTCTCCTCTGGAAGCTGAAGACCGACAACAAGTCGATGGGCATGCAATCCTTCCGCGAGCCGGTCGTCGTCGCCGGAGTGCACACCCCGGCAGGCGTGAAGACCCTGGCCATCTTTGCCGGCAGCTCAGACGCTGTCTTCGCCGTCGATGTCGACAACGGATCCCTGGTTTGGCAGAAAGGCCTGAAATGGTCTTCCGACAAGCCCGAAGAGCCGGGGCAGGGCGCAGGCTTTATTTGCAACAATGCATTGACCGCAACCCCCGTGGTTACGCCCGCAACCGCGGCCCAGCGCTTCCTCTACGTTCTCTCCAATGATGGCTACCTGCACACCATGGATCCGGCCAACGGCGAGGAAAAAGACGCGCCCATCCAAATGCTGCCTGGCATTTACGGCAAGGCCTACGGTCTGAACCTGGTGAACAATGTCGTCTACACCGTGACCGGCCAAGCCTGTCACGGCGTTCTCAATGAGTTGTACGCCGTAGATCTCACCACCAAAAAAGCCTTCTCGTCCACTCCGGGACAGGGAGGAATCTTCGGCACCGCCGGTCCCGCGGTCGGCAACGATGGCACCATCTACTTCGAGACCGGAGACGGCGTCTACGACGTAGCCGCCGGCAAGCTATCCACCACCGTGCAGGCCTATACCTCCGCCAACGACCAACTGACCCTCAAGGACTACTACACCCCCAGCAACCACGCCTGGCTCACCAAGCGCGACCTCGATATGAACACCACCCCGGTTGTCTTTTCCTATCAAGGGCGAGATCTTCTGGTCGGCTCTGGCAAAGAAGGCCGCTATTTTTTGATGGACAGCAAGTCGCTGGGCGGGGCAAACCACGAGACTCCCCTCTATCGCTCTCCACTCGTCTCCAACAAGAACGTCAATTTTCAGACCGAAGGCACCTGGGGTAGTTTCGCCAGTTGGGAAGGGAAGGACGGCACTCGCTGGGTGCTGGCGCCCATCGGTGGCCCTGTGAATGTGGACTTTCCCATCAGCTACGGCCCAACGCCCAACGGAGGCGTCATCGCGCTCAAGCTGACCGACACCGGCGGCAAGTTGGAACTCAAACCCGCCTGGCTGTCACGCGACATGATGAGCGCCGAGCCTCCCGTAGTCGCCAACGGTGTAGTCTATGCCCTCGCCGCCGGCGAATTCACCGCCCAGGCAAATGACGAGGACGGCGGTCTCTACACCTTCGAAGAACGAATCAAGCGTTCCATCCCAGCCAAGCTCTATGCGTTTGATGCCGTGACCGGCAAAGAACTGTATTCGAGTGGAGATCAAATCGCTTCCTTCCTTCACCAGGCCGGCATCGCCGTCGCCGGGGGACGCGTCATCTTTGGCACCTTCGACGGCACCATTTACTGCTTTGGTCTGGAGTGAACGACTCTATGCGATTCCTCTCACAGCCGGTAGCCCTCTGTCTCGCGGGCGCATTCATCCTGTCGGGCGTAGCCCGTGCCCAGGGACCACCTCGTGGGTTCTGGCCCATTGCCGATCACAGTGCTGCACATGACAACTGGCAGAAGGCCGAAACGGAAATCAGCACCGACACGGTTGCCAAGGACTTCAAATTTCTGTGGAAGCTCAAGCTCGGGCAGCAAACAGCGAAATCTTCCTCCTTTACCGAACCCCTGCTCTATCCCGGCTTGATTACCGGCCGCGGGTTTAAGGATCTCGCCCTCCTGGCCGACGCAAGCACCTTGTATGCCGTGGACTCCGAACTGGGCGAGCTGGTTTGGAAGAAAACCTTCGCCACCCCCTCACCCTGTGGAAACATCCAGATCCTCACCGAGCCCCCGCCGGTCATTCATTTCGGTTCCCGGCCTGCTGCCAGGCCGGGCGCTCCTCGGCCTCCGCCACGTCCCCCGGAAGAACCGCTCCCTCGGTCTGAGCGCCGGGTAGGCGCTGCCGCCGGCGGCGGATACTTCGGTCTGCGCGGAGTCTATGTTGTGACCAGTGATGGTTACATTCATGAGCAGATCATGGCCACCGGTCTCGATTACGCTCCCCCGGTCAAGTTTCTGGGCGCGCAAAACGGAAGCTCCTTCGGCCTGAACATGGACGGAAAGGTCGTGTACACAGCAACCGGGCAAGGTTGTCGCAATACACCCGACGCGGTCTGGTCCATCGACCTGAACACTCCGGACTATCCCGTGAACAGCTACAAAACTCAGAAAATAAGCCTCGCCGGTGTATCCGGCCCCGCCCTGGGGAGAGACGGCACCGCTTATGTTGTTACCGGAAGCGGCCCCGCAGCTCCTCCCGTGTACGCCGACAGCGTGGTGGCGCTTACTGCAAAAGAGCTCAAGGTGAAGGACTGGTATACACCGTCCTCGAACGCGAAGGGGTTGAGCGCCGGCCCCGTGGCCCTCACCGATAAAGAAAAGGAGCTGATCGTCGCGCCGGGAGGAGACGGTGGTCTTGTCTTGTTAGACAGCGCCTCCCTGGGCGGACCCGATCACCACACGCCCCTGGCGCAAACAGACAAGCTGAGCAAAGGAACGAAGCGTGGCGCCTGGGAAGGCCTGGCCACCTGGCAGGATAAATCCGGAGTCTCCTGGGTTCTGGCCTCAGTCGATGGTCCCGTAGAAGCAAAATTCGCCAACAACAATGGGCCCGCGCCGCACGGCAGTATCGTAGCCTTCAAGGTAGAAGACCAAGACGGGCACACGACGTTGACGCCGGCGTGGATCTCCCACGATCTCATCAACCCCGCACCTCCGGTCATCGCCAACGGCGTGGTATTTGCCCTCGAGGCAGGGAGTCCCTCCGGCCACGCCACTCTCTACGCCCTCGACGCTGCCACCGGCAGGCAACTGTACACCAGCGGAGACGCCATCCAAACCTATAGCCATCTGGCCGGCATGTCTGTCGGTGACGGCCATGTGTTCTTCACCACCCACGACAACACGCTGTACTCCTTCGGCATACCGATGGAACATTAGTTCACTAGTCTCAATTCAGGAAGGGCAAGACCAGTCAATGAGCACCAGATCCCAGGTTAAGGAAGTAATCGACGCAGGTAACGGCATTCTCAGGCTCGAGCCCTGCTGGGTTCCGCGATCGTTCATGATTCCCGGGCGCAGGCTCAAGCTTCACCCGGACGATCTCTACGCCTTTGGCGGCCATCGTGGCGGCATCAACGAACGCTGGTTTTCTTCGACCACCAAGGCGTCCAACGGCCCGGACACCTTACCCGACGAAGGATTGAGTTATGTCCGGCCCAAAAGGGGCGAAAAATTCCTGCTCAAAGAAGCGGTCGAGACTGCCGGAGACCTGTTGCTTGGCGCTGACGTAATGGAGCGTGAACGCGGTTGGAATTTGCTCTGCAAGTTTTTCGACAACATGGGACCCATCCCTCACCACATGCACCAGAGCGACGCCTTCGCCAAGCTCGTAGGGCAAAAGGGAAAGCCCGAAGCCTACTATTTCCCGCCGCAATACAACCAGATACAGAACAACTTCCCCCACACCTACATGGGCCTGGAGCCGGGTACTACGAAAGAAGATATCCGCCGCTGCCTGGAAAAATGGAACCAGGGCGACAATGGAATCCTCTTTCACGCGCGAGCCTACCGCCTGGAGCCAGGTGCAGGTTGGCAGATCAACCCGGGAATCCTGCATGCTCCGGGGTCGCTCGTAACCTACGAACCGCAGGTCAACAGCGATGTCTTTGCCATGTTCCAGTCCGAAGTGGAAGGGCGCATCGTCGGTTGGGAACTGCTCACGAAAGACGTCCCTGCGGAACACCACAAGGATCTCGATTTCCTGATCAGCATGCTCGACTGGGAAGCCAATATAAATCCCCGTTTCGCCGAGAGCAACAAAACCTTCCCCAAGCCCGTCCGCTCGATCGATGAAATGAAAGCGGAAGGTTACATCGAAAAATGGATCACCTACGGCACGCCTTACTATTCGGCCAAGGAGCTGACCGTGCTGCCCGGCCGGTCTGTCACCATCAAAGACGCGGCCCCCTACGGTGTCATCGTAACCCAGGGCTACGGGACTATGGCCACGCAGCCAGTATCGACGCCGTCGATGATCCGTTTTGGAGAGATGACTGAAGATGAGGTATTCGTCACCGGCCCTGTGGCAAAGGAAGGAGTGCGTATCGAAAACCCTAGCGGATCCGATCCTCTCGTCATGCTCAAGCATTTCGGACCTGGAAATCCCGAAGCACAACCACTGATACGGAAATGACCCTGTGAGCAAAGTCAATCAGCATCAGCACCCTGCCATTCACAACGCGATGTGGCCCGGCCTCGTCGGCAAGGGTCCGGACTCGGAGCCGTTCATCGAGCTCGAAACCATGCTCGACCTGACGGCACAAGCTGAGGTAGATGGCGTCCGCTTTGACGGCGTCGATTTGTTCTTATCCTTGCCCCACACCAGCATCAACTCCACAGACGACGAGCTGAAGCACCTTGCCGACAGCATCGCCCGTCGAAATCTGGTTGTGGGCTCGCTTGTCGCCCCGGTCTGGCCGCCAACCGGTGGTGGCTCCGCGATGGGTTCCGAGCAGGAGCGGGCAAGCTTTCTCACCCAGGTGAAAAAAGCCTGTGCCATCGGCAAGAAGCTGCGTGACCTTGGCATTCGCCGTTACGGGGTCATCCGCATCGACTCTGCGGCCTCTTCGGCGGACTGGGCCAAAGATCCCGCCGCCAACACCAGGCTCATCGCAAAAACCTTCTCCGAAGCCTGCAAGATCGCTGAAGACTACGGCGAGCGCCTGGCCGCAGAGGGAGAAATCTGTTGGGGAGGCATGCACAGCTGGAAGCGGATGGTTGAGCTGCTCGAGATGGTGAACCGTCCTAAGACCCTGGGCTTCCAGGCTGACATGGCCCACTCCCTCCTCTATACTCTCGGCTACAACGCGCCGGAAGACCGTCTGTTGCCTGAAGACTTCGACTGGTCGAAGCAAGACGTTCTGATGGACGCTCTACGCAAAGTGACGCATGCTTTGCGCCCCTGGACCATCGATTTCCACGTAGCGCAGAACGACGGGACGGTAAGCGGCTCCGGGTCGCACGACAAAACTGGTCGTCACTGTATTGTCGGGGATCCAAAAGGAAAAATGGATATTGTTGCCGTCGCGGGTCTTTGGATGCGCAACGAAACTGGGACACCGACCCGCGCCTACGAGCACATCTGCTGGGACGGTTGCATGTTCCCCAACTCCGTGATGCTGGCCCCAAAGACCTGGAACGACATCCTGGGAACCCTGATCGCCGTCCGCAACGCCCACGGCTGGGACTAAGCCCACGGACGCCAGGACCGGCATAAGGCTGATTCCTTGAGCCGTTCCTGAAGGAGAAATATGTTCCTCAACTACGTAAGGCCACCGATCATCGCCGCCATCTGTCTGCTGCTCATCTATTCCTCCCACGCCTACCAGGTGGCGCAACATCACGCCACGGGAGGCTTCGCGCAGCCGGAGCCCATCGACTTCAATGACCACCAAGGATGGACCCAAATCTTCGACGGCAGGACCCTGAAAGGCTGGGACGGCTCACCCGAAGTCTGGCATGTGGAAGACGGCAGCCTCGTAGCCGAGTCCAGCCCCGAACATCCATCGGGCACGACCAACATCCTGTGGCGCGGAGGCCAGCCCTCCAACTTTGAATTGAAACTGGAGATGAAGCTCGAAGGTGCGGGCGCCAATGGAGGCATCCAATATCGAAGTCTCAACGTTCCTCCGCCCGCCGGGCAAACGGTGAAGTATCCCAGGTGGAACATGAAGGGCTATCAAGCTGATTTTGACTACGCCAACGTATACACTGGCCAGCTATACGAGCAAGGCACCACGCGCGGAATCATCGCCTGGCGCGGCCAAATGGTTCAAACCAGTCAAGGTAAAAAACCGAGGTTGCTGGCCACGTTGGGAAATTCAGATGAACTCAAGTCCTACATAAAAAGCGGCGACTGGAATCAGTACGAAGTGATAGCAGATGGAAACACCCTCATCCACATCGTTAATGGTCATGTAATGGCGGTCCTGGTTGACACCGATCCAACCTTCAGCCAATCGAAAGGCCTGATCGGCTTTGAAATCGAAGGGGGAGGAGTAGTAAAAATCTCGCACCGCAACATCTGGCTAAAGAATTTACCCTAAATGGGGCGAATCCTATCCTTCAACAAACGAAGAATTCATTCCCGAACTCAACCGGAAGCCTTCTAAAACGCCAATCGATCCTTTTTGGCATCCAGCTTCTTAGCATCCAAATCGGGAACCTTCTTCAAGTCATCGATAGTCTTAAAATCCCCATTCTTCTTCCGGTAGGCGACGACCGCAGCTGCTTCGGTATCAGTCAACCCTAGTCCGCTTGCCAACTGTGGGGCCGTAGCCTTATTCACGTTAATCGGGCCCGAATTAGCCGGAAAATTCTTCACCAAATAATCCAGAATATCCGTGAACTCATCGTCTGTGGCGACTGCTCCGAATCCCGCCATCTTGGTAATCGTACCTTCCCAACCCGTCCGATCCTGGCCATTCGCGATCACGTTATCCGGGGAATGGCACTTGCTGCAAACCCGAACCAGCGTATCTTTTCCCGCGCCCGCCGGAAGTTCAGGATACTGTTGCTTCTGTGCCGCTGGCTGCTGTGCATAGGACAGCGAGAGCATCATGGAACAAGCGCAAAAACAAACCGCCGCTGCTGAAATCTTCGTCAATTTAGTGGCCAGCCGTTTCACAACTGCTCCTTAACACTCAGTATATTCTGCGAGCCTTGTCTTTTTGCGCGCCATTCGTCCGCCGTAATCTCCCAAATCTCGCTTGGCAATTTGCCCGAAACATAATCTCGTTCCTCGGTAGCAATCACGCGCATCCCAGTCTTTTCTGATATGCGTCGCGACGAGATGTAGCGCGACATACTGGGAAAAGCGACGGCGTACTTCGCGAAGGTGCAGAAATGAAGTACGCCTTTATTCGACGCAACAAGCTGGTCTGGCCGATCTCGGTGCAGTGCCGGGTACTACTGGTGAGTGTTTCCGGGTACCATGCCCACCATGCGCGGCGGATGGATATTGCCCAGCGCCGCCATCTCAGTGAGGAAGCGCTTTTGGTTCACATCAGCGCCGTCTATGCGGAGAATCGCGGCGCGTACGGCTGGCCGCGCATCTGGCGGCAACTGCGGGCGCAGGGCATTCGGGTGGGCAAGCAGCGGGTGCAACGGCTAATGCAGAAGCACGGCATTCAGGCCCGCGGCAAGCGGCGCTTCCGGGTGCTCACTAGCGACAGCAAGCACAGTCTTCCGATCGCGCCCAACGCGCTTGATCGCAAGTTTAGCGTGGGGGCGCCCAAGCAGGTGTGGGTGGGCGATTTGACTTACATCCCGACCGCAGAAGGTTGGCTGTTTCTTGCCGTCGTGATCGATCTATTCAGCCGCAAAGTGGTGGGTTGGTCGATGCGGCCGGATATGCAGCGCGAGCTGGTGCTCGATGCTCTGGATATGGCTTGGTTGGCACGCAACCCAGGCCGGCAAACAGGCTGATCTTCCACAGCGATCGTGGCAGCCAATACGCCAGCGACGACTTCAGTCGGCTGCTCAAGAGGCATGGTATTGTGCCCTCGATGAGCCGCAAAGGCAACTGCTGGGACAACGCTTGTTCGGAGACGTTGTTCGCTTCGCTGAAGGTGGAGCGACTGCACGGCAGGCAGTTTCAAACCATCCGCGAGGCCAAAGATGAAACCATCGCATGGCTGCTCTGGTATAACCGAACACGCATGCATTCGACGCTGAACTACGTCAGCCCGATGCAGTTCGAGCAAGACTGGACGGAAGCACGATTCAGAGCGCCGCCTGAAGGTTGCAGCTGAGAAGCAGGCTGTGGAAATGACGATTTATGGAAAGCACGGAAAACGATAGTGCTGTTTTCCGACCTTCCCACAAACCTTGGAAATCGATCAAGCCGATTCCCACATTCCCACCGCCACGACTACCATGGGATCATCCCCAAAACCAGCCGGTTAAGAGATACTCATTCTGAGGGCAAGTTCAATTCACAACTGCCTTCGGAGCACGCAAAGCCGGAAATCCGAGAACAGAGACTGTCCTGGATTCGGGGAGCGGATCGGGGAATTCACAACCGCAGGATATCTTGAGATGGAAGTGCCTGGGATTGCCTTCGGTTCAGCAGCCACTGTTTCTGGAACCGTTGCCTTTTCCTTTGTCATCCCGGAGCGAACCCGGATTTCCTACCTCACCGCTCTCACCGGCAACTACTTATGTGGTTCTCCTTAAAGAGAACCACATGCAGTTGACCGAAGCCGCAACTCTCGACAGGAAATCCGGGGAAGCCGAGGGATCTGCAGTTTTCGCGGACCTCTGCTGGAAACGCAAATTACTATACTCAAACAAAATTGCCATCTCGACCGGAGCGTAGCGGAGAGATCTGCTCTTTTCTTTTACTTCTCACGCAGATTCTGCGGGACTGATTTTGCAATCGGTTGGTTCCCACGCAGACTCTTTACGGGGGTGGAAAAAGAACCGCAGGTCACCCGACGGAATCAGTCCCGAAGGGACGGGACAATCTATAGCCCGGCACGGGAGTGCCGGGTAGGATTTCACGCAAATCGAGTCCCGAAGGGACGACACAATGGGAGTTCTCGCGCAAACTCTTTAACTCTTGAGCCCCTGAGCTTGTCGAACGGGTACGTATTTCCTGTCCCATCCCAAATTTTTCGGCAGCTTGTTCACCCCTTAGGTACGCTTTTCGAAAGCTACCGGGCGAAGTCATCTCTCTCTGGAGCTGGGTTCTCACGCGGAGCCCTGGGGATCCTCCGATGTCAAAGCCGGCCGCTCCACCGGTTGGCAAATTTGACGAAGCAGGTTAGCCCCGTGCCGCCGCCGCCTTGCGGGCGATCAGCATAAACCCCTTGTCGCGGGCTGCACGCTCCAGCGAATCCAATTGCCCCAGGGCGAGAGCCCTATGGCCAGATCGCTTTTCCAAATCAGCCATAACCAACAGAGCCTCAAATTCAACCCCCACAAAACCATGCGTACGAGCATCTCTCAGTGCCCGGTCCAACGGCGCCTTAGCATTCTCCGCGTGATCCGACGAAAGCAGAACCCGTGCCGACGCCACCTCATACTGAAGACGGTCGAACAAGTTCTGGCACTTGGACGCCAAATCCCGCGATCCTGCAATCTCTCTCTGCGCCTCGGCCTGTTTCCCTTGCGCCAGCAGCGCCTCGCTCAGCCCGATGCTGGAAAGCAATTCGTCATCCGCCTGTTGCTCCAGGTGGAACTGCTCTTTCCATTGCCGCAAGATATTTTCACCCGCGCCGGCCCGTCCCTCTTCAACTGCTAACCGCGCCAGTTGCACTTGGCTCTCTCCCGTCGTCTGTCGCTCCCCGATTTGTTTCCGGAGCGTCAGCGCGCCTTCATAGGACGCGCGAGCCTGGGCAAGATTTCCGCGGTCGTTGTACACATCTCCCAGCCCACTCAACACGTACGCCACGGCACTCTTGCTTTCAATCTCCTCAGCCCTCGCTTTAGCCTGGCGATAGTGCGTTTCTGCGCCGTCAAGTTTCCCGTTCTGCCGGAAAAGATCTCCCAGGTTGCTCAGTGTGAGCGCCACACCCTCCTTATCCTCGACTGACTGGTAGTCGGGGACCGATGCCTCCAGCATCTTTTCTGCCTCACCCAACTTCCCTTGGCCTAGTCGCAGTGCGGCCAAATTTCCCATGGCCACGGCAATGCCCTCTGGGTTACCAACCTCACGGAACTGTTGGATGGCCATCATAAACATTTGCTCCGCGCGCACCATATCCCCTTGCTGATAGTGCATCCCGGCGAGATCGGTCGTCATCGTCGCTTCCCCATTTCGATCCCCCGTCGCGATGGCGCTTTGGCGGGCGCTTTCGCAGTCGTTGAACACCTGCTGCGTCGAAGTACCCATACCCACTCCCTGTTGGCAGAGAAAACCATACGTCCGCGCTACCAGCACCGGGCGCCCCTGGGCCAGGCCTTTCGCGATCGCCGCTTTAGCGGCTGTGCGCGCTTTGCCAAGATCCCGCCCAATCCACGCCGATGCCTCCGTCATGTCAATGCGGGCATCATCACCCACCGGCGCAGGCAGCCGGCGAAGGGTCGCAATCGTCTGCAGCGCTGCCGACGGCTGGACGTTTATCTGGGCATTGGCCAGCAGAAGACCGTAGTCCAAACTGTCAGGAAACATCTGGAAGAGTTGCTGATAGGTCTGCACCGCCTTTACCGGGTCGTTCATTGTCCGCCAATACTGGCCTTCGATCAGCAGCCGGTCTTCCCGCGCCAGATCCCGGGCCAACTCCTGCGCTCGTTGCGCCTCGGCGCGCGCCTTGGTCGCATAGCCCAGATGCCACCAGGCCTCCGACAAGGCCGAATGGGCCAGCGGAAATTGAGGGTCAGCGGCCACCGCTTGCTGCAGCAAATCACGCGCACTCAAAAAATCGAAAGCCCAAAGTTTGCCCCGCCCATCCACATAGAGCCGGGCGCTGTGTTGGTCGGCGGGCAGGGCAAGTCGGGCCGCACTGGCGTCTCCCGAGGAATTAGCTGTCAGGCCTAACCTCTGGCGCAGCCGGGACCCGGCCTGGGCCGCCAGGGCAAACAAGTCATTTTCGTCGCCCGTAATGGCCTCTTCGGCGATCGTTTCGCCGTTCGCCGTGTCCTGCACCCGGAGATCCAGCCTGATCCGCTTGCTGTTATCCCCAGGCATGGGTGTGTAAGAGCCCAGCACTACCACATCTGCGCCCGGATTGGTCCGCAGGCGATCCAGAGTTTGTTTCGACAGGCTGTCGCCTTCCGAGGGCGGCAGCTCTCGTTTGACCCGCGCGATGTCTTCGCCCGAAACCATGCGCAGATCGCCCCGCGTCCCCAATTCGGTGTCCAGCATTTCAGAGAGCACCGGCGAGAGCCAGTCGTCTTCCTGGCGGCCCGGCAAATTACGGAACCCGAGCACCGCCACCGAACGCCGCAACTGTACTTCCGCCGCCACGCTGGACTCCGCATTTGGCGAGACGTACGGTGGCTTCGCATGGAACCGGAAAGACACCGCCGCGACCCCCAGCACCACCACCAGCCCAGCCCCTGCCCAATAGCCCCAGTGCGGTGGGAACGTAGGGCTCCGCGGCTCTACCAAGCCGCCGGTTGCAGCTTCCGCCGCGAATGCCGGCTTCTCTGAAGGTGGACTCATTTCAGCCCGCGCCGGCAGGCCCTCTACAGTGACCGGTGCCACAAAACGATAGCCTCGGCGAGGCAGCGTCGCGACATAGTTAGGCGCTTCAGCGTTGTCGTTCAGCGATTCCCGTACTTTGCGGATGGCCACCCCAAGGCTATTGTCGAACTCCACGAATGTGTTTTCCGGCCACAGCCGTTGCCGCACTTCCTCCCGCGTAATGATCTCGCCCGGTCGCTCCACCAGCATCAGCAACAGCCGGTACGGAAGATCCTGGAGTCTCACCCGGATTCCGTTACGCGCTAGAGTGCCTTCCTCCGGATTCAGCTCGAAGGGTCCGAAGCGGTAGCGAGTCACGTTTGCCGGCACTCCTGTCATGTCCTCGTGGAACACAAAGCCCTTAGACTCGATCAAACGCCATTGTATTCAGTTAATGGAAGGTTGCAAGTGACTCTAGAACAAAGAGTTTGCGGTTAATGCACACTTAAACGCCAGTTCTGTTGACGATTCTGGAGTTATCCCTCAAAGTCGCTGAGAAATCCAAGCCACCGCCTCGTGAAATGTGACCCATGTTTGGCGTTCGCCCGCACGAGGCAGCGACACCAGGGGGAAAGTGATGGCGAAGTTTTGCGGTCAGTGCGGTTCGCTCTTGAATGATACGGCCTTGTTCTGCGGAGGCTGCGGCGGAAAGGTGCCCGTTGCGACCGCCGCGCCGGCGCCATTACCTGCGGTCGCGCCGGCGCCCTTTACGCCGCCACCCTCGGCAACGCCGGCGCCACAGCCGGGCGCCTATGTACCGGTAGCCTCGGCTTACACCCCGGTAGCCTCGGGCTGGAGTGACGTGACGCCATCGGTCCCGCCATCAGCGGCGGAAACTGTGGCCTTTGCCCCGCCGGCTTTTGACCCCCTCCCGGCCACTCCTCCACCACCCACTCCAGCGCCCCTGTCCGGGGGCTTTGCGCCGGTCCCGGGATATACACCGCCTCCGGCCGCGTACACACCTCCGGCCTCCAGCAATACGCCTCCGGCCTCCAGCTACGTACCTCCGGTCTCCAGCTACGCACCGCCGGTCTCCAGCTATACGCCCCCGGCAGCAAGTTATGCGCCGGCTCCCGTCGCCTACACGCCGGGGAATGCCTACCCGGCCAAAAAGTCCAACACTCTGGTCAAAGTGCTGGTTGCTCTTGTGCTGATCATTTTTGTCGGCGGAGCTCTGGCGGTGGGCGGACTTTGGTATGGAGCCCGACTGATCAAGGGAAAGGTGGATGAGGCCAAGGCAAAGGTGCTCGGAGGAGCGGCTCCCTCAACTTCAAGTGGATTAGGCGGCCTGCTGGGAAATTCCTCCACGAGCGACGACAGCGCAGGCGGTTTCAAAGGAGATCCCTGCCGCTTCCTGAGCAAAGCGGAAGTGAGCCAGGCTGTCGGGTTAACCGTCATCCGCACCGAAGCCAAAGACGGCGGCTGCAGTTACATCGCCAAAGGTGATCCGGCGGACGTGACCTCCAAACATTTGTCCTCGATGATTGGCGGCATGGGAGCGGACGCTAAGACGCAGCAGATGGCGCAGAAATTTGCTGGCGCCCTTTTTTCCCAGCAGGAAGCGAGCGATAAATCTCTCGCCGCACAGGCCGCTACCGGGGAGGTTCCCGTACTGGGTTTAAGTTTCACTGCGGGCAACGCCGCCATGGAAATGAAGATGAACCGCGCCGCGTTCCAGCGCATTGGCGGCGGTGCCACCGGCGCCAACGCGGCCAACAGCGCTACCGGAGACCTTACCGGTATTGGTGACGAAGCCTACGTGGCCGCAGGGGGCATGCTCCTGGTCCGCAAAGGCAACACCGTGGCTCATTTCATGTATATCAGTTGCCCGTGCAACACAGAAAATATCAAGCCGCTGGCGCGGATGGTGGCCAGCCGGTTATGAGCACTTACCGAATTCCAGTTCAAGAAAGGACCACACTATGAGTTTCTGTCAATCCTGCGGAGCCGCCTTTGCAGACGGCACCACCTTTTGCCCCAAATGTTCCGTGACACCCCAGGCCATTGCGGCGCCGGCCGCTGCCAATTCAGGTCTCACGGCCAACACCGCAGGCGCGCTGGCGTATCTTGCCGGTATCGTCACCGGAATTCTCTTTCTCGTGATCGACCCTTACAAAAGCGATCGCTTCGTCCGCTTCCATGCGTTTCAGTCCATCTTCTTCAACGTGGGCTGGATAGCGTTGTGGATTGCCTGGATGATTGTCGGCCTGGTACTGGGCGCAGTTACCAAGGGTCTCTTCTTCATCATCCAGGTGCCCATCGACCTGGTGATCATGGTCGGCGGTTTTGCCTTGTGGGCGTTTCTTATGTACAGCGCCTATCAGGGCAAGACCACGAGACTGCCGGTCATCGGTGCGCTCGCGGCGAAGCAGGCGGGTATCTAATGTTCGCCCGGCGCAGGGATCGTAGAAGATGAGCTACTGCACAGTGTGTGGCAAAGCTCGTGTGGCGGGGGCTGCCTATTGCACCGTCTGTGGCGCTCCCCAACCACCGGAGACTGCGGCCCCATCGCCAATGGGTGCGGCCCCATCGTCCCCTCCAGCCTTCGCTCCGGTCAGCGCGCCCGCTCCCTTGCCCCCAGTGGCCCCTCGCGGCGGGAGTGGTCTGCGCACGTTCATCATCGTTGCCGTCGTCATGCTGCTCATCGTTTTCGGCCTGGGTATCGCCGGTGCCATTTATGCCGTGCGTGTAGCAAAAGAGAAGGCAGAGGCTGCCCTCCATAGCATCACTCAGTCAGTCTCGAAACCTGCTTCCAGTCCGAGCGGGAGCAAACCGGGGGCGCCTGCACCGAGCGATGGCAACGATGTGTCCGGAATATTGGGTAACCTCAGCAACCTGCTCGGCGCTGGAACTCCGGCTGACGACGGGATTCCGACCATATCGGCGGACGATCCGTTGACGCCCTGCGCGGCCGCACCACTTCCTCCGCAGAACGCGGCAAAGATCCCATTGCAGGCGGGCACGGTCGTCACCACCGCCTGGGGCTTGAAGAACGGCGACGTAGAAGACCGTGACACCGTTACTTCCACCGACGCAACCTCCGTAGTGTTGCAGTCGAGCGACTCGAAATGGAAAGACGACAATGGTCAGGACCGCCATTCTGACCCCACCAAGCCGATCGTATGCAATGCAGATCTTCGCTCGTCGGATACTTACATGACCGTGGAAGGGACCCGCATCCCGCTCAACCTTCCCGGCGTGATCAGGCTCAGATTGTCGAGCAAGAGTTACGACGAGGTGATGTCCACCGGCAAAACCAATCTCCGTTACATCGACACCTGGGATACGCCTGCCGGTAAGAAGCCGACGTATGAGGGCGGTCTGCTCACCCGGGTCGAGCCGCAAGACGTTCCTTATCCCATGATCGTCAACGATCAACGCGTGAACCTTCCCGCAATCCACCTGGCGGGCATCATGGCCTCTGTTGGAAAAGACCCAAGGCCAAAAGAATGGATTCCGACCCACAGCGAAGCCGATGTGTATGTGATCGACGACCCCTTGGACCCGCTCGTCCTGTTGTGGAAGTTGAAAGACCCCGTGCTGCACTACGGCAAGTTCAGAGTCGAGACCGTGAAGATCGACTACACGGTTGCAAAGCCCGTCAATCAGGTCGAGAAACAACTCACCGAACAGAAACGCGCGGTCACCTACGGCATCTATTTCGACTTCAACAAAGACACCATCAAGCCTGAGTCTGAGCCGGTGCTGAAAGAGATCGTGCAGGCCATGACAGACAACCCGGACTGGAAGTTGACGGTGGAAGGCCACACCGACAACATCGGTGGTGACACCTACAACCTGGACCTTTCCAAACGCCGTGCCGCCGCGGTGAAAGAGGCTCTGGTCACGCGTTATCACATCGCCCCGGATCGTCTTGCCAATGATGGCTACGGTGCCTCACGTCCCGTAGAGACCAACGACACGCTCGAAGGACGTGCCCGTAATCGCCGTGTGGAGCTCACACGTGAGTAGACAACGATGAGCTATTGCACGAAATGCGGCGCACCTCGCACGGCAGGTGGGGGATTCTGTACCGTCTGCGGCGCACCCCAGCCCACGGTAGCTCCTGCGCCTCCACCGGCGGTAGCACCGCCGCCGCCTGCGGCCTTTTCGAGCGTCAGCGCGCCCCCGCCCTTGCCCGCGGTTACACCGAAGAGTGGAAATGGCCTGCGCACGTTTCTGATCGTCGCCGCGGTCTGTCTGCTCATCATGATCGGCGCTCGGTGTTGCCGGCGCGATCTATGCCGTGCATTTCGCGAAACAGAAAGCGCAAGGTTTGCTCAAGCAGATCGCGCCCTCGTCTACGTCGAGCGCGGGCAGTCCGTCTCACGACGCAGAGCCAGGCGCGTCCCCTGCCAATGCTCCGCTGCCCCCGCCGGCGGCATCCTCCTTTGCTCCATGGCAACCAACCTCTTCTGCGCCGAGTGGCAGTGGTCCCGCTCCGCTGAAGGTGGGCATGTTAGTGGTTACGGCAGTTGCCGATGCGCAAGGCGACTACGAATCGATGAAGCAGATTGTGAGCATCGACGCTTCGGGCACCACGCTGTCTTACCATTCCGACAAGCCGAAAGCTGGGACCGGATCCTCCGCATCCCAGAACGAGACTTCGGTCAACCGTACCGTGCTGCCCCAGGACCTTGATGCCGCACACGACTATGCGGAGATATTCGGCAACACCGACCCGCAGTCGTTTCCAGGCACCACCGCGATTAGCGCCTCCCGGGAAGTATTTTCTGAACTCCAGCAGAAAGGCGTCACCCCTTTCAGTTTTCGCCCGGACGGCATTAAGGGCGCTATCGGCAACCTGGTAAGTACGTTCTCTTCCATCGCCGGAATCGATACCAAAGACGTGGGCGGCGTTTCGCTTGACAAGCTCTCAAAAGAGCAGTGCAACCTGCAAAAGGAAGGAAATGGTCTATTTGCATTTCCCGTTCTCTTGAATGCCCAACCTACGACCCTCCCTGCGGTGCGCGCCGGCTGCATGACCGATGACGGACCCGCCGAGTTCTACATCCTCAACCAGCCCGACTATCCGCTCATGTTGTCGTGGAAGCTGGGATCAGGATCGCAGTTGCAGGTCATCAAGATTACCTATCCCCAAGAGCCCCAGCCACGCAAGACAGAAGCCAAGCCCGCGCCAAGCGCGATTGAGGAGCAGCTTAAAGAGAAGAAGAAGGTGGACATTTACGGCATCTACTTTGACTTTGGCAGCGATCATCTCAAGCCTGAATCTACCCCGGTATTGGAGGAAATCGCCGCCGTGCTCAAAGACAATCCGGGCTGGAACCTTTCGGTAAATGGCCATACCGACAACGTTGGCGGAGATCCCTACAACCTCGACCTGTCGAAACGCCGCGCCGCTGCGGTCAAACTGGCGCTGATCACGCAATACCACATAACACCAGAACGTCTTTCCACCGACGGATTCGGGGCATCCCGTCCTGTCGATACCAATGACACGCTCGCCGGCCGGGCACGCAATCGCCGCGTGGAGCTCACACGGCAATAGATACATACATAGTTACATAAGGAGAAAGCAATGAAGACCACATGGATCGCCCTCCTCGCAGGGGGCGTGCTGATGCATTCCTTCGCCTTCGCCGATGTCAGCTACCAGGAAACCACACAATACACCGGCGGCTCCATGATGGGCATGCTCAAAATGGCCGGCGCATTTAGTTCCCAGGCTAAGCAGGCCGCTTCGCCGGTCACATCCACCGTCATGATCCATGGTGGCCGCATGCTGCGCTCCAACCCTCATACCACGGAGATCATCGACCTTGACGCGCAGATGATTACTTTCATCGATCACGACAAGCGCACTTACTCCCTGGTCACGTTCAAGGAGATACAGGATCAGATGGCGAAGGCAGCTGCCAAGTCCAAAGGTGCCCAGCCATCCAGCTCGAATGGTTCGCAGATGACCTTCAATGCCCACATTTCAAACAGCGGCGCCACCCGTCAGATCGACGGCCAAACCGCCAGGGAGGCTCTGCTTACCGTAACCATGGTTGCCAACTCCTCCGATCCCAGCGCCAAAGGTGGAATGGCCGCCACCAGTGAAATGTGGCTGGTTCAGGATGAACCGGGCCTGGCCGAGATGCGCAGCTTTAATGCCCGCATGGCTAAGGAGTTGTCCATCGACATGGCGTCCTCCGGGATGTCTTCGATGTTGGCGGCCGAACCCGGTGGCGCGCAAGCATTGGCGGAGCTGAAGAACGAAGCTGCCAAAATGAGCGGCCTGCCTGTGCTGCAAGTCACGCGTGTAGGCGTCACTACGGACGGACAACCGTTGCCGCCACCCTCGGTGGCTGCTCTGCCGCCCAGCCAGAATCATGGCTCCACTACCGGCGCCGTGGGCCAGGAAGTCGCCACGAACACCGCCACCCAGGAAGCAGGCAGTCAAATCTCTCGCTTAGGCACCTTTGGCCGTGCGCTTTCCAGCTCAAGTATGGGCGCACTCATGCATCACGCTCCGTCGCCCGGATCGGCTCCGAGCCAGGCCCCTGCGGCTGCGAGCGCGACCGATGGAGTACTGCTGGAGAGCCAGACACAGACCTCCGGCTTTTCCCAAGCGCCAGTGGACCCAAATACTTTTCAGATACCACCGGGCTACAAAGCCGTCGCTTCGCCCATGGACCACAAGTAGTCATGCGCTGTATCACCGCCCGACTTTAGTCGAGCCGTTGGTACCCAACAAAGATGAGGGCTTTAGAAGATGTGTGAGACTCCATTTCCAGGCTCAGTCCCGGAGGGACGGCTGACCTTAGCCCAGGACGCCAGTCCTGGGTTGGATTTGAAAGGACGACCCAGTCCCGGAGGGACGGCTGAAAACGGGCCGCGACGCAATCCTGGAAAACCGTCGGCTGTCCCTCCGGGGCCCAAGAAAGATGAGGGCTTTAGCCCTGAGGTACGGTTTCCCCCGCTTTAAAAGGGTGCCGCAAACGACGGGGCTCCCCCCGATTCGCGATCAATACGTGTTCAGAAAGGCCGGATCCATGAAAAGGCGAGTTGAGCAAAAACGCAGAAACGCTGGTGCGGCTGGTCGGACGATCTCAACCGTGTGCTTTCTCTTGATTTTCCTCGCCAACGGTTGCCGGCAAACTCGGCCCGGAGACGAAGCCTCCGGACCGGCAAAGCCCGGTGCATGGCCTGGTTTCGCATCGGGCACGGGGCCGATCATGACCGGCCGACCCATCAAGCTCAGTGACTTGACCGAGAGCGAGAGGCGCTTTGGTGTTGCCCCCAAGCGCGGCCCGGGCATTGTGTATCAGGACGGCATCATCCTCATGGAGCACGGCGACCAGGCGATCCGCTCCTTCTCTTCGAATGGCCTGTCGTGGACGTTTGATGCGAATGCCCCCCAGGTCAATGAAATCCAGCCAGGCAAAATTGTTTTCGCGACTGGGCGCGCAGTCGGCAGGGTGCTCGCCCTGGAACGCCACGGTGACCAGGTATCCGCAATCCTCGGCCCCGTGCAACTCACCGACCTGGTGAAGAGCGGCAAGTTCGCGTACAACCAGCCACTGGATCTGAACTCGGCGATCGCGTTCGTGGCGCCCGACTACCCGGGAGCGGCCAACTCATCGCTCATGCAGTCTTCCACTCCAGGAGCCCAGTCTTCCATCCGAAGTGGGAGTGGTTCTGCCGGGTGGCATGTCGCGCAGTATTACGTAGTCTCCGATACCGGAAAATGGACACCGATGACGACGGTGACGGGTTCCAGGGGACGCTCCGGCAAACCAACTTTATTGCGCACCAATTTCCATCCCTCAACCCAGCGCATGGCGCGGGCCATGCAGGCCGGAACTGTTCCGTCCAATGTCCCAGGTGTTTCGATCCCTATACCTGTTCCAACGCTCCCCGCCCCGTCGGTTCCTTCTCCGGGGAACCTGGGCAACTTCGTTCCTGCGCCAATTCCGTTTCCGTATCCAAGCTTGCCCATGATTCCGTTCAACGGCCTGCAGGCTACGCCGTGCGCTAATTGCGGCGGCCTTGGGGTCAAGTTGTATGAGGAGAGAAACGGCCTCAGAGTCTGGATTTCGATCGTCTTCCACCTAGATCATCCGAAGGTCCTGTTCTACGCCAGCATTCAGAACGGTGGCATTGTCGCGAATCTTCAGCTCGTGGGGGGCGCTGGAGTGACGGTAACGCTGGATGCAGCGTCCAGCCCGCAATTCCAGGGCAACATCAACCAGATTGGCCTTATCCCCCTCGACATCACGGTTCCCATCGGAGGCCTGTTGATTCCGCTCCAGATTTGCCTGAGCCAGTCGATCGATCTGCAAAGCGCCTTCAGTGCAAAGACCTCGACTCTGCACGGCGAAGGGGGCATCGGGCTCGACGGGGAAATCATGGCCGATTACGACAACGGGTGGAATATTACCGCGCCCCACGGCGAGGTAAAACAAAATCTGGCCGGCATGGTCTCGGGAATTTCCGTAGGTATCAACTCCATGGTCTTTGCCATCAACCAGCGTCTCATGGTGGGTGTGGGCGCCTTTAGCTTTGCGACCGGGCCCTACGTAGACCTTATTTCCTCGATTACGTCGCTCAAAGGTTCATCGATTGCCACTACCCTGTTAAGCCGCACCCCCATTTGCGCCCAGGGAACCTTCAACATGAGTCTCGGTGCGGGTATCGGCTACAGCATGCCGAAGGTCGTCGCAAATGTAATTAACACTGTGCTGGGATGGTTCGGCGTAAAACCGATTAAATCGAGCGGAAGTATCATAGCGATTCCCAAACGCAAGACCTTGATCGACCACAGAGATGAGTTACCAAACGGTTGTTCAGGATAGGGCTGGCCGCGGGGGTGTTGCGGCGGGGCAAGAGGACCGGCGTGTTATTGATTTAACGATCTCAGCCACGTTAAGCCATAATGACTGTATTGAACCTCCGACGCCGGCTTCGTGACCCCCTTTTCCTGTTGGCTTTGGCCGCTGGTCTCATCGCTTTCGTGGTGCAGTCCGGTGAGCTGGGCTCCGCCGACACCACTCATCGCCTCCAAACCGCCCACGCCTGGTGGACTTCCGAACCGGAGGTTTTCCCCAACGAATTTCCCGAATTCGGCGTGCATGGCCGCGGAGGAAAGCTGCAAAGCTGGTACAGCATCGGCCAGTCCCTGATTTTGTTGCCGCCGGATATTGTCGCCACCTATATCGCGCGACTCCCCATCTTTGCCGAGTATGACGACACCGATCCCAGCGTGCGCGACATCATCGTCAGCTACACCATCAACATCCTCGTGACCGTGCTGACGGCACTCGTTTGCTTCCGCTTTCTGCGGCAGCTGCAGTTCGAGGTGACCCAGTCCGTCGTGGGCGCTCTGGCTCTTCTCGTCGCCACCACCCATCTCCACTACACCCAGAACATGATGGAGAACAACTACATCTTCCTATTGACGATGACAGGCTTCTCCTATCAATACCAGTGGTTGCGCACCGGCAACCGTCCTGCTCTGTTGATCGGTTCAGCCGCATTCGGCCTGAACCTGCTCACCCGCCTCCCGACAGGTTTGGATCTATTGTCGGGAGCGTTGTTCCTGCTTCTGATCCTGTGGTTCGAAGACACAAGGGGACGCGCTCTTTGGGATCGCTCGAAAACCTACATCGCGACCGCACTGCCCGTTTACCTGTTTTTCGGATTGCTCGATCGCCTCTATCAAATCTATCGATTTGGTTTTGGATCGGTATTTGTTACCTACGTCACGGTGATTGCCCGTGAAACTAAAATGCGCAATCCCTCGCTGCCTCCCAACTATCCATTCGAAACTCCCTGGCACGTGGGTTTTTTCGGGGCACTCTTCGCGCCGGAGAAGTCAATCTTCCTCTTCGATCCTCTGATCGTCCTTATGATCCTTCTCTGCATCGTCTCCTGGAAGCGCTTCACTCCAGCGGTGAAAGCCTATGCAGTGATGAGCTGTCCGCTCCTCTTGGCGTACATGAGCTTCTACGCTCGCTACACGGTGTGGAGTGGAGACTCTGCCTGGGGCGATCGTTACGTTTCAACAGCAGTGGAACTGGTCTCGTTCCTCGCGGTCCCTTTGCTGTTGCGTCATCGAGACCAGCTGCCCAGACCCCTGTGGATCACAGGATGGGCAATATTTGCCGCCGCCCTCTTCGTTCAATTGGTGTCGTTGGCATTCTGGCTGTCGCTCGAACTCTACCAGATGGAAACCCTTGGCCATCCGACGTTTGTCATTGCCTTGCGCGTCAAGAACATCATTGCCTTCGCACTGGGAAAGATGGACGCGTGGGGCCTGAACAACCACGCCATGACAGAAGATCCCTGGGACTACGCCCACATCACCGAGTGGAATTTTCTCCCCTTCGTTCTGCGGCGAGTCGGGGTGGCGCCTGCCTGGGTAGTCAACATTGCGCTCGTCGTCTGGTATGCCGGACTGGCCGCGTTAGCCGCCACCCTATGGCAGCTTCGGAGAGTACTCAGGGGACTTCGGTTGGGTCCTGAAGCAGCTCCCAGCGTTGCAGCGCGATAGGCACATTGCCATTGTTCCAGACAAAGTCATTGAACTGCAGCATGGAAAAGTCCTTGCCCTGCAGGCGGCGAGCGTCCGAGAGCAGCTGCGTGATCTGCAACTTTCCGATCTGATAAGAGATCCCCTGTCCGGGGGTACTCGAGAACATGGCCGCCTCGTCAAGCGCCGTCGCCTTGTCCATCGGCACCGTGCGAGCCAGGTAATCCGCGCCCTGTTGCAGCGTGAACTCGCCCAACGCCAACTTCACGTCGACCTCGACCCGCAGAGCGCGCAGCCGCATGAAGCTGTAAATGGTTTCCCGGGTATGCGGATTGTCGTCGAAGAAGCCGGCTTGCAGCATCATCTCTTCCGCATAGAACCCGAGGCCTTCATTAGCGCCGGAGTCGTAGTAGTGGCGGCGGATGGGGTCCGGATTGTGCCATCCGAGACAAAGCTGGAAGTAATGTCCCGGTACGCCCTCATGCACCAGGATGGGCCGCGGATCGTGCGCTGTAGAGAGGTTAAAGAAGCCCAGGTTCGGTCCCGGAACACGAATGTAACTGGTCCCATTCTGATCCAGACGCGAAGGCCCGGTGAGGTCGTCGGTGACCCCCAGTTCCTGCAGCGGTTCCAGATAGGCAGGCAACAGCAGATTGCGATAATGCTGCATCCAGGTGGGCACGCTGAGGATCTTCTGTTCGACCAGGAACGCGCGCACCTTCTCCTCGGCCGCCTTCTCCGCCTCTATCTGTGCGTCCGCACTAGCAAAGAGCGGAGCGGGAGGAGCGCCGGCGAGGCGAGTCTGCTGGTAGGCTTCGAACGCAACCGAACGGCTCCACTCTTGCTGGCTCATAGCTAGTAATTGTTCCGGCGTGTAGGGGACGAGTGCGACCTTACGCAGAAAGAAAATGTAGTTGTCGCGTCCGATAGCCGTGTCTTTGCGGGCGGAGGGCAGCTTACGGGTAAGCCACGCGCGATATTCCGTAAGTGCCGCAACCGCGGAGGGCAGTACTTTCTTGAGCGCCTGCTGATTCGCAGTGGTCAGCTCCGGTGCCAGCCCCTTCTCCATTTGTTCTAGTCGTTCCGCGACATGGTCCAGACCGTCGATGCCCAGTTGAACAAACGGCTGCCGCATATCGGTGAGATTTTCCTGGGCAGCCTGAAGTGTAATCGGGATCTGCTTGATCCGGGCGACGATCTCCTCTTGCCGCGCCTCAGAGAACGGTGGCGGTTGCAGGAGAAGGAGGAAGACTGAGCAGAGCGTCTGATCGACATAAAACTCCGGGTTCCGCTTCCAGCTATCCTCGATTGCGAGCTCCCAGCGCACCCGAGCGATCGCAGAGCCTAGCAGCCGGTAGTCCACCTGGTCAGGGATGGGCGTGCCGGGCGCAGGAGCAAGTTCCTTCCAACGCCCCTCGAAAACCTCGAGGTCCTTCAACCGCTGCTGTATGGTGTGGGGCGACCAGTCGACGACCAGACCGACGGGCCGTTCGATCCGCGGGATGTCATCGTTACTGAACGGCTGTTCCTGCGCTCTCCACTGCCAAAAGCTGTCACTCAGCTCCGTCACACTGTCAGCGCGCACAAAAGCCGAATGGCAAATCAGCAAAGACAAAACCGCCAGATAGCGCAAAAATGTCAATGAAATTTCCTCGGTTAGAGAGCCAGTGTATCCGACCCACTACGGCATCGAAGGAGCCCGAACCAGACCCTTATGGCGCATAAGGCGCTTAAGGCGCAGCTTCCACCCGCGTCGCCCCCCGTCCTTCTGACAGATTGGCAGACCTGGGGGACCCCTAATTTCACCCTTAAGGCGCATAGGGCGCTTAAGGCGCACACTTCACCCCAGGTCTCTACCCCCCGGTCCGGTCCTTCTGACGAAGGTTCGCCAAGGCGTACATGGGCCAAAAAAGACGGGCGCAGCCCCACGATCGCATTTCACTCAATCGACAACAAACCAAAAAGGCGACAAGTTTGACACCATCCCGCGCCTCCCTTAGCGTTTTCTACACATGGAAAGCCTCAAAGGAAAAACTGCACTCGTCACCGGCGCATCAAGAGGGCTGGGCGCCGCCACCGCTTTGGAACTAGCCACGCAAGGCGCAAAAGTCGCCGTCAATTATTTCGCCAAGCGCGATCGAGCCGAGCAACTCTGTGAACAAATCAAAGACCAGGGAGGGGAAGCCACCCCCTACTACGCCGATGTCCGTCAGGAATCCGACATCACGAAAATGATCCAGGCCATCAACCAAACCTACGACCACATCGATATCGCGGTCATGAACGCGACGGGTCCGCAACCTTTGTTGACGATAGAAGAGCAAACCTGGGAGCGGTACCTTGAACAGCTGGACTTTTTCGTGAAGTCGCCCCTGCTGATCCTGCGCCAGATCGTCGCCGGCATGAAGACTCGGAGCTACGGCAGGATCATCCAAATCGGAAGCGAGGTCTTCGAACTAGGCAACCCAATGTTCGCCAACTACGTAGCCGCCAAGGGCGCGCAATTAGGGCAAACCCGGTCCTGGGCCCGCGAGCTCGCCCCATTCGGGATCACCGTAAACCTGGTCGCGCCCGGGTGGATCCCCACCGAGCGTCATCTGTATTCCACCCAGGCAGAAATGGACGCCTACACCGAGAGGGTTCCCATGAAGCACATGGGAACGCCAGCAGATGTGGCCAACACCGTAGCCTTTCTCGCTGGCGACGCAGGCAGATTCATCACCGGTCAGAAGATCTCCGTAAACGGCGGCAACACACTGGAATAAAGTCAGCTCATCAAGCGAAGCGTAGGACTGACCCTCAACGGAGCCTCCGTAGCCGCTTGAACCTCGGCGACGGAAACCCCGGGTGCAATCTCCTCTAGCAACAGCCCCTCCGCCGTCACATTGATCCAGGCCATCTCCGTCGCGATCGAGTCAACCACCCCAACTCCGGTTAGAGGCAGCCGGCAGGCATTCAAAATCTTGGGCCGGCCGTCGCGCGTGGTGTGCTCCATGGCGACGATCACGCGCTGCGCGCTTGCAACCAGGTCCATCGCGCCCCCCATCCCCTTCACCATCTTCCCGGGGATAATCCAGTTCGCCAAACTACCCTGAGCATCGACCTCCATTGCACCGAGGATGCTGAGGTTAATATGTCCCCCGCGGATCATGGCAAACGCGTCTGCACTCGAGAAGAACGACGTCCCCGGTAGCACCGAAACCGTCTCCTTGCCGGCATTGATCAGGTCGGGATCCACCTCTTCTTCCAGTGGATACGGCCCAATCCCCAGCATCCCATTCTCCGACTGCAGGACCACCTCCACTCCAGGAGGAACGTGGTTCGCGACCAGCGTAGGCATGCCGATACCAAGGTTGACGTAAAACCCATCCCGCAGTTCCTTGGCCACGCGCTTGACGATGCTGTTACGCTTCTCAATTTCCTGCATGAGGCCTCCTCACCGTTCGGCGTTCGATGCGCTTCTCGCACGAGGTGCATTGGAAGATGCGTTTGACATAAATGCCTGGGGTTACGATGGCGTCCGGATCCAGTGCCCCAGGCTCCACCAGCTCCTCCACTTCGGCGATGGTGACGCGGGCGGCCGTGGCCATCATGGGGTTGAAATTGCGCGCCGTTCGCCGGTAGATCAGGTTGCCCGCCCGATCTCCCTTCCAGGCCTTTACCAGCGCAAAGTCCGCCTTGAGCGCCGTCTCCAGCAAGTACCTGCGTCCGTCAAAGGTGCGCTCCTCTTTGCCCTCCGCGACTAGGGTACCGACCCCGGTTGGCGTGTAAAAGGCGGGAATGCCCGCTCCACCGGCGCGAATCCGCTCCGCCAAAGTTCCCTGTGGGATCAGCGACACCTTCAGCGTCCCTGCAATCAGCAGCTTTTCCAACAGAGCATTCTCGCCCACATAGCTGCCGATATGGGAAGCGATCATGCCCGCCTCCAGCAACAGGCCCAGGCCGAATCCGTCCACGCCCATGTTGTTGGAAATGGTGTGCAGGCCGGTGACCCCAACCTTCACCAGGGCGGCAATCGAGTTTTCGGGAATGCCGCAAAGCCCGAACCCCCCTATCATCACGGTCGCGCCCGAAGGGATATCGGCAACCGCGGCATCGGGAGTCGAAAATACTTTATTCATAGCAAAGCGAGTCTACCCACTCCGCCGCACCAAAGCCAAGCGATGCCGAGACCATTTAGCATCTAGCTTTGGGAAGGGAACCACGTGGCCACTGAAAGCTTCCGCTCCGCCGTTCAGCAGGAGCATCCATTGCTGGTGATCGGCGCCATCAACGCCTTTACTGCGCGCATGGCGCAGGCCACCGGCTTTCGTGCACTCTATCTTTCCGGCGGAGGAGTCGCCGCCAACTCGCTCGGCATGCCCGACCTCGGCATCAGCACCATGGAAGATGTGCTGATCGACGTGCGTCGCATCACCGAAGTCACCACCCTGCCACTGCTGGTGGACATCGACACCGGCTGGGGAGGAGCCTTCAACATCGCCCGCACCATCCGATCCATGCAGCGCGAAGGGGCCGCCGCCGTGCACATGGAAGACCAGGTAGGCAGCAAGCGCTGCGGCCACCGTCCCGGTAAGGAGCTGGTTCCGGCAGCCGAAATGGTCGATCGCATCAAGGCCGCGGTCGATGCCCGCACCGACCCGGAATTCGTAATCATGGCCCGCACCGACGCCCTCGCGGGGGAAGGACTCGCCGCAGCCCTCGAGCGCAGCGCCGCCTACGTCGCCGCCGGTGCAGACATGATCTTTGCCGAAGCCGTTACCGACCTGGCCGTGTACACCCGCTTCAAAGAGACCGTGGGCGTGCCCATCCTGGCCAACATCACGGAGTTTGGAAAAACCCCGCTCTACACCGCCCAGGAGTTAGCCGCCGTTGGGGTCGACATCGTCTTATATTGTTGCGCTGCCTACCGGGCCATGAATGCCGCGGCGCTCAAGGTGTACCATGCCATCCGGAGCGAAGGCACGCAGAAGAACGTGCTCGGCCTGATGCAGACCCGGGCCGAGCTCTACGAATTCCTCGGGTATGAGGCCTACGAGCAGAAGCTCGACCAGCTCTTCGCAGCCGCCAAACACAGTTAATCTTGGGAGGGATCATGGCCACGACAACCGACCAGCCTGCAGTCTTCAAACCAAAGAAATCCGTCGCCCTCTCCGGCACGCCGGCCGGCAATACCGCCCTTTGCACCGTGGGCCGAACCGGCAACGATTTGCACTATCGCGGCTATGACATCGCGGACCTGGCCGCTCATTGTGAGTTTGAAGAAGTGGCTTACTTATTGCTTCGCGGCAAGCTGCCGAATGCGACCGAGCTCGCTGCCTACAAGCAGAAGCTGACTCGTCTGCGAGGGTTGCCCGCCAATGTTTACGAGGTGTTGGAGCAGCTGCCTGCTTCCACCCATCCCATGGACGTATTACGCACCGGCGTCTCCGCCCTGGGCTGCACGCTTCCGGAGAAAGACGACCACAACCCAGCGGGAGCCATCGAGTGCGCGGATGTGCTGCTCGCCACCATCGGATCGATGCTGCTCTACTGGTACCACTACAGCCGCAACGGACAAAGCATTGATGTCGACTCAGGAGAAGACACGCTCGCCGGACACTTTCTCTCCCTGCTTCACGGCGAACCCCCGAGCAAGCAATGGATTCGCGCCATGCAGGTGTCCTTAGTCCTTTACGCCGAGCATGAGTTCAACGCCTCCACCTTCACTGCGCGAGTCATCGCCGGGACCGGCTCCGATATTCACTCCTGCATCACCGGCGCGATCGGCGCGCTGCGCGGGCCCAAGCATGGCGGAGCCAATGAAGTCGCACTCGAAATCCAGCAACGGTATGCTTCGCCCGACGAGGCGGAGCGCGACATTCGCGCGCGCCTGGAAAAGAAGGAAGTGGTGATCGGCTTCGGTCATCCCGTCTACACTGTCAGCGACCCGCGCAATGCAATCATCAAGAAGGTCGCCCGCGAACTGGCGGAATCGACCGGCGATTTCGCCATGTACCGTGTCGCCGAGCGGCTGGAAACGGTCCTGTGGGATGCCAAGCGCATGTTCCCCAACCTGGATTGGTTCAGTGCCGTCTCCTATCACTTGATGGGCATTCCGACCGCAATGTTTACCCCGCTCTTTGTGCTGGCCCGTACCTCGGGGTGGAGCGCTCATATCCTCGAGCAGCGTGCTGATGGCAAGATCATCCGTCCTGCAGCCAACTACACCGGGCCTGACGACCTGCCGTTTGTCCCCCTTGAAAAACGAGCCTAGAAGGATTTCGACCGAATGTCCGTACATGCCAGCGGGGAACGCCCGCCTTATGACCAAGTACTTGTCGACATTGCAGACTATGTCTGCAACTACAAAATTGAGAGTGAGCTAGCCTACACCACCGCCCGCAGTTGCCTGATCGATACTCTCGGCTGCGGTCTGGAAGCACTCGAATACCCGGCTTGCACAAAGCTGCTTGGCCCCATCGTGCCCGGAACCATTGTCCCCAACGGCGCCAAGGTTCCGGGCACCTCGTATCAACTCGACCCGGTACAGGCCGCCTTCAACATTGGCGCCATGATTCGCTGGCTCGACTTCAACGACACCTGGCTGGCTGCTGAGTGGGGCCATCCGTCGGACAATCTTGGCGGCATTCTCGCCGTTGCCGACTGGCTCTCCCGCAGCAGCAAAGCAACGCTAACCATGCGCGCCGTG
The DNA here is from genome assembly GCA_963753715.1 of uncultured Acidobacteriaceae bacterium. Classification (GTDB taxonomy): domain Bacteria; phylum Acidobacteriota; class Terriglobia; order Terriglobales; family Acidobacteriaceae; genus PALSA-350. Next base: position 148,122 of record CAVWDK010000004.1, on the reverse strand, counting down.
CTGACCGGGATGATCAAAGCCCACGAGATCCAGGGCTGTCTCGCGCTTGAGAATTCCTTCAACAAAGTTGGGCTCGATCACGTAGTTCTGGTGAAGGTGGCCTCGACGGCCGTGGTCGCGCACATGCTTGGCCTCACGCGGGAGCAGATCCTCGACGCCGTGTCGCTCGCCTGGGTCGATGGTCAGAGCCTGCGGACCTATCGTCACGCACCCAATACGGGCTCCCGCAAAAGCTGGGCTGCCGGAGACGCCACCAGCCGCGCCGTTCGCCTCGCGCTCATGGTCAAGGCCGGAGAGATGGGTTATCCCTCCGTGCTCACCGCCAAGGCCTGGGGATTTTACGATGTGCTCTTTCGCGGCCGCCCCTTCAGCTTCCAGCGGCCCTACGGCTCTTACGTCATGGAGAACGTGCTGTTCAAGATCAGCTATCCCGCCGAGTTTCACGCCCAGACCGCGGTAGAAGCTGCTATGGCGCTGCGCAAAAAAATGCTGTCAGCCGGTAAGTCAGCGGACGGCATCAGCTCGATCCAGCTTCGAACACACGAAGCCTGTCTCCGCATCATCGACAAAAAAGGGCCGTTGAACAATCCCGCCGACCGAGACCACTGCGTGCAGTACATGGTGGCCGTCCCTCTCCTCTTCGGCCATCTGACCGCCGCCGATTACGAGGACTCGTTTGCCGCCGACCCGCGCATCGACGCGTTGCGGGAGAAGATGCAATGCACTGAGGAGCGAACCTTCACCGGCGACTACCATGATCCGGAGAAGCGTTCCATCGCCAACTCGCTAACCCTCACTTTTGACGACGGCGCCACCTTGACTGAGACGGTCGAATACCCTCTAGGCCATCGTCGCCGCAGAAGCGAAGGCATTCCGCTATTGGAGGAGAAGTTCCGCACCAATCTCGCGCGTCGCTTTGCCCCGCCAAAGCAGCAGGCAATCCTGGAAGCATCGCTCAACCAGCAAGCGCTCGAGCGCATGCCTGTGCAAGCCTACGTCGATCTCTACGCGCTCTGAGGGCCAAGCGGTGTGGGAGCCCTCAATCTCCAAACACCGCCAAAGGGAAGCGGACGGGTGCCCCTCGCCCAACCTGCCCCGGCGGGCCGTGGGGCGTACGTGGGCCGAAAAAGATGGGGCGTAGCCCTACAATAGCTTTTGCTGAATCATCAGCAAATCCATGTCGGATAGGAAAGCGTTGGGAACACCCTCTATAATCCGCCCATGCCTTTTAGTCCCCCTCTGAGCCGGCGAAACTTCGTCAAGGGAATGCTCGCGACGCCCCTCGCAGCTGCCTACGCGTCGCATGCCTCCGCCCTCACGCCGATGAAGATCACGCGCGTCGAGACCGTCTACTGGAAGTCGCGCGACGACGCTCCGTTCTGGCCTCATTGGACATGGCTCAAGATCGATACCGACGCGGGCATCTCCGGTATCGGAGAAACCTACCCACGCAACCCAGTGGAAGCGGCCATGGTCCACAACGTGGCGCCTTCGTTGATCGGCCGCGACCCTCGCGACATCGAGCGGATCTGGGCCGACCTTTACCGCACATTCGATTTTCAGATCGCCGGAGGCACCGAGATGCGGGTGCTGAGCGCTTTGGATCTGGCCCTGTGGGATCTGTTAGGAAAATCGCTGAATGCCCCGGTCTACCGGCTGATCGGCGGCAAAGCAAACCCCCAGGTCCGTCTCTACAACACCTGCTTCGAGTACAAATACGATTTCAATAAAGAGCCGGAAAAGATCATGCGCGAGCTGATCGACACCCGTGGTATCAAGGCAATCAAGATATGGCCCTTCGATGGCGCTGCTTTACGCAACAAAAACGAGTACATTACCTGGCAAGATATTGATCAATCACTGATCCCGGTAAAAAAGCTGCGCGATAACTTCGGCGACGAGATCGAAATCGCCATCGAATTCCACGCACAGTGGAACCTGACTTCCGCCATCCGCATTGCCCACGCCCTCGAACCCTACAAGCCGATGTGGCTCGAAGACATGCTGATGCCTGGAAATTTCGACCAGTACCACCAGCTCGCGGCAGCAACCTCGTTGCCGCTGACCGTCGGGGAACGCATGGCCGGCAAGATGCAATTTGAGCGGCTGCTGGAATCACGCACGCCTAAATATGTAATGTTCGACGTCACCTGGTGCGGCGGCCTGACCGAGGCCCGCAAGATCGCCGCCCTTGCCGATGCCCAGGAGCTGCCAATCGCGCCCCACACCGCAGGCGGTCCCTTATTGTTCTACGCATCCACCCATCTCACCACCGCATCACCGAACGTATGGATCCAGGAAAGCTGCCAGCGGTTCTACGAACACGACTGGCCGCTCATGCTGGAAGCCCCCATCGCGCCGAAAGATGGTTTTATCCAGGTCCCCGAAGAGAGCGGTTTCGGCATGCGGATCAAACCCGAAGCCTGGAACCATCCCGCCTCCATCCACGCCGTCACCGAGAAACCTGCCTAAGGAGAACCATGCACCGAGCCCGCGCTGCGTTCCTAGTCTTCAGTCTCACCAGTACGCTGACTGCCCAGCAGACGGCCGCGGTGGTCGTCGGGTTCACATCTCAGAGCTCGCCGGCCGAAGTCAACTGGGAGCAACGTTTCAAGTCAATGCCCGACCCGCAGCGCATGCGGGCCAACATGGAGCGGCTTAGCGCCCATCCTCATCATGTCGGCTCACCCTACGACAAAGAGAATGCTGAATGGATCCTGGCCCAGTACAAGCAGTGGGGATGGGACGCCCACATCGAAGAGTTTCAAGTGCTCTTTCCCACCCCGAAACTGCGCCTGCTGGAAATGGTCGCGCCCTCGAAGTTCACCGCCAAACTGGAAGAGCCGGCCGTAGCCGTCGACCCTACGACGAAGCAAAAGGATGAGCAGCTCCCCACCTACAACGCCTACTCGCCCGACGGAGACGTGACTGCGCCGCTGGTCTACGTGAACTACGGTCTGGTTGCCGATTACGAGGAGCTTGCTCGTCACGGCGTCTCCGTCAAAGGCGCTATCGTGATTGCGCGTTATGGAGAATCCTGGCGAGGCATCAAGCCCAAGCTTGCAGCCGAGCACGGCGCGATTGGATGCATCATTTATTCCGATCCTGCGGATGACGGTTACACCCAGCAACTCCCCTTTCCCAAAGGGCCGATGCGTCCAGCAGAGGGAGTGCAGCGGGGGAGCGTGTTGGACGCTCCACTCTATCCTGGCGATCCGCTCACCCCAGGAGTAGCCGCAACCAAAGATGCCAAGCGGCTCAAGTTGGCGGATGCTCAATCCCTGGCCAAGGTTCCGGTGCTCCCCATCTCTTATGCGGACGCGCAACCCCTGCTTGCTGCCCTCGAAGGCCCGGTCGTGCCCGCGAGTTGGCGCGGAGCCTTACCCATCACGTATCGCATGGGTCCAGGGCCGGCGAAGGTTCATTTGCAGCTCGCTTTCAACTGGGACCTGAAACCCGTGTACGACGTGATCGCTACCATGCGCGGCTCTGAGGAGCCTGACCTGTGGGTGCTGCGCGGCAACCATCACGATGGCTGGGTCAACGGTGCGGATGATCCAGTTTCCGGCCAGGTGGCTTTACTCGAGGAGGCGCGGGCGCTGGGCGAACTGGCAAAGCAGGGATGGAAGCCGAAACGGACCATCATCTACGCCTCGTGGGACGGCGAAGAGCCCATGCTGCTTGGTTCCACCGAGTGGGTCGAGGCGCACGCAGATGAGTTACGGCAGCACGCCGCGGTGTACATCAACACGGATGGTAACGAGCGCGGCTATTTAAGCGTGGAAGGTTCCCACGCGCTGCAGTCATTCATGAACGGAGTGGCCAAAGATGTCGAAGACCCTGAGTCCAAATTGTCTGTCTTCAAACGTCAGCAAGCACGCTTGTTGCTACATGGAACGCCCAAGCAGCGAGAGCAAGCACGAAGCGGCGGCAACCTTGGCATCGGTGCGCTAGGTTCCGGATCGGACTTTAGCGGGTTCATCGACCACGTTGGGGTTGCGACCGTCAATCTCGGATTCGAGGGAGAGGATCCCTCCGGCAACTACCATTCCATCTACGACGACTTTTATTGGTATTCGCATTTCTCGGATTACGACTTCGTCTATGGCCGAGCCCTGGCGCAGACAGCTGGATTAGCCGTGCTGCGCATGGCCGACGCGGATATCATGCCCTACGATTTTGAGGGCCTCTCTCATACGGTGGCGCAATACATCGACGAGGTGAAAACTCTCCTCGAGACTCGCCGTAAGGAAGCTGAAGATATCAAGCACAATCTGGACGACGGGGTGTACGAGGCGGTAAACGATCCCAGAAACCCCACGGTTGCCCCGCCGGCCAGAGAGATTCCGCCCTACCTGAACTTCGCCCCGCTCGACAACGCGGCCGCTGCTCTGAAGCAGGCTGCTGCGCAATACAGCAAGGCCCTTGCTGCTGCGCAGGGCAAGTCGCTGGCCCCTGATCGTCTGCAGACAATCAATCAGCAGTTGGCGCTGGCAGAGAGAAAACTGACCAACGAGCAAGGCCTGCCGCGGCGGCCATGGATGAAGCACCTGCTCTACGCTCCGGGCTGGTATACGGGTTACAGCGCCAAGACCATGCCCGGAGTCAGAGAAGCCATCGAAGAGGGACGCTACGCCGAAGCAGAGGAACAAATAGCGCTGGTTGCCCGCGCGTTGCAGGACGAGGCTGCGTGGGTTGAGCAGATAGCCAAAGAGCTCAGCAACTAGCCCGAACTAGATAAGACCCTTTTCGCTCATCGCCTTTCGCACGTACGTTAGGTCCCTACGCATGGCGGCGATCAACTCTTCCTTGGGAATGGTCAGTGTCTTCTTGCCGTTCTCCGCGCCCCCGAGCCCGGGATATTCAAAGTGCAGTTGGACCGGGCCCGAGAAGCGTCCGCCGGCCTTGACCAGGCCGAAGAATCCGTCGAAGTTGACCATGCCCTGGCCTGTGGGGCACCAGTGCGGCGTCCAGGCGTCTGCGATACCCAGTGACTTGTCGTAAGGATCCGTGTGGGCATTCTTGCCTTTGTTCTGCTGCCAGGTAAAGTCCTTGAGCGCCATCCCTCTCATCTGGTCCATGACCAGGCGAGAGCTATCGATCCAACCGCCGTAACCACCTTCGACTGTCGCGTGGCCGATGTCGTAATTCACTCCCACCCATCGCGGATCAAGACCCTGGAAGAGGTTCCAAAGATCCCAGATGGGAGCTCCGACGAGTCCCGGCCCGGAGTGCGTGTGATACATGCCGCAGATCTGATGTTTTTCGTTCAACTCCGCCAGCGCCTTCACTTGCGGCCTGTATTCATCCAGCCGTTCGGCGATGCCCTTTTCCGCGGGATAGGTTAGCCATCCCCAGCGGTAATAGCGAATGCCCAGTTGGCTCGCTGTCTTCAGGACGGCCTCGGCATGAGGTGTATCGACACTCCTGATGTCACTGGTGATCATCGGCACCTGCAGGCCTGCGCGGTGAACCGCTTCCACAGCTGCGGGAAGGTCTGTCTCCACCCGCTCGGGCAGCACATGGCCCTCGGCGCGAACCGTGATGTCAACGCCATCGAACCCGATATCCCTGGCAATCGAGGCCGCATCTGTGATGCTGGCCCACTGCAGGTGCTTGGAGAAGACACAAATCTTCAGCTTGCCTGGGTCAGGGTCCGCGGTCTCGGGTGCGGTTTCGGGAGTTTCTTTGGCAAATGCCTGCCAGGCGCTGGACATTGCAGCTCCCAACAGCAACGTGCGCCGCGACATCATACCTTGTGACAAGTCGTTGATCATTTTGTTGTCATCCATTCTGCAGAGATTTAGGAAGATGGCAAGCCGAAGCACAAGAATGCTGAGCCGGCTGCTACCGCGACGAATTGCTTGCCATCGACAGCAAACGTCATGGGAGAAGCCTTCATGCCAACGTTGGTGTTAAAGTGCCACAATGTTTTGCCATTGCGCTCATCGACAGCTACGAAAGCGCCGTTTGGATCGCCGTAGAATACGATTCCACCGGCGGTTGCCAACACGCCGGACCACGTTTTCAAAATTACCGGCCCGCGCTGTGCGATCTCCCACGCGACGTTGCCGGTGTCGATGTTGATGGCGCGCATGTAGCGCTCGGCAGGTGTATCGACCCTCTGATGCCCTGCGGCTTCGATTGCATGGCAAGCCTCCACCATGTGGCAGCTGCCGCAACTGCCCGCCCCCCAGAAGAATTTGTTTCCCGCAGCCGGGTCGCCGGGCACAATGCTCGGAGACGCCGGAGAGTTGAGGGAATGAACATAGGCCGTAAGGGCATCGATTTGCTGGTGGGACAGGGTTCCGAAGGCAGGCATGCCTCCGGAGGGAATGCCGGACTTGATGAGATTGCGTAGTTCATCGACGTTGCGCCCGCGCATATCCGGGTTGCCGGTAAGCTTCGGCGCATGATCGGTTCCTAGAGTATCGGCTCCATGGCACCCGGAGCAGCGACTCCCATACAATGTTTTCCCATCCTGAATCAATAGCGCTGATGCGGACTGGGAAGTTTGGCGCCACGAAAGCGTGGGCAGAAGGAGAACGATTAAAGGAAGGAAGCGGCGGTTCCGCGAGTTATGCGAGATTCCCCGGTCCCCGGAACGTATCGCCACTGATGCGAGTCCCCCCCTGACGGTTCTCGGGTTAGCCCTTCCATTCCGCGCCCGATGCGGAAAGCAGTTGACGATAACGGAAGCGATGATATATCAGTCCAACATGTCGCGCAATACAGAATGGAAGTTATGAAACGGACATCCCAGGTCGAACGCAGTCCCTACGACGGTGACGCCGGGCAGGAGAGACGCTCCCTGGGCGATTTGATGACCGGTCCGATCGTATCCCAAAGCCGTTGGATGATGCTGGCTTTCGCCTTTGTGGCTACGGTCATCAACTATCTCGACCGGCAGACGCTGTCTGTCATGGCGCCGGTGTTGCTCGAGCGCTTCAAGATTTCAGCCACCAGCTACAGCCACATCATTTTTGCTTTTATGTTGGCTTACACGGTGATGAACGGCGTCTCAGGCCCTCTCCTTGACCGGCTCGGCACCAAACTCGGTTATGCATTGACAATTGCCTGGTGGTCGGCGGCCGAGATTCTCCACGCGTTCTCAGGTGGTGCGATCAGCCTGGGTGTATTTCGATTTTTTCTCGGTGTGGGAGAGGCAGGGAACTATCCAGCAGGGGTCAAGGTCATCGGGGAATGGTTTCCACCGCAAGAACGATCGTTAGCATCGGGCATCTTCAACAGCGGCGCGGCGGTGGGAGCCATGCTGGCGCCTCCCTTGTTGGCGTGGACAGTTCTGGAGATGGGATGGCAGGCGTCCTTTGTGATCGTGGGTGTCTTGGGGTTTGTCTGGTTAGCCGCGTGGTGGATTTTTTATCGCAATCCTCCGGTCAATCCCGCAGAACCAGAAATCCCTCCACCTCCTGTTTGGGCTCTCGCGAAGACGCGGTTTGTCTGGCAGTTCACGTTGTCTAAGGTCTTTGCCGATCCGGTCTGGTATTTCTATACCTTCTGGTTTCCTCAGTACTTGAAGGTCGGCCACGGGTTCACCATGAAAGAGATTGGCCAGACAGCCTGGATCCCGTTTTTTACTGGAGGCATCGGAAACCTGGCCGGCGGTTTTCTTTGCAGTGGGCTGCTGCGGTCTGGGCTTTCTCCACAGATTGCGCGGCGGGTTGGCGTTCTCTTCTTCAGTGCTCTGATGGTAGCGGCTGTGCCGGCGGCGATGGTCCATGGTTCCGCGCCGGCCATTGCGCTCATATCCACAGCAACGTTTGGATATTGCGGGGCGTTGGCAAATGTACTGGCCATTCCTCGAGACTTATTCCCCAAGAACGCCGTGGCTTCTATCTGGGGTCTTGCAAGTATGGGTTCGGGCTTTGGTGGGATGTTCTTCAGTCTGGTGACTGGGTGGCTGGTTGACCACTATTCGTTCAAGCCGGCGTTCGTGCTGTTCGGACTTACGCCCATCATTGCCGCATGCCTTGTCTGGTGGCTACCTCGCACGATTGCAACCGATATGCCCACGCGGGCATAACATTAGTAGGAATTGATTGTGATATATCACGCTTCTTGTATTCTAGGCAGAAGAAGAATTCGATGGTAACATCGGGACGTTTATACAAACAAAAACCAACGGTCGAACCCAGTTCCAACAGCGAGGCTGGCTTGAAAAAACCTGCGCTAGTATCTAACCGGCTGAGGCGTCCTGGGGAGTCACTCGCCGGAAGGGCATACCAGCAGATCCGCGACGAAATTCTGAGAGGCGACCTCGCTATTGGCGATGTGCTGTCACGGAGGAAGTTGGCTGACCGGCTGAATATGAGTTTTCTACCGATAACGGAGGCCATGCAGCGCCTGGAAGTCGAAGGCCTGGTGGAGAGCAGGCCGCGCATCGGGACCCGTGTCCGCATACCGACGGAGCAGGACATTCGCAATAGTTATGTCATCCGCGAGGCTCTCGAATCACAGGCAGCGAGGCTTTGCGCCGAACACATTACTGCAACGGATAAGAAGCAGCTTCTTACCAGCGCCAAGCATCTCGATAACCTGCATAAGGTTTCAGGACCGGAGGCTGAGGATTCCAGATTTCTGTTTTCCGTACACACGTACCATATGCAGTTCCACATGAGGATTGCTGAATTGGGGCAGTGCCCAGGGCTGACCAGCGCCATTGAAAAGGCGCAAGTGTTGGTATTCAACTGGCTTTACGATACGGCTGCGGATAACAATAAAACCCCGGCAAAGTTTCATGCAACTTTGGCGGAGGCGTTGTGTTCCGGAGATGCGCTGGCGGCCGATAGCGCCATGCGAGCGCATATTCGCAATGGGCTAGACCGGGTACTGGAGCGGCTCGCCAGTTCTGAACATGGCAACAGCTGGCGCCTCAAGAGTGCCAGAAGCTAAGAACGGGACAGACGCATCACGCATTCAAGCTTTGAAGTTTAAACGTCCACGCATACCGGCACGGCCTAGCCGCTTCGCTTTGGAATTGCTCGGGGATGGTGATCGTCAGGCCCTGGGCTGAATCGTATTTCCACTTCAACGGCTCGGGCGTGCCCAGCATATAGATATTAGACCCTGATTTCGGCTTGATCGAAGTCAGCAGGAGCTGTTTGCCCGGCCACGCGAGTGTATGGGCATAAGCCGTCCGCCTGTCCTTGGATCGAGTGTAGCGAATGTTGTCGCCTTCCGACCAAAGCGAGCCGTCGCGCGCACGGGTCGCATAGATGCCTTCGCCATTGACTTTCAGCCAATCGCCTGTGGCCTTCAGTTGCCGCGCAGCTTCCGGATGAAATTGGCCGTGCGCAGCTTGGGCCGACACCGACCATGAAGCCGCCGCCCTTGGCGACTGAGTCCACCAGGTTCTGGACGATCCAATTCGTACCCTTGTGCTTGGCAGCGTCTGGTTCATAGGAGAAGTCGGAGCCAAGCGGATAGATGACGAGCCAGGGGACTTCCGAAGTGACATGGCCGGAGGGCACGACCCGTTCGGGGGTGTAGTAATCGCCGTAGTTACCGATCCCGCGGTGGCGCAACATCACGTTGGGCTGCAGTTCTCTCAGCTTGAGAATCGTTTCCCGCATTTGTGGCCATACTTTCGGTCCCCAGTGAATATCGAGGCCCAGCATGTCGATGGTTCCGTAGTTCGTCAACAGTTCGGTCAGTTGTTGGCGATGACGGCGAACCATGCGGTCGACCTCCAGAGGCGTGGGGTCGGGCACCATAACGTACTTGCTGTCGAGACGCACCTTTCGCTTGGCCCAGAATTCCTCCACGGAACCATCAGAGGGACGCCACCCATATAGCTCAGGAGAGTCAGGAACCTGCAACGGGTCTTCACCATAGGGCCGGAAATCCGCGTCGTACCAATCGGGATGCGAAAAATAGAAGTCAATCTTGATGTCACGCTTGTGGGCGGCATCGCATAGCTCTTTGATGATGTCCCGGCGAAAGGGCGTTTCCATGATGCTGTATGCGAGATCGCAAGCCTCGATTTTGGGGCCGCCCGCCGCGGTCCAATTGACCCGCTGCTTTACCCGGGTCCTGGTGTCGAACATGGAGAATCCCTCGTGGTGCTTGCTGGTGAACGCAAACATCTTCAGGCCGCTTTCCGTGAATAGGGTCATCCATTCATTCGCGTCGAACCCGGCGGGATTCCATGTCTTGTAAAGCTCGTTGTAGGCTGCCCGGTCTTCGAACGACATGTTCAAGAATGGCCATGACTCTGCGCCCCTATGCCAGATGGAATAGATCCCCCAGTGGAGGCGTATGCCAAACTTCATGTCTCGAAACGCCTCGTAGGCGCTGTCGGGAGCCCAATGATATTCCGGGATGGGCTGAGCTTCTACGTACCATTCGTTTTTGATCACATCCGGGGGAAACCGGTGCTCGAGGGAGGAGGAGTCCGCATGCAATCGCGACCTGGAAGCCAGGGCTAAGGCAGCACTCGAAAGCAGGAAGCTTCTTCTGTTCATGGTCATGTCGGCGGCCGATCGTCGCTTACTTCGGGTTTGCTTGAGTGCAAAGGCAAAAGCCGGCCATTTGCAGGGCGATTCGTTGATATGTCAGTGACATTGCCGTTGTCAAGCGATATTCTCTGTCAGCGGGAACACCAGCTCACCACCTTGGTGGTTTGTATCAGGGCGGCAGATGGAAGTTGGGGGCTTCGGTAGACTACTATCGGAGTCCAAATAATAGGAACAACGGAGTGGTAGAGACGATGCCTGTTTCAATCAGCGGTCAGGTGGCCGTCATTGTTGGTGCGTCCAGCGGTATTGGCCGGGCGGCTGCAGTACTTTTCGCACGCGAGGGTTCGAAAGTCGTGGCTGCTGCAAGGCGCGAGGATCGGCTGCAATCTCTTAAAGATGAGCTGGCGAAAGAACACCTCACAATCACGGTTCGACGCGCAGATGCCTCAAGCCCCGAAGATATGGAGCAGCTGGCACAGGAGACTCTTAAGCAATTTGGCAAGATCGATATTCTGGTGGTCGCCAGCGGCATTAATACCCCTGATCGGTCCATGAAGCGACTGACGCCCGCAATATGGGACTCGCTGGTGAATGTAAATCTCGATGGGGCGTTTTATGCGACGCATGCCATTCTGCCTTCCATGCGGGCCGCCGGCGCTGGCCATCTGATTTACATTTCCTCGATCAGTGGCGTCCAGGCGGATGTATCGGGCGCAGCCTACCAAGCGTCCAAGCGTGGCGTCGTGGGCCTGGCCCACGCGATCCGCATGGAAGAGAAGCAAAACGGCATAAGGACGTGTGTGATTTGTCCCGGCTTGGTCAATACCGAGTTATTGGAAAAAAGGCCGGTTAAACCGTCACCCGAGGAACTGGCGAAGGCTTTGCAGGCCGAAGATGTTGCGGAAACGATTTTGCATGTTGCGAAATTACCGCTGCGGGCCTCTATTCCGGAGCTGATCTTGCTCCCGGCTACGCAGTAATTCTAGTGAGAAAGGGTGCGAATGAATTTAAGGGGAAAGGTCTGCTTAGTCACCGGAGGTTCCAGCGGTATCGGGGCTGCCACCGCTGTCACGCTGGCACGCAAGGGCGCTCACATCGCTGTGGTTGCAAGAAAGCCGGTTCCATTGCCAGATAGTCTTCTTGCTGCCGTCGATGCGCATGGGACGAGAGCTCTGTTTGTAGAAGCTGACGTTGCAGATGCGGAAGCGTGTCGCAAGTGCGTGGAGCAGGTGATGCAGGACTTCGGTCGTCTCGATGTTCTTGTGCACTCGGCCGGCGGCCCGGTTCCCGGTGGCTTCTATGCGGTGAGCGATGAGAGCTGGATGAACGCGTTTGCGGTGCACGTGCACTCGATTTTCTGGATGTCCCGGGCTGCTGCGCCGCATATCGCCAAGCAAGGTGGGGGCGCGATTATTCTGCTGGGATCGGCGGCGGGACTGCGCGGGTGTTTGGGCGCATTTGCTTATGGGGTGGTGAAGGGCGCACTGCCGCAGTTCGCTCGGGTTCTTGGCCGCGAACTTGCTGAGCAGCGTATTCGGGTTAATTGCGTTTCTCCTGGCGTCATTCGTACTCCGTTTCATGATGCTCTTTCTCCGGAACAGGCGAAGAACAATGTGGAGAATCGAATTCCGTTACATATGGAAGGCAGGCCCGAGGATGTTGCGGAGCTGATCACGATGCTGGTGGAAAATGACTTCATCACGGGGGAGAATATGGTGATTGATGGCGGGATGACGATGCGTATTGTTTAGGTCTGACGAAAAACCGCAAAGCTCTTCACTACGCTGCGCTCTGTCGAGAAACATTTCCACGAAAGGTCCGTAGAACTGCAGCTCGGCTTCGCTTCGGGATGACAAAGGCGGGGGTGCGGTTAGATTGAGAGTGGCTGCCGGACCGAGGCGTTTTTCATCAACTTGGGTGGACCTCAGGCCCATGACTTCTCCGGTCGAGATGACAAATCCTCTTAGTCCAATAGATTTGTCATCTCGGCCGGAGCGCAGCGTAGTGGAGAGATCTGCAGTTTATTCTTTTCGTTTCGTTAGCTGTGCGTGGTGTAACCCATGCCCGCTAGCACGCCCCGCATATAGGCGAAACTGCTGATGACGCCGGGCATCGGGTCGTCTGCGTGAACTTCGTATTCCAAATCGACGAAGCCGTTGTACTTGGTCGCGATGAGGGCCTCGAAGATCTGCCGCACAGGCATTTTGCCGTCCCCGACCGCGACCTGGCTCTCCTTCGCCTGAAAGTCGGTCAGGTCCTTCATGTGCACGTCGAACAACCGCGGGCCTACTTGCTTGATCGCCTCCACCACGTCGGTTCCGGCTCGCACCGTGTGGCCCACATCGATGCAGCAGCCCATCCGCGGATCCATGTGCCTTACGGCCTTCAACACATCTAACGGAGAATGCCATATCTTGTCCTCCGGGCCGTGATTGTGGATGGCGAAGCGTATGTCGTACTCCTTCACAAACTTCTCGATACGCGGGAGAGTATTTGGCGTGGGGTCCCCAGCGACAATCACCTTGATGCCAGCCCGTTTGCAATACTCAAATTTGCTGCGGATGTCGTCGTCATCGTCCTTGGGAAAGTAGATCGCTCCGGCGGCGTGCAGCTGAATGCCGGCCGCATGATAGTCGTCGAGGGCTTTCGCCTCCGCCGTGGGATCCATCGGGAGATGATCTTTGACATCCTTGGCATTCAACGCGAACACGTTCAGCTGTTTCATGTAACCAATCAACTGGGCGCGGTCGAAATTGCGGAAGGTATAGCTGCACAGACCCAAATGGACCGGAGAAGGTGCGTCGGCGGCAAATGCCGCTGCCGGTAAAGCGTTCGAGGCAGCGCAGGCCGCCGCGGCCAGTGCGCCGGAGCGGACAAAGGTACGACGGGACAGGGTCATTTCCTTAGAGTGGTTCATCTAGATGTGCGGAGCCCAGCCCTTCTCATATTCACGTCCCCATCCCTTCATGGCTTGGGGATCGCCCTCGATTTTTCCATCCTTGGTGTCCAGCGCTAACTCGCGATTTACTTCCCAGGCGATATTGGAAAGTTGCAGTATGGTCACGGACACATTGCCGACGGCAATCGGAGCGTTCAGTTTCTCCCCGCTGCGGATGCCTGCGATGAAGTTTTTGAAATGGGCGTCGGTCATCGAATCGGCGCCGCGAAGATCAGAGGACGAGGTATTCTTCCCCGTTTTGAATTCGCTCTTCTTCGTGCCCTTGAGATCGTAGATCTCGTACCCATCGCGATCGACGACCACCGTGCCCGTAGTCCCCATGATCGCCGCGCCGCGGTCGCGGTTGTAGAACTTCATCCCCTGGCAGCTCTTACCTTCCCAGGAAATCATTTTGTCCCCGTAGTCGAAACTGGTCACCAGCGTGTCATAGAACTGCCAGTCATCCTTGAACTGATACCTTCCGCCTGTCGCAGTCACGCGCTGGGGATAGTCGACGTCAAGCGCCCAGCGGCAAACATCGACCTCGTGGGTTCCGTTGTTGAGTGCTTCCCCCGTGCCGTAAATTCTGAACCAATGCCAGTTGTAGGGCTGCACGTTGTCGGTGTAGGGCCTGCGCGGCGCTGGCCCTTGCCACAAATCCCAATCAAGCTGGGGTGGCACGGGCGCCGGCTTGCCTGTCCCAATCGACTTGCGGGTGTTGGAGTACCAGGCTTTGGCGTAGTAGGCCCGGCCAAGCAAGCCGTTATGAATTTTGTCGACGATCTCGATGGTGTGGGGCGACGAGCGTTGTTGGGTGCCCATCTGCACCAGCTTGCCGTATTTCTTTTGCGCCTCAACCAGCAGTGCTCCCTCGGCGGGGTTGTGGCTGCACGGCTTCTCCACATAAACGTGCTTACCTGCCTGTAGCCCGGCGATGGCCATCGGAGTGTGCCAATGGTCGGGGCTCGCGATGCTGATAGCATCCACATCTTTCTGCTCCAGGATCTTGCGAAAATCCTTCTGCTTTGCGGGCGCCTCACCCATTGCTTGCTTGGTCTCGGCGGCGAACTTATCGAGAGTATTGCTGTCCACATCGCAGACGTGCGTAATGCAGGCACTGTCCTTATTAGCCTGCAGGGCCGATAGGTGGGCGTAACCGCGGCTGTTGAGGCCAATCACCGCAAAATTCAGGCGGCTGTTGGAGCCGAGAATCTGGGCGTAGCTTTTGGCGTTGGCGCCGATCGCCAGACCAGCTGCTCCCACCGCGAGCGTGTCGAGAAACTCACGACGATTGACCATAGTTTCCTCCCCTTTTCGATTCCATAAACCAGCCGGAATCGGCGTCTGCAACACTATACCTGCGTATGGACGGATGCAACCGGAGATAAGGTTTCAATTTTCCCGGCAAGATGGCAAAAAAATAACTTGCTTTCAATGAGTTACGCGGGAAGCAGGCGACGCGCCCCGTCCACCATAGCGGGACGATAAACCCGTCGTTGACAGTTGTTGTGAGCGAAGACTAGCGTTATGAGTCGACCCCCCAACGTCGCCGATTGTACGGAGACCTGCCACTTGGCCCCGATAATATTCGCGTTCCGGCCCGCGCATTTCCGCACGGCGCCCTCCGTGTTGATCGCGGTGGCCCTGTTGGCAACAGTTGCGGGATGCCAAAGCAGGCACACCGTCTCGTCTCAGGCGCGCGAACATCTTGATTTCAATCAGGATGTGCAGCCCATCCTGGCCAGCAACTGCTTCAGTTGTCATGGTCCCGACCCGGAAATGCGGAAGGCCAACCTTCGGCTTGATCTGGAAGAGTCTGCCTTCAGGAAGCGTCCCGGGAAGCCGGACGCCATCGTGCCCGGGCATCCGGAGTCGAGCGAATTAATCCGCCGCATCGAATCAAAAGATCCTCACTACCTGATGCCGCAGTCTGCCGCTGGGCGAAGCGAAGCCGATGAAGCCGGAGGAGATCGCAATTTTGAAGCGATGGGTGGCCGAGGGTGCACACTACCGGCCGCACTGGGCATTTGAAAAGCCGGTGCGGCCGCAGTGCCCCAAGTGACAGACCGCAGGCTGGGCAAAAACGCCGATCGATGCCTTTATTCTGCGAAAGCGGCTAAAGAGGGTCTGCATCCCTCTCCCGAGGCGGACAAACGTAACCTGATCCGCCGGGTCACGCTGGACCTTACCGGTCTGTTACCCACCCCCGAAGAAGTCAATCAGTTTGTCCAGGACTCTTCGCCGCAGGCGTACGAGCATCTTGTCGACCGGCTGCTGGCAAGTCCGGCTTTTGGCGAACAGAGGGCGCGTTACTGGCTCGACTATGCCCGCTATGCCGATACCTATGGCTTGCACTATGACAATAACCGTTACATTTGGGCGTACCGCGACTACTTGATCAAAGCATTCAATACCAACAAGCCATTCGATCAGTTTGCCAAAGAGCAAATTGCGGGCGATCTGCTGCCGCCGCGTAATCTCGATCAAATCATTGCCAGCGGATATGTCCGCTCCGGCGTGAGCAGCAATGAAGGCGGAACCATTCCCGAAGAGCTGCGCGTCAACATCGCCCGGGAGCGCACAGAGGCCTACGGGGCCGTATTTCTGGGCCTGACGGTGGGGTGTGCCGTCTGCCATGACCACAAATATGATCCGACGACACAGAAGGACTTTTATCAGCTAAGCGCTTTCTTCAACAACATCAACGAACAGCCCTTCAACGGCGATAAGCCAAATTGGGCTCCCGTGATCCGGATCCCGAAACCGCAAAAGCTGCAGGCCTACAACGACCTATTGTCGAAGCGGGCAGATCTCCAGCGCCAGTTGG
This sequence comes from uncultured Acidobacteriaceae bacterium, assembly GCA_963753715.1. Lineage (GTDB taxonomy): Bacteria > Acidobacteriota > Terriglobia > Terriglobales > Acidobacteriaceae > PALSA-350. The sequence continues at coordinate 131,879 of CAVWDK010000004.1, read as the reverse complement.
ACGCCTTGCGGTTGCAGGATCGAGGCTTGATTCAACGATGGCTGGAGTCAAAGCAGAATCCGGCGCAGCCAGTCTCAACCGATAAGTTGCTGCTTCGCCTACGGTTGGATGAAGGCGGCGGGGAGATACTAAAGAACAGCGCACCCGATGCCAATCCCAAGACCTTTCCCATTGGAAAGTTCAAGCCGCAGTGGGGGGAAACTACCTGGCTGTGGCCGGATTTCCGCATGGACACCAGCACCCGGGTGGAGATGGGGCAAATCGGCGACTTCGAAGGGAACCAGCCATTTTCGAGCGGTGGGTGGTTCATGCTCCGCTCAGCCCCGAATTTCACCTCGTCGAAGGTGTCCGGCGCTCTGATCTCGAAGATGGATTCCACCCAGCATGATCGCGGGTGGGTTATGTCCGCGGAGAACGGGATGATCAGTGTCATGCTGGCCGACCAGGCGCCCAAGGAACAACCGGTTCCTGACAAACCTAAGAAAGGCCAGAAAAAGGTTGAGGCGCCGAAGGTAAAGATCCCGAAGGACACCACGCCCATGCGGGCCATCAAAGTTTCAACGGTGAAAGCTCTGCCGACCGATGGTCAATGGGACCACCTTTTCTTTACCTACGATGGATCGGGCAGGGCAGCGGGCGTCAAGCTCTACGTGAACGGCGCCCCGGTCGCCACGAAAATCGTTTCCGATACACTCGCCGGCAAAAGCATGCGTACGCCGGCACCGCTGCAACTGGGACGGAAATCTCCGGATGAGCAGCCGGCTCGTGATACGCGCTACCAGGATCTCCGTCTCTATGGGCGGGCATTGACTGCGGAAGAAGCGAAGAGACTTCCCTTTGAAGACAACGTGGCAGAAATTACCAGCAGACCCGCGAGCCAGTGGAACCGTGATCAATGGCATGCCGTGAGTGAATTTTATTTCGCCAATGTGAACGAGCAGGCGAAGGCAACGGAAGCCCTAATACAAAAAATGGACGCCGAACTCGATAAGCTCTCCGAGGGCGGCGACGTTTCGCTGGTCGCACAAGAACGGCCGTCGGTGGCCTACGCGGATATTCTGACCCGCGGGATCTACACCGCGCGCAAAGAACGAGTCGAAGCCAACACACCGCATTTTCTTCCCCCTCTGCCTGCGGGGGAGCCGCATAATCGGCTGGCGCTTGCTGAGTGGACCGTCAGCCCGGAAAACCCTTTGACTGCGCGCGTCACCGTCAATCGCATGTGGAATGAGCTGTTCGGGGCCGGCTTGGTCGAGACAACCGAGGACTTCGGCATCATGGGGCAGCGCCCCTCACATCCCGAACTGCTTGATTGGCTGGCGGTGGAATTTCGCGAGAGCGGCTGGGACATGAAGCATATGTACAAGCTCATGGTCATGTCCGCCACCTATCGTCAGAGTGCGAAATCAACGCCCGATCAGTTGGCCCGGGATCCGAAAAATCTTCTGCTGGCGCATGGCCCGCGCTTCCGGATGGACGCCGAAATGCTTCGCGATATCGCTCTCCAGTCCAGTGGGCTGTTGGTCAACAGAGTCGGGGGCCCGAGCGTAAAGCCCTATCAGCCTTCCAATGTGTGGGAGTCGGTGGGTTATCCCACCAGCGACACCACCAGGTATAAGCAGGACCATGGGGACGCGCTGTATCGGCGCAGTCTCTACACTTATTGGAAACGCATGGCGATGCCGCCGAATATGGACGCCTTTGACGCTCCTACGCGGGACACTGCCTGCACCCGGCGCCAGCGTACAGACACGCCGCTGCAGGCATTGGTAACCATGAATGATCCACAATGGGTGGAAGCATCGCGTGCGCTTGCGGAACGATTGATCAAGCAGGGCGGTAAGCAGCCGGAGCAACGGATCCAGTATCTCAGCGAGCTGGTGCTTTCGCATGACCCGTCCCCGCAGATGGCATCCGTGCTCGAGCGATCGCTCAACCAGATGGAAAAACACTACGCGACGGACCCCGCGGCCGCTCACGACCTGGTTGCGGTGGGCGAGAAGCCTCGCGATGCCGCGATACCGCCGCCGGAACTCGCCGCCTGGACGATGGTAGTGAGTGAAGTGCTGAACCTTGATGAGACGTTGAACAAGTAACGGGTTAAGGAGAAATGCCTTGAAGCAACATCCGCTTTGCACCGATCCTGATAACGGGCCGACCATCATGGACCTCCCGATTGCAGAGGGCATGAAGTTGGAATGGGCTGAGCTCGAGACCCGCCGGCACTTCCTGGGCAGAGCGGGGAAGGTGCTCGGTTGGGCGGCGCTGGCAAGCCTGGGCGGCGAGCGGATGTTTACCGGCGATGCGCACGCGGCAAATGTTGCGCCCACTCCGCAGAGCCTCCGGCTGCCCCACTTTGCTCCTAAGGCAAAGCGAGCTATTTACCTGTTCATGTCGGGTGCGCCTCCGCAGATGGACCTGCTGGACTACAAACCAAACCTGGCTCAGCTCTACGACAAAGACATTCCCGACTCGGTCCGCGGGACGCAGCAGCTCACCGGCATGACCGCGGGGCAGGCGCGCTTTCCCATTGCGCCGTCTCACTGGGCATTCAAGCAGTACGGTAAGTCTGGAACCTGGGTGAGCGACCTGCTGCCCTATACAGCTCGCATGGTCGATGACCTTACCATCATCAAGTCAACCAATACGGACGCCATCAATCACGAGCCGGCGATCATGCTGCTGAATACGGGCAACATGAATGCCGGAAAGCCTTGTCTTGGAGCGTGGCTGTCCTATGGGCTAGGGAGCATGAACGACAACCTGCCCACATTCATGGTGCTGCTGAGCAAGCTGAACCCCAAGGAAAATAATCAGCCGGTATCCTCCCGTTTATGGAGCAGTGGTTTCCTTTCCTCGGAGTATGCCGGCGTCGGCCTTCGGTCCGCGGGCGATCCCGTCCTTTATCTGACCGACCCCAAGGGCGTCAATCGCGATGTGCGCCGCCAGATGCTCGATGCCGTCCAGGAGATCAATCGCCAGACTTATCAGGAGCTGGGTGATCCTGAAACCAATTCGCGCATTTCTCAATATGAAATGGCGTACCGGATGCAAACCTCCGTGCCGGAACTGACGGACATGAGCCGGGAGCCTCAGTCGACCTGGGATCTCTACGGCCCTGACGCGAAGGAGCCAGGGACGTATGCGTACAACTGCCTGATGGCGCGGCGCATGGCCGAGCGCGGGGTGCGCTTTACGCAGATATATAAGCGTGGTTGGGATGTCCACGCGAATGTGACCGGGATATTGCCCGTTCTGTGCCAGGAAACCGACCGTGCCACCTACGCGCTGGTCGCCGACCTGAAGCAGCGCGGTCTGCTGGACGATACGCTGGTGATCTGGGGAGGCGAATTTGGCCGCACGGTTTATAGCCAGGGCGGCCTTACTCCAGACAACTACGGCCGGGACCACCATCCTCGTTGCTTCACCACCTGGATGGCAGGCGGCGGCGTTAAGCCCGGCATCACCTATGGGGAGACGGATGAGTACAGCTACAACGTAGTGAAAGATCCGGTGCCTGTTCGGGACTTCAACGCAACCCTACTGCATTGCCTGGGGATCGACCACAACAAGCTCACTTACAAGTTTCAGGGATTGGATCAAAAGTTAACCGGCACCACTCCTGCGAGCGTAGTCACCTCTCTGCTTGCATGATGATTCGATTGAGAAGACCGGGTATCAAGCTGATCTGGGCTGCGTCTTTGCTGGTGAGTATTCTCTTGCTGCTTCTGCCTTTCGTCCTCCGGCTGGATGGGAAGCCGCATGCGGATTGGCAACAGTTCCTCGGGCGATTCCATCCCTTGGTGGTGCATCTACCTATCGGATTGATTTTGCTCGTCCCCGTGCTCGAGCTCGCGGGCAGAGTTCGCCCTGCCTTGCTCGAGGCTGCGTGGTTTGTCCTGTCGTTGAGCCTGCTCAGTTGCCTGCTGGCTTTGACCCTGGGCTACTTGCTCGCGTATGGAAGCGGCGAAGCGGGGGCTGGTGTGTCGCGCCACATGTGGGGCGCCACCGTGCTGACCATCGCTGTGTTGGGTTGTGTATTGGTTCGTGGGGCCTCTGGCGGATTGCGTGGATTTTACCCATACCTGCTGGCCTGCGTATTGCTTCTCCTGGCGTGGACGGCTCACCAGGGCGGTTCGCTCACCCACGGTGACAGGTATCTGACGGTGTATCTTCCCGGCCCGTTGAAGCGTTTCACTGGCATGGGCACGGTGCAGGCCAAAGCCTTCGATTTCCCCGATTCGTTTTATGCGCGCCATATTTATCCGATTTTCGATAGCAACTGCATCGCTTGCCACGGAGAGCAAAAGGTCAAAGGTGGTCTGCGCATGGACACCTACGACCGGTTGATGAGGGGCGGCAAGGAAGGCGCCGTCATCATTCCGGGGAAGCCCGAGAGGAGTATTTTGCTGGAGCGCATTACGCTGCCAACCGACCACAAGAAGTTCATGCCCTCGGAAGGAAAGCCACCTCTGAAACCGGAGGAAATCGCGTGGATCCGGGCATGGATTCAGCAGGGAGCGTCGGAGGAGGTGAAATCGCTTGCGGGCATCAATGTGCCTGAGCCATTCAAGGAAGAACCCGTGCCGCAGGTGGGCGACTATAGCAAAATGATGGGCGAAATATCCCAAACGGCAAAGTCGGCAGGGATTACACTTGTGCCGGTATCTAGGAACCTGGGAGATGGTCTCATCTTGAACACCGTAGATGCCGGGCAGAAATTCGGCGACGCTCAGTTCGCGGGTCTGGTGCGCTTTGCGCCGTACATCGTAGAGGCGGAACTGGGACGCACTTCCGTCACCGATGCCAGCTTTGCCACGCTGGGAAAGTTTAGTCATTTGCGGGCACTCCATCTGGAAGGGACGGCCGTTACTGGTGCAGGATTGACTGCGCTGACGCAGTTGCCGCAGTTGACTTACGTCAACCTGAGTGGAACCCAGGTGACGCAGGCTGCGATTGCTCCACTGACTTCGATGAAGAATCTGCGCCATCTGTATCTCTACAACACGCCGGCCCAGCCTGCGGCGGCCGCGAGGCAAGCACCATGAACCGCCGTGAATTTTGTGTCATCACCGGAGCCGCGGCGTTGGGGTCCTTCCTGGGCCCCGATGCATACGCGGATACAAGATCGGAGGAGCGTTCCTTGGACTCACCACAGCTTCAGACGGGCAATGGCGAATGGACCTATCGGGTGGTTTCGAACTGGGGGCAGTTGCCGGAAGGGAAAATGTTCGGCGGCACCCACGGCGGGATCGCTACCGACAAAGCCGGGCTTCTCTACGTCAGCACGCAGAGTGTGACCGGAGTGCTGGTTTATGACCGCGACGGCAAACTGCTGAAGACCATTGCCAACGAATATCCAGAAGTACATTCCCTGACCTATGCGAACGAGAACAACGAGGAGTTTTTTTACGTCACAGTGCAGAAGGGAACGCCCACGGAGAACTGGCTGTTCGTCAAGATGAAGACGGATGGAACAGTGGTGCAGAAGATTACTGCACCGCAGGAAGCAGGATTTCACGCGCCGAACGAATGGCGTCTGACTGCCGCGGTTCCCGGGCCGGATGGCTCTATTTTCATTGCCAATGGTTATGGCGATTCGCGCATTTTCAAGTTTGACAAGGGCGGAAATTATCGTGCTGCCTACTCGGGAAAGGGCGAGGCGGACGGCCTTTGCAACTGCAGCCATGGACTGGCGGTGGACACGCGTTACGATCAGCCACTCCTATTGGTGTGCGACCGGGAAAATCGTCGCCTCAGCCATTACGATTTCGACGGCAAGTTCGTGGGGAATGTGACGTTCCATTTGCGTCGTCCGTGCCAGGTGAGTTTTTTGGGAGATTATGCCGTGGTTTCTGAGTTGGAAGGACGGGTCACGGTGCTCGATAAAGACAATGTGCCGGTTGCGTTTCTGGGTGACAATCCGCACAAGGACCAGTGGGCGAACTACAAATTGCTTCCCGGTGATATTGCTCCGGCAAACTTCAGCGCGGCTCACGGATGCCACATCGATCAGGATGCCAATATTTACGTTTCCGACTGGAATATATCCGGACGTGTTACGAAGCTGGTGAGGGTGAGGGTGTAGCCTTGCTACACGATGGGCGTTGCTCCATCTGTCCTAACAACCGTAATCGTTCCGAACAACGGCCCAGCCTTTCCCACAAACGGCACAAACTCCAGAAATCGTTTTGATTACCTCAACAAATCTTGGAGCAGCCGAGCAGGATTAATTGCTCTGCGAGCCGTACACCCGGAACCGGGTCCAGTAGGTTCCGTTATCCCAGTTGATGCGATTACCGTTGGTGCTGACTGTTCCGCCAATGGTGTTCCCATCCCATGAGGATGTGAGGGTGCGTTTACCGTTGATCTGTCCGCTTGCGTTGTCGCCCGATTCGTTGCTCAACTGAAGGTTGTTGCCACGCTGCCGGATGGAGCAGGACTTGGAACGATCTCCCTGGGCGTACCACGTTCCCGTCAGGTTCAGCCGATGATGGCCTCCGCCTCCTCCTCCGCCCGAGTTGCATCTTGCCCAGAATGTCCCGTTTGACCAGTTGATCTGGCTGCCGTCCGGGCTGAGGGTGCCAGTTGTAAATTGCCACCCTGGGGCGACAATGCCCGTTTGTCCCTGGAATTGCCCCGGCGAGGTATCGCCATTTTCATTGGTTAAGGTGAGGAATGCCCCGTTACTGCTGATCGAGGCATGTTTTGTAGGATCTCCCTGGGCACACCACGCCCCCGTGAAGGCAGCCGACTGCGACTGATTTGACGGGAACTGGGCGGCGGCATCCCTCGCCGTAAAGCTAATGGCGGCAATCAACAACAGCGCCCCGGCGTTGACAAGCTTGGCATGAGTCATGGGTCTTCTTCTCCCAATTGGAAAGCGAAATGCGAGGCCGGTTACCAAAGGTAATCAGGGTACAGGAAATCCGGGCGTTTGCTCCCCAAACAATGTCCTATCATGCGCATCTCAATGTCAGCAGTCGAGGACTGCCCCCGGCACGTTACGAGACGCTGCGCCGGAAGTCTAAATTCATAACGGCCTATGAAGGGTTCGCCTCAATGGGGAAGGACCATTAACATAACGAAAGACGCTTCAACTGGAAGCCCCCGGTTAAAGGACGGTGTGTAATGACTCTCAAACCGACAGACATGCTGGAAATCCAAACGGCAATCGACGAGTACGAGAGAAAGTTCCCGCGCCGCCCGGCTCCCTCGGCGGAGGTGGCGCTGGCGTGGCGGTTGGGCAAAAAGGAATGGGCCAAGCGGCAGGCAGCGATGAGGGCTGAGCAGCCAAGTGCAGTAGACCTCGCATCCAGTCGCAAGGAGACACCTGATTCAGTTTTTGGGGAGCAGGAGTGCAACCGGTTGGTGTGGGCCTGGGAGCAACTTCGGCTTCGGTGGCTAACCGGGTCCTCTGCAGAAGATGCCCCGGAAGACCTCCCGGCCCCGTGGGTCAAAAATGCATTAATGGTGGGCTGGTGGGGGATGGTCGTGGTTATGGTTGCCTCAGTCTTTGTCTTTGGAGCGATTGTTGGCGGTTTCAAGTGAATGCCAGGCAGGTTTTTCCGCGAGCAGGCAGCGCGCTTGTACTCGCCGGAACCCTGCTTGGCGCCCTGTATGCACAGCGTCCCTTTCGTGAGTATCCCTCGGTTGAATATGGCGAATCCCTGCCTTTGCCTCGCGACTGGCACCGGACGGCTGAGTGGACCTTTGCCCGGTTGATGTACCCACCAGGCCCTCTCGATGGCTATCGTGGCAGATTCGATGGTGACTGGCGCCAGGGGCTTTCCCTTTGGACCCAGGATTATCCGCGCGCGGATCGTGCCTTCTCGCAGGCGGTCAGGCGTTTGACCCGCGTCGACGCACGATCGGTAGAGCAGCCCGTGAACCTGGACGATGGCGATGAGATTTACAACTGGCCCTGGCTCTACGCCGTTCAGGTTGGGGAGTGGGGCTTGACGGAGGCCCAGGCGAAAAAGCTTCGCGACTATCTCCTCCGGGGCGGGTTTTTCATGGCCGACGATTTCCACGGATCCGAGGAACAGGCTTTTTTCGAAAAGACCATGAAGATGGTCTTTCCGGACCGTCCAATCGTGGACATTCCGAACGACGACCCAATCTTCCACACCGTCTTTGATCTGAACGATCGATTTCGCATTCCTGGAGCCGAGCACCTGGACACGGGCTACAAGAAAGATGGAAGGGTTGCGCGCTGGCAAGGCATCTACGACGATAAGGGGCGTGTCATGGTGGCCATTTCGTTGAATTCGGACATTGGCGATTCCTGGGAATGGTCCGACACTCCACGATATCCGCTGAACTTTTCCGACCTGGGAATTCGGATCGGGGTGAATTACGTCGTTTACGCCATGACGCACTGAATGACCGGGTTTAGGCACGGCCGTTAAGCCCTGAGGTACGCTTTTGCTCAAAGGGGGGCTTGTAAGCCCGCACCTACTTTTTCCCGTCGCGGAAAAGACCCTTTCCGCAGCACTCTAAAGCCTGTACCAACAGTTCAGGTCATTACTACATGCTTCCAGGTCATTACTACATAGGGTTACTACAATTTGCCCTTCTGTTACTCAAGAACCATAGCTTATTTCCACAGAACCGCTATGCTCATCAACAAGCGGCGATTCTCCGCGGAACATTTCATCGATTCTTTCGGGGGAGGGATTCGATGAGGTGGGACGAGGAGAGTCGCCGTTAGTGCTTTGTGTAACCCTCTGAGAATATGCAGTTTACCTCTGGCTATTTCTGCATACGCTTAGCGACTTCCATCCGTGGCTGGCGAAGTGTCTTACCAGCAGAACTCTCTGTCCCACATGCAGCGCACAATCCTTCACCGGGCAATCTACCGCCTGCATGACCGAATGGGGGTTCGCCGCGAACGGTTACCGTGCGCACCGGATCCAACTCCGAAGGTCACCCCAGAGCTTTAAAGGGTGTGACCACCCGTCTCCGTCTCCAACAGGGCCTGCCGAGCTTGGGATGGCTGGAGGATTCGCCATCACGGTTGCGATCCGGCTTTTCTCCGTTCGGGGGCAGAAAATCAGTCTGTCCAGGGTGCAAGGTACCTGACGATGACCGCGATTCGTCCGTAACACTTGCTCCATCGCCTGCCTGGCAAGCTTTTACGAACAGATCGGGCACATCCTCGAGTACGACGTTGTGCAGCGTAGTGCCATGCCTTTAGATTGGTCAGAATTGGTTTGCACGAATCCATTTAACCGAGGTTGAGGAAGCTGTTCCGGCGTTGAAAGGTCGAACCAGAATGAAAATCGGCAAGGTTCATGCCATAATCAATAGTCTTGCCCCTATAAGACTTTAAAGGACTTACGATTTTTGACGGCTTGAGTTCCCCCGATTGTCTCTCCTTTGCCGGATAGAGACGGGCGATCGAGTCCCGCAATTCAAACTGATTCACCTGATCTAAGTTCGTTGCAGATCCTCTTTTGCGGGAGAGAAGAGAGTATGAAAGTAGCGTTCGTTAACCAACCGATCGATACGATTATCCCCCCGAACCAGAATTCGGTGGGGGCCTGTACTTATTGGGTGGCCCGTCCGTTTGCGAAATCCGCCGAGGTTCTGGTCTATGGCGTCAAGGATTCGAATACCGGAGATCCGGCATCGCTGGCTGCTCAGTACGGCATACAGTTTCGCTTCTTTCCGGCTACGTGGTTCGACCGCTTTCTATTTGACATGCGTCGCAAGTATGGAAAATTGTTCCGTGCCGCTTCGCCAATTTCTACCTCGCGGTGGACATTTCCCGCGTACGGCCGGCAGGTTGCGTTGGACCTCAAGAAACAGAATTGCGACGTCATCCACCTGCAGCATTGTTCCCAGTACATTCCAGTCATTCGCGCCCACAACCCGCGCGCGAAGATCGTCCTTCATCTCCACGGTGAATGGTTTTCCCAAAGCAATCCGGCGGCGCTCACCGATCGGATCGCACAAGTCGACCTGCTGACGTCGGTGGGGAACCACATCACAAAGAAGACCAAGCGCACCTTCCCAGCGTTTGCGGATCGCTGCGAGACGACCTATAACGGGATCGATGCGCAGGAATTTTCCAGGGAAAAAGATTACGCCGCCCTGCGCCAGCGCAAGATAAAGCGCATTTTTTATAGCGGCGCTGTTTCTCCTCACAAGGGCGTGCATGTACTGATAGACGCGTTTGTGCTCGTTGCCCGGCAATATCCTGACGCGGTGCTCGATATCGCAGGCCCCATTGGGAACTATCCCATTGAAGAAAACTTCGACTTGCGCGACGACCGGGCGCTCATTGAGGAGATCGCTCCGTTCTACGACATGAGTCTCTGGTCCCTGCTCAAGTCGACGTCGTTTTCCAAGTCCTCCCGCAAGGGCGCGTATCTTCGCTACCTTGAGGGAAGGTTACCGTCTGACGTAGCGGAAAAAGTTTCATTCCGAGGGTTCATCTCGCGGGCAGAGCTGGTGGATACCTATTATGCGGCTGACATTTTCGCTTTCGCACCGATTTGGGATGAGGGTTTTGGCCTTCCTCCGGTAGAAGCAATGGCTGCCGGGCTGCCTGTCGTGACGAGCCGGTCAGGTACGGTGCCAGAAACGGTCGTGGATGGGGTGACCGGCTTTGTAGTGGGGAAAAACAATGTGGAGGAACTGGCGCAGGCGCTCCTGCTTCTGTTGAGGGACGACGACCGTAGAGAGGCGATGGGGCGCGCCGGCCGGCGGCGCGTGTTGCAATATTTCAGCTGGGATGCGATTGCCCAGGGACTGCGGGATCGTTACGAAACGCTGCGGAAGCCTGTCGTGAACCTGGTCTAAAACAAGATTCGCTCGGGCGGCCATCAAGCGGCTCTTGAAGTGCCCTCGTTCATCATTAGCTCTGACCAGAAGAAAACCTTGTCGCCCGGGTGTGTTTCTGGGGTTTTATGTGATGAGAGTCCTCGTCGTAGATCGATAACCCATTAGTTGTAGAGCAGAATACTCTGGGTGGATACGTCCTTTATCAATGAGGAGCGGGAGCTACGATGAGCAAGCCTTCTCGTTAGCGCTTTCAATTTTTCCATTACTATTTCCTAGCAGGTAATTCGTTCGCGAACCGCCCTGTGAACTGACGCTGAATGGCTTCATTGTTTCAAACGGGTATCGGTTTTCGCGGCCGATGGCATTCGTTGGATCGGAATGCCAACCGAAGTTTCAAGACAAACCAAGCCGTCGCTGGTTCAGGAGTGGATGATGAAGAAAAGCGACGACCGCAACGCGGTCGCTAATGCGAACGGCAGCCCCTCGAGAACCCCGAAGAACAGCGAAAAGAATGGGAACATCGCGCTCGCTGAGCCTGCTGACGTTCACCTTGACGTGATCCTGGCCCAGCTGCAGGCGGTTCGCGATGGAAACTTTTCCGTGCGGCTCCCTGGTTCGTGGGTTGGATTGCCGGGAAAAATCGCGGACACCTTTAATGAGATCGTTGCCGCCAACCAGCAGATGGCCAAGGAGCTCAGACGGGTTGGCCAGGTGGTCGGCAAAGAAGGGAGAACCAGGGAGCGCACGCGCTTCTACGAGTCGAGAGGCGCGTGGGGCGAAATGGAAGTTTCGGTGAATACGTTGGTGGAGGATCTGCTCCGGCCAACCACGGAGGTCACCCGCGCGATCGCTGCAGTCGCCCAGGGAAACCTGGCACAAACCGTTCGGCTGGACGTCGATGGGCGGCCGCTGGAGGGAGAATTCTTTCGTTCTGCCGAGATCGTCAACACCATGATCCAGCAGCTCAGTGTGTTCACCTCAGAGGTGACGCGTGTCGCACGAGAAGTGGGCACCGACGGTAAACTGGGCGGCCAGGCCCAGGTGCCGGGAGTCGCCGGTACGTGGAAGGACCTGACGGACTCGGTCAATTCGATGGCCAGTAACCTGACCGGGCAGGTTCGCAATATCGCTGAAGTAGCTACTGCCGTTGCCAGCGGCGATCTCTCACGCAAGATCACGGTCGACGTGCGCGGCGAAATCCTACAGCTCAAAGAAGCGATCAACACCATGGTCGACCAGCTGCGTTCCTTTGCGTCTGAGGTGACGCGTGTGGCGCGCGAAGTAGGCACCGACGGTAAGCTCGGCGGCCAGGCTGTCGTGCCCGGAGTCGCCGGCACCTGGAAGGATCTCACCGACTCCGTCAACGCCATGGCCGGCAACCTGACGGCCCAGGTTCGCAATATCGCTGAAGTAACCACTGCCGTGGCCCGCGGCGATTTATCGCGCAAGATCACCGTCGACGTGAAGGGCGAGATTCTCGAACTGAAAGACACCATCAACACCATGGTGGACCAATTAAATGCGTTCGCCGGTGAAGTGACGCGCGTGGCGCGCGAGGTCGGCACGGAAGGAAAGTTAGGCGGCCAGGCGCAGGTGCCTGGCGTGGGCGGTACCTGGAAAGATCTTACAGACAACGTGAACTTCATGGCCAGCAACCTGACCGGCCAGGTGCGCAACATCGCAGAAGTGGCCACTGCCATCGCCAGTGGGGATCTTTCCAGCAAGATTACGGTCGACGTCCGTGGGGAGATTCTGCAGCTCAAGGAAACCCTCAACACCATGGTGGACCAGCTGAACCGGTTCGCTGGTGAAGTGACGCGGGTTGCCCGCGAGGTGGGTAGTGAAGGCCGCCTGGGTGGTCAGGCCAACGTCCCCGGCGTGGCCGGGACCTGGAAGGATCTCACCGATTCCGTCAACTCCATGGCCGGCAACTTGACTGGCCAGGTGCGCAACATCGCAGAGGTGACCACTGCCGTAGCCCGCGGCGATTTGTCGCGCAAGATTACCGTCGACGTGAAGGGAGAAATTCTCGAACTCAAGAACACCATTAACACCATGGTGGACCAGCTCAATGGCTTTGCGGGCGAGGTGACGCGCGTGGCGCGTGAGGTGGGCACGGAAGGTAAGTTGGGCGGCCAAGCGCAAGTGCTCGGCGTCGCCGGTACCTGGAAGGATCTCACCGACAATGTGAATTTTATGGCCAGTAACCTCACTGGCCAGGTTCGCAACATCGCCGAAGTGGCGACCGCCGTGGCGCGCGGCGATTTGTCGCGCAAGATCACCGTGGACGTGAAGGGCGAAATTCTTGAGCTGAAAGACACCATCAACACCATGGTGGATCAGCTGCGAGCCTTCGCTTCGGAAGTCACCCGCGTAGCCCGCGAAGTAGGTACGGACGGGAAGCTTGGCGGCCAGGCACAAGTACCTGGTGTGGGCGGCACGTGGAAGGACCTCACTGATTCTGTGAACTCGATGGCCAGCAACTTGACTGGCCAGGTGCGTAATATCGCGGAAGTCTCCACCGCCATCGCCAGCGGCGATCTTTCCAAGAAAATCACCGTGAACGTTAGCGGAGAGATCCTTCTGCTCAAAGAGACCATCAACACCATGGTGGATCAGCTGAACGCTTTCGCCGGCGAAGTGACCCGCGTAGCGCGCGAAGTAGGTAGCGAAGGGCGCCTCGGTGGGCAAGCCAACGTTCCCGGCGTCGCCGGCACGTGGAAGGATCTTACGGATTCCGTCAATTCCATGGCCGGCAACCTGACGGCCAGGTGCGCAATATTGCCGAGGTGACCACGGCAGTAGCTCGCGGCGATCTATCGCGCAAAATCACGGTCGATGTGCGCGGTGAGATTCTGGAGCTGAAAAACACCATCAATACCATGGTGGATCAGCTCAACGCTTTTGCCGGGGAAGTCACGCGTGTGGCACGCGAGGTAGGTACAGAAGGCAAGCTAGGCGGCCAGGCGCAGGTACCGGGCGTGGGCGGAACCTGGAAAGACCTTACCGACAATGTAAATTTCATGGCCAGCAACCTGACAGACCAGGTGCGCAATATCGCAGAAGTGGCAACCGCCATTGCCAACGGCGATCTTTCCAAGAAAATTACCGTGGATGTGCGCGGAGAGATCCTGCAACTCAAGGAAACCCTCAACACCATGGTGGAACAGCTCCGTTCGTTTGCCGCGGAAGTCACGCGCGTGGCTCGCGAAGTGGGTAGCGAGGGAAGGCTGGGTGGGCAGGCCAATGTGCAGGGCGTGGCCGGCACCTGGAAGGATCTTACCGATTCCGTGAACGCGATGGCCGGCAATTTGACTGGGCAGGTGCGCAACATTGCGGAAGTGACGACCGCCGTGGCCCGCGGCGATTTGTCGCGCAAGATCACCGTAGACGTGAAAGGCGAAATCCTGGAGCTGAAGAACACCATCAACACCATGGTGGATCAGCTCAATGCGTTTGCTGCAGAAGTGACGCGTGTGGCGCGCGAAGTGGGAACGGATGGCAAGCTGGGCGGCCAGGCAGAAGTCCCTGGTGTGGCCGGCACCTGGAAGGATCTTACTGACAATGTGAACGTGATGGCCGCCAACCTCACCGAGCAGGTGCGCGGCATCGTTAAGGTAGTCACCGCGGTTGCGAATGGCGTGCTGACCCAGAAGCTGACGGTGAACGCCAAAGGTGAAGTTGCTGCGCTGGCCGAGACCATCAACAACATGACTGACACGCTGGCAACCTTCGCCGACCAGGTAACCACCGTAGCCCGCGAAGTCGGCGTCGAAGGCCGTCTGGGCGGTCAGGCGAACGTGCCAGGTGCCTCCGGAACGTGGAAAGATCTCACCGGCAATGTGAATCTCCTGGCCGACAACCTGACCAACCAGGTGCGCGCGATTGCCGAGGTCGCCACCGCAGTGACGAAGGGCGACTTGACGCGTTCGATTCAGGTGGAGGCCAGCGGTGAGGTCGCGGAGTTAAAAGACAACATCAACACCATGATCAATAACCTCCGTCTGACGACGGAGCGGAACACCGAGCAGGACTGGCTCAAGACAAACCTCGCGCGCTTCACCGGTATGTTGCAGGGTCAGCGCGATTTGTCCACCGTCGGACGGACTCTGCTATCGGAACTGGCACTCCTGGTCAATGCGCAGCAAGGTGTTATCTACCAGATGCACCATGAGGAGGAGGCCATGGTCCCGCTCTCCGCTTTCGCGGATGACGGAGACAATGTGAACCTGCGAAGGTTGAGAATCGGCGAAGGACTGGTGGGGCAGTGCGCCAAGGAAAAACGACGGATGGTCATCACCGATGTGCCGTCCAACACCATCACCATCCGGTCCGGCCTGTTTGAGGCGACCCCGCGGAATGTGATTGTGCTTCCGGTCCTGTTTGAGAATCGGGTGAAGGCGGTCATTGAGTTGGCCTCGCTGGGTACATTCACCGCGTCGCAGCTCGCGTTCCTCGAACAATTGACGACCAGCATCGGCATCGTGCTCAACAGCATCGAGGCCACGATGCAGACCGAAGGACTGCTGAAACAATCGCAGCAATTGGCAACTGAATTGCAAACCCAGCAGAAGGAGTTGCAACAGACGAACGAACAGCTGGCGCAGAAAGCGCAGCAGTTGGCAGAGCAAAATGTCGAAGTGGAACGCAAGAATCAGGAAATTGAGCAAGCCCGCGGCGCGCTGGAGGGCAAGGCCAAGGAACTGGCGCTTACATCCAAATACAAATCGGAGTTCCTGGCGAACATGTCGCACGAACTGCGCACACCCCTGAATAGCATCCTGGTCCTGGGCCAACAGCTCAGCGACAATCCGGGAGGCAATCTCACCCCAAAGCAGGTAGAATTTGCCCGCACCATCCACGGAGCCGGAACCGATCTGCTCAACCTGATCAGCGATATCCTCGACCTTTCCAAGATCGAGTCCGGCACCGTCTCGGTAGAGGCGGAGGAAGTCGCTTTCGCGGGCCTGGTGGAGATCGATCGGACGGCCCTTCCGCCATGAGGCTGAGAACCGGCGGCTTGGCTTCGACGTAAATACCGGACCCGCATCTGCCTCGTAGCTTTGTGACCGACTCCAAGCGCCTGCAACAGGTGCTCAAGAATCTGTTGTCCAATGCATTCAAATTCACCGAGCAAGGCAGTGTACGTCTTTCGGTATCGATATCAGCGGGAGGATGGACTGAGGACCACCCGATCCTCAGCCGGGCCGCATCGGTGATCTCCTTCGAGGTCGCTGATACGGGCATCGGTATTCCCTTACGAGAAACAGCGAATTATCTTCGAAGCCTTTCAACAGGCAGATGCCGGTACCAGCCGCAAATACGGCGGCACGGGTCTTGGGCTTAGCCATCAGCCGTGAGCTGGCCAGTTTGCTGGGCGGCGAGATTCGACTCCGCAGCGTACCTGGGAAGGGGAGTGTGTTCACCCTCTACTTGCCGCAAACCTATATGGGCCCATCTGCATCCACGGTTGCTACATTAGAAGCGAAAGCCTCACCTTCTGGCGCGAGCACCCAACTACTGAGCGCGAGCGTCCTGGAACTGCCCGCGCGAACGGATCGCCGACGATCGCGAAAATCTCCAACCCGGGGATGCGGTTCTCCTGATCATCGAAGACGACCCGCATTACGCGCGGCTGTTGTGCGACCTGTCCCGCGACAGCGGCTTCAAGGTGTTGCTGGCCATGCGTGGCGCGGAGGGCCTCGCCCTAGCCCGCGAATTTCGCCCCACAGCCATATCCCTGGACGTCTTTCTCCCTGACATGTTGGGCTGGACCGTGCTCAACCACTTGAAACAGGATCCGGAGACCCGTCATATTCCGGTACAGATACTCACGGTCGATGAGGATCGCCGGCACGGTCTGGCGCGCGGAGCCTTTGCCTCCGTCATGAAACCCGCCACGGCGGAAGAAATAGACGCGGCGTTTATCAGAATCAAAGAATACGCGGTCGCTCAAACGCAAACGACTGTTGATCGTCGAGGACAATCCTGCCGAGCAACTCAGCATTCGGGAGTTGTTAGGCTATGACGACATCGATGTCACCGTGGTCACCAGCGGCGGTGAGGCATTAGAAGTGCTGGGCGACCAGCCGTTCGACTGCGTGGTGCTGGACCTCCGTCTCCCGGATATGTCCGGCTTCCAGGTCCTGGAGCGGCTTCGCGAAACCCCCGAGCTGCGCGAAGTGCCGGTCGTCGTGTTTACCGGAAAGGAATTGTCTCCCGGAGAAGATGCCCAGCTGCGAACCCTGGCCCGCAGCGTGGTGGTCAAGGGAGTCGAGTCGCCCGAACGGCTGCTGGACGAAACGGCGCTATTCCTCCATCGGGTGATCGCCAACCTGCCGACGGAAAAGCAGAATATGCTCGATCGCCTGCATCGTTCCGATGAAGCGCTCGTTGGCAAGAAGGTATTGGTTGTCGATGATGACGTGCGGAACATATTTGCGCTCAGCAGCGTGCTCGAGCGCCGCGGGATGACGGTCCTGACCGCTGGCACCGGCCGTGAAGCCATTGCCATTCTCGAGTCCACTCCTGACATGGCGATCGTATTGATGGACATCATGATGCCGGAAATGGATGGGTACGAGACCATGCAGGTGATGCGACAGAACGGATTGTTCCGCCGGCTGCCGATCATCGCGCTTACGGCCAAGGCAATGAAGGGGGATCGCGAAAAATGTCTGGAAGCGGGTGCTTCCGAGTATCTGGCAAAGCCTGTCAATACGGAGCAATTACTATCCGCTTTGCGCATCTGGCTGCATAGATAGGCAACCGCAAAGCGCAGGCATCAGCCCGGGAGGCGCATGACGATGGAACCGAAAGTCAACATCCTGATGGTGGACGATCAGCCGGGAAAGCTGTTGACCTACGAGGCCATCCTGGGGGAGCTTGGTGAAAACCTGGTCAAGGCATCCTCCGGAAGGGAAGCGCTGGATTCTCTGCTGAAGATGGACATTGCTGTCGTGCTCATGGACGTGAGCATGCCTGAGCTGGATGGATTTCAGCTTGCGGATATGATTCGGCAACATCCACGGTTTCAGAAAATCGCGATTATCTTCATCTCCGCCGTCCACCTGACCGATTTTGACCGGCTCCAGGGCTACAAGCGTGGGGCCATGGACTATATCTCCGTTCCAGTGGTCCCCGAACTATTGCGGGCTAAAGTCAGTGTCTTTGCCGAGCTGCACCGAAAAGCACGCGAGTTGGAGCTGTTGAACCGTGAACTGGAACAGCGCGTCTTCGAAAGAACGGCGGAACTGAGAGAGAGCGAGAAGCAATTGCGACAGCGAGCGGATCTGCTTGATCTCGCTACCGAAGCCATTATGGTGCGCGACATGGATGGCGTTCTCCAGTTCTGGAATTCCGGCGCAGAAGTACTTTATGGTTGGAACCGGGACGAGGTTCTGGGAAGAAATGTTCACCAGATACTCCGTACCAAACTTCCCGGTTCTGCTGAAGAACTCGAGTCGGTGATCCTGAAGGGGGGACGGTGGGAAGGAAACCTGGTTCAATGTCACGAAGGACGGGCCGCGAAGTGGTGGTAGCCAGCCGCCAGGTTCTACAGACTGATGGCGGCGGAGCGCGGCCAGGCCATCCTGGAAATCAACCGGGACATCACGGCACAATTGCAGGCCGAGGAGGCTCTCCGCAAAGCTGAGAAACTCGCCGCCATGGGCAGGGTCGCCGGAATTATCGCCCATGAAATTAATAATCCCCTGGAAGCCATCCGGAATGCCTTTTACTTGCTACAACATCATCCGACATTGGACGATAATGCCCGGATGTACACCAGGATTGCCGACGAGGAGTTGACCAGAGTCGCGCACATCACGCGGCAGACGCTCAGTTTCTACCGTGAATCGAAGGAGGCAGTTCCGGTTTCCATCGCGGAAATCCTCGACGACATCCTCTCGCTTCAGTCACGCCTGTTGGAACGCAATGGGATTGTCCTCGAGAAAGCGTACCGTAGCGATGGCAAGGTCATAGGGTTCCCCGGCGAGTTAAAGCAGGTATTTCTCAATTTGATTGGCAATGCTATTCAAGCTATGCCTGAAGGTGGCCGGCTTCGCATTCGTGTGAGCGACGCGGTTGAGAAGGACCAGCAGCGAGAAGGAGTTCGGGTTATGATTTGCGACACGGGTTCAGGGATTCGCCCCGAAGACGCAAAGCAGCTGTTCGAGCCATTCTTTACCACGAAGTCGACCAAGGGTACTGGCTTAGGCCTCTGGATCAGCAAGGGAATCGTCCAGAAGTATCACGGCATCATTCGGTTTCGAAGTGTGCAATTCATAAGCGGTCACATCACGGCTTTCTGGGTGTTCATTCCCAAGTCTGCATCCCCGCAGATGTCCGAATCGCGCGTCCTTTCCAGCGCGTCAGTAAGCTAGTGGCATCGATATAAATCCAAGGAGCCTGGATGTGCAAAAAAGACCTTATCTTATGTGTAGACGACGAAGAGAATCAGCTGGCCGTTCGGAAGCTGGTGCTTGAAAGCAAAGGCTACGCTGTGTTGACCGCCCCTTCGGGCCAGCAGGCGTTAGTTCTCCTCGCTCAGCATCCGGTCGATCTTGTCTTGTCCGACCATCTGATGCCCGGCTTGACCGGGGCGGAGCTTGCACGCCAGCTCAAAGCATTGAAGCCGGAACTACCGGTGATCTTGATCTCCGCCGTAAACGAAATACCGGCGGACGCGGCCTATGCGGATCTTTTTATGAGCAAGCTGGATGGTCCGATCGCTATGTGTGAAAACATTGCTGCGGTGCTGGCTCGAGCAAAGGAGGGATCTGGCCTCAGTTCCCGGAACGTATCATCCAGCGGATAGCGCGCGAAGTCAGGAGTGTTTCTTGTACACTCGCGTCGCGACGATGCTGGCTTGGGGTGAATCCGAGCCGAAGCTCCTGGTCTCGATCAAAATCTCAAACGGATTAAAAGAGCCGTTTGCATTTTCGAATTGCCCGAGAAGCGGCCGCATCACGCTGCTGTTGAACAGAGTATCCACTGCCGCCTGGGTTCCGGCCATCGTCAGTCCTTCTACCAGCAGAACCCATCCCGTGTTGTTGAGATTGGGCACAAAGCCGATGACCGCGTAGGTGCGGTGAGAGGGCGCGGTTGCATCATTTTCATAGATGGGGAGTTCTCCGCTCTGAGGGTGCCGGTTCACGATGTGCGAGGCATTGGGATGGGGCTCATAGTAGAACTCGAAATTGAGGTTTTTCTCAAAGAGCTCCGCCCAGGGGTTGGAAAAGCTGGATCCCAATAGAATTGCATTTGCATCCTTGAGATCCTGCATGCGGAGTTCACGCGCGTACCGCACGTGGGAATGGCCCGAGTCCGCCTGCGGAAGCCGCGAGAACCTCAGCACGGCATTCAGATCGGTCACATTCGTATACCGCTGCGCGTCCAGGTCCTTCATGTTTTGCGCGTCAATGTGGTAGGGACTGGTGAGAGATAAGTAGTCCCGGGCGATGTATTCAGACAGTGGAACAAGATGCCCGGTCAGGTTCTGAATCATCACGATCCCGTCATCCGACGGCACAATCAACGTCTCGTGGTTATTGTCGAAGAGTTGGGCCCACAGTGGATCCGGCTGGTCCGGTTGGTGGGCAAAGTGCCGCACCACCAACCAGACCAGGCACGTCAGGCCGGCTGCCAGAAGCAGAAACGCCAGATACCACTTCCGCTTCGGCTCGGGCTGAGGTGGCGCAAAATGACGTTCGGGAACCGGGACTGGTTCCAGAGGTTCATCGTCGTTTTCCTGTTCCGATGCACGAAGCCATCCCGGAAAATGATCAGAAGTGAAGAGAGGAACATATTTTCCGCGCGGGATACTGACCCTGAACTCCTCGTCTTTGCCCTCCTCCTGAAAGTATTGCTCCAGCCGATGGCGGAGTTGACGCGCGTAATTCCGCACGATGTTGTCCTCCCCGGCACTGTAACCAGGACGGCGGCCAAATACGCGAACGCCAATCTGGTGTTCGCTGATCTCATGGGTCCTTCCTGTAATCTCGCGTTCACACACGTAGAGCAGAAAGCTGGAAAGTAAAGCTGATTTGGCGAAGCTGCGGCTGGCTACGATGCGCTGAGCAAGTAGCCAACGCGGGTCCGCGTTCAGGTCCAATACGGATTTCCACGGAGAATTGACAGCCTCGCCGGCGCCCATGGCGGACTCCGTGTCGTCTGCCTCGAAGTGTGGCGTTGAGAGATCGCTGCGACTCATTGCTTTCACCCCCGGCAGGGTAGCAGATTCGTGTAAACAAAAGCTAAACATTGCCAGGAAATGAGCTGGTGTAAAACGCATCTTGCGGAGAGAGAAGTAGATCGGGGACGGCGTTGATCTCCTAACCGCGGTCTTTGGTTTCTGGACCCATCCAGGGGGGAGGGCTCCGTTCTTTGCTCCGCCGACGTACTGAAGCCCTGTCGATCCACTACGGCACGTGATTTATGAACCACGAGAAGCTACCGATTTTTCAATCCATCTCCATTTTCTTGAAGATTTGAGAGCCAACCGGAAACGGTTCCCATGATTCGCCGATGCCCAGATGTGGTTTTCGGGCTAGTTAGGATGGATCGAGACTCCCCCGTTTACGGTTTCGAAGTGGAGCGTTGCGCCGCCCTGGCCTATGTTGGTGTCGATGTGATTGCGGATCTTGCCCTGGACCGTGATTGGGAAGCCCACCGAGATGCCGCCGTTTACTGTCTGCGCCTCCAGATGGGCGGAATAATGCTGCGGAGCCTTCACCGAAATTCCGCCATTCGTTGACTTTGCGAAGAGCCCGCTTCCCCGCCACTGCGTCCCGTCAAGCTTTACGTGCAAGCCGCCATTTACTGTGCTGGCGTGCACATCTCCGCCCAGATCGTTGAGAGTGAGGCCGCCGTTCGTCGTATCTGCGTTAATTACGCCGTCAACGTTCGTGAGCTCGATGCCACCGTTCTGGGTGTGAAGCTGGGCGGCGACACGACGGGGCACGCGCAGGCGGTAGTTCACCGACCAACTGCTGTGGGACCAGCCCCAGTTGTGGGGTCCTTCAGCGTGAATGGTGCCCGTGGTGATGATCTTTACTTCGCGTTCGATCGACTCCGCTTTTTCACGGTTTTCAGCCTGCGCCAGGACACGCGCCTCTAAAGCCATATCCCGGCGTTCTTCCCCAATCACTTCGATGCCGCCATTCTCTCCCGATAGACTCACCTGCCCATTGATCACTGGGAGTGTCGTGCTTCGCAGTTCGCAAACACGCTCCGGATGGCCAAAGAGCCAACTGTTGTTCGTATTGCCCTCATCTCCGGTGCACGGGGTAGTCGTGAAAGTCTGCGGAGGAAGGCTGGGAGGGAAGAGCAGGGTTAAGAAGCACGCGACGATAAATTTGCGCATCGATAACTCCTGGTAAGCAAGCTCCGAAGTCGTGTACGCGCATCTGAGCCCATAAGTTCCCGAAAAAGTATTGCGTGAATCTGGAAAGGCCAGACTGTTCACTCACGCTGACGTTGGTCGCGATCGCCGATGCTGCCTCCCCGCGCGCTGGGCAATGCGCGTCGATCCAGTAATTGCCCTGCGCGATGAATGAGTCTCAATTGGCGTCGTGGAAAATGATGCCCAATGTGTGACGTTGGCCCGAGCGCAGCCGGCTAACGCCGTGCCGCAGGTTCACCCGGTAGGAGCCTCGCGTTCCTTGCACCGGGCGATGATGCACGGCGAAGGCTACTCCATCCCCCTGGCGCAGCGGTACCACCTCCGGCCGCGATTGCATGCGCGGACGTTGTTCAGTGAGCACAAATTCGCCGCCCGAGAAGTCTCCTCCCGGCTCAGAAAGAAGGAATGCCACCTGGATAGGGAAGATATGTTCTCCATAAACGTCCTGGTGAAGGCAGTTGTAATCGCCCGCTCCATACTGCAGAAGCAGGGGTGTGGGACGAAGTTGTCCTCCATCGTGGCATCGTCGCACGAAGTCGGTGTGTTCCTTTGGATAGCGAACGTCCATTCCCATGGCAGCGTTCCATTGGTTGGCGATAGGCGCAAGCCGGCGATAAAGAGCGGTTCGCAGCTCTTGAATCAGATCCGGCAGTGGGTAGCTGAAGTATTTGTACTCGCCGCGCCCAAACCCGTGTCTTGCCATCACGACGCGGCTGCGAAATAAGCCTTCGTCGGGATACAGGCTGGCGAGAGCGCGGCATTCTTTCGCAGAAAGAACATTGGAGAGAATCGCGCTTCCTTGTTCGTCCAGGTCTTTCCGGACCAGTTGCCAATCGAGAGCTTCGGCCCGTGCGACGGCCGGTTGTTCTGTGACTGAATTGGAACGCGTATCACGCGTCGCCATAGCTGCGTCCTCGAATAACTGTCTCATGCGTGCGCCTCCCTTGCGAGAAGCGCACGTTTCCTTTCAATACCCCAGCGATAGCCGGAGAGGGAGCCATCATTTCTGATCACACGGTGGCACGGGACAGCAACGGCCAACGCATTCGCACCGCAGGCCCCAGCGACTGCCCGGACTGCTCCTGGCATGCCGATTTGTTTAGCAATATCTGAATAGGTTGCCGTGGATCCAGGCGGTATCCGCTGCAACGCGTCCCAAACCAGTTGCTGGAAGGCCGTCCCTCGCACATCTAGGGGCAGGCCGCCCAGCCCAGCGCCTGGTTTCTCGATTAGGCCGGCCACCTGGGCAACTATTGCTTCTTGACCGTTCACGCTGGGCACCAGGTTAGCCTTGGGAAACCGGTGCCGAAGGTCCTGTTCAAGCCGCATCGGGTCTTCACCTATCAAAATGGAACAGACACCGCGTGCGCTCTGAGCTACGAGCATAGATCCTAATGAACATTCACCCATGGTGAAGAAGATATTCGTGTTCCACGTAGTCATGTAAACTCCTTCCGTTCCTCGATACAACGAGAGTAACGAGCGGCGGATTGAGGAGCACTCCGCTTCTTGCTCTTGAATTCCAATCAGTGACGAATCGGTGCAGGTTACTGACGTCAGGCTATTCATCATCTCTCTGCCGCGTCGTCAATGCTTTCGTCCACCTCCCGGTTGGAACTCCTATTGACATTCTTTATGAGCGTTCTTTAAGCTCCTAACGTCATTCAATAGGAGAGCGGGGATTGGAACGAAATCAGGCAAATCTTCTGCAGGGTACGCTGGACCTGCTCATCCTCACGGCGATTGGCGACGGCGAGTTTCATGGACTGGGGATCGCACGACGTGTCGAGCAGATCACTGACGGCACGTTCAAGGTCAGACCCGGTTCTCTCTTTCCGGCTCTTCACCGAATGGAAGAGGCTGGATGGTTGAGTTCCGTATGGGGGGAGTCGGAAAATAACCGGCGTGCCCGATACTACCGGCGGACCAGGAAAGGAGAGCGCCAACTGGGCGTCGAAACCGAGCAGTGGACGACGATCTCCCGTGCCATCGCCAGCGCTCTGAAAGCGAACTAGGGGGCCATATGAGGATGGGCTCGCGTCTCACGTCTGCGCTGCGGACCCTGCTGCACAAGGAGCGGGTTGAGACGGAACTCGACGTGGAGGTCCGAAGCTATGTGGATGCAATCACTGACGAGAGGATCGAGAGCGGAATCTCTCCAACCGAGGCGCGCAGGCAGGCTTTGGCAGAATGCGGTGGGCTCGAGCAGGTGAAGCAGGCCGTGCGCGATCAGCGTGCGGGTACCACGGTTGAATCAGTTATCCAGGATATTCGCTATGGTCTCCGCCAGATGCGCCACAATCCCGCGTTTACCTGGACAGCGGTGATCACGCTTGGATTGGGAATCGGAGCCACCACTGCGATCTTTTCGGCGGTGTACGCACTGCTGATCCGCCCACTTCCATATCCGGGTTCAAGCCGCCTAATGGAAATCTCGGCGGCATGGCCCAAAGAGAACGCTGGGCCTCTCGTTTCGCCCGACTTCGTTGCCGCGCAATCGAGCCTCAAGTCGTTTAGCTCGCTTTCGGGGTATGTATACGACGCGTTCAATAGATCCAGCGGCGGCCAGAATCTAACGGGTACGGGCAATCCCATACGTGTGAAGGTCGTTAAGGTAACCGCGAACTTGCTTCCTATGCTGCATGTCACTTCGGCGCAAGGGCGAAATTTCCTGAGCAGTGAAGATCGCGAGGGTGGCCCCGCCGTCGCTCTGCTGAGCCACCGCCTCTGGGAAAGCGAGTTCAATAGCAACTCCAGGATTGTCGGCAGTTCGATCACGCTTGGGGAAAAGGTGTGGACCGTCGTTGGAGTGCTCCCCGCTCACTTCATCTTTCCCGATCCTGCCATTGAGCCCGATATCTACATCCCCGCCGGTTTAAGCACCAGCACGAGTCTCGTGTCTACGGAGATCACCGTTGAGCCCGTACAGGCCATTGGGCAGCTGCGCAACGGTGTGAGTGCCCAGCAGGCACAGGTGGAGCTAAAGGTATTCACTGAAAACCGCGTCAAAGGCTATTCGGCGTTCTTTGCCCGGTGGGCGGAAGGGCGGCGGATGTTCGCCGAACCTCTGCATCGTTACTTGACCGGCGACGACCGCGAACCGCTGCTGATTTTGCTGGCCTGTGTCGGGGCGGTGCTCCTGATTGCGTGCGCCAACGTCGCGAATTTGCAATTGGCTCGTACTGTGGCTCGGGAGCATGAGGTGGCGTTGCGCGGCGCACTCGGGGCGGACCGGTTGCGGCTCATACGTCAATTTCTGGTCGAAAGCCTGACGCTCGCCGCGATGGCCGCCCTTCTGGGATTGGGAGTCGCAGCGGCTGTGACCTGGCTGATTCGCCGGGGCGGAATGCCGGGCGAGTTTTCGTCAGGCTCGTACACATCGGATCTGCTTCAGGCGCCTTTTGGCAAGTTGAGCGCCGCTGTCCAGGTCAACGGCTGGGTGCTTGCATTTACGGCAGGGCTGACTCTATTGACAACGATTCTGTTTGGTCTTGCTCCGGCGATCGGGGCGTCGCGGATCGATTTGCGAACAGCGCTTCAGGGGTCGGCGCGGCGTACTTCTTCCGGTCGTCTGCAGCGGCGCTTGCGCAGCGTTCTGCTGGTGGCGGAGATCGGGCTGGCGGTGGTGCTGCTCTCAGGCGCGGGGCTGCTCATCCGGAGTTTTGTGAATGTGCTGCGCAACGACTCCGGCTTTGACCCCCGCCAGTCTCTCACCGCTCAGATACAACGCGACCGCTCCGAGTCGCCGGAAAAGTTGAGTAGCTTTGTACAGCAACTGCTGCCGCGATTGCAGGCTCTCCCCGGTGTGCAGGCGGCGGCAATCGCCAGCGCTCTTCCGCACCAATCCTGCCTTTGGACTCCACGTCTCGCGTTCGGAGAAGGACCTCCGCTTTCCTACCTGGCGCAGCCCCGCGCCTGTGCCATCAGCGTCAGCCCTCAATACTTCCGGGCTGCGGGTACGCGCGTGCTTCAAGGCCGCCGATTCAGCGATGATGACAGCGCAGATACGGTTCCGGTTGCTATCGTGAACCAGGCATTTGCACGTCAATATTTCAACGGGGACGCACTTGGCCGTCAATACCGGCAACTCAGCGCGCATATTGAGGGTCATGATAAGTACGCGCGCATAACGATCGTCGGCATAGTGCAGAACGTCCGCTACGACGGTCTGACAGGAACCGTCAAGCCTGCGATCTATCTGCCGTTTGATCAAATGCGTCAGGGAGAATTAGACATTCTGCTGCGCACCACCGTCGAACCGGGTTCGCTTGTCACCGCCATGCGCAAGGCGGTGACCGCTATCGATCCTGACCAGCCGCTGTTCGATGTGGAGACGATGGACGAGCGTATGTCGCAGTCGGTCGCGCAACAGCGGCTCATGATGCTGTTGATGGCGTCATTCGCTGTGTTGGCCATGCTTCTGGCTGGGGTGGGCATCTATGGAGTATTTGCCTATTGGGTCAATCAGCGCAGGCACGAAATGGGGATCCGGCTGGCTCTTGGCTCGTCGCGGCCTGAGCTACTGCGCCTGATCGTGATGCAGGCGATGCGTCTGGTCCTGGTTGGCGGCGTTGTGGGCATTGTCGGAGCCTGGTTCCTGGACCGCCTTCTCGCGAGCATGCTCGTGGGCGTCAAGGTGCATGACCCAGTCTCCCTTTCGCTCGCGTGGGCTTTGATGACCCTGATCGCTCTGCTGGGCAGCAGCTTGCCCGCTAGGAATGCAGCGCGGACTGACCTTATTTACGTGCTCCATTCAGAATAGGGTTGGCAACTCGGCCACTCGATTCGCTTGATCGGTGCATGTCGGCTAGTGTCCAGGAATTTCCGGTAGTGGGTCAATTTGAAGTTCCAGTTTAGACCCTTGCGGACGTTCCCTCAGTCGCCAATCGAACGAATAATTCTCGCCGGATTTCCTCCGACAAGAGTATTTGGGGGAACCTTTTTACCGATAAGTTCGCTGAACAAGGCCCGAATTTCGTCCGCATCGTTGAACGTCAAACGGTTAAGTGTGGCGGTGATCGCCATCGCTCGTCTGATGTTTGCCAACATGGCCGCTGATTCCGGCGTCCTGCAGTAAATTATCTTGGTGCGATCGCCATTCGGCATTCGTTCCTTTCCTCGGTCTACAGTTGAGCAAGCGTTTCGACGCACGGAGGCCGAGCCGATCTCCTACGAGTGTAGCCACAAAACGGAAGGGCACGAATCCGGCTAGAGCCGCAATTCAAAAGACCCACTTCCGGAATTCTGATCGGGCCTCCACGCCGGGATACCACCCTGGGGCGTTTTCATTAGTAATCCAGTTTCATGCTGCCAACCGCAGGCATTCATCCGTTCATCCTTGACCCGCACAGTCCCACTGTGCTATCTCTGTAGTACAGTGTTTAGAAAGCCCAATCCGTCATCTGGTGTTCCGATCTATGTGCAGTTAAAGGAGCAGATTCGGCACGCAATTGAAACTGGGTCGCTCACAGCCGGAGACCAGTTGCCGGGTATTCGCGGGCTAGCAGAAAACCTCGTGATCAACCCGAACACTGTGATTAAGGTGTATCGCGAACTTGAAAACGAAGGCGTTCTCGAGATTCGCCATGGGCTTGGAGCTTTTGTGGCGTCCCGACGGGGCAGATCTAGACCGGAAGAAATGCGCGACGCGCAACAGCTTGTACGGGAGTTTGTCGACAAACTCAAAGACCAGGGACTCGGAGCAGGGGAGATTCGGCGCCTCTTTGAAGCCGAACTCGCCAGGGAGTTCCAACGGAGGTAGCGGTGGGAGCCGTAATTGAAACGAACGAATTGAAGAAAAGCTACGGGAAGCACGAGGCGGTGAAAGGACTCAGTCTCGCTGTTCACGGTGGCTCTGTGTGCGCGTTTCTTGGGCAAAATGGCGCCGGCAAGAGTTCGACGATAAAGATGCTCCTCGGCATGATCCATCCAACGTCGGGCACTGGCAGCATCTTCGGCCACAGGATTGACAACGAACGCGAGAGCCTACTCATCCGACAACAGGTAGCGTTTGTCGCTGAAGACAAGCGCCTATACGACTATATGACTGTGGCGGAAATTCTTCGCTTCACCCGGTCCTTTTTCCCAAACTGGGATGGCGATTTCGAGCGGCGTCTGCTCGACAGGTTCGAGCTCCCGCGCGAACGCAGGGTTCGCCAATTATCGAAAGGCATGCGCACGAAGCTGGCCCTTCTGCTTGGATTCGCACGCGGCTGCAGGTTGCTCATTCTCGATGAGCCGACAGAGGGGCTTGATCCGGTCGCCATCGAAGACGTGCTGCAAATCGTCGTCTCGCTTGCGGCCCAGGGCACGACAATTTTCTTTTCCTCCCACCAGATTGCGGAGGTGGAGCAGGTCGCCGATCACGTTCTGATGATTGACCGCGGAAAGCTTGTCCTGGACGCGCCCATGGATCAGGTCAAGGAACACTACCGGCATATCCAAGCGGTGTTTCCCGAGCCAGTGGACGAACGTGACTTTCGGCTTCCCGGTATTGAGCGGGTGCAGCTAGAAGGGCGCACGGTATCCCTAATCGCCAGCCGGAATCTCGACTTGATCATGGAGCACATGCGCATGTTGAGGGCCGGCAACATCGATGTACTGCCCATTTCGCTGAAAGAAATTTTCCTCGAAAAAGTGAAGGCGCGGTCATGAAGATGCTGCTCTACAAAGCCTGGGTTGAAACGCGGGTACGATTCTTTGCGAGTCTCGTGGCCGCAACCATCGTGTGCGTTTTTAACATGCAGCAGCGCGCCTGGCTTGTGAAATGGTGGGCGCAGGAGCTGCAAGACCCAAAGGGATATCACCTCGCATGGATGGTGCTTGGGATTCACAATTACAGCTGGTACTTGTGGCATTACCTTTACAACAACTATCTTCAGCAGGTCTGGGCGTTGTTTGCGCTCCTCTTTGCTTTTGGAGGATTGATACGGGAGAAGAGCGCCGGCTCCGTCCTGTTCAGCTTGAGCCTCCCCGTCAGCCGTCGCCGATGGCTCTTCACGCGGCTGGCCATGGCATTCGTTGAAAGCGTGGCTCTCAGTCTTTTCGCTGTCGTAGTCGTGATGATCGGTTCATCCGTGATCCACCAATCGTACTCGCTCACACAAATTCTGTTCCACACCGCACTGATGGTCGGCGCGGGCGTCTTCCTGATTGCATTTGGGAACCTATGCTACGCGCTGTTTCCGGGAGATTATCTATGCCTGCTCATCACGCTGGTCCTTCTCAGCGTGCCTTACCTAATCCTTCAAACCTACATGCAGCATCTCCGCTATTTCGGCAAAACCAGTTGGCTTGCTTACTTTGATTTCGCGCACGCCATGGCAGGTCCATGGCAATTGACTTGGGCAACTGCGCCGTGGCCTACGCTGCTCGCCACCTGGGCTCTCACCGCAGTTTGTTGGATGGCCGCTGTGGCTCATGGAGATCGCATTGACTACTGATCCTTCTTGGCGTCGCGAGAAACTCAAGTCAACTTGGCGTGCTCTCGCTTGGAGATCATGGCGGGAGTCGCGGGCCCGTTTCGCTGCTGCGGTTGGACTGCTCGCGGCGCTGGTGATCTACGGCGTGGTCACCGCTCCGGGCTATATCGCGCGGCACAATGCGCACTTTCCAGATAAGCCATTGCCCTACTCGATGTATGTTTGGAGCGGGTTTTTCCACTATGCACTGCAGGGCCTTTGGGTGCTCGCGGCCTTTGTGCTCACATTCGGCGGACTCGCTCGGGAGACAGGAACGGGCACGGCGCTCTTCACGCTCGGCCTGCCTCTACGGCGGTCACACCTCTTTCTGATCAGAGCGGGGATGGCATGGGCACAATCGATCACGCTCGGAGTCGGCGCCGCGCTGTTGATTCCGCTTGTTTCGCGATTTGCCGGCGAATGGTATCCGCTCGATCAGGCCGTGACGTTCGGCGCTCTCATGAGTTCCGCCGGCCTCGTGATTCTTGCACTTGGCCTGTTGCTCTCAGAAATCTTCGAGGGAGAGTTCACGACGCCCGTCGTTGGACTTTGCGCGATCACGACCGTCTTTTTCAGCTACAAGGCCCACATCGTACCCGGCTGGAACGTCTTCGACGTGATGAGTGCGGCGGCTTGCATTGATCCGGAAATGCAGCTGCTCCACGGAGCGATACCGTGGGCTGGCCTCGCTGTCTGCGTTTGCGCCTCCCTCCTGTTGCTGAGTTGTGCGACATTTCTCGTTCAACGCCGTGATGCTTAAGGGGTATGCACTCCGTCGAAAGCTTGGGGGGCCGGAGTGGCGGCATCTACACGATCATCGGGGAGCATGCCCCGATAAGTACCGAGATGGCGGCATGTCTCCGGGTTTTCCAGAGCTTAGTTGGGCTCGCTAAATCGCATGTCCCTATGGCGTTTCCCAGTACTGACTCTTGGGTATGCCAGGATTCGGATCTCCTCGTCCTGGGTGAGCTTGAGAACGCGCCTCTCACGACTCCTCACGCTCCGGGCTACCCTGTGGGCTTCTTGACGTCCACGGCCGCATTCACGGTTCCCATCCGGCCGGTCGTCATGTCCCACACGCCCAGATACAAATAGTTGCTCCCCTCTGGCAGGTTCACGGTCTGGGCGAAATTCAGCTTCGCGTTTGGCTGGCTTCTCGCCTTTTGTTGATCCACGCCCAACGCAAACTTCAATGCCTTGCGCGACACCAGCTCACCGTTGCGATCATAGACAAACACCGCCGCACCCAGCTCGTCGGTCCCCACGTTGCCCTGGATATTGGCCGCATACACATCCTTTGCCGGGACGTCGTACTCCACGACATAACGCGTCTCGCCTTTTTTCAGCGGGGAATCCCCCACTAGAGGAGCCGCTACGGGAGACGCCGGCGCGATCCGAACAGTGAAGACAATCGGCTCGCTACGATCGTCCGTTACCTCAAGTTTGTTCCCTCCTGCCCGCAGCGCCGTCCTGGTCCTTGTTTGCCACGCCGGTTGTGGCCGATTCGAGCCATCGTCGAAATACCCGTGCCGATAACTCAGATCGTAGTGCGTGTTCACCAGCTTCACCTCGACCCGATGCCACTTGCTGTTACTCTTCAGATCATTTGGGGTGTAGCTCAGGGAGTAATAGTTCCCATCCGTTGCCAGGATGTGCTGCGTCGCCTGCGCCAGGCCGTTCGTATTCACATACGCTGCACCCCCGGTTGCTGCTGCATCCTGCCGCATCTGCATCTGCTGGATAGCAGTCACCATGGCCGCGCGGCCGAAAACAACCGTCAGCCCGCGGGCGTCGATCGGATAGATCGCGATCCGCTCCGACTCGAGCAGATCGTAAATCGCACGCCGCGCACCGGGATCCATAGTGACCGACATCGGGTCGGGTCCCAGGAGCATATTGGATCCGCTGGTGAACCACAGCAGGTTCTTCCTTCCAGGAATCTGGTACATATACCCGGCGACCTGCTGCAGCGTATCCAGGTCGCTCGCCATCCACGCTCCTGGCCGCTGCAATCGCGGAATAGCTTTCCGTATGGCAGCCAGCAGCGTTGCATGATCGTCAGTGAAGCCCGCCAGCTCGATGGTTACCGAGCCCGCGCGCGTGAAGACGGCCACCGGTTCCCCGGCCGGCAGGTTGTTCACAAACTGCCTCATCTGCTGGAAGAGGTACATCTGGTCTACAATCCCGATCGTGGTCGTGTCGAAGAGCAGAGCATTTACCTGTGCCGGGGGATGGCGCAGGTAATCGTTGCTGAAGCGGCCTGGCTTAGCCGAGGCTTCCGTCAGCTGCGATGCCTGCTGCCGGTGTTCCTCGAAAGAAGCGAGCGTTTGCGGTTTTCCGTTGTCGAGGAGCCGGAAAAAGTTCTCCGTCAAGCCTGTTATGGGATTGCCCTGCTTGTCCGTCACACTTACATCGGTGAGTACGACCCGCGAGTTGACCTGCAGCGTATACGGCGCCTGATTCGAAGGACCCGGTGAGCCGGGTGTCTGTCCCCGAGCCAATACAGGCGTGCTTCCAATCACTAGCCAAACTCCCGCCGCGACCAGAACCCTCATCGGAGCCCCCGGGGACCACGCACGTCATTCATCATGACGCACCACTTCCGGCGAAAGTCTCAGGGCGCCGGTGGGCGTGCAGTTTTGCGGGTTGTTGGGCCGTTTTCGAGTACTCATCTTGCCTACTGCTCTGAAATCGATTTAATTGTAGCGGTTGTCGGACGCTGACAATTCCACCGACGCCGGTCCGCGGGTTTTCGCGGCCCGTGAGAATCTGTTGTCCGAGTAGGAACTTTCGACGCGTGCAAATGCACTCACTCAAGTCGATCAGGTCCTCAAAAGTCTTGTGGTGACAGCTCGAGTTCCTCATCGCAAACACGTTCCTCGTTGACCCGCTACTATGAGCCGTATGCTGAAAAATGATTATCGCGGTCTTTCGCGGCGAGAATTCCTGACCACCGCGTTGGGTGCCAGCGGTGTAATGCTACTCGCTCCGGCTTGGATGAATGCGGCGGCAGGTGGGGTCGATCCTCGCGTCGCGCAGGTGATGTCCAAGACCATTGGGATTGACATGCACAACCATGTCTACCCCGCGGGGACCGAACCACATCCGCGGCCTGGTCAGTCCTCACCACAAGCGGAGCCACCTCAAGGTCCCGACCTATCGGTGGCAGAAGAGCTCATACGCTCAGGGCTCACCGCCGTCTGTGCCAGCTTTGTCCTTGATTTCGCGCCAAATACCAGGCCAGGCGATGCGCGAGACACCTTCCTTCATTGGCTCACGGCGATCGACGCGCAGTTAGAAAAGGGACATATGCACCGCGCGCTGAACCTGAAAGACCTGCAGGCAGCGCACCACTATGGTCAGCCAACAATCGTCCAGACAGTCGAAGGCGCACACTTCATTGAGGGGCATCTGGACCGAGTGGAAGAGGCGTACAAACGAGGTGTGCGGGATCTTCAACTGTTTCACGAACGAGATGACATGGTGTCGCCCTTGGGTGACACCAACACGACCCCCGCTCACCTTGGCGGGCTGACCGCTTTTGGCGCGCAGGTTGTGAAAGAGTGCAATCGGCTGGGGATCCTGGTGGACCTCGCTCACGCCAGCCACGAGACGGTGCTGGCCGCGCTGAAGGTGACCACGCAGCCGGTGATTGTGTCCCATACCAGCCTCGACAGCCGAACCGGCGGAAACCCGAAGCTGGCGGAAATGATGAGGCCACGGCTGATCAGTAAAGAACACGCAAAGGTCGTGGCCGATGCCGGCGGCGTGATCGGCGTGTGGACTCACTTGGCCGACTCTTTGCAAGATTTCGTGGAAAGCGTCAAGGCAATGGTGGACGCGGTGGGCGTCGACCACACCGGCATCGGCACCGACACAGATCTACTCTCGTCGCGTGTCGGCCAGGGTACCAACAAGGCGTGGCCCGGGTTGACCGGAGGGTTTTTCCGCGCCGTAGTCGGCGAGATGCTGCTCCAGGACTTCACTCCCGACGATATCGGCAAAGTTGGCGGCGGCAACTTCTGCCGTGTGTTTGGCAAGGCGACAGCCGGCCATGCCTAGCGGCAACCGTGAAACGAAACCGCAAATCTCTCCACTCCACTCCGCTCCATTTCGCTGCGCTCCTTTCAAAGCGCTCGCGAGGATAATGCTGGTCTCAAAGTGATCTGTTGGCAGGACCTGTTCACGCGATAGCCGAATCCGGATGGCGCGTGGCGACATGTCCCGCAACGCTGGTTTGGCTTCCGTTTGCCTGGCGGCGGCTGGCGACAGACTCGGCGAATATCCAGCACGCTCCAATTGCGACCAGGTTGTACAACGCTCCGCCCCACGCTACCTGGTTGTGCGGTTTGGCAATGACGGGAGGTATTTCGACCATAAGCTCAAACAGAAACAGCATCAGCATAAGGAGCCTTGCGGCCAGAACATCCCGAATTCCCGAGACAATCGCAATCCCCGCAAGCACGAAAGCGATGCCGGTGAGCACAGTCCAATAATTACCAAACGGCACCCAATGCGGGACGAAGCGTACGATCACGGGCACGTTAATGAGGTGTCCTAAGCCGAAGACGATTGGAGGAATTCCCAACATCCAACGAGCGGAGGTAAATCGTTTCTCTCGCCATACCGAATCGGGTGATGCAGTCTCGGCGTAAACCATGACCCCAGGCGCCGCCAGGAGTACCTGCTGAGCTAGCCCGCCCAGGATGAAAATCAAGATACCGATGTGAAAGCCAAGCGTATGCGGCACAACATAGAACCGAGGCAGCCACAATAGCGCAAAGATAAGGTAGATCAAGGCTGATCCTGCTGCTCCTATCCGTGCGGTACGTCGCCAAAAGATCGCCAGGCCGGCCGCAACTAACCAGACGCCGGCAATGTACGCGAGTACCTGCTGGCCAGGAATATGGCGGCCGAGCGATTGTATGGGTTGATGGGAGGCCTCGAATGCCCCCCAGACAATATCCAGAATCCCGGTAGCGAGGGTTGCCAGGCCGTAGAACCAAATTCCGACTCTCATTTGTTCCATCCTTTTGAGTACCTCGAAGAGAAGCCCGTAAAGCGAGCGGGAGCAGGCGTTCTCGCATTTAAGAACTGATAGTACGGGCGGCATTGGTACATCGAACAGATCCATTTTGGGCTAATATCATTGGACCAAGGAGGAAGGCACCGGTGCCAAAAACCGTCAGCTCCTTCGAGCTAACTCTCAATAGCCGTCCGAAGCATCAAACTCTAACCAGTTGGCTTTATGAAGAGCTGCGCGTTGCCATTCTTGAAAGCCGGCTGGTGCCTGGCACCAGGCTGCCGGCCTCCAGAGACTTCGCCAGCCAGTATGGGCTCTCGCGGGGAACAGTCGTCAGCGTTCTCGAACGTTTGCAAGCTGAAGGTTACGTATCCTGCCGGGTCGGGTTTGGCACGTGGGTGAATCACGTAGCGGCGCCTCCACCAACCCGCCAGATGACCTCGGCCCCTCCGGCTTATATTCGCCGCGTCATTTCGGCATACAAACGGCCAAAGCCTTTCGTCGACCTGGCTTTTCCCATGGGTGTCCGCCCGTTTCGCGTGGGGAATCCCGCCGTCACCGAATTTCCGTCCGAACTTTGGGGACGTATTTCAGCAGAACGCGCGCGAAACTTCAGGTCATGGTTGAACACCGAGGATGATGGGCGTGGCTATCGGCCATTGCGCGATGCGATTGCCGACTATTTACGCGCGTCGCGCGGCGTCCGATGCAGTGCGGAACAGATCATCATGGTTTCCGGAATACAACAGGCGCTTGATTTGTTGTCACGCCTTCTCCTCAAGCGGAACGATCCTGTGTGGATGGAGGATCCTGGATATTTCGGGGCCACCGTAGCGTTGAACAATGTTGGGGCCAGGATCATCGCTGTGCCCGTGGATGAAGAAGGCTTGTCCGTCTCCGCTGGAATAAAAATTTGTCCGCATGCCAAGGGGGTATATCTCACGCCGGCTCACCAGTTCCCGCTGGGTGTGACCATGTCCCTGAAGCGTCGGATGGCCGTTCTCAACTGGGCCTCACGAGCCGGCGCTTTTGTGATCGAAGATGACTATGACAGCGAGTACCGATTCGAAGGACAGCCTGTGCCCGCCCTGCAAAGCCTGGACAATCATTCGAACGTGATCTTCATCGGGTCGTTCAGCAAGACGTTGTTCCCATCGTTACGCCTGGGCTACGTAGTACTACCTGCGTCGTTGGCAGGTTACTTTTTATCCTTCCGTTTTCGCACGGATTTCGGGAATTCGACTCTCGATCAGGCGGTGCTCTGCGACTTCATCGTGGATGGGCATTTGGCGCGTCATCTGCGCCGGATGCGCAATCTTTACGCTGGCCGCCTCGCGGCACTGATCGAAGGCGGTAAGCAACATCTAAGTGGGTTGCTTGAACTTTCCAACGTCCGAGCCGGACTCTACACCATTGGTTTCCTCAAGAATGGAATGACTTCACGGCAAGCTGAGAAGCTGGCGGCGGCCCAGGGCATTGAAGTTCTCGCCGTTGATCGATATACCTTGAAGCGTTCCGACCCGAAGGCATTGGTACTCGGCTTTGCTGCCTACGATGAGGCCGCGATTGGGCAAGCACTCGTTCGACTCGCGAAGGCGTTGAGCTAGCAAGACCCTCGAATCGGTCTGGCGCAGGGACGGGAAGTGACGGATTTCGGGACGATTGCCTACGCCGATCTCCTTGTCTGAGCCTCGATTTCCGTCAGGATAGGATCTTTCGTATCAATGCACATCTTTATCAAATTACCGATCAACTGTTTCAGCCGTGAGACCTGAACCAGGAACTGAATAAAGTTCGGATCTCAAACAAACGTCAAATCGCGCCAACCTGACACGCAGCGAACAAAACGCGCGCAGAATATATATAGATTTGTTCCCACTTTCCGCGGTAGTCTCTCTGTCGCGGTAGCAAGTCAGAATGACGGTGCACTATCAATTTGGAGTGCAGTGATGATCAGACGAAAGCATATCGACCACGCAGAACTTTTGGAGCTCGGTAAACTGCTTTTGTTGCTCGTGAAGCGACAGCAAATCGAGCTAAGCTTTTCCAGCGATCACAATAAACAAATGGCCGAAGTCGAAAAACTCGCGAGAGCATCCTGATCTAATTTCATCAGAGAGGAAGGATTTTCGTCATGGTTAAGCCAATTCCCGAGGGATACAGCTCTATCACCCCCTATCTCATCTTTGAGGAAGCCAAGTCCGCAATGGATTTCTATGCGAAGGCATTTGGCGCACAGGAACTCTTTCGTATGCCCATGGGGGATCGGGTCGCCCACGCCGAGATGCAAATCGGCAACTCTCGGATTATGTTGGCCGATGAAGCTCCGCAAATGGATTTTTACGGTCCCAAACATCACAACGGGTCGCCCATCAGTCTTATGCTCTACGTCGACGACGTCGACGCTTTCACAAAAAAAGCCATCGCAGCGGGAGTCACGGTCCTGCAACCGCTGAAAGATCAGTTCTATGGTGACCGTTCTGGGACTTTTCTCGATCCATTCGGTTACAAGTGGACGATCGGCACACACGTGGAAGACCTTTCGCCAGAGGAAATGCAAAGGCGCATGGCGAGCCCGACTGCCGTAGAGGGGCTGGCTTCCGTGTAGTGGCAATTTGCGTTCCAAACCACTTTGGTCTCGGATTTGATGGCGCCAGCTTGCAGTCGTGTTCCCGCGGCCCATCAACCGCTCCCAACCGGCCCCTGGTCATCTATCACCACCCACCTATAACCACCCCCCGCTCCGCCTTACCACATCGTCAGAGTCACGTTATCTACCCATTCGTGTAGTGGAGTACCGCTGGTGTCCTGGTCCAGTTGGTATTGGAGGCCGACCTGATCCTGCCAGGTGGTAGGGTTGACCGTCCAGGTCTGATTGATTCCGTATCCAGTACCATCGAAGACGATTGTGTCGTAGCGATACTGCGTGGAATTGGGGAGGTCATCGTACTCCTGAACGTGGTGCCAGCCCGGCGTCCAGTGCGGACAAGCGATCCCATTGAGAACCCAACGAGAGCCCTGGCTATCCCAGGTGGCCCAGTAGCCGTCTCCAAAGTCGCACTGGCTGCCGGCCATAAACTCGTTGCCTGATAGAACCACATAGAAATCTAGCTCCGAGGACCAGAAGTGGGCTTCGGCAGCGGGGTCGTGGTAGACCCAGAAGTCCCACAGAAAATGGGTATAGGGAGTGGTCTCCGGGATGATGTCCTTGAACAGAACGTTGCTCCAGGACGGGCCGCCGGCATACATCTCCATGCTGCTGCCGCTCAGCGAGGGCTGGCTCTGGTCAAACGCAATCGAATAGTCGTTGGTGTCGTTCGTCCCGGCCGCGCACACGCTGCAGATGCTCCAGTTGGACTGGACATTCTGCATTTCCGTCAGCACCGTCGCGTTTGCGGGCGGAGTGGGCAGCACCGTACTGCTCGCCGGTGGGGTCCCGATTTGGATCAGCCTGATTTCAGATCTGTCGGAATCCTTTTGGGAGTCGGTAATGCTTGCCCACAGAAGATGCTGGCCAGTGGGGATGGTAATCGCCTGGGAAATGGAAGTTGCAGCGTTGTTTGCCTGGTATACCGCTTGACCGTCGAGGCAAACCGTCCACTGGGTAACGGGAGCGCTGGCGTATGCGGTTGCATTCACCGTGACATTGCTTGCATTCTCACCTGGTGCGGGGGTCTGCAACCAGATCCCGCTTATTGAGCCATTTTGGTTGTTATATCCCGATTCCGCTCCGCCACATCCCGGACTTGGGTCACTCGAATAGCCAATAGTCGGAAGGGTGCCGCTTCCCGATCCGCTGCTGCTGGTAGTAGAACCGCTGCTGCTGGTAGTAGAACCGCTGCTGCTCGTAGTCGAAACTGTGCTGTTGCTGCCGCACCCGGTTACAAGCAGGACCTGGAGTGCAAATGAGAATGAGCAAAGAAAGCAAACAAAAAGGCGAAACATCCGGTAGGCCTCGCACATGTGAGATGCGGCCTACCCAGCTTTTTCTGTCTCAACTGGACAATCCTGGTCGGGTGAGGCGTGTCCGCATGCCGGTCTAGAGGGAGCCATCCTGCTTTGACGATCTGCGTTGCCGGTTAACAGGCCGATGCGCTCATCGATCTGCCGAAAACGGGATTTTCGGTTACTTGCCCGGACCAGGCGCTCCTACCGGCGGGAAGTTACCGAGACCCGACGACAGCAAGCGCCTATCCCAGGCCCAGTCAAGGGCGGGAATGTCTTAACAGAGATTGGGTGAGTCGAACGTTACTGGTAAATCTTGGTCACACCGAACAACAGAGTCCAGCCGCCACCGGCTACAACGACAACGCCTGCAAGTCGCACCCCCCCATTTGGGAAGCCGAGTCCAAGGCCATTGCGTTTTGAGTAAGGAAAACTCGGGCCGAGCCAACATAATGAGGCCGGAACCATACCACCCCAGTCGCGAGCAAGAGCATTGCGCTCAGCATGCGTGTTCCTAAATCCCTGACAGCAAGATTCCCTTTGAGGGCACTATACGACTGAAAAGTCGTCTTGTTGATCACTGCTAGTGGTAGGGGTTTAGCACAAAGGGGAAGCGACGATCCCGGACGGGATTTTCGGTGTGTGTCCAGCTCAAGGCTGGCGTATTCAGTAGGAGGTAGACCTACCAGGGCAAGAGTCAGGACCCTGTAGCTAGGATCGCATTCGCGGAGGAAACGAGGCGAATGAAGCCGATCGACAAAGCCATCTTTGGGATGGTGAGCGAGTCATCGGGCCGCAACGAAAGTGAACGCATAGGTGGCCTCGAAACCCGAAAACTCCAGGGGCCGAGCCCGCACCGAAAGGGCGAAGGCAACATGGACCGCCGCAACTGACTGAAGCGGTGGGACACTCTGGCGGGGTGTTAGCGGCAGCACGATGACAAGGATGCGCTAAGCAACTGGAGAAGCCCTCCTCGTCCCGGCGAGAAATCGGCGGAGCAGGAAGTCGTATAACTGGCGAACCCAGGAAATCGATGGAAGACGAGAGGGTGACGGAGGGGCCAGTAGTAGCGGTGAAGCGGAGTAATGTCCGTGGAGCGAAGCGGCCCTGCTGATGTGCAAAGACTCCAACAAGAAGGAAGGCAAGGGTGAATGATAAAAGCACCCATCAGTTTGCAAGACCTGAGAAGGAGCCTATACGTCAAGGCGAAGGCTGAATCAACTTGGCGTTTCTGGGGACTGTACGTCCACGTCTGCAAGATGGAAACGCTTCGCGAAGCTTACCAGATGGCCAAGAAGAATAATGGGGCTCCAGGAATGGATGGCGTCACGTTCGAAGCCATCGAAGAAAGCGGAGTGGAGAATGTTTCTGCAGCAGATACGGGACGAACTTGTCACCAACACGTATCGGCCCGCAGCGGTTCGGAGGAAGGAGATCCCGAAGGACGGGGGCAACAAAGTCCGCGTCCTTTCGATTCCTGCGATTCGTGACCGCGTGGTTCAAGGTGCGCTGAAGCTCATCTTGGAGCCGATCTTCGAAGCTGATTTTCAACCGGGGTCTTATGGCTACCGGCCAAAACGGACAGCCCATCAAGCGGTCAACCGGGTGGCACAAGCGATTGTGAGCGGGAAAACCCGCGTCATCGATCTTGATTTGCGAGCCTACTTTGACAACGTGCGGCATGATCAGCTGTTGGCGAAAGTGGCGCGAAGAATCCAAGATGCAACGGTGATGCGGCTGCTGAAGCAAATCCTGAAGTCGACCGGGAAGAAGGGGGTTCCCCAAGGCGGGGTGATTTCGCCGCTGCTCAGCAACCTCTACCTCAACGAGGTAGATCGGATGCTGGAGAAGGCGATTGCCATCACCCGCTTCGGACAATATACCCGTGTTCAATATGCGCGTTTTGCAGACGACATGGTGTTATTGATCGACTCCCATCCGCGACAGGACTGGCTGGTTAAGGCGGTTACGAGACGAGTCCGGGAGGAATTAGCCAAACTCAAAGTGGAGATCAACGAAGAGAAGAGCCGGATGGTAAACCTATCGAAGGGAGAGAGCTTCTGCTTCCTGGGGTTCGAGTTCCACCTTATCCGAAGCCAATTCGGAAAGTGGTGGCCCCAGTATGCGCCCAGGCTGAAAAAACGGACGGCACTGTTAGCAAAGCTCAAGATCGTCTTCCGGCGATACCTTAGCCAACCTGTGGAACGGGTGATCGAACAGATCAATCCGATTCTACGAGGTTGGGTGAACTACTTCGCGGCAGGCCACTCGAGCCAGTGCTTTTCGTTTATCAGCCAATGGGTGGAGCGGAAGATTCGGCGGCACCTGATGCGCGCCCAAGGACGCCAGGGGTTCGGGTGGAAGCAGTGGAGTAAGGACTGGCTCTACAACACGCTCGGGTTGTTTCACGACTGCCGGGTACGTTGGCAACGAGCCTGAACGGAAAGCTGTCCCACACGAATATGTCTCATCACCCTTGACATGAAACACACAGGAA
This sequence comes from uncultured Acidobacteriaceae bacterium, assembly GCA_963753715.1. Classification (GTDB taxonomy): domain Bacteria; phylum Acidobacteriota; class Terriglobia; order Terriglobales; family Acidobacteriaceae; genus PALSA-350. The sequence continues at coordinate 90,759 of CAVWDK010000004.1, read as the reverse complement.
AGCCCAGTGCGGGAAATCCGCACGCTGGGTTTGACGTGGCGGGGACTGGAACCCAGCTTACGGTTTGGCTAGTGAGGCACTCTCAGAGGAAACGGAGAGAAACGGATAGGCCGAACCTACGAAGAATGGCGCCAGTCCTCGACCCTACAACTTGCCTGTTCTGACCGCACTGGGGTGGGGGAAGGTACCGAAAATGAGACTTCCCAGGAAGTACGCAGTCGTCGCGCATGCAGCCTAAAGATTTTGTTCCAGGGTCTTCTCAGCGCCCGACACTGCTCAGGCGTAGCAGTCGATGCGGCAACAGTTGGTAATAATTGTGAATCCACTCATGAAAATCTAATGCAAAAAAAGGGAAATCGCATGCGGTCTGTACCGATGCCTGCAGCCCTGATAATTCGCCCTCTCGATAGGGGTGAATAACCTTGCCCCCGGTCTTCCTGCCACTCATCGTAGCCGTGCGAGCAAAGAGGAACTTCTCAAAAAAATGAGTTTGAGGTTATTCACTTTGACACTGTCCACTGTGACAGTGTTCGCTCGATAAGGGTAGCCGTAAACTCCCTGCAATCCTTTCCCGATTGGGATCAGGTGAAGGGGGAGAAATACAGAAATACAGGAGCCAGCCGCAGTGACACTACCTCAGGTACCACCCGCCGCCGGGCAAAAACCCAACATCGTTCTTATCCTGTCTGACGACTTCGGCTACGGTGACTCGGGAGCATACGGCGGAGGAGAAGGCCGCGGTATGCCAACACCTCACAACGATCGTCTGTCTGCTGAAGGCCCGACCTTCCACTCTTTTTATGGCCAGGCGAGCTGCACGCCCGGCAGAGCTGCAATGATAACGGGACGCATTCCCAACCGCAGCGGCATGACCACTGTTGCGTTTCAAGGTCAAGGCGGCGGTCTACCTGCAGCCGAGTGGACGCTTGCATCGGTGCTTAAGCAGGCTGGTTATCAGACTTTTTTCACCGGCAAGTGGCATGTTCGCGAAAGTGACAAGGGGCGCTCTTTCCGGCAAAGCCGGGGAAGAACCGCATGAAGAGTGGAAAGTGAACGTTCAATACTGGCCACGTACTTAAAATATCCACCTCGGAAGGTTCAGGGGCTAGTATTCCGTATGTGTCTCTTGGGGAGTACCAACTCCGCATGAGCTTTAAGGAACAACTTGAGGACGAAGGCTTCAAGTTTAGGATACCCGTTGAATAGAAATGGCGGCGGTAAAAAAAATGTAGGTTAACAAGCTTATCGGTGTCTCAGAGGTCGGCCACGCCCGCGGTTACCCGTACCTGCTCGCCCTTCTCGGCACTGAAGCGTGAGCCGTCCACGGCGCCGAAGGCACTCTCGACCACGGTTTTGGGGCCGACGTGGAAGGATACGCTATTGCCGTTGCTGTCTTTGACGGTCAGCAGATGGTCGTGGCGGTTGAAGCCCGCAATGGTGCCGGTGTCCCGCTGCAGCGGTCCTTTGCCCAGGTCGCGCAACGCCACAGCGGTCTGCCGGGAGCCTTCGCCGAAATAGAAGACGATCACGTTGGCACCGACCTTGGTGAATCCATCCGCGGCGGTGGAGTTCTCGCGGATGGCCTTATCAAGATCCAGCGACGTCCCGGAATTAGCCAGATCCTTAAAGAAATCCTGGGAACCATCGACGGTGTTAATGTCGATGGTCTTTTTGCCGGGATCGATGGAGGTGACCACGCCGGATATGGCGTGGACAACTTCCTGGGCATCGGCCGCACAGTTGGTAAACGAGAAGAATCCCACAAGCAGAAACGCAGGCAAACACGCTTTCAACATTGAATTTCCTACTGTTATCTACCGGCACCATCCAGGAGTTCTCGCTATTGGTCAAACTAAGACCCAAATAGTTGTGAACTGCGCCAGGCTATTACCCAAGAGTCATCGGCCGGCGGAACACTACCACCGATGCGGGAAGAGAGGCAGAAGGTTGTATACTTCTTTCGCGGCGGCTGGGTCGACCAACGCGATGTATTGAAGCCATAGCAGGCACTAGACGAACGTGCCCGCCGATCCTCGGCCCATGGGTCTTCCCACGGGCTCACATTGAGAGTCATCCAAAGATAGCAATGTAAGTGCATGTTTTAGCACTTGCAGCTCAACATCCTTGGCTGGCATTGGAGCTATAACCGTCATCCCATCCACCAGGTCGCTGAGTGCGAGGTACGACTCACGGCTGGTATAGAGGAACTCCAGAGGATACTCGGGCTTTCGTGCGAAGGCCTGTGCTGGATCCGCATCGAGCAAGTAACTGATGTGCGGCCTGGGAACCAACTTGATGATCAGGCGGACATAGATACGAGCGGCTGGATTGCGCAGCTCCAGGTTCGCGAGCTCGTCATAGATGTATCGGTCAAAAATAACCAGATCTGCGGGAGCGCGTAGCGCTTTTCCAATGATGATTCGCAGCCAGACCGCGTCTAAGAAGTAGAAGCCAAGCCTCACCCCCGTCATCAGCCGCGAACGGACGTTTTTGTCTCGCCGGACAATCGGTGCGGCCGGAGTTCCAACACCTTTGTCTCCTCTAAACAGGATGTGCCCGGCCACTTCCCGGAGACGAGTGAGCCGTGCAACATCGTCCCAGAATGTAATCAACAGAACTCGAAGCCCAGACTCCAGTACTCGGGATCGAAGCGTTTCGATCTGCGTACTTTTTCCCGCGCCATCGATGCCGGAGAAGGTTACTACCTTGGCGCGTCGATTCTGATCACTTGCAGTCAAAACTATGCTCCCACCACTGTACGATGATTCCCTGCCCTTACTCAATTGGGCCGGCTCGGACTAGCTTTCGAGAGCGCCACGATCGTTCCAATGGCAGCCGCGCCACCAACGATCAGACCGACCTTGATCAGCAGGGAATGCGCTCGCCTCTGCTTCGCCGGCGCTATCACCGCTCCGGCAGGCCTGGACGAGGCAACGCCCACCGTCTTCTCGTAGGGCGCCACCGCTGTCCCTACTGGTTCCGGAGCGGTTTGCGGAGCGTCTTGAGCATTGTTTGTCAGTCGTTTCACAGAGGCGGATTCCCGAGGGGTAGACTGATTTGTCTTCGCCGCCGGCTGGTCCTGTCCTACCGAAGACGTGCCTTCCTGCTGGGTCGGGAGCGGTTGCTGCGTCTGTGCGAGGAGAGGCACCGCGAGGAGCACTATCAGGCTGCCGGCGATCTGTCGTTGTAGCCAACTGCTCGAGATTTTCATGTTTTCCCCCGTTCTCACTGGAGCCCGTGTAAAACCGGCCTTTAGGCTGCGCTCCACAGGTTGCGGTCAAGGCCGGCCGCAAGTTGACGAAAGCTGTTAACAGCGTCATTGGTCGAGTCGTAAATTTCGAAAACACGGTCGACCCCAGCCAGCTGGAGGATCGCCTTTGCCGCTGGAGCCAGGGCGGCTAGTTTAACGTCTCCGTTGCGCTTGAGCGCTTCTTCCAGGCAGCAAAGCAGCATGTGCATGAAATAGCGGTCCACTTGGCTTACACGAGAGCAGTCCAGCACGATGCGTGGACAGTCATTACTCATGCAGCTTTTTATCTCGCGAAAGAATACCCGGCCCTGCTTCATGTTTGGTATTTCCGGCACTTGCTCCACCACAACCGTACGACTTCGAACTGTCATCTCTACCCTCCCAGGAATTCGATGCACGATCGCGCTTTTCAAAACCTTGGCAACTAACCCTCACTTTGCAAAATGCGTGCCAGCTCTGCTTTGGGACGGCGTACGACGTGCCTCACCAGGTTTCTCCCGTAGTGCAAGAGGGTTGTCATGTTTGTGTTGTACCAACAGCACTCCGTCATCCTTGGCGATAGTCCGCACAGAAACCGGAGCCTGTGCACTCTGCTGGGCGACGCCAGCATGGCCGCTACCAGGCGGTGATTTCCATCCAGGATGGTCAGAGGTTCGTCATCCTTGTTTGCGCCGATGAGGATCACAGGGCCGAGCGCGGTGGCGTCCCGGAGCATTCGATCCCGTATCGTCTCGATCTTCGCAAGGAATTTGCTGTCCAGTGCGTTTTGCCGCTCGGGCATACATTCGATGACTCTCGAGATGGAGAAATTACCCCCCGCGACCTTCCGCCACTGTGCCCGGGGAAAAACCCTGATCCGGCCGAGGTCTGCTTCCCGCATCTCCAGCTCGAACCATTCCGTGTCCGGGGGAAGCTCGTTCCACAGGGCCAGGTGGCGGACAAAGAACAGCGCGCGCCGCTTGTCATTTTCGACGGGATCATAGAGGTTGGGGCTGGCGACGATGCCACCCATGGAGTCGTGGTAATCCTCAAAGCCGGGCTTGCCGAAATCACTCTTCAGAAACTCGGCAATGACCTCGTCCTCCGAAACCTGCCGAATCAACCTCATCGGCCCAAACCCACTCTGTTGTGTCTTGTCTGAGCCGGTCAGCGAGTCAACCAGGAACGGTACCGCGACAAAAATGAACAGAATCACCATCAGCACCAGTTGCACCAGGATGACCTGCCGCAGCGAGTCATGAAAGCGGCAAATTCCCGCGACAACCACACCGCTAAACGCCAGCTGAATCCAGCTGGTGTTGGCAATCTTGTAAGACATCTCGTACGTGATGATCACGGCACTCAGTGAATAAATGACAGTGGTTACGGCGTAAAGCGCCAGGAGATAAGGCAGGCCGTGGTCTCCCGCGATTTGAAACTTTGCCCCGAAAAACGCTGTCCAGATGCTCGCCGGCGCAAAACGCAGGCCGAGGGCCAGGCCCGCACCGATCGTCAACACCAGCAAGAGCGACGTCGCGATCACCTTTAGATCTTTCCGCTCCTCTTCGCTCGTGCCTGCCACCAGGGGAAACATGCTGTTCACGACGGCCGAGGAGAAGGCATAGATCACCCGGCCCACCATCGCCACGGCAGCATACAGTCCCGCTGCCTGGGGAAGGAAGTAGTGCTTAACGAGCACAATGTCACAGTTGTTGATCAGTACCTGGCCGGCGAAAAAGACGATCGCCTGGGATGTCTCACGCAAGGCATAGAGTAGGCGAATTGGGTTTGGAATCCGGGCCGCCGCTTCCGGCACGATCGCGAGATAGGCAGCCGCCACGGCTGCGGAGTTGGCCGCGATCACCCCTTTCACCCCCAAGCCGAGCAGCATCAGGAGCAACGAACCACCCAGACGAACTGCTCCCTCCAGTACCAGGTTGGTGGCCAGACGTCGAAAACCGTAGGCGCCCTGTACGTAGCCCCGCCGGCTTCCCAGCGGAACGTAAAACGCGGCTCCGATCGCCAGCAGGACAACCAGCATCGGGCTCGGCAAATTCAGATAGCCCGCAATCGCTTTCTGAAAGGCCAACATCAGCAGTGCGACAAGGATGCCGCATGCCCAGGCGCCTCGGTGGAAGCCTCGATACCCAGCGTATTTTCCCTCGGCCGAGCTTTGTTGCGCTACGACCTTGGCGGAAATGATTTGAAACGACAGCGTGACTGCTGAGATCAAAGTGAGCAGAGTGTAGACAGCAGTAGCATGCCCGAACCCGTTGGGACCCAGAAACCGCGCAACCGCAACGTTATAGGCGAAGTTAGTTGCCGTCGCCAGCCCTGAGCCTGACAGCAACACGAAGCTCCCCGAGAGGATGCGGGCTGGCAGTGCCATCGGCTTTTGGGTTAGGGTCTTCAGCACACTCTGAGGCTCCTGCTGCCAAGGTCATCTGTGAAGGCTGCCCGGCAAAAGTCAGCTCGGGCGACTGCGAAAGCTCCGCGGGTGCGGTTCAAATATTCAATACTTCATCCGATGCTGGAAGGAACATCCCGGCTGCCCGGAGTAGCGGAGCTATCTGCGGATTGCTGCGAGCCGCGACAACCCCGGGCCCGGTTCGGCGCTTCTAAGAATCACCTTATGCTGCGTTCCTTAAGCGCTGCTCTACTTTTGCTATCTTTGCTCCAAGGGTGCCCTGGTCCAGAATCATCCCCTCCGGTCCGGTTGAAATACACGGCCGCTGGAAAGTCGCCGGAGATATTGGCTACCTATGAAGCCTGGTTTGGGCACCCCAGGCACATCTCCGTCGGCTACTCGTCGCACGATCCCGCGGTCATCCGCAGGCAGATCAGCGAGGCGGCTGCCCGGGGCATTTCTGCCTTTGTGGTGGATTGGTACGGAGATCGCGAGCCCTTTATCGATCAGAGCTATGCTCTGATGCAAACCACTGCCGCGAAACACAAGTTCCATGTGGCGATGATGTACGACGAGACGGACCAGGAAGATGGGGCTACGGACGAAGCCATCGCGGACTTCACCATGTTTCACGACACCTATCTGAGCCCCAGTGCGCCAGGGCGGGAGGCGTACCTAACCTATCAGGGGCGTCCGGTGATCTTCATCTTTCCCAAAGGGGGGCATACCGATTGGGATAAGGTGCGGGCAATCGTCAACCAATGGGACCATCCACCTCTCCTCATTGATGAAAATCCGCCCGGCCAGTATGCGGACGCGCTCGATGGCTTCTATGCCTGGGTAAGTCCGGGGCCGAAAGGGTGGGCGGCGGATGGCAGCAACTGGGGAGAGCAGTACCTGAGCGACTTCTACCAGACGATGGTCACGAAATATCCTGACAAACTCATCGTGGGAGGGGCATGGGCAAGCTTTGACGACAGCAAAGCCTCCTGGAGTCTCAACCGGCATATCTCCGCGCGCTGCGGTCAAACGTTTGCGGATACATTTAATCTCTGGCGAAAATACGTTCCTGCCGATCAGCCTATTCCTTTTGTGATGATCGAGACCTGGAACGATTACGAGGAAGGGACCGCGACTGAACCCGGCATTCCTACCTGTGGAAACGCGTCCCAGCCCACGGCAAAGGAGTCAGCACACTGAGGCGGATGCCCCGTTCACAAGCCGGCCCCTCACGCGGTTATCTGACGCGCTTGGTCATCGCCACAGGCGTCTCATTCGGGTCCGCCTGAAAAACGCGCACTCTCCAACGCACTTCGGTAGGTGTGAGGATCACGACATAGCGCTTGCGCACCCGCTCCGTTGCCAGGACCTTGTCATGTTCCAACACTTGCTGATCGTATTCGGCGTTATCGACCAGCTGAATCGATAACCCGTCCGGTGAATAGAAAACAACGCGCAGATCGTGAGCACGATCCTGATAGCTGGTATGCAGCCCCAGGTCAGCCTGCTGCCCGATCGTATCCTTGAGTTTGTCGAGCGCGGTGCCCACGAAACTCTGCTCGAGCAGGTCGGGGCGATTTTGCTCAAGGGCAACGCGCAGACTCCGCCACGACTGTAAATAGTCGCGGATCGCCGCATCCGCGGTCTGCTTCTGCAGCAGCCTGGTCGCTTGCAGGTTTGGTGGTTCCACGCGGACCGCCGCCTCATCCGCCAGCAGACTCCAGGGCGTAGCGAAGAACAGGAGAGCGACCAGCGCTGGCTTCACCATGGTCATTTTTCCCACCGAAGCTCATTGCCCATGACCACCCCACTGGCCACGGAAATTCTTGCTCCTGGATGCGCCGGCATGTCCACCTGCGCGATTCCGTGTTTGAGAGGTACGTCCGCCGTCGATTGACTGCCACCATAGTTTTCCGTGAAGGTGACGATTGTCCCATCCGGCACTGCGTTGCCGCTACAGTCGTGCACCGGACCTGTTTTGAGCTCAAGCTGTTGGCCTGCCGGCTGTGCGCTCACGGTTAACCCGCACGGATCCCCCGGCGCCTGCTCGATCACACGTGTGCTGGAAACTCCATCGACGCGCGCCACAAATTGATCGCTGCCTGCTTTGGCCGTAGAGTCCATCTGCGTCCAGGCGGCGCCATCCCGGGCGACCACGCTGCGCTCCTGCACCGGGCTCGACGGATTCGAAAGTTGGAACGATACGGTTGCCGGCGCCGTTGCCAGATTGTGATACGCATCGAAAACGTACACCGTGCCGCTAATGCCGTTATGTACTCCGACGGGGAGGCGAGATGGTTTCGCCAGAAAACTCAGCTCCGCAGGTTTAGCGGCCGGCACAACATCAAACGATTCCGCATCTTTGGAAGATCCTTCCACCAGGATAGCCAGGTAGTGGCCGGCGTTGTATAACGATCCAGCCGGAAACGAGATGTTCTGTCCTGGTTGCACTTCGCGTCTCAGCACTTGCCCCAATCCAACGATATACAGCACCGCCTTTCCGCCTCCTGAACACCGGATAGAGAACGCGCTACCTGCCTCGACCGTCTTGGGCAGGCTCATGCTTCCGCCTTGTGCGCGCGCCGGCTGCGTCATGGCCAGGGCCACGCCCGCAAGCAGCAACGTCAGCTTCACGAGAAGCCTCCGACGGTGTACGTCGCAGTGATAGCCCGTTCGCTGGCGATTTTTCGAGCCAGATCTTCAGGAATGTGGATGTCGAACGGAACCGGGATCTGGGGAAGGAGAGCGCGATCGATATATTGGTCTGCCACCCACACCACCTGGCCATTCTTGTCATAAAAAGTTCCCAGCACATGGGCGATATTCACGACCTGGCCGCTTTGGTTAACCAGCTGCGCAGACAGTGAGGCGTCCGGCGCCGGGTTCAATCGCTGGTTCTGAATTTCGACTACCGGGTCAGCCGAAGCCGGCACGAGAGTCGACAAAGGATCCATGCGGATACTGCCCACCTGGGACAGGGTGGCATCGGGAAAGATAATCAGAAACGGCGTGACTTGCTTAGGCAACAGTGTGTGAGAAATTTTATCGAAGCTGCCTTCGCTCGCCATCGGCGTTCCGGTCTTCGACAACAAGGTTGCCCTCACCGACACGTAGGCGGGCACCACATCTTCGTTGAGCAGTTCGCCCAGGATCACTAGCCCTTCAGCCCGCTGCACCGGATGCATATCCACAATGCGTACGTGCGGCGCTTCCACGTCCTGCACTCCCCAACCATCGCCCGGGCCGGGGTAAATCACGTCCCAGCGAAGGTAATTGACTGCGATCACTTGTGGCGGCACATGCTGTTCCTTGACCAGGGGCCAATCTACCTTCCAACGATCACCGTCCTTAACCACGTGCAGCTCGCGCGTGCTCACAAAGGTGGCCACCACCGTCGACCAATGCAACCGCAGCTGGATCGCCGCTTCCTGGTCAGAAGCATGCTGCGGCAATACGTCAAAGCTCTGCAGGGTCGCGTAGGTGCGCAGGCTGGAATAGTATCCGGTCAGGTCGTGCACAAATTGCTGTTGGGTAAATTCGGCTTTGTTGCCCAGGCTGGCATAGGCCTCGCCCCACGCCTGCAAGCGAATTTCGTCAGCCAGGCTCTCCACGGCTGCCTGTGCCGTGGAAGACGAACGCAGTAAGCTCTTGCCGCCGGCATACGCCGCCGCGGAGGGAACCGGCCAAAGCGTTCCTATCACCACCAGGGCCACGGTCGCGGCGCCAATGACTGCAGCCAGAAGACGTCCTGTGTTCACGACACCATACTCCCGGCAACGAAATCATGCGTAGCGGGGGAATCCTCCCGCTGGTACTCGCGGCGCTTGCCCTCGGGAATCAAGACCACCAGGATCGCCAGCAGGCTGCTGCCGAAAGGGCAGGGTCCCCCACAACACGCCTTGCCAGTGCGGCGGCATTTGCGGGGCGTTCATTGGCATAGCCGGTGGCACGCCGTCTTTGCTCCACACGATGACGGTATTGTCATCAAGTTCGTCCACCCGGCGCCAGCCGGCAAACTTCAAGCAGAGGATCGTAATAAGGGTCGCGCACGAAAACCCATTTCAGCCCGTAACGGTCCGCGTGTTGCAGCATGGCCCGCAACGCGTCGAGCCCCGGCTTGCCGAAGTACTTCGAACTGGTGAGCGCGCCCACCACCGTAGCGCGTCAGCTCGGGCAGCATGCGCCCGGAATTCCATTCGCCATCCACACTGCTCGCATCGGTCATCATCGCCAGCCGGGCAATCTTGTTGCCGAATCCCAGCGTGACATAGCGGTACTGGTCGTGACCATCCCGGTTGAGCCACGCAGCCACCGAATCCACTTTGAAATTAGAGGCATCGGCCGGCCGATAAGTTACCCAGGCAACCGCCAGAGCACAAGTAACAGCCGCCGCGACAGTTAGCAAACCGCCGCGCGCATGCGAAAGCGGTCGACGAGTTCCGCCGCCAGCAGGCCCACGAAGGGCAGGCCGAGCAAAGTGGCCCAATAGCTGAAGCGCTCCATCGTCAGCACTTCGAAAGCCCGGCCCAGCAACAGATGGGCAACCGGAGTCGTTCCCCCGAGTCCCACCAGAAATGCCACCCAGAAACCCAAAAGCAACGGACGCAGTCGAACTACCGCCGAACCGCGCATGATGATGAACGGCAGAGCCAGTATCAACGCTCCATAAGGAATGACGAAATAGTTCAGGCCCCAGTCCGGGCTCAGGATGTAATTTGCCCGGCTGGGGTGCGGAATGGGAGTCTGCGTAACCGGATAGTGAATCAAGGCGATCCAGAAGGGAAGAAGTACGATCGCGATCGCGGCGCCTACTACCAGCGTGATGCCGACGGTACGCAGCAAGAATGCCGGCGTCGAGATTCGTTCGCCGTCCTCACCGATCCAGAATCACCAGCGCCAGCACGGGCACGGCAAAAAACAGCGATCCGAAGAGCAGCGTGGCGTGGTGAGCGGCGGCCGCGGCAGTGAACAGCGCGCTCGCCTTTAAGAAACGATCGCCATTTTCCATGCCGAACCCATTCGAACAGATAAGGCAGCGCGTTTAAATAAATCGGCGCAGCAGAAGTAGTTGCCAACTGCCCCGCGGAATAGACCAGGAAGCTTTCCGAGCCAAGAAAAACACTCGCGAGCGCCGCGAACGATGCAGCCCGCGGATTGACCCAAAGCAAGGAAAAGCGATAGACCCCCAACAGCCAGCAGCAAAATGGCGACTAACTGCACCGCCATATACGCCATGTCCAGGCCGGTGATGCGCGAGATCAACGCCACCCACTGTTGCGGCAAGGGAGGATAGGTGGTCTGCGAAAAGCCCGCATACCACTTCGCGTTCCACGGATTGAACCAGTGGTGTACATAGTGAGAAGCGAAGAAGATATGGAAATTTGCGTCGTACGACTGCAGCGGCAACTTCATGAGCAGAAGCGGCAGGTGAACTACGACTGCCGCCAGAAGAATCAGGCTCTAGCGGGATAGGCCGTTTTGCAGGACTGAACAACTCAATTCTCTCCACAGTCCCCTCTCGTCATGCTTTAGATTATCCGTCGGGCACGCCGAGTTGCTTGCCGTCCCGCGGTCTCGAAAAATTAAGATTCAGATTCTCAATTGGCAGCCCTGCGGCCAACGCTCGAAGCGTTCCCTGAATCTAAAGTGATCACCTGGCATTCCTACGCTGATGACTCGTTGGCTTGCTCTACCTGCACTGTTGAAGATATTTCTTCTGCCTTTGTTCATTGCGCTTGCCGGTCTCGTCCAAGCGCAAACTTACAAGGTGGGACCTGACGCGTCCGCGACTCCTCAGAATGGTCAGACGCAGACGCAGGGCCAACCGCTGGGTTGGGGATCGAATATTCAAACCGCACGCCTTGCACGCGCGGCCCAATTGGCGCTGCAGCGTGGTGATCACACCCAGGCGGTTGATTATGCACAGCAGGCCGCACAAGCTGACTCGAGCGATCCGCAGCTGTGGTTCCTGCTTGGCTATGCGGCCCGCCTGGACGCCAGGTTCCAACTCTCTGAAGCCGCCTATACCCGAGGTCTCCGGCTGAACCCGGGGGCGCTCGACGGGCTCTCCGGCCTCGCCCAGACCTACAGAGTAGTGGGACGAACCGACGAGGCCGAGCATCTCCTGAAACAGGTGATCTCATCCGATTCAAGGCGGGGAGCTGACGTGCAATTGCTGGGAAGTCTTTATCTCGGGTCTGGAGACTACACCAACGCGATCGTGTGGCTGCGCCGGGCGGAATCGATGCAGCCCGACGCGCGCGCGGAATTGCTGTTGGCGCTTGCGTATCAACACCTGAAGCAAATGAATCTGGCCAGCCACTATCTCGACCTGGCCAGGCACCGCAGCCCAGACGATCCTGACGTTCAGCGATCGCTGGCGGGATACTACCGGGAGACCGGAAACTACGCGCAGGCGATCGCCGCCCTCAAATCGATTCGCGATCCTAAGCCTGACATCATCGCGGAGCTTGCCTACACCTACCAGCTTGATGGCCAGCCCGGCGAGTCTGCTAGGCGATACACCCAGGCTGCTAACGCGACGCCGAAGGACCTGGGGTTGCAGCTTTCCGCCGCCCAGGCCGATGTGGCCGCTGGTTCGATAGAAAGCGCCGGGCCATTTCTTGAGCGAGCAGCCGCACTTAATCCTGATTACTACCGCTTACACGCCATCCGCGGAGAAATCGCGCAGCTCCAGGAGCACGACGCTGATGCCGTTCGGCAATACAGCGCTGCCCTGGCAAACTTGCCCGTAACTCCAGTCGAGGGACCGCTTTATGGCATCCAGCTCCATATGGATCTCATGCAACTGGAGCATAACGTTCGTAACCAGGAGGCTGCTCGTCAACAGCTCGCGATGGCGCAGACGGCCATCAAAGCGCTCGATGAGCGAGGATCTGACAGAGCGCAGTTTCTGCGCCTTCGAGCTTTGATCAAAATGAATGGTGGCGAACTCGACAGCGCGCTCGCCGACATGAAAGAAGCGCTCGCGCTCAGTCCGCATGATCCCAACAACCTGCAGCTCGACGGCGATTTGCTGATGAAAATAGGTCGCACCGGCAACGCAATCGACGTTTACAAGCGGGTACTCGCCATCGATCCCCGCAACCGATTCGCGCTCACTTCTCTAGGGCTATGCCTCACGCGCGGCGGGTCGCGACCAGGACGCGGAGAAATATTTCGATCTCCTGGCGCAAGACTACCCTTCGCTCTATGTGCCTTATCTTGCCTTGGGAGATCTATACACCGCTCATCACCAATTCAACAAAGCCGAGCTTCCTTATAGCAAGGGCTATGCGCTGGCTCCATACAATGCCCTGATTGTGGCCGGAGGCATGAATGCTGCCATTGAAGCCCATGATCTCGACCTGGCCGGCAAATGGTTGAGTCGCGCCACGAGTGAAATGGAGCAGGACCCTCAAGTCCTTTTGGAAAAAGAGAGATACCTGAGTTTTAAGGGCGATTACCAGCAATCCGCCGATGTTGGGCAGCAGGCAATCAAGGTTCTTCCTGAGGATCGTGATGTCGTCGTCTATCTTGGTTATGATTTGCTCCACCTCGGCAAGTACAACGAGTTATTGGAGCTCACCGCCAAATACAACCAGATCTTGGCTCACGAACCCGATATTCCGCTACTGGCGGGGTACGTGCACAAACACGACGGACAGCGTGAGCAGGCGCTGCGTGATTTTACCGACGTGCTTGACCGCGACCCCAACGTGGTTACGGCCTACGTGAATCGTGGATACATCTTCAACGACATGCACCGAGCGAGCGCCGCTGCTGCTGACTTTGAGTCCGCCTTGAAGCGCGAACCAAAGAATGGCGAGGCGCACCTTGGACTGGCCTATGCTGACCTCGATCTGCATAGGCCCCAGGCGGCGTTGCGACAAACACAATTGGCTGAACTGGAGATGGGCGATTCAAAAATCCTGCACATGATTCGGGCTACAGCCTATGGCAGAGAAGGGCTGCTTTCCAAGGCCGTCACCGAATATCGTGCTGCCTTGAAGTTCACTCCCGATGACGGAACACTCCATTATGGGCTCGGGAATACTCTGTACTCCCAGCGTCACTACCACGAAGCGGTGGATGAGTTGCTGGTCGCGCAAAAGCTTTCTCCCGGCGACCCGGCGGTCTACGCATTATTGGCACGTGCCTACGCCAATCTGGATGAGAGGGAGCAGGCTCTACGTTATGTTCAGCTGGCCGAGCAGCGTGCCCGCGATACTCCAGCTTCCACCAGCGATCCCACCGGGGATAGTGAAATATTCGTTGCCACCGGACAGGCCCTCAGCGCGCTCGGAGATCAGAAGGGCGCGATGGACCGTTTTCAGAAGGCCCTGACTGCTCCCAACAGCAATCGTTTCGATGTCCGTCTTGCTATCGCCCAGCTCATGGCTCAGCAGGACCATTCCCAGGATGCAGAGCGGCAGATTGGTCTGGGCCTGATGGAGGCCGAGGCAGGGGAGACCGTGCCACCCACGGGGAGCCAGTACATTGCGGCGGCCGACGTTCTGCGCGAGATGCATGATTATGAGCTATCACAAACGTATCTGGAACGCGCCAAAGCCGCAGGCGCATCTGACATCGATGTGCGCGTCGGTTTGGCGAATAACTATCTTGCCCTGGGAGATACAGCTAGGGCGTCGGCCGAGCTCTCCGCGGTAAGCCACGTAGACGACAGCAAATCGGATTACCAGTATCTGCTGGCCCAGGCCAACGTGTACCAGCAGGAGCATCAGGGTACTCAGGCGCTGACCGCTTTTGCTCAAGCTGCCAGCGCGGCCGGCGAAGACCAGACGGCCGAGCAGAGTCTGCTGCAGGCGGGCGCGAACGAGGGCTACAGAATAAATTCCACTCTGAGCTTTCTGTCCGATTTTTCAGTGCAACCCATTTACGAAGATTCCACCGTCTACGTGCTTGACTCCAAGCTGGATGCGCCGACCCCGGTGCCCAGCTCCGACCCCTCTTTGCTTCCCCCGCCCCGTTCCTCTTTAGCCACGCTGTGGACCAACGCCTACCACCTGCATTTGGGAAATTCTCCTACCGTCGGCGGATTCTTTCAGGTAAGGAATGCGCGCGGGGAAATATCCGTGCCTGCAACCAGTTCGATCGTTAATCGCGACACCACCGACTACGCGATCAATTTCGGAATAGCCCCCACAGTTCATCTGGGCACCAACGTACTGCAATTCAACAGCGGCATTCAAGGGACCATACGCCGCGATTCCATATCGCCGGTGCAGATGAACCAGAATCTCTTTCGCTTGTTTACGTACGTCTCCACCAGTTCTTTTTTCAACGCCGTGTCCGTCGACGGCTATTTCATCCGCGAGGTTGGCCCCTTCACCGAAAGCAACATCTATTCGCGCTCGCTGGCGGGCGCCATTGACTTCCGGGTCGGGGAGCCATGGGGCAAAACCGCTCTGGTCACGGGCTGGGGATCGAATGATCAGCAGTTCACCCCCGTGGCCACAGAAAATTACTACACCGCTTCGTACATCGGTTTCACCCATCGGTTCTCAGAACGTCTGAATATAGAAGCGGTCGCTGAAGACCTTCGGGCTTGGCGAACCGTAGGGTCACGGTCAGGCATTGCACAAGCTTTACGCCCGGCGGGAACCATTGACTTCTCGCCCACCCATCATTGGGATTTCCAGGCATCGACAGCCTATTCCAGCACCAGAAGCTTTCACGTCTACGACACCATTCAGAGCGGCTTCTCCGTTTCGTATGCAACGCCACTACACCGTAAGTTCGATGACGAAACGGGACAAGTTCAACTGCAGTATCCGATTCGCTTTTCCGCGGGGCTGCAACAGGAAGACTTCTTTAACTTCACAAGCGGGCGGAACGAGCAGCTAAGGCCGTATGTGAGCATCACCTTGTTTTGAGGCAGGAGCCGATGAAGATCTGCTTGGTTGCGACGTTTCCTCCTAGTGGACGGCAGTTAAATGAGTATGCATTTCATCTTGCGCGAGAATTGCAGCGCAACCCTGATGTTGATTTGACCATTCTTGCTGACGAACTGACGGACTATGAGTTTGCTACCGACGCCAATGGCAATCCGTGGAAGCCCAAGAACGTGCAGAACTGCCGGGCTTTCACGTAATTCGCTGCTGGAGGTTCGGCAGCGTGGCAACTCCGCTGTGCATATTGAAAGCCGTTCGCAGGTTGCAAGCCCGATGTGGTGTGGTTCAACCTCGTCTTCTCCAGCTTTGCCACGCCGGAGAATCCCGTTTGCCGCATTTGCCGGGCTTTCCGTGCCCGCTCTCGTCCGAGCCGCAGGCTTTTACACCCATATCACGCTGCACCATATCATCGAGCATGTCGATTTTGCCGCGGCCGGCATGCGCCGCGAGCGCTTTCTGCGCATTGGCTCCGATGTGGCCACCAGGGCTTTTAAAGGCACACTCCGTGTCTGTCCTGCTTTCCCGGCTATCGGCGAACCTTGATCACCAAGTATTCAGCTCAGAATGTCCTCTTGGGGACGCATGGAACGTTCGCATCGTCCCCAGCCCTCCGGACTTCAGCAAACGCGGCAATCCCGACCTTCGCATTCTCGCTATCGGGCACTGGGGAACCTACAAACGGCTGGAGACTCTGATGGAAGCTTTTCCAGCCGTCCTTAAGAAGATCCCGAATGCCAGGCTGATCGTCGCCGGCGCGAATCATCACACCAAGGCCGGATATTGGGAGTCGATACGCGAGGCGCAGCCGGCGGATCTGCCCATCGAGTTCCGCGGGTATGTTCCGGAAGAAGATATTCCTGAACTCTTTCGCTCCACCTCGATCGTGGTGATGCCCTACGATTCGGCAACTGGATCGAGTGGCCCGGCCCACCAGGCGTGTGAGTACGGAATTCCAATTGTGTGCGCCGACATTCCTGAGTTTCGCGAGATGGCGGCCGATGAAGCATATGGCGGCCCTTTTCTACAAAACCGGCGACGCATGCGATCTTGCTGATCAGCTGGTTAGCATTCTGCAGTCTCCGGAATTGCAGATGCAAATGGCCGAGCATAACTATCGCGGCCGGTCTGCAGATGACCATGGCCCGCGTTGTGCGCAATTATCTTCGCTGGTTTGAGCTCAACAGATGCAAGAGGGCGATCCTCGATGGCGGCGAGCTTTCATTGCGCCGCCGCCTTTTCGAGCGGGCTTTAGCCGGCAAACAGGCTGGTCCCGGCTGGTTTTGCCACCAGCCTTTTCCCGCAACGCCAGTGACGTCGCAGTGGTCGCGGAGGGCCTCAATCTCGTCGGAACCGACGGTGATGATGCTGCTGCTTTCGTGGGTACGCGCGACTGGCGTAAACCGATGACCGCAAAGGCGCACTCAGATGGTGACGGCTACCGGGAAGGTCCAACTCTTGAGAGTGACTTCTAATGCATTTGGCTTGTGAACGTGATGAAGGTGGTTGGCGCTTGGCTCGGCGCGCCGTGGTCGCATTCTTCTGTCTCTGCTTGTCTCTCCTGTCTGCCGGGTGCGGCGGCGCTACCTTCAGAGATAATTCCACCGGTGCAACTACGGCTCCTACCGTCGCCATTGTCGCTAACCCTGCCACGATCACTCCTGGCGGTTCATCCACACTTACAGTCACGGCGGCGAATGCCGCGCAGGTAACGATATCGGGGAACAACGGCAGCAGTTATACCATGCAATCGACGGGGGGTACACAAACGTGTCAGCCCGGCCGCGACCACTACCTACACTGCGACCGCGACTGGAACCGGAGGCAAATAGCACCACAACCGCAACCGCAACCGTGACTGTATCCAGTTCTCCAGCTCCGACTGTCAGTATCAGTGCCAACCCCACTTCGATCACCTCCGGCAGTTCATCCACCTTGACGGTGAGCGCGACCAACGCGACCCAGGTGACGGTGACCGGGACCGACGGCAGCACCTATACCCTGCAGCCGGCGGGTGGGACGCAATCCGTCAGCCCGACCGCGACCACAACGTACACCGCAACGGCAGCCGGAGCGGGAGGAAACATCTCGGCGAGCGCAACCGTGACCGTTACCGCGTCTACCGCTCCAACAGTCAGCATCACTGCCAAGCCCACTTCGATTGCTTCCGGCAGCCTCGTCCATGTTGATCGTGATGGCGGCCAACGCCACCCAGGTGACCGTGACCGGCACGGACGGCAGCACATATAGCTTGCCAGCGAGCGGCGGAACGCAATCCGTCAACCCAACCGCGACCACCACTTACACCGCCACCGCAACCGGAGCGGGAGGGAAGGCCACCGCCACCGCCACCGTAACGGTCGTTGCCGCCGGCGGCCCGACCGTCAGCATCATGGCCAACCCCACGTCGATCACTGCGGGAAATTCGTCCACCTTGACCGTGACCGCAACCAATGCCACCCAGGTGACGGTCAGCGGGACCGATGGCAGCACCTATAACCTGCAGCCGGCCGGCGGAACGCAATCCGTCAGCCCGGCTGCCACCACGACCTACACCGCCACGGCCACCGGCGTTGGCGGGAAGGCCACCGCCACCGCGACCGTAACGGTTACAGCGGTAGCCAGTCTCCAATCCATCAACCACGTCATCTTCATGCTGCAGGAGAACCATACCTTCGACAATTACTTTGGCATGCTGAACCCTTACCGCCAGACGAACGGCTTGAACGTCGGCGATGACGGCAATACCTATAACGTCGATGGCATCGACGACAAGCTGACCACGATCAGCAACTCAGACGATGAAGGCACATCGTATCCGCTGTTCAAATTCACCAGCACCTGCATCGATGATGAGAGCTCAGACTGGCTGGCAAGCTACGGCGACGTGAACACCTACAATTTTCTTGCTACCCGTCCTATCCAGATGGGCGGCTTTGTCCACAACGCCGAGGGCTACGCCAAGAGCTGCGCTGCCAGTCCTTCCGGCACCTGCTCCGGCGCTTTCACCGATCTTACCGGCGAGCGCTCCATGGGCTACTACGACCAGGGCTTCCTCAACTACTACTACTACATGGCTTCTCAGTTCGCCCTGTCCGATCGATGGTTCTCGCCGGTGTCGAGCAAGAGCATCGGCAACCGCATCGCAACCTTTACCGGAGGCACGACCCAGGGTCTGGTCTATGATCCGGGCAACGATGATCATCTATCCCAGCTCAACATACCGAACATCTTCGAGGAACTCGACCAGGCGAATGTATCGTGGAAGATTTACTACACCGTCACCGACGACCTTTGCCTCGACGGCGATGACTGCTCGCACCTCGGCCAACGCAAACTATCCGGCAACGGATTTCGAAGACCTGTCTTACTCGTATCAGTATCTATATCAAAATCCAACCGCCGCCGCCTGCACGGCACCCACCCAGCCATCAAGCGTCGTTGGGGATTCAACCAACTCCTTCTGCATCGATCCCAACCATATTGCTCCGCTGTCTACCTATTTCAGCGACCTTGCCAACGGCACGCTGCCCAGTTTCGCCTTCATCGAGGCCGGTTATGGCAACAATGACGAGCATCCTGGTTCTGGCCAATCGATCCTGGCCGGGCAGGCGCAAGTAGCCAACATCGTGAATACCTTTATGACCAGCTCTGCGTGGAAGGATTCCGTCTTCTTTCTCGCTTACGACGAGGGTGGAGGACCTTACGATCATGTTCCGCCCGTGCCCAACAAATCGAACATCAACACCGATAGCTCGCTGGGTACGATCCCGGATATCTCAACCATTGCCGTCAACCCCGACAGTTACAACCCCTGCGTGCCCAGCGGCGGGACGGCGACACTTCATTGCGACCTGAAGCCCACTGATCCCGGCGCCAATTCGGGTGACGCCGCAGCCGTCAGCGGCTTTGCCGCTCAGCTCGGGTTCCGAGTGCCCAACATGATCATCTCGCCCTTTACCCGCAAGCATTATGTTTCGCACATCCCCATGGATCACACGGCAGTGATCAAGTTTGTCGAGAACCGATTTATCGGCTCCTCCGCGCATTTGACTGCCCGCGACGCCGTGCAGCCCAACCTGCTTGACTTCTTCGACTTCACCAATATCCCATGGGCGACGCCACCGACTCCGCCGGCCCCGGTCACTGCTGAGTCGCTGGGCTACAATCCTTGCACCCCGACGAGTTTCGCCCCCTGAGCCAACCGCTAGCCTCAATTTCTCACGGCCTGTTCCGTAACGAATGGCGGGTGGGCACATTCAGCCGATGTTAACCGCTAAGTGACTGGGGTGAGTCGATTGTCCGCGGGAAAGAGCAGTGGAATCCCACATCTCGCGAAAAACCAGCGAGATATGGGGCACCCGGCCATTAGTTACGGAACAGTGTCCGGAGTGAGTCGCTCAGTCGGCCACGACCTCGTACGGCCGCATCCTGCGGGCGCAGGCGGCCCGGCGCCATGTATGTGGGTATCAATCTCAAAGAGATGACGTGCAGGCAAATGATTCTCAAACCGAACTTCGGTTGGCCGGTTCTGTAGCGCCTCGATCGTCGGGCCTGGGTATTGCCCCTCAAATCCCCACAGCGTTGTCGGCGGGAGCTGTGAATGTAAATGCTGCCTGCATTCCAGAATGCGCATTTTATACTGAATCTTGCCCGCGCTCCCCCCGGAAGGCCTTAATCGCTTCGGTATCGGCAGCGGATCTATATATCGTTCCAGCGAGGCTGGCGTCCGATACGCCGGCTGCGTAGTTTCGTTACCTCGGATCTTGTTCGCGAGAGCGAGAGCCGGAACAGACGCAACACATAGCCCAACAAAATCACGCCTGCTTTTTTGCGCCCATCTTACCTCGAGGAGGTGCTGTAACCCGCCTAGTCAACGGCGACAGCGCTCGCGATGTAGTGGGCGCCGTTAAAGCTTGCCGTCACTGTAACATGCTCCCCCAGGTGGAGTTTCCGGCTCGATGGAATTCGCGTGGGATCAAAAGATAGCTGGTAATTGCTATCGCTCGATGGATCAGCCAGCACCATTAGGCCGGTATGCAGGTCAAGCGAGGCAATGTTTCCGCTGAATACGAACCTTGCGCCCGGAGTGGCTAAAATCGCAATCTGGCTGGCGACCCCGCGCCCCTGATTATCAGATTCAAACTTGATCGATAGCAGCGTTCCTGCGATAAAGTTTGCCGCGCTCGGCGGCATCGAAGACGATACGGCTTGTCCCTCACGAATCGTTGGCGTGCCGGGTGGCACCAATAGTTTGATGGGCTCGTGAGACAGCGCACTGCTAACCGTCAACTCACGGCTGCGAGGGTCGTAAGACATGACCTCTCCACGGCATTCTCCCTCAGGCGGGCTAGATAACATATGGATGCTAAGAGCGAAGACGTTGGTTCCGTCCAGCACCGTTTCCACCGAGGCCCGGTCCCCGGAGTGCAAGTCGCCCGGAGAAATCTTGACTCCGTCACGGTAGAGTTGGGTGCGGGCATCGAACAGCAGTTTAATCGGCCGCCCGCCGGGAACTTTAAGGGTAAATTGGTCACGCACAGGGTCTACATTGTGAATTTCGCCACCCATCACAGTGGCTTTTCCCTGCGGCCTGGGCGCCAGCGTGGGCAGGCCCGTGGAGGCCGTTTCAGTTACGGAGTCGGATTGCGTAACCTCCGGTTGTGGTGGTTTATAGTCTCCGAACGCAAGCGCAATCGTGAGGCTGGCCAATGCCGTTATTGCGAAAAAACGAAACATTTCGACACCTTGGCGTTTAGCGACTAGCAACCATTGGATGATCTCGGATCATGATAGGTGGCTTATAACCCGTCTAAGGTCGCGAAAAGCTCTCTGCGGCGCAGCAACAAATTTGAATAATTCGCATCAAAGTTTGTAACCGGCGAGAAGGTCGCTTCCCGATTTCAATGGAAGGCCAAAAGTCCCAAAAATGTTCTCGATTTCGCCAAGGTTCTTCGTTGTGATAGTCCTGTTCTGCCCCGCCATACAGGCGACGTGGGCGCGCGACGTAAGAATCACGATCCCCGGCCGCGGCGAACTCACTCCGGTGCAGCGCCTCAATCGCGAGGGTGTGGACGCGGTAGGCAAGCACCAATATGAAAAAGCCGAAGCTTTCTTCTATAAAGCCTATCTTTACGATCCTGCTGACCCGTTTACCTTGAATAACCTGGGTTACATCTCTGAACTTCAGGGAGAACTGGATCGTGCGCACAGATTCTATACGCTGGCTTCGGAGCAGGGCAGTGAGGCCCTGATCGATGTGAGCAATTCCGGGCAGCTGAAGGGCAAGCCGATATCGTATGCCCTTACCAGTTTGAAAGACGTGCCTATGCGCGTGAACCGGATGAATGTGGAGGCCATCGAGCTTTTGTCGCAGAGGCAAAATTTCGAAGCGGCCGATCTTCTTCGCCAGGCCTTGGCTCTGGAGCCGATGAATGCCTTCACCTTGAACAATCTCGGAGTTGCCGAGGAGGCTACCGCCGACTTTGAGAATGCCTTGAAGCATTACGACGCGGCTGCAGCGTTTCACTCCTCTGAACCGATCGTTGTAACTCTGAAGCGTTCCTGGAGAGGGAAACCGGTCAGCGAGATGGCGGCGGACAGTGCCCGGGCACTGAGAAAAAAGATGCGGACCGTAGGAAGCGATACCGCGCAGGCCACGATGTTATCGCTTCGCGGAGTAGCAGCGACCAATCGCAACGACTGGCTGACCGCAAAGCAGGATTTTCTCAAGGCCTACTCGCTCAATCCCGACAGTGCGTTCTCGCTCAACAACCTCGGCTATGTCGCTGAGAGGGATGGCGACCTCGAGACGGCCCAGTTCTATTACGCCAAGGCCCGTAAGGCGGAAGACGCAGACGCCCGCATTGGCCTGGCGACCCAACGGTCCGCGGAAGGGGAGCACCTCTTCGTCGTGGCCGCAGATAGCGGCCACAGCGTAGACGGCGAACTTGATCAGTACAGCAGGTCGCGACGCCAGCAGGCTGGTCCCATCGAGCTCATTCCCCGAGACAACACACCGACGGAGCCGAATGCAGTGCCCAAGGTTTCTGCGCCTGTAGCGCCTTCAAACTTGGCTCCAATTGCTGTGCCTCAGAGGCCCCAATAACCGGGGCTCCTTCTGCCTATATGCCTAAGCCTTCAACCCCGCGCGTCGCAGATGATGGTATGACGATCCTCTCTCATCTGCTTTTAGCCGCAACGAATGATGGAGCCATGGCTGCGGTCTTGGCCCAGCTGCAGTGGGAGGAGTTTGAACGTCTGCGAAGGTTGGCAGATTCGAATCATGTCATTGTTCGTGGATTGGAAGTGTTTTTTACGCTTATGCTGGAAGCACGTGACGAAATGCGTGCGGACTGGGCCGCGACCGCGCTGGCGGCGGAGCGAAAGCGTATCCACCACGCGATATCGTTCCTGCACGCCATTTGCGGGGCCCTGGCAGATGTCACGGTAATCAAATCGCTTGATCACTTGCCCGATCTGGGCAGCGACCTCGATTTGTATACAAACGGAAAGCCGCGGGAGATATGCGCCTTGATGCAAACACGCTTCCAGGCGAAGATTGCACCGCGTAGCTGGGGAGATCGCCTGGCGCTCAAATGGAACTTCCTCATCCCCGGGTTACCTGAGGCAGTTGAGATTCATATGGGTCGACTGGGGCAAACCGGAGAACAGGTTTCCATTGCCGCCGGTCTGGCTTCCCGTGCTCAATCGCTTAGAGTTGGTGATCTTGCATTTAAAGTGCCGTCCGCGTCCGACCGGCTGCTGATCTCAACGTTGCAGCGCATGTACCGTCACTTCTATTTTCGTTTGTGCGACATCATCGATACGGCCACGCTCTCCGATCAGGGGGGCGTGGATTACGATGATCTGCGATCTTCAGCCAGCTCCGCCGGCATCTGGAACGGCGTGGCAACTTATCTGGTAGTCGTTTCCGACTACCTCGAACAGTACCGCGGCTATGGACTCGATGTTCCCGAGTTTGTGAGAGCCTCAGCGCGCTTTGGCGGCGAGGCTGTGTACTTCGGCCGCTGTTTTCTGCGTGTCCCAATCCTGCCCCAATCCGCGCAGCTCTACGGATCACAACTTACCGCTATGTTGCGCAAATGGGAACTGCACAACGGCGCAAGGCTTAGCCTGCTTCCCTGGCTCGCCACCGCGGCGCTGGTTGGGCAGAAGATAACCGGAAGTGACAAAGGCATTTGGTAGGAGTTAGAGCAAAGGCTCACTGCGCCACGGGCGCGCTCTCCGTGGTCTTCTCGGGATAATATCCCTTGCGCGTCCTCACAATGAGCTTTCCATGATGTGCTGCCTGCGCCTCGACGCGGACGCTCCGGTATCCTCCAAGCGCAGGCGGCTTGGTCGAATGGTAGCCGATGGTGTACTGGTTACGGACGTCGCGAGCAACCTCCTGTGCGATCTCATCCACATCCTGCAAAGAATCAGGGAAGTAGGCAACCCCGCCTGTCTCCGCTGACAGCGTCTGCAGCGCTCTTCTGGCCATCTGCGATTCTTCTTTGTCGTCCCCGAAGAGCAGTCCGATGGAATAGACCACCGGTCCCCCCAGGTTCTGCACCCGGCGGATAGCCTGTTCCAGCGTCTCCCGCGACGCGTTGTCCGCTCCGTCGGTAATGATCAGCACCACCTGCTTCGGCTGTTTCGCATGGTTTGCCAGTTCGTTCGCTGAAGCCACCACCGCATCGTAGAGCGCTGTGGTGTTTCGCGAATCGAAACGCGACAGTCCCCGCTCCAATGCGGTCA
Organism: uncultured Acidobacteriaceae bacterium; assembly: GCA_963753715.1. Taxonomy (GTDB): domain Bacteria; phylum Acidobacteriota; class Terriglobia; order Terriglobales; family Acidobacteriaceae; genus PALSA-350. Next base: position 66,452 of record CAVWDK010000004.1, on the reverse strand, counting down.
GATTGGAGGTCAGGTTTTGATCCAGGTAAGCCTTGTCGGAAAAATTCACAATAAAGGCAGCATCCTGAGGATTCGAGGCCTTCACCAGGTCCAAAGCTGCCGTCGTTACCGCCGCGCGTTTATCGCGCATGGAACCTGAATTGTCCACCAGGATACCCACAGATACCGGCAGGTCCTGGTGCTGAAACGAGTCGATGGTCTGCGGAACCCCGTTCTCCCATAGCCGGAAGTCGCTTCTTATTTAGGTCCTTGACCAAGCGCCCTTTTTCATCCAGCACCGTGCAATTGAGCAGAACCTCGTTCACATTTTCCTGCAGGGTATAAACACCGCTCTTGCCTTTCTGAATTTCGACCCTGCTTCTCCGCGCTCAGGGCCGACTGGGCGCTCACCGGACACATCGTCCGCGGGGTCAGGGGACAGAATCGGATCTTGGTCCAGAGCGAGATTTGGCTGGACCTCCGGCTTCGTGGGATCGTAACGTAGTCGCGGGTGGTGCCGGACTCATCGGCGAGTCCGGCGAGGGCTTTGTTTGGGCATGTAGCAGCCATGCGCTGCAGCAGGGCGCGATGAAGGCAGCCAGCAGGATCAACCGGAGTAGGCGCGATCTTACGCAAATCATGGCAGTACATAAATAAGCGAACGGTCTCGTCATCCGGTGCGCGGCAGAGAATCACCGCGCGCCATCGTATGCGTGGCCAGGGGCCGCCTTTTCAATTCTTCGGCTCGCAATCCAGGCTCCAGCGTCTCTCTCACTACAAACAGACGGGCGCTGCTTGATCTCGGTGTAAATGCGGCCGATGTACTCCCCCAGGATCCCGAAGCAGAACATCTCTATGCCTCCGGTCAGAAGGACCGCAAGGATAAGCGTTGCCCAGCCGGGCACCCAGTGGGGAGTGAAGATGCGCACCACAAGGGAGTATAGGATGCCCGCCGCCGCCATCGCCGCAGTCACCAGGCCAAGCGCTGTGACGAAACGCAAAGGCACGGTCGAGAAGGAGAAGATCCCATCCAGCGCCAGGTTGATCATCTTGCGAAACGGATATTTCGTGGTGCCCGCAAAACGGGCGTCACGAGCATATTTTAAGTCCAAACTGGCGAAAGCCGATCCAGCTCGACATTCCCCGCAGCAGCCGATGGCGCTCCGGCATCGCCAGCATGGCATCTACCGCCCTTCTGTCGAGCAGCCGGAAATCGCCGCTATCCAGAGGAATCTCCACGTCAGAGAGCTTGTTGATCAAGCCGGTAGAAGACCTGGGCGCTCCACAATTTGAACCCGCTTTCGCCCGCGCGTGTCTCGCGCACGCCGTAAACGACCTCGTAGCCCTCGCGCCACCGATCCACCATTTGCCAGATGACTTCGGGCGGATCCTGCAGGTCGGCTGTCCATGATAACGACGCAGTCACCCTTGGCGGCAGATGAGTCCCGCGGTCACGGCCGCCTGGTGGCCAAAATTTCGCGAGAGCATCACGACCCGCGTTGAGGAAAGCTGCGATGGAGAGCGCGCAGAATCTCTTCGGTGCGGTCGGTAGACCCATCGTTCACATACACTAGCTCGTATTCGTCCTCGGGAGTGCCATCGAACACCTGCATCAAGCCGGGAGTGGCAATGCAGCAGTACCTCTTCTTCGTTATAGCAAGGTACGACCACACTGATCATAGGGGGAGACGGCATGCGGACCTCAAGGCAAGGCTACAAAAAAACAAATACAGCAAGTCTTTTGGATGCAGAAATAAGAAGAGGGGGCTACTCCGCGGCTGCGGAGGCTCTGTGAGACGATGAAAATATTAGGAGCCCCATCCATTGCCGGCAATCGCAAAGGATGGGGCTTCCCGGGCCTACCAGCGCGAGACTGTCAGATTATCTAAATACGCGATCGGAGCGCCGCTGGCGCCGAGGCCATCCACCTGGAAATTGGTGAGCAGCGCCGGGCCCCAACCGAGTGCGAACGCCGAGTTCACGGTGGCGTTAATGCTCTGCTGCAGCCCGTCCAGCCATACCGAATGGTAGGTCACATTACCGGAGTTGTCTCGGGAGTAGTAGACCTGCACATGATGCCACACGTTCGTGCTCCAGGTACGCGGATTGCAGTAAGCGCCGGAGTGCACCCACTGGTCTGAAGGCGAGGTCGGACTTCCTGCGTTTTTGGTGTAATCCCATGTGCTCGCGTAGCCGTCACACTGAATTCCAAAAATCACTGTTTGGCCATTCTCCATGGTCTGATTCATATCCAGTTCCAGGTTCCCGATCTGGCTGGAAGAACTATTCAGGTAAACCCACCCGTCATAAAAGAAATTAGTTGCCGTCTCGTCGTCTCCGAACACTACGCTGTAACGTTCAGCGCCTGAGTTAGAAAACCTGGTGAGGAACTCGCGTGAGTGCCCATTTTGTGAGGGCGTGTTGACGATGCTCATAGTGCCATTGGCGCTACCGCTGCCGGAGGAGTTGTCATAGACCCCAATCCAGTTGCTCAAACTTTCAATGCTGCTCACGCTGCTGGCTTGCGAGGGAACGAGAGCACGCGCTGCGGCTGTAACCGTGATGGCCACATCCGTAACGCATGATGCGCCCTGGTCTCCCCAGGCCTTCACATGCAGCGTGTGCGAGCCCGTTGCGCTCGAGACCTGGGCGTTGATCGATGTGCTGTTCACAATGGTAGTGTCCGTGCTGTTATCGAATGAATAGCCCATCGAGGCGACCGCCTGTGAGGAGCATGTGGAGGCATCTGCAGAGAGGGTGAACGGCGAGGAAACGTCGGCGCCATTGCCAGGGCTGGCGACTGTGACGGTTGCGAATGCGGGCGGGGCCGCTAAAAAGCCGGCCAGGAGTGCGTACGAGAAATCCTTCTTCATCTAAAGCCTCGCTAAAATAAAGGTCCCTTGCCCGTGCGGGCAGGAACTCGTTTCAGGTTCCGAGGGGAGTTCGTCCGCGCCGCATTGGCAGCGGAGAACCCGACTACATTGCTTTGTCTGGGCTTGTCTGAGCGAGGACAACGTGCGCCCGGGCGGAACTCGACAACCTCTTGGGCACACTCCTGCGGCTACCTAGGCATTCGCCTCTGCAGGCCGTGTCCAAAGACGCTTCAAGTGCTCACGAGGACATGCGGCTGGACAACAGGGACCTTCCCGATTCGTTGCAGAGGGCACCGTCGGCTTCACATCCAGGTAGCAAGCTCAAAGCACAAGTGGTTGTTGATTTCTAGACCGGATCATACACAAGAGTTTGTTGAGATCAAGCTTTAGTTTGAAAATTTCAATGACAACTGTGGCAAGTCAGGCAACCTTTTAGTCGCTGTGCAAAATGTTCATTGTCATTTTGAAAAAATGTCGCGCTTACTCTGCGGATTACACAGAGAAGGCTCTCCTCAGGACAGAGAACTTGATATCGAGGACGAGAGCACGTGTGTCCGACCTGCCAGGGGTATCGGTCACGTCTAGAATCGCCTTGCGAAGATGCCGGGGTTAATCACCGGTTAGTTGGATTGACTACACACTCTGGCTTGAGACGGGGATCACATCGAAGCCTTGGCGCATGCGTATTCACGCCATAAGTTGCTCCTCAGGAGCATCAGTGAACAGCGAGGCTACAGTCACTACAAAACCTTTTTCCTCACGCATAACTTGGCCGCCGAAGCGAAAATGCTCGGGTAAAACAGCAGCAACGTGTAACTCGCACACGCGTCACGGACATATTTTCCCGGTACATAGGAAATATTTGCACGTGCCCTCGCGTGCAACTGCTGCCGGCTAAACTTTTGTTTAATAAGATCTTGCGCGCAGCCAGCCCTTGTGTATGATCTCGTTATTATTCATTGCGATTCATTGCGTAGTTTCTGCCGGCCATCTTGGGCCCAGAAAGTGAATTGGATCGACGCACTGACACATGGGTGTCTTTGCTGTTGGGTTGCCATCATTTTTTGCGCACTTGCCGCGTGTTCACAAAGGGTGCTCTCTGTTCGCCGCCCATTGGAACATTGCAGATGAGGTTGTCGAGTTTCCTTCAGGCGTAAGCTGTCCTCCCTCAGACAAGCCCACACAACCGAATACGTCGACTTCTCCCCTGCGATTCGGAGTGTGCCGCAGTGGGCAAAGTCTCACTCAGACCACAACTAAGTTGTGCACGCCCATTCACGATCAAATTCATGAGAAGGTTCTTGATGAAGAAGTTGTTTTCTCCGCGCTCTCCTCCTGGTCTTCACCGCCGGCCTCCCGGCATTCGCAAGCGTCACCATTAACAGTCCTGGCAACGGCGCCGACGTTTCCTCTCCTTTCACCCTCTCTGCGAATGCCTCCACCTGCTCCTCACAGCCTGTCTCTACCGTCGGTTATTCGCTCGACAACAGCACAGACGCAAGCACTGTCAACGGCACATCGCTCAACGCGCAGGTTTCAGTTGGCGCCGGTCCCCATACGCTGCATGTCAAGGCATGGGGTAATCAAGGCGCAGCCTGTGATACCGACGTCGCTGTTACTGTCGGCGGGAGTGTCAATGCGTCTCTTGTTCCGGCTCTTTCGGCCAACGTCAGCAACATCGAGAGCCTCAGCAACTGGGTTGCTATCTTTGACACCGGCACCGGCTCCGGCACCGCGCCTGGCAGCACCAGCATCGTCAGCTCGCCCTCGCTAAGCGGCCACGCTCGCGCGTTCACCACTCCTTTCACAAACGCGGGGGGCGCCCGGTACAGCGTCTCGTTTGGAGATGACGACACCTCGACCAACTTCTTTTACGACGCTTGGGTATACCTGAATAGTTCTGCCAGCCAAATCGCGAACCTCGAACTGGACATGAACCAGACCATGGAGAATGGCCAAACCGCGCTCTTCGGATTTCAGTGCGACGGCTACACCAGCACCTGGGACTACACAAAAAACGCAGGAACCCCTACGGCGCCTATCGACCAGTGGGTACACTCGGGGGCCTATTGCAATCCTCGCGGCTGGAGCATCAACACCTGGCACCACGTACAGATCTACTACTCCCGTGATGGCTCTGGGAATATCACCTATCATTCCGTGTGGCTCGACGGGGCGCAGCAGGACATTAATGCTACAGTGAACTCGGCCTTCGCACTAGGCTGGGGACCCACTCTGACGACCAACGTCCAGGTGGATGGGCTTGGTTCCACCGGCTCCCCCACCCTGTATCTAGAAAATCTGACCATCTATCGCTGGTAGAGGTCCGGGTGCATGGCGTTAGGCGTCATTTTATGCCACCTACGGGACTGTGCATGATTTGCCCCTCAGTCACGCGAGCGGATGCAATATTAGGTTGTGGGGGTGGACGACCCTTGCTCTTAATCCATAAGCGTTTCGGTGTGGTTGCTGGCTTTTTGATACTTCTCGTTCTTTTGGCAATAAACACTGTTGCCCAGAGACATCAACTGGCTGTGCAGGTCCGGAACCAGCAGTGGCTTAGTGACAGTCTCCGCGTGGTGCAGGAGCTGGGAAGAATTGACTCGCTGCTTAAGGATGCTGAGACCGGACAGCGAGTTATCGCTTATAACGGAAAGCTCGACTACCTTGCACCATCCTATTCAGCCATCGCTCAGATCGATTCCCATCTTCAAAATCTCGCCGCTTTGATCGACGAGGATTCTAGAGGGCGAACGCGGGTCGCCGATCTTCAAGTTCTGATGCGCCAAGAGTTCGCTGAGCTTGCACGGGCGAGCTCTCTGCTTCAGGCAGGCGACACGGCGGCCGCCAAGGCCGTGGTGATGTCTGACAAGGGCCCCAACATCATGAAAAAGATGCATTCGCTCGTCGGGGAGATGGAGCAGGAAGAAACATCAGTGGCCGAACTCCGCAGAAAAGCCTACCAACAAAGCATTAGGATTACAGCCGCCTCCATCTATGGGGGGAGCGTAATCGCGGCGTTGGGAATCCTCTTCGTAGCGCTCTCCATCATCCATGAGATCGGCAGACGGGAGAGAGACGCTGCCGCGCTGCGTCAAAGCGAAGAATGGTTCCGGGTAACCCTCTCATCAATCGGCGATGGTGTGATCGCAACCAATGACCAAGGCCTTATTTCATTCTTGAACCCTGTTGCTGAGCGGCTTACAGGGACAAGCCTGGCACACGACCGAGGTAGGAGGATCGGTGACATATTTCATATTCTTAGTGAACACACGAACAAGCCGGTTGAAAACCCTGTGGAAAAGGTCTTGGCGCGGGGCTGTGCTGTGGGTCCCGAAAACCGTACCGTGTTGCGACGTCCCAACGGTCAGTTTTTACCGATTGAAGATAGCGCCGCGCCCATCACCGACGATTCAAGCAAGCTGATCGGAGTCGTTTTGGTTTTTCGCGATGCTTCTCCTGAAAGAAGCTTCCAGGAGGCGCTGCGTCGAACCGAGAAACTTGCGGCCGCGGCCCGCCTGTCAGCGACCGTCGCGCATGAGATTAACAACCCGTTGGAAGCAATTGGTAACCTGATATATTTGGCCAGAACGAATTTAGATGCGCCCGATATGGCCGCTGAACAACTACAACTTGCGGAACAGGAACTGGCGCGGATATCCCACATCACTCAGCAGACACTCGGTTTTTTTCGAGAATCAATTTCACCCTCATCAGTCTACCTTCCGAGCCTGATCAAGTCGGTGCTCAAGCTGTATTCGAATAAGCTGCAAATGAAGCAAATCAAGATCGAAGCAGCCATTGAAGAATGCCCTCCCATCACTGTCTTCGCCGGCGAAATACAACAACTCGTATCGAACATCATCTCCAACGCCATTGATGCGTTACCAATCAACGGAACGTTAAAAATCGAAGCGGCGCCAATGAAAATGGCTAACGGTGAGTCGATCCGGCTCAAGATTGAAGACAATGGGTCTGGTATCGCTCCGGAGAACTTGAAACGAATCTTTGAACCATTCTTCACGACAAAGAAGGACGTAGGGACTGGGCTCGGACTATGGGTGTGCAAAGAGATCGCGGAGCGTCATGGTGGAAGCGTGTACGCGCACTCCGTAACTGACAATGGGTCGAAGGGTGCCGTATTCACTGTCCTCCTGCCTTATCAGATCCAGAACAATAACAATCACGCATGATTCTAACGCGATGTCTATAGCGCGTTTCGCTTACTTACTAGTGTGGTACTGGCCCGCGTATAGATCGTTCGATGCTTTCGTCGTTCCTAGCCGCGCGTAATCTCGGCTTTGATGGTTAGGTTCCGGTGTGACTGTGGATTGCGACCGTCCGAACGAAAACGAACCGCGCTGGCCCTCGAATCGCGGCAGGGCTAGCCGATCCACAGGGGGCGCCATTGTTCGACATCTTTCCAATGCAACTGGATAGCATTCGGCTGCGAGCGGTGAACCAGAAGTAAAAAAACGCCGCAACCACGAAACCTCTCCCTCCCAGACTGATCGTCCTCCTGGCGATCAGTCTGGCCATAGGATGGGTCTGGCTCGTCGCCCGGACCCACCTGCACGAAATGATTCTTGGGGCCGGTGTTCTCGACCATTTCAAGAAGTGACGTGGAGTGGACCCTCCACGACACGCAAGCCATCACCCTGCACATCTACTACATCCCAACGCGTCTCCGTGCCTCTGCGCAAAAACTCGAGCGACAGCCGGGTAGACCCAACCCGTAAATCATCAATCCGCAGCCGCTGCACAAACGGAGGCAAATGCGCACGGTCGATCACCAACTCTCCTGCCTGCGCGCGAGGTCGCAGCCCGAGCAGGCCCGTGAGCAACAGGAACGGCGCGCCCGAGGCCCAGGCCTGCGGCGAGCACGAAACCGGGTAGTGCACCGGCTCGCCGCTCAGTTCCCGCCCAATGCCGCACAGCAGCTCCGGCAGCCGGTACCTGCGGTAGTGCAAAGCGGCGTCGTACAGCGACTGGAACAACACAGAAGCCTCCCGCCGCAAGCCGTAGCGCGCCATGCCATAACCAATGATCGACGTATCGTGCGGCCAAACGGAACCGCAGTGGTAGCTCATCGGGTTGTAGTATTGCTCCGCGGAAGAAAGCGTACGAACCCCCCACCCGGAAAATAGCTCTTTGCTGAGGAGTTTCGCCGTCACCTGACGTCCGCGTTCTGCGCTGACCGCACCGCAAAACAGCAGGTGGCCCGGGTTCGAACCGTCTACCCGCAGCGCACTCTTATCCTTGTCGAGCGCCATCGCGTAATATTGCCGATCGTCCAGCCAGAATCGCTGTTCGAGCAAATCGCGAAGCTCCGCCGATCGCTTCGCCGCCTCGGCCGCCAGAGTGGGTTCGCCCATCGTTGTAAGCAACTCTGCGGCGCCCGCGAGACCGCGCACCGTGTAGCCCTGCACCTCTACCAGCGCGATGGGCGGCTGCGCGATGCGTCCATCACTGTGGCGATTCGCATCCCCCGAGTCCTTCCAGCCTTGGTTGAACAGTCCTTTCGGATTGCGGCGGCAGTACTCGATCAGGCCGTCGCCATCCAGGTCGCCATACTGCAGCAGCCAGCGCGTCGCACCTTTCAATGCATCCTTCAAGGCCAGCAACAGCACCAGGTCCGCCGTCCAACAAAAATACTCATGCAGCAGGATCAGGAATAATGGCGTGGCATCTACTGACCCATAGGACCGGCCAAACGCCACCTCATTGGTGGCCGTCATTTCTCCTGAACGCCGCTCATGCAGAATCTTGCCTGGGTCTTCGTCCCGCTCATCGTTCGAGATCGTGCCCTGGTAGCTGGCGAGCACCCGCAGAGTATCCCGGGCCAGGCCCGGATCAAGCAGCAGCGTCTGGTAGCTGCTGATGAGGGAGTCGCGGCCGAACAAGGCTGCAAACCACGGTACGCCGGCCGCCACCGCCATTCCCTGGCTCTCGCGGATGCGCAGCGCGAAGAAGTCCTCTACCGAAGTCTGCAGCAGAGAGTCAAAAATCTTGTTGTCCGACTGAATGCGGACGCATTGGCCTCTCCACTCCATATGGCGCTTGCGGGATCGGTGCCGCGCCTCTTCGCGGGCTGCAAACGGATCCTCCTCAACCAACCTGGAAACTCCCCTGTCATCGACAGAGCTCACAGCCATGGCCACTGTAATAGTCAGGCACATCTCCCCGTGCGGAGGAAGGTCCAGCTCCCATCGTCCAAGAGCCTCCTCCAGCAACTGCGGTTGTGGCGCAAAGCCAATTTCAGTAAATCGAAGCCGGTTATCCAATCCCTCGTAGCGGAAGCGGACGCTCGCATTCTCCACCAGCGGCCGGACATATCGCCCGCTTTTGCCCCGCAGTAATCCCCGCACCTGGAAGATGTCCATGAAGTCGGCCGAGAAAAGCAGCTCAACTGTCAGCTTCACGTTCGTGTGGTGGAAGTTCTGAATCGTCAGCGTGTCAAATAGCCGGTCTCGCCCCAACAGGAATTCTCGATTGATAAAGATCGTGTTGATTGGCAGGTCCAGGTCGGTGCCCGCCACCGCGCCGCCGCGCACTGTCAGGCCTACCCGTGCGAGGTCCGCCCCCGTGCTGTTGCAAGACAGCAGTGCCGGCGCCTGCCCATTCGTTCGTAGCTCATAATGGCTTAAGAAGCGAGTGTCATGATAGAAGAGGCCGATGTTCGGCGACCCAGGCGGTACCAGGGCGCCTTCCTCTGTGGCCGCAAAAAAGGTCGATCCATGGATAAGCGCAAGCAGACCGGACGAACCAAGGGGTGGTTCTGGGTAAGCCACCTTCGGCTCCGGCGGCGGATCGACATAGTTAGCTGGAAACGTAACCGGTTCGAAATTCTTCAAGCGGCTTCCTCGTCGCGCTCGACCGGCGCAAGTCCGCCATTGAGTATGCTCATGTAGAGATGGTGGTACTGGCGCGCCATGGCCATCGCCGAGAAGCGCCTTTCTGCATAATTACGAATGGCCCGCCCATCGAAGCGGTTGACTTTCAGCGCCCGTACAGCATCTTCTACATTCTGGCAGATCATGCCTGAGACCCCGTCAGCTACTATCTCTTCCACTGCGCCTCCAGGGAACGCGATGACCGGTGTGCCGCACGCCATCGCTTCGACCATTACCAGACCAAATGGCTCTTCCCATTCGATGGGAAACAACAGCGCCGTCGCTCGGCTCAGCAGATCATTCTTCATTGAAAAGTCCGCTTCGCCCAGAAACTCCACATTGCGTCCATCGACGTGAGGGCCAATCTGCGTGTCGTAATAGGTCTGGAAGATCGGCTGCACCTCTCCCGCAATCTTCAACGGCATACCCAACTGCTTGGCGATCGCAATCGCATGGTGCGTTCCTTTAATTGGGCAGATCCGCCCCAGGAAGCACAGGTAGGGTTCTTTTTCCGCCGGGAAGCGGTAGCGCGAGAGATCGAGTCCGTGGTGAATTACCCTGGAGATCACCGTCGGATGCATGGCTGCCTGGTGATGACTAATCGAGACGTACGTAACCGTCTTATACCGCTCATATAGGTGCGTGATCGAGGGCTCGCAAGGATGGTGCAAGGTACAAACGAACGGCAGGGGACTCAGGCGGGAGAACGGAATTGCGAGAGCATTGCTCACGTGCACCACGTCACACCCTTCCGCAGCATCCTTGATGGCCCAGGAAGTGTGGTCGAGGTCCTTCGTCAGGCCCGACATCTCCGCGGAGAGCGGCCAGTCCTGTTTAGGATAAACCCAGCGTACGTCGGCATTCACTGTAGAGTCGCCGTTCGCGTACACACTCACGTTCACATTCAGGCGTCGGAGGCTCTCTGCGAGATTCGCAACAAACAACTCTGTTCCGCCATAACGAGTAGGAGGAACCGGGATAAATGGCGAGGCTACCAGGCCAATACGCATACATGCTCCAAGATTCTGGAAATCCGCTCTCCGTCATATAGATGCGCCCACCCACCCTAAAGTCCGCGGCGAACTCTCTAGTCACTACTCCGCAGCTTGCAGTGCCGGCAGGCCACTAAATGGATTCACCGTGGCCGCGGCCTGAAACCAGGTTTCTGGTCAACTCTTTACTTCAAAAGGCAACCATCTGATAGGCTCCGGACTTCTTAATGTTCGCGGTCAGGGGGAAGAGCTGATAAGTGGCATTTCCATGTCGTCTCCCGCTTCCCATCGTATCGAGCGACGAAGAAGGTACCGGGGGTGCGGAAGTTGGCTCCGCAGAAACTTATCCGCCACGAGCGCTGGCTGCGGATTGTCTAGCAGTCGGCTGCAGTGAACCAGAAGAGAGAAAACCGTCGCGACCGCGACGAATGCGGCTCCAACAATCACCTCGTGCAGCTGCGTCCGGCAACCAGCCAGACCATGGCGAAACTAATCGCGAGGAGGACGATCAGGCTATTGATGACTGCAAAACTAATGTCCTCATCTGTCTGTTTCGAGCCAATTTCAAAAGTGCTTTGGATCAGGGCCCGACTTCAGTCGGGCCGTAAAGGGCGCCACTAGCGAGGGCTTTAGCCCCTGCGGCACTATTTTTCTCAGGTTCGACTTTCGGCCATGTTCCGCAGCTCAACCTGCCAATAGAACATTACCTTTGCCGCATTCAATCAAGGGAAAAGGTCTCGCCTTTCGCAGATTCAGCGCTACATCTACTTACTTCGTATGAGGTCCGGTGGGGAAGTCCTTGGAAAGGTCCTTGATAATGTAGTCCGAGGGACTACCTCCCTTGCATGAGGGATATCCAAATCCGCTGGGGCTGGAGTTGTTCTGCCAGTCGAGGATCATGTTGTCGTTGTGCTCCGGGCTCGGCCCCATAGGGACGCCGTCGAGATGCAGATCGTGTCGAACTTTCCAGGCAATGACGTGATCGGTGCAAGAGGTATCTCCGCTTAGTCCCAGACCGCCGACGATTTTCCCCTGCGGAGTATAGAGGGGCAGGCCGCCACTAAAGACAATAATTCCCCCGATGGCTTTGCCAACCATTGGGTCATCCGGCGTACCGAAGGTGGTAGGGTTTCCGAAAACGGCGCTAGGATTCGGTGGCGCGCTGGTTGCAAGGCTGTAGAGGCTCTGTCCAGGCTGCGAGGCGGCGAATAAATTCGCCGTTGATAACGCATAATTATTGCCACTGAGTCCGTTGGCTGTGTTTGCCTTTTCCGCTGCGATCACCCGGCTGCCGGGCCACTGGTCCCCCCGTGTGGTCCCGCTAAACACAATGGCGCAAACAATGCCGTCGCGGTTTACAACCGCGGCCCACTCCTGGTTTCCCAGGCCACCGTTCTTCTCGCTACCCTGCCGGACGATTGACTGCACCGAGGTGCGCAACTGCGCAGCGTTCGGAAGCCCAGAGCAATCAGGCTTCGACTGCGCGCCGCAAGGCAGGCTGATCGCGGCCAGCAAGGCCGGTAGAACCAAGCGAGAAAGGATTTGGGTTGCGGCGGACATGAAATGCTCCTCTATTGGATTTTGCCTACTGCAACTGGCGCAGATAGGCGACTAAGTCGCCGAGCTGCTCACCGCTGAACTGGGTGAGGTCGGGCATCTGTGCTTCAGGCTTGAGCGATTGGGCGTGCGTGACCCACGCTTCAAGGTAAGCGTCATTGTTGGGAAACGAATTGGCAGCGATGTATTGCCGGCTGCCGATGTGCGTCAAGTCCGGGGCAACCCGGCCGCCGGCGATCGTACCGCGCACCTGGTGGCACATGGAGCAGGGGCCCGCCAGAAAAATCTGCTCGCCGGCTTTGGCTGGTGCCGAGTCTGGCTCCGCCGCGGGCTTTAATTGTTGCTGCCGCCAAGCCCGGTATTCGTCCGGTTCCTGGGCTACCACAAGAAGGCGCATGCGGGCGTGCTCAGCGCCGCAATACTCAGCACATTGTCCCTGGTAATTTCCGGGAGCGCTGGCTTCAATGCGAATGAAGTTAGGGTGCCCTGGAATAAGATCAACTTTGCCATGCAGGGCAGGCACCCAGAACGAGTGCATCACGTCTCGCGACTCTAACTCAATATTGACTGCCTGATGCGCAGGCACGTGGATCTCATTGGCGGTAGTGAACTGCTGATCCGGGCTGTCAGCGAGGTAATTTACCTCCCACCACCACTGGTGCCCGATGATGAGAATATCCGGCTTCATGATCTGGTCATCCGATTTCGCCTGCATACCCGCGTGCATTCCATGGATGGGAAAGGCCGCTAGCAGCCTGAGCCCGAGAATGAAAATGACCGTCAAGATGAAGAGCGGGACTGCCAGGCCGCCAATCGCGATCCAGGCCTGCCCTCCACCAATGTCGACCGGAGCATGCTCCGCGAGCGTGCCACGCCGCTTGCTGAACGCCCACGCGATCAGGGCCCACATGATCAGCGTGACCACCACAAACAAGATGGTCATGAACCAGGAAAGGTCAGCAATGCGATCCGCTGCCGGGCCATGCGCATTGAAGGTGGACTGCACAGCAGCGCACCCGCTCAATACCAGCAGCAGAGGAGCGGCTGCAATCCTGAGGCCACGATTAGTATGAAACCGCCCTAAGAAGCGACGCATCATTTTCCTCAATCAACGCGACTGCGGGGCTTTGGCAACGGTGCTGTCCTGGTCCGGTCCGCCTACCATCTCATCCGCCGGTTCAACCGGTGGCTCGGGCTCCTGGGGCGTGCGCATCGACTTGATGTAAGCCACCAGCTGCCATATCTGGTCTTCTGGAATCTTGCTTCCCCATGAGGGCATACCTTGCGAACGGCCCTGGGCGATGGAGTCAAAGATCTGATCGTCGCGGCTGCCATAGATCCAGACGTCGTCGCGCAGACTGGGCCCCATCCCGCCGCCTGCGTGTCCGCCATGGCAGCCCGAGCAGTTGTACCAGTTGAAGAGCCGCCATCCGTTTTGCAGTGCTACGGGATCGTTGATGTAAGGGTCTACGCGCAGGTTCACCGGCTTGCCCGCACCGGGCACAGGGCCGACGCTGGTCGGTATCGGAGCCTCAGAAGCAGCGGCGGCCGACCTGGGCTCGTAGCGACAGCCGGTGGCCAGCAGAAGAGTAACAGCGGTTGTGCTTATCAAGACAGTGAATCGCATCATCAATACCCTCCGACCGTGGGCAAAGCCGCCAACGGAATGCCATAGGCCTGGAGAAGCCGCCTGATTTCGGGCCTGCGGCGGTCAAGCTCCGCATTCAGTTGCTGGGTTAGCCCCTGGTCCGCTGTACGAACGCCGACGGCAATGTCGAACGCCATTGGCAGGGAGGGATCCTGCGGGTCAGGGTCGATGACCGTCACTCGCAGCGGCACAGCGGAGCGGCGCGCGAAGTAACCGGCCAGCGGTCCCCAGGCGATCGCCAAATCTACTTTGCCGTTTTCCACGGCTTTAATGAGGTCAGCGGCAGGATTCGTCTCGGTGAGGTTGCCAAAGATGTTGTAGCCAACCAAGTTGCGAACGATGCCCCGGTTGTTGAGGGCACGTACTGGGGGCACATCGCGGTCGCTGTCGCCCAGGACGTGAACGCCAATGCGCAGCTGACGCAGGCGAGGATCATCCAGAGAATGGATGGCTAGATTGCGGTCGCGGCGGGATACAAAGACATACCCCGAACGGTAGTAGGGCTCAGTTGTGCTTAGCCGCTGCATACCTGCGGGAACGCCCATAACCACGTCACAACGCCCGGCGTTGAGCGTCTTGCGGAGGAAAGCGCCGCGCTCTGGAAACCATGTGTAAGCCACCTGCATGCCCAGATCGTGTGCGATCATCAGCGCCAGCTGGTTCTCAAACCCTGCTTGGTGTTCATTCGAATAAGGCAGGGCGTTCGGATCGGCGCAAACGCGCAGCGCCGGCGCCGCCGCAAACAGGCTTGTTCCCTGGACGACGAGTAGGAAGAAGAGCACGACGGTCGTTGGCTTAATTACTGAACACATAGAGCGTGTCTCCCGGCTGGGTGAGCTGCTTGATCTTCTTCATGGCTCCGGTTGCGCCCAGGGTCGCGTAAGGATCGTCGGTCGAGACAGAGGGCAAAGCGGTGGCTCCCATCCATCCACCAATGCCCGAGTAGATCGCCACATACTGTTTGCCATCGGGACCAGAGAAGGTAATCGGGTCGCCGATAATTCCTGATCCTGTTTTGAACTCCCATAGCACTTTGCCGCTGTGCGCATCGAGCGCTCGGAACCAGCCCTCCATGGTTCCGTAAAACACCAGGTCGCCGCCAGTGGCCAGCACGCCGCTGTACACGGGCAAGTCGGCGTCTTTCACGCTCCAAACCTTTTTCGCATTGGCTACATCCCAGGCAACTAACTCGCCTTGGTAACCACCGGGCCCGGGATACATGCGCACACTCGCCCCCAGGTAAGGTGTGCCGGCGATATAGTTAACTGCTGTTCCTTCATAGTCCATGCAGGTGTTATGTGCCGGGATGTAGAGCAACCCTGTGCGCGGCGAGAAAGCCGAAGGTATATAGTCTTTTCCGCCGGTAGATGAGGGACATATGTGGGTGGCATAGGTCCCGAAGTGGGTGCGCTTATCCAGGTTGATATCCGGCAGGCCCGTCTTGAGGTTATAGCCGTTCGCCCAAGTTGACGGGCTCATACTTCTCCGCGGAAAGAACCTCTCCGGTCTCTCGATCAAGTACGAACATGAAGCCGGTGCGCCCAGGATGGATGATCAGCTTGCGCATCTTGCCTTGCCAAGGCATATCGACAAGAATGTTTTCCATGATCTCGTCGTAGTCCCAGGCATCGTGCGGCACGACTTGATAGGCCCATTTGGCCTGGCCCGTCTCCGGGTCTCGCGCCCAAATCGTGATGGACCACTTGTTATCCCCCGGCCGCAGGTCGGGATTCCAGACGCCCGGATTTCCAGAACCGTAAAAAAAGAGATTGAGTTCGGGATCATACGAAATCCAGCCCCACACTGTGCCCCCGCCCATCTTCCACTGACCGGGCGTCCACGTTTTCACGCCAAGATCCTTGCCCTGGTCCTTGGCATAGAATGCTTTGAAGTCGGGGCCGATCAGGGCTTCGGAGTCCGGGCCGCTGTTGAAGGCCTTCCAAAGAATCTTGCCCGTTTTCACATCCAGACCGGTAACGTGGCCGCGCACACCCAGCTCTCCGCCGCTGTCTCCAACGATCACGACGTTTTTGACCACCAGGGGCGCCATGGTGGTGGTTTCTCCAAAGCGGATGTCACCCACTTGCGTCTCCCAGATCTTTTGTCCGCTATTCGCGTCCACGGCAACCGTGTGAGCGTCGAGCGTGTTGTAGATAATCTTGCCGTCAGCGAAGCTCGCCCCCCGGTTAACGATGTCGCAGCAGGCAACTCCGACGGAGCGCACGTCAGGATTAGGCCGAAAGATCCATTTCTGGGGAAACCCGGGCTTCGTGAGATCGAGCGCGATCAGGTTGTTGGGAAAGGGAGTGATGATGTAGAGCGTGTTGTTGACTACCAGCGGCTGACCCTCGTGCCCGTGCGGTATGCCGGTGGAGGAAGTGGCCACCACGTGCATGTTCTGCACATTTTGGGTGTTGATCTTGTCCAGTGGACTGAAGCGAGTATTCCCGAAATCTCCCGCAGGCATGGTCCACTCGCCATCGGCCACAGGAGCAACCAGATGGATGTTGGGCAGGGAACCGGGCACCGTATTCTGAGCGTATACGGTTATAGTGGCTGTCCACAGAAAGAGCAGCAGGCGTATCCGCGATCTATTTTTGATTGCTCGATCCATCTCTATACCTCTATTCATCTCAGCTCATCGCAGCGTGTATAAGTAAGCGGCAATATCTTGTGCCTGGTCGTTTGACAGGCCTAAGTTGGGCATAGCTGTGCCGGGCTCAACGGCCTTTGGGTTTCGCAGCCAGTGCACCAGGTTATCCGGCGAGTTAGGCAACTCGCCTGCGATCATGGTCCTGCGGCTGAAGTAACAGGAGCGGAGGCCCGACCATGCCCCGGGCGGTATAGATCCCCGGAATGGTATGGCATGAACCACAGCCGTAACTTCGGATCAGAGCTTCGCCCCGCTGCGGATCGCCGTCCATGCGAACGGTATAACTTCGTAGATATTGGCCGCCCGAACATCCAGCAAAGAGACAACCAATCAGCAGCAGCGCAACACTCAGCCAATGGCGGCTCATCGCACCCTCAGGCACATCTCGATGATAAACACCGGCAAAAAGAGCCAGATCATCCCAAAACCCAGCGTGAAGCTGATGAACAGGCCGGCTAGGGCCATGAACTCTTTGCGTTCATAGGCTTCCGCGCTCAACAAGTCCTTGAGGCCCGAGAGCCTGTGCCAGTCTTTGTAGGACATGAACCCGGCAACCCCAGTCAGGGCCAACAGAAACAAACCGGCGGCGATATAAAGTATGCGTGCGCCGGGATGAGAGCTGGCTCCCCCAAACTGCTCCTCATGGACACAGGCTCGCCAGGTAATAAACATATCGGCGAGCCCCAGAGCGAACCAGGCGACGGCCGAGCCTGCCACACCGAACCACAGCCTCGTGGTGGTCACGCTCTGATCACGCATTGTGCTGTCGGTCGACATCTTCAACCCAAGAAAATAATTCAGCGAGCTTGCAAGTTCGGAACCACATAGAGCAGAGCAACAATAAATATCCAAACGAAATCAACAAAGTGCCAATAGAGTGCAACGACGCGGTATGGACGATAGGGTGGCGTAAGTGTAGGCCCGTAGCGTGGCAGCAGGCCGGCATACGCGAGCAGGAGAAGCCCCATGATTACGTGGGCCGCGTGGAAGCTCGTGATGGTGTAAAAGATGGAGCCGTAAGAATCGCTGTAAGGCGTCAGCGTCCGCCAGTGCTCCCGGTATTCGAGGGTCTGCAGTCCCATAAAGAGCAAACCCATCGCCACCGTCACAAAAATGGCGATTCGGGCCGCAGCCGGTCGCTCGAGCTTCACCTGCTGCTCGCCCCAGTGGAGAACCACGCTGCTACCCAGCAGCACAACGAGCATGATCAACGCGTAATGCAGTTTCGGGGGCTCGTGCGTGGCCCAACGCTCCTTATTGGTGCCCAGAAAATAGTAGCTGGCGAAGAGGCAGACAAACAGCGAAAGCTCGGTGGCAATGACGGTGTACATGCCATAAATGCCGCGGCGATCGTCGATCGGCCAGTTTGCGCGCCCCGGCTTTCCTGCTCGGGTCGAGACGTACGCCGTGGAAGTCATAGCTCACCTTTGATCGGCCGCGGCCACAGCCAGAAGCAGCCAAGGAGAAAAGTTGCAACGAAAGATGCCAGGCCGATCCATAACATCTGAAACACCAGGGCAATGAAGAACACGAACATCGTCACCGAGAAGAACAGCGGAATCAGCGTGTCTTCCGGCATGGTGGCAATGGAGAGCGGACGGGCATCCAGCCAGCTGCTGGTAAGCGTCAGGCGGGCAGTATCCAGCAGGCGATCGCCGTCGGGATCTGCCTCTTCGTCGTAGTCATCCCAGAGCGGATGGCGGGAAACTACCGTGGGAATGTGTACGGTCGCATAGGGCTTGGGTGGTGAGTCTGTTTCCCACTCCAGACCGTCGGAACTCCACGGGTTCCTGCCGGCGATTGCGCCGAACCGCATACTCAGCAGTACATTGATTAGGGTTGATCAGGATCCCCACGCCGAGGATAAAAGCGCCGAATGTCATCAGCTCGTTCATGGGTTGCAATCCGAGTCCGGCGTGCGTAGGTGTAAATGCGCCGTGGCATGCCCATCAGCCCTAGTATGTGCATGGGGAAGAATCCCAGGTTGAAGCCGATGAACATGATCCAGAAGCTCCATTTGCCGAGTCTCTCGTTCGAGCATGCGGCCACGTCATTTTGGGGAACCAGTAATAGAGGCCGGCGAAAACGGGGAATACATTGGAGCCGATCAGCACATAGTGGATGTGGGCCACCACATAGTAAGTGTTGTGCGCCTGCCAATCCACGGGAATGATGCCGGTGAAGACACCGCTCAGGCCGCCGATGACCAGCAGCGCGACCGAACCAACCGCGTAGTAACATGCGCGCAGTAGGTACGGGGCGGCCTTTCCAGATAGTCGCCACCCAGGCAAAGACCTGCACCGTGGTAAACAAAGAGATCGTCATGCTTCCTGCGCTGAAGAAGCTCATCGCCAGGTCTGACATGCCTACCGTGAACATGTGGTGCAGCCATACGCTAAAGCCCACCACGCCGGTGAGAATAGTGGAGATGGCTACATACGGATAGCCCACAATAGGTCGGCGCGAAAATACCGGGATAATCAGCGAAAGCATGCCTGTCGCCGGCAGGAAGATCACGTACACCCATGGGTGGCCAAAGAACCAGAAAAGCTGTTGCCAAAGGATGGGATCGCCCCCACTGCGAGATCCGAAAGAAATGCGTTCCCCAGCGTCGGTCAAGTTCCAGAAAGACACACGCCACCGTGAGCGCCGGCAGCGCAAACAGTATGACGCAAGAGATGGTCAGCGTGCTGTAAAGGAAGAGCGGCATCGGCTGATGGCCATGCCGGGAGCGCGCAGCCGGAGGATTGTGACGATAAAGTTCGACCGCGCCACCAGTCGTAGAGATCGTGAGAAATATCAGGGCCAGGGCATAAAAATCCATCCCGTGACTCGGGAGAATAGCGGATGTCGGTGTACGGCATGTACGAGAACCATCCCGCATGCGGCGCCTGTCCTATCAGTGGAGCGACATACAGGAAGATACCGGAAAGCAGGTAGGACCAGTAGGTGAAGGCGTTCAATCGGGGAAACGCCATATCGCGAGCGCCGATCATCAGAGGAACGAGATACACGGCAAAACCGGAAAGGATGGGCGAGGCATACCAGAAGATCATGGTGATGCCATGCATGGAGAAGATCTGATCGTACATTTCCGGAGGAAGAAAGGCTTGATCGGCGCGGTAAGTTGAATGCGCATCAATAGCGCTTCCAGGCCGCCAAGGATGAGGAAGATGAACGCCGTCACTATGATACCTTATACCAAGATCTTTATGATCTACGGTCGCGAACCAGCCTCTTAGAGTTTTCGGCGTTTCCCACAACGCTGTCAGGCGCTGCTCGATTGCGAGCGTACTCATCCCTACTCCGCAATTACAACGCTGACGAGGTTGGCCTGGTGTCACGTGGGTGCGCACGAGTTATTGCGCAATAACGAGACTGATGCTCAGAGAATTAGCCGGGGTTGTATAGAACTAGGGAAATTGCACTGCTCTTGCGTATGGCATTCGTGTCATATAAGTCCAATCAAGTCGTAATATCGAAGAGCGAACGCACCTACTAACTCGCCCTCATTTATGTGGCGTAATATGGCGCTTTAATCTGGTGATTACCCGGCGGGCAATAGCATCACAAATACGTCGGGCACTGTACCTATTTGAAAGCACCGGCGGTCGCTCATGTATCTAGTCGATGCTGAGGACTTGTTCGATCCGAGGATGAGTTTCCGATGTTCCGATCACAGCCGGGCTGGGCGGTCGCGCAATTGGTGATGGACCGGTCTTTCCCTACCGTGCTCAGAATAATGACGCCGCCAATGAGAAAGACAATAACAAACTCAAAGAGCGTGAGTTGGCCGCCGGGCCTACGGCTCAGGACACGCACCACGAGCAAGAGAAACAAGTACCCAAGTACAGCGTGAATGATGGTGGCCACGGGAGATTCCTTAAGGGACGACGAAGACTTTGGCGTGGACCTGCTCTGCGCCGGCAACGCCGATCGTGAATTCATACATGCCCGGCCCTGTTGGCTGCATTGCGAGGTCCACCGAAGCAGGGGACTTTGAGGCCAGGAAGGTATATGTCAACCCGCCTTTGCCGACCTCTGAAGCGAGTGGCGCAGGGTATGACACGCTGCGTTCCCAGTGCTTGCACAAGGCTTTCGCTGATAAAGAGTTTGATTTTTCCGTCCACAATCGCCGATTGCCCGAACGGATCGTGAGGATCGACGGTGACTCGGTTCGCTCGATACGTTCGTAGCTGACATCGATCGTCCTATCCGCCGCTGGACGCTCAGCTTTGGCAACCGGGCCGCGTCCGAACAATCCGCTTAGATCGAGCACAATGATCAGCGAGAAGAGGATCCAAACGAATTTCTCAAAGCGCCACCACTTGCGCTGAAAATCAAGGTCCTCTCCGACCGCAATTTCATCGTTGACCTTAGGAAACGGATTCTTCCACCGGTTGGGAGAATGACTTGGCCGCCATCACTCCTCTCTAAGCCTTTCGAGGTGTTGCTTGCATGGGAGAAATGCTGATTTCACCGTTGCGCTCCAATACGGCCCGGTCCACTTGCGCCGGCGTTTTCAAACCCGAATCTCGGGCCGACGCCATCACGTCGTCGTCGTTGATTCGCATCTGATCAAGCGTGTGGGTGCGCCAGGCTTTATGCTCCAGCAGAATCAGGGGCGTTCCGTCCACCAAACGCGCCAGCCGCCGCGACCTCGAACGCGCCCAGGCAAGTGTGTAATGACGCGAATTGAACGGACAGGGTTCTTGCCACATCAGGAAAGGGGAATCCAGAAGCACGCAAAGGCGGCGGCGTGGTAGCCCGCGGTGAACGGCTTCTCACAAATAAGCGCTTCCGCTGGGTATCCCTCCCGCATGAAGCGCCATCTGAGCAGCGCAGGGGAACTTTTAGTTGGAACATCGTGACATTGTTGTCATCGGAGCCTCTGCCGGCGGCCTTGCGGCGGTAAGCAAGATACTAGGAGCGATGCCGCACGATGTGGACGCAGCCATTCTGGTCGTGTTGCATACAGCGAATCACGCGGAAAGCTTCCTACCCCAAATCTTTGAACGAGCCGGTAAGCTACCCGTTTGCCATCCTGCAGATGGGCAAGCTATCGAACGGGGACGGGTGTACGTCGCTCCACCAGGGTTCCACATGATAGTCGAGGATGGTATTGTGCGCGTGGTGCAAGGACCACGAGAGAACCTCAATCGCCCGGCGATCGATCCTCTTTTCCGATCGGCAGCGGCGGCGTATGGGGCCCGGGTGATTGGAGTTATCTTGACCGGCATGATGGACGATGGAACCGCCGGTTTAATGGTTGTTACTGCAAGCGGCGGCAAGGCGATCGTCCAGGACCCGGAGAGTGCATTATTTTCGGAAATGCCGAAAAGCGCGCTCGATCACGTCCCCGAAGCCCAGGCGGCAAACCTTGAGGATATACCTGCACTTCTCTTGCAATGGATCCGAACTCCCTTACCCGCAGCCACGGAGCGACCCAGCGACTCGCCTCTCGCAGCGACTAAAGAAACGCGCATTACGGAACTCGACATGAGTGAGGTATCCAGTGAGGAACGTTTGGGTCAGCCGTCCCCTTTCGCTTGCCCGGACTGTGGCGGGGTGCTTTGGGAAATCGAACAGAATGGATTTCTTCGCTTTCGCTGCCGCGTCGGCCACGCTCTCACAGCCAAATATTTGGGTTCTGAACAAAGGCATGCCATAGAAACGGCACTCTGGGAAGCTTTGCGTGCTCTTGAGGAAAGTGCATCCTTGTATCGGCGAATGGCTGGTCGAGCTACCGAATCCCGCCATCTTCTACCGGCTCATCAGTTCCAGGATCGGGCCACCAATACCGAAGCCAATGCGAAGATACTTCGGGACTTCTTACTGCGGGTTAACACCGATGAGAGGTCCGATGAACTGCATCCTCTGCAATCGCTTGAGGAGTCGCCGGAACCCAACGAAGTAAGTGACAACGCCTAGGGCCGGCAACAAAGACACCCGGAAATGCTTCAAATTCCGCCTCCGGGTTCCTGTCTCGCCGTTCGTGGACAGCCATGAGATCGATCGCGTCTACAGAGCCATCTCAATTGGCCACGTTTTGGATCTGAAGTCATAGATGACGCAAGATATCCATTGGTCGGCAATCGCTTTACGCCTGCTGCTTACCATCATTGCCGGAACAGCACTGGGAATCGAACAGAGCAAAACCGGCCATCCCGCAGGTCTTCGCACAACTCTGTTGGTCTCTCTCGCCGCGTCCGTTGCGATGATCCAGGTCAACTTGTTGATCAACACCAATGGAAAGCCGAGCAACTCCTACATAGTCATGGACCTTATGCGGCTCCCGCTCGGCATTCTGACCGGGGTAGGATTTATTGGAGCAGGTGCCATCGTACGGAAGGCAGCCCCCAGGGCATGTAGTGATTCAAGCTGAGAACCCTTCGAGGCTAGCCAAGCGAAGAGCAAAAAAGGTAATGCCAGGCGGCATCGACATCAATAAAAGCGAGGAGAGCATTGCGCATCATGCCCGTCGCGAGCAAAGCCATGCTTGGAATATCGACCGGTAGAGCGACCACCGGCAATTTCTGGAGATCGCGCACGCGGTGGCTGATACTCCTCGCCTCATTGTCCGCCCGTTTGAGATCAGTGTCGATCTTGATCTCTGCCAGGGTGAAACGCAGATCGTTGGCCACCGGCTGTTCCATGGCTAGCAGATCGAGCGTCATTTGGTCGATCTCGCGCTCGAAGCGTTGGATGGCGTGCCCCTCATAATCCACCAAGTCGCAAATCGACATGTCGCGTACCCGATACGCCTCCACGGAGTGCTGGATGGCCTGTTCCGCCATCCCGCCCATGAGAAGCAATCGTTCTTTTAGATCCATGAGACTTTGCTGAAGTCTGAGTCGCACCCTTGATGCCCCTTTCTCCTGTTGTTAATCACTTATTGACTTTGCGGCCTTGCGGCTGCTTGTAATGTCTTTGCTCCGCCGGGGCCAAGTTCTTCGCTCCGATAGCCTTAACGTATCCACTGCATTTGCAATGCCAAAAAAGTGCGGTGAGGCTCTCTCAATGCCTCGTCGCGTAATCTCCAGAGAGACGATAAGGATCCCGCTAAGGTGGTCAGGGAAACGTGATGTGGCCTTAAGTACTTTCGCAGTAGGGGGGATTGAGGATTTGACGATTTGACCGAATGGAGGAAGTCATTCCCACAGTGGCTTTACACGCTATCGAATCGGTTCGGTTCCTTCATTCAATATTGCGAGATAACCCTCGTACACGAATAACCGATGACGTTCGCGTCCGGTAACCTCTCGAAGGATTCCGAGTTGTTGCAGGTGTTCCAGCGATTTAGCGACGGTTGGCGCCGAGACGCCAATTTTCTGTGCAGCAACAGGAATTGAGACAATAGGATTCCGCTGCATATGTTGAAAGACTCGAAGTACGGATGCTGCCGGACGGCCAAGTGTCTCGATCTGTTTCTGATTTTCGGCAAACAGCGCAACAATCCGGCGAGCTGCGCTTGCAGCTTGATCTGCAGTATCTCTTACCCCTATTAGGAAGAAATCAAGCCACGCTTCCCAATCGCCCCGGGAGCGAACCCGATCAAGCAGGTCGTAATAGGCACCCCGGTTGGCCTTGAAGTAGAGGCTGAGGTACAGGATTGGATCGCGGAGTACTCCTCTTTCGCAGAGCATGAACGTGATGAGCAGCCGTCCCAGCCGCCCGTTGCCATCCAGGAATGGGTGGATCGTCTCGAACTGGCCGTGCGCAAGTCCCGCCCTGATCAATACGGGAAGATCTGATCGGTCTTCGTGAAAGAAAAGTTCGAGCTTCCCCATGCAGTCGATCACGAGTTCGGGAGGCGGCGGCACGAAGGCCGCGTTGCCAGGTCTACTGCCACCGATCCAGTTCTGGCTTTGCCTGAACTCACCAGGTTGCTTCCCACTGCCACGCCCTTTCGACAGAAGGATTTCGTGAATTTCCCGGATGAGTCGCAGTGACAGAGGAAAGCCGGAGCGAAGACGATCTAGCCCGTGGGTCATCGCGGCGACGTAGTTTGAGACTTCCTGAACGTCCTCAATTGGGGCCCCTGGGGCTTCATCATTCTCAAACAGCAGCAAATCAGAAAGTGATGATTGTGTACCCTCGATCTGGGACGAGAGCACCGCTTCTTTGCGAACGTAGGTATAGATGAAGAGCGAAAGATCGGGTAGCAGGGATGCCAGGCCGTCTAGTCGGCCGACAGCCTGATTCGCTTGCTCCAAAAGCACCTGTAGGCCATCAAGGCGAACGGGAGGATCGGGAGGGAGCGGCGGTGGAACGAAGGCACGCACCTTTTCATTCTCGAAAGTCTTCAAGACATATCGACCCAATCGAGAATCGGCTCGGGGCTTCGGCAAGAGAACCTTTCGTTAACTGGGCACCTAACGAAAGGTTAGGCCATTTTCCTTTCGTTGACAAAAAACGAAGCGAAGTGTGGTCATTCGGATTAATTTCCTCAAACCCTATGGAAGCCGTCAGATTTCCACGCATACAGCGGGTACGGAATCACGCATAATGAGGGTATCGGGGATCAAGAATTCACGCATAAGAGGGGTATCCATTGCGCATAAACAGGGTACAAGCGTCCTGTAAGCTATTACAGCTAAATTGTTTACATCCCTACCTATAGACCTCCTGTAATTACTATCCCTGTATTTGGCCTGTAGAAGCCTGCGAAAAAGTGGAAATCCGTTCCGACTCCGGATGGGAAGGAACGCTCTAAACGCGAGGACCTCCTCCCCTTCGGGAAAGCTAAAGGGTTGTGACTACACAAGACCAGCCTTAGGAACGTGAGTCAGCGACGGATACAGGAGGACTCCACCACGTTGAAACTCGATTTTCAATTGCGGATACCTACTCAGGCGTGCATTGATGGGAATCTCACGACCGGGCAGGATCCAAGCTTGACTCAACTCTTCAAATTGCTACGAAACCAGCACCCAAAATTTAAAAATCTCGGTACACGTAACGAGGACGTCGGCAGGCTAGTCGGCGCAATGTCCACTGTGGTGGACGTGCTAAATCCGATCCGCAACAAGGCCAAACGAACAGCTCAGCAGCACATTTCGGGGCTGTTTATCGTAGATCAGGCCAGCTGAAAATTGTAGTAACAGCAAAAGAGCCCATCGGTCGTCACGATGGGCTCTTTGATTTTTGCGTGCGTCGCAGAGTGCCGTATTCTTTTAGTGTGCCTTTTTTGTGCCCTTGTTTTGTTTCTCTCAGGAGAGACCGGCGACTGTAGCTCTTTGATTCTGCGGGGGTTTGATTGGTGGACCTGACCGGGATCGAACCGGTGACCTCTTCCATGCCATGGAAGCGCGCTCCCAGCTGCGCCACAGGCCCACAAAGGCAACGACATCCTTTATTCTGGCGGAGCATGCCTAATCCGTCAAACGCTCCGCACGTGGCAACCGCCCCGGCACCGTTGTCATCGGGAGAAAGAATGAACCCATCCCCCCGGTCAACCAAACTCGCTTTCTTAACCCTGCTCGTGGTAGGCGGTGCCTGTATGAGCTCCGAAGCCGCCCGCGGCCAGGCCGCAACGGGCACTCCGGCTTCTCCCACGGCGGGTTTCCGGTCGCAAGCCTGCGTCCCGCGCTTGGCGAACGTGCAGAACACCATCGCCAACGTCAGAGTCAGCCACTGGAAGGCGCCGGCCGAAACCCGCGCCGCAGTTCAACAGGATATCGGCTCCATGCAGAGGGACCTCAATGCCACTCTGCCGGGACTTGTGGCTCAGGCCGAGGCAGAATCCGGCGGCCCTTTCCCCGGCTTTTGCCGTTTTTCGGAATCTGGATGCCCTCTACGACGTGCTGCTTCGGGTCACGGAAACGGCGGCACTTGCCGGCTCCGGGTCCGATGCCGGCAGCCTGGAAGACGCCCGCGCCGGGCTCGAGGACGGCCGGGGTAAACTCGGCAGCCTGGCTGCTTCAGTCCATTAGCGCCCAGGACGCGCAGATCGCCCACTTGCAGGCCGCTCTAGCCGCCCGGCCGGCAGCTGCGCCGCCGCCGCGCCCAACAAAATTGTGGTCGACGACGGCCCTGAAAATCCAAAGCCGCGCAAGAAGAAGCCCGCCCCCACCCACGGCACCTCAGTAATCTCTTCCTGCAGGACTCTTTTGTCCTTCCCGCGGTGTCTAAAGTAAAGAGAACGACAATAATGACGCGGTGGGGCGCCCCTGCCGCCGCGCGGCAGCCTCACCGCGCATTTGGGAGACGGAAGTGGACGCTTCCTGTTATGTTATGGAGAACTTTTGCATGCAGGCAGGCATAGCTTTGGGAAATATCGCCAGCGTCCTCAGCGTACCGTCGGAAGAAGCTGGAATTGTCTCTGAACTGAAAGCCGGTTCCGAGGAGGCGTTCACTTGGTTGATCGCCAAGTATCACCAGCCCATCTATAGCCTGATTGCGCGCACCATTCCCGATCCGGCAGACGCTGCCGACCTTACCCAGGACGTCTTCATCAAGATTTACCGCGGGATCGGCGGCTTCAACGGCGACTCCAGCCTGCGCACCTGGATCTACCGCATTGCCCTGCGGGAGGCCAGCAACCAGCGCCGTTGGTGGGGACGCCACAAGCGCCAGGAAGTCACCATAGAGACCGAGTTTGGGGAGACCAACGACGGCCAGCCCCTATGCCTCAAAGACACCCTCGTCGACGCTCATGAATCGCCCTTTGACCGGGCCGCACAGGAAGAGGTGCGTGCCAAGGTAGAGGAGGAATTGCGTCAAATTCCCGAGCCCTTCCATGCGGTGGTCGTGTCTGCGTGATATCGAGGGTTTCTCCTACGAAGAAGTGGCGGAGATCCTTGGCGTGAATCTTGGTACCGTCAAGTCGCGTCTAATGCGTGGCCGTGCTTATTTGAAGGCTCGGCTGGCGGGTTTTGCAGAAGCTGCGGCGAAACGCCCAAGTTCCGGTTTTCACCCGATGGAAACGCTCGCCATGAGCGTGAAGGGGGCCAAGTGAGTAAGTGCGCGCATCTACGCGACCAATTCTCGGCATACCTGGATGGTGCAGTAACAGGCGCAGTCATGCACGAGATCGCGGCGCATCTTGAAGTCTGTTCTGGTTGCTCAGCTGAATTTGAACAATGGCGGAATGCGCAAGCGCTCGTCAGCTCCATGGGGCCGGCGAAAGCTCCGGAAGATCTCGGGCTTCGGCTTCGCGTAGCTCTATCGCAACAGCGGGCCAACACGACTGAAGAGAAATTCGCTCGCGGAAAGTGCGCTGGCAGAACAGCTTCCTTCCCCTGGTGTGGCAGATTTCTGCCGGTTTCGCCAGCACCGTGGCGCTGTTGGGCGGGGTAGGCGCTCCTGGTCGGGATGTTTGCTTACCCGGGACCTGCTTTGGCGCGGTGACGAACCCCTTGGCATGGCTTCCAGCCCCCGTTTCCTGTACACCTCCCCTGAGCCTGCCGGGGGCGTTGCTGATAGTAACAACCCGGTGGTCGTTCAAGCTTTCGTCAACGGAGAAGGCACGGGTATACGACTACAAAATCATCTCCGGAAGCGCGGATAACTAAGACCCGTTCCCAGTTGGAAGATACGCTGCTCTTCAGCGTTTTTGCCCCGGCGCAAGTCTTTGGGCAGCCGGTACGGGGCACCGTACTCCTTTCCTTCTCCGGTGTTTCGGTGCGCGGCTAGCCGAAGGAACTGTAGTTGCCCTTGTCCAGGAAATTCGCAGGCATCTCGCTCGTTTCTCGCGAGATGTGGGATTCCGCTCCTCCGGCCGTTTGACCCCCCATCCTGCCAATGCATAGACTTGGAGTGGGTCAATTGCCGCAATCTATGCAGTGTCATGGCAAGCCGTTCGAAGTTTCATTCCGGGTTCTCACCGCGTCCCAGATAACGGTCTTAGCCGGCATCTTTGCCTTGCTCATCCTGACCGGCTTGCCCGGCGCGCCGCTCAGACGTCCTCGAGTTCACAAGCCTCAGCCGGCACAGCTGCTCCGCCCAAGTCACCGGCCCTGGTGGATACGACAGGGCCCGACATCAGCTTGCAGAACAGCGAGGCGCTTTTCGATTTCGCTGCGGCGCTGAATGCCTGCGGATATGACCAGGGGCTCAGCGGCCTGCCGACCCCGTCCGCCAGCAGGTGCGGGATCAGATCAACCAGGCGCTCCAGGCTTCAGCAGATGCGCGCGATGCCCATGAGCAGATCTGCACTTTCATCGGTCAGCATCGCCTTTCGGACACCGGATCCGATCTGGCGCAATATATTTCGCTCGCCCTCTACGTCACGCCGCCGCCGGAGCTGACGCCCAGCGCCGAAGGCGCGGACATGCCCCCGGACGCGAGCGGGGTCGAAAACATACTGCCGTTACTGCGCCGGTTTAGCCAGCTCGTCGATCTGCACGTGATCTGGCTCCATGTTCGCCCGCAATATGACAAGCAGCTCGGCGCAACTTCACGACTCGCTGACCAAGATGATTGACGATACCGGCATCTACCTCAAGACGCCTGCTGGCGCCACGACTGGGCGGCGTTTTTTGGTCGTGATTGAGCCGCTGCTTGACCCCGCACAGACCAATGCCCGGGTCTACGGAGCCGATTATGTCGTGGTCGCATCGCCCGTAAATGGAACTATCCACATGCGCGAAGTTCGCCACGCGTACCTTCATTACCAGATCGAGCCACTGATCTACGCCCGCGCTAACGTCTTGGACAGGCTTCTGCCCTTCCTCAAGATGGTGAAGGATGCGCCCCTCGACTACACCTACAAAAGCGACATTGTGGCCCTGGTGGTCGAGTGCATGATTCGGGCTGTCGAGGCCCGGACCATGGACACCGGAGTCACCATTTACAAGATCGCCGCCGATACCCGCCGCAGCGACCTCGAAGCAGCCACCCACGAGCACAACGCCTCGGTCGAGGCGGCCGAAGCCGTCCGCCGCCGCGCCGTACAACAATCCATGGCAGATGGCTATGTGCTCACGGAGTACTTCTATGACGCCTTCGCGGCTTTCGAAAAACAGCCACAGAGCTTTAAGGAAAGCATCGGCGAGATGGTCTATGGCATGGATGTGAGCCAGCAGCTAAGCCGCGTGAAGCACATAACCTTTAACCAGGAGGCCTCCACCGACGTAATCCATCGTTCGCCCCGAGAGCTGAGAGGCCTTGACTTGGCAGAGATGAAATTGATCAAGGGTGACACGGATGGCGCCGCCGTACTGGCGCAAAAATCAGTCGCCGACAAGTCCGGCGATCCGGCAAGAGCGAACTTCATCCTGGCGCGGGTGGCCATCTTGCATCGCGATGTGCCGGCGGCTCAGCATGACTTCGAAGAAACCATTCGCCTTTCCAAGGATCCCCGTACGCTTGGCCTGGTCCCACATCTATCTGGGACGCATTTACGACATTCAGGATGAGCGCGACCAGGCGGTCAACGAGTATCGTGCCGCTCTTACCGTGCGCGACGGCCAGGCCGATACCCGGCTGGCGGCGGAGAAAGGTCTGAAACAACCATATGCAGTACCACAACAGGTGCACACCGAGCCGGCAAGCGACCAGGATTCGGCTCCAGACACCCAACCCCATTAACGCCTTCTGCCCCTATCGTGTTATCGGCCCGCGCTGTCTCACGCTAATGCAATAGAGTAGGAGACAGGGCAACCAGGTTCATGTCACAGCCGGCTCTCAACACGCTTCAGGCAGCGCTGGGTCACACCTTCCGCGAGCAGCAACTGCTGGTCAAGGCGCTGACCCATAGTTCGCTCGCGTACGAGCAAACCCTCGAAGGCCGCCAGGCGGAGGGAAGCAATGCTTTGCGCGAAGAGGACAACGAGCAACTGGAGTTTCTGGGAGATGCGGTCTTAGGCCTGGTGGTCGCGGAAATCCTCTTCCGCCGGTTTCCCGACCTTCATGAAGGCGAGTGGACCCGCCTCCGCGCCAGCATGGTGAGCCGCCGCCATCTGGCGCAGGTTGCATCTGTGCTCGATCTGGGAAGTTATCTGCGGCTGGGGCGCGGAGAGGAAAGAGGTGGAGGAAGGAAGAAGTCCACCCTGCTCGCGAATTGTGTCGAGGCCATCATTGCCGCGCTCTACCTCGACGGTGGCCTGACAGCCGTGGAGGCTTTCGTAAACCAGCACGTGGTCGCGCCCTACGTGAATGAATTACGCGACGCGCTGGACCACGGCATCTCACTCGGAGATCACAAAACCGCATTGCAAGAGCTGCTGCAGGCAAAGAAGACCGGGCCGCCCGATTATGTGTTGAAAGCGGAGAGTGGGCCCGATCACCGCAAGCGCTTCCTGGTCGAGGTGAGAGTGGCCGAGGGAACCGGCCCCAGGGCAATCGCTCGCGGGGTCGGAACCACCAAGAAACGCGCCGAGCAGGAAGCTGCCCGTAGAGCGTTTGAGAAGCTTCGGAAACAGGGCGCTGCAGCGGAACCAGTGGTAAAAGGTAACGGTTCTTGACCAGGCAACCATCAGTAGGGTTTTTTCGTGTGTCGACCGAAGAACCAGTAGCCACCGCTGCCACGGCGCCTGCGATCGCGCGTCCGGTCGCGCACGACAGTCATGCGCACCTGGTCTTTCCTAACCTGCTCGACACCTTCCGCTCGCTGTTATCGATCATCGTGATCGCGCTGTTTGTGCTTACCTTTGTCGTACAGCCCTTCCGCATCCCCTCCGAATCGATGGAGCGGACTCTGTTGGTAGGCGACTTTTTGTTGGTCAACAAGGCCGTTTATGGGAAGCCGGGAGCCTGGCGCTGGCTGCTGCCCTATGAGCAGGTGCACCGCGGCGACGTCATCGTGTTCCATTTTCCCCTGGATCCATCGGATCACGTGGTCAAGCGGGTCGTGGGTGTACCCGGCGATCGGATTCATCTGCAAAACGGCGGGGTGTATGTCAATGGGCAGAAACAGAACGAGCCCTTCGCAATATTTGAAGGCACATATCAGGATAACTTTCGCGACCAGTTTCCCGCCAAGCTCTACACCGACCCGGGCGTAGACACACGGTGGTGGATGCAAATGCGCCGCGATGTCCAGAATGGCGAATTGGTAGTGCCCCCAGGCAAATATTTCGTGCTTGGCGATAATCGCAATCACAGCCGCGACAGCCGCTACTGGGGCTTTGTCCCTGCCGCCAATGTGGTGGGGCTGCCTTTCTTCATTTACTTCTCCCTGCATGAGCCCTCGGCAACCGAGGCCAGTACGCTCCCGGATGATAGACTCGGACACGAGAAGAGCCCACTGGACACCGTGATGGACTTCGCACGTTGGACCCGGATGTTCAAGGTCATTCACTGAGCAAAGCTCGAGAGCAGGACATTTGGCCATAAGTATGGAAGCCACGGAAACAGAGATCAAAACCGAACAGGCAAGGGAAGAGACGCCGCTGGAAGCATTTGCTTCCATTTGCACTGTGCTGGTCATCGGACTCTTCGCACTCACCTTCATTTTTCAGAATTTTGAAATTCCGTCGTCTTCGATGGAGAAGACCCTGCTGGTCGGCGACCATGTGCTGGTGGACCGAATCACGCTGGCGCCTCGCACCGCGTGGGCTCCCTTCGTCTACTACCGCGATGTTCACCGCGGCGACATCATTGTCTTCTTCAAACCGGGTGAACCGGACCTGTACCTGGTAAAACGGGTGATCGGCGTACCCGGCGACCGGATCCACCTGCGCAACGGCGTGGTCTTTCTCAACGGACAGCCGCAGCACGAGCCGCAAGCGGGCATGCCCGATTACGGCAACTACTTTCCCTACCGGGATGATTTTCCCGCAGTGCCGCCGTCCCAGGCCGGCCCGGACGTGACCCCAACCTGGGCCGCCGACCTTCCTAACTACATCCAGGGAGAAGACCTCGTGGTTCCCCCAGGCCGCTACTTTGCCATGGGGGATAACCGCACCGTCAGTCTTGACGGCCGCTACTGGGGCTTTGTTCCGCGAGCCAATATCGTCGGCCGTCCGTTGTTCGTCTACTGGTCATTTATCGAGCCTGACAATCAGTATGAGAAAGAGGGGCTGGGCGACAAGCTTTCGTTCTATACCCACGTAGTTTTGCACTTCTTCGACCAGACCCGCTGGCGCCGAACGTTGCACCTGGTTCGCTAGGATGGGTGGCGAAGAGAAACGCCCTTCGCCGCGGCGCTGGATTATCCTGGCAGCCCTCTTGCTGGCGGTCGTAGCGTTTGTGTTGCCGCCACTGGTCAACATCAGCCGCTACCAGCACAGGATTGCTGACGCTATTGGCCGTAGCCTCGGCCGGCCGGTCCATATCTCTTCTGTCAAGCTGCGCTTGCTGCCCCTGCCCGGCTTTGAGTTCTCCGATTTTTCCGTCGAAGAAGATCCTCACTTCGGCTCCGAGCCCGTGCTTCACTCCGGTAGCGTCGTCGCCTACCTGCGACTATTGTCCCTTTGGCGGGGGCGTCTGGAAGTTTCCCGCATCCATTTCGACGATGCCAGTCTGAATCTCGTCCGCGACGCCGATGGGAAGTGGAATCTGGGTTCGATTCTGGTCCAGGCAGCGCATATTCCAAACGCTCCCACCGGCCAGCGCTATGCCGGCAGCGCTCCGCGTTTCCCCTACATCGAGGCGGAAAACGCCCGCATCAATTTCAAGCAGGGCAACGAGAAAAAGCCGCTCTCGTTTCTCAATTCCGACCTATCCATTTCACTGGCTCCCGGCGACGACTGGGAGGTGCACTTTCGCGCCCAACCGGTGCGCACCGATCTCGATCTTGATCTCGCTGACACGGGCACGCTGCGCATTGACGGTACCCTGCACAGGGCGGCCTTGCTGGGACAAATGCCGTTGAAGCTCAATGTGGAGTGGAGCGGAGTTCCCCTGGGCCAGCTAAGCCGGCTCACCCTGGGCCGTGATATCGGTTGGCGTGGCGGGCTTGAAGTCGAGGCACAGGTGGCCGGGACTGCCGAGCTGGCACAAATCAACGCCGGCCTCAAGGTTGCGGGCCTGCATCGCTCGGAGTTTTCTCCAGCCCGGCCGATGGATGTCGCGACCGCTTGCCAGGCCTTGTTCCGAAAAGAATCGAGATCTCTGCAAGACATCTCTTGTACCTCCCCCGTCGGGGATGGGGCGCTGCTGCTCACCGGCTCCATACAGGACGGGCGCACCGTGCCCGAAGCCAACCTCACTTTGGGAATTCATCGCGTCCCCGCTTCCGCAGTGCTGGCTGGACTGCAGGAAGTGCGCAGCAGTCTGGGCGCGGGTGTACGGGCGGCCGGCACCCTCAATGGGGATTTCCATTACACATCGCAGAGTGCCCGGCCGCCTTTGATTTCCGGTGAGGTGGTGCTGGCTTCGCTGAGCCTGACTCCTCCGGATGCTGGCAAGCCATTCCTGCTCGCCCCCGTGCGCGTAAGGTGCGATAGCCCGGAGGCCGGGAACGCCGAACCGCCTGCGTTGCTGCTGCAACCCGTGAAGCTGGCAATGGGAGCTGCGGTCCCGGTAACGGTGGACGGCCGATTCACCTCTGCGGGATTCGATCTCCACTTGAGTGGCACGACCAGCCTGGCCCGGCTGCAGGCATTCAATAAGTCTTTCGGATTGCTCGGTGTACATAGCACGCGGCCTCCTTCTGTGGGCGCGAGTTCAGTTGCACTCAGCGGTGTGGGCACCGCGGCTTTGGATCTCGACGTGCACGGTAAGTGGTTGCTGCCGGTTCCGGACTCCGATAATCCGATCGCCTCCTCGACCGCCGAGGGCAGCATGGTCATCAGGAATGCTGAGCTCACGTCCTCCTATTTGTCTCGTCCTCTCCGGATTGTTTCGGCCCAGGGAATCCTCAGCCCTACCCAGATTGCATGGACGAACGCGGCGATCAGCTACGGCAAGCTGGAGGCCCAGGGAACGCTGGAGTATCCGACGGTGTGTGCTGGAACCACGCCATGCGCTGGGCGATTCTCGCTGATCACGGCCGCCCTTGACTTGGGCGCGCTGCAGTCAACGTTGCTGGGCAGCAGCGAGGGCGGCGAGCTGCTGCGCGAAATACTGGATCGTATCGACCGTCACCATGTGAAGTGGCCCGATCTCTCGGGTACGGTGCAGATCGGCGAACTCTCGACCGGCAAACTGGTGATACGGGACGCGATCGGCGCCATCGACGTCAGCGGAAACCTGATCAAAATACGTTCGCTGAACGGCCACCTTGCGAGTGGAACCTTGCATCTTGCCGGCGTAGTCGACGCCTCTGGTGATCAGCCGGAGTATCGGCTCGATGCGCAGGTGACCAACGCTGCGCCCAGCGCGTTGGCCGGCATATTCGAAGAGCGGTGGGG
Source organism: uncultured Acidobacteriaceae bacterium (assembly GCA_963753715.1). GTDB lineage: Bacteria > Acidobacteriota > Terriglobia > Terriglobales > Acidobacteriaceae > PALSA-350. The sequence goes on along the minus strand of CAVWDK010000004.1, from coordinate 31,618 downwards.
AAGCGGCGTGGCGAATTTCTCCGCCCAGCTTAGGATGTCCGGTTTTGATGCGCAGGATCTCGCTCAGTCTGCCACCGGCACGTTGCACTGGAACTGGACTAAAGGAGGCCTGGCGGCGGAAACTCCCCAACCCGTTGCCGCCCAGCCTTTCGCGCACTTCGATCAGTGGAGCGCCGATGCTGCCATCGCCGATAGCACCATCACCATCACGCACAGCCTGCTTGCTCGCGGCAAGGAGGCGATTCCTCTCTCGGGCACCATCTCTTTCGATCGCGAACTCGACCTGAAGGGAGGGTCGGCCGCTGACGCCGTTGCGATCACTGGCACCCTGGAACATCCTGAAGTGAAATCGGTACCAGAGGAAGTCGCAAATTGAGACAACTGCGGATCGCCCCACTACGCGCCACTACGCTACGCTCCGCTCCGGTCGAGACGACATTCCTCGGTCCAGCAATCACTCTTTATGCAACGATTGCCCTTCCCTTTGTCATCCCGAGCAAGCGACTCGCTGAAGCGAGTCGGGAGAGAAATGACCGGGTTTCCTGTATCGGCAACAAAGGCCGGGTGCCCCACATCTCGCTCGTTTTTCGCGAGATGTGGGATACCACCCCCCTCGACCCGCAACTCTATCAATGTCATTAGGAGCGAAGCCGACCTGTCCGGCGTGCCGTGGAGGGATCTGCAGTTCTACGGACCTTTCGTGGAAATGTTTTTGCAGAGAGGGAAGAGAGCCGCGGTCTTCCTCCTGCCTGCTACTCCGGAGCCGGCTTCATAGAAACCGTCTGCTTATGAACACTAGCCTCGACTTCGGGAACCGTGCCATCGTTGACCGCTACTTCCTCCGGCTGCCCCTGCAGTACGAAGCGGTGACTTATCCTTGACTTGGCGGGGATCCGCAGCATCTCCGTCACCGTGGTTGTGACGGAAGAAACAGACACCGGAACCTGCGCCTCGGCAGTCCCGGTGTTAGATACATCCACGGCTACGATATACGAACCGGCAACGCTGGCCTTGTTGGGGTACACCCCTGCAATCGAGAGGTCAGGAAGGCCGCGGTCGTGGTACACCCAGTCGTCGAAGAACCACTTCAGGTCTTTGCCGCTGGCCCGCTCGAGCACCTGCTCGAAGCCGGTGCCTGCCGTATCTGACCCGGGCTGATAGGCGCGCAAAGCGCGCATCAGGGCATTGTCCCCAGCCAGGTCCCGCAACATCCAAAGAACATAAGTGGCCTTGGTGCGGTAGTAAACCGGATCTCTCGCCACCAGCAAAGCCTGGCGATCCACGCCCGCAGACTCAGCATCCCCTGGCTCGGCCAGCGAAAGCGCTCCGCGGGTGTTGTCCAACTGCTGAATGGCAATGTCCCGGCCGCGATTTTGCTCCAGCCACAACGATCCCATGAACGAGGGCACGCCTTCCTGCAGCCAGGCGTAGGAGGAGCGAAAATAAAGATGGGTCAGGGAATGGACGAGAACGTCCGTCAGTTTCCCGGGCTCGGTGCTCCGTACATTGGCAAAAAGCACATCGCCGTCTTCAAACGGAGCGTCCTCCCCCTCCGGCAGATCGACAATGTTCAGTGCGCCCCGGGGTTCGGTGCCCAGCCAGCGATGGATCAGTGGGGCCACGATGGAAGCCGCCGATATATAGGCCTGAGCGTTGGCGACATCCTCGGTGCGCGCGAACACCTTCACTCCATTCCCTTCCCGAGCAGTACGGGTGAGCAAAAACAAGCTGGGTGAAGCCAATCCCAGCTTCGCAAGGGGGAGTGTGCAAGTTACGATGCCGGGTACGCCCGCGGCCGCGGGCAGAGAAGCCGGCGTCACCGTGAACGTTTCGCCGTCCAGCACCGCAAGGTTCGGCGCGTCCCCAAAAAACTCCTCGGTCACGCGCATGGTCACGGTTGCCTGACTCTGCCTTTGCCGCTCGGCTGCTGTTTCGGTGAAAAACTTGGCTCCGTCTCCCAGCGCCACCGGCACTGAGGCCACCGGATACCAGGCGACGTTGCCGAACCCCCTGAGGCCAACAAATTCGTCCGATACCCGGTCCCAATCGGAGGCTTCCGCGATATCAGACGGTGTGCCGATCTGCTCCAGCCGGTTCGCAGAGAGTGCAGCGGTCCCCTCATAGGTAACGTCGACGGATAGGGTCTGTTGCGGGCCCAGAGGCCGTGCCAGCGGGATCACCGCTTCCCACAGCGCTCCGGTGTGGTCGATATCGCTGTTCACCAGTTGTTGCGAAAAAGTCGCTGGGTCTCCGCCCAGGCGGACACCAGTCCAGTGCAAGCTGGACGAGACTTGCAGGGCGAGCCGGTCCAGAGGACTGCTCGAGTCATTGCGCACCACGATGCGCGCCCGCACGGCCATCGCGTGCTCCCTGGGCTGCAAGTGAATATCCAGGTCGTAACTGAGGAACGTGATCGCCTGTCTTTCTGCGTCGGTTGCCTGAACTCCCACCGCCGGTGCGGCCGGTTTTACCGGGGCCCTGTCGTCCTCCACGGAGCGAGAGAAAATAATCTTGCCGGGATGCTCGGCAGGTACTTCGGCTGGCGGAGACGCCTGCTGTGCTCCCGCGCACGCCACCAACCCGGCAGCGACAGCTGCAAACCACAAATACCTCATGAACCCAAACCCTTCTGCTTCCTGGCCCGCGCGGGCGACGCCGCGGAGTGGTTGATCGTCGCCCCGTTACGGCGCTGTCGTGCCGCCTCGTAGAGCACCGCGGCGCCGGCGGCGCTCACATTCAGCGAGGCTACCCGGCCCGCCATGGGTATGCGCAACAGGTGGTCGCAAGTCCGCCGGACCAGATCGTGCAGCCCCGCGCCTTCCCGCCCCAGCACCAGAACGCAGCCCACCGAGAAATCGAACTGGTCATAGTCCGTGGTGCCGCGCTCATCCAAACCTATGATCCACAAGTTGCGCTGCTTCAACTCTTCCAGGGCGCGCACCAGGTTCACCACCCGAGCAATTTTCACGTGCTCGGCGGCGCCTGCCGAAGCCTTGACCGCCACCGGGCTCAGCGGAGCCGACCGCCGTTCCGTGACCACCACCCCGTCTACGCCCGCCCCCTCGGCGGTACGCAGCAGGGCCCCGAGGTTTTGCGGGTCTTCCACCCCGTCCAGCGCCAGCAGCAACCGATTCTGCTTAGTCCCTTGCAGCAGGTCGTCCAAGTCCAGAAACTGCCGCGCGCGGACAATGGCCACCACACCCTGGTGCGCCTCGGTCCTGGCCAGCTTGGTCAATTGGTCACGGGTATCCAGGCGCAGCTTCACCCCTGCGTCCCGGCAGGCCTGGATCAGCTTCTCCAGGCGTACGTCCTGGCGCTCGCGGGCGACGCAAATGTGATCAAATTTCCGCGTCCCGGAGCGCAACGCCTCCTCGACTGGGTGCAGGCCGAACAGAATCTCCATATTCCCAAGTTTAGACTCTGCCGCATCCAACTGGCTCAAGGGACCTGATTCCTATATCCTTGTATGCACTTGAGTCGCCCCGGAGGAACCCCGTGCTTGCCAACAAGCTTAAAAAAGTCGTCACCGGGGCGTCTTTGGCGATGTTGTTCACGTCTCTCAGGATGACATGTCTGTAGCCGCGCTCAGCGCCGTGGACCACTCCTGCAGCGAGAACACCCTCGTTGCCCAGGGACTTAAGCGCCATGATCCGGAGCTCCTCGATCAACTGATCGTCCAGTATCAGCACCGCCTGTTGCGATACCTGCTTTACCTCACCGGAAACCGGGAGACAGCGGAAGATATCTTCCAGGAAACGTGGATGCGCGTGCTCAAGCGCGGCGATCAATTCAACGGCAAGTCCCGTTTCGACACCTGGCTGTTCACCATTGCTCGCAATCTGGTGATTGATGTGCGTCGCAAGCGCACCATGACCAGCCTGGAAGCTATGCGCGAGGGCGGCGAAGACGGACGCTCGTTTGATGTTGCTGCCGACGGACCTTCCCCATTCGAGCTGTATCAGACCAGCGAGAACGGACAGCGAGTGGCCGAAGCCCTGCTGACCCTCGAACCGCTGCACCGTGAAGTGCTGGTCCTCCGTTTCCATGAAGAGTTGTCGCTGGAGGAGATTGCACAGGTCACGCGTTCTCCACTGTCCACGGTAAAATCGCGGCTCTATCGTGGACTTTCGGCACTGAAGCCTCGCATTTGCGCAACCGAAGCTCCCATGAGCGTAGAGGGACAAACGCGATGAACAGGACGCAAAATGGGGTCCCGGAGAATATTCCCGGGTTGATGCGCTCCGCTTCCCCGATGGATGGCGACGCCAATCGGCTGGTCACGCAAAGGACGCGCCGGGCGGTGCGTGACGCCGTGATCTCCACTCAGGAGCGGCGCTCACGCCACCGCCGGAATCTGGGTCTTGCGATTCTCAGCTTTGTCTCCATGCTGGTGTTGCTTGGGCCGGCCGTATGGACGGGGGTGGAAGAACTTTTGGGCGAGGAGCCTCTCTTCGATGTGCCAACCCAGATTACTTTCCTCATTGGCATGCTTTTACTTGCTATGCTGGCAGCACTCATAGCTGTCTGGAAGGGACAACATAACGTGCAGCACGATCGACGCGGCTTTGAGACCTTTCCTCCCATTGAGAAATGACCAACCAGATACACAACGCTGAAGCAGCCTCCGCTATTACGGAGGAGTTCAGGTTAATCCCGCGCTGGTCGATCGCGGTGGCTTCCCTGGCCTTTGTCTTCATGCAGTACCTGTACTGGGTGATCCTGCCTGCTTACCGGCAGTCCCTCCATATGCGTCCCGTCCCGGCTCCTCTCGGCGTCCGTTTCTACTTTGCCCTCTCCTGGAGCACGCTCGCCGCCCTGTATGTGCTCATGGTTGGCTATGTGAGCCGGGATGCGCCCCGCCGCAGCATGACCACCCGTCTTTGGGTCGTGATCTGCCTGGCTTTGCCCGGCGGCATCGGATCAGTGCTCTATTTTCTCCTGCGCCAGCCTGTGGTTGCGCGCTGCCCCTCGTGTGGCACCAGCATCCACACCGAGTTCCATTTCTGCCCTCAGTGCGCTTACCAGGTCTCCGCGGCTTGCGGCAATTGCTACCGCGGCGTGCGCATTACGGACGTCTACTGCGTCTATTGCGGCCACAGCCTGGCTACGGATGACATGCCGTCCCGCCTGCGTGCCTTCCAATCCTGACCCGCCTGCATTGACCGGGCTTTCTCCGGCTCCCTATACTCATAATCGGTACGAAGAACCTCGATAACATGCCAATCACTGCGCTGATCGTCGACGATGAACGGCTTGCGCGCGAGGAGCTCAAATACCTGCTGGACTCCGCGGGGGGAGTCGAAGTCATCGCCCAGGGCCAGAACGGCATTGAGGCGGTCGACTTGATTCGCACTCACCATCCGGATGTAGTGTTTCTGGACGTGCAGATGCCGGGGCTGGACGGCTTTGCCGTGCTCAAGAAGCTGCTCGAGCGGGAAGACGCCGATCGCATGCCACAGATCATTTTTGCCACCGCTTTTGACCAGTATGCCGTGCGCGCCTTCGATGTCAACGCCATCGACTACCTGCTCAAGCCGTTTGACCGTGCCCGCGTGCTGCAGGCCCTCGAACGGGCCCGCCAGCGTTTGCAGGAGATGCATCAACTGGAACAGGAGCCATCGCCGGAGAACGGTGCTTTGCCTGAAGTCACCCCGTCGGATGCGCGTCTCGATGCGCTCCTGCGGCTGATGGAACAGCAACAGGGCGGCGGCGGAATGCGAGCGCGCAGCGGAAAGATTATTCTGCAAGCTCACAGCCGGCTGTTCCTGGTTGACCAGAAGGATATCTGCTTCGCGGCCATTGAAGAGGGCATCATTTCGGTCGTAACCCCCACTCTTGAAGGGCATTCCAAGTGCAGGACCATCGAAGAGCTGCTGGAACTGCTCGATCCGTCGGTTTTCTGGAGAGCCCACCGCTCGTTCGTAGTGAACATCAACCACATCAAGGAAGTCGTGCCCTGGTTCAAGAGCAGTTATCAGCTGCGTATGGATGACCGCAAGCAGACCGAAATCCCAGTCAGCCGCGCCCAAACCCGCCGCCTGCGCGAGCTCTTCAAGCTGTAAACCAGTAGAGCTCAGTTAGTCCCTTAGGGACGGCTGAACTTAGCCCAGGACGTAGTCCTGGGTAGAGATTCGAGAGCCGAAAAATCCCGTAGCGCCTGCCCTGAGCTTGTCGAACGGGGACGACTGGAAGTTAACCGGAAAAGGGCCTCGCAGATCCCCGGTTCTCACACCACGGTCTAAAGGCTCGTGGCGGTTTCAGCTTCGCCATTAGTTGACCTTGGCTGCGACGGCCCGCACTCTGTCCAGCTCCGTCAGTTGGACCGTCCAGCTAAGAGGAACCTTTACGCGCGGGAAACAGACCTTCGATGTGCAGGCCTGATACTCCAGGGTGCCCCTGATATGCAGTGCCGGATCTTTTGCGAATATGGCCAGCGTCTCCTTGTTAACCGTCGCGGCTACAGAAGTGTCCAGAGTCGTTTTGCTGGTGTAAACGGGCTCAGTTTCGTTCGATTCAGGGAAATGCATCATTTCTGATTTTGGATACACCGTGGGTCGCACACTATAGAGATTGGAAGGCTCAAGGGTGAGTGACGCCACGATGTAGTGGTCCTTCTCAGCGCCCGGGGCGTAGACATGGGTATCTTGATCCGGGGTGATTGTGACCACAAGCCGCACCAACTCACCCGGGGTCACTTCTTTATCAGATTGCATGGTAGTCAGCACGACATGTGGCGAAGGCAGGCTCCTTACTGGCTGTGGGAGAGCGACATCTCCGAAGATATTCTGGTAAACGTTGTTGGCCGTTAGCCTGTTGATGTAGCCGTCTTCAAAGAATCTCTTTTCGATGACTCCCTGCTTGTCGATCAGATAGTAGCCCGGAACGGGAATACCTGCCTGCGCTCCGGTGGCCTCCACATTGCGAATACCAAACGCATCGATCAGCTTCGACCCTGAGTCGGAAAGAAGGGGGTAAGTGATCGATTTTCGCTGCGAGAACTCAGCCAATACCTGCGGAGAGTCATAACTCACGCCCGCCACGTTGATTCCTTTAGCAGCAAACAATTTCTGCGCTCGCTCCAGATCGACAAGTTGGCCCTTGCAAAAAGGGCACCAATCCGCGGAACGAAAGAACAGGAGAAGAAGACCATTCGGGCCCGTGAGGGTGCTGAAGGTCTCTGGTTTTTCGGCTTGGTCGACTAGCGCAATCGGCGGTGCCTTGACCCCAGGCTGCAGACCGATAATATGTTGGCCGGGTGCGCTTGGCAGCAAGGCAAAGGCGCTTCCACACATGAGCACGATAGGCCATGACAGGGACCTGAACTTCATTGATTCCTCCAAAGAGAGCTGAGCGTCGGATCTAGTGCATGAGACCCTGCGCAAGAGAATAAGTTACAGTTGTGGCGGATTTACTTGCTCGGCCGGCTTAGAAGTGGATGACGAGTCCCCCATCCGGAACGATGTCGTGCTGACCCTGTTGGCGCAGCGATGTACCATAATTCGCCGTATCTACAGCATAATAGTCGCGCAGTTCTGCGCGCAGGGGAATCGGAAAACGAAGGTGAAGCGGCGTCCTGATGTCTACGCCGTGAAGCCATCGCTCACCTGATAGCCCTTCGGTGAGCAGAACCAGCCAAGTTCTGCGGCGTGCGCGAAGTAATCCTGAACCCTGGCCGCCTGCACCTCCACAGCAAGTTTGCTGCCCTCGAACGCGCGCTCGATCGCAGTGGCGATCGAATCTCCGTCTCGTAGGTCGGCGAGCAGCAGAAATTCCTCGCGATCGATGCGGCGGTAGTAAACCGAGTCTTCGAAGCGGTGCACGGCCAGGTAAACACTGGACCTGGTCACCTCGGGCATCGCCACCCCCGAAGCCTGCCGGCGCGCGGACACTGCATTGCTGACGATGTCGATCTCGGGAGTCGATTTGCGGACAGCAAGGACCACCTCATCTACCGGATACTGCAAGTCCAGTAACTGCAGGTGGGGCTGCAGGCCAAGGTGGAGTCGGCTCCCAGACCCGCGAAATCCTCCCAGCCTAAGGGCACAAGACTGGCTCCGTCGAACGCCTCAATGTAGGCCCATTCGAGTCGAGCAACGTCAACCGCCAGCGCGTGTTGAGGGCCGGCAAGCTCAGGATAAGACGCGAGCCACGCCGGCAACCTGGCTCCGAGATTTCGCAGCGAAAACGAAGTCGACGGATTTTCACGCAGATATGCCAGCACCAGCGAGTCGAACTTCTCCTGGCCGAGAACCACCTGGAGGGCGGGGAAATCTTCCGAAACAGCGGCGATCACGCGAAACCAGTACTGCCGGTTGTAGATCTCGAGCCGATCAAAGGAAGTAAGCAGGGCATTAGGTTTCATGTAACTGGCTGCGATCTCTTCCATGGGCAATCCCTGCTCGGCCGTAGCCTGCATCGCAAAGTCGGGGGTCAGGGGACGCATCACGTCCTGCGACATGCGTCGCTGAAGCTCCAGGAGGTTCATACGGGCACCTGGTCGAACATCTCAGGTTCCAGTTGCCCTGATGCCGTAAGAAAGCGATTGGCCTTGAGCGCTTCCGCGTGAACCTCAGCGAAAGACGGTATGTTGTCATCCCACTCCAGTAGCGTGGCCGTGGGCCCTGTGCGCTCGATCGCGCGCGCGTATAGTTTCCAGACTGGGTCGAGCACCGGATGGTCGTGGGTGTCGAGCGTGTACTTCTCAAACCTGGAGTGGCCGGCGATATGTATCTGCGCCACGCGATCGGCATCCACGCTGTTCACATATTGCAAAGGGTCGAATCCATGATTCTGCGAGGAGACATAGATGTTGTTCACATCGAGCAGGATGCCGCAATCCGCGGCGTGGACGACCTCGTTCAAAAACTCCCACTCTGTCATCTGGGACTCGTGAAACTCCGCATAGCTGCTCACGTTCTCGACCGCGATGGGGATCTCGAGGAAGTCCTGCACCTGCCGAATCCGCTGAGCGGTGGTATGCACAGCTTCGAAGGTATAAGGCAGCGGAAGCAGATCGTGCGTGTATCGTCCGTCGACGCTACCCCAGCACAGGTGGTCCGAGAGCCACGGAGTTCGGGTCCGCCGGGTGAGTTCCTTGAGACGCTTCAGGTGTTCGCGATCGAGTGCTTGCGCAGAGCCGAAATACATGGAAACGCCGTGCTGAACGACCCTGTATTGCTCAAGAATCTGGTCGAGTATCTTTAACGGCCGGCCGCCATCGACCATATAGTTTTCCGAAATAATTTCAAACCAATCGACGACCGGCTGTCTCGGACAGGATGTGATCGTAATGTGGGACCCGCAACCCGATACCGACACCGTAATCGGTAAAGGCATTGAATCGGTTAGCTGGCATCAGAAGCTCCTGGTTTGAAGAGAGCAGTTGGAGGCTTGCGCGATGACAAGCCCCCAACAACTGGGAATTAGCTAGCCTTTGGAGGTGTGGAACCGTCAGTAGCGCAGCCGCCCTTGCCTTTGCAATCGTTCTTGCCGGCGTCTTTGCCGCCGCCCTGACCCTTGCAGTCGTTCTTACCTTTGCAGGAGTGCTTAGCCGTCTCCGGCGCGGGCTGGTTCTGTGCGACCAGGAGCACGCCGGGGTTGGAAGTTGCACTCACGGCGGAGATGCTGCCCTGCTGGGCGGGTTGCGCATTCAAGCGTGCTGTCGTACCGCCGAGCAGACCTGCAAACGCAGCGGCGAGGGCGAGAGTATTTGCGGAATGGTTCTTCATGGATGAATACCTTTCTGGGTTGGGCCCGCGCATGGCGTGCGCTTGACGTTCTTGTCTCGGGAGTTGATTCGCAAGAGCGAAGATGCTACTCACGACTCTTCTCTCTTGCCGACCGTTAGAACGAATAGCGGTGGCAAAGTTACAAGCAATCGCATGTGTCGTTTCGGCGTGAGGAATGATCGTGGACGTCCACAATTGGATCTTCTCTGTAACTTTCGCGTGAGGGTTACGCTCTAATCCGGCGAATGACAGTTGTCGGCTTTTCCCGTCGACGTGAAGAAAGAGGCTCAATGAAGCACTTGCTCCACTACTACTCTCTTGCCGCGGACAAGCTATCTTATCTGCGGTCGCCGTTCTTGCTCGCAGTGCGCCTTTATTGGGGCTGGCAATTTGTCCAAACAGGGTGGGGCAAGATGCATCACATCGAAAAGATCACCGGCTTCTTCGTCAGCCTTAACATTCCATTTCCCGCCTTCAACGCCTATTTCGTATCAGGTTTGGAATTCTTCGGCGGCATATTGCTCATCGTGGGTTTTGCCTCCCGCTTTACCGGCCTGCTGCTCGCGTTCAACATGCTGGTTGCCTACTGGACGGCCGATCATGAGGCGCTGGTTTCCATCTTCTCCGATCCTGGAAAGTTTTACGTCGCCGATCCCTACACCTTTCTCTTTGCGTCTCTCATGGTCCTTATCCTGGGCGCAGGCTTGTTCTCGGTAGACGCGTTGGTTGCGAAGCGTCTTGAAGTGCAGGTGTAGGTACTATGGCGGCGCCGGCCGAGCCCAGGGACGAGGCGCAGATGATCGCCTCCATTCTTGCTGGAGACACACAGCTTTATCATCAGCTGATCCGCCCTTATGAGCGCAGCGTTTACATGATGGCTTTGTCCTACATGAAGAACGAAGCAGATGCGGAAGACGTCGCGCAGGAGGCCTTCCTGAAGTCTTTTCATCATCTCGCGACCTTCCGCGCGGAGGCAAAGTTCAGTACCTGGCTTATCGGTATCGCCCTGAATGAAGCAAGAAGCCGCTTGCGGCGCGAGGCGACTCTGCGCATGGAATCGATCGACGACACCCAGGACGAGGGCGGCCATACTTTGCCCGCAATTCTGCGAGACTGGCGCGAGGTTCCTTCCGAAGCCCTGGAGCGGAAAGAGGTTCGACAAATGCTGCAGCAGGCGATTACCAGCCTACCCACCATCTATCGTGAGGTGTTTGTCCTGCGTGATGTCGAAGAGCTCAATAACGTGGAAACAGCGGCGGCTCTGAGCATCACCGTCGGAAACGTGAAGGTGCGTTTGCACCGCGCACGCCTTATGCTGCAAAAGCAATTGGCGCCCCTGTTGAAAAATATCAACCCAAAGAGGAGATGGGTCCCGTGGTTTTGAACTGCAGGCACGTCTGGGGTTGCATCTCTGCGTATTTAGACGAGGCATTGCCGGCGGAGATGCGAGATCTCGTGCAAAAGCATCTCGACCACTGCGAGATCTGCTCGGCTATCCTCGACTCCGCGCGCAACATTCTCGTTTTGACGGCTGACGACCTGGTCTTCGAATTACCGGTCGGCTTCAGTGAGCGTCTGCATGCGCGGCTCGACCTGGAAATGAGCAGCTAGAGCGAGTGGTGCAAGGTGAGATGCAGGTACTCTTCTACGCCGATGAGAACGAGGGTCGCCAAAGATAGAACCAACTGGGCCAGCTCTGATCGCTTCTGCCCGACACTCAGTGGCTTCTGCCGCCACTGTGAGGCAGGGCGATTACGAAGATGACGAACATGCATAAGGATGGCAAGATTCAGCAGCGCCCCGAGCAGTGCGAGTACGATCATGGGAACGCGAATCGCGTCGGTATGAAATCTAACCATCGCCGCTCCCGCACCCGTGCTGAGGGCGAGTGCTCCAATGCCAATGGCAACCCTTAGACCGGTGATCGCTACGACGGCCCCGCAAATGCTCTGAAGCAGGGCAAAAAAGAAACTGGACCAGGCGATCACGCCTCGGTGGCGCACCAGTTCCTCAGGCAACATGGGCGCTGCGGCATCGGGAGATTTGATCGGTTCAAGAGGAGTGGACGACATAGGGCGCTCCGGGATACGTCTTCCGTACCCGTTCAAGTCTATACCGACTGGCGGCCGTAGATCTTGTGTAACCTTTCTGAGCCCAGCCAATCTAACGGCGCAACATAACCTCACCCCACCTCCTCATACGCCCGCCGAAGCATCTGCCGCATCGCCGAAACCATATACGCGTTGTCGATGCGGAGGCTGGCGTCGCTAACGATCCCGGGGTAATGATCGGGTATCAGCGACGCCGTGCTGCGCACCTCTCGCAGCGCTTTCATCAGGAGATACATGTCTTGGTAGCCATCGTCCTGAAAGGTCTCGTGGAATCGCGGCAGAGGCGAGCTCACATTACGAAAATGGATGGTAAACAGCTTACCCCGTGCACCGAATTCCTTAATCATGGAGGCAGCATCTTTGCCCATTGTGTCACCCCCTTCCAGCCAGGTGCCGAGGCAGAGACAAAGTCCCCAGTTCTTACTGCCTTTCGAAACCACATCCTCGGCGTGTTTGTAGCCCGCATAGTTAACGAAGACTTTAGCCACTCCATTCATCGGGGTGATCGGAGGATCGTCCGGATGGTGCGCTAATTTGATGCTCGCTTTCTCTGCAACCGGCAAAACAGCATCAAGAAAATAACCGTAGTTTGCCCAGATATCCTGTGCCGAGTAATCCCGGTCAAACATCTGCTTTTCGACCTTGTCCCGAAAGTCGGTCACGCTGAACTCACGTGCTCGATAGCCCCGAGCCGTCGTAATCATGTTGGTGGTGTAGGTATTTCCGGGATGGAAATCAATGTGAGACGTGCGAATGCCCAGGCGGCCGCAATCGGTAAGGAACGTGTTGAATTTCTCGATATCCTCGTCTCTCCCTGGCTGTCCCAACTGGATCTTCAGGGAGCGATACTTTTCCAGCAGCGCGCAGTCGATCTTCATGCCATATCGCGCAAAACGATCCTGCGTAGCCTTAATGAAATCGTAGGATGCTTCCTCGCCGAAGTCAGCGTGCAGCCAGCGCAACCCAATCTGTTTTAGAAAGAGCAGTTCCTCATCCGTAGTGTGCTGCACGGTGAGTTTGACGGCAATCTTCGTGCCTTCGGGATCCGCCTCATCCATGGGCGCTCCCGAGGAAGCAGAGAGCGCGGCAGCGGAACGCGGAAGCAGCCCATAAGCCGCAGCCATAGCCGGTATCTTGAAAATCTCGCGGCGTCCGATCTGGGCGGGCTTTTCGGAGTTATCTTGTGACACAACAACCTCCGCACTTATTGCTTGATCACCGTGCCATCCCGCTTCCGTATTTCTCCCCATCCACCGTTGAGGTTATTTTTTCCAGGCGTGAACGGAGCCTTGGCAGCCGCCTGCTCATCGATCTCAATACCCCATCCTGGTTTTTCGTTCACCCAGATGTATCCATCTTTCAGCTCAGGACAACCGTGGAAGATTTCCCTGGTGCGTTCGTTGAAGGGTGAATATTCCTGAATACCGAAGTTATAGCTCACGATATCCAGCGTGGCATTGGCCATATGCCCCACCGGCGAAACATCACCCGGACCGTGCCACGCCGTTTTCACGCCATACTGTTCGCCAAGAATCGCGATCTTGCGTGCCGGGGTAAAGCCGCCTGCCTGCGATACGTGCACCCGGATGTAGTCGATCAGCCGCCCCTCGATCAGCGGCTGCCATTCATGCGGGCTGTTGAAGAGTTCGCCCATCGCGATGGGCGTGGCGCAATTTTGACGAATCTGTTGGAAGTAGCCAAGATCTTCGGGCGACAACGGATCTTCGAGAAAGAACATGTGGAACTTCTCTGCTTCTTTGCAAAACTGCACTGCCAGGTTCGGCGTCAGGCGCTCATGCATATCGTGCAGCAGTTCCACCTCTTCGCCTAGTTCCTGACGGCAGACTTCCAGCAGCTTGAGCGCGCGGCGAAAATCGTAAGCCGGCTCGTAGAGCGGCTCGTTGTGCAGCGCTTTGAGCCTGGTGTCGTCGTTGTGCCGGGAACCATAACCCGCCATTCCCGGAATACCAACCTGCACCCGAACGTTCCGGAAACCCTGGGCCATAAGGCCTTTCGCACTCTCGACGACGGCCTGAAACTCAGGGCCATCCGCGTGCGCATAGGCATCGACAGCCTCTCGGCATTTGCCGCCGGCAAGCTGATACACCGGCATACCCGCCTGCCGCCCCTTGATGTCCCAAAGGGCCTGGTCTACACCGCTGAGCGCATTGTTCAACACCGGGCCGTTCTTCCAGTAAGAACTGTCGTAGCAGGATTGCCAGATATCTTCGATCCGGTCCGTGGTCTTACCCAAAAGAAACGGTTTCAGATACTTTTCCACGGCCGGCTTCACCAGGTCAGCGCGCTGGGTAAACGTGGCGCAGCCGTAGCCGTAGAGCCCATCCTGGTCGGTGGTAATTTTGACCACCGTGAGCCGCGTGCCCGCCGGCTCGCATTCGATCACACTGATATCCTTGATGCGGGGCGTCGCCATCCCGCGAGTGGCGCGCGCAACCTGTTCCTGCGATCGCAAAAGAGGCGAAGCAACCCCAACCAGGCCCGCGCTCCCGATAGACTTCAACAATGTACGACGGTTCATTGACATCCTTTCATCCCCACCACTGTTCGCCTTCCGCCAGATGAGCTTTTACGACGTCCGGGTTCAACTCCGCGCCGAGCCCGGGTTTGCTGGTTACGCTCACATGTCCATCCTTGATATAAGGACCGTCCAGTAAAAGCAACTGGTCCATCCAACCACCCTGGCCGGTGATCGTTTCACAAGCGATATAGTCACGAATGGAGGCAGCCCACTGGCAGTTAGCCCACGTGTGCAATTGGCTTCCCGTATTGTGCGTCGCCATTGGCAATCCAAAGGTATCAGCCATATCGGCGACGCGCTTTGTCTCCAGGAATCCGCCGCAGTTACGCAGATCCGGGTTCAGGATGTCGCATCCCTGGTAGATGATGAAGTCCTTGAACCCCGCCCGCCGTTCGAGATTCTCTCCAGTACAAATGGGCACACGGGAACTCGCACACAATCTTCTCCACGATTCGGAGTAATCCACGGGCAGGGGATCCTCCAGCCATAGCGGCTTGATCGGCGCAACGGCATCTGCGAGCTGAATGGAGGTTCGCAGGTCGTACTCCCAGTGACAGTGAACCATGAGGTCGTGGTCCCAGCTGATAGCCTCACGGCAGTTCTCAAACCCCTGAGCAATATTCATCAGTTCTTTGGTGGTAAGAACGCGATTGCCGGGGTCGCGGCCGCTATCTGTCGCCGTGTCTGTATGGCGGAAACCTATCTTGTGCGCCGTAAAACCGCTGGGATCAGCCTTGATCTTTGCCGCCCACTCCCGGCACGAATCTTTGTTCAGCATGTCGTGGGGCGTGGCATGGTCGTAGACGCGAACCTTGTCGCGAAACCTTCCGCCCAGCAGCGTCGTGGTTGGAACCCCCAGGGTTTTTCCCGCCAGGTCCCAAAGCGCCATCTCGATGCCGCTGGCTGCGCGCATGAGCGAGTGCGCAGATCCATCCGTGCGCGTGCCCGATAGTTCAGGGCCGCCGATCCCCATGTAGGTGTAAACGGCGTCGATCTCCAGTGGGTTCTTGCCCACCAGCAGCGGCTTCAGCGCTTCAATCTGCTCCTTTACACCAATGCTGGGAAGGCCGTAGGCCTCTGCGATACCGTAATGTCCATTGTCTGCGACTACCTTGACCAGGACGTAGGTGCGAGGACCGGTCAAGGTCATGGTTTGGATATCGCTGATTTTTGTCGAAGTCGATCCGGCAGCGGCGAAGGCGCGCAACCCGCTGATCGAACCCGCTCCACCGAGAAAGGCTGCACCGCCGGCGGATTTGAGGAAGTCACGCCGAGACCAGCCGCTCGCTTCACGCACCATGCCCCTCAATCTCCGGCAACCAACACTTGCTGTTGCGTCAAGATCTCCTGCACCACCGGTGCTAATCGATCTTTCTGCTCCGCCGAGAGCTCTGAAACAAAAGGAGGAATCGGACCCGTGCGAGCAATGCCCGCCACTTCCAGCGCATGGTGCAGAACACGCGCAGGCCCCCACGCATCGCGCAGGTCTTCAAGGTCCAGGAAACGAGAGCGGATGCGGTCGGCTTCCGCGTAGTCGGTTGCGCGACAAGCGGAGAAGACGGCGGCGCTCAAGGTGGGGGCCAGGCAACCGGAGCCGGTAGTGAATCCAGGCAAGCCCCACTGCCGGAGATGGAAAACAGCTGGACGCTCACCGATACCACTGAGGACCTTTCGCCGATCAACCCGCTTGATGAGTTCGTCGAGATAGTGGTCATGGGCCGGATCGGCGCGGACGACAGCATACTTGACCGCGATGCAAACCCCCTCGTCGACGAGCCGGGCGACCACGTCGAGACCCGCCATGAGATCCGCTCCCATGTTCGTTTCTTCTTTCAGGTAGAGCATCAGGCGAACATCAGCCGCTTCGGAAAATTCACGAAGGCCCCTTTCCAGCCCGGCCGCATCGCGAGGATCTCCGCAGGGAAGCGTCATCACACAGGGGACAGCAAAGCGGCGCAATAATTTCGCCTGGTCCATCAACCTCCCATAAGAAGGACCAGCACTCGGAATCAGCCAGAACCCATCCCGTTGCATCTCCGCTTGCCACTCCAGCAGCTGCTCATATTCGTCCAGCGTCAAATGGTAGAGGAAAGCATTGCCGCCATAGATGAAGCGCGTGATCCCGCCGTTCACGATGGAGCGCACGATGCGCGAGTTTTGCTCGAAATCCATGGCTCGCCTCGCGGCGCCCACCTTTCGCGCAAGCGGCGGCACAGCAAATACACCGTCCAGCGAAACGTCCATGTGAGCTACTCCTCTCCTGCTCGTCTTGCTCGTCTTTTACCGCTACATCGCCGAAGACGGGCTGCCTTACCGTATAGTGGGACGCAATTGTCTCGTCTCCTTGGCGACCGTACCGGGTTACGCCTCAGAAACGAGAACACTCCCATTCTCACGAAAATTCTTTTGCAACCGAACCATTCGTTGGAATAGTATCCGCCTGCCATAAAGAGTCAATGATAGATCAACCTCAACGGGGGTGTTCATGAAGAGGATAGGAAGACAATCGGTCTTTATTCTGGCGTCCGTTCTGCTAATCGCGGTCACCGCGACCATCGTGGCCCAGACCCCAAAACCGAAGCGCATCAACCAGGCCATCGAGCTTTTGGCGGAAGGCCAGCCTATCTACTACACCGGCTCACACTCCGGAACTACTGGTACCTACGAGCAGGGAATGAAAGACGCGCAAACCTATGCGGATTACATCAGCTACGACATGGAACACGCTCCCTTTGACGTAAAGGGCCTGCAGGAGTACATGCGCGGGCTGGTAGCCGGCGGCCCGGACAGAAGCGGTCATCGCACGCCGGCGGTGATCGTCAACGTACCGGTAAATGGCATGGATGCGGCGGCGGTCCACGCCAATGCCTGGATGTTCAACCAGGTACTCGCCACCGGCGTGCACGGTGTGATGCTCACTCATGCGGATGACCCCGGCGCCATCCGGGCCTTTGTCGAATCCGTGCGCTTTCCCATTCACCACGAAGGAGTGGGGGTAGACGGATTGCCCGAGGGACGCCGCGGCGTTCACGGTGTAGCAACCGCCGCCCAGATCTGGGGAGTCTCCCAGGAGGAGTACGAAGATAAGGCGGATCCGTGGCCGCTCAATCCCAATGGTGAACTCCTGCTCGGGGTCAAAGAAGAAGATAAGTATGCCTTGGCCAATGTCGACGAAAATCTGAAAGTGCCGGGCATCGGCATGGCAGAATGGGGTCCCGGGGATATGGCGATGTCCCTCGGGGTCCGCGCGCATGGCGAGGCCGCGATTCAGGACCCGAAAATGGTAGCCGCACGGAGCAAGGTCCTCGCTGCCTGCAAGGCCAACCACATCTTCTTTCTCAACTCATTGACCGCCAAGGACGTGGTGGACATGATCAAGGAAGGTGTCATGGTGGGTCCAGCGAGCCCGGAAACCGCAGCCATCGGCCGCAAATACACCAACCGGCCGCAGCCTTATTGAGGTGAGGAGATAAAGCTGGCTTGGAAACCAAATAACGCCCGCCAACGTCAAGATACTTCCCCTGTGTCCGTTATCTGACAAGGTTGGCGACCCATCCCCCAAATGGTTTAGTTTTCGAGGCAGGAGACTCTCATGAAAAAGATACTTGCGGCTGCGGTAATCGTCTGGACGATGGTGGGTGCTTCGGCTGCCTTCTCTCAGGTCAAGATGACCAGGGATCAGATGATGTTCTACACCTCTGACTGGAAAGGCGATCGGTTTCCCGACGGGCGTCCCAAGGTGCCGGACGATTTGCTCAAGCGGGCCACGGATTGCACCATCGAGGATATTTGGGGGTTTCTTCGTCAGAAGGGATACGCCAACCAGTTTGAGGGTGACTGGCAAGCTCTGCACATTGACAAACCTTTCGCCGGCCGCGCGCTGACGGCCCAATACATGCCGACCCGGGCGGATATGGCCAAGGCCATTGCCGCGGAAGGTAAGGCAGAGGGACGCGTGAGTGGAAACAACAGCTGGCCCATTAACGAACTGCAAATTGGCGATGTGTATGTTGCCGACGGCTTCGGGAAGATCATCGAAGGTACGCTGATCGGTTCCAATCTCGGCAACGGCATTGCCGCCCACACCCATACCGGCTTTGTCTTCTACGGCGGCATCAGGGACCAGGAAGAAAACCGCGAGATCCCGAACTTCAACGGATTCTATAAAGGCTACGATCCCTCAGCGTGGGCCCAAATGGAACTGACCGCGATCAACGCGCCCATCCGTATCGGCCGTGCGGTTGTGTTGCCGGGGGATGTCGTCCTCGCGAAAACCGACGGAGTGATCTTTATCCCTGCAATCCTGGCTGAGGACGCAATCAGCCACGCGGAATTCACCAGCCTTGAAGACGACTACAACTTCGAACTCAACAAAGAAGGTAAAAACGGCGCTGAATTTGAAGGCGGTTGGACTCCGGAAAAGTATCAGGGTCTCGCCAAATATATCGATGCGCATCCCGATAAGCTGAAGATGCCGCGCTCGGAATTCGACGCGCTCATGGCTGAAAGGCTCAAGCGTCGCCAGGCACCGCCTGCTCCTTCCACTGCACCCGCACCTTAGTGCAGCCACCTTAGATCGACGTGTGAGAGCTATTTCGAGGGGAAACCATGAAAATCATCGCGAACTATTGTTTGGTTTTGGGAATCGTCAGCATAGCGAGTGGCATTGCCTGCGCGCAGGGTGCACCCAACAAACTCACTCCGAAGGAGTCCGCGAGCGGCTGGAAGCTCCTCTTCGACGGCAAGGGTCTGGATGGATGGCAACCCTACAGTACCTCGAAGCCGCCCGCGACCGGGGATTGGAGCGTCGCCGACGGCGCGCTCCTTTGTCCTGGGACGAGTCCTGGATGGTTGGCGAGCACCGGCACCTATTCCAATTTTGAACTCAAGCTGCAGTTTCGCGGCAGCGAGAAAGTAAATAGCGGCGTCTTCATCCGCTCGACGAAAGAGGGCGCGCCGAACAAAACCGGTTACGAAGTGCAAATTTGGGACTACCAGCCCGCTGGCTACAATACGGGCAGTCTGGTCGAGTCTCTGAAGGCCGCCCCGGTGAAGATCCTGGACGATCAATGGAACAACTACGATATCAAGGCGGATGGGGACCACTACGTGGTCACTCTCAATGGCAAGACGATCCTTGACGATCACGATGCTAAACATACCGAAGGTTTAATCGGATTACAGTGCCAGCCAGGAAACAAAATTGAGTTCAGAAACCTGAAGGTGCTATCTCTAAAGAAGTGAAATCGATCGCTCATTCGAGCGAAATTATTGCGAGCCGCGGGCCCCTGCCCAAACCTTGGCGCAAAATTCCCCGAATGATATGGTGTTCGAGGCAGGAGACTCCTATGAAAAAATTGATTGCAGCTGTAGTGATGGTCTGGACCGTGTTGGGGGCTTCCACTGCCTTCTCTCAGGTAAAGATGACCAGGGAACAGATGATGTTCTACACCTCCGACTGGAAGGGCGACCGCTTTCCCGATGGCCGTCCCAAGGTGCCGGACGACCTGCTCAAGCGCGCTCTGGACGTGTCAATCGAAGATATTTGGGACTATCTGCGCGAGCAGGGCTACCGCAATCAGTTCGAGGGAAACTGGCAAGCCCTGCACATCGAGAAACCTTTCGCCGGCCGCGCGCTCACGGCCCAATACATGCCGGTACGTGCTGACATGGCGAAGGCGATTGCCGCCGAAGGGAAGGCGGAGGGAAGAGTTAGCGGAAACAATAGCTGGCCGATCAACGAACTCCAGATTGGCGACGTATATGTCGCCGATGGCTTCGGCAAGATCATCGACGGTACGCTCATCGGATCCAATCTGGGCAACGGGATCGCCGCCCACACCCACACCGGTTTCGTCTTCTACGGTGGGATAAGAGATCAGGAAGAGAACCGGGAAATTCCCAACTTTAACGGTTTCTACAAGGGCTACGATCCCTCCTTCTGGCAGCAAATGACGCTGACCGCGATCAACGCGCCTATCCGGATCGGACGCGCCGTTGTTCTGCCTGGGGACCTCGTCCTGGCCAAGACCGACGGCGTCATCTTTATCCCCGCAATCATGGCCGAAGCCGCGGTGAGTCACGCCGAATTTACGAATCTGATGGACGACTACAACTTCGAACTGAATCGCCAGGGCAAGAACGGCGCCGAGTTCGAAGGCGGCTGGACACCCGCCAAATTCCAGGGCCTTGCGAAATATATCGATGCGCATCCTGAAAAGCTGAAGATGCCGCGTTCCGAATTCGATCAGCTATTATCCGACGCTTCCAAGCCGCGCCAGCCACGCACCCCGCCGCCAGGAGCTCCAGAACCCTAGCCGGCGGTTCTCGGCAAACCAAAGAACATCGGGCCCATTCTTGAACCCAGGCCTTTGGGGTTGAAGGATGGGCCCCTTCTTTTAGCCACCTCTGACCCCCAACGACTTATCGGTAACAGTTTCAGATAGTGGTATACGCTTGACACGCACGCCAAACCGGCTTACAGTCTGTGCCACTTCGAGGTGAGTAAGGAATCCAGCAGGTTAACTAACGAGAAAGATATGGCAAGACCTGATGGGAAGGCCATGAGCGAGTCATTCCTGGAGGGAAAGACATGCGAATTCAAGTTAGCCGGAAAAGCCTGGTCACTAGCTATATGCGGCATTGCCTATGTGTCGCGTTAGTTTCTGCAGCATGCGCACACGGGCAACAGTTCATCGTTCGGTCTCGTGACCGGCGTCAGCGGCGGGAGCCGCATCATCAACCTCGCAGGAAAGGTCACCTTTTGAGTCAGACTGCCACGACCGTCACCAAGGTTTGCCGGATACTCACGGAATTCAAAGGACGCTCTTCGCTCGGAGTGACCCAGATCGCGCATCGCACCGGCCTTCTGCCCAGTGACGTACATAGGCTGCTTCATTCGCTACAGGTCTATGGTTATATCGAACAAAATCCACATACCCGGAAGTACAGCATAGGGTCAGATCTGCTCAGCCTGCGGCCGCGCTCAAGCTAGATTGCGGTGGTTCGCCACCCCTGCTGGAAAACCCACAGGGATGGCGTCCCGTTCGAGGCAGCACCTAGAATTCCTTCCACTCCGTGCCCCGTTCCAGCATGATCGATGCCTGGAACATGGCCCGAGCGTAGGCGATGTCATACACCATTCCGGTGTATCCGCCCCCGCCGGGATACTGATTGTGAATGCCGACTGCCCTGTCGTAATCCAATGCCCGCTCGTGCTCGGGGTAGATCAGGCGGGTGTACTTCACCCTGATCAGCTCTCGCATCACCGCCAGCATGTTGTTTTCACCCAAATCGATAAAGGTCTCGGTGTAATCGTTATGCGGCACTCTTACTACGGGATTGCGATAGTGCACGTGATTGATACGATCTCGCGTGCCAAAGTATTTGCACACCTCGACCGGATCGACTTCCATCTCGCGTGAAACGCCGCATTCGTATGTGATCCCATTCGCCGGGCTGTTGACCACCGTGATCAGCTTCTTCCAACCTTCGAGAGAAGCCATGATCTGCCCCGATCCCCGCGTGACCGCAATGGGTGGGTCATTCGGATGTAGCGCCAGGCGAACGTTCGATTGCTCGCACGTCGGAATGACGGCTTGCAGAAAGTAGGTGATGTTCTTCCACAACTCCTCGTTGCTATGAACACCTTCTTCGGGAATCGTGGGCAGGTTCTCCACTCGATTGATATTGAACGCTGTATACCCCGCGCCGCCGCGGCCTTCCTCCAGGTAGTAGCCCTCGATCGCCCGATGCGCATACCAGTTGTACTCAATGACTGGCAAGCCTACCTTGCCCGCAGCGCGAACCGAGCTCTTGAAGTCTTCGATCTCTTTGTCGCGCGCCGCTCCGGCTCGTCCATAGATACAGTTGTTGAAGCCTGCGATCATCATGTTGCCCACCACCAGGCCGCCGGTCTTGAGCTTGTCCACAACGCCCTGCAGTTCCGACTCTTCCCAGGGCATCTTCGGACCACCCATCAACACACTGTTGACCCCAATCTGCTTGACCTGCCGCATGGACTCATCGGTAATCGCGTGGAAATTTTGCGGCGCGCTGATCTTGGGTGTGTTCGGCCCTTCCTGTGGCATCCCGGGGCCATGTGGGCCCGTGTATTTGGTTCCGTCCGCGGCGGCGGCAGGTAATACCGCTGCGGCCGGTAAGGCGGCCGACAACGCAGCGGTTGAACAGATCCCCTTCATCAAGGTTCTTCTGGAAAAGTCAGAGCTCATGGGTATTCTCCTTTTCGGTGGGCATTGAGGGTGGGCCTGGCATCCTTGCTTCAAAACCACCGCCAGGGTAGCGACATAACGCATCCACTTTACATCGTTTTCGCGGCCGCACTGATGCGTGGCGGCCTTGAATGGGCCAAACAGCCGGCAACCATTCAAAATGTTTGAACTGTCTTCGAGCAGACGCTGATGTAGCCGGGTAAGTTTCGCGTTGCGCAATCGCAGGGGCAAATATTTTGGTGTTCTTGGTCACAAACCGCTGTTCCCGGCTGAACGCCCCGCCATCCTGTAGAATCATGCGGATCCGGGTAGAGAATCGTTTCTGCGGCTGAAACTGCCGTCCCGGTTTACTCTTTCAGCTGAGGTCAACCACCAGATGGGGAAGTGCAAGGCAGCGGCAGCGCTAGCTTTAACCTTGGGACTTGGTTTCACCGGATCATCGAAGGCCTGTGGACAGCAGGATTGGCCTTCCTACGGAGGACACGACGGCACGCACTACTCGAGCCTGTCACAAATCAATCGTGACAACGTCAAGAACCTCGTCGTGGCCTGGAAGTATGACACTGGAGAAAAGGGTGGCATTGAAGCCAACCCCATTATCGTCGGCAAGGTTCTCTATGCCACCACACCGCGCCGCAGCGTGGTGGCGCTCGATGCGGCAACGGGCAAGCTGATTTGGAAGTTCGATTTTGGCCTTCCCGGCTTCGTGCTGACCCGCGGCGTCTCTTATTGGACCGATGGGCACCAAAGCCGCATTCTCGCCGGCGCCCGCAACTATCTTTATGCGCTCGATGCAAACACGGGCAAGGTGATCCCCAGCTTTGGGGAGAACGGCAGGATCGACTTACGCAAGGGATTGCGGGAACCGTACGAAGAGCAGTCGGTCGCGCTGACCACGCCGGGCAGCATATACAAGGATCTGATCATCGTCGGCGGTTCGAACCCTGAAACCCATCCGGCGCCTCCCGGAGATATCCGCGCATTCGATGTACGCACCGGAGCCTTGCGCTGGACCTTCCACACCATTCCGCGACCGGGAGAATTCGGCTATGACACCTGGCCGAAAGACGCGTGGAAAAATGCCGGCGCCGCCAATAACTGGGCTGGTATGACCGTCGACCAGAAGCGCGGCATTGTCTATGTGCCCACCGGTTCTGCAGTTTTTGATTTTTACGGCGGCGATCGTCTCGGCAACGATCTTTTTGCCGACTCGCTGATCGCGCTCGACGCCGCGACCGGTAAACGCATCTGGTATTTCCAGGGCGTGCATCACGACCTTTGGGATCGCGATTTTCCCGCTCCGCCCGCCATGGTGACGGTCAACCACGACGGCAAACGAGTGGATGCCATTGCCCAGACAACCAAGTCCGGTCTTCTCTACGTCTTTGATCGTTCCACAGGAAAATCTCTTTTCCCTATCAAGGAAATTCCCGTTCCCGCCAGCAATGTTCCCGGCGAAGTCGCTTCGCCCACTCAGCCTTACCCAACCTCGCCTGAGCCTTACACCCATCAGAGCACGACCATCAATACCCTGACCAACCGCACGCCCGAAGCGCACGCCTGGGCAGTGAAGCAGTTCAACAACATGATTGGCGGTGGTCAGTTTGTTCCCCCCAGCGTGGATAAGCTCACCATCGATATGCCGGGGTTTGCTGGAGGAGGAGAGTGGGGCGGGGTGGCCGTAGATCCTTCCACGGGAGTGCTCTACGTCAATGCCAACGACACAGCGTGGTTGGTAGGTCTGACGGTTCCGCCACCTGCCGGGAGCCTCGGCGAGAAGGTCTACCAGAACCAATGCAGTGGTTGTCACGGCATCAACCGCGCCGGTTCTCCACCAGCGATTCCCTCGTTGCGGGGTATCGAGGGCATCCTCACCGATAAGGAGATTGCCACCACCATTCGCGGGGGCAAAGGCCGCATGCCTCCCTTCACCAGTCTGAGTGATGAGCAGGTGCAGGCGGTGATCCGCTACCTGACCAGGGCTCCGCAACAGCAGCAGGCGCCACCTCCGCGGGCTGCTCGTGGCGCTGCCCCTCCTGCTGATCACGTCGCTGCTGAGGCGGCAGGAGGCAAAACAACCGATGACATGCCATATAAGACCATAGGCTTTCGTCGCTTCACGGATCCTGAGGGATATCCTGCCACTGCGCCGCCCTGGGGAACTCTGAGCGCCATCGATCTGAATACTGGCAAGTATCTGTGGAAGATTCCTTTTGGAACTTATCCCGAGCTCGTAACGAAGGGAACGTCAGACACCGGATCGGATAACTACGGAGGGCCTGTAGTCACGGAGGGCGGCCTGCTCTTTATCGGTGCGAGCGTCTTCGATCAGAAGTTTCACGCTTACGACAAGACCACCGGAAAGCTGCTCTGGGAGACAGAATTGCCGTTCTCCGGTCTTGCGACACCCGCGACCTACATGGTCAACGGAAAGCAATACGTGGTGATCGCGGCCGGCGGAGGCCAATCGAGCAGAAAGCCATCCGGCGGTGTGTACGTCGCCTTCGCACTACCCTGAACCAAAGCCTTCTTCTCGTTAGTCCAGCGGGGGGGATTTTTTCAGAAATGCCAATCCTGAGCTCAAGGGAGAATGGGTTCGGGAAATGGCTCAAATGTGCGCACTATGCGCGCTAGGTTTCCTCCCGGAGGAATTCTTCGGGTCCGGCGGTCTCTTCTTCCGCCGGTTCGGGGTCTTCGTAATCGGTGGCGGACCAGAGTGTGGTGAAGGGACCGCGGCCGGGAACGTATCGAAAGGTGGCTACCCCGAGAGAGCGGAGTTTTTCGAGGGCCTGGTCGATGGAGCCGCTGCCGAGGTGGCCGTGGAAGAGATCGCGGATCTGTTTTCGGGTGAGGCCGTTGTCTGCGGCCTGAAGAGCCTCGAGGATGCGATCGGCGACGGAGTCTGCGACACAGGAACCGAAGAGGGAGCCGGCCGAATAGGAACAGTAGTCCCAGAGGGCGAGGGCTGCCTGAAGGTGGGGCAACTGGATGATGGGGCTGCGGTCGAGAGCGGCGTAGAGGGCGCTCAGGCGCAGTACTTGAGCTTCGGCACGACCGGTGGCGGCGGTGCGGAGTCCGGAACGGGCCTGACTCAAGATCGGGTAGTGGCCGTTCCAAAGTTCGGCGGCGGCCGGGTCGCGGCGAAAGCGGAGTTCGCCCTGGCCTTGTACCCACTCGACGGCCAGGCGGAGACGGCGCGCGACGGCGGATAGTTGTTCGGCGTTGACGTTGCCGCCATCGGGGAGGCACTGGCTGCGCTGCACGCAGGCCCATAGGCAGCGGTTGGCGAAGCCGTTGTGGGCTTCGGTGCGGCGAAGGGACTCGGCGAGCTCGCGCTGGGTGATGTGACCGATGAGGCTGAGATGGCCTCCGCCGGCATGGAGGAGGCGGTCACGGTCGAGCAGGCGCAGGGTTGCGCCATCCCAAGCGCTGCGCAGCAGGGGGGATAGCGGGGAGCGGCTGCGGCCCATGGTGTGGAGCACGGCGGCGAGTTCCTCGGCGAGTACGAGCAGACGCCGGTCGCCTGCCTGGTGGCCCATGACGGCAATGAGGCCGCGGGCGGTGAGACGGGCGCTGGTCACACGATTCTCCGTCCAGGCGGGATCCACTTCGGCGAAGAGCCGGGCTATCTGGTTCCAACTGGTTCCCTTGCGGGCTTTGCTGGATTCTCCGACGAGCACGACGAAGAGGTTCAGGGTGTGGCGGGTGGAGCCGACCATGCAGTGAGGGCCGGGGCCGATCACGTTGCCAAAGGCGGCGAGCAACTGCAGGAGAATGGCCTCGGGCTGGGCCTCGGTGTGCGGAGCCAGAGTGCGCACGGCTTCTCCGGCAAGGCCATAGAGGGCGTACTCGTCGAATATGGAGCGTAGAGTGTGCTGGGGTTGGTTCTGGCCGGGGGCGTGCAGGTTGCGCGAGGTGGGGCAGCGCCGCGGTTGGCGGAAAGGTGGGGCTGGGCGAGCAGGTCTTCCGTTCGCCGTTCTATTTCTGCAAGAGTCGGGAGCGCGGGCGAGGTTATGCCTGTCTCCAGGGTTTCTATCATGATTGGCCACACTTATGGTTGCTCATCCCGGATGTGAGTTGCCATCGAGAAGGAGCGGTTCCAAGGCGGAACAGAGCCGCCATGGGTGCTTTGCATCCATGCATCGTGACCTCGGCCGGCGGTGCGCTTCAGAAGAGGTTTGATGACTGAGCACACGGGACCGGTCGGGTCTCGCTGCACGACAGCGCTGTGCGCTTGAAGATTTTCTTCGAGCGCGAGCGGGGGGTGCTGTATAGATACGGATTCGCAGGGGAAAGTGTTGAAGCTGGCGAAAAAGATGGAGGGGGCCGATGGGGCGGTACGCAGCTTGCGGGCATTCGCCCGGGCATGGGGGCTTTGGGGATTCACGACCAAGGATCAAAGGATTGCCAAAGCGCGGTGTCTGTTTCCTGGCGCTCTCTGTAGCGGTAAACACATTCGGATGCTGTACGAGATGCCGACGTTTCGTCCATATGCCGAGTCGCCAATAGAAAGCGGTGATCACTACGAGTCAGACTCTTGCTCAAGTAGTAACTTCCGGATGGGACGGTTTGGCGACCATCCACCCGGAACTCCAAAAGACCGGGGCGAGTGGGAGCTGGAAACGCGCATTGGCCTGTTAACCGGCCAATCGCTGCTCATTTTCATTCAGTTGATTTGGAGTTCGCGTATTTCGGCGAGGATCTTGGTGAGCCGGTTTGCGAGGCGGTCGAGGCAAGAGTGGGCATTGCCGTTTGGGAGAGATCGGCGCAGAACCAGCATGCGATTCTGTGCGACGAGCAAGGAGTCGATGAGCCCGTCGCGACCCGTGCGCAGAGGGGCGGATGAGGTTTTGGGTTGTGGAGTCAGATGCCGCGGTTGCGAGCGAGCTAGTTGGAACTCGCGCTGGAGATCGGTCAGGGTCACATCCACGTAGCGCATGGTCATGCCCGGATCGGTGTGGCCGAGCAGTTTCATGACCGCGGCGAAGCCGACGCCGGCACGAAGCATTTCCGTTCCGTAGGTGTGGCGCAACTGATGCGGGACGATACTGGTGGGCAGGCCGGCAGAGTGACAGGCCAGATGCAGGTAATCGCGGAGACGGGCGAGAAGAGAGACTCTCGATCCATGCCAGGCCAGGAGCCGTCCGTTGTCAGGCAGCGGATCCAGAGAGCGAAAGAAGCGCAGTCGATGAACGAGATCACGGACGAAGGCATCAACAGGAACCATGCGTTCCGTTTTGAGTTTGCCCAACGGTACGTGGATTGCCCACTGGTTCCGGCTTATGGAGTGCAGGCAGTCATACGAGAGGTCAACACACTCGCCGATGCGCATGCCGGTATGGCGCAGCAACAGGAAGACATTTCCGGCAAGATCACTGCGACGCATCAACTCCTGCTGCAAGAGATGATCCTGCTCTGCAGTGAGCGGACGGGGCAGACTCTGTGGCGTACGCGGAATATCCTCGCGCCTTATCAGGTGAGCAAGTTCAGCAAGCTTGTGTGTCCAAGCCAACTCGTTCAAGACGGCGCGCAGAGCGATGAGGCGTCCGATGCAGGTTGCGGTGGCCAGCGGTGGGGTCTGTGCGCGCATGCGCGACATCCATCCAAGGATGTGCGGATCGCGGTGCAGTTGTTCGAGGCCGGTAACCCTGGGGTATTCGGCGCCGAGATAGACAAGGAAACTGCGGACCGCGATGTTGTAGTTGCGTTCGGTGGCAGGACTGAGCGCGGTGGATAGGGACTCAACAGCGCGGGCGAAGCCTTCCCCACTGAGGCAGGAGGTGAGCTCGAACAAATTGAGTTTCTACTGGGTCACGCATGCGTGCAAACCGCCATTATGACGAAGTCATCCTGGTCGAAGGACTATTCGACTATGGCTCGTTAAAGAGGCGGCCGTCTCGGTCTCAAGTGTTTACTCTTGAGTTATTTCCGAGTGGGCGGTTCCCAGTGGGCGACAACCACAACCGGAACTCAAAATGTGCCCCGTTACCGCTCAATGAGTGCATAGGCGGATATCGCCAATTGAGGCAGGTCCGGTGAACAGCAAGCCGACTTAACACGAACGATCTGACGGCTCGGCAGAGTGCGTGCCCGGATTAGTTTCGTGCCTGAGATGGGAACTTCATTTCTTCGACAAGCTTTTGAAACCGGGGATCGGAACGGAGAGGGTCCATGACCGGATCCACTTTGAGCCAAACCATC
Source organism: uncultured Acidobacteriaceae bacterium (assembly GCA_963753715.1). Taxonomy (GTDB): domain Bacteria; phylum Acidobacteriota; class Terriglobia; order Terriglobales; family Acidobacteriaceae; genus PALSA-350. The sequence goes on along the minus strand of CAVWDK010000004.1, from coordinate 2,808 downwards.
CAGCTCCGGTCGTCGGTAGCGGATTTTTCCAACCATTCGAGTGCATGTTCCTTATCGCCCATCGCCAGGTAAGCCGCCGCGATCCGGTACACGGGCACGTACATCAGGGCGGTTTTCTGTTTTGCCTCGTCCAGCATTGGCATAACTTCGCTGCGTCTCCCCTCGGAGGCATAGGCGTATGCCAGGCTCATCAGGTCCCCGGCGTCACGGTCGGTCAGCGGCAAAATTGCCGCGAATGCGTTAATCGCCTCCTGCCACTTCGACTGGCCGGCGCAGGCCCAGCCGAGGAGGAAATTACCCATCGGATTAGATTCGACCCCCGGCCGAATCAACTCTTCGGCTTTGTCATAGCGTCGCGCCCAGTAGTAAATCTCGCCCGCAGCGAGATCGACCTGTGTCGATCCATGCGCGAGCGCGCGTGCCTTTTCTCCTTCCTCGATGGCCTGGGCCGAGCGCCCCATCGCCGCCAGGAATCGAGCGTAATGGAGATGATTCGAGGGATCATTCGGAACCAGTTCAATGGCTCGTTTGTACTCCTTCTCGGCCGGCTCCCATTGCCAGGTATTGAACTCTGCTTCGCCAAGCAATGCGTGAGCTTCGGCAAGGCCATCTTGGAGTTTAATTGCCTTCCTCGCTGCTTCCTTCACCTTCTGAAACCGCTCCGGCAATGCCGGCCAGCTCGGAAATCCGATCTCTGCTTTTGCCAGAGCTACCTGCGCCTGTGCGCATGAAGGATCCTTCTCGGCAGCCAGTTCAAAGTAGGTGAGCGCGCGACCCGCACGGGCGACCACTGGCGGCCACCCATACCCGCTTTTCGGGAAGGTGTCGTGACCGCGCTGCAAAAGCTGATTGGCTTTCTGATTGCCACATTGGACTGAGTTGGCACTTCCCTGCGCCTTAGTGTTCTGTGCTGCTAGTGAGACAAAGACAAGGGCCAATATTGCACCTGCAAAACATCTGCGTTGCACGCATCTCACCATGACATCACTCCTCTTTCTCCGATCTTTAATTGACAGTCTGCTGCTGAGAGCCATCAAACTTAGGATTGCCTAAGGCTACTGAGGGCCATGCGTTCCGCCTTCCCTGGATCGTTCTCCACGTGGCACTCGTCGTTGAGAATCATGGTGGCACGGCTGCCGGGGTCGTAGGCTGGCCAATGGGGCACGCCGGCGTGATTGGAATTGCCAGTGCGGGCGAAAGCGGCCCACGCTCCGCTCACTTTATCGGCTAGCCGCTGGAGGCGTTCGTTCCTCGTAACCCCCCAGTTGGGAGCCTTGTCGAGATTGTCAAACACAAACGGAATCTCGGCGCCGTGCGCTGCTTTGAACCTTCCTCCGTCCATCGGCAAGGGCCAGTCGAACCGATACATATATGCGGGCGCAGTGCGTTGCGCGACCTTGCGCTCTGCTTGAGCGATGGCATCCATGCGGAAATCGACGTCTGTCGTCACAGCGAAGTAGATATCGCTTGGCGTGGAGCCTGGCCACGCCGCCTGGTAGGTGGCGATCAGCGCATCCAACCTGGATTGATCGTCCAGGTGAAGAAGACCTTTCAGCCTGCTCCTCATTGCCGCGGCGTCGAGCGAGAAACTCGTGGGATCGAAGTCGCCGTTGAGGCTGGTGGTCTCAAGGGAGTTGGTGCCAATCAGCATTGGCACACCTGCAGTTTCGGCTGGAGCATCGGGGTCGAATGGCTGCCGGGGCAGCGAGTGGTCGTCGACCACAGGGCTGAAGGCGAAGAACGGCTCGGGCTTCATCTTCTGCAATGCGGCGATGATCTCTTCCGCCGAAAGGCTGGCGAGATCGTCGATTCGATCGGGCGAAACGCGGAGTTGCGCAAGGCATTTGCTTGCCAGAGCGTCAGCGTCTTGCGCGGAATCCACGCGCAGTACGGAACCGCTCTGAATGATGGCCTTGTGGAACAATTGCCGGGCGGACGGCATGGCCATCAGGGTGCCGATTTTATATCCTCCGCCCGATTGACCGAAGAGCGTCACATTGGCCGGATCGCCGCCAAACTGCGCGATATTGTCCCGAATCCATTGGAGAGCGAGCACGATATGAGCATGCCGGCATTGCCTGAACGCGAATCTGTTGCCACACAGCTTGCCCAGGTAGAGATAGCCGAAGAGGTTGAGGCGATGGTTGATCGTCAGAACCACGACATCGTGCTTCGCAGCCAGATTGGCTCCATCGTAGAGAGCCGCGCGCCCGAACCAACGCCGAAGTTGCCTCCGTGCAGCCAGACCATCACCGGCCTCTTCCCACGGCCGCGCAGATCCGGAGTCCACACGTTGAGAACCAGACAGTCTTCACTCAAGTCCCCCCGGTCCAGACAGGCCACGCCAGAATCCGCCGTAATCCAGAACCTGTGGGGCTGGCGGTCCCACCTGGAGCGCGTCGCGTAACACCGGTCCAAGGGTTTGGGAGGCACGGGCGGCTGGAAACGTAGCGGACCAGCGGTAGAGGCTCCGTACTGGATGCCCTTGAACGAGTAGACCCCGTTGACATGCGCTCCGCGCAGCTTGCCCAGAGCCGTTGTCACGGTCGGATTGATTGCCGCAGAGTCCTTCCCTGGAGCTCGCAAAGGACTGAAAGAATTGCCGCCAATTGCAACTCCGCCGAGCAAAGCGGAAGCTTGGATGAATTCCCGCCGGGTGACCATCGACACTCCAACAAAAATCGAAGACTGAAGAACTGGATTTTGACCGAAGGATACACGTTGCAAGTTGCGTCGTAAGAGGAAAATTCTGGTTCCGTGCAATTAGAACCTAGAGCGGGCCTGGATCGATTCGTCTGGGGAGTGCTG